>JADKCY010000046.1 GCA_016718605.1 Lysobacterales bacterium | reverse complement strand
CAAATCCCGGCCCGTCCGTTGGAGTTGTTCCGCTGGTTACAATGGTGTACAGTGTGGTGACTTCACGCGGCACTTTGTCCCATGCGTCTTTAATCTCGCCAGCCTTAACGTTCGCCAGTGACGCGGCGGTCGTCATCGAGTTAGAGATAGCCAACATACTTGACGATATATTGCCTTGCAATTTGTTTTGTTGCCCTGTTAGCGAGTTGCCCATTTCATCCAACATCTGTTGCTTGCTGGACTTATCCAGCGCCACGAGCCGCCCTGTTTCCTCTTGCGCCGTGGTAGTCGAGGCCGTCATATACGCGGCGGCTTCGCCCGTCTTTAGGCCCAACTCGTCAACCGATACCTTACCGTCCGCCGCCGCTTGCTTAATCTTGCCAAGTGCCACCGCGTATGAATCGGTAGAGATTGCGCCCGTCTGAAATAGCCCTTCCAGCACACGGAAAGACGCCGCGCCCGTTTCCATTGCGACATTCGTAAAGCCGAACTGTTGAGAGATAGCGCGGATTTGTGTCGCGTACTTGTCGCGGTTTTCAGGATTGGCGCGGATTAGTTCCTCTAAGTCTGCGATAGTGGTACGCGCCCCAGATACAGCGGTGAAGTCTTTGAACGACTCGACGAACGAATAATTGTTGATAGTCGCTTCAGCCATCTTGTCAAGCATTTCCTTCGTGGCTTTGGCTTCCTCTTTTAGTTCTTTGGCCGTTGCGATGGCCTGAAACTCTACGCTCTGATTGGCGTCAATCTGCGTTTGGTACGCGGCCACATCGCCCACATCCGCCGCCAGTTGCGCGAATAGTCGGCCTTCCTCAAACACAACCTTGTTCACACCGCCGACAATATCCGCGATGGCCTGTTGTGCTTCGGCCTGTGAGATAAGGCCGCGCTCCAAGTCACGGGTGATAAGCGCAACTTCTTCGCTTGCCCGCGTGACGCCCGTCATGGTGTTTAGGTATTCGTCATACGTGGTGGCCGTAATGCGGACTTGTGACTCCACGCCCTGTTCCGCATCGCGCAACCTATCAGACCACGTAATCAACGTTGTCGCCGCTTCCGCCGCATCGCCCAGCGGCGGGAGTAGTTTGTTCGTCACGGTGATGCCCAGCGCCTCAACGGCGTTTTGCGCCTTCTTTAACTTAAACTCAAACGTATTGGACATCTCTTGCGCGGCTTTGTCTGTCAAGCCGATGGCTTTATACGCCTTGTTCAACGTCTCAGCGTATACGTCACCCTGCGACCCTGCCAGCGACAAGACGCCCGTCAAAGCGCGGATGTTTGGGATAATCGCGTCAAGCGCTTCTACATTTCCGCCCGTGCGCTCCATGAGCGTCTGTAGCACATTTACAAGCCCGCCCGGTTGCTGTAGCATGCTTGCTACGTCAGCGGTCGTCAGGCCAATGCCCATAAGCGCTTCGGAGGATTGTTTCGTGGGGGCAAGCAACGCGCCGATGGTGCCGCGTAGTGAGGTTGTTGCTTCCTCTGCGCTAAGGCCCGTCCGCGTCATGATTGCCAACGCGGATACCACATCTTCCATGCCGACTTTTGCCGCCGCCGCAACTGGCAACACACGGCCCAACGACGCGGCAAACTCTGCCGGCTCTCCCTTGCCCTCTTTAACGGCAAACGTTAAAAGGTCTGTGATACGTGCCGCTTCTTTGCCGCTCAGTTGGTAGGCGTTCAGCGCCGATGTCACCGCGTCCGCGATGGTTTGCGTCTCGCCTAGCCCAGCAGTCGCCGCCTTAGCCGAGGCACGTAGCACGTCCATTGCATCCGCGCCTTTGAAACCTGACGAGGAGATAAAGTACAGGCCCTTAGCCAACTCATTCGCGCCGATTGAACCATCACGCGCCATAGACAGAACCGACTTTTTCAAGCCGTCGATGTCGCCCGACGCCGTGTCGGTTAGGCTACTGATTTTGGCGAATGCCTGTTCAAAGTCGTTAGCCGCTTTGAGTGACGACGTGAACGCGGCCCCCAGCGCAGTAACGCCAGCAGTCGCGGCAAACTGCCCGAAGCCCGAAGCGAAGCGCCCAATCTTGCCGCTCAGTTCGTCGGTGTTCTTCGCCGCGCCTTTGAGGGATGTGCTTGTAGACGCCAAGCCCTTTTCGAGTTTGGTTGTGTCAGCGCCGATCTCTGCGTATAGGCTTGCGATTTTGACTGCCAATTAGCGCCGTGCCTTTGGCCGTGGTTGTGGCCGTGAATCTGTCCGCGCCTTGCTCTCGCCGTCCGTTACTTGCAAGTATTCGTGAAAGTCTCGCATACTCAGCGCGTCAACCTCGCCTAATGTCCAACCCGTTTCGCGTACCATGTGCCAACGCCAGTACTCCATTGGCAGGCCGCGAGAGTGCGACATTAGGCCGAGGTAGACACGCTTTGAGAGTTTGGGACGCTCAACGGCTGCGTGGCCGCTCGCATGAACTCTGCGATAACGCGCCGCGCTACGGGTTGCGGCAAGTCTAGGTACTCATCCAACGACAGCCCGCAAGCCTTCGCGACGATCTTGTCCTCGTCGGCTTGCGGCTGTCCATTGTCAAAGATACTGCGAAACTCGCGCAACGATACGCGGCCCAAGTCAATCACGATGTCAGCGCCGTTCCCTAGTGCTACCCGGCTGATCCCTAATTCATCGGCCATGTTACGCAGTGCCCCACGTCGCCGTGCCGCCGCTCGACTGCGACCAATTCGCAGAGATGGTCGTCACGTCAGAGTAGGGCATAGAGATAGCCGCGCCCATGCTGAACGCGGGCATGGTAAACAACGAAGCGCTGCCCGCCGTGCCGAAAGGCCACACCTTCAACGTCCCCGCCGTGCTGGGGGCAAGCCGCGCCATGTAAGCCGTGCCAGCCGTGCCGTCTTGCGCAACGCCTTCCCAACTGACGTCCCAAGTCGTGAACGACGGGATGAATTGCTTCGACGTGTCACTGCCAGCGGTCGAATCGATGGTGTCCTGCGAAGGCGTGATGGTCAAAGACCGCGTGTCGCCGCTCATTGCCAACGTACCCGCCGACGTAATCCATTGCACTACACTTGCAGAACCAGCATACTCGCCCATGATGTGATCTCCTTAGACTTTTTCAATCTTCAAATCGTATAATCCGCCGCGTGTGTAAATCGGTCGGTTTGCTTCGTCGTACTCTATCAATTCGATGTCTTGCACGCGCCGAGGCGTTAGCACCTCCGCCCAGCCCGTCACGGTTAGCGGCTGTTTGTGTAACAGCGCATCGCAGGCCGCGTCAATCGAACCGGCTTTCGACAGTTGCGTAGAATAGCCGCGTACTTGAATCGTCAAATCCTTGACGCGGTGTGCCGTGTCGTTTTCCTCTAAGCCCGTTTGCAAGTTAAAGATCACGTAATCATAAGCGGCCTCGAATGGGGCGGCTAGATTGTACACCGACGCCGTACCGAACAGTAACGATGTCAGCGCCGTGCCGCCTGTGAGTTTGCTATAGAGTGCCGAGCCTAGCGCGTTGTAGACGCTCATTTGATCAAGTCCTTCGACATCATTTCGACAAACTTATCCGTAACCGTTACGACAGCAGGCCCAAGAAACGGCATACGCATATACCGCCGCTTAAATAGGTTGCGGTGGCCTAACTCCCAATAAATGCCGTACTCCATTCCAACGCTTACCTGCCGCCAACCAAAGCGGCTTCTGCGCTTGGCAGTGTAGCCGCCGAAATCGCCAATCTGGTATTGGCCCTTCTTGATTCGTTCAACCGAAATGCTTCCGCGTAATGCGCCCGTGTCAATCAGCGGCCAATTCGTGATGTTTAACTTGGCCTGTTGCTCAATCAGAAACGCGGCCTTGCGCGTCAATTCGTCGGCCTGCGCGGGTACAGAGGCGATCAACTGATTGAGTTTTGTGGTGTCTAGTTTGATCGTCGCGCTCATTGTTTCACGCTAGGGGTACACCCTGATTTCAAGGCTAATCGGCCCGCCTAATGCGCCGAATCCGTCATCTGTCAATGCCGATAAAGTACCAGTAAGAAGCACAACGGCATTGACGGACGTCACGGCGGCGGTTGCGATTTTAACGATAGAATCTGCACTTGAAAAAACAAGCCCGACAGATGTAAGAACAACCGTCTTGCTCGCCACAAACGCATTGGCAAGTGTTCCAACATAGCGGCCCGCTTCCGATCTAGTCCATACAATATCACCGATGGTATTTTGCAACACGGTCGCAACCGGGGCGGCTGTGCCTGCTTGCGTCAGTGTCGCCACGTATGATTTGTAGCCGCAAGCCGTGTCAATGAAATCACCATACTGCGATGCCGTTGGGCGGTCGCCTGTCTCGAAATATGACTTCAACACCGTTGGAGTTTGTGCCGTCATTTATACCTCGATGTAAGATGATCCGACGATACCATACCCTACGGCAACAGCATCGCGGCTATAGATTCTCAACGTCGCCCGCTTCACGGCTTCCCACGAAATACCCTCATTGACTGAGGTAGTGGTAAACGTGTACGCGCCGATTTCCACGCGGTCGCCGGGGGCAATCGCGGTATTGTATGGCAGACTTAGCGTGTACTCGCGCTCAGGCCGCACAGACTCGCCAACCAGCGTCAAGCCTTGATTTTGTTTTGCTACAGAATCCAAGCGGCATGCAATCGTACCAGCCGTGACGCCCCAAGTGGATGTCACGCCACCTTGACCGTCACTTGTCAACGACTCGCCCAAGATATTGCACGTATCGGGCAGCGTTTCGTCAATGATGTCACGCATCATCGCAAGATCAGACGCACCTAGAAGGCCCATTCATCACCCCATGCCACAACGTCATCGCGGTTGATCGTCGTCACGGCAAACGATTGCGTGCTGGACTGTTGGCTAAAGAACGCGGCCATTTTCATGCAATGCGCGTGAAACTGCGATTTCTTGATGTCATGGTTATCGGTCTTAAAGTCGAAATACTGCGCCGAGTTTGCCGCCTTGCCGCGCCACACATCAGCCGCCGCTGCCTCTATGTCATACGTGCGCGCCGTGAGAATGTAATCAAGTCCGCCAGTGTCAGCCGTGAACGTGATAACGCCAGTCGCATAGTCGGCGGTATAGGCCGGGGCTGTGCCGCCGTTGGTCTGTTGCAGAAGAAATACCGCCGTACCACTTTCAAGGTTGCCATACGGGGCGCGGTATTCAAGATAGGTATAATCACCAGCCGTGCCGAGTGTAGGCCATTGCTCTAACTCAACTTGATACAGGTCGCGGCGATATTTGTCTAATGACCGCTGAATGTGATCATCCGACCAATAGACCACCGTCCCCAGCGTGAAATCAGCCGTACCAGCATTGGCATAGCCGCGAACCTGTGCAATCAAGTCTGACATTCCAGAACGAGCCATATCAACTCCTAGACGAACTCAGCATGTTGACGCGGGCGGTACACATTCCAGACGGTTTCATTGATCATGTGCAATCGACACAACACCCGGCACTTGTCGAAGTCGCGCCACTCACCCGGATGCCTTGCCCAGATGTCACCGAACGACTCAACGGACAAATCGCCCAACTCACTACCCGCAAACTCGCGCCGATTGACGCACACAAAGACTTTGCCGTTAGGCGTGACAACGGTGTTGAACCGGATGCCATAACAGGCCGCATAGCCGCGTGCTTGTGTCCAATCGCGGTATTCTGCGAACCGCTCAGGGATACATTCGACATCGGCCTCAGTGGATAGCGCCTGCAATGCTGGTAACGCATCCGCAACCCATGATACATCACCGGACGGCATTGACGGGTTGTCGATGTCATACTCAATCATCGGGCGGAATGTGGTGTAATCAGCGCCGATGATACGCGAGAACTTCAGCATGTCGCGGGCTTGCGTCCAGTTGTCAGCGCCCAGCAGGAACGAAGCGCCAATGATGCAATCGCCGCCGCCGTATTTCAGATTCGCAACACCCGTCCGCATCTTATCAAACCAGACCGGAGAAATGCCCTTATAAGCCGCATACGACTGCGCGTCCTGGCAATCAATCGACACAACACACCAGTCAAGCGTTTGGGATAACAGCGCCCCGCGCATTGCGTCAATATGTCCGCCATGTGTGTACAGTCCTTGCCGCAAGCCTATCGAATCGGCATAGGCGATAATCTCATCAAACGCTGGGTGTAGTGTAGGCTCGCCGCCGCCCGTCCATGTCACCGACAACACGCCCGCGTCTTTAGCCTCTAGCAAAGCCCGCTTCACTAACTCAACATCTGCCAGGTCGCCGCCGTCGATGAAGCCAGCGGGCTTGTCAATCTTGCCGGACAATGGCCCGCGTGTATGCGTGTACGCGAAATGACAGCCCGCGCAGCCTAGCGAACACCGGTTTGACAAGTCCCATTCAATGTTGATCGGCGCGGCCTTCGTGCCTTGTTTCCACGCGGCCAGCCTGTCAACGTGCGCGAGAATCTTGCCAACAGGGTCGATGTACTTCATTCGCTCATCCACCCTTCGGCCTGTTTAGCCCATTCGCGCATGATGGCCGGACGATCAGGCCACATGGTCGCGTGTTGTATGCGCGGGTGTAACGGTTGCCATTTATCCCAGCGGTGTACATTCCACTCTGTAGAGATAAACCGCGTCCGCTGGTACAGTTCGCGGCTTTTATCTTTTGGATAAGTTGGGAAATGTTCAATGGCTGGGTCATAGCCCATCAAATCCATCAATGCGGCTTGCTCCCACCACCCATGATTAAGGTATTGCGTCATATTCCAAATTTGTTCCAACACGGGTAGCATCTGCGGCTTGCATATCCACAGGTCGTCGTTAGGCACATAGCCGCACTTGGTATCATGCGATACCATTGCCTGCCACCATTCCGACTCGTTAAGCGGGAACTCTTGCGGCAAGTCCTCTCGCCCGTCAACAATGACTAAATCCGAACCGATGAACACGGCCATGTCGTAAGACTTCAACAGGTCAATCAAGCATTGAATCTTATACCACGCGGGCGGGCGGGCCAGTGTGCCGTTAAACTTCGCTTCAAAGTAGTCATACCCGTGCCGCTTGGAAAACGACTGATACGATGGCCGCGCAATGTCCAGCAATTCCGCGTGAGTGCCGACGCCGAAAGTTACAAGCGCTTTTGTCATGACACACCCGGACAGGTTTCGGCAAACTTGTTGGCCCAATACTCGATCTCTTTCATCGTCAACCACGGTGTAGGTGCGTACACTTGCGCCATTTGCGGCCCATATTCAGGCGGCTCAGTCCACCAACCCTCATCCTTCATAATCTTTTCAAGCGGAGTGCCTGGCATCCCTGTGCAGACCGTAGTCTGACGATACTGAATAATCCCCTCTTTGTAGGCTTGTTTAAGGGCATCATACGTATGCTGCAAGTCGGATACTGTTTCCTTGTAGTTGCCCACCATTGTAAAGACGGCATTCTCTATACCCGCTTCGTGCGAGACTCGCAACGTGTGCCAGATGTCAACTTCTTTGATTCGTTTCTTTATGGCGGCTAACACCGACTCGCTAAACGATTCAACGCCCCAGAAAATTACCTTGCAGCCACTGCGCTTGACATGGCGCATTGACTCAGGCGTGATCGTGTGTCGGTTGCAGTGGCCTTGCGTGATGTATGGCAAATGCAAATCTTCGATACGGTCGGCGATGTCCTCAATCCAGCCTGCGGGCAGTTTCGTTCCGACTAACTCATCGTCGTACACGTACACATTCTCGCAGCCCCGCCGCTTCAACTCGCGCATTTCCTGTTCCATCAGCGCGGGAGGGCGGTCGCGAATCGGTTGCTTATTGAATAGGTTGTCACTGCAAAACACGCATTGAAACGGACAGCCCCGCGACCACATGCTGATTCCGGGGCGCGGGTTAATCAAGCGCGTGTTGCCGTTGTACTCGCCAATGGGCGGGTTATGGTGACGCCAATCTGGGGCGGGTATCTTGTCGATGTCCATCCGCGTGCCAAGGTGTATCCCGTGTTCGCCACGTTCAAACAACTCGACTACGTTACCTTCGCACTCCCCGACAACCACCATGTCAACGCCCCAATCGTCTATGCAACGTTGTGCGTTTTCAGTCGGGTAGATACCACCCGCCACAATCAGACCATCAAAGCCAGCACGCCGCAAAGCCTGTACAATGTCTTTAGCCCCGCGTGAGGTGATGGTCATCGCCGTAATACCGATGGCATCCGGCCAATTATCGCGCTGTGATTTGTAACTCGCTTCGACTTGCTCAGGCGTCACGGCTAGCGCTTCAAGGTCAATCACCTCTGCGTAATGCCCAGCATTGCTCAACAGCGCCGCAATGGTGGGCAGGTTGATCGGCGGCATCATGCGATACTGCCTGCCCGTGTAGTGGTGAATCGGCGGATTCAGCAGTTGGACTTTCATTAGAACTTAACCAATTTCAGTTCTGTATCTTGCCCGTACATCTTATCCTGAATCGCGGCAAGTGCCTTTTTCCAGTGGTGTTCGGTGATGAAGTCCGCGTCGTAAGCCTGTGCCGAGTCAATGGCTTTTTGGTGGTCTTTGCCGTGCGCGTTATAGGCTTGATTCATGCGGTGTTCAATCGCGGCCACGCGGGGCGTAAACTGATACGCGCCTTGCGGATTCCACATCCGTTCGGCCTCGTGTTGCGCGACTTTCCAGCCGTCGAAACACAACTCGCCCATCGCCGTCCAATCGCCAACGATAACGGGCGTGCCGCACGCTTGCGCTTCGACAATCGGGATACCGAACCCCTCGCCACGGCTAACACTGGTCAATACGTCAATCGAGTTGTACAGGTTGACCATGTGATCTTCGCTGAAGCCAAGCACGTTTGAGTATTGATCGCAGAACATTACATCTTTGCCAACCGTCATGCCCTGATATTCGACATACTCACGCAAGTTAAGCGCTGCATACCCGCCTTGAATCTCGCCGCTATAACTGTGAATGTACAACAGCGTGTCAGGGTGCTTGGCGTGGAACTTGGCAAACGCCTCAATCTGCGGATAAAATGCCTTGCGGTCGCCGGGGTCTTTGTTCGCGGCCACCATGCCCACGATGAACTTGTCATCGGGCAGGCGCATCTTGGCGCGTGCCGCCTTGCGGTCAAGCTGCTTGAACACCTTGCTATCGAAGCCCAGCGGGACGTATTGCGCCTCAATGCCCGCGAACTCACAGGCTTTTACCGCATTCATCGAACACGCAATCGGCATGAATGATTCTTTGATCTTGCGGTACACTGCCAGTTGCAACGGCTCGCAGTCAACCATAAACCACGGAACCCATTTGAGTTTAGCCGCGTTGATCTGGTCAACATCAAATACCCACGCATCCAACAGCGTTAAAACAATATCGGCCTGCTGGTGCTTGGCGTGTGCGGCCATGATGTCCAGCCCGTAGCCATGCGCCCAGCGTGGATAGACTTGGATGCCGTTCCAGTTGATGACAGAACCTTCAAGCCCATAGAACGCGGTGATAGCCATGTCATAGCCCAGCGCCTTGATTCGTGTTGGGAATAACTTTGTCTGCGTTCCGTAACCAGTTGCCGCCCACGGCGCATTTGAAAACCAATTAATCTTCATCGTGACTCCCTCATCACTCCCTAAGTACCACGGGCAGGCGGTAGGGATGGCCGCTTTTCGGGTGCTACCCTAGCCCGTGGTTTCAGTTTCGATTACTTGCCCAGCACGTAGGCCAGTTGGATGGTCAAGCCAGCCGCAACCGTCCCCGCCGTCTCGTCAAAGCCGATGAACTTTCCGGCCTCAACGAATGGGGTCGATAGCGTGAGTTTGTGAACCACGCCAGCAGCCGTAACGATAGTACCCGCGAACGTGCCGACAGTCCCATCAACCGCAGGCGTGCCGCCCGTCGCCACAGTACCCATCGTGACGAGTTTAGCGCCGATGGCCGTGCCAGCGGTGATAGCCGAGCCGCCCGTGCCGTTCTGGTAGGCCCACACCTCTTGCACGGTGATGCCGCCGCCCGAAGTCGGGACGTTGAACAGCGGTACTTCGGTCGCACCGCTAAACTGGCCCAAGACCAGAGTAGCCGTTTGAACGTTAAAGGAATCGCTCATGTCTATATTCTCCTTAGCCTAAGCCTAGCCGGTAGGGGCAGTGGCCGCGCTCAACAACGCAACGCCGTAAGTCGGACGCCACACGCCATACCCGTACAGGCTCGACATGTTCAACTCCCAGCCGCGCCGGGAGGCGTCACGCTGGGGCTCAATTCGGATTGCGCGCCGGATGTCATAGGCGATGGCGTCACGCTGGAAAATGCCGCCATATGCGCTGTTAGACGAGATGGCGACGTTAGTGGTAGCGTAGAACGTGATACCCGCCGCCGTGCCGACGTACCACGAACCGCCAGGCCCAACCAACGCCGAGGGAACTTGCTGGAGGGTGATACCGGCCACGCTGTTGGCCTTTGCCAACGTGTGCCACTGGTACTCATGCAACACGCAGTACAGCGGCATGGAACGATTCTTGGAGTTAGTGCGGACAACGGTCGCGCCCGCGAACACCTGGCCCCAAGTGATAGCCGAGCCAGCCGTACCCATCGTGCCGCCCGTGAACGAGGTGAACTTGCCGATCAGGTCGGTTTCGATCTTGTCGCGCGCAGCCGCGCCCAACTCAGTGGCCGCATCCGTGCGGATGTTTTCGGGGGCGTCACTGTCAATGCGCTTGTCGGTCAGGAAATACTGCAAACCGATTTCGCCGGGGGTCAAAGTCTGAAGCGCTGCCGGGGTGAACGCCGCGCTCGTCAGGTCGTCAACTTCCGCAATCGCGTTGGCCGTGCCTGCGTTGTACTGGTAGCCCGTGCGGGTGTTGCCGCCGCGCCCGTCAGTAAACACACGAACCAATGACGGCATGAAGTTGGTATCGCGCCTCATAGAAAATCGCATCCTCTTGGATGGCAAGCGCGATACTGGAAATATCGCTAAACGTGTTCAACTGTGCCATGTCTATTGCTCCTTAGCGGAGGCCCAAACGCTTGCGCCGTTCCTCGTCGGTTTCACTGCGAGTTTGACCACTGCCCGGATTGGTGGCCGACAATGACGGTGTAGGCTTGCTGGGCAATGCCGATAGCATAGCCTTAGCATCCTCTAGCATCGTCTCTTTGTCGTTGCCCGTAATCCGTGCCGCGAAGATTGGCGGTAATCCAACTTCCGCCGCTACATCGCGTTGCATCAATTCGCGGCTAGTCCGTTCGGCCTGTGCGCGTAACGTCTCAACCTTTTTGCAATCGTTGTGACTCACTCAATTCAGCATCCTTGCGGGTTTGTTCGGCCTTTTCGTACGCGTCCAATTTCTTGCGCCGATCTGCCGCCTCGCGGTTTGCGTCTTTGAGTGCCTTCTCCATCTTGTCATCTGCGCTTGCAATTCCGCCGCGCTCTGCGTGGTGGGGTGTGCTTGCGTTACGGTTGCCGTAGTCGTCTCGACTACCTCTGCGGTGTCCGTCTCGGACATGTTGCGCTCCTTGTAAAATAAAAACCCGCTAGCATCTCGCCAGCGGGTTTCATAGCCCGACGCGGCTGGTGGGCCGCGCTATTCAGTTGCGTTTCAGTATATGACAACTAGCCTCAGAATGTCAAGTAGTAAAATCGCGCTTGTCAATGCTAAACTTCTCGCGCTTGCCAAGTACCTGTAATTCGCCCGCGTCCGCGTCAATGAATAGCCGTAACCCTTGCGCCTTCGCTTGGCGGTAGCGCATGATTAGACTTAACTCATCCTTGCTCAATACGATTTGCGTTACGTATGGCTCGCGCTGTTCGCTCAGCGGGGGGCGGGCCCGAAACCCCAAGGCCGCCGCCCCCCGCGCGGCGGCCGCGCGGAGGCCCCCCCGGCCCGCCGGGCCGCCCGGCCAGCGCCCCCGGCCGCCGCGGTCCCGCGGGCTTGCGTCCCTCGGTGGTGGCTCTGCGCCTAGTAATTGCCATAGCGGAGCGACAGACCGCATTGGCCCGTACACATCGTTGTCAACCTCGCGGCTAATATCCTCAAACGAGTACAGGCCGTCTTTAAGTGCCGCGTGATAGTCACGCCCCAGCAAGGCCCGTTGTTCTGCGTCTGACATGCTGTTAAAGATTTCAACGCCAGTTTGCTTGATTGGATTGCCGAAACCCTTAACGGCGGGTAACATTGTACACCGCCCGTTATGGTGATCATTCAGCCGTTCGGTGTTTGGGTGGAATGTGCCGTGCATCCGTAGACATGATGGGCAGACGTTCGGGTTATTGATAGCCGCAAGCCAATACCAGCCTTCCACCACATCGGCATTCGCAATGTAACTCGCCCGGTTAGTCTCGCGGTAAGCATACAGGCCAGCCGTGCGCGTCATCCGTAACGCATCTACAAGCGCCATGCCGAATTGTTTGCGAATCGCCGCCGCTATCTTGCGCGGATTCCAGCCCAGCCCGATACCGTCAAGGAACAAATCAGCGATGGCCTGCGAATGATACGGGGCAAGTTCTTTCAAGCGTTTCAGCAGTGGCGAGTTAGGTTGCAAGAAGCCCAGCAGTTGCATCACGGCACCGCGTGGTAGTGTGTTAAATGCCGCTGTGACGCCCGCTTGTCTGACGGCCACATTGACCAACGCCCGCGAATCTGCCAGCGCCTTTGTTACCGCCGCCTCTGCATTTCCTGTCAGTTCTGTTTTAGTGAACGATGAAATGTCACTCAACTCTGATTCAATCTGCCCGATCAGCGCGTTGTAACGCGATAGCCGCGCCAGTTGCCCACGGCTTAACTCGTCAGCCTCCGCCACGTTCGCCAAGTCCTCAACCTGTGCAATCAGGCGTTTATACATCGAACCATAGGATTTGACAATTCTACTCAAAGCCGCCGCGTCACGTTTAGCGGCCACGGCTGCGAATTGTTCAGCCAGCATAATCAACTCAGACTGTGACATCCGTCTCCATGTCGTCTTGACGTTCGCGCTGTTCCTGCCGCACCGTGCTACCAGCCGCGCCGCCATTCTCAAACGCCCGCAACAGTTGATCACCCAGCGTGGTATCGTTTGCCTTTTCCTCGTCTAGCCGTGCGCTAACCGTTTCCCAATCATAGCCGCGCAGTGTGCTTGCGGTTTGCTTATCAACTAGCCCTTCGCCAAGGTCAATCTGCAATTCCTTCGCCTGTTCAACTGTGTCAGACGGCAACGGATCAGGCCACACGACAGCGCCGCCCGTATCGGTTGCGATGCCAGCCAACAGCAGGCAGCGCCGATTGATCTCACTCAAGCCCCAGCCGTAAAGCAAGCGCTTAGACTCCAACTTGTCTAGCGCGTCTTTGTATAGCACCCGAAGCGCGAAGTTGGTCATTGCGCCGAGTTTGTCTGTCATCGCAGCGATGTCAACCGTGCGGCTAATGTCGAACAGCACGCCGCGCAAGTAGTGTAGGAACTCGCGGCTAGACGCCAAGTCGGTACGCATCTCTAGATTCTGAATCGTACCATCCGCGCCGTTGATCGTCACCATCTCGTCAGCGCCCCATGACGCCGTGCCTGCCGTGCTAAATCCGCGTCCCCATGTTTTCGGGTGGGCGTGATAGCGGATAATGCGCTGCACGTTTGACGCTACAAAGTTGATCGCGTCTTGAATCACAATCATATCTTCGGTGATGTCCGAATCGCCGTACACCGACTCAGCGTCCGGTAAGTTCTGCCAGTGGCAAATGGGCGGGAATGAGTACGGCCACTCAGTAGACTTGACTAACTCCCACGTCTTGCCGTCGCGCATAACGTAATTGTTGACCATCCACGCATCCGCGAAGCCGTCCGCCGTCCGCATGTGTTCGGTCGTCTCGCGGTAGGCTATCATCTTCTCGGTCGCCTCATCCTCTGCGTTGTACTCAATTACGTACATCCAAACCGCGTCCATATCGTCGGGCAATGCCTTAATCGTCACCCA
>JADKCY010000045.1 GCA_016718605.1 Lysobacterales bacterium | reverse complement strand
GGTGATGCGGATTCTGCCGCCGCTGTTGTACGCCCCCAAACCGACAGCCTGAGAACATCCATCCCCAGACATTCTGAGATGTTGAGCGCGGTTCCTCGCCGTGGCTTGACCGGACGCCAAAGAATCCGCACTGTCGGTGCGCTCCGCTGTGACGCTCTTCCTGCAAATGTTGTCGGTGCAGCGAACATCTGCTCCGCCAGAAAAATTAGCGTTAGCGGCTCTTCTCTGAAATGCACACCCTTAACGCAATTTCGATGTCCACGTCAAAAGAATGAATTTGCGTAGCAGCCGCCACGGACGCATCGAACAGAAAGCACGCCTGTGCCCCTGACAGCGACTCTGGCTTTCATCGCCCCAGATTCGCATAGGCTGGCGCATCGACAAGCGCCCGACACTGGTCGGGTCAACGCCGATGTCCGCCGTGTTCGCAAGCAATATGCCGAAGCCTCAAACACAGCGCCATCGCTGGAACAGCGTGTTGTTCGCAGCCCGCAAAACGGTCATTGCGTTACCAGCAACCATCAATAGCTGACGATTTGGTTGCCCTGCCCGCGAATCGTCGTGTTGTTGCTGAATGTTACCGTCGTCGCAACCTCATGCGCCCAGACGGAGTGGGGACACCGCAGCGCCACCGCGGCCTGCACGGTAGCACGGCCGTCTGCAGCGTCGTTGCGTCGTTCGTTGTGCCGTTGACAGCCGCGCCATACCGCCGCACGTCGCCGTAAACGTCTCGGTATGCGGTCGGCGTGACGTTTGCATCTCGGCGTAATCTCACGGGTACGGCACAGTGGCCCACTTCCTCGGCCGTCGGGGCGCTGGACATGTTGTCAATGCCAAAAGCGTGACATTTGACGCATCGCGCAAAATCACGGGCGCGGTAGGCTGGCCGACTGGTCAAGGAAGAAATCGGCTCGAAGCTGCCCGCCGCGTTCGCGAAGAGGTTGGTCAGTGGCGTACCCAGCGCCGCCGTGCTATACACCGGCTGCGGGGGTCGTAGTAACCCCGCGTAGAAGGTCAGCGTTGCACCGGGGTATGGGTCACCCTGCGCGCGTCAACGGGTAAACCGGGGGGCGTAAAAGAGAGTTACCACACTGACTCCTGGAAAAGAAAAACCCCGCACGAGGCGGGGTCTGATGGAACAGCGCACGGCGGCGCTTATCGCGCTAGCAGTCATGCCGTTAATGCTTTTGGCTTGCGATTTGTTTCGCGATCTCTGTTGAGATCGCGTACAAGGTACTCGCCCGAAGATGGTTTGCCGGACTACTGAGCCGCGACCGCGCCAGTCGCGCCAAACGCGGTAACAGCGCGTTAGTCGTCGGCGCAAGCCAGGCGCTGCACGTTTGAACCGTTCAACTGGTGGCGGACCGTTAACAGGCGATTGCGGCAGCGCGTTAGCCGTGCGGCCGACCGTTGCGCCAGTCAATGCGCTGGTCGCTGCAAGCGTAGGATCGAACACAGCGCCACCACCGGGAGCCGCAACCCAACAATCCGACATCGATTGCGTTCTGCTGTTCGCGAGCAAGTCACCTCATGATGAAGTGCCAGCACGTCCGCAACATCTCGCAGATCGCCGCGAAGGTTTTTGACGTTAGCCAGCGCTGCCGGCGTGACGTTCCCGTCTAGGCCGGGGCGCACCAACTTGCGGACTGCGATCAAGTTTGCGTACTGCGCCCGAGTCTTTGCGAAGTCTTTGGCGACTTCTGGCGGGAGTGAGCGGTCAATGCGCTTAACCGACGCGCAGATCCTCGGCGTGATATGCAAGCGCGACGTGAATCCTGGCTTGCGCTACGGTCCAGCGGCGCTTTGATGTTGTATCCGGCCTGCGCGTCGATAGCATCGCCCGCGCCAACCTTGACAGGATGTTGTCTACCCTGCCGCTGGATCACGCCGAATTGCTGATCCGTCAGTTCAGCACGAGCTGCCTGCAAAACCTCGTCAATGTCTGACAGCAATTGGTTGTCGGCTTTGATGCCGTACTTGCCAAGCACAGCGTCATATTTCGCGCCAAGGTTCTTTTCGCCACTCCGCACAGCCGTGGTCACGTTGTCTGAGTTTTCGCCAAACGTGCGAGTCATGGCGCGCAGGAACGCAGATCGCTGTGCATTGCGCGAAGCATCGCGACCAGAAAACGGCACAGCATCCAGTGCGGCAGAAATGCCGGCCAGCGGACGGCTACCCGTCACCTGTCGGCTCGTAATGGGATGCCGAGTTCGTCGGCTTTCTGTGCAAGCGCGCAATTTCCGGCGTAATCTTTTTGGAAGATCCAGCCGCGAGCCGGCCAATGCCAGCCGCGATGCCCTCGCCAGCAGCGCCGCCAGCCGCCCCAAGCGCGGTATTCCCGCCGCGCGTCTGGTCGCTCGTCACGGGCTGCGTGTTTGCAATGCCTGCGCCGAACGCAGCCCCCGCAGCGAGTCTCGCTGGCAACATTGCGCTAGCGTTAACGGCATAGCTGCCCGGAACAGAGAACTGCGCGGCCTGTCCTGCAATATTTCCCGCGTGCCAGCGCCCGTTGACATCAGCGGGGCATCACGCTCGCGTGATGCGTCGATCTCTGACTGAATCGTGGCGCTGCGCGTATTTGGCTGCCCCGTCACGAGGCTGGTCAGGTTAGGCGACTGCGGCGCAACAGCGTCAGCAATGTTTGCGTACAGTTGGCGGATGCCGCGCCCCGTATCGACAAACGACTTGCCCACACCGGCCGAAAAGTTCTCACCAAACGGCACAGCCTTTGGCCCGTACTTGGCCTGATACTGCGGGCTAGCCGGATCGTATTCAGCAGGGTTCTGCTCTTTATTGGCTCGGCGCTGCGCGTACTGCGAGCGAATGCGAGCAAGCGCCTGTTCTTTGGTAAACCCTGCCGGCCCAGTGACTTTGAACTTGCGGCCATCCGGTGCAGTGATCTGGAAAACCGGCATTACTGCATTTCCTCTACGGACCAATCGCCAGTTGCGCCGGTGCCGGGGGTGCTGCTGGCCCCGCGCAGAGCCACCTCAAGATCACCAATGAACGCCTCCAGCTCCTTGACCGTCTTTGCGTTCACGTCCGGGCTGAATTCATAGCTTGGCAGCCGAAGTTGCTGCAATCGCTGCTCAAGGTCGGACTGCGCGCCAACACCAGGGATGCGCGTCAGCGTCGTCAGGCTTTGCAAAAGCGCGGCGTTAGATGCGTCGATCTCCTGCCCTTTCTTTGTGTACTTGAGCACCTTGGCGTCGGCGGGGCCACCGTCAATCATGCTGCCAGACAGTGCGCCAATAGCTGATCTCACGCGCGTGAGCTGTCGGCGTGCAGCCGTAGCGTTAGCCAGTTTGATAGGGTCGGCCGGCTTGCCTGCTGGCGCAGCGCCGGGTGCCGGCTTGCCTTGCTGGCGCAAACGCTCAAGGCGCGCAGCGTTTGCAGCACGTTCACGCTCAAGCTGAATCGCGGCAGAACTCTGCGCTTGGATCTTGGCGTAGTCGTTTGTTTGTTCAAACGGCACGGCCTGCTGTTGCGGCGCAATGCCATACTGCAGCGCGAATTCTTCCACCTGCTCCGGCGTGATGTTGTCGGGAATCTCCCCCGTCAGCACGCCGCGCATTTTGCCTTCACGCACGAGCGCCGGGATCAGTGCGGGATTTTGCCGTACCGTCTGCACTGCGTTGCCGAGCCATTCGCGAGCCTGCGCGGCTTGCTGCTCGGTCGCCTGCTGCTGACGCGCTTGCGTCTGCGCGTCAAGCTGCGCGCGATAACTCTGCGCGTTCATCTGGTCGGTCTCAGCACCCTGCCGCGCAATCATGGCCTGTTGATCGGCCAGCGCATTCTTGCGCTTCAACTGATCCACGCCGATAAAATCGGGCAGGTTGTTCTGCAGCATGGATGTAACGGGAGTGAAGCCAGCCATCAGCCGTAGCTCCCATACATCGGGCCGCGATAGTTGTTAGCCATCGTTGCCCCACCGCCCGCGCCGCGAGTGTAGCCGTACAGGTTTGACAGCCCGGAGATAGCGCCGGAAAGCGCATTGCCCTGCGCGGCGATTCCGCTGGCGCGAGCGTCGCCCGCAGCCATCAGGTTGTTGCCGATGTTGTTGGCAGTCTGCTGGCCGAATGCGCCAATGCTCTGCGCCGAAGCCTGCCCCGCGCCCGCAAGCCCCGCCTGCCGGTTCCACCAGTTGCCATAGGTCTGATCAGCCAGCCCCGCGTTAAACTGCGTCAAGGCGCGCAATGCGTTGCCGCCCGTAGCCCCGCCACGAGCCGCTGCACTGCGCTCGATGCCGCGCATACCTTCGGTGCGCGTGAACGCATAGCCGGGGTCCGCCTGGAATGCGTTAGGGTCTTGCAGGCGCGAGAGCGCATTAGTGCCCGCCTGCAACCACGGCTGCTGATCGGCGCGCGTCAGGTCAAACTGTCGGCGCTGTTCGGCTGTGGCCGCGTCCGCTGACTGCTGCTGCGCTCGCGAAGCTGACCGCGCCGCACTGGACTGCGCAACTGCGCCGCCTACTGTTGCAATTCCCGCTATTGCTGCTGCTGGCATTTCCACTCATCCTTAGTCAATTCGTACCAATCAAGCGGGACTGTCTCACCGCTTGGATATGTCCACGAGCCGTCGCGGCCCGTCATGTCAAAACCCATAGCCTCGACCAGTCGCCGCGCCCGGTGATTGCCTAGCGGCACATAGCTGGTCAGCTTCGTGCAATCCGTTTCCGTGAACATGAATCGCGCAGCCTCGCGCGCAGCCCACACCGCACGTCCGCCGATGCTCGGCAGAAACTGCGTATGCACTTCATACGTGCCATTGCCGCGCGGCACGCACATAAACCCGCCGTGCTCATTAGTGAGCAGGTAGTTCATCGGATCGGCCGCGAGGTCGCTAAAGTCCAGCCGGTCAATGCCGGGAGCACTCACCCACTTGAATACAGCCGGATCATTGAGGACACGGTTAATCAGCGTCGCGTCATGGGTCCGCTGAATCAAAGTTCCTCCGGCAAGTCCGCAAGCGCCAGCCAGCGGCCGTAATATTCTTCTACGTCCGCGCGCATCTTGGCGACGCGATCTGCTAGCACGATATCGCCCGATGCAATCGCTGCGACGTTGATGCTGTCACGCTTCGTGACGGCGGGGCAGCCGTCAACGCTGCCCTCGATCACAAGCCACTTTTGTGCCTCGTGGTCATCAGTGGGCGGGACTCGGCGTACTTTCACTTCCATTAGAATTGCACCAGGAATGCGTCTTGAACCCATCCGCCACCGCCACCGTTCCCGCCGACAGACGACACGCTGCTGCGCGTCACCGTGCCGCCGCTCGTGTAGGCCGCGAACGCGCTGCCATCAATCGCGACTGTAAACGTGGTCGCACCGTTGACTGTGATCGTGAACGTGCCCGTGTTAAACGCCGTCCCGAAGTTGCCGGGCAGTGACGCAAAGTCCACCGTGTTGCCGGTGTTCCAGCCGTGCGCTGCGCTCGTCGTGAACTGCACCGGGTTGGTCGAGGTCGCCGCGTTGATCGTCGCCGTCGTCAGCGCCACCGTCGTGCGCACTGCGCCGACGAAGTAGCGGCCATTGCTGGCCGTCACCGTCTGCCGGTTCGTTGTCGCGAGATACGTTACCGCGCCGCCCGCATACTCGGGGTCGTCGGCGTAAACGTAGTAATTAGTATCCGGGTCTAATCCGGCAATCGTGCCGGCGTTGTACGTGACCACACCGAAGCCGTACTGAATACTGTGCGAGGCAATGGTGATTTCAGCATTGCCAGGCCCTGCCGTAGCCTCTGCCGTGACCGGACCAGTGTCCTGCATGGACAGCACGTTGCCGGCTGACACCTGGGGCAAGAACTGCTGCGTACTAGCGCGGCCGTTATCCCCGACCCTAGCAAGCACGGTCGGCAAGGACGATGACGTGCGGCCAGTCAACCGCGCGTCCGCACCAAGCACGACTTTGCCGGCGGCGTCCTGATACATAGCCCCAGCAAAGTCGTTGCTGTCGTTGCGCACGTCCTGCGCGGCCAGTATCAGCGTTTGCCACTGGGTCAGGATCTGCGTCAGTGCCTCGCCCGACACAGGCCCCGAAGGGATAGGCGGTAAGCGCGTGTTCCTTAGACTTTTGGTCACGCAACGCGCACCTGTGTATCCCATACCGTCAGCGGCACGGGGTCGCTCATGCTCATGCGGTACACGCGATGCTCGGCCGATCCGAGCCGGTGCCAACGCACCCGCTTGCGGTACTCGCCCTGTCGGCCAATGGAGCGCAGCGGCAGTGTGCGATAAGTGCGCCCGCCGTCGTCAGACGCCTCAAGCGTGAGCAGCGGTTCAGACCCCTGCCCGCTAGACAGGCCGACGCCCGTCTCACAGCCCACCTCTAGTTCCCCGTGGAACAATCGCCGGCCACCGCCATACACGCCCTGATACGTCCACTCGCCACGCAGGGCGCTGCCCCACTCGGTGAACGTGGATGCGTCCAGTACGCCCACAGAGCCGGTGGCAGCGTCCTGCACGTAGGTCGCGCCCTGATACTCGGCCGTGCCGCTGACCCGCCAGATATCGCCCAAATAGCTTTCGCGCTCGTGCCACTCGTTCGTCGTGGCATCAAACAGCCAAGCCTTGCCAGCGGTCGGGAATCGGTACACCACAACGAGGTGCCCGGTCTGCGTGTAGCTGAAACACTCACAATCATCCACGCGGGAGTAACCGCGCCATTTTTCCTCAACGCCATGCGTCGATACGCGTACAGGCGTCGCGCCGTTCAGCCGCCTAGCCGTGCGATCCGACGCCAGCCAGAAAACCGTATTGTCCAGCTTGCACACGCCAAACTCAGCCAGCCCGCCCAGTTCGATCACGCCATTCGGCACGCGCTCAAACGGGAAGCCCGTAATGCCGCTGTTGTACCAAAGTTCAGTCGTCGTCTCGCCAATCAGCACCAGTTGCCGATGGTCTACCGCGACGGTAACAAGGTTGTCCGGAGCCGCTTCCGCTGTCGCAAAATCCAGCGCGTCAACCGACGTGAAGTCCAACAGGTCAGAGCCAAAGAATTGCCCGCTGCCCTTGTCAATCCAAATAGCGTAACCGTCGATATAGACGACAACGCCAGGGCTGCGGACAGTGAAGTCAGGATCAGTAATAGCGGCAAGGCTGCCGCCGCTATACACGTATCCAGCGCCGCCCGTGCTAATCGTGAGCTGCGCGCCATTGTCCGCAAACGTCGCACGCGACGTGCCCGCAATCGTGCCGAGGGTTGTCGTGCTGCCACTGGCGTTCACTCGATACAGCGTGGTGCCCGCGATGGCATACAGCCCGCCCGGTCCCGCAAAGATGCCGCGTCCGCCACCTGTCAACGTCGCCAGTGCGCGAATGCCTGGGGCCGTGCGCAGGATGATCGGCGCTTTGCCGCCCTGCGGGCCGGCTTCGGCGTACACGTTCACCAGACGCGAGCTAGATGCGCTGCGAGCGTCGAGGGCGTAACTGTGGACGGGGAGAGGAATCATTAGATGTCGTTGGTGATGTCGTAACGGCTGCCGTAGCCACTGCCAGACGGCAAGTGCGTCAGGTCGGTCGTCGGGATCTCAATGCGATTGCGCCGCAGCGTGTCCCACGCGGTTTGCGCCTGCTCGACAATGACCGGCGTCAGCGTGTCGCGGTAGTACGCGGCCAACTCTACGGCAAGGCCGTACTTGATCGCGCGCAATGCCGACTTCTCGACATCGATTTCCTCGGTCAGCGAGTCGCTGGGCGCGTATTCCACGTCAAGCCCTTGCTCTAGCCAATGCGCCATCATGTCGTTGAGAATGCGCAGCCCATGCACGCCCTGCTCTGCGCTGGGCGTGTCGATCTCGGTGATCACGTTCAGCAGTTGCAGCGCGTCACGCACAACGTCTTGATAGCTTGTGGTCATTTGATCGCCTTCAGGACAAACACAAAAGACCCTTCACGCTCGCCTGCCATCAGGAGATCGAAGTCGGCCTTGTAAAAGTGTCGGTAATCCGTCATCGACGTGCGCCCCGTCTGCTCGTAGTTCTTCTGCGAAAGAAACACTAGGGAAGCTTCGGAGATCACCCGCGTGTGGCCAGGATCACCCCACGCCCATATCGAGTCCCACGGCGGGCACGTTGCCACCAGAATTCCGCCCGGCTTCAGAATTCGCCACAGCTCAGAGAACTGGTTAAAGAACAGCCGCCAATCGCCCTGTGCGCCGCAGTGCTCCAGCACTTCATAGGCGTGAATTTCATCGAACGTGTCCGAGTCAAACGGATACGGAACGATATTCAGATCGTGCGTGACATGCGGGTTGGTCGTCTGGTCCCAATCCAGCGTCACCAGTTCGCACCACTCAGCCGGCGTATCCTTAACGACTACTTTCTTGTCGCGGTTGTTGCCCGCGCCTAGCAGGAGTTCCATCAGGCTGCCGCGCTCGTGTCGGTTGCTTTGGCGCTCGCTTCCTGTTCCTCAATCAGTCGGTTCAGGTAGGTGTGATAGTTGCCCTTGAACCCGCCATGCACGAAATCAATGTCCGGCCATACCGGAATAGGCTTGCCGTACTTCTTGATGTAGTCATCGCAAAACGTGAAGTCCTCACCGACGAAGCGCCCTTCGTCGTCAAATTTCGTATAGAACAGCCAAGGCACCGGGCCTTCCTGTCCCTTGATCGGGACTTGCTTCGCCTCGGCGGCCATTTCCTCGATCACGTCGCGACGGATGCAAAGGAAGCCTGTCGGCACTCGCTCGCACATCAGCCAATCATCCTCAACCCACAGCCCGCCGCCTGTCGGGTGCGGTGCCCACTTCGCCGGATAGTCCTCCGGCGTCTGCCGGCGCGGGTATACCCCGGCGCATATCGGCAAATTCGCTCTCATCAGTCCGATAAACGATGACGCCGGGAATTGAACATCGGCGTCAATGAAAAACAGATGCGTCGCTTCCTTGTGCTGCTCAAGGAACATCTTCACAAAGATGTTCCGAGCCAACTCAATAAACGCGCCATTCCCCATCACTGAGGCCGTCAGCCCCACCTGATAGAGCGGGCAGCAAAACGCGGCTTCCGCCAGCGCCTGCGAGTACCCTGTATCAACCTTTCCGTCATAGGCCGGCGTTGCCACATAGGCATACCACTTGCCGGGCGCTACTCGTTTCTTGTCGCCTAAACGTTTATCGGACACAAATTACCTCGCGTTAAAAGAGACGGGGGATTGCTCCCCCGTCCCAAAGGCTCGATCAGGTCAGATCGAGTTCGTACATGTGGCGATTCGCCAGCTCGGGGTAGAGACCCCCGAAGCCCCACATCACGTCGATGCGGCACGGCACGGTGTCGGTGCCGATGGCGTACTGACGCGCGATACGCATGGAAATGCCATCCATCGTCTCGCGAGCGCCCCACGCGCCGTACTGCGACACGTCTTCAAGGTCAGCCGTCGCAAAGACGAAGGCATCCTTGTGGAACTGCAAGTCCTGACCAAACGCCGAAGACGCTGCGCCCGCGCGGGTGACCGTGAGGCCGTCCGTATTGGCGACGCCCGAAAGGGCGCAGTTCTGATAGGCGTTTCCACTGCCGTAGATCAGGCCCGGCTTGATCGTCACGTCGTAGCTATTGGCCGCCGTGGTCAGCGTCACGTCCGACTGCACCACAAAGGTTTTCAGCTTGCCCGTGTTGGCCTTGCTCTCCGGGTGGACCGCATACACGCCCGAGAACGTGATGATGTCGCCCGCCTTGACCGTCAGCGCGGTAACGCCGTCGATTGAGAGCGTGGTCTGCGAGACCCACGCATTGGCCGTGGTGCTCGTGCCGAGCGCCGCGCCGTTCGTCAGCGCCGCCGTGGTCAGCGACCCCGTGGTGTGGCCAGGGAGCAGCGTGTTCTCGTACACGTCAAAGCCGCCCGTGGTCCCGATGACGCCATCCCGATACTGCTTCGAGATGTTCTGCGAGGCATGGAACAGACCCTTGGTCACGTCCATGAATTCGACACGCGAGAACGGCGAGAGGATCGTCGTGCGGTCACCCAGCGGGGCCAGGTTCTCGGTCAGCTTCTGCGAACCCTGCGAGAATCGCTTGAAGGTCAGCAGGCCGTCCGTGGTCGCGTTGGTGTAGTTGTCCACCAGCTTGTACGCGGCCGAAAGCGCCGTGCTTTCGATGCTCGCAGCCATCTGCGCCATTGCCGGCTCGATGATGCGCTTGCTGAAGTCGTCCAGCTGCATCGTGAGTTCGGCCGTGGTGAACGACACCGCGACCCACGTCTGGGACGAGACGGACAGCGGCGTGCTACGCTCGACATGATCGTTGTACGCCGAGATGGTCGCACCCGAGCCGGTCGTGTACTTCGACGGCATACGGATGTTCAGCGTGGTGCCGATCTTTGCGCCCTGCTGGGCGAAGCGATCGTCGTACTGACGGTTGACGTTTCCGACGAAGTTCAGCTTCTGGTGAAGGACGCGAAGCGCCTCACGAGTGATGACTGTCGGAGTCAGAATTGTGTTGGCCATTGATTAACCTTTGCGTCTAGCAATTTGTTTGTTTCTGATTGCCAACCACTCGTTCATCGAAAGCCCTTCGTCATAGATGCTCTTGCGAACATCAGGCTCGACGGCTTCGATCTTTGGTGGCGGTGGCGGTGCTTGACTGACAACGGGTTTGGCGGGTGCAGGCTTCGGCGTCGTGCGCTGGGCTTCCAGTCGCGACTCTAACTTGCCGATCTCTCGCGCGGCTGCCCGTTCGGGTAGCTGCGAAATGGTCTGCGCAAGTTCGGGGTTTTTGCCGAGGTAGTACGCGAGTTCGGGGCCGACTTCGCTTTCGACGACAAGGCTCACCACCTCGTTACTGAGCGGCGCGTAATACGCGACCGTTTCGTAATCGGGTGTCTTTGCCTTGAATTCAGACTCGCGCTGTTTCCACGTTTTCTGCGTGGCTTCCTGCGCTTGTCGGTCGCGCTCTGCTTTGAGCACGGCCTCCACTTTGCGTTCCGCCACGGCTTCCGTGTACTGGAGCAAAGCAGCCTGATACTTGTTCTCGTCGTATTCGAATTCGGCCAGAGTCGGGATGCTTACCGGTGCGGTCGGTGGTGCGGTGTCGGCAGGCTTTTCCGCCTGCTGTCCTCGCATTGCCAACTCGCGCCAGTAATCCCGGTCGCGTTCTGTCTGTCGCCAATTCCGTGTAAGTTCGTCGATGCGTTTGCCTACGCCTTTCGGCTCGGCCTTGCCTGCATCGTCGGCAGACGCTTCCGGTTCCGGCGTCTCATCGGCGGTTGTGGGCGATGCAACCTGTTCCGCAGTGTCGTCAGACAATACGGGAGCGCCCTCGGCAGGCGTTTCCGCCTGAAGGTTTGTTTCTTCGGTCATGATTTACTTGCGCCTTACGGCGTCTGTTGCATGGGGAACCGCCCCAAGTCGGATTCAGTCGTTGAGCAGCGTCAGGAGTAAGGCCATTTCTTCCTCCTCCATCTGCCGCATCAACTCACGTTCAAATAGCTGCATCGCGAGCACGCTTTCGGCTCGCAATGCGTAGTCAAGCGCGCGTTGCGCTCGACGGTTCAGCATTTCGCGATCAGCTTCGCCAGACCAGTACGCGACCAGTTGCCGCGTTAGTTCCATGTCTCGCGACGTGTCCGGCGGTGTTGCGTCCTGCGCAACAGTCGGCGGCGGATCGTCTTCGTCGTCTTCAAGGCGCTTGCGCCTGCGGTTCCGCTGACGCGATGCGTCGTATTCGTTGAGTGCGCCGTAACCGCCGGAGGGCTGTTCGGGCTGCGCAGGCTGTGTCGCTTCAACTTCGGCAACTTCGGCCGAGTCGGTAACCGATACCGTCCATGTGTCGGTAACTTCTGCCGCTGCCAGCAATTCGGCCGTATCAGCGAGGCTGACAGACCACGTATCGGTAAGCGCCGATAGCGTCAGACTCTCGGTCGTCTCCGTTGACGACACCGCCCATGTGTCGGTTACGTCAACCGGGAAAGTTCCGGCGTCCGCTTTGCCGGCGAAGCTGCCGTACAGTTGCTGCGAGACGCCTGCGAGCGAGAGCCGCGAGAACGGGCCGAAGTCCGTGCGGTCTGTCGTCGCCAGCGTTTCCAGCGGCAGATTCGGGATCGACGGATCGCGATTGGTGCGCGAAATCGCCCACCCGCCAGCAATCGGCGACGAAACTAGCCGGCCTGATTTCCTGACAAATCGACGCAGGTCACTCACGGGCCACCGCCCTTACGGGGCCGCGCTCGTCGCGTAAATCATTCCGGTATAGGTCGTTGCCGTGGTCGCTGGGGCGGGCAGTTCGAACATCGCCAAGCAGGCGTTATCGAAAATACGTGGCGCTTGGTTACGATTGGTCAGCCAGTCAAACGGCAGCAGTGAGTTGATGACCGGGAAAGCCATAATCCCGATGGGATGGCCGATCACGAAATTCAGCGCACCCGTCGCGACCGAAGCCGAACAGCGCATCTGCGCCAAGTCCATGATGCCCGTGTCGCCCGAAGCGAGTGGTGCAAACCATGTATTGACCGGCATATCGAATCGGTCTGCGATGGTCGCAACGCCGCCGGGATTGCCAGCCAGCACCGGCAGAATCGAATTGTCCGTGCCCGCCTGATTCCGATACAGGCACTCGTTCGAGCCGCCTGCCACGCCCCAATTGTGCGCAGTGTTCGCATACGCCGTCGCGCCCACTTCCATGAACAGGAAGTTCCCGCCCGCATAATCCTCCGTCGTCGCGGTGCTGGATTGATAGCGAGTCGGGACGCCAGTTACCGATTCGTTCGCCACGCTCGCAATGGTCTTTGCAACCGAGAACAGCCGGTCGTACAGCATCACAGCGTTATTGATGATGGATGCCGAGAAGTCAGCGCCGACGAGGTGCAGCGTACCGGATGACGGGTTGTTGAACGCCATCGCCCCGGTGTTGGATTTCACATGCGCAGTGCCACCCGGTGCGGCCGCGCCGGCGGCTCCTGCGATGGGTTGAGTGCCGACGCGCCACAGTGAGCTAGCCGAGCCGACGACCTTCGTCGGTCCCGCCTTGCTGATCGTGCCGTTCAGATTCTGCGAATTGCCAGAGGAAGCGCGTGCCAGCGCATCGCTGATCGACGTGAATCCAGCATGAGCGATGCCATACTGCGGCTTGCTCAGTTCGCGCCAACTGCGCCTCAGGTGATCCTCGAACGCATCGTAGGCCGAGGCAAAGCCGCCGCGTCCGAACTTGCCAATAAAGTCGCCGTCCTTCGTGATCCACACGCTGCCGGGCAGATCGCGAACATTGATGGGCGCACCGTACCAGCCGCGCATACTGCGCTGCAGGTGCAACATCTTGTCCGCGCCCAGCCACCGCTCGATCCGATCCATGTTGATCGGATCGGTCGGCCGCGTGTTCTTGCGGATTGTTCGATGCCAAGGTTTCAAGTTATTCAAGACTGCGCTACCTGATCTTCAACGTCCTGCATCTCGCCAATCAGTTCGCCGTTGACGCGACGAATACGCGCGACACGCCTACGCGGGGCGTTCGCCACAACCACCTGCGGCGCGGCCTGCGCCTGGATCGTCGCGAGCGCCTGCACGGCCTGCTTCATGTACTCGGCCACCGACTGCTCGATCTTTGCCCACTTCTCGGCCACGCCAGCGTCCTCGGTCTTGATGGCCGAATCGGCGTCGCTCGCCACCTTCTGCTCCAGCATCTGCGTCTGCGTTTCCGCGACCAGCTTCTGGAATTCGGCCACCTCTTTGTCGAGCTGCGCCTGCAGCGTCTTCAAGTTGGCCTGCTCCATGCGTACCTCGGCCTTCGCCTTTTCAGCGTCAGCCTTGCCGGTCTCGGCCTCAGCCGCCGCTTCCTGCACAAGCTGCGACATCTGCTGCACTTGCTGCATCATCTGGTCAGCCTGCGCCAGTGCGGCCATCGCTTCGGGCGGCACTTGCTTGCCTTCGGCTTCGATCTTCTGGATCTGCGGCGGCAGCATGGCTTTCATGCGCTCGGCCATCTTGTCGCTGTAAGGCAAGTCCATCGCCTTGAAGATCAAATCGCCCGCGATCTGGAACAGCGCCGGGTTGGCCTGCACCATCTGCGTGTAAATCTCTGCGGCCATCTCGCGCTGTGTGCTGAATCCGGGGCCGGTCGTGACCGCAACGTCATACTTGCCGCGCGTGATATCCAGCACCTGCCCGGACTCATCAGGGCCGTTGATCTTGACGAACTTCTCCGCGCCATCGACGCCCAGCACGCGAACCATCCTCTCGGTGTCGTACACCTTCGGGATGATGTCTATCAGGATTTCCCAAGTGCGGCGGATGCCCTTCGCCATGTTGTCGGCGTAGTTAAACGTCGCAATTTCGCCCTGAGCTTGACGCGCACGAATCGCGATGCCGGTCTGTTCGTTTGAACGATTACCCAGCGATGCGTCAAAGATGCCGGTAACCGACTTGATTTCCTCAGACGCGATCTGTGATTCCTGAATCAGCGCGACCGGCACTTCCGGCCCGCCCATGCGCTGCGGCATGGCCGAGGCTTTCGGGTCGTTGTTGTACAGCAGGTACGGGTGGTTCTCTTTGTGCGCTACCGCCCATTGCTGCTCTAAGCCTTGCACCTGCTCAGGCGTCATCATGTACTTGGCTTGCGGTGCGCTCGCAATCGCCTCAGTAATCGCCGTGCGGCTGACGTTGTACGACCGCTGCGCATCCTTCGCGAATCGCGTGATACCGCACCAATGCGGCTTGCCGTCGATGACGACCCATTCGCCGTACACGACGACAAACGGGAATTGCTTTCCGACGAACTTGGTCGGGCCTTCCAATATGGCTTCGCCCGAGGCGATGCACATATAGATGTCGTGTGATTGGACCGTGCGATCCTTGATGACCGTCAAGCCCGCTGCGCCCATTTGCGCAACGACTTCAGCCGTCAAGTCTTCTTCGCGAACCGTGCGGCCATCGGACAGCAGGAGAATTTTGCGCTCGACTGCTTCCTTGTACCAATACTCACAGATTCGCACGCGCTCGTCTGAATCCCACTCGCCGTCATCGTCGAATTCCGTAGATTCGAACTCGATCACCTCGGCCTTGGGCCACTTGCGCTCATACTCGGTTTTGCTGATCTTCTCAGTCAGCAGCCAGTCCATCGCATCGCGTTTGATCGGGTCCGACGCTGACGGGTCGGCGTACAGGCAAAACGGGTTACGCAACGCCTCCACGCGAATGTCTTGCGTGAACATGTCGTCATCGGCGTAATCGACGACAACGCGCCACGCGCCCATGCCGCCAAACACCTGATATTCGCCTGCGTAGTCGATGACGGTATCGCCGTCCGAGACGTGCCACAGGTTGCGCGCAAGTCCTTCAAGGGCCTCCGCTGCGGCCTTGTCGCCATCCTCAACCGCGCGCACCTTGCCTTGTGGGCGATTAGCGCGCATGTCGTTGACGATGCGCTTGCCGGTCACGCGGATCTTGTTGAATTCATAGCACGGCCTGTCACCGCGCTCTTTCTTCTGGTGTTCGTCCCACTGCTCTCCTGGACGCAGCGCGAACTTCAGATCCTCCATCGCGTCGCGACGGTTGTCCTGATCCGCCTCGACCATCGTTTTGTAGCGTTGACGGATGCGCGTCAGCAAATCCTTTTTGTCTTTCTTTGCTTTAGCCATGTTGCCGTCTAAACGCCTTGAACGTGTTGGCGATCACTTGCTTGTGATCGACTGTTTCACTAAATACGTTGTCCGCTACGACGCACATCAGGCCGAAACTGTCAGCCGCGTGGCTTGACCAGTCGTGCTCAGGCCCCAAGCCAATACCGCGCGCATCGTCTTTGCGCTCGTGATACCAGCCGATAGCGTCAATGCCGCCGTGCGTCGTTTCTTCGTTGAACCAGATGGAAGGGAACAGCCTTCGCGCAGTTTCGATGCGCTGCTTTGCAGCGCCCTTGCCCTGGTTAGGAACCACTGACACGTCATAGCCGGCTTTCTTCAAAGCCGACTCATACGACACGTCGTAAACTTTGTCGTTTGACTCGCCGTCGTGCGGGAGCCATATTTGTGCGCGAGTCGGCGTGTAGCCACGGCTGCGCATCCACTCGACATGCGTTGCAAGCGGTTGGCCGACTGCTTCGTAATAGTCGATTGCGCGGATCTCGCGACCGATGAACTGCGCAGCCCAAATAGACACTGCGTCAGCCCGTGCGCCAGTCCCGCCGATATCGAATATCAGGCGAACGGTCATCAGCGGATCAGCGGCGACGCGGCCAATGCGGCCAGCCTTGCGCGCTTCGTTCAGCGATTTGGCGTAGTACGCGCCATCCAAAACGGCCACGTATCCACCTTCCCAAATGTGCGGGTATTGGTCAGGGTTGAGGCGCTCGCAGTCGCGGCGCTCTTGCTCAAGTTCTGACGTAAACCACGGGTTATCGCGCCAGTTGGCGCGCACCACCACTGCGCCAGTCGGCGTATCGGTGCCGCGAAGCAGCACGTCAATCGGGTCCGTCTTGCGACGAGGATTCCAGCTAAACCAGCGTTCCGCGCCCTCTGCGCGAAGCGTAGGCCGCAACAGTTGCAGCGAATGCCCCGTAGCGGTTTGCGCTTCCTCCCACCATGACCGCTTGAAACCTTCAAGCGATTTGATCGAGTCGGCCGTGTAGTCGTTCATGCCCTTAAAGATGATGATTCCATCTTTAGGGGTCGTGATCGCGTCGCGAAAAACCTTGAAACCGTCGCGCTCGCCTAGTCGCATCTCGTTGAGCTTTCCTTCAACAAGCAACTTTGACGACTGCGCTAGATCCTTCTGGACTTCGCGAATGCAAACAGCGCGCATTCCTTCGCCGCTGATTCCAGGCTCTGCCAAGCAATCCTCTACGAGAAGCCCGCCGAAAAAGTGGCTTTTCCCACTTCCTCGGCCGCCGTGTGCGCCTTTGTAGCGCGCAGGCTTTAACAGCGGCTCAAATACTTCCGCTGTCGGGATTCTCAGCTTTAGGTCGGACAATCAGCCGCTCCACTTTTTGATACAGCACCGGCCCGCCCTCGCCGTCGCCGTCAATTGCTACCGACTGGTGAGGCTTGCCCCACATGCGATCCATCAGGTCACGCCGCGTGTCAGCGTTGCCGTTCACGGCTTCCTCAACGTAATCGTCAAGGATCTTTTCTAACGTGCCGTCAAACGGTAGGTTTAGCTTGGCATCGCGACGCTTAAGCGCCTCTTTCAACGCAATACGCGCCCAATTGCCGCGCGCTGCGTTCTTGTTGCCAACCGGCGCTGACACTACTTGAATGCGCTAAGGTTCTTGACCTTGTAGCGCACCTCGTCGGTGTACTGCTCTGTATCGCCCACGTTTGCCTGCACTGACAGCGCGTGTTCCTGATAGCGAACACGGTCGTTCTGGATCACGTTCAACTGCGCAGGAACGGTTATGTCAGCGTAGACATCGATGACCGTGATGTCGGTCCAGTCCTGCAACAACCGCCCGTTGGTCGTGTCGCGCAGCGTCCAGCGTGCTGTCGTCGGCTGCACTGGCACACTGGCAGGCGAATAGAAGCGAGCACGCACCGTGCATGTGCTCGCCTCGTTAACCGTGCTCATTACGCCGCCGCGAGAGTGCAGGTCGCCGTGAGCTGCCAGGATTGCGAGCTAGTCTTCGTTCCGAGCGCCTCAACCTTGCGCGACCACATCACACCCGAAGTCGAAGCGTTGAACACGCCCCACTCGGCCCAAGCGTGATTGCCCTCAGACGTGCCCCACAGGCTGCGGAACGTCAGTGCACCGCTGGAACGCTGCGGGTAGGTCGCTTCCATGCCCTTGCGGGACTTGTTGGACGCCGCCTGCAGATCGGTGTGCGCGGCGCTGAACGCCGTCGAGCTGTCACCGACACCGAGGTAGGCATTCGTGTTGTTGATGGCGGTGCCGCTGTCGGCAATCGCCAGTTTTGCGAGTTCGATTGCGCCCGCGTTAGTCAGAGCCATGTCACTTTCTCCAATTGCAAACAGCCAGCGAATCCCCGCCAGCAACAATTTCCACACACTGCGGGTCGGTCAAATCCGCACGCAGCCCATACAATTCGCCCTGCAATCGCTCGCAGAGCTTTCGCAGTTCGTAAACGTCGTCGGGTAATGGCGGCAGTGCATCCCTTGCGCTGCGGTCGCCTTCGTATTTCGAGAGCCAGAAAAACTCGACATCCATCCGAATGCCGTTCACGTCATCGCTCATACAAACTCGAACCTGATATGCGGGGCGGTGATGCGGAACTTGATCGCGCCCACCGGCTGCGTCACAGAGCGCGCGCCCGTGTCGTTAATCGCGACGTTCCACGCGTCCTCGGCCGTAATCGGCACGATGCCCGCGAAGATGCCCAGCGATGCTTCCTCGCCGCTGTACGTCACTAGCCAGTCGTCAGTGACCGCCAGGATCTCTAGCGGCGTATCGACCGTCGCTGCCGCTTCGGTCCATGTCGCTGACAGCGTGTCCGTGACATCGAGCGACACGCGAACGTCCGCAGTGCCCTCGGTCAGCGTCACTGACCACGTGTCTGTGACGGACTGCAGCAGCACGCCGGCTTGCAGCAGGCCAATAGTTTCGCTGAACGTAACGGGCCAGGAATCCGTCACCGCTGCGTTGTTGCGCAGGTTGATCGTTTCCGTCAGCGACGCGCGCCAGTCGTCGAGTCCAACGATCTCGTTGGAATCAACCGGGTCTTCCGTCAGCGTCGCAAGCCACGTATCCGTGACATCGATCGTGGCGGTTGAAATGACTTCCTTGGTGAAGTCGCCGCCAAATCGCTGCGGTACGCCCGATAGCGATAGTTTGGAGAACGTCGATGTATAGCCGTCGCGCGCCGTGAACGCGTCGATAACCGGCGCAGCTTCCGTGAGCGTGACCGACCACGTGTCACTGACCGCAAAGTCAGTCGGCGTGACGCGTGAAAGGAAGTCGCCGCCCGGCCGTAATGGGCCGCCGTATAAACTTAGACGCGTCCTCGCGGTTGCGAGCGAGGCCATAGCGGCAGCCTCAGACGATTACAAAGTCAGAATCGTTCGGTACAGCTTCCGTCAGCGCAACAAACGTGAACCGCCCACGACCACCGTTGAGCGCGTAGTCTGTGATTTCCGTCGCCTGTCCGAGCAGTGCGCCGGTCGTGAACACGATCACGCGACCGATGAAGTGATCCGCTGTCGCCTCGGTAATGGTGTCCGACTCCATGATGGTCGTCGTCGCCGTAAATGCCGTGTTGTCCGACAACCCGCGAATGATGCCGAGCGTAGAGGCTGCGAGGTTGCTGCCGCCCGTGGCGCTGCCACCCGTCTGCACGATGTCCACTTCAAGCTTGTCGGTGCCCGCACCGAACAGCGAGTCATAGACGTTCGCGGTAACGACTGTGTAGTCCAAGCGAATCGGCACAGCGCCCGACTCCGCAACGCTGACCACCAGCGTGCCGAGCGTGTTGGTGTCGGTCGTGTTGATCGGGCAGGTGTAGAGGCCGTTACTGCGATGCGTGCAGCTCGTGGACTCGTTTTTCTGCGCGAGCGTCGTGCCGCCCTCTTTCCACAGCAACACGTCGGCCTGGGAAATGGTCAACGCGGTTTCGGCGGTTACGCCATCCGTCGCGTCGAGCATCGGGCCGATGAGCAGCGTTGTCGCAGTGCTTTGTTTCAGGTATCGCATTTACATGCCTCAGAAAAGCAAAAACCCGGCACAGGGCCGGGTTGTGAGTGTTCGTGTGTGAGTCGGGGTCAGTTGTTCATCATGCGCAGCAACGTAGCTGCAACGACTGGCACTACAGGACCACCGCCTGCCCCAGACAGCTCAAGCGTCGAGGCTTCCCAATAGCTCGCGGTGTCAATTGTTGCGCTAGGCTGTATTGTTCCTGCGGCACCAGCGTCAGCGTCATAGACCATCTGCAAATCAGTGGCTGCTCCGTTGAGGAAGGCAAAGCCACTTGGCAGGGCGGCCGACCACGTTCGCGAGAAGTTCGCCACAACGCACAGCCCAACAAAGGAATTAGCGCCGACTGTTATGTCGTCGTCTGACCCGCCGTTTATACCCGGAGTCGTGTTGTTGCCGAGGAACTTGGCTGTGAGCTGAACAAAAGTCACACTGTCATCGAAGTTCAGCGCGGCGCAGAAGCAATACGTGCTTACGCTCAGTGTAATCGATGCGGTCGTCGGCGACCCAGTGATGGCGTTGCGAATCCACACCTCATATCTGAGGCTGTTGACGTTCGCAGTGACCCCGCCAAGCGTGTAGCCCGTGATAGAGCTAACCGATGACCCTACGTCACCAAGCAGAAGCAGCAATACCGCAGACGACCCATCGGCCGGCGTGAAACCTAGCGTTTTCGTTAGGCTCGTGCCTACGCCGAGATCCTGGAAAACACTACTAGCAACAAGGTTTGGCATTAGGGTGCCCTACCCGCTATTGATGCGGCGTGCGAGGCAGCGTTATAAATAGTTCCGTCTTGCAGCGTCACGTCCGAAGGATCGCCTGCGCCGATCCACGATGAAGGCCGCGACCACGCTGCAAACGTGTTGCCGGTAGAAAAGTCCACGTTAGCCGAAGGAATCGCTGCAACGTGAGAGGCCGCCTGCCCGCTCAGATACGAGGCTGTAATGGCGTTGGAACGAATGCGGTTGTTCGTGATTCGCGCATAACTGGCCATCTCTGCGTTAAACCGCGCGCCGACGACAGAATAAGCGTGGATGTCATTGTCCGTGATGATCGTGCAGGGCGACTGGACAGCGCCAAGAACGAGCGAAATTGATGCTTCTTGCTCGTCCACAATCTGATTTTTTGCGATGTAGTGGTACGTGCTGCTCGCTTCGTCCGCCGTGTTCGCACCCGTGCGGAAGCGGTGATACTTGTACCCGCGAAGGTCGTTTTCATACAGCACGACTGGGCCTCGTGTGCTATGGCGGATATTCCACTGAGGCGATCCGACATCCGAATTGTCAGTCGGCATTTGCCCAATCGTGTACGCGCCAGCCACGAGCGAATTTCCCGCCCAGACCATATCTGTCCCTTCGCCAAAGTACATGGCGAGGTACGCGCGGAATTTGCAATTGACGATGGCAAATCGTTCAAACGAGCCAGTCACTACAAGTGAAAAGCCGTCTCTGTTGAACGGGCTCGCCAGCTTGATGCCGTCAAAAATAATGTCGCGACCAACTCCACCGAGAAAGTTCACATCGACGTTATTGAACTGCCCGCCGCTGTGCGCTCCGATTGTCGAGCCGCGTAGCCGGAACCTATTGATATTCGTCGATGCCCCGCCGACGTTCAAAGTCCCGCACGAGAAACCAGACGGGATCACGACTTCGCAATCAGTGATCGTGCCTTCAAGTCGGAAGCTGCCGGTAATGTTCCCGGTCACTGTGTAACGGGTGCCAGCCGGCGGATTTGCGATGCCGCGACCTGGGCCAAGTGCCGCCACAAACGCTTCGTTTATGTTCACGAAGTTTGTGATCGTAGGTGCTGCCGGAGAGGCGATAACACGTCTCGCGCCCCAAGCGCCTGATGCCGTGTGAAACGGGATTGTGCTCAGATCAAGTCGAGGATACCAGGGGTACGGGTCGGTGCCGCCCGTCGCCGCCTGCGTCGTGGCGTTGCTCACGGCACTGTATGCACCGATATTCCCGACCGTATCGCGAGCACGAGCGCGCGTGTTGTGCGTCGTGGCAGCCGACAGCCCGCCGATGATGTACGGGAACTGACCAGCAGTGACCGGCGTGATGGTCGTGTACGTGCCGGCCGCAGCCGTCTTGTAATCGAGGTCATAGCTCGCCACACCCGACTGCGCATCGGTCGCAGGCGTGGTGAGGGCGACGCTGATCGTGGTCTGGCCCGTTGCAGTCGCCGTGATGACCGGCGCCGTGGGCGCAGTCGTGTCCGGCGCTGCCAGCGTCGTGCCCTGCACGCCCGCTGTCTGCGGGCCTTCGCCTGACGCTGCGACCGTGCTGACTGAGTAGGTATAGCTTGTCGAAGCCGTCAAGCCTGAGTCGCTATAGCTGTTCGCCGTGGGCGAACCGATCAGCGTGCCATTGCGATAGACGCGGTATCCCGTGGCACGAGTGTTCGCCGCCCACGTCAGATTGATCGCAACTGCGCTGACTGGCGATGCGGCAAGCCCGCTGGTCGCCTCCAGTACCGTGCGCGTGAGTGTGCTCAAGTCATCACCCCGTAAAAGCCAGAGATCGGCGGCGATTACGGGGTAGGCGAGTCCAGTACGAGATCGTCCACGACCTGGACCTGAGCCTTGAGCGCAGCCAGAGCGGCGTCCACTTCCGGGGTCGTGCCACCGGCAGCCTCAAGGGCCGCTTCGAGTTCCGCGACCTTGGCGAGCGTCGCGGCAGTTTCCGTGCCGATCTTTGTGACAGAAGTACGGATGCCGAAAAGTTCGGCGGCAAGTTCAGCCTGTGAAGCCATGAGTTGGTCAACCTTTTTGATCAGTTTGAGAAGTAGAAAAGCGTTCGCATCGTGGAGATGCACGTCGATTCGCATACGTGTCTCCGGTAATAGGTGCCCCCGGTAAACTGGCCTTTTGCGACATTGCGCGACGATTAAGCGTGTGCCAGGCGGGGGCGTAGAAAAAAGCCCCAGCGGTATGCGCAGCGAACGCGGTACCGCGACTAGGCGGCCTCCATTGCGTTCAGGTATTGCCCTATTGCGAAGACACTGCGGCTGGGGAAAACGAAAAAGCCCGCACGGGGCGGGCTTCGGACGCAATTATGTCAGGATGCGCCCTTGTATCACCTTTTCGGGGCACGTGTCAACACCTACGCGCAAGTATTTATCTACCTGCGATTCCGCCAGCGTTAGCCTGCGCTTGAGCGTGCGCCGACTGATGCCGAGCTGGGTGGCCTTCCACCACAGCGGGCCAGTGCGGGCGTATACGCCGATGACGACCGACGCCAGCGAATAGGACAGCAGCCGTACTGCGTCCTCTACTTCCTGGATGTCGTCGGGCATGTCAGCCGTGACATCAGCGCAGCGCCCGCCCTCGTTGGCGTGAATGAACGCAGACGACACGGGATAGCCCGTGCGCCGCCCTCCCTTGCACCAGTTGCCCCAGCGGGTGAGGCGAACGCGGGTCCAGTCAATCATTGCGCTGCCCCTTGTGCCGCATCCACCATGCGATGGCTTCTAGCTCGTCTGCGGTGAAATCCGCGTCAAGACACGCGCGTTCTTCGCCCGGATGCCAGTCCATGAACCTGACGTTGTTGTACAAGCTGTCATCCTTTTGCAAGAACCATTCGCCAAGGATTTCGCGGGCTTTGGCTTCATTCATTTGGCGGCTCCGGCAGCGGCTGGTGTGGTTCTTCCACGATGGTTGCGCGCATTACGCCCATGTCATCGACCCAGTGCCTGACAAGGCACGAGCCACGCAACATCACCTGCCCCATCACCTTGGCGGCGACAAGCTTTGATTGCGCATCTGCCATGCGGTGCATCACCTCAAACGCTGTTGGCGTCGTCATCACTCTGCCTCCACTGCTTTGCGATACAACCGCTCTAGATCCGCCACCGTCTGCTCGGGCGTGTCGCCCCGCACCCATCGGCCTTCCGGTTCCCATATCTGGCGCAGGCGCTCTTGGGACTCGCGCACCTTGCCGCCAGGGGATTTAATCTCGACCCACGCCCACCAGTAGTGGCCGTCAGGCAGTAGGCGGGTCGCCAGCCGGTCGGGGATGCCCAGCCCAGCCCCGCCGAAGTCGATCATCCCGAAACCGGCAGCGCGGCAGGCTTCGACGATGGCAGGCTCTGTAGCGTCCCTGCGGGCTGCGCGTCTCATGGAATCCACCGAAGCCACCAGGGCGTTGACTTCGGCACGGGCTGCAGCGTGAATGGATCAACACGCACCGGATCAACGAACACGGGGCGCGGCTTCCAAAACTGAGCGTCTGGCCCGCAGGTGCCTGAGTCGATGGCACGCTCTACGTAACAGTTGCGATACCTGCTCGACGCGCCTCCGGTCACAACGTCAACCCCGCCAGTCGGTCGCCAGCACTGGATAGCGTCCTCGTAGAACCACGCGCAGTCTTTGCACAGCTTGACGGCACTCATGCCCACACCAGCCCGCTGACGATCCGCGATACGGTGTTCTGCCGTATGCCGTGCCGCTCGGCTAACTCCGCCTGCTTAGCCTCGCGGGCGAAGTAGGCGCGGCGGATCTCCTGCGCCTGCTCGCGGGTGAAGTGCCTGTAGTGGCGCTTGGGGGCGTGCCTCATGTCTTGCCCTCCGCTCGCTTGATCCGATCTCGTGTCACGTCACGCACAATCAGCCCCTCCCGGATGTATGACCCCAGCATCCCGCCGCCCATTTCCTCAGCCTCTGCAGGCGTCCAGTCAGGGATGCGCAGGTACTTGGCGTATTTGCGTTTCAGGTAAGCAGCGATACGCCGCTTGCGGACCGGCACCGTCCATAACGCACGAGCGCCTAGCGCCGAATTGCATTCACGGCAGGACATGACCTCGATAAACGGGTATCGGGCCTCTAATCCCTGAGCACGGATGAACTCGCGATAGGCTCGCGGCGGGATATGGTCAATGCTGTCTGCAGGCATCCCGCAGTACGTACAGGGGACGGCATTGTCCCGCGCGTCCAAATGCCTCTTTTCGGACTGCGCCGCTCTAATGGCGTATCCGTTCGTTTTACGGGCCATCTTGGCGTACCTCGCCAAAACCGCCAGGATCAGCCTGCGCGGCGCTTCCGTGGGCATTCTCCCACGGTCTCAGGCTATCATCTGCCACCGCGCGCATGATTGCGGCCCACGAGTCGCGGGATTGAATGCGGTTAGCGGCTGCGCGCTGCGCTGCAACAGTGCCGCGACCGCGCTTGTCTGCTGGGATGCTCATTCGGTCACCTCAAAACGCACCACCCGCCCGACATAGGTGCGGGTGCATTCAAACTTGCTGGCGATCTCCGCGTAGTCCATGCCGCCCGCTGCCAGTTCGCGAATGAGCCAGTGGTCATGCGGGGTCATGTGCCCGTAGGCGGGGCGCGGGTTGCGTGTGCGTGCGGGCTTGTCCTGCCGCTGGGCGACGTAGGTCATAGCGCCACCCCTCCATCGAAGTCTGCGGGGTAGTTGCAGCGGTACACGATCCAGTCGCAGTCATGGATCGCATCGCACTCCGGCGTCGCCTCGGGGTTGCCGGGTATCTGGTGCGGCATCGGGTCGGCGTAGACGATCCACTCGTGATGCATCGCATCGCGGTCGCGCTTGTGGGTTGTCTTGCTCACCGCGCCACCTCCGCCCACCAGTACGGCAACCGGCCCCGCAACCGGCCATCCGTGGCGTGATAGGTCAGCCGGCAGTCAGCGAAGCGTGTGCGCAGTTGGCGGGCGAAGGTCAGGGCTTCGTCCGATTGTTCCACCTGTGATTGAATCACATTTGAGACAATTTCAGGCGATGGTTGTTTTACCACCAACTCTGTATCTGCCTCCCGTGCTTGGGTGGGCGTGGGTGAATTGGTGAGTCCTATAGGACTCTCACCCATTTCACCCACTATCGCCGGGGTGAATTCACCCATTTCACCCATTTCACCAATAGGGGTACAAGCCTTTGATTCTGCTCGCTTCTCATGGGTGAATTGCGGGTGAAACGGGAGCGGATGACCGAAAAGATCGGTTTTCACCCCCAAAAAACCCATTTCACCCAAATTATGTAAAGTCACGGTCACTCTCCTGCTCGTTTGAGGCGGTATCCGCCGACAGTGGCTACTAGGTAAAAGCCGGTGAGGCTGGCCGCAGCGTCGCGGGCTGTGGCTCTGGGCATCCCTGCGTCGCGTCCAATCTTTGCGAGGTCGCCCGATGTCCAGATCGGTTCTGCGCCTGCCTCTGACGCCAGCCGCTTAAGGATTCGCAGCAGTTCCTTTTGACGCCCGCCACGTGGTTGCCCTTCGGCTCGCGCACTGACCATTTCCGGGTCAGCGGGCACCAGCGCAATCGAGGTCACGGGCTGATCGAATTCGTCCCGGTCGCCCAGGTCGATGATTTCGGCCTGATAGGTCAGCGGGGGTAAGTCGCCGCTGTCTTTGAACCGCTCGCGGCTGACGGTGACGATTCGGGTAGTCGGCTCGCGCTTGATGATGTAGGCGGCGTCGGTATCAGCTTCCAGTGCGGAAGCTCCGCGTGCCCTGCCCGCTTCGCTGTGCCCGGTGTGGTGACAGATGAGCACAGCGGTAGAAAACTTGCGGCGTACCTTGTTGTCGATGTTGCCGATAAACGCTTTCACTTCACTGTTGCTGTTTTCATCTAGCCCGCCTGAGTTCTTGCTGAGCGTGTCAATGACAACCAGTGCGGGATTGATGCCGAGGATCTCGATAGCTTCGACCAGTGCATCGGTCTCGACTTCATCATTGAAGTTCACACGCCGCTCAAGAATGGCAATTTTGAGCGTCGTGGGGTCTGTGTCCGGTGAGTGTTTCATCAGCCATGCGCGGATGCGCCGGTCGATGCCTGCACCCTCGGCGCTCACGATGACGACAGGGAAACCAGCGAGCGCGACAAGCATTGCCCAATGCAACGCAATGAATGATTTGTAGGTGCCGCGTGGGCCTGCCATCAGGGCCATGACGTTTTCTTCCAGGATGTCCCGCAGCAGCCATTTCGGGCGCGTGGGATTCGCGAGCACTTCGCCCACCCATTTCAGCGGCAGCGGTGACGACTCGCGGGCCACTTGCCGCTTGTGATCGTCAACGAGCTGTTGCCCGCGTTTAAGCCATTCCTGCCATTCGGCATCGGCCATCAGCGGGTCAGTCTCGTCCGTCATGCGAACAACCGTCCCTGAGCATATGCAGCGTGGATGCGTTCGCAAGAAAGGTCGAAGGCTTCGCCGTCAATCTCGCAGCCGATAAACCGACGCCCAAGCCGGGCGCAAGCAACGCCGGTGGTCCCCGCACCCATGTGGGTGTCGAGTACAAGGTCACCTCGTCGCGAGTAGTCGGAAACCAGCGAATCCATCAACAGCGTCGGCTTGCCGCCCATGCGCTGTTTATCGTTCCAGCCGGGGCCGGAAACATAGCCGCCCGGCAACGTGCCCCAGCGATGTTGTGCGGCGGTACGTGAAACAACGATCCAATTTGTCCAGCTACTAGGACCATCGCCCGACAGGCGCACTCGTGAGCCGGGCGCATAAAACGGAAGCGGCGCAAACACATAACGCCCAAGCGCCTCCAATTCGGCACTTATCGTCATGGCTAGCATGCTTATCCGGTTGACACATACAGCGCCCAAATGACCCACATCTTGTGTCTCCATGGCTATCTACCTGTAGTGTCGAAGATGTCGGCCGGCCGCTCGGCGCGCACCGCGCGCGCGGGCTTTTCGATGAACATGTCGGGCTGCTTAAGGGCCTCGCTGATGCGTCGGAGCGCGCAGTCGAACCATCGCGGGTCGCGCTCAATTCCAACGAACCGGCGACCGCTTTTAACCGCCGCAGCACCCGTTGTGCCGCCGCCCATGTAGGGGTCCAAAACCAAATCGCCGGGGTCGGTCGTGGCAAAGATGCAACGGTGCGGCAGTTCCTCGGGGAACGCGACCGGGTGCTCTTTGTTTTGCTCTTTGGCTATTCGCCAGACGGTGCCGAGCCCGACACTATCTTGGTTCCATTTCCATTTGTCGCCGCGCACAAGCCATTGAATACGTTCGTCAAAACGGCAGAACATCCGGGCATTGAACATCATTCCGCCGCCGCGATCCCAGACGATTTCCGTGCGCAGCTGCCAGCCGGTTGGCTTAAACCAGTCGATAGGATGCAACGCCACGCCATCCCGCCAGCGGATTTGATGGTTGTAGAAAAGCGAAGCCGTGGGTTGGCTGGTCCAGCGCGGCAAAGATGGCATTCTGCTCTTGCTGGTACTCAGGCTCGCCCATGGCGTCCGTGTAGCCCTTTTCTTTCCAGGAGTTCACGAAACCCAAGCCGCCGCTTTTGTCGGCCCACAGCCCGCTCGGGGCGCGATTGGCGATGCCTTCCATCTGATTGTAAGGCGGGCTGGTCACGGTGCAATCGACGCCGGACAGCGTAGGCAGAATCTCGCGGCAGTCCCCCATGTACAGCGTGGCATCGCCAATCTTCTCAACGCGCATCCGTATTCCCCTCAATCAGCGCAATGCGCTTCCTCACAATCTCGATCCGCTCGCGGCATCTGCGCTGGTCCTCGCCCATCAGCAGCCAGCCCAATTGCTGCAGCCACGCCAGTTCCGTCTTCAGGTCGCCCAGTTGGAGCGGGATGGGGCGCTTGGCAATGTCCGTGACGCGGGTCACGCTATCGGTTCGCGTATTCCCACAGCGCGACAAGGTTGCGCAGTGTCGGGTTTTTGATCGTGCCGTTGCGGTATTTCTGGAGCCACGAAACCGTGACGCCAGACTCAGCGGCGATCTTGACAATGGGTGTCTTTTCGGCTTTGAGCCAGCGGCGTAAGTCCGCATCAAATTTCAGCAGTGACATCCCGCGATCTTATGGCATAGTGTGAGCCATTGCGCAACAGGTTCCGCGCTGTTCATCTGGTGGTCGTTCCACGTGGAACATTGAAAGGCAGTTGACGGCGCGCAATTTATGGCGCAAGGTACACACATCGCCCACTGGTAACGGGCTTGGAGGGTAGACAGATGACGATTAACGAAATCCGCCGAGTGATCTTCTCAGCCGAGTGGAGCCGCACCGATCTGAGCGGCGCGACCCGCCAGGAACTGGCGCGGATGGATGTACAGGCCCGCCTCGGCAAGCACATTGCCGCCCTGCAGGCGCTGGTCATCAAGCCCCGCTTTGTGCAGGACATCGCCGACTGCGACTACGAGATTGCTGCCTGCGGTCGCGCTATCGCTGACTGGCAGGAACTGCGCCAGCGGGTGGCGGCATGAACACTGCCGCAACGGTCCCTGATTTAAACGGCGACGTTGAGGATATCCACTTTGTGATGTCTCACCCGGAAGTGGTGGCGCGCCATGTTTCCCGTCTGCGTGCCGAGCGTGACGCCTACAAGGCCGCGCTAACCCGTATTGCTGGTGCCGATTATCGCGGCAACAGGTCTCAAGAATCTCAGATTGCTTATGAGATTTTGTTTGTAGTCGGAGGGCTTTCGTGATGTACGGACTCGACGATTTCATGCGTGATGTAACGCAGCCGCCCCGGAGCAAGCCGCCCGTCGGCCGTCACGCGACGCAGATCGACATTGACGGCGTGCTGGTCGATGTCACTTACAACCTCGTCGGCTGGAACACGCCGGCCACTGAGCTGCAGCCGGCCGAAGCCGAGTATGCCGAGCTGGTCACCGCGCACATTGGCGGGATCGACGTGATGCCGTTGGAACAGCGGTTAAACCTCGACTGCGAATTGCAGAACGCGGTGATGCAGTCATGAGCGCCGTCATCAGCAACAGCGACCCCAATACCTACCTGCGCGCCCATGCGGACATGGAGCATGACGTACCGCTGGCGGATCTGCTGGCCGATCCGGCTGGCAACAAGGTCGCGACACTGGACGCACTGTGGCGCGAAATCATCACGCTGCGCGACAAGCGCAACGCAGAGCGCCGGCAGTCGCAGCGGCTGACTGAGGAAATCGGCCAACTCACCCGCGAGCGCAACGAGACCGATGCCTATATCGGCACGCTCGACGCGAAGCTGTCCGAGATGATCGAGCGGATGCAGGAAGGGGTGCGCTCGTGAAACTCATCGTTGACCTCGAGGACATGACGGCCGATTACGACATGAACACGAAAGTGGCCGAAATCATCCGCAGGAGATCGAGCCGAAAGTCCGTAACTGGTCGAGCGCAATCAGCGAAGCGCGCAAAACAGTAGGGTTGCTGCGGCCGTTGCTGCGATCCGCAGCTGAAAGCGGACCGCATTCGTCAGATTGCGGCGGACCTAACGGAAAAGGCGGTGCGCTCGTGATCGGCTGGCTTTGGCTGCTGGTCATCGCGGTGATGGTGTTCGGCATCGCTGACGCGGTGTGCCACTACCTGGAATCGCGCCCGCGTCGCAACCGTCGCCTGCCGCGTCCCAACTGGCGCAGTGCCCGCAGCGGGAGGGAGTCGTGGTGAGCCCCGCTGACGACATCCGCCGTCTGCGCGACGAGTACATGCAGCGCGCCCGCGACCATCGCGGCTGGGGTGGCAACACGTACAAACACGACATTTACTTTGCCCGCAAGTGGAGTGCCCGACTGGTGCGCTTCTTGCGCTGGCAGCGGGAGAACGCTAATGGCCCCGCAAGAACATGACGAAGATGATACGTGGTGGATGCAACAAGACTGTGAAGCCAACTGAGCTGAGATCGACGACTATGACTATGCAATTCACCCGGCTATTCGGAAACGCCAGGCTTGAGACTTGCTCTGGCTGGGCCGACAGCAGCGGGAAAACTTATGGAGCCCTGACGATCGCGAAGGGTCTTGGCGGCCGCATTGCGGTGATCGACACGGAGCGCGGCAGCGCCAGCTTGTACTCCCACTTGACGGAGTTCGACACGCTGAGCCTGGACCCGCCCTACGCCCCGGAGAGGTTCATTGAGGCTGTGCAGGCTGCCGAGGCTGCCGGCTATGACGTGATCGTGATCGACTCGATCACGCACGAGTGGAACGGATCGGGCGGCGTGCTCGAAATCGTGGACAACATCGCCAAGGCGTCACGCAGCGGCAGCAGTTACAACGCCTGGAACGAAGGCACGCGCCGCCATCGCGCGTTCATCGATGCCATGCTGCAAAGCTTCGGCGCACATCATCGCGACGATGCGAACGAATACCGCGTATGGCGAGAAGAACGAAAAGAGCGGCCGCACCGAGATCAAAGGTCGGCATGGCTCCCGGAGCAGCGCGACGGCATGGAGATATTGAATTCACGATCCTGCTGGACATCGTGAACGATTCCAACATCGCGAGCGCCAGCAAAGACCGCACCGGGCTTTTCGTCACCGAACCGCATCACCGAAAAGACGGGATCGGTTATTCGCGACTGGCTGGAAAGCGGCGCGGAGCCTGCGCCGGAATGAGACGCCGAAGCCGGTTGACCCGTGCGCGGAGAACCGCGAGAAGCGCGACAAGGTGATTCGCACTTTCAAGGCGCTGCTGCGCAACGATGACGACCAGCCGGAGGAAACCGTTAACGAGCGGATCTATACCGGGCACGACCGAATCTCGAAAGATGCTGAGTTTTATGACGCCGTGTGGTCGCAACTGGATTCGACCGAGCGCGCGGCCATCAAGGCGAGCATCGACGCACACAAGAAAACATTGGAAACGGTCAACGCGACCGGGAGAGCTGCATGAACGTTGGAACTTTTGCCGGCCGTCTTGGGCCGTGACGCGGAATTCAAGGCGCTGCCGAGTGGCAAGCAACTGTTGGAATTCTCGCTGGCCGTGGACATCGGCTTTGGTGACAAGAAAGCCACCGAGTGGGTCAAGTGCGCCGTGTGGGCTGAATCGCGGCATGGCGTCGCTCCTTACCTCACGAAAGGCCGCAACGTCACCGTTTCAGGCCGCATCAAGTCCAACGCCTACCAGGGCAAGGACGGTCTCAGGTCCGGAGATCCTGTGACGTGCGGAACTGACGCTGCAGGTGGCGACGCCAAGCAGGCAGAGACTGCGGCCAAGCCTGCCGCGAAGCCCGAGCCGGTTGCGGCTGGCGCTGACCCGGACGACGAGATCCACTTCTGATGAACCCCGCAAGCCACCTGCGTAATGGCTCGCTGCCCCCTCTCAGCGAGTCCCTAGTGACGGAGGGCCAGCCCGTGGTGGCGCTGGCAACTATTGAGGTGATGGCATGATCTACGAACGAATCAACCGCAACAGCTTGGCGCAGTTCTGGCGCAAGCGTCTGCGGCTGCTGCCGACATGGCGCGGCGGGACATACAACGTCGGCCGCAACAAGGCGAAGCGAGCAGGACACACTTCCGGAGATGCTCGCTAGTGGGCGTGCGGATACTCAATGGCGACTGCCGCACGGTGCTGGACCCGTTCGGCGGAGCTGGCACGACAGGCCTAGTGGCCGACCGGCTGCAGCGTAACGCCGTGCTGATCGAACTGAATCCCGATTACGCAGAAATGGCGCGCGGTCGAATCGTGGGCGATTCGCCGCTGTTTGCGGAAGTTGCTACGTGAGCACCATTCACCACTCAGGACCTGCTCTATGAGAGTCCTAATCGGCTGCGAGTTCTCCGGTGCCGTGCGCCGCGCGTTTCGCGAGCGAGGGCATGAAGCTTGGAGCGCCGACTTTCTGCCGGCCGAGGATGGTTCGCCGTACCACTATCAATTTGACGTGCGCGCATTGTTGAACAACGTCAAAGACGGCCCCCGTTGGGACCTGGCGATCTTTCACCCGCCATGCACCAGGCTGACCAATAGCGGCGTGCGCTGGCTGCGTGAGCGCAACCTGTGGGCGGAACTTGACGAGGCCGCAGCCCTTTTCCGGTTCTGCACGACTTCCCGGCTGATCGGGTAGCCGTCGAAATCAATCCCGCACAGGTACGCCCCGGAGCGCATTGGCTCGCAAGTATGACCAGATCATCCATCCGTGGCAGTTCGGCCACGGGGAGACGAAAGCGACGTGTCTGTGGCTTAAGAACTTGCCGCCGCTGGTGCCGACGAACATTGTGGAAGGCCGCGAGGCGAAGGTTCACCGGATGCCGCCAAGGCCTGACAGATGGAAAGAGCGCAGCCGGACGTATGCGGGCATTGCCGCTGCGATGGCTGCGCAGTGGGGAACAACTCTACCTACGGAAAAAGCTCTATGAACTGGCAGCCAATCGAGACCGCGCCGAAAACGCGCAAGGTCATCGTTCACTACCTGAACGAACTGGGGAAGTCGCGCACCGCGATGGCGTGCTACTACGTCAAGCATCACCTCGAAATGGATGGCGACTACACAGAGTTCGCGGACTATGACGAGGCGTCAGGCACCTACTACGCCCCGGAAGGCTGGTACGAGGAACACGACTCGGACTATCCGATGGAGCGCATCAGCCAGCCGACGCATTGGATGCCGTTGCCAGCGCCGCCGCAGGTAACGGCTTCCCACTCAGGAAAAGCTCTATGAGCGACGCGGGAAGCCGATAACACAGCGGCTGTCGATCGGGCTCTAGCTATGCTGCCTGACGACGAGGAAATCCACACGTTCATGCAAGCTGGATTCACGCTCATTGGCGCAGATTGGGACCGCAAGGAACTGATCGAACTGATTGAGCGTGCATGGGTCCGCAAGCTGACAGGCGCGAACGCTCGCGCAATGGGGCACGGCCTTGCGGTTCCTCACGCTGACACGTGGCTTTTATCGCGACCGGAGGACGCTGCACCACTCCACCTACGGGAGAAGGTCGATGAAGAAGTCACGCGGGCCGGGATTCTGCATCACGAGCGGCAAGGGCTTCCACGTCCGGTTTGAAAACGGCTATGTGGTGTCAGTGCAGTTCGGTCCCGGCAACTACTGCGATAACTACAACATGGACATCGGCGAGCAAGAAAACGAAGCCGGCGCGAAAGGCTCAAGCACTGCTGAGACCGCAGTATGGGGGCCGGATGGCGAGATGATCGACAGGGGCAATGGCGACACGGTTCAGGCTCATCAGGCACCTGACGCTGTGCTGCGCCTGCTGAATTGGGCAGCTGAGCAAGAAAGCACGGTTCGGGCGATGGGAGATGAACGCTGACTGAAATGGTTGTCGCGCTGCGCTGGGTAGACCCTAAGTCCGGCAAGATTTACGGCTCGCCAACGGCATCGGATGCCATCGATTACGCCGAACAGCGGCTAAAGATCCGGGCGAGATGGCGTGCGTGGAGACTGACGTTCGCATGTGGAAATGCACCAATGTTCTGCGCGCAGTGCTGATAGCCGAGAGGAATGCCCTGCGTGCGAATACACGGCCACGATGGATTGCTGTAGGTGGGACCCGACATGAACGCAAGCAACGCAAGCGCAGACCTCGTGAGGATTCAGTCAGACCGAATCACGGCGCTTGAGGATGAGGTCGAGCGCCTGCGCGCCTGGAAGCTGAGCGCGACGCAAGACATGGCCGCGACGTTGGAGGCTGACGTGCTGCGCCTGCGCGACGAGCGCGACGATCTGCACCAGATGGACCACGAGGACAGCAAGACATGAAAACGATTTTTGAGCGCTCAATCGATCTGTTACGCCGCTATCGCAATGAAACCCGTTGAAGATCAACCGTATGATTGCACATGAGGTCGATGAGATTTGGAAAGAGGCTGCGATCAATCGCTGATGGAAAGTACACTCGCAGTTGAATGGATTCGCAGATACGACAATTGGCTTGATGCCCGAACCCGCGGGGAGTCAATTGATTGGGTCCCAAGTGATTGCCCATTTGATTCTGAAGAGTTACTTAACAGCATTGGAGAGAAGGTGAACCCATGACCGCCGCCGAGTTGTTGGCGCGGCTGGCGCAGCGGCCCGAGCCTTGTGATGGTTCGTGGGCACCGCAAGCAGCGCAGCAATACAAGCGTATGCGCGCCGAGTTCGACCGCGCGCTGCTGCTGGATGCGGCATCCGCCTATCTTGATGACCAAGGGCAACCGCTTGGTGACGACGCGGACATCTTAGAGTCGATAGCGCTTGGCGAAGCACTGGAAACGATCATCGCCACTATCAGGAGCAACCCATGATCCACAACGTCTGTTTCAAATTTGAGCCCGGCGAGCATGTGCGCGTGACGCACTTAGGGCTCAACTATCGCGGCCGTGTTGATGAGTGCATTTACGACGGCGGCCGACACAAGTTCCGCGTCGAGTACGCCGATGATGCTGGAGCGATTCAGAGTCGGGAGTTCTATGGCGATGAACTTGCTTCGGAGGCAATCGCATGACCCGGCTGGATGACATCGAGGATGCTGCGCGGTTCAGATTTGAATGCGCCAGCACGGACGGTGGGAAGCAGTTGTATGGCGATATCCTCGCCCTCGTCGCGGTGGCGCGGGCTGCTGCGGTATGGAAGCAGGCTCTGAACGCTGCCAATGAGGACCCATCAGCCGAGAGCATTATCTCGCTTGAAGCGGCGGAACAGGCGCTCGCTGCTGCGCTCACGCCGCTGTGCGTAACGGCTCCACGACAGGGAAACACTCGCCATGAGTGACCAGCCGCGCGACAGTTTGGGGTGGTGCTACACGGGAGCGCCGAAGGAAGGCGAGGACGCTCGCTGCATTGTCTGGCTACAGGACCGGCACGGCATGGAGTGGTGCGGCCTGCGTGCTTACCACGGCAGCGCAGGCGTATGGCTGAACGGCAACGAGCCGATATCGGAGCGCGTGCTGTGTTGGATGCCGCTACCGGGAAGGCCGCTGCGCCGATGGAGTCGCGGGAAGTTGACGCCTGAAAAAGCAACTCTGATCGAGGGAGAAGGTCGATGCAAATAACGGTGTGGCTTGGCAATCCTAATAGCGGGCGGTGGTCGGTCCAAGGCGCTCCAGGCGACCCCGAGTTCGCGGTGCGCCGGTCGTGCTTTGAGTTTGCAACGCGCGACAAATGGACTGTTCCGCGTTGGTGGCAGTTTTGGCGCTGGGACGATTATTGGTGGTCTTGGCCGAAAGAGCACAGAAAGGCTCTGACCGAGCAATGCACGGCTCTGAGCGGGTCACCTGCTCTTTGCTTGGCGCGCAAAGTCGGCAGCGATGAGCCGTTGACGCGCTGCGCCGCGTACCCGCGATGCCCTTGTGGCGGGCCGGAAGGATGGCCAATCAAGGAAACCACCCCATGAGCGAACCGACGCGAGAGCAAGCACACTACCTGAACGAACGCGCCATGCGCCTGATCAGCAAGATCATGGACAAGCACACCCTTGCGGTGCTGCAAGGCGTATGGGAAGAACTCGACAAGCGGGGAACCGTAGATGCTGCCGCTCGTGCGCTGGTCGAGAAGATCGACGCCATTCACGCCAGCCCTGACTACGAAGCCGTGTGGACGATGGCCGCGCATCGAGGGATGCCGTATCGCGGGCCGGACATTCGGGCGAATTACCGGCGTTGCGAAAGCGCTCAGGAGCGGGGAGCCGTTGAATGATTATTAGCCGTCGCGGGATTTGCTTGGCGCTGGTGCGCTCGTTGCCACGGGCCGTCGTGCCGCACAAGTTCGTGCCGTTGCGTGAAACAGATGAGTGCAGCGCCTGCTCTGGCTGGCCAGCGGCCGAGCACGTCATTGAGACCAGACGTTTTACCTTTTGGCCCCATAGTTCTTGAAAACATTACGAACTTGGCTGTTGTCGGTGCCATTTCTTTGGGAATGCGGACACGATGGCCCGCTGGTCGATTTCAGGGGTGACTGGAACTTAGTTTTCATTGCCAGCTCGATACCGAAAGGTTACCGATAGGCCGAAAGTTGCGCCTCTATCCGGATGGCTCACCGCCGCTCGCGGGGGAGGGCGCGTGAGCAACTGGCAACCGACCAACGACTTCGTTTTCCCGTGAAGCGCCACCGCCAGCGTGGTATGGCACACCAGACGAAAGCCGCCGGGCATGTTGGATACGTCCGAAATACATCCGCGTGAGCGCAGCTAGTGGACTGACGGATATTTCAGCAGCGAATGGCGCGACGTGCCGCTAGAGACCGGAGCCAGTTCCCACGCAGGAGTGTCTCCGATGCCTAGCGTTTCTGAGGCCATTGAGTTTCGCCAGCGTGAGTACGGCTGGACGGCTGAGAAGATGGCAAAGGCGTTGGGCCTTACGTCCGGGCACTACAGCGAACTGATGCACGGTAAGCGCCGACTGCCATACCGCGCGGCGTGTCGTGCGTTCGCGCTTGGCGTGCCGGCCCATGTGCTGCTAGATGAAAAGGCCATTAGACCCAAGCGGGCCAACGTGTACGGGGATCGCAAGCGCCAGAGAACAGTTCCTCGGCGCTGAAACGTTACCCGCTGACCAGTGCAAAACGTACCTACGCGGCTATACACGTCCGCGCGACGTGTGTAGAAAACGGACATTTGTATACAAGTGGCGCTTTGAATCGCTCATGGTGACTATTCCGGTATTTACAACCGCTCCAAACATCCGGTGTTTGATCTACCATTACCGGCGAATGTCACATTGGCGATCTCGCACGCCGGATCATCTTGCCACTGATCGGGCAGCGCGTCAGGTTCACGAATTCAGGCCTGCAGCCTGTACGGTTCAGCCGTGGCAGGCGACATTCGGTCGGATCAGTTCGCGTTGATGGCGTTCCACTCACGCACGAAATCGCTAGAAAGCTTGGGACAAGTACCAGGAGTTTCCACATAAACGAGCTTTTCCTTTGGGATGGCCGCCACGCGCTGCCGTAGCGCCTCTGTAGCCGCCCTAGCCGCTTCTAGATCCTTGGACGCCTTAGCGGCTGCCGTGGCGTCCATGCCTGCGGCGCTGTATAGCGGCGACTCGTCGCGCGCCTCCTGCAACCGCCCCGCATCCTACGCCTGCGTTGACCTTCCAGCCGGCAAAGCCAATCGCCAGCACGATTGCGATCTAGACCGCCGACACGCACCCATCCGGGGATGAAGTTGGCGAGCAGCATCATGGGTCAAATTAGCGGAAGTGATTCGCGCGCCTGCTCTCTGACCATCTGTACGCAATCTGCGTACCCGATGATGTCCACGAGATTGTCGGGTTTCGGCTCAGGCAGTCGCGGGCTGTTTTCAGCAGGATCATCATAAAGCTCACGTCATCGGGGCCGAATCGAAATCGGCCTCCGTGCTTCAGGCTCCGCGTAATTATAACACCAAAAGCGGGCAATGGTCGGTGAAGTTGCCGAGCGGTGGCCGTAGTCGTGCATTCGGTCGGCGCGCAATGGTCATTTCGAAAACCCTATGTCGAACTGATGCCGGGCGACTTCTGGCCGTGATCGGTGTCGAACACATAATGGCGGTCATGTCCCGCTCCGAGCGGTACGCGCCGTTATGTTGGCTCCACGCATCGCCGAAGCAGCGTCCTGAACGTCCTCCCGCCATCACGCCAAGGAACCTGCACGCGCCGCCGCGTGTGAACGTGGCCGGTCATCCAGCAGCGATGCAAAGGCTCGCGCCCCATAGCTCCGGAAACGTTCAGGCCATGACACTCTGGATCTTCTTTGTAGTTTGCTGCCGGTGTCGCCGTGGGGGAGACCGATCGTAGCACTTGGCTGTGCTGGTGATAATGGAACTTGCCGGGCTCTCGGTCTCGATGGTCACGCGCGGGGTTTTCCGTACATCATCGCGAGTGTCAGGGCGAGCCACCGAAAGGCCCCATGTCGTCGTGGTTGCCGATGACGTTCTACGACCTTGACGTGCCGGTGCTTACTGAGCGCGGTCTCGATGACGGCGCGGAGCATCTTGACGCCCGCGTGAATCATCGCCTGATAGCGCGTCCACGTCGAGCGTGTGCCTGGTGGGGTTGGTCCTGTTTTTGATATTGTCAACGGGAGAAAGTCGCCCCTGTTGACAATCAGCGCGGCATTCATCGTTGGCCGGGGCACAGTGCACGATACAAAGTTGCGCGGCTGAGGCCGCAGGCGCCTGATATCTGATATCGTAGTCCGCGCCGACTTTCGCCCCATGCGTACATCGCAACGTGATGGTCACCAATGGGATAGACCGTCAGCAGCCGGTCACGGCCGCCTTGGGTCGCGGGATAGGTTTGACCGGCGCAATATCTGGCGGCTGCCTCTGCGCACATGTGCCGCCGCCCATTGCTCCGGGGTGCGCCTTTCGGCTTTCGACTTCCACCCACTGGCTGGACGATCTTGCCGTCAGCGTCATAAGAGCGTCGAGACGCCTGCGAAACGTTGTGCCCCAATGGTAAAAAAATGCGCTGATGTCGGGCGAGTAGCGCGGCGTTGCGCGATGGCGTCAGGGATACGCCGAGGATCCAGCGCGAGCGCGCCAGCCGTTCGCGTTCGTGTTTACCTGATCGTGATATTTGAGCGAAACGTTTCTTTCCTGTGATGTCGCGCTGATGTACGGTGTCGGCATACCTTACTTAGGTTTATGCCGGATTGGCGCGTCGTATTTGGCGCGGACAGTGCCTGGTGCCGAGCAAGCCCCCAAACTGTCTATGCTGCCTTCACTCCCATAGAGATCGTGTGACATCAACGCCAAGATCGCGTGTCAGTCTGTGAAAGAACACGTGCGCCATTCATATTGGTCAAAGTGCGCTTGATGGCGATCAGCGAGTTGGCGGGGTCGAAGTGCCCACGCAGCCGGTGTCATTCTCATTCCTTCGGCGCAATGACAGCCACGTTGACCGTATGGCCCATGAGCTGCACTTTGCGCGGGATGTTCACGTCGGCGCGTCCTTCACTTGCCAGTAAATAACGGCTTGCGGGGCACTGAGCCAAGCGTGCAGCACGGCGGCAGTCGCGAAACCGAGCAAAAAGCTAAGGGCGAAGGCGAGAACGCGCGTACCAGAATGAAAGAATGTGCCGACGCTGGCCGAGGACGCCGAGGATCGCCGAAGGCATCTTTGTGATCCAATGGAACTTGACGTACCCGGCCATGAATGCGCCACATTGCGGAAGTACCTGCCGATGAAAATGGGCCGACAGCACTCCAGGGGCGCCGCGACGATGCGATCAGAACTCAAAACAGAAAGCCGCCAAGGATCAGCCCGATCACGAAAGCGATGCCCGCCTCCGCCTTGCGCTCGTTGGCGTCGAACCACGCCTTGGCTTTCTCTATAAAGTCACTCATTGCCATACTCCTGTGCGTTGTTTCGGCGTGGCGCGCCCAGCGGTTAGGCGTTCCTGTTGTGCCGCCTACTTTGTAGAAAGGCGTCCGCTGGTGGCCTTCAGGTCGCTTCGCCTTCATGAAACCGAGTGATCGCTTGAACTGCATCAGCCCATCGACGCCGAGCTGAAACGCCATGTTGACCAGTACCGCGCGATACACGTCCGGTAGGTCGCGCACCCACGGCGCGGCGCGATACAATCTTTCCAGGCGTATCGAAATGGCGGTTCAGCAGCGCGTCGATGATGCGCCGGGCAGCTTTGTCAGCCCTTCGCGCTGGTCGATCAGGTGGCCGATCTCTGATGGTCCAGTAATTTAGCGAGTCCTCGGTAGGCGTGCGGGACGTGGTTCCTCATCGGCTGACAGCCGCGCAATGGTCGCGTGGCGAAGCCAGCCACCGAACATCTTTTGATCAGCGTCGCAACGATTGCCCTGATAGAGCCGTTATCAAACATCTTTGTCACGAGGATGTGCCGCGACCTTGGTTCATCGTGTCCTGCTGTTGTTGCACGACAAGTGCAAGCTCGTCAACGGCTTCAACGAGGTGCCTGATTGATTTACGCCAGTTTCGGTTAGCTACCGAAGGTCTGTGACTTTCGGTCGAAGGGGAGGTAATGCGTTCGTCGCTCATCGGTTCAGCGCGCCATCGTAAAACGAGAAAGTTTTGTCCATCACGGCACGTCGAAGTAGGGTATTTGGCGTTTCGTGCCGATCCAGATTTCGAGATAGCCGCGTGGCGTCGCCGGCAATGCAGACCCGCCGCCAGCACCGCCAACCGTCGTGCGTACAGTGTTGCCGACCCCAATCTGCGCGCCGGTCCCTGTTGGGGTTGCACTGGCAAGCGTAATGCTGTTGCCGCGAAAGCCAGTTGTGGACGACACAACGCCGGTCCCCCCTGGGACCAGCGCGCAGGTCGGCGTTGGTGCTTGAACTTTCAGGCCGTGACGGTCGCATCGCCTGCCGCAAGCGGGTTGCCAACGTACAGGTGCCGAGGCCCGCGGATATGCGCCCGTGCCGGTCGGCGGTGTACCTGCTGGCATCCTGCCTGAGATACAGCACGCGCCCGGCAAGGCGACCGGAGAAGTCGATATCGGTCGCACCGCCGTTGACGGCAACCGTGCAGCCTGGTAACAACGGGTTGGCGGAGCGTGGGATCGCCAGCG
>JADKCY010000044.1 GCA_016718605.1 Lysobacterales bacterium | reverse complement strand
GCGTGCAGGCTTATCTGCCGCTGGGCGACGTGCGTCATAGCGCCTTACTCCATCCCGAAAGTCTGCGGGGTGGTTGCAGCGGTGCACGATCCAGTCGCAGTCGTGGATCGCATCATATCCGGCGTCGCCGCTCGGGGTTGCCGGGTATCTGGTGCGGCATCGGGTCGGCGTGAACGATCCCACTCGTGATGCATCGCATCGCGGTCGCGCTAATGGGGTTGTCTTGCTCACCGCGCCGCATCACCGCCCACCAGTACAGCAACCAGCCCACGGCACCCCGCCATCCGTGGCGTGGTGGGTCAGCCAGCAGTCAGCGAAGCGTGTGCTGCGCAGTTGGCGGGCGAAGGTCGGGAGCTTCGTCCGATTGTTCCACCTGTGATTGAATCAGATTTGAGACAATTCAGGCGATGGTTGTTTTACCATGAGCTCTGTATCTGCCTCCCACGTGCTTAGGTGGGCGTGGGTGAATTGGTGAGTCCTATGGGGCTCTCACCCATTTCACCCACTATCACTCGAATGGTCACCATTTCACCCATTCACCAATAGAGGTACAAGCAGCGCCGATTCTGCTCGCTTCTCGCTGGGTGGTGCGGGTGAAGCAGGAGCGGATGACCGAAAAGATCGGTTTCCCCCAAACCCATTTCACCCAAATTATGTAAAGTCACGGTTATCTCTTGCTCGTTTGAGGCGGGTATCCGCCGACAGTGGCTACTAGGTAAAAGCCGGTGAGGCTGGCCGCAGCGTCGCGGGCTGTGGCTCTGGCATCCACCGTCGCGTCCAATCTTTGCGAGTCGCCCGATGTCGCGATCGGTTCTGCGCCATCTGACGCCAACCGCTTGGGATTCGCAACGTGATTCAGCACGAGCGCCCGCCACGTGATTGCCATTCGGCTCGCTTGCGACCATTTCCGGGTCAGCGGGCACCAGCACAATCGAGGTCTAGGGCTGATCCAATTCGTCCCGGTCGCGAGGATCGATGATTTCGGCGCGATGGAGTCAGCGGGTAAAGTCGCCGCTGTCTTCAGACCCGCTCGCGGCTGACGGTGACGATTCGGGTAGTCGGCTCGCGCTTGATGATGTAGGCGGCGTCGGTATCGAAAGCCAGTGCGGAAACTCCATGGATGCCTGCCGCTTCTTCAATGCCCGGTGTGGTGACAGATGAGCACAGCGGTAAGCTGCGGCGTACCTTTGTTGTCGATGTTGCCGATAAACGCTTTCAGCTCCGCTTGTTGCTGTTTTCATCTGGCCCGCCTGAGTTCTTGCTGGGCGTGTCAATGACAACCTTAATTGGGATTGATGCCGAGGATCTCGATAGCTCGGCCAGTGCATCGGTCAAGGCTGCATCATTGAAGTTCACACCGCTCAAGAATGGTAATTTTAGGCGTCGACGTGGGGTCTGTGTCCAGTGAGTGTTTCATCAGCCATGCGCGAGATGCGCCGGTCGATGCCTGCACCCTCGGCGCTCACGATGACGACAGGGGAGTAGCGGGCGCGACAAGCATTTAATGCAACGCAATGAATGATTTGTAGGTGCCGCGTGGGCGCCATCAGGGCCATGACGTTTTCTTCCGAGGATGTCCCGCAGCAGCCATTTCGGGCGCGTGGGATTCGCGAAAACGCTCGCCACCCATTTCAGCAGCAGCAGTGACGGCTCGCGGATAACGCAGCAGCGGATCGTCAACGGCTGTTGCCCGCGTTTAAGCCATTCCTGCCATTCGGCATCGCCGCATCGGCGTTCGGTCATAAATCGTCATGCGAACAACCGTCCACGAGCATATGCAGCGTGGATGCGTTCGCAAAGAAAAGGCCGAAGGCTTCGCCGTCAATCTCGCAGCCGATAAACCGACGCCAAGCCGGGCGCAAGCAACGCCAGTGGTCCCCCGCACCCATGTGGGTGTCAGTACAAAGGTCACCTCGTCGCGAGTAGTCGAAACCAACGAATCCATCAACAGCGTCGGCTTGCCGCCGTACGCTGTTTATCGTTCCAGCCGGGGCCAGGAAACATAGCTGCCCGGCAACGTGCTAACGATGTTGTGCGGCGGTACGTGAAACAACGATCCAATTTGTCCAGCTACTGGGACCATCGCCCGACAGAGCGCAGCAAGTGAACCGGGCGCATAAAGCCAAGGCTGGCGCAAACACATAACGCCCAAGCGCACTCCAGATTCGGCGCTCATCGTCATGGCTAGCATGCTTATCCGGTTGGCGGCGGCGCCGAGATGACCCACATCTTGTGTCTCCATGGCTATCTACGCAGCAGTGTCCCAGGTGTCGGCCCGGCCGCTCGGCGCGCACCGCGCGCAGGCTTTCGATGAACATGTCGGGCTGCTTAAGAACGCCAGCTGATTGCGCTGGAGCGCAGTCAGGACCGTCGCGGGTCGCGGCTCAATTCCAACGACCCGGCGACCGCTTTTAACCGCCGCAGCACCCGTTGTGCCGCCGCCCATGTAGGGGTCCAAAACCAAATCGCCGGGGTCGGTCGTGGCAAAGATGCAACGGTGCGGCAGTTCCTCGGGGAACGCGACCGGGTGCTCTTTGTTTTGCTCTTTGGCTATTCGCCAGACGGTGCCGAGCCCGACACTATCTTGGTTCCATTTCCATTTGTCGCCGCGCACAAACAGCAAGACATACACGTTCGTCAAAACGGCAGAACATCCGGGCATTGAACATCACATTCCGCCGCCGCGATCCCAGACGATTTCCGTGCGCAGCTGCCAGCCGGTTGGCTTAAACCAGTCGATAGGATGCAACGCCACGCCATCCCGCCAGCGGATTTGATGGTTGTAGAAAAGCGAAGCCGTGGGGTTGCTGGCATTCGCCAGCGCGGCAAAGAGGGCATTCTGCTCTTGCTGGTACTCAGGCTCGCCCATGGCGTCCGTGTAGCCCTTTTCTTTCCAGGAGTTCACGAAACCCAAGCCGCCGCTTTTGTCGGCCCACAGCCCGCTCGGGGCGCGATTGGCGATGCGCTCCATCTGATTATGGGCGGAGGGCTGGTGCGGTGCAATCGACGCCGGACAGCGTAGGCAGAATCTCGCGGCGGTCCCCATACCAGCGTGGCATCGCCAATCTTCTCAACGCGCATCCGTATTCCTCAATCAGCGCAATGCGCTTCTCTACGATCTCGAAGTCCGCTAGCGGCATCTGCGCTAGTCCTCATGCATCGGCAATGCCAGCAATTGCTGCAGCCACGCCAGTTCCGTCTTCAGGTCGCCCAGTTGGAGCGGATGGGGCGCTTGCAATGTCCGTGACGCGGGTCACGCTATCCAGTTCGCGTATTCCCACAGCGCGACAAAGGTTGCGCAGTGTCGGGTTTTAATGCTCGTGCCGTTGCGGTATTTCAGGAACCACGAAACCGTGACGCCAGGCTCAGCGGCGATCTTGACAATGGGTGTCTTTCGGCTTTGAATGTCAGCGGCGTAAGTCCCGCATCAAATTTCAGCAGAGGTGACATCCCGCGATCTTATGGCAGAGTGATGAGCCATTGCGCAACAGGTTCCGCGCTGTTCATCTGGTGGTCGTTCCGTGGAACATTGAAGGCAGTTGACGGCGCGCAATTTCTCAGCGCAAAGGTACGCCTGTCGCTCACTTAGGTAACGGGCTTGGAGGGGGTAGACAGATGACGATTAACGAAGAATCCGCCGGAATTGATCTTCTCAGCCAGGTGGAGCCGCACCGATCTCCAGGCGGCGCGAGCCGCCGGAGGCACAAGCGCGGATGGTTGCTTCGATCTTGCGCCAGCAAACACGTTGCCGCCCACTACAGGCGTTAGTCATCAAGCCCGCTTTGCAGGACATCGCCGACTGCGACTACGAGGATGCTTCGCCGGTCGCGCCTATCGCTGGCCTGGCAGCAATCCGCGCAGCGGATGGCAGTGAACAGCACCCGCAACGGTCCACGATTTAAACGGAGACGTTCAGGATATCCAATTTGATGTCTCACAGGGAGTTGGTGGCGCGCCATGTTCCCATCTGCGTGCCGAGCGTGACGCCTACAGCCCGCGCTAACCCGTATTGCTGGTGCCGATTATCGCGGCAACAGGTCTCAAGAATCTCAGATTGCTTATGATTTTGTTTGTAGTCGGAGGGCTTTCGTGATGTACGGACCTCGACGATTTCAAGCGTGATGTAACGCAGCCGCCCGGAGCAAAGCCGCCAAAAATCGGCCGTCACGCGACGCAGATCGACATTGACGGCGTGCTGGTCGATGTCACTTACAACCTCGTCGGCTGGGACACGCCGGCCATCACAATGCAGCCGGCCCAAGCCGAGCATGCCGCGGTCACCGCGCACATTGGCGGGATCGACGGCTGTGATGCCGTTGGAACAGCGGTTAAACCTCGACTGCGAATTGCAGAACGCGGTGATGCAGTCATGAGCGCCGTCATCAGCAACAGCGACCCCAATACCTACCTGCGCGCCCATGCGGACATGGAGCATGACGTACCGCTGGCGGATCTGCTGGCCGATCCGGCTGGCAACAAGGTCGCGACACTGGACGCACTGCCGAAGCGCGAAATCATCACGCTGCGCGACAAGCGCAACGCAGAGCGCCGGGCAAGTCGCGAGCGCAACGAGACCGATGCCTATATCGGCACGCTCGACGCGAAGCTGTCCGAGATGATCGAGCGGATGCAGGAAGGGGTGCGCTCGTGAAACTCATCGTTGACCTCGAGGACATGACGGCCGATTACGACATGAACACGAAAGTGGCCGAAATCATCCGCGAGGAGATCGAGTCGAAAGTCCGTAACTTGGTTCGAGCGCAATTCAAGGAAGCGCGCAAAACAGTAGAGGCTAAGGTTGCTGCGGCCGTTGCTGAGTCGATCCGCAGCCTGAAAGCGGACCGCATTCGTCAGATTGCGGCGGACCTAACGGAAAAGGCGGTGCGCTCGTGATCGGCTGGCTTTGGCTGCTGGTCATCGCGGTGATGGTGTTCGGCATCGCTGACGCGGTGTGCCACTACCTGGAATCGCGCCCGCGCGTCGCAACCGTCGCCTGCCGCGTCCCAACTGGCGCAGTGCCCGCAGCGACGACATTTACTTTGCCCGCAAGTGGAGTGCCCGACTGGTGCGCTTCTTGCGCTGGCAGCGGGAGAACGCTAATGGCCCCGCAAGAACATGACGAAGATGATACGTGGTGGATGCAACAAGACTGTGAAAGGCAACTGAAGGAGATCGACGACTATGACTATGCAATTCACCCGAGCTATTCGGAAACGCGCCAAGCTGAGACTTGCTCTGGCTGGGCCGAGTGGCAGCGGGAAAACTTATGGAGCCCTGACGATCGCGAAGGGTCTTGGCGGCCGCATTGCGGTGATCGACACGGAGCGCGGCAGCGCCAGCTTGTACTCCCACTTGACGGAGTTCGACACGCTGAGCCCGGACCCGCCCCTACGCCCCGGAGAGTTCATTGAGGCTGTGCGGGCTGCCGGAGGCTGCCGGCTATGACGTGATCGTGATCGACTCGATCACGCACGAGTGGAACGGATCGGGCGGCGTGCTCGAAATCGTGGACAACATCGCCAAGGCGTCACGCAGCGGCAGCAGTTACAACGCCTGGAACGAAGGCACGCGCCGCCATCGCGCGTTCATCGATGCCATGCTGCAAAGCTCGGCGCACATCATCGCGACGATGCGAACGAAGGCCGCGTATGTGCAGGAGAAGAACGAAAAGAGCGGCCGCACCGAGATCAAAAAGGTCGGCATGGCTCCCGAGCAGCGCGACGGCATGGAGTACGAATTCACGATCCTGCTGGACATCGTGAACGATTCCAACATCGCGAGCGCCAGCAAAGACCGCACCGGGCTTTTCTCGTCACCGAACCGCATCACCGAAAAGACGGGATCGGTTATTCGCGACTGGCTGGAAAGCGGCGCGGAGCCTGCGCCGAATGAGACGCCGAAGCCGGTTGACCCGCACGCGGAGAACCGCGAGAAGCGCGACAAGGTGATTCGCACTTTCAAGGCGCTGCTGCGCAACGATGACGACCAGCCGGAGGAAACCGTTAACGAGCGGATCTATACCGGGCACGACCGAATCTCGAAAGATGCTGAGTTTTATGACGCCGTGTGGTCGCAACTGGATTCGACCGAGCGCGCGGCCATCAAGGCGAGCATCGACGCACACAAGAAAACATTGGAAACGGTCAACGCGACCGGGAGAGCTGCATGAACGTTGGAACTTTTGCCGGCCGCTTGGGCCGTGACGCGGAATTCAAGGCGCTGCCGAGTGGCAAGCAACTGTTGGAATTCTCGCTGGCCGTGGACATCGGCTTTGGTGACAAGAAAGCCACCGAGTGGGTCAAGTGCGCCGTGTGGGCTGAATCGCGGCATGGCGTCGCTCCTTACCTCACGAAAGGCCGCAACGTCACCGTTTCAGGCCGCATCAAGTCCAACGCCTACCAGGGCAAGGACGGTCTCAAGTCCGAGATCCTGTGTGACGTGCAGGAACTGACGCTGCAGGGTGGCGACGCCAAGCAGGCAGAGACTGCGGCCAAGCCTGCCGCGAAGCCCGAGCCGGTTGCGGCTGGCGCTGACCCGGACGACGAGATCCACTCTGATGAACCCCGCAAGCCACCTGCGTGTGGCTCGCTGCCCCCTCTCAGCGAGTCCCTAGTGACGGAGGGCCCGCCCGTGGTGGCGCTGGCAACTATTGGTGATGGCATGATCTACGAACGAATCAGCCGCAACAGCTTGGCGCAGTTCTGGCGCAAGCGTCTGCGGCTGCTGCCGACATGGCGCGGCGGGACATACAACGTCGGCCGCAACAAGGCGAAAGCGAGCCGGACACACTCCGGAGATGCTCGCTAGTGGGCGTGCGGATACTCAATGGCGACTGCCGCGCGGTGCTGGACCCGTTCGGCGGGCCTGGCACGACAGGCCTAGTGGCCGACCGGCTGCAGCGTAACGCCGTGCTGATCGAACTGAACCCGATTACGCAGAAATGGCGCGCGGTCGAATCGTGGGCGATTCGCCGCTGTTTGCGGAAGTTGCTACGTGAGCACCATTCACCTCAGGACCGCTCTGGAGAGTCCCTAATCGGCTGCGAGTTCTCCGGTGCCGTGCGCCGCGCGTTTCGCGAGCGAGGGCATGAAGCTTGGAGCGCCGACTTTCTGCCGGCCGGATGGTTCGCCGTACCACTATCAATTTGACGTGCGCATTGTTGAACAACGTCAAAGACGGCCCCCGTTGGGACCTGGCGATCTTTCACCCGCCATGCACCAGGCTGACCAATAGCGGCGTGCGCTGGCTGCGTGAGCGCAACCTGTGGGCGGAACTTGACGAGGCCGCAGCCCTTTTCCGGTTCTGCCTGGACTTCCCGGCTGATCGGGTAGCCGTCGAGAATCCAATCCCGCACAGGTACGCCCTGGAGCGCATTGGCCGCAAGTATGACCAGATCATCCATCCGTGGCAGTTCGGCCACGGGGAGACGAAAGCGACGTGTCTGTGGCTTAAGAACTTGCCGCCGCTGGTGCCGACGAACATCGTGGAAGGCCGCGAGGCGAAGGTTCACCGGATGCCGCCAAGGCCTGACAGATGGAAAGAGCGCAGCCGGACGTATGCGGGCATTGCCGCTGCGATGGCTGCGCAGTGGGGAACAACTCTACCTACGGAAAAGCTCTATGAACTGGCAGCCAATCGAGACCGCGCCGAAAACGCGCAAGGTCATCGTTCACTACCGGAGACGGACTGGGGAAGTCGCGCACCGCGATGGCGTGCTACTACGTCAAGCATCACCTCGAAATGGATGGCGACTACACAGAGTTCGCGGACTATAACGAGGCGTCAGGCACCTACTACGCCCCGGAAGGCTGGTACGAGGAACACGACTCGGACTATCCGATGGAGCGCATCAGCCAGCCGACGCATTGGATGCCGTTGCCAGCGCCGCCGCAGGTAACGGCTTCCCACTCAGGAAAAGCTCTATGAGCGACGCGGAAGCCGATAACACAGCGACTGTCGATCAGGCTCTAGCTATGCTGCCTGACGACGAGGAAATCCACACGTTCATGCAAGCTGGATTCACGCTCATTGGCGCAGATTGGGACCGCAAGGAACTGATCGAACTGATTGAGCGTGCATGGGTCCGCAAGCTGACAGGCGCGAACGCTCGCGCAATGGGGCACGGCCTTGCGGTTCCTCACGCTGACACGTGGCTTTTTATCGCGACCAGGGAAGCCGCTTGCACCACTCCACCTACGGGAGAAGGTCGATGAAGAAGTCACGCGGGCCGGGATTCTGCATCACGAGCGGCAAGGGCTTCCACGTCCGGTTTGAAAACGGCTATGTGGTGTCAGTGCAGTTCGGTCCCGGCAACTACTGCGATAACTACAACATGGACATCGGCGAGCAAGAAAACGAAGCCGGCGCGAAAGGCTCAAGCACTGCTGAGACCGCAGTATGGGGGCCGGATGGCGAGATGATCGACAGGGGCAATGGCGACACGGTTCAGGCTCATCAGGCACCTGACGCTGTGCTGCGCCTGCTGAATTGGGCTGCTGAACAAGAAAGCACGGTTCAGGCGATGGGAGATGAACATGACTGAAATGGTTGTCGCGCTGCGCTGGGTAGACCTTAAGTCCGGCAAGATTTACGGCTCGCCAACGGCATCGGATGCCATCGATTACGCCGAACAGCGGCTAAAAGATCCGGGCGAGATGGCGTGCGTGGAGACTGACGTTCGCATGTGGAAATGCACCAATGTTCTGCGCGCAGTGCTGATAGCCGAGAGGGAATGCCCTGCGTGCGAATACACGGCCACGATGGATTGCTGTAGGTGGGACCCGACATGAACGCAAGCAACGCAAGCGCAGACCTCGTGAGGATTCAGTCAGACCGAATCACGGCGCTTGAGGATGAGGTCGAGCGCCTGCGCCTGGAACTGAGCGCGACGCACGACATGGCCGCGACGTTGGAGGCTGACGTGCTGCGCCTGCGCGCCGAGCGCGACGATCTGCACCAGATGGACCACGAGGACAGCAAGACATGAAAACGATTTTTGAGCGCTCAATCGATCTGTTACGCCGCTATCGCAATGAAACCCCGTTGGGGAATCAGCCGCACATGATTGCACATGAGGTCGATGAGATTTTGGAAAGAGGCTGCGATCAATCGCTGATGGAAAAGTACACTCTCGCAGTTGAATGGATTCGCAGATACGACAATTGGCTTGATGCTCCGAACCCGCGCGGGGGAGTCAATTCTGATTGGGTCCCAAGTGATTGCCCATTTGATTCTGAAGAGTTACTTAACAGCATTGGAGAGAAGGTGAACCCATGACCGCCGCCGAGTTGTTGGCAGGGCAACCGCTTGGTGACGACGCGGACATCTTAGAGTCGATAGCGCTTGGCGAAGCACTGGGAAACGATCATCGCCACTATCAGGAGCAACCCATGATCCACAACGTCTGTTTCAAATTTGAGCCCGGCGAGCATGTGCGCGTGACGCACTTAGGGCTCAACTATCGCGGCCGTGTTGATGAGTGCATTTACGACGGCGGCCGACACAAGTTCCGCGTCGAGTACGCCGATGATGCTGGAGCGATTCAGAGTCGGGAGTTCTATGGCGATGAACTTGCTTCGGAGGCAATCGCATGACCCGGCTGGATGACATCGAGGATGCTGCGCGGTTCAGATTTGAATGCGCCAGCACGGACGGCGGGAAGCAGTTGTATGGCGACATCCTCGCCCTCGTCGCGGTGGCGCGGGCTGCTGCGGTATGGAAGCAGGCTCTAGACGCTGCCAATGAGGACCCATCAGCCGAGAGCATTATCTCGCTTGAAGCGGCGGAACAGGCGCTCGCTGCTGCGCTCACGCCGCTGTGCGTAACGGCTCCACGACAGGGAAACACTCGCCATGAGTGACCAGCCGCGCGACAGTTTGGGGTGGTGCTACACGGGAGCGCCGAAGGAAGGCGAGGACGCTCGCTGCATTGTCTGGCTACAGGACCGGCACGGCATGGAGTGGTGCGGCCCGTGCTTACCACGGCAGCGCAGGCGTATGGCTGAACGGCAACGAGCCGATATCGGAGCGCGTGCTGTGTTGGATGCCGCTACCGGGAAGGCCGCTGCGCCGATGGAGTCGCGGGAAGTTGACGCCTGAAAAAGCAACTCTGATCGAGGGAGAAAGGTCGATGCAAATAACGGTGGCTTGGCAATCCTAATAGCGGGCGGTGGTCGGTCCAAGGCGCTCCGGAGCGACCCTTGAGTTCGCGGTGCGCCGGTCGTGCTTTGAGTTGCAACGCGCGACAAATGGACTGTTCCGCGTTGGTGGCAGTTTGGCGCTGGGACGATTATTGGTGGTCTTGGCCGAAAGAGCACAGAAAGGCTCTGACCGAGCAATGCACGGCTCTGAGCGGGTCACCTGCTCTTTGCTTGGCGCGCAAAGTCGGCAGCGATGAGCCGTTGACGCGCTGCGCCGCGTACCCGCGATGCCCTTGTGGCGGGCCGGAAGGATGGCCAATCAAGGAAACCACCCCATGAGCGAACCGACGCGAGAGCAAGCACACTACCTGAACGAACGCGCCATGCGCCTGATCAGCAAGATCATGACAAGCACACCCTTTGCGGTGCTGCAAGGCGTATGGGAAGAACTCGACAAGCGGGACCTAGATGCTGCCGCTCGTGCGCTGGTCGAGAAGATCGACGCCATTCACGCCAGCCCGACTACGAAGCCGTGTGGACGATGGCCGCGCATCGAGGGATGCCGTATCGCGGGCCGGACTACTCGGGCGAATTACAGGCGTTGCGAGCAGCTCTAGAGCGGGGAGCCGTTGAATGATTATTAGCCGTCGCGGGATTTTGCTTGGCGCTGGTGCGCTCGTTGCCACGGCCGTCGTGCCGCATAAGTTCGTGCCGTTGCGTGAAACAGATATGCAGCGCCTGCTCTGGCTGGCCAGCACAGAGCACGTCATTGAGGACCAGACGTTTTACCTTACTGGCCCCATAGTTCTTGAAAACATTACGAACTTGGCTATTTGTCGGTGCCATTTCATTTGGGAATGCGGACACGATGGCCCGCTGGTCGATTTCAGGGGTGACTGTAGAAACTTGGGGTTTTCATATTGCCACTTCGATACCAGAAAGGTTACCGATAGGCCAAAGTTGCGCCTTTATCCAGGCTGGCTCACCGCCGCTCGCGGGGAGGGCGCGTGAGCAACTGGCAACCGACCAACCGACTTCGTTTCGTGAAGCGCCACCCGCCAGCGTGGTATGGCACACCAGACGAAAGCCCAAGCATGTTGGATACGTCGAAATACATCCGCGTGTTGCAGCAGCTATGGACTGACGGATATTTCAGCAGCGAATGGCGCGACGTGCCGCTAGAGACTGAAAAAGCAGTTCCCGACGCAGGAGTGTCTCCCGATGCCTAGCGTTTCTGAGGCCATTGAGTTTCGCCAGCGTGAGTACGGCTGGACGGCTGAGAAGATGGCAAAGGCGTTGGGCCTTACGTCCGGGCACTACAGCGAACTGATGCACGGTAAGCGCCGACTGCCATACCGCGCGGCGTGTCGTGCGTTCGCGCTTGGCGTGCCGGCCCATGTGCTGCTAGATGAAAAGGCCATTAGACCCAAGCGGGCCAACGTGTACGGGGATCGCAAGCGCCAGAGAACAGTTCCTCGGCGCTGAAACGTTACCCGCTGACCTAAGGTAAAAACTTTTACCTTAGCTATACACGTCCGCGCGACGTGGGTAGAAAACGGGCCATTTGTATACAAGTGGCGCGATTTAGTCACTCATGGTGACTATTCCGGTACTTGTATAAACCGCGCCAAACATCCGTGCTTGATCTGCCATTGCCGGCGAATGTCAGCATTGGCGATCTCGCACGCCAGGATCATGGCCGCCTGATCGGGCAGCGTCAGGTTCACGAATTCAGGCCGCAGCTTGCACGGTTCAGCCGTGACTGGCTGCAGGCATTCGGTCGGATCAGTTCGCGTTGATGGCGTTCCACTCACGCACGAAATCGCTAGAAAGCTTGGGACAAGTACCAGGAGTTTCCACATAAACGAGCTTTTCCTTTGGGATGGCCGCCACGCGCTGCCGTAGCGCCTCTGTAGCCGCCCTAGCCGCTTCTAGATCCTTGGACGCCTTAGCGGCTGCCGTGGCGTCTAGCGCCTGCTGGCGCTGTATAGCGGCGATCTCGTCGCGCGCCTCCTGCAACCGCCCCGCATCCTGCCGCCAGCCGTTGACCTTCCAGCCGGCAAAGCCAATCGCCAGCACGATTGCGATTAGTCCGCCGATACGCACCCATCCGGGGATGAAGTTGGCGAGTAGCATCATGGGTCACTCAGCGGGAAGGATTCGCGCGCCTGCGCTTCCCTGACCATCTGTACGCAATCTGCGTACCCGATGATGTCCACGAGATTGTCGGGTTTCGGCTTGTGGCAGTCGCGGGCTGTTTTCAGCAGGATCATCATAAAGCCCACGTCATCGGGGCCTAGCTCGAAATCGGCCCCGTGCTTGTGGCTCAAGTACTGCGACCAAAAGCGGGCAATGGCCGTGAAGTTGTCGAGCGGGTGGCCGTAGTCGTGCATTCGGTCGGCGCGTGCAATGGTCATTTCAGCATCCCTACGTCGAACCGATGCCGGGCGACTTCGCCGTGATCGGTGTCGAACACAATGGCGGTCATGTCCCGCCCTGAGCGGTACGCCGCTGCGCGGCTCCACGCATCGCCGGGGGCGAGCGTCCTGAACGTCTCCCACATCACGCCAGGGAACTCCTGCACGCGCCGCGTGTGAACGTGGCCGGTCATCCAGTAGCGATGCAGCGTCGCGCCCCATAGCTCCGGAACGTCTGCGGCCATGACACTCTGGATCTTCTCAGGCTTGCCGGTGTCGCCGTGCGTGAGACCGATCAGCACTTTGCCGTGCTGGTGATAATGGAACTTGCCGGGCTTCGTCTCGATGGTCACGCGCGGGTTTTTCTCGTACATCATCGCGAGTGTCAGGGCGAGCCACTGCGCGCCTACGTCGTCGTGGTTGCCGATGACGTTCACGACCTTGACGTGCCGGTGCTTACTGAGCGCGGTCTCGATGACGGCGCGGAGCATCTTGACGCCCGCGTGAATCATCGCCTGATAGCGCGTGTCCACGTCGAGCGTGTGCCCGCTGCGGCTGGTCTCGTTTTTGATATTGTCAACGTGGAGAAAGTCGCCCAAGTTGACAATCAGCGCGGTATCGCTGGCCGGTGCACAGTGCACGAGATGTTGCGCGGCCGAGGTCAGTAGGCGCTCTGATATCTTGATATCGTAGTCCGCGCCGACTTCCTCGCCCCATGCGTACATCGCAACGTGATGGTCACCAATGGGATAGACCGTCAGCAGCCGGTCATTGCCGGCCTTGGGTCGCGGGATAGGCTTGACCGGCGCAACATCTGCGAAGGCTTCGCGCACATGCGCCGCCCATTGCTCCGGGGTGCGCTCGCCGGCTTTCGACTTCACCCACTGGCTGACGATCTTGCCGTCAGTGTCATAGAGCGTCGAGACGCCTGCAACGTTGTGCCCTTGCGGGTGGGGGAATACTTCGGCGCTGATGTCGGGGCGAGTAGCAAGGCGTTGCGCGATGGCGCTTGGGGATACGCCGAGGATCTTGGCAGCGCGAGCGCGCCAGCCGTTCGGGTGTTCGTGCTTGGCCTGATCGACGGCCGAGCGAAACGTTTCTTCTGTGATGTCGCGGCGTCTGATGTACGGTGTCGGCATACCTTACTTGTGGGGTTTGCGCCGGATTGGCGCGTCGTACTTGGCGCTAGACAGTGCCTGCGCGAGCAAGCCCCCAAAACTGTCTACAAAGGTTTCATCTTCATAGAGATCGTGTGACATCAACGCCAAGATCGCGTGTGTCAGTTCGTGAAAGAACACGTGCGCCATCTGCGACGGTCGTGCGCGCTTGATGGCGATCAGCGAGTTGGCGGGGTCGAAGTAGCCCACGCAGCCTTTGTGCTTCCATTCCTTCGGCGCAATGACAGCCACGTTGACCGTATGGCCCATGAGCTGCACTTTGCGCGGGATGTTCACGTCGGCGCGTCCTTCACTTGCCAGTAAATAACGGCTTGCGGGGCACTGAGCCAAGCGTGCAGCACGGCGGCAGTCGCGAAACCGAGCAAAAAGCTAAGGGCTAGGGCGAGAACGCGCGTACCAGAATGAAAGAATCGTGCCGACGCCGGCCGTGAGGACGCCGAGGATCGCCGTGAAGGCATCTTTGTACTCCAATGGAACCTTGACGTACCCGGCCATGAATGCGCCAAGCATTGCGAAGTACCCGCCGATGAAAATGGCCGACAGCAGCACCTGTGCCGCCGCGACGATGCGATCAGAACTCAAAACAGAAAGCCGCCAAGGATCAGCCCGATCACGAAAGCGATGCCCGCCTCCGCCTTGCGCTCGTTGGCGTCGAACCACGCCTTGGCTTTCTCTATAAAGTCACTCATTGCCATACTCCTGTGCGTAGTTGTTTCGCGTGGCGCGCCCAGCGGTTAGGCGTCTGCTGTGCCGCCTTACTTTGTAGAAAGGCGTCCGCTGCGGCCTTGTAGTCGCCTGCCTTCATGAAACCGAGTGATCGCTTGAACTGCATCAGCCCATCGACGCCGAGCTGAAACGCCATGTTGACCAGTACCGCGCGATACACGTCCGGTAGGTCGCGCACCCACGGCGCGGCGCGATACAGTTCCTCTGCGTGCGTATCGATGTCGTGGTCTAGCAGCGCGTCGATGATGTGCTCGGGCAGCTTGCCGCCCTTGCGCTGGTCGATCAGGTGGCCGACCCCGATGGTCCAGTACCCTAGCGAGTCCTGGTAGGCGTGCGGGACGCGGCCCTCATCGGCTGACAGCCGCGCACGCAGTCGCGTGGCGAAGTCAGCCACCGAACATCTTTTTGATCAGCGTCGCAACGATTGCCCCGATAGAGCCGCTAACAAACATCAGCGTCACGAGGATGCCGCGACCTTGGTTCATCGTGTCCCGCTGCTGCTGCACGACAAGTGCAAGCTCGTCAACGGCTTTAACGAGGTGCTCGATTGACGATGCCAGCTTGGCGTTAGCTACTCGAAGGTCCGTGACTTCTCGCTCTAGCGAGGTAATGCGTTCGTCGCTCATCGGTTCAGCGCGCCATCGTAAAACGAGAAAGTTTTGTCCATCACGGCACGTCGAAGTAGGGTATTTGGCGTTTCGTGCCGCCGATGTCGATTTCGAGATAGCCGCGCGGCGTCGCCGGCAATGCAGACCCGCCGCCAGCACCGCCAACCGTCGTGCGTACAGTGTTGCCGACCCCAATCTGCGCGCCGGTCCCTGTTGGGGTTGCACTGGCAAGCGTAATGCTGTTGCCGCGAAAGCCAGTTGTGGACGACACAACGCCGGTCCCCTTCGGGACCAGCGCGAGGTCGGCGTTGGTGCTTGAACTTTCAGCCGTGACGGTCGCATCGCCCGCCGCAAGCGGGTTGCCAACGTACAGGGTGCCGAGGCCCAAGTGATATGCGCCCGTGCCGGTCGTGGCGGTGTACTCGCTGGCATCCTGCCCGAGATACAGCACGCGCCCGGTAAGACCGGAGAAGTCGATATCGGTCGCACCGCCGCTGACGGCAACCGTGCAGCCTGCAATAACGGTTGGCGGGAGCGTGGGATCGCCAGCGGTGATGCGGATAGCCTTGCTGCCGCTGTTGTACGCCTCAAACCGACAGCCCGAGAACATCCATCCCCAGACATCTCCGGTGATGTTGAGCGCGTTCCCCGCTGTGGCTTCTGACCGGACGCCAAAGAATCCGCAATTGTCGGTGCGCTCCGCTGTGACGCCTTCCTGGTAAATGTTGTCGGTGCAGTTGATGATCTGCCCGCCATAGAAAAAATTAGCGTTAGCGGCCTCTCTGAAATGCACACCCTTAACGCAATTTCGGATGTCCACGTCAAAGAATGAATTTGCGTAGCAGCTCGCCACGGACGCATCGAACAGCACGCCCGTGCCCCTGACAGCGACTTGGCTTTCATCGCCCCAGATTCGCACGCTACGCATCGACAAGCGGCTGACACTGGTCAAGTCAACGCCGATGTCCGCCGTGTTCGCAAGCAATATGCCGAAGTCCTCAAACACAGCGCCATCGTTGAACAGCGCAGTGTTCGCAGCCCGCAAAACGGTCATTGCGCTACCAGTGGGAACTACCAACAGTGACGATTTGTTGCCCTGCCCGCGAATCGTCGTGTTGCTGCCGAATGTTACCGTCGTCGCAATCCTCATGCGCCCAGACGGGAGGGACACCGCAGCGCCACCCGCAGCCTGCACAGTAATGGCCGTCTGCAAGGCTGTTGCGTCGTTCGTTGTGCCGTTGACAGCCGCGCCATACCGCCGCACGTCGCCGTAAACGTATCGGTATGCGGTCGGCGTGACGTTTGCACTAATCTCGGCCGTACTGCGCGGGTACAGCGTGCGGCCCACTTCCTCGGCCGTCAGGGCGCTGGAAATGTTGTCAATGTCAAAAAGCGTGACATTTGACGCATCGCGCAAAATCACGCGGTAGCTGGCCGACTGGTCAAGGAAAATCGGCTCGAAGCTGCCCGCCGCGTTCGCGACCACGGGGTTGGTCAGTGGCGTACCCAGCGCCGCCGTGCTATACACCGGCTGCGGGGTCGTAGTACCCGCCGCGTAAAAGGTCAGCGTTGCACCGGGGTATGGGTCACCCTGCGCGTCAACGGGTGTAAACCGGGGGGCGTAAAAGAGAGTTGCCACTAAATGACTCCTGAAAAGAAAAACCCCGCACGAGGCGGGGTCTGATGGAACAGCGCACAGCGACGCTTATCGCGCTAGCGGTCATGCCGCTAATGCTTTTTGGCTTGCGATTTGTTTCGCGATCTCTCGTTGAGATCGCGTACAGGTACTCGCCCGAAGGATGGTTTAAGCGACTACTGAGCCGCGACCGCGCCAGTCGCGCCAAACGCGGGTAACAGCGCGTTAGTCGTCGGCGCAAGCCGGCGCAGCACGTTTGAACCGTTCAACTGGTAGCGGACCATTGCGGGCGATTGAAGCAGCGCGTTAGCCGTGCGGCCGACCGTTGCGCCAGTCAATGCGCTAGTCGCTGCAAGCGTAGGATCGAACACAGCGCCACCACCGAGCGCACCCAACAATCCGAGGCCCACCGTGCGATTCTGTGTTCCGCTGTTGCCAAACGGCTCCTTAAGGAAAGTGCCGGCCACGTCCGCAACATCGCGCAGATCGCCGCGAAGGTTTTTGACGTTAGCCAGCGCTGCCGGCGTGACGTTCCCGTCTAGGCCGGGGCGCACCAACTTGCGGACTGCGATCAAGTTTGCGTACTGCGCCCGAGTCTTTGCGAAGTCTTTGGCGACTTCTGGCGGGAGTGAGCGGTCAAGTGCCTGCACAACCGACGCGCGCAGATCCTTGGCGTGATATGCAAGCGATGAATCCTGACTTTGCGCTACACGGTCCAGCAGCTTTTTGATGTTGTATCCGGCCTGCGCGTCGATAGCATCGCCCGCGCCAACCTTGGACAGGATGTTGTCTACCTGCCGCTGGATCACGCCGAATTGCTGATCCGTCAGTTCAGCACGAGCTGCCTGCAAAACCTCGTCAATGTCTGACAGCAATTGGTTGTCGGCTTTGATGCCGTACTTGCCAAGCACAGCGTCATATTTCGCGCCAAGGTTCTTTTCGCTACCCGCACAGCCGTGGTCACGTTGTCTGAGTTTTCGCCAAACGTGCGAGTCATGGCGCGCAGGAACGCAGATCGCTGTGCATTGCGCGAAGCATCGCGACCAGAAAACGGCACAGCATCCAGTGCGGCAGAAATGCCGGCCAGCGGACGGCTACCCGTCACCTGTTCGGCCCGTAATGGGATGCCGAGTTCGTCGGCTTTCTGTGCAAGCGCCGCAATTTCCGGCGTAATCTTTTTGGAAGATCCAGCCGCGAGCCGGCCAATGCCAGCCGCGATGCCCTCGCCAGCAGCGCCGCCAGCCGCCCCAAGCGCGGTATTCCCGCCGCGCGTCTGGTCGCTCGTCACGGGCTGCGTGTTTGCAATGCCTGCGCCGAACGCAGCCCCCGCAGCGAGTCTCGCTGGCAACATTGCGCTAGCGTTAACGGCATAGCTGCCCGGAACAGAGAACTGCGCGGCCTGTCCTGCAATATTTCCAGTAATGCCAGCGCCCGTTGACATCAGCGGGGCATCACGCTCGCGTGATGCGTCGATCTCTGACTGAATCGTGGCGCTGCGCGTATTTGGCTGCCCCGTCACGAGGCTGGTCAGGTTAGGCGACTGCGCAACAGCGTCAGCAATGTTTGCGTGCGCTGGTGGCGGATGCCGCGCCCCGTATCGACAAACGACTTGCCCACACCGGCCGAAAAGTTCTCACCAAACGGCACAGCCTTTGGCCCGTACTTGGCCTGATACTGCGGGCTAGCCGGATCGTATTCAGCAGGGTTCTGCTCTTTAAGGTTGGCCTTCGGCGCTGCGCTGTACTGCGAGCGAATGCGAGCAAGCGCCTGTTCTTTGGTAAACCCTGCCGGCCCAGTGACTTTGAACTTGCGGCCATCCGGTGCAGTGATCTGGAAAACCGGCATTACTGCATTTCCTCTACGGACCAATCGCCAGTTGCGCCGGTGCCGGGGGTGCTGCTGGCCCCGCGCAGAGCCACCTCAAGATCACCAATGAACGCCTCCAGCTCCTTGACCGTCTTTGCGTTCACGTCCGGGCTGAATTCATAGCTTGGCAGCCGAAGTTGCTGCAATCGCTGCTCAAGGTCGGACTGCGCGCCAACACCGGATGCAGCGTCAGCGCTCGTCGCGGCTTTGCAAAAGCGCGGCGTTAGAGCGTCGATCTCATGCCCTTTCTTTGTGTACTTGAGCACCTTGGCGTCGGCGGGGGCCACCGTCAATCATGCTGCCAGACAG
>JADKCY010000043.1 GCA_016718605.1 Lysobacterales bacterium | reverse complement strand
TTTGGCGGCAAGTTCCAATCATCGATTTTGCTTTGTCCAATTGCCTCAATTCGGGCTGCGACGCATCGGCGTCATCACCCAGTACAAGTCGCACTCCTTGTTGCGCCATTTGCAGCGCGGCTGGAAAGTCATGCCGCAACGAAATGACCGAGTTCGTCGACTTGCTCCTGAGCAGCAGCGGGTGGATGAGGAGCACTGGTATCGCGGTACGGCGGATGCGATCTGGCAAAAACCTCGACATCAGTCGCAATTCCACACCACCGGATTACGTGGTGATTCTGGCCGGTGATCGCATCTACAATGGATTACCGGTGATGTTGGAAGACCATCGCCAGCGGGCGTGGTGTCACGGTGGGGTGTATCGAGGTGCCTCGGGACGAAGCCAGTGGTTTTAGCGTGATGGCGATCAATGCCGATCGGCACATCATCGACTTCGTCGAAAAGCCCGCCAATCCGCCCGCCATGCCGGAGAAGCCCGATGCAGCGCTGGCGAGCATGGGGATCTATGTATTCAGTGCTGACTACCTGTTTCGACTGCTGGAAGAGGACGCCATCACGCCGGGTTCCAGTCATGACTTCGGCAAGGATCTGATCCCCAAGGCGGTCAGTGAGGAGCCAGGGCATTTCGCCCATCCCTTCTCCTTGTCGGCGATCGCCAATGCTCCGTACTCGCGTCCGTATTGGCGTGATGTGGAACGGTTGACGCGTACTGGGCGGCCAATCTGGATCTGGCCTCGATCACGCCCGAGCTGAACATGTACGACAAGAACTGGCCGATCTTGACCTATCAGGGAACAGTTGCCGCCGGCCAAGTTTGTGCACGATGGCAAGTGGGTACCGGGCGCATCGGTCATGCCATTGACAGTCTGGTCTCGGGCGGTTGCATCGTGTCTGGCGCGCGCATCAAGGATTCGGTGCTGTTTCCAACGTGCTGGTGCGCTCGTATTCCAGTGTGGAGAAGAGCGTGGTGCTGCCGGATGTGCAGATCAATCGGCACTGCCGGATTCGCAATGCCGTGATTGATCGTCGCTGCAAGCTGCCGGAGGGCTTGGTGATTGGCGAGGATCCCGTGCTGGATGCGCAGCGCTTCTATCGCAGCCCGAACGGCGTGGTGCTGGTCACGCGCGGCATGCTGGCGCGCTTGTGAGTCGTTCGGTCAGCAAGAAAGCCGCGCCGCTGCTGGTGTTGCAAGTGTGCGCGAAATTTTTCCACTATTGAAGACTGGCGGCCTGGCCGACGTGGCCGGCGCCCTGCCGTTGGCTGTGCGCGCGCAGGGCGTCGATATGCGGGTGTTGTTGCCGGGCTTCGCGCCGATACTGGCGGGCATGGTGTCGGCGCGGCGAAGTGGCGCGACTGCCTGCACGTGGCGATGTGCCCGCAGCACGTCTGTTGTATGGAAGGCTTCCCGCCTGCGAATGCGATGCCTACGTTATCGACGCGCCCGCCTTGTATCTGCGCGAAGGCGGACCGTATGCGGACGCGCGGCAACAGCCCTTCGCCGACAATCACCTGCGCTTTGCGCGTTTGGGTTGGGCGGCGGCGGAGATCGCCAATGGCGTCGATTCGCAGTGGGTTCCTCGCGTGGTGCACGCGCACGACTGGCATGCGGGTCTTGTGCCCACCTGCATGCGCCAGTTGGCGGTCGCTGCAAGGTCGGTGTTCACCATCCACAATCTCGCCTATCAAGGTTTGTTCCGGGCGAAACCTTCCAAGAGCTGGGGCTGCCCGCCGCCTGTTTTGCGATGGATGGGCTGGAGTTCTGCGGCCAAGTCAGCTTCATGAAAGCGGCCCCGCAGGACGCCGACCGCATCACCACCGTCAGCCCGCGCTATGCCCGCGAAATTCAAACGGCGGAGCAAGGCATGGGACTGGATGGCCTGTTGCGATCCCGTGCGACGCGACTCAGCGGCATTCTCAACGGCGTTGATACGGCGGTGTGGAATCCTGCCCGTGATGCCGCCATTGCCGCGCCCTATACGGCGCAGGACCTACGCGGCAAAGCGGTATGCAAAGCCAGCCTGCAAGCCGAGTTGGGATTGCAGGCAGCGCCGGAGCGCTTGTTGCTCACCGTGGTCAGTCGCCTGACCGAGCAAAAGGGTCTGCCGCTGCTGCAGGTCAACCTGCCAAAGCTCCTGCAACGCGGTGTGCAGATCGCCATGTTGGGCAGTGGCGACGCCGAACTGGAGCAGGCTTTCACCGCCATCGCCAAGGCGCATCCCTTGCAAGTTGCCGTGCGACTCGGCTACGACGAGCCGCCTGCGCATCGCCTGATCGCGGGCGCGGATGTCATCCTCGTACCCTCGCTGTTCGAGCCTGTGGCCCCTCACCAACTCTACGGACTGGCCTACGGCACCTTGCCACTGGTGCGGCATGTCGGCGGCCCGCCGACACTGTGGTCGATTGCAGTCTGGAAGCACTGCAAGAACACACCGCCAGCGGATTCGTTTTCCACGACTTCAGCCCCGAAGCGATGGACGCCGCCCTGCGCCGTGCCGAGCTGTTGTACGGACAACCGACGCTCTGGCAGCAACTGCAGCAGACCGGCATGGCGCAGCGACATGATTGGGAAGCTGCGGCGACGCGGTATACAGGCCTGTATCGTGACTGCTGGACCGCAGCCAAGTGAAAAATCAGCACGAAGCTGACGAGCGAACAAACGCAAGGCCGCGCTTACCTCTCACCGCCAAAAAGAGCGGGGTCCGTCAATTGACGACTTCGAGCCACACATCCAAGCGCCAGCAAGTTCACATCAAGCGCTCGATGGCGATCGCACCACTCGACGAACCATCTGAATCGACGACGTGGGCTTCCAATACATCGTTTGACGTTTGCTTTCCCTACAACCCCTGCGTCGGCGTTCTCGGCACCGCCACCGGTTCAGTTTCCGGTGAGATGGGTTCGGCATCCTGCGTATCCACGTCGTCGGCATGCAGCGTTTCGCCCAGCGTTTCTTCTTCGCCGTGCTGGTCGCCGCGTTCGTGGTGCTGGATCAGTTTCAGGTTGCGCAGATACACCACGATGCCGAAGCTCTGGCCGAGGATGATGACCGGGTCGCGTTGAGCGATGGCGTAGGCGAGCAGCAGCAGGCTGCCGCTCATCGACAGATACCAGAAATGGATCGGATTGACCGAGCGTTGCGCGCGTTCGGAGAAGTACAACTGCACGACAAAGCGGCCGGTGAACAGCACTTGACCGACCATGCCGAGCACGATCCAGAACACCGCGACTTTGCTGATCGCATGGGTGACGGGCGCGGCGTGACTGAACCAACCGGCGGCGATGGCGATCAAGCTGAGCCCCAGCCAGGGCCACAGGAAGAAGAGATGAGGTTTGCCTTCGTGGCGCTGGATCAGTTCCAGGTTGCGCAGGTAGATGGCCAGTCCGGCCATCTGGCCCAAAGCGATGATCAGGTCACGTTGATGTGCGGCATAGGCCAGCAGCAGAGTGGACCCGGCCAGACTGAAATACCAGAAGTGAATCGGCATCAGGCTGCGGCGAGCGCGTTCCGGATAGCAGCCATTGCACCAGGAAGCGTGCCGAGAAGGCGATCTGGGCGGTCAGGCCAATGCCGATCCAGATCGGATTGGTTTCGGTCATGGACGGGTTTGTTCCTGCACGATGGTCGGACGCGAGCGACGACCCAGCCAAGCCACACCGAATAGATCGACGATGCCGACCCACAGACGGTTCCACAGGCCGTAGTGCGAACTGCCTGCGCCGCGCGGGCGATGGCTGACCGGCAAGGTGTCCACGTCCCAACCGGCCTGACGGATCAGCGCCGGGATGAAGCGATGCATGTGGTTGAAGTTGGGCACATTGAGCAGGGCGTCGCGCTCCACCAGTCGAATGCCACAACCGCTGTCCGGCGTGGCATCACGCAGCATGCGTGAGCGCACGCCATTAGCGATTTTCGACGACATTCGTTTCAGTCCGGTGTCGCGACGAGTGGTGCGCCAGCCCTGAATCAACTTGAGGTTCGGATTGCCACGACGTTGCATCTCATCCCACAGACGCGGGATATCAGCGGGCACGTTCTGCGCGTCGCCATCGAGGGTGGCGATCCGGGCGCCACGCGCATGCCGCACGCCATTGAGCAGCGCGGCGCTTTGACCGGCATTTTTCAGATGGCGCAACACACGCAGTTGCGGCAGGCGGGTCTGCAAGTCGGCAAGCACTTGTGGTGTTGCATCACTGCTGCAGTCATCGACGATGACAATTTCGTAGTCGGTACGGCCGTTCAGTGCGGTGATGATTTCCGCAATAAGATCGGGCAGGTTGCCGGATTCGTTGTGAGCGGAACCACGACAGAGAGATTCAATGCGGACATGGTGATTTTCAGGGATTTCAGGGTGATGGCGGCGCGATACCCTTCGGCATCGATGCAGGAAACATCCACCGCCAGCGGCGGAATCAGGAACCAGTGGCGACGATTGGAGATGCCGACATCCAGAATCCACTCGCGCTCGATGCAAGCGTCCAGCGCGATACGCGACATTAGCAGCCAATGTGTTGGATTTTCCTTCAACCATGCATAAGCGAGCGCTTTTTGTTCCTCCAGCGGACGCTTGAAGCCAAAGCGCGTACATCGCCTTGCGCTTGCACAGCAGTTGCTCAGGCACACCGACCAAACCCGAGTGACACCTCGGCCGGCTGTTGCTTGGCAACGCGTTGCATGAGCGCCTTGCCCGAGCGCGGTCGGTCATCTGCGGAAAGCCGAATAGGCCATAGCCCGACCAGACCGCCAGCATGAAGAGCCCGAAAGCCGCCCAGCCGCGCCGCCACAGGATCAGGCTGACCACGATGCCAACCAGACCGACCGCCAGCAGCCAATCCCAAGGAGCGACGCCATTGTCGGTTTCCACTTTGACGGCAAAGCCGGGTCGGCCGAACAGTGCCGTCGCCGCGGCACCGGCAATCACCAGACCCAATAGCAAGGTCACGATGGCGCCAGCGCGTTGCACTGCCAGACGACGCAACAATCCCGGCAGTAGCGGCGTGAAGGCCAGCGCCAGTGCAGGCAGGGCAGGCAGAATGTAGACATGGCGTTTGCCCGGCGATAGCGAGAAGAACAGCACCACCAGGGCAATCCACGCCAAGGGCAGCAGAATCCGCGCATCATTGCGTTGCAGGCGCCGTCGCCATGCGGGAGCCGCCCACACGGCGAGTAGCGAGAAGGGCAACCAGAACACCGGAATGACGTCAACCACGAAGTACCAGAACGGTTTGTGGTGGTGCCAAGCATTGGCATAGCGCGTCACCGTCTGGCGCAGCAGCAGATCGTCGCGATAGGCCAGCAGCTCTGCTGTGGGGGGCGTTGATCGACATCCACAGCAACGGCAGCAGCCACAACAGAATCGGCAGCAGCATCCCCAGCGGTCCCAGCGCCCACCGCCATCCTCCCTCAAAGCGTGGCAGACCGGGCCATTGTCGCCAGCGCGCAAATACATAGGAATCATCAGCAGCCAGGGCAGAAATCCAGTGCCCCTTGGTGATCACACCGACGCCCGTGGCAATCCCGCCGATCACGTACCAGCCCCAAGCCGGACCGAGCAGCAGATGGCGCAGCAGGCCATCAGTCCGAGCGTGGTGCAGAACGCCAGAACGGCATCAATTTGCGCTGTGCGACCTTGCAGAGTGAACTGCACGCACAGAAGCAGGGCAAGACTGCTCCAGAACGCCGCCTTACGTGACCACAGTCGACGCGCCAGATCAAAATGCAGCACCAGGGTGCCCAATGCGGCGAGCATCGAGGGCAATAGAAAGCTCGCACGCACCGATCCGGTCAGGCCATAGGCGAGTGCCTGCAACCAAAGAAACACCGGTGGCTTTTCGGCATACAGCTCCGGCCCGCGATGCGGCAGAAACCATCGCCCGCTCTCCCAGATATCGCGCCCGATCAGTGCAAACCGAGGCTCATCGGCAGGCCAGGGGTCACGCAGCCCATAGCCCACGCCCAACAGTAGCAACGCCAAGCCAAACAGCCACCACAGATCCAGCGGGGCTTTGGGCGCGATCAGGAAGGCAGCATTTGGCGCTTGTTTGTCAGCCATGCGTAAGCAGTCATGCAGGGGGCGCGTAGTTTGGCGCAACCATGCCGATCATGCGACGTGCGTGTTGGTTGCGTGGAATACCACTCGGGTGCGCTGGTGTAAGGTAAAGGACGATCAAACTCAGGATAGTCAGCACATGAGGCGGCAGTGGTCCATTCGTGCGCGTGTGGCGATCACCATTGGCGTGTTGGGTCTCGCGCTGGGGTCGACGTTTTCATACACCTTGATGCAGATTGCGGAACGGTATGAACACGTCATTCTTCGGACGGTGCTTGCTGCCGAAGCGGATTCTGCAAAGGAGGACATTGCCGATGGCCGCGTACCCCGGATGCCCCACACCGCGCATCTGGAGGGTTGGCTGGTGCCGGACATGGCTTCAGCCAAGCTCCCAGAAGCGCTGCGTGGTGCGCCCGGGCATTCATGAATATCGGGTTGGCAATGGTGAGGAACCCCATGTGGGCGTGTTTGCCGCGCCCAACGGGATGCTGGTTTACAAGATAGACATCGGGCAAATCGAGGAGTTGGAAGAGGCCCTGCAGTTCTGGCTCTGGATGTTGGTATTGCTCAGCGCAGGAGTGACGACGGCGATCGGGTGGTGGCTCGCGGGGCGCGCCGTGGGGCCGGTGGATGCACTCGCGAAGGCGGTTGCAACGTTGCCGCTGGAGCCTGCCCCGACGGCATTGGCGGCCAATCTTCCGTCGGATGGGCTGGGGACGCTTGGCGGGTGCAATAGATCACTACCAGTTGCGTCTCGCGGAAGCGGCAACGGCGCAGAAAATTTTCTTCGCGAATGCCAGCCATGAGCTGCGCACACCCATCACGGCCCTGCGTGGCGCAGTGGAAGTTCTGCTGGATGATCCGTCGGTCAGTGTGCCGCAGCGGCGGCGCCTGCAGCGACTGGAGCGGTCGGTCACGCATCTGCACTGGCTACTGGACGCGCTCATCTGGATTGCGCGTGGACCGGGCGAAGCGGAATCACTGAGCTTCAAGTCCCAAGTTGAAGCCGCTGTTGATCGCTTGGCTCCACGCCTCTCGCATCGTGGGGTCGTTCTCGACATCACGTGCGGCGACGGTGAGTTGGTGGCGGCACCAAGGCGCTGGCTGGAAACCATGCTCCTGAATCTGCTGCGCGCCGTGGTTGATCAGAGGCCACCCGGTCCGCTGCCGCTGCATTGCTCGGAGGGATCTCTGCGGCTTGGTGACGAAGCAGCACTGGATGCCAAGTCGCAGCGATCAGGGCATCGGCATCACGATGGTCGAACGCATGGCTGCCGTGCTGGGCTGGCGTGTGCGTTGCGGGCTGGATGTTCGCCAGTTGTTTTCGGTCGAACTCGACACGCGTAGCAAGCCGGCAGAGTGGTCTTGAGGAATCTTTAACACTTGGTTGGCAAGCTGGGACTCGACAGTTTCTTCACAGTGTGATCGATGTCTCAGTCTCAATCCAGCGGTCGCCGCTGGCCTCGCCGTTGTCGGTCTTGGTCATCGGAATTGTCCTTGTCACCCTGATCGGAGTTTGGGCGCGGCCGTTCGCATTCCCCGTCGATGAGACGCGCTACCTAGCCGTTGCATGGGAAATGTGGTGGCGGGACGACTTTGTCCTGCCATGGATCAATGGGCAACCCTACGATCACAAGCCGCCCCTGCTGTTCTGGTTGATCCACGCCGGTTGGACTGTGTTCGGCGTGAACGATTGGTGGCCCCGGTGGATTGGGCCGCTGTGCATTCTGTTGGCAGCAGTCGCGTTGGCGAAGCTTGGCCGACGCGTCTATCCGCAGGTTGCCGATGCGGGTGCGTACGCCGCACTGTTGGTTTTCAGCACCACGTATCTGGCGGTGTATCAGACCGGCATCATGTTCGATGCCTTGTTGTTGGTGGCCATCACGACGGGGTGGCTTGGGCTGCATGCTGCGGTGACGCGCGGCCAATGGCGAGACTGGGGTCTGTTTGCGCTTGGCGGTGCCTTGGGCATGCTGACCAAGGGTCCAGTCACCCTGCTGTACTTGCTGCCAGCGCTTTTGGCGGCCACGTTGTGGCGTCCCTCCAGTGCGCCGCCGCTGCACCTGTCACGCGCGGTGGTAGCGGTCTTGGCGATGGTAGTGCCGGTCTTGCTATGGGCTTTTGCAGCCGGAATGCAGGGTGGTGAACAATACTTACGCGATTTGCTCATTGGTCAGACGGCAAAGCGCGTCCAGGGCGCCATGGGTCATCCGCGACCCTTTTACTGGTACCTACCGCTGCTGCTGCTGTTGAGCCTGCCCTGGGCTGCTGTGGTGGCCGCTCTGGAAGGCCGGTTGGTCGAGTTGGAAACACTCGACGCGCGCCCGTCTGGCAATGCCTTGGTGGCTGGCGCTCCCCGCACTGCTGGCGCTGATGCTGGTCTCCGGGAAGCAGGTGCACTACCTGATTCCCATCATGGCTGCGCTGGCATTGCCACTCGCTGCGGCCCTGCAGCGAAGCGACGCTCGCGCCAGCCGCTGGCATGCCATTCCGATGGCCGCGATGAACGGTGTGCTGTTCCCCGTGTTGATTTTGTTGTTGCCAGCCTATTGGCCGCAGGCGAATCCGCCAACCATCGTGCAATTTGCCGCTGCGGCAGTGGCGATTCTGACGGCCATCGCCATGTTGTTGTGGGCGTCGGGGCCAGCCAATCGCGTAGCGACCCATTTCGCCTTGCTGCATGTCATTGCATTGGGTGCGCTCTTGGTAGGCGTTATGTCGACTATTCGGCCCGACTATGACCTCCGACCGATGGCAGTGTTTGTGGCCGAGCAGCAGGCGCAGGGGCGATCAATTGGTTATGTGGGCGTCTATCAGGGCGAACTGCATTTTGCTGGCCGGCTCAAGCAACGAATCGAGCCGGTGCCGGTGGAAGACGCGCTTGGCGTGGAGTGCTGCGCACCCGCATGCCTTGCTAATGATGCGCAGCAAGCGGGTGAACCTGCCGCAGGCCCATGTCGAGGCACGGACCCGCTACAAGCGCGCGGAGTGGTTGGCGATCAGCACCGACGAGTTCACTTCGGGTCGCGCCGAGGTCATTGACCCCTTGATCCGTTCAGAGCGGCGGAATACCGATGGCTGACGCAGCATTCCAACGCCGGTCGACTGCGCCTGCGGGGCGCAATACACATCCCGTGTCGTGCGCAGGGTTACGCCGCGCCGAATTTGGTTTCGAAACGGATACCCACCGAGCGGAGCAGATCAATTGGCAGTACCCCTCCTGCGCAGACGATGACGAAATCGTTCGGAATGGTCTGTGCGGCGCCATCATTCGTGAGCTGAACGTGACCGGGAAAGATTTCCACGACTTCGCTGCGGGTTTGCAGTGTCAGTTGCTGCGCTGCGACCGCGGTGTCGAGCCGCTCACGGTTCTTCCGTTTGACGCGATTGAATGCCTCGCCCCGGTAACTCAGGGTGACGCGTGCAGCTGCGGCGGCGCAAGCGAGTGCGGCTTCCACGGCGCTGTCACCGCCACCCACCACCAGAACATCGCGGTTGCAGTACTGATCGGGATCGAGCAGTCGATACATCACCTTGTTCAGCGATTCGCCCGGGACACCAAGTTGTCGCGGTGTGCCGCGGCGACCGATCGACAGCAAAACCGCAGCGGTCTCGATGCTGCCGCGCGTTGTGGTCACCCGGAATCGGTCATTGCCGATCGCCTCGATGGCGGTCATCTGATGCCCAAAGCGGATCTGCAACTGCGTGCGTCCAACAATGCCCAACCAGAAGGCCAGCAGCTTTTCCTTGCTGACTTCCACGAAGCGCATCGGGCCGACGATGGGCAGATCCACCGGATGGGTCATGGCGATCTTGTTGCGCGGATAGTGCAGCACCGATCCACCCAGCGAGTCTTCCTGCTCGATCAGGATGTAACGCAAGCCGTGCTGGATGGCGGCCAAGCCAGCGGAGATTCCCGCCGGACCAGCGCCAACGATCACGACATCGGCATCCGTGCCAGCGCGACGATCGCGGGCAATGGTCTCCATGGCTTGTCGTCCCTGTTCGGCAGCTTTGCGAATCAGGCCCATACCGCCAAGTTCGCCAGCGATGTAGATGCCGCGCACGTTGGTCTCGAAGGTGGGCTTCACCAGCGGGATGTCGACGCCGCGCCGCTCGGTGCCAAAGACCAGCTGGATCGCATCAAATGGACAGGTGGCGTGGCAGGCGCCGTGTCCAATACAGGCGCTGGGATTGACCAAAACCGCTTTGCCAGCAATCAGGCCCAAGGCGTGTTCAGGGCACGCGTCCACGCAGGACCCAGAGCCGATACACAGATTCGGGTCGATCACCGGATGCAGGCTTGCTGGCTCGCCAAGCCCAATGCGTTGGGCATCCTCAAGCAGTTCGCGATTCCGACGGTCGCGTCGCGATTGCCAAATCGTGAAGCCCAGAATCGCCAGGGCGATCGGCAGCAAATAGATCAGTGTCAGCAGGTCGTTCGTCGACATTTCGCAAGACTCGGAGGATCAGCAAAGTCCGGCACGCTAACAGGTCACGGTAAAAATTCGCTTGGAGCACGGCTGTTGCCGGCGAGTCGCCACTTGTCCGTATTCCTTGCACGTGGGGTGTCGGATGCGTGAGGCAAAGGCACAACACGTGGCACGCATCGAATCCAAGGCGCGCTGGCCATTGCACCTTCTTTCTTGGGGCGCGGGCGGCGCAATCATCTGGTGGATGAGCCGAGCCGATCTATACCACCCCGGCAAAGGCATTGGATACGCACTGGGTATGGCGGGCGGCATCTTGATGCTGGTGTTGTTGCTCTATCCGTTACGCAAGCGCGTCAAGCCGCTCAAGGCGTTCGGTCATTTGCGACACTGGTTTTCCGGCCACATGGTGCTGGGCATCGCCGGACCCGCAATGGTGCTGCTGCACTCCAAGCTGCAGTTGGGTTCATTGAATGCCAAGGTGGCGTTCTGGTGCATGGTGGTGGTGGCGGCCAGCGGCGTCGTAGGGCGCTTCCTATACGCACGCTTGCATCGTGGGCTCTACGGTCAGCAACAGACCTTGTCGGACGTCCGCACGGAAGCGCTCGCTTTGCGTGAGGCGGTTTCTAGGGAGTTGCACGCTGTGCCGGATGTGGCCAGTGTCATGGCGAACTTTGCGCGGCAGTCGGAGCATGCAGGGCAAGGCCCCTTCAACGTGATCCGTCAAGCCGCGCTGCCTATCCGCGCATTGGCCGCGCTGCACGAATGCCGGCGTCGACTGCGCGCGGCAACGCTGCCGCGGGCGACACAGGATGCGTTGTGGTGGAGCTGCCGAAAAGAGGCAACAGCGGCGATCCGCGCTGCCCAATTTCGTGGCGCCGAGCGCCTGTTCGCGTTGTGGCACGTACTGCATCTGCCGCTGGTGGTGATCCTTTTCATCACGGCCGTCGTGCATGTGATCGCCGTGCACATGTACTGACCCATGAGCAAGCGCCCACCTATCTCAGCCGCCAACCTCATGGGACTTTTGCTCATGTTGGTGGTGGCGTCGGCCCAGGCGTCGATCGTCGAGCGTGCATTGATGCCCGGCGAAGTCATTGAGGGGCATGCCAAATACGAAGACGAATGTGATCGCTGCCATCTCTCCTTCGATCAGTCTGCTCAAGCTGCACTTTGTGCGAATTGCCATGAGGACATCCAGCGTGACCTGGACGCCAAGAAGGGCATGCACGGTCGTTTACCGAATACCGAATGCCGCGATTGCCACACTGATCACAAGGGCCGTGAGGCGCGCATTGCCGAGTTTGATCAGGCCAACTTCGACCACGCCCAGACTGACTTCGCCCTGGTCGGTGGCCATGCCCAGATCGAATGTGCCGATTGTCATCAGCAAGACAAGACGTACCGCGAAACGCCGTCTGGATGCGTTGAGTGCCATCGTGACGACGATCCCCACAAGGATACGTTCGATGATGACTGCGCGGAATGCCACGTTGCCGAAGATTGGCTGACGACCGAGTTTGATCATTCGCTGACCGAATTCGAGTTGTTGGGAAAACACGCGGATGTGGGCTGCAACGACTGTCATGTCGAGCCGTCGACCAAGGTCGATCTGGATGCGCAATGTGTGGCCTGTCATCGCGATGACGACACCCACAAAGGCGCGATGGGCGATGACTGCGCGGCATGCCATTCCGAGACTGACTGGATGGAAACGCGCTACGACCATCGCGATACCGGGTTTGCCCTGCTTGGCAAGCACCAGAAAATCGCCTGTATCGACTGCCACCGCAGTGCGTCGGACTACAGCGGTCTGAAACAGGAGTGCGCCAGCTGTCATTCCGAAGACGATGCCCATCGCGGCGGCTTGGGCAAGGCTTGTGGTGACTGCCATGACGCCAAGCGTTGGGATAGTGCGCCCGGGTTCCGGCACGACAACACTGATTTTGCGCTGGATGGTGCCCATCGCGACGCGCAATGCGCTAGCTGTCATGCCGATGCAAAGCACTTCCATGACACGTCGGTTGCGTGCGTGGCCTGCCATCGCGAGGACGACACGCATGAAGGCCGTCTGGGCGAACAATGCGGCGACTGCCATTCCACCAGCAAATGGGACGCGAGTAGTTTCGAGCACAATCGGGATACCGATTTCGCCCTCCACAACGCGCACGCCGAGGCGAAGTGCGCGGACTGCCACAAGGACGGCGTTGAGCGCCCGTCCGGGCCACGCAGTGCGGCGCGCGACTGCGTCGATTGCCACGTCGATGATGATCCCCATGAGAACGAACTCGGCAAGCAATGTGCGGACTGCCACACCGACGTCGATTGGCAAGAGACGACGTTTGATCACGCGCGCACCGTCTTTCCCCTGATCGGCGCGCATCTGGCGGTGGAGTGCCAAGGCTGTCATCTCGATGCGACGTATCGCAGTGATGGTCAGGACTGCGTGGGTTGCCATCGCGAAGATGATCATCACGAGGGCTCGTTGGGCAGTGACTGCGCCGAATGCCATAGCGTGCGCGACTGGGCGCTATGGGAGTTCGACCATGATCGCCAGACCGACTTCCCGCTTACCGAGGGACATCGCGGCCCGCCCTGCGCCGCTTGCCACCGGGGCGACGATGGCCTGCGCAGCAAACTCGACATGGCCTGCGCGAGCTGCCATGCCAAAGACGATCCCCACGATCGCCAGCTCGGCAATGACTGCGCGAGCTGCCATCAAACCACCACCTTCCGGGACCTGCGTCCAGCGACGCAAAGGAGCAAGCCATGAAACGCCAGCTTGATCGGGGACGCCTGTTCCTGTGGTTCGCATTGCTCTTCTGTGGAGGCCTGTGGGCAGCCACGCCAGGCGGCGGCAAGAAGGAATTCGACCACGCCACCACGGGGTACATTTTGTCGGGTGCGCACCAATCGGCGGCCTGCGAAGGGTGCCATCAGAACGGCATTCTGAAGGGTACACCGAAGGCGTGTGCGAGCTGCCACGGACCGTCCGCACGCATCCAGGCCACGCCATGGCCGGGTGGCCATATCCAGACCTTGGCGACGTGCGATACCTGTCACCAGATGAAAGCCTGGTTGCCTGCGCGCTTCGACCACGGATCCTTGGGTAACGAACGTTGCTCGAGTTGCCACAATGGCAATACGGCGCGCGGCAAGCCCTCCGATCACCCCAATACCAATGCGGATTGCGCCACTTGTCATCGCACGACCGCATGGACGCCTGCGCGCTTCGATCACAGCCAAGTGTCACCCGGGCAATGCGCCAGTTGCCACAACGGCGACGGAGCCGAGGGCAAGCCAGCGGGGCACATCACCACGACGGCGTCCTGCGACTCGTGTCATCTCACCACGGCGTGGACCCCGGCGACCTTCAACCACAACAACGTGACCGCAGGGACCTGCACCACCTGTCACAACGGCACCACCGCGACCGGCAAACCGAGCAATCACCTGCCGACATCGGCGTCGTGCGACAGCTGTCACCGGACTTCGGCGTGGACCCCGGCAACCTTCAACCACAACAATGTGACCGCAGGCACCTGCACCACCTGTCACAACGGCACCACGGCGACCGGCAAACCGAGCAATCACCTGCCGACGTCGGCGTCGTGCGACAGCTGTCACCGGACTTCGGCGTGGACCCCGGCGACCTTCAACCACAACAACGTGACCGCAGGGACCTGCACCACCTGTCACAACGGCACCACCGCGACCGGCAAACCGAGCAACCACCTGCCGACATCGGCGTCGTGCGACAGCTGTCACCGGACTTCGGCGTGGACCCCGGCAACCTTCAACCACAACAACGTGACCGCAGGGACCTGCACCACCTGTCACAACGGCACCACCGCGACCGGCAAACCGAGCAACCACCTGCCGACATCGGCGTCGTGCGACAGCTGTCACCGGACTTCGGCGTGGACGCCGGCGACCTTCAACCACAACAACGTGACCGCAGGCACCTGCACCACGTGTCACAACGGCACCACGGCGACCGGCAAACCGAGCAATCACCTGCCGACGTCGGCGTCGTGCGACAGCTGTCACCGGACTTCGGCGTGGACGCCGGCGACCTTCAACCACAACAACGTGACCGCAGGCACCTGCACCACCTGTCACAACGGCACCACGGCGACCGGTAAACCGAGCAATCACCTGCCGACATCGGCGTCTTGCGACAGCTGCCATCGGACTTCGGCGTGGACCCCGGCAACCTTCAACCACAACAACGTGACCGCAGGCACCTGCGCCACCTGCCATAACGGCAGTACAGCGACGGGTAAGCCTGGGAATCATCTGCCGACGACAGCTTCATGCGACCAGTGTCATCGGACTTCGGCATGGACCCCGGCGACCTTCAATCACAGCAACGTGACGGCAGGCACCTGCACCACTTGCCACAACGGCAGCACGGCCACCGGCAAGCCGGGCAACCACCTGCCGACAACTGCCTCTTGCGATGACTGCCACCGGACCACGGCCTGGACACCGGCGACGTTCAACCATGCCAACGTGACCCCGGGAGGTTGCGCAAGCTGTCATAACGGCAGCACGGCCACCGGCAAGCCGGGCAACCATCTGCCAACGACAGCCTCATGTGACCAGTGTCATCGAACAACGGCATGGACACCCGCGACTTTCAATCATGCCAATGTCACACCGGGCGGCTGTGCGACCTGCCACAACGGCAGCACGGCAACCGGCAAGCCGGGCAACCATTTGCCAACCACGGCTTCTTGCGACGACTGCCATCGCACAACCGCTTGGACACCCGCGACGTTCAACCATTCAAACGTCACGCCGGGCGGCTGTGCAACCTGTCACAACGGCAGCACGGCCACCGGCAAGCCGGGCAACCATTTACCGACCACGGCTTCCTGCGATGAGTGTCATCGCACAACGGCGTGGACACCCGCGACCTTCAACCATACCAATGTGACACCGGGTGGTTGCGCCACTTGCCACAACGGCAGCACGGCCACCGGCAAGCCGGGCAACCATTTACCGACCACGGCTTCCTGCGACGACTGCCATCGCACAACCGCTTGGACACCCGCGACGTTCAACCATTCAAACGTCACACCGGGCGGCTGTGCGACCTGCCACAACGGCAGTACGGCGACTGGCAAGCCAGGCAATCATTTGCCGACCACGGCCTCGTGCGATGAGTGTCATCGCACAACGGCGTGGACACCCGCGACATTCAATCATTCGAATGTCACACCGGGCGGCTGTGCGACCTGCCACAACGGCAGTACGGCGACTGGCAAGCCAGGCAACCATTTGCCGACCACGGCGTCCTGCGACGCCTGCCATCGCACCACGGCGTGGACGCCTGCCACGTTCAGTCACAGCAACGTCGCACCTGGAACTTGTGCAACCTGCCATAACGGCAGCTCGGCGACCGGAAAGCCTGGCGGTCACTTCGTCACCACGCGCTCCTGTGACGACTGTCACCGCACGACTTCGTGGACGCCAACGCTGACCTATAGCCACATATCGATCGGTTATCGCGCGCACCGCGCCGGTGTGGACTGCAATGACTGCCATCGCAACAACAGTGAAGTCATCAGCTGGCAGTTCCCTGCCTATCGGCCGAATTGTGCCGGTTGCCATGCCAACGAGTTCGAGACCGACGAGCACAAAAAGGTGAACTCGCCGCGCATCTATTACACGGTTTCCGAGCTTCAGGACTGCACGGGCTCCTGTCATCTCTACACCGACTCCACCTTCACGCAGATTCAGGAAGCGCGGAGCAACGAACATCGACCAACCGACGGAGGCTTTGACTGATCCATGAACACCACAGCACAACAAACCTTTTTCGGTCGCCACCTGCGGATCGGTCTCTTTGCCCTGCTGTTGGCGTGCAACGGCACTGCGTTTGCCCAGGTGTTGGACGATGTGCAGGCCAGCAGTGATGCCGCTACCACGACCATCGACATCGACCTGCTGGCGCAGATCAACTATCAACGCTATTTGGTTCTTCCCTCCGGTGACACTGTGCAGGTGTATTTCACTGTGACCGCTGGTGACGACTACGGTGGCGACGTGCTGGAAGAGTCCCGCAGCGTTCCACCCAATGCCCGCATGCCAGGGTTCGAAGTGCGATTTGCATCGAGTCGGGCTACCGGCACCCAGCGGCGTCTGGACGTGGACTTTGCCAGCGCTGTTGATGTGGTCCAAGTTGGCTTGGGTCGCGACAATCGCTCTTTGCGCATCGTGATTCGCAATCCTGAGCGGACGCCGCCTGCGAGTACCGCTGTGCCAGCGACCGTGGCTGGTGTGGATGTGAGTGATCCTCAGGTCGCGTTGGGGCAAGCGAAGAGTGCATTGGCTGCGCAGCAATACGAACAGGCCATCGCCATTCTCAATCGAATCCTTAATCTCCCACCCAACGCAGCGTCGCGAAATGCGCAAGAGTTGATTGGCGACGTTCGCGCGGCCTTGGGTGAGGTCAGTCGCGCACGAGCCGAATACAACCTCTACCTCAAGCTCTATCCCAGCGGGGAGGAGACTGAGCGAGTTCGTCAGAGCCTCGCGGCGCTTGTAGAGCCAGCCGCCGATTCAACCAGTGGCGAAGCGCGTGCACCACAATGGATGCACTGGGGTAGTGCATCTCTGTCGTATTACGGTGGGCAGTCGCGCATCCAGAACGAAACCACCATTGTGACTCCAGCAACCAACGCCACCGAGATCGACATACAAACGATTTCCGGCGTTGATCAATCGGCCTTTGTTAGCAATCTGGACACCTCATCGCGCTATCGCAGCACCGATTGGGACAACCGTTTCGTGTTTCGCGACGTGGCAACCTATAGCTTGCTGAGTGATGTGCCGAGCCAGAACCGACTTTCTGCGCTATTTGGCGACTTCAAGTACCAGCCCTTGTCACTGACTGCGCGAGTCGGCCGACAATCGTCCACCGGCAACGGCGTTTTGGGCCGATTTGATGGGGGCACGGCCGGATGGAGCTTCCTGCCGGGTTGGCGGGTGATCGCAATGGCAGGCGTGCCAGTCGATAGTGGGCTGGGCGAAAGCAAAACGTTCGCGGGCGCAGCAGTGGAAAACACGTCATTGATCGACGGCATGACGGCCACGTTCTACGGCATCAACCAAACTACTGAAGGTGTTACCGATCGCCGTGCCTTGGGTGGCGAGTTGCGCTACTTCCGTGCGGGTCTTTCATTGTTCTCGGTGTTTGATTACGACGTGAACTTCTCCGAGTTGAACATCGCGTCTGCCCAAGGCAGTTGGACATTCAACAAAGGGACGACCGTCAACGCACTCTACGATCTGCGTCGCGGCCCGACACTGCAGATGAGCAACGCGTTACTGGGTGAAACCGCTGCATCTCTCGACGTGTTGCGTTCTACCCTGTCGCTGGAGCAGATCGAACAACAGGCGTTGGGTCTATCGCCGCAGTCGGAAGTGATCCTGTTGGGCGCGACGCATCCAGTGTCATCGAGCTGGCAACTGGGTTTGGAAGGTCGTGTGTCTTCCGTTGACGGCACCTTGGCAACAGCCACGCTGCCCGCCATGGAAGGGACAGGTAGTGTTTATGCGGTCACGGCGCAGGCAATTGGGACTGGGCTCTGGATGCCCAGCAGTGTGCTGGTCCTCAGCACCAGTCGGCTGACGAGTGACAATTACGACGCTTGGTTGCTGGCTGCCAACAGTCGGATGCGGTTTGGTGTCAACTGGATCTTCGAACCTGGTTTGCGCTGGTACCGGCAGAACAATGTGACTGGCAATACCTTGCGGCGCCTATCCCCCAGTGTTCGGTCGCAGTATCGCTTCAATGATCACTCGAGTTTGGAGCTCGAACTCACTCTTGAACGATCGGTGTCTGACGCTGCCTTGAGCTCAGAGACGAGCAATCTGCTGTTCTACTACCTGAGCTATCGATACGACTTCTGATGGTTGCCGCTTGACCGATTCGGCATTTGCGGAGCGCTGGCAGAAGTGTCGTCACGTCGACGGTCGGTGACAAACAGGCGGATGAGAGAGTGCATACCGTAAGTTTCTAAACGTCGCGAGTCCGGCGCCTGGCCGGACTCTCTCCCGACGAATCCATCGCTTGCGCGATCGATTCGCGAGCGCGGCCATCTTGCCGCGTACCCATGGGGTGTTCTCAACACTCCGCTATACCTGGAGGTAGCTGTGAACTGGATGTCTTGGGTAGGCGTTGCAATGCTATTGGCGTCGACGGCGTTAGGCATCTGGTGGGCTGAGCGCCATGTCCGAAGGCAACGGGCCAAGCTTGATGCGCTGGACAGTGCGTGGGGCCTTGGTTTGCTGGACGATCTCGCATTTCTCGCCCGACGCAAGGAGGCGCTGACTCATGCGCCACAGAGGATTGGCGGCCCGGGTATTCGAGTGCTTGCACTCGCAGTCGTCGTGCCCTTTGTTGTTGCCGTGATTTGGAATGGCCAGTCACCCTCCAATCCGTCGAGCGCTGGAACCCTGCCATCTGTTGATCCCGCTGCATCAGGAATCGAGCAGCAGCCATCGTCCACACCGCGTGCGCGGTCGATGGATGAGGTGCTGGCCAGCTTGTCGACGCGACTGCAGCGTGAGGGTGGCACGGTGGACGATTGGCTGTTGCTGGGTCGCGGCTATGCCTCGCAGGGGAAGTTCAGCGACGCGGAGACCGCACTGCACTCCGCGCTGACGCAGGCCCCGGAGCGATCGGATGTCGAGGCGGAATGGATCGAGATGCGTGCGAAGGCGCAGGGAACCTATGCGGCGCAGGATCAGGCACGTCTGATCGCGCTCGCGGCACTTGCCCCGACCCAAGCCAAGCCGCTTTGGCTGCTGGCAGAGATTGCCGAGCAGAATGGCGACGCACGCATGGCTGAAAAGCGTTGGCGCGAAGTGCTCGGCTTGTTGCCGCCGGACAGTCCGGACCGCGCGGTGATCATGCAGCGCCTTGAGACGCTGGCGGGGGGGCATTTGCCCGGTCAGACAAGTGGCGGTGCGGCGATGGAAATTCGCCTTGAGCTTTCACCTGAGGCATCGACCGCCCTGCCGCCGAGCGCAACGGTATTCGTGTTCGCGCGATCACCCGACAGTCCCATGCCGGTTGCGGCCCATCGACTCACCTTGGGCGAGTTGCCTACCACGGTCCACCTCGATGACAGCCATTTGATTCAGCCAGGACGTCGTTTGTCCAGTTACAGCACGCTTCTCGTTGGCGCACGGGTGTCGGCCTCCGGAGACGCGCGGCCGGCGTCGGGGGATATCGAGGCCGAGCAGGTGCTGATCGAATCATCGGGTCAGGGCCATCGTTTGCAGTTGACCTTGTCACGGATCAGGCCCTGAATGAGAGTGAAATCGCGAAATGAATGGGGCTTGGTTGTCCTGCGCAGACACGCGTAAATCCCCATTCACTGTCATTGAAGGGGAGTGGTCATGCGTACTGGCGTCGGAAAGCTATTCGCGTTGAGTTTGTTGGCGCTCTGGCTGGTTCCCTTTGACAATGTTTGGGCGTCACCGGAGGGTGATTGCATCGTCGCCGCCACCGCACGCGACACGCGGGTGGCCGACGCGCAGACCCTGCTGATGGCGGACAATCAGCGCCTGTATCGCGTCGACCTTACCCAGTCGTGTCCGGCGCTGCTGGATCTTCGCAGCATCAGTCTGCGTGCTCGCGAGGGGGCGCTTGTGTGGCAGTCGTGGCGAGGCAGTGATTGCCAATGGGGATATTTGTGAGGTCGCGGTGGTTACGCCGATCGAGGCCAGCGAATATGCGCGTCGCGCGGGCATGAGCGAGGCGCAGCTGGCAGCGGAACTGCCGCCACAACTCGATGCCACCGAAGTCACAGCCGCGCGGTTGCCGCGCAGCTTCACCAGTGGAAAATTCTGTTTCGATCCCAGTCGCGCCACCGGCTGGCAAATGATTGAGGGCAATCGGGTTCGCGTGGACCTGAGGCGGCGCGGAAAAGTTGAACTGACGCTGTCCAGCAGTTGCCCAGAATTGGAGCAAGCCAGTGCACTGGTGTTCCGTTCCGGCTTGGGCGTCGGTGCGGTGTGTGGCAATGCCGGGGACCGGATCGTGCCCATTGAAGAAGCGCCGCAATTTGCCGGTCCGATGCGGTCGCGCCTGTTCACGTGCTTCATCACGCGTGTCGAGCCGGTTCTGGCACAGCGTTGAAAATCGGTTTGCGCTGGAATGGCGAGTGCATTGCTGGTCTCGCCGACCTAGCCACTGTGCCGAACGTGCACGTGAATGGAGAAAGCTGACGTCAGACGTGGATGCTCGCTACAGTCTGCATGCGATCTTCCGCGGAGTGGGGCATGACGAGCGACACGCAATGGCAATCCGAGCTGGATGGTTTGATCGATTCACGCTTGCGCAGCTTGGGTGAGCTGGATGACCTTGCTTTTCATGCCGCCATGGCACATCCCCTTGGGTGTCATTTGCCGGCGCTGCTGGCCGTCAGTGACTACGCGTTCGAGCAACTGCGACGCCATCCGGACTGGCTGGTCGCCCTCGGAGACGCACCCGCGCCACCGGATTTGCGCGCTGGCGAGGAGGCACGCTGGCCGGACCAGCTTCGGGTCTGGCGACATCAGCGCAGCATCGATTTGATCCTGCGTGATGTGGCTGGCATCGACCGTGTTCAGGACACCTTGCGTGGCAGCAGCGAGCAGGCCGAACTGTGTTGCCAATGGGCTCTGGATGCCCTGTATGCAGGGATGGTTGATCGCCACGGTGTGCCGCGATCTGCCAGCGGGCAAGCACAGCAGTTGGTTGTATTCGGGCTGGGCAAGTTGGGTGGTGGCGAGTTGAACTTCAGCTCTGACATCGATCTGGTGTTTGCGTATCCAGAGCAGGGCGAGACCGATGGCGCACGGCCAATCGACAACGAGACCTTTTTCGTGCGGCTCGGTCAGCAGTTCATCAAACTGCTCGGTGATACCACCGCAGAAGGTTTCGGCTTTCGGGTCGACATGCGTCTGCGCCCATTCGGGACGGTTGGGCGCCCTGGCCTTGTCCTTCAATGCCATGGAGCAGTACTTCCAGCGTGAGGGCGCGACTGGGAGCGTTACGCCTGGATCAAGGCGCGACCCATCGCGGGCGACATCGCGGCGGGCGAACGCTTTCTGGGCACCCTGCGACCTTTCGTGTATCGGCGTTATTTCGATTACACCGCGTTCGAAGGCCTGCGCGAAATGAAGGCGATGATCGAGGCCGAAGTGCAGCGTCGCGAGCTGGCCGACCATCTGAAACTCGGACCAGGCGGCATTCGTGAAATCGAGTTCATGGTGCAGTTGCAGCAGCTCATTCGGGGTGGACGCGAGCCTGAGTTGCGCCAACGCGGTCTATTGTCTGCACTGCAGGCTTTGCAGGCGCACGGACATATCGACAGCGATCGGGCGGAAACCTTGCGCGCTGCCTATTTGCAATTGCGGCGCAGCGAGAATCGCCTGCAAATGCAGCGCGAGGCCCAGGTTCACAGTCTCCCGGAGGCGGCTTTCGAACGTTTTCGATTGGCGCGTGGATTGGGTTTTGCGAACGACACCGCGTTGGTGGCGGCGCTGGATCAACAGCGCGGTTTCGTCCGGACTGCATTCGAACAGGTGTTCGAGTCTGGTCGTCGTGTCGCGCCCAGTGGTGAGCGCCATACCGTCTTGGTCGACTACTGGCGGCAGATTGATCGTGAAGCGCAGGCAGACATGCTGGCACAAGCCGGTGTGCCTCAGGCGGAGCAGGCACATGCACGGCTGCAGGAGTTTGCCCGCAGCTCCGCACGCGCACAGTTGTCGGCGCGCGGCAGCGCTCGGCTCGATCGCTTGCTGCCGGTCTTGTTGGATGCCATCGCGCAGCGTGCTGACTGCGTGGCCTTGCTGGATCGCGTGTTACGACTCTTGCATGCCGTGTTGCGGCGATCCAGCTATCTGGCTTTGTTGGATGAACAACCAGCCGCGCGGCAACGATTGATCGACACCATGTGCGCCAGCACTGGATGGCCGAGCGTTTGGCGCAGCATCCACTCCTGCTGGATGACCTGCTGGATACGCGCAGCCAAACCGCACCCGAATGTGCGGATCTGATTGAAGCGGAATGCACGCGTGCGTTGCAGGCGATTGATGAGACCGATCCCGAGGCGGTGCTGGTTGCACTGAATGAACTGCGCCAAAGCGTGGCATTCCGCATCGCCCGCGCAACCTTATTTACGCAGCAGGAACCCGCGCAAAGCGCGCGGCAACTGGCTTGGCTGGCGAATGTCATTGTTCGACGCTTGTTGACTTTTGCCAGCAATGAGGTCGCCGTTCAACATGGAAGACTGCCGGGTGGTGGCTTGGCGGTGCTCGCTTATGGCAGCTTTGGGGCGGCTGAGCTGGGCTTCAATTCCGATCTGGATCTGGTGTTTCTCTATCGACCGGGTTCGGTCGGCGAGAGTGAAGGGCCGCGTCCGCTCGACGCGCAACGCTATTGCAGTCGCATCGTGCAAAGGTACTGAGCCTGCTCAGCATGCAGACCACAGCAGGCCGCCTTTACGAAGCCGATCTGCGGCTGCGTCCGGATGGCAGCAAAGGCATGCTGGTGTCGACGTTGCAGAGTTTTCTCGACTACCAACGCGAACGCGCCTGGGTATGGGAGCAACAGGCTTTGGTGCGGGCGCGATTTGTTGCGGGCGATACGGACATGGGGGCGCGCTTCGATGCCGCACGGCGCGAGGTTTTGCAGCAGTCGCGGCAGCAATCGGAGGTCTTTCGCGAGGTGGCCGCGATGCGCATGCGGATGCGTGTCGCGCATGATCGCAGTCGCGACGAGCGCTTTGATCTGAAACAAGGCGAGGGCGGCCTGGTGGATTTGGAGTTCCTGCTGCAGGCGCTGGTGTTGACGCATGCAGCGCATGTTCCGGCACTGGTCGATGCGCGCGAAACCGCTGATTTGATCGCTCGCTGTGGCGAGGCCGGTTTGTTGTCTGGCGCGCAGGTCGCGCAGGCGCCTGGCGGCGCATGCCGTGCTGCTGGCGCGAGGTCTCGCCTGCACACTCGACGGTCGGGCCCGCATTGTGCGCAGCGATACGCCGATTGAGCATGCCAGAGTCGCCATCGGTCGACTCTGGATTGCTGTCGGTTTGCCGCCGACCGTGGTGGATTTGCGTGCTGCGAAAACTGAACGCGTCGGTGAGTGCCTATACTGCGCGCCTGTCCAGAACCCCGGAGGCTTGCGCATGCGTAAGGTGATGTTTGGCGCCACTATCATGCTGTTTGCTTGCGCGCGCGTTGCGGCGGCGGATGCTGTCACGCCCCCCTCGGCCCGCAACGAGGTCACCTCGGTCTACCAGCATCTCGTACACCAGGCAGTCCGCGAACCCAGCGTCGACTGGGCTGCACGGATCGATGCGCTGCTGACGGAACAACCCGGCGACGTGGTGATCACGGCGGTCGGCGACATGATTTTCAACGAGCCGATCAGCCAGTTGGAAGCGCCCGAGCGGCGCCAGTTGATCCGCTTGATGCAGGAAGCGGACATCGCTTACGGCAACATGGAGTTTTCGATCAACTCCAAGCCGGAACTGCTGCGTCCGTTCTACAACTTCGGCGTGCCGCGCGACTTCGCCTGGGAGGTCGCGCGGGTCGGCATCAATCTGGTCAGTCTGGCCAATAACCACACGCTGGACTTCGGCCCCGAAGGCCTTGCGGAGCATCTGCATATTCTCGATCACAGCGGCATCAGCTACGCGGGCGCCGGACTGACGCTGGCCGATGCGCATGTGCCCGCCGTGGTGCAAGCGCAGCACGCGCATACCTCATTTGCCCTGCTGTCGTATCTGCGCTACTGGCATAACCGCTTCCGCAGTAAGGACGCCAGTGGTCCATCGATTGCCACCATTGATCCCGCGCAAGTGGTGTTCAGCCGTGGCAAAGGTCAAACCGAAAGTGTTGAAGGCCTGCTCGAAGATGATGTGGTGGCGATGGAAGATGACATCGTGCTGGCGCAACGCAAGAACGATCAGGTGTTCGTCGCCCTGCACGTGCACGATGTGAGTCACGCGCGTATCCACGGCATCCAGAACCAGACGCCGCCAACCGAAGAGATGCTGTTCCGGCGCGCGGCGGATGCCGGCGCGGACGTGGTGTTGGGGCACGGACCGCATGTGCTGCGCGGTATCGAGATCTACCAAGGCAAGCCGATTCTCTACAGCTTGTCGAACTTCATTTACCAATACCGTCGGCCGGAGCTGATCCCGGTGGACATCCTGCATCAGCGAGATCGCGAAATGCCTCGCCCGGCCAATGTGTCGGTGTTTGATCGCCGCGATTCGCCGGAGGTGATGGAGGCGGTGATGGCGCGTTTTACCTACAACGACGGCAAACTGAAACGGCTGCAACTGATCCCGGTCACCATCGACGACGAAGGCCGCTTTACGGCACGCCGCGCCTCGCCAGTGATCAGCGTGGCGCGGAAATTCTCGCCACCGTGCAACGGCTATCCGCGCCCTACGGCACGACGATCAAGAGGCAGGGATGGTATGCCGAGGTTGAGTTGAACACGGCGCAGTGACGGCATTGGATCATTGCCGCAATGCCTCGATGGGATCCAGTTGCGCCGCTTTGCGCGCGGGATAGAAGCCGAAGAACAGGCCAGTGGCGACAGAAAATCCTGTCGCCAGCGGGATGATGTCAACGTTGAGTTGCACCGGCAAACTGCCGAAGCGCTCAGCCAGCAATGCGCCACCACACCGAAAGGCGATGCCGATCAGACCACCCCAGCGAGATCATCATCGCTTCGGCCAAAACTGCCGCTGGATATCGCCCGGTGTGGCGCCCACGGCCATGCGTAGGCCGATTTCACGAATGCGCTCGGTGACTGACACCAGCATGATGTTCATGATGCCGATGCCGCCGACGACCAAGGAGATGCTGGCGACGGCGCCCAGCAACAGCGACATCAGTCGCGTGGTTTCGGTGCGTGCGCTGACCATCTGGGTGAGGTTGCGAACCATGAAGTCGTCGTCCGCGCCGGGTTGGATGCGGTGCAGTTCGCGAACCAATTCGTTCAGGGCGGTTTCCACCTTTGGCAGATCGCTGGCGCGCGAGGTGCCGACAGTGATCTGCATCAGGGTGCCCGGGGGCATCTGCAGTTGCCCCATCAAGCGGCGACGTGCGGTTTCCAGTGGTACGAAGACCACGTCATCCTGATCGCCACCCCAGCCGCTCTGCCCTTTGGCCGTTAGCACGCCCACCACCGTGAACGGCACGCGGCCCACGCGGATGCTGGCGCCGATGGGATCGGAATCGCCGAACAGCTTGTCGCGCACACTTTGGCCCAGCACCACGCTGGTGCCTGCGCCGCGATAGTCGGCATCGCTCAAGCCTTCGCCGAGCGCTAACGGCCAATCGTTGATGGTGAAAAAATCCGCTTCCACGCCCTGCCAATTGGTCGACCAGTTCTGCTCGGCTGGATCACCTGCGTGCTGCCACGCACGATGCCGCTGACATGGGTCGCCTCGGGAATCCGCTCGCGGATTGCAGCGGCGTCTTTCACGGTCAGCAGGATGCTGCCGGCGCCCATGCGCACGCCGCCTTGCCGCCCGGAGTTCGGCATCACGTCGACACGATTGCTGCCAAGTTTGGCAATCGTCGCATCGAGTTGCGCCTGCGTGCCTGACCGACCGACACCATCACGATGACGGCAGCAATGCCGATAATCACTCCCAGCGCCGTCAGGATACTGCGCATCCAGTTCCACGGAGTGCAAACAGCGCCATGCCGGCGATGTCTGACCAACTGGCGCGACCGATTGCGTTGGCGCGAACGCCTTGTGCGGCAGTGCTCATGCCGTCTCCTTCAGTACGCCGTCGTGGATTTCCAGCGTGCGATCGGCATGTTGAGCGACTTGCGGGTCATGCGTGATCAGCACCACGGTGTGGCGTCATCGCGCAGCGATGGAACAGGGGTGAGAATCTCTGCGCGGTGCGTGAATCCAGCGCGCCGGTTGGTTCGTCGGCCAGCAGGATCGGCGGATCATTGATCAAAGGCGCGGGCAATTGCCACGCGCTGTTGCTCCCCACCCGACAATTCGCTGGGACGGTGGTGGGCACGCTCGGCAAGGCCAACCGAGGTCAGTGCAGCCAGACCTAGGTTGCGACGTTGTTCACTGGGGACACCCGCGTATATCAATGGCAGGATCACATTATCCAGTGCACTCATGCGTGGCAGCAGGTGAAAACTCTGGAACACGAAACCGATCTTGGCGCGGCGCAATTCGGCACGTTCGGCGGCATCCAGGGTGGCGATATCCACGCCATCCACATAGCGACCGCGACTGGGTGCATCCAGACAACCGATCACATTCATCAGCGTCGACTTGCCAGGCCCGAAGGGCCGACAATCGCCACGAACTCACCGCGCGCAATGTCGAGATTGACCTCGCGCAAAGCTTGACCTCCGCCGCGCTGCCTTCGCCGTAGATTTTCGACAGCGCCTGCAAATGGATCACCGGCGCGACATTCATGGCGTGGCGGATTCGGCTGATGAGAATGCTCATGCCTTCCTTCAGCGCCGGGCTGCGCACTTCGGTATGCGTGGCGTCGGCGATGCCGCTCATCACCTTGATCGGCGTCGGTGTCTTGCCCTCCAGCGTCCACAGCGTGACTTGCCGCGCGTTGCGTTGTTCCAGCACCCCGGCTTCGAAGGCGGCTTTCGTTCGCCGCTCAGCAAGGCGGTGAACTCGGCATAGTTTTCCAGCACGCGCTTGGCGATCATCTGCGCGATGGCTTCGGGCGAGGGTGCTTCTCCGCCACCCATCGACATCATGGGCGGGCCACCGGGACCGCGCTGTGCGGCATTGGCCGCGCGCTGCGCTGCGCGTTCGCGCGCCGCCGCCGCCGCCGTGTCGTACGCCGCTTGCTGATCCGCATTCAACCCCAGCGCAGCAACGACCTCGCTCAAATCCAGATTGGCGCGCGCCATGCCGGTGGCGGGCGTGGCGCTGTCGGTCTCGGTGCCGGGCGGCTTGAAGCGCAGGGCCGCATTCGGCACACGCAACACACCACGGCGTTGTTCAACCTCGATGGTGGCATTGGCGGTCATGCCCGGCAACAGGCTGAGGTCGGCATTGTCGACCTCGATCCCACCGGATAGGTGATCACGTTCTGGGTATTGGTGGCGGCCATGCGCACCTGTCTGACGGCCCCGCGGAACTGCCGTCCGGAAGGCATCGACGGTGAAACGTGCCGGTTGCCCGGTGCGAATCTGGCCGACATCACTTTCATCCACCGCCAGCTCGATCTGCATCTGCCGCAGGTCTTCGGCGATCTGGAACAACACCGGCGTCTGGAAACTGGCCGCCACCGTCTGGCCGGGCTCGGCGGCGCGCAGCAGGACCACGCCATCGACGGGTGAGCGGATTTCGGCATAGGTCAGATCCAGCGCCGCATCGGCCACTGCCGCGTCGCGCTGTTCGATGGACGCCCGCGCCGACGTGACGCGGGCGCGCGCCTGATCGCGTGCCGCCAGGGCCAGATCCAACTCGCTGCGCGACACCAGTTGCCGCGCCGACAGCTCGGTCTTGCGAGCGGAGTCGGCTTCGGCATTCTTCAGATGCCTGCGCCTCTGCAGTCCTGCACGCGCACTGGAGAGGTCCGCCTTGGCCTGCGTCAGACGCGCCGCAAAATTCGCAGGGTCAATGCGCGCCAGCACCTGTCCTTGCTGACCTGTTCGTTGAAATCGACATTCACCGCGGCAATCTGCCCGGAGATCTACGAGCCGATATCCACTGTGGACGGTGCGGCTTCAGGGTGCCGGTGGCCGATATGGGTGACGCTGACATCGCCAACCTCAGCTTGGCGCTGCGGAAGCGCACCTCGCTACCGGGCTAGGCCACAGCCACCAAGCCGAGGCCGCGACGGCAACAACCGCCAGCACGGGCGGGACACGCGGTAAACGAGGCTGGACTTCCGAAACATTCATGCGATCGGACCCGGCAAACAAAAGAAAAGGAAGCAGAAAGACGTGAGACACCTCAACGTCGGCCAGCGCGCGATCCGTCGGTCCCCGACAAACCCACCACCACCGCCAGCCCATGCGCAATCCTCGGCGCAGTCCGCTTCCCAATCATCGGGAATCTCAAGCCCCGTCATTGCCACGGAGGCGGCAATCCAGCTTCTCTTTGGAATGTCCAACCCCGTCATTACGCCGAAGGCGGCAATCCAGCTTCTCGCCTTTGGGGATATCAAACGCCGTCATTCCCGCGAAGGCGGCAATCCAGCTTCTCGCCTTTGAGAATGTCAAACGCCGTCATCGCCACGAAGGCGGCAATCCAGCTTCTCGCCTTTGAAGATGTCGAACCCCGTCGTTTCAGCCAAAGCGGCAAGTGTGGCATCATGCCTTTGGGAATGGCCAACGCCGTCATTGCCGCGGGGGCGGCAATCCAGCTTCTTGGTCTTGTGGGCTCCGCCTTCGCGGGAAAAACGCATCGAGGCCATTTCGATGCGCCGCGTGGCTCCTCCTGCCTACAGAGGTAGCGCCATTCGCCGCCAGCGCCTGACCCAGGGTGGATGCGGAAACCCGCCTTCAACCGCCAGCCAGGTCAAGGATGCTTTATCTCACTCTCCCCAAGTTCCGGGGGCTACTCGCTGCGAAAGCAGATAAAACGTTTGTCCAGTGGATGTAAACGCTCGGCGCAAGGCTGGAATGTCGAGCGCGCAGTGTTTCACGCATCTGATCGAGCAGCCGAGGCGGTCGTGCGACGGATGTATTCATGAGTGAAAGGAGAAGACATGTTAC
>JADKCY010000042.1 GCA_016718605.1 Lysobacterales bacterium | reverse complement strand
GGAGGCGGCGCTGAAGTTCGGGTAGTTGCAGACACGGATACGTTCACCGGAAACATCTGTGGGTGCCGCGACCATAGGCAAGCCCCCGGCAGGGGCTGCGCAGCCAGGTTCATCAACACATGATCCAGTACCTGATTGGTGGCGACATCGCGATCTGTCGAGCCCTGCACCGCGCCGAAGTTCTCCGGTGGAACCGGTGGGAGTACTGCTCATTTCGACGGCAGGCTGGAGAGCGTCCTGTAGGTACCGGCTGACGATGTTGGGCGTACCCAGCTTGCAGTCGGTCACGCTATTCGATGGCGCACACAGGTGTTGGCGGCATCGTTGTGACCGCGGCAATCAGCCCAACGACGCTCGGCGTGGCCATCCGTGAACTGATAGGGCATTGTGGTCGCCGACCACGATCACCAAATCAGCGCCAGTCCAGTTTCAGATCGGTGAGATCGCCTGCACCAAGGTGGCAATCGGTTGGCTTGCGGAAACGCTTGGCGCGGTTGCGTTCGCCGGCTGGCGTCGCTGCGTCCACACCACTGCGTGGTTGGTGATTGTTGATGACCACAAAGGGCAGGGCCTGATTGGCAACACCGGTGAACTCGCAGTAAGCGGCGGCGGTCGGTGGTCATTCATTCCGGTGACACCGCAGGGGTCGTTCCAGTGTTCGCCTTCCTGCATAGACACCACGTTGACGCTTTGCACGCGATCCGTCACCAGATAGCCCACATCGACCGCCGGGATCGCTTACGTTCAACCAGATAGGCCTGATAAATGGCCCCCAACAGTGAATCTGATTGGCCAGCGGGTGAGATGGACAACTTCTCGACTTCCTGAACGCCGAGCACGTCGGGTGAGCGCACTTCGCGGATGTGCGCTGAGTGCGCCAGTTTCAGGCTGACAGGCGGATCGGCTCTGCACGATGGTGTCTGGCTGTAGCAAGTGAACTCAATGGTCCGGCGTTGCCGCTTCAGTCGTCGTGTCACACAGGCGCAGGACGTTGAACGAACCAATCGTCAGGGTCGGTCGCGCCTGCAAGCGGTATGGACGCGGTGCAACGTTCGTTTCTGGGCGTGATGGTCAGCGTGGTCGGCCAGAACTCATAGTTGCCAAAGTCAAAGCCGTCGTGCCAGTGGCGCTGAATTGGGTGCCGCCCACAAACTCCACCCCCGCATTGGCGGGAATCATGAAGTCGGTATCCATCTCCAGCACTTCCGGATTGCCATCCCAGATACCTGCGGCCGCATTGTCGACGGTGGTGGAGCTGCCGAAACGTACGCCCGGCTCGCGCAGCGAATTGCTGCCGCGCGGGTCGATGTAGACTTCGGCATACAGGTCATTGGAGAAGCGTTGGTTACCGCTGGAAACCCGGCCTGCCGGAATGCTGACCAGCATGCCTTCGTAACACTCGAAGTTGGTCGTGCCGCAGCTCAACGCAGCGGGATCCGTCGAGGGCAGGCCACTGCCCGAACTGAACACCACAGCAGTTGGCAAGGGTTCGCCTGTGGCGGTGACGGTGATGCTGTTCGATGCATTGCGCGTCGTGGTGACCGACACCTCGGTCAGGGTAAAGAATTCAATGGCCGTACCCAGGACGGACACCTCATCCCCAACCTGCACGGGTGCACCACCGTCATAGGTCGGTGCCGCATTGGTGTACACGTACACACCTTGGGATGTCAGCGGGTCCGCATCGGCACCCGCATCGGGTGTCTGGATCGTGAAACCGGCAGGGCCGACATTGGTGACGACATTGCCTTCCGTACGCACAGCCTGGGTCGCCAACGGTGAAGCGGCGCCATTGCCCTGGATCGCATGAATGGCCGTGATCGGCAGGTCATCATCGGTGATCGTGCCGGTCGCAACCGAAGTGAGAGGGTTCAGAGTGACGAGTGGACTGCTTTCGAAAAGGGTCAGGGTGTAGGTCTCATCGACTTCGTCGATGGTGTCGCCGACGATGCCAACCGGAATCTGCACCGAAGTCTGCCCCGCGAGAATTGTGTATTCGAGCGCGGACTGCGTCAGATAGTCGACGGCGCTGCCAGAGGCCGCCGTCAGCCGTGGTTACGTTCACGACACGCCGCTGCCCGAAGCTCGCGATGCGGTGAGTACTGGGAGGTGATGCCCGCATTGCCCTCGGGCGCTGGTGTCGGATTGCTAATCGACAGCACGGCGGTGGAGGACATCATCGTTGACGATAGTGGCTGACCCTGCGCATCCGCCACGGTCGCGCCCACCACATTGGTGAGGTTGACCAGAAGGTCTCGTCTGCTTCGTCGGTGGCATCGCCATTGACCGCGATCGTGAAGTCACGACTGCTGGCGCCTTCGGCAATGGTCACACCAGACTGTCAATCGACAGATAGTCGCTGTCCCCAAGCGTCCGCCGTGCCGTCCGCGCTATTGATGTCGAAGCTCACGCCACCGGCAGGGGCGGGGGCGCTGAGGCTGACGGTGAAGGCGAAATTAGTGATGCCGCTGTTGCCTTCCACCTGGCTGACATTATTGATGCTGAGGGTGGGGATGGCGGTTGTCGCGGTAACGGTCAAGTCATCAATGGAAAGTCCGTGGTCGGTGCCGGAGTCATCGCCGTCTGACCAGCGCAGCCATATTTCACTACCGGACGAAACGCTGGAACTGATGTTCGCGCTACGCGCAAGCCGATTTGCGCCAATATTTCCGTCGAGGGCGCCTGCCGTTTCGGTTGCGATTGGACCGGTGAAGTTTAGATCGGTCACCGCTGTCCAGTCAGTTGTCGTGCCGCAGCCGAGGGCAATGCTTGTGCCGGTGGGGACCACCCGGTAATGGAAGCTGACGGTCTGGGGAGTGGTATTCCCACCATTGCGCCACTGTTCTCCCGTGTACGCAATTTCGAATCCATCGAATGTTGAGCCGGTATTGGTCAATCGGAGTCCATAGCAGATGGTTCCGGTTGATCCGGATGGCAGGCTACCGAGAGATCTTTCCGATGAAGATAACGAGCCGAAGCTGTAGATTGCACCAGTGTTTTCGCTGCCGGTTCCTGCTCTGTAGGTGGTTGCTGCGCCCGAAGTTCGTGCCGCGTACCAGCCTTGCAGTGGCGAGGTGTTGTCGGTCCACGTATTCGCCGTTCCTAAATTGGCGAGCGTGTCAAAGTTCTGCGTGTAGGGCGAGCCGACACTGATGCTGCTCTGCGCCTGTACCGCTCCACCTGCCACGCACAAAAGCGCGGCAAGCAGCGGCCGCGTGATGCGGTCGTTGTTCATGAAACCTCCGTGATCCCCAGAAAAGTTGTTTCTTGCTGCGCGAGGATGGCGTGCGGGCGTGGCGGTTTCATGTCAGGTGTCATTTTGCGAGATGACCTCGCGCGATCCAGATCACGCGCAGGGCGGATTTTCGTGGCTCAAACTCGCAAGATCAATATGTTAGGAGCATTCGTACAAGGACTGTTGGATGGCGATCCAGCGGCGCTGTATTTCGTGGCGCACCACAGCCAATGACAGCGGTCGTTGAGATTGCTTGACATACAAACAAGAATCGTTACGATCTATAAATCAACCGACGTGGGTGCCCATGGAACTTGATGCTCGATACCGCATCGTCGCTGGACAAGCAGTCCGGTTTGCCCCACGACTGCTCACGCTGCTGAGGCTCGCAGCGCAACGCCAGCAAGTCACTAGTAACGACCTGATGCGAGGGCGCGCGAGCTGAGTGATTCTTCACGGTGATCAGGAATATCGTCTGCGGATCACCCAGAACGACAAACTCATTCTGACCAAATAAGGCATCGCAGCGTGCTGCCGGGCCTATATGGCGTCGAGGCAGTTCATTAAGTCCCCGAAATCACCGTCGTGGCCCCCCAAACAACGACCGTGGTGCGGGTTAAAGCGACCGTTTCGGCGACCTCGATCTGCGCGACAAAGCGCGCCGGGAGTGGTCGACCCCGGGATGGCTGCGAATTCGGCGTCGGACCGCTACACCATGCTAGCCGCGACGACGCCGTTACCCCATCTACCGTGGTAGGTCGTTTGTCTTGATGGCACCGGAGTATGGCGACATGACCTTCCGATGTCGGCAGCGGCGCAATGGATATGAGCCTATAGCGATCCTTTGGCGCAGCGAGTCGCGTTGAACGCACTCGCCGACCGGGTACCGCACGCGGACCTCTTTGCGGCAATGGCGCACCTCGGTAGCGCGGTGTGCCGCATCGTGAAGCGGACGCCTTCGGTGTACGGCACGACCTGTTGGAGGTTATCCGTGGCACGCGCGCCGTGGTGCTTGCGACATCGATGAGGGGACCCGTCGAAGCGCTGTGTTTGTCGACGACGAAGGTCGTTCGCGCGTGCAAGTCGGTTTGTTACCCGACAGCGATTTTCTTCTTGCGAGTCTTGCAGCGCCTCTGGCAAGAGGGTGCGCTGCATGTGCCCGATCCGGATCCGGAAACACAAGGTCAAGTCGTGACTTTGCCTGCGAATGGCGCTGGTTGGGTACGCGGCGTTGGACATCAACGCCGGGCGCTTCGTGCTGGATTCAATGGGCCACAGGGACTGCTGCCAATGCCCTTGCACGCCGCGTGTGTGCGCCGCGCAGCTGAGCGGTGGGCGGCAGTTGCGGATCGGGGCGGTATGGCGCTGGATTCGCAATGCCGATGTCCGCAAAGCGGCTAGATGAACCGATGTGGAATTGGCGCTTGGCGACCATCAAAGTGCAGCAAGACCCGCGTGATCCTACAATGCGCGAGTCTCACTTCCACGCGTTAGACCTGGTGCGGGATTGAACCTGTGGCGTCCGCCACAGGTTCTCTCTTGTTACCGCGTCAAAGCAAAGCGCTGGCTGACTTCGTTCCAGTTCACCACGTTCCACCACGCCACAATGTAGTCCATGCGCTTGTTCTGGTAATTCAGGTAGTAGGAGACCCCAGAATCGGCGTACCACGCGGGTAACGGTGTCCATCAGCGGATTGTCCTGATTGGCGGTGGTGCTGATTTCAGCGTGCCGTCCGGTGTGACGATCAACCAAGCCCAGCCCGAGCCGAATAACTTGCTGGCAGCCTCGGAAAACTGCGCCTTGAATGCGTCCATCGATCCGAAGTCGGCGACAATCTGAGCGCTCAGCGCATCAGAAGATTGACCGACCTCAACTGGCGGGGCCATCCGCCAGAACAGGCTGTGGTTGAAGTGCCCGCCGGCGTTGTTCGTACTGCCGGTGTAGGCCGACACGCCTTCGAGAATCTGCTGCAGCGACAGCCCTGCCAGCCGTGGGTCCTTCTCACTTCGGCATTCAGGTTGTTGACGTAGCCTTGATGGTGCTTGCCATGGTGAATATCCATGGTGCTCGCGTCGATGCTTGGTGCCAGCGCATCCTTGGCATAGGGCAGTGCGGGTGGTTCGAAGGTGCTGGCGTGTGCCAGCATTGGCATCTGCAGAGTAGAAAGGCAAGTTTCGCGTGGTGCGATGACAGCAGTCGCATGGTGGTCACTCCAGTGGTTACGTCTCACACTGTCGCAGAGGAACCATTAATGGCGTGTCATTTGGTTCCGGTCGGCTGGGCCTGGAACACGCCGATGTACAGGGTCGGCACGAAACCGCCATCATCGCAACCGATCAGACGTGTGACGCAAGTCCGCATCACTCAAGCGGTTGGCATAGTCCGGTCAGCTCGGGCTGAAATTCCCGGGTTGGTGATATCGACGCTCCAGAGTTCCCAATGCGTAACGCCCGCGTTGTACATGAAGTTCATTTCGTTTTGCAGCGCCTGCAGTGGCGTCCAGCCTGCGCCCTCGTCAAAGCGATCGGGCTGATTGGTGAAGTTGCCGACCGTTTGGCACGTGACGAAACTTCGCGCGAACGCATCCGCTAACCGCCCAGACCTCCGACTCTCCATTGGGCGGACGAGTCAGTCGCGACCACGCACCACCAAAGTGCAACGCCACAACGCGAGCCCAGCCGGTCATGGCAATGCTGGTAAGCGGCAACGGCAAGCGCCCCAGAATCAAACACCTCGTGTACCTCCAGGCAATGGGAATACTGGAAAAGCAGCAAGAGGGTTGGCCGTTAATTCAGGAAAAGTCCGACAATCTTCAGTAACCGATTGTCGCTAGAGCAATTTCGCCACGCAGTTCAGTGAGACGTTGCGTACCTTCGCCGCGCCCTTGCGCCATTACTTCAGAGGGGTCTTGGGTCGCCTCTTCGGCTGCAGGCGGACGCACACGACGTGCCGGTGTGCGCGACGGGCTCCGTCGCCGGCGTCAATGTCGCATCACGCTGAGCCCGCGCGGCCTGCACGCCTTCAAACCGAGCCTGGGATCGCTCGCGTTCAGTTCGGAATCGCGTGGCTCTCGGCGCGTTTGCTCAAGCTGCGATCTCGCCTGGTCAGATGGGACTGCGCACCTCTGCGTCTGTGATCGCCTTTGCCGTTCGCTGTTCGAGGATGTCACTGGTGCCGGTAGCGGACGCGAGGATTCCAGTTCTTCACGAGCTTTGCGGACCTCGCGCTCGGCCTCCGTCAACGCCTGCTGCTGTGCGTGGCCTGTTCAAGCAGGCGGCCGTTATCACGATTAAGTCTCAGCAGCTCCGCGTTCTTGGCGGTGACCGGTCCGCGGCGGCGGAGTTCGACCTGCAACGCCTGCAAGGCCTGTTCGTGCTGGCGTTGCTCGCGCGCCCTCTGCTCCTGCGGTGGGTCCGGAAGTGGTCCAGTGCGTCGCGGTGGCGTGCTGATGCTTCTCCTCCAGCGACCGTAGATGAGTCTCTTGCTCCCGGCTGCGCTGCTCCTGCCCTGCCACTCGTTCTTCGAGTTGGGCCAGCTGTACTCTCGCCTTCTGCAGTTGATCGGCGGCGTCCTCGGGTGGGCCGTTCGCTCGGCGGCGAGCGCCGCTTCTGTACGCTGCAGGCTGTCGCGCAGCGTCGCCGCCTCCGGTGCGCGGCTTTCGCAGCTTCGGCGTGTTCTCGGACGCGGGCGTCACTGGCTTCACGATGCTCGGTGATTCGAGCCTCAGCTTCTTGGTGCAACCGTTCGGCCAACCGTGCTGGAGTCCTGGAGGGCGTCGCTGATAGCCGGCCTGGTGGCTGCCGGCTGCTCTGCCTCGATTTCCTTCAAGTACCGGTGAATCGTGCTGCGCGAGCCGGTGTTCCTGAGTTCGGCGCGGACCAGGTCGATCGATGGATGCTTTTGGCGAGCAAAGCGCGGCGGGCCTTTTCAATGTCGGTGCGGTAGACCTCCGCGTGCGGCCATAGCTGTACCTCGAAATAACGTACTGTAATACATATCTGCTTATGCGTGGTACGCAATGGCGATACGACTGCCCGTGATTCGTGATTTGTAAGACGGCAACCCCGAATGGTCCATCTAGATCGGAGCGCTGGGCCTTCGGGCGGGCAGAATCCCGTACAGATGCGCGCAACACCTCACCTCCCGCATCGCTGAGGAAAACCGTCGACAAGTGAGGTGTCTTTGGGGTGCAGAGAGCCGAGGCCGCGCTGCGCCGTGGTATCCGCGATTGTGCTAAACGCGCTGATCGACGTCGCCTGACACATCCGCGTTACCCATCGCGAGCGGTTCGAGCGCAAGTGCACTCTCCGGGCGCCGACGCGACATGACCACCCGACGATACGTGATGACTCGAAACGGGGTCGCGGAGGCTCATTGTGCCCCGGGTGCCAAAATTCACGGCGCCGTGTGGCCGGCCGGGCCGAGGCATCCGCCATTCATTGCTGCCATTCGGCCTATCCGCTGGTGGCAGGCACTGCCGCGGTATCAGCCGGGGTTGTGTCAGACGCACGCGTCAGTCATCCTGCGTCAGTAGTTCCGCTCGTCGCCCAGCTCCGCCGCCGCATCGCTCGCCGTTCTCTTGGCATGCGGTGTTGTTGTGCCTGCTTGTCATGCCGTGTTCTTGTCGCGGGCGCCGCGGCGTGTTGCTGCCCATGTCGACGGGGATCACGGCCATAACCATGAGCTGGCCGACGCTGGTGATGAGTTGCCAGCGCAGCCCGACACGGGTGAGACTCCGTCAACGTTGCGCTTCACGAGGCCACCAGCGTTGCTCAGGCGCTGCCTGACCTCGTTGCTGCGCCTGCCAGTTGCCTCCATTGGGCTGGCACGCTTGCGCTGCGAGGGTCCGCGGGCTGACGCCTCGAACACCTCCGCCCGCCCGCCCATCGCCTGACCGCTGAACTGCCTGCCGCTTTGGCGGCAGGTCCCGCGTGTTGATGTCGATGGAGGTGATTTGTGCGTGTGTCTTTTGGTTGTGCCCCGGGCCATGGCCGGGATGTTGTGGTTGTGCCTGGTTTCGGGCATGGCCCAAGAGTTGAGGACTCGACGAGGCGATTGAACGTGCCTTAGTCGGCCATCCGGGCCTGCGCGCTCAGGTGCCGAGGTGGGCGCTGCGGAGTGGGCGGCCGAACTCTCTGCCCTGCCACCGCCGCTGACGCTGGGTGGTGAACTGGAAAACGTGGCCGGTACCGGCCCGCTCAGCGGTGTTCGAAGCGCAGAAACCACCCTGCGGCTGGGCCGTGTCATCGAGCTTGGCGGCAAGCGTGAGGCCCGCATTGCCGTCGGCGCGACGGACGTCGCGCGACGCCGTCACTCGGTACAACTCGCGCGGATCGAGATCGCAGCCGAAACCGGTAGGCGCTTCGTCGACGTACTTGCCGATCAGGTGCGTGTGGCGATTGCGCGCGACGGGGTTGACCGCGCAGAGACGACCCTGGAGCAGGTTGCCCGCTGGGTCAAAGCCGGTCGTAGCCCGGAGGCAGAGCAGCTCCAAGCGGGGATCGTACTGGGACAAGCGAAGTTGACGCTTGAGGACGCGGAGCACGAATTGCTCACCGCTCGCCTGGCGCTCTCGGCACTTTGGGGCCGGCAGGACCCTGATTTCACGGTCGCCTCAGGCGACCTGGAGACGTTGCCCGAGGTCGAGCCGCTCGATAGGTTGGCCGCGCGCCTGCCTGTGAACGCCGACCAACAGGCCTTGGGTCTGGATGCGGTGTCGATCGAAGCCCGCCAGCGCGCGGCCGCCGCTGCGGCCAAGCCTGACGTGTCGCTTTCGCTGGGTGTTCGGCGCTTCGAAACCTTCGATACCCAGGCGCTGGTCTTCAGTGTCACGGTGCCCCTGGGCAGTGCCCCACGGTCGGCGCTGGCAGAGGCGCAGCTGCAGGCGCAGCTCGAGGCCACGCAGGCGCGCCAGGAAGCCGCTGGCCATGACAGTTACCGGCGCCTGTTCGCGCTCTACCAGGAGTTGCAGCATGCCCGACATGTTTTCGAGACCCACCGGAATGAGCTCATTCCGCAGGCCGAGCAGGCGCTGGAGTTGAACCAGCGCGGCTACGAGGTGGGCCGCTTCAGCTTCTTCGTTCTGATCCAGTCCCAGCAGCAGCTGGCACAGCTGCGCAATGCCCGCGTCGAAGCGGCGGCGCGCTACCACGCCCTGCTGGTGGATATCGATCGCCTCACGGCCACTTCCGGAGCCGCCACGCCATGACTTTTCGTTTCTGTTTCATCCTGATTTCCGTTCTGCTGATGGCCGGCTGCGGCGATCCCGCGCCCGAGACCACAACCACCGAAGTCGCCAGTGGCGATTACGAGCGCGGCCCACACCGGGGACGCATGCTGCGTGAAGGCAAATTCGCCATCGAAGTCACGATCTTTGAGACCGGCGTTCCGCCGCAGTATCGCCTCTACGCCTATCGCGATAACCAGCCGCTGCCCGCCACCGACGTTGAGGCGACCATCACCCTTGGTCGCTTGGGCGGCAAGACCGATCTGTTCGCCTTCAAGCCCGAAGGCGATGTGCTGATCGGCGATGGCGTGGTCGTCGAGCCGCATTCTTTCGATGTGACGGTCGTGGCCCGCGAAAGTGGCCGCGAGCATCGTTGGGAGTACGCTTCCTACGAAGGTCGCACGACGATCGCCGCCGCCGTGGCTGAATCCTCCGGCCTCCAAACGGAAAAGACCGGTCCGGCCACCTTGCGCACCCAGATTCCGCTGATGGGTTCGGTGGCCATCGACGAGAATCGCAGGGCACGGTGCGCGCCCGCTTCCCCGGCGTGGTGCGCGACGCGCGTAGGCATCGGTGAGTCTGTGACGCGCGGTCAGGTGCTGGCCACGGTCGAGGCCAACGAAAGCCTGCGCAGCTACGTCATCACCGCGCCAATCGCAGGACAGATCATCGCGCGCAACACCAACGTCGGCGACGTGGCCGGCGACGAGCCGCTGTTCGAGATTGCTGACCTGTCCGAGGTTTGGGTGGACCTGCATGCCTTCGGCAAGGACTTGCCGCGTCTCAAGCCAGGTCAGCCGGTGACCCTGGTCAGCGCCGTGGGCGAGGCTCGCGCTGAAGCGACGCTCGAGCGACTGCTCCCTATCGCCGCGGCTGGCAGCCAGAGCGCGATTGCCAGGGTTCATCTGTCCAATCCCGATGGCCTCTGGCGACCGGGCCTTGCCGTAAGCGCCGACGTCACCGTGGGCGAGCGTGTCGTGCCGCTGGCGGTCCGTACGGCCGGCTTGCAGCCGTTTCGCGACTTCACCGTGGTGTACGCGCAAGTCGGCGACACCTACGAGGTGCGCATGCTAGATCTGGGCGAACGTGATCCGGACTACGCAGAAGTGCTGGGCGGCATCGATCCGGGCGTCACCTACGTGACCGAGCAGAGCTTCCTGATTCGCGCGGACATCGAAAGTCCGGCGCCAGCCACGACCACTAAAGGATCGACCATGCTTGAGCGCACGATCCGAATCGCCATCAGCCACCGCTGGCTGGTGCTGTTAATGGCCCTGGCCCTGGCCGCACTGGGCGCCTGGAATTTCACCAAATTGCCGATCGATGCCGTGCCGGACATCACCAATGTCCAGGTGCAGATCAACACCGAGGCGGCTGGCTACTCGCCGCTGGAGGCGGAACAGCGAGTGACCTATCCGGTCGAGACCGCGCTGGCCGGGATGCCGAAGCTCGAGTACACCCGCTCGGTATCGCGGTATGGGCTGTCGCAGGTGACCGTTGTATTCGAGGACGGCACCGACATCTATTTCGCGCGCCAGCTGGTCAACGAGCGCCTGCAAAGTGTCCGTGCCCAATTGCCTGAAGGCATCGAGCCCAAAATGGGCCCGATCGCCACGGGTCTGGGCGAGATCTTCATGTACACGGTCGAGGCGGACGCCGACGCGCTCACGCCGGACGGCCAGCCGTGGACGCCAACCGACCTGCGAACGCTGCAGGATTGGGTGGTTCGCCCGCAGTTGCGCAATCTGGAAGGTGTCACCGAAGTCAACACCATCGGTGGCTACGTCCGGCAATTTCACGTTACCCCGACCCGCTCAAGCTGGTCGCCTACGGCCTCACATTGCGCGACGTCATGGACGCCATCGTCCGCGGCAACGCGAACATCGGCGCCGGCTACATCGAGCGCGCCGGCGAGCAGTACCTGATCCGCTCACCCGGTCAGGTCACCGACATGGAGGGACTGGGTCGCATCGTGGTGGCTCGCCGCGGTGGCTTGCCGATTCACGTGCACGACGTGGCGGAAGTCATCGAGGGCACCGAACTGCGCACCGGTGCCGCCACAGAAAACGGTCGCGAGATCGTTCTGGGCACCGTGTTCATGCTGGTGGGCGAGAACAGCCGCGCGGTGTCCACTAGGACCGACAAGCGCCTAGCCGACGTCAACGCCAGCCTGCCCGAGGGCGTCACCGCGCGCCCGGTCTACAACCGCACCGATCTGGTGGACCGCACCATCGCCACCGTCCAGAAAAACTTGCTCGAAGGGGCACTGCTGGTGATCGCCGTGCTGTTTGCCCTGCTGGGCAATATGCGGGCGGCGCTGATCACCGCGGCCGTGATCCCGCTGGCCATGCTGATGACCATCACCGGCATGGTGCAGAACCGGGTGTCGGGCAATCTGATGAGCCTGGGTGCCCTTGATTTTGGCCTGATCGTCGATGGGGCGGTGATCATCGTCGAGAACTGCATTCGCCGCTTCGGCGAGGCCCAGCATCGGCTTGGCCGCCTGCTGACCCGGGATGAGCGCTTCGAACTGGCGGCCAGCGCGAGTGCCGAAGTGATCAAGCCCAGCCTGTTCGGCATCTTCATCATCACGGCCGTGTATCTGCCGATCTTCACGCTTACCGGCGTGGAGGGAAAGATGTTCCATCCGATGGCGTTCACGGTGGTGATTGCGCTGGTGTCGGCAATGCTGCTGTCGCTCACCTTCGTGCCAGCCGCGATCGCCATGTTCGTCAGTGGCAAGGTGGAGGAAAAGGAAAACCGTGTAGTGCTCGGCATCAAGCGGATCTACGAGCCCCTGCTCGAACGCGCGATCGCATGGCGGATGGGCGTCGTGGCTGCCGCCGCCATATTGGTCGTCGTTTCCGGCATGGCGGCCGCACGGCTGGGTACCGAGTTCATTCCGAATCTCGACGAGGGCGATATCGCGCTGCATGCCCTGCGCATCCCGGGCACCAGCCTCAGCCAGGCGATCACCATGCAGACGGCGCTCGAAGCGCGCATCAAGCAGTTCCCGGAAGTGGACAAGGTGGTGGCGAAGATCGGCACCGCCGAAGTGGCCACCGACCCGATGCCGCCGTCCGTCGCCGACACCTTCATCATCATGAAGGATCGCGCCGAGTGGCCGGATCCGGGCAAGACCAAGGCCGAACTGGTTGCCGAAATGGAGGCCGCGGTGTGGCAGATCCCGGGCAACAACTACGAATTCACCCAGCCGATCCAAATGCGCATGAACGAGCTGATTGCCGGCGTACGCAGCGACGTGGCGATCAAGGTCTACGGCGACGATCTGGACGAGTTGTTGCGGCTCGGCGAGGAAATCGAAGGCGTGATCAACGGTGTGGCGGGGGTGGCCGATGCCAAGACCGAACAGGTCACCGGGCTGCCGGTCCTGTCCGTCGTTCCCGATCGGGCGGCCCTGGCGCGCTACGGCCTGTCGGTCGGCGACATCCACGACACGCTGGAGGTCGCCATGGGCGGCAAGACGGTCGGCCAGATTTTCGAGGGCGATCGCCGCTTCGATATCCAGGTCCGCCTGCCGGAACGCTTGCGCACCGACCTGAATCGGTTGTCAGCCTTGCCGATCCCGCTACCGGATTACGACGACGCACCGACCGCAGACGTGCCCGATTACGTGCCGCTGGGCGAAGTGGCGTCGCTGGATCTGGCACCAGGCCCAAATCAGATCAGCCGCGAGAACGGCAAGCGCCGCGTGGTGGTGACCGCCAACGTGCGCGGCCGGGACCTCGGCTCGTTCGTGGAGAACGCGCGTCAGGAGATCGAAGCGCGCGTTGAGTTGCCGGCCGGCTACTGGATCGAGTACGGCGGCACCTTCGAGCAGTTGATCTCGGCCAGCCAGCGACTGCAGATCGTAGTGCCGGTCGCGTTGGTGCTGATCTTTGGATTGCTGTTCATGGCCTTTGGCTCAGCGCGGGATGCGGCGATCATCTTCAGCGGCGTGCCCTTGGCGTTGACCGGCGGCGTATTCGCGCTGCTGCTGCGTGATATCCCGTTCTCGATTTCGGCGGGCGTGGGCTTCATCGCCCTGTCGGGCGTTGCCGTGCTCAACGGCGTGGTGATGATCACCTTCATCCGCAAGCTGCGCGAGCAGGGCGACCGGCTGGAAGACGCCATTCGTGACGGCGCGCTCGGCCGCCTTCGTCCGGTGCTGATGACGGCGCTGGTGGCGGCGCTGGGCTTCGTGCCCATGGCGCTGAACGTCGGCACCGGCGCCGAAGTGCAGCGCCCGTTGGCCACCGTGGTGATCGGCGGCATCCTGTCCTCGACCCTGCTGACCCTGCTGGTGCTGCCGGCGCTTTATCGCCTGATGCATCGCGATGACGACGTGCCCGCGCCGGTTGCCTGACGGTCCCGATGCTCAGCGTTCTTCGCAATCGCAGCTACCGCCGGTTGTTTCTGGCGCAGATCGTCGCGCTGGCCGGCACCGGCCTCGCGACGATTGCGCTCGGCTTGTTGGCCTTCGACCTCGCCGGCGGCGATGCGGGACGCGTGCTGGGGACAGCGCTGGCGATCAAGATGATCGCCTACGTGACGGTGGCGCCGATCGCGGCGGCCTGGGCCGTGCGTTTTCCGCGGCGCACGGTGCTGGTGGTGCTTGATGGAGTGCGGCTGGGTGTGGTGCTGGCGCTGCCCTGGGTCGATCAGATCTGGCAGATCTACGCGCTGATCTTCCTGTTGCAGGCCGCGTCGGCGGGGTTCACGCCGCTGTTTCAGGCGACCATCCCGGAAGTCCTCCCGAACGAAGCCGACTACACCCGGGCGCTGTCGCTGTCGCGACTCGCTTACGATCTAGAAAGCCTGCTCAGCCCCACGCTGGCCGCGCTGCTGCTGCTGGTGATCAGCTATCAGGGCCTGTTCCTCGGCACCGCTGCAGGGTTCTTTGGCTCAGCCCTGCTGGTGCTTTCGGTGGGACGGCTGCCGGTACCCGCCGCGCCGCCGTCGAGCGCGGGCGCCTGGCGGAAACTGACCCGCGGAACGCGCCTCTACCTCGCCACGCCGCGGCTGCGTGGGCTGCTTGCATTGACCATGGCCGCCGCAGCCGGCAGCGCCATGGTGATCGTCAATACCGTGGTGATCGTGCGCGATGGCCTCGTCCGGCCGGAAAGCGCCGTCGCCATCGCCCTCGCCGCGTTTGGTGCCGGTTCGATGCTGGCGGCGCTGCTGCTGCCGCGCTGGCTGGAACGCCACACTGACCGCGCGACCATGATCGGCGCCGCGCAGGTCATGACTGCCTCGCTTGCGGCCCTCGCCGTGCTGTGGCGCCTGCTGCCGACCGCGCATTGGCCAGTTCTGCTGGTGGGCTGGTTCGTGGTCGGCGCGACATATTCAGCGGTGGTGACGCCCGGCGGACGGCTGCTCCGCCGCTCGGCCCACGCCGCCGATCTACCCACCCTGTTCGCCGCCCAATTCTCGCTATCGCATGCCTGTTGGCTGGTCGCCTATCCGTTGGTGGGTGCGCTCGGCGCCAGCGCCGGCATGGACATCGCATTGGCGGCCATGGCCGCGCTGGCGGCGATCGGCACCGCAGTCGCGTGGAGGGCGTGGCCCGCGGCCGCGGACAGCGCGCTTATCCACTCGCATCCGGACCTGTCGCTCGACCACCCGCATTGGCGCGAGCATCCGAGCGATCCTGCCAGCCGTCATGCGCACCCGATCGTGATCGACGATCTGCATGTGCACTGGCCCGCACGCTGAGATCCCCCGATTGTTTCCCCAGGAGTCATTGATGACGTCATCGACGCGACTGTTTTCTTCCACTGCATTGAGGTGGTCGCTAGGATTCATTGGTCTGTTGCTGGTCCCCGCGCTGGCCTGGGCACATGGCGTAGCCGAGGGCGACAAGAGCTTCCTCGAGCAAAGCGCCGGTCGGCAGCTGATCGTCTACACCTACCTCGGCGCCAAGCACATGGTGACCGGCTACGACCATCTGCTGTTTCTGGCCGGTGTCGTGTTCTTCCTCTACCGACTCAAGGAAGTCGGCATCTACGTCACCCTGTTTGCCGTTGGCCACAGCGTTACGCTGCTGTACGGCGTGCTTAGCGGCACCCACGTCAATCCGTTCCTGGTCGACGCAATCATCGGCTTTTCGGTGGTCTACAAGGCCTTCGACAACCTCGGTGGCTTTCGTCGCTTGTTCGGGTTTCAGCCGAATACCAAAGCGGCGGTTTTGATCTTCGGCTTCTTCCATGGCTTTGGCCTGGCAACCAAGCTGCAGGATTTTGAACTGTCTCCTGACGGACTGGTCGGCAACATGCTCGCCTTCAACGTCGGCGTTGAATTGGGACAGCTGCTGGCCCTGGCCGGCATCCTGATCGTGATGGGCTTCTGGCGCCGCAGCCCTGCGTTTACCCGCCAGGCCTTTGCCGCCAACACCGTCTTGATGGTCGGTGGCTTCGTCCTGATCGGCTATCAACTCACCGGCTATTTTGTTTCCTGACGAGGTCTTCCATGTCCCAACTCGATTCACCTGTTTTGCCGAGCACTGCCCGACTCGTCAGCGCCTCGCTGTTGTCCATGGTTGTCGCCGTTGTGATCCTGGTCACCACGGTGCTGCCCGCCGAGTACGGCTTCGACCCGACCGGCATCGGGGCTCGCTTGGGTCTGAACGCGCTGCATGCGACTGATGATGCGGCCGCATCCGAGGGCTCCGCGACGATTGCGGCCGCAGCCGGCACCCCAGCAGCGGTGGCGCCCGACAGCACAGCCACCGATGCCGCGCTGGCAGCCAAGGCAGAAGCCGCCTTCGGGGCGAACGCGGGTCAGGCTTTCGAAGTAGCGGCTTACTCGGCGAGCATCGGAGAGCTTCGCAGCGACACCTTTTCGGTGACGCTTGATCCCGGCAAGGGTGCCGAAGTGAAGGCGGCGCTGAAGGCCGGCGAAGGCCTGGTGTTTCGCTGGACCGCCAGCGCGGACGTTGCCGTCGACATGCATGGCGAAGCACCCGCCGCAAAAGGCACCTGGACCAGTTACGCCGTCGAGCCCGCTCAGCGCGAAGCGGCCGGCACCTTCGTGGCCTCGTTCGAAGGTACACACGGATGGTACTGGCAGAACCGCGGCACCGAGCCCGTCACCGTCGACATCGAGGTGACTGGCTTCCAGCCAGCTCTCTACCGTCCGTGAGTCCGATCTCCTTACCGATTCTTCCGCGGCAGCTGGACTGCCGCTCATCCCCAGGAGTAACACCATGAGCATGCACTCCTTGACCCTGACTGCGCTGTTTGCTGTGTCCTTGTTCGCCAAAGGTGTCCAAGCGCACGATCCGGCGCTGCACGAATTGCCCGTAGTAAAGGCCAAGCCCACTACGTGCGAACAGCTGGCCGACACTGAGCGCTATTCCGCCGAGTTGGCTGACAAAGCGCTGAATTCGAAATGCGAAGCCGAGGGAAAGCCGGCTCCGAAGGCCGAAAAGACTAAGACCGACGACGAGGGAGACGGTGAGGCCAGCTAGACAGGATCGCCGACTTTCACCTTTGGCGCCGAGCGACGCCGTTGGTGCGACGGGGCGATTCGGGGCAGCGCGATGGGTGTGGACCCATCACGCGTGCGTTGGACTTTCCCGGCTATTGAGCCGTGATGTCTGACGACTGATCTAGGCGGGCACAACGCGTTAGTTGCTAGCGATTCGACGTGGTGAGGGCGATAAACGGCCAGCGCAGCTGACCAACGTAGGAGGTCGGGAATCGCGCCTCCTCCAGCCCCACGTCGTCCACGCCCACCGGGCTGGGCCGATCGAAGCGCGTACCAAAAACCCAGTCCCACACCAGCCAGAATTCGCCGAAGTTGACCTGCGCATCCGCGTAGTCACGGCGATGGTGCCAGCGATGCAGTTCGGCACCGCCGATCCAGCGACGCAACGGCCCCAGCGAGTAGTCGAGGTTGGCGTGCTGGAATGCGAGGTGGACGGTCAACAGCGTGAGCCAAGCGCTGATCACGCCCGCAGGTGCCCCAAGTAGCACGGCTGCGACCAAACCAGGACCAGCGAGCAGCAGTGCGCTCAGCGGATGCCGGCGATCGCCGTTCATCCAGTACAGCCGCTCGGCGCTGTGGTGAATGGCGTGCAGCCGCCATAGCCAGGGAACATGATGGCTAAGTCGATGCATCGCGTACAGGCCGAGATCGATGATGGCCCCGGCGAGCAGCACCTGCAGCGCGATCGGCCAGGTCGTCGGCCACAGCGCCGTGGTCGGCACTCGGCCAATCAGCAAGTGAAGGCCATAGGCCGTGCCCGCCATCAGGATCAGGTTCACCAGCACGTGGATGGCGTCGGTGAGCGTGTCGTGGTGGTCCTGGTTCCAGTCCACCTGGAACGGCTGAATGCGTTCGAGTGCGGCGACCGCGATCAGTCCCATCACGGCAACGAGTAGGTAGGACGGCCACGGCGCCCCGCCCAGCGTCGCCCAGATCAGCACGAACGTCGCGATGCCGCCTAAGATCACCGGATAGGCGCCGTAGCGAAGTATTGTGTTCAGTCGCATGCGAGGTCCTCAGAATCGATGCACGCAGTGTCGCGTGCATGCACTGCCGAGGGCTTGAACGTATTGGCTGGCTTCGCTCGCTCAGCCCCGTAAAGAACGCAGCATGCTGCCGGGGGTCACGCCAAAATGACGGCGCATGGTGCGGGTGAAATGCGCCGCATCGGCGAAGCCGGCCTCATGTGCCGCATCGGTCAGCGACAGGCCGCGGGCAGCCGCCTGCAGTGCCCGCGCCAACCGCAACCAGCGCAGGTAGGGACGGACAGCCATGCCGGTCTGGTCACGAAATGCATGGGCGAAGCGGCTGGGCGACAAGGCGGCCTCGGCGGCCATCGCGTTCAGCGTCCACCCTAGAGGCGATCGTTGCGGCAACGCGCTGATGACCTCGCGCACCCGACGCGTGGAGGCCGACTCGGGCCGTGGTGACGTCGGCGCTGTCGACAGCGCGTCAACCAGCGCATCGATCCGCTCTGAACCCTCGCCGGGCGAGATCCAAAGCGCTCGCAGCTGGGCGCATTCGTCATCCGACAGCCGACGGGCGCCTGCTTCGCAGGTGGCGGCAAGGCGGCGTCCTGCCACGGAGGTCCGCTCCACATAGAGCAGCCAGACCCCGCCTGGATGCAGATGATGGGCGACATCCGGTCCGATCAGGACGCCCGGAGCTTCCACCAGGCGACCTTCGATTTCGACACGTACGGCTTGCCCTTCACCCAGGGCGAGCTGCAGGGCCGGATGGCGGTGCACGCGATTGTCGCCGGCGTGTCCCGTGAACACGGCCCAGCCTGGGCCGAGCGCGATACGCCCGGTCCAGGGGCTCGTCGGCGGCGTGGACACGTTCAACGCCGAGTTCGCAACCTCAGCGCATTTGCCACCACCGACACCGACGACAGGCTCATCGCCAGCGCGGCGATCATCGGGCTCAGCAACCAACCGAACACCGGGTACAACAGGCCGGCTGCGATCGGCACGCCGAGGGCGTTGTAGGCAAAAGCGAAGCCCAAGTTCTGCTTCATGTTGCGTACCGTGGCCTGCGAGATCTGCCGCGCCCTCAGGATGCCGCGCAAGTCGCCCTTGACCAGGGTTACCTGGGCGCTCGACATCGCCACATCGGTGCCGGTGCCCATGGCGATGCCGACGTCGGCGGCTGCCAGTGCCGGCGCATCATTGATCCCGTCGCCGGCCATGGCAACGCGCCGGCCTTCGCGCTTGAGGCGTGCGACCAGCTCAGATTTGTCCTGCGGCCGCACTTCGCCATGCACCTCATCGATACCGAGCTTTGCTGCCACCGCCTTGGCAGTGCCAAGTCCATCGCCGGTTGCCATGACGATGCGAAACCCGGCCGCATGGAGTGCTTCAATCGCTTCTGGGGTGCTGCCCTTGATCGGATCGGCGACGGCCAGCAGCCCGGCCAGACGACGGCCGGCCGCCAGATACATCACGCTGGCGCCTTCTCCGCGCAGCTGCTCGGCGGTATCGGCGAGTGCCGCGACATCGACTCCGAACTCGTCCATCAACGCAGTGTTTCCCAAGGCCAGATCGTGTTCGTCGACCCGTCCGCGAACGCCGATGCCGGTCACCGACTCGAACGCATCGACCGACGCCAAAGAAATCTCCCGGCGCCTGGCTTCGGCCACGATCGCTTCGGCCAGCGGATGCTCGCTGCCCTGATCGAGGCTGGCCGCCAGCCGCAATACCTCGTCTTCGTCAAATTCCGGGGTCGCGACAATCGAGCGGAATGCGGGCTTGCCTTCGGTCAGGGTGCCGGTCTTGTCGACGATCAGCGTATCGATCAGCCGCAGTCGCTCGATCGCCTCGGCATCGCGGAACAGCACGCCGGCCTGGGCGGCTCGGCCGGTCGCGACCATGATCGACATCGGCGTCGCCAGGCCGAGCGCACAGGGACAGGCGATGATCAGCACCGCCACCGCGTTGACGATGGCGAAGGTCCAAGCAGGCTCGGGCCCAAAAAAGCCCCAGACAAGGAACGTGGTCACGGCGATCGCCAGCACCGCCAGCACGAACCAGAAGCTCACCCGATCAGCCATGCGCTGCATCGGCGCGCGCGAGCGCTGCGCTTGCGCCACCAGCTGCACGATTTGCGCGAGCACGGTGTCGGACCCCACCTTGTCGGCGCGAATGATCAGGCTGCCGGTGCCGTTGATCGTGGCGCCGATCACGCGGTCGCCGGGAGTTTTCTCAACCGGCATCGGCTCACCGGTGAGCATCGACTCGTCCAACCGCGAGCGCCCCTCGATGACCGCGCCATCGACCGGCACCTTCTCGCCCGGCCGCACGCGCAATCGGTCGCCGACGTGCACATGGGTGAGCGGGATGTCTTCTTCACTGCCATCATCGCGCAGCCGTCGCGCGGTCTTGGGCGCCAGCCCCAGCAGGGCCTTGATCGCTGCCGACGTGCTCGATCGCGCCTTGAGCTCCAGCAACTGGCCAAGCAGCGTCAGCGACACGATGATGGCCGCGGCCTCGTAGTACACCCCGACGCGGCCGTGCTCCTGGAACGACGTCGGAAACAGATCGGGCGCCAGCGTCGCGACCAGACTGTAGCCGAATGCCGCACCCACGCCGGTGCCGATCAGCGTCCACATGTTGGGGCTGCGGTTGCCGATCGACTGCGCCCAGCGCTGGAAGAACGGCCACCCGGCCCAGAGCACGACCGGCGCGGACAGCACCAATTCAAGCCAGGTACGCGCGGTGGTCGACAGGGCAGGAACCTGATGGCCGAACATCGCGAGCAACAGGACAACGACCGACAGCGGCAGGGTCCACCAGAAGCGCCGGCGGAAGTCGATCAACTCCGGATTCTCGCCGTCGTCCAGGCTCGGCATCATCGGTTCCAGCGCCATGCCGCAAAGCGGGCACGTGCCCGGTGCATCGCGCACGATTTCAGGATGCATCGGGCAGGTGTACTGCGTGCCGACGGGTGCAGCTTCCATGTCGGCCGCAGCGGCGGGCGTGAGGTAGCGCGCGGGATCGGCGATGAACTTGCTGCGGCAGCCTGCCGAGCAGAAATGGAAGTCTTGCCCTTCGTGCCGCGCCTGGTGCGGCGAGTCAGGTGACACCGTCATTCCGCACACGGGGTCGATCATCGAACCGGGAGCGACCAGTGGCTTGGGGTCATGGGCATGCCCGGCGTGACCGCCAGACCCATGCGGATTCGATGCATGGCTGGCGCTCGCCGAATCAGTGGGCGCAGACAGGGTCGTCGCCGCGCAGCATGCAGGCTTGGAACTCGGGGCTGCGGAAGTCATGGTGCTTGCTCCAGCGTGAGGGCGTTAAGGATCGGGCAGGCCTCGGCACGTCCATGCCCTGGACAAGCGGCGACGAGGGTGTTGAGGCCAGCGCGGATGCGTTCGAGTTCTTCGATGCGCTGGGCGATATCGCCGAGCTTGCGCTCGGCCGCGCGCTTGACTTTGGCGATGTCGTGCTCATCGCTCAACGCAAGCAGTTCGCGCACGTCATCCAGCGAGAATCCCAAGGCCTTGGCACGCCGAATGAAGCGCAGTCGCTTCAGTTCGGTCGTGCCATAGCGGCGATAGCCGGAGGCCAAGCGCCCGGCGGGTGGCAGCAAGGCGTTACGCTCGTAGTAGCGCACCGTGTCGATGGCGACGCCAGCCTGTTTGGCAAGCTGGCCGATGCTCAAACTGGACATGCCCGTTCTCCATTGGGGGAGCCAGTCTGAAGTATGGACCTGAGTCCAGAGTCAAGCTCTGATGCTTACGAACGATTTGGGACAGGCGAAGACTCCGGTCACACGCTTGCAGCCGCGGGCGGAAGTCGGCTGGGCGTGACGTCACATCGCCGGCCCGCGGCTAGCACGAGCCGTCAACCTCGGGCACCGTGAGAGCGCACGTACACGGCGAAGGACTCGACCGAGGTGATCGTGCTCATGCCATGTCCATCAGGAGGCAGCAGAAATGGAACGACCAGCATGGCTCCGACGGATCCACATCCGCCTGACATTCGTGCTGTGGTACGTGGCGGTGACACTGCCCATGTTTGCCATCTGGGAAGTGGCACAGTTGCCGCTCTACACAATCTGGAATGAACAAGGCGTCGCGGGCAGTCTGCGGGCGGCCGCGCACTGCACGCTGGGTGACGCGGGCATCGCGCTCGCAGCAAGTTTCGCGAGTCTGGCCTTGGCCTCGGTGGTGAGCCCTCTGCGACGCGTTCTGCCGCTCTCGGTCCTGATCGTGGCTGCTGGGCTGATGGTGACGGCGGCATTCGAATGGGCAAGCACCGAATGGCTCGCACGCTGGGCCTATAGCGATCTGATGCCGACGCTTCCTCTGCTTGGCCTGGGGCTGAGCCCCGTGCTGCAGTGGATTTTCGTTCCTACCCTCGCACTGCTGATCCTGCGTCGAAGAATGGGCCACACATTGGAGGCGCTGCGCACCGCTGCGGATTGCGACCATGATCCGAGAAGTTCGTCGGCCGATTGATCTGAATCAATTGACCAGCATTGCGATCGGCGTATGGTTGTTTTATGGGCCGTTCTTCGCACCGCCGTTCGCACTCCCGCATCGCCATGCTGGCGCTGTTCGGGATGCTATGGACGCAGGTGGCCATTGCCGGTCACGGGCTTTGCATGCACGCACTGTCCAGTTTGGGCACGCCGCCGGCGGCGGCCGAGCAAAAGCTCGGGTGTCACGACCCTGCCGAGCGCGCGGCACCTGACGCGGATGTTGCGGTCTGCGCAGCGCACTGCAGCCAGGGCGACCAGAGTCACGAAAGTTCTCGCGTACCCCCGCTTTTGGCGTTGCCGACTGGCATGCCGTTTCCGCGCATGATCGCCGCGGTGTTTCGCTCTGAAGGATTGTGAGGAACTGCCAGTCGTAGTTGCCGTGCGTATCAGCGTGCGAACGGCCAGGTCAGTTGCGCGAGGCGACGACGCGCGATTGGCGAACACGATCCCCCTGACACCGCGGTCCGCGTCAGTCAGCCCACCCCGAGACTGGCATCAACGCGGGCTGGTACGGAGCGAGCAGGGTCAGCACCGGCGCGAAGCCGCCGTCGGGGGTGCGAAAGTTGGTGGTCTGGCCCTGATACAGACGAGCGGCGAACAGCAGCGCCTCGCCGCGATACGCGTAGCAGCGCACATCCACTTTGAGCGGGCGGCCGTCCATCCCGGTGTGGCGTTCGCTGGGCGGCACGAGGGCCTGGGCGACAAAGGCCTGCTCGGCAATCGCGGCCCAGGCCTTGTGGGTGAGCTTGTCGCCGCGATAACTGGCACGACTGCCGAATCCTGCCGCCGGTTTGAAGAACCAGCCACGGCGCTCGCGCCAGAGTGCATCCCGATTGTCAGCCGTTACGGTCACGGTCAGGGGCACCGCTTCGGCCAGTACATCCTGCTCGACCCGAGACAATCCGGAGTTGGCCAAGAAGTCGCGGTCGCTGAGCTGGCACAGGTTGCGTTTGTCAGCCCATATCGCGTGCGCGCGCGGATGCGGACTCAGGGCGACAGCGCCCGCGACATAGGCCTCACGCAGGGGCGCCAACTGGGCGCCGGCAAGCGAAAAATCCGTTAATCGGTTGTAGACGAAGCCCACGCGTTGTGTACCGAACCACAACGCGCCCTCGGCGTAGTGAAGCGTCGCGGGATCGCAGATAACCGCTCGATAGCCCTGCGCTTCCAGCAGGCGCTGGAAGAGTACGAACTCGGCATGCAGGAACTGTTCTTCAGGCGCTTCATCGACGATCGCGACGATTGCGTCGCCATCGACCGCAATTTGCGCACTCCATTCCTCGATCAGTATCTCTGAGGTGCGACGTTCCGCGGCCGCGCCATCGAAGGCAACGCCGAGTTCCGGCACGCACGGCTGCTGCGCCTGAGCCAACATCGCGTTGAGCAGCAGTCCACCGGGATTGGTGTTGATCTCGATCAGCTTCGGCCCGGTCGCGGTGAGATGGAAATCGAAGCCAAGCACGCCTCCAGGCGAGCCGGGGTCGTAGCGGGCGATATCCGGGGCCCGGCCGAGCGCCACGCGCTGATAGGGCTCGGTTGTCGCGACGGCGGTCAACGCTCGTACCGCCTCGGCCATGCGCTTGATCATGCTCTCCGGCACGAACACCGGTAGCGCTGAGAACAGGTTGGCGTGTGACTCGTTTAGTTGCCCAGCGCCGCCATGTGCATCAAGCAGGCGATTGAGGTTCGCGCGCACCTCGGCTGGATCGACGGCCAGACAGAAGCAGCAACGATTCAGGTTCTTCGCCGAGCTCGGGCTCGCGCACGGCACGCCGCAACGTTCAAGCACGCGCTGCATGGCTTTCTGGGCGGCAGTAATCATGACGGAGTAGTCACGCGCGACAGTTCACGAGTAGTCGAGGCAGCGGGCCCCAGAGTCGTACTCATGGTAGCCCCCAAGAAGTCACGGCATGGATAGCGGGAACCTTCCGCCCCGGCGCAAGTCACATGTAGTTGATCCTGATCAAGGTCCTGCATCGCGCAAGATACTAAGGTCAACAACATGCACCGGATGCGTCGCCACCAACGCCTGTTTTCCCGGATTTCGCTTTTGGCGATCACCGCATTGCTGTGGTCGCAAATGTTGCTGGCGTTGCATGCCGATTGCGAGTGGTCGGCGAAAGCAAGCACCCAGGCCGATACAGTCGCCGAGCATTCGGACTGCACCGACCAAGGTGATGGGACCGACCTCGCTGTCTGCAAGGCACACTGCAACCAGGGCGATGCCAGTTCCGACCACTCACGTGCCCCCTTGGTGCCGTTTCTGGGTCCCGTGGCCCCGGTTTCGGTAGATACGGTGCGGCGCCTCGCGGCGCAGGGCACCATTGCCCCCTCGCCGAGTCGACAGGCCGGCTGGCATCGACCCACACAGCATCCCGCAAGCGTCCTCCTGATTTGATGCCGCCTCGACGCCCGGACGCCTCGGCGCCCGGTTAATCGCTGCGTAGCGCGCAAGCGTACGTTGTGGCTGCAGGCCGCGGATCGCTCTGGTCCGACCATCAGGCAAGGGAACAACCATGAAACTTTTTGCTGTGCGCCCTGACATCGGGCGTACGCCTGCTCTTCCCCGGCAAGGCGGTGCCTGGCTGTTTGCGGTCCTGTTGGCAATTCCATTGCCACTGGTCGCACAGGAACCGCTCCCCGGGGGAGACGTGGCGTCGATTCGAGCGTGGCTGATCGAGCACAATCCCGAACTGCGCGCGCTGCAGGCCGATGCGGACGCGGCCGAGGCCCGCGTGATACCTGCCGGGTCTCTTCCCGATCCGATGGTCGGTGTCCGGTTACAAGGCATCGATGCCGAGCGACCAAACCTGTTGCCCGGCAATGTTGATACCGCTACCTATACCGTCCGGCAGACGTTTCCTTTGTGGGGCAAGCGGGGGCTGGCGCGCAACATCGCAAGTCGTGAGGCCGATGCACAGCGCGAAGTGCGCGACGCGATCCTGCTTGACCGACTGGCAGAAGCTGAGCAGGCCTACGTGCGCTACTGGCATGCCGACGCGGGATTGCAGGTCGTGGATCGGCTGATTGAACTGCTTGGCCAGGTCGAAGCAGTCGCACGCGAGCGCTACGCACTGGGCATCGCCGCGCAGCAGGATGCGATTCGCGCCCAGGTGGCCCGCACCCAGATGCAGGCCGAGCGCATCGAGCGCACGGCGATGCGACAGGAAGCCGTATCGCAACTCAACACACGGCTCGGCCGGCCGGCGGATGCGGCGCTTCACCCGCCCGCGGCCGAGCCAGCCATCACAGCGCCCGTCGCGACACTTGTTGCCGGTCTGCAAGCGGTACGCCGGGCGACGCATCCGGCGCTACGCGCGAGCAACACCATGGCGGCGGCTGCCGATCAGGCTCTCGACCTGCAACGGCGTCGGCGCCTGCCCGACCTTACTGTCGGGGTGGGCGCGATGCAGATGGGCAATCGCCTGGATGGCTACGAGCTGATGCTCGAGGTCGAGATCCCATTTCAGCGCCGCGCGCTTCGTGAACGCGAGCGCGAGGCCGCGCTGCGCAGCGACGCGGCGCGTGCCCGAGTCGATCAGACGCTCAGCGCGCTCGAGGCTCGCTTTGGCGAGACCTGGGCGCGCTGGTCGAGCGCGAATCAGCGCCGCACGCTGTACAGCGACACCCTTTTGCCCCAGACCGAGGCGAACTTCGCCTCGGCGCTGGCCAGCTATCGCGTAGGCGATGTCGACTTCGCCACCTTGCTGGAGGCACTAGAGGCCTGGCAAGGCGCCGATCTGGCGCGAATCGACGCGTTGCGCGATGAACTTTCTGGCGCTGCTGCACTGCGCGCCCTGGTTGGGAGCACACCATGAAAATGTCGAACTGGATGGGATTGGGCGCGTCCGTGCTCCTGGCGCTTGGCGCGGGCTGGTGGCTCGGTCGGTCGACGGCGCCTCCAACGGAACATGCAGCCGGGAACGCTGCGGCTGCGCCGCAGGGCGAGCCTGAAATCCTCTATTACCGCAACCCGATGGGTCTGCCGGACACCTCGCCAGTGCCCAAGAAAGACAGCATGGGTATGGACTACATCCCGGTCTATGCCGGCGGCGAACCGCCATCGGTGTCCGGCACCGTCGTGCTGTCGCCGGAAAAGGTCCAGAAGCTCGGCGTGCGAACACACATCGCTACCCTTGATCGGCTGTCCGCTGAAGTGCGGGTGAGCGCCAGCGTGCAGGTCGATGAAACCAGGCAGTTTGTTGTGGCGCCGCGCTTCGAGGGCTGGATCGAGCGGCTGCACGCCAACCAGACCGGCATGCCGGTGCGCCGCGGTCAGCCGCTTATGACCCTCTACAGCCCGAACTTGCTCGCCGCGCAGGAGGAATACCGGATCGCCGACGAGGCCGCCAGCCGCCTGGCCACCAGCGACCCGGCCAGTGCCAACGCCATGCGCCAGCTGCGTGACGCGGCCGATTCCCGTCTACGCAACTGGGAGGTGGCGGGAGGGCGGATTACAATGTCTGGCGCACCCGCACGCCTCGTGCTCACCGCGCCGTCCGATGCGGTGGTGATCGACAAGATGGTGGTTGAGGGCGACCGGTTCGAAGCCGGGCAGACGGTGCTACGGCTGGCGGACCTGTCCACTGTCTGGATCGTGGCGCAGGTGCCGACATCGATGGCAGCTGATCTGGCGACTGGCAACGACGCGCGTTTCGAGACGCCGAGCCTTCCCGGCGAGTATCGCGACGGCGTTATCGACTTCATCCAGCCGGTCGTCGACATGGCCAGCCGCACCATCGGCGTGCGCATCGTTCTGCCTAACGAGGACGGTGCACTGCGCCCCGGCCTGTTCGGTGACGTGACGCTTGGCGGCACCCCGGATGCGGAATCGATCGTCTTGCCACGCTCCGCTGTGATCGACAGCGGAACACGGCGGATCGTGCTGGTACAGGTTGCGCCGGGCCGCTTCGAACCGCGTGATGTTCGTCTCGGGCGACGTGCGGGTGATCAAGTCGCGGTGCTGGACGGCGTCGCGGTCGGCGAGGAGGTGGTGGTGTCGGCCAACTTCCTTATCGATGCCGAGAGCAACCTGACGTCGGCCCTGCAGGGCCTGTCGACCGCGGCAGACGGTGTGGACGAGCCCTCCATCCCGGCCACCGGTCGCAATCTTGACTCCGCACCGATTGAGGACCACAGCGGTCACACGATGCCGACCGAATCGCCTCCAGCATCGACTTCGACACACGATGGCCACGGCACTCCCACTGAATCCAACGAGCCCCCTGCCGACGATCCGCACGCTGGTCACCGAGGAGAGCACTGACATGCTTGCCCGCCTGATCGAGTGGTCGGTCCGCAACGTCTTCCTGGTCCTCGTGTTGTCGCTGGCGGTGACCGCAGCCGGCGTCTATGCGGTGTTGCGCACGCCGCTGGATGCCTTGCCGGATCTGTCCGACGTGCAAGTCATCGTGTTTACCGAAGTGCCGGGCCAGGGGCCGCAGGTGGTCGAGGACCAGGTCACCTATCCCCTGACCACGGCGATGCTGGCGGTGCCGAAGTCGAAGGTGGTGCGCGGGTTCTCGTTCTTTGGCGCGTCCTTCGTCTACGTCATCTTCGAGGATGGCACCGACCTGTACTGGGCGCGCTCGCGCGTGCTCGAGTACCTGAACTTCGCCTCGCAGAAGCTGCCCGAGGGCGTGACCCCGACCCTGGGGCCGGATGCGACCGGCGTCGGCTGGGTCTATCAGTACGCGCTCGAAGGCGAGCAGCGCTCGCTCGACGAGCTTCGCGCGACCCAGGACTGGTACGTGCGCTACCAGTTGACCAAGGCGCCGGGTGTCGCCGAAGTCGCCAGCGTCGGCGGATTCGTGCGCCAGTACTCGGTCACCGTGGATCCGGTCCGGCTACGCCAGTACGGCATCGGCTTGGATCGGATCATGCAGGTGATCGCCGAGAGCAACCGCGACGTCGGCGGGCGCATCGTCGAAATGAGCGAGACCGAGTACATGGTACGTGGCCGCGGCTATTTGCGCGGCATCGCCGACATCGAGCAGCTGGTGCTCAAGGCCGAGGGCGGCACGCCGGTGCTAATAAGCGACGTGGCTCGGGTCGAACTGGTGCCGGACGAGCGCCGCGGCATCGCCGAACTGAATGGCGAGGGGGAAGTTGTCGGCGGCATCGCCGTTGCCCGCTATGGCGAGAACGCGCTGGCGGTGATCGAGGGCCTGAAGACCAAGATCGCCGAGATTGCCGGCGGTCTGCCCGAAGGGGTCTCGCTGCGCGCGGTCTACGACCGCTCCGACCTGATCTACCGCGCCATCGCTACCTTGCGCTGGACGCTGATCGAGGAAAGCCTGATCGTCGCGCTGGTCTGCGTGGTGTTCCTGTTCCATGCGCGCAGCGCTCTGGTGGCGATCATCATGCTGCCGATCGGCGTATTGATTGCCTTTCTGGCCATGCGCCTGCTCGGCATGAACTCCAACATCATGAGCCTGGGCGGCATTGCGATTGCCATCGGCGCGATGGTCGACGCGGCCATCGTGATGATCGAGAACGCGCACAAGCACATCGAGCGGGACGATGGCAGCACTCCAAGGTCAAAGCTGATCGTCGACGCCTGCCGCGAAGTCGGCCCGGCGCTGTTCTTCAGCCTGCTGATCATCACGGTGTCGTTCCTGCCGGTGTTTGCGCTGGAGGCCCAGGAGGGACGTCTGTTCCATCCGCTGGCCTTCACCAAGACCTTCGCCATGGCCGGTGGCGCACTGCTGTCGGTCACCCTGGTGCCGGTACTGATGCTGCTGTTCGTGCGCGGCAAGATCCTGCCCGAGGCAAAGAATCCGGTGAATCGCCTGTTGATCGCGCTGTACCGGCCGGTGATCGCCGTGGTGCTGCGGCACAAGGTCGCGACCCTGCTGGCTGCGTTGGCGGTGCTGCTCGCGACAGCTTGGCCGGCGTCGCGACTGGGCAGCGAGTTCATGCCCACGCTCAACGAGGGCACGCTGCTCTACATGCCGGCCTCGCTGCCGGGCATGTCGCCGACCAAGGCGGCCGAACTGCTGCAGCAGCAGGACCGCATCATCAAGTCCTTCCCCGAAGTCGAGTCGGTGTTCGGCAAGGCCGGCCGCGCGCTGACCGCCACCGATCCGGCGCCGTTGGAAATGTTCGAGACGGTAATCAATCTGAAACCTGAAGATCAGTGGAGGATGGGGCTCACGGTGGATGCGCTGATCGCCGAGATGGACAAAGCCCTGCAGTTTCCCGGGGTCGCCAACTCATGGACCATGCCGATCAAGGCGCGCACCGATATGCTGGCGACCGGCATCCGCACGCCGATCGGCATCAAGGTCTTCGGCACCGACCTCACCGAAATGGAGCGCTTGGCCAAGCAGATCGAAGCGGTGGTGCGCGAAGTGCCGGGAACCACCAGCGCGTATGCCGAACGCCTCACGGGCGGCTTCTACCTCGACATTCAGCCCGACCTGCGCCGGCTCGCCCGGTACGACCTGACGGTCGGTGCGGTGCAGGACGTCATTGCCGCGGCCCTGGGCGGCGAAATGGTCACGACCACGGTAGAGGGTCGCGAACGCTTCGGGGTGATCGTGCGCTACCCGCGCGAACTGCGTGACAGCCCCGAGGCCATCGCGACGCAGGTGCTGGTCCCGACTATGGACGGCGCGCAGATTCCGCTCGGCGAACTGGCGGACATCAGCGTGCGCAAGGGCGCGCCGTCGATCCGCACCGAGAACGCCCTGCTGTCGGCCTACATCTATGTCGATACCCGCGACGCGGACCTTGGCGCCTACGTGCGTCGCGCACAGGAGGCAGTCGCCGGAGAGGTGACGTTTCCTGCGGGCTACTACGCCACGTGGAGCGGCCAGTACGAGTACATGCAGCGCGCCATCGCCAAGATGAAGATCGTCGTCCCGCTGACGCTGGCGATCATCTTCCTGCTGCTCTATCTCAACTTCCGCCGTGTGACCGAGTCGCTGATCGTGATGCTGTCGGTGCCGTTCGCGCTGGTCGGCGGCGTGTGGCTGATGTGGGCGCTGGACTACAACCTCAGCGTCGCGGTCGCCGTGGGCTTCATTGCCCTGGCCGGCGTCGCGGCCGAGACTGGTGTGGTCATGCTGATCTATCTTGACCATGCGCTTGATGAGCGCGCGCGGCGGCGGCGAGAAAGCGGCGAATCGCTGACCGTCGGTGACCTCACCGATGCGATCATCGAAGGCGCCGTCGAGCGCGTGCGCCCGAAGATGATGACCGTCGTCGCGATCATGGCGGGTCTGTTACCCATCATGTGGAGCACAGGTACTGGTTCCGAGGTGATGCGCCGGATTGCCGCACCCATGGTGGGCGGCATGGTGTCATCGACCATCCTGACCCTGGCCGTGATCCCGGCGATCTATGCGCTGGTGAAACGCCGATCACTGACAAGGACATGAAGCGGGTCAGTCTTCGAGCCAGCAGTGTGCTCCATGGTGAGGCGGCCGTCAGTGCGGTCGAGCGGCGCTGTACAGCGAGAGCGTGCCGAACATCGTGCTGATCCGACCCCGCTCGACGACGGCTTGGAAGCCAGCCTGCTGAAACAACTCGACCAGCTGTCCGGCGACGTGACTGCGCGTATTGGCAAATCCATCGAGAACCTGCACCGGGAAGAACAGCCAGCGCATCAGCCTGTTCGCGGGCCTGCCCCAGTCTGCCATGTGCAGTTCCCCGCCTGGCTTAAGCACGCGCAGTATCTCGGATGCGGCGCGCTGTTTGTCGGGCCAGTCGAGGTGATGAAAAAACAAGCTTGTCATCACGCGGTCGAACTGCCCAGCCCCGTAGGGCAAGGCGGTTGCGTTGGCGTGATCAAGCCGCACCCGCACACCTGCACGCTCGACCTTTTTGCGAGCCCGCGCCAGTACCTCAGGATCGCCATCCACTCCCGTGATCTGGGCGAGCGGCTGAAACTGTGCCATCTGAACCGCCAACGTGCCGGTGCCGCACGCAAGGTCCAGCACATGCTGACCCGGCTGGATGTTTGCCTGCGCGATAAGCGTTTGCTTGAACAGCCCCTCGCGGGTCGTCGCCTTCACCACGCCGTCGTAGAGCGGTGTCAGCGCCTTGAAGCCCAGCGCGGGAACGAAGCGCGGAGCGCGGGGCTGCGCCCTTTCGTCGAAGGATGCGTCTTGGGCACTTTCCACCATCAACAGGGCCAACAGCAGGATCAGGAAGATCACGGAGTGCCAAACCAGCAGATGCACGATGCTTCGGTCGAACAACACAGGATCCAGGATGACCAACAGCGCGAGCACCCCAATGAGCGCGCGCATGCCGGGACGATGCCGCGCGACCGCCCGACGAATGCGGGGTACGAACTTCAAGTTCGATCCAGCCATGGTGTGTGCCTCTCAGTGTGATCACGCCCACACTGTGGGATCGCCACGGCGAAAGCGCTTGAACGAACCGGCTGCGCTGCCCGCTCTGGCTCACTGCACGCACCACCGTGGGCTCGGATGACCACCGGGCGCTGAAACGGCCTGGCCGAGGCATCCATGCACTGCCTACGGCGTCGGCGGTTTCGGCGCTCGGGACGAGCTGTGCATCGAACGGATCTTCCACCCGCCATCGATGCGCTGCAGCACCGTTGTGCTGAGACCTTGCCGCTCGATCGGCTCGGCGCGGTCCTTCAGTTCGATCACATAGCGATACGTCTCCGTGGCCCAGGCCACATCGCCCACGCGCTCGACGCGGACGGCGTAGTCGGAGAACGCGAAGCGCTTGAAATGGCCCAGCTCGGGACCGATGTGGTGGGCGACATAGTCGAGGTAGCTGCCCTCCAGCTTGCCGGATTCGGCGACGATGTTGTCGTCGGCGAACAGGGTTTCAGTGCCGGCCAGATCGCGGCGCTCCAGCGCCGACTTGTAGCTGGCAAGCACCGCCTTCACCGCCGCTTCGTCCGGGTCGGGCGTCGGCGTGGCGGCGTGGCCGAGGAGGGGCAGGCTGAGCAAGAGTGCCGCAAGTATTGAGCGTGTCATGGTGTTGCTCCAAGTTTGGAGGCAAGGTTGCGCTGGCGCGATGACCGCGCCAGCACCTGCGGTTGCGGCCTGGCGGAAAGCAGGCCGAGCCGGGTCACGGCGAACCGTGCTGGCGGAAGGCGGACGTGCTGCCGTCCTGGGCCACCAGTTCGACCGTGTAGGGCTGCACGCGACCATCCGGCGTCTCCATGCCGGGTGAGCCGAGCGGCATCCCCGGCAGGACCAGTCCGCGCGCCTTGGGCCGCTCGGCCAACAGACGGCGGATGTCGTCGGCCGGCACGTGCCCTTCGATCAGATAGCCATCGACCTCGGCGGTGTGGCAGGAGCCCTTGCCGTACGGGACGCCGAGCCTGGCTTTCACCGGGTGGAGGTTATCGGTATCACGCACTTCCACCTCGAAGCCGGCGCGCTGCATGTGCTCGACCCACAGGCCACAGCAGCCACACGTGGGCGTCTTGTGGACGATCATGCGCGGAGTGGTGGCGACGTTCGCACTCGGTGCGGCCGCATCGGGCGTGGTCGTCGTCGCTGCGCTGCCGGCTTCCGGTTCGCGCGCGCAGGCGGTGGAGAGCGCCAAAGCCGCCAGGGCCGCGAGACCCCATGCGATGTGGCTCCTTGTGATGTCTCGGCTCATCGCTGCGCCCTCGACGACCAGTGCAGGTGCACGATCTTCCAGCCTTGCACGGTCTTGCGCAGGATCGCGGTCTCGGTGGAGGAGATCATCAGCATCTTGTCGTCCTTGCTGGCGTGGATCTCACTCTCGCTGCCGACCCAGACCAGATCGCCCGAGGCCTGGGCGGTCCGGCGCTTCAGGGTGATATGGGCAGCCTTGAGGAACTCGGCATCGTGCTTGGCGTGTCCGCCGAGGTACTCGTCGCGGCTGCGCTCGGCGCCGCCGCTTTCGAGAATCAGCACGGCCGGATCGAGCTCAGCGCCTACGCCCTCAAGATCGCCTGCGCTCAAGGCGGCGGAGAAGCGCTCGAGCACCGCCACGGCGTCGGCGGCGTCGGGCGGAACGGTCTGCTCCGCCCCTGCGGTTTCACGTCCGGCCTCCACCTGCGAGGGTTTGTGTTTCTCGTTACCGTGCGCCCAGGCGAGCGGGCTGGCAAGCGCCAGAGCGAGGGCGAGGGATGTCATGCGAAGGATCATGGGTTTCTCCAGGGTGTGGTGAGGTGCAGGACCTCGTGGGTGGGTAACTCAGTGGTCGTGGCCATCATCGCTGTGCTCCTCGCCGGAGGGCGTCGCCATCGGATCGTCGACGGGCTCGAAGGACGAACGCTCGGCATTTGAAACGTCGTGTCCTGCATGCGGATCGCCGCCGCCGACATCGGTCTCGCCGCCGCCGTGGCTATGGCCATCGCTGGCCGCAACCTGGGCGCTGTATTGCGCGGCGGTCATACTTGGGAATTGCTGCATGAAGGCGACCATGCCCCACAGGTAGCGGTCGTCCATGCTCTTGCCCCAGGCCGGCATGCCCGAGGCCTTGATACCGTGCTTGAGCACCCAGAAGGCCTCACGCGCATCGGTCTGGCCCAGCGCATCCCAGCGCGGCGGGCGCGGATACAGGCCGATGCTGAGCTCGGTTTCTGCCGCGTCGGGGCTGAGATGACAGGTCACGCACATGGCGCTGTAGTTGCCGGCGCCGCTACGGATCAGTTCGGCGTCGGACAGGTCGGGCACCTCGATGTCTGCCGCGCGGACGGCGATCGAGCGCTGGCGCGCCACCTCCAGCACGCGATAAGTCGCAGACCAGTGCGGATCATCGGCGCCGACGTTATAGGCGCCGCTCCAAACGACGGCAGCGGCAATGGCAATGCCGACGAGCGCCAGAACAACGAGAGACTTGAGCAGTTTCATGGTCGTCTCCTCAGCCGTGCTTCATCGTGGAGTGGTCCATCGGTTTGGCCTTGAGCTTGGCTGGCGGGCCGGGCGGTGGACCACGCCTAGTGGGCGCCCCGAAATCCGGATCGGCGCTGATGCGATGGGCGACCGTGCCCTTGGGGTTCGGATACCAGCCCGGGTCGCGGTAGTCACCGACGGCCAGGTCGTCACGCACCTTGACAACGGTAAACATGCCGCCCATCTCGAGATTTCCGAACGGCCCCTTGCCCATCATCATCGGCAGGGTGTTCTCGGGGCCGGTCATGTGGCCAGAATCCGTGTGCTCCTGGTGCTCGGCCATGCCGCCTTGTCCCATCGCCATATAGCCCGGCAGCAGCTTGCGGATCTCCGCTTCCACGCCGGACTGGTCGACGCCGAGCGTGTTCGGAATCTCGTGTCCCATCGCATTCATCGTGTGATGCGACATGTGGCAGTGGAAAGCCCAGTCGCCGGGCACGGCGACGAATTCCAGATCGCGGGTCTGGCCGACGCCAACGATCTCAGTGGTCTCGGGTCGCCACAGGCCCTTGGCCCAACGGCCACCGTCCGAGCCGGTGATGTGAAACTGCACGCCGTGCATGTGGATTGGGTGGTTCCACATCGACAGGTTGCCGATCCGCACGCGCACGCGCTCGCCGGTTCGCGCAACGAGGGGTTCGATTGCCGGGAAGACCTTGCTGTTCATCGTCCACAGGTCGAAGTCGACCATCACCGAGGGGTCCGGGCGGTAGGTGCCTGGGTGCAACGCCCAGTTGTGCAGCAACACGACGTAGTCGCGGTCGATACGCTCGAGCTCACCGTCCTTGGGGTGAATGATGAACATGCCCATCATGCCGACCGCCATCTGCACCATCTCGTCGGCGTGCGGGTGGTACATGTGGGTACCGTGCTGGCGCAGGGTGAACTCGTAGACGTAGGTTTCGCCCGGCTGGATATGCGGCTGACTGAGCCCGCCCACGCCATCCATGCCCGACGGCAGCAGCAGGCCATGCCAATGCACGCTGGTGTGCTCGGGCAAGCGGTTGGTCACGTAGATGCGTACCCGGTCGCCCTCGACCGCCTCGATGGTGGGCCCCGGCGTGGTGCCGTTGTAGCCCCAGCACTTGGCGCGGCATCCCGGCGCGAACTCGTGCTCGATCTCCTCGGCGACGAGATGGAACTCCTTCACGCCGTCGACCATGCGATGCGGCAGCGTCCAGCCGTTGAGGGTGCGCACCGGCGTGTAGCCGCGCGCCGACGCGGAACGGGGCGGAGCGTCGGACGGTTCCGGCGGACGATGCTGCGAATGGTCTTGCGCCAAGGCGCGCCGTCCCCAGAATGCCAGCGGTGCCAGCGCCCCTGCGCCCGCCCAGGTGAACCAGTTGCGTCGAGAGAGATTCATGGCCGGTCTCCGTGGTCGTGATCGTGATCGGAATGCGCGTCAGCGCTTTCGTCGGTCTGGGGTGTGGCAGGAGGGTCGCGTTCGGGGGCGGTCTGGCGATGGCCTGCGTGCGGATCGACGGGTTCCGCTGCGTTCGAGCCATGCCCAGCATGCGGATCGCTCTCTTGGGCGGATTTCGGCTTCGGCATGTCATGTCCCTCATGCGGATCGACATCGTGCGCGGACGGCGCCTCGGGCATGCGATGCCCGGCGTGCGGATCCGCTTCGGACTCGGAGGGCATGCCGTGCGCGCCGTGATCCATGGGGGAGGCGGATGCTGCCGGCAGGATCGCCTCGACGCCGACCGTGGGCGGCAGTGGCTGATCGTCATCGGGCAAGCGTCCACCCACCGCGCCGCGCAGTTCCGCACGGGCGGTCCAGTAGTCGCGCACCGCTTCCAGATAGGCCTGGAAGGCGTCGTATTCCTGCTGCTTGGCGAGGAGCAGTTCGAAGACGCCCACCAGCATGAAGTTCACCCGTTCCTGGGTACGCGCCACGATGGCTTCACGCCGCGGCACCAGTTCGCTGCGGTAGCGCTCGGCGATGGTCGCCGCCACCGTCAGTCGCTCAATGCCAAGGTGTGCGGCGTTGTGCACGGCGAGCACCTGCGCATCCAGGTCGGCGCGCGCCTGCAGCAGTTCGGCCTGCGCGCGTTCCAGCGCGCCCTGACCCTGGTTGAACAGCGGCAGCCCGAGGGATACGGAAGGGCCGCGCGAGACGCCGCCATCGAACTCCCGCTCGCGCTCGTAGCCCACCTCGACGGTGCCGAACCAGCGCCAACGCCGGGTCACGCCGAGCGCATCCTCGCGCAGTGCCACGGCCTGCTGCGCGGCGGTGAGATCCAGCCGTGTCTCCAGCGCCAACGGAATCAAGGTGTCGGCCGAGAACGCAACCGCCAGCGGCGCTGGCAGCTGCGTCTGGAGACGCCAGTCCGCATCGCTTGGCAGTCCGATCAGGCCACCAAGAGCGCTGCGCGCGCGCAGCGCGTCCGCGCCTGCCGCCAGCGCCTCGATACGGGCCTGCGTGGCCGCGGCGTGCTCCTGCTCAAGCTGCAGCCGGTTGATGTTGCCGGCGTCGAAGAATCGCTGGGCCAGTTCGGCGGAGCGCTCGGCGGCCTGGGCGACCAAGTCACGCATGGCCGCAATCTGCCCCGCACCGACTGCCTCGTACCAGGCGACCTCGACCTCGGTGGCCAAGGCCAGCACCTCGCCGGCGACCGCCTTCTGCAGGCGCTCAAGCTCGCCCTCGGCCAGTCGCTTGCGTGCGGGCAGCAGCAGGAGGTCTGTCAGTCCAAGCGAGAGGCTTCGGGTGATTTGGCTTCCGTCACCGCTTTGCGCAGTGAGCCGGGCGAATCCGAAAGTTGGATTGGCGAGGCGGCGCGCCTCCTCGAGCTCGGCACGGCCGATGCCTAGGCGCGCATAGGCCTCGCGAATGCGTGGGTTATGGAAGAAAGCCCGCCGCACGGCGTCGTCGACGCCCATGGGGGTGGCGGGGATATCGGGCGTCGCGACGCGATCAAGCGGCGACCAGTCGGCCGGCAGCGGGCGCTGGGCGTTGATGAGCGCGCGGGTTTCGGCGTACCCACGCTCATTGGGCAGGCTGGCACAACCGGCCAACGCGAGCGCCGCCGCGGCGACCGCGACGGAACGTAAGGGCAATGGCATGAACTCATCCTCTCGGACGGCCGCCGGCAGGGTGCGCGCAGCGGCAGTGACAACGGGCGCACGAACGCCGAACGGCGCCCGCACGGGCGATCGTCAGGCCGTCAGGCCGCCGGGGGTCTGAGGGGTGGAGAAGTCCGGTTGCGGACGAGGTGCGATTCGGCTGCGACGAAGGCCGGTACACCGATGGGCGCCGCGATCACAGCCAGCATGCGCAGCGCCAACACGGGAGGCAACACGCAGCCGCACTGGCAGGACGTCCCGTCGCAGCAATTGCCGTCGTCCAAGGGCACGGGGTCCAGCATCGAACCCAGGTCGCCAACCACGTTCGCATGGTTGTGATGGCCATGGTGCGCCATCGGATCGTGTGCGGGCGACTGCTCGACATCACCGTGAGCCGCGTGGTCGCCGCTCGCACCGTGATCGCTATGATCCATGCGCGCCATCGCCCACGGCGCTGAGATCCCGTTCAGGATGAGCGTCAGCGCAAGGACGATATGGAGTAGTGGGCGGGACATGGCCTCAACAGACTGCGCCGGACCGGGGAAAGTTTCAACATGATGGATAAATTCAGTGGCGGCCATTGAACCGGTTCGATCCGGCGCGGCCCGCCAGTACTATCCTGTTCGGGTGTCGCGATCGTCGATGCCATATTGAAATTGTGTAGCCCCGTAGGCTTCGGATAGCCTACGCGCCGATGATCCGCCGCCAATCGCCCTATTTCAGCCTTGCCACGTTGCGCCGTTCGGTGCGTTTGGCGGCGTTCGCCTTGGCGGTATTCGTGCTGCGGCTGGGCATGGTGGCGGCGTGTGAGCCCAGTGATCTCGCCGAACTCCTGTCTGGACAGGCCGACGGGCATGCCGTGGTCAGCACGCTTGATGCGTCTTCGGATTCGGCGCCTGATTCCCCGGAGCCGAATCTGTCCGGCCACTGCCTGCACTGCGGCTGCCATTTCCCCGCCGCGTTGCCTACCCCGCCTGAGCCGATGGCCGTGACCGAGCCTGGCGTTATGGCTCCACGGTGGAACCACAGGCACAGTGACGTGCCTCCAGCACGTGAGCTGAGACCCCCGATCGCCTGATCCCACGCCGACCGTACTCATCGCGCCAGGCGCGATGAGCATTGCCGTTCGTCCAAGGATCAGTCCATGTCATTTGCTGTTGCAACGCGAGCCTCTGCGCTCGCCTGCGGCGCGTTGCTGTCCACCGCATTGGCGGTCGGAACGGCGCGCGCTGAGTCCACCCTGCCTGCCGAATTGCCTTGTGCCGTGCGCGGCGCGTGGTCGGCGCACCCGGCCTTTGCGGCCACCGAATCCACGCTCGCCGCGGCCAGGGCGCGGGCCCAAGCGGCCTCGAAGCCTCTGTACAACCCGGAGCTCGAACTGGCCTACGACCGGGACGGCGATGAGCGCACCACGACCGCCGGCCTGTCGCTGACGCTGGACCTGTCCGGCAAGCGTGCCGCGCGCGAGACCGTAGGCGCTGCCGATCTGAGCCTGGCCGAGGCCGAGGCCGCGCTGCGGCGTAGTGGCTTCGCTCAGCAGTGGTTGCTGGCGGCCGTGGGGCGGCGTGCTGCCTTGGCCCGTGTCGCGCTGGGCGAGCAGCGGCTGGCATTGATGCAGCGTTTCGCCGACCTGGCCGAGCGGCAGCTGCAGGCCGGCGATATCGCGCCGCTGGAGCGCGACCTGGCGCTGCTGGCGCGCAACCAGGCCGACGCCGAACAGGCCACGCTGCTGGGTGATCTGGCCGCCGCCGAAGAGGCCTTTCGGGCGGTCGGTGGAGATCCTGGTGCCGCGCCTGTCGACGGGAATTGCCCTGCGCCAGCCGTTGGGCAGCTCACCGATCGCTTCGATCCATTCGCCACCCCGGAAGGCCGGGTTGCGCTGGCCAGTGCCACCGCCGCCGAGGGTCGGGCGAGCCTTGCCGAGCGCGAGCGCCGGGCGGACCCGACGATCAGCCTGAACGCGGGTCGCCTCGACGTGGGTTCCGCCTCGGACAACGTGCTCGGTGTGGCGATCAGCGTGCCGCTGCAGTTCCGCAATCCGTACCGTGCCGAGGTCGTGGCGGCTCAGGCTGACGCCGAGGCGGCGCGGGCCGAGCAGAAGCGGGTTGAACTGGAGTTGCGTGCTCGGGCGGAACGCAGCCTGCGCACCTCGGAAGCGCTGGACCAGGCCTGGTCGCGCTGGTCGCAGGGCCCCGGCCCACAGCTCATCGAACGCGCCGACCTGCTGGAGCGCCTGTGGCGTGCCGGCGAGGTAAGCACCGCCGACTTCCTGACCCAACTCAACCAATCCCTCGACACCGCCTTTGCCGGCGCTGACCTGCAGACACAAGCCTCGCGTGCCACTGTCGAAGCCCTGTATGCGACCGGCCGGCTCGATGCCTGGGTCGGGTTTGATCACCCCGTTTCCGAGAACGCCCAATGAATTCCTTTTCCCGAGCATCCACCCTGTGCCTGATCGCTCTCCTGCTGGTCAGCGGTTGCGCCGATGAGGCCCAGCAAGCCGCCACGCCACCTGCCGCCAGCGAGGCGCACGACGATGATCACGGTCCTGCCGCCGATCATGCCGACGACGCAGGGGCCGATGATGAGCACGATGACCACGGCGATGCCGCGCCGCGCTGGGACGCGGCGAGCCTTGCCGCCGCCGGCATTCGCATCGCACCGCTGCAACGGCAAGCCTTGAGCGAATCGCTGCGTGCTCCCGGCGAAGTGGTCGACAACGCCTACGGCACCACGCTGATCACGCCGCGCGTCGAGGCCCTTGTGGTCAAGCGCCACGCGAAACTCGGCGATGAGGTCCTTGCCGGCGCGCCGCTGGCGACGCTGTCGAGCGTCGAGGTGGCCGGTGCCCAGGCGGCTCTGCGGCTTGCCGAACAGGAGTGGAGCCGGGTGCAGGCGCTGGGCCGCGAGGCCGTCTCCGGTCGGCGCTACAGCGAAGCGCAGATCGCGGCCGAACAGGCCCGGGCCACCGCCAAGGCGTATGGGCTGTCCGCCCACCAGCGCGGCCTCGCCGATGGCGAGTTCACGCTCAACGCGCCGCACGCCGGCCGGATTACCCAGGACGCCTTCGTGATCGGCGAGCGCATCGAGCCCGGCGACACGCTATTCCGGCTGGTGGACGAATCGGTGGTGTGGGTCGACGCCAAGCTGCCCGCCGAGCAAGCGCATCGCATCGCCGTCGGCACCCCCGCCGAGGTGGTGCTCGGCGACGTGCGTCTGGTCGGCACCGTGATGCAGCGCGCGCATCACACCTCGGAGACCACGCGCAGCGCCCGGGTCCGGCTGGAGGTGCCCAACGAGGGCGACCGGCTGCACGGCGGCGATTTTGTCGAGGTGCATCTGCAGGCGGGCGACGCCGGCCCGGCGACTTTGGCGCTGCCGACCGCGGCCCTGGTCCAGCTCGAAGGCGACACCGTGGCCTTTCGTCAGGACGCCGATGGCGATATCGATGCCGTAGCCGTGCGCACGGGTGCGGTGATCGGCGATCAGACCGTCATCCTCGAAGGCCTCAGCGAGGGGGATCGAGTGGTGGTCGAAGGCGCCTATGTGCTCAAGGCGCAGCAACTGAAGTCGCAGCTGGGAGAAGGTCATGCGCATTGATCCCCACCTGCAACCCCAGGTCGCGCCGACGCGCTGCTCGATCCTGCTGGCTGACCATTGCGGAGGCCACTCGTGCTGAACCGACTGGTCGAACTCTCGCTGCGCTACAAATTCCTGGTGCTGATCGTGTTCGGTGTGGTGGCATTTCTCGGCGCGCGCGCAGTACGCGACGTGCCGATCGATGCCTTTCCCGATGTCACGCCGGCGCAGGTCAACATCTACACCGAATCGCCCGGTCTCGCGGCCGAGGACGTCGAGCAACTGCTGACGTTTCCGGTGGAGTCGGCGATGGCCGGCCTGCCCAAGGTGCAGGAGATCCGCTCGGTCAGCCTGTTCGGGCTGTCCTATGTCGCCGTCTATTTCGACGACGACATGGACATCTACTTCGCTCGCCAGTTGGTCAATGAGCGCCTGCAGGAAGTCGGTGATCGGCTTCCCGAGGGCTACGGCAAGCCCAGCATGGGGCCGAATGCCTCGGGCCTGGGCCAGGTGTTCTGGTACACCGTCGAGCGCGCGCCCGGGGTGTCGGCCGAACAGATCACCGACATGGACCTGCGCACCTGGCAGGACTGGACCCTGCGGCTGATCCTGCGCACCGCGCCCGGGGTGGACGACATCACCTCCTGGGGCGGCGGCGAGCGCGAGTTTCAAGTGCATATCGACCCGCAACGGCTCTATGCACGGGATCTCGGCTTCAGCGACGTGATCGATGCGATCGCCGCCAACAACGGCCAGGTCGGCGGCAATGTGCTGGATGTCGGTCGCGAGCAGTACCTGGTGCGCGGCCTGGGTCTGCTGAAGACCGGCGAGGACATCGGCGGCATCGTGCTCAAGGCCGAAGACGGCGTGCCGGTTTATATCCGCGATGTCGCCGAAGTTCGCCAGGCCCCCGCGCCGCGCTTTGGCGCAGTCACCCGCGATGGCGAGGAAGTCGTGCTCGGCATGGCCCTGGCGCGCATCGGCGAGAACGCCAAGGACGTGGTCGAGGCGGTGAAGACCAAGCTCGCGGCGGTGGAAAACGCCTTGCCGGAGGGCATGGTGATCAAGCCGATCTACGAGCGCACCGACCTCGTGAACAAGGCCGTGGGCACCGCAACCCGCGCGCTGATCGAGGGTTCGCTGCTGGTCGCTCTTGTCCTGTTCCTGTTTCTCGGTGAACTGCGCTCGGCCCTGGTGGTGATCGTCACCTTGCCGCTGGCGATGCTGATCGCCTTCATCGGCATGGGTCAGTTCGGGCTGTCGGCCAATCTGATGTCGCTCGCAGGCCTGGCCATCGGCATCGGCATGATGGTCGACGGGGCCGTGGTCATGGTGGAGAACGCCTATCGCATCATGGCCGAGCGGCGCGCCCACGGCGAAAAGGTCGACCGCACCGCCGCTGTGCTCGCCGCAGCGCACGAAGTCGCCAATCCGATTTCTTTCGCGATCATGATCATCATCGTGGTGTTCCTGCCGCTGTTCTCGCTCGAAGGTCTGGAAGGCAAGCTGTTCAAACCGATGGCCTTCAACATCGCGTTCGCGATGGCCGGCTCGCTGATCCTCAGCCTGACCCTGATTCCGGTGCTGGCGGCGATGATTCTGAAGCCCGGCGAGGAAAAGGACACCCGCATGATGGCGTTCATCAAGGCACGCTACCGGCCGTTGCTGAACGCGGCGCTGGCGCACAAGCGCATTGTGGTTGGCAGCGCCGCGGCCGCCCTGGTGCTCAGCCTGGCGCTGTTCCCGCTGCTCGGCAAAGAGTTCATGCCGCAGCTGCAGGAAGGCTCGATCATGTGGCGCGTGACCGGCATTCCCTCGACTTCGCTCGACGAGTCGATCCGCACGAGCAAGACCATCGCCGAGGCGTTCAAGAAGTTTCCCGAAGTGGAGACCACGCTGGCGATGATCGGCCGGGCCGAGAAAGGCGAAACCGCCGACGTGAACTACATGGAAATCTACACCGCGCTGCATCCGGAGGAAGACTGGACCACCGGCCGCAGTCTCAAGGATCTTGAGGAGGCCATGGAGGAGACGCTGGAGCAAGTGGTACCCAATGTGGTGCCCGGCTACACCCAGCCGATCCAGATGCGCGTCGAGGAACTGATCTCGGGCGTGCGCGCCACGCTGGCGCTCAAGCTCTACGGCGAGGATCTGATTGAACTCGATCGCCTCAGCGCGCAGATCAAGACCGTGCTCGCCGGGGTGCCTGGGGTCGCTGACCTGTCGCTGGAAGCCAACGTCGGCAAGCCACAGATTCGCATCGAGGTCGACCGCGGTGAGCTGGCGCGCCACGGCATGAATGCCGAGGAAGTGCTGACCATCGTCCGCAATGGTCTGGGCGGCGAGCCGGTCAGCGTGCTGCTCGACGGCGTGAAACGCTTCGACATCGCGGTGCGTCTCGCCGAGGTGACCCGCGACTCGGTGGAGGCGCTGCGCCGCATTCCGCTGCGGGCGGCCTCCGGCGCCCTGGTGCCGCTTGGCGAGGTGGCCGAGGTCAACGTCGCCGAGGGCTATTCCTTCGTGCGGCGTGAGCAGCTGCAGCGCTACGCGGTGATCCAGATGGATGTGCGCGGTCGCGACGTGGACAGCTTCGTGCAGGCGGCCAGTGCCGCGGTCAAGGCTGAGCTCGACCTGCCGCCCGGCTACTGGATCGAATGGGGCGGCGCCTTCGAGAACCAGCAACGCGCCCTGGCCAAGCTGAGCCTGATCGTGCCGATCACGATCTTCTTCATCTTCGTGCTGCTCTACACCGCGTTCAACTCGATCAAGTTTGCGGCGCTGATCCTGGCCAATGTGCCGTTCGCCACCATCGGCGGCCTGCTCGCCTTGTTCGTCACCGGGCAGTACCTGTCGGTGCCCTCGGCGATTGGGTTCATCGCCGTGTTCGGAGTGGCCATGCTCAACGGCATCGTGCTGGTGAGCTTTCTCAACGAGCAGCGTGAGAAAGGCCTCTCGGTCCGCGAGGCCGTGCTGCAAGGCACCGCGCTGCGCCTGCGCCCTGTGTTGATGACTGCGAGCGTGGCAGTCCTCGGCCTGGTGCCGATGTTGCTGTCCAGCGGCGTCGGTGCCGAAACCCAGCGCCCGCTCGCCACCGTGGTGGTCGGCGGCCTGCTCAGCTCGACCTTGCTCACCTTGATCCTGCTGCCCGTGCTCTACGAGTGGCTGGAAACCCGTGCCGAACGCAAAGCCCAGGAGGCCGCATGAAACGCATTACCGCATTGCTGCACGCGCATCGCCTGAGTGACATCGTGCACGCCTTGGAGGCCGTCGGTCAGCGCCGACTGAGCATCACCCACGCGCACGGTTTGCTGAGCGCCTCCAGTAATCGGGAACACGAGTTCTCGGTGGAGCTCGGCGAGCGCATGACCCAGGAGATCCAGCTCGATGTGTTCTGCGAGGACGCCGAATCTGCCTCGGTCATCGCCTTGCTCAAACGCCATGGTCGCACGGGGCAGCACGTGGCGGGCTGGATCTTCGTGGCTGATCTCACCGAGTCGATCCCGATCGACGGGGTCACGGAATGACGGCGGTCTGGGCGCTGGGGCTGTTCGCGCTTACCGCGGTCGCCGAGATCGTCGGGTGTTGGCTGATCCTGCAGGCGGTCAGTGGCGCCAAGCCGGGGTGGTACTGGCTGCCCGGCGCCTGCAGCCTGCTGCTGTTCGCCTGGCTACTGAGCTTTCATCCGGTGGCGTCCGGCCGGGTCTATGCGGCCTACGGCGGCGTCTACGTGCTGACCGCGCTGGTCTGGCTGCGCATCGTCGACGGCATACGCCCGGTGCTGGCGGACTACCTCGGTGCCGGGCTGATCCTGCTCGGCGCCTTGGTCATCGTCGCCCACCACTGGCCCCGACTGGAGCCGCACTGACATGACCGACAAGCATGACGACGCCTGCGGCTCGCAGGCATGCCAATCGCCCACCGTGGAATCAAGGGCGACCGGCGGTGTCGCATTCCGCATCGCCAACATGGACTGCCCGACCGAAGAGGCCGAGATCCGGCGGGCCGTCGAAGCACTTGAAGGCGTGCGTGGCTTGCGATTCGATCTGTCAGCCCGCGTGCTGCGTCTCGATGCCGATCCGCTCGCGCTGCAGGCAGCGCTTGCGGCCATCCGCAAGGCGGGCTTTGATCCGCAGCCGCTGGTCGAAGCGGATAGCACCGCAGGCCGCGATGCTTTCGCGGAGGGCTTGCCACGCTTGCTGATCGGACTGCTGGTCGCTCTGGCCGCCGAGGCTGCGCACTACTTCGGCGAGGGGACGTCGCTCGGCACCGGGTTGGGCATGGGCCTCTCGCTGGTAGCGATTGCGTTGGCCGGCGCGTCCACCTACCGCAAGGGGCTGGCAGCCTTGTTCGGCCTGCGCTTGAACATGAATGCGCTGATGTCGGTGGCGGTGACCGGCGCGTTCCTGATCGGCGAGTGGCCGGAAGCGGCGATGGTGATGGTGTTGTACGCCTTGGCCGAAGCGATCGAGGCGCGTGCCCTGGATCGCGCGCGCAATGCCATCAAGAGTCTGATGGCGATGGCGCCCGACCGTACCGAACTGCAGACGGCCGGCGGAGGCTGGCAAACCGTACCCGTGGCCGACGTGGCGGTCGGCGCGCGCGTCCGGGTGCGGCCGGGCGAGCGGATTCCGCTCGATGGGCTGATCCGGGTCGGGCAAAGCGCGATCAATCAGGCGCCAGTGACCGGCGAGAGCGTCCCGGTCGACAAGGCCGTCGGCGATGGGGTGTTCGCCGCCACCATCAACCTCACCGGCATGCTCGAGCTGGAGGTGACCGCCGGTGCAAAGGACACCACCCTGGCGCGCATCATCCGCGCGGTTGAGGAGGCTCAGTCCACGCGGGCGCCGACGCAGCAGTTCGTTGACCGCTTCGCTGCGGTGTACACGCCTGCCGTGTTCGTCGTGGCGCTGCTGGTTGCCGTGGCCAGCCCGCTGCTGCTCGATTGGACCTGGACGGACGCCGTCTACCGCGCCCTGGTGCTGCTGGTGATCGCCTGTCCCTGCGCCCTGGTGATCGCCACGCCCGTGACCGTGGTCAGCGGTCTGGCCGCCGCCGCGCGGCGCGGCATCGTGATCAAGGGCGGCGTCTATCTCGAACAGGCACGTAGGCTGCGTGTCGTCGCGCTGGACAAAACCGGCACCTTGACCGAGGGCCGGCCGCGGCTGGTCGCGCACCAGGTCGTCAACGGTGACACCGCGCAGGTGTTGGGCTGGACCGCCGCGCTGTCCGCACAGTCCGACCATCCGGTGGCTCAGGCGATTGCCCAGGGTTTGCCTCCCGCCACTGGCGACATCGAGGATTTCACCGCGCTGCCCGGCCGCGGTGTGCGCGGTCGTGTCGACGGCCAGGACCTGTGGCTCGGAAACCACCGTCTGATCGAGGAGCGAGGCGTGTGCTCGCCGGCGACCGAGACGATCCTCGCCGAGCATGAAACCCAAGGGCGCACCACGACGCTGCTGGCGTCGGCCACGGACGTGCTGGCGATCTTCGCGGTCGCCGACACCATCAAGGACAGCTCACGCGCCGCGCTCGAACAGCTGCATCGACTCGGCGTGCGCTCGGTCATGCTCACCGGCGACAACAAGCTCACGGCGCGCACCATCGCCACCCAGGCCGGTATCGACGATGCGCGCGGCGACCTGCTGCCGGAAGACAAGCTCGGCATCATCACCGAGCTACAGTCCGCGCACGGCCCCACCGCGATGACCGGCGACGGCATCAACGACGCGCCGGCACTGGCCCGTGCCGACATCGGCTTTGCCATGGGCGGTACCGGCACCGACACAGCACTGGAGGCGGCCGATATCGTGGTGATGAACGACGACCTGCGCCGCATCCCGGAAACCATCGTGCTCTCGCAGCGCACCCACCGGCTGCTGTGGCAGAACATCGGCTTCGCGCTCGGGGTGAAACTGGTGTTTCTGGTGCTCGCCCTGTTCGGCGAGGCCAGCATGTGGATGGCGGTGTTCGCCGATATGGGAGCCAGCCTGATCGTGGTGTTCAATGGCCTGCGAATCCTGCGTTAGGGACCGCGTGAGCAGGGAAGGTGTGGACCTCGACCCCTTCCGTTTCGTCTCGCCGGAAAGCCCTGTGCGTCGTCCGGCTGCGCATTCGCCCTTGTGATATATCGCTGGAGATTCTTTTGGCTCTTGCTTCCATGACGACTCTGGAACGTTACCTGGCCGCGGCCACGCGCAAGAACACGCAGCAAAGTTATGCGCAGGCCACGCGCCACTTTGAAGAGGACTTCGGCGGCTTCCTGCCGGCGACCGGGGACGCTGTCGCTCGGTATCTCGCCGCGTACGCCGGCTCATTGTCGAACAACACCCTGCGGCAGCGCCTGTCCGCACTGGCAAGCTGGCATCGTCGTCAGGGCTTTCCAGACCCGACCCGTGATGAGGTCGTGCGCCAGGCCTTCAAGGGCATTCGCGCGTTGCATGCCACGGTCGAGAAGCAGGCGACGCCGCTTCAGGTCGCGGATCTTGAGCGCGTCGATGCATTCTGCCGCGCCGCCGCAGCGCAAGCGCGCATGGAAGGCGACCGGGCCGGCGAGATGCAGGCGCTCCGCAATCGCGCATTGCTGCTGCTCGGCTTCTGGCGCGCCTTCCGCAGCGACGATCTGGTCCGCCTGCGGATCGAACACCTGGTCCTGCGGCCGGGCGAGAGCCTGACGTTGTGGCTGCCGAGCTCCAAGAGTGATCGCGAAAATCAGGGGCGCAGCTGGGTGGTGCCTGCGCTGACCCGCCTGTGTCCCGTCGAGGCAGTGGAGGCCTGGCTGACCGCCTCGAAGCTCGACGCCGGCCCGTTGTTTCGGCGCGTCAATCGCTGGGGGGCGCCGGGCCTGCAGCCCATGAACCGCAAGAGCATCATTCCGTGGCTGCAACGTCTCTTCGTCCAGGCCGGGGTCGACGATGCGTGCAGTTATACGAGTCACTCGCTGCGTCGGGGTTTCGCCGGCTGGGCCACCCATCAGGGCTGGGACCTGAAGGCCTTGATGCAGTACGTGGGCTGGCGCGACATCCAATCGGCGGCGCGCTACGTCGACCCGTTGGCCAGCGATCGGGATCGGCTGGAGGCGGGTCTCGCGCGCTCGTTGCCTGCCGCGGCCGCCCCAGCCCCATCGTCACCCGCCGACGACGTCGTGCGGCTTGAAGTGTCGATCGCGCTGCGCCCCTTCGTCGGCAAGACACGGGGCGTTGCCGCCGCACGCCGGCACATCGAGGAGGTGTGCCTCGCGCGACTCGGTGGACAGAAGTTCGGGCGCAAAGGGGACCGGTACCACGTCCAGCTGCCGGCGCAGGCGGATGAGTCCACCCTGACCGAACGCGTCAGCGATCTGCTCGATGAGTTGCACCAGGTCGCCACCAACAACGATTGCTACCTCGAAGCCAGGATTCGGGACGTGGCCACCGGTCAGGTCTGGGACTGACGTGCGCAAGGAGCCGGCGTGACAACCGAGTACGAAACCGCCTACCGGCGCCTCACCGACGACATCAGCGAGCGCGACCTCCGGCGCCTGTTCACGCCCAGCAAGAAAGACCTTGACCTGATCCACGGTATCGCCAAGAAGCCCTACGCGCGCCTCGGTCTCACCATCCACTTCAAGGCCTTCCAGTACCTGGGCTACTTCGTGCTGCTCAAGCACGTGCCCGAGCGGATCAAGGCGCACATTGCCTTGGCGCTGGGCTACAAGCGCCTGCCCCCGGCCTATCGACTCGAAGCCTACGACGGCACCAAGAGCAAGCGCGATCACCTTGCTGCGCTGCGCCGCGTCCTGCGCGTCGAACCGTTCGAGCTACGCGCGCACCGTGGCTGGGTGGAGGGAGTCGCGCGGGACGCGGCCCAGACCAAGCACAACATTCCGGACATTATTAATCAGCTAATCGACGAATTGATTCGCCGACGCTTCGAGCTGCCGGTGTTTTCCGTGCTCGAAGACATCGCGCGCGAGGCGCGCACGGCAATCCACGATCAGTACCTGTCCCGCCTGTCGGAGGCGCTGAGTCCGGCGGGCCGCGCCATGATCGATGGACTGCTCAAGCGCGGAACCGACCCGCTGACCGGCTGGAACGCACTCAAGCGTGAACCCAAGCGGCCCACCAACCGGGAAGTGCGCCACTGGCTGCAGCATCTGGAGAACCTCAAGCGGCTGGCCGACCAGATGCCACCGCTCGAGATTCCACCTTCCAAGCTGCGGTTCTTTCGCGACTGGGCCCGCGCCTACGACGCCGCCCAGATGGCGCGGCTGAAGGGCCCGACGCGCTACGGCCTCGCGGCCATCTTCATCCACGCCCAACGCGGTCAGGCGCTGGATGATGTGGTTGATATCTATCTGCGCTTCGTGCAGCGGCTGGAGAACATTGCCGTGCGCAAGCTGCAGGAACACCGGCTGGCGACCGGGTCGGACGCCGACACGCTGATCGAGCGCTTCCTGACCACGCTGCAGGCCGACGACACTCGGGGCAGTGCGGTGAAGCAACTGGCGGCGCTGCGCGACACCTATCAGGACAAGGACGCGCTGATTGCAGCCTGCCAGCAGCACCTGTCCGTGCGGCACAAGGACTACCTGCCGTTCCTGGTTGAGCCCTACGAAGGCATGCGCACGCTGCTCCTCAACTGCCTCGACATCGCCGACCTGCATTGCCTTGACGAGGCGTCCGACAGCCGAGCGCTACTCGGCGTGCTGCAAGCGCTACGAAAGCTGCGGCGCAAGCGCGTCATCACCCATGAGGAAGCCGACCTCGATCCCAAGGATTTGCGTTGGCTCAAGGAGCCGTGGCCCCGCCACGTCGAAGTCGATACACCCGAGGGTTCAGCGCTCGACCGGGTGTTCCTTGAACTTGCTATCCATTTCCGGCTGCGCAACGAACTGAAATCGGGCGAGCTGTTCGTGCCCAAGGGCAACCGGTTCGATGACTACCGCGAGCACCTGCTCGACGACGAGCGCTTCTCCAAGGAACTCGACGCTTATGGCGAGACCACCCGGATCGAGATCGACCCGGTCAAGCACGTGGCGAAGCTGCGGCGCGAACTGGGTGCCAAGACCGCCCAGGTCGACGCGCGATTCCCCAACAATCCGTTCGCCGAGATCGTCAACAACAAGCTCAAGCTGTCGCGAATTCGGCGCAACGAGCTGAGCCCCGAGGTGAAGCGGCTGGAAGCCGAAATCACGGCCAGAATGGCCGAGGTCAACGTCGCCGACGTGCTGGTCGACGCCTGCCGGTGGGCCAACGTGGCGTCGGAGTTCCGTACCGTGGCCGGCGAGAAAGGCCGCCTCAAGGACCTGTCGCTCCGCATCGTGGTGTCGCTGATCTGCTACGGCTGAATCTCGGCGCCTCCCAGACCGAGCGCTCCGTGCGTCTGGTCTCGCGCAAACAGGTCGCTTGGTTGAACCAGCAGTACGTGACCGAGGAGACCCTGGATCGAGCGATCGTCAAGGTCATCAACTGCTTCAACCAGTTCCAGCTTCCAAAGTATTGGGGCAGCGGGATGAGCGCGTCCGCCGATGGCAAGAAGTGGAACATCTACGAGCAGAATCTCATCTCCGAGCGCCACATCCGGTATGGCGGATATGGCGGCCTCGGCTACTACCATGTGTCCGACCGCTACATCGCGCTGATGGCGCACTTCACCACGTGCGGAACCTACGAGGCGATCCACATCCTCGACGGGCTGCTGAAGAACGCTTGGGAGATCCAGCCCGACACGGTGCATGGCGATACGCAGTCGCAGAGCTACCCGGTGTTCGCGTTGGCGTATCTGCTCGGCATCAAGCTGATGCCCAGGATCCGGGATCTCGGGGATTGCTCCTTCAGTCGCGCCGAGCCGAAGCAGCGCTACACGCATATCAATGCGCTGATGGACGCGGCGATCAAGTGGGATCTGATCGAGGAGCACCTGCCGGAGATGATGCGCATCGCGGTGTCCATCAAGGCAGGGTTGCTGACGTCGTCGTCGATTCTGCGCCGGCTGGGCACGCAGAATCGGAAGAACCCGATCTACTTCGCGTTCGTCGAACTCGGGCGCGTGATCCGCACGTTGTTCCTGCTCGACTACGTGGACGATGTCGAGCTGCGCAGGACGATTCACCGCGCCACCAACAAGAGTGAACAGTTCAACGGCTTCATGCGGCTGGTGTTCTTCGGAGGAGAGGGTCGTAGCCGCAGAACATGCGCCACGAACAGCAGAAGCTGGTGAAGTGGGCGCACCGCCGCGAACCTCATCATCCTGCACAACGTCAACGACATGACCCGGTCCTCCGTGAGCTCAGATCCGGAGGTTACGAACTCACGGAGGAGGCGGGCAGGTACGTCGCCGTTCCGATGGGCCCTCAACGTTTTGGCTTGATGCTGGTGGACAGCAATCGGGACTCAGATCCTCGCAGTCAGATTGGCAGCCGAAGTCCTCTGGGGTCAGCCCTGGAAAGCGTTACGGTTCGTTGACTTACAAAAAGATTGTCGGACTTTCCCCGAATTAACGGCCAACC
>JADKCY010000041.1 GCA_016718605.1 Lysobacterales bacterium | reverse complement strand
CATGCCGAGCGACATGCCATGGATCGGGCGGATGCGGGAAAAGCTGCTCAAACGCTTCCCCAACGAACTCCACGCTGGCCCAGGCCCCACGTGCCCTATTGCCGGAAAGCGCCTATACGACCTGCTGGTCATGATCATTTAGCCCGAAAGGGTATTGGAGTCACACATGAGCAAACAGCCATCGCCGTGCCATTGAGCACGTTTGGTTTTACACGCGACGGGCAGGTGCCCGGGTTTCCCCGCAAACCCGAATCACCCGAACGCCATCCTGATAACCCCCTTCGCGTTCAGCGAGGCGATCTTCAGATGCTCAACTTCGCGTGGATGCGCGCTGAAATGACGATCCGAGGGATCACCACCCGCGTCGCGGAACTGTGGTTGGCCGGGCCGAAAGGCACAGGAAAACCACGGTGGTCGAGCAGGTTCTTTGCTCGCCTCAGCGTCCCCGCGGTCTCGCCCCGACGGCCAACCGGCACTTAGTGTCCAGGTAGCCGCGCAGACTAAAACGCTGGTTCCGACCTACCGCACCGAAGCGGACGTCGTCAGGAACGCCGGTCGGGATCACGGCCATCCCGCAGGATGGACCCCTGCTGCAGGCGATGCGGGAAGGCATTCCAGCTCGTCATCAACGGGCTCGACCTCGCCGACCCCGCAGAACTCACGGGGTTGAAACGACATCATCGACCGAGGGATCTACACGGTCCCGGACACCGGTAGGTCGTGCGAGCCGAGCGCGGTTTCATGGTGTTCGTCTGTGCGAACAGCAATGGCTCCGGACGATCAAACCGGCGAATACGCCGGCGTCGGCGCGATGAACACCTCGCTGATTTCGCGCTTCTTAAAGTCGAGGTCGACTCACCCGACCGAGGCCGAAGAAACCAAAGCGGTCATCGCCTCGGTGGCGGAAACTGACCCCGAGATCATCGCCAAGGTCGTGCAGCGGCCAAGGCTACCCGTGATGCCGCCAAAAACGGCACCGGCATTGCCAGCGCCATGTCGACGCGAGAAGTGATTGGTTGTGGGTGGAAGCGCGCCACGCTGTTCGCCCCACTGGCCGCATCGGGCATGAAGCCGCTGGAAATGGCGGTCGAGACGGTGTACTCCATGGGCTTGCCCGGAGTCACGCGCGGCCGTGGAAACGCTGCTGAAGGCGCTGACATGAGCTCGCCGTGGGTGAAGCCGGGATCTGAACTGGTCGCCCACCTGGTACGACCCTCGGCAACCAATGGCACGGCGGAGTGGTTGGTCGCCTGTCGCTCGATCGAAAACGGGCGCTGGGAAGCCTATGTGGCGTACGGCAAGAGCGGAAGCCGAGGTGCCATGAAGGTCCTGGGTGTCTGCGACTGAAACCGGCGCACGCCAACTGGCCATGGTGGCGGCGGACGAAAAGCGCAAGGACCCGCGCTACGTGGACGTCATTGGCAGCGACGTGATTGGCAGCAATGTCGTGACCGTCCAGCAGGCCAACCTGAGCCTGACTATCGTCAGCGACACACTGCAGGCGATGCCAGAGCTGGTCGCACTTCCCAAAGGTGACCAGCGGAATGCGCAAAGGGCAGTTGCATGGTGCCCGGATCGTTCTCCGCGAGAAGGGAAGCGTGACGGAGGTGACGGGAGTCTGTGAGGCCGACAACCTCGGCGCACGCATGACCCTTGCGATCATCAATCACAAGTTATTCCCCGGCAATTCCTCAATTGCGTTGGATGACGGAGTCGTGCAACCGCCCAAGGAATGGGCGATGGCGATGAAGGGATTGATGAACGAGGAAACCTCCAACGCGGCGAGGCGGCGGGGCTGTTGCCCAAAGCCATCGACTTCGCGGCGATCGCACAAGACCAGGGCAGCGTCTGGGCCCTGTTCTAACCAGAGATCCCTGCAGCACCTTCGGGTGCTGCAGGGGATGTTCAGGCCACTTTCCGATGCCGCACGCAACGGAAAGTCGCTTGTATCGATGGGACCGCCCATCAACTCACTCCCAGTCAAGGGAGACACACCCGGACGGGCAACCCGTTCGGGGTTGCCTGTCCAGCACAACGGGCTTTGGCCCAAGGAGAGGCACAATGAGCAGCACGCTGCAGGGGATGGTGTTGATTCGCCCCCTCATCTCCATCGCCACCGGAACGGTGGCGGTAGACCGGAACACCGATTTGGCAGGCGCGATCCTGCCGCCCTCATCCATCGTTAGCGATGGTCGAAAGCGGGTAGTCGACCCAAAGGTGTTCGCACCGATGGTCAACATCCGAAAATCGGTGGAACGGGCGATCCAGAAGGTCGGATCCCCTTTGTGGGATCGCATCTGGTTCCCGAGGCCAAACTCGCGGATCTGGAAGTGATCCTCCAAAGCAAGGAGGCAGACTTTCTCACCGCACTGGATGAGCTGATCGCACATCTCGATCAGCACGTCCACGAGTTCGCCAAAGCGAACCCAGAGTGGGCGCACCTGATCCGCAACAACGCCTTGAACGAGGCCATGTTGCGCGAGCGATGCACGTTTCAGGTCGCCAATGTTTAGGCCGGCCGCACCGGAAAAGGACCCCAATGGGCGCTACAGCGCCGCCGTCAACGGTGCGATTCCTGCCCGTCTTGGCAGACGTTGCGGGGAGGCGGATGACGTCCTCAAGATCCACTTTGAGGGGACGGCGAAAGCGGGCCAACGGGCTGTCACGGCCGTGGCTGCTGCTGACCAAGATGGAGGGCTTCTCCATCCTGGATCCACGCATCGCGCCGTGTGTTCAGAACTTCAAGAACACACTCGACGCGTTGCCGAAAACCGGCGTCCTCGAAAGGCGGTGACTTCTTTGCCCTGCATGGGCTTGCCAGTTGCTGACCGATCAGGAGGGACTGCTCGAATACGGTGAATCCGTGTTCGCCGATCTCCGGGCCCCAACGCTGGCGATCTCGCTGCCAGCTGTTGAAACACCTCCGCCCGGACCACCCGTGCAGGCCGAAGCGCCTGTGACCGATGCCAGTACGCCGCCGCCGCCCTCCAGCGGCCCGATGAACTGGTCCATCTTCTAACCCCAACGACCGCAAACCCCTGGGTGGGTTTGCGGTCAGGAGGAAATCATGGATATATCTCCAAAGGTGTTACTCGGCAGTCTTCCGGTGTATGCCGGACTCCTGGCGAGTCAACACCAGGTCGATCTCAGGATCGATGCGTACGCCCACACGGCGAGCACCAACGGCAGGACCATCACCCTGCCAGCCCTGCCGATCCCGGACAAAGCAAGTGACGTCGCCGGATTGCAGGACCTGGCCACGCTGGCCTATGGCTATGTCACCCACGAGGTGGGGCACATCCAGGACTCGCGGTTTGATGTGGCCCTAGAGGCGGTCGACTTCGGCATGCTGAATGCCATCGAAGACCCACGGCAGGAACTGAGCTTGATCGCCTCCTATCCGGGAACGCGCATCATGCTCAATGATCTGTCACAGCTCGCGATCCGCAAGGACATGGGGCAAGCGGTGACCGCCGCGCTCGCACCGAGGGATCAGGTGGCCATGACGGTCCATGCCTGGCTCCGCGATGTGATCCGCGAGGAACCGTGGTACCAGCCGATTGCCGAGCAGGGCATGGCCATCCTTCGGGAGTCGCTCGGCGAGGCCGTGGTGATTGGTCTCCACGCGCTGCTGGCAGAGCACGGCACGACCATGTCATCCACCGACGACGCGGTCGATCTCGCCAACGCCATCGATGCGATGTTGAAGGCCGAGGCCGAGAAGGACCAAGCGCCGGAGTCCACGCAAGGCGACAGCGATGCCTCCGATGCCGGCAACGGCAACGGATCGCAAAGCGATCCCGCGAGCGGCGATGGGTCCGATACGGACAGTGGCAATGGAACGCCACAAGACAGCGCCAGCAACGGAAGTGCTGATGCCGGCGATCCGAATGCACCGCAAGGTGCGACAGGATCAGGCAGTGCGGACGCCAATGCACCGCAGGACGCATCCCCCCAGCCTTCCCCCGGCGGGCGGTCACAAGCCCAGAAGGACGCGCTATCGCAGGCGGCAGCCCAAGCCTCGAGCTTTGCTGATCGTGGTGCGGCGGTCACGCAGCAGATCACATCGCAGAGTACGACGGTGCATAACGAATGCGGTGGAAATGTGCGGTACGTCCTCTCAACGGACAACTGTGCTGTCACACCGGTCTACGCCGACTCAGGCGGCCCGCTGGACGTGGATCAGGCCACGTTGACCTCGGTCGCACTACGGCAGCGGATGCGCGTGCTGCTGGAGGCCACGGCCCGATCCAACACACGGATTCGTGACCGCGGACGGCAACTCTCGAACTGCCATCTACCGCGGCTGGCCTTTGCAGACGCCCGGGTGTTCAAACACTCGACGGAAACCAAAGGGCTCAATACCGCGGTGATGCTGGTGCTAGACAGCAGTGGAAGCATGCGAGGCCACAAACAGGTAGTGGCCAACAATGCCTGTTACGCCACGGCCTTGGCATGCGAGAGCTTTCGCGATGTGAAGTTGGGGGCGATCGCCTTTCCCGGCAACGCGTTGATAAAGCACTTCGATACACCGCTGCAACGCAGTCAGCCTGCGTTTGCCATGGCATCCGGCGGCAGTACCCCGATGGCGGATGCCCCATGGCCTCTGTCGTGATGATGAGTCAGCGTCGAGAGGATCGAAAGCTACTCATCGTGATGAGCGATGGTGAAGCGGACGACGTCATGTCCGCGCGTGACGCGGTTGCTGTGGCGAGAAGCCGCGGCATCGAAGTCATCGGCGTCGGGATCTGTGACCACCACATCATGGATGTGATCCCAGAACGCTACGAAATCATCCAGAACCTGGATGAGCTTCAGGAGCGCCTTATCGGCCTGCTGCAAGCGAGAGCTACTCGCAGCATGACCCAGACCTGGCCGCCCTTCGGGGCGGCCAGGTCGACGAGGCAGTACAGAGCAGTCCACCTGGCCAGGATGGGTGGATTGCTCTGTGAGGCTTCCGCCCGAGGTTCGGCAAACGAGCGACCGTTACAGTCGCACACACCATCCAGGGAGCTGAGATGGCAGATCAAACTGAGGTTGATCGTAGGCGCTGGGAGGAGAAAAACAGCGCGTGCTGGGAGCCACGGAAGGACGCTGGCGAAACATTCTGTCTGCGATGGCACCGATGCTGCAGGATGTGATCGCCATGAATGGCAAGCACACCTGGTGCCCCAATCCCGCGCACCAGCAACGCCATGGCGATGCCATGCGGACACTGCGGAACTTCGACGAAACGGGCGGCATGGTGTGCAACACCTGCGGCAACTTCCCGACCGGAATCAACGTCCTCATGTGGCTATATGGCTGGTCGTATGGCAAGACCATCCACGAGATCGATTGCCACATCAACGGCATGCAAGGTGGCTATCGCGCGATCCAGTCCATCGCACCGGTTCAACGGGTGGCGGACGATCCGGTGAAGTCCGAACGCGCTGCCCAGAAGCTGAAGCAGGTCTGGGACCAGAGCGTGGCGTTGGACACGCCAACGGCGCTGGTTGGACGGACCTACCTGCAGAACCGCGGCATTGCGGATCTGAAGCTGCCCATGCCTGAGGTGCGCTTCCACCCCGGTCTCGAGTATTACTCAAAGCCCGAGGACAAGGATGGCAAGCCAAAACTCGAAGGTCGATTTCCGGCCATTGTCTACATCATTCGGACGGCAGAGGGACTGGTAGGCACGTTGCAACGGATCTACCTGCAACCCGATGGTTCCGGCAAGTTACAACTGCCTGACGGTGGTGATGCGAAGAAGATGATGCCAAGGCGAGCGGACCGCCCCGTCACTGGGGGGTCGGCGTGGCTCGATGCACCAAGCCTGCCGGTCATGCAAATCACCGAGGGCTTTGAGAACGGGATGAGCGTCCGTTTGCTGGTGGATGGCATTCCAACGGCGGTCGCGTCATCAGACACGTTGCTGGCCAACTTCCGGATCCCGGAGCACATCCATTTCCTCGCGATTTGGGGCGACTGGGATCAGGCCGGTGTTGAGCATGCGCGCGCCTTGGAGGCACGGGTGCGAGAGCAGGGTCGCCGTGCGGTTTGCATCTTTCCCCAGTACGAGATTCCAGGAAAGCACAAGATCGACTGGAACGACGCCTTGCAATACTTCGGTGTTGAGCAGTTGCGGCGCCAATCCTTCTATCGGGCCTATCTCAATGGCTTGAAGGAAAAGCTCTCAGGCGCTGGGTTTATGCAAGCGGCCGAAAGAATTGGAAACATTGCGTAACGTCGGGGCTTTGGCGCAGAGCTTGGCCAATCGACGCAAGCGTTCCAGTGCGAGACGATGTCCCTGACAAGGCACTTCGTCCATTTTCGATTTTGTATCGGAAAAACAGTCAATCCTTCGAAACCAGCATCATAAAAGGGGCCCTTGCGGGCCCCTCTTTTTTTTGGGGGATGGAATTGATCACTATCACAGACGACGAGCATGCGTGCTTCTAGGATCCGCTTTGGTGGTATCCGTTTCTCACCAATTTGGCCGTCTCTCAGAGGAGCACATCATGCGGACTGCAGCGCTTTATGTTCTAGCCATCGCCTCTGCCATGGCACCCGGTCTCGCGCGTGCAGATAGCTGGGTCGCGTACACCGATGGTCGTGCGGGCGGATGTTGGGTCAACGCAAGCGGTGGGCTGTATGGGTGCACGCCAAGCAGAGCCAATCCCAAGCAATCCTGCGGGGCAACGAGCCGGCCGTCGACGACGCTGACGGCTATCAACCTCAGAATCGGGAGGACCATTGCGCATTGGCGAGACAACAACTCAAGAACGCCATGTCCGACTTTCACCGGACAGTCACCAGCATGCGTGAAGCAGAGCGGCGATTTGAGCGGACGGGTTGTCAGCAGTTCGCAAACGAATAGGCAAATATAGACATGCATACCCTTATGAACTAACAAGCAGTGCATGGACAGAACTCATCTCACCAAATCTGCACTTCTGGAACGTGCCGGCTGGACTGCAACGCTAGTAAGCCGGCTGCTGGGCGAACCGGATCAGCGCAAGAAGGTGTTCGGGCGAACCGTGCCGTTGGCGCTCTATGCGGTCGCTCGCATCGAACAGGCAGAGGCTGGTTCGGAGTTTGCGCAAGCGCAGGCGCTCATCGCCAAGCGGAAGACCGCCGCCAAGGCGGTGGCGACCAAGACGGCAAAGCTCATGGCGGCGATCGAGGCGATGCCGGTCACGGTGGAACGGCTCAGTCCTGCCGAGGTAAAACGGCAGGCCATCGACAGCTACAACATGCGCAGCCATGGCGATTCATTTGCGTCGAACGCTGACGATCCCGCGTTTCTTGAGCGCATCACCGTCAACTTCATCCGCCACGAACTCACCGAATACGATGTCGCTTTGTGGGAAGCTGCCGGCAAGGTAGGCATCGCTCGTGCCGTGGCGAAAATTCGCAGCCGTGTGTATTCGGCCATCGCGCAGGCGTACCCCCCTCTTAGCGAAGACTGCGAACGTCAGATCGAGGCACGGCTGTGAAACTGAGCGTCTGGGCCAAATCGCAGGGAATCAGCTACAAGACTGCCTGGCGCATGTGGAAGGATGGGCGGTTGCCGGTTCCTGCGGAGCAGATGGCAACCGGGACGGTGATCGTGCATGCGGAGCCGGACAAGGTGGGCGGCGCGGCGCTCTATGCCCGCGTGTCCAGTGCCGACCAGAAGAACGATCTCGATCGGCAATTGGCCCGGCTGACCGAATTTGCCGTGGCGCGGAAACTGCCCGTCGTCGATGCGGTCAAGGTGGGTTCCGGCTTGAACGGGCACCGGAAAGGCATGATCAGGCTGCTGCACAATGCAGCGGCGCAAACCATCGTGGTGGAACACCGGGATCGTTTGATGCGCTTCGGCTTCGAGTATGTGGAAGCCGCCCTGGCCGCCCAGGGGCGGCGCATCGTCGTGATCGAACCAGAAGAAATGACCGACGACATCGTGCGCGATCTGCACGAGGTGATTGTGTCGATGTGTGCCCGGCTTTACGGAAAACGATCGGCCAAGAATCGAGCCAAGAAGGCGTTAGAAGCCATGCAAGCCGAGGCGGGCGATGTCTGATCGGCCGATATTTACCTATCAAACGCGCCTCGTGCTCGATGCAACACAGGCGTCTATCCTCGATGCCTACGCCGAACTCCATGGCCGGGCCGAACGCACCTTGTTCGCGGCCCTGCGTGCCGGAAACCCGGTCAACGAGCTCAAGCGTGAATTCCTGCCGCGCTTCGGTCTCACCGCTCGCCAGTTCAATGCGTTGCGTGTCGGACTGGACGGCAAGATCGCGTCGATCAAGGAACGTCGCCCAGAACTGATCGCCGAAGCGAAGTCGAGAATCAAGAAGGCGGAATCGGTCATTGCAAAACTGTCAGGCCGTGCGCCTGGCTCGAACAAGCTGCACCAGAAGAAAAGACGCCTCGCCACTCTCAAGGCCCGCTGCGCTGCCATGGAGGCTGACCAGGCTGCCGGTGCCGTGCGGCTGTGCTTTGGCAGCAAACGCCTGTTCCACGCACAGTTCGACTTGGCGGCCAATGGCTATGCCAGCCCTGCCGCATGGAAAGCCGACTGGCAACGCACTCGCGCCAGCCAGTTCTTCGTGCTGGGGAGTGGCGACGAGACTGCCGGTAACCAGACCTGCCAGGCGACGCTCGCCGCGAACGGAACCCTCACCCTTCGCTTGCGCCTTCCCGATGCGCTGGTGGCATTGGGTGGCAGCAAGACCGTGAATCTGACGGGTGTGCGTTTTGCGTATGGACATGACCAGATCGTTGCGGCGCTGACCAGCAGTCAGCGCATTCACGCGCGAACCAAAGACGGCAAAGCGACCATCAAACGCATCGGCACGGCCCTGAGCTATCGCTTCCTGCGCGACGACAAGGGCTGGCGGGTGTTCGCCAGTGTCCAGGCAAGATCGGTCGAGAAGGTGTCAAGCGCCGCGCTGGGTGCCATCGGTGTCGACATCAACGCAGATCACCTTGCCGTGTCCGAGACCGATCGGTTTGGCAACCTGATCGGTGCCAAGCGGATGAACCTGTCGCTCTATGGCAAGACGCAGAAGCAAGCCAAGGCCCTCGTGGGCGATGTGGTGGTTGCCATTGCTGCTCAGGCTCGCAATGCCGGCAAGCCGGTGGTGATGGAAGTGCTGGATTTCCAGAGGAAGAAAGCGCAACTGGAGGCGGTTGAGCCCAAACAAGCGCGCATGCTGTCCTCCTTTGCCTGCCGGCAAGTCGCCACACACCTGAAAGCGGCGTGTTACCGGGTCGGGGTCGAAGTCATCGAAATCAATCCGGCTTACACATCCTTGATCGGCGCGGTCAACCACGCGCAGCGACACGGCATCAGCACTCATCAGGGCGCGGCACTTGCCATTGCCCGACGAGGATTGGGTTTCTCCGAGCGTCCGCCCAAGCGCCAGGCCATCGTGCCGGTGCGCAATGGCGGCCACGTCACCTTAGCCCTACCTGCAAGGAATCGGGCAAAGCATGTGTGGTCGTACTGGGCCGATGTTCGGAAAAAACTCAAAGCGGCGCATGTAGCGCATCTCCGGTCAGGTGAGGCAAGCGCCCCGCCTGCGCCTCTGTTCTCGGCAACGCGAACCGTGTGCTCTCACCGGAGCTTCGTGGCGAAATCCCACGACGCGAATCGCTCTCAGCACTGTTCGGAGAGCGTCTTGGAGGATGTTCCGTGGTAACGGAGATATCTGTCCATGATTTTAGGAACGGTTGCGATGCCGACGAGTGAATGACGGTACGGGTAGCCGCACGCGCATGGTCGCAAAGTTCTACTCGAAGAGACTGTCGAACGCCGCATCCAAGATTTCGGTGAGGCGCTCGTCTGCAATGTTGGCGTGCGCACCGAAGGCAGTAAGGCCGTCTGCCAGATACCTCAGCTCATTTTCAAGCGCAGGTCCCGTTAGGGCAGCCCTTCCGCTGCGCAGCTGCATCAGCAGCGCCACCTGTCCCCGGACAATCCTTTACGTTGATGAAGTAGAGCCAGGCATTCCATTGCGCGGCCAGCAACTGAAACCAGGTGACGACCTCCTCCACTTCATACAGGGGCCTTGGGTCGTCGTCGTACCCATCAAAGGCGAGTACGAGTTTTCCTTGGTGCTGCTCCAAATTCGCGATGTCGTCTGTCATCGCGAGTAATGTCGCGAGAGGACCGGCAATATCCTTCTTCGCCAATTGTCCAACTGTGACATGCAATACATAGAAGACATTCGGTCCTTCAGGCGTAACACCATAACGAAGTGAGGTTGTCCGTTCATTGTTTGACATCGGCTTTTATCTCCAATGAGGTTTCCGCGCCAACGGAGGAGATCACCTATGACAGTCGAGAGCGATGTGGGCAAATTATTCGATGGGCTTGGCATACCCAGCCCGTCACCGATCGATCCCGGCCGATTCGCCATGACGTGCTCGCGGTATTGTGCCGACACGTTGCTGGGTGTGGGCAAAGGGGTGTACGTCTTGGAGGAGATTAGCAACAGCGTGACCCTGACGCTTGGCGTCGCGGATATCCCGACAGCGCGCGAGGTCATTCGGAATGAGATCGATGATCTTGGGGACGGACTAGGAACGATTGCCGAGAGCCTTCGCGCGATCCTTGGCCATTTCGACCGCATTGAAGCAGGCCTGGTGCGATAACTCTTCTCGTTAATTTGCGTCGACGAAATCCCTCTGCACACTGTCCGTGTGTCTCACGCATTGAGACTCACCCACCGCATGCTTCTCGTCACAGCGCTTATCAGGAGTCGACCATGGCAAGCCCAGCCCAAGCAAACGACCGCGAAGAAAAGATTCGCCAGCGGTATCAACTGTTCAGCACCATCATTGGCGGCCAGGTCCCCGATCACGTCATTGTTGAGATCGCATCGGTGGAACCGCCTGGTGTTCTCCGCGCTGCGATCGACAACAAAGACCGGCAGGGGCTACAAGCGATGCTCCAAGGTCATGTTGTCCGCGCGTTCTCGCTGGTTGCTGACGTGCGTCTTTCCGGTGATCAGGCGCGTCACCTCATGCGCACGCGAGGCATTGGCCAGATGCTGGCCATCCTTGAGAATCGTGATGTCCCCAGCCTCTCGCAGCTGGCCACCATCGCGCATTTGGAACTGCAGGAACTCGCCGATCAGCGCAGTCAAGAGACCGCCCAGTCGTCGCCGGAGATTCCCAAGAGCGACCGCCCGATGGGCACCAATGCCCGCTTGGCACCGCCATCGTCCTCCATCGCGGATCCGCAGCAAGGGCAGGGTGCGGCCAATAGCCACAATGTTGTCGATATGCCGCGGCCTTCGCGCCCTCCGCAAGCGCCGCCCGTAGGTGCGGCGGGACTCGGCGTGAATCGGTCTCGGTTTGCCAATGCCACTTCGCGCTCAGCAGCACCTGCGCAGCGTTCGGGTGCCCATCAGGACGGCAACACGGCTAAGGACTTCGATAACCCCGAGCTCAATCCTGTGCGCGTCTTCAACAAGCCCCGTGCGGCGGCACTCTTTGAGATGACGTTGTGGGCTGGCGTGCCAACCTTGCGGATCGAATCTGCACCGGGTCCTCACCCAGAAAAGCCAGACCAGTACCACTGGGACAAGAAGATCATTTTCAATCTCACCACGGACGAACTGCCGGTGCTGGTGGCTACCATGTTGGGCTTGTTGCCGGAGTGCACGTTCTCGAATCACGGGCCGCAAAACAACAAGTCCATGTCGATGAAGTATCAGGAACAAAACCTCTACCTCACCATGAACGAAGGAAGCGAGAGCCGCAATGCGGTTCGCATCGACGTCGGCCCTGCCTATCACGCGACCGTGTTGGCCTGCGAGATTCTGATGCGGGCCACCAAAGCGGCCTCATGGGATGTGTGCTATGCCGCCATCTGCCGCACCGTCGCCCCGATGCAGGCAAAGAAACTCGCTGGAAAGCCGGCACAGCGCCGTTCCGCTAGTCGCTAAGTCGGCCAGGTTGTCCAAAAAAGCGCGCCATTGGCGCGCTTTTTCTTGTTTCCGCAGATGGTCGTTAGATCGCGCATGCTGGACGGCTGAACGCCCGCTCAATGGCCAGCTTGAACCACCCCGGCCGCTTGCCGCGCCCAGTCCAGGTCTGTGACGAATCAGCCGGGTTTGCGTACTTGGCAGACCCTTTGGCGGTGCCGCGAGCCTTCGCCGTTCCGGTGGATGTGCCGAATAGCTCAGCGATGGTGTAACCCTCATCTTTCGCCGCGAATGATCTTCTGGCGCACCACAGCCAAAGTTGTCGCGAAGTTTCTGATCACGCAGCTTGCCTGCGTTGGCCATCAGTGCTTCCAGTTCCTTGACGCTCAGCTGACTCAGATCCATGCCACTCATCTTGCTTGCTCCGCTATCGGTTGGGTGCACTATTGTTGGCCTAGCGTTGAAGTCCATGCAAATTGCGGAACCACATCGATCACGCGTTCATTGTTGGGGTCGCTGTAGAAATCGGAATTTGAGGTACGTAAAGCCGACCCGAGGTGCTGCTAGCGAATAAAGTCCTTTCCTGGGGAATTAAGTCCTTTCCTGCAAACCGGCAGCAATTTGCCCACCTCCGGCATGGGACTTGACCACGGCCGGCGCGAAGCTGACCGCCATTGCCGTTGCGGTGACGACGTCCCCCCGATTTTGAGTAGCACGGCGGTTTGGAGTCCAATTCCCCAGACGACGGAGATTGACGTGAAGAAGCGATTTTCAGAAGAGCAGATCATCGGGTTCCTGCGTGAAGCGGAGGCCGGTATGCCGATCAAAGACTTGTGTCGGCGGCACGGCTTCAGCGAAGCCTCGTACTACCTGTGGCGTAGCAAGTTCGGCGGGATGAACGTACCGGACGCGAAGCGTCTGAAGGACCTCGAGGCGGAGAATGCGCGTCTGAAGAAGCTGCTGGCCGAGCAGATCTTCGAGAACGACGTTATCAAGGACGTCCTTCGAAAAAAGCCCTGACCGCACCAGCGAAACGCGTGTTGGTGCGGCAGATGATCGAGCTCGGACTGAGCGAACGCCGCGCACTGCGTGTGGGGCGAATGAGCGCGAGCGCCTTCCGATACGAACCGCGACCGGATCGCAATGTCCAACTGCGGGAACAGATCGTAGCGCTGGCGCATCGGCACAAGCGCTATGGGGTCGGGATGATTCACTTGAAGCTTCGGCAGGCAGGGATGCTCGTGAACTACAAACGCGTGGAGCGGCTGTACCAGGATGCCAATCTGCAGGTGCGTCGGCGCAAGCGGAAGAAGGTGCTGATCGGTGATCGGCAGCCGCTGTATCGGCCGCTGGCCGCGAATGAGGTCTGGTCGATGGACTTCGTGTTCGACCGGACGGCAGAGGGTCGCGTCCTGAAGTGCCTAACGGTCGTCGACGACGCCACGCATGAGGCGGTCGCCGTTGAAGTCGAGCGAGCGATCTCAGGTCATGGCGTGGCACGCGTGATGGACCGCCTTGCCCTGTCACGTGGCCTGCCGAAGATCATTCGTAGTGACAATGGCAAAGAGTTCTGTGGCAAGGCGATGGTGCAGTGGGCTTACCAGCGAGGTGTCACCTTGCGGCTGATCGAACCAGGCAAGCCGAACCAGAACGCCTACATCGAAAGCTTCAACGGCCGACTGCGCGACGAATGCCTCAACGAGCACTGGTTCCCGAACTTGCTGCAGGCGCGTGCCGTGATCGAAACATGGCGACGCGAATACAACGGAGAGCGACCGAAAAGGTCCTTGGTGGGATGACCCCCGAGGCCTATACGAAGCACCTTGCCGAGGATCGGCTACAGTAATGCTGGATACCAAACAGCCCCGCTACTGAAGCCGGGGACGTCGCAATCTCACTACTGATTGCCGTCCATCGCTAAAGGTAAGGAGTAGCGTAACTGAGGAACTCCTCATGTTCCGTCCGGGCGACGTTCCAGGACCTGGCCCCAAGAGGCACTTCTCTTTGCTCGCAGACGGTCAGGTACAGGCGACGCTTGGCGCGCGAGATGCCGACGAAGTAGGCCGAGCGCTCGGCGTCCTGGTCGCCCCAGAAAGTTTGACTTTCAACACCCAACACCACGACCGTGTCGAACTCCAATCCCTTGCTCTTGTGAATCGACATGATGCGGACGGCGCGGTCGCCTGAGAACGAGGCGAGGGCCGTCGCCGGGTCCTCGCCATCGGCCAACAGCGCGTGCGCACGGTCAATCGTCGCGTTGATCTGCTGTTGCAGGTAGTCGCCCTGCGCGTACTCGGACGAAAGGCCGACCACGGCGTCGCGCCCAACGATGTCGAGCAGTTCGCCGACGATAGTCCGTAGGTCGTCGATGTTTGCAAGCTCGGCTTCCTCTGCCGCGAGCCGTTGTTTGGCGTTCGCGATGAAGCGATTCCATCGGGATCGCGCGCGGTACTCGTTTTCCTGATCGAACCCACGCCCGAACACCGCAAGGTCGAGCAGGCGCTGAAAGGGGCCGGGCTGTCCCTGGCCTGCCGCAACGAGAAGGAAATCGACGATCAGGTTCGCAACCGGCTCGGACGCCAGATTCTGGGTCGCATCCTCATCACGGTAGGGCACGCCATTGGCATCCAGCGCGGCGCGCAGCTTCTGGCAGTAGAGGTTCTGCTGCTGCCACCAGCACCGCGATCTCGGAAGGATCGACACCTTCGTCCTTAATCCAGCCGCGCCAATCTGCAAGCGCATTCGCCTCGTCATCATCGTTGTCGAACCGCAGAACCTCGATCTCTCCTTCTTCTCCCGGAAGCTCGTCATCGTCGAGTGCAGCAGGTGGGTCCATGACACGCACCATGGCGTTCTGCATGCGGCGCAATCGCGGTTCGGACCGGAAGTTCTGATAGAGGTTGAGGGGGTGCGCGTCGAAGTCTTCCGCGTAGCTCTCGAAGATTCCTTCAAGCGCCCTGGCCCATCCCATGATGCGTTGCTTCGTGTCGCCGACCGCTGTCAGCCGGACAGCCGTACCCTGAAAACAAGCCTTGATGAGTTGGTACTGCTCATCCGTGCAGTCCTGAAACTCGTCAAGGAATACGTGGCTGTAGGTCTGGCGGATCGCGTTGCGCGCGATCTGGACTCGATTCGACGATCTGCACCGCCAGCGGCACCATGTCGTTGTAGGTGATCGATCGCCGCTGGATGCGACGCGGACCGACGCTGTAGTCCGGATGCAAGCGCGTCCTCCCGGTGAGAACCGACCTAAAGCGGTCGATGATGCGCTTTGCGAAAGCGTGAAACGTATGGCTGTCGAAGCGCGCCGCAAGCTCCGGACCGCAGCGTTTGCGGACCCGGGTCTTGAGGTTCTGGCTGGCATCGACCTTGAACGAAATCGCGAGGATACGTTTGGGATACCGGCACGTCCCTGTGCGCAGCAGGAAATCGGCACGCTGCGCCAGCATCTCCGTCTTGCCTGCGCCCGGACCGGCGGTCAACGCCAAGTTGCTGTCGATCTCTTTGGCCGCCGCAAGTGCGTTCGGCTCAAGGGAGAGGCCGTCAGCAGGGGACCATTGTTCAACCCGGATCACTCGGGCAGATCTCGGAGCTTGGCCTCGACCGCGTGAACATACGGTCGAGCACATCAGGCATGTCTCGTGTAGCGCGTCGTCATCCGGGTTCGCCATCGCGCGAATGTGCGAGGTGGGCTTGCTGTCCAGCTTGAACCTTTGGTGGTAGGCATCGA
>JADKCY010000040.1 GCA_016718605.1 Lysobacterales bacterium | reverse complement strand
ATGCAGTCGGATCTCCTTGTTGCCGTAGATCTCCACGACCCCAGCGGCTCGCAATGCCCGGATCACGCCAGCAACCGCTCGCTCGTCCATCTCAAGGGCCGCGTCCAGAAGCTTGTTGATTTCGGCTGGAAGCAGGCCGATATCGGACAGGCTCAGTACTGCGATCGTCTGTTGCCCGGCGTGGGGAAACGCGTCGAACACCTTCGCCAGGATGACCTCTTGCGCAGTCTGGGCCAGGTTGGTCAATGCGTCGACGGCGTCGCATATCTGGTCGATGCGCCCTCCGTACTCTTCGCGCGCAATCGTCGCGGCACTCCTGACGAAGAGCGGCATGCCTGCCGTCAGCGTCTTCAGGCGCCCCATAGTGGCCGCATCACCGCGACACCCCCACGCAGAGGCCGCCGCCGCAACATCGTCGACACCCCACCCATTCAGCGGCTCTCGCGCCAACCCCAGAAGGGCTTCGATCTCCGGCAACGTCCCCAGCGGTTGCGCCAGGAGCACGAACTTCAGCGCCGACGTGACATCGACCATCCGCTTGAGGCTCTCTGCGGAAACACGATGCACGTTGTCCACCACAACGATCGGCGAGAGGCCCTCGTGCATGAGATAGATGTCCAGCTGGCGCAGCGACTCGACTCCAGTTGCGCCCGGCAGCAAGACCTTGCGCACCGCATCCGGGTCGGCGCCGACCAACTTGGCGGCCAGCTCACGCACCAGCGAGAGGGCGAGGGCCTCCCCCGGCGTCTCCGAGCAGTCGAAGTACGCGCAGTTGTGCCTGCTGAAAGTGGCCGCCTGTGAGGCCCATGCGGTCTTCCCGGCGCCCGAGAAGCCGGAAACGATCCGGACCCGGGAGCTGAAGTCGATTTGAGGTTCGTTCTCCTGCGGTCGGTACTGCTCGGGCGGTGCCGGGAAGTCCTGCAGTTGGATCAGGATCTGGTCCAGCAGTGACGGCAAATCTGCGACCAAGAATGTGTGATCCGCATGGGGCGCTTCCCCGGCGGCCGCAGCCTGGACGCGGCCGGCCAATTTCCAAACGAGGGAGTCGGGCGCCAGCATGGCGAGCGGCACCGTCGCGGCTCGATCGACGAACCAAGAGACTGCCTCGTCGATGCCCGACCAAGCAGGTGGAAGTTGACCAAGGGCGTCTGTACAGACACGGCCTGGCCAGAGGATGTTCACGTCACCTGCCAGCTGTCCTGTGCGAGCTTGATCAGCGAGCGTCGGCCCCAAGGCACGGTTGACCACCACCACGAACGTCGCTCGCCCCGCCCGGCGGCCCTGCGCGTGCTCTTGCCGCAACGCGTCGAATCGTTCCAGAGCCGATTTGATGTCCGACGGCATGATGGCTTGGCCGCGCGTCTTGACCTGGATGTAGGTTCGCCCTGTCGGCGTGACGAGCTCGATGTCCTCGTCGCGCTCGACCACCACGGAAATCGCGCCGATTTGCCCTGAAGTGAGAAGGCAAGCAGCTGCATAAAGATGCTGATAGAGGAAGCCGCGGTGTACCGCCTCAATGCGGATCTCTTGGGCTGGATCGTGCGTCGGGATCTGGGTCATATGCGCAAAAAGACTTGGTTTCGAGCCTCGCGGGGTGCGTTCGCCAGCGGCAGCTGATCGCCCCGACTGGGCGGGGCAACACCTTTCCAGCCGGCTGCTAACGGCGGAGCGAGCGTACAGTCATTCTGCGGCTCGCCGGCCAGTTGCACGTCAACGGACACCGACCGATGCGCTCGAAGCGCCGCCTTCCCGGGCCGGCCTTATATTGAGCGACTTCAGAACCAAGATGGCGCGAGCAACGACTCAGCTCCTTACCCAGGGATCCGACGGATGGCAGGACAACGATTGACGGGCGTGGCCGCGCAGACCGAAGCCATGTGGGCGCTCGCCCTTTCGCGTGTCGGCATCGAATCGTCTCTGGCACCCTTCGAGCCAAGAAGCACGTTCGAGGTCTGGTTCTCGACCTTCCGCGGCATCGAAGAGCTGATTAACCTCCCGGGAGAGCTGCGAGGCGAGCCGCTCCTCGACGAGATCGTGGGTCTGGCCCTGCTGGACGAGGGCGGCGTGCTCGAGGCATTGCCATCCATCAACGCATGCCTGGAATCTCGCTTCTCCCGCTCGGTAGCAAAGCGGCTGATGTACACGCTCATTCAGTTGCATGCCATCGCCACGTCGTTTGCGACGCACCAACTGCCTGCAGCTCGGGCAATGGCGACCGTCGGCATGGCCATCGGCTACCTGCAGTCGCGCCGACGGCATCTGCTCGCCCTGCTTCACACGATTCCTGGTGTCTGCCGGGGCAGTCAGCGGCAGCGCGAGCTGGACGGCCTTAACCACTTCCTCTACGTCATCGAGACCGTCGGCCTGGGGACAACGTCGATGCATCACAACTTGATGCTGGCCCAGGTCTATCCGGACTTCGCCTTGGACGTCGACGAGGTGGGGATCTTGGCAAGCCATAGCTTCAACGGGCTGGACTCGTTGTTTCTGGAGCCCGAGCGAACGGCCATTATCGAAATGGCCGACATCGACTTCAGTGGGGTCAAGCGCGTTCCAGTGAACCGCCGACTGATTTTTTCCAAGGCCGAGCTGGAGAACAATCTCGCGTTTATCGCCGCGGCGTACGCGGGGTTCAACATCCAAGAGACGTCGTATGGCCAGTTGGCCGCGTTCATCCACAGCCTGCTCCCTCTCGTTTTTGACGAGTATTTCGTTCGGCTGACAGTCAAGCGCTTCGACGAGATATGTTCCGAGCAGAAGCTACCCGACTCCCTCCGAAAGGCGCTTGTCGTTGAAAGCGCCGACTACGTCGAAAACACCAGCACCTATGCGCCGTTCACCCGCGTCGGCGCCGACCTGGTTACTTCGATCACCCTGCTCAGTCGATTCGCGAACCACTGGAAGAATGTCTGTCTGAACCGCGTTCGTCGATACCAGATCCGCTCCGGATTCATCTTCGAGAAGTCGGTCAAAGCAGCGTTGCGGGCCCAAGGGTTCGACATCACGGAGATCAAGAGAGTGGGGCGCGCGGAATTCGACGTCGTCGCGACGTTCGACGGCGTAATCTACAACGTTCAGTGCAAGAACAACCTCGTCGACCTGAATCGGATCGAGGCCGACGTACGAAAGTTCGTTCGCTACAACCGCTACCTTGACCTGGGCTACCGGAAGGCGCTTGAGAAGGAGCGCGCGCGCGAGCAAACGCTCTTGGGGGAGTTGCGCCTAAACGCTATCAAACACTTCGTTGTGAGCCGCTATCCTGTCGCAACGCAGAACCCCTGCGTACTAGCGTTCGGCGAGATCTCGCGGTTCAGGGCTATTGCGATCGGCACGTGAGGCCGATTGTGAAATCCGCTTAATTCTGGGACTGTCCGGTTAAGTATGGGACTGAGAACGCGCTCGGGATGTCCTCCAGATGCGCTCAGTCGCGATGTCGAGATCCCGCCGAGCGCGTCATGGGGTCGTTCCTCGTTGTAGTCGAGCATCCACTGCCTGGCCGGTAAGCGTCCGCCCCCCTCATCTACCGCCGAGAACGGATTGCCTCGATTCTCTCCGTCCTGTTCTCTGGCGGAGTCTGATCGTCACCACGACGATCCCCTGCCTTTAGTTCGAAGCATTCAATCCTGCGACACCAGCGCGCCCACTGCCTGCGCCAACCATGCGGGTAGGCGTGCACGTGCCGATGCGAGTTCCTGCATCTCTGTCGGCGACAGTTTGGCGCGTAGCGTTCCCAACGCGTCACCTGCTCTCTCTGGCCCCAGCCATACTAGCGCTCGCACGACATCGCCGGCAGCGCGGCCAGGAAGAATCAGCTGCCACATCGGTGCGTGCCTGAGTTCGACGGTCTGGGCACCCAGCGTCAAGCGGCGGTTGGGGCCGGAGGACAGATAGATTGCTCGCACCGGAACTTGAGTGGTAAGGCCCAGTACATTCGCGGCCGCGGCGCCATGCGACACGATGGTTTCTCCGGTTTGGCGAGCTACCCCTTCGACCAATTTGGAGGTCGAAGGAGCGCGCGACCCGAAGCGGCTTGCCACTGGCTGGACATAGATGCCGCGGCCAGCGCGCATCAGAGCGCCGCGCTGCGTGAGCCGGGACAGTGCTTGATCCACCGCTGCCCGTTTTCCCAGGTGCACCAGTTCCTTGGCTACCAAGGGCGTGCCTTCCGGCAATCCGGCAGCGTGTTCCAGCACTTGTTTGGCGAGGGGCTGCATGGCGGACAAATCCTGACGAATAGGAGTATTTGGGAGCGGCAACAAGCCTAGACGGAAATCATTTCAGGCCATCCCGCTAGCCGCCAGCTTTGAACTGGCTTGAGGCGCAGTAAGCTGGGTGCGACCTTGTTGATCGTCCGGCGAGCTTAGATCTATCCAGCAGACCAGCAAGGGTGAAAGTTGCCGGCGCAGCACGAGACGGCTGTGAACGTTTATCCAGCAAAAAGCGAGATGCACCGATTTGCAGGATAAAGGCAGCAAGATCAGCCGTTTAGCGGTGAGGATCTGGAACAGACGCTGCTGCGATAGGTGGCCCTGTAAAACCTTCTTTGGCGATGTTGTGCAGGAGCGCCGAATTCGCATACGTCTCCGGATGCTCCCATTCATCGAGCCAAACCGGCAGGGGCGAGATGTTGATGCCGGTGTCGAGTTGCACGTCATAGGCGGCATCGGCCATGACCAAGGTTGTCGTCAACACACGTTGCTGCTCGCCGTTCATGAGCACAGCCACATCGGCGTCGCTGTCAGGGCGGTGCGTGCCACGCGCGCGACTGCCATAGATGATGGCGCCCGCCACGCTGTAGCGACCGCCCAGCAGGGCGAGAAAGCGCCGTATGGCTTCTTCTGTGGCGTGGTCAATTCGATTCATAGGGGCGTCATCAATCGCAGCCTGGATCATAGTGCGGTGGCCAGATGGGTCTTGCTGACGATCGAGCTCGATGTTCATCGGCCTCGGCGGGTTGGGGGATGGGGCGGAGTCTTTCAACTGTCCAGTGGGTACCATTGGTCGAGATATTGCGCGTTCGTAATTGCACCCTCCGGCGCATGTTCAGCGCACCGAGTCAGGTGAAAATGACCATTCACCAGTGCTTGGCCGGGTCTACCGCACTCCTCGCAAATGCGCGCAGACATCGCTTGTGCCATCCAGATCATGCCCCACTGCGCTTCGTTGGGAAGGCCTCTTGGGTAAAAGCGCAGCTCGCCCCATTTTTCCTTCACTTGGACGGCAACTATTTGGGGTGCCTTGTTGTGATCCGTCCAGAACTGTAGCCGCTCGCAGAGCGTGTCGATCAGGTCAAACCAGCCGTCTCCGCACGCGAACCCCCAGCACATCGCGGTTTCCTTCATCGGCAGGTTTCGCTCCGCGAAGATCAGTGGGTAGCGGCTACACAGAAGTGCATCGAGTTCCTCTTTCATACGCTCTCCTTTGACAGAGTCATGCAGTCAGTGGCCTGCCACTTGCGCCAAGCCCCGATATTCCGGGCGGCTTTCAGTGCTGGCGTTCCCTCAGGGTGCTGGTCTCGCTCGAGCGATCATTTGTGCGCGCTCGAATCGGTCACTCAGTTCAGGAGTCCAGGCAAGGGTAGATCGGACACCGCATTGGGGGCAGTCCACTTCGAGTCCGCCCGGTGCATCCCGCGTGTGGGTGTCCTGAGCGCCACATGCGGGGCAGTCAATGAAACGTAGGGTTCGCCAGTCGCTGTAGGTCGTCATGCGTGGTTCTCCAGTCCGTTTATGTCTCCGGTCGAACGTCCTATGCCCCTCATTCTCCTTGATGCAGTGCAGGTTACCGGGCAGTTCGGATGCCCGCCGATATTCAGTCGACCGGTGTGTGGGGGGTGTAGATCGGATTGCCTGCGCTGCGTCATGTGCTTCTCCATGGTGGTGCCCCTGGTCGGAATCGAACCGACGTACACCCGCTTATCTGGCGGGCGCTGAACCGGGGTATAAGGCCGGCGCTTGGACCAACATCAGCTACAGGGGCGTGATTGCCGTGAGGCTCACGGGCCCTGTATTCGTTCGCGTAAGGGATAGGGATGGCGTAATTCGCGCTTGCCGAGGTGGAAAACGCCCTGCTGGCGCACCAGCGTGGGGTCGGTATCCACGGCCGCCGTGGTGCGCTGGACCACCTCGCGGAGCAATGGCATCAGATGCCCTCCTTCGCTAGGCGACGAATCGCGTGAAGGTAGCCCGCTCTGGCGGCGCGTGCATCGACCAAGGCGTGGTGCCGGCGCTTTCGCTCGTCGGCGCGCTCGTAGAAGTACCACTCCAGTCCGTTCGTGTAATGAGGATCCAGCACGTTCAGGTCGAACCACTGCACGGGTGGCGGAATCGTTGCGAGATCGCCGGACGGGCCATGCCACGCCGCGTTGAACAACGCGCGATCATTCCAGAAGTCGTAGGCCACCGTGGGGGCCCTCCCGGTCTCCTTGGCCACTCGGAAAATGAAGGCCTGCAAAGACTCTGTGATCTGGCTATCGCCCATCGCGTAGGCGCCCCGCTCCAGCAAGGGATACACGACCTGATGCACGAAATCCGGTGCCGATAGCGGCAGCGGATCGCGCTCGGCATACCACTGAAAGCGCTCGTCATAGCCAACCAGCCCGAGGGAGACGAGTTGGCAGCCCTCCGACGTCGAGTCGGCCCATTCGGTATCGAGGAAAAGCATCATAGGAGGGTCTCCGTGTAGAAGGAGGAGACCCTGCCGGCAGCGCTGACTGGATAGCGTGCTAGGCGGCAGGGACCAGCAGAGCGCTGGTCCGTCGTATGAGAATCTGGGGCGGAGTTCGTCCGATCATGGCGTGAGCGTACACGAAAACGGCCTTGCGAGAAGCGATTCCTTCAAGAATCCCCGGCAACTCTCGTCAGAATTGGCAGAAGGTTGGCGGTTCACGTTGCGTTATGAGCAGGCGGATGACTTGACTGGGCTCGCCAGCAGTCGCCTCGACACTTCCAGTGGAAGGCGGTACGAGGTGCCTGCATGGAAGACAAATGCGGAGCCATCTGTTGACGCTGTCAGCGAACCACCGGCTACGGCCTGCTTTGCAACGCGAGCTGGCATGTGATGAAAGTACCGAAGCGTACTTTCCAGTAGAGCCGCGCGCGCAGCCGGCTCGCTCAAGTCCGACTCCAGCTGCTTTGCTATCGCTCGCTCCAATCCACGCCGAAGACGAAAGGTACTTCGACGTTCCGTCTTCGCAGGCATCTGTAGCGGAGCACCATGCTCCACGCTGAGAAAGTTCACAAATCCAGTCACTGCAGCCCACTGCCCAGGCGTACTACTCAGGTACTGCAACAGATCGTCCTGCGTTGGAAGGGAACGCCCAGACTCGGCAGCAATCGTAAGCAACGCAGCGGCAGGAGTGAGTGACAACCTGACCGAGCGCAAACTCGTCTTTCCTGCTGCCAGCCTTCGACGCAAAGCCCCATGATATTGATGCAGCAACTCTCGAAGACAGCTTGCCGAAGGAGCGCCTGATAGCGTTGCCTCGATCCTGCGCTGGTCGGAGGCATCCTGCTTTTGCTGCTCATCGACAACCACACGACTCGTCAACTCGAAGAAACGCATCGGAAGCAAATTTCTACGGAGCCCCATGGTCGAGAAATACTGCAACAGCTCTGGATAGGGCGGTGTCTTTACGCCCAGCGACGCAACCTCGACGAAGAACTGAAGGTACTTTAAGAGCGTTACCGCAGCCTTCTGCGCACCGACCTCGGTACAGAGCCACCGCGCAAAATCTCTGAAGACCTCTGCATGTTCACGCAAGGGGAATACTTCACTCGCCGTCGCAGCGCGTTTTGCGGCGAGCCCGGCCCAATAGCAACTCTCGCACCGCTGCCCACGCCCAGCGGGCATCGGTTTGTTGCACTGAGAGCAGGGAATTGACCCTCCCTCCAGACACGTCTTGCAAACTTTACGGCCATGATCGTCATCAAGTAGCTGACGACTCCTGCGGCATCGCGAACACGTACCGTGATCAACGCGCTGACATGCAGGGCAAACTTGCTCTTCGATTCCGGCTTTCAAGTTGCGACTTAGCAAACGCGATAACTTCCCGCACCTGATGCAAGGGCGTTCTTCGCGAAAGTGGACAGAGCATGCGTTGCAAACCGGGCCATAAGGCGTGATTCGCCCAATGGAATAGCTCAACTTGCCGCAACGAACGCAGGGGACATCCCGCTCGCACTGTCGGCACAACGCTTCAGGTTCTCCCACATGGAGTCTGGTGATCTTGTTACACCGGGAGCACCTTCGGGGCTGAAAAACCCGCGCATAGCAACTCCCGCAATACCTTGAGCCCCTATAGACCCGCTGGTAGTTTGCCGTCAGCCGACCGCACTCGTCGCACCGCTTGGTTGTCGTGCTCATGCCCCTGCCTGCTCATTCATTGCTCGCGTGAGGGGACCCACGCCAACCGGGAACTGCTCAACGATCCGGTGTCTCCTACGAGTCCGTATCGGCAGAAGTGCGTCTGCGAAGCACTCTCATCATGCGCTCAACTTCTCTTTGAGAACGAGGCCGGAAGTGACTAGCCCTCAGCGGATTGCGCTGTGTCACAGGTCTCCGGATGCCTTGGTCTGGCAATGCCTCTGCGAGAGTCCTTAGCGGAGGCACGTCTGGCATCCCTGAGGGAAATGCAGCTTGCCTGCTCAAGCCCGCAGCAGAAAACTCCGAGACCAACTGCTCGAAAGGCAGGAGCATGAATCTGCCAGCGCAATCAAGCAAGTGTGCTCGTTGCCGCAAGGCGAGCTTTTCCAGCGGAACGAATCCCAAGTCATTTCGAAATGTTACTGTCAGTTCCGGAGCAAATGCTTCCAGCGAGATCGTTTGTGCTCGCAGTGCGCGCCGCACTAGATCGATGTAGAACTTGACGACCGCGAACCAGCTTGCGACAGAGATTTCTTTGTCCAAGTAGACCGTCTGCTTCGCCCTCAAGACCTCGTCCGTCGCCAATTGCAGTCTCTGTGCGTCTGGAAGCGGTGTTTGCGATGGCACCTCGCGACTCAAACTTCGATCACATTCCATGCAGTAGTCCAACCCGTTTCCTGTCACAAGAATGCGATGTGGCTCCAGAGCGGAACTACAATGCGGGCACGCTTCCAACAGCTGGCAGTCGTGGCGGGTGCACACGGAATGCCAAGCAAAGCGCCATTGAAGTCGAAAGAATGGACTTTCATCTGTGGCCAAGCAGCGAGGACAGTACTGTGCTCGACCGATGCGTCGGCGATTTCTGGAGCCCACGGACAAGATCCAAGGCCACGATTGCTTGCTTGGGGGGGCTGTGGATAGAACAAGTTGAGCAATCGGATGCAAAGTGGCGTGCTTGAGCGAAGCTGCGGTGGCACCACTTAGATCACTTAGCTTGTCGATCAATTCAGCCTTGGGGTGTCTATCAAGATCCATCGTCCACACGCGCTGCATCGGCCAAATTGCCCCCATGAAGGCGAGCGGATCACAGCCATTGGCAAGCGCTGCGCGAAGAAGCCAGGAGGACAGGATCTCGTCGGGGAACAGCGACGTTGGTACCGCCCAGCGCGACGCTAGCCGAAAAGCTCCCGGATGCCACGAGTAGGACGGAGCCATTTCTTTTTCTCGATGATCTCGACCGTGATCTGGTCTGAACCACAGTCAATGGCCTCTTTGGCGCATTCGATGAGAAGCCGATGCAGATTCCCGATATTTCCCTCGGAAATGCTGTGCAGCTTACTGGCCAGCTCGGGCGCATGGAGACGGGAAGGGTTCTTGAGTGGCAAGACCCTTTCAAAGCTCGCGAGGAGTCGTTGAAAGTCCTTGTCCAGACTCCAGGTTGGCAGCGACGCCACATCAAAGCGGCTTGCATGCTGCGGGTCGGTGTGCAGCACGCGAACCGCCTCACGCGTTCCGACGCCGACAATCGGAATACACAGCTCGTTGCACAGCAACTTGAGCGCATTCATCACTTCACGCTGCTTGGTGGCCGTCCCGGCCAACAATGAATGAAGCTCGTCAATGATCAGCATGCGTACCTGGCACGCACGCATCAAGTGGATCACTTGATAACGAAGTTTGGCGACTTGATCGGTCGCGCGATAGGGTGTCCAGAAGCGCTCAAGGATGGATATGTAGAGGGCTTTCTCATCTGCTGATGTTGGCGCCTCCGCCAGGATGATGGGCCGCACAGGATTGCTGTTCTCGTCAACGAAGGACTTCCCGCAGAGATCGCCGAAGCGACGGATCAACGTCGTCTTGCCGTTGTTTGAGTCGCCGACAATCAAGAGGTTGGGCATGCGTGGCCGCTGCGGTTTGTTCAACAGTCCTTGCATCACGTCCAGAATCTCTGTCGCGCGGGTGTAGCCGATCCAGCGAGGCTGGTCCATCACCGCGATTCGTTCAGCGCTGGAGAGCGCCATGGCGGCGACAACGTCTTGGTGCAGATGATCGTAAGTTGCCATCGTCGACCTCACGCAATATCGTCAAAGGCAGCAACATCATCATCCAGCAGGCCCGCAAAAGACTGAGCTGGCGCGGCAGGTGATGGCGGCAGGACTTTGCTTACGCCAGCGGGGTTGGCAGGGGAGATCCCTTTTTCGTGCTCTCGTCTGCGCTGACTCATCCGCCGGGCCTTCTTCGATTTCTCCTTGGACTCTTCCACTTTGTCGCGCAGCTCGGTAATTGCGCGAAGAACCTGGCTTTCGTTGACCGACCGCATGCCTTCTTTGCGTGCGACAGCCTTCGCTTGCGAGTACTCCCAGATGCTCATGGATGGAAGCGCTTGGTTCGCAAACGGCACCTTGAAGTAGAGCTTGCTATCTGGGTCATAGAACCAGATCGTGCTGATGTCACGCGGGTCCCGGCGGAAGGTAAACACACGCTTCTGTTTGGGAGACTTCTCATCGGCAGCGTTGATCCAGGACCGCAGCACGTCCGTGTAGTAGTTGAGACCATCGATCGTCACACCATCCGCTTGAATCGTGCGTTCAAAGGAAGGGAGAAAATCAAGCAGAAGCGCATGTCGATCACTGGGTCGCGGCGGTAGCCCGCGCCCTGATGCGTCTGCGTTGCCGAACATTCCAATCTCCCATTTCTTAGCCGGGGTCATTCCGATCGCCGAGTGCATGCGCTGGTGGTAAACCTTGCAAATCAGAGTCACCAACCATTCCTCAAACTCGGATTTCGTCATGGCCGCGTTCTTTTCAGAGTCGTAGCCCTCCCTGGCTTTGATGTTGGAAAAGGTGGTGCCAGGCAAGTCATGGATTTCGTGAAGCAGCGTTCCGAGCATCCGCTCGATGTGCCCGCCATACCTCGGCTGCGCACCCGGTCGAAACTCAAGGTCAATGTTGTGCATCAAGCAAGAACGCTTGAAGTTTCCTGACCGGAAATCCGCACCATTGTCGGTATGAATTTTGTCCATGACGCCCCACACATCCCAGCGCGCATCAACACCATGGACAGCCAGCCACTCATCTTTGGGCAAGATGGCATGCGCAACGCACATCGCAACCGACGTTTCACTTGGCGGGTCGAACGACAGGTAGTAGCCCGCCACCATGCGACTGTGAATGTCGATGGCCAAGGTGATCCATGGCCGTCCGATGGGTTTGCGATGGATGTCATCGACCAAGATGATGTCGGCAGGCGTGTGGTCTATCTGAACGACTTGCAGCGGGTAGTCCGCATGGGGGAACGTCCCCGCAGCAGGCATGAATTTGTTTTTGGCGCGCTCCTTGAAGCCTCGGCTGGATAGCCGCACGCGTTCGCTGAGCGCACTGACACGGGCACGCACTGTATTGGCGTGCGGCGCTTCCACTCCGCGTTGCTGGCAGCGGCGCATGACCTCCAGGACGACCTTCTGCGGTTTTGACCGCTGATGCGTCAGATACGTGTCCTTGATGACCTCTTGAATGATCGTTTCTGCGTGCTTCGAGATGCGCGAGTTGCCCGGTTTCCAGCCTCGCTTGCGAGGAATGAGCGCGGCAACGACCCCCAGACTGCGAAAGCGCAGGAGCCAACGATAGAGCGTAGCGGGATCAACGCCCACTTCCTTGGCTCGCTCCTCGACCGCGCGTCGCCCAGAGTCTTGGGTATTGATCAGGGGCTTGATCGCGGCATAACGTCGCTCCGCGATCTTCCAGTCTTCGTCCGCAATATCTTCCGCGTCGCAGGCGGCAACGCGCTGTAGCTCGGCACTGGCGTCTGTTACTGGCTTCAGTTCCTGAATTCGCAACGCTCGGCTTCTTCCGCTTTCAACCTCGACACCGACCACCGTGTCGAAGTCCAGAATCTCGGTAAGCCTCAGAACCACGCCGTTTTGCGAGACGAGCTTTCCCGGCGTGAGGTCGAGCTTCTGGCGGTTCAAAGCGATACCCGCAGTCGAGCCAACATCGATGTTCTTGTTATCCATGGTGTGAGACCCAAAGAACGGTGTCGTTTCTGAGGGGAAGGGTCATGTCGCACTCGACCAAACCCTGCGCAAGCATGTGCCAAAGGTGAGAAACGCCGACTGCGGTATCCTCACGACCATTGAAGTGGCGGCCGAGAAGGTACTGAAACGGGGCTTGGCCCATGTCTCGCAGGTTGGCAAGAATCCACTGCGTTTCTTCGGGCGGGAACTGCATCCGCTTGTAGCGTCGCAAGAACATGATGTTCTCGAACACCTGGTCTCGGATTCGTGACTCGTCGTGAACCCGAAAATCCCAGCCCTGTTCTCGCGCATACCGCAATGCGGCCTTGAATTTAGGCTTCATCTCGGACCAGTGCTTCTGGATCTCTTCGCGCGGTTTCACTTCCACCAGCAGGGGCTTGAGCCCATCCCCCCAGGGGTAATCGCCGGAGCGAAAATAGACCAGGAAGTCAGGTGTATAAGGTAGGTCCGCCCGTTGAGCGCGATGAACGGAATCTGGACGGGCTGGGGAACAACCTCCAAGACCACGGCGCTGAACTCTTTCCGTACCAGAAAGTCACGTTCCAGCGTGGATTCGTAGGGGATGGACTGCTCCCCACGAAATGCCAACGCCCCGGAAACACTCCGTCGAGTGACGCCAATTTTCCGCATCTGTTGCGGTACGCGAACCGCATCGCAGCTATTTGTAGACACTTGGAACCTCGTCGCGCTTATTTGTGTGTTTTCCATCGCGCTTATAGATGGAATTTGGGGGCTATCTCGTTGTTTTTTCGATGGCAGTGTCGCACCTATTTCTATATATCACATTTCTGTTGGCTTTTCTCACCGACGAAAACGACCTTGCGATCGACCCCTTTGCCGGCACGCACAAGCTCGCCATGGCGGCCGAGAACCTGCGGCGTCGCTGGCTCACGATCGAGTGGGCCCTCGATTACCTGCGCGCAGCCATGGAGCGCTTCCGGGGATGTCCGGGCTTTGCCAGCAACCCGCAATGGCAGCTATCCCGATGAGTCGATGGCGGATGTGGGTGATCGCTGTCCTGATCCTCTGCTCATGTGGGCAGGCGCGAGCCGATGACCAGGCCATTCGCGAAGCGATCATCCAAGATGCCATCCGGCACTTTGGAGGCGCCTGTCCGTGTCCCTACAACATCATGCGCAATGGCCGCCGATGTGGGGGTAACTCGGCGTATCTCAGGCGCGGGGGCAATCGGCCGCTTTGCTATCTTGGCGACGTCTCCGAGCAGGCTGTGGCACGATACAAGGCGCAGCAAAGTCCCCACCGTCAGCAAATGACTGGGACACTGCCGATGGTGCGAGCGCCGAGTAGCGCTGGGCGGCAAAGCACGTTTGTTACTGGTCGAGCCAGCGTGATTGATGGCGATACGCTGTCTATCCGCGATGAACGAATCCGTTTAATTGGTTTGGACGCGCCCGAGGCGTCACAGCCCTGTAGGCGAAACCAGCGGCCATGGCGGTGTGGCCAGGCTGCGGCCATGGCGCTGGCCGATCAGATTGGCAATCAGAACATCACGTGCGAAATCACCTCGAAAGACCGCTACAAGCGCAGTCTCGCTGTCTGTCGGCTCAATAGCCTCGATCTCAACGAGTGGCTGGTTCTGCAAGGCCTCGCGCTGGCGTATCGGCAGTATTCCCTTGAATATGTCCCAGCAGAGAATGCAGCCAAGAAGGCCAAGCGGGGGCTATGGGCTGAGGGGGTCAGTTTCGAGTCGCCGTGGGACTATCGACACCGGAACTAGCACATTGACTGTCGGCCATGGGCCGTCGTCGTGAATCGCAATCCATAAAATTGAGAATCGGGTAGTCGGCATGAATCTGCACAAGACGAATCAGAATTGGGGGAAGCGCATGCGTAAAGAAAAGGAGAATGGGTCGGAGATCGAGTGGCAGCACGTCCGATACCACCATCTATCAACGCCTACTCCAAACCGTGGCGCTTCCTTGGCTGGTGCTGGCCTTCGGACCCGTCAAACTTTGGGTCACCATCGTGGGATGGTTCCTATGGACGGCGGTGATGATGATGCTGCCAAAAGGTGCTGCACTCGTTGGCATCGCCGTTCCAATCGTAATGATGATGCTATCCATGGCAGCGGGAGTCCTACTGCTTATCGACATGGAACGGCAGAGGATTGCTGCCAAATTGCCTGCCACTAATTCGTCAAAAAATTGAAAGTGGCCGAGCGGCGGAGTGTGACTGTCTCGGGATGCAGGTATTCGCTGTCACCAAGACGAAGTGATGGGCCGATAAGTGCAGTAGGCGACGGCCGCGAACGAATATCCAGCAAAGCGGGTGAGGCCGCCGCTCGCTGGATAAGGTCAGCACGATCAAACCTTTGCGATGAGGCACGTCGCGCTCTGGCGAACTTAGGAAACACTCAGTCCCTCACGCGCTTCCGCCCCTTGTCGCACCGATGCTGATGCGTACAGCTGTGACAGACCGCTAGGTTGGTGGGCACCTGGGGAGGGATCTCGCCAGACAAAATGGCGTGGCGGCGATCGAAGAGACGATTGAGTTCATCGTCAGGCAGCAAATCGACCTGTTTGTAGACCACGGGCGACTTGGGTGTCACGAACCGAACGTATCCCACGTTGGCCACGCGGAAGCCACGGTCCTCCCGGAGCATGCGCGCCTGCGCAGAAAGTTGAATGCGATCCGACAAATAGACCTGAGCACGTTTTCGGGTCTTGGTTTCGAGCGGATAGGCAAGACCTCGATAGCTGAAGATCTGATCGACGCGCCCATAGATCCGGCGCTCACCATGGCGAATCTTGAGTTTCTCTTCGGAGAGCAGGATGCGACCTTTCGCCAAAGGCTCGGGCATCATCGGCAACTCGTCCAGCAGGTACTGCGCACGATGTTGCATCAACAGGTGGTTTCGCCATCGACGAAACGCCCATGCCCCGAACCCGATGGCTACCAACGCAAGAACGGCAATCATCCCCCCGCTCATGGCACCAGTACCTTTGCCAGGCGATCAAGGAACGCGCGCACCAGCGTGCGCAGCCACGGGGAACGACCAATCTGCTGTGCCACACCGGGTGACACGCGGTAGTAGACGCGCGTCAGCCAGCGACCGATCGCAAACGGCTGCAGACAGGCATCGCGGAAAAGACGCAAACGCACCGTGGTATCACTGAGCTCGCCACAGACCGCCGTCGCCACAAAGCAGCGTCGGTCACTGATCGCCTGCGTCGCCAACGCGGCATGGTGGAAGCGTTCGTGCTCCCGCACACCGCGGCGTCCAGCGACGGATTGCGCTGGCGTTCGCCCTTCGCCATGGCGTTGGTCCAAGACGATTCGAATCTCGCAATGGCCCATCTCGGCCAGATCTCTGGACGACATCGGCGGAAGACGAGGTCGATCGTTATGGCCTTGCGTGTGACGGCTCGGTGGCTTGTAGCCGCGCGAGTAGTTTTCCGGCTCAAGATAGCCTCCCTAGTTGTCGCCCGCCTTCGGTGTAGATCGCAGGTGTGCCAGTCACGCCCATGCTGCGGCCCAGCTGAGAAAGTCAGCCACAGGATTGACGCAGGTGGACGTCGGAATGGCCTCGCCCGCTTTAGCTTCCGTCAGCATGCGTTGCCGTGAATCCGAACAGTAAACACTGACGGCGGTGTCGTAGGAAGTTGAGCCAACCCCTGCGCGCGGGAAGAGCACATAGTTCACCTCAATACCCTTGGCCAACAGCGCGTCCATGTGGGCATGCAGTTTGCGGCAGTAACCACACTCGGTGTCGGTAAAGACCCAGATTCGATGCGCAACCTGATCAGGGTGGAAGGTGATCAGGTCGGTGGCGTTCACGCGCGCCAGCACCTCTGCCCGAAGGGGCGCCAGGCTGACCTCGGCGAGATCGGCTTTCTCCACGGTATCAAACACCGGCCCTTGAACGATGTAGCGACCGTCCTCGGAGACAAAGACCAGATCACCACCAATCACCACATCATAGAAATGGGGCAGGGCGCTGGGGGAGAGTCGCTCTACGGCGGTCCCGGGCGCCAGCCGTTCAACGGTAGCGCGGACCTCGGACTCGCCGGCACCGGCGAGCGCAGGCAAGAGGAGGGTGAAAAAAGAAGCTGACGACGATGCATGGAATGTCCTCTGTGAATCACGAGACCGAAACGCTTTCAAACAGCCCGGCCTCGGTGATGAATTGACTGGCGGCGGTGCCGCCTTCGGTGGCGTGGGAGACGGTCAGCACCGAGCGCGCGCGCGTCATGCCGACATACATGAGGCGGCGATCTTCTTCGACGATGCCGCCTGTGGAGGGGAGCACACCCTGCTCGCAAGCCATCATCCAGACCTCGTCAAACTCCAGCCCCTTCGAGCCGTGCAAGGTCATCAAGCGAACGGGCTTTGGGGCCTCCGACTGTGCGCGAAGCTCGAGCTTTCGGACCACCTCAGCGATGGTTCCCGTCAGCTTGCTGATGGCATTGCTGCAGGCGGCCAGTCGCCGGTTCTCCTCGTTGATCACCTCAGGGCTAGGATTGGCCCTGCCACCCCATTCAACTTGCGAAGAGATCTCCGCGACGATCCCACCAAGGGCATTGGAGAGCTTCCCCGCGTGGGCAAAGCCTGACCATTCCTTGTAGAGCTGGCGGAAACGGACGAGGTCGGGATTGATCTTGCGAAGCGTGCTCATGTCGCAATGAATAAAGCGCAGCCCTGAGCCCTGGACTTTGATGTTGCACGCCACGCGCAAGGCGGCGAGCTGGGCATCGGTGTAGCCGCATCGACCCAGCAGGGCGTCCACACCGATCAGGTCGTGATTGGCGATGGAACGCAGAACGCCCAAGAGCAATGTTGGACCGAGCAGATCCCACAGGCTGGTGCCGCCCACGCGTTCGTAGTTGACGCGTCCGCGCAGATGGGTTTCCAGAAGGTCAAGGTGATTATTGGTGCGGGCCAGAACACCATAGGTGCGCGGTACCGGGGGGGAGGCCAGCGCATCACGTTGCAGGGCCTCTTCCAGACGATCCGCAATCACACCCAACTCCTGATCCCGGGTGCGGCAATTGATGACGCGCACCTCACCCATTTCAACCTTGGCGGTCTTCAGGTGTTTCGGGATGCGATTTGGGTTGTGGGCGATCAGCTGCGCCGCCGCCATGACGATACGGCGTTCGCACCGGTAGGTGGTATCGAGAGCGATCATCGTGGCGCGCGATTCCTGCTCGAATCGCTTCATGCCGTGATAGCCCAACGCCCAACGCCATGCGTAGATCGATTGATCGTCATCACCCACGATGGTGATCTGCACCCTGATCGCGGTGAGCAGCCATCCAGGCGTATTGCGATCCATCAGTGTCTTGGAACTCATCGATCAGCAGATGCTGGACCGGAACCAAGGGAACCTTGCCTTCCCGCATGCCAAGCACGCTGTGATTGATGAGGTCAGCGAAATCCAACATCCCACGCTCGTCCAACGCCTCCTGGTAGAGACGCAAGGCAAGACGGTGCATTTCTGAGCCCTCGCCGTAGGTCATGCCGTCCACGTTGGACTTCAATCCCATGACCGCCAGCAGGAAGACATCGAACTCTTCGGAGAATCCGCGCCGCTGAAGATCCGAATAGATACGGCGCAGGATGTCCTTGGACTGATACTCGTGGATCAATCGCGGGCGCTTGCCACCTGAGGTCAATTGGCGCATGCACAGCGAGTGGAAGGTGCCACTGCTGAGGCGCCCCTTGGCGGCAGGTACGAGACGCGGATTCGTGCGGTGAGCTCACGCGCGGCCTCGGCGGTGAAGGTCACCGCACAGCCGATCCGTCGGATAGTCCTTCAACAGTCGCGCCGCACGCATCGAGGCCACATGTGTCTTTCCAGAGCCTGGCCCTGCCGCCACGAGGCAGTGACCTTCCGTGGTCACTACGCTCGCTTGCGCGGGATTCAACATCAGTCCGCCTCTGCAGCGCTGTCGGCCTCGTCCGAGGGATCACTCTCGATCCCATGCTCGGCCACCTGCGCATTGATGTCGCTCACGATCTGCTGGCTGTGCTCGTGTGACCATTTCTCGGCGTCGGTCAAGGCCTTCACGCTGGCTTTGTCGGTCATGTCGCGCATCGCGGAGGCTTTGGCACGGCCCCACATGGCGCTAGTCCCAGTCGAGACATTCCCCACGATTTTGGCAGTCTTCTGACGCTTCGAGATGCGTTCCCGATTGGAGATGATGCCGAAGGTGGTCAATGCATCAAGGTGCCAGATGATGTCGTCAAAGATCCGCACGATATTCAGGAAGTCGCGGTGATAGCGGTTCGAGCAGGGCACCGACAACGTAATCGGTCGTGACCATTCACGCTCCTGACGCAATCCAGCCTCCGTCGCCTGGCTGCGCAGTTCGGCAAGTTCTACCTTGAGCGCTTCTTCGGCCGCCTCGGTCTGCGTGGTGAGCATCGAGGACTTCTTGTGCGGCGACCGCACCGATCAAATCGGGCAGGTGGTTGCACAACATGGAGTCGCGGTTTGGAGGCGGCCAAACCACTCGCCAAAGCGCTTTTGGGCAATGCCAGAACCCATCTCCAGCGGTAGCGTAAAGACCGCGATCGATTGACGCGGCGAGAACGTCTGCCAACTATTCCGATACTCGGCCGTGGTCTGAGGCTTCTTCTTCCCTTTTTTGGGCTTGGACGTGGCGATTGGCTTGTCAGGTAGCTGGATGGCCTCGACGGTCGTTGCAGCGGTGTCTTCGGTGGTGGCGGGTAGCGGTAAATCCAGTACAGCGCTCATGGTGCAGTCTCCTCGTTAGGGAGTGACAGACTCACACCTTTTTTTGTCGTGGATTGCAAGAATGCCCCCCGGAAAGCAGGGGATTTCCTTGATTTCAGGTGTCCGGATGCGTCACCGAAAAATAATCACGCACCCCTCTTGCGCTTCACAGATTGTGTGTCTAGGCTCGATCCCCGATGAGCCCATTGGGCTCCCGTGCGCACTCACCGCCTTGTAGTGGGACACCGAAAGTCCAGAGCAATGTGTTCTGGCCATCTGCGAGGCAGATGCACGTGGTACAGCCCCCATCCCAGCTCAGCTGGCGCATGGATCAGGCTGACGAGTTTCTGATCCCGATCGCGGGATACCGTTCTCATGCGAGCGCCTTCTTGGCGCCTGTTGTGCGTGTGCCTATGCCGGCACAACGTGAGAACCCGAAACTCCTGCAGGTCCGAAGGCCGCCTATGGCGCCATTAGGGTAAGTCGCGCATCGCGTGCGCCCACCTGCACCTATTCCCCCAAGGGGCATGTCCCCGTCAGGGGATATGCCGCCTGGGAATCCCCCCAGACGTGCCCTGGGGAGGCAACCACTTCCCGCGCTGGCACGCCGGGAGGAGATTCATCATGAAGACCATGGCAAAGCCGCAACGGCGGAGCGCAGTGCTCCGCCGTCACGAGGCCCGGCAAACCGCCTCGAACCGTACCCGGGCAAAGACGATCGCATTTGCGATCGTCACCTTGATCGGGATGGCGTTGGTTTTCGCCGCAGGCGCCCAACGGGAGCAGGCGGCATGGGCGGAAGCCGAGTTCATCGGCTACCCGCCGGGCGAAGGCCCGGCTCAGGGTGACGCGAAAGCGAAACCCGAAATGTCACTCCATGGGCTGGCCTTCGGGCTCGCTCATAAATCGGAGAACGCCCTATCCTGCATGGAGCAGGGATTGAACCCGGGCTGTCAGTAGCCGGCGCACCACCCCCCAACCGTACGCGGTTGGGGGTCCCTCCAAGTCGATGGGTATCCGTCGCTTTGGAGGGGCCCCAGCCCCGTTGGAAAACTCTCAAGGAGAACGGTTGTGTCGGTGCATTTTCGATGTATGTGGACAGCGAAGTCACCGTAACCACGGACGACGGCGTCACCATCACGGTACCGGAGGAGGTCTATCTGCGCTCAGGTGAGGGCGTGGAACTGATCGAGGCCTGTACCCACTACGTAGAGACGTTGCTGGCCACGATGCGTGGCACCAGCCAGGGGTTGCCCATGGCCGCCTAACGTCGCAGTCCCGCAGATCTCTGCGGGCTCTGCCAAGCCCATCGCATCCCGGTGGGTTTGGCAGAGTTGCTGCAAGTTTCGCCAGAGGTTTTGGCAGGTCGGACGGCCCATACGTCCACAACTGGCGACCCCGCCGGGGCGCGACCCCTGATGCCGCGCCGCACAGCGCGCAGTGGTCTTCTAAAACGTGCGGATTCGGGAAATGGATATGTTCCCAGTACGACGTAACAAGGTGCTCCTTCAGGGCTATCTTGGCGCAGACGCCAAGCTCCACCCCACGGAAGACGGCCGTTCTTCAACTTTCGGTTGGCAACCACCGAACAGGTCAAAACCGCCGACGGTTCCAAGGAAGTGACCGAATGGCACAACTGCGCTCTTTGGGTGAAATCGCCCCTCCTGCGGTCCTACTACGAAGAACATCTCGTCAAAGGAGCAGGTGTCGATGTCGAGGGCAAGATTGCCTACGAGAAGTTTGTCGATGGCAAGGGGCAAGAGGTGACCAGCACTGGATCAAAGCAGGCGCTGTGCAAGTGCTCTCGAAGCCTCACAAGGAAAGTGAAGAGAAACCAGAGCCACACCGACGTTTGTCTCGCCCCCGTGCAACCACGGCCAGAGACGAGCACGCACGCCGGGTTTTCGGGCCATTCCACCCCAAGGGCCACCTGCGCCCGAGTTCTAACCCACGCTCTGCCGATCCAGAGCCATGACGTTCGCGCATCGATCGGGGAGCGCGAAGGAGTAAGACCATGAAATGTAGAGTGAAAAATGGCCCCTTTGCGGGGGTCGAGTTCGACTGTCCGACCTCGTACGGTCGGTTGAAGACAACGCCCCGGTGCGCTGTTGTGGCCGGTGGTACTACGCCATCCGATTTTCGTGGCGGTGTTCCCGCCCTCGAGGGCTGTGCCGTCTCGGTGACGGTGACAGACGGGGTCAACAGCAGACGTTTGACCCAGAGCGGGTCGCCCTACCAGGATGCCCACGGCGAACCCATCAAGGCCGAGGCCAAGATCTTCACGGCCACCTTGACCAAGAACGGCGAGCTGATCGCACTGGCATCAACCCAGACGGAAGTACGCAAGGCTTGGGAGATGGGCGAGAACAACGCCAAGTCGCGGCTGTATGAGTCGCTGGGTTTGCCAGCGGCGTTCCAGCAGCACGACATCGTGCAGGACGAAACCCACCTTCGAGGGCGATGTGGCGGTTCCGGCGACGGAGCCAAACAAGGCCTCGGCGGTTGTTCAAGCACTCGGGGTGCGTCCTGTGCCCGCCTCAGTCAAAGCGGTCAAACCGGAACAGCCGGTGCCAAACGAGGGCGCCGCGACGCAGCCGAGTGAAACGGCGCAATCGCGCGAGCCGCAGAAACCGGAAGGGGTCTCCGCCAGCATGTGGGCTCAACTCAAGCAGGCCTGCGCCCGAAAGGGCGTGCCCATGCCGGAGGTGAGCAACAACCAGGATGCGGTGGTTGCTTTGAGCGAGGTGAACCATGGCTAAGATCTATCTCAGCCCGTCGAAGGTCGCCGATTTTGAGAACTGCCGGTGGCAGTTCATGCTCAAGCACGTCTGGAACTGGAAGGAGAAAACCCCTTCCATCAACCTGATCGTCGGTGACTGTCTGGACAAGGCCGTCATGGCGTTTCTCGCCGGCCAGTTTGTGGGTCAATCGGTGGACCCGGTGGCGTTGTTTACCACCGAGCTCGAGACGCAAATCGCCAATGGGGCGGCTTTCGGGTCCAAATGGACACCGGAGAACGTCCAGGCGATGGGCATTCGCCTCATGGAGCAGTTCCCAGAATACTGGGAGCGCAGCGGTCTGACGGTCCTGGCTGATCCGGCAGGCGAGCCGATCATGCAGCGGTTGCTGGAGCTCGACTTGGGCGATGACGTCGTTTTCCGGACCAAGCTCGATCTGGCCTGTGCCACCCGCGACGGTGACATCGCCATTATCGACGTCAAGTCCGCTGCGATGGAGTTCCCAGAAGTGTTGGCACCGCTGTCGGACCAGATCACGGCCTGCAACATTGCCGTGCTAGCCCACGCGGAAAGTTTGGGTCTGCAGTCGGTCGACAAGGTGGCTTCATTGAGATGATCAAGAAGACCATCCCCAAAACGGCAAAGGGCGAGGGCCTGTGATCCGAGATCCCAAGCTCGTCAACGCGCGGGATCACGCCCAGATGGAGAGCTATCTCCAAAGGTGCGTTGGACGGCCGGATCGATTCAGCGGCAGGAGTTTGCGCGCGACCCGCGCTATGCCCACAACACGCCCTGCAGCATGTGTTTTGCTGCATCGGCCTGTTCGGGAACAGGGGATGTCGATGGTATCGACTTCTCCAAAGCGAAGATGTTGCCAGACGCATTGCGTTCGCGATTGGCCGCATGAGGAACGCAGGCACGGGATCTCCCGTGCCTGCCCTCGTATGGACTGGCGCAGCACATCAAACTTGGCTACGGTGCAAACATGCACCTTGCCATCGACGCGCCCGCACTCGTTATCACGCTGAACGATCAGATCAGTCGCCTGACGATCTATCCGCGACGTTCGGAGTCCCATCTCGAAACGCTGATCAGGCTGAACGCGGTGGGGATTGCCGCCTCGGAACTACTGATTCACAACACCGACCCGACCTGGATCTGGTTGGGTGATCTCGACACCGCAAAGACGGTTGCCGCAAACGTCCTTGAGCACTTGCGCGCGAGCTTCCCGAGCTCGACGCCTTGTTCTCGCAGTGCCATGACTCAAGCCAAGCGGCGGCTTGAGTGATGCCACTGTCGGAAGAACCGACAGCCAGCCAGCCCGGGCAATAGGGGCACACACGGCGGACGCCGTATTTTCTAAACCCTGTGGGGAGACCCACACGGTCTCCTCCTTGTTTCAAAGGAGACCGCGATGAACACGATTTACCAAGCGCTGGTCGCGCTTACCGAGACCTCACCAGGCCTGTTCCAGGCCTACAAGGACGATCTCTACGAGATTGACCGAGACATCCTCGAAAACGAGGTGGTGGATGGCGATATCTGGCTCTGGGTGTTGAAGGAATGTGGCACCTGGATGACCCGACTGATGCATCAGCGCGATGTGCTCGATGCGATCCGCTCCGTGTCCTCGCCCAAGGAACGCTGGTTCGTGATCGAATGCGCCCACGGACAAACCGGCAAGGTGACTGAAATCCAGCGCGCCGACGTAGAGGCATGGCGTGCCGAAGCCATCGCGCGGGAGCGCCGTCGTCCCACGCCACGGCCACAACGTCGCAAGTACATTGCCGACTGCGTGGCGGAGATCACCGAGATTCCGGTGCCATGGCATCGCGATCTGATCGCCGTTGCTGGAGAGCTTGCCGTCGGCAGCGCAATCCATCTGGTGCTGGCAAAGGCCACCCTTGAGATTCGCGACGCCCGAGGCAAACGCCTGAGGACGCTCGTGAGCCCAACCTATTTCGCTAATCCGGTGACCTATCGACTGACCCGGACCAGCGCACAAGGACACGCCACGATTGAGCCGATCGTCAAGGCAGAGGCGGTGGCGGCATGAGCGAGGTCGATGAGATCACCAGCGAGGATCTCGCGGCGGCAGCGGCGCTATACACCGCGTGGGTAAAGGGTGAGACCTATAGTCAACGGGCACACACCGCCGCCCTCGCGTATGCCGATCAGATCGTCCTGTCCAAATCGGACCTCGATTCTGTCTACGGTGCCTACGCATGCAGCGTCGCGACCATCGAGGCGCATGTGTCTGGCTACTGCAAAGCGCTTCTCGCGCTCCAGAAGGTCAGGCTGAGCGAACTGAATGAGGAGGCTATGGCCTGGCTGGTTGCCCGCGCCATGGGAGTGCCCGTGACCCTGGTCAGGAAGAACGGCGCCACGACCGTGCAAAGCGCGGGACAAGGGTTCTGGACGCCACGGCATGCAGACCTCGCAATGAGTCGCTGGGGTATCACGCTCCGCACCTACGCGCCCCATGGATTCATGCATGACCGCGAGACCATGTGGGGGGCAAGGACCGCCCGCAACACAGGCGGCCTACTGGGCGATGCGGGCTATGGCCGCACGCGCGAGCAGGCCATTCTGCGCTGCGCGGTGAGCGCCGAACATCCCTTGGGGCAGACTGAGTTTGACGTGCCCTCCGCGCTTGCCCGCAACGCAACGCCGATGAAAATCTGATCCGTTTTACTCACAACGGCCCCTCGCTAAACACGCGAGGGGCCGCTTGTTTTTAGGCGTTGCGCAGCACAGTTTGCTCTGGCAGTGTTTTCTCATCAGCACAGCGTGCTGCCTGGCAGCCCAGCCACATTTGGGCACACGAAAGACCCACTCGGGGATATCTCCCCGACAGGGCAGGTATCCCCATTTCAATGGAGGTACCTATGAAGAAGAAGAATCAAATCGCAGAAGTGGCGGTAGCCGCCGATGCATCGTCCGTCCTGCGTCTGATGGCGGCGACGTTCTCCAACGCCAACAAGGCGGTCTTGGAGCTGGTTCAAAACGCCGGCGCGCCGGCGCCAGTCGGATTGAAATTATCACCACGGAGAACACCCTCACCGTAGTGGATGACGGGTCAGGGATCGATGATTTCGGAAACCTGCTCGCGATCGCGAAGAGCGGATGGAATGAGGCCATCCAGAAGGACGAATCGCCCTACGGGGCAGGGTTTCTATCCGCCTTGTTTGCGGCCGAGCACCTCACCGTGTCCTCGCGTGGCAAAACAATGCGGGGCAAGACGGCGGACATCATCGAACGCCTGGCGTGTCCGATTGAACCCGATCCCCAAGCCCCGAAAAAAGGCACGATCGTCACGCTGCAGCGGCCGGTATCCGCGTTCAAGGTGTCCGATGTGGAGTACTTCTTGCGAGGCTTCCCGATACCGGTGCTGATCAATGGCAAACAGATCAACCGGGATCGCGCCCACGAAGGCAACTTCGACGACACACCGATCGGCAACATCCGTATGAGGCTCGATTCCCCCAATTGGGTTGCCTATCTCCAAGGCATGCAAATCGCGAGCACATCCATCTTCGACGAAAGCGATGGCGTGACCGTGGTGCATCTTGACCCCACGCGTTTCAAAGGGCGCATGCCTGATCGTGACCAGCTCATTGAGCACGAGCACCAGGTAACGGTGATCGAGTCCGAAATACGGGCGTTGGCGCGTCGCCAACTGCTGCAGATGCGTGAGGACATGCCGGCCGGTGAGTTTGCTCAACTCACCAAGCTGTTCGACCGCTGGCGGTGTTGGGATTTGCTGAATGCCGTCGATGTGCTCCCGCACAGCGTGTTCTCGCGTTACGAGGACCTACCGACCTACGGAAAGCCATGGGACTCCGGAATCGAAGAGGCACGAGACGTTGAAACCGCACGCGGCAAGATCACGACGTGCATCAACAGGATCTGGTGCGACGAAAACTGGCTTCAAAGGACCTACGCCTGCGCACTGGGCTTGAATATGATCAAGCTTGACAAACTTGATGACGAGCATTGGGCCCACCGGGAAGTGCAAATCCTTGATTTCGAGGACGCATTGAAGGGCGACAACATCCTGAACCTCACCGTCGAGGACATTGAGATCGTCGGCGAGTGCATTGCCACCGAGCGATGCCGGGTCTGTCCTATGCCTATGTCAATGAAGTCCGGGTGTTCAAATCGATCACCCTCAAGGGCCCTGTTGGCGACGTCGAACTGCCAAAGTATTGGGGGTTTTCTAGCGCGGACGGGACGCTCTACATCACGCCTAACACCTCATCAGACGTGTTGCTGCAAGCGTCCGATTACCTGGACGATGGTCGTTTCGATGAAGATGCCTTCGACGACGATGGCAGGATTTTCGACCAGATCCAGCGCGTACTGGCCTCGGGCGATCATGCCTCGCTGCTGCGATCCACGCTCGTGAACGAATGTCCCTTGGTGCATCTCAAGGGCAAGCAGTTCCTGGTCACGATCGATGACAATCATCAGGTCACGGTAGACGAATTGCCGAAGGCCGCCTAAGCACGTACACATCAGCCCTCATCGACCATCAGGTCGGTGAGGGTTTTTTTGTTTGTACCTCTTGCGCAGCACAGATTTTTCCGAAACCCTAACTCTGCCGGGTGTTCTCCGGTCAGGTTTCGCAGCCTCACCGCTGCAAAGGCAGCCCCGCCTCATTGGGGCACACGGCCTTCGGGCACCCGAAACCCCATGGGGATACATCCCCGATGGGGGGTGTATCTCCCGATCAAGGAGAACACCATGAAGAACTTGTTGCATTGGCTCACCCGAGCCATTGTGGGCTCACCCCCACCGTTGCTGTTAAAGAGGACGTAGGCCGTGAAGGCCTCGCTCCTTGAGCCACTGCCCGGGTTCGAACCGGGCGGTCGCAAACCTGGGATGTCCAGGAAGGAACGGGAAGCGGCCAAAAAGCTCTCCGAGCGGCTGGAAAAGAAGAAATGGCGCGACGCCGGTCTTCGTAAGCCGCTGCAGTACGCCCTGAGTCTGCTCATCCGCAAGTCGATGAAGCCACTCAAGCGTCGCCTGCGAGAGCACGAGGGTAACCACGAATTCGTCGGCATCACCGAGAACGAATTTCGAGCGATTCAACGCGGCCTGTTTTGGGATGCGATGGAACGAATCGACGAAGACTGCGCGCTGGAATTTGCCGCAGAACTCTTCGCGTGGATCGAACTCGACGAAGCAGAAGACCGAAATCCGTTCGGGTTCCACGCGTGTTGTGTTGCGGCCATGCAAGACATGCCGAGCGACAGCGCCATGGATCCGGACTGGATGCGGGAAAAGCTGCTCAAACGCTTCTCCCAAGAACTCACGCTGGCCCAGGCCCCAAGCGCCTATTGCCAGTACCTCTACGACCTGCTGGTCGCAATCATCTAGCCCGAAAGGGTATTGGAGAAAAACATGAGCAAACAGCTCATCGCCGTGCCACTGAGCACGTTTGGTTTTACACGCGACGGGCAGGTGCCCGGGTTTCCCGCAAACCCGAATCACCCGAACGCCATCCCGATAACCCCCTCGCGTTCAGCGAAGGCATCTTCGGATGCTGAACTTCGCGTGGATGCGCGAAGTGACGATCCGAGAGGATCACCACCGCGTCGCGGACTGTGGTTGGCCGGGCCGAAAGGCGCAGGCAAAACCACGGTGGTCGAGCAGTTCTTTGCTCGCCTCAGCGTCCCCGTGGTCTCGCTGACGGCCAACCGGCACTTCAGTGTCCAGGAAGCCGCGCAGACCAAAACGCTGGTCCCGACCTACCGCACGGAAGCGGACGGGTCCAAAACGCCGGTGGGGATCACAGCGATCCCGCAGGATGGGCCCCTGCTGCAGGCGATGCGGGAAGGCATTCCGCTCGTCATCAACGAGCTCGACCTCGCCGACCCCGCAGAACTCACGGGGTTGAACGACATCATCGACCGCGGGATCTACACGGTCCCGGACACCGGTGAGGTCGTGCGTGCCGAGCGCGGTTTCATGGTGTTCGTCTGTGCGAACAGCAATGGCTCCGGCGATCAAACCGGCGAGTACGCCGGCGTCGGCGCGATGAACACCTCGCTGATTTCGCGCTTCTGCAAAGTCGAGGTCGACTTCACCCGACCGAGGGCGAAGAAACCAAAGCGGTCATCGCCTCGGGGGTGAAATCGACCCCGGAGATCATCGCCAAGGTCGTGCAGCTGGCCAAGGCTACCCGTGATGCCGCCAAGAACGGCACCGGCATTGCCAGCGCCATGTCGACGCGAGAAGTGATTGGTGTGGTGGAAGCGGCCACGCTGTTCGCCCCACTGGCCGCATCGGGCATGAAGCCGCTGGAAATGGCGGTCGAGACGGTCTACTCCATGGGCCTGCCCAGGGAGTCACGCGCGGCCGTGAAAACGCTGCTGAAGGCGCTGACATGAGCTCGCCGTGGGTGAAGCCGGGATCTGAACTGGTCGCCCACCTGGTACGACCCTCGGCAACCAATGGCACGGCGGAGTGGTTGGTCGCCTATCGCTCGATCGAAAACGGGCGCTGGGAAGCCTATGTGGCGTACGGCAAGAGCGGAAGCCGAGGTGCCATGAAGGTCCTGGGTGTCTGCGACTCGGAATCCGGCGCACGCCAACTGGCCATGGTGGCGGCGGACGAAAAGCGCAAGGACCCGCGCTACGTGGACGTCATTGGCAGCGACGTGATTGGCAGCAATGTCGTGACCGTCCAGCAGGCCAACCTGAGCCTGACTATCGTCAGCGACACACTGCAGGCGATGCCAGAGCTGGTCGCACTTCCCAAGGTGACCAGCGGAATGCGCAAAGGGCAGTTGCATGGTGCCCGGATCGTTCTCCGCGAGAAGGGAAGCGTGACGGAGGTGACGGGAGTCTGTGAGGCCGACAACCTCGGCGCACGCATGACCCTTGCGATCATCAATCACCAGTTGTTCCCGGCAATTCCTCAATTGCGTTGGATGACGGAGTCGTGCAACCGCCCAAGGAATGGGCGATGGCGATGAAGGGATTGATGAACGAGGAAACCCTCCAACGCGGCGAGGCGGCGGGGCTGTTGCCCAAAGCCATCGACTTCGCGGCGATCGCACAAGACCAGGGCAGCGTCTGGGCCCTGTTCTAACCAGAGATCCCTGCAGCACCTTCGGGTGCTGCAGGATGTTCAGGCCACTTTCCGATGCCCCACGCAACGGAAAGTCGCTTGTATCGATGGGACCGCCCATCAACTCACTCCCAGTCAAGGGAGACACACCCGGACGGGCAACCCGTTCGGGGTTGCCTGTCCAGCACAACGGGCTTTAGCCCAAGGAGAGGCAATAATGAGCAACACGCTGCAGGGGATGGTGTTGATTCGCCCCCTCATCTCCATCGCCACCGGAACGGTGGCGGTAGACCGGAACACCGATTTGGCAGGCGCGATCCTGCCGCCCTCATCCATCGTTAGCGATGGTCGAAAGCGGGTAGTCGACCCAAAGGTGTTCGCACCGATGGTCAACATCCGAAAATCGGTGGAACGGGCGATCCAGAAGGTCGGATCCCCCTTTGTGGGATCGCATCTGGTTCCCGAGGCCAAACTCGCGGATCTGGAAGTGATCCTCCAAAGCAAGGAGGCAGACTTTCTCACCGCACTGGATGAGCTGATCGCACATCTCGATCAGCACGTCCACGAGTTCGCCAAAGCGAACCCAGAGTGGGCGCACCTGATCCGCAACAACGCCTTGAACGAGGCCATGTTGCGCGAGCGATGCACGTTTCAGGTCGCCATGTTCAAGCCGGCCGCACCGGAAAAGGACCCCAATGGGCGCTACAGCGCCGCCGTCAACGGTGCGATTCCTGCCGTCTTGGCAGACGTTGCGGGGGAGGCGGATGACGTCCTCAAGATCCACTTTGAGGGGACGGCGAAAGCGGGCCAACGGGCTGTCACGGCCGTGGCCAAGCTGCTGACCAAGATGGAGGGCTTCTCCATCCTGGATCCACGCATCGCGCCGTGTGTTCAGAACTTCAAGAACACACTCGACGCGTTGCCGAAAACCGGCGTCCTCAAAGGCGGCGACTTCTTTGCCCTGCATGGGCTTGCCAAGTTGCTGACCGATCAGGAGGGACTGCTCGAATACGGTGAATCCGTGTTCGCCGATCTCCGGGCCCCAACGCTGGCGATCTCGCTGCCAGCTGTTGAAACACCTCCGCCGGGACCACCCGTGCAGGCCGAAGCGCCTGTGACCGATGCCAGTACGCCGCCGCCCTCCAGCGGCCCGATGAACTGGTCCATCTTCTAACCCCAACGACCGCAAGCCCCTTGGTGGGTTTGCGGTCAGGAGGAAATCATGGATATATCTCCAAAGGTGTTACTCGGCAGTCTTCCGGTGTATGCCGGACTCCTGGCGAGTCAACACCAGGTCGATCTCAGGATCGATGCGCACGCCCACACGGCGAGCACCAACGGCAGGACCATCACCCTGCCAGCCCTGCCGATCCCGGACATTGCAAGTGACGTCGCCGGATTGCAGGACCTGGCCACGCTGGCCTATGGCTATGTCACCCACGAGGTGGGGCACATCCAGGACTCGCGGTTTGATGTGGCCCTAGAGGCGGTCGACTTCGGCATGCTGAATGCCATCGAAGACCCACGGCAGGAACTGAGCTTGATCGCCTCCTATCCGGGAACGCGCATCATGCTCAATGATCTGTCACAGCTCATGATCCGCAAGGACATGGGGCAAGCGGTGACCGCCGCGCTCGCACCGAGGGATCAGGTGGCCATGACGGTCCATGCCTGGCTCCGCGATGTGATCCGCGAGGAACCGTGGTACCAGCCGATTGCCGAGCAGGGCATGGCCATCCTTCGGGAGTCGCTCGGCGAGGCCGTGGTGATTGGTCTCAACGCGCTGCTGGCAGAGCACGGCACGACCATGTCATCCACCGACGACGCGGTCGATCTCGCCAACGCCATCGATGCGATGTTGAAGGCCGAGGCCGAGAAGGACCAAGCGCCGGAGTCCACGCAAGGCGACAGCGATGCCTCCGATGCCGGCAACGGCAACGGATCGCAAAGCGATCCCGCGAGCGGCGATGGGTCCGATACGGACAGTGGCAATGGAACGCCACAAGACAGCGCCAGCAACGGAAGTGCTGATGCCGGCGATCCGAATGCACCGCAAGGTGCGACAGGATCAGGCAGTGCGGACGCCAATGCACCGCAGGACGCATCCCCCCAGCCTTCCCCCGGCGGGCGGTCACAAGTCCAGAAGGACGCGCTATCGCAGGCGGCAGCCCAAGCCTCGAGCTTTGCCGATCGTGGTGCGGCGGTCACGCAGCAGATCACATCGCAAAGCACAGCGGTGGATAAGGCCTGCGGTGGAAATGTGCGGTATGTCCTCTCAACGGACAACTGTGCTGTCACACCGGTCTACGCCGCCTCAGGCGGCCCGCTGGACGTGGATCAGGCCACGTTGACCTCGGTCGCACTACGGCAGCGGATGCGCGTGCTGCTGGAGGCCACGGCCCGAGCCAACACACGGATTCGTGACCGCGGACGGCAACTCTCGAACCGCCATCTACCGCGGCTGGCCTTTGCAGACGCCCGGGTGTTCAAACACTCGACGGAAACCAAAGGGCTCAATACCGCGGTGATGCTGGTGCTAGACAGCAGTGGAAGCATGCGAGGCCACAAACAGGTAGTGGCCAACAATGCCTGTTACGCCACGGCCTTGGCATGCGAGAGCTTTCGCGATGTGAAGTTGGGGGCGATCGCCTTTCCCGACAACGCGTTGATGAAGCACTTCGATACACCGCTGCAACGCAGTCAGCCTGCGTTTGCCATGGCATCCGGCGGCGGTACCCCGATGGCGGATGCCCTCATGGCCTCTGTCGTGATGATGAGTCAGCGTCGAGAGGATCGAAAGCTACTCATCGTGATGAGCGATGGTGAAGCGGACGACGTCATGTCCGCGCGTGACGCGGTTGCTGTGGCGAGAAGCCGCGGCATCGAAGTCATCGGCATCGGGATCTGTGACCACCACATCAGGGATGTGATCCCAGAACGCTACGAAATCATCCAGAACCTGGATGAGCTTCAGGAGCGCCTTATCGGCCTGCTGCAAGCAGAGCTACTCGCAGCATGACCCGTGACCTGGCCGCCCTTCGGGGCGGCCAGGTCGACGAGGCAGTACAGAGCAGTCCACCTGGCCAGGATGGGTGGATTGCTCTGTGAGGCTTCCGCCCGAGGTTCGGGCAAAACGAGCGACCGTTACAGTCGCACACACCATCCAAGGAGCTGAGATGGCAGATCAAACTGAGGTTGATCGTAGGCGCTGGGAGGAGAAAAAACAGCGCGTGCTACGGGCCACGGAAGGACGCTGGCGAAACATTCTGTCTGCGATGGCACCGATGCTGCAGGATGTGATCGCCATGAATGGCAAGCACACCTGGTGCCCCAATCCCGCGCACCAGCAACGCCATGGCGATGCCATGCGGACACTGCGGAACTTCGACGAAACGGGCGGCATGGTGTGCAACACCTGCGGCAACTTCCCGACCGGAATCAACGTCCTCATGTGGCTGTATGGCTGGTCGTATGGCAAGACCATCCACGAGATCGATTGCCACATCAACGGCATGCAAGGTGGCTATCGCGCGATCCAGTCCATCGCACCGGTTCAACGGGTGGCGGACGATCCGGTGAAGTCCGAACGCGCTGCCCAGAAGCTGAAGCAGGTCTGGGACCAGAGCGTGGCGTTGGACACGCCAACGGCGCTGGTCGGACGGACCTACCTGCAGAACCGCGGCATTGCGGATCTGAAGCTGCCCATGCCTGAGGTGCGCTTCCACCCCGGTCTCGAGTATTACTCAAAGCCCGAGGACAAGGATGGCAAGCCAAAACTCGAAGGTCGGTTTCCGGCGATTGTCTACATCATTCGGACGGCAGAGGGACTTGTAGGCACGTTGCAACGGATCTACCTGCAACCCGATGGTTCCGGCAAGTTACAACTGCCTGACGGTGGCGATGCGAAGAAGATGATGCCAAGGCGAGCGGACCGCCCCGTCACTGGGGGGTCGGCGTGGCTCGATGCACCAAGCCTGCCGGTCATGCAAATCACCGAGGGCTTTGAGAACGGGATGAGCGTCCGTTTGCTGGTGGATGGCATTCCAACGGCGGTCGCGTCATCAGACACGTTGCTGGCTAACTTCCGGATCCCGGAGCACATCTATTTCCTCGCGATTTGGGGCGACTGGGATCAGGCCGGTGTTGAGCATGCGCGCGCCTTGGAGGCACGGGTGCGAGAGCAGGGTCGCCGTGCGGTTTGTATCTTTCCCCAGTACGAGATTCCAGGAAAGCACAAGATCGACTGGAACGACGCCTTGCAATACTTCGGTGTTGAGCAGTTGCGGCGCCAATCCTTCTATCGGGCCTATCTCAATGGCTTGAAGGAAAAACTCTCAGGCGCTGGGTTTATGCAAGCGGCCGAAAGAATTGGAAACATTGCGTAACGTCGGGGCTTCGATTGTCGCCGTTGCCTTGAGTTGATACCTCAGGGAACATGCCTTTGGCACAGATGCGAGACGAAGTCCCTGACAAGGCCCTTCGTCCATCGTCGATCCTGTATCGCAAAACAGTGAATCCATCGGAACCAACAACAAAAAAGGGCCCGGTCACGGGCCCTTTTTTGTTGGGAAGGAATTGATCATTGTCACAGGGTACGAACACACGTCGATTGACGATGCGTTTTATTGGTATCCGTTTCTCACCAATTTACCCCTCTCTCACAGGAGCACATCATGCGGACTGCAGCGCTTTATGTTCTAGCCATCGCCTCTGCCATGGCACCCGGTCTCGCGCGTGCAGATAGCTGGGTCGCGTACACCGATGGTCGTGCGGGCGGATGTTGGGTCAACGCAAGCGGTGGGCTGTATGGGTGCACGCCACAAGCAGAGCCAATCCCAAGCAATCCTGCGGGGCAACGAGCCGGCCGTCGTGACGACGCTGACGGCTATCAACCTCAGAATCGGGAGGACCATTGCGCATTGGCGAGACAACAACTCAAGAACGCCATGTCCGACTTTCACCGGACAGTCACCAGCATGCGTGAAGCAGAGCGGCGATTTGAGCGGACTGGTTGCGATGCCGACGAGTGAATGACGGTACGGGTAGCCGCACGCGCATGGTCGCAAAGTTCTACTCGAAGAGACTGTCGAACGCCGCATCCAAGATTTCGGTGAGGCGCTCGTCTGCAATGTTGGCGTGCGCACCGAAGGCAGTAAGGCCGTCTGCCAGATACCTCAGCTCATTTTCAAGCGCAGGTCCCGTTAGGGCCGCCCTTCCGCTGCGCAGCTGCATCAGCAGCGCCACCTGTCCCGGACAATCCTTTACGTTGATGAAGTAGAGCCAGGCATTCCATTGCGCGGCCAGCAACTGAAACCAGGTGACGACCTCCTCCACTTCATACAGGGGCCTTGGGTCGTCGTCGTACCCATCAAAGGCGAGTACGAGTTTTCCTTGGTGCTGCTCCAAATTCGCGATGTCGTCTGTCATCGCGAGTAATGTCGCGAGAGGACCGGCAATATCCTTCTTCGCCAATTGTCCAACTGTGACATGCAATACATAGAAGACATTCGGTCCTTCAGGCGTAACACCATAACGAAGTGAGGTTGTCCGTTCATTGTTTGACATCGGCTTTTATCTCCAATAGGTTTCCGCGCCAACGGAGGAGATCACCTATGACAGTCGAGAGCGATGTGGGCAAATTATTCGATGGGCTTGGCATACCCAGCCCGTCACCGATCGATCCCGGCCGATTCGCCATGACGTGCTCGCGGTATTGTGCCGACACGTTGCTGGGTGTGGGCAAAGGCGTGTACGTCTTGGAGGAGATTGGCAACAGCGTGACCCTGACGCTTGGCGTCGCGGATATCCCGACAGCGCGCGAGGTCATTCGGAATGAGATCGATGATCTGGGGGACGGACTAGGAACGATTGCCGAGAGCCTTCGCGCGATCCTTGGCCATTTCGACCGCATTGAAGCAGGCCTGGTGCGATAACTCTTCTCGTTAATTTGCGTCGACGAAATCCCTCTGCACACTGTCCGTGTGTCTCACGCATTGAGACTCACCCACCGCATGCTTCTCGTCACAGCGCTTATCAGGAGTCGACCATGGCAAGCCCAGCCCAAGCAAACGACCGCGAAGAAAAGATTCGCCAGCGGTATCAACTGTTCAGCACCATCATTGGCGGCCAGGTCCCCGATCACGTCATTGTTGAGATCGCATCGGTAGAACCGCCAGGTGTTCTCCGCGCTGCGATCGACAACAAAGACCGGCAGGGGCTACAAGCGATGCTCCAAGGTCATGTTGTCCGCGCGTTCTCGCTGGTTGCTGACGTGCGTCTTTCCGGTGATCAGGCGCGTCATCTGATGCGTACGCGAGGCATTGGCCAGATGCTGGCCATCCTTGAGAATCGTGATGTCCCCAGCCTCTCGCAGCTGGCCACCATCGCGCATTTGGAACTGCAGGAACTCGCCGATCAGCGCAGTCAAGAGACCGCCCAGTCGTCGCCGGAGATTCCCAAGAGCGACCGCCCGATGGGCACCAATGCCCGCTTGGCACCGCCATCGTCCGCCATCGCGGATCCGCAGCAAGGGCAGGGTGCGGCCAATAGCCACAATGTTGTCGATATGCCGCGGCCTTCGCGCCCTCCGCAAGCGCCACCCGTAGGTGCCGCGGGTCTCGGCGAGAATCGGTCGCGGTTTGCCAATGCCACTTCGCGCTCAGCAGCACCTGCGCAGCGTTCGGGTGCCCATCAGGACGGCAACACGGCAAAGGCCTACGAAAACCCCGAGCTCAATCCTGTGCGCGTCTTCAACAAGCCCCGTGCGGCGGCACTCTTTGAGATGACGTTGTGGGATGGCGTCCCGACCTTGCGGATCGAATCTGCACCGGGTCCTCACCCAGAAAAGCCAGACCAGTACCACTGGGACAAGAAGATCATTTTCAATCTCACCACGGACGAACTGCCGGTGCTGGTGGCTACCATGTTGGGCTTGTTGCCGGAGTGCACGTTCTCGAATCACGGGCCGCAAAACAACAAGTCCATGTCGATGAAGTATCAGGAACAAAACCTCTACCTCGCCATGAACGAAGGAAGCGAGAGCCGCAATGCGGTTCGCATCGACGTCGGCCCTGCCTATCACGCGACCGTGTTGGCCTGCGAGATTCTGATGCGGGCCACCAAAGCGGCCTCATGGGATGTGTGCTATGCCGCCATCTGCCGCACCGTCGCGCCGATGCAGGCAAAGAAACTCGCTGGAAAGCCGGCACAGAGCCGTTCCGCTAGTCGCTAAGTCGCCAAGGTTGTCCAAAGAAGAAGCGCGCCATTGGCGCGCTTTTTCTTGTTTCGCAGATGGTCGTTAGATCGCCATGCTGGACGGCTGAACGCCCCGCTCAATGGCGAGCTTGAACCACCCCGGCCGCTTGCCGCGCCCAGTCCAGGTCTGTGACGAATCAGCTGGGTTTGCGTACTTGGCAGACCCTTTGGCGGTGCCGCGAGCCTTCGCCGTTCCGGTGGATGTGCCGAATAGCTCAGCGATGGTGTAACCCTCATCTTTCGCCGCTTGAATGATCTTCTGGCGCACCACAGCCAGGTTGTCGCGAAGTTTCTGATCACGCAGCTTGCCTGCGTTGCTCATCAGTGCTTCCAGTTCCTTGACGCTCAGCTGACTCAGATCCATGCCACTCATCTTGCTTGCTCCGCTATCGGTTGGGTGCACTATTGTTGGCCTAGCGTTGAAGTCCATGCAAATTGCGGAACCACATCGATCACGCGTTCATTGTTGGGGTCGCTGTAGAAATCGGAATTTGAGGTACGTAAAGCCGACCCGAGTGCTGCTAGCGAATAAAGTCCTTTCCTGGGGAATTAAGTCCTTTCCTGCAAACCGGCAGCAATTTGCCCACCTCCGGCATGGAACTTGACCACGGCCGGCGCGAAGCTGACCGCCATTGCCGCTGCGGTGACCAGCTTCGTCAGCGAGCTGACCAGGAACGGCAAGTTCATGACCGCCCTCTCTGATCCCAAGTTGGAGGATCTGTGCCGACCTGGTGGCAGGATCCACGACCGAAAACTAGGTCGGTCTGGATGCGGTGGCGGGCTCTGGTTGGGTCGATGGCGCGGGGAGACGGCAGAGATACCGTGCTGCGAGCACCAGCGTCACTACGACACCCTCATCCGGGCGCAGCAGCATCTGTAAACGGAAAATAGAGTTCTATCGTGGCCAATAAAGTTGTATTTCGAACAATGAAGTTCAGTCTTGCCCAGTAAAGTCCAATCTTGGCTCGTCACCGCGACATGGTTACCGCGCCCTCCGGGAAGGCATGAACAAGAAGATTGATCTTTCAGAGTACATAGCCAGTCGGCCAATTTGAGCGTGGAATAGAACTTTATTCTCCGCACTGGTTTGGCGGTTGGCAGATTCAGGATAGAACTTAACGTTTTCGCACCGAGCGGTGCCTACGATGAATCAGCCACTTGCGATCGCTTCGGGATGGAACTCTATTCTCCGTCGACAGCAGACCGTGAAACAGTTGGTTCCGCAGGTTGGCACCCTCATCTACACCTTCTGCTCATCCTTGACCTGTCCCATTCTCTGCAGCAACTGTGCGGCTGGATTCTGAGTCACCTCACCCGTCTGGACGTAGCCTAAGAACGTCGGCACGGATCGATGGTCTGACATGGCCATTGCCTGCGATAGGGGGATGCCCTGTTTACCTGCCTCGGTAGCAAATCCAGACCGCAAGCTGTGGCCCGCAAAGTCTCCGGCGACACCCGCCATCAGCGCGCGCTTTTTTACCATGTTGGCAATCGAGCGATCCGACAGCGACAACCCAATGCGGTTGCCTTGCACGCTTCGGAATAGTCTTCCTTCTGAAACGCCGCTGGACTGAAGCCAGTCTTCGAGCGCTTTGGCCGCCTCACCCAGAACCGGCTTGTCGGGTTGCGACCCCGCAATGGCGCCTGTCTGGCGTGTTTTGGAATGCTCTAGTCGGTAGACAAAGCCCTCCGGAACACGGCGCAGGTCGCGCAGGTCCGCGAGCGCGATCTCTGATCGGCGACGTCCACCTGAGGCAAACCCGAAGAGCAGGATCGCGCGATCCCGGATCCCCAGCAGGGAGTCATCGCAGGTATCCAGCAGGGCGCGAAGCACATCCGCCGTGGCGGCCGTTTTCTTGTTTGGACGCTCGCCACGTTTAACAGAGGCCTTGCTCGCCGTGCTGAGCAGAATACGTACCGAGGGCAGCGCGCACGGGCTCTCCAGACGCTGCATCGCATGAAACTTGGACAGCAACGAAATGCGATGGCGCACGGTAGCCATCGAGAGTGCGCCCGGTTTCCCCTTGAGGCCCGCGGCCACCAGCTGGCGATCCACCTCCGGCGGCAACTCCGAGGTGAGCTCACCACGACTGTTGGTCCGCCGGAGATGGTCGACCAAGAACTGGATCACACAGGCTTCGCTGACCGGGAACGTCAACGGACTGCCAAATCGAAGCTGATGCCAGTTCTGCCAGTAGCGCATGGCGCTTCTCGTAGGCGCGCACGGTGTTCGCGGCGGTGCCTTCGGCAATGACTTCACGGACGGCATCAGCCGTTTGCGTGCTGAGCAGATCGGGCACGGCGTCGGGAAGCTGTGCTAGATTCGTGGATAGTCCTTGTGTCATATTATGTATTTTTTAGTACGTTAAATGGTTACTACTTCCGATAATGTTCTATTATCGGAAGTCAAAGAGCAACCCCCGACGAATCGGCAGCAAGCAAAAGTACGAGGTAATTTCATGGCACGGCCAGGCTGAGTTTTGACGAGGTAAAGCACGCGGCAGACGCACAGCCGAAGGCCGGCGTGCGACCGACCATCCAAAGCCTTCATGCGGCGCTCGGCACCGGCTCATCGACCACGATCCTGAAACACCTGAATGACTGGTGGCAGCAACTCGGGCAACGCCTGGTGTCGCAGCAGGCGGCGTTGGCCATCCCGGATGCGCCTGAAAACGTACAGGCCGCCGCAGGCACCTTCTGGCACACCGCACTGGAGGCCGCGAACGCTCTGCTCGGGGAACGCAGACAAGAACTCGAAACCCACTATCAGGGACAAGTCGATGCCTTGAATCCGCAAAACCGAGCGCCCTGGAGGCCGTCGCGATCGCCGATGCGCGCGCCCAAAGCGCGGATCAACGAGCCAACAACCTCACAGCGCAGCTCGCCGACGCGGATTCGAGGGTTCAGGAGCTGCGTCGGCACTGATGATCTGCAGCGCTCTCCAAAACGCGACGGACCAACTGCAGCAGCGTGATCGACAAGTGATCAGTCTTCAGTCCGCGCTGAACAGCGCACAAGAGGCCGCTGCCCTCGAGAGCGCACGAAGCAAGAGCCACATCGAAGCCACGGAAAACCGCTGCGCCCGCGAAATCGACATCGCACGAACTGCGCAGCCCAGAACTGGCCAGCGAACTCAAGGAAAACAAGCAACAACTGGATGCCCAAAGAGCAAAAGCCAGTGCGGACATCGCGCATTGGAAGGCCGAGGCCGCCACACACAGCGCGCAGGCCCAGAGGCTCAGCGCCGAGCTTCAGGCCGCTCAAACCATTCACCAAGCCCAAGCCCAGCAAATCCTTCAGCTCGACGAGCGGCTCCGCGAGGTCACCAGCAGGTTACTCAGCCCCCTCGCTGAAAGGCGACCTCGAAAGAAGAAGCTCAACGAAGCGGAGCGCCAGAGCGAAATACCGGGTCATAGCTGAAGACATGCTCCAGAGGGCTGTCCTCACAACGACCAATAATCCGGTCAGGGAATGCAGTACCGCCCTCATCCAAAATCACCCGCCCTGCGCAGATTGGGCATGTCGCCTGTGGACCTTCAAGGTGGACCCACCCGCCGCCAGAGGCCGCCCTACTTCACCGCGGATGAACCGGAGGACGCCATAAGGCGCATTCAACGAAAGCACCCATTGGGGAGCGATCACCAGTCTGCGGGTCGGCAGTGAGTACATTGGCCACGTCGAAATAAGCCAAAGAATGGATCCAAGAAGCCCAGTGATCGTCAGAGCCGGATGGCGCGTCAGCGTTTAGGAGATACGACCAATCCCGCCAAGATGAACCACGTAATCAGGACGGGGGCCGTAAGCAACAGCAGTAGGCACACGCCCCGCCAACTGCGCATGGCAAAGCCCTGACTCACGAACAATCCTCGCAACCACCATGCGGCCATGACCGGTTCAATGCGATAGGTCAGCGACTCACGAGATCCGCGTTCGGCGGCGTTCGCGTTGACATCAGTATCGGGATCAGTCCCCTCCTCCGGCACATCCATGGCCACAAACGCGAGCTGATAGCGGGTCACATTGCCACGCCCGCCTGCACTGGGCATCGCACGAAGATCCGGCCCGCATGCCAACCCCGCATTGGCACATTCAGCCGATATCTCACCGCGGTGGGCCATCCACCAGCGACGAATTTCTCCCGCCGTAACCAGCGTCCTGGCGAATCGCCCTGCAGCACCGCCGAACTGTTCCACAGATCGCCCGCAAGGTATCGACATCGACAGGCGAGGTTGTGCCATCGCGCCTCAGTTCATTGGCAGACATTTCCGCCGGGACAGACAGGACATGAATACCTGGTCTCCCGCCTCGCGCGGGAAAGCACTGCGTGAGCACGTCCAAGCATGAAAGGTGGTCGGTGGAGGATTGGGGAGGTATTGACTGTTTTCGGACATGGCGCGAATGGATGTTGGGACACCCCAACTCTAGGCAGCCAAGACAGCATGAGCAACGTAGAAGGCATTGTTCCGTTCGGACTTCCGCAACGGGCGGATGTACGCCACCGAGGGTGGCCAACGGTCTCGCCTGCGACTGTTTATGTCCAGGATGCGCAACACCGCTTGTCGCACGCCAAAGGCGAACACCGCCGGCCCCACTTCCATCACGCGGGCGCCGAGTGTGAATACGGAGCAGAGTCCGCCATCCATCGAATGGCAAAGCAGATCATTGCCGACCACCGGCGCATCCTCTTCGCCCGGCTGGGATGGCGACCATCCACCCGAACCCGTCCATGCTGGTTGACATCAAGGATCGGATACACCGCGTGACCGCGTGGAAATGCCGGCCTGGGTAGCGCAACTCACCGATGTCACCCTTGAACAACGGGTTGGCGATCACCGACCCGACCTTGTTGTCAATGACGATCAAGGTGAATCCGCTAATCGAGATCCGATGGCAACACGCAGTCACACCCGAGAAAGCAAGCCATGGAAGAGAGCGGTAGGCGGATGATCGAAATCGATCTCTCAAGCCTCGGTCTGTTCGACATCTCCGTACCGATCTGCTCATCGACGCGGTTCTAGGCAACGCGTCCAATCGAAAATGGATCAGTTGCCCTCAAGCCATCGCTGCATGGAACGAAAACCATCGAGCCCTATGTGACCGTGTCCAACGCGAAAATGCCTCGATCCAGGAAGCCCGCGAGGCCAACCTCTTGACCAGATCACCAAACCGGAAGCGATCCGGAGCCGACTGCAGGCGCTCGCAAACAAGGACATCCCAAAGGCAGAAATCCTCCAGCGCGCGAGATCGTCCCCCGTGCGGTGACGTTGCATCTGACCGATCCGTCATCGGACTGCTGGGCGGTCAGTGCACATCCGAAGCTGTGGTGGAGCGCCGCCTACCTACGATTCATCCAGTCCAACACTGGCACGGTCGTGACAACGAAGGCCGTCTTCACTTGAGCTGGACTTAACCTTCGGGTTCCACCCGATCGCCTACCGTCTGTTCCAACCCCAGAGAACCTACGCCGGCATCGCATTTTCAACCGGGTTCCCGAGGTCGAAGCCCACCCTGGTGCGCCTACTTCAGCGACAAGGAAAACAGAGGCGATACCTCATCTCTGGAGGATCGCACAGCGGTTTCTGGACCGCCTGACCGATGCTGGTGTTTACTCGATCGCGTCACCGATGGCTTTCAAATAGCGATCTAGGA
>JADKCY010000039.1 GCA_016718605.1 Lysobacterales bacterium | reverse complement strand
CATGCCCACCTACCCCGCCCGTCGCCACCTTGGCCCGCGCGGCACGGAGGGAACCGGCCAGCCATCAAACCCGATGTCCATTCGCGGCCTTTGCCCGAGGTCCGCAATAGTCTTTCGCTCGTGACACGCAGCGCACAGCCCTTGCAGATTGTCGTCGTCGTTCGTGCCGCCGTTGGTAAGCGCTTTGATGTGGTCAAGCTCAGTCGCCACAGAGGTGCCGCACATGGAGCACATCGGATTCTCGCCGAGCAATCTAGCGCGCAGCGTTTGCAGCGTCCTGCCGCGGATGCGATGCACTTGATCTTTGCCTGACATGGTCTATGCTGATGCTTCAAACAAGGAGAACACCATGCGATTCGCCATCATTGCCTGCCTTCTACTGTCGCTGTCTTCGTGCGCCACCATAACAAACATGGATGGCCAGCAGATCGACTCATTGATTGAGAATGATGCGTGCTTCGTGCGCGTCTATCAGACGTATCAGGCTGCAATCGCAGAAGGCCCGATCGCAGAGAAATGCATCATTAACGGCGGGACTGCTGGAAGCTTTGCTACGTCTGTGCAAGATGTAATCGAAAGGCACAAAACAAAGGCCTGTGCGTGCGGATCGCACTATGTCTATGTGCAATCCAGATCTGGAAACTACTGGACATCGCCAATCGAGGTGACGATGATCGCTTTCACGCGAACGCAAAAAAGCCCGCTCAGATAACTCTGTCGGGCTTGTTGCGCGAAAAGCGCATGTTGCACGAATGATACAGATTACTCCGGTTTTGTCAAGCGCCTTCGCATAGCGCCATTGACACCCTGTCCTGAATCCTGTGCAGCCGGTCGAATAGCGTGCTCTTGGCCATCCCGATGCGCGCGCACACGTCGGTCATTCCACCGCCGACCACGTAATACTCGGCGCACAGGATGCGATCCTCGGTGCATAGCGTGAGCACCGCGGAATTGATTGCTGTCATCGCGTCTCCGCCAGTAAATATGCCAGACGGCGGCCGGCTTTTGTACTCTGATCCGATCGGTTGGTAATCGCCGAATCCTGCGCTATGGCTTGGATACCCGACCTTGTGCACCTCGCTCTTGATAACCCACCTGCCCCACGCCGACAACTGCGCATGAATCGACTCGATCATTATTGCTCCTTGTATTTGCGGCAACGCTTACCCGATGGCCTGCCAAGTCCGCACAACTCAGTCCTGCGCCCGAACAGGATCAACGACTCCAGATACCGGCAGCCCTTGCACGTCATCGACTCGCGCCGGATGGCTACTTTCTCCGGGTCGCCGTGCTCCCATTTTTCAAGATCTGCCATTGCGCAGCTCCCAATCAGCACGACAGTCGCGGTCGCAAAACCGCACGCCAGGCGGAACAATATCCCGGCAGTTGTAGCACTCGCCGACAGCCGGCAAGATCAGTACCGGCTTGCGCATTGCCAGCGCGCGGTCACGATGCATCTGCTCTTGATGCTCTGCCAAGTCAGCTTCGTCCATCAGTCTTCCTCTGCTCAAAGACCGGGCCGTTGCCAGCCCGGCGTGAATCACTCGACGATCAGCCGTCCTGCTGGCCGCATTTCCAGCCGTTGTGCTGCCAATACATGTTTTCCTTCAGCGCATATCCCATCAGAGGCCATACCTTGTCGACCGCGTTCTGCCGAGCGATCTTCCGGCCCAGTTCGGCATCGAAGTTTTCCGGCGACGCACAGGCCGACTCTCCGGTTACGGTGAATCCGTTGCGCAGGACGAGGACGCAGAACGTCAGCACGTCGAGCGTTTTCTCGTAGCAGTAGTTGCTTCCGAGATGCGCGCCAGTAACACCTTCGCCAGCGGTAAAGCAGTACTCGCTGACGATGTTCGCCTCGACGTCCTGCGGCTTCACCATCGGCGCCGTCATCCCCTTGTCTTGAATCTCCTGCTCAATTTCCTGATCGTTCATTTGCTGCCTTTCGTAGTTGTGCCGACGAATCCGCAGCCGGCTTGCGGTTGCTGCCCCTGCTCAAACTAAATCAAGTCCTCAGGCGTCAGCAGCATCTGCCGCGCCGCCAGTTTTTCCGCCTGCTCGCGCGTCATTCCCGCCTCGAATTCGAGGATTGCTGCACGCTCTTCGAACGCCTCGCGCTGGTCGTCTGTCATGCGGCCTCCCACAGACATTTCTGGCCGTTCAGTTCAGGAACATCAATCCTTGGCCTTGACTTCCTGTTCCATCCACCGCCGCCGCGCAAACCAACCAAACGCCACCCTGATGCTCGAAGGCTGTGGCCGCCATCCTCTGGCATCGTGTAGGTAATCATTCTCCTGTATCCCATCGCCTTTGCAACTCGCCACGCGGCCCCGTAGAGCATAGAACATGCATTTGCAGTTCCATCCATGCAGAGTCGATTAACTTCAAGCGTCCATCCGTCATCGAGGTGTCTTGAAACCGGACGACCGACCATTGCAACTCCTCGCACTCCTTTTTCGTCGCTAACGGCGATTGAAAAAACGTGAGCAACCACCGGCTTGTGGTGCCGGTGATGAGCGCCAACAAAAGCATTTGCTTCGGCAAAAAATATCGGGGTAATGGATAGGCTCATTGCTTTTCGCACCGCTTGCACCGAGTCGTGTTCTCGTCGGCCACAAGCAGATCGTTCGCCGGCATGAGCATTCCGCATCTACTGCGCGCATTGCGCGCGCCTGCCAGAGGAATCCACAGATGCGCCTTCGACCGACAAACAAAAAGCATGCACTTGGCCCAAAACTCTGACGATGGCGGCGCTCGAAACGTGCTCTTTGTCATGCCGCCTCCAGCAGCCAAGCCGGCCAGAACTCAATGCTTCGTTGTCCGTGCGTCACGATCTGCACCCATCCGCACGAATCAACGACGGATACCACGCTGGCGGCGTCAATGCGGCCCATAACGCGGACTGTCCTTGCCATCAGGTATTTCATTTCGCATTCCTTTCATTGATCCACTTACGCACTGACTCCGGCGCGCGATCGAAAACCTGCTTTACTGCGACGACGCCCATGGACGCCTTCCAGAGCCTCAAACACGCCCGGCAATACTCTGGCCACGCCGCGTTGCGTTTGAGCCAGTCAGCGGCTTCGCTGACGGTCGGGGGGCGCGTGTCGGCGGTCACTGCCGCGCTCCGAACTGAACGCCCATGCTCGCGCCGTAGGCGTAGACCTGATCCAGATACTCAGCCATGCCGCGCACGGTAAGCTGCGTCGTGCTGCCAATCAGCACAACCGATCCGCTCGGTGTCGTCGTCCATTTTCGATAGCCGTCTTTCACGTCACGCCCATCAAATCCTGCCGATAGGTCATCCGGCAAATACTCACGTTTGAAGTGCTCGTGCCATGTCTCAGCGCTGTACTGACTGCCGCAGACCCACGCCTGTTCAGAGATGTCGCGCAATGGACCGGCCCAATACAAACTATTTTGGTCTGGCTTGCGGGCTTTCTTCTCTTCCCGGATGACCACTTCAAGAGGGTTCGCCGCGTCGATCGGCAGATTGCCAATCAGCCCGATCAGCCCGGCAACCTGCTGCTGGCCGACGAGGCGGAATGTGCGCTGTTGGAATGGCTGACGGTTCATGCCGGCAACCCCCATCCAGCGGAAGCGACCTTATCAACGCACGACGAACACGGCGCCCATGGCAGGCATTTGCAGCCGGTGCGGAAAAAGCGAGCACCGCGAACCGTAACCGCCGGAACAGAGGCTGCCTGCTTGGCCGCTCCTGGAATCCACCGCAGGAACGATTCCAGATTCTCAACGTTCTCGACATACCAGACTTTCCGGGCCGCATCCCATCGGGCGCCGAGTGTCCGGGCCGCGTCTTTCTCTGCAAACGGTACTGTCAGATTTGTTCTCATGATTGCCCTAAGTGGTTGAAATAATGCGCTTCTGGAACGCTTTTAAAACAGATCAAATGCAACCGTAAATTCAAAGTCCGAACCTAACCCGAAGAACCACAAAAAATGCTCATTCCGGCATTTTTCAAGGTGGTGTCAGCGGTATATCTAAGCATCCTCGCGCGGCCGGTCGGGTCCGGTTTCATACGCGAGTATCTGGGTTCCATTTAAGTCCTCAGACTGCTGCATCGGCTTGCGCCTATCAGTGGCTACGTTTATTGAGCTGCGACACCTACAGTTATTCAGGGCTGGGTAATGGCCCCCGCTTTTTGTGCTGCCTGCCGTCGTCACGACGGTAGATGACTCCTGTTTTTCCGGCGTTTCGCTTCCGGCCTTTCGGCTGGGAGAGCTTTATCATTGCCGGCAGTAGCCATTGCTGCCCTATCTCCTTCGCGCCTCCATGATTTTCTTCGCCACCGCCATCAGCCCCGACTCGCGGTGCAAGTCGTTTGCGTCCTGGCCCTGCGTGTCGCTCATCGCATACGGCAGCCCGGTATCCCATGCTGCTTTCTCGCCCGCGCGGCTTGCGTCGTTGTCGGCAAAGGCAAAATGCCGCCCCATGAATTGCGCCGCGACATGAACCATATTCCGATCGCTGAAGCACACCATTACCGCCGCCGATAACCGCAGAAGCCGCAAAGCAGCATCAACGCTAAGTCCGGTGGCGTACCCCTCAACAAACCACAACTCGCCCGCGCGTTGCGATCCGATCCGGTACATCGCGCCTTTGGCCCGCATGCCTTGCATCATTTTCTTCTGCCACTCGTTATCCGCGAGCCTGATTTTCTGCGCGCCCAGGAGCGACCCGTCGCAGCAGTCCCGCATCGGCAATACCATTGCACCATCCGCGTCGAGCAGTACGCGCGCGTCAGGAAATCCCTTCTCGACCAAATACGGGTGATTCCCTATCTCGCATCGTTTGATGAGCGCAGCGGCCCGCGCAGACGCCTTTCT
>JADKCY010000038.1 GCA_016718605.1 Lysobacterales bacterium | reverse complement strand
GAGAAGCCGAACAACACTGGAAACGTGTGGCCCATGAAGCCATGCAGACGCTTGAGGCACAGAAAGCCGCAGCAGCACCAGTGCAAAAGCAGCCAGAAGCGCAAGAGGTGCGTGAGGCCAATTTGTTTGGCGACTTCTCCGAAGAAGATATTGCAAATGGCGTTGAAAAATTGGTAGCACGCAAAACAGCCGCTATCCAAGCCGAGTTTGATGCGAAGTTGAGCACTGTGCTTGCACCACTGCAAGCAAAGCACATCGAAAGCGCAACAGATGAGCACTTCAACGCAATTGCAAAAGCTCACCCGGATGTGGAAACCATCGCGCAAAGCACCGACTTTGCGCAGTGGATTGACGCACAACCGAGTTTTGTCCGTGATGGCTACAAGGCCGTCATCGAGCAAGGCACAGCAGCACAGGTGATTGAGACGCTCAACGCTTTTAAGTCTGCGCACGGAAAACAAGCGGCACCCGTGAAAGCGAGTGCAGCAGCCGCCGCGCAAGCGGTCATTGCGAAAGCTCAGGCCAAGCCGCCCATGAGTCTGTCGGATATCCCGGCAGGGTCAGCAGCGACATCGGATGAAAGCGCCGCGATGTTGGATATGTCGAGTACCGGGCTATTGAGCAAGTTCGATGGTAAATCCCCCGAGCAGATCATGGCCCTCATGAGTCGGGTGCTGTAACAGGCATCTCTTTATTGGCAACGCCGGGATGGCGTAGCTGGTCCCTTTGAAGGAGTTTTATTATGGGTGCAACCACAATACCGTATGGCAGCCCGCAGGCTATCACGATTCAGTCTGCTGGCCTTTTTGCTGCAAATATGCAGCGCAACACGACGCTGAACCGCCTCACTGGCAAGTTCCCGCAACAGGCCGAAGCTGAATCCACGATTCGCAAGCAGTCGAGCAATGAAATGCCGATTGTGCGCTGCATGGATTTGCAGAAGATGGCCGGTGACGAGATCACGTTTGACCTGATCAACCCGATGGGCGGCAAGCCGATCATGGGGTTCACGCAACGCCGAGGGCTTGGGCCGCGCAATGTCGTTCAGCCAAGACCGCCTACGCATCAACCAGGCGCGTTACCCGATCAGTGCTGGCGACACGATGACCCAGCAGCGCACTCCGCATGAACTACGCAAGCTTGGCCGCGCCCTGGGTGAGAACTACATGGCCCGCCTGTCCGATCAGTTGATTCTGACCCATTTGGCTGGTGCTCGCGGTTTCCATGACAACATCGAATGGGCAGTGCCCAAGGCCAGTGATGCCGACTTTGCAGAAATTGCGGTCAACACGGTGAAAGCGCCGACAAAGAACCGGCACTTCATCAGCACTGGTTCTGGCATTGAGACGGTGAAAGCTGGCGGCAATGAAATCACCATCGCCACGACCGACATCATGAATGCTGACCTGGTTGACGCCCTGCGCACGCACCTGGACAGCATGGCCGTGCCTCCCCCGCCCGTGGTGTTCGAGGGTGACAAGATGGCAAGCGATTCGCCTCTGCGCGTGTTGTTGTGCTCCAGCGAGCAGTACACCAGTTTCCTGCAAAGCAACTCGGGCAGCTTCCGCACCCTGCAAGCCAACGCGATGGCGCGCAGCCAGCAGGCCGGTAACAACCCCCTGTTCATGGGTGATGCTGGTTTGTGGAATGGCATTCTGATTATCAAGATGCCCAAGCCGATCCGCTTCTACTCGGGTGATTCGCTTCGCTGGTGCGCCAGCTACACCACCGAGACTGAAACCGCTACCGACTTGGTGCCTGCCGCATTCAGCACGACTCACGCTGTTGACCGTGCCCTGTTGCTGGGTGGTCAAGCACTGGCCGAAGCCTGGGGCAAGCACGTCAAGACCGGCAACCCGTTCTTCTTCAGCGAGAAGGAATTGGATCACGGCGACAAGCTCGAATTGCTGGTCGGCGCGATCAATGGCCGCTCGAAGATTCGTTTCGAGATCGACCACGGCGACAGCAAGCAGTTCACCGACTACGGTGTCATTGCGATTGACACCGCTGTCAAGCTGCAAGCCTAAAGCCCATGAGTAGCCCTTAACCGGGCTGCTTGCAAAACACCAAACAAAGGAAAAATCATGGCAACAGCAACCAAAAAGAAGGTTCTGACTCAGCAGCAATTCGGTGGCGTGCCCTATGGCAACCTGACCAGCTTGCAATTCAACTTCGCTACCAACGCATCGGGCATCTGGACTGACTCTGATCTGACCACCGCTGTCGTATCTGGTACGGTTTGCCGCATCGGCATCCTGCCCGCTGGCTTCAAGATTACCGGTGCTCTGGCCGTCATCAGTGACCTGTTCACTGCTGATGTCACTTGTTCCATCGGCATTCTGGCCGTGGACGGCGTGACGACTCAGGACGATGCCGACTATCTGTTCCTGAACACGCTGGCATTGTCTGCAACATCGCGCACATTCGCTACCAACACGGCAGTTGCGCCAATCACACTGGCCCGCGACCACTACATCATCATCACCACCGGCGGCGCAGACATTGCTGCTGCTGGTGTGATGGATGTGCTTGTCGAAGGCGTTCTGACTGGCAACCCGTAACCCGCCGATGGATCACATTTCCGTCAAGTACATCGGCAAGCGTGCCGAGTACACCGAGGGCATGTACGGTACGCGCATTCGCTTTTTACAGGGCGAATCGCGCATGGTGCCGGTTGACAAGGCTCGCCTGATGCTCAAGCACCCGGACGTTTACGCGCCCGGCGTGCCTGATGCGGCAATTGCCGTGCTGCCCGAGGTCAAGACCGAGGATGACGACGTGCAGGATATGCGCGATGCCATTGCAATCATGGACAAAGGCGCGCTTGAGCAGTACGCCAAGACTCATTTCATGGTTGACCTGGATAAGCGACGCAGTGTCGAAAACCTGCGCACCGAAGTTACTGGCCTGGTTGACCGCTTTGGCGCTTTGTAAATGACGCTGACCGAACTCATTGCGCAATTCCGGTCGGATTCGTTTGATCTGGAATTGCCTTACCTGTCATCTGATGCCAATGTCACCATTTGGTTGAACGAGGCTGAAAACGAAGCGTGCATTCGCGCAAGGCTGATTCACGATGAAACCACAAGCGCAGTGTGCAGCATTGCAGTGACGGCTGGCACGCGCACCTATCCACTTCACGCATCCATCATTGACATTGACCGGGCAACATTCACGGCCACAGGTACAACCTATGAAAACGTGCTGTACCTGACCGACCGGGTTGAGATGGACAGGCTTTACTCGGACTGGCGCACTCGCACCGATGTACCGCGGCAGGCCATGCAGAACGACAAAACCTTTGTGCTGGGCTGCTTGCCGAGCACAGACGGCACCATTGCGCTTGAGTGCTATCGCCTGCCGCTGCTGAACATCGAAGATCAGACATTGGATACGCCCGAGATTGGGAAAATCCATCATCGCCATTTGGTTCAATGGGCACTGCACCGCGCCTACAGCAGGCCGGATGCCGATATTTTCGACCCCAACAAAGCCGCAACAGCACTGGCTGAATTCACTCGCGTTTTTGGCTTGCGCCCTGATGCCGATTACCGGCGCGCTTGTCAGGCTAATAGGCCAAATTGCAATAAAGCCGTGTGGTAAGCAATGGAACTAAAGCAGTTCTCAGGTCTTGCCAACAAAACGACGCAGGAGTCATTGCCTGATGGTGCGCTGACTGCTGCATTGAATGTTGACATTGACGATGCCGGGAAACTGCGTCGCCGACGTGGCTCGACACTTATCAGCGCAGGCGGGTTTCATAGCCTGTTCTCTGATTCAGACGAGGTCGGGTATGTCGTCAAGAACGGTGACCTGTGCCGGTTCACGCCCTCTATGGAACTGACGGTGATTCGCGCCGGAGTCGGCGACGACCACCTTTCGTATCAGCGTGTTGGCGACCGGGTGTATGCCAAGTCGCGCACGCAGTCGCTTTCATTTGCAGACACCGGCATAGCGCAGGATTGGGGCGTGCCTCTTGTTTCGGCATTCTCCGCGAGTAGCTCGACAGGTAACTCCTGCCAAATCGCTGTCGTTTACCGACGGGATTCGGACGGGGTAGAAGGTGGCGCGGTCATGGCCGTTGATGCCATGACAACACCCGAGGGCGCAATAACCGTTTCCGGTATCCCTGTGATA
>JADKCY010000037.1 GCA_016718605.1 Lysobacterales bacterium | reverse complement strand
CTTACGCCCGAGCAAATTCGGGCCCGTTCCGTCCTGCGCATCGAAACCTCGCTGGGCAAGCGCACACGCGCCAGCAAGGGCGAGGGCGGCGTCTCGGACGCACGGCTCGCCGCACGCTTTGGGCACGTCGAATTCGTCTGGCCCGTGCCCAACGGCGCCTTCCTCAAGGGCCGACCGGGCGACCAGAGTATACTGCGCACATTACAGTCGATCTGCATCGTCTGCGCGCGACCATTGCACCCGGAAAAGCGCACCTGTGAGGAGAAGAAGGGTACAGTCGAGGCCTACGATCCCGAGGATCCGGCCCCTCAATCTCGCCCTCGATGCGGCCCCGCAGTTGAACAGCCCAACTGGATTTTGTTTGATGGCCTGTTCCTGCGCGCGGTGTTTGCCGGACCCACCACGATGGCAATTACCCCCACGTATGTCGACCAGTTGCTGGCGCGGGCGGGGCAGCCGCACTTGATGTGGCACGCTTTTCCCGTGCCCCCGCTGAGCCTGCGCGCGTCCAGCAGCGAAGCCAAGCAACCCAAGAAGAAAGTGGACGATTTCACCGTGCAGTTGCGCGCCATTGTACGCAGCAGCTTGCGTGTGCGCGAGCATCCTACAGAACCCTCGCTGGTGATGTACTTGCGCGACGATCGGCTGATCTACGACTGGGACCTGCGCAGGCCCCATAAGTACGCGCCGCCCCCGCTCGCAGCGTACGATGTCCTGTGCCGAGACGTGGCCCGCTACCAGAATAATCGTCTCGGCGTGCGCTCGGAACTGCAATATGGGGCCCTACGGGAGTCCATTGCGTGCCGATTTCGCGGCAACGGAGTGCAACCCAAGGCCAAGTTTGGACGCCTGCGCGGAACCGTCCTGAGCAAGCGCCAAATGTGGGTGGCGCGACTCGTGATTGCAATCCTGCCGCTGGAGTTTGAGGTGTGGGACGTGGGTGTGCCCGCCTGGGTCGCGGAGCGCCTGCGCATCAAGGAGGGCGACTGGGTCCTGCTCAACCGTGCACCAACCCTCCACCGCGCCTCCCTGCTCGGACACCGCGTCCGAATCTTCCCCGACGAGAAGGGCGATGTGCTCCGCATCCACATGGCTGTGACCATGGGGTACAACGCCGACTTCGACGGCGATGAAATGCACATATATGTACCCCAGAGCGACGAGGCCAAGCGCGAGGCCCGCGAACTCGTATGCGTGTGGAGGCATATGGTTTGCGACGGCGAGGCCTGCGTGGGGTTCACTCAGAACGCAGTGATGTCTGCGTACCTCAGCAGCGGCCTGGATGATACGTGGCTACCGCCTGAACTTACGCTGACCCACGACCAGCTGGTGGTAGTGAATGGAAAAGTGATTGCCGGTCATTGGACCAAGGCGCTCCTCAATGGGAGTTTACTTCCCGCCGTGATTCGCCTACGTGGCCAGGAAGAGGCTGCGCGGTGGCTGGGCACCGCTTACCGGTATCTGGCCGACCGGTGGCTGCCCCCCTTGTCGGTCACCCTGCGCAGCCTCCGCGAGACGGCCGCGAGTCTGCGTCATGCGGGCGGCGGGGTCGTGCCCGACCGCCGCGAGTGCGGCCTGCACGTCGCCATCGAGAGCGGCGCCAAAGGCTCCGGGAAAAACCGCACACAGATCCTCGTTGAGATCGGCCAGCAGCAGGACTGGACCGGTGCGCCCATGCCCGCGGGCCACATCAATGAGGGATTTCTTCAGGGCATGAAACCCTTCCAGCACTTTCTGCACCTCGCCGCTGCTCGCAGCGCACTCGTGGATACCGCCGTACATACCGCGGACACCGGGTACCTGCAGCGATGTATCACAATGGCGCTGGAGGGACTGGTGCAACGGCCGGACGGAACGATCTGGGATCACAGCGTTTACCCAATCCGCCAGCTGGAGGGCGAGGGGCTCCCGGCGGGGACGGGCGCCTGGGAGATGGTGGGCCACCACGCCGCCATGGCGATTATGGCCAAACTAACGCAAGCGAACCTGCGCGCGTTCCACAACGCCGGCACCGCGGGCGCCGTCAAGCTGGGCACCAAGCACCTGCGTGCCTTCCTGCGCCCCAACTTCGCCAACAACAAGTTCGTGCGCCGCCTGTTCAAGGAAGCCAACGGTCAGATTGAGGGGGTTCGTGCCCTGTTGGTGGCCGGTATCCAGGCGGTCACAGAGGGAATGGGCGTCCAGGTGCCCGCGCCGTACCTGTGGCTACTGGTGCGTCGCATGACGTGGGACGGTGAGGTGCGCGGCTGCAGCTACCATCGCATCGGACGTGAGTTCGGCCCCCTCAAGCAAGCGGCGTTCGAACAACCCCTACAGACACTGCTACAAGCGGCACAAAAGAGGACCACAGATTACTGTACTGGTCCGACGGAGGCGTGCATCTTCAGCCGCCGATTTGATCCCACGGACCCGCAAACGTCGCAGAGTGGCTTCTCGGGAAACTCCTTGACATATATGTCGCCGTGCTTGCAGCCACACCGCTCGGAATACCCCAACTTGGGGCTCTGGGGCGACTTGTCCACGGTGCCGCAGCCGCAAGTGTCATCTCCGCCGCACTTCTCGCACACGTACGTTGAGCTCGACGGAGACGCGGGTTTGGCCTATGACCCAGAGAGTCCGGCATATGTACCAATGAGCCCCAGCTACCGACCCACCTCTCCAGAGCCTTTGGAACCCCTGGGAACCTTGTAGATGAATGAAATCGCGTTGTCGCGTACTTCCTTGCTATCTGCGACATCGCACTTGCAGCAGATCCAGTAGTCTCCTTCGTTACAAAACTCGTGGCATCTGCAGGGGCCTTGGTCGGTCACCATCTCGGCCTCCTCCCCCTCCGGAATGGGGAACAGCTTCGACAAGTTCACGCTGGCGCCGCTGGAGGGGAAGTAGACCTTGGTGGCCGCATTCTTGTGATTAAACGCGCGCCGTAGGAACTCGTCCGCGCCCAGGGGGTGGGTGTCGTAGCAGCGCAGCAGCAGGGCAGCGTAGAGTTTCCGCAGGCGGTGCGGCGTCACGGGTCGACCGGCCGCGGCGCGCTTGAGGATGTCCCACTGGTCAAGTAGAGCACCAATAGCCACCTGCGCCAGTGCGTTGTAGAATTGCGCGCGTTTGAACTCCTCGAATCCTTCGCGCGCAAAGTCCAGCAGGATTTCAAACTTGGCATAGGAGCATAGGAGCGGGAACTCGTAGCTGCGCAGCTCCGCTTGTCGAGCCTTGCAGGCGTTGTGGATGCGCGCCCAGGTGGGCTTGCCTTCGACGGGCTCGAAGCGCGCCTGGAACAGATCCTGGCCGCGTCGGCCAGACACAATGAGAACCTTAATGTAGTTGAGGCTCGGGTGCGTGCTGTGCGGTTCCGCCATCACGCGCAGGAAGTACTCAATATCCATGGCGTCCATCTCCTTGAGATCCCACGCGTCGTGGTCGGACGCATCGAGGCTCACCAGCCCGAGCCGCTGTGCCTTCTTCTCATCCACCGTCTTCTTGTGCTCCGTGTACGCCGCGAACTCCTCGTCCGTGAGCTTGAACTGCTTGGTGACCTCCTCGGGCAGTGCGCGCTTCTCCAGCCAGCGCTTCAGCTTGCTTAGCTGGGTTTGAAAGGTGTACATGTTCGGACACAAGTCCTTGAGTTGCTGGCGGGCCATGTCAAACAACCCCGCCCGTGCAAAAATGTAGACGGAGTGGTAGCGAACAGGGACACCCTCAAACTGCGCGTTCCGTTCATTAATTTCATGAATTCAAGGATGGTGTGAATGCCATCAGGAATCGTATCAGCGGCAGTTATCACATCCCCCGAACTGACAGGTGCGATCCCAAGGATACTGCATGGCTACAGCCCCGTCACATGCCCCTCGTGGTGCGGCAGCTTGGGGTGGCGCACCTCAGTGGTTGCAGCCCCACCAGCAATGGTAGCATGTTCTGCAGAAGCGGCACCGTTCTCCAGGGCGGACGAGGACTGATGCCCTGCGCGGAGGCGCGCGTTAGCCAGCTCCAGCAGAATGTCGATGACGGCGTTAAGCTTGGCACCTTCAGACTGAGCGGCTGCGGAAGAAGACTTGGGATCCGTAGCCGCAGTAGTCTCCCCCTCCGCGGCGGCCTTGGCCGGCTTCCTCTTCTTCTGAGGAGCTCCCGGTGCTTCCTTGATCTTCTTCTTGGGTGAGGGGCTCTTCGCCTCCGCGGCCTCCTTGCGCGGCTTCTTCTTCTTCGCATCGTCGGATGTAGGCTTCGATGCTCGCTTCAAAGGCTTTGTGACAGGCTTGGCAGCAGCTGCCTTCACCGAAGCGCGCTGCTTCTTGCCAGCGCCGGCACTCGCGGCACTGCTGCCGGTCTGCTTCTTCGCCTTGGTGCCATCGGCAGCCTTTGCCTTCTTCGGCTTTGACTTCGCCTTGAACAGGGGCTGCTCCGGCACCACCTCTGGCTCCATCTGCGTGTCCTGGCGCGGCGAGAGGGGCGGCGGCTGCGTCAGGGGCAGGTCCTGCTGCGGCTGGCTGCTGCTCATGATTGTCGGGGCGGGACGGCGTCTTCGACGTGGGCTCGCTTGCGCGCTTCTGAGTTTGTGGCACTGGCGTCGCGCAATTCCAGAACGCGCTTCTGTGGAGTAACGGATCGGACATTACAGAAACTGGTACCGGTGGGAACCGCCCACGGTCGCATAATATCCTGGTCTACAGAACGCATGATGCGCAGATAGTCAAACGTCACACGCATACACCCGGAGCACCGGCGCCTGTAGCCGCCGTAGTGATCCACGAACGCGTGCCTGCAGTAGTACGCCTGCCAACCGGGGCGTGCGCGATTGTAGCACGCCAGCCACTCGGTGCTTACCGCCGCCGTCTGCGGCTCGCGCACGAACCCGAGGATGAGCTCCAGCAGCTCGACAGGCACTTCGCGCAAGCCCATCCGTCAGTTGATTCGCGAACTGAACCAGCGGTTCGAGGAGATCGGCAAGTTCAATGATCGTGTCACGCGCCTGGAGGAGGCGTACGGAGGAGTGGAGAAGAAGGTCACGGCGCTTGAGGAGGAAATGGGGAGAGTGGAGGAGTGTCTGGTCCGACTTGTCACCGATCATAACCAGCTCGTTAAGCTTCTGCAACCACCGGAGCTGCAACGGTACCCCGCGGATCTCATGCCGCGCGAAGTGCGCACGGATGCAGAAGGAAAGGTGGCGGAGAGCAAGATCGTCACGAAGTTTGAGGAGGATCAGGTGGTGGGAGAAGATCGAGCAACAGCAAGCGTGGGCGGAATTGTGGTTGTGGGGTCCGGGTTGGCCGGAATGGAACGCACCGGACCCGCCGACCCCCTGAGCACCATTGACGAGACGCGCGAGGAGCAGGAGCGCGCCGTGCACACGCTGCTGCAAGAGGTGCCTGACCCGCGCCCTGAGACACCGCAACAACAGTGAACAGTTTCCATGCATATATTAGTAAATCACATGGTGATGGTCGGGAGGCCGGTCTGGGTCTGGCGCGGGCGATAGTTCGCCTGCTGGTCCCAGTAGCCGAACGTCTGCGGCTGGCGCGTGTCGCCCCACTGGTTTCCGCCGAAGCAGTTGATCTGGCCGATCATCTCCGAGTTGGGCCCTGCGCTCCAGGCGGTGCCCACGCCCGCCGCCTTGGCGACGCGTGCGTTGCTGGCGCTGGCGCCATCGGGCGCCACCATCTTCTTGCCTTCGCCGTTGTCGGCGGCGTCCATGATACCTCGGTTGAGTTTATCTACCTATCCACCGTCGCCCACTGCCCAGCAGCGGCGGTGGAGGCGGGGGAGGCTGAGCTGGACCCTGCGCAGCTGCGCTAGCCGCCTTGGCAGCCTTTGCCTCCGCGCGCTTCTTCTTCGCGCGTGCTGCCTCTCGTGCCCTCACTTCAGGTTTTCCTAGGTAGCGCTGCTGGGGGCTCTTGCCATCCGGCGTTGCACGCGGTGCATATGAACGCTTCGGAGGTCCGCGCTTGGCGTGGTTGTAGGCCGACATCTGCGCCAGTTTGTACTTCCTGAACTCTTCAGGGGACAGGGTCTGGAGGTACCCGTGCGGTACGCGATCCTCCTTCTTGCGGTACTTGATCTTCGCCTGAGGCGGCCCCGCAGCCGCGGCAGCAGCAGCAGCGGCCACAGGCGGCGCCGCAGACGCGTTGACGGGTGCCACCGAGAAACTGACCTGCGGCGCCTGAGCCACCGGGAAGGGCGCATCCAGCAGGTTCATGCCCCATTCGAGCTGGTCGAGGAACTCGTGTGACATCCCGCCGTTTACTGAGAAGCGCGACGGCGTTGTTGCAGGGTGACATCTGCTTTGAATGGTTTCCGCTGTGGAACGTCTTCGTCTGCGTACTCCGAAATGAGGCCCATGACATCTGGCACTGGAATGTGGTCCAGAATGGCGTTCTGTCGTTTTTTGACAAATTCCTTCTGCTGACGTCGCCGGTGTTCAGAGTAGGCGGCGGTTGCCAGGTGTCGCGCCGCCGTATCGATATTTCTGGTTTTGCACGAGAAGTCATACGGACGTCCCTTTGAATCGTCCGGCTGTCTGAAGTCCTGTGCGATCGTGTGCTCCTTGGTGGGGTCGAGGTCGTGCAAGCGTCGAAGATACGTCTTCTCGTACGCATCGTAGATGGTTGACAGTCCACCCTCTGCGGTTCTCAGGCTTGCAATGGCTTTGTTCCGACGAATGCTATTCTGGGCACGCTGCTTCGCACGCAACAGACCCTTGATCACACCGGGACCGACATTCCTGGCGGCATCGTGACGCGCCTCGCGGCGTGCACTAGCCGCATCGCGAATCCGCGCCAGCCGGCGTTCGCGCTCACGCGGGCGGTCCGCCATACGCGGCAGAGTGATGCGTTTGGGCGGCATTGCAAGTTTATGTTAGGGTTAACCGGGCACACACGCCCTGGCACGCCAGCTCGTTGAGCATCAGCTCGGTGGCGCGCGAGGTTTCGATGCGCTGGCACCGACCGCGGCAGGCAGCGCACACGGAAGTGGGCGAGGGGATCAGGCAATGGGGGCAGTAGAGGGACTCGACGGGGTCGCAGGTATCGCGGGTTCGCTCGCGCACGATCTCCACGGCGCCGTGCGCAATGGCGGCGTTGTACTCCATGGTGCCCCACTTGATGCCGCCGCCCGCCTTGCGGCCGCGCACGGGCGCTCCCAGCAGCGGGTCGCGGGGGCCCTTGTCGGTGCGCACCATGGCCTTGCCGGCTGCCAGCTGCTCCATGCGGCCGTACCAGCACATGCCCATCATGATTTCTCCTGGGAGAAGCTCGCCGGTGCGGCCGTCGCGGAGGAACGTTGGGATGATTTCACCCAGTTCTGTCGGTACTGAGGTACAGGATACGCCTCTAGGTACACCACGCGCTGCTCCAGCAGCTGGAGCTGACGCGCTCGCTCTAGGTGCGCTTGAATGCTGCTCGCTTGTGTCTCCCGCATTTGCTCCAGTTCTTTCTTGATCTGCTCGAACCTGCGATCCACAATATCAAAGTTCTTATCGACGCCGGGGTTGCCGGTGGAGGCGTAGCCGCCCATTTGGAGGTGTGAGCAGGCTTACCTCTACGACATTCGGATGGGATTCTGCACCGCTGGTACACCGAATCCCTGCCACTCTGGAATCCGCGCAGGCGGTTGCGGAGGCGTAGGGTTGGGAATCCTGACGTTGAACGGGTCCGACCTGCGCAGCATCATCGCTGTCTCCAGCGCAAACACGCGCAGCTCCATCTTCACAAGCACAGCAGTGACGTTGCGCAGCTGTTCGGTAAGTTCCGCCGGCGTGGTGGGCGTGAACGTTTCGGTCGCCATGGGCGCGGCAGAGTGATCGTACCTCTACAGGTCGACTCTGGCCAGCAGTCGTGGCGACCGCCGCAACGGCTGTATCTTCGCGCGCTCCTCCAGCCGGTCCAACCTGCGTTCAATGTTGCGCACGTGATGGAAGGTGTTCTTCACAAGCATAAGTATTCGCCAGAGCATGTGGCCATGAACTTTGGGATCGTCCACAACACGCGCAGGGGGCGCGGGCGTTGACATTGTGTGCGTGCACCTACCTCGGCCATCTCCAACAGCATGCCGATGGTCATTCGCGAGGGGATTGCCATCGCTCCATTAATGAGTAGGTCAGGTACGCAGCCAGCCATGTCGCCATGAGCAATGAAGGGCATATCCACCGCGGGTCGTATTTCGCAGACGACTCCCTTCTGGCCGTGACGGTTGGAGAGCTTGTCGCCGACACGGAGGGGGGTGTCGGTGCAGACGGTGACGTGACCCGCAGTCTCACTCCAGACCGTACCACCCTCATCTCGTTGTAGGTAGGGAGCGTCCGCGGGAGATACTCGTCGGCGTTGAGTTCGAATGACTCCAGTAGTTTCCGCTCCTCCTCCAGTGTCTTGCACTTGTACTGACTCAGCAGCTGATCGCGCAACAGACAGTTGATCTCCTCGAATACTGCCGCCGACACAGGACCCGGGAGGGGTAACGACGATCGGTTTCCCTTCGCATCGTATTTCAGCCACTCGTCGCACTTCGATCTCTCTTCGGCGCTTACGATCGGCGATATGTACGCCTTGGAGACAGCCCGTGTTCGGCGCTCGTAGTCGAGGCCGCCCTTGTGTTCCATCCGTGGGGGCTGGGAGTTTGTGCCGGTGGAACGCGAGCGATCGGAACAGCCCTCGCTGCAGGGCGGCTTCATTCACAACAATCCCGTCCTCCTGGTTCATGGGGTCAGCGACAAGTGCAACTAGGACATTGATGCCGCTTGGCTCCTCCACGGTCACTGGGCCCTGCACCAGCGGGGTTTGCCCGTGCATCAGCTGGTGTTTCAGCGGGCCGTTTGGTCCCTGCAGCTGCACGGGCACCGCAGTCATGCACTGCTTGCGCTGCCCGACGGCGAGCTGGTGCCGCGCACCTTGATCGTGCTCCGCAAACGGGGTCTGGGCGGCCAGGTAGCCCAGGTGGCCGTGGGGAGGAGTTTGCCACCAATATTTAAAGTCAATGACTCCAGGGCCAGGAGTCACCCACTCTTTTGACATCTGGGGATTGCCATTAAACCACAACT
>JADKCY010000036.1 GCA_016718605.1 Lysobacterales bacterium | reverse complement strand
TGCCGGATTCGCTGGTTATTCGCATCCGCCGAAACGATTTACACCGACAACAGCGCGGGCGTGTTTACGGGCGCTGGTACATTCGCAGGGCAAAGCGGCACGGTAAACCAATCAAACGGCGTGGTAACGGCTACATCACTGGCAAGCAATCTCAACATCTTGGCAGACTATCAATACTATAGCGCCAACTCGTAAGGGGTGACAATGAGCGCAGAGCATTTCATTTATAGCAAGCAATCGGCGTTTGGCACATGGGTTACGCCAGCGAAGGCGTTGCCAGTCGTCACGGCTGATTTACAATCAGGCCGCGAAGTTAAGAGCATGGAAACCACGGGCGCGGGGCGTGCGCCATATCTGCATGTGCTTGGCGCAAAGCCCGTCACGCTGGCGACTGAGTTGCCGTGGTGGACTGTCAACACTGGCACGCTGTTGAATCAGTTATTGACGACGATTGCGACCACTAACCCTAACGCGGGCGTCTATGATCACGCGCTGTTATTCGATGACACGACCACGCTCGGCTCAATCAGCGCACAGGTCAAGCATAACGCAACTGTCGGGCGCAATGCGCTGGGGTGCGTTGTAAATGGCATGACGATTAGCGCGGCCACGAAAGAAGCGGCGCGGTTATCGTTTGACTACCTGTGCAAAGACGAAGCAAAAGTCGGCGGCGTTTGGGACTATGACGGCACAACGTCAAGCGCTGCGATTGTGGCATCGCCAAGTTACGCCACACTGCGACGGCCTTTCATGTTCTATGATGCGGCTATTGTCGCGGGCGGCACGCCTTCGCTGGCATCCGGCAAACTGAGCGTGAGCGGCGGAACGTCCTATACAAAACTGCTAAACGCTGAAATCAAGATTGCCACTAACCTAGACGGCGACGGCTATGGGCTATCAACTGATCCGACTGTGCAAGAATTGTATCCCGGCAATCGCGCAATCGAATTAACGTTCGAGATGTCGTGGACTGACTATTCGCTCACGTTCTACGATAACGCCCGAGCAGGCACGGCGATGGCCTTTGACATGGCCTTGTCTGGGCCGGTCATCACGGGCGCGTTTAAGTATGAAGCGCATGTGTGCTTGCCTAGCGTGTTCTTCGATCCGGTCAACCTGCCCGCGATTGGCGGCGACAAGAAACGACGCACGGTACAAGTCAAAGGCACGGCGCAAACTGACACGACCACGGGCGTGGACATGGGCCTGTGGATTCGCACGAGTGAGGCGACACTGTGATGACTGAAACGCTAGAGATTGACGGCACAACCTACGCGCTAAAGACGCGGCTGGGTTGGCTGGAGCAAAGGCGCATTGACGAAGCGGGCCTGCGGCTAATGGCCGATGGTGCGACGATTAGCGCCATGTCGAATATCAACGACCTGCCCGAAGTTGAGATCAAGATCGACGCGGCTGAGAAGGACTACAAGCGGCTGTGCGCTCGTGTCATGGGAGTCGATGACCGCGCAATGAAGGCCCTTGACGTTTTGAAAATCACGCCCGCGCATGTGCCTCATTTGCTGGCGCGTATCGTTGAATTAGAGACGGAGGCAGCGCAAGAGATTGCAGCGCTGGCCGATGTCAACCCTTTGACCCTGAAAGCGTAGCGGGTTGGCTACGCATTGCGCTTGAGGATGAAATCAAGTCATCGGCGCGGGGCGGTTCGCTTCTAATCCTGCCTGAGTTGTCACGCGCTGACCTGTCGGTGATGGCGCGGGCTAGTGCGTCACTGGCGGAGTACAGGCTAGTAACGCAAGGCGTAACCACTTACGAGCGGCTAGGCTATGACACGGGCAACGGCCCCAGCGAATCAAAACTGATTGAGCATCTTGTCATCGACGGCTTGATAGCAGAACAACAAAGGCGGCAGCGTGGCAAAAATTGAGGATACCTATGTATTGACGAGCCGCGCCGATACGGGCGGCATCGACAAGGCAAAAGGCAGTGTTATCAGCCTGGGCGGTGCTATTAAAAGCATCGGCACAGGCCTGTCAGCGTTTGGGACGGCTGTTAAGGGCTTGCAGGATATCGGGCGCATTGGCGGGCAAGTATTCGCAGAGTTGAGCAAGGCTAGCCCACGGTTTGCGCAGAGTTTGGAAACCGTCAAGAAACAATTCGAGGCGATTGCTGGGCCTGTCATTCAAAAAGTAGCCGATGCGCTTTTACCTGTGCTACAACGGTTAATGGTCATCTTGGGCGATCCAGAAGTGCAAGCATTCATTGACAAGATCGGCACGTTTCTTGTTGAGGCGATCAATCAAGTCGTGTTGTTCATTGACAACATTCTGATTCCGATTCTCAACGGCGATTGGCAAACGGCTTGGAACAATGCGCTTGACTTCGTGCGCGGCATCGACTGGAACGGTGTAATGCAGTTTATCATCGGCGCGATTGCGGGCGCGTGGAATGCGCTGGGCGCGATTCTAGCCGCGCCGTTCAATGCGGCTGTACAGTCAATCGTTATGATGCTGTTGATTATCGAGCGGGCTTTAACCGATTCAATCAACGGCGTGATTGGCGGCGTCAATCAAATGATCCGCGATATTAACGCGGCACTTGGCACATCCATTGGGCAAGTACAGATGATCAAGACGCGCCGTCACGCTCGGCACGAATGGCGGCTTTGCGTGGGGTGAAGGCGGCGCGGGTGAAGTGACACCGCAAGTCAAGACAAGCGGCGGCGTGACGATCAACTCGATCAATATTGGCAGTGTAGGCGGCGGCATGACGCCACTGTCAGCGGGCGGGGCAATCGGTAGCGGTGTGCTTAACGTGCTACGGAGAACGGGCTAATGAAAATCGCGGCGTTTGGTAGCACTTACGCGGGCGCGTATGTATTCCCGACATACAAGGCGGCTGACGACCTGACGACCGAGCGGCCTTCATCGCTTCAACGTGTCGGCAGCACGAGCGGGGCGTTTGACTTCCTCGGCTCAACGGCTAACCCGATCATGCCGCTGACGGTGCGTAAAACGTTTGAGATCGTCGCGTCAACCTATGCGGGTGTTGAGACGGCGCTAGACACGGCCCGCTCGTCACTGTTAGCGGCCAATGAGTCTAAACTATGGGCGCTCATGCGCGACGGCTCTAAGCGCTGGACATACGCAAAGGTGACAGAGTTTTCGGCTCCTGAGTCAGTCGGAACACGGCAGACGATACCCGTGTCTGTTGGCTTTGAATGTCGGGAGGGTATCTGGTACGCAGAGTCCGAAAGCACAACGACCAAAACGGGCATCGGCACGGCCACACTCGCCAATGCGGGCAACATTCTAACGCCAGTTAAGATTGTGCTAACCTCGCCCAGCACGTCAATCACTGCTCCATTCGTCCACAATCAGACCAACGCTTCAAAATGGACGCACGCTGACATGACGCTGGGCGCGGTGTTGACGGTTGACGCGGCGGCCTATTCTGCATTGCTCGGATCGTCTGACGCTTACGCCAATATGACCATTGTCGATCCGTTCACGTTCTGGTTATACCTAAGCCCCGGCAATAATACGGTTGATTTTAACTGCTCGTCATTCAGCGGCACGAATCCCGTCTATGTTGCAACATGGTACAGCGCGTGGGTGATGTAGCATGACGCTATACGCTAATCTACTCAATGCGGCGGGGACTGTCATAGGTGACGGCCCACTCGTCAATATCTTGTCGGCGTCATTCTCGGAGTCGATTGATCAGGCTGGCGAATGGTCGATCACGATACCCGCAAATGAGGCGCGCTCAGTCGATACGGCCATGATCGCGGCGGGCATTGAACTTCACGCGCCCGATGGCTATGTTCGGCGCGGCTTGATTCGCAATCGCGCAACCTCAGTTGGCGATCAACCATTGTTGACGCTGAGCGGGCCTGACCTGGTGGGCGAGTTGTCTAACTATACCTGCGGCTGGATTGCCGACTATAACACCGACATAGGCGGCGGAGAATACGGCGACGATATAAACACGGAAGTCATTCCAGATATTGAGGACGGTACAGGCTGGACAATCAACGATGATGCAAGCCTTGGTGTGTTCTGCGGCACACTCAACGGCTTGACGCGGCTCGGCGCTTTACAGGCGGTGCGCGAAATCACCGGCTCGCACTTCCGGCACAGCGCGACGAATCGTACACTTGACTTCGGGGCGCTGGGCGATTCCAGTGGCTTGCGTATCGTCAATGTCGCGCATGTCCTAAAGGCGCAAGACACGAACACGGCAATAGCGCTCGTGTCGAATCTTGAGGTTTTGTCCGACCTGTGGGATGTGTGCAATCTGATCATGCCGTTTGGGGCTGGCGATGATGGCGACTACCTGACAACCTCATCTAACAATTACGGCAAGGTGCGGCTAGTCGATTTGCTTGGGACTGGCATCGCGGCATACACCACAAACGATGTACAGGTGCGCGGCGGGCTGCGCGGCGGCGGCGTTGAGACAACGACCACGGCGGGCGGCACAGGCACGACGATCACGGTTGCCAGCACAGCGGGCATGGTGGCCGGACGGCGCGTGTTCATTGGTGACAAGACAAACGCAGAAGATCACGATGTAGCGTGGACTGGCAAGATCGCAAGCATCACGGATGCAACGCATTTTGAATTATCATTCTCAACGACCGTTACCAGTGGCCGCGATGTGATTGTCGATCCTCAATTCTACCTGTACGATTCTACGGCTTACACTTCTAACCCGCGTGAGGCTTGCATCATCTTTCCAGAGATTGATATTCCGTATCGGCAACCTGTCGGTATCAATATCGCGCAATTCCCGGCGGCGTCTTTGATGCTGTACAACAAAGCCAAAGCCTATCTTGCCACGCACAAGACGGCGCGGGACGTTTACGGCGTCACACCGCTTAGGCTACCATCGTCATTGTTACCTGGGCAGACTGTAGCGCTGGAATATCACGGGCGCGTCACTCGCGGCGGCGTGGTGACGGACTGGCTTGACGTTGATACAGCCCTGAGCGTGATTAGCGTGTCGCGGAGTTATGGCGGCGACGGTTCGCGGAGTTACGGGCTTGAGGTGTCTAGCGTGATGGCACAGCGCATTGA
>JADKCY010000035.1 GCA_016718605.1 Lysobacterales bacterium | reverse complement strand
CGTGAAATGGACAGACGAGAACGCGCCCAGACCGATTGCGCGTCCAATGTGTAGATTCGGCCAAACAGATCCAAAACAACCAGCGGCGAGAGTTTCGTTTTTACCCACCAGGCCGGCCCATGTCCGGGCAGTCGCTCGCGCGAGGTGCCGCGTGATGAAACCGATCCACCCGCCTTATTAGCCGCCCGCGGCAGATCCACCAGCAAATCATTGATGTCGGCCAGCTGCACGATCGGCTCATCACGCCAAACGGTGTACATCTGACCGGAGGCGTGCAAACTACCTGGCTCGACCACCAGACCAGAGTGCTTCAAGTCATAGCCTTGCGCCAGTCGCGGAATGTCACAGTCCAGCGACACATAAGCGTACACGTGATAGCCGCGGATCGCCCGTACAGTGTAGGTTGACGAAACCTGACTCGACACCCGCGTCAACCATTGAAAGTAACTGGCGGCCCCACAGTCAAAGTCAAGCACCACCAACCGGCCCTGGGGCGTCGGCCCACACAACACGCCAAGATTGAACACCACCGGCGGCGCGTTGAACCAATTGATTACCCGATCGCGGGTGGGCCGTTCACGGATGTACGGCTTCCAATCCAGAATCGGTTTCTTGGTCTTGTAACGCAAAGGCAGCGGCGTCAACCCCTGATCGTACAGGACTAACGCCGCTGCCCTTGCCACCTCGGCCTTCACAGAACACTCCGCCGGGGTTCATCACACACATCCTGCGAAAGTTCAACCGCCCGCCACGCTACACCGACTTCAATCTCGGCATCTTCTCGCACGAGCGCCTGAGCATACAGCAGTTCGCCCAGAGGCGAGACGGCCAACGCCACCCCGCCTTGCACCGTCCAGTCCGGCAGCAGCGCCTCCACCTGTTCACACAGTTCAACGGGCGAGACGGCCACCGCCACACAGTACCGATTCGCTTTCATGGCTTCACTCCTTGATCTGCGTAGCGATCCAGCCCGGCGCGCGCGGCCGCCAGTTCCGCCTTGAGTTCCGCATTCTCCCGCCGCAAACGAGCGGCCTCGGCTTCGGCCAGATTGACCTGCGTCACCAGTTCCCGGCTGTACGTCACCGGCTCGCACATCGCCCGTGTCAGATTGTGTTCCATGTGAACCTCCTACTGCATCATTCGCCAGTACTCGAGTGACTGATTGATCTGGCGCTGTTCATTAACGACAAACGATCGCAACCAGTCGGCTGATTGGCTGGATTGAATCTCCCGCCAGATCAGCGGACGGCTGGAACTATGCCAGCTGCTCGACCAGGTGTTGTGAGTGATATCATAGGCCACTTGACGCAAGTCATGCAGCGGATCGATTTCACGTGCCAGCGACTCACCCCAGACTTCCAGCAACTGACGGCAGGCGCGCTGATAATGCAGATCGCACAAGCCCCAGTCCAGTTGCTCCTGACCCGCCAGCGGCCCGACAAACTGAGCCCACTGCCGTTCGGACACCGCACACTCCCGACACTCGCCGTTCAACGTCGCGACAAACGCCGCCTCAAACGCCAGCACTTCCGCCGCATTCTCCGGTTGAAAAACCGCCCAGTCGTTGATGATCGTCTCGGTGTCCCACTCCTCCGAAGACGCGGGCGTGCTGGGATAGTGTGTGGTGTGGAGATCAAGCCGCAGCGAAACAATCGCGCCGGAAGCCAGCCCCAATTCACGCCGCTTCTCAACCGCCGCCACACTCCAGCCTGTAACGCATGAGCCGAACAACTCCTCCTCGACCGAACCGTTAGACAGCCAGTCCAGCCGCGACACCTCCGCGCCGTTGATTTGATCCTCGTCATAGAGCGTGTTCAACCCATCCGACAGGGAATACCACAGGTCGTCCACGGTCAACGGCGATTCCAGCACCCAACCCAGTTGCAGCCGGACCAACGCGCCTTTCGCGGGCAACACCGGCTCGACTGCGGCCAACTCATCCGGCTGGTGTGCAACCGGCGCATCACTCATTCAGCACCACCGGTATGCGCGCTGATCCGAACGACCGGCTTGGCTTCAATGGTTACGGCCGGCGGCACATCGCCACCCGCCTCCAACACAAAGTGCTGATCCATCAGCATCGCTAATAGCGCCTGCTTGACCGGATTTGTCATACGCACCGGCTTGCCAAAACCAGACAAACGCGCGATCCCCACTTCCTCGCTCTTGAAATACGACTTCAATATCACCACCAAAACGGCCTTGGCTGGAGAACCCTCAACCACTACCATGTACCCAGCCAGCCCGTAATGACCGGCGAACGGCGTGATAATCACCGGCCGATTCTCCGGCTCGCCCACAGCCCGCAGAAACTTGACCAGCACCGCCGACTGTTCCGCGTCCAGCACCTTTGACTTAACTGCCTGATCCGACTGATCCATGACTCTCTCCTAGAATGATTTGATCGCCATTGACGAGCGGCGTCGACTCGTATTCCAAACATAACTCCAGCGTAAACCCCATGTGACAGACGCAATTTGCCGCCAGCACCTCCAAGCGAATCTCCGCCAACACCCGACCGGCCTCGATGTTCGCCGTGTAAACCAATCCGCGGGGACACGGCACAAACTGCCTGCGAGTCAGGCCGGTCTGCGCGAACTTCTCGCGCTGCAAGCGATCGGCCGCGGCCAGACAGCGCCGATTGATTGCTCGCTGTGTCTCCGGCTTCAAACGCGGCTGCTCAATGCAGACCGTGCCGCACTCATCACATTCGATGACCTCACCCGGATTAGCCGCAGCGACTTCGATCCGGCACAGCGGGCAGTAGAAATCCGAAACCATCAGGCCACCTCGCTGGTACAGAGTGACAAGTCAATCACCAATTCCGCCGCCTGCGCAATCTGGACGTGATTGTAAATGCCGGGCCGCACCTTTGTTTCCTCGTCAGCCAGCCGGCACGTGCCATACGCGCACCACGGCGCATGCACCGGATCGTGTTGATGCGCGCAAGCCATACCTACCGGCACGGCGGCCAGTGCCTGCTGATGTTGCGCGAACGGTCCCAGCAATAACGCCGTTCGCGTCCCGTCACGCGCCGAAACATAGTAGCGGCCTGGCCTCTGATCAATTTCTGATTCGTGTACCGAGAAATGCCGGTAGGCTTCAATGGTTTTGAGCGGCTTAATCGGCTTGGTGGCGGGCAGTCTGCTCATGTTAACCTCAACTGTAGTAGACCAACACGCCCGCGAAGCGCTCAACTTCCGCGCCAATCGCCTGCAAAGCCTCGCCGAGTTTAGACCATTCCGGCGCCCACTCGAAAGACGGCAGGGGAATTTCCCGATCATCACCGCCGAAAGTCAACAGCAGACTGGCGTTCCGATCGGTCTGATTGGAGACGATGAACGTCCGCCGGTCGGCAGCGAACTGGCCTTCAAAGAGCACCACCGAAAACCGATCAGCGTCGCCCATCTTCTCGATGAAGAAATCATACAACGAGAGTTGTTGCCGAGTCGTGTAGGCTTCCAACCGCGCTCCGTCATACGGACAGAAATCCATACCCGCCGTTCGCCGACATTCGGGACACATCTTGTAGCGGCCGGGCACTTCAATCGTCGGCAGATTGTGAACTTTAAAATACGGGCCAATGTAAACGACAGGGCTAGTTGTCATGTAGAAACTCCTTCGTCTCCGCGCCACGCCGGCCACAATTCAGGCGGCGGCGATGGCTGTTGAGGGTACGAGCCGTTGACCGGCCCCAAAGTCAATCGTGAACGTTCGCTGGCCTGGCAATTACAATCGCCGCCCGTTCGCAGCACGTCACACGCAAAATGATGCGTGATTCTGCCTCGCCGCAGGAAACGCGAGGGCGTAAATACACACGCCCACGAGGCTGAATCAATCTGCATCACGCGCCGACACCAGCGCTCACTCTGGCAATCCACGCACGGCTCCAACGCAGCGCTGTCGCTCATGTCGTTGGCTGGCCCAACAAGCGCACCATCTGCGCTTCGAATTCAACCAATTGCTGAGGCGTGAAAGAGACGCCTTCGGCCTCCAGCCTAATCTTGATTCGCATCTGGCGATCGGTCAGGACGGGCGGAACACCGCAATTCACGCACACTGCCAGGCCGGTGTCTATGCCTACCCCGTGATTCGGCAGACTGTCCGCAATGGTGCCGCACGCCACGCACAGGTGCCGCTCCAGCTTGTGACGGCGAGCATTCATCGCCAGAGTCAACACCGTCACCTGCCGCGACAGATCAGCGTGCGATTTGGCATACTGGGTCGCGTATTCAACTTGCAGATAGAACTCTTCGTAGTCAATCGGTTCACTCATGGTCCGCTCCTAATTGACATCATCGCGCACATGACGTTCCAGTGCAATAATTTCACACATGCGCCGAAAGCCATCGGCAAACGACACCCGCGCGCCGTTCTGCTGGCGGCTCAAAGTCAACCACGCCTGTTCACCAAACGACCGCACCAGGCGCGTCGACCAGTGTAAACGACAGGGCCGTGACATCAAGTACACGGCCCACTCCATACCCTGCCGCTCATGCTCAACCGCATCAGGACTCATCACGTGCGGCGGGCGTTTAGGCTGGTGAGTTTTCATGTTCAGTCTACGCCTCCACCGGCTCCACGAACGGTGTGAAAACCGTCAACACAGGAATTACCTGACCTGGAAAGCCGCCCTCGCGCGCCATATCTTCCACGAAATGCCGAATGCTGTTCAACGTCAAACTCACCATCTCGCTTGACGTTTGTGGAATCGTCACGCCGAACGACGTACCCACCACCTGCATACCTAACTTGGTATTGATATAGCCGGTCATGCTGTAGATATAGCGCATGGTCACAGCCTCTAAATATCGCTATTTTCGTACTCGCGCAGCGCCGCGCGCAAGTCGTCGACCGTGACGGTGACTTCACGATACAGATCGCGCCGCGGCAGGCAACGGGGTGGCGCGTGTTGCAGCGTCGGCGACACGCCCGGCTGCTCAGTCGCCCAGAACAAACACATCACGCCCTCATCGCCCGCGTCACGCGTCACCACGCCCAGCAGCGCGTAACTTGGATCGTTCAACGGCCGGTAGGCAATCTGCGCGCCATGTTCAAAATAGTCGGGCTGTTCGTAAATCTGGCGCAGCTCATCGCGCACCGCCGCCAGCCGCAATGATTCCATCACATCCGCGTCGGGGGCTTGAGTGGCATCATAGGCGGCGACGAACGCCCACAACTTGTCGAGCACGGCGGGCGAACATTGAACGGGAAACAACCGCCTGAGCGGGCGCGCCAAAGATCGATCGGTAGCCTGTTCGGTCGTCATTCGACCTCCGGGGACGACTCGGACACCTGACGCGGCGCGGGCGGCAGATCGTCGCCCAGCGAAATCAACTTGCCGAACGCGATCTTTTCTGGCTGAAAGGCCGCCGAAGGATACTCGGGCCAATCGATCGGGTTTGGTAGGTTCTGCGCGTCAAACAGAGTTTCAGTCAACATCATCGACGCCGTTCGAAAATCCTTGAACGTAGGCTGAAAACCTTCCAATTTATAATCGAACTGATCGTTCGCGCCCAGGTTATCCGGGCACGACATCTCAGCCGCCGGGTTTTCCTGACCGCACGTCGGGCACGTCACCGACTGATCGAGCCGGTATACGTCGAAGCCGTTCTCATGACCGACAAACGTCGACAGACCCGCCGGATCCTGCGCCACTTCGCCGCACTTGCAAATCAATTTGCCCGTCAAGTTATAGGGCTTACCAACAACTTTGTCGCACATCGCTTATTCTCCTTGAAGATTCAGGCTTGAACACTATAGACTTTCCATCGCGGCCAAGCCGTCGATGATGGGCTGAAACTCCGCGCGCAAATTCTCGGGCAGACTGGCCGCAAAGACTTGGGCTTGAAGGCGAACGCGCGCGGCCCGGGCGCTCTGCTCCAGAATGATCTTCCGGAGATGCGCGTCCGATCGGACACGGCGCAGCACCCGCCGCACGGGCTTGGTTGTTTGAGCGGGCTTGGTCGTTTGTGCGATATCAGTCATAGCTTCGTTCCCAATAGGTGGCTACGATTTCATTCTGCCAGCGGCCGGACCACTCCGGCGCGGGCAATACCCGATATGTTGAGCAGCGCGCTTGCAGCCAGTCCCAAAACTCTTGCGTCAACTGACTCAAGCAATTCGGCGGCAGCAACACCATGGCCCGCCCACCGACACGCAACGCGTCAATCGCCAGCGCCAGGAACAACTGCTCGCGATCCCACGTGGCGAATTCATAGGCGGCTTTCAGTTCGCCCACGCCCGTAAACACCGACCGCCGCCAGGGTGGATTGGAGACCACGACATCAAAGCGCCCCTGCAAGGCCGCCAGATCGGTTTCCGGTGACCTGTTATACCAGGTCACCTGTGGAAACAAGCGACTGCCCACCAGACAGGGAATCGGGTCAATCTCATAGGCCGTGGCGTCAAACATACCCTCACGAATGGCCGCCGCCAACGGCTCAAGCAACGCCCCGCTTCCCGCCGAAGTTTCCAACAGCGTCGCCGTTCGCCCCGCCAGCCAGTCCGTCGCGAAGAGTTCGCCGACGAAATAGTGCGCCAGGTCAAGCGGGGTGGGATACTGCGAGAGCTGCACGTTCCGATCGCGCCACAACGCATAGGCTTGATGCAGCGCCACCCGATTGGCTGCGGGTTCGGGTGGCAGCGGCCCGAATTGCGCCGCCACCAGCCCGCCCAACGCCTCATCCGTGAGAGTGTAGGTGGTTGTCATGCAGTTACCTGATTGGGGTTCTCGCCAACGGGCAGCACCTGCACGTCAGCAAACCAACCCTCTACTGCACCATCCCGCTCGTCATCGGCACGGTGCGTGGCATCCGCCAGCGGCACGTTCGACAGCGTCGAAAACCACTGCGATTTGTACTCCCCGATTCCATTTCTATGCCAGACCGTATACATCTGTTCGGCCATGTCGGCCTCCTGTTTAATAGCTCGGCCAGCCGCCGTTACCACTGCGATCCTTGCGCAACTTGTCGCCCAAGCCGCGCAGATAATCTTGCTCGGAGGCACTCAAGCCCTCGTCCTGCGCCGGCTTTGACTGATTCACCACCGTCGACACATCCTCGACTTCGGTCGTGACCGTGTTCGTGACGTGCGTGACCGTGATGCTGTCGCGGGCCGCCATCGTGCCCACATGGTTGAACGAACCGCCCGCACCGATGCTAATCTTGATGCTGCCCTGTTGACCACCGCCCATGCGCTCCAGCGCTTGTTCGGCTTCGGCCTGGGCTTTTTCAGCCGCCCGTTCCGCCGTCCGACGCTGGGCAATCGCGTCTTTGATGATGGGCAGCGCCACACCCAGCTCAAAAGACGACATCGCCAGCAACGTCTCGAACGTGTAACCGGCCAGCTGCACGGTTTGCTCCGAGAACTCGTGATGCTCGCGCTGGCGGCCATCGTCGCTCTGGCCGCTGATGCGAATCTTGTTCAACATCAACGGTTCTACCATTTGCGCCTTCAAATTCAATTGACCCACGTTCCGCTCCTTTTACCTGCGTATTTGATCCGCCACGGGATCGCCAGTGTCCCCGCCGGGAGTTGAACCCGGATTGGCCGCATACCGACCGTGTTGACTCGGGAGTTGCCAACGTAATCGGTTCAGTCGCTTAGTCGTACATTACCATCCTTCGACTGACGGGGACAACCAGTGGGCCGGGCGGGATTCGAACCCGCGACCTTCCACGAATGACTTCCGCGCTCCAAACCGGAGTCTCGCTGCCAACTCCGCCCTGCGCGGCCATTATGCGCGTCACTCTGCCACTGAGGTACCGGCCCAACCTCAAACTAATCAAAATTCGGCGCAACGTAGCGCATGACGTCCTGCCCATACCCCGCGTTGAAACCCTCGGCCTGATCTTGACTGTACATCGTGATAATCGACTTGGTCGGGCGCATCAACTGCGCGCTGCCCTGCTGATACCCTTCGGCCCACTCCGCCGACTTGCCGGGATGCTCGGCCTGAATCTTCTTGATTTGTTCCTCGATCGTTACAATCTGGCCTGCCATTCTCCACCTCACTCTCAAAAATAATGGGACTGATGGGGATTGAACCCACGCCCTCGACTGTGATCATCCGTTCGCGTAACGGCCTGCCGATCGTTGTCGCGCTCTGCCGCTGAGCTACAGCCCCGTTTGGTGTGGATGGGCGTCGGCCTGCCCGACCGCTCGCGAGGCCCATCCACGATCATCTGCCCCGGCCTTCAGACAATGGCGTAAGCCTGAAGCGATCTCTAAACCGGTGTTCTCAAGTGGCAGCATACGGGTTTAGCAGTTGAAGCATTAACGGCTGAGCCGATTTTCACTCCAACGCCCATCATCTAACCGGTATGACGGGTGCTTCGCATGGCCTTGAAGACGCACTACGAGTCCTTATCTCAGCGTCAGGTGGCTGCTACCATCGCGGGAGTTTCACCCGCGCCGCCACCCCTCCATACCCGCGTAGCCATATAACGGCCGCCAACTCAAGATGTTGAAGGCGAACCTCCAACGGCGACCACGTAACGCACGCCCGAGTCTCTACCTGGACCTCGCTCGCTCAAGTCGACACGGACTCTTCGGTCCCTCGTGCTGTCGATTGCGGCTGTGTCAGCCAGTTACCCACCCAAACGCCGTCTTAACCGGAAATGAAGTGTGTGTGCCGCCTACCGCACTGCGTCCCGTCTCGGCATCTCTCGTTTACGAGTTGTGTATCCGGGGCATCCACTTCATTCACCGCGGTCCGGCCTTCGAATGACATGCGCCATCGCTCTCTGCCCGAAACCTGACGACCGTCGCCGCCAGCGTCTTTGATTTTTCCAGGCTTCACCCTCGGGCCTAGCGGGGTGGTCATTCGTCCTGCCCGTTCGAGCCACGCCTAAGACCTAAAAACTATCTACAGGCACAGCCCGATTGGCCCTGCCGACGAAGATCATTCGTCGCTCGCTGTCTGGACTTCATCTGGCTTAAACTCCCTCGACGCGGCTGACCATCAACAACCGCGAGAGCCGGCACCACCGGTGTCTATGAGAAGAATGCCGTCCAGCACTTGCGCGATCGATTACCTGCGGTCGGTTTGATGTCCCGCAGTCCGTTAAAGTTTCGACTGCCAACCGGGACGCGCTTTTTCGGTATACTTTTTCAGCGAGTATTGTTCAGTTGTTAAGACTGTCGGGAGTCTCCGGTGACCCGCGTCTTTCGGCACGGCCTGTCACCCTGTAGGCGTCTGATCCTGATCGGTAACGCCTCGTTGTTCGACTGACCCAGCCAACTGTCAGCCTACATTCCCGATACCATCGATTGCCTTGCGGCGTGGCGCCTGCCACTCACCCTTGCCGCGTTGGGCCACTGAGAGACACTGCACGCTACCGGCCAGGTGCGGCCGGACAACGTCAATCACTTGCCCGATCATGTCGCTAGGCCTTGACCTTCGACGCGGCCTTGCGCTTCGGCTTGACGCCCGTCTTGCGCTTCGGGGCGGCCTTGGCCTTGGCCTTCTTGCGCGCCGTCTTGGCCGTCTTGGCCTTGACCTTGACCTTCTTGCGTGCCGCGTCGGTGGCATCCTTGCGACCCCAGCCCTTCTTGACCGGCTTGACTTCGACCACCGGCTCGGTCACCGGCTTGGCGGCGATCACCAACTCCTGCCGCGCGGCGCGCTCGATTTCGGCTTGCTCAACCAGCGTGCGACCCGCATCTTCGGCTTCGATCACCACTTCGACTTCTTCGCTCATGTTCGTTCGCTCTCCTGTTCAATCTTGATTGTATTATACGGTCACACGACCGTACTTGCCTGACATTCAGCACCCACTCAGCGCCCAGCCCGCTACCACTGACCGGCCGCCAGCCAGTTCGCCGCATCGATGGCATGCTCAAACTCGACCGGACGCATGAGCTTCGCGCTCGTGCGCAGCATCCAATCCACGTCATCGGGCGACCACGCGCCCAGAATCAACATGCCCAACGGCGACGAAAAAGCGTAGAAGCGCACCCACGGCCACACGTGCTCACCGCCCAACCGCTGAGTGTACTTGTACGCGCCAACCGTGGCGATTTTGCGCGCACGATCCGGTGGCATCACCAGTGACAACGAGCGCGCAACGTCCCAATCAACGCAGACATGCTCAGTGCTCAACAGCATCTCGCTAGTGATAACCGTGCCACACGTGTTTTCTGGAATCGGATCAGGATCGTTGACCATCCGCTCCAGTTGCAGCCGGTCGCCCGACTGGAAATAGGCCGAATTACCCATGTGCCACCAACCGTTCAGCCAGCACCGTCGGCGACGCAGGTTCGACCACAAACCAATCACCCGCCGCCAGCGAATGATAATCTTCTTGCGTCCAATTGGCGAAGTGCCAGTCATCCTCACCGGTGGAGCCTGCGGTCAAATCCTTCACCTCGATCAGACCTTCGGCGTCCAGACGCGCCAGCCACTGATGACTGATATTTAACGTCCCACCCAACGCCAGCACCAACCCCGCCCGCCTGACCGGCGTCTGACGCAAGCCCGACAACGCCCGCTCTAAAAAGCGAGTCACTTCGGAATGAATACCACCAACCGTCACAACCGGCGCTGGCTCGACCGGCTCTTGCACGACCTGACGCAGCGCGACTGAAACCCGTTCTAGAACTCCGCCGACTTGCATGAGATCGCCCCAGCCCATCGGGGTTTTGTCATTGCGACAAATGCCATAATCGCCCGTCTCGCCCAACAGATCCCTGAGCGCCACGACCGAATCAACCAGCTCATTGACCGCTTGTTTTTCCGTCACTTTAGCCTCCGCTAGAATTAAATCTTGAGGATCAACAAACCGCACCAGGCCGATCGCACCCCACACCGCCAACAGCGGACCTTGTAGAGTGCCGCGCCCGATCAGCGGCGTTCGATCTAACCACACACGCGCACCGTTATAGCCATCGGCCACATTCAGCAAACCGGCTCGCGACCACCGCAGTATGTCTACCAGGGTTCGATCGCTCATACCTTCGCCACTAAAATCTGCTCGCCTTCCGAGCGCAGCCATTCGGCCAGCCGCGTGATCAGCACATCGGCCCGTTGTTGCGTTTCAAACGGCGTACGAGCGTCGGCCAACCACTGCGCCATGTCGCGCACGGCTTGCGGCGAGTCAAACGCTTGCGCCGGATTCAAGACTTCGGCCAGCAGCGCCCGACCCAACTCGAACGCTGTATCGTCCGTGAATACCAGCTGCCAGATTGGCCCCTCGCGTTTTGAGCACAGCACCAGAATGTTATCGGCATCCCGCAGCAAAACGAACGGCCACGGCGAGATCGAAGTCAACCGGGCGCGCTGGCGCAGATCATCCACCAGCAGATGCCCCATGAATTGCGTCATCAAGTGCGCCGCCCGTTCAACAACCAACGCGCGCAGCGTCACCGGCGCGATCGACGGATCGAACGTAACCGCCATCCGTCGGCCAAAATCCTGTTCCAATTTCAAGACCTCGGCCTCAGCCTGTTCATGGCCCAGTGACGCCAAATACGTCGCCCGCTCTTCCAGATCGCGAAACGCCAGATACGTCTCGTCCTCAAAAATACTCAACGCGGGCAGGTCCAGCAACGGCCAGCGTTCAATTACCTGCGTGATAGCCTGCGCGATGCCAGCCGACGAAGAATCGGCGCGCAGCATCTCACCCAGCCGCTCAGCCACCAACTGCGGATCGATCCACGGCTCGCTCATGTCGTCTTCTCCGAAGAAAAGGCCGCGTGTTCCTGGGCTTCGAGTTCCGTCGCCTGCTCCGCTTCCAATTCGCGCAGCCTGACGGCCAGATGTTCCTCGACACAGGTCAGATACAAGGACTGCAGCAGATCGCCGACAACCAGGTGATGCGCGAATTCTTCGGCCACTTTCAAAGTAACTTCACGCTCCGACGAGGCCTGCCAGCCCGTCTCACCCGCGTACACCTTAATCACAAGATCGACTCGCATACCTAGCCTCCAATCACTTTTTCAATCGGTTCACTGCGGTACGCGCCACAGACGAGACACTTACCCCAGCGCGCGCAGAGTTGATCGTAGAGCGTTTGCAGCGCCTGCCGCGGATCGGGATCGTGCGCCGAAATACTGCTCAAAGCGGCCGCGTGCGTCGACCGGAATTCAATCACGGCGGTAAAACCTGTCCGGTGATCGCTCTTGATCAGCATCACCTGAAACACCCGCGGCTGGCAATCAAAATTCGTGATGGCTTGCATCAAGTCGCCAACCGACAACACCGAATCCGAATCAGAACTCATCCTGACCTCCTGACATTTCTCGAAGGGCGCGCAGCATCGCCACGCCCGGACACGACTCACACGCTCGGGCGATAACCTGCACATGACAGTCGCCACACACCTGCCGGGCCGAAGCCACCAGCAGCGCCCAGGCCGGCTCAGCCAATTCATTCTCCAACCGTCGGGCGCGCACTTCGCACGGCTGACACATCGCCCGCGCCGCCGCCCGTAAATGCCGCGCCTGCTGACCGTCGCTGACATTCAAATCAACCTCGGCCAGACGCAGCGCCAGATCGTCCCGCAACGTCACCACCGGCGTGTCGAGCAGTCGATCCAGCCCGTCCTGAAAATACTTAACGCGCCCACGCTCCGGCGCACCCGCAGCGATCAACGTTTTGAGTCCAGTCACGGCCTGATCCGCCGACAATTTCTTGATGCGGGTCAACAGCGACACGTGCCCGGGAATCAAATCTTGCTCCAACCAGGCTTGAATCTCAAGCGGCACCGTCAACCAGTTGATATGATCGCCAATGGTGGCTAATGACAGGCCGGTCTCTTCCGCCGTGGCCTTCAACCCGATGGTCTCCACCATCTTCTGTAAAGCCCGCCCGCTCACAATGACATTAGCCATGTCGCACCCGCTTCGCGCGCGGCCAGATGACGTGCCAATGCGCGTGTGGCCTGACATGTTGAGTTTCCACCCACGGCTGTCCACCGAATAAATACGCCTGCATCGCCACACATTCATACCGGCCGCCACGCAGTTCATGGGCCGAAAATGAAAACGGCTTGGTCGTCAATTCGTAGGCCACCGGCTCGGTCACCAGACCGTAAACGAACTGCTTTAGATGTTCCGGCCAGCGGTCAATCGAAAACGTCGTGATGATCTGTCGTTGACCGGCCAGAATGGCCCAACGCTGATAGAGATAGATGACGTGCATCACTGGCCTCGCCGCAGATAACGCATACCGCAGCGCCAGACAAACGGGCCGCTATGGTGCAGCCACCAGCGCTGACGGGCCAGTGTTCGTAACTGATCCCGACGCTTTAGATAGGCCAGCACCTCCGGCCAGGTCAAAGGCAGAGACAAATTGGCGCTCAAAGACTTCTGATCGCGCCACTGAGCAACCCATTGTCGTTTCAGACGTTGATCCTGTTGAATCCGCGCCAGATCGTCCTGGGTCAGACAGTCAGTGATAGACTTCATGACTTGAACCCCAGTCGCCGATATATCCACCACGAAAACCAGACGCAGACCGCACCGGCGACCATTCCGGCCAGCAGCTGCCAGTTTGACGGCACGCGCTGACTCATCAGCCAACCGGCCAGTTCATTAATCAGCAGAATCTGGACGATGGTCGCTGCGACCAGCAAGCCGCCACGGGCGATTTTATTAAGATTGATCTTGCGCTTCAGGTTGCTCATGTGTCTCTCCCGTTCCAAAATAGCCGGTCAAACTACCCGGCTCGCGTCCGAGTGCGCGCAGCAGCCGCACCCATTCCCACCAGATATCGTTCATCTTGGTGTTGCGCTTGTAGTCGCGCAGATGAACGTCAGCCGCCCGCGCCAGGAAACTCATGACTTCGGCCAACAACGGCTGACGGTCAAGTTTCTTTTCCAGCAGACAAAATGCCCGCAGCCAATAGTGATGCCGGTCGCACACCGGCGGATTGACGAACGGATCCGGCGCTTGGGCACACACCACGCAGCCGCTCATCGCCGCTTCTTCGCGTCAGCCAGCAACTTCGCCAGTTCGCGCCGAGAGGTCTCAATCGTATTCGTATGAATCTCGATGGCTTCGGCCCGTTCGCGCTTCGCCTTGGTCACCAGTTCGCGCGCGGTCAGCGGCTTCTTGCCCTTACGCGCAACCCGCGCACAGAACCGCTCCCAAAACGCCTCGCCCCGCCGACCTTGCGGAATCAAACGGGCGGCCTCGTCCATGAATTGCCCGTGATCTTCGCCCAGACGATAGGCTTTCACCGCCGCCCGCTCCAGCCGCGCCAACGCCAATTGCTTCTTTTTGGACAGCAGTGGCTTAAGCGCCATGTCCGGCCTCACTGGTTTCGCTCGTCTGCGCCTGACCGTCGGCATCCGCGCTCTGTTCCAGCCAGGCCCGCAGCGCCTCCCGCGACCAGATTTGATCCGGCTGATAAATCTGGGCGATGATACTGACGATATACGTCGTGTCGTGCACGAAGGCGGCAAACGCCAGATCAGCCGCCAGCGTCGCCAGATGAGCATCTTCGGACAACTTCAGCCGATCTTGAATCCGCTCGCAGATCAGCCGGTCAAAGCCCGCCGTGGTCGGCGACACATCCGGCTCGACTCGAAAGAACGGCTGGCTAACTTCCTTGATCGTCCGGTGGCAGAACTGACACACTATCGGCGTTACCAGCACGAAACGATTTACACCCGCTGGCTTGTCTTCGCCCGTGAAATACACGATACCGCTCGTGGTCGCGACACTATCACAACCACTGCACATAATATTATCAAAGCGTACCCGAGTGTCCTGCTGATAAATCGAGAACAGTTTACTCATCATCAGCCTCCAGAGGCGTCGGCCTCAAGCCACTCGACGCCAAAATCTCAATGTCTTGATCGGTCATCTCGCACAGGAGATCGACGTACAGCGGCCACGTCCACGTGTTCAAGCCCACCTCCCACTGCGCGGGCAACTCAATGTCGCCTTGCACGCCCGCTTGCGTCAAGAGGTCGCTCATGTGTAGCGCGTGCGTCTTGGGGAAGCCCAACCGCTGGCGCGCCAGCCGCGCATACTCAGCGAGTTTCTCCGGGTCAACGTCAACCACTCGCGGCGAGTTAATCGTGATTTGCATTTATACCTCCCGATCCGTCCAGCACAACACCAGATTCACCAAGTCGTTATCATCAACGGGCTGCATCATCCAGCCCGCCGCCATGCTCGCGCTATACATCTCCCAAACCTTGTGTGCTTCATCCTCCGAAATGTCATAACCACGCGCCGCGCACACGCGCACGATCCGGGCTATGTCAGCCCCAAATTCGAATTCAAAATCAGTCTTGCGAGCCGTCAGTTTAATCGGTGTCATCTCAACCCTCATTCTCGCGGCAAATTCTTGAGTTCTTCATCCGAGGGCTGAGCGATAAGAAACCCAACCCGAAAGCAACCACTACCACCAGCACCACCCCCCAACACATAGTGGACGCGGGGCGGCCATGTTATTCGCCGCCCCAACAGCCATTCCGTTACCAGGCGTCATCCGTCAATGCAAACACTTCGACCGAACTTTCCTGCCAATACTCACCCGCCACACCTTCGGTATACAACCGGAGTTCAAGCAACACAATCTGCCAGGGATTATCTGACCAGACTTGCACCCACACGTCGGGCGTGCCGGGCAGATACGTCGTACCCTGCCGACATTCGCGCTGTCCCAAAATGCGTTCCGGGCCTTCCGCCTGCGGGCGAAATACGCGACCCGCCAACACGATCACCGGCCCCGTCACATCCGATTTAATATCGGCCGTCACCCAACTGTTCATGATTCCCCCAGATGCCAGATGCATTCTTCCGGTGATTTGTCGGAGCGAAAGCCGCCGGGGAAATCGCGCGTGCCCCACGATGGATGATTGAACGACTGGCTCGTTTGGCTCTGGAACTTCATGGCGATGACCAACCCCACGTGTCCCGGCCCCAGCGACCGCCGAATATCATCAGTCATGCCGCTGATCTGGCAGACTTGCCGCAGAACCATACCGCCGCGGCCATCCGGGAAATACTGCCCAACCCTCACCGCGCCCGGCAGGCCGACGTACTTACCTTCACCGGCCGTGTAACCCATGATCACCACGTCGGCTGTGCCTTGCTCTTTGAGCTTCGCCCACCACTTTGACGAGTCTCCGCAAACGTATGGGCTGTTCACAGCCTTAAGCACCAGGCCCTCGTAGCCCAGTTCGAGAATATCCTCAAAGACGGTCGGCGTGATTTCGAACTGCTGCGACAACTGAACGGCCGACTTGAAATTCGCGGCCTCAGTTCCGGTTTGCGCCGTGGGCGAATTGGCCGCTACCGACCAGATGTAATCCAGCAGCGACCGCCGATTCCGTTGCGGCCAATTTCGAATATCAACCCCACAGCACCAGGGCAAATCAAACAACACGTAGCCAAAATCCGGGGTGGTTTCGGCGCGAGCGATGGCGCTCATGGCCTTGCCGCGCCGATCCAGCGTGCGCGGGTTCAGTAGCGCACCTTCACCATCCAGTAACGTGCCCCGCTTGAGATCGGGCAACACGTTCGTCAAGTGGTGCAGGGCGCGCTCAATATTTCGAGGGCGGGCGCGGGTGGCTTTTTCAGCCGTATTCGCCCAGAATTGATACTCCGCCGAAATACTGTTCACCAGCCGCAAACCATCGGCTTTGGTTTCGGCCACCATCGGGCCGAGCTGCGCCAATTTCGATGCAACCGGCCGGGTGCACAACTGTTCAACCGTGAACTTGCCGCGCACCTTCATCGGCGCCCAATCCGTCGGCGCGGGTTCGGCATTAGCCGCATCGCGCGCAACGAGCGTCTTGTACAACTGTTCGCCAAGTACAAGATTCGGACTAACGGGCTTGAGCATTTATTCCTCCGGATTCCAAACGCCGACACTGGTCAACGGCGCAACTGGCGCAGAACCATGCAGGCACCAGATTTCAATTTCCAGCGGCCGCCCAACTGGGTGCAACCACAGTAGGTCACTCGCGTAATTCTTGATGATGACCATCTGGCCGCGAACGATGCCGCCTGCAAACTGCCGATAAGCGCGAAATGATTTGCGCGAAAATTGCGGACGAAAGACCTGCGCCTGACAAATGACAAATGGCCCATGCTGATCACCCTGCGAGAGATTAAACTGCACGCCGGGCGTGGGTTGACTCAATTTCTTCCTTGCCATGAACTTCTCCAGTATAAATGAATCGTCGGGTGAACACTGACATTCACCCGACGACTTCCCGACAACTACCTCTCAGTTCGATTAGGCCTGCTCAGCCGGGGGCGGCGGGTAAGCGCCACTCGCCGTCAAGGCGTCGAACTGCTGCGAGCCGGCATTGCCTGCCGCGTAGGTGTTATCCCGCGCGTCAAAATAGCCGGGTTCCAGCGCAACTGGTGCACGTTCGTACGTCTCAACGAAACCGGGTTTGGGGTTGATATCCATCATGTCCTCCTTTCTTGTCAAAGTCGTAAACTGAACGCTAAGACAAGATCGCGTCCAGTTAAATCAACGGCCCACGCCGTGAATTCACTTGGCAACCACCACCACCCCGATCGCTTCGACACCAGCTTCGCGCGCATTCAGGCGGCGCAGCGCTTGCCGACCCGCAGCCGAAGCTGATTGGCGTCGGTTGGGCCTCAACCTGCGAGTTGCTGAATCAGCACTTGCCGATCAATCAGACGGATACTCGGCCAATCAAACTTCGATGCCGCGCCACACCCTGCAGCGGGAACGATAGCACCCCACCGAAAACCGAGCAACTGAACTTCTTCGCGCAGCCAGATCTGCTGGTCAGCGTCGCAACTTGGGTGATAAGGCGCCATCCAATGCGTCGAGGCACACGACCCTTCGCCGACCAATCAATGCCCGACGACTGCTGCCGCCGCCGTCAACTGTTTTCGCGCCTGTTCCATCTGTTTATCTTCGCCATGCTCGGCCTCAAACTTTCTAAGGTCTTCCGCCTGCTCCAAGCCATCGACCAGTCGACGAAAACGACGAATCTTCGGCACCGAGCTGGCCGTCGTCGCCTTCGAAAGTTGATCGCCGAACGCAGCGCGGCCTCCAGCACCGAAACTCGCTCCTCCAATTCACTCACGCGCAGGTCCAAGAGGGTCTCCGGTTCTTCCGCCGATTCATGCAACTGCTCGACGGGGATCAACGCTGCCGGTCCGATGAGGTCGTGAAACCGCTTCAAAAATTCAGCCAACTGTTCCAACTTCTCCTCAACGGGCAGCGATTGCGCATCCAGCCGGGCAATCTCATCGCGCTTGAGTTGCTCACTGCGCCAAGCCGCCTCGCACGCGAGAACTTCGTCCGGCTCCAAGCCGCGATTGATAATCACCTGCTCGATCACTACCCGGGCCTCCGACCAGGTGACACAGGTCAGCGGCACACCGATCACAGTGTGGCCCGCCCACACGTTGATGTCCATTCATTTCGCTCCTTGCGGCCTCCGCTGATAATAGCCTTCCGATATGGCCACGAAGTCATATCGCATGTACCAGGCTTCCAATTGTGCAAAATTCAGATCACCGCTGGGGTTGATTTCAAGAATCAACGTCACGCCCTCAGCGTCGGCATCGTGCAATATCTCGCGCAATAGTCTACTGCCGAACCCCAACCCACGGGCTTTCGGCGGCACATTAATGCGTGTGATAATTCCCGACGGCCCAGCACACAATCCAAGATCGCGCCCGTCTACCACATCGGCAACGGCACGATGTTCAAGAATAGCGTACATACATACATCATTAGCCGTCTTGAAAACGGCTCAAGTTGGCGCGGATAGTGCCAACCGCGACTTCAGCGGCGTTTCAGCCCAGCCAACGCAATCCGAATCACCCGTTTGCTGGCTACCCAGCCTTCCGCCAGCCTGCGATAGCAACCCGATTGCCACCCCACCCGTCCTGGATTCCAGACCACTTTCGATTGCTTCTTCGCGGAGATCTTCACGGACAAGCCTTGAACTTCACTTAGCTCCCTTTCGCGATCATCCCTCCTGTGAGTTACAAATAGGTTTGGCGCCCCGGATAATCTGGAGTCGCCGGGGCGGCCTGGTCAGTTTGCGGCTGGCGGCGTATCTCGGCGTAATCGGGATCGAACTTCCGGCGGAACATCTCGCGTTCCGCCAACTGTTCCGGCCTCCTGGCATCCGCGCGTATCCGCCGAGTCTTGCAACCATCGACTGCGGGGGCGGTCGGCTGGACGACCGCGTCTCCACTTCGGCCCTTTCCCCCACTTGCCGCTTTTCCACCATTTCGCCATGTTATCCCGCTCCTTATTGATTGCCCTGACGATCCGTCAGGAATAGTCCGTACGGTCCGGGAATCAACCACACCCGCGACCCGTCGGTCACCGTAAATTCAAGACCCCAGCCGCGCCGGTATTCTCGCGGTTGCGGCTCACCGCTGACTTCCAACTTGCCAAACTCAGCCAGGTGCCCGACCTTGCTGAGTCCGCCGTCCCCATTCACCTTCGCCTGTTGGGCGGCGATGAGTACTTCGGGGGCGTTCAGCGCTTGCAACTTCGTCAGACGCTCGCGCGCCGACTGGAGCAAGACTCGCTGAACAACCGCATCGATCCGGGCCATTGAAACCTCACTTTATGGGCGTTTGGGAGTGGATGCGCTCTGCGCGTACCTCCGCGCAAGCCTTAACGCCCGTAGAATCATCATACTCCAATCGCCCGTTGACAGGCTGACATTAAACGCCCGTAACGCCGACAGATGCAGCGCGAACCGCTTACGGGCCGCTCAGCGCGTCTGGTGAAGTCTTGTCAAACAGCAAAATAATCAGACTAGCCGACAGGAACACCAGTATGCGATCGTTTGAATCCACCCAGAGAGCCGCCAACCAGGAGGCACCAAAGCCCAGCCATTGACTTCTGACACGACGAAACTCACCAAACACGGGCAGCAGATCATACAGGCCACGCACCGGCACAACACAATAAGCGACGATCAACCACTGACGCGACCACACGGCCAATCCAAACGCGCCCAAGCCCAACAGGGTAGTCATTGGACTCCGGCCGGTGTACGTCCCCAATTGCCGCAACCAAACTAACGGCCAATCCCAACCGAAAACGGCCAGCGACCAAAGACCGACAATCACCACAATTAGCCCACTCAGCCAGTAACGACCAGGCCGCCGAATGATCAAAGGCAGCGCGGTATGCGGCTTGATCAGCAGCCCGACCAGACTCAAATCAGTCTGTGCCAGCACCCAGAGCAACGGCGCATACTGCCGGTAAATGGTATCTTCGAAAAAACACGCCGAGAACACCCACGGCCAGACCGGACGCTGGCGTTGCACCCAGACCAGTAAAGCCGCAACGACGCCAAACCACAACGCGCCGGCCAACTGCGGCGACATAAACGAGAAAGGCAGACCCAGCGGCGTGATGGTCAACGGCGATGGCACATAGCCCAGAATATGACGGGCCAACGGCGGCTGATTCATCAAGAAATCCCGCGCAGGATACAGGGCTTGAATGAAATCACCGGGCGACTGATGCGGATCGAATAAATAGTTAAGCGAACCGCTCAGCACGCCCACGAACACCGCCCGAATTACTGACCGACGATCCACCATTGAAACCCCCAAACCAATAACAGCAAACCAAACACCACCGGCAGCAATCGCTCCAGCAGTTTATCAAACCAGCCGCCGCTGACAAAGTTCGCCACATTGACCCGCTTAGGCCACGGCCCCCAAAACGGAATGCCTTGCACGGTCAGCAAGTCAAGAAACAGATGCGAAAGGTAACCCCACAACCAGTATTGCCACATGCCGGGCCAAACCGTTGACCATAGCCACGTCGAGACGACCGCGACCAGCAACCAGTGACTTACGCCCCGATGACCATCAAAACCTCGCCAGTGAATAAATGGCAAATTCGGCTGAATGGAGTCCGGCACAGACGCCGCCAGCAGACCGAAACCCAGACCGAGCAGAGTCGTCGCAGGATCGGTGACAAAGACGGCCGACACCGTCGCCGCCGACACCAGACCCGCCCAACTGTGCGACTTGCTAAACACCGGCCACACCCGACAGCCAAGCTGTATCATCTTCCCGCAGGTTCCGTGGATTGCCCGAATGCGTACACCAGGAACACGGCGGATTCAAAAAGCACCGACAGCCGGAATCCTCAAAATGAGCCAAGAACTGTTCGTAGTCCTGCCGAGCCTCAACTGTTAGTTTTTCACTGTCGATTACTTCTTCACCAGACATGCCACACCTCGCAAGGGATCGATGCCTACCGCGCGCAATTTCTGATAGATAGCCAGCAACTGCTGCCAGCCGCCGAGCCCGGGTAACGTCAACCGCTTCAACTGGACTTGACGATCAGACCGGTGATACCAACGCCGCGCCCAGGCCAACAATACGCCGCGCACATAAACGATCTCCAACCGACTCAACGTTGAAGGCGCGGTCTTGAACTTACGTAGCGCCAACGTGACGGCGGGAAACTTGCGGCGATGCTGGCGCCAATCAACAAACAACGAGCGCGTTCGCACATTGTACTCCACACCCAATGACCGGGCCAGGTCGGGCACTTGACGCGTGACAAACAACTGCTCGCGGCGATAAGCCACTTCCGGCGCGGTACAATTCGAAAATGCGGCCAGCGTTGAATTACTCAAGCCCAGTGCCGTGCCGAGAATGATAAAGCGATCAAACTTCGGCGAATAATCCCGATACATATTACTGCCGCGGCCGGTATGCAGCCGAGTACAGGCTTTCGCCACACTCCGCAGGATTCGCCAGTTGCCCCACTTCACCGCATTCGGCAAGCGCCCGTCGTGCACCGCATTATTGACCACGGCCAGGCAGACACCATGATAGGCCGCCACTTGACCAGGCGTCCACCAAGCGTCTTTCCAGGCTCGTCGCGCTCGCAGCGCCAATCGCCGCACGTGATCCCAAAAATCTTGATCGTATTTATACTTGGACCGATGACTGCCGCGATTGATCCGGCGCGGCTCAAAGTAAATCCAATTTCGCCAGTTCACGACAAAGCGAAGCAATGTCACACGCCGAATCATCAGCATCTCGGTGATGCCGGGCAGCCGTTGCGCCGTCAACAAACCCAGCCGCACCCAATGACATACGGCATGCACATCGACGGCCAATCCTTCGGCGATCTGATTGGCCGAAATCAAGTCAGGCTGCTTGCTGCGCGCCGGAATATCCAACTCGCGCTTCCAGCGCAGATGAACCGCGATTTCGGTTCGACCCAGCAGACGCGCCAGATCGGCGTCAGAGAACTTGGTCAGATTCACGCGCAGAAATTCATCATCAGCCGCCGACCACGCCGGCGACTTTGAAGTCTGATTGCGCAGCAGCAGCGCGGCGCGCGACACCGGCCCGGTTTTCAAGAGCGGCATCCGGGCCTGACCAGAATCGAGCGCAGCTTGATCGACGAGCGCCTTGAGATCGGTCATGGCGCGACCTTCGGCTGGTTACCGGCCAGAGTAATGACCTGGGTCAAAAGTTCGACACCCGGGCAGCGCGAGCACGCCTCTTGAATATCCTTCACATCGCAAGCCTCGCAGACCGTATGCGCCGCGTGCGCGAGCAACCGCCAGGCCGGTTCACGCACGGTCTGCAACCGCACCATATGCACATCACACGTCGCGCACATAGCCTCAGCCGAAGTCCGCAGCGCTTGCCAGTTGATCGTCGCGGAGGACGTCAATTGACCATCGGCGATCCGGGCTGCCGCCGTGGTGCGTTGTTCTTTGAGTTCCTTGCCCCGGCGCTTGCCGGTCTGACGGCCGCTCGGCCCCGTCGCCTTGATATGCTGCTCCATCGCCGTGGCCTGACCAGCCCGCTCGGCCAGCGCCTGAGTGTTGTAGCGCGAACAAGCAGCGATCACAGTTTTGAGGCTGGCTTTGATATTCGCCAGATGCCGCGCCAACTCCAGGCGTTTGACTTCGTCCTCAATCGACAACAACGCCTGAGCTGCCCGCACACTGCCGGGCAGCAAACCCTGCACCTCCAGCGCCTGAATCTCCTCGGCCAACTTCAGCCATGTCTCGCCGTTGTAAATCATAGTAACGGCGACCCCCGTCAACTTGGACAGTTCCTTGGTCGATAGGTTGTTCGCTTCCTGAACTTCACGCAAGGCGCGGGCTTGTTCGACGGCGCTCAATGACGAGCGATGCAGATTTTCAAGCAACGATCCCAGCATCAGCATCTCCGGCGATTCATAGTGCCGGACAATCACGGTGATTTTCTTCAAGTTCGCCAGTTGCGCCGCCCGCCAGCGCCGTTCACCCGACACCAATTCATATCGCTCACCATCGACCGCGCCGGCCAGGGGCGTGACGATCACGGGCTGTTCAACGTCTTGATTCTTTCGCAGACTTTGCGCCAGTTCCGACAATTCAATCTCACTGAAATGCTTGCGCGGCTGATTTGGCCGCGGCACGATTCGATCTACGTCCAGCGACTTTAATTCCATCGGACGGGTCGGCCCGTCAGGTGGGTTGCTCGTCTTGCTTGCTTTCATGGTCCGCTCCTGATTGCGCTTCCGCAGCGCGATTATCAACACATTTCGCAACGAATTCCAGCGCCGATTGCAAACCGCGCTCGGCCAACAAAATACCCGCCGCACCCCAATGCGCGCCAGACAACTGCGCCGCCTGTAACGCCTTAGCCAACACGCGCGCCTCACGCCGCTTAGTCATGCCAATCGTCCTCAATCAGCGGCGTCAAGAATTCGTGAACCCGCTGATAATGACGGGCGAACGCCTGCTCGCTCGTGCTGTCATGATATTCATGTTTGCCACAGGGAATGCAGCGTCGCTCCACGCCTTGCACGCCGGTGTCATGTTCATACCAATCGGTCCAGCCCAGCCAGAGGTGCTTGCACACGTGTGTCTGCCAGAAGGTTGTCAGGCCGGTTTTCGCACAGCGCAGCGCGCCGCCCGCCGAATAGAAATTGTCCGCACCCACCGCTGCCTCATCGAGCATAGCCGCCGACAACTGCTCGATCAAAATCATCATGGTCGTCAATGGTTCGGGTGAATCCTCCAACCAGCGGCGATTCCGGTAGATTTGCCGTCGTTCGCAAGTTTCCAGATAGGCGATGACGATGTCAGCCGCCCGTTGCCAACCGCAGGCGCGATCGTGCCCATCGGGAATGACATTCGTCAAGTCCAGCCAGCCGGTTGATTTGACGGTCTGCTCTTTGTGCTGATCAATCGCCAGCATCCGCCAGTGGACCGTCAGCAGTTTCAACTCCTGCTCCCATGACGGGCCTGCCGCAGGTTTGCAATAAGCACGAATTGCCAATCGATTGCGCCGCATGGTTACCTCCCTAATAAACCTGTCCATGATATTCACGCACGATACGTCCGCGATGTCTATCAATGGCCTTATAGGCTGACAGCAATGTGTAATATGTCGTGTACGGCGGCACACTGATCGCGTGCAGCGCGCGGTCATTCTCCCAGCTGCCGGATGTGAGGCGAATCCCGGTCCGGCCAGTCACCGCCAAAGTGTCCTGGATGCGTTCCGGCACATCCTCGTCGAGCCAGGACGAATCAGTTTTGTTCTTTGGAATCTTGTGCAGCCACTGAAATACGGAGCGTTCAACCACCTTGATATAGGTGTCCCCTTGTCCAGTCAGAACAATCAAATACACCGGAAACGTTTCCGGTTGATCCTTCGATTCGACGACACGTCGCACTTGCTTAGTCACGCTTCCTCCACAACTTGAATATCATTTCGCTCATCGGCCAGCAACTCCAACAGCCGATCATCCGTGAGGTCAGCCCAATCAACCGGAAACTCCACGGTCACATCCAGCACATAACACTCCAGACCGAAACACCAGCGGCGGCCCGGTGTGAATTGCGAGCACTCGATTTCAATCTCGCGCCGAACCCGCGCCGGTGGCTCATCCAAAATAGATCGAAACATATTACTCCATCGCTGCCAGCATGACGGCTGTCCCCGCCTTGAGCGACCAGGCATTACCAATCCCCTTGCGTTCCTCGGCGCGCGTCAGGCCGGTGATCTTAAACTCATCGGGAATCGACTGAGCCTTGCGCAGTTCGGAATTGTCCAGCATCCGCACGCGAATATCAAACGCGCCCAGCGCCGGGGCCACCAACAAGAATCTGTCATGCGTGACGACCGTCGGCAGCGGTTGTTGAAGTGACGTGCCGCCCTGCGTCGTGCCGTAGTAACTGGCGATGAAGGCGGAATGCGCGCGATCCTCGGCCAACGCCGCCGCAGGCGCGACCAGCTGCATGAAGGCGGTTGCGATTGACCAGTCCGGTTTGGTGGTCAGCGTCGGCATGGCGCGCGCCGTGGACGCTACCCGATCGCGGCCATCGCTGGCGTGCTCATAAGAGACCAGAAAGTCATTCGTGATCGGCTGAGGCATGGTGACAAAGGTGGCGACAATCGGTGACGCGCCGGTGACCGTTGGCATGGCGGTATCCAGATCGCGCAAGCGTTCATAGCCATCACTTCCACCGTTGTTGACCACGACGAAACCCAAATGATTTCCGCCGGCTGTGACGGTCGGGGTCGCTTTCCAGAGATCAGCCGTGCGCGATGTGCCATAGAGTTTGATCAGAAACTGCGCCACCGGCGATGAAACCGCGCCCGCATCGGTCGGCAATAACTGCGCTGTGAGAATCTGCTCGGCCACCCTGATCGCCGCCTTGCTGGGTTCACCAATTAGATCACGATTATTCTTGCGCAGCGGCCGCCCCAGCGCCACCCGCAGCGCGCAGTTCAAATAGTGAAACCGCCACCCTTGTTCGGCGTACGGCGACACGCGCGCGCCCCGCTTCTGCGGCTTGACCGGCAGCGGCGGACAATCCGGCAGCGCCGCGAACTCCCAGCGTAAGCCCATAAACTCATGCAAGCCCGCCAGAATCCGGGTGAGCGTATTCGGCACCAGATGATGGGCAATCACGCTTTCGGTCGGCAGCGTGAAGTCGATGATATCCCGCGCCACCGGCCAGGTTGGCAGATGATTATCAAACAGATCGGGCTGGCCCTGCGGATCGCGATGGGTGGGATTCGGAAAGAACACCTTGCGCTTGTTGCCACGTTTGAAAATCATCCAGAGCCGGTCACGATCCTGAGGATCACCATAGTGCTTGGCGGTCAACACGCGATACGAACCGGTGTAGTCCACCGTCATCGCCGCCCACCAAGTACGGAAGTATTCACCTAACTTCGACTTGAGCGGCCGACCATTGGCGTCGCGCGGCCCCCAAAGTTCAAAACCGGAAACATTTTCAATCA
>JADKCY010000034.1 GCA_016718605.1 Lysobacterales bacterium | reverse complement strand
CACGAGTTCCTGAAAAACGCGATTTTTATTTCGCGCACCCAAACACGCGCTAACAAAAACGCTCACCAAAACCATCCCCCAAAAGCGGGCCTGCAATTTACAATTTAATTTGTGCATGTTGTCTCTGCTGTGGTAATGTGGGGGTGTTGAAAGGAACGAGGTGAAACATGAGAATCAGCGGAAACAGTCGAGCCAGCCTGATGGCAGCGATGGCGATTGCAATGATGGGCGCGTGCCACGCAATAGCAGAGTCGGTGCCACTGCGCCACGCTGGCAGCGGCAACAATCGCAGGCCGACACCGCCGCGCAGCGACACCGCGCTGGCCCGCGAGATTGCAGAGCACAATGAAGCCGTCGAGCGCCGCAAGGCCGATAAGAAGGCGCGGAAGCTGGGCCGCTGAATTGGCGTGGCCTAACTTAAATTAGGAGATGTGAATGACCTACGAAAAAATCACCGAAGGCATAATCGCCGATGATTGCTGCGCATCAATCACAGCCAAAACAATCCTAGAATTGGTGTCTGCGATGCATGGTTATCTTGCACAAGGCTACAAACCCGCAGGCGGCATCACGATGATAGGCGGCATGTATAACGTCCTCCTATACAAAAAGCCAAAACCATGAGCCCCTACCGCGCATGCGACCTATGCCGACACGGCACAGGCCCCGAAGGCTTGGGCAGAACCTGCGCATTCACGGTGAGGACAATCCCAGTCTCAAACGCCAGGGCATCCGGTGGCATCTGCGGCCCCGAAGCCCTACACTTGAGCATCAACGAGCGCAAGGGGTCAACATGCCGAACCACCTCACCGAGCACCAACTCAAAGCCGCGTGGCAATCAAGGCGAAACCTAGGCTGGCCCCACGAATTCGAGCAAAGCATGGCAGACCCCCTATTGCGCCGAATCGTTGAAATGACCGCTCGCCACATCATGCGCCCCGAGCAAGACCAGCGCACCCAGATCGCAAGATCAACCATGTTCGAATTCCGAACCCAGCCCGTGATCGACCAGAAAAGCAAAGCCTCAGGCGAGCGCGAAGAAAAAGACCCTGACCCGGGTCAAACCTGATACACTGAGCGCACATTCTTTGCGGGATGTGCCAAGGGCGCAACGCCCATTCACCCCCGGTCGCTGTGAAGCGCCCCGGGGGTTTTCTTTTAGCGCTCGCCCTTGTCGATTGATGACAAAGTGCCCGCGAGCGAATCAAGCGCCGTCTTGATGTTCGTCAGTCCCACATAAATCCCATTGCCACTGCCAACCGGCATGGAGGATTCAGCCGACGATTCAAGATTCGCCCGAGCGGCGCCGTCGTTGGTGATTTGATTCACAATGTTCAAGAGCCGTTCGCATTCTTGCTGCGAATAAATCACCGACGAAGCAAGAGCCAAAAGCTTGCGACCAACAAGGGTGGTGGAAGGAACAACAACGCGTGCCATATCAAAAACCTTTCAGAGATTCAAACACCAAAATGCGGAAGCCATCCGTATTGGTAGCCGTTACCATCATTTACCGCGAACGGAATCCAGCGCTTAATTGAGACAGCGGCAGACCCGGGCCCGACATTTCCGACCGTAACGGTTTGAGCGTTATTATCGGCCCACGAGTTATTTAGAAAGAACTGGCCCGGCCCGCCGCCGCTGCCGCCCGTCCCCATCGTGAAAATGACCCCGCCGCCAACGCCACCGCTTGACGAAATGTTTCCGCCGGTGATGCGTGCATATCCGCCAACGCCACCGGCGCCAGCACCGCGAGCTTCGAAAGACGCTCCCAGCGCGGTTCCGTTCGCGCTGGCGCCGCCTGTCATGAGAATTCCACCAGAGGGTAGCCCCGAGGTTGATCCGTAAACGTTCAAGACAGCGCCATCGCCCCCCGAGCCGTCTGAGCCGCTGGTGATTAAAACAGCGCCCCCGGCGCCACTTCCAAAACCATCACCGGCCGTGATGTTCACATCATTGCCCGCAGTGTTCCCTGACGTAGCAGACTCAGCCTGCAAAACAAGGTCTTGCGCAGCCGCTGCAATCAGCTCACCGATCACGGCAGAATCGACCGTGAGCGTATTCGTCAGCGGGTCAAAAGAGAAAGCGGCCGACGAATCAAGCCCTGTGCCCGCGCCATCGCCATAGGGCACGCGGTTAGGCGGAACCGCGATACTTCCCGAGGGTTGAACGATGAAGCTCATATCAAACCCCGAAATGCGGGAACCATCCCACATTTCCGTCAATCACCACGCGAACCCAGCGACGAATTGAGACAGCAGCAGAGCCGGGGCCGACATTCGTGTAATTCACGGTCTGCCCGGCGTTTGCAGCGCTGAAGCCGTTCAAGCGAAGCGACCCGTTCAACGGCGACGACGACCCCTGCCCGTTTGTGATCAAAACATCACCACCAAACCCCGATGAATCACCGCCCGCGATGTAAACAGGCCCGCGTTGTTCGAGCCGTTGCAATCGCCACCGCCTAATGACGCTGTGCCGCCGCTGCCTGCGGAGGCGCCAGAATCATCACCCCCCGAAAGTTCAAGGTCGCCGCCTTTGCCGCTGGTGGCTGAATATTCCCAGCCCCGTCGTAGTCTCAGATTCGGAAACGCTATTTGTGTGTTGATATAGGCGCGTCTTCCCCGGATGTGGTGTTTAGTTCAATATCACCGACGGTTAGCGTTTTAGTCTGAAGGTCTAAATCAACAGCAAAACCAAGCGCCGAATCAGAAGTAACCCCTGCCCCCGTGCCGATTGGAATCAGCGCTTCAGGAACCGCAACAGCCCCTGGCTGAATGATGAAACTCACAGCGACCCCTGCAAGTTATCAATCCGAATATGCGCGCGATCAAGGCTTTTCCCGTGCATTTCAGCAACCGCTTTCAACCCGGCGAGGTCAGCACGGATTGCCACATAAGCCCCGAGCGCGCCACCAACAGAACCAAACACAGCAGACAAGCCCAGCAGAATGAATTGCGAAGTTTCCGGCATGTTTACCCTCGGTTGTTTGTTGGAATATTTGGATCAGCTTGCATTTTCCCGCGATACCACGACGCGATGCCCAGCACGGGTAAAACGGTCGCATTGATAGCAGCAAGAGCCCCGAGCACGCCCGGGAGCTGCGCAATAGAATTCGCGGCCGTTTCAACACCAAACATCACCGGCACAAAAACCACCAGCACGAGAGCCGATGAAAAAATGACGTTCAACCCGACGCAAAAACCAAGGAAGGGGCGCCACGAGTATGAGGGCCAATGCTCTGAAGCGGCTTCAGCGCGAATCGTCGCATTCACCGACTCAGCCGCCGCAGTTTCAGCCGCAAGACGATTCGATTCGGCACGCACAACAAGCGCCTGCAATTCGATCTGGCGGTTCGCTTCAACCTCGCGCAACTTCACGGCCGCGTCAGGATGAGCAAGCGCTGCGGCGACGTCAGCAGGCGCGGAATTCACACCGAAAGCGCTTGCGATCACGGCGCCCACAGCACCACCGGCAGGGCCCGCAATCAGCGAGCCCAGCAGGGGCGCCGATTGGCTGATTTTGCTTGCGAGGTCTTTCCAATCCACAGCATCACCTATGCGAGAGCCAGCGCCAAACCAGCGGCGAGAACATCATCGCCAATGAGCGCGGAAGTCGCGCGCCCGTTTTCCTGGTTGATGATCCCGCGAATCAGACCGAAAAGAATTTCGGGGTTTTCAACATCAATTTCTTCGTCACGATCAACACCGACCAAAGCGCTCACATTGTCGATGTAAGCCGCCGTGATAGAACCGTTTTCCGAAGCTGGCGCCCAGCGCTCAATAATTTGAGCGACCGTGCGCAAGCCGTGGGTGTTCTGATACGTGCGCAGAATCTTGCCGATTGCGCGAATGCCGTATTCCATCGACACGAATTGCAGAAAGCGCGGGTCAGTCTGAGTCGCGGCCATGCCCTGCCAACGCACATTCGATTTTTCGATATTGCCCGGGTTGTTGTTTCGAATGCCGCGAACCCCGCTAGGAATCTTTGAGATTTGATCCACGATCATTTCACCTTCGGGAGTTTTTGAAGCCAGAACAAGACCCGCAACACCAAGCGCCAACAGAGAAAGCGTTTCCGCCTTCATATCACGTAGCGATATTGGAATAGGCAAAACTCAACTGCCCATCGTTCGAATCCGCAAACGCGTACATATCATCTTGCGGCACAACCACATCAAACAGAATGATCGTTCCCGGGCTCAGTTTCATCGTGCTGTTTGCACTTGCATCGCTGGCGAAACTGATGTAAATGTTTGAGATTGTGGAAGCATTTCGCAGCATCAAATAATTGCGCCGCGAAATCGGTTGCTGCAAAATCATGGACGACTCAAGCTCGGGCAGTGCCGTACTGTTGTCATTCACCTGCGCATAATGATGCGCGTCAAAAATCGGAGTGCGCCCCGAGTCAGGCACGCCCCCCATATAGGCCGCAGGCACAGGCCGCGCGCCCACAGGCGGGAGATTGTGAGGGCTCCCGGGGATGCGTTGTTGATCTTCCCAAGGCTCTCGATTTGAGAGCAACCCGATAGGCGGAAATTCGGGGCGCATGGTGATCACTGGTATGCGCGCACTTGCACGCCGTCAAACATCAGATCAAGGCTGGTGTACGTTTCGGCAGTGGGCGCAAAATTCGTTACCTGAACCGTGAGCGAAGACCGGCCTGCAATGATGCGCGGATAACTCAGGGCGTTGATGATGTTGCCGTTTGTGCTGTAGTTTTCAACGTCAACAGCCGAATTCGTGAACTGTTCGCCGCTGCCCGAGTCGGTGATGAGCACGCGCACAAAGGGCGCTGTTTTCGTGCTGATGTTCTGCGCGGCGCCGATCTGCGCGCGGTGATGCAACATCAGCAGGATGAAGTCGGCATTCGCCGAAATGTTGATCGTGCCCGTGGCCGTCGCGCCCTGCGCGAGCGAAGCAAACGTGATGTTGTAGGCGTAGGGGGTCAGCAGCAACGGCCGGGGCTGTCCCGTGTCTTTGTTGATGTAGAAGCGCGCAGCGAAGGCCTCAACGTCGATCATGGAAAATTGATTTGATTGCATGGGAGCACCTCGGGCTATGAATTGGACGGGGTTTGTTGACGTAAAACCCCGGAAAACGCATGCGCTTGCTTTTGGCAAGCGCTTTTCTTGCCGCGCGTTTTACTGCGAAGCGCGCATAAACACGCCGTCCATCACCACGCCAACGCGAGCGTTGAAGCCCGAGGGGGTGGCAACAGCCGCAGGCCACTTCAGCACAACCTCGAAATTCACGGCAGGCTGAAGCGTGATCTCGGGCTCCAGGTAGTACGGGCGACCCGAAGCGCGCATGTTGGCCTGCGTGACCTGGGCCGTGGTTGCCGAGTTGCTGGCCGTGGCGAAATTGCCGTCGAAATAGGTCTTGGGCGGAAAAGCTGCGAGCGGGGTTTCGCGCAGGTAATTCTTGCTCAGAATGTTGAGTTCCAGCATGCCGGATTGGTAGAAGCTGTTCACGTCGTTGAGCTGACCGGCCACAGCGGCCGCGGCAACCGCGTTGAACAGCGAGGTATTGGCGAGGGTGTACGTGTCAGCAGTCGAAACCGAGCCGGGCCAGAAAGGCACCTCAATGGATTCGATCATGTAGGCCGCGCCACTGGGGAGCGTGTTGGCCATGGCCAGGTTTGTATCCCACAGGGTCTTGGCCGTGCCCGCGGTGGCACCGAGTGCCGAGGTTTTGCCCGAGCCCGCGGGCTGCGCAAAAAAGGTCATCTGCGAAACGCCAGCGGTTGCATACAGCTGGTAATCGTAGAACCGACCACGCACGACTTCGGATTGCGAAGGGTTCGTGACGCGACGTGCGTTGAAGTCTTGAGCGGTGGGGAGACGTTCCATTTTGTTTCCTTGAAGTTTTGAAAGGTGAAAAGCGCGCTCAGATTTGAGCGCGCTTTAGATCAACGATGAATCACGCCTTCGCGGCGCATGGCGGTGCCACTCAGCAGGGTGGACGTGCCCGGTTTGGTGTACGCGCTCAGCAGGGCGGTTTTACCGCCTTGCTGGTATGCGTTCACGCCCGAGCGAATCGGCTGCACGCGGTTCGTGCCCTGGGTCAGCGCGGCCGGGCTGTAGTAGCCCAAAGTCAACGAGGTGGGCAGCTGCGACGAAATTAGGTCGCGGGCCTGAGTGGTCAGAGCACCGAGGGCCATCTTTTCAGACAGGCCCTTCGTCGGCTTTTTCAGGGCCTTGCCGAGAACCACGGTCAAAAGCGCCTTGACAGCATCGCCCGCGCCGATTTTGCTCGGGCTGGTTTGAATCGCTGCAGGCAGCATCGGATTAATGCGGCCCATGAGCACATCGACACCCACAGCACCCACACCACCAATCACGGCATCTTTCAGCATCGCAACAATGCTGTTCACGCTGATGCGCGCAGAGCCGCCAATGGGATTGCGACGACGACGAACCCGACGCGTCACGCGCGAAATGGGATTTGCACGACGCTTGACGCGCCGGGCGACAGCTGCAATCGGGTTTGCGCGACGCTTGCGCACAACACGACGCTTCGCAGCGACCGGGGTTGCACGACGCTTCGCAGTCTTGCGACGCTTGCGCGGATTGATGAGAAGCATTTCGGCCATGTGACCACCTTTTTCACGGGTTGAAGAAATGGGTCGTTCGACCCGCAGAGAAACATTATCCGGATTTGTCGGTTTTGTCAACAATTCCGCGCTCAGTAAACGAATATCGACCGTCAACCATATACAGCTGACGCCCATCGGGAGAAACCACAAACAAAGGTTTGTCGGCCGATTTGAATTTGTGAATGTACTTCTCGGTGACGCCATCACGCATGGTGGTGTAACCGATAAAATCAACCTCACCCACAGCAACGCCAACGCGTGGCATGGGCGGCACTTTCAAACGGCCGATTGCCTCAGCCTCGTGGCCGCTAAATTTTTCGTAAAGCCGCGCAGCCCGTTGCACGTCTTTGTTACGTGAAATGGGCGAGCGCGTTTTAGCGCGGCTTGAGGGGGGCACTTTTCCGCTCATGTTTATTCAACTTCAACGACGCGGATAAAAAGCCCCGGCATGTCTTTGTGAAGCGAGTACGCGTACGCCTTCGCATCACCGAAATTCACAAAACCCGCAACGGGTTTGTAAAGCGAATCCAGATCGCTCGGGGCATTTTCAACCACGTATTGGAACGGCGAGGGAGCGCGCTTCGTCTTGCGCACTTCAGACGAAATAGGATTCGCAAAGTAACCCGGAATCGACTTTTCGCGGCGAGCCTTCAGGCGCGGGCTCGGTTTTTTGCCGGTGGCCTGCGACGGGCGAGAGATCGGCTTTTTCGGCGCGGCTTTGCGAGCCTTCGCTAGAGCACCACTTTTCGCCATAGCGGCAAACTTCTTGCGCGCTGCGAGCTGCGCGGCTGATGGTTTCTTAGTTGCCATTTTGACCCCGTGATTTTGTGAAAGCCTGATACGCAAAGAACCCGAGAGCCGCAAACGCAACCCACTTCACAACGTTGGCGATAACGTCAAGCCCGGATTGTTTCTTGCTGATGGCGTCAATTTCCATCGACTTGGAAAGCATCGCATCACGCTGCGCAACATCGGTAATCAAACCGGATGTGAGCTGCAATTTCAGGCGCTCATTGTAGCCATCAATCCAGCCATTACCCCAGCTGATGAGCGTAGCGGCAACGGCCACAGCGCCCACCATGGCGATGGGAATCACCGGGGCCAGCCCGAGCCCGCGCGGAATGCTCAGATTCGGGGAAGCGCCCGCCTAATGCGTTGATGCCAGCAGCCCCGAGGTTGATGGCTTCGGCGGTTGTTTTCAGCAGAAACTTCTTCGAATTGTATTCAGCGAGAGTCTGCAACGCATCATCGACAATCACCGGATCATTCGCGTTCAGCTCGATAATCTCGTTCAGCTTTTGCGCGAGCGCATCAACGCGATTCAAAGTTTCCTGAAACTCAACAGCCTTGTTTCGGTAATACTGCATTGAGAGCGCGCTTTCCCCGCTCTCACCCGTGTACGCCAAATCAGGATCAACGCCGGGTGTCCAAACTTCACCGATTGCCATATTATTTCCCGAAAAGGCGCTCAAAAATTGACCAGAAATTGACTGCAAGCGCAACATCAGTCAAAAGGTTAGGCGGATCAAAATCCGGTGATTGAACCTGCGGGGGCGGTTCGGAGTTCACCGGATTGATTGGCGACAAAATGCCGAATTGATCGCTCATTTTTTGCGTGTCAGTTTGCGCAACAAGAAAAACAAGGCAATCACCGCGGCCCCGACAATCAGGTAATTGATTTTCGGGGAGTTGCCCAAAAGGTTTGGATCAGGCGGCAAGCCCGACGAAGCGCGATTCGCTATCGACACGAGAAGGGTTTTTTGTTGCTCGGTCGCCGTGAGCGCGGGCAACAGTCGCGTAAGGGTCGCGTCCCAAGTTTCGTTTGTGGCTTGGGTTGAATTGATGATGTTCAAAACCCCGGGGGCGACCGTCTCAAGTTGCTGCGCATAGGGGGATTGCGCGACGACGAACAACGATGCGGGCGCCGCGTCAGTGCTCGGGGTGTATGTGATGCCCAGCATATCAGCGACCTTTCGAACGAGTCAGCAGGTACAGGCCCAGCAAAGCGGCACCGCCCAGCAGAAGCGTGTTTTGACTCACGCCCAAAGAAGCGGCAACGCCTGAAGACGTCGAAACCGGATACGGCACAGTGCGACTCGCGCCGTTCGTTTCGATTACGCTGTAGGTGCCGTTTCCGTTGTTCGTCACAACGGCATTGTCAGACGCCAAGTATGGCGTGCCCGGGGTCATGCGCACAGCAGCGGTTCCACCGGCCGGATTTGCAACCGTGAGCGTGCCGTTTTTGTTCACCACGCTGGTGGAGCTTGACACGCGCGGCGCAGGGCGCCCAGCTGCCTGATAGGCCGCGTTGGCCTTGATGGCGGTTTCGATCAAGCCGCGCGCTTTGTCGAAATTCGCCTTATTGAGCCATGAAAACCAGCCGTCATCTGCAACCGCCGATGTGCTCTCAGTGAGCACGTCACCGGAAGGAAGCTCAAACGCGTAGGTATCAGGCGTTACCGCCTCATCCCACGCGCCGTAACTCTCGCCCGAATCCGGGAACAGTTCAAAACCAAGCTCGTCCATAGTTCACCTCTTGCGTTCAGAATAGCAGGAATACCGCGCTTGTCAAAAAAGCAACATTTCGCCAGCGGGAGCGCTCATCGGCAACGGCCGCATTCAATTGCGTTTCAACCGGGGATTCTTGCAACGGCTCGGGCGCTGGTGTGAATGGCGCGAGAGGGTCAGACGCTGGCTCGCCCTGCACAATGACAGCGCTTTGCTCAAGTCGCGTTTGCTGAAAATCTTGCACGCGCTCATACACCTCGTCTTCGCGTGCGCTGCGTCGATCGGCTTGATAAATTGCGCTCGCAATCGCCACGGGGTTCATCGACGCAAACGCCGTGATGACGCTCAAATTGTCCCGAATCGAATCACGAAACCCGACCCACCACGAGCTTTCAGGCGCTCGTGTGTAGACATACGCGGCCACCGGCAACAGCAAATTATCAGCCTGACGAATCCAAAGAGATTGGCGTGGGATGCCGTGTTGATCTGCAACCAAGTATTGCGCGTTCAGCGGGAGCGAATTTTCAGCGAGAAATTCTTCTTTTGTTTTTCCTAGGCGTTTGAAGAAATTTTCAAAATCGCCGTCAACGGGAATAAAACCGACTTCCTCAGCCATAAAACCGGCTCCACTCGGAACCGAATCGACAAACGTCATCCACGTATTACCCGGCAATTCGCCCTGCGATAACGCGTTGATCGCGTAAACACGAAAATCGGGGTACTGAGAATAAACCGAAAAAGAACCGTCAAGCGTGTAGCGCATGATCGGCATGTCTTCGCCAAGCACGTGATCGTAAAGCGCACGCGCCCAATACTCAGGCATCACGCCACCGATCATCGACGGGCTGAAATCAACAGCCGGAACCTCATATTCGGCAAGAGGTTTCACGCCTGCCAAATACATCACACGCCCCCAGACAACAAAAGAGCCGCTGCCGTGGCGAGTGCGAGCAAAATTCCGCTGCCTCCTTTGCTCTCACCCGCAGGGGCGCCCCCTGTGTTTGAGAGCGGCACAAAATTTGCGCCGCCCGGGGCGCCCACCTCAAAACCCGCGCCTGTGGATGCTGACGGCGCCGTGACAATTGATTGCGATGAGGTGGCGCCTGTGCTCGCCATCACGGGAGTTGCAACACGCGCGGCCGGGGCTGTGGCGCTTGTCGGGGCGAGTTGCTGCGTCGGTGCTGGCGCTGGTGCTGGTGCTGGTGCTGGCGCTGGCGCTGGTGCTGGCGCTGGCGCTGGTGCTGGAGTCGGCGCGGGCATCATCGAAGGCCCGAACATCCCGCGCAAAAAATCGGCCGCTTGCTCGTTGATCGTGCCGCCCGATGTTCCGAATGCCGGGCGCCAGCCATAGGCCATCGCGCGATCGACCAACGGGTAAAGTCCTGAAAGATACATTTCAAACCCTCTCGATGTAGAGACACACAGCACCGGGCGGCGCCCAGCCCAGGGGCTGGCCTTGCTCGGTGGCGTCGCAATTGATCCAGTCACCGGCTGCGAGCACCTGCAAATACACATGTTCAAGCGCCCCGGGCTCAGAGTATCCGGCCACGACGAAGCGCGTTTGATACCCGACCGACTCCAGCAGCGAAGCGAGCAAAACCGTTTGGTCGTCGCAATCGCCAACACGCCCCGCGAGGGTCACATCAGGGCTCGAAATTGTCTCTACGTCGTGAACGTCACGCACATATCGCACGCTGTCACGCACCAGCGAAAAGAGCGCGTGAACTTCAGACAGTTCATCGCGCTCAGGCGTCAGAAAAATGGTGTTTGTCGCAGCCTGCCGAATGTCAAGGTTCACCCGGTACGCGCGCACAATTTCACGCATGACGCGCAGGGTCTTGGCAACGCCCGGGATGCCGCTGCAAAGAGGCTCAACATGACCTGACAATTGAACAAACGGGGCTTGTAGCATGCCCCGGAATGTATCAGATCAATTTTCCACTGTCACCACGCCCGCATCATCTTCGGCCAGCAGGGCCAGAACCTTTGCGCGCACTTTCCCGAACCACTCGCCGTGCGGGGCGACTTCGGGGCACACCATTTTCAGAACGTCGAACCACTCATCACTTTTGAGAATTTCGATTCCTTCATCGGGCAATTCTTCGTAAACGGGGAGCGCCGCACGTTCTGGCTCAACACCTGCAACGGCTTTTTCAACGAGAGAGGAAATTTCTTTCTTAATTTCCGCAAGGGTTTGCATGTTCATTTCTTCGTTTTCCGTTTCTTGGGGTTGCTGGTGATGTTGCACGGGCGGTTGCTGGATTTGTTGCGCTTGCTGGTTTTGCATGCCCTGCCCAATCAAAGACAGTGCCTGCGGAAGCATTGCCATAAGAGGATCAGATGCTTCCTCTTTTTTGTTCGGATTGAATTCCTCCGAAACGTCGCGCATCATTCGCATGGCCTCAACAATCTCACCCAAGCTCGTGCGCTCTTTCGGCGGTTCTGAAGCCGTGGCATCTTTCATGAGCTTCATCATCGTAAGCATCTGCGTCATCTGAGCCATGGGGTCAGGCGCGGGCTGGCGATCTGACAAAGCCGCAAGAATTTGCTGCTGACCCTGCGCGAGTAACTGCACCACCTGCGCAAGCTCGTTGTTTTGCTGCGGCTGAAACTGCGTCGCTTGCTGCAAACCGCGAACCGCTTCGATTGAAATGTTTTCGCGGGCGCGAATGCAAAACAGCTTATCGTGCGCGCTGGTGGCGTACAGCCTGATTTGATACTCGCCCGAGCCGTAGCGCTCTCGAATCATGCCGAGCCCGCCCGCCTCAAAATCAGCGGGAGCGAAATCGTCACACCACACGAGTTTTTTCTCAGCGCCTGCAATTCGGTAGAGCTTGACCACAGCGCGGGCGCTATCGCTGTGGTCAATAAGCATAGCCTCGATTCTGTCTGCCGATGTTTGCTCGATTTGCTCATCCTCATCCTCATCCTCATCTCCGCGCTGCGAAAACGCCAGCTCCGCGCGTTGCTGCGCCGTCAAAACCTGAGAGCCGGTATCAGGTGTCAGACCGTCGCCGGGTTTTGTGATGATTCTTCGCGCTGCCATGTTTTTCTCCAATGAAAAAGGGGCCGATTGGCCCCTTAGTTTAGCTTCAAAAGCTTGGATTTGCTTAGAGCAAACCTTACTTTTTCTTGGGCGCTTGCTTAGCCGGGGCTTGCGCGGGCTCGGGCACGGGCTCGGGCTTCGGAGCTTCCAAAGCCTTCAGACCCGCAGGCGCCGGGAGCGCAACACCCGCCGCTTGCAGCGCGTTTTTGATCGCGCTGATGCTGTCCGACTCACGCGCGGGCATGAGCGAAACGGCATCAAAAACGTACATCGTCGCGGCGGCTTCATCGTAGCGCGTATCGACTCGCACGGCGAAATCGACGCCTTGCGCGCCACCCTTCAGGGCGTTGGCAACCAAATCAGAGATGAAATTCGGCAGGATGCAGGTGCCCACATCAGAGAAAACTTCGCCGGTCACCAGATTTGTGGCCTCAAAATCGCCCTTGAGCTTGAGAAACGCGCCATGATCAGACTGGCCCGGGGTGAAGTCATGCACGCGGCCGATCACGCTCATGAGCGGCACGGCGACGCCGGTAGCGCTGTAAACATCCTTGCCGTTTTCGTCTTTGCTGACACTGCGCCCGGATTGCGCAGCCTTGAGAATTTCAGCCTTGCCGCCCACCACGTCACGAATCGTGAGCTTCTTGAGAATCTTGGTTGCCATTTTCTTCGTCCTTTGGATGTGATGCGGATTGCATCGGGCTGCGCTCGGGAATCAAGCGCAGCGCGAGAAAATCACGCGAGGTTTTTTCTCGTGCGCGGTAACCAACCGTCGCGCAATTGCGCGTTTGTGCGATCGATGTGGATGCCGATGCCGAGCACGTCATGTGTGAACGTGTCGTCACTCGATATCAAAAGATGCCAAAAATTCAGCGGGCAGGTGTTGCAGTGGACGGCAATCAAATCCTGCGCGAGTAACTCGCCATTCAGAGGAACCTTATGCAAAACGGCGAGATTGACAGCACGGCGCACAATCCTGCGCACGTCGTCGTATTCTTTTGGTGTTGCGTTCCAGTTCAGAATTCGCGCGCCGTCTTTCATCAGCTCTGCGGCGCTGGGGAGTTTTTGGGAGAGAATAGTTTTCTTGTCCATTTCACGCTCTCAAAAGAAAATAAGCCTGCACAGCGCAGCTCACAAGCAAAACAAAGACGAATCGACGCATGCCCCGAAGGTCTTGTTCAAGCAACGCGATTTTTTGCTGCTGTATCTTGTCGATTCTTTCGAGCATATCAGCGCGAATCGCGTGCCAGCATTCTTCATCGTGATTATTCATAGTCTGACGCCCTCACTTCAGTGATGCTGATTTCGCAGCCGACGCTTGCCACAGTCTCAAGAAAAGCGTGAACCGCTTGCTTGCTCTTGAACAACTCAAGATGAACGTGATTGTCTTTGCGCGTAAGCGTGACGACAAAAATGTTTGCATCGACACGCGCGAGGGCGCGGATTTCTGAGTGATAAATCATGTTGTTCCTTTGCGGGGTGTTTCTCGCGCTCTTTTGTGCGAGTGAAAAGATTAGAGCACATCGCAAGCGCTTTGTGTGAACTTTTTTTTAGGTTTTTTCTACCGCCGTGCCTGAGCGTTGCTGCGATCGGTACATTTCAACGCCTTGCATCACGCTTACAAAATTGTTGCGCTGCACTTGGTCTTGCACGGGGGGCGTGCCGTTAAACCACCCGTCAAAATCTTCCGGGGTGAGCTTGCGAACATTCAACCCCTTTGCACTACGCTTCAATTTTTTAGCAGGGTCTTTCGCGTCGGGTAATTCCGCGTAGACTTTTTTAGCGATGATTTGATAGATGGCGCCTTCTTCCTCTACTTTCCACGCGCCATAGCGTTTGGGGTCAATGTCAAGCTCTTTTGTGACGTTTGATGAAAAAACAACGCAATCGGTATCGGCATACAACCACGTGTCAGGGCTGATTAGGGCGGCTCTGCGCACGACCATACGCACGTGTGCCGTTATAAAAGCTCCAATTTGAGGCTGGTGATAATCTTTAGGCTCTTGATCGTCCACGAAACGGTAAAAAATGTGTTCCAAGGGCTCGGATTCATCGGCGTAGTATGGGACAAAGCCCGGGGGGCATTCAGCGGCTAGAACGTACTCGATAGGTTCTAGCTGTTCAACTGTTTTGCCGTAAGAGTGATTCCCCACGTTTTTGTATACCGTGCCTTGCGGGCCGCTCGGGCCACCGGGGGCCGTGATTCGCCCGTTTTCTAAACGGTCAACATAATCTAGCATCTGAAAAGATGACTCCCAGCACCACGACTCTACAATTTTGATTTTCCAGCCCTCTCGTTTGAGCTGGTCAATTTCGATTGACGTGAGCCACGTATCTGATATTTCGGTGACGCCGAATACAGCGCGCATTCTTCCCGCTGTCTCTGTGCGATAGTAGAAGGGGATTTTGTTTTTTGGGTTTGTGGCGCTGATTCGCGCGATGTAGGTTTCCGCGTATTTGTTGACGCCCGTTGCTACGTGAAAAGAAAAGCCCGAGGGTAGCAAAGCCTCACGCATAGCAGACGCGTACGCTTGATTGATATCGTATTTCCAAACAGGGCCTTGATACCGCTTTACACAATAGCAGTATCCGCCGCGCATCACATAATCGCGTACTAGACTTACACACTCATCTTTCGGGGTGTTTACGATAACCCCGAGCGGTATGTAAGATTTAAAGATTTTAATGCAGGCGCCGCCCATGGTTACCGCTAAGGGCTGTTCGAAATGTTCCATTAGAATGGATTGCGCTTTTTCCATGCCGTGGAATAGGCCGATAGAATCACGCATTGCATAAGCGCGATGATCTGGGTTTGTTGAATCGAATTCCTCTTTTTCGAAGTCGATTGTGCCCTTTAGCTTTTTGTGATTTGGGGCGAAATTGTCTAAAAACTTTTCGAGTGATACCCCGACCAAGCCCAGCATCGCCATGCCGTCCAAAAATTCCCACCCCGTAGCGCGCTCGTTTTGAATGTCATCCCGGTGGATGACTCGCAGGCCGCGAAGGGAGTTTGAGCGGGTAAGATAGGGGCGCATAACATACTCATCACACGCGAGCAAAGCGGCTGCGATAAAATAGGCGTCAAAATTGTTCGCATTCCACGCTACGAATTTGACGCCCTTAAATTCTTCGGTGAGAAAATAGGTTTTTAGTATGTTTGTGAGGTGCCCGAAGTCTCTAATGTCGCTCTCAAGGTGTAGGGCATCGCGCCCTTCACCGTAAGCGGTGATATAGAGAGGGCGTGGCGTGCCTGCCTTTATGCGCGTGGTTTCAAAATCGTAGGCGATCATGCGCGCGGGGAGCGGCGCCTTTTTCCTGCGAGTTTGTTTTAGCGCACGTTTGCGCTTATCGACTGGCTGGCTTTCTACGTGCTCGCGTAGTTTTGCCCTTAGCGCTTGCTTTGGGTTCATAATAATTTGCGGGAATTAGTTGCAGCAAAAATTGGTCGGCTAGTGCCGTTCCTTTTTGACCTACCGCAGCTTCGTGTTTTTCCCGAAGCTTCTTCTCAACGCCCTTTAATGCTTGGGCTTTGCTTGATTTGGGGCCGAAAGATTCGTATTTCGTGAAAATGGGGCCTACTGCTACGCCCTCTTTAATTTTGCCTTTTAACTCAGCTCGCGCAAGGTCTTGCGAGTCTGTTCTGATTCGGTGCTTTAATTCTTGTTCTGTTTGCTTGAAGTAAATCGAGAGTTCGATTGTACTACGCACACTCACGGCGAAATATGACTTTGATTCTTGGACGTGTGACAATACTTTTTGGCGAAGCTCGCGTGAGAGATATTGCGTATGTTCAATAACAACACGATCGCCTAGGGTTCCGTTTTTTAGGGGTTTTCTGTAGGCGAATACTGGCGATGTTTTACTGAACGGAATTCTGTCCACTCGGGCTTGCTCTGCCGAAACCTGCGAGTGAATGTTGAAAGCTTGATTGATCGCCTTCAGTGTTTCTCTATCATCGGGGATTTTTTTAGCTCCCCCGGTCTGACCTTCTTTGAGCCAGCGGCCTAGCTTTTGGTGCGTTATGCCGATCAATGATGCAAGAGCGCGCTGCGAACCTGCCGTTGTCATGGCAAGAGCTAATTTGTCCTGTAGCGTTAAAACA
>JADKCY010000033.1 GCA_016718605.1 Lysobacterales bacterium | reverse complement strand
CGCTGCGCCTGTTGGCGCAAAGGTTCTGGAGGTTGATGCGGTTTCTGTCGGAGGCAAGGACTGCGCGTTCACGTGCTACTCAAAGGGCGTGATCACATTCCCAGTTGATATGCAGGAAGGAGGCGCGATCCTGGCCTATGCGTCGCTTGAGTCTTCTGTGCTGGCGACTGAATTCCCTGACGTTGTACTTGATGACGTAGAAGGAATTGCATCTGGCGTGAAGTTCCGGCTGATGACAATGCCGGGCAAGACTTGGTCGGACGCGTCGATTGCTGGGTATCACCAACAGGCATTCATGCAGGCCTGCAATGAAGCCTTCTCCAGAATCGAGCATGGCTACTCGCTGGGCTCGCTTGAGGTTCAGCCGCTTGCGTTCGGGCGCCCTGTGTCGCACATCCGCCGCGTTCCAAATATCGGTGCGATTTCCTATGTCGGCGGGGGCGCTCCTGCTGGCGGAGTTTCGGCTATTGCCGCCGAGAACATCAGCGCATATATGGCCATCGCAATGAACTCTGCGGGGAAGATGGTCCGGGCTTCTTCGGCAAACATTTCTCACGAAAACGCCGTATTCGGCGTCGCCACAAATAGCACTGTCACGGGCGCAGCTGTCTCGTATCAATCATCCGGATTGGTCACAAACGCCGCGTGGAGTTTTGTAGCGGGATCGCCTGTGTTCCTAGGTGTGGATGGCGAACTGACGCAAGCAGAGCCAACGACCGGATTTAGCAAGGTGATGGGCGATGCGGTTAGCGCCAAATCGTTGTTGGTCAATATGAGTGAGGCCGTGATTCTATGAGCGATCTATTCTATTTGGCATACGTCGCAGGTTCGCGGGTCAGGCGCTCAGCAATCTCGTCAAGCGCCGGGCTTGCTGACGCATACAAGATTGTCGCTACCGGGGAAGACGGGAAGATCCACGCGTCTTTCCTGCCTGCCTATGGGGGAGGCGGCGGAAGTGTTGCATGGGCCGATATCCAGGACAAGCCCACCTTCGGCACGGCATCCGGCGCGAATAGTACAGACTTTGCCCCTTCAAACCTGACCAGCGATGGCGTCGCAGAAGGTGCGACAAACAAGTATTTCTCAAGTACGCGAGTGCTTGACACCCTTCTATCCGGGATTTCGTTTGCTCAGAATGCGGCGATATCTGCATCTGATTCCATCGTCTTGGCTTTTGGGAAACTGCAGGCGCAGGTATCTGGCAAGCAAGACACGCTGGTTTCCGGAACGAACATCAAAACACTAAACGGCCAGTCGCTGCTTGGGTCGGGGAATCTTGCCGTCTCTGGCGGTGGTGGCGGTGGCGACATGCTCGCCGCGACTTACGACCCCAACGGCGACGGAAAAATCGCACCCGAGCAGATCTCGGGGCTTGCGACCGTTGCCACGTCTGGGTCGTATAACGACCTCGCCAACAAGCCTACGCTGGGAGCTGCCGCAGTCTTAGCCACAAACGTGGCTGGGGGCGCGGTCGTTCTGGATGGCTCAACAAAAATCCCGACTGCGTACCTGCCCGGACACGTAGAGGAAGTTCTTGAGTACGCGAACTTCGCAGCACTCCCCGGCACAGGCGTAGCGAGCGTTCTCTACGTCACGCTCGACAACAACAAAGCATATCGCTGGGGCGGATCTGCGTATGCCGAGATTTCTGCTTCGCCAGGCAGCACAGACGCCGTCCCCGAGGGCGCAGCGAACCTCTACTTCACCAACGCACGCGCATCAGCAGCGGCCCCCGTCCAGTCTGTAGCGGACCTTGTGGGGACTCCAAGTGCAGCACAGGTTAGAACAGCGCTCGGGATCTCGAATGTCGATAACACCGCTGACATGGATAAGCCCGTCAGCACTGCGGCACAGACCGCCCTAAGCGGGAAGCAGGCCACGCTTGTTTCAGGAACCAATATCAAAACGGTGAACGGGCAGTCCCTGCTTGGGTCTGGGGATATTTCCATTTCCGGGGGAGGCTCCGCCGTTACGCTATCCGGATCGACCTCAGTCGAAGCCAACTCGGTAATCTCCTACACAATCACAAACTACAGCACATTCAGCACCTACAGCGCAACGGTTAGCGCTGGAAGCGTGAGTATCACTGGAGACCAGATCAGTTTCACGGCCCCGGACACTGTGCAATCTGTGACGCTGAATGTCACAGTTGACGGCATCGTTTCGGCGTTTAACATTACCGTCTTGCCATCCAGCTACATCCCGACGCCAACAGCAACACCGTCAAATTTTGGAGATGCGCTGGAGGGTGGATTCTATGCCGGGCTTTACTGGGATCAGATCGCTCAGTCCTCAAGCAGCAAGACTTTGGCGACCGGTACGCAGGCATTCACCGTTCCAGACATGACGGGGAATGGTATTTCCTACGTCGGACAGTCGCTGGAAGTGCGCAGCCGATCCAACCCGGCCAACAAATTCATCGGAACAGTCTCCAGCGCTTCAGGAACCACGCTAACGCTCAATGTATCAAGCATCGGCGGCAGCGGAACATTCAGCGACTGGTCTGTGATGTCAAGGTTTCGAGCCATCGTTGCTCCTAAATCATCAGGGGTGACCTCCCTTGCAATAAAAAACGCGAATACGGCGCTACCTGCAGGCTGCCAGAGCTTGGTTGATGGATTGACGGCCACTAACGCAATGAAAAACGCTGACACCTCTACGGTATACCCGGCTGCCCACTGGGCGCGAGGTCTGACTATCGGCGGCAAAACGGACTGGCATATCCCGGCTCGTGACGTTTTAGAACTTGCATGGCGCAACCTGAAGCCCGATACAACATCCAACCACATGGCAGCCCGACCGACATCCCCATTTAATTACAAAATTGACGGCGCTTACGGAGATGTATCCACCTCCCAAGGGGTAAACAACAATTCGTATTTCGCTGGGGCCGCGTATACATCCGGAGTTCCGGCACAAACCGCAGCGACCGCGTTCAGGACTGGAGGGGCAGAGGCTGTTGTCTCCGGAGCATACCTATCTAGTACTGAATACACCGCTGCTGAGAACTGGGCTCAGTATTGGCATCCCTCCTATCCGGGATATCAAACCACTATTGCCAAAAGCGCTGTTTGGTATTTACGAGCTTTCCGTAGGAGCATCATCTGATGAAATACCTGAAATTTACCTATGTCGATGCCAAGTCTGGGATTCCTGTCTCAGGGGCTCCCGCAGCAGACGGGCCAGTATTCCCAGCAGTAGCGGGCCTCCAGTTCTCATGGGCTCGGGAAAGCAAATACCCGACGGGCCGGCCTGAGTTCTTCGGCACATGCCCGGACAATAGCAACACATCTGTGCCTGGCGTTCTGGCTGTACTGTCTCAAGCAGATTGGGAAGCTGCTCACGCCGAAGAACTGGATGCTCGAACGCAGCTACTGATGAAGCGCATCACCGACGCCACACAGAAGCGTCTGGATGACTTCGCCAAGACGCGCAACTACGACGGGATTCTGAGCCTTTGCACCTACGCGACCAGCGCGGATCTGAGGTTTAAGGCTGAAGGTCAGTACGGTGTCGAAGCTCGGGATGCGACGTGGGCGCAGTTGTACAAGGTTCTGGCTGAGGTTCAGACGGGTGTGCGCCCAATGCCTACAAGATACTCAGACGTAGAGCCTGAGCTTCCTGGCCTGGTGTGGCCAGCATGAAACACTGGTTCTGGAATCTGCTGATCTCCGTGGATCAGCTCTGCAACGTGATGTTCGGACCGCTGCTCAATGCGCTGCTGCGCCCAAAACTGGCGCGGTTTGGAGACCCGGACGAGTCGTTATCAAGCGTGTTCGGCAAGGGGGTTCGCAATGGCGACTGCCGGTTGTGCCGCCCGATCTGCCGTCTGCTGAACAGGCTCGATCCGGGGCATTGCCAGACTAGCATTGAAGACGATGAAGGCCGTAGCACCATAGGCGTTCTGCACTAATCCCCCCCCCCATCCATTCTTTTGATCTTGGGTTGTTACGATGAAAATAACAGTGTTCAAAGGCGCGGCTCCGGCGATAGACCCTATCAACATTGCGGACAACGCTGCGCAAGTCGCTATCAATTGTCGAATGGATTCCGGGAGTATCGAACCGTGGAAAACGCCGCTTCAGGTCGCGATACCAACAAAAGCGGGAACGATTCTGTCGATGTATCGATTTGGGCAGGACGTTCTGTCAGATTCGAGCTATTGGTTCAACTGGACGGAAAACACAAGCGTAGCCCGTGGGCCTGTTGCAGATGATGCGACCGAGCGCACGTATTTCACAGAGGATGGTCAGCCGCCAAGGGTGACTGACGCATCACTGGCGGTCGGCGCTGATCTTCCGAGCAATTGGAGGGTTTTGGGAACGCCGCAACCTAAAGGCACGCTGGCCGCATCTGTTGCGAATCGCGGCATTGCTTCTATTGTGCGAAGCGGTACAACAGCAACCGTGACGACCACGCAGGATATTGAATTCCCTGTTGGTTCAAAATTTACACCTGTCATCTCTGGCGCTGCGCAATCTGATTACAACGGGACGTTTGCCGCGGCCGTCGTGACAGACATCAGGACGTTTACGTTTACTGTCCCGTCTACTGCGGTGACTCCAGCTACCGGAACGATTTCATACATTTATGACGGCACTGCGGAGACGCGTATTTACACTTACTCTTGGACAAATGACCTGAACCAAGAAGGCCCCCCGTGGGTCGGGGCAAATGAAAGCCCCTTGGTTGTTACCGTACTGCCTGGGCAGATTGTCACGCTAACCGGGTTAGAGTCATCTCCCTCGTTTCTTGACAGAGCGGGAAGCGTTATCCCCGGATCGAAGCGGCTATATCGCAGCAACGGCGGGGAATACATGCTGGAAGCTACGTTATCAGCAGCAGCAGGAAGCTTCACGAGCGTCTCGTCGTCACTGACCAGTGAAACCGTTCTGGCCGCCCCATACCGGATGCCGCCGCCAGCAAACGCAAAAGGGATCATCGCTATCCCGAATGAAATGATGGCGATGTACCGAGACAAGACGTGGATGGTCTGTGAGCGCAGCTATCCGCATAGCTGGCCTACGGATTACTGGATGGACTGCGATTACCCGATTGTTGGTCATGCTGCTTTTGCAGGCGGGGTGATTGTTTGCACGACCGCAAAAACATACTTGGTACAGGTTGGCGCAGATCCTCGATCCGCTTCGATGCCTGCGTTTGACAACACCTACGGGTGTGTGTCTCAGCGTTCAATTTCAGGAGCAAAAGGCGGGATATGTTTTGCGTCGCACGACGGACTTGCATACGCAACCGCGGGAGGCGTAGAGATTCTCACCGGAGGGCTGATTTCCCGCGAGCAGTGGCAAGCGCTAAACCCCTCAAGCATCTTGGGGGCGTTCCATGATGGGCGCTATTTCGGGTTCTACGACAACGGAGTGACAAAGGGTGGGTTCATTCTTCGGATAGATACGGGAGAGCTCACCTGGACTGATGTGCATGCCACTGCAGCGCACGTCGACCAGCGCAGCGATGCGCTCTTCCTGTGCGTCAATCACGCCATCGTGAAGTGGAATAGCGGTTCAAGCTATATGGCTATGCGGTGGCGCAGCAAGAAATACATTAAGCCTCCAGCTTCTCTAGCGGGGGCTCTTGTAGCAGCGGATGGCCCTGTAACGTTCAGGCACTACTGCGACGGGCTGTTGAAGCTTGAGAGAAGCGTGGCCAACAGGGAGCCCTTCAATTTGAAAGGGGGGCGACATCGGTTTGACGAGTTTGAAATTGTTGGGTCAAGTCGAATCGTGGAGGTCCATGCTTCAAACAATCGGAGGGATTTGGTATGACCGCTACACGCCTACCTTCGATTCCCGATATTTCCACGCTTGGCGGGTCTGTCTCTCCGTCGCTTCGGACGTTCCTTGCATCGTTGGCGACGGTAGTAAATACCCGTGAAGGGCTGCTGAAAAACTCGGACTCGAAAGACCGCGCCGTTACGTTTCGGGATCTTGAAGGGGACGGGGTTGCCAGGGCAATATCTGGCAACACATCTTTGATGGGATCAATCGCGACGGGCGTTTCCGCAGGAGGTGGGGTCGCCTCTGGGCCCGCAGCTGACGAGGATCTAACCCCGCCGCCTAATGTGTCAAATGTTGTTGTAGAGGCGTCGATGACAGGCGTCATGGTTACATTCGATCAGCCAAGCTACAACAAAGCAGGGACTACATCCAGCAATCACGCATACACCATGATGTACATGGCTGATGCGAATGGAGACGGCAGCTCTCCAGGGTTCGCAGCGTCAAAACCAACAGGCCAAAGCTCTGGGCCTGTGATATTCGCACCGATTGGAACAGGTCGAGTGGTGTATTGCTGGCTCAGGAATATCAGCAAAGCTGACGTCTCGGGTCCGATTTCAGGCGGCGCGTCTGGGTATAAGGCAACGACTCCAGTCTCCCCAAGCGTTTACATTAACCTGCTGAACGGAGCGACGTTTGATGGTCTGACGATCAAGCAAAACGGATTTCGCGTTTCATCGCCGGACGGGACAAAGCAGGTGACTCCGTTCTCTGTGCTGACGCAAGACACCGTAATGGGGGGCATCACGGTTCCTGCAGGTGTGTATATGGATGGCGCGCACATCGTCAATCTTGAGGCGTCTGTAGCGCGCCTGGGGGCTGCCACAATCGATGAGGCGAAAATCGGGTCACTATCTGTCAGCAAGATCCGCACAGATACCATGACGGCGGCTTTTGCCAACGTCGTTGTTGGTCAATTCAACACGCTCTCTGCGATAAACTCGAATTTGGGGACGGTGACTGCAGGAACTTTGTCCTCTGCGGTCTCATATCTCGGGAAAGTGTCTGCAGACCAGATATCCGCAGGGACGATCACGTCTTCTATTTCGGTGTCGACTGACGGGTACATCTCCGCCAGCGGGGCCGGGGTTACGGGCGTATTTGGGCGGCAAGCGACCATCAAAGGGCAGTGCTCAGCAAGTCTTGGCGCTGCTGGGGTATGCGGGGTCGCAACAGGGCAAAACAGCGCAGGCGTGTATGGGGCGGCTACCGCATTTGGCGGGGTCGGTGGGTATTTTGAAGCAACAGGCCTAGCTGGGGTTGGCGTTGTCGCAAGCGGGGCGTCTGCTGATCTTTTGCTTATGGGGTCGAAAAACATAGCGTTTGATGCAAACCGAACCGTACAAATACGCAGCGATGGGGCGAATTTAAGGATGTCGGACTCATCCACTACTGATGCGTATCTGGTGCTGGTTAGCTCGTATTCCTTGTCGTCCGGATCAGGGGCTGTGCTGGGGAGTAAGCACCCATCGGCCCCAAGCAATTCGCAGCGCGGATGGCTGGTTGGGACCTGCCAAGGTCAAACAATTTATCAACCGTTTTGGTAAAGGAGTCGGTATGCGCGTAATCGCGATAGACAGTCTTTCTTCAATTTTGATGGACAACATCAATCAAAAACTTACTTCAGCGCTCGCGAGTGGCATTGCTTCGATGCTGAATCAGATCCTGATTAACGAAGAGTCCAGGCAGCAGCCTGCGGTTGATCCTGCCGGAAGCCCGGTCGCTGATGGATAGAACCAAAAAAAGAGTTATGTGATTCATGTTTTCGACAAGCCCGCCATTGAGCGGGTTTCTTTTTTGAGGTCCCCCATGGTCTACCTGAAATGGTTTGTCTTTCTGATCGCGTCTTCTGCGGTTGTTGTGTCGCGCTACCCGGCGTCGGTGATTGCTGTTTTGTTCCTCTCTTCGGATGACAAACGCAGCCTTACGCGATGGAAGTGGTTGGAGACGATTGACAACGACTTGTCTGGAGACTCTGGCTGGAAAGAAGAGCACTTGATCGGTAGCAACCCAGTGTCGTCAATCAATCGCGTTCGTTGGCTATGGCGTAACGGTGGCAACAGATTCAACTACATGACAGTTGGAGTCCCAGCTACCGGAGTGCCTCCTAAGTTTATTGCTTCGTGGGAAGCCCCGAATCCAGGCAGTTTCATATTGCGCCGCGATGCATTTATGTTCAGGCGCTTTTACCAGCTTGGCGCGAAATCCATTGAAGTATTTCTGGGCTGGGCATTGCGCGGTCCGCAGCAAGGGCGATGCAAATTGGTTTGCTCGATCCGTCTTCGGTCAAGCATAAATTGAAAAATCAATATGTAGTAAAATTTACAGCGCAAGCGACTATATCTAGTGTCTTGCGCATAAGGAGCAGGAATGGCTGAACTGACTAGCGATGCGTCTGCAAGCGGCGGAAGTGACGGGAGTACTTGGGCCGGTCTTGGTGTTACGGGATTGCTCGGGACTGCAGCCGGTAACTTTTTCGGCAAGTGGGCGGGGACTGACCAGAAGTCAGGAGTGGATTACAACTCGCTGGCAGGGATGGCGAATGCTTCGTACATAGACGGGTTGAATGCAGCCAAAACCGGAGCGGCCAATAACAGTCAAGTTGCTAAGTCGCTAGAGCCTTCCGTGAGCTCGCAGATCGGTGTCGGCTCTCGCATGTCGGATCGGCTGGAAAACCTATCGAATGCAGCTACAAGAGTGGCAGAGGCAGACAGATCGGTTGCTGAGGGATTCGACCCGGCGACGAACCTATACGCGCAAGAGTCCGCTCAGTATGGCGGCGCATCGGATCAAGAGGCCGCAGCATCCAAAGCGATCAACACGTCAATCCAGCAGTCCCAAGCGGCGAAGTCCGCTGCGCTCAGTACGCTCGCCGACATGGGGGTGGATACGGGCTCAGGGAAGCTGGCGAGTTCTTTGATGCAGGCAAACATGCAGGGCGCTGCAAGTGCCGCAAATGCGGGGAATGCGGCGCGAGAAAACACCAGGCTGGCCGGTATCAATCTGCGCGGCCAAGCAACGCAGCAAGGAACGGCTCAAAAGCAGAATGTGGCTAATGAGGCGGCGCTTGCCGCTCAGTTCGGGGCGCAGGCGGCTAATACCGCTGGGGCTGGCATCACGAGCGGAATACAACTCGCCAACCTTGCTACCAGCGGGGTAAATGATGTCCTGAATGCCAGCAACATGGGCATCAATGCAAACCTAGGACTGGCTCGCATTCAGGCTCAAGACGCATACAACTACGCGAACCTGAACAACAAGGCGTCCAGTGATCTGAGCAAGGGGGCTGTGCAGTCTGGAGTCGCCACGCCAATCGTAAATTGGCTGGGGAACGCAGTAACCAACGGATTGGGCGGCCTAGTCAAAGGATCGGGCTCTGGATCGTCAAGCGGCGGGACAGGGGCTATGCCAACGGACATTGCAGGCCACGGCCAGAACGCTGCGCCTATCCCTAATTCAGATAGCTCGAACACGGATCTTGGCGGGTATGACTCAGCGCCCATCGCAAACCAAGACCCATCGGGAATCGATACAAGCGAATCGGGTTGGGCAGACTCAAGTTCGTCTGACTCGGCAGGGTCGAACATGGACGACTGGGGGTTTGATTGATGAAGCTCGAATACATCCACCCTCATCACGTCGTTTCCGTGTGGCCTCGGGTAGAGAAAATGCTGGCCGATGCCATCGCGTTTTCTGGCGGGGAGTATTCCGCAGACCAGCTCAAAGTCCTGTTGGTAACTGGGCATCAGGTGCTTCTGATTGCGCTTGATGGAGACGACGTAGCGGGCGCGGTGACAGTTGCTTCCGAATGCTATCCAAATGTGACGGTTGCGTTCATCACAGCCATTGGCGGGCGCTTGATATCAGACGCTGACCTTTTCTCGCAACTCAAAGCATGGTGCTTGCAGCGCGGCTACACGCGCATTCGCGGGCTCGCGCGTGAGTCGGTGGCCAGGCTCTGGCGGCAAAAGTTCAAGTTTTACGAAATTAGCCGTGTGGTGGAGGTTTCGCTATGAGTGGCGGCGGGGGTGGAGGTGGTGGGGGTGGTGGATCTTCGTCTACGGCTTCTGGCCCAAGCTATGGAGTCGGCGGGCAAACCACGGGTCACAGCGCGGGGCCAAGCGGAGGTGGCGGGGGAGGTGGTCCAAGCAGTCCAAGCTATGGCCCGCAAGGATCAACGGCCTATGGACAGACTGGCCACGGTGGCGAATCTAATGCATCTCCAAACTCGGGATCTTCTTCAAACGCGCAAACCATAGCGTGGAGTAGAGAGGGATCGCTTGGAGGAAACTCCGAGACTGGCACTCCTTCTGGCGGTGTGTCTGCAGACGAGTCAGAAGCAAAAAACAAAGAGGGTACTCTTGGCTACAACAACCCGAGCCTGTTCGGAAAAACCGCGACGCTTGGAAATAAGACTGTCGCAGAAGGCGATGGCCGTATTGCGGTAAAAGCCCTATCTCCAATTTTGACTCCAGTTTTGTCAGCGATCAGCCCCGTCGCTGGAATGGTGCTGGGGATGACGAATACAGGGATTAGCGCGTCGGACGGAAACAACAACGGCGTTATCGGGATGGGGTTGTCGACCCTTGGCAACGTTTTGGGAATTAGCCCTGCTGTTACGGCTATTGCTAAACAGGGGGCAAACGCGGCTGGGCTTGGCAACGCTTCGTACAAAGGCGGTGACACATCAACCGCTTCCGCATCTCCATCAACAAGCGGATACGCCCCCCCAACATCAACATCGGTCGCTGCTTCCAGCGGGACATCTTCTCCCGCATCCGTCAGCGATGCCACGACCAGCTCAATCAGCAGCGCATCGCCAAGCATTCAGGTTGGCGGGTTGAGTAATCGCCCAAGCTGGCTTTCAGATAACAGCAACTCAGATTCAATTTACGACGCAGCGTCTATTGCCAAGCGGGTAGCCGCGCAGCGTGCTGCGGATCGCATGGCCTCAGAAGGGATTCTCGCATGACTTTCAACTTCGCCTCATTCATTGGCGGCGCCGCAGACCAGATGGATGCTAACCGCCAAAGCCAGCAGAATCAGCAGCGGATCGACCTTGAGCGTCAGCGCACCGAGGACTCAGGTAAAGCATTGGCCGATCAGCTCGAAACGTCTCGCATGACCAAGGAGGCGATGCAGCGCAAGCTCGCTGACGAAAAGGCTGCGCAAGAGGCGGACGCACAGTTTGGTAAGTTGATGACACAGGTTGGTAAGCCGGTCGAATCATCCCCAGCGCCAAGCGCAATTCCATCAGATGTGTCGGGCATGGATAAAGCTCCGAGCCCGGCCGAGATTGAGCGTGCGTCAAGCCCCCAAATCAAGGTTGGCGGAATCTCCCTAATGCAGCAATCGGATGCGCTGCGCGAAATGTCAAAGTGGTCGGCTGGTCACGACAATCCAGCGATTCAGGCTCTGGCGGCCAAGTATGCGGAGAAGGCTGAAGGGGTGCGTGGCGCAGAGGCGTTCAAGATCGGCGCGCAGACGGGCGACATCGCTGCAGCTGAGCGGCATCTACGAGGGAGTCAAAACGTTGCAGCCGTGCAGTTGCCAAATGGCGGAATCCAGCTTGATTACGGCGACGGGAATAAGTCGCGCGTCTATTCGGATCAGATGGATTACCTGAATGACTTGCAGGCTCGTATGAGTACGGAAGCCATGGCCGCGTACTCAACCCGCAAGAACATAGATTTGCAGAACAATGCAAAGAGAATCGAGGCCGCGCAGGATAGAGCTGCCACTGCGCAATACCGCAATGCAAGGCTGGCGATTGATATGGAGAAAATTGATCGCGGGCCAGGTGGCAGGGGTGGCAGCGGCGGGGGCGGTGGCAGCAGGTCTCAAGGTGGCGGCCAGTCTGGCGGGTTCGGCATGAAATACACCGACTTCAACGCCACGTTCGGCAGCCAGAAAGACGCAGCAGGTAACGAAATTGCGTCAGCCCCGTATTTCGACCTTGCGTCACGCATCAAAGGCGCTAACCCGAGCTTGACTGATGCTGGCGCTGCGGCGCTTGCTAGTCAGGTAGCCGGTGGGCGTGCAAAGGTTACGCCTACTCTGAATATGGCAACAGGCCAATGGGAAGAGGCTGTGATTGACCCGAGAAGCAACACCCCAATCCTGACCGGGCGCATTGTTGATCCGTCTACGCCTGAATTTACGCAGGCGCCAACTGACGACAAAGGCAATGCCTTGACAGGTGAAAAACTGGCTCAAGCGCAAGCGCAGCGCAGGGCTAATGCCATCGTGCAGGCTAAGTCGGCCGAAGATCAATGGTTGGCTGCCGTGCAGAAATCGGACCCGTCAGAGTGGAGTGATGTGCAGAATTTGATGAAGTCGCCCCAGCGGGTCGCGGAGCTTCGATCGGCCGTCGGTAATAGGGTTTTTCAAGGTCCAGACGCAGAAAACGCAGTTCGCAAGCTGCAGATGATTGGAATCCTCCAGAGGCAGGCGAATACCGCCGCGCAGACTCCGGCCCCTGTCCGGGCTCCTGCGGGAGTTACAAGTCAGCCCACTCCGCAAGCGAAGCAGAAACAAGCTGAATACTTTTCCAGGGTAGAGCCGAAGAACGGGTCTCAGGCGGAATCCGATGCAAGAGCGAAGGCGGCTCGGGATGCAGCAGACAAGCAGAGCCAGGAAGATGACTTCGCCCGAGCGCAGCGCCTTGTCAAAGAGCTATCGGTTCCGGGGGCTTTCGTTTCTCAGGACGAACGCGCGCAATTGGCGGTTGCATTGAAAAAATACCCGGCTCTTTCCAGCCCGGCAGTAGCAAAACTCTCCCGGAAATAACAGGACAAAACATGCACAAAACTGCAGACGAACTGCTATCGATTGCTGGTCAGAACACACGTAATCCCGCCCCTTCCGATCCGCAAGCAAGGCAAGGAGGGAGCGTAGGTGAGTTTGTAAGCGCCTACGCCCCTCTCGCGGCCAAGGTCGGCGGAGAAATGGGAGTTGATCCTAGCATTCTGCTGGGGCAGTGGGGCCATGAAACGGGATGGGGTAAGTCCGTTATCCCTGGCACGAATAACCTTGGGAACATCAAAGACTTCTCGGGGCGTGGCGTTGCGGCTACGGACAACATGACCGGGTCAAAAGATCGGTATCGGGCATACGGAACGCCAGACGATTTTGGGAGTGACTTCCTTGGCCTGATGTCGCGTAAGTTTCAAGGGGCTTACGGGGCGGGGGCTGACCCCGTGAAGTACGCGCAGGCGCTGAAGGACGGCGGGTATGCAGAAGACCCCAATTACGTCGCTGGCATTCAGGCCGCTACAAACAAGGTTCGCAGTATTGCGGGGCAGCTATTCCCAAATCAACAGAAGCCATTCCAGCGCGATCGTAGCGACACGCCATCTTTTGTTTTGAATTTAGACGCTGCCAATGCCGAGATTGATCGCAAAGCGAACCGCGGCCTTATGGACGCAGCAGCAGACGGCTTGAAGCGTGGATTTGTGCAATCGCAAGCGCTAACGGGTGGGCTTGCCGCGTTTGCTGGCGATGCAGTTGGATCGGGGGGGCTGAAACAGTGGGGACTGGATCTCTACAAGCGCAAGATGGACGAGTCGGCGAAGTACTCACAGAACGCATCGTTCATGGATATGTGGGAAGGGAAGCGCGACACCGGCACCGTTCCGTGGGCGATTGATTCTCTGACATACCTTGGTTATCAAGTGTTTGAGGGGCTGGTAACCGGGGGTGTCGGCGCCCTTGCTGGAAAAGCTATTGGCAAGGCCGCGATACAGAGCACGCTCAAAGGACTGGTTACATCTGAGGTTGGCAATCTATCTGAAAAGTTCTTGGCTGAGCAGGTTGCCAAAGGGCTGACCAAGGATGCCGCACAAGCGGCCATGACCGATACAGTCAAGTCCCAGATAGGTAAGCAGGCCGCTGAAAACGCTGCTGGGAAAATGGCTAACGCCGCCCAGGCTACAGCTATGTTTGCCAACAACTTCAGGCAGGAAGCGGGAAGCATCTACGGTGAAGCTGCGGAAGCAGGAAAGACAGATAACCGACTTGGTGAAATTTTCGCATGGTCTATTGGTGCGGCGCTTGCTGATACAGGGCCGGAATACTTGATGCAGAAACAGGTTCTTGGCGGCGCCGGAACCAAGGGGTTTTCTGGCAGCTATCCAGCGCGTGTTGCTAAGGCCGCTGCGCTCGATAGCAGCATGCAGGGAGCGACAGAGGGCGTGCAAACGCTGATGGAGCAGAAGGGCGCGGGGAAGGAAGTTGGTACGCCAGAATCCTGGCGCGATGTCATTGACTCCGTAGCCCCCGCGGTGCTGGGCGGCGTTGCGGTTGCTCCAGCAGCAGGGCGTCACCGCTCTCAGCCTGCTGCCATCGACCCGGCGATTCAGGCAGCCGCAGCGCAGCCGCATTCGCCTCTCGCTCGTGCAGTGGTTGCCAGCCAAAAGGCTACGCCGCCAGCTCAGGAATCCGCTGAACAGTTCCGCGCTCGATCGGACGTGCTACCTGCTGGAAGCTTTTCGCAGCAGAACGAATTCGCCGACCTGATCCAGCAAGAGAAGGCAGACCAAGCGCAGCGTTTGGCTGTTCAGGACACAGGTCCGTTCGCGAACCGCGAACCACGGCAGCGTGCCGAGCAGACGCCGCGCGGGAACTTCGCTCAACAATCCGAATTTGCGGATCTGCTGAATGACGAAAAGGCGGATCTGCAGCAGCGCCGCGATTCCCTGGCGCAAGCGCAGTTCGCGAAAGCCAAGTTGCAGTTTGAATCTTATCTGGAATCTGCAGATGCCCGCGTTGCTGCGGGTGATATGGACCGCGTACAGCGCGATCGCCTTGGCATTCTGCAAGGCATGCTCGAAGATCCGCAGGCGCTGACTGCATCGCCAGAGTTCGCCGTTAGCGCGTTCATGGAGCAGCTCACCGGCCGCGGCGTTCGCAATCCGTCTCTGACGCCGGAAGAACAGCGCATCATGGGCAGGTTTTTTGATGTGCGCGACGCGGTTGATGCGACCGATCAAACAATTCCGTCTGCGCCGAATGAACTGGATGCCGCTAATGCGGGTATCCGCGAAGCCGCCGCGCCGCAAGTGCAACAGCCCGCCGCAGGTATTCGTCCAGGCGTGATGAAGGCCGCACAGCAGTCCGGTAATCGAATCAAGGGCAACCAGGTGCTGAACCGTAACGGCCAGCGCATTGCCCGCCTGAATGAAGCCGAACAGGCCGCGATTGCGCAATCTAGCCGGTCACCGGCTGAAAATCAGCCACAAGTTTCTCCCGCGTCGGAGCAAGTCGCGGCCGACGTGTCGCCTATCGAGCGGATTTCCGACGCGTCTCTCAATTCCGAAGCGCAAAACGTTGTTTCCGGCGATGTTCCGAATTCGATTCAAATCTCGGAAACGAACGAAGCGCCGGAACAAAACAGCGCAGAGGCTGTAAGTCCGGAAAACAACGCGCAAGCTGTAGCGCCAGATGTTGTGCAGCGGCTCAAGGATATGGCTCGCGCATGGGATTTTGCAAACAGATCAAGCCGAAACAACGAGTGGCAGGGAGGGACTGCTGAAGCTAGCAGATCGTTTAATGCGATAGCGGAAGCCGGGTCTCGCATTCCTGCGCACGGGATGTCAAAAGAAGCAACGCTTTCTGGCGGCATAGATAGCCTTATTCGGATGCTGACGGGCGGGATTGACCCGAACAGGATTCTGTTTTATGACGCTCTTTCCGCACCGAAAGGCCACTCTAGCGGAGGCGCTACGGCAGGTGGAGTCGCCTATCGTGACGGCCCATTTATCATCACGCTGGCAGAAGGGCTGAACGGACGGCAGCCTACATCCGACGATATTCTTGGTGTCCTGGTGAATCCCGCGCACAGCGAGATTGTCGAGCCCCTTCAGCAGATGTTCCCGAATCTGGTTATTCGTGACTATTTTGATGTTGCTGACGTAGTGGCGGCATCAAGAAGCGTGGGGGCGTCTGATAATAGCGCCCAGGATGTAAATCCGCCTGTTGTGGATTCCATCCCAGCTGGTCTGGATTATGCGGATTGGCGCAAAGCCGCAGGCAAGCCCGCTGCATTCCTGAAGGCTGGGTCTCCTGAGCAGCAGGCAGAGCGCCAAGAGTTTCTGGCGTACCAGCGTAACACCGCAATTCCTGACGTGCGCAGTGACGTGGATGCTGCTGCGCACGATGCCGCTACTTCGCCATTGAACGACATCCCGCAGCCGACCGAAGAGCAGAAAGAGGCGGGCGAATACCAGAAGGGCCGCGTGGAATTCACCGCGCTGAAGCTCACGGTGGACATTGAGAACCCGGCCGGGTCTGTGCGTGAGGGCGTGGATAGCAACGGCCAGCGCTGGACATCAACCATGCGCGATCACTATGGCGATCTGATCGGCACGAAAGGCGCAGACGGCGACCCGTTGGACGTGTTCATCGTGCCGGGCCTGCCAAGCGACTGGAAGGGCGATATCTACGTCATCAACCAGAAGAACGAAGACGGTTCGCTGGATGAGCACAAGGCCGTTATTGGCGCGGCATCTGAAGAGGAAGCCCGCGCCATCTACCAGCGCAACTACACGCCAGGCTGGGACGGCATTATGTCTGTGGCGCAATTCAAGCCCGGCCAGTTCATGCTGTGGTCAAAGCGCAAGGATTTGAAGGGCACGCTGGCGGTGACGCCGGGCTCGCGTAATGTTCAGCAATCAAATACCCGTCAAGTGACGGAAGCCAGCAGTGGCAAGGGTTCCGGCGAGGTTGTTGCAGACGCGAAGGCGGTGGATCAAGAAGAGTCCCGCGTAATCCTGCCGGGATCTGAACTCGATCAGCGCGCCGAAGCATGGGATGCCCGCGTTGACGCCATGACTCAGGACGAAGCCCGCGCCTTGTATGAGGCAGCAACGGGCCCCGCCGTTGCAAGCGCGGCCGTTGGATGAAAAAGCTGTGGCCGCGGTTATGACATCCCGGACGATTTGATGCCCGCAGCGAGGCTAAGCGAACGCGCCTGTCGCCCACCAAGCCCCCGGCCAACCTGCCGAGTCGGTTACTCCCGCCGTAGTGGCGGAATCCGTTCAGAAGTCAGCCGACAATACGCCGAGGAACATCAAGGAAGCGCGCCAGTGGATTCTGGACGCGGTTGATGCGGCTATTGCCAAGGCGCCGACTGAAGCAGCATGGAAGAAGCTGAAGAACAATGACGCCAGCACGATCACGTTTGATGTGCCCGGTGATGGCAAGTTCAAGGTGTTGAATCACAAGGAGCGCCTGAAGGCATTTCGCGCTCAGGTGTCGGCCAGCGTAGGCTTCAAAGCACCAGCCAAGAATCTTCCCACTATCCAGCGCGACAGCAACCCCGGCAATTACTCTGTTCGCGACTTCCTGAAGGACGGCGACTACCTGACGGCATATCAGTTCGCTCAGTGGCGCGG
>JADKCY010000032.1 GCA_016718605.1 Lysobacterales bacterium | reverse complement strand
ACGCTCCGCGTCTTTATCCTTGTTGTGGTACGCAGCGCCATCACACTCGATGACTACTTTTTGCTGAGGCGCTGCAAAATCAACAAACATCTCAGCAATCGGGTATTGCGGATAAAAGACGATCCCAAGATGCCGGATCTCCCCCCAGGCAATATGCTCTATCGGGGAAAACATACTGATCCAGTCCATGCCATATATCGAGCAGCCCCACTGCCGTGGATTGGCGCTCAAAATTGCATCACGACGCTTGTCGTAATACGCCCGAATCTTCTTGAATGGATATACACAAGCGGCCATCACATCACCCCAGCCGCAGCAATCTTCAACCACGTCTCGCACTTGCGAATTTCCTTCACGACAGCCTTGCTGGTTACCAATCGATCAACCGTCGCGCGCATGTCGCCTCTGGACTTCTTGATTTCCTCGAATACCTTGTGCATTTTTCTGAATTCTGTCGGGGTTTTTGCCAGCGCCTTAAGCATCAGATCGCTCTTCTCGATCACCGCCAAGGTAGCTGGTGGTATGCGCTTAATGCGTTCCAGCCCCTTGAGTAAGGCAGCATCATGCGTGTAGTGGGAGGGCCTGCTGTTGCTGCTGAATACAAGTCCTCTGCGGGTTAGAGGAAGCAGCGCTTTATGCACCACTCGTGCGTGGATTTTTGTTTTCTCCGCGATCTCTGTTTTCAGCAATGCCTTCTTTTCGGACTGAAGCATTTCCAGTATTTGCAACGAGTCTTTGCTCAAAGGGAGGCCGTCGTCATCGTCCTCTTCAGACAACGTCTTCCTGTCGTCGCCTAAGAGATTCACGCGCCGAATAGCGCTTCTCGGCGGCTTGTGCTCGATCGGATACCCGAGCCCGCCGAATAACAACGCAGAAAAACTCGGGGACTGATTGACACTTACGTTACTTATTTGCATAATTTGCCTCACTCACTGATGTACCAAGAGCCCCGCAACTGTTTGCAGACAGCCGGGGCGTTTTTTTGCCTTGCTTATTTCCCACGCCTTGCACGGCGGCTGATTTCATCCATTTGGCGGATGTACTCCCAGCTCGGGTGCAGCCTGAAAGCGGGCAGCACGTAAGCCACCCACCAGACATAAATTCGGAATTTCAGGGACTCGATCACGCCCATGTGTAGCTCCACTCTTCTGCCCTGCGCCGAGCAACACACTCAGCTGGCTTGATCCTGCAAAGACTGCACAGCAACTTGACCAGCTTTTGAGCGTCCGTCTGGGTGACGCCCAGCGTCTGACTCACATCTACCAAGGTGAATCGGGCGCTCTTCTCCAGCCTTCGCTGCAGGTACTTCACCGCATTGCTGGATAGACTGCTTGCCCTGCCGCGCGCAGCGGAAAAGACTTCGTGCGCGGCTTGGGCTTCGTCGAGCTGTTGGGCAAGAGTGAGCATGTCAGGCGGCCCCTTGTTCGGGCGGCGCTGCGTGGTCAATCACGTGCATCATGCTGAACAGGTGGCGTGATCCGTATTGCGCCAGCGCCTTGAGCTGGTAGAACTCTTCAGCCGTCAGCGTGACCACATCGCCCACCGGCGCACGTGAATTCAGCGCAGCCTCTGCCTGGCGCAGCGATGATGCAGAAAGCGAATCCACAAGCACCTGCTCATCGCCCGACGCATCCACCACCATCAACCCGGCCGCATGCAGCAGGCGGGCAAACCCTTCAAGGGTCAGCGCCAGATCCTGCTTGAAGAACCCCGTCACCCAGCCGTTCGTATATTCCACCGCCACGGCGATCTTGTTGAACCCAACATCCTGGCACGCCGCCCAGATGCGGGTCTCGATCTCAGAAACCTTGCGGGTTTTCTCTGTTTTCCAGACCTTCACAGCACACCTCGCTTCTTGATCCCCCACCACATCCCCCTGTCTTCAGAACCTGTTTAATCCGTCACGCTGGGCCGCGGCTACATTGACCATAACAACAACGACATACGACCCCACCATGAAACACATTGCCCTTTACGCTCAGCGCCTCCCGCATCCGGGCCTACTAGCCACTGCGGTGCTCGGAACGCTTGTCACCGATAGCGATGAAAACCTTGAGGAATCGGGCACTGTTGGCGATACTTGGGGTATGGAAAACATCAATCCACAAGACCCTCAACCACAGTTTAAAACTGCGATAGAAAAAGAGCAAGGCGAAACTGTCACAGTTTTAAACGGGAATATTGATACCCTTGACGCCATGGCGTCATTCATCACACTAGGGGATCGCATTACCCATGCGATCAAAGAGAGGTCGTGCAAGGAAATGTCAGCGTCCGCGCTTTCGCGTGCGCTGGATTTACGCTCGCCTTCTGCTTTGGATGCGATGCAGCGTTCTCAACCACGATCATACGGGTAGCGCTACCAACGTCTTGAGCCACATACAAAGCACACCCCCCATCAGCTCGTCCAACAGTAACACCATCTATTTTTGAAAATTTAACTCTAACGCTACCCGTACACTGCCCTCCTCGGACGCTGAAGTTAGCGAAGTTGCCTTTTACTTTTGCACGAATAACGTACCAGTTATCCCCGAATGACACATATTCGCCATCCCTAACTAGGCTGGCTGCGCCCACCCCATGCGCAAAAAGCGAACCAATCAACCACGCCAACACACTCCCTGATGTACGCATTTCAACCTCCAATGAAAAAAATTTCACAACTGCTTTGCAATTTTGTTGACACAGTTTGCAACTGTTTTATACTGCGTTACATCAACACCGCAAACGCGATGTTGCCCGGCAGGCCAGCAAATCAGGATACCGGGACGCTCTATAAAAATCAGCAGGATGAACAGGCGCGAAGCAGCAATGCGATAGCGCCCTGCCCCTGGCGATTCTCGGCAGAAGCAAACGAGAGAATCAAAGCAAGCTGTATCTCCCTGCTCAGATGCGATCCGCAAGCCGTGTGTCACGTAGTCGGATATTCCACAAGGATTAAGCGCAGAAGACGAGTATAGATTCAGCCCCGCCATTACCTTGGGCGGCATGGTACAGGGTAGATTCAAAAGGAGCTTTCAGGAAGGCGCTTTTTGAGTTCAGGTTGAAAGTTAAGCGCCTCGCTTCAGGATCGAGACGAACAACTGCAGGCGCGGTGAGCGCTCAGCGTAGGTAGCGCATGCACCAGGCGCCTCGAATTGCCACCGCCCATCTGCAAGCACGGCATCCTCGGCGACATACACCCCGGACTGACTCAGGTAGACAACCTCTACACGGTCAGAACTATGGACTAAAGAGACTGCGGCGCGATTCCCAACAACGTAGATGATTGAACCTTGAATTACTGGATCTAATGACATGAAATTAACGCCTGAGCAAATTGACAGAAAACTTGCCGCCACCCCGAAAGATCAAATGTTTGGAAGGCTGTGGCAACTCGGAACGATCCTGCATTCTGCAGACTTTCCCGAGAGAGAAAAAGCGATAGATCTGCTTATTGGCGCGATGACATGGGATCCGCTGATAGCCTCAAAGCCCAAGGACGAACTGACTTGAACAATGCGCGCCCTCTTCTTGAACGTGTTCGAAACAAGAATCGACGCTTGCTTAAGGCCGAGCGGATAGCGACTGCTTTCGCCCCTCTAATATTTCTCAGTATAGGCATAAGCGCGATAGGGGATAAAGGGGCTGCATGGGCCGCCATTGTACTTCTCGGGTTCTTGTGCATATGGATAGTCGGCCTAATCATCTGGCGATGATGCGGAGCAACACAACATAGGATGCAAGCGGCTTCCCACGAGGCCGCACAAGTCAGCGCACTGCGAAAAATGCCGGGAACGACACACGATGGTCCGGGTAAAACGCTCTGCTACCGCCGTCGTGCGCTGACTTGTGTAACACAGCAAACACGGAGAAACCATGACCTATTCAGATAGTTCATGGGCGTTCTATTTTCGTGACCCGGAATGGTATGGGCAGCACAACTTGCAGGTTGTGCCGCATTGCACTGCAATGCATAGCGAGCCGATGCCATCGGGTATTGACGAAAAACCGCCCTAGCTCTGGCATGCCGGAGCACTCTTTCAATTGCCCTAAATCCTATCCGTCGCTTGAGCGCGTAGGTGTGGGCCAATAATCAAGCGGTCTTGGAATAGGGACTGACCTCTATCCCCGAAGGCTTTGTTGACGGGCGCTATGCGAGCGCTTTCGGAAGCCCTTACTGTCACGGACGCCGCAACGTCGCTGGACGCGTAACCAGCACAAAGAATTCTTGCGCATTTCCCATACGACAAAATCATGGAGGCCGCCGCATGAAGTAGCGACAATCCAAGAGTTTTGCAAAAACCTGCCAAGGTGGCTCTCTTCGGAGAGCCCACAAAACAGCGGACTTACCGACCAATCATGTGCATTACGGGAGCAATGCGCCATGAGTTGAGTCTGCTGTTTTGTGGGCGTCTAGCGACCAACAACCTGGCTGTCATTGATCTGAACAAGGGATCGCTTGGCTGACTTTGTGGTGTCAGAACCGCTTGTCACGATAGCGATGAGACAGTGCCCACTACCAAAACTCGTCCCACACGAGGCCATACCCTGGGAACTCGGGAGGTATAGAGAACTGACTTTGCTGGCGGGAAAGAAACCAGCACCTACACGCAAGGAGACTGGCAGGCGATAGCCAGCCTCTACGGTTCCGCGAAAAGCTAGAGCGGACGGAAAAGACAAGATCGGGTAGCGCCGACTGTGCAGGTGCCGAGCTGGAAGGTGTCTAAATCCTGCTTGCCTCGTCCAGTCTCCTGCCGTGTGGGTGAATGCGAAGGCTGATTCGCAGCGAAACTGGCGTAGCGGTAGATCATGGGCCAGAAAACTTGATCCCAAGCCGGAGATAAGCACCGGCCACCCACTCTAATCAATTAGCGAAGGGACACAACATGGACTTAATCACCTTCGTGCTGACACTCAGCGCGATCGTCATGCTCGGCTGGATCATCGCTGGAGCATGGTTTTTCATGAAACTGCGCCGCTACACAGACGGCCGCTTCCCGAAGATCGGAATGGAGCCCGCCTGTTACTGCGAGGCTCGCAAGCACTAAATGCATCATGGCTGGCTCCTTCAAACTGGTTCCGCCATAGACCAGTGATTGGTTTTCCTGCGCTCAGCAAGGGCGTCAAATCTGGGCCAGCCGACCCGAAAGGGGCGAATACCGGACAAGGAAAGCAAGACGGCAACCCCGCTGCGCGCCAACGCAGCAAACAGACGCGGGCTGACCCCGATGCACCTCCCGCGAAGCCGGTGCATTGAACCTAGAAAGGCAAAACAATGAACACAGCATTCACCCGCATGCTTCAGCGCATCGCCTCACTCAAGCATGTTTGCGCAGCGCATGACGCAAAGCAGGCCGCTCAGGATCTGGCAAAGCGGCTGGCTGATCTACGCGAAAAACTCAGGTAGCCTTGACACCCACAAAACATTCGCCTACGCTTCAGGTGTCGCTGAAACAACAGCGACACGGGTTTAGCAGCCTGGAATTCAAGGCGGATGTGACCGCCGCTACCCAGCGGTTTTTTTACGTCCGACGCATGGCAAGTCCTTTATGGGCGGGCTGTGTGGGAAGCCGCAAGGCTTGCCGGTTCCTTGACCCGGTCTGCTAACCCGCACAGTTCCGCTCACCTCGTTTAGCAGCGAGGCGCGGTTACTCAACCGTCAAGGAGTTCCGCCATGCCCACCGCAATCGTGCCGGTTTTCGCCGGACAGATTCACAACACAGCAACTCAGATTTGCAATGCGCGGGATCTACACGCTGCGCTTCACGTCGGCCGTGACTTCTCGAACTGGATCAAGGGAAGGATTGATTCCTATGGTTTCGTAGAAGACGAAGACTACCTGCTCGCCAAAATTGGCGAACAGCTCCCGAGCGGCACTAAATACAGGATTGACTACCACCTCACCCTCGACATGGCCAAAGAACTCGCCATGCTCGAAAACAATCCCATCGGCAGGCAGGTGCGCCGCTACTTCATCCAGATGGAGCAGCAAGCCAGAACCCCCACCCTGCTCCAGCCGACCAGAGCCCAGCTCTTGCCTTACAACCCGGTCATCGGGGACTCCAGCACCATCACCCTGCAGAACGCCGCAGCGCTTCTGAAAAGCCTGTGTGGTGCAAATTTGACGGCCCCGCAAACAAGCATGCTGTGCTCCGTCATCTCGTCTGCCATCTCGTTTGAATCAAACGCATCGACTCAGAAAGGAGAATCGCTGTGAGCAATCTTGTGAATACCCACTACCAAGAAATATCCGTGAGCTTCACCGAGGATGCTTGGTTCAACGCTACTTCGGTGGCCGAGCGGTTCGGGAAGACCCCGTTTGACTGGCTCATCCAAAGAGACACGGCGGAATATATGGCCGCGCTGCATGAATTCATTGAAGGCAAAACCGGTTTTCTGCAGGAGTTTAACGAAATCAACAAGTTAGACGGATCTTCTGCGGTATCAAGGGCAAAGATGCTTCGCTTGGCTAAATCCACAGGGTTGGTCAAGACAAAATCCGGCCCGCAGTCTGTAGGCGGAGGGACCTGGCTACACCCCAAGCTCGCCGTCGCGTTTGCCCGTTGGCTGGATGTGAATTTTGCTATCTGGTGCGACGATCAGGTGTATCAGATCCTAACAGGTCGGCACCAGCACTACGACTGGAAACGCGCCCGTCACGAATCGATCGTCAGCTTCAAAGTGATGAACCAGATCCTTCAATTCACTCGCGAGCAGAGTGGCAAAACTTGCGAGCCGCATCACTTCAGCAACGAAGCGCGCTTGATTAACTACGCTCTCACCGGGTCTTTTGGCAAGGTTAATCGCGAAGAGCTCAACCCTAGCGATTTGGATCTGATCGCAAAGCTTGAAGCCATGGATACGGTTTTCATCGGATGCGGCAAGAGCTACGAAGAACGAAAGACTGAGCTTGTGCGCTACGCCAGCGAGCAGCGAGCAAAAGCACAGAAGCACATCAGCGCAGCCTAGCCAACGCAATCGCCACCCATAACCGGGTGGCGCACTTATCAGGAGTGAATCATGGGTTCAATTGAGAATCTGTCTTCAGTCACGTCTATACCTGTGCATGGGCAGCATGGCCAGCCCGGCGCATGCAGCGCCTTCATGTCTGAAGAAGCCCGGTCGCGCTATGAGAAGTTCCGCATCGCGTCAAAGTCGGCCGAAATTGAAATGGATATGAAAGACCAGCTGGCAAGCTGGCAGCGGCGCGCAGAAATGCTGTCCGGCACGAGCGACGACACCGTGTTCCAGTTTCTGGATGAAGTATTCGACGGCGAAGACTCTCAGTGCCTTGAGCGCTGGGGCATGCAGCTCGCTCTGGCTGTACTTTCAGGCGATAGCGAGAGCGAAACCAAAGCGCTTGCGCGGCTGATTAACACCGCAGCGGAACAGCAGGCGAAACGCAAAGCGGAGGCGCGCTATGCAGCACGACGAGACTGATGACACCGTGCAGGCGGCGCTTCCCAGCCCCGCAGAAGTTCTTTCCTCCCTACTGCTTTGCGTGGCGCTGTTTGCCATCGCCAATGCAGACGTATTCATGAGGTGAGCCATGACAAATCACACACCGGGTCCGTGGGGCTGGTTTGGTGACCCAAAGCACGGAGGTTTTTACCTTGCAACCAAGCATAGCGGGCGTAGATACGTAATGGGATTTAAGAGGATGGGATTTTCCCTTGCTCAACCTGTTTTTCAAATCAGAGGCCAAGGAATGGTTGATGGTCGTGAACTGTGTCGTTTTGAGGTAGCACCAATGGTCGTTGGTGTGTCTGCTGCACAAGAGCCTGGTAGCGGCGTTTATCGATACGACATTACCGAGTTTGATCACCCTGATGCCCGCCTGATTGCCGCCGCGCCGGAGCTGCTGGAGGTCGCAATCAGCAACGCCGAATATCGCGCTGCCCGCGACTCCGAGTTTGGTCGCGGTTACAACGCAGCAAAGAACGGCCAGTCACGCGGATTGCAGCCTGAAAGCGAAGACTGGCATGCCGGTTATGACGCCCGCGCCGCCATCGACAAAGCGACTCAGGGTTAATGAGCCCGCCATGAAAAAGCCACATTACAGAATGCACGTCGACGTGGAATGCGCGGGCTGCGCCAAGTGTGAGTTCAGTGGAATTCGCGATTGCCCAACGCGTTCTGGAATCTTGGTTTGCATAAACAGCCGCGGCCAATACATGACGTGGTTTGAACAGATCAACGCCTCAATCACAACGGGGCAACCGGAGAAAACATCATGCTAGATATCGAAGAAATCGTCGTAAAGGTGCCGGAAGGCGTTGTCGTGCAGCAGGATTCTCCGCTGGTTGTGTTTGACCCGATTGAAGCGGGGCTGCAAGCGCTGCGCGACGAAGCCACAAAAACAGTGTTCGACTGCACTACCAAGGCAGGCGATGACGCGGCCCGCCAGTTCCGTGCTGGCTGCGTAAAGATCCGCACGTCAGCAGACAGGGCTTACAAGGAATGGAACGAGCCCATGCTGGATATGCAGCGCCAGATGCGCGGAAAGCGTGACTACATCAAAGATGAAGTCACCCAGGTTGAAGAGCCGATTGACTCACAGATCAAAGCCGAAGAATCCCGGAAGGCCGCCGAGAAAGCCGAACGCGAACGAATCGAGCGCGAACGAATCTTGGTGATCACCACAAAGATCGAGGCGATCAAGGGCATTCCGATTTTTCTGATTAACGAGAATTCTGAAGGCGTGCAAACCGCCATTGCACAGCTGGAAGCGAGGCCGATCGAGCTGGAAGAGTTCGGAGACTTCACAGGCGAGGCAGCGTCAGCGAAATCCAAGGCGCTTGAAACGCTCTCGGATATGCACACAAAGAAAGTGCTGGCCGAGCAAGCAGCAGAAGCAGCCCGCCAAGAGCAATTAAAGCTGGAAGAGCAGCGCCGTCAGCAGGCCGAAGCCGAACGCCAGCAGCGCGCAGAACAAGCTCGCATCGCCGCAGAGCAGAAAGCGATTACAGACGCAGCAGCGAAAGACGCCGCCGAGCAGCTCGCACAGGCTCAAGCGATCCTGGCTGAAGCCAAGCGTGTGCAGGCTGAGAACGAACGCCAAGCAGCCGAAGCGAAGCGTGTTGAGGCTGAGCGCCTGCAGAAGTCGCTGGAAGTCGACGCCCAAGCAAAAGCAGCTGCTGAGGCGGCTTGCGCCATGCCGAAAGAATCGCCCGCAGTTGAAGCGGAAATCAGCCTTGGCGTCGTGATGGCAGACAGCACTGCCGCAGTTCTGCAGATCCAGCCAGAGCCAGAAGAAGAGCGGCCCAGCGATGAATCAATCATCCGCGCTATTGGCGATGCGTTTGACGTGGATGCTGCTACCGCTATCGCGTGGATCATCGAGGTTGGCCGGAATGCTGAGCAAGCTAATCAGCTGCGCAAGGCAGCATAGTTTTCGCTGACTGAGCTACGCAGGAAAGGGCTGGGAGATCCTGGCCAAACGAAACGGTGACGGCCACCGTCGTAGCAGCCGCCGAATTCAGCCGGTAGCACGAAGCTGGACGTGATGCACGAAACGCATCTAGGCGAGTAGCGCCGATTCTGCCGGGGAATACCGGCCTGCCGGTCTGGTGAAACGCCAGCGCCAAACTCCCCAGCAGCACCAACCACAACGCCCGGCAGAGTCTCGGGCTAAAGGAGCTCCAATCATGAACGATCGTGCAGCCAATCCGTTTGCCGTCACAAAAAGTGCGCCATCCAATGCCGTGGCCGAATCGCACAGCCAGCGAGAAGCCCAAGAGGTTCAGGCGATGATGGTTATCGCCAAGCGCTTCCCCCGCGATCAAATGGCTGCAATGGACCGCATATTGCAAGCCTGCACCCGACCCACCCTGGCAGAAGGCGCCTTGTACTCATACAACAAAGGCGGATCTGACGTAACCGGCCCGAGCATCCGGCTGGCCGAAGCAATCGCGCAGAGCTGGGGGAATCTTCAGTTCGGAATCCGCGAGCTGTCGCAGTCCAACGGGGAAAGCTCAGTCGAGGCGTTCGCATGGGACACCGAAACAAATACCCGGCAGGTAAAGGTATTCCAGGTCCCTCATATTCGGTTCAGCAGGAAAGGCGCTACCCGTCTTGAAGATCCGCGCGACATTTACGAGCTGATCGCCAATCAGGGCGCACGCCGACTGCGCGCATGCATCCTCGGGGTAATCCCCGGCGATGTAGTGGAGTGCGCCGTTAAGCAGTGCGAGACGACATTAACAACCACTGCAGACACTAGCCCAGACGCTATCAAGAAGATGATTGACGCCTTCGCGGCCTTCGACGTGACGCAGGCGAACATCGAAGAAAGCATTCAGCGCCGAATCGACACAATCACCCCGGCTCTGATGGTTCGCATGAAGAAGATTTACGCCAGTCTGCGCGACGGAATGAGCAGCCCTAGCGACTGGTTCAAAGGCGCCGAATCTAACCGAGCCGCTCCGAGCAGTGTAAGCGAGCAGAAAGCACAAGCGGCGCAGTCCGCAAGCAGGCAGCGAGCAGCAGACGCGGGGGTAGATGCAGCGTCGGTTATCGCCAAGCTGAATGAGTGTGTTGACGCGACAGCAGATCGCGATGCCGTGACAGAACTCTGGTCAAGGCTCTCCAAGCAAGAGCGCGCTGCGGTCGGGCCCGGCGCATTTGAAGAGGCTCTCTCGAATTGCTTCAACCCAGAGGCCAAACAGGAAGGAGAACAAAATGGCTGAAGCCCTTACCCAAGACCAGCGAACGCCTGATTGGTTTGCTGCCCGCGTCGGAAAGTTCACTGCGTCAGAATTCAAGGACGTGGTTGAGCGCAAGTCGACAATCAATAAAAAGGATGCGGACGGAAAGGCAATTCCAATTTTTGGCGCAGACGGGAAGCCAACAAAGGAGAACGAGAAGGAAGACAAGGCGGCATACACCGACCTGATCTGCCGCTTGGCATTCGAGCGGATGACCGGGCGCCCAGGCAAGGATGCGTTTTTCAGTATGGCCACCCAGCACGGGACCGACACAGAGCCGTTTAGCCTTGAGGCTTACAGCATTGAAAAAGGCTGCCTCGTCCAACAGTCCGGATTCCTGCTGCACCCAAAGTACGATTTTGTTGGATGCAGTCCAGACGGGCTTGTAGGTGATGTCGGAGGTGTTGAAGCCAAATGCCCGAAGTCCAGCGTGATCCACATGCGGCGCCTAAAGACCGGGATGCCGCCAGAGTTCAAGTGGCAATGCGTCGGCGCAATGTGGGTTACAGGAAGAAAGTGGTGGGATTGGGTCAGCTACAACGCAGACCTACACGAATCAAGCGGGCTTGAACTGGGCCTGTACATCCATCGCATCGAACGTAGCGAGCAGGAAATCCAGCTTCTCGAATGGTCAATTCTGCAGGCTAACGCGGAAGTTGAAGCCCTAATCAAAGAACTCAGAAAGCGGGTGGCGTGATGCCCGATAACCGGAGCAATACCATGGAAGAACAGATAGAAGACTTAACCAAAGACATGGCGAAGCTGTGCGGCGGGTTTGACTCGGCGGTTGTTGTTGGCGCAAGTCTAAATTTGCTTCAAAGCTGCATGACATACGGCGACGCAAGGTTTCAACGCGCTGTCGCTGAGGTGCTTCTCAGAATGGCAAACGCCCAGCTATCCGCAATCAGCAAGCCAGCTAACTGACTTGCTGAGTGATGACGGGGCTGAGTAAAGCCCCTTAATCCCCCTCCCCCAATCAAATAGAAAATACCAATGGGGCGACATGCTGCCCATCATTCCAAACGCCGAGCCGACCGACTTTCACTGCGCGAAGCTCGAAGCCCGCAAACACTCGATTGATACCGGCGCAATGGTCGGGCTGTGGGCACTCACCCAGCCGACACCGCGCCTGCTGTCCATCTTCACGTCCGGCACGGAGTTTGTGCCCGGCGACTCTCAACCAATTCTCGCGGAGTAATCAGCATGGCAAACGATCTAAACCAGTGCAATTTCATCGGCAGGCTCGGCAAGGATCCGGAGACGCGCTATGCGCCATCAGGGGATGCAATCTGCAACTTCACCATCGCTGTTGGCTGGAAATCGAAGGAGTCCGAAGGGGCTGAGTGGGTTCGCATCTCAGCATTCGGGAAGCTCGCTGAAATTTGTGGGCAATACCTGAAAAAAGGATCGCAGGTTTTCGTGAGCGGGAAATTTTCAACCCGCAAATGGACCAACAAAGACGGAGTGGATCAGTACACCACCGAAATCCGCGCTGACCAGATGCAAATGCTCGGCGGCAAGCCAGAAGGCGGAGAAGGGAATCCGCGCGGCCAAGGACAAGCTAGCGCCACCAGGACTGAGAAACCCAAGCCCAGCAATCCGACGCAATCAAGTGGCGCCGGGTTTGGTGAATTTGACGATGACATACCGTTCTGAGTCAGGGAAGGAGTGCAGCATGACTACCCCACTTGAACCCTTCGGCTACTTCCGCTCGACGCCATTTGGCTGGGAAGACTGCTCTGACAAAGACGACGGAGCGAAGGCGCTGTACGAAATCACGCCGGATCAGGCGCTTGAAGCGCTGGGATGGTTCTCCCGACTGGAGATTGCGCAGGAGCGCATTTCCGAGCTTGAGCGTGACAAGGTCTCCAATCTGGCGCAACTCGGCGACGAGCGCCGCAGAGCGCTGGACGCTGAAGAGCGGGCCGTCGAGCTTGAGCGTGTACTCGTGGAGCTTGTAACTACATGGCACCTTCGCGCCAAAGTCGCACTGCCGGTAGACGCGATGCTCATTAATATGATGCGGCGCGAACTGTCCGAAGCCCTCACCGCCGTGAAGCCTAAAGCCCCAAACGTCTGCAAGTGGATTTACCGCGACGATCCAGATCGCGGGTTTTGGGAAGGCTCCTGCGGCATCACCTGGATGTTCCCAGACGGCAACCCAAAAGAAAATGACGTGCATTTTTGCCCGAAGTGCGGGAAGCCTGCCGGGCAGGAAGAGGAGAAAGCATGACTAAGCACCTGTGGGAAGCGGATCACAGCTACTACTGCAACGAGGGAAACTACTTCGCTAACGATACATGCGAGGCTTATTACAAATCGTTCGCTGACTTCATAGCGGCAGAGGGAGACATTGACCCCGACTACAACCTGTTGTTCCGCTGGGATTGGATTGAGGGTGATGGCGAAGGCGAACCGAATTTTAACGGCGACAACAACTATCGGAATGGCAAGCTCAAGCTGTTCTGGATGGGCCAGCGCAAAGGGTTGTATCGCTGGTCGATTGTCGAGGTATGCCGGAACGATGAGGCATCGGTAATTGAATTTCTGCGACCGAGGATGCAGCACCTTGTGTCGTTGTGGGAGCCATTGGCCTCCACCGACCAGCAGAAGGGAGGCGCGTGATGCAGCAGATTCCGCTTGTTCTGGATGTATGTTGCGGCAGTCGCATGATGTGGTTCAACCACAAGCACCCAGATGTTGTCTTCGGTGACAAGAGGATCGAGACGCTTACCGTTACCGACAATTCACGCGGCAATGCCAGCGGAACGCGAACACTGGTCATTGAGCCCGACGCGCTTATGGACTTCCGTGCGCTGCCTTATCTAGACGAGACGTTTTACGTAGTCGCATTTGATCCGCCACACCTTGTTCAAGCTGGGCCAAGGTCATGGCTTGCAGCGAAGTACGGGAAACTAGGGAAGGATTGGCGCGAAGACTTGCGCAAAGGATTTGACGAGTGTTTCCGGGTACTGAAGCCCAACGGGACGCTGATATTCAAGTGGAACGAAACTCAGATCAAGGTGCGTGAAGTGCTGGAATGCTCTCCGGTGCCGCCTCTTTTCGGGAATACCGCTGGAAAGAAAAACGGTACGCACTGGATTGCGTTCATGAAGCCCACCGCCGACCAGCAGAATGGGGGCGAGTGATGGAAACAGTAACCGTAAGCGCAACAGCATTGCGCCAAATTCTTCAAGCTCTGGTCGGCCCCCCTCACTACATTCGCGAGCTTCAAGCTACTCGGGATAAGCCGCCTATTTTGGTTGGGAATCCGATTGACAAGCTGATTGCTGAATATAACGCGGCTGCCGACCAGCAGAAGGGAGCGCAGCAATGAACCTAGCCGGACATGAATATTCAGAGCGTGAATTGCTACGCCGCGCCATGACGAACTGGCACAAGCCAAAAACAAAATGGGCAGGCGTGCCGCGTTGGGTAAAGGCAAAGGAAACGTTCTGCGTTGGATCTACGGTAGCTCACGCGCTTTGCGACGAATTCGGGTTTGACCCGGAAGAAAAGGTGCTGAAATGAAAACAACGGAACGGCAGATTGCGGAGTGGGAGAAGCTTTCCGATGCTGCTACGCCCGGGCCTTGGGGTCGCGCAGGAACCGAGGTAACGGCCAAGAGCATAGGGTACGCCAGTGTCTGCGACACCGAAACAGATAACGACAAGATGTGTGAAAACGCGGCCTTCATTGCCGCAGCACGCGAAGCCATCCCCGCCCTGATCGCTGATCTGCGGGACGCTCGGGAAACAATAAGCAGACTCACTGCACAAGCTGAGGCGCTCTTATTGCACGCGGATATCAAGACCCGGCGCGAAGAAAGAGAAGCCAAGCTCGCTGAAGCGGAGAAGGATGCGAAGCGGTATCGGTGGCTAACCGATGACCACGATAGCCGCGACACTCGGAAAGCATGCCACGATATATTGGCACGCATGCCAGTGATGAGTTATAGCGCGGCTTCCCAGACAATCGACGCAGCCATCGCTGCGCAGGAGAAGCCATGAAACGGTACGCCCAGATCGGCGCAGTGATGGCGGTTGTTTCGTCCGGGATGTGGGTATTGGATGCCCTGAACGCGGGGAGATTCTGGGCGTTCTTTCTTGGCATCATGATGACACTGGCGCTTCTGTTTATTGAAATGGAGCATACGGAATGACCGACAAAGAACTGCTTGAACTCGCGGCCAATGCTGCGGGAATTTGCCTTCATCCAGACGACCAGCGTGAATACTCATACGGGAATTGGGGATGCGATACCACATGCAAGGTGTGTGGTAGCGACCCCTCAGACGCTAGATGGAACCCGCTCACAGACGACGGAGACGCGCTGCGGCTGGCGGTGAAGATCGGCGCGTGGATTTACATAGGCACCGGCAATGGTGCGTCAACAAACGTAACTCTTCCAGACTGCGACAAACTTGAACCGCATACAGAAGATTCTTGCGCCGCCACTCGACGGGCAATCGTCCGCGCAGCAGCAGAGATCGGGGGGGCGATGGGATGACCGACGACGCAATCATCAAGCTGGCGCGTGAGGCCGACCCGTGGGGAGAGCTCGGGAAGCTATTTGAGATGGCTAGCGTAACGCCGGAAACTCTTAAGCGCTTCGCTGAGCTGGTAGCAGCGGAAGAGCGCAAATCAACCGCCGCCGAAATGGAGCGCTTGCGCACACTTGCTGCGACCGCAGAGAAGTGGCGCGGCATTGCTTCGGCAAAGCATGGCGATGGGCGCACGGTGCAGGAGATTCAGCGTGAGGCTGCCGAGGTTGAGCGCGAGGCGTGCGCGAAGGTTTGCGAGTCTTTCAAGGGTCCGCACAGGGCCAACGTTTTCAACCTCGAACTATCGCGTTGCGCAGAAGCCATCCGCGCCCGTGGCGCTGCACCGAAAGGCGGGGAGTGATGACAACGAGATACACGGCAGTTTTCGAATTTACAGACGCGGTCTCTTCGCCAATGGTAGGGAAGGAAAGCAAGTGGCTTGGTGGCGAGCTATGCCGAGTTGTTTTCTTCGACGCGTTCGAGTGGCACTCGATTGATCACGCCCCTCGCAGTACCAGAATTCTTGTGCGTTGTGAGTCAGGCGAGATTTACGCCGCTCATTGGGTGAAAAATCCGGCGACTGGAGACGAAGCGTGGTGCGTTTCCGAGGCCCCAGATGGAACTCAGCACCTGTGCCACCCGTCTGAATGGAGGGAAATTTGAATGGCACCACAAGACTTGAAAATTCTCGCAGCGGATTTCATGAGCCACCCGCTATCACGCAGCGTATCGGACTGCGAGAAGGCAGGGGAAGCGATGTTCGATGCTGCGACACAAATTGACCGCCTGCACGCCAGAATCGCAGACCTTGAATCCGCTGGGCACAAAACAGCAATGGAACTTGAATGCCTGCTGCTGGACTGCAAAGACACCGTAGTCGTCAGCAAGTGGTTTGATACAGGCATGGCCGCACTTAGCGCGTGGCAGGAACTGTTTGAGTATCAAGGCCCAAGACTTGGAGACTGACTCACCCAGTTTTAGCACTTATTCAAAATACCTGCATGACGCAATGCCACCATTCAGCATCAACTGAACGGAGCAAACAATGCGAGTCTTGGCGACATACTCACAAAAAGGTGGGTGCGGCAAAACCAAGAATCCGATGGAAAGAGGCGGTCACGCGCTTTATCACAGAAGCACAGATCGACAAGAAAGCCAGCATCAAAAATGACCAAGACGCCCTGCGCTGGCTTGATGACTACTTTCAAGATCATGGCCTACATGGGATTTACCTTGATGAATTCACACCTAAACTGGTGTCAGAAATCATTACTGCCCGTAGAACTCCATACGTCCTGATCTACCCAAGCGGACAAACGCGGCGCTGCGAACCGGGGCCAGACACCGTAAATCGATTCCTGACAACGTTACGGGCTATGCTAATAAAATCACGCGACGAGTGGGACTGGGTAGATAAAATACCAAAAATCCCCGCGCTACCAAATACAACTGAACGCATCAGGTGGATAACAAAACAAGAGGCTGAAGCGCTCGTTTATGAGCTACCCGCTCACCTTGCTTCAATGTGCGAGTTTTCCTTGCAAACAGGGCTACGCCGCGCAAACGTAACCCACCTTAAATGGTCACAGGTTGATTTGCCACGCCGTACAGCATGGGTATTGTCAGAAGATACCAAGAACGGGAAAAGCCTTGGGGTTCCGCTTTCTGCGCAAGCCGTCAAGATCCTTGAAAAGCAGAAAAATAGCCAGATCAAAAAACCATCTGAGTGGGTATTTCCAAGATCCGGAAAGCCTGTTCATCAAACAAGCACTAAGGCTTGGCGCGACGCACTCAAGAGAGCCGGGATTGAGGATTTCTGCTGGCATGACCTACGCCATACATGGGCCAGCTGGCACGTTCAATCCGGCACTCCGCTCCATGTTCTCCAAGAGCTTGGCGGCTGGTCATCCATCAAGATGGTTCAGAAGTACGCCCACCTGAGTAGCGAACACTTGCGCGCCTGGGTGGATAAGTCGCCCGGCGTCAGGCTGGTCGTGGATAACGACAATACGGGAACGAAGGGATAGCGCAAAAACTGATCGCCCAAGCAAATCCCGCATCGCCAGTTGCATTCGGGTCTTTCGGCGCAGAGTTATTCACAGAAACTGTGGAGAACAGAAGTTGCGCTGGATTGGATATCAAAAAGACAACCCCGAATCCGTGTCACGTTTTTGTCACGGCGGCTAGGCGCGCATTGTGCCTTGCAAGCCATTACAAAACAAGGCTTGTCCACATCTTATCATTCCATCCATAACCAAACAGGAGCGCCAATGCGCAAGCTCGTCACCTACAGAACCGTGTCAAAAATTGAACCCATCTCCGGCGCCGACAAGATCGAGCTGGCTTTCGTGGATGGCTGGCAGTGCGTCGTCAAGAAAGGCGAGTTCTCGCAGTCTGATGTCGCTTTGTATTTCGAGATCGATAGTTGGTTGTCAGCAAGCGATCCGCGCTTCTCCTTCCTCGAAAAGCAATTCCGCAAGAATGCAGTAGGCGAACTCGGTGCGCGCCTGCGCACAATCAAGCTCCGCGGGGCTCTGTCTCAAGGGCTGCTGCTTCCCGTGGCGAACTTCCCTGAACTGGCGGACCTGCCATGCGGGGCGGATCTAGCCGCAGCGCTGGGAGTTACGAAGTGGGAGCCGCCGATGCCCGCCTGCCTTGCTGGGAACGCCAAAGGATCTTTCCCCGGGTTCATCCCGAAGACGGATCAGGAGCGCATTCAGAACGTCCCGCACTACCTGGATGATGCAGGCGAATACGAGGTCACAGTGAAACTGGACGGGTCGAGCATGACTGTGTTTCACAACCAAGGGGAAACCGGCGTCTGCTCGCGCAACCTGGAGTTGCATGAGACCGAAGGGAACACCTTCTGGAAGGTTGCGCACCGGAACGACATCCCAGCAAGACTGTCCGTCTATGGGAAAAACATCGCCGTGCAAGGGGAGCTGATCGGCGAAGGCATCCAGGGCAACCCCGAGAAGATCCTCGGTCACGACTTCTATGTGTTCGATGTGTTCGATATTGACCGGCAGACGTATCTGTCTCCGACCGAGCGGCACGAGGTCTGCGGTTTGCTTGGCCTCAAGCATGTTCCGATCCTGCACTACAAGGCAACGCTGCCCGCATCTGTAGATCATGCGCTTGCAATCGCTGAGGGTCAAAGCCTGAACCCCAACGCGAAGCGCGAAGGGCTGGTGTTCAAACGCCACGACGGCCAACGCAGTTTCAAGGCAATCAGCAATTCCTATTTGATGGCAGAGCAGTAATCCGCAAAGGAGCAATGATGAAATTCCGCAGAGCCGTATTGGCGGCAATCGAAATACTTCAAGCCGAAGCCCACCTCATTCACGAATGCAGCACAGACGAGTACGGCGAATGGGGCGGAGACGAGGCAGCAAAAAAGAGCCATGACCGCATGATTTTCGTGGCGAAGGAATTGCGGCGTGGCGTCAATGATCCTTTGCTGATGAACGGAATGGAACTCCTTGCGCAGACTTCCGCAACGGCGTCAGTGGTCGCACAAGAAACCGCCTGATGCGCCACCATCGTTCGGGCAGTCAGCATCCAAGTCGAGACAGCCGACGGCGAGACGGAAGTGTGGAGCATGGAGCGCCTTGCGCAGATGATCGAAGGAAAGATCCCTGTTCCGCCGCCCGGCGAGAGCGCGGAGGTTGCGCCGTGATCGGGCCGGGCGGTTTCATGGCCGGGCCAAAGCAATCTAACCCCAACAACTGCGCGACCTGCGACCACAAGCAGAATCCAGATGGCGGGCACTGCTATATGTTCCGCAGTGCGCCGAATGATGCATGCGGGCAGCACACCGGCCGCAGGCTGACAGCAGAGCAAATCCTGAACAAACTCACGGGTGGGGGTCATGAACGACCGAGAACTGCTTGAACTCGCGGCCAAGGCTGTGGGGATTGTGGGCGAATGGTGCAATTGCGTTGATCACGAGGCTGGAATCCTGACGCCGAATGACCAAGGGAAAGTCTGGAACCCGCTTCAATCCGATGGAGATGCCTTACGGCTGGCGGTGACGCTCGATATCAGCATCCTCAGAGGCACTTACAAAGTCTGTTTCGAGTGCATCCCGCAAGAAGATGACGGAAACGTTTCCGCACATGAGCAGTACAGTGATCACGATAACGAATACGCGGCGACGCGCCGTGCAATTGTCCGCGCAGCAGCAGAGATTGGGAGGGCAATGCAATGAGCGCGATAGCATGGCCCTGCATCGGAGGCCCGTACAACGGCATGATTATCGCTAGACCCAACCATGAACTGAGCTTTCAAGTAACCGAAATTCTCCGCTACGGCCCTCACATGGCGCCGCAATTCAGGGAGTGGACATACCGCCTGCGTGAGCGCATCGCGGACGGCTACGACTGGATTGCGCAATGAGCGGCGCCCAATCCAGAGCCCTGCGCGTTGAGGCGCATAAAGCAGGCCGGGCGGATGCTTTCAGTCTGCGCCATTGCAACCCTATGCGATACACAAACCCCAGGCAGCAGCGCATTTACCAGAAATCCTACCTTCAAGCCATTGACGCTGTTATCCGCGCTACCAGGGCGCAGAATCCTAGCGTTTGACAATCGCCGTCCTGCAGGACTATGCTTTCCTTACCACTGAAACAACAGTGGATCGGGATTGGCGTCCTGACAAAGGTGGCGATTAGCCACCGTGCATTTGCCGAGTGGCTTTTTTATTGCCTTGGTGCGTCCCTTTATGGGCGGCCGGGCGGGAGGAGCCTTCGGGCTCGCCGTCGCCTTTGCGGTACGCCAACTCCCGTTCGGTCGCCCGCCCAGATTGGCGTCTGGGCTGGCGGTTCAAAACCGCAACAAAGGACGTGCCATGACCAGCAACAGTCTTGTACCGGTATTCACCGGGCAGTTCCAAAACCAATCCACTCAGCTTTGCAATGCGCGTGATCTGCATACCGCGCTTGAAGTAGGCGATCGCTTCGATCAATGGATTCGTCGCCGCATTTCGGAGTACTCCTTCACAGAAGGCGAAGACTTTTGCACAAATCTGTGCAAAACCGGAGGCCGTCCAGCAACGGACTACCACCTCACCCTCGACATGGCCAAAGAACTCGCCATGCTCGAAAACAATCCCATCGGGCGCCAAGTCCGTCGCTACTTCATCCAGATAGAGAAGAAGGTAGGCCGCAGCGCTTATCCAGCAGCTACGATGTTGAGCCGCCAACAGCTTGCGCGCTACAACCCCGTTGTAGGTGCATCCAGCGAACAGACAATCATCAACGCAACCGCCCTGCTGCAAAGCCTGTGCGCAGCCAATCTCAAGGCTCCGCACACCAGCATGCTATGCGAGGTTATTTCTGCGGCAGTGATGTTCGAGTCCAGCGCAAGCGACAAAGTGGAAAAGCTTTAATGCCCGACAAGGAGAAGTATATGAACGCCATCGTCCCGTTTTCGAATACGCCAAGCCTGACCATGAGCAGCAGAGAGATTGCTGCCCTCATTGGTAAGCAGCACAGTAACATTAAGATTAGCGCTGAGCGGCTTGCAGCATCCGGAGTCATTGGAACCCTTGCAATGCAGGAGTTCATCCACAATGGCAATGCATACACCGAATACCTACTAAATAAGCGTGACAGCTTGATTCTGGTGGCGCAAAACTGCCCAGAATTCACCGCTGCAATAGTTGATCGCTGGCAAGAGCTCGAAGAAAAAGAGCTCAGCTTGCAGCGCAAGCGGTCATCTGTTGAATGGCAAAAGACCCGATCCGACGGAAAAGGAGTCCGGTTTGAATTTACCGGGATCGTTCAAGAGTTCGTCGAGTACGCCAAAGCGCAGGGCAGCCAAAGCGCTCAAAAATACTACATGCAGTTGTCGAAGATGGAGAATCAAGCGCTCTTCATGATCGATAAAGCCGTTGGCGATGGCTTCCGCGACCGGCTGGAGACAAGCCAACTGATCGTCTTGGCGATGGCTGAAATCGTTGCGCAGCGAGCATTGCGCGAAGGGATGAACGAAGGCTGGCACTACAAAGAAATTTACCAGCACGCCAAAAAGGAAGTTGAGAAAGTGGCAGCGGTAACCGGAAAGAGCATACCGGGGCAAACTTTGTTCCCGGGATCGCGAGCATCGAAAGCCAGACTTCAAGGAGCATCACATGCCTAAAGAAGTGAAGGCGTTTGCGTGTTCATTCGGGTGCGGCCGGAAAGTCCTGACCAGCAGGAAGGCGATGGAGGCTCATGAGCAAACATGCGCAATGAACCCCGAGCGTCGGGCATGCAAGCTTTGCAAGAACAGGACCATCGAGCACCTAAAGCTAGATACGCTTGGTTGTTATCAGACTGTGTATGGATGCAGCAAGGGCGCCGTTCCATATGGGGCAACGATGCACTTCAACTGCGCGCACTGGGCATGCTCAGCGGAAGCTATCCCAGCATAAAGGGACTAACAGCCCCTCCCCTTCAGTCATCTTTCTGAGGGGGCGTTTTCCCTGTCCCGGAACATGCTTGCAATAATGCAAGCATGTTTTAACTCATGCTTGCACTGGCGTTTCCTAGATGCTAGCATTCCTCACTGCAAACAACAGGAGATAGCACGTGGACCAAGATCAGCCTGTAGGGAAAGCAAGGGGCGGAGTAGCTCGAGCATCAGCGCTTTCATCGAAAGAAAGGACTGAAATCGCAAAAAAAGCGGCAGAGACGAGATGGGCTAAATCTCGAGAGCAAGAACTACAAATAGCAACAGATGAAGTGGAGCTTGTCGAGCCATCAGAAATCATGCCGATCGCAAGATGGAGAGGGGCGCTGAATATTGTCGGCCTAGAAGTCCCTTGCTATGTCCTAGATAATGGCCAGAAAGTTATTGGGAGAACGTCGGCAACAGAGCTTTTGACTGGAATTAAAGGCGGCGGAGCACTCGAGAAGTATCTAGGGGTAAAAGCTCTAGAACCCTTTATTGACGTGGCTTCCGTAGTCGAGAGACTTGTCCCGTTCAGGCTCGAGGAAGTGGCGGGGCTAGAGAGAGCGGCTAAAGGGCTTCCTGCTGACTTAATGATCGAAATATGCCAAGGCTTTGTGGCTGCGCTGCAGTCGTCGTTCAGCCCATCTTCTGAAACAAAGATGACAGATCGACAGCAACAAATGGCTATCAAAGCCAGTATGTTTCTATCTGCTTGCGCAAAAATAGGCCTTGAAGCACTTATTGACGAGGCTACCGGATACCAGTACGAACGAGCAGAAGACGCGCTACAAGTTAAGCTACGCGCCTTCATCGCGGAAGAACTGAGGGCTTGGGAAAAAACCTTCCCTGATGAGCTTTGGGCTGAGTTCGGAAGGCTGACAGGATGGAAAGGCACTTTGCATTCCCGTCCAAAGTGGTGGGGGAAGCTAGTCATTGAGCTGATCTACGACACCCTAGACCCTGATGTTGCCGATTACATTAAGGCTAACAAACCCCCGATGGGGGTTCGTTGGCACCAACAGCTCACCGATAACTATGGCGCGCGCCAACTTGTCTCGAGATGTTATGAGGTGATTGGCATGGCCAAAACATGCACAGACATGAGAGAACTAAGGAACAAAGTAGCGGAGCACTATGGAAGACACCCCGTTCAGTTTACTTTGTATCTGCCTATCTCGAGATAGGGCCGACCCTAAACTACCACCGCCTGACAGAACAAGCCCGCCCGGCCGAAAAGCTAGGCGGGCTTTCTGCGTTAATCCGGGTACTTGATTCGATGCGGGTTATCTGGTTTCTTTGGTGAGCAATGCGTCTCAAGAAACCAGCCAAGCCCGATATTAACCAGAAGCAAAGCGCCTGCGACCCACCACGGCCCGCCCATCGCCAGCGAAAGAAGAATAGACAGCACAGCAACAGCCCCTACAGGCTT
>JADKCY010000031.1 GCA_016718605.1 Lysobacterales bacterium | reverse complement strand
CCTGCCTGAACAAGGACTGCACTGCTCAGGGCGTGTGCGCCCCCTGGGCTTCGCCGTGATCACGCCGAGCGGTGCATCAGCGCTCGCCACCCCCTCTGACGAGGCATTGGCACATTGGACCAACGTAGGCGCGACCAGGAGGTTACGTCCGCTGCACGTGGTCACGGTCGGAAGCGGCTCGGCGACTGACTTGGGCGTGTTGTTGGTGTTGTTGGGAACAATGAAGGCTCCGCGGCATCCAGGACGAAGCGCTTGATGCCCCGGTGCGATGCGGCGCAGTGTCGCTTCCACCAGCGGGCGCTTGCGTTGAAAGATGGAGGGGGGGATCGCGAAGTCGATGCAATCGGCGGCCTCACGTAGGGGGGACGACCCTGGGACCGTGGGACGGTTCTGGCCACTGAATGGCGTCACCATCCGAGCGCGCCATCATGAACAAGCGGTTGCGGCTGGTTCCCGCGCCAAAGTCACAGGCGCGCAGCGCGCGGTGCTCGACGTCGTATCCGAGGCGCTTCAGGTGGCGAACAAACTGCTTCCACGTGGCGCCGGCGCGTTTGGGATCGGGGATCAGGTATTGCTCCCGGACGGGGACGCGCTCCCCCGGTGCCGCCACGCTGCCGTCGATCTTGATCACGCGGCCCGTCTCGGGAGCAGCGTTTGGCGACCAGCGGCCCCCAGGACTGCACTTGGGTGACGTGCTCCGAGACTGATCAATCGTGGCTTGACCATGCCCGCCCATTTGCACACCACCCAACTCAGGCTGCGCGACTCACTGCTGCGCGGTTGCCCGCCCTTGGCTTGGGAAAAATGCGTGCAGTCCGGCGAGGCATGCAGCCATCCGACGGCTTTCCCCGCCACTTCGCGCCGCGGATCGGCATGCCAGACATCGGACTTCAGGTGCCGCGCAAACGGATGGTTCGCCGCATGCATTCCGATGGCGGTGGCATCGTGATTGATGCAGATGTCGGGGTCTCGGCCCAGCGCTTCACGTAGCGCTTCTGACGCACCGCCGCCACCGGCAAAGAGATCCACAATGATCTCGTCCGGCCTCAAATAGCACTGCTGTGTGCTGGGCGCGGGAAAACGAAAACTGTTCTGATTGCCGCCATCGGCCATGGTTCACCTCCTGACGCACTCGGTGAACCATCTCTAGCGTGACAACATGCATCGCGCCAATTAACTGCTCAGCAGACTAGGGTCGCGTCACCCGCCCCTCCAACAGGACTTCGCGACGGATAAAGGTGACCATGTCCGACTCGATCTCATAGTGCAGGTGATAGTCCGGCAACCGGTCTTCCTCGACGCATTGCTTGATCGCGTGGCGAAACTGCCGACGAATGTTGGTCGAGCCGACTTTCTTATGCAGGACTTCTAAGCTGATGCTGAACTTGGGCTGCGATCCGCAGTGTTTTCGGGCGATCTCATACAGGCGTCGCTCAATCGCACTGGTCAATCCGAAATAGTCGGGTGACAGCGTCAGCACCTCCCGCCCCAGGATCGCGCGCCACAGCCAGTCGGAGATCGTGATCTCGATATGGGACATCCGCTCATCGTTCTCCTCCTGGACGACCTTCCAGCTCAATCAGGCCAAATCCTTCCCGTGTGCGTCTGTTGCCTGTCTTGATGTCCGTCTTGATTCGCGTGCCTGCCAGTCGGTCCAGTCCATCCACGAGCTGCATGTAGGCACTGCCGCCAATGCCACGCTGGGTCGTGCGCAGCATTTCAGAGGCCCGAAACCGAACCGTGCGGTGCGTCTGGATGCCGCTGTTCATCTTGGCGAGCAGGTGCGAGATCGCGACGATCAGAATGTCTTTGTCCCAGAGGGTGGCCATTCCTTTGACCGAGGGCGTGATTTCAATGTGCACGCCGTTGTGCTCGTATTTTCGAATGTTCTTGTCGGGTGTCTTCTGGAGCGTGAACATCGGGTGCTCCATCGACGCCATATCGTCCTTCACCGGCGGATCAATCGCATCGCAAACAAAAAACTGCGGTGGCCCACTGGACGACATCAGCGGCGTGTCATCCGCCCCGCTTACCTCGGCCGACAACCCCAATGACGCCAGAAACGGCGAACCACTCGCGGGCTTGGGCGCGTCTTCATCAGACACGGCGGCCAACAATTCGGCGGTTTCCCGCAAAGCATCAAGGAAGTTCTTGGCCTCCTCTGGTTTTAGGCGTTCTATCAACCCTTTCGGGATCTCGAAGTCCGCCTGAAGCGCCGTGATCACATTGGCGTGATCGTCGGCGACGGGCGAATCGAACAGGCTCGACTGCACCTCACCCTTCACGGTTGGGTCTTTGCCTCGGGACGTCTTGCTCATCCTAGTTACCTGATGCTGTGCGCATCGCTGCACCTTACATGGGGTTCTCGTGGTGCCTCAATCCCAAATCTTGCTCACAGTGACGCGTCGCCAGGCTGCGTCCATCTCGGCAATCGACGTATTTGGAACGCCCCCTGCCCGATCCAGGCAGGGGGCATTCCCTTACTCGAAACCGCCCCCGAAGATGCCGTAGGGAAGCACGGGTTCTTGCAGCGTGGCGGTGTCATCCGCCGGATTGATCGTCGGTAGATCCAACGGTGCAGCGACGCCTGCATGAATCTCAATACCGGTGGCAAACGGATCTTGCGTGGCATCCAGTTGCACAGTGAGGCTTGCGCCGACCAACAGGTGGATGGCAAAGGTGCCCGGTGACGAGAGCGGCGGTGCGGTGCAGGTCGCGCCTGCCCCAGGTGTGCAGGTGAATCCTGGGCTGCGAAGACCGTTTAGAGGGGCAATCAGCAGCGTTCCATTGGCGACGGCGCTGGGACCGTGATTTTCCACCACGATCTCGTAGGCGCGATGGCCGCCCAGGTGCGCACCGGGATCAATCCGCACGCTCAGGTCATAGGCCTCGCCCACCCACACGGTGATCACGCGCTCGGCCGAACTGTCGATGCCGCCGTTCTGGGTGCCACCGTCGTCGTGCAAGATGACACGCACCCGTGCCCGTCCTGGTGTACCTGTGCGTTGCAGGGTCAGATCGCCATTGGCAGCCATGCCCACACTGCTGATCGCCGGCGTCTGCCCAAGATCTTCCGCCACCACCGAAAAGCTCAGCGCCTGAGTGGATTCATTCGCTGGTCCGGCGGAGATCTGTCCCAGTACGCCCGGAACGGTCACGCTACCGGCCTCGCCCGAGACGTCCACCACAGACTGGGTGATCGCAAAGGTCGGTGCGTCATTGATGGGCTGCACGGTCACGGCAATCGTGTGTGTCGCCGACAGACCGCCGGCATCCTGCACTTCAATGCTCACGTTTGCCACGCCATACGCATCCGGCTGCGGTGCGATGGGCAGCGTCACGCGATCCGCCAAGCGCGTCATCCCCGCCAACACACCGGCACTGGCAATGAGGCTCTCATCGCTTGAGGTAACACCCACGATGGTGAGATCGGCCGGTGGCGTGTGGACATCGGCAAGCGTCAACTCCAAGGCCTGCGTTGCCCCGTCTTCCAGCATGCCCAGCGTGGTTGGTCCGCTGATCGAGGGTGCGCCATTGGACCGGGAGATGGCGATGCTGGTGGTCGCGGTGTTCCCGGCTTGGGCCTGAACCACCACCGTCACCAGGGTGCCTTCGGGCGGGACCGTGACGGTGGCCGGCTCACCGCTTAGCAGCGGTTGGCCGTTGAGGGTCATCGTGGCGGCGGCGTTGGCGGTGATTGCCGAGAGATCGACCGAGGCCTGCGCCGGCGGTAAGGACAATGTGTAGGACAGCACGGCCGGATCAAAGGCCGGGCTCAGGCTCCCCGCGCTCGCCGTGAGATCGGTGAGGTTCGCGTTCGCGCTCGGCAAGCCTCGGACTCGCACGGTGTAGGTGTTCAAGCCACCTTGCTCGGACACCACATTGAAATTGTAGAACGCGTCTCCCAGCGCGGCGGGAATGGCAACGGTCGGCACGCCATCGGCCACCGGCGCAAAGCCCAGCATCTCCACCGCACTGCCTTCATGGGCGCGATGCAGGGTGAAGGCGACGGGGGTGCCAACGTCGACTTCGAGGTAGTACAAGAAGTCGTCGGACTGGAACGTCGTGGTGAACTCACCGACCGTGGGTGTCAGGTCGCTCAGCTCGGCGTTGCTGCTGCGCGGGCGCCAGAATCGTACCGTGTAGTCCAAGGACTGCAGGCCATCGGCGGAGGTCACGCGCAGGATGCGATCCACGAACTGATTCGGTGGCAGATACGGCGTGACGTCCGGACCGCCTTGCGTCAGCGGCAGACCATCCAAGCTCATCGTCGCCGCCGGATCCGTAGTCGTCACCATCAGCGCGGGGCGAGTAGTCGTAGAAAATCCATTGACGACAAATAGGGTTTGGGCGGGGTCAGGCGGAACGGCACAACAGACGTCCACCACATCAAAGCTCTGGATGGCCACGGCGGCAGGGATCTCGCGTGCGATCTCCAAGGCATAGCCGCGCATGGAGCCATCCTGCGCGGTGACCATCAGGATCACCGTATTCTGCCCATAGGCCAAGGGGATCTCACCCGAAGGCACGCCTGCCACGCCCGCGACTCCCTGCACGGTGAAGCTCGCCTGCGCCGCCATGGGCGTGGCGGTCACCGTGATCGAGCTCGTGCCGCCGCTCACCGTCACCGGATAGACCTGCACTTCCGGATCAAACGCGGCCGGAAAGCCGGGCAACGAGGTGCTCAAGCTGCTCAGGCGTGCCTCCGATGACAACGGCCGATTGACGCGCAGCACGTAGTCGCGCCGAGAAATGCCGTCCTCGGGCATCACTTGCAACAGCACTTCGGTCACGCCATAGGCCAAGGCGATAGGACCGAAGATCCCGTCGTTACCCACCGGCAGGCCGTTGTAGGTGAGCACTTGCGCCGGGTGTCCGGGGGTTGCCGTGAAGGTGATCGCTGTGGCGTCCGTCGGGACTGTGATGTCGTGAATGTAATTCTCGGGATTGAACGCCGGCGGCGAGGTAAAGGCGCCCACACTCAGTTGCAGATCGTCCAATGTGGAATCTGTGCTGAGCGGCGGCAACACCTGCACCGTGGTGGTCTTCGTGGTCACCCCATCTTCGGCGGTCACGACAATGGTCATCGTCGCCGGCAAGTTCACGGTGTCATAGCAGGTTTCCGTGTCAAAGATGTCGCGCGGAATTCCATTGATGGTCAGGGTTGCTGCGAAATCTTCGACTCCGAAGTAAATGCAGACCGTCGGAGCACCGGTGCTTCGCGCGACGTACTCGGTCACGGCGGGAGCGAAGTCGGGCGAGATCTGCCAACCGCTGCCGCCAAAGTAGGCAATATCGGCATTGCTCCCCAAAGGCACCACCAGATCGAAGTGGTAGTCCTTGGTGGTGATCCCGTCCTCCGCGGTTACCGACACGATGGCCGTGCGCGGGAAGGTCGTCGTGTCAAGGCAGACGAAGCCAGCGCTCATGCCGTCGATGAGAAAGGTTGCACCCGGATCATCCACCGCCGGGAACAGGCAGACAAACGTCCGTTGCCGTGTGAGGGGTGTCTGAGGGCGAAGGCGCGTTGGGTTCAATCTTCTTCGTTTCTGTTCCAGTCCCAGGCGCTGGCCATGTCTTCAAACTTGGCTCCGCCATCGTCAATGTATCGGTGAACCTCTTTCATGCAGGTCATGTCCATCTTCAGGAGAGCGATCACATCGTCCTGAATGGCGTAGTCGAGCCCTCGCAAGTCGTCCAACGCGAACGGAAAGCGCCTGCTGTTGTAGAGGCCAAGCAAAAAGCGCGCGACCCGCCTCGATTGGCCTGTGTCGCTCTGCGCGATGGTGAAGAGCCTGTGCAACGCGGCGACTCCCTCACGCTCGGTTTCAGGCCACATTTGAGTGCGCGCGGCACGTACGGCTTTCAGTTCGGCAAAGTGGGCTACCGCCCTTGCACGAATTTCGTCATCCGCCTGGTCCATCGCCTCATCCCATCGTTCGTGGCCTAGATGCCATCATAGACAGTGGCATTTTTCATTGCATGTCGGCGCAGGCGACGGCGAACTGCCGTCGCCTGCTGCCACCGCCTAGTGCTTGGCTTCCAGCGCACGGATCAATTCATCGACCGTGGCCTCGATTTCAGTCTGCGCCCCCGGGACCGCCAGCGCCTTTGCGATGGCTTCGGGCATCACGACTGACGCCTTCGCTGCCGCGGCATATTCGAGGTCGCGCAGTCGGTCCTGTTCTTCGGCATGAGCTTTCGGGTCTGGCGTCTCTGCCGACACGATGCTCGAGGGGAACAAACTTCTGGCAGTCTGATTGGAGTAAGCCATGAAGCCATACGACGCACCTGTGCAGGCACTGACACTGGGGGCGGTTCCGGTTTTGGGGAACGTACAGGCCAGACCTCGGTAGGTCGTACCGTCGGCCACGTAGTAGTAGAGATCGTAGTAGCTCGTGCTGGCATCAAATAGGGCGATATAGATGCCCGCCACAAACTGGGTGACCGCTTGCCGTCCGGCATTGGTCAAGACCGTGAGTCCGGCGGCCAGCTCACCATTACTGTTCGTCGTGGTTGCCGAGTAGAACGGCATTTGCGTGAAATTCGCGCCCGTCACACCGACCCAGGTGGTTGCCCACATGCCGAGCATTTTCTGGTTCAACGTGGGTGATCCGTAGTCCATGTAGAACATGTTGACGGTCACGCCATTGGGATAGATCACCCGGCCCGTCGTGGAGGTGGTGAACTCGAATCGGACCCGGCCCACGAGGGTCGCTGTGGGGTTCGTGTAGGAGCAGCCGATGCACTGCCCGTTGTCGAAAGCAAATGTATCGGCTTCCACCACGCCAGTGTTGATATTGAACGCGCCAACACCTTGCAGAAAGGTTGGCTTGCGGTTGGTATCGAATACGAAATGGGTCACAACGACAAGATCGTTCTGCGTGTCGATGTTCCATCCCCTGCCGGACTCCTGAGGGTTCCACCAATAGCCTGTGACCGGGGGTGTTTTGATGGCAGCAGAGGCCAATCCCGAGATCAGGATCAGCAGAAGGGTGAGGGTCAATCGCATGGGTTTGCTCCGTGACTATGCAGAAGGGTTATCTGCCTCATCACCGTCATCTGCGAGCCCGCTTGGCGCAAATTAGCGGACGTGCCGAGAGGTGTGAGGAATACGGCGCCCCATCCCCTGAGCCCGGCTCGACCGCGCACACCCTCGCTCGGTGTGCCGTCCTGTGAGCCTCCCCACTGTCGCATCCGTCCCACCGACTTACAGTAGGAGAATTCCTATTGGCGGGTCAGAAAGCGCCTACACCAGGCTTCGCAATGCTTGCAGTCGCGTTCTCAGTCCTTCGATGAGCATGGGCGAGAGCTCACTGTGCTTGGCCAGTTCCAGCACGATCTGGTCAAGCTCATGGACCAGCGTCGGGGCGGCGATGAGGAGTCGAAACACCTCGACGGGCTGCGTCATACTTTCGATCATTCCGATCAAGCGCCCTTGCGCGTCGCGCAGCATTGGTCCCATGCGTTGCCATGCTTCCGCGCTGAGCTTGAAGCCGGTCGAGATCCGCCACGCATTGAATGGGCCGATGATCGTTTGTAGGCGTTCCCGAAGCGTAGGCGCGAAGTTCAACCACTCTTCCCGGCTCATCGCGGTGATCTCGGCACTGAGATCGCGCACGGTAGCCGCCGTGATCAGCATGCGTTTGTGAATCTCGGCATTTGATCCGAGAACCGCGATCACTTTCCGATTCTCGCTGTCGAGAATGAACGCCCCTGAAGGGTTGGCCAACACTTGACTCAGCCGCATGATGATTCCTCTGCCGTGCACGATGCGTCCATGACATCACATCGATGCCGCACCGCAAGTTGCACGTGGGAGATACTGACGACCTCATCTTCGCCCAATCCACGCCCATGCACCGGATCCAGTTTGACCAACCCGAACACTGGCCTGATTCCTTGCACACCGCGCTTGGACATGCGCGATCGTGGTCTCTGGATTGGTGCGAGGATGACTCGCCTTGGTCCAGCCGCTACGAATCTGAGATTCAAGCACTGCTTCGGTCTGTTCACGACTGCGCCCTGAAGGGCTGGCATTGCACGCGTCTGCGTGAGGCGGAAGCGCAGTCCATCCGCGACAGCGGCATGGCGGTGCTCTCCGAATCCCTTGTGAACCGCCGAATTGCTGCTGCATTGGCGGCGGGCGAGCTCTCGCAGGATGTGGCTGATCGCCTCAGCACCACGCACCGCGCCAGCGACCCGCGCCGGCAAGGCCAGATCTGGTTTGGCTTTTCGCCGGCGCTGCCAGACGAACATGCAACCGAGCGGCTATTTCGCTATTGGGGCGGTGAAGCGGTTTACTGGGCGCATGAGCGCGGCACGGAAATCTCCGCGGTGCTACGCCGTATTGGACACCCATCAATCATTGATGCGTGGGTGCCCATTTCCGATCTACAACCCCTGGCTCAGGAAGCCATCCTGAAGTGTCTTTGTTTGGTGGACCTTCACGCTGCAGGCGCCGACGTAGCGCGACCGTTCGCCGACGTCGAGGGCTATGTTCAAAAGGCGATTCCGGCCACCGCCATCCTCGCCATCGATCAGCACCCCAGCGCATCGTTTGTTGCCCGCACGCGCTGCGATACCTGGCATGAGCCCCTGTGAACACCTGCAACCGGGGCCCTATTCTGCCTTGAAGATCTCTTTCCGATGGAAGTCCATGTAGACCGCTTCTTCGGCGTCAAGTGGGCGTCGGAGACGCAGTCCCTCCACCGGGATGGCAGTGTCGGCGAGGTGTGGGCTTGCACGCACCCTGCCGTCCTCACCGAACGTGATCAGGCCCACATCGAAGAGTGCGTCCAGGGTCGCCACCAGGGGCAGTCCGTTGGCGGGGTCGAGGCGCTGCGCGTTTGTTCCGACTCGCCATGGCTGGCAGTGCGAGGCACGAATGACTTGCAGCGTCGTCGCGCCGGACACCGCGCAGCGATGCCCCCAGCGCGCCAGCACCTCGCTTCGGAATCTGCCCTGCCCCAGTCGCGCGGCAACCAGCCGCTCCTTTTCCGTCTGGCTGCCATCGCTCCCGTGAATCGCTTGGATATCCGCTAGAAGCGACAGATCCGGTTCGTCGGCCGGTGGCACATCGTTCGGCGTGCTCTCCGCCGCCCTTGGCAGGCCGCGCGTGAACTCGAAGGTATTGCTCAACGGGTCCCAGAAGGACAGATGCCAAGGCTCGCTGTCCAGAACACGTCGCGCCACTTTCGAGGCCTGCGTATCCGTCGCCTTTGCCCGGCTACCCTCAACAATACTGACGCGGACCACCGCGTTTTTCTTCAGGTTTGAAATGTGCTTGAGGAACGCATCCGCTCGGGCCGCAGTTTGAGGCCGCGATTCATCCAGCTCACGAAGGAATTCGTCCCAGCCTTGGCGATACACGATCTGCCCATCACGATCTTCCATTTCCGCGTGCCATAGCATGAAGACATCCTGCCCACTCACCTTATCGTGGAACGACCATGGATACGCCCGGCCGTTGATGGCCGGGTTATCGATGGGGTTTCCCTGCTGATCGCGTTCCCAAGCCGTCAGGTCGAAATTGAGCAACTCGAGTACACGGTAGACCGGCAGTTTTTCGGTCGGACGAAGCGCTTCAAGCGTGGTCATCTGGGCTTCTCATGGCGATGGCAGCGCCAAGGATATCTGTCGCCACCCGCTCACTCGACCTTGCTCAACGCGAACACCTCTTCCAGCCGTCGAAGCAGGACGCGCAGCTCGGCGCTCATCAGCGCAAACACGGCGTCCGCCTCTTCTCGGAGAGATTCGTGCTGTCCTTGCTCAAGGCTTTCGGTGACGATCTCGGTGAATTTGAGCTTGCGGATGACCAGGTCATCGCCCATGACAAAACTCAGCCGATCGTCAAAGACCAAAGAGACCCGGATGGCTTGCTTGCCGGTCTTCAGATGCTCCCGAATTTCGTCCGTCTCAAGATCCTGTCGGCGACACTTGATCACCGCCCCGCCGTCCACGGGATCAATCAGCTCACATTCGTCGCCCAGCGCAAATCCTTCTGGGAGCGCTTCGCCGGCAATCCAGGACGTCAGCAGTGCCCGCGGTGCACCTTCGGCATTGGCCGGCACGGCAGGAAATGACCCTATGGCTTCGCGGATCACACTGATCACGGTCTCCGCTGCCTTTCGGCTCGCCGTATCGATCACGCACCAGGCAAGATCGAGATCCAGGTAGGCGCTTGTTCGCGTTGGACGCGTAAAGGCGCGCGGCAACAGATCGATCAGCACCTCGTCTTTGATCCGTTTGCGTTCTCGCCCGCCTGGTACACGGCCTTCTTCTTCCCGGATTCTGTCGAGCTTGTTCGCGAGTTCTTCATTGACGACCGCTGCTGGAAGGATCTTGTCCTCGCCGCCGAGCGTAACCAGTACAGCCCGACCAACCCGATGGGCGGACTGGCTCTCGCCGCGACCAAACGGCGAGACAAATCCGCGCGTGGACATCTCCATGGCCCCCAGCGGCCGAAGGGCTTGCGTCTCCAGCTGGGATTCAATGGCCTCGATCTCCGCCAGAGCGGAGAGTGGGAAGCGAAACAGCACCACATTGCGAAACAGTTGCATGCACAGTCCTTGGTGATTGATCGGGCGTGCGCTCAGGCGCAACAGGCGTGGCCTGTGGCTGAAACATCACACTGATCGATCTACCGGGGGGTTCTGTGCTGCGCAACTTGCCGAGGCTTTATTCTGGCTCTGCCGCGAGAATCTCTTCCCGTGTCACGATGACATGGCGCTTGGTATGCGGAACCCGCACACATAGTCGACCGGCATACTTGCCCCGGGTCGCTGCACGAAACTCCGCTCCAGTTACGCGCATTTCCTTGAAGTCTTCCGGCTTCTTACCAATCCAGCCCGCAGCGAAGATCCGAAAATTCGCTGGCACCGAGCCCATCTTTCGCAGCGCCGCAATGCCGTATCCGGTGCGTCCCATGATGTCCTCATCAAACATGTCGCCCTCATATTCGTTGCGCAAAAGGCCTACTCGCTTTGCATTCGTACCAAAGGGTGATGTGCTGAGCAATCGGCTCAAGGCACCGAAAATTCTTGCCTCTGGCTCGCTCACGGAGGCGGTCGAGGATTCTGTGTTGCGTCGCATGGTTGCGAAGATCGGTGGCGCGATCCCTGTCTTCCCGCGTCTTCCAAGGCCAACGCCAGATCGTATGTTTTGGTGGACTCGGTGGGCTTCTGAGAAGTTGCGCATCCCGGAGAAACAATCCACTCGTACCAGGGTACAAATTGGTTTGCCAGTAACTGAGCAGCTCAATGTGGCAGTTCGGCCAGCCGATCGGTGGCTCACCAGGGAATATATGAAACGCGATGGGTGGCTCAAGACCGGGACATGCCAGAACGCCGCGACCGAAAGGAACGCCAAAGAACGCGGCGTGCTGGCCACGGAAATCGAACTGCAGTAGCACTTCGGCGTTTCGAGCAAGATCCGGCCGGGGTTTCCCGACGCTGAAGTTCGCTTGTTTCTCCGTGTCTTTTCCGAAAATGGAGCGTGCTCTCAGTATCCGCACGGCGGACTCAAAGGAGGTGAGGTGAAAAAGAACTGAGAATCGGTCCCGGAAGGATTCTGGAAGGGGCGTGATGGTCATACGGCAATCTTCGCCGACAGTCGCCCTGAAGTAGAGTTGCCACCACCTGCGCGCTCGGCGACCCCGTTTCGTGACGCTGCAGGCGCGGCTCGTCTCTCTGCTGGCACAGGCGGATCCACGCGGCCCGGAGTTCAGCGCTGCCGATGGGTTGCTGCGCATTGGCAGCGACATAGCGCACCATTGCCCTGAGTAGGCTTTTGGAGACGTCAGGTATTGCCGCCCAAGACATCGTCGCACTGTGGGGAAAGCGGGCGCGTGCCACGCTGCCCCGGTGTCATCTGAAGCGACAGCTCGCGATGAAATCGCTCATCGCGCATCGCCCCAACGCATCAATCCGACCCCAGATCCAGCGGCCGTCGACTCTCATCAGCCTGACTTCTGCTGTCGGCCGGTCGGAGGTCGGATCCAGATCAATGTAGGAGACCTCCCCAGCCAAGAGGTGGCTCAACAGCCGCTGTAGCTGCGCAGCAGCGCGTCCAGCCAAGTCCTGGTTCGGTGGGCGTGCGTCGAGACGCTGATCGCGAATAGTCATGCCGTTGAGCATTGCCGCTGCTCATGGCGTACGCAACTCTAGCTGACACTCAGTGAGCCTTGTTGGGATCACCACGGGCCTCGTTCAGATCGTCCACGTTGATTGGTAGCGCGGCAGCCACGAGGCGCCGCTCGGACCTTCCGGTGCCGAAACGGAAAAGGTGCCAATGGGCACGGCGGATGTGCTCTCGGGCGTCCACGTTACCCCTTCGACCCCGAATCGTGACAACTTGCCTCATCGGACCTCCCGCGCTCTGCGCAACGCTGCGCTGGAGTCGCACGCCCACCTCCCAGGTGCTGGGTGCGTCCGGAGGAAACCACGCCATCCCGCTTTGGTCTTGGTAGGTTCCGGGATCTTCGCCGGCGGGTGCCATCCCCAATCTCAGGATCTTCGGCGCACAGGTACAACAACAGACTGACCAACGGGGAGGGTGACTCGACAATCTCCGCGTCGACCGCCGCGTCAATCGACAGCCCAACGGCCTTGCCCTGCACCTGCCCCTGCGCGATGGCCTTGCTTGCGGCCTCCGCCAACGACCATTTGCCGACATGCAAGGGAATCGGCAAGAGCGCATCCGCGCTATCGATCAGCAACCGCAATTCGACCTGCCCACTGTTGGCGTCGCTCTCGAGATGAGCGAAGAATCCGTACAACGTGGACGCGCCCCACGTCATGCCAGGGGTTTCGATGTACACGCACCATTCGGGCAATCGAAAGAGCACCTCGACCGGCAGTTCGGAGGTCAGCGGCGTATTGATCAAGGCCGCATAGAGTTCGGGATCAAACCGATAGATTCCCTGCGTGGTGCGCCATGCAGCAAGGGCGGCGAGGCGACCGACATCACCAACGATCGCGGGCGTCAGGCGCCCATTGCCATTGCTGACGATCGCGTACGATGTGGCCATCGGCGCAAAGCACCATTCTGGCCAGTCCGCGGATCCTTTCCGCGATCAGCACGGAACGCGTCATACGTGCGCCACGCGCCGGGATAGAGCTTCGCAGCGGCAATCAGGTGCTGGCGTGGTCTTGGCTCTTGGCTCATGATTTTGGTTGCTCTTGAACGGAGGAACATTCCTCCAATGCCCGCTCGACGCGCTCAGTCCTCACGGCGACTGAAACCCGTGCGGCATGGAGTGGAATGGTCGGAAATCGTTTGGCTCAGGATGGTACCCCATGGGTCGAGTTACCACGCTCAACGAAGGCGCGATGCAGACTGCCGAACTGCAGATCCCGCAACTGGCTACCGAAGCCGGGCGAGCTGCCTACGGGCGAGCCATTGCCAACCACTCCGCCCCGCTGGTGGTGACGTCGGCATGCGGTCTGGTTGGTGATGCGCTTGGCGGATGGGGCAGGCACGGATGGTGCTGAGGCGCGGCTCGCCCAGAACACCCGTGCGAGTGGGGGACCGCGTCGCCACGCCAGAGCCAAACGCTCATCTTAAAAGGCGCCACCTGCGACCGCAACCATGGCGCCAGTCATCGACGCCGTGAACGCGCAGAGCGTCAACGGTGGCGGGTGTCGACGCGGTAGCGATCTGCCTACGAACTCAAACTCGTGGGTCGGTGCCGGCTCGTCTGCGATGCGGAGGCGAATGGTCTTCTTGGTTAGCTTCTGATCTTCAACACTTGCTGCCCTGCAG
>JADKCY010000030.1:7500-10740 GCA_016718605.1 Lysobacterales bacterium | reverse complement strand
GCATCTGGGTAATATCACAGCGTACAACCGATCCAGCCTTGATCCGCCTGACTTTCTCGGCCTCGGTGTCGTCCATCGGAACAAATCCACCAGACTGAGTGCGGAGCATGGCTATTTGGCTCATGCCTCACTCCACACCGGGCACCCGCTAGCGGGCCGCAGGTAGCCCACGCCTTTGTCAGACCGCTGCAAGTCAACGCCCAGAAAGTTGCAGACCGGCTTCGAGCGCGCGCGAGCTCAGAAATTTACAGTCAGCACTAAGCGCGCGGCGGCTGCAAGTCGGAAGCCCGTTGTGGTCGACAAACCCGACTACCTCGATCGTGCGCTTGATTTGCGTTTCATTGTCCATGTCGCCCCCTAATCCAATCCCAAGCCAAAAACACTAGGTGCGCCACATATGCGCACACAAACGCCAGGGCCACAAGCCCCATTAGCGCGGTGTCGCTGGGTTCGTCGTCGCGGTTCGGTTTTGTCATGCTGCACCGCGTTTCTGTCGCCACTCGGCCATGAAGCCAGCACCCTCGCAGTTCGCCGCGGGCGCAAAGCGGCTTGCTCCCGTGTACCCTGGCAGAGTGACGGGCTGCACGTTGTTCGGGTTTGTGGCCTCAACGACAACGCGCGCCTTTGGCTTCGATTCGCGCGACAGCCCGAGCACAGCTTGCTTGCGCTTTCGTGGCGCCGCCCCTTCTCGCTTTTTCGCATAGCGCGCTCGGTGGCGCAGAACGCGGCGCTGCTTTACCTCTGCTGCGTGCGCTGCATCAGCCTCTGCAAGAGCCACGCGCCCCGCTTCTAGGTGCGCTTGGCTTGCGTAGTACCGGCTATTCTTTGCCCGGCGCACCATGGCGATGGTGGCTTTCTTGGCGAGCATGTGACCAACAACCGCGCTATTCAGCCGCCTCATTGGGTAGCCGGTTAGCTCGCTGATTTGCACCATTGTGAGACCGGCTGAGCCCATCGGCTGGGCCTCAAGCGTGGCAATGATTGTTGAAAGTTTGCAGGTGGTCATTCCCATCTTTCGCAACCCAAAAACCTGCGCAGCACCGCGATTTGCCGCTGCCGGATCGCTTCGTTTTGTTTATTGGACTTTGACACACACGTGGGGTCAATCGCGACATGCTCTTTATATCTGGCGCTCGCTTCGACAAGCTGAATAAGCTCGTCAATACGCGCAGGGATTTCGTGGAAGACGCTCATGCTTGCAGCATCCCACACCAGCTCGCAGGCGCAAGCATTGCGCACGGCGCAGCAAGCTCCCATGCGCCCACGGGTAAGTGCCTGCGCTCGGGCATGTCTGCCAATTCCGCGACAGGGCCGGTGATGTCGGTCGCAGCGTACACATGCGATTCTTTGTTCTTCGTCCACTCACATGCAATCACCTCAGTGATGCGCACGTGACCGCTTTTTTCAAGATGCTGCAATGCGCGGTACACGCTGCTGTATCTGAGACCGAGGTCTTCGGCCAAGCACCGCGCCGTCCCATCGTGGCCCTCTTGCAGCCATGCCAAAACAACCGGCCTCACTGTTGCTTGTTGCACCATTTCATGCTCCTTTCAGTCGTTGCTTGATTGCATCCACCCTGCGCCGAACCTCATCGACCGCCAGCGCCTGCCCTCTGTGCTCCGCTTGTGCGGCGAGCAATTGGCGCGTTTGTTGCACTGCTGGCGTGTCGTCTTCGGGGGCGGCGAATGTGTCTGGGATGTCGGCCCCATCCCACCTTTGTTGATTTAGGTAAACCAGCGGGGCGGGATGTAGGCGCCTTGGTCTTTCAGCCAAGCCTCGGTAGTCTTGAGCCACTCCACGTGCTTGATGATCTGGTCGGCCTGGGTGAAGTTGTAATTCTTCGTCCATACCTTCAAGCAAGCCGCCTTCCCGCCTTTGCGTGAGTAGCGCCCTTGATTGCGCGGCCACGCGGCCCAAAACCGTTCGAACTCTGGTGCGTTCATGCGGCACCCCCGCACACTCCGCGCGTCAAGTCTTCGAGCTTCTGTAGAAGCGCGGCGTTTTCGTCCTCAAGCGCAGTTCTCCTTGCCTTGTGCTCAAGTCGCAAGTCGTCGCACACCGCGTATTTTTCTTTCAGCCTAGAGAGTTGCGAGCGGAGACTCAACACCTCTAACTCGGGCGGTTGTCCTCGTTTTCTCATACTTTCCTTTCTGACATAGCTACAGCAGGGTGACCGGCTAACGATCACTTTCTCCAGCCTGAGGATTCTTCTGCTCCTACAGACCCAAGTTCCAAAGAGGGGCCATTCACATCGCGGGCCGTGCTGCTCGTCACTATCACGGCCAACTTCTTGCAGTCCCTGTGCCTAGGCTGCGAAGGGTCTGTTTGGTCTTGGTTCCAAACCCTGTGTTTCTTGAGTGCAGCCCATTCAGGCCCAAGGGATGCTTTGTGGTGCAGGGTAGGCCTGTGTTTCCTACCGATATGGGTTGCAGAGGCTTTCGCATGCTTTCCGCCTGCCAGCGCACGTCTCTCTTCCTGGGAAGACTGCACCACAAAACACCCCACAGCTAACCCGCTCTGAGGGTCACCAGACGAACAAAGGCCCGTGGTCTCTGCTCCCCCAAGCCGACACAAGGGTTCCCACTGAAGGGATTGAAGCAGAAGCCACGGGCCTCGAAACTTACTACCATCGTGTCGGCGATGACGCAATCACTGTACTTCATGGCTTGACTGATTGCAAGTGCTGTTACACCTGCGGCCTCACAAAATCAAGCGCCTCCTCAAGATCGCCCATGGTAAAAAACTCGCGTTCGTAAAGATACTCAAGCGCGTCTTTGTAGAGATTCACATTCGCAATGATGGCGCTCAAATCCGAGGCGTTCAGGTGCTCAATGAACCCGGCCGGGTGAGCCACCGATGCGATGCAATCGGCGGTGATACCAGCGGCATCGCGGGCGGCGAGAAAATCGGTTACGTTTTGTTCTGAGGTCACGATGCTTTCTCCTTTGACTTTGCGCGCCTGGCCATGAGCACCTCGGCGCATGCTGGGCACATCGGTAGCGGCCGATTTGAGCCGAGGTATTTGATCCGCGGCGCATTCACGCTCACGGGCACGACGCCGGGGCAACGGCCGCAGCGCTGCCCGATGTAGAGGCCTACGCCAACGGGTGTAAACGGGCGATCGGCAGCTTTGTTTGAGAAGTCGGGGCCAGTCAAAACAGCGCCCCCGGTTCTTCGGCGACCCCGCAGAATGGGCAATTCTCAAGCGTGAACCCGCTCATTTCTGCACCCTCACATAAA
>JADKCY010000030.1:0-2500 GCA_016718605.1 Lysobacterales bacterium | reverse complement strand
TGGCGTGGGCGCCCACAGCGCAGCAGGCCCGCAAGCTGGCATACCCCGCGATTGCAGACTGGACCGACTCAGGCTTTTTTGATGTGCGCGCCCGGTGGTTGAAGAAGCACCCGGAGTACATGCAGACGCTGAAGCTGAAGGACGGCCCGCACGTCAACGACAACCCGCCATGCTGCCCGGTGTGCGAACGGTGGGGGAGCCCGCCGCACCCGGAGGGGAATGGCTGCTGGAGCTGCGGCGGTGATGGGGCGACCTAACGTTGGAGATAAGCGGCCCGACACGGCGCCGCAGACTTGACCGGAGCAAGACAAAGTAGCCCGCCGTGGCGGGTCCGTATGACCGAGGGGTTAGCCGCCCCGCGCAATTGTTGGAGAGCGAATATGGCAACTCTGAGAGAGTGGTTTGATGACGAGAAGGTAGACTGGCCATTGAGGCGTATATGGACGTGACGAACGCCACCCCGTACCCGGGCGGCTAACGTTGGTGATGAGCGGCACGCTTTAGCGTGTCTGGTCGATTGCCCAGTTGGGCGGCTGGTGAAATGGGTTGGGCGGCATACGCTCGCAACTTTGAAGTGGGGGAGATTATGGAACAGTACAAAAGCATGTTTGAGCAGGCAGTACGGACACTAGCGGCGATTGACGAAGCACTTGGGATTGGTGAAGACGGATGCGGCGACCCAGACCAAACGCTGACAGCGATTTCGGAACTGAAAGCGGCGGCAGCGCGAGGCGTGGAACTTGCGAGATCCGTTATGTCAGACAACGCAGGCAAATCATGACGCCCAACGCAGATTTAAGCGGCCGTACTCGGTCCGCTTGAAAGACGGGTTAGCCGGCGCCCGACGACTGCCGGCACAACGCGAAAGCTACCGATGAGCAAAGACGAAACCGAGATTGAAGCGCTGATTCAGGCCAAGGGGCTGACCCGGCCGCGCCTGACGCCGCAGGACGTGGACGACACGATCAAGGCCGAGACGTACACCACGCTTCCCAGCGGCAAGGTGATGGTGTGCGAACTGACCTTGCGCAACGGCTTCACAGTGCGCGGCGAGGCGGCCGTGGTGAGCAAGGCCAATTTCAACGAGGAAGTGGGCCGCAAGATCAGCCGCGAGAACGCCCGCGAGAAGGTGTGGGAGCTGGAAGGCTACCTGCTTCAACAGCGGCTGTATGACGACCTGGTGGAAGCCCAGGCCGCCGAACTGGCCTAACCGCTGCGATGCCGGCACCGCGTGTATTGGTGCCGGCTAACGTCGGAGGTAACCGGCAATGACCGGCGCAACATGACTCAAGAAACAAACGATAGTGGCACGCCGGGCATTGTCCGCGTTGACCGACCAGTTAGGCCGGTTGGTTGGGCGCAGCGCCAGCCGTTGCTTGAATACGCGCCGTGCTGGATGACGTTTTCATCCAAGCCAGAGCCTGAGAACGGAAGCCCGCCCGTTGCGCTGTTCACAGCCGACCAGCTTGACGCTGCCGTGGCCGCAGAGCGTGAGCGGTGCGCAAAGCCGACTCCTGAGGCTGTGGCGTGGGCGCTTGCGGAAGAAGCCGGTGAAGACCCTGGGCACTTGATCTGGGAGGGCTGCCCGCCCGAGCCTTGGGGCGAGGCGTGGTGCCGGTACATGCCGCAGGCTGAGCGCCTAGTGAAACTGCTGTTGGGTTGAGGCCTAACGTTTGAAGTGAGGGGCGGCCGTAGGCCGTCCCATCGACAGAATGGTTAGGCCTGCGGGCCGGAGAGGAAGAAGATGGCGCAAGAAAAAAGCCTCGCGGATCAACTTGTGTTCTTCATGCGCATGCGCGACGAGGCGAGCGCCAAGATTGACGCCATGTCGCACGAAGGCGATGTGTGGCCGCAGATAGGGATGATGTTGGAGCAGCAGGAGCGCATGGTGCGCGATGCGTTGTTCCAGGCCACGATGACTGCCGAACGGCTTGGCAGGCTTGCCCAGGCGGTGCAGCAGCCCGAAGAGGCCTAACGTCGAACATGAGCTGCCCGACACGGCGCAGCAGGAGCAACGATGAACACAAAAGAAGCGATTGCGCTTGCAAACAAGGTTGACTCAGAAGGCTTTGAGTCGGCAGACGTTGACGCTATGGCAGAAGCGCTGCGCGCCTTCGCGCTGCTAGTCAACGAGGCCCCGAATTACTTCCACCCGGGATACGACTTTGACGGCAAAAAGCTGGAATGGTTGAGGCGAGCGGGTCTTGTGGCCTAACGACTAGGTTGTGCGGCTTGCGCAGCAAGTCCGCTCGAACCGCCCGGTAGGTTTCTGGGCGGTGAACAAAGGAGAAGAAATTGAAACTGACACCCCGCGACTGGCAGGCGATGGCCCTGCGTGACGCAGCCGAATGCTCTGGCACACGAGAGGGCCGCGATCGGCTTTGCGAAGCGAATCGCTACGGGGCACTTGCCGACGCACTCGACAAGCACCGCGATCTGCTGCGCGAAATCGTAGCTTACTGCCGTGAAGCTGGGCATGGCTGGCTCTCGCTGAGCGAGG
>JADKCY010000029.1 GCA_016718605.1 Lysobacterales bacterium | reverse complement strand
AATCAAACACGGGCTGGATGGTTGCATGACAAAAGTCTTTCCGCCGACCCTGCCTGAATTCCTGATGTTGTGCAGGCCACCGATCGATGCTGAAACGGCGTTTCGTGAGGCGTGTCAGCAGATGGTTCGTAGAGAGACCGGGGGCGACAGGTGGTCGCATCCGGCGATCTTCTGGGCTGCCGCGACTATTGGCAGTTTTGACCTGCGAAATGGCTCATGGAGCGGGCTTGGAAAGCGCTGGAGCTCAATTTTTAGTGCTGAGTTGGCCAAAGGGGCGTGGGCTGACATTCCTCCTCGCCTTGAGGCCTTGCCTGCTCCGGGAAAAACCAGCGTATCGCCAGAAGTCGCCAAGCAGCGCATTGCTGACGCATCCCGCAAGGTTTTTGGCGCCGACCCAGAGAAGGCAGGAACACTGTGGGCACAGCGGCCCGTCAGCCAGATAGCTCTTGATGCTGTTTTGGCAGAGGCGAATCAAGGGAATCGAGCGCGGAATCGATCAGGACCAGTTGATAGCTGATGGCATCTGCAGCAAAAGCGGAAAGCTGCTGAAAGCGTGGCTGAAGGGCGGATTCGTTGAGGTTGCAGCATGACCACCAAATGCAAAGACTGCCAGACACGAAACACCTACAACCTGGCTTGCGTTCAATGCTGCGCCCGGCTTGTTATCAGCGCGAGGCCATCTAAGCAGCGGCAAGAGGGCATGCTGGGGGTAATTGCTTCTACAGCGGGAAGCCCTAGCAGGGATGCTGTTTTAGCTGCATGCGCTGCACGGAGGGGTGCATGAGCTATTGCCGATTTTCCAGCATGGATGGCCGCTGCGAGGTCTATTGCTACGAACCCGTCTATGGCGGTTTCGTCACTCACGTTGCGGTTAATCGCGTGACATTCAAATCTGATCTCCCGCCAGAAGTCACGTTTGGCCCCGAGCATTGCGAAGCATGGCTAGCCCGGCATCGTGTGGTGAGTGCGATGCTTGCCGAGGCTAAGCGAACATCGATTGGGCTGCCGCATGACGGGGAGACTTTGCAGGACGAAGACGCAGCAGCAGCAGCTGATCGGCTGGAGTACCTGAAGGGGCTTGGCTACATCGTGCCGCAAGAGGCGATTGATTGTTTGCGGGATGAAACTCGGGAGGCTGCATGACTACTCCAAAACGGATTATCTGCTGGTTTTCGTGCGGTGCTGCATCGGCTGCGGCAACGAAGCTGACTATTGTTGCCAACGCTGGCCGTCTGCCCCTGGTGGTTGCCCGTTGTGTCGTTCGCGAAGAACACGCAGACAACGACCGGTTCGCGGCCGACTGCGAAAAATGGTTCGGTGTGCCGATTGTCAATATGCTGAATGAGAGGTACGACGGATCTATCTATGAGGTGTTTAGGAAAGAGTCCTACATCTCCGGCGTAAAAGGAGCTCCATGCACCAGGCTTCTAAAAAAGCAGGTTCGGCAGAAGTTCGAGAAGCCTACAGACCAGCATGTCTTTGGCTATTGCGCCGAAGAACAGGGCCGCTGGGACGATTTCCTTGACGCAAACAACATCAACGCTATTTCACCAGTTCTTGAACGTGGCCTTGAGCATTCCGACTGCCTGGCACTTATCGAGCGCGCAGGTATCGAGTTGCCGGTCATGTACAGGCTTGGATACAAGCACAACAACTGCATCGGATGCGCGAAAGCCACAGGCGCTGGGTACTGGAACAAAGTGCGTCAAGATTTCCCACTGATGTTCTCCAGAATGGCTGTTGAGTCGAGGCGGCTTGGAGTTCGGATTGTTCGAGTCGGCGAAGAGCGCATCTTCTTGGATGAATTGAAGCCGGGGATTGGCCACTACAAAGACGAGCCAGAGGTCCAGTGCGGGATATTTTGCGAGATGGCAGAGCAGGAATATTCGTATAGGTAGGCGGCATGACATCCAAAGAGCGCCAGCGCATGCAGCGCCTGGAAATAGAAAACAAGATGCTTCGCGATGAGATAGCCAAGCACATGCGGATCTACGGAGACACGCTTTGCGAATTGATTGACGCGAAGGCCAAGCTGGATCTGGTCCGGTCAGCACTGGAGGCCGAATGATGGAAGAGCCGACATGCCAACAGTGCAAGCACAGCATCGGCTGTGCATCTGACGATTTCACAGAAACCATCCTTATGTGCATCGTTAAATTTTTGCCAGCGAAGAAAACATGCGGGCGCTTTGAGCGTGAGCCGGGCACCCAAGAAAGGGAAAAGGACTGATATGAAAAAGCGTAGCAAGCGCGTTGTGCGCGCAGCACTCCCGCCGATGTTGATTATGGATACGGTGCGGCCAGAGCATGGCATCCGCGAGCAGTCCGCGCTGCTGGCGATGCGCAGCGGCTGGGCGGTGAGTCAGCATTACATGGATCTTGTTGAGTGCAGGATGATCTTGGTGGTTGCGCTGGAAATCGCGCGCGACAAATCGCCGCAAGACCCGGATATCGACCGGATGCTTTCTGAGGCGCAGTGCGCGGACAAAGCGCTTTCAGCCATTCGCCGAAGAGCTGGCCAGGGGAAGATGCGCGCAACGCACGACGAAGCGGAACTGATCGAGCGGATGCTGAACTTCTCGGCCGCGTACTGGCGCACGAAATCAAGTTCGACATTTGCAGAAGCATTCGCGGGCATGCAGCGGGTGAATTCGGTGTGGCAGGCTAAGTCAGCCCAGAAGGCTGCCTGATGCGTTTGCCCAATGATAAGGCTCGCTGTACCGGACATCCCATCAGCGGCTCCTGGAAGTGCATCGAGCGTGCAGCCTGAACGCATCCTGCGCGTCGCCGCTCCGCACTTTGTTGCTGGTGCGATCTGGCGGCGTGACGTAGCAGGCTGGCGTTGCGTGAGAGCAGCGCCGGTCATCAAGTGGATGGTCGGACAGCCAGCGGATGAAGTGAAGTCGTATCTGGTGCGCAAGGGCTGGGTTTTTGAGTGGTTGTAGATAGGCCCGAGCAGGTATGTAAGTTCTGGATCTTGGCGAAAGTCTATAAATCCGACGAACGGCTATTGCCAAACAAAAAAAGAATTTTCTGAACCTGTTTTAATGCTGCATCAACAACGATCAGCGGGCTTCAACATGCAGGATCTGGACGAATTAAGCGGCCGAACTCAAAAAGGATTGACGCAAACGCGGGGTGGCGACATCCCGCACTTGCGTCACCCAACCATGGAAATTGATATGCCGGTGAAAACACGCACGCACGACATGCGGGCTCTGCCGGAGGCGATCCGCTACAAGGGCGCGCTGGTGTATGCGCTGCCGGGCGGCGGAGAGTTTATTGACAATCGCGCGGCTGTTGCCGTGGCGGCCTGATTACCTACTGGGAGACACAACTTGAACAAAGAATGTAATGGCTGTACCGACGGCTGTAATCATGGAGATGACGGTTTTGGCGCAATGTTGAGCGCGATTCTGGGTAACGAGAGCGCTCCAAGTTGCGACGAAGGACGGTCAGTGTCGATTGCCGCGCATAACGCGCTGGAGCTGCAGCAAATGCAGGATGCAATTCGCCGTGAGCTGGATGATTGCGCAGAGGGATGGAAAATCGTCGGGGTAGCCGTGTCGGTCATCGTAGAGGATGAGGACGGCGAGCGTCGCGTACTGGATCTGGAGTCGGACGACGGGGTTGCCCAAGCTATTTATGCCGCCCACCAGTCTGATGAAATGATTGAAGAGCTTCTGGATGCCTCACAGGGAGTGCTGAAGGCGGTAGGGAGGGCTCAATGAGCGCAGGCAAATCATCCAGCGGTGCAGGCATTGGGACAGTGCTGTTCCTGATTTTCATGGTCTTGAAGCTGTGCGGCGTGATTTCTTGGAGTTGGTGGTGGGTCTCCGCTCCGATCTGGATACCGCTTCTGTTGGCGGTTGTGCTGCTTGGCGGGGCCGCGCTTTTCGTGAGGGCGGCTCGATGATGAAACTCAAAGAATGGTGGCGGCGCTACCGCTTCAAACTCGCCTCTCAGTGGGTCGGGCAAGAAGGCCTTTGCATCGTGAATATCCAGGAAGTCGCCGGGTCCAGCTATTTGCTGTGTGACGACGGTTCGCGTGTGCGGATCGGCGGTAAGGCGTCAAAGCGCGGGTGATATGGGAACCATCACGCTCGTTCGCACTGATAAGCAATTACCGGACGCGGCCGCACTGGCTGGCGCGCGCTCCTTGCTGTTCGGTGCGTTCGATGGGGCGAACAAGGAGGCGCGCAGTAATTGGCGCCGCCTATGGAAGCGCTTGATGGGCTTCGAGCCCGGCGAATTCATGAGGGTGGATGTTGTTCAGCCTCGCAGCGGCCCGTTTCATCGATATCACATGGCGCTGGAGCAGCGTCTATTTGATTCGCAGGAGCGATTCGACGACTTCGAGCAGCTGCGCTACTGGCTGAAAGTTGGCGCAGCCTGGGTTACCTGGGCGGCGGGGCCTGCGGGTGGCGTAGTTCCAATCCCGCGCAGCGTGAGCTATCGAAAGGCAGACGAGGACGAATTCAGAGAGTTTCATGACAAGGTACTCGGCTTCTTGCGTGGGCCGCACGCAGCGAAATACCTGTGGCGCCATCTTTCAGATGCAGATCGAGCGGAGATGATGGAACGGGTGATTGGGAGTTTTGAGTGAAGGATCGCCTGAAATGAAATCCAGCACCGCTAAGCCATCCAAGATCGTCCAGCGGCCCGGTACAGAAGCGCCGACAGGTAGCGCTAAACCGGCCCGTAACGGTACGTCGGCAGGAAAGCGCCACATGGGCCGCGTTGCTGCAATGAACTGCGTGCTGTGTGAGCTTATCGGTGAGCGGCAATCATCCAAGACAGACGTTCACCACATTCGCGATGGAGCGGGGGCGGGGCAGCGGAATAGCGATTTTTTGACCGTACCACTGTGTCATGAGTCGTGTCACCAAGGCCCGCAAGGAATCCACGGCGACAAATCCCGCTTGCGGCTGGCTGCTGTAACTGAATTGGATCTTCTGGCAATGACGATTTCCAAGTTGCAGGAGGCAGCGTGAAGCTCGACCTAGCCGCTGTAGAGCGCATGCAGACCCGCCAGCGAACCAAGAAGCGCAGGGACGACCGCGAGCATGAAGAGCAGGCCGCTTTGATCCGCTGGGCTGAAGCTCAGAAGTGTACGACGCCTGAGCTTGGCCGACTGGTAGCTGTGCCGAACGGAGGAAAGCGGCATATCAAGGTTGCTATGGCGCTGAAGGACGAAGGGGTTAAGCCTGGGTACCCAGATATTTTGCTGGACGTGGCCCGCGCAGGTTTCCACGGCCTGAAGATTGAAATGAAGTCCGGCGACAACAAAACGAGCGCCAAGCAGGACGAATGGCTTGAGTGGCTGGCCAGCCAAGGCTACTGCTGCTACATCGCTTACGGCTGGATTGCGGCTCGCAGGCTGATTACCGAATACCTAGCAGGGCGACCTTTGCCTGGCCTAATCCACAAGGAGGCACCCCATGCAATGCCCTAAATGCCAGCACCCGAAAACCGATGTGCTCGAAACCCGTGAGTCTCGGCGCCGCAGGAAGTGCCGGGGATGCGGTGAGATATTTTCAACGCGTGAGTCCGTGGTGGCAAAGTCAAAGCCTGTTGCTGTGCAAGCAGATCCAGCGACAAGGGCTATCAATACGGCCCCGCCAGCACCGCGCCGTGAGTTTGTGAAGTCCGCCCGGAAGGCAATTGAAGATTTGTTCGAGCTGCGCAGCCTGGGTCTGTGCATTGATTCTGATGATGCGGAGGCGGCTGGGCTATGTTGAGCACAATGGAGAGGATGGGATATGCCGTGCACAGTTCCGACATGAGCCACAACCCGCTGCGAACGACTGACGCTGATGTGATCGCGGCAATGGGCGCGGCAGGAATCAAGAACCCGCAGGGCCGGGCAATCCTGCAAATGGACCTGACGCAGCGCCGGGCGGATGTTGAAGACGCGCTGGCAGAGGCAAAATTCATCGTTCGCGATGAGGCCCGCAAAAACAGGTGGCCAGCTCTGCAGCCAAAGGCTATTGCAGATATCGCCCGCGAGGCGCTGAGGCACTACACCGCACCGGCCTGCCCGAAATGCTTTGGCCGGGGGATGATCTACGCCGAAAACAGATCAGTTGTGCCGTGCCAAGCATGCGACGCTACTGGCAAGAGGCCACCAATAGGGCGCTGGGAGCGAGAAATTCGAGCGGTGCTAGCTGCAATGGAGCGGCTTCGCGAAAACGCACTGGCGGGCGTTAATCGACAGCTGTGTCGGCCTGCGTTTGCGTGAGTCCGCTACATCATCGACTTGTCGATATCATCAAAAAACTGATTGTCTTGGTCCTGAAGCGCTAGCCTCAAATCCCGCAGAAGTTTTCCAGCCGCGTTATCTGGCGCAGGGATATTCACCCGCTCTCTGCTCGCCTCCCGCTCCATGATGTGCATCGCGTTGTCCAGGTCACGCCGAGTAACTCTCGCAACACTGGGCAAATCAACCGTCACATCATGCTCTGTGTGGTTGATGTTGATCTTTCGATCTCTAATCAGCTTGTAATAGGGCATGTACGTAATTGTACGTACTTACAGAATGGGTATTGAAAACGATTGTTTCAGAAGAAAACTAAGTGTTAAAGGGTGTGTCGCGAAAGCTATTCAGTGCGCTTAGCACAACCATTATCCACGTGGTAAAATTTCCCCTAGAAATCCTGCAAAAAGCACTATATGTAGTGTTGCGAGCAGGAAAGCACACAAAATATAGAATAACTACAATCGAGAAAACGCACGCTGAGGTATTCGCTCGCGCTGATTTTCTTGTTTGAACCGATTTCTCACGGCCACCAGGGCCGATTGATACCCGCATGCTTAACGGCCTTGCGGGTTTTTTTATTCCAGGTCCGCTCATGCCTACACCTCCGCTCACAGAAGATCAGATGCGGGAGGCCATGGCATTGGTGGCGGAGCACGGGTCTGTTGCTGGTGCGGCGAGAGCTGCAGGGCTCAACCGCGAGATGCTCCGCAAGCGTGTTGATCGAGCCAAGGAAAGCGGAATCACTGCTGCATCGATCCTGGCTCGCAAGGGCTGGTCTCCAGATCACGACATGACGCACATGGTCCCGGACGGGTTCCATGTAAAAGGCGTCAGCACGTATTACAACAAGGACGGCCAGCCGTCTGCGCAATGGGTAAAAAGCAGCATCGACCACGAGCGCCAGCGTGAGCTACTGGCTGAGGCCGTTAAATCGTTGCGTGAGACGATTGATCCGGAGTTGCCGGTAGCGAGACTCAGCGCCGCTACTCGTGGCGACCTGCTGAACTGCTACGTCATCACCGATTACCACCTGGGCGCGCTGGCGTGGAAAGAAGAAACGGGCGCGGCCTGGGATCTGCAGATTGCAGAAGAGTTGCTTGTCTCATGGTTTAGAGAGGCCATTGCGGTATCTCCTGCTTCCAGTCGGGCGGTGTTTGCCCAGCTCGGCGATTTCATGCACTTCGATGGGCTCGCGGCTATCACGCCAACCAGCGGGCACATCCTGGATGTTGATACCAGATTCCAAAAGTTGGTGCGCGTCGCCATTCGGGTGATACGCCGGATTGTTTCGATGTTGCTGCACAAGCACGACAGCGTTGATCTGCTGCTGGCAGAGGGGAATCACGACATTGCATCAAGCGCATGGCTCCGGGAGTTGTTTGCCGCGCTGTATGAGGATGAGCCTCGGGTTGTCGTGGTAACACGCCCAGATCCGTATTACTGCGTTGAGTTCGGGGCAACGTCGCTGTTCTTCCATCATGGGCACAAGAAAAAGATGGAGCAGCTGGAGACGGTGCTCGTCGGCAAGTTCCGGGAAGTTTTCGGGCGCACCAAATACAGCTACGCACACACAGGCCACTACCATCACAACGTAGTGCGCGAGACCAACACGATGCAGGTTGAGCAGCACCGCACATTAGCGGCACCTGACAGTCACGCAAGCCGTGGGGGTTGGCTGTCCGGCCGTGACGCAAAAGTGATTACCTACTCTCGGTTGCATGGAGAGGTTTCACGCCAAATTGTTTCATCCGCCATGGTGGAAAGCACCATCCTGAATTGATGGAAAGCCGCGCCAATTATGACGGTGCGCAAGGTGCGCAAAATCGGTACGCAAAAGGTGCGTTCTGCGCACCAATGGCCGGAGACTAAAACCATGTTGTATTTAGCTGGCCCCTATTCGCACCCTGATCCTGATGTCAGGCAGCGCCGCTTTGTCGAGCATTGCATTGCTGCGGCGAAGTTGGCTGATCTGGATCGCTGGCCGATCTTCTCTCCGATCGCTCATGGCCATGCGCTGTGTGAGACAGGCGGGTTGATGCGGCTCGATCACGAGTTCTGGATGCGCCAGTGCTTGCCGTTCCTGCGCAACGCTGATGCTCTGATCGTCTTGTCGTCGGAAGGCTGGCGACACAGCAAAGGGACTCAGGCGGAGATTGAAGAGGCAGAGGCTTGCGGCATCCCGGTTTATCGCTGGTGCGGAAACGACGCGGAGGTTATTGCGGATCTGTTGGAAGGTTGATCCGTACAGTTTTCAGAAGAGGATGCATGCGCCGACAGGGATTCGATGGCGGCATGTGATAGCTGATAGCGCATCCCGAGTTTCGGCGCCACGGGCGTGGCTCGCGATGTTGGCGAGAACCTTTGTGGTTCCGGCGCCGCCCATGTTTTACAGAATTCCACGCAGGGCATCAAGCTCGCTCACCTGAGTGGATCGCGAAATCCGGAGCTGCGGCGTCCGGCACCTTGAGCAAGTGAGCGCGTTGCGCAGCCGCCCTGAATTTTACTGACGGGTGCTCACCGTGATTGAAAACCAAACTCAACTTACTGCCGACGAACAGCATATGGCTGAAACGTTCGGCAACAAAGACGTTCCAACAAGCAACCCGAAGGATGCTGTTGGCGTTCGCAAGGTCGCGTTCTCCGTTCTCCCGTGGCGGGTGCTTCACCGCGTTGCGTTGGCTATGCTCGAAGGCGCGCTGAAGTATGGCCGACACAATTACCGCGCTGCAGGCGCTCGCGCCAGCGTGTATTTCGATGCAGTTGTTGCGCGACACCTTAGCGACTGGTGGGAAGGTACTGATATCGATCCTGATTCTGGGCTGCATCACATCGACAAAGCAATCGCTGGGCTGATGGTGCTGCGCGACTCGATGCTGCAAGGAAACTTCATTGATGACCGCCCGATGCTAGGCCCGGACGACGCGCTGGATTTTGAAAAACTGAACAAGCTGGCCGCAAGCCTGCATGACAAACATGCGGACAAATCACCGAGGCATTACACGATCAAGGATTCAGCGAAGGACGAGCAAGATAAAGCAAGCTCGGCTTCTAGGGTAGGCCTACTGGCAAAACAGGCGGCTCTGCAGGCTCTATCAAAGCAACTCGGTTTCGACCGCGCAGCATTTGGCAACGCCCAATCCCCAAAATATGGTGACACGTTCCCAGCTCTCAACGCGCCGGTAGCCGAATCCGCGAACTTCGATCACGTGCCGCTAGATTCACCAGCCAACAAATGACAGCCGCCGTCTATTGCTCCGACTGCGCGAACTGGGATACGCGCTCGCGCCAGGAATTCACGGTCGGCCTCGGACACTGCAAGGCATTCAAAACTGTAGGGCATTTCTTCTCGGGGCGTTTCCCGCGAGATTGCCCGAATTTCAAACCCGCACCATCCAGCGTTGTAGCGGATCGGATGCGGGTGCTTGGTGAGTGAAAATGATTGAGCCAGTATCAAAATCGATGGTTTATGGCGGCGCGACTGCGACAATTTTCGGATGGTTCACCGTCACGGAATGGGCTGCTGTCTGCGGCGCTGTGTTCGCAGGCATCGGCTTGATGCTGCAGTTGTTCGCGTTTTTGCAGCGCAGGGCGAATTCCAACGCTGAACGCTATCGCGCTGACGAAGAGCATCGCGTCAATATGCAGATCCTGCATGCGAAGCTGGACCAGCTGACCAAAGTCTGACATGCAAGTCACGCAAAACCCTGGCGCTATCGTCAAGGCGGGCAGCGCAGGCATTGTCACGGCGTTTTTGCTCGCATGGCTGACGATGTATGAATCGTCTGGCGTTAGAAAGCTCGTCCCGTTCGAGGACATCGCCGTCCCGGGGCTCTGGACCGTTTGCAACGGCATCACGAACCGCGCCGCACCGGGCTGGGTTGTTCCTGGAAAGCGCTACACAGAATCAGAGTGCGAAGCCAAAGAGATTTGGCTGATTGAGGGCGTATTCGCGCCTGCTATCGCCAAGATGGTGACGGTGGATATCACGCAGCGTCAGTGGGAGATGCTGATCGACTTCGCGTGGAACGTAGGATTGGAAAACCTCCGCACATCAACGCTGCTTAGGCGGCTGAATGCGGGGGATTGCACGGGCGCTGTTGAGGAATTCGATAAGTGGGTACGCGCAGGGAAGCGCAAGTATCCAGGGCTGGTAAAGCGCCGCGATGCTAATCAAGCGCAGTTTGTTGGATGGTGCAAGCGATGATTCTTCTTGAGCCATACATGCAGGCGATCAAAGCGATTGTCGGGCTGGCGCTCGTCTTGCTGATTGCATTCGGCGGTTACAAGATTGCGGCATGGCGCTATGGCGCGAAGACGGCAACGCTGCAGGCGACTGTTGATGAGTTGAGCCTGGAGCGCGACCAGTTCAAGCGCTCGATCAAAACGCAAAATGACGCCGTTGCTGAAATGCTGAATATCTCAGTGGCGCGTTCGCGCAATGCAGCAGCGTATCGCGAGCAGGCGCAGAAGCAGAACACGATCATCAAGACCGAAATTATCAAGATCCGCGAAGAGAAGTCTTCTACGTGCGACGACGCCCGCGCTGCATTCGCGGCCGAACTGAAGCAAGAACGCGAGCGATGAAATCAATCCTGTGCCTCAGCCTGCTGCTGTGTAGCTGCGGGTTTGCGCCAGCACGCGTGGTCGAAGTACGAATTCCCGTCCCGGTTCCGTGCGAGGCGCCAGACGTTGAGAAGCCGGTATTCGAGGTGGATCGCCTGAGCCTGGGCGCAGGGATTGTGGAACAAATGAAAGCTTTGCGCATCGAGCGCAAGCAGCGCCAGGGCTATGAGGCCGAGCTGGAAGCGGTGGTTAAGGGTTGCAGAGGTAAGTAATGGCCGGAAAACAAAAAGCAGGCGTGAATTGGATCGCCATCGAGGCTGAATACCGCGCCGGGATCAAGACGCTGCGCGAAATTGCAGACGCACACGCGATATCAGAGGCAGCGATTCGCAAAACAGCCAACAAGAACGGCTGGGAGCGCAACTTGCAAGAGCGCATCCAGATGGCCGTGGCAGAGAAGGTCGCCCGCACAGTTGCCGCTGAGTCAAACGATGTCGTTGAAGCCAATGCAAACGCAATCGCAGCGGTCGAGATCACCCAGCGCAAGGACATTCGGGAGCTGCGCGAAATGGTCGCGATGCTGGCCGAAGAGTGCCGGGCGCAGGTCAAAAACCCAGCCGACTTTGAAAAGCTCGGCGAACTGATGGCGAAGGACGACGGAGACGGTTCGATCGATAAGCTCAATGAGCTGTACCGCAAGGTCGTCAGCATGCCCGGCCGGATTTCCGCAGTAAAGCAGTTGGCTGAGACGCTGAAGATCCTGATCGAGCTTGAGCGCAAGGTGCTGAAGATGGATGCGGCTGACTCGCAGAAGAGTACGGCCGTTGATGATCTGCTGCGCAGGATCGCGCAAGGTGCCTGAGCGTGGCAGACCCGGCTTTGGAGAAAGGTCTCCGCGCACTGCTCGGGGATTTCTCGCTGTATGCGGCAGAGTGCCTGAAGGTATTGCCGAAAGAGGGCGGGGAAGCAATCCCGTTTGAGCTGAATCGGGCGCAACGGTATATCCATGCAAGGCTTGAGCAGCAACTGAAAGAAACAGGGAAGGTCCGGGCGCTTCTGTTGAAGGGGAGGCAGCAGGGAGGATCGACCTACATTGGCGCTCGCTTCTACAAGCGGACGAGTACCGAGGTGGGTAAAGGCGCGTTCATCATCGCGCACGAAGACAAGGCGACGACCAACCTATTCAAGATGGTCAAGCGGTTCCATTTGAATAACCCGCTGGCCCCGAGCACTGGCGCAACCAATGCGCAGGAACTGATTTTTGACAAGCTTGACGGCGGCTACAAGCTGGCGACCGCAGGCAGCAAGGATGTTGGCCGATCGAACACTGTGCAGTATCTGCACGGGTCCGAGGTCGCCTTCTGGAAGAACGCATCAACGCACTTGGCAGGTATCGGCAACACGGTTGCGGACATGCCGGGAACAGAAATCATCCTGGAGACGACGGCCAACGGGATCGGAAACACGTTTCACCAGCTCTGGCAGAAAGCAGAGCGCGGCGAAGGCGAGTACATCGCGATCTTCGTTCCATGGTTTTGGCAAGACGAGTACCAAGCAAAGGCAAAAGAGGGCTTTGAGGATTCGCTGAGCGACGCCGACCGAGAGTACATGCAGGCCTATGGCCTGACGCTGGCTCAGATGCAGTGGCGCGCGAACAAAATAGCGACGTATGACGACGGCGACGAATGGCTGTTCGACCAAGAGTACCCGGCGACTCCAGCACTGGCGTTCCAGACGAGCAGCACGAACCCGCTGATTTCTCCAGCGCTGGTCAATGCGGCCAAGGCCTCAACGCACAAAGATTCGTTCGGCGCGATCGTGATTGGCTGCGACCCGGCCAGCGATTCGGATTCGGCGGACAGAACAGCAATTGCGTGGCGCCGCGGCAGGACGATCCTGCGGACGGAGACATACCAGAAAAAAGATGAGATGCAGATTGCAGGCATCCTCGCGAACTATTGGAAAAACGGCGACGGCAAGGGCCGGATGCCAGATGCGATATTCATCGATAAGGGCGGCATCGGCGGCGGCATTGTCTCGCGCCTGAAAGAACTGAACATCCCCGTGATAGGCGTGATGTTTGGCGAGCGGGCGACGGAAGACGATATCTACGCCAACAAGCGCGCTGAAATGTGGTGGCGGCTCCGAGATTGGTTCAAGGACCATCCGTGCCGCATCCCCGCGAACTGCCCAGCGCTCGAAGCGGACCTATCCGCACCGCAGAAAAAGCTATCCAGCAATGGTCGCAAGTTGTTGGAGAGCAAAGAAGACATGGAAGCGCGCGGCGTGCGCAGCCCGGACTTGGGCGACGCGGCCGCACTGACTTTTGCCGAGCCTGTGCTGGCCCGTTCAAGCGCAACGCTCCCGGCAAGTTCCGGCCACCACGCGCCAAGCGCAGCAGGATATTGAGAGGTACTGGATGAACTACACCATAAACGGCGGTAAAGTTTTCAGTTTGTCGGGCGATGAGATTGGCCGATTGGAAGAAGATGGATCGATCACTTGGACGATGCTGGTTAATACGCCGCCCGGGTCAGCAAGGCCAGAGCCGGTTACGGCATCCAAGGATCTCACCGGGGGGATTGATTTTTCCGACGCCGGACTGAGGAGAAAAACGCGATTCGCTACACGCAGAGCGTTTGAGCTGAACCCGTTCTACAACAATCCGTTTATTGCATACCCGAGGAAAACAAACCCGGAGACAATCACAACAACCCTTGGGCCGTCTGTTGCGTCTGGCGGTCAAGTCACTTCCGAATACAACGCACTGAAAAGCGGAAAAAAGGAGATCGCATTCAGGACAGATGCGGACAGAACTGCAAACGGCGCTCTGCTTCACGCGCTATCGTTTCAGACTGCGTTTGTACAATCCATTTCGACCGTCGCATCACAACTCTCGGCCTTGCCGCTGCTCAGCCCATCAGGGGTAACAGGGTGGAATGCTTCAAATGGCGGGTGCTCGCTTGAGCTTGACGGGGATTGGATCGCCTTCGTGTATGGGCAGAAATCTTACCCCGGAAACACTGCCACGGTATTTGTGGATGGGATGGAAATTTCAGGCTCCACAAATGGAGCAATCTCAAATGCTATTCCCGGTGGGTCATGGCAGCCTCAGTGGATTACGCTGCAATTCCCCGACAAGCGCAAGCGCGTACTGACGTGGCTGGAAGTGCAGCCTGTCGCTATCATCATCAAGCCTGACGCGCAGATAGCCCCGGCTATTCGAGCTGGTCGGGCAATTGTTTTTGGCGATTCCAACTCGGTGCGTTCCCTGACAACGGGAGAATCCACAAAGATTGTCCGCACGGACGTAGCGGCAGATGCGCTGGAGTGCCTTGGCTATGACTGCCTGAATGTCGGCCTTGGGGGTACAGGGTTCGTGACTGATGGCGGTGGCTGGCCGAGTTCCCGCCAGAGCTATTCGCAGATGATCGACCTAATGGTGAGTACGTCGGGCTTCTCAGCTAGTCGCTATGATGTTGTGTGGCTCTTCGGCACCGGCAACGATATTGGCGTAGCCACTACATCAGGGCATTACGCAACGGTTATCAATAAGGCGCTATCCGCGTTCCCGAATGCGACGATCATTGTATCTAGCGTATATGAAGGGTTTTCCCAACCGTCTGTCGTGACCCCACAAAACGCACTACTACTTGACGCAATCAAGCAAGTGGGGTCAAGCCGTATCATGTGGGTGCCAACAGACAGAGCCAACCATCCTGACGGTCAGGCGATGTGGTTCGGTACTGGGTGTGTCGCGGTGACTACTGGCGACGGTAATGCCGATCTGTACTTAGGCAGTGCGGCCTCTGGAACGGGGGATCGGCATGCTAATGCGGCCGGTTGCGCACATGCGGCAAACTGGTTTGCGGAGCAATTCATCGCTCGCGGGCTGCCGTACTCCCGATAAATCCAAGCCCCTCTGCACCACGATTAAAACAAACCCGCTTCGGCGGGTTTTTCATTTCCGGAACACACATGACCAATCCTCAAGACGAAGAACTCCAGGCGGCCCCGGTTCAAGCGGTCGCGCCAGAAGTGCAGGAGTCAGACCGGGCGTTTGATCGTGCATGGGAAGAGACACAGGAGGCCGTGCCATACGACGCGCTGACGCCTATCGGCCTGCGGCTCATCACAGAGTTTTCAGATGCCGAGCGGATGCGCCAGCCGTCTGAAGAGAGCTGGCTGAAATCGCTGCGGCAGTACAAAGGGATTTACGAGCCAGATGTTGCGGCCGCGCTGACGAATCGATCGAGCGCATACAAGCGGCTCACCGCCCAAAAGGTGGACATCGCGACATCGATGCTGCTTGATCTGCTGTTCCCTGCAAGCAAAGAGCGCAATTTCTCGGTAGAGGCAAGCCCGAAGCCGATTCTCCCGCCGTTCCGCGTGCAGGAAATCACCAAGGCGCTGGGAGCTGCGCTGCAAGGCCAGCCAATTCCTCCGGCTGCGCTGGAAGATGCGATCAAGCAGGCGGCTGAAGATTCGGCTGCACGCATGGAAGAGGTCATGGCCGACCAGTTGGCCGAGATGCGCTACCCGCGCCAGATAAAGCAAGTGCTGTTCTCCGGAAACCTGTATGGCACCGGAATTCTGAAGGGTCCGCTGGCAAAGCGTGAGTCTCAAGTCAGTTACGCGTGGGATGAGAAGAAGAATCGCTGGGGAGAAACCGTCAGATATTCGACCCGGCCGATTTACGAACGCGTGCCGGTATGGCGCTTCTACCCGGACATGGAGGCGACGGAGTTGGAGCATTGCCGCTATGTGTGGCAGCACCATCGGCTGACCAAAGCCGCGCTGCTTGAGCTGGCAGAGCGCAAAGGATTCAACAAAGAAGCGCTGATCGATCATGCGCAAAAGAACACAGACGGGCGCGCTGATCTTCGGGCGTATGAAGCAGAACTCCGCGCGCTTGGCGACAAAAACCAGACAACGGCCAGCGTGGATTCAGGCCTGTATGACGTTTTCGAGCGCTACGGCTGGATTGATGCGTCAGAGCTGCAGCAATGCGGCGTGCAGGTTCCGGCAGAGCGGTTGCATGAGGTCGTATTCGCAAACCTGTGGATGCTTCCGGATGGAGAAGTGGTGCGCGCTCAGTTGATGCGACAAGGCGCGAGCTTCCCATTCCACTTGTACCAGTTCCGCGAAGACGAATCGTGCATTTTCGCTGAAGGCATCGGGGCGATTGCTCGCGATGACCAAGACACGACCAATGCGGCGGTGCGAGCTGCCCTGGATAACGCGGCGCTGTCCGCTGGGTCTCAGTTTGTTTGCAATGTGGCGGAGTTGGCCCCTGGGACTGATTACACCAGCATTCACCCGCGCAAGGTATGGCTGCAGACAAAGGGCGATTCCCAATACTCTCCAGTCAAGGCCGTGGATCTGCCGAATCACACACAATGGCTTCTACAGTTGGCAGAGCACTTCGAGAATTCTGCCGACGAAACAACAATGATGCCGCGCTTTCTCGCTGGCGACGGCGCAGTACAGGGCGCTGGCGCAACGATGGGCGGCTTGTCGATGCTACTCGGGCAGAGCAAGGTCATCATCAAGAGCCTTGTCACGAATTTCGATGAAGGCATTACCCGCCCGGCGATGCAGGCGCAGCTTGGCTGGAACATGCTTTACCACCCAGACAACAGCATCAAGGGTGATTTCGGCGTGCAGGCCCGTGGCGCGTCATCGCTGGTGGCGAAAGAGGTTCGTGCCCAGCAGGCCATGCAGTTTAATCAGGCCGTTCCGCCCGAGGCGCGCAAGTACGTCAAGTGGTTACAGGTCGCCCGGCGTATTGCCGATGCGGCGGAGTTTGATGATGTCGTGATGAACGATGACGAGGCCAAGCAGGCCGAATCCAACCCGATGTCCGAGCAGATGCAACAAATGCAGGTTGCTCAGGCTCAGGCTCAGCTGGCAATTGCCCAGGCCAAAGCGGCCGACCTGCAGGCTAGCGCGCAGAAGAAGATGGTTGAGGCGCTTGAGTCCAAGTCCGCCGCCATGGAGAACATGATTCGCGGGCTGTACTCAGCATTCCAGGCGGCCGGGCTGGCCGTACAAAATCCCGGCGTTGCGGTGGCTGCTGATGAAATTGCCCGGTCTGCAGGATGGACCGATCAAACCCCGCAGCAGCAAGTCCCGACACAACAAGGCCAGCCAGTGAATGTCCCCGCACCACAAGGCGCACAGCAGGGAGCCGCGCAGGGTATTGAAACCGCAAGTCTTGCGGATGGCCAGCCGCAATGAACGTGCGTGAGGCGCTGGCAGCCGTAATGGTCCTGCCGAATTCAGCCCAGCTTTCCGACATGCGCAAGATGCTGGCTGCAATGATCGCGGAGTACCAGGACAACATGCTGGACGCGAAGCCAGAGCAGCTGCCCGTGCTGCAGGCGTATTGCCGACAGACTAGACAGATCATGCGTGCGCTGACAGATCCGGCCACGCACACGCCGACCCTTTGATTTTTTTACCGAGCCGCCCACCAGCGGCTTTTTTTACGCCGGTTGATCCGGCTTTTTCTTTTTGACGGAGCCCGAACACATGGCCGATAACAAAACCGAACAGCAAGCGTATGACGAAGCATGGAGCGAGGACGAGAGTCTCCCGCAAGAAGCAGCAGAGCAGGATGTGCCCGAGGAAGAATCCCCCGGCGTGGCCGTTGTGATTTCCGCTGCGCCTGAAGGCGAGGACGACGCGCCGGATTCGCAGGCGGCAGCAGTTGAAGAGGCGGCTGAAGGCGAGAGCCCCACCGAGCAGGCCGCAGAAGGCGGCGCAGGCGAAGCGGCTGAAGAAATGACGCCTGAAGAGGTGCAGAAGCAGAAGTCGTGGGAAGGTCGCCTGAAGAAGCGCGAGGAAGAACTCAGCGCCCGTGCCGCAGAGCTTGAGTCTGCATCAGCAGCCCCTGCCGCTCCTGCAGCGCCCGAAGCATCCCCTGAAAACATCTCCGCCGTCGAAGCAAAGTTCGCCGAAGACTTCGGCCCCGACTTTATCGGTGATCTGAAAACGCTGATCCAGCATTACGCAGGTTCGGCCGCTGGGGATTTCGGCAAGGGCTTTGAATCCAAGCTGGCCGGTCTGGCCAATGGCATTCAATCCGCGCTGCAATCCATGCACGAGTCCGCGATTCTGGACGCGCACCCGGATCTTGATGATGTCGTCGCCTCCGAAGCCTTCCAGAAATGGCTGGAAAGCAAGGACGAAGACAAGCGCAATACCGCAGTCAATGTGCTTGCTAAGGGAATGTGGCCGCAAATCATCAGGCTAGTTGCGACGTTCAAGGACGAGAACAAGGCAGGCGCCGAGCAGGCCGGTCCCGCTGAAGAAACCACCGAAGAAAACGACCCGTTCGATGAAAGCCCGATTGCCTCCCCGGCATCCGTGGCGCTGCGCATGCCAAGCAAGCCCGGCAATGACGCTGACGAATACGAGCGCGCCTGGGAAGAGTAATCCCGGCTCGATGACCCTGACAACTCACTGAGGGATTCCACCCTCCCGCGCGCAGACGGATTTCTGCGCAATCAAGCAGGCCTCTTTGCCCGAGGCCCGCTGCCCCTCCAGCTTTACCCCAGCACGGTACGCGCCATCAGGAATGCGATACGCGAAAGCGCCGCACGACTGAGGCATACGCACGCGCTTGCTGTGGATGTGATGCCTCCGGGGAAGTTTTGGGCGCCTCAAAACAGCCATCAACTTCAAGGAGAAGACACTCATGTCTACCTACGGCGATATTTCACCGCGCACCAGCGCGCTTGCAGTCAAAGACCTTTTGCCTCGTGCTCACCAAGTGATGATTCTGGAGAAGTTCGGCGCTGCGCAAACCCTGCCAGCTCGCAACTCCAAGACCGTCAAGTTCCGTCGTTACAACGCGCTGCCCGTCAGCACTGTTGCATTGACAGAAGGCGTGGCGCCTGCGGGCACTCCGCTGACTGTCACTGATGTGACGCTCACGCTGAGCCAGTACGGCAACTATGTCCCGATCACGGATGTGATTCTGGACACTCACGAAGATCCTGTTCTGCAGGAGCTGACCACCGGCCTGATTCCGCAGCAAGCGGGTGAGACCATCGAGACCATTCGCTATGGCGCGTTGAAAGCATGCTCCAACGTGTTCTATGCGGGCGGCGTCGGCGCACGTAACGCTGTTGTCGCTACGCTGGATCTGAATCTGCAGCGCAAGATCACTCGCGCGCTGAAGCGTCAGAATGCCAAGAAGATCACGAAGATAATCAAGGCGGGCATCAACATCGGCACTGAGCCGGTCGCCGCTAGCTACGTGGCAATCGTGCATCCAGACATGGAGCCGAGCATCCGCAGCTTGACCGGGTTCATTCCGATTGAGAAGTATTCCGGCATCACCCCGTTTGAAAGCGAACTGGGCAAAGTCGAGGATGTGCGCTACATCAGCTCGACCCTCTGCAGCTCGTATGCCAATGCGGGCGGCGCCAAGGGCACGATGATCTCTACGGGCGGCACCAGCGCTGACGTGTATCCGATTCTGTATTTGGCTGAAAACGCCTACGGCATCGTTGCACTGAAAGGCAAGTTCTCGGCGGAAGTGTTCGTCGTGAATCCCAAAGCGGCGATTGGCGATCCGCTGGCCCAACAAGGCACCGTGGGCTGGAAGACCATGCAAGGGGCGGTAGTGCTGAACGACCTTTGGATGGGTGTCGCAGAAGTAGCGGCGCCTGCACTGTAAGCGCCTGTAACGCTCCATCAAGAAGCCCTGCCTTAACCGGCGGGGCTTTTTCATTTTCAGAATAGGGAATTGCTCACCATGACACGCAACACAAAAACACAAGACACCTCCACCATCTCCGATATCGACGACGCCGCTACTGACTCCGGCGCTGTTGCTGCTTCCGCTCCTGAAGCGCCAGCTGTGGCCACAGGCTTGCCGTCTGAATTCTCAGGCAAGCGCCGCTATATCACGCTGCACCCTGGCGATGGCGAACTCGGCCGCGCTGCCCAGCCTTTCGGCATCAACGGTTACGTCATCCTCATCAATCGTTCCGTCAAGGTCGCAGTTCCGGAAGAGTTTGTCGCTCACATCCAGAATCTCACGACCGCTGTTGTCGATGAGAAGGGCAACCCCGCTGGCGAGCAGCCTCGCTTCAACATCACCGATCACGGCCCGGTGTAATCCAGCATGACGACGCTAACTGTTCGCGAAGCACTGGAGCGGGCCAGTACGCTTGTTGATGATATCGACCCGCAATTCGTGCGGTGGTCGCAGCGCGAACAGGTAGCGGCATTGAACCAGGGCGCGAGGGCACTGGCTAAATGGCTGCCGCCTTCTGTCTCCCGGGTAGATGCTATCAAGCTGACTGCTGGGAATACTCGGCAATCAATTGCTGATATCGATGCGTCAAGAATCATCCCGGGTGATGGCAGTGCCGCCGCCCGGGTGCAAGGCGTGCAGCTGTACAAGGCAGTCAGAAACATGGGCGCAGATGGATTGACGCCCGGGACCGCAATTGATGTGGTGTCGGGTGACGACTTCACAGATCGAAGCTGGCACATGCAAACAGGCGCCGAGATTGAAACGGTGATCTATGACGCCCGCACACCGACGTTCTTCTATGTCTCGCCTGCGCCATCAACGCCTATCTGGATCGAGCTGAGCTATTGCGCGCTGCCTCGCGTCATTTCTGCATCAGGCAACTATGGGATGGACGGCGGCGACGCAACGCTCATTCCCGTAGCAGATGCGTACTTTGATGATCTTGTCTCGTACATGGTGGCCTACATGTTCTTGAGCAAGGCGGATCTTGCCGAGGGCGCACAGATGGCCTCCGCATGGACGCAAATGTTTGTCGCCTCAGTCAATGCTCAGGCAACGGCGCTTACCGGAAACAACCCCAATCTTTCAATGCTTCCGTTTGCCCCGGCGCCTGCTGGGCGGGCTGGTTGATCAAGGAGTGATACATGGCAACTACCGACATTCTGATTAACGCAGCCATCGCGGCAAACGGCGGCATCTTGTCGTGCTCCGTTGAGCAGTACGGAACGCTCTCAATCCAGGCCTCTGCCGCTGCTGTTGCAGGGCATAACGTTTCGTTCGAGGTTTCAAACGATGGCGTGGCCTGGGTGGCAATACTTGCAGCGAGGACAAACTCGGGAACGGTTGCTGAGGGAGCAAGCGGCGTACTTGCTGCATCTCCGGTTTATGGGTGGGAGTTGTGCGTATCTGCATGGAGGCTGTTCCGTATTCGCTGCACAGCACATACATCTGGGTCTGCAAAATGGGTTGTATGCGGGGTTGAGGCGCACGTAGAGCCGGTTACCTCAACACAATCAGCCGTGACGATTTCAGGAAGTCCCGTGCTTGGCGCTGGCACCAGTGCGGTCGGGGATGTCGGCCTGCTGGTCCGCTCAAATGCAACCGGCGCCGCATTGATCGCTAAGGTTGCTGCAGCTGCAACCACGAACACCACGAATATCAAAAACGCAGCAGGCCGCGTCGTTGGGGTCAGTCTTTACAACACGACGGCCGCGGTGCTGTTCTTCAAGCTGTACAACAAAGCATCAACTCCAGTCCTTGGGACCGACATTCCCGTCTATGTCATCCCAGTTCCGCCAAACGGATCGCGAGAAGTAAAACTACCTTTTGGGGCGTCATTCACGACGGGTATCTCCTATGCGATCACAGGCGCTGTATCGGATAGCGATACAACTGTAGTCACCGCCAATTCGATCATCGGCGCTGTTTTGTACGCCTAACAGAAGGCCGCAAACATGAACTACACCATCAACGGCGGGAAAGTTTTCAGTTTGTCAGGCGATGAGATTGGCCGACTGGAAGAAGACGGTTCGATCACTTGGACGATGCTGGTCAATACGCCACCGGGATCAGCAAGACCAGAGCCGGTTAC
>JADKCY010000028.1 GCA_016718605.1 Lysobacterales bacterium | reverse complement strand
GTAACCCAGATCGTGGCCGCTGATAAATGTCCAGCAGGCGGTACGCAGACCGTTCATCAGGTCGGTCTTGTGCGCGTCGGTGTGCAGTGAGGTGTTAAAGAACACCCAGCTGACAGGCCGCAGCAGCTTGGGCCACAGCCAGCGATTGAACCGCTGGACGATGACCTGTCGTTTCGTGGGCAGTATCGAACCGGTTGGATGAGTGATCGGGTCAATGGTCATGGTTGGGCGATGACTTCGAGAATGTAAGACGGCATACCTTCAGCGCCGTCGCCGGAATCGATGTCTACCCAGTGGCCTGGCTCGTTGACTGTGGGTCGGTCGGGAAAGACATCAACCACCTGCGCCACGCGAGTGCCTTCTTCTTGGTGAACCCGGACGGTTTGTCCTTTGACCAATTCGAAGCCGTTAAGACCTGTTACCATGTGAGTCTCCTGTAAAGAGTTTGATGTTAATGTCGCGCTTGGTTGACGGGCTTGAAAGAGCAGACACGACCAGTATCCGACCGTCAAGCCGCGATCCAGCAGACAGCGCGCCACGGCGACGGTTGAAAGTTCACCGAAGCCCGTCCAGTGAGTGCAGGCGCCGCACGTGCCGTGAATCATTGATAATCCTGTCACCCTAATTTGGTGAATTTCGTCTTGAGACAAAACGGGCACTGGCCGCGCCCGATCGGGACACTGAACTTGCGCAGGCAGTTCAAACACCGGAATTTAGGCCGTTTGACGGGTGGGTTGGCGCTCGGCCCGTCAAGTGCTAAGGTGCTCATGACAGCGCGCCTAATTTCCCGCCATGAGCGTCCCAGAATACTTCCTGCCGCTCGGTCGAGTAGTGCAGCGCGTCGGCCTCGGTCAAGTAGTCCACCATCGTCAGAAAGGCTGCCTCGCGTTCGTCATCGGTCAGACCGTTGTAAAACTCGCGCACACGCTCGCGGCGTGGGTCAGCCGGTGGTGTGGTGGCAATCGGTGAGCTACAGCCCGGACACACCAGCGGAGCCGTGCCCGGACGCAGGCCGGTCTGAAACATCGTGTGACAGTGCGGGCAGTCGATCAATGTGACAACGATCATGTCGCCTCGCTATTGATAATCGGCCAGCACGCCCGGAAAGTTGACCGTGGTGATGGCTTTCGCCGCGGCGTGCTCTTTCGCGCCAAAGGGCGAGGACTCGTCGAACGTGACCGATTCACCAAGTGCAGTCGCGTGTTTGACGCGTAATTCTTCGGCCTCGGTCATGAGTATGTCCCACTGGGTGGCCGGGCAGTTAGCGGTCGTGACCGTCGCCGCCGTTGCAGACCACGCAGTTCAGTTCGGCATCTAGTTCGTGACGCATCAAGCGCCCGACTTCGATCAAGGATGCCATGACCTGGCTGCGTTCGCCCATCCGATCGAGTGCGGCGTCAATCGCGGCGAGTCGCGAGTCGATTTCGGTCTGCGTCTTGGTGGCCGGTGTCATCTGGTGCGCGGTCGTCAGAACGCTCGCGACAAGTTCGGGCGTCCAGGCCAGTTGCGGGCATTCGGCTTGCAGCACGGTCAGCAGGTTCGCTTGAAAGCCGGTGCGGTCGGTCGCAACTTCTTTGGTCTGCAAGGTGGCGTTGTGCGCGTTCACAATGGCTTCAGCGATGTCGGCCCCGGCCTTGATGCGCGCCACATAGTCGCCCAACAGAGTGTAGATGAGATAATCAGTGCCGCCGTTCTGCGGGTCGGTCACGATCCAGGCAATGTCAGCAGGGTTCATCATAAGCCTCCCGGGATACGGCGTTGAGATAGATCGGTTTTGCTACTGGCGGCCGGCTCAATGATCGCGGCGGGCAGGCGCAACCGTATGAGTTCGCCCGCCGCTTGTTCGGCCAGTTCGGCATGCGCCTGCCCGCCGAAGACGGCATAGTGCACGATCGCGTACTCCAGCGGTGTCAGATTCTTTTGCTGACGCAAGGCGGTCAGGTTGGGTTGTGACTCAGCCGGTGGCTCTTTGGTTGATTCACTCACTGCTGACGGGCCGCCCACGTCCGGTCGGAAGATGACTTTCTTGTGATTCGTCCAGCAGCGCCCTTCGTGGCCGGGCTGCATCGTGCAGGTGTAGCCCATGATGAAGTCACGGCCAGAGCACAGGATCGCGATCTGGTCGTCGTACACGTCCAGCCGCGAATTGGCGGGCAGGACACTGGCAGCGTAATCGGTGATGAGTTTGAGCAGCGCGTTTTCGTTCATGGTGACCTCGTTAGGCTTTCTGGTTCGGATAGCCGAGGTTGATGCGGGAGTCCAGCGGCCCGAGGGCGATCAACTCAAACTGGTCATTCATGCGGCTGCCCAGTTCGAAACCCTCAATCGTGATCGTCAGGCCGGGATACGACGCTGTGTCGCCAACTTTGAGACCCCGTTCGGCCGCCAGTTCGAAAGCCAGACCGCTACTGGCGGCGAATAGGTCGCGCTGTGCAGCGCGCAGTCTATCCTCAACATCCCAAACCGCCTGTTGGCAGGTGTCGCGATGTTTGATGGCGTCTTTAATCTTCTTGTTCATGGGTGGTCTCCGTGTCGCCGAGCAGGAATGACAGGGTGTCGCGCAGCTCGCGAATGTCCGACTCACACAGGTAGGTGATGGCGTAGCCGTTGTCGGCTTTCTCACCGCGTGTCAGGCACGGATATTCTCTCGGCCAGCGCAGGCTGTTTTGGCGCAACTTGATCCAGTCGCCATGCACGGCGGCCAGTTCGTCCAGATTGCGGACAGCGGTGAACGTCTCGCCCAGGATTTCGACTTGTTTGTCGGTGATGGCTAAGTTGGTCACGCTGCGCCTCGCTTGGGTGCTGTTCACGGTCGTGCGCGTCGTCGTACGCAGGTGACAATCTTAGCAGGTTTGACCTTTCTCAGCACAACGCCGGAAGTGCCGTCTAAATGCCAGTCCGGGCCAGGCCATTCGGTATGGTGTTCCATCGACTTCAAGCAGACGGTGCAGATATGCATGTCAGCCTCACTTCGGCAGGGTCAACGCCAGCCGGTAGCAGCCACGCGCGATGCTCATGATCGGATCGTCGGGGATGACCAGTTTGCTCTGAAACTTCTTGAGCAGCGGTCCCGCCAGCATCTTCGCACCCCCGCCCACCACAAACACCGTGGACATGCGCCGCAGGATCATCTTGTCCCAATACTTGTCGACGAGGCCGAATACCTCGCCCGACCAGATCGGCAGCACGTCGCTGATGTCGAGCAGACCGGCCCGGTAGCGGCTGTCCAGTTCACCCAACGAGTACGCGCCGTCCTGGTTCAGCAGTTGGAACACGCGCCGCGCCCCGGACGAATCGCCCGCCACATGCTTGGCCAGCATCTGCCCGTCAGCCACCACCATCAGTTCGACGGTGTTGAAGCCGATGCTCATGACGCCGAACGCGCCCGACTTGCGCAGCGCCTTTTTCTCAGGCGAGATCGAGCCGTCCGCGTTCAGTAGGTAATCGAACATCGCGCCCGCGGGTTGCGAGGTCAGTACCACATCGTCAATGGTCATCTTGTAGTCCCGCTCGCCGCGCTCATCGCTGCCGGGATCGGTTGACCACGCGTGCTTGCCGACCAGCATGGCGCGCAGTTGGTCACGCAGCCCGTCGCCCTGTTCACCTTGCGCCAGCGCAATCGGCAGCGCGGTGACGATCTTCACCGGCGCGCGCGGCTTGGGCTTGCTGGCGAAGTATAAGGAGAGCGTGCCGTAGAGCAGCGCCTTTGACTCCGGCCCGACCATCCGCTCCAGTTGCAGATTCTCCACCGGGCGACCGAGGGCATGCGCGCCCGCGCCGACATAAAATTCGGTGTCGGTCTTGATGAGTAGCGGTTTATCTCGGCCTTGCCCGGCCCGCTTGAGTCCGCCGGTTGCCCACAGGCTAATGGACTGCGTGCCGTTCGTGGCGACCAGTGATTGCAGCGCCACCGGACCCTGAGCGCCGAAAAGTCGGGTATTGCCGAAGCCGTTGTCATTGCCAAGCAGAATCGTTTCGAGAGTCATGTGAGCCTTCATTTGGGTTGAATTTTCGCGAGTGAGGCGACCAGTTCGCTGAGTTGCCGCGCCAGATCAAGGTAGATTTCGGTGTAGGCGGCGAGATCGCGTTGCTGTCGTTGATGTTCATTGATAATCAACGTCAACAGCGCCCGATCCAGTTCGGTCGGGGCAATTTGCGACCAGTCACCCAACGCCGCAAACCGCCACCAGCTGGCGCTGCGATGCGGCAGCCGTTCGGCCAGTTTATGGTAACTCAGGCCCGCCGCGATCAGGCCGCCGACTTCGCTTTGGAATTTGGAGCGCACTTTGAGCGCCAGTGGCTTGGATGGGAAACTCATAAATCCTCGGTGTTAGGTCTGTTAGACTTACTATAGCACAGCCCTTAGCGGCTGTCAAGTGCTTGACAGGAAAACGGTCATAACTTACAATGGAGACACAAACGGGCGTTAAAGAGCAGACCGCAAGAGTAGACGTAAGTAATCGAAGCAAGCCCGTTCAGGAGGTGCAGTACCCCGGCCAGTCAACAGAGCGGACACTCACAATTGACCGAAACAGCAGTAGTTCGAGCCGCGTTTATAAAGGAGAGTTCAATGAGTTCTGTATCGCAGTCGCAACCGAAGTTTGTCGATCCCTTTGGCCACTTGAAGAAGGGTCAGACCACCGCCGAGCCGCCGGTCGAGACCACGCCGTATGTGGCGTCCGGTCTGATTGGCGCGACGTCGCTGGTCGTTGTTCGCCGGGTGTATGTGCCCGCCGACTTCCTGGCCTCGCTGGGCGAAGACCCCTTGCCGCAGTCGGAGTTCGGCTGGTTGTACAGCCGCAAGAAGGGGTCGGCCCTGGAGTTGTACTTCCCCGATGCGCCGTCCTCGTTGGCGGAACGGGTCGCCCGCATGATCAAAGCCGATAGCATGGGCGCGGGTTGGCGCGAGATTGCGCTGATTCAGCCCTTGGCCGGTGTGCTGAATATCGCCGACGAGAGCCGGGGCAAGTGGTCGTCAACCATCGTCACGACCGTCGCCTACGAAGCGTTCGCGTCGAGCGGGCGGGACAAGGCCATGTTTCACCTGGTCTTCCTCCCCTCCCTCGTGCAGTCCCTGGCGCTGATGGCGAAAATGATCGACAAGCCCGTGTGGTCGTGCCCCGAACTGCTTACGTCCGAGATGCTCATCTCGCCGGAAGATCAACAGAAGTTGTTCAACTTCGGCGGGCCGTTGGAAGAGTGCGAGTACTTCCGCCGCCGTCAAGTGTTGTGGGAGGCGTTGGGCGAGCGCAATCCGATCGCCTACCTCGATCCGGCCGGCGGTTCGAAATACGCCTGTACGAGCGAGCAGCTGTGGGCGTTGGTCAGCCTCGGCATGACACAGTGGGCCTCGCCCCTGCTGGCGCGCGTGGTCAATGGCTGGAATCCCAATCCGGCCCAGGCCTATGGCGACACCGATGCCAATGGCCAGAAGGGCATCAAGAAAGTCCCCATCAAGGAGAACGGTCAGGACACCGGCCGCACGCAGGATCGGCACTGGGGACACCCCACCATTCCGGTGGTCATGGAAATCTTCGCCGATGAAGCGTCCGCAATGGCTGCCGCCGAAATCGACAAGAATCGCTTCACCAAGCGCGGCGCGCATGCCGAAGCCGCTCAGCCCGGCGGTCTGCCTGCGGCCTACGTTGGTAAAGACGATGACTGGAACCAGGCCTGGGCGGCCATCAAGTCCATGTTGCCGCCGGTTCCTCCGGCTCTGTTGCTGGTTCGGATCAAGTCCGGCACGCTGGACAAGTCGATCTGCGCGCCGTTCATGATCACGCGCGACGAACTGCTGGCCGCCGTCGAACACGATCAGGCCCAGGCGTAACATGATCTACACCGACCCCGCCGAGTTGAGACATCCCGATATGCGGGCGATTCTGGCCGCTGCTCTGGAAACAGGCGACGCTCAGTTGCTTCCGAATCTTGAGGCGTTGACTGACGCGGATTACCTGTTGACTCTGCCGGGCGTGGTGTTGGAGGACTGGCAGGCTTGCGATCAGCGCGCGCAGTTAAAACAACTGCTCGAAAGCAATCGCGGCCTGCTGGTCCAACGCAAAACAGGCACGGACTGGCCGTCCAGCATGCGGAAGTTCTCTGATGTGCAGCTCCGCATGCAGATGGAGACAGGCGCGCCACCGGTGGCCGTCGCCGTGGGCGATTATCAACTGCTGGCCGACGGTCATTTGAGCGTGAATGACCGTCCGACCGGCTTCTACTGGGCGGCCTATATCGGCTCAGTGGTGGCCTGGGCGGCGCGTGGCGGTTGGGCGTTTCAGATGAAAACCCACGGCGACTTCTGGCAGTTGCTGCAGCACCTCGTCGCGCGCCTGGTCAAGAGTCAGGACACACCGCTGGTGCACGCTCGTCGGTATCAGGAACTTGTGCCGCAGGACGCCGCGACCCTGTTTGAAACTCTGCCCGGCGTCGGGCCAGAAACCGCGCGCAAGTTGATGGATACCTATGGCTCGGCTACGCTGGCGTTGTACTGGCTGACCGATCCAGTTGAATATCCCGCGGAACTTGTGTCGGCCAAGGTCGTTGAACGCGTCCGCAAGTGGCTGGGCTGCGAACCGGTGGGCAGTGCGCATGCGGGCAAAGTCGGTCATGTGCCGCTGATCGATGAGGACAAAGAAGCGTTCCTGATCGTGCCCAAGTGGCAGGCGCAGATTCTGCAAAAGACCTCGGTCGCCGAACTTTGGCCGTTGTATCTCAAAACTAAGAACTCGTAGCCGACGAATCGGCAGGAGAAGTTTATGATTGACCCGTTGGATCCTATGGAGGTTTGGAACCCGCTGTTTTCTGGCGTGATCGCGGTGTCCGGTACACTCGACACCGGCAAGACATCGTTCGCGCTGAACGTTGTGGACAAGGACGGCCACACTTGTCCACCGGATCAAATGTTCGTCGTTGATGACGATGTCAAGACGAAGAGCATGGTCGAAAGCTGGCTGCCGCCTGAACGTTACGTGGACATGATTCACGAAACGCACAAAATCGGCGAGTTGGGCCTGTGGAAGTGGGCCGATGCGCTGGTAAATCGTATTCCAGACAACACCCGGCTGCTCATCTTTGATACCTGGCCGCGCATGAATATTGCTTTTCATGCCGCCGTCGTGAGTGAGCAGACGGCCTATCGTCAGGAATACGCCATGATGGCGATCATGAAATCCGGTCAACTTTGGCAGGAGGCTGACCGGTTGGAGGCTGTGCTGCTTGATCGTTTCCTGGCCAAAGTCCCCTGTGTGGTCCTCACCAGTCACATGCAGGATTACCGCATGAAGACGCAGGGTGGCTCGGTTGTGGTGCCGGGCAAACTCGTGCCCGCCTTCCGAAAGAGCGTTATGCAGAAAAGTCGGATGCGGGTCCAGTTTGTTCACAGTCCAACCGGCAGCAAGTATCCGGTCGGCTTGATGCAAAAGCGTCTGTCGGATGTGCGCGTTAATGCCGTTGGGCGGCGCGAAACAATGGAGATCACGCCCCGCCGCATGCCGATCTGCAATTGGGATGAGATTCTGGCGTTCTGGAAGAACCCGGTCGAGTTGCGTGCCGACATCTCGCTGGAAACGACGCCCGAGTACTTCCCGAATGTGGATGAGTCTCACATGATGAATGGCACGTTGCCGTATGACCAGATCATGGCCTGGCAGGCGATGGCCGAGCAGCTGCCCACGGGCGAAGAAGATACCCCAACGAGTGGCGACAAAGCCAGCGTCAAAGATCGCGTGCTGGCGCTGCGCGCCGATAACAAGAATGCGTTCCAGATCGCCGCGGTTGAGGGCATCGGATTGTCCGTGCCCGAAATTCAAGCCATCTTCAAAGAGGATGACGGTGGCTAACCCGATGAGTAAGCCAGCCGCGAAATCGATCAAGTCGCCGCGCAAGGCCATTGTGCCGCGTTTCCAGACGAATCGATATAGTGTGAGCGACCGAAAAATCACGCTGCCCGACGAGACTGTGGCCGAGATGAATTCACGCGGCATTGCCTTTAAAGCTGGCGGTCAGGGCTCGACCTACATCGCCTATGCGCTGCAACTGCAACTGGCGCTCACGGGCAATAGTGACAGCAAACTGCGCGAGGCGGCGGTGATTTGGGGCAACATGGCGCTGCAAAACAAGTGGCCGTTGTTGCGCAATCTCAAAACGCTGGTCGATTTGCTTCAGCAACTGGAGCGGATCGAAGCCGAAAATACCTCGGCAGTCGCTAGCGGTCGATAATCACAGTTCTAGCGAATAGACTCAGCCGATGTTGTCTGTCGGCTGAGTCTATTTCTGGAGGTAGTTATGAATTTCCCGGCATTTATTCTCGCTTTGCCACCGGGTTCCTATCCGGTGGAGGATGATGACGAAATCGTTTACGGTTACAACATTCCGGCCACCGATCAGCGGCTGTTGGTTAGATCGGGTTTCGGTCTGAACGGCCGACCACTGGCGCGCGGCTTCAGTTTAGTCCTGTGGCAATCGTCTGATGAGCTATCGTTGACCCGGCCCAGAACAATTTCGCATACGGTTCAACACTACGATCGACGGTTGCGGCGTCAGATGCTCAATTGGATCATCGACGCCTGGGCGGAGTTGCCGCCGGATGTGCACGTTGGCTTGATGCAGCCGTTCGTGGTCGAAACCAATCAGGCGGTGTTGCCCTATCAGCAGTTGAAAGCCCAACAGAAACAGGCCATCGAAGCCGAAGCGGCCGACCTGTTGGCGCAGGAACAAGCCCGGACGCCTGTCCCCTCGTCGGCTCAGCTGGTCAATGCCCTATTCGCGAACGTTCGAGGCGGAGCAGTCGCCAGTGATCCCGACGCGGAGATGGCGGCCTGCGAGCCGGACATCATGTCGGATGACGAGCCGATTCTGCGCCGCACGCCGACGCCCGAACAAGAAGCGTTTCTCGACTCAGCAAATCAATCAGCCTGGCCCCGCCCGCCTCAAGGCCGGTCCGGGCGCAGGTAAGACCAGCACGTTGACTGAGCTGGTTACGCGTTTGCTGGAAAATGGACAGGCCCCGGAACGCGTGTTGTTGACGACTTATGGGGCGCGGGCGGCACTCGATCTGCGGGATAAAGTCAGCTACTTGACGGGCCGACTGGCGCCCGCCAGTGTCTGGACGCAGAATGTGGTTACAACTCATGCACTGGCTTCGCGGCTGCTGATCGAGTTCTATCACTGGACGCGCAAGATTCCGACGTACGCCACCGATAAAACGTCGGAAATGATTTTAACCCGCGACCTTATCAAGACGATCTGGAAACGGGAGGAAGATCAACCGGCGGTCAAGGAAGTGTTGTACTGGATCGGGCAGGCCAAGTCGGCGGGTATCGAGTTTTCTCAGTTGGACTACTGGTTCACCGAGCGGCTAGGTATGACCTATGGGCCGGCGCTGGCTTCGATCACGCGCCAGTTATCAGAAACCATGACCAAGCGCGGCTTTTGGTCGTTTGATGATCAACTCTATTGGTGTGAACAGAAACTCAAGACTGATCCCGTGTTTCTCAAATGGGCCCAGAATCGTTACGACATCATCCTGGTCGATGAGGCGCAGGATATGTCCCGCCAGCGTTTGACCATCTGTCTGCTGCTGGCGCAGGTTCATCAGCGGATTGCGCTGGTTGGCGATCACGATCAGTTGCTGATGCGGTTCTCAGGCGCGACCCCCGAAATCTTCATGGAGGAATTCGATCGGGCGCTGGCTCGACCACCGGTTACGCAATTCTTGACGCGTAATCATCGCAGCGCAAAGGTGATCGTGGCCGCCAGCAATGCGCTGATTCAACACAATTATCAGCGTAAACAGGGCCCGTATCCCAATCAATTGAATCAGGACATGATCGCCCTGGACGATGCGCCCGGCCAAATTCAACTGTTTTCAGCCGAGTCCGTCTATGCGGAAGCCGCCGAAGTTGCGCGCTTGATAAAAACACGGGCTGAAGAGTTGTCGGCCGGTGATCCCGATGCGCTGGGTGAGCAGTATGGTTCAATGTTCGTGCTGACTCGCACGCGCGCCTATCAGGCCTACTTTGAAGGCGCACTGCGACGGCTGGGCGTGCCTTTCATTTCAACGAGCGGCGGTAGTTTCTGGTCGAATGGCTTTGTGCATAAACTACTGGTCTATCTGCGCCTGGCCGACGATGGCTCACAGTTTGATCTGGTCGGTCAAGTCATCAATCTCGCCAGCGACAAATACCACTCGTCGGCGCGCAAATTGGGCAAGGATTTTGTGGACAAACTGCGCGCGACCCAAAAGCCGACCGTCATCGAGGGTCTGGACGTCATGCTCTTCGCGCCGACGTCGCCGGCGTACTGGCGGGCGGCTATTCTGGACTTCAAACAATTGCTGCAGGCGATTAAATCGCTGCTTGATCAAAATGCGTTGCTGGCGGCGGCGACGTATGTTGTCGATCACTGTTTGGCTCCGTTCATTCTTTCGGAAGAAGGCGATCTGGGCGATGATGGCAATGGCAGTCTACTGGACGATCTGCAATCAGCCCTGGACTTCATTCCGACTGATCTGGTGGCTTCGTATGGCGCGTTCCCGACGTTGAAGCAATTGCTGAAAGAAACCAAGTCCAACGCCGCCGAACAATCTAAGGACTGGACGGACAAGGTCGCCATTGCGACGATTCATTCAGTCAAGGGCGGAGAACGCCGCGATGTGTACGCTGTGGGCTGGGCTGAAAGCGATAAGTACAGTCTCTTCCCGCATCAATTCTCACTGGTCGAACCGCCGCAACGAGGCAAACTGGCGGGTCGCGGCATGGGCCGGTTGGAGGATGAGCGCTGTCTGGCGTTCGTTGCGGGCAGTCGGCCGCGTCAACTGTTGTGCATCAGTTGGCCTCGGTTTTTCATGGACAACGACATGCGGCCAAGCCGGTTTATCACTGAGATGGGTTTGAATCCCGCTAAGGCGCGGGAAGTGTAGAATTGGGGATTGACACCGAGTAGTGATCGTGCTAGACTATGCGCGTCCGCTCGGGCAGCAAGTGGTCCTCCCCGACCACTTGCTGCCCAAGTTAAATCTCTGTCCGGCAACCAGAGAGTACGCGACTAGGAACATCTTTGTAATATGAGATCCTGCGGTTGGTAGCCCTCCCCTAGTCGGGGGCGCGGTCGCCAGCCAACCAGCCGCCGGATCTCAGACTACAAAGATGTTTTGTTTTCTAGGAGACGCATGACCACTACTTTAATGACTCAAACCCTGACTCCATCTCCCGCGCAGCAGTTGATCTTATTCACGCCGCTACAGGCTTCACTTTATTCAATCGCTTCGAGCGTTTCAGCCGTTGGCTTGAATTTGCTGTTGGCGGCTGTAGGGCAGAATCAACCCACGTCCCCGGTCAATGCCGGACCGACGTTCAAGCAGTTACAGCGGGCGGCGATGTGCGGCCAGGTTGGCACCTCGTACAATCCGTTGTCCGGTATGCCGGAGAGGATTCAGTATTCTTGCGGTCAGTTTCGTTTGTGCCCACGGTGCAAGACACAACGCGCCAGCGATTTCAAATTGCGGGTCACTTCGGTGATGGTGGGTCATTCGGTTTATCAACAACGCTTTGATACTCGGGCGGAGGCCGTCGCTTTCTTGCATGGTCTGAATAAGTCGTACTACCTCATTCTGCCGCAAGAGACGGGTGATGTGGTTGTTTTCTGGACGCCTAGCGGCCGGTTTCAACCGGCGGCCGGTCAGGAAGCACTCGGTCAATTATCCGCGCCGAACAGCGTGGATGATCTGGATTGGGAGACACTGGTCTCGACGCCCGTGGGTAGTCGAACTACGGGCAGCCTGGGCAAGGTCGAAGAGCCGGTGATTGTGGCCGCGAACCCCGACCCGATTGAAAAAGTCACCGTCTTCGAGAGTATCGTGTTCACCGATGCCGATCAAATCACGGTACATGATTGCCAGTGGCAGGCAATCAACGATACCGACACGCTCGATCCGCATGATATGGCGGACTTGGTGTCGGCACTGGCGGATCGGACGGCTGCATACTGTGCGCAATTGCGCGCGCACGGCGCGAAAGTTTTGGCGGTTGTCGAGCGTCCCCGTTCTGTCAACTTGCGGCGATTAAACTGGCAAGCTAATACAGGACAAATAACTGGTAATAAGGGTTTAATTACTTAACGTAATTCTCACCGTATCGAGCAGCATTGAGCGGACAACATCTACACAAACAGCGGACAAATAAATAATGACAACTCTCCCCGGTTTTTGGGGGCTTCCGTGGCCGGAATTCAGACCGGGCCAATTGGAGGCCATCGAAAACCTAGTTTCAGCGCGTCAGGCGTACTCGTTGCTTGAAGCGAATACTGGACTAGGTAAATCAGCGTTTCCTCGCGCCTTAAGTACGCGAGGTCGAACCATGGTGCTGTGCAACACGCTTAACTTGCAGCGCCAGTATCGCGATCAATTGGATGCGAAGCTGCTCTATGGTCGCGCCAATTACGACTGCGTTCACCCCGAAGCCTACGGCGGTCAGTCCACCGCCCAGTGCCTGGTGGAATTACTACCCGGCGGCATGTTCGGCTGTCCGCATATCAAAGAGTGTCTATATGTGCTGGCTAAACAGGCGGTGCAAAAAGCCCAATTTTCGAGTTTGAATTATGCAATGTTTCACGTCTCGCGTAGATGGGTAAGTGCCAAGCCGCCGGAATTTCTGGTATTGGACGAATGCCACACTCTTAAAAATCAGGTGATTGACTGGGCCTCCATGATCGTGACAACGCAGGACATTGCGCTGTATCATCTGGAATTGCCACCGAGGGTTGCCCTGCGACCGATTGGCGGTTATATCACGCCCGCCGAGGTGGGCGCGCTAGAAGAATGGTTCGATCTCTCGATTCGAAAGGTTGAACATCGAATTGCCAAACTTTCCGATGGCAAACCCGAACATGCTCAACCTTTGGGCGCGGCGGTATTCTTTCTCGATCGGTTGACCACCGTTCGAAATCTGCTGCCCACGCTCAATGAACACTGGTTTGTATCGTCTGGCGATACAGGCAGCGCGGCGCGTACGCCGGGTTTGACGCTCAAGCCCTATACGGCACAGTTTCACTTTCAGAAGTTGTTCGATGTGGGTTCGGCGCGGATTATCATGCAATCGGCAACGGTCGGTGACTTCGGCCAATTTCTGAGCGAATTAGGTTTGACGTTGCCCGAGGTTCAAACGCTGACGGTTGCTTCTGAATGGACGGCGGCCATGCAGCCGATCTATTTCGCCCGGAAATCTCCGGGTTTAGCGTCGACGTTAAACGATGTGACTCGTGACTTTCTTGGAGCACAGATCCCAAAGTACATTCAGTCGAAGCCTTCCACCTGGAGTGGGTTGATTCACACCGTGCGGCGGGACATGGCGGATTCTTTGCGCAGGCTATTGATCGAGCGCGATCCCAGTTTGGCGAGTCGTCTGGTGCTGCCGACTTCGGTCGATGATTTCCAGCGGCAACTGGCGCGTAAGCCCAATCTGATCGCCATCACGCATCTGTTTCACACGGGCGTGGATCTGCCGAATGTCAATATGTTGTTCGTAACCAAGATTCCGTTTGGTAATCTGGGCGATCCATTTGTGGCCCGGCAGTGTGACTATGATCCGATCGGCTATCGCGCGGCGGCGGCGCGGGAACTTCAGCAGATGCTGGGCCGGACGCGCCGTGGGTCGGCCAGTCACTACGATCTGCCCGGCAAACCCAGTGATAAACTGGTTGTTGTGCTGGATGGGCATTTGCGCATGGTCAAACAGTATCTCTCGCCGCTGATTCAGCAGGCGATCGTCGAGCCGAGTTTTTAGACTATTTCAAGGAGCGGACAAATGTTGGATGTCAGGCCGGTGGTAGCGCTGGCGGTGGGGCAATTACAGCCCAACCCGTTTCAGGCGCGCGAACTTTTCGATGAGCTCGCCCTGCACGATTTGCAGGAACAGATTCGTCTCGACGGCGTGCGGGTGCCGCTGGAGGTGATGGAAACAGAAGTCCCGCAGACGCCGTCCGAGTATTACATTCTGGGTGGTGAGCGACGTTGGCGGGCGGCCACGACGTTGAAAATGGCGCAGGTGCCGTGCTTCGTCCAGCCCTACGATTACACGAAATTGCTGGTCGGCAGCGTTCGTGACAATTTGGGCCGGAAGGATTTGACGCTCGCCGAAGAGAGCGCGGCGTTCGAGCAACTGGCCCTGAAACTGGGTTACGACGATGCGGCACTGTCTGAGCAGTTGGGCATCGACGTGGAGCGCATTAAGGATGTTCGTCGGTTGCAAGCGCTGCCTAAAGAGGTACGCGATCTGGTCGGGGATGGACACCATCAGATTCCGTTGCGGCATGCGTTGACGTTGACCAAAGTGGTCTCACGGCTGAATGATAATCAGCTGGCCGATGTGGTTAAAAATCTCTTGAATGTCGAGCAGCCTGGTCAGCGCTGGAATTCAGTCGCCAACGTGTTTGAGAATGTCATGCAAGCGGCCAAAGCCCAGCTGCTGGGTGGCGAGACGCGCGGCCTGTGGAGTCTCAAATGGCCGAAGAAGCCAATCGGCGTGACCGATGCCGAAGGGCCGTGGAATATCCTGTCCTGTCAAGGCTGCGTGTCCTGCTTCACCGGCGCGAATGACTACTGCCTCAATGCGCGCTGCTACGCGCTCAAGGTTGCGGCCTGGGAGCAGGCTGAGATTGATAAAGCCAGCAAGAAGACCGGCATCCCGATCGTCGGCATAGATGAAACCGCTCATCCGATCTCGTTGACGTATTACAACAATGCGCGTCTTAAGACATTGGTCGCCATGGAGCCGCTGCCGGACTACCTGCGTCTGGTGTCGCGGGAGTCGGCGCGCAAGTCGATTGTAGTTGATGCCAATTCGGCGCACATCGCGCACGACATTTTGGGCAGTTATCAGGCTTGGTTAGCCGCTACAACGCCCGCAATTGCGACCGAGTTGAGTCAGAACTTCGATGAGCGGACACAATCCGTCGAAATCAAAACCGACCAGCTGCCCGACGCGGCGGCCATTGCTAAGGCCAAACTGCGCGAACAGGCGGCGACTCGTAAAGTCAAGGCGCAGGCGCACCGGGCGATGCTGGATATAGATTGGCTGGTGGAATTCCTGGCCGTGAAGGTTGCGCCCGCGTTCAACATGACTATGCCGGTGGCCGAGTGGCTGGCTGATTACGTCCAGCAGCATTCCCATGTGCGGGATGCCGAGTGGCCGCGATTTGCCGAATTGATCGAGGCCTGGGCGCCGACCGAAGATACGCCGCCCAAAGTGGCGCAGAAGCAATTACGGCAGATACTGATTCTCACCCAGTTGGGCTTCAAATTGCAGGATGCGTCGTACAAGGAGTGGCACACGGGCTGGCCTAAGGCCAAGACCATCTGCGAGCACGTTATTGACGCCTTCGGTTTGGAAATGCCCGCCGGTTGGGATCAGCCGCCGATTCATCACACGCCGGGCAACTGTTGGAAATGTGGCGTTGCTACATCGACCGTCGGTAAGGTGACCAAGCGCGATCAACAGGTCGACGGCTGGTCGGTGGATATCGATAGCACCGGCAAGATCGTTGGCGTGACCTGCGCGAAGTGTAATCCGATGGCGGCCGGCGTCACGGGCAAGCCGGCCGGTAAGACCAGCAAGACCAAGTCAAAGACTCAGGCTACAGCCGAGGCAATCGCTGAAGATCAAGCGGACGCTGAATCGGAAGTCGAAGCGGTTGATGTTAGTGGTCCGTTTGATAACGAAGAAGTCAACGATGATGAAGACGACGAGGCCGACGATGCGTAGGCCGCAAATGAAAACCGCCAAGATCGGTGAACTGTCGGCCACCGGCGAGACTGAGGCCAAGGCGCGCGCCGCCGTACTGGAAGCCGCCTGTGAAGCGTTGAGCGGGTCATATGACGGTCGCGTGCTATGGCTCTATTCGTGGCTGGTGATTCTCTATCGCGATCCATGGCAGAACTGGTCTTACGTGCTGATCGATCAGCGCGAGCAATCGACTACGGCGACGTTGACTACCGGCTGTATCTCGCAGGACTTAGGTCGGGTGCGTGTCAGCAATTGCGCCTTGCGCGACGAGGCCGAGGCCGATGCCCGCATGTCGTTGGCGATGTTGATCTATGGCAATGACGGCTCGACCGAAGCTGAGTTGTTGTTGTCGACGCCAGCGGCCCGTGAGCAATTTCGCGACTGGTGCAAATTCCAAAACTGCTACGGCGTGTGGCGCGCGCTGGGCTATGACGATCAAGTCTGTCATCAGCGTGGCGGCTGGTATCAACTGCCCGATGCCGCGCAATTGACGCCCGAACAAAAGATTGACTGGTGGTTGTTTGCCGCGCCCGCGTCACCCACCCTGAATCAGAAACGTATCGAGCAGAACATCTGGCCGGTCGCCGACGCGCTGGGTCGTTATCGGGCCGAAGTCCAGCCCTGGCCGACGCTCTAAGTGCTCGAATTTTGGGGCTTGCATTTTATGGGCGTTTCTGGTACAATGGAGACGCAAACGGGCATTTAATTGCCCATCCCCTACGGAGCGGACACTCCCATGAGCAATGTACTGGTTCAAATTGCACCCGGACAGCTGTTTGATGTAATTCTCGCCAGCACCGCCGAGCGCACTGGTGCTGAAATCTGGTCGGCACTGACGCCCACCGAGCAGGTCACACTGTTGAAGTGGCTGGCGGCGCACGAGCCCAAGACGCAACCCGCTGCGACCAGTCCGATCGGCTTGATTGTCGATGCCGATGCGGGCACCGTCACAGTTGACGGCCGCGAGGTCGAGTTGACCGATCTGGAATACCGCCTGATGCTGCTGCTGTATGGTCGCCAGGACAAACTAACCGACAAGTACGCGATTGTTGAGGCGGTCTGGGGTGAATCGTTCATGGACACCGTAGACGAACCCCGGATTGAGAAACTGGTCAGCCGTCTGCGCAGTAAAATCGAACGAAATTCGTCGAAACCCGAGTTCATCAAGAACGTGCGCGGTCGAGGCTATCGACTGTACACGGCTTAAGCGAGATAGCAAATGAGTATTCTTCAGGTTTTGAATGACAATCTGCGCGAGATGGCCCGGTTGCAGGCCGGGATGGTGGCGCTGGAACTGGCCCACCGTGAAGCGCTGGAGTCGCCGTTAGTCGCCCAGCAAGCCGCCCAGGAATTGGGTTGGAAAGTGGGCGATGTCACGGCCGATGGCGAGCGCATCATTCGTGTGCTTAGTTTGCGCACGTCGTGAATTTGCCGGCTGTCGGCTAAGACGCGTGGGCGGTTTGCCAGCCGGTGTCGACGCGTTGCGTCGCGTTTTTATAGCACAACGCGTTTGCGAGACGGTCTGTCTGGAATTTGGACGCCGCGCCGGTGCTGGTAAGGCGATGGCTGATTGCCGACGCCGCATTTGCCCGCGGGCCGCCCTGTGTGGTGGCGGAGTGACTGAGCACAATCTGTGGTTGGCGCGTTTGCGCCAACTGGAATTGCTGGCCGACCTGTTGCTGGAACTTGGCAAGGTTTACGATCTGGAGTATGTGTCGTTGCTGGAAGCCCAGGGCCAGGCTTCGGCGGCGGCGGCGCACTGGGGTTGGTACGCGGGTGATCGATTGCAGGGCATCGTAATCGATCACTTTTGTTTCCTGTTCGACGAAGCGGGCGTAACACAACTGGCGGGCTGTGCGGCCGATGACGGGCCAACGGTGGTAATTTATCACCCCAATGCGCGCCTGACGCAGCAGACTATGCTCACCAAGCATCCACCCGTTTTGGACGATGGAGTCACGCCGGAGATGCTGGCGGGCTTTAAGGCGCTGTTTGACAAGTATCTAGCCACGCGCGCCGATTGGTATGATGAGCGGGCAGCATTGTCTGGCTTTGACGCCTGGTTTAAGTTGATGGTCGTCAATCGATTGAAGGGGACGTAACATGGGATGGGATCGCGACTTCTACGTGACAACACCGGCCTTGGGGGCGCAACTCCTGAGGCCGTATCGTTTTGATAATGCCTACGTGCTGGAGCCGACGGCAGGCACCGGTGAACTGGCCGAGATGATTCTGCGGCCCTACGCACATGAATCAGACTGGGCGCGTCATCACCGGCCGCGGGTGTACTGTGTGGAGATTCATCCCGAGCGGCAGGCTGTGCTGCAGGCCAAAGGCTTGACGCTGGTCGGCTCAGACATCTTCCAGTACAAGCCCTTGGTCAAGTTGACGCACGTAATCATGAACCCACCGTTTCTGCGGTGTGAAGACATTCTGCTGTATGTCTGGGAGATGCTGCAATCCGGCTTTATCGGCTGCATTCTGCCGCAGACGCTGCGCGAAGGTCGCACGTCGAAAGAGCAGGAGATCATCGCCCTTGTCGAGCGGCATGGTGAATTTGAAGACGCGGGCCGAGCCTTCGCTAAAGACGCCGAGCGTTACATGGGCAAAGAAGTTACCATTGCTCGTCTGGAAAAGAAAGCCAACGCCCAATTCGCGTTCGACTTCGAACCGGTGAACGACCGTGATTTCGCCTCGCCGCCGACCGATGAGGCCACCGAAGTAGGCTTGACAGGCTACATCGCGCCGCTGCTGGCCGCCTATGATGCCACGCTGGCCATGTATGGCGAGTACAATCGCCTGCGCCAACAGTTACTGCGCTATAGCAAGCCGCTGGTCGAGTACCACCGGATGCGCAAAGACGAACGCGGTAATACTCGGGGTGAGAACATCAGCGTCATCCAGATCATTGACGACATCAAGGATGAGACCGAGCGGTTCAACACGTTCATTGAACTGCTGACGCAAGGTGCCTGGATGCGGGTGTTGAACCATCCGTCGTTTCATAAGATCATGACCGTTCGCACCGAGACGGCGCTACAAGAGTATCGCGAGCGTCAACATCGCGTAGACTTTAATCACGAGAATATCGAGCGGTTTCTGCGTGAGATTGCCGGCCGCGAGCAGGAGTTGTTGATCGGCGCGGTGCTGGACTCTTTCGAGGAGATGACCAAGCACTCGCCGGAATCGCGTGAAGCGCCACCGGATGAACGCTGGAAATCCAATGACTGCTATGTCGTCAATAAACGCGTGGTGCTGCCGGGCTTTTTAAATCCGATTGGTCCGGGCTGGCGTTCAAGTTATTTCGGCATCGCTGAGAATCACAGCCGAAAATTGGACGACATCGATCGCGGGTTGTGCCAGGTCGCCAATGTGCGCTTTGAATCCATCGTCACAATTCAAAAAGCATTGGACTTAGCGTTCAATGGTCCACCTGGCAACCGGCACAGCCTCAAAAATCCGGGTTACACGCAATCGACTTTCTTTAAGATTCGCTACTTCAAGAAAGGGACACTGCATCTCTACTGGCTCGACGAGGACTTGCGGCAGGCATTCAACATTCGCGCTTCGCAAGGCAAGAAGTGGCTGCCGCCCGATACGAACGACTCGCGCACAACGCGGCCAGCCAAGTCGACCGCTCAGCCGGTGACGGGTCAGGAACTGGCGCTTATTCCGTCTTACGAAAGTCTATTCGATGAGGATGACAATGGCGACGATGCTTGAGGAACTGCCTGATTTGGCGTTTGATAATCCGACGCTCTTGCAGTGGGCGTTCGATCAGATTCGTGAGCACGGCCCGAAGAATCGACCGATTGCCGCTGCCGATCTCTGGCACTACTACACGGGCGCCTGGTATGATGCCCGCAATGACTATCTCTTTCGTCGGACGGGAGTTATCTGCCAACAGCCGCGCGCGCTCGATCACTTCGGATCGCTGGATCAATTCTGGCGAACGGTTGCCGTGTTGGATGAGTGGGACACCGAATATTCGGCCTTGATGGTGTCTGGTGAGCGGCCCGACGAGGACGATCCAGAAGAGCGCTATGATCTCGCGTTCAACGTGGTCATGATGGCCCAGGTGATCGCTTTTCGCCGCTGGGAGCATCTGACCCAGTATGAATTCCTGACCGTCGACGAGTGCGCGGCCTGGCTGCGTGAGCAACCGCTGGTGCTTGTTTCGGAAAAGGTAAAGCCAGTGCCCGCCAGACACAAACCGGAAATTGGCGCAGCTAAGATTCGCCGCTTATCACCGGAAAGCAACCCAATTACCGAGAGCAGTCAACTCGCTTTGTTTTAGGAGCCGTATGGTCATCTTGCTGGAGATCAACTGGGATAAGTTGGACGCTTGCTGGAAGTTTGCGGCGGTCGATTGTGACGGCGGCCTGTATTTCTATCAGGCTGAACCAAAATACATCGATGGCTACTGGGAATCCGATCAGCCCTATCTGGCGCTGTTGGATTATCCATTGAAGTATCAGGACGTGATTACGGTGAACACTTCCGAAAATTCCCTGCGCGCGCGGCCGGTGCTCGATGGCGCGGCGTAAAGATCGAGCGCCAAGTCCGCGCTCGTTGTGGCAGGTGTATCATGCCGAGGTGCGTTACAGTGAAACCGGCCGGCATTTGATCATCCGCCGTTGCGATGGTCGGCCGGTGCGCTGCGGCTGGGACACGCTCCAGAAGATCAAGAACGAAATGCTGGGGCCGGATGTGCGAGCCGTCGAGGTCTTTCCCGAAGTGAGCGATGTGGTCAATGAAGTCAACTGGCGGCATCTCTGGGAGTGCGTTGTGCAATTCCCGCTGCACGCCAGATAACAGGAGAATGACAATGTCGGACCAACCAGTTGCACCAATTGAACCCGAATTGAATGTCGAGCAAACTGTGCGGTTGCTGCAAGCCGTGTTCTCGCCGGAGCAGGTCGAGCCGCTGGCCGAGGCCGGTTCAATTCAGCCGGTGATCGCGCAGGAGGTCGATTACTGGATCGTCGGCACGAGCGAATTGAGTTTCCCCGTGTTCGACGGCGAATTCGAGTGGGTCACTGGCGCGCCGGAGGCAGATTGATGCCCGACGAACTTCGCCGCTACTACGCACCCAATCGACCCGATTACTTCCCGGCCGGTCATGCGGCGTTGTCCACCTGGTGGCAGGCGGAATTGATTCCCGGTTGCGATCTGTCGGCGCACGGCTGGGCCGAGTATGCCGCCCGCTTGACCTTCGCGCAGATTCGGAAGTTTGAACTGCGGCCCGCCGATCAAGTTGAATTGGCCGAGTACGCCTTCTGGCAGTACGGCAACTATGATCGAGACGAGGGCTGGCGACTGCTGTTGGACTATCTCGATCAATCACTCGAGTTTCTAGCGCAGTGTGCGGCCCGGCACGATCGTATGGCCGAATGGGCTTTGATACTCAAGCAGGCGAATTACCCAGCTGGTCCCGATGCGCCTCGATTGATGGTGGAGTTAAATTGAACTCGCCTACGCTGCTGCTGCCCATTCAGTTCATCATGTACACCGAGCCGATCACTGACGTGCGTGTTTGCAAAGAGGGCGGTGAATTGATCGAAGACACGGCGTGTGATGAGCACCAGTGCGGCACGTCGCGGGCCGTTGAGTGCGACTTCGCCCGTCAATCAGTCGGTTTCGCGCGGGATCGCGACTGCGGCCTGTGCCTGGCATCGGCCACGCCACTTTCAAGGCTTACACTATGCCACTGCGAGATACACATGACTAAATCCGCTCAAGTTCGATTATCGGGTGCTGCTGCAAAAGTACATCGATCCCGATCTGGGTTTGGTCTGGTCAGTAACGGTCAATGGCACGTTGCAAACCAAACCGTCGCCCGATGAGCAGTATCACACCGATTATGCGCGCGCTCTACCACAATCGGCGCGGCAGTCGGGTACTGTTGTTTTGGGATGGCAAAGAGGAAACTGTGCTCGAAAGCCGCCGGGAGTGAATCATGTTCGATACTCGACCGCTCAAAGAGATTTGGCCACTCTACATGATAGGCCAACCCTATCTGGATGACCGCTCGTGGTTCCGAGTGGATCGCTGCGCGCCGGAACGCGATCCGTTTCGCGTCTTTATCTTCGATAGCGAAGATCGATCAGAACTCTTTACCCGTGAGACAACCGTGGCCGATCTCCAGCGCTGTGCGTGCTGCTATTTAGGTTTAGCGCATTCGCAATTGCGGCACGATCAATCATTCAATTCAACCACCGAGCATCATTATGACACCTGATATCGGGACGCTTATTTCGTTTCTCACGGACACGACTTGCGGTGAAGCGTGCTGGTCGGCACGCGATGACACCTGCCGCTGTTCGTGCGGCGGCAAAAATCACGGTGTCCTGCGAACCGTCGACGGTGACAGACCGGCGCGCACGTGCCGCATCAGCGGCGATATTTACACCTTGCGCGCAGTAGGCAGAGAACATGAACTCGATGCCGAAGCCGACAATCTGTGTCGGGCGGTGGGTCCTTATCGCGTGGATGAGGTGTGCGAAGGCTTGACGTATCGTTACTATTGGAAGGCCACCGAGCTGCATGCGCCCGCCCGGCCAAAACCGGCGACAAAGGATCAAATCAAACGCTGGCCGGAGTTATCGGCTTATCGAAACTTGGAGCCCTGGGAATGGGCTGTGCTATTATGGGTCAAGGAGTGCAAGTCATGATCTTCTGGTTTTCGGGTGTTACGTCACATCGCGACGCGGCGCTGTTGCAATTGGCGGGCGTGCAGCATGTGCTCATTGATACGTTCGACTGGCCGGCGACGCAGTTGGACGGCGCGCCTAAATTCAAGCATCTCATGCTGGATAGCGGCGCGTATCGGATGTTCCGGCGTGAAATCGCCTGGGACACCGGCGATCACCTGACGGGTCTGTCGATGATTACCGGGCCGTTCGATCACGTTGTGGCACTGGACGTGATTGGAAATCCGATCGCAACACGCGGCAATTGGGAGAAGGTTTACCGTACGCGCAACGATTATCAATTCATGCCCGTCTGGCAGTGGGGCGCACCGCTCGATGATTTGAAATACTACCTCGATGAGGCTCCGTTGGTTGGTGTTGGCGGCCTGGTGCCGTTGATTCGTTCACGCCGCAAGGATAAGCTGTCACAGGCCGAAGCCCGCGCCTGGACACAGTCACGCCTGAAGGTTCTGGAATTGCTGACCTCGCTGGCCCAAATGTACCCTCAGCGCCTGCACGCCTTCGGCCTGTCATGGTTGGAGGCGGTTAATCAGTTGCGGCCGTATCTGTTTAGTGCGGATGCCTCGCACTGGCTGATCGGCCGCAAGGATCGAATGATAATCTTTCAAGACCCGGACTCCGGCGAACTGCAAGAAGTCAAGGCCAAGCATTATCCGTACCTCGATCTCGCGGACACGTCCGGCGATCTGTTGGCCGTGGCCTGTGCGCGGGCGTTGAACCAGTATTGCAACATCGATGCCTATGATCGCGTTGTGAAATCGGGCGGGTGACCAGATGGGCGATCAACGGGTGTTTACACTGATCGGATATGACGATTTCAGCCGTGCGTTGTATCACAGTCAGAAGACTGGCGCGGTCTATGTCGAAGTTGACGGCGAATTGTTCAGCCGCACACCGGATTATGAGGAGCCGTGCACGTCGATTGGCCGGTTGACCGACGTGACAATTTCGACTGCGGCAGGCGCAGCGTGAGTGTGCCGTGGTCGGAAATCTACTGGAGTCCGCTTCAAACCAACGTGCTCGATGCCGATCGCTACGAATTGAGTCTGGTCGATGGTACGCCGGTCGATGTGCATCGTGACGGCCTGTATTTTGTGTGTGTCATTCGGGGTCAACGTTTTGAAACGCGGGACAATCTCGAGTTTTCTTACTATCTCAATCGGTGGCAGGTCGGTGGCCGGTTGAAGCCGGGAGTCTAGGATGAGTGCTGCAAGTTATCAGCGGGGCAGTCAAGTTGTTCAACGCGATATTGATAATGCGCTGGAAGTCTATCGCCGGAATCTGGACGCTGGCACGGCGGAGGGCTTTGTCCAGCGGCTGCGTGAAGAACTGAAATTGACGCAAAATGAAGTCGACCGGCTGTCTGGTTGCATTGCTTCCAATGATGCCGGTCATGCACTGGCGATGGAACAATCCGCGCAGGAAATTCGGCAGTTGAAAACCCGCCTGAAGTTCACGCTGGAGATGCTGCAAACGGCGCGCGTTCAGCTGTCGAATCTTGCGGCCAAGCATCAGAAATTAAGCGCCCTGTTTCGCTTTGTCTGCACGCCCGAACGCTATCAGGCGCTCAGTAGTGCCTATGATGATCCTGGAGTCCTGAACCATGATCCGTACCAGTCTATTGATTGACATCTTCCCGGTCTTCTACCAGAGCTTCTTTGGGCTGCCGGAATTGACCGATTCACGCGGCCAGTCGAGTACGATTGTGTACGGCACGGCTCGCAAACTGCTGGGTTGGATCAAGCAATATCGACCGACGGGTATCTATATCGCCTGGGATCATCGCTCACCAGTGCGTCGTCAGATATTGCCCGCTTACAAAGGCACACGCACCGAGCAAAAGCCCGACTTCTATCGGCAAATCCAGCAAGTGCCTGAAATGTTGGCGGCCTGGGGCTTGCCCGTATTTGAAGTGCCCGACTGCGAAGCCGATGACGTGCTGGCCGGTCTGGTGCAGGCTATCCCCGTTGTGCAACCCCTCACGGTCTTAACCGTCGATTACGATCTGCTGCAACTCGTCAGTCCGCGTGTCACCGTGGTCACTCCCAACAAGATCGTCCGGCCCGACAACTTTGAAGCGCATTTTGGTTTGCAGGCTGAACAGTGGTTGGATTATAAAGTTCTGACGGGCGACGCTTCGGATAACATTCCCGGTGTGCCTGGTTTTGGTAAACTCACTGCTACGCGTAAATTAGTTCAGCATGGCTCACTGACCGCCTATCAGTCTTGGTTGTCAGTGGCCGCTAAATTGGATCGGGCCGATCGCGAAATGTTGAATCACCCTGGCCGTTTATTGCGCAATCGAGAGCTCATGCGGCTGCGCCCGCCCCAATTGCCCGTGCCCCAGCCACCGGCCAAGTTGTTTGACTTCCCGGCGGCGCTTGCTTATTGCGAATCTCGCGGGTTGGGGTCGCTGGTCGCCCCGTTGTACGATGCCGCCGCCCTGAGCGGCTCGCGCTGAGTCTGTCGGGTTACTGGGCGTTTGTTGTCAGTAAATCAACGGGCGATTGGTGTATGCTGATTGAATGACCATTTTCAGCCCTACCACGAAACGCCCATACCCGAAAATGGTCAACTCTGCGCTTGGAGGCGGATGTGAAACTCAAGTTTCGATTACAGTTGATTGACGATTGGACGGGCGAGGTCATCGCTCAGGCCGAGAGCGCGCCGGTGGGCGCTAATTCGGTGGCCGTTCAGAAGGTGTTCGGCGAGGTGTATCATGAGCAAGCGCAACCCTTCGCCGAAGATTTTTTGAAGCGCGTGATTGAGGAATTGGTCGATCTTGGATTGAAAATCATCAAGTGGCGGTGATCGCAATGAAGATAACGCAAAGCGCATTGAACGCCAATCATGCTCACGTTGAGGGTTGGCTGGCGAAGTTGGCCGAGCGCGGTTTCAGCCGCGAGCAAGTCACCGATTGGATGTTTGCCTGGGTGGCCGAGCAGACCGGGCAGACGGTGCGGCAGTTGGTCAGCCGCCAGCATCAAGACATGGCCGACCTCGTGATCGTGCCTGACGAATCGGCAACTTATTAGGAGGTGCGCGTGGATATCTTGCAGTCAACGCTGAATGATAATTATCGGCTCGGCCAGGAAGTGAATGCGATTCTGGACGAACTGGGGATCACACCCAAGGAAATCATCGCGGCCTGGCGCAAATCGAAGGGTATCAGTCGCAAGGCGTACCATGAAAAATACATGGATCACGTGCTGCACGATCACATCGTGCCTGACGAGCCGGCGATCTATTAAATTCAAGGAGATTCACATGACGCACGAAGAACGATTCGAGGCCTTGCTGCAACCCTGGGGCGACCCGCCGATTGAGACGGATCGTGAACAGGCGCGCCAGGAACTGTTGGCTGATGGCTGGTCCGCCGCGGGCTTGATTCACATGACGCTCGGCGGTTACGAAGACGCTGCGCTGCTGGCTTCGCTGGAAGAGGGTCGTCGTGACGAATTCAACTCTGCGATCGAGCAGCTGGCAGAGGATGGTCGGCTGCTGGAGTATATCGCAGACCTGGCAGAAGTTGAACCGTCTGCGACCGTCTCGGACTTTCAAGTGTCTGGAACTGATTGGCCTTGAGCGTTACCGGAAGGACTTCGCAGCTGTGTATCAACGGGCGGCTGAAATTTGGAAAACTGACATCCGTCAGTCCAGTCGGGAAGTTGGCGGTCGCACAGAACATGAAGTAGGTCTCGATCCCTACAGTGGTTTGGTCGGGCTGCTCGGTCTGGCGGAAACTCTCAGTCGCTTGAGTGCGGCCGAAGTTGGCTGCTTGATCGATCTGGTCGACGATCTGCGCTCGGCAGGTCTGGGTTATTTCGAGGACATTCTGAATTTGTTCACGGTGTCTCAACTTGAACCGCAACCCTTGAGGCTGCCGCGCAAGATTGATAATCTCCCTGAGTTTTTGGTCGAGTATCTGGCTGAATTTGACCGCCGTTGGGCAACGGCCCATCCGGGTACGGTCGGCCGGGAATATACGCTGAAATTCCCCAAAGCCGGAGGTTGACATGAATTTTATGGAGTGGTACAAGGCAGTTGATGCTGCTATTCGATCTTCGCAAACCGGTCTGACTGCGGCTGATTTTAATGCACCTTATGAATTGTGGTTCAATACTCAGGCTAAAGTGGATCAGGCGGCGGTCATGGCGCTGGCTCTGCCACGGAATGATAATATCCGCAGTCGGGTGGTTAAAGTTGAACCTCCGGCTGTAATGGTGCAATCGCTGCCGGTTCGGGCACGGGTACAATCAAAAATTTCGCCGATTGCACCCCCGTCATGGTCAAGCCGATGGTGGCTGACTTCGCGCCGATCCCTGGTCTGGTGCTGACCGAGTTCGCGTTGCGCGAGATGCTGGAAGTGTTGACCGCGACGGACTGGCTGGCGTTCGATGTCGAAACCATTCAGGTTGGATCGTCCGTCAACGCGTATACGGATACGCTGGCGGGCTTCTCGCTGGCCCAGTTTGATCAGGCTACCCAGGAGATTCGGGCCTGGTACGTGCCGTTGATTTCTCACCGAAACGATCAGCCCGATCCTTTGACTTGGGAAGTCGTCCGGCCGCTGGTCAAAGATTTTCTTGAAGATCATCCGATGCTCGTCGCGCACCATTCCGCGTTTGACGGCGTGGTGCTGCGTCAGCACGGCGTGTCGGTGGTCTGCGCGCAAGATACGATCTTGATGTCGCAGACGCTGGACATGGGCCGGGCGCATGGTCTTAAGGCGTTGGTGTTGGACTTGTTCCAGTATGCGATGACCACGTATGATGCTTTGGTTGCGCCTTACCAGAAGCATGGGCCGCGCAACAAGAAGCTGCCGGTCAGCGTAGCCGATGTGCCGTATAGCAGGTTGGCACCGTATGGTATCGACGATGCCTATTGGACGCTGCGCTTGCGCGCCCGGCTGCAAACCGACCTCGATCAGAGATCGGTTCAAGCGCGGATGTTGGTGCGTTACGATTTGTTATCTCTGCCGATTCTGGAGCGGATGGAGCGCGCGGGCACGCCCGTAAATGAGGAATTACTGGCGGTGCTCCTCAAGAAACTCGACGGGGATTACGAGCGCATCAAGACTGAGATTTTTGAGGCCTATCGAATTCCCTTTGAGCCTTCGTTGGTGGACACTGTCGTGGCGGTCTTGATGAAGGCCGGAGCGATGACGGCGAGTCAGCGGCAGTTGACAGCTCAGGGTAAAACGTCGGTCACGAATGGTTGGCTGGAAAGTTTGAATCATCCGGTTGCTGCCCAGATTCTCAAGTTGCGGCAAATGGCGTATTCAAAAAGCCATTACTTGAAGCCATTCACGTCCTTTGTTCGCAAGGGACGGGTGCATACCCATTTTGGCATGAACAATGCTACTTCGGGTCGAATCACTTCCGGTGAGCCGTGTCTGACAAATGCTACCGGCGAGTGGGATGACTATTCGGTGCGGCAGGTTATTCAAGCGCCACCCGGTTTCATGCTGGTGGATATTGACTTGTCGATGATTCAAGCGCGCGTGGCCGCGCACATGTCAGGCGATCAGGCGTTGTTGCGGATTTTTCGTGAAGGTTTGGATATCCACCAGATCGCGTACAACATTATCATGTCGCGACCCTGGGAGACGCCCGTCACGAAGGCGCAACGCGATCAGGGCAAGACCGCGAACTACGCCTGGATGTTTGGCGCGGGTCCTTCACATATCGTGGTGCCGTTTGGTATTTCGATCAATGAGGCGCGCGGTTTGTACGCGCAGTATTTCCGCACCTTCTGGGGCTTGCGTAAGTTCCTGGACGGACTCGAAAATCAGGCGCGACGGCTGCATTATACCGAGACGCTTTATGGTCGGCGGCGCTATAGTCAGAAGTTGGCGCGGCCCAACAGGTTCAGTGAGCAGGAACTGGCGTTTGAAGTGCGCGCGCTGGTCAATCATCCTATTCAGGGTACAGAGGCCGACCTGTTAAAGTTGATGATGCTGGCCGCCGATCGGTATCTGCGCGAATTCGTGCCGGGCGGCTGGCTATTCTTGCAAGTCTACGATGAGTTGGTCATGTGCGTGCCCGAGCATGACGCCGAACAGACAGCGCAGGCCGTCAAGGCGGCTATGATCGCCGCTGTGCCAGCGGGTAGTTTGAATGTTCCGATCAAGGCGGAAGCGCACATTGGCCGGTCGTGGTCGGAGATTCATTAGGAAACTGTCAAGCAACTGTCGGTCGAATGTCAGTCATGATTTCAGGCGTGTGGAATACTAATCTCTGGAGGCTAATATGGCAAAAGCAAAAATGAGTGTCGATGGTCGGACGTTGTTGCTGCTAGCCGATGTTGAGCGCCGTCGCAAGGAGTTGGAATCTCCGGTGGCGGTCCGACCCTGGAAGACTTCCGGTAGTTTTTCTTATAGCGAACCGGCGGGGCTGCCGGGACCGAACCAAATGCTGCGCGTCAATTTGCAGAACGTTTTGCAAGTGGCGGCGCTGGTTAATATCGGCGCGCTGCTGTTGGCCCGTCAGCAGGCCTTTGATCGCCTGGCCGTTCGCTGGGCAACCGAGTTGACGGGCAAGGACGCCAGTTGGCAAGGCTATCCGATTGACGACTGGCTGTACGATTTGGAGACCCGCGTCATGGAACTAACCCGGGCCGATAAATTGTCGAACTTGGTGAATCTGCAACAGCAATTGGATGGCTTGTTGTCGCCTGACCAGCAAAAGTTGATCTTGCTGGAGAAGTTGGCAACGTCCGTGGCTGATCTGAAATGATCTACTCGTATGGCTTCTGGTTTGATAATCCGTGGACATTCCGGCCGGCGGCGCTCGCGCCCTACTGGACGAAGCCTGATTACTGGCTGGATATACGGCGGCTGTTCCGTCGGCGGCTGCATCAACCCGTGATTCGACCGGTGCGCGTACACCGGAGTCAGATTCGTTAGGAGGACATATCATGAAGGTGCTGGTTACGTATAAGTCGCCGGATCATTTGGAGCCGGTTACGCGTGTGATTGATTCCGAAGTTGAAGATTATCACGCGCCATTGGCCGAGGGCTTGTTGACTGAAGAGGATCAAGTCAAAATGTTCGTCGGCGATCCGCAGGCGCGCGTGGCCCTGCTGCTGCCGGACGAAGTCGCCGTGTCGTCGCTGCGCAAGACCTTGCAGATGATCGCCGTCTATAAGCAGGCGGTGAACGTTCACGAGGCGCGTCTGGCGGTACACGCCGAAGCACTGGCGGCGTTGGAGGCCGACTATCGCGCGGCGCATCCCGATCTGGCGCAAAGCGAAAGCACCAAGGCGCGACTTCAGTCCGAGATTGTCGGCCTGGACGCGGTTGTGCGCGGGGCCGGGCGGGATCTGTATCTTGGCCGCTTGCTCTCCGGGCAGGCCAGCCCGAAGCAGTTGCTGCCGGGTCTGGGCGTGCGTGTCACACGCGAGCCGGTCTACGACGTGGCGCAGATTCGTCAATGGGCGTTGACCTCAGCCCCCGATCTGCTGGTTCTGGATGCCAAAAAGGCGGCGGCTTATTTCAAGAACGTCGCTACGCCGCCGGGTGTCGAATTGGCGGATACCGTCACGATCACGGTGGCCAAAGACCTGCCTGCGGAGTACCTGGATGCCGAGTGGGTTTATGGTGCACCCGCCAATCCCGAGCCGCAAGACGGGGAGCCGAAATCATGACCATCTGGTTGCTGCTCAATATCCTGGTCAACATGGTGGGCAACGGGGCGATGGCGACGCTGGGTGTCGACGCCGAGCCGATCAAGTTTGGTTTGCGGGATGCCGTCGGTAAATACTTGACGGTCGAGACTGCCTGGAAATACGGTATCTCTCAAGAAGAGATTTTGAAGCGCACCAATCAGGCTCCGTTCGTTCCAGATATTCCCGTGTCCAGCATGTCCGCCGTGCCCACCGAGCAACCCTGATGCGTGTGCAATCGGGCAATCTACTGCATGTGACGGCGGGTATCATCGGTCATCAGGTGAATTGCCAGCGCAAGGCCGGTGCAGGTCTGGCGGACGATCTGCGCCGGATGTATCCCAATTGGTTTGTTATCTTCGCGGCGCGTCAACCGGTGCTGGGTGAATGCCACCTGACGCCGATCAAGCCGGGTTTGATAATCGCCGATTTGTACGGTCAGCTGCGCTATGGCACAGGCCAGCAAACGGACTACCTAGCGCTGCGGTCGGCGTTACAGCGTTTGGGTCAATTGGCCTATGATCGCAATTTGGCGGTCTATTTGCCGTACCGATTAGGCTGTGGACATGGCGGCGGTGACTGGTCAGTGGTTGAAAATCTCATCAGGATCAACGTGCCGCAAGCAACCGTCTTGCGGTTGGAGGGCGTATGAACGATAGAATGAAAGACAGTGTGATTCACCATCTTCGGTTGGCGAGGTCAAAGACTGAGTCGGCGTCGATCGTCGCCGAGGAACATATCCTCAAGGCGATTGAAACGAGATGCGGGCACAAGATGCGGCCCGGATTGCCGAACTCGAAGGCCGTTTGGCGGCCAGTCGCCAACAGGTGACGCTGCTGGAACAAGAGCGTGGTCATTCGATTCAAGCGTTGATCGAAATGTCGAAAGCGACTGAAACTCAGACGAATGTGTGGGCGCTGGAGCGTCAGGCGTTGGTGGAGAGTCTAGAGATCGCGCTGGCGAGACTCATGGAGGGCGGATTAGCCCCAGTCGTTGCCATGTACGAAGCTGCGGCGCGCCGGTTTATTGTCGCGCATGTCGCCACCGAGGAGGGGATCGGCGTTGATCCCCAGGCTCAATTTGAATTTGAATCGGCATTCGGTTTGATCAGCGAGCATTGGGAGCCGGTAACGGGCGAGTTTCTGGTCAAAGAAGCGCGGCCGCTTGAACGCGTTGATGTGCTGGTTGATATTTTGGAACAGGCTGCTGATGTGCTGCGGGATCGGTCCGCAACACGCGAGGATTGGCTGACCATCATTGGTCGCTATTGCCGTAATACAGACAGCCCAGCGAAGCCGGAGGATATTGTCGCGCTGTGTTCGCCTCTGCGTGATGTCGTTTGGCCGCCAGTGGTCGCGGAAGATGAGGCGACACATGTTTGATCTGACCGTCTCCAACGGCCGCCAGTTGCGGCAGATGGACGAGACGCATGTGTATATCGGTCACGCGCACGCCAAGTGGCCGGGCAAGTCATCGGCGCTGTCGAATCCCTTTTACATCGCAGACATGACCCGTCAACAGAAGGTCGATGCTTACGCGGACTGGCTGTGGCGTAAGTTGTTCGTTGAACGCGCCATGTCGCCGCAGGTCATGACCTTTCGCGGGTTGCTCGAACGGCTGCGCGCGAATCAGCCGACAAAACTGCTGTGCTGGTGCAGTCCGTCGGCTTGTCATGGCGATGTGATCAAGATTTACCTCGAAGCCATCCTGCGCGGTCAGGTGCCGCCGTGCCCGTTTGCGCGTGGGCCGATCGAGCGCTTTGCTCATGAATTCGCATTCCTGAGCAATTTCGAGCCGGTCACAACGCGAGGTCAAACGGCTGAGCACCAATATCAGGCGGCTAAGGTGCAGCCCGGACTTGGCGAAGACTTGCTGCACGCCAAGATCATGCTGGCCGGGACGGCCGGTCAAGCCAAGCGCCTCGGGCGTACGGTGACGCTGGCCGCCGACTGGAATCAACGGCGTGTGTCGGTCATGTTGAATGTGTTGCGCTGGAAATTCGACCAGCGGCCTGACCTGGCTGAACGGTTGATTGCGACCGCGCCCGCCGATCTGATTGAGGGTAACGATCACGGCGATGTATTTTGGGGTGTATGCCGTACTCAGGGTGAAAATCAACTGGGTCAACTGTTGATGCAAGTTCGGACTGAATACCAACTGCGCCGGTTCGAGCCGGTGGATCTGTCGGGAGAGTAACATGCGCGATGATGCGATTGATAATGTCGATGATGATGAGCCGGATGCGTCGCTGACGTGGCGGATGGGCGTGAGTGTGCGGCCGCCCGATGTTGTGCCGGGCCTGGCTATGGCCTATCAGGTGGTGGCCGTGGTCTACGCGCTGCCGGACTTGCACTGGTGTGCTTTCCGCGGGCCGCACGACTGGCCGCGTGAGAAGGTGGCGGCTCAGGGTGATATGATTTCGGAGGCGGTGGCACTGGCGTTGTGGCCGGTGATCGGCTGGCTGGATCGACCGGACGGCTTGCTGCCCTACTACAATTCGTAACGTGGAGCGTACCTCAGGAGCGGACAATGACTGATTTCCCTGAATTCGAAGGACGGGCGACCTACTCGCCCGAAGATGATAAATTGCGACTCTATCCGGCCACCGATGACAAGTGGCCGGATGCGGTATACAAGGCGTATAAGGCGGCCGGGCTAGGTTGGGCGCCTCAGCAGCATTTCATGTCGGGGACGTGGACGCCTGGCCGCGAGGATTTGTTTCTCGCCTGGGGCGGTGGTGACATCGAGGACGAAGACGTGTCCGTCGAAGAGCGGGCGATGGCGCGCGCCGACCGATTTCAAGATTATCAGGCCAAGCGCGCCGACGAAGCCCACGAACGGCACGCCATGGCCGAGCAGGTGTTGAGCCGGATTCCATTTGGTCAGCCCATGATGATCGGCCATCATTCGTATGGCAAGGCCAAACGCGATGCCGAACGGATCGAAAACAATCTGCGGCGGGCCGTCGATGCGTTCTCAACGGCGGATTACTGGCATTGGCGGGCCAGAGGCGTGATCGAGCACGCTCGCCGCCGGGATGTGCCCGCGGTTGTGGCGCGTCGTATCAAGGGTCTGGAAGCCGATCTTCGAAAGTACCAGAAGGAATTGACAACCGTCATGTGTTGGCGCTTTGTCGAGAGTCAGATCAGCATGCGTGAGCACGATTGGGTTATGGCGTGTGGCAAGGCGCGGCGGGAACAGCGGCCAGAGCCGTCGAAGCCGGACGAACAGGAAACTTTATTGTGGGCATCCGAATTGCTGGATCGCCACCTGATCGGTATGCAACGCTGGATTGAGCATATTGTGTTTCGCTTGCAATTCGAGAATGAGGTGTATGCCGCGCAGGTGGGCCAGACGCTCGCGGAAGTCGGTCAGCAGCTGGAGCCGGGTTGTCAGGTCTGGTTTGACGGTTGCTGGCGTATCGTGCGCAAAGTGAACAAGGGCGCGGCGGGTATCTCATCGGTGTCGGTGCTGCGCTTAAAGCGGGAGAGTTGGCAACGCGATCATGAGACCGTTGGGATTGATAAAATCAAGTATCAGCGGTCGCGTGCGCAAGTCGAAACCGGTGAGTTTCCTGATGACTGGCGATCTGCATGGCGCGCCAAGTATCCCGATCAGGTCGAGGATGATTTCCCGGTCGAAGGTGCCGGGTATTATCAGGTGCAGGTTAAAGAGCGTATCATCGAGCGCACCTCTACCTCCGCCGATCGGGCGACTATGGCCCAAGCCCAGCAAGTGTTGAAGGAGGGCATCAAGATCAAGCAGGTCGATCAACTGGTTGAGACGCCCGAGCCGGTTATCACATTGATGCTCGGTCACATGGCCGAGAAAGCGCCGGGCGGCAAGTTGATATTGCTTGGCTCGCCCGCTGCGCCGGTGTCGGTTTTGGAGATGGGCGCGGGGCCGGGTGCGATTCTGCGTCGGCTCCAGCCCTATCGGTCGAACCTCGCCATCGACTGGTGCGAATTGGATTGGGACTTGCACCAACAGTTGATCGCCTTGAATCTTGGGACGGATGCCGCGTATGATTTTCTGGAGTATCAACCGTTGACCAAGCGCTATCAATTCATCCTGGGCAATCCGCCGTTTAAGCATCACATTGACGCTCGCCACGTTGCGCATGGTTGCGCGCTGCTGGCCGAGGGTGGACGTTTGATCTCGATCATGAGCCGCATGTCGACGCAGGTCGATGGGTTCAGATTACTATTTGGTAATGGTAATCCCTGGCAGTTGATCGTCAATCAGATGCTGCCGCCTGAGACGTTCAATCTTCAAGAGTCTGGTGTGCAGGTACTCACCAATCTCGTGGTCATTGATCGGGTGCAGCCATGATGCTGAACATGCCCGCCAACTTCGATCCGCATCGTTCGCTATTCAATCGGTTGCGTCATTGGTTACTGGTCTGGCGACGTAACTGGCGCATCGTGCGAATATTGGTCAGGCCCTTTTTGACAGGGCGGGTGCCATTTGTGATCATCATGTCGGCCCGGCGTGGTAAGGATGGCCGGTTTTTGGTCTATGTGCGGTTGGTCTGGGCGTGGACGGCTGGTTCTGCGCGTCGTTATGCCGAGCAAGTGGTTCATCAAATGTTCTCTGATCTCAAATTTGTGGATCACAGTGTGCTGGTGTATACCTGGCGCGAGTTGACCAAGTTGGGATCATGACGCTGCATCAGCGGGTGAAACTCTGTTGGATTTTCTGTCGGGCGGTGCTGGCCGGTCGTCAGCCGTTCATTCTATTCCTGTGGGCGCGGACCGGTCAACACCAGAACAAGGCCGAATTTCGCTTGCGGTTGATTTGGGCTGATGACGTACTTGAAGCCCAGTCAGTGGGCGCGCTGGCCTGTCGTGAAGTCTTCCCGCCGTTGCAATTCTTTCAACATACCGTTGAAGTGTTCACGCCGCCCGACTTGTTTAGTCTCTAATTGTCGGGTGAATGTCAGCCAGTGGGATCACTTCAGTTTATACTCAAGCATATCTTAGGTGGAGTCGCAGATGAAAACACAACTTAAGTTCAAACCGAATTTGTTCGGCGAAGCCTTTATTGCGCGGCGGTCTGGTTATCTGCCCGGACTCGAAGGTGAGTTGTCGGTGACGCTGGGCCAGGCCGATCTCGTGGTGCCGGGTCATCACGGCTCGGGTATCGAGTGCGGCTATTTCGGCAGTGGGCCGGCGGAACTGGCGCTGGCCATGTTGATGGCCGTGATCGACGAGCCGTTGACGGTCGAAATTTGTCGCGGCACGCAGAAGTGCGGCCGGTTGGCCTGGTATTTTCATCAATCGTTCAAATCCGACATCATTGCTCGCCAGCCGCGTAACTCGATGTGGCTGCTGTCGATTGCTGACATCGAATGGTGGTTAACGCAGCAAACTCTGCCGGACGATGAGCCGGGTGATGAGGTTGCCGATGAATAGTTTGCAGTTTGATCTCGAGCCGGGCACGCCGATTGTCATGCTGCCCAAAGATTCAAGCCTGCGCACAGCCACCGCTCGCACCATTGAGCGGGCTGTGACGACGGTTAGCGGTTTCGGCTTGCGCCGTGATACGTATGGCGCACGCGCGCTCTGCGTACCCTGGTTACCTGATTTTTGTGTCGTGGACGTGCAGCCGCCGCTGGACTTGATGCAGATCGACGTGGCCGCTACCGTGGCCTTGTGGTCGGTGTTGCAAAATAGCGAACTACAGCGCGGGGTGATCAATGTTTCGTTCGCGACGCCCGGCACTCCCTAGTCTCAGTGTGCAGGCTGGTCATCTAATACGCTGTCCGAATTGCCAGAAGCGGCATCGGCTGTTTGCCTATGGGCGGGGTGTTTTGGCGTTTCGTTGTCACGGTCAGACACAGGTCGCCGCCATGAACGGGCGGCTGACAAAAGAGGTGCAAGCGGCGGCTCTGGGCGGCCCCTAGCGGCGCGCGTTTTGGTTGTCGGCTAAATGGGCGTTAATTGTCAGGTTGTCAACGGGCGTTTCTGCTATGATGGAACAATGACCAGCCGCGCCACTCCCACTAAATGCCCATATTGTGCGCCACCAAAGGAGCGTCATGGCCGACCGTAAGTTTACGGACGACAAGTACGACCCCAAGTTGAACCCTTGGGCCAGCACTCTAGCCCACCCCGTAACACAAGTCGTAGCCAATCCCAAGCCGCAACTCAACGAACCCCGTAAGCGAACCGAACGTAAACCAGCCAGCGAACATTGTGTGTGATTGCAGTATGATGAAGACCCGGTGCCAGGGATGCGAAACTGTTTTGCGAGCCTTGCAACTACCCCGATAACGACTGGGGCTATTACAACGAGGAACGGCCACCCAGTCGTGCGGCGCTCTGCCGCAAATGCCTCGGGTTGACCGAGACGGTCGCGGGCGACATTGCGGATATTCTGGCGCGGTTCGAGGCAGGTCGTGAACGCAAGGCCGCTTGGCTAGCCTTCCTGAAAGACCTGTGGGCGCAGATGCGACCCGACGATCCGTGGTCGGGCATGGTGATAAGCGCGGGAGTTGGCTGAAGTTCCTGGGCGACCAAGTTGGAACGGCCGATCGGTTATGGACCGACGGCCTGATGATGTAGGAGACTGCGCGATGACGATCAAGACTGTGCAGGACGTCGGTTTGCATAATACGACGGTTAATAAGCCGATGACCATTCAGGTCTCGGTGACTCCGGATCAAGGGTGCATCGATCCGTTTAAGATTTTCGCTCAGGCTGTCGGCGACGACCAAGTCGGGCCCTGCGCTGTGGTTGTAAGTTGGACTCGCGCCATTTTTGGAAGGAACTGTCGCTGGCTTTCCCGGAAGAACCTGGCGCTCACCAGTTGCTGACGGCAGACGGTAGTGGTTGTGCGCGCCGCTGACGCCGCAGAGGCTGGCTTTCAAAGCGTCATGCGGCGGGGTATTTAGACCGCTATCGCTTAACGGGCTTGGAGATTCAAGGCAAGCGGTTTCCGGGCGTGATTTCGGAGGCCTTCGCCCTGGCGCGGGACGGCGAGCGGGTGGTGTTGTTCTTTGACGAATTGTTTAGGTTCAACGTTCGCGCGTTGGACGTCCTGATCGGCCCGATGTTGCCGGTGCCCGTACCGGTGGCGCGTTCGATGGGGATTGATACCGACGTGCCCGTTCGCGTGGTGCGTAGTCCGATGTGGGGTGTTGATTATGCCCCAGCGGACAACATTACGATTATTGCCGCGGGAAATCCGTGGGGCACGCAACTCGATCCGGCGCTGCGCCGCCGCTTTACAGACGCTTTGAAGGTGAAATTTGATCGCAATGTTTTGATTCCGTTAACGCCAGCGTTTCGGGCCGTTATTGATATGATGTGGACGGACGTCGAGGTGCGCAATACTGCGTCACTGGTGATTGAATATCAGGCATTGACGGCAATGACTCGCCCGGACGATCCTGAATTGTTTAAGCGCTTCTATCGCCGCTTGCAAGCCTCTGATGAAGCCGAAGCCGAGGCGTTCAAGTTGAACGTCAGCAGCCAGCCCGCGCTGGCCGACTTCTGGGATGAAAAACCATGATCGCGAAACACTTAGCCTATTCGGCATTCGCTAATCAACTGGTGACTTACTTGTCACCGGCGTTGGGTCAGCGCAAGTTGATTTCGGTCTACATCGACGAGAAACCGACGGGGCTTACGAATGGCATCAACATCGTTTTGCCGCAGACCTTTCATGGATGCGATCTGCGGCAAGATACGGCAGTGAGCCGGAGTTTGGTTTTTGGTCTGCTGGCGCATGAAGAAGTCCATATGTTCCAGCCCCTGCGGGCCGTCGATGTCATTCGGGATCAGTACCGGATTTTCCCGGTCTTTACCAACCTGATCGAAGATATTCAGGGTGAGGCCTGGATTGCTCGATTGATGCCGTCGCTCAATCATTGGTTGGGCATTCTCAGGAAAACCACGCACGATAATAATTTTGCGCGGTTTGAGCGCATGTTGTCGACAACCACGGGTGTGCCGAATCAATTCGAATTAGCGTTGCTGCTGGCCCGGTTCAATCGGCCGGGTCAGCCGTTCGATGGCGGCTACCGGATCGCTTTAGCGGGCACAGCCTTGCCGTACAGCCGCCTTGCAGTCATTCCATTCGCTGTTTCTCGGGCCCAAGAACTTGAACCCGATCAGTTACCGGAGTTCATTGCGGATATTGCACGGGCATTCCCTGAAATCTGCAAGCCATTGGCTGCGCCGCCGCCTCCGCCCGCTCCCGAGCCGGTCGAGACACCGTTCGACGCCGAGAATCAAGCCGACGAAGAAACGTCCGACGAAGACGCGGAAGCGGACGCCGACGGACACCGCTCACGAGACCGCTGATAATGAGTCGGTTCAAGACCCTGAAGACGACGCTGATTCCGACGATAGCGACGATAAAGACGAGAGTGACAGGCGAGGTGAAGGTGAGAATGAGGCTTCTGGCAGCGAATCTGCCGCCGAAGATGCTTCCGAAGATGAAGCGACTGAAAGTGATGTGGCTAACTCTGATGCTCCGCCAGCGATAGGCGGTGAGGGTGAGGGCGAAGGTGAGGGCGAGAGTGAGCCCGCTGATGGTGAATCATCTGAAGAGGGCGAGGGTGAGTCCAGTGAGGCGTCAGACGACTCGAACGAATCTGAATCGTCAACGAGCGCTCCTGCTGACCGTGATGTTTCAGACCGGCCAGCGGACGATGAGGCTGAGTTGGGCGATGAAGTTGACGATGCGGAAGAGGCTGACGTTGAAGTTATTGACGCTGATGACGAGCCGGTTGATGATGGGGAATATGCACTGGGCGAGCAAGAGCAAGAGCAAGAGCAAGAGCAAGAGTCAGCGGATGAACCGCGACCTGTTTCGGCCAGTGAGCAACTTCGACGGGATTATCAACTCCAGCAAACAGACGCTGAGCCTTTTGAGGCGACGGAGAGTGAGGATAGCAATCCGATTCCGTCGATGTTGACAATTACGGATGACATTGCTCAGGTGCTGCGCCAGTTGATAAAGAATGATGCCGAAAAGCCCGGCGCATTCTCATCATCAGGACACGGTGATTGTACCTCATCAGCCGCGCAGTAAATCAGCCACCGTTGTTGAGCAGGTCGCGCGCCGTTTGGCCGGCCGTTTAACTCCGGTTACGCCCGGGAAATCTCGTCATCAATTCGTTTGAGTCGCTAGATCGAATGGCGGCGGCGCGGGGCGAGCCAATGCCCTTCCGAATGAGCCTACCGGCGGCGGCGAATGATAAAGCGTTGGAGTTCTTTATTCTGTGTGACGCCAGCGGTTCGACGCAGGATCCGGCCGCGTGGCCGTTAACCTGGGCGGATGCGTTCTTGACGATGGTGCAGACCATCGTGCGCGCCATCGAGTTAGCGGGCGGCGTAGCACATGGGGCGTTCTTCTCAGATAATATTGTCGCCCATGCTGACTACTCGCCGGACATCTTCTGGCGGCCAGAGAGGCGGGAGTTCAGGTATACGTATTTAGAGGCCTTGCCCGAACTGTTGGTGAAGTTTCCGCAGGCGTTTTTCTTGATTCTGACTGATGGGGGTATTGAACCGCGGGGGAATCGGGCGGTTGGCGGTTGCGGGTCTGGCGTTGATTCTGGCGTCGAGCGCGCATTGGCATAACGATTAAGGAGACGATCATGATCGAAGTCAAAGTTGTCGCAGCCGTGATTTATTACAGCGGCGAACTGGGGCCGCAAGCGGTCGTGCTGGCGGATCTGTCGGATGGTCGCCAGACCGTGGAAATCATGACGTACTACAGTGACGAACTCACGTTCACCGCCGAGGAACTGGTCGGCCTGACGTGGGCGCAAGTGCGCGCGCTCCACTTTGAGCGCGATAAGTGTTATCTTCAATCGTGATAAGGAGAAAAGAACATGCCTTTAACGGCGAATGAATTGGCAGCTTTGGCGGAGAATGACGCGAATGCCCGGGCGAATCAGTTGGAGAATGAGTGGCATGGTGGCAAGGCGTCCGACGCCTGGGCGACCGGTTCATCGACGATTTCCTCGAACGCCGGTTCGGGCGACATTGGCAGTGACGGCGGGCATCAGGATATTTCGAACCCGTACTAATTGTCAACTGGCGGCTAAATGTCGGCGGACTGTCAGGCTTGAAACGGGCAGTCCGCCTATACTGTTGTCCACAGGAGACGAACATGGATCAGATTTCTGAACTCATTATGAAGGATCTCAAGACTCAGTTAGGTGATCAGTTCGGTTCATTGAGGATTGAGGCCATCGAGATTGTGCCAATTTTCAATTTGGGTTTAGCGGTGCGTTTGATGTACCCGGATGGTTCAGTCTGGGATCTGTGGCTTATCAAGCGCACTACCGGTTTGGATTTCCGGTTTTCGGAGTGGTTCCATTTGACTACGATGTGGGCGACCTGGCCGCCCGTGGCAACTGAACCGAACTATCACTTGTCGTAGGAGTCTATCATGGGTTTTCATCTGTGGATCGGTAAACGAAAAATGACGGTCGAACCGTTGTCTGCCGTTCATGCTCAGGAATTATACGCGGCGTGGTGTAGGGTCGCGCCCCAAATCGAAGTTGAAATTCGCGCCGAAGATGCCCCGGCGAGCGAGCCAATGGTCACGATTTCTACGCGTGAGTTGTGGAAGTTGACAACCTCTTTGGTAGAGGCGAACACGGCCCGTGCTGCGCTGCAACGACAGATTGATAATTGGCGTGATCCCGCCATCGTCACGGCGCAAGCCAATCGCATCCGTGACTTGGTTAGTGAGACCGTGCGTCTTAAACGACGCGTCCAGCGCGATCGCTTGCTGATGCAGTTCTTGAAGAGCGATTTGGATCAACGTCAGCAAGAGGCGGCCACGTGTTTGGCGGAGGAAGGCGAACGCGCTCGTCAGTTAGAGCAACAGCAAGCCGAGATGGTCAATGAATTGGAAGCCATCAAGCATGCGGCGCATATGCCGGAGGGCTACGAGCACGGACTGGCGAGTTGGATTAACCAACACCTGTACGCAGCCTATGTCGGTGCATCGTTCAGTCCCGAAGTCATGCAGCTGATTGAATCCGGGGCGCTGTTCTTTCCAGATTCACCCGATGGTCGCGCGGCGCGCAATATTCGTCCGGCGCTCGATGCTTTTTATTCACGGGTCTTTGTCGTGGTCGGCGCTTTCAGTGGCTTGTCCGTTGATCCTTCTTTGGAGTCCGTCAGGGACGCGGCTGTTGCTGAATTAAATCTGGCGGTTCGCCAACTTTCGATTGATTTGAATACTGGATCGAATAAGGCCACCGAGTAATGGGCGATCAAATTGTCGCCTTTTCTGGTATACGGCAAGGCGGGACGGCCGGCCAGCGCGATCTGCTGCGAATCTGGTTGAGCACGGTTGGCCCGCGTCTGCTGCATAACGGCGCGGCAGTGGGCGCGGATGATGTGTGTCTGGAGTTGGCCGTTCAGTTGGGTATTCCGTTTGAACTGTGGCCCAGTACGGTGGTCAGCCAGTCGGTGATTACTCGGTGGGCGCCGCACGCGGCGGTGGTTCATCCGAAGGCCGAGCCGTTGGTGCGCAACCGGTTTATGGTGGATCGGGCGGATCGGTTGATCGCCTGCACGTTGTCGTTGGAGCCGGTTCAGCGTTCCGGCACGTGGAGCACGGTTCGGTACGCCTTGAAAATGCGCGTGCCGGTATTGATGATTACGGCGGATGGTCAAGTTCGCCATTACGAGTGAGGCCAACATGTGTCAGGGGCTGCGTCAGGTGATTGTTATGCGGCAGAAGCAATCCGTTCCGGGTCGGTTTCATGCCTGGGGCCAGTACGGTGAGGAGTCGGGGTTTGCGGCTACGCCCTGTGCGATCGTGGAACTGCTGGACGGGCAGATTATCACGCCCGATCCGTCGGATGTGCAGTTTGTTCCCGGCTTGAATTGGGCGGGCGCGGCACAGGCGTTGTCCGGTCTGATCTGTTCGGTGCGGCCGCAGATTGATAATCGCGCGGTCGAGGTCTCGGTTGACGGCCAGAACTGGCAAACGTTGACCTACGCGTTCGGTCTGGACTTTGATTGGCGTTCGCTGTTGGGTCTGACGCCCGCGGCGGCGCAGGTCTATCTTGATTTTGTCGGGAGGCTGTGATGTCGTTCGAGCGATTGGCACAGGTGTTGGGCGTCATTCATCTGGCGCTGGACGAATTGTCGGGTGCCAGTGAAATTACGCATGAACGGCTGGTTTTGTGGGCGGAAGAATTCGGTTGGCGTTTGACTCAGCGGGTGACCAACGCCGAAATCGAACTGGTGTTGTCCAAGTCGTTGAGCGAGTTAATCGCCTCGCGCGATGCCCGCTGTCTGGAGTCTTAAGATGTTGACTCAGTTAACGTTCGGGCAGGTTCTGGCTCAGATGGCGGAAGGCCGGAACACGCTGCATGACTTCACGTTGCTGCTGATCAACGAAGGCGTCGAGGCGCGTGACATTCAGCAGTTCCTGGCGACGCCACTGTCGGAGTGTCTGAAAGGAGTTGAGCATGCCACGCTCGAAACCGACCACGCTCGGGATTCAGTTGGGACTGTTTGATCTCGATCCGCCAGTGGCTAAGCCCACCGTGGAA
>JADKCY010000027.1 GCA_016718605.1 Lysobacterales bacterium | reverse complement strand
AAGCTCGCCTGGCTGCAAGCCTGGCATACCAGTGAAACCTACGGCGCGGCGCTGGCTGAACTGGTGAACGCGGTTCCGGCACCGTTCGCCGGACGGTAGGGCGACAGCACCACGTCGTCGTCAGACGGGCAGAACTTCCGGACCGGGAGCAAGCCCGAGAGCACCGGGCATATCAACCCGAAATATGGCAGCCCGGACGAACGTTCTACACCCATATCTCCGACCAGTACGCGCCGTTTCACACCAAAGTGGTCAACGTCGGCGTGCGCGACTGACCTACGCGTGCTCGACGGCCTGCTGTACCACGAATCCGACCTGCGCATCGAGGAACACTACACTGACACGGCGGGCTTTACCGATCACGTCTTTGCGTTGATGCACCTGCTGGGCTTCCGTTTCGCTCCGCGCATTCGCGACCTGGGCGACACCAAGCTCTACATTCCGAAGGGCGATGCCGCCTATGACGCGCTGGAGCCCATGATCGGCGGCACACTCAACATCAAGCACGTCCGCGCCCATTGGGATGAGATTCTGCGGCTGGCCACTCGATTAAGCAGGGCACGGTGACGGCTCGCTGATGCTCCGCAAGCTTGGCGGCTACCCGCGTCAAAATGGCCTGGCCGTCGCCCTGCGCGAGTTGGGCCGCATCGAGCGGACGCTGTTCATCCTGGACTGGCTGCAAAGCGTCGAGTTGCGCCGCCGCGTACACGCCGGGCTGAACAAGGGTGAGGCGCGCAACGCGCTGGCCCGCGCCGTGTTCTTCAACCGGCTGGGCGAAATCCGCGACCGCAGCTTTGAGCAACAGCGCTACCCGGCCAGCGGTCTCAATCTGGTGACAGCAGCCATCGTGTTGTGGAACACCGTCTATTTGAAAGGGCCGTGAATGCCATATACGCGGCCACGACCAAACGGTCGATCAAACCCTGTTGCAGGCCTGTCGCCACTCGGCTGGGAACACATCAACCTGACCGGCGATTACCTGTGGCGCAGCAGTACCAAGATTGGCGCTGGCAAGTTCAGGCCGCTACGGCCGTTGCAACCGGCTTAGCGTACGATTTTTTCCGTTTTCTGAGACGACCCCTGGTGACGAACGCGCAACGGCCAATGATCTGTTCTGCGGATCAGGTGGCATTGACATACAGATCTCCGTAGGACGGAGACCTTCCTGCGGAGTGGTCTCCGCGGGTTGGGTGTCCCGGATTGCCCCCGGGTCGGGTGAGTGCCATCGGCAGTCAAAGCGCACGCTATGGATTGATTCTGTGCTCGTCAAGCGGACAGGGATGGCTTTCCTGCGCTTCCACAATGCAAGGTGAATTTCCCAATCATTTTGCGAGCAAATGCGAGGGTAAAAATCGTTGACTCGAAAGATGATGCGGCGTAGTTTTCCAGCGATACGGGGCAACACATCATCTAGTGTTCACTTAGATCGATGGCACTACATGTAGTGGTGCTTTTGCCCAAAAAAGCGAACTGGCCCGGCTGGTACCCGGACCAGTTCTGAGGAGTTGTGCTGTCGCACTTCTCACGAGCACCTCTTTGCGAGGTTCGGACATAGTAGGCCCGTTCCTTATTGCTCGGCAACAACAAAGTCGTCAGCCCGATCTGCATAGAGGCTTTAACTATGTTTGATCCATCGATGATGGTTCCGGTGCGTGAGTACGTTCGGACCCGAAATGGTGAGGTGGAGCACGTCTGCCGTCACAGACGTCGTTTTCCTCGCCGGTGATGTTCTAGTGCGGCTGGGGCTTTAGAGCCCCAGCCGTTTTTTAGCGTCCCTAGATCGCTATTTGAAAGCCATCGGTGACGCGATCGAGAACACCAGCATCGGTCAGGCGGTCCAGGAACCGCTGTGCGATCCTCCAGAGATTGGGTATCGCTCTGTTTTCCTTGTCGCTGAAGTAGGCGCACCAGGGTGGGCTTCGACCTCGGGAACCCGGTTGAAATGCGATGCCGTAGGTTCTCTGGGCTTGGAACAGACGGTAGGCGATCGGGTGGAACCCGAAGGTTAAGTCCAGCCAATTGAAGATGGCCATCGTTGTCAGGACCTTGCCAGCCGGTGCGGACTGGATGAATCGTAGGTAGGCGGCGCTCCACCACAGCTTCGGATGTGCACTGACCGCCCAGCAATCCGATGACGGATCGGTCAGATGCAACGTCACCCACGTGGGGACGATCTCGCGCTGGAGGATTTCTGCCTTTGGGATGTCCTTGTTAGCGAGCTCATGCAGACGGCTCTGGATCGCTTCCGGTCTGGTGATCTGGTCAAGCGCGGCCAGCTCCGATAGGTATTGCCAGCGTCTGTTGCGCTCAATTGCGAGCAGATCGCGTCGTTTTCTTAGGTTGACCTCGCGAGCTTCCTGGATCGAGGCATTTGCGCATTGGACCCGGTCACATAGAGCTCGATGGTTTTCGATCCATGCAGCGATGGCTTCAGGGCAGCTGATCCATTTTCGATTGGACTCGTTGCCTAGAACCGCGTCGATGAGCAGATCGGTACGGGAGATGTCGAACAGACCGAGGCGTGAGAGATCGATTTCGATCATCCGCCTACCGCTCTCTTCCATGGCTTGCTTTTTCTCGGGTGTGACTGGGTGTTGCCATCGGATCTCGATTAGCAGTTCACCTTGATCGTCATTGACAACAAGGTCGGGTCGGTGATCGCCAACCCGTTGTTCAAGGGTGACATCGGTGAGTTGCGCTACCCGGGCCGGCATTTCCACGCGGTCAGCGCGGTGTATCCAATCCTTGATGTCAACCAGCATGGACGGGTTCGGGTGGATGAGGTCGCCATCCCAGCCGGGCAAGAGGATGCGCCGGTGGTCGGCAATGATCTGCTTTGCCATTCGATGGATGGCGGACTCTGCTCCGTATTCACACTCGGCGCCTGCGTGATGTGCGAAGTGGGGCCGGCGGTGTTCGCCTTGGCGTGCGACAAGCGGTGTTGCGCATCCTGGACATAAACAGTCGCAGGCGAGACCGTTGGCCACCTCGGTGGCGGCATACATCCGCCCGTTGCGAAGTCCGAACGGAACAATGCCTTCTACGTTGCTCATGCTGTCTTGGCTGCCTAGAGTTGGGGTGTCCCAACATCCATTCGCGCCATGTCCGAAAACAGTCCAATACCTCCCCAATCCTCCACCGACCACCTTTCATGCTTGGACGTGCTCACGCAGTGGCTTTCCGCGCGAGGCGGGGAGACCAGGTATTCACGTGTCCTGTCTGTCCTGGCGGAAATGTCTGCCAATGAACTGAGGCGCGATGGCACAACCTCGCCTGTCGATGTCGATACCTTGCGGGCGATCTATGTGGAACAGTTCGGCGGTGTGCTGCAGGGCGATTCGCCAGGACGCTGGTTACGGCGGGAGAAATTCGTCGCCTGGTGGATGGCCCACCGCGCTGAGATATCGGCTGAATGTGCCAATGCGGGGTTGGCATGCGGGCCGGATCTTCGCGCGATGCCCAGTGCAGGCGGGCGTGGCAATGTGACCCGCTATCAGCTCGCGTTTGTGGCCATGGATGTGCCGGAGGAGGGGACTGATCCCGATACTGATGTCAACGACAACGCCGCCGAACGCGGATCTCGTGAGTCGCTGACCTATCGCATTGAACCGGTCATGGCCGCATGGTGGTTGCGAGGATTGTTCGTGAGTCAGGGCTTTGCCATGCGCAGTTGGCGGGGCGTGTGCCTACTGCTGTTGCTTACGGCCCCCGTCCTGATTACGTGGTTCATCTTGGCGGGATTGGTCGTATCTCCCTCAACGCTGACGCGCCATCCGGCCCTGACGATCACTGGGCTTCTTGGATCCATTCTTTGGCTTATTTCGACGTGGCCAATGTACTCACTGCCGACCCGCAGACTGGTGATCGCTCCCCAATGGGTGCTTTCGTTGAATGCGCCTTATGGCGTCCTCCGGTTCATCCGCGGTGAAGTAGGGCAGCCTCTGGCTGGCGGGTGGGTCCACCTTGAAGGTCCACAGGCGACATGCCCAATCTGCGCAGGGCGGGTGATTTTGGATGAGGGCGGTACTGCATTCCCTGACCGGATTATTGGTCGTTGTGAGGACAGCCCTCTGGAGCATGTCTTTAGCTATGACCCGGTATTTCGCTCTGGCGGTCCGCTTCGTTGAGCTTCTTTTTTCGAGGACGCCTTTCTGCGAGGGGGCTGAGTAACCTGCTGGTGACCTCGCGGAGCCGCTCGTCGAGCTGAAGGATTTGCTGGGCTTGGGCTTGGTGAATGGTTTGAGCGGCATGAAGCTCGGCGCTGAGCCTTTGGGCGTGCGCGCTGTGTGAGGCGGCCTCGGCCTTCCAATGCGCGAGGTCCGCACTGGCTTTGGCTCTTTGGGCATCCTGTTGCTGTTTGCTTTCCTTGAGTTCGCTGGCCAGTTCACGGGCTGCGCATCGTGCGATGTCGATTTCGCGAGCGCAGCGGTTTTCCGTGGCTTCGATGTGGCTCTTGCTTCGTGCGCTCTCGAGGGCAGCGGCCTCTTGCGCGCTGTTCAGCGCGGACTGAAGACTGATCACCTGTCGATCACGCTGCTGCAGTTGGTCCGTCGCGTTTTGGAGAGCGCTGCGCAGATCATCCAAGTGCCGACGCAGCTCCTGAACCCTCGAATCCGCGTCGGCGAGCTGCGCTGTGAGGTTGTTGGCTCGTTGATCCGCGCTTTGGGCGCGCGCATCGGCGATCGCGACGGCCTCCAGGGCGCTCGTTTTTGCGGATTCCAAGGCATCGACCTGTCCTTGATAGTGGGTTTCGAGTTCTTGTCTGCGTTCCCCGAGCAGAGCGTTCGCGGCCTCCAGTGCGGTGTGCCAGAAGGTGCCTGCGGCGGCCAGTACGTTCGCAGGCGCATCCGGGATGGCCAACGCCTCCTGCTGCGACACCAGGCGTTGCCCGAGTTGCTGCCACCAGTCATTCAGGTGTTTCAGGATCGTGGTTGATGAGCCGGTGCCAAGCGCCGCATGAAGGCTTTGGATGGTCGGTCGCACGCCGGCCTTCAGCTGTGCGTCTGCCGCGTGCTTTACCTCGTCAAAACTCAGCCCTGGCCGTGCCATGAAATTACCTCGTACTTTTGCTTGCTGCCGATTCGTCGGGGGTTGCTCTTTGACGTCCGATAATAGAACATTATCGGACGTGCTAACCGTTTAACGTACTAAAGAATACATAATATGACGCAAGGACTATCGAAGAATCTAGCACAGCTTTCCGACGCCGTGCCCGATCTGCTCAGCACGCAAACGGCGGATGCCGTCCGTGAAGTCATCGCCGAAGGCACCGCCGCGAACACCGTGCGCGCCTACGAGAGCGCCATGCGCTACTGGCAGAACTGGCATCAGCTTCGATTTGGCAGTCCGTTGACGTTCCCGGTCAGCGAAGCCTGTGTGATCCAGTTCTTGGTCGACCATCTCCGGCGGACCAACAGTCGTGGTGAGCTCACCTCGGAGTTGCCACCGGAGGTGGATCGTCAGCTGGTGGCCGCGGGCCTCAAGGGAAAACCTGGCGCACTCTCGATGGCCACCGTGCGTCACCGCATTTCGTTGCTGTCCAAGTTCCATGCGATGCAGCGTCTGGAGAGCCCGTGCGCGCTGCCCTCGGTACGTATTCTGCTCAGCACGGCGAGCAAGGCCTCGGTGAAACGTGGCGAGCGTCCAAACAAGAAAACGGCCGCCACGGCGGATGTGCTTCGCGCCCTGCTGGATACCTGCGATGACTCCCTGATGGGGATCCGGGATCGCGCGATCCTGCTCTTCGGGTTTGCCTCAGGTGGACGTCGCCGATCAGAGATCGCGCTCGCGGACCTGCGCGACCTGCGCCGTGTGCCGGAGGGCTATGTCTACCGCCTAGAGCACTCCAAAACACGCCAGACAGGCGCCATTGCGGGGTCGCAACCCGACAAGCCGGTTCTGGGTGAGGCGGCCAAAGCGCTCGAAGACTGGCTTCAGTCCAGCGGCGTTTCAGAAGGAAGGCTATTCCGAAGTGTGCAAGGCAACCGCATTGGGTTGTCGCTGTCGGATCGCTCGATTGCCAACATGGTAAAAAAGCGCGCGCTGATGGCGGGTGTCGCCGGTGACTTTGCGGGCCACAGCTTGCGGTCAGGATTTGCTACCGAGGCAGGTAAACAGGGCATCCCCCTATCGCAGGCAATGGCCATGTCAGACCATCGATCCGTGCCGACGTTCTTAGGCTACGTCCAGACGGGTGAGGTGACTCAGAATCCAGCAGCACAGTTGATGCAGAGAAAGGACATATATAAAATGAGTTACCGGTGAGGGCACGCGAAGGTTTTCGCGCCAGCGGAAGATCCGCTCTTTATGACTGGCGAACCGGGAAATGAGCGATAGTCTTGATCTGCGCCATCAGTTGGCAAGACATGATTGGATGATGCGGCGTAATGCTTGGACTGTCTGTCGGTTCAAGAGGTCTACACTACTGCATTCGACTCGCTGACCTTTGCGTATGCTGTTGGTATTAACCGATGTGAGCATATGAGACACTATCCCGATTACTATACCCGCAGAAAGGAAGCAATAGGCGAGCATGAAATTTTCCGACCTTCTCGACCAACCATACGACAAAGACACCGGCATTATCTGTTTAGATACACTTTGCAAACTTTTGCCAGAAACGCCGCGCGACGTTATTGAGCAGGTCTATTCTGACCATGGCAGAAGTAGTGAATTCCAAAAACAATATCGAGATATTGATTTGTTATCTGTAGAATGGGTATCAATTCATATTCCTGCCAACGAGATCATTAACGCGTCGTACTACGATGACTTTGAACGTTGGTATCTGGTAGTCCAGGCTCGGCTCGATGAATTTGCAAACAAAGGATGGCCATGCATAGACAACCGCAGCGAAGTAGTTGCGAACTGGGAGGAACACAAAACGTGGTTACGCTCGCCGGTGCTTCTTGATGGGATTCATCCAGCTGTCGACGGACGCCTTCACTTAATGGAGGGTCACACAAGAGCAGCCATTCTAGGCGGTTTGGTGAAAAATCGCGTAATCAGTCCAGAGACGAAGCATCTTGTATTTGTTGGGCGTGCATGTACTCCGAGAGAATAATTGCATATGCGATGGTCATGGAAACATAGACGCATCCCGACCCCAAACACCGAGAAAACAGAAACGAGGTTAATTTTATGGCTGTGAAACAAGAGTTCATCTACTCATTCAGTGGTGTCAGTGGAGCACCTTCACGATGCCATATTAGGATTCTTGAAGACGAAAATAGACCCCTTGTCGTCGTCTGTTCGCAAATGTCTGCTACGGCGGGGACATGTGTAACAATCGCTGTTGAAACAATTACACATGATATCCGGCAATTTCTTGAGCGCGATAACGTTACTTTGATGAGCGCAATCCAGAACTACATCACGAAGTCTCGGTTCACAAAGATCCTAGATGATCTAGTTGCACAGTTGAAACAGTCAAAAAATATGACGATATTTGCGCTTGAATCCTTAAAGCTCGCGCTTGAGTATCACGAACGTTTCAACGAGCGTTCGGGAAAACTGAACGGGCTTGTCTGGGTTGAGCACTATGCTGAAGGGCTAGGACTGGCACCGTACGGAAGCTATGCCATAGTGTCTTTTGACAAGGACTCATGGACGCCATACTGGAACTATCTATCCCTTGAAAATCTTGCTGAACTCACTGGTTATCCAACTTCCGATTTCGAGGTTCCACATTCCACACTCCAGTCCTAAATTGTTGATAACGCGGCGATAGGCACTTGCGGAGAAGGTGTAACAGGGTGAGTTCGATACTCAATGGCTGTAAGAAGACTGTGTTGACACCAGTGCTCGCGACAGCCTATTGAGGAAACGCATATATTGCTTAGGAAAGGACATCAGTCCTTAGCTACTGATGCGCCGGTCGTATTAGAGTGGCTCTGTATATTTTGAGCTCGGGCGACAATGCGTCAACAGAAGGTAGTTCTCCACTCGAACCCTGTTTGAATTGACATAGATCAAGCACGATCTCTGCATAGAAATCAGCCCACCATCGACGTCCCCCCGATTTTGAGTACGGCG
>JADKCY010000026.1 GCA_016718605.1 Lysobacterales bacterium | reverse complement strand
CTTGCGGTTGGTTGCGCCTCACTGCGCCGATGTCATGGCCTACCACCTCGGCAAGCGCAAACACCACAAGGGATAACAACCCAGTTGCGGCTAGGCTTACAACCACTTGCACGGCGTCAAGCCTGCCAATGTTGGCACTTGTCAACTCTGTTCCAAACTTGACAAGGTAGCCTTGCGCTATGTTGGCAAGCGCTGACACAATCACAACCGCCGCAAGTGTGACAAGGTGAAAGGTTGCGTCGGCTTGCGCTCGGCGCATTTCGTCAATCCGCAATGACAAGCCGACTACGGCCAACTCAATCCCGGCGGCGGCGATGTACCCGACAAACTCAGGCTTGACGTATGACGCAAGCAAGCCCCCGGTGTGCGTCCAGTTGTACAGCAGGACGCCTACCAGCGATAGCAGGCCGATGATGATTTTACCGTTGCGTGACATGGTGTACCCCTTCTGTGGTGTGATAGTGGCTGTTATTTCGGGCTGTTAGGGCGGCTATTATGCTGTTCTGTTATCGTTTCCGGCGCGTCACGCTGGGGCAGTGGGGGCTAGTTCATACTTGTTGATGGCGTCTGCCAGGTCAGCCAACGTCTGATAATGCCCCACCTCAGTAACGTCTTTAGGCTTGGCGATAACACCGAAGCGCTCTACTCCAAACTTTACGGCTGCTGTCCATTCGACTGGGTTGATAACCTTTTCATTGTGGCATTTGTTCCCGGCGCGAATGGTTGTGCCGTCGTTGCCGTTATACCGGATGGTGTGTTCGACAATCCTCAGCAAGTCCCGACGCTGGATGCTGTCAGGGTGGGCGTCGTCAATGACATACCGCACACCGATGGACGGCCCTTGCGCGACGGTTGCGGCCTGTTGCGCTGGCTTGGCTGGCGTGACAGTCATAACCGCATTCTCATCCAAAGTTACTTCGTGCGGGCCGTGCTTGGCAAGTTCACGCAAGACAAACGTGTTGGAGTCGTTGCGGGTTGCGTAGGCTTTCGCCCGCGATTGCTCACGGCTGATTGAGTATTTATCGCTTATGCGCTGGGTTACAATTCCCAACAACGCCAAGACGATGATAGCCACAAAGATTACAAAGACAATCGCGCTAAAGTCCATATCGTCTCGCCTCATTCTAGCCCCTCAAGTCGCTTGAGTATATGATACTGCCGTCAGTGTCAATTATCCGCCCGCCGGGTAACTCTATGCACTTGCCGCCGTTGGCCTTGACTAGCGCTGATCGTTGCTTGCGCTCTCTCTCCATCGCCTGATAATTCTGCGCGTGCTGTTGTTGTTCGGCGTCATACTCTGCGCTATCTGCCCGCCGCTTTGAGTCTGTCAGTTGTTCGTATTCGTGCCGCTTGATTTGCAATTCAGTGTAGGCGATTTCGATACCCCATTCAATCGCCTCTGATTCTGCCATGCGGTTATCGCTATTCATGTTTCACCACAACAGGCCGCGTCAACTTCCACGCAATGAACATACCGAACAACGCAACCCACGGCACAAGTCCGCACGCGGACAGGATAGCCAATAGCGTCCCGCCTAGTTGTTCGGCGTCTGTAATTCCCCTGCCAGTGATTACACGCGCAACAGCATTGATAGCCGTGCCGTCGTCAAACTCGTTTTGCCGCCGCACATCCTGATTGACTTTCTCGGCCTGTGCATAGTTCAATGCCGCTTGCGATTGGTTGACTTCGCTCAATCCCGGCTGAGTGTACACCTGATAATTTGTTGCCTCGATGTACTTGACGGCTAGGAACACGACCGCCGCAAATAGCAGGATTTTAGTCGTTTTGCTCATTGTGATTTGTCCTCAGAACGGGATTTGATCTAGCACTACAATAACACGCCCGCCGTCAATCTTGTCTAGCGGGTACAAATGAACTGGTCTAAATCTGCGGTCATTGATTCCGATTGTCTTTGCAATTGCGTCAAGCGCTGGTTTCATGCTCGATAACATGCCGTCAACGTCGCGGCCCCGGTTGTCAGGTGGATAAAAGTAAATAGATAATTCTGCGTCAAATTCTGGATCAATGCGCGGGCCGATGTCATCGAATAGCGCTTTTTTAGTTGCCCAAGTCGCGTCTGATATAGCCTGTTGCTTGGCTGATTGTTTTGTTGCCCAGTGGTGGCCGCTAGAGTTGTTGGGCAGTAGTGCGCTATCAGGCCACGGCAGTTCTATTTTCACTTCATCGCCTCCATCACGGCGCGGGCTTCGCGCAACAGACTACAGGCCGCGTCATTGTTCATCTTGAATATCGTTGCAACGTCACGATAACCAGGCCACACACCGCACTCGTCAACCCACTGCGCGGCGAACGTGACGACCGTCTCAGTGGTGCGCGGCATGTTGCGCCAACGTCCGACCTGCTGGTATGTCGCATTGCTCATCTATCACTCTTTGCACTCACATAATCCGTTCGTGAATCCATGCCCACACATGACGCACGTCGCGCCCGATAACTTGATAGGCGCTGGGTGGTGCTTGCGCCACAGTTCTGCGGCTTTGCGTGCGTTCGCACTATCGCGGCACGCTTGGCACAGCGTTGTCTTTAGGCGATTTGCGGCGGCTACCACATCACTACCACACCGCATACACTTAGCATTGACGCGAGGCTCTTTGCCGCCCTTCAGGTGCTTTGTCACCAGTCCGCGCTCGTGTCGCCGTTCTTTAGCGCGTTGCGCGTCTGCCTTGTTCTTGGCGCGTTTTATTTCGCGTCTGCAATCTTCGCAGCGTGTGTGATTCGTGTCGATGATTACACCGCAATTTAAGCAATTCATTTGATAACCTGCCAGTAGTACGGCTCAATTTTCCACTCATCCGACTTAAACTTATGCTTTGTTGGTTTGCAAACTTTTGGCGGCTTCACGTCATTCGGACATTTACAGCGCTTGACGTGTTCGCGGCATAGCGGGCAGCGCGGGATTTCGTTTACTGTGAATGGACGGCTCATTGTCTGTCTCAATATCCAGCCCTGCGCATTTGTGAGTCACACCCCTGCGCCTCAGTTTGGCTACAGGGCTGGATGGATTGACTATTCAGGCTTTAGCGCCTTGCCGTCGCACTCTGGCAACGGCAAGGCGCGGATTTGCGCTGACAGATTAGCACGAGTCTCGTTAGACATGATAGCCGCATCCGCCGCCGCCTCGCGCATCTGCTCAGCAGCCCGCTGGCAGTGGCGGCAGTTGTTCGGCGTGACGATTTGCGGCAGATTGGCGTCCAGAAATGCGTCAATCCGCTTCGACAATGTTTCGCCGTTCGGAGTGACGATGGCTTGCGCGGCTTCCAACTCTGCCACGCGCTGACGCAGCTCGGCGATTAATTGCGCTTCAGTTTTTATGCTGAAACTACACGGATTATTAATGCACTTACAAAACGAAGTATTAGGAAATTCGTGCATACAGCCTAATGATTCGTGTTCTGATTCGTCGTGTCCACATTCGCAAATCATCTCATATCCTCCTGCGTTACCGTGCTGTCACTATACAACAGCGCGGTGGTGCGAGTCAATACAGAAACCTTAAAAGATTCGATTCGCGCAAATCTTTTAAGGTTTCTATTTGCTGCACACTACTCGTCTAACAGGTCAAACATATCCGGTTCGTGAACGATCTCAGCATCGACGGTCAGCATGTTTTTCATCGCTTGCCGGAAGTAGGTATCTTTCAACTCAGCGCCGATACCACGCCGTCCCAAACGTACCGCCGCGAAAACCTCACTGCCAACACCCATGAACGGAGTCAACACAACGTCGCTAGGATTTGACCACAGTGTTACCGCCCGCTCGATAACATCCAACTGCAACGGGTGAACGTGCTGTTCGTCGCGCTCATCCATGCTTTCGATATAGGGCAGGACGCGATTAGGACGCACATCGTCCCAAATGCTTGACGCATACCGTCGCCAAATCCAATGGCTGAATCGGTTCATCTTTTGGTCGCCGCTGAAATTGCGAAACGGCAGAATATCGGCTGGCATCTGCGTGCTACCAGCGTACTCAGTCAGGCCGTGTTCGTGCGTGATAGGTTCTTCGTTGTGACCGCGCTTTCGGAATACCAGCGCATGATCGGCAATCGCTTGCCCTGCCCGCGATGAATCATCGACGATGGTCTTATGCGCCAAGTTCTTAGCCATTGTACGGTTACGCACCGCGAGAGGCTCTTTCCAAATCACATAGTCGCCAGTGTACTGAAACCAGCCATGCCCGCACATGCCCTTGCGCCGCTCGCGTTCGCTGGCCTTACAACCCGGCTTGCGGCACATGACATGCTGCTCGATGATGTCGCCCGGCAGATGGTTCATGAAATCCGTGCCAGTGTTACCGCTAGGAATGTCACTGCAATGCACAACGGTTGACCGCCCAGGCTTAGTCAGGCGATGAATCTCAGCGATGACGAAATCGTAATGCGTCCAAAACTCATCATAGTTGCGGGCATTGCTAATGTCACGGTCACTGCTGGAATAAACATACAGGCCCCCAAACGGCGGGCTATAAACGCTCAGTCCGATGGATTCATCTGGTAGTTGCTTCATCATTTCGATGCAATCCATGTTGTAGATTGCGTACCGATCGTTGACTACTTCGGTAATCACTTGGTTAGCCATGATGGTTTGCTGATCTCCTTGCTTGTGTATTGAGTTTTGTCGATTGCTAGTGCGTCGTTCATATAGCGCACCATGTTTTCAAACATCTGCTCGGCGGCTTTTGACTTGCGTACAATCGCTTGCATCATGCGCTCGCCGCCTTCGGGATAGATGCTATTGATGGTGACTTTTTTAGTCTGACCAAACCGCCAGAATCGGCGCGTTGTCTGGTAGTATCGCTCATACGAGAAGTCGCTGAAATAGGTGGCGTAGTTGCAATGCTGGAAGTTCAGGCCGAAGCCTAGAATCTTTGGCTTGCTAATCAGTACACGCCGATCGTCTGTGCCGTTCACAAACCAATTAACCGCTTCCTCTTTTTCCTCATCGCTGCTACTGCCTGAAACCTCAACCCCGCCAGTCAACTTGGCGAGCAACTTGCCCTCGTCATTCAGATTGCACCATGCCGCCGCGATGTTGTGATGCGAGATAGATTCAGCCGCCGACTCGCAACGCTCATTTACTGTTCGTCGGATTACTTCGCGCTGCTCTTGAAAGTTGACGGCAGTCACATCGAATAACATTCCTTGACGCGGTGTGCGTGGTTTGATTTCGGTAAACTGCTCCACCATCTGCGGCAGAATAAAATCACGGTCATCAAATCCCAAATCAGACGGTCGTCGAGCCGCTCGCGCCCATGATGCAACCCAGCGCCAGAATGATTCCTCTGCCCAGCCTAGCAGGACAAACTCGTCACGCGCCTCGCCTTTGAACATGTCCCAACGTCCGGAACGACGCTTGCTTGACGAGTTCTCTTTGTTGGTGAAGAACGTTTTCAGCATGTCCTTATAGCCCATGTAGCCTAGCGCTTCGCTTGACGTCCCCAGCTCGTCCCAATCGTTCGGCGCGGCGGTTGCCGTTGCAAGTAGTCGGTATGGTACTTGGCGCATAAACTCAGTAATCTCGCTCTTGTAAACGCCGTCGAAGTTCTTTAGGATTGACGACTCGTCGCACACCACACCGCTATAGTCTGTCGCGCTAAACTTGTGCAACTGCTCATAGTTGGTGACATAGATAGTCGGCAGTGTCGCGTGTCCGACTATGGCGCGGTGTGCTTCGATGCCAAACTTCGCGGCCTCAGCCAACGTCTGAATCGACACGGACAACGGGGTGAGAATCAATACCGGCTTATTGGTATGCTCTACCACGTTCTGAGCCCACACCAACTGCATGAGCGTTTTGCCTAGCCCGCAATCAGCGAACAGCGCTCCGCGGCCCTTGCGTACAGCCCAATCGGTCAGCGACACCTGAAAGTCCTTCAATACTGACGGCATGTATGTTGGCTTGAAACCATCGTCAGCGCCGAAGTCGTGCTTCGTGTCAAGGAATTGTGAGTAGTCCATTATTCGCCGTCCTGATCGTCATCGGCCACGACTGCCGTGCTAGGATACATCGCGTTTATCTTGTCAATCGCGACGGCCATCATTGACAGGATGTCATGGAGTTGTTCAGCGTCATCGGGTGGGCAGTTGTCTAACATCGTTTTGTAACCCATTGCATCCTCCGTGTGAATAAAAAACGCCTGATCGGTTGTAGCGGCTTGTCGAGGGCCAGCGTACCAATCAGGCGTGTGCTACCACTATAGAAAAACCGCTTGACCGCTGTATTGCCCTCGACACTTGTATATTACAACTTTACGGCTACCGTGTCAAGCAAAATCAAATCTTTTAAGGTTTCGCTATTTGCGCCTCAATCACCCGCTGGTACAACAGCGGTGGCACGGCGTTACCGATGACAGTACCGGGCAGCGATCGCGGTGCCACGAACTCAAACGTCCCTATAAAATATAACGTCATCGTCCCATTGAGTTTTTGCGGGCAACCGTCCCAACTGCTCGCACGTCTGAGCAGCGCGGCGAATGTGAGCAATTAACGCGCCACGGCCATGAGTGCGATTGCCTTGCGAGCGTTTTATGTCTATCCACTTTTCAGGAAATGCACCCTGAGCAATTTCCCACCGTGACGCCATGCGGTTCGGGCGGTTCTTAACATACTCAATTATTCTTTTCTGAAATTCTGTAGTCATGTCATCACTCCTAAAAGATTACAGCCGTCACGCACTCCACAACCTCAAACTTAGAGCCTGTCCAGATACGCGACGGGCCGCGCTCAATCTTGACGGGCTTCGTCGTCACGCCCCGCAACAACTCCGGCGGCATGTCAGCGGGCAGGGCGGGCGGCGTGGGCTGTGAGTCTGTCAAGGACTGATTTGAGTTCGTCACGGGCGGCCTGTGCGGTTCTGCGCTGGTTAGATTCGACTGGCGAGCGGGCGATAAACTTGTCATAGTTGGCTATCCATTGCAGTAGGGTTTCATACTGTCTGTTGTCAAACATTTCAGGTGTCATTATGTTTTGTTATCTTGTTTCTGTGAAGGATGCCTTCACAGTTTGACTATGGTGTGAAGGATGTGAAGGCAAACGCTATTAAATCGCAAGGGGGGCGTATAGAAATCCAACCTTAACTTTTTGCCTTCACGCCCTTCACGCCTTCACAGGCTGAAAGTCAATCATTTGACTCATACTCTATCGGGCCAATACCCTGCCACACGTTCCCGGTACGTGAGTGTACTTGCTTGAATCCGTGTTCTGTCATCATGCCGTTAAACTCTCTGGCCGTGACTTTCTCGCCTGTCACCTCGCAATACAGTTTGTGCAGTTTGCTTGCGCTGTATGCCGCCGATTCACTGACAACACAATTCAGGCCGATAAAAGCGCCGAACGTGTCTTGCTCGTTACGGTATGCGTTCGTTGCGTCCACGACTTCAACCGGAGCGCCCAGCCCGTCGCGTTGCCATTCTAGGCAACCTTGAACAGCCCATGTCAGGATGCCGCTATACTCTGCCCGCAACTCTGCGATCAAGTTAGGGTTACGGTCTTTCTCCGGTATCGTCACGTTGAACGGCACAAGCCTAACCCGTCTCCATATCGCGTGGTCTGTATCCTTAATCACTGGCTTATGGTTCGTCGCCATCCATACTTTGAATTGCGGCTTGAACTCAAAGTATTCTTTGAATAGGAAGCGGGCCGCAATTGTATCACCACCTGTTAGGGCTTTAATGATTGGTTCACTCAGGCGTTTATCTGCGCCTGATTCGCTAGATGACACGAAACGCGCCCCGGCAAGTGAGGCAATGTCATTGCGGATTGATTCATTTTGCGTGGCTAGGAATGTCGAAAACTCAGCCGCGCTTGCGTAGTCATTCAACAGGCCGCGCATCGTCTCTAGGAAAACACTCTTTCCGTTTGCGCCTGTGCCATAGTTCAAAAAGAAACACTGCTCGGCTGTGCTGCCTGTCAGACTATAACCGACTGCCCGCTGAATGAACTTGATCAAACTGGTATTGCCGTCCATAATCCGATTTAGAAAGTCAACCCACTTAGGGCAGGTTGCATCTACATCGTATGGCGTGTTTACCTCTTTCGATAACAGGCGTGACGAGTCGTGTGTGTAGTACGCGCCTGTCCTCAAATCAACTGTGCCGTTCTTGCAGTTTAGCAACAGCGGATCAATGTCAAACATTTCTGGCGGCGTGTGTATGCTTGGCTCTGTGCTTGCTAAGTAAATCAGCGCGTCAAGCCGTCCGCGTGATTGGCTACTTACAGCCCACTTTGATGCTAACTTTGCATCGTCTGGATTATGTGCATCCCGCGCTTCTTCGAAGATAGCGTTAACCGTGTGCCGTGCGGCGTTCATAACCTGAGGCTCTGCGTTGCGTTCCCACTTTGACCCATTCCAGTTAAGCCACCCAAGCGCCTTGTTATACTTGAATTGATCCGAGAATCGAAGCGCAAACCGCCGCCCGTTCCCCATGTCGGTTAAGTAAATCTTCTCGGTGAGCGGCCTGTCTTGCTGCGGAACACTTTCAGGCTCTAGCAACTGCCTAACCTGTTTAATCGTGTACCTGTGGTTATCTTTGAACGGCGCGGCATTTGATGAGAACACATAGAACGAATCTTCGATATAGTTCCATGTGGCCGATATGCCGTCAGTCTTGCCGGGCCGTCGCCAGTCCTCGCGGCCTTTCGATGTCTTGACCTTAGTCCAGCCGTGCCGCTCCATCAGCGCGTGAAACTCTGAGGCATTGCCGGGTTCTTCGTGCTTCGGTTGCGGCTTTGGCGCTGGTTCAACCTTGACGGCCTTGTCGCTTTCGTCAAGCATGGCCGCGCAACTCCATAACAGACTGCGCTCGGCGGGTGTAATCGTCGGCAAGTGTAGCCAATCGCCTTGTAACAGAATGTACCCGCGTGTTGGGTAGGTTACGATGTACCCACCTTGACCGCGTGTCTCTAGCAGGGTGGTTAGTCCATCCGTGCCGGGCTTGTGTCCTGGCAATTCGCGCAGCGTTTGGGCAATCTTGCTATTGCCGTCATGCTCTGAGCAACGGTAGGCGTAATGCCGCCCGCCGCTGGGTGATTTCTCAATCACTAATCGTTCAATCAGCCCCGGCGCGTTCGCTCTAATCAGCGCGTCATACTCATCTGCAAACGCGCCACCATCTAAGTCGATGACTTCCAGCCCGCCGCTAACATCACCGCACACGATACCTAAGCCCCATGACGGGTTTTTACCGTACCAGCGTGCCACCTGTGCGGCGTCTGCGATTTCGGCCTGATAGGTTAGCCACGGCGTTGCAGGATACTTACCCGGCAAGGCACACGGCACAACAGACAAACCAGCGTCGATGTACTCAAGCGCGGCCTTATCGCAGTCGGGTCGCGCCTGCGGTATGTCGGATAGAAAATCGCGCTTGACTACGGGCGCGGTGTCATAGTCTGGAAAGTCAGGCATAGGGCAAGACGGCTCAGTGTCGATAAACAAATCAAGGCTCATAGTGTTCTCCATGTCCGGCGTGATTCTGCGGTGATTAGTTCGTGGCAGTGATGACACACCGACAACAGGTCGTCAAGTGGTTCATCCCCGACATGCGTATAACTGAGATGGTGTACTTCCGTAGCGCCACCTGTGCAACCGTGTCGTCGCTCTTGGCATGCCCAGTGGTCGCGGTTCATAGCCTGAGCGCGTTTGTCAATCCATGCGTTACTGATTAGGTACGCATTATACGCCCGCCACCATGCCGTGCTATTGAATCGTTCACGGTGTAGCGCGTAGGCGTGATCTATTTCGGTTCTGCGGTTCGTTCTGGTTGTCTCGTCAAATGCTGGGGCTGTGTTGCGTTGGTGCGTGGTTAGTGCTGCATGTTTGATCGGGCTTCCAACTTTAGCGCCACACTCTCGGCATTGCATGACGTATTGTATAGCGCCGTTGGAGCAGGTGTATTTAGTCAATCGCTTGTCGGTGTGACTGCAAGCGTATGCCGCCTTAATATCCAGTGAATCACTAGCCCGCTTTTTCAGAAAATCAAACATGACACCTCCTAGATAACAAAAAGCGCCTCAGTGGTTTGCCTGTGCCTGTGCTGTGGAAGTGCGGTCGGACACCGCAATAGCACATCACAGGCGCACCACTCAAGCGCCTTTTGTGTCCGAACATTCGGCGGCTTCCACACCGCACGACGCTCTCACGCCGCATAACCAATATACACCACATCGCCCGCCGCTGTCAAGCGGCAAACGGCGGGCAGGGTGTGGGCTACCAGTACGGATTATTGCGCGATGCCTTGACGACTAACACCGTCAGGCACATGGCAGAGACGACTAGCACGGCAATCATTATCTAACCCGCTTGGCGTCGATGAACACATAGCCGCTGACAGACTTGCAAGACAACGTTTTGATCGGCGCTTGCAACCAGGGCGGCGTCTGACTGATTGATACCATTTTCTTTTTGACTACCGTCGCGGATTCAAGATTCCAGCACTCGTCAGCGGTTACTACTGCGTCAATGCCGGGCCGTTCGCAGAATCCAGCCCCCATGTTATAGCGGTTATTGCGGCAACCTGAGCAGAGTTTCTTCTTCTCGCGTTTTGAGATAGTCATGTAATCACCCGAAGATAAACGTTACAAGTTGTACAATGTCACTGGCGCAACCTAGCGTGAACAGCGCGGCGACTACGGCAGCTAGGACGAGGCGGAGGCGCGTCATGGCTCAACCTCGCCAATCAGTCTAGCGCCTAGCCATATCTTCAAGTGGTCAAACAGGTACACTAGATGCTCTTGCGCTTCATCCCGCTCGGCCTTGACGCGCTCCAACTCTTCGCGGGCTTCGTCGCGCTCGCGCTCGGCGGTGGTGGCGCTGGCTTCTGCGTCTTCGGCGCGTTGCGTGAGTTCTGCGATTCGTTCTACTACCTGAACTGCCGTTGGCCAATACTTGCCGTCTGATCCGAGTGTTCTCATCGTCATGGTATGTACTCTCCTCATCACCGGGGCGCATCGCACACGCCCCGGCTAGGTGGGTGGTGGGCTAGTCGCTGTTGATAATGTCGCCGTTCTCAATCGGCGCTGGCGGCGGCGGCAGCAGGTGTTCTGCGGCTGGGGCGCTGATGCTCAACACACCGCCGAACATTTCTTCGAGATTGACACGCGGGATGTCCAGCGGAGTGACGCTGTAAATCTTGGTCGTGCCGCCCTTTGCGTTCTTTTTGAGTTCGACAAGCGCGACTTCCACGCTGATACCGGGACGCAACATCGACACGGCGCGGGTCAGTTGCGCGCCCATGTTGAAGCGCACGCCAACACCATCGAAGAAGTGCGCAACTGGCAGGGTCGTGATTTCGCCCGTCTGCGGGTTGGTCTTGGTGAACGTCTGCAAGCCCAAGTACAGGCCGCGAAACTTCGGATCGGTGATCTTGTCGAAGATGAGCGGCGTCGGGGTGATGGTGACGGTCGTGTTAGCGTTGGTCAGTTGTTCTAGATAGGTAGCCATTGCGAGATTGTCCTTTGAGTTTTAGGTGTAGGTGTTCGGCTCGTTGCGCGTGTGCGGTGACTGGCCGCGTGTTAGTCTCTGTCCCCCATCATCGGCAGCGTTTCGCACGTCAGGCAATCACCGGCCCACGCGGGCTGTTGAATGCCGCACAAGTGGCAGAGCCAAGCAGGATCGACGGTGGTGATTTGCTTGGCGGCTGTGTTGACGCTGGTCATCACAACGCGCTTGGCTGGCCGCGCATAATCGGCCATCATGTCATCGTAAGCGTTAGCAATGCGTTCTGAGCGGGACGCGTCGTGGTCGCTGCGTAGGGCTGATTGTAGTTTGTTCATTTCGCTTGCTCCTTGCGCCCCGCCATGCTGATCCACGTCTTGGGCTTGATGGGCAACTTAATCGCCCCGAACTTTGCCGCCCGCTTGAAGTCACTCCACCCAACCCAGCCCGCCGATTGTGCGGCGGCGTCAAGTGCGGCGTTCATCTCGCGTTGCTTCTCGACATTCGTTTTCATCATGTCACCTCGTTTAGTTTTGCGCGTATCCCGTCGCGCCCCGGTGGTGGGCTAGTTACTATGCTGGCAACCACTTGGGCGCTTGTTCGGTGTGCGCGTAGATTGTCACACCGCAATCAGTCCCACAGAAAAACGAGTGTTTGACAATCACGGCGTTGGTTGGCACGTTCACCGTCTGCCCCTCGAACGGGTTATCCGGCGCTGGCACATTCGGGCGGGCCGACTTACCATCGGTGGTAACAGCGGCGAAAATGTTTCGCGTACCTCCCGACCAGTTGAGGTCGTACATCTGTACCTTGTCGGTAAACACTACGCGGATTTTGCGGCCTGAGTATTCAGGAAACGTAGCGGCCAGAATGTCCTTGACTTCGTTTTTCTTGACGTTGATTGAGTTTTCCATGATAGCCTCCGAGGGAGAGAGTTGGGTGTGTGTCTGCGTTTGTCTATACTGTCTATTATATTCAGGTAATATCACTTGTCAATATGCAAACTGCCAAAATCGGGCGGAGTTTCCTTAAATCTTTCGCTATGGAATAGACAGCCGTCTATGCGTTCGTTTTACTACTTGACATTTGCCGTCAACCTGTCGTATAGTGGTATAGGCGTGGCGGGCGTGCCGTGCTGGTGGCCGGACGCATGTAATAATTGCGAAGTAGTACCCACAACCAGCGAAACGCCCGCCTAAATATCATACAAAGCCCAAGCGGGGCAGGGAGTTGATAGCACATGCAGATTGATCCATTCGTGGCTGTTGCAATTCTAGGGCTGGTAAATTTCGTGAAGTCGTTCGGCGTGGAAGGCAAGGCGGCGACACTGGCGGCAATGTTGATCGGCGTGGTGTTGTCGGTTGCGTCCAAACTGTTGCCCGCCGATGTGATGCAAGTCGCGCTAGTCGGACTGTTGAGCGGGCTGGCGGCGTCGGGCTTCTATGACATTGGCAACATGATCGGCGTCAAGGCGGCTAAGTAGTCGCCTTTTTCGTTTCGGGTGTCCTCCTCCTGTGGGTGGCCGCCGTCATGGTACTGGGCAACCGTGGCGGCGGCGAGGTGGTTAAATGCGACTTCGTCAAGCGAATCAATTATCACTTTTTGATGGCCGTGTTCTGGTATGGTTCTCGTGTGGCGCTGCTTCGGCTTGCGCGGCAAAACTCACGCTCGACGAATATCCAGACGCAGAGATTTTATACTGCGATACGCTAAAATATGAGCATCCAGACAATGCGCGATTCATGGCCGATGTCAGCGCGTGGATTGGCAAGCCTATCAAGTTATTGAAGTCTGACAAGTACGCGGATATTTTCGATGTGTTTGATGAGACTGGATGGTTAGTCGGTCATTCTATGGCGCGTTGTACGATTGAGTTAAAGCGGGCAGTCCGTGAGCGATACCAGCACGCGGGCGATACTCACGTATTCGGAATGGGCGCTGATGAGGCGTCACGCATTGCTAGATTTGAGCGCGACAATCCTGATATTGCTTTGATGTGGCCGTTGCTTGACTCTGGCATGGATAAGCAAGATTGCCTCAATATGCTAATGCGGGCTGGTATCGAATTGCCCGCGATGTATAAATTGGGCTATAAAAACAACAACTGCATTGGGTGTGTAAAAGGCGGAAAGGGTTACTGGAATAAGATTCGCCTAGACTTCCCTGAGTCGTTTTCTCGCATGGCCGCGCAAGAGCGAAAGATGCAAGCGCGAGTTTTCGGTGATGTGTACCTTGACGAATTGCCTGTCAATGTTGGGCGATACGAGAGCGAATTTGAAGTCGAGTGTGGGCCTGTTTGCGGTATGTCTGCGGTGGTGGAGTAAATGTTAGTCGGTTCTGATTTCATCGCACACCAATTACTTGTGCCGTCATTTATCACGGCGCTTTTTGCTTTACTGTCTGCAATCATCAAAGTCTATGAATATCGCGGGCATTATGATTTGAGCGTAGTAGTTTCGATTCTGTCACGGCTTGCGCTGGGCCTGCTGTACCTGTCCGATGTGACTGTGATCAATGACCGCGTGATTGCAATTCGATTCGCCTTGACAATGTTGTTCGCGGCGGAAGTCATGCGGCAGGGTCTAAAACACGTCGGCAAAAGGTACGGGCAAGCGTGACACCATCGACTGATAATTTCGCGGGGACTATTGCACTTATATTGTTCGTCGTCAAATCGCTTTGGGACATTTACCGCGAGAAGAACAAGCCCAAGATTGACAACGCGCAAGCCAACAACACGCAAGCGCAGGCCGCATTGAGCGAAGCGCAGGCCGATAAAATCAAGGCAGAGATTCAGCGCGACGTATTGGCGATTGCCCACAACGAAAACAAGGCTTTGATTGACCGCGTATCAGAGTTGGAGAATCAATTATCAGACGAGCGCAAAGCCCGCAAAGATGACAACGAAAAGGCCATGAGTTTGATTGCAGAGTTGCAAGGCCAGTTGCGCGAGCGCGATCAAGTTGTAGCCAATCAAAACGCTGTTATTTTAGATTTGCAAATCCAGATTACGGAATTGAAACGCAATCAGGCGGAGGCCAAAGCGTGAGTAAACTGTCAGTACACATCGGTAACGAGCCTACGGGCCTACAGGATTTCGAGCGCATTGCAAAGCCCGCCGTGATTTACTCCATCAACAACACTGTGACGCCTGTCAACCGCGAGACGATCACGATCCGCCGCGTCCAGAATGATAAATGGCATCGCCTACCGGATGCAATGGGGCAACCGAACTACTTCAAACCTGTAGCGCAAGGCGGCATTGATCCGATTGTTGCGGCGCGTAATGAGTTGCTACTCAAGAAGATGTACGTCCCTAAGCGCGGAAACCTAAACCTGATTGAGTTCTGGAAGTTGGGCCGTGCAGACTACTACGCGCCATATAACGAGCCTGTGCTTGGCGATTCGGTTGACCACATCGCTAAGGCGCAATGGCTTAACGATTACACCTGCGAAGCGCTGACAATCGCCCGCGTTTATGGACTGCATCTGTCTATATTCTCATTCGCGTCTGGCAATCCACACCCCGACACGTTGCCACACCTTGCGCCTGCGGCGTCACTTTGCGCGGCGTATGGCGGCATCATCGACGTACACGAGTACGGCATTGACGGGCCGCTCATGTCGGCTCGATCATCCGGTGCGTTTGGCTACAGGCGACTGATCGAGGCGTTTGACGAATGCCCGCCGATTGTAGTCAGCGAAGCGGGCGCGGGCGGCGGCTACAATACATCATTACGCGGCGCGGCGTGGGTGGCGACATGGCATGTGGCCGTGAGGTTGATGCCACGAGGCGTGTGGTGTTGGGCGCGTGTGCTTTCCAACTCGATCAAGGCGCGGAGTCTAGCATTGATTACAGCGCGTTGATGCAATACGCAGACGCGGCGTCAAAGTTGAATCAAGTGCCTGAGCCTGATATGACGACTGTATCCGTCGAGATACACCGGCAATACCTTGACGAGTTGACGGCCTACGTGAACGAGCGCGGCGGGACGGTGACGGCGTGACAAAATACGATTGCACGGCAGACGTAACAGAGCATAAGCGCAAGGTATCGTACTGGCTGAATGATTTTATCCAGTTGCTAACCGGGCGATCAAACACGCACGATGTAAGTAAACTTGGGCCGCAAGAAAAGCCAATATTTGACGAGTACACGCCTAAGTTAAAAACGCTTACTTTCGGAAGTGACGAGTATAAAGCATCGCTTGAAGCAATGGGCGAGGGATTAAAGCATCACTACAAAGCAAACCGGCATCACCCTGAGCATTTCGAGAACGGCGTCAATGGCATGACGCTGTATGACTTGATTGAGATGTTTTGCGATTGGCTTGCGTCGGCTGAATCAAAGCACACTCCGCTAGACATCGACTATCTGTCAAGGCGTTTTAGTCTTGAGCCTCAATTAGTTTTCATCATGATAAACACCCTGCGGGAACTTGATTTCTGGAATGAAGTTTCAGGCGTACCAGTCACATATTTCACGCCAGAAAACAAACGCGGAGAACTATACGATCTTGACACGGTGACACCATGAATCCATCCACAGCCCAACTACAGCGCATACGCGACTTGGCGCAACAACTGAGCGGCGAACTGGCCGACATGCAAACTCTGTTGAGCCTGCCAGATGTGCCTATCCCGTCGCAACCGGCGCGCCTTGTGATGTCATGGCCTTGCGGCGACATTGCGCGGCGACAATTAGCGCCGTGGTTTGACGCGACGGGTTACGGCACGCTGTACCAGAACGGCACGCAGTATCACACCGGGCATGATCTCAATAAGTCAGATTACGGTGATAGCGGGGCGCGTGTTGTTGCCGTGGCAGATGGCGAGATTGTTTTCGCTGGAGTCGTCAAAGGCTGGCAAGGCTGGGTAGTCGTTGTGCAGCATGTGCTTGAGGACGGGCGCTTGTTCTGGACGCGCTACGCTCACATCACAGACGTTACGCCAATCGGCCCGATCAAGCGCGGCGACCTGCTGGGCTACATTTGTGACTACCTGCCAGTTGGCAAGGCAAACGACCACTTGCACATTGACGGCTCGTGGAAAGACTTGGGCAAGGCTCCCGGCGACTGGCCGGGTCTTGACTTGGCGCGGCTGAAGGTTGACTACTTCGATTTGGTTAAGATGATAAGCGAGCGGCTACCGTAATCATGCCGAAACCAGCGCTATGGTTCTACGTCGGTGATACGCACGTATTGAGCGATACTGGCCTAGCGATTGACGGGTACGAAATAGGCTCAAAGGAAAAGAAGCCATACGTCTGCGGTGATTCTCAAAAGTGGCTCATGAGCGCGTGGCGTGACGCGGTAGAGTTTATCGAGTTGGCATCGCTGGATTATCGCATCGGCATTGGGCTGGGCGGCGACATCAAAGACGGCACGCAACATCACGGCTCAACGCAGACGCACGGCACACCGGAAGATCAGCGGCAAATGTCGTTTGAGTTGCTTAGGCCGCTGGTATCTGTAGCGACGTGGGCATATGGTATATTAGGCACAGAGGCACACACCGGGCCGCAGGGCGATGACGACCGCGCAATCTACACCATGCTTGGCATCGACTATTACGAGAAACTAGAGGCGCAAATCGAAGGGCATACGGTGTTGCACGCTCATCACGGCGTACCCGTTGGCACACGCGATCACACCATAGAATCCGGCGCGATTAGTTTACTCAAAGATATACAGGCGCGGCGCAAGGATGAAGGTAAGCCGCATCCGAGCGCTATCATCGGGCATGATCGGCACAGGTCATTTAAGCCGCTAAACATGCGCGATACATGGATTGCAGTCTGCCCATGTTGGCAACTGCCCACGTATTACGGTAATAACTGGCCGTTCTCGGATGTGTCTATCGGCTTCTTGATGTGGGACGTTCAGCACAACAAACTTGAGCGCGTGACGTATCGGCAGGAGTCGCATGTCCGACGATTCGTTTAGAGTGATAGATGGCAACGCCCCGGCATGGTGGGGGCTGGCAGATAAGCATGCGCCTATTCCCGTTGACGAGTCGCTAGACTTCACGAACGGGATGCTCCGCGATAGGCTAGGGGTTGACGAGTACAAAGCCAAGCGTATCATTCGCGGCATGCAACGGCGCGGCGAGATTGACGCGGGGCGCATGGTTGGTAAGTACAGGTGGTATAGGGTGATTAAGGCGCAATGAGTGACAAGATCAAAGCCGTAGAGATACGGGCAGAGATACGGCAGATCAAGACGATGGCTGACGGTTCGATAAATGTCATCTTGAATCTGCCCGAAGATTGCAAGCCGATGGTCAAGGTTTTACTAGATTGGCAAGGGCTGGAAGTCAAAGCCGTTATAGCCAAAGAATGAATAAATCAGAGTTATCAATATGCCTAGAGGCGGGGCGCGTCCCGGCGCTGGTAGAAAATCAAAGCGGAAACGCTACAACTTGACAAACTTCTTGACGAGTGCGTGAGTGACGATGACATCAAGGAGTTGTTTCGCGTTCTGGTACGAAACGGCAAGCGCGGCAATATCAATGCAATCATGGCGCTGTTCGCTTATCGCTACGGCAAGCCTAAAGAGAGACTAGAATTAAGTGGCGACGAAGAAAAGCCGATCACAATCAGAATCGTTAAGGCAAGCGAATCACGACTTAGTGATCAATGACGCCTATGAGCCGCACCTTGACAACTCGTCACGCTTGCAAATATACTACGGCGGTTCATCGTCTGGTAAGTCGGTGTTCTTGGCGCAACGGGCGGTGCTTGACGTTCTGCAAGGCAAGCGAAATTATCTAGTGTGTCGCGCTGTTGGGCGAACAATCCGCAAGTCGGTGATGAATGAAATCAAGAAAGTCATCACTGACGCTGGGCTGGGCCTGCTCTTTAACACCAACAAATCAGACGGCATTATCACATGCGCGAACGGCTATCAGATTCTATTCGCGGGCCTTGACGATACCGAGAAGATCAAAAGCATGACGCCTGAAAAGGGCGTGATAACTGACATCTGGGTAGAGGAAGCAACCGAGACAGACCAGGACGCAATCAAGCAACTGACGAAACGGCAGCGCGGCGGCGATGAAGCAACAGCCAAGCGCTTGACGTTATCATTCAATCCAATCTATAAAACACACTGGATTTATCAGGACTATTTCGCCCGTATCGCGTGGGCCGATGACCAGACGCGCTATACATCGCCTGAATTGTCTATCTTAAAGACGACTTACAAAGATAACCAATTCCTGACTGGCGCTGACCGGGCCGACTTGGAGAATGAGACAGACGAGTATTACCGCGACGTTTACACGCTGGGCAAGTGGGGCGTGTTGGGCGATGTCATCTTTAAGAATTGGCGCGTTGAAGACTTATCAGGCATGGCCGCGCAATTCACGAATCACCGCAACGGGTTAGACTTTGGCTTCGCGTCTGACCCTGCGGCCTTAGCCGTGACGCACTATGACAAGGCGCGCAAGACGATCTATATCTATGATGAACTATACGAGCGCGGCTTAACGAATGATGCGCTTGCGCCTGAAATCAAATCACGCATTGGCAGTCAGTATGTGGTGTGCGATAGCGCAGAGCCTAAGAGTATCGCAGAACTTAACGGGCATGGCGTCAATGCGATAGCCGCCAAGAAGGGCAAGGATAGCGTCAACTTTGGTATCCAATGGCTACAACAGCAGACTATCGTCATAGATTCAAAGTGCGTTAGTGCGCGAAACGAGTACAGCGTTTATCAGTGGAAGAAAGACAAAGACGGCAACAGTCTTAAAACACCGATTGACAAGAACAATCATTTGATTGACGCGACACGCTACGGTTACGAGGATGAAATGACGGGCGGCGTTACTACGCTTCTTAATCCGTTCTACAACTGAGGTACATAACATGGGCTGGACTGACACTATCCGCGAGAGCATTGTAAATTGGCTACTGCCTGTCACGATGGAAGATCGGGAGCGGGCCGCGATGTTGCAAGCCTACGAACAGCGGCGGCTATACCGCGAGGGCGTACAGCGCAAGCCGCTTAAAGTCAAGATTGATCAGGCTAACGATAACATCACCCTAAACTTTACGGGCCTGATTGTTGATCGTGGCATTTCGATGCTTGTCGGCGGCGGTGTTGATTTCGATTTCGGCGCGGCGGAAGGCGAGACGGACGCACGCCAAGCGTACATCGACGCGATGATTGACGCCAATATGTACCCGATATTTCTGCACAAGGCCGCGCAACTGGGCGGCACGTATGGCACGTGCTACGTCAAGATCATGCCCGGCGCGTTGCCCGGTGGCCTGCCCCGTCTTGTGCCTATCAACTCGCAATGGGTGACGATTAAGGCATTGCCTGACGATATGGACGCGGTATGGATGTACGTAATTGAGTACAACGCGGAAGATGAGGCGACCGAAAAGATGGTAGCCTACCGCGAGACTACCGAACACATGCGGACGGCTGACGGCTTCGCGGATGCGTGGCTAGTCAATAACTACGTCATGCGCGACGGCAAGACATGGGAGTTAGTCAAGACGACTGAATGGCCGTATTCGTTCCCGCCGATTTGCCACTGGCAGAACTTGCCCGATGCTGAGTCGTTGTATGGCGATTCGGACATCACGGAAGATATGATCGTCATTCAGGACGCGATTAACTTTGTAGCGTCAAACGTTCAGCGCATTATCCGCTATCACGCCCACCCCAAGACATGGGGGCGCGGCTTCTAGCACGGCAGGCACGGCGTCATGGGGCGCTGACGAGATGGTGACGATTAACGGCGCGGATGGTGTTATCGCTAACCTTGAAATGCAAACCGACTTGGCGTCGAGCCGTGAGTTTCTACACTACTTGCGCGGCGTGTTGTTCGACATTAGCCGAACGGTTGACATCGCGGCGATGACAGACAAACTCGGCGCAATGACCAACTTCGCGCTTCGGGTGTTGTACAAAGACGCGCTTGACAAGTTGGAGTCGAAGCGGCTGTTGTACGGCTGGGGCTTGACAGAGATCAACCGCCGTTGCCTGTTGTTGGCTGGCATCGCCACTGATACGGGCGGCACTATCGTATGGCCTGACCCGTTGCCTAGTGACACGGTTGAACAGGCGAAAGAATTGCAGATTGACTTGGGCGAAGGGCTGGTAGACAAGCAAACGGCGTCAACCTTGCGCGGCTACGATTGGGAAACCGTCAGCGCACGGCTTGACGAGGAAAAGGCAAGCGATACCACGCTGGGCGATCAACTGTTACGTAACAATGTCGCAGTCTGAGTTGATTATGCTGGCAGAACAATTCGCAGCCGTGGCCGCCAAGCGTGACGCGGCGGCATTGGCACGGATAACCCGCGCCTATGGTTCGATGTATAAACGCCTGATTGCACAGGTCGAGGACTTGGCGAACGTGGCGGCGGCTGATGAGTTAAGCCGTGGTCAACTGGCGCGGCTATCGCGTTACAATGCGCTGATCGGGCAGATTGAATCAGAGTTGAGTGACATTGCATCGTTCACGAAAACAGAACTGAGCGGCAATGCTGAGGCGGCGGTTACTAAGGCGCTGGCAGATTCGCGGGCGTTGGTCAATGTGGCCGTCAGACAAGCGGGCGTCACGGCGGCGTTCAACACACTACCACGCGGCGCGGTTATGCAACTGCTGGGCTTCTTGCAACCTAACTCGCCACTGCTGAAGCGCTTGAAAGAACTTGCGCCGTATCACTCGCAGGCCATCGCGGATTTGTTCCTTGACGGCATCGGGCTGGGCTGGAATCCGCGCAAGATAGCGGCGGCGATTCGCAAACAGTTTGGCATGGCGCTTGTCGATGCGTTACGCATGACGCGCACGGCTGGCCTGTACGCCTACCGCGAGACTAACCGGGCGAGTTATATCGCCAATGCCGATGTGGTGGAAGGCTGGTATTGGCTTGCGGCTATCAATAACCCGAACGTCTGCCCGTCATGCCTACGGATGCACGGCACATTCCACCCCAACACCGAACGGCTAAACGACCACCATAACGGGCGGTGTACGATGTTGCCCGCCGTGAAGGGCTTCGGCAATCCAATCAAGCAAACGGGCGTCGAGATATTTAACAGCATGTCAGACGCGGAACAACGGGCTTTGCTAGGGCGTGACTATCACGCGGCACTTAAAGACGGCCTGTACTCGTTTGAGGACATTAGCCGCGAGGTTGACAACGATGTGTACGGGCCGATGCGGTCTGTCACTCCGCTATGGCAACTACTAGGCGCAGAGCCGCCACTGAGGACACAATGAGCGAACAGCGCGAGCCATACGTGACGCAGATTGTATTGAGCAAGGATGAGTTAAGCCTAGTCATGCGCTACCGCCAAGCGAAGGCGCAAGGGCTACGGCTATTCATTGACGCGGACGCGGGCGAATTACAGGTGTTAGGCAAGCGCGAGAAGTTTAGCATTGACAAGCGCGATTTTACTACTTGACATTCTGAGACGAGTTAGCATATACTAACCGTTAACTGAATAGCGCGGCCTACAAGCCGCGTCGGGCTATGAAACCCGCTGGCGAGATGTCGGCGGGTTTTTATTTTACAAGGAGCGCAACATGTCCGAGACGGACACCGCAGAGGTAGTCGAGACGACTACGGCAACCGTAACGCAAGCACCCGCAAGCAAGACGCTTGACGAGTTGCAAGCGGAGAACGAACGAATGTCAAAGGCACTCAAAGACGCAAACCGCGAGGCGGCTGATCGGCGCAAGAAACTTGACGCCTACGAAAAGGCCGAACAATCCCGCAAGGATGCTGAATTGAGTGAGTCACAACGATTGCAAAAAGAGGTCGAGACGTTACGCGCACAGGCCGAACGGACTAACCGCGAATTGATGCAGCGCGATATTGCCGCCGAGGTTGGGCTACCGGCAATCTTCGCGGCACGGATTACGGGCAACGACAAAGAGACGATGTTGGAGGATGCTAAGGCCATGCTATCGGCATTGCCAAGCAAGCCTACGCCGTCATTGTCGGCCACAAATCCGGGCAGCGGTCAATCTCGCAGTGAAACCGACGAGGAACGGCGCAAGCGGCTCGGTCTCCGATAGGAGAAATAAACAATGGCACAGTTGAACACGTTTAGCGATATTAGTTCTATCGCACAGGCCATCCAAGAGGATGCGATTTTCTACGAGCGCGATACCAACTTCATGCCGTCGCTGGTTCGTGTGTTTACTGACGGGCGCGGCGGCAATACCCGCACGGGCTACCAGTACAACGCAGGCACGGCCAACGCGATTGCGGAAGTTGACGACCTGACGAGCGCGGCGTTCACCCCGGCAGCGCTTCAGACTTTGACCCCCGGCGAAATCGGTCTGCAATACTTCCTCACCGACAAGCGCATTGACAGCGATGCCCCCGAAAACATCCGCACGGATGCGGCCACTGAGTTGGGCGCGGCGGCGCGTGACAAGATTGAAACCGACTTGATCGGCAAGTTCACATCGTTCACGGGCGGCACGATGGGTACGGCTGGCTCGGCTATCACTTGGGGGCAGGTGTTCGCGGGCGCGACCGTTGTCCGCACTAACTCCAAGAATCGCAGTATGCCGCTGTACTGCGTGTTGCATGAATACCAGTGGCACACGTTGGCTAAGGCCAATAGCGTGGCGGGTATCACCTTGCAGCAAGTCCCCTCGGCGTTGGTTGGGCCGGGCGGTTCGTGGTACGTTGGCACGGCGGCGGGCATCACGTTCTACGCTACCACTAACGTCGCCATCTCGTCTAACAGCGCGTATGGCGGTATCTTCCAGCGTGACGCCATCGCCTATGACATCCGGCGCGCAATCCGCATCGAGCCTCAGCGTGACGCCTCCCGGCGCGGCTGGGAGTTGAACATGTCCGCCTGTACGGGTATGGCGTGTGGCGTCCGACTTACGGCGTTGCGTTGTTGAGCGCGGCCACTGCCCCGACCGGCTAGGATAAGGAGAATATAACATGAGCGAATCAATGAATGTCCAAACGGCTACCCTTGTCCTCGGCCAATTCAGTGGCGCAACCGAAGTCCCGCTGTTCAACGTCCCGACTTCCGGCGGCGGCATCACTGTGCAAGAAGTCTGGGCCTACCAGAACGGCACGGGCGGCTCGGCTATCACCGCTGGTACGGCCATCGGCGCGAAACTCGTCACGATGGGTACGGTCGCAACTGGCGGCACGCCTGCGGTCGATGGGACTGTCGGCTCGTTCGCGGGGACTATCGTCACGGCGGCAGGCGTGGTCCACAAACTCACGCTGTCAACTCCGTTCGTTGAGGCCGGGAAGTTCATCGGCTTTGACCAAACGGCAGGCACCGTCGCGGCTGGCTTGACCATCCAACTGGCCTACGTGCTGGGCAAGTAAACGAAACTGAAACCACGGGCTAGGGTAGCACCCGAAAAGCGGCCATCCCTACCGCCTGCCCGTGGTACTTAGGGAGTGATGAGGGAGTCACATGAAGATCAACTGGTTCTCAAACGCGCCGTGGGCGGCAACGGGTTACGGCACACAGACGAAACTATTCCCAACACGAATCAAGGCGTTGGGCTATGACATGGCTATCACGGCGTTTTACGGGCTGGAAGGCTCTGTCATCAACTGGAACGGCATTCAAGTTTATCCACGCTGGGCGCACGGCTACGGGCTGGACATCATGGCCGCACACGCCAAGCACCAGCAGGCCGATATTGTTCTGACGCTGTTGGATGCGTGGGTGTTCGATGTCGATCAGATTAACGCGGCAAAGTTGAAGTGGGTGCCGTGGTTTATGGTTGACTGCGAGCCGCTACAGTTGGCAGTGTACCGCAAGATTAAAGAATCATTCATGCCCATCGCGTGTTCGATGAATGCAGTCAAGGCGTGCGAGTTCGCTGGCATTGAAGCGCAGTATGTACCGCTTGGCTTCGATAGCAAGGTATTTAGGCCGCTTGACCGCAAGGCGGCACGCGCCAAGATGCGCCTGCCCGATGACAAGTTCATCGTCGGCATGGTTGCGGCGAACAAAGACCCCGGCGACCGAAAAGCATTTTACCCGCAAATTGAGGCGTTCGCCAAGTTCCACGCCAAGCGGCCCGACACGCTGTTGTACATTCATTCCTACAGTGGAGAGATTCAAGGGGGATACAGTGCATTAAATCTAAAAGAATACGTCGAGTATCAGGGCATGACGGTTGGCAAAGATGTCATGTTCTGCGACCAATACTCAAACGTGCTGGGCTTTAGCGAAGAACACATGGTAACGCTGTACAACTCGTTTGATGTGTTGACCAGCGTTAGCCGTGGCGAGGGCTTCGGTATTCCGATTGTGGAAGCGCAAGCCTGCGGCACGCCCGTAATCGTTGGTGACTGGACGGCAATGGGCGAATTGTGTTTCGACGGCTGGAAAGTTGCGCAACACGAGGCAGAGCGGCTATGGAATCCGCAAGGCGCTTACCAGTTTACGCCCCGCGTGGCCGCGATTGAGCATCGCATGAATCAAGCCTATAACGCGCACGGCAAAGACCATCAAAAGGCCATTGACGGCGCGCAGGCTTATGACGCGGACTACATCACCGAACACCACTGGAAAAAGGCACTTGCCGCGATTCAAGACAAGATGTACGGGCAAGATACAGAATTGAAACTGGTTAAGTTCTAATGCGCGTACAACTGTTGAATCCGCCGATTCACCATTACACGGGCCGGCAGTACCGCATGATGCCGCCGATCAACCTGCCCACCATTGCCGCGCTGTTGTCAAACGCTGGGCATTATGCGGAAGTGATCGACCTTGAAGCGCTGGCCGTGACGCCTGAGCAAGTCGAGGCGAGTTACAAATCACAGCGCGATAATTGGCCGGATGCAATCGGTATCACTGCGATGACCATCACCTCACGCGGGGCAAAAGACATTGTTCAGGCTTTGCGGCGTGCTGGTTTCGATGGTCTGATTGTGGCGGGCGGCATCTACCCGACAGAGAACGCACAGAAATGCCTTGACGATTGGGGCGTTGACATGGTAGTTGTCGGGGAGTGCGAAGGCAATGTAGTCGAGTTGTTTGAACGTGGCGAACACGGTATACACCTCGGCACACGGATGGACATCGACAAGATACCCGCCCCCGATTGGCGTCACCATAACCCGCCGATTGGCGAGTACAACGGCAACACGCGGCTTATCAATCCACGCCCCGGCATTAGTATGTGGTCGCGTGGTTGCCCGTTTCAATGCGTGTTTTGCAGTGACAACCTATTCAATAAGCAACCTATTCGTTACCGCCCGCCCGCGCTGATTGAGCAAGAGATGAGGGAGTTAAAGCGGCGGGGCTGTGAGAATGTCTATGTATATGACGATGAGTTAGTCGGCACGAAACTTCCCGCAGGCTGGATTGAGGACATAGCCGACCGTATCGAAGATTTGCACTTGCCGTACATCACGCAAGGCCACTGCAACCGTCACACGATCACGCCTGAGTCAATGCGCCATGTCAAGCGCAGTGGCTGTAAGGTAATCTTTTGGGGCGTTGAATCGTTTAGTGAGTCGGTGTTGTCCGCCATCAAAAAGCGAATCAAAGAAGTGGACATCTGGCACACGTTGCGAGTCTCACATGAGGCAGGGATAGAAAATGCCGTCTTTACTATGGTCGGGAATTACAAAGAAACCGTCTCTGACTTGGAACATACGTATAACGCCCTCAAACAAGCCTACAAAGAGGGGATTATTCAATACCGTCAGACTACGGTCTGCACAGGGATGCCCGGAACTCCGCTTGAAAAGATAATGAAGGCCGAAGGTTGGTGGACAGAGCCGCCTGAGTACGGGCCGCAAATGGCGCAAGTGTACGCGCCTACGCCGTGGCTTACCATGAAAGAGATTTCCTACTGGGCTAACAAATTCGCCGAAACCTGTCCGGGTGTGCCATGACAAAAGCGCTTGTAACTTTCGGCGTCGGGCCACATGCTGAACTGCTGGACATTGCGCGGCCATCGTATCAGGCGTTCGCCAAGCGTCACGGGTACGATTACTTTGAGGCGCAATTTGGCGGCACACTATCCCGCCCGCCCGCGTGGTATAAGATTCAATGCTTGATTGACTTGCTAAAGTCTTACGATATGGCCGTGTTCATCGGTTCTGATTTAGTCATCGTGGACGGGCGCGATGACTTGCCGCAAGCGTTCCCACTGAATGAGTCGGAATGGTGGCAGGCGATGGTATCGCATGATACACAGTGCGGCTATGTGCCTAATGACGACTTGTGGATTTGCAAGCCGCCGATGATACCCGTTCTGGAACAAATCTGGAACATGACGCAATACCTGAATCATGGGTGGTGGGAACAGGCCGCGCTAATGGATTTGATGGGCTATGATCCTGCCATTGAACATTTCCCAACTTATCCCAAAGATAAAAGCCGCGAGTTGTATAAGCGGACGCGGTTTATCTCGACAGAGTGGAACGTTCACAAGTGGGACAAATGGCAACCGCTACACCCGCGCATACAACACGCGACCATGTGGCCTGATCGTCCGGCAATTATGCGCGAATGGGCCAAGCAAGCCGAAGGGTGGATGAGCGAATGAAGTACATTGACCCTGTAGGCAAAATCTTGGCACACGTTGACAGGCTGGCCGCGTGGAAGCAAGGCACGAAGGCCGCGCCGATTAACATTGAATGGGACTTGTCGAATCGGTGTTCGCTAGGCTGCGCGGGCTGTCACTTCGCCTATACACACACGCGCGGGCCATTGTCCGGCAAGATTGACAAGCCCGCTGGATTCATCGACGGCGGCGACCTGGCAGACGTTGAGATGGTCAAGCGGGCGTTACTTGAAGCGAAAGAAGCGGGCGTGTTGTCGGTGACGTGGACGGGCGGCGGCGAGCCTACGTTGCACCCGGCGTTTGATGAGATTATCGCTTATGCCGATTCGATAGGCTTGCGGCAAGGACTGTACACTCATGGCGGACACATTGACGCAACACGCGGGGCGCTGTTATCCAAAACGCTTGATTGGTGTGTTGTGTCGATTGATTGCGCGGATGCGCAGTCGTATGCGGCTTATAAGGGCGTTCATCCGGTCTGGTTTGACAAGATGCGGACGGGTGTTGCAAATCTGAAATACGGCGGCGGCGATTGCATCATTGGCGCTTCGTTCCTGTTGGGCGCGGATAACTGGACGCAAGCCCGCGACATGCTGAAATTCTCGCGTATCATTGGCGCTGATTACACCACATTCAGGCCGATGATTGAGTATGACATCGACAACCCGTCAATGCCGTCCGGTGATGTATCATGGGTTACGGATGCGTTACCGTTCTTGTGGGCATTGTCGATTGAAGCCGATGTAGAGTGTATCCCGGAGCGGTTCGCAGAATACCGCGACTGGACGCAACAGCGCGGATATGGTGCTTGCTACGGCATCCGGTTCAACACCGTTGTCACGCCAAACGGCAAGGTATTCGTGTGCGTCAATCGGCGCGAGTTTGCCGGTAGTGAGTTGGGCGATTTGTCGGTCGAGTCGTTCGGTGACATATGGTCAAGGCATCCGGGCGAGTGGCGCGACTTCGATAAATGCCGCGTGCTATGCCGATTGCACATGATTAACGAAACCGTCTGGAATGTTTACCGCCCGCGCCAACATGCTGAGTTTGTCTAGGGGTGATTATGGCTCGTTCTGGAATGTCAGACTTGATTGCACAGGTTCGCGGCTATGCCAATGCTGGTACGGCTGATTTCACTTTAGGCACGGTGGTTTATTGGTCAGATGATCACATTCAACGGTCACTAGACAAATATCGGCGCGACTTGTATCAGGTGGAGTTGGAGCAATGGCCTACGCTTGGCACGGCGGGCGATTACGCCTATCTCGAATACCGTTCGCCATACGGCAATCTTGAGAGCGGCACGGCGGTTTTCAACCTCCGGCAAACCAACGGCGGCACGGCTCCAGCCTATACCGCCGACTATGCAACGGGCGTTATCACGTTCACCGCTGACACTGAGGGGCTTGACTACATTCTAACGGCGCGCACGTATGACCTAGAAGCGGCGGCGGCGGATGTGTGGCGCGGCAAGGCGGCAAACTCGGCGCAGTATTTCGACTTTAAGACCGATAACCATGACATCAAGAAAAGCCAATTCCACGCGCATTGCATGGAAATGGCCGCGTTCTTTAGCCAACAATCCAGCACGCAGTCGTTCAGCGTGACGACGATCAACCGCGATGACGTTGTGGCGTGGGGTGATGAATGAGCCTTCTAGGTGCGTCCGACCTTGCCATGATGCGCGACATCATTGACGAGACTTTGCCAGATGTGTGCAACATTCTTGGCGAGTCATTGACCAGTGATGGGCAAGGCGGCGTGACATCGACTTGGGGCGTCACGGCTGGCACGATTGCGTGTCGGCTTGATTCAGTCGTTAAGAGCAATCAAGGCTTGACGCTGGTAGGCGAGTCTGTGCGGCCTGAGCGTGAGTACACGCTAAGCCTGCCATATAACACGGCGATTGCCCCCGGCGACCGCGTTGAAATCGGCGCGTACACGTTCACGGTTACCTCAGTAAATGAAGGTATATCATGGGAAGCCGTGAAGCGTGCGACGTTGAGAATCTATAGCCGCGATGCTGTTGCTGTTGGGTATGGTATCGTCGGATCATCTTACATCGAGGTATAACATGACGGCGCAAACTCCAACGGTGTTGAAGTCATATTTCGAGACGGGCGACCGCCCGACGGCAGCGCAGTATGGTGATTTCATTGACACGGCTTGCGGCTACAAATCATACGTGGCGTTGTTGACGCAATCAGGCACAGCCGCTCCGGTTGCGACCGTGCTACAGAACACTATCGGCGCTGTTGTGTGGAGTCGTGACACCATCGGCGCTTATCTATGCACACTGCTTGGCGCGTTTCCGGCTGGTAAGACATACGTATCGCCGCGCTATCAGGCCAATGCCGCCGACCCATTCACTATCGAAACTCAGCGGGCGTCGGATGACGCGGTAACGATCACGGCATACAATAACGCGCCTACTGGCGTTGACGGCGCGTTGACTAATTTCCCGATCGAGATTCGCGTATATCCATAGCGTGAAACAATGAGCGCGACGATCAAACTAGACACAACCAAACTCAATCAACTTATCGCCTCTGTACCAGCGCGGGCCGACGAATTGACGCGCAAGGCCGCGTTCTTGATTGAGCAACAGGCCAAGTTAAACATCACGAATTGGCCGCTGATTGACACGGGCGCACTACGCGGAAGCATTGCAGTAGAGCGAATCAAGAAAGGCCAATATCAGATTGGCGACTTTGGCGGCTACACTGCCAAGCGCAAGAGCCGCTATGGTTGGCGGCAAGTCAGCGCTGGCATGGAATACGGTATTTATTGGGAGTTGGGCCATCGTAACCTATTCAAGCGGCGCTATATGCGTATGCCGTTCTTAGGGCCTGCGGTTGTAACGGTTACGGATAAGTTTGTCGAAATGATGTCGAAGGACTTAATCAAATGAGCAAACCCAATCTCTATGTACTCAAGATCAACGGACGAGAGCGCGTATTTTCAGTTACGCAACTATCACGCGAGGCCAATATGCCGCGCAGTCCAAAGCGTGCTGCGCGAAGTAAACGCGTTTGGAACTATAACCAATGAGCGTATTCAACGCGCTTGGCTCGGCACTCTATAGCAAACTCACGGGCGGCACGGCGCTTACATCGTTACTGTTTGGTACGGCGTCGGTGTTCAATCTGGCCGCCCCATTCGAGGCCGCATATGATTACGTGATATTCAATCTGCAAACGGGCCTAGAGGAAAACGACACGGCACACCGCGTCAAGGATTTGACGATTCAAGTGCGCGGCTACTCTACAGAACTGGCGCGGGCGGGCTCGATTGATGCGGCCTGCGATGCGCTGTTACACAAACAGCCGCTATCCGTGACGGGCTGGGCGGCGGTGCTAACACCCCGGCGCGTTCAGGACATTGAGTTAATCGAGTATGACGAAGCAAACCGACCGATATACACACGCGGCGGATTATATGATTTGAAGATCGAAAAAGTCTAAGGAGATCACATCATGGCTGAGTATGCTGGTTCTGCAAGTGTAGTGCAATGGATTACGTCGGCTGGAACGTTGGCAATGAGCGGCGACACGCGGTCACTGACCATCACGCCGTCACAGGACACCATCGATTCGACCGCTGGCAGTGACACGTCAAAGCAATTCATCCCATCGTTCACCACTTGGGATGTCAGTTGGGAAGGCGTGGCGCAAGACGGCACGGCTGGCACGGCTTACATGGCGCGGCTTGCCCCCAGCGTGGCGGGTACGTTGAAGGTATGGCCGTTTGGCACGGCGGGCAGCGCTTCGTTGTTCACTATGCCCGCGTTCAGCATGGGCGCGGCTATCAGTATGCCCTACTCTGACGTAGTGACCATCTCTGCGAATTGGTCACAGTCGAGCGGCGGCACGGCTACATGGGGTACTGCGTAACATGGCCGATGAATTAGGGATCAGCCGGGTAACACTAGGGAACGGCGCTGACATCGTGATTGACTTGGGCCGCGTATCGTTGCGTGAGTTTCGAAGTATCTTTGACAATGGACAGCCGCAAGCCGACGAGGATGAGATCGTTGCGAAGGCTTGCGGGCTGTCGTTGGATGAGTACTTGGACTTGCCGCAACCCGTAGCGCGGCGCGTTATCGCTGAGTTTATGCGAGCGGCAACCCAGCCGTTGAGCGTCCCAAACTCTCAAAGCGTGTCTACCTCGGCCTAATGTCGCACTCTCGCGGCCTGCCAATGGAGTATTGGCGTTGGCACATGGTACGCGAAACGGGTTGGACATTAGGCGAGGTTGACGCGCTGAGTATGCGCGACTTTCACGAATACTTGCAAGTCACAGACGGCGAGAGCAAGGCACGCACAGATTCACGGCCACAACCACGGCCAAAGGCACGGCGCTAATTGTCAGTCAAAATAGCCAGTTTATACGCAGAGATTGGCGCGGACACAACCAAACTTGAAAAGGGACTGGCATCGACCAGTACATCCCTCAAAGGCGCGGCGAAGAACACCGACGAACTAAGCGGCAAGATTGGGCGCTTCGCTTCGGGCTTCGGGCAATTCGCCGCGACTGCTGGAGTAACTGCGCTGGGCGCGGCCTTCACCGCGTCACTCAAAGCCGCCAATGACTTTGAGCAAGCCTTTGCCAAGATCAGCAGCCTAACCGACACGGCGTCGGGTGACATCGACGGCTTGAAAAAGTCTGTGTTGTCTATGGCGCGTGATGGTTCAATCGGCGCTAATGAGTTGGCTAAGGGCTTGTACTTCATTTCGTCATCCGGCTTTAAGGGCGCGGACGCGATGGACGTTCTACGCGCCTCTGCTAAGGCCGCGACGGCTGGGCTAGGTGAAACTCAAACCATCGCGGACGCGGTGACATCGGCGCTTAACGCCTACCAACTGAGCGGCAAAGAGGCGGCGCGAATCACTGACCTTTTAACGTTTGCCGTTAAAGAGGGTAAGGGCGAGCCTGCGGAGTTTGCCGCGTCGTTGGGCCGCGTGTTGCCCGTTGCGGCGGCGGCTAAAGTCGGCATGGAAGATGTGGTATCCGCGTTGGCTATTATGACGCGGACGGGCCTTAGCGCAGAGGAGGCGACTACCTCACTGCGCGGCACAATCGGCGCGTTACTCGCCCCCACTAAGCAATCATCCGAAGCGCTGATGGGCATCGGCCTGACGACCGCTGACGTGGCAAGCATGTTGCAACAGCCTGGCGGGCTTGTAAATGTACTGCAAACGCTGATGACACGCACGGATGGAAATGTCGAAGCGCTTGACGCTATTATCCCCAACATCCGCGCTTTGACGGGCGTCCTGTCGTTGGCCGGTTCTCAAGGTGACGTATACGCTGAGACGCTAAACAAGGCATACAAGGCCATCGGACTTACCGACAAGGCCGCACAAGAAATGTCCAACACGTTTGAGTTCAAACTCAAGAAAGCGCAGAACGCAGTCGAAGCGCTGGGCATCACCGTAACGAACAAACTACTCCCACCGCTGGGCGATGCGGCGGAAGCGGCTACCACGTTGATTACGTGGTCTGACCGCTTGCGCGATGCTGAGCAAGGCGTGGAGTCACAAGTCCGCATTACGGCTACCACGTATGAAGAATACCTAAACACCATGACGGGCGTCACGCGGGCGAAAGAAGAAGTCGCGCTGATTACGCGAGACTTAGAGCGCGGCCTGCTGACAGAGGCGGAAGCGCAACAGGCCATCGCGGATATTGTCGGCGGCGTGAACAAAGTTGTGTTTGAGGAGGGCCGCTTATTCGCGCAACTTGCGGCGGACGTGGGCGACATATCCGCGTACCAAACGCAGATTGACGCTAATTCTGGCGTAGAGTTTCAGGCCATCGCAACGGCAAAAGAGTTGAAAGAGGAAGCCAAAGCCACTAAAGAAATGCTTGACAAAATGGCTGAGGCGACGATTAGCAACTACAGTTTTGTCGAATCGTTCAAAGACTTTACAGCCGTTAGCGGGGCGCGTACAACCATCGCAGACTTAGAAGAACTAATCCGCGCCAATCCTGAAAACCGCGACAAGTACGCTTCGCAAATCCGCGCTATCTCTCAACAGTTTGGCTTTACGAATGTCGCAATGGAAACAGGCGCGGCTACATTTCGCACGCTTGAAGGGCTATTCCAGACGGGCGCAATCTCGACCGATTCATACGCCAAAGCATTGGGGCTTGTCAAGCAAGCGGCGGCGGACGGTAAGGTTTCGGTTGACGAGTTGGGCCTGAAAACAGGCGAAGCCGCCGCATACATGACGGCATCGACTACCACGGCGCAAGAAGAAACAGGGCGGCTCGTTGCGCTGGACAAATCCAGCAAGCAACAGATGCTTGACGAAATGGGCAACTCGCTAACCGGGCAACAAACGAAACTACAGGGCGCGATTAGTAGTTCAATGCTGAGTGTATCAAACTCGATGACTGCCGCCAAGTCACTGGCGAACATTTCAGCCGACGAAATCAAAGCGGCATGGGACAGAATACCGACGAAAGTCACCACGACCTATGAAGTTGTCACTGTCGGACACATGCCTGACACTGCTGGGCCTGGATTTGCGTCGGGTGGTAGTATGATTGTTCCACCCGGATATGCTAATGATTCGTTCCCGATGCGCGTGTCATCGGGCGAGCGCGTGACGGTTGAAACGCCCGCGCAACAGCGTACCAACAACATGACGATGAACGTCTATACTCAATCCGCGCCGAACGTGGTTGACGAGTTTAGCGCGATGCGTGCGATGATGGGGGCTTGATGGGCAACTGGAAAATCGTTGTACCAGAAGCGGCTACAAACCTATTCACCAATCCGTCGTTTGAACTTGATGCGATTGGCGCGGCGGCGGCGGTTGGCTGGTCAAAAGACATCGGCACAGAGACGTTTTTGATTGACACTGTAGCCCGTTTCGGTGCGCGTTCGTTGAAAGTCGTCACGGCGGCGACTTCATCGTCCGGGCCATTTAGCACAGTCACGGCCACGACCACAGCACTCACGCAATATACGGCGACGTTTTACGCTATCGGCTCCGGCTCTGTGCAAGTGTTCTTCGTTGACGGCGGGGCGGGTTCACAAAAAGGAACAGCCGTCACATTATCGGCAACAAACTGGACGCGGGTATCGCATACCGCCACGTTCGGCAATGGCGCATCTAGGGCCGTTGGGATTATCACATCAAACGCAACAGCGGCTACGTTTTGGGTTGACGGCGCACAACTTGAGGCGGCGTCCTACGCGACAACCTACATTGACGGCGACCAGCCGGGCGGAACATGGGCGGGCTTGCGGCATCTCAGCACATCCTCACGCGCCGCAAATTATCGGCTCGGCGGGCGCGAGTATGACATCGAGACACAATACGGCCTGCGCGTGCGTAATCATTTCGGGGCGGGTTCACCCGATCACGAAGTGATGACGCAAGACCTAGCCTTGCAGCCAGGCTCGGTGTACTTGCGCGACCGGATTAACGCCCGTACATTGACGCTAGTCATGGATAACAATAGCACGTCATTGGCTGGCCTACACTCACGGCGTAAAGCGTTCTGGAATGTCATCAAGCCGGATGCGCTGGGCGGTGGGCAACCATTCCTAATCGGCTACAGTGGCGCGGCAAGCGGTAAGACGGTGTATAGTGCCGTGCGCTATGCGGGTGGCTGGGGCATTGAAGGCGGACTGATTAGCCCTAATCGTGCGGTTGAGGCTGACGCTAGTGTTGCGCTGCGCCTGCTGGCCGTTGACCCGTTCTGGTATGCTGATGACGCTGAGAGCGCGACGATTGATTATCAGGATAGCATTGCATCTAATAATTATGCGCTGGCTAGAATCGGCGGGGCTTGGCAGAATCTTGGCACGGGATTTAATGGGATTGTCATTTGTTCTGCGATTGACAAAGAGCGCGGGCGCGTCTATTTCGGTGGAAGTTTCACGACCGCAAACGGCGTCACTGTAAACGGCGTCACCTACTGGAACGGCACAACGTTTGTAGCGATGGGCGCTACGGCTGGAGTTGCTGGCGGTGCTGTTGGAGTTTATACGATTGCCGTTGCGCCTAATGGTGATTTGTGGGTTGGAGGCGATTTCACAAGCGCAGGCGGTTCTACGGCTGACGGTTTGGCGCGTTGGAATGTTGCGGCTGGAACGTGGACGGCGTTTACTAACGGCGCTCCGGGTGATTTGATTGCATCAATCGCCATTGATAAAAACGGGCTGGTGTACATTGGCGGAACGTTCGCAAATTGGGACGGCAACGCCAATGAAGATAATATCGCAAGTTACAACGGCACAGCATTTGCGCCACTTAGCACAGGGACAAATGGTTTAGTAAGAGCGCTTGAAGTTGGCTTAGATGGAACAACGCTCTATGTAGGCGGCAATTTCACGACACCACAAACGCGGCTAATGACTTGGAACGGCTCTGCATTTTCTGCTATGGGCGGCGGATCGGACAATATAGTATATTCAATCTTTGCAGCGCCCGATGGAAATGTATATGCTGGCGGAGATTTCACAACTCCATATTTATATATTGCAAAATGGAACGGCTCTGCATGGTCATCACTTTATAACGGGCTTAATGGGGCTGTATATACCATCAGTAACGCCAAAGTCGGCATATATGTTGGCGGAAATTTTACAACTGGGCTTGGCGATAGGGCCGCACAGTGGAACGGTTCACGATTCATAAGGCTTGATGCAGATTTACCAGGCACGCCGATTGTGAGAACAATAGCGCGGACTGCTGATGATAGTGTATTTGTCGGGTATGATAGTACAGGCACGGCGCTGGCATCTGGGCGCACAACCGTAACCGCGTTGTCAACTGCTGAGGTTTACCCGGTTATCACCATCACAGGCACGACTACCGCCGCGAGTACCAGCACGCTACAATGGCTAGAGAATCAAACAACTGGCGAACGGCTGTACTTTAGCCTAGTCATCAACACTGGCGAGATTATCACCATCGACCTGCGCCCGCAATCGCGCAAGGTGACGAGCAACTGGCGCGGGCAGATTTTCGATCAGCCATTGCCAACTTCCGACTTCTCGTCTTGGCATCTCGTCACGGGCGCAAACACCGTGGCCGCGTTTATGACGGGTACAATCACCGGCGCAACAATGACGATGAACTGGGCAAAGATTCACGCAAGCATAGACGGTGAGGCCGCATGATAGCCGATAACCAGAACGCGACCTATCATTACGAGGTATGGCTACTGTCAGACCGCGGCGAGCGCATTGCATTGCTTGACGGCTTGCAATCGTTTCGTTACACGCGAGCCGTCAACAGCGCGGGCGCGTTTAACCTGACACTGCCTAGCACGTTTGATGTTACGAAACTGCAAAAAGATCGGCGCGTGGCAATCTACCGCAAGCCCTACGGCGGCACGCTTGCGCTCGATTTTATGGGCCTGATCGAAACCATCGGGCGGGCTGGACGTGTTCCAAACCGGATGTGTAGCGGCGTTTCGCTTAATGGCCTGCTAGAACGACGGAATGTGTTGTACTACGCTGGCAGCGCGGCGGCGGCTTACGTGACGGTGGCCGCTGATGACGCGATGAAGCAAATTGTCCGCGAGAATCTAGGCGCAAGCGCAACAACGGGCAATGCGCGGTACGTGTCTGATGTGATTGACGCGGCGTACTTTAGTGTACAGGCAGACTTGACGCAAGGCGCGACACTCGACAAGCAGTTCGCTTGGCGACGAGTGGCCGATGTATTGCGAGAACTGTCAGACGCAAGCCGTCAAGCGGGCGTTGAGATATTCTACGAGATGGTGCCTGTCACAGAATCCACGTTCGAGTTTCAGACGTTCAAAACGATGCGCGGCGTGGATCGGCGCGGGCAGATAGCGTTCGGCGTGGAGTACGGCAACCTAGACGAGCCGACCTATATAGAATCATGGTCCGATGAAGTTAATTATGCGGTGGCAGGCGGGCAAGGCGAGGAAGCGCTGCGGGCGTTGTCAAGCGCAGAGGATACCTACCGCTCTGGTGCGTCAATCTTTGGAAAGGCGGAAGGCTTCGTAAACGCAACCCAAGAGACGACCACAGTCGGATTAACCAACTCGGCTAAAAGTGCCGTCAATGCTGGCAGGCCGCGCCGTTCATTCTCGGCACAAATCATCAACAATCCGCAATCGTTGTACGGCATCCACTGGGGATACGGCGACTATGTAACCGCAACCTATGACGGGCTGACGTTTGACGCGATGATCAAGGCAGTAACTGTCGGACTGGACAACAACGGGCAGGAAACCATCGAGGCGCTAATCGAGGCTTACACATGAATCACGCTGACATGACGCTAGACCATGAGCGGCGGTTGCGATACCTTGAAGCGCTGGAACGTCTATTTACCCCAGCGTGGAACGATTACGTGGTGGCCGCCCATTCCATGCGCGACGGCGTTACTCCCCCGCTTTGGTCGGCGTGGAATGGTGCGCTTCGTTCGCCTGAGTTTTCAAACGCGGCTACCCGTGATTTACACTGCTCGTTTGAGTTGTTGCACGATTGGAAAGAGGGCAGCGACTTTGAAGTGCATGTCCACTGGACGCCAAGCACAACAAATACCGGAAACTGTAAATGGGGGCTTGACTATTGTATTCTGGCCACAACTGGCGCATCCGCCGCGCCGACTACGGTCACGATCACGCCTGCGGCTAATGGCGTTGTAAGGCAAGAATCAATTTCATCATTCGGCACGATCAGTGGGGCAGGCTTGACCATTGGAACGATCATAGACGTTAGAATATACCGGCTAGGCACGGATGCCGCTGACACGTTTACTGGTAGCGCGTTTCTGCATTCTGTTGGCTTGCACCATCTAAGCGACACACTAGGCTCGCGCACATCGACGGCGAAATAGCCACCTGCCACGCCAGCGCAAGCATAACAAAACGCCCCGGCTGATGTCGGGGCGTTTGTGCGGGTGGTAGTGGGATTAAATACCAGCTTCACGTTCTGCGCGGCTTTGTTCATCCATAAGCCGTGTATATCGCTCACGGTATCGCATAACTGCCGCGTAATCGTCGCCTAATTCCCCGGCGAACTTCTCCCATTGACATTTAGGCGATAGCATGTCAATGGTTGCTAGACGTTTCTTTGCTAGTTTCTCGTAATCGTCAATCGTATTATCCATTTGTTCGCCCTGTGGTTTCGTCGGAATTTGTACCCTGCCAGTTATAACAGCCGTTCGGTATTCGCTCTCACTCCAACCGGCAGCCCGTAATGCATCGCGCCATGCCTTGTTTCGCTTGCGCTGGCGGGCGGATGACTGTGCGCGCTTGCGGGCGGAGCGTTCGGTGTCGGTGATGGGCTGGCGTGTCATGCTTGCTCCTTTGCCTTCTTTAGCAGCCCGCGATACACGCGCTGTTCTGTCGGTTCCTGATCGCGGTCTGCCAACTCAGTTAGATGATCGATCAACAGTTTGTTTACTGTGACACGACCGGTTTTTATTTCGTCTCTGATCGGCTTGAGTTCAGGAATCGGGTTATTATCTTCGCCGTATTCGCAGTATGTGTCCATGTATAGAAGTTCTGCTTGTCGCTTTGTGAGTTTGATTGTACTCATCTCAATCCATCCTGTGAGTTATGCCGACCCTTGCGAGGCGGCTTGTCGGTTCGGTGGGCTAGGCTTGCGTGTTACCGCTGTAAATCCATCCATTGCGCGAGCCTTTGCCGCGCTTCATGTTGCTCTGCCACGCCCACGGCTTGCTATTCTGCTTGCGTCTAACGTTCTGCTTGACTTTGTTTTGGCGTTTCATTTTTCTCCTTGCTCGTTAGCGATTTGAATTGCCCGCATTGCATCAGCCCACATCATCGACGGCGCTTGTCGCGTGCTACCGTCAGGGCAAGCGAACGACTTAATACCATTCGTGCGCCATCCCTGATCGAATCCCTGATAAATCAACTCGCCTACATTTCGATGTGACTTGCCGTTCGATACGCTACTCATTGCGACTTGTAGCGCGATTGACAAATCACTGCGCCCAATATCGTCTAGAGTTTTTATGTCGCGCTTGGCGCGTTCGTCGCACTCCGCGCTAGGCTCTGCAAGCCACGTTTCGGTTGTAGCGCTTCGCATTGCGGCTAGTGCTGCAAACTTTGCTGGACTGCTAAAATTTACCGAGCGTTTCATGCTATCCCCTGTGTGTCTGTCCTGCGTCTATACTCTTATTATATGCGTTACTGTAACGATGTCAAGAGGCAAAATGGCGAAAACGGGCCTTTAAACCTTAAAATTTTTAGTCACAGGCAACAAAAAGCCCGTCGAGGTGACGGGCTAGGATTGGCGTCCAGCGGGCGGGCTGGATAATTTCGCAGTGGGGTTTGTCTGACCACGCCTTGACAGTGTGGTGCTAACGACTACCGCCGCCCCGGTAGGAGTTGCTACGGTGTGCGCTTGGCTTGCGCCTGTTGCGCTTTCTTGGCGCATTGTCGGCAATGCAGTTTTCCGCCGATGACTACCCATGCCAAGTCTGGCCGCTATGCGCCTGTCAACGTAATACTGCTCTTTAGAGACTGGTATTGAGTATGTCGCCGTGCAAACGTCACAACGAATTTTCATATTCACTTTGTCGCCCCTTGCGCTATTGCATTGCCTTAGCAAGTATCTCTTGCGATATGCTTGTCTTGATTTGTCGCACACGCTCAGGAGACAATCCCACCTTGCGGGCTAGGCTTGCGTTAGTCGCAAGGGGAGCAATAGCCAACAACTCCCGCAAGTCACGGCGCGTGTCGCCTGTCAACTGGTAGTCATCGAATGACACCGTGGACAAAACTGGCGATTCTAGCGGCGACTTCTCAACGACGGTAGTCAATGCGTTTTCAGGCACAGACACGCTAGAATCGCTTCCTGTGGACGTCTGTGACGATTCTAGCGCGGTATCCTGTCCGGCGTCTGCACCCAGCGGGCAGATTTCGTCAGTTTCGCACTCTTTCGGGCCTTGCGCAATGGGTTGCGCTG
>JADKCY010000025.1 GCA_016718605.1 Lysobacterales bacterium | reverse complement strand
TGCACGTCATATTGGAGATGCTGGCCTTCAGAGGAGAGGACGGGCGCCTCACCGAACAAGGTCGTGCCGAACACGCGCCACTGCGGGACGCCCATCTCCGCATCTTTGAACATCTCGGGATCGACGCCTACCTTGTCCGCGTCGCCGAAGACGAGGGAGCCGGTCTCTTCTCCAGGCTGGGCTTCTCTGGGCTCACCTGGAACGTTCCCCCATCCTTCTGGGGCGCCGTTGTCTCCATGAACCCCTGGCTCGATCAGCTTGCCGGCGGCGTCCTTGTAGTAGCTGCCGACCTTTCCGAAGTTCGCCTTCATAACCTCGACGAGATCATCCCCGAAGATGAGCCGGGCCTGAGCCTCAGGGATGGGTTTGGGGGCGATGTCGAAGCGCGACAGGCGGGTCTCGCCTTTGATCTTGTCGAAGCTCATGGCCGAGTTCATGACATCGAGCTTGCCGTCCTTCGTCCAGCGGTAGGCGATCGTGCTGGGCTTCGTCTGGCGGCCATAGACCATCGCCTGCTGGGCACCTGTCGTCCAGGTGATGCCGTCCATACCGTGATCGACAGCCCAACGCAGCATGCGCTTGAGCATGACCTGGGCTGCGGCAGTGAGGCCGCCCTTGCTCTCCTGGCGGAAGGGGGCGTTGGGGAGGACCTCTCCATAAGATCGAGTCTCAGCGCTCCGCTCTTCATCCCCCTTGTAAGCATTCGCCCTTAGCTCGGCGACTAGCTCCTTTCCGATGCGCCTTTCTGCGCCCCTTACGTCCCTTGCCATCCGACTCTCTTCGCCGTCCATCTGCGTGCGGGCATCAAATGGAAGAGGCTCTTGATCGGGAAGGGGGGATCGGGAAACTACCTCGACGAGTTTTCTCGCTTCTTGACTGGAAAGATTTGGAGGCAGCTTCTTCATCGCCTCCATGACAGCGGCGGAGTAGCGCCCCTCCCTCTCCGTCTTCAAGCTGTCGGCCTTGCGGCCTAGATCGGCGGCCTCCTTCTGACCGAGCGTCGGCTCCTCGTTGCCGCGGCCTTCCTTCTTCAGGCGCTGCTTCCGCTGTTCGATCTGCTGGATGAGATCAGTCTGCACCTCGCCGAGCACGAGGTACTTCTTGCCGTCCTGCTCGTGGTGAAAGAAGCGGGCATGCACGACGATGTTGTTGTGGTTGAAGTGCGAGCTGACGACGAAGGAGCCGTCGAGATCGGGTATCGCGAGCTTCAGCTCGAAGTAGTCCTTCTGCGGCAGCTTGGGCTCGGGCGTGTAGCGGTGATGGCGGGTAGAGCCGAGCGCGGCAAGGCTTGCGACCTCGTCATCCCATTTCTGCTTGGCGACAGCGTATTCGGCCTTCTCCCGCTCGTAGCGCGCAATCTCTGCCGACATCGCGTCCTTGTGAAGAGCAATGAGACTTTCGTACTCTTCGCGGAATTTCCTCTCTGCCGCTTCGCGTTCGTCGTCATTGATGTCCTGCTCTTCCCGGATGCTACCGTTGTCGAGATATTTCTGAACGATAGCCGCCTTCAGCCGATCCTCTCTCGAATAGTTGTGCGCACCCGAAGGGTCGTCATTCCAGTAGAAATCACCGCCCCTGTCGCGATAGACCGTTTCCGTCCATTCTTGCTCACCCTGACTGATGGTCACCTCATGGACCATGTCGGGGTCTTCGTAATACCATTGCCGCTCAAGATCGATCGAGTATTCAAGAAGACTCTCGTAAGCGGAAATCTGGTCTTTGATCTCGCTGATTTTTTCCCGGATGTCCTCGTCGGTCGGGGCCTCGTCAAGATCATCGCGCGCCATTTTGTTGATCGCGTCTGCACGTGATAGCGGCGCCTGCTGCCTGACTGTAAGGGAGTGAAGCTCGCCTACTCTTGAGGCGCCGCCCTCAACGACCCAATCTTCGATGTCTTCGATCTCGTATCTTTCCACGAACTCCTCAAGATCATCGCGTCCATCAGCCCAGTGACCATAGCGGTCCTCGAGCATCTGCTCGGCGCTCTCAAACAAATAGCTTTCGTCTGGGTTTTGAGTTTCTCCAGAGTCGATCTCGACCGTATACTCCTCCGTCCTTTCGGCCTCCCATTGCTTCATCATTTGCTCTGGCGTGCGGATGCCGTTGAGAGATGGCTGCCTGGGAGTGGTCGGCGGCGGCGGACGCGATGGCCGGCTGCCCTCATCGTTCCAGACCTCGGTGACGACGACATCGTGCAGCCTGAGGAAGTCGAGCACCTCCTCCCTGCTGATGCTCTCCTTTTTGTTCGCCGTCTTCTCGGCCTCGATCTTCCCTTCAAGCCACGGGATGATGCCGGTCCAATCGATGATCTCGGTCCGAACATCCTTGAGCGCGCCACCCTTCGGCCGCCACTTGCCCGCCTTGTCCTTCTCAAAGAGGGTGCCGAGCCACTGCGATGCCGGGGCCTTGGTCACCTTCAGATTCTCGACCGAGCGGATCAGCGGATTGTAGAGGCCGCGGATGCGATCGACGTCGCCGGCATTGCCGAGCGCATAAAGCTCGTAGCCGCGCACGCCGCGCCGGGTCTTGAGGGTGGCGAAGAGGTTGTCGAAGGCATCGAAGACCTGACTCGCCTCTTCATGTGGGAAGGGGTTGTCGCCGATGATTTTCGAAAACTCGATCCCCTTCATCTGCCGATCGCTGGTCGCCTTGGACGCAACGTAGAGCTGGAAGGCGCGCGCCGCCATCTCCCAGGGCTGATAGTAGTAGGCGGCGCCGGTATTCGCGGCTTCGGCGAAATACTTGCTGGTCTTGCCCTTGGCGAGAAGGTCGTTGATGTCCTCATAGAGGGCGTTGACGTCTTCCTGGGCGGCCTGAACCTGCTTCTCGATGGAGATCGCTACGTCGCTACGCTTGAAGTAGGTGTCGTTGTCCCTCTTGCTGCCGGGGTCCGCTTTGTCCAGCCACTTGTTGGTTCTCCCCATGAAGCGATCGTTGCGGGATCGGAATCGGTTGATCACTGTCGCCATCCGCTCGCCTCTGCGGACAAGCGGGAGAGCCTCGGGGCCGTAGAGCACGCGCATCAGATGATCCATCGCCCTCGCCACCTCTGGGCGCGCGAACGAGGCATTCATCAGATCGTGGCTGTGCGACGTCAGGAGCCCTGTCGCAGTCGGCTTCGCGGTGCCGTGAAACAGCGCGTGATCGAGATAGTGAAACCATTCATGGAAGAAGCTCGAAAGGGCGTTGCTCTTTCCCCCTCGCGCATTGATGTCGATGATGATTTCCTGCTGCATCGGCATGTAGTACGCGAAGGAGACGCCATGTTTCTTGACGGCGCGCTCGCCCATCACCTCGCGGCTCGACAGATCGCGAGATAGCGTGAGCTTCAGAACGCCGCCACCGGAGAAGGTCGTTCTTGGGATTTTCAGGATCGTCGCGACGTCGATCAGCTCGTCGTAGAGCTGCACGGCAAAGGCATGATCGGTCGGGTGGATGCGGACATCCCGAAAACCAAGGTCCTCTCTGAAGCGGCGCTCGATCTCCTTGCGCTGCTTGGCGCCCTGCTCCGGCTTTTTGCGAACGGGATCGAAGCCGTCGCTCGGTCCTTTCGTGAGGGGCTTGGGCTCTTTTTTGCGGCCCTTCGCGCGATCCTCGATGCGCATGCCAAGCCTGTCGGGAATGCTCGGTGCCTCGACGGCATCCCCGGCCCCCTCCTCGATCGCCCAATCCGGCAGGAGCCCGACCTTCTGATCGGCGTAGACCGTGTCGGCAGCCGAGGCCGAGCGGTTCGTCTCGCCGTTCGGACCGTAGTTGACCCAGGAGTTCTGCCCGCGGGTCTCGGATGTCATCGCCTTACGCGCTTCGGGCGAGTACATGGCCGAGTGCGCGCGCCATGCGTTCTCCTCGCCATCGGCCCGGAAGCCGACCGCGTTTTTGAAGTGGCCGAAGTAGTCATGGACGATGCGGAAGACGTCGTTGGCGCGGAGCTGCCGGCCGTCGATCGTGACGTCGGTCTTCTCGAGCAGGGGATTGTCAGACGGGTCGAAGCTCGCATCCGAGCCGAAGCCGTCGTCAGTCGGGAAGACCCAGAGATGGTTGTTTTCCTCGACGTCGAGCTGCGCATAGCGCGGGCTCTTGGCATAGGGGTCTTCCATGTCCGGGCGAATGAACTCGATCTTGAGGCCGGTCTTCTCGATCTCTCGATACTGGGCAACCGTCTCGTCGATCATCTTCCGGTAGGCCGCCTTGACCTTCGGGTCCTGCGGCGCATGCTTCATCTCGTCGTAGGCTTGGGCGACGCGCTTGGCTCTGCCCTTGTCGACGGTCGCGTAGGTCGTGACGTTCTTGTAGGGGATGCCGGCGGCCTTGGCGTAGTCGCGCGCCGCCTGCCGGGCCTTGGCGAGGGGCCGAAGCCTTACTCGTCCACGGCCGGGGATGTCGACGGTGTCTGGGGCGCCACGGAGAGGCTCTTCAGCCGTTGCATCAGCCCGCGCGTCCGGCTCCTGAACGCGCTCGTCGCCTCCTCGAAGCTCTCCTGGTCCGGGAAGCTCTCGCGCTTGGGCTCCATCCGCTTCAGGTCGTCCATCGTCCAGGCGCGGTCGGCCATCGCTCGTCTCCGTCAGGTTGGGCACCTCCCCCCTTGAGGGGTAGGGCTTCGTCGTGTCGCCATCCTTGAGCCACGCCTTGAACTCGTCGACCGGAACCGTCCTGGTCGGTCCAATGGTGTTCTTGGCGAAGTCGCCCGAGTAGCTTTTGCGGTAGGTGTCGACCGCCTGGGCTTCGTTGTCAAAGCCCATCATGACCTTGTGTTCGTCGAAGCGTCCGGTCTTGGGATTGCGCTGGTCGATGATGGTGACGTTAGGGGCTTCCGGGTTCTCGCCGATCGTCACGTCGACATGATCGCCGTCCTTGCCGGTGGTCCGCTTGATGTAGCCGTAGTGGGCCGGCATCTGGACTTCCCAGCCGGGGCCGCGCCGGGTCCCGCCCTTGGGCGTCTCAACCGAGATGTCCAGTCCTTGGACCTTGAGGTGCCCCTTCTGATAGTTCCCGGCGGCGCGCTGCGCCTCGGTCGGCTCCCTGACGAGATCACCGATGGGCTCGATGTCGCTACCGGCTCTGGCGGCGATCGGGGCCATGCGCGTCCCATCCCCCAGGGAAGGCTCAGGACGGGCGCTCGCCTCTGGGGGCGTCTCTGTAGCTCCGGGGGCCTCCGCGGGCGCTACGGACCGGCTCTGTAGGACGGCGGGGGGTTGGTTGTAGAAGTCACGGCTGATCTTTACCAGATCGGCAAACTCGTCCTCCGGGATAGGCTCACCCCGATCCTCCCCCTCTTTGGGGGGTGGGGCGTATTCGGTGACGGCATTGCCGGCGTCTCGCCATGCGCGACGCTCGCGCGGCTTGGCGAGAACCTCCTCGATCGGGGTCGTCGGACGCTCGGGGTCCTGGGCAATGCGGACCGGCGGCGGCGCATCGCGCTCCTCGAGAGTCGGCTCCTCGACGCGGTCGGGCGGCGGTATGTCCGCCTCGTCACGGTCCTCAAAGACGATGCCCTCGTCCTCGGTAAGATTGCCGCCAGAGGGGGGAGGCAAGAGACCGCCGAAGGGCGAGGGCGCCTCCGCGGGCTGCCGGAAGTATTCCTCGGCGATCTGCTGGCCGCCCTTGGCCGCGCCGCCGGTGATGAGGGCGGCGGTCGCCGCGTCCTCGACACCCTCCAGAGGATTGCGGTTGGGATCGTAGAAGGCGCGCGCATTCAGGTTTTCAAGGACCGTCTGCCCCGGCTCTTGGATGAGGCCCTCTTCGACCATGCCCTCGCCGACCGCGCCGAGCACGCGCGGGATCGTGCGTTTGATCTGGCCCGAGTAGTCGTGAAGGAATGGAAAAGCTTCGGTCGTGCCAATACCGGCACCGCCGATCGTCGCCAGGAGCCGCTGAAGCTCGGTCGGTCCGAGATTGGGACGCGGACCATTGCCGTCTTCGATCCGCTGGCTCTCCGCGTCCATGACCGAGGTGGCCTCGTTGAAGGCCATCGGCATTTCCATGCTGACGCCGGTCAGGGCCGAGGTCGCGAGCGCCGCCTTGTCGCCAGCCGAGAGAATTTTGAGGGCGGCGGCCGGGCCGTACAACGCGATCATCTGGGCCGCGCCATCGGAGACGTTCTGGAAGACCTCGTTCTGGCGCGCCGGGTCGCCGGGGAAGGAGGCTTCCGTCCAGGTTCGCAGCTTGTGCCCGAGCTGATAGATCGGCGCTGTCGCCGGGTCGAAATCCTCGTCGAGGCCGATGGATTTGCCGACGCCAAGATTGGCCGCGCCCTCCAGAAGGTAGCCCTGGACAACGCCCGCGCTCTCAATGGCGCCGGAGCCCATGTTGATGCCGCTCTGCAAGAACCGCTCGGCGCCGGACCTAAGCGGGGTCTTGCGCGCCATCGGGGCGAGACCGCGGCGCTGAAGATCGATGTCCTGCTGCTCCTGGGCGAGCTTGTCCTGGCGGGTCCCGAAGAAGCTCTCCGCCAAATCGAAGAGCGGCTTCGGGGTCATGACACCGGGGAGCGGCGGCGGAGTCACGTCGCTCGCCGTGTCGGCGTAGCCCCTGAGCGCCTTCGTCCGGGCAATCTCTCCGGGCAGCCCCTCAGCCCGATCAGCCGTCCTGAGGTGCCGCTCTTCAGGCGACATGATCCCCCAGCTATCGCCCATTAGGCCGGGGTCGGGGTCTGATGCCTGCTGGAGCCCGCGCTTGCGCCGCTCGATCTCGGCCGCAAGCGTGTTCTTGGCTTCCGCTTTGGCTGCTGCGCTCGAATCAAAGAGGCTGCCGGCCCAGCTCTTGGCTTTTCCAAGCAGACCGGAGAAGGGGGAGGGGGCTTCCGCGACCGGCGGCGGCGTCGGCGCAGGCTCCGGTAGCGCCTCTTGGAAGGAGGGAGCCGCGGTCGGGTAGTCTGGCGGCGCGGGGAGCTGATCCTCAACAAGCTCACTCCCCTGTCCATCGGTGAAGGCCAAGCCTGGAGAGACCGCCGCGAAGGGGTCCTCCTCGGACGGGTCCATGACCCAACCGATCGTGCCGTCCGGCTGAAGGACTGGTCTCACGGAACCATCGCCTCGCCGCCCGAGGACCCTTCGATGAGGCCCCTGAGCTTGTTGAAGACCGCGAACTCGCTCTCCGACAGGGAGTTGGGGTCCTCGGTGTACTTCCGGTTCAACTCGGCGTAGCGGTTCTCCAGGATCACTTTGCCGCCGGGGTCCTGGGCATAGGTCTCGCCGCCGTAGAAGATGAGCTGATCGATGAGGTTCGGGTCGACCTCGCCGGTGACCCGGTTGGTCATCATCCCGCTCAGATCGCGCGGTGTCATCGTCTTCTCGCGCGGCTGCTTGCTCTTGTCCCAGTCAAGCCGACCCTGACTGATTTGGAGCTGCTTGTCGGCGCGCTCATCATCCCGACGCTTAGCCTCCTGATCGGCCGCGTATTTGCGCGCGTTGATCTGCCAGTCCTGATCTTTTTGGTTGTCCTCCTGGAGCATCTTCAGGAGATCGCCCTGGAGCTTGGCAGTTTTCTCCGCTTCCGAGAGCGCGCGCTCCTTCTCCTTGTCGCCATAGCCTTTGACGGCCGTGCCGAAGCCGACGCCACCGGCGCCGATCGAGCCCCAGGTCGAGGCGCCCGGCCGAGAGGCGGCCTCGTAGATTGCCGCACCGGCGGGGACGAGCGCGTTGCTGAATTGCTCCCAGCCGAACTCCTGCCGCTTGGGCTCCGGATAGGCTTTCGCCATCAGGGACGCCAAGAGCTGGTCATAAGCTTCGGTGTTGCGACCGCCAGCATAAGGGTCGTCAGGTGCTGACGGATTGTCAGCGGCTGGCGCTTGGTTGCTGACGCCGGGAATTTCCTGGTCGGGGATGTTGAGCGCGTCGTAGCCAGCTTCGTAACCGGCACCCTCCTGCTGCATCTGCTGGAGCCGCTTCAGGTGCTCTTGGGGGCTGATGCCGCCAGACCAATCGTTGGGATGCATGCTGCCTCCATGCACGGGACCGTGCGGGGTTACGAATGCGTGAGACTTGTCGCGGTAGGAGACGTTGGCGTAGCCCTTGCCCGGCGCGTAGCCCGTCCACTTGCGCCAGGACTTGTACTTGCCGGGCTCCTTGGCCTCGAGCCCGAGCATCGTCTGCTCCGGCGCCAGATAGTGGGTCGCGCCTTTGGTCGGGTCATCGTTGAAGCCGCGGCGCCGGTCGGCCGCCCAAGAGGTCAGGCTTTGGAATTCAGGGTCATTGAGGTAGCCTTGCGCGCGCTCGTACTGGTCGGCTTCGGAGAGCGGCTGATAGGTGCCCCACTGAGAGCCCTTCTTCTCGCCCAACAGATCACCGATCGCCTTGTTCTCGGACTTGGCGCGATTGACGACGGAGGACATGACCCCGTAGGCGCCATCCTTGTCCTTGGGGTCGCGCTCCATCATCCCCATCAGCGCGAGCTGCTGGTCCTCGTTCAGGCCCTTCCACAGGGGCTTGGTGCGCCAATCGAAGTAGGCCATCTCAGGCCGCCTTCGTGCGCTTGTCCAGGGCCTGGATGGCGGCGATGATCTTGCCAATGGCATCAGCCGGATCGATCGTCATGAAGCCGTTGGCTTCCCCCGTCTTGCCGATTTGCTCATAGTCCTGGGCCATCGGGCCGGTGCGGCTCTCGGGCATGCCCATCTCCTGAGCCTCTTGCGTGTAGTCGTAGTCGGAGATCGGTAGGCCGACGAGTTCGGCCAGAGATTGCTCGGGATCGGCCGGCGCGATGTTCTCCTTGGCGCGCTCATCCGATAGCAGCGGCGCCAGCGCGCCGATCGCCGAGATGCCGCCGCCGATCAATTGGCCGGTCGTGTCGGGGCCGGGACCGATGTTGACGTTCGTCGATTCTCGCGAATAGGGGGACATCGCGTTGATGGACTGGAGCCAGTTCAGATTGTCCTTCTGGTAGCCACCGGTGCGCCACTCCATCTCCGCTTTGGCCTTGTCAAGAATGCCCTGCTCATACTTCTGCTGATCCGCGCCGATCGAGGACAGGAGGTTGGAGGCTGAGGTGCCGAGTGCCATGCGATCTGCCGCAGCACCGGCGTTCGCCGTCTGCTCGGTGACGACGGCCGCCCGGTCGGTGTCGTACTCGCCGCGCGCGGTGTTGTAGCCCTGCTGGCGCAGCCCCGCCGACGCTGAGCCCATGCGATCGAGCGTATTGCGAAACCCCTCGGCTTGTTGGACGCCATGCCGAGAGCCACCGAAGGCGCCGGCTTCGAGCGCCTGATCGTTGATGCCGCCGCTTTCGAGCTGCCACTGGCGCTGCATATCGGAGAGGGTCTTGTCGATCACCTCATCCGTGTAGGGGTTCATCCGCCGGGCGGCTTCGTCCGGCGTCCACTCGCCGAAGGTGATGTTCCCCTGGGCGTCGTAGGTTCCGCCGTGACCGAGCTTGACGTTGCCCGGCATGTTAGCGAGCGCACTGTTGGCCGTAGTGCGCGCCGCGGCGTAGCCAGCCTTCGTGTCAGGCGTCTGCTTCGCTGTCTGCTGGACCCCCAAATATCGGTGCTTCGTCGGGTTGAAGTACGTAGGGGCCTTCTTCGATTGGGTGTTGGCGCGGGCGGCCGTCGCCTGCCCCGCCTTCTCCATCCACTTTGGGAGCTTTTGGACTGACGTTGACGTTGACGTCTGGCTGCCGCTGGAGCCCATGCGCGCCTCCCTGCCGGAAGAGATATTTCCCCCCGATCCGTTCGCCGCCGTGTATCTCCAGGAAGCGCTGCTTCTTTAGCGCGTCGTCGCCCCAGGACACGTCGAGGACCAGATCGACACCAGCAGCAGAGGCTATACCTTTGGCGTGTTTGACCAAGGAAAGCGCGACGCCACCATAGCGATGATCGGGGTGGACGTAAAGGATCGGATTGCCGAAGAACTCATGCTCGCGATGCCAGGGCCATGTGCCCTTCTCGAGCGCGATAACGCCGACGATTTCGCTGTCCTTCTCGGCAACGATGACCGTCCCCTGGCGGATGAGTTCCATGATCCACTGATAGACATAGGGCTTCTCGAACTCGACGGTCAGGGAAGCCGTTTCGCGTATGGATTCAAGCAAGGCGGATTCGATCGCGAAGACATCGGTGAACCGCGCCGGCCGGATGATGGTTTTTGCCATGAGCCCCTCATATGATGCCCTTGGCCTTTAGCACATAGATCAGATTGGAGAGAGCCTTCTGGATGTCGGCGGTGGCTACCAGCGTCGGATCGTAAGCGGCACCGATGAAGCTCGCATCGGTCGAGAAGTCGTAGAGTTCGGGCAGGTTTGCCGGCGTCTCCAGGAAGCTCAAGCGCTGCTCGATGACGAAGAGGGCCTGCTGGAGGGTCTTCCGATCGTAGGTCTCTGGCGCCGAGGGAAGCGGGATCACGCGCGTTCTCCCCGATCCTTGATCATGAGGCGCATCAGCCCACCGACAAAGCTCGCCCCGAGCCCGTCGCCTGACTGGTGCAGGCGGAAGGAATTGGAGCGGACCCGAACGGAGCGCTTGCGCGTTGTCCCGTTGATCAGATAGGGACCGCGGGTTCTGGGTGACGGGTCCTGAGGATAGTTGCGCGTGATGAGGGAAATCGCATGATCCCCCGAGATCGATTGAAAGTCCGGAATTATCTGGCGAACCTGCGAGAACAACTTGCCGTCGACCATATCGATCTCGCCGGTGGTGAGGTGGTAGGCCATGGCGTCGGACCCAGCATCGACGCCGACCTCCTGGATGAGGATGTTCCCGTCGCTGTCGACGCTGACTGGGTATGGGCTGACGTCATGATCCTCTGACCATGCCGAGCGCCCCATGGTGCCGTTGTACCAGCAGTTCAGCCGGGTGTTGTAGGTGATGTACTCCGCGTTCTCCTTGTGGCCGCTCTCGATCGTCGGATAGTGCCACCATATCTCCCCGTACTGGGTATTGACCCCGGCGCAGATTTTGAAGCGCTCGGCTTTCAGAAGGCGGGAGAAGACGTAGTCGTTGAGATCACAGTCGAGTCTGCGGACCGTGCCGTCGAAAGTGTAAAACCCCTCATGCCCCATCCAGTAGGCGGTCGCGTTGAGGGAGACCGCACCGTGCGGAGAGATCAGCCCGCAGTTGTCGCCGACCTTGGTGATGCCGAAGGCGAGCGGCCGGCCGATATAGCGCATGAAGTGGGCGGAGCCGCCGGTGAGCAGGAGATCGCCGCCGTTCGCCGTGGTGTGGCCGATGACAGTCGAGCCATCGTCGCAACGCTTGTCGCCGGCCGAGTTTGTCGCCGTCGCCGTCCAGGTCGTCGTCGTCTCCTGGGATGCCCATTTGATCAGAACGCCATCACCATCGGCACCAAACACGACAGGATGCCGTGAGTTCTCTGTGACAAAGCAGCCGAGCCCCACGGTCGGAGCATTGGTCACCGCGGTCGCAACGCCGGGCGCCGCCGAGCGATCCCAGATGTAGAGCCCGCCCCAACGCGGCATGACGAGAAGGTCTTCGCCGTAGGGCGCCAGCGTCCAGGTCAGGGGGTTGCCGGGTCCGACTGTCGAGAACCCGGCGCCGCTCCAGGGGCCTTCGCCCCAGCCGCCTTCGCCCCAGCCAGTGGAATAATCGACCGCGTCGAGGTTGCCGGCGACGAAGCCGGCCGGCGTAATATCCTCCAGCGTGTCGTCATGCCAGACGTAGACCGCCTCATAGGTCCCGAAGGCGATGAGCGGAGCGCCGTCAAGATCGACCCACTGGCAAATGCCGCGTCCCGGCGCGCCGAGCCCATCACTCGTCATCGATGCCCAGCCACCGATCTTGCGCGGCCGACCGTTGTCGAAGCGGACTTTGTCGCAATCGATGTAGCGGTTGCGGACATCGAGCGGTGAGCGCGACTTGACGATGCCTGGAGGAAGATCGAGAGGCAGGTTGTCGAAGTCAAACATGGATCAAAGCTCCGCGTCAGCCGTGTAATTCGCCGTCCAGTAGCAAGACCCGGCGGCGCTCGCTGTTGCGTTGGCGAAAAAGCCGCGGTCTGTGGCGGAGGTGGCGTTAAGGCCGCTTCCGTTACCGTAGACCTGCGAGGAAAAGGCGATCGTCGGGGTCGCGCGCATTGTTGCGGGAAACTGAATACCAGTCGTCATGCGACCCGTTTGTCCGCCAGCCGATGCGTACCCGCCCTCGCCGATTGGCGTCACTGGAACATAGTAGCGCTGGCAGCGATCGATCTCGCTTTGAATGCCGACGCGCTCGAATGCTGTCGGCGAAGTCCCGGCCTCAAGCTGAACGTCAGTGACCCCGAATGTCGCCGAAATCTCATGGTCGTCCGACCAGATGAAGACAGCGATGTTCTTTGTGCTCGGCGTATCGATGTTGGCCGTCACTGAATAGGACGCCCAGGACTCGGTGACGTTGAGATCGGCGGGAGCATTCTCCAGCGTCCAGTTGGCGGCGAAAGTCGGAGTTGTGCCAGCTCCGTTCCAAGCCGACACGATGTCGCTCGTCACGGTGTCAGCGGCTCCGTCCCAGGATAAGATCGCCGCCTTCATCGTGGCAAATCTTGCGTCGTCAGTAACCTTCGCTTTGAAAGAGAGAACAACGTCTCCTCCGACGAGGTGAGCGCAATTTCTCTGCTCGATGATCTGGCAGACCCCGATTTTCGATGGCGTAAAGGTTGACGCGGCCCCGAGCGCCGCGTAGCTGCCGGCAGGCACGTCGGAGAGTTCCTGCGCCCAGCCGGTCAGGACAGGGTCTTCGGTCAGGCCGATCCACCGATCGGTCAGATAGATATCATCGCCACTCACCGAAGACGTGCCGCGCCTCTGGGATACCATCATGGCGCCATTGATCAGCGCGTTTTTGGTTGAAACTGCAGACGGATTGCCCCAGGCCGGATTTGCTCCAGTGCCGGCGGTGATGAGGGCCTGCCCCGAGGCCCCGGCACCGAGCTTCGCCCAAAGGGTGCCGTTGTGATAGAGCACGTCGCCCTGGGTCCCGGTCGGGAAATTTGAGAAGGCGATCGCATTGGCGAGCGCGCCGGTGGCAGGGATAACCGGCGGCGCAAAGAACGAGACGACGTCGTTGGCGTCACAGGCGACAATAGCGGCTGAGCCCTGCGGGACAGTGATCGCTGAGCCCGAGTTCGTCTTGACGGTGACGGAGAAGGCATTCGTCGTCCGGTTGTAGATCAGGTAGTGCTTGCTGAGGTTCGGGATTTCCAGGATGAGGTTGCCGATGAGCGCCCCGGTGCAGATGACGAACGCCTTGCGGGCCTGATCGGCGGCACCGTTGTTGGTCGTCAGGACCACGGTTCCTGAGGTCGTTGCGATCGTTTCCGCCCCGGCGATCATTGCCTCGAGCAGTTGCAGGTTCGAGTTGACAATCGGCCCCCAGATGTCGATCTTCTCGGTCGTCGCCATCAACTCTATGCGGCCGATCGTTGAGTATGACGATGCCACCTCTTACCCCCTTAAATCCAAGTGAACACGATGAGGCCATCACCGCAGTTGCCGCCATTCCCTAATGTAGTCGTGGCCGCACATTTGAGAATGCGTCCCGTGCCCCATCTCAAGCCCACGTTCCTACGTTTATATCTGCGCCCGCCGCACCGATCGGCCAGATCGCCATGTACGAGCCCGCCAACGTCGAATAAGCGCCGCCCGGCGCAGCGCTCAACGCATAGACAGGCTGGAATGTGCCCCCAGCGTTGACGGACACAGTCCCCTTAATCTGATAAGCATACGTCGTGTTCGCCGTCGTGATTGCCCCGGTGATGACCGTCTTGGCGGTCGTTGTTAGCGCGAGTCGGGTCGCCGTGACGTTGCTGGCCGGGTTGCCTGCGGCGCTGTTGTGAACGACGTTGAGCAGAATGTTGTTCGTCGTGCCGGAGCCGCCACCCAAGAATCCAAACGACATCGTGTGCGACGTCGTGCCCGCCGTCTTGCTTAATGAGTAGACAATTTCGAATGCGTAAACGGTGCTTCCGGTCAGCGTGACCGATTTTCCGAAGATCGCTTGATCGCCCGTCGCGCTGGCGCCAACGAGATTTGCGTTGAGGCGAAATAGCTGAACTGCCGGGAGCAGGCCGCGCTGCGTGCCTATCGGAGTAAACATCAAGGCTGTGCCGTCGTACTCGACGCTACCGGCGACAGCCGTTGTGGTGTTCGTGCCGCTTTGAAGTTGTAGCGGCGGGAGGCTCGCAGTGCCCGCGTCAAGCCACAGGTTTTCCATCACTGCCGACTTGGAAAAAACGAGCACGGCGCCCGCCCCGTCGCCGGTGTCTTCCGATCCCATCACCGCCATAAGATTGGCGCTGGTGGGCGACGCGAGGAATGTTCCGACGTTGGCAGCCGGCGTGATCCCCGCCCAGGTTGCGAGATCGGCATCGTAAGCCTGGACGTGCGTTCCGATCGCGAGACCGAGATTGGTGCGCGCGGTCGCGGCATTCGCAACATCGGAGAGATTGTTGGCCGCGAGAAGGTCTCCGCCTCCCGATATCGCCGTCCAGGTCCCGTCGCCCTTCAGGTACCTGCCGCTATCTCCGATGCCCGGAGCAGGGACCATGCCCTTCGTTCCACCGGCGCCTGAGTCGCCAACAAAAGCGTTCGGGAGAGCCGTCAGGGCCGCCGTGTTGGCGAGTTCGAGCAGTGCCCGCCCGTAGGCCGTTGTCGTTAGGGCGGCGATCGAGGTGAGGTCTCCATCCAGGGGCTGATAAGCTGCGGCAATGGCGGCCGGGGAGAGGAAGTCGGTTCCAGATTCAACGTCGAGCAGGGCCTTCATGGCCGCGTAGTCGGCCGCGGTCACGAGCGATTGCGCGTTCGCAGACGGGGTTAGGCCGGCCCACGTCGCCAAGTCTACGTCGTAGGCTTGGACCAGCACCCCGATATTGTTGGCCGTAAGGATATTGTTACCTTCGATCGCAGCCACGCCAGCTGAGACGCGCGTAAATGTCGTGTCGGAGGCATGACCTAGATTGAGGCCGGCGAACTGCGGGCTGGCGCTCGTCTGATAGTCCTGAGACAGAACGGCGTTGCCGTTGAGTGTGAGGGTGCGGTTTCCGTCGCCGGGGACGAGGGTCAGCGTCCTGTTGCTCGTCAGGTCCGATGTTGTCGTGATGGTCAGGTAATGCGAGGCATTCGAGTCGTCAATCCGCAATCCGGTATTGGGGATGCGGATGCTTGTTGGGACGATGATGTCGGAGGCTAGCCCGACTGTCGGATTCCCAGCGACGCCGTCGCCGTTGCTAACGCTGGTCTGGTTTGCCGTCCCGGTGAGCGTCCGGCCCACGAACGTGTCCGCCGCTGTTTGAGTAAGCAAGCCGTTGGTGCTGTAGGCGGCGAGCGCTGCGAGGGTGGCGTCAAGCGGTTGCGCGTGGCCGAGATTGCGGCGCTAACGGCCGCTGGCGACAAGAAGTCGGTTCCCGCTTCCAGGTCAAGGAGGGCACGCATCGCTGCATAGTCCGCCGCGGTGACCAAGGACTGGGCATTGGCGCTTGGCGTCAGTCCGGCCCATGTGGTCAAATCCGCATCAGCCGGCTGCGCGCCGACATCGGCCGCCGTGTAGGCGAGCAACGTCTTGACGTCGGGAACCGTCAGATCAGCCGGGGCCGCTGCGCCGCCAGTGGCATTGCCCTTGAGCGTGGCCGCCGGCGCGTTGGCGAGCTTGCCATTCGAGACGGCACCTGAATCGATCGTCAGGGCCGTTCCACTTCCAGACGCGATGATATCGCCATAGTCACCGTTGGCGAGCGTCGCACCGGTGACCAAAGGCATCCCGGTCGTCACGGTCGTCGGCGGCGTCAGGAAGAAGACGCTGTCGGAGTTGCCGGGATCGTCGACATGGACCAGCACCGAGTAGCCCTGCGGGATCGTCAGGGCAGCGCCCGTCTGGGTCTTGATCTTGACGACGAAGCTGCCGGTCGTCTGGTTCCTAACGTGGTAGATATGCGAGACATTCGGAACCTGGACAACAAGGTCGGCGATCAGCGCGCCATTGCACAGAAGGATGGCGTTTCGAGATGTGTCGGTGCCGCCCATCACCTCGGAGACGATATAAGTCGCCGATCCGTTCGTGCTGATCTCCGTGATGCCGGCGACCATATCCTCGATCAGCGTCAAGGATCGATTGATAATCGCGCCCCAGAGATCGCGCTGCTCGCCGGGCGCCGGCAGCTCGATGTGGCCGAGCGTGCTATAGGTGGAGGGCATCAGTAGCCCGATCTTGACGAGCGGCGGCGCGCCGGGCGGGAAGACGAGATTGAACGGGCGACCGCGAGGCGTGCGCATGAAGCCCCAGGTCAAGGTGACGATCGCCTTGTTGCCCTGAGTGGAATTGTAGAGCAGGGCACCATCGGTATCGAAGTCAGCATCCGTCCAGGTCAGCGTGTCGATCCTCAGCGCCAGATAGCGATCCTCCATCAGCGGATAGCCGGTCGATCGAACAATAGTCTGGCCACCGGCCGTATAGCCGGCTCCCGAGCTTTCTCCCGTCGTCGTGTAAGCTGTCGTCGTCTCGTCGAGTTCGGCAGCACTGCCGTAGAGGGCGAGCTTCAGGATGTCCGTCTCGAGGTTGTGGACGCCTCGTCCGATTTCGTTGATGAAGGACAGGCAGGTGCGCTGGCGGATCGTCACCGGGTCACCTCGACAGGTTTCACGGCCTGCCTGACCTGACCGTAATCCGTGATCGACTGCCCCTTAAGCTCCATCACTGCTTGCATGACCTGCTCGTCGTAGGCCGCCTTGAACATCTCGACCGAGGTGCCCGACTGGAGGAACGCTTCACTATTGACCAAGCACGCGAGCAGCAGGAGATCGCCCGCGTTCTGGGTGATCCAGTTCTCGTCATCGGTCGAGTTGAGTTCGGCGATGCGCGAAAGGTAACGGTGCTTGGCCGAGTAGCCGGTGTCAGGCTTGGGCGCGATCAGAAGAACGGAGTTCAGCTCGGCGTAGTAGCGCGGCGCCGCCGTTTGCGGGATGTAGAGGCGGACCCACTCTTCGGAGCGGCGTTCGAGCGGGGTGCCATCCGACAGCACGACCGAGAGCGAACGGATCATCGTCGAGGGGGAGGCGTATTCTGACGTCCCGGAGGCCAGTGTTAGGTTAGCGCGCGTGACGAGGTTGTCGACGGCGAGATCGCGCTGCACCTGTCGCTGCGCCCGGTTGATGATGCCCGGCAGCTCGGCGGCGTACTCGTCCGAATTATCGTCCGTCCATCGCACAAGATCGGCGACGAGGTCGTCATAGGTGGGCTGATAGGTCACGAGCCATATGTCCCCTCGGAGAAGTCTCCCAGGCCGTAGCCGTCAACATCAGGATCGACGACGACCGTGCCGATGAAGACGCCGATTTCGCTCGGGATCGGGGCCTCATGGATCGTCGTGATAGAGCCAAAGGTCACCGTCACCTCGGACATCCAGCGCTCGGGGATGATGCCCTTCTCGAGCCCCCGATCCGGCGCGATCTCCTTCATGCATTTCTGCGGATGCGGGAGATCAGACCACGCCTTATCGACGAGGAAGCCCGGACGGTCCGGGTCCATGACCATGTTCTGACGCCTGATCTTGTGACCACCGCGCGCACAGAAGCCCATGACCTTCGTCGTCTTGAGGCTCACGGTCCAAGCCTCCGCATGCGCGAGTTGCGGAAGTTGCCGGAGAGTACGGTTGGAGCGCGATTGCGATCGAGACGCTTGGCAGCCTGGAGGGCCATCGCCGCGCGTTCTTCAAGCCGCTTCATGCGCTTCTCGTCGATCTCGGATTGCTTCAGGTAGATCAACGGCGCCAGTCCGGCGATGATGGCCTCGCTCCACGCTTCGCGCACGGGCAGGAGGTCGGTCGCCTTGGTCTTGTCTTCCGTCGAGCGGACTCGGTAGCCGTAGACCGAGTAGCCGGTCGTCTCGGGAACTGGATAGAGGACCAGCGTCGGCCCGGTCCTGGTTCCTGGGTCCGTCGTTGCCGTCTCCCCATAGGCGCCGGGAGAGAAGACACCATTCCCGTCCATGAGGGAGCCGACGTCGGACGCCCACTCGTGGCTGATCCAGTATTCGGCCGGCGCGTTGAGCGTCTCCTTGGACGAGATCGCGAGCCAGCGCTCCTTGGAGATGCGGGTTAGCGGACGGTCGACATCGTCGACACGAAGCACGAGATCGGTAATGTCTATCGTGTCAGACGGAAGTGCGATGGCACCTTCGTTCGTCGTCAGGTCCGCCGTCCAATAGCTGATTTGATGCTCGGCGACGCCTTCGGATTTAAGAAGCATGAGGAGCTGGGCGAGCGTACGCCGGGCCGTAACGAAATGGCTGGCTGTGAGAGACGCAGGATCAATCCCGCATCTCTCGTAGGCATCAGCGAATGCTTCGCCCAGGTCCGGCAGATACATTACTTGCGTCCCACCGGCAGCTTGCAGATGACATTGACGTAGGCTGTCCCAGACGTCCACGAGGCCGGCGTAATGAGCACCTCCTCGTCAGAGGTCGAGTGCAGGATCGGAACTGCCAGCCAGCCCTGAAGGTAGGCGTCGAGCGGCGTCAGAGCGGCGAGGTAGGCCGCGAGCGACCCGAGCTTGCCGATCGAGCAGGTGGCGCCGGCGTTGACCGTTCCGGGCTCGATGCAGTGGCCGAGGATGACGGTGTTGGCCGGAACGTGCAGCTCGACTGTCGAGGCCGAGGAAACGGCCATCCGATACCAGACAGGTTGCGTCGAGTCAGGAATGCCGGTGTCGCCACCGCCGGCCATCCAACCAGCAGGGAAGCGCGTCTGAAGCATCTTGAGGAATTGATAGGGAATAGCGGTCACAGGACATCTCCTCTTCCAGATGGAAAGAAGGGGGCCGAAGCCCCCTCCGGTATCAGGTTACGGCGTGACGCCAGGACTGGCGTACATGCCGCGAGGATCGGTCCAGCCGAACGAGTAGCGCTCGCGCCCCTTGTAGCGGAGGTTGCCGGTCTCGAAGTCGCCCTCCATGCCGGTCTCCAACCCCTTGCGCTTGAAGGCTCTGAGACCGTAGTCAACATCGGTCTTGATGTACCAAGCGTAAGGATCAGTCAGGTAGTGGTTGAGCGACGGCGTCTGGAACTCCGACATATCCCTGAGGGCGTTCGTGTCGTTGTTCGCCGTGCCGACGCGGCCGGTCGAGTTCAGGATGCGATGCGCGACGAACTTCTGGTAGCGAGAGACGATCAGCTTCTTGCTGCGCGCCATGATCGGGAGACCCCGATCGTCCACGAAGCCCGCGATCATGATGGTCGCGTCTTCAAGGGAAGCCTCCGACAAGTCGGCGGCCGTCGTCGGACGGTTGCTGAACGAGCCGCCTCCCGCGAGGGGATGGTCGGTGACGCAAAGCGCCTTCGCATCGCCGCCGGTGTAGGACGAGGAGAAGGCGTTGTTGAGAACGGAAGCGCCGCGGACTTCCTTCGTAAACTGGAAGGACCGGGCCATCGCCTTGGTGAAGCGCTTGCCGATATCGCCATAGAGATTGTCCTCGCGGGCCTCTTGCGTGATCCGGAAACCGAGAGCGATCGTGGTGTGGTCGTACCGCGCCACCCAGCCCTCGCCACCCTCATCATAGGTGATCGCCGCGCCCTCGGCCTTCTCGACCGCGCCGCCGAGGCCGACGTACAGGACGTCCTCCTCGAAAGCCTTGTTGGAGGTCTCCTGATCGAAGATATCCCTCCACTCCTCAGGGTACTTGTCGTACTCCATTCCGAAGATGGCGTTGAGCCCGTCCTGGAGCGATTTACGGAACTGATTCCGTGACATCGTGGCCATGTTAGATCAAACCTCCGTACCGCGAACGATTTCCTGCAAGGCCAGCGAGACTTCGACGATGGCGTACTGGCCAGCGTCGGAAATCTGATAGCCGGTCGTGTTGTTGCCAGCATCGACGACGCGCTGCGGCTGCTTGACGATGCGTTCGACGCGGAACTGAGTCTTGGAGCCGGGTGAGCCAACCGAGAAGCGTGAGCGACCGCTGAGCGAGTCACCGGCCGTTGCCACGAGATCGACCTTGCGGCCAACATCGGTATCGGCGATCGTCCCCGACGTCTGGACGATGTAGCGGGAGAACGGATCGTCATCGATCAGAGCCCAGGCGCGCGTCCCCGACTTCAGGGTGGTGCCTGAAACCCACTTGTTGGCGAACTTGATGTCGCCGTTGCTGTCGACGTATCGGACGCCCTTGAAGACGCCGAGGTAGCCATCCGTTGCCGCCGCGACCGTGATGCCCAACGTGGCATCGGTCTTGACGATGTCGCCCTCGAAGATGTTGACCGCGAGCCCCGTCGCAATCTCCTTCTCCGCATACCGTCCGGGGGTGCCGCCGCCGCCGTGCTTCGCGCAAACGAAGCCGAAGGGGGCGTTGTTGTTGGCCATTTACGCACGCTCCTTGTGAAGGTTCACATCGAACGTGGAACACGCCCCTTCCGCGCGTCGTCTCGACCTTCTCAGCCCGTTCGACGCCGGTGGGGTGCTCCACGCCTCGAGACGCCTTGAGATGGTCCGTCTGGACCGCACGCATCATCTGCTGGTTCTGCTCCGCGACCCATTTCGCGTGCCTCGCCAACAACTGAGCCGGCATCTCACACAACACCAGACCGTCGACCATGATCATGTCAGGGCCAGACGAATTGTGAGCGACTTGATAGTGACGCTCGTAATCGGGAACCGTATCGACCGGACGCGGCTTCCAGCCATGCTGAAGGCGGGACGCCCAGTTCGGCCTGTCGACCCCCTGGCGATCTTCGTAGCGCACCCAACGCTGGACCATTCCGGGCCGCGCCTTGGGAGCGATCAGGTTCGTTTGGTTGATGGCCGTCCCGACCCAGTCGACATGCACCGGCTCATCGAGAACGGCGCTATCGGCGTCGTGCGACGAATGGAGCGAATGATGTGACGTGGCGTTGATGGAGCCGTAGTCCATGCGGGCATCATCTTCGACGGTGTCGGTTAGGACGTCATCAGCAGAAGGCCCGGTGTCCTCGAAGACTTGCTCTTCGATCTCCTCGTAAGGAGCAAAGGACTCGGCGATTTCGTTTTTCTGCACTGGTTCGGTTGCCATGTCAATCACCTATCCCCTTTGCGTATACGTTCGGCCCGCGCTTTCTTGAGAGCCTGGGCCTGCGCCTTGTCGTTGACGTCGATGTTGAGCCGCTTGAAGAGCGTCAGGTCGGACTGCGTGAAGCGTACATCGTTGTTACCGCCGGACGCGCGCGGCTGGGCTCCGACCGTGCTTCCGCCTGTGACCGGCGACTGGCGGCGCTGCACCGGCCGCGGCGCCGGTCCGCGAGTGGCGCGGCCATCGAGGTCCTTGATGGGCAGGTTCGGGAAGGCTTGCCGCATCCTCTGGGTCACAGCGTCGTAGTAGCCGCGCGAGTTCGGGTCCATCCGCTGGGCCAGCTCTCGCGACACCTCCACCAAGAAGGCTTGCTCCGGGCGATGATCGGCACCCGTGGTCCAGTCGTTGTTCTGGACCCAGCGCTGGGCCATGGCGGGCGGCGGGCGAACGCTGGGGCGCACCTCAGGCGGCCGGCGCGCGGCGTACTGGAGGGCTGCGTTCTTCGTCGCAATCGCCTGCTCACGCTGCCCCTCAAGGGCTCTGATCGCGTTCTGGGCGTGCACCTCGGCCGCGTGGTCAGCGTCCTCACGCGCTCGGATGAGGGCCGCGTTGGCGTTCTGGATGCGCTCCTCTATGGATTGCACCAGAATGCCGGCGGCGGTCGCCTGGGTCTCGAACTTCTTCTTCTCGGACTGGTGGATAGCAAGCGCCGCTTCCTGGCGGATGCGGTCGGTCTCATCGGCAAGCCGGGCCTCGTAATCGGCCAGCCGCGAAGACTCCTCGTCGTCGGCGACCTCTTCCTCCTGCGGCTTCTCGGCCGCAAGTTCGTCGGCCTCTTGCTCGTCGTCGACGATTTCGAGAATGTCATCGTCCGGGATACTGAGATCATCCGGGACCGTCATGTCGGCGCCGTCAGCGTCTTCGCGGCCTGGAACGCTCATTCCCCGCCCCCAATCAGCCAGATGCGTGACACGGAGATGCGATGCGTGTTCCGGTCCATCTCCTCGACGTAGTAGACGTCCTGATCCCGCACGAGACGCTCAAACATGACGTGACTGTCCTTGACCGCCGAGCGGTGCAGGAAGACGTCACGCTGACCGAACTCGGACGGCATGACGAAGCCGTAGTTCAGGTCCGTGTCGAACCATTTGATCTTGCCTCTCTTGGCGGTTTCCGGGATCGGCTCTCGTGCGACTTTCAGCATGGGTGCCCCCTCAGGCATAGAATTTGTAATCGTCGAGCGTGTCCGGGGCCGGGTTGCGGGCCAGGAATTGGTCGTCGTTCAGAACGATGATGTTGACGCCCTTGTAGAAGAACCGGGTTGGCGTCTTGGCCGAGTAGATGATGAGGTCGCCGACCTTGGGCTTCATCTCATCCGTCATGCCCATGGCGGTGTAGCGCTGGTGCCTGAAACACAGGGGGCCGAGCGCGACGACACGGCCGATGGCGTGCAGCCACATCTGGGCATCGACCGACTGAGAAGCGAAGATGATGCCGCCCTTCGAGATTTTCTTGATCTGGACCGGCATGACGAACATCCGCCAGCCCCAGGGCTCCGGGAGCTTCTCGGGGATCGGCGTGTCGAGCGGGGTGAAATGATAGTCGTCGAGCTTGGTCGGCTCCAGGTCGAGACTGGAGAACTTCTCCATCTCATCCATGGATGCGCTCCACGTTCTCGGGGAGGTCGTCATCCTGGGCGGCGATCTGCTTGTTGATCGCCTTGAGGTCGTCGAGAATCTGGGTGTAGCCGGCGAGCTTGCCGCACGTTGATTGGTATCGATCGTGATCCAACTTGCCAGAGGCAAGCCGGTCCATCTCATGTCGGCCGCGGGCCTCGATCTTCTCCTTGAGAAGCTCGTAGAATTGGTCTCTCACTGGTCACCTCATCAACTGGGTGACCTCGTCCCCTCTGGCGCCCAATCGCTTGCGGATCGGTTCGCCACCATGGTATATTCCTGTGGGGAATATGCCCCGCACGTATAGAGGAGTCTTTACAGATGGTTACGATTGACGTCAACGCGAACAATTCAGAACGCCGTCGAGAGCGTCATCGGGCGGATGCGATTCGCGCGGTGAAGGCGTTCTACATCAGCGTCATGTTCGTCCTCGGTCATGTCGCTGCCTACGTCGCCATTCGCAACATCATCCAGGCGATCTGGTGATGCCAAGGCCCTACCAGCAGAGCTGCCGGCGCTGTCGCCTCCTTGAGGTGCCTCTCGATCAAAGCGGGCGGCGGCGGCTCCAGTCAAGCATGACCTACGAGTGCTCAGTCGCCTATCCGAAGATCGCGAGTTGCTTCACGACCTGCGCCCCGCTGATCAAGCGGAGGATGTATCCGTATGATGGGGCCGAGTGCTCGATGTTCGAGAGGCTAGCTTGACGTCCTCTATACACGTCAATACGTGTATGCTAGCGTAAGGCATGAGCGATCACGCCAGCATATCCAAGAATTTCCGTCTCGACGCTAGCTTGCTCGAACGCTTGAAGAAGTGGCGTGAGGAGCAGGAGTTTCCGCCGTCCGAGACGGCTGTGGTCGAGGCTGCCCTGAAGGCGTTCCTAGACCTTCGGGAGAAGCGGAAGAAGTAGTCTTCCCTATTGGTTCCACCCAAAGCATCGCCTCGGTGACGCCGCACTTCGAGCAATGCCGCTTCGCTCCTGCACTCACGCGCGACCATGCGTTGTCGCCAATCGTCCATGCATGTTTGCAGGCAATGTATGCGAGCACAGCCTTATAGGCGTCGCTGATTTTGCGGTGAGCCCTGCGCTTGAGTGGGGGGGGGCGTTCTCTGCCAGCGCATCGTCGCATCTACTCCTGCTGAAGCCCAAGGCGAGCGGGGGATGGCCCCGGCAACGTCCAGCGATGGAGTCGAACCAAGCACACCGCCATCCCGCTCTTCCGTTGAGCTATCCAATGACGTGCCGACTTTCCCGCTCGCCTTAGGCTCCTATTCCACTACGCGGTTTCCGTCCGCATCGACGGTCGAGGTCTTGCCTGGCGGTGTCCAGCCGAGGTCGATCAGCGCCTGCCTGATCTTGCCCTCAGTGTCGCGCTGGAACGCCATCACGACATCGTGGCGCACCGTCTCTAAGGTGGGCCCGAGCAGGCTGTGTGCCATCGTTTCCGGATCGAACTTGTATTGCGGCAAGTACGCCATAATCTTCTCCTTTACCGCTCTCATTCGGCCGCAGCTAAGATTTCAACACCCATGTGCCTCAACACCTCGCGCCCAATGTACTCGGCGTAGGCTGGGGGGATCGCCTCTGACATTTCGTTGCCCGTCATCCAGTCTATCCCCATGGCTTCCGGTCCGCAGTAAACGCCGACATCGCCGGTTATGGTGATGAAGCCGCCATTGGCCCAATGCTGGCGCCGGTTCTCCCCGCGACGATTGACCCGCACGACATGCTTCGGATGGGCAGGCTGAGTCAGTGGCAAACTGCTTTCAAAGTGACGATGTCGGTAGCTGCGCAAGCCGAACATGGCTCCGCAGAGTATCAGGTCACGTCGAACGGGAGCTTGAGGAACATTCTCTATGACGAACGGCTTGCCGGAATCGACCAAGCGCTGACGGATCGGATCGATCAGGTCAGGATACCCGGACAAATCTTCGCGAGTCCTGAGTGCGCAAAATTGCTGGCATGGAGGGCTTGCCCAAATAAAGTCAAACCCGTCGAGGGGGAACGTCAAGGCATCTGCGCGATGGAACTCAAATGGGTATCGAGGCTGCGGGTCGATGTCGACGCCGACAACGTCAAAGCCCGCGCGATGCAGGCCCATTCCTGCGCCACCGGCACAACAGAACAAATCCAAGGCTCTAGGTCTCGCCACTCAACGCTCCTTGGTTAGACTTGCTTCGTGTGCTCGATGAGCATCTTCATCACCGTCTCGTCTGACACGATCCGCTCTGGCGATAATCGCTCGCCGCACTCCACGCACAGCGTCTCGGTATGTACAGCATCGTCTGCGAACCAAGTCCGCGATGCTGTTGTTTGGTGAGGGCAGCGACGTGGCCGCCACCAGTCCGCCCAGTTCACGAACATGACTGCCTCCTTTCGTGCGCTAGCCCTTCGGCAGCACTTTGGTCAATCGCGCGCCGATCCGCTCCCGGACCTCGGCCACGCTATCCGCGCACCACGCAATAGCGTCAACGTCGCGCAAAGCTGCCTCAAGCTCGGCGATGCGTTTATACGGATGATCAAAACCACTCGCCGGGATTGCATAGCAATCCTGACCAAGGGCGACGGGCTCGCCTGTCGATAGGCTCTCGATCGTCTCGCGACCAATGCAAATCGTCGGCATCGTAGGCTCCCTAATCGTTCGCCAGTTTCAGCAGCACGTCGGCGTGGCATGGCTGGTCGAGCGAGCACCAGCACGCAAGGTCGTGCCCGGCCAGAACACTGAAATCCGTCGGCGGCTTCGGCCCGACTACCCGCCCGTCAAGCCACTCTCGATACCTCTGCACAGCGTCGGCGGCGGAGCGGATGCCGAAGTCTCCGACCCGGAACGGGTTGCCCCACCTTCCAGGACGCGAGACGACGACCACGCCCTCAGGCTTGCGCCAGCCCTTCGACCTCCGAAGCTGCACTCGCTTTGGCATCGCCAACGCTCCATTATCTCCCGCGCCCTTGCATCCCGGCGCGAATCAGTCCAACGCTCTACCCGTCTAGTGCGGGAGAGGGATCATCGATCCTCACCGCCACTCTGGCCGCCATCTTCGGCGGCCTTTTTCTTTGGCCCTTCGGCGCGAAGCTCTTGCATGCGTTCTTTCGTGATGTGCAGCCGGACGGTGGCCGGCGCGAAGTCGAGCGCCTTCGCCACTTGCCGCACGCTTAGGCCGCTGCGGATCATGCCCTCGGCCTTGGCGATCACATCGTCCGTGAATTTCACGGGCTGGCCGAACTTCACGCCGTTCGCCAGCGCGTGCTTCACGCCCGCCCGCGTCCGATCGACGATCAGATCCCGCTCGAGCTGCGCTGCGGCGCCGATGATGGCGATGAACATGCGGCCGTAAGGTGTGGAAGGGTCAAGCGACGCGCCGTCGCGCAGCGAGCGGAAGTTGACGCCGCGCTCCCGCAGGTTTTCGAGCAGTTGCAGGAGGTCCGTAAGCGACCGGCTGACGCGATCGAGTTTCCAGACGACGAAGGTCATCCCCTCGCGAAGCCCCTTGACGGCGAGGTCGCGCTTCGGCCGCCGTGCGGCAGCGCCGGAAACCTTCTCGGAGAAGATGCGATCGGGATGCACGCCCGCCCGGATGAGATCAGCGATCTGCATGTCGAGACTCTGATCCTCGGTGCTCACTCTGGCATAGCCGACGAGTGAGAGGTCGTAGACCTGGCTGTCGTCCTTGGGCTTCGTCACATGCTCACGATTTCTGAAAAGGCAATGCTTGTTGGTGGTGAATAATTAGTGGACTTACCTTGACACGTCAAGCGCAATCGTCCATATGTGGATTGTTCAAACTGCATGACGCAGGAAACAAGCGACGCGGAGGTGTGGGATGTGGCTGTGCCCCGCTGCGGTTGCTGCGGGAAATAGGCCTACCAAGACCCAGGGAACGTCGCCTGATCTAGACGAGGCAGACCGGAGAGACGGTCGCAGAACAAGGAAGGCCCCATGGAAATCCAGACGAAGAAAACAGAGCGCGAGATTGCCGCCGAGCTTTACGCCAGCGGCATGGGCTGCAACTGCGACCTCGACAACTGGGAGCCGGAGCGCTCGACGGGCCACAGCCACGTCTGCCGCATCCACAAGGCGGCGGTCGAAAAATCACGCTACGGACGATAGAACAGGAAACCCCCCCCATGGCCGACGACGAGAAAACAGAGAACCCGCACCATTGGGTGCCATCGACGCTAGGGCACGGACACATGATGTGCGACCGCTGCAAGATCACGATGATGGAAGCCGCCGCCATCGGCGAAATGAACCATTGCGAGAAGTGAGAACATCCAGAGCGGACCGGACATGGTGTGTACCGCATGAGTCGGGGAAGGAAGCCGGATAGAGACCCCGCACTCCTAGAGGAAAGGTAACCCCCCGTTATGAAGCCGCTGTTTCCCTTCTATGGGTCGAAGTGGCGGGACGCTCGCCGCTACGGCCCGCCGCGCGGTGACTTCGTGATTGAACCCTTCGCGGGCTCCGCCGGATATTCGACGTATTACGCCCCGGCTCGCGTAATGCTGTTCGACGTCGATCCGTACATCTGCGGCGTTTGGGAGTACCTGATAAAGGCGACGCCAGGGGAGATTTTGGCTCTGCCTGATCTTGATGTCGGTCTGTCAGTAGACAGCCTAAACGTGCCGCAGGAGGCGCGTTGGCTCATCGGCTATTGGCTCAACAGAGGGTCGGCGCAGCCCAAAAAGACAAGGACGGCTTACTCCGCCCGGACGGAACGGCAGCAGCTTGTTTGGTCACGCCGCGCACGTGAGCGCATCGCTGCGGAGATAAACGGGATTCGTCATTGGACAATCACCCAGGGCAGCTATGAGATGGCGCCGCGCGCCAGAGAGGCGACTTATTTTGTAGACCCGCCCTACGGTGACAAGGGGCGTTACTATCGATGCCGCGACGTGAACCTGACCGCACTCGGCGCTTGGTGCGTGTCACTGCCCGGCACGGTCATTGCTTGCGAACAGGTGGGCGCCACATGGCTCCCGTTCCGCCCCCTCGCCTCGATAAAGAGTAGCAAGGGAAGGTCGGAGGAAGCGGTTTGGACGAGCGACAAAATCGACTTTTTCTCTGCCGTCTGAATAAAGAACAGGAAGCCCCCCATCATGAAGCCGCACTATTTCGAGCAGTCAGATGCAGACGCCGACGACATGCAGTTGGGCATGGCGAAGATGCAGGGCTATGTCCCGCGCGGCTGCTTGCTCGGCGGCGCGGTCGTGATGTCTGAGATTGGCGCCGGTCGAAACCCTTGCTGGGGTTGCGAAGGACCGCGAGATAAATGCGGCGGGAAACCGAAGCGCGACGACGTCTGATCAATAGAGAGAGAAACCCCGGTATGACTTACCGCATGAAGGGCGACGAGCCTCTGCCGCCGAGAAAGCCGGGAGGCGTGTGGACGGCAGTCATGATCGACACGGACGGCGATCGCTGGCCGACAGGCTCGTTCTGGCCCACCCGCGAGGAAGCTCTGCGCGACGGCGAGCGAACGGCCAAGAAGTGGAACGCCCCCGCGCGCCTTTGGTGGAAATTATGGAAGTGAAGGTGAACCCCCCATGCGTGACCGCACCGCCCAGACCGAACCACTGACGATCGGTCAGCAACTGGTCGCTCGTTGGGAGAGCGAAGACAACGGATGGAGTGAGCCTGCTGATCTGGCTGAGGCGATTGACCGAGAAATCGCTACCCAACGGCAGCGCGTCGCCGACGCCATGGCGCGGGCCTGCGCCGACGCCGTGAAGGCGGGAGACATGGATAAAGCGCACCACTTCGCCGATGCTCAGAAGTGCATCAGCGAAGTGTTCCCCGACGTGACGATCTGAACAGAGAGGTAAACCCCGGATGGATATCGTGACGCGAGCGCGAGACTACCTTGCCGCCAACGCGGCAGAGTCCGGCGCTGACGTTCTCATCGCGGAGCTTGCCGACGAGGTCGGGCGCCTCCGCGCTGATCTCGCCCTCCTCGGCCCTGTGACGGCAGGCGTGAACGTGTCTCAATGCAGGAAGTGCTACGCGGAATGCGCGGACGAATGGAAGCACTGTCCGTCGTGCGGAGCACAAGAGCGGTTCCCCGATAAAATGGTTCTCCACCGAGAGTGAAGGAAAAGGCCGGTATGCAATTGATCGGCGCGAGCTGGATGGTCAGCATGGATACGGATGATCGAGATATGCTGATCGAGGCGATCGATACCGTTTCCGCGACGAACCCGCCGTCAGGCGACGAGATCGCCTACGCGATAGACGTCCTCACCAAGTTTCGCGACGTTCTCGCGGGTGACGACAACGAGGAAGGATAAAGGCCACTATTCCGACGACAGCCCCAGCTCCCGCATGAGCTGCGCCCGGACGGTCGAGCGCCACTCGGCCTTGGCCTCCGGCGTCATCCCCTTCGGCAATCTATCACCCATCTCGGCCACCTGAGCGTCGAGGTCGATCATTCGCTGCTGCGGGTCGGAGAGCCCGGCCTTGCGCCACTTGCCCTGAAGGTAGGCTGCCCCCTTCCCCACCATGTCACCGATGTTGTCACCGACCGTCGAACGCACGGAGGAGCGACGGTCTCTCAGCTCCTTGCGCTTCTGCGCCACCTTGCGCTGGACGATCTTGCGCATCTCAGGCGTGTCCGGAAGCCCAGCCTCCTCGAGCACGCCGGTATAGCCCTTGCCCCCCCCCAAGCGATACTCGCCCTTCTTCAGGGAGGCGTCCGACGCCGCGCGGTCTAGGATGCCGTCCAAGGTGGCGGACGTTTCCGGGTCCAACGCTAGGCCGCCTGCGGGGCTCATGGGCGGCTCTCCGGCTCCGCCCGCACCTTCAGAGCCTCCTGCGCCGCCTTTGCCGCCCTTGGCCTTCCCCTTGGGTCCAGCGAGGTCTCTGAGATCGATGGTCTGATCTCCGCCCTTGATCGTCGTCGACCTGGGGCCGCCCTTGATGTAGGGCGTCTTGTTGCCAGCCGAGTCGAGGAGGCGAGCTGCCTCGTCCTTCTTCGACATCATCCGGTCGAGGCCAACGCCGGTCGCGGAACCGGCGACGCTCGAGGCAAGGTCTCCAAGATCGTAGCCGTCCTGATCCATCGCCGCGTCCACCCCGACGCCGGTCGCGACACCTCCCGCGTATTGCCCCATCTTCTCGGTGGCGAGATTGTTGCGGATGTCGTCGAGATGGCCCTGGACGAAGTCATTGTTGCCGATGCCCATGCCCTGCATCTCACCGAGCGAGAGACGATCGGCTTGACGGAAGTAGTCTTCGGCCTTGCCGCGCTCGCGCTGGCGATCGGCCATACGAGAGTTGATGTCGATGACCTCGTCGTCGGCGCTCTCGGAGATGGCGTTGCGGCGGCGCGCGTAAAGATCGGCATCCTGGTTCTCGCCGTGCATTGCCCGATTGAGGGCCGAGTCCTGACCCGTAAGGGCCTGCTGGTCGATAAGCGATTGGTTCGTCGCCTTGCGCCCCGTGCGCGCCGAATCCAGAGCGCTGATCGCATCGTTACGAGGCCCAACCGTATCATTGTAGCCCTGGATCAGTCGGCTGAGATCGTCGTCTCCGCCTTTCACGAGATCGGCAAGCGACGTCACCTCGGAGCCAACCCGATCCGTGATCTCGCCGGCCGATTGCATACGGCTGGGCTGCATCGCCCGGCGCATGGCCATGCTGCCAAGCTTGCCGCCCGCCATGCCGACACCGTAGCCCAGCGGATCGAAGGCGAAGCCGGCCGCCATGCCAAGCCCCTGGCCCACTGCTGACTGATCTGGGAACTCGGCCTGCCCAGCTTCCGCGCGATCAGCAATCGGCGGGATGAGGCCGAGCGTCGGCTCGTTCAGGAAATTAGCAATGCCCGCATCATAGCCACGAGACTTGTAGGTGTGGGCAATCAAATGTGCCGCGTTCATCTCATCGGCGCTGCCGGGATCGGGCTGCGCCCAGTCCGGCCACTCATCGACCGGCTTGCCCGTCTCCGCGAAGGTGGACCAGAGCTGTGTCTTCTTGGGGTCCACACGCCAAGGCGGGGTGCCCTCCTGAGGAACCGGAGACGAGTTCTGGCGCGCGGCTCTCGCCTCCTCAAATGCCCGCTTCTGCTTCATGGCGCGGATCGTGTTGAGCAGCTCCGAGTCATTGCCCCCGTACTGCGGATCGCCACGGTAGTCCTGGAGGGGGTAGTCGGCCATTAGCGCTGGTCCTCTTCTGTGCCCACCATGCCAGCGAACGGCGATCCGGCGTGCAGAGTGTTGTTGCCAGGATGCGTTGGCGCGCGCGGTTTAAACTGCTTCTCGTAAGCTTCAAGCCAAGCAACCTCGCCGGGCTGCATTCGCTCGCCGATCCTGATCTCGTTAATGAGCGTGCGATAGTGACGATCCATATCCTCAGGAGTCGTCAGAGCCTCTTTCGTCCAAGCGAGGTACTCGTCGACCTCAGGCATGACGTAGGGTGTTTGCGATAATGGCGGGCGAGCACCGCCGATCCAGTCCTCTTCAAATCGCCCACCGCCCATCAGATCGCGAAGCCGATCGTCGCCGACTTCGTGCTCGGCTTTCCAGTCCTGGAGCCTCTTGAACTGCTCTTCGACGGCGCGCTTTTTCGCATGGTCGAGAGGCGTCATGTCGCTGTTGTCGGCCTTGCGAACCCGCACATGCTTGCGCCAGTCGAAATTCGGATCGACAGAGCGATTGGTCCAATCAAGCAAGTCGTCATCGGCCTGCTCTGGAACTTCCCGGTACGCAGAATGCGTCGCCTCCGCAGAGGACTTCTGAGGCTGCCTAGATTGGCGCAAGCCCTGATGGATCGGATTTTCCGCCTCGGTCGCCGTGCGCGCTGCCCCCCGCCGCGCTACTCCACCCTTCGCCATGGCGCCCGGCATCATCACGCCAGCGACCGAGAACGCATCGTTAATGATCTGGTCCTTCGACATCGGCTGCGGGTCCCAGAGATTGTCGTACTGCCGGGTCCAGGCATCCCATGGCTCCTTGATCATGCCGGGAACTGCCCACCGCGCTTCACCCTTCCGGGTCTCCACCGGCAAGAAGGTCGAGCGATACCAGTCCTCTTCGGTCTGAGGTGCCATCGCCTGCTCAATGGGATTGGGCATCGAACTCTCCTAGAAACGCTCGCTGCCGGGTCGACCGCCACCGCCGCCCCAACCGGAGCCACCGCCACTCATGCTCCCGCCGGACAAGCCGCCCCCGCTGCCAGGATTGCCGCTCGGTCCGCGCCCCGAGACAGAAGCCCCGCCGCCGCTCATGGCGCCGCCAGACAAACCCCCGCCACGTCCGGGGTTGCTGTTTCCCGGACCTCGGCCGGAGATTGAGCCAGAGCTTGCCCCGCCGCCCATAGCCCCAGCCCCCAGGCCGCCACCTCGGCCAGGATTGCTATTGCCTGGGCCGCGACCGGAGATGTTGCCAGAGCGACCGCCAGAGCTTCCTGGGCCGCCTAGCCCCATCGAACCGCCTAGACCCACCCCGGCACCCATGGCCGCCCCGATCGGATTGCCATAACCCTCGCGATTGCCGAAGCCCATGAGGCCGATGGCCATCGGCGCCTTGGCGCCGTAGGGGCTGCCCATGACTTGGCTGACCGAGGGAGCGTTGGGATTCTCCTTGCTCCTAAATCCCCCGTAAGAAATGGGGTCGGTCTCAGGGTTGGCGCCCGGAAGATTGGCGTCAGTCGGAACGCCGCCCAAGAAGGAAGCGATGGGGTCGGCTGAATATATGCTGTGCGTATAGTTGGCAGGCTCGCTCGCCGGATGCGACAGCGCTTTGTTGCTGAGGGCCATGGCTCGACTGATCGGATTGCCCGTTCGGATGCTGTGTGCGACACCGTAACGGTCCTCCCCGTGTATCGCCCCCGGAGACCGATCGCGACCTATCCGATCCGCCCTCGAACGCCCATCCGCGCCACCGCTTGCCATCTCTCAATTCCCCCTCAAAACCGTTCGCTGCCAGGGCGCCCGGAGCCCGCGCCGGGTCCGCCCCATCCACTCCGCCCGGCGTTGCCGCCGCCCGATAGACCGCCGCCGCTTCCCGGATTGCCGCTCGGGCCGCGCCCCGACGTGCTACCGGCACTCGATCGCCCAGAGCTTGACCCGGAGCGACCGCTTGACGATCCGCTGCTCCCGCCCGTGCCGCCCGCCATGCCAGCGCGCCCGTCTGCCGGGCCGCCGCGGCCGTCCGGTCCAACTGGGCCGCCAAAACCCGAGCGGCCACTGAACTGCCCACCCTCGCCCGCGCTGCCGCCAGGGCTCACGGGACCATCACGGCGCCCCATGGAGGCAACACTCATGCCGAGGCCAGCCCGCTCGTTGCTGCTCCGTGCAGCCGCCCCATAGTGAGCGCGATCACGCATCGCCCGGCCCACACCGAAGCTGCCCAAGCTAGGGTTCGTGCCATTCAACTGGCCTCGCGCTACAGTGTCGGCGTAGCCCATGGCCTGACCGATCGGGCTGCGCGCCGCCAGAGCCGCGGAAATCCTGCCCTTGGTTCTGTCGTTGGCGTCGAGAGCATGCCGGCCGAAGGCGCTGTCCTGCATCGAGGCAGCGGCTCTGGCGGCCTCGATGCCGCGCGCCGCGTCCAATCCGTCATGAAAGCTCTCGCGCCCCCAACCGTTGTCCGACAGGCCGTCGACCGCGGCCGACCGCACGCCGGCCCGCGTGGGGCTGCCGCCATCCTCGCCACCCCAGGCCGTTCCAGGGAATGATGTCGTCGCGTCGTCCTGCCCCCAGGGCGGTGATGGAGCCTCGTCAGTCGGGCGACCGTAGTCGAAACTAACGTCCTCGCTGTCCTGTCCCCAGGGAGGATTGGGCGTCTCGCGGCTTCGCGGCGCCCGCCCGATCAGTCCGCCTCCGCCGATCGGCATGCCGCCGCCGCTTCGAGCTGGAGCCGGCCCCTCGCGATCGCGCGGACCGCCAAGCGGTGACGGACTCGGGGCCACACCACCGGTACGCCCCGGACCCTCCCGGCCCATGTCCCTACTCGCCCGCGCCCGCTGCAATACGTCCTCGATCGGCGTCGATGGTGTCGGCGACGTCGGCCGCCTCGACATCATTGGTCCGCCCGTCTGTCGCGCCATGGCTCAACTCCCATCCCGTGAACGGCCCGCCATAGGGGCAATGGCCTTTGCGTCCACCCGTTACGAACACCCAGCATTTGTTGCAGATTTTGCAACTAAATGGGATCACCAGCTCATCGTGTCCGCAGTGATCGTTGCGGATCGGCTTAGAACTTATTGAGAGCATCGAGACTCTTCAGGGCTTGGTCGGCCATCTGTGAATTGCGTTTGTCCTGATCCTGCTGCGCCTGCCGCTCGGCATCCTGGCGTGCCTTCTGCTCGTTGCGGATGTCGTCGAGCGCGGCCTTGTCGACCTCATGGCTCATCTTCTGCTGATGCTCCTGGTCTTTGTGCTCGAGCTTCTGCTTGGCCGCCTGATCGTTCTGGAGGAGCTTCTGCTGGCCGAGCTTGGCCTGGGCATCAGCATCAGCGTTCGGATCAGCCATCGTCGGGGCCGGCAGGCCGGGAGCTTGCGCAAGCATCGGGGCTATTTCTGCCATGGCGGCAGCTATGTCTTCCGGATTTGCGCTCGGCTGCTGCATCGGCATGCCGGTTTTCGGATCAATCAGGGGCGCGTCGACACCAGCGGCGCGCGCATGGGTAGCAAACAGGAAGGCCAGATGCTCGCCCAAGTGCGCAGCGAGCGCTTGCCCGACCATGGCCTGGACCTGCTCGTTGGCACCGAAGCCTGGGTTCTGAGCAAAGGCCATGTGCACGGCGATATGCGCCATGTGGTTCTGCTCGGGGTAGGCTTTGATCGGCTTGCCCGTCAGGAGCATCTGGGTCTCGGAGATCGGGTCGGACGGGGGCGGGTCCTCTTCGTCAGGTGCCACCAGCGCATCCACATCCGGCACCTTCATCGCCATGAACAGTCGGCGGATGGCGACCTTCCGATTGACGATGTCGGGGTTCTCTTGCGCCACCTGATAGGCCGCCTGGGCCATCGCCATGCGCTGGGTGTTGGATGAGATGTTGGGGTCTGAGATCGGCAGGATCATATCGGCCGAGGAGAAATCCTCGGTCATGACCATCCGGCTCTCGCCGTCGTGCATGTAGGGGTAGCCGGCCTCCGGGATGTTCTCCCGGTTCAGCTCAAAGCGGACCCGGTATTCCTGGGAGGCTGAGCGGTGGAGCCCGAGATGGATGGCGTTGAAGACCTTGGAGCCTTGCTCGATGAGGGCGATAGTCGTCCCCACCGGCGCTTTGTTGTCGGCATCGCCGACCATTGTCTCCGTAGTGGAGCTTGCGCGCTGCCCTGCCTTCTCCACGAAACCCAGTACCTGGAAAAGCGCATCAGAGGGCTCCTTGACCGGGGGCTCATGGAACGCGGACGCCAGCTCGTCCGCCGTGAGATCGACATCCTTCCAGATGCCGGGCTCGAGCGTGAGATCGCCCTTGACGTTGACGTCCTTGGATTTGAAGCCACCCGACAGTGACGCCATCGCCGAGCCGTCGAGCATGATCCGGAGCGCGCCGGTCGCCGCCTCGGACAAGCCGCCGATCAGGTGCACGAGACCGAAGTTGCGGAAGCCAAAGCCCGGCAGGCAGCCGTACTTCGTGAAGTAGGTCCGCGGCTGCTTGTGGGGATCGTCGTCTCGATAATTGCGGTAGATGGCGAGGATGTTCTGCGAGGTCTTGTCGAGGTGGATAACGTAGGGCAGGGCGATGCCCGTCTCACCGCCATCCTCGCTCGTGTCCGGATCGACGTCGAGGACCTTCTCGACATAGGCTTCGTACTGCTCATAGAAGCTCGCATTCTTGTCGGCGAGCAGCGTCGTCTCGATGTCGGAGACCTCACGCTTCAGGGTCTCCGTGTCGTCGAGGTCCTCCTCGTCCGGCTCCTTCAGATCGATGGTGCGGAAGAAGCCAGAGGCCATCATGCGCCGGACGTCTGAGGGCTTCCTTCGGATGCGATGCGCGTAGCGGGGTGCACTCTCCAGGTCCGTGACGTTGGCCGGAGCCGTGAAGTCCTCCGGCGGGACATGCACGCCGGTCAAGCGCTGACGCACGGGATCGAAGAAGTTCTTGATGAGCGAGTAGCCCATGAGGCCGGTCTGGAAGAACAGCCTCGACTTGTGCTCGTAGTATCCAGGGTCCTGGACGAGCGCCTGGAAGTTCATGAAATCGGCGACACGATCGGCCGCGTCCTGATCCTCTTCCGTCTGCTCGCCCATGTCGCGGGCCTTGATCGGCCCCTCGGGTGGCATCAGCTCCGGCATGACGCGCGCCCAGAACTGGATCACCGCCTCAAAGAGCAGGGGATGCGTGGCCGAGGTGGCGCCTGCGAACGGCCCATCATCGAGCGCGTTCTCGTCGAGCCCCATCAACTCGAGGCCGCGCTGGAAGCGATCTGCCCAGGGCTTATGCGCCGCCTGATCCTCTTCGATATCCTGGAGGATTTCCATGGCGAGGGAGCGCAGCTCGCGCTCGTCCATCTTGAGAGCGAGGTTCTCGCCGTGATCGTAGGGCGGAACCAGCGCCGGGAGCATCTGCTCCATGTCGAGTGGCTCAAAGCCCTCGTCGCCCACAAGGAACTCAAGCCCCGGCGCCGCCATGGGCTCGTCGTCCATCATCGGCAGCGCGGAATCGTCGCCGAACGCGCCGAGATCGGGGCCGCCGAAGTCAGATATGAGCGGGAGAGTCGGGGGCTGACGGGGGTCCATTGACGCTCCAGCGAGTCATCGGGATCACCATCAGGAAAGAACCAGCCCCGAAGGGCTGGCTTGAAGTCGGGTCCGGTTAGGACCAGGGAGGAAACGCCCTAAGGCAGTGTCCGATTTCCCCTATACGCTATGCGTCTAAGCTCCGCAAGCTGGAACTACCGTTGACGCTACCGCCGAGCGCCGTGTGGATGGCGGCGAGTGCCTCGCGACGCAGGCCCGCCATGGTGTCGGCGTGGAACTTCACGCCCTCCAGATCGGCCAGCCGGCCGCGGTATCCGATCGAGAGCTTCTCGACCTCGACGAGGTAGCCGCCGACCGTGATGTAACGAGAGGCCGACGCCTGATCGATGAGATAGGACACCCCCTGCATAATCCGCGTGTGCTCGCGGGTCATCCTGACGATGAAGTAGAAGATTGCGCAGAAGGCTAGAGCGCTGATGAGATTGACGATGGTCTGCACGACTACCTCCTGAGCTTGTGCCTCACATACATCCTCACGAGATCGAACAGCCAGATCAGCGCGACAACGCCGCCACCGAGGACGAGGGTGACGGCGAGGAGGTCCTGAGGGGCTGTGTTGGCCAGCTCCTCAATCGTTGGCATCGGTCCCCTCCGATTGCTTGGCCTCGCGCGCCCGCTTCAGCAGCCAGAGCACGGCGATCACGATCACGGCCACGGTGACGACAGCCCCCATGAAGTACCCATCCTGAAACATCTCAAGCATTGCCCTGCATCTCCGTTGTGGTGAGGTAGTTGATTTGCCGCTGCTCGACGACATCGCGACGATGCGCCATCACGGCTTCTTGCGACGTGCCTTCCCGCATGACGAGGATGCCGCCGAGCACGAAGAAGTCGACCTTTTCAGGCTCGACCTTCTGCCCCTGAGCTTCCACCGTCACGCGCAAGACCTCGTTGAAGGCTTCGATCGAGAGCACGATCCCCACATGCTCGCAGGGCAAGTCTCCATGGTGCAAAGCATTGTGGAGGTCCGTGCAGCCGGCGACGAATTGGATGAAGGTGCCCATCGACAGTTTCACTTCGCTTTCGCCTTCCGCTTCTTGGGCGCCGGCTCCTCAACGGCCTCGTCGGCGTAGACCCGCTTCTCGCCATGGCCACGCCAGCACGACTGCCCACGATAGGCGTTGTCCTGATGCGTGATGCCAACCAGCTTCACCACCGCCACGACATCCACGTCAGCACTGATGCTCACTCCATCGCGGCCGACCGCGGTCACGGTCGCCTCGCAGTCCTTGCCCTGATGCTCGACCGTTACGCGGTCACCAATCTCAACGCTCTTCGCCATCTGTTCTCTCCTCGGGTTGATCAACAGGCATCGCCGCCCCAGCGGTGGCGCCCAGCCATGCCGCCTGGGGGATGAAGGTGTCGGCGCGCGTGCGGCGCGCCAGGGCTCCCATGAAGGCCGCGGGAGCCGGCGTCAGGCGGTCTCCCATAGCTCGATCCCTATGTCATCGCGCGTATCCACATGGATCATGATTTCGCTGATCCGCGCATTGTCGGCAAGCCATTCCTCATCCGACAGGTAGCGCCTTGCGAACGTCAGAACGGCCACCATCCGCGATTGCAAGGCGATCGGGATCGATATCGCTATCGAAACGGCCGGACCGCCGAAGGGCGTCTTGCGCGATGGAAAGACGCCGCCCTTGCGCGCGAGCGTGCGCCATTGCGAGTATTCGGTGTTCGGTCGTGTCGCGGGGAGGCGTAGCAAGCCATAGCGCAGGGTCGCCTTTGCGCTCGAGACCTCGCCGTCTGGCTCGGAAGGCGATGCCGGCGACGACACACTTCGCCCTGGTGCCTTTGAAGCCAAAGCGTCTGGCGATGTCGCCATAATTCTCACCCCTCTTCACGGCCTCGATCACACCCATGATCGTCGCGCAATCATGATTGACTTGGCGGCGGCTCTCCGGCCCATAGATTTCAGGGTCGAGCCAATAGATCGGATCGCCAAATTTTCTCTGGTGACGCTTGCAGGCCGCGTAGATGCGACCGCGAAGCTGACGCTCTGAAATGCGCAGGCGCCGAGCAATCACCGAATACGGGGCGCCACCCGCCTTGACGGCCTCGATGACTTCGAGGCGAAAGCAGGTCTTGAGTGTCCGCGGCTTATTCCGGCGTCGGCGAAAGCGCATGATCGCTCTGACCTTCCGACTTCTGTCGGCGCAGCGAGCTGCATGATTGGGCGTGTCGACACTCCAGGCGATCTCATCCAGGCGAGCGCTCACTCCGCCGCGCTTCCCCAGTATGTGCTTGGTTCGCTTGCAATCACCGCTCTTCGGAGGGCCGACAAATGCTTCGAGAACAAGAGGCCGTAAACAAACGTGATGCATGCCTCCATCTCGCCATATCCAGACGCGCGGCGAAAAAGCTGCGTAGTCTTTGAACGGCTTCACGGGACGCGGCTCGCTCAGCCGCAAGACCTGCTTGTTGCGCAGGAGGAGGTAGGTCCGCAGGCCGCCGAGATTGGAGACCTCGTAATCCGGGTAGCCGATGACTGGGCGCCATTCCTCCATCACGCCACCTCCAGGCCGAGACGAGCGCGACGAAACTCAGTCAGCCGGGTAACAGCCTTCGTCACGTCATCGATCAGAACGGCCTCGACGTTGCGCGCGAAGACGAGATCGAATTTCTCATCGGTGAGCGTCTGGGTGCGGTTTTGCACCATGCGCAAGGCTTCATCGGGAGAGAGGAGAATGCTGCCGCGCTGCAACCAACTGTCGCTCTTGCGCGCCTGCCTGATCTTCTCTTGCCACCCTTTGGTGAAGGCGTCGGGATGAATGTCGACCATGGGGTCCTCCGGCTTGGGATGGACCCCATGATATACGCGGCGCGGATGGCGGACAAGAAAAAGGGGCCGGCTTTGGGTCCGGCCCCTTCCCCACCTACGTCGGTCGCAAGACCAACGCCCCCTCAACCTGTCATGGCAGAGACGCGAACCTCGTTCAGCAGCTCCTGCGCGTAGCTCGTGAAAGCCACGTTCTCGTACATCATCGAGCCGCGCTTGACCTTGTTGAACCCGGCCAGGATCAGGTCCCGCGAGACAAGCTTCCACTGCCGCTGCTTCTCGCCCATGTCATCGCACCACTTGGCGTAGACGAACTGGAGGTTCGTCGCCGTCACCCGCTCGCCGCCCGCGCGCTCCAGGCATTCTGTCACAAAGCGATGCGTCATCGGGTGAACCTGGAGCGGAATGACGTTGTCCTCGCGCTCCGGGAACTCCTCCTCCGTCATCCAGTAGGGCCGCTCGAACGGGGGCTCCGGCTCCGGGTCCATCGCGGCAATCGGATAGTCCAGAGCAATGGCGTCCTCATCAGCGACGGCTTCGGCCAGCTCCAGTACGGCATGGGCGGTGGGCTCAACATGAAGCTCAGGAAGCGGCGCAGGCTCCGCATTCTCGACCTCACCCATCGGCTCAGCGAAGACGGAGACGGTAGTCTGAGGCTCGGGAGGGGCCGGAAGGCTCGTCTCGGCGTGGAACCTGTACTTGGCCGCGAGACGTCGCTCGTAGAGCTTCTCGAAGCGGTCGAGTTCCTCTTCCGTGAAATCGACCGCAGCCCCACCAGGAACCACCTTCGGCTGCTGCTTGGGATCGTCGGCGCGACGAAAGGCCAACCCCCAGAGCGCAAGCGTCAGCAGGAGACCTCCTGACGTTGCCAGCTCCACAGGGAGGATGGGGAGGAAGGCCAGCAGAACCACAACCAGCTCCGGGTCCAGGTTCAGGGTCTTGGCGAGTGCGGTCGCCTGCGGGTCGCCGACCCCCGTGACGGCCAAGGCCGCGATCGAGGCATCAATCCGCTCCACCTTGGCGATCGCCTCATGGCGGGCCTCGGAGGCCGTGCGCTCGCGTTGCAGCTCCAGGATGGCCGAGCACTGCTTGGCGAGGAAGGGCTGCGGGTCGACACAGCCGCCAGCCAGCGCCCCGACCGTTCCCAGCACCTTGCCCTTCTTGCCCCTGACCGTCTCGGCCTTCTTCTGGGCCAGCTCAGCATCGATCGTCGTGATGGCACGAGGGGTGCCCGAAGACATGGCGACAGCGAGATCGTCACGCGCCGTCTGTCGCTCCTCCTGGAGGGACGTCAGCTTCGTCTCGGTGCGGACCCGCTCGGCGATCGTATCGGTCCGGTTGGTCATCCAGTAGCCGGCCGTGACGAGCACGCTGTAGGAGAGCGCCACCGCGAACATGACGGAGGCGAGGAAGGACAGCGCCCAGCGGCGGTTGACGGCGAAGATGAAGGCGGCCGAGAGGGTCGCGATCTTGATCAGGTCGGAGCCGACCGATAGCAGCCCCATCAGCTCAGCATCCTGAGGGGTCTTGCCGAGTGAGTAGCCGAACTCCCAGTTCATCTTGATCGAGGTGAAGACAAGAATGCCAGTCCCCAAAAGTATGACGAGGCCCAGGAGCCCCATCTGCGTGCGCGTCGTGCGTGTCATCAGCTATTCCCCCATTCGGCCATCGCCGCGTCTTGCGCTTCGCGGTTGACAGAGCGGCGGCCGTAGAGACGCCGGCCCGTGAAGGCGCGTCGTTTAGCTTCTAGCGCAATATCCTTCTCTTCTTCAAGGCTTGGCTCATCTGTGATGATGTTCAGGTGATACCGGCGCCGCAAGTAGATCAGCATCATGCTCACCGTATCGAGCAAGTCGTCACGCGCGCCGAACGGATATTCTGCTGCTTGATCAATGACTTCGTCTGCGAACTCGCCCGGCATGTACCAGACGCAGCCCTGCGCCATCGGGATCGAGGCGGCATGTGCACGAGGTCGCTTGCCCTTAGCACCGGGCGGACCCGGAGGCAGCCAGGGGTGCGCCGGTAGTCGTGCACGCCGTAGCTCCTGGATGAGCTGGATGCCTGAGGCTCGCTTCTCGACCAAGATGCGATCGGGCTTGAAGAATTTGACATCCTCTCTCACGCGCGGCAGCAGCTTGGTCGCCTCCAGATGCTCCTGCCATGCCCCAAGCAAGACGACGTGGAAGTGCTCGTACTCGCGCCCCGTATCCTTGCCGTCGTCGTCCTTCTGCTTCGACTTGGCCTGAAAGACGCCCCAGGCCGTCATAGCCGAGGGGTCGTTCTGCTCATCCTCGGTGAACGCGGTATCGTAGCAGAGCAGGATTTCCGTACACTCGGGCGGCTTCTGGGTCGGCCACTTGCGCCAATATTTGCGCTTGATGATGGCACCCTCATCCGTGTTCGGCTTGCCCATGTACTGGGCGGAAAACGAGCGCTCGGTCAGCGTCGCCTTGGAGCGCTTGATTTCGGAGAGCTTGTGGCGCCGGGGCGCGAAGGACCCTCCGACCTGGACCTGGACATCCTTGGCCAGCATCGGGTCCGTCATGGCGTAGCGGGTGAGGAGCCGGCAGGCATTGGCGTCGAGAACCGCAGGGATATTCAGAACCCGGTACTGATCGGCGTCCGGGTTTTTCCGGCCCTGCTCCAGGGTCCTGCCCATGAGATCATCGAAGGCCCATCGGGTCCCGCACTGGACGATGGCGTTGCTGTCCGGCGAGCGGCGCGTGTAGAAGCCGTTGCGATACCAGATTTCGGCCTTGTCCTTCTTCTGGTCGCTGTCCGCATCCTGCTCAGAGATCGCGTCGTCGATCAGCCCCAGGTGGAAGCCGTTGCCCGCGATGCCCGTCCCGACACCGACGCAGAGCACGCGGCCGACGCGCGAGCTTTCCGTCGACATGATCGTGAAGTCGGTCGAGGAGGACTTCTTCAGGATGATGTGCGGGAAGATGCGCTTGTAGACCTCGCTCTTGAGCAACGCGATCAGCTCCTCACCAAAGCGGGAGGCGAGCGGCTCGGCGTGGCTGGCGATCATCACAGTATGGTCGGGGTGCCGTCCCAGATACCAAGCCGGGAACAGCACGCAGATCAGCGTCGACTTGCCGGTGCGGGGCGCGATCGAGATGGCGAGACGGTCACACTCGCCGGCTTCGGCAGCCTCGAGGTGACGGATCACCGCGATATGCGCCTCCTCCATGATGAACCATGGATAGACTTGCCGGATGAACTCGGGGAAATCCTCTTGCGCCAGCAGGGCTTGCAGCGCTTGCAGGTCGATCGGCGTCAGTGATGTCGATCTGGAGTAGGCTTCAACAAGCTGGTCTGTCATCGGCTCTCACCGTGACAGATTTGCTCCCGCAGATCGGGCAAGCCTTGTAGTTGAACAGGCTGCGCGCGACGGGGAGGGAAGCAGGGAGGATGCGGTAGCCACGCTGGCGGGCGGTCTGGGTCTCGATGCCGACCAAGGTGAGCTTCTTGCGCATCCCGCAGAAGGTGACCGAGATCACCCGGTAGGCGCACCCAGGCTCATCCCCATCGGGCTTGGAGCCGTAGACGATGTCGATCAGGCTCTCGATGCGGACCCAGCGACCGTGGAGCAGGGCTTCCATGATGATGTGCTGGGTCGGCGTCAGGTGGACATCGGTCATGTCGGCGGCATCACCAGGATAATGGGAGGAGGCCGCGGGGAGCTGCCCCCTCCCGAGGGCGGCCCTCGTTTCGGAGCCGAGAGCCGCCGACATCATACGTCAGACGTATCGATGGTCAAGTCGACTAAATTGAGAGACGTCAGGATCATCTGCTTGATCTCCTTGCTTAGCTCAATAGCCTCACGCCACGCTGCCAATGCCAGTTGTTCATGAGAGCCTCTCGATACAAGTTTCCATGGTCTGCGGATCATCCCAAATTTTGTGCTTGAACTTGGGCGTCGGGATGCCCGAGGGCCGTGGCAAACCGGAATACGCATGGAGCCGAACCTGCCGATTGTGATACGCGCGATTGATCCTTAGCGCGTCGCCCGGCTGCATCGCCTCGATCAGCAGCGGGAGCTGCGTCTCGGGCGGCAACATGCGCATGAAGTGGCGGCGATAGCTCATCGCCACACGCCATCCCAGGGCGCGCTGCCCCAGTGCTTGCGTTGCGGCGACTGCTCGGCGTTCTCGACCTGCTCCAGGACCTTCATCAGCTCGATACGGGCTGCGACCCTGGCGCTACCGTGCGGGGCGTCACGGACCTTCCTGGCGGCATAGGCGAGGGCGAGAGCGCGCGCCTGCACCTCCCCGGCCATCTGCCGCTGCCAGGGCTGCTCGGCCACGCTCAGGGCCTCATCGCCCACGACCGCCAGCTCCTTCGCCCAAAGCTCAGCGGTGACCAGCATGCTCTTCTCAGGGGAGATGACGCGATCGTACACGATGTTCCCCCCAAGCCCCTTGCGGACCAGATGGTCGGCCTTGGCGTAGGCCATGAACAGGATGAGGGAAGCAACGACAATGATCGCGGTCAGTAGCTCTCTCACCTATCCCTCCTGCGCATGGTATCGGCCGGCCCTTCCATCTGGGGTGTCACCATGCCCAGCAACTCACCGTGATGAGATGTGCGTACCAGAAGGGCCGGCCGAACTCGTTAGCGCTTCAGGCGCGCCTTCAGGCTCATGGGCTCGATCGGGATGATGACCGCGCCCTCGCCCTCGCTCTGCGGGATGGCATCGAACAGCTCGGTGAACTGGCCGGTGAGCCAATCGTTGTAGGCATGCGAGGTGCCATCGTCCTCGATCACCACGACGCCGGTATTGTCGAAGTCGCCGCCCGTCCAGTCGATATCCAGCTCGGCGCTTAGGGCCTCCTGCATCTCAGGAACGTAGCTCTCGAGCGTCGCCTTCGTGGCACCATCCGGGAGCTTCCCGAACACCGCTTCGTAGCCACGCACCGTCTCCATGTCATCGATCATCAGCATGCTCATCCTCCTATGGTTTGCACGTAAACCGGGCGTAGCCGCGGTGCTCCATCTGATCAGTCTCGAAGTTCTTGTCGCTCCGCACTTCAGGCTCCCTGCGCATCAGGACGACTTCCGAGGTGCCCACAATACGCCCCATCGTGTCCTTGACGCCGTTGAGCAGCTCGGTCGGGTCGTCGCCGCTGGCCTCGATAATGACATGCCTGACGCCGAAGGCGCTGTCGCTCGTGATACCGATGCGTGCCCTCCAGCTCATCCGCTCATCTGCCCCTTGATCGTTGTCCCAAAGCCATAGTCGCCATACTCGTCCATGATGATCTCGTGCGAGATGTCTTTCACGAACTGGCGCCAATGCTCCTTCTGCGCCTCGGTGTAGTGATCTGCCCAGATGCCGCCATTATTGCCAAGCGCTGCGCGGATCGCGAAGTGCTCGATCGCTTCTGGGGTCATCGCCGCGCCCTCGCCAGCTCACCGCGCAATCTCACGAGGCCGTCGACAATCTCCATCTCAGCCTCAGAGCAGTCCTCGCCCGCGATCGTCACCGCGTCGAGCCACGGCACCATCTCGCGCGCCGTCGCCACCATGTCGGCCTGATGCATAAGGGTCTGGACGAGCGGCTTGACCAGCTCCTCCACCGTTGACCGGCTGGCTCCCGTTGCTGACGCGATGCGGTCCAGCGCCAGCTCCAGCGGGAGCCACTGCCCGACGAGCCTCGGCCCGATCTCGATGGGGGATGGAGCAGTACCAGCGCCCCCGTTGCCCATAGAGCATGCGGACGCCGGCACCGAAGCGCGCCGCCCTCTCGCAATTGGGATACTCACAGCGTTTGCTGGCGAGGAAATCATGATGTTCATCCTGGCGGTCATCTGCTGATGATACAGCAACACCGCGCTTGGGAGTAGAGTTCTTCTTGGGTCTGCTGACTCGCGGACGGATCAATGACGCCCCCCCTTGCGTGCGTTCCGGTTCACGTCCTCGACTGCCTTCATCACTTCGCCGGTCACCTGAGTTGCGGTGTCGACCGCAGCCGGAGAATCGATGGCCTCCTGCCTTTCAAGCTCCTTCACCAGCAACCTCCCGCCCTCCTCGGCTCCATCCCTGAATCCGTGGCCGTAGTGCTCAATCGAGACGGCGCGCGTAAACTGCCGGAGCAGCATCGTCAGCTTCTTGAGATCGCCGACCGTGATCTTGTCGGCGGCGTCGTTCGTCTGGACCCAGTTGAGCAGGAGGCGCTGGAGAGAAGCGTCTCCCGCGTCGAGCTTCTTGGCCTGGGTCTCGCTCAGCTTCGGGGCTTCCTCGGTCATGCCTGTTCCTTGTTTGGCGTCACGTCGATCAGCTTCGACCTCTTCTTGCGCTCCAGATGGCTCTGCACGCGGCTGAGCAGGCTCTCCAGCGTCGCCTGGGGCAGCTCCACCATGTTGCTTCCTGGTCCATTGTCCGGGTCCGCCTCGGGGCTGTTGGGCGTGTTTCTGCGGATCGCCTGGGCGCGCGTCGCGATCGAGACCAGCTTCCCCGCCACGTTGATCATGCCGTCAATCTGATCCAGCGTCATGCCCTCTTCGCTCGTGTCGAGGCTTTGCATCGCCTTCGAGATACCCTTGGCCGCGCTCGCGATCACATGGTTGGCCGCCTCCAGTGACGTCGTCATGGCGACCCCAGCGAGCTTGCTGGTCTGCATGTATTCCTTGGCCAGCTCCTGGGCGAGCGACGGCACCATCTCCTGCTGCGCACGAGCGTCTACATCCGCAGCAAGTATGGGCCAGCGCTCAGTATCGCAGACCTGCTGCAAAGTCTCCATGTGCGGACGTTTCTGGTATCTCTCCTGAAATACATCCTGAACCTTGCGGAGACTACGTTCTTCCCCAAGTGAAAGGTAGATTTGCTTAGCAACGGCACGGTCGAATACTCGGTAGACCTGAACGGTTTGCTTGGCAGGCGGCATGATCTACTTGCCCTCTACTATATTCTTGCTAGGAATATTCCTGGGGGGAATAAAAAATTCTTTCGAGACCCCCTTGACAGATATTCCTCACAGGAATACATATACGCTATTCCGACCCGGTCGCCAAGCCTCTTCGTCACGGAGAACGACGAAGCCCTGAGAGGGGAAGCAGGCTAGGCCCGACGCCAGACTAATCCCACTGGCGGTGAAGCGACGAGGCCCTGCATAGTGATATGTGGCGCCATGGCGACGACAGGGTTCGGACCGCTCCATACTCCGGGCGGATAGAATTTAGGCGAAACCGGGAAACCGAGATCGAGCCGAGCCTTAGGCGACGCTCGACACTCCCCGGTTCATGGGTCAACCCATGCTGATGAGCCTTACCGGAGAACCCCAATGCTTACCGCTCTTGCCTACACCTGCTTCACCGTTGCGATCACCTGCGCCCCCGTCGCCATCCTCAACCGGAACAGCGATCGGACCGGCGCGCTCTACACCGCTGGCCTCGGCGACCTTGCTGCGGCTGTCGGCATCATCCTGATCGCGATCTGACCCCATGAAGATCGTCGGGGTCTTCCTACTCGCCGCTGGCGTCGGCGTCGTCTCGGCCGTCGTGGCCTATCACGACCCGATCCTTGGTATCTGCACGGCAATCCCGCTCGGCATTCTAGCCGCGCGATTTGCCCCATAGGGCGAAACCAGCCGGCGGCAACGTCGACTGGTCCACGGGTAAGCCCCGTGCTGATGAGCCCAATCGTCAGACTTCAACCGGAGAACGACTATGATCAAAACCATCTACGACATCATCCGCCTCCCCATCGGCTGGCGCCTCGAACAGGACCGGGGCCTCGGCTTCGAGAACTGCGGCGTCTTCCCAACCTACGAGGCTGCCTTCAATGAGCAGCAGCGCCGGGTCGGAAAATCGGTTCCGGTGGAGGGCTTGTGATGTACGTCCTCTGGACCCGCGTCGGCGAGACCGACATCTGGAAGCGCGCTGGTGCAAAGCGTAAGCGCATCAACGCCATCCGCTGGTGGATGCGCAATCGCGTCGACCGGCAGTTCATCTACGAGTAGGGCGAAACCAACTTTTCGGTTTTTCCGAAGAGTTGGTCCATGCGTTTTGCGCATGCTGATGAGCCCAATCATCGGAGTATCCAACACCGGAGAATATCATGAAACGTCGCCTTGCCAGGGTGAACCCCTGGTTCCTGGCGACCCTTGCGCTATGGGCGGGGTCGGCGGGAATGAATGCCAGCTTTGGCTGGAACAAGGGCCTGAGCCACGGTCTGGCCTCTGCCCTGATCTTCGTCCTCATGTCGGTTGCGATCGACGTCCTGAAGGGCCGGCTTCCGGTCCTGATGGTGAGGGCTGGGTTCCTGAAGCGTCTGGCCCTGGGCTTTGCCTGGGTCCTGGCTCTCTCATGGTCCCTTACCGCGGCTCTGGGCTTCCTTGCTACGGCGCAGGATGCTGAGAGAGGTGCCCGAACGTCAGAGGCGCAAGCCTACGACGCGGCATCGGCGGAGAAGAAGCGGATCGAGGCCCAACTTTCCGGGGAGCAACCTCGATCCGCTTCGCGAATTGAAGCGGACATCGCTGCAATCCTGGCAAGCCCTGGCAGGGGCTCCAAGACTGTAGCGGCTTCGATCGCTTGCGACAAGAAGGGGACCACGGCCTACGGCGCCATCTCTCAGAAGTGGTGTCCGCAGCTCGCAGTTCTTGAAGCCGAGAAGGCGGGGATCGTCACGCGCGACAAGCTCGTGGCCCGGCTCCGCGATATCGACGCGGTTCTGGCCTCGGCCAAGCCCGTCACCATCGATCCGACCGCGACCCTCATCGAGAAGGTCTCGTTTGGAACCCTCGCCAGCGCCAACGTCCAGATCGGCCTCGTACTCCTGGGCGTCGTCACGATCGAGGTTCTCTCGGCCCTCGGCTTCGCGCTCGTCGCAAAGGCCCCCAAGCCCAAGCGCGAGACCGTGAAGCGGCCGGCGGCGCGCGCGGCGCGCAAGCGACGGAAGTCGAGCCACGTCATTCGTGGTGCGTATCCGAAGCTCGTTGCGGTCAACGACTAGGCGAAACATCAACCCGTAACAGTTTGTAACGGGTTGATGTCCATCGAGGGCGGCCCCCTCGGTGCTGATGAGCCAAGCCATGACGGCATGGAAGTCTGTTTAAGCCATGGAGAAAACGATGACTGATGCTCGTAAAGTCAACACCTTCGGCGGCTCCTCCTCTTCGGAGGTGTCGCACCAATGGTTTGCCCGTCCGGCGGACCAGAAGTTCTTGAGCCTGAGCACGCTCAGGGAGTTCAAGGCGAAGGAGTACAGCGAGAGCCTGACCACGATCTGTCCGTCGAAAAAGATCGAGGTTCTGGCGCCCGAGCCCACCGACAAGGCAAGCCTCCGCGCCCTGTCGTTCGGGCTGCCCAATGGGGACGAGGTCAACTCGACCCACTGGGCATTCGGGCAACTCTGCTCACTGGCCAAGGCGCCGGCCTCCTATCTCCGGGAGCTGCCGAGCCAGATCGTGGCTGACAACCTCAGCTACGGTCTCAGGCACCTCCGCGAGGTGGAGGACGTGAAAGTCTACTCGCGGAAGAATGGTGAGCATACCTTGCGCGCTGTCACGGGTCCCGACTACGGCCGGGTCCCTGACTACGAGGTGGTTCAAGCGCTGCAAGGCATCGCCGGCAACGGAAACGGCGATACTCGGTGGAAGGTCCCTGGGACCCTGGACTGGTCGACTGGCGTCTACGACCCCAATACGCCGGTCAGCCTGGACACGACCACGCTCTACGCCTCGGATCGCGACCTGTTCTGCTTCCTGGTCGATGATCGGAACCCTGTGCAAGTCGGCACTTTCACCGATCCGCGCACCGGCAAGGAAGAGCCTGACCTTCTCTTCCGGGGTTTCTACGTCACCAATTCTGAGGTCGGAAAAGGCGCTCTCAAGATCGTCGGTTTCTACCTCAGGGCCGTCTGCTGCAACCGCATCCTGTGGGGTGTTGAGCACCGCGAGGAGATCAACATCCGCCACTCGAAGGGGGCGCCCGAGCGATTCGTCGATCAGGCGCAACCGGCTCTCCTGGCCTATGCCGAAGGCTCGGCCAAGGGACTGATCGAGGGCGTGCAGAAAGCGAAGGCTGCCAAGGTGGCGTCAGATGATGACGAGGCCATCGAGTTCCTCAAGAACCGTGGCCTGTCGAAGCAGCGAGCCCGCAAGGTGCTCGACATCTGCGAGGTCGAGGAGGGCCACAAGCCCCGCTCGGCCTGGGACATCGCTCAGGGCATCACCGCCCTGGCGCGGTCCATCCCGAACACCGATGACCGTCTCGATCTCGAGGTTGTCGCCGGCAAGGTTCTGGACAAGGCAGCCGCCTAAGACCAAGAGGGCCGGCGGGGGAGCAATCCCCTGACCGGCCTTTTTGCGTTTCTGCAACCCCAAACGGAGGACGCATGACCGATCTCCCCAAGCGCCGACGCTGCAAAGGCTGCGACGCCATCGGCTACTTCATCGCCGACTACCGCGGGCGCTGCCTGCGATGCCGGGGCTCCGACTTCGAGGAGCGCCTAGGAACCTATGGCCACCAGACCATCCTCTACGACGGCGCCGTCCACCACGGAACCAAGTGCATCGATCTCCAGGTCCACGATCGCCACCATGCCACCATGGTCACCTGCCCGATCGTCTGGGATGGCACCGAGTACACCGTAACTTTCCCCTCGATCGGCGGCGTCATCACCCTCAAGCTCGGCCCAGTCTTCGAGTTCGAGAACGCTGAGAAAGTCATTCGGCGTGAAGTCAACAGAGCATCCATGGAATAGGCAAAGAAAAAGGCCCGGCTTTACTGGCCGGGCCTGAGTGGAGATCGGGACAAGGTCACGTCCACACAAATAGACGCACAGTACATCTACCGAGGGTCTGAGCGCAATGCAAATGAATTACTCGATCGTTCGTGCAAAAGAGCTTGCAGTGTGGCGAAAAAACCTCAGTCTATCCGAGACCGATGCTGCGGAATTACTTGGATGGAATCTTGGGCATTACTTGACGCTCGAGAAAGACATTGATCTCAGGGGCGCGCTCTGGACGCCGGGCTGGATGGTCTGGGTGATTGCCTGGACCCAGCTATATGGGCTGAGGAACCCGTTTCCCTCGCCGGCCAGCCGCGTGGCGGCGATCCTGGAGACGTTGAAGCACCTCAAGCTGACGCAGGAGACCCTGGCGCTCATGCTAGGCGTCAAGCGGGCGCGCCTTAAGACATGGGTCGGCACAAGCCAGAAGGGCGGCCGGGACGAGCTGGCCCCGCCGCCCTATGTCGGCTTCGTCTGCGGCTGGCTCCTGCTCACCAGAAGCCTCGCTCGGCCGCTGCTGCCGATCCGCTTAGATGCGGACGGCGACCTTGGTGTTGGGCGGCACGGCAATGAGAGGTGAGAGCACATTAGCCGCGAGCGGCGGGTGGTTGGCGGTTGCCGCACTCGGCGTCGCAGTCTGCCCAGGCCCCCGGTGACAGACCGAGAAGGTCCCGGCCGCGTCGCTCAAGAGCTGAATGAAGTTGGTCAGCGGCGACAGGGCGGCGCTCTCTACCGAGGTGGCCGCGACCGTGGTGATGGTCTTTATGGCCGTCCCGAGCTTATCGGTCACGAGCCCTCCCTCCGGCATCATCACGTCGACGCCATCGTGGCTCCGCGCGAGCTTCTGGTACTCGAAAATCCTACAGGTCCCCATGGGTCCATCTCCTTGTGTTGCTTCCAGGTTGGAAAGTCACCCTCCAGCCTCCTTCCAGAGTCCTTCCAAACTGCTTCCAGACTCCCTCCACGTCCTTCCAGAGTCCTTCCATCCCTTGATTTTGCTGGAGTTCCAGCTTCCAGCTACCCTCCACGCTCCCTCCGCCAGGAGTAGCGCTCGCTTGGGTCCTCCTCCTCATGGGAGGGTTGCGTGGAAGCAGCTTGGACCGGCCGGAGGGAAGGGGTGGACCGTGCTGGAGGCAGTGCTCGCGCTCCTTCCAGAGCGTGGAACTTGTCCTTCAGGGAGGTCAGGGTGGTGAGCTGCTGCTTCAGTACGGCGAGCGCGGCCTCGGCGCCCGTGACGGCGTCGGCGATGTCATGCCGGGCTCGTAGAAGCTCTCGGGTGCGGGCTCGATACCAACCAATGGAGCCGGTCGGCCGGATAATGAACTGGACCGCGATCCACGCGAGAGTGCAAAGCGTACCGCCCACAACAGCCCGCTGGATAACCTGCGGAATGTCGAAGTCCTTGAAAGTGGTAGCGAGGAGGTCGACGAAACCTGTCCAGTCCATGGCGTGCCGCCCGCTGCTCGAATCTGCTGTCGAACAACATCAGCCTCACCCCGGAGCTGAAGCAGACGGGTCTGCTCGGTCCGGTAGACGGAGAGCGCGGCCAGATATGCCTTCACCGCCGCCTCGAAGTCGCCCTCGCTGACGAAGCGGGGGTAGAGGAGATGCTTGCACCACATGGCCGCAGCCAAGAGGGTCAGGCAGAGCCCGATGAGGGACGTCCAGCTCTCATTCGAGAGCGTGAAAGCATCGAGCCATGCGACGATCATCTCCATGGGTTCTCGCTATGACACGCTTTGCGTATAACCGCAATGGCCTCGTGCGGGCCTCAGGAGGGGCTCCAGGACGGCCGGAAGGTTGAGGGGTGTCCGCGTAGGGTCCGGGAGGCCCGCGGCCTCTGGCACCCCCTAGAAATGGAAATGGAGGTCGCTGAGCCCAGCGACCTCCACCTGCATCGCCTGTCGCTCATCCCTAAGCGACGGCTCGTCTCCCAATGACGCACCGCCGGAGAAGCAGTGAGGTCAGGGGAGCATATAGCCCGTGCGCGGACGGCGCGCAAGGGTCATTGTGTTATGTTAGAACGGAATCTCGTCATCGAGATCGTCGTCCCGCCGGCTGCTGCGCTTTGACGACTTGCGATCGTCATCATCGTCGCGACTCTTTGTGCGGCGCTCCCGGCGATCGTCGTCGTCATCATCGCGGCGGCGCTTGGCCGAGCGATCGTCGTCATCGCGCGAGCGACCCGAGGATTTCGAGGACTTGCGATCGTCGTCCTCCTTCTTGCCGGCGAGTGACAAGTTCCGGACGTTGAGCTGGATCGATGAGGTCTTGTCGCCCTCGAAGAGGCTAATCTCGCCCGACACGACGACCGCCGAGCCCTTCCTCAGGTACTTGTCGATCACGTCAATGAGCCCCTCCTGGAAGCAGGCGCAGCGCACCCAGAGCGGTTCGTCGTTGCCGAACTGCCGGACGGCCACCGAGAAGAGGATGAAGTCGCCCTTCTTGCCTTCCTTCTTCTCGGGGTCCTGCCCGAGATTGCCGTAGAATGTGCAATTGTTCACGTCAGGTCTCCTTCAGGTGCGGACGGCGCCGCGGGTTGCAAGGAACGTCGGGTCGCCGGTCTCGGCATCCGTCTCGAAATGGCCGTGCAGGAAGACGTCGCAGCCGACCTCGAGATCGTTGCCCTCGAAGTATTCGGCCTGGAAGGTCTCGCAGTAGACCTGGGCCTCCTCAGGCGTCTCGATGATGAAGCCGACCTTCAGCGCGCCGCTGCCGGTCACGCCCTTGACGACGCCGTCCTCGTCGCGATCCTTCTGATTGTCGAACGACAGCTTATCGATCGAGACGAGCTTGCCGTGAATGTCCTCTGTCTGTGTCATCATCAGTCTCCGGTGGTTGTCGTGTACGTCATGCGGCGGGGGTCCCAGACCAAGGTGACATCGCCGACGACCCCTGTCTCCGGCTGATGTCGTACTTTCTCGCAAAAAATCATCACTTTCGGCGAGCTACGAACGGCCCGATGCACGACAAGGCCGTGATCGGCGCGGTTGAAGAATGCTGAGGAGCCGGCAATGTCGTAGAGGCCCGGCATCTGGTACGCCCCCTTGTGGTCGCGATCCATCTTGCGAGGATGTGCCACCACGATGATCGTGCTCCTGGTCATCTCGCAGAAGGTCCTCATCTTGTGGATCGCCTTGGAGATGTACTCGTGCTCGCTCTCGTTGCGCCCCTTGGCGTGCTCCAGCTCATTCCACGGATCGACAACGAACCACTGGGCGCCGTAGCGCAGCATGGCGTCATGGCATTTCGCGAGGAACCAATCGACCGTCCTGAACTTCTCTTCGGCCCTGAGCGCGGCTGTCGGATCGCCCTTGTTGTCGATCAGGATGAAGCTCGCATCGACAAACTTCGACCACTCGACCTTCTCGTCGTAGTCCATGAGATCGAAGGCTTTGCCGGCGCAGGCACCCATGAGGAAGCGCAGCGCCCGAACCGGCGGATAGGTCTCGTAGGAGCCAAGGCCCACCTTGACCCCGTGCCGGACAACGAGTTGTGCCATCGCCCAATTCACGAAGAGGGACTTGCCGCCACCTGGAATGCCGGTGACGACGATCAGCTCGCCCTGGTAGGGCTTGAAGATGCCGTCGAT
>JADKCY010000024.1 GCA_016718605.1 Lysobacterales bacterium | reverse complement strand
TTACAAGGAGTACGCCGCCTTCAACCCCGAGCAGATCAAGTCCGCCACCGGCAACCGTGGCACCTTCGACCCGAACGACCCGAACATCCTCAACCAAGGCGGCGATGCGACTCGGGCTCAGATCGGCTTCGGCGATGACATCACCAAGCAGGCGAGCGTCATGAGCCTTTTCGCTGGCGCGAATTTAAGCTCATTCCTGCATGAAGGGGCCCATTTCTTCCTAGAAGTGCACAGCGACCTGGCCACCCGTAATCAGCAGCAGATCGACTCAGGCGCTAGCGTGAGCGATCAAGAGCGCGGCATTGTGGATGACATGCGCAAGCTGCTGGGTTGGTTTGGCGTGAAGGGGCGACGAAAACATCGACGCGCTCAACACCTGGTCAATGAGCTTTGAAGACAAGCGCCAATTTCACGAGCAGTTTGCGCGTGGGTTTGAGGCATTCGCACGTGAAGGCAAGGCGCCAACGCTTGCGCTTCAAAGCATCTTCTCGCGCTTCGGTGATTGGCTCAAGAAAATCTATGCGTCAGTCAAAGAGCTGAACGTGAGCTTGAATGATGATGTGCGGCAGATCATGGGTCGGATGATCGCTACCGACCGCGCAATCGAAGAGACCATTGCAGCTCGCAACATGGGCCCGCTGTTCAGCAGCGCAGTCGATGGCGAGAGCGTTGGTATGACGCTCGAACAGTACAACGCAATTCAGGGCCTGCACCAAGAAGCGAAGGATGCTGAAATCGCCGCGCTGCAAGCCCGCAGCCTCAAGGATATGAAGTGGCTGAGCCGCGCCCACGACAAGGCACTGCAAGAGCGACAGCGCGAGGTAGATAGCCTGCGCAAAGCCATGCGCCTAGAGGTCGCAAAGAGGTCATGACGGAGCCTGTGTATCAGGCTTGGCAGTTCCTCACGCTACGTGCTGAAGCGCCCGACACAGCCAAAGGATCGAAGCCAGCCAAGGGTGGTAAGGCGCTTGATCTCACACGAGACAACCTGTTCACGGCCATCGCAAAACTTGGCGGCCTGAATCGTACAGAGGTGACTAAGGCGTGGGGCATCGATCCAAAGGACAAGTTTGAATCTGGCGTGTTCGGCATGCCAGTCCTTCGCAAGGAAGGCGGCAAGTCGCTTGATGGCATGCTTGGTGCTCTTGTCGAAGAAGGGTACATCCTGCCGGACGAGAATGGCAACGGCGACCCGGCGCGGCTTGAAGAGTTGTTTGACGCGCAGCGCCGCGGGGCCGACCAATACAGCACATGGCACGACTACTCGGGCGAGCAGCCAGCCACTCCAGTTGGCGAAGACAAGATTGCAGGAAAGCTAAACACTGGCATGCTGCGCGAGCAGTACGGCGACAGCGAAAAGGCCATTTGGCGGAAACTCTCGGCGCGCCGGATGACCAGCGATACAGGGATTCAGCCAGATGCGCTAGCCGAGCGCGTTGGGTTCGACAGCGGCGATGCCTTAGTAAAGGCCCTCGTTGACGCTACGCCACCGAAAGAGGTGATCGACGCCCGCACAGATCGTCGGATGCTTGAAGAGTATGGTGACATCAACAGCCCTGAAGCGCTGCGCCGAGCGGCTGATGAAGCTGTGCATGATGAGATGCGCGCACGTGTTGTCGCAGCCGAGATGAAGGCGCTGGAAGGCGGAACGAAAGTCAACGAGCGCCGCGGAACGACAAGCGTTGATGTGTTGAATGAAGCCGCAAAGTCATACGCTGAGGAGCTTATCGGCACGATGCGGTTGCGCGACATCCGCCCAGCTCAATACCAAGCGGCGGCCGGTAGGTCTGGCAAGCTTGCGGAAACAGCACTCAAGGCTGGCAAGACCGAAGAGGCCATGCTTCACAAGCGAAACCAGCTTGTGAACATCCACGCGGCCCGTGCAGCATCTGATGCGAAGAAGGCAGAAGAGCAGGGCCATGCGTTTCTAAAGCGTGTGCAAAAGCCTGGGCGAATCCCTGCTGACAACTTTGACCAGATCACCTCCCTACTGGAGCGCTTCGATCTGCGCAAAGCCGCGACTGCGGGTGAGCTGGATTCACGCGCCAGATTCAGCACATGGGCAAAGGAGCAGATCGAGCGCGGGGAAGTGCCGCCAAACGTTGAGCTTCTTCTGTCGAAGGCTGGCAAAGCCAAGTACATGGCTGAGCTTCAACTACGCAACGAAGACGGGGAGCTTGTGTACGCCGATGCAGAGAAGGAGCTTTTGCTTCTGGCTGGGCTTCTCGAATCTGACTCCGTGCGCAGCTACAAGGAACTAACATCGAATGAGTTCAATGGCCTCGTTGATACGGTGCGCCAGATCGACCACACCGGGCGCCGTATTGAGGGCGTGCTAACCGCCAAAGACAAGCGCACGTTCAAGGCCGAATTGGAGCGCATCAGTTCTCACGTCAAGACAGTGGCTGAGCAGCGCGGCCGGGTGGCCACAGATACGGAATCAGAGAGCACCACCACTGGCAAGATGAAGGAGGTAATGCGCGGCGCGTTCTTCTCGCAAGTCAAAACCCACAACATGGTGCACATCATCGACGGCGGCCCGGGCGGGCCACTGCATGAGCGGCTGGTGGCTACCGCTGGTGATGCAAGCAACGCTGAGCAAATTGACGTTGGCGCGTACCACGACAAAGTGCGCTCTGCTTGACACGCTCCCAGACAAGGGCGATTTCAGCAACAAGGCAATCTTCTACGAAGAGATCGGCAAGAGCCTGAACAAGAGTGAATTCTTCTCTACGCTGGCTGAGATGGGAAACGCATCTAACCGGCAGCGCTTGATGGGCGGCACAGGGTGGAGTGAGGCGCAACCAGATGCCTTGGCCGCGCGCAACGGCGCAAGAGTGGTATGTGATTCAGGGGCTATGGGACATCTACGAAAGCTTGCGCCCGCGTGTTGCTGCGATGGGCGCAAATTGCGCGGCGTAGAACCAGATTGGGTGCAGGCGCGCTCACTCGTGGTGAACACGGCGGACGGCAAGCGCATCACGCTGCGCGGCGGGTATTCGCCGGTGATCTATGACCCACGCTCTCACGGCAAGTCGATGGGGCATGCCGACGAAAAACAAGGCATGGACATGGTGCGCTTTGCCCGCGGCGCCGCCACAGTGAACCGCTCCTTTACGAAGCCGCGTGTCGAAGAAGTCAAGGGCCGCCCGCTGCTTCGTTCGTTTGACGCGAAGCTGAATGCGATTCAAGACACACTGCACTACCTGCACTGGCAGGAATGGGTGATGGATGCAAGCCGATTCGTCAAACACCTAGACCCGGTGATTCGTGAGCACTACGGGCATGAGCCCATGGTGATGCTGAAAACATGGGTCGCAGACATGGCAGGCGGCATGCAGGCGCCACGCAACGCGGCCGAGACGTGGATGACCAGCGTGAGCCGCAATGTGTCGTGGACGACGCTCGCTTTCAATCTCGCCAGTGCGGCCGGTCAGGTGTCTGGCTACACACAGAGTATGGTGGTTCTCGGTGAGGGTGGTTCGGCTGTGTCTGGCAGTGTGTGGATGGCGAAAGGCCTGGCGCATGTCATAGCCAGCCCGAAGCAAGCCTACAAAGACGCAATTGCGAAGTCTGATTTCTTGCTCAAGCGCACCACCACACGCCTTCAAGCGCTTGCGGAAATCAGCGCCCAAGTGAAGGGTGACGGCAAGAAGATGCAGGCCTTCAAAAAGGCTGGGTGGGCGCCCATGCTCGCCATGCAGACCGCAGTGGACATTCCAACTTGGTGGGCCGGTTACGAGAAGGCGATGGCCGACCCAGCGAACAACGGTGACGAAGCGCGCGCGGTGATGCTTGCAGACCAGGTTGTGAAGGATTCGCAGGGCTCCGGGCTTCAGATGGACTTGACCGCAGTTGAGCGATCAACCGGCGCGCTCCGCCTGTTTACTGGCTTCATGATGTTCATGAACACCACCATGAATCTGAACTACCGGGTTTTGCGGAATGACACCTCAATGGGGCGCGAAGGCGCTTGATCTGGTTCTGCTGAACATCATCCCCTGATGATTGGCCTATCAATCCGCGCGCTGCTCACTCCGGGCGATGCTGCCATAGGATGAAGAACAACTGGCAGGCGATACGCCCGCGAGCAGGTGGCCTTCATTCTTGGGCAGAAATGGTCGGCTTCCGCGAGCTTGGCGGCTTGGTGAATGCGTTCGCCAACAAACCGGGCGGTGACTACGGTGGGCCCGTTGGGCTTCGTGGACTGGCCGATATGTACAAGCTTGCGAAGAAGAATAGGAGCCGGGGGCGAGATTAGTCCCAGGCATGGAAAATCGGCCGTGAAGCGCTGATGAAGCGATCTCGGGCATCCTACACGTCAATATCCGGCCAGTGAACTTAAACCTATTGCTGGTGGGAAGCTTTGGTGAAAGACCGACAAGACAATCTGAAACCGCTGTGGTGTTCAGGTTCCAAAAGCCGCACTAAGGGAAGCAGTGGCAAGCGTCATCACGGATCGATTTAGAGACGGGCAGTCAACGGCCGGGGCAGTGAAGCTACCCGTTGAGGGTTGTCAACCACAGACATCACACTATCCGGCGAGCAAACGCTGAACAGCATCGCGCTGGTTGACGGTGACAGGTGGTGCAAGGCGATGCCTGCCGGTAGCGTTGACTCAGGCATTTACATTGTGCGGACGGGCGCATGGGATCGCGCACCAGACTTCGACGGCAGTCCGGCGATGTGGTGCCGAGGGCGCATGATCCTGGCGCCGGCACCGAAATGACGGACAATTCTGGTTTGTAAAACAGCATCCCCAATCTACCCTGGCACTGCGTCAATTCTGGTTGAACGGGACACACTACGGAAACTGGCGCTCCGGGCAGACCTGGCCTCTACTGAAAGCGCAAGTGACAACAGCTACATAGTCGGACACGGGGATGCGCTGAGTTACACCCCAGGCCCGCGCGTTGCTAACTACCTGCGCAGCTACACAACCCCGCTGGCCTATGCGGGGTGCCCGACCAACGGCACTTCCGATGCGAGCACCTATGTCGCTGCGGCCTTCGCTTCGGGCAAGAAGGAAATCGTCATTCCAGACGACATGACGTTTTGCGTCACAAACCTTACTGTGCCGACTGGCATGCGGGTTCGTGGTGGCGGGACGCTGAAGAAGTTCGGAGCTGTGGTGCAGCCGATTCTCACGATTGCAGACAGCGCCGAAGACGTTCTGTTCGAGGGAATCACCATCGACGGCAACCGCTCGGCGTTCAGCATCGGAAATGCCGTCATGGCGATTCTTGGCCACCTGTGCCAGCGCGTGCGGGTGCACTACGTGAACTTCGAAAACATCATCGATGTGGGGGTGAAGCTGCGCAACAGCTCGGGGCTGGAATTGATCGGCGGGCGGTTCTACAA
>JADKCY010000023.1 GCA_016718605.1 Lysobacterales bacterium | reverse complement strand
TCGAACGACCCCAGCGCATTGACGTTGGTTATTTTGTTTGCGATGGCGGTTCCTGTCGCTGTCACTCCACCCCTCAGCCAAACAGGGGTCGCGGCGTTCGTTGCGGCCAGCACGCCGGAAGCGACGCTCAGCGTAGAGTTGACGTACAACTCGCCAGCGACGCTTGCCCGGTTCCCGTCGCTGTAGAGGTAATCGTTTGCGCCGGCTCCAAGGTCCATTCGCGCGTAATTCTGCGTGAGCGCAAACCCGTTGTTGTTGGTGGCGGCCGTGCTCACGTACGTGCTGATTGTCGAGACCGGGCCATCCGTCTTGATTGACGCGCCGTCGCTGTACCAGAAGTCGTTTGCGCCCGGCCCGAGGTCCACGCGGCAACCGGCCGTCTTGCACACGAAGCCGTTGACGCCCGAGGGCGCGGAGCTGGTGAAGGTGCGCGCGAGGTACTGGCTCACGAACTGGGCGCCGGCCGGCGTGACGAGTCCGACGGCCAGGGCGAGGCCGAGGACGCACCCGGCGATGACGATTCGGCGGCGCATCAGCGGCCCTCGACCCAGAGATAGGCGCCCGACAGGAAGGCGGCGGTGCCCACGATGGAATTCTCTAGCCTCAGGACCATGGCGGCGGACCCGGCCACCACGGCTACGTCGTGCGAAAGCTGACTGTCGTAGATGGATGCGCCGCCGCCCGCGAACGTGAGGCGCTGGCCGGCGTTCCAGCTCTCGTACACGTCGCCGGCCTCCTCCTCCATGCCGGGCAAGGGGACGGCTCCGAGTGCCGGCATGGTGAGCGCGCCGGGGGCCCGGGGGATGCCGGCCGCGACCTGCATGGAGGCCGAGAAGTCGAGCGGGGCCGTCGGGGCGCCTGACGGGTCGGCCCACCCCCAGCAGGACACGCGCAGGCCGGTGACGTTGGCGGTCGGCACGTAGATATTCGTGCTGACTGCGACCACACCCGCGAACAGCAGGTTCGCGAGCGGGTGCGCGGCGCCCTTCTCGCGGGTGGCGACCACGGCGCCCAGCTCCTCCACGGTGCCGGCGCGCAGCCCCACGAACCCCACGAGACCGAGGCGGTTGGCGCTTGCGAGGAACGTGGAAGGGATGTTCCGGCGTAGCGCGTTCCATACCCGCACGTTGCCGGCGCGCTTGTCCATGGGCACCACGTCGCCGGGGCGCATGTAGAAGCGGCCACGGCCGGGCACGTCGAGGCCGAGAAGCACGTTCGGGCTGGTGGTGGCGGGGTCCAGCCAGAGGAAGGCCTGCCCGGGTGGCACGCCCGCGTTAGCGGGCTGCGTTGAGCCGCCGAGGGACCAGAAGGCGAGCCGGCCCGGCGATGCGCTGTCGATTTGGAGGTTGACCACGGGCGGGGCTCCGGTGAGTCGGAAAGGGGTGGGCGGCCGGCGATGCTTTGCCGGCCGCCCGGTGGGGTTACTTGCGCTTCAGGAGGAGCACGAGCGCCAGCACGGCGGCGGCGGCCAGGGCGAGCCCCCCGCTACCCGTGGCGAACTGGCCCCAGGGGGACGACGGCGAGACCGCCGCCTTCAGCGGGTCCACGGGCGCGGGCTTCACCTCCGGGGCGGCGGCGCCGCCCGGCCTGCTCGCGTTCGCGGCGCCCGCCATGGCGAGGCCGGTGGAGATGGTGCCCGGAGGCACCCCGAACGCCGCGCCCGCGCCGTCCAGACCCTTCGCCAGGATGGAGCCGAGCGGCGCCTTGGCGTTGGTCGGGTCGATGGCCCGCCCAACCCTCTTGATGGAGGACCAGAGCGACATGGGGTCAGCTCACGCGCTTCGGGAGGACCAGCTCAGCCAGCGAACCCGGCGCCACGCCGGCCTTGCTGGCAGTCTTCGCCGTGATGGTGGTGGGCGGCCGGAGGTTCATCTTTGCGGCGGCCTTGACGACCTGGGCGTCGCTGACCGGCTCCACCCGGCGCGACACCACCCGGAGGCCGGTGCCGGAACCCGAATACTTGATGCGGATGCCGGTCGGGCAGGCCCAAGCCTTCGTGAGCTTCCCGGCGTGCGACGGGAAGAGGATCGGCAGGAACTCGGCCGAGATGGTGGCGCCAGCCGCGGCGGCGCCGCCCGGCTGGTCGGTCACGTTCTCGCCGGGGATGGTGGCGAACGGGGTGGTGGTGCTGTAGCTCGACGGCGCGGCGCCGTCGGACTTGAGCAGGTTGAACAGGGCCGCAAGCTGCGGGAGCGTCGCGTTGTCGATGACGGGGGTGCCGTCGATGATGACGGTGAGGCCCGTCACCTCAGCGGAAGTGATGGCGGTCCCGTCCTCCTTGAAGATGCCGAGATGGGTGTAGACGCCCGGGTCGAGGCGGCTGTCGGCGGTGATGTCCACCACGTCGAGCTGCACCGGGGTGGCGACCTTGCCGGGGGCGCCCTTCTCGATGACGGCGAGCGCCTGGAAGCCGCCCGGGGTCACGCTGCCAGCCCCGGTGAAGCTGGGGAAGATGGTGGCGAGCGAGCCGAACCCGACCTCAAGCGGCGTGTCGCGGAAAAGCTCCACCGCGGCGGCCGTGTCGTCGGGCTCGTAGGCGGTCGGGTCGGAGAAGCTGAGCCCGAGGTTCACCACCCGGTCGAAGGTGCCAGCGCCCGCGGTGATGTAGGCGGTGGCCGACTGGTCACGGCCCGTCATGAGCCAGTTCATCACGTCGAGCGCCTGCCCGGTCAGCGCGACGCGCCGGCCAATCTTCAGGCTGTCGACGATGCGGTTGAACGTGCGGGGGAGCACGGCGGCCGGCGCCGCGTTCTGGAGCATGGTGAGCGGGACGGTGAAGAGGATGGACTTCAGGTAGTGCTGGCCGGGGAGCTGGTCCAGCTCGATGAGGGCGCGACCGCCGCTCACGAGAGAGAGAGTCTTCAGGGGGATGACACGGCGCATGGGTCGGTTCCTTGGTCGGGGTGTCGGTGGGGTGGGCGCTTAGACCTTCGGCGCGGGGAGCTGCGGAACCTTGGCGCGGGCCATGTTGTAGAACTTGAGGATGGTGCCGCCGAGGAAGACCACGGAGATGACGGCGACGGCCGCCACCTTCCCGGGGTTGGACTTCAGGAAGGACCAGAACGACTTCAGGTAGCTCATGGGAGAGCCCTTTCTTTGCGGGGGTGGTGAAGGGTCGGGAGGGTCCAGACGACGGGGGGCCGCCCGGGGCGCCAGCCCTTCACGTTGCTGGCGAAGTCGTCGCCGTACTCGCGGGCGAGCGCGTCGAGGTCATCCGCGTTGACCTGGAGGAGCGAGGTGCAGCGGGTGGCGGTCCGCCGGCAGGTCTTCGGAATGTCGGTGGCGCATTGGCTCACGAGGACGGAGGCCACCCCGTCGTGATGCCCGTTGCGGTGAAGCCGGGTCAGGTGGGAGTCGGCCCGGCGCGAGTAGTCGCCCACCTCGTCGGCCACGAGGACCACGCCCCCCAGGTCAGCGACGGACCGGCAGGCCTCCACCACGGCGGCGAACTCTTCGGCCACGTCGCGGTCAGGGTCGCGGCCGGCGGCCACCACCACGCGCAGGAAGGTGCCGGCGAGGACTTCCCGGGGGGCATCCTCCAGGTCGGCCGGGGCGAAGACCTCACCCTCCGGGGCGAAGTCGTCGGCCGGGTCGAAGAACACCACCCGGCGGGCGCCGCTCCGGGCCACGAGGGCGCGAACGAGGGTCGTCTTTCCCGACCCCGGGACGCCTAGCACCAGCTCGTGGGCCCTGGGCCCGAACGTGCCATGCGCGCTCACGCCTTGGGGGCCTCGGGCGGCCGGCGGTGCAGCTTGCCGGCGACGCGCTCCACGAGGACGAACGGCGCCGCCGCCCACGTGACGGCGCGGTCCACCACGGCGAACCGCTCGGCGATGGGCAGGAAGGCGCGGGCGTCCTCGCCGGCCTCCTTCTCGGTGAGCGGCTCCAGGTCGTAGCCCACGAACCCGGCCACGAACCCGAACACGCGCCACAGGACGCGCCACGCTAGGGCGAGGTCACGCAAGCGCACGTCGCTGTCACGGTAGGGGATGCCGGGGTCAGTCACCGGGGCCGGCTCGGCGGCGGCCGGCTCGGCGGCGGCGGCCGGCGCCTTCCCGGGCGACCGGGCGGCGCGGCTGGCGCGGCGCTCCTCGCGCAGGCGCTCGCGCTCGGCCTCGCGCGCCTTGCGCTTCTGGTAGGGGGTGAGCGACGCCGGTTCGGCCGCCGGGGCGGGAGCGGCCACCGGACCGGAGGGGGCGGCGGTGGCTGCGACCGGCGACGGGGCGGCGTCGCTCACCTTCAGGGGTTCCGCGTTCACCGGGCCACCTGCGACCGGCGCCACCGGATGACGGCGAGCACCACCAGGGCGAGGACGACCACGGCGCCCACGATGCGCCACGGGCCGGCAACGCCGGCCGGTGCGGCGGCCGGCGTTGCCGGGGGCGGCTCGGCCTTGGCGGGCGAATGGGTGTCGCGCTGGCGCTCCAGCCGGTCGAGGCGGCCGGCTAGGGTGGCGGCCTCCTCGCGGGTGGCGCGCTCCAGGTCGGAGAAGTCAGCGAGGGTCGGCGCCCCCCGGCGCAGCTCCACCACGGGCGGCGCCGGGGCCTCGGGGGTCTTGTCGGCGGGTGGGGAGACTGCGACGGGGGCGGCCGGGTCCATGAGCCCGCACGTTGCCGCCCCGTCCGGTTCGCTGGCAGTATGCGAGGCGCAGCGGGGCGCAGCGGAGGGGCACGGTGGGGAACATGGTGGGGCTGAAGGCGGCGGCGGCGGCGGCCGACGTTCACCCGGTCACGTTGAGGCGGTGGTGCGTCCTGGGGCTGGTGCGCGCCCGCCGGCTGGCGCGGGGGTCTGGACCCTGGCGCGTGGAGCTGGCGCCCGACGGCCAGCCGGCGGACGGCGACGGCTCTAGAACGGCGGCGCGTCCACGTCGGGTTCCGGGTCGGGCCCGGCGCCTCCGGTAGCCTTCTCCAGCTCGCGCAAGCGGGCCTCGGTCCGGTTCCAGCGGCGGACGCTCACCAGCACGGCCACCGGCTCCCCGTCGCGCTCCAGCCTGAACGCCTCGTCATTGAGCTGGGCGCGGTTCACCAGCTCGCCCAGCTTGCGCCGCGCCGTCATCATTCGTACCCGGTGCACTCCCATGTTCCTGGCCTTTTCCCCGCGTGCATGACCAGCGCGACCATATCAGCCCATCCGCGCGGGCGCATTTGCGCGCGGGCACGCGCGCATAAAACCCCGGCGCCGGCCCCTGGCGTCGCCGTGGCGCCCCTCGGCGCGGCCGGGCGGCCTCCCGGTGGCCCCGAACGAAAGAGCCCCCCGGGCACGACGCCAGGGGGGCCGAGACCGGCGGGCCGGGCGGTCCGGGGCGCGGGGGCGGTCCCCCGGTTCCCGTCCCGTAAGTCTCCTAACTGGACGGGGGGGGCTCGGAGGCCCCCTTGCGGCCGGAACGGGGGTGCCGCTTGGCTGGGGGTTTCTGGGACAGGGCCGCTCCAAGGTAGGTGCGGACCCCGGCGAGGTCGGCGCCCTCCAGGTGGCTACCCTGGGCGTCGCTGGCGTTGACCTGGGCGGCCACCCGCCCGACGGTCGAGCGGGGCACCTTCAAGGCGACGGCGATGGAGCGGATCGCCTCGCCGGCCCGGACCCGGGCGGCTATCTCCATCCGCTCCGGGTAGGTGAGGCGCTCGGGGCGGCCCCACTTCTTCCCGGCGGCCTCCACCCGGACCCGGGCGGCGGCGAGGCGCTCGTTGAGGCGGCGCCGCTCCTGTTGGGCGGCCCATGCCATCACGGCCACGATGACTTCAGCGGCCGGGCCGGCGAGGTCAAACGGGTCCGCGACGGTCACCAGCTCGGCGCCGCCCTGGCGCAGCTCGGCCACGAGGGCGAACGTGTCGAGGATGCCGGTACGGGTCAGCCGGTCGAGGGCGTACACGTAGAGGCGCCCCACCTTGCCGGCCGCCACGTCCGCCCGGAGGCGGCGCAGCTCCGGTCGGGCCATGGTGCCGCCGCTCACCTTCTCCGAGTAGACGGCGCCGATGGTGTCGCCCCGGGCGGCGGCGGCGCGCTCCACGGCGTGGCGCTGGGTCGCAACGTCCTGTTGGTCGGAGCTGACCCGGAGGTACGCGGCGGCGTTCACGGCTTCCCTTTGGGCGCTGGGAGTGCCGGCCACGAGTGGTCGGCCTCCCGGTCGAGCCAGTAGCCCAGGGGCACGGCCACCCACCACCGGCCACGGTCGCGCCGGAAGGCGACGGCCGGGGTCAAGTCGATGCCGGCGGCGTCGTCGGCCTCCTCCAGGGCGTCGAGGACGCGGGGCGCCTTCCCGCTCTTGACGGACAGCCACACGCCGGGGATTCCCTCCACGTCGGGGCGCTGGTGCTGGCCCCCCTCCCCTTGCTGGTGCCCGGTCCGCCGGGCGAGCGGGAAGCGTCGGCGCACCTCCTCCACCACCTCGCGCTCCCGCTCCTTCCCCTTGGTCACGCTGCTACGTCCCCCCATGGTCGTCTCCCTTCCTGGCCTTCACCTTGGCGGCCTCCTCCAGCACGGCCGCCGCCATGGGGAGCTGCACCCCGCGCCGTCCGGCCAGCACGTCGCGCAGCTCCCTCGCCTTGTCCTTGAGGCCCCCGATTCGCTCCTTCGCGCGCTTGCTGGCCTCGCGGGCGCGCTCCTCCTCCTGGTCGATGCGGTCGAGAACGTCGGTCAGCTCCCGCGCCACGGCCTCCCGGTCGATGCGGGCGGTCACGTGCCGCCCCGCGTGCGGAAGGCCACCACGAGGGCGGCCAGCCCGCGCAGCGCCAGCGCCACGGCGAACCCGGTGCCGACGGTCCAGACCACGAACCACCCGGGCGAGGCGGCGAACGCTTCCCAGCCGTTCACAGGCTCCACCTTCTCAGGTTACTCAGCGCCCTGAGCATCCCCCGCACGTCGCCCTCGGCCAACGCCTGGGCGGCGTCGTCCAGGTCGCGGCGCATCAGGACCGCAGCCACGGCGCCGGGCGGGCCTAACTCCAGGTAGGTGCCTAGCACTTCGTCGCGTACGCGGGCCATCTCGCGCGGCAGCTCGTCGCCCAGGGTGCTCCGCCAGGCTGCCCGGCTCACGGCGTCGCCTCGCGGTACTCCACGAGGCCCCCGGTGTGGCGGACGTCCACCTCGACCGGCCGCCCGCCGTCGAGGCCCCGGCGCAGCTCGTGGAGGCGGGCGCCGTACCGCCACCCGGCCACCTCGCGCAGCTCGTCCATGGTGTGCCACGCCCGGTCGGCCAGCAGGGCGCGCAGCCGGTCGCACCGGCCGGGCATCTTCCGGGCGAACAAGGGAAGGTCGGTGTGGCTGTTCTGGTCCCTCACGAGCGCACCATGTGGGGCAAGGGCTGGGCGAACCGCTTGCCGCACCGACGGCAGACCACGAGGGCGAACGCCTCGCCGGTCGGGGCGCGGCCGGCGAGGCCGGTCCGCCACAGGCTGTGCGGGAGCACGAGGCACACGAGCCGGCGCAGGAACGTCGAGCGGAGCTGCACCCGCTCCACCTCCAGGTCAAGGCGCCGGGCGGCCAGGATGCGCTGGGCCTCGCTCACGTGCGGGCGGACCTGGAACCCCTGGGCGGCCTTCACGGCGCCACCCCCTCGGAGCTGGCGAGCCCCTCGACCTGTGAGGCGGCGTCCTCGTAGGCGACGGCGAGGTCGGCCCGGTCCGCGTTCCACGAGGCGGCGGCGCGCTTCCTGAGGGCGGTCACGATGCGAGCGACCGCCCACCCGTCAACCTCCCCGCACGCGCAGCCCTCGGAGCGGCACCCACCCGACAGGCTCACCGGGGAGCGGAAGGCTACCGGGTTGACGCCCTCGTGGCAGGAGCACTCGGCCAGGGCGCAGCCGCCCTCGTCGTGCATGGTGAGGAGGTGACCGCACCCGGTACGGGCGCAGCGGGCGGGCTCCTTCCCTCCCCAGGGACGGCCCACCTCGCCGTGCGTACGGAGGGCGGTGGTGTGCGTCTTCCCATGGGGAGCATTCACCCCGGTTCGGGGCGCGGGATTCACTCTCCCGCGCTCCTTTCCGGGGGCGGTTTGAGTCATCCGTGGGGGATGACTCGATGACGACTGAGAGGTCCCGAGATAGCTGGCTGTCGTAGATGGAAGCGCCGCCACCAGCGAACGTGAGCCGCTGACCAGCGTTCCAACTGAGGAAAGGGCGGGCTGGCGGATGACCGCGGCGCAGACCAGCGAGCCCTTGCGGCACGGCGCCTCCGGGCAGCTCTCCGGGGTCTCGCCCATGGAGCAGTATTCGTCGCGGCCAAGGCCGCTCACGAGGACCGCCCCTTCGGCTTCGGCTTCACGGCGACCGGCTGGACGCTTAGGCCCGGCAGACTTCTTTGGCTCTTGCTTGCGCGACATGGTGTCCCCTTCGTTGGTTTGGTGATCTGCGGTGGTGCTGCCTTGCTGCGCTTCGGAGCGGGGCCGGCTGGCGCCGGCCTCGCTCCACCTCTTGGCCCCGCTCCCGGCGGGGCCCCTCCCCGGGCCGGTGGCGCTGGCCCGTCGAGTCCGTCGAGCGTGCCGGCGTTGATGCTGGCGCCGTGAACGCCCATGTAGCTGGTCCGGGTCACGTACTCGGACGTATGCCCCAGAACCTCCGAGACCTCGCCCATGGACTTCCCTCCCCGGCGCATCTCCACGGCCAGGGTGTCGCGCAGGGCGTGCCACGCCTTGTGACCGGCCGGGAAGGAGAGCGGCGCCACGGCCCGGAGGCGGTCCATTAGCTCGCCCAGGTCGTGTTCCCGGTAGGGGAACAGGTACGGCACTTCCCGGCGGTCGCCACCCCCGGCGCCCACCCGGATGATGGGGAGCCCCTCCGCCACCACCGGGGCGAGTAGCGCGGCCAGGGGCCCGCGCACCGGCAGCTCCCGACGGCTCGCGTTGCTCTTGGGCTTGGTGAAGTCGAGGCGGTTCGGGTCGGGGCGCTGGCGGACCACGTTCAGGCGCCACGGGGTGGTGCTCTGGTTCACGTCCTCGACGTACAAGCCCAGCGCCTCGCCACGGCGCAGACCGGCGAACCGCATGACGCCCAAGAGGGCCCGCTCCCGGTGGGTCTGGCAGGCGTCCATGAGGAGCGGCCAGACGGTGCCGATGTCGGTGATGGGGTGCGGGCTCGGGTCGGCGCGGCGCCTAGGCACCAGCGCGGCCGGGTTGCCGGTGGAGAGGCCCAAATCAGCGGCGTAGCGGTAGAGGGCGGCGAGGCCCTTCCTGTGGTTCTCGACGGTGCCGGGGCTGAACTGGGCGTCTAAGGAGCACAGCCACGCCATCACGTCCGCCGGGGTCGGGTGGGGCGGGAGGGCGCGGGACAGCTCGGCGGTCCGGCGGCGGTTGGCGGCGGTCTTGCCGGCGACGCCGGGGCGGTTCCAGACGAACCGCTCGACCGCCTGCCACAGCTCGGGGAGCGGCGCACCCTTGGGCGCGTGCTCGGCCGCCGTCGCCGGCCGCCACCCCAGGAGAGGAACCACGGTCGCCGGTCGCCCCATCTACGCCCCCAAAAGGCAACGGCCGCGACGGGGCTGGAAGGCACCCGTGCGACCGTTGCAGCCGTCGGGGGCTTGTGGGCCCCGACTGCCGGATTCTTCGTAGCATGGGGCCGCTTCCAGACGACCCCGGAGCCGATGTGGTGCGACCCTGCCACGCGCCCGGCGGCGCGGTCAAGTTTGCAACTTCCCGGGGTCGGTTCGTGTCGCGCCACAAGCACAGCACACGAACCCTCCCCGGGCGTCGCAAAGGTGTTCGCCGTGGCGCCGCCGTCAACGTGGACGGACCGCCCGAAACGGGCCGGTTTTAGGGGTTTTTGGGGTCGGCGGGGTCCGTCACCGGCTTCGGGATGATTTGCGCCGGCCACTTCGCCACCTCGCGGGAGGCGCGCGCCACGATGGTGTGCTTCGGGAGCACCATGGCGAGGAAGGCCGCGAACGCCTGCACGGCGGCGTAACCGGCGCCGATGGCGGCCAGGTTGTTGGAGGTCAGGAAGTCGAACACGGGGCACCCCTCACTTGCGGAAGAAGAAGAACCAGACGGCGACGGCGGCGAGGACCAACCCGGTCACCGGGGACTTGGCGACCTCCAGGGCGGTGCCCTTGATGTTGGTGACGGCGCCCGGCGGCGGCCGGGCCGGCGGGGCGCCGATGCCGATGGTCGGGGCGAGCGCCAGCGACGGCGGGGCGAGGGGGGCGTTCGACGGGCCGGTCGGGGTGCCGAACGACGGCGGCGCCCAGGTGGCGGCCGAGACCGGGCGGGAGAGCGGCGGGGCGCTCTTGGCGGTCGAGCCCTCGGTGCGCGGGTACGGCGTCGCGCCAAGCTGGTTCCGGTAGACCTGGGTCGCCACGGCGGTGAGGTTGGCGGCCACGTCGGCGGCCGGGGGGTTGAACGGCGCCAGCACGGCCGGTGTGGCGTAGGGGCTGGGCGCGACCGGCGCCACCGGAGGCGGGGCGGTCACGAGCGGGCGGGCGACGGCGCCCGACAGGACGCGGGGGAGAGTGACGATGGGTTCGGTCACGAGCTGGCGGACGAGTGCGGCCATGGGGACACCTTTCAGGGCTTCAGGGGGTAGCGACCGGACGGGGTGAGGAGCTGGTGTTCGCCGCTCACGTGGTTGGCGGCTACCGCGCGCCACGGGCAATCGTGTTCGTGGCGCTTCAAGGCATCGGCGGCGGCGTCATGCGCCACCGACGCAAGCCGCTGGTCGAGCTTCAGCCACCGGACCGAGGCGGACGCGAGGCCGGCGATTGCCCCGCCCGCGAACGCGCCCGCGAACGCCATGAGCTCCGGGGGCACCATCACGCGGTCACCGGGTTGGACGCCACCAGCTCCAGGGCGGCGCGGGCCTTGGGGGCATAGTCGGTGCGGGTCACGTGGGCATCGCCCAGGCCGGCGAAGCTGGTGCGGCCGGCGTTCCACCACGCGGCGGCGTCGTCGGTGTTCTGGGGGGCGCCGCCGGGCCGGGCGGCCATGATGCGAGCGGCCCACTCGGCGGCGAGGTCTGCATCCTGGGTGAGCGCGTCCATGGGCCCTGAGTACCCGTAGGCGCGGGCGGTCTTCTCGCTGAGCTGGAACGGGCCCCATGAGCCGCCCCGTGCGCCGTCGGCGCCGGTCCGGTTCACGGCGCTCATGCGCCACCGGCTCTCGACGTAGCCGATGGCCTCCAGGATGGCGCCCGACACGCCGAACCTCCGGCCGGCGGTCTGGGCGGCGAGGCGGACCTTTCGTTGTTCGGCGGTCACGGCGAGGAGCACGACGGCGGTACCTCCGGGGACGACGACCAGGGCGAGGACGGCGAGGGCGAGCGCCCACCACGGGACACCCGCGCGGCTCATGGGCGGGCCTTCCGCTTCGGGAGCCAGGACCAGAGCCACACCAGGGCGAGGGCGGCCATGATGTAGGGGGAGGCCTTCAGGATGGAGAGCCACCCCTCCCCCACCCCGACGGCGACGCCGGCCAGGTCGCGCACGGTGTCGCCACCGACCTCCCGCACGGCGCCGGCCGGCGACAGGAACGATCGCACGGCTTCGATTCCGCTGGTGTCGGTGTGCTCGCCCACCACCCGCACGAAGTCGTCGGCGGCGGCGTCGCTGGTGAGCGCGCGGGCCTTCCCCTCCATCACGGTGAGGAGCGACTGCGCGGCGGCGGCCTGCGACCGCATGGCGGCGGTCGTGGAGTCGGCGCCGATGGTGGACGCCCACCACCCCGCGAACCCGCCCGACGCATCCGCCGCCGCCTTCTCGATTCGGGCGGTCGCTGCGCGCAGCTCGGTGAGCGCGGCCTGTACGGCGGTGGCGGCGGCGGGAGAGAGCACGGCTTAGTACCCGTGGTCAGCGCGCCAGAACCCAAGCATGAGGTCCACGAACGCCGAGATGGTGGCCGGCGGCGTGACGGCGCAGCGGGTCGAGGCTTGGCAGTCGGCCAACGTCCCGTCGGAGGCCCGGCCGCAAGCGTTGATGGTCGCGCACATTCCGGCTTGGTCGCCGGCCGTCGCCGGGTCCGCGTCGGCGGCCGGCGCGAGGGTGACGGACTGCCACCCGGGCGAGGCCCACCCGGCGGCGGCGTTGTACGTCCACGTTTTCGAGGCGGCGGCGGCGGTGCCGGCCACCACCAGGGCGAGGACGGCGAAGAGAGCGAAGCGGCGCATGGGGCTAGACCTCAAGGGCATGTGGTGGTGGTTCCGACGCCGGTTCCGGCGTTGTTCGTTGCGAGGTTGACCCACGCATAGACCGACCCCGTGGGGGTGAATGTGCAAACACAGATTTTGGTTCGCACGGCGCCAGCCCCCGGCGTCACGGCGAAGGTTCCTTCGCTTCCTGCGCCGCAGGTATAGAGCCCACCCGTGGCTTTGAGGTATGGCGCCTCAAATGCGTTCCCGGCAACAAAGGTGCCGTTTCCGTACAGCCACGCCTTTTCCGTGCTTCCGTTGTCCGAATAAAA
>JADKCY010000022.1 GCA_016718605.1 Lysobacterales bacterium | reverse complement strand
ACCCCTGTTTGCTGCCGGGTCGGTTTCCGGCGGGTCGCCCAGCGGCACGTCGCCCGCGGGCACCATGTTCAGCGGCTGCAGATAGACATCCCCGTCGGGCCCGATCGGGTTGAGGTTCTCCCGCGCCCGGATGTCGTTCACGCTCAACCACCCCCACTGCCGACCGACGGCATACGCGCCGTAGCGCGACTTGATGTCCGACCGCTGTAGGCCGTCGACCAGGTGCTCGACGAAGAACGTCTCATCGGCCTCGATGACGCAGCGCCGGATCGCTGACTCGAACCGGCGGTTGATGATGCCGATGCAGTAGGTCAGGAACTGGATGTTCTGCTGCTCGATCCCTGAGCCCCACGACGTCGACTTGTCGACGATGCCCACCAGGTGCGGCGGAACCGGGAACAGTCCGCAGATCTGCGACTGCTGCATGTCGCGGGTCTGCAGGAACTGTGCGTCCTCGGGCGCGAGCGTCAGGCGCTCGAGCGTCATGCCCTCTTCGAGCACCGCTGTGCGGCGCGTGTTGCCCGCGTGCGCGTCGTCCCAGCTCTCGCGCAGCCGCGAGGCCGCGTCCTTGCTCAACTTGCTGGGGTGCTTGAGGACCACGCCAGGCGTCGCGTCGTTCGAGAACAGGCGCGCCGCGTACCGCTGCGTGTCGAGCGCGACACCGATCGTTTCGCGCGCGTCGCTGATGACCGACCGCCCCTTGACGCCGTCCGTGCTGAGCCCGCGAATGTGGAGCACTTCGTCGGCGGGCAGCTCCGTGCGCTGGCCGCCCTTCCGCTTCAGGAAGTAGCGCGGCGGGCGGTTCCACTCCGTGGCCTCCACGTCGACCAGGTCCGGGTGCATGGGGATCAGTTCCGTCGCGCGATTCCGCGTCTGCGCGGTGCGGTCGACGACTTTGGCCCACCCGATCCATGAGTAGGCGTTCCCACGCAGGAGCAGGTGCGCCGTCATCTGCTCGCGCCACTCGAACGGCGTCTGCCACGCGTTCGGCTTGAGGGACAGCAACTGGTCGAGGCTGTTGAGGACTTGCCGTTCCTTGCCGCCATCTGGCAGCCGGCGCATGACGTGCAGCGGCAGGGACGCCTCGATGCCGGACACGAGCCGCAGGCACGAGTTGAACGTGCCCACGCGCATCGCCGCGTCGTCGGTCAGGCGCGAGGTCGTCGGCGTGTCGCGGATGTAGGCCGACAGGAGGTCGGCGATCGTCTGGCTTTTTCGGTTGTCAAAGAGACGCGCCAGAGGATTCCGCATCGCCTACTTGCGCCCGCCGTCAGCAGCCTTCTGCAGCCCACCCGCGACAAACACCACGACGCCAGCGACGCAGAGGGCCGCCGGGATCGACCACAGCGCGACGCCCGCAACAACCAGGCCGAGACCGATGAACAGGAATGCGTCAGCCAATGCAGCCAGAGACGGCGCGAACCTTTCGCGCCCAGCTACATGGCACCACGCCCAGGACGGGCGCTGTAGAGATGTCAGCCGATGTCAGTCGTTGTCAGTCTCATCGTCCGTGCTGATGATGCGAAGCCCACGGCGAGGCCCTACACGACGGGTCGGCACGGCACCATCCGCGACCCAGCGGTAGACGGTGCGCACGTCGACGCGGTACCAGTCGGCGTACTCCTTGACCGTCAACAGTTCGGGACGGGTCTCGCGGCGTGTCTGGACATCCATCGTGGGTCTCCTGGTGGGCCGCTTCATAGCGTGGTGATGCCCTGGTCTTCGTAAACGCTTCCGCTCGTTGGCCTGCGCATTACCCGATCCAACGCCATGCACAACGCCACCACGGCGTCGATCTTGTCCTTCGCCGACTGCTTGTCGGGCCGCTTCTCGCCGGCGCGGCCGCGCTTCGTCACGAAGTTGTCGGCCTGCCAGCTCAGAATCGGATTACCCCCGTGCACGAGGTTGCCCTCGCTGACGAGACGCTCGAGCGTGGAGATGGCCTCGTGGAGCTGGAAGCCCTGCGGTGTGTCGACCGCGGTGATGCCGTGGCCCTCGAGGTGCTGCACCAGGTGCGCGGCGAACCGCTTGTCGTAGGCCAGCTCGCGCACGCCATACCGATCGCACAACCCCTTGACGGCGTCCTCGACTAGATCCATGTCGATCATCGTGCCCTGCGTGACCGTGAGCACCCCGGCTGCGACCCACTCGTCGTAGGGGCGGTCGGGTGTCACGAGCCGCGCGCCCTCGGGCATCCAGCAGTGCACCCGCACGGCGTGCCGCCCATCCTCGAGCACGAACACCAGCGCCAGGGCCGACAGGTCATCGGTCTGCCCGAGGTCGAGGCCGGCGTAGCAGGGCACGCCCACGAGCTGCTCGTCGGGCACGAGCGCGGACCCGGCCGCCCACTTCGCCGCGTCGAACGAGCGCGATACGGCCTGCGTCCACACGCAGAAGTTCAGACGGAGGACGAGGTTCGCCTCCCCGGGCATCGCCTTCGCCGTCTCGACCTGGTTCTCGAGGTAGTCGACCGGGATGCTCACGCCGAGGTTTGGGTTCGCCTTCAGCCAGCACGCCGGTGTTGTAAGCGGGTCCTCGCCCTCGTCGAGGGCACAGACGTAGGCGAACCAGCGCTCGCCTTTCACCAGGCCCTGGAGCACCTTCCGTGAATGCTCGTGATGCTGCCAGCAGATCGACGTGCGGTCGGCCCCGCTGTTCGTGATCTCGACGAACATCGCGTTGCGGCGCCCCTTCGCGCCGGCGCGAATCTTCGTAGTGACCAGCGCAGTCGGGTGCTCGTGCAGCTCGTCGAGGATGCCGAAGTGCGGGCGCTTGCCGTCGAGGCCGCGGTGCTCGGAGGACAGCGGACGGAATAGGCTCGAGGTCTTGGCGTAGGTGATGCCCGTGCACTTCTCCGGCACGTCGCCTGCACCGCCGCCCCAGAACTTGACCCGCATCCGCAGGGAGGGCGACGATGACACCATGCGCACGGCATCCGCGAACACGATCCCCGCCTGCTCACGCGTGACGGCCGCGGAGTAGACCTCGGCAGCCGGTTCGTCGTCCTTCAACAGCGCGTAGAGCCCGAGGGCCGCGGCGAGCGGCGACTTGCCGTTGCCCTTGCCGATCTCGATGTAGGCGTCGCGGAACCGGCGGCGGCCGTCCTTCCGATACCACCCGAACAGGCTCCCGACGATGAACGCCTGCCACGGCTGCAGCACGAACGGCAGCGGGTCGCCGTCTGGGCCCAACGTGCCCGGGAGGAACAGCAGCGTCTCGATGAAGTCGATCGCGTGGTCGGCCTTCTCCTCCAGGAAGACAAACTGCTTGGCCTTGCGGTCGCGGAGGTGCCGCCGGCAGGCCAGGCGCACAAGTGGGCCCGCGACGATCTCACCGTCGACGACCTGGCGCGCGTAGGCGTCCACCGCGTGCAGCGGCGGCGTCTTTGTCGCGCGCTTACTTGACGCGGCGGATCTGCGCGCGCGCGTCACGCTTCGCGTCGATGGCGGTGAAAGGATCAACCGTCTCCTCGTCGGGGGTGTCTGGCATCTTCACGCGGACCACTGACGCCGGGGTCAGGCCGCCTTCCTTCAGGATGTCGAGCCACGCCTTGCGCGCCAGCCGGTACTGCTGGTGCGCGGGGTGCACCTTCGGACCCACCGCAACGCCGGCCTCTGGGTCGCCGAGTTCGTAGACGATGCGTGAGACCGACGCGGCCTCTTCGCGCCAGCGCATGAAATCAGCTTCTGCCGTTGCCGCAGAGATGAGCCACGGCGCCGTGTCGAGCGTCAGGCGCTTCTGGAGTCGGAGCTGCTCGGCGAGCCGGGCCCACGCGTCCTGCTCGAGCGCGTCGTCGAGCCATTCTGGACAGGTCGGCTCTCCGATACCTGTCGGTGGAGGCGCAGGCTGGGCGTAATGGTGCGAGCGTGGTCGGGAGCCATCGAGTTTCCGCCTCGATGCACTCTTCTGCCGTCGGCCAGAACCCTTTACCCCATTCCTTCCCCTCCTTCTGTCCGTTGGGTGGGGCGGAAGTTCTTTTCATCCCCCTGTGTGTTCCCCCCTCAACAAGGGTTTGGGCGGCGGGCAGCGCAGAGATCTGATCCTGACCACCACCGCCGGTCGGACTCCCGTCGACGCACGTCGAGCCGCACCGCACGCGCGAACGCCCGCCGCGTGAGGCGTCGTCTCCGCACTCCACCGACCGCACCATCGACATCGGTGATGTGACGACCAATGACCGCGCCGATCCCCTGTAGGACCGACCCTAACTGCTCTCCGAGTCTCATCGCCTCCCCCTTCCGCTCTCGCGGCTGGTCTTCTTTACTGAGCACTGACGACAGCACCGATGCAGGTTGCTTCGATCGTCGGTCCCATGCTCAGCCAACCCCACCACGTGGTCGATCACGTCATCGCTGCGCCCGGCACCACCGCAGATGTAGCAGTTCGGCTCCTCAGCCAACACACGACGCCGAATCACCATCCAGGCGTCTCCACGCATGCGGTCGCCTGACGCGCGCGAGGGCCTGGTGACCCAACCACTGCGCACCAATGGCGGATGCACGGGACACTCGCCGGCGAAGTGCGGGCAGCGTGGAGAGCCTGGGCACGGGCGCTTCGGCTTGGTTGGCATCAGACCTCCTGCACCTCGACCCCGTGGATCGCCTTGAGCAGCTTCTTCCTGAGCACCCAGTCCCGTGCCTTGTGGGTGGCCGGGCTCTTCGCGTCCTCGACCACCTGGGCGCCGCGCTTGAGCAGGTCGATGTAGCGGAAGTCGAGGGTGACCTTCCCGATCTTCTGGCTGTTCACGCGCAGCTCGTAGCAGGGATGCACCTCGAGGTTCGCGATCTCACCGCCCAGGTGGCGCATCTTGAGTTGCTGGTAGCGGAACGCCTCACGCTTGCTGTCGAACGTGATGCCGTCGAGCACGACGCGGATGGCGCCGTACTTCGAGCGGCGCGTGAGACGAAGACGCGCCACCTAGAACCGCGCCTCGGCAGCACGCCCGGTGCGCCGCGTATGTTCATCCTCGGCATGGCGCAGCACAACCAGGAGCTCGTCGAGAGCCATGGTGCCCTCGACCGCGACGCGGCCCGATGCGTACAGGTAGACGCGGTGCCCCACTTCGTCTTTCCAGCGCGCCACGCTGGAGGCGTGCGGGCGGTCAGGACCACGTGACCACCCGCTGGGTAGAGGAAGATCGTGGTTGGCCTGGTCTGTCATTACGTCGCGTCTCCATTCTGCGTCGTCGCTCACCATGTCAGCTGCACCGACACGCCCCCGGTGACGCGTCCCTGCTCGGCCTCGCGTGTCAGCACGCCGCGGAGGGCCCAGTGCTGGCCGGCCTTGAGCGCGATCGCTACGCCCGCGCTGCCATCCGTGCGCGCGTAGCCGAGCAGGGCCCCGTTGGCGCCTGGGGGCACCTGGGCCAGGGCGGTGTCGATCTGCGTCTGCAGGGCCGCGGGCGTGAACACCTGGCGCTCGGTGCTCACTGTCCACCTCCAGTCACCGGCCACCACTGCCCCGCCGTGATCCCGCCGTCGTTCAGGAACGCGACGGGTGTGCCGCGCTCACGCGCGGGGTGCACCACCTGCGCGGTGATCACCTCGACGCCGTCGATCCCGAGGGCCCGCCCGATGATGAGGATCGTCCGCTCGCCGTAGGGCCGCCCGTAGACGTGCCCGAGCGTGAACGTCTTGATCGTTTTCGCGGGGGGATTTTCCGTGATCGACCGCGCGGCGCAGTCGGCGGCCCGATCTGGCTCGGCGTAGGCGTTGACCTGCTCACAGCCAGGCACCACTGTGCGGGGAAGGTGCTGCGCGCAGGCCCGGAAGAGGTCGAGCGGCGTACTGCCGGGCGGCTGTTCGGCGACGCAGGCGTCGAGCGGGGACAGCGCAGGCGCGGGAGGGCGGATGCCTGGATGCCCCGGCGGCAACCAACCGCCATCCTGCTGCACCCACCCGATCCCTGGCGAGGCCGGGATGGCCGGCGTCGTCTGCGCGGCCGTCGACGACGCCACGCCGAGCACGAACGCGATGAGGACGACGCGCGCGATTCTCATGCCTGTGCCTCCCGACGCGCCTGCAGCACCTCCGCAGGCGAGCGCTTCGTTGAGCCATCCCACACGGGCTCGAGGTCGTCACCCTCGCGCGCCGCGTGGGTCGCCTTGCGCGTCGGCTTGGCCAGCATCACGACGCGCGCGTGCGTCTCGCCTTCCGCTTGGATGGTCCCCGCCTGGCGCATCCGCGTCAGCAGCCACTTCACCTGCGGCTTCTCCAGGCCGAGCGCGACTTCGATCGCGCGTGGCTTCATGGGGCCGTTCGCGGCGAGCAGGTCGAGCACCTGGTCGGCGTCGCCCTGCCTCGATGTGACGGCCTTCCGTTCGGCAACCAGGAGCGTCTCGACGCGCTGGACCCCGACGGGATCACGTGGGGCCGTGTACTCGTGCAGCTCGTCGACGATGACGGGGACGGGAGCGGTGGGGATGGCCGCGACGGGCGCGATCACGGGGGCAGCCCCTTCGTGCAGACGTTCGACGGCCGCGATCGCGTGCGCGAGTTTCTCGCGCTGGGCGTCGAGGACCGACAGCTCGGCGCGCGCGCCCTCGAGGAACAGGTGCACGGGCACCATCACGCCACCGCCTTTCGCGCCGCCGGCGTGGCGGCCTTCTTCACGGACGTCTTCGCGGTGGTCGGGGCCGCCGCCTTCTGCTCCTTCTCGACGGCCTTCATGATGGCCTTCACGTCGACGCCGAACCGCTTCACCGCCTCCTTCGCCTGGTCGGCGCTGTAGAGGCTCTGCCACGTCACGGCCAGGTCCATGACCTGCGGGAGGTCCACGACGCGCAGCTCCTTCGCGGTCGTGCCCAGCACCTTGAGAATCTCGGTGAACTTCCAGCCGATCAGCCGATTGACCGTCTCAACCGACAGCACGACGTCGCGCGTGGCCTCCACGAGGGCCGCCTCCACACGCGGCCGCGCGATCGTCCACAGCGCCGCCTGGCGCTCGATGCGTTCACGCTCCTGCTTCCAGTCGTCGTTGGTCTTCGTGGAGGCGTCCGCGCGGTCGGACTTCTCGGCCACGGGCCAGTGCTGCTGGCACTTCCGCTGGGCACAGACCTGCACGATCTCCCCGCGGCGCGCGCCGAGGACGAATACACCAGGCTGGGCGTGCGGGCAGTGGTCCTTCTTCGTGAGGATCTCGTGATACTGCGCCGGCGTCAGCGGGCCGTTCTTTATGGGCTTCGCGTGGTACTGGGCGTCGAGCTGCAGGATGGTCGCGCCCTCGACCGCTTCCGCCGCCAGGGCCGCCGCGATCTCCGGGAACTGCTCGGCGGTCTCCGGCGCGTGCACGTCGAGCCGCACGCAGTCACGAACCCAGTCATCGAGATCCGAGACCGGCATCAGCGCGAGCGCGGTGCTCTCGGTCTTCCCGAAGAGCCGAGAGAACACCGCCTCCTCGAGCGCCTTGCCCTGGTCGTCGGCCGAGAGCCGCGCCAGGCGCACGGCGTGCGCGGCCGTAATCTCGTCGGCGAGGAAGTGCGCCTTCGCCGCGTCCGTGAGTTTCCGCAACGCCAGGCGCTGCCGCACGTAGCTGGTGGACTTCCCCACCCGGGCCGCGATCGCCTCGACGGTGTAGACGCGGTCGCTGGCCTGCAGGGTGGCGTAGCCTTCGGCCTCGTCGAGCGGATGCACGTCCTCGCGCTGCAGGTTCTCGATCGTGAGCACCTCGAGGAACTCGCGATCGCCCAGATCGCGAATCTGCACCGGCAGCTCGTCGAGACCGGCGCGCTGCGCGGCACGGAAGCGCCGATGGCCCGCCGCGATTTCGAAGTCGCAGCGCTCGCTCTCGCGCCAGTTGGCGCTCCATGTCTCGGCCTGCTCGCGGGTGGAGCACACCGTGAGCAGCTCGCACGTCGCGTGGTTCCTGATCTCCCAGTCGCCATCGCCTGAGTCGACGTCGCCTGAGTCGACGAACTCGATGTCGAGGGCGACAGGGCGGACGAGCAGCGGCGTCAAGACGCCGACCGCCTTGAGGCTCGCCACGAGCTCGTCGAGCGCGGCGGCGTTCCAGTGGCGCCGCGTGTTCTGCGGCGATTCGATGAGACGGGACAGCGGAACAGTCGTGAACATGGTGGCCCTCATGCGACAGGGAGTGGGATGGCGCCGGTCGTGGCCCGATCGGCGGCGAAGGGACGCGGGGGCAGGCCCTGGCGGGCGCGCTCCTCGTCGAGCCAGCGGCGCTGGTGGTCGAGGTAGGTCGCGCACGGCGGGTCGTGCTGGCAGCCGTCGGCGTTGTTCAGGCCGAAGCCCATGGGGACCGCCTTGGCGCTCGCGCGTGGACGCTCCCCGAACGTGTGGGTGTGGCCGGCGAGCACGTGTGCCACGAGCTGGCCGGCGTAGCGATGGAACATCCCGAAGTGCCGCTTGGCGAGGAACTCCTGCGAGGCCCAGAACTCCTCGACGGCCTGGCGCAACGCGTCGAGGCCATGCAGGGCGAGCAGTTCGCGGGCTTGGTGCGCGACCTTCGGGCTCGTGGCGATGGGCTCCAGCACGCCATGCTGCTCGCCGACGGCGCGCCAGTGCTCGAGCAGGTGCTCGGTGTCGCTCGGCGGGGGCGCCGCCACCACGACCCGACCGACGCCTGGGGCATCGGCACGCGACACCGGCGCCGCAGGCGGCGTGTGTGTCTCGTCTTCGGATCGTCTCGTAGCGTCTCGTATCGTATCGGTCCGGGGAGTCTCCGGAGCTTCCCCGGGGGAATCCCCCTTGGAACCCCTAGAGACTCCCGCCTTCTTCTTCCGCCACTTCTCCCGCTGACTCTCCACCTCAGCGCGGGTGCGGTTCCAGGTCGTGAAGTCGTGCACGACGTAGCCCGCTGGGCCCTCGTGCCACAGGCCGGCGTCGAGCAACTCCGCGATCACCGGCGCGGTCGTCTTCGCGCGAAGCATCTTCACGGCCCGATGCACCAGGAGCCCGTCGGTCAGGTGCTTCTGGCAGTAGCAGAGGCCAGCGACCCAGGTGCGGAACGCCTCGGCCGAGAGTCCACCGACCTTCCAGTGGTCGAGCGCGTCGACATCGATCTGCGCGTACGGCATGGCTAGAACAACTCCCCTTGCACGGTGCTCGTGGTGCGCGTCGGTCGGGCCGCGGTGCGCGTCGGCGCCGTCGTGTAGACGGGCATCGTGGGCGGCGGCGTGAACCGGATCGCCGCGTCGGGTAATGGTGGGAGCGGGCGCTGGGCGACCGCCGCCGCCGTGGTGACGTAGGTGATGCACGAGCTCGCTGGCCGCAGCCAGTAGCGGTAGATGCCGCCGCCCTCGTGCTGCTTGGTGATGGTGTGGCCCTCGTGGCGCAGCTCGTGGACGCGCCCAACCGCCCGCATACCACCGACCTCCGGCCGGCACAGGTCGACGTTCGTGCATCCGTTCAAGCCGGCGCGCTGGAGGGCCTCGAGGACGCGAGCCTTTGCCCCGTCGCGCCGCGCGATCTCCTGGCTGACCGCGGTCATGACGTCACCCATATCTTCCGCGGCGTCTCTCCGCACTTCTGGCAGCGGATATAGCCGATGTAGAGCACGTCGCTGAACAGCATCGGAATCCATCCGACGCCACACGCGCACGACACCTGCATCTGAAGGCGCAATTGTCTCGGGAAGCCCTTACGGTCACCGGCGGCACGACGGGCTGGTGTAGGTGACGCAGGGATCACGCGACACCGCCTTTTGTCACGGCCGGGTCGTTGCCACGCCAGTAGCCGGTGATCTGCCGCTTCCCGATCTCGGTGACGATGCGGAACCGGCCATGCCGCGCCAGGATGTGCAGCGCCTCGACTTCCTCAGACAGGCACGCGTGCGTGCGGCCGGTCTCGTCGATGTGTGTGCCCTCGCGCAGGAGTCCCTCGAGGTGGTCGAGCAGCTCGTCAAGGTCTTCGTAGTCGCGCACGGCGTGCTGGTCGCTCACAGGGCACCATCCCGACGGGCCTGCGCCACGGCGTCGCGCTCGAGCGCCTCGATGTGCCGCAGAGCCCATGCCGCGGAGCCCCACGCAAGGCGGGCGCTGCGCACAGCGTCCACGTTGGACCTCGCCTGCGCCGCGTCATCGCACTTCGGATCACAGGCGCGGTGGATGTGCAGCCCCGTCGCCGCGCCGAACGTGTTGGCGTCGTCCAGGCACAGCCCGACCTCGGCGATACGGTGCAGGCGGGTCATGCGGCCCTCCGCATGCGCCGACGCGGCGCGCTGTTGTCGGCCTGTGAGGTGAGCGTGGAACCCAGAAAGTTGACTTCCTGGACACACGAAACGGCCGCGGCGGCCAGCGTCAACAACCTCGTGATGCGGCGCCCGTGCGCGTGGACGTAGGGCTGGCCACACATGGGGCAGTCCGGCACGTCGTGGTGCGTGAAGGCGAGCGTCCGGTAGACGAGGCCGCATCTCGGCCGAGTGCAGACGTAACGCGGCGACGGGCCAGGCGTGACCTGGTCGGCGGTCTTCCACCAAACGCCGGTGTCGTGGCCCATCACGCCCTCGCTTCCCGCGCGGTCGGCAGATCCGGCATCGGCGCGCTGGAGACGTTGGCCATGCGCGCCTGCTCTGTGCGCGCGATCTCCGCGAACGCCTCACCGCCTTCCGCCTGCGTCCACCAGGAGCCCGCGGACTTCGGCGCGACGTGCTTCGTGGGCACGGATGCCTTGCGCGGGCAGGCGATGACCGTCAGCTCGCCGTTGAAGGCGTTCGGCTTGCGCTGGGGGTGGCTCATGACTGCCCCCAGCGGCGCATGGGCACGATCTCCGGCGCGAGGTCGGCGCCAGCACTCACCCGCCGGGCGCGCGTCTGCAGCTCCTCGACACGGGCCCGACGCTTCGCGGCTTCCTGGCGCAGTGCGGGATCGCACGTGGTGTAGACAGGGCGCGGCGCGCGGATCAGGCTGTCGGCAGTGACGCGCGGGCTGCGCGCCTGGCGCACGATGGCGCGGATAGCCGCGACCAGGAGCACCGCGGCCGCCGCCGCCGTGGCGAGCAGGATCGGGTCGGTGAGGCTACGCCGCATCGGAGCCTCCCATCGCGCGGTCGACCTTCTCCGCGCGCGCCTGGTGCGTGGGCGTGCCGTAGTAGCCGCTCTCGCGGAGTGTCGGGTGGAGGCGATCGGTCAGAGCTGGATCGCCGTGCTGGTCACGCCACGTGTGCCAGGCCGCGATCTCCTGCTGCAGATCGTCGAAGTCGCTGTCTGGGGAGGTGTCGTTCAATCCGAACAAGGCGCAGGCGCCCAGGAATACGAGCACCGCGAACACGCCGCCAATGGTCAGGCCCACGGCAAGCAGGTAGCCGAGCGTCGTCCACTCCGTGCCTGTCAGCATGTCCGCCTCGTGAGCGCCAGGTACGTGTCGATGATGTCGTGCACGAGCAACGCGGCCCGGGCTTCGTCGATCTCGGCGCCGGCGCAGGTGCGTTCGATGTAGCGATACCGCGCGTACCGGTCCAGGACGGCCGCGCGGGTATCGGATGGGTCAGTGGAACAGGCGGGAGGGATCGAGCGTGGCGCTGGACGCGGGGCGCGAGCGGCTGTAGGATGAAGGGGCATTGTCGTTGCTCCTCAGAGAGCCCCGCCGTTGACGCGGTTGGGGCTCTCGCTGTGTACGGGCCCGCTCCCTGCGGGTCCGGTCTGACGCGTGGCGCGGCCCGACAGCACGATCGCGTCGGCCATCAGTTCCGCATCCACGAACACGGCCGCGGCGCGTGGAAACACACGCGGGCCGAACAACCGAAACGACACGAGCCCAGGCACATCGACGGTGATGTCCTGCGGTGACGCGAGGGTCACGCGCACCCGCTCTGGCTGGGTGTCGCGGCGGCGGCTCATGGTCAGAGTGGCTGCTTCGAGCGTTGCTGATCCATCTGCCGAAGACGACGCGCGGCTGCGCCGCTGCTCTCGTGCGGGCCCTTGTCGCGCCAGGTGTCCGCGTGACGCTGCGTGCGGGGCTTTGACGACGTGAAGGCGAATCGCCCGAAGGCGGCCACGAGGCCGAGGACCCGCGCCACTGACACGGCGAGCGCCCGTGCGCTCTCCTGTGCGATGTCCAGCTTGGCGAGGGAGGCATCGGCGCGCTCGCAAGCCATCCTCGTTTCGTGGCGCGCGTCCTCGACTTGGGCTTGCAGCACCGTGATGCGCGTCTTCGCCTGCACGAGCGTGCGGCGCATGTCGTCGAGTTCGCTCATCGCTGCCCCGCCGCGCGCAGCCAGGGCGCGACGGGCTCAGGCGCACGCACGCGCCGACGCAGTACTTCGATGGCGCTCGTCGCGGCGCCGGCCACCTCCTCGAGCTGCTTCGTGCAGCGGTCGAGTTCGTCCTTCCGCAGCTCGCCATCCGACAGCGCCGCCGACACTTCCTGCAGGGCCTCGCCCGTCTCGCGGAGTAAGGCGCCCATCGCGTGGTCGCTGGCGGTCGCGCCGACCGGCACGGGATAGGTGACGCGGTTCGCCTGGTGCGCCAGGTAGACGATGAGCGCGGGGTTGTCGGCGATAGCTAGCAGCCCGGGCAGGTAGCGGCTCGGGAGGTTCGACGGCGATGCCTCGTCGCAGTATTCGAGCAGCGTGCGGTAGGCGACGCCGAGCCGGTCGGCGATCTGCTTCGCCGGCATCGTGCTCCTGGTCACCGTCTCGTGCAGGGCGCACTTGAAGGAGTCGATGATGTTCGGATCGATCTGGATTCGTGGCATCTTTCGCCCCTACGCAGCCGGTGTGCTGACCGTGACCTCTGATGTCACAGTGGTGTGGTCGCCGAACAGGCGCCCAACGGGAACGCCGAGGGCATCAGCCAGGCGCTGCAGCGTGGCCACGTCAGGCGTCGTGTGACCTTTTTCGATGCGGTTGATCGTCTGGGGATGGACCTTGGCTCTGGCCGCGAGCTCGTATTGCTTCAGGCCCGCGTCTTGGCGGAGGGTGCGAATCGTTCGGCCAACCATGCGCCCAATTTATAGGCCCACAAGTTAGGGCGAGTCAAGCTATTTTTTTAGGCGCGACTGCTCTGGCGCGAAAACAGCAACCCCGGCGACTATCTAGGCGGCCATGCCTAAAGGAGCCCCAACGGTGGTTGGAATTGAGGTGCGACGTCTTCGAAGGGCGGCAGACCTCACGCAGGGCGCGCTCGCTGAACGCTCTGGGCTGGAGCTCGGCACCATCAGCCGTCTCGAACGCGGCGAAAGGAAGCAGCCTGAAGTTGAGACGATTTCAGCAATCGACGACGCCCTTAGCGCTGGTGGGAAGCTGGTCTTCATCGCGAGCGGCATGACCCCAGATGTCAGCGGACCGGTGCATACTCCTCGCGCCGGCGCCACAGAGGCGCCCCCCGTCGAGGAGGGACCAGGCGTGAAAGACGACCCGTTCGGAACGATTCGCTATCGGTGGAGCAAACTCTCGTCGGCTGATCAGGACTTCGCGTTGGACCAGATCGACGAGGTCATCAAGTCTTTCAGTCAGGGCGACGCGATCGGGCCCCACGCCGCCCGGCGGAAGCACCGCAAGTAGTGCCCTTCCCTCGGACGAGGGCGACCATGGCTTCGGCGACCGGTCGGCGGTCGTAGAGCCCAACGGGGTAGGACGCCCCCACCACCGACACCCCCCGGTCGGTGGCACAGCTTCTTGCGAAACACCGCCCGGGGGACGTAGGATGCGCTCGCGGGACCGATCCCCCCGGGTCTGCTCATCGGAGCCTTCCACATGCGTTCGTCCTCGTTCGCGGTTGCTCTCATCGCCACGCTCGCCCTCACAGCCTGCGGGGGCGGTGGCGGCTCCAGCACCCCCACGTCGCCGGCGCCCATCGCTCGCGGCAACGTCACGGTCAGTTCCTTTCAGGCGACTGGCACTAGGACCTCGTCGGGTGGATTCGAGGTCGAAGTCGTCGCCCGCCTGCGTGAGACCGGAGGCGTCAACACGACGATCAACTCCGTCGTCGTGGTCAACGCCTACGCCGAGCCAGATCGGGCCGCCGGCGCCGCACAGAATCGCATGGCGCGCTACGGCGTGGTCGAGCTCAGGAACGAATGCCGCCGGCAGGGCCTGAAGCTGGCAGACCTGCCCGAAGACAACGAGGCGTTCAATGGCGTCGTCGCGGCCGTGCCCGTCCTGAGCGAGAGCGTGATGGCGATCGCCGACGCGTTGCACCAGGGATGGGTGACGTCCCTGCGGCGCATCGCTCTGCGATGTGAACGGACGAAGCGGTCGAAGGCGCAAGTCGTCGCGTTGGCCGAGCGTCAACTGCTGAACGGCCTGAAGAGCGCCACCCGCGACGTTCTGCACGAAGCGTTCGGCGCCACGCGGCAGGCGTACATGCGGTCGCTGGCGCGCGCGGCCGCCCCGAACGCCATGCACCTGAAGACGGTCGACGACGACGAGGTCGAGAAGCTCGTCGACTACGTGATCCAGTCCGCCGTCATGGACGAGAACACGTGCGACCCGTGCGGGGATGCCGACGAGTTGACGTTCGACTACGATGACGCTGACCGTGAGTTCTACGCCCCGCCGTTCGTGAACTGCCTGGGCGGAGGACTCTGCCGTTGTGTGCAGATCTACGTGCTGAAAGATGGTGGCTCGTGGGTCGTCCGTGAGGACCAGATCCTGTGATGTTCAGCCGAACAGCCACGCCACCGGAGGTCGGAGAAGCGCTCTCTGCCGACCTGACCGTCGACGCGTGCTTCGTGGAGACTTTCCGCGAGCGCCGAGGTCAAGGAGTGGGGCGTCGCGTGCGATGCGCACAACGACGATGACGCCTCACTCGCCGCCCACCTGCGCCGCTGGGTGCCACGCGCCGAGTTCTTGGGCGCGTGCATCACGCGCGTGAAAGACCGGCGGACCATCAGCGATTCGCGGAGGGACCGATGAAGGAGGAGAAAGTCGCGTTCGCGTTGTCCATCGTCGCCTTGATCGTGTCGGTGGCGGTGTTCCTGCTCACGATGAAGGAGCGCCTGTGACGAGCTTCGTCGTGCCTGTCGTGGGCGACGCGCATTTCAAGCAGGATGCGCGTCAGCCCGATCGTCTCGCCGCCGTGGATCAGATCGTCCGCGAAGGGCTCGCGTTGCCCGTGGGGCTCTGGGCCGTGCCCGGGGATCTGTACGATGCCGGGTCAGACGTGGGGTCGCGCAACGAGTGGGCAGACCGCGTCGAGCGCATGGCCGGGCATGCGCCCGTGGTGATCTGCTACGGCAACCACGATCGCCCTGGCGATCTGTATCTGTTGAGCAAGGTCAAGGCGAAGCACGCCGTGACTGTCGTCTGGCGTCCGCAGGTCATCGACGTCGTGACGCCGCAGGGCTTCCGTGACCTGGCGAAGCTGCGCGCCTGGATGCCGCCTGGCGTCATGGGGTGGCGTCGCGTGCATGGCGGTGACCGCCCAGGTTCGTTGCGCGTGACAGAAGCGCAAGGAAAATCGAATTGCAGCCTTCGCATTCAGAGATGGAGAGCCAAGGATCGACATGCTGCAAAGATTTGCCAAAGAATGCCGAGTGTCGTTCATGGAAGCCGTCAGAAGAGACAGGATGCGCCGTGAATCTGTGGCTTGATGACGTGCGCGAGCCGTGGCGGCACGGTGCGCTGGGGTGGGAGTGGGCGAAGACCGTCGCCGACGCGAAGGCGCTGCTCGAGGCGGGCCTGGTGGACCAGGCGAGTCTCGACCATGATCTCGGTCTCTGCGGCGAGTGCATGGACACGCTGACCGGAACCGACCGTGGGCAGATCGCCGTCGTCCGCGCGGAGTTGCTCCGCAATGAAGGGTGCGCCAGCTACTGTTCGTGCCCGCACAACGGAACCGGGTACGAGCTGGTGTGCTGGATGGAGGAAACCGGGCACTGGCCGAAGTCGCAGCCGGTCGTGCATTCAGCGAATCCTGTCGGCGCCGCGCGCATGCGGTTGGCGATCGAACGCGAGACGCGTCGCCGCGGTGGCGTCTGGTGAGCTGCGACGAAGAAACGATCGACAGGGTGATCAGAAACGCATCGGAGACTAGGAGGCAGCATGAGGTACGTCGTCTGGACCGTCGTGGCGTGCGGATGAGTGTCGCTGTTCGCGGGCATGGTTGCCTGGTTCCGCGGGCGGGTGCCGCATGTGATCGTCAGGCGCGATGAGTCGTTCGATGTCTTCGACGACGAGGAGATGTACGTCTCCGAAGCCACGCGCAGCCGATTGAGCGGATCACAGAGGACCGGGACGAATGGCGGGAACACGCGAAGCGCGAGATGTGGCACCTTCCACACGATCCGGCACTCCATGGCGACGATGCTGGCCGAGCTCGGTGAGCCGGAGAAGGCCCGGGCCGAGGCGCTCGGGCACGCCGACATCGCGACGACGCAGCGCTACACCCACCTCCGGCCCGTGCACCAGCGGCCGACGCTCGAGCGCCTGGCGAACGTCGTCCAGATCGGCGACCTGGTCACGGCCCGCGGCCGGCGCGCGGCGACGCGCGTGGAGCCCGGCGCGCGACGGCGAAAGGCGTGATCGGGATGATCGGCCTGATACCCCTGACACCCGCGATACCCTCTGCCCCTATCTGGTCACTGGAGGGACTTTCGGAGGGACTCTCGTCGGCACACTCGTTGCGTCATGCGCACGAATGCGCACGTCCGGCACGGTGGTCGGGCCCCGCGACGACGCGTCGAAAACCGGAAGCGGCGCCGGTTTTCGTCAGATTTGCTCAGTGATTCTGTTGGTGCGGAAGGGGGGACTCGAACCCCCACTCGGTTGCCAGAACTAGCTCCTGAGGTGAGCGCGGCCAAGCCGCAAGAGCCATCGCTGCACCACTTGCCGCCTGCCCGATGGGCGGGTGGAGGGAAAAGCGGAGGGACTCCGCTACGCGACGCCCACCCGTGGCAGCACGGCGATGGTGCCCTGTGACAGCACGTTGAGCGCGCCCGCGTTCGTCCTGCACAACTCGGACTGGTAGACCCGTGACGCCAGCGCCGCGGTTTGCGCCGCCGTCAGCACGACCTCGCACAGGCCCGTCGCCGCCGTCGTGACCGTCGCCGCCACCGTCAGGGTTGGCGTCGCGTCCATCACCTGGTCGGACATGACGAGTGCCAGCGTCCACCCTGTGATGTCCTCGTCGACGTCCCACGGGATCGTGACGTCCTCGCCTCGATAGATGCTCAGTGCGTGCTTTGTGGCCATGTCGTCAGTTCTCCGATGCTGGGGTCGCCGTGCGGGCGCGGCTTGCGGGGGTCGTCGTGCGTGCGCGGCTTGCGGGGGTCGTGGCCAGCCGCCGCATGAGCACCGCGAGCTCGGCATCCATGCCGACGCCCGACGCGCTCGTGATCGCCGCCGCGGTGCCGGCCGCCGTCGCGGTGGAGGCGCCGACACCGGTGGCTGCGCTCGTGGCTGTGGCGGTGCCGACGGCCGTCCCGTCACCCGTGACAGTCTCCCCGACGCCGGTCGCTGTGCTCGTGGCTGTGGCGGTGCCGACCGAGGTTGATGTAGCTGCTGCCGTGCCCGTCGCCGTCGTGGGGGCCGTGCTGGTGCCGACACTACTTGCCGTGGAGGTGCCGACACCGGTGGCCGCGCTCGTCGCCGCTGCCGTGCCTGCCGCAGAGGTATCGCCGACGATGGCTCCTTCACCGCTCGCCGACCAAACCGACGTCGCGGTGCCAACAGATGCACCGGTGGCGCTGGCAGTGCCCGCGGCTGTCGAGGTCGAGGCGCTCGTGCCGACCGCTGCGGTCGTGGCACTCGCAGTGCCTGACGCGGCCCAGACAGAAGCACACGTGCCCTCCGCCGCGCTGGTGGCCCTGGCGGTGCCGCTCGCGCTCGCGACTGCCGCGGCAGTGCCAACACTCGCGGCGATACTCGACGCGGTGCCAGCCGCGGTGCTGGTCGATGCGACCGTGCCGACCGACGACACGATCGCGATGGCGATAGCCGCCGCCGACGCCAGAGCCGCAATTGTGCCGACGGCTGCAGCGGTCGCCGCGCCAACGCCACTCGCCGAGCTCGTTGAAGCGCTGGTCCCTGACGCGTCCGTTGTTCCCCCACCCCCCAGATCCACGTACACCCGCCGCACGAGGGGGGCGTAGAGGGACCAGCGGGTGGAGGGATCGTAGAGTTGCCAGGCTTCGGCGGCCGAGATGGCGCGCGACCAAACGGACACATCGCCCATATCCAGCGTGCATGGGCTGTTGCCGTCACGATAGTTACCAGACAGTGCCAGCACAGCCGCCGTTGGCATTGACAACGACGAGGCGAGTGTTGCGGCATCAACAGACAGGCCATTGATGTAGAGCGTCATCGTTGACGCCGACACCGTCACGGTCACCAACTGCGGCGCAGTTGTCAGTGCGGATGGAGCGATACACACACCGGGTGCAACGAGATAATCAGCGCTCCCGTATGACCACGCCTGAATGAGATTTCCTGCGGCAACATCGATGACGAACGTGTTTTGATAGTTCGATGGCGAGTTGTTCCACGAGGCCACGCGCGCCCCGTCCTGCGCTGACCCAACACGATTCGCGACCCAAAACGCCACGGAATGCGCGTCAACGGCTGTCGGCACGGACGTGTATTGATCCGCGTACGAAAACGCCGACTGTATAACCGTCCCAAGCGTGGCATCTTCGCCAACGGTATGCGCTGTGCCGATGGTCCACGCAGAACGCGTGAGCGATGAGACGCGCTTCGGTCCGGCAACGACACGATATGAGTCGATTAGCCGGGTGGCGAGCGGACTGCTCCGATCAATCTCGACCAGCCCACTCGGCCGCCGCCGCCACGGGGTGCGTGAGGTGAGGATCAGCATCGACGATTAGGCCTGCGCCACGTTCCCGTAGATGCCCTTGGTCGTGACCTGCTGACCGCTCGCCGCGAGGGTGTTCGTCGTGCTCTGCGCGGTGTGCGTGATCCACACGAGGCACTTCTCTGGCATGGCGCCGCCGAAGTAACTCGCGATGTCGGGCACATTGAACGGATAGGCGCGGCTGGCCACAGCGTCCGTCGGGATGGCCTTCACGAGCACGCCACACGAATACAGCACGTTGCGGCTCGTGACGGTCTTCGCCGCCTGTCCGGCCCCCGTGAACACGTCCGGCCAGTTTGTGTCGTCGATCATCCGGATGACCCAGATCTCGATGATCCCCACCTGTGCGCCCGTCGCGCCAGCGGTGATGAGGCCCTTGAGTTCGTAGGTGCCGTACTTGTTCGTGCTGTTGTCGATCACGTCCGACTGCCAGCCCGCCACCCACGTCGAAGACGCGGCCAGTGAGTTGAGCGCCGTGACCGTGAGGTTCGACGACGCGGCATACTGGGTCTTGAGATCCCCGGCAGCCATTACACGGCCCTCGCCGCTTCAACGTCCTGCCACGAGAGCGACCCTTCAAAGCCCATCGTCGCAGGGCTGGCGACCGTGCCAGTGCCCGTGGCGAAGAGCTTCTCGGTGATCGTCGCGTCTCGCTTGCAGTGCGTGTAGATGTTGGCCCGCTGCGTCACCATGTCCGTCCCGATACCCTTCCACGCCTCGTCGATCCCGGCGCGGATGTTCAGCTTGGACACGTCGATCGTGCCGAGTCGGCTCATCCACTCCCAGATCCTGGCTTTTCCGACGGTGATCCCATCCACGAGCGTCCAGTTCATGCCGTTGCGCATGATCTCGTCCACGGACACGTTCGTCTTCCAGACGGTGAACGCGGGCACGGCGGGCTGTCTGATCGCCGTCGCGATCGCATCGGCGCCGTCGCTGTTCATGGGCTGCGCGGCTAGTTCCGGCACGCTCAGGATGTAGGTCTTCAGGGTCTGCTGCTGCTGGAGCGTCAGTGCCATGGTCTACAGTCTCCTCGCCCATCGGCCTCGGCCGACGGCCTCCACGATACGTGTCTGCGGCGCGCGGGCCGCTTCCCAGGCGCGCTCGTCGGCATCGACGCCACGCCCCTCCGCCACGAGCTGCACGGGCGCGGGCGCGTCCTCGCCACGCAACTCCGCGATGCGGCGGTCGGCCGCACGCAGCACGGCGGGACGCGCCAGGCCGGCACGCTCAGCGGCGCGAATGCGCAACGCACCCGTGAGCGTCCGCACCGCATCGAGCGCCATGCGCACGGCCAGCGTCGGCGCCCCACGAAGACGGGCGGTGAACGCGTCCATCAGTCGATGGTCATCGCGGTGGCCGTCGTGAGCCGCGGCGTGACGCCGTTGCCGCAGGTGATCGACGGGGTGATGTCGCCGTAGAACAGCACCTTGCCCGCAAGCGTGGCCGCGGTGCCAACGCCGAAGTCGGTGGCCGTGCCCGTGCCGCCGGTCCCGGCCGGGAAGTCGACGTTGGCCACCGGGCTCACGCTGTTGGCCGTGACGGTGAAGCCGCCCGACGTGCGCGCCACGGCCACGCGGGCGTAGCTGGTGTAGGCGATCTCGTTGGTGGTCTGGTCGCCCGTCTCGCCGATGTCGGCCGAGTGCAGGCTGAACTGCAGGTTCGTGAGCGGCGACGCCGCGGCGTTGTCCGCGATGTTCGCGATCGCCGTCGCCTGGAAGATCAGCTTGGCGAGGTCGTTCTCAAAGGTGTTGGCGAGTCCTGATGCCATCTTTCGTTCTCCTCGTGACGTGGTGTTGCGTCGTGTTACGCCTCCGGCGCGTAGCGCACCGGCTTGATGTTCCCGCCCGTTCGCGGCCCGAACCACGACAGGCCGACCTTCCAGATCCACGCCCGCGCGCGGCTGGCGCCGTCCTCGACCATCAGGTCGAACAGCACCAGATCCGCAATGCCGCGATACCCTGGCGGTAGCAGCCCCTCGCGCAGCATCTGGTACAGCACGTCATGCACCACACTGCCGCGCATCGTGCAGGGCGAGTCCCACGTCGGGCCCGAGGCGCCGTCCCAGCTGTACCCCGCCGGAATCACCAGCACGCCGGACTCGGTCAGCTGCGCCCAGTCCTCGCTGACGGCGCGGCCACGGATCGGTGTCTGCACCGAGAACACCTCCTCGGTGCGGTACTTCCACCCGTCCGTGTAGGCCAGGCGCTGCCGCATGCCCTTACCGCCGGACCGCCTGAATCGCCTGCAGGAGCCCATTCACCTGCCCGACGACCATCCCGTGCATCTCGGCGTTGATGGCCTCGAGGCGCTCACGGAGGGCGTCGACCCGGGCATCCGTGACGTCCTGCTTCGCCCGGAGCTCCTGCAGGGAGGCCAGCACCAGCGACAGGTCCACCGGCGCGTACTGGCACGGCGTGCTCACCGGTGGGGGTTGCGGCACGGGCGTCGGAGTCGGCGATGTGCCCGGCGTCGGCGGTGGCACGGGCGTCACCAGCCCCAGCGGCTGGATCGGCGCCACCCACTCCCGCCCCGGACGCGCCCTACCGCCGGTCTTCCCCCACGTCGGCGTGGAGGCGCCGCCTGGCCCCGCGCCCGCCAGCACGTCGTATTCCTCGCCCGTGTCCTTCCGCACCAGCACGTCGTGGCAGCAGGGCGTCCCGTCGTGCCGCACGCCGTGCGTCCCGCTCGCCTTGAAGCTCAGGCCCCACTGTTCCGGGTCGCCACGATGCGCCCACGCGGCCGCATTGCACAGCGCCACGCACTCGTCGTCGCTCATCGAGGCGCCATAGCCCCGGCGAAGCGTCTGCAACGTCTCCATCACACTCATACTTGGCTCCTCTGGCCTTGGTGGCGTCACGACCGGCGGCGGGACTGGCACCGGTGGTGGCACCACAGGCGCCTGATACACCGGGAAGTCACTGACCGCGCCTCGCTCGACCACCCCTTCGTAGTTGCCCATCCCGTAGACGACGAGTGCCCCGTTCACCCAGGCGGCACGCGGCGACTCGCACTCCCCCTCGTACACCACGCGTGCCACGGTCCCCGCGGTATCCGCCAGCACACAGCGCGGTGGGTCGTCCTTGTGCTGCCCGACGAGCCACGCGCCCGCCGGCACGGGTTGCATCACGTCCCCGATCCGAAGGACCGGATCGCGCCACAGGTAGCCCTTCGCGGAGGCGTCTCCAAACCCCTGTGATGTCGCCGGCATCGACCCGTCGTAGCTCGACCCGATCAGCCCGTCCCCCAGCACGGTCAGCACCCGATACGTCGTCGCGGTGAGCTGGCCGAACACCTGCCACTCCCACGCGGTCCCGACGATCTCCACGCAGTGCGCGCCGCCCACGTCCCCGACCCGCACCCAGGGCCGACCCTCCACCCACAGCCACCAGGCGCCGTCGCGGTGCCCCTGTGCGGTCGCCGCCAGCCGGCCGTCGGGCCCGGTGTCCACGCGCACGAACATGAGGCGGTCAGGACAGCGCGTGAGCGGCGTCTGCTCGGGCAGCAGGCACAGCGCCCACCCGTCGCCGTCCGGGCACGCGGCCACGATGCGGCCGTCCCGCGTCACGTCGCCCCAGCTCGCGCCCGGAATCCTCATCGGCACCCTTCCACCGGCACACTCGCCGCCGGCCACGTATATGCTGCGTCCCACATCACCAGGGACGCCGCGCAGCCCGCACACCCCACCTCGAGCCCGAACGCCGTATCCCGCGTCAGCCCGAACCACGCCCCGACCTCAAGCCCGACGCGCCCCCGTGGCCCGACCGTCGTCGTCCGTGTCCCCAGCTCGCCGGACTCCTGCAGGAGCGTCACGGTCACCGTCTGTGCCTCACGCCGTGGATTCACGAGCGCGAGCCACGCCACCCGACGCCCCGGCCACACGTAGCCCTCGGGGAACACGATCAACTGCCCAAGCGCACCACACCCGGAGGAAAAGGGCTGACGACCGTCGGCTTGTCCGCTGGCGCCCAGTCCGAACAGACCGCCGCGGCGCACGCCCGGAGCTTGTGCGTGAAGCTCCCGAAGGCGAGCCGCGGAAAAGGGAAGCGGAAGTCGGCTCCGTCTGGCGTTAGATCCGCCGGCAGAATGGTCGTTTTCCGAATCGGGTCCACGTCCGCAGCCGTCGTGAAGTATCCGAACTCGTAGCTGGTCAACAGGGAGTGATCCATCGCGGGCCGGAAGATCACGCCGGCCGGATTCGTGACAGGCTGGGCGCCCGCCTGATCGACGGCGCCGAGCAGGCCGAGCAGCACGACGATCACGAGTACGAGGAACGGGAACGGGTTGCGCTTCATGAACATCCTCACAGGGTGGGGAGCTCGAGCCCGTAGGCCGCGAGCCCCTTCGTGATGTAGGCGGAGGGCACCACGCCGTCGCGCGCGTTGCCCGAGTTGTAGGCGTCGAACACGTCGCGCAGGGTCGTGACGCCGTGCGCGATGACGAAGCGGCGCGTGATCAGTGCCGTGGCGACCCGGCAGCAGGTCTCGTGGTCGATCAGGCCGTGCGGCGGGCCGTCGTAGCCCATCTCCCGCGCGGTCGCCGCCATGACCTGCCAGGCGCCAAACGAGCACGCTGCGGTGATGCCCCACCGCGCCCACGCCTGGCGCTGCTCGATCGACTGCGTGTAGTAGCGACCACGCGGCATGTACGCCGGCTCGTGCCGGGCGAACTCCGCCAGGCGACCGTAGTCGCTCTCGATGCCGGCGAGGGCCCAGAGCAGCCTGACGCCGTCGACGAGGCGGCCCTGATCATCCCGCAGGCCCGTCACGTGGCCCCCGAAGCGGTAGCACTGCTGCAGGACGGGGCGGAGGCTCTCGCGGACCACCATCTACCGGCTCCCTCGCGGGCGGGACGACACGCGCGCAGCACAGGCACACCGTTCGGCCGGGTTCGGTCGAACGGTCCAGGTAACGCGCGTCGGCATCGCACCAGGCGCAGCCATCGTCAGTCGACATCCGCGCGGCTGTGCGCGATCACCGCGCTCGAGATCGCATCCCGCACCACGCGGTCCACGTTGCGGCGCCCAGGCACGCTCCCCACGTCGCGCAACAGTTCCGAGGAGACCTGCGTCACCGGGCAGAGGTGGTTCCGGTCCAGGTGCGTCTCGATCCGCGCCAGAATCAACGTCAACGACGCCTGCGTCTCCCCGAGTTTCGTCAACGTCGTCGAGGTGCGCTCAGACAGCCCCATCAGCGCCGAGACCGTCTCGCTCTGTTTCTGTTGCCACCCCTTCGAGTCGCTGCGATACAACAGGAACATCACCAGGCACGCCACCGCGAACCCGCCCTGCTTGATGACCTCGACCGCCATCGCTTCAGTCACGGCTTGGGCTCCTGCGCCTTCGGCGCGACGAAGGTCAGGGTCTGCCAGTTGAAGGTGCTGCCCTCGGGAGGTTTCAGCCGCTCACGAAACTGTGCCTCGAGGCTGGCGCGTTCTTTCGCGACGGCCTCGTTCACGAGCGGCGCCTCAAGTTCCGCGATCCGCGCCGTGAGCTTGGCCAGTTCACCACGGAGGGCCATGATGGTCGCCCGCTGCGCCAGGCTGTCCACGCTGCACCGTTCTGCGTCGGTCAGGGCGTGCGGAACCGGTGACGCGACAGGCGCGTCCTGCGCGAACGCCGCGGCCGCGAGCACGAGACAGAGGACGACCAACCATGCGCGCATTACGAGCATCCTGTTCCGGTGACCGAGATCACGATTCCTGACTCCACGGTGATGACCACGCTTGATCCGGCGGTGCAGGTCACGGTGCCAGACAGCCCGTCAGTCTTTTCGAAAAACTGCCCGTTCGAGCCGAGCCCGATCGGGTTGACGTCCTGCACGGTCGCCCCGATGTCAACGAATATTTCAGACCACGCCGCCGACGACGACCCAAGATCAATGGAATTGTCGAGATCTGGAACCACATTGAACGCGTCAAGCGTCAACGTCCCCGTGCCACTCGATCCCGCTTGTATCGTGAGCCCCACGCCCGTCCCGCGCGACGCATACGTCCGACTGCCGTCACTGTCCCCGTTGATCGTCCCGGCGTCGATCAGAAACCCCGCCGCGTAGACATTCGCCACTCCGCCGTTGTCTTTGACCTGAAACACCACAGATGTCGACCCAGCGTTATTGCGCCACCGAAAATCGATCGAATCACTGTCGATCAGCACTTGCCCCGTGTTGTTCGCCGTGAGCGGTTGCCCGAGCGTGAGGGTGGACCCATCCAGCGACCCCAACACCGTCGCCCCGTTCTTGAACTCAAGCGCCGTGCTAGTCAGGTTCAGATGCTCAGTACTGGTGCTTCCGAGCGTCCACGTCGTCGAGGAAAGCTGTCCGAGTACGGTCGTGCCGTTCCGGAACCGCACGCCGTTGGTGGCGTCGAGGACCAGGTTGTTCGCCGATGGGTCGCCGAATGCCGCGCCGTAGGTGTCGGCGCTGTAGCCGTACACCCCGTTGAGGTTTCCCACGCACCAACGCGATTCCCAGTCGTTGTAGGTGGACGACTGGCGCTCATTCCCGCAGATGGTCGGGCCTTCCTCGGTGCCGACCTTGACCCCACGCACCGAATAGAGGTCGATCCAGCCTGATCCGGTCTGTCCCGTGTTGAACACGGCATCGCCTGCCGCCCAGTCGTTGGCGCCAGAGCCATCCAGGTTGCGCGTGATCGAGTAGATGTAGTTCCCCGCGCCGCCACTCGCGGCAGACGTGACCGCGATGAACTCGACGGCGCCATTCGCCTCGAGGTAGACCCGGTCGCCGTTCGCGAGGTTGTTGTGCTTCACCTTCATGTCTGTCGCGGCGGCGAGCAGGCTGTCGCTCAGCATGGTCGTCGGGCCGACGAGAATACGCCCACCGATCGTCGCGATCGTGTCTTGCGCCACGAGTGTCTCGACCCACAACTCGGCGGCGTGCAGCGTCAGGTACTTGTTCGTCAACGACCCGAGGTTGTAGGTGTACGCGGCCGCGGGCAGCACGTCGAGCCCGTCCGCCCCGAAGATCACATCACCGGTCGGGTCGAGCGTCAGGTTCCCCGTCGGCCTGACCGTGAGCACGCCGGTTGACGTGAGATCGTTGCCGTTGATCGCCACGTCACCGGTGAGCGTCGTGTTCCCGGTCACCCCGAGCGTGCCCCCGATCGCCGCGTTGCGCCCGAGGAACAGATCGCGCGGCCGGTTCGCTCCGCTAGCGCCCAGGTCGACCAGGTTGTCGGTCGTCCACAGAATCGACGTGTTGACCCGGCCGGAGAAGTTGAGCGCGTCGCCCGACGCGTCTCCAAGCGTCACGTTCCCATTCAACGTGGTGGCCCCGGTCACACCCAGTGAGGTGCCGATGGTCGCCGCGCTCGTCGTGAACGACGTGCCCCCGATGACCACAGAGGTCGATGCCACAAGCCGGTCGGTCCTGGTCGTGGTCGTTTGCGCCGCCGCAGGCGCCGACAGCAGCACGATCACCACAACGGACGCCCCCCCGCGCAGGCTCATACGCGCACCTTGCCCAATCCGTAGACCGCGTTCGTGGTGTTGCCGGGCAGCAGCTCGAGCCGGTAGTCATGGCCGGCCGTCGCCGTGAACGTCAACTGCTGCTTGACAGCCGTTGTGCTCGTGGAGGACGTGCCCGTCGCGACGGCGGCCGCCGCCGTGATGTCGTAGACCCGCGGGGTGACCGACGTGCCCGCGTCGTCCGTCCAGACCTCGGCGTGCGCGGTGAAGTCGCCGGACGCCGGGCAGCGCCACTCGCGGTGCTCGCGGGTCGGCGTCCAGGTGGTATGCACTGACCCGTTCAGCCGCGACCCGCCGAGGTCGCCCTCGACCAGCGTGATGACCGTGGTCGTGACGCTCCCGCTCCCAGCACTCGACCCGGACGCCAGCGACGACCCACCGCCACCGACGATCCGCTGGAATAGCGCCGCCGATGTGTCGGCCAGTTCCGACCCACTTACCAGGTCGAGGGTGTAGAGGGGGTCGGCGTTGCTGCCTGACTTGTCGAAGGTCACGTCGATGCGCTGCACGAGCATCGTCTCGGAAATACCGATCTCCGAGAGGCTCACGACCACGGTCGACCCGGCGGTGATGCCGTCCGTGCGGGTGACGATGCGGCACGTCTTCGGACGCGGGATGCTGGTCCGGATGAACGCCGCCCCTGAGGCGGTCGCCTCGTCGAGGTCGGTTACATCCGGCAGCGCCAGGGCGTCGTTCCACTGCCCACGGGCGGCGACTTCGGCCGCATCGTCGACGAACACGTAGTTTGGGAACTGCGAGGCATACGAAGCGGTCAGGAGCCACGACGACGAGAGCACGGTGAAGGTGTTCTTTTGGCGGATGGCGCCGTAGCTGCCTGTCGCCGCGTCGAACGTCCACTCCATCGACGTGTCAACGCCGTAGACGCCCACGGGCGCCACGACGGTCGTCGCGCCGTCGGTCAGTGTGATCGTGCCAGGCGCGGACGCCACTCGATAGTGCAGGCTGAAGTCTCGCGTGCTGCCGTCCCCGTTGAAGGGATCGGAGACGGTGCGGACCTCGCTCGGCCCGTAGACCACCCAGACGCGGTTCCGGTAGTCCCAGCGGTCATGCTGCCAGCTCACGACCTCGATGTTGCTGTTGGCGGTCGAGAGCGTGACGCCGCTCGACACCGACCCGGGCGACCAGAACTTGATCGCGGAGGCCGCATCGACGCAGTGGATGTAGCCACTGAGCGCCGACAGATACTTCGCAAGCTCGTGGCCCTTCATCCAGGCGGCCGTGACGACATCGAGCGTGGGGCCTGTGGCCTGTCCGGCGTCCTTCGTGATGCCGACATCGGTCCAGTTCCCGCCGACACCCGTCAGGATGTCGATCGTCGACTCAAGCGACCCGGCGGCGTAGATGGTGTTGTGCAGCGCACGCGTGAGCAGGTGGTTCTTGTCCTGCGCCGTGACCGTGACGCGCGTCCCGGCCGTGGGGCCAAGGAACTGCGCCTGGGCCTCGATGACATTGCCCGTCCAGAACGCGGCGCCGCCCAGCGTGATCACCACGGCATCGCCGTCGGAGGGCACGTAGGCGGCCCCGGTCGAGATCACGTCGAAGCTGCAGTCGCCGATGCCGTTCACCACGAACGAGCACCGCGGCCGCTCGATGGCCTTCGTGACGCCGGCAATCGTCGCGGAGAACGTCTGCGCACTCATCGCGGAAGGCTCACGCCAGCGCGCCTGGCGGCTTCAGGCAGGATGGTGATCATCTGCCGGCCCAGTTCGTGCCCGTTCAGTTCGATACGCGCGTCGACCACCGTGCTGCCGCCCCCGCTCACCCCACTCGCGCCGGCGCGCGCCATCGCGTGGTACAGCGCAGAGGCCATGAAGTCGACGGAGCCGATGATCTCCGGTTGGCCGCCTTCCCCGACCCAGGCGCGACGCGGGCGCGAGACCACCCCCCCAGCGGCATAGCCGCTCGAGGTCGGCTCGCCGCCTCCGGCGTCAACCCGGAAGTCGGGACGATTCGCGTCCCACGCATCCTGCGTGCCACGGGCCCCTTCGGCCGCGGCCGCAGGTAGACGACGCGTCAGGAGGTCGACGATCTCGCCCAGGCGCGTGATCATGGGTTCCATCGCTTTCGAAATGGACTCCATTGCTTCGCGCACCTTGTCGGCCTCGGTCTTGACCGGCGCGCCCCACTTAATGTTCGTGAGGTCCGTGATCGCCACGCCGTTCTCGTCGAGCAGCTTGCCGGACCTGGCGAGCTCCTCGATGTAGGGCTTCATGTTCGCGGGGATCTCGGTGCCGAACTTGACCGACTTCGACACGACGCCGGAGATCTCGTCGGACATGCCTTCGAGCATCCCGCCAACGTCCCACCCAGCGCGCTCGAGCGTTTCGATGTCGTTGATCAGCGTCGTGAAGCTGGCGGTCGTGCCGAGTTGCTGCACGGTCTTGCCAGCGCCGTCCATGTTCAGCCCGTACTTCTCAGACAGGCTGGCCACGGTGGCGAACGTTGGGATCAATGACTCCGCAAGGCGCGTGCGTTCCTGCTCGAGCGAGAGTTGGTCGGCCTGCAGGGTCGTCTGCTCAGCCAGCAGGCTGTTCTGGCGCTCGAACTCCGCGGTGAGCCGGGCGAACTGCTGCTCGCCGGCGGTGCCGCGCGAGCCCCACGCCGCCGCTAGGTCCGCGCCGGCGGCGCCCATACCCGCGATGTTCGCGACGCTGCCGTACTGCGACAGGAGACCCGCCTGTGAGTCCTGAATGCGGCCGTTCGCCGCCTGCGTGGCGATGGCGTTCTTGCTTGGCCCGAATAGGCTCCCGAGCTTCTTGCCGAGGAACCCCCCGATCAGTGTGCCGATGACCGGTACCGCCGACCCGAGGAAGGAGCCGGCAGCCAAGCCGAGGCCAGAGGCCGCGAGCGTGCCGCCAAGCCCGCCCGCCAACGACCCGAGGCCGCCGCCGATCTGGCCAGAGTTGCCGCCAGAGGAGAACACGCCGGCGAGTTGTCCGGGGAGCTGCGACATCACGCCGCCCCAGTTCATGCCTGACTTGGACGACCCTCCTGTCGCGCCCGCACCAACAAACCCGCCCAGGCTGATCGTGTTGCCAAGCTCGAACGCGTTCGGCAACGCGCGCGCCGCCACGTCGCCGCGGCCAGCGATGGTGAGGGTTTCGACAGACGCGCGTGACCGCGCCACGGAATCAAGCCCTTGTGCCGCCGCAGCCGCCATCACGGCCATGCCGCTAAGCGCCTGTGTCTCTGACCGCAATTGCGCGACGTGCGCATCCCATCCGCGCTGGTCGAGGCGCAAGTCCTGCAGGATCTTCACCGCACCGCCGGCCTTGAGCGCGGCTGCAGCCTCGGCGTTCAACGACGCCACTATCTTCGACATCTCGGCGTCTGATGGCACGCCGAGCGCGCCTGATGCCGATGGCGCCCCAGGCGCTGAAGGCGCGGTCGGCTTGTCGGTGAAGGAGATGTTGCCCGTGAACGCGTTGCCCCAGAACGCCTGTGTGTTGACGGCGTTCGCCACCAGGCCCGTGCCGATGTTCAGCAGGGATTGCTGCAACACCACGCGCTTCTGCTCGAACCCGATCAGGCTAGCAAGGATGGTCCCCGTCGACGTTTCAACGGCTTTCCCGAAGTCTTCCCATGCCTGCCCCGCCATATCGAGTTGCGCAATCTGGGAGTCGCTCCATCCTTTGCCCTGCCGCGCGTTCTCGATGAACTCAGCGTTGACCAGCCGTAGGACTTCCTTCCCCTTTTCACCGAACGTGCCGTAGGCCGCCCGTGCACGCTCCATCGGGTCGGGAATCTTCAGGAGCCCCTCGACAATGCTGAGGAAGGCGGCGTCAGGCTTCGACGTCTTCAAGGCGTCCAGGTCGAGCCCAAGCCGCTTCACGCCGGCAACGACGGACTTGTCGCCGTTCGTGAGCTTGACACCCAGCTCGGTCGCAACGTCCGTGATCTTGGTCAGCTCCACGCCGGCCGGACCCGCCGCGAGGCGCATGCGGTCAAGGGATGACGCCTGAATGCCCGTCTGCGCGGCGAGGTCGGACAGCATCCCGGCGGTTTCGATGGCTGACCCCGCCACGCGCTTGAGCCCGCCGATCGCGCCGGCCATCAGGCCCGCGGCCGAGAATCCGGCAAACGCGCCGATGGCGGCCGTCTTGATGCCGCCAAGGAGACCCGTCGTCTGCTGTGTGGCCGTGCCGAGCGTGCGCGTTTTCGCGGCCGCTTCCTGGAGTTCGGCTGACAGGCGCGAGACGGCCGCCGGCGCCTTGACGCCGAGCGCTTCGTATTTCGCCATCGCCTCGGTGACGAGGGCATTGACCTTCCGCTGCTCGGTCGCCGTGAGCTTGCTGACGCCGTCGATCTTGGCGATCGCTGCGGCCATCGTCTGGGCCTGCGTCGTGATCTTCGACCCGTCAAACTCTGACGTGACCTTCTGCAGCGATTTGCGCAGCTTGTCGCTTTCCTGCTCGACCCCGCCGAGTTTGACCTCGACTTCACTCAGGGCACGTTCAAGGTTCGACGTGTCGGCGACGAAAGTCGCTGTCCAGGCCATCGCTACAGCTCCCGCTCGCCGATGAGATCCTCGGCCACACGCAGGAACTCCGCGCGCCGCTTGACCACGAGTGGAATGAAGATCGGGCCCAGCTTCGGCATGGCGCCCGTGCGATGCGTCACGTACGCCACTCGCTTTCGGCGCCCGCTCTTCGAAGGCCGCGGGCGCGTGTCGCGCTCTTTCGTGCCCAATTCAACGAAATGCAGATGCGGACCTTCTGAGGTCACGACCTTCCGCAGGCTGTCATAGGTGCGCACGCGGACGCGGTCGGCGAGCGGCTGGTCGCGAAACTTGCGCGTGGTCGCCCCTGACCGCGGCATCTGCTGCTGATGGTCCTGCACAACGCCAGTCGTGGCCTGGTCGAGCAACACGGCCACGCGCGCGCGGACATCCTCCGTCGCACGCTGCATAGAGGCGATGAGGGCGGCCGTCGTGAACTCAGGCACGCGGGGACGCCTCGGCCATCCGTTCGGCCAGGAGGGTGTTCGAGGTGTCGCGCATCACGCCGAGGGCCTCCCACAGCCACGCGTCCTGGTCGCCGACGCTGCCCGCGTCAGGAAGCCGGACACACCGACAGGTCGCCCCGCCCATGCCAGCGGCTTCGACCTCGTGGGTGGCTGAGAACAGCGATTGCACGTAGATGACCTCAGGCGTCAGGCTGCGGACGGGACAGACGTGGGTGACGAGGTGGCCGTCGTGCCAGACGGGATCGGCGCGCGCGGGGCCGGTGCATCCACGGCTGCCACAGAGGCGCTCCCGCCGGCAGGCCCGACAGTCGCTTCCGGTGCGTCGCCACGAGGAGCCGTCTCCGACACTGGAGAGCCAGCGGCCGAATCGCGTGGCGACGAGGAGTTTTTTCGGGTGTCCTCCGACAGCGTGTTCGCCAGGTAGATCGCCCAGAACCCGGCCGTCAGCGCGTCGTTGTCGTACGCCTCGACGTAGCTGGCCCCGTCCACGACCTCGATCCCGGCGGCCGACGTCCAGGGTGTGGTCGGGCGCAGCGACTCGCGGATCTCTTCTTCGATCCATGCCCCGAGTTGGCCGTTGACCTCACGCTCAGCTCGCGCGAGCTCGAGCTGCTCACGCGGCGGGAGCGTGCTGAAGTCAGCCATCCGCGCGTTCTGCTGCGCGAGCATCGAGATACACATCCGCACGTTCGCCATGCGCGACACGTTGAGGCGCGCAATCTGGACGGCACGTGAGGCACCGTCCAGGGTGATGGTTTGCGCGTGCGGGCGAGCCCAGGGAGACGCAGCCATGCGGGCCTTTACTCTCCGATGAAGACGGCGTCGTTGCCCGTGCTCGAGGCGTAGAGCGTCCCGCGCACGGTCATGACCGGCGCGTCGGATTCCCCGGCCGGCAGCGGCGTGCGGTCCCACTCGACCAGCGGGCACACGACGCCGAGCATCGACCCGTTCGTCGAGCCGAGCGCCAGCGAGAACGGCACGTTCGTGTGCGACTCGCCGAGGTCGACGATCGTGTGGTCGTCCAGGTAGAACGACACCTCGATGGTGCCCATGCGGTAGTCGGCGCGGAACGCCTCGGTCGCGTAGGCGTCGCCGATGTCCATGTCGCGCAGCTTGATCGCGTTCTGGAGCGAGAGCTTGAGGCCGAGCACCTTCACCTCGGCGCCGTTCACCACGCCGGCCCCGACGATGCCGTTCAGTGGGGCGCCGACGACGGTGGTCGTGGCCGGGTCGGTGAGGGCGGTCGACTCGGAGTTGCCGCGGTAGCGGGCCGAGACGCCGTTCACGCTGACCATGACCTCGTCCTGCTTACCGAACGAGATCTCCAGCGACTCCACCATTCCGCCGGTGACGACTTCCTGCTTGCCGCCCAGGATGTTCGCGATCGCCAGCGACGCCGGCACCGCCGTCGTCAGCTTGTAGGTGACCGAGTCGACCACCGCGGCGCCGCTCGTGGGCGCAGCCGACAGTTCGTCGACCGTCAGGGCGGCCGTCGCGATCGTCTTGATGCGGGTCGCCTCGCGCCGGCTGCCGACCGTCACGTAGATCAGATCCCCGACCGCCATGCCGGTGGCCGTCGCGACGGTGAACCCGGTCGCGGTCGGCGACGGCGAGGCCGACACGGTCGTCGCAACGCCTGTGCCCGTGCCAGACAGCGTCTGCGTACCGAAGAACGACTTCAGCGCCGGGCCCATGTCGCTCGCGACGCCGATGGTGCCGGATGGACGCCACTCGGCCGAGACCGAGAATCCGCTCGTCTGCATCCGCGGCAGCGACGTGGTGACGTCAGGCGTGCCCCGCTTCGACTTCGACGGGGCGCGGTTGTCGCTGGCCTGCAGGCTGACCGTGCGCGCGACGATCGCATCCGCAGCGGCCAACCCCGTCCAGGTCGTGTCGTTGAATGCCGCCTCGTTTTTCCAGTAGACGCGCTGCGTGATGAAGGAACCGACCGCCATCGTTACTCCTCTGCCGGGTCAGCCGGCGGCGCCATCGGCGCGATCACTGCCACTGCTCCGGGAATGTCCGGCACGAACTCTTCGTCGACCTCGACCTGGCACGGGCCCGCCGGGACCGAGACGCCGCGGCCGAGCGGCAGCGAGAACACTTCGACGGCCGCCGTGCCCGCTGGCCGCGTGATGACGACGCGCATGGTTACCGCTCCCCTGTGTCGCGGACGACGATGACGTCGACCCGCTGCTGCCATTGCACGATGCCGGTGGTGTCCAGGCCCATGAACGGGCCCTTCGGCGACCGGATGAACGTCGCGCTCGCGATGCCCCCGCGTGTCACGTCACGCGTGAGCGCGTACTCGACATCGAGCAGCATCCGCGCGTAGGCGTCGGCCTTCGCCGAGACCAGCAGGCCCGGCGCGTCGAGACGCCCCTCGAGCACGAAGCTGAATGTCTCCTTGACCTGCCCGGCCATGTGGAACAGCCGCTGGGCGCCTTCGCCGTCAGCCATCACCAGGAAGGCAGGCGTCTGCTGCGAGCTGAGCGACAGCAGGTTGACCAGGTCCGTCGAGACGAACCGAACCGTCGAGTGGTAATCGCTGCCGGAGACGATGCCCTCGAGCGCCGTCACCAGCGAGGCCCACACTCGGCGCAGGATCGGGTCGGGCGCGCTCATGCGAACACCGGCCCGCGGACTTCGAGGCGCAACGCGTCGACAGCGTCCTTGATGTGGTACGGCCACGAGCTGCGCGGGATGTATTCCGCCCCGCCCATCCGCATCGACTGCACGGCGTTCGCACCGGCGGACCAGTCTTGGTAGCGGAACGCGAGCATCTCGGCGCCGAGTTGCAGCACACGGGCCGGCAGCGTGGCGCGGCTGAACCCGGCGGTGTAGCCGAGGACCACGTCCCACAGGCCCGTCTCGGCGCTGTAGGTCGTCAGCAGGTGCACGACCCCAGCCGCCGCATCGAGCACGTAGTCATCGGCGTCCACCGCGACGCCGTCGATCGTGAAGGTCGTGAGGGGCGACGACGTGATTGGATACCCGCGCAGGGTGAACCGCCGGACGGCGCAGCCCCTGTCGGCGCCGACGTGCGCACGGCTGTCGAACGTCTCCGTGATGGCCCGCGACACGAACACCCGCTGGGCCATCCCTTCCAGTTCCTCGGTCACGCTATTGGCGAGCTGCTCGAGCACGACGTCATGCTGCACGTCGGTCGGCTCCAGGCGCAGCCAGGGCTTGACCTCGTTGAGGCTGGCCCAGATGCAGGTCGAGGACAGCGCCATCTACCGCCGCCTCCGCGCGACCTTGTTCTCTGGTGCCGCAGGCACCGCCGCGATCTCGACGACGGCGTCGGCCTTGCCAGTCCGAATCCATTGCTGCGCGAGCACCTCGGGCACGTCATAGACGGCGCCACAGATCAGGGGCCGAGTCCGGCCCGCGTCTTGAATGACCCGAGGTACTCGCAGCAGCACACGCATCGCTGTTAGCTCGCGATGTCGGTGTTCGAGAACGGCTTCGCGCCCGAGCGCAGCCGCGCGACAGCCGCGATCTGCACGCTCGCGGTGCCCGTCTCGGTCGCGGCCAAGCGGATGTACCGCTTGTTGCCGTTGTAGCCGATGTGGTTCACCTTGTTGGCGTCGCCGGTCGCGTTGATCACGAGGTTCGCGCCGAGCAGCCCGTTGGTCGACGTCACCGCCTCCTCGCCGCTCATCCCGGAATCGTCCGAGTGCGTCAGCGAGACGGTGAAGTAGTTCGACCCATCGGCCGTCGTGGACGTGCCGACCTGCACGAGGATGTCAGCCACGCTGAACCCCTGCATGTCGATGATGTTGCCGGTCGCCGTCGCCGTCAGCGTCGCCGCCTGGTTGAGGGCGTTGACGATCTTGCCGTCGTTGAATCCGTTCATGTCCGTTCACCTCTCGTCGCTGGTTCGATTCGTGTGGAGCGACCGGCCGACGCATCCCGCGTCGGCCCTGTCGCCGCGTCCGCTTGTTCCGTGTCGGCGCCTACGATCCGAACTTGAGGAACTTGAGCGCGTTGAAGTTCACGACGTCGCCCCCGAAGAAGAACGTCGTGTAGAACAGGACGAACGGCTTCGAGGAGAACGGGTCGCGCAGCACGCGCGGCCCGACGCCGTCGACGATCTGGTACGCCTCCTCCATGTCGCCGTAGGCGACGGCGAGCGCGTCAGTCGTCGTGTACGTCGCCATGTCCGGCAACGTCCGCACGGGCGCGCCGAGCAGCGAGTCCGGCACGCCCGCCACGAACGACGGGACGAACACGAACTTGCCGGCGCTCGAGGCGTCGGTGAGGCCGCGCGCCGCCCACTTCGTCGTGCGGTTCATGTAGAACGCGGCGTTCGCGACGTGCGATTCGTCGAGCTTCGACATCAGCAACATCAGCTTCTGCAGGCCGACCGGGTCCGTGCCGAACGATCCGTTCGCCCCGGTCGCGACGTGCTCGAACACGCCCCACGAGCGCGAGGCGTCAGCCGTCGCGGCGGTCGTGTAGCTGGCGAACCCGCGCGGCTTGCCCGCGCCGTCGCCCGTCGTGAAGGCGGTGCCGCTGCCCTTGGCGCCAGCGCGGGCGACCTTGCTCGCCAGCCAGGCTTCCGGGTCGAACGACGCCATGTCGAGCAGCTTCTGGGTCGCCGCCGGCTGGCAGTAGCCCTCGTGCAGGCGGATTTCCCACTTGCCGAGCTGCGGCGTCGTGGTCGTCGAGCGCGTGGCCTGCTCGGACACCCACGAGAACCCGGCGTCCTCCTGGTCCTTCAGCCCCTCGAGCGCGTCGACGGTGATCGTCTGCTGGCTGCAGAACTGGCGAATCGGCGTGAGCTGCGCCATGCGGTTGACGATGCGGCCCGTGGTGTCGGGCGAGACGAGGTAGCCGCCGTCCGGGTCCGACCCGACCGACATCGCCTTCATCTGCAGTTCGCCGAGCCCCTCGTCGCGCCCACGGCGCATGTAGGCGCCGAACGCGCGCTTGTACTCGCGCTGGTCCGAGGTGAGCCCGTCGTCCTTCGCGCCCGCGAGGGCGACCTTCTTGACGTCGGTCTGCACGGTGGCGAGGATGGTGTTCATCGCCTCCTGGCGCTTGTCGAGCGCCTCGTTGATCCGATCGAGCTGCTCGCGCAGCAGGGGATCGACGACGCCCTTGGCTTCCTGTCGAATCCGTTCGGTGTTCGCGCGAAGGTGCTCAGCCCAATCGCTCCTGAGCCCGTCGATCTGTTCCTTGATCTGTGCGTTGTCCATGTTTACTTGGCTCCCTGAATGTCTGCCCGCAGAGCGGCCAGTGAAGACAAAACCTCGTCGTCGGTAATCATCGGGACAGGGAGAGCATCACGCTCCGCTGTGTCTGCATCACGCGCGGCACAGCGAAATCCCTTGGCGATCACAACCTTCGCATCGGTACGGCTGAATCCGCCTTCGCGGATCAGGAATTGCTCAAAGTCGCGCACGTCCATCAATGCGCCGCTCTTGACCGAGGTCACGCGGGCATCATCGTTCGCTGGATACGTCACCAGCGAGACTTCCCAAAGGTCGACCGACTTCAGCGTCCGTGCCGGTTCGTCGGTCCCAGCCTTGCCATAGGCGACATCGCGCGTCATGAACCCAATCGACAGGCCATTCAGCACGTTTTCGACTAAGCCTGCGTAGACGCGTTTGGCAATGTCTGTGTCGAGTGCGATGATCCGGCCCTTGACGTACAGACCCGTGTCGTCCTCGCGCATCTCGTCCCAGACTCCGATCGGAACCTGGTCCTCCGCGCCACCAGCGAATCCACCGCCGTGTTGGAGGAGCATCGGAGGAAACTGGCCTCGGTCGGCCTTCCACTGCTTCAGCGTCTTCTTGAATGCGCCCTTCGCAACCACGTCGCCGTAGCTGTCAACGACTCCAAACACGGAGCCATACCCCTCGAACGTTCCGACGCCGTCAGTGCCTGCGAGCGACCGCACCTCGCGCAGTTGCGATACCATCCGCGT
>JADKCY010000021.1 GCA_016718605.1 Lysobacterales bacterium | reverse complement strand
GTAGTAGTGTGTCATGGTCGATCCTTGAGAGTGTTGAGTGACTACCTGTGCGGCAGTAGAGCCCGGCGCTGGCCGGGCGGTGGGGTCTCAGCGGTAGCCGGTCTCAAGGTATTGGAGGGCGCGATCGGCTTCGCAAACTAGGTACCACCCGGTCTCGGTCGAATTTGGCATTTGGCCGTAAGCGTGCACCATCCCGTCGCACGCGATCCGATAGCAGTTTTTCCCGAAACGCTCTTGCAGGGACGCGCGCAACTCGCGCTCGGTGGCGCGGTGCTTCGCCATCGCAGCCTTGTGGTCGGCCACCCACGCGGCGAGATCGCTCGGGGCGTCAGTGACCGCCATGCCAGCAACGAAGCGCTGGCGGTGCTCATTTGTGCGCGGCATGGCCACCTTGACGGCTGCAAGTGCGTCGGTGAAGTTGACTGTTTGCATGATGTTGCTCCTATCAGGATTCCAGGTGCCGCCTGGGCGGGCCGCGTGATGCAGTGGAGATAATGTAATCCAACGGGATACACGAAGCAAGGGGAGAAGTGTAAGAAGTTGCAACAAACACCCGGCGCTGGAGGGGTGCGCCCAGGGCGGCGATTTTGGTATGATGCTGCATCACAAATGCAGGGGTGTGCTATGTGGGAGATTGACGAAATCATGGGCCGGGTGCTGATTTGTAGCGATAGCCTGCCCGTGGATTGCGCACTAGAGCTGGTCGGAGACTTTGGCGCGTCAAAAGCGCAGATCGCAGAAGTTGTGCTCAATGCGCTCAATGCTAAACTCGACCAGCAGTTGCAGGGCCCAGGCTAACCCCCGGGCCTCTTTTTGCGTCTTGCGGCGCTACCGCATGAGTTATCGGGAGATGACATGGCATTCTCACAAGAGCTAGCAGACCGCATATGCACAGAGCTTGCAGAGGGCAAGAGCCTTCGCGCTGTGTGTGCGCAGCCAGGCATGCCAGTTCCTGCGACCGTGCTCAATTGGACAGAGGCGCACCCCGCATTCGGTGAACAGTACACGCGCGCGAGGGAGCGCGGCTATCGGCTGATGGCTGATGAGATCGTGGACATTGCCGACACGCCAGTGTTGGGCGTCGAGACGAAGATAAAACCGGACGGCACGAGGGAAACTACAGAGGGCGACATGATCGCCCACCGCCGACTCCAGGTGGACACCCGCAAGTGGATGTTGTCAAAGATGCTGCCAAAGATTTACGGTGACAGGCTCACAAATGAGCATACTGGGGCCAATGGCGGGCCAATCGAGACTAAATCCACGCTGGTGCTGACGCCCGATGAGGCATACAAGCGGATGCTTGGCTAATGTCTTGGGAGCCTGACTATCAGGCCGAATATGCGCGGCGTACAGAGCGGCTGAAGCGGATTCGGGAGCCTGGCTACGATCTGGCCGCACTCAAGGCGTACTACAAAGATCACCCAGTAGAGTTCATCAGCGATTGGGGCCTGACATTCGACCCGCGCAATGCGGAGATTGGGCTCCCGACTACTGTCCCATTCCTACTATTCCCAAAGCAGGCGGAGTTTATAAACTGGCTGCGGGAGCGCTGGCTCGGGCGTGAGGACGGGCTCGCCGAGAAAAGCCGTGACATGGGCGTTTCGTGGTTGTGCGTCGCCTTCGCGGTGTGGATGTGGCTTTTTCACGCTGGCACAGTGGCGGGGTTTGGCTCACGCAAAGAGGAGTATGTTGACGATCTGAACGACCCGAAATCACTATTCTGGAAAGTGCGGCAGTTCGTCAACCTCTTGCCTGTAGAGTTCAGGCCTGCCGGGTGGGATGCGAAGAAGCACGCCCCATTCATGACGATCAAGAACCCCGAGAACGGGGCGACCATCGTTGGGGAGTCTGGTGACAACATCGGGCGCGGCAACCGCACCAGCATCTACTTCAAGGACGAATCGGCGTTCTACGAGCGCGCTGAGAGCATCGACGCCGCACTTAGTCAAACATCAAACTGCAAGATCGACGTGTCCACGCCGAACGGCAACGGGAACCCGTTCTACCGCAAGCGACACAGCGGCAAGGTCAAGGTGTTTACGTTCCACTGGCGTGATGACCCGCGCAAAGGGCCCGAATGGTACGCCAAGCAACAAAACGATCTAGACCCGGTTGTTTTGGCGCAGGAGGTGGACATTGACTACAACGCCAGCACCAGCGATGCGTGGATCAATGGCGAGCTGATCGAGGCAGCGCAGCGCCTTGGCCCGGCTGACGTGGAGGTGAATGGGCCATGGATGATCGGCGTAGACGCGGCGCACATGGGCGACGATGAGAGCGGCATCACAAAGCGCCGGGGGCTGCTCACGCTCCCGCTTGTCATGCGCAGCAAGCTCGACGGGCCAGCGCTCGGTGGCGTGGTGGAGGAACAGTGCCGCGAGCTGGAGGATGCAGGCGGCGCCATCGGCATGATCTGCATTGAGCTGGACGGGCCAGGCGTTAGCGCATATGACCACCTCAAGCGCACAAAGTATGCGGGGGTGACATTCGGCGTACACACAGGCGCGCAGCTCTCCGACGATCGAAACTACAACGTCAAGGCGCGAATGTGGCGCGCAGCCAAGGATTACCTAAAGGTGGGAGGCTGCTCGATGCCAAAAGACCCCGAGTTGAAGGCGCAACTTGGCTCATACCGATACGGCTACAAAGGCGGGTTGCTGCTGATGGAGTCGAAAAAGGAATACAAAAAGAGGCTTGGCCGTTCGCCTGATCGCGCTGATTCGTGGGTGTTGACATTTGCCACGCCCCCCAAGCAAGCAAAGCCAAGGCGCGCGTACCAGCCCCCAGCAAGTTGGATGGCAGGTTGACCCGTGGTAAAGTGAGCGCACACTAGTGGGTTGCGCATAAATGGTAAAACAGACCGTACTTGAGCGCGCGAAAGAGCGCTACGCTGAGGCACGCGACGCGACGCGCGAGCAGGACGCGCGGATCCGGGAGGATTTGCGGTTTAGCAATCCGGCAGCCCCTGAGCAATGGGACGACGACGCGCAGAAGGCCCGCAAAGGCCGCCCGATGCTTGTTCTAGACCGCACGAACCAGTTCATCGCGCAGGTAGTCAACGACGCGCGCCAGAATAAGCCGAGCATTCAGGTGCTTCCGGTGGACTCAAAAGCCGATAAGGACGTGGCGCAGCAGCTCAACGGCATCATTCGGCACATTGAGTACACATCCCGCGCAGGCATTGCATACGATACGGCGATAGAGCTATCAGCCCGCGTTGGTTTGGGGTGGTTGTGTGTCGTGCCACGCGTTGTGCGCCCCGAAACGAATGAGCAAGAGATCATCATTCAGCGCGAGCATGACCCGCTCGCGATTCGTCTAGACCCGAATTCGGTGGAGCCCGATGGCTCGGATGCAATGTGGGGATTCAGAGAGGCAACGCTCACGACCCGCGCATTCGAGGCCGCGTGGCCAAAGGCGCAGAAGGCCGATTGGGATAGTGAGGGGTGGTTCGGCGAAGACTCGGTGCGGGTCGCTGAGTATTTCGAGGTTGTTGAGACAAAAGAGAACCGCATTGTCACGGTCGATGAATCGGGCGGGCGCTTGGTGCAGACCGAGGATGAGTATTGGGACACTGCCCGTGCGCGCGGCGTGGCATCGCCTGTCAGCAGCACGTTCACGGCGACAAAACGTTCAGTCAAATGGTACAAATTGACAGGCGCAGAGGTGCTGGAGGAAACCGACTTCCCTAGCCAGTGGGTGCCGCTTATCCCGGTGCTTGGGCACGAGATGTGGGTGGACGGCAAGCGCTATTTGTGCGGCATGGTGCGCCGACTGATGGACGGCCAGCGCTTCCACAATTACGAAATGAGCGCGCTTACTGAAGTGCTCATGTCTCAGCCTAAGGCGCCGTTCATCATGAGCGAACGGGCGTTTGATGGCCACGAGGATGAGTGGCAAGCCCTCAATTCAGGCAACCCCGTAGCGCTCACATACAACGACATTGACGAGCAGGGCCAGCCAATCGCGAGCCCTATCCGCTTGTCGCCCCCCATGTTCCCTGCCGCATATGCCCAAGGCGCGCAGCTGGGTGTGGCGGCGATGGAAGCATCGGTTGGCATGTACAAATCAAACCTAGGGCAGCAATCGAATGCTGTTTCTGGGCGCGCAAAGCTGGCAGACCAGCGCGAGGGCGACACCGCTAATTTTCACTACGTTGACAACCTGCGCCGCTCGATGGAGCACATGGGCCGCATCATTGTCGCGATGATCCCGCCGATCATGGATACGCCAAGGCAGGCCAAGATTCTGGGGGAGGACGGCGAACAGACCGAGATTGATATTAACCCCGAGATGCCGGAGGCCGTGGCAAAACAAAACGGCAAACTGATTGCGATCAACCCCGGGGTGGGTGCATATGACGTGCGCGTCAAGGTCGGGCCGAGCTATACCAGCATGCGCACGGAGGCGAGCCAGCGCCTCGTGGAGCTGAGCCAAGGCAATCCAGCATTGGGTGCTGCATTGGCCCCGCTGCTAGTCAAGCTCAACGACATGCCCGAGGCTGAAAAGATCGCAAAGGTGGCGATTGCGCTGCTACCGCCCAACGTGCAAAAGGTTTACGCCGACGAAGACAGTACAGACATCCCCGACGCCGTGAAAGCGCAGCTTGACCAGCAAGAGCAACAGATGCAAGCCATGGCGCAGGCGATGGATCAAGCCGGGGCAATCATCAAAGACCTACAGGCCCAGCTTGAGGCAAAGAATGATGATGTGAAGGATGAGGCAAAGCTCGCGATGGCTGAAATCAAGGCTGCGCAGGCTGACCTTGAGCGCCGGGCCGTACAGCTCGATTCAGCACGCACTGAGCTGGAGCAGGCTAAGCGCATCGCGTCGCTGGAGTTGCAGCTAGAGGCGGAGAAGATCAAAGAGGCGGGTAGCCAAGAGCCACAGGCCGCGCCTAAGGAGGACTCGGGCGAGATGGTGCAAGCGGCAATCGACAAAATGGCAGAGTCGATCCTGGGCAACATGACAACCCGCACGCTTGAGCGCACGAATTCAGCGCTCGCAGAGCTGCACGGTGCAACTGCTGGCGTTTTTGAGGGCCTGCAAGACGTGGCTGACATGGTGGCGGCACCCCGAGACATTGCGGTTAGGCGCGGTGCCGATGGATTGGCAGAGGGTGCGACATCAACGATGACCCTGCCAGTGCGTGAATAATGGCTACAAAGTACAGCCTAATCTGCTGGGGCGGCAAAGACGGCAAATCTGTCACTCTTGACGCTACTGCGGCCACGAATGACCAGATCACGCTGACCAATCACGGCCTGAGGGATGCCCAGGCTGTGCGGTTCACGGCTGGCACGATGCCAACGGGCCTGGCGCTCGATACAACGTACTACGTTGACGTGACCGCCACCAACATCTTCAAGCTGTACTCTGATGTGGGCTTGACAACCCAGGTCACGTGGACGGGCACAGGATCTGGCGCCGTCCTCAAATCCAAATACTACACAGACCTGAGCGACAAGAGCCGGTGGACGTACTCCGCTGTAGAGTACATCTTCGACGGCATTCTTTCGTGGCGCACGTATCACTACACCACGAACCCAGCGAGCGGCCTGGACACGCACTATTGCGAGATTGGTGAGGCGTTTGACGACTGGCTGACCGCTGCGCTCACGATCAACATTCCAGCGGCTGAGACGATCATTCACACCTACGTCAACGGCACCCGGTCTGGTGGGTGGCACGGTGGTGTATTCAGCCTCACCGCCGGGGTGGGCTACGTGATGCGCACGAACACCTACGACGGCGGGCAAACGCTCGGCGTTACTGGTGTGCGCCACACGCTGGACGGCATTGCGATGTGGGGCGACTACACCGGGGGCTCTAGCCGCACGATGCTTGCGACCACGGGCAGCATTGCGACCAGCATCATGAATTGCATCTTGTACTCCACGGCAGGGAGTACGACGGTAGGCCTCTACATCGCCCCGAGCGCGTCGGGCGTGGTGATGAACAACATTGTGTACGGGTTCACCGGGCGCGGTGGGTACTCGGTCGGCAATTATGCGGGGCGCGGGTCGATGGTCGCCAATAACCTGGCCGTTGCAAACGGCACGGGCTTCGAGATGGTCAACGGTGCCAGCGCGCAGGAAGTTGCGGGCTGGTACTACAACAACATTTCAGTGGGCAACGTTACGGCCAATTGGGGCGCCTACGTATCCACCAATCTGATCGCGGCGGGCTACAACGGTGGGCTGTCAACTGACGCCCCGTGGTACAAAACTACCGACACTGGCGTCAAGACAATGACAGCCAGCAATGCCACGTTCCAAGACTACGCGGGCTTGGACTTCCGCCCCGCTGGCACAGCGCCGAATACCAGCGTTGGCCCGCAGGTAGACACTGGCCTAACCCTAGTCACGGCGTATGAGCAATCAGACATGCTCGCCTTTGATCGCCCGGCCTACAACAACGGCGGGTCTGAGGCTTGGGATTTGGGCCCGTTTGAATTCGATCGAGGCTACCAGCGCCCGAATGACCAGACCGTGGCCACGAGCGGCATGGTCGATGGCTCGCGCCTCAAGATCGCCAAGGTGTCGGACGGCACAGAGCTGCGCAACGAGGTGTTGTCGAGCGAGACAACGGACAGCTTCACCTACTCAGTGCCGAGCGGTGGCGTGCCGGTCTATTTGTACCTCCGCAAGGGCAGCGCATCCCCGTACTACCGGCCGGTAAAGGTGTCGGCAACGATCACCGAAGATGCGGGGCTCACCTACTCATTCGCCGGTTTGCAGAATGAGGACATCGCTGTAAATGCCAGCTACGCGGCAGGGGTGGCGACGGATTGGACGATCAACACCAGCACAGGCGCCATTGCCCACGCGAGCGGCACCACGCGCTACACGGTTCAAGACCTGTATTCGTACCACCAGAACTACACCGACGACTCATCCACGGTCGATGATGACCCGCTGATGAGCGGCATCACGCCGACTCAGTTCGAGCTGATCAACACTGGCGCAATCAGCGAGGCCGACATTGAAGACCTCAAGGGCGGATCGCTTGAGCTGCAAGACGGCACGCTTTGGAGCAACGTCTACAACGTCCCATCCAGCGGCATGGCTGGCACCCCCACGGCCTACCTGTACCAAGGCACAACTGAGGTCACGAACTTCTGGGCCGCTGGTGACTTTGACGTGCTGCTGAAGGTCAAAAACGCTGGATCACTGGTATCGAGCGGCCTCGTGACCGGGTATGCCCGCAAGTGGGGCTACACATTCGATCACTACGAATCAGACCTGAGCGCAGGCGGCCGGAACGTGATGCCGCTGGTGACGCTGGTCGATGCCAACATCACGGACACCACGGCGACGGTAAGCGGATGGTCTGACGTGACCACGACATTCGGCACCATCTCGCGTGACTTCGGAGACGGGGATGGGGCGCGCACCTATTACGTTGAGGTGGACTGCGCGAGCCGCCCACTGTCTGAGGTGTATCAGCGATTGCAATACATCTGCCGCGAGAATGCATCGGGCACGCTCAACGGGATAGCGGCGGAGACATACCAGCGCGCGCACAGCTCAATGACGGTCGTTAAGGCTGCGCCATTTGGGCAGTACAGCGGCGGCGTGCTGAGCTGCGCGCCTGGGGTGTGGCTGATCAACGTTCCGAGCGCTGACGCGGTGAATTACATCGTGACAGACTCCACAGGGGCCACACACCAAAACGTGGTGACCCCGGGCGCCGCAAGCGCTACGGTGCTGGCCAGCTCACGCGTGCAGCTCTACAACGTGGACACTGCAACCGAGATAGACAACACGGTCAACGGAGACACCAGCTACAGCTACGCCATCACCACCGAGGCGGCAGAGGGTGAGACGCTGCGCCTCAGGGTGTGCAAGCTCGGGTATGAGCCGGTAGAGGTCTTCGGCATCTACAACGCGACGGCCGGGGTTCAATTCCTCGTCACGCAAACACTTGATGCCACCTATGCGGCCTGGGGAATCGATGGGTCTGCGGTTGCCGAATTCACGCTGGACGTGACCGGGAACATCGAGATAGACGCCAACGATGCCGATGGCGCATCGACCAAGACCAGACTCGGGGCCTTCTACAACTACGCGCTCACGACCGAGGCCGGGATCAGTACGGCATTCGGCGCCATCACGTACCTGGCGACAAACGCCATTCGAATCAACGTCGCAACCGTTGACATGCGTGTGGAGAACATCAACGCCTCTGTGGCCCTGCGCTTCACGGACAACGATGTGCGCCTCTATCGCTCCGACGGCTCAAGCATCATCGCCACCACGAGCTATTCGATTCACAATGACTATTCGGGCGTGCCTGATGTTGTGGAAACCGGGGTGTCTGGCCTAACTGGCGCGGAGTCTGCCCAGCTCATGGGCCTCACCAACGCACCGAGCGCGTCAAGCGTGGCGACGGCTGTTCTCTCTGCTGCCACGACTACGCCGATCCACAGCAACATACAGCAAATCAACGATGTAGCAATCACCGGCAACGGCAGTAGCACGCCGTTTAACGTGTGAGCCTCTCGACAATCGGTGTTTGGGCGGTTGGTGTTTGGAGCACTACCGCCTGGGCTCCCGGCGTTTGGTATGAGGTAGGGGGCGAGCCTCCGGCTCCGCAGCCAGAAGAAAGCGTATCCGGTGGCTGGCCGCTGCCGCCAAGGCGCAAGCGGCGAGTTTTGCACGATGCTGCGCCCGCCCCTGTGGTGGCTGAGAGGCGCATTGAAGCAGCCCGGGATGGGTTCGCTCTGCGCATGGCAGCGATTCGTGCGGCTGCCGTTGACGCTGAGTTGTCAGCGCTTGCCGCGAACTCTGAGCAACTCACCACGGCCCTAGCGCTCGCAGAGGCCAAACGCGCGGCATTCGTGGAGGACGACGAAGCCGCCATTGAGATGATCCTGAGACTTGCAAGTTAGCGCTTACTCTGGTACGCTGCCAGAAGTAAGCGCCCACTTGCCGGGGCTTGTCGGCATGTTTCATTGGACACAATGAGCACTGAAGAATCCCAAGTCTCGCCTGTGGAAGAGACTCAAAACCAAGCCACTGAGACCGAAGCGCCTGATCTGGTCACCCAGGAAGCCGATGCAGATACCGAAAGTGCCGCAGCTACGCCGAATGAAGGCGAAGAGGCAGACAAAGCACTCAAACGGATGCAACGCAGGATTGATAAGCAAACGGCGAATGTCTATCGCTCCCGGGCTGAAAACGAACAGCTCAAAGCGCGATTGCAGGAGCTGGAGGCGAGGTCAGCCCCAACAGATGAGAGCGACACATCGAGCGCAGACCCAATGACGTTAGCCCGGGAGATTGCCCGGATTGACCGATTTGCAGAACGCGCCAACACCCTGGTGTCAGAAGGATCGAAAAAGCACGCTGACTACATGCCAGCACTGAAAGACCTAGCCGCAGAGGTTGGGGATTTTGTGCAGAAGAACGGGGCGCCAAGCCCGTTTATGGAGGTGGTTCTCGACGTTGCCGATTCGCCTACTGAGCTGCTTTACTACCTGGGGAAAAACCCCGATGTGGCGAGCGATCTGGAAGGTCTGAGCCCCGCAAAGCTGGCCAAACAACTGGCTCGGATTGAAAGCGAGCTAGGCGAGAAGGCCAAACCAAAGACAAGCAACGCCCCGAAACCACTTGCACCAGTCAAGGCGAGAGCCTCTGCGGATTCCAGCCCGAGCGACTCGGACTCCACCGCGGATTGGATCAAGAAGGAACGGGCCCGAATGGAAGCAAAAGGACTAACACGATATGGCTAATACTATCCTCACCCCCACCGCAGTCACGCGCAAAGCCGCGATGATCCTGCACCAGAAGCTCAACTTCATCGGTTCGATTGATCGTCAATACGACGATTCTTTCGCACGCAAGGGCGCCAAGATTGGCGACACGCTGAAGATTCGCATGCCGAATGAATACACCGTGCGAACGGGTATGAATATGTCGGCGCAGAACACCTCTGAAACGTCGGTCGATCTGACCATGGCGACCGTGAAGGGTGTTGATATGAACTTCACCTCTGACGAGCTGACGCTTGACATTGATGACTTCAGCGAGCGCATCATTGAGCCCGCAATGTCGGTGCTGGCCGCCAATATCGAGGCGGATGCACTCTCGATGCGCACGCAGGTTTACAACCTGTACGACGGCGATGCTGCCGCCTTCTCGTTCACCTCAGCAAGCACCGCGCGTCAGATCCTGTCTGACAACCTGGCTCCCATGAGCCAGCGTACGCTGCTGATGAACACCGGCCACTCGACGAAGTTCCAGATCGACACGAAGGGCCTGTTCCACGACAGCGAGGCGATCAAGAAGCAATATCGAGATGGCATCATTGGCCGCACGGCGGGCTTCGAGAACATCTACGAAAACACGCTGTTGCTCCCGCACCAGACCGGCACCGCAGCCAAAACCACGAGCTACACCATCAGCGGCGCGGTTACCACGAATGGATCGGTTGCCGCTACCCTGACGGGCGCGGCCACCACCTTCAAGGCTGGCGACGTGTTTACTGTGGCTGGCTGCTACCGCGTACACCCAGAAACCAAGGTGAGCACCGGCGTGCTGCAACAATTTGTTGTGACTGCCGATTGCACCACGGCAATGACCTTCACCCCGGCGCTCTACACCTCTGGCCCTCGCCAGAACGTGGTTGCTGCTGGTATGGCCAATTCGTCGGCCGTTGTGAAAGTTGGCGCGGGCGCTTCTGAAACCCTGACCGAGTCTCTGGTCTACCACAAGAGCGCGTTTGCGTTCGTTACGGCTGACCTTCCGTTGCCTGAGGGCGTGGACTGGGCCCGTCGTGAAGTGGTGGACGGTATCAGCGTTTCGCTGGTGCGAGACTTCCAGGTTTCTGATCGTTCGTTCCCGTGCCGTCTTGACGTGCTGTATGGCTACAAGGCCATCCGCCCGCAACTGGCTGCCCGCATCCACAACGACGCCTAACCAAGTGGCCCCTTCGGGGGCCATCTCAAACACACGAAAGGAAACGAAATGGCTTTTGATGCAGTTATTGATATTGGCGCGGAGGGCGGTTCTGTTTTTGGCAAGGACGCATCGGCGAAGATCGGCTTCTATGGCACCACCCCGGTAGTGCAGCGAGCCACCGCAACCACCCACACCACCACCAACGTGGTTACTTCGGCCAGCTACGGCACGCTGCAAGTAGCTCAAATGCAGGAGGTGATGAACACTCTTGCGGCTTTGGGCCTCAATGGCTGGGTCCTGCTCGGCGGGCCCCCGCGCCCCAAGTTGGCGCGCGGCCCCCCCCACAGGGCCACACCCACCCCCCCCCCCCCCCCCCCCCCGCCCCTGCCCCCCCACCCCCACCCCCCACCCCCCCCCCCCCCCCCCCCCCCCCCCCCCCCCCCCCCCCCCCGGGGCCCCCCCCCCCCCCCCCCCCCCCCCCCGGGGGGGGGGGGGGGGCCCCCGCCCCCCCCCCCCCCCGGGGGGGGGCCGCGCAAAGAAGGTTGTATTCTGCATTCCGACACTGACCCGCCCATATCGGGAGTGCCTCGATTCGGTGGCGGCCTCTGTGCCAGTCATTGAGGCTGCCGGGTGGAGCCATGCGATGGTCACCGAGATTGGGTGCCCGTACATCAGCGGAGCCCGGGCGACTATGCTGCGCAAGGCTCTAGATGCTGGCGCTGATGTGGTTGTGTTCATCGACCATGATCTAAGCTGGCGCCCTGCTGACCTTCTGAAGCTCATCGACACACCCGGCGAGGTGGTGGCCGGGCTGTACCGCTTCAAAGAGGACGGCCCCGTAAAGTTCATGGGCGTTCTGGACGACAACGAAGACGGGTCTCCTAAGGTGCGCGCTGATGGCTGCATCAAGGCAACCCGCATCCCTGCCGGGTTCATGAAGATCACGAAAGAGGCTGTAGGTCGGTTCATGACGGCCTACCCGGCGCTCAACTACGGGCCGCCCTATCACCTATCAACCGATCTTTTCAACCATGGCGCGCATGCCGGGGCCTGGTGGGGTGAGGATTACGCATTTTCGCGCAACTGGTGCGCGATCGGCGGGGAGCTTTGGGTTGTTCCTGACTTGAGCCTAACGCACCACGCGCAGTCTGAGGCATACCCGGGCAATTTTCACAAATTCATGATGGCCCAGCCTGGAGGCTGCGAGTATGACAACGACCGCGCTTGATTTGATCAAGAGGGCCATGAGTAAGCTCAACGTTTTGCAAGCGGGCGAGACGCCATCAGCTGACGATGTGGCCATTGGGCTGGATGCCCTCAATACGCTAATGCTGTCCCTCGAAAACGAAGGGATTTTCAACTACACAGCAACGCGAACCACGGCCACGCTGCCAGCGAGCACATCATCGCGCACCATTGGCCCGGCAATGCAGATTGCAATGACCCGCCCGGTGAAGCTGTTGCGCGGCTCATATTCTCGCGTTGACGGCGTTGACTACCCACTAGACCCAATCTCGGAGGCGGAATACAACGAAATCAGCCTCAAGACTGGCGTTAGCTCTGTGGTGCCGTCTGTGTGCTTCTACGATGGCGGCTCACCTACGGGGGTGGTCTACTTCTGGCCGGTGCCAACTGGCAGCGTAGAGCTGCATCTCCTATCGCCTGCGCCTGGCGGTGTTGCCACCAGCTCGGTCACAGAATACACATTCCCGCCCGGGTATAAGCGCATGATCGAAAACGGCCTGGCGCTTGAGCTGGCACCTGATTTCAACGTGCCGCCTAACCCCATGGTCTCAGCGATGTACGCCAGCGAGAAGCGGGCCATTAGACGCGCAAACCGGGTCATTCCGCAGCTTGATATGTGCGAAATGACCAGCGTTGCTTCTGACTTCTACGCGGGCCAATAATGAAGCCTTTCCAGTTCATCGGCCCGGCTGCGAGTGGTAGAAGTGACAACTACTCTGCACAGCGGCTGGTTAACTATTACATCGACGTTGGGGCGGGCAAGGCTGCCGGGCAACTCATTGGGTGCCCAGGCCGCGCGCTTGAGTTCACACTAACGGGTACGGGCTGCCGTGGCTTTTACAAAGTCAGCGATACCGTGTGCATCATGGTCTGCGGGGGGTTTGTGTACTCTGTCAGCGATACATACGCGGCAACCCAGATCGGCACCGTTGCCGATGATTACGCCATGGTATCCATCGCGTGCAATGGTGATGATGTGTTGGTGGCCTCGGGTGGGGTGCTTTATTCCATGTCGCTTTCAGGCTCTGTGTCGACCGTTATCGCGTCAGATGTTGGCTCTGTAGATTCGCTGGATGATTACTTTGTTGCCACAAAGACCACATCTAACACTTACATCTGGTCGGATTACCAGACCGCCACCTTCGATCCTCTGAGCTTCAAGGCTGACAATTCGGCCAATGACCTGCTGATGGGGGTCAAGGTGGCCCGGCGCACGATGTACGTTTTGGGCACGAAGTCGGTGCGCGCTTGGTATGACTCAGGCACGAGCGCAGACATTCCATTCTCCCGGATTGACGGCAGCGTGTTTGAGGTCGGCTGCATCGCCAAGCATTCCATTGCGGAAATGGATAGCGTGTTTTTTCTTGGTGGAGATGACAAGGGGGCGGGCGCTGTGTGGATGATTGCGGGCGGCTCGCCCATGCGCATCTCCACCCCGGCGATAGAGTACGCAATCGCGCAATGGCCCGATAAGAGTGATGCCGAGGCATTTACCTACACCGACGAAGGGCATGCGTTTTATGTGCTGTCGTCAACGTCAGGAGATGAGACTTGGGTGTTTGACGTAGCTACGAAGGAATGGCACCAGCGGGCATACCTCAACTCAACTGGTCAGCTGTGCCGAATCAAGCCGCGGTGTCACGTCCACTTTGCGGGGAAACACCTGGTCGGGGATTACGATTCCGGGGCTGTGTGTGAGTACAGCCTTGACGTTTATGCCGACAACGGCGACCCGCTCCCGGCCATCCGGGCATGCGAAACCATTCAGGCGGGGCTGTCGGTGCAGCCAACGACCACGCTTGAGCTTGACATGGATATCGGCTATGGCCTGAACACGGGGCAGGGCGTTAACCCGCAAGCAATGCTTCGGTGCTCGCGTGATGGTGGCAAGACGTGGGGCAATTCGCTCTGGGCCTCGTTTGGTCGCATGGGGGAGTATTCGGCGCGCTGCCGTTGGAACCGCGTAGGCGGCGGGCGCCGAATGGTTTTGAGGTGACGATAACCGACCCAGTGAAGCGCAACATCACGGGGGCATACCTTGGGAACTAGGGTACGGAACTTCGAGCCAACTTCGGCGTGGGTGCGCGAAGACTATTCACTTACAGAGCGCGCTGCGGCATGGACGCGCGCGGTCTCTGACTTCACCGGGATGAGCACGGGGATAGTTCCGCCAGACTCGCTCGGATTGAGCGGGAACCCGCTGCATTTCTTTGATGGGTCTGGCGTGTCGCGCGTGCCTGATTACAAAGTGGGCGCGAACCCTAGCGCTAGTGCTGGCCTTGCTGCGGTGAATGGCGTTGCGGATACCTTCATGCGCTCAGATGCCGCCCCAGCCATCAGCCTAAGCATCATCCCTACATGGACTGCGGTGCACACGTTCTCCGCTGGAGTTGTCACAACCACTCTCACAATGAGCGGGGCCCTTACTGGCGTAACGACGGGCGCGTTCTCTGGCGCTGTTTCGGCGGCCTCTTTGGCGGCAACCGGGGCCGTAACTGGGGCTACTGTTGTAGCGTCGGCAGGGTTTGGATGCAATGGCGCAGCGGCCCAGGCCGCATACACCGTAAACGCGGCACCATCGGCAACGGCGGGCGCCGCCTACACAGCAACGGAGCAGGGATTGATCAACGACCTGAAGGCGCTTGTGAACCAACTCCGCGCGGCGCTGGTCGCAAATGGGGTGGCGGTATGAAGTACGAAATCACCTCTGTGCGTGCTGGCTGGCTGGCGAGCAAGAAGGACAACATTCGGAAAATCATCGCGCTGGAGAATGAGCTTCTGAAGCTTGAGCAGCTCGATATTCCGCCTGAGCATGTATTCGGCACGGGGTTCTACGCGCGCACCATAAAAGTACCCAAAGGCGGCTGCCTGACGGGTAAAATTCACCTTACTGAGCATATCTTCATGCTTTCAGCAGGGGAAATGACCGTGTTTACAGAAGATGGGCCCAAACACATCAAGGCGCCATATCAAGCGGTTTGCAAGCCCGGAACCAAGCGCGCGGGGTATGCGCACGAGGATTGCATTTGCACCAATGTGCACATCACGGGCGAGACAGATATTGAGAAGCTTGAGGTTGAGCTTGTCTGCAATGATTTACTAATGCTGGGGGTGTGAAATGGCGTTTGTTGCAAGTGTCGGGCCGATCGTTGGTGGCGCGATCATGGGTGGCGTGTCGCTACTTGGTGGCGCAATTGGCGCAAGCGCCACCAGAAGCGCAGCACGAACCCAGGCTGACGCAGCTAACCGCGCTACAGACCTTACAAACGCCCAATACCAGCAAACACGCGAAGACAATGCCGATTGGCGCACGGCCGGGGCTGAATCACTTCATCGCCTGCAAGCCCTGATGAATGACGGCACACTGACAAGCCGATTCGCTGGTCAGAATGTCGGCAATGAGCCGGGCTATGCGTTTGGCATGCAAGAGGGGCAGAAGGCAATCAGCGCACGCGCGGCTGCTGGCGGTGGCTTCGGCGGGGACACACTCAAGGCGGCAACACGCTACGCGCAAGACTACGCGGGCACAAAGTGGGGTCAGGCGTTCGACCGCGACCGGATGGAGAAAAGCGACCTGTTCAACCGCCTGTCGGGCATTGCCGGAACCGGCCAGCAGGTCAACGCGGCCAACAGCGCCGCGGGGTTCTCCGCCGCCAATTCGGCCAGCCAGAACATGCTGGGCGCAGCCAACGCAAGCGCGGCGAGCCGCATTGCACAGGGGAACATCTACGGCAACACCATCAACCAGCTCGGGGCACTTGCTGGGCGCTATGGTGGTGGAGGCGGCGGCGGGGCATCGACCTATCCGACGATAGGCGGCGACCTGGGACGGGCAACATCATGCCGGGGTGACTGAAATGCCGATTGATACCAGCATGTACCGGGCTAATCCGCTGCGCTCTGTGGCGGATTACGAAGCGGAGCTTTTGCGGAACGACCTTTCTAAACAGCAGATCGCCGAGAATGCGCTCGCGTTTGGCGAGAAGCAGCGCGGGATCGCTGACCAAACGGCACTGCGCACGGCCATGTCTGGGCTCGGAGGTGGCGCAACGAATGCGCAGCGCATCCAAACCGCAAGGGCTAGCGGGTCGCAGGCTGGGAACTCATTGGCCGACACGCTGGAGAAGGCCGACCTAGAGCGCCGAAAGACTGAGGCCGCAGCAGGCAAACAAGAGCTTGAGGCGGCAGAGATTAAGCGCAAGCTGCACGTAATGGATTTGTGGTCTGTGGACTCGCCAGAAGCTGCGATTGCGTGGGCGGAGGGCGGGTTGAAATCCGGTGTGTTCAATCCTGAGCAATACCAGCGCGGGGTGCAGGCATTGCAGAAAGCAATCGCGAGCCCTGGAGGCTTTGAAAAGTGGAAACAGAAGGCCTTCGCAGCGGGCATGGCTGCCCCCCAACAGATGGAGCAGGCGCGCTTGGCGGCAAATGCTGAGGTGACCGCGAATAACCAGCCGCTCATCAAGGGGCCCGATGGGAAGTGGGTTGTAAATCAGCCGCTTGAAGGGTTCAAGTCACGCGTGGCCTCTGCGGGCGCCGCAAACCAACTCGGGGCGCCCATTGCCGGGGTTGTGCCGGGGACTGATACGCCTGTGTATGTTCAACCGCCGCGCACGCCGGGCGGTGTTGGCCAAGTGGTGCAAGGGGTTGTCCCTGCGCCTAAGGCTGGGTCTGCTGAAAAGGCAGAAGAGAAGCGCGCCGTGAACGTGAGGAAATACTCGGAAACGCTGCAAAAACACAGCATCCCCGAGTTTGAAGGCGCCCTTGGTGAATTGGAGAATGTTCTCTCGAAATACCCGAAAGGAAAGGCGCCAGGGCTTGGGCGTGGCGCTGGTATGGTGCCTGATTGGATGCAGGGGGCCGAAGGCGAGAACATCAGGCAGGCGCTGGCAGGCGTGAAGAACATCTTGCTTAAAGCTCGCTCAGGGGCGGCAGTTACAGAGAACGAGCTTCGCCGGATGGTTGAAGAGCTTGGTTCGGGCGGGTTCCGCAGCGAAGAAACATTGCGCGCCGGTATTGAGCGCATTCGTAAGCGATTCGAGCACGTGAAGGCAAACGCGGCGGCAGGGGTTGATGATGAGGTGAAAGGCCAGTATGAAGAGCAGGGCGGTGTAAAAATCGTTCGAGGCGGGGCCAAGCCAGCAGCTAACAATGGCCCAAGCTCTGCACGGGCTAGGGCTGACGCGATCTTGGGTGGCAACTAATGGCAACTGCTGACAAATACGCAGAATGGATTATCAAGAATGAAGCGCGCAAAGGCACGCCGGAATTCAATGACGTAGCACAAGCTTACAAAGAGGCGTTGGCTGAAGAACAAGCCGCTGCCGCCTCTACTGCCGAGCCAAACTCAGGCCCAGCCTATGAGAAGAAGCGCGCGGCCCTTGTTGGAGATGCCAACGTAGCCGACCAAAAGCGCGAGAAGGCGTGGCAGAACTTCAACGCCTTGCGCAACGTGTCGGGCCTTGTGATGGGCGCTGGTGATATTGGCATGGCCGCCATGCGAGGTGGTGCGCGCGCCTACGAAGCTGGGAAGTCTTTGGTATCTGACGACACAACCCCGTCAAACTTCCGCGGCTTCATCAATGATCTATCCAAGACCAACGAAGGGAAGTTCGCCGCCCTCTCACCAGAAGAAGCCCCCGAGCCGACATCGTTTATGGGGCCAGGTGGCGCACGCGTGGCTGGGTCTACGCTCATGACCCTGCCGGTTGGCGGGGCGCTGGGGCAGGGTGCAAAAGCTGTTGGGGCTACGCGGCTTGGAGCGGCCTTGTCCTCTGGTGGGCTTTCAATGCCTGCGCGGATTGCGCCTACCGTTGCAAACAAGTTGGCCGATGCTGGCCTGCGGGTGGCTGGTGGGGCAGCTGCTGGCGGCGCTGGCGGCCTCTTGGGTTCGGGCGGAGACACTGACGCCGGGTTGACTGGCGCGGCTGTTGGCGGCACTCTTGGAGTTGGGGCGGGGGCTGCGAAATACTTGGCAGGCTCAGGGCTGGGCCGCTGGGTTGCTGAAACTGGCTCCTCGATGAAAGACTTCGCCACCGGCAACGCCTCAAACATCCTCAACAAAATCACGGCAGAGATGGTGGGTGAACGGAACCTCCCGAACCTCATCGCAGCCGCGCGCGGTGCGCCTGACATTCTCCCGGGCGGCAAGCCTACGCTATCCCAGGCCGTTGCGCACCTGCCAGAAGGCAGCCCGTTGCAAGCGCTTGAGAAGGCCACGGCAACCACCCCGGGCGGCATCTCGGGCGACTTCGGGGCGCGCAAGGCTGCGCAAGAGGCTGCGGTTAAGGCAGCGGAGAAGGCGAGAAAGATTGCCGCAGACCACGCATATGACAAAGCTTTTGCGCCAAATACTGCCATCAAGCCTGACGCAGAGTTGATTGACATTTTCAACAATCCGCACATTCGCTCAGTAATGAAGGAAGCCGACGCGCTTTCTGAAGCGGCACGGCTTAACCCAAGCAAAGATCTAACGAAGATGCTTCACAACGTGAAGGTGTCGCTAGATGCAAGGATCAAACCTCAGGCCGTTTCGCGCGCCCTAGACAATGCGACTTATGCTCAGTTTGTCGAGGCAAAAGACAAGCTTGTTAAGTGGATAGGCACTAGGAATTCAGACTACGAAACAGCGCGCGCCGGGTATGCCGCAGCATCGAAGCCGATTCAGGAATTCGCAGAGCGTCAGGCTCTGGCAGAGAACCCACTTCAAAAGACGCTTCTAGGCAGCTCAAAAACGCTAACGGATGATGTTCGCCCGCAAGGCCCGCACATCTTCAATACGAAGATGGCGATTTTCAACTACTTGACCAAAGCGACCGGGCGCAACATTGAGCGCGAGGTGGATGCACTCGCAGCTGCGCGCAGCCTGAACCCGAAAGAGTGGGCTGCTGCAATGGAAGCGTTTGCAGGCAAGGGCCCGACCCCCGAGCGGCTGGCAATGGAGGCGCTCCGCAAAAAGGCTTTGGCGGGCAGCGGCAAGGCCGCAGTTAACGCACTCGCAATCGGCACGAAGCAAGAAAACGCCCTAGAAGGTGCGCAGTAATCCGCGCCAACAAACGAACAGAACCAAGGTGAAATAAATGGCAGTCGCACTCCCTGAGGGCAAACAAAGCTTCACAACAGCAACCAACGCCCCGGCTGTCGGGTACAAGCTTTACACGTACTCGCCAGGCACGAGCACGCCGAAGGCCACCTACACCACAAGCGGCGGCGGAACACCAAATGCAAACCCGGTGGTTATGGATGGGCGCGGAGAGGCTGCCATCTATTGGGTTGGCAGCTATGACGTTACGCTGAAAGACGCTGATGACGTGACGATTTGGGGGCCTGAGAGGCTTGAAACGCCAAGCGTTATTGTTGACGAGCTACGGGCAGACCTAGCCTCTACT
>JADKCY010000020.1 GCA_016718605.1 Lysobacterales bacterium | reverse complement strand
ACATCGAGGACGAGGCCACGCGGCGGGCCAGCGAGGACGTCTTCGTCGGCGACAAGACCTTCTACGACCAGGACAACGTGTTCTGGATCCCCAAGGGCGCGCACTTCAGCACGCTGCTGGCCCTGGCGACGGCGCCGGATCTGCCGCAACTGCTCGACAAGGCGATGGGCGAGATCGAGGCGGAGAACCCGTCGCTGCGTGGCGTGCTGTACCGCGAGTTCTCGCGCCTGGCGCTGGAGCCCGGCAAGCTCGGCGAGCTGATGGGTCTGATCGCGCGGCTGAAGTTCGATCCGGCAAGGCACGGCAGCCGCGACGTGTTCGGCGAGGTGTACGAGTACTTCCTCGGCCAGTTCGCGATGAACGAGGGCGCCAAGGCCGGCGAGTTCTACACGCCCAAGAACGTGGTCAACCTTCTGGTGGAGATCCTCGCGCCCTTCAAGGGCAAGATCTACGACCCCGCCTGCGGCTCCGGCGGCATGTTCGTGCAGTCGGCCAAGTTCAAGGACGCCCACCAGAAGACCCTCGGCAAGCAGGGCGACCTCGCCATCTACGGCCAGGAGCTGATGGCGCAGACGCGCCGCCTGAGCCTGATGAACCTTGCGGTGCATGGCCTTGACGGCGACCTGGGTCAGACCTACGGCTCCAGCTTCACCAACGACCAGCACAAGACGCTGCGTGCCGACTACATCCTGGCAAATCCACCCTTCAACATTTCCGACTGGGACGGCGACAAGCTCACGGATGATCCGCGCTGGGTGCACGGCATCCCGCCCAAGGGCAACGCCAACTTCGCCTGGCTGCAGCACATGCTGGCGCGCCTCTCCAGCCGTGGCCGCGCCGGCATCGTGCTGGCCAATGGTTCGATGAGTTCGCAGCAGTCCGGCGAGGGCGAGATCCGCCGTGCAATGGTGCAGGCCGACGTGGTCGAGTGCATGGTCGCGCTGCCCGGCCAGCTCTTCTCCAACACCCAGATCCCGGTGTGCCTGTGGTTCCTCTCACGCAACAAGGCGGCCGGCGAGAACGGCCGCGTCGACCGCCTCCGGCAGATCCTGTTCATCGACGCGCGCAAGGCCGCCAGCGGCCGCGTTTCGCGCACACAGGTCGAGTTCACCGACGAGGACCTGCAGCGCCTCGGCCAGACCTACCACCGCTGGCGCGGCACCGAGTTCGGCGATGGCGCGGCCTACGCGGACGAACCGGGGTTCTGCTATTCCGCATCACTGGAGGACATGGAGAAGCATGGCTTCGTGCTGACGCCGGGACGCTATGTTGGCGCCGTGGTCGAAGACGATGACGACGAGGCCTTCGCTGACAAGATGGAGCGGTTGACCACGCAACTGGCGGAGCAGATGGCGAAGGGCGCGGAACTGGATGCGGTGATTCGAGAGAGGCTGGGGGCGCTGGGTTATGGCGTCTGAATGGCGCGAAATGCAGCTCGGAGAGTTCGTGAGGCTCCAGCGAGGTCACGACCTCACTGCCCAAGAGCGTGCCGAGGGGAAGTATCCCGTCATGGGTTCGGCAGGCCAGAACGGCACACACAACAAGTCAAAGGCATCCGGTCCTGGTGTTGTGGTTGGGCGAAGCGGCGCATCTGTCGGTCGCGTTCATTACGTGCCGGTCGACTACTGGCCTCAGAAGCACGTGCGTTTACGTTAGGGACTTCCGCTGAAGGGAATGACCCGCGCTTTCGCCTACTACCCGTTGGGGAACCACGGGCGGCTGACTCGACTCAGGTAGCGCCCAGGCCGGCTCTGGAACCGAAATTTCAGCTGAACGAAGTCGTTCTAGCTCTGGATCCCGCTCGGGAGCAGAGGCAGATTCGGGATTTCTTGGGGGGGCAAAATGGACGACCGCATCGACCTCCTCCGTCAAACCAACACCACCCTCGAAGCCATCGCCCAAGCCCTGTTCAAGTCCTGGTTCGTGGACTTCGACCCCGTGCGCGCCAAGGCCGAAGGCCGCGAGCCGGAAGGCATGGACGCCGCCACCGCCGCCCTCTTCCCCAGCGAGTTCGAGGAGTCAGAGCTGGGATTGATGCCGAAGGGGTGGCGGGTCGGGAAGTTGCTCGACCTTCTCGAACTGCAGAGAGGGTTCGATCTGCCGGCCGCGCAACGGGTTCCCGGCGCTTACCCGATCATCGCGGCCAGTGGACCTGCCGGAACGCATGCCGAAGCGAAGGTTTGTGGCCCCGGAGTCGTTACCGGAAGGTCGGGCGTTCTCGGCAAAGTATTCCTCGAACTGGAAGACTTCTGGCCCCTGAACACGACGTTGTGGATCAAGAACTACTCCTCGTGCGGTCCTTGCTACGCCTATGAGTTGCTGCGTCGAATTGACTTCCAACAGTTCAACGCAGGCTCGGCCGTGCCCACATTGAACCGAAACCACGTGCATGGCTTACCTCAGCTTCTGCCTCCTCAAGAGGCAATCCAGGCCTTTGAGCTGATCGCCTTGTCGATGCACCGGCGAGTTCATGCGAACTCGGTGCAGGTTCAGTTGCTGGCGGAGATCCGGGACACCCTGCTTCCTCGCCTGATCTCCGGCAAGCTGCGCCTGCCTGAAGCCGAGAGATCGATCGAGGAGGCCGCGGCATGACGCTCCCCAGATATCTCGATTTGAGCGAGATGGCTCGTGCAGTGGGAGCCAGTTCGGTCATCGAACAAGTTATGGATCAGCAGCGCGCGGAGCGGGAGCGATTTCTCCGCCCCCTCGCGGCAACCGCAGCAGACGACCTCTACCGGATGCTGGGTGGCGTGGGCGCTGTCGAAAGCATCATCGAGCAGGAGAGCCTCAAGCGGGATCATGCGCTCAATTCCTATCGTCAATTGGTCGGTCAATCGGCGTTCGACCTGCAGACGAATCATGCCCTTGGCTCGCTGACCAGTGCCGTCGAGGCGGCTCGCCTCAGCGGTGCGTTCGAGCTGCCCGACCTGCTCGAACAGTACCGCGTCACGGACGTGTCGCTGGCCGCGCAGTTGGCGGACGCGCACCGACTGTCCTGGTGGGAGGACGGCTGCGCTGAGGTGCTGAACGCGCATTCGGCGCTTTCCACGATGTTCGACCGCATCGACGTACTTGGTCGCGACGCATGGTCGGCCATCGACTCGGTGCTCTCGGACCCTTGGCTCGAACTGCACACCGTCCGGCAAGCCCGGGAGTTGCTCGGCATCTCTGGCCTGCTACGCGCCCCCCGATTCCGCATCCTGACCCGGCAGGAGAAGCGGAGGACCATCAGACTGCTGATCAGGGACAACGCCATGCCGCGGAGGTCAGGAAGGCGCAAGGCCTTGTCCATCGGTACGAGAAAGTTTGCGCACCTCATCGCCCAGTGCATGGAAGACGCTTATGGCGAGAGACTGGACGGAAGGAGCGCCTTCCTCGTGCGGCTGCAAGCAGTTGCTAGGCGGCCGTTGGGGACGCGACGAGTCGGTGCTGGACCACGCCGACTACAAGCACTACGAGCTGATAATGTGCCACGACGAACACTTCGAGGCGGTGTTCGCCGTTGCCTACGAGGACGTCGACGCGCTGCGGCACATGATCGCCCGCCTGGGCCAGCTGCGCGCCCGGTCGCACCACGGTCGCACGTTCACCGCCGAGGACTATCGGGAACTCGCCACGCTCTGGCGTGCCATGGAGGTTGGTTTCGAATGCCTCATCGACGATGTGGTGATCGACTCATGAGCGAATCCTTCAACATCTACTGCGACGAGAGCTGCCATCTGGAGAACGATGGCATCCGCCCGATGGTGCTCGGCGCGCTCTGGTGCCCTACAGATCAACGCAAGCGTCTGGCTCGCCGAATCAAGGCGTTGAAGTCGGAGCATGGCGTCGCTACCAGCTTCGAAATCAAGTGGGTCAAAGTCTCTCCAGCGAGACTCGACTTCTACCTCGCCTTGCTGGATTTGTTCTTCGACGAGGCTGCGCTGCGCTTTCGCGGGCTTGTGGTGCCAGACAAGCAGGCGCTGGATCACGCGCGCTTCGCGCAGGATCACGGCGCGTTCTACTACAAGCAGTGGTACACCCTGCTGAACAGGCTGATCCATCGCGACAGCCGCTACCGGATCTTCCTCGACATCAAGGACACGCAGGGCGCGCGCAGGCTGGCCAAGCTGCACGACGTCCTGTGCAATGCCAACCATGACTTCGACCGAGGCGTTGTCGAGTCCATCGAGCAGGTGCATTCGCACGATGTGCCATTGCTGCAGTTGGCCGATCTGCTGATCGGCGCCCTTGGTTACGCCCATCGTGGCTTGCAGGCCAGTCCCGCGAAGCTCGCGCTCGTCGAGCACGTGCGACGGCGCGCTGGCCTGTCGTTGGACAGCAGCTCAACCTGGAGCGCAGAGAAGTTCAATCTATTCGTCTGGAGGCCCCAGACGTGAGTGCGCCGCCGGAGCTGATGCCTTGGAGCGGCGCGGACTGGGAGACCTATGAAGACGCTATCTATGCCGCCTACCTGCAGAGCGTAGCGCATGCCGGCCTGCGGTTTCGAGGCGACCCCGTGAAGGTGCGATTCCGACCGGAGTCAAAGCACAAGGGCTACGGGTTCTGGCACTTGATCTCGGAAGCGCCCGATCAGGCCAACCGCAACGAGGATGATCGCGTGCCTGATCTGAGGCGTTGCGAACGCGTGCGTTGGGTCGCATGGTGCATCGAGAACGCAGGGACGCCCGGATTCTCCTGGTGGGAGAACCAGCGATGGAACGAGACCCATGTGGTGATCTGGGCAGAAGCGCACGACTACGCTGTTTTCCTGGCCAAGCGCAGCACGCAGGAAGGGACTGGCTTCTACCTGCTGAAGACGGCGTACTGCCTCCGCGAGCGCAATATCCGCAAGTTCACCAAGGAGCGCGATGCATGGCGCAGGGCCCAGAAAGGCTGAAGCCCCGGCACATTGCTGTGCAAGGGCTTCGGATACTCCTTCCACGCATGGTGGATGAGCTGAGAGCGATGGTACCGGTTGCGGGCTGGCCCTGCAATGAATCACCGACGGATGGCGGCGGAGGGTGGCGTGCGCCAGAATACCAGTCGAATCCATCTATCTTGTTGTTTAATTGGGCCTTGACGGGCGGCCCCCAAGGGGCGACATGAACGAAAATCACCTCGAAGCCGTTTGCGTCGACTGGCTCGCCGGCCTCGGGTGGGCATGTCTGCACGGCGACGCGGTATCGCCGGGCGGTGAGCAAGCAGGCAGAGAGCGCTATGCCGATGTCGTGCTAACGCCGCGATTGCGTGACGCCGTGTTGCGGCTTGCGCCGAATCTGGCGCCCAGCGAGGTAGACGAAGTCGTCGCCAAGGTTGCGAGCTACGGCTCGCAATCGCTGGTCGACGGCAACCGCGAGATGTACGACTGGCTGCGCAATGGCGTCCCGCTGGAGCGCATCGAGTCAGACGGGCGGCGCAGCGTGCTGCGCGTGCCGGTGATCGACTTCGATGGCGCCAATGACCTTCTCGCGGTTCAGCAGTTCACCGTGCACGGACAGAAGCTCCGCCGGCCCGACCTAGTGCTGTTCGTCAACGGACTCCCTCTGGTCGTCATCGAGCTGAAGAATCCGGCAGACCCCAATGCCGACTACGAGAAGGCCTACCACCAGATCCAGACCTATAAGGCCGACATCCCGCAGCTGTTCGCCTTCAACCTGCTGAACGTCATCTCTGACGGGACCGTAGCCCGCTACGGCTCGCTCAGCGCTGATCTGAGCCGTCATTCCCGCTGGCGCCTGGTGGGCGGCGAGAAGGCCGCCAAGGGCATGTTGGAACTGGAGTCGCTGATGCGTGGCTTGATGGAGCCGCGCACCCTGCTCGATTTCTTTCGCGGGTTCGTGGCCTTCGGTGGTAGCGACGGCGGCGCCAGCTTCAAGATCATCGCGCAGTGGCACCAGTACCACGGCGTGAAGAAGGCGGTGCAGCGTGCCGTCGACGCTCTAACCCATCGCAAGGACGGCAAAGGCGGCGTGATCTGGTTTACCCAGGGCTCGGGCAAGTCGCTGCTGGCCCTGTTCTACGTGATGGCCTTGCGAGAGCGATCCGAGTTCGCGAACCCGACCGTCGTCCTGGTCACCGACCGCAAGGATCTTGACGGGCAGTTGTTCGAGACCTTCGCCGACTGCCGCTGGTCGATCCGCGCCACGCCGGTGCAGGCCAACAGCCGCGACGACCTGCGCGAGCAGCTCTCGGCCGTGCAGGCCGGCGGCGTGTTCTTCACCACCATCAACAAGTTCGCGCCCGAGCGAGGCCTGACTTCGGTACCGGTGCTGTGCGAGCGCAGCAATGTCATCGTGATCGCCGACGAAGCCCACCGCACGCAGTACGGCTTCCGCGCCGACCTCGATACCAAGACGGGCCAGACGAAGTATGGCCTCGCCAAGTACATGCGCGACGCACTGCCGAATGCCATCTACCTCGGCATGACCGGCACGCCGGTGAGCCTGGATGACCGCGACACCGAGGCGGTGTTCGGCACCTACGTCGATGTCTACGACATGATCGCCGCCCAGGAAGACGAGGCGGTGGTGCCGGTCAGCTACGAGAACCGGATCATCGAACTGCGCTTCAATGAGGCCGAGAAGCAGGCGCTCATGGACGAGTTTCTGGAGGTGACCGAAGACGAAGACGAGCAGCAGCAGGGCCACACGGTTAGCCGGCTGACGCGGCTCGAAGCCCTGGCGATGGCCGACGGTCGACTCGCAACGCTGGCGGCCGACCTAGTTTCCCATTGGGAAGCGCGCAGGGAGCAAATTGACGGCAAGGGGATGATCGTTGCAGTCTCACGTGAGGCGGCGGTGCGGTTGTTCGACGAGATCGTGAAGCTGCGGCCCGACTGGGGCGACTCGGACATCGGCAAGGGCCGGCTGAAGATCGTGATGACCAGCAACTCGTCTGACCCTGCGCACTACCAGCAGCATCGGACCGACCGGTCGGGCGCAAAGCTGTTGGAGAAGCGATTCAAGGACGCGGATGATCCGCTGGATCTCGTCATCGTCCGCGACATGTGGCTGACCGGCTTCGACGCGCCGCCCGTCCACACGCTCTACGTCGACAAGCCCATGCAGGGTCACGGACTGATGCAGGCGATTGCCCGCACCAACCGGATCTGGAAGGACAAGCCCGGCGGGCTGATCGTCGACTACATCGGCATTGGCGAGGAGCTGAAGAAGGCCATCCGCCAGTACACCCGCGACGCCGGGCAGGAACGCGAGCCGGTCGACACCTCAGGTGAGGCGCTGCGCATTCTGATGGACACGCTGGACGTAATCCGCCAGGAGTTCTTCCACGGCTTCGACTACGCCGGCTTCGCTGACCCCAAGCGCGCACTCGCCCTGCTGGGGCCGGCGATGGAGCACGTGCTGCAGGTCGATCCCGGGCCGGACGACAAAGGCCGGAATCGCGGCGTGCGTGCCTACCTCGATCAGGTCCTCAAGCTCACCAAGGCGCAATCACTGGCCGGCACCCGTAGCGCGGCGATGGCGCTGCGCGAGGAGATCGCGTTCTTCCAGGCGGTGCGGGTGAGCCTGATCAAGCTGACGCGCGCTGGTGAGTCGCGATCGCGGCTTGAAAAAGAAGCGGCGCTTCGTCAGCTCGTCGCCAAGGGCGTGCTGGTTGAGGGTGTGAAGGATGTCTTCGGCACACTGGGCCTGGGCAAACCCGACATCTCGCTGCTGGATGAACAGTTCCTCGCCCAGATCCAGAAGATGCCGACCAAGAACCTGGCCGCCGAACTGCTGGAGCGACTCATCGCCGACCAAGTCAAGGCGCGTGGTCAGAAGAACGCCATGCAGGCCAAGGAGTTCACCCAAAAGCTCGAGGAAGCGATCGCCAAGTACCAGAACCGCGCGTTGACCACGGTGGAGGTGATCGAGGAGCTGATCAAGCTCGCCAAAGAAATCAACGCCGCCAAGCCACCAGAAGGCCTGACCGAGGAGGAGTTCGCCTTCTACCAGGCGCTATGCGAGAACGAATCGGCCGTGCGCGAGATGGGCCACCCGGTGCTGCGCGCGCTGGCGCAGGAGCTGACCGACAAGCTACGCAAGTCGGCGACGATCAACTGGCAGAACCGCAAGTCCTCGCGTGCGCGGATGCTGGCCATGGTCAAGGTGCTGCTGGCCAAGCACAAGTACCCACCGGACGCGCAGCCGGACGCCACTGACAAGGTGATCGCGCAGGCCGAGCTGCTGGCCGATACCTGGGCTTTCGAGCACGCGTAAGCCGCCGCGCTGAATAAGCGGTGTCTGATTTGTGGTGGTCTACAAAAGAAACCCCCCCGGGCAGAATCTGCCCGGGGGTTTGGTCTGGCCAATTTAGCGAACCGACATCTGCACGTGCTTGCCGGCCCGTGCCAGCATATCCACCAGTGCATCAATGGTGAACCTGCTGGTCTTCTTGTTGACCGCATCCGAAAGTCGAGGACGCGTCACGCCGAGAATTGCAGCGGCGTCTGTTTGCTTGAGCTTCTCTGCTTCAATCCAACCTGCGAGTTCGCACATCAAGGAAACCTTGATAGCCAACTTATCGGCGATGATTCGTTGGGATTCGGCCTTCAGCGCAGCCGCTTCTTCTGGTTCAAACCCCAAGTCGGCGAAGACGTTGCCGCCGGCAGGGGTGATGTGCATCAATTGGGTGTCAATGCTCATGTCTTGCTCCTTTCATGGACAACGGCCTTGTAGCGAGCGGTCGCAATATCCTTGTCGTGCTGGCTGGTAGAAGCCGTCTTCTTCTTGAAGCAGTGCAGTACATAAACCGCTTCGGGGAATTTGGCGACATACATCACGCGGAAGCATCCATCATTGAGATTGATGCGGATCTCCTTCGTTCCTGCACCAACGCCATCGAACGACTTCCAGTCGTTTGGTTCAAGTCCGGCTTGAACAAGGCAGAGTTGATGCCCAGCCTGTTTGCGGGCATTGGGCGTGAATATGTTGTCATCCTTGATATCGCGTAGCGCTGAACCTCGCCAGTGGATCGGCTTTAGATGCATTTTGAACCCCATGGTATCAAATTTGATACGCGGCGCAAGGTTGGCGTTCCTTGGCCGAGCGTCACGTTTTGGTGATGTGGCGAGCGATCAAACGTTCTCCGCTGGGCTGAGTGTTTGGTAGACCTGATCCAGATCTTCGATGGCCACTTCGATCACTTTCTCTTGATCCGCAAGGATCAGCTTGTCGCCTTCAATCGCAAGGATTTGACTCACCCTCACATGACCGTGACGACGCGCGAAATGCGCCCGTCGCGAAGTTATTTTTTCGCGGATCTCTGCGCGACGAATCGCGGTGTTGCAGAGATCGATATGGTGTCGGATGAAGCGCTCGCGCTCCTCGGCACCCATGCTGCGGATTGGGACTGGGTGTCCCAATAGATCTGTTCTCGGGAAAGAGAACTCTGGTTGTTCCATGCGGACCTCCAAGGAGACTCCCGCAAGCGGGAGTTGCTCCCGCGTGGGTAATGGTGTGCCTCAATTTCTAGCTGGGCTTGCCGAGCCGATGGCGGAAGGGGCTTTCGCCGAGCGCGATGGTTGCAATCGCCCTCCGAGAAAGCCCCCTCTCAAAAAGAGAGGGGGCTGTGCGTGGAATCAACCGCAGGAGCCGATGTCGCCGCAGGCTTCGCAGACCGAGCATCCATCGCGCTTCACGACGGTTTTGACGCCGCCACAGACCGTGCAGTCCTTCTGACCGGTGGCGCGCACGAGAGGCAAATGCACCTCACTTGCCGCCTGTTCGATCATGAACAACCGCGTTTGGTGTTGCGGCTTGTTGTCTGCGTCCAGCAGGCCGAGTTGACGGTACCGGCTGAGCAGAATGGTGGCGATGTAGGCCACCGTGGAGGGGTAGACCATCGAGCCCTGTTCCTTTCCGGGAATGGCAGCTCGGAAGTCGCCCATGGGCTCCGGGTGATCGACCAGGCCCTGCAGCTTGCGTCCGATCCACTCGACGTCGGAGACGCGCATGTCGATCGACAGCAACTTCAAGAGTCCATCGAGCGCCTTCGGATAGGTCCCTGCCGCCCAGACCGAGATCGGGAAGCGGGAGCCATCCGCGAGATCGGCTTCTTTCACCATCAGAACGAAATCGTCCCCGGTGTTGTCGTTGCGAATATCCCAGTAGCGTGCCTGGCTACCTTGATCGGCTTTGGGCTCACGGCGCGATGCCATGGCCATCAGCATGGGGCTCTCCAACTGGTGGGTTTCCTCGGTGAGGTAGCCAAGCTGGGTTGCCCGATAGTCGACCAACATGGCCAGTGCCGCGGCGGCAGAGTTCGCTCGCTTTGGCGTGCCCTCAGGTGGCATCGGCAACACGAAGGCGCTGCCTTGGGTCTTGCTCAGGGCATGCAGCTTCTCTTGCAGCCAGCGAGGATCTTTCGTCCGCATGTCGGCAGAGAGCACCTTCGCGATGGCTGGCAGGATGCGCGGTGCTTCCGCACCCATCACCCACACCTCAAACGGGTGATTCACCCCGTTCTGGTATTCCGCCACCGTGATCGCAAACCGTCCTTCTGGCGAGTTGATCGGGAAGGTCCAGCTCGGACTGCCGCCAGGGGTGCTTGGCCGTTTCGACCAGCGCAGCATCCCTTCTGTCAGCCCTTGTGCGGGTTTCACGATCAGCCGCCGATCAGGATCGGTGGCGGTGACCTCTTGCTCGGCATCGGTGCTGCTGGCCGAGGTGTCGATCAGGACAGCCCCCCGCTTTGGGTTGGGGCGATACGTGGTGATCGACTTCAGACCCATCCGATAGGCCGATCGGTAGACATCCCCAAAGGCCTCAAAGCTCATCTCTTCAGGGCAGTTGATCGTCTTCGAAATGCTGGCATCGATGTAGGGCACCGCCGCTGCCATGACCCGCATGTGATCCTCTGGCGTGAGATCCCTGGTGACGGCGAAGTGGTTCGGTAGGCGAGCCGTGTCGAGACCCATCATCCGATACAGACGATAGGCATAGTCCTCGACATCCACCGTGATCGTCGACCCATCAGGCTGTCGAACATTCCGCTTGTAGGTCAGTGCAAAGACCGGCTCAATACCGTTGCTGGCATTGTTTCCCCAGGTCAATGACATCGTCCCCGTCGGTGCAATCGACAGCAGATGTGAGTTCCGGATGCCGTGCTTCTTGATGCGATCCCGGATCTCTTCGGGCAATCGCTTGGCAAATCCCGAGTTCAGGTACTTCTCGGTCTCCAAGGCCGGGAACGGCCCACGCTCAATGGCGAGGTCAACCGAGGCGTTATAGGCCGCCTCCATCAACGTCCGCGTCACCCGCTCGGTAAATGCGACCGACTCGTCGGAGCCGTAGCGAACCCCAAGCATCAGCAAGGCTGACCCGAGTCCGTAGTAGCCGATCCCGATGCGACGCTTGGCTTGCGCCTCCGCCTTTTGCTTCTCAAGGGGCCACACGGTGGCATCCAGAACATTGTCCAGAAAGCGCACCGCCTCCGGGACTTCGGCCGCGAATCCATCGAAGTCAAAGCGAGCCATGCGTGTGAACGGTGCTATGACGTAACGCGTGAGGTTGACGCTGCCCAGATCGCAACAGCCGTAGGGGGGGAGGTTCTGCTCGCCGCAGGGGTTGGTTGCGTTCAACGTCTCGATGTATCCGAGGTTGTTCTCGTCGTTCACCCTGTCAGCGAAGATCACGCCCGGCTCTGCGGTTTCGTAGGTGGATCGGGTGATCACCTCCCACAGTTCCGATGCCTTGACTGTCTTGTAGACCCACATCCCATCCTCGCGCCGCACCACATCCGTGAGATCGGGATGCGGTTCTGCCTGGTGAACGAGTTGCCAGTCCGCACCCGTTTCCAACGCCTCCATGAAGGCATCGGAGATGCCGACGGAGACATTGAAATTGCGCCAGCGGTTGCCGTCCATCGCCTTGGCGGTGATGAAGCCTTCGATCTCGGGATGCGCGATGTCCAGGACGGCCATCTGCGCACCGCGACGGGCACCCGCCGATTCCACCGTCTTGCAGGCCGCATCAAACAAGTCCATGTAGGACAAGGCGCCGCCGGCCCGCGAGTTGGTGCCATGCACCCATGCGCCTGGCGGGCGGATGGCGGAGAAGTTGTAACCCACGCCTCCACCGCGACGCATCGTTTCGGCCGCTTCCGCGAGTGCGGTCATGATGCCGGGGACACCATCGACCTCACCGACCATGGCATCCCCAACGGGCTGCACAAAGCAGTTGATCATGGTGGCTACCGTATCGGTGCCCGCCGCGGACATGATGCGTCCGCCGCCGGTGAAACCGCCGTCGAGCAGCGCCTTGAAGCGTTTGGCGTCGAGCTCATTGCCCATGGCCACGGCGTTTGCCACGCGGGTTTTGGCCGTGTCTGGGGTTTCGCCTGGCTTCAGGTATTTCTTGGCCAGGTAATCCGCCGACACGGGTTGCAGTTCGTCTGCAGGGTTGGCCACCACGGTGGCCGATTCGATCGTATTCATGTGTTTCTCCAATATGACCCGACCACCGGGCCCTCCGATGCCGCCTCGTAAAGCGTCATCGGAGGCACCGGTGGGGAGGTAGGCAGGTGCGATCCCGCGCGCGAGGCGCGGGATCGTGTGGGGTGTCAGTGCACGACAGGCGTGCGCTTTGGGGGATACAGATCCATCACCCGCACGCGCGGGATATGGATCGCGAGCGACTCTTCGTCGCCCTGGTGCAGCGGGAGCTCCGCGAGCTCGCCGCCGAGGAAGCGCAGGGCTTCCATTGGTTCTGCGTACATTGTTGTCTCCTCAAAAGAACGAGGAGCGCCCCTGAGAGGAGAGCCCCTCAGGGAAGGTGGCCAGATGGCCGGTGTGCCTCAATTTCTAGCTGGGCTTGCCGATCAGCGATCAACGCTGCAGTAACGCCGCTGATGCTTGGTGTCTGATCTGTGCTGGTCAAGCCATTTGTGCAACGAATTGCAACGCTGAAAACAACAAGGCCCTGCACGTGATGTGCAGGGCCTTGTTGGGGTTAGGTTGCGTTGGGAAAGCGCAGCTTGGCGCCTTCGATGAACTCTCGATAGAGCTCAACAAGAATCCACCGTCGATCTAGTGCCTCCGCCACCTCCGCCGTCTTTCCACTGCCGCCGAAAAAGTCGACGATCAGATCCCCGACTTCGCTCAGGAGCCGAACAAAGAACTCGGGAAGTGCTGCCGGAAAACGTGCTGGATGAACGGGCAGGCCGTGTCTTTTGCAGTCCACGATGTAGCGGCTGTTGGACTCGGTGTTGGCGGCGCGAATCAGGTTGCCTGGAATGGCACCGCCGTTGTCCTGAGCGAATGCCCCTTGTGCCAAGGCGTACCCGCTCGGGCGTTCAACCGATAGCTGCTCCCCGCCGTCGGCAATGCGCTTGCGCATTGATTCCGAGTAGGGCTGCAGCACGCTCCGATTGTTGGCGTAGGGCCTGGTTGACGGACTGAACCAGAGCACCGGTTCCAGCGACGGCTTCACGCGACAACGCTCAATGTTGACCCACTGCGCAGGTGCCGGCAGCTTTGAGGGGTTTTCCCATGCCAGGCGCTGACACAGATGCAACCCCAATCGATCTTCCAAGGCAATCACCAATCGCTCGATGTAGGTGCTGAGCGTCGGTGTTCCAGGACGCCACGCATCGCCCAGATTGAGCACGATGGAGCCGTCCGGTTTGAGCGTGGGTAGCCAGCCTTCGATCAGCCGGGTGAGCCAATCGACATAGGTCTTCTCGTCCGTGATGCCGCCATACGATTTCTTGCGGAGAATCGGATAGGGCGGCGAACTGATGATGGCACGCACACTTCCAGCCTCAAGAATGGTCGGTACATCGAAAGCGTCTCCCCAAATGGCCATCCCCCGATCCGTAACGAATGCAACCCGCGGCTGTCGTGCGGGCGCGGGTGTCAGCCTCTGTTTGCCTTCGGGCGTGACTGACCAGCCATCCTTGACGCGCTCAATGAGCCCAAGCAGCTTTGCACGCTGCTGTACCCAGCGAACCGTTCTTTCAAACGCATTCACCGTGGACGCCCCGTTGGGAACACGCTTGGTGCGTTCTTCGGCACTTACGCCCAATTTGTCGGCAATCAGTTCGTAGCACTGCCCGGGACGGATATGCTCGCCGGCGGTGGCCATGACCTCAAGCAGAGGCAGCAGCATTTGCGCTTGCGATGGCACGCTCATTCGTCGTCCCCATCGTCTTCGTCGAAGGCCTGATCACAATCTACCCATGCCCAGGCAAGGACGTAGGCACCGCCGTCGCCCCCTTCACTGATGACGATGCGATCATCAAATTCCAACTCGCCGTCCTTTTGCAGCTCTCGTGCCGCTTGAACAATCGGGTGCGCGTCGGGTGCGGCGAACGCTCGGGTACAGCTCCCGAAGTCACCGCCTGCGTCCGTGTAGGCCTTCAGCAGGTCAGCGCTGCTTGCAGGCGCCAATGCTTCGCTCAGAGTAGAAGCCGAATTCAGATTCGCCTCTTCCACCCAGTGCTGGCGGCAGTTTGAGGGCAGATCCTTGGGATCTGAAATGCTGGATGCCAGGAATGTCAATGCGACCTTGATCAGCGCCGCGTCAGATTCAGATACGAGATACATAGGGTCTCCTTGGTAAGGGGACCTTCCCCACTGCGGGAGAGGTCCCGGTAGGGTGTGTGTCCAGATTGGCGTGGACTCGCCTTTGGCAGCACAGAGCTGCAAAGAGAGGCTTTCGAAGGGCTGCCCTGGGGGAAAGCCGCCCCGAAGGGCGGCGGTGTTACGAATAATTGCTGAAGGCGTGGAGCGTTGCCGCGACGGCTTTCGCCTTTGCTTTCGTCAACGACTTGGCATCATCGGCGACGCCCACACCCTGTTTGAAGGGCGGGATCGTCGGGCATCCAGGGAAGTCCACGACGGTCAGGCCCCTGAGTTTGACGACCCATCCCTTGTCGCGAAGATCGAAGGGGTGCTCAGGGAAGGGTAAGAACAGTGAATCCTTTTCCCTGTAGAGCAACCCTGCCGCATTGAGGGTGTATAAGGCAGCGACTTGCTGACGAAGCGCCCGCCCGACTGCCGTGCTCTTGCCGACCATCACCAGCCAACGCATCACCTCCGTGTCGAGTTCCGGATGTGGCGCACGGTGGGCGTCAAGTCCTGCCGCGATTCGAAACGGCCGAATGTGTGGTGAATCAATTCGGCCAACGAGCAAGGCGTCCCTGATGCCGCACTGATCTGGATTGGCTACGGACACGGTCCAATGCGGAAGATCGCTGGCATCGTCCTGCCATGCCATCACCACCGGTTCCCGTGCTTGGATCTTTGCGAGGCGGTGGTGGTGCGGTGTTAGCGACCGCGTCCAGAGATCGGCCGCCTTCTCGCTACTCACCTCTTCGACAATCCTGCCGCTGTCGATGATCCCGTAGCGACGTAGGTCGGTGAACTTCTCCAGCTGGTTCTCCCGACTGGCGAGGCGCGCTGGACCGGCGTAGCGATCCACGATGTTCATGCCGGTAATGCCGCACAGCACGACCAGGCCACAGTCGAACTCGTAGGCGGTGGGCATATGCAGCGGGCTCATTGGACCGATTCCAGGTGCTGGATCAGCTCAAAGCCGTAAACCTCGCCCGACACATAACGCGTCTCGCTTGTTGTGCCGCTGGTCAGCCACACCTCGGTATCCAAGGCCTCAATCCGGTCGGATTCACTCCGGATCTGATCCACCGTGGCGGGGCCTGAACAACAGCCGCCATCGGGATCGCACCAATAGGCCTGTAGGCCTGGCTTGATCATCTCCGGCGTGACGCCGCCGGCGCCGCGCATCGCTGCGTCGAGATCGCGCTTTGCCTCGGCCTTCGCCTCGGCGGTGGCCCCTTCTTCAAGGGCCAGCAGCGCTGCGTAGGACGCACGCATCCATGCGCGCATCGTGGGCAACTCCAGCTCGGAGACCATGCGGTCTGCGAGCTCGACGAGTCGCTCATAGCCGGCTTCCTCAACCGTCTGGAACGCCCGGAGATCCTTCGCCCCAGACTTCATCAGGGCCAGCTGGATACCATCCTCCCCAAGGAGCAGGTTGATCTCGCCGATTCGCTCTTCCAGCAGTCGACGGTCGTCGGTTCCTTCGGCGATTGCGAGTACCACGAAGGCAACGCTCATTGGTCGCCTCCGCTGACGGTGATGTGGTGCTTTTCCAGCCACGCGTTGATCGCGTCAACGACATCACCGCCGTTGATGTCCTCGTTCGAACCAAACCCCAGTGCGTGCAGACGCTGGCGTAGGTCATCGTGCGCTGCTTGCAGCGCGTGCATCTCGTCGTTCATCGTGCCTCCTAAGAGGCGCCCCCGATGCTCGGGGTCGCCCCGAGTGGGTCATGGGTGTGCTCAAGTGGCCTGAGCTGGCTTGGCAGCAGCGCTGCGCAAATCGGAGCCGCATGGCTTTCTCAAGACGTGGACGTGGGCTTGAGAAAGCCCAGTGGATCACTGGGCTGGTGTTTCAGTTGGTTCTGAAGTAGAGCGGATTGCCTGTCCAGCCTCGACGGCCAATCGTGTAGCCGGCGTGCCGCATGGCGGTGGGGATATCCGCAATGAAGCTCATCTCGAACAGTGCCTCGCGGGCGTCATCCATCTTTAGGTGAACGGTCTTGGTCGGACAGCCGTTGCTGACTTCAACGACCTCCATCCCTTGTTTGATGGATTTCTTCAGTGCCGCGAGTTCCGCTGCCACCATCGTGGCCGGGGTGATTCGCCCTTTGAAGCGAAGTCGGGTTCCGGTGTGGCGGAGGCGCGAAGTGGTGCCGATCTGCCGCATTCGTGGCACCCACGCGCTCGGGGCGTCTCTGGGGAGTTGCGTGGCGATCAGCGTCTCGCCAGTGTGTATGACGAGGTGCGGGGATCGATTGAAGATCACGATGTCCCCCCGTTGGAAATGTTCCTGTTGCATGGTCTCTCCTCACCCTGAGGGGGCCATCCATCGGGGACGGTCCCCGGTCGGGCAGTGGGGTTACACCGCGAGGTGCGGCGCGTCGATGTCGAGGTGCAGGTAGGTGATACCCGCCTCGATGGCGGCTTTGAAAATCGGCACAGCGGATGGACCGTGCACGGGTAGGCGAAGTAGCAACGCCGATTCGCCCCGCGCCAACACGAGGGCACCTTCATACTCGTCTTGCCCGTTGAACAGTGCTTCTTGGGCGCTCAATGGCAAATGATCCACGGAGGCTTTGAGGCTCAGTTGCAGAGCGGTCTTTGGTAGCTTCTCCGTCGATGTGGCCAGTGCCAGCAGAGCGGGCTGTATCAGACGCCGCATGTTCACTTCTGCGCGATAGGCATCCTCCACTGTCAGCGTTTCGCTGCCTTCTGGATCGGCAATCGCCCAAACGGACTGGTTCTCGCGCGTTGGGTCCGGATCATCGAACTCAATGCCAAACAACACTCGCCCTAAATCCCCTTCGGGGCGGGATCTGACTGTCACCCCCGTGTAGTTGGCCACCACGTTCGCGATGTCTTCGACGAAGTGGCGATAGGGCTGGAGCTCGTCCAACTCCCCGACCTCTTCAGGGACGGTCAGCATGCAGGCGACGATTGCCGCCAACTCGCGCGGCGTCACATGACGGCTCATGACAGCACCTCCAGGCACAGGCCAGTGGCGATGTGGGTGATGAAGACCTCGTCACCGCCGTGATCGGCGAGAAATGCATCGCATGCCTGCTCGACGTTTGCTGCGCTGATCACGACGAGCGTGTCCTCATCTTTGCCGCACTGACGTCCTTGCATGGCATAGTCGCGTTGCGTGGCCACGAGCTGCGCCAGTGCACGACTCAGCATGTGATCGATCTCATCCAGAGACCGACCAAACATCTCATATTCACGCCATTGGTCGCCCGTGAGCGTGATGGCTGTGCTGAACGTGAGCGTTGCACTCACGGTTTCTGCCTCCGGTTCCGCAGACCAGACGATGTCTTGATCTTGAACCATGCTGCCGCGACTGCCGTCAGCGGCGATCAAATTGAGCCCGTACATCGGCTCTCCTCCTTCTGTTACCAGGGTGTGCCCAAATGACCTGGGCTGGCTTGCAGTCGTCGACTGCAGATCTGGCAGCCAGTGGCTTTCGATAGGGCGTTCACGCGCGCTATCGAAATGCACCGGCGACTTTCGGAGGCCATAAACAGAGAAGGGTGCCCATAAATGGGCACCCTTCAACGGCAGATCACATGGATTCTGATCGGCGGGAATGCGAGACGTCCTCGCTCTTGGCCACGACACACCTTCAGCAGATAGACCATAAGGTCCATTGCACGGGGATCGATGAAACGCCAAGACCATCGCGTGCAGTAGCGTGGGTAAAACCACAACCACTGACCACCCAGCGTGTGGGGGTGTTTCGTACTCTCAGTGAACTGAGAGGGTGCTCGAGCCCCCAGGGCCAGAGCATGGCCAAAGGGCCGAATTGTTCACCTGATGTGGCAGGTGGCCAGCAACGCGTGTGGGCCGCTGGACTTTCGTGTCCTGCAATGTCGGCAGGTCGATTGAGCCCCCAGGGCTCGTGATGGGTTCAAGCTATCGGGCGAATATGTGCTTGTCAACACGTGCCGTCGCCCATTTTTTGAGCGACTAGCTGTCGCTACTTTCGCTCGTCAACGACGCGGCGAACAGCTTGGCCTGATGCTCGGTAATCCGATCGATCAACGCTTCGAGCTCGTCGCCCAGAGGCGTGCCGGGCTCTATGTCGGGATGCGCCTCAAACAGTTCATCCACCCGCGCCAAAGCGCGACGGTAGCTCTCTTCATCGGGAAAGGGTTGCATAGTCGCTCCTTCGGTCACAGGACGTACTCCGCGCCGGTAACCGCATCAATCGCGGGGTGAACGGGCTTGCAGAAACACGGGGCGGATGGCGTTTGGCATCGCGTCCAGATGTGCCTCGTCCAGCACAACTCTGCCAATCGAATGCGGTGTGTCACCGTCTTGGCCATCTGGCCCGAAGATCATGGCAAAACTATCGCGGTTTGATGAAATGACGCCAACATCGATGGCGCTCGCGACGGCGATCTTTCGCGTGGCGGGATTGACCCAGTTGATGACGCGCTCCGCGAGTGCGGCGGGGATGCCCAGCGCATCCGCGCCGGGTCCAACGACGCGCCAGATCGAGGTCTTGCCAATGAGGTGTCGTACTGCACGCTCAGGGACAGCGATCAATTTGGTCCGTGTGGCGTTGTGGGCGACAAACAATGCGGCTTCCGTGGTCATGCGGGTTCTCCATACTGGGTGAAGCCATCCTAGCCAGCTTGTGTTTCGCCACTTGCAGGAATGAGGGCCGAAAGCATGGGGATTTCTTCCATCGTGCGTGCGTGCGCGATCAGGGCCACGTCTGCGATTTCCAGCCGAAGGCCACGGGTGTCGATGATGCACACCAAGTCTTGATGTCCCCAGAGCTTGATGCACCGGCCGTCATAGATCTTCTGGTCCGCGTTGGGCATGAGGTGGTCCTCCAATGCCTTTTGCAGGTTTGAGGCATCCGGTTTTACCTGATGGCTATACCCGATCATCTGCAGCCGCTTCTTGCTGCTCAGGCTCGCCGGCGGCGTAAAGCACGCCAGCAACAGATAGGCGGTCGGCAGTGAGGCCCGATGCCAACGAAGCAGATCCCCATAGGCGCGATAGCGGAGCACTGGCGGACGCTTGTTCCAGCGATCCGCATGGGTCATCGTGGGTTTGGGAACCGCACGGATCGGGTAAATCTGCATGCGCTCATGCACGCGGGCGTTGCCTTCGTTTCGACGTCCGCACGTCTCATCGATGAGGTGGTTTACAGGGCAGGGTGACTTGCGCGATCGCGGTTCGGTCTTGCCTTTATCCTTGAGATGTCGTGTCCACGCGCGACGCGTCACGGTAGCGTTTCCTGAGGTGAATCATCCCAGGAAAGCACGCGCGCATCAGGCCCGCAATTTATAGGTGTTCGTAACGTACGCAGCTGTTGTCTTGCCCGAAGATGTCATGACGCTGGAACGACAGGCCGAGCCGAGAGGGCATTCTTCCCGAACTGCACGTATGCGATAGTGGATTCATTGGATCAGGTGAGCGGGCACCTCGTGCATGGCCGGGATCGAAACGCATCACCGCTTAGGACCAAACACGCCATTGTTTCGGCAAGGCAGTGGTCCACTGATGTCCGCCCGCGAGGTCAAGGCGGCGCTGGACGCATATCAGCTGTACCTGGATGAGCCACTCCTGGTGGCGACTCCGGTCAAGGGAACAATTTCGTCCCGTGATGTTGTCACGTGGCTTCGCTCGGGCTGTCCTGAAGAGGATCTGGCCCATCGAATCAGGCGCGATCTGTGGGTTCCGAACGCCCTGTCGCGAACCCCAAACCAAATGAAGGCGCAAGAATCGACTGCTCGCTCGGCATCCGCTTCTGTACCGGCTGCTCATTCTCAGGGTTTGATCACTCCTCCCAAGCACTCTCAAACCGCAATTCCCCCGTCCACTGCGGCTCCGAACCAGCTTCCGGCGCGGTACGTGAACAGGTTGGGCGTCCAGTTACGTAGGCTCGCTCTCAATCCGTTGACGTGGATTGTGGCGTGGGCTGTTTACTGTGGATTGGGGTTTGCTGCAGAGATGTTCGTGCAGAATGACCCAGAGCCCACGACCTGGGAATTATCAGCGCAGCGGGACCGGCCTTGCTCGTGGGCGCACTTTTGATCGTTGGCGCACTCATAACGGTCGTGGTACTGACGGTTGACGGTAGGAGCGTCGTTTGGCTCATCGTTGTATCGGGGTGCCGTGGGATATGTGACGGCGGTCATGGCCACCCATTCCTACGGACTTGCCTATTCGCATTTTCTTCGAATCAACTCGCCCCGTAAGCACCTTGATTGATGTTTGCATGCGGCACGGGTTCAGGTATGAACCGCATCGCGAAGGGCCGTCTGCAATGACGGGTGGAAATCTGGTGCAACAGGGCAGGGCGCCTGTTCTTACCATGGGGGAGTGGACCACTGGATCCATCCGGGCAAGCAGACGCGCACCTTAGAGGAATGCCGCCAGGAAGCTGAGGCCATCAGCTGGTTGTAGTGCCTCGGACAGAACCCTGCGTGTTGGAAACGTCATCTTGGCAAGACCTCTCCGGCCCGAAGCGACGTGAGGAAGGTTCAACACTTCCGCGCACAGCCTCAAACCACCAGCTTTGGCAGCAGCCTCTGCTCACGCTGGTCCACCGACTTGAGTGTACCCAGCATGGCTTCGAGCTGGTTCAACTGAGCGCGCTTCGCCCGCCCATTGGACGCCAACCAATGAGTGGCGACACCACCGACGAGACCGATCCACCAGGTGCCGGTAGCGACCATCAGAGCCTTGCCTGTGGCGGTTGACACACCTGCCCTGCCCACCCGTTCACCGATTGCGGCGACGCGTTCTTCCGGAGTCAGGGACGTGTCCATGAAGACAGAGAGACTGATCACAGCAAGACCAAGAGCGGACGGTAGCAAGTCGGCGGCATCCAGACCGGTGCCGGCGGATGTGGCCGCCGTGACCGCAGACTCGAGTGCTGCCTCGGAGATACGCTGTCGCGGACTGTCTGGGCCGCACCCAGTGCGCTGAGCTGGGCGAAGACCTCAGACGTCGTGACGACGTCAATCCCGGGGTTGGCCAAGGCTTCCTTGACGTGGCGACGGACTCGGTGCCTTGGCCTGCAGGACTTCGGCGACGCGCCCGAGGAGTCGGTCACCACCAGATCCCAACCTGGCTGGGTAGCCGACTCAGCGAGACTTGCTTGTACCCGCAGGAAGAACACCCGGAGTTGAGATAGTCGACGAGTTGCAGCTCGAAGAGCTTCCCCTTCACGCCAGCGACGAGACCGGAAAGCTCTGCACTGCTCATCCGGGCGACCGCGTCGCTGAAGGACGCAGAGGCAGCGAGACCGGGGTACGCCAAGGCAAAGGCCGCCTCTATCTGAGGGGGGACGTCATGCGGGTGTGCGACCAAAGTGGACAGGGTGACGCCACCGATGACGAGCCGATCTAGCAGGTCCTTCCTGCGTGACGTGCGTTGAGCCAACGCAATGGAGCGCTGAAGTGCTTCTGCGCGCTTGGCGAAGACCCCCCACGTCGGGCGAGTCGTCGCGCTTCGCTTGCAGGTCGGACCGGGCGACAGCAACGAGTCGAGAGTTTCGCTGGCCATCGAAAGGTCCGGTCGCGAGCGATGCCGTGCCCGCCGATATGGGCGCTGCCCACTCCCGGCTGCCGGCGGCCTTGGTGAGGTGCCCGAGACCTGCGAGCGCGCCCGTCGCGGCGGCGCCGACATAGCCAACCGCTTTGCCTGCGGCGCTGTCTGATGACGCTGCTCTTTGCGCAAGATGTTTGGTCATTTTGGTGCTGGTGTCCGCCACGACTGAGCCAACACTTTCACGGCCGTTCCGGCCAACCTAGTTGTGGTGGCTAGGGTGGAAGCGATCGTGTCGCGATGCTCATTGCCGTACTCGGCAGTCTTGCTGATGGCCTTTGCGCAGAGCTTCATGCCGCCAATGGCTAAGTCTTTAACGGAGCGCACGATTCCCATGGCAACCCTCCAGTACTTGACGGTGCAGTGTAGCGCGTGGCGTAGGGGCGCGCGGCAAGGTCATGGCGGCGAAGGGTGAGCGTGATGAAGTGCTTCCGCGACCAAGGGAATGCGAGCGAGCGAGGATGTCGCACGCTTTGGCAAACCCAAATGAGCGGCACTGGTGCACGTTGTTTTTTGTCTTGTCGATCAGGGCCGAGGGTTGGCGGACGCCGGCGAGATTGCTCTACGTCCTATCTCCCTCCGAGGTAAAAAAACCCCGCCAACACTGCGGCGGGGTTTGGGTTTAGGCGGCTATTGCTGCCTTGTTATTGACGTAGATCAGGTGTCGCGTGGGAACTGACGTCCCGGATTCCTTGAATGTCCCTGCGGGCACCTCCTCGACGGTCACACCGGCATTCGCAATCCATTGTTTGAAGCGCTTTGCGTGCGCATGGTTGGCGATGTCCCAGTGGGCCGAGGTGATCACGCTCAGTACACCGCCTGGCTTCAGGAAGGTGAGCATGTGTTCGACATGGCGAATGTCGGCATTGCGAGTGAACGGTGGGTTCGCCACGATCGCATCGAAGAGGCCGAGATCTGCGGGCGTCAGACTCAGGAAGTCCCCTTCGTGGACGACGTATCCTTTGTCCCGGAGCACTTTGGCATTGAGATCCCAAGCCTCCACAGTGACCACTTCGGCACCTGCAGCCTTGGCGAGATCGGCCAACTTCCCGCGGCCCGCACTGGGCTCAAGGACACGCCGGCCACGCACGTCACCGGTTGCTTCGACAACGCGGATGGCGAGCTCGTCAGGTGTTTCAAAGAACTGGTAGTCCTTCTTCGGATTGACCGTCTCGCCTGCACGCAGGCATTCGATCACCTCAATGGGATTGAGGTGTGAGGAAACTCGAAGCCACCACGCTTGTAGCTGGCTCCGGCAGTCAGCAATAGGTTCTTGATCTGGGGATAAAGACGTAGCTGCACCGTTGGCAGATCGGCACGCTGTCCGGTAATTCGCAGCAGGCCGAGCTCCTGGCTGATGGGCGACTCGTCTGTCGCCTCATCCTCATTGGCCGCCTCGGCGACCGTTGATATGGCTGTGGCGATGGGCGTGATCGGGGTAGAACCCATCATGCCCGATGTGCCCCCAAACAGATCCCCTTGAGGACTGCATTCGGCAACGGCCTCGGATTGAGCGCGTTGCGTCGAGGGTGTGGCCTGCTGGTCCTGAAAGATGGGGCGATGAATACCCTGCAAAAGGGCGACGTAGCGCTCCAGCAGATCTGTGAGTTCCTCTGGGCCGAGCCTTGCGAGGGCGTGCCGTAACGACGAAAACTCCGTACTGGCGAAGACCACACCGGCATTTGTGGGGATGTTGACCGAGAAGACTTCATGGAGGTAGGGATACTCCGGTATCCGGCAGGTCATGCGGCGGTGCGGTGGCTTGAGGCCCAAGGGTGCGATCATCTTGGAAAGACGAACGCGAATGTCTTCCCCGAAATAGACCTCAATATCCCCATCCGTCAGGCTTTCAAACATGCTGCGATAGGTGTTCGCTTCGGGGATCAGCGGGTACAGCCAGTCCACGCTATGGGCGCAGCGATACTGTCCGCTATGCCCAACCTGCCACGCGTTGAAGCGCGCGAGGACGTTCACCACGTCGCGATAGTCCGCGTCCTCCATGGGCATGGGCTCTGATTGCCAGAGCACGGGGTTCGCCTCTTCGTTCATCAGCAGGACGATGACATTGGCATCTGCATCCAGACTCACACGCGTGTGGTGCGTGGGAAGCTCCGGTGCGCGAGCCTTGGCAGCCTCAATCATCGCGCCAAGGGGAAGGCCGGGATCGATCAATCGATAGCGGGCCAGGCATTTGGTCGACGCGAGATAGGAACAGAGACCGACACGCCTCAGCGTCTCCCGGTCAATGAAAAGCTCTTGGCCTGGCGCTGTCGTCGGCAGCAGTTGTTCTACTTTCATGTGTACTCCCGAAATGAAGACGCCCGCAGTGCGGGCGTCTTGTGGGGTTGGTGTTCACGCGGCCGTGGAGGGCAGCGCGTAGCTTGGTGGAAGGGTGTGCCAGTTCGTGGGGTAGTCCCTTCGGAGGTATTCCGCCTTGGCGATCTCCGCCGGCAGATTCACGATCTGCTCAACGAAGGTGTATCGGCGAATGTCCTGTTCCAGTGCCGGTCTGGCCACGACCTTGCGGACACGGCAACCTTGGTGTTGCCGATGCAGGGTCATCAAGGCTTCCGCCTCTTCTGAGGTACGTGCATACACGTAGCCATTGGTGTTGCGGGTGAATCCCATGGCTTGGATGTGTACCTCGTTGAAGAGGCTCTCGCTTGTGAAAGATCTGGTACTCGGGCGTGGTCATGGCTGACTCCGCTCGTAGCACCGACATGCGCCCACCTCCGGAAGAATGGTGATGGCCTCACTGGGAATGACGCCGCCACCAAGACGCAGACCACCGCCTTCTTGGGCCTGCTTGACCCGTAGGTAGTTTCCGGCCGGTTTCCCTAGATATTCGCGCTGCGTATCGAAGGACCAGCGCTCGCCTGGGTAGACGGTAAAGCGGGGGAGATCCACCTGCTGCGTGATGAGAATCTCAACATGCGGCATCGATGTTCTCCCCGGTGGGAACGAATGCCTTGCCGTCGCTGTGGACAACGAACAACCGGTCCGCGGGCTTCAGCTCATGGACGGTTCGCGCCACGAGATGCAGACGCCCGAGTTCCATCTGCAGGAAAGAGACCTCCTGCGCTGAAAGTCGCGTGTTGCCCTGTGGATACACCGCGCCACAAGGAAGATTTAAGTCGCGTTCGCCGAGAGGGTACTCAGCAAATGCCACGGAGATGCGTCGGCCATTTGAGGCGTAATCCGTCACGCCTCGGTAGCTTGATTTGAAAATCATTGGGTCCTCCAAATGAGGACCACCCTGAGGTGGCCCTCAGGGGTTTTCGTGTCCCCGCTTTGGGCCGGGGTTGCCTTCGCTGCGTGAGCAGTTAGGGGGTAGGTTTCACAACGAATCTGTGCTGGTCAAGCGCTTTGCATGCAGCCACTGACCCGGCAATGGCAGGGTGGCAAACGTCCCCCCGTTGGGTTTTCGGAGTTTCAGAGTGCCGGTCGGCATGATCTCAATCACCGTACCCTGCTCACGGCGGTTTCTGCTCATCAATAGATCGCCGATCTGCACGTCATTGCCGGCACGAATGTCTGCAAATTCGCTGTGGCGCGGCGTGTCTTGGGGGAGGGCAGTCGACGAACTGCCAGAGCGGCTCGTTGTGCTCTGCAGCGCCGAGGGTGCGGTGATCGCGGGCGCGGTTTTTCCAATCGCCTCGAAGTAGCGCTTGACCAACGAAGGATTGCCGGCGTGTACCGCGCTCTGCGAGCCAGTCAGCGCATTGGCCACGGACTTGGCAGCGTCCAGATCGGCCTCGTCGATAAATCGTGACTGCGTGCCGACCCACTTTTGGCTCTCGATGAGCACGCGGTGACCCAGTTTGATCAGACGCTCGAGGGCCATTGCCCGTTCCCAGTTCTTGCTGATCGGCGCAAGCAGGGTGAGGCGGTGCTTTGCGCGGGTCATGGCGACGTACATGAGTCGCCGCTCCTCTTCGAGGTCGATGGGGTCGGCGCCCGGAATGATCGCGTGGTCCAGCCCAGCAACAATGGTCCACGGGTATTCGTCGCCCTTGGATCGGTGTATGGAGGTGATGCGGATGTGGTCGACGAGTGGACGTTGATCTGACTCGCCAGCGGTCATCTCCCATTCCTGCAGCAATGCTTTCACCGTTGCGTGGCGTCCTGCGTACTGCTCGAATGCCGCTTTGGTCGCGCTCAGTTCGTTCGCCTTGGTCACGGACGCGGTTGCCTTCGCGATCGTTTGATCGAGCTGCGTCAGTTGGGCATAGCGTTGCAAGCCGGCACGGGGATGGGCGGTGCTCCCGAAGTCCGTTGCCATGGTGGCGAGGATGTCGGCACGCTGCCGGATCGCTTCTGACTGTCGTGTATCGACGCCGGACATCGCGCGCAGGGCGTCACGAAGCGCCTCGTGCAGCCGCATCTGTCCGCATCGTTTCGCCACGTGCTGCGTCAGCGTGGCCTGAATGGGGCCGGTGAGGTAGAGGGTCGGGTAGCGCAGCAGGGACTGGAGCTCGGGATCGGTCAGTGGCACATCGGCCACCGACTTCAGAATGGCAATTTGCGCGGTGACTTCCGGTACCCGCGTGAGCGGCTCACGCCCGTCCACAAAGAAGGGAATGCCGGCGCGCAACAATTCCATCTCCAGTGGGATCGCTGCAGAAAAATTGCGGACCAGAACGCAGGCGTGATGAAGCTCATGCCGTTGATGCGCGTGCGAGAGCATCCCGGCAATGCCGATGGCCTGATCTGGCGCATAGGTATGGAGCTCGATCGGTGTACTTGGACAACTCGGGTGCGCCACGGTCAGACATTCACCGCCTGCCTTGTTATGGCTGATCAAAGCACTCGCGGCATAGGCGACTTCGTGGCCAAACCGAAAGGTGTACTGCAGGCTGTAGTGCGTGACCGGTGCGTAGGCGTGGGCAAATCGGTCCGTGATGAACTCCACCTGCGCGCCGCGAAAGGCGTAGATCGACTGCGCTGGATCGCCGCAGGCCATGGTATGGGTGCCCTCACGCGTCAGCCCTTGCAGGAGTTCAAAGGTGATGCCATTGATGTCCTGGAATTCATCGAAAAGCGCATGGTCCAGCTTCCCGGTGAACTGCGCCCACAGGGAGGGCTCGGCTCGCAGGGTCAGCATGAGGTCGTAGATCAGGTCATTGAAGAACCGCACGCCTTGGACTTCGCGGAGGTGTTCGAACGCCTTGAATGCCTCCGCGAAGACACTGACTGCGTCAGGTGAAAAGCGCGTGCCGATCAGCGCGTGGCCATCGATAGCGGACTTGCGTAGGTCAATGTAGGAGGCAAACTCCTCTACCAGCTCGGCTGGCCGCTTACGAAGCGGTGCCGTGCCGGTCGCCTTCAGCGCATTCATCGAGAGGGCAGTGAGCTCACGATCCTGAGTGACGAGTCGCCACTTGGGCATTGCCCCAAGGCGCGTCAGCCGGTCGGTCATGCCCTTTGCCAAGGCGTGATAGGTGCGCACCAGCGGAAGACTATCGGTGGCGAAATGCGTCGTCATCCGACGCGTGAAGTCGTCGGCATTGTCGCGATTGAACACGCACATCATGACCCGGTTGGCCCGCCATCCGGATTGGACCAGGCGGACCACCCTGGCCTCCAACGTGGTCGATTTCCCGGATCCGGCGCTGGCCCGAACCAGTGCGTTGCCACGGTCGTGTTCGATGATCTGTGCTTGCTCGCCGGTGTAGGTGCGCTTCATGGCACCATGATCCCGACGGGGATAGTCGACGCAAATTAAGCCTTGACTCTTGCCTCCACTTTTTCGCGGTCTCCTCGCGGCACGATGATGTTCAACTCTCTCGCCTTGGTGGTGACCGCATTGGGCGTTCGGCCAAGCCGGGTGGCGAGGTTCTTGGGTCCGATCTCCTGATAGAACCTTCGAAGCGTTGTGATTTCGCGCTCGGTCCATGAGTTGCCGATGCGGGCGATGGACTCTCTCATCGTATTTTCTCCTTGTTCAATGACCGATCGGGGCGTGGACAAACCCGCCCGTCTTGATTTGCGCCTCATAGGCGCGGGAGGCGGGTAGGTGGGAACCCCAGGCTTTGGCCGTCGGGACCGTGACATCGAAGGCTTCGGCGAGCCGATCCCAGCCTTGGAAGTAGCTGACCAGTAGATCCATGGCGATCGGCCCGCCCGCGTTCTGGTTCTTGCCTGCCGCGAGGACGTTTTCGATCGCCGCAAACTTGCGCAGTCGATCAACGATCCACCGCGCATCTGGGCTCTGAATCTTGTCCAGTGGGGTAGTGCCCATTGCCAGCTTTCGGATCTGCTTCGCTGAGGTGTGCGTCGATGGACTGGAGGTGTCGCGCGTGGGACTTCCCACGCGTTTTTCGAGCGCCGCAATGAGCCGGCTGGCTTCGGTTCTGCCCAGTACCGCCGGCGTCTCTGGAAAAACGAGGGCGATCGCGTCGGCCGTGCTTTCAAGGCCGGCACGTTTGACCAGGTCCTCGATGTAACCGTGCTGCCCGGCGGTGGCGATTTGCGTGGGTGATGTGGACATGCCTGCTCCTCAGCATGGAATTGCTGGGTACAGGTTAGGGATGGCGATTTCGTTTGTTTGCGGGAAACCCCATCAAGATGCGGGGATTTCTTTGGATTTTTGTGCGTTTTCCGGACTGCAGAAACAACAACGCCCGAACCTTGAAGGTTCGGGCGTTGTTGGGCGGGCGACCTCAGATGAAGTCGAGGTGCCGGTGGACCGACACCTTCTGGACGCCCGTTGTGCCGAGGGCGGCTCCTGGAGCCGAACCCAGGTGGGTTGCGATTCTTGAGAGCGATTGTGCTCGTCACGCGCCGCAAGCTTGCGGCTTCGAGGGCCCTAAACCTGATACACCAGAGCTCTTCACGAGCCCTCTGCTTGTTGGTGTTCCCACCGTTCCTGCATTTCCGCCAGGAAGTCTGCTGGGTTCATGAGGCCAAATCGCGCCAGTCGGTTGGGAATGTCTTCGATGCCATCGAACACCACGGTGTCGGGGAACGTGTTCATAGCGCCAGCCCTCGCGGCTTCGCCTTCGGAGCAGGTGTGACCACATCCTCCGCGTCGGTCAGGCTCGCCGTTTGAGGATCGAATCGGCCGGAATTGGCGGTGGCGGATTTGATTTGCTCGGGACGGAAGGCGACGTATTCTCTCGACCCGTCAGGGTAAGCGCCGATGATCCCGTCGTGGCCAGCTTCCGCCAGAGCACGCGCTGCAACCGGTAGATCGTACATTCCGGTTCCATATCTGGCTGCATCAAAGCATCTTCCTGCCGCCGAGGGAAGCCCCCGCACGGCCTCGACACATGGGCTATCGAAGTCTTCCTTAATTGCCCACCTGGAATCGCTATCAAGCGCAACCACCCACGGGCTTTGCAGGCTCACGTAGGCAGGACCACACTGTTTCCATATGCTCGGGCTGACGCCTCTTCGTTTGCAAAGTAGATGCCCTGCCTAAGCGTGCCGCTCGTCGAAGGCTCGAACGATTTGATGCTGGCATCCGCCCTGTGGTAAATCACCACCGGCCTGCCATCGCCGTCCACAGCTTTGCTGTCGCCAAACCACACCCAGAAGTTGCGAATCCCCTCGACGGTGTCGTGGATCAGCCGCCCCGCGCTATTGTGCGTGGGTCGCGCGATGCCATCGATCACCACGGTGTCGGGGAACGTGTTCATAGCGCCAGCCCTCGCGGCTTCGCCTTCGGAGCAGGTGTGACCACATCCTCCGCATCGGTCAGGCTCGCGCTGGACGGATCGAATCGGCCGGAGTTGTCGGTCGCGGATTTGATTTGTGCAGGAGACGCCACAACAATCTCAGCCCACGATTCCGGGTCATTTTTGTTCTCGGAGTCCGCAAAAACGACGATCAGCCCGTCATGCTCTCCATGCCAGCCTGTCGCGCCCCCTCTGTCGTGCGTCGTTACAAACATGGGGCTCTTCATCAACACAAACGAAGGAACAACCTTTCCGTTTTTGCCTGCATAAAGGTTGGCCGCGTCATGCCCCGGCGTGAAATAGAACCCTTTTCCCGAATTCGTTTTCCGCTCTGGATGAAACGAACTCATCAGAAAACGCGGTGAAATCGTTGCTGGTGCCGTGGTACACCACTAGCGGTCGCCCAAGCGCGTCCACGGCTTTGCTGCCGCCGAACCACGCGCAGAAGTTCGCGATCCCCTCTGGCGTATCGTGGATCACCCGCCCGCGCCCGTTGCGCGTGGGCAGCTCGATGCCATCGATCACCACGGTGTCAGGCAGCGCGTTCACAGCGACGGGCCTCGCTGCTTCAGCGTTGGTCTCGATTTCCACATCGAGGGTGAGTCGCAGGTGCGTCATGGGTTGCTCCTTTTTTGGGAGCGAGCCGTCCCGAGCGGGAGGGCCCGCATGTGGGGATGGTGTGATCGGTCAGTCCGACGTCAGGCGGTTAAGCAGTGCCTTGCATCGGGCAATACGACGCCAATAGCCGTCGCGACCAAGTGCCTGGTAGGCGCGATCATGGGTGGGGTGCGAACGAAAGGCGCTCCACATCCAGAAAAGTCGATACCAATCGCGAGCGCGCTCTGCGAACCGCGCGTTTCCAACCAAGCCGTAGCGGGGGAGGGATTCGACAACAGTCAGCGAAACGCCTCCCCTGAGCCATCCGATGAGTGTGCACACATCTCTCGGTGCCAAGGACTGAAAACGACGCGACGTCGCTGGTGACGAACGCGCACTGGCCAATGATCTGTTCTGCGGATCAGGTGGCATTGACATACAGATCTCCGTAGGACGGAGACCTTCCCTGCGGAGTGGTCTCCGCGAGGGTTGGGTGTCCCGGATTGCCCCCGGGTCGGGTGAGTGCCATCGGCAGTCAAAGCGCACGCTATGGATTGATTCTGTGCTCGTCAAGCGGACAGGGATGGCTTTCCTGCGCTTCCACAATGCAAGGTGAATTTCCCAATCATTTTGCGAGCAATCGAGGGTAAACTCGTTGACTCGAAAGATGATGCGGCGTAGTTTTCCAGCGATACGGGGCAACACATCATCTAGTGTTCACTTAGATCGATGGCACTACATGTAGTGGTGCTTTTGCCCAAAAAAGCGAACTGGCCCGGCTGGTACCCGGACCAGTTCTGAGGAGTTGTGCTGTCGCACTTCTCACGAGCACCTCTTTGCGAGGTTCGGACATAGTAGGCCCGTTCCTTATTGCTCGGCAACAACAAAGTCGTCAGCCCGATCTGCATAGAGGCTTTAACTATGTTTGATCCATCGATGATGGTTCCGGTGCGTGAGTACGTTCGGACCCGAAATGGTGAGGTGGAGCACGTCTGCCGTCACAGACGTCGTTTTCCTCGCCGGTGATGTTCTAGTGCGGCTGGGGCTTTAGAGCCCCAGCCGTTTTTGGCGTCCCTAGATCGCTATTTGAAAGCCATCGGTGACGCGATCGAGAACACCAGCATCGGTCAGGCGGTCCAGGAACCGCTGTGCGATCCTCCAGAGATTGGGTATCGCTCTGTTTTCCTTGTCGCTGAAGTAGGCGCACCAGGGTGGGCTTCGACCTCGGGAACCCGGTTGAAATGCGATGCCGTAGGTTCTCTGGGCTTGGAACAGACGGTAGGCGATCGGATGGAACCCGAAGGTTAAGTCCAGCCAATTGAAGACGGCCTTCGTTGTCACGACCGTGCCAGTCGGTGCGGACTGGATGAATCGTAGGTAGGCGGCGCTCCACCACAGCTTCGGATGTGCATTGACCGCCCAGCAGTCTGATGACGGATCGGTCAGATGTAACGTCACCCACGTGGGGAGGATCTCGCGCTGGAGGATTTCTGCCTTTGGGATGTCCTTGTTAGCGAGCTCCTGCAGTCGCCTCCGGATCGCTTCCGGTTTGGTGATCTGGTCAAGCGCGGCCAGCTCCGATAGGTATTGCCAGCGTCTGTTGCGCTCAATTGCGAGCAGATCGCGTCGTTTTCTTAGGTTGACCTCGCGAGCTTCCTGGATCGAGGCATTTGCGCATTGGACCAGGTCACACAGAGCTCGATGGTTTTCGTTCCATGCAGCGATGGCTTCAGGGCAACTGATCCATTTTCGATTGGACGCGTTGCCTAGAACCGCGTCGATGAGCAGATCGGTACGGGAGAGGTCGAACAGACCGAGACGTGAGAGATCGATTTCAATCATCCGCCGACCGCTCTCTACCATGGCTTGCCTTTTTTCGGGTGTGACTGCGTGTTGCCATCGGATCTCGATTAGCAGTTCACCTTGATCGTCATTGACAACAAGGTCGGGTCGGTGATTGCCAACCCGTTGTTCAAGGGTGACATCGGTGAGTTGCGCTACCCGGGCCGGCATTTCCACGCGGTCAGCGCGGTGTATCCGATCCATGATGTCAACCAGCATGGACGGGTTCGGGTGGATGAGGTCGCCATCCCAGCCGGGCAAGAGGATGCGCCGGTGGTCGGCAATGATCTGCTTTGCCATTCTATGGATGGCGGACTCTGCTCCGTATTCACACTCGCCGCCTGCGTGATGTGCGAAGTGGGGCCGGCGGTGTTCGCCTTGGCGTGCGACAAGCGGTGTTGCGCATCCTGGACATAAACAGTCGCAGGCGAGACCGTTGGCCACCTCGGTGGCGGCATACATCCGCCCGTTGCGAAGTCCGAACGGAACAATGCCTTCTACGTTGCTCATGCTGTCTTGGCTGCCTAGAGTTGGGGTGTCCCAACATCCATTCGCGCCATGTCCGAAAACAGTCCAATACCTCCCCAATCCTCCACCGACCACCTTTCATGCTTGGACGTGCTCACGCAGTGGCTTTCCGCGCGAGGCGGGGAGACCGGTATTCACGTGTCCTGTCTGTCCTGGCGGAAATGTCTGCCAATGAACTGAGGCGCGATGGCACAACCTCGCCTGTCGATGTCGATACCTTGCGGGCGATCTATGTGGAACAGTTCGGCGGTGTGCTGCAGGGCGATTCGCCAGGACGCTGGTTACGGCGGGAGAAATTCGTCGCCTGGTGGATGGCCCACCGCGCTGAGATATCGGCTGAATGTGCCAATGCAGGGTTGGCATGCGGGCTGGATCTTCGTGCGGTGCCCAGTGCAGGCGGGCGTGGCAATGTGACCCGCTATCGGCTCGCGTTTGTGGCCATGGATGTGCCGGAGGAGGACTGATCCCGATACTGATGTCTGCAGATTCCGCCCACAAGAGAAGCCACCGTTCCGACGGATGGGAAGCCAGCGTTCCGGGCGTTGGGAAGCCAGTGCGGTCATCGGTTGAGATGGCGAGGCGGCAGTTTAGGGTTTCTGGTTGTCTTTGTCCTCTGCGGGCGGGGCGGCTTGGGCGCGTTTGCGCATGGATTCGCCCTTGAGTTCGACCAGTTCGGCGCCGTGGACGAGGCGATCGAGGATGGCGTCAGCGAGGGTCGGGTCGTGGAACTGGGCATGCCAGAGCTTGAGCGGCAGCTGGCTGGTCAGCAGCAGGCCCGCGCTGGTGGCGGCCTTCGAGCAGTTCCAGCAGCAGCGGTTGCGCCTCGGGCTGAGCGGGACCGTGTCAAAGTCGTCGAGGATGACGAGATCGATGCGACTGAGCGTTTTCAGCCAGTGACTGGGGTGACTTGTGCCCGCAGGCTGGCCAGTTCGTCGCCCAGTCGCGGCAACCGCAGGTAGCGTACGGAGCGCTTGTGCTCGATTACTGCTTTGGCCAGCGCGCAGGCCAGACAACTCTTACGACACCGGTCGGTCCGACCAGCAACAGATGCCGATGTTGTTGCAGCCAGTTCAAACGAGCAACTGGTTCCAGCGTGCTTGCCGAGCCCACGCGGGGTGCGCAGATCAACATCGGCCCGGGTGCGCGATTTGGCCGAGTCGGGCCAGTCTGAGCCGCCGGGCCTGTGCAGTGCTGTCCCGTTGCAGCGACTCGGCATCGAGCAGTAGAGCCGGGCTTCAAACACATCTTCGTTGAATGGCGCCGAGCTGGGCATCGGCGGCGCCGCGCAATCCCCAGCTTGGGAGTTGCTGCATCACGGGCTCATGCGGCATGGTTCACCTCGCCGGTGTGGCCGTAGTAGTCGCCGCCGCGAACATGCTCTTGCGGCCGGGTGGCAGAGGCAGTGGAACCTGGGTGTTCGTGATGGATAAGTAATCCTTCAGCTGCGTGGTAGCCAATCGCGTTCAACGCGGGCGCGCGTGCAGGCCGAATTCAATGCCTCCTTGCCGTGATCGCGGGCCAAGCCGATGATGCCTTGGGCGCTGCGAATTGCTTGCTCCGGATGCCGGCGCCGGGCGAACAGTGCATCGACCAGCGCGGCAGTCGGCGCACCGGCTCGCCGTAACTCGCCGCTCGATTTGAGGTCATGCGCGCCTCGGTGATGGGCGGGCCGATGGGCTGGGTCGTTGACAAAGCGCTGGCTGGCGGCCCTCCCCGCCGGTGTAGCGCCAAGCGGCGACTTCCGCGCAAGATCTCGATAGCGAAGCGTGACTCGCACCTCGACCGTTTGGCCGACGTGTTGATATGGCACGCTGTAAAGGTATTGCCTGCTGCAGATCGACGTGATAGGTCGCGCGCCACTTTGCGGATGAAGTAGCTCGTCATTTCAGCGGGTGTGAGGCAGCGGCAGCAACTGTACGCGCTCTTCCAGCAGCAAGCTACACGCGATCCGGCACGCTTCTGGAACGGCGTGGCGTTGAGCGTCGTCATGACGACTGTAACCATGTGTTCAGCTCTGTCAGGCGAACCGAACACGCGATCACGGCCGCGGCGAGAATGCGCATCTCGACGATCTTGACAGCGCCCTCAACCCCTCCTTTATCACGCGGTTTGCGCCCCGTGCCGGCACGATGGGTGATCCCGTAGTGCGCGGCGAAATCGTCGGCGTAAGCACGGAGGTCAGGGGTCGGCTCGAAGCGATCGGCCGGATACCAGCGCCCGTGGATTGTCCGGTACGCCGACCTTGGGCACACCGCCAAACGCCACGAATGCCCGGTGCATCCATCCAGCCAGCTCGCAGCGGTTTGGTCGACATAGCCATGCGCAAAGATGGCGTTGGAAATCCCAATGCGGCGACAAAGATTTGCGCCGAACGATCCATTCGCCATCCCGATAGCGCAACGTCATGCCGGCAAGTCAAAAAGTAGGCACGCCAGCTCGCCGGAGACCAGGTCGTGCCGGTAAACCATCCTGATCGGCCTGATAGATCGCCAGCTCAGCACAACAAACACGCTGTAACCAATACCCTCCGGATGGCGCTCTCGGTACTCGCTCCACAGTAACCGCCGGGTCACGCCTTTGCGTCCAACTGGGCCACCACCTCGCCCCACCCGCCGCTCGCAGGATTTGGACTTACCAGTGCCGGCGGTCCGGCCACAGCCGGTGTTCCAGCACTTCGTCGCTCAACGCGGGGGTCCGGTGGCCAGCTCAGCCCCGAGGCCGCAAACCGCGCCAACACCCGCTCCACGGTGGAGCGCACCACCCCTGCTGCGCGCAATCAGCCGTTGCCTCAGGCCCATTTCAAAATGCAGCCGCAACTCTCGGATCTGTCGCATAGGAATTCTCGATTGAGACAAGGGAACCTCGCTGTCCAAAAAGCCAACGAGTATTACCCACCTCAACCGTTCCCGCACTAGCTTCCCATGCCCCGGAATCCCCGCGCCGCCACTGGCTTCACATGCACCGGAACACTGGCTTCATGGTTCGGATTCGTGGCTTCACATGCCCCGGTATGCTGGCTTCTCTTGGGCCGG
>JADKCY010000019.1 GCA_016718605.1 Lysobacterales bacterium | reverse complement strand
GTGTCCGCGGCTACCTCAGCGGTGCTGCTGGGGGTCCAGCGTTCGGTGAAGTCTCCGGCCCAGTGCAGCGGTTCCAGTCCGCCGCGCCTCCAGAGGATCATTTCCGGCCCCGCCTGCGTGAAGCTCACGCCATCCGTGCCGGGGGTGAAGGTGCCGTAGTAGTCTTCCTGCGGCCAGGTGACGGAGGTGTAGCTGGGATGCTCGCCGCTCCTCACGTGCCACACGCGCACGTAGGGGGTCACGCTGCTGTGCATCCGGGCCAGCAGCATCCATTCCGCGCCGGACGGGTCCACATAGAGCCCGGCCCCGATGTGCTTTCCGGTGTAGTTCGCGCTGTAGCCGGTGATCAATGCCGGATTCCACGGCACCGGTTTCACGAATCCCGCGCGGGTTTCCGGCTGGCCGCTCTCGAAGTTCACATTCACGGCCGCGGTGGCATACGCGGCTTTCTCCCCGCCGGGCAGCAGTCCCGGTTCTTCCCGTTCATTCACGCCCTGCCAGCGCACGTCCAGGTCCACGAGCACGGGCCGGTCGGCGGGAGGTCTTTGGTTGGGGAATCTCATCGGTTAGTAGGGCCACTGGTCGAACCAGTCTTTATCCGGGGCTTTGTCAGTTTTGTAGATGATCCATGCGAACAGCAGCAGCACGCAGCCGAAAGCACCGACCCCGGCGAAGAAATGAATCAGGACATCGATCATGAGATTATCCTTCATTGGATTGGTTGAAGACCGTGGTGAACGGGCAGTTCGGTTTCCGGCATTGCAGCACCATGTCCACCCGGTGGTGCATGACTTCGTTGCTCTTCACGATGTTATCCTGTCCCTGCACCAGCTTGGTCATGACTTCCGTCTGCCTCTCCACATACGTCAGGTGTTTATCACTGATCTTGTCCACGCGGTTCAGCGCCCGGTTGTTCAGGATCACGAGCACCACCACCATGGCCACGGCCACGGCTACGGCTCCCAGCTTGTCCCATCCGGTATAGGATTCGGCGTCCATCATGGTTTCCGCGAGGAGCAGGTAATTCATTCAGTGAGGAGATAGGGTATAATGCGTTGGTTTTGCCGGGCGGATTCCGACCGGACCATGCCGATGAATGCCTCCCACTGGCTGGGGTGAATGGTCTGGCAACCCAGGGAACTGGTGCCGCTGTTGCCGCCGCGGTGGATGTTGATGCCGAACATGCCGGTGTCCGGGCCCTCTCCGTCGCGGATCACGGTCACTTCCGCGGCTTGCACCAGCGCCGTGTATTGCTGGGACTTCGGTTTGCTCAGGCCGTGGGTGCCTACCTTGTAGGACCACAGCCCGTTCTTCAGCTTGGCGATTCCGCGGCGAAATACGCTGGGGTCCACGTTGGCGTTGAAAGCGATGAAGCTCTGTGGCGTCACGAGGAACAGGGCATCATCGTAGAGCCCGCGTTCGTTGTCGCCGTGGTTGTCGTGGTAGTAGCCCCGGATGCCCACCAGATACACCGCGGCCGTCACGCCGGCGGCGCGGGCCAGGGCTTCGATGCTCTCCCGGCTGCGCCGTGGCCGGGCAGGGGGCAGGAAGGGAATTTTCGCTTTGGCTGCCATGGGTGGTTACTTGCCGAATTTCACACTGCCGCTCCAGCCGGATTCCCCGTGGGTCACGGTGACTTCCTTGCCGCCCATCACTTCCGTGGTGGCGCAGCCGGTGAATGCCAGCGTACTGGCCAGCAGGAGCAGTATGCGGATGGCTTTCATGTTATTTCGCCCCCGCTTCTTCGCTGCTTACATTGTTGTCCCGCGCGGCGATCAGCCCCAGAGAGGTGGCCAGCGCGATGAACTCCGTCAGGATGGCCGAATGCTGCGGCCAATAGTATTTCACGGCCAGCATCACGATGCCGACGATTCCTCCAAAAGTAGTTTTCCAGCTTTTCATGGTGGTGGTGTTTTTGGTTATTGGGTGAATGCAATTCGGTAAAAGGCGCGGTCAGCTTCATGAACCTCATAGGTCGCCACCGGTTCCCACGCTTCCATATCGCGGCTGGATTCCAGGACGATGCGCAGACCCTTCGGCTTATCCGGCAAGATAACGGTCGTGACTATGTTAGACGGGTCAGATTGCAGGGTGCCGTCCAGTGTCACGGCCCGGAGACGGAATGACCACAGGCCGGGCTTGAGTGTCGTCACTGTGATCGTTAGCGCCGGAGTCGATGCGACTGGCTTCCACTCTCCCGGATCGAGTTCAGCACCGGGCTTGGCTTCGAGCGTGTAGGCGATTTCAGCATCGGGATTTTTGTCCCACTCAAGGCTTACTGAGGTGGCAAGGCACCGGGCCGCGCAGAGTAAAAACAGAAGCGTTTTCATCAGTTGCTCCATCCTTTCCAGTCGTCTGATTTTGGTCCTGTAGAGTCGTAGAAAGAATTTTCAGCAGCCATCCCTGGATAACCGTTATCAATGTAAGTGCCTCCAGGGTCAATGGAACTGAACACGGTAGTCCATGCCCCAGCGTTATAAATTTGCGCCGTCAATCGGGTGGCGGACCCTGATCCGGTAGCGGTTAATTTCAGCAAGTCGCCAGCGGCAAACGTGAATGTGTCGTTGGTTCCCAGAGATGTCTTTGTCCCCGCATTTACCTTTGCAAGTTCCAGTCTGTTTACCGTTTTCGTTTGCGCGGTAAAGCTGTAATAAGTCGTTGCCCCACTCTGGCAGCGCACAGCTACACCCATGCGGCACGTTGCCGACCCTGTTGTTACAGTCTCCAGTGAAATCTGCGATTGTTGATCTCCGCTCCATGTTCCGGTGTCGTAATACACTGCACCGAGCGTCCCTGTATTATAGCAAGCTCCATCCGCCGCAGGCTTGCTGACAATAAAGGCCCCTCCGCAGTTGGTCCATGTTGCCGAAGACGGCAGGCTGGAAAGGTTTGCATACCCGTTAAAATTATCCACAGCATCAGGAGCGGCTGCATTGTCTATGGTGATGGCTGACGATGTTGCTGATGTCCCGTAAACGTCTCCGATGACTCCGCTGATGCGATATTGATAGACTGATCCATCGGACACGGTGGTATCTGTGTATGTGTTGCTGGTTCTGACGGCATCTCCGTTGCGAAATGTCAGTGTAGTCAGTGTCGCCCAACCGCCTGAATCCACGTTCCGCTCGATCAAATACTTGCTTGCCACTCCAGCCCATTCCAGGGATACCTGTCCGGAAAGACTTTGTTCAGCCACCAGACTCGTCACGGGGAATCCGTCCAGCGTCTCAAGAGGGAAAGCACCGTAAGTGTAATCCATCCCAACAAGCCCAACGTCCACCCCGCCTGTATTCGCCCAGGTGGATTGCAGCAGGTAATCCTGAGTCACCATACTGACAGGATCGTTATTCGCGTCCGTTTCGGCAATCGAATGCCCCACCACCGCGCCTGTCTCATTATTAACCACTAACACTTCATTCTGAGCCGCAGAATAATCCACATGCGCAGTGATGCTATAGACGCTGCTGTTGTCGATTGCGATCCAATTCCCGAAAGAACTGCTTCCCCCTGTAATTGATCCATGAGCGACCACCCACCTGTTTCCGCTCGGGTAATCCACCCGCAGCTGTGCCACTGCGTAATTCGGATTAACAGAAGTCCCCTGATATTTGAAAATATCAATACGGGTTCCAGCCGACCCTCCACTGGCATTAAATTTCACCAAACCCGTCATGGTGAAATTGCCGGAAAATACGATGGCGGGAAACGCCCGCGTCAAGGTTTCGTAACGAGGGGTTGATGCATCAGTCTGCGCTTCTGCAAGATCAAAGCGAATGATGGAGTAGCCGCCGCCAGTATATGTTCCGGCCCCGGAAGCACTGAGCGGCTCCCGTCGCATGAACGGAGTTGTCCCACCTGCTTGCAGTCTTGTATGCTCCGGCGTTCGGCTTGCCGACCAGGAAAATCCTGTATTTGTTCCAATGCTCCCATTGGTTAACATAGTGGTTGTCACGAGATCATTTGCCGTCCCGCTGAACGTCCAGATTTGATCCATCGGCCACACCTTACCGCGAGACTTCACTGCGAATCCCATCGGGATTTGCGCCGATGCCGTGAGGCAGGAGAGTAAAATCAGGAAAAGGTTTTCATGCTAGAAATTCTGAACGTAGGAGCCATACACCACCCCGTTGATGCGCCAGAATGAGTAAATATCCGTCTTTGCTCCAATGGTTTGCGTAGGGGCCACACTGCCCGGCCAGCTTACCGTTGGCCAATTTACGGTGTAATTGCTGGCTGTGTTTGTCAGCGCGACGGTGATCGTCTTGCCATTGGCCAGGTTGGAAAAGGTAAACGTGCTGTTTGCAGACAGGGTTTTCGTGAACGTGCTCCCGGCGCTCCAGTCAATATCGAGAGCGGCAATAGCCACCTCGGTATAGGCAGGTGACGTAAGTGTTTTATTTGTCAGTGTGCTGGTGCTGTTATCCGTGGTGAAAACGCCGCTCACATCCGGAAAACTGAACGCCCTTGCCGCCGTCAGGGAGTCCGGATCAAAACTTGCCCCATATCCACCGGTGCTCTTGATAATCGAAAACCCGTCCGATGAAGTCAACCCGCCCCCGGCATCGAACAGCGCCGCCAGTCCTGAGTCGGCCGCCCCATTTCCCCCGGCGCTTCCCGTCAGTCCACCGCCTCCGCCTCCCGAAACCTGGCTGTAGGTGATGCTCGTGCTTCCCACCGTCCCGGTCTCCGCGCTGGTATTGATCCAAAACGTATCGCCGTTCGTGCTCCCACTGGTAACGATAACTACCGCGCCCGGCAGTTCCGCCCAGCTATTGCTGTCCGATGCCCTGGTCGGGCTGGCACTCACCACATAAATCCCGTTTTGCGATGCCGTGCTCTGGCTTTTCACCAGCACCCGGTCATTGGCCACCAGCGTCACGCCATCGATGGTATCCCCGGCATTCAATGCCGTGGCGATGGTCACGTTCGCTGTGGTCGCCACGCGCACATTGATCTTGTAGTCATTGAGCAGCATATTGGCCGGCGCCGTAGTGGTCACGGTCTGTGCGCTCACGATGCCTGCGGTGAGCAGGAGAATGAAGAGAAGTTTCATACGGGGATCAGTTTTCCAGTTTGAGGATGCGCACCACGGTGCCGCCGGTGCCGAGTGTGTAGAGTTCGAAACCCCGCTGGAGAAAGTCGCGGTAGATGGCGGAGGTGAAGGACTTGGTGACTCCCACTTCGATGGGGATGCCGGTGGCATCATCGAAGGTAGCGTCACAGCTTATGGCCACACCGTCAGCCGTGGCGGTGGCATCCTTGTCCAGGGTCATCTTATTGCCGTGAACGCTGAGTATCCGGCTGTTGGCCGCCAGTCCGGTGCCGCTCACGTCCATGCCTTGCAGCGGGCTCCCGGCTCTATCCGTGAGGGTGACAACCGGGCTGCCGGAAACGATGTTGCCCACCACGTTCACCGTTTGCAGGACTTGGCCGTAATACAGGGTATTCGGTCCGTCGTTGGTGAGTTCCAGCAGATTCACATTATTGATCTGCGGCTGGATGCGGTAGTATTCCCCATCGGGAAGGGTCAGTTGAAATTGCATAAAAGGTTAGTGGGTTATAGTTTGAGAAGCCGGCTGAGCACTTCGTCTTCCAGCCGGGCGTCCATCACGCGATGGGCGGCGGCGGCTCCGGAGATTTGGCCGTCGTCGGTGCGTTGCAGATAGGCGTCCGCGCCTTCCAGCACGGCCGTCTTGAGAAAGGCGGGCAGGCGTTGCGGCGCCCATGCGTAGGGGGTGACGATGAAGGATTCTGTCCACGCCGATCCGCTCACGGGATAATTGCTGTCGCTGGCCACGCCGGCGGCGCTGCATTTGAAAAGCAAACCGTTGGCGCGGTAGTAGCTATTCAGCACCAGACTGGCGCTTTCCAGCCAGTCTTCAAACCCCACGGGGGCCAGGGCGTTATTCCCCAGCACGGCCCGCCAGCTATCGCCGGAGGAAGTGACGCCACCGGCTGCGGTATAGCAGCCATCTCCGGGGGAGTAATTGGTGGTGCTGTCATGCGCCAGGGCATTGAAGACCGGGGCGGCGAGCTGCACGTGGTAGTATTTCTCTGTGGGGGCGTCCACGATCTCGATCACGCCGTCCCGGCCGGTCCGCTGGTCGAGACGTTCCGGCACTTCGCCGGCGGCAAAGGCGGCCGTGGGGTCTTCCCCATAGAGACCCAGCACGGTATAGCCGGGAGCCAGCAGGCTGCCGGCGCGGAGGGTGCTGTCTTCGGATGTCAGGGCGGGCACTACGGTGCAGACTTCCGGCCATGGGTAGGCACGCCAGCAGTATTCCGCAGCCATGTTCAGCGCACCGCAGAGGCGGCGGGACACGATGTTCGTGACTTCACCGCTCTCGTGATCCAGCCCGCGGGCCAGGGCCAGCGTGTGGAGGAGTTCCGGAAAGCTGACTTCGGGGTGATTCATGCGGCGGTTTCGACGGGGAGGGCGGCGGGTTCTTCCACCACGCGGCCACGGGCGGCGCGCAGTTCGGTGAGGCGTTGGTTGAATTCCTCCAGCGCACTGGTGTCCACGGTGTGGCGCACTTCGCTGATGCTGGTAGGCAGTCCGCTGAGCATGGCCACCTTCTCCGCAGCGATGCCGACCACGATGCTGGCGGATTTGATGTCCTTGCAGTCGGGTAGCAGGTCGATGAGGCGTTCGGCGCCCAGACTGGCCACGGTCCGGAGTTTATCCAGCAGGCCGGCATTCCACTTTTCCCGGCCGCCCAGTTCGCGGTCGATCATGCCATACACGGTATTGACGGAAATCTTGTAAACCTTTGCCACGGTGGTGACGTGGGCCCCGCCGCGCAGGGCTTCCATTACGGCGGCGTACTTGATGGGGTCGCGCTCGCGGAAATAGTTGCCGGTGTGGGCAGGGCCGAGGGCGGTTTCGGGTTGCTCCCACTTGTCGCTCTGCGGGACCATGAGCAGCTCCATCTGCTGCGTGGTGATGTCTTTGCTCATGCGGCGTTCCCCCTTTCGTCGGTCAGGAGGAATTTCCGGGCGGATTTCTCCACCTGCGGGGTCCAGCCCACGCGGTTCCCGGGCTTGTCCACGCGGACGCGGACGGATTCATTGTCCCGCTTCCACTCGCGCACGAATTCATCGTCATTCCAGCAGGAGTAATCCGCGCGGTCATGCTGGTCGCGGAAGCGCCACGCCCATGCGTGATAGGCTTCCACGTCGGTCTTGTGCGATGGGGTGCCCAGTTCGTCACAATACAGGTGCGTCATGAGGTCGGAGGCGTGCTTGATGCGCGCCTGCCGGATGTCGGCCATGCGGGCCTTGACCCGGCCGTCCTCCGCCCGGTAGATGTCCTCCAGGATTTCCATCCAGATGTCAGGGCCGAGGGCTACCGTGGCACCATCAGCCAGGGCTTGCTCGAACTCGTTGTCTGAGTGGATCAGTGCAGGACTCATACGGACGGAGGAAAGCGGGTCAGTGTGGGCTTACGGAGTGACGTAGTAGAACATGCCGTGCGCCTGGGGGTTCAGCAGGCTGTGGACCCAGATGGCATCCACGTAGCCACGGGGGCCGCCGCCTTGCTCAGGGAGCGTGCCCATCATAGGGGCCTGCACCATGTTGATCTCGGTGTAGTCCATATTCAGGAGGTAGCCGTAAACGGTGAGGCTTGCGGCGAGCGCGGCGTCCATCTTCTGGTCGGCGGCGGCGCGGCCCAGGCCGTTGTCGCTGGTGGCGGCATAGACGGTGGCGTAGCTGCTGCTGCCGTTGGGCAGGTAGAAGTGCGGGTGGATCTTCAGCTTCCCGAAGTCGGATTCATACGCGGTGACATCGAGCATGATGGTCTTCTTGCTCGCGTCCGTGTTGAACCGGCGCAGCGGCATCACGGTGTTGGTGCTGTTGCTCTGATAGTTCGCGTAGTTGCTGAAGGCTTGCTTCAGGCTGGTATTGGCGAACAGCACATAGTCCCCGCTCTCATTGAGCGTGGTGTCGGCGATGCTCTTCATCACGTCCCGGATGTCGCTCTCCAGCACGGCCGATGCGGTGGTGCGGGTGCTGATGCGGCTGCCGGACGGGGTGCGCGCGGCGGACGGGATGCTAAGGTCGGTAGGGGTGGCGTAGCCGCCCAGCCAGCGGAAAATACCGCGGCTTTGCTCACGGGCCTGACCGCTGACGGTTTCCGTCCACGAGTCCTGACTGCCCATGTTGATGGTCTCAATGTCCCTGTTCAGGGCCTTCATGGAGATGATGCCGTATTGCTTGAACTTGTCTTTGATGCCGCCGTATTGCTGGGTCATCAGTTGCGCCTTCTTGCCGATGGCGAATGCCCGGCGCTTCCAGACCGAACGGCCCTGGAGCATCCCGAAAAGGCTTTCGTAGTCGGCGAATTCGGCTTCCGCCACGTCCGTGGCATCCGCCAGCGGGGTGGTATCCGAGGCCGGTTCGATCTGGAACGGCCATTCAGGTTTACTGTTAAACACGCGGCGGCCTTTCCGCGCCATCGCGTTGTAGGGTTGTTTCGCCGCGGTCAGTTGCAGCAGGTGCTGCGATACGTCGCGGATTTTGCCTCCGGACCATGTGCCGGCGTCTCCAAGTCTTGCCATATGAGTGTGATAGGTAAACGGTTGTTGTGTTTAGCGGATGGTGTCCTCCCAGAGGTCATCCAGTTCAGCCGCGGCGGCTTCCTCGGGGCTGCCGTGTTCCAGCCTCTCGCGGAGGTCGGTCTTGCGGTCGGAGGGGCGCACCGGCGGGGTGCCCGGCTTTCTCAGCACGGGCTTGTCTGCGGCGGGTTTTACCACTTTCGGTTTTCCGGAGCCGTCGCTTTCTCCAGTCACCGGCACGAGCTGCACGCGGCCATCCCGGCCGGTAAGGGCGCGGTATTTGCCGCTGAGGATTTGTTCGCCGATGAAGGCCCGCGCGAGCAGGCTGATGTGACGCGGATGCGCGGCCAGTCCTGGCGCCCGGTCCAGGACTTCCTGACCGAAATCTGCCGCGGCCTGATGCAGCGGGCTGCCCTTCGCAAGGAAGGGATACCGCTGCGCCACGTCTTTGATGTCCGACTGGAACTGTGCCGCGAATTCCCGCTGTTTCGGCAGGTGGGTCTGGAGCACGCTGAGCGTCTGGTCGAACCGGCGGCGGACTTGTGCCGCATCCCATTCCACCAGTTTCCCATCGGCTCCGGGGCGGATGCCGCCTTCGGCCAGGTGATCCTTGCACCATTCCAGCTCTGCCTTCCACTGGCGCTCTGCGCTCTCCAGTTCGTCAGGGCGGTAAAGGTGCGAGACTGGCGTTTCCGGAGTCGGCTGCAAAAGCAGCGGCGTTACCGGTTGCGCGGTGCGCAGGGATTCCAGTTCTGCCATGACGGCATCGCGTTCTTCCCGGGCTTTGTCCCGCTGGCGTTTCCGCTTGTCGAGCATCGCCTGCACCTTCTTGGGGTCGCGGATTTCGTCTTCATCATCCTCTTCATCATTGTCATCCTCGACAGTTTCCTCCTCCGTTTCTTCCTCGTCTTCAGATTCGGACGGTTCGTCCTCTTCTTCATCTTCGGGTTCTTCGTCGCCTGCTTCAGGCGCGGGGGTCGCGGGCTTGGCTTTCGCCGCTGCGGTGGGTTTTTTGAGGGCAGGCTTGCGCGGGGCCTCTGCGGGATCGCCGCCGAGTTCCTCGTCAAACATGCCGCCGAAATCATCCATGGCAGCGCCTTCCGCTTCTGCGGCCGCGGCTTCCAGTGAGGGTGCGAGTGTAGTGGTATCCATTAACGTGTTTAGCCCTGAGTCCGGGTTCCGAGTGGAGCCCCGCACGTGCGCTAAACAGCCGTTAGCGCCGCCGGAGCAGCGCCGCCTAAAGTAATCACATTCTCACCGTGTCATCCACTTTCACCACGCCCGCCCGGGTTCGCCCGGGTTCGCCCGTGATTCTCTCCACTTCCTCACCGAACCGCTGCCGCTTTACCGATAGCTTCCCCCTCAACTGCCGCATCAGCCAGTCAAACCCATGGTCCCGCCGGCAGCCGGCGACACGAATCTGATTCGCCCGCTCCCCCTGCCTGACCACGATCCGTTTCACTTCCCCACAAGCCGCCGACCATTGCAGCACCCCCAGCAATTCCCCCACCGGCACCCGCCGCGGCCCCTCCTCCCGCGGCCCACCCGCCAGCCGCTTTCGCTCCTTCGCCGCCCGCATCGCCGCCATTTTGTCGAGCACCGCCGCGCGTTTCCCGGTTCGGTAAGGCTTAGTCTTTCTCATGCGATTCAGATATTCTGTTGTTCTGCCTCAGCTTTTCGGCGGCTCCTGGAACACCGATGCTGGCGAGGTCTTCCAGCATCTTTCGGTTGGATGGTAGCGGGACGGGATGCTCAGCGCACCACTCTCGGGACTCGCAGAGATGGCAGCGGTTGCCTCGTTCCGTCTGTCTTGCGGGCCACTCCCCGCAGACCGCACAGTATGTCGGCCCGGCAGAACCAGTCATGGCACCCAACCCTACGGGCTGAGTGGAGTCACTTGTAAAAATCGTCTTCATTGGCAGCCCTCCGGGTTGGTGCATTCAGCGTTCGGCATACGCGATTGCAGCTCTTCGAACACGAGTCGCAACATGTCCCGAGGCTGAGTCTCCCGAAACTCGGCGGTCATTCCGAGCGCAAAGAATGCAACCGAGCAGCCCAATTGAGGGTCCGCAAGATCGCCGAATATGCCCAAGAGTGCTTTTGTTGGGACTTTGCTGAGGATGTCTTTTCGTGGGTCGTTCATAAGGGTATCAATGGTAAATCGTGCCGAACAAAGAAAATGCAGGCAACGCTCTATGGCGTCTGTGTTGCATTCAGGCCGCTGGGTTCGCGTGCCTGATTTTTGACGTTCGGCTCCGATGGTCTCGCGGTGCCGCACAAAGGGCACCATTTCCAATCATCCGGCATTCCAGATCCCCACAATTCCGGAACCTCGGCATCCTTCGAAGGGCGTTCACACAGGCACCACCTCCAATCGGCGCGCCACGTTTCTTGCCATTCGATATGCGCGCACCAAGCCGAACAAGGCGCGTCAGGCAAGCGCCCGCTGTCTGCTGTCTGTGTTTCGTCAGGATTTGGCATCGTTTGAGTTGGTTGAGTTTGTTGTCGGCGCTGCCTGCGCTAAATCGTTCAGCCTTGAGCGTTGCGTGGATCGCGGATGAAGAGTTGCCACATCACCTTTCCGGTTTGCGGATTGTATGCCCATTCGTAGTCCACGACTTCGATGCTGTCCTTTGGGCGTCCGAAGCCCTTAGCGAAGTATCCCATCACTTCCTCCATCGGGCATGTGACGTGCTTGATTTCGATTGTGCCGTAATTCACGACGGGCTGCTCTGTGTTGGTATCACTCATGTTGTCGGTGTTGTTTGGTGGTTCGAGGCTGAACCATGCGGTGCAGCCAAAATTCGGGGCGTAGTTGTCTTATTCCGAGGCGACGCCCTTCGCGCCCCGATTTTGGCTGGATTTGGGTTTGTTCCTGTTTTCATGATTATTTCCCAGCCTCATGGCTGACTTTCAGGTTCTGCCGACTCTCCAAGACGCCTTCCAAATCGTCCATGATCGTGCCGAGGGTGTCTATTCCCCCATCGCAGCGCCACCAGTTCAGGATGCGCTCACAGACCAGTTGCAGCGGGATCGCCCGATCATGGCCGGCCTGATGACCAATGGTGAACAGGAACCACGCCTCATCCAGGTTTTGAAACTTCGCTTTGCCTTGCCAGCCCGTCCACCAGTCACAGAACTCCGCCCACATCTTAGGGTCAATCGCTCGGGCTGCCGGAGCGTTCGCAGCAGAACAAGGGCGCGGCAGGCAACCCGCCTTGGCGGTCTGGACTTCGATGGTTTTTGGCTCCGGTGAATGTGGCATGGTAGGCGCGGGTTGATTGGTTTCTAGTCGGCGGTGCCTGCGCTTGAGTCGTTCAGTCGAGACAAGAGGCGCCATGCAGTTGCAACCACGCTTGGAACTTGTCCATTTCCAGCGGCGTGCAGGCGCTCCATCCGATGGGCCATCCCATGAGTGCTTCGATCCACTCCGCGTTGAGTTCTCCACCAGTCCGCTGCCACTCGTTGATGAACTCCGGGTGCCAGCGCAGCGAGCTTCCGATCTTTGCCCCCGAGGGGCGTTGCCCCACCGTCTCCTTGCGGAAGCACGTCACCAGATCCATGTCCGCCGCTGCATCGAACAGGCCCAGCGAAGCGTCCGGCGTCGGCAAGTATCCAAATGCGCTCTCGGATGTGGGGGGCACCAACGGCGGCAGCGGATACGACTCCCCACCGCGCATCATACCCCATCGCGGCCAAGTCTCCGAGAACGACTCCCAGCCCCCGAGAAGTGAGGATTGGTGAGTTTTCCACGAAGACGTATCGTGGTCCCACTTCGCGTATGATGCGGGCCATTTCTCCCCACAGTCCGCTTCGCTCGCCTTCGATTCCTTTGTTTCCATTGGTGGTTCCGGCGCCGGAGATGTCCTGGCACGGGAAGCCCCCGCAGATGATGTCAACGATGCCGTTCCACGGCTTGCCGTCGAAGGTCGTAACGTCGTCCCAGATGGGGAACCATGGCAGGATTCCGTCGCGTTGCCGTTGCAGCAGTTGTTGGCGGCAGTATGGCTTGATTTCCACGGCGCAGCATGGGTGATGTCCGAGAAGGAGTCCGCCAAGGATTCCTCCCCCGCCGCCTGCAAATAGGTGTAGCTCATTGAGTGTTTTGGGTGAGTCGTTAGGTAATTCGGAAGAGACTGAACAAGTGCCTGATCCCAACGGGGAGGGCGGCGGAGTCGGTTTTGTATTCATGATCTTTTTTCGCCCTCCCCGTGGGATAGGCTAGCGTTCGGCGATAGCAGCGAGAGCGCCCACACCATGATCGCCCGCTTCACGTTATATCCCTGCTGCCGCTTGGCGTCGTATTCATCATCGAAGCGCCACGGCACGCTTTGGCCGTCAGGTAGCCGAGCCAAACCGTGCAGATGGATGCGCAGTCCGGTTGTGTGTTCCCACACCGAGCCGGCCATGTGTTTCCATCCAGGTCCGGGACGACGTGCGAATCGCCGAACCAGTCGCTGCACCGAATGCCGGGATTGCGTCTCAGGCGAGTTCATGGCGTTTTGTCCCGGCATCGGTGAGCTTGTCGTTCGGCCAAACCCTTAACGCTGCATCAGTTCGCCGGGCCCTGGCGCGCTTCCAAACAGCTATTTCATCGGGTCGCAGGCTCATGATTTCCATCAAAGTTGCAGCCCCTTGCTCTGTCTTGATGGTCTTGCGGTGCCATCCGTCATAAAACCATTGAGCCGAACACGTCGCCGCTGGCAACACCGCACCCGGCGGGAGAGGATCGGAGCCTTTTTGTGGTAGTTCGCTTGATTCCATATTTTTTGTTTTCGCTGGTGTGCCAGAGCTAGAGGTTCGGACTCTCTCCGCGGAAATGAAGGCAAAATCTTGACCAGGCTATGTGCATCCGCCGCCGACGACTGGCAAAACCCGGAGCACCAACCCGCGCGCGGGTCGCCAGCCTCCAGCCATGCGCCCAAAAGCGAACGCAGTCCGAACACGTCATGGCAGCCAACGGCGGCGATGGAACTCCGGGCTGAAAATATTGGTCGTTAGTGCTCATGTTGTGGGCGGGCGGACGGTGGATTCGATGCGGGCGTGGAAGGTTAGCAGGGCTTCCAGCATTCCGGCATTGCGCGGGAGGTGGTCATTGGTCAGGCGGGTCACATCCTGGACTTCGCGGGTGATTTCCTCCTCCAGGAGTTCCATGATGGCGCGGACTTCCAGCGAGTTCTCCGCTCCTTCCAGATGCGGCTCCGGTCCGGATGTCAGGGGTTCCGGATGGAACGGCCGCCATGGCAGCGGGCGGGGTGGCGGTGGCGGGGCGGGGGAGAGCGCGGCAAGGAAGGCGCGGAGGGCGGTGGCGATGCGTTTCATGATGGTGATGGCGGTGGATGGTTATTCCCCCAGCAGGCTTTCCGCTGCGGGGCTGAGGACTTCACTGGTGCCGATGCGGCCGGTGATCTTGTTTTGCTCCTGCGTCAGTCCCTGCTTCAGGTATTTCAGACGGTTCTTTGTCACGGCGTGGACCTGTTCGTCGGATTGCAGCAGTTGCGCGGCGCGGGGGCTGCGCTGGAGCAGATCGCGCCAGAAGGCATAACGGGTGGCGTAGTCCACGCCCTCACGCATGGGCGGCTCGGCACCGCTCACGATGGCGGTCCAGGCGCTCATTTCGTCGAGCATTTCATCCTGCGCGGCTCCCTGCTGGGTTTTGACGTAGGCGGCCAGGCGGGGGTCGATGCTGCTGAGGGCCATGCGGAGGATGGCGGCGCGGTCCACGGCGGCCATGTTGTCGATGGGGATGACCATTTCGGTGATGGCCTTGATGCGTTCGAGCACCCATTCCATGTTGAGGTTCCGCGGGTCGAAGGTGATGTTGAAGTCGTAGCGCCCTTGAATTTCCTCACGGGAAACATTCAGCACCTTGTCCCCACCGGCCGCAGCGAAGATCTCCGGGCCGCCGGCAATGCGGATGCCCGTCAGGGGGTCCATGTGTTGCTGGAGCAGGCCGAAGGTTTTCCCTGTCAGCACCTTCAGATACTTGAACAGGTGACCGGCCATGAATTCCATGTGCGCCTGGGTGACGGCGGCGGGCACTTCCGGATGGATGAGACCGAACCGGCGGGCCACCTGGATGCGGAGCTGTGTTTCATCCTGAAGGCTGAGCTGCTGGGCACCCATGTTCCCCACCTGCATGAAGCTGGTGCTGACGCCTTCGCGTTCGGCGAATTCCGCGCCGGGGTAAATCTGGGCGCGCACGCCGCGCTTGATGTCCTTCCAGTGAACCTTCACCGGGGGCTTCACGTCCAGGGCGGTCTTGTCCTGCCGGGCATCGGCCATGCTCTTGAGTTGCGCCTGCTCCGGCTCTACTTCCTCCGGGATGCCGGTATTGTCCACCAGCCGGCGCTTCAGCCCGCGGGGGATCTCAACGTAGGGGTATTCTCCATCCGCCACGCGGCTGAGGCGGTGATAGGCGGGACGATCCGGGCAGGCGTCATGGACCAGCGTTTCCCACACGCCGATGGTCCCGGCGTTGTTCACGGCCTTGTAGGTGATGCGGGTGAGCATCCAGTAGTTCGTCTCCCGTTCCTGCCAGGGGATCACCTGGTTTACGTCCGCGCCGTTGAGAATCCAGTCGGCTCCCTGACTGATATTAATGCCGAAGGAGCGGCCGGGTTTTTCCAGCACTTTCTTCGTCCACTCAGCATCCCAGTTCTCCACGGCGGCGAGTTCGAGGAATTGCATCTTCGTCACCCATTCCACTTCCGATATGAACGGTTCTTCCTGAAGGTCTTCGGCGAGGCCCAGATAGAAGACATCCACCCACGGCTGGAGCATCCGCCACTGGGGGCGGTTCTCGGTCACTTCCGTGGCGTAGTAGCGGAAGGTTCCGGCCTTCGCGTTTTGCAGCGCGGTAGCCAGCCGGGCGGGCTCGCCTTCGCACATGGTGTCATCGAACGCTTCCAGCAGCGCGATGAGTTGCGGGCGGGCGGCGCGGTCGGTGAGCACGGCGGTCATCTCCGTGCCGGCAGCTTCCCCGGCGGCTTCGATTTCATCGGCGATGGCCTGCACTTCGCCTTCGTTGAGCTGGGCATCGCCCACCATGGCGGCGAGCTGCTCGGCGTAGTCGTGTTTCTCCTGCATGGCGGCCCAGTCCACGAGGGTGGCATAGGTGATTTCCTTCTCCACCATGCGGAACGATTGCTTCCACCCCACGCGGATCAGGGCGTGGCCGTAGCTCAACATGCAATCGATGGCCCGGCCCATGACCGACCACACTTCGCGGTTCATCTGGCCGTTGAAGTAGTAGCCCAGCAGCCCCACGGCCAGCGCAGCCGCTCCCTCGTCTTCCATCTCCTGCGGGGTGGCGGTCACGTTGGACCGGAGCACGGCCAGCATGAGCAGCAGCGAGTGCTCGATGATGATCCCGTCCGCCAGCTTCACCGCTACGTCAGAACTGTTTTCCCACGGGCCGCGCAGGCGGTTGTTTTCATCGCGGCCTTTGGTGCCGGTGCCGTCCTTCCCGGGCCATTGGCAGTCGCGGATATACTTGGCATTCATCATGCGGTCGATGGCGCCGGTGTTGGCATTGACGGCCGAGGTCATCATTTCGATGAGCATCTCGGTCTTCGGTTTTTCGCGCGGCTGAAGCAGCGCGGTGTCCTGGGTGGTGTCGGTGGTGTTCATGCTTGTTGTTGGTAAGTGGTGCCGAAAGCGGCTTCGATGATGATCTCCCGGCGGTAGCGGTATTCCTTGTAACCGGTGAGCTGAAAACGGAATGACTGCCCGGGCACAGGGCTGGTCTGGCACCACCGCTTGAAGATGGCACTGCCAATCCCCAGCGTGCGGCAAAGCTCCTCCGCCTCCTGACGGCGCAGCAGCACGCGGTAACAGCGGCGGATGGAATCCAGTGAGGGTTTTTCGCTCATGCGTCTTCTTTCTTCCACCCGAAGGCAGGCTGTTCCTGAAGCAGCCACAAGTGGCGCATGTTGGCGACGTTCACCACGTCCCCGGCTGGCGGATAGACTTCCACCGCCCATTCGTCCCGGAATCCGCACTGGGCTTTCACCTTCATGAGTTCCTCCCATGTGATGCCTTCCACCCAGTCACCGGTTTCCAGCACGATGTCTGTCCGGTTGATGGATAGCCGAACGTGCCCGTTGTCGTGGTGGGCCTGACACAGGAAGTCTCTGGAGCGCCATGCGGCAAAGGGGCCGTTCTCCCGCGGCGTGAATGGCATGGGCACCATGGCGGCCGGGTATAGCCGGTTATCCGCTCTCAGATGCTTGCGCGCCTGAATGCGTTCTTTGTAGGGCAGTTGTCGGATGTCCATAAAATCAGCGTTTATACCCTCCCCACACGGTGCCCTTTTGGGGCCGGTCTTCCACGGGGGGGATGTAGGTGGCATCTGAGAGGCAGAAGTATTTCGTGCAGTCCACGGGGTCTTTGGTGGCTCCCTTGGGTCCGTCTTCACCGGTCCACGTCTGGAGGGCGAAGATGGTATTCCGGCAGGTGTGGGCGATCATGAGCGGGGCGAAGCCGGTGCCTTTGTCCGGCACGAGCTTTGCCTGGATAAAGTCGATCCAGTTCAGGCCATCGGATGCGGTCTGGCGGCCGGAGGCTTTCTCGAAGTCGAGGGCCAGCTCGATGCCGGTGTCTTCATCGAGGCCGAGATCCTCGAAGAGTTCCACCAGCGTGATGGAGCCGGAGCTGGTGGCGTTCGGCGCACTGGCGGCGCGGCTGTCCATGTAGCGGGCGAAGGGTTCTATCTTCGCCATGCCGGCCATGGCTCCCAGTTCGCACTCCACGCGGTGGATTTCCCGGCTGAAGTCGGCGGGCCCGAATTTGTAGGACGGCTGGGCAGGCCCGGCCTTGCCATCGTCACTGCCGCCGCTGGTGGCCCACACGCCTTTCTCTGCGCCGATCCCGGGGATGTAATCGCCTGGCTGCGGCCACTCGCGCATGAGCACCCACTGGCCGAGGGCGGTCACGGCCCACCACTGCATGAACGGATTCCGCCCGCCGGCGGGGTCGTAAATGTGATACCATGTGAGCTGTGACGCGGCCTGGAGCATCCGCTTCCGACCGTCCTCGTGCAGGATGTGAATGGCATCGTCCCAGTTGGTAAATTTCGCGCCCTTCTTCTTCTCCGCCACTCCATAGGCCCGGGTCAGGATGACATCGCGGGAGGCTCCGGCGAGCGTGGAGACCATGACATCATACGATCCATAGAAATTCTCCTGCGTGGGCATGAAGATGATGCGCTTCTTCTTTTCCACACAGCTCATGATGAGCGGCACGCTTTCGTAATCTACCACAGCTCCGTTTTCATCGCGGATGGGGAGCAGCTCGGCCTTCATTTCCTTCACCTTCACCGCGCCATCGGCGAAGGCGGCCACGGTGTCACTGTAGCCTTCCAGACTGGTGAAGCTCACAAGCATGATGCCATTGCGGTCGATGAGGCGGAACTGGGCATCCTCCACCCATTCCGCCGGCACTAGTTCGTCAAACCAGATAATATCCTGCGCGGAACCCTGGAGGCTGGTGATGTCTGACTCATAGAATTTGAAGTCACACGTGCTGCTGTTCGGCAGGGAAAACGTGTTATTGCTGAATCCCGTGGCCAGTGAGTAACGCACATTGGTGATCCCGCCGCGCTTCAGTCCCCGGCTTTCGCCGCAGGGCCGCCACTCGGGCGGCAGGTAGCGGTGCATGTATCTCTGCTGTGTCTCGCGGGAAATCTTCTCGCTCTGCTGGAAGCACCACGCGCCGCGCTTCGCACCGCCCGTCAGGGTCTCCATCACCTTCTTGGCGCAGAACTCGGATTTCCCCGGCCGGTTCCCGCCCTGAATGAGCAGAATGATGACGCCGCGCGGCACGTCCTTCCGCAGTTCATCCAGCGCCTCACGGGCGCGGATGAATCCCGGGCTCTCCCAGCCATACCGCAGCGGGTCATGATGCTGCCGCTCGATGTATTCATGCCGCTGCCGCAGCCACTCGATGGCTTGCTTCTGATCCGGGAACAGCAGCGACAGTTCATCCTCCGTCGGACACGCCCATACCGGATGCCGCTCCAGCGCCCGGGGAATCCCCAGACGGTTGAGCAGCGATGCGGTGATGGTGGATGTGTCAGACATTGGTGTTTCCGGTTCAGCAAGAACTGTTATTTCTCATGAGGTTCAGATATTCTGTTGTTATGCCTCTTGAAGTTGTCCGCGCACGAATAGTCGTGAGCCGTGCCAGTCACACGACCAGCATCGGTGCCTCCAATGCTGCGGTCATAGCGGTAGATGCCATCACTGCACTGCAAGCACTCATATCCTCGGCTACCCTCGCGACCGATCACGGTGATGAGGTTTCCGGCCTGCGTTTCGTATGTCTCGCCGACGCGAAAGGCATAACAAGCCTGCTGCTGGTCAACAGAGCGGGGCGCTGTGTCGTCTCTAAGTTGATTCTGATTCATAGATTTGATTCCTTCGTTGTTGTTTTCTCTCCCCCGCTCTGCGCCAGAGCAGGGACGTTAGCCTGAATAATCTGCTTCATGTCCTTCCAGAGCATTTCGGCAGTCTGGAGAGCCACGGGCATGTATCGCCGTGTGATTCGCGGATCGCCTTCAGTGTCTTCTCTCCACTCTTTGCCGTAGTCATCCGTGAGCAGTCCGTGCGGAATGTCTCCGTAGTCATCCGCTTCGGGTTTTTCGGTGTAATGCCCTGATGCCAGCAATCCCCCGAGAATCGAAGAAAAGGCTAACAAGTCGGTAGAGGCAACCCCCACCAAGCTCTCAGCTTCGGCTACGGGTTGCGGTGATTCCTGCATTTGATTTTGTGACATAGATTTATCGTGGTTCGGGTGGGGTTGCCTCACCTATTGCGTTCGGCCCTGTTTCCTCGCCTGCCCGGCGCTTGATTCCGTTAATGATGTAATCAGGCAAAGTGTGTTCCATGCGAAGAAACCGAAGGGTTGCCAAAACTCGTTTTGAGCGAGCCTGATGGCCTCCAGTCCGATGCTTCTTGGTGAAACGGTCGGGCTTTGGTGGGTGCTTAGTGGTGCGTGACATGGGTTTGTGGACGTTCGAGGCCGAACACACCACAGCGCCCAACGGAGGTCCTGGCTGCGGTTTCTCTGCTTCGTTACTCATTGGCAGGCCCTCCGTGGGTGAGTGGGAGGCTATGCCACCGGGTTCCATTATTCGGAATGCGCCCCGTGCCGCGGCAGACTCCGCAGTGAATAGTGATTTTGCTCCCAACCGAATCCGTTACCCGGATATATCCCTCCTCGCAGTAGGGACAGCCTTCCGATTCGGTGGCCGAGGCATAGCACGGCAGCGCAGCCAACTCGGCCGGAGCTTGATATTGTTTTTCTTTCATGTTAATTCCCGGCCTCATGGCTGACTTTTGGTTTCTGTCGTTTCGTTCGCGCCTTTTCGTCTCGGACTGCATCGTTCCAGTCTTTAGCCGCCAGTTCGCGGGTTGGCGCAAACACCATAATGGCTCCGCAGTCGTCATCACGGCACTGGATGCACCATTCCCCGATGTCATTGCTTATGCGGGCCTGTCTGCCGCACAGGCAGCGCAACAGCGTCACGGCAGAACACACCACTTTTGGATTTTGGTTTTCCCCGGCGTGACTCACCGGGAGGTTCTGCCTCCTGGCATTTCCTGCGTTCAATATCTGTTGGAATACCGTCCTTTCATGGTGCGGGAGGTACTTCGCCGCTTCCTGTGAATATAATTCAAAGCAATCCATACAGACGGGCTCATGGGCTGCTGCCGTTACCGCCTCATTCTTACACAAAACACATTTTGTGCGCGCCCATGTCGAACACGTCTTGAAGTCCTCTTTGAGCGGCTTTGTCGTGTAGGTGATTCTGGCGTGACGGAATACCTGGAACGGCTCGCCGCACATGCCGCATTCCACCTCGGTATCGCCTTCGCATCCGGCTCCAAAATCCCACTCCCATGCGTCTTTGTGATTGTGGCCGCAGTGAGGGCAGACCGGTGCTTCTGTATATTCGGTGTCCATGGGATTAGTGGGCAGTGGAAGGTGCCGCCATTGTCATGAGCCAGCGGTATCCATCCAGGCACTGGAGGGCGTCATGGTCGGCGGTGTGGATGCCGCGGGCGGCGCGTACGTTTTCGATGGTGTCTCCGGTGCGCAGGGCGGTGAGGTTGTCGAGACTGGCCCCGCCTGACTCGGGCATGGTGCCGGCATCCTGGAGGAATCCAAGGGCGGCACAACTGCACCGCCAGCGGCGGCTGATGATCTCATTCCATTCAGTGCGCCATCCTTGCCGAATGAACATGGCCTCAATAAATCCCTTATCGTGGCCTGCGTTGTGGGCCACGCAGGTCAGTGGTAGTTTGATGCAATGGCGCGCCGCAAAGGATTTGAGCCAGTCGAGCAGTCTTATGCAAGCCCAACTTTCCACCGCTGCTCCCAGCTTCATCCATTTGTCACGGTCGTAGCCATTTACAGCCACGGCTTCCGGATGGATCTTCAATCGCGGCTCCGGCAGGACCAACTGATGGAAGGTGTGCAGGTATCCCTGCGCGGTATATGCGGCACAGCCGATGCTGAGCAGGGCGTGGGTGGTGCATTGGGTTTCTCCGACACCTCCGGTTTCTATATCGATGGCCACGAGGGTGGCGGTGTTTTCGGTATTCATCGGTTAGAATGGGATTTCTTCCTCGTTGTCTGGCGAGTCGGGGTGAGTGGTTGCAGGGGGCGGGCTGCCGGGAGGCGGGGCGGGGGAGTGTTTCCCTCCGCGGTCGTCGGTGCGTTTGTTATTCGGCATGAGCTGGAAGCTCACGCCGGTGACTTTCGTTTTCCGTTCCTGCCGTTCGTTGGGCAGGCCGGCATTCACGGTGCGCAGGGATTGGTCCAGTTCACCGGTGCAGTAAAACAGGTGCCCTTTCTCGACGTACTGCGCGATGATCTCCGCGGCCTTTTCCCAGAAGGTGATTTCCACGTAGGTGACGCGCTCGATGTGGCCGCCCTGGCCGTCGGGCACTCGCTTGTTGATGGCGAGCGTGACATTGACCACGGCTTTCCCCTTGGGCGTGTATTTCAGTTCCGGGTCTCTGGTGAGATTCCCCATGAGGATGACTTGATTGAAGGCAGGCATGGCTCAGCGGTCTCCTTTCTTGGGCAGGTCAAACTCGATACCCAGGGTGGTGACAGTGGGGTTGAGCAGTTCGGCTGATCCGTCAGGGTTGGGAAACAGTTCGGCGATCTCATCCGCGTGCTGCCATTCGAGCACGCGGGTAAAATTGCCATATTCATCATTGGACGGGCGGCTGCCGCGGGTGGCCTGCGCTCCATCGTTCTGGAGCAGCGCACGGAGCAGGCCGCGGCGTTCGTTGGTATGGATGTCAAGCCGCCAGAATTTCACCGGCGCGGGTTTCACCTTGGCATACAGCGAAGCGGAGACGCGGAACTGAAGGCGCGGGCATTTCCCCTCGCGGCCGTAAACGCCGTAGCGAAGCTGGGCTTCATCGATGACCACGCGCCGGGCGATCTGGATAGGACGGAAGGCCATGGCTTTAATCCCCCCCCTTTCCGAGAATGCGGATGATCATGTCTGCCACGTCCTCATGGCTGAAGCGGTCGTAGCCGAGACTATCCAGCCGCTGGAGTTGCTCCTGAAATTTCACGAGGGCGAGCTGGGCCTTTTTCTTTTCCGATTTCTCATGATTCAGAGACTTCCGCAGGGAAGCGATGACGCCCATGTCTTCATCCCATCCGTGCGACCACTGCTCCACGAGGGCGACGGGATCGGGCCGCTCGGTGATGTGCGGCGGCATATCGGCATAGATGGCGGCCAGCAGGCGGTCGCACAGGGCGGCCTTCTCCTCTGTCTCCGTCAGGACACGGCCGGGGGCGGCGGGATTCGCATCCTCACTGGCAGGGTCCTGGGTGGAATCGTAGGTATCGGTGGATTCGATGGGTATGTTATTCATGGCGATGGTGTGGGTGAAAAATTACCGGACTTGCTGGTCCTCCTCACGGAGGGAGAAGAGTTTGTGCCGCGGCCTCCAGTTGCCCTGCTCATCCTTCTGCTCGGACAGGAACCGGGTGCAGGTGGCATCCCAGCGGCAGGGGATTCCGTTCAGGTTGATGGCACCGCCGCGGTTCTTGGCGATGATCAGGTAAGCCTCCGTTTCATCGGTATCCTCATCCTGCTTGTAGTGGCCGGGGCGGAAGGGCATGATGACGCGGGTGGCATCCTGCTCGATACGGCCGGAGCTGCGGAGATCCGCACGGGTAGGGCGCTGGCCGCGGGAACCCTTCGCCGCCGCCTCACGGTTGAGCTGCCACAGGCTGAGGCCCACGACGTTGAGTTGCTTGTAGAGATTCCGCAGGGTGGAGCTAACGTAACCGGCGACGGCGGTTTCGTTGCCGTGATCCTTCACGGCCCGCGCGCCCAGCAGCCCGCAGTGGTCCACGCAGATGACGGCCAGCTCGGGATGCTGGAGCTTGAAGTTTTTGGTCTCCGCAGAGAGTTCCTCCACGGTGATCCCGGCGGCGTCCCATATCCAGAAGGGCGCAGAGCCCAGGGCTTCGCTGGCTTTGCCAATCAGGCGCAAGTCTTCCTTTGCCATCATGCCGGACTGGATGGCCTTCACGTTCACCCCGGCCCGGCCCAGCAGCATTTTTGAGGCCATTTCCATCTGTGAGGATTCCAGACAGACGAGCAGGCAGGCTTGCTTGCCATAGCGGCAGCGGGCGCGACCGGCTTCCACTTCCACGTGCCAGTCATGGGCGTGCTTCACATCGTAATCGTAGAACTCGCGGTAATGGCCGGTGCCGGTGGCCATGTTTTCCATGATCTGCACGGCGAGCGATGTCTTGCCTATGGAGGTGTCGCCTGCGATGACGATGTTTTCCGTGAGGTGCAGGCCCTTGATGAAGAGGCGGTCGAGATCGGTGAAGCCGGTGGCGCGGTCGCCGGTGACGTGCCCGCGGTTCGCCATGGTTTGCTCCAGGTCGTCGGTGGCTTCATAGAGCGCCTCCCGCAGGGGGACGATGCGGACGCGCTGCTCATCCGCCATGCTGGTCAGGATGCCGTCCACGAGCGCGCCGGCGGCGTCCTTCACGGTGTCGGAGGTGGGTTGCTGCTGGATGGACTTCACGGCTTTCCAGCAGGACTGGATGATGCCGCGGGCCCGGGCCTTGACCTTCACCTCCCGGGCGTAGTCGTCAAAGTCGGCGGGATTCGCCGCAGCGGTGTAGATGTCGGACAGGCCGGAGAGGCCGCCGAGATTCACATCCAACTGGTGATCCTGCACGAGCTGGGCCACCGTCATGAGATCGACGGCGGCCCCGGCATCCATCTGCGCGGAGAGCAGCCGGAACAGGTGGCCATGGGCCTCGATGTCAAAATCTTCCGGCTTCACCGTCCGCATGAGCCCGGCGGCGGCAAGATCGGGGGCCTGCATGAAGCAACTTAGGACGCAACGCTCGATGGCGTGACAGGATGGCAGGGGACTGGCGGGGAGGTCGTTCATGCAGGGGCGTTGAGGTAGGTTTCGATTTCAGCGCGCTGGCGCAGGGTGAGGTCTTCCCACGCGGCACAGCCGGAGGCGTCGGGATACAGGCGGCGCATGGCGTCCAGCCGGCGGGCGTCCCTCTCCCGGATGCCGGGCGCGCTTTCTTTTTTTTGCAAATCCACGGGGGGCTGGAATCCACCAGCCCGGGCGCGCTGACTGGGCAGGTAGCCGGCAGCGTGCCAGGCGCGGATGGTGCCCTGCCAGTCTTTGATGCGCCGGTTGTTGTTGGTCCAGCCGTTGGCTTCCCACTTCAGCCAGGTGGCGGTGCCATCGGCGGCGGGCAGGCGGAGGGTCCGGCAGAACGCGATGACTTCCGCTTCCGGCACCGGGCCGCCCTTCTTTTTTTTCTGATCAGAATGGGTCTCTGAAGAATCAAGTCCCGGCAGAGTGTCCGTCTGTGCAGTGCTGGACAGCACTGGTTTCCGGTTCTCTTCTGGTTCTCTTATGGTTCTTTCTGGTTTGGGTGCACGTGGTGCGGGGGTGGGGTGCACGTGGTGCGGGGGTGGGGGTGCATCTGGTGCGGGGGTGGGGTGCATCTGGTGCGGGGGTGCATCTGGTGCGGGGGTGCATCTGGTGCGGGGGTGCAAGACATACAGAGGCGTACTGCCGGGCCGCTCGCGGCGGGTGAGGTGGCCTTCTTTTTCCAGGCTTCGAAGTGACTTCTGAATGGCACGCTCGCCGAGGCCGGTTTCCTCAATCAGCAGCGACACGGACGGGTCACAGCGGCCCGTGGTGTCGTTGTGGTGATCGGCGAGCATGTAGGCCACAAGGCGGGCCGTGGGCGGCAGGCCAGTGGATTTGAAGGCTTGTATCATGGCGATGGACATCAGAAGCGGCCGTGCCAGCGGGGTTTCGGGCCGCGGTATTCCCACTGCCCAGTCTGTGGAAGCCTCACGCAGCCAGGCAGCACCATGCCGGGCCTGTAGGATGCTGACGGCCCGCGAGCCAGCCGCACGGTGATGGAGGGCGGATCGCCTTCCTCCGGCACGCCTGCGACCACCAGCTTGTTGAGGCAGAGCTGTTTGATCTCGATGTCCCGGGTCTCCTCCGCGGGCGGGTCGGTGGCGGCGTCTTTTTCCGCCCCCTCCGGCAGCGCGGCCTCTATTTTTTTTTGGCCGTCCGGCGTGATGAAGATCCCTTGTCCTTTCACCTCCACCCAGTCTGCACCGGGAAGCAGATGCCGCCCGGGGCGCCGCATTTTTTTCAGCACGGCCCGGTCGATGCGAAGGACATCCGCAAGATCGGATTCCCTGACGTTCTGGTCTGTTGGAAACGGTGTGGTCATTTGCTGCAAATTCTGTCTGTGTGAACCTAACGTGCGTTCTGCCCCCCCGCCCATCCGATCCCGACCCCCTCCCCCCCCCTCAAATTCAAAACAGTAACGACAACCGCCACGGCAAAACATAACCCGTTGAAAACCAACGACAAATCCCGCCGAATCAAGCGGTATCCACTCCCCTGTTCGCTCGCCCCGCACCCCTCGCGCCCGCGCGCGCCCCTTTGCGTTTCCCCTTCCGCCCCCATTCCTCACCCTCTTTCCACACCCCGAAAAAAAAGGAGGCCGCCCCGGCACGCTCAGCCACCCGGCAATGCCACAGCACCCGCTCCAGCTTCACGCTGAGCACGTCCGCCACCTCTTGGGCCGTGAAGACCTGCCCCCGACGAGGCCCGGCCGCCTGGTTAATCCTGCGGCGCGCAATGGCTTGCATACGTCCCTCCCTGTTTGGGGTGAAAAAAAGAACCCCGCGCGCCCCGGCTGGTCCCGGGACGGCGGGGCAGCGGCTCAGGGCAACCCTGAATCCCCGAGCCACCATGTGCAGCATTCGCAGCTGCTACCAACAAAATCCGATGCACCCGCCCGTGCGACAGCTCAGCCACCATGCTCGAGCCCTCATACCGCACCACCGCCTGATCCCTCATCAGCGCCGCCTCCACGAACCCCACGAATAGCGCCCTGCTCCACACCGCCGGCACCCCCAGCAGCGCCACCGTGATCGATTCCCCCTGCGGCACTGCCCGCAGCCACGCCTGCTCCTGGGCCGATAGCGCCCGCCGCGTCACTGCCGGCCATTCCACCAACGGCCTGCGCAGCCCACGTGGAGCCATGGCCGGAGTGGATAGAAAATCCAACGTGCTCGCCGCCCTCACAGCGCCCTCCCTTCCGCGTTCACAGCCACACCCCATACCGCCTGCACCGGCACCCCGAACGTCAGCACCCGACCACAAGTCCGCGCATGAAGGCGCTTCGTCCGTTCCAGCGCCTCATCCCCCGACCTCGCAGGCACCGCCACCGTTTGGCAGCCACCGTCCCACGATACCGGCACACTCCACATCACGAGCGGCGGCCGGGCAGTTACAGATTGAGCATCATTCATGGGTTTGGGAAATGTTATACCTTCTCCGGTGGTGGGAATGGCCATACCTGTTGCGGGCGGGAATACCGCACCCTGCCGCCTGTTGTGTAGCCATCCCGCACAAAAGTGGCTCCCTCATACTGGAGGCTATCCGGCACCGGCTGTGGCCGTTCAAAATTCATCCCATCCACCCGGCCGCCGAAAAGCTGGCAAGGCACCATCTGAGCCGTGTTCGTCGTCTGCGTGCTCATGCCAGCCCCCTTCCTTCCAGAAATCGTTCACAAGCCCGCAGCACATCTTTGTAGCCCTCGCGCAGCGGCGCCGGCTTACCCACCGTCGCGGCATCCTCGCTTGACCATCGATACCCATCAATCCGGCGGCAGCGGTCACACACCGCCTGGTTATTGCTCGCACGGACGCCGACCCGCCCGCATTCGCACATCCCCCGTTGTCCCGCATGTTTCCTGCCACTCATGCCGACCTCCCTTCGATGCCAAAACAAATCATCTGTTCCAGCCGGTCGAATGATGCCCAAAACTCCAACGACGCCGCATCCTCTACCATCTCGGTTTGCGCCTCATTCAGCGTCGCTTTTGCTTCCAGGGCGGCCTTGATTTCATGGATCAGCGCCGCCTTCTCACTTTGCAGCAGGGCGATTTCCTCCTGCTGCGCCTCTATCGTTGCCATGTATCCCCTCGATAGTGGATTGCTCATGCCGCCCTCCCTTCCTCTACGGCCCACGCCGTGCGGCTCAGGCGAAACATCTGCCTGACGATAGCCAGCGCGTGCTTCTTGTCCCGGGCTGCCGCCACGCACAGGAAATGCCGCGACTCCGCCGAGCGGTAAACCAGAAACCTTGTTAGATGGCTCAAGCTCACATCATCCCCCTTTCAGCGCGGAATTTATTTGAGGCCGCCGCCTGGATCATTACCCGGGCCCTTTGAGATTCCCTCGCCGCATCCCGTCCCTCGTCCCGGGCCTTGCGCGCCGTGCGGATGATGGCCCGTGCCATCTGTCCATCCTCGCGGGCCAGCCAATAGAGCGCCAGCCGCTTTGCTTGCAGGATACGCTCCGCATCTGTGAATCGCGGGCAGCCCGTGAATGGGCTCCACAGCCGCGCCAGAGCCGTTGATGGTGGTGAGATGGTATTCATGTCGTGTTGGAAAATGGGGCCCGCCCGCCGCATCCTGACGCTTCACCCCCCTGTTGAGCTGGTGTCAGAGATGCGGGGGCAGGGGATTCGTTATGCCGCGGCCGCGTCCTGCCGCGCCTGATCCCGGCGGCGTTGCAGATAGTCCCTCACCCCTCTGAGGATGACCGTCTCCGGCTCCACGTTGTCGGACTTCACCACCTCCATGAGTTCGCTGAGTTCCTCGGGCCGCAGCAAATCCGTTAAGCTGACAGGTATGTGGGCAATGAGTGGTGCAATCATGTTGTCGAAATGCGAATTACGCCCCATTGTTACTATCGCGGCGACAATTCGCAACTAAAATCTTGTCATTTTGACAAAATGGGCCACCTTCCCTGCATTTATGACAGGCCCAGAACTCCGCGCCTTGCGCGAATCCCGCAAATGGTCACAGACCGAACTCGCCGATTTTCTTGGCGACGTTACCTTTGCCACCATTTCCAAGTGGGAAAAGGGGATAAGCCCCATACCCCAATGGGCCCAGGACAAGCTGTTGAGCAGCGTGCGGTTATCGCTCCCGCTGCATGAGCTTGCCGAGCTGCTCAGCTACGCCCGGGAGGATGGCAAGACGTTCGAAGAAACCCTGGCCCTCGCCCTGCGCGCTTATCTGCACTCCCGCAAACCTCCCGGCAACGTCAATCCCATCAATTACGCCGACATCCCCATTCCCGACGGCACCGGCACCGCCCGCGTTGCGAGTGACAGCCCCGGCTCCGGAGATTGACGCCACTCACGCCGCAGGCAACACTTTGCGGCATGAGAGAATATCAAATCATCCTCACCGCCATCATGCACACCATCGGATGGGCATTCATCACCGGCATTTGCTGGGCCAGTGCTTCCACTTGGCGCGCCCACAAGTTCACCGCCGCCACCGCCCTTTGTAGTGCTCCTGCTATCATCATGTTCTTACGGGCCGCTTTCGGTCAAACTACTGGCATTTTTCGCGAAACTGGCATCGCAATAGCCGCAGTCCTTATTGTCCTCAGCCTCAGATATCAAGACTATCGCTAAGATGCTGCCTCAAAACCTCACTTGATAATGCCTGCCCTTGTTATCCATGCCCTCGCCGTGTCCGGACGGGCGCAGACCCGGCTTGATGTCCAGGGCCACCTGCACCACCGTCCCCATGTTCCCCCGCAGCGTGCCGCGGGCCGTGGCATGAGTCGGGCGGGAGAATGTCTGCACCGTGCTCGTCTGCATCATCTGCGCATTGTAGATCGTGCCGAAGCTGCTGCCACCCCCTTGGGTGATCCCCGTATATTGCCCCGTGAATACCTCACCCGTGGCCGGGTCCGTCGCCTCCATGCTCCCCGTTCCATAGCTCGTCTGGATGGCGAACGGCAGCGCCGCCCCATCCTCCAGGCGATCCATCGACCCCCGCAGCATCACGCCACAGCCGCACAGCATCAGAGGCATCAGCCCCGCCAGTAATTGGAATAATCTCATGCCACACCCTACCATGAAAACCGCCCCATCCACCCCCGCAAACCCGGAGCCATATTTCCAGCCCGGCGACAAAGTGATGCGAGTTGCCTACGTGTTTGAATTGCCGGGAGTCCTTGTGTGCCCTACTGGATCGTTGAACCCCGCCACGGATTTTGGCCGCGTGCTTTGCGTAGACCACTGCTGGCATCATCCAAAACTTGGGAACCGTGTCAGCTTTGTCGGCTTAGAGTCACGGTCGAATAATGGGTGGAAATCCGAGTGCTTCCGAAAGGTCGAAGAAATCCAAATTTGCGCCGCCGCCATTCGGAGGGCCAAAGAGCCGGCCGTCAAATAGCCATCAAACAAAAAGCCCCGGCAGCCTGATAGGCCCCGGGGCTTTGCCGTGTCAGAGTCTCTCACTCCATGCCCTCAGCAGCGCCGTGTCCACCACTGGCAGCCGCTCCTTGCGCCGGGCGATATAGTTCTTCAGCGTCACGGCCTCGCCCGCATGGCGGAGGTATTGAGACGCCACCGCCACCCCATCCTGTTCCGCCAGCAGCGTTGCCACGTATTTGCGCAGCCGGTGATTCCCCTTGCCGCTGCGGATGTCCCCCACCAGCGGCTTCAGCCATGCGTTATGCTCCCGGTTGATCACGTCGAACCGGTGCGTCGCCATCCCCTCCGGCATGATCAGATGGCACGGCATCTTCGTCGCCACCTCCCACACCAGCCGCGGGCGCAGCAGCGCCAGCAGTTCCGCCGATACCGGCAGCTTCCCCGCGTCCACCCCCTTCATCACGTAGCCCTGCTCCGGCCTGTTCCGCACATCGAAGAACCAGCGCCCCGTCCGGTCATCCTGCACCAGCCAGTCCGCCCGGGCCGCCAGCAGCTCACTGTTCCGCAGCCCCAGCTCCCGCAGCATCCGGTTGATCAGCCCCAGTTCCCGGTCCGCCGGCAGCACCGCATTTTCCAGCGCCGCAGCCGCCTCCAGCATTTTCAGGTAATCCTCCGGCACGATGCTTTCCTCTTCCAGGTCTATCGACTCCTCAGGAAGGCTTGGAAACTTCAGAAACCCCTCCACCTCCGGCATCGCCAGCTTGTCATAACACAGCTCCATCGCCCGCCGCGTGAAAAGCTGCCGCGCCATCCGCAGCCGCTTATTGATGGTAATGTTCTCCCGCGCCACCGCCGTCGGCTTATACTGCCCACCCTGGCACGCCGCCAGATACCCCCTCACCACCTCCCGGCCCAGCACATCCCCCGGCAGCGCATCGATCCGCCGCGCCAGGTCCGAGTGCTCCGTCAACTGCGCCCCCTCCACCCGCCAACCCTTCGCCATCGCCACCACCAGCCGGCAGCTTTGCACGATCCGCCGCGGCTCCTTCGCCATCTTCGGCCCCGCCATGTAAGCCTTAAATATCGACCCCAGCAGACACACCTTCCGCTTGCCCGACAAATCCATTAAGGCTTGCGCTCTGCGGTCCACTTTCGCTAACCTGGCGATTTCAAATTCCATTTTTGCCACCTTCACCGCCTGCCCCCAGTCCCCCGTCTCCGTGCTCATGTGCCGCAGCGGCAGTCCCTTCTTCACGATCCGGAAATAATAATCCTCATGATAATCCTCCGGCCACACCTCCCAAGGCCGTTTCCCCGCCGGCACCTGCGCCAGATCCCGCTGCAGCCGGTTTTTCCGGGGATGTTTCCCCACCCACAACCCCCGAGGCAGCCCCGCCCGTGCCACCGATTTCACAGAAGACTTGTTATTCATAATAGTGTCGTTACGGTTTTTGGTTCGGTTGTCGGTATAAACCGCAACAGCACCAAACGCAACCAAAAACACATAAACACAGGCGGCCGAAAGCCAAACCACGCCCACGAACACGCGCCAACCCTTGATTCTACAAGGCTCCGCTCTCCTCTCCCGGTTCAACCGGGGACAAAACATGGTGGCAAGGGGGAGAATCGAACTCCCGACCAAGGGCTTATGAGGCGGATGGGCGGGAAAGTTAAGTGGCTGGATTTGTGGGCCTTGTGCCAGGGGTGTCCGTGTCGGTATCGTTGCCGTTACGGGGCTACTTGATCAGTTCCTTCATGCCACGGCGGCGGATGGCTTGGATGGCGCTGGTCAAGTCCTTTTGCTCGATGGTGGCGCCGGCGGCGGCGCGGTGGCGCAGGATGGTGATGGCTTTACGCACCTGGGGGCCGGTTTGCTTCATGAAATCGGTCCGTTCTTCCGGGGTGAGGTAGCCGTTGGAAAGGCGTTCGAGGATCTCAGCGCGGAAGGCACGGTCATCTTTCAGGCCGCCGCTGGATTGCGGTTTGTCGCGCTCGGTGAGCCAGGTGCCTACGGCCACGTCATTGTCCAGCCCGGGGATGCGCAGGCCGTGCTTGGTCAGCCACATGGCATCCGGATCGGCTTGGGCTTGGCGGGTGATGATTCGGGAGATCAGCCACGGGCCGGGGGCTTTCACCGGTTCGCCGAAGACATTAAGGAGCGGTTCCGCCTTGCCGCGCAGGACGGGGAGGTAGGAAAGGAAAGTCGCGCCGAAGTGGTTGCTGTCCACCTTCACCGGGTCGATCGCGGTGGCGATGTCCTTCATGAGGCTGCCCATGGGGATGAGACTGGCGGCCGTGCGTTCTGCCCATGCGCCGGGCTTGCGGGCACCGGAAAACATTTCAAAGGTCTGGTTCAGGCCGCTGAGCACGCCGCTGTTGAGCAGTGTTTGCGGTGCTGCGGTGAGCAGGGCGAATGCCTTGCTGCCGGCCTCCTGCGCATCGCGGCGGCTGCTGTAGCGTTGCTGGTCCATGGCGGTGCCCAGCGTGCCCAGCAGGAAGGCCAGCGGGGTGCCGTCGAATTTGATATACGTCCCCCCGATTTTCATGGAGAATGGCTGCCATCCTTCCGGCATTTGAGAGCGGCGGCCTGGGTCGCGCGGGCCCAGTCCGTAGATCATGAAGGGAACGCGCTCGTCATCCTCCCCCTGGTTCGCGTTCGCCAGTGCCCAGAGGGCGGCCACTCCCAGGGTGCCGGTTATGCTGGAGACGTACCGTTCATTCCGTTCCGCCCGGGTGAATTTCTCCCCCTTGCTGTTGAGCAGGTGGCCACCTTTGAACGCGCGGAAAAATCCGACGGGCGTCCAGTCGAGATTCACGTCCGTGATATTCGCCACGATCCGGACGAATGGCATGGCCAGCCTTGCAGCCGGCAGCCGTTGGAGCAGGAGATTCACCACCTCAGAGACCGCGCCCATGGTCCCTTCCGGTTCATAATTGTAAGTCATGCGCGATCCCCACTTGCGCGCCGTGTGGGTCACTTCGGCCTCGCGCTTTGCCTCCACGATCTCGAAGGCCCGGCGGTCGATGTCGCGGGTGCTGCGTTTGCCCAGCTTGGCGAGTTCGGCGGCGGCCTGTGTTTGGGCATCGGCCCACTGGTCCGGGGCCAGGCCGGCAGAGCGGCGGATGTCGCCACCCTTTGCCATGCGGCGGGAGATTTCCAGCCATGCGCGTCCCTCCTTGGCGGTATTCCAGAATAGGCTGTCCGCTGCGGTCAGAGCGCGAAAGACAAAGCGCCCCAACGAGGCCGCCCCGTATTTGGCAATCTTGCGGCCCCACGTGGCCGGGTCCGTGCTCCAGAGCAGTTCCAGCACGTCCTGCTTCTGCCATTCTTCGTTGCCGCGCATGACAGGTTCCCCATTCATGAAGGCCGCGCGGGCCTGTCTCGATCCCTCAGCAGCGCCCTGGAGCATTCCGCTGATGTAGGGCATCCAGTGTCTCGGGTGATTCGTCAGGAACACCTGGAACGTGCCCAGCAGCAGATGCGTGGCATTCCCCGTCAGGTTCACCACCTGCGTGCCCGCTCCGGACAGGATATTCGCATACCAGTAGGCCCACCAGATGGCGCCAGAGGGTATGCCCTCATGCAGGGCCAGCATGGCGAGCAGTTTGGATTGCTCCTTCTGGCGCAGCCAGCTTCCTTCCGGGGACGCCTGCGTGCGTTCCACCTGCTGCCGGATGCTGGCGGCAAACTCCCGGTCGAACAGCGGCAAATCGAACGCCCGGGCATAGGCTTCCAGGAAATCCGCCCGGGTGATGATGCCTCTTTCGGCGGCCTTCAGGAGCGCCTCTACCAGTTTAGGGATAGCCTTCCGCGCCTTGCTGCCCGGGGCCATTTCGGTGAGCTGCTGCACCAGCCGGTCGGCAGCGGCGGCGGTATCGATCCGCTGCTTCCGCCGGTGTTCTTCGAGCACCAGCCGGTCGAGCACGGCGGCATCGTTCGCCGGCACGCCCAGGGCCGCGGCTTCGGTGGCGAATGCCGGGTTTACCTCCTTCACGTGGGCGCGGATGAGCTTTTCCAGCGCGCTCAGCGTCTTGCGGGTGCGCCATGTCAGGGTATCGGACTGGCTTTCTGCCAGCTTCTTGATCCATTCCTGGACCACATTCCGTTCGGCCTTCTCCTGCTGCTGTTTGGCGGCTTCCACTACCGGGCGCAGGATTTCCTCCGCGGCAGCCACTACTGCCTCCGGCGTGGTCCCCAGCGAGGTCTCGGCGGCAGCCGTGCGGACTTCCGCATTCCGCCGCTCGGCGGCCCGGACCACACTGCGCGGGCTGAATCCGCCCCACATGCGGAAGGCGGCCAGCGCCTGGCCCGCCTTGGTGCCCAGCGTTTCCAGATGATTGATCACGGCGTCGAATGCCGCTTCCGCCTCTGCGGTGGCCGCGGCATTGCCGGCAGCCTCAGCCCGGCGGGCCCGGACATCGAGCCCCTGCGCCACCACCTGCCCCAGGGCATTGCGGGCGTAGTCCTCCATGGGCACATTCGGGTCCAGGAATAGCGCGGCGGCCCCTTCCAGACCGCCATTCTGGCCGATCCATGCGTTGATGCGCCGGGTCAGTTCCTCGAACGTGAACGTCTTGTAGAGTCGCGGGGTGAAGGTCGCGCGCCATGCGTCCCGGATGCGTTCGTCCGCCTGCACGCCGATGCCGAAGCGGTTCACATCGTAGCCATCCGGCACGGCCGGAGCGCGATATTCGGCTGCGGGTTCCCTGATAATTCCATTGTTGACACGGCTGTCGGGTTGGCTTGTATTCGTCTTGCCAGTCTTCGCGCTCCCACTGCCCAGCATGGAGCTTTCTGCCTCAGCAGACGTTGACTGGCTTTTTTGTTGCAGTCTGGCCATCATTCGCCGGATGGCACCTGCTACTTCATCCGGATTCCATACTGTTCCTTCCCCGCTGACAAATTCAACGAAGTCCGGCGCTTCATGCTGCCTTGAGAAATTCTCGTGATCCCGGATGGATAGCTTGAAACGAACAGGCTCGCCATCTTCATCCGTGATGGATTCGTTCTCCACCGTTGCGTATGCTGAGGATTTTACGGTTCCCTTCAACGCTGCCGACTGTCCGGACGGACTCCATTCGCCGCGTTTTGAATACTCCCATCCAGGAGGCAATGGAAGATTATCAAACAACGCTATGAACGCCTCAATATTGGCGTCTGAAAGCTCCCTTAAGGAAGGTGATTTGCCAAGTTGCTTGAACTCGTATTTTGCATCCTTCACGCCCTTCTTGAGATGCTCTTCAACGGCCGCCATGTATTCTGCATCCTTGCTGACAGACGTTTCCCTGACAAATCCATCCAGCCCCGCGCGGTATTCCGCTGCGGGTTCCAGCAATCCGTTGGCGCGAAAGCTGTCCATGCTGGCGCTGGCTACGTCCACCAGTCTCAGGCTGGCCCTGCTCAGCGATTCAGCGATTGGCCGCGCAATGCGGCTCACAAGAAAATTCGGGTCCAGGTGCGCCAGGTCCAGCATGACATTCACGGCGCCGATGCGGGCCGCTGAAGTCAGTGCCTGCCGGGTGATTTGCTCCGTCGTCTGGCCGGTGAGGATCTCCGCGGCCATGATGCCCAGCCGGTTATCCAGCAGCAGCAGGTGCCCGCGGTTTCCGTTCCCCTGGCGCAGCACGCCCAGGTAGCGGGTCAGGTCGGCTTCGCTGGTGATGGACGGGCGGGAAATGGTCGATACGGATTCCCAGTCGGCCAGTTCCATGTCTGTCAGCCAGTGCTGCTGCAAATTGGCAAAGCTGTAGTAGGCCGTGCCGTTCGTGATAATGTGGTCGATCACGTAGCTGCCCGCGGCTTTCACTGCATCCTGCACCTTGCCAGTCATTTGGCGGTCAGCATTGGATGGGTCCACGTTTCCGCTGGGGTGATTGTGGCTGTAGATGATGCCCAGCCGGCCCTTGTGCCCTCCGATGCGGCGGGCGTGTTCCAGCACTTGCACGATCCGCGCCGGGCTCAGCACGGCTTCATTGACGCTGCCCACGTGGATCAGTTCGCTATGCACCACGCGCTTGGTGGCCTCGTCCACCACGGCCACTTTGACGCTCTCGAATAGCGGGGTGCGCAGCGGTTGCAGCAGCAGGGCGAAGTCCCCGGGGTTGTTGATCTTCTTCCCCCGGATGTCGAATCCGGGGATCTTCCCGTCTATCATCTCCGCCATCACGCTGCTGATGCGGCCCTCGCCATCGAAATTCGCCGCCTTGCCTGCCGTGAAATCGCGGAATCTCTGCGCGGCATCCTCCCGCGTGGCCGGGTCTAGCCCTCTCCCGGGCCCCACAGTCCGGGTGCCGGTGGCTCCTCGCCGTCCAGCCGCTGCGGGGGCAGGGGCGGCATCTCCGAATAGATACCCCTGCTGGTAGCTGGCACTGCCACTGCGCACGATGGCGGCGGCGAGTCCTGGCTGGGCTGGGTCTTCGGGATGGGCTCCATGGGCCACAGTGTATTCCTGCACGCGGTCCGGCGCAAGGGAGTCCTGCGCACTGGGACCGCTGAAAAGATCGTTCCCCGGGTCATCGGCGAAGAGCGCCCCCTGTCCCGTCGTGTCCCGCCCCGTGAGCGGTGCCGCCAGGGCGCGTTCCATGGCCTGCCGTTGGTCGCGGGCGGCGGTGGCGGCCTGTTGCTGCTGGCGTTCACGGGCAATGTCTTCATCCGTCTGCTTCTCCAGGCCGAATCCCGTGTCCGGCACGGCTGCCGGCGGCGGCGTGATGCCGTCGATCCGGATGATCTCGTCCATGCTCACCCATTGAGAGCCGAAGCGGTCGCCATCTTCCAGCAGCACGGCGTCCTCGGTCACTTGCGCCACCGTCAGCGGTTCGCCATTTACTTCGATGATGGTCCCCACGTCTTCAAAAGCCAGGTCCTGACCGCTCGCCGCGATGGGGCCTTCCGTGGTTGCCTTGCGAAATGCGGCATCCTGACGGCTTCCCGCCGCGATGGCGGCACGCTCCTGGTCCTTCAGCAGCGTTTCCGCATTCCGCGCCGACTCCGCACCCATGCGGCGGTTGGCTATGGTCTGCTCCACCTTCTCCATGAGGGCATCTGCCGTGGGCTGCCGCAGGCCGAACTTGCCGCTGTCATATGCATCCTGCGCCAGCACGTCGATGTCCGTTCCCCCGTCCGAGGTAAGTTCCGCATAGTACGCCAGCTTGTCTTTGCGGAATTGGATCAGCGGGTTCTTCTCCCCCCCGCGGTCCCCCTCGCGGCCCAGCCGGTCGCGCTGGAGTTTCGGCGGGCGCTTGATGCGGTTCGTCTTGAGATAATCCAGGATGTCCTCCGAGCCCGTGTTGTTGGGCGGCATCCGGAAAATGCGGCGTCCGGTGCCCTTCTCCGCCTTGCGGGCGCGGGCTTCGCTCTGCTGCCGGGCGGCTATCTGTTGCGCGCTTTGTCGTTCCGGGGCCGGGGCCGCCGTTGCCACACGGCGGCCCCCGGCATCCGGCTGTCCAGCTTTCCTGATGGCTCCCGGAACGGTTGGCACCGGCGCGAGTGGCGTGGCCGGTGCTGGTGTCACTGTAGCCGATGCCGCGCGTTCGTCAATGACTTGTGCCGCCGGCTTCACCTCCACCGCAGCGCCGGGGGCGGCTGCTTGCGCGGCGGCCATGGCGGCGGGGATTTGATCCGGGGAGGCTACCAGTTCCGCCTGCACGTTTGGCGCACCGGGCAGGGAAGCGGTCACGGCGGTGGTGCCGGCGGCTACCGGCTGACCGCTGAGGCCCAGGGCGCGGGCGTCGAAGACATCGCCTGCAGCCGCGGCGATGACGGCGTTCTTCGTGATCTTCCGGGGATTGAACAGGACCAGACCGTGCGGGCTGGTGTAGGGCTGGAGACCCGGCACTTTCTGTGGGCGCGGGGTTCCCGGGGTGATGAGCACGGCGGCGCGGGTGCTCGCGGGGTCGGCGGCCAGGGCGGCCTGTGCCGTCACGGTTTCCACGGTATCCGGGGCGGGCGCGGTGTCCACCGTGCCTGGGGTGATGAGGTTTTCCCCCGAAGTGCCTTCCACAGCGGAAGGCATGGCCGCGGTAATATCACCCAGCTTTAAAGTGTTATCAGGCGGGCTCGATAGAGCCTCCGGGGAAATCGTTGGCTCCGCTGCCGGTGCTGCCGGCGGGGTTTCCGGGGGCAGCAGGCTGTCCAGGAGTGTGAGCGGGTCGCCCTCGTCTGCGGGGAGAGGGAGAGCCGCTGTGCCCGGCTCCATCGCCGGGGCGGGCACAGCGGCAGCCGGTGCCGCATCCGTCCCCTCAACCATAGACGGAGAGGCGGGCTTATCCGGCGGGGCAGACGGGTCTGCCACCGGGGCAGCGGTCTGCTCTGCCGGACGGCCAAAGCGTTGCATGATCTTCCCCAGCACGGCCATGCCGCCGGTGGCGGCGCCACCGCCCACGGCTTCCTGCGCACCGCTCTCGGCTATTTGGCCAAATGTATTTCGGGGATCTTCCAGGGCGCTGCTGGTGGCTCCGCTGGCAAATTCACTGCCGGCACTCACGGCCGTGTGCTTCACGGCTTCCGCCATGCGGCCACCGCGCACCGCATTGAGCGCCTGCACGCCCTTCACGAATGGCAGGAGGCTCAGCGCCATGTCCACGGGGGAGGTCTGGAATTCCCCGCTCTTGAGCGCCAGGTCTTCCAGCAGGTTCGGCTGCCGCCCTTCCGCCGCGATGGCCTGGCGGATGGTGCGGGGGTCGCCAGGGTCATTCTCCGCACGGAGGCGGGTCTTCCACTGCGTGCCGGTCTCGGTGCCCAGCCGTTGCAGGGCATCCCAGCTTGCCGGGTCGCGCGTGGCGATGTAGTCGGCCAGCAGTTCCCGGGCCTGCGGATGGTAGAGGCCGCGCTGGTACTGCGCGTGCTCGCCGTAGAGCTGCGGCACGGTTTCCCGGCCGCTGTCGGCGCCTATAGCTGTCTTGAGTGTCACGGATTGCCATTTCCCGAAGTAGTCGCTTCCCTGCTGCGCCTGTGGCGATGGGTTGCCGCTCAGGTAATCCATGAGCCCTTCAGGATAGGCTCCGGTGTCGAGGTCCTTCTTGAAGAATTCCCAGACCTTATCCCGTTTCTCCTGTTCGTCATTGGGGGCCAGTTGCTTTGTCCGCTGTTTGAGGCTGTCCACGGAAGTCTGCACGCCTTCCTTCAGGCGGGCGGCGCTGCCGGTATTCGTCAGGCCCGCGGCATCGGTCACAGTTCCCGCCAGGGCGGCACCGCCGGCGGGGATGGATTTCAGACCTTCCACCACGGCTTGTTTCGTCCAGCCCACGGCTCCCAGACTACCGGCTTCGGAATAAAGGCGGTCGCTCAGGGGGTTCAGTTGCTCGGCAGGGACGCCCAGTTTCCGGGCTTCCATCACAAAGTTTCTCACCTCACCGCGGCGCGCGGTGGGGTCGCCGTTCTTCCATTTGTCTGTGCCGGTAACTCTTCCCACTACGCTTTCCAGCGCGGGGCCTTCGAGGGTTTCTATGGCCATGGATGAAAACGGTTAGTATCCAGAAGCGCGGAGGGCGGCATCCAGTGAGCTGTTGAGCTTTCCGGGCTGCTCATTGGGATCGTCCGTTGGGAACAAACCTTGTGAAGGCTTGATCCATTTCTGATTCACAGAATCCCATTCCATTGATTCCTTTTGTCCCGTCTCAGGATTTATGATCATATCCCGCACGGTCGGGGCTTTCTCTCCGGCGGCGTTCACCGGTTCATACTCGCCTTTGCCGATGAGGTTATTGAGCAGGCCGCGGAAGTCCGTGGCTTTCTTCATCTGGTAGGGCCCCATGCCTTCCACCTGTTTCCCGTCCGGGCCTATGGGCAGAGCCAGTCCGGTGCCCTGGATGGGGGCCAGACGGAATCCCATGTCGTTCTGTTTCCCCTGCATCATGGGGACCACGCCCATGGATTTCCCATTATGCAGGGCCATGCCGTAGTTCGTCCCCGGCAGCGGCTGGATGACACTGCCGGAAGTATCCGGCGGCAGCGGGATGTCGATGGGGTTCCCCGTGTTCGGGTTGAGCAGGATGTTACTGCCTGCGCCCGGCGTGCCTTCCGGCAGGCCGTATTCCATGGGCATGTTTCTGTTCGGGTCGGTGTCGTGGAGCATCCGCCCTTCCTGAATCTCTACCCCGCGGCGGCGCAGTCCCAGTTCCTGCTGCGCCATCTGGTCGCGGGTCGCCTGCTGGCCCATGGTATCCGTCCGCATCCCGGCGGCCATGAGCTGGCTGAAGATGGATTGCTTCCCTTTCACGTTGGAGCCGTAGAATTTATCCTGCACTTCATCGATCACCGGCACCAGGTCAGGGCGGGTGGAGCGCATGGTTTCCAGTCCGGCATCGAGCGCGGCGGAGGTCTCCTTGTTATCCGCTATCTCCTTCAGCCGGTCGCCGAACTTGGCAATGCCGCCCCCGACTCCCTGCCCGAACGCCTGCGCGCCCTGCTGGTAGAAGTCCCCGCGGCGGTCCTGCTGATTCGCTTGATAGGTTGGTCCTGAGTATGCCATGATGTGATGAAAGGTGAACGGTTAGAGGGCAGAGGCGGCGACAGACATCACACTTCCCAAAATGCTGCCGAACATACTTTGCCTGCCCGCGGATTTCCCGGCGGCGGCGTTTTGTTCTCCCACCTTCAGGTCTTTGGCGATGTTCTTGTCATTGAATTTCAGGGTATCGTCCCGCTCCAGGTCGAACTGCCGCGCGCCCTCCGTGAGACCGTAGGGAGCCAGGGACGCGCCCGTGAGCGCCTGGAGGTCGGCGGTATTCTGCTGCCGGCGCTGGAGGCCCAGCCCGGCCACACCGGTGGCGAATCCCCGGCGGGCCGCCCGGCGGCTGTCGCTGAAGTTGATGCGGTTCAGCACCTCGGCGAATCCTGCCGGCGCGCTGTTCTGAAGGCCGCGGCTTTGCCATGCGGCGCGGGCGCCCTGGGTGGCCTCGCGGGTTTGCCATGGGTCCAGCGCACCGCCCATGGCCAGGTCGCTGGAGGCTTCGCTTTCCAGTTGGCCCAGCAGCGGGCTGTCCGCGGCACCGGCCCGGGTCGCGGCGCTTTGGGCTGCCGTGTTGATGGTATCCCACCACGGCACGGAGGCGGCCACGCGGGCCGGGTTCGTGGCGCTGTCGATTTGCAGCCGGTTCTCGTAGAGCGGCATTTCCTCCGGCTTGAATTTCTTGGGTTTCCCGGCACCGGGGCCGGCGAAGATGTTGGAGACGTAGCCCATGGGAATTGGTTGGTTAGTATTTGATCATCCAGTTTTGCGCCACCATGCGCGGGCCGGTGCCTGCGGTGGCGGCGGGCGTCACAGAGGTGCCGGAGAAAGTCAGGTCGCTGCCTGCGGGGAATGCACCGGGTGCCGCTCCGGTGGTGCCGGGCGTGATATTGAAATCATCCGGTGATCCCGGAGAAATGCCGGTGACATACGTGCCGCTGGTGATCCCCGTGCCGCTCACGGTCCAGCCCTTGCGGATGAGACTGCTGAGGCCAGCCTGCATTTGCAGCGTGGTGTCCGGGGCGGCCCCGCTCCAGCTTACCAGGATGGTCGGGTTTCGCTGGAGGTGCTCATACTGGGCCCACTGCTCACTCTCCGCAGCGTCCACGCGGAAGGTGGCGCTCAGGCCGCTGGCGGGAGCGGTGGCGGCGGCGGACAGGCGCACGGTGGTGGCGGTGACGAATGCCGTGATGGTCGTCCCCGCCGGCACGCCGGTGCAGTCCACTACCATGCCGCAGGCCAGCGATGTCACGTCCGGAACCGTCAGGATGGTACTGCTGGCTGTCGAGCAGCCGCTGAGGGTGAAGGCCACCTTCCGGTGTGGCACCGGCAGTTGATTCCCTGCCGCCCCGATCACTTCCGGGTCTGCCGTGCCCATCTGGCTGAAGCGCACTGTCACCGGGCTGGCCGTCGCGGTGGCCGTGGCGGAGAGGGTCACGCTGGTGGCGCTCACGATGCTCAGGATGGTGGCACCCGCCGGGATGTTCGCATGGAAGACGCCCATGCCCGTGCGGAGGTTTGCCGTGCTGGTCACGGTGAGCGTGGTGCTGGCATTGGTCGTCCCGCAGCCGGAGAGTTCCAGTTCCAGCCGGCTCTGGCTGCTGCCGCTGACTTCCGCCCCCACGGGCATCCCGCCGCGGAGGTCGGGCAGGTTGAAGGTGGTGCTGCCATCCCCCACGCCGTAGGCGGTGCCTACCACGTCGAACAGGCGGCGGTAAGTGGTGCGACTGACGGCGGCCCCGTTGCAGTAGAGCCAGCCGTCCGGGATTGTGGCCACGGCTCCGGGCCATGGCAGTTGCAGCCCGGGCGCGAACGGGTTCGGCTGTTGCACTACCGGCGTCCAGCTTGCGGAGAGGGCGGTCTGATCCAGCGCGGCCTGTGCGATGGACACGTAATCCCCCGCCAGGTCCATGACGCCACCGCCGGCGGTCACGATCAGGGCCAGGTGCGCCCCGCGCTTCCATGCTGCGGCGCTGATGCTGGCGGTGTCGATGGTGTAGCTCACCCGGGTCCATGCTCCGGAGGCGCAGGCGGTGCCGGCGATGGTCACGGGCGAGTTCAGATTCCCCTCGTCTCCCTCCACCGCACTGGTGGTGATCTCCAGGTCTGGCGTGATGCTCACCCCGGTGCCGTTGTAGAGGTAGATGCTGAAGACCACGGTGCCCAGTTGCGCCAGGGTCGTCACGCCCGGCGGCAGGTAGGTGCCCAGCCGCACGGACGTACAGCCCACCGCGCCGGTCACTTTCAAGCTGTGGCCGCTGCGGGTGTCCGGCACGGTGGTGTCCCGCACGGCTTCCAGCGCCGCGCCGGCGGGGAGCACATACCATGACCTCACGGGCTCGGTGCGCACGCCCACGGGGCAGCTTACTGTGCCGCTGCGGAAGGCGGCGAAGTGGAAGGCGCCATCCGGCAGGTAGTTGATGGCGCGGAAGCTGTCGCCGAATTCCGTGATGAAGTCTGCACTGTCCAGTGCGGCGGCGGGCAGGGCTCCGTCATTGATGCGCACCGTGGGCGTAGCCGTGGCATTGAGGGTGTCGGCGGTCAGGAAGTTTCCGGAGACCCAGACCTGACCGGGAATGACAGTTAGCGTGGTGTAGCCCATGGTGGCAGTGCGGTGTGGCGTTTAGGGGGTGGGCGGCTTACTGGCTCTGCCAGTTCCGCAGGTGCGGGATGGCTTCCCGCAGGTGGTAGGCGGCATTCCGCGCGGCCATGCCGGGCTGCGGGCATTCGTCGAGCTGGTCGATGATGCCCTGCACTTTGGCCGCGATGTCTTCTTCCGGTTCGTCGGTGTCTTCCTTCGCCTTGCGCGTGCGCTTCGGCTTCTCGACCTTGGGTGCCGGATCAGCCGGGGCTTCAGGGGCCGGCGGGGCAGGGGCAGCGGGCGGCGCATTGGTCGCCACCGGGGCGGGAATGGGCGCGATGGGTGGCGCATCCTGCGCGTGGCTGGTCAGGGCCATGGCGGAAAGGGCGGTGAGGATGAGGATGAGGATGGATTTCATGTTTGTTTTTATGGTGGGGAGGGGGTGCGCAATTTACATCTTCAGCCCATCGGCAGTTGGTTCGATCACCAAGGATGTCGGATCTTTGCTGTGCGGGTAGGGATTGGGCGTGTTCTGCGCCTTCAGGTCCATGCCCAGCCACATAATACCTTCTTCGATTTTCGTGATGGCGAGGCTGCGTTCACGGGAGGAACGCACGGGAAAATCTGGAGCCCGGAATCTGTAAATGCCGGTCACCCCTTGCTTGAGGCGTTGAGTGCATTTCATCGAGGTCTTTCTGCCATTGCTTCGTCTGAAAGACAAATGCTTCCTGTTGTTCTGTATTCATGTTTGGTTGTGGTTGTGGGAGGTGAATTATTTCGGCTCTATCAGATGCTCACACTGAAGGCGATGATGAGCGGCGGGGAAATCATGGGGACGGATTCTGTCCGCGGTGCCGTGCGGCGCAGGCACGTCTCGCAGCCTTCACGCCAGTATTGCACTCCGTTTTCGGTTTCACCCGATCCGTCGCATCTGGCAATGTCGTTGGATAGATTGCGGTGCATGATCATTCAGCTTTGCCGTATCCCTCGGCACGGATAGCGGTAATCCGGAGGCGTCCGCCGGCGGCGGAGATGGTCAGGCGCACCCAGCGGGCCACGCCGGTGAGCATCCCGCGCAGGCGGTGCTGCTGGCGGACATCCATCTGCACGCCGGTGCCCACTTTGATGCCGTCTTCACTGATGGCGGCGGAGTAGTCCTCACGGTTCGCCTCCTGGGCATTGTCGTCAGGGTTTGTCAGGTCGCGGTCGGCTTTGCCGAATGTCAGGTATTTCGCCGGGTTCCGCGTTCGGCCTGTGACAAGGGTTTGCGTGGCTGCGGTGCCGTTCACGGTGGCGCTCAGTGTCACGCTGCTGGTGCCGTGTTCCAGAGTATCCACCACTACGCCGCGAAATCGTTTCAGGGAAATGTCTTCCAGCGCATAGCCCCGGGTGCGCAGGGTAAAGGGGATGTCTCCGGTGCCGAATCCATCGTGCCATCCGTCCCCCTGACCCAGCACGTAGGATGGAATAACGAGTGCCAGCGTCTCCCGCCCGAAGAGGTTGGCGCGCAGGGCGGCATGTATCTTGGGGCTGCTGTAGGCGGGCAACTGGTATTCGCCCTGCCACTGTCCCGTGCGCACATCGAGCACGAAGATGGCGTTATTGATGGCACTGCCGTCCACCGGGACGCACAAGTGCCAGCGTCCTCCGGCCAGCACGGCGGTGGCCTGACCGCGGGCGGCCTGCCAGTTGATGCGGGCCATGCTGTCCGGGATGGTCCAGCTCAGCGGCATTCGTTCCAGTTGCGGACTGTCCTGCAGTACTTCCGTCAGCCGGTGAACCGCTCCTTCCCCCAGCCAGATGAGATCCCCGCCAACGGCCGTGATGGTGGCATGGCTGATGCAGCCGGCCTGGTCGGTCACGGGGGTCAGCTCGGTGGCGCTCAGGTCGCCGGTGAATCCGTTGAGCAGCCAGACGCCGGTTTCCTTGAAGATGACCAGCACGCTCTTCCGCCATTCCTTCAGCCCGGTGATGTTCCCTCCGGCTTCGCCCCCGATGCTGTAGCGGCTCAGCACGGCATCCCAGCGGCGCGGGCTCAGGATGTCGGTCCAGCCGATCTCGCTGCCCATGGGGAAAACCACGCGCCCGCTCATGTAGATGCCGAACTCTGCCACCGCCGGCAGCGGTTGCATTC
>JADKCY010000018.1 GCA_016718605.1 Lysobacterales bacterium | reverse complement strand
CACCCCTCTCTATCCAAGACGTTTAGCCGGGCGACCAGTGTTGATTTCGGCATCCCGTCTCGGCCCTAAGTTGTGTGCGTTATCGAAACTCCATAGATTGTGTTGAGGCAGCGATTTCCCGATCACGCAACCCATGATCGGTTCCAGAATGGCTCGACTGCGCGGTACTGCGAGGTGGGACCCCTATCCGCACGGCCCCGTATACATCAATCCTGGTGGTCGATTTCCAAGATCCGGACCGTAAAGCTTTCGTCTCTCATCTGGCATTACGGCGTTTCCGGCCCTGCCCTCATCCAATCCACGGACTCGCGGCAACGGCGTGACCGTACCAGAGCCCTCCTAACGATGGGGTTGCCAGCTTCGGCGTCCTTTGATATGGTTTTAGTTTGACGCCTGTGGCTACAGCGTGAATTTAATCCATATCGTTGGTCTTACTTTGGATATAGCCGCTGGGATCGTAGAAGTCAAAAGCTCTTCCTCAGCGGCCTTTAAGAGGCAACCCCTATGATCGTACGAGACCCTACATGCCCCCTGCGTGGTTCCGGGTGAGGCTCATCAGCCGGATATAGACGGGGAGATCTTCGAGGAGCCATGCCTGCATCCCTGACGCGCGCTATACGACTGCGTAAGCCCCTGCCGCCCCGACTGGACCCCTATGAGCTACAAGATCAGGTAGCGCGCCCTCTGGGAGGCCCGGGGACGTGGGAAATGGGATCCTCGAACTGAGGACGAGCGGACGGATTGACGACGGGAGAGAACCCGTTAAACTATTCCTGGGTCCGTCTATCCTGACAGATCAGACAAACAGACCCGACCACACCAAGAGCTGGAGAATCTCCCTCCGCACAAAAGGCTCGCCGGATCCCTCTAGCTGAACAAGCCTAGAGAGACCCGGTTTACCCTTTCGCCCTAAACCGCGAGGTTCGTTTCACAAATCCTGTTGCGTTATTGCGACAGTGTGTTTAGGGGAATCTCAGAACCGGGCGTCACTTTGATCGATGCCTTCAGTGACCCAACTTGGCGGAGTGTCGGCGGATTGCAGCACGGGCTGTGCGGGTTGTTGCTTCGGAGCCACGGTCGGGGGGAAATGACTAACGGTCGTCGTCTTTGGCCCCTTAAAGTCCAAGTAGGCCTCGATAGCCATCCCAATTTCCATCGTCTTAGGATTCGGATTTTGGAGCCCCCTTATCCAGGCGAGGTACCCTTCAAGGTCTTGGGTCGGGATAGATAGCAACGGCTTGCCGGTGAACTTGCCGGATGGTGGGACGTAAGAACCTGGGTTATCTGAAATTGCTGCGGTGGTGGGCTTAACCACGGTGTTAGTAGCGGCGTTATTCAACGGCTGGACGTGTTGTGTGAATATATGTTTCGGCGCGACTGGGGAGTCAGCCAACCGATCACCCTCGTCCAAATCAGGTGCAAACTGAGTCCCATATCCAACCATAGCGAGAGCGCGGCCTATCGCCCCGGTCTCGGCCTTTTCTACATAGTCAGCGAATCCTTTTGCGTCCTCAACCTTGTGTCCCATCGAGAGCGTCGTACCCTTGTCGTCAATAATCCATGCGGTAGCGAGGCATCGATGATTTTGGAAGTCAGCCGCGACATCGGTTTTGATCGTCCATGTCGGGTGTTCTTCTCGGAACCAAACCAGACGATGCGCGACCTGTAGGTAATCCTTGCCGCGCAAGTCTAGAAGCGGCAACTCAGTCCCCGACTTAGTTTTAAATGTTTTCATAGACAACATTAGCTATATCGCGGCAATAATTGTAGCAACACAAAACTCGCAGGAATGAGCTGCGCGGACGGGCGCGGATCGGCTGAGGGGCTTGGCCAGGACAGGCTGGGATGGATGGGCGATGCGCGGAAGGCAAGGCTGGATATTTTAAATAGGGTAGTACCAATGGCAGTAATGAGCAGTTCAATGACGGGGGTAGTGCAACGAGGTGACTCTCACGGGACTGGTGGACATCATGTTCGACCGGTATGCGGAGACAACGACACGAAGCTGGAGCCCCGAAATTACCTGGAACCAGGCGATTCCCAAGGTTATTGGCATTCCGGCGATCAATATCATGTCGTTACTTTCGGCCCACAACACGAATTGAGCGCCGAAGCGCCTACGCGACAAACGGAAATTTAAAGACATTGCGAATGCCTGCCTATCCTTGCGTGCCAGTTCATACCCGCTGGAGGCGCGTGCGGCAAAAGTCGACCCTGGCAAGGCTACATGAAGCGCGCGGCGATAAGGGCCCCAACCAAGGTCAGACCCGTGATCCCAACCCGTGGCAACTCACGATGGACATACAATATTTCCGAACCGAGAGATTAAAGGAGATCAGAATCTGATCGCGGGCAGGGCCATAGGCAGGGACGTTTCGTGAGTGTTTGGTAAGTATTTAGTTACTCAGTGGAATAATCATCGGCGTGGCACGGCTCGGAGAGGACAGGCTCGGAGAGGACGGGCCAGGCAAGGCGTGGTTAGGCGCGGCGTGGTTAGGCGCGGCTTGGCAAGGCAAGGCAAGGCAAGGGATATTTTAAAACTAAAAGGGAAACTCATGATCGAAGGATACGCGGTCTCGTCCGTGAAACCGCGCTCCGAAACCACTGTGGCGGATTGGGCCGATTCGAACGGCCGACCTATGCGACAACCGGCCTGCGTCTCAGTCGCATTGCTCTAACCCCTGAGCTACAATCCATTTCTGACTATACCGTTCCGCGACGGATATGTCTCACACGGAAGTTCCGTGGCGCTTCGCATACGATCTTCGCAGGCTTCGCCCCGTTATAGATAATCCGCACCCTGCCCGCGTTTAACTCAAACCATTCCCCGGGCTTCATCGTAACGCACAAATGCGTGAGATCCGTCGGGTCCGTGAGACCGAGCAGCGTGTCGATCTCCTCTTGCATCCCCTGGATCACTCGCCTGAGTTCAGTAATTTCGTCTTCGGGCGTCACGCGATCCGGGGAGCGCCCGTCAATACACCGATTCGGTAGTTTAGCGAACCGTTCGCGATACGCATCTCTTCCATCTCCTTCTCGGCGTCAGCTAGCCTGCTCGCCAATTCGGATGTCTTACGTGATTCACGGAGGAACGCCTGGCGGTAACTCTCTTCCGGTTCAGCGACCGCTACTTGTGAATTCTCAATCGTCTTCTTCTTACAATTACAGCCGGCCATCAATGAGCCCCTTTTGGAATTAGATCCCAGTCCTGACCTTCGGGCACGCCTCGTACCTTGTCAATAAATGCCCACACGGCGGGAAGCCCCCCATGCTGAAACAGCTCGAGCGCTTGAGCTATTGTGAGACCAAAAGCCATGTCAAAGTGAGGGCGATCAAACACACCGTTAAGCAAACGAACATGTCGACCACCCCACGAAAACCCATGTGCCTCTCCGCAATCACCAGCAAGACGCCAAAGATCATCAGAAGCGTTGTCATGTTCTAGATAAGGGTCAGTCCCCACCCACGAGATGTCAAACGCCAGCCCGTAGCAGTGCCACGACAATCCCGGCTTCGAGTTCGTTAGAATCCGTGACGGCGCTACGACCTTCCACACATCCCCTTGGAGTTGACGCCCCTCGCTATAGATCACGAGCTGCTCGTCGAACGTGCGTAGCCCTTGCGCAACGTTTATCGCTCTCTGTGAGCGCGCCAGGACGTCTTGCATCGTCCGGTAGACCAATGGCCTCAATCCCGGGTACAAGCGCTGTATTCGCGCCCTAGAGACCTCTGAGACAGGGTCCTTCACTGGTAGATAGCCTTCGCAATCGATCGCATCGACTTACGCGCCGTCTTCTTCGAGACGTCGTAACAGAAGCTAGAGAACGCCTCCATGTCAGTCTGCGTCGTGATCCAGGTGTTGGCCAACGCTGAAGGGGGGCAGTACCACCCATCTCCATTGGCGTCGTTATGATACATGCACTTCGCGCGTAACTCAGACCCATCACGCAAAGTACAGTCGGCTCCTCCGACCCCGTCGCCGAGACAGATATCTATTTTGGGGGGCTTGTCCGATCGGCAACCCGTTGATCCAACGCTAACCAAGATAACGGTCGCGACCCAAAGCACGAGCCCAAGCTTTCGTAGCATCTAGTCTGTCCTTCTGCGTCTTCGCCCTCGCCCCCAATGCAGCTGCATCAGCAATCATCGCAAGCGTCTCAGTGGTCTGGCGCTTAATCCACCAGTCCGTCACAGCCGCAGCGAATTGCTCGACGTATCCGACGATTTTAGGAATCGCCGCAAGCGCATTAAGGAGCGAGGTAACGAACGCCATTTACTTCTTGGAGATAGGAGCGAAGTTAGCGAGAGCAGAAATGATTCCACCGATCAGGGGAACGCTCTTGATCTTCTCCCAAGCTTCGTCATCAGACTTCGACGGAGTCGCCACAACGATCACCTGGCCAATAACAACCAAAGTGCCGAGAGCCATGAGAATGACAGACAATCCTGGGACGGCAGCAACCAACGAGTTCAACAGTGCGAGTTCCATTTAATTTCCCTCTTCCTTGAGCAGACGCTTAACGTCCGCTTTGATTACGGCTACGTCAGATTTCATATCTGACAATGCCTTTACATCCGACTTCACTTCAGCAATTTCAGACGCGTTACTCTGGCCTTGAATGTACACACTCGTTAGCCAAAATGCCGCCCCTAGAAGTGTAATAACTAACGTGATCGATACTTTCGTAGTCTCCGTCAGATTCACTTGATCCTCCGAAGTTTATGGCCCTGCACTGCAGCGCGTTCCATCTTATTCACAACCGCAGCATTCAACTTCTCGGGTAATGCCTCGCTGTACGCTGCACTTAAGATTGAAACGCCCTCAGGAGTCTTTGTCCATTCGATAAAGCGGTACCCCGTCAACCCACGAGCGAGAGCCATGCCCAACACCCGCCCTACATGCCGCGTCTGATTTAGGTCGAACATATAGGGGAGCACCCTAGGGTCGCCGTCAATCACACGCAGCATGAGTTCGCGGAGTTGTGGGGTCATGAGACTCTGTTCATTCTAAAGTGACAGGCCGCTGCGGTGGTTGGAGCACCCGACGCGGTTTGTGCTGCGATGGTATCCCCTATTTTAAGTCTAACCGATGCACCGCATGAGCTGTGGGCTCCAGCGAGTGATTGGTAGTTTACCCCTAGCAAAGAGTTGAGATCCGTCTCTGGGAGAGTGGTCCGGTCCGGATTGTTCTTGAATAACCACGTAGAGCCAGTGGCGGATGAGTTATTAAAACTGAAGCCAACAGAATAAAGACCGGGATACGCACAAGTCCACAAGGCACCGTCCGCTACACTGTCTTCATATATAAATGAAGCCGATGTTGACAAGTTTGTAACCCACCTTGGTGCGAGGTTCCCTCCCGTCGTTCCGTATGCAGAGAATTCATTAAAATATACTTCCCCGTCAAGCTCAGGGGCAATAGAACTCCCCGCCATTAGATCGCTCGACACGTCGTTATACGCCAAGCCAACACACCGCCATGGGTTGTGTGGGTGGTACTCCCCGAAGAGGTCCGAACGGAAGTACGGGCTAATATCCGATATCACGGTCTCAGCCTTGTCCGTTATGTACAGGTAGTACATCGTCGAGGCCTGCTCGGTAGCCGCATACATGTCGTCAGCGCCTGCTAGGTCTGTCGTGATGTTCCATGTGGCAAGCGAGTTACCGAAGTCAAACGTGTGACCCGCAACGCGAACCTTCTGATTCAGCTTCGAGCCCTTGACGATCTCCGTGCTGAATTTGGATAACGCCAGTGTGTTCGTGTCTTCGTACTTGGCGAAGAAGTCGATACAGCGAGCGCCTACGCAAGCCGTATTGCTGTTTATGAACGTGCCGATGAGCACGCGGTTAATGATCTGGAACGCTGCCCCGTCGTACCGCTTCCAGACGTTGTTCTGCAGGTCGTACCAGTAGTCACCAGTGACTGGAGACCCGGGCGACGTGAACCCCCACACCGGATTGTTATACGTCACGTCAGTCGTCGTGCCGGTATTCTCAATGAACAACCACCCCAGCTTTTGAAGAGTCAGTGTGTCGTTATTCGAGAACACACCGCGATTCATTGGGACGAGCGTGGAGTCATAGAAGTATCCACGGCGGCACTGAGTGAGTTCAGTCGCGCTGTTCACGTATGCCAGGAAGTACTCGCTGTTTAGCTTGAACGCGGCATACTTGCCCACAAGGGCAGAAATGTTCGCACCGACTGTGTCCATCGTGATGGTCTTCCGATGTTCTGGCTCTCCCCACAAGCGCGTATCAGCTTGGCCAGCAGCGGCAGTGTCGTTGATCAGCGCCGTGTTGCCCGACCCAGGGGCCGCAGTTAGCCCGCTCACAGTGATATCGGCAGCAACCGTGACGTTAGCTCCGTTCACATCCACTTCGAGGTTCGTTGCGGTAGCGGAGATTACAAGAGAGAGCGCCGCACCGTTTGGAGTAATGAACGCTGGCTGAGTGCTGCTCGCGCGCGTCTTCCCGCTGATGATACGGTTCTGTGGAGCGGTGACTTGAGAGACGTCGAGCGCGTCGCCATTCACGATGATGTTCTGAAAACGCCCGGTTCCCCATGGAGTCGCCAGTGAACCGAGCGACTGATTAGCGGTCGGGACCCCAGCTGAGTTTCTACCCACGAAGTCGGTGCTGATAGCTTGACGCAGTGAGTTAAACATGTCAGCGGAAATTGTCTCGCCTGCGGATCTAGTGGGGATACTGTTTTCAGCCATTGGGTCTCTCCTTGGTTCGTTTAAGCAATCATAGTGCAGCCGATTTGCGCGCTGCCAATAACAGAAGGATTCCAGTTGTCACATGGGTTACCTTCGCCACACAAAACACTTTCGCCGATCATGCTGAATTCAATGACGCCACATTGTCCAGGCGAATCGAACTGCCCATCACCGGCGGAAGTCCCGGCCTGTCTTAGTTTAAGAATAGAAGTGAACTTCTCGACGCTGTCTTCGATCTCTATGACCTTAAACTTAAGCCGACCGGGAATTTCGATGCTCCCGTATACGTGAGGGAGTGGTTGATCTGCGTCACCGATCTTAGTCACGCCTATAATTGGAAGGAACTTTCCCGCAGGTGGATTCAACCTAAAGGGAGCCGAAACAGACACGGGGTCGAGTAATCTGAGACCCTTGGCCAGCTGAGTCGCGACCTTCACATTCACTTCAATCTTAGGCGTCTTCCACTCGCTGACGCATCTCGCAGCGATCCGGTCGATCTTGGCGACGTTTGTCATGAAGTCTAGCGTGACCTTCTTCTGACGGAATCCATACGCCTGCACGTAGACGGAGTTGGAAGTCTCACGGTCATTGACCACAAACGACGTGAACATCCGCTGCTTACCGGTGTTATACGCCGTAATATCGATGATGTTCTCGCGGTAGTGAATGTCGTTCTTTGAATACAGATTCAGCGCGTCCACGTCCTCAGCTGGTGTCCGTGGGCGGATCGTAACCACTCCCGCGTCATCGATCAACATGCAGGAGTTGGATGCGAACAGGAGCTGATCCAGCGATTCCTTCACTCCCTTGTCGTCGAAGTAAGATCCGTCATCGATCTCAAGATCGAGGTCTGGGTTGATGTTCGACTGGAGTACTGTCAGAACGCTCGTGATCTTTGGAACATTCAGGATCTCGAACATCGCGGTACTGAATAGGTCGTTATTGCCGATCACACCTCCCGAGACCTTGGTGGTTCGGAGCACAGAGTCACGAGACAGAACCTTGAAGCGGATCGTTTCAGCCGTTACGTCTAGCCGTGTAGCTTCTTCGTTGATCAATCCACGGAACGTGACGGTGAGTGTCTCGGTCTCAGAGAGCACGGTCCCAGTAAGTGGGTCTCGGACAGTCGCGTACTCCATGAACTCAACGCGAACCTTGGCTCGGTCTCGCCCGGATCCGAAGATCGACCGGGTGTCGTTCTCATTGAAGTACCCGTTCAGGTTGAACGCAGTAAGTTCTAAGTCCGAGAACGTGAACACGCCCACGTCATAGTCGCTCGAGTCGATGCTCTTTCGGATCTGTCCCACGCCTGTTGAGCGGATCTTGTCCGTTACGTCGATCTCATCTCCATACGTATTGGAGTCCGAATTCAATAGAGGGGTGAGATAGACTCGGTAGCGTAGTGACGATGCCATTAGTCCACCGACTCCTGAAACTTAGCCGAGAAGTTCACTGAATTCGTGTAGACGTTCTTGGAATAGATAGGCTTCAACTCTTCGATGAGCTGGACCGGGATCACATCCTTCAACCTGTAGCCCCTCATCTGCTTACGGAAGTATTGTGAACCACTCCTCCCGCCGCAGATCCAGATCAGGAAAGTCTCTTCCATATCCTGCAGCGAGAAGATTAGATCGATGTCCGCTGAGAGGCTGGCTGGGTAATCCTTAAATTCGAGCGTGACCTTTTGAAAGCTATCACTCTTGAACGTCAAGAATCTGCCGCTCAACATCTTCTCGGTGCGGAGGTTGCGCGATACTTCGGTGTCCTTGATGTCCGGATATCCAACGAGGGTGCCGAGCTCCTTACAGACGATGACTTGAGCAGCGTACTTCTGCGCGTCAACTACTTGGGTTGTCGTGATTTGGAACCTGATTTTGGTCGCCGTAACTTCCGCGAACTCGTAGTAGCTCGTGTCCGCGCTGAAAGCCGTCTCTGTGACCGATGCTTGAGAACCAGAGAGACCGCTAACAGAAGTGAAATCGACGTAAGTAGAACCATTCCAGTATTTGGCATTGAATCCCTTCCAGTTGTGGTCCATCACAAATAGGCGGTCAAACGTCTGGGCGGCGGCGAACGTGATCTCTAGCTCCTCAGTCGTGGCATCTGTGCTCCCGACCGACCGCCAGTAGCTTACCGGGTTCCTATCTAGGCACCGATCCGCTGAGGCGGTCCCGCTTGAAGCGACGACTGTTGAACCGTCTTGGAACAGGCATTTCGACCGAGTGAAGAACTTAGTTCCGCCGCCTATGCTCATGCTACACCGTCCCTAAGCGTCCCAAGGTTACGCGCCTCTACTCTGCGCGCGGTTAAGAACTTCTCTGCGTTATCCCCACTGAACCGTAGCTCGAATGCACCTCCAGCTTGTCCACCACCAGGGGATGGACCCACGCCTGCAGACGCCTGCACGGATTGGTTGGCGCGAGACTCAGCGACTGCGCTAATGACCTCGTCGAAGTTCTGGCGAGGCGTGATGAGTTCGCCAGGTTGAAGCAGCGCAGGAGTACCGTCCCCACCACGGTTGAATCCGGGGACCACGCCCCCTTGAGCTGCTCCGAGCACGCTTCCGATTTGTTCGGCACCGAATGCAATGACAGCCCCAGCGGCGGCAAGACCTAGCGGTATACCGACATAAGGAATTGAGGAGAAACCCTGGAACGCATTCATCGCCGACTGAGCGGTCTTGATCGTAATATCAGCTACAGCCGCAGCCTTTCCGATACTCTTAAGCGTTGCGTTCTTTGAGTTTACGAGCGGAAGTAGCTCCGAAGTTCCACGCTTAAATCCTTGGACCTCCTCGCTGTTTATAGCGGCATTAATAGTGGCGTAGGCGGCTCCATACCTCTCTTGCTCAACGAGAAATCTATTATGTGCCTCGATGCGCTTCTTTGCCTCCTCATCGATAGCCTTGTTCCTGGCCTGTTTCTCAGTGAGATAGGTTGCCTCCAGAGCCTTGCTATGTTCTGCGAGATAGGCTTGTTGTTCAGCGAGGCTAAGATTTTGAAACGTGGAATCGTTTGCAAGAATCTCATTCTGAACTTCGCTGCGCCGTTCGATATCAATCAGGAATTGCTCGTCTTGCTTACGGCGGTTCTCAGCGAGTGATAGCTCGAGTCTCGCGCGGTCCGACTCGGACTCCGCATCCTTGATTGACTTAAGCGTCTCGATCTCTTTCTTCTTCAATTCAATAGCTGCGTCGCTACCTTGCTGCGCTTGGAGAAGGTCTAGCTCGCGGTTCGCCTGGCGTGTCTCGACTTGGTTCCGCTCGAGATCAGCAATTTTCTTTTGATTCGCTTCCGCCTGCGCAAGTTTCTTCGCTTGTTGAGCGGCCTCTACCTCTGGCTTCTCCTGCGCATCTTCCCTCAGCTTCTTTGTCTCAATAAATCCGTTCGCCAGAACTTCTTTAACCTGATCAAGTCCAGCTTTGATCTTAGCTGGGTTGAACGTGAACACCCCAGCCAGTAGGTTAGCGGCAGCGGTAGATAACGCCCCAATATTTGTTACGAAGTCCTGGTAAACCGCACGCATGACCGGGAATATCTTGTTCCAATTCGCGTATACTTCTGCGGCTACGATTAGAAGGAGGCCGATCCCGGTTGCTCCAACGGCGATGCGTGATGCCAGTCCAAAGCCTTTGACTACGGTCGTAGCTATCTCGATAGCTGTTCCGACCTTTGCAATGGCAGCACCGAATCCGAACAGGGTAACGAGCGCCCCGCTGACGATAGCTGCAATCTTCCCAACCTCGAATATGAAGTCGAGGAGTGGCCCGTTATCATTTAGAGTATTGAAGAAGTCAGCTATCGCATTAGATGCGGAGATGATTACGGGAGCTAAACGTTCGCCGATCTTCTCGAGGAAGTTTTGAAACGCAACAGACGCCTTCTTTGTGGACCCTGTTCCGCTGTTAGTTGCTTCAGCCAGTCCGGTGATAGATAGCGCAGCGTTGTCAGATAGCTTAGCAATGCGTTCTGTGCGGGTGAGATTCGCATCTAGCTCAATGCCATAAGTCTTGAGACCGCGAACATTCCCTTGAACTGCCTTACCGAGTAGGTCCGCCGCGCTCTCTACGCTCCCGGTCTTGATCGATAGATCTGCTAATGTCTTGGTCAGTCCTTCTGAGACCTCTTGCTGGCCCAAGAAGTTCTGAAGAATAGCCTGGCCAGAAACGATCGCATCGTCATCAATGCCTGTCTTCTGTGAAATAGCGCTCGCGAGATCCTTGTATTGCTTCTCCAGTCCTTTACCGGCAATACCTTGGTTCTGAAGTGCGAGCTGAAGCTGGCGTGATGATTTCTCAGCATCAGCGAATGCTTCAAAAGCCTTTTCTGCGCCAACGATCAAAGCAGCGAACGCGGCACCCGATGCTACAGCAAGCGTTCCGAGAGAAGATGAGAACGCCTTAGAGGCGCCTTGTGCTTCTCCTAAGCTATCCGTGACTTTGTTAATCCCGTCGACGGCTTCTTTGGTATCTGCACCGACTGTGACTTTGATATCAGCCATGGCGCTTCATCCTCATCCTGTCCTTGGTTTTGGAGAACTCGGCATCAATGAGATCTTGCTCCGCCTGATCGAATTTCGCATCGACTTCACTCGTGAGCTGCTCAGTATTATGACGGAGTGGAACCTGGATGCCGTGGAAGCTTGCCTGAACCGCGTATTGATTGTGTGTCCTGCGGTCAATGGCTCTTAGCATCGCATCTAGCTCGCGGTAGGTAAGGGCTCTGAACTGTGTTGGGGTGTATCCGTACTGACTGGCGACGACGTCGAAGAGTTCTGCCCAGTCTGGTTCAACGCCTTTTTTTTTACCTCAGCCCGGACGTATTCCTTGATCAACGGCTCGCCGTTCGTAATAGCGGCAGTCAGAGCGCCTAGCATCTTGACGCCATCTTCCTGCGACCGGATAGCACGCATGAGCATCTGAGGGCCCGTGGCTGTGAACTTCTTCTTATTCCCCTCGTCGTCAATCTCTTCCACGGCGGTAGCAATGAAGTCCGACTTATCGATCATGAGGCGGTAGACAATCTTGCTGATCACGTCCCACTTGAGCTCGGAGAATACCTTCTGAATCTCGGCCTGCCCACCCGCCATGTTGGCCATGACCATGCGGTCCTCAAGATTCGGGATGCGTAGTTCATACGACTTGCCAGTCGAGGAGATCGTAAAGACGGGCTGTTCTGGGATAAATTCAGAGAGTTCCATAGGATTAGATGCTAAGCGGGTTGATTTTAAGGGGCCACGGAATTAAGGTGGCAACAATGAAGAAAACCACTTCGATCAGGTTCAGACTGACCACAAAGCAGAAGCGACATATCGAGACGCTTGCTCGGCTCTATGCTGACGGGAACATGTCTAAGCTTCTGCTCCTGTGTGTCCCATCTGCGAAGATGATCCCGAATTGGAAGCCAAGCCTGGCGGATAAATAAGAAGGGGCGAGAGCCGAAGCCCCCGCCCCAATTCCCACCCACCGTCCTAACTCTTAGCTCGAAGGGATGATGTGGCGAAGCTTCAATACGGCATTGGCAGCGCTGTCGAAGAACGCTTCTGCCTTAATTTCAGCTTCTGAGAACTTGTTCTCTTCCAGACCCAAGGGCATGCCCACCCCTTTACAACGAAGGGCGTCGATTTCCCACATGGATAGATCGCCAGCCTTCTTGGCGTACATGATCGCGCCGAACTCAGGGAACACGTCAGACGTGGCCCCGATCGACACGCTCATGGACTTGGAGCTAGGAGGCAACACTTCAAACGTTGCCGTGTCGCCGACCGTGAATGCCGTTGCACTCGCACCGCCCGTGAACCGTAGACCGAATGCAGCGACATCCGTGTTGGCTCCGGTGGAGATGGAGAGTGGGGACGAGGTTACCTTGAGCAAGTCGCTCTCGTAGTCAGCGTCCGTTCCGCGTGCAAAGTCGATGTTGCTAGAAACATACACGTCGATCGTCGAGGCGGATGCGGCCTTGATCGTGTACTTGCCGAACTTGAGGTTAGCAGCGCCCGTCGTCGGGATCACAACTACTGAAGCCAAACCGGTAGCAGCAACCACAGAAGTTCCGAACTTATCGGTGACTGCGGAGACCACGCCTGCGGCGTCAACACCGACAGCCGTTGGAGCCTTACCCAAGAACAACTCAAACATGAAGTCTTCGTACTGTTTCACCTTAAGCGAAACTTCGGCCGAGATGGTCGAATCTTCGACAGCCCATGGATACTTGGAGCTACCACCCTCAAGCTTAACCAAAGAGCCAGAGAGAGAGACGGACGAGCCGCCGAGAACGCGCGCGATCCCGTAGAACTCACCCGTTGAACGATTGTAGGGTGCGAAAGAGTGTACACCGAAGGCGTACCTGATATTTGACAGAGCCATTTAAAACCCCTCCTATGGGTTGGAATCTATGTAATACGTTACGTCTAGCGACGCGGTTAGCAGGATGGCCCCGTTTGTGAGGAGTTCCGGCTTCTCGAATCGCAGTCCACTTACCAAAGTGACGATGTCTAAAGACAACCTTGTCCGAAGCGCCTCTTTGAATATCTGATCTGCCTTATCGTAAAGCACATTGAGGCGTTCTTGAATCGCTAAGTCGCTGTCCCGGTTCGCTGCCCGGTCCGTCAACACAATGTCGAATTGCTGGCCCATCGAGTAAACAACCGTGATGTTCTCGAGTGGGGATGCCGCGCCGTGGCGGACACCGTAACCCTGTTCAATGTTCCTGAGATCATTCTGGGCGGGATCGAATACCTTCTTAAGCTGCTGCCAGCCCGCACCGAGCACCGTTGAGCATGTTGCTAGCAGGGCCGCGTGAACATCTCCGACCGTCGCGCTCATCGCCTGAATACCCCGACAGAGAAGCTCTGGACCGTCTCAATCTCAGAGACGATGCCGTCCCCATCCTCATCTACTCCGAAGGAGACCTTTGAGATCTCAGCGTCGAACCCAGTGGACGCCATGGCTAAGAGGGTCTTCGAGTCCTCGCTCGTCGCGATGGGTTGCAAGATCAGCTTCGCACAGGCGTAAACCGATGCGATTGCCACGTCATTCGGGTCAATGACCTGTGACTCGTCGTCGATGATCTTGCGTTGCTTCAAACGAAGAACCACCAGGTCTTTAGCGGCTATATGTTGATCTAAGAAGTTCGACTTACCGCTTGGGAGGTAGTTTGCGTCCGACACGAGTTCGGGGAAGTAGGCGGCTAGCAGGGAGTCGTCGCTGTAGACGTTTAGGATGCCCTTTAGAGCCGTCGTGCCGCTTAGGTTGGCTGATACCTTGATGCGCACCCAATAGAGGCTCACGTCAGCGTCTACGCCCGCTTGAGTGGATGCTACCCATGTAGACTTATTAACCCATGAGATGAACCCGGACTGAGCAAGCGTTGCGCCCCCCACTGACGTCTGATCCACGAGGTCATCGACCGCAACCCATGCGGATCCGTCCCACTGCTCTACTGAGATAGAACTCACAACGGCGTTCGCAACTCCCACCTGGAAGTACCGGCAGGCGAACCGACCGTGTAGCCCGAGATAGAGTGCGTCCGTCGTCTGAAGAGCCAGTACGTAGTCAGCTGAGTTGGGCTTATTCAAGAACCCGGTGATCTCTGTCGTATTGAGAACGACCCTAGTTACTCTTCGATTGATCATGCTTCCCCACTAGTTCTTTGAGTGTGTTGAGAGCCTGAATGATCTGAGTGTGTTGATCGCGAGTAGCGTTGAGTGATGCCGTGGCCACGGTGAGAATCTGCAAAGCCTGCTCTGGTGTCATCGTCTTAATCCTCTATTCGCTAGGTATTGTATCGCCGCCCTTATCATCGCGAAGCTATAGGCGTTCGGATTAGCTAGAATAGTTTGAGCGAGCTGTAGAGTCATCATCTGATCATACCCCCTTAAATATTGACCCATACTGAGCCGTCGTAATAGCTCAGTTGGTTGAGTGTTGTATCAAAGACGACCATTCCAGCCGCAGCCGTTAAGGCGTTCTTCTGTGTCGTAGTCATTCGTGACGTGAGAACCGCCTTGTCAGTAGCATTGAGCTCGATGCCAACGCTCGCGTTAGTCGGTGTGTCAGAAGTACCCACTACGCAGCTACCAGCCATGTAATTGATAGCCGAAGCTGGCTTTGCGTAGAGACCCCAAATCGTTGTGCCGACATCTCCGAATGGTAGGTCAAAGAAGTATCCACGGAGCTCCGTGATGGTCGTGACGCCGTTTGGTATGGCCAGGGCTGAGCACAGATCAACCTCTGCAATGGTTCCACCTGCAGCCGCTCCATCTAGGGAGATTGCAAAGAGTGCTCCCCCTACGTGGTCGATCGTCGATCCCGTATCCATGGAGACAACCGCCGGTAATCCCAAGGCCTGTAAGCCAAGGAAGCCGGTCGTAACTGACGCGTTGGCACCAACCGTTAAGAGCATCGCCGTATTGACGCCCAGAGTGTCGGCTAGCGTCAAAGTAGCGTTAGCCGCAACCGTCGGGGCAGTGATCAGCGTATGGATCGAAGTTGGATTACCGGATCCCGATACCATCGTGCTCGTACCGAACGCATTCAGTGCCCCAATGGATAGACCGCCACTGAATGACAACCCCCCGTCAATGACGACGTCGCCCTGGAAGTTTGCCGCCTCGGTACGGCCTGGGTCGATACCACCCGCAAAGTTAGTCTGAGCGAACGTGACTTGAGCGTTTGATGCGGTTCCTGTGATGGTGGTTGTCACTGCTCCAGCAAAGCCTAGGTTAGCCGCAGCCGCAGCCGCTACTTGGGTTGCAGTAGAAACTCCAGATTCGATGTGTACCGTTACGTCATTGCCAGCGATGACAAAGGACTCGCTTCCAGCGACAACGTCGTCAACGTACTCAATCGTGTACGTGTTGTTGTTACCGGCTAACGTGAATGTATAAGTGATGTCCTGAACCACGATGGATGACTGAACTCCTGCGTAGTTAGTCACGCTTGTCATGTCGACACTGACGCCTGATACATAACCCTTGTTTAGGGTAACCGTAGGGACAGCATTCAAGCAGTTGATAGAACCGCTATTTAGAGTCCCAAACGTACCAGACACAGCGAGCAGGTTTGCCCCGGCATTACCAGTGAAAGTGGTAATGTTTGGGTTCATGTTCACGCCCGTGTAATTGCTGTTATTCGCTACTGATGTGAGAGTCGGGCTAGCGTTGTATGAGATGTAGCTATTAACACCTGTCGCAAAGGTAGATGCGTCGTAAAAAGCCGTGATGTTAACGGAGCTATCAATCGTAGCTGATGCATTTACTGACGGTTGAAATCCATAACCCTGAATCGGTCCGTCAATGGTGACGTTGGCATTAACTGCTCCGAACCCGTAGCTATAAGATATTCCACGGACTGAGATGGGGTCCGTTCCATTACCCACGCTGAAATAGTTCTGAATGAAGTTGATCTCGCCGATGTCTCCTGTACCCGCATGTCCAAAACCGAGATCAAGCAATCGCCCTGCGTTGCCATTGGTTCCATAAGTGAACCCACTCGAGGCAGTATCAAAATTCATGTTGATATAGAGCGCGTTCGAGGCTCTGTCTGGGCTATTGGCTGTCGGCTCTACATTGAGTGCTAGGTTATGTGCGAGCACTCCACCAGACCCGCCCGCTGGAGCGTACTGAAGTCCCACTTGCATCCCTGACAAACCGCTGACGGCCCACCCTGGGATTGGGTTTAAGTTCCCCGATCCGTCGAACCCAGCGAAAGTGTCTGTGCTCCCAGTCGGTGGGTAGTTCGCTGCGGTGATGTTACCTACGAGGGTTAGGTCTCCGCCCGCGTCGAGCTGCATCGCGTGCACGCCCTGAGAGGTCCAACCAATCTGTCCCGCTCCGACCCAGTACATGCCCGTGTCATTGCCTGGCTCAGATGCGAACCCGTAAGCAGGAGTGGCGGCACTCCCGTCGGCGGCTATGATGACTCCAGAGTCTTCGACCTTAGCTACTGAGTTCTGAATCAGCTTTCCCGTAGTACCGTCGAAACGAACTATCGCGTTGTCAGTTGATGACGCTGGCCCTACTACATCGCCGGATCCTGCAGCATTCCACACCACGTCGAAGTCAGTTCCAGATGCCTTTGCGAGTACCTGACCCGTCGTTCCTCCCGTAGGAAGTACTGCCGCATCAGCCGCAGCCGCAAAGTCTGAGATCGTCGAAGCCAACTGAGTGCCCGTGTGATTCGATCTCTGGATAGCGAATGCTTGAGCACTGGTAGCTGCGCCCGCAGCATCGAACGCGCTGCTTGATTGAGTAGCGGCGGTGCCAAGTCCTAGGTTGGTTCTCGCAGTGCCAGCGTTCGCCATGTCTGATAGATTGTTAGCCGTCTCAGCGTATTGAGTATGCGGGTCGCCTGCCGCTACGTGAGCGGCGATTGCAGCGGATGCGTCGGATGTTTCCCAGTCCGCAGAGGAGGTAGTCCCCACCGAAATGTAAGAGACCCCGCCGACCGTGTCGATATAGTGCTGTCCCACCGCAGTCGGTGTGGTAGCTGGAGCGCCTGAACCCGTGACTATGTGAAGAGCCAAAGTATACCCCCTAAGGACCGACTAACACGTTGCCGTTGTTATCAAGCAACACTTCTATTGGAACTGTGGGACCAGCGTATAGGCACTCAGTGGGTCCCGTCAAAATTGTATCTGGGTCAAAGCTAGATCCGCCACCGCCGCTGCTCGCTCCGACCTCGTCAAAGGTCCCTGTGAAAGGGTTAAACCTGTAGCTCACGTCAGAACCCCAGATACCAGATCAAGGGTTTGAGCCGTCGCGTACGTTAGCGTGATGGTAGAAAGAACTGTCCCGGACACCCCGCCGGACCTGAACTTGTAGACAACATCCATATTGGCATTCGCCAGTTCTACGGTGAACGCATCTGCTTCGGCTGGAACTGTAAATGATCCCTCAGATACGACAGCCACACGGCTAACCGTGGAATCTCCCGCATCCCGGAACTTACCTTGCTCTCTGTCTTCTAGCGCTGGTGACAGTGCCATTCAGCCCCTTCAGTACTTGAGGATGCTTGTCGACGTTCACGAGAAACCAGCAATACCATTTCCCGTCGGCGAACTGGAAATCACAGAAGTCCGCCTGACCCATAAGAAGGACATTCGTCTGTAACTGGAGGCTCACCAGCTCTTGCGGGCTAGCGGCCTCCAGGTACATCCGAATTTCTGCGGGACTCGACGACTGTGTCGAAGTCCCCAACACTTAGTTGTTGTCCTTCTTCAAGAGCGCGCCATTGAGGAGCTTCGCATGGCCCCACTTCATGTCGAGCACCTTGAGCACGGCAGAAGAGCCGTATTCAGGAGCTGCGCGTTCGCCCATGCTCAGGGCTTGCTGAATCGCGAAGCCGTAGCTGTCCTTGTCATACATGTAGAACGTGTTGGCCGCGATCTGAGTCGAGACCTTCACTTCTACGCCGTACAACTTACCGAGCATGCCCGTTGGGATGATCGCCTGGCCGTAAGCGTAGGACTGAACGAAATCACCGATCTGGAGCAGCGCGGATTCAGAATCCGGTCCGCACAAGAACGTGAGCTGTCCGGCGTCGGCGTCAGCCGAGAGGAGAGCGGTACGCATTTCCAAGAAGATAGCCTTGGAGATTGCACCGGCAGTCGTGGTTGCAGTAGCAGCGGCTTCAACACCAGCGATAACGAGGGTGTCGAAGTTCTTGGCGTGCGCCTTAGCAGCGCGTGCAGCCAAGTCAGCCTGCACGTCGATCTGAGACTCGACTTCATCTTGTGGGTCCACAACCCACGAGACCGTCGCCATCTGGTCCAACGTGATAGTGTCAACGGCGTAGGTCACGCTGACGAGCGATGCCTGTGCGCCAGTCGCACGGTCTTCGACCGAGAACGATCCAGCGCGTGGGACGCTGATGCTCTTCGTGCCCTTAACAGCGTACACAGACGCGTCAAGGATCGAAGGCATGACAACGGCCTTGCTGATGAGTTCACGCTGAACCAGCGCGACGATGAGTGCATTCTTGGAGGCGGTTAACGCCGTATTACCTACAACAGCCATGTTTTAGTCCCTTTCGTTTAGCCTAAGGCTCGAAGTTGAGAGAGAATCTCTTCCTTCGTTAATTCCTTAAGCGTCTTGTTGTTCGACCGAACAGTTCCACCAGGGGTGGTTGGGTTAATGGTCGGTGTCTTAGCGGACTGGAACAAGTAGGGCTTCGACTTCATTGCTTCTTCAACGAATGTATCGACTCCATGCACTTCGAGGGATTCCTCGTCGTATTGCAGTAGCTCTGCATTCCCAAGTTTGATGAGACCTTCGACGTCAACGCATCCGGCCTTCATTGCCTTCTCGCTGACAGACGACTTGATCTTCTCTTTGATCACAGTCTTAAACAGCGATTGTCTCGCCGCTTCAGACTTCTCATAGAGTTCCTTGAAGCGTTGCTGTTCCTGCATCGCGGCATTCTCCGCGACTTCGTACTTGGCTAACTTCTGCTTGAGTTCTTGAGCTAAAGTCTTGTTCTTTTTCGATTCAGCGAGCAAGCGTGCATTCACTTCAGAAGCAGGCTCGGTCGATGCAGCGTCCACTACTTGCTGTGCTTCGGCATTCGCCGCCTGCGCAGTTGCACCATTCGGTGCGGTATTACCTTCCATTGGTAAACTCCCCTTTAAATTTTAGAAACGCGTTTATAAAAGCTACCCTTTACCCTTGAGTACAGCAATTATGCGGTCACGCAGGGTATTTGTATAGCGGGTTTTGATTGACACCGCGAAGTCCTCTCCTGAAGCCGCGGGAATAGTTGGGCGCTTGGGTTGACCATTCGCTCCCTCGCGGTGCCCACGTTCCTTGTCCTGGGACTTCTGTCCATCGTAGGTGATCGTCGTCGCGTAACCAGCTGGGTCTGAGATTGCCTTCGATGTGAGGTCGTCCAGGAAGTCTCCAGTGAGTTCTAGGTTCACGGGTGTCTTAGACTTACGATTCCCAGGGTACTTCTTTGGATCCTTGTAGGCTGGAAATCGTCCGTTACCCTTGATCGGGGATTGCCCGGTGGCGATGAGTCGCTTCATGTCCTTGACGATGTCGTCTCCAACCTTCTCAGCGGTGGAACGGTCTATAGGCTTCTTGATATCCTCGAGCGCCTTCTTGAGTTCAGGGGAGAATGACACGGTGACATCGACCTTGATGCTCATCCGAGAAATTGCCTCAGGTTCACTTTGATGCCGCGCTTAGCCAGTGCTTCAATCTCCTGATCGTCCTGAGCACCTGCCGTGTTCTTTTCAATCTGCTTCTCTACAGCAACCATAACGATGTCTTTGATAGCGGAGCGGATAGCGGGACGGAATGTCTCGTCATCGTCAGCGTTTGGAATGAACTTACGTGTGGGAAGTTTCGACTCACCTGAGTGGTTATTATGTCCATCCGCCTTATCAGCTTGATCAGGAGAGACTTGAAGCTTCAACTTCCCTGACGCGACTGGGATTACACTGAGGGAATTGAGCATGTCGCTACTGAATTCCAGGTTAGGCACGGGCTTATGTCCCGACTTCTTCTTGAACTTCGCGTAATCAGGACTCAATCCCTTAAACGGGCGTCCCGTGACGGAACTGCGTAGATCGGCGGTGTCACTCAACACAGCCTCGAGCACGTAGTCTCTCACATCGGCGAGAGCCTGCGTGACGATGCTCTTGTCGAGGTCGGACTTGTTTACCCCCGCGATCTCGAAGGGATCGAAGAGGAAATCAACCTTACGGGCCAATTAGACTCCTTGGTTAGCTGGGTCTTCTTGTTCCTGATCATCCACTGGTTCCACAATGGGTTCTTGTGCCGGGGGTGCAAACATGGCCTGAGCCTTGGCCACATTCCCGGCCTTTTCGTCGTCGATCGCTTTGAGTTTCGCGTCGGCCTGCTCATCAGTGAGGTCGGGCTGTAATTTCTTAAGCGCGTCCATGCGCGTAATAAGGCCCATGTCCATGAGACCCTTAACCCGTGCGATCCGCTCGTCTTCTGATTCAAGCGGCTTAATATCAGCGAATTGGATGTTCACGTCGAACGAGTCAGAGAACTTACCGAGTAGGCGCGCTTCCGGCTCGAGCTGATTCGTGTCGAACATCCAGTTGTGCCAGAGAACGATCTTCTCCCATATCTCACGCTCGGCATCGAGCATGATGGGCTTATCCGACTCAACCGCTTCGAGTGAGTCAGCCATGGAGAGGAGCGCGTGGAAGCCCGACGTGTACTGCTGTGTCGTCTTCTGCCCGCCGATACTCCCGGGGTCCATGTTATTTGTGGTCAGGAGAAGGGCTAGCAGCTCCATCAGGAGGTCTTTATACTGCGCCAAGGGGGATTGCCCCTGGACGTAGCTAATCGACGGCTGTGGGCCCTGTGGGTTGACCTTGAGCCATACCGCGCGGTTTACCCCGATCTGTAGCTTCTTAGGCTCTTCTTCTGAGACGATAGTCAGGATACTGAACCCTTGATGCTTGGCGATCGTCATCAGATCGGTCCATCCCATCTGAATCGACATCGTGAGGTCGACCATGTCCTCACCTTGGGTCGCCCACGTCTCGTTGTCTCGGTCCCTGGCGATGTTCACGACGGGCATATTCATGATGGGATTTATGAACTGCTCTTCCCCTTGTGCGGGGTCAGCGTACTTGGCTCCGTTGCTATCGGTCGTGAAATGAACCGAATCAGTCCAGAAGATGTACTGCTCAGCGCGTTGATCTGAAGACTTCTCACGGGACGCAACCAAGTCTCCCTGGTATCGGAAGGAACGCTCTTCACTGAACCCTTGCTGTCCTGTGGCTGAGGGGGTGCTGTCTTGGCTCGCCACTTGTCCTTCTTGGGTGAACGCCGAGAAGATGAAGGCTTCGATCTTGGAGCGGTCATAAGGATTCGCGATCACGGAGTAGAGATAGCTGGGAACCACGTCGATCTTGATCTCGTTCTCACACGGGCGAACGTAGACAGCGGTATTGCTGGATAGGACGAGATAGCGATTCGCCTTCTGCATGACCTGGTTCAGGCATAGTTCTGCGACGTAGTAGTCCACGAGTGCCTGATCATTGGGGAGCTTGCAGGTGCGGGTAGGGGGGCGCTTGTATACGGCGGCGCGCTTATCGACGATCTTCTTGAGGAGGTTAATGGGGGTCACTCGCATCTCAGCGAGAGCGTCTGGGCCGAACTCACGGAGGATCTTCTCGATCAGAAATGGCTTCCCGCCGTCTCGGTAGATATCTACGCGGCGCTTAGCGAGCGCTCTGCGATCGACTTCAGCCTGAGTTTGGATTTCCTCGATGACTCTTTGAATCTGTTCCAGCGTGAAATCCATTGTCAGCCCCCCAGCTTCCAGCGATTCATTTCAGTGAAGGTATCAGTCTGCTTTGTAAAGTCTAATTTGTTAACAAAGAAGTACCTAGCCGCAGAGATCGCGTCTTCTGCCACCTGATTCGTTTCTTCAGTTATCTCACCGTTGCGCTCTTTGTAGGAGTAGTTTCGCATTTCATCCACGAAGCGAGGGCACGCATTCTGATCAACATAGAATCGTCGTTGACCCTTCATGTTGCAGATGTATGAGCGCATGATGGCAATCGTGTGAGCCACTGCCGCAGTGCGGTAACGAAAATGAATGCTCCTAGGGGCGTTTTTAAACCACTGGATATTAGATAGCGCGGTCTGTTCGCGCGTTTGAAGCCCAGCGATGTCGCAGAAGTGCTCGGTGACCCGGTAGGGCTTGGCCTTCATCTTTTCCCAAAGCACTTCGAGCGTGAGTTTTGACCCGTGGATTTCATCGAATAGATAAACCGTGTCCTTTGGCTGATCGTATTGGAAATAGAGCGCGGACATCGGATGATTCCATCCCCAGTCGAGCGACACGAATGTCTGCAGTCTTGGGTTGTACTGGTAATTCGTGATGATATTCGCCTCTGTGAAATCTTGGAATACGAGATTAGTGCCCTGCACGTCCCAACAGAGTTCAAACATCTGACGGAACGTTACGGGATCGAGCTTTGAGCGCAGCCGTTCAATCTCATCGCGCGGGAAGTATGGGTTATCGGCGGTTGACCATTCGAAACATGCCGTGTCGGGATCGGGATTCTTTTTGAAGTGTTTGTAAATCCAATGCGCTTTAGGGTTGTTATATTGAACGCCGAGCGATCCGGTGACCCATATCTTGCCCTGCGTGTCGGCAACGCGGGCCTGGGCTTCTAGAAAGATTTGTTCTTTCATCTGAAACCCTTCATCCATCCATACCCAGTTGGCCTTAATCCCTTCGGCGCGCTGAGGCTTATCGGCGGAAATCCCGTAAATGATCGACCCGTTGCTCCAATAACGATCGGTGCCGACAGGCCGTGGTCTAAACGGCGCGGCGTATGCGTCGAACTTCATAAGCGAGAGGCGCTTTAACATCGCGTGGGTTGGGGCAAGAATAATCCCTACGTATGGGTCAACCCCGTTCGGTTTGAAGCCAAGTTGTTGTTCTGTGTGAACGACCGCATCGATAGCACCGATTTCAGTCTTGCCGCCGCGTTTGCCCGCGAAGGCCCCGCGTATTCTATTCTTATCCCGTAGGAAATCCTTCTGCTGCGCGAACGGGGTGAATATCACTCAGTCGGCTTCTCGTGCCTTGGGATAGCATCGAAGACGGGATTCCCCATGTTGATGACGAGTCGTGAGTCTTCTCCGACCTGAACCGTGGTGGCTTGCTTTTCGTTCTGATCGAGGTACTGCTTCCCGAGCCAGATCAGCATCGCGACCTGTCCCTTCTCTGCCGCCTTCCACTGCCACTGCCGCAGCTGCACCCTCCTATGTTCAAGCTTTTGTTGCCTAAACTGGACGAAACTGCAGTCGAATCGCTCTTTGATCCGGTTCTGCATCAGCTTGATTTTGGCTTGGATTGTGAGGTGATTGACCTCGTCACCGTCTTGCACGATGAGCCGCTCGGCGATGAACGCTTCCGTGGTCTCGAGCATTGCGAGGGACTCGACTAGGTTCCAGTCGAACTCGAGTCTAGGCCTGGCCATTAGCCGGTCCTCCGCGTCTTCGTGTCGAACCAGAGTTCGTAACCGCGCTTATTCGCGAAGACCTTCTCTTGTTTAACCGTTCGAGATGCACTCGTTAACCTCTGCATCTTTGCGATGGCCGCGACTGACTTGAACCGGCTGTCGGTGATCTCATATTCGGAGATGAAGACTGGCTCAGATAGGTACGCAGCCCAGTCTAGAAAGTTTTGAGTATCGAACGCGTTCCCATAGTCAGCCGTCCCGGCGTATGGCGGATCACAATAAACAATTGAGTCGGGCTCGATCTTTACCTGTCTGTAGTCCAGCGCAGTCATCTGGAGTCGCTCGAGTTGCTCGAGTTGCTGGAGTCGCTCGAGTTGCTGGAGTCGCTCGAGTTGCTGGAGTCGCTCGAGTTGCTCGAGTCGCTGGAGGTCTAATCGCTTTGACCCAAGAACGCGAACTCGATTTCGCAAGTGCATCCGCTTTTCATAGACTGAGTACCCCGGCCTAAAGCTATCCAGCCCGAGCGTCTCTTTCGCAAACGCGTCGAACTCGTTGAAGATAACAGCTTGGTGCAGTGAGCGCTTCTGTGTTTCGATCTCTGAACCGAAGAGATAGTCCTCTCCGTTATTCCCGAAGGACCAGATTAACTTCACATACGCGTCGTGATCTTTGCGGTGCATAAAATCCTCGCGCGAGATCCATTCGGGCTTGAACCTATCGTAGCTGTACTTCCCCGCAATCGCGTCTTGGATCAACTGCGTGACGCCCGGGCGGATCTCGTTGAAGTGAAAGTGCGCATAGTCATTCGGCCTGAGTGCGAGCATGGCGTGCGTGACAGCGAACCCCCCACCGAACACGTCATAGAAGTGCATGGCCCTTGGAAATATACCAACGAGCTGGTCACACATCTTGGCCTTTGATCCCATGTACGGGATGCCGTATTTACTCATAGCCGCTTCACGATGTAGCCGCGTCCGGAGAGCTCGACGTAAATCTCCAGCAGGGCCTCCTCGTCAGGAAACTCCAGTTCGATGCGGTGCCTCTTCTCGTCGGCGTCGGGCTTGTCTTCTTCTGCTTCAAATAACGGGTCTAGGTTGAAGTATCTGAGGCCGAGGAGCTCAAGATCGAAGTCCGGACCTAGATCGCCGAGGTCAGCGTTGATCCCAGACAGATCTAACTCAGACCAACTAGAAACCGCGTTGTCGCTCTGCACAAAGGCGTACTCTTGAGCCTCGTCGGCGAATGCCTGATACACAACGGGCGCCTCGGCCCATCCGTTGGCTTTAATCGCCGCCAGGGTCCCGTGGCCCTTCGCGATCTGTCCGGATAGGGATGAGACCACAATCGGGGCGCGTATGCCCTGGTAGGCCAGCAGCTTCGCTAGGCGGGCTATCTGTTCGGGGGGGTGGTGGTTACGGTTTCGAGAGTTGGGCTTCAGTTCCGGGACTGGAACGAGCGCGTCGTATTTACAGTGAACTTGCATCACTCTGGGCTTCCCCCGGGCACTTCTGCCCCGTGCGTGGTTAGCCGACAGAATGAATCAGTCTGGGGTGCTGCGCAATACGCGGGGCGTCAGAGTCCTCAACTAGCGTCCATTAGCGATCATTAACCATAGCCGGGGCGGGCTGAGTACGACCACCATTTAACCGTGCCTTACGACCTCGCAGGGGTTTCCCCCTTCAGCTGCCTACCTTACCTCGACAACATAAGCGACAGTAGCTGGGCACCCGCCGGCTTTGGCCCGTTAGAGTATAGCCTTCTCCGCCATCGCCTGGGCTTCGCGAGCGAGCCGGTCCTTGCGTGTGTCCGCTTTGGTCAGGACGTGCTCGACGTAGCCTGCAGTCCAGCGCTTCAATTCCAGTTCCACGTGGAACGGTTGTTGATTGACTGCAGCTTCAGCCTCCATGCGTGAGAGTTCAGCTGCGAGGTTCGTGTACCAATCAGGGAGCTTCGGATGGGAGAGCAGGATGTTCGCGAGGTTCGCATGTTCCTTGAGGCTCGAGAGGATGAATGATTCAACGATGCTCTGAACTTGTTGCTTGAAGATCATGTGAATTGGTTATCACATTTCTGCGATCCGGAAAGAGTCTCTCCTGGTTCCTGAACTAAACGCTTGCAATCGGTGCGGTCGGATTTACTTTCAAGAGTACGGGCTCTCGTGCCGTAGAAAGTGGTGATTCAGTTGGCAAAGAAGAAAGCAATGGCGAAGCCTGCTCCTAAGAAGGGCGGCAAGAAGAAGTAATAGTTCCGGTATGACTTGCTACGAGGGGTCAGGTCTCGGCCTGGCCCTTTGTCTTATGCACCCACCAGTAATACGGGCGCGTGACGATCACGAGAATGACCGCGAGCACGTAGCAGATGCACCAGCCGATACCACGATGTGGAGTCATCCCCAGATGTATCCGAGTGCGCAGCCTATGCAGAAGATCAGTGCGAATAGGATTGGGCGTTCAGTCAGGATCTCTGTAGCCGTTTCAATATAGTACTTCATTTGGGTGGTTTATACCCCGGGCCATATAGTTCGCGCAATAGCTCTAGTGCTCGTTCTTCGAGGGTTCGGGCATCCTTCTTATGTTTATGAAACCGTGGGCGTTTAGCGACCCAGACTCGCTTGCCATTCTTGCCGACGAGACCATCTGTGCGCGCGGGGAGTGGTGGATTGTATTCCCTACCATCGAGCCTTGCCCGTAGCTTGGCGTTCTCTACGGTGAGGCGTTCGATCTCGAGGCGAGCTCGGGAGAAGTACTCGAGTGGTCCCTTGTGTCTCTTCCCGCTTAGGAAGTGACCGTAGGGAGCGCACTCACGTGAGCAGTACTTACGTTCTTGCCTAGTAGGCTTCCCACACGCCGCGCATCTGTTCACTCACGGGAGGGTAATCCGAGAGCCTTGCGCAATCTAGCGTTCTCCATCCGCAGCCTTCCTATCGTGGCGAGATGCCTGCAAGCGTCGTCACGCAAAATACTATTCTCTCGCGTCGAATCAGCAACTTCTTTAGTTAATTCATCAATGAGGTAATTAGCATCTATTCTGGGTTTGGTTTGAAGGATATCTTTAACTCGCGTTCCCGCGTTAGCTCTTCCGCTTGGCGTCTCATCGTCAAACACACTCTCCAACGCCTCCCGCATGCTTTTGTTCTCAGCGGTCAACCGCGCGACCTCCTCGAGGGCCGACCGCAAAGCGCCGGATTCGACCTTGAGCGCACCTCTTACTTCCGCGACCTCGGCTTGGAGGGCGTCGCGTTCAGCTCTTAGCAAATCGACCCTCTTACGCTCATCCAAGAATGACTTCCGAAGACTATCCAGGGTGCCTTGCTTATACCCGTCGACAAACTCAGATGTTTGACCTTCGTTGAATAGCTCTTGCTCGGACTTCATTCCTCGCTCGACTTCGGACTTTCCCCAATCGCTCATGGTGCATCTCCAAAGCGGGAGCACAGAGCATCGAGGGCCTTCTCATGCGTTGGAGAATTATTCACCCAGCCCTCATCAAGAAGCCGCATCGCCTCTCTCACGCACGCCAGGTCTTGGGACGCATCTGAGGAGAGGGCATCGGTGAGCCTCTCGCACCCGTAACACTCGCAATCCTGTGAGTGCTTTCTTTTCTCCAACGCCGCCGTCATCCGCGCGTTGGTCGCTCTGAGTTGGGCGACCTCGGCTTGGAGGGCCCCCTGTCCGCACTCATATCCATCTTTCCAACCGGAGCACGTCTCTTTGCATGGGTGATCGAGGTTCACGACTCTTCTCCTGACTGATTTAGGATGTCCTTGCGCCTGACGCCTCTGATAACCCGAGACACGTAGGACTGGGTAACGTCGAACTTGGCCGCCAGTTTGCGCTGAGTCGCCCCGCCCTTGGCCATTGCCCTCATCGACATTATCTGGGCGTTCGTTAGCTTGGCTCTGTAATGGGTCTCGCCTTGGGCTGTCCGACCTTTGGCTACGCGATCCCGGACGTTATCCCAGTCGGTCCCAAGGAATAGGTGCTCCGGGCGAATGCAAATCTTGTTGTCGCATTTGTGGAGCACATGGAACTTGCCGGGGTCGCCGTTAGCCATGCGCCAGGATATCCGGTGGGCACTCTTGGCTTTACCGTTTACTGAGAATATCCCGTACCCGCCGAACGAACGCGGTTGGGACCACTCCCAACAGGGGGTGTCCAAGATCTTGGAACCACTCTTGTTGACGTGCTTCCAGAACTTCTCTTCAAAGGTCCCGCCTCTAATCCGCTTATGTTCCATCGGTCTGCTCAAGTAAATTCGTCTTAGGTATGGATTCGATCGCAACTTTGCCTTGCTTGATGACTGTCTTGTATTCGGAGTAATAAGAGAGGGTTTCAGGCTCGGCGTCTGAAAACACGTTCGCATTCAATGCGTGTGCTTCTTTCAGCGCAGTCACCCCGTGCTTCTCGCTCCACAGCCCGAGGCGCGCGAGGCGGATGAGGTCGAGCACGGTGGGCGGATCGAACGCGGCAATGTGTTGAGTGTCCGGGCCGCCGATCTTGTAAACATTGAAGTCGCTCGAATCCCCTTCGGTACGGACCTGCCCCGGGTGGTACTCAGACCACGGCCCCGGTGACGCAATCTTCGCAATCCGCTCCAACTCATCCAGTCTCTTCTCGTCCATCGTCACTCCTTAGGAAAGTCCTGGTGCGCAGCGCTGATTGCCGATAATGGCCCCGGACCACACGGGACGTGTAGCCCTGCGAAATGCCGTAGTCCGCAGCGATGACCCTATGTGGTTCGCCAGCCGCGGCGCGCCTGCGGATCTCTAGAATCGCTTGGTCGGAAAACTTCGTGCTCTTGTGGCCCTCACCCTTTGGTGCGCGGCCTTTCTTAGCCTTGTCCTTGTTGTTGTCGTCGAAGGTTCCGAGGAACAGGTGATCGGGGCGGATGCATGGCGGGTTATCGCATCGGTGCAGGACGCAGAGCTTACCGGGGTCGCCGTTATGAAGTTGCCAAGAGGTCCGGTGCGCAGCGCGGTAGGTCTTATTCATGAAGAACGCACCATAGCCGCGACCCGCGAATGGACCAGTCCACTCCCAGCATTGGGTGCTGAGCAACTTTGAGCCCTCTTTGGTCACATGGGCCCAGAATCGCTCAGTCTCGGTTCCTTTTTTGATTCGCCTGATCTTTTTCATAAAGTAAATGCTCAGCACGCACGAGTTAATAGCGGGCAGCTTTGAAGCCCGCAGCGTTCTTGTGTCCGCCGCCGCCGAACTTCTTAGCCACGGCGCTCACGTCAAAGTCCCCGCGCGAGCGCAACGACCACATGATCGAATTCTTCATCACGGTGAAAGAGGCCACGAAAGGAGCATCGGGGTTTTCTTTCGCCAGGTAGTCGCCGACCTCCGACCACGCAATCGAGGTATTCACCACGGGCACCTTGTGACCGTCGATGTCGGCCCTCCATGCCTTCTCGCAGACGTTCTTCACGAGCTGGTCATGCATCCGCTCAAGGAGCGCGCCGTCCCGCTTCAAGTCTTCTACGTCGAGCGCGTCCCATACCTTAAAGTCCATCGGCAAGGAAACGAGAGCCTTGTGGACCGCCTTTGTCCCCTCAAGCTTGAACTCCCATAGGTCTCGGTCGGAGATGTGTTGGATCAGGAGCGGAGCGGGGACGGGAAGACCGGGGTCCGACGGTGACTCGGCCGGGTAGCGGTGGAAATATTCCCACGTCAACAACGCGCCGGACTTCGCCATGTTGAAAACGACGGTCGCGTTGTGGTGCCACCAGTCTTTTAAGTTTTCCTGGGCAGTCTTGTGGTGGTCAATAAGGGTAAGCGGAATGTGCTCTGCGATTCCCTCTAGGGTCTGATAGGGGTACGAGAAGTCCAGGATGTACACATGCGAAGCTCCCGTTAGATCCGGAAGCTCAGCCCCATAGGTGACCGGGATGTACTTCGCTTCATTCCCCAGGTGCTTCCACGCCGCGTAGGCCGCGCCGAAGCCGTCGTAACAATTGCCGTGGTAAAGAACGTATTTCATCGTTTCTCCTGACTAGTGCCTATCAAGACTCAGTTTTGGGCTCCCAGCCCGGTTTAGCTTTCTTCTTCGCCTTGATGCATTTCGCGCAATGCTTCCACGGGCGTTCCTTCAAATCCTCTTGTTTCGCGTCGAGCTTGGCCTCTTCCTTGGGATCGGGCTTGAAGTCATGTTCAAGGAAGGACCGCTTGCCGCACCACATTTCGGTCCAGTGCGCGTCCTTCGTGTTCCACTCGGCCATAATGTGGCAAACAGAGTATCGTCTCATCGGCTATTCCTCTCTCTTCCATCCGCCCTCGCCACGACAGATGTGGCAGGTTCGGTTCTCTTCCGGTCTGAGACAATTACAAGTGTCTTCGCCGCAGTCATGGCCATCTACCCCATCACCGCCGCAGGCCTCGCAGGTAACCCACTCGTAGCCGAGGTCATCGTCTCCGATGTCGGGGTCCATTCCAGGTCCAGCGGTATCTCCCATCCATCCTCTTGGCATAGTCGTGTCAGGTCTCTGCTATTTGCACCCAGGAACCCATTTTCCCTTTACCAAGCATCTCCCCACGGTCTTGTGAGGGAACTTCTTAAGCACCCTCCCACGAGCGAGAGTCGCGGTGGGAATGAAGGTGATGAGAAGAAATACGGCGGACGGGATGAGCTGCTTCACTGCTTATGCGCCGTGCTGATATCTGCCAGTGCTCGAGCGTAGGTCATTGGGGAAAGGATCCCGTACAGGTATTCGAGATGCTCGAGTGCTTCGACCTCGCAATCCTCCTCGGAGATGGTCTCGGCGACGTTTGGAGACTGCTTAGAATTCTTAGCTTTGTAATAGGTCCCGATGGAGACTTTGAATTTCTTCAACGCGTCGCGGACAGTCATTCCGGATTCAACTGCCGCAATCGCCTTCGATACTTTGGTACTCATATTTTACATTTCCTTTGAGTCCAGTCACTAGTCGAATATCTGCGTCGTGTCAATGTTGCCACAAGGACCGAGCATCTTAACGCTTGCATCCATGTGCCCGATGGATCCGCGAGTCCCGTATGCGGCGGCGAGTCGTGTCGCGGGAATGAAAATGCAATGGTTCACTAGTCTGAGACATACCACGTAGCCCCCTAGAGCTCCCTGGGAGGCGTGTGACAGCATTTCGCTGACCTGGTGGCCCACGATGCCTGAATTTGGAAAGAACGCGCCTGAGACTGATTTAGTGTCGATCAGAGCAGTCACGCCCTTGTAGGTTAAAATCCAATCGAACGGAGTTTGAACCTGAATCAGCTGACGCGGCCCGACGCGCTTGCAGCCGTTTGGAAAACGTGTAACCGGGACTCGCTTCGCTTTACACGCCCGCTGGAAGATCTCCTCGAATGCGTCACCCTGTCGCTTCGCCTTCAACCCACTGAGCCGGTTATTGCGTGTCGTCATCGGGCGCCGCTACTCCGTCGCATACTCGGACCGCTTTCTGCGCATCTCTTCCTGCTTCAAGCAGTTCTTGCAGTCGACCTCGCTCCACGGGATGTTGTATCGAGCGGGGTATGGGCCGCATAGCGCCTGACCCAGCACGGGGTCCCCCTTATGGATTCGGTGCTTCATCCCCCTCAGGTGATCCGAAGGGCGGAAGTTGTCCGCCGTATTTCCTTTTCCGCCAGACCCCATAACTAATCGCGCGCCCCCTCGCATAACAGCTCTCTAGACAATCGATATGCCTGAACGTGTTGCCACGCAACCACAAATCGTTACTGATAATCCTGTGCCCGCACTTACTACACGTCTCGCATAGCCCGCCCATCATCGCGAGATGCACCGAGAGCATGTTAAACGAAGTCTCGAATTCGCGGTGCTCGTATGATCTTAGGAACTCGGGCCAGAGTTGTGGTGTCATTCTCGGTACGCCTTAAAGATATCGAGTTTGAGTCGCAGCAACCCCGAAATCTGTTTAGCTAATCCAGCGGACGCATGCGCGGCGTTAACTGTTTGAAAGAGGTTGTGTTCGCTTGGTGCTACCGAGACGACAGAGTTCATCAGTTCTTTTAATTGCCTCGTCGTATCGTCGATTAAGTTCGTCGAAGGTGATTGCACCTGATCGATATTGGGAAAGGGCGTTAACGAGTCCGTAGTAGGGGTTTCGCTTTGTGTATTGATCGATCTCTCTGGCGCGTTCACGCTCGGCATTAGAGTGGTACCACCCTCGTCTGCGTTCGTTCTCTTGCTCTCTGTTTCGATTAAACCGCTCTTTTCTCTTTTCGTTAAGCTCTTTCTTTCGGGTCGCATACTTTCTCCGTTGGTTAAGTTTGTTCCTTTCCCTGGCTCGTTCAATTGCCTCAGCACTCCGGTTCTGAGTTGGTCTAGCTCTACGCTTTCTCTCGATGACTGCTTTTATAGTTCTCCACTCGCCGCTGTAGAAGAGTAGGCCCCTGGGAATATCCAGCTTGATACGTTTCGATATTCTTTCGTTACAGATTTTAGGCAATGGTCACCCCTTCTTGAGACCACCATTCTTTAAGAATGTATCCCTTCCAGCTGTTGTGTTCGTCGCGTCCTGTCTTGCGTTGTATCCTCCCAGCCATTCTATCTGGGTGCCTGAGTCACAGGCTTAACGATCAACGATCAAGTGCTCTAGAGAGAAGCAAACCAAGCAAAGTACTCTCTGGAAATCGAAAGGGTATTCCAAGCGATGTCCTAGACTCCTCCGCAAGACAGTAACAACTACCTCGTAATTCCCCACCCCTCTTATCCAAGACGTTTAGCCGGGCGACCAGTGTTGATTTCGGCATCCCGTCTCGGCCCCAAGTTGTGGTGCGTTATCGAACCCATAGATTGAGAAGAGGGCAGAAAGACAGTTTCCCCGATCACGCAACCCATGATCGGTTCCAGAATGGCTCGACTGCGCGGTACTGCGAGGTGGGACCTCATCCGCACGGCCCCGTATACATCAATCCTGGTGGTCGATTTCCAAGATCCGGACCGCAAAGCCTTTCGTCTCTCATCTGGCATTGCCGTTTCCGGCTCTGCCCTCATCTCAATCCACGGACTCGCGGCAACGCGTGACCGTACTACAGAGCCCTTTTAACGATGGGGCTGCCAGCTCGGCGTCCTTCGATATGGTTTTAGTTTGACGTCTGTGGCTACAGCGCGTAGAATCTAGTCCATATCGTTGGTCGTACTTCGGATATAGCCGCTGGGATCGTAGAAGTCAAAAGCTTCTCTCTCAGCGGTCTCTTTTAAGAGGCAGTCCCTATGACCGTACGAGACCCTACATGCCCCTGCGGTGGTTCCGGGGTGAGGCTCTATCAGCCGGATATAGACGGGGAGATCTTCGAGGAGCCATGCCTCTGCATCCCCCCTGGACGCGCTATACGACTGCGTAAGCCCCTGCCGCCCCGACTGGACCCCTATGAGCTACAAGATCACGTAGCGCGCCTCTGGGAGGCTCAGGGACGTGGGAAATGGGATCCTCGAACTGAGGACGAGCGGACGGATTGACGACGGGAGAGAACCCGTTAAACTATTCCTGGGTCCGTCTATCCTGACAGATCAGACAACAGACCCGACCACACCAAGAGCTGGAGAATCTCCCTCCGCACAAAAGGCTCGCCGGATCCCTCTAGCTGAACAAGCCTAGAGAGACCCGGTTTACCCTTTCGCCCTAAACCGCGAGGTTCGTTTCACAAATCCTGTTGCGTTATTGCGACAGTGTGTTTAGGGGGAATCTCAGAACGGGGCGTCACTTTGATCGATACCTTCAGTGACCCAACTTGGCGGAGTGTCGGCGGATTGCAACACGGGCTGTGCGGGTTGTTGCTTCGGAGCCACGGTCGGGGGGAAATGACTAACGGTCGTCGTCTTTGGTCCCTTAAAGTCCAAGTAGGCCTCGATAGCCATCCCAATTTCCATCGTCTTAGGATTCGGATTTTGGAGCCCCCTTATCCAGGCGAGGTACCCTTCAAGGTCTTGGGTCGGGATAGATAGCAACGGCTTGCCGGTGAACTTGCCGGATGGTGGGACGTAAGAACCTGGGTTATCTGAAATTGCTGCGGTGGTGGGCTTAACCACGGTGTTAGTAGCGGCGTTATTCAACGGCTGGACGTGTTGTGTGAAGATATGTTTCGGCGCGACTGGGGAGTCAGCCAACCGATCACCCTCGTCCAAATCAGGCGCAAACTGAGTCCCATATCCAACCATAGCGAGAGCGCGGCCTATCGCCCCGGTCTCGGCCTTTTCTACATAGTCAGCGAATCCTTTTGCGTCCTCAACCTTGTGTCCCATCGAGAGCGTCGTACCCTTGTCGTCAATAATCCATGCGGTAGCGAGGCATCGATGATTTTGAAAGTCCGCCGCGATATCGGTTTTGATCGTCCATGTCGGATGTTCTTCTCGGAACCAAACCAGACGATGCGCGACCTGTAGGTAATCCTTGCCGCGCAAGTCTAGAAGCGGCAACTCAGTCCCCGACTTAGTTTTAAATGTTTTCATGACAACATTGCTATATCGCGGCAATAATTGTAGCAACACAAAACTCGCAGGGAATGGCGCTGCGCGGACGGGCGCGGATCGGCTTGGAGGGGCTTGGCCAGGACAGGCTGGGAATGGATGGGCGATGCGCGGAGAGGCAAGGCATGGATATTTTAAATAGGAGTAGTACCAATGGCAGTAATGAGCAGTTCAATGACGGAAGTAGTGCAACGCAAGGTGACTCTCACGGGACTGGTGGACATCATGTTCGACCGGTATGCGGGAGACAACGACACGAAGCTGGAGCCCTGGCAGAAATTGTACCTGGAACCAGGCGATTCCAAGGTTATTGGCATTCCGGCGATCAATATCATGTCGTTACTTTCGGCCCACAACACGAATTCAGCGCCGAAGCGCCTACGCGACAAACGGAAATTTAAAGACATTGCGAATGCCTGCCTATCCTTCGTCTCAGTGGGGCCTCAGTTCATACCCCTGCTAAGAGACGGCAAGCCGATCGTTCTAGGGAAGTTCGGTCAGAATGAAGTCGATCCACTGAGCAAGGCATACATTCATCGAAGCGTCGCGCGGCTCGATAAGGGTATCCCCAACCCAAAGGTCAGACCCGTGATCCCAACCCCGTGGCAACTCACGATGGACATCACAATATTTCCGAACCGAGAGATTAAAGAAGAAGAGATCAAGAATCTGATCGAGGAAGCGGGCAGGGCTATAGGGCTAGGGACGTTTCGTGGAGTGTTTGGTAAGTATTTAGTTACTCAGTGGGAATAATCATCGGCGTGGCACGGCTCGGAGAGGACAGGCTCGGAGAGGACGGGCCAGGCAAGGCGTGGTTAGGCGCGGCGTGGTTAGGCGCGGCTTGGCAAGGCAAGGCAAGGCAAGGGATATTTTAAAACTAAAAGGGAAACTCATGATCGAAGGATACGCGGTCTCGTCCGTGAAACCGCGCTCCGAAACCACTGTGGCGGATTGGGCCGATTCGAACGGCCGACCTATGCGACAACCGGCCTGCGTCTCAGTCGCATTGCTCTAACCCCTGAGCTACAATCCATTTCTGACTATACCGTTCCGCGGCGGATATGCCGAACTCTAAAGTTCCGTGGCGCTTCACACACGATCTTCGCAGGCTTCGCCCCGTTATAGATAATGCGCACCCTGCCAGCGTTTAACTCGAACCATTCCCCTGGCTTCATCGTAACGCACAAATGCGTGAGATCCGTCGGGTCCGTGAGACCGAGCAGCGTGTCGATCTCCTCTTGCATCCCCTGGATCACTCGCCTGAGTTCAGTAATTTCGTCTTCGGGCGTCACGCGATCCGGGGAGCGCCCGTCAATACACCGATTCGGTAGTTTAGCGAACCGTTCGCGATACGCATTTCTTCCATTTCCTTCTCGGCGTCAGCTAGCCTGCTCGCCAATTCGGATGTCTTACGTGATTCACGGAGAAACGCCTGGCGGTAACTCTCTTCCGGTTCAGCGACCGCTACTTGTGAATTCTCAATCGTCTTCTTCTTACAATTACAGCCGGCCATCAATGAGCCCCTTTTGGAATTAGATCCCAGTCCTGACCTTCGGGCACGCCTCGTACCTTGTCAATAAATGCCCACACGGCGGGAAGCCCCCCGTGCTGAAACAGTTCGAGCGCTTGAGCTATTGTGAGACCAAAAGCCATGTCAAAGTGAGGGCGATCAAACACACCGTTAAGCAAACGAACATGTCGACCACCCCACGAAAACCCATGTGCCTCTCCGCAATCACCAGCAAGACGCCAAAGATCATCAGAAGCGTTGTCATGTTCTAGATAAGGGTCAGTCCCCACCCACGAGATGTCAAACGCCAGCCCGTAGCAGTGCCACGACAATCCCGGCTTCGAGTTCGTTAGAATCCGTGACGGCGCTACGACCTTCCACATCCCCTTGGAGTTGACGCCCCTCGCTATAGATCACGAGCTGCTCGTCGAACGTGCGTAGCCCTTGCGCAACGTTTATCGCTCTCTGGGAGCGCGCCAGGACGTCTTGCATCGTCCGGTAGACCAATGGCCTCAATCCCGGGTACAAGCGCTGTATTCGCGCCCTAGAGACCTCTGAGACGGGATCCTTCACTGGTAGATAGCCTTCGCAATCGATCGCATCGACTTACGCGCCGTCTTCTTCGAGACGTCGTAACAGAAGCTAGAGAACGCCTCCATGTCAGTCTGCGTCGTGATCCAGGTGTTGGCCAACGCTGAAGGGGGGGCAGTACCACCCATCTCCATTGGCGTCGTTATGATACATGCACTTCGCGCGTAACTCAGACCCATCACGCAAAGTACAGTCGGCTCCTCCGACCCCGTCGCCGAGACAGATATCTATTTTGGGGGGCTTGTCCGATCGGCAACCCGTTGATCCAACGCTAACCAAGATAACGGTCACGACCCAAAGCACGAGCCCAAGCTTTCGTAGCATCTAGTCTGTCCTTCTGCGTCTTCGCCCTCGCCCCCAATGCAGCTGCATCAGCAATCATCGCAAGCGTCTCTGTAGTCTGGCGCTTAATCCACCAGTCCGTCACAGCCGCAGCGAATTGCTCGACGTATCCGACGATTTTAGGAATCGCCGCAAGCGCATTGAGGAGCGAGGTAACGAACGCCATTTACTTCTTAGAGATAGGAGCGAAGTTAGCGAGAGCAGAAATGATCCCACCGATAAGAGGAACGCTCTTGATCTTCTCCCAAGCTTCGTCATCAGACTTCGACGGAGTCGCCACAACGATCACCTGGCCAATAACAACCAAAGTGCCGAGAGCCATGAGAATGACAGACAATCCTGGGACGGCAGCAACCAACGAGTTCAACAGTGCGAGTTCCATTTAATTTCCCTCTTCGGAGCAGACGCTTAACGTCCGCTTTGATTACGGCTACGTCAGATTTCATCTGACAATGCCTTACATCCGACTTCACTTCAGCAATTTCAGACGCGTTACTCTGGCCTTGAATGTACACACTCGTTAGCCAAAATGCCGCCCCTAGAAGTGTAATAACTAACGTGATCGATACTTTCGTAGTCTCCGTCAGATTCACTTGATCCTCCGAAGTTTATGGCCACGTACTGCGGCGCGTTCCATCTTATTCACAACCGCAGCATTCAAATTCTCGGGTAACGCCTCGCTGTACGCTGCACTTAAGATTGAAACGCCCTCAGGAGTCTTTGTCCATTCGATAAAGCGGTACCCCGTCAGCCCACGAGCGAGAGCCATGCCCAACACTTCCGCCCCACATGCCGCGTCTGATTTAGGTCGAACATATAGGGGAGCACCCTAGGGTCGCCGTCAATCACACGCAGCATGAGTTCGCGGAGTTGTGGGGTCATGAGACTCTGTTCATTCGGCGACAGGCTGCTGCGGTGGTTGGAGCACCGACGCGGTTTTGTGCTGCGATGGTATCCCCTATTTTAAGTCTAACTGATGCACCGCATGAGCTGTGGGCTCCATGAGTGATTGGTAGTTTTATTCTCAGCAAAGAGTTGAGATCCGTCTCTGGGAGAGTGGTCCCGTCCGGATTGTTCTTGAATAACCACGTAGAGCCAGTGGCGGATGAGTTATTAAAACTGAAGCCAACAGAATAAAGACCGGGATACGCACAAGTCCACAAGGCACCGTCCGCTACACTGTCTTCATATATAAATGAAGCCGATGTTGACAAGTTTGTAACCCACCTTGGTGCGAGGTTCCCTCCCGTCGTTCCGTATGCAGAGAATTCATTAAAACATACTTCGTCAAGCCTGCTAGGGCAATAGAACTCCCGCCATTAGATCGCTCGACACGTCGTTAGCACGCGCCAACACACCGCCAGCGGGTTGTGTGGGT
>JADKCY010000017.1 GCA_016718605.1 Lysobacterales bacterium | reverse complement strand
GCGTTCGCCTCCAGACGCATCTCTGTGTCGGCGGTCTGGGCGCCCGTCTCGATTTCGTAGCCGTCCGAGAGATAATCTCCGAGTCGTTGCGCCGCGTCCTTGCCGTCGAGCTGCAGACGCGTTCCGTTCGGATCGCGAACGATGATTGGCGACGTCGACGTGTCCACGCCGAGACGCCCGTTTGCGAATGCGTCGGCAATCTGGTCTGGGCTTAGCGGCTGCCCCGTCTCGGCGTCGTGGTAGTTGGCCATGGGTTACTCAGTAGGGAGCAGCTCGTCGGGCTCGATGTCGTTGGTGGGGAGCCCGCGTTGACGGAATGAGTTTCTCACCGCGGTGCCGGCTCGGCGCACGTTGTCGTTCCAGATCTTGATTTGGTTCTCTGGGCGAATCTTGGCGCGCGAAGTACCGCCGAGCATGTCGCCAAACTGTTTGACGTCGGTGTCGGAGCGAATGGTGGCACCCTTTGCACCGGCCAAGTCAAACATGGCGTCGTTGGTGAGCGCCTCGTAGCGCGAATCATCCAGGAACGAGCCGTTCCGGATCATGTCGACGGCCTGGTCTCGCTTCTGTTTGAGCGTGACGTAGGCTCTGTACTGGTCATTGAGCTCCTTCGCCGCTGCGTCGGTGGTCTTGCCAATGACCTGACCGTTGACCAGTACTGCGCCCTTGTCCGCCGCGCCGCCGCCGGACACCGCCTGGGTATCCTCGGCAATCGACTTGCGGTAACCGGCTTCCTTTGCCTGCTGAGCGAGCACCTTCTCGGTCACATCGACGACGCCTCCGCGGGTCTCCTGTTGGTATCGTTGACCAGCAGTGCGGTTGATTGCACTGTTCACCTGCATCAGGTTATCGTTTAGTTTGCCGTCGATGTCTGCCAACGCTTGCTTGGCCGCGGGATGGATTGCAACGAGCGCCTCGTCGGAAGCGACCTTGCGCAGCTCGGCAGCTGTGCGCTCTTGCTCGATTGAGCGGATAAGCGCCTTCTTTTCTTCGTCGTTCCGGAATTGGAAGTCGTCGAGCTCAGACTTTGCCATGAGCGCGCCTTCCTTTTCCTCGTTGATGAGTCGGAGCTGCTCACTAGTCGAGCGTTCAATCATGTTGTTGAACAGCAACAGGGCGTTGTTGGGCCCGCCGTTGATGCCGCTCGCATACTGCCCCATGGCCGCGCCAAGTACAGCGAGCACACCTGCAATGCCGCCGCCGCCCTGGAACGGCTTGGACGGGTCGACCTGTTGCTCGCGAGCCGCCTTGAGCCGCTCTGCAACTTTCTGTTGTTGGCTCTGGATGTACAGGTTTTGTGTGTCGAGCTTGCGTTGTTCCTCGATGGCGCGGTTCTGATTTTCAGCTGCTGCGCGCTCTGCCTCGAATCGTCGCCCCATGTGGATTGCGCCGGCTGCGAGCGCGTCTTCCTTCGCCGCGGACACTTGCGCATCGCGCAAAGCATAGGCGTTGTCGCGCATCTCGTTTTGCTGCTCTTCGCTGATGCCGCTTGTTTGACGCGCAGTGTCGACCCAACCACCAGGAGAGCCGCCAGCCTGCTTGTAGTAGCGCTGGTCCTGTGGCGCCTGGCCTTGCGAGCGGTCTCGAGGCATGACGCGCTGAAGTTGGGGGGAGCCTTGCTGCTGCGCTCCGGGTTGCGCCTGTGAGACGCGACTGAGCATTGGTTGGCTTGGCAGCTGTTGCACGCCTGACGGTTGCCGCGGGGCGCCGTTGAACTGCCACTCCGAGCCGCCTTGCTGAGGAGCCGCCTCGAAGTCTCGCTTGACCGGGGCTTGCAACGGGGGAGCGCCACCACTTCCGGGCTGCACGGCGAATGCCGGACCGAGGCCCATCTTGACCGGCGCTTGCGCAGATGGCGCGGCTGCTCCTACGCGATCGACTGGGTTCGGCGCCCAAGCTGGACCGAGGCCAACCTTTGCGCTGCCATCACCGCCGCCGCTCGACGACTGGCCGCCCATGAACACGTTGCCACTGTTGCGCAGCTTGGTCACCATGTCCGCGCCAAGTGGCCACATCTCGCCTTTTTCGTCGCGGTACACGCCTGGTGTTTCGGTCTCTTGAAAAAGCATGTCAGTACCCTCGCATCATCTTTAGCGCGCGATTGGGATCGGCTGCGTTGAACAGTCCGCTTGGAGCTGAGTGCGTGCTTGTGCTGAACGCTGAAGTTCCGCCAAGCTTTTCTGCGGCTGTCGTCGTCGGGGTCATGTTGGGCACAGTTGCGACGGGAGACTTCGCGCTCGACAATGAACTGCCCGGCTTTGAGCCATCGATACCGTTTAGCGAGCTCCCAACCTGATGGTTTGCCCCGGCTGTTTGGATACTTTGACTCACGCTTGTGACCGGTTTACTCGTCGGAGCAGGAGAGGCCAACGGCGAGGGCTTGCTTGCTGGCGACGTCGTGCCTGCCAGAGTCCCGCCATTAGCGAGAGAGGCTGACACACCGCCGATTGCAGCTCCTGGTGTATGCGATGCTCCAACTTGCTGCATACCGGCAGCTACTGACGTAGGCATGTTCACTTTCACGCCAACGTTGCCGCCTGGGATGTTGCTAAACGTGGGAATTGCCGAGGTGGGACTGCGGACGGCATCGGTCAGGTTTTGCCCGCCGCCAGTGAGAGCCGTCTGCATGGGCGGTCCTGCAAGTGGGTCGAGCCGCGGACGTGTTGCGCCGGCTTGCTGGATTCCTTGAGCAAGCGAGGGGAGTGCAACAGCACCCTTGATTCCGCCTTGCATGCCTTGAAATGCGCGCACTGGGTCGGCGCCTGAATAGCCAGCGATTGGGACCACTGGCGGCGGTTGTCGAACGATTGCCATTACCGAGCCTCCATCTTCTTCACGCGACGTTGCAAGTCGCCGATTGAGTCTGCGTAGCGCATCATGGCCTTGAGCGGGTTCACTCGAAGCATTCCGTCCTTGTCCTTCTCTACTACCGAATCCGGGAAGTCCTGCGCCATTCCGCTTTTCATCTTGCCACCGCCGGTCCAATTGGTTCCGGGCTCGCCTTCGTACTCGTCTTCATACTCCCACTCGTGGGGCTCGACTTCCGAGAAGTCAGCGGGGGAAGTCTTGCGCCCCACGTTCTTCATGCGCTCGTCTGAGTTGGGTTTCTCCCAGTTGACGGCATCTGCAATTCCCGTGGCGGCAGTTCCGACTGCCCCAACAACTGCCGCCGTCTCTCTTTGGTCGCGGTCTGCGTCAGCAATTGAGCGCTGCGTCATCTGGCTGCCAACGCCAACTCCGTAGTTGTTCGAGATAGACTGGATGTTTTCCAATGTGGATTGGTAATCCTGTCCGCCTCGAATGCGCGTGTCGGTGTCGTATTGACCTACGCCGATGAGCTTGTCGGCGTAGTTGGAGCCTAATGCGTCGTCTGCTTGGCCTACGCCAGCAGCTCGGTCTGAGTTTCCGGTGAGCACGCCAATCGTTGCATCTTGGTTGCGGCCGCTGGCATCCTGATTCGCTCCAGCGCCGTACTCGTACGCTCTGTTCTCTTGTCCTGTGTTGAACTGCGCGCCGCTGTTCATCAGACGCGTGTTCTCCTGCATGCCACCAAGCTCGGAGTTGTTCACCGCATAGATGCCCTGCGCATTGCTCGCGGCCTGCCCCGCGATACCGATGTCTTGCTGACGAATTCCAAGCCCCGTCTGCCCGTATTGACCACGCGCGGTAGCCATCTCGTTTGCGCGAGCGATGTCTGCGTTGTTGATGAGCTGGGCGTACCCGAGCGCGGAGTTGTTCTGCGCGTTCATGGTGGCTAGACCACTTGAGCTCGAGCCACGAGCACGGGCAGCCATTGCCATCTGTTGCGCAAACAGCGCGTTCGCATCTCGATTGAGCGCGAGGTCGGCGGCCGACGGAGCCTGACCAGTCGCGGCGAGATATTGGAGCTCTGCCGCCGCTTGCAGGTCGGTGCCTTGCAAGTCGGATGCGTAGTTGAGCATATCGTTTGCGTACCCGTATTGGGCGCGCGTAGGGTCGAACACGTTGCTGATGTCTGACGTGTAGATGTCAGCCGTTGACGGGTCGTAGGTATACGCCTGTGTCATCGGGATAGAGTTGGGGTCGACGTTGTATCGCGACTCATCGCGTCCGTAGACTTCGCCCGCCATGTTTCGAATGCTTCCGATGTCCGCCTGCGCTTGGGGGGACAGCTGGTAGTTCGATACGTCGATGGTGTTGGGAACGCGCTGGCCTGCGCCGCCTGCTCCTGAACCCGCTTGCCCAGTAGCTCCAGGGTTTGCTCGGTATGCGTCGCTTTGATACTCTGGGCTAACGTTTACTCGGTACGAGGCGCTTCCGGCCGGTGAATTTGGGTCATCCACCAATGGCTCTACGCCTTGAATCGTGTATTGGTTGGCAAACCCAGGATGGGACAGCGCATAACCGGCCATGGCTTGGCGCGCTTCAGGGGTAGAATTATCCCAATTTTCGATCAGCTTATCATTGCCGCCATTCGTGCCGCTTGGGCCGTAGTAGTCGTCAAACGACCCGTCGGCGTGCATTGTGATGCCCCAATGGGGTTGCTGATTGTATGCCCAGACGATGTCCGCTTTTTGCTGCGGAGTGAGGTTGTTCAGGTCGAGTTCGGTAGCCATGGTTCAACCTCGGTAGTACGCCGAGCCCGCTTTGGCCCGGCCGAGTGGTGACGAGTAGAGTGTAACACCGTTGTAGCGGTTTGGGGCGTGCGATTGGTTAGCCGGTAGCACTTGGCTGTTCCAGGTCGTGTACCACCGCATGCGAATCCCTCGCACCTTCTGCACCGCGAACCGGCAGATGGGGGGATTAGCCTGCGACGCGGTCGAAATAGCAAACGCAGTCTGCCACGTGGCTCCGTCGTCCGCCGACGCGCTGAGTTGCAGCGTCTCTCCAAGTGCAGAGCTGCAATCGATGGTGTATCGGTTGGCGCGGAACAGCTCCGACGGGCCGCCGCTCGGGTAGAAATTCTTCGTCTCGATGTACGGGTGAATCCAACGGTCATCTCCGGTGAGGAAATCATCCGTAGCGCCGCCGTCATCGGTGAGATGCAGGATTGAACCATCCGCGCCAACTAATCCCCCTCCAACGGCAAGCACGCCACCAGCGTACACGATGCCTTGAGCAAGCGAGGGGAACAGGGCGCCGCCAGCCGATGCCAGAGCGTCGTGCCCAATCATCCAGCGATACCACTGTTCGGTCACATGGTTGTAGATTACCATGCAATGTAGCGTTGGCCCTGAGCTCTCCATCGCGAACACAATCTCAGAGAACAGCGGGTTGTACACGGCGCCACGGCACGTCGGAAACTCGCGGAAGTGCTCCTCGACGTCGAGCCCAACGAACGTTGGAGCGCCGCCACCTCGAGGAATGACCCACGGCCCGCGCGGTCCGATGAAAAACACGCCCACCGGTGTCTCGACGATGCTGTTGGTCGCCGTGCAGCCCACGCCGGTTGCAAGCGGCACCGGGTCTACAGCGCCGCCGCCAACGCCGGTATCGTCGGCGAACTGCGGGACGAACGCCCAACAATTGCGCTCGCTGAACCAGTAGACGTTTCCGTCCTGCACTGCTAGGCCAGTGGCAATCTCGGGGAGCCGAAAGTAGAGCGCCTGATTGGCCTCGATTCCGCGCGCCACCTGGATCGTCTTGGTGTACCAGAGCTGATCGGGAAAGCTTTTGGAAACGCCAATGAACCGGTCAGAGTACGGACGAACGAGGTAGCACTCTTCGAGCGCCGTTGCCGGCAGTTCCGCCGCTCCACCCGCGGACGTGTAGAGAGGCTCGCCGGTGGAAAAGTCGACTGTACCATCGTCCGAAACGATGAATTGCGTCGAACCGTACAAGCCAGAGCTTGGCCCGAACGTGGTGAACTCGAGATAAAGCTCTCCTCGCTTGAGGAGTGTCCCACCTGGGTCTGAGCGATACACTACCCCGCGCATGCTTGGGCGAAACGTGAGGAGTCGCTCGTCATACGGTATCGATGCAGGGTGCACCTCGATGAATACTTCGCCGGATGCAGGCACCACTACCGTTTGCAGCTCTGCGGCGCTCTGCTGGCGGTTACCAGCGGCGTCTGACCACTCCCAAACCATGGTGTACACGTACGTTCCAGCAGCGAGCGTGCCAGACGCAAACGTCGTCGCTGAGATGTCTGGGGCCTGCGGGATTCCGGCTGGCACGAACGCCGTTCCGTCCCAATAGCGCGGTACTGCTCCAATCAGGACGTCAAACTCCGAGTTCGAAACGGTCGTCCCACGCGTTGGCATCGCGTATCCAACGTCGACCAAGGTAATTGCCGACGAATCGCGACCGAACAGCAAAGCCTTGCTTCGGTTGTCGGCTTGGTAGATGCAAAATTGCCTGAGTGCCTCTACCCCTGTCGACAGAGGCGTCGAGCTACCTCGGGTGACCGTGTGATACGCGACTGGGCGCGCTCTGGTGGTGTCATTGGTGGTGATTTCTGTCGTCGGGATTAGCTCCCAGCATCCACCAATTTTCTGCTGCAACCCCCACAAGCGGGCTCCAAAGAACGTCGTGTCGCACCAGATGCGCCCCATCGGGAGAATCGGAGCCGTGAACGTCGAGTAGTTGGTCGAAACGTTGTCGTTGAAGAACAGCCGACCGACTCGCGGGTCATCTCCCCCGCCTCCAGACACGTAGCAGTACGAGCCTACCCCGTTCGCTGACGGGCTTGTCTTGATTGCGCCGCCACCCACTGAAATCACACGGATTGTCGTTGGGCTCAACGCATTTGCGTAGCTCGTGATTGCTGTCACTACGCCACCGGTAACCCGCGACAGATACAGCGTGTCGTTTCCGTCTACCGGGTAGCCCCCATGCCAGACGTGCCAGAGCGTATCGCTGAGCCGTGCAATCCCAGCATAGGTCGGGTTGGTCTTGGCGAGGATTGTGTAAGGCCCCTCAACGGTCGCGCCAGCCTCGTCGATTCGCCGAAACGTCACCGCGCCAGCATTCAGATAGATGTAACTGTACGTGCCGTTCGTGTTTTGCACGACGTCGAGCAGCTCAGCTCCAACCAGCGTGATGGCGGCACCAAAGTTGCCGTCGTTGGTCGCACTGACGAGCATTGAGATCGCGCCGCTGAACCCAGCGTTGACGATGGTCAGAAAACCCGCCCCCCCAGTCCTAGCAAATGCGAATATCCTAGGGATACCTGTTTGTCCCACCGTCCACGTACGCTCGCCGTAGTTCCGCCCGTTGACCACCTTTTGGTAGAACACGTCGAACGTGCTTGCGCCCTGAAACGCAACCATGACCAAGCGGTCTCCGTTCGCATGCTCTGCGTACGCAACAGTTCGAATCGGGTCCTTTTGGCGCGATGCGAATTGCTCGGTGCTCACGACAGCGTAACTTCGAAACAGGTTGGCTTCGGTGCCTGTCCTGAAATACGTGCCGTCGGTCTGCAAGTGCCCGAAGTCGTCCTCGCCGACATACGCGACTTTGCCGCCAGCTGCACAGATGCGCGCGTTGGCGTCAATCGCGAACTTACCAACGAACCTCGGGCGCAAACTCAACGCATTGAGCTGCTCAGGGTGCACGTGCACGTTGACCGCGTCGGCGAGCTTGCCAGTCTGCGGCTCTGCGCTGTCGGAATCAGCGTCCTGGATGCCCTTCACGAGCGGCAGATACAGCGGCTTCATCATGAAACGTGCCTCGTGAGCAGGCGATTAAACTGCGCTGTGCTAGCCGTCGCAGTTGCGCCGACCATGACGTTGATTCGGTGGCCCATGAGCAACGTGTTCGAGGGCAAGTTGGTCGTGAATGTGCCCTCCGTTTTGAAGTCGGTGTCTAGGCGTCTCACCATGTAATTCACCTTGGCGACGTTCGATGGGCAGAAAAAGCACACCTCGTAGGCGGCTGTCGCGCTCGGCACAGGGAAGTTTGCTCCGAGGTCCACCGGCGTACCAGCGGCACCGTCGCGGCAGATTGCGCGCAGTGTCGTCTGTCCGCCGTTTGCTCCGATGTAGATGACGTTGGTGTTGGCGCTCGGCTGTGTATTGATAGCTGCAGTCGAGGACGTGAGCCCCACCGCAACCCCGCCGGTTGCGCCGAGAGCCGTAAACCGTACGCGCGCATTGAAAAAGATGCCCTGGCGCCCAGTCGTGGCACCGCGCATGAACTTGGCGATGGTCGCGCGAACGTCTGAGCTGCCACTCGCTGCGGAGTTGGTTACTTGCGTTGCGCTATCTTCTGTGAAGTCGTTGGTCGGCGTTGCGGTTGGAGTGATTGTGCTTAGCGTCGCGGTTGAGCTTGATGCACCGATGCCGATGGTGGTCACCGTTGTTCCGGTGTTCGGAACGAACATTTGCGTCTTCTCGGTGACGTCCATCATGTTGATTGACATGCTGAGAAGCGCCCACCGTGACGCCGTCGCGTTGTAAACGAACGTGGCTGTCTCACCCGGCGGGATAAACGCAGAACTTCGGTGCAAATTGAACCGATTCGCCGCCGTGCTGCCCGGGTCATCGTGCACCAGCCAAAGCATGGTGTCGCCAGAACCGTTGACAACGTGGAGCACATCGCCACTCGCTCCGCCCGTCACGCCTCCAAGAAACGAGTTGGTCGTGTTGGTCGTGATGACGGTCGTGTAACTCGTGCGACCAGTGATGGTCCAATCTTGCTGGTTTGACGCGGGCGCCTGTGAGACAACCGTGTTTGTGAATCCGCCGCCTCCTCCTGGGGGAGCTGCCCACGTGAGGTCGGCGCGAAGGAAGTTGGTCGTGCCGCCGCCTGATGCTGGAACTAGGCCCTTGAGCGCCGTCGTCGCGATGTCGAGCATCGCGGTAGCCTGCGTTGCCGTGAGCGCAAGCGGGACGGATGGGCTGCCAGTGTTGTTCCCGATGATGCTGTTCGCGGCCAGGTTGGCCATCTTCGCGAGAGTGACGGCGCTGTTCGCGATGGTGGTTGAGTTGCTGTTCGACGCTGCGGTCACGTCTCCGGTGAGAGCCGCACGCGCCAGTGCTGACCCGACAAATGTTAGCGACGCGCCAACGCCAAAAAACTGCGGAGTTGCTCCTGCTCCAGTTGGATTGCCTAACAGCGTGTTGGGTGACGCATTGGCAAAGTCTGCTGGCGCAATCACGCCGGGGGTGATGCTCCACACCGTCCCACCGCCTGAGACCGTGATGTCTCCATATGCGCCATCGGAAACACCTCCACCACCGCCGCCAGCCGCCCAAACGGGGTCAGCGCCGGCGCCAGAGGTCTGTAGAAAGTGCCCCGAGGTGCCTGCGTGCAGTAGTTCCCAGCCGGCCGCGCCGTAGAATAGGATGTCTCCGCGCGCCGCGATGCCGGGAATCTGAATCAGGAAATCTGTCACGTCGCAACACTCCTCAGTTGAGCCGGAGCTCGCAATGCGAAACAGTCGGCGTTCGAACTCGCTCAGCTGCCAGGCGAGTCGCTCGGGGTCTCGCGTCTGCCACTTGGTGATCCGAATGCCGGTCACCATGAATCACCAGCCTCGGCGGAAACGGTCGAAGTTGCGCGCCGAGCGTGTGTCGCGCATCGCGCCGACCCCACCGTCTCGCGAGGACATGCGTTGCAACGCGGCAAGCGCGCGGTCGTAACGCTGTTGGATGGCCTGGTACTGCTGAGGCTCCTGGATGCCCTCGCGCGTCGCCTGCTTGAGCGCCACGCCGCACACCACTAGGTCAGCCGTGCCGGGCAGGTATTCCCACGTGTCTGCGTCGAGGGTCAGCGTCGTCACCTGCGGACGGTAGATGAGCTCGAACGTATACGCGGATTGCATAGGTGGCCACACCCGAGCTCGAGCTGTGAGACTGGGAGTAGCGTCTACCACCTCGTAAAGCTCGGGTGGGCCGTAGGTTGTGAGTGCCGTGAGCACGTACCGTTGCCGGTCGGACTCCGCCATGAGTTGCAACGGTCGCTGGAGGCCTTGGTAATTGAGGCTCAGTGAGACGACCGCGGTAAAGTCGGAGGGCAGCGCGAGAACTTCGTTGGCCGGAAACCCATCGGCTCCGGCTGTAGCGCTCACGCTGCCTGTCAATGTGGTTCGCTTCTGGTCGCTCAAGCCATACGCGGCGCGATGCGCGGCGTACTCCTGCACGGCCATGTTGAGCCACTGGTCCACGACTGCGTTGGGCAGGTACGCGTCGCCGATGGGGATGTCTAAGCAGAGCCCCACCTCAGAGCGTAACTGCGCCAACGTCAGCGTGAGAGCCATAGGTCAAACCTCGACGAAAAACACGCCGTTGATTTGAGCGTTGGTTTGCGCGCCCGTGAAGTCGATTCGCAACGTGCCCGCGGACGGGAGCGTGGAGCCGATTGCGCCGTTCGGTGCAGCCGCCAACGATGAGTTGACGATCGCGCAGATTGCCGCCTTGTGCGGGCCCAAAACGAACGTGTACTGGTTGCCCGAGTTGGTAACCGTCAACGTGCCGTCATAGGTCGAGCCCGGGTCGATAGTCATCACGTTCGAACCGTTGGTCGTGGCTCGAAACGGAATCATAACGACCTGGTCACCACCCGGCATGCGGATGGTGGTGTTCAGACTGGTTGGTAGAGGTCCAGGCATTGGCTTGTCCTTTCCTACTCACTCAGCGATTACGGCAACGTGGGCAGCGGGGTGACGCCGTGTTTCCACGGTGCGTCCATTGCCAGGTTTGGGTAGCTCGCGAGGCGCACTTCCCAGCCCATGTTGGTGTTCGAAGGCACGTACATGTTGCCCTCTTTGCTCTTGAACCAGTTGATGAGGTCGTCGCCGAGATGCGCAATCTGGATGGCCTCGAGGTCGAGGATGTATCCGGTCAGCGCCGGACAGAACGGGTCACCGATGAGGTCGATCTCACCGTATTGGCCCATGATGCCTAGTTTCTTGTAGCCCGCCTTGGTCTCGGTCGCATCGACCGTGATGGGGCGGTAACCCTGGTTTTGAAGGGTCTTCGCGGCCACTTCCCACTGGTCGGTGAACATGACGCCGAGGCTTCCTACGCCCGAGTACGTGCGCGAACCGATGGTGGCCAGTGCTCGGAACCGGTCAACCACACCGCCAGCCGTAGCTGCGTTGGGGTTACGGTAGCCCGAGAGCTCTGGGTAGTTGGTTCGGTTGACGGTCCACAGCGTGTCCGTGGCAGCCGTTTCCGTGAGCCAGCATGGCAAGCCCTTCATGACCGATACTTGCGACTGGTCACCGGCGAACAAGCCGTCGATGAACAGGTAGTCATTGTCCGCAAAGCCAGAGATGGCAGCGGCGCTGGTCAGCGTAACGGTCCCGGATTCACGGTTCACGCTCGCAACAGTGGTCGAGCCGGTCTTTTGCGTGTGCGCGCCTGATGTACCGTCACCAGTGGACGCCCGGATAACCTGGCCCTTCCAGAAGTTGATGGTATCGGACGGGGTTGCCAGCGTGATGACGTTGACAGACGCTGATGCGCGACGACCAATTGAGCCACCGCCGTTGCCGAAGAGGAACCGTGCATGCGCGCGGCCCATGGCGTTGATTTTGGCGTCGATGCTCTTGCCCGTGTAGTCAATGAAACTGCCCGGGTCGGTCATTGCCAGCTGGCTCTTGAAATCCAGCGGGACAACGCCAATGAAGTCGCCAGGCTGCACGAAGAACGCGGGGCCTTCGAGCCCCGACGCGCTCGCGGCCGCCGACGTGTAGTTACCTGAGATGCCCGCGCCGTCGCCGGTGAGCATCGGAATCTTCATGGGGTTACCGGTGACGTTGCGTTTCTTGGTCACCATCGACAGAAACGGGTACTTCTTTGAGTAAGCCGCTTCGACCGAGTCGTAGTTCTTGTAGTACTGCTTTAGGAACGAGTCGAGACTCGCCAACGTATCGTAAGTAGCCATTGTAGCTCCTGGTTGGTTGAACCGACCTGACTACTCGGGCCACTCTGGTCGATGAGCGGGCTCGGATTACCTCGCGCAGTACGGAGCGCGGAACCGGGTTGGCGTTTACTCAGTCAGGTTTGCCGAGCCTGCTGGATGTCTCCCCGTCGAAACGGGGGATGCAGTAGTGTTGCACGACGCTGGAATCAGGTCAATCCCTTGAGCGCCATGTCGAGTGCCCGTGCTCGCCTGTCCTTCAGTGGGACGTCATCGGGGAGGTTCTGGAGAGGGTTCGGCGCGGCCTGTCGAGGCTTGGCGCGGCTTGCTACGGACTGCGCAAGCGTCTGCTTTCCGGCTGGTTGCTGCTGCGTTGGGGGAGTGCCACCACCGAACGCCTCTTGTAGGTTGGTCCACAGCGCTTGGTAGTCACGTCGCACCAGAGCGGCGGCTTGTTCCACCGATGCTTCAGGGTTCTTGGTCATGATGGCGAGCACCGAGTCGCTGAACCCGTGCAGGTTTACCAGCGCTTTGGCCCCTGGTAGCTCGAGCGCTTCAATCTCGGCTTTTACCTGCGCCACGCCCTCTTGCCATTCGCGTTGCTGCGCCTCTTGCTCTCGGCGCTGGCGAAAGGCTTCCTGTTGCTTCTGCTTCTCTTCTTTGAGCGCTCGTAGCTCCTCGGCCATCGCGTCCACACGCGGATCGCGCGGGGCGTCGGAGAGGGCTCCCAATTGCTTGAGCTTGGCGCGCTGAAGGTCTTCGAACGAAACAGGCAACCCCTTGACCTTGAGTGCTGCCTCGACATCGCCCTTGTCCAAGTGCTCTTGGAACTTGGCCATGGCGTTTTGCTCGGCGCCAGTCACCTCAGTGAGACGAGCTTGAAGCTGGTCGAACTGTGCCTGCAACGTCTGCGACTGCTGAGCGGCTTGCTGCGCGCTCTGCTTTGCCAGGATGCGGTCACGAGCAGACGCAATCTTGACCGGGGCCAGCTTTGGCGCCCATGGGTCTGCATCTGCCTCGGCCTGCTCGGGCGTCTGCTGCTCTGTCTCGCCAACCTTGTTGGTGGCCAGAGCGTTTGCAATTGCGGCGGCGCGCGAGTCTTGCCCTGAGCCGCCTTGGTCGACTGAATCGACTGGAATGTTATCGTCTGCCATTGGTTAACTCCCGAACGATGCTGCTAGTTACGCGTTGAGGCGCGCGAAGTTGGCGCCATGCGAAAAGATGTGGTGATACACGTCAACAGATACGCCGAGCGGCTCACTGCGGACCTTGAGCAAACGCATCTGCTCGGGGGAAAGCTCGACCAACTCGAAGTCGGGGCGAACTGGGCACGGTTTCTCTTCTGCTGGCTTGTCTTTTGCTGCTGCCATGGGTCTCTCCTAGTTGAGCGCAGGAGGCGGACCCCCTGGCATTGGTGGTGCTGGCGGTGGCGCTCCTGGCCCTGGACCGGGCGGCGCTGCTCCTGCGGGTGGTTGTGCTGGTCCCTTGGCGCGCTGCACGAGCTCGATGGCCTGCGTAATCCAATTCCGGATCGCGCGGCGCTTGGTCTCGGGCGTGTTGGGCCACGATGAGACCTCAATGTAGGCCTGGTTCATCTGGAACGTGGCATCGAGCAGGTTCATCAGCGGGTCTGGAGGCTCCATGTCCTCTTCGCCGTCCTCAGCGTCGAGGCACTCAGTGATGAGCCGTTCAATCCAGTTGTACTGAGCATTCGTCCGGTTGGAATACGCTTCCAAATCCGGGTTGCCCTGCATCATGAAACGCTTGGCTGTTTCAGCGTCAATCATTCCGCCAGCTAGCAGCTCGTTGACGAACTGGAGCTTGGCCCCGTAGCTATCGGCTAGCGCTGAACCGGGCTGAATCTGGACCGTGTAGAGCGACTTCTCGCCAACGTCGACGGCTTGCCAATCGATGGAATCGAGGAACCCGCCAGAGTCGGGCAGGTACGCGGTGATACTTTCGGTCGGGTTGGCGTCGATAAAGTCGTTGACCAGCCACAGCATCACCTTTCCGACGTCGACGAACCACTGTTCGAACATGCGCGCCTGAGGAAGAAACAGCATGTCCTGCAGGTCGGTCATGTTGCGGATTGCGACGCCAGAGTCTACGCCCGGCTCGCGTTTGCTCTGCGCCGCAAGCTCAGATACGCCAGCCCGCTCGAACACCATGGTCCCGTACATGACGGCCAGGTCGAGCACTTGCGGCGCGAATGGCTGCGGCATCGTAATCGTCGACGGGTTGGTTCCAGGGAGCCGCTTCAGAATCTTCACGGCTTCGTTGGACTCGAGCTGCGTCATCTGGTCTTCGCCGTACGCGCCAATCTCAACGTCGAGGTACCCACCAGCGAGCAGGTTTGCGTTCTCTGCGCAACGGTCGTGGAAGTGGTTCGCGCGAGCTTGCGGCACTCGGCAAGCGTCCACCATCGGAATGCCCTGGCAACCAATGCGAGCCTTGCGCCAAAACATGGGCACGTACGGGAAACCGTCGTGCGTCCACTCTTCCTTGTGCAACACGATGTCGCCGAGCAGCACGACGCGCATGCCTGGCTCGTCTTCGCAAGTGGCCTTTGTGTAGGCCTCCCACACGATGACCTCGCGCTTGTCGCTGATGCCGTAGCTGATTGGTGAGATATTCTTAGTAGCGTTGGACCGGATGATATCTTCCTTCTCCGGGAATTCGCCGCACAGAACGCCAACATCCACGAACCGTTGCTCGTAGATGGCATGGGGCTTTCCGTGTCGCGAGTCGACCTCGTCAAAGTAGATGAGCCATGAGAACTTGCGGTCTACGGCAAACTTCTTGAGCACCTTGTCGAGCGTGACCTTGGCCCAGCCGTCGAAGATGGCAGCGTCCTCGAACAGCGAATACCCGAGGTCGTAAAGCGTCGGGTACAGCACGCCCTGTGCCTCGTGGAATTGCCCTTCGAGGAACTTGGAGCGCTTGCGAGCTTGGATGCGCGTCGTGAAGTCGGCGCCCTGGGTGAGCACCATGGGCTTGGGCCTCTGCTTGGCCGCAATCCGTGCAACACACGTGTTTACCGCCGATTGCGCGAACGTGATTGCCTCGTTGGCGCGGTACCGATTGAGCCACCCTGTGTCACGGTCCACGCTGTCTACGTCGGTTTCGCGCCCCATGTAGGTCGATAGACGCTCCGAGGCCAGTGTCTTACGCCAACCTTGCGAGTTTTTGAGTCGCTCGACGACAGTGGCCAGGTTGCGCCCTAGCTCGTAGTCGTCTTTTTCCTCCCACCACGGGCAATTCGATGCGAGTTGGCTCATGTCTCCAAGTCACTCCGCAACGCCCAAATCTGTCCCAGAATCGCCCCAATCTCGACCAAACTGGCACTCGTGGCACGAAAGCGCATAACGCGGAGCTTGGCACAGTGTGTGCCGTGTGTCAATCTGTGCCATGTGGAGTCAAACGTTAGCCTAGGTCCAATCCTGTACGACCCGCGCGACAAGGGAACTGAGGGTGCTGTGTTAGCTCCTACATTGGCCCTGATGTATTGCGTCAAGGACATACAGGCTCGTCTCTCTCAACGTACAATCGTGCAAAAGTGGGGCCACTTCACCTACTGGAAGGCGCTAAAACAGCTGGAACAGGGGGGGAAGGGCACACTCAGGGCACAGCGAGCAAGCCTCCGAGAGCGGGTGACTGACCGCCTGCTGTATGAGGGCGAGCATGCCGACGACCCCCAGCACCGAATCCTGGCCTTGTCCAAGCTGCTCGTGTCCTGTGACGCTCGGGACAACGCAGACAAGGATGTGCCACTTGATGCCAGCACGGAAGACGCAGTCCGCGCCGAGCTGCGTAACCCCCAACCGCGCCTCATCGAGCTCATGATTGACGAGTGGTGCGGCGGCTCGGCGGGGAGCTCCGAGATATCCCTCGACGAGCACGGCAACCCGCCCAGGCCGCCCATCGAAGAGCTTGTTCGAAGGCTGCTGCCGCACTGGGAGGACGTGCTGCGTGCCGAAGGGTGGACCAAGGCCGAACCGTGCGAGCCCTAGCCGAGTGGAGTAAGACCGAGCGGCGCAAGGGTGACCCGCGGCCCTGGTACACCGACTGTTTCGCTCAGCAGCGCGGCATCCTAGACGCTGGCAACGAGTGGGAGGCCATCCTGTGCACTCGTCGCGCTGGCAAGACTCACGCTCTCGGGGCGCGACACATCCAGGCTCTACTGGCCAACCCAAAGGTCCCCAACCTGTACGTGACGCTCACCCAAGAGCACTCGATGGGCAACCTGGCGAACTACCTGACCAACGCAAACAAGCAGTGGGACCTTGGGCTGCGATGGCGTGACAACAAGCTGTACCACCCAAAGGGTGGCTACATCTGGCTGGCTGGGTGCAAGGACAAGCGCGAAGCCGAGAAGTTCCGCGGCTACAAATTCTCCGACGTCACCATCGACGAAGCAGGCACTCACCGCGACGAAGTGCTCAAGTGGCTCATTTACGATGTGCTCTCCGCGGCGCTGACCGACGTCGGGGCCCCGCTTCGACTGAGTGGCACACCTGGCCCTGTGCCAACCGGTCTATTCTGGGCGCTCTCGACCGGCGACGACCCCGAGGTCACGCGCTGGCCAACTCGAGCTTGGTCCCTCTTCGACAACCCACACCACGCCTGGCACCACAACCCAGACCTCGCCCGCATCTACCGCGAGACACGCCTGCGAATCAGCGAGGCTCACCCAACGTGGGTACGCGAATACAAAGGCCTTTGGTGCCTCGACTCGTCCGCCCTCATCTACTACGTCGACCCGCTCCAGAACCTCTTCGACGGCACGCTCCCCCAGTTCGGATTGCGGCGCACCACGATGGGCATCGACGTGGGCTACGACGACTCGACGGCATTCGTCGTCTGCACGTCAATTTGGGGCCAACCGCAGGTCTACACGCGGTTCGCCAACGGTGACTCGGCGATGAAACCCGAGGCCATCGCCAAGGAGATAAAGCGGCTCGTCTCCCTGTTCGGCGTCCAAGAGCTCTACATGGACACGGGCGGCTTAGCCAAGGGGTACCAGGCCATCTTGCAGCAGGACTACGGCGTGCCAGTCGCGGCGGCAATCAAGCACGAAAAGGCATCCAACATCGTCCGCATGCAGGACAACCTCCAGCGTGGAGACCTCGTAGTCGACGCCGCCCAGTGCCGCCAACTCATCGACGAGGCCAACACGGTTGTGTGGGACAAGGACCGCAAGAACCACCGCGAGGGCATGAGTGACCACTGCCTAGACGCGTGGAATTACGCCTACCGCCCCCATCTCCACCAACACACGCCGCCCAAGCCCGTCGAGGACATGGGCGACCGCATCACGCGCGAACTCAAGGCGGCAGCACTGGCCCGGTCGAAACCAAAGGCCAAGTCGTTTCGCTAGACCCTCTGAAACACGTCCCAGTACACCAGCCCATTGCTCGGCGCCTCGATTGCCTGGCTCGTAGCGATGCGCGTAAACCCGGCGATGTCCGTCGCGGACCACGCAAACGACGTCGGAACCACCCAATATTCGCCATCGCTGCATTGCAGATGCCAGGGCCAGACGTCTGGGTCCCAGCCCTCTGCGACCATGTCGACGAGCGCGACGTTACCTAATGCAGCGTGAGTACCTTTGCCCCTATTTTCTTGAAACATGCTCGACGGCATGCCACGCGCTCAGCGGCCTAGCCATGGGAGTGTTGTTGTAGGAGTCAGTACATCCCCCGCAACTCATCCTTGGTCACGTCCGCCAGATTGAGCGTCGCCGGGTTGGCCCACGACATGACCCCATCCTCGCAATCACTCGCGCCCACCATATGCCCAATCTCGTGTGCGATGACGTACGGCCTCGACTTGGGCCAGCACTCGCCGACGTAGATGGTTTTGGTCGGGTGATGCGTCACTGCGCCAACTGCCGAATCGTCCGCGTCGAACACACACAGCGCATCGCCATCGAACACGGTACCAACCGGCACGCTCTTGACCTGCCAGCGCTCCTCAGTGTCCCACGTGGCAAACACCTTGGCGTCACGCGTCACGGCCAGGCTCACACCTACGTGCGGCTGGTATCGCTCGAGCGCCTCGACAGCCATCTCGAGGTCAGACTCACGGTCGAGCAGCACCACCGCGTCATCGGTTAGCGCCTTCGAACACCCGCACACCATCAGGACCAGTACCAGAATTGCCTTCATGCCTCACTCGACGATCTTGAGAAGTTGTGTGGTCATTTGAGGAACACCTTGAGCGTTCGCCCTTGGTCTTGCACCGAGAGCTCAATATCGAACTTACCTGCGCACGGCGGCTTAACGTAGTCACGACCCTTTCCGCTGGTCGTGTGGTCGATAACCTCGAACCGCGAGACTGTGAACTTCGGTAGGCTTAGACCCATGCTCGCCAACGCGGCACACGCCGAGTCGATACGACGCTTTGCTTCCTCGGGTGAGCACGTACTGGCGATGAGCCGCCCGTACTCGTCGAGATCGACGGGCTCTTCGAGCTCGGTAGCTTGGAGGTTTCCTTCGGAGCTCGACGGGATATTCCACTCGGCACCACACAGCGAACACTTTCGAATCACTTCCACGACAACACCTCCTCTGTGTCAATCCTGGCACGGTCCCTTGCCTCGCTCAACGAGTAATCACGCCCCGCGCGTTGACTGTTTCGTTTCGAGACAACTCGTCGGCCAGTTCGGCACGAGTCAGGCGCCCCACGATGCCATCCGCCGTCAGTCCGTTATCGCGCTGAAAAGCCGTGATTGCCGCTGTCGTCTTGGGCCCAGCGAGTCCGTCGAGTGCACCCGGCTCATACCCTAGGGCATCGAGTGCTTGTTGCACACCGAGCACCGAAAACAGGTCGTACTTGGTGCTCACACTGCGCAAGAACTCGCGATACAGCGAGACAAGCGTGGACGTGTACTTACCCTCGTCGGCCGTGTAGTACTTGCTCGCCTTGAGCCGCTTGCTGAACTCCGTGGGGTTTCCCGAGATTACCGCAGGCCAAGCTTTTGCAAACCGCCCATGCAACTCGTGCATGTACGCGTCGGCCCCCTGCTGCAACGTCGGATACGCACGAAAGCAGCACGCCGGATGGTCCGGTTCGAACCAAACGACCTTGCCGTTGATGACCTCGTTGCAGCGGAAGAAACACCAGTCGCCGTCCTTCTGGTGAGACTTCACGTTGCCCAGGTTGTAATTCCACATCGAGTTGCCGCGCCCAGTCTCCAGCGCCCACTGAGCGAGCAGCACGCAGATTGACTCGGGGCTTGGATGCTCGCCAAACAGCGCGACCCACGAGATACTCAGGGCCTTGCGCACTTGGTCGACGGTTGCGTTCGTTCGGACGGCTTCCACTTTGGGCATTATGTCTCACTCCTATCATCTTCGTAAACCGACGGCGGATTGCGCCAGCCGTGGGTGGCTTCGTGTTTGCGTTGGGCTCGCTCAATGTCAGGTCGCGCCACTTGCTCGTAGCATCCAGCGCAGACCAGGAAGAATTCTCCATGCAACACGCAATATCCGGTTGTTTTCATCTCAGTCACTCCCCACCCGGCCCGTAGTCGCCAAGACGGCGGACAGCTATCGGTTTCGCCTTGAACAGCTCTGCCCATGCATCAGCTCTGGTTTTCCTAGATATCCCAGTATCGCAATCGTTGCATCGAACATGGTGCCAGCCGTCAATCACGGATTGCCATGTAGCCACGTTCCCATGAGCACACTTCCCCACCGCGCTCGCAATCTTCCCCTCGCGATCCGCGCTCACTGCGCTCTTGGTCGCGATGGCGATGTCGACGGGCTTCGCTTCGGGTTTGGGCTCCTGCTTGATGCGCGCCGACAACGCCGATGCGACACGTTCGGCAAGCGACGCGCCAACGGTCAAGGCGAACTGGGTTAGGATGGTGGTGAGACTCATGTGACTTGACTCCAATCCGGCAACTCCACGTCAATCTCTCGGGTCAGCGGCAAAGGCACCTCATTCTGCCGCAACGTCGGCGCATCATCGCTTGGGTTCGCCTCGTTCCAAGCGCGCTCGGCAACACCAGGTCGCAAACACACGAGGTCCGGGCACTTGCTCAGCACGCACGAGATTCGCACGAGGCCACTCGACGTCGTGACTCGCTCGGGACGATTGCCGCATCGGCAGGGGTTGAGGTTATTTATCTCACCGTTCGAAAGTGCCCCCGCCGCACCATAGTTGAGGGAGTGAGACGCGGCGAGGGCGACGGGCTAACCCTGCCATCTTTTGCGCCACTCGTCCACTGTGTTCGCTGCCCAACAGTAGGTGAGGAAGCCGAGGAAGATGGCGGCGCGAATCATACGTGAGCAACCTCGACGAATTCCGGATGCCTAGAGACCGACTCGACGCCCTCAGCACCATCATATTCATGCGCAAAGTATACGCGTCGAGCTGTCCACGCTCGAAAAGGCTCACCCTCCGTACCCCCAAAGCCTCGGTCGAACATTCGCCACAGCTCTCCTTCTGAGATGGTGCAGCACTGCACGTCGCCAAACGTTTCCCCGTTTCGGGCTAACGCACCACTGAGCATCCACTTCCAGCAGCTTACCCACTGATAGTTCACGGCCAACTCCCCTGCGCCACCTTTAGCGCGTCCAACTCCTCACGTTGCCCCTTGACCAGCACCGCCGCGTCACGACAAGCAGCACGGCAATGGTCAAGCTCGTCAATCAGCGCCTTCACACGCCGAGCACACCTGCGCAACTCGTCAGCGTGGATGGGCGTGTGGTCCGCGATGGCTTCGAGGCTATCGACTAGGTTCAACTCCAACAACGTCATAGTGTCTCACTCCTCTCCTCGAACCATAGCGCAAGCCGCAGAAACGGCCACGCAATCAGCACAGGCACGAGCGCGATTGTGCCCACAACGTAAACTCCGGTCATGTAGAAAACGTGCTTCATTCGTCCCCCGTAACGCGATTGGCCTTTGCCTGCCGTAGTGCTGCCCGTTGTCGGAAGAACGCGCCCAGGTCAGCTCGAGCAAACACGCTCGGAAGCGCCTTGCCGAACACGTCCCAAGCGATGTCCTGCTCTTCCACGCCGAACTTGCCAGCGTACGCCTTTTGCACGTAGTCAACGCGCCGCTCAAACTCGCCCTCTTGGGTCTTTCGGTCCGTGAGCAGCGCCTTGGGTGAGTGTAGTGTTTGGTACAGGCAGAACAGGGTTTCCGCAAGCGCCCGGTCTGGCACGCCGCGAAGCTTGTCGAGTCCTTCGGCGTCGTACACTTGTTGCAGCGTCATTGCCGGGTTGTATTGGTAGCTTTCAAACGTCATGTCTCACTCCTTCACTTTGCTTTGAGCCAATCGCCTTTGCGTTTTCCGCCACACTCAAGAATCCAGCGCGTCACCGCCTCACCCCCAACAAGCTCACTGAAGCCTTTCGGATTCAGCGCGCCGCTCGTCACAATCATCGGGCGCCCTCGGTCGTAGCGCTGCTGGATGACTCCGAGCAGAGTCTTGCTCGGGGTAGCGATGTCGTCGAGAATCATCAGGCGCGACCACTCGGCGCGATGCAGCAGTTTCGCCGCCTCGTCCTCGTCGCTTCCGCCGGCCTTCGTAATCACATCAGCTCGAGTCCAGAATATCGACCGAGCAAACTCGTAGTCCTTGCCTCCGTTCACCTTTCCGCGCTTGAGCAGCTCGGCGACCAGATGCACGCACGCCGTCGACTTGCCAGACCCGGTTGGCCCCAGCAGCACGAACGAGCTAGTCCAATCGAACTTCGTCAGCAGCGGGCGGAACCCGTCGTTCATGGTTCGCCCGATGAGATGTTTCGGTACATGCGCCCACACCAGGTCAGTCAGGCGCCGTTTGCGCTCCTCCTGCTCGTAGTTTTCGGGCACTGGTACCACCACGCTCGGGAGCCCCCAGTTTTCGACTTGGGTTAGCTCACCCATTGGCTACCTCGTCGGGTGGCCATCCGTAGTCCGCCTCATTGACTACTCCTGCGTCTGGCTGACGTCTCCAGCCTGGCTCACCCATCCTTGGCGTCTTGGGCGGAAATCGATTCACGGGGCGTCCAGGGCCGCTAGAGGTACCAAACTGGGCCGACCGAGCGAGCCACCCGTGGAATGCTCGGTCCCAGTCGGTCTTGGGGGTCTTGAATTCGTGCGAGCGGAACGAGTCGACCTCGCGCCGCAAGAGCACGCTGAGCTCGGTAGCCTTGGCCTCATGGGACGCATTCGGCTGCCACGACTCAGGGACGAATCGTTCGGCTTTGGGTCGAGGCGCCTTGGGTTTCTCGGGTTTGGCAACCGGTAGTGGATTGCCCTCTATCAAGTTACTTGTAACTTGATCGGGACGGGACGGGACGGGACGGGACGGGGGAGAATTACATGGCATTACAGGCTCCTCGGTGTAATGCGTTACACCGCCATTACGCTTATACCTATGTCGTTGAACTCGTTCACGATTGGCCTCCTTGGCCTGAGCATCGCGTGAGCTTCCTGGCTGGTAGTCGAGGTAATCGTGAATCTTCCAGCCGCCTTCGTGATCGTGCCACAACCCGGTTGCGACGAGCTCGCGAGCCTGTTTGGATGTCCCTCGGAGCATCGGAAGACACTCCTCGGGGACCATCCCATCCGTGCCGTGAGCGTTCGCCCAGCAGAGGGCAAACATCCACAAGCGCGCCGCCTCGCCACTGAGCTTGGCAAACTTTCTGTGCGACCAAACGCGGTCGTCCAGCTTGACCCAGCTCATTACCTCAGGACCCTCTTCTCGACAGCTCCAGCAAGGCCCTCAACCTCTTCCTCGGGCAAAAGGTCAAGGGCTTGGTCAATTAGAGCAATCCTCACCCAGTCGCTCAGCTTCCGCCGGTCGTACCTTGCCGCGGCTTCGAACAACTCCCGCTCGGCGGGGCGCAATCGTACGTTCAGATTCGTGTCACCTTCGCTCATGTGATGCATTGTGTCGCTCTGGGTTTTACAATGCAACACAATTGAGCACCGCTGCCTCACTTTCGCCGCGGCCGCACTGTTCGGGTAGGGCGGTCAGTGGGGTGCGATTGTTCCGTTTCGACCCGCTCGCGAATCAGCTCTGCCACAAGAGCGGCCCCGGTAGTTCCGAGGCCCCTTGCAATCGCGTCCAGCTCCGTCCAGTGCGGGCTGGTGACGCTACGGCGCGGGCTGGCGTGTTTGCCGCTCGCGCCTGGCATTAGCGAGTCACCCGCGTTGCAACCCACTCACGCACGTTTTCCAGGTATGGGTGATCCGACAGCATCTCGTCCCAGCTAGCGTAAACGGCGGGGAGCGTGCCCCATCGTGCCCGTGCTGTCATCTCTGCGCCGCGCTTGAGCAGCTCGGCGACGAAAGCTGGCTCCAGTCCACACAGGTCTCCCTCGCGCACCATGGTGGCCGCCATGTCGACGGCGCTCTGGAGTTGGTCTACGGTGATGATAATTTGCTTGGTCATGGTCTCACTCCTCTTTCGTCGCGGCACCTCGCCGCTAACTCAGTAGGTATACGGGAGCGGAATCCGCGCCGCAACCTCTATTTACATTCTCCCGTCGCTTTTGGTTTTTCCTCTTGTTTTGGAGCAGACTCGACCCGCTGTCGAATCCACTCCGCAACGAGCGCACTCCCGGTCGTCCCGCTATCTCGAGCGAGCTCATCCACGGCGCCCCAGTGTGCACTGGTGACGCAGCGCCGTGGGTGCTGGTGCTTTCCGCTGGGTCCGCTCACGATGCCCCGATTTGGCGCGCAAGAGTCAGCACAGCCAGCTGAGCGCGCGCCTCGGCAATGATTGCGTCGTCGCGCTCGCGTAGGCGCTCCAGTATCTCTCGGTCGCGCATCTGGTCGTACTCGTGGTCGCCTCGGCACATGTCGTTGTCGTCGTACATTGGTCTCACTCCTTCTTGCTGTTAACTAGGTGCGCTCGTTGGATTCCGCGCATGCGTCGCAGATCTCCCCACTGCCGTCCGTCCAACTGCAGTTGCCTTGCGCCTCGCACTCGCACTCAGTGCAAAACACCTTGAGGGCGGGTGCTCGTTCTAACTGTCGAAATTCGTGATCCATGGTCTTGTTACCCTTTCGAATGTAGCGCTCCCGATGTCGCCTCTAGCGTACTAGGGGCGGTGGCGGATGGTCACTGGCTTACGTGTGGTTCGCGCCTCGGGCCTGCACGTCCGCGCACGAACGTAGGTGGCGCAAAACCTCTGTGCTGTACTCGCCGTACGTGCGCACTAAGTCCCAGTAGCGGGCGTCGTTGCTTAGGCCGGTGAGTGTCGTGCGTAGGGTCTGGATTGCGGTTCTCTTGCTCATGGTTTCACTCCTCTTTCCGGGTTAACTCCCGATGCCCCGTCCAAGGTTTGGGCGGGGTGGCGGATGGTTAACAGCCAGGAAAGTTACCGATTGTTAACCTCAACTTCCCACTCCAAGTAAGCCGTGTAGGCTTCGTTAAAGCATGTCAGCTCCACCGCGATCAGAACCCCCATTAACTGCTCAAGTTTGGGGTATCTCTTGCGAGGGTAGGGGTAAGTCTCGCCCTCGGCAAAAGCTTTGAAAGCCTCCGTCTGAGCTACGCCCAGAATATTGCTCTTACGTACGGAATTTAAGCCTTTGCCGCACCGCGAGAGTGTGTACTCCAGACGACGGTTTGCCTTGTTTTCATTGTGAGCGGTGCGGTTGGTCATGGTCTAACTCCTCGTTGCGGGTTAACTCCCGATGCCGCCTCTAGCGTACTAGGGGCGGTGGCGGATGGTTAACGGGCGGTAAGGCGCACGTGCACTCGCCAATCGTCCCCGTCGAGATCGCCCCAATACTCGTGGATATCGCCCTCTGAGTTCACGTGCTCACCACCTCGCCCCGGCTCAGATCCCAGCTCTCGCCGCCCGTCGTGTCCTCGTAGATAGTGACCGCCGGCGCGTCCTTGTGCGCGCTCAGGTAGCGGCGCGCGGCTTGCTTGGCAGCGTCGTAGCTGTCCAGGCCGGTGGTGATTTGGTTGCCGAATTCGTCGTCGATTGCGTAGTTGGTCATGGTCTTGCTCCCTGTCGTTGGTGGACTGCGTTGCGCCGTCCAGTGAGTTAGTTATGGACTAGGCGCGGATTCCGCGCAACTACTTTTCAACAGGACCATGAAAAAAGAAGCGCCCGAGCCATTTTCACGGCAACGGGGCCGGAACGGTTACGCAATCTAGGCAGTGCCAGCAAACGGCGTCACGGTCGGTCACTCCACACCGCCTTTCACCAGCTCGTCCATGCTCACCTCGAGCACCTTGGCCAACACTGCGAGCTCGATTGCCTGCGTGCCAGCGATTGCCGACACAATCGAGTAAATGCGCTCTCGTTTCATGCCGGCAAGGTCCGCGACGTCAGGCATGCTCAGTGATTTTGACGTTGCTATGCGTCGCAGGTTAGCAGCGAGAGTGCCCCGGAAGCGAAGAGACTCGGCGCTGTTTCCCGAGAGCGACTTGCGCGGCATTGAGGTTCCGCGGTGGGTCATGGCTTTACCCCCAGCTTCTCCGCCACGACCTCGTCTGCTAATGTGCGCTCCGTTGGCCCAGGAATCTGCTGCCATCCTGAACCAACCTGCTGCCACATCGTCCCGTCGTCACAGAGCACAAGCAGTGCCCGGTCACTCACAACTTGAATCACTTTGCGCGTCACAGTTTCACCCCCAGCGCCTTGGCGACGAGGTTCGCAGCTTCGGTAAGAGCCTCGCTCCTGTCGCGGATGTATTCGTTCCAATTGTGCCGAGCGAGGTCAGCGACTTCGGCGCGCAGCTCCGTCACAATCTCAGTGGCTTTGGAGCGCAACTCAGCAACCTCCGCCTCGGCCTTCGTTGGACCGTAGGCGGTTAGCTCACAGTTACCATCGCAGTTTTCGCCGCAACGCGCGAGACCGAGCATTGATTCTACGAGGTCAGCGGCTCGTCCGTACGCCTCTCCCGCATTGTCCTCGCGGTAATCGTCATCCTCGCAAATGAACGCGTTCGCCTCATCCTCAAGCCTTCGCAACTCCGCCATGACCTCGGCCGGGTCGGCGTGGGTGATGTAGACGCGACGGGTGAGACGCGTGTGTTCGCCGCTTTCAAGTGGGTCGACTACAATTCCACAGTCGGTGTGGTACAGCACGCAAGCAAGCCACAACATGCCCGGAACAGTTGACGCCTTAGACAGCGCTATGTTGCCGTCTCCGCGCTCGTAATACGCCCCCTCGACAATCGGCCCTTTGAATTCAGCAACCTGTGTCATGCCGCCTCCAGTTGAGCGCGCTCGTTTTCGGTCAGCCCGTTGTCGTCGACGTCCGAGCGCTCGGTGTTGCGGATGTTGATGCCGTTCACGTTACGGTTCGCCCTGTAGCACACAAGCGCTTCTGCGAATGTCTCGCAGTACATTACCGGCATTTGTGCCAAAAACACTACGTATGGTTTGCTCATGTCTCACTCCTCTTGTCTCTAGCACTCGCCGCGCGAATACGGCGGCAGGTCTCGACGGCTTTTTCGGTGTCGTCGATGGTTTCAGTCAGGAGGCGACGAACCAGCGCTGGCCCAGTTCCGTCGCCAAGTTTCAGCGCTGCCTGGTCGATAAGCGGCCAGTGGTCGATGCCAACCCAGCGCCGCGGGGTTCGATGGGTTCCGCTCGGTCCGCTGCTCACTTTCCACCCCCAATCCCGAGTCTGCTGTGCTTCCAGTGCGTTGGTCCCTTGAACCCAAACAGCGCCAACGGCGTTTTTGCAATATCCAGCGCGTCAACGAGGGCGCCCCGGTACGTCGACCCTCGGACCTGTAACTCGCAGCTTTGCAGCCTGGCATTGTCCATGATTGCGCCGATGCTCAGTGTGCACTCGATGAAGCTAGAGTACCGCTTGAGCGTAATACTGAGCGCGGTGTTCTTCTCGCTGTTGTGCTGACACACGGTCCAGTGGTGGCTCGCCGTCCTGTCTAACCATGCCGGCTCTCGCAAGAACGTAAACCCGCATGTTCGCAGCTTGGTTTTCGTGTCGCTCACTTCCCACCTGCCTTGCTCGGCCACTCGCACTCGGGAATGCTCAGGATAAGCGCCCGAAGCAGATGCGCGCGCCGTTGCATGTTGCGGCGTTGCTCATGGTGCAGCGCGTAGACGTCGTATGCGTGCAGGTACGCAACGCCCGAGTCGTTCGCTGGACGAGCGCCACGCGAGCTCACCTGCGTCACGTCCGCGAAAAAGCCGACGCGCTCGGTGATTTCGTCCTGGAATTCAGTTGCTTTTTTCATGGGCAACTCCGGCGAGCAGCAGGTTGAGGTTTCGTTGCGCGGCCAGGTATTGGCGCGACATGACGGATTGTTTTTCGACGACACGCCGGCGCAGTGTCGAGCGACGACCGCGCTGGTTGGCCGCGCTCATGCCGATGTGATGCTCCACTCGGTTCTCCCACCGGTGGCCGTTGCGCTCGAATGCTGGTTTCCACGTATCACTGTTTGTGCTCCACATGTCTCACTCCTCTACTTCTGCCCGGTAAAGCGGGCGGTCGTCTGTTTCGGCTTCGTAGCACAGGTGGCCGTGCTCGTTGCGGCCACTTGGCTCCCAGTCGCACGTCCACGCCTGGAGTCTCTTCAATTGATTGCCGTCGGTTGTGTCACCAAGGGCTTCGTCAAATGAGCACTCAAAACGGTTGAATTCAACCGGCTCGCCAACTTGGCGCCAGTTGACCGACACGCCATTCTCCCGGCGCGTCTCTCCGTCGTACTCGTACAGGGTTACGCGGGCCATTATGCACCCCCTAGAATTGCTGCCCTGATGTCAGCGTCGCCGTGCTGCGACATAAACACACCGCGCGCCAGGAAAGGTCCCTCAAAACGGAGAGGCAGCCCGTCAACTTGACTCGTGGCCAAGGATGCCTCCTGTCGCAGCTCGTACTGCCTGATTCGCTCAGTTTGAGCACGCATATTGTTCGCGTGCATGTCGATAGCGGAAAGTGACTTTGCCATGTTTTACTCCTCGTCTAAAGTGCCGACCCCGCGCCAAACCGCGTAAGTTTGCTGTTGGTTCCGTTTGGCGCGTGAGCAGTACGTTAGGGCATGTCGGTTGCTCCTTTCTTGGTTAACTCCCGATGCCGCACCTAGCGTACTAGGGGCGGTGGCGGATGGTCACTGGCTTACGTGTGGTTCGCGCCTCGGGCCTGCACGTCCGCGCACGAACGTAGGTGGCGCAAAACCTCTGTGCTGTACTCGCCGTACGTGCGCACTAAGTCCCAGTAGCGGGCGTCGTTGCTTAGGCCGGTGAGTGTCGTGCGTAGGGTCTGGATTGTGTACTGTGCTGCTTTGGTAAAAGTTGCCATGTTCTCTGCTCCCTGTCGTTGGTGGACTGCGTTGCGCCGTCCAGTGAGGTAACCTTAGCGCGCGGTAACCGCGCGTGCAAGTCGAAAAGCGACGAGTCTGCACCCGCCGCCTCCGGATGACGGTCTAACGTACCAAATCAGGACGCCGCGCCACTGAACACCCGCACATACACGCACCCGAGCTTGGACTTGCACCACTCGGCGCGCAGGTCGATGTGGTCGCCCGAGTCGTCGCGAATGAGACCGAGCAACCCCGAGCGCCGCGGTCGCTTGCCCTTGATTGGGACCTCGCGATACGGCGTCAGGAGGTCAACCGGGAATTTGTCCCAGTTGGAGCGCGGGTCGACACGGTGGGGCGTGTAGCGGTAGCAGGTTACTACAGGGCGCATTCCGACATGAGCGTGAGCATTGAACCTTAAGCTGACCTGCGCTTGCCTGGTCATGACGCTCCGTAGGTTCTCTTTCATCTTGTGCACGTCGCGCCAGTTGAGCGAATCCCGCTTGTTACCCGGCGGACACCACTCGGCTGGCACGACGCAATCCCACACGAGCGCGCCGACGTTGTCGAGCACCGGGGCAATCCGGCGGCATTCGAGCAGGCGCTCTTCGAACCAGAGGGGCGGGTAGTAGGTCATTCGCGACTCCACTTGTGCGCAGTTACGGCCTGCGAGCACAGCACTTCGAGCCACGTTTGCAGGCGCTCACCGGTCGGGTAACGATGAAACACTGTCCAGTCTCCGCGCACTGGCCACTTGTCGCCGTTGTCCCACTGAATGACGAGGTGCCACTTTTCGAAGCTTCCCGGTGGCGAGCTGCGCACCTCAATCGAGTACACCTCTGCTCGACGCGGAAACAGCCAGCGCCACAGCTTGACGACCCAGTTCACGCCTCCCTCCAGCCAAGCTTTTTCAGGCGCTCGATGATGAGGGACATGGTGAGAACGTGCTCGATGCGCTCTGTGTTGCACGACACCTCCATGGTGCGGCTGCCAAACGCAGTGATAGCTGATGAGTCCCCAGTGTGGCGCCACGAAAGCGTCGCGTGCGGAGATCGCGAATACCACTCGACCGTGAACCCAAGCAGACCATTGCACGCCTGCTTGACCTCGTCTCGCCAGTCGCGCCGGCACTTGGCGACGAGGCGCTTAGCAGCATCGTAGGCATTCTCCGTGTCAGATACGGCGAAAGGGTACGGATTCTGTATGTGCCCAGACGCGTACCAAAAGCACCACGTGCCGTCGGTGATGTACTCGGAGTCCACCATCGCATGCCGCCACCCGCTCCCCTCGAGCCTGCTCCAATCGTACTCGTCGCGCGGCCGTAGCTCGGTCACGGTTGCGACGTCGGGGGCTGGGATGCGGCACTTGGCGAGTTGGGTTTTGGCTGAGGCTTTGAATTCCACCCAGCTGGGGTGCTCGCCATCGCGTGGCATCCATTTCTCTAAGGCATCGATGACGATCGTTCCGCCATCTTCGAGGCGCGTTATCGAACCATGACACTCGCTTAGCGTGGAGCTGCTGTGTCTCCACCCCGCGTCAAGCTTGCTCCAGTCGTATGTGTGGGTCATAGCCATTCCTCCGGCAGAATCTGCCCGTTGGTCGCGCGCTGGACTTGGACGGCCACGCGCAGGTTGTTGGTTTTGCCGTCGTGGAGCAGGCGGTATACACAGGAGCGTGTGAGCTTCCACTTCTTCGCCCAACCCTCGACGGTTTTTCTGCTCTCTTCGATTGCCTGAGAGAGCTTCAGGCTTGCTGGTATTTCTGCCATGCCGCAAAACCTGGCACGCTACGTGTGCAGTGTCAATCTCGAATCTCGGACTTGACACTGCTCGAGGGCTGTGCAAGTCTTCCCCCCGTGACCGAACTGGGCTTCTTCGAGCGCGAAGGCGGCCTTTGCTCATACCGTTTTGGGAGCTGCTAGTGACCATCACCTACCACCCACACATCATCCAGGGCGACGACGAATGGCACGCGCAACGGTGCGGCATGCTGACGGCGAGCGAGATGCACCTGATTATCACGCCAACCTTGAAGGTCGCGAAGAACGAGAAAACCCGCTCGCACATGTACGAATTGCTTGCCCAGCGCGTTACTCAGTACGTGGAGCCGCGCTACGTGAGCGACGACATGCTGCGCGGCAAGGACGATGAGCTCGCCGCACGTCAGTACTACCACGACAACCACGCGCCGGTGACCGAGTGCGGATTCGTGACGCTCACGACGCCAGACTACACGATTGGCTATTCCCCCGACGGATTGGTCGGTGACGATGGGTTGATTGAGTGCAAGAGCCGCCGGCAAAAGTTCCAGGTCCAGACGTTCCTCGAGTGGCATCGCGGACGGTCGATTCCGGAGGACTACCTGCTCCAGGTTCAGACCGGTCTTTTCGTCACGCGCCGCCAATGGTGCGACCTAGTGAGCTACAGCGGGGGGATGCCAACGTGCGTCATGCGCGTGCATCCAGACCCAGCAGTTCACGCAGCGATTGAGCTTGCGGCAACCGAGTTCGAGGCGCAGATTCGAGCGCTGATGGTGGACTACAAGTCCGCCGTCAAAGGGCTCAAGGCGAGCGAGCGGCGCGTGATTCAGGAGATGTTCGTTTGAAACACAAGCCCATGGGACTTTACGGCATGCTCTTGGTCTATGCGACACGTGACCTAAGAGCCGACCCATCAGCGTGGCAAAACTGGTTTTGCGTGGTGGCTGTTGTTGCAATCGCCGCACACGAAGCTTTCGTAAAGGAGTGAGACATGAATGATATGCGCGGAGTGATAGTGGCCAAGTCAGATCAGACCAATAGCGATGACCTCATCGGTGGTCCTCGCACAATTCGAATAACGAGCGTTACCATTGCACCCAACGGCGAACAGCGTGTGAGCGTCTCGTACGACGGGGACAACGGCAAGCCCTGGAAGCCATGCAAGAGCATGTGCCGCGTGCTCGTCGAGGCATGGGGCCCAGATGCAAACCAGTACGTGGGCCGCAGCTGCACCCTGTACAAGGACCCAAAGGTGAAGTGGGGCGGGCTCGAAGTCGGCGGGATCCGAATCAGCCACCTCTCGCACATCGACCGGGACATGATTCTGGCGCTCACCGAGACGCGGGGGAAGCGCACACCGTTCATGGTGCGCGTGCTCCAAGACGCGCCCAAGCCAACCCCCAAGCCCGCCGGCACACGAGCCGCGAGTAAGGTCGACCAGATGGTGACTCACCTACTCAGCTCAATCACGGGCGCGAACGATATCGACTCGCTGCTACTGTTCCTGGGCGACGACAAGACGCGAGCGCAACTGAGCTATCTCAAGAACAAGCATCCATTGCGGTTTGAAGAGGTCGACGAGGAAATTCTTGATCAGCGTGAAAAACTTGGCGAAGTGCGCACGCCGGGGAGCGACGACGAATGACGCCAAAGCTCTACGACACGATTGAATTTGGAATCGACGACAAGGGCGCTGGACCATCACTGGAGCTCGGGGCGCTGATTGAGTTCTTGCGCCAGGACACCCTCGATGGCCAGACCATTGAGCAGGGCTCGGCGCTTGAGCTTGCTGAGCGCGTCGCCGCCCTGGAACGCGCGAACACGCAGCTCGTGCACGGTTGTGAGCGGGCCATGTCAGATTTTCGGACGACCAAGGCTTACGCTGAAGAGACAGAGTCACAATTGCGCAAGCGCGTCGCTGAACTGGAGACCAAGGCGGCCGAGGTCGCAACCAAGGCCGCTGAGGTCGTGGCTGAGTTGCGGAGGCGCGAAGAGTCTGAATGGTATGCCGATGAGCACGCTCAGGGCGCATACCGCGAATCCGCTGACCTCATCACGGAGAAACTAGGCCTCAAGTAACATCACCCCCTCCGCCCGTGACTCCTCTTTTGGGGGTAAATTACGAACACGGGCGGGGGAACTTCTGGAGAGAAACATGACCGAATCAACAGACCCAAACAGCCGCGACGGACTTGTCCAGCGCGCGCGAGACATGGCGATTGCGCTCAAGGAATCGCCCACACGGAGCCTAGCTCGAATCCACCACGACGAGGCCATTGCGCTCGACGTGGCTCGAGCAACGCTACAGCAAGAGTACAGTTACGCGCTCGACGTCCTGCAAGCTGAGGAGTACGCCACCGCGACGCCCCCGCCCGAAGACGACGGCGTTTTCGAGCTACCAACTGACCGCGACTATGATGTGCGCGTGTTGCTCCACAAGGTGAGACACCGCGCGAAAGGAGAGGTTTACATCGTAGGCGCTCCAATGGGCGGCGAGTTTCAGGGGCCCGACGACAACCCTCATGCAGCGTTGCCAATCAAGTTCAGCTCGCATCAATCGCGCGTCGTGAAGGGCAACGACTGGGCATCTCGCTCAGCCGCCGGCAACCTCATCGCTCAAGGAATCACAGTGCACGTCGAGTGCAGAAAGGGAGTGTTCAGTGTCTCCAAAGTTGAGTGAAGAATTCAGAGGGCGATACGAGCGACTCTCGTTGAAAAGCAGCGACTGGAGCGGAGGAGAAGCCGGGGCGTACAGAGTGGCGGCTCAAGAGGTGGAGCAGCTCGAAGCCGCCAACGAAGCGCTCACGAAGCGCGTGGCGGAGCTGGAAGAGCAAGTCCTAATGCTTGACAAGCATGTGGAACACTGGGCGCTAAAAGCTATCGTGCACGAAACCGAGTGCAAAGACCTCCAATCCCAGCTCGCCTGGACGCCGGTTGCGCAGGGGTTACCGACGGCGGACGGCGCGTATGAATTCGTCGACATGGTTAGCGACGGGCGTTGTAAGCTTTTTGACCTGTACGTCAGGCGCAACGGAGCTTGGGGGCGCGGCGGTCCTGACGAGCATTGGGACTACACCCACTTCCGTCCCATCACCCTCCCGGAGGCAACGTGACAATCAGAGCAATGGGCCCGCGTATTCTTGTGCGCGAAACACAACTACAGTCACGCGAACACGCTGGCATTCATCTCATCCTACGCGAGCCCGACAAGCTCAGCTCGGGAAAGGTGTTATCCATAGGCAAACACGCCAAGGTCGAAGCATTGGGTCTGTCCGAGGGCGACACCGTTTGGTTTCGTCGTGAGTGCGGCGTACAACCTGGCGACGATTCGCAACTGGTGTTTCTGCTCGCCGAGCAGCTCGAAGCCGTCGGCGAGGGCAACGTCATGGCGCTCAATCGGAGGCCGGACAAGTCATGAGCGCATTCAAAGGGCCGATTGTCGAGGGGGCGTACTACTTGCGCGAGGATGGGAGCGTTGGTGTCGCGAAAGCATATGGAGACGTGTTTCGTGTCTGCAATGATACATACCTGCGTGACGGCCGTCGAAAATACCGATCGGAACAAGCGCTCACCCGTCGCGTCTACATCACCCACACCGACCCGGCCGAGGTCGTGAGGTATCTACTGGACGAGGTTGGTCTTCCCTATAGCGCCGCGGACCTCGTGGCGGAGAAGCTGGGGGTTAAGCCATGACCCAACCAGAAACCAAGACGGTGCTCGGGCGGGTGTTTCACAGACGCGGTGAGGCGAAGAAGTGGTGTTGCGAGACGCGCCTTGGCGAAGCCGTGCTCACTCCACACAACGCAAACTGGTTTGCCTCGTTTGAGGTTACGTACGGGTTCACAAGCTACTTGGTAGCGCGCGAGTTTGGCCCCACCGAATCCGACGCCATCCTCGCGCTCCAGTCGACGCTGCGCAAGATGGCGGAGCTGGAGGTGTCGAAGTGAGCAAGCCTGACACAACATCGATAGACACACTATTCCTGGAGCTCTCACAGTTTACGCAGGCAACGACAGCCAAGGAACTTGCGCTCCAGTCGACAATTCAAGAGCTGAGAGCTGCTATTGAGCCGTTCGCAAAGGCGGTGCTTAGTTCAGTGGGGCCAATCGCCACTAGTCAGCTTTCGTTCTACGATTGGAATCACCTTGTCAAAGCGTACGCGAAATCAGTGGTAAAGCCCTAGGGTCCGCCGCCAAGCGCCTGAGCTAGTTGAGCGAGCACCTTTTGCGCGGTGGGGTTGACCAATGCACTTAGGCCAATCCCGCCAAGCAGGAGCTGCTTCAGACGTCTCACCTCGACGACCGTGGTGTCGTGAGATTTGACGAGGGTTTCGAGGCCTTCAAGGGTTCGCTTCTGCTCTGAGCTGTTCGCGGCGAGCAGTTGCACCGCCTTCCCCATCTCGGTCTGTTCGCCTTCCATCTTTGCTACGCGCTGCTCGCACACCTGGGCCGCGATGAAAGTGCGCGTCATGCCCGCAATGGTGTCGTTGAGCTTTTCGATGCTGACTCGTAGGTCCTGCATTTTCTCTTCCTGGTGGTCTAGCCGGAGTTCAGTTACTGAGTCAGACACGTGTTAACCTCTCGTCAATAGTCAAATGCTTCAGGGGCGTACTGGCCAGGCGACGCTGTAAAGCACAGTGAACGCCTCAGCGGCCATTATGGCGGCCCCGTTCTCGTTCCAGTGCTCGGCCGTAACAGCGCTCGCGTTCGGAGCGTAATAGGTGGTGTTTTGCGAATTGTTGAGGATTGCGGGTCGGCCAATCACGGCCACCGCGCGCCCCTCGCCAATCAAGTCTGGGAGCCATGCGTTGTACGCGGAGCAAATTGCGTCCTTCGCCGGGTCGAGCGTTTGCGGGGGGATAGCCATCGGGATTATCCGCCAGTTTTTCGCCGCTGCAATTCGGTTGTCGCACCACTGTCGCATGTTCGTCTGGAGCGTCAACAGCGGATCGCCTAGTCCGTTGATGTCGTTTGTTGACGTCTCGATGATGACGGCGTTTACGAGCTCCGCTTTGGCGATGTTGTCGAGCGCCGTCTGTCTCGCCACGCTGATGATTGGGTTCGGCGCAAGGCCACTGCCCACCGTCCATTGCGAGCCAGACTGCGCAACGTTAGCCGAAAACAGCGTGTTGATTGCGCGGTTTTTCATGAGCCGCGAGAGTTGCTGCCACCACTTGTTCGACGGCCCGCCATAAGCCGAGATTGTTGCCGGACCATCGATTGCAGTGTTCGAATCGCCTTCTGCGTAGAGGTTGACGTACTCGAGGGCTTGCGCCCCAGTCAGCTGACGAAACGGTCCCTGCGTCGCAATACGCACTGTCGCGCCAACCGTGTTGGCGAACTGCAAAAAGCGCTGTCCCTTCGGGGGGAACAGCTCGATTGTGTTGTTGGGGATACCGTGCACCATGGCACGCTGAGCGCCGGTTACAGACCCGAGGTTGATGACTCCGTTGGGGTCGTTGGAGAACTTGTAGCCAAGCTTTCCTGTGCTGGTGGTGATGCTCAGCGGGTAAGAGCACGT
>JADKCY010000016.1 GCA_016718605.1 Lysobacterales bacterium | reverse complement strand
ATTGCGGGCGCGTCCATGTGCTGCTTGACCCAGACGCTACACTGCAAGCCGTTCGCATGGCAAGGCAGATTGGCAAGCATGCGCACGTTGTACGGCTGAATCACAAGGTAGACGACTTGGCGCTGCAGTACGGCATGACAGACCGTGAGTTTGCCGCCGCTATCAAGTGGGAGCGCATCGTGTAATTGGTTATTGACTTTTTGTAGACTGGATTTATAATGAACACTGTAGCACGCGGCGCGTCTGGTAAACGAGCCGTACAATTTGGGAGCGAATCGTAGCATAGCCCTTAGTGGGTTGAAGCCTACGGTTTGGTTTTTCTCTCTCCGCTCCCGGAGATTGGCCGACCAAGCCGCACCAAACCGTAGACTCCAGATCACTAGGGGTTTTTTGTTTTAGGAGCGTATGAGCAAAACGATTCTTGCCGAGGTTGACGGGTTCACACCAATCATTGACAGCCTGATAGACAACAAAGAACTAGGGATAATCGGAGCGGCTGTGTTCGGGCGGATATGGCGATACTGCCAGATGAGCGACAACGTTTGTCGCGCTTCACATGACAGAATAGCAGACGAGTTGGGCATTAGCCGACGAACGATTATTCGATATATAGACGTTCTGGTTAGTCAAGGATACCTGAAAGACACGACGCCAGAACTACGCAACCGACCTCACATCTACGCTGATACAGGCAAGGCGTCTATATCGGTTAAAGTAGGTGTGACAGAAAGTCACAGTGACACAAAGTCACAGTACGGTGACACAAAGTCACAGCCCACTGTGACAGAAAGTCACATGAAGATAGTATCTAAGAGAGAAAAGAAGAAAGAGACGGCTACAGAACCGAATCAAGAATCTACGGTTAAGACCCGCGACATACAAAACGCCTATCTATCATGCGTGAGTTATCCTGTTGATTGGCGCAAGAATGAAGGACATGCGGCCAAGTGGCTTGCGGATAATGGTTACACGCCCGACGATGTGGCCGGATGCTACAAGACGATGAAGGCGCAAGACTTCTGGAAAGATAAGCCGCTTAGTCTGACGAGCCTAAAAAGTCAGATCGGCCAGTGGAAAGAATCTAACTTAAAACGAAAGGTGATCCATGTCAACGTCTGACGATTATCGAAGTCTCATTCATACCCCGGCTGACTTGGCGGTTGAGTTTATAGACTACGCCCGCAAGATCAAGTCGAACCCCGGCATTAGTTGGGGAGTTGCGTCAATGGACAAGGTGATGATACCCATGCGGCCCGGTGACGTTGTAGGCGTCATCGCACGGCCCGGTCATGGCAAGTCAACCACAGCCGCCTATCTTGCGCGACACATCGGAAAGCAACTGGCAGAATCAGGCGACAAAGATAAGTGCGTGGTGTATGTCACGTTCGAGCAGTCAATCGAGGAAATCGAATCAATGTTCGAGATTGACGGCAACAGCGGCTATGACTTGTCAGATGTGGCGTGGGGGCGTGCCGACATTGACGCTATGATTCGCTCATCCGTCAAGCGGCTATCCCTGCCAGTTGTGCTAATTGGCAAGTCACAGAGCCGCCGCAAGCAAACGCCGCGCATGACGGTTGACAACGTGTACAAGGCATTAGCATCGCTTGAGGTTGACTACGGCGTTAAGCCTGTGCTGGTTATCCTTGACTATATCCAGATCATACCCGTTGAAAACGCCCGCGACAGAATCACGCAAGTAGGCGAAGCGATTGTACGCTCTAAGGAGTTGGCAATCGACATCGGAGCGCCGATTTTATTCTGCGTACAGGCTGGTCGCAAGGTTGACGACTACGGCGAAAAGATACCAACCGCTTCAGACTGCCAGTGGGCTAGCGCGATCGAACAAACCGCCGACAAGTTGATCGGCATTTGGCGGCCTGTGCTAACTGAGGATAAAGACGCGGTGTTGAGCATCGAAGGCCGCGAGGTAAAGATTACTCAGAACCTATTCATTGCGCGACTGCTGAAGCAACGCATGGCGCAAGCCGGACACACGTTTGTTTTGAACTTCGCGCCTCAATACGTTCGTTTAAGTGACATGGAAATCAATCATGCCGATCTCAATCTGTGATGACACGCCAACGCCTCCCGCCCTGCCCGCTGACATTCCGCCTGAGTTGTTGCTGGGCGTGACGACGAAGCCAGTCAAGATTGAGCGCGGCCCGTCGCGTATCTGGTCTGGCAGCACGTTTGAGGTTGTGGAGTGCGTGACGGCGGTATTATTTTAGGAGTTATGGACATGATCAAATCTTGCGAAGGATGTCGGGCGTGGGAGAATTATCAAGGCGGGTTTCCTAGATGCGCTCTAGGATATAAACTGTTATTACCTGTAATCGAAAACGGCGATAAACTCATTAGGTTTTCAGACGGAGATATTAGGCCAGAATCTGGAATATGTGAAAAGCCTAGAACTGTAAAACGTTTTGCGGAATTGCTTTTGAGTAGGCAACGCCGTGCCACCGCTGTTGTACCAGAGTGTGATTGAGGAGCAATTGGAGAAACCTTAAAAGATTTGATTCGCGCAAATCTTTTAAGGTTTCGGTATTGACTCTCCACACCGCGCTGTTGTATAGTGACAGCACGGTAACGCACGGAGGATACGATGCACACAGCACTAGATAAGGCAGTCTTATTCCACGAACAACAATGCACGTTTAGCGCGTGTATAGGACATGACGCCCGCGCCGAACTCGCGGCCTTGCGTCAGCGCGTGGCAGAGTTGGAGGCGGTTATTGCGCTTAACAAATACGTGATCCCGCCGTTTGAGTTGACAGACGACGCGACGGTTGAATTGGCAGTCAAATTGGCAGAGTTGGAGCGCGATAACGCGCAACTGCTAGTCATTGACGGCGACAATGCAACCGCGTCAATAAACAGACTGTATGCCGCCTGCGAACGCGGCGACATCGGACAGCACTTCGCGCCGGATATTCAAGCGATACGCGCTGTGGTGTTGGAGCAATCCGACACGCTCAAACCATAGTCAATCCATCCGGCCCGGTAGCACAAACTGAGGCGCAGGGGTGTGACTCACAAACGCGCCGGGCTGGATGATTGCAACGAGTTACGATATGCGAAAATGCAAGCGATGTGGCGAAACGTTTGACACGAATATCAGCGGCAGGCGATATTGCTCTGAGGCCTGCGCGTACCAAGCAAGGATATCCAGCGTTAAAAAAGCGCACGATAAAAAGCGCGTAACCAGCAAGCCGCTTGTCAAGTTGATGCCAGCCCGCGAAGGACATCAGGCAGAATGGAAACGCGACAAGTCGTACGATGATGGGTACAAAGGCGATGGACTGCAATCAGTGTATAGCCCGTTGGCAAGCATCTCAATTGACATGACTATCGGACAATGCCTATCGTGTCACATTGACAAGCCGCTGATAAACGGCCATTGCGCGGAGTGCGTGACGCTGGGCGGCAACGAGCGGCAAGTCATGAGGCCGCGCGACATTCAGGCCGGCGCTAAACGTTCGCGGGTAGGCCGCGAAAACTCAGCACAAAGCCCGTGGCGTTTTGGAATTGGCAAACGTGCATAATGAGCAATGCAACCTATCAGCAAGTAAACCACTGGCGCACCATGCCGCGCACCACTGAGACGGTCGTCACGTTCGCCGCGCAGTGGGTTGACGAGTGCGGTGTGTGGCCTACCGTGATTGACTTGTCGGTGATATTTAAGATTGGTCATGACGCGGCCTGTCGGTTGTTGCGCGAAGCCCGCGCCGTGATGGAGGCGATGAAGTGACTAGAGTAAACAAGCACGCGCCACATCGCACAGAACACGCCGAGCAAGCCGCCGTTATTGACTGGCGCAATGCGATGATCTCGCAATGGCCTGAACTGAAGTACCTTCACGCCATACCAAACGGCGGCAAGCGTGACGTAGTGACTGCCGTCAACCTGAAGCGCGAAGGCGTGACGCGTGGCGTGCCTGACTTGTCGTGGCCGCTGGCTCGGCATATGTACCACGGGCTTTACTTGGAACTTAAGGTACACCCAAACGTACCAAGCGACGAACAAACCGACTTCCTCAACTGGTTATCATCGCAGGGTTATTGTGCGCTCGTCTGCTACAGCGCCGAGGAAGCCATCGAAGCGCTGAAATGGTATTACGAATTTGACGGCTTACCGTTCTGAGGTCGACATGGGCAAAAAGAAAATCATCATTGACAACGACACACAAGAAGTTTACGAAGGCGTCACGCGATTCGATAACGGCAAGGTTGAACACGGCGACAGACACGACGCCGCATTCGATGAAATGCGCCGCAGAATCAAACAGGCGACGGAATCCGCCAAGCACATTCCGCCCGTGAGACTTCCAACAAGAACGCGAGGCGCTAGAATGGCCCGAAGTGCGAGAGCGGCTCGTCAAGTCGCACGGCGAATACCTGACAAGCGAATACGAGGACAATCGCTTCAACAATGGACGCGAAGCCAAGCGCAAGTCCGACGAGTTGGAGCGCGTCAGAGAAGAACAGGCCGAGCGCACGCCATACGGCCACCCGCGCCAATCATACGTTGAGCCCGTAATACCGTTTGACTTCACCCCTGTTTTAATCGCGGCGTTTTTTCTGTTGGCTATCTTCGTAGTGCTAGGCGGATAGAATGAGGCGAAACGATATGGACTTTAGCGCGATTGTCTTTGTAATCTTTGTGGCTATCATCGTCTTGGCGCTGTTGGGTATTGTCACCCAGCGCATAAGCGATAAATACTCAATCAGCCGGGAGCAATCTCGGGCAAAGGCCTACGCCACCCGCAACGACTCCAACACATTTGTACTGCGCGAACTCGCCAAGCATGGCCCGCACGATGTCACGCTGGATGAAAACGCCGTGATGACCGTACAGCCAAGCAAGCCGGTGCCACAGGCCGCAACCGTCGCGCAAGGCCCGGCCATCGGTGTGCGGTATGTCATTGACGACGCTCACCCTGACAGTATCCAGCGGCGGGACTTGTTGCGAATCGTTGAACACACGATACGATATAACGGCAACGATGGAACAACCATTCGCGCCGGGAACAAATGCCACAATGAGAAGGTTATCAACCCGGTTGAATGGACTGCCGCCGTCAAGTTTGGGGTAGAGCGTTTCGGGGTTATCGCCAAGCCCAAAGACGTTACCGAAGTTGGGCATTATGAGACGTTAGCGCAGTTGGCCGACGCTATCAACAAATACGAACTAGCCCCCACTGCCCCAGCGTAACGCGCCGGAAACGATAACAGAACAGCATAATAGCCGCCCTAACAGCCCGAAATAACAGCCACTATCACACCACAGAAGGGGTACACACCATGTCACGCAACGGTAAAATCATCATCGGCCTGCTATCGCTTGTCGGCGTCCTGCTCTACAACTGGACGCACACCGGGGGATTGCTTGCGTCATACGTCAAGCCTGAGTTTGTTGGGTATATCGCCGCCGCTGGAATCGAGTTGGCCGTAGTCGGCTTGTCATTGCGGATTGACGAGATGCGCCGAGCGCAAGCCGACGCAACCTTTCACGTTGGCACACTTGCGGCGGTTGTCATCGTCAGCGCATTGGCAAACATAGCGCAAGGCTACCTTGTCAAGTTTGGCACAGAGTTGACAAGTGCCAACATCGGACGGCTTGACGCCGTGCAAGTGGTTGTAAGCCTAGCAGCAACGGGGTTGCTATCCCTTGTGGTGTTCGCGCTTTCCGAGGTGGTAGGCCATGACATCGGAGCAAGTGAGGCGCAAGGTGCTTCACAAGGCCCGCAAGTGGCCGAAACTGACGAAATCGGCCCGCTGAGTGACTACGCCGGACAGGGCGAGGCGCTAGAATCGTCACAAACGGACACAGGAAGCGATTCTAGGGCTGCTGTAGTCGAAAACGCATTACCAGCCATTCAGCCAAATGAGGCCGCTCAAATCGCTACTTTGGAACATGCGCCAGTTACCACGGCTGACATCATCCTAGAGTACTACAAGCGCAACCCTGACGCAACCATGACGCAAGCCGCGCAACACGTAGCAAGGGCAACGGGTACACCGTACAGCCGACAGGCCGTGGCAGCGCAACTCCAACGGCTAGAGGTTGCGGGCCGCATTGCGCGGAATGGGCATGTGGATGTGTTGCCGTGAACCTGTACATCCGTTGTGACGTTTGCTCTACAACCTATGGAATAATGGCCGCAACAGTCAAGGCCGCAAAGCAAGCCGCGATTAACATCGGCTGGGTAGTAATCGACGGCAAGACGCATTGCAAGCCGTGTGCGATGAAGGCGCAAGGCCAGCGCAACCCGTAGCAACTCCTACCGGGGCGGCGGTAGTCGTTAGCACCACAGTCTACACCGTGGTCAGATTACCCCACTGCGAAATTATCCAGCCCGCCCGCTGGACGCCTAACACACAAAAGGAGAATCATGCAAGAACTAATCAAGCAATACACCGAACTCCGAACAGCATACGACTTGGAAAGCGCAGAGTATGAACGCGCCCGCGCTGAAATCATGGCGAAAGTTCAAGACGAACTTGACGCCGTGAGCGCAGAGTTTACGCCGCGTCTGACTGCCGCTTCCGAGAAGTTCACCGCGATTGAGGCCGAAATCAAGACGGCTGTTAAGTCGCAAGGAAAGACAGAGAAGGGCGACCGCTGGCAGTTTGTGTACACCAAAGGCCGCACGTCATGGGATACAAAAGCGCTTGACGGGTACGCTGCCGCTCATCCCGAAATCTCGCAATTCAAGGCCGAAGGCGAGCCTAGCGTGTCAGTTCGTGCCGTGAAGTAGCCGCCCATCGGTTGCCAATCCTAGCCCGTCACCTGACGGGCTTTTTGTTGCCTGTGACTAAAAGTTTTAAGGTTTCAAGGCCCGTTTTCGCCATTTTGCCTCTTGACGGCGTTACGGTAACGCATATAATAAGAGTATAGACGCAGGACAGACACACCACAAAGGACGGCACACAATGAACGATTACGCAACCTGCGAAATCAGCAGCCTGGATGAAATTGAAATCGAAAACGCAATCGTTGAAGCAATCGAAGTATGCGAAGAACTGCAAGCCGCCCGAATCGACACAAGCACGCCGAAAGAAAACCACTACCGCTACACAAACGGCGACTAATCACATCCGCGCAATTGCGCGGATAGACAAGCCGCCTCGCAATGGTCGGCATAACTCACAGGATTGATTGAGATGACAGAACGACTTGATAGCAGAATCAAGTATCTGATTGAGCAAATAAAAGTACAACGGAAAGACTTTGCGGGCAATCAAAGAGGCAAAGACAACTTGCTTTGAGATAGGTCACGGGATGACGACGAAATGACACGCCAGCCCATCACCGACGCCGCCGAACGCGCCCGCATCCGAGAACAGTCATCCTCAAGACATGCCAAGCGGCAAGCGCAGTGGCACGCCGCACTAGCCGAAGCGGGATGGACTGAGAGCGAATTTGTGACGGCAGTCATCAGAAAGCGGGTTACACTGCCGACGAAACAACAGTAAATCAAACGCCCCGACAATAAGCCGGGGCGTTTTGTTATTCTTGCGCGGTCTGGGCAGGTGGCGCTAGCATATCCTCAAACGCCTTGACATATCCGCTGAGATAATTTGCTTGTGCGATGGCCGAGTCACGCTCGCGCCGTGCTTGCTCTAGTTTGGCTTGAATCTCGTCAGTGTTCATAGCAGTTTCGCCACGTTGGTTGCGTGGCCGGTGTTGAGTACACCCACCATCGCATTGGCCGTGTCAAACACCACCGCGCCAACGTCAGACGCGACAATGCCGTCATTCTCTCCGACGCCTGGAGTTAGTGATGCGCCATAGTCCAGCGCGTTCCATTGACGCTGCAACTCGACAAGGTTGTTGATCGCCTCCCACAGTTGGCGCGTGTTCTGCCGTGCCGCCGTGATGTATGCGCTATCCCGTGCTTCTTTGCTTGCCATGTTTTATACTCCCAAGTCCTCGTAAAATTCAAGGTGAATCACCAACCGCGTGATTGCTAGAATCTCAGTGAACACCACTGCGTACAACGTGTTCGATTTTAGCACAATTTCATCAAGGTTACGAGCCACGGATGATGCTTTCTGCCCAGCGGCCACAAACGAGGTATAAGGTAGCCGCGTGCCTGCCCCAGTCACAGTCACGCCTTGCGTCACAGTCATGCCGGGGGCCGTCGCGCTATTACGGTTGCGATTGTACACCAATCCAGCCGTGCCGCCTGTCCATGTCACGCCCTCAAATAGCGCAATCTCTCCCGCGCCTTCGTAGGCGTCAACGTGCATAATCAAATGCGGCGCGGCAATCGTCGGGTTGTACACGGGGACGGTCAAGCCGAAAGAAATAGTCGCCGGGTTGGTTGTGTAATATCCAAAACCGTGCGACTCGCCCTCATGGATTTGATGCTGACCGAAATCCATAATCACGGGTATGTTTGAGATGATGTCACCAGGTCCAATTTGCACATTCAGCGCATTGCTTGTTGGCGTCTGTTTGCGTGCCTCAACACTAGCCGTCAAGCCTGTGATTGCATCGCGGATAACTCCGAATACGCTCATACGATATGCCATCCTGTGCCGTCGCTGATAATCTGTGCGGCCTCATATTGGTAGATAACCAGTGTCGCGCCACCGTCAATCAACTCCGCGCCGTTGCCGTCTATCGTTGTACTCGCGGCGGTTGTTTTGATGATGTACTCGCGGCCTGTGCAACCCGCCGCCGCTGGTAGCGTGATTGTCTTGCTTGCCGCCGTGACGACTACGAAGTGATGTATAGCCGATAACGTCAAGTCAACAGCCGTTGCGGTGTACGTTCCAGTCTGTGAACCTGTGACGATAATCCCCGCGTTACCACGCCCGCGCAAGAACTCTTTTGCAACAATCGCCGCACCACTGTTGTAGGCCGCGCTGAGTACAACGTCACTAACAGCGCTCGCGTGCGTTGCCACATTCCAGAGCCATTCAATCCGCCCGCCGACTTGATCAGCAGTTGACGCGCTCTCTAGGTTTAGGGCAATCGCCCCGCCGAAACCAGCCGCCGCCGTGCCTGTGGTACGCGCTTCGATACGTTGGACTTCGACGGGCGCGCTAGTTGTGGCGGACATGATACGCGCCGTCAATAGCGCATTGACGTTGAGCGTCTGATTGCCGGGAGTTGACGACATGACGCCGTAAATAATCGACTTGTCAATGTTGTCAGCCGCCGCCGCTTGCGCCTGATTATCTATGATGAGTAAATCACTCAGGGACGTTTGGCGGTAGCCAGCCTGATACCCGATGTAGATGTTGCGCGAACCGTTATTACCCGTCACGCCAGCGAACGCGCCTAGCACCGTGTTATAGCTTCCGGTCATTCCGTTGGCAACACTATCACCAATCGCCACATTGCGAACGCCCGCAGTGTTAAGCTGCAATGACGCATTTCCGATTGCGACGTTACGCCCATCCGCCGCCGCGTTGTTTTTCTCCAATGCCGAAACGCCGATGCCGATATTATTTTGCGTTGACGTTCCGTCATGCATGGCGTAATAGCCAATCGCGGTATCGTTCGCAGTTGTCAGCGCGTTCTCCATCGCCAAAGCGCCAAGCGCAAAATTATTAGAGCCGCTTTGTAACTTGCTCAACGCCAATCGACCCGCGCCGAAATTACGCGCCCCGCTCGTCAAGGCCGCTAACACCGCGTCGCCTAGCGCGGTGTTATCGACCGCCGTGGCCGTGGTTAGCGTGAAATTGCCCGCGCTGGGGCCGACAAATAGATTGTTCGTTCCGTAGGTGTGTAGCAATCGAGCGCCGTTTTGTTGCAGCGTGCCGACTGCCAATGATGACGTGGTCGGTATTTTCAGAGCGGCCAGCGTTTCGATATAGCCCGCGTTGGCGTAGTCGCCAAGCAATGCGACGCCCGTCGCAGGGACTGCCAGCGTATATGTTCCAGCCGCCGATAACGTGAGAAGTCCAGCACCGCTGCCGATGATATTGCTATCACCCAGCGTGGTAGTCGTGGACCATTGCGTTACGCGGCCCGCCGTGCCTGTGCCAGTTGTTGGGGCCGTGCCGCTTGAAGCCGCCGTGACAAGTCCCTTTGCGTTGACAGTCAGGCTTGCATAGGTGAATGATCCGACATTGCTATTGACAGTCGCAAATGTTAAAGCGCCCGTGTTGGCAATCGTAGCATCGCCAGACATGGCAACATCCGCGCCAACGCCGGACGCATTGCCGACGATGACATGGGTATCTGTTAGCGTGATGTCAGCGGGCGATATGCTTGTCGCCAATCGTTCCTGAGGCCACCGCAAATCACGAATGTCATTTGAGGTTGTCGATTCGCTGATTGCCGCCTGACCAGCGTAGAGCCGCACCGCCGCCAAACGGAAGTTGCCCGCTGGGGTATCTGGAATGTCGCCAAGCGTTAGGGTTAAAATGCCAGTTGCAACCGTGCCGTCAGTTGCCACTAACGCGCCCGCGCTGTTGACGCTGATCAGGGTGAATCGCGCACCGCCTGACGTTGGCACACTAGCCGACAGGTCAAGCGTTTGAGTAGGAACAACCAAGTCAGCGCCGGGGCGTGGCAACAGGCCAGCCAACACGCCAATGGTGAAACCGCTGTAGGCGTACACGCGGAGGGTAGTGATTTGCCGCCAATCTACGTTGACTTGATCGACGCCTAGATAAGCGTGTGTCTTTTGATGCGGCGGTGTGTTGTAGATAATGCCGCCCGTTGTTGTGCTGCTGCCTTCATCGGCCCGCTGATCGGCTTGCCCGATAACCTGCCAATGTAGCGGCATTTCTGGCGTCTTGGCAATGCGTACCAGCAAGCCGTCAACAGGCGCAACCCGATAGTTAAGCACCTCGACAACTGACGAGTTTGCAGTCAGGCGACAATACACGGTATTATCGCCCGTGGACACAGTCCCTTTGCCGTCGCCCAGCATGGCAGTCTGCCACTCAACCGCGTTTTGCTTAGTGGCGAATGCGCCTGATACGGCTTTGATTGCTTCGTCGCGTGTTGTCATGCGAAGGTTATCCCGCTGTTGACGAATGTCTGATCACCGCTTGCCACTGACCAGAAGTTACCAGTCATAGATTCCCATGATGCCGTGTCGCCTGTGCCATCTCTGCTAATGCGGGCAAACTCGTTATTGGATGCAACGCCCTTCAAGGTCACAACCAAAGGGCCACCACCCGCTAATCGTGCATCGTGTACTCGTTGCGCGTATAGCCATTGTGTTTTAAGAGCTACGCCAGTAGTCGTGTCACCGATCCAGATTTCGCCGTTATGCGTTAGGCTATCCAAGCGCGTGTTGATGACGAATACTTTATTGCCGTCAATCGAGCCGTTGACAGTCGCCGCGAATATATACGCGGATTCTTGAAAGTCAGACAGAGACCCGCCTACCCGTTGCCCGTTACGCGGTGTAAACAGATACTTGACTGCCCGATTTGAGCGGTTATCATTCAGGCATACTTGGCTAGTGGCAGAGAATGACCACAGGGTATCGCTTGCATCGTTGGTGTTATTGCCGTCATGGATAACGGCATACGTGCCGAGATCATAATAGATGTCACCGAATGAACTGGTAGCAAGCCCATATGTTTTAGGAATTGCGCCCGTATAGTCCATGATGGTGGCGCGCCCGTACCATGCCCACGTTGCGCCGTTATAAACGCCGTAGTGGTACGCGCTAAAGACGTCCTCGCCCTCAGCCCACGCAACAGCCCAAAGCGTTGACTTCCAGATACCCATGTCGAAGTTCTGACCATAGGAGTACAGATAATGTACGTTGTATTTCTCGCCCGCTAGGATGTCAGTCCAGACAGGTACAGCCGCTTTTGGATTCGTGCATTGATAGATGCCTGTGTTATCGCCGTTTTTGTAGGCAAGATAAACCGACGAACCGTCAACTGCCACCACACCGCGCAACAGTGTGCCAGCGTCAGGCATTGCGCCTTCTACTTTAACCCATGTCGGTTGACCACCCAAAAAGAAATCATCTGAGTAATAGATAGCATCCGACGCAAACATCCATACCGACTTAGCGTCGCTAGGAAGAACCGGATCAATCGGCGGCGGGTCAATTGGTGGGTCAATCGGGATAATCGGAGGGTCTGGCGGGTCTGGCGGTGTATCGCCCGTCACGGCCAGCGCCGCCATTATCTCAGCCTCGCACATGACGTCCGTCAGAACATAGCCATCTTGATAGCCATATGACACTCCACGCGGGATGAGCGTCAATGCCTCAGTGGCGCCGCGAACAGTATCGCCTGACGATACGGCCAGCGTCACCCGCTGGTATGGCGCAATGTCAATCAAGCGATTGTTTGCGCCAAGTTGGAGGTCAATCTTAGGATAGGTGTTGTTCTGCCGTGCCGAGTACAGGCCAGCGAGTGTGTTGCTTGTCGATTGGTCAATCAGCGCAAGCCTATCGACAACCTCAACGGCTCCGTAATGATTGAACACATGGCCGGGGGCTAGGCTGAAATATGATTGAGACGTTGCGCCGTCCCATGCTACGCCAGACAGGTCAACCAATGAGGTTGAGTCAACAATAGCACGGTCAAGCGTGATTTCGCCGCGCCAATCTTGAGAGGTGATAGCCTGTACAGTTGGCATGGCTGATCGGTCGCTGACATACTGTTGATTGATTTGCAAGAACAGCCGCCCGTATCTATCCGCGCAAGGCTCCGCGAGAATAGAACGCTTGGCTATCTCTGTGAGTTGCGTCCAGATGTTTTGTCCGCCCGGTGATTCAAGCCGTTTGACGCGCCGCGTGTCGTCTATGGGATACACGTCAAGACACCGTGTCGCCGTGCAACGCCAGCGCATGAAATGATACCAACACTTATTGAGCGTGAGCGCTTGGAACTTCGTCCACTTGTTCGGCGTGGTCGAATCTGACACATCTTTCACGCCGCTGGGAAAGGCCGTCATTTGTCCGAGCCAGTATTGCGGGCCTTGAACATCAAACGCTACGCTCCCCGCCTTATCCTCACTCGCCCACACAATCGACTCGCCAGAAATCCAGCCGACTGCCACCACGTTTTCAGAGCCCGCCACATAGCCAACACTTCCTAATGTGTCGCCGTAGTAATCGACGCTATGCAAGATACACAAGGCCCGATCACGGATAAGCGACTGCGTTGCTTCATCGTATAACGTGACGCGGTATGTCCATCCGCCTGTATCGTAATCGCCCGCGCACGATTCAAGCGCAAACTGAGTAGTAACGCCGCTAGCCTCAGTGACGACGAACACGTAACGATAGCCCGTGAACGTCACGGCATTATCGCCCGTCACCGTCAAGGCTATTCTGTGCGTCCCTGCCGTGTCAAACACAAACGTAGGCGTGGCCGTGTCATCGTCTGTAATGCTATCCGCCGTCGCGCATGTCCATAGGTAGTCGGTTATCGTGCCGCCATTTACCCAACTGTCAGACGCATCCGGGCTATACGTCACTGACGGACCACTGAGCCATAGCACCGCGTGACTGCCCATGATAGGCGTTGGGATAGAACCCGCCGCTAGATTCTGATTGGTATAGGCTACATCATAATCCATCAGCGGGGTAGTGCCGTCGCTTGGGTTGATTCGCACATGACGCGGCCACAACTCAAACGAATCCAACACCGTGAGGTATGCGTTAGATGTCCAGTTTATTTCAGACGTTTCGCCGATGTAGAACGTCCCTGCCGTGGTCGTGCCGTCTTTGCGAATCCGCGCAATGCCGACATCATACGCGCCCGCAGTTGATCCGACTAATAGCGTCATGTCTTGCAGGACGTTTGCAAGCGTGCCGCTACCAGTGTTATAGGTGATTTCGGCTACCTTGTCGGTTGACGCTGGAACAGCAGCAAGCCGCGCCGTGTACACCGTTGCGGGCGAATGGACAGTAAGATACAGCCTGCTACTCTGATTGTCTGAGCGCAGTTTTACCAGTTCTCCAGCCGTAGCAATGCGGGGGAGTGTGGTCATAGATTAGAAAATATCGGCGCAAGTGCATTGCCCAACAGCGTTAGCACCACAAACGCAAGGCCCGCCATAAGTGCGGCCCATAGCGCAAGGCAGAACGAAAACTTGATGACTAGCACCATGACGGATGTCAGCGGGATTTTAACATCGACAATCTTGACGCGAACGGGGTCACTCATAGCGCCACCAAATCACGAAACTCAATTGCAAAGTTAAGCCGCCGATTAGCGAATCGTTCTTCATCGTCAGGCCACAACATCACCGCGCTATAGGTGACGTAGGCGTCACTGCTATCATTCTTGCGCGTGCGAATGTACACCCGCGCCGATTTGCCCGTACAGTAGGCCCGTAGCGCGTTGCGATTGGCCGATGACATGAAGCCCCACGCCCACACCGCGCTAGGCCCATTGCCCGCGATGAGCCGTTCCGTTGCCTAAATCGACAGTTGACACCCACGGCTTAAACGTGGACTTAGGCGGGGTGACTCCCAGCGATTCGACATTCTCCATGTGCGTGACAGTCCACGACGCAAGAGAGAAATTAGACGCCGGGGCAGTGACTACCGTCGCGTGCGTGTTGTCTGTCACAGTGGCAACGACTAAATCATACCCGCTGGAATGGATGATTGAGCCTACGAATAACTCAGAGTTGAACGCCGTCAACGTGCCAAGTACAGCCGTACCTGTAACGGATATTTGAGCCGTGCCGCCGGGGTCTGCGCCCGTGGTAGAGATGGCGTAATTGTAGCGCGTCATCGTGCCGCCCCGAATACGTCTTGAATCGCCGCGTAGGTCATCGCCTTGTATTGCTCAGGTGACATGCTTTGCCCGTTGATATTCTGCGTGACGTTCGCCGTGTTGCTCGTGTTGTTCAGCGTGTTCTGCGCGGCGGTATAATCTTTGGCCGCTTGCGTGAATGCGTCCATGACGGCTTTCGCAATCGCTTGCATCTGTTGGGCAATCAAATCGCGTTGTGCTTTGTTGTAGGCCGCGATGTCAATCAGTTGTTGATTATAGGCGTTGATTCGTTCCTGCCGTTGCGTCTGGAAAGCCCGCTCCATGTCGCGCATCTGATTGGCGTAGTCTTGATTGCGCCGGGATTGCATGACGCTATATTCATCCTCGGCTTGACTGCGCTCACTCTCAAAGGCGTCAATCTCATCTTCTAGGCCAAGCGCATCACGGCTATCAGCCAACTTCGACATGCGCTTGTCGTGCGACATTTGCAACTGGCGCATCTGCCGTTGGTGATCTTCCTCGGCGCGTGCCGTTTCAAGGCCGAACGACTCAGCCGCCGCCAAGCGATTTGCGTAATACTGCGAATCCATCTTCGACAGGTCAGACGTTAGCGACTGTGCCGCCGCGATTCGCTTCTGCGTAATGTCGGCTTCAAGTTGGGACAGTTGCATCTTACGATCAAACTCTGCCGCGTTGTATGTCTTTGATGCTTGCGCTAGTTTGTCTTGATAGGTTGTAGCGGCTTTGATCTTCGTGTTGATGTTGCCGTAAAACTCGCCTAGTATCTGTTGATCGCGCTGTTGTTGGGCAACATCTTGCGCGGCCTGCGCTCGCGGCCCGATGTTTTTGTTACCGAGGAAACCAGAGAATCCGCCGAGGATTTGCGCTATCACGGCATTGGCGGCGGGGTCATTCTTGGCTAGACCTTGCTTAAAGTTGAATACCGCGTTACTCGCGTCAATCTGTGCATTCTGCGCTTGCACCCGTAACTCTTGCGTGATCTTATTTGTGTCGAATCCCGCCGCAATGAGTTGCCCAAGTTGGTCTAGTATCTTTTGGGTTGACGTGCCTTGTTGCATTCCGATGGTCGCATCGTAAATCTTTGAACCGATGAACGCGCCACCCGCACCGGCCAGTAACCCGCCCAGCGCAGGCACAGCCTTGATTGACTTGCCCAACTCAGAGACAGCGCCGATCATATCTTCGATTCCGCCCAGCGCATTTGACACGCCCATCAAAAACTCATTGTTGAACGTGCGCCCAATGCCGCCGATATCACGCGACAACTTTAGCATGGTGCTGCCGACGCGATCCGCTTTGCTCAGGGCTTTATCATATCCCTCTGTTGTGTAGCGCGTGGTTACTAGGATGTCATTGTCGGCCATTTGCGTTATCTCGCTCTATCTGCCGTATCTTGCCGCTTAATCCGCCGATGACTAGCACATCGTGAAGCAATGCCTCATTTTGTTCTAGCACCTGCTGAGGCGTCCATTTCCATTCGACGGCCTCTAGCACACTCAGCACATAGCGGGCGGTATCTTCATCGCCCCATAGCGTCACCGTGTCGGGTAGGTTGTTGCCAGTGTCATGCGATGACAACCATAATACTAGGTCGTCACTTTTTTTTCGCCTACTCCCGCGTCAAGCCAATGGGGATTCAACTCATAGCAGGCCGCTTCCCACTGTGACAAGAACGCATCCGGCAAGGCCGCGAACAGCGCAAACGGAATTACACTATCAGCGCAGGCCACCATGTCAGGATAAGTGGTCAAGCGCAGCAAGCGCGAATCAGGGTCAGCGTCATCAATCTTGCTCTGCTCATAGCGGATCCGATGACGGCGCATCCCCGCAATACCATCTGCGGGGGATACTTTCACCGTGTGTTCGCCTACCGTCACGACTTTAGGCGATTTCATAGAGCGCCACAATCGAAGTAGTCGCGGGAAGTGGGCCTGCGATGGTGATCTTGGATGTGGCAAGCGTGGCCGTGCCAGTGACATCCGTCACGACGCCCGCGTCAGTCACGGTCCAGACGTTGATCTTGGTCGTAGCCTTCGCTTGCTTCGTCGCGCTAAACGAGAAATCCGTAGCCGACGCATCACCGCGCCATGCCGCAATCCACGGCTGGTACTCGCTATGGCCTTCGATGATAGCCGCCTCAGTTGCGCCGTTGATCGCGTCAGTGTAGGCGATGCCCCACAGAGCGGTAGTCGTCGGGCTGATCGTCACGTTATAGGTGACGTTCGTCTGATCGGCGGTCATCGGCGCGGGCTTGGGGATGCAGCGACAAGCCGGGATGACATAGTATCGCCAGTTGCGGGCCTTCGTGACGCCGTTCAACGATTGCTGATACAAAAACAGCGCGACAGTCGGCTCGTCGCCCTGTGCGTCAGTCCCCCATAGCATCATGGTTTGATCTTGCTCTGCGAACGTCTTGACGCCCGTCAAGAACGAGTTCAGCGTCATATCGTAGCGCGAGACTTCAATCGTCGCCGTGGCGCTTTCGATAGGCGGCATGTAGTCCGTCGCCATGAGCCGGTCGTCGCCGGGGTGATCGATCTTGCGCGGGTCGGGGTATTCAAGGTTGAACGCATTCGCGCCCGTGAATTGCAAGCCCTCGTACACCGTCGCGTTAGTCGCGCTAGGGATGCCCAGCGAAGTCAGCGCAAACACCGAACCATACCGCAAGCCGACAGGATATTCTTTACCACTCGTTGCAGCCATGTTCTATGCTCCTATTCGCCGCTTGCGTATGTCCGTGCGACGATCTCAAGTGTGTTGATTGTGATTATGAAACCGATGTGATTGCCGCCATATTCAGGCAGAGCGATAACGCCGCTATCACTGAGCGGGGTCATGTTCTGCACCGTTACCACGCCGCCTAAATTAGGATATTGCAGTAGTTTCGTGCGTAACGATTCCAGCAACGGGCGGCAATGCTTCTCGCGTAACTCAGGGGTTGCCGCGTTCTCTGCCAATACCGCACAATGAACCTCGTACTCTCGCGTGATTGCAACTTCTTCCGGCCCGTATGACTGCGTGTCAAACTCTGCCGATCCTGTGAACACGTAAACAGCCGGAAGCCTTACGCTATCCATTGACGCGGGCGGCGGGTCGTAAGCCTTGATCGTCAGCGTCACGCTATCCGATGTGACGCCCGTCACGCCGTTGCAGATTGTTTTCAACGCCGCGCAAACGGTTGCGATTGTCATTGCCTGTACACCAAGTGGATCGGCATGGGTATCAGCCCGTCAACATCGGGCGGGGTTGCGCTTGGCGTGGTCTTGACGCCAGTCCCGATGATGGTGGTAGCGTCAAACACGTTGGCGTCTTTTTGCCTGTAGCGCCATGCCGTCAAGCGAATCACGGCCATTGTCACATCTGCCATAGTCCGATAGACGCTGATAGGCGCTGCCGTCAAGTGTGCCGCCGCCGTGCTACCATAGACGCCGCGCACAACTGTTAGCGCATTTCCAGTGATTGACGTGATGTCGATGTATTCTGAATCGACTTTGATGAGTTGCCCGGCCTGAAAGCGCGGGCCGATCAAGTCGTTAGCCGCCCCGCTTGCGTTTGTGACGTTGATAGTAGTCACCGACGCATTCAGGCCCAGCGCATCGGCCACCGCGTCACCTGACAAGACCCAAGCGCGTGAGTAGTCGTCATGGTATCCCCACACGCCAGTTAAGGCGATGACTTGTTCGCATTCTCCGTAAGTGTCGGATGTCCACACCTGCGACGATTGCGCTTTGAGTGACGTGCCATATTTCGGGTAGATTGTAGCGGGGTGATACAGCAAGTCAGACAACGTGATCGCCGTCGCATCGCCGTTGGTTGCGCTCGTCAACTCTAGCAAGTGATCGTCAAACTGCAACATGCGCCGATTCTCTGGCACATCGAAGTAGCGCGTCTCAATCAACGGGTAGAAGTGCGTACCTGAGCGCGTGTCACAGTAGCGGCTAGATGAGCGGATGAAGTCTGTCAACAGCGCGTCATCGCCCGTCTCTGCCGTGTCTAGTTTTAGATATGCTCTGACTTGCGTTAGAGTGGCGTAGTACATAGCGCAACCTTAGCGGGGATGTACGTTTATCGGTACACCCCCGCCGCTAGGTTAAGGGACGTAAACCGCAGAACAACGGGCGGCGACTTGCGCGCCAGTCCACGGCAAACCTGCCGCATCGAACACGCGGAAAGTCACCGAGGTAGCATTGGCCGCGCTGATCTGTACCGTCTGCGTAATGAAGCCAGCATTGTAGGCCATACAGTTGGGGTGGGTAGGCGCACCGGGTAGTCCATGCGTCACCATCGAGCCGTTAGTTACATCGGCGCTAAAGTAACTCACGGCATACTGTGTCAAGCCGCCCACCGTAAACACCGCGCCTGAGTTGATATTGAACGTGCCGCCGCTCAGGATGTCCACGACTCGCCCGTTAGCCGTGACGCACATCGTACCAGCACCACAGGCGAACGATTGAGACGACGCCACGGGCGGAACATTCACAACAGGCGCGGGGGCAGTGGTCGCGCTGATTGCCACATACAGCGCAATCAAGGCCAGCAACAGAGCGCCGACGATGGCCGCTTTTTGATAGTCAATCTTGTACATTGCTTGCTCCTTAGTCGGTGATCAAGCCCGCATCGCTATACTTCAAGTCGGCAATCAGGAATGCCGAGGTGATGTTAGCCGCCGCGCTAGCCCCGGTCGTGATGCCAATGCAGTCAAACGAGTTTGCAGTGTCCATCGTTTCGGCTGGGTCAATCTGGAAGATGACGATCTTGTTGTGAACGCCCGCGTCAGTCGTGTACGTCTTTGCGGCGGTGCGAGACACAAGCGTATCACTCGCGGATACGTCAAGGTTGCTGAAAATCTGACAGTTGTTCGTCAGCGCCTTCGTGCCAGTACCAGCAACCGCCGTCGCTTGCACTGGGTCAAGTTGCACGGTATTGGCCGCGCCTTGCGTCAGGTACACAACCACCCAAGCCCGCACGGCATTTTTAAGGGACGCATACACCGCAGACGTTCGGCCACCCGCATCAGCGGCGGGGGCTAACAGGTTGACGATCTTCGCTTTGTTCGGAAAGTGCAACATGGTTATTGTTCTCCATAGTAGCCCCGCGCCATTGATTGGCGCGGGCTTGCTAGTGTGCTTGATAGTGTGTTGATTAGGCGCGAGCGGCCAATGCGACGAACGGCGCGACGGTGTTGCTGCCCTTGTGAGGCGTCACCAACGTAGTCAATCGCGGGCTTGCCGCCAAACCGATACGCCCACCGGAAGGCTTGCTCGCCAGTCGTGAAGGCCACGTGGATGGACGAAGCGCCCTGCATGCCGCCCTTGCAATTGCGTCATACCAAGCAAAGTCAATCAGCATCAGGTCGTACAAATCGCCAATGGTTGACGCATACGGGCACGGTGTACACCGGGCGTCCCATCATGCGCATGATGCCGTCAGCCCCCAGTCCACGAACTTGGCAGGGATCGCCGCCGTGCCGCCCACCTGTACCAGCGTGTTCAACTGCGGCAAAACGTCATTGTTGACAAACCACGCGGTAGTATTGGCGCGTTGCGAAGCCGGGAACAATCGGCTGTACATCTTGATGACATTTTCGTACACTACGGAATCTGCGGCCTGCGCACCCTCTTTGGCCTGAGTCACAACAGAACCGCCCGCCGTGATGCCCAGCGGCATACCGACGCCGTTGCCTTCCCACACCGCAGACTCTACCTTGAAGCGAATCGCGCTAGAGAACATGCGCATAATCTCGCCACTCAGCGCGGTAGCGTCTTGCATCAATTCATCGGTGGCGTAGTACAGGCCCGTGACTTTGTTCAACTTGACTTCGTCTTGCGTGAAAGTCGGCTTGGTCGCGCTATACGCGCCCGCTTCGCCAGTCCAGTAAGCCGTCACGCCTCCGAACAACGTCGAAGCGATGCTAGTCTCTTTGACGCGATTGACGATCTTGCTGTTGGCGTTCGGCCCGATCTCTTGCACGTTCAACAGGCCCAAAAGCGTGCCATATTCAAACGTTTGCTTGGTCAGGTCGTTGCTAAAATCAGGCTGTAGTAACACGCCGCCATCACTGGCAACCGCTTCACTCGCGCCCGTCGCCTTGATGTAATCGGCGGTGATGGCCTTGATGCCGTTGTGTTGACGTTCGGTCAACTTGCCCTCGGCCTGTGCCTTGATCGCCATCAGTTGATCGCCGATGCTCTTGAATGGCTTCTCGTTGTCGATGACTTCCACGCCGTTTCCAAGCGTCTTGACGGGCGGCGCGTTCTTGATGGTCGTCTCAAGCGCTTCAACCTTAGCGGTCAAAGCCTTGACGCTATCCAACACTTCGTTATCCATTGCTTGATCTCCTAGATTTGTTTTGACAGGTTGCTCAATAGCCGTCGCTGTTGATTCGTCGCGGTTTTCCTGTGCCGCCTCTGGAATCTCAAGCAATGACGGGGATACACTTTTGATAGGTTGTGCGGTATTGCGCGGCTCGGCTGGGGTGGGAGTCAGTGACGCATCCAAGCCCAGCGCATCGGCCACCGCGTCACCTGACAAGACCCAAGCGCGTGAGTAGTCGTCATGGTATCCCCACACGCCAGTTAAGGCGATGACTTGCTCGCATTCGCCATAGCCGTCAGATGTCCACACCTGTGACGATTGCGCCTTAAGCGATGTGCCGTATTTCGGGTAGGTTGTTGCGGGGTGATACAGCAAGTCGGACAGCGTGATAGCCATCGAATCGCCATTGGTTGCGCCCGTCAACTCAAGCAAGTGATCGTCAAACTGCAACATGCGCCGATTCTCTGGCACATCGAAGTAGCGCGTCTCAATCAACGGGTAGAAGTGCGTACCTGAGCGCGTGTCACAGTAGCGGCTAGATGAGCGGATGAAGTCTGTCAACAGCGCGTCATCGCCCGTCTCTGCCGTGTCTAGTTTTAGATATGCTCTGACTTGCGTTAGAGTGGCGTAGTACATAGCGCAACCTTAGCGGGGATGTACGTTTATCGGTACACCCCCGCCGCTAGGTTAAGGGACGTAAACCGCAGAACAACGGGCGGCGACTTGCGCGCCAGTCCACGGCAAACCTGCCGCATCGAACACGCGGAAAGTCACCGAGGTAGCATTGGCCGCGCTGATCTGTACCGTCTGCGTAATGAAGCCAGCATTGTAGGCCATACAGTTGGGGTAAGTAGGCGCACCGGGTAGTCCATGCGTCACCATCGAGCCGTTCGTGACATCGGCGCTAAAGTAACTGATAGCATACTGCGTCAAGCCACCAACAGTAAACACCGCGCCGGAGTTGATATTGAACGTGCCACCGCTCAGGATGTCCACGACGCGACCGTTAGCCGTCACGCACATCGTACCAGCGCCACAGGCGAACGATTGAGACGACGCAACGGGCGGAACATTCACCACAGGGGCCGGGGCAGTGGTCGCACTCAGCGCCACATACAGCGCAATCAAGGCCAGCAACAGAGCGCCGACGATGGCCGCTTTTTGATAGTCAATCTTGTACATTGCTTGCTCCTTAGTCGGTGATCAGGCCCGCGTCGCTGTACTTCAAGTCGGCAATCAGGAATGCCGAGGTGATGTTAGCCGCCGCGCTAGCCCCGGTCGTGATGCCAATGCAGTCGAACGAGTTTGCAGTGTCCATCGTTTCGGCTGGGTCAATCTGGAAGATGACGATCTTGTTGTGAACGCCCGCGTCAGTCGTGTACGTCTTTGCGGCGGTGCGAGACACAAGCGTATCACTCGCGGATACGTCAAGGTTGCTGAAAATCTGACAGTTGTTCGTCAGAGCCTTCGTGCCAGTACCAGCAACCGCCGTCGCTTGCACTGGGTCAAGTTGCACGGTATTGGCCGCGCCTTGCGTCAGGTACACAACCACCCAGGCCCGCACGGCATTTTTAAGGGACGCATACCGCAGACGTTCGGCCACCCGCATCAGCGGCGGGGGCTAACAGGTTGACGATCTTTGCTTTAGTCGGAAAGTGCAACATGGTTATTGTTCTCCATAGTAGCCCCGCGCCATTGATTGGCGCGGGCTTGCTAGTGTGCTTGATAGTGTGTTGATTAGGCGCGAGCGGCCAATGCGACGAACGGCGCGACGGTGTTGCTGCCCTTGTGAGGCGTCACAACGTAGTCAATCGCGGGCTTGCCGCCAAACCGATACGCCCACCGGAAGGCTTGCTCGCCAGTCGTGAAGGCCACGTGGATGGACGAAGCGCCCTGCATGCCGCCCTTGCTAATTGCGTCATACCAAGCAAAGTCAATCAGCATCAGGTCGTACAAATCGCCAATGGTTGACGCATACGGCACGGTGTACACCGGGCGTCCCATCATGCGCATGATGCCGTCAGCTCCCCAGTCAACGAACTTGGCAGGAATCGCCGCCGTGCCGCCCACCTGTACCAGCGTGTTCAACTGCGGAAGAACGTCAGCATTGCAAATCCAAGCGGTCGTGTTCGCCCGTTGCGACATCGGGAACAAACGGCTGTACATCTTGATGACATTTTCGTACACTACGGAATCTGCGGCCTGCGCACCCTCTTTGGCCTGAGTCACAACAGAACCGCCCGCCGTGATGCCCAGCGGCATACCGACGCCGTTGCCTTCCCCACACCGCAGACTCTACTCTTGAAGCGAATCGCGCTAGAGAACATGCGCATAATCTCGCCACTCAGCGCGGTAGCGTCTTGCATCAATTCATCGGTGGCGTAGTACAGGCCCGTGACTTTGTTCAACTTGACTTCGTCTTGCGTGAAAGTCGGCTTGGTCGCGCTATACGCGCCCGCTTCGCCAGTCCAGTAAGCCGTCACGCCTCCGAACAACGTCGAAGCGATGCTAGTCTCTTTGACGCGATTGACGATCTTGCTGTTGGCGTTCGGCCCGATCTCTTGCACGTTCAACAGGCCCAAAAGCGTGCCATATTCAAACGTTTGCTTGGTCAGGTCGTTGCTAAAATCAGGCTGTAGTAACACGCCGCCATCACTGGCAACCGCTTCACTCGCGCCCGTCGCCTTGATGTAATCGGCGGTGATGGCCTTGATGCCGTTGTGTTGACGTTCGGTCAACTTGCCCTCGGCCTGTGCCTTGATCGCCATCAGTTGATCGCCGATGCTCTTGAATGGCTTCTCGTTGTCGATGACTTCAACGCCATTGCCCAGCGTCTTGACGGGCGGCGCGTTCTTGATGGTCGTCTCAAGCGCTTCAACCTTAGCGGTCAAAGCCTTGACGCTATGTCCAACACTTCGTTATCCATTGCTTGATCTCCTAGATTTGTTTTGACAGGTTGCTCAATAGCCGTCGCTGTTGATTCGTCGCGGTTTTCCTGTGCCGCCTCTGGAATCTCAAGCAATGACGGGGATACACTCTTGATAGGTTGCGCGGTGTTGCGTGGTTCGGCTGGGGTGGGCGTTAGTGAAGCATCCAAGCCCAGCGGCCAGCGGGTGATTTCATTCGCTCCGCCGTATGATTTGCGCTCTACAAGATGTGACGCCGTGCCGCTACTCCAACCCAACTTACCAGCCTCAGCCATGCGGTAAATCGTTTGCTCGTAGGCGTCTCTCATTTTGAGTTGCGCCTCAGCCCAAATGCCAATGTCGTCACGCCGCAGGGTTGCGTCACCAATCACCCGCTTGCCGACTTTGACATCAAGGCCGTGATGATATAGGACAGGCGACTTATCAGCGTCACCGAAATCGGTAGTCGCCGTGAAATAATCGCCCGTCATGTCCGGGTCGTGCGCCGTTGAGAACTTGACGAGATAGCCACCTACACGGCCATCGCCCAGCGCCTTAACGCTTGCGCCGAACGTGACGAGCGAATCGTCAACACTCTTTGACTCATCCTCGCCACAGGCCGCGCCGTTTTCGCGGGCGTAGTCGTGAATCATCTGCAAGCGTGCCGCGTCTTGTCGGCTGTTGCGTGAACCATATTTCAGCTCAAACGCGGCCTTGACTTCATCCCATGAAATCTTTCGGACAACCTCTAGCCACTTATCGCGCTCGTCAAATACTGGCTTGTCGCCATTCATTGAGAATCCGACGCGATAGTATCTGTCAGCGCTAGAGACTATCACATAATCGTCGTGAGTTTCGATGCACCAATAATCAGCGCTTACCGTCTCTGTTGCTACTTGACTTAGCGGAATAGGGTATTGCGCCCTAAATGCAGAGTTGATGGTGTTTAGTTTATTTTCGATAGATTCATCCATAGCCACCCCAAACAAAAAAGGCGCGCAACCTGTGAAGGTCACGCGCCTCGATTCAATCGACTTGCGGTACAACGTATGCAGTTATCCCAAATAGTATGCGGTATGTTTGCTAGAATGTCAAGTATCAGTTTTGGGATATAGTTTGCGTTAAACTTGGGTTATCACTCCACGGCCACCACGCCCACCGCGCCCGTCTTGAAATCGACTACCGCCATGTTTGCGCCCGTGAAACGCGACTCAGCCCGCGCTTTCTGCAAGCGGGCGATAATCTTGCCGTCAACACGGCACAGGGTAGTGAGTACGATGTCACGATTGGCGCGTGCCGACTCAATCAAGTCGGATTCGTGTTTCGTCAATGTCATAACATGCGCCCCGCGTAGGTAGTCAGGCGGCACAGGCGTTGCGCTCGTCACGGTGTACGGCTGTTGCGTTTCGCTCATGCCTTGTGGACTCCTGTCACAGTGTGCTGGTATTCCGGCTCGGTGTTCGTCTAATGATACTTGAATCTTGTCAATAGCATCACCGTCTATTCGTATTTGCTTAACGACACAGTGACCAACCTTGACGGCTTGATTCTCATTGTGTACCGCTAAATAGAATATGACGAACTCATTCACGGTATGCGCTCCTCGATTAGTGCATATAACGCGCCGAATCCTACCATAGTTGACAGTGGCGACAAGATAGCCGCCGTCTTAAAATCTCCAGTTGCCGCGACGAAGCAAATTATACCTTGCGATATGCAGAACAACACAAATGCGAAATACGAACTCCCGCGCTCTCTCATATCCCTAGCCCTAGACTGCGAATCAAGTTCCTGATCTTGCTTGTCGTTTGCGGCCTGCTCTTGACTAAACGCTGGGCAAACTTTCGAACCGTGTCAGCCACCAACGGCCAGCGGCCCGCGTGAATGCGCGATTGACGCTGCGCTCGTGCATCACCGCCCACGTATTTAGCCTTCGCCCATGTGTTGATTAGCGCGTATGAACGTTTCGCGCCCTTGCCTGTCTTGACCACGCGGAATGATTTACTATAGCGGCCTGTGCGTTTGTACGGGATGCCAGCGCCGAATCCGTCAGTGGCAAAGAAGGCCCGCCGTTGCCGTTCGCTATCCCATTTGACGGGGTAGGTGATAGGCTTGCCGGGGCGTTGTAGTTCTTTCATCGCCGCGTTCATTTGCTTCTCAATGTCGGCATTGACTATCGTGTCAATGGACTCGCCTAACTTGACCATTGACTGATAGACTTTCTTGCCGCCTGTGACTTTGACCGTGACTTTCACAGTGTAATCTCTTTGCCCTTGTCATCTAACAGCGAACACTGGCAACGATACCCGCCGCAGTCCATCGCCGCCCCCGGCTTGCGCGGGATGTAGTCACGCGAGATGAACCACTTGGCACGATGCCGCTTGCCGTTAAGACTTGCGCATGTATCGCAGTGTTCTGTCTCGCCATACTGCCACGTTACCATCTTGTTGGCCTGCGCAAACATCTTGCCAGTGACATAAACGCTATCCAGCGTGGCGCTATAGCCGTCGCGCCGCCGCTCAATTTCTGCCTTGACATCTGCCGTTGTGATCTCTTTAGCGCGATATTGCGCCCTCATATCTTTCAGGGTTGCGAATAGTTCTTTGATGTGGCTTAGCTCAGCATCCTGCCGAGCGGCCAGCCATTCTAGTGCATCCTCATCAAGCGGTAACTCTGCCCCGCCGTCAGTGTAGGCCACTTCGTACGCGCTCAGAAATGCGTCACTCATTGCGCGTTGCATGGCCGAGCGATACGATGTCACCGCGCTATCGCCTGTGAAGTAGTCGAATAACGCATCCTCGATTGACTGCCGATACTCAGCGCGGGTGGACTTGTATTCGCGCACAGACTTGACGGACCGACAGGCGCAAGCCTAGCCGCGTAATCAGCCGCCGCTTCAATGGCAACCGACAGGCGCATGATAGCCGCCGAGGTGTCAGGCATTGATTTCCTCTCTGATAATTGACAGCCCTTGCGATGTTTTTAGGCGTTCTATCGCATTTCCGATTGAAATATCGCCTTGACTAATCCTATCCATCACGACTTGACAAGTCAAGTCTCCGCCGCGCCTTATCTCAAATGACGCCGACGCATTCTTTAACAGGATTAAAAATGGACTGCTAGTATCGCTTACTGACGCAAACTCTCCAAGAATGACGGCCACATCATAATCACTCATTCCGCGCACAATCAAGTCAGCGTGTAGTATGTCAGGCATTCGCAACCGCCTTTAGTTCTTCCCGCGCCGCGTTGATCGCGTCAATCAACTCCGCCAACTCAGGCCCGCGCTTGACGTTGGTCAGGTCTAGCGCGTCAATCGCTTCATGCGTGGCGCATGATTTGATAGCCTCAATCTCTGGCAGTCCGATAACGTCCGATCGAAACGCAAACGGCTTGCCGTCGCGCAATCGGTTGTGAGCGTAGCGGCGCAATGCCTTGCGCTCTGTCTCGATTGCGTCATCCTGCCATCTCGTCAGGCGACTCCGTGACAGGCTCGGGCGTGGCGGGTTGTTCGGCTACGGGTTGCGCTGGTTGCGCTTCTTGTGGCTCGTCTAGCGCGTCATCTTCCATAGGGTCGTAACCTAGAATCTCGCGGCCTTCATCGACTGTCAAGACAGGCTTACCAACAACGGCCACAACAGCCGCCGCCGTTTCAAGTTGGTAGGCTTGCATGATTTCGAGTTGGCTAGGGTCGCATTCAATCTCTAAGCCTTGCGGCTCATATACGCGCTCGTTCCACTGCTCGAAAATGCGCTCTGCCAGCGGGATAATCAACTCAGTGTAGAATCGCACATGATCGCCCAGCGCCGTCGCATAGTTCGCCGCGTCACTCAGCAACAGGGACAACGGAATACCGAACGCGATTGCTACGTTGTGCGCGGCCTGACTGTACAACTCAGGCGCAATTGTGTCTTTGATGTTTGAACCGATAACTGTAGGCGTGATCTTGTTGGTTAGCAGAATAGCCTTGAATGCTTGCCGCGCACCGCGTACCATCGCATTCCACCATGACAGCACTTTTTCAGGCTCAGAGATATTGCCCTCTGTGATGAGGATTGTCAGCGGGAATCCGCCGCGACTAAAATAGGACTCTGCAAAGTACGTCAGTGACGACGCCAGCCCGATGTCTTGCAATGCGGCATTCATCGGCCCGACGCCGGGGCCGACTTCGCTGGTTAAGTTGGGCCACCACCACCACAGTAGAGACTTATCGAAGTTTGGGATATTTGTCCACACACCATCGACATTGTACTCAAACCGCGTAATCTCGCCTTTGCTGGTATCCCACCGCACCAACGGGCTAGGCAGAAAACGATACCGCGAGTTTAGGCCGAACTGGTTAGACTCTTTCAGGCAATACGCGCCGTTGAACAGCAACAGCGACGCCGTCAGTTTGTACATCAACTCAGACCAATAGCGCGGGGTTGATTCGTCGATTACGTCATTCTCTGCGCTATCTTCGATGTAATACGGCATACGCGACACAGCCCCCGCAATCATATCGACGGCACGAAACGCTAGAGGCACAGTCATGGCTTGAATAGGCGTCATCTTGCCAGCGTTGATGCCAATCGCCTCATCCATCAAGCGGTCAAGTTCACCGATGGACATTTTAACGCCGTTATTGCTCAGTGTGTAAAGTCCTGCCATGTTTTCCTCACTCAGTCCCAGCCGATAATCGACGGACCTACATCGGTTTCATCTTCGTATGCGTAGCGTGTCGCGTCAATCAAATGATTGTTCTTGTCAATCGGTGTTTTCAGGCTGTTGCCGTCTTTGTCTTTCTTCCACTGATAAACGCTGTACTCGTTTCGCGCACTAACGCACTTTGAATCTATGACGATAGTCTGCTGTTGTAGCCACTGGATACCGAAGTTTACACTATCCTTGCCCTTTTTAGCCGCTATCGCATTGACGCCATGCCCGTTAAGTTCTGCGATACTCTTAGGCTCTGCGCTATCGCACACCACATACTGACTGCCGATTCGTGATTTGATTTCAGGCGCAAGCGCGTCATTCGTCAGGCCGCGCTCATATAGTTCATCGTAAATATAGATCGTCTTGCGCGCCTTGTCATAGTGCGTCACAGCTAAGGCCGCAGGGTCAGACGCGAAACCAAAGTCTAACCCGTTGCGATGATTCGTGAATTGCGCGGCCATGCTGGATAAATCTTCCACGCGCCAGTTCTTGAAAATGACATCGCCCAACACGCCCCACTTGCCCAGCGTGTAAACGTCGCGGTAGTATTCGTCTGTCTCATTCTCCAAGTCGGCCCGGTCCGCGCCCGTTAAGAATTGGTTATCTTTGTACGTTGTCTTTAAGATAGACAACTCAGGCGATGTATAGCGCGTCTGGTCATCGGCCCACGCGATACGGGCGAAATAGTCTTGATAAATCCAGTGTGTTTTATAGATTGGATTGAATGACAGTGTTAGCCGCTTGGCTGTTGCTTCATCGCCGCCGCGCTGCCGTTTCGTCAGTTGCTTGATTGCATCCTGATCGGTTTCGGTTGCTTCCTCTACCCAGATGTCAGTGATAACGCCCTTCTCAGGCGTCATGGATTTTATTTTCTCAGTGTCATCTAGGCCAGCGAATAAAATCTGATAACCGTTCGCGCATGTGATTATGCCATCTGACTTGTTTGTGTTAAAGAGCAGGCCCAGCCCCGCATCAGTGATGACTTTCTTGATTTCGTTCATCACAGATTTGCGGATTGTTCGCCCAACAGCGCGACACACTAGATAATTTCGGCGGCCTTGCAGAACGTCTAATACCGCCCGTTGTGCTAGAAATACCGACTTACCAGACGATGACCCGCCGTAGTATATTTGCAAGCGTGACGAGTTGTCAAGGTGCGGATCATAGGCGTCATTGATCACTAAGTCGTGATTGGCTTGCCTTAACGATTCTGACTGTGATCGGCCTTTCTTCGTCGCCACTTAATTCTAGTCTCTCTTTAGGCTTGCCGTAGCGGTAAGCGAACAGCGCCATGATTGCATTGATATTGCCGCGCTTGCCGTTTCGTACCAGAACGCGAAACAACTCCTTGATGTCATCGTCACTCACGCACTCGTCAAGAAGTTTGTCAAGTTGTAGCGTTTCCGCTTTTGATTTTCTACCAGCGCCGGGACGCGCCCCGCCTCTAGGCATATTGATAACTCTGATTTATTCATTCTTTGGCTATCACGGCTTTGACTTCCAGCCCTTGCCAATCTAGTAATACCTTGACCATCGGCTTGCAATCTTCGGGCAGATTCAAGATGACATTGATCGAACCGTCAGCCATCGTCTTTATCTGCCGTATCTCTGCCCGTATCTCTACGGCTTTGATCTTGTCACTCATTGCGCCTTAATCACCCTATACCACCTATACTTCCCCACCATGCGCCCCGCGTCAATCTCTCCGCGCTGAATCATCTGCTTGATGATACGATGCGCCTTGTACTCGTCAACGCTTAGCCTATCGCGCAACATGCCGTTGGTGAAGTCTAGAGACTCGTCAACCGGAATAGGCACATGCTTATCTGCCAGCCCCCACCATGCTGGGGCGTTACCGTCTATCACTCTAAATGAATCGCTTGACATGCGACTCCTGCCGATACGTCACGCGCTCAAGTTTGTTGTGTTGAACGTCCCACATCAAGAAGCCGATAGACACATCAGAAAACGGCCAGTTATTCCCGTAATAGGTTGGCAGTTGCCAACATGGGCAGACTGCAATCCATGTATCGCGCATGTTTAGCGGCCTGAATGACCTGTGCCGATCATGCCCGATGATTGCGCTCGGATGCGGCTTGCCTTCATCCTTGCGCCGTGCCTGAATGTCTTTGAGTAAACTAATCGCGCCGGATTCGATGGTGTGATCGCGTGTGCCAACGGGTACGCCGTGATGAGCGTGTAGCACCGTATGGCCTTCAATTTGCGCTTCTAGTTTATCGTAATAGTCTATGCCCAACATGGTGTAAATAGCGCGGTCGTCATCACCTTGCGGCCCGGTGTGTGCCTCTGTGCCTAATATACCATACGCCCATGTCGCTACAGATACCAGCGGCTTAAGTAACTCAAACGACATTTGCCGCTGATCTTCCGGTGTGCCGTGCGTCTGCGTGCTGCCGTGATGTTGCGTGCCGTCTTTGATGTCGCCACCAAAACCAATGCCGACGCGATAATCCAGTGATGCCAACTCGATAAACTCTACAGCGTCACGCCACGCGCTCATTAACCACTTTTGAGAATCACCGCAGACGTATGGCTTCTTTTCCTTTGAGCCTATTTCGTACCCGTCAATCGCCAGCCCTGTATCGCTCAATACGTGCGTATCACCGATGTAGAACCATAGCGCGGTTTTCGGCATGATTACGCGGCTTGCCTCTTATCATATGACGGGTCAAGCCACACACACCCACAAATTGAGATCTCGTCAGTCTTGCCGTAGGCGCGTAATGATTCGCGCTTGCCGTTCCACGGATTGAGAATGACGAAGCCTGATTCTAGTTCAGCCTCAATCAATACGAAATGTTGCTGCAACCCGCGCTCGTGTTGGCTTGCGTCCACGTAGGCTATAACAGGGTTGCCAAGCGCAAGCCTGTCACGAATCATCTTCATCACGTTAGGCGGCAATGGCACATTAGGAAAGTCTGCCCGACCGTTGTAAGTCAGTTGCGGGAATGCGTCACTGACACGCCCCCACATGACAAGGTTAGCCGTGCGGCCACCATAGGCGCGATTCACTTTGAGAGACGTTTGCACAAGCACAGGCGTGGACAGGAAGCCCATGATTGATAACTTTTGGGCAATGGCCGTCACGGCGCAACCGTAAGCCCCCAGAGACGACGAACTAGCCGCCTCATTTGCGCCAAGCGGGAAGTTAGACCATTTCGGATCACGCTGTGAGTAGATAGGATAATTCACGCCGTCACCGTCCCGCCGCGCTCGTTAGCCCACGCCGTCAACTCTGTGATGTACTGCCGGTGAATGTTCACAGATACGCGAACCATTTCTGGCGGTACAGTTGGTTGATTCAGGCTTGCCGCCGCGTCTGCGTATTGAATCAAAACATCATACGGGATGCTTGACTCTTTGCCTTGATCCAACTGGAAAGCGCACGCGCCGATCACGTAATCATCGCGCATCAACTCGCGGCCATACGCGGCCATGTCAGCCACCCACGCCGCGCCGCTCAGGCCCATGTCGGTATCATATCCGCCGCCCGCGCTTGCTTCGCTGATAACAATATCGGGGCAATCATCGAAGGCGTCATGGAAGCGACGATAACCTAACGCCCCACTTGACGGCGCAGACATCAGCGGGCCGTCGATGCCGTACTCGTGCAAGTCAATAAGGCCGTCATAGTCAGCGCACAGGCCGACAGCCGGCGCGAGATGTGGCAGTGTGTCAGGGTGTGGTGTGCCGCTTGCGAATGAGAAGATAGCCAACCGCAACCCGTACACCCGCGCAATTTTCAGCGCTTCGCAGGTGTACTCGCACAACCACTGCGCTTTTTCGATATGGTCAACCGAATCGCCCAGCACAGGCTCGTTATATGGCGCGTAATAGTCGGCATGGCCCAACTGCCAGAACTGAATCAAGTTCAAACAGCCGCGCTTAGGGACGTACATCTTTTTCAGAAGCAACTCATTGCGGGCAGATACAATCGGATCAATTCCGCCTTGACTAACAGGCTTGAAATAGTTGGGCTGGCCCATCGCGTCAGGTAGTCGATGCCATGTGTCATTTTGCACGCGCCGAATTGTGATCGTGTCCGCATTGCGGGGCGTTACCGTGTTGTTTAGGCAGTAGATAACCGCTGGGCGTGCGATGCGCTCGAAGTCCCGTAGTCCTGTTGGCTTGTCGCCAACGTGTACCGATAATTTACTGGTCAAGTTTTAGCCTCCGCCTGAGTGCGCCGTAATTCCGTTATCTGGAATTGCAAGCCCGCGATAATCTCGTCACGCTTGGCTATTTCTTCCGTTATCTGCAACTGTAGGCCAGCAATTACCGCATCGCGTTTTGAGATTTCAAGGTTGAAATTATTCTCGCGCTCTGTCATTGCGTCTTGCAGCAGGAATAATGTCTGGTCTTTTTCGCGAACTGTTGTCTGTAGTTCTGCAATCATCGACATGGCCCGCTCGTTGTCATCTTTGCGAGCCTTGCGCTCGTTGCCCAACTCTACACTAAGCCGCTCTACAGTTTCGCGTAATGTCTGATTTTCCAAATGAACCTGTGCCAATACGTCTCGCTGAATATCCGCCTTGATTTTATCGGCCTGCGCTTCGCTTAGTTCGGCCTGCGCTTGGGTATGATTGGCTTGCGCGTTGTCAATCTTGGGCTTGTTCTTCTCGCGGTAAATGTCCCATAGCGATTTTATGACAAACAGAATCAAAGCGATGACGCCCGCGAAATTATCAGTCGATGGTGTCACTTGTCGCCGTACCTTTTGCCAACGTGTTTAAGACCTTGCCGCATGACTTCCGCCGCAAATAACATTGTCAGCGCGAATCGAATTGCAATCACGCGGTCATTGATCACAGTAACATCTGACAGGTACAGCAGGCCCAGCGCAAGCCGTGACAAAATCGAAACTACCACGCTCAAATCATAATGCCCGCGATACTCATAGACTTTGATGCTTGCCGACAGTAACGCAAAAAGCGCCGTAACGATTGACGGCACAAGAAATTGATGTGCGATGATGTCAGAACCGACTAGCATTTAACCACCTCGCCGCCGTCACAGTTGCCCAGACCATGACGGCGGCCACCCACAGGAGGAGGACACCCGAACGAAAAAGGCGACTACTTAGCCGCCTTGACGCCGATCATGTTGCCAATGTCGTAAAAGCCCGACGCCGCAAGCCCGCTCAATAGGCCAATCAGCGCTACTTGCACAACATCGGCTGGAAACAGTTTGGATGCAACCGACAACACCACGCCGATCAACATTGCCGCCAGTGTAGCCGCCTTGCCTTCCACGCCGAACGACTTCACGAAGTTCACAAGCCCTAGAATTGCAACCGCCACGAATGGATCAATCTGCATGTGCTATCAACTCCCTGCCCCGCTGGGGCTTTGTATGCTGGATTGCCGCGCTCGGCTCTTTTCGCGCTTCTGACGGGACTTCACATCATGGCCGATGGTATAGCGACACGCGGCAACACATCCTCAGAGCCACGCTTGCGCGGGCTTGCCCTAGATTCGGGCGTGGTATCAAGTTTGGCGGGCGTTTCACTGGTGACGCACGCAGGATTTTCACCCTACATTCCGCACCAGCACGGCACGCCAGCCACGCCACTACCACTATACGACAGGTTGACGGCAAATGTCAAGTGGTAGTTTATAGAGTTCGGTTGACGTATTCCAAGAATCTGTCAATCAGGCTTTTGGTTGTACAGTTGTCGCCAGTTTTCGTAATGCCGTTGTATTGATATTCGACAACGGTTGTACTCGCAACGTCTATGCTTTGCTCTGTGGGCGTGTTGTGTTCTGCGATGATAAGCAAAACCTGTTTGCCCGCTCTAATCCAGTCATGGCACATTCGCTCAAGCGCCAAACGTTGTCCATATGGCAACCTGACGCCCGTCATCTTTAACTCAATCAGCACATAGGCGCGATCCTGATATTCAATCAAGCCGTCAATGTCGGTAGGTGTTATGCGCCCGTAAAGCAACCCGCTAAAGTCGCGCAACTGCCCAGCACGTTGCGGGTATTTTATTTCGCCGCGCTCACTCATAGCACCGCACTCCAGCACAAATCTTCAAACGCTTCACGAAACTTTTTGACGTTCTTTCCAAAGTAGATCAGCGCTTGACCTTGCAGTGGTGCGCCTTTAGGCTCAAGCGCTTCATTCAGGTATTTCACCCGCGAATGCGTGAATGCAATAGCGCTCGCGGCCTGTGCCATATCGTAAAACCATGCCGTCTCTGTGGCGTTATTGACGAGAACGATTGCCTCTTGAATGTCGCCCGCTTGATAGTGCTTGCGAAGTTTGGCGGCAAACTGCCAAATAAGATCAGACGAGTAGGGAGGATTCATCCAGACACGCCCCGCCCATTCGTGCGACAAGCCGTCATCGTCTGCGCTGTAAAACTTGTCAGCCATGACAACGCCGTTAGCGATTGCCGACGAAGCCGGATCAAGATCAATGCGTCCCATGACACGCCGCGCCGCTTCGATGTACTCTGCCGGGGTGTACCATTCATTGTTTCCGCTGTTGTGCGATACGTGCGGCATTGCTGCCGGTACACTAATCGCCGCGCCCTGCCTGTTTGCCTCAAGTATTTGTTCGCGTTCAAAATCTTCTTCATCAAATTCTTCTTCATCGTCTCCGTACAATTCATCTACCACGCTTTGAACATGCGCAGCAGTAACCTTACCATCTTGCGCCGTTTCGATGACACGCGCCCACGCTTCGCGCTGTTGTTCTGGCTCAAGCCGTGACAGCGGGCGTGCCTGTGATTCTGTTGCGGGAAGAATAGAACCAATTGGTTCTAAATTGCTAACAGTCTCGGCGGCTGTCATTAACCTGTGTCCATGTTGAGGGGTTATCCCCCATCGCGTCTTACAGTAGTCCTCAAACGTTCCAAACTCAGCGCGATACAACCTCCCGTCACGGATTGCCAGCAACGCCGCGCCGACTTCTACAAACGTATTCAGGCCGCGCCGTATGACTTCCTCATGCTGAGATAACTCACTTGATTCAATCACGGTTAATTCGTTCATTTCATCCTCCATAAACAGGTGCGCCCGTTGTTCGTGTCGCGGCTTGTCGAGGGCAGCGGGTGAACAACGGGCGCGTATTGGTGCAACAAAAAACCGCTTGACTACCCTACACCCTCGACAGCCACATTATACCACGAATATGAGAAACCTTAAAACTTTTGAACACGGCCCGATTTTGGCAGTTTGCCTATTGACAAGTGATATTACCAGTGATATTATTAGAGCATAGACAGACGCAGACACACACCCAACTCTCTCCCTATGAGGCTTCAAATGTCTAATTTCTATGTTATCACCTTCCGCAACATTCACACCGGCAACTATGATTGCAGCCGGACGTTTACCCGCATCGCAAATGCCCGTGCTGTTTCAGCGTGGTACAAGGCTCAGAAGTGGGCCGACAACGTCAACATCATGCAAGGCGGGCGCGGCGGAATGATTGTCGAGTAGCCACCAAACAACACACCTGGGCGCGACGGTATACGCGCAGAGTTGTACTAATTGAGTAGCGCTAGTCTTGAGGATGTAGAACTACACGGTAAGGCGTGCCAAGATTAGCGCTACTCAATCAGCACAACACACCTACAAGGAGGACGCATGTCAACAACGAACAAGCCGCATGTAGTGTACTGGCGACCATCGGTTGAGACGCTCGTCAAGCAACAGGCCGAAGCCGCAGGGATGAAAGTCTCAGCATATGTTAATCAACTCGTGATTGACGAGCAAATCCGCATCAACAACCGCCGAGAGCGTGACGAGCGCAAGCAGTTAGCACAGGTGACGAAATGATTTGCAAACATGATCCGCTATACCGCCAGAACAACGAAGCCGCGGGCGGGGCTGGTTGCCCGATGTGCAAAGCGAAACGGACTAAGCGCGTGGTGATTGCTAGCACGCCGAAAGAAACCGTCATTGACGACGACTTCGCGGCCACGTCCGACATGATGGCGCGTGAATGGAACAACCTGCCAGAAATCGCATACTAGACACCACACCACAAGGAGCGCACCAAATGGGACAAGCATTAGCAATCCTACCTGACAAGCAACAAATGTTGGATGTTAAAAAGCGAATCGCCGTCATGTTGCCGGGAGGCTCCAAACTGAATGACAACGAGCAGTACGCCCTCGCTCAACTGTCACTCATGCACAGCCTCGACCCGTTCAACGGCGAAATCTGGTACATCCCGAATCGCGGCCCGATGATCGGTATCAAGGGTCTGCGTAAGAAGGCCCGCGAACAAGTCAAGGGTAACTTCTGGATTAACTTCCGCGAGATCACCGACGCAGACGAGCGCAAGCGGTACGGCATCGCTGATCGGGCTTTAGCGTTTGAGGCGCGATTGTTTGACAGTGAAAACGTGAGAACCTATTGCGCCATGATCGAAACCATGACTAAATCCGGCATCCCGTGGTCGGATGTAAAAGGCATGATTGGCGAACAGCCGTACACTAGCGGAATTGGCGTACTCAAGCCTGAAGATCAGACCAAGATGGAGCGCGTACAATGCGCCATGAAACGCGCCGAGGCCGACGCACTCAAGCGCCGATTCGATGTGCCTTTCGGGATGACGATCAACGCCGAGATTGACTACGAGGATCACGCGCAAGATTGGGTTATCGAAGGCCAGTTAGTCGATACGCAGGACGCCGATCCGCGCAAAGCGTTTGACGCCAAGTGCATAGAACTCAAGGCAACCGAAGCCGAAATCTCGTTAGCAATGGATGACGCTGGCGGAGACTATGAAACCGCCGCGCAATACCTAAGCAGGCGCGTATCGGCCCGCGTGTTGACCAACGGCAAAAAGCAAATGGGCCGCGACGATAGCGGCCTATAACACCACACACCGAGCCGGGGCGTGTGCGATGCGCCCCGGTGATGAGGATAACATGAATGACTAATTGCGACGTTGTTTTTCTAATGGGCAGTTTTACTTCGTGGTGCAACGCGCACGAATCGAAAGCAGATACAGAGCGTCAATGTTGCATGACTGGAATGGCAGAACGCTCCGAAGCCGCCGAGCGCGAACGCGACGAAGCCCGCGCCGAGTTGGAGCGCGTCAAGGCAGAGCGGGATGAGGCAATCAATGCTCTTAAATTATGCGCTAACACGCTAACGGAATACGCAGAGGCAGATAGTTTAGCGGGTATGGAAAACTCAGGGACGTTTTCATATCCTGGAGAGTTTATATCAAATGCTATTCAGGCCGCAAACAAGGCGATGAAGCCATGACACGCCTCCGCCTAATCCTAGCCGCCGCAGTCGCCGCGCTGATGTGCCTCGGTTGCGCCAGTGACCTGGTACAACTGGTAACGTTTATCTTTGGGTAGCCCGCGCCGTGACGGTTTCACGGATAGCACACCGATAGGAGATCACACCATGAGCAACATTATCGACTTGACGCCCGAAAACTTAACGACGATTCAGAGCCTAGTCGCACGCGAGCAGGGCCGACTAGTACGATCCGGGCAACTCAACAAAGGCCCAGCGTACTACAAGGCTTGCCAAGAAGTAGGCAAGGCAATCAACCCGCAGATTGACGGGCCAGAGTTGGCAGCGTGGATCGGCAAGCGCGCCGGAGTACATGCGAAAGACAAGCGCGACTTTGGAACAGGTCGCCCTCCAATCGCAAAACAAGAACCGAAATGCCCGCGCCATCCTGAGCAAATCACGTTTGAAGTAAAAAATATTCCAGACCGCATCAAGGACAGCGTTACATTTGAGATTATCAAAGGCTTGACGCCACCAGAGAAACGACTAGGCCGCAAGCCAGCATGGGCAGACGCATACAAGTTAGTTGAGGATATGCCGATTGGCGAATGGGTTGCAATCAAATTGCAAAGCTCTGTGCTAGTAGAGCGGGCGCAATCAACTCTATCGACATATTCGAAGCGCTATATCAAGTCAAAGGCGCAAGGCTGGATGCTCAGTACACAGAAAGACCAGCGCGATACTTGCGTCTTGTGGCTCATCAAGCAAAACGTAAACTAGCCACCACCCTGCCCGCCGTTTGCCGCTTGACACGGCGGGCAGTTCTGTTGTATATTAGATGAGTAACACCGTCACGGTCTGGTCAACTGTGACGAACAATTTACAGGGATAAGCATACGCCCTTAGTGGGTTGAGTTATGCGGATGGAAGTCCCTACCCTGTGAGGGCAGGCCCGACCAGCCGCCAGCCGCATAACTCAGATCGCTAGGGGCGTTTACATATGGCACAATCTAAATACCTTGAATTTTGCGACGATTACAATGTCGGAATGGTCATAGATGCGTTTGACAGGCTGGCCGATGTGTGGCAGATTGAAGCCAAGCGCGGGCGATTGTGCGATGAAGATTGGAACGTGCTGCGCCGATTGGTTTTGAAGCGCGACAATCTACACTGCCGGATTTGCAACTCTCACAGTATGCGCCTAGATGTGCATCATATTATCCCGATTGCCAATGACGGCCCAAACTGGCAGACGAACCTAATCACGCTCTGTCAGAAATGCCACGAACAGATTCACACCCACATGAAGGACAAGCCATGAACCGCACCGCACCGTCAGAACTTGCACAGATTGGCCTTGACGCGCACGCATTCAAGTACAGCGACGAGAAGTCATGGCGCGGGCCATGCCCGGTGTGCGGCGGTCATCGTAGGTTTGTGGTGTTCACGGATCACGATTGGCCGATGTGGTATGGCTACTGCGACGATTGCGGCAAAGAGATCAAGGCATGGCAGGTTGTGACGTATCAAATCACCGACGAACAACGCGCCTCAGCCCAGCAGCGTGCCGCCGATCAGGAAAGAATCCGAGAACAACACCGCCGCGAGATGCTTGCCCGATTCACAGTCACAGAACTATGGCAGGAATTGAACCGCCGCCTAAGCGCAGAACACCGGGCGCAATGGGAGGCGTGGGGAGTTCCGTCAGAGTGGCAGGACTATTTAGAACTAGGCTACACGCCGGATAAAACGTATCGAGACGATACAGGCACGCTCAAGCACACACCCGCATACACCATCCCGTACTTCCACCACGACGCAACCGCGCAAGGCTCCCGCAAGTTTGAGACGATGCAATACCGACTATTTGACGCGCCGAATCCGGCAGACCGTTATCGGTTTGAGCATGGCCTACAGGCGACGTACTACATGACCGTGCCGACCGATCCGATAGGTGACGAGGTTGTAATCTGTGAAGGCGCAAAAAAGGGCGTAGTCACTCGCATATCACTGACGGGCTTGTGTGTGCTGGCCGTGCCGTCTAAGGGAAGTTGGGGCGGTG
>JADKCY010000015.1 GCA_016718605.1 Lysobacterales bacterium | reverse complement strand
GTCGGCGATCCAGAGCCACAAGGCCATGGCCGGCGTGGGTGAAGTGGTGGACTTGTCCACCGAGGAAGGGAACACCGTCGCCGACCTGGGTTGATCACCCCCTCGATTCAGATCGCCCAGGTGGACCTGGTCCCGAAAGCCGGAGTTCTTCGCCCCAGCGCCGACTTCCAGGACGACCTGAAAGCCGCTGTCAGCGAGATCCCTTGCGGCGACGTTCGGCGGCGATCTGAGCATCCGCAAGCTCGAAGCCGAAGTGCGCCTGTTTCGCGCGCCGGACCAAGAAGGCGCTGATTGCGCTGGGGTTTCCGCCACGAAGGGCGCCGGTCGATCGGCGTCCAGTTCTACGGCCTGCGAGCCCGAGGACACAATCCTGCTGGGCCTGCTCAGCAGGACAAGGGAGCCCGTCATGGTCTTCCTGGGGAACATTCTCGGCAGCGCGGTCGGAGGCCTGGCCAGGCGGACTTCCTGGCGCCATCTTCGTCATGCTGGGGCGGCGGCGGCAGCAGCAAGCCGTACCAGACCAACAGCACCCAGCCTGCGCCCTTTGACCAGCGATGAGCGTGGCAACATGACCGGCGCGATGAAGGGGGCCTGCACAGCCGCCTGGGCACCGGGCCGTACAGCCAGGACATCTTCGATATGCTGTTCAAGCCGGCGGCCGAGGACACCCGCCGGACCTTCTCCCGGAGAAGAACGGGCGCCGCGAGTTCATGTTCAAGTCGACCGGCGGCGGCCCAAGCAGCGTCCGTACAGGCCGGCCGCGAAGGCGCGGCCGAAGAAGCCAGAAGGGCTATGTCCAGGCTGCGCGGCGACACCGCAAACACCGCCGCTGGCATCACGGGCAACAGCCGGCGCGACCTGCTCGCGCAGTAGGCGCCATCCTCAGCGGCTCGAACGTCGGCTCCGGCCAGTCGACTTACTTCCCCAGGACAACAACAAGCAGCCTGCTGTTTTTGGGCATGGACGCGCTGGATCAACAAAGACAGCTGGTGGAACGGTGGCAAGGGAAGCCTCGCGGGCCTGTTCGGCGGCGGCGGCAAGGCCGGTGGCGGCGGCGGCGGCAACATGTTCACCGGCGACTACGGCGACTTCAGCCTGAAGCCGGTCACGACCCGAGGCTCTTAGCTTCAATCCGTGGAACGTCATGGGATTCCGCTCACCCGGTCACGGCCTGCTCGCCGGCTACCAGTCCGCCATGGCGCACAACATGGAGCGCGACAAGTGGGCGCTGCCCAGGCTAACGGCGCAGGCCAGGCGGGATCGAAATCCGCCCAGTACGACGCGAAGTACCGCAAGGATCTGACCGGACGCCATCGAAACGATGACGACCTATCTGCGCACCGGGACGCCGGACTCCAGACCGATGACGGTCGGCTATGCGAAGCAAATGGGCGACCTGTCTGGCGCCGATTGGCCGGAGTATCTGCGGGCGGAAAAAGCTGGGTCCCGCAGACGCCTATCGAGTCCCCGGGCAGGCCGCCCCCTCCCGGGCCCCAGGCCCAGCCCAAAGGCGCCTCGAAGCTCTACAGCTCCATGTTTGGCGGCGGTGGATCGCCGCGAGCGGGGCCGGCGGCGGCGGCGAGTCAATCCTGTCGCAGATTCTGACGGGCGGGGCCCTCCCCAAGCCAGCCCCAGATGGCTCAGTCGCCGGCGGCCCCCCTTCCGACCGGCCTGACCGACCGCGGCATGCGCGGGTTTCCGGCAGCGCGAAGACGAGGCCGAGTCCCTGAAGGCCGGCGGGACATCGCCACCCAGACCTACGGGCCGGGCATGCGCATCGGACCTGCTGACGCACATCGCCACCGGCGGCGGCCAGTACGCCCCCAGCCTGGCCTGCTGGAAGGCCTATCAGGATCTGCCGTCGCTCTCGGCGCTCCTGTTCGGGCACGCAGCGAACTACGAGGCTCTGGCGTCGCACCCGAGGTCGTGGCCCAGCAGGTCAAGGGAGATCTGGGACCAGGCCCACAGGATGAACCAGAACAAGGACTCGGACCTGGGCCGGCAGTACGAGGCCGTGCGCATCCAGCTGTCGAAGCGCGACGACCTGATGCGGCGGCTACCTGTCGGACATCGAGCGCCAGGCGCAGACGCTGTTCGGCGGCCAGATCACCAACGGCATGCTGATCATCTCGACCATCGCCGAGGGCGACAAGCCGCGGGCGATCTTCTTCATCAACCGCGCCCTGAGCAGGATCCAGACCGAGGGCATGAACTCGGTGGAGGCCATCCTCAACACCACCGAGGAAATGTCACGGACCAGCTACTTCCCGCGGATCTGGGAGCCAGAACGGACGGGTCCGAGCCGCTGCTCAAGCCGGCGATCGTGCCGGGCATGACCGCGCCTGGGTTGAGCCTGGAGCCGGCCGAGTCTGCGTCGTTCCCATGGGATGAAATGTTCCCGGCGCCCAGCATGAGTTCCTGCCCTCGGCTGGGCTCCTACCTGATCACGCTGCCCGATGGCGGCACGGTCGGGATCACGCCCGAGGACATCGCCGGCTACGCCAGCACGACGGTCAGCAACCTGCCGATCGGCGTCGGGGCCCGCGGGGTTCCCAATGCGGCGAAGAACCAGTGGCGGTCCCGGGCCGTCAACGAGGGCGCCATGAAGCTGCGGAGGATCATCGAGCGATGAGCAAGCTGACCCCGAACATTGGCTGGCCGCGATCGCCGAGCACCTGGACATGCGGTCCCTGGCCCGCCCTCCCGGCTCCCAGGCGCCCGCGCACCTGAGCCCCCGAAACCTGGCCGCCGGCAACACGTCCAGCCTGGTCGCGCTGTCGATGAAGCTGCGCGGGGTCGTCACTCGAGCCGCTTCAGCTGTCGGACAAGATGCCTAGCAAGCTCGGCTCCTGTCGGCGTGAAGCCGGCCGCCCCGCCGATGCCCAAGCTCGATGACCCCGGCCCGCGCGGCCGCGCCAGCCGCCGGTGCCCAGCCTGCGGCCCCCGCGGCGCCGGCTGCGCCCGGCGGCGACGAGCCCGATGGGTTCGCCAAAGTCTGGGAGGGCATGAAGTGGCTGGCCACGAACACGGCCAAGGATCTGAGCAGCCCAGGCCAGCTGAACGAGACGCTGACATCCTTCAACCGCGGCCTGACCGGGTTCGTCGGCGGCCGGGTCGCGCAGCTCGGCGGCATGATCGAGGCTATGGTGCCAGCGGCTCGACTCCGATGCCAGGCATGCCGTTCGGCTCGAAGGCCGCCGGCCAGTCGACGTTCAAGGCCGGCCAGGCGATCGACAACTGGTCGGCTGACACCTACGCGGTCAACGACCCGGGCGTCGTGGACATGCTCACCGGCGCGGTTGGCACAATGACCGCGATGATGGCCGAGACGCTGGCCATGGGGCCGGCCCTGTCCGGCTCGGGCGCCTGGTCGAGCGTCATGTCCAAAACCGGGTCAGCGGGCGCCACCGGGCTGATCAAGGCCCTGACCGGCGCCACCCAGGCCGGCATCTCGGAGGCCGCAGCCAACCAGGGCCAGTTCATGCTGGAGGCCGCCAAGGCCAACCCCAACATGACGTCGAAGGAAGCCTGGGACGCCTCCAAGGGGTTGTTCTGGAAGGAAGTCGTCCCCGACATCCTGATGAACTTCCCCCTGTTCAGCCCAGGCCGCAAGGCGCTCCAGATCCTGGTCGAGGGCGGGCCGAGGGTGGGCAGGAAGGCTGGCAGTACGTCGTCTCTGAGACGCACCGCGGCCGGCCGCTCAGGGACGTCCTGATGGACCCCGAACTGCTGCTGTCGGTCGGCATCGGCGCGGTCGTGGGCGCGGGGGCCAAAGGGCCTCTGCCTGGCCAGGAGCTGACGATTACCGAGCTGTACGACCTGATGAAGGCCGAGCGCGGGTTGCAGCAGGGCGGCGGCGTCCTCCAGGGACCGAAGGAAGTCCCGGGGATGAGCACGTCCGGCGCCGACCCCTACGGGATCCACCGCATCGCCGAGCTGGTGCCGTTCCTCGAAGAGGACGCGGTCGACATCCTGATCGAGCGGTTCACCAAGGAAGTCCAGACGCTCCAGGCCGCGCCGGGGCCGCATGCGCAAGCTCAAGGAGCAGCAGCAGGCCAAGCAGGCCGAGCGGGAGCAGAAGAAGCGCGACGCGCAGCAGCGGCGCGAGGCCGGCAAGCGCAAGGCTGGGAAGTATAAATACAACCCGTACATCCCGAAGGGCGACAATCCGGCCGACTACATCCCGATCGACGAGGCGCGGAAGATCGCCGAGCGCAAGAAGAAGCCCTTCGACAAGATGCCGCGCCAGGTCTGGCTGACCGAGGACGGCACCCCGGTCGTCAGGAAGGACGACCTGGAGAAGCAGATGATCCCGGCCAAGCTGCGCAAGGCGGCCGAGAAGAAAAGGCACCAGGATTGGCAGCAGCGCAAGGCGGCCGAGCGGGCCGGCAAGCAGACCGGCCGCGTCGTGGAGCCGGCCGGCCGCGAGCCGGGATCCGTCGACGTCGCAAGCCTGCCGGGGCTGGATGGCCAGTCCAGGGCCACCGTGCGCCGCGGGCCGGACGGCAAGTACCGCGTGTTCATCAAGTACGCCGAGGGCCGACGAAGTCCTGGCCGGGCCGGAAGAGGGTTCGACGACCAGGGCAGCGCCAAGCGGGCGGCCGAGAAGGAGCTGCACCGCGACCTGATGACCATGCCCGCGGCCCAACGCCAGCCTGGGCCGGCCAACCCGGAAGGTGACGCCGCAGGACGTGGCGCCCGGGCCATGCCCGAGCAGGAAGCCGGGCAGGACGACAGCTCGTCGAGCGCCCTCCAGCGCCTGGACAAGTTCTACACCGAGAAGGGCCTCAAGCGCGTGTCGTCGTGGCCGGCCGGCGCGACCGGGAAAACGGACATCGCCGTCGACGAGAAGGGCGAGCATTGGGCCGTCCATCACCTGGAGAACGGGGCAGTGGTCGGCTTCCAGCAGTTCGGCCCGGGCAAGGAAGGCCAGGCGAAGGCCGTCCGGTACGCCAAGGAGTTCGACAGCTGGTCGAAGGAGAACCCCGAACCGACGTTCGAGGAGCAGGAAAAGTACACCGAGCGCCGGGAGGCCGAGAAGAAGGAGCAGGACGAGGCTGGAGCGGAAGGAGCGCGAGGCGATCCAGGCCAGGCGGGCCGCCAACAAGAGCCCGCGCCGGCGCCGAGCCCGAGCTGACGCCGATGCAGAAAATCGACAAGCACATCGCCGACCTGGTCAAGCAGATCGACGAGGCCATCGCCAACGATGAACCGTCAGGGCATCTGGAGACGATGCTGCGGGCTGCGCACGCCCAAGGATGAGCTGGAAGGCAAGAAGCCTGCGCCCGAGACGCCGAAGGCCGAGCCGAAGCCGAAGGCCGAGCCGGAGAATGAGAGCTGGCGCGGCAAGTCGCTCGGCAAGGAAGAGATCGAAAAGGCCCGCGCACGCTACGAGGAAAACGCCGACGAGAACGGCGACAACGATCCAGCCCTCCGCGAAGCGTCGATCTGGATTGGTGACGAAGAAGGCAACATGATCGGCCGGATCGACGAGCGGCACACAGACAACGAGCAGGACGTAACCGACGTCATCGAGTACCTGGTCGACGAAGCCCGCCAGGTGTTCGGCAAGGAAATCGACTGGACCAACACCGACCTGATGGTGGTCGACAAAAACGGCAACGTCATGCGCCGGGTGAAGTTCGACGAGGACGGCAACTACTCCGAGGATGACGCGACGGAGCCGCAGGACGACGAGGGCGAGGACTACGAGCCCAATACGGAGATGGATCGCAAGCTCAAGGAGTCGGTCGACAAGGCCAAGGCGAAGCTCGAAGCAGCGTACAGCCGAGCCATGAGCGGCCCCATAGTCACCGAGGCCCAGGCGCTGGCGTGGCTGCGCGAGCGGTCCAAGGTCCACATCAGCGGGCTGCGGGCGCTGACCCGTGAGAAGCTGCCGAGAAATGCGTCAATGCACGGCGGCGGCAGCGGGCCGGGCATGATGAAGCATGACTATGGCCGGCTGGGGAAATACTGGTACAACGTCTACTGGAACGACTACGGCATGGACGCCACGGGCATCCTGATCACGCTTCAAGAGCAGCCGTTTCGCGATCGCGATGGACTCAGCGAGGCATTTCATTCTGGTGCTATCGGCGTCGACAGAAAGACCGGCGAAATCCACATCTTCGCCTACGAGGATCCGGCACCCAAGACGCCCGGTGGTAAGTTGAAGGACGCGGCCACCAAGAAGGCGGGCGAGAAGAAGGCCACCGCGGCGAAGGCCGAAGAGAAGCTGGCGCCGAAGCCGAAGGCCGAGAAGGGCCCCACTGCTGCGAGCACGGCCGCAAAGCTGGCCGAAGAGGACGGCATCTATCTCAGGCCTGGCGAGGTGCCGGTCGAAGTTCACGGAGACGACCCTGACCGGCGCGTCTACATCGTCACCCACCGAACCGGCAAGACGACATCTGGCATCCAGGTGTACCAGCTGGTTGTAAATCTTCCCATCGGTGGGAACAAGCGCATCATGAAGCAAATCCAGGGCACCCAGGACGTCTACTACGGGATCGAAAAGGCTAAGGCCGCGGTCCAGGTGTTCATGGACAAGCAGGCCGAGATCGACGCCGAGGCCATGCCCGACATGCCTACGGTGCCGGCGAAGCTGACCGATGGCAAGTTCACCGAGACGGTCATCGAGATCTCTGTCCGCGGCAAAGGCAAGGAGATGGTCAAGCGGCCGTCCAGGGCGTTCGTCTACGGCAATAGCGGCCTGGCGCTGACGGGGGGCATGGGGCAGGACGGCAACAACATGGGTTGGGCCATCACGCACATGCGCAGCGGATACCAGATCGGCGTCAGTGGGACCAGCATCAAGGCAGGCAAGGATCTGCTGGTGAAGGTCGCCGCTCTGACCGACTGGACCGTCGACATGATGGCCATGCCCAAGAAGAACCCCGAGCTGTGGCAGAAAATCGGCAACGCTGTCCGCGAGATCCGCGACGGCGGCAACCCTGGCCCCCTGGCCGCGCGGGCCGGCGCCGCGGCGCCTGGCATCATGGCCCAGAAGAGCAAAGAGGTCGACGTCTCCAAGCGCAAGGCCACGCAGCGCCACCGGCACCCTACGCCCGACCGCGACGCGGTGATCGCCGAGTTCGGCTGGACCGTGGCTACGCAGGCCGAGCTGGACGCCGCCATGTCCGAGAAGAACGTCAAGGCCCTGCTGCGCATCGCTGACCTGGTGGGCCTGGATATCGAGTTCTACAGCGGCAAGATGAACGGCACCGAGGGGTTTTATCACCCCTACGACCTGTCCGTGGCGATCCATGTCCAGTGCTCGCAGCCGATCGGCTATGTGATCGCCCATGAGCTGGGTCACTACCTGCACCTGCACGCCCGCAAGGAAATGGCGCTGCTGGCCGACCGGGTCGAGCTGCTGGACCAGCCGTCGCGGGCGAAGATGACCGCGCTGCTGCGGTTCTACCACCCGACGAAGCTGACCCGAGAGGTCATGGCCGACATCGCGGCCGACCAGATGATCAACAACGACGGCATCCGCTTCCTGCTCGCCCAGCTCGAGCCGTCCGTGCAGCTGCGCATCCGCAACAAGGTCATCATGGGCCTGCGGGCGATCGCCAAGAAGCTGAAGATCGCCGCGGCCGGCACAACGCACATGGAGGGCCTGGAGTCCCTGGAGCGCCGCGTGGAGGACTCCTACCGGGACGTCCTGCGCGGGGTCGTGATCCCCAGGCGCAAGCGCCTGCCGCCCGGATACATGCCTTCCAGTGACCAGGCCGCCCTGTTCAGCTTGCAGCCGTTCGACCCCAGCCAGCCCCCGCCGTCGATGAAGCCCATCCAGGCTGCCAGGGTGAAGCCGAAGCAGATCAATCCCCGCTACAAGCCGGTGACAAAGCGGCGCACAACCAAGATCCGCCGGCACCCCGACTGGGTGCCCGAGGACACCAAGCGCGACATCGACGGCTACTACCGGGCCCGCCGCAAGCTGACCGGGCCCGCCGCCAAGGATGGCCTGTGGCAGTGGGGCCGGCACTGGCTCAGCCGCGAGAACATGGAGAAGTGGTACGGGCGCATCTTCAACTACATGCACATGGCGCAGCTGTCGGTGGACCGGGCGACCGCCCAGATGCAGGACTCGATGAAGCAGATGGGCCTGCCGGCCGCGTTCATCCCGGCCAAGCGCATCGACCGGGCGATCTCCAACGACGTCATCCGCATGGGCCAGCTCTATAACGGCTGGGGCGGCGCCGTGAAGATGTTCTTCGAGAAGGGGATCACCGAGCTGGACGACTCGTCGAAGAAGATCAATCAGATCGGCCTGCTCCAGATCCTGATGGACAAGAACTACGAGATCGCCGGCAACTACGACTACTTCAACCAGTACCTGATCGACCGGCAGATCCTCGAAGTCGAGCGGGCCAAGAAGGCCAACGGCGAGACGTTCATCAACTGGAAGAACCCGCTGCACGTCGAGCGGTACAAGCAGGCCCAGGCCAACGTGGCGGCCTGTGAGGGCAAGTTCCAGTTGTGGTCAACCGCGGCCGATGAGATCACCAGCTGGATGAACGACCTGCTGGAATACTCCTACCGCGCCGGCGTCATGAGCAAGGAACAGCGTGACCACGTCAAGAGCATGTACCAGAGCTACGTCCCGCTGCACCTGATGTCCGGCTGGGATCCTCGGTCTGCGATCAACGCCACCGGGCAGAACGTGAAGGCCAAGCATCTGCTGGACAACATGGGCCTGCTGAAGGAGGGCGAGTTCATCATCCCGCCGATCGAGGCCTGCCTGAACAACGCGGCCTACCTGGTGCGGGCAACGATGATGGCCAAGCAGTCGGCCCGCATGGCCGAGACGGTCGACAAGCTGTCGGAGATCAGCAAGGACGCCGAGAAGATCACCGGGCGCGAGTGGCTGGGCAACCAGAAGGCGCCCGACCGCCACCCGACCAGTATCACCCGCGGCGAGCTGCTGGACGCGGCCGGAGTGCCAACTGGCGACGCAGCCGCGGAAGTCCTGATCGACAACCCCCAGGGCGATCCGATCGGCGACCACTACGGGCCGTTCGAGATCGACCAGGTCGTCTCGACGTTCGGCCTCAGCGAGGCCCAGCGCGACACCATGGCCCAGCTGTGGATCGTCTCGGGCGTGCAGTCGCCTGGCACGATCTCTTTCATCCGCAACGGCAAGGTCGTCTACTACGAGGTCAACGAGCACATCTGGGCGATGTTCTCGGGCCAGGGCCACGGAAGCCACGACGTTGCCGTCAGCGCCCTGGGCACGATGGCCCGCCTCCAGCGCCTGGGCGCCACGTCGTACAGCCCGAAGTTTCCGTTCCGCAATATGTTCCGCGACGTGGGGCAGGCCCTTGTCACCAGCCAGCACCTGATCAATATCCAGAAAGGCCCGATCAGGGCCGTGACCGACCTGGTGATGATGGGCCCGCGGCTGCTCAATGCGATGTTCCAGATGGGCAAAGTGCAGGCCGGCCTGCGCTCGGAGATCTACGAAGAGGCGATGCGCAACTATGCGTTCTACTCGGACCTGTTCTCGATGGACCTGGAGTCGAGCGAGAAGCGGGCCCTGAAGATCGTGCAGATGTCCGGCAGCGGGAAGCCGATCAGGAACAAGACCGGCACCAAGCTGGAGCAGCAGATGATCGACCTGTTCGAGGCCACCGAGGGCGAGCGCAACTACCTGGTGAAGCACCCCCTGGTGGCGATGACGCTGTTTGCCTCGAACCTGGAGAGCGCAACCAGGCTGGCGGTCTACAAAAAGACCCGCAACGACCTGTATGCCACCAAGAAGATGGATGCGAAGGATGCCCGGCTCGAAGCCGGCCTCAACGCTCGCGAAGCGTCGACCGACTTCCAGCGCCGCGGCACCAGCCTGCCGACGATGGGCGTCATGTGGTCCTTCCTGCACGCCGGTCTCCAGGGCATGGACCTGAGCCGTCGCGTGCTGTTCAGCCGCAGCGTCAAGAACAAGCGGTACAACTGGGTGATGGCCTTCCTGACGATCACGCTGCACAGCCTGGCCAACTGGTGGGCCAACAAGGATGAAGAGTGGTACCAGAAGGCTAACCGCTGGCAAAAAGACATGTTCTGGATCTGGTCGCCTGACCACGGCGAGACGCGCTACATGGTGCCCAAGCCGTTCCAGCTCGGCTACTTCTTCGGGACGATCTGGGAGCACGCGCTGCAAAAGATCTCCGACAAGGATCCCAAGGCCTTCGACCGCCTGGGCCCCGAGCTGCTGTCGATGATCAACCCGTTCCAGGCAACGGCCGTCGCGCCGATGCTGGTGGCTGGCGCCGAGATGGCGGCCAACTACTCCCTGTTCCGCGGGGGCAAGATTGTCAGCAGCTCGCAGGAGAAGATCATTTCCGAGTACCAGTACCACGTCAGGACGAGCCTGATGGCCCGCAAGCTGGCCAGCCTGCTCGACCATGCGCCAGTGCCTGAGCACTTCAAGAGCCCGGTTCTTCTCGACCACTGGGCCCGCTCCAGCTTCGGCGCCGCGGCCGACTACGTCCAGGCCTTGACCGACGTGCTGATCCGCGCGTCCGACCCCCAGATGCGCCGGACCAAGCCGGCGGTGCCCAAGCTGTTCAATGTCATCGCCTCGGACTGGCCGCTGGCCCTCAACGCGATGATCGAGGTCGGCGAGCCGGCCACGACCCGCTACATGGCCGACCTGTTCGACATGACCGAGCGGGCCAGGACGGTCAAGGCCACCTTTGACCGGGCCACCAATGGCCAGCTGGACCAGATGGCCCTGGCCGAGATCCTGGAGGACGACCTGCCGTACCTGGCCATGTACGACCAGCTGGCCGCGACGGTGGCCATGTCGACCCAGATCATCGGCGCCATCAAAACGATTGAAATGGAAGGTTTTGGCGCATATACTCCCACGCAGAAACGCGACGAAATCGAACGGTTGCAACGGTATATGCACCTGACGGTCGAGGCGGTCGTCACCGAGCTGTATACCGCCGAGAAGGAAGGGCAGGAGTACGTCGACCGGATGTCCCCCCAGATCAGGGCCTTCCGAGAGTCCATCCGCAGAGCAAGGAGCCAGCAGTAAATGGCAAACCTGTCGCTTCTCTACATGGCCGAAATTGTGTCAGGGCTTCGGTACAAGGCCGTTCACCTGACAGCCAACTTCGGCCAGCTGATCTCCCGGTCGAACCTCCAGGACTCCCAGATTGTGGATCTCCAGGAAGAGGGGGCGTCCACAGTTTCCCGTGTGACCGAGCTGGAAGGCGACGTGAGCGACGCCGAGGCCAACATCACGGCATTGCAGGCCGCCCTGGCTGGGACCGCCTACAGGGCAACTGTGACGCCCTTCACTGTCGACCTGGACGCCGCCACGACCATCACGCCGGCCTCGACCCTCACCAACCCTACCGTCATTCTCCCGTACTGGGGCGCCCGCCTCGGCGGCGAGACTGTCGTGATCTACGGGGCGCCTAACCCGTACGGGAAGTGGACCCTGGGCGTAACCCAGTCGTCGCTCCCTGGCCACATCACCTACTACGAGATGCGCTACGGGTCGGTTGTCGTGGCCTACCTGGTCAAGGCGTCCAGCTCGACGCTGTGCCGCTGGGAGTTCGGCGTCATCAAGGGCGGCGAGATCAAGGGCTATACCACGATCTCCACCAACGGGCTCGCCATCGACGTGACCGACTTCATGGATGGCCCCCTGGTCGTCACCAACAGCGAACTGGGCGTCAACCACACCCACGCGCTGCCGGCCATCGCCGAAATGGGCAACGGCTTTGTCCACCTGATCACCCGCACAACCTCGACTGGCGACCTGACCATCACCGAGCACGCTTCGGATGGTGGCGGCCTGGTCATCAGCCAGACCGACACATCGACACACCACTACCTGCTGTCCCACGACACCCTGACTGGCTCATGGCGCAAGGTCGAGCTGACCTAGAAGGAGAACAAGATGAGAAAGATCCTCGCAATCATGCTGGTGGCGTCGGTTTCCCTCGGGGCTGGCGTGCCTCACTGGGTCGTCAACTCGGCCGCGGCCGGCCGGCACAAGCTCTACGCGTCGGCCCCCGGCGACCAGGGCCCCTGTGAGTTCTTCCAGATCACGGCCGGCGGCTCCGATATCACGATCTCGCTGCACACCTACACCAAGGGCACCAGGGCTACGGGTGACGACGGGTGGGTGCCGATTGGCATGGCTGCCGCCCGCGGCGACACCAACCTGAGCGTCCTGGCCGGCGAGACAGTGCAATTCACCTTCGACAAGGGCCCTGGTCCCGAGGCCTACTTCATCAGCGGAGGTAGCGGTCGTGTCCTGGCGGAATAAGTGCATCCTGGGGCCGCTGCTGGCGGTGCTCCTTGTCGTTCTGGGCGGATGGACGGGCGGGGCATGGAACAAGACCACCAAGAGCGCCTACGGCGGCAGGGGATGGATGACCGCAGGCAGTGGCCCTGCCCTCTTGGACACGAATACGGTGATCTTCTCGCCCGAGACGCTGGTTGACGCGGCGACCGACACCTTCGGCTACCCAACCAGCGGGCAGATCGCGGCCGACCTCACGCGGGTTCACTACCTGAACGATGTGCTGCTCGGCCGCAATGGGCAGGGTAGCCCGGCCACGTTCATCAAGCTCGGGGCAGGTGGAGTCACATCGTTCGCTTACGCCAACATTTCCAACCTGAGCCCGACCGCGGCTGACACCACCGGCTACATCAACGCCACCGGCGACCGCATCATGATCCAGTCGGCTACATCGTTTGTCACCGCCGGGATCAGGATGCTCGACCTGTCTTTCCCGCAGTCCGTCCGCAAGTCAGAGTTCGTCTACATCCCGTTCGAGAACTACATACCGGCTAATTCCACCATCGTCAGCGCATCGGTGAATCTGTCGATTGCGTCAGCGCCTGCGCTGCTGTCGTACACCGATTCGATCATCGCGCAGCCGCTGCACCCGGCCTGGGACAAGTGGATGCTCGTCAAGGACGTTGGATCGGCCGACTATGTGGCGCACGCGGCCTGGACCTCGCAGGAGTCCACAGGTCCGGCTGGCGCATGGGGCGGCACCACGCGCTACCCGTGGGTGCCCGACCTTGACTACCTGCCCAAGCTCTGGGACGTAAGCCAGGTGTCCGATTGGACCGGCGTAACCGGCCCCGACGTTCCTGAGAAGTCCAACCTGCCCATCTACATCACCAACACCGTGCAGTCGTTTGTGAACGGCGCCCCCAACACCGGATTCATGATGAACCTTGCCGATAATGGCGCGTTCACCATGTCATTTCAGCATTTCAGGTGGGATGCCTCGACAACGGCAACGCGCCGCATGCCTGCTGTAATTGTGAAGTACGTCACGAAGCGATACGCGAAGCCCTTTGGATCGAGCGATTGGGCGCTGGTGTTCCAGACCGACGACCTCGGGGCCATTGCTAACAAGGCTTACGCCGACACGCTTGAGGCCCGAGGCGGCAAGTTCACCATGTTCGGCTTCAAGCAGTACAACGCGCTCCCCGGACTTGGCGTGGTCGGGGTGAGCGACCAGACGCGGCGCCTGTCGCTTGCCGAATTGTTCGACATCTACAACCGTGGCAACGAGTACGGAAGCCACTCCAAGTTCCACAGCCCGTCGAAAGGCTACCACAACCGAATCGTCGCGGCTGGCACCGGCATTGCGTCTGCGGCCTACGACTCGATGGTCGTGGACTTCGGGCCGAACTGGATGTACGCGATTGGCGACAGCGCCCGTGCGCTCGGGATCATCGACGAGGACATGAGGCAGTCGCCACGGTTCGCCAAGTCGTTCGGTGCTCCCGTGTCGTTCCTCGAGGCTTACGCCCAGCGCGTGCTGGTTGACCACGGCTATAAGGCATGGCGCACGCTCGGCAGCACGGGAACATACGACAGGGACAAATACTACTCACTGCCTGCTGCCGGATACAGGGCAAGCGCAGACTCGGCGGCTCTGCATGTGTCGCACACGCAAAGGCATGTTCGGAATATCCGTGAGCAGTTCCCGATGGGAACGCATCAACTCATTGTCGGTCCTCCCGACAGCAACAGCACCAGCCTGACGCATCTGCCGAAGGTCGTGAACAATATGAAGCGGCTGGTGTTCCAGCGGCGCGGAGACGGCACGGGAGTAGTCAACTTCTTTGTTCATGACCTTAAGAGCGGCGGGTCTGGGTACTATGCCGGCGAGGGCGTGAACGCCGACGAGCTTGGCCGAATTGCCTACGTCACCAACCTGCTCGGCGGTCGGTACATGACGATGGCCGAGCTTGGCGACTGGTACGCTGCATCGTCCACGTTCATCGACCACCCGTTCAATTCATCGCGGCCGGACACCTTCCAGATGTTCGCCACCGATCGGGTGTGGGCCAAGCCCAACGGCATCGACAACCGCTGGATTCCCAGCATCAGGACGCCGAGAGCAGTCGCTAACTCGTTCGATGTCACCGCGCCACCGGCGCCCGCGTCGGCGCTTGCCTACGGACAGAACGGCTCGGCCGTCCTCACTTGGGCTCCGTCAGCGACCGCAGAGGCCGTGTCGTACCGCATCTACCGCTTCTTCGACAACGCGGCCGACACCACGCTAGTCGGCACATCCAACACGCCATTCTATCAGGATCTCACGGCCGTCAACGGGTCGCCGCACAACTACTACGTCACGGCCGTCGATGCGGCAGGCAACGAGAGCGCGCCCACGGCGTCATTCGCTACCACGCCGGGGACGATCAGGACGCTCGACCGGCCCGCCTACTGGGCGTTCTGGTATCAAGACCCGGCAGATCATGTGCCGCTGGCGCAGGATGACGTTGAGAAGCTGGCGGGCTTCGACATGATCGTCGGCTCCCCTCATTCGCTTGAGGGTCCAGAGATGAACGAAGTCGGCTTCGATGGCCTGCTGGGGCGCATCCGTGCGATCAACCCTGACGCCATCTACCTGACGTACTACACCGCGTTCTGCGTGTACGACTACTGGGCCGACTCGCCGCCGCTGTCGGTTCATAAGCGCGTGATGAACTACATGGAGTCGTTACCGGATAACTCGGGATTCGGCAGGGACGTTGCCGGAAACATTGTCGAAGGCGACTTCTACCAAGGCCAGATGTACAACAACGTGATGATCCCGACGATGGCCGACACCATCGCCAAGATCCTAGTCGAGACTTACGAGGGTAGCGGCACTGACGGCGAGTGGGCCGGATTCTTCCTCGACGACAGCGACACCACGCTTTCGGATTGGATGTGCAACAACTACGCCTGCGGCGACACCATCGACTTCGACCAAGACGGGACCGTGTACAGCAGCGACCCCGAGGAAAAGGCCGCCTTCAAGGAGTGGCATCTGCGGCTCGTCAGGGCCATCCGTCGCGAGTTCGCCGAGCGCGGGATGCAGAACCGGCTGGTCACGGCCAACACCACCTGGGGCCGCAAGGCCGACCCGTCGCCCAAGGACGATCAGTACATGGGCCTGCTAGACGGGATGCTCAACGAGGCATGGAACCTGTACTGGCCGGGGCCGACCGTCCCGACCGACACGGCCAAGTGGGATCTCGCCTTGGATTGGGGCTACCAGCTTACGCACGCCCAGACAGCGCCGCCGCTGGTCATGTGGAACGCCCGTGCTGACTCCAGCGCCCAGTACATGAACGAGGTGCTGGCCTACGCCAACGGAGGCCTGGTCAATGCGAACCTCGCCAACGATTGGTCGTCCGACAGTTCGGCGCCCGTCATGGGCCGCAGGAAGGCCGCCCTGACGGGTGGCGCCCTCGCCACGGCCTTCTACGACACCGTGGCCGGCAACGCCACCGCCGACACGCTGCGGGTCGTATCGGGCGACCTAGTGGCGCGCATGGTCATGAGCCGCAACGCTGGCGACCTGTCGAACCAGTACGCCGTGTGGCCGTACCTGATCACTGGCCCTGGCGGCGAGATCCTGTCTCGATCGTCGTTCTGGGAGCTGCCAAACGAGGCCGGCCCGCCGCCGCCGCCGGAGTTCTTTGCCATCCCCAACCGCGACCGCGAAGTCCTGCTGAAGGTCGACAACGAGTCTTTCAGTGGAGAGCCGGCGTTTACTAACGTCTTCCGTGTCTATCGGGCCCTGGCCGAGTTCGAGGCTGTCCAGGACAGCTTCCACCTGCACATGACTGTGCCCTTCGTGGCCCAGGCCGACAGCCAGTATTTTTCGATCACCGACACTGACGTCACCAATGGCCAAGGCTACTGCTACCAGCTGGCCTCTGTAGATCTCCTGGGGCAGTCCAGTACCTATGACAATACCGACTGTGCCACTCCGGACGACCTGGTGGCTCCGTCTGCCGTGACTGACCTGGTGGCCGCCGGCGGCAACGGGTTCATTGACGTCGACTGGCTGCACGTCGGGGCGCCGGCCGACATGGACCGCTACCGGATTACCAGGCGCGTCCTCGACTCTGGCGACGCCTTCGCTGCCCTTGACTCGGTTTCGATTACGGCCTACCAGGACTCGTCGGCCATCAGTGGCGTGAGCTACGAGTACAACGTCAGGGCGATCGACGATGACGGCCTGGAGTCAGGCCTGGCGGCATCGCCGGCCGTGGGCTCCTGGCTCGGCGTCATCCCCGCCACCTACTCGCCGCCGCAGCTGGTGCGCGCACTCTCGGACAACCCCAGCGGCCGCACGACGGTCCTGGTGGTGGCCCCGAGCGATCCGACAGGGGTCACGGGCTACACCATTTATCGCGGGCCCTGGAGCGGCGTAACAGCCACGGATACGACCCTGTGCATCAAGAGGATCGGCATCAACTTGCCGCCGGGGGCGTTCCAGAGCGTCACCTTTGAGGACGACACAGCCGACACCGATCCCGATTCGGCGTTCCAGTACACGGCCCGGGTGCTCTATTCGGGGCATGCCAGCGCCAAGTACGCCACCCCCGCGGGGGCGTTCACAAACGGCGGCTTCTCGGCTCAGTTCCCAGCCTGCGCGGCCTTCGGTACTGGCGCCACCACTGCCGTCGCCGTGACCAGCATCGCCGGCGCCGACTCGACGCGGATCTTCCGTGGGGTGAGCAGCGGCACGCAGCTGCATATCGCCACGGTTCCAGCCACCACGAACCCCTGGGACGACCCAGCATCGTCTCCAAACACGGACTACTGGTACAAGGTGCGGCAGGTCGACGGGGCCCTGGTGTCCGGGTTCTCGAACGTGTCCGGGCCTGCGCGATGGACATCCGTCGTGAGCGGCGACCCGACCATCACCAGCGTCACCGGGACAATCACGCAGGGCGGCGACGTCGTGATCGGCGGCAGCGGATTTGGCAGCAAGCCCACGGCAGCCCCGCTCGTGTTCGACACAGTGGAGTCCGGGGCTTTCTCGCCATCGTGGACATCGTACTTCGCGCTTGCCGTTAGAGATCACACGGCCAACCCAACCGAGAAGCGGCACGCAAATAGCAGGTACTCGGGATGGGCCAACATGAAGGGCAACAGGACCGGAGTAGAGAATCAGAGCCTTGGCGATGCCAGGAGCTTCGCCACATTCCAGAAAGGAACCCAGTCGCGGACACACTTCGCGTCGTACTGGTTCAGGCTCAAGGATTGGGAATGGGGGACGACAGGAGAAGGGGGAGGCGACGGATCGCTCGCTAATGTGAAAATCTTCCGCCTGTGGGATTATGGAGACTACGACAACTTCATCATGGCCACAGAGTATTTTTCTGGCGGTGGATCCGTCTACATGAAGATGTCGACATTCCCGAATTGCAACGGGACAAACGTGCCGACTATCAGCGATTGGACTCTTAGCGGCCTCAAAAGCGCAGCAACAAACGAGACGTGGCACCAGCTGCAATTTGAGTTCATTGACAGCAGTGCAGTGGGCGCTGCGGACGCCAGCATTAAGGTCTGGTACGATGGCACCCTGGCGTACTCGCGGCAGGGCTTTATTAGCCGCCAGTGTTCCACTTCGCAGAATCCAAGACTGTACGGGCTCGGATTCTATGACTCATGGTGGGACTCATCGACGGATGACAACTTTTTCTACATCGACGACGCCTACTACGACACGTCGCTGGCTCGCGTCGAGCTTGGTAACGCGTCGACCTACGCGGCCTGCACGCATCGCGAGCTGCAACCGGCGACGGCCTGGAACAACGGATCGATCTCGATCAAGGCCAACGTCGGATCGTTCGCCAACAGCGCCCAGGCCTGGCTGTACGTCATCGACGCGGACGGCACGCCCACCGGAACTCTCAACGGATACGAGGTTGAGATCGGGGCCGCGTCATCGAAGAACTACCACGACTTCGAGTCGTTGAGCTACACCGCTGTCGGCACCTATTTCCGCGTGACATCCGCATATTGGCCCGCCGGCACGTCGGCGGCCCTGCGGGTCCGCGTCGTGGACGCCTTCACGGGGGTCGCTGTCGACGACGACACGTCGGACGACTCTAACCCGGTGCTGAATCTTTTGTTGACCGACCTGGTCGTTGGAAGCCAGTATCGGGTCGAGTACCAGACCATCACGGCAGAGTCGGGTTACGATTCGATCGATGAATGGCAAACTCTGGTCGGGCCCTACACGCAGCCCGGCCGCGGCTCTGAGTACACCGGCGATCTGACCCGAGAGTAGAGGCAACCGTGAACGACATCGCCCCGCGTGACTGGATCCAGGCCGCTCTGCTCCTTGTGTCAGCTGGAGGGTTCATCGCCATGGCAAAAATGACAGCCGAGCGACTGACTAAGGTCGAGGCCCGGGAGCAGGACCGCGACAAGAGGATCGCTGACGTCGTGGCCACAGCGAACATGACCGCGGCGCTGCTCAACCGGGCGATCGTCACCCTGGAGCGCGTCGAAGCGGCAGTGTCGACCAGGGAGCGCAACTGCGCCGAGCATGGCGCGGCGATCAGGCATCTGGACGCGGAAGTCAACCGGCTGCGGGACGCAGCAGATTAGGAGCTGGTCGTGATCAGTGATGAAATCCTCGACATCGCCAGGATAGAGGCGAAGGACAAACGGATCACCCTGGCCCTGATTCTGGGCATCGTCCAGGCCGAGTCGTCCGGCGACACCTGGGCCTACAAGCCCGAGCCACCCTACCGCTACCTGTGGGACGTGAAGCGGGGCCGGCCCTTCCGTGATCTCACGATGGCCGAGAGGACGTCTGAGAACGCCCCTCACGACTTCCTGGCGCCGGTCCCGTCCGTGGACCCCGACGCCGAATGGTGGGGCCAGCAGGCCAGCTGGGGCCTCATGCAGGTCATGGGCGCGGTGGCCCGCGAGGTCGGCTTCGGTGGCCCGTACCTGACCGCCCTGTGCGACCCGGCCCTGGGCCTGCACATCGGCTGCACGAAGCTGCGCCGGCTGCTCCAGGCCTACGGCGACGCGGAGATGGCCGTCTCGGCCTACAACTTCGGGCACGTCGCCTTCAAGCCCGGCACCAAGGAGTTCGAGAACCAGCGATATGTCGACAAGGTCATCACCGCCGCGAAGTCGTGGCAGAACCGGGGGGTAGCCTGATGGACCAGGCAACGAGCTACGCTGCCGGCATGGCCATTGCCAGCCTTGCCGCCGCCGCGGTAAAGTGGCTGTCCAAGCGCGAGTCGAAGATCCTGCACAAGTGGGTGGCGCCCATCGTGGGCGTGGTCGCGGCCGGCGCGGCCGATGCTGTGTTCCGGCAGGAGATCGACCTGGCGGGCGTCCTGGAGGGAACCGGAGCTGGCTCCACGGCGATCCTGATGCACCAGCTCCTGTGGAAGGGGTGGCTGCGACCGAAGCTGGTCCGGCCGTCCGAGGCTAACGATGGAAGGTTGACGCCATGAGTTTCCTGACCAAGCTGTGGTCGAAGATCCTGGGCAAGCTGGGTGTGTTGGGCGCCGCGCTGACGCTGGTCGCGGCGCAGCTGCGGTTCGCCATCAGCACGGGCAACGTCGCGCTGGCGCGGTTCCGGTTCCAGCAGATCCGTGAGCTGGGCCAGGCTCTGATCATGTTCGCGGACAAGGGCGACGAGGCTCTGGAGGATGACAACCTCACGGCCGTCGAAACCTCCGGGCTGCTCCTGGGGCTCGAGACGGTGGTCGTCGAGGCGGCCGACATCTTCAAGCGGCAGCCGCCCGAGACGCCGAAGGAGTAGGCCCGCCGGCCTCCACCTGACCGAAGGGAGGGGCCACCGGCACCAGGCCGGCGGGAGACATGGCTGGAGCGTTGCCCTTTCCGCTCTGGCCCGAGGGGTTCTGGTTGCCAAGCCGGAACCCCTCTTTTTGTTTGCGCTTCCCGGTATTCTCTGCTATCGTAGAGAAAACGCACCGGAGGGAGGTTTTCTATGTGCGCGATGAGAAAAGCCAAGTTCGAGGACAGGTTCATTTCTGGAGCTGAGCGTCGGCAGCGGGTGCTGCTGCTCATGCCGGCCAAGGGTTACGCCAGCCTGAACGAGCTGGCGGCCGAGGTCGGGATGACCTGGACGTCCCTGAACAAGGCAATCAAGAGCGAAAACGTGACCGCAAAGTCGCTGTGCCGCATTGCCGCGGCGCTCGACGTGAAGGTCAACTTCCTGCTGGAGAGGTAGTTATGACGGATCTTGGCAATCGCCGGGAGTACCTCGGCGCATCCGAAATCGGCGCAGCGATGGGCTATTCCCCCTGGGAGACGCGGCATGACCTGTGGGAGTACAAGACCGGCCGCCGGGCGGCCAAGAAGCAGACGCCGCAGATGGCCCGCGGGCACGACCTGGAGCCCGTGATCGCGAAGCTCTACATGCGCAAGACCGGGCGGCCCGTGGTGGCGACGCAGGTCGAATTCATCCACCCCGACCTGCCCTGGCTCCGCTACCACGCGGACGGTACGACCATCCGAGAGCTGGAGCTTGGCGACCACCAGGAAGGCCTGCTGGAGTTCAAGGCCCCGGGCCTCAAGGCGATCCGCGACTACCTGGACGCCGGCCTGCCGACCGATTACGTCTTCCAGCTCCATGCCGGCATGATGCTGGCCAAGAAGCCGTTTATCTCTGCGGCTGCATACGACTACGAGACGCACCAGGTTCACCACTTCGACGTCGACCAAGACGCGAAGTTCCAGGAGCTTATCCTGGCCGGCGCCGAGGAATTCTGGTGGCACGTCGAGAACGACACCCCGCCGCCGGCCCAGGTGTCGACCATCGAGATCCCCGTCGTCAACGGCGAGCTGGTCGTCCTTCAGGGCAAGGCCTACGACGAGCTGGCCGACCTGCTGGTGTGCAGCAAGTCGAGCCGGATCATGGCCGAGGCTGAGGAAGAGCGGGTGATCGCCGAGATCAAGCGGGTGATGATCGCGCAGGAGCTGGGCCTGGTGCAGCTGGGCCGCAACGTGCGCATCAGCTGGAAGCCGGGCGGCATCCAGGTCCGCACCGAGGGCGACAAGATCCTGTCCTGGACCGAGGAAGTTGTCCAGCACCTGTGCCTGGGCGACCTGGAGCAGGCCGTGAAGATGGCCGCGGGCTACAGCCGCAAGACGTTCCAGAAAGAGATCCACGTCCGGTCGTTCCGGCCCACCTTCTACGGCGAGGCCAAGGAGGAAATCGACAATGCAGCCCAGTGACGGCAAGCTGACCGCCGAGCAGGCCCAGGGAGCGATCCTGGTGGCCTGCTACAACGCGCACCAGGACGGCCGGCCGCTGCCCGGGTACGCGGAGATCGGCGCCCTGGCGGGGCGCAGCGAGGACTGGGCCCGGGACATGATGCAGACCCTGATGTTGAGCGGCATCCTGGTCGGCGTCGCCGGCCGCAAGCCCACCGGGATGACCGAGCGCGGGAAGGCGCTGGCGCAGACCTTCCTGGAGCCTGGGACGGTGCTCCAGGTCGCGCCCGGGGCGCCGACCGGCCTGGTTTCCGCGCCGGTGGCCGCTTCCCGGTCGGCCCTGACCGAGCAGCTGTCCAACAGGTGGGGCATCGACCCGGGCCGGATGTTCGACCTGGTGGCCAAGACGATGATCCACAAGAAGGCCAGCGACGGCGACGTGACCAAGGAAGAGGTCGCCATGGTCATGCATGTCATGCAGCAGTACGACCTGGACCCGGTGATGCGGCAGCTGCACGCCTTCCTGTCCGAGGGGAAGCTCCAGATCATGCTGGGCTACGATGGCTGGGTGAAGGAGGTCAACAAGGCCCGGGCCACTGGCTGCATGGGGATCTCGCTGGTCGACTCCCAGGAGACGATCAAGGTTCCCGGCCAGCAGACCACCTGTCCGCGCTGGGTCGAGGCGACGCTGCACTGGCTGCCGACCATGAACCGGCTGCCGACCGTCTACCGGGCCGTGTTTGAAGAGTGGTTCGTCAACAACGCCAACTGGAAGGGCAAGCCCTACCACCGGCTGCGGATGAAGGCCTACTGCCAGGCCGCCCGCGAGGGCCTGGGCATCGGCCTGGCTGACGAGGTCGACCGCGAACAGTTCGAGATGATGGGTAACGCCGATGCGCGATTCGAGGCGGCGACCCAGGCCCGCACCGAGTCGATCCGCGGCCGGCTCGAGGCGATCTCCTACGACCCCGAGCCGGAGTCTATCGTCGACGGGGAGGCCCCTGACGAGCCCCAGGACGAGCCGGCTGAGCCGGAGCCCCAGGACGAGCCGGCCGACGACCTGGAGGCGCCTGAGCCCGACCCGGAGGACGACGAGGCCATCGACGACGCTGCCATCGACGCGCAGCTGCTGAAGGAACAGATCGAGCGAGGGGAGTTGTCTTGAACAAGGTTTTCATTTCGGGGATGGTCGGGAAGGATCCGGTCATTCATGAGCTGTCCAGCGGCATCAAGAAGGCCGAGTTTTCGGTCGCCAACAAGGTCTGGAAGAAGGACGGCGCCAAGACCGTCTGGGTGCAGGTGCGCACCATCGGCAAGCGGGCCGAGGCTATCGAGGCCAACCTGAAGAAGGGCATGAAGGTGTGGGTCGAGGGATCCTGGGACGCGGACGAATGGAAGGACAAGACCACCCAGCTGAACCGCCGGCTGGACTACGTCTTTGCCTCCAGCATCGAGTGGGATTCGCGAGGCGCATCGAACGTCACGCGTGACAATGACCGTGACATGTCACGGGACGAGTCACACGGGAACGACGATGACGACGCCTACTAAGCAGGTCACGCTGATCCTGCCGTGGGTGGTTTCGGTGAACCATTGCCACCGCCCGTCCGGCAGTGGGTTTGGTCGCCGGATCGTCACAGACGAGGTCAAGATCTACCGCCAGATCGTGCTGGCGGAAGTGATCCAGGCCAGGGCCCGCGGGGCGTTCCCGAGGCCCACCAGGATCGGCGTGATGGCTCTGGCGTCGTGCCCCAACCGGAACAGACACGACCTGGACAACCTGTGGAAGGTGTTGCTCGACTCATGCACGCAAGCTGGCCTGTGGGACGACGATAGCCAGATCGACGACCTTCACATCAGGCGCGGCGCCGTCCACCCGAAGGGAAGAATTATCCTGCGGGTGAAAGAATGGGTTGCGCCTCTGGAGGAAGTGATCTAATTTGTAGCTCGCCCGCCGGCTTGATTCACCGGCACTACGGGTAGGGCGGGGGGTTCTCCAGTGCCCCCCGCCCACAACACTGGAGTCCTCTTGAAACACACTTGGCTGAAGCTCTTCACTTCCCTGCTGTGGTCGAAAAAGTTCCGTCGCCTGCCGGACAACGACCATCGCCTCGTCTACGTCTGCCTGCTCATCCTGTCGAAGCTCGACCTGCTCGATGAGCCTCATGAACTGCTCGCGCCGCTTTGTTTCGTTTCAGCACAGAGATTCACCACGATCGTTCATCGACTGTCCGAGGTCGGCCTGCTTGCCGAGGACGGAACCGTCCAAGGCTTTGAGGAAAGCCAGGATACGCCTGAAGCGGCACGCAAGCGTAAGCAGCGAGAACGTGACATGTCACGGGACAAATCAGAAAAATGTCACGGGACAAGTCACGGGGATAGAAGAGAGAAGAAGGAAGAGGAAGAATTAAAGAAAGAAGAACCCCCCTGTAGCCCCCCAAGGGGCGACCAGATCCCATACGGTTCGATCATCACGACCTTCAACGAGATCGTCCGCCCAGCGAAGCCCTACCGGATCAGTCCAGTCAACAAGTCGATCGCCCGCCTGATCAGCGCCCGGTGGAAGGAAGGCATGCGGCCCGATGACTTCGCCGAGGTCACGCGCATCATGCTGGCCAAGTGGGGCGGCGACGAGAAAATGGTGGACTACATCCGTCCGCATACGCTGTGGACCGGGAAGATGGAATCGTACCTCGCGGCTGGTGCAGCTTCCCGCAAGGACGAGTCATGGAAACAGGAGCTGCTGGACGAAATGGGAGGACCGACCGATGAATGACCAGACCGAGCTGGATCTGCCGGAGCCGCAGTTCGTGATCATCCGGCCGTATCGCGTGACCAGGGGCCGTATCAACGCGCAGATCCTGATCGACGTCGACAACATGCTGAAGTCCGACATGCAGCCCGCGGCGAAGCTGTCGGCCGTGCGGCAGATCCTGGGTAATGTCAACTGGGGCCTGAAGAAGGGGTAGCCGTCGTGACCGTAGACGAAGCGGATGACATCCTCAACCAGATGCTGGACTTCTACGGTCGCAAGAAGCTCCCATCGACGGCGGCCAAGTATTGGTGCAAGGGCATCATGCGGTTCAACCGCTTGGCCGCCGTCAGGGCGCTGTCGGACGTGTGGGACAGCTGCACAACCATGCCGGCCCGCTCGACGTTCGTGGCCGCTTGCAGGCAGCGACACGAAGAGCTGTTCCCGCCGGCGCCACCGAAGAGCGAGACGGTCGAGCCATGGGAGGAAGAGCTGGGCCGTGCGGTCTATCCCTACTTCCTGCGGTTCGCGCTGGGCGATGACACGAAGGAACAATGGGCGAACAACTTCAAGGCCATTGCAACGGCTCAGGGCGTGGCCGACAGGATCGACTGGAGCCAGTGGGAGAATCTTGGTGTCAGGATCTACGTTTGAAGTGCGGTTGCAGCTCACGCGGCTGGAGAACGACATCCGGCGGGTCAACGTGAGGCTTGCGACGATCGAGCGTTCGCTGGAGGTCATTGCGGCCGCGCTGGTCGGCGCCAGCGACAAAGCCGCCGACGCAGACATCAACGCGGTCGTGGCGAAGTTGCTGCGGGAGAGGTTCGGGGCATGAAGAGGACGAACATCGGCTATGCGTGTTTGTGTTTTTTGTTCATCGCTGTCATGGCTTACTGGGGCGTGGTGATCCAGGCCTCGCTCCTGTGGGAGCTTGAGCTGGAGCAGCGCGTTGAGAAGGCGATCGAAGAGCACGCGAAGAGTCACTAGGACTGGCCGAGGGGCCGACTTCAGGAGGAACACAGTGAGTAACAACATTATTTCCGTCGATGGTGAGCTGGTCGAGATGAACCGCCTGGAGGCGCAGCTGGAGGCGTTCAAGGCAGAGTTCAGCAACCGCGTCTACAACGTCACCACCAAGGCAGGGCTCGACGAAGCCAAGGCCGCCCGCCGCATGATCGTCACCCTGCGCACCGACACCGAGCGCGAGCGCGTGGCCCGAAACAAGAAGTACGTCGAGGCCAAGCGGTGGATCGACGATGCCGCCAAGCGCATCACCGCGGTTGCCCGCGAGGTCGAGAAGCCGATCGACGACCTGATCAAGGCCGAGGAACAGCGCAAGGAGCAGGAGAAGGCCGAGCTGGAGGCCAGGGAGCGGGCCCGGGTCGAGCGTATCAAGGGCCTGATCGAAGAGCTGCGGGTCCGGCCCCAGTGGGGCGACACCGCGGCTGACATCCTCGCCATGATCGAGCGGGTCAAGGGCATGCGGGTGATCGAGGGCGTGTTCTTTGAGTTCACCGACGAGGCGGCGCTGGCGCAGGGTGCCAACCTGGCCCACCTGTCGGCCGCCTACGCTGCCGCCTGCGAGGCCGAGAGGAAGCAGGCCGAGGCCCAGGCCGCCCTGGAAGCCGCGCAGGCCCAGGCCGCCGTGGAGCGCGCAGAGCGGGAAGCGCGTGAGGCTGCCGAGCGTGCCGAGCGCGAGGCCAGGGAAGCCGCCGAGCGGGCCGTCCGTGAAGCCGAGCAGCAGGAGCTGGCCCGCCTTCGCCGGCAATTGCGCGAGCGCGAGGAAGCCGAGCGCGAGGCCGCGGCGATCAAGGAGCGCGAGGCCCGGGCCGAGTCCGAGCGGCTGGAGCGCGAGGCCGCTGTCGCTGCTGCGATCGAGGCCGCCCTGGAGTCGAAAGAGGAACAGCAGATCATCCAGCTGCACCCGGCCCCCGCGCCGGCGCTGGCGCCTGTCGACGCGGTCGAGGCCGACTATCAGCGGGCCCGCAATGCGTGGAAGTCGGTCGAGTACGTCGACGAAAATGAAATCACCAACACCGTGACCCTGGAGATGCCTGAAACAGACTTCCAGATCGTGGTTTCTTTCTTCGCGCCCGAAACGCTGAGGGGGTAGGCATGAGGCAGTACGTCGACAAGATCAAGCATATGGCGAACGAGTGCGGCGTTACGCTGGACCTGATGGATGCTATCACCATCGCCCGCATCGAGGCCTCAAAGGCCGACGACGAGATCGACCGGCTGCGGCAGGCGATCGTGGACAGGAACCGGAGGATCGACCAGCACAAAGACCTGGAGCTTAGGCTGGACGCCGAGATCAAGCGGCAGAAGGAGTTGAACAGGGATCTGGCTGCCGAGAACTCCCTGCTCCGAACCGAGAAGGCGACCCTGCGCGATGCGTGGCTCGACTGGCAGGTCGGGCTGCGCATGTTCCGTGCGGTGTTCGGCCCGCTGCCTGTTCCCGTGAATAACCCCGAGATCGAGATCATGCGGCGGGACGGCGCCGAAGCCGGCCGGCTGACGCGTGATCAGGCCTTCGCCTACTACGCGCTGGCCCGCGGCGTGAGTGTGGATGAAGTCCACATTTCCGACATGGACGTCGAGACGCTCCAAAGCATCGACGCCCGCCTGCGTGCCGCGAGAGAGGGGGAGCGGTGATGGTATGCCCGCTGTGTGGATTGAGGTCATATAACCATCTGCGCGGAGGCGAGTCGTGCATGCTTGCCCAAATCTCAGGGCTTGAGCGCCAACTCGCCGCCGCGAACGAGAAACTTGCCGAGTCCGCCCGCCTTGCCACCGAAAGCGCGCAGCTTGCGGACGGGCTGGCGAATGACTTGGCCGCCGCGAACGAGAGGGCGGGGAGGTACAAAGAGGCGCTGGATCTCTACGCCGACGAGAGAATCTGGATGCCACTAACCGGACCCGATGGCGAACCGTGTGGCTGCCAAGCGTGGGACGACTGCGGCGACATTGCCCGCAAAGCACTGGAGGTTCCTGATGCCCTGTGAACGCAAGCACATCGAGGCGCTACGGGCCAAGATTCGCGACCTGCGCGTGGAGGACGGCCTCATCGGGAACGACGACAGGATCACGGTGCTGCTAGACGCCGCCCTCGCCGCCTGCGACGAGAGCCCGTGCGTGTGGGAGATGGTTGGCGGTAGGGTGTTGCGCCCGTCGTGCCTTGGGGAGAATCCGCACGTTATGTGGTCCATGTGGTCACATGGCAACATGACCTACTGCCCCCACTGTGGCCGCAAGATCGCGCCCCTGCCCGCAGCGCCGGAGGTGGGACATGAAGGGTGACGGCGGTTTCCTGTGCCTGTCCCGGTGCGTCGGAAGATCGGTGTTTATCGGGGACGACATCCAGGTTAAGATCTACGGGCTCTGCGGCCCCGAGGGGGTTCCCTTGGATGGGATCTCCGTCCGGCTGGCGATCAAGGCGCCGCGTGGGGTACTGATCCTGCGCGACGAAAACAAAGACAAGGAGAAGCCATGAAGCGCGCTTTGCAGCTGTTCCTGGCCGTCCTGCTGTTGCCGCCTCTGGTGGCCGTATCGCAGACCACCGTGACCCGCACGCTCACCTGGACGGCGCCCGTCGTGGACGCCACCCACAGCGCGGCGGCGGCCTACATCGTCAACTGGCGGCCCGTTGGCGCGGCCTCGTGGACGCTGGTGGCGCCGAACCCGACCACGCCCACGGCATCCATCGAGATCCCGACAGGCGTTGCCGTCGAGGCCCGCGTGCAGGCCGTCGATTCGTTCGGCAACATCGGCCCGTGGTCCCCGCTGTCGGACCCGTACACGCAAAAGGTTCCGAGCGGCTGCGGCAAGCCGTCGTGGCTGTGATGGACAGGGAGCAAGGGGAGCTTGATTCGTGGCGGGAGTGCGTGCTCGGCCTGGTGTTCTGGTATAATGCTGGAGCCGGAGTTGCCGCCGTCGCCGTGATCCTGCTGTGGGCGGTTGGGCTGATTGACTTCTAGGGAGGTGGATATGGATATGCTGCTGACTCTCGGGTGGTTGCGCCGGTTCCTCGACGGGCTCGGCGACACCAACGACATGTTCTGGATGTTCAACCAGAACCATCCCGGCGGCCGCATGTAGCTGTTGCCTCAGGAAGGGACGGGCGTGAAGCGCGCTGTCGAGAACTTGGTGACGTTCATTGTTTTTGCCCTGGCGTCCGCGGCCATCGGGGCATGCTGCTACCACGCCGCGGGGTATCTGTCACGATTCTGGAGGTAGAGATGAAGCTGATGGTCGAGGTCGTGGTCAATGTCGCAGCGTTCGACGACGAAGGAGTGGACTTTGATCTGGCGACCCGTTCGGCGTCGATGGAGTTCGAGACGGGCCGGCCGATCCTGGGCGAACAGCTCGAGTCGATGCAGTTCATGTTGGAGAACGTCGGCAACGTCGCGAAGCAGGCGGCCATGAACGCCTGGCACGCATCGGCTACCTTGATGCGCGAAGGGGCGGTGACGGAACTGATCCCTGGCGAGAACATCCTGGCACAGGCCCCGGTCGAGGGCGTACTGGATCCGCCCGCGTTCGAGGGCGTCGTGCCGCTGGTAGGTGGCGGGGACGAGCCGAACTAATCGGCTGGAGGATGGCGATGCGGCGGCTAAGACAAAGGGCCCCGGGGAACGGACTCCCCGGGGCCCCTGCTTATCTAGATCAGCGATGCGGCGATGACCAGCAGCGTGCCAGCCAGTACCGTGTACGCTCCCGCGAAGGTCGTAGACTCAAAGGCCATCAGCAGCAAGCCAACAGCCACGCAGAGCCACCCCGCAACCGATGCGGCGATGGCGGTATCTTGCCTGCGGCTCATGTCCCATTGTCCTCCCAGCGCCTTGCGATGCGCTCGTATTGTCCCTCACCAAAGCGGCCCGACAGGTAGGTTTCCATGCGCTCGGTCACTTCCTGAAGATCATCAGCGAGGACTCGCGCCTCTTCGTCGCCGCCCTTGTTGCGGGCCAGCTCCAGGGCAAGGTTCAGCTTCGCCCGGCCTTGCAGGAAGTTGACCACGGCTGCGGTCCGCTGGTTCTTGTCCAGCATTACGTTTCCCCTTTCATTTGCATGATCAGGGCGTTGAGGATGAACTGGTTTTTCAGCATTTCCTCCCGAATCCAATCGGACAGATGAACGTCAGGATCCTCCAACAGGCGCGACCGATCGTCGGATGCCGCCTCCAGCGCGTCAAGGATCCAGCTCCTTTGCACGGGCGCGGGCGTCAGGTCGGCCTCGGGCGTGATTACGGCCTCGGCCTCGACGGTTTCACGGTGGCCCTCGGTTTCGTCGCAGGACAGTGCCGATGCGCTTTCCTCGGCGTGTTCCTCGCTGTCGGCGTCCACAATGATTGTGTGCATCGACTCAACGGTGAGTTTGACAGTGTATCGTGGCATTACGCGCCGCCCTTCAAGCGCAGGTTGCCGCCGCCCACGGCGGGGCGGCCCTTGCTGTTGACGTTGATCGACCGACCATCGCGCTTCCCGGCCTCGCGCGCCCCGCTGTCATAGCTGCCGCCATGCCGCACCTTGCCGCGAATCCCCATCGTGTAGCGCATGTGATTGTCGGCCCGGTCGCGGTCGCGCCGGATCAGGGCCAGCGCGCTATCGACCAGCACCAGCGCGGTGCCCGGGGCGGCCTCGCGCCGCGCAGCTTCGTTAGCCTCGCGCAGCGATTCCCCGACTCCCTGAGCCGCGCCGATGCGCCAGTTGTTGAGCCAGATACGCCCGTTGCCTGCGTGCGTTTTTGCCATGCGGTCGATTTCGCGGGAGCAAAACGCATACAGATAGCGGGCCGCCGTTGCGTTGTCTGCCGTCCCGACGATGCGCAGGGCCGCACCAGACCAGAACACCGCGCACCCGCAGGCGCGGCAGATCTCCAGCGCGAGGCGGCCCCGCCATGCGGTTTTCTGTTTCTGCTGGTCGAGGGGATCGGCCCATGCCTCGACGGGCTGGTCGGGCGCGGGGGCGGCCCCTTCGGCCTCGGCCTCGATCGATTCGATGCGGTGGGCCAGCATGATGCGTTGCGCCATCATCGCGGCCTGCTTCGCCTCGGCTTCAGTGCAACCGCGATCCTCGGTCATCCGCAGCAGCTTGCGAACCTTGCTCAATGCTTCCTGCGTGGTCATTGCCATGATTCAGTCCTCCGTTGCTTTCTCGACGACTTCAAGGTAAACGACAAGGCGGCTGTCCTTGTCGCTGGTGACAACGCTAACGGTGCCGCAGTCGATCACTTCAGCGGAAACGGCCGGGCCGTTGTTCGACTCCAGGGCCGCAGCCAGCGTGTATGCGATGCGGCAGGGCTCGCAATCGCCATCGGGCCCGCTCAGGTCGTCGTCGTGGATCTCCATGTTGCCTCCAGTGGAAGGGGGCGGCCAGCCGGGCCAGCCGCCCCGGGTGATTGACTAGATCGCGGACGGGAGCCCGTAGACTTCAACGTCAGGGCTCACGCAGGGCGCACGCATGATGGCCCTGGCGGTGGCGTGGATCCGGCCGATCTGCCCGTAGTAATCGCCCCAGCTGGGCGCGCCGACCCGACAGTGGCGGCCCACGTCCTCGATATGCACATTGTTGCTGCCGGTCGCGACGATCGAGAATCCGCTCAAGGCGCGAAGCGTCGAACCATCAGCCAGCGAGTCGATCACGGCGAAGTCGGTAGCCTGCTCGACCTGCGAGGCCCGCACCGACTCGATGCGGCATCCGCGCAGGATTTGCACCGTGCTATCAACGACCGTGGTCACATGCGCCCCGCGCTCGATGTTGTAGATCTCGCTGTTGGCAATCGTCGCGATCCGGCCATTGATGGATTCGACCCTGCACCCGTCGATGATCTTGATGTAGGCGCTGTCGCTGATCGCGTACACGGCGGGCTTGCTGTCGCGGTCGCCGCTCAGGTGGTCGATGCAGCCCTTGATGGTCAGACCGCCATAGACGGGCTGGATCATGTGCCCGATGTAGGTGCCCTTCGGAACTTCGTCCCAGCCGCAGCCGATCGCGAACAGCAGCTGACACTTTTTCGGCACCCGGCCATGATCGCCCCACACCGTCAGGCGATTGATCGCGGAGCGCATCGCATGCATGGCCTGATCCATGTCGAACCAGTCGGGGCGCATGTCCTGATCCACGATGAAGCGCCACTGATCCCAGTCGTGGGCGCGGTCGGCGCCATCGCGCCACTTGGTCAAGGCCTCGATCGCCTCACGGGTCGGCACATACTCCAGGCGCACGGCGTTGCGCGGGTGATCGTCGATGTTGAGCGTGGGAAAGAGCAGGGTGTGAGAGTCCCGGCCCGGGTTGATGAATACCGTTCCGTCCTCCAGCAGCAGACCAGACACGAAATGACACATGGTCGATCCTCCAGTGTACGGGTTGCCGGGTTCCGCCGGCGCGGCCTGCATGGCAGGGTGAAGGAAGGCGCGCCGCCCAGGGGCAACGGCGCGCCGGTTGGCGCTAGTAGTTCGACGGCGGCGCGGGCCAGCCGTATTCGCGAATCGACGTGTAGGCGCGCTTGGCGCTTTCGCCGTGCAGGTCGCCCGGGCAGAGAATGAAGTGATCCAGCAGGGCGAGGCCCAGCAACTCGCCCGCACGATCGAGGCGGCCTGTCAGCTCGAGATCATCAGCGGACGGGCGCGGATCGCCGGACGGGTGATTGTGATAGACGATGACAGCAGCAGCGCGGGCCACGATGGCGGGCGCGAACACTTCGCGGGGGTGCACCAGCGAGGCGTTCAGGGAGCCGATGCTCACGGTCTGCGGCGGGGCCATCGGGGCATGCCGCGCGTCGAGGATGACAACCCCGAATTTCTCGCGGCTATCGAGATTCGCGCCGGTGAACTCAGGCCACAGCAGCGGGAGCAAATCCTCAGGGCGTCGAATCTGCGAGGGGCGCTCATGGCACGCCCAGCAACGGATTTGCTGCACACGGGGGCGGCGGTTGTTACTCATGGCGGGATCCTTTGCGGTTGATGGCCCGGGGATAGCTGCCGGTGGTGGTGGCATGCCATGTGCGCCAAGCGGCGACTTCGCGGCGAACGGCGCGCAACAGGCGCGACAGCAGCGGACGGCGGCGGGCCATGCGCGTGCGATGGGAGTCCATGCGGTAGATCATGGCGCGCCCCCTAGGTCCACAGGACGAGACCAGAGGCCAACGTCCCGGTAAGCTGGGGCCGGTCGCTCGAGGCGCGGGAAGGGATCGCGCCGTTGACATGGAGCCATGCGATTTGCTTAGCGGTGATCGCCGCGCCCAGCCAGCAGCCGCCGCCGGTGCGGGGGAAATAGACGTTGATGAACGAGGCCAGCGCATCGGCGTGGGCCTGCCCGAACGGATTGCCGTCAGTCGAGATCACGCGACGAACGGCAGCCTGCACATGGCGGGGGCCGTGGTCGGTCTGGATAGCGCGTGTGCGCTTGTCGGCGTAATGCGCGGGCACCCGGGCAGTCACTATGCCGCCGGGGCCGGTGGTGGTGGTGATCGCGGTTATCATGGTTTCCTCCAGTGTAGAGTTTGCCGGGCGACCGGGCCCGCGCCGTTTGGGCCGGATGGCCCGCCCACAATGTACATCAGCAGCCAAACGGTGTGCAAGCGCAATCAATCCAAGCGGAGAGATTAACGGGAACGCGCACCACCTGGGCGAACGGGCGAGGGTTGACAAGGGGCCGCAGCTGGTGCTGGATCCCCTCGCCGGTGGCCGCCGTCATGGCCAACAACACCCCCCACAAATCCCCTGCGACCCCGCAAGCCGTCGATTATGCGATGGCCCTGCATGTGGCCGGAGCCAGCGCATCCGAGGCCTGCCGCAAGGCTGGATGCACCAGGGCCGCCCTTTATAAGAGGATGAACTCCCCTAACGGGAGATCCCCTAGTGTTAGCGGATCCTCCCGTGTTAGTCCGGAATCCCCTAATGCCGGGTCAGTCCCTGCGCCTGCTGGTGCGCCTGCTGGTGCTGGTGCTGATTCTGGTGCTGAGGATCCCTTCAATCAGGCGATTGGGGCGTTGGCGGGGGAACGGGCCCCCACGCCCACCGTTCACCAGCTCCGCCAGCAGGTCGTCGAAGCCGTGTTAAACGATGACCTGACTGCACTTGCAGCCTATTCCCGCTTCGTCCTCAAGGCCCATCGGGCCCGCTCCAAACAGCTCTGGAAGCGCCTCCAGACCCTTGCCGAGGCGGGCGACCTGGGCGCGGGCGCCCGTGGATCCCCGGCATCGGCCCTCGCAGCCCTGGCCGGCGCACACGCCCGGCTTGTAGACGCCGACCGGACGATCCTTGGCATGCGTGACGGGCAGGTGCAGCCGGCGGCAGCTGGTGACGAGCCGTTGCCGGTGCTGGGCCTTGTCGCCCGCGCATCGCCGGCGGGGTTCGCGGAGTTGGTGCGGCAGCACAAGGCCGGTCAGCTGGTGACGGCAGCCGAGCCGGGCCCGCTCGATGACTAGTCACCCGGCAGGCCTGCGCGACCAGCTGCACGTCGAGGCGGCTTGTGTGTGTGTTGCACCTGGGCGAGGCGGCATGCAGCTCGAGGCGCGGGCGGGGGCGTGCGCGGGGGCGGGTCGCGGGCGGGCGGGTGCGTGCGTGCGGTTCAAGTCGTGTCGGCGTCGTGGCCGCGGGCGGGGGTGGGGTGTCGCGCCCGGGCTGACCGAGAAATATACACGTCCCCCCACCCAAATTTTGCACCTGAAACCTGCTAAAACGAAAGGTCAATAAACATGAGTATCGGGCGTTACGGCGGTAGCCGGTGGAAATCCCTTCTGGCCGGCCCCCAGGCCTCCAGGAAGGCCTCCCCGGGCTCGCTCAACCGCGGCGAGGGCAAGCTGGCTGGCGCTTTGCTGAAAATTGGGACTCCACAGCTGGCCAGAAAGCAGTATACTGGCGCCCAGAACCCGGCTTCGAGCCCTGGCATCCTCCACAGGATGCGGTTGGGCGGTGCGAAGATCGGGAAGGTTGGAAAGGGCAGACATACCGGAGGTGGCGGCGGTGTCGACGAATGAGAACAACCCCAAGGTGAACCCGACTTGTCCCCAGGTTGAGCGTGTTCTGCGGTGCGCGGGGTGTTACGAGAAGGTGGGCATGCCTCACCACAGGCTGTGCGCGTACAACGCGACGTGCGTCCCGTCGCGGGTGACCGAGAAGGACGCGATGCGGCCGGAACGGTGCAATATCTGCGGAGCCGGCTCTGTTGCTGACCGCGTGAACCACACCCCGACCTGTGACTTCGGTCACGCCAAGAAGCTCTACCAGGTCCAGGACCGCGCCGTCGCTGACGAGCAGCGCGAGAAGGCCGAGGCCTGGCGCCGGGATCAGGAGTTCAGTCTCGAGTTCAAGCGCGAGGTCATCGGCCGCCTCCAGAACCTGGCCGACCGACAGAAGATCGACGCCCAGCAGGTCGACCACCTGGTCAGGCAGGGCGCCGAGGTCATCCAGCGCCTGGCCGGCCAGACCGAGCTGATCAACCGCCTGGACGTGCTGGCCTGCAAGGCCGTCAGGAAGCTGGACGACCAGGCCAAGGGCGTCGACGAGCTGGTCGTCCGCCTGGTGCACGCCGACCACCAGATGCTCAAGATCCTGGAAGCGCTGAACAGCCTGGGCGCCTCCGTCGAAAAGACCAACACCAAGCTGAACGTCGTCGACTCCCGCGTCGACTGCGTGAACATGCGCATGGCCGACATGCGCGACACGATGGCCAAGGCCTGCAAGCCGAAGCTGACCACCGAGCAGGTCGCTATGCACGCCAGCGCCGAGCCGGCGGCCGGCATCGTGTTCAAGAAGTGGCCCCCGGTCGGTTTCGAGAAGAAATGGCCGCCGTTCGACTTCGAGAAGGCGTTTCCGGCCGCGCTGTTCCCGCCGCTGCCCGAGGACATGAATACCTGCCACGGCTGCCGATGGTTCAACCTGGAAGCTGGCGACCCGCTTCATCAGCGATTCGGCACCTGCCGGCTCTCCGCGCCTCATGCTGTTGGCGGCTTCCCGACTGTGAACACCACGGACTGGTGCGGCGAGTGGGAGTCGATGGACTGATGGGCGCATTGACCGGGCAGCAGTTGGAGGCCGCGGACGTCGTCATGGAGGACGACTACCGGCCCTTCCTGGGTGCCTGCTGCCCGGTCAGCAATCGAGGCCGTCATGGCCGGTGATATCTGGCTCCCGCCCGGCGCCGGCGTGCTCAGTGTTCCACGGGGAACAACCGTCCAGGGCCGCCCGGTCAACGTCATCTGGCAGCCCCAGGCCGGACCCCAGACCATCGCCTCAGCCTGCCCATTCGATGAGATCTTCTACGGTGGAGCGGCCGGCGGCGGCAAGTCGGACTGGTTGGCCGGCCACATGGCCCAGAAGGAAGCCGCCTGGGGCGCGCCCTTCCGCGGCGTCATCTTCCGCAAGACCTACCCCTCCCTCGAAGAGATCGAAACCCGCTGCAAGGAGATCTTCTATCCGGTCTACGGGTCGAGCATCTACCGGGTCGGCGACAAGCGTTTCGACTTCCCACGCGGGGGAACTCTCAAGCTCAGGGCCCTGGAGGATGACAACGACGTCTATCGCTACATCGGGCACCAGTTTACCGACGTGGCTTTCGACGAATTGACGATGTGGGCCACCGACTTCGCCTACAACTACATGGTCAGCCGTAACCGCTCGGCCGCTGGCGTCCCCTGCCAGGTCGTCTCGGCGAGCAACCCGGGCGGCCCTGGCCACCATTGGGTGAAAAAGCACTTCCTCATGAAGGACGGCAGCCACATCAAGCAGCCGCCCTTCGAGCCCCAGTACACGGTCAACCCCCGTACCGGCGGCGTGCGCACCCGCGTGTTCATCCCGGCCAAGCTGGCCGACAACCGGATCATGATGATCAACGACCCGGGCTACGAGGACCGCCTGGAGTCGCTGTCGGACCCCAACATCCGCCGCGCCCTGCGTGACGGCGACTGGGACATCATCGCCGGCGCGGCCCTGCCTGAGCTGCGCCAGGAGATCCACGTCATCCGCAACGTGACGCCACCCCCCGGGGTGGAAACCTGGTGCGCCTGCGATTGGGGATTCTCCAAACCGTACTCAATCGGCTGGTTTTTCAGGAACTTCGACGGCGACGTGATCATGTGGCATGAGATGTACGGCGCCGGCAAGAAGCCGAACGAGGGCACCCAGGAGTCCCCGGCTATCGTCTGGGAGAAGATGCGCGGGATCGAGCAGGAGTTCGGCGTCAAGGTCCGCGAGCGGTGGCTGGACGCCCAGCACTTCAACGCCGAGCCTGGCAGCCCGTCGATCGCCGAGATGATGGGCGGATCGGTCGCCAACTGGCAGCCCTGGAGCAAGGGGCAGGGCAGCCGCGTCGCCAAGAAAATGAAGATTCACGAGTTTTTGAAAGTCGTGAACGGAAAATCAAGGCTTGTATTCTGTGAGCGTTGCGTGCATACATGGCGCACTTTAGCTCTGCTCCAGGTCGACCCGAAGAACGTCGAGGACGTCGACACGAAGGCAGAAGATCACGCTTTCGACATGCTGGGAGGGGCCCTGATGAAGGACGTCAAGACGAAGGATGAGCAGGAGCGCACCGCCCAGCAGCGGAGGGCGCAAAGCAACCTGGAATACGGCCCGGTAGGCGGCAACGGGGGCTGGTAGTATGGCGATTATCGGGCAAGTCAACCCTGAATCCGTCGTAAACTACGGCGTTCAGCGATGGGACGACCTGAAGACCGCCAGGACCGGCAAAGAGGCCATATGGGGCGACTGCGTCGACATGTACATGTCGAAATTCAGCCCGAAACTGGCCAAATGGCTCGAAAAGCACCACAAATCCTCCCGCTATATTGGCCTGCCGTGGGACGCCGTCGAGACGGTCTACTCCCAGGTGATGGGGCAGCTCTTCCCGGGCGACCAGTGGCTGAAGTTCCGCGCCTCAGAGCCTGGCGGGATCCAGGTCGACGACAAGGCCGCGGTCGGCATGCAGCGCCTGTGCTACCAGCAGCACCGCCAGTCCGGCTTCTACCGCGATTTCGGCAATGGCGTGGTCAAGCAGCTGATCATCCTGGGCTCGGCGCCGTTCACCAGCGGCTGGGACGTCGAGTGGACGGTCGATTATCCGTCCTACGCGAAGTCCATGACCGAATGGGAAATGCAGAACGCGATGGCCTGGCAGGCCCACCAGCAGGAAGCGATGGCCTGGCAGATGCAGGCCCGCCAGCTGGCCGCCGCCGGCATCGATATCTCGTCCCTGCCCGGCTTCAAGGATTTCGAGGTTCCGCAGCCCCCCGCGCCCCAGCAGAAGATCGCCTACCAGGGCCCCGTGCTGGAGTGCGATGACCTGTTCAACTTCGTGATCGACCCGTATCCCAACCGCAAGCGCACCGCGCTGCGCATCAAGCGGTCCTTCAAGAGCCTGGCCTACCTGCGGCGCTTCGCCGAGCCCGATGAGATGGGCTACGCGGTATACCAGAACCTCGGTGACATTTCTGAGGTCGATCTCCAGTCGTCGCGCACATCGACCGACTCCCAGATCGCCGCCAGGGCTGCGTCGTTCGGCCTCAATACGCCGAAGCTCAACCGCGGCGTCGAGCTGCTGGAGCTTCAGGGCGACATGGAGATCCCGGTCGACGGGTCGGGCAGCATCCAGGTGTTCGTCAACTACACCGCGACGATCGCCAACAGCAAGACGCTGATCCGCTTCGAGCCCGGGTTCCTGTGGACCAACGAGCCATCGACCTACCTGGCGACGATCTGTAACCCTCCTGGCGAGACGTACGGCATCGGCATCCTCGAGCCCAACCGCGGGACCAACGAGGTCTTGCAGGCCCGCACGAACCAGCTGGTGGACGGTGTGGCCGCGGCGATCAACCCCGAATACAAGTGCATCGAGGATGGGATCGTCGACGTCAACGCGACGTCGGCCCCGGGCAAGCGGCACCTGGTCGGGCGCATGGACAACATGGAGCCGATCAAGAAGGATCTCGGCGGCATCTACGCGGCGATGCAGGACTACGCGTCGCTGAAGGCCGAGTTCCAGCAGGGCACGCGCTCGATCAACCCATCGGTGCCGATGTACCAGCGGTCAGCGACCGAGGTCAACCAGAACGCCGGGGTTATCGCTGCGACACTCAACCAGATCGTGCGTGACATCGAAGAAGGCGGCCTGTCCGCGGCGATCCGTCACCAGGTCTGCATGAACGGCATGTTCATCAACAACACCGTCATGGCCCACACCATCGAGAACGGCGTCGACAGCTGGATGCCCATTTCGCCCCTGGACATCAGGCGCGGCTGGATCATCGACGTTCGCGGCAGTCAGCATGTCGCCGAGCGCACGCAGAAGGTCCAGGATCTGATGTTCTTCGGCCAGATGACCGGCGGCAACCCGGTCTATGCGCCGTTTGTCAGGCACTTGCAGTACCTCAAGAAGGTCTACGCGGAGATGGGCTTCCACGACGCAGAGGATCTGTTCGTCGACGAGAAGACCGGCACCGCGATCCTGCTTGAGCTGATGGTCAACGGAACCCTGGCCGGCACCGGCGCCAAGAGCGGCGCCAGTAGCGGAGGCGGCAGCAATGCAGCGAGTTCTGGAGCTGGCGGCGGTGGCGCCGAAGTTCAAGACGACACAGGAGACGGCAGCGGCGATGCAGGCATCGTCAGAGGGCCTTGGGTTTCGGATGATCCTGCAATTCCTGGTGACGGATCACGAACGGCGCTGCCGGGCCTGCGAGCCTAGCGGAACGCCGGACTATCCGTACAGGCTTGCGTATCAGGAGGGCGCGCGCGGCGCGTTGCAAGACGTCCTCCAACGGGTGGAAGCCATGCTCAGGCCGGAGATCGCCAGGCCGGCGGTCGATGACCTGGACGACGAGTAACTCGCCTTCCGAGGCGTAAACACGGGAGACAAAAACATGCCTAACGACGACGTGTTTGCAGAGTTCGATCAAGCAGAAGCCGATTACGGGTACACCGAAGCGCAGCAGCCTCAGCCGCAGACGCCTGCCCCGCAGGCGCCCGTGCAGCCGCAGGCGCCGCCTCCGGTCCCCCAGGGAGATCCGCAGCTCGAAGCGTTGCTTCGCATGGTGGCCGGGCAGACCGAAGGTCAGCCCGAGCAGCCCCAGGCCCAGCAGCCGGCAGCGCCCGCCCCTGGGCCGGTCCCGTATGACCGCTTCCAGCAGATGGCCGAAGAGAACCGCTACCTGCGCGAGCTTGTCACGCGCTCGCTTGGCGGTCAGGGCGCACCCGGGCAGGGTCAGCCGGTCCAGGCCGGCGGCGAGTCCGAAGTGCCGGAAGGAGTCGATCCCGACATCTACGCGTATGTGAAGCCGATCCTGGAGGCCGAGCGTGCGAAGATGATGGGCGATCTGGCTCCCGTCCTGGAGAAGGTGCAGCGCGAGCAGGCCATTGAGGCCCTGACGCAGACTGTGCCTGGTTTCCAGCCCGAGATGGTCGACGAACTCGAACGCGAATACGCGTCCATGTCTCCGCAGCAGCAGAACGAGTACCGCGGACGCGGCGGGGCCGAGGCCATCGCCTTCCGCGTGGTCATGCGCCGACTCCAGGCCCAGCCGACGGCAACGTCGCCTGGTGCGCCTGTGCGATCGGCAGCGCGGGCGCACAGCATCAGTCGCAGCGGGGGCATGCTCCCGCCGGTGCAGCGCCCTATCAACGTCAACGACCTGACCGAAGAGGGTTTCGAGGCTCTGAAGCAGGCCTCCATGGCCCGCAGGTACGGGGCCCAGAGCTGGGACGAGCCCGACCCGATCCTCGACGGCCGGTTCTAAGGAGCAACCATGGCAGTCCTCAACACCATCGACAGCCTGGCCGGGACCGAAACGTCCCTGCCTCGCGTCGCCAGGGGTGTGTATAACCGCGAGCTGCTGTCGCGGGCGCGCCCGATGCTCAACTACCAGAAGTTCGGCCAGGTCAAGAGCCTGGGCTTGCGTCAGGGCCAGCAGATGGTCTTCCGTCGCTGGAACGGCCTCTCGCAGGTCACGACTCCGCTGACCGAGGGAATCACGCCTCCCGGCGTGAGCCCGACCAAGACGGACGTCATCGCGACGCTCCAGTGGTACGGGTCGTACATCCCCATCACCGACAAGATCGAACTGACCCACGTCGACCCGATCATCACCGAGTTCTCGGCCATCTGCGGCGAGAACATGGGCGAGTCGATCGACACCATCCACGCCAACGCGCTGTCCGGCGGCACGAACTTCGTGCGCGTGCAGGACGACGACGACTCGACCGCGGACCTGGCGCCGCACGACGAGGCCGGCCCGCCGGCCCGCGACACGGTCGGCGGAACCCTGTGCCGCACCGCCCTGGACTACGCCATCCGGATCCTCGACGGCGCGAACGCCAAGACGTTCGTTCCGATGGTGGGCCCGGGCGGAGGTCAGCAGAGCGGCCCGATCGCCAAGGCCTACTACTGTCTGATCCACACCAACCAGATTCATGACCTGTACAACCCCAAGTCCGGGTTCATGATCTTCAACACGACCACGGGCACGCTGAGCCGCGATCCGGCCTTCACGCCGGTTCACCAGTACGCGAGCCAGTCGGGCGTGATCGAGGGCGAGGCCGGCGCGTACCGCAACGTGCGCTTCATCGCCTCGACCAACAACAAGGTGTGGGCCGACGCGGGCGCGGCGCTGTCCGGCGCCGGTGCGGGCCTGAAGTCCACCAGTGGCACCAGCTGCGACGTGTACTCGGTGCTGGTCATCGCCCGTGACGCCTACGGCATCGTGCCGCTGGCGGGCAACTCGGCGAAGATCATCGTCAAGGACCGCAGCAGCGGCGGCACCAGCGACCCGCTGGAGCAGCGCGCCACCATCGGCTGGAAGGCCATCACCTGCCCCGCCGTCATCCTGAACGAGTCGTGGATGGTCCGCATCGAGTGCGGCACCACGGCGTAATTGGTGGGGCCGGCGCGGGCCGGCCCTAACCAGAAAGAGGTAGAGCTATGGCGAACGCAACGCGCACGGTCAGCCATGCCGGCGGCGAGTGCCCCGACAGTGCGATCGCGACGGGACTCCTGGTGTCCGCGTCGACTCCGGCCATCGAGTACATCGAGCTGGGCTGGGTTCCCTCCCGCATCGAGCTGATCAACTACAACGCCACCAACCCCCTGGTCTACTGGTGGACCAAGGGCATGACGTCCGGCAACGCCTATCTGAACACGGGCTCGACCGGCGTGATCACCAAGGTCACGGGTGGACCCACGGTCAACGAGGGCGGCCTCAAGACGGTCGACGGTGTCGCCAACACGATGACCCGTCCGGGCTTCCAGATCCCCGCGGCTCTCCAGACGGACAGCCACACCTGGAGCTGGACGGCCTATCGGTAGACGACGACAAGGGGCGGCTTCGGCCGCCCCTACCAACCCACGCCGGCGGGCGCAAACCGCAAGGAGAAACCATGTCCACCTCAATCGAAGATCAGATCAGGCAGGAAGCGTCGAATCGGACCCAGGCCGAGAGATCTCGCGTGGTCAAGGCCGCCGAGGATCCCGGCGCGAAGTTCACGTTCCACAGCGGCAAGCGCCTGCCGGCGGAATTCAAGAACCCGCCCTGCGGCACGCGCTTCCATCGCTGCACCGACAACGCCGGCAACTACAAGCCGGACTGGAAGCAGTTTCGGGTCTACAAGACGGACAACACGCAGCCGGACCTGATCTACGTCCAGGCTGCCGCCGTCAGCCGCGGCAAGGTGCATGTCGCCTGCCACAACTACGTCAAGACCGGCGTCTGGATGGACGCCCCCGAGGCCGTGGTCGAGGTCGTGCGCGGCGCTCGCCGCGAGACGGTCGACATGGCCACCACGGACTACCAGGGCAATCAGCTGGGCCTGACCGGGCCGCAGCGGATCTTCCGGGTGGTCGAGGACCGGCCTCAGTACAACTGCGAGGTTATGGCCTCGGCCTAGAAGGAGACGACATGAAGTTGGTCCTGCGCACGATCATGGCCGCCCTGCTCATGGCATCGGCGGCCATGGCCACAACGTACAACAGGCACGAAGATGTTGTGCGCAACACCAGCGGAAAGACCGTGTCGGGCGCATCGGTGTTCGTCTACCTGGCGGACACCGATTCACTTGTCACGCTCTATTCCAACAAGTCAGGATCTGCAACGAAGCTCAACCCAACGTCCACTGACGCCGCTGGGCGCTATTGGTTCTACGCGCCTGCTGGCACATACGACATCGCTGTTTCGAGGTACGGGATCGGGCGCTACACCACAGAGGATGTTTCGATCGGCCTCATTGTTGATGGCGATGTTGCCTTCGGTGGAAGTGTCTCGATCGCAGACTCACTGACCGTTCAAGGCATCGCCGGCAATCTTTATGTTCGCGGCGGACTTGTAGCTAACACCTATATCATCTCAACAGAAGGCATCGTTACTGGCGGGTTGATTTCAAGCAATGGAGGGATTAACTCAGCAAACGGACTGATCAAGATCTACTCGACCAACGCCCTTGTTCGAGGAACAGGATCTCCCGAGGGAGTGACTTCAGGCCCTCCTGGCGCACTGTACGAGCGAAGCGATGGATCTGGAGAAACGGCGCTTTATTTCAAGAACGCAGGATCAAGCACGACTGGATGGAAGCCTCTCTACCTGGACAAAACAACAAACCAGGTATTCGAGGGCAACATCACGACCCAGGACACGCTCAAGACGCTCTACATCGAGACAGCTTCTCCCGGAAACGCGATCCAGCTGCTTGAGAATACCTATGTCGGTGGCGGGCTCCAGGTCAGCGGAGATCTGGACGTCATGGGAGGCGACATTGAGCTGTTTGGTACCAAGTTGATCACTTACGGATCTGGCGCTCCAGAGGGTGTCGTATCGGCTCCTGTTGGTTGCTTGTACCTGCGAATCGATGGCGGCGTTGGGTCCACCCTGTACGTCAAGCAGTCCGGCACGGGCAACACCGGCTGGGCCGCCAAGTAGGAGCACCATGACTAGCGTCGTCGAAGAAGGAACACCTAAGACGCTCCTGGATGCCGTCCAGGAGGTGTGCAAGATGTCCGGCGTGATCGCACCGACCACGCTGGATACGCCTGACAGGAACACCATCAGGGCCATCCTGGCCATCAAGCAGGCCCTGAACCTGATCTGGTACAAGGCCAAGTGGGACTGGCGTTGGCGCTGGTGGACCATGGAGCTGTCGGCCGGCCAGATGTGGTACGAGCTGCCGGCCGACTACCACGCAGCCGGCTCGACGGTGGGGATCAACAAGGCGGCTTCCAGCCTGACGTTCTGGCCCTATGAGAAGCTGCTGGAGATCTACCCGAACATCCGCAACATGCCGCCGTCGTTCGGCAACGTCGATACCGAGCAAGAGGCCGTCGACGCCAACTACGACGGCAACCCGCAGCTGTGGACGATCAAGGGTGGATACCTGGGCCTGTGGGCGCCGCCGGCACAGGACTTCATTGATTCGACGAGCCCCTACATCGTGGCCGGCTACTACGGGCAACACATCCCGCCGTATGACGCGGCCGACGAGCTGGGATTGCCGATGGATCTGATGCCGGCCCTGGAGAACATGGCCCTTGGCATGTTCCACCATTACCGCGAGTGGCCAGACTGGAAGATCACCTACGACAACGGCCTGGGGATGCTGCAAGATGCAGTGGCCAGATCCAGGCAGGCCTACTGGGAGAATTCGCAGCTGATCGACGGGGAGTAGCATGGGCAACTACAGGGACCGCTTGCAGTCGACACAGGTCCGGTTCGGGGGCGTCAACACCCGCGACTCGGTGACCGACCTGCCGCCCAACGCGAGCCCCTACGCCCGCAACGTCGTGGCCTTCCCGGCCGGCTCGGTCAAGTCCCGCAAGGGCTTCTCGGGCCTGATCAAGGCCGATGGCGAGACGATCGACACCCCGGGCGCCGTGGACGAGGACAACCCGATTCTGGGCCTCGCCGGGCTCCAGCGGGCCAGCGACAGCGAGGACTTCCTGGTCTGTTCGCGCGGGGGCGCGATCTGGCAGCGGCGCATGACTGGCGGCGGCGAGTGGTTCGACACCATGATGCCGGTGGCGGCCGGCGGCGAGCTGAACGCGGCGATGGGCCGCTTCCTGGACGCGGCCGACGTCTACCATGAGGCCGTCGCGTTCTGCTGCACTGGCGTCGACGAGCCGTTCATCGTGACCGGCCTGGAGCCTGGGAGCTACTGGTCGGACGCCGCCAAGGCTATCGCGCAGCTCACCGGCGCCGCCATGGGTGCCGCCATCGCCATCAAGATCACGGCCCACGGCCTGGCCACGGGCGACGTCGTCAGCTTCTCGGGCCTGGTCGCCGCGGATTGGACTGCCCTGAACGGCAACGGCTACCGGATCGAGAAGATCGACGCCGACAACTTCTACCTGCTGGACAACGCCCTGGCCCGGGTCAAGGCCACCGGGGGCGCCTGGTCGACCATCGTCGCGCCGACCGGCACGGCGAAGATCGGTCTGCTGGGGATCCTGCGCTGGCCGAAGGGGAAGTACAGCACCAGCGCCGACCGGCAGTACGGCTACCCGGCCAGGTGGGACGACCCCGACGATGACGGCAGCCTGCCCTGGGGCACCACAGAGCCCGCTAGCTGGCCGCGTGCGCTGTCCATCTTCGGCCAAGGCCTGGAGATGAGGGCCTACGCCTACGGCTTCCAGGACGATCCCAGCCGCGTCGACGTGTCGATGCTGGGCGAGCCGTCCAACTTCCTGAAGGTCGACGTCGACGCCGCCGATGAGGCCGCCGCCACGACCAGCCCCGAGGACGGCGGATACTTCTATGTCACCCGCGGCGATGGCGACATCGTCACCGGGGCGGCCCAGGTCTACGGCTACCTGGTGTTCACCAAGAAGAGCAAGCTGACCCTGTGGACGGGTGGTTTCGGCCTGGCCGAGGGCGGCCTCCAGATGGTCGCCACCCTTCCGGTCGGCAACGCCAACCCGAAGTCGATGGGCGTCGTAGGCAGCGAGCTGTTCTTCTGGGATCCAGTCCACGGCCCGAAGCGCCTGGCCGCGGTCCAGGAATACGGCGACCTGGCGCCCGGCGACCTGGGCGACATGATCCCCGACGAGATCGCGGCCATCACACCGCAGACCGACGACAAGATCAGGTTCGTCCACGATCGGGCCGACCGCTGCGTGAAGTGGTTCGTCTGCTCCGGTGGGTCCACGACCTGCAACCGGGCCCTGGTCTACTACTACGCCCTGAACGAGTGGCAGGTCTGGGACGGGGCCTATTGCGAGTGCGTCGACGCCGTGGCCAGCGAGGTTGCCAGCGAGATCGGCTGGCGCCAGTACGGCGCCCGGCACGACGGGTCGGTCGTCTACCTGGACCAGGGCTATGAGGACGGCCCGGGGGTGGCCATCGCCTCGGAATACAGAACCAAGTGGTTCGCCATGCCGGACATCCTTTACGGGGCCCGGCCGCTGTTCATCGACGTGATCTACGGCGAGCTGGGCAATGGCGACAGCGAAGTGAAAATCGCCTACGACTTCTCGAATGACCTGGAGATCAGTTCAGAGCTGGACTTCGCCCGCGGCGAGCACGCAGTCGGGTATGACTATGGGCTTTACGACGACGGGCTCTATGACGCATCATCGCAGATGTTGCTGCGCCATAACCTGGAGGGCGACGGCAGCCTCTTTCAGCTGATCGTCAGGTCGAACACGACGACGCCATGGCAGATCGTCAGCGCGTCGATCGAAATTGCAGTGAGGGGAAAAAGACAATGAGCTGGGTAGCCAAGCAACGCGCTGAAGTGACCCCGGGTGATCTGTACGAGTTGGCGGCGTCGCACCGGCTGATGCCGCGTGACATGGTGTCGGCGATCCAGAGCTACAAGGCCATGGCCGGCGTGGTGAAGTGGTGGGACTTGTCCACCGAGGAAGGGAAGCACGTCGCCGACCTGCTGATCACCCCCTCGATCTGCGGGATCGCCCAGGTGGACCTGGTCCCGAAGCCGGAGTTCTTCGCCCCCAGCGCCGACTTCCAGGACGACCTGAAAGCCGCTGTCAGCGAGATCCTTGCGGCGACGTTCGGCGGCGATCTGAGCATCCGCAAGCTCGAAGCCGAAGTGCCTGTTTCCCGCGGCCGGACCAAGAAGGCGCTGATTGCGCTGGGGTTCCGCCACGAAGGGCGCCGGTCGATCGGCGTCCAGTTCTACGGCTGCGAGCCCGAGGACACGTTCCTGCTGGGCCTGCTCAACGACAAGGGAGCCCGTCATGGCTAACTTCCTGGGGAACATTCTCGGCAGCGCGGTCGGAGGCCTGGCCGGCGGACTTCCTGGCGCCATCTTCGGCATGCTGGGCGGCGGCGGCAGCAGCAAGCCGTACCAGACCAACAGCACCAGCCTGCGCCCGCTGACCAGCGATGAGCGTGGCAACATGACCGGCGCGATGAAGGGCCTGCGCGGCCTGGGCACCGGGCCGTACAGCCAGGACATCTTCGATATGCTGTTCAAGCCGGCGGCCGAGGACACCCGCCGGACCTTCTCCCGGGAGAACGGGCGCCGCGAGTTCATGTTCAAGTCGACCGGCGGCGGCCCAAGCAGCGTCCGCAACCAGGCCGGCCGCGAAGGCGCGGCCGAAGAAGCCAGGGCTATGTCCAGGCTGCGCGGCGATACCGCAAACACCGCCGCTGGCATCACAAGCAACAGCCGGCGCGACCTGCTCGCGCAGTACGGCGCCATCCTCAGCGGCTCGAACGTCGGAGCCGGCCAGTCGACTTACTTCCCCCAGGACAACAACAACAGCCTGCTGTCGATGGGCATGGACGCGCTGATCAACAAAGACAGCTGGTGGAACAAGGGTGGCAAGGGCTCGCTCGCGGGCCTGTTCGGCGGCGGCGGCAAGGCCGGTGGCGGCGGCGGCGGCAACATGTTCACCGGCGACTACGGCGACTTCAGCCTGAAGCCGGTCGACCCGAGGCTCCTTAGCTTCAATCCGTAGGAGACGTCATGGGATTCCGCTCACCCGGTCACGGCCTGCTCGCCGGCTACCAGTCCGCCATGGCGCACAACATGGAGCGCGACAAGCTGGGCGCTGCCCAGGCTAACGCGCAGGCCAGGCAGGATCAGAAATCCGCCCAGTACGACGCGAAGTACCGCAAGGATCTGACCGACGCCATCGAAACGATGACGACCTATCTGCGCACCGAGACGCCGGACTCCAGACCGATGACGGTCGGCTATGCGAAGCAAATGGGCGACCTGTACGGCGCCGATTGGCCGGAGTATCTGCGGGCGGAAAAGCTGGTCCCGCAGACGCCTATCGAGTCCCCGGGCAAGGCCGGCGCCCCTCCCGGGCCCCAGGCCCCAGCCCAGGGCGCCTCGAAGCTCTACAGCTCCATGTTTGGCGGCGGTGGATCGCCGCAAGCGGCCGGCGGCGGCGGCGGGTCAATCCTGTCGCAGATTCTGACGGGCGGGCGCCCCTCCCCCCAAGCCAGCCCCCAGATGGCTCAGTCGCCGGCCGGCCCCCTTCCGACCGGCCTGACCGACCGCGGCATGCGCGGGTTTGGCAGCGCGAAGATCGAGGCCGAGTCCCTGAAGGCCGGCCAGGACATCGCCACCCAGACCTACGGGCCGGGCATGCGCTCGGACCTGCTGACGTACATCGCCACCGGCGGCGGCCAGCACGCCCCCCAGCCTGGCCTGCTGGAGAAGGCCTATCAGGATCTGCCGTCGCTCTCGGCGCTCCTGTTCGGGCACGCAGCGAACTACGAGGCTCTGGGCGTCGCACCCGAGGTCGTGGCCCAGCAGGTCAAGGAGATCTGGGACCAGGCCTACAAGATGAACCAGAACAAGGACTCGGACCTGGGCCGGCAGTACGAGGCCGTGCGCATCCAGCTGTCGAAGGACGACCTGATGCGCGGCTACCTGTCGGACATCGAGCGCCAGGCGCAGACGCTGTTCGGCGGCCAGATCACCAACGGCATGCTGAACATCTCGACCATCGCCGAGGGCGACAAGCCGCGGGCGATCTTCTTCATCAACCGCGCCCTGAGCAGGATCCAGACCGAGGGCATGAACTCGGTGGAGGCCATCCTCAACACCACCGAGGAAATGTCACGGACCAGCTACTTCCCGCGGGATCTGGGAGCCAAGAACGCGGACGGGTCCGAGCCGCTGCTCAAGCCGGCGATCGTGCCGGGCATGACCGCGCCTGGGTCGAGCCTGGAGCCGGCCGAGGCTGCGTCGTTCCCATGGGATGAAATGTTCCCGGGCGCCCAGCATGAGTTCCTGCCCTCGGCTGGGCTCTACCTGATCACGCTGCCCGATGGCGGCACGGTCGGGATCACGCCCGAGGACATCGCCGGCTACGCCAGCACGACGGTCAGCAACCTGCCGATCGGCGTCGGGGCCCGCGGGGTTCCCAATGCGGCGAAGAACCAGTGGCGGTCCCGGGCCGTCAACGAGGGCGCCATGAAGCTGCGGAGGATCATCGAGCGATGAGCAAGCTGACCCCCGAACAGATGGCCGCGATCGCCGAGCACCTGGACATGCGGTCCCTGGCCGGCCCTCCCGGCTCCCAGGCGCCCGCGCACCTGAGCCCCGACCTGGCCGCCGGCAACACGTCCAGCCTGGTCGCGCTGTCGATGAAGCTGCGCGGGGCGTCGTCGCTCGAGCCGCTTCAGCTGTCGGACAAGATGCCTAGCAGCTCGGCTCCTGTCGGCGTGAAGCCGGCCGCCCCGCCGATGCCCAGCTCGATGACCCCGGCCCGCGCGGCCGCGCCAGCCGCCGGTGCCCAGCCTGCGGCCCCCGCGGCGCCGGCTGCGCCCGGCGGCGACGAGCCCGATGGGTTCGCCAAAGTCTGGGAGGGCATGAAGTGGCTGGCCACGAACACGGCCAAGGATCTGAGCAGCCCAGGCCAGCTGAACGAGACGCTGACATCCTTCAACCGCGGCCTGACCGGGTTCGTCGGCGGCCAGGTCGCGCAGCTCGGCGGCATGATCGAGGCTATGGGTGCCGGCGGCTCGACTCCGATGCCAGGCATGCCGTTCGGCTCGAAGGCCGCCGGCCAGTCGACGTTCAAGGCCGGCCAGGCGATCGACAACTGGTCGGCTGACACCTACGCGGTCAACGACCCGGGCGTCGTGGACATGCTCACCGGCGCGGTTGGCACAATGACCGCGATGATGGCCGAGACGCTGGCCATGGGGCCGGCCCTGTCCGGCTCGGGCGCCTGGTCGAGCGTCATGTCCAAAACCGGGTCAGCGGGCGCCACCGGGCTGATCAAGGCCCTGACCGGCGCCACCCAGGCCGGCATCTCGGAGGCCGCAGCCAACCAGGGCCAGTTCATGCTGGAGGCCGCCAAGGCCAACCCCAACATGACGTCGAAGGAAGCCTGGGACGCCTCCAAGGGGTTGTTCTGGAAGGAAGTCGTCCCCGACATCCTGATGAACTTCCCCCTGTTCAGCCCAGGCCGCAAGGCGCTCCAGATCCTGGTCGAGGGCGGGGCTGAGGGTGGGCAGGAAGGCTGGCAGTACGTCGTCTCTGAGACGCACCGCGGCCGGCCGCTCAAGGACGTCCTGATGGACCCCGAACTGCTGCTGTCGGTCGGCATCGGCGCGGTCGTGGGCGCGGGGGCCAAGGGCCTCATGCCTGGCCAGGAGCTGACGATTACCGAGCTGTACGACCTGATGAAGGCCGAGCGCGGGTTGCAGCAGGGCGGCGGCGTCCTCCAGGGACCGAAGGAAGTCCCGGGGATGAGCACGTCCGGCGCCGACCCCTACGGGATCCACCGCATCGCCGAGCTGGTGCCGTTCCTCGAAGAGGACGCGGTCGACATCCTGATCGAGCGGTTCACCAAGGAAGTCCAGACGCTCCAGGCCGCGCCGGCTGACCAGCAGCAGCACGCCGCCCTGGTGGGCGAGTTCGTCCAGTACCTCCAGGAAGAGAAGGAGCGCCGCGCGCGGAAGGCCGCCGAGGACGCCTGGGAGCAGGGCACGCACATGCCCGATTACCCCGAGGCGCCCGACGATTGGGTCATGGGCGACGAGTGGACCACGCCGACCGACATCCAGGAGGGCGACGACGACCCCACGACGGGCCCCAGGCAACCTTCGCCGCCGGTCAACCCAGCTGGGCCTCCGGCGCCAGCGACGCCCCAGGAGCCTCCCAGGGGCCGCATGCGCAAGCTCAAGGAGCAGCAGCAGGCCAAGCAGGCCGAGCGGGAGCAGAAGAAGCGCGACGCGCAGCAGCGGCGCGAGGCCGGCAAGCGCAAGGCTGGGAAGTATAAATACAACCCGTACATCCCGAAGGGCGACAATCCGGCCGACTACATCCCGATCGACGAGGCGCGGAAGATCGCCGAGCGCAAGAAGAAGCCCTTCGACAAGATGCCGCTCCAGGTCTGGCTGACCGAGGACGGCACCCCGGTCGTCAGGAAGGACGACCTGGAGAAGCAGATGATCCCGGCCAAGCTGCGCAAGGCGGCCGAGAAGAAAAGGCACCAGGATTGGCAGCAGCGCAAGGCGGCCGAGCGGGCCGGCAAGCAGACCGGCCGCGTCGTGGAGCCGGCCGGCCGCGAGCCGGGATCCGTCGACGTCGCAAGCCTGCCAGGGCTGGATGGCCAGTCCATGGCCACCGTCCGCCGCGGGCCGGACGGCAAGTACCGCGTGTTCATCAAGTACGCCGAGGCCGACGAAGTCCTGGCCGGGCCCGAAGAGGGGTTCGACGACCAGGGCAGCGCCAAGCGGGCGGCCGAGAAGGAGCTGCACCGCGACCTGATGACCATGCCCGCGGCCCAACGCCAGCCTGGGCCGGCCAACCCGAAGGTGACGCCGCAGGACGTGGCGCCCCGGGCCATGCCCGAGCAGGAAGCCGGGCAGGACGACAGCTCGTCGAGCGCCCTCCAGCGCCTGGACAAGTTCTACACCGAGAAGGGCCTCAAGCGCGTGTCGTCGTGGCCGGCCGGCGCGACCGGGAAAACGGACATCGCCGTCGACGAGAAGGGCGAGCATTGGGCCGTCCATCACCTGGAGAACGGGGCAGTGGTCGGCTTCCAGCAGTTCGGCCCGGGCAAGGAAGGCCGGGCGAAGGCCGTCCGGTACGCCAAGGAGTTCGACAGCTGGTCGAAGGAGAACCCCGAACCGACGTTCGAGGAGCAGGAAAAGAAGTACACCGAGCGCCGGGAGGCCGAGAAGAAGGAGCAGGACGAGCTGGAGCGGAAGGAGCGCGAGGCGATCCAGGCCAGGCGGGCCGCCAACAAGAAGCCCGCGCCGGCGCCCGAGCCCGAGCTGACGCCGATGCAGAAAATCGACAAGCACATCGCCGACCTGGTCAAGCAGATCGACGAGGCCATCGCCAACGATGAACCGTCAGGGCATCTGGAGACGATGCTGCGGGCTGCGCACGCCCACAAGGATGAGCTGGAAGGCAAGAAGCCTGCGCCCGAGACGCCGAAGGCCAAGCCGAAGCCGAAGGCCGAGCCGGAGAATGAGAGCTGGCGCGGCAAGTCGCTCGGCAAGGAAGAGATCGAAAAGGCCCGCGCACGCTACGAGGAAAACGCCGACGAGAACGGCGACAACGATCCAGCCCTCCGCGAAGCGTCGATCTGGATTGGTGACGAAGAAGGCAACATGATCGGCCGGATCGACGAGCGGCACACAGACAACGAGCAGGACGTAACCGACGTCATCGAGTACCTGGTCGACGAAGCCCGCCAGGTGTTCGGCAAGGAAATCGACTGGACCAACACCGACCTGATGGTGGTCGACAAAAACGGCAACGTCATGCGCCGGGTGAAGTTCGACGAGGACGGCAACTACTCCGAGGATGACGCGACGGAGCCGCAGGACGACGAGGGCGAGGACTACGAGCCCAATACGGAGATGGATCGCAAGCTCAAGGAGTCGGTCGACAAGGCCAAGGCGAAGCTCGAAGCAGCGTACAGCCGAGCCATGAGCGGCCCCATAGTCACCGAGGCCCAGGCGCTGGCGTGGCTGCGCGAGCGGTCCAAGGTCCACATCAGCGGGCTGCGGGCGCTGACCCGTGAGAAGCTGCCGAGAAATGCGTCAATGCACGGCGGCGGCAGCGGGCCGGGCATGATGAAGCATGACTATGGCCGGCTGGGGAAATACTGGTACAACGTCTACTGGAACGACTACGGCATGGACGCCACGGGCATCCTGATCACGCTTCAAGAGCAGCCGTTTCGCGATCGCGATGGACTCAGCGAGGCATTTCATTCTGGTGCTATCGGCGTCGACAGAAAGACCGGCGAAATCCACATCTTCGCCTACGAGGATCCGGCACCCAAGACGCCCGGTGGTAAGTTGAAGGACGCGGCCACCAAGAAGGCGGGCGAGAAGAAGGCCACCGCGGCGAAGGCCGAAGAGAAGCTGGCGCCGAAGCCGAAGGCCGAGAAGGGCCCCACTGCTGCGAGCACGGCCGCAAAGCTGGCCGAAAGAGGACGGCATCTATCTCAGGCCTGGCGAGGTGCCGGTCGAAGTTCACGGAGACGACCCTGACCGGCGCGTCTACATCGTCACCCACCGAACCGGCAAGACGACATCTGGCATCCAGGTGTACCAGCTGGTTGTAAATCTTCCCATCGGTGGGAACAAGCGCATCATGAAGCAAATCCAGGGCACCCAGGACGTCTACTACGGGATCGAAAAGGCTAAGGCCGCGGTCCAGGTGTTCATGGACAAGCAGGCCGAGATCGACGCCGAGGCCATGCCCGACATGCCTACGGTGCCGGCGAAGCTGACCGATGGCAAGTTCACCGAGACGGTCATCGAGATCTCTGTCCGCGGCAAAGGCAAGGAGATGGTCAAGCGGCCGTCCAGGGCGTTCGTCTACGGCAATAGCGGCCTGGCGCTGACGGGGGGCATGGGGCAGGACGGCAACAACATGGGTTGGGCCATCACGCACATGCGCAGCGGATACCAGATCGGCGTCAGTGGGACCAGTATCAAGGCCGGCAAGGATCTGCTGGTGAAGGTCGCCGCGCTGACCGACTGGACCGTCGACATGATGGCTATGCCCAAGAAGAACCCCGAGCTGTGGCAGAAGATCGGCCAGGCCGTTCGCGAGATCCGCGACGGCGGCAACCCTGGCCCCTGGCCGCGCGGGCCGGCGCCGCGGCGCCTGGCATCATGGCCCAGAAGAGCAAAGAGGTCGACGTCTCCAAGCGCAAGGCCACACAGCGCCACCGGCACGCGACGCCTCACCGCGACGCTGTGATCGCCGAGTTCGGCTGGACCGTGGCTACGCAGGCCGAGCTGGACGCCGCCATGTCCGAGAAGAACGTCAAGGCCCTGCTGCGCATCGCTGACCTGGTGGGCCTGGATATCGAGTTCTACAGCGGCAAGATGAACGGCACCGAGGGGTTTTATCACCCCTACGACCTGTCCGTGGCGATCCATGTCCAGTGCTCGCAGCCGATCGGCTATGTGATCGCCCATGAGCTGGGTCACTACCTGCACCTGCACGCCCGCAAGGAAATGGCGCTGCTGGCCGACCGGGTCGAGCTGCTGGACCAGCCGTCGCGGGCGAAGATGACCGCGCTGCTGCGGTTCTACCACCCGACGAAGCTGACCCGAGAGGTCATGGCCGACATCGCGGCCGACCAGATGATCAACAACGACGGCATCCGCTTCCTGCTCGCCCAGCTCGAGCCGTCCGTGCAGCTGCGCATCCGCAACAAGGTCATCATGGGCCTGCGGGCGATCGCCAAGAAGCTGAAGATCGCCGCGGCCGGCACAACGCATGGAGGGCCTGAGTCCTGGAGCGCCGCGTGGAGGACTCCTACCGGGACGTCCTGCGCGGGTCGTGGATCCCCAGGCGCAAGCGCCTGCCGCCCGGTACATGCCTTCCAGTGACCAGGCCGCCCTGTTCAAGCTTGCAGCCGTTCGACCCCAGCCAGCCCCCGCCGTCGATGAAGCCCATCCAGGCTGCCAGGGGTAAGCCGAAGCAGATCAATCCCGCTACAAGCCGGTGACAAAGCGGCGCACAACCAGATCCGCCGGCACCCCGACTGGGTGCCCGGAGGACACCAAGCGCGACATCGACGGCTACTACCGGGCCGCCGCAAGCTGACCGGGCCCGCCGCCAGATGGCCTGTGGCAGTGGGGCCGGCACTGGCTCAGCCGCGAGAACATGGAGAAGTGGTCCGGGCGCATCTTCAACTACATGCACATGGCGCAGCTGTCGGTGGACCGGGCGACCGCCCAGATGCAGGACTCGATGAAGCGGATGGGCCTGCCGGCGCGTTCATCCCAGCCAAGCGCATCGACCGGGCGATCTCCAACGACGTCATCCGCATGGGCCAGCTCTATAACGGCTGGGGCGGCGCCGTGAAGATGTTCTTCGAGAGGGGATCACCGAGCTGGACGACTCGTCGAAGAAGATCAATCAGATCGGCCTGCTCCAGATCCTGATGACAAGAACTACGAGATCGCCGGCAACTACGACTACTTCAACCAGTACCTGATCGACCGGCAGATCCTCGAAGTCGAGCGGGCCAAGAAGGCCAACGGCGAGACGTTCATCAACTGGAAGAACCCGCTGCGTCGAGCGGTACAAGCGGCCCAGGCCAACGTGGCGGCCTGTAGGGCAAGTTCCAGTTGTGGTCAACCGCGGCCGATGAGATCACCAGCTGGATGAACGACCTGCTGGAATACTCCTACCGCGCCGGCGTCATGCCCAAGGAACAGCGTGACCACGTCAAGAGCATGTACCAGAGCTACGTCCCGCTGCACCTGATGTCCGGCTGGGATCTCCGGTCGCGATCAACGCCACCGGGGCGGAACGTGAAGGCCAAGCATCTGCTGGACAACATGGGCCTGCTGAGGAGGGCGAGTTCATCATCCCGCCGATCGAGGCCTGCCTGGTACAACGCGGCCTACCTGGTGCGGGCAACGATGATGGCTGCCAGCAGTCGGCCCGCATGGCCGAAAGACCGGACGGCAAAGCTGTCGGAATCCGCAGGGACGCCGAGAAAGATCACCGGGCGCGAGTGGCTGGCAACCAGAAGGCGCCCGACCGCCACCCGACCAGTATCACCCGCTGCGAGCTGCTGGACGCGCGCCGGAGTGCCAACTGGCGACGCGGCCGCGGAAGTCCTGATCGACAACCCCCAGGGCAATCCGATCGGCGACCACTACGGGCCGTTCGGAGGATCGACCAGGTCGTCTCGACGTTCGGCCTAGCGAAGCCCAGCGCGACACCATGGCTCAGCTGTGGATCGTCTCGGGCGTGCAGTCGCTTGGCACGATCTCTTTCATCCGCAACGGCAAGGTCGTCTACTACGGGGTCAACGAGCACATCTGGGCGATGTTCTAGGCCCAGGGCCACGGAAGCCACGACGTTGCCGTCAGCGCCCCTGGGCACGATGGTTCGCCTCCAGCGCCTGGGCGCCACGTCGCACAGCCCGAAATTTCTTGGTTCCGCAATATGTTCCGCGACGTGGGGCGGGCCCTTGTCACCAGCCAGCACCTGATCAATATCCGGGAAAGGCCCGATCAGGGCCGTGACCGACCTGGTGATGATGGGCCCGCGGCTGCTCAATGCGATGTTCCAGATGGGCAAAAGTGCAGGCCGGCCTGCGCTCGGGAGGACTATCAATACGAAGAGGCGATGCGCAACTATGCGTTCTACTCCGGACCTGTTTCTCGATGGACCTGGAGTCGAGCGAGAAGCGGGCCCGAAGATCGTGCAGATGTCCGGCAGCGGGAAGCCGATCAGAAACAAGACCGGCATTCAGCTGGAGCAGCAGATGATCGACCTGTTCCGAGGCCACCGAGGGCGAGCGCAACTACCTGGTGAAGCACCTGCGGCGATGACGCTATTTGCCTCGAACCTGGAGAGCGCAACCAGGCGGCGGTCTACAAAAGACCCGGGCAATCGACCTGTATGCCACCAAGAAGATGGATGCGAAGGATGCCCGGCTCGAAGCCGGCCCTCAACGCTCGCGAAGCGTCGACCGACTTCCAGCGCCGCGGCACCAGCCTGCCGACGATGGGCGTCATGTGGTCCTTCCTGCACGCCGGTCTCCAGGGCATGGACCTGAGCCGTCGCGTGCTGTTTTCAGCCGCAGCGTCAAGAACAAGCGGTACAACTGGGTGATGGCCTACGGAAGATCACGCTGCACAGCCTGGCTCCAACTGGTGGGCCAACAAGGATGAAGAGTGGTACCAGAAGGCTAACCGCTGGCAAAG
>JADKCY010000014.1 GCA_016718605.1 Lysobacterales bacterium | reverse complement strand
AGATCATCGGGCAGCCTAGCCTCTGGCAGCATAGGGGTAGGGGCGGGGTAAAAAGTTAAAATCGATTGATACCGGACACCGCCATTCCCCAAAATTCTCACATCCACATTTCATCGTTCAGGTTAAAGCGGAGTTAGCTGAATGGTCAATCCGAGGACGCCAGCTGCGAAGGCTGAAGCGACCGGCGCGGCTATCAAAAATCCCGGTCGCCACGCAGCTCGCAAAGATCCACCGGGCCGCCCGCTTGGCGAACCGGCAACCTTTCTTGATGAGTTTGGCAGGCAGGCTTGGGAGGGTTTCAAGCGCGAGCTTCCGTGGCTCATGGAAAGCGACCGGGCGGTTCTGGAGGTCTGCGCGCAAGTTCGTGGGCTGTTGCTTTCCGGCGAAGATGTCGGAGTGACGAAGCTGTCAATGTACCAGTCGATGCTGTCGAAGCTCGGTGCCACTCCGGCAGACCGGACGCGGATATCAGCGCCCGACGACAGCGACGAAGATGACGCCTTCTTCAACTGACCGCGTAACCGATTACGCACAGCGGGTAGTTGATGGTGAGTATCGCGGGGCCGCATGTTCGCAACGCATGCCGCCGCCATCTGGACGACTTGAAGCATGGGCCTGATCGCGGCTTGGGGTATGATGATGGCTTGGCCAGGCGCGCGATCGAAGAGTTCTTTGAGGCGCGGTTAAGGCTGTCCGATGGCCAGTTCGAAGGCAAGCCATTCAAGGCGCCACCGCCTGGCATTCATCATCGGCTCGCTGTTCGGGTGGCAGCGGTTGAGCGTTGATCATGGTTGGGTTCGACGTTTTCGCCGGGCATATGTTGAGCAAGGCAAGGGCAACGGAAAATCACCGCTCGCAGGCGGCATCGGCCTTTATGGGCTGCTTGCTGACGGGGAGCCGGGAGCGCAGGTCTATTCGGCGGGGGCGACGAAGGATCAGGCGGGCATACTATTTCGGGATGCCGTCGCGATGGTGCGACAATCTCCGGCGCTACTCAAGCGGGTGAAGTTCAGCGGCGGTGAAGGCCGCGAATACAACATCGCGCATCTGGCGAAGGGTTCGTTCTTTCGCCCGGTATCGAGGGAGACAAAGAAAACAGGCTCCGGGCCGCGACCTCATTTCGCGCTGTGTGACGAGGTGCACGAGCATCCTGATCGCGGCACGATGGAAATGCTGGAGCGCGGCTTCAAGTTCCGGCGTCAACCACTGCTATTGATGATCACGAATAGCGGATCGGATCGCAACTCGGTTTGCTGGGAAGAGCATGAACACGCGGTCAAGTGTGCAGCGGGGAACTACTTCGCCCGCAGTGATGACGCGATGTACCTTGGCGAAGTCGTGGATGACACCACATTCTCGTATGTTTGTGCGTTGGACAAGGATGACCAGCCGCTAACCGACAAGTCATGTTGGTCGAAGGCAAACCCCCTGCTCGGCGTGACGATCACCGAAGAGTATTTGCAAGGCGTCGTTGATCAGGCCCGCGCAATGCCGGGTAAGATGAACGGGATTCTCCGGTTGCACTTCTGCACCTGGACGGACGCCGAGACGGCATGGATGACACGCGAGGCGCTTGAGCCTTGCATGGTGGATTTCGAGCCGCTTGACGAACACGCGGGCAAGCCGGTGTTTGTCGGCGCCGACTTATCTCAGGTGAAGGATTTTACCGCGCTCGCGTATTGCACGCAGTCTGGAACGGTCGAGGACGGGCAACACGCAGGCAAGCCGGTCTATGACGCTTGGGTTGAATACTGGACGCCGGGCGACACTCTTGAGGCCCGTGCCTTGGCCGACAAGAACGACTTCTATCTGGCATGGAAAGAAAAAGGGCTGATCAACGCGCCGAAGGGTACGCGGATTGATTACCGGCAGATAGCGCAAGCATTGGCAGAGGCGCAGCACGACTACGATGTTCAGTGCATCGCCTATGACCGCTACGCATTCAGCCGGATGCTTGAACCGGAAATGACGGATCTCGGTCTATCGATCGAATGTGTCGAGCATCCGCAAGGCGGCACGAAAAAGGGCAAGCCGACCGAGGCGATGAAGGATGCTGCCAAGGCGGCTGGTCGCGAGCCTGAAGGCTTATGGATGCCGATGTCGGTTCGGCATGTCGAAGAACTTATTGCGCAAGGCCGCATTAGGATTCGCAAGAGTCCGGTGACGATTGGGCACATCATGAGCGCGGTCACGGTCGATGATCGTTGGGGCAACTACTGGCTATCGAAGGAGCGCGCTGTGAACAAGATCGACGGCGCAATCGCGCTCTGCATGGCGGTTGGCGCTGCGTTGGCTTTTGACGCTGGGTACGCCGCCACATCCCCTTGGGATGATCCTGAATTTAGCTTGGTGGTATCATAATGGGCCGCATTGCTGACTTTTTCGGCTGGCCCACGCTGCCGGTTGAACAGCGCATGATAACCGAGATTCCCGGCATTGACCGTCCGGGCGCGAACCTGCTTCAGGTTTATGGGCTTGGCAATATCGACCTGCCCAGCGTGACGGTTGACAGCGCCTTGACTGTCCCGGCGGTGCTTGCGGCGGTTTCGTTCCTCCCCCGCTCGCTGGCCAATCTGTCGCTGCACCTGATGAAGTCCGCAGAAGACGGTGCGGATCGGGTAAGCGGCGGTCTGGCAACGCTGATTGAAGAGGCCCCCAATCCGGAGTGGGATAGCTTCCGGCTGCGCGAATACTTTTGGACGCAGGTATTCACGGGCGGTCGCGGGCTTCTCTGGATTGAGCGCAGTGGGTCAAGCATAACCGGACTTTGGCCAATCGATCCGGTGGTGACACGCATCAAGCGCGATAACATGGGGCGCACAACCTATGAAGTTGGCGGCAAGATTTATCTAGGCTCCGACATCATCGATGTGCCGTTCATGCTTCGTCATGATGGTTTGGCACATTATTCCCCGATTACGCTAGGCGCTCCGGTTATCCAGCTTGCGATTGCGATGAACACCTACGGGGCAAAGTTCTTCGCAGGCGGCGGCGTCCCTCCCTTGGCGCTGTCTGGCCCTATGCCAGTTGGCCCGGATGCCATGAAGCGCGCGATGGCCGATATCCAACGGTCGATCGATAGCGCGAAAAGTTCAGACAAGCCGCTGTTCCCGATCCCCCCGGGTTACGAATTGAAGCCGGTCGGGTTCGATCCTGACAAAGGGCAGATGACCGATGGCCAGCGGTTCAGTGTTGAGCAGATTGCCCGCATCTTCGGCATCCCGCCTTGGTTCCTGCAAGACCTTACGAATTCCAATTTCGCTAATTCGGAGAACCAGGATCTATCGCTGGTCAAGCACCTGATCTCACATTGGGCAAACAAGCTGGAGCAACAGATGAACCTGAAGCTCTTCGGGCAGCGCAATAACCGCCGGTACGTCCGGCACAACGTGGACAGCCTGCTTCGCGGTGACTTCAAGACCCGCGCCGAAGCGGTCGCATCGCTGGTGCAGGTCGGTGTCTACACACCTGCCAAGGGCGCTGAATTCATGGGCCTGCCAACGCCAACGGAACCGGAAGCACAGGCCCGCTACATGCAAGGCGCAATGGTTCCCTTGGGAACACAACCTGCCGGATCGGTCACGCCTGATCCGGGTGGAGCTAACACACAATGACAGAAAAGATCGAAAAGCGGGCCGCATCGCAGCCGGTGGCGGTCGAAGGAATGACCGTCGCAGGATATGCGGCTGTGTTCAATTCACCTACCGACATTGGCGATATGTGGCAGGAGGTGGTCGCACCGGGCGCTTTCGCTGAAACGCTGCGTTCCGGCAGCGATGTTCTCGCACTCTACAGCCACGAAATCGAGCGGCTGCTTGGTCGTCAATCATCCGGAACACTGCGTCTGTCCGAAGATGAACGCGGGCTTTCCGTTGAAATCGACCTTCCCGATACGTCCGATGGGCGCGATGTCGCAACGCTGATCAAGCGCGGTGACCTCAAAGGGATGTCGTTCGGATTCTGTGTCACGCATGATGAATGGGACGAAACGACCACCCCGCCGAAGCGCACAATCCATGCCGTTGACCTCCGCGAAGTGACGATCACGGCAAGCCCGGCATATGAAGACACCGAGTGCGGGATGCGTTCACTTGAGAAGGTCAAGGCCGAACGCGAGAAGCGCGAAAAAGAGGCAGAAAAGAAGGCCGACAACTATTTCAAGCGGAAGGCCGAGACGGACCAAAGGGTTCGCGGCATCCGCTAACAGATTCCCGGCGACCACCGGAGGCCCGAGGGGGCTGATCCCCTCATGTTGACCCGCCATCCCGGCGGGTTTTTTCATGCCCGAAAGGTTAGATTATGTCTCTCACGCAGCTCAATGAGCAGCGCGGTCGCCTTGTAACGCAAGCCCGCGAAGCCCTCGATGAAATCAAGAACAACACCGACGAAGCCCGCTCGGCCGAACTCGAATCGCGTCATGATGCTATCATGGCCGAATTCGACAAGATCGAAAGCAACATCGCCCGCGAAGAGCGTGTTGCCCAGGCTGAAGCACGGCAGGAAGAACTCCGCGCCAAGGCCCGCCCTGACATGTCGGGTGAAGCTCGCGGCACGGATGAGCCTGCGCAGCCTGAATACCGCGATGCGTTCATCGCACTGGCCCGCGCTGGTTTCGATCCGCAGGAACTGTCCGCAGAACAGCGCGCTGTCCTGAAGGCAGGCATCGTCACCAACGTTGAAACCCGCGCACAGTCGACGGCTGCCGGCGCCGGTGGTTACACCGTCCCGACCGAACTCGCCGCCGTGGTCGACAAGACCATGAAGGCTTGGGGGCCGATGTATGACGAAGCAATCTGCACCGTCCTGAACACTTCGGGCGGTAATCCGCTCGACTTCCCCAAGACGGATGACACGGCTGTTGCCGCTGCCCAGCACACCGAAGCTGTCGCGATGACGGACGATGGCGGCGTTGATGCGACGTTCACCAAGATGACCCTTGGTGCATTCGCATATGACACCGAATGGGTTCAGCTTTCGATGGAGATCATGCAGGACAGCGCGATCAACATTGAACAGTTCATCGGTGAACTGCTTGGCGAACGCCTTGCCCGCCGGGTGAACACCGAACTGACGACCGGTGACGGTACGGGCGATCCGCTCGGCATCGTGGCCGCTTCGACGCTCGGCAAGACATCGGCTTCGACCACCGCGTTCACCGCTGATGAGATCATCGATCTTCTGCACTCGGTTGACCCTGCTTACCGCGCATCGCCCAAGGCTCGTTTCATGTTCAATGACACGACCCTTTCGGCAATCCGCAAGCTGAAGCAGGGAGACGGCGCGTATCTGTGGACGATGGGCGATATCCGCGAGGGCGTCCCCGGCCGTCTGCTTGGCGTTCCGTATTCGATCAACCAGGCATGCGCCACCGCAGCGACCGGCACCAAGCCGATCGTATTCGGTGACTTCGGCAAGTATTATGTTCGCAAGGTTGGCGCACCGGTCATCGGTGTCCGCCGCGAATATTACTGGCCGAACATCGGCCTCGCCGGGATCGTCCGCCTTGATGGTGATCTGATCCAGACGGCAGCGGTTCGCCATCTTGTAATGGCCTGATTTGAAGGGGCGGGCCGAGAGGCTCGCCCCACTCTTTTGATGGGAGGCCATTATGGCTGGTCAATACAATACAACGGGTTATCGCAACAGCGATGGCATCCTGACTATCAGTGAGCAGACTGCGGTAACGCAGGGCACTTCGGTCAGCACTGCGGTCACCTGCGATGCTTACTCGGGCGTCATCACCACGTTCGCGCAGTCCGCTGCGGCTGCGGGTGAAGCGCAGTTCACCGTGAACAACGCCAAGGTGAAGGCAACCGATGTGGTCGGTGTCTGCATCAAGACGCACACTTCGGCGGGCACCTTCATTCCTGCTGTTACGGCGGTTGCTGATGGTTCGTTCCAGATCACGCTCACCAACCTGCATACCGCAACGGCGGGCAATGGTGTCCTGATCCTGAACTTCGCTGTTCAGCCGGTGCGCCCGTGAAGGTGAAAATGCTGGTCGGGCTTTCGGGTCCGACCTTCTACATCGAACCGGGTGGCATTTACGAATGCGACGACAGCGAAGCCACGCGGCTGATCTGTGCGCGCTATGCCGTGCCGTTCGCTGATGACCAGATCGAACGCGCCATCGTTCCGCCCGCGCCCGAACGCCGCAAGAAAAAGGGCTGACACATGGGAGGCCTCACGCTTGTAACGCCTGCGGCGTCCTATCCCGTGACCTTGACGGAAGCGAAGGCCAATTGCCGCGTGATAGGCACCGATGAAGACACATTCCTCAACGGCCTGATCGCGTCGGCAACGGCATATGTCGAGGCGTACACCGGATGCAGCATCGAAGCGCAGACATGGGATTACACGATTGACGCTTTTGCGGATGAAATCGAACTCCCGCGCGGGCCGCTCATATCGGTCGACAGCATCACCTATCTCGACACGGCCAACGACGCACAGACGCTTGCGACCGGATGGCTGGAGGATTTGCCGGGTGAGCGCGTTTTGCGCGATCCTGACGCATCGTGGCCCGCTATTTCAACGCGCAAGAACGCGGTCACAATCCAGTTCACATCGGGATATGACACCGTTCCCGCATCGATCAAGCAGGCGATCTTGCTGCTGATTGGCGATTGGTTCCGTAACCGCGAAAACACAATTCTAGGCCAGACGACAAGCGAGCCGCCGCATGCGGTCACCGCGTTGCTTACCAACCATCGCCGGTATGGATTCTGAGCGATGTTGGCGTCGGGACAGCGTGACAACCTGATCACATTCCAGCGGGCAACGATCACGCGCAGCACCCTTGGCCAAGAGTCCGAGGCTTGGTCGACAACACTCGGCACCGCATGGGCATCAGTTCTTTACGGCAAGGGGTCGGAACGGCGCGAGGCGGCGGCACAAGGCGCGAGCAACACCGCGACATTCCGCACCCTCTACAATCCCACGCTTGCGGCGGTCACCGAGAAGGACCGCATCGTTTACAATGGCAACTGGAACATCACCAGCATTGCCTTGATCGGACGCAGCGAAATCGAGTTCACCGCAGTCATCAGAAAGGGTTGATCCATGGTTATGGTACGATCGAAGAAGGCGCACATCAACGAATACGGCGATGCCATCGAGAAGAACGAAGGCGATGTCTATTCGATCCATGACGCTGACCACGCCGATCTTCTGGCGCGGCTTGGTGTTGTCGAGGTGGTCGCTGACAAGCCGTCGAAGATCAAGACGGATGAACCGGCAGCCTGATGGCTTTCGAGGAAGACCTTGCGGCACGCATCGCAGCGACGGCAGGGATTGCATCACTGATTGGGACGCGGGTTGCTTGGTATGAGCGCCCACGCAGCGGGGGCTTTCCCGCGATCGTGCTGACCAAGATCGCACCTGGCCGGGAATACAAGCTCTCAGGCGCTGCCGACGAATTGGATAGCCCGAGGGTGCAGTTCGATTTCTTTGCCGAAGATGCAGCCGATGCGCTCTCGCTGGCCAGACAGACGCGGACACTGCTCGAAACGTCAGCAACGCAAGGCTCGACCCTTTTTCATCAGGCAATGCTGGTGAGCGAAATCACCTATCCGCCCGAGGATTTGGAAGGCGGTGTGAAGGTCAATCACATCATCATGGATTTCGAGATTCCTAACCAACAGACCTAGAGGACCGAGTAAATGACTACCTCAGCCAAGCTTAGTAAAGGCGCAGTATTTGCGATTGCACCGACCGGCGTCACGCCACTGGTTGCGGTTGCCGAAATGCTGTCGCTCAATCCCGCGCAGTTCACCCGCGCCCTTCTCGATGTCACCACGCATGATTCATCGGGTGCAACGTCCGAGTTTATCACCGATGGCATCTATGATCCGGGTGAGATCAGCGGGCAGGTTCACTACATCGCCAACAGCACGAACGATCTTGCGATGATCACCGCCATGACGGGCGGCACCAAGCAGGACTATTCGATCACGGTCAAAACCGCCGCTGGCACCGCCGCTATCACCGGCTCCGGATACCTGACGAAATACGGCCCTGATGGTCTCAACGTCCAAGGCAAGCAGACCGCATCGTTCACGCTGAAGCGCACCGGCGCACACACTCAAACTTGATAGGACTGGCACAATGACCACGGCAGCACTTCTCAGCAAAGGCGCAACCTTTTCCATCGTCCCTTCGGGTGGTGGTCTGGTCGCTGTTGCTGAACTCCTCACGCTCAACCCCGCGCAGTTCACCCGCGCCCTTCTCGATGTCACCACGCATGATTCGTCGGGTGCGACTTCGGACTTCATCACGGACGGGATCTATGATCCTGGCGAAATATCCGGAACTGTTCACTACATTGCGAATAGCACCAACGATACAGCATTGATCACCGCCATGACCGGCGGCGCGAAACAGGACTATTCGATTGTGGTCAAGAAAGCGGGCGGCACCGCGACGATTGCCGGTTCCGGCTATCTCACCGGGCCCGGGGGGGGGGGCCGCGCCGGGCCGGGCCGGCGGCCCCCCCCCCCCGCGGGCCCCGGGGCGCGGGCGGCGGACCTGATATGGCGTAACCGGCGTTCCGGAAACATCCGTAATTTGAACGCCGCCAAGGCAAGCAGCCTCAACAACCAAAGGCGAGCTTCCGACTCCCTAAAGCGCCCCGGCGCGCATACGCCAACCTGTGAAGCTGGCCCCCCATGAGATCGAAGCTTGGGCGACGCTGTATAATTATGACGACGGCTAGTATCAAAGGCGAGGTCACGCTTGAAGACGGTGACGAAAGCCTCCTGCTTGTGTTCAACGTTGAATCATTCATCGTTGCCGAGGCCCTGCTTGACGGAAAGTCCACCTATCAGATCATCAACGATCTGGAACGCTCTGGAACGAACTTCACGGCGCTGCGGGCAATCCTTCACGGGGCCATGCAGAGGCACCACAAGGGGCCACCATCGGACGCCAGCGGGGTCATTGACCGCCTAGGCTATGCCACCGTCTATGCGACGGTCATGGTCGGCTTGAATGCCGCGTTCGGACCTGCGGAGGGTGGGGACAACTCAAACCCTCCACGGAAGGGCCAGACTGGCTCAAGTGGTACGAAAGCTGGTGCGAAGCAGGACTAACAGGCGACTTCTGGCAACAGTCTCCGCGCTTGGTCCGCACCGGGATCAACGGTTACATCGCGCGGCGCAAGGCTGATCGATCGCTGGCCTATGAAGCGGCAATCCTCCCGCTCCTGCAAGACATCCCAAGCCACGCCGTGTTTATGGGCGAATACGCTGAACAAAGCGCCGACGATATGTTCGAGATCGCCAAGGCCCTCGGGGCTGAAGTGATAATCAGCGAGGACGGTGATGACTAAACAGACATCGAACCTCGAAGGCTTGACCGAACTGAAGGCCGCGCTTGAGGCCCTTGGCACCGAGGTTGCCACCAAGGTCGGCGTCAAGGCCAATCGGAAAGCGGCAATCGCTCTGCGCGACAAGGTTAAGGCGGCTGCGCCGTATCTCGAAACCGGGTCAAAGATGGCCGAGAAATACGGCCACCTCCGCGACAACATCCGTGTTGGCCGGCGCAAGGCGTTCAAGCAGGGCATGGTCGTCCACACCGTCAACACCGGGCGCGCGTTCTGGGGCATGTTCGTCGAACTCGGCACCGTCAAGATGCCGCCGCGCCCATGGTTCCGCCCGGTATTCGAGGCCGAAGCAGACAAGCTGATCGAGGTCCAGATTTCAGAATTGAATGACGGCATCGAAAAGGCGGCAAGAAAGTTGGCAAAGCAATAATGGCTAAAATCGGCAGCCTTTCCACATCACTGACGCTTGAAAGTCAGAGCTTTGTCGTTGGCCTTCGCAGGGCTTCCGATCAGGCTGCGGCGAGCGGCAAGCAGATCACTGGCCATCTTGACCGCATCCGATCCAAGGCGCTCGGGATGGCTGCTGTTTTGGGCGCGGGTTTTGGCGCGCATCAGATAAAGCAGTCGCTGGATTATGCCGCGTCCTTGGGTGAAACCGCACAACAGCTAGGCGTGACGGCTAAGGAGCTTCAGGAATACCGCTTCATCGCAACGCAGGTCGGCATCACTCAGGAGGATATGGACGGCGGATTGTCGAAGCTGACCAAATCACTTGGTCAGGCTCAGACGGGGGCGAGCAAGCAGGCCGAGGCGTTCGATAAGCTCGGTATCAGTCTGCGGAGTTCTAACGGCGATCTCAAGACTGCCGGTGACGCGCTTCCCGAAATCGCGGAAAAGTTGAAGGGGATCGAAAGTCCCGCACAGCGCGCGTCGATTGAAATCGCATTGTTTGGCAAGACTGGCCAGAAGCTCGACAATATCCTGACGATGGGCGCGAAGGGTATCAAGGAATATAGGGACGAAGCGCACCGTCTTGGCGTTGTCCTTTCGGATGATCTGATCAAGAAAGCTGATGACGCTGCCGACAAGATGGCAACGCTTAATCAGCAGTTGACCGCCAATATATCAAAGGCGGTTTCCGAAAACGCTAACGCCATCCTGAACATTGCTGGTGCGATTCAAACTGCGGTTGTCGCTGCGGTCAACTTCATCAACACGTACCCCAAGTTTACAGCCGCGTTGGCTGGCGCTGCGATTGGTGCAAGATACGGGGTTCCAGGCGCAGTCGCTGGCGCTGGCCTTGGTTTTTTCTCCGGGCAGGTTGGCGAGCGCGCAAGTGCCGACAGCAATATGGATGTTGGTTTTCGTAAACAGCAACTGGCAAGCGCGCGGGCGGAACTAGCGCAAAGGCAGAAGGCTCAAAACGACCCCGGCGCGCTTTTCAGCATTCGCCGGTCAAGCGCTGATGGTGGGAATCTGCAATCGCAACAGGCTGAGGTTAAGCGCCAAGAGCAGTTGATGGCAACGGCACTGGCAAGTGCTGCCGTCGCTCAGAACAAGCCTCTTGGAGTCCCAACGCTCGATGTGTCGGATTTCAACCGCTCCGGCACCAACTCTCGCCGGAGCGCGCGCACCGGCAACAAGGACAGCGGCCCAAGCGCAGCCGATCAGCAGGACGCATACAACGAAGCGATGGACCGGCTGTTGTCGGATGAACTTCGCAACCGTCAAAGCCTTGCGAAAAGCGCAGAAGAAAGCGCGGCACTTGAGTTGCAGCGCGTCGACCTTGAAAAGGCGCATTATGAAAGCGCTCTGAACAAGGACGTTGCCGATAAGAAGATCACCGAAGCCGACGCCATATCGCTTCGCCTGAAGAACGCGGAAAACGTCGATCAGGAAAAGGCCATCATCAAGCAAGAACTCGGCCAGGTGCTGCTTGATCAGCAGACCGAATACATGCGCGAGGGACTTGATCAGGAAGCCACGTTGCTTTCGATCCGGGAAAGCATGGCCAAGACCAACACCGAACGCCGCAAGATACAGCTCGCATTGCTTGAACTCGAAATCGAGGAAAAGGGAGCCGCCGCGCGCCGGTTGATTAACACTGGCAATGAAAAGGAAATCGCAGAAGGTCGGCAACAGCTGGAAGGTCTTGCCGATTACCGGGCGGGCAAGGAAAAGAGCATCGAGCAAGGCACGATGACGCCTTTGCAGCAGTATCTCGACACCATCCCCAAGACGCAGGACGAAATCAACGAACGCTTCAACAAGATCGCAGCCGATGGACTGTCGAGCTTTAACGAAGGTCTGGTTGCAGCTGGAACTAACCTGATCGGGTTGAAGGGCTTGGCGGGGAGCTTGTTCAATCAGTTGATATCGGACTTGCTGCGCTTTCAGATTCAGGCCGCGACCAGGAGCATCTTTGGCGACGGCGGCGGGTTCCTGTCGGGTCTCGGTGGTTTGTTTGGCGGCGGCGGGACTGCAATGTCCGCAGGGTTCAACGCTTCATTTGACGCGACATTCGCAAAGCCACTCCCCGGCCTCGCTGTCGGCGGCGACATCCTGATCGGCGGCAACAGCGGCATCGACAAGAACGTGCTGTCAATCAATGGCCGACCGACTGCGATGGTCGGACGCGGCGAGGTGATCAGCGTCACGCCGACCAATGATAACCGCGCCAGCAAGGGCCGTACCGAAGTGCATGTTGTGCCGTCGCCATACTTCGATGTGAGGGTCACCGAAATCGCCGCGCCAATGTCCATCAACGCCGCGCAGGCCGGGAGCATGGGCGCGCAGAAGGCCATTGCCAGCCGTCAGAAGAGGAGCATTCGCTAATGATCGAACTCCTGACAGGCGTCGGCGCGAAGGTGTCCAATGTCTCATTCATCGATTTCGGCGGCGTAATAAGGCCAGCGACGGGCGCAAAGATACAGCGCATTGACCGTATGGGAAGCCGGTTCAAGATAGGTGTCTCTCTCCCCGTTGGCACCGCTTCAAGCAAGGCCGCTTTGATCGCTGATCTTCTGGCAGCGAAGACCGAGGGGCTGCGGATCAACTTTCCGCTTCAAGGGGTGAGCCAAGGCTCTCCGGGAAGCTGCCAAGTCAACGGCTCTGGCCAATCCGGGACCACGCTGGCGATCAAAAACCTCACGCCGGGATATTCGATCGAAAAGGGTTATTGGCTGTCGATCGCTAACACATCGGGACAGCACTACCTCCACAACGTCACCAGCGGCGCGGTCGCAAGTGGCGGCGGTCTGGCGACAATCAGCATTCGACCGATGCTTCGGCATTCGTTTCTCAACGGCGCACCGATCAGTATTTCTGCCCCCAAGATCGAGGGGCTGATTGATGGCAATGAGTGGTCATGGCAGCAGAATGTCGGCGGCATGATCGATGGTCTGGCATTCACGATTGAAGAGGCCGAATAAGTGGACCGGATTCTGCTTTCCGGGCTTTGCAAGATCGAATGGCGCGACGGACGGACAACGCGTCTCTGCGATGGCGGTTTTGTCACGTGGAGCGGCGAAACGTATCTCGGGTTCGATCCGGTGTTTGGATCATTGGCCAGCTTCGATGCTTTTCATGAAGGCGTTGGGGACGAAATTCCGTCATTGACCATGACGCTTTTGCCGCCGTCCAGCAGCGCGGTTGTCGATATCACTTCGACAAGCATGCAGGGATCAAGGGTGCGCTTCTGGATTGCCGAGATCAATCCGACCACGGGCGCGGTCAGTGGGACGCCTGATCTTATGGGCGACATGCAGGTTGACCGAACCGTTCTTCGCATCGGCAAGGGTAAGCGTGAGGTTGACGTCGATGTAACGTCGAAGGCCGAACGGCTTTTTGCATTGAACAAGGGGAACAACCTCTCGCCATCGTTCCACAAGACCGTCAATCCGGGCGAGCTTGGTGAGGACAATGCAACCGGCCTTGAAATCGCCGTCGCATGGGGTGTGGCATCGCCATCCCAAGCAACGAACTACGGAGCCGCCGCGTCACCGGGGTGGTTTTCCAATCGATCGGCAGCATCGTGATCAATGATAATTATGACCTGCTTGCCGGTGTGATGGGCAGCAAGCGGCCAAGCGAACTTGAACGCAGGGCAATTGCAACGCGGGCGACAATGGAGCGGTATCGGACCAAGCCCTTCGATTGGGGAAACAAGGCAACCTGCCTGCACATGGCGCGGTTTCACCTTCGCCAGATGGGGCACAAGCCGCCACCGATACCCGCGTTCACTTCGGCACATGGGGCAAAGTCGGCGCTGAAGCGGGCGGGTTTCGACAGCGTTGTGGATCTTATGGACAGCATGTTTCCGCGCATCGGTCACGCTTCGATGTTGGTGGGCGATCTCGCGGCGATGGCGGGGGATGCGGGCATGGAAGGCATCGGGGTGTGTGCGGGCGAAAAGATATTGGCGTGGCACGAAGACGCGCCTGACGGGATCAAGCCGTTGATCGTCTCTGAAATAGTCGCTGCCTGGAGAATTTGAACAGTGGCCAAGGTACTAAAAGCGGTTGCGATGGTCGCAGGCGCGGTCCTTCTTGTGACAACCGGCGTTGGCGCAATGGCGGGGGCTGGCTTGTTGGGCGCATCAACGACAGCGGCGGCTGCGTTGGGGATATCGGCGGCAACCCTCACCACGATAACCTCTATCGCCACGCTGGTCGCTGTCGGGGCGAGTGTCGGGGCATCGATATTCGGGGGCGGCGCACAGACACCGCCCGCGTCGGGCACGGTCAACAAGCTGATTGTCGATAAGGAAGCGCCTTCGCCCTATCTCATGGGGCGCACCTATTTCGGCGGCATCCTTCGCCACGATCAAGGTTACGGCGCATCGATCGATAAGGTGCCGAATCCTTATCGCGGCATGGTTATCGAATACGGCGTTGGCGGTCCCTATGAGAGCCTTGAAGGGCTTTATTCGGACTTCAACGCATTGACGTTCTCAGGCGATGCCGAGACGACATATTACAGCGGGTTCATGTACCGCGATTACAAGCTGGGTCTGACAAGCGAAACGGCACTGACGCCTCACTTCTCTGGCCTGCCGGATTGGACGACATCGCACAAGTTGAGCGGAAAGGCTGCGATTCTGTGGAACCTGCTATTCGACAAGGCGGGCAAGGTCTTCGCTAGCGGAATGCCGTTGCTTGGTGCGGTGTGGAAAGGTGCGAAGGTTTACGACCCGCGCCTTGATAGCACCTATCCCGGCGGTTCAGGTACGCACCGCATCACCGATGAAACGACTTGGGAGTATTCCGATAACCCCGGCCTTCATGCGCTGGCCTATGCCTATGGCCGCTATAAGAATGGCGTTCTTGTTTTCGGCATCGGCCTACCGATCACCGGCATCAAGGTTTCGCACTTCGTCACGCTGGCCAATGTCTGTGACACGAATGTTTGGAAGGTCGGCGGTGTCATCTTTGAGCCTGCAACCGGATGGACGAACCTGAAGGACATTCTGATTGCCGGGTGCGCGGAACCGCTCTTTGTTGGCGGTCAACTTGGCGTCAAGATCAACGCACCGCATGTGTCACTTGATACGCTTGTGCCGGCGGATCTGGCCGATGATGACGCCGAGATCGTGGTCGGCAAGTCATGGCGCGACCGGCAGAACACCATTGCGTTCAAGTACCGCGAGGAATCAAGCCATTGGGATTACGTGACCTCGCCGGATATTGTCAGTGTCCCGGCCTATGTCACCGCTGACGGCGAAGTGAAGCGGCGCGAGGTGCAATACAACCTTGTGCAGCAGGCCTCGCAGGCCGCGCAGTTGGCGGCATATGAGCTTGTTAACCAGCGCGAGATTGGCCCGATCACGCTGGTCTGCAAGCCTCGCATGCGGACATATGGACCGGGCGACATGCTGACACTCAGCCTGCCCGATCACGGCCTATCGGGGGTCGATGCGGTGATCACCAACCGGGTATTTGATCCGGCGAATATGACGGTGACGTTGACGCTCGACACCGAAACGACCGCCAAGCATGCCTTCGCTTTGGGGCAGACCGCCACCGCGCCACCCGCACCGGCGCTGACCGATACCGATGGCCGCGATACGCATAATCAGGCGGTGCGGCGCGGGATCAATGTGGTTACCTACACCGAGTCCCAAGCTGCACCGGCGACACTGACGACAAGCGGCGAAACGGCGGAACTGGTGACGATCGATGTCCCTGTTGAGGCGGGCGATACTGTCGAAATCCAAGGGATTGTCTCGGTATCGGGAGGCGTCGCAGGCGGTCAATGGACAATCAAAATCGATGGCACTGCCGTTCAGGTCGGCGGCGTCAATGCCATATCGCATTCTGTGTCGGCGTTCGTCAGCACAAGCGAAGTCGCCGCGTCGACACGAACGTTCTCCATCGAAGCTTTGAACACGACATCGGACAGCCGGACGTTCGCCGACGCGCGCATCAGCGTGACCGTCACCACGCCTGCCTAAAACCAAGGGAATTCAAATGGCCAACATTGTCGCCAACATCGCGAAAGGTCGCGTTGTCGAGATCTATTCACGCGTCAAAAGCAATGACCCTGCCAATAGCGCACTGATCCTTGTTCCCATCGAGACGGCAGGTCTCGAATCCGATGCCGTGCTGATCGATAAGGCGACCCTGTCGGATTGGCTATCCGGCACCACCAATGAGCAGGCGACGATGGGCCGCAAGACGCTGACTGATGCGGAGCTTGCGGCACTGCCTTCGCCAGACAATACCAATGACCGTTATGACATCAGCCTGCCTGCGGTGACTTGGGCAGGCGCAACCGGCAACCCGGTCAGCAAGATATTGGTTTGCTATGACAGCGACACCACCGCTGGCACAGATGCCGATATCCTCCCGCTTGCACAGATCGATTTCGTGGCAACCCCATCCGGCACAGACCTTGCGATGTCTGGCGGCGTGGTTTTCAGGGCGGCTTGATATGGCGGGACTCGCTGCAAAAGACCTGCCGCGCCGCGATGGCAAAGGGCGGGCTGACGACTGGCTGGCCCACATGACCAAGGGTGCAGAGCGGACATGGACGATGCCAAATGGCACTGCGATCACACTTTCCGAGGTGTCAGTGGATGGCAATGTTCTGACGTTCCACGCCAAGGTAGTTCGTCCGAGCGGGCGGGTGGTCTTCGATGATGACCACGTTATCGTTAACCCGCCGATCTATGTTCAGGACGGCACCGATGCAGACGGAAACCCGATCTATGTCAAGAACATCCGCGCCGTTTTGCGCGACATCGTAGTGAGGAACCTGCGATGACCATTTACACGATTTATGCAAACACAAACGACCACTATGTCGACTCATCCAACAACACGTATTCGACGGCGCGCGCTGGATCAGGTCTGGTGGATGATACGTCAGGCGCTTATATGTATGCGGGCCAAGATTACGGTGCGCCGACATATTATGTGAAACAAGCGTTTCTGTCATTCGACACAAGCGCAGTAATTTCAGGCCAGCCCGCGAGCCTGTCGTTGACGATTTACGTTCAGTCCAACACCAACCCGGCGACGTATGATGTCGACATCGTTAATTGGACGGCGGGCACCGGGTCGTTTGTCGCAGGCACCAGCCTGTCAGCGCAGAGCGAGTTTGGTACGGCCACACTGACGGGCACTGGCGACAAAGTGTTTTCGTCAACAACCAACCCCGCGCGGTCATCAACTTACAAGTTGATGATCTATGGCCACAGGCAAGAAACAAATTCTGCGCCAACTGGTATCGAATATATTCTATTTCGGTCAGCAGATTGGGCTGGGACAGCAACCGACCCGTATCTGACAATAGATGTCACATGGCCTGTTTATTATTTCCAGCGCGATGAATACCTGTCTTACATGAGGATCTAGACAATGGGACGACTTTACACGATTTCGATTACTGATGTGGCCGTTACTGCCGCACAGGACTTGATCAACATCACCGCGACCAGCGGCATGGCCTTCAAGCTGTGGCGCGTGGAGTTGGGGCAGAAGACCCTGACGACTTGGGAGGCGAAGGGCATCACCATCAATCGCTTCCCGGCGACCGTCACGGCGGGTTCGGGCGGCTCGGCTGCTACCCCGCGTCCGATGAATGCGGGCGATGCAGCGGCAACGATCACCGCCCGCATCAATGACACCACCAGCATGACGACCAGCGGCACCGCCGTGACGTTGCTTGGCCGCGATTGGGAATTTCTCAACGGGTTCATTTGGGTTCCGATGCCCGACGAGCGTCCGGTGTTTGGGCCTTCGACCGGCTGCAATATCAAGCTGGTCACCGCACCGTCGGCATCTATGACCGTCAGCGGCTTCGCAGTCGTCGAAGAGCTGTTCTGAGCCATGGCGGACATCGTATTTCAGCAAGACCTGCCTTCGTGGTTGGCAACGCGATCGACTGTCCGCCGCATGGTTCCGGGTTGCGTCTATGTCGCGCCGGGAATGGCCATTGAAACGGACACGGCATTCGCTCTTGAGACTGTCGTCTTCACCCCTGTTTCTCGATGGTCGAACTTCCCGGCGTCATCATCGGCAAACCGCGTTGCTGAATTTTAGGAGCTGACATGGCCACTCCAACGACTGCCACGAGCCTTGGCGAAAGTCTCGAAACGCAGGCAATCAAAGATTACCGCATTTCTTGTGCGACGGCACTTGAGCCGGGCGAGGAGATAGACCCGGCGCATTGGGACTTGACCCCGACCGCCGAAGCGTTGGCGCTTGGGTTGATCCACGATGCCGATGCCACCTATCCCGACCCGACGCTCAACACCGAGGGATACGCGGTGGATTTCTGGCTTCGCATCGATCAGGCATTTGCAGGCAACGCGGCATTCACCGGCGCTGGCACACCACTCCCGCTGGTGCTGACGTTCCAGACAACATCGACGCCGCCCCGCAAGGACCAGGCGACTTTCTACGTCACCGTGGTGGAGAAGTGATCATGCTGAACGGTCGATATAAAGTCACGTTTGGCGCGTTCAACGGCATGGCCGGTGTCGTGGTGATTGCCGACAAGATCGAGGTTGCCTTCATGGGCAAGCCGCCGCGTGTTGGGGCGACCGGCGAGATTGATGGCAAGCCTTATTGCGTTGTCACATCTGCTCGGTCTGAATTTGTGCCGGGGATGGCGGTGATTACGGTTATGCCAGATGGGGGCGGCGTATGCCGGTGACGCATGAGGATATAAGGGACATGATCGCCGCGCATAATGACCGGCTGAAATATGGAGAGCATCGGTTTTCAAAGATCGAATCTGTCCTCGATGAAATCGCATTGGCAGTCAAACCCATCCCATCCATGCAGGCAGACATAGCCGCGACAAAAGATGCGGTGGAAGTGATATCGACGGTCAAAAGTGTTGGTAAATTCATCAAGTGGTTGAGCGCAATTATCGCGGCAATCAGCGTCGTGATTGTTGCCGTCAAGGTGACCGCTGCCTCATTCATTGGCGTGACGCCCAAGTAAACCCTGCGCTGATCTAAGGAAACATCATGCGATTGATCGCTGCCTTCGCCCTGCTTCTGTGGGGTGTCCCCGCTTGTGCCCAAGAGATTGGCCCTGTCCCCGCTGTGGTTGAGGCTAACCCTGTACCAAGACCCGCCAAGGACGAACGGTGGAAGGGCTGGCGCAAGGCGGTTCTGGTGGCCCATGCTGCGGACTTCGCAAGCACCGAGATATGCCTGCGTCGAGGAACATGCGTCGAGGCAAACCCGCTGATCGGGCGCAATCCGTCAACGGTGAAGCTCGCAGGCTTCAAGCTCGCCACGGCTGCGCTCAACTATGCGCTGATCACTGAAATGGCCAAGCGCGACCCCAAAGCGGCGCGCATCTTCGGTATGTTGTCGGTGGGCGTTTTCGGCGGTGTTGCCGCTGCTAATCTGCGTTTTGCGTTTTAGGAGGACGGTCATGACTATTATCCTGAGCGAAAAGAGCCGCATCAAACTGACCGGCGCGCATCCCGACCTCGCCAAGGTGATCGAACGGGCGGCGGCTTTGTCATCGATCGATTTCACCGTGCTGGAAGTCACGCGGACGTTGGCGCGCCAGAAAGAGCTTGTCGCCAAGGGCGCATCGAAAACCATGAAGTCGCGGCACCTTCCCGGCGTTGATGGCAAGTCGCGCGCTGTGGATATTGCGCCACTCGACGGCGGGCAGGTTTCATGGGCGTGGCCGCTTTATCACAAGCTGGCCGTCGTGATTAAGCAGGCAGCGAAAGAGGTTGGCGTTCCTATTGAATGGGGCGGCGATTGGCGATCATTCAAGGATGGCCCGCACTGGCAGCTTCCGTGGGCGCAATACCCATGACCAAAGCCATCGCCTTCATCCGCTCGCTATTTCCCTTCACGCACGAAGGCAGGCAGACGCTCGTTTACGTGGCACTGTCATGGGCCGCCCCGGTCATCTGCGCGATGCTGCTATGGGCCATGAGCCGGATCGAGACGTTCCCCGGTGCGGCGGCATCCGAACGCCTTGCCCGGTTCGCGGATCTCGCAGACCGGATTAGCTGGGGCCTGCTGATTATCCTGATCGCCTATGCCTGTTTCGTTTCGATCCGCGCGATCAAGATCGGCAAGGACGGGTTCAGCGCTGAAAGTCGGGATGACCATGACGACGCAGAACCCATCCGCGATGGCGACAGCGTGACGGCCACAAAGAAACCGGGCGCATGACCTGGCTCGCAATCAAGCTACTCATGGACAAGGCGCTTGAACGCCTTCTAGGGCTGTTCAAGCTCGCACTGGCCCATCCGTGGCAAGCGGCGCTGATCCTCGCTGTATGCGCCTTATTCTGGCAGCATCGGGCTATTAGCCAGCGTGACGACACTATTGCCCAGCAAACCGCCCTGATTGCCGACATGCAGGCCAAAGCCAAAGCCGCCCGCGCTCAATCCGTAACCATTGCGAAGGATTCCGACGATGCCCATGAAACGCGCCTTGCAGACAATCGCAGCGGGACTATTCGTTATATCGAGCGTAACCGGGTGCGGACCCAAGCCTGTGTCAGCGCCCCCGCCGAAGGTGAAGCTGCCGGAGCATCTGAAAGCGCCGCCGCCGTGCCTCTCGTGGCTATGTCCGAACCGGACGTGAAGGCCTGCGGGGACTTACATGCTTATGCTTGGTCGGCTTATGAGTGGGGGCAGGCGCAGATCAAGGCTGGCTTGGCGGATTGACCGCCGGGTCCGCCCATCACTCCGGGATGGGTTGCCATGCAACGGCATCACGAAAGGCCCAGTCATCGTCGCGCCAGCCTTGGTAATGGTCAGTTGCAGTGGCGGGTTTCCATACAACACAAGCGACCGGAAATTCTCCATTGTCGCTGATCTCAATGTCTCCGCCTTCCAGCTTCACGAGAATCGGAGATCCATCCTTCGGCGCGGTATCCATCGGTCTCCAAGTCGTCATCGATTCGGCCTTTCTGGTTTGCATCATGGCGGGGCATCCGCCTAGGCCGGGGGCAGTGAACCCTTGCTTGCAATCGCTTGTGCCAAATCGGCCATAAACTCATCAAGCGGCGCCCCTTCGCCATCGTCCATGACACGCACGAATAGTTCGCTGGCGATACGCCCACGCGCAGGTGAATACCCTTCACCCCAGAAAACATCTTGTAAGGCTGTCTGCAAGTCGCTCAGACCCGCCACTGCCTCGGTCGCCGGAACATAGCGGACGCCATCAATTACAACTTCCATCACTTCCCCCTTTCAGCGATCAGCGCGCCAGTGCCCAAGCATCGCTCGCATCCCACTTGGACCGCAACCGCTATTTGCATCGGCCCTGTGCAACCGCTTGCGCCGCATTCCCAATCTGAGCCGCCGCAACACTGGTCTTCGTAATCGGTTTCCTGCATCCAGCCTTTGCCGTCGCAGTCGGGGCATTTGGCTTGCTCAGCCAGCGCGATCAGTTCTTCGTCGGTCATGGCTTGGCCTTCAACGCCTTTTGCGCCTTGACCAGTTCCCGGTGCGCCATTTCCTCAAGTTCGCGCATCCACGCATCGGTGCAAGTTTTGGTCAGCGACCTAGCGGCATAGGGCAGAAAGCCGGGGTCATCGAACCGCATGACATCGGTGCGAATCTCCCCGAAATAACGGCGCGGGTCAGCGATCACAAATTCAGCGCGAACACTCACCTGATAGCCGTTTTCAATCTCCGCTTCCGCCGTGACGATATGGTGCTTTGTTGCCATCGCGGCGCGTAAGCTGGTAAGCTCTTTATCCATGCTGGTGAGCAGTTCGATTGCCTTGCGAACACCTTTCGGAAGGAGGCCGGGAACCAGTCCCTCGGAAAGCAGATATTCCAGCGTTCCCGTGCACTCTTGGATTTCAGTTCTGTCGGTCATGGCTTATGCTCCCCGGCTTCGATTGCGGACAATACCGCATCAAAGGCAGTATCCCAAATTGCCCCCTCATCGCCATACGGCCCGAACTTGCGAGCGGCCTTCACCTTTGCCACCACCTCGGCAATAGCCCGGTCATAGCCGCGATGTTCGGATGCGGTGCCGAACGCCTTGAGTGCAGCGACATTGGCCTTGTATTGGTCGATAGTGATCCCGCCGCATATTTGCGCGCCCAGCTTGTCCGCGTCCGTCACTTCATCCGTTGGCATGGTCTTGCTCCGGTTTGGGGGGTGGGCGCGAACAATGGGCCAAGTGATCCAGCGCGATCACGACAGGATACGGAATAGCTGATTGCCCATTCTCGTAGCGGTTGACCTGCCGAACCGTGATGCCGAGCGCGCTGGCAAGCTGGCCTTGGTTCATGCCCATTGCCACGCGGGCGGTGGTGAAGCGGCTGGGGGTCACTTCACCACAACGCGATAATCGCCAAGATCAACAACAATGAACGTGTGGCGCGACTGACCCTTGAACATCTGCACGTCCTCGAACTTGACAGCAGGCGCACCGACGACGAGTTCTTCGCGGCATCCGCGCTGTGACCAGTGAGATGCGCGCGAGGCGTCGAAATCGGCAAAGGTTTCGTGCGTCCGAACCAACGTGCTATCGATGCCAGGTTCCGTTCCGCCGCCACTCCACTCATCAGTGGCGGCGACCAGAATAGCGAATTGATCGTCGGTCAGGCCCTCGACAATAGCCCGCGAGCCATCGTCAATGTAGTTAGCGGCTTGTGTGAGAAAATCGGAAACTGCGGTCATCGTCTTGCCTTTCGCTGTAACACGATCTTAGCTAGGACATATTGTCCGGCGTGTCAACAGGTTTCTGTGCCTCACCCCTAGTCATCGTGTGTGTCTCCTATTGCGCGAAGTGCGGCGGCGCAGAGTGCGAGAGCGGGGGTTGCTGCATAACAGCGAGCAGCGCCCTTGACCCATGCGGTTGCTCGAATGTGTTCAGGATAAATGCCGTTGCTATCCCATAGCTCACAGTTCCACTCTGGCGCACTGACCAGCATTTCAGCGGCGGAAAGCCATGCTTCGGCGTCAAGCATTCGCCAAAAGCGAAAGGCGCGGAGATCCGACTTCTCACATTCCTCAACGCTATGGTCACGCGACTTCAGCGACGGAAAGATTGCTCGATAGGCGTCCCCAAACAGCCCCCTACTCGGCCCCTCCGCCCCCTCGATCCGTTCAATGAGTGTCATGGCTTATGCTCCCCGGCTTCGATTGCGGTGGCACATAAAGCCATTGTGGTGCCGATAACACCGCCCTCGCCACCTTTCACGACCTTCATACGTTCCCGTAACCAAGCCACCACCTCGCCAATAGCCCGGTCATAGTCGCGCTGTTCGGATGTGGTGCGGTGATCTCGCATAGCTTTAACGAGAATATCCGCAGCCCCGCTTGTGAATTCCTCGGCAGTCAGTCCTAGCGTATAGGCGAGTCTCACCGATGCATGTTTGTCCGCGTCCGTCACTTCATCCGTTGGCATGGTCTTGCTCCTTACGTGCATCAATGAACCGCTGCGTTACCGACCGCGCCAGTTCCAAGTGCGCCGCGTCCTTGTGGTCGACATAGAGCCATCCGATAAGCAGGCCCTCTGCCTCGCCAATTCTGCGGTGTAGCGCGATGGTTTCACGCTGTTCTGGCGTCATGGCTTGGGCTCCCGGATGGCTTTGGCGATCACATAGGCGGCGTTCTTCGCTGCGAGGTGCCATGAAGGCTCAACGCGGGCTTCTACGATTTTAGCACACCGTTCCCGTTCAGCGATCCGATGGCGGGCGAAGGCAGCGGCGTACACCGGGATGCACTTGTCGCAGCCGCAAAGGGTGTTGTCGTCCGCAAACGACTGCGCCGCATCCCTATCGCACTGCTCAACACTGTCAGTCATGGCGATAATCTCCGCGTTCGATTGCGTCGGCAATTTCAAGTCCTTCCTCGGTGTCAAAGCCGTTATCACCTCGCAACCAAGCGACGATCTTCCCCACCTCACCAGCCGGTGACATTGTGGGCAGGGCTGCGGTGGCGACACCTTCCCAATAGCGGCGGCTGTCTCTGTAGGTGCCGCGCGCATAGCAGGAACCATCCGCCGTCCGCATCGCAGCCATAACACGCTCCACCTCCCCCAGCGCATCGGCACTTGCGGGCGCATCAATCATGTCGGCACTGTCTGCGATCAGGGCGTCCATTGCGGCGGTTCGGGCGTTAAATGCTGCTGCCCCACCCTTGGCATAAGGCCAATCGCTGCAAATCGGGCATCTGGTTCCGACCGGGTGATTGTATGGGCATTCACGGCCCATCACTTTATCCGTTGCCATCTTCGTTCCTTTCGTTTTGGGCGAGGGCTTGGGCCATCATCTGCACGGGTTCGCCTGCGCTAAACCATTCCTGAATGTCCGCTTTCATTGCGTCACAAACGGCGGGGTCGTCCAGCGCCGCGCTCATCCATGCGCCGAGACTGACTGAGGCCATTACGGCACGCTGCACGGCCTTGTTGTCCACCAGCCCATCGACGGCGGCGGGCTGCGGGGTGGCGTAGAGGGGGCGGTATTCGTCATACCAACGCCGGAAGCTGTTCAGCATCGTGATCGTATGGCTAGACACGCGCCCGTCAGTGCATTCTTGCAGCCAGTCCGCAACCGGCTCCGCTTTCACCTGTTCCATTAGCGATCCCCTTCGATGGTGCGGGCCAATTCCATGCCGCGCTTGAGGGCGCGCATCACAAGATCAATCTTGCCTTGGCCAGCGATGCCGTTGCGGATTGCTTCAATCTGCTGAATTGTACGCGGAACGCTTTCCGCAAGAACGATGGTCATAGCCTCCGCCTTCAACGCCTCCGCAACCGGATCACTGGCGCGGTATGGGGCTGCGATGGCGGCAACTGCGCGAATGTCGGCGGCATAGCTTAGGTTGGGCCAGTCATTCTCAACCGCAATCCGGTTGATCTCCGCGAGCGCCTTACCCTTCGCCTCGTCGTTGGCTAGGGTCTGGGCGATGGTTAGAATGCGGTCATAGGATTGGCTTAGCATATTCGCCGCCTGATCCTTGTGGTGGGGGTCTATGGGGGATTGGGTCATGACGGTTCGAACTCCGCCTTAAGAGTATCAAATTGGGCGCGGCGCTTCTCTTTCGCCCGTCGCACAACCTCTTCCTCGCCGGGGCATGGTTCGAAAGGCGAGCCGTCATCGCAGTGCTGACACCGACCCTCGGCACAGACCGAGCAAGCCGGACCGTTGTGGTGGCCGAAGTCTATCGCGAAGATGTCAATTTCGCCGTCATCGTCCAAATGAGGTTTATGCCCCGCAGCGATCAAGCGTTCGGCAGTCGTACTCATATCATTCCCCTTCATCGGATTGGCGGGCCTTGGCGAGTGTGGCGCGGGCTTCACGGACAACCGCAAACCCAGCATCTGCATCGCCTTCAAATTCCGACTGGCGGCGGGCAAACTCGACAAAGTATTCGAGTTCTTCAGAGGCATTGGACAGGCGTTCCACCAGCTCAGCCTCCCGCGCTTCAAGTGCGGTGATGCGGTTGGCGGCTTCGGCGCGTTCCATAGCCCAGCGGGTCAAGGCATCCGTGACGTTTGGCCCCCAGTCGCTATTGTTCAACCGCTCAACCAGCGTGTGCTTATCGGTCATGCTATCCTCCAACATCTAACGTTATGTTCATCCAGCAACCGCGCCGAAAACTTCGCAGCGGCCTTGTTACGCTTGGCCCATGACGCAGCCGCAGCAGCGACGGACAATTGCCGCATGTCCTTGCCGTGCGCGTTCCGGCCCTTGTCGCGCGGTGCGTCAAAGCAATCGCCAACCTGCATCTCCGCGAACGGGTAGATCGTCAGGGTGCTGCGTACAGTCGGGACCGGGATGCCGCGCTTGATCGGTAGGAGTTCCATTAGTCACCTCGGGCTTTGCTTTTGTCGGCGGGAAACAATTCGCGCAGGCAAAGCTCCGGGTTTTTGCAGCCGTTCGCCTGATACCAAGCGTTCTGTGTGCAGGAATCCACCACTTCGCTCCAATCATTGTAATGCGTCGATTGCGGACCCGCTGGCAGGCTTTCCATGCATCGCTGACTGAGCTTCGCTCGCAGCAAGCCGCGCGCAGCTTCATGCGGATCAGCCGGATCTGGCGCACAGGCGGTAAGCAACAGGACTGATGCCAGTGCGGCTATTCGTGTATGTTCTGTCATGCTTCACCTCGTAGGATTGCGCGGACTTGGAGGCCGAGTGGAGTGAGGCGGTCGGTTTTCAGCGTCATGAATTGAGCAATCCCCATCGGCCAAGGTTCGCCAGTGTGGCGCACGGTAAAGAATGGATAGCCGCCGTGGTTGCTCATTACATCGGTGGCAGAAGTGATTGCCTCCCGCTGCGCCTTCGTGAGCTTCCCCGCGATCTGCTCCGGCGTTTGGGGTGTCATGGGGTTGGCTCCTGGGTGGGGGTGGAAGGGCGTTGACGGATTGAGAAACGCAGGGTGGTTAAGTCGTAACCACGGGCCTCAAGTTCCTCAGACAGTGACCGCTCCTTGGGGCGACCGGGAGCATCCTCGATTGCACTCATCAGAATGCGGGCGTCCGGCTTTTGCGCGCCCCCGCCGCCCCATTCGTAAAGAAGTTGGCTTTCACCATCGAGTTTACCCCAGCGCACCTTTAGCTCGCCATGCTTTGCCGCCATGTCACGCGGCTCCTTCGGTATGTGAGTGAATGGATTTGAGGCGGGCTATCTCGGCGCGGGCTTCCCAGAGCATTGTGACGGTCAATTCCATCGACTGCGCCCAATGGTCCGGTTCATATCCGGCATCGATCAGCATCCGGCGGACGGGCGAATTGATTGCCCGCAGGTTTTCGTGTGCGATCATCTTGGTGTGACGCGAGCAACCATCGGTGTTGTCGGGGAAGTGCTTGTCATATTCCCGCGCCCACTTGACCGGCTGGCCATAATCAGGGTCGCGGGCGTATTTGCTCTTTGCCATGTCACGCGGCTCCTTCGGTATGTGAGTGAGTTTGAACGCCGGCCGCGATGCCATTGAAAAAACGAGGCGCGGTTTGAACGTCCGAACGCGATGAAACCCGCACAAAACGGCTCAACTTAGCAAAACTGGGGTTAAACCTCGATGGCTCAAAACCTGCGAGTCGCGGAGCGGTTTGGCGATCGGTTTGAATAGCGCTCATTTGTTCTTCGGTCCCATGCGCTTGCGGCAGCGGTCATAGATGCGGCGCTGTTCAGCCTGCCCATCCTTCTTTGCGCGGTCGATTTGAGCCAAGCGCTCAATTTCCTCGGCAGTCAGATAATCACGCCAGTTCACGCCGGCCCAATCCTTGGTTTGCCTGCGCTGCATTCGTTCGGTGAACGGCACTCCTGCGAACGCTCGCAATGCGTTGACGGGCAGCGCGACCAGCGATCATGCAGAAACTTGTGCGGCTTCTGTTTTGTTTCGGGAACGTGGTTCATGCGAACACGAAGTCCTTTTCTGTAAAGAGGTGGCCGAACCAGCGCGGGGTGGATTGCTTCAGTCATTTTCTTGTCCTTGTGCTTACTGCAAAATGGTTCACTGGCCGGTGCAGCGTTCCGGCAATTTACGATGATGCATTCAGGTCGATTCCCCGCGATTTGCTCCGGCGTTTGGGGTGTCATGGGTTAATTCCTGACGCTTCAGCCATCATGGCCTTGTATTTTTCCCAGTCCTTGAGGTGCTTGTCAGAGACACCGTTGCGCGGCTTGAACATGGCGCACTTGCAATTGCCGGTGCCGCCCTTTCGGCGCGGGATCAGCAAATCGAGGATCACCTTGCCGGGGTGTTTTTCCTCGTTGCAGAGTTCATAGTTGTAGAGGTTGTGCGCCATTTCCACCGGGCAACCGGGCGCTTCATCGGTCTTGGGCCAGTGCAGGCACTTGAAGCAGTTGTCGCCTGCCCAGTATTCCCATTCGGTAGCGTTCGAGAAATAGCCCATGTCACGCGGCTCCTTCGGTATGTGGGTGAACAGAACGCTCCGCCCGCTTGTGCGCCCGGGCATACAACCGGCGATATTCCAGCCCAAGGCCAGCCGCATAATCACGCGCGGCCTCGATCTTGGCGATGCGCTCGGCTTCGTGCGGTTTCAGGTGTTCGCGCCAGTTCATGGTGTCTCCTATGTCGATTGATATCGCCGACAAGTTAGGCTGCGTCAAGTGGGTTTGTTGACATCCATCATGACGATGGTGTGCGCCGTCACTTCCCCCCCTCCCTAACCCTGCGCCACTTCTCCATCACGCGGGCCATGTAGCTCGCATCCCGGCGCTTGTGCAGGAACCGCATGAACTCGGTGTCTGGTGGGGCGAGCGGCTGCGTGTAGGCGGATTGGTGGGTCATGCTGCTTTCGCTTGGTTGCGGGCAGTTTCCCATCCCTCGATGTTCAGCAGGAAATAGATTGCGGCATCGCGCTCTTCTTCGGTCAGCTCGCGCTTGCGGTCCTTTAGGCCGATCTGGAAAATGATGCTTCCGTGCCTAGGTCCACCCCATTCATGGTCAGAGCGTTGTCCGAACCAGCGATCATATGACTTCGTGCCGTAGTCGCTTTGATCCAACCCTTGGTATGCAGCACTCTTGCCGGTAGCGAGCCAGTCAACGGCATCGCGGATAACGGACCCCTTATCCTGTCCCCCGTTGAGATAACTGCCCTGAATCTTCAGGATGCCCCGCGCTATCGCAATGCGGTCATTGTCGAGTCCGCCCTTGGCGTTGCCGATTTGGTGGCGCACATCGGTAAGCGCGGCTATCAAGCGTTTTCTCTCGGCAACGGCCTGATCGTCATGGGCCTTGATGCGATCCATGCAATCCCGCTCACGAGCGATCAGCGAAACAAGGGTGTTCTTCATCTCAAATCTCCCTGTCATCGGGCACATTATCGCGCGTCCCGATGATACCGGCGCGTCGGTGGGTTTCGTTACTCAGCCTCAGCCCTCGCCCGCACCTCGGCAGATGCCTTGTGGTAGCGGACGCGGTGGCCGTGTTCGTTGGTGAGAAAGGCGTTGCGCTTGAGCGCCATGAACCTGCGGGAGAGGTCGCGGGCGAAGTCGGATTGCGCCACGATCAATTCCCGCTGGCTGGTGATCAGCTTGCGTTCAAGGCGGCGGCTGATGTGCAGGGCCAACGTGCCGATAGCGAGGCCAATGGCAACACCGAGTGCGATCGATCCCGCGTCCATCACCCTTCCTCCCCGAAACCGGCGTCGTCGTTGAAGGATTCGCCCATGTCCTGCGTCGCGCGTCCTTCCTGGTGGTCGGCTTCGGAGCCTTCCTCGACTTCAACCTCGACCATCTCGGGGACGGCGTTGGCCGGCGCGGCTTGTTCGATCAGCATGGCGGCGGAAAGCGGCTGTGCATCGATCGTGGCGGCAACGGCAACATCCTCGATCTCGTCGCTGGTGTGATAGCCGAGCATCACGTCGGGCGCGTAGAAGCGGACAAGGAACGCGGCCGAGCGGTAGCGCAGCATCACCTCGGGCATGGTCCGATACTTGGGGTTCTTCGTCCATGCCTCAGCCGTGGCCATCGCCATATCGACGGTGAACTCGACAACATCGCCGGTCTCGGCCAGCGTTGCATAGGCGGTGACGGACAGGTTGTTGCGGTCGCTCTTGTCGATGCGCCAGTTGATCCGGCCCTTGAAAACACCGGAAGCGTTGGCGCGGGCGATCATATACTGCGAGGCAAATCCGGCCTTGCCGTTGACGACGTGAATGTTCTGCAGGACGACAAGCGCGTCTTCGCCCATCGTGCGCGCCATCTTGAGCGCGATGTAGCAGTTTGCCATCGCCTGATCGGGACCGCCCTTGCGAAGATGCTCGGGAATCAGCGGAGAGGTGGCAAACAGCCGCGCCTCGCGCTGCATCAGGTTGAAGCGTTCACCTTCATCGGTGGGGATCGTTGCAATTGCATGGGAAGCCATGTTCATTCTCCGCTGGTGTCAAAGGAATTGTCGATGGAAGCGCGCGACCAATTGGGCAGGCCGACCGGCAAAGGCTCGTCGGCGTAACCCGGCCAGCGATCAGTGCTCATGCAGTCAGCAAACAGGCGGCGGGCGCGGCGGTTCAGCCATTTGCCCCGGTCGATGTCCTCGGCGGGCAGCTCGTAAAGCGATACGGTGTGCGGCGGCTCGCGCTCGACCACGATGTTCAACCAATGCGTCGGCTCGTCGCCGTAAACCGCCTTGATGCCATCCCAATAGAACGCCGCGCTCTGGTGATAGCCAAAGCTGGCAATGGCGCGGCGGAAGCCATCCGGCGAAGCGTGGGTCGCGGCGACGAATTTCAGATCCGCAACGATCCGCACTTTGCGCTTTTCGATGATGCTGTTCGGGCGAAAGTCGGGACGCGCGCGGCACCAGATGCCGGTTTCGGTATCCTGCCAGGCTAGCGTTTCCTCGCTCTCGCCGTTTGTCAGCGCTGCCATTGCGAAGGCGTTGCGCTTGATCGCGGCGACAACCTTGTCGACCGTGCGCCCGTCTTCATGGCGCAGGACCGTCATGCCGCTTTCGATCGCGGCGTCGGCTTCCTCGATCTCGGCGGCGAACTTCTTTGACGCGGCGCGGGAAAATCCCTCGGGCAGCGTGTGGTAGAAGTCAGGCCAGCGATTTTCGAGCAGGATGCGGTCGTGCGCGGCCTTGCCGATGTTGAAGTGCACCTTGTCCGGTTCCGGCTCGCGGTCGGGGTTCATCGGGCTGTCGTGCCAGAAATGGCGCGGCGACTGGCCAAGCAGCTTCTTTGCGCCGCTCGATGAAAGCGATGGCTCGGGAAGCAGGTGCAGGTTCCGGTGATAATCCTCGTTACTGATGTCGGCATATGCGCCGGGAGTGGTGATCAGCGGTTCGGCTGCGGTGATGGGTGTCTGTGCGGTCACGATAGCCCCTCAAAAAATCGCGCACAGGCCAGCGACAAGCGCGAACCCGGCGATGAAGATGAACACGGCGTAGGTCGCCTCGGCGCGGGCTTGGCGGGGGGTCATGCTGGCACCTGTTCGGCAGGCACCGGGACGCGGCGAGGTTCTTCAATGCCTTCGATCTTTGCGCCGGGGGTGATCTTGCGGAATCGGCGGGCAGTGAAGCTGCCGAACAATCCAAACGGGTACTCGCAAAGCGCGAGTCCCAGCCCTCCGTCCAACGTCAAGACCGCAATCACACGGCAAACCTCGCCGGAACGCGGTCCATCTGTATGCAAGTTGCCATTGTTATCGAGCCATAGCCCCTGCTTGATGCAAAGCGCCAGATCACCCTTTTGCCAATCGCTCATGCCACCCACCTCGCGGCATTCCGCCGCGCATCATAAGCCGCGCGAAACTCGCCATCGTTCTGGTAACGGATGAAGCAGGCCTGCCCGATGTGGTCCTTCCACTGGCGAACGTGCCGGTCGAAACCCATCGCGTAGAGCGGGCCTTCGTGGAACGCGGCGGCGATCAGGTCGGCGGTGGCTGCTTCGATCATACGGGTGCGGGTGCGTTGGTTGTTCATGCTGCCGCCTCCACTTCAACCGGGGCAAAGTCCTTCAGCGCCTCACCAGCCCGAATTTCGATAAACTGAATCAGCAGCTGGTATTGCTGGCCATGCGGGCTGTCGCCGTGGCGCTTTTCAACGGCATCGCGGAACGCATCCAGTGAGCCTGAAAAGCAGCCGCGATTGACAAGGATGGTCCGGTCTTTCTGGATGAACCATGTGAGAGTGCCGTTCTCGCTGCCCACATGGCTATGCCAGCCGAATTGACCGTTGCCATAGACCTGCGCGTTGCCATAGACCTGCGCGTTGCCAGAGACCCACGCGTTGCCAGAGACCTGCGCGTCGCCATAGACCCGCGCGTCGCCATAGACCCGCGCGTTGCCATAGACCCGCGCGTCGCCATAGACCCGCGCGTCGCCATAGACCCGCGCGTTGCCATAGACCCGCGCGTTGCCATAGACCTGCGCGTTGCCATAGACCTGCGCGTCGCCATAGACCCGCGCGTTGCCATAGACCCACGCGTTGCCATAGACCCACGCGTCGCCATAGACCTGCGCGTCGCCATAGACCTGCGCGTTGCCAGAGACCTGCGCGTTGCCAGAGACCCACGCGTTGCCATAGACCTGCGCGTTGCCAGAGACCCACGCGTTGCCATAGACCTGCGAAAGATTGGCCTCGCTCTCGACGTAGCCACCAAGATCGCCCTTGGCGATACCAAGCGCGGCAATCGCAACCGCCGCTTTGATGCGGAATAGCTTGCGGCCATCCCAAGTCTTGATGGTGTCAGATTTGACGAGCGTGTATTTCTTGGGCGCGCTCATGCGTCCATCCCCCGGTAAACCGAAAGCTGGGCAATCTCGCGCGGGGTCAGGTCGGCAAATGCCGCAGCGTTCTCATTCGCCGCGCTGATCAGGGCAACGGCATCCATCGCGCTGTCATCGAAGCTGTCGAGGATGAGCTGTGCCTCGCGTCCGAACTCGCTGTCATTCAACGCGGCGGTGAGGCGGACGAGGTTTTCGAGGTTCTTGCGCGCCGCGTCGAGGTAGGTCTGGTAGACGCTACCGGTGGCGATGATGGGGATTTGCATTGTGCGGTCTCCTTGTGTGACGACCAATCTACAGAATGTTTGCAGGGGCGCAAGCACTTTCTTTGCAGGGGTTCAAAATAAATTCTTGCGGGCCTTTTGCACTTGTGCATATAAGGCGGCATGGAAATCAAAACCGCACGACAGGCTTTAGGCCTAACGCAAGCCCAGCTCGCAGAGAAACTTGGCGTCGATCACAGCCTGGTATCGCGCCTTGAACGCGGCGAGGTTGTCCCTAGCACAAGAGACAAGCTGGCCGTCGAGGCGTTGCTTGTCCGCGCGGGGTTGGCAGCATGAGCTACGTCTATTTTATCAAGCCTGTCGGGATGGATGGCCCGATCAAAATAGGGTGTAGTTGGAACCCTGCGGTCAGGCTTAGAAATAATGGATATTGGGTTCCTTTCAAACTTGAGGTTGCTGCCATGATACCGGGCGGGAAAGAACTTGAGGGCAGGTTTCACCGCCGGTTTTTTGGTAGCAGGTCGCACTATGAATGGTTCGATTGGTCGCCTGACCTTGGCCGAATAATTGACGAAATAAATTCTGGCGATTTCAATGACGCCGAGTTGCCTGCTTATATTGGCGCTGCCCATATCATCGCTCGCGGCGGTAAGAAGATCGCTGATGCGTTGGCTGATGTTGAACGGGAGCGCGCGGCATGAACGACACCCTCACCTGCGGGCACGATTTCAGCCCTTCGAACTACCGGCTGCAAGGCGCTGTGCATCAATGCTACGCCTGTCACCGCGAGCGCATGGAAGCGCGCCGTGCCAAGAACCGCGAGCGTGACGACGCGATTGTTGCTGACCATCGCGCTGGCGTCTCCAAGGACGTGCTGGCCAAGACCCATAGGCTGTGCCTTAACCGCATCTACAACATCATCCGCGCCAATACGCCGAAACAGAATCGCCTAACCAGTGACCCGCTGTTTCCCGAACGCGCGATGCAGCGGGCGGCGGAACTGTCGAACACGCGCGTCGAAGAACTGAAGTCGCACTGGCGCGAAAAGCATCTGGTCAAGGCGCGTTGGTGTGTGATGGCCGCGATGCATGAACGCGGGGTCGGCTATAAGTCGATTGGCCGGCGTCTTGGTGGGCGTGATCATACGACCATCATTTACGGGGTGCGGCAGGCTGGCATCTTCTCGGAACGCTCGCCGGAATTCCGCGCGATGCTCGATCAGGTGCGCGCAGCATGATCGCTGAATCCCTCGCCACAATCGCCGCCGCACTCGAAACGCTGGCCCGTAACGCGGACGCTGAGCACCCGATTGATCCGTTCGAGGTGATCGTGCTGGCCAAGCAGGTTGGCGCGCAGGGTGAGATGTTGGCGCAGGAGCTGGAAGAATGAGCCGCGTTGAGACGATAGGCCGCGCCACGCTCTATCTTGGGGATTGCGCCGCGATATTGCCCACGCTGGCCCCCGTCGATCTTGTCTGCACCGATCCACCTTACGGGATCAAAGTTGCACCACAAGGGAAAATCGGAAACGAGAACCTGGCAGCAGCGAAAGACTATGGGAAGCAAGAGTGGGACAATCAGCCCATTTCTACGGAGCTTTACCAAGCAGTCCGTCAGTCTGGACAATGGCAGATTATTTTCGGCGGGAACTATTACGACTGCCCAGCAGCTTCGTGCTGGCTTGTTTGGGACAAGGTGAACGGCGAAAGCACCTTTGCCGACTGCGAACTGGCATGGACGAACCTGCCCAAACCTGTGCGCCTCATCCGCTACATGTGGAACGGTATGCTCCGCGAAAAGGGAGCGCAACGCGGCGACCACCCCACGCAAAAGCCGCTTGAGGTCATGAAATGGTGCATCGGGCAAGCACCCGCCAGCGAAACCGTGATCGATCCGTTCATGGGTTCTGGCACAACTGGCGTGGCAGCAATCCAGATGGGCAAGGCGTTTATCGGGATTGAGCGCGAGGAGCGCTACTTTGAGGCCGCTTGCCGCCGCATCCGTGAGGCCAACGGCGATGACCTTGGGCCGCTTTTCATCGAAGGGGCAGCAGCATGACCGCCCGCAAGCCCCCCGCCAAGCAATACGGCAGCAAGGAAGTCACGCGGCAGCATCAGCGCACGATGTTGGGCGCGCTGCTGATCATGCGCGACCGGCTGGATAACATCGATGTCGAAAGCCTTGCGCGGTCCTACGGCACGACGCCGGATGAAGTTCGCAAGGCCATCGATCACGAAACGCAGCGGCGGACGGTGGCGAGGCTCACGGCATGACGGCGTTTGATCATCTTGAGGAAGCGCCTGTCTACGCAGCGCCTGCCTTCCCGGTGGAAGCGCCGGACGGACGCAAAGACCTGACCGAGTTCGCGCGCCAGTCGTGGTTCGTCGCCTTCATGCGCCGGACGCAGCCGCATATCGAGTGCCATGCCAACATGAACCACGGCAAGCGCTCGCAAATCCGCGCGGCCAAGGAAGGTCTTGTCGCGGGCGTGTTCGATATGACCGTGGCTTGGGATTATCGCCTGACACCGGGCGTTGCTGTCACCGTCGCATGGCCGGAATTCAAGGGTTACACCGCTGCCGGACGCGCGGGCAAACTCTCTCAGGATCAGATCGATTGGGGCAATGCGATGCACTCGCGCGGCTTCCCGGTGGCTTGTTTCTTTTCCGCCAAGTCCTGCCTTGAGTGGCTGGTTTCGATTGGTGCGCCGCTTCGGGGGAAGGTGTCGTGACCGCGATGCCCGCACCCGCGCCGACCTATGACCTCGCATCGTTCGCGCGCCGCATCGTCATTGCTGGCGTCAAGAACGCGCGCGGCAAGTCGGACACGGAACTCAAGGAGCGGGTGATGCTGGCGCGTGAGTGCGGATTCATGACCGACGAAGAGACTGAATTTTACATCGCAGCATGGGGGCTGGCGGAAGCATGAGCACAAATCCCGAGACCCTCACCCCGCCAGCTTGGAACGCGCACGTCGTCGCTTTCGTCAATGGCACGTGGGACAAAAGAATCGACACGGGTGAGGAATTTGACCAACGCACCCTTGCCGACCTGTTCAACGCTGGCCCTGCCTGCGCGGACAAACTCGTCGGTCCTGCCTTCCTGCCGTCGTCCTACCACGAATACGACGCGCGTTCTCACGACGCACAGCGGGACCGGGGCCAGTTTGTTGCGCTGACCGCCGACATCGACAAGGGCGATCACACACCAAAGGCCGTGCAGACCGCTGTTGCCGACTTTGTGGGCGGTGCGGCCTATCTGATCTACAGCAGCCCGCACTCGCGCCCCGGTGACCGTCGCTGGCGTGTGGTCGTACCGCTCGACCAGGCGGTGCCGTTCGACCAGTGGTTCGACGCGCAGACTGCGCTGTTTGCTTTCCTTGGTGCCAAGGGCATCGAGACGGACAAGGCGCTGGCTCGCGCGGGGCAATTGGTGTTCCTGCCGAACGTGCCGACAACGCACGTCAAGACCGGAACGCCGCTGCGGAACGACGACAACGAGCCGCTCTATTACCAGCGCACCGCGACATCGTTGACCAAGCCGGGTCTGAAACTGACCGAGGGCGCTGTCTGCGATGGCATGGCGGCGATCCAGCGCAAGCGGGCCGATGATGAAAAGAAGCGCGAGGCCATGCGCGCCGAGGCTGAACAGCGCCGTGCCAATAAGCCACGCGGGACCGAGGCCAGCCTGATCGACGATTTCAATGCGACAAATTCGGTCGCAACGATGCTGGAAGTCTGCGGATATGAACAAAGCCCGCGTGATGCCCGCGATTGGAAGTCACCGCTGCAAACCGGCGATACCTATGCCACGCGCATCATGGATGGCGGGACGTGGTTCAGCCTGTCGCAAAGCGATACCAGCGCCGGGGTCGGCCATAAGTGCGCTGCCGGGTGCTTTGGCGATGCCTATGACCTCTACGCGCATTACACACACAAGGGCGATCACAAGGCGGCATATCGGGCCATCGGGTCCGAGCAACGCGGCAATGTGATCCGGCCGTCGCGGTTCAATACGCCGGAATGGATGCAGGAAGTGCCGCTGCCGGACGAGATGCCGGACTATGTGCAGGACACGGAGTTTGACATCGACCCAGATGATTTTGCGCCTGTTGGTGCTTCCACCAAGGGTGATTCTGACACGTTCGAATTGCTCGATATCGACGAGCTTGAAAACCTTCCTCCCCCGCAATGGCTGGTCAAAGAGTTGGTGGTCGAGGACGGCCTGACTATCCTCTACGGCGATCCGGGGTCGGGTAAATCGTTCATCGGTCTGGATATGGCGCTGCGGCTGACGTTGGGCATGGACTGGCACGGCTTCGATACGCGGCAGACTGGCGTTCTCTACATCGCTGGCGAAGGTGCGCGCGGCCTAGGTAAGCGCGTGAAGGGATGGCGGCGCGAACACAAGACCGATGGCGTCAATTCCCCGTTCCTACTACTGCCGGTCCCGGTGGCCCTGCTGGAGCCAGATCAGCGCGCCAAACTGCTGCGGACGATCACCGAAGCTAAACGCCGCGCCGACTTCGACATCGGACTTGTCGTGATCGATACCGTTAGCCGGTCGCTGGCAGGTGCGGGGGAGAACGGTGCCGACGAAATGGGCGCGTTCGTCGCGGCCTGCGACATCATCCGTATGCACACGGGCGGTGCCGTTTTAGGCGTCCACCATAGCGGCAAGGACAAGGACAAGGGGATGCGCGGCAGCTCGGTCCTGCTGGGCGCTTGTGATGGCACGATCCGGGTCGAGAAGTCTGAGGATATCGTGACGCTCAAGACCGAGAAGCAGAAGGACGCCGAGGAAGCTGCGCCGCTCTATATGAGCATGAAAAAGGTAAGCTGGCCAGCACCGGATGGCGAGCAGACCACGCTCGTTCCTTATCGCACCGAGCAGCGCCCCGTATCACAGGAATCGATGGGCACAGAGCAGGTCGCCAAGGCGTTCCAGATGCTCAACGAGGCATGGCAGGCAGGCAGGCCGCTGTCGCACTCTCCGCAGGTCCGTAACCAAGGCCGCTACGCCCCCAGCGTCATCGCCAAGGCAGTCGGTTGCGGTGAGCGATTGGTCGCCAGCCATATCACTTCATGGCTCGAAAACGAGTGCCTGGCGATCGAGGTTTACGATCAGCACAGCAAGTCGAAGGGCCTTCGGGTTGTTGAATTTCTCGGCAAGGGGGCAGGACTATGACCTTGCGGAAGTCTGCGGAACCTCTGCGGAGGTCAGTTCCGAAGTGGCTGAAAACTGCCATTCTTGCTCTGCGGAAGTTTGCGGAAGTCTGCGGAACCGGCATCCTGAAACCCGCAGAAAACCTTGCGGAAGTCTGCGGAAGTCTTGCGGAACTCTCCCCCCCCTTAAACCCCCCGGCGCATGTGCGCGCTCGGATGCGCGCCCGTGCGCGTAGCAATTACCGTGCCAAGATGGAGAAGGTCGAATGGAAAATCGCAACTGCCGCAACTGCCGGTTCTGGCGTGAAACGCCGAGGTCTGATGTCTTGGGTGGCGACTGCTGCATCCGTGCGCCGAGTATCGTCATGGGGCATCTCAATCTCATCAGCGGGGGAAGTGATGGCACGGACGCAGCCACGATCGGGTTCTGGCCGGGCACAGATGAGGACGATTGGTGTGGCGAGTTCGTCGAACGATAACCGCCCCTCCATCAAGGGATGGGTGGCGATGGTGAACGTATGACCGACAGACTGCTTAACGAATTTTATGGAGAGCCAATCATGGGACGTGCGGGCAGGAAGCGGAAATCGGGAACGCGCGAGGCGAACGGACGCATCAAGCGCGCACCTCGCGCCATCAGCTATGACCACGGCACCAACACCACGCAGGCCAAGCACTCGGTGTACGGGACGGACGGCAGCGATGCGATCGGGCGGGCCTATGTCGCGGGGTTGCTTGGTGAGGATGGCCTCAACCTGCGCAATGCAGGACGGGCGATCTTCCATGCGTACTGGCCGATGTTCGGGGTTGGTGCTGAACGGTCATGTCTCGGTGACCAGTCAGGCGGCGGTATGATCCATGACCCCATCGACATGGACGAACGGCAGCGCATGATCGATCGGGAGCGCAGGCTCACCGAAACGCTGGCGATGATCGATGCGCTGGACAAGACACTGCGTACCCGCCGCGCGTTCGATCAACTGTGCATCAACATCAATCCGGACTGCGGGCCTTCATTCCTCGATAGCATCATCTGGCACAAGACGCGGGGCAAGCAGCCACCTGTCGAGCATGAGCAATCACTGGCGCTGGCTATCAAGGCGCTGACGTTGATTGCCACTTGACAGGTTGCGGCAAGTTATGCATGTGTCAGAAATAGAAGATCAACCATTGCGTCCGCAGCCGAAAGGTTTGCGGGCGTTTTCGTTTCAGCATTCGGCGCGCGGCATGGCATGGGCTAAGACATCTCGGCATGTCAGAGGCTACGGCACCGCATGGACCAAGCTGCGCCAAGTCATACTCACCCGCGACATGCACCTATGCCAGCACTGCCTAGCCAAGGGCATCGCAACGCAAGGCAACCACGTTGACCACATCAAGCCCAAAGCAAAGGGTGGCGGTGACGACATGGGCAATTTGCAGGTTCTGTGCGAAAAACACCATTTGGCTAAATCCGCCAAAGAGGCGGCAGAAGCTCAAGGCAGAATATATCGGCAAGGGCATCGCATAGGTGTTGATGGTTGGCCAATAGAAGAGTAGTATTCAATACATGGCAACATGTGAAATTGACGGGTGCAACAATCCCACTAGATCAGCCAGTATGGCTTTGTGTTCGATGCATTATCAACGCAAGTGGAAGACAGGGACAACTGATCCACGACCTTCATTTGATTGTTGTACCGTTAGTGATTGCACAAAACCTACTATGAGTAAGCACAAGCCTTACTGTATGATGCATTACTACCGCATCCGCCGTAATGGTCAGCTGGATTTGCCTACAAAAGATATCCCTGAACTGACCGATCACTCGGGAGGATACAGGCTGAAGTACCATCCTAATCATCCGCTGAGCCGCAACCACAGCCGAGTGTATGAGCATCGTTTTGTATATCATGCTGAACATGGAGACGGCCCGTTCAAGTGCTACCACTGTGCGGATGTGGTGACTTGGGATGATATGCACGTTGATCACCTGAATGATCAGCCTGATGACAACAGGATTGAGAACCTCGCGGCGTCCTGTCCCGAATGCAACATGAAACGCGGCGCCTGGAAGGTGAAGACCACGCACCGTCAAAAATCTGTGCGGCAGATCACATGGCAAGGCGTGACACGCTGCGCTAGTGAGTGGGCTGAACTACTTGGGTTGCGTGCCGCTTCGTTCCAGTGGAGATTAAAACACTGGCCGCTTGAGCGAGTGATGACAGAGCCAAGAGGGTCAACTGGCCCACACCGCCGCGACATCCTAGCTACATAAGGACGGCTGGCCAATCTAGGGCATGTTTAGGGGGTAGGGGGTGGTAGCATCGCTACGGCCTCGCGCTATGGGACCGACATTCAATTTGAAAACTTTCACATCCACATTTCATCGTTCAGGTTAAGCGGAGTTAGCTGAATGGTCAATCCGAGGACGCCAGCTGCGAAGCTGAAGCGACCGGCGCGGCTATCAAAAATCCCGGTCGCCACGCAGCTCGCAAAGATCCACCGGGCCGCCCGCTTGGCGAACCGGCAACCTTTCTTGATGAGTTTGGCAGGCAGGCTTGGGAGGGTTTCAAGCGCGAGCTTCCGTGGCTCATGGAAAGCGACCGGGCGGTTCTGGAGGAGGCGCGCAAGTTCGTGGGCCGTTGCTTTCCGGCGAAGATGTCGGAGTGACGAAGCTGTCAATGTACCAGTCGATGCTGTCGAAGCTCGGTGCCACTCCGGCAGACCGGACGCGGATATCAGCGCCCGACGACAGCGACGAAGATGACGCCTTCTTCAACTGACCGCGTAACCGATTACGCACAGCGGGTAGTTGATGGTGAGTATATCGCGGGGCCGCATGTTCGCAACGCATGCCGCCGCCATCTGGACGACTTGAAGCATGGGCCTGATCGCGGCTTGGGGTATGATGATGGCTTGGCCAGGCGCGCGATCGAAGAGTTCTTTGAGGCGCGGTTAAGGCTGTCCGATGGCCAGTTCGAAGGCAAGCCATTCAAGGCGCACCCTTCGCAGGCATTCATCATCGGCTCGCTGTTCGGGTGGCAGCGGTTGAGCGTTGATCATGGTTGGGTTCGACGTTTTCGCCGGGCATATGTTGAGCAAGGCAAGGGCAACGGAAAATCACCGCTCGCAGGCGGCATCGGCCTTTATGGACTGCTTGCTGACGGGGAGCCGGGAGCGCAGGTCTATTCGGCGGGGCGACAAAGAGGATCAGGCGGGCATTCTCTTTCGGGATGCCGTCGCGATGGTGCGGCAATCCCCGGCGCTACTCAAGCGGGTGAAGTTCAGCGGCGGCGAAGGCCGCGAATACAACATCGCGCATCTGGCGAAGGGTTCGTTCTTTCGCCCGGTATCGAGGGAGACAAAGAAAACAGGCTCCGGGCCGCGACCTCATTTCGCGCTGTGTGACGAGGTGCACGAGCATCCTGATCGCGGCACGATGGAAATGCTGGAGCGCGGCTTCAAGTTCCGGCGTCAACCACTGCTATTGATGATCACGAATAGCGGATCGGATCGCAACTCGGTTTGCTGGGAAGAGCATGAACACGCGGTCAAGTGTGCAGCGGGGAACTACTTCGCCCGCAGTGATGACGCGATGTACCTTGGTGAAGTCGTGGATGACACCACGTTCTCTATGTTTGTGCGCTCGATAAGGATGATGACCCTTTAACCGACAAGTCATGCTGGTCGAAGGCAAACCCCTGCTCGGCGTGACGATCACCGAAGAGTATTTGCAAGGCGTCGTTGATCAGGCCCGCGCAATGCCGGGCAAGATGAACGGCATCTTGCGGTTGCACTTCTGCACATGGACGGATGCAGAAACGGCATGGATGACACGCGAGGCGCTTGAGCCTTGCATGGTGGACTTCGAGCCGCTTGACGAACACGCGGGCAAGCCGGTGTTTGTGGGTGCCGACTTATCGCAGGTGAAGGATTTTACCGCGCTCGCGTATTGCACGCAGTCTGGAACGGTCGAGGACGGACAGCACGCAGGCAAGCCGGTCTACAATGCTTGGGTTGAATACTGGACGCCGGGCGACACGCTTGAGGCTCGCGCACTAGCCGACAAGAACGATTTCTACATGTCGTGGAAAGAAAAAGGGCTGATCAACGCGCCGAAGGGTACGCGGATTGATTACCGGCAGATAGCGCAAGCATTGGCAGAGGCGCAAAGACGACTACGATGTTGGGGCGCATCGCCTATGACCGCTACGTATTCAGCCGGATGCTTGAACCGAAATGACGGATCTCGGTCTATCGATCGAATGTGTCGAGCATCCGCAAAGGCGGCACGAAAAGAAGGCAAGCCGACCGAGGCGATGAAGGATGCTGCTCAGGCGGCTAGCCGCGAGCCTGAAGGCTTATGGATGCCGATGTCGGTTCGGCATGTCGAAGAACTTATTGCGCAGGCCGCATTAGGGATCGCAAGAGCCCGGTGACGATTGGGCACATCATGAGCGCGGTCACGGTCGATGATCGCTGGGGCAACTATGGCTATCGAAGGAGCGCGCTGTGAACAAGATCGGACGGCGCAATCGCGCTCTGGTATGGCGGTTGGTTCGTAGCGGCTTTTGACGGGGTACGCCGCCACATCCCCTTGGGATGATCCTGAATTCAGCTTGGAGGATCATAATGGGCCGCGCATTAGCGACTTTTTCGGCTGGCCCACGCCGCCGGTTGAACAGCGCATGATAACCGAGATTCCCGGCATTGACCGTCCGGGCGCGAACCTGTTTTGTGTTGGTGGGCTTGGTAATATCGACCTGCCCAAAGACGGCTGACAGCGCCTTGACTGTCCCGGGAGGTATGGCGGCCGTCTCGTTCCTCCCCGCTCGCTACACTCCGTCGTTGCACCTGATGAAGTCCGCAGAAGACGAAGTGGGGATCGGGTAAGCGGCGGTCCGGCAACGCTGATTGAAGAGGCGGCCCCCAACTGGAGTGGGGATAGCCTCCGGTTGCGCGAATACTTTTGGACGCAGGTATTCTTGGGCGTCGCGGGCTTCTTCTGGACTGAGCGCAGTGGGTCAAGCATAACCGGACTTCACCATCGATCCGGTGGTGACACGCATCTGCCGCGATAACATGGGGCACAACCCTACGAGTTGGCGGCAAGATTTATCTAGGGCTCGACATCAATCGGATGTGCCGTCCATGCTTCGTCATGATGGCTTGGCACATTATTCCCGATTACGCTAGGCGCTCCGGTTATCCAGCTTATGATTACGATGAACACCTACGGGTAAAGCCTCCGAGGCGGCGTCGTCCTCCTTGGCGCTTGTCCGGCCCTATGCCAGCCTTGTCCGGATGCTATGAAGCGAGCGCGATGGTCGATATCCAACGGTTGATCGATAGTGCCAAAAAGTTCAGACAAGCCGCTGTTCCGATCCCGCCGGTTACGAATTGAAGCCGGTACGGGTTCGATCCCGGACAAAGGGCAGATGACCGATGGCCAGCGGTTCAGTGTTGAGCAGATTGCCCGCATCTTCGGCATCCCGCCTTGGTTCCAAGACCTTACGAATTCAATTTCGCTAATTCGGAGAACCAGGACCTATCGCTGGTCAAGCACCTGATCCTCACATTGGGCCATCAAGCTGGAGCAACAGATGAACCCGAAGCTCTTCGGGCAGCGGCACACCGCCGGCGGTACGTCCGGCGTCAACGTGGACAGCCTGCTTCGCGGTGACTTCAAGACCCGCGCCGAAGCGGTCGTATCGTTGAGTGCAGTCCGCAGTGTTCACACACCTGCTAAGGGCGCTGAATTCGTGGGCCTGCCAACGCCAACGGAACCGGAAGCACAGGCCCGCTACATACGAAGGCGCAATGGTTCCCCTTGGGAACTCAACCTGCCGGATCGGTCGCCCGATCCGGGGAGTGGAACCACACAATGACAGAGAAGATCGAAAGCAACGCATCGCAGCCTGTGGCGGTCGGCGGAATGACCGCCGCAGGATATGTGGCTGTGTTCAATTCACCCACCGACATTGGCGATATGTGAGGAGGTGGTCTGCACCGGGCGCTTTCAGCTGAGACGTTGCGTTCCGGCAGCATGTTCGGCCCCTACAGCCACGAAATCGAGCGGGTTGTTTGGTCGTCAATCATCCGGAACACTATGTCTGTCCGAGGATGAACGCGGGCCTTCCGCTGAAATCGACCTTCCCGATACGTCCGATGGGCGATGTCGCAACGCTGATCGCCGCGAGTGACTCGGCGGGGCATGTCGTTCGGATCGTGTCACGCATGACGAATGGGACGAAACGACCACCGCCGAAGCGCACAATCCATGCCGTTGACCTCCGCGAAGTGACGATCACGGCCAGCCCGGCCTATGAAGACACCGAGTGTGGGCGTTCACTTCGAGAAGGTCAAGGCCGGCAACGCGAGAAGCGCGCAAAGCTCAACGCGAGGCAGAAAAGAAGGGCGACAACCATCTCCGCGTGGAAGGCCGAACAGGACTAAAGGGTTCCGCGGCATCCGATAACGGATTTCTGGCGACTAAGCCGAGCCCGAGGTGCCCTTCGGAAAGGCTTGTTTCCCCGCCCGCCTTGTGGCGGGCTTCTTTCATGCCCCAAGATGGATTCCGATTATGCTCTCACGCAGCCTAATGAGCAGCGCGGTCGCCTTTGTAACGCAAGCCCGCGAAGCCCCTCGATGAAATCAAGAACAACACTGATGAAGCCCGTTCGGCTGAACTTGAAGCGCGTCATGGACGCTACCTGGTGAATTCGAAGATCGAAAGCAACATCGCCCGCGAAGAGCGAGTTGTCAGGCTAGCCGAAGCACGGTGGAAGAACTTTCGGGGCGCCAAGGCCCGCCCTGACATGTCAGGCGAAGCGCGGCACGGATGAGCCCCAGGCAGCCTGAATACCGCGATGTGTTCATCGCGTTGGCCCGTGTTGGCTTCGACCCTCAGGAACTGACCGCCGAACAGCGCGCGGTTCTTCGGAGGCGTTGTCGCCCAGGTTGAAGCCCGCGCATGTCCACGACTGCGCGCTGGTGGTTACACCGTCCCGACCGAATCTTGCGGCTGTGGTGACAAGACCCCAAGGTGGGGACCGATGTGATGAGGGCAATCTGCACCGTCCTGAACACCAGCGGCGGCAATAACCTCGACTTCCCCAAGACCGACGACACGGCGGTTGCTGCTGCGCAGCACACCGAAGCCACCGCGATGACCGATGACGGCGGCGTCGATGCGACCTTCGCCAAGATGACTCTTGGTGCGTTCGCCTATGACACCGAATGGGTCCAGATTTCGATGGAGATCATGCAGGACAGCGCGATCGACATCGAGCAGTTCATCGGCGAACTGCTTGGCGAGCGTCTGGCGCGTCGTGTCAACACCGAACTGACCATCGGTGACGGCACGGGCGACCCGCTCGGTATCGTTGCCGCTTCGTCGCTTGGTAAAACGGCAGCTTCGCAGACGGCGTTCACGGCTGACGAAATCATCGATCTGCTGCACTCGGTTGACCCGGCCTATCGGGCTTCGCCGAAGGCGCGCTGGCAGTTCAATGACACCACGCTGGCATCGATCCGCAAGCTGAAGGACGGCAACGACCAGTATATCTGGTCGATGGGCGATATCCGCGTGGGCGAGCCGTGCGCCTGCTTGGCGTTCCGTATCGATCAACCAGGCACGCGTGTGAACGCTGCGACCGGCACCAAGCCGATCGTTTTTGGCGATCTCGGCAAGTATTACGTCCGCAGGGTCGGTGCGCCGGTCATCGGTGTGCGCCGTGAATACTACTGGCCGAACATCGGCCTCGCGGATCGTTCGTCTTGATGGCGACCTGATCCAGACGGCAGCGGTTCCGCTATCTTGTAATGGCCTTTGACGGAAGGGGCGGGCCGAGAGGCTCGCCCCACTTCTTTGATGGAGGCCATTATGGCAGGTCAATACAATACAACGGGTTATCGCAACAGCGATGGCAACCTGACTATCAGTGAGCAGATTGCAGGCAACGCAGGGCACTTCGGTCAGCACTGCGCTCACTTCCGCGATGTTACCGGCGTCATCACCACGTTCGGCGCAGTCCTGCGGCCAGGTGAAGCGCAGTTCACCGCAGAACAATTGGGAAGGTGAAGGC
>JADKCY010000013.1 GCA_016718605.1 Lysobacterales bacterium | reverse complement strand
AAACCAGATCCCCTTCAGAAGCCTCCACTCGTCCCCCGTCTGCCAACCAGCTAGTCGCCGCGTCAAATAAATGGTTCAACTTGTTGTCGACGCCGTGCACGCGAAAGGCTTGCCAAGTACGTGCCAAGCGAATTTCATGCGGCGAGCCCACTGATCCGATGAGGCGATGGTGGAAGATCAGTCCGAGCACCATGGGATCGATCACGCCGTCGAGTGCGCGTCCATTAAAGTGTCGAAATAGGTAGGCGGTCAATTCGTTGTCGACGCTTTGGCGCAGTTCCAATTCGCACGAGCAGATGCGCGTCAAGCCTTGCTCGGCCCGAATTGGTGAAGTTAGGTCAATCGCGATGATCCCAGGCCGACCTCGCGCTTTCAATTGATTCTTGGCATCCCTTAGATTTTGCCCAAGTCGCGCAAGTGATGAAATGCGCTTGCACTCTACCGGATAGCCCTCTGGGCCAATCTGGAAGTCACCTGCCTCAAACCCAAGCAGACGCTCACGGCGCGCGGCGGTCGCAGCGGCGGAGAACTCGAAGGCATAGTTTCGCGCGGGATCATCTTTTCTTGGGTCGGGTAACGTTTTGCCTTTACGCAAATCTCTAAGTTTGGTCAGTGTTTCGCGTCCTTGTAGGAACCGCACCTCCAGAGTGGCGATATCGATGATTTCTCTGGCCTCAAGAAGGACGTATTGAAAGGTCTCGTCACTCTGGTGCGCGTGGCTTGCGTCGGGTGCTTTCTGTTCCGCGAGGACGGCATTGCGGAGGCGCGTGCGATAGTCGTCTAAACGCCCTTGGCGTGAATCAACACCAAGATCCTTGAGGAATGCCAAAGCGTCTTCGTAGGCAGCCAAGAAATCGCGAAGAGTATGGATCTCCCGGTTCGTCATGCTGTCAGAGTGCGCTCGAACAGTTCGAGTGGTGATCGGCTCTTGGCTCTCATACCGTTCGAATAGCCAAGAGCCCTCCCCCGCCACCTCACTTCGAGGCAATCGAGGGAATCGCCTCACGCGTCACGGGTGACCCCATCCGACGCAGCTCGTTCTGCGCCCCAAGGTGTCCGAGATCGGCCGCCTTCTGGTACCAGTTCTTGGCCAAGGCGAGATCCAGCGGCACACCCAGTCCACGGGCGTAGATGGCCCCGAGGTTGGTCGCGGCGATCGCGTTGCCCAGATTGGCGGATTGACTGAAATAGTCGACGGCCTTGTCCATGGATACCGGCACGCCTTGGCCACGCATGTACATCATGGCCAGGTTGTTCATGGCCTGCGCATTGCCGAGGTCAGCGGCCTCACGGAAGCGGCGCAGTGCTGCGGCATGATCATTGGCACGCATGGCATTCAAGCCGGAGGCGTTCTTGCGTTGTGCTTCGGCTTGCCCCGCGAGTGCCACGGCTTGCTGCTCGGCCTGCTCTGCGCGGAGGCGATACTCGGCCATCAGCCGGTCGCGTTCGGCCAGCTGATTGCGAAGCTCTGCCATCTCCTTCTCAAAGCTGTCGAGCTTGCCTTGGAGGGCTTGGACTTCCTGGCGAACGCCGTCATCCGGCTGACTGGCTACTGCGACGGTTGATGCAGGTTGGCTTGGTGCCTGCAGGGTGATCGCCGGATGGGCGTAACGCTGTGCGCTGGCAAAGGCGACGCCATCGTCCAGGCTGAGTTGCACCTCGGCCCCTTGCGTGGTGGCTTCAATCGCCGGTTCGTCCAGCACGGGCTCAAGCTCGGTGGCAGCGAACTGGATCATGGTCTCGGCTTCGATCGCCGTCTCCACGCGAACCAACGGTTCGTTGTTGCCCAAGGCCTCCGCGCGTTCCGCCCAGCGGTGGGCGAGATCGAGATTACGGGTGTGTGTGGACAGATAGTGGTCCACGAGCATCGTGGCGGCTTTTGCTTCGCCACCGTTGGCGGCGAGAGCGAGATAGTGCAGCGCGCGACCCGAGCGGCGACCGCCCACCGACGCCATGAGCATCTCAGCCCGCTCGTAGGCGGCCTGCGGGTTGCCCTTGTCCGCTGCTTGCGCGAGATAGCGCTCGGCTTCCTTCTCATCCCGATCTATTCCATTGCCTTCCCGGTAGCGAACCGCGAGCGCATAGGCGGCATCGGGATTGCCGGCATTCGCTGCATGCTTGAGCAGTGCGAGCCCCTGGCGCTTGGCCTTTTGCTGATTCGCGGCCGTCAATGCGGGATTGGTTGAGGACGTAAACAGCATCGTGGCGACTTTGATTTGCGCGCCGGTGTGTCCTGCCAATGCCGAAGCACGGTACCAGCGAGCGGACTCACGCAGGTTGTGTTCACGCTCATAGAACCCTGCCAGCCGGAAGGCATCCGAGGGGCGGATTGTGCCGTCCATCATGGACTGCGCCAGGATCGCGTAGCCCCGCGCCGGGGTTTGACTCAACCCGTCGCCGCGGCCCTCGATAAACGCATACGCGAGTTCGCGTTGGGCTTTGGGGTCACCTGCTGCTGCGCGCTCGGTCAGGATGCTGATGTCGACCTGCTGGGCCGCATCCACTGCGGCAAAGCCTTCGGCCGAGGCGCCCGCCGAGATGGCGGCAACGATCAAGTGGGGCAATACGGACTTCTTGGGCATGATTGGACTCCTGTGCAGGTGGCCAGCTTAACGGCCCTTGCGTGCGTCATCTGCAGAAATGCTAGGTGTTTGTGGGGGGATTTCTTCCCGGCTGCAACTTTTGCGCCCGTCGACAGAAGAGTGGATAGACCGCATCGGTGAAGGCAATGGGGCAGGCTTGGCCGAAAATAAGGCTTTCTGTGGCCCCACTTTGGCGCGTCGAGTCCCGCTTGAGATCGCCGTAGCCGCGCAACTCCAGATCCCGCGCCGCCACATCAAAGCCATTGGCGAATCGGACCAGCACGCTGAGCCGCTCTCGGGTCGACTCGCTGATCGGCCCGGTCAGGAACAGCACAAACTGACCCTCGCCGCCGTGGCGGGCCAGTCGGCCACGAATCTGATGCAGGGTCGCCAGTCCAAATCGATCCGGCTCGATCACGATCGCGAGCCGGAGCTTTCGGATCGTTATTCCGACCTCAATGACGGTCGTCGATAAAATGATGTCTGCCGCCCCGTTCTGCATGTCCTCAATGACGCGGATCTTGTGCTCTTCGGTATCTGCCCCCGTGAGGGTGCGAATGCGCTCCGCACCAAAGGTCTTTGCCCAGCTCTTGGCCGCCCCTTCGACGGTGTGCTTACCTGACTCCTGGTCTTCGCCCCGGACGGGATAGACGACGAGGACCTGCTCGCCCTGGCGAACCGCAGCGCGGACCTCGGCAAACAATTCGTTGCGCTGCTCGCTTTCCATGATCCGGGTGGTGATGAACCGGTTGGCATGTCCCTCCCGCAGTTCATGGACCTGCAGTACGCCGTAGCGGGAGAGCGCCTGCGTGCGAGGAATGCAGGTTGCGCTCACCACCAGCTGATGGGTCGATTGGTCCATCAGCTGCTCCTTGTCGGCAACCGAGAACTTCTGCTCTTCGTCGACCACAAGAAAGCCCACTGGGCCGATGTCTCGGCACAGCAGTGCGGTGGTGCCAATCAAGATCTGGGCATCCGGCGCAATGAACTGCGTGTCGCCGGTGACCAGCGCAATCTTGAGATCGGCAAACCAGGCACACGCGTCCTTGTACATCTGCGAGGCCAATGGACCGGTGGGCAGCAGGATCGCGACGTTGCCCCGGGTCGCATCCACAAATGCCGCGGCGACCGTCAGAAACACGGCCGACTTACCCGAGCCGGTATCACCAATCAGCGCGGCTTTGAGTCGGCGACCTTCGGCCATCGTGGCCAGCAGTCCCTGGATGGCCGCGCGCTGATCGCCGGTGAGATTGAGGCCGGTGCTTCGTGCGCGGAGTGCGGTTGTCTCAAAGCGCACCGGGCTACCGACGACCGTCGCCTCGGTGGGAATCGTGCCCCGCAAGGCATCGAGCGCAGCGATTTTCAGCATGCACTCGGTCGCAAACTCGGCATAGGCACGATTGAGGGGCCGATGGCACTGCTCGATGACTTGCGCCATGGTCCATCCTTCCGCTTCAAGCTCGGCCAGCAACTCACTGATGTGACCTAGATCGACCAATCGCTTGGTGACCTCGCGCGCCGCCCACGGCACGGTCCATGGCAGAAGCGATTGCACGATGTCGCGGACCTCATCGGCTTTGATGACCGTCGGAATGCCGGGATACACCGGGCGCAGTTGCGCGTGCCAGCGCGGATCCGGGCGATCAACAATGACCGCCCCAACCCGCTCGCGATGGACATTAAAGCGCAGGATGAGGGTGATCCATTCGCCGTTGCGAAGGACCTCTTGCCAGATCTTGGTGTCGCCAAAAACGGTGGCCTGAAAACTCTCCCCTGCTTCATCGTTGAGGCTGACCACACAGCGCGGAGCGCCATTGAAGTAAGCGCGCGCTGGCGAGGCCACTTGCACGCGCATGAGGTAGGGAATGTCCATCTCGGCCAATCGATGGTTGGCCAGGGCGTCTTTGGGATCGTCGAAGTGCGTGGGCAACAGCAAGGCCGCCTGCCACGGCTCTTTGATCCCGAGGCCTTGCAGTCGGAAAACCGGTTTCCAGTCCGGAGCTGGTGAATTGTTGTCCATACCCTGTTCACCCACTGAGGTTGAGCACTGTGCCGACCTGCCCATCGCGGGTTATCCACAGCTTCTGTGGATTGCGAATGTTGTCGATCGGCAACATTTGCTATCGTATCAGAATGTTGACGATCGGCAACACCGACAGCCAGACATTGAGCGCACTTGGCGCGGCGGTGAGAGCGCGGCGTGTGGCCGTGGGCATGGGTGTGGGCGAGCTCGCGCAGCGCGTGGGGTGCTCACGCTTTTCGGTCATCAACCTCGAGCGTGGCCACAAGGCGGTCTCTGTCGTGGTCTTTGTGCGCGTGTGTCTTGAGCTGGGTATGCCGATCAACCAACTGCTGGCGCTGAACTCAGAGCGGTCCCCACAGCAGCACAACGAGTCCCGCCGTGGTGAGCGCGGGGCCGAACGAGAACGCCGTGCGAAGGGATTGCTTGGTCCGACGCAGGTGGACGATACCCCCGACGACGGACAGCAATGAGGCGATGATCAGGATGGGCAGGATACCGGCGGGACCCACCCACGCCCCAAGCGCCGCCATCAACTTGAAGTCGCCGTAGCCCATGCCCTCAATACCGCGCAGCAGCTTGTAGGCCCAAAAGGGCAGCCAGAGAGAGAAATAGCCGGCACTCGCGCCGAGAATCGCGTCCTGGGGCGACAGGTGAATGCCGAAAACACTGATCCCCAGTCCAAGCCACAAGGCCTTCAGGGTCAGGGTGTCGGGCAGGATCTGGGTTTTCAGGTCGATCACTGCCGCCGTCACCAGCAGCAGTGAGAGCAGACAAACCGCAGGTGTCGCCCAAGTCAGGCCAAACCGCCATGTGGCGGCAGCAAACACGAGTCCGACCAGTGCTTCGATGACGGGGTACTGCCTGCTGATCGCCGTGTGACAGGCGCTGCACTGGCCACGCAGCAGAATCCACGACAAGACGGGGACAAGTTCCCACCAGGCCAGACGATGCTGGCACTGTGGGCAGGCTGAGGGGCGCGTCAGTGTGTCATCGCGGGCGATTTCTTTGGCCGGCAGATCCAGAATGGCCGCTGCATCCGCTTTCCATTCCTCACGCAGTCGATGCGGAATGCGGTAGATCAGGACATTGGCAAACGAGCCAAACAGTGTCCCAAGGAGCCCAGCAAGGAGGGCGGCGACGCCCGGATGCTGATGAAGACAGCGCCACGCCTCGACGTAGGGCTCCATGAGCGGCTTACCGGTCCGGACCGATCAATCGGTAATGGTCAGCCAGCACCACCACGATCGTTCGCAGATTCTTCAGATTGGCTTGCGCCGTCGCGAGGCCGGTCAAAATTTTAGCTTCACGCGGATCCTTGGCCTCTTCGTCGATCGCTTGCAGCAATGCCGCTTCGTTTTTGGCAATCACTTCGCGATTGATGCTTCGGATCGGCCGCGGCCAGTCTGCCGTCAGCATGCTGAGAAGGGGCACAAACTCCGGGGTGTAGAGGCCGTCGACGCTGAGGCCCGGGCCGATGCGACTCGGGCCCACACGCCGCCTGAGCTCGCGCCGGCGCTGCGGGTTCTGGATCGTCAACGCGAGGCGCGGGGCGATTCGCCGGAGAAGGGGCATGATGGCACTCATTCGACCTTACTCCCGAAGGCCATCGGCAACGACGCCGGCCAGATCGGCCAGCAGCGCCGCACGCGCCCTGCCCTTGATGCGGGTGAGCGCATGGGCGAGGTAGCCAATCAGCGCTTCATGTCCGGGGGCAACCTGGCCACGCCGAGGCATCAGGATCTGGTCGATCACGGCAAATGCGCCCGCCAAACGCTGGGCGTGATTGTCATTGTCCGAGGCAGCCACGATCTGCAGGGTGATGCGATCGTCGGCGGCGGTGGCAATCACGGGGCACGCCTCAATGACCCCTTGGAACACGGTCTCCACACCGCCCCCGCTCGCCGGAAGCGGAAGCTCCCACTCAATTTGCATTCCGACCTCGGTCAAAAAGGCGCGGGCCGGACCTGTCAGGGCGAAATCCATCTCAATCGCCGTTTGATAGGTGCGTTCGGCGAGTGGTTTGTTGGGTGATTTGAGAATCAGTGTGGCCGCGGCATTCATTCTCTGCAGATTGGCCGGAAGAACCGAATCTTTACTCATGTTAGACTCCTGAAAAGACCGCCCCGAAGGGCGGTCGCAATGAATCAATAGGGAAGTCGCCGGCTAATAGCACGGAAGGGTATGTCATCTTCGGGTGGGAAGTCTGACATGGCAGTGCCATAACCGCCAGTGGAAGCGCCCATTGCCGCCCCCTGATGCCCGTTTCCATTCGCCGGCGCACTCGCTTGCTGGCGATGGCCACCGCCGTTCTGATAGCCAGTGGAACCTGCCCGATTGCCGCCTCGATTGGCGGGCTCGCCCGAGGATTCGCCTTGCTGACGACCGCCCAGCATCTGCATCTCCGAGGCGATGACGTCGGTGCTGTAGCGCTCGTTGCCGTCGCGATCGGTGTATTTGTCGGTGCGCAGGCTGCCCTCCACATATACCTGACTGCCCTTTCGCAAATACTCCCCCGCGATTTCGGCGAGTTTGCCAAAGAACTTTACGCGATGCCACTCGGCTCGCTCCTGTTTTTGGCCTTGCTTATCTGTCCAACTTTCGTTGGTCGCCAAGCGGACCGATGTAATGGTGGTTCCATTGCCGCCCGTCGCGTGACGGGTCTCAGGGTCGGCTCCCAATGTCCCGATCAGAATGACTCTGTTCACACCCCTCGTTGCCATTCGAATATTCCTTTCAGAAGGTTGGCATTCCCGGATTACCGGATGGAGAGTCCGGCGCAGTGGCCGAGCTCATGCATTCACCATAACGCATGCGATTTGTTGCGCAAGTTATTAAGAGAGTCGAACGCGGCAGGGCGCAGACAGGGTCATGAAGGGCAGTAGCCGGATGATGAGTTGATCAAGGCGTTCTGGATTGGTGCCCAGTGCGTCCGCCCACGCCCGCCATCGCTTGTTGGCGAGGTGTTCGGTCTGGCCCTGCACGCGCAACTTGAGCGTCGCGAGCACCGTCGACCATTGCAGGCTGATGGTGTCACCGGACAGGGTCAGAAATTGCATCCACAGGCGACTGTGCTCAGCACCGGGCTTCTGTCCTGGTCGGGGTGGCGGGGTGTCTGAAACGGCCCAGACCTCGGAGAGATAGGGCACGCCGTGGAGGCAGTCGGCCAGACTTTGCAGTTGCGGTTGAAGCAGCTCTGGCAGTGGGCGTCGGGGCGGTTCGACAACCCGCAGCGGCCACGCGGAAAAGGGCGCCTTACTGTGGAGTTCGGTCAACAGCGAGACCAGGGTCGCTGCATCCTCGTCGGTCAGCGTCAGCAGATCCCGTGCACGAACGACCGCCGCTTGGGTGGTTTGCGGTGTGCGGGGGATTTGCCAGCGCAGTACCCCTTTGTCGATGAGCTTGCTTTCCAGGATGACCAGCGCGGCATTTCTGCCGTCCTCGTTGGTCTCGTCGGTGCGCACCAGATCCAGCTCGGGGACGAGTGTTTGCAGCTTTCGGATGAGATCAGGGTGTTGCATGGGGAGTGGTCTCGACGTGGGCGACGGTTCGGAGCGGTGGTTGGGACATCGCGCTGACCGTGCGTTCCGCGCGCTCCGCCTCGTCAATCATCACGGCGAGGAATTCACGGACACTACTGATGTAGCGCAGTTGATGTTCTGGGGTTGGCGAGTGATAGCGCGCAATGGCTTCGGCCAGGTCAGCGGAGCGCTTGACCTCCTGTTTGAGAATCCAGGCCGACACATGGACATTGGTGCAAATGTCGTCACGGATCTCCGCCTGGGTAAAGCCTGCCTCAGAGAGCTTGCGCATCCACCAGGAATTGATTTGCATCGGTCCCATGTCGACGGTGCCGTTTTTGTTCATGACAGACTGACCGCGCCGTCCGCCCTCCATGCGATAGATCAGCTCCAGCGCAATGCGAGGCACGCCGACGATCTCACTGGCCGTTTGCATACAGGCGCGCACCTCGGCTTGTTCTTCATTCGCAATCGGCGCTGCCGCGCTCGGGAGTGACCACAGGAGGATCAGGCTCAGGTGGATGAGGTGTTTTCGCATGAGTCACCTTGTTCCGCACCTTATGGGTGAGGGTGTGGGGGAAAAACCCAGGGCACGGGCGGTGCCCTGGGCCCTCAACTGCCGTGTCACGTGCGGCGCAGGGGGAGAGTCACCGTCCCGCGACCCGGCAAACACAGTGTGCCGTGCAATCTGCTCGCCACTTGCAGGAAATCTACCCGTTTCATGGGGGATTTCTTCCATCTGGTGACGACCGCGCCGTCCTAGCATAGCGATCACGATCACTCGCGAGGATGGGCAGATGCTGGGCATCACCAAAGTGTTGTTTCGAACCGCACTGGCCGGCGCGGTGATTCTCCCGTCCGCCGCCGGATTGATGATTGCGGGACCCCAGCGGATCGGCGACTGGCTGGGTGTCGGCGTCGATGCGTTCAAGGACATGCTGGTCTTGCCCGAGCCCAGACTGGGCGACGGACGCCAGATCATTGAAGGCCTGGCGGAGGTGATCAATGGCGACACCCTGACCATTGGCGGACAGCTGGTCCAGCTGGCGGGCATCGACGCACCCGCACGGCTTGACCAGTGCCTGTCTCAGGACATGTCCCGCTGTGGTTTGGCCGCGCGCAATGCCTTGCAGGCGGTGGTGGGCGAACGCGCCATTCGCTGCGTGGCCGAGGATGCCAACGCGCTCGGTGCATTGGCCACCTGCTATCTCGGAACCACCGAGCTCAATCGGCTGATGGTGCGCCACGGCTACGCCAAAGCCTATCGCGCGTATTCGGATACCTACGTCGATGAGCAACTGGTGGCCGAGGCCGCGGGACAGGGCATGTGGCAGCGCTAGCTAGTCGCCACCGCTCAGCACCACTGATTTCACGCTGAACGGTTCGGACGCGGTGCGCCGTGGACGGTGCAGGTCAAACGCTTCGCTCTCGCGCTTTTCGGTGGGCGTCAGCTCGATCAAGGTATCGAACAGGCTGTCCAACGGGTACACGCATGACGACTTGGCCAGCGATGGCAGAATGCACTGATTGCCCAGCGTCAGCGGGTGCTTGGTTTGTTCTGATCCCATCAGGCACAACGCTGCGCCTTCGGCATAGCGCAGCGTGTCGGGTTCGGTGTGACCGAGCCGACGATGCCGGATCGCCGCATAGGTCCGGCGACGACCGTGGATTGCGCGCTGCCGATGTTCGTGACTGAGGGTGGCCGCGAGCACACTGTCGGGATGCCCAGGTTGCCAGGACAGTCCCAATGGCGTTTCGCCATGCACCAGGCCGACGATGCCGCGCGCATGACCCAGCGCGAGAGCGGCCGGTAGACGCGACAACTGGGAACGGATGGCCGCAAGATCCTCGGGCGAGCAGCGCCGCAGCCATTGCCCGCCATCGCCGTGATGGCTGAGCAGGTCCTCAACCGACTTTCGGGGATTGCGGAAAATGCGAAGCAGCCGGTCCTCGCGGGCGCCACAGACGGCATGAAACCAGGGTGCCGACAGCAGGCTGAGCAGGTCCATGGAGTTCGCGCCCACATCGATCAGGTTGCCCAGCGCGAAAAGGCGATCCGATTTGACCCGAAAGCCGACCGCTGCCAGTGCATTGTCCAGCGTCACGCGATCCCCGAGCAGGGGACCGACGACATAGTCGGTACCCCGGGTGTTGGTCGCGATGTGCCATGTCTGTGCGCGGTGAGGCATGCGCTCAAGGATCCTCGGTTTCGGTGACACCCACGGGTTCGACTTCGGGTTCGGCGAAGGCCTGCGCCAGGGTCCTGTTCAACCAATGCGGCAGGCGAAGCAATTCGTCGAGATCCTTGGCGCGGCCGTCCTTGCCTAGCAGCGACACCACATCCTGCGGCAAGGCATCCCGATAGATCACGCCAAAGTCCGCACACTCCCGCTCAATCCGACCAATCCCTCCGCAGAGTGGGCACTCGATCGCCGCCATCCGCGGGGTTTCGGGATCGCCGAGCAGCGGTCGGGCTGGCGGAATCATCAGAAAGATTTTCCCGGAGTCCCGACACACGACACAGCCTTGCGGTTGGTTGTCTTGGCGCGAGGCATAGCCCCACACAGCGGCGCCGCGATCATTGAACGCCACACCAATGAGATCCGGCTCCCGCGGAACGCGGGCGACCAACTCCCGTGCAAACACCTGCCACTGCGGCGATCTCAATTTCGCCTTCACGCATTCACCGCCCACAACTGGGATTCCCAGTCGGTGTTGGTCATCGTCGTGTTCGTGTGCTGCTGACATTCGTAGGCCGCCGCGATCCAACGCAGGAAGGCCTTGTCGGGATCCCGTAGCGCCTCGGACATCATCACGACGGCGGCGTTGTAGCCCAGACGAAGCGCGCTGGCGGCGGCGTCATCTTTCAGTGTATCGATGAGTCTCGCCCCTTCTGCGGCGGCAAACTCTGGCACGCCCAGCCGAAGGGCAATCAGGGCCCAGGCATTGCCGGCCGTGGGCAGGCTCCACGCCGTGGGGTCGCCGCCGTGCGCACGAAATACGGAAAGAAGGTCGGCGTGATTGTCGGCCATCAGGCCACCCTGGATCAGGATGCGAATGTCGCTCGATGGCAGCGTTGGCGTGGTGTCGTTCATGACGTCGCAGTGGCGGTGGATGTGGCACACATCATGGCCAATCGCGTTGCCACCACTTAAAGAAATGCCCCCTCTTTCGAGGGGGATTTCTTGACTCCACTGCAGTGCGTGCCGGCGACTGCCTCAGGTAATCTTCGCTGCCATCAGCTCCTGCTTGATCTGATAGGCGCTGCTCGATTCGGACTTGTTGATGAGCGAGGAGTGGGCGCGCGCATACGCCGCGATCTTTTCAATTTGACCGGCGACGACGACATCGTAGAGCGGTTTGTTCTTCTCGCCCTGCATGCTCAGGATCGAGCAGTTGACCACGGCCTCGTCCCAGCGTTCGCGCTTCTTGTCTTTGTCTTCCTTGTTCTCGGACCAGTTGTGCTGGAGCTGCTGGTGCTGCACCAGACGCAGCGATTCGGCTAGCAGACGCCAGACCACCTCTTGCGGGGTCTGCTCGGCTGTCGCCATCGCCCACGTGGTCAGCTTGCGGAGGGCCGCACCGACCGATTGGCCATGCATCGTGGCAATCACGAGATGGCCGTTGGAGGCCATCAGCAAGGCTTCAAGGGCGGTCCGTGCATCACGAATCTCACCAAAGAACACGATGCTACCGCCCGCCGGCAGGGACGGAACAAAGCGCTGCGCCGCCAGCAGGGCCTGCGCGTAGCCACTGCCCGGGCCCTCCGTGGGGTTGTCTGAGAACGCCGGCACCTGGAAGAAGCGGCCTTTGCCATGAAAGCCATCGAGCGGCAGTTCGGGCGGATCTTCCACGCCAATGCCAAAGCCCGAGAACTGCTTCAGGCGCGAGACGATGGCTGCCGAGGCCGTCGTGGTCTTGCCCTGACCATTGGTTCCGACCACCAGCGCAAGACCACCCGACAGGAGTTCCGGATCAAGCCATAGCGCACGAATCCCGATGGGCATTTGCAACTGCTCGATCGCCGGCACGACGTCTGGAATCGAGCGCAAGGCAATGGTCTCGCCAGTCGCTGTCTGCATCCGCTGCGCCCGGTATTTCCGCTCATTCATCTCAATTCGGGCGCGGTCGCGGTCGGAACTGAAGATCAATGTCTGCAGGATGTTCCTGGCCTCGGGATCATTCGCCAGATCCAAGCGGTAAGGCTGGATCCTGCCCGCGTAGACCACGGTCTGGTCGAGGCGTGTGCTTTCGACCTTGAAGCTGGGCGAGTCCCCACTGACTTCGACGGGAACGTAAATGTCGCGAACGCTGTGCCAGTCCTTCGAATGCAAGATTTCCAGTTGCTCGATACTCATCCTCATCTCTCCTGCCGCGGCCTGCGGCTCCTGTGGGGTCATTATGACGTCAGTGGCTAGTTGGCGACCTAGTCTTCAAAGCCTGCGCCGAAAATGTGAAACCGATCGGGCAGGAGATTGCTGATGCCCGGACATTGCGCCTCTGAGAAGGGGGCAGGCACCGGGTTGTTGCAGGTGACATCCCCCGGCGCCGTCGCGACGCCAAGGATGCCCACGCCCTGGGATGGGCAGAACAGCCAGTAAAGCTTCGCGTTGCGCGCGATCCCTTGACTGTACAGCGGGAGTTGGGCATCTGCGGTATTGAGGGTCTCACCGATGTAGAGCGTTCGCGCATCCAAGGGAATCGGACTGTTGGACCGGCATTGCGCGGCGGTGACAAACCCATGCAGGAAGAAGCTCTTGTCCTGTCGCGCATGGACATAGATCGTCTCCGGCCCGGTGCTGCCATTGGCTGACCGATCATAGAGGTAGAAGCGCCCGTCGATCTTGATGTAACCCGGTGCAGGCAGCTGGATTTGCAGCACCGTGGGGCTGCTTTGCGCGCCCACGGATGCGGCCCACAGCAGGGCACTGAAGAGGAGCCATCGTCTTGTTCGCATACCTCACCCTCGCTATGGGCGACATTTCGGATGCGGCCAGTCTGGCAGGCAGATTTCTCGCCATTTGCGGTTTATCCCTGCCTTTTCATGGGGATTTCTTTGGCTCTTCGGTGAGAATGGTGGTCATTGGACCCGACAGTACCCATCCTTCCGCGCAGTCGGTGTCTTGATGAATCCGACGATCGAGATAGATCGTACGGCGACCCTCCACGCATTCCTCGCCCAGAATCCGCGCGCTCAGAAAGCCGGTGTTCGCGAGGGTCTTTCGCACCGTTACCCTGCCCTCGCCGATCTGCAAGGTCAGTGAGGGCACGCGCAGGTTATGCCGCATGGGTGAGCTCCTTTCGTAGATCCTGCGGCGTCTGACCGCGCAATGTGGCCAAGTCCTCGACAAAGCGGGCGATCACCTGTTCCAGGTGGATGAATTCGCTGGCTTCGCTGTCTTGGTGATCAATCCCCGAGTCCATGGCGGCCCCTTTGGCGGTCACCATCTGATGTTGATAGGTGTCGCAGGAGCCGGGTAGCTCGAGGTATTCGAGTTGCACCGTGTGTCGCTGTTGGACGCGCATCATGCGTTGGGCCGCTTGCCGCTCGGTCTTGGCCGTCCAGGCGCGTGCGGCAAAGATCCCGACCGAGGCCTCGGGGATGTCCAGTCCGGTTTGGACGGTACCAAGCGTCGCGATGGCCAGCGGGACGTCACCGGCACGAAAGTCCGCATTGAGCGCGTGCGTGCGTTCACGGATCGACTGTTTCCCCGTGATCGTGATGGTGGGCACCCCTTGCTTTCTCGCTTCGCGTGCCATGACTTCGGCGGCGGTCGGGTTTTCCACGTAGATCAGCACCTTTCTATCCTGTGCAATCCAGAACCGTGCGCGATCAATCGCCGCGCGCTGCTTGCTGGTCAGCGCACCATAGCGCCGCAACCCCGGGATGGGCATTTGCGGTGCATTCGTCACGCGCTGCAGCGCGCCGAGTCGGGCCAGCAAGGCAATCAGGTTGACCCCGCGGTTTTCTAGGTGTGCCTGTCTGCGTTGTTGGTACCACCATTCCTTGAAGTGCACTGCCGTGGAAAGAAACAGGGCACGGTGCGGCTCGTCCCACTCGACGCGAATCACCCGGTGTTCTGCCTTGGGGATATGGATGTATTGGGCGACCTCGGGCTCCTCGCGCGTTCGGCGGAGCAACAACGGTGCCAACCAGGTACGGAACTGATCGGGATTGGCGAGCTGCGGGATCTCGCGCTTGGCCCCCTTCTCCAACCCGTTCTCAAACTCGCGGGTGACCCAGGCGGTGGTGACAAAGGTCTTTCGGAAGGCATCCAAACCGCGCTCAATGGTGGTGTGCCCGTGACTCAGTTCCGCGGTCAAATGCGGACGCTCCAACCCATAGGGTTGCCGCGCGGTGGCGTTACCGTTGGCCCATGCCATCAGACGCAGCGCGTCGCGTGGATAGTTCGCGATGGGTGTGCCGGTCATGCCATAGGTGCGCCGTGCGGCGACGGACAGCACGGCTCTCGACTGTGCTGTGCCTTCGTGGCGCAGCAGGTGCGCTTCATCTGCGACGAGCGTTGCAATGCGGTGACGCAGTGCCTTGGCCCAGGTGCGCTTTGGCGCTGCGGGATGCACCGGCTGGCGCAGTTGGTGGTAGCTGATCACGTTGATCCGCCGCAGTGTGCCCAGATCCTCCGGGGTGTTGATCAATTGATAGTCAGAGGAAGCGACGCCGCAGTCGGCCAGTTCACTCAGGAATTTTTGCCGTAGATGCGGTTCGATGCAGATCAGATTGTGCTTTCCGCCCAAGAGGCACAGCGCGATCGCCATACGGGTTTTGCCAAGCCCCATCTCATGCCCGCACACCGCGCCTCGGCTCATCAGGAGCTGAATCAGGTCTTCTTGCTGGTAGTCCCACGAGACAATCTTATCCACGCCGCTCGCGCGCATCCGCGCCCTCAGCGCCTTGGCCAGATCGGGGAAGGCTACTGCTCGCCCCGGATGGACCACCCGCCAGCCGGTCTCGCTCTCGTCGGGTCGCTCCGACACCTCAAATGCAGCGCGCAGCGCGCTATCGGAGAGAACCAATCGCTCACCGCTGACCGGGTGGGTGTAGGTCCATTGCTCTCCGTCACGGTGGAGCGTCACCGGCACGCCCTTGGGCAGTACCGCCGAGCCCCAGGCGTTCGGGTTGATCTGCAGATGTCGTTTTGGGGTGGCCATCAGCTGTTGTCGCGTCGGTGCGGTGCTGGCAATGGTCAACCGGAAGGGCGTGGCGTCGCGGGCGTGGCGACGAATACGCTTTTCGAGGTAGTTGTGGAGGCCGGGATCGACCAGCGGCTCGCCGCCGGCGTCGGCAATCTCGCTCAAAAAGGCCCGGAAGGCCGCGCGTGGATCCGGCTGCAACAGGTAGACCTCGACATCGAACTTCCCCTGTCCGACATACCGCCAGCCTTTCGGGCGTCGCAGGCCCTCAATGAAGGGCAACCGGTCCACGTAGAGTGCGTTCATGACCTTGGCTTCGGTCATGCCGTCGGCAAACAGCAGAGTGATCTTCCGCCCACTGTGCGTGACTCGCACGCGGTTGTCGCCGGTGCGGGGCGTGGTGATCACGGGCTCGCTGGGGTTTTCATTCACCCCCCGCAGGATGACTGCAGGCCGGTGGCGCATGCTCTTGCAGCGCAATTGGAAGTCAGGCAGTGGATCGTCAATGTGTTCGAGCGCCAGTGCCTGAACCGGCTTTGTGGTCGACTGATCGCCAAAGACCAGCAAGGACACTTCCACCGCCGTACCTTCCGACGCAAAGCTCCGCGTTGGCAGTTGGATGATGGCGCGCAGGCGTGATGCCTCGTGACTGGCTTCCTGTTGAAAGACCTTTGCGTAGGCGGTTGGGAGCAAGGCCACCACGAGATCAGCCGCGCCGAGTGCCTGTTGAAGCGCGAAGGAATGCGAGATGGCCTGTGTGCCCTGCCCGTAAGGCCCCCATGTACCGCCTGGCGTGTTGGCGATCGCGGGATGCATCAAGGTCAAGGAAAAGGGCGGATTGATCAGCGCACAACTGACCGCGCGGTGGGCGATCTGCACAGACTCCATGCCCCGATCCAGTAACTCGTAGGTAAATCCTGCCGCCTCGAGATTGGCTGAAAGCGCTCGAACCTGCTCTGTGTTGATCTCGATCCCGTAGATCGCATGTGCATCCGGCGAGGCGAACTGAATCAGCCTGCCGGTGCCAATACTGTTGTCGAGAATCCCGCAGCGGGCGTGCTCGTGCTCGCTGGCGGCCTGCAAGGCCGGCGCTACGATCTCAAACATCCGTTTGGCAACGGCGTCGGGTGTATAGAATTCACCGCGATTGGCGCGTCGCGCCTCGGCGAGGCCGCCAAGACTGCCCGGTCGGAGCGCCGCCCCTTTGCCTTGCCGATCCGCCAGTTGATACCAGTGTGGGTTGATTTCGTCCATGCACCGACACTAGCGGCCGGTGGTGCGGCTGGGAAATTAACGGAACCGCAGCCTTCAACAAAGAACCCCGGGTTCCCTATAAGGAAACCGGGGTTGTTTGTTATTCATCACAGCTATCGATGTGTGTATTTATAGCAGTATTTCTACTCTAGGCACAGTTTCAAGCTCTTTGTCCACTTCTGCTAGATGCCCTAGCGCTCTTAGCATCGGAGCGTACTCTTCATGTCCGTTTTCTATATGCAATTCAAACTGTATAAGACTCATCAGATCACGTACCCCTCTAACAATTTCATTGTGGCTATTCATATTCATACTATTTACTCCTTTATTGGCATAGTATCGCAGCAAGTACACCTAAACGCGTCGAAAAGCATTATTACCCTTGATCTGTCTCGGGGCTTGATTGCATAGTCATCTTCTCATGAGTGCGAGATTTGTCAATACCCGCGTCCAATAGAAACAAGCGAAAGGATGTAATAAAAACACACGTTCATCGTACGTATATTTATAATTTCCACGCGGAATTTGTTTTATTCATTTGCCAATGAAAAACCCCACGAAGCGCCATACATCGGCGCCGCGTGGGGTTTGGTTGCCACAAAGCCCAGCATGTTGACCAGGCGCACGCCTCGCACCAGTGCCCAGGTATCCGACTCGTCTTCGACCATCAACGACGAGTGTCGAGAATCCCTCAGCGTGCGTGCGCGTTCTCGCTGGCAGCCTGCAAGGCCGGCGCTACGATCTCAAACATGCGTTTGGCAACGGCGTCGGGTGTATAGAATTCACCGCGATTGGCGCGTCGCGCCTCGGCGAGGCCGCCAAGACTGCCCGGTCGTAGCGTCGCCCCTTTGCCTTGCCGATCCGCCAGTTGATACCAGTTTGGGTTGATTTCGTCCATGCACCGACACTAGCGGCCGGTGGTGCGGCTGGGAAATTAACGGGTAATGCCAGCCGTCACCGAACTCCCTTGATCGTCACTCTGTCGGTGCATGTCTTCGACGTCCCGGTCATGTCAATCTGACCTTCAATATGATCCTGTCCAATCACTAGCCTCTGACTTTGCCACGTCCCTTCGACAAGATCATCCGAACAAATAAATGTGCCTGACCCGCTGTAATCTAAATCCGATCTTGAATACTGTCCCCGGAATCGGCATGGGCCAACGAAGAGATCGTCAAATTCCAGCGTCACCTGATCTGCCTCGAAATCGACATCCATTGGCAAGCCGGATGTCTTGTAAGGTCTTGGCCATATCGTTTGAACACACTGCTTGGCGCTGCTCTCGAACGTCACGAGCGTTTCAAAAACGCCATCCTTCGATCCGGTAAATTGCTCACAGATTTCCGTCGTGAGTGGAAGCGCGCGGGTCAGGCTGACTTGTCCACTGTTCCCAGCATTTGAGCTATAGCTCAGCTCAATGGTGTCACATGATGTCAACCTCAATCTGGCGGTTCCCCATGGGCTGTTAATGACATCCCCGCTGAGAAAATCCGCACAAACTTGGCTCCGCGGGTCTGAAAAAACGCGACCTCTAAGTCTTCATCGTCGATCTGGCTAGCTCCGGTCAGGTATAGCTGATCACCGTTTCCACTTTCACTGTAGGTAAACCACGCGGCAAAGAGAATTTCTCCCTTCAATTCGTGTATCAATAACCCCTCGCCGTCACGCTGCGGATTCCACCATGCGCCGGTATAACCGTTAAATAACTCCCTGGCCGCGCTTGCGTTTAGAGAGATGAGTAGAAACGCTAGTGTGCACAGTATTCGGACCATGGCTTCTTCCTGTTCTCGGTTGCTTCGTTTTGAATTCGCTTTCACGAATTTGGATTTGGCGTCTACACGATAAACGAACTCTGCTATCAAATCAGCTGGCAATAAAGTTAAACGGACTCGTCAAAAGTCGCCACATCAGGGCTGCAGAAAGGAAAAACAATGCCCCTATCAACGATCCAAGAAACCAAGGAGCAACCATAAACATCAACACAGACAGGACGAAAAATGCGTAGACGCCGGGAGCTCGTTTGAGCACCAGGGTGGCCAGTCGTGATCGAAGTCGTGCTCGAATAGCATCCCATCTCGACCTAATGTCTGGAATCGTAGATTCAGCTTCGGTGATGACTTGCGTTGCGCTCTCCGCACCCACGTCATTGGCATCCGCTTCAGCGCATCGCACGTTCTCGATGTTCGCCTTTCCCTTGTCGGCCTCGCTACTGCTGGACTCAAACCTGGCGTAGGTTTTCAGATCAAATGGGTGCGAGGATGTGATCGTATCGACCGGGCAGATGATGTCGAAATTTGATTTCTCAATACTGCGCGATGCCAGTTCAGACTCTGAGGTTGGCTCATGAAGCCACTGATAGTCTGTTTGCATCACAAAATTCTGGCGCTCGTCCCTGTATCCTGAAATCAACGGGGAGAGGCGAATCCACCCATGGGGCCCGGCGGGCGATTTGGAATCATCGAAAACAAACCCAACATAAACTTTGCCCGTATTCTGAGTGATCATGACGGGCATCTTGTGGCTACATTCATTTATTAGCGTCTCTAGGTGCGAGAACGCACCTAGTTTTCGGAGAATTTGATACGCGGCTATGTGATTTTTATCTAATGGCCGGTTCAGAACACTCGGCAGAGTTACGGCCAAGACGATGGCAATAATGGCGTGTGCAAAATATTGGATGTCGAACGCGATAGCATCTTCTGCAATCGCAACATGCGCATTTGCCACATTCTGCAATTCGGCCCATGGGGTTCCGTAGAAACCGAGCGCCACTAAAGATGTAAGCATCCAAATTACGAAGCCAGCGATGGCCGAGTAGAAGTATTGAGGGTGGGCGGTTGAGCGTATTAGAAGTGGCTTTGTTATTATCCACCGAGACACAAAAGCGTAGCCCGCCGCCATGAATAGCAGCCCATAAGCACTTAGCCACATAGGTTACGCGCTCTTTATGGTGTTGGGTGCGCTGACCGATTCTGCATTGCGCTCCTTCTGCCTCTTTACGATCAGTCGGAGGGCTTCTATCTGGTCTAGGTATGGACGGGATTGATAGAAGCTGGCGCGGTCTACCTCCAGCGTGCCAGCAGAGGTCATCCTGACCTTCGTTGTCGCCCCTAGGTCAGCCCTTTTTTTACTGAATGCTTCGCTCATCGAGTGACCTCCCAAGGTTGCGCGTCATCCATCAACTCAGCTGCCAACGACTTACGGGCATGACGTACGGTGACCATGCCAGTGACAACTGTAGCAATCTTTTTGTTCAAGGTTTGCTTTCGTTGATGCTAGCTGCTGGTGTTGACCTTAGGAAATTGCGCGATGTTCGTTCTGGCTGGTACTTGAGGGTTTAGAACTAAAAAACCCCACGAAGCGCCATACATCGGCGCCGCGTGGGGTTTGGTTTTTAGTATTCGATGTTCAACCCATCGTGCGACCATGGGCGTTCGGTTGCCACAAAGCCCAGCACGTTGACCAGGCGCACGCCTGGCACCAGTGACCAGGTATCCGACTCGCCTTCGACCATCGACCAGAGCGTGTTGACGGCATACGGCGCGAGATCGTTACGACTCAGGAGATCCTCGCCGTCCTTCCATGCAGGCTTGTAGGCGGCCTCGAATGTCGACCAGCTGATGGTTGGGTGAAGCACATCGCCGACACACAGCACATCGGTGTTTGCCGCCAGTGCGTGGCTGAGATCGGCCAGATCGATCGGAATCGATCTATAGCGTTTCACGCCGTTCGCGCCGCCGGCAAAGACGACCTTGCCTCCTGCGATCTGAAAATACCCTTTCGGCACACTCAACTCACTGGCGGTTCTGCGGGAGAACCAGCTCAGCGCATTTGACGGTGCGACATGCACGGCGTTCGCCTGCGCATTCGCCAGCAGATCCATCAGTGTGGGCGTGATGAGCACCACGCCATGGGATGCGACGCCGGATTTGGCCGTCGCAAAACAAAGAATTGTGTTCATGTTGCTCCTCAAGCCGCCATGGCTGTGTGCTGATCTTGGATGGGCGCTCGGGTCTCGGCCGACAATCGCTGGGCGATCGAACTGGCGGTTGATTCCTCGCGCACCATCGCGACAGTGCGCGAGGTACCGTTGACCAAGTGGGCCCGAACCTCGAACCACTGCGGTCGCTCCGCATCGACCGAGACCTGACCGCGATCTGCCAGGGGCAGCACCTCGATCAGTGAGCACTTTCGCGTGTCCTCCGGCGACAGGCTGACGATCACATCGCCAGCCCAGTCGCTTTCCGCATCGCGCCGTGGAATCCACTCGGCATCCATGTCACGCGACATCGGCAAGCGATGCCTGTAACCGGGGAATCCTTGGCTTCCGTCGAACGACGTCGCCGATTCCATGCCCAGCATCCAGCCCCATTGGTTTGACCAGTAGGCGGGTTCGCCATCCTCGCCTTCGGAGCGTGATTGGATGACCCATTCGGCGTTCATGCGATGACCTCGGTCGCATCGACCAGCTCAAGGACCAGGCACTCCCGTGCAAGGACTTCGGGCGGTTCGTAGTCCTCGCCATCGGCATCGGCGTACCAAAGGCCCACCAACAGGATGTCGATGACCTCGGCAGGCACGATGCGGTTTTCCTGGCACCAGCGGTGATACTCAGCCAGGTTGACGCGGGTGAAGTTGCGCAGTGCCTCAGGGATATCCTCCTTTGGCGTCACGATCAGCCCGCGCTCGTCGGTCTGAAACTCTCCATGACTGGAGCGAATCACTTTCATTGTGTCCTCCTTTGACGGAGAACCACCCCGTAGATGGGGTGGTCCCCATCTGGGTGTGCCCTGTCGGGCGTTAGTTAGTGTGCGTCGCTGATTCGCATCAGGTTCGCGTGGGTTTCGACTTGGAAGACGCGACGGCGATACGCCGCGATCGCTGCCGCCTCATCGTCCTGCCGCGAGGCAAACGTCGCCCCGGGCAAGCGCAATGCCGCAGCCAATGCCGTCTCCGTGTCTTTACCCTTGCCTTGTCGGGTCTCCTGACCCTTCTTGGTGCGCCTTCTCAGCTCACAGGTCGTTTTCCCCGTGGCATCAAAGTCCACCAGCGCATTCCATGCCTGATCTTCCATGGGTAATGTTCCTCTGCAGAACGCTGTGGATGAAATCCAACGCGCGTTCCTTGTTGTGGTTAAACGGTAGTCGTAGCGCGTGGGCACCGTTGGTCATTTCACCAAACCGAATGATCCAGCCCAGATCGAGCGCAAAGTCCGGGTGATCCTCATCGAGATCGAAACCCTGCGGGGCTTCGCAGTACGGCGAGAACTTGGGACGCTCGACGATCCGATGGGTCAGCATGGTTTGGGTGTGGGGGTGTGCCTGCAGCTGCGCCTTTTTGTGCGCGTTCTGCTCACCGACACTGTGGGCATCGCCCGTCAACCAGCGCACATCCACGTCTACCGGGAAGTTCTTGAACAGCCCACGTGCCGATGCGAGGGGCACGGCGGTTTTGAGGGTGGCTCGAACTTTGGCGATCAGCGCTTCGGGTTGGGTCGAGGGCGAATTTGAAAATCGCGCGTTGCCACCCACGCAGTCGCCGGCGAGATACAGGGCAAGGCGAATCAGGTCGTCCTCTTGGCCAAGGCCAGCGAGGTGCCAGCTTCGGCGAATCCGACCGCTGTGATCAAAGGTCCGGTTATCGCCGTACTCAATGAACAACAGATAGCCTGCGCGCCCCCGGATGAAATAGTGCGCATCCGCCTTGGGGTCTGGGTAGCGCTCCGCCATGGCCGCATACAACGGATCCATCGGCATCGTCACCGCGCACATCCGAAAAATCAGGCAGACGCTCATGCGGCCTCCTGACTGGGCGTGCCCCAGAGACTGAGGAACAAATTGAGTGCCTTGGCCGCCCGTTCACTGAGCGCGAACTTCACGGTGTCCTTGAACAGCCGCAATTGGACGTCCGGACCCAGTGAGATCACCTTGTGCGGCGCATATCGCCACTGCAGGTTGGAGGTGAACTCACGATACGCCTCCGAGGTGAGGACGATGCCGTCTCTCGACAGTACGTCTGCCAGCGCCCTGTAGCCCGCTTCAATTAAGGATTGGGTGGTGTACGTGTACGCGGTACCACTGCTCCAAGTCTCGGTATAGGCCGCAATCGGCAGCAGGATTCCACCGCGCGAACCGCGTTCTGGGCCATTGCGTTTGACGCGTGGATACGCGCTGAAGAACCGCGCGGCCAGTGCAGTCAAGGCGTAGTGCTCGCCCTGGTCGCCCACGCGCTGGCGCATCTCACGCCAGAGGTCGCTGGGGAGAACGTCCTGCCCCGTGGTGGCCCGGTTCTCTTCTTGCTCGAAGAAGTCCGCTGGCAGCGGCACGTCATCGGTGCCGAGTGCGCTGCACGCGATCTCGCGCACAAGGCGAACGGAATGGCGCTTGGCGCTGGCGAGCGCTCCGTTCAGTGCCACTTGAAAGTCCTTGGCCTCACTGGCAAAGCCCAGCTGAGCGGCCTCGGTGGCCAGCCCAATAGCCTCGCTATGCGCGTGCACCCGGTCCTTCCAGGTGATGTCCAAACCCCGAATCCGGGATTCGGCTGCATCGATAGATACCTTCATGGATCTCTCCAAAACTAGACGGAGAGATCCCCCAACGGAGGTTCTCCCCGTGTGGGTGTCTTGGCGCTTTACGCGCCGTCGTGTGCTCTGGCCGAGCAGGCAAGCAGCCGAAGCTGACATGTGCTCAGGCTTTCAGAGAAATCTGTGCTACGCAAGCCTCAGGCCGCTTTCCCGCGTCCGTACGGCGGCAGCGCTTGCATCATGCTCTTGCCGTATCGCGTCTCGGTGAGTCGGCGATCGACAATCACGATCTCTCCCGTATCGTCCTCACTCCGAATCAAACGGCCACAGCCCTGCGTGAGCTTCAGATGTGCCGCTGGAACGGCGACTTCCTGGAAGTAGTTCCGCCCCATGGACGCCAGCCATCGCTCGCGCGTTTGCTCGATCGGGCCATCCGGCGGTGCAAACGGGATCTTGGCCACGATGACGACCTGGCAGAGCGCGCCTGGCAGGTCCAGTCCCTCGGAGAGTCCTTGCACGCCCATCAGGATGGCTGGCTGTCCTGCGTGGACGCGTTCGGCGTGTCGCTTGAGCAATTCCTCGCGTGAGGCATCCTCTTGGCATTGGGTGATTGCGCGAAGCGCCGGCGACAGCAGATCGAACACACCGCGCATTTGGCGATGACTGGCAAACAGCACGACCGTGCCCGCGCTCGTGGCGTGGTGCGACATGACCGTCTCTGCGACTTCACGCGTGTGCTCGGCCGTCCGGTCTGACGAGGCAGGTCCACCCACCACGCGCAGCGTGGCGACGTTTGGCAAATCAAAGGGACTCGGCAAGGCCAAGGTGCGCGTCGAGGCGGCCGTCAGTCCCGCGTGCTCCAAGAACGCTTCAAACGATCCCATGGCACGCAGCGTGGCCGAGGTAATGATCACCGAGGATGCCTGCTGAAAGAACGGTTTCAGACTCGTGGCCGCACTGATTTCGCTGACCCGAATTCGCTGGCTCACGCCTTCGATCTCAATCCACTTGGCCAGCGGTGCACCGCTGATATCGCATCGGCGACTCAAGCCCTCGAGCGCCTTTGCCATCGCTTCCAGTCGCTCATTGAACGCGCCGATGCGCATGTTCAAGGTGGCCGCTTGCGGACTCGGCAACTCGCCCTCACGCACCTTCTTATCCGCATCGGCTTTCAGTTCTTTCAGATCCTGCAGGAGCGCACTCAGCGTCTTCAGAAGCGACGCCTCCGCACTCAGCGCAGTGACCTGATCATCGCTCAGCAGCAGGGACACCACCCGCTCGCGCTTGCCCGGATCGGCCTTCGTGCCAGACAGGATCTGAAGGATCACCTGCTCCTGCCTTGCCGCTTCATTCACGGCAACGTCGAAACGCTCGAGGATCACTTGATGCGTGGTCTCTGCCTTTTTCAACAACGCCATCAGCTGGCTGAGCGGACCGCGTGCTTTGCGGGCAATGCGGATCAGTCGCTTGGGATCGGTGCTCTGCGCAAAGGCGTCGATGGCCTTCTCGGGAAAATGATGACCTTCGTCGATGACGTAGATCGTCTCATTGGGCGCCGGCAAGATCCGCGTCTCCCGCTCCATCGCCATATCTGCCAATAGCAGATTCTGGTTGGCCACAATCAAGCTGGCCTTGGAGAGCCCCTCGCGCCTGGTAGAACGCGCAGGTCGAGAAATTGGGGCAGCGTCGCGCGGCACACTGACTGGCAGGACAGGTCACCGCCTCCTGCACGGAGGGCGTCAACTTCTCGGGCCATTCATCCATGTCGCCCGTCCATTGGTGGGCCTTCCGCTTGGCAATCATGGACTCGACCATGCGGGCTTCATCGGCGGTCGGCTTGGTCGACCAGAGCGCGTCATCGCCGGGGTCGTCGAAACCCAGGTCGGTCTGGTCAGGGTTGGACGCGGGTGCCTGAAACAACCGGAAGTCGCAGACGTAGCGTTGCCTGCCCTTCGCCAGCATCGGGCGATCGCTGACGCCCATGGCCGCCAGCACGGCAGGGATCTCTTTTGCCATCAGCTGTTCCTGCAGCGCGACCGTTGCCGTGGCAATCACCACCTTGCGCTGCGTGGCCTTCGCCACAGGATAGGCGGACAACAAGTAGCCCAGACTCTTACCGGTGCCCGTCGGCGCTTCGGCGATCAGGTGCTTTTGCGCGCCATGCTCGCCGGCACAGGTCTTCGCGATCTCGGCGATCAAGAGATTCTGCGAGCGCCGCCGGCGAAAGCCTGGTCTGGCAGCGGCAACGCCATCGGTGGTGGCGCGAATGACGGCTTTGATTTCTTCGGTGAGCATGTCCGCACCTTTAGGAAGGTCGCTTCACTACACCGCAGGCACGTGGGCTGCGCAAATTACGCGAAGCCATCCGAGGAAGCCGCCCAAGTCCACATCGACCAGACCGCTTTCCATCTTTCCCGGTCACCGGTAAAGCACCAAAAACAACTTCGCGAACTGCGCAGTCCGCTGCCTGGAAACGGCCTTCGGGACACAGGCAGGCGACCAGCGGGGCGGAAGGGGTCCGCAGCGAGATTCCGGAAGGGTTACCCACAGATCGCGCGAGGCGGCCTGTGGGTCAGTGGACTCAGTGATTGCGCGTCAACCGCGTTGGGCGGCACAGCATAGCTCCGCTATGATGCTGATCGCACCCCCAACTAGCACTGCGATTAGGAACGCCACGTATTCGTGGTTCGCAATGACAATCCCACCAACTAATGCTGTGGTGAGGTCTATTTGGTTGAATTGCTTTTTCGTAAGCCACTTCATTTCGTGTCCTCCGTTGTGCCGACGCCGTTCCGGCGCGGCTTAATTTACGTTCCCGGTCGCCGGTAAAGCACCAAACCACCTTCGCGAACTGCGCAGTCCACTGCCTGGAAACGGCCTTCGGGACACACGCAGACGACCAGCGGGGCGGATGGGGTCCGCAGTAGTGATTCGGCAGGGTTACCCACAGGCCGCGCGAGGCGGCCTGTGGGGGTGTTTGCAGGTCAGTCGCCGACCTTGTAGTAGCGGCCCTCGGCGCGATGCCGGTTGCCCACGGAATTGCCGCCTAAATTCTCGAATCAGCAGGGGTTGGACGCCCAATGCTCTCAACTTAAGCCTCACCGCACCGGCCTGTAGGTTGCACAGAGGTGGGGTTTCTTGCGTGGCGGTCGAGGGTAGCTCTTGCGGGTTTTCCGGTCTCGGCAGCGCGTGTTGAGCACGGCTTCAAGTGCGCGCGCCGGAGCTGCACGTGCGCTCCGCACGGCGAACAGGCAGCCGACGATGACAGGCTTGAGCGCGCCCAGCGCATAGGTGCGGTTCGGTCGACTCCGTCGCGTGGCGGAGTCGATCCCGTCGAGTTCATGGTCGGCAAGATCGGCGCTGTCAGCGACCAGCATGAACAGGTTGTCGGCCAACACTTTGGCCGCAAAGTCCTGCTGCAGAGCGAGGTAGGTCAGGCCGCTGCAGGCCTCCAGCCGCAGCCGATGTTTGATCCGCTTGAACGCTCTTCCACCGCCAGCGGCGGTGGTAGAGGTGGCCGAACTCACCGCCGACGTAGCGCTGCGCATCCAGCAGTGAGGTCATCAACACCCGCACGTTGCCCTCCGGCGTGAGGTCACGGATCAGACGCACTTCGACGGCTTCGCGGGTGACCTCGTAGACCGCGCATTCCTTGGCGGGAGGACGGGGCAGGCGCACGCGTCGCTCGGCCTCGCCCGAGGCGAGAAACGCCTTGACGCAGTTCCAGCCCGTGGCATCCACCCGCATGCAGAAGTCGATGCCGCGCTGCTTGAGCAATGCAACCAACCAAGCGGCGGGATAGCCGCGGTCGAGCAGGAGCAGATCCTGCCCCGGACGCAGGTGTTCGAGTGCCTCGAACAGCATCTGGCGCTCACAACCCCCGACGACAGCGTGCAGGCTGGCGTGCGTGAGCTCGGGGCCCGGCAGGAACAGGGCGAAGGCGTAATGATCGGGTTGAAGCTCGGCACCTGCGCGTAGCCACCTGCAAGCGCGAGGCATCGGCGGCGACGGGCCGCAGGCCCCGCCAAGCAAAGCGCTGCCAGTGGGATTCGGCGACAGACACGAGGTGCGCGTTGGCAGCGCTGAAGAGTGTGGCGGAGAACCCCGGCGTGCCTTTGCTGAAGGCTTGGGCGGAGACCTGGCGAATGCGGTCACGCGCAAGACCGAGGGTAGAAAAGAAGCCGTCGAGTTCGGCCTGGACGCTGGCGCAGAGGCCGGAGAGCATCAGCCCGGCCATGCGCGGCAAGGTGAGACAGCGCTGGCGGGTGAAGGCGGTGTTGCCGAGCCGGAAGCGCTCGGGCAAATCGGGAGAATTGAGAAACTGGGCAACCGAGTTCAGTAGGCGTTCAGATTCGGGCGGTCTTTGACATTGTTGTTTTGAATCAGTTGGTTAGGCCGCTATTCTACCATGCGCCGGGGCTGGGATGGGCTTAAGTTGAGAGCATTGGGATGCGAGTGGGCTGGCGAAACCGAGCATCACATACGGTTGAAGTCGTTGGCGGTTCTGGTCGCGCGACGTCATGGTTGGAATGCAGATACCGAGGTCACGGGTCAGGCACCTGATGGTGCCGTATGGAAAGCTGATGTACTGGCCACCCGTGGACAAACACGGGTCGCAGTGGAAGTTCAGTGGTCGCCTCAGACCGATGATGAATTGCTGAGGCGGCAACAGCGCTATGAGAGCGCGGGTGTTCGCGCGCTTTGGCTCATTCGGAGCACGGGCTTCCCTGTCACAAAGCAAATTCCCGCTGTGGTTGTAAGAGAAGGTGAGCGCGGAAGGTACGTAGTGCGAATTCCTGCGGTCACCGGTGCCCGCCTTCGGAACGAGCATAATTGGGCATATGAAGGCATTTCGGCCGAGACATTGCTGGATGCAGCATTCGCAGGGCATTTACGCTGGGGTGTGAAGACCGGTGAACCCTTGATGTGGTCGGTTGAAGCCGCGACGACCAAGTGCTGGAGATGCGGTGAACGAACCGCGCCCGTAACGGGGATTGCCGTCGACGTATCGGCCACGACCATATTCCTGTCAATCAATGATTTCGACGCTGACGTCGCGCTGCTGCGTGAGATTCTGCCGCTGGAGATTTGCCGCGATCATCGAATTGGCCATATCAAGACGCGCTTCAGCAAGACGGAGGGGCGCTCCTACCTATCAAACGGATGTTTCGTCTGCGGGATACTTCAGGGTCGCTTTTTCGAGCACGAGTACGTTAACAACTCGACTGTCCGGCACCGCGGGTCTTCGGTCGTTGATGATCGTTGGAGGCGTTTGCTCGAACCACGACTTTCCCGGCACTGGCGCTTGCTTGGGGTGAAGCCGACCAGATCGGTGTGTGATCTGGATGGTTTCATTGGCGATGAGGAGGATGACGAATCGTACTGATCATCGAGATAGATCAAGCATCGAAGATGCCTGTTCGTAACCTGCTGGATTTTATGCGTTGGAGGGGGAGCATCGGGGTACGTGCGCTTCGTACGCCTGTGTTTGTCGCGCACATGCTCAACAATCAGCTCCCAGCGTTACGTTCGAAGGCTTCGATCACGAAGTCGATGAAGTCGGTGAAGGCGTGGGCCTCGCCCGGAAAAGACTTCGGCTCGACGAGGGCGATACCGCTGATTTAGGTCGCACATCGCAGTATTTCCCGCTGATCGCGTTCCCATGCATGTTTTGCATGGGATTTCCTGATGGCCAACACCCGCTGCGCCCACTGTGGTACATCGTTCCAGCCACGCCCGCAGACGCCCAAACAGACCTTCTGTTCAGCCACGATCTGCCAGCGCGCCCGCAAGCGCCAGTGGCAACAGGCCAAGCTCTGCACTGATCCAGACTACCGCGCCAACCAACGGTCTGCACAACGGGCGTGGGCGGTCCGGAATCGCGGTTACTGGCCGCAGTGGCGGCAGGCACAACGTGCCCCCGCACCCATCGACGGCTCGCGCCACACGCGCACCGACGCGTCCCCGGTGCAAATCCGGCTCGACCATCCACCCGTAAAGATGGACTCGTGGACTCCACCACCTTCCGGGATGTTCCGGCTCACGAAATTGCCCAATTTTCCTGATGAGACCGGCCTTTCGTGGCTCGTCGTCATCACTCCCGTGGACGCGCCACCGCCTGTAAAGATGGATGTGTAAAGAGAGGACTTAATCGACGCTTGGCCACTGGCTGGCTACTTTCGTGCACAGCCGGTGCCTAACATCCTGTTCTGTCTAGCTTTCCGAGGATCGTCAGACCGGTTCCGTCAGTGGAGTGATCGGGGCCATGCAATCGAACGCGACATCGCAGGACGAAGAAGGCAAGCCGCCGCTGTTCCGCGCGGCGCAATACGTGCGGATGTCCACCGAGCACCAGCAATACTCCACCGAGAACCAGGGCGACAAAATCCGCGAGTACGCCGCGCGGCGCGGCATCCAGATCGTCCGCACCTACGCCGACGAAGGCAAAAGCGGTCTTCGCATCGATGGCCGGGCGGCGCTCCAGCAGCTCATTGCCGATGTGCAGGAGGGTAAGGCCGACTTCCAGATCATCCTCGTCTATGACGTGAGCCGTTGGGGACGGTTTCAGGATGCCGACGAAAGCGCCTACTACGAGTACATCTGCCGCCGCGCCGGGATACAGGTCACCTACTGCGCCGAGCAGTTCGAGAACGATGGCTCGCCGGTGTCCACCATCGTCAAGGGCGTGAAGCGCGCGATGGCGGGCGAATACAGCCGCGAGCTGTCGGCGAAGGTGTTCGCGGGCCAGTGCCGCCTGATCGAGTTGGGTTTCTGCCAAGGTGGGTCAGCAGGCTTCGCTCTGCGACGTGTGCTGATCGACCAGTCCGGCTCGGTGAAGGGCGAACTGTCGCGCGGCGAACACAAGAGCCTGCAAACCGACCGCGTGATTCTGATGCCGGGGCCGGACGAGGAAATCGCCACGGTGAATCAGATCTACCGTTGGTTCGTGGACGACAATCTGCACGAACACGAAATCGCCGACCGCCTGAACCGCCAGGGCGTCCGCACCGACCTGGGCCGCGACTGGACGCGCGCTACCGTGCGCGAGGTGCTGTCGAACGAGAAATACATCGGCAACAACATCTACAACCGGCGATCCTTCAAGCTCAAGAAGATACGGGTCGTGAATCGCCCGGAGATGTGGATCAGGAAGGACGGTGCGTTCGACGCTATCGTGTCACCAGAACTTTTTTACACGGCCCAAGGCATCCTGCGCGCGCGGGCGCATCGGTTCAGCGACGAGGAATTGATCGAGAAGCTGCGCCGCCTCTTCCAGCAGCATGGCTACCTATCGGGCCTCATCATCGACGAGGCCGAAGGGCTGCCATCGTCGGCAGCCTACGCCCACCGCTTCGGCAGCCTGCTGCGTGCCTACCAGACGGTCGGCTTCACGCCGGATCGGGATTACCAGTATCTGGAGATCAACCAGTTCCTGCGCCGCCTGCACCCGGAAACCATCGCGGAAACCGAACGCCAGATCGCGGTGCTGGGCGGCGCGGTGCAGCGCGATCCGGCCACCGATCTCCTCACCGTCAACCGCGAGTTTTCCGTGTCGCTTGTGCTGGCACGCTGCCAGCAGCTCGATAACGGGCGGCGGCGCTGGAAAGTGCGTTTCGACACCAGCCTCGCGCCGGACATCACGGTGGCCGTCCGCCTGAACGACGCCAACGATGCCGCGCTCGACTACTACCTGCTGCCCCGGCTCGACTTCGGCCAGCCCCGAATCCACCTGGCCGACCACAACGGCATCGAGTTCGACAGCTACCGCTTCGACACCTTGGACTACCTCTACGGCATGGCCGAACGCAGCCGAATCAGGAGAGCCGCATGACCGCCAAACAACACGCTGCCACCCAGTTGCAGATGATCCCGCTGGAACAGATCGCGGTGCTGAACCCGCGCGACCGCAATGGCCGCGTGTTCGATGAGATCATCGGCAACATCAAGAAGCTTGGCCTGAAGAAGCCGGTCACGGTCACACCCCGTCCGGGCCTCGACGACGGCAAGCAATACCTGCTGATCTGCGGCGAAGGCCGGTTGAAGGTGTTCCGGTCGCTGGGCGAGAAAACCATCCCGGCACTGGTGGTGGAGGTGAACGACGAGGACGCCTTCATCATGAGCCTGTCGGAGAACATCGCCCGACGCGGCTATCGTCCGCTGGAGCTGCTCGCGGGCATCAGCCAGTTGCAGAGCAAGGGTTACGACCGCAAGGAGATCGCCCAGAAGACCGGCCTGAGTCTGGACTATGTGAAAGGCATCCTGATGCTGCTGGAAAATGGCGAGGAACGGCTGCTGGCCGCTGTCGCCAGCGGGCGCGTGCCGCTGAACGTGGCCATCACCATTGCAGGCGCGGGCAGCGATGAGGAAGTGCAGGCCGCGCTGCAAGACGCCTACGAAAGCGGCAAGCTGCGCGGCAGCCAGCTCATGCACGCGCGCAAGGTGATCCAGCGGCGCAGCGAATTGGGCCGCAGCGTCGCACATCGGCCTTCGCGCAAAATCACGCCGGTCACCACCTCCAGCCTCGTCCGCAGCTACCAGAATCTGGTCGAGCGGCAGAAGCTCGTCATCAAGAAGGCGGAATTCACGCAGCAGCGCCTGCTGTTCGTGGTCGAAGCCCTGCGCCAGTTGCTGGCCGACGAGCATTTCTCCAACCTACTGCGCGCCGAAGGCCTCGATACCTTGCCGAAATACCTCGCAGATCGAGTCTGGCCCGGAGGTCATGCCGCATGAGCGCCCCGCACCTCGGCTTCGTGCCGGAACCTCTGACCCTGCCGCTGGACAGGATTTTGCCGTCGCGCAAACCGCCGGAAGGGCTGCTGACCTCGCGCAAATTCCACCAGATCGTGGCGTCGATCACGGCGGTCGGCCTGATCGAACCCTTGTCGGTGACGAAGGCCGACAAGGAATCCGGCCAGCACCTGCTGCTCGACGGGCACATGCGCTGGCTGGTGTTGAAGCAGCTCGGCTATGCCGACGCGCCGTGCCTGATCGCCACCGACGACGAGAGCTACACCTACAACAACCGGATCAATCGCATTTCGACGATTCAGGAGCATCACATGCTCCGACGCGCGGTCGAGCGCGGCGTGCCCATCACCAAGCTGGCATCGGCGCTGAACGTGGACACCAGCCACATCCACCGGAAGGTGGGCCTGCTCGACGGCATCTGCGCGGAAGCCGTCGATCTGCTGAAGGATCAGCAGTTCTCCGCCAACCTGTCCACGGTGATCCGCAAGATGAAGCCGACGCGCCAGATCGAGAGCATCGAACTGATGATCGCCGCCAACAGCATCACTGTGGCCTACGCCGAAGCCCTGCTGGCGGCAACACCGCAGCACCTGCTCGTCGGTGGGCAAAAACCCAAGAAGCTCAACGGGGTCACCGCCGACCAGATGATGAAAATGGAGCGCGAGATGGGCAACCTCGAAGGTCAGTTCAAGCTGGCGCAGCAGTCCTACGGTCAGGACGTGCTGAACCTCGTGCTGGCCAAGGGCTTCCTCGCCAAGCTGCTCGACAACAAGGCGGTGGCGCGATTTCTGTCGCAGCGGCAGCCGGACGTGATGGCGGAGTTGCAGCACATTGTGGAGACGGTGGCGCTGGACCAAGGGTAGCTGTTCGTGGTCTCGCGTTATGCGCTACTTCCTGGCAACGACTGATCTCCTTGTTCGGAAAATTGCAAGACCAATAGATCTTCGGGAAATTTCGGTGCATCTGGGTGTATCTCATACAGCGAATAAAAAGCTCCGGCTGCCATCGCAGATGCGCCGATGTTCAAGGGACTCTTCGCCATTATTCTCCATATCTGCATTATTCTCGCCTCCACAGAAGGATGTGATTTCGATTTCTCCCATTTCTTGACGGACAGGAGCGTCAAAGAGAACAAGGCAAAATGAATCCCCGCTTGGCGTTTCTGCATCACTCGCCGTGTTTCAACGCTATGGGGTTCCGAGTATTTATCCGCCTGATTGAGCAAAAAAAGCGTTGCATATTCATCGCAGGATAGTTCCTCGGCATGGCTTTCCTCTACGTCATCGAATGGAGCGGAAGTGCCTCCCCTTTGATGCTTGATATGCTTAACTTCGTGCAGTAGCGCCCAACAGACAGCAAAGATCGAAAGTTCTGCGGCCGCCCTTTGGGTTTCTAATATTCCGTCAAGTGTGCCGGGCTCCGGGATTCCATCTGGTAGCGGAACAGATAGTGGGTCGTCAGCGGACAAGATGTTGCTTACGCATTCGAGCATGTTTCGGAATGACTGTTGATCTGGATCGTCCTCAGCACAGCGGCGATAGCCTTCCCATGCCGCGAAAGATGAAACCCAAAATGCTCTGAGGATGCGGTGATTGAAGCGAATATTCCTGTACTGCCCAGCATCCAAGATAACCTTCCCATTCCTGCCAGTGTCGGGAAGGACGTTGAATCGGAGTTCATTTTCTTTCCAAAGCTCCTCAAGCTCTTGCTTCCTTTCTGGGGCACAGCCCAGAAACATGGCCTTTACAGCCTCCTGAACTTCATCGCCGTTACGTGGCAAATCATCGTGCATTGTCATGGGTTATATTTCCTGTATTTGACCTTATTTATAGGCCGACAACGCTACGCGATGATCAGGATTTTTAGCACGACGCCTCGGCAACTCCGCCAACCGAGTCGTCCTGAAATTCCTCGGCAGGCGCCGGAAAGCCCAAGGCCGCGCGCGCCACGCCCGTCGGCAGCGACACCGGGTCGAGCCGCGCCGGGCCAAGCGGCAAGGCGGCGGCATCGCACAGGAAAGGCGGGGCGGGCATGCCACGTTAGTAGACTAACCCCTTATCACTTCACCTATGTTCTGATAGCGGCGCAGGTGCCTCCAAGGAGAGGCCAGCATGCGTTGTGCAACATTGCTCTCGTCAACGCCAAGATGACGTAACAAGACCAATAGAGTCAGAGCACGTGCGTTCGAGAGCAAGTTCGCCAAGTGCGCGCCATTGGGCCTTTCCTTCTCCCGCTCTTGCTCCCAATGCGTGAAGTCATTTCGAGCATCCACCAAATCCCCGACAAAGTTCTTCATGTTTAAATCGAACGCAGAAAAAACCGTGTCAGCCATTGGCTCGAAAAGCTGCATCAATCTCTTGCGGAGTGACAGCTGGTAGCCATATCTCAATTTAGCCTTTAGAGATTCTCTATGGCCACGCCGGATGAAATCAGGTATCGCATCCTCCAGTGCCTTTCTTGCTGGCTCGTAATCTTCTTTTGACAGATATTCGCCACCGATTACATTACGATGGAATGCCTCAAGCGATTGGGCGAGAAGAAGCAATTGCACATGAGATGCTGGCCGCTCACGGTCAAGCACGTCGCATAGGAGCGCGACCGAATCTGACAAACGCTTTCGATCCTCAGTCCACTTTTCAAACACTGCTTTTAGTGAACCATCAAGCAAGCGCCGAGGAACAAGAACATCGTGCTCGTCAATTAACTTAACATCCTTCGGTGGACGAAATTCATAGATGAATGGGAACGATGAATTCTCGCCCGAAATGCGAAATCGAATCGCTCTTTGTTCTACATCCTCTCCCACGAGGATGGTAAGAAGATCAGCCAAGGCTTCCACATGCTCCATTGATTCAGAGCAAATCTTGGGTGATGCGAAATCAATACTTGCGACCGGCATGACATCGAAGCCATAAGAGGCATACTGCTCATCTCTGGTTTGAATATTTGCACCGAATTCAATGGTGTTGCCGTTAATTTCCGACTTGAACAAGCAAGTCCTAAATTGAGAAAGCTCGTAACTGACGTTAGCCTCTTGCATCTTTCTCTTGACTGGGAGTTTCTGAAGCCAAGGGCCAATTTGTGGCGCTTCGAATGTAACCCCGGAAAAAAGCGTATCCGCCTCGGTATTAAAATGCCCACCTGCGACAATCCGCATCTTTGAAAACGTCTGCTCAAGCGATCCAGGTGCCTTGAACGAAGGGCTTTCCTGCACTGAACGCCAAAGCGTGAAATTTGTTGCATCACCAACTCCGTGAATAACGGGAAGGACGGTATTGCGTGCATTGATGTCTACGCCTTCAAAGCGGCCAAGCAGTTTCAGCTCAAGATTCCCTAAATGCGATGTCAGTTTTCCGGCCACTCGATTCTGTGGCTTTTCTGGTAGCCACCAGTGCCCCCATATCTCGAAAGGTTCACCAAGCCGGAATTTCTTCATGGTATTCGCGTCCACATCTTTTTCTTGTTAGCACAGGTTCTGGAGCCGGAACTGGCAGCAGCACGGGAAAGACTTATGGCCGGAGCAGGCCATTTCGGCAAGCATAACGGGTGTGTCTCCGCCCGTTAGCACAATCCAGCCTACAGTTGGGCTATCTTGGCTAAACTTGGCAACCCAACACCACGGCAGGCAAGGCGATGGCGGTGCCGCAAGACGACATCCTGACGCTCGATGAAGTGGCGGCTTACCTGAAGGCGGGCAAGCGCACCATCTATCGGCTTGTGGCGGACAGGAAGATTCCGGCGTTCAAGCTCGGCAGCACCTGGCGCTTCCGCAAGCAGGACATTGACCGCTGGATCGCCGCCCAGTCTATGGGTGCGGAGGGCAGTGCCGGGTGATCACCGCCTACCACGCCAAGTACTACGCCCACGAACTCACCCGCCGCAGCGCCGCATCGGGTGTGGATCGCTTGTCGCAATCGTTGTTCGATGCCAGCGTCGATCTGAATCCGCACCAGATCGAGGCCGCGCTGTTCGCCCTTCGGAACCCCTTGCAGGAAGGCGTGTTGCTGGCCGACGAAGTGGGCCTCGGCAAGACCATCGAGGCTGCACTTGTCATCTGTCAGCACTGGGCCGAGCGCCGCCGACGCCTGCTGGTGATCTGCCCCGCCAGCCTGAGAAAGCAATGGGCGCAGGAACTGCACGACAAGTTCGCCGTGCCTGCCTCGGTGATCGACGCCGTTTCCCTCCGCAAGCAATCGGCGGGCGACATCCTCGCCACCTTGCAGACCCTTGCTGGGAAAGGCGTCGTCATCCTCTCGTTCCAGTTCGCCGCCCGGCTTGAAGCCGAACTGCGCGCCATCCCGTGGGATGTGGTCGTCATCGACGAAGCCCACAAGCTGCGCAACGCGCACCGGGCCAGCAACCGCACTGGGCAGGCGCTCAAGCGCGCGCTCGAAGGCCGTAAGAAGCTGTTGCTCACCGCCACGCCGTTGCAGAACTCTCTGATGGAGCTGTATGGCCTGTCCACGCTGATCGACGAGCACCTGTTCGGCGACGAATCCGCCTTCCGCAAGCGATTCATGAACAACGGCGACGCCACCGACGAACTGCGCGCGCGCCTGAACGACTTCGGGTTGGCTGAGATGGCGTTTCTTGTCGCGCAAGCAGCTGCGCGACAGACATTTCTCGACCAACTGGAGGAATTGGCGCGTGATTCCGCTACGACCGAAGCGGCGATGCACAAATCGCTGGAATTGAGTCTGTGGGTGTTCGGGCCAGAGTATTCACTCTTCAGCTCCAACATCACGTTGAAGAGGCAGATTGAAGATGTACTCAACACGACGTACAAGGGGAAGAATGCCGACAAACGTCCGGACTTGCTGCTGAACCAGAATCTCAGTGGTGAGTATCTGCTGATCGAGTTCAAGCGCCCCGACCACAGCTTGAATTACGATGACTACAAGCAAGCCATCGAGTACCGGCACGACTTCGCCAAGCACATTACTTCGCCGATCCGGGTGGTTCTGATTGGCGGGCGCTTATCGCCTGATTTCCCCAAAGAGAATCGTGAGCCGAATGTCGACGCTCGAATCTTCAGTCAAGTGATTGCTTCTGCGCGACGCCAAGTCGAATGGTTGCTGCGCATTGACCACAGCCAGGTCACTTCGTAGTCATTTGCATCTCCCTGACCCACACCTGCTCCGATGCGGATATTGCCTGCCCGCGGCGCGGCGATTTCCGAGCCGCGTATCAGGGAGACGCCGATGTGACGGCGTGACCGTGGGCGCAACCCTGTGCTGCCGTCGCTGCACAGGAGCGTTCCGTGCCGCAGCTCATCGCACTCCGGCGCGAGCCCGTCGTGCGCGCACCGGCGTTCGCAGCGGCACCGCTCACGCCGCGCTACGCGCGCCACGCACCCGAGCGCACGTTGCTGTACGCGCTGGTGCAGGCGCATTACCCGGACTTCCTCGAACGGCTTGCGCAAGAGGATCGCGCCGTGCCCGAGTATGTGCGCGAGGAGCTCGACGAGTTCCTGCGCTGCGGCGTACTCGAGCACGGATTCCTGCGCGTGGCCTGCGAGCACTGCCATGCGGAACGATTGGTGGCGTTCTCGTGCAAGAAGCGCGGCTTCTGCCCGAGCTGCGGCGCGCGGCGCATGGCCGAGAGCGCGAAACACCTCGTCGAAGACGTGTTCGGCCCGCGCCCGGTGCGGCAATGGGTGCTGAGCGTCCCCTATCCCTTGCGCTTCCTGTTCGCCAGCAAGCCCGATGCCATCGGCCCGGTGCTGGGCATCGTGCAGCGGGTGATTGCGGGCTGGCTTGCGGATCAAGCGGGTGTCGAGCGCAGCAGCGCGCAATGCGGTGCGGTGACGCTGATCCAGCGCTTCGGCAGCGCGCTCAACCTCAATGTGCACTTCCACATGCTGTGGCTTGATGGCGTGTACGCGTCGGGTGCCGGCACGCCGCGCCTGCAGCGCGCCCGCGCGCCCACGTCCGCGCAGTTGACCGCGCTGGCCGGAACGATTGCCCGTCGCGTGTGCCGGCACCTGATGCGCAAGGGTTGGCTCGAAGAGGAGGGTGAGGCCGCCTTCCTGGCGGACAGCGCCGTAGGTGACGAGGGTATGGACGCGCTGCGGATGCATTCGATTACCTACCGCATCGCCACCGGTCACGACGCCGGGCGCAGGGTTGTCACGCTGCAAACGCTGCCAGGGGACGACGGCATGCTGGAAGGCGAGGCGGGCAAGGTTGGCGGCTTCTCGCTGCACGCGGGTGTTGCGGCCGAAGCACATGAGGGCCGCAAGCTCGAACGCCTGTGCCGCTACATCACGCGACCGGCGATCAGCGAGCAGCGGCTATCGATCTCGCCGCACGGCCGGGTGCGCTACCAGCTCAAGACGCCGTGGAAGAACGGCACCACGCATGTCGAGTTCGAGCCGGTGGAGTTCATCGCGAAACTGGCGGCCCTTGTCCCGCCACCGCGTGTGCACCTGACCCGGTTCCACGGCGTGTTCGCACCGAACGCGAACTGGCGCGCGCAGCTGACCCCATCGGGGCGCGGCAAGCGGCCTGCCACCGATGCAGAGCCGAAGGTCGACGACCACGACCGCCGCACGCCCGACGAACGTCGCCGTGCGATGAGCTGGGCGCAACGCCTCAAGCGCGTGTTCGGCATCGACGTGATCACCTGCGTCCACTGCGGTGGCGCCGTGCGGATCGTCGCCAGCATCGAAGAACCGCACGCCATCCGGGCCATCCTTGCGCACTTCGAAAAGCATGGCGTGCGGGAGCCGGCGTACTATCGCCCAGCGCGCGCAGGCCACCGGTCGCGGTCGAGGCTGCGTGATCGCCAGATCAACCCGGATCGACCACGCCCCCCACTACGAAAGCCCACACCCGGCCAGATGCGGCGACGCCCCGCAGGGCCGCGCTCGGCCCGTTGCCGGCAACCAGCGGGAAATGGCCGCGAACGGCGGCGCGAACACCCATCACCCCGCCCAAAGGCCCCGCGACAAGGCCCAACTCACGCCCAAACCGACCCTTGTGCCACCGCCGGCTACCCCGCAGACTGCCCGAAAAGGGCGTTTGAATTTCCTATACTCATGGAGCGCCACTGGTGGCTGGCGTGGTGGTGGCTGGCGCGGCGCTGCGGTCAGGTCGATGCCGCCGACGCCGGGGCTGCGATCAGCAGGCTGGTGACATCGGAGCCGTTGCCAGCGTGGCTGACGCGGCGGCTGCATCGCAACGCAGGCGACCTGCACTGATCGTGATGGCCGGATCAGCCTGGCCGGAACTTCTCGCCGGCCATGCGGATGCCCCAGATCAGCACCACCAGCGCGCGATTGTTGAGCAGCGGTTCGCCGCCCAGGATCAGCCAGTAACCCACGCCATCGACCCAGAACAGGGTGAACGTGGTGACCGGCATCAGCATGTCGATGCTCTCGTGGAACGACACCGCGCGGCCGGTGCCCTTGTAGCCGCGCTGCTTCTGGCGGTTGACGAAATCCAGGAAATCCGCCGCCGCCACCGACAAGGTGTCGGCCTCGTCCTGGGCATAGCCCACGCGCGCCAGGCAGAAGCCGTCATCCGAAGCCAGCGCCGCCATGCGCGAGCCGGAAAGACCGGCAATCGCGTGCGGCAGGTAATCGTCCAGCACCACGTCCGGGGCCTGCAATTCACGCCCGATCTCGTGCAGCCAGCCGCGTTTCAGGCCTTCTTCCAGCAGCGTCTGACGTTCCGCATCCTCGCCCAGCCAGACGCTGCGGCGCAGCGCCGAGCCGCGCGGCACCAGCGTCTGCAGGCGGGCGCTGGTGGCATCCGGCGTGCGCTCGGCGAATGCCAGCAAGGCTCCGGCCGGGGTCAGCATCAGATACGGATCGGCAGGTGCGATGCTCATTGCCGTTCCGTGCTCAGCCCGGCGCGCCGGCGCGAACCGGGTCCAGACCGTGGATCAGGGTGCCGACCAGCGTGGCCATGTGCGCGCGGCTGCGTGGGTCGGCTTCCATCACCGCCGAGGGCAGGTCCAGACTTTGCATTTCCCGCGCCACCTGCTGGCGCACCTGCCAGCCGGCGGCTTCGGCGTGGGTGATGCCGACCACCAGGCCGGTCTGATCAATGAAGCTGCGGAACTCGTTGACGTAGGTGCGCAGGTCGGCCACCGGGTCGGCGGCATCGCCCTTGAGCAGCAGCACCAGACCGAGCGCGTTTTCGGCGAGGATTTCCCACATGAAGTCGAAGCGTTTCTGCCCCGGCGTGCCGTACAGATGCACCTGGTCGCCGTTGTCCAGCCGCATCACGCCGTAGTCCATCGCCACCGTGGTGGTGCGTTTGAGGCGGCGGGTTTCGTCGGTGGCCACGCTTTCGGTGCTGACCACTTCGATGTCGGAAAGCGACTGCACCGCAGTGGTCTTGCCGGCGCCGACCGGGCCTGCGAATACGAGTTTGTACACAGCCATGGGCGGGTGGTCCTCAGAAGAGCCGGTCGAGCAGGGATTTGAAGAAACCGCGCCGCTGCGCGTCGCTTGGCAACGGTGCGGCGGCGGGCAGTGCGCTGTCTTCGGGCGTGACCTGTGCCGCACCGGAAAGCAGGGTGAGCACCGCGAAACGGTAGATCTCCTGTTCGCGGCCCGGGAACTGGCGCGCCAGCGCAGCCATCGATCGTGGTGCACGCGCGCATGCGGCCGCCAATTGCACATCGAGCGGGCCGACGGCACCCAGCCGGGTGAAGTTGGGCAGGCGCTTCAGGCGCAGGTGCAGGTCGCCGTGCGGGTGCAGTTTCAACGCGGGGAACCAGGTGGCGGCCAGCTCCCAGGTGAGCGTGTCCAGCGGCAGTCGCATGCGGTGTTCCAAGTCGCCGAAGCGTTCACGCACCACTCTTTGGGCTTCGGCGTTGCTCAGCGACTGAAGTGTGACCTGATCTACCCCGGTCGAGGTGACGAGCATCTTCAGCAGCATCGGCAGGCGCAGGCCGGTCGCGACCCAACCCTGTTGCACGCAAGCCACGAAGGCCACGCTGTTGCTGAACAGCAGCATCACCGCGTCACCGGCGGCCAGAATACGTTCGCCCAGGATCATCAGTGGCTGCGTGCGCAGTTCCGGAAACACGCGCAGCAGGACCGGCACCGCGCCCGTGCGCAGGCCGATGCCTCGGGGCGCCGGCTTTGCGGAAGGGCGTGCTGCCAGGGCAGGTGCGGCCGCACCATTGCTGCGTGCCGTTGCAGCGGATTCAGCTGGAACCGCTGCCGGCTGGTTCAGGCGCTCGGCCAGCTCCAGTGCACGGCGCCAGGCCGGCAACGGTGGCGTTTCCGGCGTGGTCTGGGCGGCGGCGCTGTGCGGTGGCGGAGTGCTGACACGCGGGGATGCGTCGTGTTTGACCGCAGCGCTGAGGTGTTCCGGATCCAGGATCTGCACCAGCCCGGCCAGCAACTGGGCGCTGCTGTACGGCGTCTTGACGACGACGATCTGCTGCGCCGGCCCGTTTGGCAGCGGTTGTCCGGACCAGCCGCTGTCCGGATCGCGCGACAGCAGGATGGCCGGGCGGGCGGCGAGGAACTGCATCAGCGCCGCTTCGGTTTCCGGCGTGCGCATGCGCATCCCAGCGCTGAGCAGGTCGATGACGCAGCTGGTGCAGTTGCGCGCGGAGCGGTCCTGCTCCGGCAGTTCCAGCCGGGGACCGCGCGCCAGGCGATGGGTTTTCAGGTTCGGCCAACGCCGCCCCATCAGCACTTCGATCGCGCCGGCTTCGGGGTCGGAGAGGCCCACCAACAGAACGTCACTCATGAACCCGGGCCTCGTTGCAGGGTTTCGGACACTTCTCGCCAGCGCGGAGACAGCTCGCGCCGGGCCTTGATCATCGCACTGCGGGCCAGCATGAAGGCCAGCGTATCGCCGGCCCCTTCGCAGTGCGCCAGGAATGCTTCTTCTACCGCCGCATTACCATTCAGCAGCGCCGGCAGGGCCTCGGCGGCGGCACGGCGCGAATCATCGGCACCGCACAGGATGGCACGCGCCGGCACGTCCAGCGACGGCATCGCCAGGATGCTGTAACGCGTGGCCAGCGCGGTGACGCGCGGCAACGGCCCGCTGCTGATCTGCCGGGCGAAGGCGTCGAGCACTCCGGGCAGCAGCCGCTGCCGGATATCGGGCAGCGGCAGCAGTCGGGTCAGGCGGGAAGGGTCGCCCGCAGCGGCATGTGCCATGTCGGCCAGCGCGCCCTGCAACGGTTCGGTGCCACGCAGCCGGCATGCGAACTGAACGCGCGCCTCGTGCGCGTCCGGATCGCTCCGGTTGCGCAGCACGCGGCGCCCGCTCTGGCGAAACTCCATTCTTTCCGCCATGTCCTCCATCGGCTTATTCCAGCAGGGTGTCCATCAGATCGATCATGAACTCGGCGTCCTCGGCCGACATCGCTTCAAAGCCCTGGTTGATCCCGAGTTCGTCCAGCACCGGCTGACCATCGGCCGAGCCTGCCAGGCCCAGCAGTGCTTCGCGCAGCTTCGGCGCTTCGGCTTCGACCCGTGGGTGCACCAGAATCACATGGCTGATGTCGGCCAGCTTGCTTTCGATCAGCGGCTTGAGCTGGGTCAGGGTCAGGCGCGAGAGCGAGTGGAAGGCTTCGGCCAGCATGAAGCAGGCGTCGGCTTCGCCCTTGATCACCATCCGCGCGGCGGCCTGGTAGGACTCCACCACCTGCCAGTTGATGTCGGCTTCGGTCAGGTCGGCCGGTTCCAGCAGGCGCAGGCCGATCAGCTTCACATCCTTGTTGTCGGTCAGCGCGACCTTGCTGCCGGGCTTGAGCTCGCGGAAGCTGGCGACCGGCGACTCGGCATGTGCGGCGATGACCATTTCGTTGACCTTGTTGATCGGGCGCACCAGCGCGACGTAGCCCGAATCGCGCACCATCAAGGCGGCATCGAACGGGTTGGCATAGATGATGTCGGCCTTGCCGTCGGTGATCAGTTGCGCCTGTTCGCTGGCCGAGGCCGGCGTCAGCAGCCGTAGCGCCAGGCCGGTCTTGCGCTGCATCAGGGTGTTGAGCATGTGCCAGCCGGCGAAATGCTCGGGGGCGAAGTCCGGTGCAATCAATACGTTGATGTTCATCACGCACCTCCTTCGGTGGCCAGCATCTGCTTGTAGCGGGCCTCGGCCTCGGCGATCTTGCTGCGCGAGGGTTCGCGCCGCACCGAGGAATAGCCGACCACTTCGCCTCCGCGCCGGTTCGGCACGGCGGTGGCGTAGACCCAGTAGTGCGAACCGTCCTTGCAGAGGTTCTTGACGTAGCCATGCCATTTTTTGCCGGCCTGCAATGTGCTCCACAGGTCCTGGTAAATGGCGCGCGGGATATCCGGGTGCCGCAGGATGCAGTGCGGCTGGCCGACCAGTTCATCGCGGGTGTAACCGGAAATTTCCACGAAGGCGTCGTTGCAATGCGTGATCGTGCCATTGAGGTCGGTGCGCGAGACGATCAGGCGGCCTTCCGGATAGGGCCGCTCGCGCTGGCTGATCTTCAGCGTGCTGCTGCGGCCATCGTGATAGTTGTGCGGACGTTCCTGGGTGGCATCAGGCGCGGGCGACTGCGGGGGAAAGCTCATGACGCACCTCCAGTCAGATCAGCTTGGACAGCGCTTCGGCTGCACGTTTGATGTCCAGGAACAGCAGGCCCAGCTTGGCATTGGGCTTGGCCAGCACGGTCAGTACCGCCTCGCTGCCGGAGGAACTCATGATCACGTAGCCCTGCTGGCCCTGCAGCAGCACCCGTTCCAGCGTGCCGCGCACCAGTTCGCGTGCGGCGCGATCGCCCAGCGACAGCAGCGCGGCCGACATCGCGCCGACGCGGTCCTCGTCCATGCCCTGTGGAAGCGCGGAGGCGATCATCAGGCCGTCGGTGGAGATCAGGGCCGAGGCCTCGACATCGGCCGACGAGCTTTTCAATTCTTCCAGTACCTGTTGGAACATATCTTTGCGCATGGCAGTTTCCTTTGTGGGTCAGGGGTTTACAAAACGGTGTTTCCTCATCGTTGCTGCGGGGCGGACTTCGGGGTGCCGTATCAGCGATGCGTGAAGCTTGCGTCCAGTACGGCAGGCTAGTTCAGGAAGGCTCCCCCTTTGTTGCACTCTTGGAACTTTCAGGTGTGTGGCGCGGCGGCTGCATGGGTCGCAGTCCGGGCTGCCTGTGAACACGGGCGTCACTGCAAATGTTCACCTCCTGTTTAGTCTTTCCACTGCATAGGGTCAACCCCTACCAAGGGCCGATAGGGTATAGGAAGTTCAACCGCCCTTTTTGGCGAGTCTGGCGGGTAGGAAGCGGCCGCGCAAGCGCCGCTTTGGGCACAGATCGGGCACAGATCGGGGGTTCATGCGTGGGTTTTCGACATCGCGGGGCCACGCAGCGGCTCAGTGCGTAGCCATTTCTCACCGAATCCCGGCACAGGGCCGAGCGCAGCCCTGCGGGGTCGTGGCCGCATCGGATCGGACTCTGGCTTGGCTACCGGCTGTGTGGCCGGCGCCTCATCACGCGGCCGGCGGCGGCGCGCGCGCTGCGGGCCGGTAGTGCGCTTGCTCCAGCGCGCCGTGCTTCTCGAAGTGGGCGAGGATGGCGCGGATGGCGGTGGGTTCTTCGATGCTGGCGACGATCCGCGCCGCGCCGCCGCAGTGGGCGCAGGTGGTGATATCGATGCCGAACACGCGCTTGAGCCGTTGCGCCCAGCTCATCGCACGGCGCTTCTGCTCGGGGCTGCGCGGCTCGTCGTGGGCGCTGACGTCCACTGGCGCCGCATCGCCCGCAGGCCGCTTGCCGCGCCCCGAGGGCGTCAGCTGCGCACGCAGGTTTGCATTCGGGGCGAATACGCCGTGGAAGCGGGTGAGGTGGGTGCGAGGTGGCGGGACCAGTGCGGCCAGTTTGGCGATGAAGTCCACCGCATCCCATTCGACATGCGTGGTCCCATTTCGCCACGGCGTCTTGAGCTGATACCGCACCCTACCCTGCGGTGAGATCGACAGCCGCTGCTCGCTGATGGCCGGGCGCGTGATGTAGCGGCACAGCTTTTCGAGCTTGTGGCTTTCGTGTGCTTCCGCGGCCACGCCGGCATGCAGCGAGAAGCCGCCGACCTTGCCGGCGTCGCCCTCCAGCGAGCCTGCGTCACCGGGCAATGTTTGCAGCGTGACGACCTTGCGGCCAGCGTCGCGACCGGTGGCGATGCGGTAGGTCATCGAACTCATCCGCAGCCCATCCATGCCGTCGTCGCTACCCGCGCTGTCGGACAGGAACACGGATTCGTCTTCGCCTTCGAGCCAGCCGCGGCGCGACAGGTGCCGGCACACGCGATGCGCGATGGTGTTGGCGAGCTGCGTCAGTTGCGCAGAGGTGGGGGCACGGGCGCGGCGCAGGCGCGGCTTGCGCCGCGGGGGCTCGACGTTCGCGTCGTACACGCCGTCGAGCCACAGCATGTGGAAGTGAACATTCAGGTTCAGCGCGCTGCCGAAGCGCTGGATCAGGGTCACCGCACCGCATTGCGCGCTGGCGTGGTCGACGCCGACTTGATCGGCTAACCAGCCGGCGATGACGCGCTGCACGATCACCAGCACCGGGCCGATGGCCTCCGGCTTGCTGGCGAACAGGAAGCGCAGCGGGTACGGAAAACTCAGCACCCATTGCCGCACCGGCCGCGGGCCAAACACCTCCTCCACCAGGTGCCGCGCGCTCTCGGCCATGCGCCGCGCCCCGCAGCTGGGGCAGAAGCCGCGCTTCTTGCAGGAGAAGGCCACCAGCCTCTCGGCCCGGCACTGCTCGCACACCACGCGCAGGAAACCGTGCTCGAGCACGCCGCAGCGCAGGTAGGTCTCGAACTCCTCGCGCACATACTCGGGCAGCGGGCGGTCTTCTACCTCACGGCGCGCCGCTGCTTTCTCCGAGATTGAGGACGCGCACCACCGGCTCTGGGTCGGCGAGCACCATGGGGTCAGTGCGGGCGATCTGCAGGAGCACTTCGCGTGCCTTCTGCAGGTCGTCGTCGTAGCCGACGCCCACGGTGATGTCGATCCTGCGTTGCGGCAGCGTACTGAAGTTGATGATCGGGGCCGTGGTGACTTCGCTGTTCGGCAGGATGATCACGCGATGGTCGACTGCGCGAAGCCGTGTCTGGAACACGCGGATCTCCAGCACGGTGCCTTCCTGGCCGGCCGCGATCACGTGGTCGCCGGCGCGGAACGGACGCAGCACGATCAGCATCACCCCCGAGGCGATGTTCGAAAGCGAGTCCTTCAGCGCCAGGCCGACAGCCAGTCCGGCGGCGCCCAGGACAGCGAACATGGACGTCGTCGGTACGCCGAGGGCAGTCAGCGCCGTCATCAGTACCAGCACCAGCATCACCGCGTAGGCGATGTTGCGCAGGAAGCCGGACAGGGTGACATCCATGCCGGCGCGACCCATCACCCGGTCCAGCCCGGTCGACAGGCGCCTGGCCAGCCAACGGCCAGCGATGAAGATGAGCAGCGCAGCGAGCAGTTTCAGGCCCCAGGATTCGATCAGGTGCAGCCAGTCGATCCCGCCCAGTCCCGCGAGCAGGGTCTCGGCATTCGCAGGCTTCGCAGTGGCTGGCACGTCTTGCAGCATCATGGCTCCTGAAACGACGCACGCCCCGGGTAGGGGCGTGGTTCGGATTGGTGTGTTGATCCTAGCGCGCGACGCGTTAACGCGCCGCAAGCGGTGATCAGGCGGCCTTGGATTTCGCCAGCGCCAGCCAGGTATCGACCACGGTGTCGGGATTCAGCGAGACCGATTCGATGCCCTGTTCCATCAGCCACAGCGCCAGGTCCGGGTGGTCGCTCGGACCCTGGCCGCAGATGCCGACGTACTTGCCCTTGGCGCGTGCCGACTGGATCGCCATCGCCAGCATCTTCTTGACCGCCGGATCGCGTTCGTCGAACAGGCCGGCGACGATGGCGCTGTCGCGGTCCAGGCCCAGTGTCAGCTGGGTCATGTCGTTGGAGCCGATGCTGAAGCCATCGAACATGTCGAGGAACTCGTCGGCGAGCAGTGCGTTCGACGGGACCTCGCACATCATGATGACCTTGAGCCCGTTCTCGCCCTGCACCAAGCCGTTCTCGCGCAACACCTCGAGCACCTTGCGGCCTTCGCCGAGGGTGCGCACGAACGGGATCATCACCCACAGGTTGTCGAGGCCCATGTCCTCGCGCACGCGCTTGACCGCGCGGCATTCCAGCGCGAATGCATCCTTGAACGACGGGTCGATGTAACGCGAGGCGCCGCGGAACCCGATCATCGGGTTTTCCTCGTGCGGCTCGTACTTCGATCCACCGATCAGGTTCGCGTATTCGTTCGACTTGAAGTCGGACAGGCGCACGATCACCGGGTTCGGCGCGACCGAGACGGTGATGGTGGCGATGCCCTCGGCCAGGCGGTCCACGTAGAACTCCACCGGGCCGGCGTAGCCGGCGGTGCGGGCGTCGATCTTGGCCTTGGTCGCGGCGTCCTGGCGGTCGTACTCGAGAAGTGCCTTCGGATGCACGCCGATGTGGCTGGCGATGATCATTTCCAGTCGCGCCAGGCCGATGCCGGCGTTCGGCAGCATGCCGAAGTCGAACGCGCGGTCCGGGTTGGCCACGTTCATCATGATCTTCAGCGGCGCCGGCGGCATGTTGCCGAGGTCGGTGGTCACGCGCTCGAAGGGCAGGGTGCCGGCATAGATGTAGCCGGTGTCGCCCTCGGCGCAGCTCACCGTGACCGGGTCGCCGTCCTTGATCGTGTCCAGTGCGTCGCCGGTGCCGACCACGGCCGGCACGCCGAGTTCGCGGGCGATGATCGCCGCGTGGCAGGTGCGGCCGCCGCGATTGGTGACGATGGCGGCGGAACGCTTCATCACCGGCTCCCAATCGGGGTCGGTCATGTCGGCGATCAGCACGTCGCCGGGCTGCACGCGCTCCATGTCGGCCAGCGAACGCACCACGCGGGCGGTGCCGCTGCCGATCTTGCTCCCGATGGCGCGGCCTTCGGACAGCACGTCGCCGCGCTGCTGCAGGGTGTAGCGCTCGATCTGGGTGGCATGCGCGCGCGACTTCACCGTCTCCGGGCGCGCCTGCAGGATGTAGAGCTTGCCGGTGTTGCCGTCCTTGCCCCATTCGATGTCCATCGGGCGGCCGTAGTGTTGCTCGATGATCAGCGCCTGCTTCGACAGTTCCTCGACGTCGGCATCGGTGATCGAGAACTTGGTGCGCAGGTCGGCCGGCGTCTCCTCGGTGCGCACGCGTTCGCCCGGCACATTGGAATACACCATCCGCAACTGCTTGCTGCCCAGCGAGCGGCGCACGATCGCCGGCTTGCCCTGCGTCAGCGTGGGCTTGTAGACGTAGAACTCGTCCGGGTTCACCGCGCCCTGCACGACCATCTCGCCGAGGCCGTAGCTGGCGGTGACGAAGACCACGTCGCGGAAACCGGATTCGGTGTCGAGGGTGAACAGCACGCCGGAGGCGCCGACGTCGGAACGCACCATCAGCTGCACGCCCGCGGACAGGAATACGTCCTCGTGGGCGAAGCCCACGACTGACTCCCCGGCGTACCTCGGCTCATTCCCGACGCCCCAGCGAGTCCGCGCCGATAATCCTGGACTTCTTTGCGGGATCTGGAACTACTGCACACGCAGTAATTTCATTGAATCGAGATGAGGAGCTTGATCTTTCGTATGTAATGGTTGAGCAAGAAACCCAGCACCCAGCGGTTGAGCACCAATTCCTGATGGAAGCTGCGCTTCCTGACGCCGCGACTGGAACCGGCTGCGCCGCTTGCACCCGAACCGGCGACAGGGGTTTTGCGTGGTCGTGCCATCAGATGGCCTCCACGAAGAACATGCGCTCCAGAAACTCCGGCTCGATCTGGCGCAGCTTGAGCACGCGGGTGGCACCGCCTTCCTCGGCCGTCTGCGTCAGCACGGTGGGAATGTTGTGGTCGCCGTTGATGTAGACCACGTCAAACTCGTTGTCCGCCGGGTTGACGGCCAGCTTGTCGCAGAGCTTGCTGATGCCTTCGTAGTCCAGCACATCGCAATCGCGCCACAGCACGAGGCAGGTCTCATTGCTGGGCAGGGTTCCAGTGACGGTGACGAAGCCGCGCTGCGGCTGGGCGTCGATGTGCTTTACCCGCAGGCCGATCAGGAAATTGAAGGTTTCGACCAGATCGATCTTGCGCGGCTCGAACGCGCCCGCCGAGTCCACCGCCACGTTGAGGGTGTAGTCGAAGGGCTTCTTGAAGTCTTCCACCGACAGCAGCGAGCCACGGCTTTCCACGTCCAGCAGGTAGTTGAGCAGGTAGTCATCCTTGGCCTGCTGCGGCAGAGTGTTCAGCAGATCGCCCTGTGCGGAGGTAGGGCGCAGCTGCAGGTTGTTCAGGGTGTCTTCGTAGCTTTCGAGTTTGAGGACCCTGAAGCAGTGAGAGATGCCAGTCTCTGGACTAGTCGCCTTCCCCTCTGACCAATCAGCGGAAAAGACGATTTTCTGAATTCTAGGTTTTAAGACGGTGTCAAAGTAATCGCCTTTCAGGGCGGCACGCTGGCGGCACTCAAGATGCGCTTGGGCGATGACCGCTTCGAGGGCATCGACGAGGACGGCCAGACCAAGTTCTTCCACGAACTGATCCGAGGCTTGTTCGATCCCAACAAGGTGCCCGAGGCCGACCTGCGGCGCTACGACTTGAACGTCGTCGCGCACTGGCAGGCCATCACCGCCCAGCGCAACAAGCTGGAAGGCCACGAACTGCAGATGAAGTACTTCCAGTACCTCTCGCTGCTGTTCACCGAGCTGTATCTGGACTGGTACTTCAACCACCTACAGGACTTGCTCGATGGCCTGAACGAGGAAATGACGCGCTACCGCGCCGAGACTGGCGCGGAACCGTTCCGCGATTTCGAGGCGGACGACCTGAACAAGATCGCCTTCTGGAATGCCACCGGCAGCGGCAAGACCCTGCTGCTGCACGTCAACATCCGCCAGTACCTGCACTATTTCCAGGCGGGGCGCAACGATCACTTTCCCGACAAGATCATCCTGCTCACGCCCAACGAAGGGTTGAGCCGTCAGCATCTGGAGGAGCTGCACCTGTCCGGCTTCGGGTTCTCGCAGTTCTTCAACAAGGCCCAGTCACCTGCGCGCGGCACCATCGAGATCATCGACATCAACAAGCTGGGCGATGAGATGGGCGACAAGACCGTCGCTGTGGATGCCTTCGAGGGCAACAACCTGGTGCTGGTGGACGAAGGCCACCGTGGTACGGGCACGGCGGCGGGCGCGTGGATGGCGCGACGCGAAGCGCTGGTGCGCGGTGGTTTTGCCTTCGAGTACTCGGCCACCTTCGGGCAGGCGGTGGCCAAGGGCATGATCGTGACGGCGGCGGAAGAAGACATCCAGAAGAAGCGCGCCAAGATGTTGTTCAACACCACGAGTCTGCGCAGTCTGGACGACGGGCAGAAGGCACAACTTGCGCTGACCGCCGAGGACAAGCGCCGCGCGCGCATCACCGCTACGCGCGAGATTTACGCCAAGTGCATCCTGTTCGATTACTCGTACAAGTTCTTCTATGAGGACGGCTACGGCAAAGAGTCGCTGATCCTCAACATGAATGGCGAGGCCTACGAGCAGGCGGACAACGCGCGCAAGTATTTCACCGCCTGCCTGCTGGCCTACTACCAGCAGCTTTGGCTGTGGAGCACGCACCGCTCGGCGCTTGCCGACTTCAACATTGAAAAGCCGCTGTGGGTGTTCGTGGGCAACACCGTGTCAGGCGAGGAGTCGGACATCCTGGAAGTGGTGAACTTCCTCGCCGACTTCCTGAACAGCGAAGCGCAGATCAAGAGCTGGCTGACCGACCTGATTGCGGACAAGGCGCAGATTTTGGACGCCAAGGGCAACAACATCTTCAGCGGGCGTTTCACGCCCCTGATGGGCTTCGGCAGTCGCGTGGATGAGCTGTATGCCGACATCCTGCTGCGCGTGTTCAATGCCTCGGCCCGCCAGCGATTGAAACTGGTCAACATCAAGAGCAGCAAGGGTGAGCTGGCGTTGCGCGTTGGCGATGCAGAGCCCTTCGGCCTCATCAACATCGGCGAAGCGAGCAAATGGAATGCGCCGCACATGGTCGCCATCAGCTTTGACCGCCATCTGTTCTATCCGTTGTTCGGATTCGAGAGCGACGGGGACAAGAAAAGCGTGCCGCTGAAGCTGACGCCCTTGGGATTGGGTGCGCCAAGCGAAGTGGAGTTCGTTCGCGATCTGGAGGCGTTCTACAACTCACCGGACGGCAAGCAGGCCATCGGCGCACGCAGCCTCTATCTGCTCCGCAATGCCGCCAGCGAGGACAAGGGCTTGGGCTTTGCCTTGGCGGGCAATTTCTACCCGGATTTCCTGCTATGGCTGGTGGACGATGCCTCTGGCCAGCAGTGGCTGACTTTCGTCGATCCGAAGGGGCTGCTTCATATCGACCTGAACCATCCAAAGCTCAGCCTCTACAAGGGCGTGAAGACGCTGGAGGCCGATCTGGCGAAACCCGGAGAACCGCCGCTGGTGCTGAACGCCTTCATCCTCTCGCCGACGAAGTTTGCAAGCCTGCTCAATCATGGCAACACGAAAGCCGAACTCGAAGATCGGCACGTGCTGTTCATGGAGGATGGAGGGAGCACCTACTTGAAGAAGATGTTTGCGGTGCTGGCGTGATTTGCGATCAGAAGATTCCCGTCCCCGGCAATCCAAGCGCCGGGAGCTGGATTGGCACTGGATGCAGGTCTGGGACGGGGTAGTACTTTGAAACCTGTGTCATCCCAAGTTCACGGCGAGCGTAATTGACAGCTTTGTCGTTCGTGTCCGTTGTGACCAGTACAGCAGCTTCAATCCGCATGGCCGAAGCAACGTGGATCGCATCTCAATGCTCTCAACTTAAGCCCATCCCAGCCCCGGCGCATGGTAGAATAGCGGCCTAACCAACTGATTCAAAACAACAATGTCAAAGACCGCCCGAATCTGAACGCCTACTGAACTCGGTTGCCCAGTTTCTCAATTCTCCCGATTTGCCCGGAGCGCTTCCGGCTCGGCAACACCGCCTTCACCCGCCAGCGCTGTCTCACCTTGCCGCGCATGGCCGGGCTGATGCTCTCCGGCCTCTGCGCCAGCGTCCAGGCCGAACTCGACGGCTTCTTTTCTACCCTCGGTCTTGCGCGTGACCGCATTCGCCAGGTCTCCGCCCAAGCCTTCAGCAAGGCACGCCGGGGGTTCTCCGCCACACTCTTCAGCGCTGCCAACGCGCACCTCGTGTCTGTCGCCGAATCCCACTGGCAGCGCTTTGCTTGGCAGGGCCTGCGGCCCGTCGCCGCCGATGCCTCGCGCTTGCAGGTGGCTACGCGCGCAGGTGCCGAGCTTCAACCCGATCATTACGCCTTCGCCCTGTTCCTGCCGGGCCCCGAGCTCACGCTGCACGCCAGCCTGCACGCTGTCGTCGGGGGTTGTGAGCGCCAGATGCTGTTCGAGGCACTCGAACACCTGCGTCCGGGGCAGGATCTGCTCCTGCTCGACCGCGGCTATCCCGCCGCTTGGTTGGTTGCATTGCTCAAGCAGCGCGGCATCGACTTCTGCATGCGGGTGGATGCCACGGGCTGGAACTGCGTCATGGCGTTTCTCGCCCGGGCGAGGCCGAGCGACGCGTGCGCCTGCCCCGTCCTCCCGCCAAGGAATGCGCGGTCTACGAGGTCACCCGCGAAGCCGTCGAAGTGCGTCTGATCCGTGACCTCACGCCGGAGGGCAACGTGCGGGTGTTGATGACCTCACTGCTGGATGCGCAGCGCTACGTCGGCGGTGAGTTCGGCCACCTCTACCACCGCCGCTGGCGGGTGGAAGAGGCGTTCAAGCGGATCAAACATCGGCTGCGGCTGGAGGCCTGCAGCGGCCTGACCTACCTCGCTCTGCAGCAGGACTTTGCGGCCAAAGTGTTGGCCGACAACCTGTTCATGCTGGTCGCTGACAGCGCCGATCTTGCCGACCATGAACTCGACGGGATCGACTCCGCCACGCGACGGAGTCGACCGAACCGCACCTATGCGCTGGGCGCGCTCAAGCCTGTCATCGTCGGCTGCCTGTTCGCCGTGCGAGGCGCACGTGCAGCGCTCCGGCGCGCACTTGAAGCCGTGCTCAACACGCGCTGCCGAGACCGGAAAACCCGCAAGAGCTACCCTCGACCGCCACGCAAGAAACCCCACCTCTGTGCAACCTACAGGCCGGTGCGGTGAGGCTTAAGTTGAGAGCATTGGTTGGACGCCCGGCCCGTTGAACCGCTTTACTGCTGCTCTTGCGGGCGAACGCGCTCAAAGCGGTACGTGGCAAACCCGTTGTTTTGTAAATTGCTTACCGAGAGGTTCTGGATTCTGTCTTTGCTATTGTAAAAGAAGGTTTCCACAAGGGTATTGTCATCGATCAACGCCAAATCAGCGATCAAACAGTCAGCCTTCATGTTGTAGCCAACACGCTGACGAATACCCAGGTTGGATACCTCGATAAGTTCCTCCCCGCAATTAGTGCTTCCTTCTGGCATCTGATACAGGCGGATTGTGGCACTATCCAAATCGTAAACCATGCTCCAACCTGGAGTTGGATAGCTGAACCATACCGTATTGGTCGGTCTCGGTATGTGTTGGACATTTGCCTCCGCCGTTATATTGCTCGCCCAGGCCGGAGTCGTGATACGCGAGAACACGTACGTTTCTGGATATTCCGTAACAGCGCCGTTGTTAACGTATACAAAGCGGGTCCATTCGCCCTCCAAAAGACTGGCTACGGGCCGAAGCAACAGATGCTCAGAGGTCTTGATCCGTTCAACCCGTTGTGTGCCGTTGACATAGACATCAGCCTCGGCGGCTGCCAAGAACCGAATCTCGCCAGTGCCGTAAGGGCTTGGGCCAACCGTCGGCGGGTGATAGGCGCAGGTCGGGCATGCTCCGTTGATGCCGTCGTTCAGAACGCCGCTGAACTTGGCGGTTGCGCCGGTTCGGAAATACTCCTGCCAGCCCACGTATTCCAAGGTGCCCGCCATCAGCAGCCAGTAGGGAAGTCCGCCACTGCCGTAGGTATACAGCGTGCCGGCATACAGGGGGCGCGTTTCGCCGGCCAAGGGTGGCAAGCGCTCGATCGCCCAACCTGCCCCGTTGCGCTCCATGCTGAACCAACTGCCAGCCTTGGTTCTGGCCGCCAACCGTCGGGCGGGTTGCCAGCCGGCCAGGGCGCAGCCTGGTAGTCCGCCATTGCCAGTGCCGGTAGGCCAATTGCGACCAGCAGCAGGACATTCCGTGCCTTCATTGTGTCTCTCCGTTTGTGGTAATACAGTGTATCCCGGCGGCCTCTCGACGCAACTTGTCATTATTCGATACAGCACAGAATGGCTTCGGCGTTCTGGTTGGCACTGACCGCCACATCACGAACACTGGGAAGTCCGGTTTCGTAAATATGGCAGGCGGGTTGGACTTGCTGAAGGTTCTCTTGAACAAATCCGCAATGGGTGACGAATCCACCGGCTTCGTTATTGCTGATTTCCGCCGCATTGACGTAAACCGATTCGTAATTCGTGGTGGACGTCAGTGTAACTATCTTCGTTGCCATAATTGCAGGTCCGCGTGGTTTGCGTTTCGGAGTGATTTGGCGCAATTGTCAACGCCAAACCCACTGGCGTGTTGCGGACACGAACGCCGGTGGTGCAGGCGCTGAATCGGTCAACCTCTTCGGCATTACTTGGACAGCTGGGGGAATAATATTGATACGTATTGGCGGCAATGACCCGGTAATAGCCCCACACGATATTGCACGTTCCCGAGTAGCCGCCGGTTGGCTCATCCCCCCCATCCCCGCCATCCGACTCCAGTTCCGGAAAGCCTTTCAGCACGATCGCGGTCGGCTGGGTGACGCCGCTGGCACCGACATAGGCCGAGACATTGATGGTGAAACCGCTGAAGCCACCGCGCGCGGTGGTTTCCCCTTGCCGGATGATGCCGGTCGGGATCTGGTAGTGCTTGGAAATTTCGCTCGAGACTTGGCCTTTCAGTGTCGTCAGGCTGTCCGTCGTGGTGTTGTAACCAGTTCGGGTGATCGGGCCGGGCATCACGGTGCCGGAATCGAAGACCACAAAGGTCAGGATGCTGCCGGGCCGTCGAATCGCGCGAATCGCATAGGGTTGCCCAAACGGCGAGGTGCCCACGGCAACACCGCCAGCGCCCTGGCGGTTGGCGAAGGTGCTCGGTAGCAAGCCTTCGGTGATCAGCGTGCTGACGGTGACGGTTTGCGCCGTGTTGTCGGCCGATATCGCCGCAATCCGCGCACTCGTGTAGTAGTCGTCGACTGCTCGCGAGAGCTGCGACATCTCTTCGGCCATCTTCAGCACGGCCATCTCGGCCGACGCCTTCTTCGCCTCGCCGGTGAGATAGAACAGGATGATCCCCGCCAATCCCGAGATGATGGCCACCACGACCATGATCTCGATCAGCGTAAATCCGCGACTGCGTGCGCTTGCGTGCGTTGCCATAACTCTGGACCCCTTTTTGATGCGCCTATGCTATCCGCTCACTTCGCTTCTACTTTGAGAAATGCCTCGGAATATCCGGGGATTTCATTCGTTTTCTGTCGCTAGTCGCGCATCGGCGCAAGGATCGCCGTCACTTCGGCTCCCAGTTGCAGCCGAAGTGGATTGGCGGGACCCCCGAAGTAGAGTTCTGCCGTTTCCCCCTCACCGCGATCGACCACATCGATGAAGTAGCGCAACTGGAACGTCATGGGCTCCATGTCTGTCATGCCCGCGCTTTCGAGGCTTTCTTCGGCAATGGTTTCGTAGGCCTTACGCGGCGCGTTCGACGGAGGTGCCTCCTCGTCGCCCTTGGCCGCTCGACTTGCGGCCTTGAGCGCGTCCTTGGACCCCATGGCATTGCGGTCCCGACTGACGGTCGCCACCAGATCCCGGCCTGTGCACTTGATCTGAAACCGATCCGAATCGAACTCGGAATCCATCGCAACCGCCACGCGGGAAATCATTGCCTTGAGGCCTTCCCGGTTGACGGTCACGCGTGTCTCGTCCGGGCGCTCCTTGAGCAGCGAGCGCACTGCGGACTCCGGGAAGTTCATCTGGTACCGCTGCAAGATCAATTCGCGATCGCCCGCGGTGAAGGTGTCGTGTTGATCGCCGTGGGCGTAGAACACCGTCGAATCGCTTTCGACCTCGCCCAGAAGGCGGAGCAGTTCCTTGCCGGTGTTACGGTTGACGAATGTACTGATCGGACCGGCCGCGTGAATGTCTTCGCTGAACTCCCGAACATAGGTCACCCGGCCTGATTCTGCCGCAATGGATTCCACGCATCCTTCCGTGATCGTGATACTCGCCCCCGAGGACATACTGCCGGTGACGGCCATGTTGTCGACGACCTTGATGACCGCCGATAACCCTCGGTGCAGTGCGCCCGCCGGAAACTGACAGGTGGTGTTGGCCACCGCGTCCGGTCGCTGCGGAAAATCAAACTCCGACAACGCGGCCAGCCGGTACCGACTGCGAAGGCCTTTGATGGTCAGGTGTTCTTTGGTCCCGGTGATCTCCACCACCATCGACGATGGCAGTCCGCGCATCAGCCCAAGTAACCGGTTGGCATTGACGCAGGTCGCGCCCACGCTTGTTGGCGTGGCTGGCCAGCGGCATGTCGACCGGGTGGCCAGGTCGGTTGCCTCGACCTGCAGATGCGCGTCTTCGGCGGTGATCTTGACGCATCCCAGAATGGGCATGGTTTGTCCCTTGGCCAGACCACTCAAACTGTTCAGCACACTGGCGAGCTCTCCCGCCTTAATGGTAAATCGCATGGCTCGGGCTCCTGGTTAGTTCTGGTGCAGTCGCTGCATCACGGCGTGTCGGAAGGCCGCTGCACGCTCTGGCGTGTCGGCGAGCTCCGCGCAGGCCACCTGGGCGGCGGCACGGATGGTCGGATCGGGCGAACGCAGCTTTCGCTGCAGATCGGTGAGCGGCGGGACGGACATCTCTGGTCGCGGCGGCTCGGGGGTGAAGGCGGGGTCGAATTGGAATTCAGGACTCATCACGTTTCCTCTTGAGATAGTGGGAGGCCAGCGAGCGAATGGCCTCAGAGCCATCCTCCACGGCCTCGATCAGTGCGCAATTTGGCGAACGAAGGCCATCGAGCTCGGCGCGCTTTAGGCCGAGTACGTTGGCCATCACCGGATCGATACTGTCCTCGCTCGTGGAGAGCATGAAATAGGCGACAACACCGCCAACCGAACCGTCGCGGTCGAGACGTCCAATGCATTGCTCATGGACGGCATAGGTCCAGTCGAACTCACCAAACACCGCCACGCGACTGCGCGCCTGGAGGCCGTCGACGCCCGCACCCGAGCGCAAGGACATGATCAACAGATTCGTCTGCCCGCTGACGAAGGACTGCACCGCCGCGTGCTTCTCGGTGTCGGATTCGCTGCCGGTGTAGAAGACGGGTCGGTGCTCCTTGAGCAACTCTGCCCAGATCGCATAGACCTCGCGATGCCACCCAAACAGGACCACTGGCTCACCGGATTCCAGAAGCATTTGCACGAACTGCGCGACATAGGGGGCCTTGCCAATGCCAGTGGCCTGGCGCAGCAACTCGCCCAGGTGCGCGGTGGCACGCATGCGGTCGCCCCGATTGGCCTCGGTCGCGGCCAGAATGGTGTTGGCCAAGCGCAGGGCATCGCTTTCGACAGCAACCAAGGCTTCGGTGTCGGCGTCGATCTCATGCACCACGCGCGTGACCGGTGGCAGCTCGCGCCCGATGTCTGACCTAGTCCGACGTAGCAAAAATCCTGTGCGTCGCAGATAGACGCCGAATTCGCTCGGGTCGGCCAGGCGCGCTTTGCCGTCTCCGCCAGGTTGGCACCACTCGCGCAAGAACTCCTCGCGCTCACCCAGAAGGTCCGGCTTTAACACCTGCACAATCGGGAAGATCTCCGATCCATAGTTGTGGATCGGTGTGGCGCTCAACCCAAGGCGCCGGCGGGCACTCGCTGCGACATGTTGAGCAGCGCTGTAGATCTGTGTCCCCTCACGACGAAGCTGCTGACACTCGTCAAAGATGATCAGCTTGACCTGGTTGGCCAGTTCGTCCGCCCACCCGCGTAGGTTGTGGTAGCTCACGATCAATACATCGGGCATCCGATGGGCAAACATGTCGAGCTGTGCGCCACGTCGGCTTCGGCGAGGCAGCTTGATCAACGGCTCCACTGTTCCCTTGGCAATGACGTGGACCAGTAGATCCGGGGCGAACTCGTTGATCTTTTCGACCCAGTGGTGCTTCAGATGCGCAGGACAGACCACCAATGCGGGCAGGTTCTGGCTCTGCACGATGGAGCAGATGGCGCTGACGGTCTTACCGGTACCGAGATCGTCCGCGAGCACCATGCCTTTGACCGTTTCCAGATGCGCTGCAGACGCCCGTTGGTAGTCTCGCGCTGGGCGGTTCAACTGAACCGGCGGCAGGTCCACGCGCCCTTCAAGAATTCGGGCAACCTGAATCTCTTCTTCTCGATGGGCTGCCGATCCCTGCTCCAGCAGCGCCAGGTTCGAAACCGACATCGGAAAGCGATCGAGAAACCACAGCAGATCCCGGCAGTTCTCTGGCGTATGCGAGATCACCACCTCATCGCCGGCATGCTTGGACACGCGAGGCAGCATGCGCTTGAGTCGCGTGCGCACGTCGGGCTGGCATCGCACCCGCCACTGTCCGTGGACATGTTCAACGTGGCCAGTCGCCGCAAACATCAGAACGCCTGCCGCTCAAGTTTGACCACGTGAACGGGGACTGCCAGCCCGCTCAGCGAACCTACCGCCCACGCCTTGGTCGTGGCAATCAGGATCCCGTGCACCATGGGCAGATGGGCATAGCGGCCTGCCTGCCGGATCGCAGCGGTTTGCGTGCCTTTGATCTTCGCTTCGATGATCCAATGATCGTCGACGAGGAAGTCCAAGCGGTGCTGCGCCGATGCGATGAACTCGTGCTGATACGGCAGCCCAGCAACATCCAAGGCCAGTTTGATGCCCTCGTGGAGCTCCCGCTCATCGTTGAAGCGGTAGCGAAATTTCGACAGGGCAGTGCGGATTAGGTCCAGCATGGTCAGCTCGATCAGGAAATTGCCTGATCATCATCCGACGAGTGACCCACCGCCAATTAAAGGAATGACCCCAAAAACATCGGGGATTTCATCTCCCCTGCGCGCGTAGCTGACGATTTTTCAGAATATATCGACGTTCTTTGCGCATCCATCGGCGTCGAAACTCGACTTCCTCGAAAGCCTCGTTGAGGGCAGCGCTTGCGCAGCACACACCCTTCCGATAGAAATTTCCCAACCGTCCCTGTGACGCCGACCGAGTCCTGGTCTACAAGGACACACGCTGGCCTTGTGCCACTTTCCTGAGGGGAGCCTCTCCAGGTCGCTCCTCATTTTTTGAAGGAGCGACAATCATGAGCAACATCCCTTTGGGCACCGTCGTCTCGGTCTCCGATGGCACCCCGCGTCCGCCGGAGCGATTCACGAAGAAGTTGAACGCTTGGAAAACCAAAAACTTTCTTGGCGTCTACTGTGGTTTAGGCCTCACGGACTGGCACGAAATTCAGCAGCTGCCCGATTCGTTAGGCCAGCTCGCCTACTTGGTGATCAAGCGCCCGACACAGACGCTGGAGCGCGTGACCGTCGTTGACGCCGCCGCAGCGGTCTATCCGGTTAGTGGATCCCTTGCCTGCGTCCGGTTCGAGGATGCACTGAGGCGGACATCAAGCGGCTGAAGATCGAAAACGGCATGGTTCACACCTTCGTGCATGCGCCATTTCTTTCTGGCGCCGACATCAGCGCCGAGAAGGCCAGGGTGCTTCTCGCCCACGGCAAGCTGAACTGGGTTGTGCCCGATCGCTATCGGTCGATGGGTCACACGCTGTCGAGGATCGACCCGAAAACTGGCGAGATCTACTACTTCGAGACCGTCGAATCGTCCGAGTCAGCCGCCCAACTTGCGGCCTAACTCGATTACTTCATTTCCCCAATGGGCGCCGACCCATTGGGCGGGCGCCAGATGGAGCCCGCTCATGGCAGCTATCCAGCAGTACCTGCAACACCTACCGCGCAAACCTACCTTGTGGAACAGACGTCCCCGAGTGCTGGAATACAAACCCGCATTTCGACGCATCTTCGGGCATTGGCCAGAAGACCGGCACCGTCGGCGATTGACAGCGTTGAATCGGCTGATTGCTTGGCTTGAAATTCAACACCGCGCGCTGCAGTCCGTTGGCGAACATGGCTACGGTACCGATGGGACACTGATCACCGGTGGCTCTTATTCACATTGGCCGCGCGCACTGCAGTCCGCCTGTGGTGATCTTGCTCGGCGACTCACAGTGTTGAGGTCCGCGCGCCTTTGCCACGACGCCTGGCGACCTCGTTCGCGATCTACGCCGAGCTGAGGATTGCGCAGCACATCGTCTGCTGCTATTGCTTTTTTCATCACCGCTCACGCGGTCAGCAGCCGGGCTGCATTCCGGCACACGGGGTCTTCGGACCCACCACCCAAACGGGGCTCGCCCCGTCCCGGGGTGCTGCCCTTCAAGAGGAGAGCAGCATGCTCGAGAAAGAGGAAAAAACGGCGCTGCATCGGTTCGCCGATACCGCGTCTGACCGCCAGCTGTCCGAGAAGATCGGACAACTGCACGCCCTGTTGGCGGTGACGCCTCAGGGACACGAGTACCGCGACTTGCGGTACTTGCTCACGCTCTTCGAAGAAGAGCAGCGCGCGCGCGGTGAGGTGAACGCCATCATCGCGCGGCGACGAAAGTAGAAAGAAGAAGGCCCTCGACACGCGAAAGCGTGCGAGGGCCTTTTTGTTTCAGGCTTTCGTGTCGATCGGGTCGGCGTCGCTGGCCTTGCCCCCCTCAATCACCGAGACCTTGGGCTGGCTGTCCATGATTTCGTCGAAGATCCGCGCGCACCCTTCATCGTCGCCAGCGATCATCGCATTGAGAAACTGCCGCGCCTTCGGGGTGCCGCCCGTGGTGATCACCTTCAGGTGGGACGTGGTTGGATTGGAAGACATCAGTTTCCCTCCTGGAAAAGGTTCTGGAACTGGGTTCGACAGGCATCCAGTCGCGCTTTGGCTGACGCGTGGGCTTGGACGGCAACCGCTGCCAGCTCCAGTGCCTTATCAATCGCCTCGGGCGGAAGCTCGTCGAGGGCCTGAACGGTGTTCTTGAGGGTCCGATACGCCTGGTCGAAGCGTTCTGTTTCCGTCGGGTCTGCCATATCGATCTCTCTGGGTTGCTTTCAGACAACTATGTCCTGCCGGGATGAGGCGCGCAAATTAAAACGCAGCTATGGACTACGGGCGCAATTTGCTCTGAATTACCTTTCACACGGGGCGCACTGGGAATCGCCATCGATCCAGCGCCCCCCCCCCTGCCTCCTAGAATCCCCGCTCACGCGGGGGACACGAGATGGAAGTGCAGATTGAGAATTATCGATGCCTTGAATCCCCGCTCGCGCGGGGCACACTATTGCGGTCCCTGCCAGAGCTTCTCTACTGCCCTTGAATCCCCGATCACGCGGGGCTCACAAGTTCCGGAAGGCAACGCGCTGGCGCTTCTCTCCTATCAGCAACAGAACGATCTGCTTGGCAATCTCGATCACATCGACGATACCCGTCAGAAGCCTCGCTTGCCCGAGAACGCTGTGCTTGTCGTCGATGAGGCCCACCTTCTCGAAGAAGCCTTTGCGCGGACCTTTGCCAGCGGTGAATCGGTATGGCGTCTGGTCGGTGCCGCACGCACGCTGGTCCAGTCCGATGCGCTCAGCGAGGCCAATCGTCGTGTCCTGAAGAACGCCTTGCCGGCCCTGCTCGATGCACGCGACGGACTGCGGCAATTGGGGGCGTCTCTGCAGGGTGATGGCGTGGTGCTCTCGCGTTCTCCCCGATCGCTCGTCCTCGACGCCCCCTTTGTCACGGCGCTGCAGCGCCTTTTGCAAAGCCTGAACCCTTTGCAGGAAGCACGCGACCGCCAAGAAGGCGGCCTACGACCCGGCATCAATCGCCGCGCTCGGTCGCATCCGTCGCGCGGTAGAAGACTTGAAGCTCGGCTTGCGCTCGGACTCCGCCACGATTGGGGTTGGAATGCGCGTCTCCTGGAGTCCCGATCTCTCCTGGCCAAGCTTCGAAACCGGCCGCATGGATGTCAGCGCATCGCTTGATTTCCTGTGGAACAACGTCGCCGAGCGCAGCGTGTGTGCAGTGCCACCTTGCTCACCCAGACGGGGATCGATCCCGCTGAAGCCATCCTTCGATTCTGGCGTGCGACCTCGACGCGGCATTGTCCTACCGCCCGTGCATCCGGCATGGGTCACCCAACCGGTGGAAGTGCGAATCCCACCCGCGCCAGAGCGACGTCCGCATGAGGAATGGTTGAACTATCCGCGTCGCGATAGCGATGGTCAGCAATCCGCGCTCGCTCTTCGTCGGTGGATCGAGGAGATCGCCGATTACGTGGCTGGAATCGTGATTCACAACGAAGCCCATCAGCGAGGTGGTGTGCTGCTCTTGCTGACCAGTCACGCCGATCGAATGGCCATCGCCGAGCATCTTGTCGGTCGCCTTGGGTCTGACGCCGTTGTTTCCCAAGAGCCAGGAAGGCCGTTGGAGATCACCAAGAACGAGTTCATGGCACGACGCGCTCAAGGCATCTACGCGGTGATGGTGGGGGTTGGCAACTGCTGGACCGGATTGGATCTTTCCAACCGTTCGATTGCGCCGGAAAAGGATCGTCTCCTCACCGACCTGGTCATCGCGCGTCTGCCCATCGGCACCAATCGCACGCTGACCCATCTTGCCCGCAAACGTCGTATGGGTACTCACGCGGCCGAGATGTTGGCGACTGCGATCGCGTTGCGCCAGGGTATTGGCCGCCTGGTGCGTCGCCAGGGCCTCTCTGGGCGCGTCCTGCATGTCCTCGAAGGACGTGCGAGCAATCCGGGCTTCGCCTATGGTCGCGTCATGGAACGGATCCTGGGGATCTACCCAAACCGCCAAATCATTCGACCGTAAAAAAGGGCCGCTATAGCGGCCCTTTTGTTCAACTGTGTTGCGTTTTCGGGGTGGTGTCAGGCGCGAGATAGTTGTGCTCGAGCCACAACGCTCTGGCATAGCTACCGTCGATTGCCGCATCAATCCGCTGCAACATCGCGTGGATTTCTGCCTTCGCCTGTTCTTCATCCGCCTGCTCAAGCGGATGCAGCCAGACCGATTCGAGGACATTTCGCCCTTCGCTGTCGTACCGCGCCCAAATCCGTGGCCGTTCATCGTCCCGCGAGACCCAACACAGGCTTGCCTGCTTGAGCCCAACGGCGGTCTCGACCCTTTTTTCAACCGCCGTGTGTGGCGACTGATGCCGCATCGTCCATCCGTTCGCATGGGTGATCTGTGACAGCAGGGCATCCCATCGGCCGTGGCTCATGGCCGCCTCGCTGCGCCCAAGATTGCCCCCATGACCTCTTCGGGTTGCTCTTGCCACTCGTCACAAACCCAGTACGCAACTTCATAGCCTGCGCGCAGGATACGAACGTAGCTCGCCGGATCGGGAAATGCCGGCGTACGAATCTCGTTCAGTGTCCCCGCGATGGCCAGAACGGTCTCGTGACCATAGTGGTTGTCGATGCCACTGATCGCATGGCGCGCTGCGGGCTCGTCAACGCCGAGCCACGCCGAAAGAAGCGAAGGTAGCTCTGGATCATCCACTTGCACGACCTGTGTGCGATCGTCTTCGGATTCCGAATCGCCAAGACGTCCGCTGAAATCATAGACGCCACCGCCACAGTCCTTGTAGGCAAAGTCTTCTAAACCAACACAGCTTCCGGTGACCGCTTCGGCGATCGCGTCCAGCATGTCCTCCTGATCCGCAGGCGTTCCGCTCACGCGCACTTTGCCTTCGCATCGGCCCGCCTTCACAGGCCACACCGCGCCGTTGGCGGTGCGCACAAAGTAGGTGGCAGCATCGCTCCCGTTCACCTGCAGGGTCTCATCGACCGGGTGAATAGCACTCATACGAACTCCTCATCTTTTGGCGGAGTCACCCCTGCGGGTCACTGCCCGCCGGGTCATGGGTTGAGCCTGGCCTCGCGAATGCGAGGCCAGGCATCGGGTGGATCAGTCGTCTTTTTCGGGATTGTCGAGACAGCGCCCCGACTGCATGGCAAGCCAGTGGCCTGCCTCATCCCAACTACCAAAGCGTGCGTGCGTCTTCCCCTCTACCAGGGCTTCGACCACGTAGCGCTGACCATCGGTCTCCATCGGCGGTGAGATCGCCTGCAACACGGTCTCAGGCAAGTGGAATTTCCGGTGCGCCCACAGCGTCTTGCGGGCAATGACATCATCAATTCGGACAATGCTCCCATCGCGCAATGCGCTGCCGGAGGAGGATCGTGGTGGGCAGATCAAGGGGATTCGAATGGTCCCGCCGCTCCGTCCAATGGTGCCGTAGACATCATTCTCATCCATCCAGGAGCGGCCTGAATGCCTATCGCCGTACCAGAGCCTGACGCGTGTGCCGTCTCTGCGACAGGCCTCCAGCACCTTTTTCAGTGCTGCCGGCGTTTCCTCGTCAAACCAGGTCTCGGTCTGAATTCGGCTTTGGCGGAGGTGATCCAACGCCTGCCGGTAGACTTCGTAGGCCTCCATCGATCCCCGTTGCAGGGTCTGGACGTGCGCGTTCAGCCAACCCAGCGGCTTGATCCGCGTCGCCATGAGGCGGATCTCGCGCAAGACGACATCAAAGCCCAAACAGCTGTAGCCCATCGGTTGCTTCAGGACGTAGAGCTCTTGCGCCTCGTTAATAACTACTTCCATGGTGCCTCCAAGAAAAAGGGGCACCTCGCCTGTGGGCAGGGTGCCCACAGAGGGAATCAACGTGTGCTCCTATGCCGGGAGCTCGGTCTGGCGCGTCTGCGCAAGTGGTGAGGACGCTACTGCGTCACTCTGTGCTGCGCAAGGTCTCATACGCTGAGACACGGGCCCGTATCCTGTAGCCATGAAACCTACTTCAGCCCTCCCTTTGGGGCCTGCCAGCCTCGACCCATCGCCACACGAATTGCCGGTCGCCGGAATGTCTGCGCAGCTTGGCTTTCCTTCACCTGCGGAGGATTTCCTGGACGATGGCATCGACCTGCATCGCTGGCTTGTCGCGCGTCCATCGGCGACCTACCTGTACCGCGCGTGCGGGCACTCCATGGTGGGTGCGGGCATCCTTGATGGCGACCTTCTGGTCGTGGATCGTTCGGTGCAGCCGCAATCTGGCGACATCGTGATCGCCACGTGGGATGGCCAGCAGCCCAGCTGCAAGTTCTATCTACCCAGCACCGAGCACGTGTGTCTTCGCGCCGCCGACCAACACACGCCCGACATCTGCTTACGGGACATCGAGATCGAGGTGTTCGCCGTTGTAGGAATCGCCCGCCGGATGCGACGAAATCATGTTCGCACTGGTTGATGCCAACGCGTTCTATTGCTCGGCGGAGCGGATCTTTGATCCCGCCCTCCGAAACAAGCCGCTGGTTGTTCTCAGCAACAACGATGGCAATGCCATATCGCGCACGGACGAGGCCAAGGCACTTGGGATCCGAATGGGGCAGCCTGCGCATGAGCTCGCGCCGCTGCGCCGACAGGGCTTGGTGCTCCGCAGCGCGAATTTTGCGCTCTATGGCGACATCAGTGCTCGCGTCGTCGATGTACTGCGCGAACACGCGCCAGCGCTCGAGGTCTATTCCATTGATGAGTCGTTCTTGGACGTCCGTGGTATCCACCACGTCATCCCCTGGTGCGATCGGTTGCGCGCGCGGGTTCATCGGCACACGGGAATCCCGTGCGCCGTCGGCATTGGCAAGACCAAGACCCTCGCCAAGCTGGGCAACCGGTTGGCGAAGACCTCGGGCGGCGTGTGCCAGGTGTCGTCGTCCGACTCTGCGCTCGCGACGTTTGATGTCGGCGATGTGTGGGGTGTGGGGTCCGCCTTTGGCAAGCACTTAGCAGCCCATGGCATTCACACCGCTGCGCAGTTGCGTGACGCCTCTGGGGATCTGATTCGCCAGATCGGTGGCGTCGTGCTCGCTCGGACGCAGCGTGAACTGCAAGGCCACCCCTGCTTGGCACTGGAGGAGAGCCCACCGTCGCCGAAACAGATCATGGTGAGTCGCTCGTTTGGCCAACGCGTCTCCGACGTGGACGCGCTTGCCCAGGCGCTCTCGACGTTTGCGCAGCGCGCCTGTGCAAAGCTGCGCCGTCACGGCCTGACGACGGCGGCAATCGGGGTGTTCTTTTCTACCGATTCGTTCCGCCCGGAAATGCCGCAGTACCACCCCTCGGCAACCATCGGGTTGGCACACCCAACCGATGATTCGCGCGACGTGCTCGCGGCTGTTTTCGCTGCCCTGCGTCAGCGCTTTCGCCCTGGCTATGCCTACAAGCGCGCCGGCGTGATCCTGTATGACCTTGCCGCTGTCGCAGATCGACAGCCGGATCTGTTTCGCCAACCGGTGCAGTCGTCGCCACTCATGTCCCACGTGGACGCGATTAACGCCCGTTTTGGGCGCAATACGGTGACGCTCGCTTCGAGCCTGGTGCACGGCATGGCGCCCGCGTGGTCAATGCGCCAGGCAGCGCGCTCGCCCCTCTACACCACCCGCATCGACCAGCTGCCGCACGCCCGCTGCTGAGCGCTTGCTCAGCACAGAGCGCTCTGGCAGTGTCTCCTTAACCACTGCAAGGCAGTGCTGGCAGTCCGGCCCATTCGGACACCCACCCTTGGGGGAACGACCTTCCCTCGGGATGCGTGCGTTCCTCCGATCTGGAGAGTCGCATGCACCAAATACAGATTCAAACCGACCAGGGGCGCTCGATCCCCTGGACTCCGCATGAGAATGCGGGCATTGCGTGCGCCATCGTCGATGGCGAGACCATCACCGGCGCCACCTTGACGATCGGCGCGTCTGACTATCGCATCTCGCCCGCGCTGCTGTGGGCGTTTCACGCCACCGGACGCGATGGGTTGAGCACGTTTGCGGAAAACTATGCTCAGTGCGGGTTTCTCGACGCCATCGCTTCAGCGGTGAGAGATGTCCGCAATCACCATCACTGCAGCGATTGTGCGGTCGATTGGGAGGACCGCTGGAGTTGCGAGGTGGATGACGATTGCCCGGGTTGCGGGACGTCTCATTCGCCGCTGTCCTCGGATGTCCTGATTGACATTGAACTGGATGCCGACGGCATTTACCAACTGGTTCGCGTCGATGACGATGGCGTGGAGGCGATCGACGCATCCTGCCCGTTACTGTCCGATTTCGCGTTTGACGGGGATAGCCCTTCACCGACAGAGGTGGCGGTCGGTGCAGGTGCAGACGCTGACACTGACGCGGCGATCGCGGCAATGCGGGAATGCCTCTATAAGGTTGAAACCCAGTTGCTGCTCTCGCCGCATGGGATCGACGCACTTATGTCTCGGGTGATGCTGGCTGATGTCGAGCGGTGTTCGGCTATCGCCACCGCGGCCTTCGGTCCCCGATAAATCACGCACCTTTTTTTTCACCCTCGGGGTACGCCACCCCAAGGGGGTGGCCTGCCCTACCAAGGAGCACGCCATGAAAACGTTCAATACCCATGTCTACGCGGTCGTCCGCGTCAAGGTCTTGGGCACAACCTTCTCCGAGAACATCAAGGAGATCGCCAACCGCGTCGCTGATGCGGTCTTCACCTGGCCCCACGTGTGGCATACGTCAGCCTCCGGTGATCTGCTGATCGGTGATAGCGAGTATCGCATTGAGCACACCGAAGTTGCGGATGAGATGGCCCACATCCTGGTCGACGAAATTGATTCGAACACCGGCGACGTGGTGGCCATGCACTGGTTCGATGCGCAAGGCGAATTCGATGCGCTCGACGCGAGCACCTCCCGGAAAGACGCCGTCATTCAAGAGGCCATCGACGCACTCACCTCACACCCAGAGGCCGCGCTCGGCAACAGCAAGGTGCATTTCGCACTGATGCGCTTGCAGGGCCTTGGTAAAGACCAGTCGTGAGCGCGTTGCGGCTCTGACCGGCGTTCGACGCGTGATGCCGAGACATTCCACAACGTCACGTGTCATTTCGAACACAGTAACCATCTGCAGGCCGCTCTGCGGACCTGCTCCCAAACCAGGAATCAACCATGGACAACGAACATCAGCAGCAGGCCCTGCTTGCCGAGCTGCGAGGCACTATCACTGAGTGTGTCTTCGATACCGATGCACTCTGCGTCGACGAAGCGCTTGTTGAGGGCGGGGTCGTCGTAACGTTCGAGTCGGATGCTTTCTCTCCACGTCTTCTGGAGGCAAAGCTCACCCCCAAGACGACCGCTTCCTACAGACAAGAAGGGTGCTCCAGTGAGAGCGACTACGCGCCGGAGGATTCGGGTGGCAGCAGCCTCACGCTGCTGTGGAATCCCGACGAAGGCTGGGGCGTCTTCACCGACATCAGTTGGCCACCGTCGATGTCCTCTGGAGACGAACTAATGGGCCATCTGGAAGTGATCACAGCCACGCCCAATGCGACTCGTGCCTGGGCTCAGGGTCACTTGGAATCGATCGCCAAACGGACGCTCGACCAAACCCTCGCCGAGTTCGACTGCATCCCGAGAGAACACCTGCAGGCAGCGCTTGATGCGCTGCAAAAGCGGGCCAGCGAGCTCGTGATCAGTCAATCGATCACCTGACTTCACTGCGCTCGTATCCACTTCAACGGGCCAACACCGACCTTGCGGTTCGTGTTGGCCCGCTACGGACCTGAGGACGCAGCGTCCTCAGCCATCACGGAGAGACCCATGAAAATCACACAGAATGACCTGTTTGCCCAAGTGAAGTCGTTCGTGCTTCAGCAAGCGAATCGGTCCACCAAGGTACAGGAAGAAATCGCCACGACGTCCCATTCCAGCATCATGACGCTGCGCGTCAGCGGACTGCATGAGGACATCGTTCTGACTGACTACAGTCCACCGTCCTCGAAGGAAAGCTTCGGCGACGAATGCCGCGAAGGTGTCGACAGTGCCATTGGCGGTGGTGCTTGCATCTGGCTGAACTACAACGCCGACGAAGGCTGGGGTGTCCTTGCTGATCTCAACTGGTGGGATGCAGAAGGCGACCTCAGTGAGTATCTCGTCAGCGGACGCGTCGAGGCAATTTGGGGTTCAGCCGAACAGATCACCGTTTGGGCTGAAGCGCATGCCAAGAGCATCGCTGATCGCCACATCGCCAAGGCCATTAACGCCCTCGGTGAAATGGATGATGCCCATTGGCCCCGACTCATGAAAGAACTACGCCAACAGGCGGAAGCACGAGGCTATACCGACCCTGCGACTACACTCGCTCGCGACGTGGCTGCGTTGTCCGTGTGGGACTACGACAAGGACGATGGGACTCCCTACACCGAGTGCGATGAGCCTGAAGAAGGCTATCTCGACTCCCATCGCTGCCTGATGCACCTGATTGAGCGTGCTCGAACGCTCTGATCCCTACCGTTGGTTTCAACCCAAGCCCGGCACTCTGTGTCGGGCTTTTTTCTGGCCTATCGATCAAGCAGTCCTGCCCTGCGCTCCCCATCGGCAAATCGAATACGCACTTCACCGGCTGCCTGATCCGCTGACTTCACGACACGGCCGTCTGCGCCCATCACCAGTGCGAAACCCCGCTTCAGGACCCGGCTTGGATCCAGCGCTTCGGCTTTGCTTTGAAGGATGGCGAGCGCTGCATCGGCCTTGGTGATCCGTTCGGCAATCCTGTGCTGGGCGCTTTGCAGTTGTGCATCGACCAGCTGCGGCGCGCGATCAAGTCGGGTGGCGACGGAGCGCTCGCATTGCCGAAGGCTCTGGCCGATCGCCGTCTCGGCTCTGTCCAGTCGCTGCTGCGTTCGGGTAACCAATGCGCCTGCCAGTTGCTGAAGCGACGCGGAGGCCTGGCTCATGCGGCTGTCGGTTTTCCTCTTGATGTCCTGCAAGCACTGGTCCACGGTCTGCGATGCCTGCTCAACCCGCGCCGCGATGATTCGCTGGACGGTGTCCATCCATCCCTCGACATCCCGGCATCGCCCAAGAATGGTCTCGCGAATGTAGGCAGACACTTTGCTAGGCGTGTCGAAACTCATGGCCGCCACATGATCAGGCAGGGTGCGGTCGCGCTCATGGCCAATGCCCACCATGACCGGAACCGGCGCCTCGGCAATGGCTTTGCCAATGGCGTAGGCATTCATCCAATCCAGATCAAGGCTCGCGCCGCCGCCTCGAATCAGGATGATCGCATCGAGCGGCGTCCGGCCGTGGGCCGTGCTCGCTTCCCGAAGTGCGGCGGCCACCGACTCGGCCGCATTCGCGCCCTGAAACGTGGCTGCGAAATGCTGAATCTGCAGCAGACCTGCCGCCTCAAGCGCGCCCGCTTCGCGCATAAAGTCGCCGAGTCCTGCCGCATCCGGCGGGGCAACCACGGCCACCGAGGTGAAATCGACAGGCTTCTGCCACCGGTGATTTCGCTTCAGCAGGCCTTCGTTGTCGAGCTGGACCAGGAGGCGCTTGAGCTTGGCGGCCATCTCGCCGAGCACGAATGCCGCGTCGACAGTGTGGATCTCGCCCGAGAAGCCATAGAGCGGATCCAGTTTGGCGGCCACTTGCAGCAGCAGCTTCATGCCGACCTCCGGTGGCCCGCCGACGGTCTCGATGAACTGTTTCCACCAGCTTCGGCGTTCCACCGAGAAGGCATTGCAGCCGAGCTTCGCTTTGGGTTGGCCTGCCCCATCGGATTCGACCAGCGTCAGGTAGAGATGCCCATTGCGCAGGCGAACCTCCGAGATCTCGGCCATAACCCACAGCGGCTCGGCGCAGTTCGCCCGAACAACTTGCGCAATCGCTGAAAGATAGCTGGAGAGCGGCATGCCCACGACACCCGCCGACGTCGATTCCGCGGGACTCTGGCGTGTCGGTATCGCCTCGACACTCGCCCTCGTCGCTCGCTCGGGGATGCTGCCGACAGCACCGCACCACGCTGCAAACGGAGCGAGGTCCGTGCCCTCGTTGACGAACCAGCGCTTGGCCTCGCCGTCAAAGCGTGCGCCCAATTGCTTGGCGGCGTCCTTGTCGCGGAATGGAACGGTCAAGTAGATCTTGTTCATCGCCCCAACGTGCCAGATGTCGGTGTGCTCGGCAATTTAAGCTCCTTGGCGGCTTCGACGGGTAACTACTCCACCAACCGCTGCAGCGCCCGCATTGCACCCTCCCGATCGAGCGATCGCGACCCGATGGCGAGTGAGATCAACGCCGGTGAGAGCAGGCTTTCGAATTTCTCCTCGGCCAGCGGTGGGCACATCTCCGCGAGCTCCGATTGCGTGGGCATGGTCTCAATGAGTTCGGCGATGACTGCGGCGAGTGTCTCGGCATCCTCGGCCGGTACCAGGACAAATGGCCCCATGGGCATTGCCTCGACACCGCGACCTGACAGGGCAATGGCCAGGGTCGTGGAGGCGCGTGTCCCGCCCCACAGCGCCAAGATCAGATCGGTTTGCGTGCGATAGAGGCCGGGTGTGCCCAGATCGGTATTGGCGTGGTGCTGGCGCGCGTCCGCCAAGCACTGCCGCCCCTTGGGGTCCAGGTACGCTGGAAACGGGTCGTCGAGCAAGAGCGCCTGCATGCGTCGGTGAAGTCGCTCATGGACATTCATTCCGCCGCTGGCATACATGGGTGGCCGGCCGCCCCTTCCGGGTTCTAAGCGAATGGTGAGCCGCTCGGTGTCCACGTTGAGCACGCGCCATCGCCGGCCCGCAAAGATCAATGACTGGCCTGGCACGATTGGATCGTCGACGGGAATGGTGCCCAGGCGTTTCCCAGAGGCACTGAACACCGTGTATTCCTCCGGGGTGACAAAGGTGGCATAGAAGCGGTAGTCCTCGGTCAACCGCTCGCCGGCCTCACCCAGTGCGATCTCGCCTCCTGGCAGCTGCTCGATCTGCGCGTTGGCGCCGAGTGCTCTCAGGATCTCGGCAAATCGCCCGGCGTCAATGCGGGCAAACGGTCCCTGCGGGGCACAGATCCGGCGGTGCAGGTGGGCCGCTGGCATGGCGCCGCGTTCAACGAGGACCGACAGGATTTGCTGGGTCAAGGTGGACAGCTGCAAGTTGGCCGTCCAGGGCGGCTCGAACTCGCCGGCACGCAGGCCCTCGATCGTGGCGATGGACTGCAACAAAGGCAGATGGAGTCCATCAATCAGGTGCGCATTTTTGCGCTTGCGCAGTTCGACATACTGCCTGAGGATCTGCGCCGCACCTGGGCGACGACCCGAGCGCCCCACGCGCTGTTTCAGTGCCGCCACAGACGGTGCTGGACCGACTTGCGCCACGGTATGGATGTCGCCAAGGTCGATGCCCAATTCGAGCGTTGAGGTGCAGACCACCGTGCTGGGCAGCTTGCCCTCACGCAAGCGCAGCTCGACCTCGGTGCGGTGATCGCGGGAGAGCGAGCCGTGATGCGCGAAGAACTCCTGGGGCAGGTGGGCCAACTCGCACCGCTCTGCCAGGGTCGCGGCCAGGGATTCCACACGGTTTCGCGCATTGGCAAACACCAGATTGCTGCGGCCTCGGAGGCACTGAAAAAGGTGATCGGCCACCGGATCCATCTCCGGCGGTTCGTCGGCTTCCGGGGGCGGCAGATCCGACCAGCCCGGTACCGGCACGCTTTCCGCCTGCGGGGTTTCCTCTGGCAGGCTAGGCAGGCTGATCGGCGTGGTCTCCAGCTCCCGCAGCGTGGTCATGAAGCCGATCTTGAGCTCCCCGCCACCGCTACTGACCTCCACGACCGCACCCGACTCGCTCCCGCCCGGCCGCAGGAATTGCAGTGCCGCCTGCAGGTCGCCTGCCGTGGCAGAGAGCGCCACGCGAGGCACCCGTCGCCCGATCTGCTGGTCCACGCGGTTCAACAACGACAGCAATTGCGCGCCTCGGGGTGAGTCAAAGAACGCGTGCAGCTCATCCACCACCTGAAAGCGAAGTGACGCGAGGGCCTCGACGAGCTTGTTGACCCGTCGCATCAGCATCGCTTCCAGCGATTCGGGGGTGATGATCAGGATCTCTGGCGGATTCTTCCAAAAGCCCGCTTTCCCCTGCGTCACATCGCCATGCCAGGGCTGGCACCGGAGCCCCACGGCCTCGGCCATGTCTTCCAGACGCCTGGCTTGATCGTTGATCAGCGCCTTCAGCGGCGAGACACAGAGCACCTTGACCCCGCGACCCGGGTCATCGGCAATCTCGCTCAAGATGGGCAGGAATGCGGCCTCGGTCTTGCCGCCGGCCGTTGGGGCAGCGATCACCACATCTTTGCCGGCCAGCACCTCGGGAATCGCCTGTTCTTGCACCGGCCGAAGGCTGGGCCAGCCTTGACGCCAAACCCACTGGCGCAAGGACGGATGCAGGCGTTCGAAATGGCTCACAGCTTGAAGCTGGTCAGATCGTCCTCGGGGCCCGTCGGGGCTGCCGCGGTGTCGGTGGGGGCGGCCTCGGGGAGATCCTCGGCTGCCGGATCGTGGTCAGGCTCCACCGCAACTCCCTCAAGCAAGTCGGCGATGCTTGCCTCAGGCTTGAGCTCGATGACCGCCATCAGATCCAGGAACGCGCGGATCGTGGTTCGTGGGGTTTGAAAATACGCCGCCCCGATGCGCTGCAAGCAGAACGCCAGGAACGACGCGATCGCGGCATGGTCGAGCACCTGGGCAGATCGTCCACCGTGGACATCGCGAAGTTTGGTCAGCAGCACGAAGAGATCTTCCGGCGTGAGATTGGCCAGGCGAATGATCGGGCCGCCAAAGTCCTGAACCCCGTGCTGGGCCGCAAAGCGGTTTTCCGCCAGGCGCGACTGCAGGGCGGCATAGGAGAACAAGCCACGCCGGGTGTCTGAGACGGTTTCTGGAGTCGCGCCAAAGATGAATCCGATGTGCTCGGCACTGCCGGCGATCGCATCATTGAGGATGCGCAGGATCTGCTCGTAGTTGCCATTGCGTGCCTGGCTGTTCTGCAGCTTGTGCAGGTTGACCAGCTCATCCAGACCGACCAGCAAGCCGCCATAGCCTGAGAGCTTGGCAAAGCGCGCAAACAGTTTCAGTCCATCGTAGACATTGTCATCGTCGATGATGGTCCGCACGCCCAACGCCTTTCGCGCATCGGTGATGGTGCTGAATTCGCCACGCAGCCACCGCACGGCATCGGTCTTCAAGGCGTCATTGGCGGTATCAAATCCCGTCCAGTAGCGCTCGACCACGGTCGCAAAGTCGTAGCCGCCGACGAGCTCAGAGAGGCCTTGCAGGCGCGCATCAATGATCTCGCGCTCGCTCTTGCCCTGTTGCTTGGCTTCTTGGATGGCACTGGAGACAAAGCGCTCCACCACGCTGGTCATGCCTCCGCCCTCGGGCTTGGTGCGGGTGGCGAGGTTGCGGGTCAATTCGTTGTACAGCGAACGCCCCTGCCCGCCTGCGCCGTAGAGTCGTCGGTCGGGGTTTAGGTCAGCGGAGACGTGCAGCAAGCCCTTCTCCAGCGCGATGGCGCGAATCAGCGACAGGAGATAGGTCTTGCCGGCACCGTAGTCGCCCACCACAAAGCGAATGCCGGCACCGCCCTCGAGAATGCGCTCGATGTCGGCCACGATCGCTTTGATCTCCGCCTCTCGTCCAACTTGGATGTGCTGCAGGCCGCGCCGCGGCACCACGCCAGCCCGCAGGGCTTGCAGGACCGCATCGCGGTCCCGGGTGGAGACGGCAGGTTTCGCTGATGCGTGGTTCATCGGTCAAACTCCTCGGCACTGACTTATACATTGGCTTTCGCGGCGCGCAAGGCATGCTCCAACGTCGGTAGCTGCCCCATCAGCCTCTGGGTGTTTTGCTGGTGATTCTTCGTGAGCACATTGAGCTCACGGAGGCAGTAGGTGATCTCCTGAAACAGGCGTTGCTGCTCAGCCTGATGGTGACGCTCCACTTGCTGGATCTCGCCGGGGCTAACCGGTTGCCGCGGGTCAAACTGAAAATTCTTCCGGTGCCCGGCAGCCCACTGACAGCGTCCGCGTATTTTCGCCAAAGCCTGACGGCGAGACGAGCGGAAATGCCGCCGCAGTTTCAATACCAGATCCAGCGCGCCACCGCTTGCAGCCTAGCGCGACAACCCAGATAGCGTGCTTTTGTGTGGCGTTTGTGGTCTCCCCCAAGCGGCAGCCTTGCGGGCAGTTCCAAGTCCCCCCTTTCTTTGATAACGGTCCTTGGTCTGTCTAGTCCGGAGGCATCGACCCACGCCTTTTGCATCGTTGTACCCTCTCCGTTTCTTTTAGCGCCCCGCATAAGAGCATCACACCCAGCCAACCCACGAAGACCAGCAGAACCCCAAAAGCCCACCACCACCGACCCCACAAGCGCGCCCCGCTCGCGCCCCCGAGAACGCGACCCGAGCCCCCACAGCCGCGCACCCCGCCGACGCCGCCACACGCAAGACCCTACCGCACACCACAGTGCCGTGGCCGCACGCCACCAGATCACGCCGGGTCGCCGACCACGGATCCATTCGCGTGGACCCGGAAGCGCCCCGAGGCACGCGAACAGCGCACAACCCCCATCCGAGGCGCATCCACGAGGCCAAACCCCCAAGACAAAACGATGCTCCCGAAGGCACGCCAACGGTCACGCCAACAGAAACCACAAGGTGCGACCGAAAACGCAGCGAAGAGCAAGAGCGGGAACCGATCGTGTTGCCGTTTGGTCAATCTTTTGAGTCGCGCGCCCTTGAGCTCAGGCGCGGAAGTCCGCCACACCCACCCGACAACGGTAGACTTTCCCGTTGGCCTCGATCTGGATGCTGTCGATATCAAACAGTGTGACGGTTGCCGCTGACGAAACACCGATGCTGCCGTGGTTCACATCGCCGATCACGATGCGCTGGGATTCCATCAGAGCGAACATCCTGGCGATGTTGGTGGCCACGCGCAGCAGGAAGCGGAAATCGGCGTTCGGAAAGGTGTCGCGCCGGCTTCCAGGCCCATAGGCCATATGGATATCCACCACGTCGGTTATCCGATTCATGACGAACCCCACTGGCTTTGCGCGCTCGTCCGAGACGAGATCAATCGGCCATGCCGTATAGCGCTCAATCTCGGGGGTGCGCCGTGCAATCAGGACCCGGGCCGCCAGGCGGCATCATCGACCCCTGGCAGCGATCAGTTGGTTGGGCAGCCCGACCACCTGGAATCCGCCCCCCCGCCCCCCGACCTGCGCACCCTGCCCCCAGCCCGATAGCTTCGGGTGCGGACTGGAAATCCACGTCGGGTCGCCACGCCAACACGAGCGTGGTGTCGTCATCGGTGCGCTCCCCAATCGCCTCGTTGCCGAGGTAGCGTCCAAGACCGTCATCGCGCTCTGCTGACGTGCCGGGTGGAGCCGCCTGCAGCACCGGTATCAAGCGCTCGAAGAAGGGCGCGTGCACGGTTTGCGTATCAAACTGCAAGACCAGCTTTTCCAAGCCATCCGTGAACACGCCGAGGGTATCGATGGGCATCGCCAGTGTGCGTGTTTGCAGACGCGCGATGGCTCCGCATCGGAGGAACTCGTGGCACTCGCCGCATGGCCAGATCGGGCAATGCCACTGACCTCGCGCGCGATAGGCCATCGCGCCATCGCCCAGCTGGGCCAGCACCGCGCGCTGCGTCCCGACCGCAGCGATGAGCAGGGTGCCGGCGAGGTCACGCAGGTTCAACGCTTCCTCGCGTGCCGTACGAACCAGGGCTTGCCTGGCTTCTTCCGCGGCCAACATTAGCGAGGCGGTGTCCAACGGCGACCGATCCGGCGAATTCACCTGTTCTTCGAGGACATCAAATACCGTGTCGACAATGACCCGTGAGCCGATCTCGGCGTGCGAGGCAGAGCCTGCTCCGTCACTGGCGACCACAAGGAGCCACTCCTCGCCGTTGGCCCACTGGATGCCGACACGATGCGCGTCCTGGCAGGGCATGCCCGTGCGCAGATGGGATCGCCCTGGGCGGCTTGCGCCGGCAACGCGCCAATGTTGCGGGGGTCGCCTCATCAGCCTGCCACCCCCCCCCCCCTCGTGGCGGCCACCTGATCACCCGCCGGACCGAGACCCGAGAGCGAGCCGAGAGCCGGAGAAGAACCCTAACACAGCCCCCCGGCTCGCCACAAAGACCCAGGCCCCCGGAACCCCAACGCCGCGCCGCCCCCTCCAATCAGATCGCCCCTCCGATGGGTCGGATTCGCCATCGGTGATCATGAACACCCAGGGACGATAGACATTCAGTCCGTGGCTGCGAATCGTCGCCTTGCGGGTCTTGAGAAGCTCAAGCCCCATTGCAATCGCCGCACCCATTGGTGTGTTTCCCTCGGCCACAAGGGTCGGCATGAGGGCCTGATTGACGCTTTGGAAGTCGCTCACGACCCGCACCGGTCCAAAGCCGACAATGCCGATTTCGACCCGCTTGGCGGCAAGCTTGTCTTCGAGCAGCTCCGCATGAAGCTGCTGCAGACCTTGGTTCAAGGCATCGATCTTGGCGCCCTGCATCGACAAGGAGGTATCCAGCAGCAAGAGCACAGGACAGCGATCCTCGGGATTTTCAGCAAAATCGCTCGGATGAAGGGGAACCTGATCAAAGGTGTTCATAGGCGGGGTGCTCCGGTGGCGGATCTCGTGGAAGGGGTGGGTGCGGCGGCGGGATAGATCTCGGCATGAAAGGCAGTGTCGATGAGAACTTCACCGTCGGCGTCTTCCAGCAACGGGTCTCCGAAGCGCTCTATGGCCCACGCGTTGATCTCCTCAAGCGCACCCTCAGGCATCAGGCCAAGCTCGCTGCACAGGCCGTCCCATTGCGTGCGATCGCAAGGCGCGGGTGTGGGGAAGGCGCGGGTCACCAGCGCGCCGATCTCTGCCCGCACGCCGGTGAGCGCCCCCGCCTCGGTCGGCGCATTCGTGGCGTCCTCCTCGTCGCCCGAATCGTCCTCGAGATCAGCGGGCGTTTCCGATATGACGAGGGGGTGTTCGGTCTCGAATATCCCGGCCAGCACCGATTGAATCCGTGCGCTCTCCTCGAGCTTTCGGGCGATCGCGTCGGCGTCGAGCAAGGCCGGTACCGGCCTGTTCGCCGCCGTGGTCGCCGCGGCGATGCCGCTCGGCTTGCCACCCACGGCCGCATGATGAAGATCCGCGTGCAACCGCTTCGGATCGATTTCCAGCGTCTGATACAGACGCTCCAGCAAGCGAACCTCGCCGGCATCGACATGGCCATCGGCATTGGCAATCGCGACCAGCGCCGACGCCAAGGCTTCGCGATCCTTGGTCGGCAAGAGCTTCAGCTTGGACTCCACCCTCCCCAAGCCTTTGGGCTGCTCTTCGAGCCAATGCGAAATGGCGTGCAATCGCGCGTTTTCATCGGGGGTAAGCGCGAACTGGCTGGCCAGGTGCTGCAAGATGGCCTCACGCTCCACGGCCGCCACGCCACCGCCGGCCATGGCGACCCCCATCAGGGACTGCACCATGATCAGCGCCGCGGCAAACGCGGGCGTCGGTGTCTCCGCCGCCGGCTCGTCCACCGTGAACACCCAGACCTTCCCTGTGCTCACGCCGCCACTAAAGCGCGGATCCGGCTCCATGCCGTAGCCCAGCAGGGCCATCACGCGGGACGCCGCCAACGCGTCCTTCTTGGCGAGCTTCTCCGGCTGAGGGATCTGCAGGACATCAAACACCTGCGAGAGCACAAAACCCTGGTGGGGGGTGGCCTGATGATGGGCCTGAATGGCGGTGGCGAGCCCGGCCAGCTGTTCGGGTGGACGGACCTTGGCCAGCGTCAGGGGGTACACCGCCAGCTCGCCCATGAGGTTCACGGTCGAACTGCGACGCGCCTTCCGCAGGGGCTCAAGCGTACCCAGCACCTGCTCCAGCATGGCCACCAAGGGCCGGAAGGGCACATCCACGCGACTCATGTCCGGCCACTGCGTTTGCACCACCCGGTGGAAATCCCCCGCTCTGGCGGCAGGCCGGTATTCGAGGCGTATGCGGGTGGCCGCTGGCTTTGGCGTGTAGCCTGCGGGATAGCTTGCCCGGTATGCCCGCGAGAACAGGGCGCGCATTTCGGGCAGCACGGCGCTCCAGGTCGCATTGGAGGCCTTGGGATGGCGCAGATAGGCGCATTGGAAGGCCCAGTCGGGTGGTAGAGGCCCACCGCGGGCGATCACCCTGCCCAAAGTGCGATTGATGTCCTCATCCCACTGCCGGGCCGGTGGTTTCGGTGCGGCGGTTTCAAAACGTGCCGTCTGTGCGGGATAGTGGTGACAGATCCAGGCCACCAGGCCATTGCCGTAGTTGTCCATGGAGGAACTGGTGCGAATCGCGATGGCTTGCAGCGCACGGATCGCGGCCAGGTGTTGTTCCACCTCCGCCGCAATCACCCCAGGATCGCCCGTGAGCAAGCGGTGTTCGATGTTGTAGTAGAGCAGCCAAAGGCAGTACGACGGGATCTGAGGGTTCTTCCTGTTGCTGTCCAGAAACGCCAGAAACGCGGCCCGCTGGTTCGGCCTCAGGCCCTCGTAGGTGGGGTAATAGCCGACATTGGCCCCGTTCCAATCCGGATTGCTGGGATCAACGTCCAGACTGCGAATAACCGTCCCGGGCGCATCGTCGCGTGTGCTGCGGTCCTGAACGTAGAAGCCCCCGCCCCGCACTTTGAACGCGCCGATGGTGACTTCTTCGCCGTAGGGAATCCATCGGGCCTGGCTGCGCAGTCCGGGTTCTGGGAAATGCCCGGGTGCGCTGGTGCTGACCGATGGCGTTGCTGCAGGGGCTGGTGACGTTTGGGGCTTGTCACTGCCGGGTGTCAGTGTCGGCCGGATCTCGATCCGGATCGTCGCCCGTTCACCCCGCTCCTGCGCGCGCTCTTGCTTGACCGCCTTTGTCGGTTTCGGTGTCGGCGGTGGTGTCTGTGCAGATCCGGTCGTCCGCTTCGCGGCGATGATGACGACAATGATGAAGAGGAGGAATAGGCCAATCGCCCAGAGGATTTCTGGATTCTTGGCCAACACGCCCATCAGCCAAAGCACCGCAATGATGGGGAGCAATCCCGCGTACTTCTTCATCAATCCCTCTCAATTCGCGCGAATAACTCGTCGATGGCGGTGTCCTTCGGCGTGTCGATGGGATCGGCCTCGTGCGACAGGCCGGGAATACACCAAAGCCAAATCGCCAGTTCATCACAGACAGGAACGAGAACTCGGTGTCGCGCGGATTGCCGCCGTATTGCGGCATTCGCCATGGCGTCCGCTCGGCCGCGCCGGCAGTAGCGCGTCCAAAGAGCGCGTACCGAGCTAATCATTCCCGAGGGCGTACGGCATCAATGGGCACACCAGGGTTCCATGCAGGGGATCTCGGGCACTACGCGGTAGCGCCCCGGCAAGGTGGCATGCGTGCCTTGCCTTGTCTGTAGAAGGATCACAAAGCCGCCGCCCTGGCTCTGTTCTGGCAACAGTCGATCCGTTTGCTCGGCCATCAGTTGAATCGCAAAGGGGGAATCGCTGCGGTCTTCAAAGACGAGCTCCAGCGCGTCGCGGTTGCCTTGGGCACGCCACGGCCCGCGCGAGACGATCACGTACTCGGCTGCCGCCATGTCGGGAATAAGCCCGATATGCGCATCCGGCACCAGCAATCGTCCTGCACCGGCGTTCCAGGACAGATAGAAAAAGCCTTTCCGGGCTTGCTCCATGTCGAAATAGTTGGTTTGAACAATCGCTTGGCCCTGATTCTGGATGGTCAGCATTGGCATGATTGGCAATCGTGTCGAATCAATGATAACGGCTATGCCGCTTCTTGGGAGCGATGCGGGACTTCTAAGACTGTCTCAGTGGAATCGATGGACGGCGTGTTTTCGCGGATCCACAGTTGTTCTCCCCGGTCCCATTGCACCTGACTCGACAGCTCTCCTTTTTTCGCACTGGACACCGCGTAGGGGGCGAGGTCGATCCCTTTGAATCTTCCAATGAGAATCTTCAATAGGTTTAGTCGCATTTCCAGTGACAGGCCGAGAAGCGTGCGATTGTTCTCGGTGGGCATGTCGGTGGCCACGAACGCGCTGCCGGTCCAAACCCCATCGAGCACCGTCGCGCCGGATCCCCAAGGAAGGCGTGCGCAAAGGGTCTGCAGGCGCAGCGGAAGAGCGATCCAGTGGTCGCTGACGTCCGCCCCGTGGATCGTTCTTGTGCCTGCGGTGGTTTGCGGCTCGATGAACAGGCGCACGATCTGTCCCGCGGGGATGACCTGGTTCAACAACCCGGAACCGCCACCATGCGGTTGTTTTGATGTGAAGGCGCATTTCCGTGCGGGGAGTTTCCCCCGCCCCGTCGGTACCCTCGCTGCCACGAATGCGGCTTCGATGGTTGGATCGACAGCCAGCAAAAGGGTGGTCCAGCCCATCTGCACCCGATCCACGATGTATGCCTTGGCCTGCAACAACGCTTGTTCAAGCTCTGCGTGATCACCGCGCGTGCCGATCGCGAGCTTGCCCTTGAGCGTGTGGTCAGCAATCGCGACATGGAAGCGCCGGTCTGGCTTGGTATCGATTCGGATCGAGTAGACCTGGGTTTGACCAGGGGTCGACTTTGTCAACGTAATACAAAGTAGGTTCATCGAGGTTCCGCGTTCTGGGCGATGCCTACACGCTGCACTCTTGATGTGTGCTGCGCAATTTGCGGCGCTTGTCCACAGCCGCATTTTGCCGTTCATCCGTTAAGAGCTTTAGAGCGTTAAAAGATTTTAAGAGTTAAAGACGCGCGCGCGTGTTAAGCCCCCAAAACCACCCTCCAAGCTCCTGAATTTGCATGGGTTTTTCGGAGCATGCGTTTTCGATATGACGAACCTTGCGTTTTCGATATGACGTGCCTTTCCACAGGCAGCGTTTTCGATATGACGTGCCTTTCCACAGGCAGCGTTTTCGATATGACGTGCTTCTCACAGGTTACCCACAGCGCGCAGGGCGTTTTCGATATGACGAAGCCCCGCACCCTTAGGCAGGCCTCGAGCGTTTTCGATATGACGAAGCCCTACACCCCCCGACACGCCTCAAGCGTTTTCGATATGACGAACCCCCGCACCCCCCGACAGGCCTCAAGCGTTTTCGATATGACGAAGCCCCGCCCCCCCGACAGGCCTCAAGCGTTTTCGATATGACGAACCCCCGCACCCTTAGGCAGGCCTCGAGCGTTTTCGATATGACGAACCCCCACACCCCCCGACAGGCCTCGAGCGTTTTCGATATGACGAACCCTCACTCCCCCCGATCGGTCTCGGGGTACAGGTACTCTTCGAGCTTCACGAGTCGTCGTCTTCGCAGGGATCGAGCCCGGTCGGCTTAATGCGGAAGCGCTTGCCTTCCGCCAGGGCCGCGTCAATCAATGCGTCTGCGTACGGGTGCGTCTGCAGCGAAATCGGCGCTGTGAGCACACGCAACGTCGCCTCCACCACGGGCGGCTGGTACAGCAGAATGACGTCTCCGTCGCACTGCCGAGAACGCCACCGAAGGCCGTCAACCTGGATGCCTTCGCGCGCGGCCTGTCGCACGAGTCGGCCCGCGAAACGCTGCGATGCGATTTTGTTCTTGTGAGACATGAACGTGATTGCAGTCTCAACCGCTCTCTCGGTCAACAACAGCCGTCGAAGACCGAGCGGCGAGCAATCGACGAGCCAAAGCGGCGTGATCGGGGAGAGGGTGGTGAGATAGAGACGTTCAAAACTGCGCGTGGGCAAGTAGACTCCTGGTTGGCCTGTTCCCACGATGCTGCGGAACGGCAAGGTCTCCCAAAGCGCACACCCAGAGGTAGTGCCGGCATAGCAAGCGGCGGCCTGCAACTTGGCGCCGGTTAGCGCACAGCGACCAGCGCTGTACGGATTGAAATCTCGCGGCGCGACGTCCCGTCCGCTATCAAGCGGCGTCTTGAAAACCCGGTAGAGGTCGCCGGTGAAAGCCTCAGGATCGATGTGCCAGCGGCGACTACCAGTCGGCATCGCTTGTCCCGGCAGCTTCGTCGCGAGCGACCTCAATAACGCGCTCGGGACTGTGCGGAAAAACGTCTGCCGGGCGATTGTTGTCGAGCGCGGGGTGGGGTTGGAAGCACCAGAAGACGCGCGCCCAGCCGCCGTCGCGTTCCTCGGTCGGCAGCAGTGGAAACAGAGAGCGCATGGCGTCAAGGACGTGCCCGTCTGCGGCGAACTGAAACGCTGGGTGCCAGTATTGCACGCCACGCTTGGCGCCCAGAAGCCGACCTTCCCGCCGCATGCGACTTGCTAACTGGCTCGGGTTGCTGGCGATCAGAGCACTCGGCACACGCTTGGCTACTTCCTCGCTGGAAAGAAAGTGGAACTGCCGGAGCAAGGCGTCGCGGTGAGCCTGCGCTTGGCACAGGTTCCCGTCCGCTAGGGGCTCTCGCCCCGATGCGAGCGGAAGGTCGTCTGGTGCACTGATAGCGTACGAACGTTGCAGCAGTGTGGTTTCGTCCTGCGGTCCTTGGGTCGACGTTGGTGCGGACTCAGTATGCCGCGTGAGTTCGGCCGCTAGGGTCGAAAGTTCCTCCAAATCGCGCGCAAACGCCGTGCCCAACGGGGCCCAGCGTTTGTTTGCATCGATCCACAGTACGGCGATTGATTCGCGAGCCATGAGGCGCACCAACTCGGACCCCGCTTCTGCCCAGTCGAGACGCGAAATCTCGCTGGCAGAGAACGCTGCGCAAACGAAGCGCGCGTGATACGCCGCGGTCAGTGGCTCCAAGGTGTGGGAGAGTAGCGCCGCGCGCCAAGCTTCCACCTCGTCCAGTGCGCTGGGCGCAAAAGCGTCGGCGATCCGTAGCGAGATCAGGTCGAAATGCTGGCGGAACTCCTCCAGCGTGGCAGCGGCGGTAACTTCTTGGACAATTGCACGAACCGCTCGTGTCGGATCGCCATAGTCCCGGCCTTCGATGGCTAGGACGGTGGTGGTGTGCATGAGATACCTCCAGAGGATCCAGGCAGAACCCAGCTAGGCTCACTTTACTACCCTTTCTAACATTCTAACAATATAACCTTTTCACGCGGAATTGGGTTTCGAAGGTCCCGAAACAGGCGGGCGTGCTGCCGACGGATATACAGAAATGCCGAGCGCGCGAGCGTGTCGCCATTCACCGCTCGCGCCCGCCACCTTCACGCCGCCCGCTTCGCTTGCCTGGTCTCCGCCACGGGCAAGTTCGCGCGAATCAATGCAACCATCGGCGGTGGCGAGACACTGTTGCCAACCAGGCGAACCGATTCGCTGATTGTGAGACGCCGTCCATCGGCCGTGCGGTCGATGACATAGTCCTCGCGGAAGCCTTGAGCGCGATAGAGCTCGGTCGGCTTCAGCATGCGCAAACCGATGTCCACTATGACAAACGGCGTTCCGCGTACGGTCACTGTAACCAGTGCCAGTCGCTCCGTGGTGGTGATCGTGGCGGCCGGTTCGCGCAGATGATTCCACTGCCCGCCCTCACCGTAGTAGCGCATCAGGAACGCCGCCACCCGTAATGCCCCTTCTTCCTGCTCAGGGGTCAATCCAGTGGCATCCCCTGGCGTTTGCGCGTTCGTCATCGGGCGCTCGACGGCATGCGCTGTGACAAGGCGCTGCTGGCTACCCGCCTGCGTGATCGTGCTTAGCGGCTCGTGCGCCGCATGACCAGAGATGTTCTGATTCCTTGGGCCCCCGTTGGCTTGTTCGATGTAGGCAGTGATCACGCCCATGGCATGGGCGGCCCCCGCCGGTCGCTTCGCCCCTGCCCCGCTGGTAATGGTGGGCAAGGGTTCGGTGACGCGCGCGCCGCAGCTGTCGCCTCGAATCTTGGCCAGCGCGACACTCGCCAGCGACTGCCCGCCACCCCCGCTGGCCGTTACGGTGCCCATACTGCCGCGAACAGCCGTACTACCGATGGAGCGCCGTTGGGTCTTGCCACTGCCTTCGCCATGACCTGCCTGAACAAGGACTGCACTGCTCAGGGCGTGTGTGCCACCCTTGGGCTTGGCCGTGATCACACCGAGCGGTGTCTCAGCGCGCGCCACCCCCTCTGACGAGGCATTGGCACATTGGACCAGCGTCGGCGCGACCAAAAGGTTGCGCCCGCTGCACGTGGTCACGGTCGGAAGCGGCTCGGCGACTGGCTTGGGCGTGTTGTTGGTGTTGTTGGGAACAATGAAGGGCTCCGCGGCATCCAGGACGAAGCGCTTGATGCCCCGTGCGATGCGGCGCAGTGTCGCCTCCGCCAGCGGGCGCTTGCGTTGAAAAATGGAGGGGCAAGGGATCGCGAAGTCGATGCAATCGGCGGCGCTCACGTAGGGGGCACGACCCTTGGGACCGTGGGACGGTTCTGGCCACTGAATGGCGTCACCATCCGAGCGCGCCATCATGAACAAGCGGTTGCGGCTGGTTCCCGCGCCAAAGTCACAGGCGCGCAGCGCGCGGTGCTCGACGTCGTATCCGAGGCGCTTCACGTGGCGAACAAACTGCTTCCACGTGGCGCCGGCGCGTTTGGGATCAGGGATCAGGTATTGCTCCCGGACGGGGACGCGCTCCCCCGGTGCCGCCACGCTGCCATCGATCTTGATCACGCGGCCCGTCTCGGGGCAGCGTTTGGCGACCAGCGGCCCCCAGGACTGCACTTGGGTGACGTTCTCGAGACTGATCAATCGTGGCTTGACCATGCCCGCCCATTTGCACACCACCCAACTCAGGCTGCGCGACTCACTGCTGCGCGGTTGCCCGCCCTTGGCTTGGGAAAAATGCGTGCAGTCCGGCGAGGCATGCAGCCATCCGACGTCCTTCCCCGCCACTTCGCGCCGCGGATCGGCATGCCAGACATCGGACTTCAGGTGCCGCGCAAACGGATGGTTCGCCGCATGCATTCCGATGGCGGTGGCATCGTGATTGATGCAGATGTCGGGGTCTCGGCCCAGCGCTTCACGTAGCGCTTCCGACGCACCGCCGCCACCGGCAAAGAGATCCACAATGATCTCGTCCGGCCTCAAATAGCACTGCTGTGTGCTGGGCGCGGGAAAACGAAAACTGTTCTGATTGCCGCCATCGGCCATGGTTCACCTCCTGACGCACTCGGTGAACCATCTCTTCGGAGTCTCAGCCCTCCCCCGCCGGTGGCGAAACGTCGTGTTCCGCCTTGGCAGGGGGGCGGCGCTGGGCGCCGCGATAGCTCAGTTCGCGTTTCCTCGCGGTCGGCTGTCCTGCCGGCGATGTCCTGCCGGCAGCGCACGCGTCCGCTCCACGCGCTTTACGTCCCCCGCTCCTCGGGGTAGCCGGCGAATCGCCGGATCCTTCCGCGAGACGCCGCAAGGCCTCCCGCTCGATGTTCGTCGCCGCGTTGGCATCGCGGTCGTGTTGCACGCCACAGGCCGGGCAAACCCAGCGCCGATCACGAAGAGTCAGTGCCGCATTCACCGCCCCGCAGGCGCTGCAGGTCTTGCTGCTCGGGTAGTACCGATCCACCACGCTGACAACGCGGCCCTGCCAGGCCGCCTTGTACGTGAGCTGGCGACGGATCTCCCCGAGACCGGCATCGGCCACGCTGCGCCGGAAACCACGGTGCAGCGACCGGCCCATCGCCTTCACCGCCAGATCCTCGATGCCGATCACCTCGGCCTTGGTCACTGCCATCGCGGTCAGCTGATGCTGGTGATCGCGCCGCGCGTCCGCCACCTGCGCATGCAGGCGACCGATCTGCGCCTTGCGCTTGCGCATCCGGTTCGACGACGGGATCCGGGTGCCCTTCGGGATCGGCTTCCTCGGGTCGAGTCCCAGCGCCTGCAGCTGGGCGTCCCGACCGCGGTTGTAGGACCGTTGGTACCGGCGCAGGCGCTTGCGCTTCGTGGTCAGCGACTTGGCCGCGGCGACCCGCGTGCCGTCGCTCAGCACCGCCGTGTCTTTCAGGCCAAGGTCGATACCAATCGACGAGCGCTCGGCTGGCAGGGCCGCCACTGCCGGCACCTGGTCCGCCGTAACGCTGGCAAACCACCGGCCGGCCGGATCGACAGAGACCGTCACCGAGCGCAGGCGACCAGTCATTTCCTCGGTGACCCGGAACCGGACCCTGCCGATCCCGTCCAGCTGTACCCGGCCGGTCTTGCCGGCGATGGTGACGAGACCGGCCCGGCGCTGGTCCAGCGTGAATCGGGCCGCGTTCACCGTGCCGAAGCGCTTGCGGGTCGGTCGCCGGTTCTGGCCCTTGAAGAATCGTGACCACGCCGCTTCGAGATCCCGGAGGGTCTGATCGAACGGCTCGCGCGGCAGCTGCGAGAGCCACGCGGTCTCGCCGGTAGAACGCCGCGTCGTGAAGGCGGCCGAGAGCGTTGCCAGGCCCGGGCGCTTCTCGCCGCGGGCGCGGGCCGCCGCCTGCTCGGCCAGCGCCCAGTTCCACACTGCACGCCTTGCGCCGAAGATCCGCCGCAGCATCAGGGCCTGTGCCGGCGTTGGGCGCAGGCGCACGCGGTACGCGCGATCAAGGGTGGGTGGGGACGGCTCGGACATGACCGCATCTCAGCATGGCCATGCGGTCTGTCAAATTACGCGAACTTCCTGCAGGGGCTGAGACGCCCTCTGAACAGGCCGCCGGTCGCCAGCCTCGCTGACCGGGATCGCCGATAGGGCTGCCCGGTCGTCGGCTCACCGACGCGCTCCGATTCGGCTCAGGCCGGCGGGGTCGCTCTACGGCCTGTCTCGCTCCAGCGTGACAACATGCATCGCGCCAATTAACTGCTCAGCAGACTAGGGTCGCGTCACCCGCCCCTCCAACAGAACTTCGCGACGGATAAAGGTGACCATGTCCGACTCGATCTCATAGTGCAGGTGATAGTCCGGCAACCGGTCTTCCTCGACGCATTGCTTGATCGCGTGGCGAAACTGCCGACGAATGTTGGTCGAGCCGACTTTCTTATGCAGGACTTCTAAGCTGATGCTGAACTTGGGCTGCGATCCGCAGTGTTTTCGGGCGATCTCATACAGGCGTCGCTCAATGGCGCTCGTCAACCCAAAGTAGTCGGGCGACAGCGTCAATACTTCTCGACCCAAGATTGCGCGCCACAGCCAGTCGGAGATCGTGATCTCGATATGGGACATCCGCTCATCGTTCTCCTCCTGGACGACCTTCCAGCTCTCAATCAGGCCAAATCCTTCCCGCGTGCGTCTGTTGCCTGTCTTGATGTCCGTCTTGATTCGCGTGCCTGCCAGTCGGTCCAGTCCATCCACGAGCTGCGTGTAGGCACTGCCGCCAATGCCACGCTGGGTCGTGCGCAGCATTTCAGAGGCCCGAAACCGAACCGTGCGGTGCGTCTGGATACCGCTGTTCATCTTGGCGAGCAGGTGCGAGATCGCGACGATCAGAATGTCTTTGTCCCAGAGGGTGGCCATTCCTTTGACCGAGGGCGTGATTTCAATGTGCACGCCGTTGTGCTCGTATTTTCGAATGTTCTTGTCGGGTGTCTTCTGGAGCGTGAACATCGGGTGCTCCATCGACGCCATATCGTCCTTCACCGGCGGATCAATCGCATCGCAAACAAAAAACTGCGGTGGCCCACTGGACGACATCAGCGGCGTGTCATCCGCCCCGCTTACCTCGGCCGACAACCCCAATGACGCCAGAAACGGCGAACCACTCGCGGGCTTGGGCGCGTCTTCATCAGACACGGCGGCCAACAATTCGGCGGTTTCCCGCAAAGCATCAGGAAGTTCTTGGCCTCCTGGTTTTAGGCGTTCTATCAACCCTTTCGGGATCTCGAAGTCCGCCTGAAGCGCCGTGATCACATTGGCGTGATCGTCGGCGACGGGCGAATCGAACAGGCTCGACTGCACCTCACCCTTCACGGTTGGGTCTTTGCCTCGGGACGTCTTGCTCATCCTAGTTACCTGATGCTGTGCGCATCGCTGCACCTTACATGGGGTTCTTGTGGCGCCTCAATCCCAAATCTTGGTCTGCAGGGCGCGTTGCCACGCAGCTTCCATCTCGGCGATCACAGCATGAGGATCTTCGCCACCTTCGATGGCGTGTGCGGCCTTTCTACCAATGGCCGCCTTTTCGTCATTGCTGGCCTCGCTGAAGCTGACCGCCTTGGCGTAGGCCGCTGCATCAGGATGGATGATGCGTATGCGCTCCAGGTGTTCTTCTGCCTGCCTTAGCTGAGTGGCTTCACGGGCGGGATAACCATAGGTGCTCGCCTTGTCATAGGCGCCCTGAGCATTCCCCAGCGCTCTGCGCGCGGCCTGGTATTCGGGCCATCCCATCGAGGCGAGTCGTTCTTCTTTGGCGGCCCTGGCGGACTGCACCGCTGCCAGCGCGGCTTCCAGCTCCGGTTTGCCGGCAATGCGTGCAATCAGCATGCGTCCGCCGGGGCGCGGCTGGTCAAATCGGACGGCGTCTGGATCGCCCTTCATCCACTGCCCATCCACGCGACAAAGCACGCCGCCGGTCGCGGTGACACCGCGCAGTTCCGGAATCGCACAATCATCTGGAAACGTGTAGGAAATGCCCATCGTTCAATCATCCATTTTTTTTTGGGGTCGCCGGTTGTGCGGATTCGCCACCCGGAGAGGTTCTGGTTACCGCGTCGAGTCGCGCGTGCCTTCGTTTGCTGGTCGCCAACACGCGATCAGCGCAACGGTTCGAAACCAGCGCCACGGCCAAACAATCGAATCCCAAGCGCAGGCGCCTGCGCGCACAGATCTGGGTATGTAATTTTTGCTGTTGCGCCACCACCGACCCACACACCACCGTCAAGTGCGCACTCAAAACTGTACGCCTTGGCAAACTGTGCACGGGCTGCACCCGTAAGTTTTTGCGCCGACTCTAAAACGCGGTAGGCCGCGCCGTGGCCGAACCCGTCCTCGTCATCCCTCCACGCCCCATCTGGGCGGCGGTATTGATCGTTGTTGTATCTCGCATTGAAAGTCGCGAGCAATTGCGCCAGCGGATCGTGCTTGGAATCGGCCATGGGTGGCTCCTTGTTGGCAGGTCACGCCATGCCACCATGCGCCCGCCTTGCCCGCAAATTGGAATGCCCCCTGCCGTTTCTTGGCAGGGGGCATTCCCTTACTCGAAACCGCCCCCGAAGATGCCGAAGGGAAGCACGGGCTCTTGCAGCGTGGCGGTGTCATCCGCCGCATTGATGGTCGGCAGATCCAACGGTGCAGCGACGCCTGCATGAATCTCAATGCCAGTGGCAAACGGATCTTGCGTGGCATCCAGTTGCACTGTGAGGCGTGCGCCGACCAACAGGTGGATGGCAAAGGTGCCCGGTGCCGAGAGCGGCGGTGCGGTGCAGGTCGCGCCTGCCCCAGGTGTGCAGGTGAATCCTGGGCTGCGAAGACCGTTTAGAGGGGCAATCAGCAGCGTTCCATTGGCGACGGCGCTGGGACCGTGATTTTCCACCACGATCTCGTAGGCGCGATGGCCGCCCGCGTGCGCACCGGGATCAATCCGGCACGCTCAGGTCATAGGCCTCGCCCACCCACACGGTGATCACGCGCTCGGCCGAACTGTCGATGCCGCCATTCTGGGTGCCGCCGTCATCGTGCAGGACTACTCGGAGCCGTGCCCGACCTGGTGTGCCCGTCCTTTGCAGGGTCAGATCGCCATTGGCAGCCATGCCCACACTGCTGATCGCCGGCGTCTGCCCAAGATCTTCCGCCACCACCGAAAAGCTCAGCGCCTGAGTGGATTCATTCGCTGGTCCGGCGGAGATCTGTCCCAGTACGCCCGGAACGGTCACGCTACCGGCCTCGCCCGAGACGTCTACCACCGACTGGGTGATCGCAAAGGTTGGCGCGTCATTGATGGGCTGCACGGTCACGGCAATCGTGTGTGTCGCCGACAGACCGCCGGCATCCTGCACTTCAATGCTCACGCTTGCCACGCCATACGCATCCGGTGCGGTGCGATGGGCAGCGTCACGCGATCCGCCAAGCGTCATCCCCGCCAACACACCGGCACTGGCAATGAGGCTCTCATCGCTTGAGGTAACACCCACGATGGTGAGATCGGCCGGTGGCGTGTGGACATCGGCAAGCGTCAACTCCAAGGCCTGCGTTGCCCCGTCTTCCAGCATGCCCAGCGTGGTTGGTCCGCTGATCGAGGGTGCGCCATTGGACCGGGAGATGGCGATGCTGGTGGTCGCGGTGTTCCCGGCTTGGGCCTGAACCACCACCGTCACCAGGGTGCCTTCGGGCGGGACCGTGACGGTGGCCGGCTCACCGCTTAGCAGCGGTTGGCCGTTGAGCGTCATCGTGGCGGCGGCATTGGCGGTGATTGCCGAGAGATCGACCGAGGCCTGCGACGTCGGTAAGACAATGTGTAGGACAGCACGGCTGGATCAAAGGCCGGGCTCAGGCTCCCGCGCTCGCCGTGAGATCGGTGAGGTTCGCGTTCGCGCTCGGCAAGCCTCGGACTCGCACGGTGTAGGTGTTCAAGCCACCTTGCTCGGACACCACATTGAAATTGTAGAACGCGTCTCCCAGCGCGGCGGGAATGGCAACGGTCGGCACGCCATCGGCCACCGGCGCAAAGCCCAGCATCTCCACCGCGCTGCCCTCATGGGCGCGATGGAGGGTGAAGGCGACGGGGGTGCCAACGTCGACTTCGAGGTAGTACAAGAAGTCGTCGGACTGGAACGTCGTGGTGAACTCACCGACCGTGGGTGCCAGGTCGCTCAGCTCGGCGTTGCTGCTGCGCGGGCGCCAGAAACGTACCGTGTAGTCCAAGGACTGCAGGCCATCGGCGGAGGTCACACGCAAGACGCGATCAACGAACTGATTCGGTGGAAGATACGGCGTGACGTCCGGACCGCCTTGCGTCAGCGGCAGACCATCCAAGCTCATCGTCGCCGCCGGATCCGTAGTCGTCACCATCAGCGCGGGGCGAGTAGTCGTAGAAAAATCCATTGACGACAAATAGGGTTTGGGCGGGGGTCAGGCGGAACGGCACAACAGACGTCCACCACATCAAAAAGCTCTGGATGGCCACGGCGGCAGGGATCCGCGTGCGATCTCCAAGGCAGCTAGCCGCGCATGGAGGGGATCTCACCCGAAGGCACGCCTGCCACGCCCGCGACTCCCTGCACGGTGAAGCTCGCCTGCGCCGCCATGGGCGTGGCGGTCACCGTGATCGAGCTCGTGCCGCCGCTCACCGTCACCGGATAGACCTGCACTTCCGGATCAAACGCGGCCGGAAAGCCTGGCAACGAGGTGCTCAAGCTGCTCAGGCGTGCCTCCGATGACAACGGCCGATTGACGCGCAGCACGTAGTCGCGCCGAGAAATGCCGTCCTCGGGCATCACTTTGCAACAGCACTTCGGGTCACGCCATAGGCCAAGGCGATAGGACCGAAGATCCCGTCGTTACCCACCGGCAGGCCGTTTAGCGGTAGAGCACTTCGCCAGGTCCGGGGTTGCCGTGAAGGTGATCGCTGTGGCGTCCGTCGGGACTGTGATGTCGTGAATGCAATTCGGGATTGAACGCCGGCGGCGAGGTGAAGGCGCCCACACTCAGTTGCAGATCGTCCAATGTGAATCTGTGCTGGAGCGGCGGCAACACCTGCACCGTGGTGGTCTTCGTGGTCACCCATCTTCGGCGGTCACGACAATGGTCATCGTCGCCGGCAAGTTCACGGTGTCATAGCAGGTTTCCGTGTCAAAGATGTCGCGCGGAATTCCATTGATGGTCAGGGTTGCTGCGAAATCTTCGACTCCGAAGTAAATGCAGACCGTCGGAGCACCGGTGCTTCGCGCGACGTACTCGATCACGGCGGGAGCGAAGTCGGGCGAGATCTGCCAACCGCTGCCGCCAAAGTAGGCAATATCGGCATTGCTCCCCAAAAGGCGCCACCCAGATCGAAGTGGTAGTCCTGGTGGTGATCCTGTCCTCCGCGGTTACCGACACGATGGCCGTGCGCGGGAAGGTCGTCGTGTCAAGGCAGACGAAGCCAGCGCTCATGCCGTCGATGAGAAAGGTTGCACCCGGATCATCCACCGCCGGGAACAGGCAGACAAACTCATTGCCATCGCTGGTCGCGGTGTACTGGGTAATGGCCGGATCGAAGGCCGGCTCCAGCGTCGCGTAGTCCACCGCGACCGTCGCAAGATTGGCATTGCTGCTCTGGGCGGCCACGAGGCCAGGTAAGCTCAACGCGGCCAACAGCGCCGCGCACGTCCATCGTGCGAAAGCTCGCATGCAAAAAATCTCCAAGTCTGGGGAAAGGCCACTGCACACTGCCGATGTGTGCTGCGCAAGTTGGCCCGATCACCACGTCCGTTGCCGTGTGAGGGGTGTCTGAGGGCGAAGGCGCGTTGGGTTCAATCTTCTTCGTTTCTGTTCCAGTCCCAGGCGCTGGCCATGTCTTCAAACTTGGCTCCGCCATCGTCAATGTATCGGTGAACCTCTTTCATGCAGGTCATGTCCATCTTCAGGAGAGCGATCACATCGTCCTGAATGGCGTAGTCGAGCCCGCGCAAGTCGTCCAACGCGAACGGAAAGCGCCTGTTGTAGAGGCTGTTGAAAGCGCGCGACCCGCCTCGATTACCGGTGTCGCTCTGCGCGCGATGGTGAAGAGCCTGTGCAACGCGGCGACTCCTCACGCTCTGTTTCAGGCCATTTTTGATCGCGCGCGGCACGTACGGCTTTGGGTTCGGCAAAGCGGCTACCGCCCTTGCACGAATTTCTACCATCCGGCCCGGTCCATCGCCCTCATCCCATCGTTCTTGGCTTCGATGCCATCAAGGCAGTGGCATCTTCATTGGGAGCAGTCGGCGCAGGCGACGGCGAAATCCGCCACCGCCTGCTGCCACCGCCTAGTGCTTGTCTTTCCAGCGCACGGATCAATTCATCGACCGTGGCCTGATTTCCCAGTCTGCGCCCTTGGGACCGCCAGCGCCTTTGCGATGGCTTCGGGCATCACGACGGACGCCTTGCTGCCGCGGCATATTGGAGGTCGCGCAGTCGGTCCTGTTCTTCGGCATGAGCTGGGTCTGGAGTCTCTGCTCATACGATGCTCGAGGGGAACAAACTTCTGGCAGTCTGACGGAGTGTTTAAGAAGCCATGAGCTTCACGACGCACCTGTGCAGGCACTGACACTGGGGCGGTTCCGGTTTTGGGAACGGAGCAGGTAAGTCCCCGGTAGGTCGTACCGTCGGCCACGTAGTAGTAGAGATCGTAGTAGCTCGTGCTGGCATCGGCTAGGGCGATATAGATGCCCGCTAACAAACTGGGTGACCGCTTGCCGTCCGGCATTGGTCGAGACTGTGAGTCCGGCGGCCAGCTCACCATCATTGTTCGTCGTGGTCGCCGAGTAGGAACGGCATTTGCGGGAAATTCGCGCCCGTCACACCGACCCGCGGTGGTTGCCCACATGCCGGGCATCTTCTGGAATTCAACGTGGTGATCCGTAGTCCATGTAGAACATGTTGACGTGTCACGCCATTGGGATAGATCACCCGCTCCGTCGTGGAGGTGGTGAACTGAATCGGACCCGCCCACGAGGGTCGCCGCCGGTTCGTGTAGGATAGCTGATGCACTCGCCCGCCGTCGAAAGCAAAATGTATCGGCTCCACCACGCCAGTGTTGATATTGAACGCGCCACACCTTTGCAGAAAGGTTGGCTTGCGGTTGGTATCGAATACGAAGTCGCCTTAGAACGACAAGATCGTTCTGCGTGTCGATGTTCCATCCTGCCGGAATTCCTGAGGTTCCAACAATTGCCCGTACCGGTGTTTTGATTGTGCAGAGGCCAATCCCCGAGACCAGGATCAGCAGAAGGGCGAGGGTCAATCGCATAGGTTTGCTCCGTGACTATGCAGAAGGTTATCTGCCTCATCACTGTCATCTGCGAGCCTGCTTGGCGCAAATTAGCGGACGTGCTGAGAGGTGTGGGAGGAATACGGTGCCCCATCCCCTGAGCCCGGTTTCCGACTGCGCATATCCTCGCTCTCTCGTGTGCTGTCCTGTGAGCCTCCCCAATGTCGCATCCGTCCCACCGACTTACAGTAGGAGAATTCCTCATTGGCGGGTCAGAAAGCGCCTACACCAGTTTCGCAATGCTTGCAGTCGCGTTCTCAGTCCTTCCGATGAGCATGGCGAGAGCTCACTGTGTTGGCCAGTTCCAATGATCTGGTCAAGCTCCTCGGACCAGCGTCGGGGCGGCGATGAGTGGTCGAAACACCGATTGGTTGCGTCATACTGATCATTCCGATCATGCCCTGCGCGTCGCGCAGCATTGGTCCTATTACAGGTGTTATTATGCTTCCGCGCTGAGCTTTAAGTCGGCTCTGAGATCCGCCACGTCATTAGAATGGGCCGATGATCGTTTGTAGGCGTTCCCGGAAGCGTAGGCGAAGTTCAACCACTTTCCCGTGCTCATCGCGGTGATCTCGGCACTGAGATCGCGCACGGTAGCCGCCGTGATCAGTATGCGTGCTTGTGAATCCCGCATTTGATCCGAGAACCGCGATCACTTTCCGATTCCTCGGTGTCGAGAACGAACGCCCCCGGAAGGGCTAGCCAACACCTTGACTCAGCCGCATGATGATCTCTTCCGTGCGTCAGATGTCGTCCATGACATCACATCGATGCCGCACCGCAAGTTGCACGTGGAGATACTGACGACCTTATCTTCGCCCAATCCACGCCCATGCACCGATCCAGCTTGACCAACCCGAACACTGGCCTGATTCTTGCACACCGCGCTTGACATGCGCGATCGTGGTCTCTGGATTGCGCGAGGATGACTCGGCCCTTCGTCCAGCCGCTACGAATCTGAGATTCAAGCACTGCTTCGGTCTGTTCACGACTGCGCCCTGAAGGGCTGGCATTGCACGCGTCTGCGTGAGGCGGAAGCGCAGTCCATCTGCGACAGCGGCATGGCGGTACTCTCCGAATCCCTCGTGAACTGCCGAATAGCTGCTGCATTGGCGGCGGGCGAGCTCTCGCAGGATGTGGCTGATCGCCTCAGCACCACGCACCGCGCCAGCGACCCGCGCCGGCAAGGCCAGATCTGGTTTGGCTTTTCGCCGGCGCTGCCAGACGAACATGCAACCGAGCGGCTATTTCGCTATTGGGGCGGTGAAGGGTTTACTCGGCGCATGAGCGCGGCACGGAAATCTCCGCGGTGCTACGTTGTATTGACACCCATCAATCATTGATGCGTGGGTGCCCATTTCCGATCTACAAACCCCCGCTCAGAAGCCATCCCAGAGTGTCTTTGTTTGGTGGACCTTCACGCTGCAGGCGCCGACGTAGCGCGACCGTTCGCCAACGTCGAGGGCTATGTTCAAAAGGCGATTCCGGCCACCGCCATCCTCGCCATCGATCAGCACCCCAGCGCATCGTTTGTTGCCCGCACGCGCTGCGGTACCTGGAAACAGCCCCTGTGAACACCTGCAACCGGGGCCCTATTCTGCCTTGAAGATCTCAGTCCGATGGAAGTCCATGTAGACCGCTTCTTCGGCGTCAAGTGGGCGTCGGAGACGCAGTCCCTCCACCGGGATGGCAGTGTCGGCGAGGTGTGGGCTTGGGCACGCACTCCCGCCGTCCTCACCGAACGTGATCAGGCCCACATCGAAGAGTGCGTCCAGGTCGCCACCAAAGGCAGTCCGTTGGGCGGGGTCGAGGCGCTGCGCGTTTGTTCCGGACTCGCCATGGCTGGCAGTGCGTGAGCACGAATGACTTGCAGCGTCGTCGCGCCGGACACCGCGCAGCGATGCCCCCAGCGCGCCAGCACCTCGCTTCGAATCTGCCCTGCCCCAGTCGCGCGGCAACCAGCCGCTCTTTCCGTCTGGCTGCCATCGCCCCGTGAATCGCTTGATATCCGCTAAAAGCGACAAATCCGGTTCGTCGACCGGTGGCACATCGTTCGGCGTGCTCTCCGCCGCCCTTGGCAGGCCGCGGGTGAACTCAAACGTATTGCTCAGCGGCTCCCAGAGGGACAGATGCCAGGGCTCACTGTCCAGAAGCACGTCGCGCCACTTTCGAGGCTTGGGTATCCGGGCCGCAGTTTGAGGCCGCGTTTCTTCCAGCTCACGAAGGAATCCGTTCCAGCCTTGGCGATACACAATCTGCCCATCGCGCTCGGCCATTTCCGCGTGCCACAGCATGAAGACATCCTGCTCACTCGCGGCATCGTGGTACGACCAAGCAAACGCCCGGCCGTTGATGGCCGGGTTATCGATGGGATTGCCATCCTGATCGCGTTCCCAATCCGTCAGGTCGAAATTAAGCGCCTCGAGTACGCGGTAGACCGTCAGTTTCTCGGTCGGACGAAGCGCTTCAAGCGTGGTCATCTTGGATTCTCATGGCGATGGCAGCGCCAAGGATATCTTTCGCCACCCGCTCACTCGACCTTGCTCAACGCGAACACCTTCTTCCAGCCGTCGAAGCAGGACGCGCAGCTCGGCGCTCATCAGCGCAAACACGGCGTCTGCTCTTCTCGGAGGGATTCGTGCCGTCCTTGCTCAAGGCTTTGGTGACGATCTCGGTGAATTTGAGCTTGCGGATGACCGTGTCATCGCCCATGACAAAACTTCCAGCCGATCGTCAAAGACCAAAGAGACCCGGATGGCTTGTTTGCCGGTCTTCAGATGCTCCTGAATTCCGTCCGTCTCAAGATCCTGTCGGCGACACTTGATCACCGCCCCGCCGTCCACAGGATCAATCAGCTCACATTCGTCGCCCAGCGCAAATCCTTCTGGGAGCGCTTCGCCGGCAATCCAGGACGTCAGCAGTGCCCGCGGTGCACCTTCGGCATTGGCCGGCACGGCAGGAAATGACCCCATGGCTTCGCGGATCACACTGATCACGGTCTCCGCTGCCTTTCGGCTCGCCGTATCGATCACGCACCAGGCAAGATCGAGATCCGGTAGGCGCTTGTTCGCGTTGGACGCGTAAAGGCGCGCGGCAACAGATCGATCAGCACCTCGTCTTTGATCCGCTTGCGTTCTCGCCCGCCTGGTACCCGGCCTTCTTCTTCCCGGATCCTGTCGAGCTTGTTCGCGAGTTCTTCATTGACGACCGCTGCTGGAAGGATCTTGTCCTCGCCGCCAAGCGTAACCAGTACAGCTTGGCCAACCCGATGGGCGAGCTGGCTCTCGCCGCGACCAAACGGCGAGACAAATCCGCGCGTGGACATCTCCATGGCCCCCAGCGGCCTAAGGGCCTGCGTCTCCAGCTGGGATTCAATGGCCTCGATCTCCGCCAGTGCAGAGAGTGGGAAGCGAAACAGCACCACATTGCGAAACAGTTGCATGCACAGTCCTCGGTGATTGATCGGGCGTGCGCTCAGGCGCAACAGGCGTGGCCTGTGGCTGAAACATCACACTGATCGATCTACCGGGGGGTTCTGTGCTGCGCAACTTAGTCGCGGCAAGGAATTGTGGCTGCCGGATGCCCGGCGCGATATCGGCAATGCTGCAGAGCATGAGCAATCGTCGGCGTAAGTTGCGTGGTAACACAGAGTGTCATACGGTATCACCCATGCCGCAGCGACGCGGCAACGCAGCCGGAGGCACCGGCACCAACACGCTACCGGCAGCAGGCCGGAAGGCGAAGGAGAACGAAATGAGCGCATCTGATTACAAGTATGGGTATGTCGATTTCAACACCCGTGAAATCGTGGCAGCGCGGGCTGCCCTCGACGAATTCCACGGACTCATAGATGCCGATCAGTACGCGCTGGATGCCTACTCGGCGCTGCATGAGGAAATCGAAACAATAAAAATGCCGTGCGTGGGGCGGGCGGGTAGCAATGGGCCAGAATACTATCGCTGGGTTGCCAGCAACGGCCTGGCAGTCTGGATATACAACGACAACGGATTATCGCTATCCGTGGAAGAGCCGCACATCACGTTGGAGGATGTGCTAAGTCGATGGGATCATGCGATCGACCTCGAAACCACATTGGCAGAATGGGGCTTGCCTCCCTCTCTGGATGAGGCGGATGAAGACGATACCGATGTCCGAATTTGGTGTGCCTACAACTATTACGCAGGCACTTTAGGCGCGCCCAATGATGGCTGGGCTTTCCCGGAAGATGAGGCGTATTTCATCTCGCCGCTGACGTTCGACACGTATGCGGACGCGCAGGCATGGATCGATGAGCGCGAATCTGGCACTTACCTCCTCGCGCACGGCGAGGCCGGTCGCCCTGCATACACAATTTGCAAATGACCACCCCTGCCGGTCCCTCGCTGGTGCGAGGGTGCCGGTACTCACCAGGAGCAACACCATGAGCATTTTTTCAAAGCTGTCGAAAAAAGACAGGAAGATTATTTTTTCTGGCGAGAACATCTCAGGGGATCGCGTTCCGAGCGGCATTGAGATGCCAGATGGATCAATTTTAACCACTACGATGGAGGGATTTAACACATTCCGAATGGTGTGCTGCCCTTCTGGGAAATCCCGATACGGCGCAGCGTCGATATGGCGATGCGACACCGCAATGAGCGGCGAAGAGCGGCTTGCCGAGCGCGCAATCTGACATCCCTCCCCACACTGACATTGAAACGGACCAACAAATGAGCAAACAACAACCCGGCAAGCGCCTCAGCTACTACCTGCCCGCACCGGTCGCCAGCATCCTCGCCATCGGTGAGGTCGATTCCGCAAGCGGTCGAATCTCACACATGATCACGCTCGCGGAAATGCTGATCAACGAAGCGGTTCCAGCGCTCAGTGTCGGCGAGTGGACGGCCATCGCGGATACGCTCAACGGCCACTGGCCCAGCTACGAGCAGGGTCCAAGGGCGGTTTTCGGCGGTGCGTGGCACAGCGTGCACGACTCTGCGCCGGAGCTCGACGCCAAATACGAGATCAGTTGCCGGGAACTCGCCCACAAACTCATGGCGATGCCACTGGCGGAACAGGCGGCGGTTTTTGAAATCTGCGCAAAACGGTTCTGGTCACGGCCCGACGTGCTGAACGCCTCGGGCAGCTACACCGACGTATTCCGAGCGCTCGGCGCGAAGATCGCGGATTGACTCGTGTAATGCACCCTTGACGCCATTTTCTCGGGATCGCCAGGCTAAGTGATCTACTGCATACAGTCCTGCGCTAGGAATCGGATGATGATACTGGTTTGCGCATCGCCATCTGCAGCAGCAATGACACCTGGCGCGACCGCGACATAGCCCGTTGTTTTCGACTCGACCATTTTCAACAGGATCGCATCTCCGCCAACTTGTCGAGCCTTGTCCTTCATTGCGTCTACAAACGTATCCATGCCGCCATCAAACGCGCCTGTCGAGGTCCTAACGATGCCGATCGTGTCATAGCGGCACTGCGGTTCAGTCGTTAGGAAGACCTTTATTGGGTGGGTTGCTTCACGGGGGGGGTAAGCGGTATCACTCAGTGAAGAATAGTTAATTACCGGACCCGCACAGCCTGACATGAACAAGGTTGCAATTAGGGCCTTAATAGTGGCACGTTTCACTGTGAACTCCGGAGTTCCGTTAGCACATTCGCATTGAGAATACGTAGGCAACTTTCATATTGCAATCGGCTCAAGGCACCGAAAATTCCTTGCCTCTGGCTCGCTCACGGAGGAGGTGCAAGAGAACAGAGAATCGGCACCGGAAGGGATCTGGAAGGGGCATGCTGTTCATGCGCCAATCTTCGCCGACAGTCGCCCTGAAGTAGAGTTGCCACCACCTGCGCGCTCGGCGACCTTCGTTCGTGGTACCTGCCCCAGGCGCTGCTCGACTCTCTCTCGCCACAGGCGGATCCACGCGGCCCGGAGTTCAGCACTGCTGATGGGTTGCTGCGCATTGGCAGCGACATAGCGAACCATTGCACTGAGCAGGCTTTTTGGAGACGTCAGGTATTGCCGCCCAAGGAAGACATCGGCGCACTGTGGGGAAAGCGGGCGCGTGCCACGCTGCCCCGGTGTCATCTGAAGCGACCGCTCGCGATGAAATCGCTCCATCGCGCATCGCCCCAACGCATCAATCCGACCCCAGATCCAGCGGCCGTCGACTCTCATCAGCCTGACTTCTGCTGTCGGCCGGTCGGAGGTCAGATCCAGATCAATGTAGGAGACCTCCCAGCCAAGGGTGGCCAACAGCCGCTGTAGCTGCGCAGCAGCGCGTCCAGCCAAGTCCTGGTTCGGTGGGCGTGCGTCGAGACGCTGATCGCGAATAGTCATGCCGTTGAGCATTGCCGCTGCTTGGCGCGTACGCAACTTAGCTGCGAATGGACTCAGTGAGCCTTGTGGATCACCGCGGGCAGCGCGTCCAGATCGTCCACGTTGACCGGTAGCGGCGGCAGCCACTTGAGGCGCCGCTCGGTTCTTCCGGTGCCGAAACGAAAGGTATGCCAATGGGCACGGCGGATGTGCGCTCTCGGGCGTCCACGTTGCCCTTCTGATCCCGAATCGTGACGACTTGCCTCATCGGCCTCCCGCGCTCTGCGCAACGCTGCGCCGAGTCGCACGCCCACCTCCCAAGTGCTGGGTGCGTCCGGTGCGAACATGCGCCACCCCGCTTTGGTCTTGGTAGGTTCCGGGATCTTCGGCCGGCGGGTGCCATCCCCAATCTCAGGATCTTCGGCGCACAGGTACAACAACAGACTGACCAACGGGGAGGTGACCTCGACAATCTCCGCGTCGACCGCCGCGTCAATCGACAGCCCAACGGCCTTGCCCTGCACCTGCCGTTCCTAAAATCATGGACAGATATCTCCGTTACCACGGAACATCCTCCAAGACGCTCTCCGAACAGTGCTGAGAGCGATTCGCGTCGTGGGATTTCGCCACGAAGCTCCGGTGAGAACGCACGGTTCGCGTTGCCGAGAACAGAGGCGCAGGCGGGGCGCTTGCCTCACCTGACCGGAGATGCGCTACATGCGCCGCTTTGAGTTTTTCCGAACATCGGCCCAGTACGACCACACATGCTTTGCCCGATTCCGCAGGTAGGGCTAAGGTGACGTGGCCGCCATTGCGCACCGGCACGATGGCCTGGCGCTTGGGCGGACGCTCGGAGAAACCCAATCCTCGTCGGGCAATGGCAAGTGCCGCGCCCTGATGAGTGCTGATGCCGTGTCGCTGCGCGTGGTTGACCGCGCCGATCAAGGATGTGTAAGCCGGATTGATTTCGATGACTTCGACCCCGACCCGGTAACACGCCGCTTTCAGGTGTGTGGCGACTTGCCGGCAGGCAAAGGAGGACAGCATGCGTGCTTGTTTGGGCTCAACCGCCTCCAGTTGCGCTTTCTTCCTCTGGAAATCCAGCACTTCCATCACCACCGGCTTGCCGGCATTGCGAGCCTGAGCAGCAATGGCAACCACCACATCGCCCACGAGGGCCTTGGCTTGCTTCTGCGTCTTGCCATAGAGCGACAGGTCCATCCGCTTGGCACCGATCAGGTTGCCAAACCGATCGGTCTCGGTCACGGCAAGGTGATCTGCGTTGATGTCGACACCGATGGCACCCAGCGCGGCGCTTGACACCTGCTCGACCGATCTTGCCTGGACACTGGCGAACACCCGCCAGCCCTTGTCGTCGCGCAGGAATCGATAGCTCAGGGCCGTGCCGATGCGTTTGATGGTCGCTTTGCCGTCTTTGGTTCGCGCGTGAATGCGCTGACTGCTGGTCAGCGCCGCAACGATCTGGTCATGTCCATACGCAAAACGCACACCCGTCAGATTCACGGTCTTGCTGCCACCCAATGCCACCAGCGCATCGGGAAGGCGCAAGCGAAGGGTGAGGGTTCCGTTCGCGGCGAGCGTCGCCTGGCAGGTCTGGTTACCGGCAGTCTCGTCGCCACTCCCCAGCACGAAGAACTGGCTGGCGCGAGTGCGTTGCCAGTCGGCTTTCCATGCGGCAGGGCTGGCATAGCCATTGGCCGCCAAGTCGAACTGTGCGTGGAACAGGCGTTTGCTGCCAAAGCACAGCCGCACGGCACCGGCAGCCTGGTCGGCCTCCATGGCAGCGCAGCGGGCCTTGAGAGTGGCGAGGCGTCTTTTCTTCTGGTGCAGCTTGTTCGAGCCAGGCGCACGGCCTGACAGTTTTGCAATGACCGATTCCGCCTTCTTGATTCTCGACTTCGCTTCGGCGATCAGTTCTGGGCGACGTTCCTTGATCGACGCGATCTTGCCGTCCAGTCCGACACGCAACGCATTGAACTGGCGAGCGGTGAGACCGAAGCGCGGCAGGAATTCACGCTTGAGCTCGTTGACCGGGTTTCCGGCACGCAGGGCCGCGAACAAGGTGCGTTCGGCCCGGCCATGGAGTTCGGCGTAGGCATCGAGGATAGACGCCTGTGTTGCATCGAGCACGAGGCGCGTTTGATAGGTAAATACCGGCCGATCAGACATCGCCCGCCTCGGCTTGCATGGCTTCTAACGCCTTCTTGGCTCGATTCTTGGCCGATCGTTTTCCGTAAAGCCGGGCACACATCAACACATTCACATCGTGCAGATCGCGCACAATGTCGTCGGTCATTTATTCTGGTTCGATCACGCCGATGCGCCGCCCCTGGCGGCCAGGCGGCTTCCACATACTCGAAGCCGAAGCGCATCAAACGATCCCGGTGTTCCACCACGATGGTTTGCGCCGCTGCATTGTGCAGCAGCCTGATCATGCCTTTCCGGTGCCCGTTCAAGCCGAAACCCACTTCCTTGACCGCATCGACGACGGGCAGTTTCCGCGCCACGGCAAATTCGGTCAGCCGGGCCAATTGCCGATCGAGATCGTTCTTCTGGTCGGCACTGGACACGCGGGCATAGAGCACCGCGCCGCCCACCTTGTCCGGCTCCGCATGCACGATCACCTTCCCGGTTGCCATCTGCTCCGCAGGAACCGGCAACCGCCCATCCTTCCACATGCGCCAGGCAGTCTTGTAGCTGATTCCCTGCGATTTGGCCCAGACGCTCAGTTTCACAGCCGTGCCTCGATCTGACGTTCGCAGTCTTCGCTTAGCCGTGCCTCGATCTGACGTCCGCATTCTTCGCTTAGAGGGGGGTACGCCTGCGCGATGGCCGAATACACACGGCGGCGAATTTCCGCCACGGCAGGAGCGATGCCTACCTTGCCGGCAGCTTCCCACAAAGCGACATCGTATTCGGTGAGTTCGTGGCGGATGAAGTTGACGGTGATGCGCTCAAGAAACGCGGGGTCGTCCGCGTTCGACGCAAATGAATCGCCATGGCTGCGCATGTTGTAGCTGTCGATGGCCTGCCGTCTTACCTCGGCAGGACTGAGCCGTTCCACCGTGACCGGCATCGCCTCGATCGCCGCCATGAGCTTTGCCGTCTTGGTCGCCACCGCCTTGGCGGCGGCAGTCTTCCGCTTGGCGATGAGCGCCTGCGCTTGCGCAACTCCGAACCAGCCTCTGCCTGTTCGATGCGAGCGACCGCATAGAGCGCCAACGGCACGGTTCGCCCGAACACTTTCTTGCGCTGATCCGGTTCGCCCAGCAGCCGGCTTACTAGCGTTGCAGTCCAGCCGGCACGTTCCAGAAGTGCAGATTTGGTGAGATGAGTTCTGTCCATGCACTGCTTGTTAGTTCATAAGGGTATGCATGTCTATATTTGCCTATTCGTTTGCGAACTGCTGACAACCCCTTGATCCTTCACCAACAAAATGTCCGCATCGTGCGCGTTGGCATCGTTGATGACTGCTTGCAGCGTCGGGCCTTTGAACGTCAGCATGTTAGTTCCCTCGGGGTGGAGTGATCTCCATCCTGTCGGGCACGTGCGGGGTCGGCAAATTATCGGGAGGTCAATCAATGGTCGCCGATTTGGTCGCGAGCCGCGCATGAAAATGATGCAAGGCAGGCGCGAAACTAATCGCGACGATGGCCATCGCGATGGCGTCATACACGATGTGCAACCGGGACTTAGGGGCGAGACGCCAGTTCGCTTGGCACGTGAATGGTCTCGCCCATCCTAGCCATGACGTACGCGCGCATCGCTGCGAGAAGTGGCGTTGGCGCAGCCGCTTCTACCGCATCGCGGTCCGGAACGAATACTTGCGCAAGCCACGAATCGGCATCAGAGCAATTTGCCCAATTCTCCGGCGACCTTCCCGCTGGGATGGAATGGAGCTCAATCGTTTCTCGCTCGATAATGGGCCCACCGTTGGCCCAAACTGTTGTCGGGCAAAAGACCATTGCAGGTGCCCAACCAGGCGAAAGCACTCGCCGCTTTCCGTTCAGCTCAAAGCCCCACGTGATGCCGTCGAAAAGGAAATCTGTGCCCCCTTCGCACACCGCCACTGCATAGTCGAGTGCGCTATTCCCGGCCTTCGCTACTTCTACTGAAACCATGTTCATCGCCCATGCCCTCGCTGTGGAGTGAGCTCCATCCTGACGGGCACGGGCGGGGTCGGCAAATTATCGGGAGGTCAATCAATGGTCGCCGATTTGGTCGCGAGCCGCGCATGAAAATGATGCAAGGCAGGCGCAAAACTAATCGCGACGATGGCCATCGCAATCGCGCCAGCATCCTGCACATCTTGAAGAGTGATCGCCGCCGTCGCCATCAGTGCGAGTGTTCCCACCGCGGCCAAGAACCACGCCCGCAAGGCGGCAAAATGGAGGGCGACAAGCACGTTGGATGCGACGTACATGCCGAGTCCCACGTTCAGCCAGCATGTCGGACATGTGCTGCCACTCGTGACCAGGACATACCACAGAAAGCAGGCGCTGAGGCCGCCATTCAAGGCGATGATCCAAATTCGGATGCGGGGTTCGAATAGGTACAACGGAAGGTCGTCTTTGTTCATGTCTATTCCATACCGTTAGGGTGTCGCGGATCACCGCCATCCGCGTCAACCGCTCAATGCGTGGCTGCAATAGCCGCACTCAGCGCTGCGTCCAAAGCGCCCTTGCCGCTCTCGCTCTCGTTGAACACGTGTAACGACGCCGCGCGGGAGAGTTAGTTTTGTGTCTACCACTCATTCGCCATCGCCTCGCCGATAATGCGTGCGAGGTGCGCCATGGCGGCAGGATCATCGAACGCGATTCTGCGCGGCATGCAGAATTGGTAGCACGAGCACTTCACTAGCCAGACCTCGCCCACGGCATTGGCAAGCCACGCGGTCGCGGCGTCGAGGGCCTCCTCGGTCATGGCCTGCGTATTGGCTTGGTATTCCACATCATCGGGATTGAACAGGCCCATGAGGATGCCGTCTTCAAAACGGGCAAGCCGCCAGCCGGCGCCACGGTAGAGCTCCATCTCGGCCTCAGTGAGATCGATGAACGGACACGCGCCCGTGTGATCAATGCGATCAGAAACCAACGGCATGCTCGAACTCCTTTCTCATCTGCCGCGCCTCGCGTGCTCTGTCCCCGCGCGCATGTTTCTCGGCGCGGGCAAAGGCGCGCTCATCTTCGCCTGGCCACGGCTTCCGCCACACCCCATGGGCGTAGAGATTTCGGCCCTTAATGCGGCGGGTGCGGCCGTCGTCGAGTCGCAGTGTGAAGGTGTGCTGCTGCTTGTGCAAACCGTAGCTCTCGCGCAGAACCTGCCCGCAGACGCGCTCGTAGCCTGCAAAGGTGGCCCGGCGAAAACTGCCCGAGAACGTGGCCTGATCAAAGCAGACTTCATCACCCACAACCACATCGCCAGTGCAGTCGATGGGGTAGCGCGCGCAGCCCTGGTAGGTGGTGTTCGGGTTCATCGTCGTCGCCTCCTCGGGATCTGCGGTCAGCGTGCACGATGGCCCTCCGACGGGCAAATTACGCGCCGTCGTGCTGTGTCCCCATGACCATCTTGTTCATAACCTCGTCGATCGAGATCGGGCGGCCCTTCAGGCTGTTCATGACGTTCTCTTGTAACTTCAGCGGTTGCCCAATCTTCGAGAACTCACGCCGGCGGATCGATTGCGCCGCCGGGTGGTTGTACCCGTCGCAATAGAGCAACTGTCCATCCAGGACACCGCGATTCCAGCCTTGCTGCGATCGATCAATGACCAGGCGCTGCTGCACGGCCAGGCGCAGCGAGCTTGCCAGCAACTCCGAGGCCATGCCTTCGAGTTTGATGTCGGCATAACTGACCAGGCGCTGCATCGCGGACGCGATATCCAACGCGTGGACCGTGGTGATCACCAGCAAGCCATTGGCTGCCGCCTGGAGCGCCTCGGCGGCGACCTCGGAATCGCGGATCTCACCGATGAACATCAGGTTGCCGCGCGAGGTGGTCGGGTAGCTGCGCAGCGCGGCACGCATGGCCCCCTGCCAGCCGCGTTCCTTCTCATCGTCATGATCCCAGCGCACCGAGGTCTGGCGACAAATGCCCCGGCCAAAGACGCCATCGAGTGGCACTTCGGCCGGATTCTCCACGGTCTGCCCGTAGCCGGCATAGCGTTCGAGGCGTGAGCGCACCATGGCAGCCGCCGTGGTGGTCTTGCCCTGCCCCATCTCGGCGGCAAACACCACGAGTCCACCGCTCAACAGCTTCGGGGAGAGCAGGATTAGCGGCCACAGCGGGTTCTTGAATTTCAGTTCCGACAAGTGCGGCGCATAAGAGGCGGTCACGCGCAGATTGAACTGCTCGCCCTCATTCATCATGTTGCGACGCGCGCGATACAGCCGCCCGTCAAACTCGACGCGCAAGTCCGATTCGGTGGTCTGGGTTGCCAGGGTGCGGACATGCGTGGCCAGCCGATCCGCCCAGGGCTGCAGTGCCGTGGCGCGCAAGAACATGGCTTCGGGGCCGCCGTCGTAGACAAACGCAGAGGCCCCCGGCGAGGTCATCTCACTGCCATCAATCGGCCGTGCTGGCAGATAGATGTCCGTCAGATCCGGCAGCAGGGTTTCGTCGATCACCCGCGCGTTCGGGTTTACCGCAAGCATCAGTTGGTCTCCCAGCGAAGCGTATTGGCACTCGGCGAGCTACACCAGGTGGTTGCCGTCGTCGCGGTGACTACGCGATTGGCGGAGTCAATCCGCCGGGTCAGGCCCGTCGCTACGGCGCCGGTCGGTTTTGCCGTTCCCACATGGACCGCCAGATAGTTTTGTGCGGTCTGCATCAAAAGGCTCACGCAGGTCGCACGGTTCAGTCCTTCGAACTGGATCCAGTAGCCAATGTTGGTTTGATCGGCGGCGTTCACGCCACTGTAGTTGCCAGCGCCCACGCGCATCACGTTGCCGCCGGGATGAATACCGATCAGCTCAACGCCGGACTGCTGGTACATGCCCTCGGGGATCAGTCCCCGCTGTGCAGCCACCGTCGTGGTCAGACCGGCATAGTCCGCATCATTCACATAGGCCGCGCGGACCCGTTGCTCGATCGAGCTCAGGACATGCTGCATGGACGTGATGTCCGCCTGCTCGCCGGTCTCGCGCGCCATGCCCATCCAGACCGCCACGAGTCCCGCCACCAACGTAATGGCGATCAGGATCTCGAGTAGACCAAAGCCTTTTTGTGTTCGCGTGTTCACGTACGACCCCTCTAATTCATAAGCCCGACGTCGAGCGTCACGGCGGCCTCGCCCGTACAGGCATCCAGTACCTCATCGCGCACCTGGTTGACCGGCAAGAGCCCGGTATTCGGGCCTTTGAGTTCCGTGCCGTCGATTCGCACCACATCAAACGCCGTCATCAGCCGTCCCACATAGCTCCGACACCAGCCCGACTGCACCGACGCGTCATTGGTGGACGGCAACTGAAAGGTCATCAGCCAGGTGTCGTCAAAGGTCACGCCGGTTTGTATTCTCGCCAGCGCCACCGTGGCCACGCTGCCCTGCGGCCCGGCGACCGGCGCCGTCGCCGGGCTTGGTCGGGTGATCTCCGGCGGAATAATGCCGCGGTTGCGTAGCGCTGCACCGGTCAGGGTCGTGCCTACCTCAGCAAAACCGTGATAGGGCGACAGGACGCCGCGAACGCGCTCACCCAGTCGCACCACGTGGGCAAGGTAGGCCTCGGCGTCGACTTTTTCGGTACCGGCACTGAGCCAGCGCAGCGCCAAGGCGGTTGCCAGCGCGATGAAGGCGACCACGATCGCAAGCTCCACCATGGTGTGGCCGCGTGACCGGACGAAGTTCACAGCCATACCAGAATGCTCGGGATCGCGACCGCGCAATACCCACGCAGCGTCGCGTCAGTCGCCTGCAGCGGGTTCCAGTTGGCGATCTGCCCGGTGTTCTCGAGCCCGCCCACGATATTGCCGCCGACACGCACGCGCTGGGCCTGCGTCGACAGCGTCCGGGCGACTTCGACGCAGGCACCCGGACTCAAACGGTAGATCTGCAATGAATCGCCGGGTGGGGTGTCATTGAGCCAGATCTGCGTCTGGCCAACCCGCATTTCCAGCGGATTGTCGGGATTTCGGTAGCCCTCCGGGACACGCGCTTGCAGAACTATCTGCTCACGGGTCGGGGCTTGGGCGAGCACCTCTTTGCGTGCCGCGCGGATCGCGCCGACGACGTTCAAGATCTCGGAGGCTTCATCATGGGTGGACAAGCGCAAGGTGGCCGTCAACACCATCGCAATTATCACCGCGACGACGCTCACGCCCACGGCGACATCGAGCAACGTGACCCCGCGTTGGCCGCGCCGGTTCATCGGTAGATCCCCGTGATCAGGGCCGAGGTAGCGCAGGCAGTGCGAAACAGGTCCTCGCGGGTAGCCAGGTTGTCGGTGATCAGCACCGGAACATCGGCGTTGCGATCGAGCAGTACGGTGCCACCGACCTGCATAGCCAAGGCGCTTTGGGCCAGAAACCGTACCACCTCCTGGCACTGCGCCGGGGTGATGGGGCTGACCCGGAGTTCGAAAAACCGTCCGTTACCATAGGTCGCCCCGAAGGGCGCAACGACAGTGCCGACTTGCAGGATCGCCGGTCCGACTTGCAGACGCGAGCCGGAGATCGCGGTGGCATTGGCAAACCGCTCGGAGGTGCGCAGTGTGGTGGCATCAATGCGGGTGTAGATCTGCCCCGCGCCCGCCGTGCGCACCGTGGCGATGGCATCGGTGAGGATCTGGGTCAGGACGTAATTGTCTTGCTGCGCAAAGACCAGGCCGATGAGTTTGACCACCGAGCCGACGATCGCCACGCTCAAGGCCACGCCCATCACCGTGCTTAACAATGCTTGTCCGGTCTGATGGCGGCGCATGCGACGTCCCTGTGCAAAGGTAAACCCGGGGCGATGGCTCGCCCCGGGCGGGTTTGACTTACAGGCTGATGAATTGAACGGTGTTGTTGTCGTTGGCGCATGCCGTGGCCACGGTGGCTGGGGTCGGATTGACCGGTGTGGCGCCAATGCGATCCTGCAGCACGGTGGTCGTGGCGTTGCAGTCGGCTCCGACGACCACGCGGGCCATCGACGAGGCAGAGGTGGTGACCAGCGACGCACACTCCGAACGCGGCACCTGATTGGCGCAGACCTTCACCGCATTATCTGTACCGCCGTTGGCGGAGAACGCCGCCACGGTAAAGGTGCCCGAGAAGGGATTGCTGATCGTGGTGCCCTGCACCAGGCCTTCCGGTGCCTTGCCTGCATCAATCAACACCTGCGCGGTAATACCGGTGTAGGCGTTATTGCTCTTCAGTGCCTTCGCACCGGCCACGATCTGCATCAGGGCCTGCTGCGCTTCCTGACCACGGGTTGCCGCCATGGTGGGTCCAAAGACCTTGATGCCCAGTCCAACGAGGACGGCGATCACCAGCACAGCCAGCGACAGTTCAATCAGGTTCACACCGCGCTGGGCGTAGGCGGAGGCACCACTGGGACGACGGATTTGACGGTTCATCTACAACACTCCTGAGTAAAAAAACAACGGATGGGAGACACATTCAAAACTGCAACAACAGCGTGTTCAAACTGGGGTCAACCTCCTGCTCGGCTGAGGTTCCCGCATCGCCTGCCCCCTTTGCACAGGTCCTGCGGTGTCGGTGTGTGGTCAGTTTAGGGGGGTGAATTTGCACCAATTGCACGAATGACCCCGTTTTTAGGGGGGATTTCTTTGTTTAGTACATGCCGGCTGTCGCGAGCTCACGCACTTTGAGGACGGTCAGGATCATCGAGCCGTACATCCAAAGGATCGTCAGCGCCACGGTGAACATGATCAGGATGTTGGCCACCCAGGCCTGCGCGGTGATCCGCGCAATGGAATCCTCGACCGCATCCTTACCAATGGTCTCGATCGCCTCTTCAAATGCCCCGCCATCGGAATAGTCCTCAAGATCGCCGGCGGTTTCGTCATCCAGAAGTCCCGTGCGAATCGCCACACCGGGCGTTTCACCGCGCTCCAGCCCACGAACCATGCGCTGCAGGTGCGCACCAAGCCAGGGCGTCGCCACGCGTTGCAAACTTTTCATCGCGACATCCACCGAGGCACCTTCCTTGACCAACGCCGACATCGCCACCAGGAAATTCGAGGACTGCACCTCGCGGTAGATCGACCAGGGCGGCACGCGATGATCCAGCCAGGCGCGAAGTGCGCCACGCCAGGTCGGCAGCGTTTTGAAAATCACGATGACCGATGCAAAAAACGCGGCCATCCACGCAATGCCCCAGCTCCGCAGGTTCGAGGTCAAGGCATGGAAACTCTGCGCAATCGGCGGCCAGCGCTCGACATTGAGCAGGCCTTCGAGCACCGGAACGAGCTGATAGCTCGCAATCACCAGCACCGCCGCCTGAATCAACAACAAGAGCACGGGATAGGCCAGCGCCTTGATCAGCGCGCCGCGGATCTGCTTCCCGGTCTGGGCCACAAAGAGCGCTTCGCGAAAGCCTTCGGCAATCCGCCCGTTCTCCTCGCCCGCGGCAATCATCATCCGCTCCGAGGCCGGAATGTAGGGCGCCATCACTTCATTGATGCGCTGACCCGCCTCGAGATTGTCCAACCAGAGCTTGAAGATGTGCCGGCGCCGATCGCCCTGGCGTCGAAACCGCTTGAGCATCGCCCGAAAGGTCATCTGCGGGTCGCGGTCGTTGTGCGCGGCGCGCATCAGCTTGGTATAGAGCCGGGTACGCTTGGCCAAGCTGAAGTCCAGCCGCCGCGACATCTCGTATTCGATATTGGTCTCGGTGAACATGCCACCCGAGAACCGCTGCGTGGTCGCTTTCATGCCGGCACACTGTCCTTTTCAAAGAGCTGCGCGCCGAGCAACAGATCCGGTCGACGCATGCTCAGGAACGCACGCTCCTCGGCGGGTGAGGCCTCGCTGTCCAACCGCCCCAGTCGCGCTTCGACGTCCAACGGCGACACCGATCCCCATTTGGCTTTCTTGATGGCCTGGTCCAGCGCGGTCCGGCCCACCGTCGGCTGCACATCGTCAGGGACACGTACCAAGCCTGAGCGCCAGTACGCCCGTGCAATGGCACCTTCGTCGCTGCGACCAAACATCGATGCCAACAGGCGATCGGGATAGAGAATCTGTGCCGCCACGGTCTGGTCCACGATGCCGCGGCCCTTGCAGTGCTTGCAGTTCGGGTCATGGCCACGCCAACGGACGTTCGTGATCCCCGCGCCAAAGGTGCGCTGACAACGCTCAAGGTGGTCACGTGCCAGCACCGGCATCGCGTGGTTGATGTCGAGCTTGCAGTGCGGACACAGCACCGGCACCAGCCGCTGATAGATCAGCCCGGTGATCAGATCGCCCGAGGCCATGATCGAGCGCTCAATGCCGAGATCGGCAAGGCGGTCAATCCCATCGAATACGTCACCCGCATGGAGCGTGCCAAATCCGGTGTGTCCCGTCTGGACCGCCTGTTGCAGCACCTTGCCCGTCTCTTCATCACGGATCTCGCCCACCATCAAGGCGTCGGGATCATTGCGGAGGGTCGCCTTCAGATAGGTCGGAAAGTCCGCATTGCCGTTGGCGTCGCGTCGCACCGAGGTCTGCCGCGCACCGGGGATGCGCAACTCCACCGGATCTTCCAAGGTGCGGGTCTTCTTCCGACCGTCGTTGAGCTTGTGGTAGAGCGTCAGCATCGACTGCAGCGAGGTGGTCTTGCCCGAGCCGGTCGTTCCCACGATGCCCAGATAGCCGCGCGGCTTGGACAGCATGCGGAGAATCGCGGCGATTTCCGCTTCGTCATACCCCAACTGCTCAAGCGAGCGTGGCCCCTCCGAGCTCTCCGGCAACAGGCGCAAGGTCACGTCCCAGCCCGCCTCGACTGGAATCGAGGCGTACCGAATCGTGGTCTTGGTCAAGCGCGAGCCCACCTTGATGGTGCGCTCGATCTTGGCGTCTTGCGGGGTGTTGGTGGGATCCGGACTCGATCCCGTGCGCGAGGTCGCCTCCGCCATCCAATACAGGACGTTGGTCATGGTCTCCCCGTTGGTTCGACTCAAGGACGGCTGACGAAACAGATCGCCATGAATACGGAACCAGACATCACAGGTCTTCGATGTCACCTCCAAGTGAATGTCGGATGCCGATTCCGACAACGCGCGCGCCGCAAGATCGATCGCCTGCTGACGAATAATGTTCTCTTCGTCGGCCTGCGCCTCGGGTTTGCGCGCCAGCTCCGCCAAGACGGCCTCCACCGTCTCAATCTGCAGACTTTGCTCAAGGTGCAGGTTGTGCTCGTGGAGGCGCTGCAAGACCATCTTGTAGAGGGGATAGTCCTCGGATCGGTTGGTCCAAAGCACCGCGACCTCACGGTCCTCATGCAGCTTCAGTACCGCGATGCGCAACTGGTTCTCGTAGCTGAATTGCCACTTGGCAGTGAGATTCTCGAGGTAGTCCGGCAGATCCCGGACGACCTCGATGCGCTCGAGGCCAGGATGAAAGCGTTTGCCGACCAAGGCCGGCGGCATCCGCGCGGCCCCTTGGGATGACGTGCCCATGAACCTAGCCTCCCGAATTCGTCGTCGCAAACGGCACTGGCATGCCCTGCTGCGGCGTTTGTGGGGCGTCTTCGCTGGGTCGCATGCCAAACAACACCGTCGTCACCTTGCCGCGCTTGCTGCGCATCTGCACCGCATTGGTGTCGATGGTGAGAACCTGCCACTCCGGCGTTACCCACTCCTGCGCACGCGCTTCCACCAGACGCCCCGCGCCGACGTGAAACTCCGCCGTCCTGCCGACCTTTCCACCGACGATGCCAACCAGCTCGGGGAGCCGGGTGATGCCAATCTCCGTACCTTCCAGTGTCGTTTCCACATCCACCAGTTGTTGCTCGGTCTGGAGTAGGCGCAATTGCAAACCCTTGCGATCCAGACTACGGCGTAAGCCGCGCAGCTCTGCCATCTCGGTCTGCTTGGCTTCCGCCTCGCCTGCCGGGAGGACCGGGGCAACTGCCGGGGCAGGAAGCGTCGGCTCCACCGGCGATTCCACCGTGAGTGTCGCCGCCGACACCGGGGAAATGACGGCTTGGTTGGCCGGCGGCGTCGCCACTACCGTGGCCGGATCGCTGTCTGATGCAAACAGGGATGCCAGCGAGTCGCCAAAGAAAAGCCATACGCAGACGCCCGACAGCACGACAATCGCTCCCAGTTGCGCAGCTGCCTTTCCGCCGCTCTTAGTTGCTCGAGATGACATACCGCTCCTCCAAGATGAAATCAAAATCGTTCGCGCCCTGTGGCGCCAACGCCAAACTGCCCAGTGAGATGTAGGCCGATCGCGACGCGATCTCCGCCAGCGGCATCGAACTGCGACCGGTAATCCGCATCACCCCCGTCCGATAGGCCTCCGCTTCCGGTACCGTCTTCATGCGCTCGGGACTGGACGGCTCGGCGTCGTAGGCCGGATCGGCAAACTGGATCGCCTTGGCCTCCGGCGGCGTCACCGCCACCACGACATCCGGAACGTAGTGCTGCATTTCTTGCAGGACCGACACATCGATGGCCTGCAAACTCATCACGCCTGGCAATTGACGTAATCCAAGCCCTGGACGAGTCGCCATCGGACCGCCCAGCGGCACCCGCAGCACCGCGCGGTTGGCCGCCATATCAATGCTGACCTCGTACCCGTCCAACTGCGACTGTGTCATCAGGACCGCATTCGGTTCGAAGAAGTCCGCGCCCGTGGCCAGCTTCAAACTCGCCTCCAGCGTTCTTCCGGTTGCCTCGCAATTCATTCGCTCCACCATCCACCCGGCATACCGATTCCCCAGCAGCGAGGCGCCGGTGAGGCAACGCTCGACAATCTCTCCCGGCTCCGGTGTCTGCGTATCCGCCGCCAATGCCGCCTTGATCGCCTGCACCTTGCGAACCTCACGCAGACTGGCCAGGCGTGCGGCTTCCGCATCCGCCGCAATGGCCGCCAGGCGCTCCTGCTCCTGCCGTTTGGCTTCTGCCGCTTGCTTCGCGTACACCATCGCGCCCGTTCCCAACACGATGGCGAGCAGCACCCCCACAATCACATAGACCGTCATCGGGCGGATGCCATACATCTGCACCGCTTTGGCTTGCACCGGCGGCGACCCGGCGAGAAGATCGCCGAGATGCGCCACCTGCTGCACCGTCTGAGGGTGCGCCTCGCGGTACTGATGCCAAGGATTGGTCTGCGGCATCTGCTCGCCAATGATGATGCAACGCACCTCGGTATTGGAATACCGCAGACTCTGCAGCTCCCCCGTCAGACTGTTGAAGAGGTCGAGTGCCGCTTCCCCATCGACGCGGTCAGTCCGGGTGTCCACGCCAGATGCATCGGTGTAGCAGACCCACCAGAGATCCTCGCCTCGGGGCCCTTCGATGCTCATCAGATACACCGTCGGCACCGACGAGCGACTCGCCAGCCATGCCGCTGCCGAGTAGAACGGCGGCTTGACCGTGCTGTCATACAACAGCCCAAGCCGACCCATCGTCACCGCGCGGCCGTCCAGCTCGCCAGAGGATTCCACATAGAAGCCGTAGCGCGACCCCGCCGCTTCCGCTCGCGACTTCGCCCACAACTGGACGTCATCGTCATCCACGTTGGCGAGCGTCCAGCGCAACCCCAGCGCCACCTGCGTGTTGCCTACCCGGACAATTTTGGTGGTCTCAATCGCCATGGGTTAGCCCGTAATCCGGGGGGTGACGATCAGCACCAGCAGCTTGCGACGACGATCGCCGTTGCGCCCGCCACCCGCCAGCCCAAACTTGGCATTGCCAACGCCCTGTGCATCCGTACCCACGCGGTCTTGCACAAAGCCCGTCAGCACCAGGGTGGATCCCGAGCGCAGACGCACCTGCTGCTGCATCTGCGATGTGCCGACCTGAGGTGCCTCAATGCGGGCGTCCAACGAACCCACCTGACGGATTTCCTTCAGCTGCCTCAGCGCCACCTGCAACTGCAGCAGCACTTCCGAGTCCTGTAGCACCACCGGCAACGCGGTGATCGAGAATCCAGCGGGCACCATGCCAAGTTCCGTCGTCACCTCCGTTGCGTTGTCGCCCAGGGCCACCACGGATCGGCGGGCCACATAGGCCGTTTCTTCCGCTTCCTGGAACGTGGCCGGTTGGCCCGACATCGTCAGCTGCGATTGCGAGGTATCAATCGACACGCGTCCGAGCTTCGAGAGCGCACTGATCACCGCGGAGGATCCCGAGAAGTTCGCCGTCGGATCCACAATCGTCAATCCGACCGTGCCCACCCCTTCCGTGGGCGATGCGCCCAGTTGCGTTACCGCCCGCACACCACTATCCACCGTGGACCAGACCGCATTCCAGTCAATCCCGTAGGACTCGTTTTCATTGATCTCCACGGAGAGCACTTGGACCTCAACCGCCACCTGCTGGCGGACTTGATGGTTGATCTGATCAAGGAACGCACCCACCCGATCCAGCACGTAGGCCGTGTCGGTCACGATCACCGTTCGCAGGATCGGCGAAATCTCCGCCTTGCCCTGATCGGTCAGCATCTTCGTTACCGTGTTCTCGATGGACTTGTAGACGTCAATCTCGGCATTGGTCTCGGTCTTGTTTCCCGAGGTCGAGGTCGACTGCCCACCCGAGGCTCCCGCGCCCGAACCGCCCGCCGCTGCCGATCCCGATTGCTGCTGGTTGGAGATGGTGTTCGTCAGCCGCGAGTCGCCCGGAATCGCGTCCACAGTGAACACGCGCGTATCCCGGTTGTAGATCGTGACTCGCCCATCCTCGATCTTCCACCCGTTCGCCGTGCGGGCCGCCACGAGATCCAGGAACCCTTCCAGAGTGCCCGAGTAGCGGATGACAAAGCCTGCGACATCGCTGGCCTGCCCCATCACCATCCCTTGCGCGGCGTCCGGGTTGGTCATCGCTTCTCGCATCTGCAGGTATTGCGTGCCAGGGTTGATCGAGACGCGCTTCGCCGACTCCTCGGCGTCAAAGGTCACTCTGACAGGGAGACCATAGGAGGTTGTCACAAACTCCGCGATTCCCACGAGGGTGACCGGATAGCCACGGTTGAACACCACATCCTGTTTCAGCAGGCGCTCTGTCCGGTCATCCCGTTCGTTCTTGACCCCGGCCCCACCGATCCAGATTTCGTCGACTTCCTCGTAGTACGGCAACGACGTAGGTCGGTGCGCCTGCATCTGCTCATGTGCACGGTCTTCCACGGCGTCCACATCGCGCTCCATCCTGACTTGCGTTGGGGTCGCGCAGCCGGTCAGCGCCACGAGGACCGCTACCACCAAGGCGTGTCGCCACTTGCTGTGTGTCATCACTCCTCCCCCCCGTCGGTAATCCGAATCACGCGGTTGCGATAAACACGCGCCTTGATGTTGCGATTGGTGGCATACAGCCCTCGCATGACGACCCTCACGGCATCCTTGATGTCCGTTCCAACCGGGAATTCACTCCGGGCGTCCGCGTAGTACGTCTTGGGGGTTGCCCACAGAAGGGTGTATTGCGCTTCCCGTGCCCAGCGTTCCAAGGCCGGCTGAATGGACTCGCCGGCTTCGAGCGCCCAACGGCCGGTCGCGTCCGACAGGTAGTCCGACAGTTCACCTTGGACAGGCGCAATGATCGCGTCGTCCTCGCCTGTCGCAGGTGTCACCGCCAGTTGTGCCGTCGCCTGGGTGGCGGTCTCCTCCGGTGCCAGTAGGTCCAGGTCAATCTCCTGCGCACCCGCTGCCCCTGGTAGGGAAACCGCGAGGGCCACGCAATATGCCAACAGATGTCTCATTCGATACCTCCTCGAGTGTTCGGCCAGACTAGACGAGCCGCTCCTCGCTATCTAAAGGAATGGGGGTCAAAACAGGGGGGATTTCTTTGGTCACTGCAGTTTTGGGCTCAGCCACCCCGCCACCGCTGCCGTGACCCCATCCCGGACGCTCGCCTCGATGCCAAGCCGTTCTTGCATCGACTGACGCGGCCGGTAGTTGTGCACCTTGAGGTCGGGATAGCTGGCTTTGAGGTAGTCCTCCAGCACAGACAGCTGATCGACCAGGCCCGCTTGTTGCGCGACATCGGCCGTCCAGATGCGCCCCGACCAGAGATCGGGAAAGTCGGCCTTCAGTCGCTCACCCCGTGATGCCTCCACTTGTCGCCGAAACTCGCGGGCCAACCCGTCTACGACTTCCTGCAACGCTTTGGTCTGCGCGGGCGTGTTCTCGGTGAACAGGTAGTTCGTGGCTTTGAGTGGGCCTGAGGCGATCACGCGCTCCGACAGTCCAAGGCGCTCGGCGGCGGCCGACGCATCCAGTCCACTCAAGACGGCCCCGATCGAGCCGACGACGGCGTAGCGGTTGGCAATGATCTGGTCGGCGGCGGTGGCGATCATGTAGCCCGCCGAGGCGCCCGTGCCTTCGATGACGGCATCGATGGGCATTTCCGGTTTCTGGACTTTGCAGCGCTCCACGGCGGCCATGATCCGCTCGGCCTCGGTCGGACTGCCACCTGGCGAGTTGATCCGAAGGATGATGGCCTTGGTCGTCGCGGCCTCGCATGCCCGTTCGATGACAGGAACCAATTTTCGCGCCGACGCGGCGGCATCGCTATCAATCCCGCCGACGACATCGATGATCGCCACGGTGGGTTCCGTCGCCTCGGTGCTGAACAGGTTTGGGGCCAGCCCCGCGAGGTAGATGAGACCGAAGATGGTCGCCCCAATTGCGATGGCGATCCGCTTTAGCGTCAGCCAGCGGCGCTCCTCCCGTTTGCTCAGTTCCCACTCAAGCAGCGCGTGGGCCAGATTGTCGGTCAGCGCCTCAAGCGCCGATGGATCCTTGTTGTCTTGGTTGTCCATGGTGGGCGTCCTTAATTCTGGGTGATCCGGCGGCTGTGGGTTTTCAGCACTCGCATCAGGTCATGAGCGAGCAGCACGTTTTGGCGTATCGCCTGGGCCCTGCGTTCTGTTTCGGCGATCAAGGCATGGAAGGCCTCGTGACAGTTCTTCTGCAGGTCGCCTGTGCTGTAGGCCCATGCACCTTTCGGCTTTCGAAAATCCCTTGCCATTGGCCGTGCTCCTCGATTCAGCATGTAGAAGCGTCGCCACGCCACTGTCGGTAGCACCGTTTCTGTTCGGATGCGGATACCGACCGAGAGAAACCCCTCGCCTCGCTGCAGACTCGCTGCGATTTCTTTACGCGATTCCGCAAACCACTGCTCCAGTTCCTTGGCTTCCGCCCACGTGGTTTTCTTGAGTTGTTCCAGCGTCTCTTCTAACGCCTCAAAAAATGTGTGCTGTTCTGACATGTCTCGCCCTGTAATGCCTATGGGGTTATCCGTTTTGCCGCCATAACGCGCACGCACGCGTAAGGGCCAGAGTCACCATGACACCCTAATATGGGCTACGCAAGTTGTTAAGGCCGATGGCGCACACATTTGTTCGCCCATATATAAGGCGTCACGGAGCACGACTGATTTGCTCCAGACGGTTCGCTTTTCGGGGTTGGTTCACTGCGCGGGGAAATTTCGCCCGCGAAAATTCGCATCCTACCGACTTCGTTGCGAAGCGATTTTGAAAACGATCAATAATTCAAGGGCTTAGGGTGCTTTTTCTGCCCCAAATTCTGCCCCAAATTCTGCCCCAAATTCTGCCCCAATCAGGGCTTCAGAAGCCTTCCCGATAACTTGCGCAGCACATATTCGTGCTCTACGGTCGTTTTTGGGCCCAGATTCTGCCCCAAATTCTGCCCCAAATTTGGCCCCAAAATTGGGGCAGAATTTTCGCTTTAACTATCCGAAATATAAGGAGTTTTGAGAAATGGCTAGCGCGCACGTTGTTTTGGCAGGTCTCGACATTGGCTTCGGCAACACCAAGGTCGTTTACTCGGTCGATGGAGGCCCTCGGACCGAGATCATTTTTCCGTCCGGGGCGGCCCCCGAACGCCTACTCCCCGTGCAAGGCGACGGAACACGCAGCCACCTTGGCGGGCGGACAGTGGAGATGATCTTGGGCGATGGCACGCCCAAAGGCTCGGAAGTATCGACCTGGGTCGCCGGCATCGAAACGCACAAGGTCCAGAACTACATCCGACCCCACTCGGCCAACTTCACCAGCTCGCAGGAATGGTCTGCCTTGCTTCGCTCGGCGCTCGACCGGATGGATGTTGCCCGGGTGGATGTGTTGGTCGCGGGCTTGCCGGTAGCCGAGTTTTTCGATGTTGCAAGACGTCAGGCGCTGCGGAAGTCGCTCGAACAGGCACATCGCATCAGTGCCAGCAAGACCGTCGAGGTTCGCAAGGCCGTGATCATTCCGCAGCCGTTAGGCGCCTACGCGCATTTCATGGAGCGTCTGGCCGCGCAAGGTAAGACACTCTCCCCCGATTCACTGGTGCTGGTGATCGATCCCGGTCATTACTCGGTGGACTATGTCCTGATGCAGGATTCGTCGATTCATCAGGCCTCCTCGGGGAGCAGCGCGATGGCCGGTCGCCAGGTGCTGGAGGCCGCGTCGCGTCTCCTTTATGAGCGAAAGCAGGTGCGCATTTCGGTCGATCGCCTTGAGGCCGTGGTTCGCCGTGGCGAGCCGACGCTGGACATTGGTGTCCAGCAGGTAAAGCTCTCCGCGTTAATGGATGAAGCCGGCAAGTTGGTGTGCGACCAAGTCTTGAAGGGGCTGGAGGGTGTGGTCAATGGGGTTGGCGAGGGCCTGTCCCATGTTGTGTTGGCAGGCGGCGGTGCTCCGCTGTATGAGCGCTACGTCCGCGCCGCCTTTGAGTCGCCTTCCACGCTGGTGGATGTTGCCGAGAAGCCGATCCTGTCGAACGCCTATGGTTTTTGGCAGTCTGCCTTGTCGGCGCACCAGTTGCTTGGCGCCAAGAAGGTGGCGTGATGGCCGCCCCGTACTCCGCTCGCGCCCGGATCTACATCACAGGTGATCGTGAGGGCGCCACGCTGCAGGCGATTCTCGATACCAAGCCCAGCAATGAAGAACTTCGTCGTTGGATTTTGCTCGGTTACCACTATGCGACCAGGCGCGGTCAGGATGTCCATGTCTCGGAGAGTCTGCAGATTTCGGTCTTGCAACCGAAGCGCACTCGGCCATCGAGCGCGCTCGGTGGGTTGGACGCCGGTTCTTCTGTCGCCGCCGTCGAGACTGACGCGGTTGACTCTGAAATCCCGACAGTCGCTCCCTCGCCACCGTTGCCGACCGTGACTCCTCAAGCACCTGCAGCGTTGACGGTCCCCGCCCCGCCTGCGGCGATCGTCCCGCGGGCTGGCTTGTCGAGTGTCAATTCGGTGGTTTCCCAGTTCATAGACTTCGCAGAATTGGAGTAATCTTTGTGGAGCGCTCCACATTGTTGCTGCCTATGCGGACATGGAAACGCTCAGTAGCCGGTTCGACCGGCGCTGAGCGCATTCAATTGCTGGCACAGACCCCCACCGGCGTACATCCGGTGATTGAGGGGCGTGGGTTATCCAACGTCATTCGCGTTTCTTGCACGGATGAGCAGCTCTCGACGCTTCGTGCAGCGATGGGACGTCCACACGCTGGCGCACGGATTCGGGCGGTCGCCCTGCTTCGGTCGTTGGAGCTATCGCAGTCGGATATCGGCGCGTTGCTGGATCTTCCTCGGTCAGAAGTTGCCCGAATCGGCCGATACGCCAGCCTGCCTCCCCCGGTCTTGGCCTACCTTGACGCGGGTCGACTGACGCTGAGCCATGCTCGCGAGTTGTTGAAGGCACCGGACCCCTTGGATCTGGCCCATCGTGCTGTGGCCAAGGGCCTGTCGTTTCGGCGTCTCAGGGCGGAAATATCCACGGCAAAGCCCAACGCGGATCTGGCCTACGCGGAGAGTGAGTTGTTCCGCTATCTCCAGTCGACGGTCAAGCTATCGCGTGATGCCAGCAAAGAGATCGTCATCGATATCCCCTATACCGGCCTGTTGGTACTGCTGGGGGTGCTCGAGTCGTTAGGGAAGCTGAATCCTGAGGCCCGTTTGCTGGCAACTGAGCCCGCGCGGCTCTGCCGAATTGTGCTTTCAGAGCAGGATCTGGATACGCTGGTCCGCTCTCTACCGCCGGTCTAACCCTTCTCGTTCCAGTTACCACCGCGTTTTCGCGTTTGCGCGATATTTTGCGGAGGTGTAGGCTAAAAGAAGGAGGATCGCGCATGACAAGGTTTGCTGCGACAACGGATCTGTTTGCCACGTGGGCTGAGGGGATCGAATCCAGCTTGGACGACGCTCAGGCACTGGCTGCTTTGCCGGATGAAATTCGGAGTTTTCCGCCGTTGGCCTTGCGCGATGCAGTGCAGATCGTCGGCGAGCACATGACCGACTGGCGTTGGAAAGAGTTGATCCGGACACTGAAGGAAGCCGATCAGCTGCAGTCCACTCCCGGGGGTCAGCATCGCATCTCTCTCGCTCAGCTTCATGCGTGGATGGAAACTGAGGGAATTCGGCCGTCCCGCCCACCAGGTGTTGATCGGGCCATTCGCGTCGCCGTTGAGAATTTCAAGGGTGGTGCAGGCAAGTCGACGACCTGCTTGCATTTGGCGCACGGTCTAGCACTGCGTGGCTATCGTGTTTTGGTCATCGACACGGACCCGCAGGCCAGTGTGAGCCGCTTGCTGGGAATCCAGCCGCATCGCTTGGACGTGGCGGACACCTTGGCCTGTATTGTCGACTCCCCCCCTACTCCGCTGAAGCCACGCGCCACGCATATCGATGGACTTCACATTGTTCCAGCGTCGATGGGGCTGACAAACCTTGAGGTGTCCATCCTCTCGATGTTCCGGGACAACCAGGGCGACCGGATCGGGCCGCTGATGGAATCCGCTTTTGCGTCCGTTGAGGCGGACTACGACATCATTCTGTGTGACTTCCAGCCAGCGTTTTCGTTGATGCAGACGTTTTTGTTGCATGCCATGGATTCGTTGTTTGTACCGCTGCCGACCGAGACGCCCGACTTCGCGGGTACTGGGGATTTCCTGTCCCAGATCCAGCAATTCGTGTCGTCGATCGAACGCATCGTGGGTAAACCCAAAGTCTGGGATCCGGTTCTGGTGGTCCACACGCGGCGCAAGAAGTCTGGTGACCTTGTGCACAACCTAGCCGGCCGTGTGTTCGGAATTCACCGACCGCCTGAATACATCGAGGACAGCGCGGCGATTTCGTCCGCTTTGGCGTGTCTCAAATCGGTCTATGAAGCCGGTGCGGATCAGTACGACCCGCGGGCAATCAAACGAGCCCGGGAACAAGTCGACAACGTCGTGGATGTTGTTGCGTCGGCAATCGTTGCGCGGTGGGCCGAGATGACAGGAGATTCGCATGACAAGTAAGCGATTGGCACAGCAGCTGAGCGCGCTTGAGGCGCTGAAGGCCGGAAAAGCGAATGAGACACGCCCACCCGTCGCCGAAAGCAGCCAGTCGCCCAGTATCCCCGAGGCGCGGACCAAAGGGAGCGCGCAAGCCGCTGTGCTCGGTACGTGGGAGGGCGGTCTCAAGCAGGAGATTGCAAATCGTGACGCGGTCATTGCGGATCTGAAAAAGCGGTTGGACGCGGGCGAATTCAACCAGTCCGAACAGGTGGTTGAAATTGATCCTGCCTTGGTTGATGTCGAGGGATTCAACCGCTTCCGCGTGGCGTTTGACGACGCCTTGGATCCCGATTTCGCGGAACTGAAGGCGAACATCCGCCAGGCTGGACGCAATCTGCAGCCAGGCCTCATTCGGGCCGTGGGTGACCGCTATGAACTGATCTTTGGCGAACGCCGACTGCAGGCCTGCCGGCAGCTTGGTATCCCCTATCGCGCCGTCGTAGCTGATGTCAGCGACGCGGAAATCGGCTTCATTCGTGAGAGCGAGAATTTCGCTCGCGCGGACAAGTGCGCGATCGAACGCGCGATCTCCGTGATTTCGATGACTGCCGGCAACTATGACAGTCGCGCCGAGCAGATGGCCGCGCTGGGCATCAGTCGTGCGACGTTCTTCCGCTACACACGGATTGGCCAAGTGCCGGTTGATGTGTGGTCCACGATTGGCTGTGTCAGACAGCTTTCGCGTGTGGACGCGGAAATGTTGGCTGGCCGGTATATCGCCAATCCTGCCGAGTTCATTGCGTTGCTGGCGACCCTGCCGAAGGACGCGACCCGTCGTGCCGTCCTTACCCTGTTTTCCGACACGGACAAGCCCAAGGATGCGCATCCGCGAACCACGCTGGTACGAAAGGGATCGTCGCTGTCACTGAGTGCGACCCTGCCAGACGCGCAGTTGGCCGCCGCGCTCGAACAGCTCGTCCGTGAGTTTCTCGCAGCACACGCGCTGGAGATTGATCCGATGCCCTAGTTCGCATTGCTGGAAAAAACAAAAGCCGCCTCTGCGCTAACAGAGACGGCTTCTGAATTGTACTGACTGATTGCTCAGGCAGGCACGGCTTGGTACCCAGAGCCTAAATGAGCAAATCGGCGCAGTCAAGCCCTTTTTGCCCATTTTTCTGGAGAACGCTCATGCGCCCTGGAACGACCGCTCTCGCCCACTCGAACCTATCGATCTCATGGCAAGTGTTGTGTAAAGCACGCGCGGCTGGCTTCAAAGACACCCATATTGTTGTCCTCGGTGCCCTTCTGGACTCGCTCCAGCGCTACGACGGAATTGCTCAAGGCGTATTTGTCGCACGAATCTCTCGGCATGACATCGCGCACATCACCGGCCTCACGCCATCTCAGGTTCAGCGCGCCCTGTCTCACTTGTGCGATGAACGCTTGATCTGGAGGGCCCAGGACGCGAAGGTGTCGGGTGAGGTTTCGTGGACTTTGCTGTCTGCACGGGCACTCCGCTGGTTTGGCCTACGCGGCGGTCTTGAGATCACCACCCTGCCCTCTCATGCGTTTCTGCATGCGCTGATCAACGAGCATGTCTCTGTCGCTCAGGAGTTGCTGTCTTGCTGGGATGGGTGTGTGATGCCCTCACCCGCGCTCGCCTCGCGATTTGCTGGCGGCGGGAAGCGCTGGCTCATCATTGAAGCCGCGCTCTCGGATCGGATTGCAGAGGTCGTTCCGGTCCAGGCTGCCACCGATGCAGCTCTGGGGCATGCCGCCGTTCGCGTATCGCTCAATGATCGGGTTGTTGGGATTTCCGAGAGCGCGTTGCGCGAGCATGGTGAACGGGTTGGTGATGCCGCGCTGAAGACTGTGGACGCGGCATTTATCGGCGCGACACTCAGCTATCTGTCGGCACGGCGTCCTGAGGCGATCACTGAGGCGTCGTTGCCTCGCCTGGTGGCAGAGATCGCTTTCTCTAGGCATGTCGGCTTTGTATCGAGGCACAATCATGCTGATGGTGCACGGGTGCTCGCCAGTTGCATTGCCAGAGGCGGATGGAAGATGCCGCGCAAGATGCCCCAAAGCTGGTATGCAGCGGCTTCATCGGCCGTCTTCTCTATGCTCAATCAACAGGGTGTTCGAATGTGCGTTGCTAACTAAGTTTCTAGTAGAAGACTTTCTATACAAGAAACTGTAGTTGGTGGGGCGAATTCGATCACCCTGTTCGTAATCGCGACCTGCGTGAAATCGATGAGCGTTGAGTGTCTAGGAGCTGCAGACCAAAACCTGTCCATGCGCGACCTGGGGAATCGTGTGCGGTAGGGATTGCGGCACAGGCCCCGGATGCAATAGCCGACGAATGCGCCAAGGTGGTCTTTTTTTGTTGGGACGGTCCGGCCCTCGACTCTCTCACGGCATCGTGGCGAGTTGCGCGCTTCTGGCGAGCGTGTTGTTCTGCGTCTCAGCCCTCTCCCTCAGCGGCGAAACGTCGTGTTCCACCTTGGCAGGGGGGCGGCCCTGGGCGCCGCGATAGCTCATCGCGTTTCCTATCGGTCGGCTGTCTGACGCTTTGCGACGAGGCAACAGTGTTGATCTGCGCTGAGTCTCCATTGGAGACTCATGATCGGATCGTGCATCGGCAGCTTGCGTTGGTAGGTGAGTCTCCATTGGAGACTGGCCATTTTAGTCAACGCCAGTTTGCGCCCCCCGTGCATGGATCACACGGCGGCTCCTGGAGACTTTGTGTGTTCCGCCAGCCCCTGTAAACATGGGTAACTGGTCCGCGCACGGGTCGAGTCTCCATTGGAGACTCCTAATCGGATCGTGCATCGGCAGCGATGCCAAGCGCATCCATGTGCGCGACTGACATGCACGAAGATCATCACTAGCAGTCAATTTGGCTACCGAAAGACAGCGTTCCGATTTGCGTCGCGGTTGGTGAGTCTCCATTGGAGACTGGCCGACATTTTGAAGATCAACGCACCGAGCGTTGTGTTCCGCCACCCCCTGTGAACATGGGTATCTGGTCAGCGCACGGGTCGAGTCTCCATTGGAGACTCATGATCGGATCGTGTATCGACTGCCCAAAACCCCACCACGGCGTTTCCCCTTGAGCGTATGAGGATCGTCGAGGAAAACCGCTCGGGCTACAACAGGGTGGCGAATCGATTGGCGTCGTGAGGTGCTTCAAGCTCCGGGAGCACGCAAACCGTTTGTTGAGTGCTGCCGAGTCTCCATTGGAGACTCGGGCATGAATATGGGCAGACCTTGCGACGCCCGATTGGCAGCGGCATTACCGGATCATGTGCATTACTCCAGGCTCGGTTTGGTACGTGCATGGACTCCCTGGAGTGCCGAGCGTTCGTTGGGCGATAGCGCAACTTGGCGCTAGGATCTCCATTGGAGCCTGCGATCAGGCAGGGGCAGGTGCTCCCCTTGACGAAAGACAACTGACCTTGCGCTCCCTTGTAACGAGTCTCCACTGGAGACTGGCTTCAAGAAGCGCCATGTTCACGGCGTGGGCGACACCCGTCTGAGCATCCCCAAGCAGCTGATCACAGTGGCTCACGCTCGGCGAGTCTCCATTGGAGACCACCGTTGGAAAGCGCTCAGCTCAATCGAAAATAGATGAACTAGGCGGAGAGGGGATGATGATCAAGCGGTACGTTGTATCGAGTCTCCAATGGAGACTCTCGGCTGGTGGGCGACAAAATTGGCTGCCGAATTGCCGCGTCACCGCTAATCGTCCGGAAAATACAGAAAGCAATTTCCCGTTGCTGTCGACGCGTCGAATTGGCTTGACAGCTCTTGTAAGCTGAAATGTATACTTGATGCAGGGGATTTCCTAGGAAAAACCGATGTCGCTTGAAGCCATCGAAGCTCGCCTCGTCAAAGACGTCGAGGAGCTGAACTTCAAAATGTGGCTACTCGTCCGCGAGTGGGCAAGGCACGATGTCGCCAGCGCCGCACGCATGTATGGGATCCAAAGGGTGGCCGCACGGCGAATCGCCGACATGACGATGGACCAACTGAAGCGACTCTCGCAAAGCGCGGATTCAATGTTCGCCGTGCGGGACTCCAAATCGCTCATCGCGCTGATTAACGCGCTGGCTGCCGACGACACATCCCGACGAACAGACATCCTGCAACTGGCTGCGTTGATTTCATCCGTCCCCCGCGAGCCAGTGGATGACTGACTTTGGTGCCAGCGCAAAATTGACGCACAGCCAGAAGGCAACGGTCGCTGTGCTCAGGAGCGTCAAGGCATCCGATGATGCCCAGATGTTGGCCTACGCGGCACAGTTGATCGCCTTCGAGGCGCGACCCCTGGTCATCAACCGACTCACGGGGATGCCAATTCAGATCGCAAAGAAGCTCTATGAGCGCGAGGTTCTGCGATCAATTAACGGTCGCTTCGTCAAGGACTTCGGCGAGATGGTACGCGTACCTCTTCGTCACATGGAACTAAGTTACTTTGTAGCATTGATGAGCAATGAGCTGAAGTCCGAGAAAGGCGAGATCACCGCGCCTTCCTTCATCCGTAGCTATGCGGCCTACAAGCGTTCAGCAACATCCGAAACGCTCGTCAAACCAGAGACCGCCATGGTCCTCGTTGACATGCTCGCCAACAAGGAAATCGAACTGCACCGCTGCGAAGTTGAGGGGATGCCCTTCATGCGCGCGACCACCATTCAGCAGCTACGCTGGGTTGATGGGCGAGGGAACTGTCCCTGCTGTCGCGCGTTGGCGGTCGCGCATCGGGGCAAAGCCAACACCTCCTATCTCCGTGAGCCGAGTCTGGAAAAGTGCAAGGCACGATTTGAGACCCTACTGCACAACCGCAACCCGCATAGAGCACCGACCGAATAGCGTGATGCGCGGCCTCCAATCGAAGAAATCCCCCCTCTTTCGATAGGCATTCCTGCAAACAAACGCGAAATCGCCGCCTAACGTAGGCGGCATGAAACGCCTTCGCCTGTTCCACATCCCCTTGCTCGGCCTTCTGTTCAGCGGCCCAAACGCCGATGCAGCCGATGCCTATCGACGCCCCGCCGATTCCTACTTCGTGGACAAGGAGCGCGGCTGGTACTGGCGCGAACGTCAGCCAGAAACACCACAGACTCAACCACCCGACTCGGTGACAGGGGCCATTGCCCCCTCCAGTGAGATCTCAAAGCCGCTCAGCGCCGAGTGGATGAGAAAGAACCTGGACAGCTACAGAGATGCCGCGCTGAACAATCCAACGCCTGAAAACGTCGAAGCCTACATGCTGCTTCAGCGCTACAGCATGGACATGGCAGATCGGTTTTCCCAGGTCTGGATGGACGTCGTCGCGCAACAGGCCTACCTCGATGAATCGGTTGATCGACCGATCTCGCATGTCGCCAAAATTGAACGCCAGAGTGGCATCTCTGCCGAACGCGAACGGATCCTGAAAAGCCTGTCCACGCGTGGGATCGGCATCTGGTACTTCTTCCGCTCGGACTGCCCGTACTGCCATCGCCAAAACGCCGTCTTGGTAGCGCTTACCCGCCTCTATGGGATCGAGGTTCTGCCCATCTCCCTCGATCACGGCGCGATGAACTCCCCCGAATTCCCCTCATTTGTCCTCGACGAAGGGCAGGGGGCACGCCTGAACGTCACTGGGACACCGACCCTGTTTCTGAACAACACGGAGACCGGCGAAATCGCCCGGCTCACCGTGGGGTTCCGTGCGCTGAATGAAATTGAGGACGCGGCGCTGCAGGTCGCTCGCAAGAACCAGTGGATCTCTGAGTCGGAGTACGTCTCCGCCACGCAAGGCACCGCGCCGGTCTATCTGGTCGATGGGGGACCACCGCCGGCGGAGGTCGCAAACGACCCACAAGCCATGTTGCGTTACCTGCGCGCTGCGGCGACGCCACCTTTGATGACACCCCTTGCCACCGCTGGAGCCCCCCAATGAAATGGATGATCGCGTTGCTCATATTGGTTGCCTTGATTCCATCTCGCGTGGAAGGGCAGGGGATTCAAGGGCAAATGGAGGAGCAGTTTGGGGTAATGATTCACACCACGAATCCCCAAGCAGCGATGGGGGTCCGTCGTGGCGTGATTACTGGCGGATCGCTGCGTCTACGTACCCGTGTGGTTCATACCGGTCCGATTCAACTGGTCAGCGCCGAAGAGATGTCCATCAGCTCGGGCGATGCCTGCGGTGGCATCGATCTGTTCGGCGGCAGCTTTTCTGCCATCTCCGGTGACCAGTTGAAGGATGTCCTGCGCCAGATCGCCTCTCAGGCCGGTAGCTATGCGTTCCAGTTGGCCCTGTCGTCGGTCTGCGACAAGTGCATGACCGTGATGAACAATGTCAACAACGTCTTGCGCGAACTGAACATCTCCACGAAAGACTCGTGCACGTGGGCCAAGGGGATCGTGCAGTCGGTGCCTGGCGTGGACCGCGGCACCGAGACGGAACGGGCCGAAATGCTTGCTGCCATGACGAATCTCCGCAGTGCATTCAGTTCGGACATCTGGGATGCGATGAAGCAGAACACCCCGGGCGAGAGTGCGACAGGGGCCCTGGCTGAGAATGATCCGGACGCTTTGGCGCATATCGTTGGCGGAAACATCCTCTGGGAAGCCCTCAAACGCAGCGATGTGTCGAGCTGGCTCGGTGGCTCTACGGATGCGACCGGTTTCGCGGAAGAGGTGATGAGCCTGACCGGTTCCATCCGGATCTGCAGTGAGACGGATGAACGATGCAAGGGCATCGCGGTTGAGGAAAATCCAGGGGTTCATACTGTGCCGATTGAGGCCACGCTGTCGTTCCGCGATCTGATCAATGGATCAACCTCGGATGCGGGCGCCGTGCCCGCCCTGGTCTGGGACTGCGACGACGACGCGTGCCTGGCACCCTCGCTTCGCCCCTACAGCTTCGAGGGCATGGCGACGATGGTGCGCCGTGTCTATCTGGGGGATGGCTCCAGCACGGGGATCATCTACAAGTACGAGCAGGCCATGTTGGACTCCCCCCTCAGCTACACGGAAGAGGAGGAAGGGATGTTGGTGACCAACAGCGCCTATAGCGCGCTGGTGATCCGCCTGCTCCGGCAAAATAACACCCCCGGTGCTCGCCAGTTCGTCGAAGATTTTGCCGACTCCATCGCGGCAGAGGTCACCTATTCCGTCATCGCCGACATCATGGACAACGCCATCCGGGCGGTCTCGGTGTCCGACTCCCCCGCACGCCAGACCCTGCTTGAGCAGATCCGGCACCGTCGAAGCGAGCTGCGTGAGGAATACTTGCCCTACCGGCGTACCTTGGCGGATGCCTCCACTACGTATGCCCTCTTGCGAGACTTGGGCGACATGCCGAATGCCCCCGTGGCGACTCAGGCGACCATGGGGGGTGCGCAGTGAACTGGACGATTCAGAGTCTCAGTGGCTTCGACTTTCTCTACAACGTCCTTGTCGGTGCAGCCATGTTCGGTGGCAGCGGGGGAGGGCGCTACGCACTACTCGCCATGATTGGCGCTGTGCTCGGTCTCTTCGTGGTGGCACTCAAAGCGTGGATCACCGCAGGGAAAGAGGTCGATCTCCATCTACCCTTTGTTGGCGCGTTGATCTTCATGATGATGTTCGGACATCGCGTCTCCGTCGTGGTCGAGGAAGTGGTGGCGCCACCCGGACGCGAAACGGTCCGAACCCGGGTGGTCGATGATGTCCCGATTGGACTCGCCGTCCTCGGGCACTTCATCTCGAACATGGGGTTGTACCTTTCAGAGCGCATGGATCAGGCGTTTTCGGGCACCTCGGGTCAGAACACCGGGATCCCGTTGAGCCAAGGCGGCTACGGCAGGACGCTGGACATCCTGAAGATGCCGATGTTGCTGTCTGACTCGCGCTCTTCGGAGCCGTCGTTTGTTCGCTACCGCAACAATTTGGCGGCCTACTACAAGAACTGCACAGCCCCCAAATTGAACCGGGACATGCTGGGGCAGGGCGGCTCGCTTTGGACCAACGCCGACATGATCGAGGTCATTCGCTCGGTCAGTCTCGATACCACGCCGATCGAGTTGGCCTCCGGTGCCATACAGGAGCAGGGGTGCGCACAGGCTTGGGAGACACTGGGTCTGGCCGATACCGAGAAACTCAACACGGCGATCAGTGGTGCATTCCCTCGCCGCATCCCACTTGTCGCCGGAGACACCGGTGGTGAGTCGGGCACGGTGGATGTGCTCGCGGAGATTGATAGCGCGCTGGCATCCCTTGGTGTGTCCTCGGGAACCCTGACTGGGGAGAAGATGGCGCTTGCGGCGCTGATCGTCGGGGCGGCGGATGCGTCATCCGTGCAGTCTCTGGACGGCAATCTGGCCGCGATGCAAGCGCTGATGATTCGCCAGGCACAAGCGCAGCGCTCGGTGCAGTGGGCGGCCGAGGAATCGATGTTCATGCGCATCATCCGGCCGATGATGTCGTTCTTCGAAGCCATTACCTATGCCTTGGCACCGTTCGTCGTGTTCCTGCTGGGGACAGGGAAGTTCGGCATTGATCTGGCACGCAAATACCTGGTGCTACCGATTTGGGTCGTGCTCTGGATGCCCTTGTTGTCGATCACCCAGCTCTACACCGATATGCAGTTGGCCAGCGCCCTTCAAGGACTCGATCTGGCCATGCAGGATCAAGGCGGGGCGTCGATTGCCATGGTCCATGAAGCCTTTGAAGAGATCATTCGTGTGGCGGGCGTCTCGGGCATGTTGTCAGCGGCCGTGCCTTCGCTTGCCATGATGTTGCTCTTTGGTGGCGCGGTGGCGGCCACGTCGTTTGCGGGTCGTCTACAAGGTGGCGATCACGTCAACGAGAAGCTGGGTGCAGGCGACATGGTCAGCCCCGGTGCGGCGCTCAACATGGATCACACGCGCACTCAGAATGCGATGGGGGCACAAGCGTTGTCGGGTGCGGCACCAATGAACTACAAGCTGAGTGAGACCTTGAGCGCAGCAGAGGGGTCCACCACCAGCGCACTGGCCACCGCCAGCGAGAATGTTGGCTACGCGGCAGAGAAGGCGCTCACCTCTGGTGTTGCGTCATCGACAGCCGCGCAAACAGCGTCGTCCGCCGCGTGGGACAAGGCGATATCCGCGAACAGGGACAAGGTGATGTCTTTCCTTGAATCTCGCTCAGAGGACGAAATTCGTTCGCTGGCTGCGGAAGGTGCTGTTCTGCGCTCAAAGCGATAAGATTGAAGGGGGCGAAGCTCAATCCGGGACAAGTTCTAGCCGCGCCATGATGGGTGCTGCGAGGTCGCCGCGCACCGGTCAACCTCCGAGAATACCCGAAGCTAGCAGCAATGCGTTCCGACCTTGTTCCCATGGCGTCGGTTGCATTACTTAGCGGCGTTAGTGGGGGCGGGGGCATCACCGAAATGGATTCGGAATCTTCGCAATCAAAGTCTTCACAAAGCGAATCTGCGAAGCACTCACAGACCCATAATGATAGTGAGGCGTTGACACAGGCCTTAGCGTCTTCGTACAGGGCCAACCTCGGTCACTCCATTCTGACGAACGCATCGACATCGGATGCCTTCTCGAGCTCGGACAAAGTTTCTTCGGCACTGAGCGAGGCACGTCAAATTCAGCAGGCCTATCAGAGCCAGGCGAGTCACCAGCTCCAGTCCGGCATGGATCAGACGTTCACTGAGAGTCAGGTCGCCAACCGAATCGTGAGTTCGCTGGGAGGCGGAGGCGGACAAACCCAGGATCGACTCGATACGTTGCTGTCTCGCCTGACGACCACGTTTGGCAGCGACGCGGTTGAGTCCGCACGCTTTGGGGTGTTTCATACATCAGGCCTAAGTCCAGGCGACGCTGGTTTTGATGCCGCGGTGGCGATGCGTGCCGCTTTCAAAGGCGGCGAACCAATATCGGGTCACGAGACCGAAGCGGCACTCTTGAGAACCGAATTGTCGACATTGCTGACCGGGTCCGGTGGGCTTGGCGCAACGCCAAACTTCGCAGAACACAGGGGAGTTGCAGAAGGAATTGGCTTTGGAAATGTGGCGTCTGCCGGTGGGCATGTGCAGGCTGGCGGGGCACGTTTGGCGGCAGATGCATCTGGGACGATTGTTGGCACCGAGGAAACGCTCGCCAACGGCGTGATTGGTGCGTCAAACGATCAGATTAGAGGGCAGGTGCTTGACGACGTAGGCGGCGCCTGGGATCGACCGGCTTTGTCTCTGGGAGGCTCTTTGGCTGGCGGAGATTTCAAGACAGCAGGTGAGCTTCTGGCGAAGCAAATGGCATCGGCCGATTCCGATGGAACGCCATCAGGAGATACTGGCATTTTCCCTAATTTGGCCCCTGGTGCCATCGCAACAGGGGCCGAAGTAATGCTGCCAATGGCTGCAGGGGCCACATCGCTGGGCAGTACGCAACTGGCCACTGGGGCAAAAGCGTTAGGGGCACGCGTGGTCGGTTACTCGGCGATCTACGAAGCCGGAAACGCCATCTTCAATCCCCAGGACGTCGCTGCGGGTGCAGGGCCCGAAGAAGGGGCATTGGAGGCCGTGACATCCCATGTCGCCGCCAACACGGCCTCCGCAGTCACCTTTGGCTTAATCCCTAACTCCCATGAAGGGCGTGTTCGTGAGGTGGTGAATGCGGCCATCTACGAAGAGGCGTTTCGAAGCATGAGCGATAGCCAGCGTCAAAGCTATCAGTCCCTTCTCGATGCGTCGGGATATGGCACCAGAGATAGACGGCCGCCTGATCCACTTGCACTACTGACATCGGCACAACGCGAGCGGGTCATGGCGGTAGGGGAATCAGTAAGATCTCAGGAGTTAGCTCGACAGGAGCGCATTCTTAACGCAGGTTCAATGGATTGACCCTATTCCTCGGCATCGTCACGAATCTAGTCCTGGTAGTCGTAGTCGTGGCCGTAGAAGCGGCCGAAGCCATCGACCACGTTCATGTCGATCCCATCGCTTTCACGAAACGCCTCCAGGTCACTGTCATCGTTCTCGTCAGCAAAGCTCGTCATCAGCGAGGGCTGCGAGGATTGAACGGAGTCAGTCCGTGAACGCACCGCGTAGATCCCCGCCCAGACAGACATCGCGATCAGGTAAAAAATGACCACAAAGAGTAGCGCCGTTTCGTTGCTATGCCGATAGGTCAGGTACCCCATGAAAGCACACATGGCGGAGAGGCGTAGTGCGATGGTGGTAAACGACGGACTGGCCATGATGAATGTTCTCTGGTTCAGTTGATGGCTCCTTTATGCACGCAACGATCAAGCTATGCAAATTAACTTGACGAGCACATTTTGAGCACCTAGCGTCACTCCTGAACCTTCGCATGAAGGCAGCCCAGGATCGGGAATTGATCCACACAGACTGGCGGAGACCCCGCCAGGGTCTCCTTTTTTCTCTAGGAGACCATGATGTTAAAAGCAGTTATTTTTGACGCCATCGGCGTGTTGGTGGTGCTGAGCATGTGCTTGGCAATGCTGATGTTGTTCATGTCAGCGGCTTTGACCTTCGTCAGGAAGGCCGAGGCGATTCAGTCAAGTGGTTCGGCGCAAGAAGTGCCGTTGCCGCCAGCTGCTCCCGCTTTTGCTTCACCGTCCACGGTGGCGAAGGTGAGTGAAGGACGTCGTCCAAAACCCACCAGCTCAGCACCGGTGAATGCCGGTCCGGCTTCAGAGGAAAATCAGCCTCGGCAAGCGGATCTTGCCGATGCGCTCCTTGAGCACCTTGAGGCTCAAGGCTACGAGTTTGACCCCGGGCCATCCCCGGGCCGATGAAACAAGCCAAAGCCGACGCTCACCGCGTCGGCTTTTTTGTTGGGTTCGAAAAACAATGCAAAGAAATCCCCCCCATTTCAGGGGGCATTCCTTGAATCTACGCAGGTCGGCGTCCGTAGAGTGTCTCCATCACAGGAGACCACGCATGGACTGGAATAACGAAATCGAACTTCCGCTTCACCTGGACGCACCACAGACCTTGTTCTTGTGGAGCATCGACGAACTGCTGCCGTTCTCGATCATGATCGTCGTCGGCATCATCACTGAGTGGTTCGTCGTCAGTGCTTTGATTGGCATCATCGGCGTGTATTTCTTCCGCCGCTACAAAGACAACCAGCCAGAGGGCTTTCTGCTCCATCTCGCTTACTGGGTCGGGGCTCCGATGCGGGGTCGCTGCTTGATTCCGAGCTACCTTCGTCGGGTGCTGCCACTATGAAGCCCGATGTCTACCGTCAGACCTGGAACAAGGCGATTTCATCCGCCAAGCACGCCCAGTTTCTGAGCTATGGATTGTTGGTGATCGTGGCCATCCTTGGTTTCACGTTGGCCTCCAACAATCAACGTGTCGTGGTGGTGCCTCCCACGCTCGCAACCGAAGGCTGGGTCGAGTCCAACGCGGCATCGCAAAGCATGCAGGAAGCGTGGGCTGAGTTCTTGGCAGTCACGATCGGCAATGTCACGCCGCGCAACATTGATCGCGTGATGAAGAGCATCGGCGAGAACCTGAGCCCACGCATCTATCAGTCGGTATTGACGCGTCTGGTCGAGCAATCGAAGACGGTCAAGGAGGAGCAGGTCGCCATCAGTTTCGAGCCCACCAATACGCGTTTTGATGTGGACACGGGCAAGGTGCTTGTGACGGGTCAGTCGCGGATCACCGGCACGCGTGGCGCTTCATCCGAGACCACACAGACCTACGAAATGCGGTTTGTGGTGAGCAATTACCGCGTGTTGTTGGATCACTTCGAGCGCTTCGAAGGATCAAAGCCTGCTGCCGAGGAGAAGTGAAATGAGGATTGTGTTGGCTGGAATGCTCGTGTTGGCGTCGCCCGCCTACGCCGATGGCAGCGTTCCCGGGTTGCCCGTCGCGCCCGTGGGTCAGGCGGTTGAAGTACCGCCACCGGATGCAACAAAGAAGCCGGCGACAGGCACGCAGCTCGCGCCAGAAGAACTGCTGCAGAGTTTGCAAACCTTGGAGCGGGATCTGCGTCAGAACGTCCCTGCGGCGGTGACGCCACCGCCGAGCGTCATTAACGTCAAGGCGGGTGTCAATCAAGCGTTTCCGATTTCCGCCTCGGGTCTGAATCGCATCACGGTTCCGTTTGCTGAGCCAGAAATCAAGACGGTCAGTGAGACAGCCGGAATTACGGTCGAAGGATCGGTCGTCTATGTCTCTGCGGGGTCAGCCGATCCCGTCAGCATGTTCGTGCTGGAGAAGGGGCAGCCTGATCTCGCCATCTCACTGACGTTGATGCCAGCGGGGATTCCACAGGTCGATGTTCGACTTGAGCTCGATGGTCAGTCGAAGGTGGCCCTGCCAGCGCGCCGGGATCAGGCGGAGAAATGGGAGTTGAGTGCACCGTATGCGGAAACGCTGTCCGAGCTGATTACGGATGTCGCCTCACAACGTGTGCCGCCAGGGTATGGCATGGCGATGTTTGACGCGTCCCATCGGCGGTTTGCGCCGACGTGCACGTTCAGTTTTGGAACGCAGGTGCGGCCTGCGCAGATTCTGACCGGATCGAACCTCGTGGTCGTGGTGGCCGAAGTGCGCAATGTCGCCGGCTATGTCATCGAGCTGGACGAGAGTCAGTGTGCTCGGCCCGGTGTGCTCGCTGTCGCTGCCTATCCCGCGCTTCGACTCGGGCCGGGTGAGGCAACGGAGCTTTATATCGTGAGCGAGGTGCCATCGGATTCCGGGACACCCGCCCGCCCCGTGGTGATCGGGGGTTCGCCATGAGTGTGTCTGCAGCGTCCTCCAAACAGACTTGGTGGCAGCGTCAGCCGGCCAAGCGGAAGCAAATGGTGATCTTGGGTGGGGCCGTGGGTGGGTTCATGCTGCTCATGATGCCCTTCATGTCATCGGGTCCCGGTGTGAAGGTCCAGTCGCGCGATTCACGAAAGGTCAGTGACATTCTCCCGGTGGAAGAGTCTCGCGACATTGGCCTGACTGGACTGGCGAACGACGTGGATACGCTTCGCAAGCAACTCGAAGCGCGCGACAAAGAGATCGCTGCTTTGCGACAGGCGCAAAGCGTTGCGCCAACGGAGTCGGATCCTCAGGCGCAGCAAGGGATTGATGCCTTGAACGCGCGCCTGCGCTTGTTGGAAGAGCAGGGCAGGGAGCGCGCGGCGACGGCGGGGAATGCCGGACAGATTCCGTCTCCGCCCAGTGGCGCCCGTCCCGCCATCGCGGCACCCACGGAACCCGGTGGTACGGCCCGGCCAGCGCCAGGGGCGCGTGGCCAGCAAGTGCCGCAACAGGAGTTGGTCCGCGTTCCCCAGATGCGGACGATTGCCAGTGATGTACCCGTGGCGGCGGTCGACGACGCCGTTGAAGCGGAGCAGCCTTCTGCCTATCTGCCCTCGGGGACCATTCTCACCGGCGTGACTCTGACCGGTCTCGATGCGCCGACGGGGCGCGGGGCACGACAGGATCCGGTACCCGTACTGGTTCGCGTTAAAGCCGACGCCATCCTTCCCAACCGCTTTCGTGCCGACGTCAAAGAGTGCTTTGCCGTGTTGGCGGGCACGGGCGATCTGTCGAGTGAGCGTGCTCACCTGCGCGGCGAGACGTTTTCCTGCGTCCACCAGGATGGAACGGTGGTGGATATCGCACTCAACGTGATCGCCATCGGCGAGGACGGGAAAGCCGGACTTCGTGGTCGGCTGGTGAGCAAACAGGGTCAAGCGATCGGCAAGGCCTTGCTTGCCGGCATTGCCCAAGGAACGGCTCAGGCCTTCAACAACGGCGGCTCCTACGGTGGCTATGGACAAGGCAGTGTTGATCTGAGCCGGGCGGCCGAAAGCGGGGCCTATGGCGGGGCCGGATCCGCACTGGATCGCGTCGCGCAGTTCTACATCGATCTCGCCGAGCAGTTGTTCCCGGTCATTGAGATCTCGGCCGGTCGACCCGTCTCCCTCGTGCTGCTGAAGGGCACGCAGATCAAGCTCGTTTCAGCGAGCTAAACCCAAAGAAATCCCCCTCCAAAAGGGGGTCATTCCTGCAAACAAACGCGAATCGGCTCTCTAGCCTATTCGTTAGGAGGTGCTCATGCCCAGATTCCCCAAATCCCCCTGGTGGCTGTTCGGATTGCTGGCAATGACCGGCTGCGCGAGCTCGCCCAAGTTCCAGTGCCCAACACCGAACGGTGTGGCCTGCATGTCGGTGACTGACGTGTATCAGGCCACGGAATACTCGGCCGATGTCCACCGTTCCGACGTGGCAGGCGATGGGTCCATCGCGGTGACCGAGACCGCACCCCCGGCGTGGATGGCACCGACCGGGACACCGTCGGTCGTGGCGCCCTCGGCCGATCTGCAGATTGATGACGGCTCGATCGTGTTGACGGACGAGCCTGCCGCCACGGTCACGAACGAATCGCTGTTGAGCGATGCCCGCGTGGTGCGTGTCTGGGTTGCGCCTTGGGAGGACACCCGCGGCGATCTGCATCTCGCCGGCTACGTGTTCTCCGAAGTGAAGGGCCGTCGCTGGCGCCTCGGCAATGCCGTGCCGGCCAACCGCCCTGTGCTCCGCCTGCTGCAAAGCACCCCCGAATCCACCCCCGCAGCTGCTGCGCCAGTTGCCTCACCGAAGTAAGTCCCATCACCGCAGTAAGGAGGTTTTATGCGTCACCTGAATATCACCCTGAAAGTCGCCATCGTGGCCTTGGCGTTGTTGTCCGCCAGCGATGCCTTTGCACTCTCTCAAGCCCCCGATGGCGTCACGATCGTTGACTCGGACGAGGGCTTTTCTCAGTTGCTTGGCACCTTGGTGGGCTTCTCGCAAGGCGCGCTGGGCAAGTCCTTTGCGATCGGCACCTTCCTCGTCGGCATGGGCATGGGCGTCGTTAAGCAATCGATCATGGCCTTCGTTGTTGGCCTGGCGATGGCGCTGGCCATGGCCTTTGGTCCGGGCGTACTGCTCAGCTTGTTCTCGACCACGCTGACGGCCGCGCCGGTATTGCCCGGCATCTTCTAAGTAGCACCCGATACCGATCGCAGGAGCGAATGAGATGTTAGAGGAACGTACTGAGGTGCTGGAGGGCGTTTTCGGGGTGGTGCATACCCACCTCGAAGACGCTGGTCTGTTTGTGGTGGCACCCGGTCGGTTCGGCTTTGGCATCCTCGCCGCGCCGCTGACCGGCTTGGATTCCGCATCGGCTGAAAAACTCAATCAGCTGATGAATCTCGACTATCCCGTGGGATCGTCGATGCAAATCGTTTCCTATTCCTCCCCCGATATCGAGCATCTGCTCACGGGCTACCGCGTGATGCGATTGAATTGCAAGGAAGCCGTGCTGCGCGAAACGACGCGTCAGCGCGTGAACTTCTTGCGGGATGGCACGCGCATCCCGGTGGATGCCGCTTCCGGGCTACTGGTCCACGACGCCGTGGTCTGCATCACGGTCACCATTCCCGCAGGCACGGGAGAGCAATTCGACTTCACACGCAGTGCGCAGGCCATCGCCTTGCGGCAAGCGTTTGAGGCCACGTTGAAAACCATCGGCTATCGCTTTGAGCGCTTGAATTCCAAGAGCTACCTGCGCTTTATGCAGACGATCCTGAACCAGGGTCCGAATGCGCAGTGGCGTCACGCCGACGATGTGGATGTGTCGGATGAGCAGTTGCTGTGCCATCAAATTCTGGATCCCGATACAGCCATCGATGTGGACGCGAAAGGGCTGTGGCTGGGCGAGTATGCCCGCGTCAAGGTACTGAGTGCCAAGCGCCTTCCCGACCGGATCGGCTTGAACATGGCATTGCGGTATCTCGGTGATCATCTCACCGGTTCACGTGGTATCCGTGAGAACGCGCTGATCACGATGAACATCCTCTTTGAGGACTCCAGTGACAAGCGAAACAAGATGGAGGTCGACAAGGCCTGGGCGATTCGCCAGGCTTCCGGTCCGTTGAGTCGCTACGTCCCGCAGTATGCAAAGCGCAAGCGTTCGTTGGACATTGCCACCGATGCCTTGAGCAAGGGTGATCGTGTTGTTCGTGCGTATCTCGGCATGGCGTTGATCGCACCGGACGATGCCTCGGCGCAGCGGGCCGTGTCGAATGCGGTGAGTTATTTCCGCGAGCTGCGCTTTCACATGATGGAGGACCGCTACATGGTCCTTCCGCTCTTCTGCCAGCTCTTGCCGTTTGCCAGTGAGCCCGATATCGCGCCGGCGCTGATGCGCTACAAGACCTTTCCGAGCAGTCATCTGGTACCAATGATGCCGACCCTTGGTGCGTGGCGCGGCACCGGCACCCCGCTGCTGACGCCGATCAGCCGCGATGGCCAGGCGATGGCCGTCTCGCCCTACGATTCGGACTCCAATTACAACGTCACGATCACGGCCGAATCCGGCTCCGGCAAGTCCTTTTTGGTCAACGAAATGGTGGCCAACCTTCGCGCCACCGGCGGCATCGTGCGCATGATTGATGTGGGGTATAGCTACATCAACCTCTGTGCGGAGCTCGGTGGGCAGTTCCTCGACTTTGGCAAAGCCACGAACATCTGCATCAACCCGTTTCCGGCGGTCATCAACTATGACGACGAGGAAGCGGAGCTGCTCGCGATCCTCTCGATCATGGCCGCACCCAAGAGCGGACTGACGGACTTTCAGACCGCGGCGCTTGGCCGCGTCCTGCGCGAGGAGTACGGCCGGCATCGTCATTTGTTGACGATCGATCACATTGCGCAGCGCTGTGCCTCAATCGACGACCTTCGTATCCGCGATCTCGCGACCCAGCTCAGCGCGTTTACGTCGAAGGGGCCGTATGGTCGGTACTTCAATGGTCCCGCCACGCTCGATCTGACCAACCCGCTGATTGTGCTGGAGCTCGATGGACTGAAGAGCCAGCCGACCTTGCAGCGGATTGTCCTGCTGATCTTGATGTACCAGATCAATCAGCAAATGTTCCGCGGCGACATTTCCGTTCAAAAAGGGCTGTTTCTGGATGAGGCGTGGGATCTACTCGGGATTCCTGACGTCGCGGCGTTCACGGTCAATCTCTATCGCCGCGTGCGCAAAGCCAATGGCTTTATCACCACGGTGACGCAGTCCGTCTCGGACTACTACTTGAACGAAGGCACGATCGCGATCGTTGAGAACAGCGCCAACAAGTACGTGTTGAAGCAGCCCGGCGAGGCGATTGCGCGGATCCAGAAAGAGGGACGGCTTGATCTCGGCGAGTACGGCTACAACCAGTTGCGCAGCGTGCACACGATCGCGGGCGAATACTCGGAGATCTTCTTCATCACCGGGCGCGGCCGGGGGATTGGTCGCCTCGTGGTCTCGCCGTTCAACCGGCTGCTCTACTCAACCCACCCCAAAGACAAAGCCGATATCAAGCGGCAGCGTGATCGGGGCCTGTCACTGGTGGAGGCGATCAACGCGGTCATTGATGAGCGCGGGCTGCGCAGGGAGGCCGCATGAACCAGACGCTGTTTCAGGTCGTACTGACCGTGTTGCTCATCGGCGCGGCGCTTATCGGCGGCAAACGCTACATCGACAACGCGTTGGCGGATCGGCCTCCAGTCGTGGTGATGGATGAGCGCGCCTTGGTTCGCGCCTTGCCGGGGTATCCCAATGCGGCGCCTGCCGATGTGCAGCGCTTGCGGGCGCAGGTGGATGCGTCGGCGCGTCAGTTGGGGGATGCCGGGTATGTGGTGATCAACCGTCAGGCGTTGTTCTCTGCACCCGAGTATCTGTCGGTCAAGCCCTGATGGGTGCCTTCTCGCTCTCTCAAGGCCAGCGGGTCTTTCTGCTGCGGGCCTCGCTGATTTCCGTGTTGGGGTATCTCTCGGCCCTCTATCTCAGTGACCGCGTTCGGATTGGCTATGACGGCCAGGACATCCCGTGTCTGCCGTGGCGCGTGTTTGTTGCCTGGCTCGGCGCACCGGCGTTGCCCGATCAGCTGGTGGCATTTCGGTCTGTGGGCATTGCGCCCGTTCTTCCCGATGGCACCGTCATCGTCAAGCGGGTGGCGGCTGTGGCCGGTGATCGGATCCGGATTGCCGACGGCGTGCTGTATGTCAACGACGTCGAGCGTGCGCACTTCTCGCCCAATACCTTGCGCGCACTGAAGAAATCCGCCGACGCCTTTGACCGCAGCTATGTGCTGGGTGCCGGCGAGCTGTTGGTCCTTGGTGATTCGCCAGTCAGCTATGACTCGCGGTACTGGGGCCCCATTTCGTCCTCGCAGGTCATGGGTCGTGCGTGGGGGGTGTGGTGATGCGCGGCTGTATCCGCATGGCGCTCCTCGCCGGGCTGATCGTCGCGCCGACGGTGCAGGGGCAGGCTTTCGATGCGGCGCGCTCGGCGGAGATCATTGAGCGTCCGGAACAGACGCTGACCCCTGACGATCTCGCGATCGCACGCGATGCGCAATCGCGCGTTGAGCAGGAATTGGCGACCGACCCGAGCTTGCAAGGCATTGCTGATCAGGGCCGGTCCATCGTGGCCGATTCCATTGCCAAACAGATGGCCGACTATGACGCCGCGACCTCGCCGCTGCCCGAACGCGAGCGCGATGGGGGCGTCAAACCCTCCATCCTGATCTGTGTCTCGCAATCGATGGGGCGCGGTGCATTGCAGGAAATCGTGGATGCCGCACGGGGCATGCCGGATGTGGCAATCGTCCTCCGCGGTGTCGAGGAAGGACAGCGATTTCCTGACTTGATGAAGCGCATGCGCGAGATGCTGGGTGAGGTCAAAACGCCGGAGGAGGTCGCGCGCATCGCCATTGATCCGCAAGTGTTTACCACGCATGCGGTGACGCGGGTACCCACGGTGATTATGGTCGACGCCGACGACCGCATGGTGGCGCGCGTGGAAGGCCTCGGCAGCAGCGAATGGTTGCGCCATGCGGTCGTCCGCGACGGCAAACGCGGGGATCTCGGGTCGTTTGGAACGCCGCTGGCCATCAGTGAGCAGGACATGGCCGAGGTCATTCGCGCGCGGCTGGCGAGCGCGGATTTGAGGGAGGCCGGGGAACGCGCGAAAACCCGCTATTGGGATTCCTTGGGCTACATCGACCTCCCTGTCGCACGCACCGATCGCAGTCGATTGCTCGATCCCACCTTTGAGGTCACGGAGACGATCACCACACCCGATGGCGGTGTCGTGGCATCCCAGGGTGATCGGGTCAACCCCCTGGATCTCTATCCCTTCCCCGATGCCATTGTGGTGCTCGATGCGACCGACGCAAAACAGGTGGCGCTCGTGCAGGCCATCTTGCCGGCCTATGCCGACCGACCGGTCACGCTGATCTCCACGCGATTCGACCGTGACGCGGGTTGGCAATGGCTTTTTGACACCTCGAATCGCCTTGGGCTGCCTGTGCATCTGCTGCAACCCGATGTCCAGTCGCGCTTTGCGCTTGAGCACGTGCCTAGCGTGGTCACGGCGGAAGGCCGCTATTTCAAGATCGATGAATTTGCCGTGGTGGAACCGACTGAGGTGAGCAATGAGCAGTGACGAACCCATGGGGAACCTGAGCCTCAGTCGGCGCGCTGGCGAGGGATTCCGGATTGGCCAGGATGTCCATGTGCAGGTCATTGCCGTCGACAACTACCACGCCCGCATTCGGATCACGGCGCCGAAGTCGGTGCAGATCATGCGGAACGAGATCGACGAGGTTGTCGAGATTCCGATGGGTGCTATGCCATGCGGTTGATATTCACGCTCGTGCTGTGGGCGCTCATGGGCTCACGATCGGTTTGGGGTCAAGGGATCGCCTGTCCGGATGCGGGCCTGTTTACCCAAGGTGGATTGGTCACCAAGGTCTGCATCAATTGTTACTTCCCGATCTATATCGGCGGATCTGTGCCGATTGGTCCGAACCCCTTGCGAAAGCCCGACGACGATAGCGTCAATCCCGTCTGTATCTGCCCTGGTCGCATCTTCGGCCTACCCACACCGGGCATCAAGATGGCCATGTGGCAACCCACCCACATGGTCGAGGCGGTGCGATTGCCGTTTTGTTCGCCCGCCCTGGGCGGCATGCTCAGTGGCGCTGCGGCGGGCGGGGTGTTCGGCATGGCCAAGCTCGGTGGCATGGAGGACGCGTCGGCGTCCAACCGCGACAGCCAGAGCAGCTATCTCAACTTCCACTACTGGAAGTTCCCGCTCTCTGTGATCACGGACATGGTGACCGACGCGGTGTGTGTCTCGGAGGCGGCGAGCGTGGATATCGATATCGCCTACATCTCCGAAATTGATCCCACCTGGAACAACGAAACCTTGGCGATGTTCACGCACCCCGAAGCGGTGCTCTTCGCGAATCCGGTGGCGACGGCCGCATGCATGGCAGATGCGGTGGCCTCGACGGCGTACAAGCCTATCCCTGGCATGTTCTGGTGCAATGGGTCACACGGGCACGGCTACCCGTTCAGTGGCATCAATCGACACGAGGGCGGCATCGATTCGTCCTCCTCCGCGGCAGCGCGCGCCTTGGCCGCGATGCACCGTCGTGGCATCGCCAAGAAGACCTATGGCGGTGCGGCGGTTTGCAGGGATCACCCCTATCCCACGCTGCCGAAACAGCAGTACCGATTGCAAGTCATGTTTCCGATTCCTGAGGTCATCGATAACCACTGGATTGGCGCAAGCCCGTTCAGTTGGCGCGGTGGTCAGTTCACCATTCCCGGCCTCGGCGAGGACTACCTGTACTTGGTCTGGTCCTGGCAGGCCTGCTGCATGAATCTCTGAGGTGGCCATGCGAACGTCGCGACTTCTCCTGCTTTCCTTGGGGCTACTGCCGTGTTTGGCATTGGCGCAAACAGGCACCTCCTCTGAGATGCGGGAAGCCGGTGGCGATGGCGAAGCGTTGGGTCGAACCTTGATGCAGGGGGCACCCAAGGCCGAGCTCGATGCATCGACCGGGATGGTCACTCTGCCGGGACAAGACCGCTTTCACAGTTCGCACATCGTCGGCGGTCAGTCTTCCGAAGAAGCGGTGGAGGAGATGAAGGCCCTGGAAGGTGCGGACGTCGAGGATCTTGATGCGGTGGGCCACGCGCAGATGGAGCGCTCGGCCAGCGCGACCAGCGACGAGGGCGATGCCTACCGCACGTTGTCGACTATGCAGAAGGACGCGGCACTGCGTCAGGACACCGGACTGTGGCAGACGACGTTCGAGGTCCTCGCGGAAACGATGGCGCCGCAGAACGCCACTCAGCGTCAGATGGGCGAGGCCTTTCCCGATTGCCGGCCGATTGTGGAAATTGGCGAGGGCGATGGCTGGCAAGACACGCATAGCGTTTACGAAGAATCCACCGAAGTCTGTGAGCGCTTGATTCCGCGTGAACCGGTGACCCGCACTCGCGACGTGGAGGTCAACACGTTCTCAGGTCCCGGCCCTGACTACGTCAGCAGCATCATTGTGCGTGACGACGGATTCACTGAGGCATTTGCCATTCCCGCTGGCGCGCTCACCGCCTCGGTGGTGATGACCTGGTCTGGCACCGTGCTGGGCGTTATCGAGACGCAAGCGCCGACGCGCGAAAATGGCTGGGTCGGTTCGTACACGATCGACTTCGACGAACACGCCTGCGATGCCGTGCCGCCGGACGAACCCTGCGCAGGCCGCGTGCAATCGGTGGCCGTCACCTTTCAGTTGGACTACACGGCCATTGAGGAGGAATTGGTTTGCACGGAGCCCGATTGCTTGCTGGATACCGACGGCTGGTGCACGGCCAATTGGACATGTACCGACGATGCACCGCGTGTGATCAATGGCATCACCGTCGATAGCAGCTTCATGCCGCCGCTCGAACCGCTCTTTCCCGGATCGACCGGACTGTGCTGGCAGGCGGTGGCCAACTACGACTGCCATTTCGCGGAAGGGGAGATCTGTTGGGACACGCCCAGTGGCCCACGCTGCGTGACGCAAACCCAGGAACAAGCACTCGCGTCGACGTGTCCGCGCATTGATGCGCTCACCGCCACGGGAGAGACCAGTTGCTCCATTCAAAGCCGCAACTGTGCCGAAGACGGCCGTGGTCATGGCAATTTCTGCTATGTGAGCACGGATTCCTATCGCTGCCAGACGCGTCGCGAGATTCAGGATATTGCGGTCACGACCAGCAATAGCTGTGACTCGACGGTGAGCTGCGTGGGCACCGAATGTCTTCCCGGCGTTCAAGAGGATCTCGATGAAGCGCAGGAGGTCAATGTCGATGAGTATGGCAAACAGCAGGCTCAGTCGCTGCTTGTCCATCATGTACTGAACGACTGGACGATCCCCGAGAACAGCACCACCCCGTTGTGGTTCCATGGCACGCCCAGAGAGTGCAAGAAGCAACTGGGCGGACTCAACGATTGTTGTATCGAACAGGTGCCGGGCGCGGAACAGTTGTGGTTTGAGCTCTACACCGAGTCACAGCGCAAGGCGCAGGCGGCGGCAGCCTATAACAGTGCCAGTCCGGACCCAGGAGCCGCGAGCCAGTTGGGTGCGCGCGCCATCACGCCCGATCTGCTCAACAACGCGCTGCGCTCAGATCGCGAAACAATCGTGGGCGAGGGCAATGGCGACACAGGGCAGGGCAGTGCCGCGACGAACATGGCAGAGCTCATGCCGGCGTTCTTGGCGCGTGCTCGCGAAGAACTCATGCTGGACGATTCGTGGCATTGCAGTGACCATGAGTTTGATCTCGCCGCGCTGCGCTCGGTGGGTGCCTGCACATTCGTGGGCAGCCGATGCCCTGGCATTGGTTGCCTCGACAAGCGCGACGTCTACTGCTGCTTCAACTCGCCGGTTTCCAAGGCGGCACGCACGGTCATCTCTGGCACCGCGCAAGGAACCTTGGGCACGGCCAAGAACCCGGTCTGTGATGGCGTCACGATGGAGGTGGTCAGTGAGACCAACTGGGCCGGCTTTGCCACCTCGGATGTGGTCGCGCGACTCGATGATGCCGGGCTACTCCCGAAGGCCGATCGTCTGCTCGAGCAGACCGATAGCGATCAGTTGACCGGTGGCGGATCCACGATTGTGGCCGCGGATGACACGCGGGCAAATGTGCAGGAGCGCACGGCGATCTCCATCGCCAAGTTCGACCCTCTGCGCGTCGAAGAGACCTTTGATGGCCAGCTGCAAAGCAATCAACCCAAGGACATCGACGATCCCACCGCCTACGGCGTCTTCGAGTTCTCACCGGCCTATGGTGTTGTCGAGGCGGGTCGCACGATTGCCGTTCGCGTTCGCCGGCAAGGCATGAAGGGGCGGGTGCAGGTCCAGTGGGCCACGCAGGGCTCCGATCAGGCTGTCGCGGGAACGCATTTCGAGGAGGCCAACGGCACTTTGCAGTGGGAGGACGGTGAGACGGCGGACAAGACGTTCTGGGTGTCGACACTGCCGGCCAGCCATATCCCGACCGATCCACTGAATGCCGCCGAGTTTTCCGTGGTGCTTTCGGGTCCTACAGGGGGTGCCTCACTGGGCGAAACGCGTGTGGCCACCATCCGGCTGCGACCACCCTACACCGGCATCACGCTCCCCACGGATCCAGCGCAATGGCTGAACGCACGGACGGTTAAGCGCTACCTGCGTGCCGGCATCGTGTCCCCGGTGGATCCTTCGCGTACGGCCATTGAATGGGAGATCACACTGACCAACCTCGGGGGCTACACCATTGCCAATCCGACGCTATGGGACTTCAACGCGCCGGATACGCGGCATGTAGTGAAGTGGGAAGACCCTGAGCGCTGCGATACCTACTCCGACGGCGGAACAGGATCCATTGGCGCCTACTGCCAGATCGCGGGTGCGTTAGGACCCGGCGAGAGCATCAGCATGCGGCTGACAACGACCCATCCCACGGGTTGGGATCTATCGCAGGTCTACACGAACACCTGCGCCAGCGCGTCGAACTTTTACGACGAGCAATGGAACTTCATGGGAACTGTGGACGCGCTGCAGGACACCTGCCGGGCGACCGGTCAGTACACGGCTGTCGATCCCGATAGCTATGCAGGATGCGATGGCGTGTCGACTCAGTTGGGTGGCGCGGAGTTGCGTCTGTGGACCGCGAATAATCTCGATGGCTTCCCCGACTTCATGGAGAACCAGCCGCATCGTGATATCCAGGAACCTTGGGTGGTTCTGGCCTCACGTTTTGAGGTGCCCGCCGACATCGATGCGGCGCGTGCCATTGTTGTGCGCTTCTTTGGCCGTAGCCTGCCAGGCGTGGGCTCGGTGCGGATCTCGCGATGCCCTGGCGACCTGCGCGCGCCATCGGGTGCCGTTGCCGGCGGCGAGTCGTCCGACTGTCGACGTGTGATGAATCCGCTGCGCGATGGCAATGTGAATTCGGTCTACAACATGCCACTGGTCTTTGACGCGGCTCAGGCAGGGGAGGGCTGCTACCTGCAGCCTGGACAGACCTATTTTTTGAACAGCATACCGTTCGAGGTGACCGGCCCGCTCCCCTATGGTCACGCGCAATACGCGTGCGCGGCGGGCGCGTCGACCTGCGGTATGGGCTGGGCGTGGTCGGACTGAAGGGATTTTGGCACTCGATTCTGGGGAGGTGAAACATCGCCAGAGCGTTCGTGACCGCCCTCATTCAGAGCAACTATCAGCGGGTAGACGAAGACCGCAACAACTACGCCCACGTTACTGTTTGGCGGTCCTTCTCATTCGGCTTTGGCGAGCAGGATCGGGCCGGCGGAGTGCAGGTCCTGGTGCTCGCCGTTGCCCCAGCGTCACGGCTAGATGATCGGTAACGCGCCGTATACCTTCAGCGGATCGTCACTTGGCTGAGGCTCGAGCGGTAAGACGGGAGCATGCCGCTGGCTGTATTCGCGTACGGGTTCTGCTCCTTCCACACTTCGCGGGTGAGGTCATCCAGTTCCGTCGACAGTGCAAGGAGGCCATCGAACTTCTCCTCCGAGTCGAAGATCCGCCGTGTGCCGTCAGGCACCCAGAGCTGTCGCGCATGGTCCTTGTTGTTCCAAAGATAGTCGAGGTGCCGTTGTGTTTCAGCCAGAATCGCCAACTCGAAGTACTGGCCCCTGGCCAGTGCCGCGCCATCCGCGTCGTACATGATGGACGCAATGTCGAAGCTCGACAGGGAAACCGCTCTACCATCGGCCTCGAGTTCGGCCTTCACGTTCTTGCACAACCGAATTGACTTCCGCAACGATCCACCCGTGCCGTGACAGCGAGCTTTGATGAGCTGGATATGCTTGAATGGCATGTTGTCGAGCGTGCGTGGTGCGGACTTGTCGAGGATGGTGACTGCCCGATCAGCGTCCTCACGACTGCGCTGATAGTCGATCGTGTCATGCCAATGCGAAGGAACGACATCGACCGGCCGAGCGAGCGATCCGCCATGAATCTTGATGGCCTTGCTGCCCGCTGTGTCGACCTTGGCGGCGGGAAACGCAGCCCTTAGCGCTTCCTCTGATTCCTGGCGGAGCGCCGACAGGACATTAATTGAGGTAGGGACGCTGGCTGGACCGTACCCGTTCACCAGAGCCAATCCGCCCCGCGGGTCAAACGTCAGATAGCTGTCGAGGGCAAGCAGATCGACATCGCTGACCCCGCGAATGTGGATGTCCAACGGCACCGATCCCTGCAAACGAAATTCAGGTTTCCTGCCGTTTGCCTCGAGTCTCGTTCTAAGCTGATTGGCTACCCTGTTGCCGGTTTCCATACTGACGCGGGTGTAGTCCGGGTCGACTGCCTGCATAGCGCCGAGCACCCAGCGCGTATGCTGCCCGGTCGCACGGTCTTGCCACGTTTCCCGATTGACCGCGCTTGCAAAGACCGCACGACGGGCGTCTTCTGAAAGTACGGTGGTGCGGTCGGTGCCATGGCGGCGACTGCGGAGCCTTTCCAGTCGTTGACCAATGTTCTGAGCCATCACTTCCTCGTCAGGGTCATGCGGCCAAAGGTGTAGCGACCGTGGCCATTGAAGTAGGTGCCTTCGGCCGCGCGAAGGCCCGGATCGAAGGTGAGTTCGGCGAATCCGTAATGGGTGCGCAGCTCGATTTCGTCTGGATGCGGGTCATTGCGGTAATTGTAGATGAGCTTGTAGCCGTCGACGCTGTCGTGAATAACGGCGGCGTTGATGCTGTTCGACCCGGACTGCGCTGTCTTCAATCGGACGCGGACCTTGTCCCACGTCTGCACAATGGTGACATTGGCTGCCCACTCGTGCTCTATCTCTTTGCTGTCGGCGTTGAGCGTCTTTCCACGGCAGGCCCATTCACCGGCGAGGCATGGAACGCCAATCACGCCCGACAGCCACTTCCACCGCCATGCTCTCTGATCGAACAGCCGGTAGAGCAACAGGTAGATCGTGCCCGTCACGAGCAGCGACAGTAGGGTCGGAGGCAGATTGACGTTCCAGCCGAGAACGTCAGCCAGGTTCACGAAGAGCAGAAACAGCGACACCAGCACATCGGCCAGAATGCCGGCAAGCGCAGCGATGTATCGTCCGACCTTCGAGCGGTTGATGCCATTGATGAGGGCGTATTCGTGCTCAGTCATGTCGTCACCTCGGTCTCAGTGGATACACCCATAGCGGTCGCCGGCGTTTCAATCTCAGCCTGCTGCGTGCGACCGTTCTCATGCACCGTCGCTTCACGTCTGGCATCATCCCACTCGTCATCCTTCGATCAGCACCACCGTGAAGCCCGCAAACCATTCATATTAGTCGACCCGACTGATCGAGAAGACCGGATAGGTGAACTATTGGGATAGGGGAAGTGAACTATTCCCCTGCTGTTGCTCTTCCTAGCAGGAAGAGAAAGAGCCTGACGTTGTCGCGGGCTTCTCTTCATTGGTTCGACTATCGTTCTCATGCTTGCATTTGAACTGACTTGCTTCAAGCCCCCGTCTGACGATTCGTTCTCAGACCACTTGCGAATCGCACCGGCTGGCGATTTGCGCCCAGTGATCGCTCGATCTAGACTCATGGCTGGCGCCCGCCTTGCTTGCACACGAGCAGAATCAGGCTCTTCGTTTTTCTCATTTGTCTTCCCCCTTGGCAGGCCGCCGGGACCTTAACAGGCTGTTGAAATTCGCCCCCATTCCTTCGGCGACATGCCGATAAAACCGGCAATTTTTCTTGTGGCTCGCCTTGTCGGGCTTGGAAACCGCCTTTTTTGCCGGTTTTTCAGCCCCACACAGGGGTTTGTCACGCCTTTCGGCGGTCTTTGGGCGGAATCCGCCCTATACCGTCGACAACCGCCAGCCGAACAGCGTGGCCATCCGGGTCAGGTTGTAGGCCGCCAAGGTGAAAACGGTCTGCGCCGATACCTTCGCCAAGCCCACAAAGCGGGCCTTGCGCAAGCCGCCGATGGTCTTCGCCCAGCCGAAAATCTCCTCGATCCGCTTGCGGATCTTCAAGCTTTGCTTGTAGCCCGCATGCCGCGTGGTGCGGCCGTCGATGGCGCTGTGCTTGGCCTTCTGCGCCACGTGCGGGGTCACCTTCGCCTCGCGCAGGGCGTCGACAAATTCGGCCACGTCATACCCTTTGTCCGCGCCCAGCGTGGCGGGCTTGGTCAGCGTGCGTGCCACCATGACCTTGGCCGCGTCCCGTTCCGCCGTGCCGCTCGCCAGCGTGGTTTCCACATCCACCGCCAGGCCATGCCGGTTCTCCATCAGGGCATGGCCCAGGTAGCACAGCCGGGATTTGTCGCCCTCGCTCTTTTTGTACAGGCGCGCATCGGGATCGGTCGTCGAGGCGTGGGTGTCGTTCGAGCGTGGCTCGCCTTTGAAGATCACGCTGGGATTGCGACCGCCGTCTTCCGGTGGCGGCGGAGGGCCGTCCTTCTTCACGAAGCTTTTCATCGAGGCCCACGCTTCGATCAGGGTGCCATCCACCGAAAAGTGCTCGTCGGACACCAGGCCCCGCCATTCGGCCAAGCCAAGCACCTTGGCAAAGAACGAGCGGGCGATCGTCTCGTTGAGCAGGCGATCCCGGTTGGCGCTGAAGGTGGAGTGGTTCCATACCGCTTCGTCCATGCCCAGACCGACAAACCAGCGGTACAGCAGGTTGTAGTCGATGTGGGTGACCAGTTGCCGTTCGGAGCGGATCGAGAACAGGGTCTGGATCAGGCTGGCGCGCAGGAGGCGTTCGGGAGGAATCGAGTCGCGGCCCGTCGGCGCGTACAGGGCGTCGAGCTCGGCATCCATGCTCGCCAGAATCGCATCCACGACCACGCGAAATTTGCGCAGCGGGTGGTTCTTGGGGATGCGCTGTTCCAGCGTGCGGTAACTGAACAGGGCGGCTTGGGTGATGTCGGCTCCACGCATGGGCGTCACTGCTCGTCGGGCGATGCCGTCATTTTCTCACGCTGCTCCGCCGGGGTGGACGGTTGGGTGAATTTCAACAGCCTGTTAAGGACCTTCCCCACAGTCAAGCAAAGCGTTGCCATCCGCAGCTTGAGTCTGCGGTTGTCTTACCTGATCGCGCTTCACGCTTTGTTTTGATACGTCGCGTCGACTTTAGCCAGAGGGAAGGACTGGCGAGACGACAACCGGTCATGTGGTCGTGTGAAACGACGGACCCTGATGAAAGACGCGCGTGCGACCCATTCGTTAGTCGGGAATCGCTGTTCCCATTGAATTAACCGGTCACTGCCCGCGCAGGTCGAGGCTGCGGCATGACCAGCTCAGATCGGCAGCCGAGCGGGCATCCAAGCCGATCAAACACGACAGCAAATGGCTGAACGCCACGAGTAGCTAGGCGCGTGGCACCCGAGATTGCAACCAAACCGCTTTGCCCACGTCATCGACGCCATGAATGGCAAACACATTCTTGGCAAGATCGACCCCAGCGCACACAATCGCCATGACCGCCTCCGGAACGAGTGATGAAGAAACCCCACCCATCGTCACGCGCGACCACAAGGCCGAACTACCGAGCGCCGCATCCGGTGCGCGGTGGGGAAGGTCCTCTCATTCGTTAGGCGTCGCAGCCAACACCTCCTCTCGGCCCACGCGCCAGCCCTTGGCCACACTTGTGGCAAGCTATGCTTACTGGAGTCGACTTTGGAGTGACCATGGCAGCAACGGTGGAGATGCTGGAAGCCGAGGTGCTGAGGCTTGCACCAGCAGACAGATCGCGCCTCGTAGAGCGACTGCTCGCGAGCTTGGATGAGGATCAAGACATTGAGGCCGCGTGGGACGCGGTCGCGGATGCCCGCGCGGATGAGCTGAAGTCAGGTGCCGCTGTCGCCGTCTCTCTAGGTGAGGCCCTCGCCCGGCTTGAAGCACGCTTTCCTGGATGATCATCACCATCCATCCGGATGCTGAGGAAGACGTATCCGAGGCGGCCAGCTTCTACGAGCGAAAGGTTTCACCGGCTCTGGCGGCTCGCTTCGTGGCCGAGTTCAAACGGGTTGCGCGGCTGGTCGCAGAGAACCCAGGAATCGGCACCCCAAGAGCTAGAGGCCGGCAGTTCTTTCCCTTCAAGGTGTTCCCGTACGGCGTCATCTACGTCTCTGAGCCAAGCGGTATCCACATACTGGTCGTTCGGCGAGACCGTCGTCGGCCAAGCTTCGGCGGAAAGCGCAAGTAGCCTTCGAAGCGCGACCGGGGCGACGCCTAACCCCTCGCTCAACCGGACCCGCTAAGGCGCTTGCCGTAGCAGGCCGGTTAGCTCGAACTACAAGGACCTTCCCCACAGTCAAACAAAGCGTTGCCGTCCGCAGCTTGATTCTGCGGTTGTCTTATCTGATGGCGCTTCACGCTTTGTTTTGATGCTTCGCTTCGACTTCAGCCAGAGGGAAGGACTGGCGAGACGACAAACGGTCATGTGGTCGTGTGAAACGACGGACCCGGAGAACAGGGCGAAGCCGGACTTTCTTTTCCCCGGGAAGGCGGAGTACCACGACCCCGCGTATGACGCATCCCGGCTCACGATGATCGGGGTCAAGTCGACCTGCAAGGATCGCTGGCGGCAGGTTCTCGCAGAAGCCGACAGGATCGACGAGAAGCACCTGCTCACGCTGGAGACCGCGATCAGTGGAACCAG
>JADKCY010000012.1 GCA_016718605.1 Lysobacterales bacterium | reverse complement strand
AGCTACCGCCGCAGCGCTGCGGAAGAACACAATTTAGCGCACAGTTGTTGAAGGATAAGCCGCGAGAAGCGGCTGAAAAAGATCGGTAGTCCTGGATGGGAGCGTGTCGTGGTATCTAAACAAGGGAAGAAACACTTGACTTGAAGGCCAGCAGCTTATGGGACTGACGTTGCGAAATATGAAATCCCAGGCGCCCCGTATGACGTGTTGCGAGTCATGACCGTAACAAGTGAAGTAACTCGGAGCAAAAAGAGAAACAACATGAATAACATCGTTGTCCCCCTGAGTGTGGGCGTGGCCTGATTCCTTTCGCTGGTGGCGTAAATCCGTTCAGTCAGACTGCGCCCTATGCCGGCGTGTCGAGTGCGCGTCGCCTCAACTTCAACGGCAAGACCGGCGTGTGGTCTGTCGGCAAGGAAGATGTTGATGACGGCGTCCACCTCGCCTTCGACCTGTGGAACGCCAAGTACGTCTGGACCGCCTGGAAGTCCAAGAAGCCGGTTGAGACGCACTACTTCTCGATCGTCAACGGCGAGAAGCTTGACCCGGTCGATCAGCTGACCAACTACCGGGCCGAAGGCAAGAAGAACAGCGACGGCTGGCAGCTCGGCATCATGGTGAAGACCGTCGATCCGAACGTCGGCGAGGAGATGGACACGACGTTACAAGGCGGACACGCCGCGGCGTCCCATCCTCGCTGCTGGCCGAGTACGGTAGCAAGATGAAGACCAACTCGACGAGGTCGGCGGCTTCAAGATCCCGCTGATCGAAATCGGCACCGACAAGTTCGAGACCAAGGATGGTGATACGGCCTACGCGTCGAGCTGCGCCTCGCTGACTGGACCAGCGTCGCGAGATGGACGCCATCGGGGAGGCCGCCGAGAGCGCTTTCCTGCCGGCGACGAGGCGGGAAGATGTCCACGAGGTCGTGGGTTCAGGAACCGGTGCGGGCGCCGGCTTCTGCGCTTAAGCCGGCTTTTGCATCGGCAAGCGCGTTTGATCGCAATCCAGCCTTTGCGAAAGCGGGTTAAATGACCCACTCCTCGGAAGTCCCCGAGCAGCCGGGACAAACCCCAAAGATCTGCTCGGCATCAAGAAGCCGCCGCTTTCACTTGTTCCGCCTGTCGCGCTGATCCATTGCTCGATGGCGAGAAGAAACGGCATGGCGCATGGGGCTTACACCAGGAGACTGCCATCCAGGCCTCTGATCTATGCTGATGCTGCGCAGCGCCATATTCTGTCGTGGATCGACGGAGAAGAATTCGCAGCGGATAGCGGGGTGTGTATCATCTCGGGCACGCTATGGGTGTGCTGCAATACTTCGATGCACAATCCACTGGGATGCTGGTTAATAATCGGCCCCAGCGCGGGCAGCACAATTGATTGCGGAATTGACCATCAAGTAAGCTTCTGTTTGCTTGTGGTATGAAGTTCTGCAACACTGAAAACGCGTAAGATCTAGTCTCTCAACTCTTTGAAAGGACGTTTACAATGGCCAAACTCACTGTCGTCATCTCGGATACCACGGACGGTGCCGTCGATGTTGTTCGTACGAAGGTCTTCCCCGGTTACCGCCTGACGGATCCGATCACGCCGGCCGGCATGTTGGCCGTCGTCGTTGACGCTCTGCGGCACAGCCTGAGTTGGTCGAGATATTTACGTGCAGTACACCACGACGCTGGAGAGCGAGATGGAGAAGGTCGGCTTCGTCGTCGATGGTTCGGCCGACGAGTCCACCACCGCCGCAGCGCAGTAATCAACGGCGCCAACAGCGCACTGAAAGGAATCTACAATGTCAAAGTTCACTTTCGTCGTCGAGGGCGGCGCCGATAGCAATCCGCAACCGTCGTGTTCCGAATACACCGTGTCTGGCATGGAACTCGGCGGGCCTGTCCCGCCCGCGCTGATCGTCGCCCTGGCGATCCAGGAACTCACCAGCGGCCGGCACAACGAACTCGTCGATCTTCTCTACGCGCGCACATGAACGTGGTGCTCGATTCGGCGGCGAAGATGTCCGATGATGATCTCCCTGGCGACGTGGCTGACGACATTTCCGCCATCGAGAAGGTGATGGCAGAACGTCCGGCGCTATCTGTCGTTGGTGATTGACGCGCGCGTCAACTACACTAACGTCACCTCGTCTCTCCACCACAACAAGGCAGCAACAATGCGCAGAACCCTCTATCCGTGCCTCGATTATTGAGGCGCGGACCTACCTCGTCCGCTCGATGATCAAGGTACTGTTTTCGAAACACCGGAACAGGCCACTGAACGGGTCATCGGCCACCAGCGTTGGCTGTGGAGCGGGCGAAGGCATGTCTCGCTCTGACGGCGGGTGGGTTCTTGTTTCGCTTACCGACACTGAAGAAGCCGAATTGGCTGAACTTTGGAACTATTTCTCGACCGTAAGGTGACATTTTCGGGTCGCGCTAGGTGGCTTGGCGGGATGCCAATCACGCAGGTCGTCGAGAGTACAGGTTCAACTGCGCTGGAATGGAAGTACGGAGTGTCCACGACATTGTGGATGCCCTGTGGTTACTGCTTCAGGGCTGTGGCGTCGGCTTTCGCCCTATTGTCGGTTCTCTGAACGGCTTCACAACCGCGATGGATGTTGAAGTTGTGCGTTCAGAACGGACACGCGAGCAGAAGGGTAGGAAACAAATATAAGAGACGTATGACCGCACCACGGGCGTGTGGACTATCGGTATCGGAGACTCAGCCCACGCTTGGGCAAAGAGCGTCGGCATAAGCTCCTGGCTGGTAAGTGCCCAGCAAAGAAACTGATCATCGACTTTTCAGAAGTTCGTGGCGCTGGTGGGCGGCTGCGTAATTACGGGTGGATTAGCAGTGGTGACGCACAAATCGCGCGCGTTACGGTGCTATTGCCGAGATCATCGAATAACCGCGTCGGACAACTTCTAACGCGGATTGATATTCTCGATATTATGAACTGGCTCGGGATGATCTTATCTTCTCGCGCTCTGCGCAGATCGCGTTTGTAGCCCACGGAGAACCAGAATGGAAGGCATTTGCCACAGCAAAAAACAACTACTGGCTAACAGGAAACGAGCAGCGCTCCATGTCGAACAACAGCTTGTTGTTCACTCGGAAGCCGACCAGATATGAACTTAAAAATGTGTTTCGTTTGATGGAAGACGCCGGAGGGTCTGAGCCCGGATTTATTAACATGGTTGAGGCTCAGCGCCGGGCACCGTATTGTCATACGTTTAATCCTTGTGCGGAGCAGCTCTTGCCGGATCGCGGCTTTGCTGTCTCGTTGAGACAAACCTTGTTCCGTTCAACGGCGACGAGGAAGGTCTGCATCGGGCTCACTATCTGATCTCGCGCGCTAACTACCGCGCGACCTGTGTAGATTTTCGTGATGGAATTTGCAAGAGTCATGGCATCAGAATAATCAATTCCTGCATCTGTGTGGTGTCGGCGTGACTGGCGCCGTCGCGTGGGAACACCAGAACGAAGCTCAGGCGTGGGAGGCACTTAAAGACGCTGCAAATTAGCGGCGCAAATAGTATGGCAGACGAACTACACATGCCCGCGCGAAGCACGTCACCACGGTGAAGTCTAGCGGATGTCTTCCTATTTGGGCAAATATCATTACACCGACAGGCATTAAGCGTATTCATGAGATGCTTGAGGAACATCCTGACGGAGTCGTATGGGCGGACACGTGTGACAGCGTGGTCCGTGTTGACGGATCAGTAACGAGCGTGGATAAGACGTTCGACAACGGTGTCGATGAGTTGTACAAAGTCAAGACTACTTATAATCTTCCGATCCACGGCACCGCAGGGCATAAATGGCGGCTGGCTTCCGGCGAATGGCGCGCGACTAAAGACTTGCAGGTTGGGGATGAACTATCTGTGGTCGCCGGTTTGTACAAAATGAGACACCGTACGCGTTCAAGACGCTTAACAAGTATAGGCTGAACCCGCACGGGGATAAGACGCGGACCATAAATCAACCAAGTGAAATGACCAGCGAACTTGCGTGGTTCATCGGATATATGTTCGGGGACGGGGGCGCAGTCTGAGTCTAAGTACCGAATCCGCTTTGTTGATGCGAATGAGGAAAATCTTATTCGCGCAAGAAACGTATTAGTCGATGTCTTTGGGCGATAGCTGTGCAGAAGTAAAAAAGCTGTCGGACCGGAAGGCGTTCGCGCTTGAGGTCGGCTCAGCCGGTCTATGGAGATGGATGCTCGCCAACGACTTGATGAAAGACGTTTCGGTTGGCGTTCCGCGCGCCATCAGGCACGGCGCCGCCGAGCATGTTATTGCGTTCGTTGCCGGTCTTACCGACAGTGACGGATGCTACAACAAGCGCGCACGTTCTGTCATCTTCACACAGTCTGACGATGCGTTCACCAAAGACTTTCAGCAGATTGCTTGGGCGGTGGGGCTCGCGTTTGGGCGCAGTCCTAACACAAAAGGACAGAACCTACAAAAGCATAAGTGCATCTATTTGTGTACGCTCGGCGCACATTCGACGCCAGAAGCCGTCGAGGCATTATGGCGTTTGAGCAACAAACTCAAACATCACCCGGTTCGGACGTGGAATCGTGCGTATGCTGTACGCGTCGATGGCGTCCAATCTGTGGGGGCCAACATGACTGCTGACATTTCGGTGCCGGACGGCAACGAGTATGTCGCGTACGGTTGCGCTACGTCCCACAACACCGCATCAAAAGTGTTTGGCACGAATGAGCACGGAGAAGTTGCCGAAGGAATACATAAGCCGCTCGCCAAGTATATCTTCAACCGCATTCGTTTCACTGTGCATGATCCGCTGGTTGAAAAGTTGCGCGTAGCAAATACAAGATTGAACCTGATCCGTACGATCCGACAGGTGTGCTTATCGTTTTGCCTGTCGCGTATGAGCACATCGCTTTTGATCGTGATGGCGATCTTGAAGTAAATCTAGAAACAGCGGTGCAGCAACTCGATCGCTATAAACTTATCATGGATAACTACTGCCAGACCAACGCCTCTATAACTGTCTCGTACGATCCTGAAGAAGTCCCGGCGATTATTGATTGGTTGATTGAGAATTGGGACAGCTACGTTGGTGTATCATTCATCTACAGGGCCAATCCGACGAAGACTGCTAAAGATTTGGGGTATCCTTATTTGCCTCAAACGCCTGTGTCGAAAGAAACGTATAGAGAATATGTATCTACGCTGCTCCCGGTCAATCTGACTGATGTTGCTGCGGCTGACATGCTCGATACTGGCGAATGCACTGGTGGGGCCTGTCCGATCAGGTAAATCTTCTGCCGATCATGTTGACAAGCCGGACGTTAACTTCTAGTGTACCCGGCAACAAGCTAAGGAGAACACCATGACTACGATTATTGTCGCCATCGTGGCAAGCGGCGCCGGATTCTACTACGCCACGCACTACGAGGCTGTCAACATGGCCGCTCGGCTTCTCGTCGAGCGCGTCAAGTCGGCCATCTTCCGAAACAAGTAAGCAAGGCGCGACGCATGCTTAAGGTACAGTATACGCTCGAAGCGGGCGCGATTTCGCCTGTCTACTCATCTGACGGCGCGATCGGTCTTGATCTATTCGCCTGCATCGTCAACAACACAGGAGACGACTACGTCCGTCTGTTTCCTGGTGATCGGAAGGCCGTGTCAACAGGTATTCGGGTTGCGATTCCGGCGACACTATGGGCGGGTAGCACCACGTAGCGGGTTGGCGTTCAAGAATGGGCTCGATGTTCTGGCCGGCGTCATCGATCCTGACTATCGCGGAGTTATTGCCGCTATTCTGATCAACCTCGGTCAGGATATCGTCAACATCAATCACGGTGATCGGATTGCTCAATTGATCTTCGAGCGCGCCGATCGCGCTGATGTTGTTCGCTGGCGCGCTTGATGATACTAGACGCGGTGTCGGAGGGTTTGGCTCGACGGGCTGCCGATGAGTTCCAGACACGTCAGGTATCGTGAAATGTTGCACCTGAGAGATCCGGTGTTACTGAAACGACGCCGGATGTTGAATGACTCAAAGAGGCGCGCTTTCAAAAAGGGCCTACCACACAATCTTGTGTTGGACGATATTCCAGCGCCGACGCATTGTCCGGCGCTTGGAATTGAGCTAGACTGGGCTTCCCGCATCTCGGCAGGAGATAATTCTCCGTCGCTAGATCGGGTCGTCAATGATCTAGGATACGTTAAAGGTAACGTACAGGTCATATCTGTGCTTGCTAATAGGATGAAACAAGGCGCAACACTGACACAACTGGCACAGATTTGCGTCTACGTATCGAAGAATGATAAACCATGACACAAGATGTTGACACCGATGCTATTGAAGAAGCGCGCAAGGCCCGCAGGCGGGAGCGCGACCGAGCGCGATACGCAGCAAATCCTGAAAAGAAGCGGGAGCGCAAACGGGCGCGGTACGCAGCAAATTCTGAAAAAGAGAGGGAGCGCGTACGGGCGTGGCGCGCAGCAAATCCTGAAAAGAAGAAGGAGAGCGATCGGGTGTCGCGCGAAGCGGCCCGCGCATCAGATTGTATTTTATTTGCGCGTAAGGAGATGCTTCGTAAAGCAATGGCCCGCGCTAGAGACAAAGACCTCCCATTCAACCTAACCATCGACGATATTGGTGCACCGCTGGTGTGCCCGGTATTGGGAATTGAGTTAGTTTGGTCAAACAAAAAATGGGGACAAAACTCTCCAAGCCTCGATCGCCTTGTCCCTGCGTTGGGGTACGTTCGTGGAAACGTCCTGGTTATGTCATTCAGGGCAAACGCCCTCAAAAACAACGCGACGCCACATGAGCTTCGCCTAGTCGCCGACTTTTGCGCGGCTTCAGCCGTCAACGTAGATGACACCAAGGAGGATTCTAATGACACTGAAAATTAAGAATGGATGGGTCGAAGGCGTTCGTCGCGTCAAGACGAACAAGATGGGCGGCGACATGGTGCCGAAGGGCATTGTTCTGCACTATACGGCGGGCTGGACGACGCAGGGCGATGTCGCGACGCTGTCTACGTCGGATCGCAAGGCTTCGGTCCAATTTGTCCTCGGTCGCGACGGAGAACTTATTCAAATTATCCCATGTGATCGTGTCGCTTGGCATGCTGGGCCGTCTAAGTATAAGGGCTTCACGGGACTCAACAATTCGTTCATCGGCGTCGAGATCTGCAACGCTGGCTGGGTCAAGAAGCTGTCAAACGGCAACTATCTTGATCAATACAGTCAGGAGATTAAGCCTGATGGACGTTTTGTTGGCAATGACCGCACCACGTTCTCACCTCCTGGTGGCTGGCACCACATGTATCATCCGCGCCTCGCTAAAGGCACCTACGCGTGGGAACCGTACTATCCGGCGCAGCTGGATAAGCTCGATGAGTTGGTCGCCGCGCTGCTCAAGGCATACCCGACGATCAAGCATATTGTAACCCACGAAGAAATCGATACTCGCGGATGGAAAACCGACACCGGACCAATGCTTAATATGCGTAGGTACACTAAGCTGCTCGAAGATCGCAGCGCCGATGTCGCCGAGGAAGTTACTCCCGAGAAAGCGCCGGAGAAAGCCCCGGAGAAAGCCCCGGAGAAAGCCCCGGAGAAAGCGCCGGAGAAAGCGCCGGAGAAAGCCCCGGAGAAAGCGCCGGAGAAAGCCCCGTCATCGTACGTCAGCCGCGTATGGCTGCGGCTTCGAGAAACGCCAAATGGTAACATTAAGGACGCCCAAGTCGAGCCTGGGATGGCCCTGCAAGCGAAACAGGTTGACGGCAATTGGGCGCTGGTCTATGGTACCGACGATGATGGTCAGGAAGTAACTGGCTGGATTCGTGCTGAGCATCTGCGGAAGGATACCTGATGCCCATTCTTACGATCATCTTGACGTTCCTCGGCGGCTGGCGGAACCTCGTAGCGGCCGGACTGTTGGCCGCTATGGTTGGCAGTCTGCTCTACTATGTCAACGAGTACGACAACCGTGGGCGCGAGATTGTCGCTCTCGAACGGCAGTTGGTCGATCACAAGAACGATGTCATCGTCCTTGAAACCAACATCGGCCTGCTCAAAGACACGCTCACCGGTCTCAACAACCGGCTTGCTGAACGCAGCGGTGACCTGGAGAAGTTCTGCGCCATCCTCGCTGACGTGAAAGCTTCGACCGATCCGAAAGACGACGAACCGGTCGGCGGTACGGCAGTGCCCTTGACGTTCGAACGTCTCAAGAAAATGGAGGCCAAGTGATGTTCAGTTTCGGCCGAACGAAGCGCGCAATCACCATTCTCATGCTTGCTCCCCTTCTGCTCGCCGCAAAGGGATCTCCCGGCGGCGGCTGTGATCAACCGATGCCTACCGTACAGCAGATCGATCTGAATCTCCCTGACGAGATCCGGCGGTGCAAGGCGGCTCCGAAGTCTCCGGGAGCCAACGCTTCACGTCGAGCTACTGCCATCTACATCGTCAAGCTCTACGACGCGTGGTCTGAGTGTCACGGCGACATCGCCGAGATTGATCGCCTCTACAAGAAGTGGAAGGCGGCGTCTGGTCAATTCAAGAAGAAGAAGTCATCGTAACACCGTCAGACATCGTTCTTCTGATTATAGCGGCGGGGATGATCATCGTCCTCGCCGTTTTCATAAATGAGAACCACAGAAAATGAAGACAATCTCGTCATCGCTTACAGCGGCTGTTCAAGAGTCCGTGACAACGCTTGCGCTGCTTGTCGAGATTGTACGCCAAGATACGCAGACGTACTACTTGACCGACCACAACACTGACATCGTGTTCGGTGGTAGGACGTATCGCAGTGACATCGCGTTCACTTCGTCGTCAATCTCAAGCGGAAGCGCGCTGAACATCGATAACGTGAACTTGTCGATCGCTCTGGATGGATCAGTTTTCGTCAATAGCGACTTCAAGGCCGGAAAATTTCTGCACGCCGAAGTCACCATTCGTAAAATCAACTTTGCCGATCCCACTGACGGCGCCCTTGTCATGCGTAAGGGCTGGTTCGGTACGATCGAATACAATCAACAGGGCTTCGCCGACATCACGATTGTCGGCATGCTCAAGACGCTCGACTTCGAAGTCGGGCGCACGTATCAGCCGTCGTGTGACGCCGACCTCGGCGACAAGCGTTGCCGCGTTGCCGTTGATTGGGGACAGGCCCACTCCGCTCGAAACCCTTACAGCGTAGGTGATTGGGTATACAAGTATGATCCGGCGGCGATGACGGCGTTTTCTGTGATCAACCCTAGCTTCGAGGTAGACGGTGCGCGCACATATTCGCAGGCCATCACTGGTTGGACGAAGGTCATGGGAGAATATGGCCGCGTTCACGTCGGAACAAATGCGTCGCCCGGCTCTGCGCTCCTCTTGCCGGCTGTTGGAACGTACTGCTTGTCGGGATACACCGAGGACGTTGGCTCAGTCCAACGGGATGCTCGCTCTGTTTATCAAGACCTCGATCTTGTTGCGGGCGGTATTGCCGCCACAGACATCGACGCTGGCAGAATTACGTTCCTCTACTCCGTGGCGCTCGCGCAAACAGCGGATCTTAAAGATCCTGTCCGCATCAGCATGGACATCATGGACGCAGCTGGCACGGTTATTGACTCGGCAGATACGCGGTATCTGACCCTCGATGCCTTCAATACGTGGCGCGATCGTACGCTTGCTACGCCGTTGATTGCCGGGGCGCGATCGATCCGCATCTACATTCACTTCTACCGGCTCGACGCAAATCTGGCGAACTGCGCCGCCGATGACGTGCGCTGTTATTGGTGGAACCACACGACGACACAGCCACATGACGGCGTCATCCACAAGGTCTCGCGCATCATTGATGTCACAGACGACAACTACTTCAAGTATCCACTGAACAGCAGTTTTGAGGCGGATGCTGCTGTTATCGCGAACTCGGCAGTCACAGCCATCACCGGATGGTCACGTCCTGGCGCCAGCGATTATTGGCGCGTTCTTGGGACAGCACCGGTCGGAACGTATTATCTTGTCGGCGGCGATTCTGGCTCCGCCGTGCAAGAGACGTACACGCTAACGCAGATAGTTACGACGGCATCGTGGGGATTGGATCCCGACGTGATCGACCTCGAACGCGTTGTTGCGCGTTTCAGCCTGATGTGCAAGTGGATCAACACGACAAGTAGCCTGTACGTCTACGCTGAGCTGTTGAACGCGTCTGCGTCAGTCTTGGCTACGGTTGACATCGCTGGAACGAGCGGAACGTACGAGACGAACGCGGGCGCACCTGTTGTCGCTGAGCGCTCGAAGACTGTCACCCTCCCAGTCGGCACGCGGTCGATCAAGTTCTACATCAAGGCGCGGTCCCCTGTTGGCGACTCGAATGCGCAAGTCGGTTTCGACGACATCCGTGCTGCCGTGATCAATGCCGAGGCGCCTGATCAATATGACCCGGTGGCGGACGTAGGCGTAGCTGGGTCGGCGTTCAGTACGAGTTCAGGTACCTACACGCTTGACGGAAACATCGTCTGGAAAGCGTTCCCTGAGAGCGTATTCTACGATGTTGTGGCATCAGTCACGAACAAGAAGCGGTTTGCCGCCACGACTATCATCGGTGTGGATGACTTGTTCACCGGAGCGCCTATCAGGTGGTTGACGGGGAACAACGCCGGCCGTAAGAACGTCATCCGTACGTGGGATACTGCCGGCAAGATTATCAAGCTGTACTTCGCGGAGCCGGGCGTAATCCAGGCCGGCGATAGGTTCATGTATACGCTGCCGTGTAAGAAGCGGTTCCTGGCTGACTGCACACTTGTTTTCGACAACGCCGTGAATTTCAGAGGATTCCCGCACCTGCCTGGGCGCCTTACGGCTGGTCAGTCGTGATTTCCTGTGATCCCGATCGGTAACATTCTGCCCTGAAACCCCTCATTATGGGGTAAATGTTACCGTTCGGGAACAGTCTTCAATCTTCTTTCTCGGCGCCAGGGCACGCTTTTTTCAGCTCGCGCCGAGTTGCTTCGTTTTTAAGTTCGACTAGTCCACACTTCGTACAGTAGAACCAGTGGATGAAGCGTCCATCAAGGTTGTGCGGGCGCCTCATATTGGCATCCTTTGGACGAGCTTCCTGTGCGTCTCTACAGCCGAAGCTGAAAATGGGCGCCGATCCCAGTTCAACGATCCGCGCGTCAGTAGCCGTGTGCAGTATTTTGCTACGCTCCACGTCACCTTGTACTTGTTGCGCATGTGCGCCACAATCATCCTGCGCGGCTTGAATGTTGTTCCAATCTGCATCGCTTGTGTCTCCAGATACGACAATGTGGCGCTTTTGACGCCACATTGTGTTAATGCAACTTGTTTGTAGCCGCCGCCTGGATCAGGTCAGCGGGGGCACTCGCGGACCGTGGTCGTGGTCGTGGTGGTCGTGCTTGACACGATGCGCAGCTCGTCGTTTGGGAAGGGGACGCCGCCCGTCTCTGGCGCGTATTGGATGTAGGAATCGTCGTCGGCACCGGATGCGCCGCTGTCATCGTCGGCGTTCTCAGGAGCGTACTCGTCGGCAAGGGCGGTGAGTTCGTCAATCAGGGCGCGAACGTCGTCCCATTCCATGATCATGGACTCCGCCGCGGTGTCTCCGTCGCGGCGGCTTCCGGAGTTGCTGACCGTGACGATGATGCTGTCGGAATCGATGCCGTCGATGGTGAACGCCGCGTTACGGTCGTTTTCCTCGGTGATCTTGATGGATGAAGTCGTGATCTTGATGGGCATCCGTATGTCCTCTCTTTGCTCTGTGGATTGTCGCTGGTAGTGCTGGGAGTGTTCTTTGTTCCGCGTTACGCGTCAGCCTCTGGACGGTACCTTCCGCATCCCCACTTTGTCAACCGCCATTTTGGGTCAACTTCATAGAGTTTTGCGGTCTCCTGCTGGCCCGCCTGCATGCACTTGTACGGGGTCAGTTCCTCGACTGGTACTGACAGAATGATCCGTTCCGTCCTGCAGGTTGATGGATCAGCGATCGAACAGAGGGTAAGCAAAAGTTGTGCCAGAGCCATGACTGGTAGAGCCTTTCTGAATGACTATGCAGTTGTCCGCGCTGATGCGCGTCTTACATCAGATTTCGTCAGCCCTGAGTTCGACAAGAGTGATGGATCCCCAGCTTTCGACCTGGAAACCATCGTGTGAAGCGGACATCTGATCGGTGTCGAACCGCACGGGGACATCGAACTCGCCGGTAACAGCGACAGCGTGTCCGTTCGGCGGAATGTTCCCGCCGGAGAATACGATAGTTCCGGCCGTCGTAGACAGCGTGTATGTTGCGGGCAACACAGTGACGCCGTTGACCTTTACACTGAACCCGGAAGCGATCGGCTTGTAGATGCGCCGCAAGTAGGTGTTCGCGCCGCTCGTGTACGCCTTGATGATCGGGAACGTGTCGTTTACGCCGTCACCGGTTCCGATGACCTCGTCAACAAGCTCGTAATCGGCCCAGTCTTTGTATCGGAATCCGTAGCCACGTCCACGCATGTTGTAGAAGAACGCGCGCAGCGTATCCATGTCGCCACGATCGCGGATTCCGTGCGCTACATCGTACTGATGCTTCGCTTCGGACCACGTGATGTTGCGCTGCTCGACACCAGAGAACCCTTCGTAGACGTACGTCTTGAACGTCGGGCCGCCGCTTGAGCCGTAGCTGATGTCTTCCGGGAAGCGTGGCGTCTCTCTGAATGACACTGATGGATCTCCTTGAATTTCGAACACAATACGCAGAAAAACGCGTAAAGTCCAGTCAGTAAGGTAGGGTACGGTTAACCAATTTTTGTACCTACCTTACTGACTTGATGGCGATCAGGCGTTCGAGAGCCAGTACCTGTTCGAGATGTACTTGAGCGCGACGCGGCCGATCAGGGAGTGATACCGCTCCTTGCTGGGGACGATGACCACACCCTCCATCATGTGGCCGGGCGTTTCCGCGATGACGCTGTCCTGCTCCGCGATTTCCTTGATGCGATCGATGTCGAACGGGCCGGAGTAGATGATCGGGACATGCGGCACATCGAAGTCCGCGAGGCTCGGGAACAGAACAGGCTGACGCAGCCACACGCCGTGATGCACGGCGGCGAAACCGGTGAACCTGACATCCTTGTCCAGGCCGTATTTCAGGCTCTGCACGGCGCCGTAGATCTCGCCGTAGAGAACCATGCCTTCGTACGTGCGGCACCACTTCTCGATGTTCGGATTGTTCGCCGCAGCGCGCGTCCAAATGTGGTTGCCGTCCTGCTTCACCCACCGATTGCGCGATCCCATGAAGAATTCGCCGTCAATGTAGACGTACCGGGCGTTGGCGCCGTGTACCTTCTCCGTGCAGACGATGTGCTCGCCCGGAGTGATGATGCTGGGGAAGTGGTTGTAGTTCTCCAGGTCGAACTTCGGCGCATGCGTGCTCGGCCAACGGTCGTGCGCCATCTCGTCTGCGAACGTCCCTGCCTTGCCGGCCGGAGGCTCGTACCGCGCGATGCCGAGGGTCTCCATCACGTTCGTTCCGACCGGTGCGTCTGAAATCTCCGGTGGCAACGGAAGCAACAGGCCGAACGAAAGCTCACCACGCAGGCGGACAGCCTTGAGGCGATGCTTGTCCTTGCCGGCCTTGGCGAGGAATGCGAATTCGGGGCGCGTCGTCGGGACGACGTAATCCGGCTCGACGTAGACAGCGCGCTGTCCACGTACGAATTCCCCACGCTTCACGACGACCTGCCAGGGGCCGACTGCGACGATGTCCAGGCGCTCAGCGTTCGGATGCGGACGTACTTCACCGACTTCAACGACGGTTACGGCATGCGTGCTCATATTTGGCTCCTCATTCCTCGGCTCAGGTCAATTCATGGCGTCTTCGCAGTGGTTTCCCAGGCGCCGATAGCGATCGGCGCAACACTTCGTGCCAGTTCGCGCATCGCTTCCGCGTAGACGCGGATCTCGGGTTGCGCGTGTTCGTGACAGCGTAGCGTCATGAACTTCATCAAGTTCAGGAGGTTCACCGTTGCGAACATGTGACTGTACGTCGCGAGAGGTAGCACGATCCGTGCCAGTTCACGCGGTACGCCATCATCGATCAGGCGGCGATAGCAGCTGAACGCTTCCCCGCACATATGGTCAATGGCAGCGGATGCTGCCGGGTTTGAATGACCCATGTCGCGCATCTGCTTGTTGCTTGTGGACTGCGTGCCGATGGTATCCGGCGTCGGAACGTAATATTCCTCCGGCAGCGAAGTGTACCGGGCGCTGACTTCGTTGTAGCTCCACGTGCGATGTCGATGCCACTGACGTAGAACGAAGATCGGCGCCTTGACCTCGAACGTCAGTGTGACGGCTTCGAACGGCGTGGAATGCTTGTTCTTCCAGAGGTAGTTGATCAGGCGAGTGTCACTCCCCTGATCTTCTCCGGCTCGCCATTCGGCGGCGTATGATACGCGCGCCGATCGTACGATGGACAGATCATTGCCCATCGAGTCAACAAGCCGGACGAAGCCGTGATCAAGTACATCGATCTTCCGCATGTTACTTCACCTGTGAATGATGGTTAAGCAGGGGGTGATGCCTGTTCGCGCCGTGCGATCTCCTTATCGAGATCATCATGCATCGCCTCCTGTTATTTTCTAGCGTTCAAAACTTCATCTCAGTCAGCTTACGTAGTTGCTTATCGAGTGCCATGATCATCCCGCACCTCACGTGCGATAAGCAATACGCCGTTTCAAATGAACGTGGAAGCAGATCCGTATCGTGTGGTTAATTTACTTACAGCGCACGCCAAATTCACTGGCGTTGATGTTGCTGACGGACCATGCCGTCGTGTCTGGAGCCGTCGTGCTCGCAAATATTCGCCAGTTGTACGCTGTCCCCGTCGTGAACGTACCAGACACCAGGGTATTCGCGCCGTTGACCATGAGAAGGGCAACGTCGTTGGTGCCATCGTCACGGGTGAGTGCCGCGAGATCGACGAACTTGACGGAGTTCAATCCTGACAGCGTCACTGCCGCGTGAGACGCAAGATTGTCCTGGTCAACAGTCGATGACGAGATGTAACTCGTGTCGTCGTCATAGCTCTGCAGCGCGTCGTCGATGTTCGTGTAGTTGGCTCCGGACAAAGGCGTCCACGCCGCTGTACCGCCGTCAGCGTCGGGGATGACCGACTCAACACGAAAGTCACCGAGGAAGTCGTTCAACGTGCTTCCAGTGCTGTCGCACAGATACACCCAATCGACGTACGTCGGAGAAAGCGCGCCACGGAGGATCTGAATGAAGCCAAGCGCTGTCGTCGTGTGAAGGAAGTCACCAGAGACTGCCGTACACACGTCGATGCCGTCGAGCCGAACAGTGATGCTGCCGCTGTTCGCCATCGTGCACTTAACTTCGAGCGTGTGCCATACGTTAATCGGGCACATCGCACTGCCAACGATCCCGCCCGTGGCGTTGTAGACGAACAGCTGCCCACCGATCCACGCGATTTCGAAGTGAAGACCAGAGCCTGTTGCGGTTGCGGAAGCAGACAACAACGTCTTGGCTGTCGATACTGTCGGACTGCTGTGGATGAAGCTCATCCCAACAATCACGGTTGTACTACCAGTTTTAGCGCTCCACGGAATTGCGTAGTACGCGGTCGAGTCGATGTTCAGCGCGGCATCACCGAAACGGCCGATACCGGCGTCTATGTTAGGACCAGACGCGCTAGTCGTATAGCCGTTATCTGACGCAAGGTCAGTCCATCCGGTCGCACCAGATGCATACTTGTCGAACTTGTCGAACGCGATTAGGGCCATGTTGTTACCTTACCCAGCAATCATGTAGACAGCCGGGCGCGCGCTGTTCGGGATAAGCGCCGTACCGGATGTAGTCTGTAGAACCTCAAGCGCCAACGATGTTACGCGCGCGGCTGGCGCTGGGGGTGCTTGCAGAACTTCCGCAGCAATGCTCGTCACGCGTGCTTGAGGATTTGTCTCAAACGCGACTTGAACGATCTGCTGTGTTACGCGCTGTGCCATTACGCAACAACCTCGACACCGACCTGTACGGCGTTCACGCCGGCACTATCCCAAGCCGCAGACGTGTTCGGATCAACAGTCGCCACCGGCCCCTTTAGCCACGCGTACGTCGTTGTCAGACCAACCGTCGTTCCCGTCTGCTCAGTGCCACCAGAATTGACAAGCCCGCGCACAGTACGCGCACCTGCGTCAGCTTTCTTCGCCTTGTAGCGCGCCTGAACAGCATGAATTGTGTCAGGTGTATTTGCCAGATCGGCGACGTTGAACCGACTTTCCTGGGCCGCCGTTGACGAAGAAATGTAGTCGGTATCGCCATTCGCCGCGCTGGGCGTCTCATCGACGCACGACACGTCGGTACCAGCGGACGCCGTCCAATCGACTGTGCCACCGTCGCTCGAAGGCGCGTGCGTCGTGATCTTGCTGTCACCGATGAACGTGTTCAGCGCCGCCCCGGTCCCGTCCATGACGACGATGTCGTCAATCCACGCGTAGTTCGGGCTGACCGCACCTCCGGCCGACAGTTGAAGCAACACGATGCCGGTTCCGGTAGGTTGCGTATCCGTGCTGCTGAAACTGTCAGAAGCGCCCCCATCGACCTTGACTTCGAACGAGCCTGACGGGCTATTACCGAGAACGATCTTCATCTCGACCCAATGCCACGCATTCGCAGTCAGCGGAGCGCCAGCGGACGTATAAACCAACGTGCTGGCGCCCGTGTAGAACTTAAGTACGCCGGCCGCCGTGTGCTCGATCTTGAACGCGGTCGTACCTGCGTCAGACACGGCGGTTAACAGCGCACCGGCCGCGCTTCCAGCGTGATACACGGCGAAGCCGACAATCAAAGTGCCGCCATAAGCAAGCAGCGGGATCGGCAGGTTGACGGCCAGCGAAGCTGTTCCGAAACGAAGCCCACCACCGCCGTAACGTCCGCCGGTCGTGTCAATAGCGAGCGATGTCGTGCTCTCAGGCTGATAGCCGGCGCGCGACATGTCAGTCAGGTCCGCGTAGCAATCCAGACCATCCATATGAATAAGCGCCATTAGCGTGTTCCCTTGAACGTAAACGCGACATCGGCCAACGTGGTGTCCTGCGGCGATGGCGCAGTGATCGTGATCCGGTCTCCAGCAACTAAGCTTGTTGCGCCGCCGGTCGTGGCGAACGTGAACACACCGCCCGTGCTGATGGACATGCTGCCGATCGATACGCCGTTCTTCGCGATCGTGAACGCGGCGGTTGCCGTAGGATTGGTAGTGCAGTGCCCGACAGAGCCGGCAAAATCATCGGGGAACGAAACTTCGCGCACCGCGATGAACTTGCATACTTCGCCGCCATTTTCCGGCTTGTCGGGAATGAATGCGCCGACATCATACGGCAAGCCAGCGATGACTCCCCGCGCCAGAGGATACATGTCCTGGTACGACTGGTAGATGATGGCGGTTTCGCCGGGCGCAACAACGACAGTTGATCCTGCGCCGGTTGACGCCTTAACAGTCACGGCGTAGGTCGTGTCCGCGTTGTGAACAGAGAATTCACGCTTCGCATTGACTGCGTTGATAGTTGCGGGGAATACGAGATTAAACGCCGCAGATCCGCCGCTGACCTTATAGAGACGATATTGCGTCGCCTGTGCTTCCGTCAGCGTGACAGGTCCAGCACCCACTGCCGCGTTGACGAAAACGTCATTCGTCGCCGCTTCGAGAATGTCGATCGCGTCATTGTGCGTCAGGTACTTGTTGTTCTGGTTCTCGCCGATCTGTTCGATAGCGAGAATAGGAGACTTGCTCATCGTTTATACTCCAAGCGGCATTCTGCGGTCGCTCCGGTATCCTGCCCGGTGTATGAGCCGATCTGATAAACGAGACAGTACAGATCGTCAGCGGTGTTGTCAAACCCGTCAGCAGTTTGGGCGGTGGAAAGATAAGTGTAGGCGTTCGTCGTTACATCGAGCTTGCGAAGATACGTGTCCGCGTCGAACGGAGAGAACGTCGTAGGATTCGTGTACAGATAGAGAATGTAACGTTCCTCATCTTCAAGGAACGACACAACCTCGGTTGCGCCATCATCCGGCCATTCACCGTCATAGCGCGTCCGACGCTGCCACGTGATGTTGGCGTCGTCACCAGCGTAGGCCGCCTTGAAGTCCGACGGCGCCCACGGGCGATAGTTGCGCGCGGTCACTATCTTTTGAGGATATGGCTGGAACGGGTTGTTCGTCTGCACGGCGACCATCAAACCCTTGTCTCGATTTGCACCAAGCTCAGTCAGCAACAGCACGTAGTTTGTCTCTTTCGTGCCGTCATTCGCGCCGAGAAGAATGAACTTCTCGCCGGCTGTATGTCCAATGACTTCGGGCTCAGTACCGAACTTGCCACGAACAATCCCGGTCAGATCATACACGTCACCACCGACTGCCGTAACCGTCTGAAACTGGATCAGCTCATCGCCAACAAGCGCGAGGTTCATGTGTGAGTCATTGGTCAGCGCTTCCTTGCCCGCTGCTGACGCCAAGCTCAGTCCGGCCGTCCCAACAAGATGCACGCGCAAAGTTGATGCTCGGTCGGTTGACCAGCTCGCCGTAGTGTCGAGCAGCGGTGTGACAACGTAGCCCCAGGTCGGATATCCGATCGGAGGCGAAACGGTCACCGGAACTGCGTCCACATAAACGGTTACGTCATCCGTGTAAATCGCCGAGCTATCGGTGTTGAGAATGAAGAAGTGGTAAGCGTATTGCAACCCAACATCATCGATATCGCCGACAGCGAAATACGGAACCTGAGCATAATGGATCTCGTAACGCGGATCGAAGGCGAGAAGCGCGCTCGCATCAAAGCGTCCAACGTCACCAGCAAGTGTGACGATGTCCGTATAGATGTCATTATCTTCTTTGACCGCAGTCGCTTCGATCGAGTTGTCGCTGCCGACGTTGACATCGCCAAGTCGGCACGTGATTGTCTCAGTATCGTCCATGACAAGATCGATAACATCACCCGGCTCAAGTGCGAGGTAGCGTTGTGGCAACTTGAGTGTATAAATGCTTTCGTAGACGATCTTCGAGTATAGCAGGATTTCCGCAAGCGTTTTGGCGGTCGTCGCATTCAGGACAATAGGAACCGTCACGTCCACCGACGCGTCAGCGTCGAACTGTTCGTTAGTGTACCGGGGAAGTGCGTAGCTCTGCACGTTGTTGGCGTATTCGCGATCGATATCCCGATAGATTAGGTTGATCTTGCGGCGCCTCGTAAAGTCAGAGTCTTGCGTCTCCTTTAGCCAGCCGTTTCCATCCACGTCAGCAAGGTACTTCGCTGGGATGGTTGCAACAGAGCCCTCGCCGCGCGTCTTATACTTGATCGTGCCTTCACTCTCGATGATGTCGAACCGATACACGGTGGCGAGTTCGCCTAATACATCGCGCAGTGACGAAACCGACTTGACCGTATAACCAGTCAGCGCCAATGTCGTCAGATCTTCCACGTTGCGCTGTGTTGGATCGAGACCAACGCGCGTCAGTAGAGTTTCGACAATGTCACTGACCAACACGTCAGTACGTGCAATCCGATCGATGTAAATCTTAGTGACAAGCTTCGTCGGCGACGACCCGAAGTAGGTGATCGAGTTTTCATAGCCGTTGTAGATTTGCTGAGCCACAACTGATCCTGGACCATCAAGCGACTGCGCGCCAAGATCATCTTCAACCGTTTCGACGCGGCCAGTCTCCAGATCGATCTTATAGACTGCGGGTGGGCTGTCGGATATCCAGGCATACTTGCCTGCAGGACAGATAACTTGCGGAGACCACGCCTGCGTCACTGCCGGCGCGTAATGGGAGATCGCAGTATTCCAGAGGACGACGCCCGTAAACGGGTCGAACTTGACGATACGATCATTGCGCGTGCCGGTCGTCGAAAAAACGATGACCAACATGTGATCACGCTTATCGATGAACATTTGGCTGATCGTGTGCGCTTCACCAGAGCCGACCAACTCGGCGCAAGACAGCGTACCGAGAGAAACGAACGTCGGCGCGGTCGGTGTCGTTCCTAGCTGCGGATTGTTGTAGCAAACAACACTCACGTCGAAAGCGCTTCGCTCGACGTTTGCCCCCGAGATGAAAAGGACATTCGTTCCGTTAGTCGGCGTAGTGCCGTTCATCCATGTCGGATTCTCAACGATGATGTTCGCCGGCAGCTGATAGGCGACACCACGTGCGGTGTCGCGGCCAGACGCGAACACTCGATTGAGGACAGACAACATGCGCAGCTGATTGCGATCATTGATCTGCGCAAATCCGATCGAGCGATTTGCCGAACCAAGTCCACAGAAGATGTCCATCGGCTCAATGCTCGACCCGCGCGCAGAGAACACGAGACTACCGATCCCGAGTGCGCCAAACCCGGTAACAAGATCGTGTCCAGACAGACCGCCACCAGGACCAAGCGTATCTTCAATACGTCCAGTAGTCGTATTGTAAGTATGTACAAGTCCAAGATTGCCGGAAGTTTGACCGACAAGCATGTGTCCGTTTGTCAGTACAGCCGCATTCGTCGTATCAATACCGGTCGTAGCTGCCAATCCGGTGCTTTCTTTGAACTCCAACTGGCCGAGTTCGGCCAAAGTGGCGTTGTTCAAAACAAGCCAACCCTCGCCATTCGGTATCGGACCGGCGCCAGAGCTATCGAAAGCTCCGACATACAGCCGGTTGTTGCTGCCATCATGGAAGATGCCGTTGTTATTCACATCGTCAAACACGACTTGCGGCGTCGAAGGCACACCGTACGAACGCGGAAGCAACGAACTTGCATTCGCGACGACTTCAACATAGATGTTCGGCAGAGTTCCCTCGTCAATGAGGAAATCCTCGAACAGAATATATGCCATGCCCCGGTAACCGGGCGATCCGGTTTCGATCTCCATGAGCGCTGTCGGAGGGAGCTGCGTCTCGTTTCCGGTGTAGAATGTAATCTTCGTCGTGCGCGCATCTTCGGGAAGGACGCGTAGCGGGCTTCCTTCGTTCGTCAGATCGACGCTGTGCGTGATCGTCGTGCCACTGGCGTTCGGAATGACAACACCATTCGAATCCACGCTGGCAGAATTGTCAATTACAAGCCGCTCGCCGATCCACATGCGCATGAAGTCACTCACCGCGCCTTCACAGACAGCAAGAGCGAAATTGATGCGACGGAACGCATACGTCTGCGCGCCTACTTGAGTTGTGACCGTACGCGCACCACCAGACCAGATCACGTTTCCAGTCAGGCGATCTGAACCAAACAAGATAGGAATAGTGATGCCGTACGACGACCCAGTGAACGCAAGTGCCGATGCCGTATTGATAGTCGTCGGCGGCGGCGGAGTACTGCTTCCGCCACCCGCTCCCAAGCCAACAATCGCTCCACTTACCGTCGTCTGAACAGTAGATGGCGGAGCCGTGTACCCACCAGACGCTCCCATCATGGATCCCTTGACAGAAATCGATAGGTATCCTGGCATCCCCCCCATCAGAAAGAACTCCTTTGTTGCGGAACAGTCCGCTGCCTGTTAATCCCAAGCTGGCCCGACACGCGCTCCAGCTTCATGCCCAGCTCTTGCACAATCTGTGCCTGCGAACGCTGGAAGCTTGCAGCATCCTGTGCTGTCACGTTCATGACAACAGTAATTCCACCGTTGCTGCCGCGCTGCGTCGAATTCGGCATGTCACCTTGCGCGCCATACACCACGCCCTGATTTGACGAACGGCGACGCATTTCTGACATCTGCGCCATGACGCTGTCGGGGAGATTTACAGGAACGCTTCGCCCATCAGGAAGCGGAATGACCGCTTCATCCGGGTGCAGCGTCGCCTGGAAGCCCCCAGTAATATCACGATACGCGTTCGGAGATCCAGTAGCAAAACCAGAGGAGTGTCCAGTGCCACTAGAATAGTTCCGCGACCGGTACATCGCCGCCTGCTGCATAAAGCCGCGCCGCGTCTGCGCATTCAGCGCCTCATCCGCGAGGTTCTGATAATACTGTGCAGCGTAGTCCGGGTTCTGGCGAAGGAATGCGTTGAATGCGGATGCACGACCGGCTGCAGCACTCCGCAGGTTGTTCAGCTGAGTGATGTCATTCTGACTATACTGGCGCGGACCATGCGCGCCAGCTGAGCCGTAAGCAAACCACGGCGCAGTGTTGTAGAAGTCATCCGTAGCGTCGTTCGCCTGCGACAGCGCGTTGCTCAACTCCTGCGCCTGCGCGAAGAAGGTGTTATAATCCATCTGCGATGTCGAACCACTACTACCACCAGTGCTCGTACCACTACCACCAGTATAACTGCTACCACCGCCACCCGTATAGCCACCACCGCCAGACGATGCTTCGCTCGCAGCAGAGCGCACTTCGCGCAGAACGTCGTTGATCGACGAAGCAAGCGCTTCATTCGTCCGTACGAGCGATAGCACGTGATCACTGTTCGTTTCAAGAAGGCGTTGGACGATAACAGTCTGTGCATTGATAGCCGTCCAAATACGGCCAAGCTCCGTTTTAGATTGCGCCTCAATCTCAATGATCTTCATGAGATACGCGCTGCTGTTGTCTCCGCCGCCGGTCATCTGCACGGGGATTTTGCCACCGCCCGCAAGAGGAACAACAGCTTCATTCGGATGGAGAATAGCCGGCATGCCCGACACCGGAGCACCGAGAGACGTAGTGTTCGCGGTACCAACGGCGAGCATCGGCGCGTCAACAAACGCGCCCATAGACACTTTCTTGCTGCGATATCCTCCGCTGTTGGTCGTGCCGCCGCCCGCATAGGAGTCAGTCACGCTTCCGCCCTGGCCCCCAGCAGACTGCGCAGCGCGCGCGGCCTCAACGTACCGCCACGCAGCAGCGGCTGCACTATCATAGCCGAGTGCGGCGCGGTTCGCTGCGGCGCCGGACGAACCAAGCTTCGACGCAAAATCCGTCGCAGCCTTTGCAGCATCGCGCTGGGCCTGCACGATCTTGCTGAGTTTTTCCTTGAGCCCGCCGATTTCTGCGTCGAGCGCATTCATCGAATCCTGATACTGCTCAAGCGAAATATTGCCGTTGTTGAACTCCTTGCTTAGTTCGTCCTGCTGATTCTGCAGCTCAACAATTCGTGTACCAATCTGTTGTCCGGCCTTATCCAGGTTCTGGAACGAAACAGCCTGACCTTTCGCCGACGCATCTGCGGTCGTGATCGCGTCGTTGAACGTCAGAACAGGATCAGTAACAGCATTGAACGCGGTCGCAAGCGAATTCACGCCCTGCGCTGCAGCATCGGCAGCCGGCGCAAAACCAAACAACTGCGAGATTGGTCCGCCGAGCGCGGCGTCAAGTCCGAGGAAGCCACCGGCCAGCACCGAAATACTCAACGCAAGCGGGTTCACCGCCGCCAGACCGGCAGCGACGGCACCACCAAACGATGTTATGCCGGCAATAGCACTGGCGAACGATATTCCGCCAATGACGCTCGCCAAAGAAGCGATGGAACCAGAGAACAATCCCATAGCCGGCGCAGCGATGCCAAACGCTGAAACCAAGACCATAATGGCTTTATACGCGAGGCCACCAGCAATTCCGATACCGCCCAGCGCCAGCGCAATTCCGCCGACATCCGTGCTGGCGAATTGAACAGCTGCAGTTACGATGTTGATGATGCCGGCAGATACTTCGCCGAGCACGCCGGCCATCGTCTTGAGTCCTTCGCTCTGCGAGAACTCGACAAGAGCGGTGGACAAGCCCTGTACAGCTGGCGTAACGGCAGTAAAGAACTCAGCGCCGAACGCTTCTTTGAACTGGAACCAGCCGGTGCTGAGATCCGCGAGTGCAGCGCTCCACGAGCTACCGAGCGCAGCAGCGACGCCAGAGAATCGCTTACCGAATTCCTCAGAGAACTTGAGGATGTTTTCAGTGCCGACAGCGCCCGCCTGCATCATCTCAGTAAGTTCAGCTTTCGTCACGTTCAATGACGTAGCGAGAGCATCGACAGCGCCGGGCAGAACGTCGCCCAACTGGTGAACAAGTTCTTCGGCCTTGATCGAACCCTTGTTGAACATCTGTTCGAGGGCTTTGAACACGCGCGTAGCTTCAGCCGCACCACCGCCACCCACACCGCGCAGCACGGTGGAGAAATTCTTATAGATCTTCTCTACGTTGCCGATCGACTGTCCGCTCATCGTTGCGGACGTAGCGAACTTCGTGTACGTCGAGATCAGCGCCTCAAGAGGGAGATGCAGCTCACGCGCAGTACTTGTCAGAAATTCGAGTGCACGGCTAGAGCCACCCACCGACGAAAGTGTGGTGTCAGCCGTCGCCCTGAAAGTCTCCATCGTCTTTCGCGTGTCACTCAACGCAGAAGCAAACTGCGAGACACCGACCGCACCAAGAGAAACACCAAAGGCCGCAAGAAGACCGTTGACAGACCCAAGCGAACCGCCGAACGAGCGCGTAGATGCCGACGCGGCGTTCGTTGCACCGGCAAGCGCGTTCAGATGGCCCGTAGCGGTGTTCAACGCGCTGGGCGTACGGATGGCCGCGATAGCCGCTTGAAGCTGTTGCGTCGAACGTACAGCGATCTGTGCGGACGCAGAGAAGCGCCCAAGAGACGCTGTCAGCTGCTGAAAGCCCGTCTGAGACGACAGGCGCGATAGAGACCCGACAAGCTTCTCGATGTTGGCTGTAACAGCCGCAACATCCACTTTACCAAGAGACTTCAGCCCGGCCGCAACACGACCAACGTCTTTTGCGTTACCGAGCTTATCGATGCTTATAGCAAGACGTTCAATCGACTGCGCAGCGGTTGCGTCAACACCCGTAAACCCCTTGAGCGCCGACAAGGAATTCGTCAGCTTCGTAGAGTTCGGGAAAGTCTCGATAGCCTTTTTCAACGCGGAAAGGTTGCTGGTGATCTGCGCGATCTGACCAGCTGCGTCATTGGTTTTGATTTGAAGATCAAGACTCAAGGGCGTGCACTCGTGTAATTATTGAACGACCACGTGAACATACATGGTTAAGGTGCTTTACACAAGCGGATAAATACTGCGCCAGATTAGCGGTTCCGGCGCAGTTGTTGGAGATGTCTTCCCTGTTGTTTCCCAGGTACTTGCCGCTTCTTGTTGACCCATTGAAGAAAAACGGCATCCAGTGAGCTTACGTGATAGAACAGATCTTCACGCATCGCATCGTCATCGATTCGCATATACATGGCGTAAGCCAGTATCTCCGACATCTGGATCGGTTGCGGTCCACGCTCATTGCTGATGCGCTTAACAGTTAATGTGACGTACGCCGACCAGAAGTACTCGGCTTCCACCAAAATGGCTGGCATGTTCTCCAGCCCTTTTACAGTAACGCCACTTTGTTGAAGCGATTTCAACCAGCCGATATTCTTGACCTTGTTGCCGTGCTCAAGCTGGAACTTGAGCACGGCTATTAGTTTTTTTCAACATCCTCACGCGTGCGGATACGATAGTTGTCAACGCTGCTCGCGATCATGACGATCATGTTGCGAAGTTCCGGGAGACGCATCATCAGCATCTTCGCGGTCTCCGGCGTGAACGGCATGTCGCTACCGTCGCGATTGCGGAACGCGGCACCGCTCCAATCGGTGATGACCGCCGTAGCAAGGTGCTCAGCCAGCAGTTCGTCGGCTTTACCTTCGGCAAGATTGCCGGCTTCGTCGCGGAAGCTGCGGTACACCTGCTGCAGGCGCGCCATGTTGGTCAACGCGACCCGCGAGGTATACCGGCGCAGCTTGACGCTCATGCCGAGGCCGACGTTGTAGAACCACCGACCGGACTCCTGCTCAACGATGTCGGTCTCGAACTGATCGAACACAGACGGGATCGTCGTTGTCGGCGTGGTGGTGAGCGGAACCGCCGGGTGCATGGCAGCATCCGGTTTAGAAGCCTTGCGCGTCATAGCGAATTACCTTGCTGGTTGCTGGTTGGCTGGTTGGCTGGAAGCGGTGGTCCCCCGGCAAAGGTGTAGGTAATGCCGAGGGACCGTAAAAGGCGTGCCAGCCTCACGCCTTTGTAGTGTACGTTACGCGGCGCTGAACGGAAAGACCGACGAGAACCGGTCAATCATGAACTGCGTATTGAGCGCCGGGTCGCGCTGAACCTGGAACTCCATTTCCTCCATCACGTCCTGATCGACGCCGCCCGGCGCGATCGGGTCCGACGTGATCTTGAGGGCCGGCAGGACGAACACGTACTTGAAATTGTCCACGTCCTGGAACGGGAACTTCAAGCTCGTGGTCACGTGGTTGATGAAGTCGTCGTAGAGATCGAAGTTCTCGAAGTACGCAGCGATCGTGCCGTTGAGAACGGAGCGACCATAGCCGACGCCGGCCGGATACTTCGCCGACACAGCGCGCTGCTCACGGAGGTTGTTCTCGCCGGAAATCTCGATCGACTGAATGGCCGTCGTGAGCGTCACGCCGTCCTTGACGATTTCGCCGACGTTGGACGTAGCGTTCATGACTTCGGTGTTGGTCGAACCAAGCTCGATGTAGCTTCCACCCGTCAACGCCTCAGTCGAGGAGTGTACGGACGGGCCACCCATCAGCGTCACCGAAGCACTCACCAACTCGTTCGCCGTGGCGGACAGGTTGATCGAACCGACGCGCATACCCTTCCGCAAGAAGAACTTGCTGGTATCCGTGAAGCCGGTCTCGACGGTGAACGAACGCTTGGTGATCTCGGAGACAACGCCGGGATTGCGCAGATGCGAACCCTTGAGGACGACCGTGGCGCCGCCGGAATTCGTATCGGCGGTCAGGGTTTCCTCAGTGGTGAAGGCCGTACCAGACGTGATGCTCGCGACCGTGACGAAGCCGTTCTTCGTGGCGCTGCCGCCAGCGAAAGACGTTACCGTGAACGCAACAGCGTCGGACGTAGCGATCGAGCCGCCAGCACCCGCGTTGTTCGTGATGGTCACGGTATCCGTCACAACAGTGGCTGACACCTTGAACGTGGTCTTGGCGAACTTCCCGTTGATCACAGCCGCAATGCTTGCGGCCATCGTTGCCGGCGTGCCGGACAGGGCGATGTGCGTGTTACCCTCCGCGACGAGGGCTGCGTTGGTGCGGACCTCGAACACGACCGACGTGGTGCCGTCCGACACGGTGATGGTCGAACCCTCAACCGGATCGGTGGCCGTGACGACGACGGTGCCTTCACCCTTGCCGAGACCTTCGATGTAGACGGTCTGACCGACCTTCATGTTCGTGGTCGTGGAGGCGGGCAGATTGGTAACCGAGTTCGTGCCAAGCTGAATGGTGGTGCTCGAAGCAAGCACGTCGCCGGCATTCATGATCTTGGTGAACGCGGAGCCGTTCTCGACGACCAGGGTCTGATCGACGGTGACCGTCGTATTGCCAGAAGCGAATACCGGAGCGCCATTGACCGACACGTAGACGTTGTTGGCCGCCGTCTGGAAGCCCTCAAGCTTGAGCCAGTCGTTGTCCGCGATCCAGTCGGTGTAGTCGCCGCCGGAGATGACGATGGTGTTTGCGCCAGTAATGTCGGTGGACGACCCCTTGAGCAGAAGGTGATTCATGGACTTAGTCCACGTCCCCAGCAGGAACCCCTCCAGAAGATCATCCAGAGTGCCAGCCGCGAATTCGACGTTGATGTCGCCTCCGTTCGAAGCCCCGGTCTCGATGATGTTGGACACCATTCGATCCGCGCGGATTTCATCAGAGACCGCCGTCTGCTTCTCGGTGACGAGAGAACTGGACGTGAACCGGGCCTGACGGACGGTGCCAGTCGCCGGCGTGGTGCCCCACGTTACCTCGGAGAGATACTTGAGAGTAGCGCGATTGGATTCGGCGCTATTGATTGCGACCATGTGTGGTAGGCTCCTGTTGGAGAAAATCTACAGTGATCTCTCCCTATGGGAGACACGACGTTCTATGTTCCCTAACATGTGTAGGAGCAAAAGTCAACGCAGATTGTGTATTTCTGACACACAAATATCAATGGTTGTCAGTCATTATGGTACGTCTCATATATCACAAACTTCATATCAACAAAGTCGTGACTGAGCGTCACTACCGGAACACCAGCAACGGTAATTGTCACAGCGTTCGGTGCGCCTTGCTTAGAAAGCAGCCCAAGCTTCCGGTACGGCGTACCTGCGCAAAGCAACCCAACCAAATGATCTTCGATCGCGTGGTTAAATCGTGAAAGAAGAACCTCGTGACGTGCTTCTCGATCAATATTCAACAGATGAATCGTATCGAAACTCAAGCATGACATTTCGGGTGTACCATCCATTGATAACACCACGGGTGCGTCTTTGGGCTCCGTAGGTTTTGAGGGAGCCGGTTGCGGTTGACCACTGTCGGCTGGCGACGATGCTGAACACCTTGTCAGTGAGTTCAGTGCTTTCTTTTGTTCCTGTGTCTTGAGGGACCAAAATCGTGACATTGATGACGCCATAGTGCCGGTACTTTCCAGTTGAGAGGTCCCGGCGAACCGCGTCACCTGGGATCATCGCGAAATGAATCCAAGCTGCGTTCGTCGGTTGCTTGAAGCGCACGTTCTCGAATGCAATTGGCACGCCAGGATACGCTGTAGCGAACTCCGTTTTGAACGTATCGGTGATAGCTTGGCGGGCTTGTTCGAGGCTCATTTGAAATTCCTCATCTTATTGCGGGTTGTCTGTACCGCAAGCATTGACACGCCACCAGGGCTACGCGATGTAGCCTTTGTCGGCGCGGAGCCGTTGTCGAGCAAGTCCCACTTCGCGGGGTCTATAAAGGTCGTGACGTGGATCGTCCCGAGCTTCTTCATCCCGGCGAGCGCCGCATGCATGTCGCTCCGTGCGGCGGACTCGTTCGCATCACGATTATCTTCTGAGCCAAGCGGTGTCCCGCTCGTTGGGCGCACGGGCGGCTTAGGTCCGATGTTCCCTTTACTCGAACCGCTAGGCAACGTATTGAATCCTACAACATAGTTCCTGACGGATTCGCCACTCCAAACCGGAGTTCTTGCCATCAGCGCTTCCAAAAGAACCTCTGTCGCTACGCGGACCTCTTTCACACACGTTTCCTCGAACGCCTTTAATTCAGCTTCGGCGGCTTTTATCCACGCATTTCCATTTGTGATCATTACGACAACTCGATGTAGATGACAAACAGCGGAGAACCGGGAGGAGACTTTATTTTAACAATCTCCCATTCATCAGCCGCGATAACAATCTTGTCTGTTTCTTTCGGAACAATTGCGCCAAGCTCTAACGTAGGAATCAGAGCTTTTTGCGTATTACGATCGGCCGGAAACCAGCCGTATTCCGCCTGCGTCAACCCGGCGAGAACGACGTTCTCCAAAGGTGTATCAGACGTTACATCGGTCGTTGTGTCAGTCACCGGATCATAGACGCCAGGAGTAACCACGCGATAAACGATCGTCGTGCGAAGCTCGCCGGTCGCCTTGATGGCTCCATGTACAATCTTGTTGAGTTTCGCCCGCGTAATCGCCATATTACCTCACGATCTTAGCGAAACCCACGCCGCCCATGCGCATGCGGCCGATCGGCGCAAGCATCTGATTGATGATGCTCGGATAAGCAGACTGCGACGCGTCGTCCTGGTACTCGATCTCCACGACATCGGCGACGATCCGCTTTAGATTGTCCTCATCGCGACCGGTTGTCGGATCATTGGTGTAGAGCCACTTGACCCATTCACACGTAGCTTCCTTCAACTGTCGCGGGATAGCATCGACAGCGATAGCAATCCCATCCACGTCAACGGCACCAGAGCGCGGCCAGCGAAGCGCCTGTGTGTCAGTATAGCGGTATCCGCGCCAAACGACTTTCTGATCGAGAAGACGCGTCGCCCACGCAAGATAGTATTCCTTCTGCGTAGTCGTCAGGGCCGTCCACGTAGTATAGAAATTCGGATCGACGATGAAGTAGTCATCAGCATACGCCGTCGTGACGTAGCTATTCGCGCCAGCAACCTGAGTGCCATCTTCGACAACGAACGTGAATGCCATCTACGGCCACCCTGGTTAATGTGTTTCGACGCAGTATAGGTAGCTGTGGCATTAACGTCAACAAATTAATACGCCCCAGCTAGGACCAGGGCGTATTGATTACTGTGCGCTGTTTCAGGATTACTGAGCTTAGTCCACCTTCGCGGCCTTTACAGCTTTCTCAGCCTTCGCCGCTGCCGCCTCATTCGCCGATTTCGTCGCGGCGATCACTTCGGTGAGGCGCTTGCGACCCCAGCGCATGTCGATCTCAGCGCCAAGGCCGATCGCTTCGGTGCGCAGCGCTTCCAGGCTGGCGATTGCGGCCTCGACGACATCTGCGTTGTGATCGCTGCCCTGATCCAGGACATCGAGGATAGCAGCATCGCGAACCGACGTGATGGTGCTCGGGTCGATCAGCGCGTCAACAGCTTCCTCTTCCGAAATGGGCGCAGGAACCGTACGAGTCCAGCCGCGAATGCGGACATAGTCCGACGCAACATGCCGCTGAACATGGTGAGGAAGTCCTTCCTTGTCGTAGACCGTGACGATCTGCGCCTCGATCGGGACAGGCCGGCGCGAAAGTGTGACGCCGTTGATGGGGGCGGACGCGTACGGGAGCTTATTCGGGTTTTCGACTGGCATATTTAATTCCTCGCTGTTAAGTAGTTGATGTTAAAAAGGGGCGCAAACTGTGCGCCCCTTTTGTCTTGTGCGCGACCGGCGCCGAGTGCTTACGCGCTCACAACCTTGCCGAGCCACGCGCCGTAGGTGATCGACGGCGAGTCCGGCGTGCCGGCGATGGTCATCTTCGCGGCGAGCCACTTGTCGGTACCCGAGGACTCGGTATCCAGCGCCGCCAAGGTCTTGGAATCGACCAAGAACTTGTAGACGCCGACAGCCGTGATCGCCTGGGAAACGACGGTGGTCGGCGTGTCGTTGACGGTCGAAACGTCGTCGGCGAGCAGCGAGAAGACGTAGGTGTTCGTGGAAAGGTTCAGCGCGGTGACGTTGAGCCATACCTCGAACACGCCGTTCGGGATCTCGCCGTTGTGCCAGTAGGCGTCATCCAGCTCATTGAGCGAAATGGCGGTCTCGGTAGCGGTGGAGGTCTCCGCGCCGTCAGTGACAGCGCGGAGGGTAACAGCGGCAGCGGCGTCGAAAACGGCGCTGATCTTGCTTGCCCTGGACATAGTGTTGGTCTCCTGTTGATCTTCTGTTGGTGACGGCGACGGTTACTTCGTCACCGCAGCATCAGCGATGCTCCAGAGACGCGCGGCGCAGCGACCGTGCTGCGCAACGAAGCTGTTCATCCACTCGACGCGGGTACGGAACGCCGGCTTGGACTCCAGCTCGCCGAGATCCTTCACCGTCATCGTGCCGTTCTGGATGCCGGTGAGCATGCCAGGACCGATCGACACGACGTAGAGCGAGGTTCCGGTTGCGGTGCCAGAGGTCGCAGCCTCGTTAAATGCGAGAACACGGCCACCGAGGTCATCGTAATCCACCTCAAGAATCGGCAGACCGCTGTAGACAGTCACGCGCTTACCGAACTCGTTGATGGCGTACTCGATGTCACCGCCGACCGACGTGTCGCGAGCCGCAGCAGCGAGGCGCCGCTTGAGAGCACGAGACATGATCAGATGCGTCGGGCTATCGACCGAGTCGATGGCCTCATCCAGCTTGGCGAGGCTCAGCGGCGTACCGTTGGCGGTCGAGCCGGCAGCGATCAGCTGCGAACCGGTGCAACGCGTCTGCAGGCCGTCGAACTCGCGCGGGTCAGCCGAGGAATCGCCCTTGAGGAACTTCTTCGTCCAGTACAGGGTGACGGCCTTGACCTTCATCGACTCGTGCGTTGAGCGCACGCCGTTGCCCAGCATCTTGACGATCGCCGTATCCACGTCCAGCTCGCCGCCACCGATGCGCAGAACTTCGGTCTGCGGATTGATGATGCCGGTGGACTCGGTGAAGCTCTCGTTGATACCACGGAACGCCACGCCGGGAAGCGCGCCTTCCTGGTTGTAAGCATATGCACTGCCCTGGATGTCCATGAACGGAAGGACACGCAGAATGTCGCTGTTGGCGGCGAACATCTCGATCACTGCGGAGCGAACGACATCGCCCTTGTTCAGCTTCGAGGCTTCGAGCAGGGTCATCATGAGTTTTTTACTCCAGTTGCCCACCCACCTTATGTGGACGGGGAGTTAGCGAAAATGACTATCAAGGCACCATTGCCCGGTTAGTCGCTCTCGGTTTCGCCAACTCCCCCGGAGTGGAGCGCAACCTGAATCCTTGCTTTTTACGCGGCCTTTCCGGCGGCGGTGCGAGCAAGTGCAAGGCGGTCAACAGCAGGCAGTTTGTCGAAATCGGTCTGCGACAGACCGCCGTACGATGTCTTGCCCGACGCGCCGGAGGCACCGCCACCAGCGCTCTGCTTCCCAAGGTACGGAGCCTGCTCCAGAACCTTGGACAGCCATTCCTTCGGCGGCATCGGGGTCACCCCGTCAGCGCCGTACACGACGTTGTCGCCCTGCTTGGCGACCAAACGACCGTCCTCCTGGACGGTGTAGAACCCGTACGCCCGCGTCAACACGTCGGGCAGTGCGGCAGGATTGATGCCGCTTTCGGGATGGAGCACGGCGTTGGTGATCTCACGATCTACCGTGCTCCGCTTGAACTTGTTCTCGAAGTCGCCGGCCTTGGCGGTTGCCTCAGTGAGGCGCGCACCTGCCTGTGCCAGCTGGCTCTCGAAATTCGACTTGGTCTCAGCGACGCGCCGATTGACTTCGGCCTCGATCGCTTCGCTTCCCTTCAACTTGCCGTCCTTGACCTGCTGATCGATCGCCTTGAGAGTGGCAACCGTTTCACGGGCCTTGACCGGGTCGTCGCCGACCATTTCGGCGTAGGCGATGACCTTGTTCTTGAGTTCATCGCGCTCGCGAGCGATGGTCAGGTTGTTGTCGCGAAATTCGTCCAACTTGGACTTGGGCACGACTGCGACGGTGAATCCGCCATCAGCCTCTTTCGCGAATTCCCGAAGACCCTCCGGGATGGCATCTTTCGTGGGGAACTTGATATCCGGCATATGTCCGCTGCTCCGCGTTGGACTAGAGTTTTTTACGTCAGGGCCTCCCCAACGCATTACAATACAGCCATTAACACATCGTTAACTACGCTGTCAATATAAAATCGTACCATTTCAACGCAATACTGTCAGATTTTATGTGTCAACGATGTCCACGGTCCCAAAACGACAAAAACCAAGGATTGCTCCTTGGTTCTCGTCTTACTCACTGCGTTGTTCTGTTACGCGCGCATCAGCGCGTCGAACCGGCCGAGGGCGTAATTGCGGCGCTGGGCTCGGTACGTCCAGCCCTGCCGAGGGGACTTCATCTTGACGCCGAGAACCTTGAACAGCACGTCCAGTTCATCGCCTTTCTTGGCGTGCTCTCTGATCTTGAACACCGAAATCGGCGCGTCAGATCCAGTTGTTCGTTTATAGCGACGCGGCTCCAGCGTTACGCGTGTTCCATCGTTGATCTTATTGTAGCTCATACCACACCTTCCTTATCTGTTTTTGAACCAACCGGCTTCTTCGGATTAGCCCAAGGTACGCCGGGCGGCTTCGACCTGAGTCACGATACTGCGAAGACTGCGATGGTGTTTTGCGCTTTCTTCGCCGTTCAGTGCCGCATTGAGGCGCTGAACCAGAGCATCACGAGTCTCGCTGCGGTGCTTTGACAGTGTACGCAGCGGTTCTAGCGCCCGCTCCTGGACCTCGACGACATCGCGGAGAGAAAAGGGTGGGAGATGCTTTGTTACAGCCCGCATCTCCCGAAGGGCCGGTCGGATGGTCGTGCCGTCCCGTTAGGGATTAGGCAGCGATGCGCATCTCGACGATACCGTTGTCGTTGACATTTATGTTACAGACAGGCTCCACACACCTACTTGCCGCCAATCGATTCCACTTCGCCCCCGTTTGTGCCGAGGCGGCCAGCAGCCGCCTCGAACACGTCCTTGCGGTCGCGCTCTTTCAGCTTGTCGAATTTGGCGTAGTCGGCGTTCATGCCGCCAAGGGTGCCCGATTCTCCACAATGCTGCGAGCGGCTGGAATGGCCCAGCCCGGGAGCCTGTTGAGGCCCTTCGCCAACGAGCGCTTTGCGTCGTCTGACGCCTGCTTGCGCAGGGTCGGGATGGCATCAGCCAATCGGTCGCTGGCGTTGTCATGCAGCCAAACGAGCGCCTGCACGATAACCGCTGCCGGTGTGGCGAGCCACGGGGAGAGGACTGCACCGGCGGCGTTGAAAGTTACCGTGCGATTTCCGATTGTGACATCGCCAAGATGACGGCTTGCCAAGAACTCTGGGCGAGTGGGCACCGCATGGGTCAGGCCGAGCGCATTCGCCGCAGCCAGATTGCCCGGCACGACCTGCACGTTGGCCCGCCGCTTCACGGCGTCCACGACAGCATCGACACTGGCGGGCGCAGGCTGATCCAGCACGGTGCTATGGCGCGGCCAGTCGTAGAGACCGCGGTCCACGCGGCGGAGCGTCCCCGCCTTGCACAGACGCGACAAGGCCTGATCGACGGAGGCACGGCTGCCCAGGTCGAGGAAGTCCTTCGGGGTGTACACGCGTACTCCCCGGCCATGGCCCCGCACTCGATTCAAGATTTTGTCAGCTACGCCAAACATCTGAGGTCACCTCTCGGGCTCTTCGTAGGGTGGGAGATGCTTTGTTACAGCCCGCATCTCCCGAAGGGCCGGTCGGATGGTCGTGCCGTCCCGTTAGGGATTAGGCAGCGATGCGCATCTCGACGATACCGTTGTCGTTGACATTTATGTTACAGACAGGCTCCACACACCTACTTGCCGCCAATCGATTCCACTTCGCCCCCATCAACAACACTCCACGGAATTGAACCGCTTTCGTATCGTGATACCTATGCACCGAGCACCAGTAGCTAGTCTGGTTGGAGTGCTGTTGGTGGAGGCGGCGGGTAACGATCCCGCGTCTTGACGTTTTTTGGAAGTGCTTCATCGCTCGTCCATGAAGCGGACAGTGCCATGCCGGCTTACTGCTGTCAATGGCACTGTTTCGCTGATGGTTAATTCTTACAAGCGATAGTACATCCCGTGGATGTCGAGATCTACCGCCGCAGCCGTCGCGCCGTTGTTGATTGCGGCCTGTGACGCCATGAAGATATTGTCTCTCGGAATTTCAGTCGATATTGTTCCTGTCGCAACGTAGGTCGTACCAAGACGCTCTACAGTATAAGAAATACTTGATCCGTTCGGTGCACAAGATATTGTCACGTGATACACTACGTCGGCGCTGACCGGGAAGTTAGCTCCCAAGTCCACCTTCGTTGGAAGGTCCACATTGTCATTATGGAATATAGACAACGTCGTATCTGCGTCGTCAAATCCCACGCCGAACATGTCAAGAGAAGACAACGATCCCGGCGATGCGGCGTCAACCACAAATGACGCATCACCAAGAAAACCAACGAACCCACGCTGTGTCGCAGCCAATGTACCTGTCAGAGCAAACCGGGCCTGGAAGTTGAACCCGCCCAGTCCACTAGCATTACCTCTCCAGATAAATCTGGATGTCTGCCGAATACCCGCTGAACTATTAGCGGTCGCTCCCGTCTGATAAGACAGTCTACGTGATGCGGCGTTCAGTCCCGCGTCTGTAACGGTTCGAGAGATAGCTGAGCCAAGAGTTGACGTGAGAAAACCCATCTGTGACACGGTCGTCGAGCTTGGGTTTGGAACCCAATAACCTTCAACCGTGCTTCCGAGCGCGTCATCGAGAGTAATCGTACCTGTTTTATTCGGCAGAGACAGCGTACGTTCAGCGCCGGCCGTGAGTGACGCAGCATCGAACTTAACACTCTTTGTAGTGTCTGTCTTATCGCGTACAGTCAGTTCTTCTGCGGTAACGTATACGCGACCCTTTGTTGCGTGAGACGTGGACGACAGCGTCAGATTTTCTCCGCCGCCGGTTCCGCCAATAAGCGTTTGTCCGCCGCTCTGGCCTGCCAATTTCAAATACTGAGAGTCGTCAACGTATGTTGTGCTGCTGCCGACCAGAAGAACCTTTCCGACTGTATGCCCAAAGAACACATTGTTATGAATAGAATTGCCGTCAGCTTCTCCCGTGTATTCGCGTACACCGTAAGCCGCACGATTTGTGGAGCTTGCCGTCATCAGGCACGCCAACACGGTATTCGTTGATGCGGTTCCGCCGTAGGTAGTGTCGGCTTCAAGAGAAATATCATTGTAAGTTGCGTTGATGTTAGCACCGCTGTCCTTGAAGATACAGCCGATGATATCGTTCTTTCGCGCACCAGCGATGCTTATACCGTCCCGCCCACAATCGCGGAATGTCATTGCTTGGATCGACACAAGCGTATTCTGTACGGACGCGCCCCGGCGAATGCGAACACCGTCTTCGCCAGAAAACTCGACAACTCCTCCGGTCACGGTCACGCCATAAGAATCACCATTAATGAGGATACCGTTCGTACCCGCATAGCGCGTCACCGGATCTGTTATCCGAATGGTATGTGCGCCGTTAGATATAAGGATATTAGCCCCGGAGTTTCCATCGAGTGCTGGATCTGTGATCGTAACGATGCGGGCACCGTCTACATAAATTCCGTCATTCTCGCAGTAATCTACCGAACAACTCGTCAGGAACACGGCTTCAACGGTGTTCGTCAAGCGAATACCATACCCGATATTCGATGAGCCGTTCGTCGCGTACAGGGCATACACGTTATCTAGGTGGATCAGCGTGTCATACGCGCCACCAACATACACGCAAGTAGTGCCCCCGATTCCACTCGTCGATTCGGCTTCGATTGTCAGGTCTTTTATCAGAATGTTCGTGTTTGACGCGCCTGACCGCGTGCGCACAACGCCGGTGATATCAGCATCCACAGGATCTGCGCCAACAATTGTAGTCAGGTATCTGCCAGCGCCAACAAGAGCGACGTTAGATGGTAGCGACACGACGCCTGCAGACGCTGTACCCGTACCGGACGCACGATACCGGCCGGGGGGCATATATATGACGCCGCCGCCCGCTGCTTCTACAAAGTCAACACAAGCACGAAGCGCTGGGCCGTCATCTGTTGCGCCGTCGCCAGTAGCTCCCCATTCTTGCGCGTTATAGAAGTCAGATATGCCCAAGTCTTTAATGATCGAAGTGGACGTTACGTCCTTATACTTGCCATTCGTCTGACCGACTGCGGTGTTCCACAAGTAAGTGTTAGCAAAGTCAGTGACGACAGACGTGTCTTCTCTGATAGAAGCGTTCGCGACAAGCGCTCCTAGCGCATAGCCTGAGTTGTTCTTGATAACATTGTTCGTCGGCGCAGTTACAGTTGCACCGTCGCCGTCGTCGCCTTGCAAATTGATGTCGAAATAAGTGTTGGTTTCGGCCTGCGACGAGTTCTCAATAAGATTGTTCGAGATGTCGTTATAGCAGGCACCAGTGATGTTGATGCCGCTACGTCCGCTGTCCTTTACAAGATTGTTTGCGACGATATTGAACGTGTTGATTACGGTTTCGCCGCGACGGAGGTGAATACCTTGCTCCGCGTTACCCTCGACCATGTTCCCGAGTACGCGAATATGGTTTGAATCCTGCTGTACAATGATGCCATTTGCACCGTTGTTGCGGGATTGATTTCCCTGCACCAGACCGTTGAAACACTCTTTGACATAATTGAATCCGTGGCGCGCGTTATCGTATACCTTGTTTCCGATGTTCTTGAAGTTAATCACGCCATCATGGATAACGCCATCAAGCTCACAATCGTGAACAACGCAGTTCAAAAGCACAAAGTTATCAACAACTTCATGCGGGTCAATACCATAACCGCGTCCTGGGTTAGATGAGCCAGTCGTACCGCTGCGGGCGTTCTTCGACTCTACGTTAACAAGATAGATGTTCCTATCCATAAGGATACGGTTGTCCGGCGTAACACCACAATAGAAATTGATGATGTTGGCGTAACCAGTCTGACCGGCCGCATTCCCGTCAATCGTCAAGTCCTGAATAAGAACATTTGAGTTCTCGACACCAGACGGCGTGCGTACGATACCGGTCAAATCCGTATCGCCAAGGTCCAGCGCTTGGATAACCGTCACGCCCATGCCGTCACCACGGAGCACGGTATTGCTGCGGAGCCTCACGCCGCCGAGCGAAGGAGTAGCTGTCGGACCGATACCCCACACGCCTTTAGGCACATACAGTACACCGCCGCCAGCCGCGTCTATAGCCGCCGCAGCGGCTTCGAATGCTGCCCTATTATCAGCTACGCCGTCGCCGACGCCGCCATAATCACGGATGTCATACCACGCGTCGGTTTGCGTAGGGATGTTCGCGAAGACCCCAGCAATCTCATCGAGAACGTCACCAACATTTGTGGTACTTCCGGTGCCGAATATGTCGCCAGTGTCGGTGTAAGTTACCGCCGTCGCTTCACTTGCGCCACCACCGCCACCACCGCCGCCTGTGCCCAAAACGCGCGTGATGCTCGAACCAGATGTGATAGCCGTGCAATGTTGCGTCGTAAAGCCGACGCCGCTAGAATCCATTCCCTTACGGATGGTTACAACATAAGTACCAGCCGCAAGCTCCGTAGGATTAGTTACAACATAGTCCCCCTCTTTCGTGAAGTTGTCGAGGGAAGCCCCGTCATGTAGGACTGTCACAGGCATGCTCATACGTACTCCATTACTGGCGGGAGACCGATGATGGTGGCTATCATTGATTCACAATAATGTCAAGTATGAACACTAAATAGACTGTCAATGGTCTGGAATATATGATTCTGTCATTATACCAGTAGCGGCGTCAGTTATGCTATAGTAGAAAAAGCCAATACCACGATTATCGACGACACGAAGAATATCAACAAGAAATTCACCCTTCCCTAGATCTTCCGGGTTCTTCACAGTGAACTTCCCCGGCGTCATGATATCGATGATCCGCGTGCCGTCAGGAAGTATGCTACGTGTTCTGTTAAACGGCATTATCATTCCTTGATATTGTGCATACCGTACCGCGTAAACAGCAGGCCTATTGAACCATACAATGCCGGCATATTCGCCGTTCGCGAATAAGCACAAGCAGATGTCCCATCAAAGCCTATCGTAGCGTATGCGAGAGCCGTTATCTTGCCGGCCTTTGCGTCTGCCAAAAGCCCTTCTGCTATCTCGATCACGCTTTTCTCCACTTTCCGCTCAAAGCGGTGCTCGTGGATGTCGGTGACGTTTGAATCTGTACTCATGCCGCACCTGACTCCTCGGTTTTTGTCTTATGCGCCGCTCCCTTACGTCTTGGCGGGCTGGTTGGTTTTGACTGGGGGGCGTCCTGGCTTTCCGCCCGGCGCTCTGCCAGCAGCTGCTCCGTTATTTCGATTGCCCGCTTTACGACCCGCCGTCGGGTCTGCATTATCTGCTGCTTCATCAGCCATCTCTTGCTCATCTTCCAGGTTCTCCTGTTCGAGCTGTGTCTTCTTGTCCGGGAAGCCTTCGTGCATTGCCTCGACGTTCGGCTGATGCGGGAAGCTGTCCATCGTGTCGAGCTGCTTCTTCAACTCGGCGAGGCTCATCCAATCGGGGATAACCAGCGCCTTTTTCAGGTACTCGTAGACGACCTCGATCGGAATGATGCCGTCCTTGTACAACGCATGGATGGCGCGGAATTCGCGCGAACCGATGTCGGAGAACAAGAAGTCCTTGTTGAATTCCACAGAAATCTTCTCGGCTTCCTCTTTGGAAAGCCCTGACCACCACGCCCACAACCGCAACAGCGAAGTGAAGCCCTTGTCCAACGCACGCGACGCAATCAACAGTGTAGCATGCTCATTCAGCTGCGCCATTTTCGCCGAATTGTTGCTTTCGGACGTTGCTCCAGTGCGGATGCCGATAATCCGGCCGCCGAGCGCTGCAGCTTGATGCTCTTTCGTGTCGAGCGCCTTCTCAAGGAAGGCCAAGCCCTGTCCGTAGAACTCAAGCAGGCCCGGCTTCGATCCGGCCGGAACTTCCCACACGCGAGAGGGCGCAAGCTCGTAATCCATGCCACCTTCGGCGCCCTGCGGAATCTCGGCGTAATAGATCGGGAAGCCCGTGAAGAAGCGCCCCTGCTCCAGCTGCGCATAGCTGCGGTAGTGGGACAGATTCAGCCGGACGATGTCGTACAGCGCCGACTTTTCGACGCCGTACGTCCCCATTGACGGGGTGAACAGGATGAACGGAATGAAATCCAGGGTCACGCCGCGCCGCTCGGGTGCGTGCCGGCTAATGAGGTAGGCATCAGTGATGTCGGCGTCCGCGTTGTCCGCTTCGTACAAAGACTGTGTGTATACGCCGTTGATAAGCTCAAGAACACGGTACTTTGCGACGTACTTCCGCTCGCCAGAGTAGGTTCCAGCTGTAAGCTTCACTTCACGGAGAGCGACGCGCGTCAACCGAGCCCGCCCGGTGTTCGGATCGCGGTCATGGTCCCAATCGACGATGTGTTCTGCCGTATAAGTCACGAAATACGGCTTCGGCGTGACTGACGGCGTTGCAGACAGGTCGAGCAGAACGCCGACGCGGCCCAGCGCCAGAAGCTCAGTAGCAGCGGCGCTTGAATATCCGACGAACGACTCGTTGTTGATCGAGATGTTCTCTAGGTCGGTAACCATGCGCTCAGGCAGGCCGCTGATCACCGGATTACGCCGGAAAATCGTGCCGTTCAGCGCCTGTAGCGTCTGTCCTGAGAAGTTGTAGTAGGTCGCGCGGTCCAGGTACGCAAGGTACTCGCCGTCATCCATACTCTCCATCGCCGGAAGATAGACGACGGATTCGGCCTTGACTTCTTTCTCACCCGCAATCGCATGACGGGTCTGCTTCCAGTCGTCGTAGGCATAGACGAACTCCGGGTGCGCCCATCCGGGGATCGGCCACATCGTCGGAAACAGATTTTCTCGCCTGATCGACGAAGCTGCACGAGTACGGGGGAACGCCATGCGGTTGAGGCCCTTTATTTGTGTATCACTGATTCGTATTACACAAAATCAACTGACCGTCAACTAGATTGACATTAATCCAGACGGATAATGTCCGGCGTAGTCAGAAATATCTTCTCCGTTATGCGCGCGGCTTCGGTGTGCGACACTTCTTCGCTGGCGGTCAGAGTGACATCCACCAATACATCGCCAAACAACCACATACATTTGATTTCCACTGACTTGCACTCCTCTTTAGCTCTATCTACAGCGCTGACGTTAATTACACTATAGCTGGCACTCAGCTCTCGAAATCAGCGTATGTCAATCCGACCAACAGCGTAGCTTCGTTGCATAGCTGGAGTACATCAGTCGCGTCGTTCCACTCCTTAGTCTCGTCCCCGAACGCCGGCATCAATGCGTATTTTCCCGTCAGACTGCTGCGATAGTACCACACTGTGAACATGCCAATCCTCCGTTTTCTGTCTTATTTCCCGAAAATACCGCACGAATACTTGTCTACAATACCGTGCTGCGGTGTGAACCCGCCGTGCGTATCCGTGCAAGATTTGCACCGGTATAGCTCCTCCGCCGGTTCCGGCGGATACCCAGAGTATTGCAGCTTCCACGCGGATCCGTTCACCAGAGCGCAGAACCTCCCACACGTATGACAGCGCGCTGTCCACGTATGCACCTTGCGTCTGCGCCCATCTGTACGCTCCATCGACATGTCCGTCCCCATATGTACGAAATCTAACGGTTTATCGACATGTTCTTACGCCTTTCTACGCCGGCTTCGGATCCGTCAGCACGACGCGTTCAACGTCCACACCGAACTCGATGCTGATGCCGTCGTCGCAGCCCCACTGGTGCGAAATGAAGCCGTAGATGACGACAGGGATGCGGTCTTGCGCTGCAAGACCGGCCGATCCTGCGGGCATGCACTTCGACAGCGCATGTCTGCCGCGCTTCACGTCGAGGATGACGAAGTCCGAGCTTACTGATTTGGGGATCTTGGGCATTTATTTTTTACTCCTGCGCCACGATGACGCTGTTTTGGTGGCACCCGGTGGTGCTGGAGGTACCATGACATATTCTACAGGGGAGAGGTTGGGAGAATGGTTCCTTGGTTAATGGTGGGGAGGGGACAGTGCGCTGTAGCTCATATTTTAGCTCTAAATGGCGTTTTTGCCGGCGTGTGGCTAGTATGTTAGCGCCTACATTTGCGCAGCCTGTCAGATTTGAAGTGCGCTGTCAATCTGCCCCCATACAACACGTATAAATTTAAGGGTCACTAACAGGTGATGACCCCCTGGAATACCCCGTACCCGGAGGGTATCCGAAGGTACCATCGTTAACCATTAAGGTTACTAATCTGTTGACAGCGCACTGATGTCTCAGAATGGTACAATGATTAAGGTATTGGTAAGCAATTCCACAAATATCCCATGTCAATAGCAAAAATGCTATTGACAGCACAATTCCCATGACATTTTCAGAACATAGTGAACGAATAGTTAAAATGCGTTCAGGAATGGAACAAATTGAATGAACAGCTCAAAACACTGTTGCACATGTCACACACTGTGCTGTGCATACATAGCACACTATGCACCATAGGCATGTGTTGCACACACTCCATACTGTGTGCCTATGGTGTCACACTACACCATAGCACGTGCGTGCTCAGTGCGCTGTCCATACCATGCCCGGCATAGGTGCACGCATAGCGTGTGGACAGTGCGCTGTGATGCACATGAGAGTGTTAACGTCCTAGATTGAGTAATTGCGGACATGACGACGCGCGCCACACAGGGGAGGTGGGCGCACGTTTAGCGTGTAGTGCTGCAGGGGGGGATAATCGTCACAGTTCAACGCCGCGTCAAAAGCTCTGATCGGCTGGCGCTTTGCGGAAGCGCAGATGCGGCGCCGAAGCCGTCAGAATTGCCACGTACACGACGCGCGCAATGTCGCCAGTGTAGCGGCCAAGGTGTTCGAGCATGGCGGGCGAGTGCAGGTGCGCCGCGTCGCGAATGTCGATCACATGCCGGCCGACGCAAAAAATATACGTCATCGGTCGATCCCCTTTCAACACACGGTAGACCTGCCGGCCGCGAATTGACAAGCCGACTTTATCGCCGCGCCGCACGTCGCAGCATCTGCCGATGTGTTCGAGTCGCATAGGAAAAGCGTTCTTCATAGTTTTCACCCTTTTCTGTCCGGAAAAACTTGTGCCAAGTAGGCGGTGCGCTGTCCGGAAAAACTTGTGCCAAGCCACTGTTACTATTTTAACACATTAATCAGCCGTTAACCAAGAGGGGCGCCCTATTTTCTCCCGTTGTTTGTACCCCGCAAAAGAACGTCTAACGCGTCCTTTCGCCCGACGTTGACCGGGGATCGCCCCCAGTATGTTCCCACGTATGCGTCGGCCTTCAATCGATCTGCCGCCCCTTGTGCCGTTTGCGGGCCGCTGCCGGCATACAGCCGGGCTAAATCAGCTTCACATGGTTCGCGCACGAATTCCCGGACAACAGTCGGGATTTCTTTGATCACTTCGTTCGGCACATGCTTCGGCTGCAGTGATAGGCCGATACAAAGCCCGATCGCGGCGGAGGCAAATATCCATTCGAGATTGTCCGGCATATCCCCGCTCTATTCTTGCACGCCCTCGGTGTGCAACACGACACCATCGGCATCGGTGACGACGTACCCGATAACGTCGATATACTGATCATATTGACGTTCACCCGGGACGCTGGCGTCGTTCGGATCGCCAGAACGCACGAACTCGATTGCCTGCTCTGGTGACGCGGCAGTGACTTTGAAACCGTCAGCGCCCTTGTAAATGACGCGCACACGGTATTCGACACGTTTAGCTGACATGGTTTTATTCCCTTCGGTGCGAAAGTTAGAGCGTCGTTTTGATCTGCCGCGCGGCCTCTTTGGCGATGCAGACGCCAAAAGAAAGCGACGCGCATTCACCAGCCTTGCGGCGCATTGCGGCGGCCATGCTGTTAACACGCGGTGAAATAACGTCCCAGCGCCAAAGCGGAATGTCATTCAGGTGCTGATCCGTGCTTGCCTGGATCGTATCGACACCGATGGCCCAGCCGACATACTCAATAATTTCCTGAGTCACGAATTGCGCCATATAGCGGCGGTGGTGCAGGTGGCTTGCGCTATTCTCCGCTGACGAAAACGGCGGCAAAGTCGCCACATACTCCGCGCGGGTGATCAGATCAGACATTCTACTTACTCCAAACTGTTGAACTATCGACACGTCGATATTGCGCGCGCACCTATTAACGGACAGTTAAACCGGGAAAATAAATTCCCGGCCTAACGTCGTTCGGCGCTGGCGTCAGATCACTTCAATGATCTGGCCGTTCGCCGCGACACTTTCGAGCGTCGCCAGATTGATAGTTCGCCACGATCCCGCACGCATGTCCGGCACCTTGATATTGAGCGGATGCGCCATCGGATCGGCCGGCTTGCCGGTGCCTTTGATTTGTGCGCGGTACGCCTTCGGATTGACGACGAAGTTACGCCGCTCGCCGCTCTTCGTCACGTTCGTGACGGAGAAAATGTGCGTTCCTTTGAGCAGCTTATGGACGAGCGAAACGGCCTCAGAATGAGTCATGCGCATGATTTTTTCTCCTTTTTCCAATATCAAACGTGGGCAGTCATAGCGTGCGGATAATAAATCCGCTTTTGTCTCGCTTTGCCTTCCGTCCTTTTGGCGTCAATCCGACAACAACGCCGCGCGGATCAGTGCAGCGCAAGTCATGCGTGTCGCCATCGATAACGCGCGCGCCTCCCCACGTATCCGGCAGGCGATCGAACACGACTGCGACATTGCCGCCGGCCGCAATTACGTCATGCACCGCCGAAGCATTATCTTCGGCACGGCTGAATGTCAGATGATAATTGCTCGGCATCCCTCCCGCCAAAAATCGCCGCATGCGCTTCGGTGTTTTCGTGTAGTCGTTGAACCTGACAAACGGAAACAATTCAAAAAGTGACGGATAACGCCGCGCGGCGATGTCCTTACCGATGATGCGCGACAACCGCGCCGCAAGCTTGGCGTCAACGTCAACGCTGACGGCCTCGAAGGCAATGTCAGTGCCTCCGTTCGGCCGCGCGATCAGTTCTAAGCCTGCTTTGCGTGCGCGCCGATACTGCAGAGCCAATTGCAGCGCAGCCGCACGCATGAACGCCACACGATTCCGCATGAACGCACGCGACTTAGCGATGCGCGCCGTGCGCACGTTGCCTAGCGCGGCCGGATCGTCCGAATTGCGAACCATCGCCGCTTGCCCAGAATACATTGCCAAACATGCGGCCTTGCACCCTTCCGAGGCGTTCGGGCAAAGATTGCCGGCGCCCGCGACTTCGGCCGGTGCTAGATACATAATCGCATTCAGCGCGCCGAACTTTTGCGCCTTTTCCGCCTTCGGATTATCCGAACTCCAAAGTGATGCCGATATGTGCATTCGCGTCTCCTTTTAATTCCCCAGCGTATGGAATGGCGCGGAGTTTATTCCGCGCCACTGATCGACTTACGCGGCGCGAATGTACGAGCTTGCCAGCGCATGCAATTCGCGGTTTGTCGAGACGTTGGCGTCAATGCCGGTGATGCGGCGCATAGTGCGCCGACGTGCGCGTCCATTGGTGCCGATGCCGATCTGACTTGCGCCACCCCGAAGCATGTTTTCCTGGACGACGTTGTACGTGCTCCAGAGGTCCGCACCAACATCCGAAACGCGACGCGGTACCAGCAGCGCGGATGGCGACACGGGCGCCTTATCGGGATCGGGATAGCGGATCGCGTGCGCTCGCGTCGCGAATTCCTCGCGATCATCAGCCGTCAGCAGCGTTGAACGCATCGTATCGACGCTGGCGGCGACCGTGTCGAAGTCGTTGACGACGCGGTAGGTCGCATCGATGACCTTTCCCACGATGTCACCAGAATGCCTCACTCTCTGTGACAAGAAAGCATCACCGAAAATGAGGCCATTCTCACATGCAAAGCGAATGAAGCCGGCGAACAAAACCCATCCAGCCGAACCATCGTGCGAATTCAGTAGGCACACTTCTGGAGCGCCCTCGCCAGTTGTCGGCGCATCGAAGCGGCGCAAGCGCACCAGATGTTTCTGGAATCCGACGCGATCAGCCTTGCGTGTCCGCATCTCGGTAACAGCCGAAATCGCAAAGCCTTCGGCTTCCAACGACTGCAGTACGCCAGCCGTCGATATGACGTGATAGCGGCCGGACCGCGACACGTGCGGCGCAGATTGCGTCAACGTCGGGAATTGGTTCACTGCATCGCCAAGGTTCACAAAGTCAGTCATAGCCTTTTTTCCTTTCAGGACTCAACAATTCAGGATGATGTCAGCTCACTTGCCGCGAGGTAGCTGCGGTTTGCGCGATGTATCGGTGCCGGTCTCGTATGCGCGTCGCGTGGCTTTGTTTGTCCGCGCGGTCTGCCGTGCAATTTTCTCTTCTTTTGTCATGGTGGAAGCTCCTTAGAACAACGTGGCGATCGTTGCGCCGATGCTGATTGCCGCAAGCACCCATCCGATGAAAGCAAGCGCACCGATATCGTTAGCGGTCTGCTTGCGCGTCAAAAGAGCGGCGCGAGCGTGTTCAACCGTGCGATCTGCAGCGTGTGCCGACTGGGGGATACGCCCATGAATGAGAAAACCGCGTGCCATTGTCTCAGCTCCGTTTGGCTTGTTTCGATGAGCTATAAAACCACGTCCGGCCGGAAAATAAAAGCGCGGCCCATGTTCAGGGTTATTTTTTTGTCAATGCCGTGGAACGCGCGCCAACTAACGAACACACGTGTGCGCGTGTGCGCGTGTGCGCGCATGCCAGCCGCCTGGGTGGCAATTGTGACAGCCGCCGCGCCGCGCAAATATATTTTCGGCCGGTAACGGTCTGTTAACAGGTACGGGAGCAGTATAGACACATGACGAGACCAGCGCGGAGGACGCCGATGGTTAATTTTCGGACATATGGCCAGACCAATTCGACCACTTTTTTAACACAGTTACTTTTTGCTTAACAAAGCAAATACCGTGCCAAACGAGCGTATGAGAATAACAAACTACTAATTTTAACCATTACGGCTCTGGTGGCGCGTGCTAAGGTTATGGCGTCGATCGGTGCGCGGCAAGACGCAGGCCAAGTAGGTGTGTCAAAAACGCAACAACTGGAGAACGACTAATGAAGTAATAACAGATGCCCCAGGCAAGGATCATGCCGACTCCGACCGCGTTAACGGTTGGTTAACTATGTTTGTGTTCGTGAAGTAAGCGCATGGTTAGGTTAATGAGAGGTTAAATCAACTTCTCGTTAACCTTTCTTGTGGATTAACCATTAAAATGAAATTAACCCTAATCCCAAATTAATCCCGAGTTAATGGTTAAGATGATGTTTACCTTAATGATTGGGTTTTGTGAATTAACCATGATTAGGCCGGGGACGGAGGGGCCGCCCAATAAAATGAAAAACCCAACTCGCTCCTAAATTTTTTCTAGCGCTGAAACAAATAAAAAAGCCATCCAGTTCCTTATATGTGGGGACGCGCGCCGACACGCGCTTATGCGGAGTGCGGCTGCAATAGAAAAAACACAAACAGAAAATAAATCAGAAAACAATTAACACGAACAATAAAAAAGATGAATAAGCTCAACTGAAACAAATCACATAATTGTTCTGGTGAATGAGATTTTAATACGTAATCACGATTAGCTCAAGCAAAACAAGAATCTGTGATTGATGAGTAAGTGCGCTGTAAATCACATCAAGTTGCCGGGTTCACAGTCCCAAGCACAAGAGAAAAACCCACGACGTTGCCCGCTGACTGGCATTCGCATACCTTGACTAGTACTCCCACCTAAGAACACAAGAAACCGCTGTAGCGCCAAATTTACCGGCCTAGCGTCGATTCTACGCGTCACCGTACGCCCACCCAATCAGATCCAGCAACAAAACCTAGCTGGTGTCAACAATTCTAGGCATCCACCACATAGATTGGAAACGGGATGTGCGAAAAGAGCGCAACGGAGGATGCTTACCGGCGTCGAACCGGTGACCTACCCCCCTTTTTACTGGGGATACTCCCCCCGTCACAAAAATCCGTATGGGTCCACCGTTATGTTGGGCGACCCGCGCCCTTCATTTTCTTGGTACCGTACTGCCGACCAACGCGCGCCCACTTCAAATACTGCGAAGTCATGTCGATCTGGTCTGAGTAAGTTCCGTTCGGAAACGCAACTACTTCCGCCTCATACTCAGGAAGCCACCGCGCACGAACCGGCAGATACACCTGCCCCGATTCAATCATCGGCAAGATACCATCAAAACGAAACTCCTTGTCAGCCGCCCCCGGCGCAATAGCAATGATGGGCGCCGGAGCCTGCCCTTGGCGGGCCTGAATGTACTGCGTTCCTGAGCCTTTGTCTTCAACCAGGATGGCCGAAGCGTTCCACCGCGTAGCTGCCCCCTCAATTTCAGTGATCAGCTGATTGAACTCAACCTTCTTACGCACGACCTCGGCGAGGTAGTGACGATGATTCATGTCCTCAATCCAGACGCCGATGGCAGTGTACTTCGAGCGCGCTGTAGTTTTATTCGCCGTATCAACACTGACGACAACCCGCCGCCTATTCTTTTTGAGCAGGTTCCCTCCGTCAGTGAATTCATCTTTCGGTAGCGCCTCATACCGCTGGAACCAACCACCCTTGCACGCGCCGCCAGCATCGTCGGTCGGTTTTCCCTTGTACAGGGCGTTCCAGTCGCGAGCATCGAGAGTATCTTTCAACTCCATCAACATGTCATACGTGTAGAACGACGGCCACAACGGCTCGCCGATATCCCTACCAAGAGGATCGATCGCCGCTTCCGCCTCATTCTCGATCACGCCGTTGAAGTTGATGATCTCCCAAGGAATACCTTTCCCCTCCTTGTTGTATCTTTCGATACGACCAATGGGATCATCCTCATGCCAGCGCGTGGCAATCAAAAAGATAGGAGAGTGTGGCAGAAAGCGCGTACGGAAATCGGCCCAAAGCCACTTCCACACCTTCTCGCGTACAATTGCGCTATCAGCCTGCTCCTTAGATCCGATGAGATCGTCACCGCCACCGCAGTGCCCACGATAGCCAGCGAGAGCCTGTCCAACACCCTTGGTGACATAGCCCCCTTTTTTATTATCGAGTCTCCAGTTGCTGGACGCCGTTGAACGTGAATTCAGCGTCGTGCCACTAAAAACCTCCGTATACCTGGGGTCTTGAATAATCGACCGAACAGGCGCACCAAACTCTTTCTCACAAAAATCCTGAGAGTGTCCCCCCTGCAAATAACGATGCTTGGGGTTCTTGCCGAGGTACCACGCAACGAAATAGCGCGAACAGAACTTGGTATTGTGCGTCACGTGTGACCCGTGGTGTGGCGCTCCACAGCGGCCGCGTCGGCACCACTCAGTGGGCTCAAAGCAATAACGCCCCCTTTTGGGGGGGGGCTGGCGCCCCCCCCCGCCCCCCACCACCCGCCAAACCCGGTTGAAACGCTACCACACCCCGACCATTGTAGACGCCAAAGATGATCATCTGACACGACGATTTCTTCGCCGTCCGATGTGATGGCGCGGTAACACGGCTTGTGGAATACCTCAGACTTCGCGATGACGCGTGTCGGCTTACCATCGGTCCCGAAGATCATGTCACCAACAGAGACATCCCCCATCTGGATAGCCAGACGGCGAGGGTAGTAAAGTCGTCAGTGCACAGCCCTTAGCATGGCCAGGGGGCATACTGAAAGTTGCGCGCATCAAGTCACGGCGCTCAATCTGCTCCAGATAGTCACACATGACATCATGGTGCTCGGCGGGGGGCTCCTCCGGCGTCATGTATTCAGTAAAGCATGACAGGCTGTTCGGGGCGGCCTCTTTCAGCCGCGCAAGGTACTCCCGCTCTTTTTGATCATGCATCTCACTCAACGCGGCGTACTGACGCTCAGGATCAGTCGTCTGCGTCAACTCAGTGAATATCCGCGCCTGCTGATCAGACAACGCTATTCCACGTCGAAGTGACGTGTCAAGCGTCGTGATCGATTTGTTCAAGGAGCCCAACAGTCTCCTGTATGTCTTTCGCTTCACGTCGGAGAGCGGATAGTTGCTGTAGGGGTTCACGCGGAGGTCTTCCTGTTCGTGGGCGCTCAATTAGGCCGGCAAGCTTACCGATTATCTCCAACGCCTTATTTGATGACTGCATGTCGCCAACATCGCGTCCGATGACGACCTGTTTATAGAACTCAGTGATGAGCCATTCTGTCGTAACGTCATCGGGATGAAACGTGTCACCCACACGCACGATAGAACCAGAAGTCAACTCTTTGCGAATTTCTTCAACACGCGTCACGATGCTCGACCGATTCGATAGCGTAGACGCTGCCGAGGCATCCGGTTTATAGCCGGCAGCGGTGTGTGCTTCTACGTTACCGGCACCACGAGCAAGCGCCTGCGCAAAAGCTTCGTGCTTGGGATTCTTCAATAGCGGCATGGGTTGATCCTTTTAACCATTTGTGTTGTTAACCTAATTTTTGTAATGTGTCAACACAGCGCACTGAAAAGACGAGCAGAGCCGACAGCGCACTGAAAAGACGAGCAGAGCCGACAGCCACTGAACACGTCCAGACAGCCACTGAACGCGCCCCGACAGCGCACTGAATCCTGAAAAACAAGCGCACCCCATGAAAACCTCAAGCAGCGTCACCCCCACCATGAAAAACACAACCAACCCGAAAATGGCAGTGGGCATCGACCCCGGCATCAACGGTTCAATGGCCTTCCTCACACCGACCGGCATAGAGGTCGTCAGACTACCTGTCCGCAGCGAGAAGCGATCCGCCAGGACTATGAGATTCATCGACGCTGCAAAGCTGCATGAGATCTTGTCAGTGCGCTGTGCTGGGCATGATGTCACTGTGTTCCACGAGAACGTGTTCTCGATGCCAGACGACACACCGATGACCGCCTTCTCTTTCGGTAACTCCAAGGGGCGCATAGACGCTGTCCTGGAGGTCTTGGGGCTCAAGGTGGTACCCATCCCCCCGGCAACATGGAAAAGCCGCCTGGGGGTCACCTCTGACAAGAAGACGAGCCGTCGGAAGTGCGAGGCCCTCTACCCCTCAACGAGATTTGCTTCCGTGGATGACTGCGAGGCCGCATTGATCGCGACTTACGGAGTCTTGTTCCACGTGGCATGAAAATCACCTAAATCTGGCGTCCCCCTGTAGTAGAGGAATATATTTCTAAGAATAAGTAGTATCTTACTATATTTTTCTTCTTTCTCTCTCCCTTGCGTAATACTCTCTGTATACCTTTCCTCAGTTGCAAGGTAGTGGCAATGTAGTGGCAATGTAGTGGCAATGTTTGAACCTACATTGACACCAAATTATGTAGTAAAAACAGGTACTTACAGAAAAAGTGGCAATGGTGGCAATGTTTGAGGTCAGTTACTACGCGTGAGCGCAACCCAAATTTTTTTGACCTGATCTACGTCAGACTGACCTAAGTCAGCCCAAAAAAATCGTCACCTACTTTTTCTCCGGCAGGGTGGCCAAAACATTGCCACCATTGCCACTTTCGCTCCAACCCTTTGTTTTAGCTCACTAATTCGGTGTCAATGTTGGTCTAAACATTGCCACTTCGCCGTCACAACATTGCCACCGCCAGCTCGGCATCTTCGTCGGAGTGACGTGTTGCACACATGTTTATAGGCCGCCACCTTGAATTGTAGGTGCGACCTTGGGTATTTTATTCTGACGGGAGCCCCCGGGCTTCTTCGTCTCTCTCAGTCGTCGCTTGCCGCACATCCAGATGCGAGCCGCTCCGCTGATTTTTCCACTCACGTTCATGTTGGTGGTGCGGACATTTGGATCCGCGACGCACTCCGCCTAGTCGCCTACCTCAATATGACGGCATCAGCCATCTTCATCGTACGGTTTATTTGGTACCGCCTTCCCTGCGGGGCGCGCTTAGCTCGCATTTCCGCAGAGGATTACCCGTTGGTGGTGCGGACAGTGATCCGCGACACACTCACCTAAATCGCCTTTAGCCCTGCTCAGTGTATATACTGTATAAGGTCGTCCGACCTTACCCTCTTACGCTCGGGCATCAGCCCAAACACGCAAGACCTAATCTATGACACAGCGCACTGTCAAAGTCAACGAAAAATTAGAGCCCGTATCCTTCGGAGTCATCCCTGTCAGGGAAAAACAGATCCACACTCTTGCCTTCGTACGTCGCCTTCGTCACCCATCCGTACGTGTCACCGATCACGATCCCGATCCTCCGCAGCGCCATAGACAGTTCATGCTCGCGGATGTGTGGCTCCTGCCTGATCCTGTAGAACAGGAGGTCGCAGTCCTTCCTGGGGCCGTCCTTATACAGCGTCCCACCGGTCAGCGCGACGTGACACCCACACGCCGGACACACTTCCTCGACTTTTCTGGCGAGCTGGATTGCTTCTTGTTGTGTCCACATGGTGTCAGTCACTCCGCGTCAGTTACTCTGTTGCTCGTTCCGCATCTTTAGCATCTCGTCAGCGATGGCATATGCAATTCGGGCTACGCCTTCAACGCTTCGCATGCTGTCAGCTCTCCCCGCGACGGCCACCAGAACCTGCCCGGCAAACCAATCACGGAGGGACATGCCCTCATTTGCCATAGTCACGTTGCACGGCGCGTCATCTGCATCATGCGCGTCCGTGCTGTACAGCACCGGGAAGGCAGGCCCTCCGTTACTTGGCATGATTCTTGCCCTCACTTGTTTCAGGTCTAGGCGGACTTATGCGCGCGTATGGACGCGTATGCACCTAGTCCATGGTTCATCTCCCTTGTGTCGAGTTGTTGATGATGGTCTACAGCGCACCGGTTAGTCCGAACGCACGCTGGCGCGGATTGTCCGGAGGTGGTCAGCCATCTTCTCCATGTCATCCCACGCCATCACCATGATGGCCTCGACAGATCGCCCGTTGGGCAGCGTGTCTCTGACGACGACGCGGAAGCTGGTTTCGGTGAAGGTATCGAGAAGCATGCCGTCATCGCGGCGCACGCCGCCGGTGACGCGGATTTCTTTGATCGGGGCTGTTGCGTGTACCACCGAGAGTGTCATCTCTATCTCCTCAATTGTGTTGTTCAGATCTCATGCATCAATGAATAGCAACAGCGCACTGCTCATGCAATGGAATCCCAATTACTTGGTAAATTTCTACCCTTATAGAATTTCTCGTATCGGTCCTTTACTTTGTCTAATTCAGGATGCTTGTGGATCCATTGACCAGTGTAGGCGCTGAATTCGCTGCGAAAATACGTGTCGAGCAGGGCGTTTCCAGTGTCCACGTTCGCCCCCCCCCGCCCCGGGCGCGGCCGCCGCGGTTTCCAGCGGATCCCCATAAGGCCGGCATGTCATTTCTTCTTTTCTACGACCATGTACACCGTGCCTTTGTTGTCCCGCTTACGCTCCCACGAACATTCGAGCGGCGGATCCAGCATCTTCACGGTCTTGCCTGTGTATTCGCGGCTGAGCAGCTGGCCCAGCGCCTTAATGACGCCGGCTTTGTCTCGTCCGCTGAGTGTCAATCCGAGCGCCGGGTCCAGCGTTTCGTCGCTCTTTCCGAACGCACTCATGCCAGCAACCGTCAGCGCGTCAAAAATCTCGGTGATGCGGACAGGCTTGTCCCGGTATTTCAGCCACACTCGTCTGGTTACTTCTACGATCGCGTCCTGGTCCTCATTCCGTACGGCAAGGTACTCGGCGCGGTTGGATAGAAATCCTTTGATGCCAGCGCATTCAAGGACGCCTCCGATCGCGTTTGCCCACTCCGTGAAGCTCTGCATCACTACGCTCCCAGGCGGGCATCCCTTGGCGATCCAGTTTTGAATGAGCGTGTGGCATGCCCACACGTGAGCCAACCGGCGATCCATCAGGACGGCGTGCAGCGGGTCGTGCTTGTAGTACCCTTTGCCACGGTCCATCGCCGGGTTTGCCGTAGCGGCGTCCATGAAGATCGGGACGTTGCGGCGCATCATATCTTCGGAGAAAGGAATACGATTTCCGGCCATAATCCAGGTGCAGCGGATCGGGATGGTCACGTTCTCAGACTGGCCGAGGATGCGGTCCGTCCACATTCCTGCCGTCAATGCGGCAGCAATGTCCGCATTTTCAACCTTATGTTGTATGTTGTCTAAAAACAACATAGAGGCGCCGGCACGTAGCGAAGATGTCACGGACTTCTTGATTTCCTCGTTCGTGTGTGACAACGTCTGTACACGCGCACGGGGTTCGCCCTCGAAGATGCTCCACGCCGTGTCAACGAGATATCCGGCGCCAGTGCCGCGTTCCGGCTTATCGATGTGGTAATTTGGACACGGACCCTCGATCATCTCCCGCATGAACGGTTGGAGGATCATTGCAATCGTGTTTGCCCGCGATCCCGTACCGCGTTCCAGGTTCGGCAGCGGGAAGTTATCTTCATCGAGTTCGTCACTGCGAATAGGCAGCGGATCACTGCCACTAAAGTGGTCAGAGAACGGGAAGTCACGCAGAATGTCGTAGATGCAATTCCTTGCATCAGCTACTTCATCTTCGTTCGGTACTTCGGATACACCGAAGAATGTCACATCGTGTGGCGGGTCGAAGAAGATGCCCGCTTCACGAGAATACCCCGGCGTGATGACCAGCGATCCGTCTGCGGCGAAGATCGGAACACGGACGACGCGATCTAGCGGCGGCATGCTCCATTCACGCGAGCCTGCCAAGTAATTGAGGATCGCCCCCGGCGTATTTTCTTCCTCGACTTCTGCACCAGTATCCTCATCTACCATGACGAACTTGATGCCAAGATCCGTCATCAGCGCGTCCCAGCGTCTGCTGTCCTCGACGTTGAATTCGCAGGCGCGGATGCCGTCTTGGATACGTTGCACGTACACAAACGTCCCCTCGGGGCGCTTATAGACGACCGGGTCTTTCGTGTTACGGTGCTCGATCAGGCGCTTCACGACTTTGCGCTTGTCGTTCTTTGTCCAGCTTGCCCACACGACGCTCACGTCGTCGATGTTGTCCGGGATCGGAGGTCCGGCGAACGGCGTTGTGTCTCCGTCCGCCTGATCATTGCGCTCATACTGACGCAACAGCGGACGTAGCTCCGTCATTGTCCATGCGCTGGTTTCGGAGAGCTGCCTGAGCCTGTCGGCCTTCTCAACCGGATCATCGACGCGCGCAATCCGCTGCAGCGCTTCTCGGATTTGGTCTGCTGATGCGCGAGCCGATCCTTCACTCGGCGCTGCGGCGGCTACGGCATCCGCTACAGCGGCGGCTTCGTCCTCCGCGTTCGGACACCAATCCACCAACTCCATCGCGTCAGAGACGCCATACTGAGTGCACAGCTTATCCAGGTACCAAGCCCGGTCCCCACCACTTTCCGTCTTGCAGGAGTTGTGCGAACACTGCGCCGCGAACCCATTCATGCGCGCTGACGCGTTCTCCACATAGAAGCCCGCGTCATTCGCCGACTGCGTCGAGTGCGCTTCCGCGTTCGGGCACGCCACCGTGGCCTTGTCCATGCCAGGACTGCCCACGAACTCCGCGTTGACTGCTTCGAGCCACTGCACAATCTCGAAGTCGTTGGCGTGCTTTGCGATGAATCGTATGAGATTTTTTGTCGCAAAATCTTGGCGCGGCTCTCCGCTGCCGTGTCCGGCCGCAATGAACGGATTGATAGCCGTGACCGCTTTGCTGGCCGGTTTAATCCCTTCCAGATCAAGGGCTTCACCAACAATGATGCGCAACTCTTGACCGGTTGCGCCAGGAGCAACGCGGGGCGTGTACATAAGCCGTGACGGGTCCGTGCACGACTGGTCCCACGCCACGCCGAGCATGGCCGCGACGGCTTCGTACTTGTCCTTCCAGGCCGAGATAGCTTCTTTCTGCGTCGGTCGAACCGTCGCAAAGACGAACGGCTGCTCCAGTACGAACAGAATGCGCAGACGATGCATCGGCGCATGATGCGCGACGTACTTTACGCCACCATCGCCGTGGGCGCGCGTGACGTTGGTGATTGTGTCAGCCAGTGCGTCCGTGATCTTGGATTCGCTCTTGAGGTAGCGCTTCACAATATCTTGGACGTTATCTGCGGTCAGCGCCGTTTTGTTGGCCTTACACCACCGTGTGAGACGCTGCTCATTGATGTCCGTCGCGCTCTTCAAGTGTGAATGCGTCGTCCAGATGAGCGCGAACAGCCCAAGCTGTTTAATGCGTTCATGCACAGCATCGACGGTTTCACCCGTGTCACAGTCGATCATCAGGACATAGTTCGCGACAGCATTGTTCGCAGTCCGTTGGCCGCCGGCCAGGGAACCCTGCGTCATTGCCCAGCCGTCCTTGGCGCCGAACTTGAATTCCGACAGCTCCGCAGTCACCAAATCGTAGAGCGTTCCGCTCCACTGATCCCAGTCCATGTCGCGACGCCCGCTGCCGAATGATACGGCAATCGGCTTCTCGAATAGGGTCGTAGCCTGATCTGTCTCCAGATCCCCGTAAATCGTGGCGTCGTTGAAAAAGCTGACGGGGTCAGTGTGAAACATTTGAGGCTCCGTCGTCGTCAAAATAGGTGCCGTCGTCTTCCATGCCGGTGTCAACGTCGGAGGCAAGAAGCTTCCCAACGTGTGTGACCAAATCTGGAGGAATGGGCGCCCCGCTGAACCCAGGGAATGTCTCAGCCGTCCTTGACATCAACAGCGCATCACGAATTTCGAGATACGGATGCGCCGCATGTTCCGTTTCGATGATGTAATATCGCGTCGGGTGGTTCGGAATTGTTAGTTCAGCCACGACCCTACCAGGAACGAGCGAACCGAGCGATATTTCGTCACTTCCGAGCGCAATCCAGCACGGGTCGCCGAGCTTGTATACGTCCAGCATTGTTACTCCGAGGTCTTTTGAAATAGAAGCTCATTTGCCGGTCTGATTGCGCGAATACGGGGTTCTGGCGCTCCCAATACGTCGGCGAACTGTAGTGAATTGATAGGACCACCGGTATAGATGTCCATATCTGCGACAAGCGTGACAGCGGCGGTCGGTGTAAGTCCTGCCCGCATGGCAATTACTGCAAGATCTCCGCCAGTTCCTAGCGCGTACATGTCTCGGACGCGCGTTAGCGGGTATCCAAGCATGTATACTTTAACTTCTTCGCCGAAGAAAACAGCGATAATGTCAGACTGTTCTGCTGGAAACTCGTCAGGGACTGCGCCCCCCTTTTCCCAAGCGATCAGGGCCTCAAATACACGCGGATCTCCGGCCAGTGCGTAAATTTTACCATCTTTGACGCGGACTTTGTTTTTATCCATCCATTTGATGTCCGTGCCGCTGGTCTGTTGAGAGTCCCAGGCGATCTCAGTATTGTTCCACGCGATTGTCGTCATCGGGCCTCCGTCGTTGATTACGATCCGTCTGTCTTCAGCGGGAACAGCTCTGGAGCGATTTCGTTGGTCGTGATGTCGTCAGCATCGAGAGCGCCATTTTCTCGATGCTGGTACATCCGATTGCGTGGTTTTCGGTAAGCGTGTACCGGCCATTCGCGTGACATGGTTACACCGCCCTCGTAAAAGAGCTTCCTCATAGCTGTGAGCGCTTTTTCCTTGGTTGGCGTGGTCATAGCCGGCCTCCGGTCTTATCCTGTTCTCAATAGCATGGCGCGACGCAGCGTGTCACGTCAAATCGCGTTAGATTGCGTTAACGAGGTCGCTGACGCGGTCAGACGCATCGACGTAGTGTTCGGTTGTGTCAATATATTTGTGCCCGGCGATCAGTTGAACGTCTTTCAGTGAACATCCGTGAGTGTTCGCGATACGAGCGGCTCGCGTGATGAAGGTGCGCCGGCCACTGTGTGACGTGACGCCGTACAGTCCCGCAGCCGTGTACAGGCGCGAGATGTAGCGCTGCAGTGTGTTCGGGCTGACTTCGCTGACGCCGTCGCGTGCGGTGATGACAGTGTCATTTTGTTTCCGCGCTTGCGCCACTTTGTGCAGCGCCTGCAGGGCGACGTGGACAGCGGAGTGCATCGGGATGGCCCGCTTATGGCCTTTCTTGGCGATGCTTGCCGGGATTTCAATGACCACATCGGAGATTTCTCCGCTGGCGGTTGTGACGTTTCGCCACTGCAACCCAGCGATTTCCTGTGCACGGAGTCCCGCCTTGAACGACAGAAGGATTATTGCGTAATCACGAATAGGCATGCTGCTGTTTTTCGCCACATAATCAAGGACTTGCAGCAGCTGATCATTCGTCAACGTCTTCGCTTGAGCCATTTCAATTTCTCCAATCACCAATCTCACATAAACACCCTACCACGCACACATGAGATATCCTAAACCTATAGTGCTGCGTGGTTAATTCGAGGTTGACATTGTACTTTATTCCCCGCTATGGTGCCGACTGTAATCTTCGGAGCCCGCGATGAACTCATTCTTTCAGAACACCGCCGAGATCATGTGGGTGTTTCTCGCCATGTGTGGCGGAGTTGCGCGTTACCTCGATCGGTACATTCGTACTGGAAAAGCCCCGCAACTCAGCATGTTGGCGGCGCACACCGTTGTGTCCGGGTTTTCTGGATTCATGGTTGCGCAGGCGGTCATCAAGTTTCAGCCCGACTGGGCTCTTGTAGCTGCCGGTGTTGGCGGTTATTTGGGTACGCAGGGGCTTGACTGGATCGCATCTATCTTCCAAGATAAATTTGGTGGGAAGATGCGAACCCCCACTGATGCGAACAACAAATCCGACACGGGTGCAGAATGAATAAGTTGCCGAAATACCTGTGGGCCGTGAACGCTGTTGTGGCCGGATTGATCGGACAATTTACTGCGCCGATCGTGATGCGCTACGGCGGATCACATGATGTCGCCATGTTTGCTACAGGCGTTCTTGGATACATGTCCGCGCTTATGGGCGAACACGCGTACATCCTGCTGAGTGAGCATTATTCGCGCTGTCGTCGTTCGCGGCGCGCTGCTCGGTTTATTGTTTCTCGGCAGCAGCTGCGCGCATCTTTAGTTGATTCGCAGTTGAAGCTTCTTTGAGCTTCTTCAAAAATTCAACATCACCCATCTGCTTCGCCATCCACACAAATTCGGTGTGCGCTGCGGAGATTGAGGAATCCCGGATATACGTTATTGGGACACCTTCGTGGGAAAATTGCCACGTCCCGACGCACAGCCGTCCGCGCACATCAACCAAGTTGTGTGCGTAAAAAACCTTGCCCAAATAGGTGAACTTGTACAGCGCAGAAAGCTTTGTCGTGCCTATCGTGTACGGTTCACCCCTAGCATCCTTAATACGTGAACTTGTAATGCGTGATCTCCCATTCCTCGGCGCGCCTGACGGCGTCGTTCAGCTCCCGGTATTCCGGGGTGTTCGGCATGGAGCCCCACAGACTGTTGATGCGCACCAACACGGCCTCATACTCGGCCTCGGTTGTGATAGCGTCGGTATTCAGTTCAGCCATGTGTGAATCACCTTCTCTGGAAGTTTGGCCGGCGTATACACACCGGTCTCGTCATTGATGGTGCAGTGCTCGGTTTGCTGGAACCGAGCAACCAGCTTCGCTACCCACTTCTCTGCGTTCGCCGATCTCCAGATGTTTGTGTGCGCCCGTCCGATGTTGTTGTTGTGGAGCATCATGTAGAAGAAACACAGCAGCCGATTCAAATCGATTGCCGCAGCAACTTCATTCATTGTTCCAGACGCATATACGCGGTTGAATGCGTCCTCGAAGTCAGCATGGATGGGGCGCTGTCGCGCCTCTGACAGGTTCTCCATGATGAGACCGTAGCGTTGCGCAATAGACGCGTACGGGTTATCGATCAGCGCAACCGGATTGTGAATGAACCCCCGCGAGATATCACCGATCGGTGACATCCTCATGTCTTTAACAGCGGTTCCAGCCTGTTCCTGCATAGACGTTTGATGTCCTTCACATATTTCTCGTTGTGCGTGGGTGACATGCCGACCCAAATCGGGCCGATATAGTCGATGAACGCGTCTCCCGAATGTACGTGTTTACGCCAGTTCGGGTATGCGCTGACGATGTCGAATCTGGCCCAGTATCCAGAAATGAACGCCGCCTTATCCCGGAAGTGAACATACGGGTCCACTTTCCCTTGCCAGTCTTTGTAAGTAACGGCCCAGCCGAACGGCTGCATGCCTTTACGCCACTTCATCCCGGCGAAGTTGTTGTTCTTCATGGCCAAGTCGGACAGGCCCCAACCACTTTCCAGCGCCCACTGCGCTAGGGTCATCGCTTTCAGCTGCGGAAATTCGATGTCTGCGCCCCTGTACACCTCGATCAGGTTGAGGAATCCAGGATCCGTGTTCCCCGGCAGGTATGGGCTCATCTTTGAGGTTTGTGTCATGGGCGCAGTTTAGTACATGTTGAACAGCGGCGTCAACACGAATGATGCGCGCAGTCAATTAACTATGCCGCACGGTGGCGCTTGCTTCGTTATGTGGTGATGTCCTATTCTTCGTTCATGGATTTTGGGACATGGGCTGTGAAGGAGATTGTTAGATGTTGACCGCAATGGCGCCGCGAGAAGTCAGTTCTTATGGCGTACAGGCCACGAACACCTTTTCGATCAAGGCGAACGGCAAGGCGTTCAAGGTTCTGATTGACGGGCTGTACTCCGATAAGATCCGCGCCGTCGTTCGCGAGCTTTGGACGAACGCGTACGATAGCCACGTCATGGCAAACAAGGCCGACGTTCCGTTCGACTGTCATCTTCCGACATTCTCCGATCCGACGTTCACAGTCCGCGATTATGGCGTGAGCCTGTCCGATGACGGCGTCATGCATCTATACACGACTGTGTTCGAGTCTTCAAAGGAAGACACGAATACGCAGGTCGGAAAGCTGGGCCTCGGCTCAAAGAGTCCGTTCGCCTACACGGACACGTTCACTGTCACCGCGTGGCTTGACGGCCGGAAGCGTACGTATTCTGCCTACATCGGCACCGATTACGTGCCGCAGATTTCCCGCATGTCTGATGAAGCGTCTGATGAGCCGCAGGGCTTCGCCGTGTCGTTTCCTGTGAAGACGTACGATTACGGCGCATTCGCCACGGCGGCGCGTGGTGTTGTTCACGGGTTCGACGTGATCCCAGTGTTTACTGGCTCAACTAGTGTCAAGCCTGACGCTGATCCTGTTCTTTTTTCTGGTAACGGATGGAAGCTGTTCGCGGCCGGTAGCCGATATTTTTTGGCGCAAGCGCGTCAAGGTTGCGTCATTTATCCGTTGTCCAGCTACTCTATCCCTAATTTGTCAGACGAGCACGCCGAGCTGCTGCGGAGCTGCCTTCTGATCGATTTCGACATCGGTTTGCTGGAAATCAGCGCAAATCGTGAAGCGCTCGGCTACGATGCTCAAACCTGCGCCAACATTCGCGCGCGCCTCGATCAGATCTTGGCCGAAATGCATGACCATTACGTCTCGGCGCTTTCTGGCGTCAAGACTTATTGGGAATTCATGATACTCCGTAGTGAGTTGTTGAATAGTGGTGTTCCTTACTCCATCTTTGAGAATGCCGTTTTCAGTGGCTTCTCTTTGAAAACTGTGTGCCGTCGTCGCGGTAGTACCTTGGAAATCGGGCGGAAACATATCCGTAACGCCACTCTCGTCCTCGATCACGTCAAGCTCAAGCGCGGGACTATCCCGCGCCTCAACACGATGCGCGACAGGAGCTTTTATTTCGCTCCTGGTAAAATAGTCGTGTACGTTCAAGATCCTATGGTTCCTACACCGTACGCAGCGGCGCGGATTGCTGCGCACTACTCGCGCACGTATTCTGACGAGCGCCGAGCGCTTTTTGTCAAGTGCTCTCGCAACAGCGTCCTGTTCAAGCGCTTGAACGTGATTATGGGGCGTCCGCCGGAAGACGTGTTCGTGTTTGTTCACGACATTCCAAAGCCTGCAAGTGCTGTCAAGTCCGGCAGCAAGACGCGTGCGGCTGTGAAGGAGCTTGCGGCTGTGAAGGAGCTTGCGTCGGCATACTCGCTGTACGCCAGGGAAGTCAGCGCCGATGATGGGGGCTATTACATGCCGCTCGCACACGGGCGTTTCTTGAACATGATCGACGTTCCTGTTGCGCCGAAGTCTTCTGAGGCGCTTAATACGGTCACGCAGGCAGATGCGTGGAGCCTTGTTCACGCCCTCAAGGGATTGAACATGATCCCAAACGATGCGCAAGTCTACGGCATTCCTGCGACGCGCCGTGACATCACGAACAACTCCGGCTGGGTTTCTGTTTGGGACATAGCTCGCGAAGCTATGACGCATTTTGACGCCACCAAGGCCGCAGAATGGACCGCCATCCGTGATCTACGTAGCTACACGGGTGACGCGGCTGTTCGTCTTATTGCTTCATTTGTCACCGATGAGGTAGTATTTCCCTCTGCCAACAGCGTCGCGGCTAAAACGATGCGCGAATATGTGCGCCGCATTTCCGCACTTCCGTCAGCTGAGTATGGCGTATATAAACACTATGAGCGGATCATTGCGTCGTGTTACTCGACGTCCGCACCTGAGTTTGTAACTACGTGCGCTGCGGATCCTGACATTTCATTTATCACTGATTTCAATACTAGGTATTCGCGTGTTTCAGATTTCATTAGTGGTTGGTCTAGGTACTCCGCCTTCGTTGAGCCATTAACTGCGTTGGTGATCGATTACATCAGGCTTGTTGACGCGGCGGCTGAGCGTGATACTGTCGATGCGGTCGCATGAGTGTTGAACAGATAGGAGGTACCCGTGAAACATGCTGAGTGCTGCGCGTCCGTGGCCCGAGAAGACATCGTCAATGAGACCAAGGATCGGATGATCGCTGTCGTCGATCAGCAGCTCGCCGACCTCGCCAAGAGCAAAGCGTTGCCCGAGAAGCACCAGGAGCAGCCTCTGTTCTGCTCAAAGTACGTTCTATCCGACTTCTCGCCGGCACAGCTTCATACTGTTCGCGCGTTTATCGACTCCTTTTGGCCGGTGTTGGACTCTACAACATCGAGAAGCCGTTGACAACCACACAGCTGTTGAGCAACATCTTCAACATGCTGACGTGCATCTTCCATCTCATTGTTTGCGGGCTGCTGCTTTTCATCCTCTCACATCTTCCGGCCTGATTTACCATGCGCCCATCTCCTGCTTGATTGTTTGCGGTGGGGTGTGGTAGATACTGAGCAGGATATGTGATGGATGGACGATTAGTTCGACATTCTTGAGCACACCAACTATAAGGAGACCAGCATGTTCGGGTATACGATGACCCCCAATTCTGTCAACATTCTGATCGATGGTCAGATGCGTACCGTTGACAAGTCACACGCCAATCACGCCGCCGTGCTTTCCGTCCTTCGGGACATCCCCTCGATCGGCGAGGCCGTAGCGGTCTCTCGGCTTCGGAAGCTCATCGATATTCCGGCCTATGTCGCGCTGGCGACGCTCGGGCGAGTCACTATCTGCAAGGACGCCGTACTGTACAACGGTGTCGAAGTTCGTGGTGTCATCTCCGATCGGCTGTTGGAACTGCTCAACGGCGGCTTCGACGTAGGTCCGCTCGGCCTTCTGCTCAACCGCGTCATGCTCAATCCTGTCCAGAGCGCGCGTGATGAGCTGTACCTCTGGCTCGAACGCTCCAAGATGCCGCTCACGGCCGACGGCTGCTTCTTGGCCTACAAGAAGGTCAGGAGCGACTATAAGTCGTATCACGACGGCGCAACGGACAACTCTATCGGCACCAAGCTTCCGCCGATGGATGATGTCGATACGGACAGGACGAACACGTGCTCGCGCGGTTATCACTTCTGTTCGCATGATTACCTTCCGAGCTACTACGGCAGCGAAGGACGCGTCGTCGTCGTGAAGGTCGCGCCGGAAGATGTTCGGGCTATCCCCGATGACTACGACAACGCCAAGGGGCGGGCATCTACCTACGAAATCGTCGGCGAAGTTCCCGAGAAGGACGCTGAGTTCGCGTTCGTCGGGCGCCCGGTCGTCACACACTACGGAACGTACGGCGACAGCGCGGCGGGCGACGGCAGCGTGTCTCTCGATGACCGCTGGGCGGGCATGGAAGAAGAAGAAGACGAAGATGATCCTTTCCTGCGTGATGACGACGATGACGACGCTGCCGGCGATGTCAACTACGTCGTGGACGACGACGACAAGACGGCCGAGCAGAATGCTCCGATCTTGCCGCCCGCCGATGCGCTGCCGGCGATGGAACACCCGGAACCCACCGCGTGGTGGCACGTCCTGCTCCGCCGCTGACCAATTAGTGCGAGGCGGGTGCTCTTAAACGGAAGGATTTTCTGGTGGCTCGCCCTTCCGCGTTTGAGCCCCGTCATTGGACCCGCCTCGCACTATACAATTGATTGGGAAAAGAATGCTTGTGACGTACTCAAAGGGCCTGTTCCGTGCTCACGAAGTTGTGGACGGTACTGAGATGGAAGCGCTCGGTTGGCGTTTCTTGCGCGGACAGAATGTGTACGTTACAGCGAACGCCCTCAACGCTTCGCGTTTTCGTGAATATGCCGATGACGTAGCTAAACAAGCGCTAATTCAGTATGGAGATGCATTTTACGCGGCCGTCGCACGTAGCAACGCGCTTGATGCGAACATCGTTATTCCTGCGCCCACCGGTCTGGCTTATCGGCCGTATCAAAAGGCCGGTATAGCGTACGCGAAAGATCTTCCGCGCGCGCTGATTGGCGACGCCATGCGACTTGGGAAGCAACAACCCCTTGACGCTCAACTCTTGACGCCGGCTGGGTGGACAAGGATGGGCGATGCGTACGTCGGGATGCCTATCATCGGTCGAGACGGTCGGACGTACGAAGTTACAGGCGTATATCCGCAGGGAGTTAACGCGGCGTATCGTGTCACGCTTTTTGACGGAAGCTCCACCCTCTGTGGACGTGAGCATCTGTTCACTTACAAGACGTGCCGTGGTGGAGAGACGACAAAAACTGTCGGCGAAATGATAGACAGCGGGCTGACGTATCCGTCCAGTGCCAGCTACTACAAGTACGTTTTGCCCACTATGGCGTGCGCAGATTTTACGCCACGCGTTATACATGTTGATCCTTATCTGTTGGGCGTCTTGATTGGTGACGGATACCTAAGCGGTTCTAGTATCTGCTTCTCTGCCGGACCGAACAAGACGGAGATTAAAGAGAGGGTTGAACGGATTATCGCGCCTACTGAGCATCTGACGCCGCATTCCACTGGGGCGTGTCCGCAGTGGGGCATACGTGGTACTGTTTGGAGATCAGCACCGACCAAGGCCGCGATCATGGCTATGGGCCTAAACGTAAAATCTAAAGAGCGCTTCGTCCCGCGTGAGTATCTGTTCACGTCGCGTGAAGATCGCTTAGAAGTATTACGCGGTCTTATGGATACGGATGGAAGCTGTCGCGGAAATAGAAGCACTTTTCACACGTGCTCTACCCGCCTCGCTCACGATGTCGCACACCTTGTGCGCAGTCTCGGCGGCTTGGCATCTATTCGCGCTTATGATAGGACCGCAGAAGACAAACCAGTTGAATATCAGGTACGCGTCAACCTTGAAGTGTGTCCGTTTCATCTGTCGTACAAAGTGGCGGAATGGAGGCGCCCTACGCAACATCGTGGAAAGGCCATTACATCAATCACTTACGTTGGTGACATGGAGCAACAGTGTATATCCACGTCCGCTCCAGATCAGTTGTATGTGACTGACGACTTCATTGTCACCCATAACACGATCCAAGCAATCGGCGTGATGAATACTAAACCTGATCTCAAGGACGCGCTAATTGTTTGCCCAGCTACGGCAAAGTACAATTGGAAGCGTGAGCTTGAAAAGTGGCTAGTGCATGAGGACACCAGTGTTGGCGTAGTCGAGGGCGCCAAATGGCCGGACACGTCCGTGGTGATCATCAATTATGACCTACTGTCGCGCCACAAAGACATGTTGACCGGCGCGCCGTGGGACGTTGCCGTTTTCGATGAGTGCCACGCGCTCAAGAACCCTACCGCAAAGCGGACGAAAATCGTCTACGGACACAGGCGCGAGCCCCACATTCAGGCACATCAAAAGCTGTTCTTGTCTGGAACGGCTTTGTTTAAGAGCCCCATCGACTTGTGGACGATTTGTAAGGAGTGTGATCCGAAAGGTCTCGGCGCTGACTGGTTGAAGTTCGTGTATCGCTATTGTGCGGCCAAGAAGGATAGGTTCGGCCTGGATACGTCTGGTGCGTCGAACCTCGAAGAACTACAATTCAGGATGCGCTCTAAGTTCATGGTGCGTAGAGAGAAGTGGGACGTGGCTGCAGAAATTGAGCCGAAGCGCGAGACAATCTTGTTGCCCGAAGCCGGGCTTGAAGCAATTGTTCGGCGTGAGGCAAAAGTCGTTCGTAACGAACTCGGAGACTTCGCTGCGCTGCTTAACGGTGTTCTCGATGAAGATGCTGTTGACAAGATCGTGAATCGTTATTCGCGGTTTGACGGCGTTCAACGTGACGATGATGAAGATGTGCCGGCTGAACATTTGGCGACCGTGCGGCGCGAGCTTGCGCTCGCTAAGTTGCCTATGTGCGTCGAGCATTTGAAGGGCCTGCTTGAAGATGAGCCGAAGATTGTCATCTTTGCTCATCACCGAGACGTGATCGACGCGCTGCGTGCAGAATTCCAGAATGCGGCTGTTGTGTACGGCGGCATGACCGCCAAAAGCAAAGATGAGCAGATCATTCGTTTCCAAACCGATCCTACGTGCTCGGTGTTCATTGGAAACATCGTCGCTGCTGGACAAGCCATTGATCTGTCTATGGCAAACGTCGTCGCGTTTATCGAACTCTCGTGGGTTCCGTCTGAAATGGATCAGGCCGAAGAACGTGTTTGGGCTGTTGGCAAGACGGAAATGAACTGGATCTATCGCTACGTTGTTGAGGATTCGTTGGACGAACGCATGGTCGCGATCCTTGACAGGCGGCAGCGGAACGTGCACAAAGCTATGAACATAACAGCATTGAACCTGGAGGCTAATCATGTGGATACAGACGAAAACAGGCAGGAAGTTCGACCTAACACACGTTGATCCGTTTGACGTTGACATCGAAGACATCGCACATGCGTTGTCGATGCAGTGTCGGTTTAACGGACACACGAACAGATTCCTGTCCGTGGCTGAGCACAGTGTCAACGTCATGGCGCTCATGCCTCGCACCATGTCAGTCGATGGACGCTTGGCGGCACTTCTCCACGACGCCCCGGAGGCGTACGTCGGCGACTTGATCTCTCCCATCAAGGGGGCGATGCCGGAGTTCAGGCGGATCGAAGCGCGGGTTGAGCGGGCCATCGAGCGCCGTTTCAACTTCACGGCAACGTATGATGAAGCTGTGCTGATCAAGCGGGCTGACATCTTCATGGCCTGGATCGAAGGAAAGAACCTGCTCAATAACTCGGCACTTGTTAACGAGTGGAATCTTCCGACGGACATTGAGCACCGGTTTGACGAGGCCAAGGCTACCAGCCACCTGTACTGTTTGTCTCCGAAGGAGGCGAAGGAACAGTTCTACATCACGTTCCGGTCATTGATGCGCGAACGGCGCGCAATGCAATAGGTTACCGTCCTGAATGACACGCCGTTCAGGGACGCGGAACTGAATGACGTATCGGCGCCGGTTCGCAGCCTCATTCCTATTACGTCCTGGGAGTACTGATTTCTATGCGTTCGCTACTATACGACGTGGAGACCAACGGTCTCCTGCGGAAGCACCGTGATTCGCTCCCTATGGATCGTATCCACTGTCTTGTCATGCGCGATGCTGTGACGCGTGAGACGTTCAGGTTCCGCCGCTGCGAGGCTGGCGAGTACGACTTTCCGATTGGCGTAGACGCTGACGGCAAGAAGCTGTATGAGCGTCGGTTTGTTGAGGCCCAAGACACCATCGCCGAAGGCATTGAGATGTTGCGGACGGCTGATAGGGTGATCGGCCACAACGTAATCCATTTCGACAACAAAGCCATTCAGATCGTTTTTCCTGATTGGGCGCCGACTGGCGAGGTTGTCGATACGCTCGTACTTGCACGCATGTTGGTGCCTGACATCAAGAATGGCGATTTCAGCCTCCATAAGGCCGGGAAGCTTCCTGGCTGGTTGATTGGCTCACACTCATTGGATGCTTGGGGATACCGCCTTGGCAAACACAAGGGCGAGTATGCCAACGACATGATCAAGCGCGGGCTCGATCCGTGGGCTGCGTGGAATCCTGAACAGGAAGAATATTGTGAGAACGATATTTCTGTTACTGAGATTTTGTGGAACACAATCGCTCAAGATCCTCCGCCGGAAAGCGCCGTCGCGCTTGAACAGCAGATCCACGACATCGTCGGCCAGATGGAAGCTAACGGCTTTTTTTTCGATCTGGCGCAGGCCGAAAAACTGGCAGACGAACTCCGAGTTCAAATCGAGTCAAAATCCGCCGAGGTCGTTAAGTCGTTCGGTTCTTGGTACAAGCCCAAGAAGAAAAAGATCGTTAAGATCCAGTGGGAAGACCCCAATGGCATCAACGCGGCGAAAACATATGCCACCCCGAACACTGCGTGGGGGGAGGACTACTCACGCGCTGTTTGGGGAGACATGACGTTCCCCAAAAAGACGAGGCGCGGGTACGGCGCAAATACGAAGAAGAAAAAACCCGGCGTAAAGACGCTCCCGGATGTTACCGAAGGTTGCCCGTTCGTGGCGATCGAGCGCGTTCAGTTCAATCCGCGTTCGCGCCACCACATTATCGACAGGTTCACCAACGTCTATGGGTGGACGCCTGAGACGTTCACGGACGCAGGGTCTCCGTCCGTCGATGACCCGGTACTGACGAAGCTGATCGAGACGATTCCCGAAGCTGGGCCGTTGGCCGATATCTTGTACATGGAGAAGCGGTACGGCCAGATCTATAAGGGTAAGGCATCATGGATAAATGCCTACAACCCTGACACTGAACGAATTCACCCATACACGAATACTGGCGGGACTGTGTCTGGCCGGTGCGCTCACGTTGCACCAAACATCGCCCAAGTTCCCGCAGTTCAAGTCGCTAAGATCAAGGACGGTAAGATAATTGACGGCGACAAAGTCCTCGACTTGCTTCCACATGAGTACATCGCACATGGTAGCTGGGCTATTCTGTTGGGCGCGGCCGGTGGTTGGGGATACGAATGTCGCAGCCTGTTTTATGTTCCGAGCTTCATCAACGACGAAGAATGGGTTGAGGTAGGCGTCGATCTGTCCGGTATCGAATTTCGCTGCCTTGCCGAACGCTGTGCAAAGTACGACGGCGGTGAGTTGATTCAGGTTGTGTTATCCGGCGATATCCATGCCATCAACATGGCGTCAACTGGCATCACAGATCGTACGCTGGTCAAGCGCGTGCTGTACGGTTTGATGTACGGGGCGCAAGATTGGAAAATCGGTCACACGGTCGCGCCTTACGCGTCTGATAATCAGAAGCGAGCGTTGGGACGTGAGATCCGGGCAAAACTTATGCGTGGTTTGCCGGCATTGAAGAAGGTGATCGACGAGTGCCAGGAACAGGCCGAGCACGGCTTCTTGATCGGACTCGATGGTCGGCGCCTGCCGGCTCGAAGCAGGCACTCTGCGCTCAATCTGCGCTTGCAGAGCGACGCTGCGTTCGTCGCAAAGAAGTGGATATGCCTCACTGAGGAATTCGCTTTTTATGAAGGAATGTCACACGGATGGCGCGGGGATTTTGCCATGTTGGCGTTCATCCATGACGAATTGCAGAGCGCTGTTAAGAAAGTGCACGCCGACACGTATGCTAAACTCTGTATCAAAGCGGCGGCAGCAGCTGGCGAGTTTTTCAACTTCAACTGTCCGATCGATGCAGAGTCAAAGATCGGCGGCAATTGGGCGGATACACACTGATGAAACACTCGATTGAGCAGCTTAAATCTATGGTTAGTTATGATCCTGATACTGGACATTTCTATCGTGTAGGGTATTCCCACCCTTCACAGAGTCATCGTGTAGGAACCCGCGCAGATACTTTCCACGATGAAAAAGGTAGGCGCTACAGGCTGGTACGGGTATTCGGCGAACGCTATACAGCGCACCGTCTTGCGTGGCTATTCGTTCATGGCACATTTCCTGCTAATATGATAGATCATATTAATGGTGATGGGGAAGATAATCGTATTGTAAATCTACGTGAAGCCACGCATTCTGATAACGCTAGAAATAGGTGTATTTCAAAACGCAATATGTCAGGCTTCAAAGGTGTTGATTTCCGTCCTGATGGAAAAAAGTGGCGTGCTTCGATTTGCGTCAATAGAAAATTAATACACTTAGGACTATTTAGTACACCGGAGGAAGCGCACGAGGCTTACGTCGCTGCCGCCATCCGTCTGCACGGAGAGTTCGCCAACACCGGAACGGGACCGGTTAACCAATATCAGCATTCCTGTTGACGGCACGCGCCAAGTATGACATTGTCCGAATGCGGGCAGGACAAATCAGGTAAGTCGGTAGTCTCATAAACTACAGGATGCCGGGCAGAACGGCAGCTTCGCAACCAAATTTGAGTTGAGATAGATACAGAGGACTTAATGAAACAGGTTGATCTGAATACGGCCGAAGTGCAAGATCCGTCCCAGTTGCTGTTGGTTTCGTCGTTCATGTCCGACGGCCGGTGGCACACGATCCCGCAGATCGCCGAGCATCTTCGGTGCCCCGAGGCGTCCATCAGTGCGCGCCTCCGCGATCTGCGCAAGTCGAAATACGGCGCTCACACCGTCAACCGCCGGTATGTCGCTCAGGGGCTGTTCGCCTACCAGTACGTCGAGAATCCTTCGGCCTGATTTCGTGCCGCGCTTCGTCGTCATCATTCAAATTAAGTAGGTTCTCCGTGGCTGAGTCGTACGTTATCGACCTCAAAGCTGTGTTCGACAAGTATATGGCGTCGAACCAGAAGAAGTGGGCGCATGATCGTTCGACTACGCTCGGAGCTTCCGAAGCTTTCGATTGCATGCGAAAGTTGGTGTATGAGAAGCGCGGTGACGAATTCGGCGCGGAGCCCGACGAGGAGTACGTCGAGCGTTGGGGAGCCACGGAACGCGGTAACCTGATCGAGAACTACTTCGTTGTTCCGGCGATGGCCCATCTTCCGGAGGAACTGTCATTCATCCTCGGCGGTGATGATCAGAAAACGCACGTGCTGAGTCGTAACTCGGCGACGCCTGATGGTCTCATTGTCGGCGTGCCGAACGGCCCAGTTGAAGTACGGTACGGCGACAATGTCTTTCTTCTCCCTTCGGTCACGACTGAGTGTATCGGCTTGGAAATCAAGTCGATCGACCCGCGTGCTGTGTTGGAAGAAGAACGGACCAAGCACCACAATCAGTCGCAGATCGGCATCGGCATGATCCGCGAGACGACTGACTGGGAGCCGGAATACTGGATCATTCTGTACATTGACGCGGCATGGCTCGATGTCATTACGCCGTTCATCGTCACGTACGATCCGAAAGTGTTCGAAATCGCCAAGCTTCGTGCCATAAAGGTGTACGAACTCGACGATCCGATGAAGGCGTGGCCCGAAGGTAAGATTGACGGTGGGTGCAAATACTGCCGGTGGCGGAAAGCGTGCGGACAAGGCACGGTAGACCAGATCGCCGAGTACAAGGCGGACACCAGCGATCCTCTTGACGTTGCTGAGCTTGACCCGCTCGTTGTTGAGTACAATTCGACACAGGTTACCGCCGCAGCAGCTGCGGAAGAACACAATTTAGCCGCACAACGGTTGAAGGATAAGCTCGCTGAGAAGCGGCTGAAAAAGATCGGCAGTCCTGGATGGGGCGTGTCGTGGTATTCAAACAAGGGAAGAAAAACACTTGACTTGAAGGCCATGAAAGCCGATGGGATCGATGTTGCGAAATATGAAATCCCAGGCGCCCCGTATGACGTGTTGCGAGTCACAGATCGTAACAAGTGAAGTAACCTGAGCAAAAAGAGAGAAACAACATGAATAACATCGTTGTCCCCCCGAGTGGTGGGCGTGGCCTTGCTGCCTTCGCTGGTGGCGTAAATCCGTTCAGCCAGACTGCGGCCGATGCCGGCGTGTCGAGTGCGCGTCGCCTCAACTTCAACGGCAAGACCGGCGTGTGGTCTGTCGGCAAGGAAGATGTCGATGACGGCGCCGTCCTCGCCTTCGACCTGTGGAGCGCCAAGTACGTCTGGACCGCCTGGAAGTCCAAGAAGCCGGTCGAGACGCACTACTTCTCGATCGTCAACGGCGAGAAGCCGACTCCGGTCGATCAGCTGACCAACCACTGGGCCGAAGGCAAGAAGAACAGCGACGGCTGGCAGCTCGGCATCATGGTGAAGACCGTCGATCCGAACGTCGGCGAGGAGATGGACACGACGTTCAAGGCGGACGCGCCGTGGCGTCCCATCCTCAAGCTGCTGGCCGAGTACGGTAGCAAGATGAAGACCAACCTCGACGAGGCCGGCGGCTTCAAGATTCCGTTGATCGAAATCGGCACCGACAAGTTCGAGACCAAGGATGGTGACACGGCCTACGCGCCGACGCTGCGCCTCGCTGACTGGATCAGCGTCGCCGAGATGGACGCCATCAAGGAGGCCGCCGAGAGCGCTCTTGCCGGCGACGAGGCGGAAGATGTCCACGAGGTCGTGGTTCAGGAACCGGTGCGGGCGCCGGCTTCTGCGCCTAAGCCGGCTCTGCGCATCGGCAAGCGCGTCTGATCGCAATTCCAGCCTTGCGAAAGGGTGTGTAAATGACCAACTCCACGAAGTCCCCGGCAGCAGTGCCGGGGACAAACCCCAAAGATCTGCTCGGCATCAAGAAGCCGCCGCTTTCGCTTGTTCCGCCTGTCGCGCTGATCCATTGCTCGATGGCGATGAAGAACGGCATGGAAAAGTACGGCGCCTACAATTTCAGGGAAACAGCTGTCCAGGCCCTGATCTACGCTGATGCTGCGCAGCGCCATATTCTGTCGTGGATCGACGGAGAAGAATTCGCAGCGGATAGCGGTGTGCATCATCTCGGGCACGCTATGGCGTGTGCCGCAATACTTCTCGATGCACAATCCACTGGGATGCTGGCCGACAATCGGCCCCCAAAGGGGCGGGCAGCACAATTGATTGCGGAATTGACCATCAAGTAAGCTTCTGGTTGCTTGCGGTATTAAGTTCTGCAACACTGAAAACGCATAAGATCCAGTCTCTCAACTCTTTGAAAGGACGTTTACAATGGCCAAACTCACTGTCGTCATCTCGGATACCACGGACGGCACCGTCGATGTTGTTCGCACGAAGGTCTTCCCGGTTACCGCTCTGACGGATCCGATCACGCCGGCCGGCATGTTGGCCGTCGTCGTTGACGCACTCGCGGCACAGCCTGAGTTGGTCGAGATGTTCTACGTGCAGTACACCACGACGCTGGAGAGCGAGATGGAGAAGGTCGGCTTCGTCGTCGATGGTTCGGCCGACGAGTCCACCACCGCCGCAGCGCAGTAATCAACGGCGCTAACAGCGCACTGAAAGGAGTCTACAATGTCAAAGTTCACTTTCGTCGTCGAGGGCGGCGCCGATAGCAATTCGGCAACCGTCGTGTGTTCCGAATACACCGTGTCTGGCATGGAACTCGGCGGGCCTGTCCCGCCCGCGCTGATCGTCGCCCTGGCGATCCAGGAACTCACCAGCGGCCGGCACAACGAACTCGTCGATCTTCTCTACGCGCGCCACATGAACGTGGTGCTCGATTCGGCGGCGAAGATGTCCGATGATGATCTCCCTGGCGACGTGGCTGACGACATTTCCGCCATCGAGAAGGTGATGGCAGAACGTCCGGCGCTATCTGTCGTTGGTGATTGACGCGGCGCGTCAACTACACTAACGTCACTCCTCGTCTCTCCACCACAACAAGGCAGCAACAATGCGCGCAGAACCCTCTATCCGTGCCTCGATTATTGAGGCGCGGACCTACCTTCGTCCGCTCGATGATCAAGGTACTGTTTTCGAAACACCGGAACAGGCCACTGAACGGGTCATCGGCCACCAGCGTTGGCTGTGGGAGCGGGCGAAGGCAGGCATGTCTCGCTCTGACGGCGGGTGGGTTCTTGTTTCGCTTACCGACACTGAAGAAGCCGAATTGGCTGAACTTCGGGAACTATTTCTCGACCGTAAGGTGACATTTTCGGGTCGCGCTAGGTGGCTTGGCGGGATGCCAATCACGCAGGTCGTCGAGAGTACCGGGTTCAACTGCGCTGGAATGGAAGTACGGAGTGTCCACGACATTGTGGATGCCCTGTGGTTACTGCTTCAGGGCTGTGGCGTCGGCTTTCGCCCTATTGTCGGTTCTCTGAACGGCTTCACAACCGTGATGGATGTTGAAGTTGTGCGTTCAGAACGGACACGCGAGCAGAAGGGTAGGGAAACAAATATAGAGACGTATGACCGCACCACGGGCGTGTGGACTATCGGTATCGGAGACTCAGCCCACGCTTGGGCAAAGAGCGTCGGCAAGCTCCTGGCTGGTAAGTACCCAGCAAAGAAACTGATCATCGACTTTTCAGAAGTTCGTGGCGCTGGTGGGCGGCTGCGTAATTACGGGTGGATTAGCAGTGGTGACGCACAAATCGCGCGCGCTTACGGTGCTATTGCCGAGATCATGAATAACCGCGTCGGACAACTTCTAACGCGGATTGATATTCTCGATATTATGAACTGGCTCGGGATGATCTTATCTTCTCGGCGCTCTGCGCAGATCGCGTTTGTAGCCCACGGAGAACCAGAATGGAAGGCATTTGCCACAGCAAAAAACAACTACTGGCTAACAGGAAACGAGCAGCGCTCCATGTCGAACAACAGCTTGTTGTTCACTCGGAAGCCGACCAGATATGAACTTAAAAATGTGTTTCGTTTGATGGAAGACGCCGGAGGGTCTGAGCCCGGATTTATTAACATGGTTGAGGCTCAGCGCCGGGCACCGTATTGTCATACGTTTAATCCTTGTGCGGAGCAGCTCTTGCCGGATCGCGGCTTTTGCTGTCTCGTTGAGACAAACCTTGTTCCGTTCAACGGCGACGAGGAAGGTCTGCATCGGGCTCACTATCTGATCTCGCGCGCAAACTACCGCGCGACCTGTGTAGATTTTCGTGATGGAATTTTGCAAGAGTCATGGCATCAGAATAATCAATTCCTGCATCTGTGTGGTGTCGGCGTGACTGGCGCCGTCGCGTGGGAACACCAGAACGAAGCTCAGGCGTGGGAGGCACTTAAAGACGCTGCAATTAGCGGCGCAAATAGTATGGCAGACGAACTACACATGCCCCGCGCGAAGCACGTCACCACGGTGAAGCCTAGCGGATGTCTTCCTATTTGGGCAAATATCATTACACCGACAGGCATTAAGCGTATTCATGAGATGCTTGAGGAACATCCTGACGGAGTCGTATGGGCGGACACGTGTGACAGCGTGGTCCGTGTTGACGGATCAGTAACGAGCGTGGATAAGACGTTCGACAACGGTGTCGATGAGTTGTACAAAGTCAAGACTACTTATAATCTTCCGATCCACGGCACCGCAGGGCATAAATGGCGGCTGGCTTCCGGCGAATGGCGCGCGACTAAAGACTTGCAGGTTGGGGATGAACTATCTGTGGTCGCCGGTTTGTACAAAAATGAGACACCGTACGCGTTCAAGACGCTTAACAAGTATAGGCTGAACCCGCACGGGGATAAGACGCGGACCATAAATCAACCAAGTGAAATGACCAGCGAACTTGCGTGGTTCATCGGATATATGTTCGGGGACGGGGCGCAGTCTGAGTCTAAGTACCGAATCCGCTTTGTTGATGCGAATGAGGAAAATCTTATTCGCGCAAGAAACGTATTAGTCGATGTCTTTGGGCTCGATAGCTGTGCAGAAGTAAAAAAGCTGTCGGACCGGAAGGCGTTTGCGCTTGAGGTCGGCTCAGCCGGTCTGTGGAGATGGATGCTCGCCAACGACTTGATGAAAGATGTTTCGGTTGGTGTTCCGCGCGCCATAAGGTATGGCGCCGCCGAGCATATTATTGCGTTCGTTGCCGGTCTTACCGACAGTGACGGATGCTACAACAAGCGCGCACGTTCTGTCATCTTCACACAGTCTGACGATGCGTTCACCAAAGACTTTCAGCAGATTGCTTGGGCGGTGGGGCTCGCGTTTGGGCGCAGTCCTAACACAAAAGGACAGAACCTACAAAAGCATAAGTGCATCTATTTGTGTACGCTCGGCGCACATTCGACGCCAGAAGCCGTCGAGGCATTATGGCGTTTGAGCAACAAACTCAAACATCACCCGGTTCGGACGTGGAATCGTGCGTATGCTGTACGCGTCGATGGCGTCCAATCTGTGGGAACCAACATGACTGCTGACATTTCGGTGCCGGACGGCAACGAGTATGTCGCGTACGGTTGCGCTACGTCCCACAACACCGCATCAAAAGTGTTTGGCACGAATGAGCACGGAGAAGTTGCCGAAGGAATACATAAGCCGCTCGCCAAGTATATCTTCAACCGCATTCGTTTCACTGTGCATGATCCGCTGGTTGAAAAGTTGCGCGTAGCAAACTACAAGATTGAACCCGATCCGTACGATCCGACAGGTGTGCTTGTCGTTTTGCCTGTCGCGTATGAGCACATCGCTTTTGATCGTGATGGCGATCTTGAAGTAAATCTAGAAACAGCGGTGCAGCAACTCGATCGCTATAAACTTATCATGGATAACTACTGCCAGACCAACGCCTCTATAACTGTCTCGTACGATCCTGAAGAAGTCCCGGCGATTATTGATTGGTTGATTGAGAATTGGGACAGCTACGTTGGTGTATCATTCATCTACAGGGCCAATCCGACGAAGACTGCTAAAGATTTGGGGTATCCTTATTTGCCTCAAACGCCTGTGTCGAAAGAAACGTATAGAGAATATGTATCTACGCTGCTCCCGGTCAATCTGACTGATGTTGCTGCGGCTGACATGCTCGATACTGGCGAATGCACTGGTGGGGCCTGCCCGATCAGGTAAATCTTCTTCCGATCGTGTTGACAAGCCGGCCGTTAACTTCTAGTGTACCCGACAACAAGTTAAGGAGAACACCATGACGACGATTATTGTTGCCATCGTGGCAAGCGGCGCCGGATTCTACTACGCCACGCACTACGAGGCTGTCAACATGGCCGCTCGGCTTCTCGTCGAGCGCGTCAAGTCGGCCATCTTCCGAAACAAGTAAGCAAGGCGCGACGCATGCTTAAGGTACAGTATACGCTCGAAGCGGGCGCGATTTCGCCTGTCTACTCATCTGACGGCGCGATCGGTCTTGATCTATTCGCCTGCATCGTCAACAACACAGGAGACGACTACGTCCGTCTGTTTCCTGGTGATCGGAAGGCCGTGTCAACAGGTATTCGGGTTGCGATTCCGGCGACACACTATGGGCGGGTAGCACCACGTAGCGGGTTGGCGTTCAAGAATGGGCTCGATGTTCTGGCCGGCGTCATCGATCCTGACTATCGCGGAGTTATTGCCGCTATTCTGATCAACCTCGGTCAGGATATCGTCAACATCAATCACGGTGATCGGATTGCTCAATTGATCTTCGAGCGCGCCGATCGCGCTGATGTTGTTCAAGTTGGCGCGCTTGATGATACTAGACGCGGTGTCGGAGGGTTTGGCTCGACGGGCTGCCGATGAGTTCCAGACACGTCAGGTATCGTGAAATGTTGCACCTGAGAGATCCGGTGTTACTGAAACGACGCCGGATGTTGAATGACTCAAAGAGGCGCGCTTTCAAAAAGGGCCTACCACACAATCTTGTGTTGGACGATATTCCAGCGCCGACGCATTGTCCGGCGCTTGGAATTGAGCTAGACTGGGCTTCCCGCATCTCGGCAGGAGATAATTCTCCGTCGCTAGATCGGGTCGTCAATGATCTAGGATACGTTAAAGGTAACGTACAGGTCATATCTGTGCTTGCTAATAGGATGAAACAAGGCGCAACACTGACACAACTGGCACAGATTTGCGTCTACGTATCGAAGAATGATAAACCATGACACAAGATGTTGACACCGATGCTATTGAAGAAGCGCGCAAGGCCCGCAGGCGGAGCGCGACCGAGCGCGATACGCAGCAAATCCTGAAAAGAAGCGGGAGCGCAAACGGGCGCGGTACGCAGCAAATTCTGAAAAAGAGAGGGAGCGCGTACGGGCGTGGCGCGCAGCAAATCCTGAAAAGAAGCGGGAGAGCGATCGGGTGTCGCGCGAAGCGGCCCGCGCATCAGATTGTATTTTATTTGCGCGTAAGGAGATGCTTCGTAAAGCAATGGCCCGCGCTAGAGACAAAGACCTCCCATTCAACCTAACCATCGACGATATTGGTGCACCGCTGGTGTGCCCGGTATTGGGAATTGAGTTAGTTTGGTCAAACAAAAAATGGGGACAAAACTCTCCAAGCCTCGATCGCCTTGTCCCTGCGTTGGGGTACGTTCGTGGAAACGTCCTGGTTATGTCATTCAGGGCAAACGCCCTCAAAAACAACGCGACGCCACATGAGCTTCGCCTGATCGCCGACTTTTGCGCGGCTTCAGCCGTCAACGTAGATGACACCAAGGGAGGATTCTAATGACACTGAAAATTAAGAATGGATGGGTCGAAGGCGTTCGTCGCGTCAAGACGAACAAGATGGGCGGCGACATGGTGCCGAAGGGCATTGTCCTGCACTACACAGCGGGCTGGACGACGCAGGGCGATGTCGCGACGCTGTCTACGTCGGATCGCAAGGCTTCGGTCCAATTTGTCCTCGGTCGCGACGGAGAACTTATTCAAATTATCCCATGTGATCGTGTCGCTTGGCATGCTGGGCCGTCTAAGTATAAGGGCTTCACGGGACTCAACAATTCGTTCATCGGCGTCGAGATCTGCAACGCTGGCTGGGTCAAGAAGCTGTCAAACGGCAACTATCTTGATCAATACAGTCAGGAGATTAAGCCTGATGGACGTTTTGTTAGCAATGACCCACCACGTTCTCACCTCCTGGTGGCTGGCACCATGTATCATCCGCGCCTCGCTAAAGGCACCTACGCGTGGGAACCGTACTATCCGGCGCGGCTGGATAAGCTCGATGAGTTGGTCGCCGCGCTGCTCGGGCATACCCGACGATCAAGCATATTGTAACCCACGAAGAAATCGATACTCGCGGATGGAAAACCGACACCGGACCAATGCTTAATATGCGTAGGTACACTAAGCTGCTCGAAGATCGCAGCGCCGATGTCGCCGAGGAAGTTACTCCCGAAAGCGCCGGAGAAAGCCCGGAGAAAGCCCCGGAGAAAGCCCCGGAGAAAGCGCCGGAGAAAGCGCCGGAGAAAGCCCCGGAGAAAGCGCCGGAGAAAGCCCCGTCATCGTACGTCAGCCGCGTATGGCTGCGGCTTCGAGAAACGCCAAATGGTAACATTAAGGACGCCCAGTCGAGCCTGGGATGGCCCTGCAAGCGAAACAAGTTGACGGCAATTGGGCGCTGGTCTATGGTACCGATGATGATGGTCAGGAAGTAACTGGCTGGATTCGCGCTGAGCATCTGCGGAAGGATACCTGATGCCCATTCTTACGATCATCTTGACGTTCCTCGGCGGCTGGCGGAACCTCGTAGCGGCCGGACTGTTGGCCGCTATGGTTGGCAGTCTGCTCTACTATGTCAACGAGTACGACAACCGTGGGCGCGAGATTGTCGCTCTCGAACGGCAGTTGGTCGATCACAAGAACGATGTCATCGTCCTTGAAACCAACATCGGCCTGCTCAAAGACACGCTCACCGGTCTCAACAACCGGCTCGCTGAACGCAGCGGCGATCTGGAGAAGTTCTGCGCCATCCTCGCTGACGTGAAAGCTTCGACCGATCCGAAAGACGACGAACCGGTCGGCGGTACGGCAGTGCCCTTGACGTTCGAACGTCTCAAGAAAATGGAGGCCAAGTGATGTTCAGTTTCGGCCGAACGAAGCGCGCAATCACCATTCTCATGCTTGCTCCCCTTCTGCTCGCCGCAAAGGGATCTCCCGGCGGCGGCTGTGATCAACCGATGCCTACCGTGCAGCAGATCGATCTGAATCTCCCCGACGAGATCCGGCGGTGCAAGGCGCTCCGAAGTCTCCGGGAGCCAACGCTTCACGTCGAGCTACTGCCATCTACATCGTCAAGCTCTACGACGCGTGGTCTGAGTGTCACGGCGACATCGCCGAGATTGATCGCCTCTACAAGAAGTGGAAGGCGGCGTCTGGTCAATTCAAGAAGAAGAAGTCATCGTAACACCGTCAGACATCGTTCTTCTGATTATAGCGGCGGGGATGATCATCGTCCTCGCCGTTTTCATAAATGAGAACCACAGAAAATGAAGACAATCTCGTCATCGCTTACAGCGGCTGTTCAAGTCCGTGACAACGCTTGCGTTGCTTGTCGAGATTGTACGCCAAGATACGCAGACGTACTACTTGACCGACCACAACACTGACATCGTGTTCGGTGGTAGGACGTATCGCAGTGACATCGCGTTCACTTCGTCGTCAATCTCAAGCGGAAGCGCGCTGAACATCGATAACGTGAACTTGTCGATCGCTCTGGATGGATCAGTTTTTCGTCAATAGCGACTTCAAGGCCGGAAAATTTCTGCACGCCGAAGTCACCATTCGTAAAATCAACTTTGCCGATCCCACTGACGGCGCCCTTGTCATGCGTAAGGGCTGGTTCGGTACGACCCCTCCGCTCGAAACCCTTACAGCGTAGGTGATTGGGTATACAAGTATGATCCGGCGGTGATGACGGCGTTTTCTGTGATCAACCCTAGCTTCGAGGTAGACGGTGCGCGCACATATTCGCAGGCCATCACTGGTTGGACGAAGGTCATGGGAGAATATGGCCGCGTTCACGTCGGAACAAATGCGTCGCCCGGCTCTGCGCTCCTCTTGCCGGCTGTTGGAAACGTACTGCTTGTCGGGATACACCGAGGACGTTGGCTCAGTCCAACGGGATGCTCGCTCTGTTTATCAAGACCTCGATCTTGTTGCGGGCGGTATTGCCGCCACAGACATCGACGCTGGCAGAATTACGTTCCTCTACTCCGTGGCGCTCGCGCAAACAGCGGATCTTAAAGATCCTGTTCGCATCAGCATGGACATCATGGATGCGGCTGGCACGGTTATTGACTCGACAGATACGCGGTACCTGACCCTCGATGCCTTCAATACGTGGCGAGATCGTACGCTTGCGCTGCCGTTGATTTCCGGCGCACGCTCGATCCGCATCTACATTTACTTCTACCGGCTCGACGCCAATCTAGCGAACTGTGCCGCCGATGACGTGCGCTGTTATTGGTGGAACCACACGACGACACAGCCACACGACGGCGTCATCCACAAGGTCTCGCGCATCATTGATGTCACAGACGCCAACTCCTTCAAGTATCCGCTGAACAGTAGTTTTGAGGCAGATGCTGCTGTTATCGCGAACTCGGCAGCACCGCAGCCATCACAGGATGGCACGTCCTGGTGCTAGCGACTATTGGCGTTTCTTGGGACAGCCTGGTCGGGCAACCCAACATCTTGGTCGGCGGTGATTCTGGTTTCCGCCGTCAAGAGACGTACACGCTAACGCAGACAGTTACGACGGAATCGTGGGATTGGACCCAAAACGACGATCGACCTCGAACGCGTTGAGCGCGTTCAGCTTGATGCAAAGTGGCTCAGCACGGACAAGTAGCCTGTACGTCTACGCGAGCTGCTGCACGCGTCTGCGTCAGTCTTGCTACGGTTGACATCGCTGGGCAACGAGCGGAACGTACGAGACGGGCCTGCGGGCGCACCTGTTGCTGAGCGCTCGAAGACTGTCACCCTCCCAGTCGGCACGCGGTCGATCAGTTCTACATCAAGGCGCGGTCCCCTGTTGGCGACTCCGAATGCGCAAGTCGAATTCGACGACATCCGTGCTGCCGTGGGATCAATGCCGAGCGCCGGGTCAATATGACCCGGTGGCGGACGTAGGCGCAGCTGGGACGGCGTTCAGTGCATGAGTTCCGGCACCTATACGCTTGACGGAAACATCGTCTGGAAAG
>JADKCY010000011.1 GCA_016718605.1 Lysobacterales bacterium | reverse complement strand
TTCCAGCAGCGCATGCAGCCAACGCCGCAGAAGCCCCTTGCGCGCGGCCAGAACGCGAGGCCCCTCGTCGTCTTGCCATTCCACTACTGCGTTCTTCGGCACATCGGTCACTACAAATTCCATGGTCCGCCTCCGTGTTGGGGTGCGGCCAGGGTAAAGACCTGTCGCGTCAACTCTTGACGCGCGCAGATCGTATGCTGGGTCCACTCAGGAGCACGGTCATGCCGAAAACACCCCCAACCCGCGCCAGCACGCCCGGCAAGGAGCTCGACACCTTCAAGCGTCGCTTGGCGATCCTGCAATGCCTCAAACGTGGTCAAGGTCGCAGCGTGCGCGAACTGATGCAGCAACTGGCCATGCAGCAGATACAGGCCAGCGAGCGCAGCGTGCAGCGCGACCTGCTGATTCTGTCGGCACGGCATGGTTATCCCATCGAGAGCGATGGACAGAACCCCGCGCTGGACCTGGCGCGCGCAGGCGAAGACATCAGCCTGCCGGGCACCGATCCCGCCACCGCCTTGGCCCTGATCATGCTGCAGAAACACGCGAAGAACCTGTTGCCGCCCGACGCCCCTGCAAGCGCTGGCGCAGTTCGCCGCCGCCGAAAAAAGCCCTGGGCCGCCACACCGACAACGCCAAAACCCGCTGGGCCGACCGCATCGCCGTTATCCACCGCGCACTTCCACTGATTCCGCCACCCATTGCCCCCCAGTGCGCAAAGCGAGTCTTCACGCACTCGCCACCAATACACGGAGTCCACGTGCATTACCGCAAAGCCTACGAAGGCGAACTCAAGCAATACCCACCACCCGCAAGCCCTGGTCGTGCGCGAAGGCGTCATTTACCTGATCGCCACCGCCCGCGATTACACCGAACCGCGCCAATTCGCCCTGCACCGCATGCAAAAGGCCAAACTCCTCGACACCCCCGCCCGACGACTGCCCGATTTCGACCTGGAAACCTATATCCGTGAAGGCGGCATGGCACTGGATGTCGGCGAAGAAATCAAACTCGAACTCGACCTCGCAGAAGGCGCGGGCTATCACTTGACCGAACTCAAGCTATCACCCGACCAAACATGCGAAAAAAGGCTTGCCGAAAACGGCACCATGTACTATCACATTACCGCCACCGTCAGGGATTCGATGCAACTTCGGTGGTGGTTGGATTCGTTTGGGGAGGAGCTCCTGAGCATTTCCAAACTCTTGGACGAAAATTCCGCCGACGGCTGACCCTGCAACATCAACTAGACAGAAATTGTATTAGTTCATGGATCACGCATTCAGGTCGTCGAAGTTACCCATCGAGGACGCCACATGAAAATCCTTACCAGTGAAGAAAATCTAAACGAATTTCTTGAGGGAATCCAAAATAAGGATGTTGTTATTATCTCCGCTTTTGCTAGCGGCACAGAGGAAGTTGTTGACGCCCTTTTAAATCAAGGGAACAGGTTGGAATTGCTTATCGGAACGATAAATTCATTTTCTTCTCCTGACTTCTTTGAGCACTGCAAAAAGATTGTGGATGATAGATTCTCCATGTCTATCGACTTCAGATATCAAAATAGCATCCATTGGAAGCTATATCTAGTAAAGCCGGATACAGTAATAATAGGTAGCGCCAATTTCACCACCAAAGGACTGAGCCTGGAGCGAGACACATGTGTTGCGCTAAATGACAAAAATCTTCTGGAAAAATACTTGATAAAATTTGACGAAATTAAATCATTAAAGGATGTGCTAAGTCGCAATGATGAGCGCTTCGAAGCCTGGATGCAAGCCTACCGAGACGTCCATCGTCGCATGCAGTTCGGCCGAGTACGGACAGTACATTCAGGAACTGTCAGTGAATGGCTTGCCGATGAAGAGAATCAGCTAATACAGGTTTTTATTTGGGAAGCCAAACACACCAAATCAACCACCAAAGAAGCACATAGAATACTGAGGACGGAAGTAGATAAATCCCCGGCATCAATATTACGCGAATTCTTCACATGCGATAAAGAAGAAGGAGGCATTCCATACAAGCAAGGAGACCTTGTTCTTTGCATTGATTCAAATGGTTCATATCCGGATTTCTACTCATTTGACAGAATTATTCTCGAGAATGGGACTAACTACATTTATTCCTACAAACAAAAGAAGTACGCTCGCCCTTTTCGCCTAGACAACGAACTAAAAAGAGCAATAAAGAATAGAGCTAAATATTGGTTCGAGAAGAATATCACAGAGATTCACAGGAATGAAATTGAAGCACTTGTAAAAGACACAAAGATCCCACTGCAAGAGTTGAAATGAAACAAGCCCCAACTGCTTCGGCGGACACCCAAGCCGCCCTACTCGGCCTAGCCTGCGGTGACGCCGTGGGTACGACTGTGGAGTTCTATCCGCGCGGTCGGTTTGTGCCGCTCACCGATATGGTGGGCGGTGGCAAGTTTCGATTGCGGCCGGGCGAGTGGACGGACGACACGGCGATGGCGCTGTGTCTGGCCGAGAGTCTGGTGGTTTGTCGTGGTTTTGATGCCTTGAATCAAATGCAGCGCTATTGGCGTTGGGCCAATGAGGGCTATTGGTCGTGTCGCCCGCAGGCGTTTGGCATGGGCAAGACGGTCAGCAAGGCGCTGCGGCGGTTTCATCAGACGGGCGATCCGGTGGCGGGTTCCACCGATCCGAAGGATTCGGGCAACGGCTCGTTGATGCGTCTGGCACCGATCCCGATGGCTTGGCATTTCGACCGAGCGCAGGCGATCCATTGGGCGATCGAGAGTTCACGCCTGACCCATGCTTCGTCCGATTGCTTGGCCAGCTGCGCCTACTTCTCGGCGCTGATCTGGTCGGCACTGCAAGGCGTGCAGGACAAGGCGCAACTGCTGGCTGAGGTCAGCGATATCGCCCTACCCGTCAGCATGCAGCGCATCGCCGATCACGCCTTCCTGCACGCCACCGAAAACGACTACGACGGCTCCGGCTACGTCGTCGCCACACTGGAAGCCGCGCTCTGGGCCTTCTTCAGCACCGACAGTTTCGAGCAAGCCATCCTGCGCGCCGCCAACCTCGGCGGCGATGCCGACACCACTGCAGCAGTCTGCGGGCAAATTGCTGGCGCGTTCTACGGGATGGACGGCATCCCATCGAGCTGGCTCAGCAAGCTTGCGAGGGCTGAAGAAATTGCTACGCTCGGGAACAATCTTCTCGCCCTGCAGAAAGGACAATTCTTGGTTCCCGACGCCCTCGAAAACGCCTGAGCATTTGCGATTGATTTCAATTTTGGCGGTTTGGTGGCGTGAGTTCGCAGGCCTTATTGAATTCAACTTGCTTTACGAAATAAGAATGTCTAAATAACACGAAACCCACATACAAGAGATGGAACCAAGCCCATGATCGACGGACTATTAGCCAAGGCCCGTGACCGCCTCCAGCGCGATGTGATGGATATCGAGAGGCGCGAGGATCTGACCGACGAGCAGAAGGTATCGCAGATTATCGTGATCTTCTCGACGGCCTGCGCGGGCATTGCCGTTCAGCCGATCCCCTTTGCCGACATGTTCATCCTTACCCCACTGCAAGCCTTCATGGGTACTCGCATCTCAGCGATCCGGGGCATGCCCCTAAGCGAGAATCAGTCGACCGATCTCATCAAGGAGCTGATGGGCGTGGTGGGCATGGGCATGCTCGCCCAGCAGCTAGGTATTGCGCTGGCTAAAATCTTCTTCCCCATTTTTGGTGGCATCGGCACGATTCCTGTGGTGTTTGGGCTGACCTTCGCCATAGGCAAGTTGATGGATCTCTACTTCGTCAACAAAGCCGCAGGCCGAACCCTCAGCGCGAGCGAGCTGAAGAAGCAATGGCAGCGGCAGAAGGCGGCCGGTGAGGCCGAAGGCAAGAAGCGCGAGTCGACCATCAAGAACACCAAGCTGGATTGAAGATGTTGCGCTACGTCCGCCGCAACTTCGATGAGGCCGCGATCCTCGCGGTTGCCGCCAAGCTGGCGTTCGAGTCCGACCCTACTTTCTCCGAGTCGGAGCTTGCCACCATCGCCGCGATGCAGCGGGCCCACCCACACGCAGGTGATACGCCTGAAGAACTGGGTGCCTGGCTAGCCGATATGGACGACAACCAGATCGACGGGGTGGTCAACAACACCAAGGGCGTATTGCACGAGATGGAGTTCGTCCGGATCGAGAACTCGGACGGCGACTCAGTCCACGCTGCGCTGTTTCAATCGACCAACCATCCGGGATTCGACGTCCGGTTCGTGGATCATTCGACGGGCGAGACGTGGCAGGCGCAACTGAAGGCGACGGATAGCAACGTCTACGTTCAGGAGTGGGTGGATGCCCACCCTGACGGCGAGATCCTCGTGACCGATGAACTGGCCGACGCGATGGGTCTGCAGAGCTCTGGCGTTTCCAATGACGCAATGACGGCACGAACCGAGGATGTGGTTGACCGACTGCTGGAAGCTAGTGATCAGGACGAACTGTGGAGCTACTTTCCTGGCCTTACCGCCGTCTCTGTGGCGCTGGTCGTTTGGTCGCTGTTCGGGCGTTACCGTCGCGGCGAGATCTCGCTGCAGCGCTTCAAGTGGCTCGCCGCCAAGGCGACAGGAATGAAGGCCGCAAAATTGGGCCTGCTCGTGCTGGCCATGTCCATTCCGGGACTGAACGTGGCCACTGGCGCGGCACTGGTGATGGCATTGCTGTTTTCTGGCGCAAGTGCCGTGCGTGATATCGCCAAGGTAGCAGAGGGGCGAGCATCCGTCGGCCATTTATCTGATGGCATGCCTTCGTCAAATCAATGCTCGCAGTAGCGCTTACCCCTCAGTGGCAACAATTTGCTTCAGGCGCGACCGCCCCCTCCTTTTGGGTCAGCGACGCTGTGGAGTGTTGGATAGGCAAACTCCTTGTGGATGGCGATGCTGGCTTCGTTGCCCAGAAGGAGGGAATCCCAACTTTGCGCGCTGATGTTTGCCCAAGTGTCTAATTCGATTCTGTCCATGTTCTTTCAGGCGCCCGTATTCATCGCGTGGTCTGGCACGCAGAGTCGCAGCAGCTGCGCTCGGATGTCCGCCGGACTTGCCGTCAAATCCACAGTGGCAAACCGAATGGCGTGCCCCTGGATCAGCACTGTCTCGTCGACCATCTGGCCGATCGCGGGATGCAACAACAATCCGCTCGCGTGATCTGCAAGCGCATCACCGCACCCAACCTGGGAGCGCAGATAGGCGTAGATCTGGTACACGTATCCGCTGCGCAGGGTTTCCTCGCGGTACCAACCACTCGCCACGATCGAGGTGAACTTGGTATCAATGACGATCCGCTGTCCGGTTGACGGGTGGTCGAGCACCACATCAGTTCGCATCGTCGGCAGGATCTTGTCGATCCCCGCCGTCTTCTGCTCGATCTGCCAGCCCATCGTCCCGCCGCATAGCACCCGCCAGCCTTGCGGACTCAATAGGACTTCGTAGAAGCCGCCCACCGCTCGCTCGAACAAACGGCGTACCCAAGTCGCTTCTCGGTCCGGCAGAGAGAGCAGATTCGCACCCGACGCCTCCGTAGGTAGCGCTAGATCGAACGCCAGCTTTGCGCCCGCCACCATAAACCGGTCGTCTGCATCGTTACGGTCAAAACGATCGGTGCCCATTTGGGCACGGGTTGGTGCGTCCCCTGATACACCCATTGCCTTCATGCCACCTGCAAGTGCGCGGCACCGATGGGCAACGTCTTTCCTCTGAACGATTCTGGAGATGGACTCCAAGGCTGCGCGGACGAAACGATTGCGTGGGGTGTCGATGGTGAGTTCGTCGAACCGGCAAGCCACCAGGCCTCTATCCATCAACTGATGGCGTTCGGTGGTCAACACGTCGATCCGACCACGCACACGATTGATGACTGCGTTACGAGATCGATATCCAAGACTCAAGCGGCGACGCTGTCGCACCTCAACCGCGTGGGCAAGGATCTCCGCAACTAGATCCGGCAGATCGTCCGGGTTGTCTTCCAAGCCGATCTTGCCGATGCCGCGGGTGCGGAACAGGTCAGAGGCGTAGAGCATCAGCAGCCAGAGGTTGCGCACCGGAATGCGTCCGATGAACCCCTCAGCGCTCATGGATGCACTTTCCACCTGTTCTGCGACGGCTGCCATCACCAGCCCTGCGTCAGCCGTGCAATCGCCTTTTGTGCTTCGTCGGGCGCGTCGAACCAGTATTCATCCAGCAACGGGCCGATCTCCGTCTCCACGACCTGCTGGAACCACTTCTTCGTGTCTCCCGCCGCCAGTCGATGTGCGGGTGTCACATAGCTGTGACCAATCCGGAATTGCTTGCCAAGGCGCGCATCCGCCGCGATCTGGTCGTTCAGATCGGCGATGCGGCGTTCGATATCCGCAACCAAGCCCGGCTCGACAGCACACTCATTGACCACCCAATCCCGCCAAACCTGGCCCAGTCTTGGCTCCAGCCCAACGAAAGCAAAGCGGCGACGCAGTGCCAGATCGACCAGTGCAAGTGATCGGTCGGCAATGTTCATCGTGCCGATGACATAAAGGTTCTCGGGGATATGAACCGGCCATCGAACGCCATCGGCATCCGGGTAGCACAACTCAAGCGCCTCGCTGGGCGTACGTTTTCCAGCCTCCAACAACGTCAGCAACTCGCCGAATATCTGGGCTGGATTGCCACGGTTGATCTCCTCAATCACGACGACGAACTTGGATGACGGCTCCTTGCGAGCAGCCTTGATGGCTTCCATGAACACCCCATCCGCAAGGGACAATTTGCCCTCACCAGTCGGACGCCAGCCACGCACAAAATCTTCGTAGGACAGATTCGGGTGGAATTGCACCGCCCGAATTTTGCTGTCGTCCTTCTGCCCGATCAATGCAAACGCCAGCCGCTTGGCCAGCCAAGTCTTGCCGGTACCCGGAGGCCCCTGAAGGATGAGGTTCTTTTTTGTGCGGAGACGGTCGAGCAAGCGGTCAATCTCGGCCCGCTCCAGAAAACAGCCGTCCTTGAGGATGTCCTCCACCGAGTAGGGAACGATTGGCGCTGCCACCTGAAAGGCTTCGCGAACTTCACCTTCAGTTTCCTGTTCTGCTCCGACATTGGTACCGATATCGCCAGCCGGCACAGGCTCGTCAACCGGGTCTTTGTACATCCAGGACGCAAGCGATAAGTCTGGGAAGCCGTGGACGGGATAGCCGTCTTCGCCGAAGCGCGAACGCAAATCGTCCAGCAGCTTCAAATAGGCCCGACCATCACATGGGCCTTGCTGACCACTGATGGCGACATTCAGGCCGAGCCGCTTGTTGATGTAGTGGCGCGACTGGCTATCAAGGGTCAGGAATTCCCACGGATGCGCCCAGTACAGACCTGTCGAAAGGTTCCATGCGACACCCCACACTTGGGTTGCCTCGTCATAAGCCCGGATGAACGAATCGCGAGTGTCCAACTGGTCGCCATCGACCATCTTGCTCGCGGCAACGAATACCTTCCATAGCGCGTCGATGTCGCCCGCACCACGCTTGTCGGCATAGGCGAAAAACCAGGAACGTTGGTTGTTGAGAACGGGGATGCCTTCAAAGGAGGGCGGAACCGGCACCGTCACACCCAGCAACTTGGCAAGTTCACCCGCGATGGTCTTGCGGTTCGCATCGGTCATGGACCGGTTAAAGGTGCCCATGGTTGTGAACGGGCAAATGTCCTGCAGCGGACCACTGGTTCCATCGGGAAACTTATCCTGGAGATAGGACAGCCCCGGCACCCGGGACGCGATCTCGTGGATGCCCTCGATGAGCGGACTTCGATCGTCTGCGTGGGCCAGCAGCTTTTCGGCCACTGCCTCGTAGAAGTCCGTCCACTGGAAACGCTGTTTTTCAGGTGGCACCGCACCGAAGCGCTCGCGCCAGAAGGGCTCGTTGCGGAAGCGATCCAGATCTTGCGACTTGCCTTCAAACGCGAAGGCGATCAGCGCATCGTTCATCCAGTCGCCGGGCAGCACGCGCCAAATCGTTGCTCGGTGAGTGTAGAAGTACCACTCCCGTGCCGGCTCGACCTTGGCCCAGTCCACCTTAACCCGCTTCCCGTCGTTCAGGTTTTCGGTGATCGTGCCGACCGCCTTGATGCCCATAACCGAAACCGCTCGGCCTCGGCTATCGAAAGGCAGACCGTGCTTTCGCGTGTAAGACGACTTGATGGCGATCCGCTCTCCCGAGCGCATTGAACGCACCACATCGAGGAGCTTGTCGTCGTAGCCGTTTTCCCAAATTCCTTCTGCAAGAAATCGCGGCATCTGATCATCAGTACCGCCATAGCTCGCGCCGACGAACCAATTTGCTTGCGCGCCTGTGCTGTCTGCTTTTGTATTCATGTCTGTCCTCAGAGGGTGGCGCGCAAAGCGACGAACTGGTTACTCGGACCTTCCGACCGGAGGTCGAGGTTCGGGCTATTCGACACCACGTATGCCAGGGGCCGCGTCAAGTTGAACGGGAACAGCACTGGTAGCGACTGCAGACTAGGTACCGAAACGGGCTTGCCGGCGTAGCGGACAGCAGCTTCGATCAGCCAAGCAGTGAGCGCATCGTTGTCGATGCTCGTCTGGGGCAAGCGAATGACCCGCTTGCCGTTCTCGACCCGCTCCACTGCGCCCCAGCTCGCCTGGCTCTGGATGACCATATTGGTCATGCGCCGGGTGCCCTCGCGCTCCCCATAGGTTTCACTCATGCGCCGATGGACCTCGGCGGACGCGCAGTCGCCCTGGATGGCGGAGAGGCGGCCCACCAGCTCGGCTACCTTGCCAAAGAACGGGTACGTCGCCAAAGACATGCCCCAGCACAGTGCTGAGACGGGAATGTCCGGCTGCGTCTTGTGGATGGCCACGCCGCGATCGGCGTACTCGACCAGTTCGGCGCGCGGCTCCAGCCACAGCCGATTCAGTACGGTGCGAGTTTTCTTCTTGGCTTCCAGGCCAAGTTCGGCTGCATCGAGCAGTGCATTCAGATCATCTAGCCCAGCCACGCCTGCACGAACATTCAGTGCCGCAGCCGCCCAATCAAGCTGAATGAACCGATCAAAGCCTATTTTTGGGGCTGATGAATTCATTCGTTACCTATCTTCTGCATCAATGCATGCCGCGAGACAGCGCCGGCTTGAAAGCACTGCAAATGGACTTACTCACCAACATGATGCCAGTCACTCTCAGGAAGGGATACGAGAAAGGCATGCACAGTATCCAGAACACTGTGTCGCGAGGCCCACTCGATGTGTTCTCGAAGTCGTAACATTTTTGAGATGTCGGGCGAATCCCACCATGCAGCCAAGATCAAAGGAAGAGCCGGCTCCCAACTAGCACCGACTCGAACGCGACCGGGAAGTAGCTCATAGAGCTGGTTCCATTTCTGAGGTTGCGGGCAAACGCGACCATTGGACTGCGAAAGAGCCAAAGTTTCCTCGACAGTTACCATGAATTCTCCTTAGTTGCCCAATACATAACTGACTTTCACAAATGGCACGATCAACTCTTCGACCGACACCCCGCCGTGGACCACCACCTGCTCGCCCTCCGGCACAAAGGCGGTTCGTCCGCCTGCGAATAGGGGCATGAAGTTCGCGGGTAGTCCAGCGATGTCCAACCTGGCTGTGGTGGGATAGGCCGCAGCGGAATCGGCCAGCAATGGCTCACTCCGGTAGACCCGAACGCGCTCACCGCGCGTCTCTGCAATCACGCCCTGGCTGGGCCTGCCGACGCCGGTGGACTCAACGTTGCCGTGGTCCGCCGTGAGATAGATGTGGTATCCCTTGTCCAGCAGCAGCGAGAACAGCCGGTCGACGAAACCGGTCGTCAACCAGTTCCCGATCCACATCGCCACGTCCTTCTTGGACCGCTCTTTGTGGAGCCGATCGTCCACCTCATCGATGACCAGGCCCACCACCTTCGGGCGCCGGTCGATCAAATCCGCTTCCAGTGCGTCGAGCTGATGGGTCTGTCGCAGTGCTCGTCGATACATCACTTCATTCGAGTTGACGCCTTCGTTCTGCCAGAACGTCTTCCACAAGGATTCCTCCTTGTCCGTCCTGTCGATGGAGTCGTCGAACTCTCGCGGTTTCAGGCCGGAGAACAGCGCCTGGCGCGACACCGATGTCACAGTCGGCAGCCATGCAAACGCGGTTCCCTCGTCGAACGCGAAACGTTTCGTGGTGGCGATCAGGCGCTCGCGGATCTGCACCCACTGGTCGAAGGCCAGCCCGTCGAATACCAGTAGAGCCACCTTGTTTTCCCCTGCGGACCGCCGATGGAGCAAGAAGCGCGGCACGTGGTGCACCATCACCGGACCTTTGGTCACCGGCTGCAGGATCAGGTCGGCGTAATGCTTGGCTGCGACCCAGGCTCGCAGACCCTCGTCTGATTGCGCCTGCAAGGTCTTGATCCGCTCTCGAATCACCGGCAGGTGTTCGCTGCCTTCCGTGCCTGGCAGACCATGCGTGCGGGCCAGGATCTCACCGTAGCGTTTGGCGAACTCGCTCCAGTCCTTGTGCGAAGAGGCCGCCGTTGGGGTCGCTGCGATCAGGCCATCGATGCCTTTGAGCACCAAAGCCTGCAATGCCGCCGGGTCCCGGACGATGCCGGCCTTGATCCAACTCGGCATCCCCGCCGGAACACTGTGCACCGCGAGCGGATGCAAGCTGCCGTCGAGGAACATGGAGTCGACCAGCACCTGCACATCGGAGTGATCGAACGGAATCTCGATCTTGGCGACGTAGTCTGGTGGTGGCGGCTCCCCTGTACGCGTGCCATCAAGCCCCAGGGTCGTCAGGTAGCGATACCACGCATCCTGTACCACGCGCAGCAGCGCGCTCTTGGATGCCAGCCATGTGGCGACGGGAAGGCCCGGGAACAGTCCCTTGCCCTGGAGAATGCTTGCCGCGTGCTGGGCGAACAGAGGTGGCAACGAGCGGTTGGCGAAGTGCATGCGCAGCAGCTCACGCCAAAAGTCGACCGGGTTGCGAATGGATCTCGGCGTCAGTTGGTAGACGTGCTCGAGAATGAAGTCCTTGGACTCGTTCTCGCCGCGCGCTGACTGCAATTCGGTCTGGTGGGCATGAAATAGCCCGGCAAAGTGCTCCGGCTCGACTTGCTGTACCGCGCTGTATGCCAGCCTGGGGAAAAGCTCCGCAAGGCTGAGCCGGACCACACGACTGTGATGCACGATGTCCCACGGTAATTCATTAGCGTCGGCGCTGCGCAGATGCAGAACCAGCGAAGGCGCTGGCCCCAGCTCACCGCGATCCCATGCCGCTCGGTAGCGTTCCTCATACTCCGCGCGGAAGGAAAACGGGTCTTCGTAGAGCATCAGCTCAAAGCCGCGACCGCGCAGCTCGGTCAACAACTTCTCGTCGAGCAACACATCGTCAGGGTCACACGCTACCCACAGCCGGGTGAGGTCGGCCGTGAAGTGGCTCAGGATGCGTTCCGTCCAAAGGCTCATGCATCACCTCCGACGCGCACCATCATCACGGCATTCAAATCCGGCACGCTGGCCTCCATGTCATCGAGAGCGGCCATGCGTGCATCGTGTTCTTGTTGCAGTCGCTTGCGCCGGTGCTCACGCACGGCAGGCAGGCCAATTCGTCCTATCGCCTGGCTTCGGGCCTCAAAGGCATACACCGCACGTTCGCGTTCTTCTTTCAGCCGGGCGCGGTGTTCGGTCAGCAGCTCGGTGAAGATCCGTTCACCCTGGGTACTGGCAGCCGCCTGCGATGCCTCGAACCACTTCGCCGACTCCTCGGCACCCGTCACGGCATGCACGTCTACGGTTTCGGTGAGCAGCAGATCCCAGACGCGCTTGGCAGTCGGCACGAAGGGACGGCCTTCCTCGTTGATGAACACTGGAAGGAAGCGCTTCCGGCTCAGACCTTCAGCCGCCAGACTGATCTCCCACAGCGACCAGATGCCGCGTACTGAATCCGGCAAGCCGGTCACGCGGATCACCGGTAGTGGTTGGCCAGCGACAAAGCGCGGCAGCTCGCTGATCACCGCCCGAGCGCGTGGGTCTTCCATCGTGACCCATTCCAACTCCGGGTTCTCATCAGCCGTGCGGGCGTCAAAACAAGCCTGCGCCGACTCGCTGCCGTCTGCCCACTTCACCCGCCACGCCTTGCCAACCTTCGCTGCCGAACCGCCGCGCGCAGCCAATCCGCTGGTGATCGCCCGCTCCAACCAGAACTGCGCCGGGTGGTCGCGCCACTTGCGTGCATCGTCGGCGTCGAGATCGTGCTCCGTAGTAAGCAGATCGCTGTTCTTCTTGGAATCTGCCAGGGTGGATCGCAGCTGCGACACCACCGCGTCGCACTCCTGTTCGATGGCATCCGGGTTCTGCAGACCATGCACGAACAGCTCGTCGAAGATCGGGTCGGCCTCGACCGAATCCATCACGTCGGCCGCCTTGTCGACGCCAAACTCCTGCGCGATGACCTCGAGCTTTGCCTCCAACACCTGGCGCACTCGATGTTCCACGGTGTCTTCGAGCACAAAGTTGATGGCGCGAACCACGTGCTTCTGTCCGATGCGGTCCACCCGGCCAATGCGCTGCTCGATCCGCATCGGGTTCCACGGCATGTCGAAGTTGACGATGACATGGCAGAACTGCAGGTTCAGGCCTTCACCACCGGCATCGGTCGAAATCAGCACGCGCACATCCTTGGAGAACGCCTGCTGCGCGCGGGTGCGCGCTTCCAGATCCATGCTGCCGTTGAGCGTGGCCACCGAGAAGCCACGGCTCTCCAGGTAATCGGCCAGCATCGCTTGCGTCGGCACGAACTCGGTGAAGATCAGCACCTTCAGCACCGGGTCACCTTCTTCTTGCTGCAGCTTGTAGATCAGCTCCAGCAGTGCCTCGGCCTTGGCATCAGTGCCAGCGGCCTCGGTTTCCCGCGCCAGGTCTAGCAGCATCTCGACTTCAGACTTTTCCAGCTCCCAGCCACTGGACTGCATGGCCAGATCCACCTGGGACTGGCCGTCGAGGTCCGCCCACTCGTCCGGGCTGGTGTTCTCGAACAGATTGGCCTGCGGCTGCGGCGCATCGAGCAGGGCTTGGCGCTTTTCCAGCGTGGTGCGGATGGCCGCCGTGCTGGAGGTCACCAGCCGCTGCATCAGGATCATCAAGAAGCCGATGTGGCGCTGCTTAGCGGCCATGGCCTGGTTGTAGCCGTGGCGCACATAGTCGGTCACCGCCTCGTACAGGCGCTGCTGCGAGCCGTGTCGGGCCTGCCAGGCCACCGCCTGCAGCCGGGTGACACGCGGCTTGAACAGCGGCTGGCCTTCGGCGTTGATCGATGCGCGCTTCTCGGTGCGGATCACGAATGGGCGCACCCGATCGCGGCTGACGCTGCTTTCGTCCGGGAATGCTTCCCTGTCCAGCAACTGCATCAAGCGCATGAACTGATCGGTCTTGCCCTGGTGCGGCGTTGCTGAGAGCAGCAAGAGATAGGGTGATGCCTCGGCCAGCGCAGCGCCCAGCTTATAGCGGGCCACCTGCTCGGTGCTGCCGCCCATGCGGTGGGCTTCGTCGATGATGACCAGATCCCACGACGCTGAGATCAGGTCCTCGAAGCGCTCGCGGTTGTAGGTGTTGAGTTGCTCCAGGCTCCAGCCGCGACGGCCTTCCAGCGGCTTCACCGAATCCAGCGAGCAGATCACCTGGTCGTGCATGCGCCACAGGTTCTCTTCCTCGCCCGCGCCACCGCTGCGCCACTGCCGGAAGGCCGCCTGCTCGGATGGTTCGATGAACTGGAACTTCTCGCCGAAGTGCAGACGCATTTCGGCCTGCCACTGGCGCACGAGACCCTTGGGTGCCACCACCAGGATGCGCTTCACCCGGCCACGCAACTTCAATTCGCGCAGCACCAAGCCGGCCTCGATGGTTTTGCCGAGGCCCACCTCATCGGCCAGCAGGTAGCGGATGCGGTCGCGGCTGATGGCGCGGTTCAGTGCGTAAAGCTGGTGCGGCAACGGCACCACGCTGGACTGGATGGGCGCCAGCAGCAGGTTGTCCTCCAGCGCATCCAGCAACTTGGCCGCCGCCGTGGTGTGCAGGATCTGCTCCACGCTCGGGCGCACGCTCTCCAGCGAGGCCAGATCCACAGCCCGGGCGCGGACCACGGCATTCTTGGCGGGCAGCCACACGCGGTAGGCCACCTCGTCCCAAATGTTCTGCAGCTCGATCACGCGGCAGGGCGATGCTTGCCGCATGAACCAGCACCAATCGCCGATAGTAAAGCTCATGGACCGACTCGGTTTGCCGGTATATGTGTCAGGGTTCTATTCCAGGCAGCAAGATTCATCACTGCACAACCAGCCACAAATGGTTTCTTCCACGGACGATCAGCGGGCCCGTTCATCGGAATCTGACGCTTTAGAGCATCAGTTCGCGTTATCAGCTCGGCATCAGACAACGTACTCGCGCCGATTAGCACGAGGTAATAGATGGGCTTCTTCGCCCGACCTTCGGCGTACTCGTATAACCACGAGTCCCGATACTTGGTCTTGAGGTCGCTATCAATTGCGCCACTCATGAACTTCTTGAGGAACGCAGCGCTGTCCTTGGGCTTGGCATTCGGATTTTCAGGGTCCTTGAACTCGACAAAGTATGTCCGATCGTCCAATTCGACGATAAAGTCCACCGCCTTCATGCAATGGCTTAAGCCATGACTGGTCTCATCATCGAACTTCCGGCCAGCGACGCCTGCTGGCAAAGTGATCTGCAAATCATCTTCAGCAAGCACCGTCATGGTTTGATGCCTCCCAGACTGCGCTTGAGTTCACGGTCGTAAAGATCGCTGAAAGTTGCGGCAATCGCATTTGGATCAACGCCCAGATAACTTTCACTCGCTTTGGAAAAAACAGCTTCCGACTCATCCCGGAATAGCGATAGGTAGCGAATCTGGTCATCTTTCTGCTTGCGTAAGTCAAACTCTTTGAGCAGGACATAGTTATGGGTCGTCAGGAATACCTGCACGCCCATACGTTGCAACTCCAGGATCACCTCGACTACTTCGCCCATCAAAGCTGGATTCAGATTGGCTTCTGGCTCATCCCAAAACAGCACCGATCCCGAGAGCAATGTGCCGTTCTGGATCAGTAACCAGATCAAGGCCAGCTTGCGCATGCCTTCGGCCAACAGAGTGAATTCGAGGTCGCCCTGTTTGTTTTTGAGAAAAAAATGCTCGCCTTTCGCGACCACCTTGCCGTCAATGGCTTTCTGTAGCGCTGTCAGCAAACGCTGGCGATCTTTGTCTGTAGGGCCCATCAACTTGGGGAGGAAGGCACGCTTGATGATGTCCGCATAGACTTCTTCAAAAGCAATTTCCCGTTTGGCTGCAGTGGCCAGAAAGCCTGGCGCATGGGCCAGCATCTCCTTGACTGGGATATAGGCGCTGGTCAGCTCTTCTTTTTTCCAGGATGCCTCGCCAGTGACCTTCACATCCTCCGGCTTGCTGGTGTGATTGGAAAACTCTGCCGCCAGTTTTGCACCACCTTCACGGGTGACCACGGCTTTGGTTTTGACGCTGGTTGATTGCCGACGTGCCAGACGGCCCATACGGCCCTCATACGGGTTGAAGACATTACGCAGCTTGAGTGCAAAGCCCTTTTCCTTGTCTTCGCCCACGGTTACGGCGCATGCCGCGTACAGCACTTTCAGCAAGTGCGTTTTGCCCGTGCCATTAGCGCCGATGATGACGTTTACGCCTTGCGAAAACGCCTGATCCAGCCCGGCAAAGGATGTGAAGTTATCCAGCTTGATGTGCGTGATCTTGCTCATAGTCCATCCTCCGTTCTGGTCAAAGCCATGTCGTACAGTGTCAACAGCTTCTCGTCCTCTTGCAGCGCTTCGTCGGGCACCTTCTTCGCGATGTCGATGATCGTCTGGTAGTCCTTATTGCCCCATGCAGCTCTGAAGCCAGCGCGCAACGCTTCCAGACGGAACTCCTTCAGACGACGACCCGTGAACGCTCGGTAGTGGTCGAACTCCTTAAGCAGTGCCTTCTCGCGTTTCTTCTCCAGATCCTGTGCTTTGTTCGGGTCGGGCACGTACCAGCGATCCTTGGCCTTGGCGACAAGTGCTGGGCTGTTCTTCTCTAAACCCCGAAGATCCTTGTGGTTGGTCGACAGATAACTGTGAATCTGGCTCGGAACCTCACCAGTGCCGTCGTACTGAATGAAGTTGTCCTCAAGTAAAGCGGCAAGTTCCGGCTTCGACTCGTGCTTCTTCCAGCCCGCCCCGAGCTGGCTGATGAAATCGGTATGGATTTCTTGATAGGTAGACGGCCGACGCTTCAAGAAATCGGTCAACCAATCAATCGCGCTGCGCTCATCGGAAACGAACATCTCCATCTGTGGAGCGATGGCGACCTGCATACGCTTCTTGTCGTACTCGGCGACCTGATCCGGCAGAAAGGTCATGCCGTCACGTTCCACGAAACGCTGTGTGAGGCCAGCTTGAAACTCATGGGTCGACATTGGAACCGGAACGTTGTGGCGGATGAACCAAGCCACCATGCGATCAAAAATAATTCTTGGATCTCGTTCGGCAATGAACTCGAGAGTGCTGTTCCTTACCTTAACCGTTGGCAGATACTTCAAATGCGTTCGAACAAAATCCCAGACTGAATCTTCGCTTCCACCAGTCTTGGAGAATCGCTCTTCCAAACCACCATTCGGCTTGTAGGCGGAAATGACCAGATCTTGTTTGACGGCAGTGGTCGTTGTTACCGCCTTGAAGCTTCCCTGTTTTTTATCGAGCGCCGAAACGTTCGCAACGACGAATCCGGCTTCTTGCAGCGACGTTTGGATGGTGTTCCATACGGATGCCTGGGTATTCGAAAATTCAACCGTCATCCACCTCCCTGGCTTCAGCTTTCGGAAAGCTTCTTTGAAGCAGATAGACATGAGCGATCGATAATCATCCAACGACTTTCCGTGAGAACGGTTCTCGATAGCCTCAGGAGCAATATTCGTGAATACCTTGAGCCAGGCCTCCCAAAGAAAATTTAGCTCTGAATAGCTAATATTTGCGCCAAATGGCGGATCTACAAAAATGTAATCTAGGCTGTTATCGGGAATTAACGTTGTAGCGGTTGATCCTGTGAACACCAGCTGACGCGTGGTCTTGTCCCGTTTCCCGAGGTAAGAAGCTACGTCCGCGATCCGGTACGAGATCATCTCTAATACCGAATACTCAATTTGGTTGGACGGTACGTAGAGCGTTCCAGCCAAGATGCCAGCTGTCTTCGACAAATTTGTATTCAGGCGACTCACCGCGATCTTGTGCATCTTGCTCGCACGTGGCAGCTGATCGCCTACCAAACATAGAAGCTGCCCCTCCATCGTCGACTTCTTTAGGTTCGCACGCAGACTCGACAGCACCGCCAAATTCCGCTTGGTGTAGAAATGGTGAACGTGGGTGATACCACTTGGATCATTTCTCCTCGACTCGCCGCCCTCCATCATTCGATCGGTCGGGCACCAGTTATCCAGCGGTTGATTCTCTATTTTCGCTACGATCGCCTTGTCGACAGCGTCGGGACGCTTTTCGAAGCGCTTTTTACCGACGCTGTAATTGACCATCACTGGCGCTTGCTTTGCCTGTCGAATGGGTTGCTTGGTTGCGTCGTCAATCCTGCTGACCCAGGCTCGCTCCATACCTCGCTTCGTCAGCTTTGACGAGCAGTGTGGGCAATCAAATTCATCACGAACGGCGCCAGCTTTCTCATCTACGGCTGCATCCCAGAAAACAACATCACCGGCGCACTCAGGGCAGGTAAAAACGTCAGACCATACGGTGTAGTTGATTCGACCTGTTGAGCCGATATCCCTGAGATCCGGTCGATCTTCCGAGTCCACAAGACGTATCGCCTCTTCAATTTGTGCCGGTGTAGCGGCATGAAGAGTCTGATACATCCATCCGCATTCTCTCTCGACAGAAGTCAGCGATTTCTGCGCCTCCGATTCGAATGCAACGACATCAGCCGGCGTGTTGTAGTTGTAGGCAATGAAGCTCGCGGCCGGTGCCAGATCGTTCAGAATGGCTCGCCGGACTCCAATCTTTGAAAATGGCTTCCATACCGAACGTCCATCTTCATTGCTCTGCTCGTAAATCGTGCCGTCCGGGTCCACTCGAAACCCCATTGATTGCACGACCGAACGATCGCCGCACATTTGTGCCGCAACCCCAGTCATTCCTGTGCCGCAGAATCCGTCGTAAATCAGATCTCCGGGCTGCGTGTAATGAAGGATGTACCGCATGATTGCTTTATGCGGAACCTTGGTGTGATAGCTGTGTGCGTTATAAATCGGGTCGTTCTTGCCCTCGCTGACATCTGCAGCAAAGGGTTCTTTGCTGTACGAAACTGACGAATCGTAGGGCTTGCCGTAGTGCCGGACGAAATCCTCGATGAAAGGATTCGGGCATGCCGTGTAGTACGGTGGATCAGAAAGCGCCAGGATGTCTTCGTCCGAGCCGACTGGAAAACCTTCGATCTTCCGGAACGCTGGATCTTTGAGCTTCTCGGCAAGCAACTTCAGGTAGTGCTCGCGGCGAGCCTCATCACTCGGGAACGTTTGCCCGAGGCATTCAACGGGGCCGGACTTGGCCGCGTGGTTCTGGAAAAGATCACTCATCAGTCGTTCCTCAAATTCTTTTTGTCATGGTCGGGTGATCACGTCGTGTCACTCGATCACGAAGCGCAGCTTGGTGGCATCCTTGCCCTTGCAGCGCTCGTTCATGAAGGTGTCGAAGCGCTTGCGCAGGTCGTCCGGCGTGGCCGGCGAGCCGCCTTGCAGCAGCGCCTGCTTGATCTCGTCGCCCTTGACCGCGATCTTCTCCAGCCCCGACAGCGCCTCCTGCACGGCGTTGGCGAACTCGGTGGTCATCGGGTCCGGCAGCTTGCGTGAGGCCAGGAAGGCGTCGATCAGCTTCTTGGACGCGGGCGGCAACAGGCCCAGGCTGTCCTGCGTGAACGGGTCTTCCAGGTTCTCCAGCAGGGTCTGCTGCCAGTTGGCCACCAACTGATCCAGGTCATCGTCCAGCTTGTGCAGGCGGTTGGCCGCCGGGATCAGCTCCAACTGCTCGGCAGACGGGCGGAACTGGCAGTGCGGGCAGACGGCGGCCGTGACCAGGGTCGGCTCATCCAGCGAGGAACAGCTCTTCAGGCCGTTGAGGGATTCTTCGAAGGCGGTGAGCTGGCTGGTGGGCATCAGCGACACGCCGGCCAGCACGCGCAGTGCCAGCAGGCGGTCGTCCTTGCGCAGGGCGTTGCGGGTCTTGTCCTCGGCCACGCCCAGCCGCGCCTTGCTGTGGCTGGCGATGTAGGCGGTGATGTAGTCCTTCTTGAGCTGGTTCAGCGTCTGCCGGTATTCGGCAGCGTGCTCGGCCGTGCGGTCCTGGCTCAGCTTCTCCTGCAGTGCCTTGCGGGCGGCCTCGGCCTGCTTCACCCACGGGTGCTCGGCGGGCAACACCATCTCGGCCTGCGAGAGGTAGGACGCCGTGCTGCCCAGTTCCACCACCAGTTCGAGCAGACGCTCGACGGCGGCCAGGACTTCCAGATTCTTCTTCTGGCCGTCCAGGTCTTCCTGCGTGACGCGCAGGTTCTTGAGCTTGCCGACGGTGTTGTACGGCGCCAGCGACTCGGTGAACTTCTTCAGCGAATCCAGCCGGGCGTGCCAGTCTTTGGCTTCTTCCTCGCGCAGCAGGTTCTGGCCCCAAAAGCCGAGCTTGCCTTGCTGCAGGTCGGAGCCGGCCTTGAGCACACGCGGCACCAGCACGCTGACCTTTTCCTGCAGTTTGATGACCGGCTCGGTGTCGCCCTGGCTGGCCTTCTGGGCCAGGCCGGACGGCAGGTCGAACAACTCGAACAGGGCACGCAGCACCGCGAGGTTGATCTCCTTGGGTGCCTCGACGTGCTTGAACTGCTTGAGTTCCTCCAGCGAGCGTTCTGCCAGCTGCGCCAGCTTGCCGGAGTCGATCTTGTCGCCGGTGATCGACAGCACGATGTCGCCGGAGTAGACCAGCCCGCCCAGCACGGTGACCAGCAGATCGGGTTCCAGCCGGTATTTGATGGGCGCGAAATACTCGACGTCCGACGTGCCCGAGAGCAGGTCGCTGCGGTTGAGCACCTGGCCGTGGCCCTTGGCCTTGAGCCGGTTCAGCACTTCCTGCGCGTAGCGGGAGTTGGCCGGATCGACGCGGTCGCCATCGAGCAGCTCCAGCGCATCGAGCACAGCGATGGCATCCTTGGTGCGAGTACCGCCGGCCAGTGCACGCAGCGCGTTGCCGATCAGTTGCTTGCGGTTGGCCTCGGTGACCAGCACCGAGAAGGTGGGGTATTCCGGCGAGAGATCGACGAAGCGCTGGCCCAGCACCAGGCCCGAAATGACGTTCACCACGTCGCGGAAGTTGATGCGCTCGTCCGCCCCAAGCCGTGCTCGGTCGCGCAATGACACGCCTTTGGCCCACTCCTGCAGGTTCTTTTTCTTGCCCTGGTAGGTGACCTCGAATGCGGTCATCTGCTTTTCCTGCAGCCACTTGCTCATGGCGCGCAGGAAATCCTGTGCCTTGGAGAGGTAGATGGCCTTGGCGCCGCCACTGGCGGTGGAGGCCAGATCGAGCGCTGCCGCGTAGGACGACAGGTGTCGCTTGAGATCGTCGTCCATGCCCGTCAAACGGAAGAACACTTCGTCCGACAGGCTGTTGTCGGCGAACTTCGGCTTGTCGAAGGGCTGGATGAAGTAGACGTAGAAGTCGCGCTCGGGCTGGGCCGTGGGGCGATCGTTCGGCGCCCCGAAGAACAGATAGCCCATGCGCTCGACACGGCGCTCCTGCCACTCGAGCTGGTACTGCCAGATCTGGAAGCCGGGGTAGCGCAGGTCGTCGCTGCACTCCATCAGCGCCTTGACGGCGCTGTAGTAGGCGCGGTCGAGCGCGTCGTCGGACAGGGCTTCGGCGCGCTTTTCGATCTGCGCGTCGTAGTCGATGTCCTTCTTGAGGTCGAGGTAGTACTGCTCGGTGTCCGGCGCCTTGGAGATGAACTGGCCGTTGACGGTCTTCAGCACTTCCCGCATCACGGTCTGCACCATCGACAGCAGGTTTTCGGCCGGATCGCCCGGCATGTCCTCCACGCCCGGCTGGAACAGGCACAGGGCGTCGCGCAGCTCGGCGGCCGTGGGGCCAATGGGCACATGGATGTCGCCGCCCGTGGTCAGACGGTGCACGGCCAGCGCGTTGATGACGCGCAGCGCCATCGGTTTGTAGGCCGGGCGCGTGAAGGCTTGCTGGACCCGCGACTCCAATACTTCGGAGACGCGCATCACTTCCTTGATGTTCGGGTCGGCACGCAAGACCGAGTTGGTTTTAATGGTGTTCCAGAAACTCTCGTAGCTGATGAACAGCGGCCGATCGGTGGGCACGTCCTGGTCGAGGATGGCCAGCATGGCGGACTCGATGGTCTTGAGCGCGCCGCGCTTCTCGGTGAAGTGGATCTGCTCGAAGGTCTTCAGGTAGTCCGGGTGAACCGGGAACAGCCGCACGTACTCGTCCATGCGCTCGTTCATGGAGCCGTAGAACTTGGCGAACGGCGTGAGGTATTCGCGGATCTTGTTCTGCTGGTCGGCCGTCTTCTTGAGCAGGCGCGCGGAGACGACGAAGCTGACGTCCTGGCGGTCGATCAGGATCTGGGTGAAGCGCTCGTTGACGCGGCGCATGCTGTCGGCGACGTGCTGGAAGCGCACGCTGTCGAAGATGGCTTCCTGCACACCGGCCACGAAGCGGAACTTCAGGTGCTTGGTGACTTCGCCGATCTGCCGCAGGATGGCCAGATCCTGCACCAGTTCGTGATCGCGACGGGACTGCAGGTACTCCAGGAACTCGTCGACAACCAGCAGCACGCCCTGGTCCGGGAATTTCTCCGCGAACGCGGCCATCATCTCCTCGAAGGAGTCCTTGTTGTTGAGCTCCTTGTCGGCGGTCGGGAAGGTGTAGTCGACGCCGATCTTTTCGAGGAAACGCTCAAGCTGCAGGGTGATGATCTGGCGCAGCGGCATCTGCAGCCCGCCCACCTCGATGCGCAGCACCTTGAAGCGACCAGCAATCGGGGCAACCGCCTCGGCGACCTTGGGGTGGCGGATCATCGGAGCGTAGGCCGCATCCTCGGCCACCAGCGACAGCACCGACATCAAGTGCGACTTACCGGTGCCGTAGTTGCCGACGATCAGCACGCCCTTGTGATCGACCGAGTCGTCGAAACTGAGCTGGGGAACCATGAGCTTGGAGATCCGCTCGGCCATGTCGTCGGAGATGACGTAGGTCGCGACGAGCTTCTTGGCCTCGTCCGGGCGCCCGGCATCGAGCAGCTGAATGACTGACTCGATCTGCTCGAACTGGATCAGATCTCCGTATTTCATGTTCTTGGCCATATGGTTCTCTCTTCCCCGTAGCGTCAAATTTCGAGTACGACCACGCCGTCACGGCTGTAGTCACGATGTTCTGGATGGCTCATGTCGGCGTACACCAAGCGATCACCGCGCAGCTCGCCAGGCCAGACGGCCACGACGCGCTTGGAATGAGCCAGCCGCTTGACGAGGTCAAGCGGGTTGATCTGCAGGCCCGGCTCGAACAGCAACTCGAGGTTGTCGAGCAGCAGCGGGTCTTCAGTTCGTTCCTTGTCCGCGATCTCCCGCAGCAGTTCGCCTGCCGAGAAGCCGCGCTTGTTGTTCGGCGTGGCGGCCAAACGGCGCCCCAGCTCCAGGCCGACGTTGAGCGGCTCGATGTTGAGCTTGGCGCCGAGCTGGCGCAGCAGTTGGGTCTTGCCACTGCGGCTGGGACCGACCAGCAGGATCAACTTGCTGTTGAGGTCGCCGATTTCGCCGATGAGTCGTTCGAGTTTTGCGAGCATGCTCATCCCCTCAGTCCGACTCGGCTTCGAGCCGTTGTTGATCAGGGGAGCGGTAGCCCGGCGCCAGCACGGCATTTCGCACGCCGTAGATGGCCAGGTGGTCCTTCAGCCACAACCGGTACTCGTGCCCGCGCAAGCTGTGGTCGGGCGTGCAGTCCACACTCCATTGGCGAAGGATGTAACCGGCGGTGGCTGCCCGCAGCTTCATCCGCAGCACTCCGCCCTGCATGCTGTGTTCCCTGCTATGGAGCTCTGGCCGGGATTGATCAAGATTTGGCACCATTTCCAGTTCGAAAATCCTGGTCCACTGAACATATTGATCGCTTATCTTGTGGCATTCCGATACGAAAACCGAGACGTTCAAGCGTGGCACGTTGAGGCTTGGATTTCAGAAATGACTCCTAATCTTGGTTTGTCGCGAGGACGGATACACAAGTGATATTCCACGAGCTTTCAGAACCGCCACTGCAGTCACATCTCCCCCAATCCTGCAGGCAAAAGTAAGCCATTGGAAATCGCCCAAAAGGATAGCAAGACTATTCGCTGTCACCCGAACAATCTTCGCCAGCAAGATACGTCGCCAGATGCCGAGTGTTATCGACATCGATATCACGTCGTGCAATCCAGTCGCCAAGCCGTTGCTGAAGCTCGACGGGGAGTTCATCCGCCATCTCTTCGAAGAGTACGACCAGGAGCTCCCACAGCCATTGATCTGACTGCGCGCGGCTCTCTCGCGCAAACGACGGCGAGGCGGTTGCCAGTGCGTCGAGCATCGCTTCGGAGACGTAAGCCTGTGCACCGGTTGTCGTCGGCAACTCGTCGGCGATGAGACAGGCGCGTAGCCAATCTTGTAGTGGCCTCAGGTTACTGAGTTTCGGCTGTAATGCCGCTTCGACCTGTTGGATCAACTCGGCGAGCTCGGCCTGCAGTGCGGCAGCGTCTTCGTCGCTTTGGATTTCTGCAGGTGGGCATTCAGCCTCTTCGAAGACCGGGCATAGAAGATCATTCGGCAGCCGTCTCATGAAGGCCGGGATCGCGCACATACTGACACTCAGGGCACTCGGGACGTGCATGTGGCTGACCCGGCGCACTCCGGGCAGCGCGGCGAAGGCGCCCTCACCACGCTCTTTCACCAAAATGCCGGCGGTGTATTGGGTGATCAGGCCATAGTCGAGCGCCAGCGAGGTCTTTGCCTTGTCCCCCCGTGCGGCGTTGACCAGCGCCTGACCCCATAGCGCCCTGAGATACGGGGTATTCGCTCGCGAGATCACCGAGCCCTGATACGTCAGCGCGCTGGCATCCGGGCTTTCGCGCAGGTGCAGTCGATAGGCCGCCTCGGCCGAGGGTAACCACGCCCGAATGCGTACGGTGTCACCAAGGTAGGTGTGCGAGGTCTCACCCACTTGCTCTGCGCCGGGCGGGAACTCGACCTCCAGCAAGGCCGGCCGCCGCTGACGAATGCGAGAGAACTGGCGCATCACGGCATCGGCAATGTCTTCGCCAGGGGTCACTGATTCCAGTCGCCCATCAGTGCTGGTGGAGAATGGCGCCAAGGCTTCCACGGCAGCCGATTCGCCCACGGCCACGACAAACACACGCACACCGCGTCGCTTGGCGCGTGTGGTCGCCCGGACCAGACTGCTGGGATCGATGGCACCATCGGTCACCAGCAGAATCGCTTGATTCGCCGCGTCGTCATGCAAGGATTCAAGGTCCTTCAGCGCGGCATCCAGCGCCGCGGCGAGCTCCGTTCCCCCCATGTCGGCATTGAGCTGCATCGCCAGTGAACGCAGGGCCTGACGAGTCGCTGGCACGGCAGGCAATGGTTTTTCGAGGAGCGGCCTTACCTCGCTGCCAAAGCACACAAACTGCACCGTCATCCGGTCGTCCAATGCGTTGGCGATGGCGATCATGGCCTGTCTGCATCCCGCGATGGCGGCACCCTGCATGGAGCCAGAGCAATCGAGCAAGGTCACGAGGTGCAGCGGTTCATTTCCACGCGCCGTCGGCGCAGGCAGCGACCAAAGAAGCTCGCTGGCCACGCGATCGCCCTCCACCCAGGCCTGCCATTGGGGAGCCAAGGGCGTGGCACCAAGATCGAACCCGACCACAAGATCCCGATCAAGCGCCGCATCCACCGTGTGCAGCAGTAGCGCGCCGTCCGTCGCGGTGACGCGTGTTCGATGGCTGACGCAGCTCACCGCAGTGGTCGCCAACAGGCCCTCGATGCGCACGCTTGCCCGGACGGGATAGTTCGCGGTCACGCTATGCAGCGGCGTGTCCGGGGGCTCGAGGTGCCACTCGCCATAGCGTGGCCGCAACGCAAGCGGCAACCGGAAGCGTGCTGCACGATCCTGCAGCTCCAGGGCGCGCGCAAACTCGAGCGTGAACGCCACGGTCTCTCCTGCCCCAATATTGCCGATGGCCAAGGTGTAGAGGCCTTCGTCCACCCGCCGAAACAGCACCGCCGAGTGGCCGTCGCTGACCGCGCGGTCGTAGCGTTGCTGAGCGGTGTCCGTGGCGCTGATTTGGAGCGCCCACTCTTGACCCGCGAACGCCGCCGTCAGCCTGATGAAGGCAGCATCCGAAGGCAGTGGCAGCGTGAAGACCGCTTCGATGTTCGTGCTCTCGTGGTTGGTGAAGTGGTAGCGCACGCAATGCACCGCCGTCAGATCGGTGATCAGCACGTCGATGTCACAGGATTGAAGAGGGCTGCCTAACGCGCGTTGGGGTTCGATCGAGCAATCCATGGCGGTCATTCCTGAGGTTCGGTAGGGCGCGGGGTGGACTTCAGCTGGTCAATTCGCTCTTGAACCCAGGTGAAGAGCTGCCGGATTTGTTGACTGGAGAGGTCGGCACGCTCAGGCGCCACGACCAGTTCGACGCCCTCGGCGACCACCAGATGCGAGCGCACTTCGACGGCACCTGCAGGCAGCGAGCGACTGCCGCCACGCGTGTCGCCTCGCAGCAGATCTGCGATGGCTTCCAGCGAGAGACCGGCCTCACGCCACTGCTGAATCCGGAGTAGCGGCTCGAGATGGACCGTGTCGTACCAGGCACCACGTCGTTCTCCGTGGGCACTGGGCACCAAGCCACGGTCGATGTAGTAACGGATCGTTCGCTCTGGAACGCCGGTTTTTTCGCTGAGGTGAGCAATGGTCAGGCGCATGGGGCGAGAATATACAACACTTCAACTGTTGTAAATACTGTCTCATAAAATGAGCTTGAGGCGCGGCGGACAACCCTGCCTCCCCCGCATCGCCAACGGCGCACGCGCAGGACGTCTGGGCGAAGTTGGGCTCTAGCCGAAGGACCTGCCGACATTGGCGGTGTCCGCAAAATGCTGCCCGCTCGGGCTCCGGATCGATTCAGCACTACCAAAGAAGGTTGAACCAGCGGTGCGCACACAACCACGCAGACCGCTTCGCGCACCGCGGTCGGATCCTTCACTGGAGATTCCGGCCCAAGAGAAGCCAGCATTCCGGGGCATGTGAAGCCACGAATCCGAACCATGTGAAGCCAGTGTTCCGGTGCATGAAGCCAGTGGCGGCGCGGGGATTCCGGGGCATGGGAAGCCAGTGCGGGAACGGTTGAGGTGGGTCATCCTCGTTGGCTTTTGGCCGGCGAGGTTCCCTTGTCTCAATCGAGAATTCCTATGCGACAGATCCGAGAGTTATTGCGGCTGCATTTTGAAATGGGCCTGAGCCAACGGCTGATTGCGCGCAGCCTGGGGGTGGTGCGCTCCACCGTGGAGCGGGTGTTGGCGCGGTTTGCGGCCTCGGGGCTGAGCTGGCCACCGGACCCCGCGTTGAGCGACGAAGTGCTGGAACACCGGCTGTATGGCCGGCCCGCCGGCAGTGGCAAGGTCAAATCCTGCGAGCGGCCGGTGTGGGCCGAGGTGGTGGCTCAGTTGGCACGCAAAGGCGTGACCCGGCGGTTACTGTGGAGCGAGTACCGAGAGCGCCATCCGGAGGGTATTGGTTACAGCGTGTTTTGTGCTGAGCTGGCGATCTATCAGGCCGATCAGGATGTGGTTTACCGGCACGACCCGGTCCCTGGCGAGCGTGCCTACTTTGACTTTGCCGGCATGACGTTGCGCTATCGGGATGGCGAAATGGATCGTTCGGCGCAAATCTTTGTCGCCGCATTGGGATTTTCCAACGCCATCTTTGCGCATGGCTATGTCGACCAAACCGCTGCGAGCTGGCTGGATGGACAGCACCGGGCATTCGTGGCGTTTGGCGGTGTGCCCAAGGTCGGCGTACCGGACAATCCACGGGCGCTGGTATCCAAGGCCGATCGCTTCGAGCCGACCCTGACCCGCGCCTACGCCGATTTCGCCGCGCACTACGGGATCACCATCGTGCCGGCACGGGTGCGCAAACCGCGTGATAAAGGGGCGGTTGAGGGCGCTGTCAAGATCGTCGAGATGCGCATTCTCGCCGCGGCCCGTGATCGCGTGTTCGGTTCGCTGACAGAACTGAACACATGGTTACAGTCGTCGCTGACGACGCTCAACGTCACGCCGTTCCAGAAGCGTGCCGGATCGCGTGCTAGCTTGCTGCTGGAAGAGCGCGCACAGTTGCTGCCGCTGCCTCACACCCGCTTCGAAATGCCGAGCTACTTCATCCGCAAAGTGGCGCGCGACTATCACGTCGATCTGCAGCGGCAATACTACAGCGTGCCATATCAACACGTCGGCCAAACGGTCGAGGTGCGAGTCACGCTTCAGCATGTCGAGATCTTGCGCGGAAGTCGCCGCTTGGCGCTACACCGGCGAGGGCCCGCCAGCCAGCGCTTTGTCACCGACCCAGCCCATCGGCCCGCCCATCACCAGGCGCAGCATGACCTCAAATCGAGCGGCGAGCGGCGGCGATCGGTGCGCCGACTGCCGCGCTGGTCGATGCACTGTTCGCCCGGCGCCGGCATCCGGAGCAAGCAATTCGCAGCGCCCAAGGCATCATCGGCTTGGCCCGCGATCACGGCAAGGAGGCATTGAATTCGGCCTGCACGCGCGCCCTAGCGTTGAACGCGATTGGCTACCACGCAGTGAAGCGCTTACTTATCCATCACGAACACCAGGTTCCACTGCCTCTGCCACCGGCCGCACACGAGCATGTTCGCGGCGGCGACTACTACGGCCACACCGGCGAGGGTGAACCATGCTGCATGAGCCCGTGATGCAGCAACTCGCCAAGCTGGGATTGCGCGGCGCCGCCGATGCCCTGGCTCGGCTGCCATTCAACGAAGATGTGTTTGAAGCCCTGGCTCTACTGCTCGATGCCGAGTCGCTGCAACGCGACAGCACTGCACAGGCCCGGCGGCTCAGACTGGCCCGACTCGGCCAAATCGCGCACCCGGCCGATGTTGATCTGCGCACCTGCGTGGGCTCGGCAAAGCACGCTGGAACCAGTTGCTCAGTTTGAACTGGCTGCAACAACATCGGCATCTGTTGCTGGTCGGACCGACCGGTGTCGGCAAGAGTTATCTGGCCTGCGCGCTGGCCAAAGCAGTAATCGAGCACAAGCGCTCCGTACGCTACCTGCGGTTGCCGCGACTGGGCGACGAACTGGCCAGCCTGCAGGCACAAAGTCGCACCAGTCACTGGCTGAAAACGCTCAGTCGCATCGATCTCGTCATCCTCGACGACTTTGGCCTGGTCCCGCTCAGCCCGAGCCTGCAACCGCTGCTGCTGGAACTGCTCGAAGACCGCCACCAGCGCGGCAGCCTGCTGCTGACCAGCCAGCTGCCGCTCAAGCTCTGGCATGCCCAGTTCCACGACCCGACCTCGCTGACGCCATCCTCGATCGCCTCGTCCACGGCGCCGAACTGGTCGAACTCAAGGGCGAATCCATGCGCAAACGCGCCCAAGCCGCCCCGCCCGCAGAGGACAGCGACAACCAGAAACCCTAAACTCGCCTCGCCATCTCAACCGATGACCGCACTGGCTTCCCATCGCCCGGAACGCTGGCTTCCCATCCGTCGGAACGGTGGCTTCTCATGGGCGGAATCTGCACTTCACCACCGAGGTACGAGCCATCCCACGCATCACCGTGCATCGGAAGCGCATCTCCTCCACCACATTGCCCGGCACACGTGGCGACGTCAGACCGGCGAGTTGATCATTCACGATCGCAGCTTGCGCGATCAATCAGCACGCAGACGCGTTACATGCCTCACTGACTCGAGGGCAGGCCTTTACGCCGGCCCATAACTCGCCAGCGCAGCGATCATGCCCCACCCGTCAAACTGTGCGGGTGACTGGCGTCCAGAATGGCGTACTTGCCCAACCCGAAGCTCGCATTCTTGCCCACGTGTAGCCACTGCCCGGCGTGGATATGCGGCCAGAATGGTCTTAGGTCGCCGGCCAGCTTCCACCGACCTACCACACCGCCAAGCTTCATGTCCTGCTGTTGTCGACTTGAGTAACGCCCCCAATCACGCCACGTCAGCTGCTGATCGGACGTCAGGTCGCGCGCGGCAACCTTGATCGCCGAGAAATCCAGCGACAACGGTCCTGAGCCGTGAAATTCGCTGACCAGTGAAACCCGTTTGATGAGACTGATCAGTAGCCGCTCGGCGTTGATTTCCTGTGGACGCAACGGCCGACCTTCGTGTTGCAGTCGCAACGGTGTTTGGATCTCGAGTTCGACGCTCGATTGGGCATCAGGGACTTGCAGTGAATCGATTTCATGCGGAAGACACTCGCCCACTTGCGCATCGTAAATCTGCGACGCACGCTCATCACCGCAGTAGTCAACCGTCAGCAGGTTTGATCGACCATCACCGGTCCCAACGCCCAAAGCAAGCGCGCGCTGCCAAGCGTGAATGATCAAGGGAATATGCTTTAGTGCCCTGCCCATGAGCACCATGTGAAAGTGGAATGGCTGACCTTTGGCGTAGACCTTCTCACCCCATTCCGGCGGCTCCACCACATATGGCGCAGGAATCTGTGAGAAGCGCTGGATCGCATGTTCTTCGGGTGGTGGCGGCTCAAATATCGCAGGGTAGACACACGTTCGATACAGCGCACAGGCCTTACAGTCTCGCTCGCGAGTGACACAAACGCTGCGCTTCAACGCATGGCCCAGCGCCCCGCGCAATGCCGAGCCCGCATACTCCGGCAGCCGCAGTGTGGTTTCGGCGATACAGTTCAGACGATAGCGTGCAACCTGCAAAGGGATCATGCGTTCATCCATGTACGCAAGAATTCTGGCAGCTTTCGAACGTCTTCGGCGGCAAGTATTTCAACACGGCTTTCAGTCGCCCGTTTGCGAACTTCCTCACTGACCTGACGCGCCGACAGCAGCAGACTCCTCGCCATTGAGCCGCCCACCTGCTGAGCCAACTGAGCAAGCTTGTAAATGTAGCTCGCGTCCTTCATTGAGTCGCGCCCAAATCGACTGGTCTTGCACTCGATCATGAGCAACTTGTTATGGTGCACAACGAGTGCATCAAACTCGTTGGGGGACTGGCTCTTGATGCCAACCGCCTGCAGATTCAATGACCAGTCCTTCGGCTTGATCCCTCGCAACTTCAACCACGCATACTCTTCGAGCCATCCGCCGCGGAAGTAGCGCGCAGCCGCTTCGCTTCGAAACACGACAGACGTATCGCCATCCCAGCTGAGCAGTTGCGCTTCCACTGCGCGATTTAGAATTTCTGCTGGCCTACCGCCGGGCACAAACTCCAACTCTTGTTGAAACAGCCACGGACCATTCGGTTCGTTTCCCAGGCATTGATCTGCAAGCCGGTTGAGCGTACCGAAAAACCGCGCCAGCTTGTCGGCGTGGTCGCCAAGCTCCTTGGTGAGGAGCTTGCGCTGATCGGCCTCAGCGGCCCAGTAGGCGTCCGCCTCCCCCCTCTTCTGGATACGGAACCCCTGTACGCGAAGAACGTCATCGATTGAAAGCAAGTTTCCTAGCGATTCCGTCTCTGCGTTCGGTGACAACCAATCAATCCGCCCACGCGGAGTTTCGCAGTAGATCACGTGCAGATCATCAGCCATGCGAAGTTGCTCAGACAGGGCCAGCGTCATGAGCTTGTGCCCGCCTGTGACGTTGAAAATCATCGGCGTCTGCCCGAGTTTCAGTGCCAAACTCTCGGCTGACGCAACAATCCCCTTGGGATCGGCGTCATCAAAGCTGTGGTGCTCGACATCAATGCCATGCTCGACTAACGCAGCCCGCAAGTACCTCGCCGATTCCTGCATCGCTGGCGTTTCCACGATCAGGACGCGGGAGGCAGAAAGTTGCAATGCGGCGATGAGATTTGGCAGGTTTTGGCCAGTCGCGATGCAAAGGTGAGTCTTTGGCCGACTTGTCATTTCTCAACTCCTTGATCAGCGAACGAAACGTGCCATCGTCAATTGGGTGTGGTCACGGCCACAAGGCGCTGAGATCCCTTGCGCAAGGATTTCAACCCGGGATCAAAGTCAGCTGACACGTACAGCGTCGTTGCTCCGGCTTCTTCAGCCGCCATGAACAAACCGAGACTCATCGGCACCTTGCCACCAGTCACATCCACCGCCACCCGGCTTGCCCCGGATCGGCGCAGTGCAAGAATGCTCGCCGTCGCCTGCGCACGGAACGCCGCGGCGTCGTCGGCATCGGGTAGTACGTGCAGGGCAGCAACCGTGGTTGCAGTCAACTTCGCGTGTGCCTGAATAGTTTCCGCCGCCTCACGAGATTGAGCGCTTGCGATCAGGACAATTTGCGCCGGTCGCAACGTGTCGATCAGCCAACAGGGTGTATCTGCTTTGCTGACAGGTACGACCAGGGCATCAAAGCGACTGCCTTCGGGCAACGGCAGGCTGACCTGACCGAACGTATTGCGTCGCAACCATCGTTTCAGATCGTTGCGTTCAACCCAAGCCCAAGCTGCCGCGGCGACACTGGCGACGCCCGTCATGAGACCAATGACCGTTCCGATGCGATCAAGAAGCAACCAAATCGCGTCACTCATCTGACCACCGACTCGTTGCATCCTGCGATCCCGGGGATTCGTCAAGCCCGGCGCCACCTGGTCGCTCATTGGCTGGCGCAGTCTGGACTTCGTATTGCTCAAGGCGTGCGCCTAACTGGACGAGTTCGTCCGAGGTCAGCTCCCGACCGCGTAGTTCTGCCGGCACATCAATCGACAGCCCCAAAAAGCGGGCGCCTTTCCCGCAGACTTCAGCCGCCAAGTGCAATGGCAATGTCCCGACCACGGCGTCATCGGGCTTCACCAACTTTGGATCGAGGTGCGGAACATGGCGGACTTCGCGGAAGCCTTGGCTTTGCAGCCAAGCCAAGGCGCCCGGATGCCGCGTGACCAGCCACGTCGTCACGAGACGCCCTGCAACGCCGCGAGCTTAAGCCGTTTACGTTCGTCCTTCATGTCAACACTGACGACCTTAGGCAACCATTCTGCGATCGCCACCGCCGCGCAGCGTCGGTCATCTGCGGACCACTCTGAATCTTCCAGCGCAGCCTTTGCCAAGGCACGTGCTCGAGTGTGCTCCTCACCATTGGCGCGAGTCGGTTTGCCGCGGAGCGCGTCAAATCGCTTTGCCATGTAGGACGTGAAGTCGTCGATTGCCCGTTGCGAGGCAGTCATGGATTCGCGTCTGCTAAGCCGCTCAGCCTCTGCACGAAGCGCTTGCCGTTCTTCTTCCTGACGTTGAACGAACTGCAGACGTTCAGCCTCTCTCTTTGACTCGGTCTCACGACGCATCGCCTCCGCGGCGTCTCGAGCGGCGCGAATTTGCTGCGCCTGGGCACGTGCCTCATCCTGTCGCGATTCGCACATGACCCGAAGCTCAGGCCACTCTGCGCTCGCCGACTCCATGGGCTGAAGCTCAATCAATAGCCATCCAAACGGCACCAGACCGGAGGACTGATCCTGATGTTTCGCCGCCAGCCAAATAGTTAGCGCGTGATTGGGCTTACCACCAGCTGGCTGCCCCTTGCCCTTGGTGATGTTAATCTTCCGAACGCCATTCAGCGTGACGGATTCGGCACCAGAATGCCGCCCAACTCTTAGCAGAAAGGCGTCACCGCGCTCCATGCCTTCCTGTGCCGCGTTGAGCAGCGCTTCCATGGTGCCGATCCACTCTGCATCGCCATACCCACGCTCGGCCAACAGGCGCATTTCAGCCCGGAGAATTGGGCGGTAGAACGCGTTGCAGGCCTTGGCAATGTCCCGCGCGGAAAATCGCAAAGTCGAGTCAGGCACCTTGCCCGTATGACGACCGTGCTCGCCCAGTACCGCCAACGACTGCACGTTCAGTTGACCAGCCAGTGCTCTGTATCGCCACGCTGACACGAACTCCATAACTTGATACAGGTTCGCTGCTTTCGATTTTCTCAACTGTCCGTTCTCGTCAACCACCGGGGTCTTCTTGCGGTTGACGGCGAATTGCACGTGGGAAGGCGGCAGTCCATCTTCTGCAACCCAAGGCGCGTCAGCGAACTGCAGCAGCCGCATGGGATCGAGCTCAAATTTGTCCGCAGTGAATTTGAACAAGCGTTGCTGCATTTTCAGACTTTCTTCGGTCCGATCACTCGTTGGTCGCCCACGGTTGATCCCATCCAATAGTGCGGTGCGAATCGCCCCCTTGATACTTGAGCCAAACAGCACAGGCAGTTTCGTCACAGGGTTGGTCGCGACGCGTTCGATCTCCAGCTTGTTGACGACCTTCGACCCATCGGCTTCATGGTTGGCTGTCTTTCCGACACGACTTGCGTAAAGTTTGGTAACACCGGGCAGCACCGGAATTTGCTGGTTTGCATGCGCAATCAGGCCTTGACGTCGATCATGAAAGAACTTCTGTAGAGACTCGATCATTTGTTTGTCTGGCCTACCAGACGCCAGCGTCAGCAGGCTGTCCCGATCCTTTGATCCAAAGCTGGCGAGCACTGCGCCGGTGTCGAAGGCATGCAGAATATCGTCTTCGATCACATAGTTTGTGGGCTCGAAACTCTCCCCTGTGCCCAAGTGCACTGGCGCGAGAGGAGTAATCAGCAGGCGCCATGCATCGAATGTCTTCATACTTCGTTGCCTTGGTTTGGAAGCTTGATACCTACCACCGGCGCATAACCTTGATGCACCGTTTCAAACATCGCCTTGGACAAGCTACCGTCACCGCCCAGTCCGCGGCCGCAGAATGCGGAGTCACTGTAGATGGCGGGTCGCAGGACCGCTCCGCGATCTGCTAGCAGGACCGGTGTCTTGAACGGCTTCCCCGAGTGAACGGCCGCATCACCATGACGCCCGAAGCGCGTGAAGGGTTGGTAGAAGCAATGCTCAGCTTGCCATGCGAGTCCTTGCGGTGCCGATGGCCCCAACGTCAACCATGCGTTGGCGCCCGGCTGACCAGGCAACCTCAACTGCGCGTACTCATCGATATCCAACTTGCCGAGACCGATACTCGCGTCCCTCCCAAAGCCCGAAGCACCGATGTCCGCGACGCAGTCGACCAGTTCATTCGCTGATATACGCTCCGCATCGAAGACGACCCAGACCTCGAAACGCGTATCCCTACCAAACCAGATTTGTTCCATGGTGTAAGGATCAAAGCCGTTTCCGGTCGTATTGGTCTCACGGTGGAGGCTGTTGTGGGGCTGAGGGTGACTCTCAGACTTGCCCCCGAGTAGTTGAGCGGGTTCAACGCAGAGCGCCAGCCAGTTGCTTAGCGGCTGGCCAAGCGCCGTCACGGGCAACCAGACTCGCCTTTTCAAGGCCTTGCGATCAGATTCAGGCACATCAAAAAAACGCGCCGGTAGCGTTGGTCTTGGCAAGTGGCCTTCAGGTAGGGCGTCCGACATCACCGCGAACGGCGAGCCGTCCGCATAGCCTTGAAGCAACTGTTTCAAACGCTCGTCGCCGAACCGATGATGCAGTGCCCAGCACAACTGCCCGAATAGCGTGTCTCCTTTCAGGGCTGTGCCGAAGGCGGATCTCGGCCGCAACGTCAGTCTTAGCGTCTCCATCGGATCAGGCAGCCAATCCGAGATTGACCGCCGCGAGGGCTGGAATAAGGTCCATGCCATCGATCGACAATGTAGCAAAGTGCACCTTGCCATAGCCGCGCGAACCGGACCCGCCGAGCCCGGTCAGCTCCAACAGCTTCAAGCCCCGAAGCACGGTCGGCAACAGGTCCTCGTTGTCATGCTTCCTAAGCGTCAGATTGAAGTCGAATCGCGCCGTAGCAGGCACGCGCTCGGTAGTTCTCGGCTGCTCGGCGCCGCCCCGAATGCGGTCAATGATGTTCTCTGCTTTGGTTTCAGTGAGTGGCAAATTCCGGCTCTGCATCTGCTCAACCCATGATCGCTCCAACGCGCAGTCCCAGAACGCCAGCCGTGTCGGACCGATCTCGCGGATCAGCTTTTCGTCAGCACCGCTGCCCTCTGGCGCACCACCGAACAACCGCAGGATATTCTTCGCGACGACACGATCCTTTTCGTCGAGCTTGGCGATGTCCTTGAACCCGAGTGGCTTCCCGTCCGTCATGCCAACCACCCCGAGCTCCCACTCAAGGAGGCTTCGGACCTTGCCCTTGATACTTGAACCAGGAATGTAGGGCTCGCGGGTCAGCGGATTCTTGATGACAGGATTGTCCGTGCCACCGATATGCATCTCGTTGTTGCCACTACCAATGTGCAAACCCGACACCAACTCTAGCGTGCCAATGAGCTTCTGAATTGCGGTAAGTTTCATGGTGAATTCTCCGTTCTATCGGTCGCCGCGTTCCTGTTTGTAGAAGCCCATGAAGGCTTCCCAAAACAGCTTGCATGTTGAAAACGTCTGCGGGCTCACCGTCTCTTTCAAGGTGTGGGCAAGCAGCCTGACAAAGGTCGAATCCACAAGATTGCGACCTTCCGCATAGGCAGCCTTGGCGTTGAGCATGCGAATAAATGGCAGGTATTCATCGAACTTTTCAGGGCTTTGCGAAGATCGCATTTCCCAAAGAACGAGCTCATCGTAGAAGCGGCGCAATTGTGACGCCTTGTTGTGTTTATTATCCGCACCAGCGACCGCTTTGGCGGCGCCTTTTGCAACTTCGTTGAATAACTCCGGGTCCAATGTCGGCGCAAACTTAAAGCCGAACGAAGTGACCGAGGCGGCGTTCGATCGATTTGAGCCTTGATGGTGATATGACATGAGCAGAACTCCTCAGTCGCGTTGTTGGTAGAGGTGAGTGAAGAGCGCAATCTTGTAGGCTGCACCGTGGGCCTCAATGCCCAATGAAGAAATCTCCGTGGCAAGCTCCGCCTGAAATCGCCGACGTTGTTTTTCTCGCTCGGTTTTGTCCTCCGTCTCACGGAAGCGTGTCTCGACCAAGCGTCGGGTTCGGTAGGCAAAACGTGAGTACCACATCGCGTTCTTGGGTCGCTGCCGGATGCTTCCCGCCATCTCCGTGAGCAACAACAATCCGTAAACGTACCCCGTGGATAGCGCATGCTGAGATGCAAGCCGTCCAAGCCCTGCCTCTCGTTCCATGAGCTGGTCGAACTGTGACCAATCGACAGAACAGCCAAAGCAGGTAACCGCATTCTTGTCGGCAACGGGACTTCCCTCACGGCGCAACGTTTTCGCCTTGTCCAGCGCATCGTCCGCCAGGGAGGCGAGCTGACGAATCGGCATCCCAGGCTTGGTCATGGACAGTCCAGCCGAGAAATGAATGTCGGGGTTGCCAGCAACGAAACGGGCGAACTCATCCTTCATTCTTTGCGCCAGCTTGATGGTCGATCGCCACGGGCCAATCAGGAAAAAGTCATCGCCCCCTGCGAACACGGTGTAGGCATTCGGGAACTCACGCGCACACAAGGTCGGCAGGTACACGGCAAAGAAGGCATTTAGTTGCCGCGATAGGGCTGCCATCTTTGCGAACGTCGGCTGCGGCAAACCCGCCTGAAAAATCAGGCCAAGATTGTCGACATCGCCCTTAAGCGTCATCAATGCTTCCACACCGATCCACCGACCGTCATCGACCATGCGCCGGTCGTCGAGCGCTAGATGATTGAGTGTCTTCGCACCACCCAGACGCTCATTTTCACGATCTGACTCCGAGAGTTTGTCGTACTTACCGGCCTCGGCCTCCGCGAGATCTGTACTACGAAACCTCGGTACATACGCATTGATATGTCGACGGGCATAGCCAACCCACAGCACATCTGCTTCCGCAGCGGGAAGCGAGAAATCCCAAGCTCGCAGGAGGTTCTCGCGCCGTGCTTCGGTACCGAACATCCCGCTGCGGTCCTCACCATCCGTGAACAACAAATGGAAACCGAAAATGTCCAAGGCAGGTTGGTTCAGAACTTGCCCATCGCGCGGTTGAATAGCGGCACGTGTGACCAGCAAGCGATCGTTTTTGGCAAGCCATTCGCCAATCTTGATCTGATCAAATGCCAGTGAACTGACCCATACCCCGCCTTCCAGTTCTTTCGTGGCTGGCGATCGCCCATCCACACGGCATTCGCCGTGACTGAAGTTATCCAGGAACCCGGTGAACACCGCTGGGGTCGGCGCGGAATCGCACAGCCCAAGCCGCTGCATCTTGGCGGTTTCCAGGCTGGAAAACAGTCGCTTCATCAACTCGCCAAAAGGACTCGATGCTGCATCGCCTTTCTTAAAGTCGCTGGAGCTGGCCGGCAGCCACGCAAGGCCAACGCCCGACTGCCCATAGGTCTTGTCGACAAACCAATCGTCGAGCTCGCGCTGCAGCATTTGCAGACGTTCCACAACGTCAGGCGTGTTTGGGGCGAGAATCAGAAACTTGCCTGCAGCGTTCAGCACCTGGCTTGTTGCGGGCAGGTCGAGCCCCTCCAACACCTTCAACGCCGCAAGCTCGGTCAATAGCGACACGTAGAACGAACGGCCCCGCAAGAGCCTCGCCGCGCGCTTCTGCGTTTGGCTGCCTTCGCCAAAAATGAAGTTCTGGATCCCGAAAAAATCACCCTGAATCAGCAGAAACTTCTTTTCGTTCCAGATGTCCTCGGCACCCGACGTTTGTGCCCGATGTAAGTCCCATTGCAGCCGAAGCTCTTCGCGAACAGTTGCCTGATCGTGCTGCTGATCAGCGTGGTAGCGCCAAAGCGCAACAGCCAGCGCGGCGGTTGTCTTGGAATGGTCGTACAGTGAGACATCCGGCGTAACCTGCCCACCAATACCCGCCGTCGCCGAGGGAATGGCATGGGTATAGGTCAGCCACAAACTGTCGAAGTGATCCAGCCACAGCGGCAAACTGACACGATGGCTTTCTGGGATGGCTTTCAAGCCTGACTTCAAGCCCTCCCACAACTGCAGATACTCCGACTGCGCGCGCTGCCGTTCACCGTGTTCACAAGATTCGACAGTAACGGGAAAAATTCCTTTCGCAGAGATCGGAGTCAGCGGATAGCGACGGCGTGGATTTCCCGCCTTGTCGCTCTGCAGGCGGATACCCTCAAACAGTGTCCACTGACGGGTGGTGTAGTGATTCAGCCGACTCTGCTCCTCGTCTGGAGCCGCGTTGTAGTCGGAAAACGTGGAGCGCTCGAACCCGGAAGCCAATCGATCAGCGCTAGCGATGATCCATTGCAAGAAACTATCTGGCCGATGGTGTCTTGCTGCAGCATTCAATAGTGAATCATCAGCGTTCCGCTCACCCCAGGCACTAAAAGGAAAAACATCTTCCCCAACCAAGTTAGGCAGGTCGACTTCAAGTAAATCCAGCGCTATTGCGGTGTATGCCGCATGGATGTGGGTTCTGCGCCCTTTGAACTCCGGGCACGCCAATAGCTCATTGATCGCCTGACACGTATTACCGTCAGCATCTTTTACCTGTGCCTCGGGAATCCGTGCTCTCTCAGCGAGTTTTCCAAGGTCGTGCAAAAAAGCCGCGAGGGCAACACGACAGGACCCCGCAAGCCGCTGATTCGTCATCCAAAATTCCTCCGATACAAACCTGACGCTCAGAATCCAAGCGCCTCAGAAAACACCAGCACTACAAATGCCCTGCTCTAGCAATCGGGGTCGCTTTCGCTCACCGACGATAGCCAAACTCCGTGCACTCGTCCACAAATATCAAATGCACCATTGATACAAGCGATAGTGGAGGCGTACACGACTAACTGACTCCACCCCAATATTTTGGCGAATAAGCAACCCTACCGGGTCTCCGGCAAGCTTGCCGACACAATCGAGACGGTTGACGGATGTAAAGTCAAACCGAGGGTTTGGTAGCGCGTTCCCGCCACCAAACCCAATTTGGCAGGCAAGTACGCAGCGGCGCGTCGTTCGCCCAATGCCTGCAGCAATCGCTTGCGAAGTCGCGAGTGCATGGGATCGACGGTCTCCTTACTCAGCCTTCGCCATGCGCTCTCCGTGCGTTCCGCCTCGCCAGAATGTTCACCGACCAATCGCCGATGTTTGCGCAGTACGGCTTCAGCAAAGCCGTGTTCAGACCAATGCACACCTGACCTTTGGTGCAAGCAACGTTCTGCGTACTCCCAGTAGAGCGCGAACTCGAGTGGCGGAAGGGTAAGCACCTCACCGTGAGCCTCGACAGTCTGCGCGTCGATATTCAGCCGCAACGACGGCGTTCCCAGGGCGCGCTGCGCCTCCACTATCGCCTCAGAAAACCGTGCACGACCATGCAGAAGGCGGTGAGGCATGCCATCGCGCAATCGGACAAACGGAATGTCACCCAGATAAACGTTGGCGGACGAACAGTCCAGCGCCTCGCCCGCGCGATCCATAGCCGTGATGACCCGCGTCGTACGGGTGGGGAAATAGAACTCCGGATGCGATTCAAACGGCGGTGACACCAACACATGTGAAAGCCGGTCCTGGGAACGCCCATACAGGCTCATCGCATAGCCCAGATAAAATCCCATTGTCTTTCGTCCGCCCGCCATGCTCGCGTGCACTGCACAGTCATCCTGCGAGGTTAGTTCACGCACGGTTTCAGCGATAAAATCCGCTGCGAGGCGATTGTCCTCGTCATCGCGAATGTCGTCCAGCACAGAGCCATCATCGCGCTGAATCACATGAATCTGGTCCACCGAAAACTCAATCGGCGGAATCTGCCATTCCTGAAGCAACCGCGCAAACCAACCCGGTTGTTCGGACAACAATTTCAAGCGCGCGTTTTCCGCGCCGCGCTGTGTCGAGATCAGGTGCACCGCTGTGGGTACGAAAGGCTCTCCTGCCACACCCATCTGCGTCAGGGCAAACACCGTTTCCGTCACAATTTGGGGCGACATGCCTGTCACACAGACAAGCACGCGCTTCGAATAGGTACCGGGAGACATTGGGACACCCCATTAGAACCAGTGCCCAGCGTGCCGCAAAAACATCATCAAGGCCACCGCCGCAAGCTTGCGACAAGGCATCGCAGACCGGTCCCAGGTCGGTGCGTTGGGCTCGGCGAGCTCCCCGGTTGCGGCTGTGCCCCTTGTCAATCCGATTCGAACTACGAGGCGGATTAAATGTGCTCTGACTTCATGCCAATGACTTGACCACCACATTAACCCGGACCCAGTCGCTCCACAGACAGACCATGCCCCATCGACAAGCGCTGTAAGCCCTTCTCTCATGGCTTTGGCGTGGTCTGTCATCATCCAATGCGAGCGCGAAAGCGCTTGGTCAAAATCCCTTTTGATCAGGGCTTTGGTTTGGTCAATAAACAAGAACTGTTAGCGCTATTGAGTATCGTCTTAATCCCTTTTGATCAGGGCTTTGGTTTGGTCTCAGCTCTGCAACATCACCGGGCGCGTACTTTGTCTTAATCCCTTTTGATCAGGGCTTTGGTTTGGTCCTGCGGAGTCTGCGCAGAAACTCCGCGCCAGCATGTCTTAATCCCTTTTGATCAGGGCTTTGGTTTGGTCATCACCTAAGCCTCAAAGCCGCGCACCTGCAGCGTCTTAATCCCTTTTGATCAGGGCTTTGGTTTGGTCATGCGGCGGTGCTTCGCGTGTTCACCGATCAGGGTCTTAATCCCTTTTGATCAGGGCTTTGGTTTGGTCCCAGTTGTTTGCGATTGGTGCAGCAAGACAGGCGTCTTAATCCCTTTTGATCAGGGCTTTGGTTTGGTCGCTGTTCTCTGACTGCAAGGACGCAGATAGTCGGTCTTAATCCCTTTTGATCAGGGCTTTGGTTTGGTCTAGCGACAGGCGTGCTTTACGGCGTTGTAGCAAAGGTCTTAATCCCTTTTGATCAGGGCTTTGGTTTGGTCGTTCCTCCACAACAATCACATTGCTACGTTCTGGTCTTAATCCCTTTTGATCAGGGCTTTGGTTTGGTCTGTGAACGTGTTTGAACTACTCGGGCACGTTCAGTCTTAATCCCTTTTGATCAGGGCTTTGGTTTGGTCCCATCGCCCGCAGAGAGTCTGAATTCATTCGCCGTCTTAATCCCTTTTGATCAGGGCTTTGGTTTGGTCCAAGGCAGGTATTACTTATGTCGCAGAGCATGAATTGTCTTAATCCCTTTTGATCAGGGCTTTGGTTTGGTCCTGCCGCGTGACTCTCAGCGTCTTTGAGAATTTGTCTTAATCCCTTTTGATCAGGGCTTTGGTTTGGTCTGACCTCTTTATTTTATATCCGAAATTTACTTCGTCTTAATCCCTTTTGATCAGGGCTTTGGTTTGGTCCTGAACGCATCGCAGAAAGCGTTGGCTAAGGCTAGTCTTAATCCCTTTTGATCAGGGCTTTGGTTTGGTCGCAAGTTTATCGCGTACTCTTCCGCAAAGGGTGGTCTTAATCCCTTTTGATCAGGGCTTTGGTTTGGTCCAGGACACAGGAGGCTACGAGTGGACGCACGTCGTCTTAATCCCTTTTGATCAGGGCTTTGGTTTGGTCCAGCCAGCCAGCATCAAGTCGCAGCAAAAAAGCGGTCTTAATCCCTTTTGATCAGGGCTTTGGTTTGGTCGACTCAAACAGGGTATATCAGTGCAAGCGAGAAGCGTCTTAATCCCTTTTGATCAGGGCTTTGGTTTGGTCACCGGCGCAGTCAACGGAAGAGGCCGAGTCGGCCGTCTTAATCCCTTTTGATCAGGGCTTTGGTTTGGTCGGCACGCATTCGCCAATACTGCGACGGCGAGGGGTCTTAATCCCTTTTGATCAGGGCTTTGGTTTGGTCTATCGGCCACAGTGAACCGCGACAGGTCTGTCGACGTCTTAATCCCTTTTGATCAGGGCTTTGGTTTGGTCGTCTGCAGGGGCTGCTATCGGCACGGCGTCCGGGTCTTAATCCCTTTTGATCAGGGCTTTGGTTTGGTCGCCGCTCTAGTAGCTACTTTGATTGAGTGCATTAGTCTTAATCCCTTTTGATCAGGGCTTTGGTTTGGTCAGCAACGTGTACAACGCCTATCCGATCTACGACGTCTTAATCCCTTTTGATCAGGGCTTTGGTTTGGTCCCATGACAACAGCGGTACCGCGATCCGAAACGCGTCTTAATCCCTTTTGATCAGGGCTTTGGTTTGGTCCCACGGAAAACCCGTGGCGCCACGGCTGACTTGTGGTCTTAATCCCTTTTGATCAGGGCTTTGGTTTGGTCTTGATCTGGAAGTGAACGCCGGAAACATCAATTGTCTTAATCCCTTTTGATCAGGGCTTTGGTTTGGTCGGCAGCAATGGGCAGGAACTGCCCGCCGAAGAGCGTCTTAATCCCTTTTGATCAGGGCTTTGGTTTGGTCAACTCGGCGCGGAGGGCGTCGAGCCTGCGGAGATCGTCTTAATCCCTTTTGATCAGGGCTTTGGTTTGGTCCCGCGCAGAAGCGCGCCAGCGCGGCCTTGCTCTGGTCTTAATCCCTTTTGATCAGGGCTTTGGTTTGGTCTGCGGTATCGGCACAAGTGCCGCGCCATGGTCCGTCTTAATCCCTTTTGATCAGGGCTTTGGTTTGGTCTGACCACCATGTCTGCGTAGCGCAGGCGTCCACCGTCTTAATCCCTTTTGATCAGGGCTTTGGTTTGGTCAGCAGCAGCCACGCCGTGCCAATGGCGGCATAGTTGTCTTAATCCCTTTTGATCAGGGCTTTGGTTTGGTCGTCGGGGCGCTTCGATGACCCGCGTCATGCCTATGAGTCTTAATCCCTTTTGATCAGGGCTTTGGTTTGGTCCAGCCGCAACGCTGGCTGCACATCCAGCGGGAGGTCTTAATCCCTTTTGATCAGGGCTTTGGTTTGGTCAATGTCGTCGTGCCCGGTAAAGAATTCACTGTCGGGTCTTAATCCCTTTTGATCAGGGCTTTGGTTTGGTCTCCTTACCTATGAAGGGGCATGAGCATGCAACAGTCTTAATCCCTTTTGATCAGGGCTTTGGTTTGGTCCCAAGCTTGAAGTTGAAGGCGTCTGGAGAGACTAGTCTTAATCCCTTTAATCAGGGCTTTGGTTTGGTCGTAAAGACGCGCAAAAGATTGTCACGAACAACGCGTCTTAATCCCTTTTGATCAGGGCTTTGGTTTGGTCGAAGCAATCAAGCAGCGTGCGTCTGCGTTTGCTCGTCTTAATCCCTTTTGATCAGGGCTTTGGTTTGGTCCAAGCGGGCGGTTATCTTGGTGCTCGTCAGGCGTCTTAATCCCTTTTGATCAGGGCTTTGGTTTGGTCAGCAGCGCCCACCCCAACGAAGATTGCGCACAGTCTTAATCCCTTTTGATCAGGGCTTTGGTTTGGTCAAAGATCAACTGGGGCTCTGTCGCTAAGGACACGTCTTAATCCCTTTTGATCAGGGCTTTGGTTTGGTCGTAGTGCGCTGCTGAGGGCGGCTTGCGCAGCACGGTCTTAATCCCTTTTGATCAGGGCTTTGGTTTGGTCAAAACCCATGACAAGTAAAGACTCCCGCGCTTCCCGCGTCTTAATCCCTTTTGATCAGGGCTTTGGTTTGGTCCTTTGCGCTTGCGTTGTCTGCGGGCTTCGTGCAGTCTTAATCCCTTTTGATCAGGGCTTTGGTTTGGTCTGAGCTACGGCACGGCCAGCTACACCACGGTCTCGTCTTAATCCCTTTTGATCAGGGCTTTGGTTTGGTCCCGCAGCGTTGCGTTGATGGAGCAGTTCAACGCGTCTTAATCCCTTTTGATCAGGGCTTTGGTTTGGTCCAAATTGTGATAAACAACTGCAAACAGTGCGCCCGTCTTAATCCCTTTTGATCAGGGCTTTGGTTTGGTCCACTGCAAGCAACAAGATCGGAAAGCTTGCGAGGTCTTAATCCCTTTTGATCAGGGCTTTGGTTTGGTCAGCTAACTATCAAAAAAATCTTTCTGCTCAGGGGCTTGCGTGTCGGTGTTGGCGACTCTTGGACTGCGGGCCAAGATATCTCCCCGAGGCGCGCCAGCAATCAAGTCGCTCAGGCCGGTCCAATTTGCCGGACAGCGGGGTGTGCCCAGCAGCGTAATGCTGTCCTCTGGCGCCACGGGGTAAGCACGTAGGTCGTCAGGATCCGCAAGGAATCGTTGATCGATTGTTTCCATGAGATGGTCAAGCTCGTCGGTGGTCCAGTAGCCGAGGAAGACCGAGTATTGCACAGGTGCGGCAACGCGTTTCATGAAGCGATACAGGCGTTGCAATCGCGATGGGCAGCGAATGTCGTAGGCGATGATCCAGGGCAGTTTCTTCTGGCTCATAGCGGATGGTCGAGGCGTTGAGATAGCCAAGCTGCGAAGCTGTCGAGCGTGGCACGTGCGCGTGCGCGAAGTTGCTCTCGGTGCGCGGCATACCACTGAGCGCTATCGCGCGCCGCGCTTCGTCGAATCTGCTGCAATGCTTCATATTGCATAGCGTGCAGCAGGTCGCGCTTGAGGTGTGGCCCGGCCGGATGACGACGTCGATGGACTGCGGGCCAATGCTGCTCGGCCATGACGGACATCAGGTCGTGATGGATGTGCGATTGAATATCGACATAGACCCGTTCAGCGCGCGGCCGTTTGGCCAACATAAGACGCGCCAGACGCGTGGGATGGCGAAAGCTGAGTAGCTCCGCAACGCTGACACGCTTACCGAGCGCGCGTGCCGCCGCCCAGAGATTTTGACGAAGGCGCCAGTGATGGTAGGACGGGCGCCAATCGATTTGTTCCAGCAGGCGATCAAGTTCGGATTCCCATGGACTGGGGTCGGCCACTTGGACAATTTCGGTCGTCAGATTGCCTTGCGGACTGATCAGTTGAATGTAGACACCGTGCGATGTGAGCACTCGCAGGAGTGCCGTGGTCAGCGCTAGGTCGCCCTCGATGGCCAACACACCGATCCGCGGCACTGGCAATCGCAGCGCAACGACACCATCGCGCTCAACGAGCAAGGATTGCGCATCTTCCAACCTCAGTTGCAGGCCCTCGCGGGCACGAATGTGCAGGTGCTTTCGTGGTTCGCTGCTCACGGGGCTGCCTCGAGCTGCTGAATGGCGCGGTACAGGGAACGTCGCATGCGCTTCTCTGCAAGACGCAGTTCGGGCTCGATGGCAGCGAAGAACAACGGCCGACCGGCCTTGCCGAGTAAGCAGGCATCGGCGGTGCGGCCAAAGTGCTCGGCAGTAAGACTTTGTTCCGCGAACAGGCGATAGACACGCCATTCAATGCGCCAACGCTCCAGTTCCATCAGATCGCATGCGGCGCTGGGACGGTTGTAGGCTGGGTCATGCAATGCCCCGAGGGCGGCGTCCAAACCCGCGCTATGCACGAGATCCAAGGCCCGACCCATCAGCAGTGTGTAGCCAAGTGAGAGGCAGGCATTGACGGGATCTGTGGGCGGTCTTCGACGACGTCCGACAAACCCGAGGCTCGGCGCAAACAGATGACGCAAGACGCCGAAGTAGATGCGTGCGGCAACGCCTTCGATGCCTCTTAGGGCGCTGAGGCCAGTTGCGGAAGTTGCCTTCGCGAGCACGCCGCCCAACAGCTTTATGCCGCGCGTGAGGGGATAGCGAAGGTCGGGGCGCTGCAAACGCGCACGGCGCAATACCCGTCGCTGCGAATGCACCTTCAAGCGCACCACGAGCTTGGCCCAGGCCAAACAGCTCGCGGGGGTATCAAGGCTTCGGTATTGCGCCAAGCGACGACGTGCATCACCGGCATGAGGCCAAAGCATGCAGGCCTCACCACGACTACGCCCTGCGGTGATGAGCAGGGCAATGCCTGCCGCGGAAAGTTGTCGGAGAAGGCCGACACTGACGGTCGCCTCGCTGTGAATCGTCAGTCGGCTGAGCTGCGCCAGAGGCACGCGTTGAATACGCCCATCCTGGCATCGCACTTCCACGGCACCGGCGGCATGGCGCAGGTCGGCATCGCGTTGATCTACATGCAGACTGGTCATGTTCACGCGACCATGAGGAATTCGTTATCGGTGGGTGCCTGCGCCTGACGACGAAAGCGAACCGCGCGCGAGGCATCAAGGCGAACCAGCACCACTCGGTCGGTGTCCAGATCGATGACATAGCTGTAATCCGCCAACAGGTCACCGAGCTCTTGGGGTGTCAGCCAGCATTCGTGTACTGACTTTTGCCCGCCAGTTGCATACCGACGCGCCACCTTCAGCGCATTGCGAAGACGCAACTCACTGCTGACGTCGTAACAGGCGAGATGAAGGGATCGCGACATGACACCACTGTGCAGCAAGGTCATCCTGAGCCGCAGGGATGGCAAGCTTGTGGCTGCCGACGAAGAGAGCCCGTGCATCAGGCAAGCTTGCGACTGGCACCAATCACGCGATCAATTGGCAATCTAGGCTCCATGTTGAACGGAGCGACCACGATGACGACTGATTGGTTTGAACATTTTTTGCCGCAAGTCCGCGACTTCATCCCGAGCGATGCAGGCCTTCCCGCCTCCTTGTGTCTCAGCAGCGAGGGCAAGCTGCGTGTGATGTATTCGCCGTTTGAGTACGTCAACCCCGATGCGAAGGTCGTCCTTGTCGGTATCACCCCAGGGTTGCAGCAAGCCAATAACGCGCTTGTCGCGGCACGCGACGCGGTGCGTTCTGGGATCTCCTCTGCGGCAGCCTTGCGCATCGCCAAGGCGACCGCTTCTTTCTCAGGTCCGATGCGCAGCAATCTCATCCGCTGCCTGGACGCCATTGGACTGCAGGATCGATTGCAGATCGCGTCCTGTCAGGCCCTGTTTGGCGAGCACGCCGGGGTGGTGAACTACACCTCCGTTCTGCGCTTTCCGGTGTTCTTTGATGGTGTCAACTACAACCGCCAGATTCCCATTCGCCGCTCCCCGTATCTGCAGCGATGGGTATCCAGCGAATTTGCGCAGGAAGTGATCACCTTGCGCGATGCCCTATGGATTCCGCTGGGCGAGCAGCCGGCCGACGTGCTTGGCGAATTCGTAAGGGGAGGCCAATTGCGAGCATCGCAGGTACTGAGCGGTGTACCCCACCCGTCCGGCGCAAATGCGGAGCGTGTTGCCTGTTTCTGTGGCAGCAAAGCCATCGAAGCGGCATCGGCCAAGACGGATGCCAGAAAGCTCATCGCTGATCGCGATCGGCTGCGCGTGCAAGTCGCCTCTGCTTTTTAGACCAAGGACTCACGTTAGGAATCTCTATGAACGCCAAGATCAAAGTTCGCCTATGGGGTGCTGGCGCTGCCGCAGCCGCGTTTGCCGTCAACTTGTTGCCAGCCCCGGTCGCGGTCGCCATCGAGCTATCTGCGTTTGACCCGAGCAAGCTCGCTCAACGCAAGATGTTGGCGGTTCTGGGCGTGTCCTCGGCGAATGAGTCCATGGCATGGCAGGACATCCGTACGGCCAGGTCGTCCGGTGGTACCCACATCGCTGCAAAGCGCGCGGGCGCTGTCGTGACCAGTGTCACCGCGGTCACCGCAAAGCACCTGGGCTATCGTCAGGCTGCTCGCCAGATCACCCGCGCGGCACCTTGGGTTAGCGCAAGCGTCGCGGCCGTCATCGCCTACCGTGAAACCACGCGTATCGGCCATCGCGTCATGGACTGACGCCGGCCTCCCATTGGCACCGGCGTGGCAACGATCAGCCGATCAACACGTCCATTGATGGGCTGATCCTCACGCCGGCTGCCATCTCCACGCTTGCGTGGTCACCGACCAGAAGATCCCGGCGATGGCGGCAAATCCGCGCAGTCTAGCGACCCAAACGTCGGACCTGCATCGCCACGTTCGCACTGCATGGATGCGAGTGAAGAGCCGTCGTCCGCATGCGGGCATCCATGACCGAGACCGGTTCATCGACCCCGATGACGCCTGTCCTCTTGGGAAGCGCGCGAGATCGCGATCGGCACGTCTGCGCCTTGCCATGTAACGCTAGCCCCGACTGGCGAGTCCTTTCTTGGCCACCTTGGCAGCAGTGCGAGCCACCCGAAGCACCACCGTGCATCAGAAGCGAATCGCCTCCGCCACGTTGCCCACCGCACGTGCCGCACTAAAGCGATCCATTGCCCGCACGATGTCGCCCATGGGCGCCGCCGGGTCACGCCAGTCTCGCTTCCAGACGCCCGACAACAACGTATCGAGCACGCCAATGGTGAGGTGATCTTGCGCAGCGAAGCGCTGAAGTGTCGGTCCCAATTCGCGATATCCCACTGCCTCGTGCGTCTCGCCACTCACCGGCGGCGCATAGACGCCGGACTCGTAGCACCAGAGCTTTCCCAGATCATGCAAGAACGCATAGGCCACGGCGATGTCCTTCTGCCATCGATCCAAAGCACGAACACTGTCAACGGCGACGGCCACTTCAAGACAGTGCCGCGCCAGCCCACCAGCACCGGCATGGTGATGACGAAGCGATGCAGGACACGTCCAGTACTTGGCATGCACGTCAGAGCGTCGCAAGACCTCGGCCAACAAGCGCCGGATGACATCCGACTCAATCGTTTTGATCAAGGCACAGCTCTGCCGCACGGTACCGGCGATGGGACAGAACGCGTCCGGAATCAGATCCAGAATCGTGGTCGACGCCAGCGGTTCCCAGTGCACCAGCGCGATGGGATCAGACAGGTCATCGCCTCTGACATCCAACACGGTTGCCTGAACGAGCGGGACCCATGAATCCCCCGCAGGCAGGTGGACAGACGGCCACGCAACCGCTGTCCAGGTGGCACTTCGATTGCAGAGCTGAAAGCGCCCATAGCCCGCTGCGGTTGCGTCGGGATCGGATTCGTCCGCGCCAATGATCAGCGCTGGCATGATGAACATGCGATCAGTCCAACGCGTCCGGGTCATCCGTTGTCTCCTTGTGCACTTCGCGCCGCCAACATGCGCTCAAACGCAGAACCATCGTGTCGCGTGAGGTTCGGCACGAAGCGCGAGTAAACCCGGAAGAGCAGCTCGGTGGTCGTATGGCCCAACTGGCGGGCAATCCACTCCGGATTTTCACCGGCGGCAAGCCACAGCGTGGCGGCGGTGTGACGCATCTGATACGGGCGCCGGCGAGCCAGGCCAAGGTGGCTCAACAACGGGTTCCAGACGCGCGCCACGAAGTTGTGCAGATCAATCGGTTTGCCCGTGCGCTGACAAAACACATAGGCCCCCAGATGCTGGGTCAACGCGCGCTGCGCACTCAAGGCATCGAACACCTGCTGGCTCATGGCAATCTCGCGCATTGAGCCGTCGGTCTTGATACCGTCCTGCTCGCCCTGCGTAAAGGACTCACGCACCAGAATCTGCCGCCGCTCGAAATCAACGTACTTCCACTTCAAGCCGTGCACCTCGCCAGTCCGCATCCCCGTGAAGAAGCGAACGGTGAAGTAGTGCCGATAGTCCGCACGTGAAGCGTCGATGATCTTCATGGCTTCATCCAAGCTAAATGGCTGAATGTCGTGGCGCGGCACCTTGAGACGGCCAACACGCGCACCGGGGTGCGTGAAGCCATAGCGGTCAGCTGCCTCGGCCAGAATCGACAGGAGCACGGCCATGATCTCGTTGATGGTTTTTGGCGCAAGCGTGCCCTGCCCTGACCTACCCGGACGCCTCGCGAGACTCGCGCGGTATGCCAGCAGCTGGGGACGAGAAATCGTATCCACCACCAAGCCACCGAAGGTCGGTATCAGGTGGGCGTCGATCATCTCGCGCCGGAGCTTTTTTGTGGTCCGGCGCCAGCGAACGTCGTTTTCTCCCAGCCAGATGTCAACAAACGCCGCAAACGTCGGCACATCGTGGATCGGCACGCCCTCGTTGACAGCGTTCGCAGACGGCGCTCGGCGAGCCGCGGCGAAGCGTTGCTCTTCCGCGCGTCGCGGTAGTCTGCTGTTTGGAAAATAATGGGCATAGTCGAACACGCCCTGTGCAATCTCGGCACGGATTCGCTGCATTACCGCCTCGACCCGCTTGCGGTTTGCCGGGGTGTCCGGAAGGTCGGTTTGCTCCCGGCAGCGAGCGCCTCGATAGAAGAAGTCGAAATACAGCTTGCCCGTCTCGCGCCGTGCTCTGACCTTAGCCATGGATCGCGCCTCCAGAGGTCAGCGGCACCAGCGGGGCGTGGTCGGCCGATGCGAGTTTCATGTCGCGCTCGATGGCATCCCAGACGTAGAGGATCTTGCGGCCGCCAAAGGGGCGGAAGTAGTGAACCCCTTCCAAAAGGACCGAGTCCTTGAGCTGGTTACGGATGGTGCGCGCGTCATAGCGGATGCGATCAGCGAGCTCGTCGGTAGTCAGGTAGGTAGTGCTCATGGCAAACTCCGTGTAGTGATGGCACGTCGCACGTAGCGTTTGCGCTACGTTTGAAGTAATTAATGCACATCACATGGAGCTTCGCCACATCATCCGAATAGTTTACGCAACACCATTAAGGTTCTGTTCATCCGATGATCAGGTTTCGCCTCAAAGAACTGCTCGCCGACAAGGGCTACAGGGAGCGAAGGGTGGTGACGCTCGCCGAGGTTGCGGACGCGACGGGCATCCATCGGATTACCTTGTCCAAGATCGCCAACCACGTTGGATACAACACGGGAACCGATAACCTCGACAAACTCTGTGCGTACTTTGGCTGCCGGCTTGAGGACCTTGCCCAACACGTCCCAAGCCAGATGGTGGACTTCACGCGGGAATAAGGCCGCTTTGCCGGATTCATGCTGACCCCTTCAACGCCAAGTCGGTCGCGGTGACAGGGATCGGGGGCCCGCGTCACCGCGAACCCACGACCCATCGCAAAAAAACACCTCAGTGCCGACACCTAGCCACCAAACAAGTCACCTTGGCTTTGAAAATCCCATAGACGCTCGATCAATATTCTGCCGGAGAGATCGGGCAGTAGTGGAAGCAAGGAGTGTGATTGTGAGTACTCCACCATCGAGGTAAAAGGTGGCTTGAGAGTGTGCATGCTTGAGAACACATGCTCTGCAAATCGCGCGCGCACGACCTTTCCGCATCGATAGTTCTCAATCTGCACTTCCATCTCGCAGGCAATTGGATAGATCCCTGACACCCTGCAGCACGATGTCAGCAAGACGCCTGGACCAGCACCCCAGTGAAATATTGATGGCCTTACGTAAGGCAGGTCCATTGCCTCCTCTCCCACTGAAATCCTGCACTGGATCCCGTTGGTATTTAGCTTGCACAACGCCTTCACTACCTTCACGTTTGTATTAATTACGTCGGACCAGTTTGATCGTTGGCAAGAGATAACATCCGTGTCCTGGTCATAATGAAGGACCTCCCTTTGCGCTTCCTTCACCACCACCCCAACTGGCAACCGTTTCTCAGGCAACATTGACCTATCAAGTAGGCCTTTGACCATAAGGTCGTCCGCGAGTTCCAACAGCTCTATACACTCATGAATTTGCTCAACGACCTCAAATATGGAATCGTAGACCGCTCCGCTATTCGACGAAATGGCCTGCAGTTTGAAACCATTTTGATTCAGTTCCATTGGCACAATGTTCACTTCTCCAGTAGACCTAAATTCATCCAAAGATAGCACCCGTTGGAGTACAACCCAAGCAGGTCCAATCATTGCTCTGAGGTCAACCCACTGGCCCGGTTCAGCGTGAAAATCAAGAACGATGCGCACCGATACTCTCCAAATTGGAAATCAAGGCAAAGCAAACAGTGTTTGGGTGGGAAATAGGACGATATTGGGTAGCCGGCACGCGGCGTCCACTTCTACTTCTGGGCTCGACCAGACCCGTGATGAATCGCTCCCAATCAGGAATGGATGCACTGATTAGAAAGATTATGATGTACAGTTATGTGCGCAGAGAGGGACACCGTGGCGCACATGGGGTGCCTGAACAATGCGGTCCGATCCACAAGGAAGCAATTAAGTCGCAACCGGTCAAAGGCACGGCTGACAATCTAAAAAGGAAATGGCCACAGAAGATCTTGACCAAGTCTCTACTGTCGAGGTGAAGAATGCATAAAAGCACTTCTGCAAACTCACCTTTCGCCAGGCAATACGTGAAAATGAGATCCAGCGTGCCTGATAATGTGGTGCAGTGGCCGCACCTAGCAGGTCAAATGACCCAACAATAGGGGATCAAATCCTTCTGTGCTGAACAACCGCCTATCTACAACTGGCACAAATCTTCACATATTGGAGTCAACTCGGTCGGTGGGTGCCTCTTGTGACTTTAAGGTCGGCCCGTGCCCACGATTTGGTACCCTGCTGTCGATCGCACCAGACCCTCCTTCGCCCATGACCGATTCGCAAGAAAACGACGCACCCACCGTCGCAAAAGACGAGGTGCTGCGTCGAATTGGCAGAAATCTGCTGCTGTTCCAGCACATCGAACAGCTGCTCAAACGCTTACTGGAAATGCGCGTTCAGGGCACATTGGAGACCTTCGAAAGGAACATCAAGAAGCGGCAAGCGAAGGTTCATGCGCAAACTCTAGGACAACTTGCCACACTGTTCGTAGAAGACATCCTGTCGGACGCGGGCGACAGTGACGAGACTGGCGTTCACGATCAGCCGACGATGTCATCAATCTCTTTCACGTTCAGCTCACCCGCTGATCGCGCCTACATTGAGCAGTACAGCGTGGAAATGAAGGCGGTGCTCAAGGCAAGGAACGACCTCGTTCATCAGTTTTTGCCGCGTTGGAAGCCCACGTGTGCGAAAAGTACCGAGGCCGCGTTGGCTCAACTGGACGCAGACCACGCCCTGGCCCTGCCAATGCGTGACCGACTGAAGTGTTACGCGGAGTCCCTCACGGAAATCCTTGACGAGACGATAAAGGCCTTGTCCTCCCCAGAGACCCTTCGTCAATTGGAGATGATCCATCTGCGCCACAGTCAGCTGGCACTGATGCTGGGCGAAATCACCTTGCAAGCCGCGCGTGCAGACGGCTGGACAGTGCTCTCTACCGCCAGCCAAATCGTCGCTGTCCATGCGCCGGATGAATTCAGGCAGATGGCGAAACGCTACGGACACCGCACCCTAAAGAAATTCATGCTTGCAACCGAACTGTTTGACTTCATGGAGGAAGCGACCCCAAAGGGCGGGGTAAGAGTTCTGTATCGCATCAATCCACGGTTCACCCTTGGACCAAACTCTGCCCCTGCGGATGCGGATCTCCTCACGGAAGAGTCGACTTTGCGGTCGAAGTGACATGCACCGGCGAACCGGTGGTTTCACGATCCCCCCAACACGTCGCTGCGACCAACGCAGCAGTCGCCAGCGCGGCGATCTGCCGTCGGCCTGAGCGGGATGAGACGACTCCGATTCCGACCTGCAACCATCCGACCGGCACGCGCATTCTGGCCCTGATCAATGCCGTCTCCGATTGCCCTTCTCTGGCGAGCAGACCACGCACTTCATGCAGCTGGCTTTCCTGCAAGGATTGATCAACGATGACTTGGATCGTCAACGACGAGGCTTCTTGCTCGCCAATTGCGCTGCCCAGTCCGCGAAGTACGGTCACCAAGGCATCGATGGAGTCGACAGCGATGATCCCGGTTCGTGGGTCGATCCCCTTCAAAACAACACGCCACACCTCGACCCGCTCCGGCGCCGACTCACATCGGCGCGCACAGGCCTGAATCCAGGACTCATCAGGGCGCCTCAACGAGAGCGTTTCCGCTCCAGTTCGCTGCACACGTCGTCTCGGCAAATCGCCCTGTAGGCGCCTGCTGACCGCGTCACCGAGGGAAAAAGGCAGACCATAGGCGTTGGTTCCCAGTGCATCTATGACCCGCGCGGACAAGGCCTCGCCCACCCGTGGCGAAAGATGTAGTCCACGCCATGCCGCCGCCAGATCGCCGCGGCGTAGCGCTCGGATCAAGGCACTCACCATGTCAGACAATGACACCGCTGGCGTTTCGATCTCCCGCACCAAAGGTAGGTCAACGGGAACATCGGCCACAACCTCAGGCCAAGATGGACAAAGGCTCCTAACGAGCATGGCGATGGCTGCCCCCGGTGCGTCTGCACTGAGGTTGGCGCGACTCGTCCGCTGCCGCAGCGTCGCGGCACTAAGACCTGCCAGTGTGGCAATCGCCTGACTGGACAGCGCGGCTGACACAGTGCGCGCGTACCAAGGCTCAACGAGATTGGCCGTGTGCACATAGCTCGACACCGATGTTTGTATCTGCGCGTGGCCGCGGCGCGCCCGAAATCCCGCGGCATGCGCCTGGCTAAGCGGCATGCTTCTGCCAAACTCACCCCTCACTCGGTCAGGGTCAAGCACCCACCCCGCGCCACGTGCCGTCGCGGACTGGCGAATGGCCTCGATCACCTGCGGCTCGGCGAACAAGGACAAGAACTCGTTCGACACCGCGGTATGCCGCCACCAATAGACGCGCGCATCTGGCCGCCGCGTGATCGCGCGCAAGATCGGTGCAATACCGCCGACCAATCGGTCAGCCTTGACTGGTTCGGCGCCATCCACGCGTGCCGCAAACAAGGCAGAGCGGGTACGCTCGCGATCGGTCATCAGTGTGCCCGCTTGAGACAACCACGCAGACACTGCGTGCCAGCCCTCCACCGGCATGCTCATTTCAAGATCGACGATCCGGGCGCTCCGATAGGACTTCGTTCCGACCCAACGATTGCGGCGAACCAGAAGCGCGCGCCGACCTGCATCGGTCACGAGTTCCCGACTCTCGCGCAACAGCGTTTCTGACGTTCGCGTGCCGGCTGCAAACCCCAGCGCGACAGCAGCGGCCATCGCGAGTGACCGGGCGCTCGCCGGGTCGCCATCGGCTTGGCCTATCGAGCTCAGGTGCAGCTGAGACAACAGCGCACCGACCTCGTTCGGTGAGACATACCCCAGATCTGGGAGACTGACGACCTGTCCTGCGAACCGGTCGATGGCCACCGGTGCCGCGATTTGCTGCTCCACAAGATACAAATGGAAGTACGCAAGGTACGCGGCCACCCAGCCTCGATAGGCCGTTGGCGCACTGGAAATGGCCGCAGCGTAGAGCTCGCAGTAGTCGTCGTCCTCCAGATCATGAAGGTCCAGCACAACCCCTCCGCGCAGCAAGACACTGCCGACGCCAGTGACATAGCGATAGACCGTGCGGGGTTCAATCCGAGATGACCAAGGCGTACCCCAGCGCAGTCTCGCGAGCGCATAGGCGGTCAGTGCACGGACCACTGAACCGTCTTCCGGCCACTGGTTCAACGCGGTCTCCAAGCGACGGATCCCTTCGGCACGTAGGGCTTGGCGCGAGGGTCCACTTGGCGTCCTGCGGGTCGCATCCTCAACGCGATCAGCGCCACCCAAGAACAGCGGAGGAAAACCGCTAGAACCCCCTTGCATTGCACGCAATGTGGACTTCAACCAGCGATATCGTTCGAGATGGACCTGGCGCGGGTTCGCGGCAATGGTCTGTTGGCCAGCGCCGTCTGGGTCGGCTGAAAACAGAGGCACTTCCGCCTGCCGCGGGGACAGTCCAAACAGCGATCGCAAGCGATCAAGGGGCAAACCAACGGACAGCACGCGCTCCGTCCAAACCATCGTCAGAGGCGGTGGAGACTCGAAGCGGTGACCGATGCGCACCAGCGTGAACAACAGCTCCAACGCATGACCCTGGGTGGTCGCCACGATCGAACGAGGAAGCCACGAGCCAATCAGGTCCTCGATCGTTGAACGGTCGATGGCTTCCACCTGTGCACGGGCAGCCACGGCGGCCAGCGCGACGACGCCAAACAAGATCTCCGTGGATCGCTCTGGCTTCGGATCGTTTGGGTAGCGCAGCAACTGAAACGGAACGGCGACGGCACAAAGCTGCGCGGAGAAGGGCTCGGCCTTCTTTAGCCCGTCAAGGACGCGCTGCAAGCGCTCCCATGAACAGATCCCTTGCCACAATGTCAGCGCAAGGACGAGATTTAGTGTCCTCTGGTCCGAACCCACCGTGCGCACGCGCGGGTGTTGCAACGACCTCAGGAACGCCACCCGCAGCTGCTCAAGGGCAACATAGCCCGGCATCAAGGAAGGAGCGTGGACACTCGGCGATGGCGTGACCACAAAAAAGTCCGGGACAGCAGCCAAGTGCCAACCGTGCACTTGCCGACCGCGCAGCAAAAACTCGCGAAGTGCCAGAACGCGCAACTCAACCAACGCAGCCGACTCTGCCCCCTCACACACCGCCCGTCGCAATGCCTTGATACTTTCCAAGTCCAGCTGATGACGTTCGGAAGGCGCTGTCAGGAGATTGGGCTGATGCTGCCGCACCCTCTCGCTCACCCACGCATCCACTTGTTCCCTATGGGTCGATCGCATCGCCCTGACTGCTGCTCGCTGACGCTTGAACTCTGACAGCGCGCGCGCCTCAATCCGATCCTCGATGCCGATCAGTCCCACACCAATTGGGCTGGCATGCTCGCGCAGGATATCCAAGGCGCCAAGGTCGCCAAGCAGCGGGCGCCATCCGTCTTGCACCAGCACCAACTCAATACATCGCCTTGTTGTTTCCAAGTAGTCCATGGGCATGGCAAAACTGTCCGCACCGAATGGATCGATGCCCATTTCGTGGTGCCCCATGAATGCTTGGACATAGTTCCCAGGGCAGCCAACCTCCCTCAGTCGGGTAGCAATACGGTGTCGAAAAAAGTTCGACGGCAAGTTCCATTCGTTTGGCAAAGCGGCAAGTGCGTCCTTCACCGTCAAAGGTCGGACGTCACCTTGGCTATCCCACAAGAAAAAGAAACTGCCCTGCCCCTGCAACGCATGCAGCGCGGCGACCCTGATCGGGCGCCTTACGTCCGTCGACTGGGAGAGCAGCCTTAGAACGGCACAATAGGAGCCCAGTGTTCTCGATAACGTGGACGCCAGAGGTACCAAACGGCCGTCATGGGCTTCGTTCGTCATCTTGTCGACCACAACTGCGCTCATCGACATCGGATTGATCGCGGCTGATCGCATCTCACCCAGGCGAAATGTCGGCCGACAGCCCGTCCCTGCCAACCACATCGCTGCCGTCGCCCGCACGATCTCCTCATGCAGACGAGAGACCTCTCTCCCCGAAATTCGACTCGCACGAGGCCGGTTGACGAGTCCATGCGTTAGCGATTTCACTGCCAGCGCAATGGCCTCATCCGGAATGACCAGATGACTACCGACTCTCGGTCCGACTAGCGAAACATTCGCTCGGGGCGTGAGGCCATGGATACGTATAGCGCTGTCGTAAACTGCCTGCACTCGATCAGGTGTCGCCGCATAGTACGAGACGCCAATCGGTGGCGTTCCCAATGCTTGACCCGTCACCATTTGCGCCAGTGGCACATCACCACATTGCGCCAAGACCTCGAGCTGATGTCCGCGAGCCAGCCGCGCTCCGGTGAACCTCGGCTCATCGCCTCGAATCTGATCAAATATCTCCATCAATGCCGGTTCAAGAGACTCAAGCTCACCGGCAAACAGGTATCCGTCAGCGGATCCGGATAGGCGCTGGGTTTGGGCGTGCACTTCCGTGGGCAAGGACAAGGTCGAATAGTCAACGGCGGGCTTCAGCCATATCAGCTGTTCGGCTCCCGGCCGAAACCCGGTTCCTGCCCCGATGAGTGGGATACGGATGCACCCGGTGCGGCGGTCGAGCGCGTCCGCGGGACCCTCGCTCGTTTGGTCAACCTCGCAACGTATCCCATGACATCGCGTCAGAGAGAAACCGAGTGTCGCGCTGAGCAGCGCCAATACAAGCGCTTGATGCCGCCTGCTATCGGGCACGATCAATGGATCGCCTAGGTTGGCAAGCAGCCGGGCGATCGCTGTGCGCATTTCATGGGGGGTCAACGCGTCCCACTGGTAACGCGCCCAGAATCCCTGTCGAACTTCCGAGCGCAAGCGAGCGGCAATGACCGCTCGCTCAACACGCGTCGTCGACAGCGGCAACTCAACCACGACGGCTTCTTGGAACTCTGAACGCGAATCCTGAGCTTCCTCTTGCGTCGTATCGAGCGACTGGTTGCCTGTCCCCCCAACTTGCGATGGGCCGTAGAAGAGAATGCCATCACCCTCACTCGACCCTGGCGCGTCAAATCTGGATATTTCAAGATGCTCGCCACGCCGAGCCCTCGCTCGCTGCCGAGTCGTGTCCAAAAACTGGGAGGACTGAGGCGCATCTGGCAGACGATTCACGTTGCTCGCGTTTGACAACAACAGTCTTGGGATCCATCTCGTCAGGACTTCAACCCCTGTGCGCAGGTCCACAACGCCAGACTGAATCTCTTTGTATTGAACGGCCCTCTGCCTCAGCACCTGCAGAAAATCGCTCGGCAAAAACCTAGCTGGCAGCATTCCAATCAACCGCACCCTTACTGCGTGATACGGTGAATTCACATCCCTGCTTGCTTGCCTGACAAAGCGCGCTAAGCGAGCGATCAGGTCCGCACTGACAGTTCGCTGATCGGCAAGGCGGGCCAAAACCAGCCCAAGCAAGATCGACTTCAGCGCAACGTATTGCGGCTCCAAACCCGCTGGCGACTGCTGGCTGATCGCGCGGTAAGGAGAACTGCCATAACCATGCAATTTGTCCTGATCCCAGTTCGCGCGATGAAAGACTCGTAGGGGAATGACCGACCTAGCAAGGTCATCGATGACCTGCTGCAGCGGCGTACCCCGGACATGCACGGCACCTTCAGAGGAGAGCCCATGCGCGGCGAGTCGAACGCCATCGAGGAAGTGATCAAACTCGAACGGCCGTGGCGGGGGACGAACCGCAGCGAGGAACTCGCGCGCCTGAGGGGAGAGACTTGCGCTCTGGTACCACTCCGGCTCAGAGGATGTGGCCATTGCCCACCCAAGATGCGCTGAAATCCCGCCTCATCTGACGGCCCCGTCTAGGACATGGTGGTCAGAATATACGCTGCATCTGTGTGACACTAGGGGGGGAAATTGTGCCAGACTTCCGGCCCCCCGCCTAAAAAATGTCCAAAAATATATCAACCATATAAATTTTATATATTTTTTTTTTTTTTTTTTTTGGACCTCCCCTAAAAAAAGGACGATATAAATTAAAATATTCGTTTTTTTTTTCTATGGGGGGAACTTGGGAATCCTTCCGGGCGCGCCATAAAAATACTTGAAAGGCCAGTGACTTACGTCGACTGGCCTTTTTTGTTTTGGGCCCTTATGGCGTCCTGTGACAGTTTCTGTGACAGGTTCTGTGACAGTCGCCCTTTTTTCACCCCCAAAAAAGGGGTGAAAACGAGCACAAAGTTTGTGCCAGTTTCCCTCGTTCGCCGCGCCAACGAGCCCGCATTTTTTAAGTGCCTTGCGGGTCAATCGGCGTTGCGAACGCACCGCGAATGAGCGCGTCACGCGAAACGGAAACGCCCTCCCCGATCCTGCCACCCTCGCGCCCATTTCAACTGCACCTCTGGCCACGGCGGAATCCGCTGCAGACCGCGCAGGTCATGCCATGCCAGCACGTGGGTCTGTTCCCTCAGTGGGTCGGCATAGGCGAGCAGTTCGGCGCGCGGTCGGTGTTGGGGATCAAGCGTCAGGACCAACCAATCGACCTCCAGGCTCGCGCGTGTCAGCCCTCGCCACCACGGTGCGAACAGCATCGCGCAAGGTTCGGGCTTCCCTGCACTTGCGGGTCTTTGCCGACGCGACTTCCAACCTCCACGCTCGCTAGCCGCCCAGCCGACACCCGACGGCGACGGCTGACTCCTGCGGAAAACCAACGAATCGGTTCACCCGCATTTTTATCGTTTGCCCGCTTAACGAACCACCGGCAGCAAAATCGCACTGGCCTGATCACCGCCGAACCACACCGACTGCGTCGCTGCTCGATAGTCCGTCCGCTTCGCGTCCATGATGTTGGCAACAAAGGTCTGCGGGTTTCTGTCGTAGAGCGGAAACAGCGTCGATTGCACTTGCACCATGATCCGATGCCCGGGCAGGAACACGTGGTCGACATCGGGCAATTTCCATGTGTAACGCTCCACCTTGCCGGGTTTCAGTGGGCTGGGAGCCGCGAAACTCCTCAAATAGCGTCCTCGAAAGATCTCGATGCCAATTGGCAATTCGTAACCGGCCATCGAAGGCAGGCCACCTTGCGAGCGATCTTCCGGCACATCATTGGGGTAGACGTCGATCAGTTTGACCACCCAGTCGCTGTCCGTTCCCGTGGTCGAAGCAAACAATTCCACCTCCGGCGCGCCCATGATGTGCAACGCACCGTCAAGCGGTGCGCTGGTCCAGACCGCCACATCCGGACGACCCGTCACGAAACGCTGGTCGTGCACCAGCCACGGTTTCCACTGCATCGCATCCCCCATAGCAATGGGACGCGGAATGAAGGGCACCGGCTTGGCAGGATCACTGACGTAGTCTTCGCGCCCCTTCGAGTGGGGCTTCTCAAACACCACTTTGCCGTCCGCCGCCAGATAAATCGCCTGCGGTGTTCCCATCGGCCACCGTGGTGACTCGTTCCACTGATTCACCCCGGTGGCATAGGTCAGCACCGGCGGCGTCTGCGGATCGGGACCACCCTTCAACCAATGGTCGAAGAATGGTTTGGCGTACTTCACCCGCCACTCGCGTGCGGTGTCACCTGTAAAGGTCAACGCACCGAGGTCATACCCGTAGTGATTGAATCCCGAATGACGCCAAGGACCGATCACCAAAGAGACGCGGTCATTGTTGGTGTCCTTCGGCTCCAGCGCGCGATAGACCGCAGGTGCACCATAGCTGTCCTCCTGATCCCACTGTCCAACGACCAGCATCGTCGGAATCTGATGCGGTCGAACTGCCAGCCACTTGTCGACGGCCTGCAACGACCAGAACTCGGTATAGGCTGGATTTTCGAGGAACTTTCGAATGCCAGGCACATGCGCCGCGCCGACCATTCGGACGAAATCGGCGACCGAACCCGCTTCAAGATAGCGCGTGTAGTCGTCCCCCCCACCCAGTGCAAATTCACCACCACCATCGCCCTTGTTGAAGCCCTGACTCAGCGGAAATCCAAGTGATGTCCATCGGAATGCACCGTTGTGGAACCAATCATCGCCCATCCAGCCATCGACCATCGGGCTTTGGGCGATCACCGCCTTGAGCGCCGGGTGAGGATCAATCAAGGTCATCAGCGCGGTAAAGCCGAGATAGCTCGAACCAATCACGCCGACATGCCCGTTGGACTCCGGCGTGTTCTTTACCAACCAATCGATCGTGTCGAAGGCATCGGTTGACTCATCGATGCCGGTGTCATTGAGCGGCCCGGACAGGGGTCTGTTCAGCACCCACTCGCCTTCGGATTTGTGCATCCCGCGGATGTCCTGATACACGCGGATGTAGCCATCCTCGACGAACTCGGCGTCCATCACTTCCAGCACATCGACGATACGTTGGCTCGCGACACGACCGGTTTGCCCGCTCGCATCATAGGGTGTGCGCGAAAGCAGGACTGGAGCGTTCTGCACGCCCTTCTTCATCATGACGACGGTGAACAACTTCACACCATCGCGCATCGGGATCATCAGTTCACGTCGCACATAGTCCGCAGAAGGCAGTACCTGCTCGTACTGTTCAACAACGTCTGGCGTCATTGGCGTCACCGCACCTTGCTCTTGCGCCAGAACATCACTGTTGATGAGCACCAGTCCGCAACAAAGGAGCGACACGAATCGCATTGAAATCACCATGGTGGGTTGCCGTTGAGTCAAGCGCCAACTTTACAAGACGCCACGAATCCCGCGATAGCCACACGGACGCTTTGATCGGCCGATCGTCTCAGCGAGCGACGCATGATCTGCTGCAACGCGCGCGACTGACGTGAATGGCCGGCGACCTGCCTACCGTCAACTATTCGCCAAACTCCGCATCCTGGACATCAGCCACACTGCCCTGCCCAGCCAGCACACGGCCAATCGCGGCCGTAGCATCGGGTAACTCGTGTTGCCAGAAATACTGAGCGGTCTTGCGTTTACCACTCAGGAACACGTCATCTCCCTTAGACGCGAGCCGCTCCGCGACCAGCGCTTGACGCAACCACAAGGCACCCACCACGCAATGGCCACAGGCGATCATGAAATCATGGGCGTCGGCCAACGCGCGAACCGGCCCAGATGACTTCAACCGTTGTTTCGTCAGCATTACGGCGCGTTGGATCGCCTCCCCCAGAGCCATTAGTGTGGTCGCGAAGGGCTGCCACGGTGACGGTGCATCCGCGCAACTGTCGCGCAAAAAATCCAGCATGATCCTCAGGCCAACGCCGTCATCTTGCAGTACTTTGCGGCCAAGCAAGTCAATCGCTTGGATGCCGTTGGTGCCCTCATGGATCGGGTTGAGCCGGTTGTCGCGCCAGTAGAGTTCGACGGGATATTCGCGCGTGTAGCCATACCCGCCCAACACTTGAATCGCATGATCACTGGCCTGAACACAAAACTCGGCCGACCACGCCTTTACAATGGGCGTCAACAAATCCAGCAATGCAGCCGCGCGCTGTCGGGTGCTAGCCTCGGGCGCGTGGGCTTTGATATCCACCTGCAATCCGGCAAACAGACACAAAGCATGCGCGCCTTCCACCAGCGCGCGCTGACGCAACAGCAAGCGTCGAACCTCGACATGCTCAATGATCAGTATCTGTGGCTGCGTGGGATCGCGTTGTTCCAACGAGCGCCCCTGGCGACGCTCACGCGCGTAGCGCAAGGCATAACGATAGCTCGCCATCCCGGACATCGTCGCGCCCATCCCAACACCAATGCGCGCTTCATTCATCATGTGAAACATGGCAGCGAGGCCGCCGCCGCGCTCGCCGATCAACTCGCCATGGCACTGGCCCTGTTCGCCAAACTTCAGAAACGTATTGACGATGCCGCGTTGACCCAGCTTGTGATTCAGCCCGGCCAAGTGAACGTCGTTGCGCGCGCCTAGACAACCCGCAGCATCAACATGCAAACGCGGCACGACAAACAGGCTGAGTCCACGCACGCCCGGCGCGTCACCCACCACTCGTGCCAGCACGAGGTGAATGATGTTCTCGCCCATCTCGTGCTCGCCGCCGGAGATCCACATCTTGCTGCCTTCCAGCCGGTAGCTGCCATCAGGCTGCAGAACAGCACGGGTGCTGACATCGCCCAGTGACGATCCCGCTTGCGGCTCACTCAGACACATCGTGCCGAAATAGCGGCCCTCAAGCAGGGGCTTGGCGAAGCGTCGAATCTGCGACTCCGAACCGTGTGCCAGCAGCAAATGTGCCGCACCGCGGGTCAACAGGGCGTAGCCCGATGTGGCAATGTTTGCGGCCATGAACAAGCCGTCGCTGGCCAACGCAATTACATACGGAAGCCCCATGCCGCCCTGCGCAACCGGCGCGGCGGCGGCGTTGAATCCTACGCTCGCATACGCGGATAGCGCGGTCTCGACCGCCGCCGGCAGCACGACCTTGCCCTCATGCAGATGCGGCTCTTGGACATCGCCCAAGCGATGATGGGGCGCGAAATACTGCACTGCTAGCGCGTGAGCGGAGGCCAGCACGGCCGCCCAATCGTCACGATCCTGCCCAGCAAATGCCGACCAGTGGCCAAGCCGTCCGACATCCAGGACATCATCCAGCAAGAACATCTGGTGGCGCTGATTCATCAGCGGACTGCCCATAGGTACGACTCACCGCGCAGAAGGAATGCCAAGCGTACCGATTTGCGCCCATTCACAGGATTTGGCACGCCGTTGTTTCACTGCTTGGAACACGGTTTGACACCCCGGCTGGCTTGAAATATCGAACAGTCAGCACCATTTGTCCGCCACGCGCTTGCTGCGCTCACTTTCTGCTTTGCAACCGGACACATGCCCATGAGCCAGACCGAAACCCATACCTTTCAGGCCGAAACCAGCGAAGTACTCAAGCTGGTGATCCATTCCTTGTATTCGCACAAGGAAATCTTCCTGCGCGAACTGATCTCCAACGCCTCCGATGCCTGCGACAAACTGCGCTTTGAAGCCGTGCAGAACGCCGACCTGCTTGGCAGCGATGGCGATCCACGGATCGACATCGTGCCCGACAAAGACGCTCGAACGCTGGAGATCCGCGATCTCGGCATCGGCATGAGTCGTCAGGAGCTGATCGACAACCTCGGCACCATCGCGCGCTCCGGCACCAAGCAGTTCATGGCGGCGCTAAGCGAAGCGCAGAAGGGCGATGCCCAGTTGATCGGCCAATTCGGCGTTGGCTTTTATTCCGGCTTCATCGTGGCCGACCGCATCGAAGTCATCAGTCGTCGCGCGGGCAGCAGCGAAGCCTGGCGTTGGGTCTCGACCGGCACCGATGCTTACACACTCGAACCCGCGAAACGCGCAGAGCGTGGCACCAGCATCGTGCTGCATCTTAAGGAAGACGAATCCGAGTTTCTGAATGACTGGACGCTGCGCAATCTAATTCGGCGCTATTCGGATCACATCGGCTTCCCGATTCGCTTACCCAAACCAGGCAAGGATGGTGACGAGGAAAGCAGCGGGAACACCGGCGAGATGGAAACCGTCAACCAGGCGGCGGCACTCTGGACATTGCCGAAGAACGACATCAAGGACGACGAATATCAGGCGTTCTACAAGCACATCAGCCACGATTTCGGCGAAGCCCTGAGCTGGACACATAACCGCGTCGAGGGTAACCAGAACTTCACCAGCCTGCTGTTCCTGCCTGCCAAGGCACCGATGGACTTGGCGTTTGATCGCGATCAGCGCAAGGGTCTGAAGCTCTACGTCAAGCGCGTTTTCATCATGGACGCCGCTGAACAGATGCTGCCCGCTTACCTGCGATTCGTACGCGGCGTGGTCGACTCGGACGACTTGCCGCTCAATGTCAGCCGCGAACTGCTGCAAAACAATCGGCAAGTTGAAAAGCTGAAATCCGCCCTCACCCGCCGCGTTCTGGACCTGCTCGACAAGCTGGCACGCGAGGACAAGGACAAGTACGCGCAGTTCTGGTCGGCCTTCGGCAATGTGCTGAAGGAAGGCGCTGCAGAAGACTTCAGCAATCAGGAGCGCATCGCCAAGCTGCTGCGTTTTGCCACCACCCGCAGTAGCAACGCGGATGAGCGTTTCTCGCTGGAAGACTATGTGGCACGCATGAAGACCGGCCAAAAGGCGATTTACTTCCTCAGTGCCGATGGCTGGAACGCCGCCGCCAACAGCCCGCAACTGGAAGCACTCAAGGCACGCGATATCGAAGTCATTCTGCTGCACGAACGCATCGACGAGTGGATGGCGGGCTATCTGCGCGAGTTCGAAGGCAAATCGTGGAAGAACATCGCCAAGGGCGATCTGGACCTTGGCGATTTGCCGGACGCCGCCGAAGTCAAAGCCAAGCACGAGGAGGCAGTGAAGGCGGCTGCAAGCACGATCGACGCACTCAAGACCGCGCTGGGCGACAAAGTGCATGAAGTGCGCGTCTCCAGTCGCTTGACCGACTCGCCATCCTGTCTGGTACTTGAGGAATACGACATGGCCCTGCACATGCAGCGATTGATGCGTGCTGCGGGCCACGAGGTGCCAACGGCCAAGCCGAGTCTGGAAATCAATCCCGAACACCCGCTGTTGAAACGCTTCGACATGCTGGCCGATGGTGCAGAACGTGAATCGCTGGCGCTGGTGCTGTTCGAGCAGGCGCAGCTTGCCGAAGGCGCGCCGCTGGATGATCCAGCAGGCTTTATCAAACGCGTGAATGCGCTATTGCTCAACGCGGCGTGAGTCCCGATTCGACGGCCAGCAATGCCCCAGCCAGTATCCGTCTGGATGTCTGGCTGTGGGCGGCACGCTTTTTCAAGACGCGTGCGCTGGCAAAGCTGCAGATTGAATCGCACCGCGTGGCTGTGGGTGGTCAAGCCTGCAAGGCCTCGCGATCAGTTCGCATGGGTGATGCTCTGCGCATCCAACGCGGCGATGAGGTGTTTGAGATCGAGGTCCGCGGACTGGCGGACAAACGGGGTTCGGCCAGTGTCGCGCAGACGCTATATCACGAAACCGACGAAGCCCGCGCACGAAGAATGCAAGCGTCAGCCGAACGCGCTGCCGCGCGCGCAGGCTACCAGCCGCCTGCCAGCAAACCTGACAAACGCGCGCGCCGTCTGATTCAGGCACTTGGCGACTTCGACGCGTGGTGAGCCTGCTGCCAACTCAACGCAAACGGCGTCCACCGACCCAGAGTTGATGCACCGGCGCCGCGCCCATCCAGTAGCTCAACTCGGCGGGATGCTGCAAATCCCACAGCGCAAGATCCGCACGAAGTCCTGGACGCAGCTGACCACGATCCGCCAGACCCAAGGCCTTGGCAGCGTGCACGGTCACGCCGCGCAATGCCTCCTCGGGCGTCAAGCGAAACAGGGTGCAAGCCAGATTCATGGCATGCCGCAGCGACAGACAAGGTGACGTTCCCGGATTGTGATCAGTGGCAACCGCCATTGGCAGCGCACAGGCCCGCATGGCCGCGATATCCGGCACCTGCGTTTCGCGCAGACACAGGAAGGCCGCAGGCAGCAGAACGCCAACGCCGCCTGCGGCGGCCAACGCCGCCAAATCCTCTGCACAACTGTATTCAATGTGATCCGCCGACAACCCGCCGAACTCGGCCACCAAGCGCGTACCGCGCAGATCCGACAACTGCTCGGCATGCAACTTGACCGGCAAGCCAAGCTGTTTCGCCGCGTCAAACACCCGTCGTGTCTGCGCCAGACTGAAACCGATGCCCTCACAGAAGGCATCCACCGCATCGGCCAGACCTTCCGCCACGGCGGCGGGCAAAATCTCGCGACAAACCAGCTCGATGTAGTCATCCGCGCGACCCGCATATTCCGGCGGCAAGGCATGCGCCGCCAGCAATGTCGTGCGGATTTGCAGACCGCTCGACTCACCCAGTTGCCGCGCCACGCGCAACATGCGGAGTTCATTTTCCCGGTCCAGTCCGTAACCGGATTTGATTTCAAGGGTTCCGACGCCATCGGCCAGCCATTGCGCTAAACGCTGCTGAGCCGACCCCAACAGCACCGCATCGCTGGCCACACGCGTGGCTCGCACGCTGGACAGAATCCCCCCGCCTGACCGGGCGATCTCGGCATAGCTGCGCCCCTGCAGACGCCACTCGAACTCGTTGGCGCGATCACCGGCATAGATCAGATGCGTGTGGCAATCGATCAGCGCGGGCGTCAGCAAGCGTCCGCCGCAGTCGATACGCTGCGCCTCGCCGACGAGGCGCAACGGCAACTCATCGCGGCGACCGACCCAGGCGAGGGTCTCGCCACGGAGCAGCAATGCGCCCTCCTCGATCAGTCCATAACCTGAAGACGGGGTCAGGGTCACCACACGCGCATGTTCCAGCAACCACTGGTCCGCATGGCTCACAAGGGCAGCTCCCGGATGTAGAAGCGGTTGCAGCCAAAATGACCGGTTTCCCCCAAGGCTGCGCTCAATCGCTGAAACCCGCTGCGCTCGTACAGGCGCTGCGCCGCATCCATGCCGGTCAGCGTTTCCAGATAGCAACGCTGGTAGCCCATATCACTAGCTGCCTGCAGGCAGACCTCCATCATCGCGGCACCGATGCCGCGACCGCGGGCTTCCGGCAGGAAGTACATCTTGCGTAACTCGCAGATGGTCTCGCTGCTGCCCTGCAAAGGCGCAATGCCCGCCCCTCCGACAATTTGCCCGGCCAATGCAACGACAAAGTAGACGCAACCCTTATCCGCATATGCGCGACTCATGTGATCGACTTCAAGATCGTGGATCGCAAAGCCCGGACCGTCAGCACCAAACTCCGGCATCACGCGGCGGATGATGCGGGCAATGGCGAGATCGTCATCGCTGCAGATCGGTCGGATGTGGCAATCGGGCAAATCAGTCATACGCAATCCTCGCAAAGCAGTTCAATCCAGTTCAACCAGGCACGTCGCGCGGACTCCGCATTAAACAGGTCATCCAGGTGCAAGCGAGCTTGCCCCCGCGCCTCGTGTAGACACGCAGCCTGCAGCAATTCGGGTAAGCGCGATGCCCAGGTGTCTGACGGGGCCAACCAGCCGTGAGAGTCCAGACCCAGTCGGCGCAACATGGCTGCCGTCTGCCGCCCCCGCATGAAACGCCCTTCGGCGCTCAGCACTGGCAAACCTGCCTGCAAGGCGTCCAGACTCGTGTTACCACCGGAAAAATGCAGGCTGTCCAGCATGAGATCGCAGGCCATGTTGATCTGCAGGTAGCGCGCCCGATCACAGCCTGGCAACCAGATGATGCGCGATGGGTCCACCTCGCGCTGCGACAATGACCGATGCAGTCGACGCTCGAATGGCTGCCGAAACCGCGGCAACAGATCGAACAGGATCAGACGCGCCTGAGGACAGGCCACAAGCGCATCGGCCATCACGTCGTCCATCTCCGGATGCACCTTGAACAGCGACTGCGGCATCAACAACAGAGGCACCGCCTCGGGCAGTCCGAGCGACTCCCGGGTGGCCGCAGCCGGGATCGGCGGGCGCGAATACGCCACGCCCAAGCCCGGCAATCCCAGCAATCGCTCGCTGTAGTGCATGTCCGCATTTTCCGGCTCCATTTCCGCGCAGGTGAAATAGCCATCCAGCGAGGTGAAGCCGGTGGTCACCGGATGTCCCCAGGCGACGACTTGCCGACGTGCCAGACGCAGAGCGGCCAAAGGAAAAATCCGCGTATCCATGCCCAGCTCGGGATAGATCAACAGTGCCGCCTGTTCGCCGCGTATCGCCTCGACCAGGGCCTCCATGCCCAATGATTCATCCCAGAAAACCCCGCGACTGGCGCGAGCGAACCATTGCTCAGTCACGCCGTCCCGCTGCGGACCCAATTGGTAGACCAGCACCTCAAAACCGGCGTCACGCAACCAATCGATCCAGCCGGCGAAGTAGGCACCGACCGTGCAATCGCGCCAGAACGAGGACAGCAGAACGACTCTTCGCGGATGCGTACATTGTGGCGCCTCTTGCCATCGCGGCCAGGCGCGTGCGGCGACATCCTGCAGCCATTGCGCGTACGCGCGTTGCATCGGCAGATCGTCTTCGCCGTGATAGGCAAGGTAGAAGTTGCTCCAGGCCAGATCCTGCAGACGAAAGTCCGCCACATCCACGTTAGGTAATCGATCACGCAAGCCGTGCAAAGCCTCAAACGAGGTGGCCCTGCATGCCGCAATTTGCGCCGCCGAATCCGGCAGCAATGGCATGGTCAACGCGGCGGCGAGATGAGCCCGAACGCGCTGCTTTCCAGCGCAAGCCGCCGCCGATGCAAAAATCGAACGTGCGGCCTCACTCGCGTTGCGTTGCCGCAGGTGGTCACCCACGGCGTAGCCGATGCGCGAACGCTGGGACTGATCGCACGCCTGCCACGCGTCCAACACACGATCGACCTCACCAAAGCGCGCTAGCACACGCGTTCGCAAGCCGATGTCCAGCCCCTCGACCGGCCGCAACAAGAGCCGCTGCCAGCGCGGTGATTGAACTGAATCAAGTTCGTGTGTCTCGATACTGTCAAACCACAACCACTGCGCCTCCAAATCACCGCCGTGATGCGCCAGATGGTGATCCAGCCAGCGATGCGCTTCGCTTCGATTGTCCAGCGCAAAGGCGCATAAGGCCGCGTTGAACGCCGCTTGGGGATGCGCAGAAAATGCCTCAATGGCGAGCGAGAAATCATCCAATGCGTCGCGCTCTTTGCCTTGCTTGCGGCGTTGCGCACCGCGAGCGTTCAAGGCCATGGACAGTCCACGTCTGAGCGAATCAAGACCGGGCTGCAATTGACCCAGTCTCCGAAACGCCCGCACGGCGACGTCGAAATCACCCATCTGCAATCCGGCATTCCCCAGCACGAGCCACGCGTCAAGATCCGCGGGTCGTTGCTGCAGGATGCCTTCGACGATCTCGATGGCACGTTGTGGCGAATCCACCATCGCCCGTTTCGCATCGGCAATCAATTGAGAGTAGGACGGCACGGATCTGGTCATCTGGTAAACAATAGTGTCCCAACAAGGGATTGCGTTGAGTTTGGTGAGAATCGTGAGAGGACTGTGTTAGATAGCGAAGTCAATTCCATTCTTTGAGATTCTCCCGCCAACCGTGGACGGGCCTGCACATATGAGCGAACGGATTATCGACTACATCGGCAGCAGTGAGGAGGAAGCCGCGCGCCTCCGTCTCTTGTTGCGCATGGCAGGCGGAAAGCTGAAGTCGCGCTGGCGATTCAGTGACGCCGACACGCCGGATTTGCTGTTGATCGATCCAGACACTGCGATGGGCCGAGCAGCACGCGAGGCAGCACTCGAAGCCGATCGTCCCTATATCTGCATCGTCGATCTGGGTGTCGAAGACAGCGCAGACTGGGCACTTCGACGCCCGGTCAAACTTGATGCATTGGTACGCATGCTCAACACCTTGGCGCCACCAGCAATCCCCTTGGCGGCGCCCTCGCAGCCCGCCGTCATCGTGTCTCAAGGTGAGAGTTTCTTTGATCTCGACCTGGATGACGCGCACATTCCGGCGGCCGCCAGCGCCTTTGCCTCGGGTGGCGGCAAGGCTACGCAGCGTACGCATGCGGTGGATCATGACGCCCTGTTCCGGCGCGATCCAATGGCCAATACAGTTGAAGCGATCGTGCCGCACGCCTTGGATACCAATACCCGCATTGAATATACCGACGCACCGACGGCTCGAACGCAAGCCAAGATTGATCGCAGCGATGATCGCGTCCTGTTGCAAAAGTCTCAGCCTGGCGATCCCAACATTGACCCGTCGATGCGTCGACAAGTCGTGAGCGACGACCGTAGCTATCCGCTTTCGGATTATTTGGACGGCCCGCTGCTCGGCGCGGCGGAAGTGATCGAATGGAGCGGACTTCCGCTGTTGGTGCTGGACCCCGTGGAAAAGGTCTACCACTCACCGGCGGATCTGTCGGGTCTGGAGCTGTATGCCCTGCAACGGTTGCCACGCAGCCAGTTTGGTTCTCTGACGCGCATGGACTTGGGGCGATACCGCGAGATGTACCCAGCCAAGCCCTTGGCCCGATTGCGCTGGCTGGTGCGGTATTTGGCCAGCGGTGGACAACTTGGTGCACATTTGGATCCCGGCGGTACATTCCGATTGACCCGCTATCTGGAACTGGCACGGGACTATCCAATTGCGTTCCGAATTTCTTCGGTGATGATGCGCGGGCAGTTACCACTGCATGAAATTGCCAAGCTTGCCAATGCCGGCATGAACGAGGCTATCGATGTGGTCAATGCCTATGACGCGATCGGCTATCTTGAGCACGAGATGCGGCCACGCTTCAAGCGCTGAACCCCATCTCTCCACGGCTCCAGAACCTGACAGCACCGTCCCGACTGCGCACCGCGACGTGCAGACCCGGTCTACTGGACCGTCGCTCAGCTCCCAGAGATGGCCCGCTCCGCTTGCGTCTTGCGGAGTTGCAGGAACGAGACGACGACCAGAATACTGATCAGAATGGTGCCAACCAGACTGGCCTCGACGCCGAATGCGCCACCGGTCCAGAGATCACTGGACCCCGACGCCGGGCCGAAATTCCATAGTGACGTGCCCTCAGGGTGGCCGCTGACTGGCAAGCCAAAAATGTTGCCCTGAAAGAAGTTCCAGCCCGCATGAAACCCGCATATCTGCCACAGCGAGCCGTCGCGAAGAGCCATGAAACAGGCAAACAAGGCGTATAGCGCGATGTTCAAGAGGGGAATGACCTCAGCATCCCGGTGCATTGCACTGAAGATCATTGAGGTTCCAATAATGGCCACCGATGCAGGTACTTGCTGCCCGGCCGTCTGCAGCATGTAGCCGCGCAGGACCAACTCCTCCGTCGATCCTTGCAAGATGAAAATCAATAGCAGCGGCAACAGGAATACTGCAGCGTCCATTCCCAGCTTCGCATGCTCCGAAGCGCCGAGCGCGTACTGACCAAATGCCACCGGGATTAGCACCCCGAGCGACATCATCGTTGCGCCTATCAGAAGACCAATCGTCAGCTTGCGTAGAGGATTCGCACCGCGCAGGCCAATTGACGAGAACCCACGTCGCTCCTTGTAGTGCAACCACAGGAACAGCAGGAACGCGACCATCCCAAACTGGAAAATCTCATCGACCTGATGCAAGGGAGACGTCGCCGCGGGATGCCCGAGCATAGCCTGAGCGCTCAACTCGCCAGCGATGAGACCGAGGAACGTCAACGCGACAGCAACAATCCAAGACACCCACCAGCGCGTAGACCGCTCGGCTTCGCTGGCCATTTGAACCAGTGGAGAGGTTTTGATATCCATGAGAATTCCTTGCAACTGCACATGAAAACAGTGGCTACATGCCCCCTGCGTCGCCTGTTAAAGGACCCGGGTTTGGCATCATGAAAGTCGGTACCATCGGGACGCGGTGACTCATCGGTTCGGCATGAGATAGGCCCATCCCACGCGAGGCGCATCAAACCACTAGCGACACTTCCGATGCGTACCGATGTCGTCAACCGAGAGAACGCGATTGTTCGCCGAAGTCAGTTGTATGCACTCACCCGTCGAGCGCCGGAAATAGATCGTGTAATAGGTATCGCCAGACTCGATATTGTCAACGCTCTGAAAACCGCGTTCAGCCATTTGGTCAAATGCGCTGATTGCCTGCTTACCTATCAGATCCTGGTAGCCGACATCGTCGTCGTTTGCCGAGTTATCGCTCCCGAACCCGGCGCGCGCGTTCTGCTCCCGGGTCTTGTGGATGTCACAACCTTGCGCCTCTGACACCTGTGTACAACCAGATCGCTCAAGCAAACGATCATAGTCATCTGCTTTGTCGCCTGACTCAGTGTCCTCATCGACAAAACCCGCCCGCGCATTTTCCTCGCGTGACTTATTGATATCGCACCCTTGCAACTCCGACACCTGAGTGCAACCAGAGCGTTCAAGTTGCAGTCGGTACGTCTCATCGATACCGGAAGCAGTAGGCGACAACGTCAGAAACAGCATGGCGCTAGCTATTGCGACGAGGTTCCGCATGGTGGACTCCCCTAGACGATTTCAGACAAAGTGCCAGACGGCGCTGGCATGCAAGGTCGCCCGACATCAGTAGACACGGGGCAAACCCGGCCGACCGAAGCCAAGCGCGCGGCTACCTTCGCGTGGTAGCAGACTGTGAACAATCAGCAGAATACTGATGCCACGAAACATCGGTGCCCGCGCTGCAATGCGTGCGGGTCGCGCTCAGATGTCGACTCGCAGACGTCCTAAACGACCATTCGCCACGCGTTGCGTGCGATCGTTGAGGTCGCATTTCGGCCGCCGCCTATCGATCAAGCAAGGCGATCGCGCAGGAACGCACGCGCGAAGCGCAGGTCGCGATTGACCGTGGCGAGAGAAACGTCCAACACCTTGGCCACGTGCTCGTGATCCAGTCCAACCAGATAGGTCAGTTCCACGACATCTGCTTTGCGTGGATCATTTCGGCGCAATTCAGCCAGCACTTCGTGCAGCGCCTCCGCATCCTGGTTACTTGGCGCAGGCTCTGACTCCGCAGCACTCAGGGTTACCTTGATCTGACCACCGCCATGCTTGTCGGCCAATTGCCGACGTCCGATATCACTCAGCAGATTGCGCATCGCCACCGCGACCGTACGGAAAAAATGCACGCGGTCCACCCAATCCACATCGCTTTGCAACAGGTTGATCACCAACTCGTTGGCGAGTTCGGTCGCCTGCAACCCCCCACCTCCTGCGGCCATTCGAAGTCGATGTGCCGCCAACTGGCGCACCCGGCCATAGACCATCTCCAGCACGCGCTCGGCAGCGGCGTCATCACCCGCACTCCACGCCCGCAACCAGCGCGTCAACTCCTCTCGCGTTTGACCACCTGCGATCTCGCTCATGTGTCAGCTCCCAAGCCTGTGGGATGATACGTCAGACCCTGCGCTGACGATGAATGCCGTGCCAGAACCCCTTGCCATCGTTCGATTCCGCAGCGTTGCCGTCGGCTGCTGTTTGGCGATCCTCAGCCTCGGCGGCGTATTTGGCGAGACCGCATGTGGGACTGAATTGCGTGCCCTGATCCGCGACCCACGACTTGCTGAAATCAGCGGCATGGCTCGCTCGCTGGGCCATCCTGGGCAGTTCTGGGTTCACAACGACAGTGGCACCGAGCCATCGCTGTACCTGATTGATGCGGACGGCAAGACCCTCGCGCAGCGGCGCATCAATCACGCGCAATCGCGTGATTGGGAGGACATCGCCAGCTTCGCACTGGGCGGTGTGTCGGGGCTGTTGATTGCCGACACCGGCGACAACGGCGGAATCCGCGAAGACGTCAGTCTGTTCGCCGTGCGTGAGCCCGCACCCGAGTCCGCGAATCAGGCGCTTGCCATCGCCTGGCAGCTACGATTCCGCTGGCCAGATGGTCCGCGCGATGTGGAAGCTGTCGCGATTGATCCCCAGACTGAACAGATTTTGCTGATCAGCAAGAAGCGAGTCCCCGCAGAACTGTGGTCCCTACCGTTGCCTGCTTGGCACAGCGATGCCTTGCAACACCCGACGCCACAACGAATCGGCGCCCTCAGCGGCATCGACCAACCTGCGCCAGACAGCACATCGAAGGCCACGCCAACTGACCGCTATCGCGCTCAAATCACCGCCGCCGACATCGATCCAACGGGACGCTGGCTGGCAGTACTCACCTATCAGCGCGTCTACCTATACGAACGCAGCAGCGACCAAAGCTGGGCAGATGCGGTCCAACACGCACCGCGACGACTCGACTTCGGCTGGTTACCGCAAGCCGAAGCCATCAGCTTCGATGCCCGGGAACGCGCCATTTGGGTGACCTCCGAGCGCCTGCCCGCGCCCTTGCTGCGATTGCCATTCTGATCGGCGACAATAGCGGTTTCCTCACTCTGGACCCCGCCATGAAAGCCAGTGACGTCAGAAAAGGCACCGTCGTCGAACACAACAACACGGTCTACCAGGTCCGCGACATCGAACGCAGTTCGCCCACCGCACGCGGTGGCAACGTCACCTTCCGTTTCACCCTGTACAGCATTCCCGGCGGCAGCAAGTTCGACCTCAGCCTGCGCGCCGACGACGACCTGAAAGAACTCGACCTGGTGCGTCGCCAAGCCACCTACTCCTACAAGGATGGGGAAGCCTTCGTGTTTCTCGACACCGAGGACTACACCTCCTACATGTTGGATGCGGATGTGGTTGGGGACATGGCGGGCTACATCACTGACGGCCTTGAAGGCTGCTACGTACAAGTGATCGACGATCAACCCGTCGCCCTGCAAATGCCCGCCAGCGTGATTCTTGAAGTGGTCGAAACCGCCCCAGAAATGAAAGGCGCCACCGCCACCAAACGCCCCAAGCCCGCCAAGCTCAACACCGGCATCGAGATCCAGGTGCCCGAGTACATCACCAACGGCGAACGCATCTGGGTGAGCACGGTGACGGGCGAGTTTTCGGGACGGGCGGATTGAAGTGCCTGATGTGCTGAATGGCTCTGACTGACGCGGCTACGAGGTATCCCTGTGGCAACGAAGCCCATTGATCGACTCATGTTCACACAAGGGGGCGTCTGCTTCTTTTGCAACAGCCCCTTATCAAAAGCCAACGCAAGCGTTGAGCACCTTGTTCCAGTCTCCCGCGCCGGAAGCAATAGCGACGAAAACTGTGTTGCGTGCTGCAAAGCGGTCAACGCTCTGTTTGGCAGTATGTCGCTGAAAGAAAAGATCGGCGTCATTTTGAAACAGAAAGGGCATTTTGTTTGCCCCTCCAAGGCCTCGGCAAACTCGCAGCCTGTGGACACCTCTGAAGTCCTGCCGAAAATGCCAGTGACACCCAAGGTACCGACTAGCCAGAAGGTGGACCACTACACCGCCGTGCTGGCCGACCTCAAAAAGCGAGGCGCTTCTCGCCCCAGGAAAATGGAGACACTCCGAAACACCATTCGTAGCGTAGTCAAACAGGCCAAGGGAAGTCTCAGCGAAGCACAGCTAGATACTCTGGTCAAACATCTTCAGGCAAATGGCAAGATCCAGCTTGATGGCATCAAAGTCAGTTATTCGCTTACCTGAAATTCGTTATCTCCCAGCAAATTGCCATCCGCCTGATCGACGGATCAATCACCAGATCATCGCGCAGGGCGGCGACTTCAACCCACGCCAGCGCCAGTGATTCCGCGTTGCCTTGAGGCACTTCACTGCCGAGCGCGCGAATGACATACCGCACGTCATAGTGGGTGTGTTCGGGCACATCGCCTCGCGCGGGAATGCGATGCGCGTCGAGGTCGAAGATACCCGGCTCGACGTGCAGATCACGCAGGCCGGTTTCTTCTGTTGCCTCCCGCAATGCGACAGCGGCGAGATCCGCGTCGCCGTCGGCATGACCACCCGGTTGCAACCAGCGATCCAACTTGCGGTGATACATCAACAGCACGCGCTGACTGTCCGCTGACACCAGCCAGGCCGAGCCAGTGAAGTGTCCGGCGAGTCGCTCGCGCATGAAGGCCGCAGGGTCAGCCAACAGGTGCAGGAACGCACTCGCCACAAGGGCCATGTCGGAATTCGTTGCGGCGAACGTCTGCAGGTCGCTACGCAGACGTTCGCGCAAGGCCGGACTGTCGTTCATGCCCGCCATCGTACTCAGGCGAACGCGTCCTTCAGGATGATATTGGCATTGCGATCCGGGCCGGTGGAGACCATCGCCAGCGGACAACCGACCAGTTCTTCCAATGCACGCAAATAGGCACGCGCTGCGGGTGGCAGCTTGTCCCATTCGGTGATGCCGTGAGTGGATTCGGTCCAGCCGGGGAATTCCAGATAAACCGGCTCGCACTCGTTCCAACCGGCCGCATCCAGCGGCGCGTATTCGGTTTCCTTGCCGCGATAACGGTACGCGATGCACATTTTCAGACTGGGCAGGCCATCCAGCACATCCAGCTTGGTCACACACAAGCCGTTGATGCCGTTGATCGCCACCGCACGCTTGAGTGCCACGATATCGATCCATCCGCAGCGGCGCGGACGTCCGGTGGTGGCACCGAACTCCTGGCCGCGACGACGGATGTCCTCACCCAGTTCATCGTTCAGTTCGGTCGGGAACGGACCGCCGCCGACGCGGGTCGCGTAGGCCTTGGCAATTCCCAGCACGTAGTCGATCGCGTCTGCGCCTACACCGGTTCCGGCCAAGGCACCGCCGGTTGTGGTGTTGCTGGAGGTGACATACGGATAGGTGCCGTGGTCGATGTCCAGCAGCGAGCCCTGCGCGCCCTCGAACAACACCCGTTTGCCCTGCTTGCGCAGCTCATGCAGCAATCCAGCCACGTCAGCCTTCATCGGATCGACGTACTCACCAAAAGCCAGCGCCTCGTCCAGCGTCTTCTGGAAGTCCACCGCTTCGACGCCCAGATATTGGGTCAGCACAAAGTTGTGATAGTCGAGCACGTTGCGAAGCTTCTCGGCCAGCTCGACGGGATAGTGCAGATCGGCCACCCGCACGCCGCGGCGCGCCACCTTGTCTTCATAGGCGGGGCCGATACCCCGCCCAGTCGTGCCGATGGCCTTGCCGCCAGCCGCCTTCTCACGGGCCTGATCCAGAGCAATGTGATACGGCATGATCAAGGGCGTTGCCGGACTGATCTTCAGGCGCGAGCGCACGTCCAGCCCGGTTGCCTCCAGCTCGGCAATTTCCTTCTGCAATGCGGCTGGCGAAAGCACCACGCCGTTGCCAATCATGCACAGAACGCCGGGATGCAAAATGCCGGAAGGAATCAGATGCAGTACGGTTTTCTTGCCGCCGATGACCAGCGTATGGCCGGCGTTGTGGCCGCCCTGGAATCGCACCACACCGCCAACACGCTCGGTCAGCAAATCGACGATTTTGCCTTTGCCTTCGTCGCCCCACTGCGCACCCAATACAACGACTGATTGACCCATCTTCATTTGACTCCGTTTGTGTTGCCCCTCCGTGGGGCGACGTCGGTGACTATGCTCGGCCATCCCGGCCTCGCCATTCACCCCGCCCTCGGCGCCTGCCTCGGGCATAAAAGTGTTTTTGATGCGCTTCAACGCATCAAAAACACTCTCATCCCCACTGCGCACCCAATACAACGACTGATTGACCCATCTTCATTTGACTCCGTTTGTGTTGCCCCTCCGTGGGGCGACGTCGGTGACTATGCTCGGCCATCCCGGCCTCGCCATTCACCCCGCCTCGGCTCCTTCCTCGGCATAAAGTGTTTTTGATGCGCTTCAACGCATCAAAAACACTCTCATCCCCACTGCGCACCCAATACAACGACTGATTGACCCATCTTCATTTGACTCCGTTGGTGTTACCCCTCCGTGGGGCGACGTCGGTGACTACGCTCGGCCATCCCGGCTTCGCCATTCACCCCGCCCTCGGCGCCTGCCTCGGGCAGACAATTGCGCGGATGTGCATGCCATTTCAGCACGCAAAAACAACTAAAGCCGGGGCATGCCCCGGCTTTGCGAAATTATCCTTGATTTGCCCATCAATGTGCAGACCTTTGGTCAGCCGTCGAGTCGCCGTGGCTAGAAACGCCAGGTCAAACGCTGCGCACCCAAAACAGACTGAGCAGACCGACGACGATAAAAATCCCCCCCAGTCGTCGCAACATCCCAGATGGCTGCTCAATCAACTGAGCAGCCGCTCGTTTCCAAGCGTCCGGCGCAGCAAACAGAAACAGGCCCTCCAACACCATCACCAGACACAAAGCAGATCCCAGATCACTCCACATGTCGGGCGTAGCGGCAGGCTTAGCGCCCGCCGTCCTCGAAGAAGCGCAAGAACTCGCTATCTTTGTCCAGCACCATCACGTTATCGCCATTGGCGAACACGCTGCGGTAGGCCTCCATACTGCGATAAAAGCTGTAGAAATCCTTGTCTTTCCCAAACGCATCGGCGAACAGTGCCGCCGCTTGGGCATCGCCCTCGCCGCGCAGACGCTGGGCATCACGCTCGGCCTCGGCGACCAGCACCACACGTTGCCGGTCGGCATCCGAACGAATGGTCTCGGATATCTCCTCGCCTTCCGCACGCAACTGATTGGCAACTTTTTTGCGCTCCGCACGCATCCGCTGGAAGACCGAGGCAATCACCTCGCTGTCCTCGGGCAGATCAATGCGCTTGATGCGCACATCGACGACCTTGATACCCAGATCCTGCAAACGCAAATTGGCCTGCTCGACAAATCGCTCGGCCAATGCACCGCGCTCACCCGAGACAACGTCCTGCAATTTACGTTGGGCAATCTCGTTGCGGATCACCTCGGTGACGATCGGGCGCAACCGCTGCATCGCCTGCGCCTCGATGCCACCGGTCGCGGTGTAGAAACCACGAACGTTGTCGATCTTCCATTTCACGAAGAAGTCGACGTTGACGTCCTTCTTCTCGAAGGTCAGGTAGCGCTCCGGCTGGGAGTCCAGACTGAGAATGCGCCGATCAAAGGCCAACACAGTCTGTACCAGCGGAATCTTGAAATGCAGACCCGGTCCGATGTCGGTCTCAACCACACGGCCAAACTGGAATCGAATCGCGACGTTGCTTTCGTCGACCTTGTAGAAGGAGCCGCTACCGATTAGCAACAAAACGGCCAAGCCCACCAGGATGGAAGGTTTCATCAGCGGGTCTCCTCTCGCAAGGTTCGGCTGGGACGCGCGTCCGGACGCGCAGGACGCGCACCTTCGCGTTCGACTGCAGGAGTCGTCGTGGTGCCGGAAACGGGCGGCAACAAGGTCGGCATGGGTTGCGAGCTGCTCGCACCAGACGTCGCGCCATTGAGCGGCAGGTACAGCACATTGCCGCCGTCGCCGGCGTAGACCTTGCGATTGTTGCCAAGCACGCTCTGCATGGTCTCCAGATACAAGCGGCGTCGAGTCACTTCAGGCGCCTTGCGGTACTCGTCGAGCAACAATGCAAAACGCTGTGCCGAACCCTGCGCCCGCGTGATCGTTGACTCGCGATAACCCTCCGCCTCAGCGCGGATGCGTGCTGCTTCACCACGCGCTTCCGGAATGACCTTACTTTGGTACGCACGCGCCTCGCTTTCGATGCGTTCTTTGTCTTCTCGCGCACTGATCGCGTCATCAAAGGCTTGACGAACTTCCTGTGGCGGACGTGCATTGGAAATATTCAACACTGTGACTTGCAGACCCGTACGGTAATCCTCCAACGCTTTTTGAAGCAGCGTCTGGGCATCCGCTGCCAGTTGCGCACGCTCACCAGTGAGAATCACATCCATGGTGCTGCCACCAATCACGTCACGAATGGCGCCTTCTGCAGCCTGCCGCAGGGAATCGTCGGGATCACGCGAGCCAAACATGTACTGCTCAGGATTGCTGATCAGGTACTGCACACCAAAGTCGATCTGCACGATGTTTTCGTCGCGGGTCAGCAGCCGCACTTGGTCCGAGGCACTGCGCACATCCGTGACATTCAGCTTGCGAACCGTCTCGATGGGACGTGGCCATTTGAAGTTCGGGCCGGGCGACATCAATCGTTCCACCTTGCCAAAGCGCATCACGACACCACGCTCGCGCTCGTCCACCAACACGACCGAGTCAAACAGCGCCCATGCGGCAATCGCAAGCAACACAATCAGAGCCATGCCGCGCATGCCTGGATCGTTATCACGCGACGCGGGGCCAGAATCACCACCCGATCCACCAAAAACACGATTAAGACTACCCTTCAATTTGTTGAGGAAAGCCTCAACATCCGCTCCGGGGTCCTTGCCGTTCCAGGGATCCTTGTTTCCGCCGCCAGGTTGGTTCCAGGCCATAACTGCTCCAGTTCACTGAATTTGAATCCGATCTCGCTGCAACAGCGGACCCGAATGTGTCCTATGGGACCACGCCACCCGATTTACAAGGCGTGAAGTCTACGAGCCAACGCGACCGAGCGCCGCCTCATCCTCTTCGGCACCTTGCTCCCAAGCTTCCAGAGGCAGCTTCAGATGCGCCTGCATCTGGCTTGCAAACCAAGGGTCGTCGGCGGCCAATCGTTCCGCCTGAGCACGCGACATGTCCAACTGCAATGCCCAGCCAGATTCGTCAGCGACCTCGGTCAGCACCAGCTTTGATTCGTAAAACCGCGCCCGCAAGCGACCTGCCGCAGGCGGCAAGTGCAGTTCGGTGCGAATCCGCGTCTCGGCAAATCGCTCGCCGATCGCAGCACGCAGCAAGGCCAAACCGATGTGCTCACGCGCCGACAGCCAAACCCGCTCAATCAACCCGCCGTCCAGCCATTCACGCCGCGCCTCAACGGAGGCCTCAAGTCGATCCAACTTGTTGAACACCTGGATTTGCGGAATATCGCCGGCACCGATTTCACCCAGCACCTCGTTCACTTGCACGATACGGTCGCGCACATTTGGATCAGAGGCGTCAATCACATGCAGCAGCAGGTCAGCCTCGCGTGCCTCGGAGAGGGTCGAGCGGAAGGCCGCGACCAGATCATGCGGCAAGTCACGTACAAACCCGACGGTGTCAGATAGCACAACCTCACCACAGGCCAAGCCATCCAGACGCCGCACCGTCGGGTCCAAGGTGGCAAACAACTGATCCGCCGCGTAGGCCTCGGCACCCGTCAGCGCGTTGAACAAGGTGGATTTGCCTGCATTGGTGTAGCCCACCAAGGCCACGCGCGGCAATTCGCTGCGCATCCGCGCCCGCCGGGCTTGGGTTCGTTGCACTTCCACTTTGTCGAGACGGCGACTGAGAATCTTCACGCGCTCCGCCAGCAGTCGCCGATCCGTCTCCAACTGCGTCTCACCCGGACCGCGCAAGCCAATGGCGCCACCTCGCTGCCGCTCCAGATGCGTCCAGCCGCGCACCAAGCGCGTGGCCATGTGTTTGAGTTGCGCCAGTTCGACTTGCAACTTGCCTTCAAACGAACGCGCACGCTGGGCAAAGATGTCCAGAATCAAGCCAGTACGATCAACAACGCGCCGCTCAAGGTGGCGCTCAAGATTGCGCTCCTGCACCGGGCTTAGTGTCTGATTCACCAGAACCAGATCGGCTTCCAATGCATCACACATCAGTCGCGCCTCATCCGCCTTGCCACTGCCGATATACAGCGCGGGGGAAGGCCGGTCGACCCGAGCCGTCAAGTTGCCGACCACGGTCGCACCCGCCGAGCGTGCCAATTCGGCAAACTCGTCAAGTACGTCTGCATCGTTGTGTCCGGCCGCGTGGGGCTGAATCAACAGCGCCTGCTCACCCCGCTTGGAACGCTCAAACATGCGCTCGACTCAAGGCGCCCAATACCCGCGATCGCCGCATCAAGCCTGATCGCCTTCGTCATCTTCACCGTCACCGACCGTGCTGGTGCCACCGGGACCAATACGGACATTGCGTGCCGGCACAACCGTCGAAATAGCGTGCTTGTAGACCATCTGACTGACCGTATTGCGCAGCAGAACCACAAACTGATCAAACGATTCGATCGTGCCTTGGAGCTTGATGCCGTTGACCAGATAGATCGAGACCGGAACGCGCTCGCGACGCAGGGCGTTCAAAAATGGGTCTTGCAGAGATTGACCTTTCGACATGAGAAGCTCCTTTGATAGGGATGTTTTGACGAATATGTGTTGCGGGGTGAAATTCACCACGACAAAGCACTCGCTTTGCCGCCTTGCGTCGATCCACTCAGTGCGAGCCTCACGCGTGCAAGCTCGGTCAGTTTACATGGGCCAACCGGCTGTTCAAGCCAAAGCCCAACAACATTGCACTTACTCTACCGCCGTCCCAATCGCCACCCTGCGCTGCTGCACCCCGCGCCGAATCAACCAGACCAGCAAGAACAAGACCAGCACAAAAGCCACCACGGGCAGCAGGATCGCCAGTACCGTCGTCGTCACCGCACCGAGCAACTCACCCGTCGACAGCAACACATTGCCCATCCCGGCAGTCAGACCGGTCGACACCGACCGCAGGGCAACCGTGCCAGTCTGCACCACCGCACTGACACCGCCCCCAGTGATCGCGGCCAACGACCATTGCATGACTGGCGACAACTCACCAAGCTGGGTCCCCGTGGCAAGTGTTCCCGCCGCCACCGCCAGCGGTGTGGCAATGGTGTCGAGCAAATTGTCGACCCAGGGCACGTAATAGGCCGCCACTTCGAGCACGGTCGCGGTCGCCAACACGGTCAGCGCAGGCCACGTCGCCAGCCAGAGCATCGACGGCGCAAGGCTGACATAGCCGCTCATACCCGCCAGCGACAAACCCAGCAGCGGCACAAAGACACGAAAGCCACACGCTGCGGCGAGCCCCACGCCCATCATCAATCCGATCCACGTTTCCATAGTTCTGCTCCGCATCCAACGCCAAAATTTGCCCCGTGCACTGGTAGAGAGCGGCAAGGCTGCTGCGGTCGTCGTTCGGCCCTCTGACGCACCTGACGAATCGCTCGGCGAGCCATTCCATTCCAGACAGAACTAAGCATGCCACGAGGCGCCGTTTCCCAGCGTCGCGATGCACCGGTAGGTTCCACCGGACGCGGAATTCACGCGCAAGTGACCCACCCCAGGAGCGACAGATGAGCCAGATCGTTGAACAAGTCCTTAGCGCCAATGAGCGCTATGCGACCGATTTCGGTGCAAAAGCGGATCTCGCACTGCCACCTGCGCGACAGTTCGCCATCCTGACCTGCATGGATGCACGCCTCGATCCGGCGAAATACGCCGGACTCGCCGAAGGCGACGCGCATGTCATACGCAACGCGGGAGGCCGCGCAAGCGACGATGCGATCCGCTCGTTGGTAATCTCCTACAAACTGTTGGGTACCCGCGAGTGGTTCGTCATTCACCACACGGATTGCGGCATGGAGTTTTTCACCGACGAGGTGATGGGCAATCTGTTGGAAAGCAGCTTGCAGACCGCCAAGCTGACCCCTTCCGGATTTGAAGATGTTGGCTCAGGTCCTGGCTCCAGCGCAGGAAAGTTCGTCAAGTGGCTGACCATCGCCGATCGCGACCGGAGTGTCGTCGACGATGTTCGTCGCATTCGCGAACATCCGCTGGTGCCTGGACACATCCCAATCTATGGCTACATCTACAACGTTCGTACTGGACGCCTGATCGAAATTCCCCAAGCCACCGCGGCAGGCAAGCCGCGCAATCCGCACACGACCATTTGATCGTCGGCATCATTCTGGCGCGCGGGTCGGATCGAGCTCAGGCCCGCACGCGAATGATCGATGGCAGAAAGATCGGGGCCAGGTTGCCACCTGGTCCTCCTAGCTCATGCGACGCAGGTAACAGCGAATTCAATGCGCTGGGGACGAGGCATGCGTCGCTGCATTGGCGCATGTAGCAAAACAAGACTTGGCCCAGGATTCCTATTTTTGTGTGAGCGCTTCGTTCGCTATTTTCTGGAACCCTCTCTGGAACCGCCAAAAAACGAGTTCCGGTAGGCATCAGCTGTCGACCCTCGGGCCACCTGTAGCAACAATCCCAGTTGATGAAGACGATCCAGCACCCGCTGATCGGTTCGCGCTTTGGCCTGATCTTCGAGCCGTTCAAGCGCAGAATGAGCAGCATCGTGTTCGGCTAGAGCCAAGTGCACCCAGATTTCCTGTTCCTGTAGCGTCGCGAGCAAGTCCCAATCGCCGCTTTGGCCGAGTAGCTTGCGAGCATCTTGGATCAGGGCTCTTGCGGCCATTGGTCGGTTCTTCATCAAGGCCAATGAGCTTCGATGGATGTTGACTGCGGCCGTCATGAGGGACTCGTCCTGCATAAGGATGCGCTGGTTCACTTGCGCGAGCAGGGATTCGCCTTCGGGAAAGCGATCAAGGCGCCAGAGCATTCGGACTCGCCCGAGTGCGGCGTCTACGGCAAGGCTGGAGTGTCGGTCCGGTGCCTCTGTCTCGGCGTTCTGGTAGTGCGCCAGGGCGGTGGTGGCGTCGCCGAGGGCTTCTTCGGCGTTGGCTAGGTTGTAAAGGACAATCGCGCGCTGGTGTGAATCGGGGCTCTGTTCGAACAAGGTGAGCGCTTGCTGAAAACGTGCGCGTGCCTCTGCGGGCCGGCCGGCACGCAATTCCAGGCGTCCCAGCCGCTGCTGGGCGCTGGCGGCCATCAGAGCATCGCCGGCACGCACCGCTAGCTCATGGGCCTGTTCGAACCAGGATGCGGCGTTGGCTTCGCCCAGACCTAGCGCGACATCACCTTGAAGCAGCAAGGCATCGATCTGGTCGGCGGCTGAACCGTTCAGGCGCGCCGCGACGACATACGCCGACACGGCTTCGCGGGCTGGTTCGAAGCGCGCACCGCTGAGCCAGAGGTTCGCGAGGTTCTTGTGGCTGGCCAGCACGGCCGTAGTGTCATTCAAGGCCTCGCGAATGTCGCGAGAGCGCTTGAACCATATGGCAGCCTGCTCGGGATCTCGCCCTGATTCGGAGTGGAGCACGCCCATGTTGTTGAGGACATTGCCCTCCTCCTGCCGATTGCCGGACTGCACGAACCCCTCGAGCGCCTGGCTATAGTGGCTCATTGCTGGTCGAAATCGCCGGAGCGATACGCGTGTATGCCAGCGAACTTGTCGGCAAGTGCCCGATGATCGGGCATCTCCGCGGCTAGTCGCGGGTCGCCCAATTCAGCTATGCCGGCACGCGCCAAAGCTCCGTCCTGCCCGAATGCACTGCGAATGGTCAGGACCAGGTCGCCAGCCGACATTCGATCTAAGCGAGATTGCACATCAGCAGACACCCTCGGCACCTCAATGGGTTTTGGGCTGGTCGCTGGAGTGGTGGCGCTCGTTACAGCTGGAGCGCGGGCTTGGTTCTCGGTGCCGATCCATCCGGTGCCGAACCAAAACAGCACCGCCATGACACCAATGACCGGGAACAAAGCCAGCGAGCCTCGCGATCCTGACTTCGCGTCCGGGGAACGGCCACGGGGTGTCGCGGATACTTCGGGCACATCGGGCTGCGCCAACTTTTCCGCTACACGGATCGGCCCCGTTCCGGGAGCAGCCGCCAATTGGTAGCCGCGTCGATGCCGAGTCTCAATCCACTCCCTGACCATCGCAGGCTTCACGTAGGACCTTGCGCAATTCGCTGATCGTCTTGTGCAAGGCTGCGTCCGTGACGAAACGTCCGCCCCAAACTTCCTGAATGAGTGTGTCCTTGCTAACGATGGCCGGATAAGCCTGAATCAGGGCTAGCAGCACATCGACCTGCTGGGCATCCGCATCCAGGCGCACATCCCCGCGCATAAGGCGTTTGCCAAGGCGATCCACATGAATGGGCCCCAAGGACAGAGCGTTCGGTTCTGCTGTGGCTTCGGCCATACACCCTCGTTCTCGTCGCAGTGTGCCCAAAGCATGGCTGCGCCGACAAGTCCATGCCTTGGCTTGAATTGCGACTGCTAGCTCGCAAATCAGAAATTATCAGCTTCTTTCAGAACTTTTCCATTTCTAGATCAAGACCTTACGACGACGTGTCGAAATACTCTGCATCACCTCCCCTGATGGACTCACACCATATGAAAGGCGCTTCTGCCCTCCTCGCCCTAGCTCTAACTGGGTCAGCCCATGGCTTTGCCACAATCGGATCGACGACCGACTGTACATACAACAATGTACTCGGCAATCCGATCCAGTCTGCCCTCAATGCAGGCCACACGGATATTCGTCTGGTTGGCGGACTCAACTACACGGGCAGTCTTAATCTGGCCGGAATCCAGGATATTCGAATCCGCGGTGGTTATGGGTCGTGCGCTGCCGCAGTAGCCGGACTACTTCCCTCGGCGCCGGTTCGGGCCACAGTGATTGCCGGCGGCAACCTTAGTACGGGCATCCATGTTGAATCCGCGCCGGAACGTCGCCGGGTAATCACGTTGGAGCTCGTCGATGTCAAACCTCCTGCCGCAGTGGCCACGTCGGGCTCGGGGATCGTGGCGCAAGGCGTGATCGACTTGGTGCTGCTACGGAGTCGGGTCTCCGGCTATCAGTTCGTCAACGAAACGGGCGGTCAGGGCGGTGGTGTGCACTTGTCTGGTGCCCGTCTATACGCCAGCCGTTCCGAAATCAGCAACAATCATGCAAGGCTTGGCGGCGGTGTCTACTGTGAGGCAGGCGGATTGGTGGAACTCGATCCTGCCACGCTGCTGTTGTCGAATCAGGCGATGTTCGACAACACCGGTGGCCACGGCGGCGGCATCTATTCGGATGGCTGTACGGTGCAGGCAAGCGGGCGCACGCTGCCGGTCGATCTGGGCGGCAGCAACGGAATCATCGCCAACACGGCGGCGTTGTTGGGAGGAGCCATCTTCGCCTCCGGTGGAACGGTGCGCATCGGCGGCGGACCCTACTGCTATGGCCCGGATCCGGCGTATTGCCTGTCGCGTTTGGCGGTCATCGCCCTGAATCAAGCCAAGTATGGCGGGGCGTTTTCGCTGACGGATGCCGCGTCGCTGGAGATCGATTACGCAAACGTTTCGCTAAATTACGCCACCGTGTCGGGAGGCGCGATCGACAGTGTGCAGAGCAATATCCGCATCGGCGGACTGGCGGCATTCTGGCCCAAATACGATCGGAGCCAGTGTCCAGAGGGGATCTGTGAGCAATTCAACCAGAACAGGGCAGGCACGCTAGGTGGTGCCATCTATGCAAGCGAGTCGGGCGTTTTTGTCATAGACGCCCTCCTCGACAACAACTGGAGTCCGACTGGCGCCGTCCTCTATGCCTTCGACTCGCAAAGCCTTTTGCAACAAGTGCTGGTCCGCAATATGAATGAAGGGGCCGACAATACCTCGACCCTTGTGCACGCGCTGGACGGCAACCTGTCGATCACGCGCGCTAGCTTGATCGTGGAGCCGCCGACCGCCAGGTTGGATGGTTTTCAGCCTGAAGGGAACCAGATCGAGTGGATGCTGCACCTGATAGGTACGTCCACACAGCTGGAACGTAGCATCATCGCCGACCTGTCAGGGACCGTTACCCCCGTCCAGCTGAGCGCCGGGGCCACGCTCGGGGGCGTTTGCAATGCACATCGCGGCAACAACGTTGCTGCCGCGCTGAACCAGATCAGCAGTCCGTTCAATCTGGCAGACGTCGACGGTGACGGCCGCTACACACCAGCCGCGGGCGGTGCGCTCCTGGACCGTTGTACGGATGATGGCTTGCCGCTGAATGCGCTCGACATTCGCGGTCAGCCGCGCGTTGTATTGCAGTCGGCGACCGGCTTCCTGAATCCGGTCGATGTCGGTGCAAGCGAGCGTGTCGGGAATAATGTGTTCCAGGACGGTTTCGAGTGATGTGTCAGAATCAGCTCTTGGACTACCGCACTGAATCGCGGTCAACAAAGGCGTCAGCGATCAGGCGCGGGCGAAGTCGAATGCCAGCTGGTCGGCAATCTGTGCGCTGCCGGAGAGCGCCATCAGCACCCGGTCGACGCCCACGGCAACGCCCGCGCAGTCGGGCAAGCCTTGCTGCAGGGCGGCAAGCAGCGCGGTGTCTATCGGCAGGGATGGCAATCCGCGTTGCCTGCGGCGCTGATTGTCGCTGGCAAAGCGCGCGGCCTGTTCATCGGCATCGCTCAACTCGTGGTATCCGTTGGCCACTTCCCAGCGGCCCCAGTACGCCTCAAAGCGTTTGGCGACGGCTTGCTCGCCCTCGCCTTCAATACGCGCCAACGCGCATTGGCTGGGTGGAAAGTCGTGGACGAACAACAATTGATCGACTGGCAGGGTCGGCTGGATCAAATGAGTCATCAGCAGGTCCAGCCAGTCGTCCCGCCCCAAGCCGTCCGGATCGATGCCGAATTGGGCCAGCGGGGCCTGCAACGCGGCCAGCGGGTCACGTCGCCAATCAATACCGAGCCGCTCGCGATACAACGCGTCGTAGCTGAGTCGCTCGACGGTCAACCGACGATCCACCAAGCCTGCAAGGTTCTGCAGCAGGCGGACAACTTCGTCCATCAATGGCTCGATGCGCCATCCCAGCCGATACCACTCCAACAGGGTGAACTCTGGATTGTGCCGTCCACCGGCTTCTCCATCGCGAAACACGCGCCCCAGCTCGTAACAGTCACCGATGCCAGCGGCCAGCAAGCGTTTGAGCGCGAACTCGGGCGAGGTGCGAAGGTAGCGAAGGGGCTCGCCCCCTCGCACTGGGCCAGAGAAGCGCGTGTGGAAACTCTGGATATTCGGCTCGGTGTTGGCGGCAGCCGAAAGAATGGGCGTCTCGACTTCCAGTGCAGCGGTCGCCGTGAAGTACGCACGAATCGCGGCATTGACTTGCGCTCGCAAGCGAAGTGCGGACAGCGGCGCGGAAGGCTTCCAATCGATATCGGCAGTCATGTTCATCGCTCCGGCAAGGCGACCGGCGCCTGTTCGCCGGCAATTTGCCCGAAGCGCCCTTCGCGCCAATCCGCTTTCGCCTGGTCGATGCGCTCGCGGCCGCGTGCGACAAAGTTCCACCAGAGATAGCGCGAGCCCACCGGCTCACCGGCCAGAAACAACAGCCGTGTCGCGGTCTGGGAGTGCAGAAGCACCTCGTCGCCACTGTCCAAGACGACCAACGCACCCTCGGGCATGGGCATGTGCTGCACGTCCACCTCACCGTCGATCAGCAAGAAGGCACATTCGGAATACGCCAACGGCAGGCGCACCGTACCACCTGCGGGCAACTCGATGATTGCTGCCACCAAAGGCGAAGTCTCCGGCACCGCACTTTGCTGCCCCCAGCACGACCCCGCCAGCAGCCGAATGCGCGCGTCCTGAAGGCTCACTACCGGCACGGACGCTGCGGCGACATGCACGAAAGCGGCGTCGCACTCCGCCAACGCATCTGGCAACGCAATCCAAAGCTGAAGACCATGCAGGGCGTGTGACTGTGCGGCCAGGTGGGTTGGCGAGCGTTCCGAATGGACGATGCCTCGACCCGCACACATCCAGTTCACCGCACCGGGTGGCAGGCACTGAACGGATTGCAGGCTATCGCGATGGATCAATTCACCCTCGAACAGAAATGTCAGTGTGCACAGCCCGATATGCGGGTGTGGCGGCACTTGCATGCCCTCGCCAGGTAAAAAACAGTGCGGCCCGAAGGTATCCAGCAACAGAAAAGGCCCGACGCGACGATGCTCGCGATGCGGCAACAGGCGCTTGACAGGAAAGCCGTCCAATTGATGTTGGGTGCCACGGATGAGAAAGGGCATGCAGAACCAAGCCAGGAGGTACAAACAGATGCGGCATTATCCGCTCTGCGTTGGTGCCTGCAGCAGAGTATTGAAAGCCCTTGCAGGTGGCGGCAAGCGCGCCGCCTTAGTGATGCGCGGAAAGTGCAGTAGAGCACCGCGCTAACGCGTGGGGGAACGTCTCATCCAATTCGCGCTCCCGTAGATCAGGAATGACCTGTACGCGGATCATTCACACAAGGCATAGACCCGGAAGCCAGCGCTTGGGTGGGGCGAAAAACCGATTGACAGACCGTTCGAAGTCCGCTCTCCCGCACCACCGCTGGCGAAGCACCGCAGCAACACTGTCCACATCCGCAACCCACACCGTCAGCGCACCACTGTCAACCATCCGTCATCGCGCCAGAGCCTCAGAACATTTTTCTATGTTATTGATTTATATACTCTATTTATGAATGATGCATTTTTGCGCAGAGACGAAAAAGCAATGCACAGTCAAGGAGTTGCGTCGACACTCCAACGCTAGCCCACAGACTTATCCACAGCTTTTGTGGATCGAAAAAACCCTCGAAAAACCGGCAACTTGCGAGCTGACACCCGGATGACGGGCAACCACCAGAGGCACGCCAGCACTGACACGTCCATCCTCATTGCGCACAGGGAAATAGCGAAAGATGCACTCACCGCAAGCACGCTTCAGCGCAGGCCGCGACTGGATCAAGGCAAGCGCATTGACGCCTGATAGGCGGAAACCAAGGTGGCAAACAGCGTCTCCACATCCACGCCCGATGCGCCTGCCCATTGCGGTGCGGTTTTCCAAAGTGAACGCCGCAAACGTTGCAGATTGGCCCGTTGCCATTGGGCATCCGGGGGCCGCAGTTCGCCACGGTCAAAGTCAATGAGCCAGAGTTTTCCCTGCGCATCGACCATCACGTTGAAGGCATTGAGATCGGCGTGGTAAACGCCTTGGCGATGGAAGCGGGCAAGTAATCGGCCCAACTCGACGGCAATTGCGTGCGTGGACTCGGCATCCAATGCCGCCAGATGTTGCGCCAGCGGGCGACTGTCCGGGATGGCGCGCATCAACAGTTCGGCGCGATAGCCAAGTCCGTTGCGCACGAATCCCGCAGCGACGACATGCGGCACCGGCAGACCCTGCGCGGCCAGTTGCTGCAACAGATGGAACTCTCGATAGCAACGGGTGCGCGACTCGCCCAGCCACAGGTAGTGCCGCCGCACCCAGCGTCCGATCAAGCCGCCGCGCCGGTAACTGCGCAGCACCAGACTTCCCAACGCGCTATCAAAAAAACGCACTGCACCACGTCCACCGCGTTGGGTGACCGTCTCGAATCGTTGCTCGGCGATGCCTTCCAGCAGGGCACGCGCTCGCGACGTGCAGGCTGGCGATTGGGCTTGTGTCAGCGAACACGCCTCACCCAGAATGCTGCGCATTGCTTCCGCATCGAACCACATTGCGCCGTGTGCATCGCATAGGCGCACGAAGGCCGGATTTCCGGCACTGTGGCGCAGCGATTCTGGCGAGCGGCTATCAATCATGGTCACGAGTGTAGCAAGCGAAATGAACTCCTCAGCACCGCAATCGATCTGTTTGCTGCGTCTCTCAGCACTGGGCGATGTCAGCCATGTGTTGCCGGTGGTGCGCCAATTGCAGAGCCAGTGGCCGGAAACCCGCATCACCTGGATCATCGGCAAATTCGAACATCGCCTGATGCACCTCATCCCGAACATCGAGTACATCGTGTTCGACAAAAAGCAGGGCTGGGATGCGGTACGGCAGCTCCGCGAACAACTGGCTCGTCGACGCTTCGACGCCTTGCTGCACATGCAGTTGGCGCTGCGCGCCAACCTGTTGGCCGCCTGGGTGAAGGCCGATCAGCGCATTGGTTTTGACACCGAACGCAGCAAGGAATTGCATGGCTTGGTGATCAATCGACGTATCGCGTTTCAGCCCCGCCAACATGTTTTGGACGCGCTTGGCAGCTTCGTGCAGCCGCTGGGACTGTCGCCCGCACCAGCGCAGTGGGATTTCCCGATCCTTCCCGAGGCGCAGGCGTTTGCCGAAAGCGAACTGCCGGGCGACCAAGCGACCCTGATCATCAGCCCTTGTTCAAGTCATCGCTTGCGTAACTGGCATGCCGAGGGGTATGCGGCCGTCGCCCGCCATGCAGTGATCGAACGCGGTTGGCGAGTCGCCTTGTGCGGCGGCCCCAGCAAACTCGAACGCGAGGTTGGCGACGCCATCCTGCAGCGTGCCAACGTACCGATGATCGACCTGATTGGGCGTGACACGCTGCCTCGACTGCTTGCGCTGCTGCGACGCGCAGACGCGCTGCTGACGCCCGATTCCGGCCCGATGCATCTCGCCAACGCCTTGGGCACATCGGTCATTGGCTTGCATGCCGCCACCGCCAGTTGGCGCAGCGGCCCCTACTCGGACCGCCAGTTCTGCGTCGACCACTACGCTGCGGCCGCAGAACGTTTCCTACGCAAACCGGCCGACAGGTTGCCGTGGGGCAAGCGGATCGAATTTGATGGCGTCATGGATCTGATTCAGATCGACGAAGTCATCGACGCCTTCGAGCGCGTCGTTGCGCGTCGAGCGAAACCCGCGCTGGATCAGGTCGGCGACGCGGAGCGGTAGTCCTCGTAGCTCTTTTCTTCGACATAGGCCGAACCCAGCGTGAGGTTGATGTCGCGCTTGATGCGTGCGCGCTCGTCGTTTTCGAAGTACACACTGCGCGCCAGTCGAATGAACTCGGTGCCAAAGTCCTGTGCCTTCTCCTGCAGACGGATATCGTCCTCGATGACCCACAGGCGCTCGTTGACCGCCTTCAGCGCGGCGCGCAAATCGGCGATGTCGACTGCCGCCGCCGGATGCGCGGACCAGGTCTGGTTCAAGGCGTCAAGTTCACGACGAATATTGAGCAACTTGGCGTCGTCGCGGATACGCTCGGACTTGATATCGAGAATGGCGATCTTGTCCAGCAGTTCACCGAAGGAGACGGGTACGGAAATTTCGGACACGGCGCGATCTCTCTCTGGAAAGCCCTATTGTGGCCCGAGCCTGTCGTCACGCCTACCCGCGATCCGCAGATCAATCGCCCACGTACGATCAGTGAACACGGCCCATAGTTTGCATACACCTGTGAAACACCGATGTCCTGTGGGGAGGCGTCGCTTCCGTGCGTGCTCTTATCGTTGAAGATTCTCAAATGAGTCAGGCCTACATCCAGTCTCTGCTCGCCGAGCTGGAGATTGAGTCCATCTGCGCATCGGATGGACTCACTGGTGTGGAGTTTTTCCAGCTAGAGAGTCCTGATCTGGTCTTGCTTGATATCGTGCTTCCCGACATCGATGGCTTGGAGGTAGCGCGCCGAATCCGCCGCGGCGAACGACCAGGGGAATGGACACCCATCATCTTCCTGACCGCACGCACCACGGATGAAGACCTCGAGGCCGGCATCGCTGCCGGTGGCGACGACTACCTTGCCAAGCCGATCAATCCGATCGTGTTGGCCGCCAAATTGCGGGCCATGCAGCGCATTGTCTTGATGCGGCGCGAGCTGGATGCGGCCAATCGCGAGCTTCGCAGACTATCGTCCGTGGACGGTTTGACGGGTCTCGCCAACCGTCGTCAGTTCGACTACACCCTGCAGAACGAATGGATGTGGGGGCAGGCGCAGAAGCAGCCGTTGTCGCTATTGATGTGCGACGTCGACTTTTTCAAGCTCTACAACGATAGCTACGGACACCCGCAAGGCGATGAATGCCTTCGCCAGGTCGCCAATGCGCTGCACGAAGCGCTGAAAGGGCCGAAAGACCTCGCTGCGCGCTACGGCGGTGAGGAGTTTGCCATTCTGCTGCCCAACACCGGACCTGATATGGCGATGATGATTGCCGAGCGGGCGCGTGAAGCGATCGCGAACCTGCAACTCCCCACGCTCAGTCGCCAATTGGACACGTCAGCATCAGTCTGGGCGTCGCAACGCGTGTCCCGGCAGCTACCCACACAGCGGATAGGTTGATCGCGCTGGCGGATCGTGCGCTCTACATCGCCAAGCACAATGGCCGTAACCGCGCAGCACAAGCGGTTGTCGGCACAACAGACAGCAAGCCGACCTGATTCAGTCGGGACGAATCAGTCCCGGTGTCAATCAGTCCAGCGAAACTCGCAATTTTGCGGCGGCTGATCGTGCCCGGGCGCGCGCATCCTCGACGTCAGTGCCCCTCGCCAGAATGACAGCAACACGCCGTTTGCCTGCCACGCTGGGCTTGCCAAAAAGGCGCAACTCAATCGTAGGTTCGCTGAGCACGCTTTGCACACCGGCAAACCGCGGCACTCCATTGCCCTCGGCAACAATTGCACATGACGCTGACGCCCCGCAGAGTGTCACGTCATGAATCGGCAACCCGAGAATCGCGCGCGCATGCAGCGAAAATTCCGAAAGCGGCTGGGAGATCAACGTCACCAGACCGGTGTCATGCGGTCGCGGACTGACCTCAGAGAACCACACCTCGTCACCACGCACGAACAGCTCCACCCCAAACAAGCCGTAGCCACCCAAGGCCTCGGTAATCCGGCTGGCGATGGTCTGTGCACGCTGCAACGCCAGGTCGGTCATCGGTTGCGGCTGCCAACTTTCGCGATAGTCGCCATCGATCTGCAAATGCCCGATCGGTGCACAGAAGGTCGTGCCCCCAACATGCCGCACGGTCAACAGGGTGATCTCGTAGTCGAACGAGATGAATCCCTCGACGATGCAACGCCCCTTCCCTGCGCGACCACCTTGCTGCGCGTAGTCCCATCCAGACGCCACCTGATCCACATTGCGCAGCACACTCTGACCCTTGCCCGAAGACGACATCACGGGCTTAATCACGCACGGGAAACCCAGCGCTTCCGTTGCCAGGCGACAGTCGTCAAGCGAATCAACAAATCGATACGGTGATGTAGGCAGGCCCAGTGTTTCTGCAGCGAGACACCGGATACCCTCGCGGTTCATGGTCAACCACGCAGCCCGCGCGGTAGGAATGACCCGCAGGCCTTGGTCGCGTTCCAGCTCGATCAATGTCTGCGTATGGATAGCCTCGATTTCGGGCACCACCAGATGTGGCTTCTCTTGCGCAATCAAGGCACGCAACTGCACCGCATCCAGCATGTCGAGCACATGACTTCGATGCGCCACCTGCATGGCAGGCGCGCCAGCATACCGGTCGGCGGCGATCACTTCGATGCCGAAGCGTTGCAGCTCGATGGCAACCTCTTTGCCCAACTCACCGGCGCCCAACAACAAGACGCGGCGCGCGCTGGACGAGCCGGGCGTGCCGATCTCCACGTCGGGAATTTCTGTCGAATTCATGGCAGCGTGCTCATCAGGAAAATCAGGCTCATGTTGGCAAGGGCTCAGGGCGTCGCCACAACCAGATAGCGACCACCACCATACAAGCAGTTCCGATGGCCCAACCCCACACAGGCGCAAAAATTAGCATCACAAGGGAAGCGACCAGCATACTGGCAAGTGCAATGCGCTTGGCGCGCCGACTGACCGAACCTTCGCGCTCCCAATCGCGAATCATTGGACCGAACGCCGGATGCCGATGCAACCAGGCATGCAAACGGTGCGATCCGCGCGCTGCAAAGAACGATGCCAGCAGCACGAAGGGAACCGTCGGCAAACCTGGCACGAAGATCCCGACAATGCCCAACCCCAAGGCCAATAAAGCGAGGCTCAACCACAGCCAGCGCAACGGGCCAAGTTTCGCAGCGTTTGGCGTAGCCGACGCGGACAAGGCATTGCGCCGAGTCCGGGCAGCATCGTCGGGCGGAAAGGAGTCATCGGACATGCGCGCAGTGTGCGAAGGCCACGCACGCCTGTCCAGCGCGGACGCACGGCATGACAGTCCGCGTGTGATCCCTGACACTATGTAACCTGCTATTGCCCCTAATCGAACGGAAGCCCCCAATGCCGTTTTCGTCAGTTCTGATCGCCAATCGCGGCGAAATTGCCTGCCGCATCATTCGTACCTGTCGCCGCTTGGGCATTCGCACCGTGGCGGTCTACTCCGAAGCAGATGCCGACGCACAACATGCGCGACTGGCGGATAGCGCTGTTTCGATTGGCGGCTCCGCACCACGCGACTCCTACCTGCGCGGCGAGGTGATCATCGCCGCAGCCTTGGCAAACGGCGCACAGGCGATCCATCCCGGCTACGGCTTTCTGTCGGAGAACGCGGATTTCGCCGATGCCGTGGCCGCCGCCGGCCTGACATTCATCGGCCCCAGCGGCGTCAGCATGCGCAAGATGGGGTCGAAAGCGGGCGCCAAAGATCTGATGGCCGCCGCCAATGTTCCGGTCGTGCCCGGCTATACCGGCGAAGATCAATCCACCGCATGCCTGCAGCAGGAAGCGGATCGCATTGGCTACCCATTGATGATCAAGGCAGCGCATGGCGGCGGCGGCAAAGGCATGCGGATTGTCCGTGCGAGCAGCGAATTTGCCGGGGCACTGCAATCCTGCCAACGTGAAGCCGCGAACGCCTTTGGTCGTGATCGCGTGTTGCTGGAGCGCTACCTAGAGACACCACGACACATCGAAATCCAGATCTTTGGCGATCAGCTCGGGCAAGTGATTCATCTGGGCGAGCGTGAATGCTCCGCTCAGCGCCGATACCAAAAAGTCATTGAAGAATCCCCCTCGCCATTTCTCACCACAGCGTCACGCCAAGCGATGGGTGCCGCCGCGATTGCGGCAGCCAAAGCCATCGATTACGTCAACGCAGGCACCGTGGAATTCATCGTCGCACCCAGCGGCGATTTCTACTTCATGGAAATCAATACGCGTTTGCAGGTCGAACATCCGGTCACTGAAATGGTCACCGGCCTCGATCTGGTCGAGTGGCAACTTCGCGTCGCTGCAGGCCAGCCACTGCCCACTACTGACGTGACACACCGAGGCCACGCCATCGAGGTCCGTTTGTATGCGGAAGACCCGGATGCCGGCTTCTTGCCCGGCTCAGGCCGTATCGCGTGCTTGCGCCTGCCCGCGCAAGGCAACGGTATCCGCGTCGATGCCGGTGTCGTCGAAGGTGATCAGGTCAGCGTTTTTTATGACCCGATGATTGCCAAGTTGATCGTCCACGCGGCTGATCGGCCGCAGGCGCTGGCCCGTCTCGCTGACGCGCTCGCCGAGTGTCGTATTGAAGGACCAAAATCCAATATCGGCTTTCTGGAAGCACTGATCCGCCACCCTGCCGTTGTCGAAGGGCGCATTGACACCGGTTACCTGGATCGTCATCTGGACGAGGTTCTGCGAGTTACCTGCAGCGCCAGCAAGACGCAGATCGCCATCGCCGCCATCGCCTGCATTCTGCATGATCGGGATGTCGTGCACGCCACCGCACAAACAGGTCCGGAACCGGATTCTCCCTGGAGCCAGGCCGATGGTTGGCGCAGCGGCGGAGCGGGACACCGCCTGCTGGTGCTGCAGGAGGCCAACCAAAGGCACGAGATACATGTGTTGAGCAGTGATGATCAGCACCGCGTGACGGTAGATGATTTCGAGTGCGAGGTTTGCGATGCACGTTGGCTGGGCAGTCGTCTGAGTCTGCGGGTAGCGACACAGTTGCAATCGCAAGCCTGCGTGGTAACGGCGGACCAGGTGCAACTGCATGACGGCACGCGACGCCACAACTTCCTGCGGCTGCCTGCCTTCCAGTTCGAAGGACAGCTTGGCGGGGCGGACAGCGACCGGGTCAGAGCGCCCATGCCCGGTCGGATTGTTCTGCTCCGTGTCCAACAAGGCGATCACGTTGCCGAAGGAGACGAACTGATGGTGATGGAGGCCATGAAAATGGAACTCACCCTGCGTGCACCGCGAGCCGGCGTGATTGCCTCGCTTCAGGCGCAAACCGGGGACTTTGTTGAAGCGGATGCCGTGCTGATCAAACTGGAAACCGACTCATGAAACCGACTGTTCTCTTGCTTCTAGCGCTCAGCTTGATCGGTTTGAGTGCCTGCTCGGAGACGCGCTTCGAATCGCCGCCGGGTCAGAACATCGAACGTTGCGATGCAGACCTCGCTGGCCTCTGGCTGGACATCGACGCCAAGCCGGGAGAACTCGACGGCTTTGATATCGACGCCGAATGTCGCACCCAACTCCTGACCCGAACCGAAGCCGGTGGACCACCACAAGCCATTCGCGTTCCAGTGAACTTCGTCCATCACCGCGGCAAACACTATGTCGTGGTAGCCGATGAGGCGCTGAAAGGACTCGTCGAGCTCCCACCGATCCATGGCGTCAATCCGGTACCGAAGCGCAGTTTCTTCATTGTTCGCTATGAAATCCGGGGCGATCGCCTGCGAATGTTCAGCGTGGACGATCGCGCCGCGGCGCGCGCCATTCTGGACAGCAAGCTGGAAGGGACGATTTCTTCCACACTGGACGAGTTGCATGTCTATGTGCGTGGAACGCGTGAGCAAGTCTTGCAAGGACTCGATACGCCGGGACTGTTTGAGCGAAAGCCCGGAAGTGTGCTTCGGCGCAGCGATTCGACTCTGGAGCAGGCCTTGCGCGAGACGACGCGATGAGTGATCTGATCCGGATCGTCGAAGTCGGTCCGCGTGACGGCCTGCAGAACGAGGCCCGCAACATTCCAGCTGCGATCAAGGTCGCGTTGATCGAGCGCCTGGTTGCGTGTGGCCTGACCAGCGTCGAAGCCACCAGTTTTGTCAGCCCGAAATGGGTGCCGCAGTTGGCAGATGCTGCAGAAGTGTTCTCCGCAATTCGCAGAATGCCGAAGGTTCGCTATCCCGTCCTGGTGCCAAATCTGCAGGGTCTCGAACGTGCGCTTGCGGTAGGTGTGCAGGAAATTGCCGTGTTTGCTGCCGCCTCTGAAGCGTTCAGTCAACGCAATATCAATGCCAGCGTGACGGAGAGCCTACAGCGCTTCGCTCCCGTCTTGGACAAGGCACGCGAAGCCGGCGTCGCGGTCCGCGGCTACGTGTCCACCGTGCTTGGCTGCCCCTATCAAGGTGACGTGCCTTTGGCGGATGTCGTCCGTGTCGCCCACCATTTGCACAACGCAGGCTGCTACGAAGTCTCACTGGGCGACACCATTGGGGTTGGCACGCCACGCAAGGCGCGAGCCATGGTGCAGGCCGTTGCCAACGAGATTCCCATCGGCGCACTGGCAGTACATTTCCACGACACGTGGGGGCAGGCCATCGCCAATATTCACGCCTGTCTCGACGCGGGTGTGCGTGTCGTTGACAGTGCGGTCGCAGGCTTGGGTGGCTGTCCGTATGCAGCAGGGGCGAGCGGCAATGTCGCCACCGAAGACGTGGTCTATCTGCTCGACGGTCTTGGCCTTTCGCATGGTGTTGATCTGGGCGCTCTGGCAGAGACGGGCGAATGGATCAGTGGACAACTTGGACGTGAGTCCGCCAGCAAAGCTGGACGCGCCCTGCTGGCGCGCCAGACCACGAGACCCCACTGAAACCCCTCGCTCGTTGCGACCAACCCACCTCCCGAAATATGGAGCAACACCATGTCAACGCCCATCCGCCCTGCCGCCATCTGGTTAGGTGCCCTGCTCTCACTCGGCCTGCTGGGACTGGGTGCAATCCTGGGCAACAGCCTGCAGCGCTATCGCGAGTACGAACGGGTCGTCAACGTCAAAGGACTTGCCGAACGTGATGTCCCCGCCGATCTGGTTGTCTGGCCCATCCGCTTTTCGGCGGCCGGAGACTCATTGGCGGACGTTTACGCGCAATTGGACAGCGCCGCCCAGCGCATCGTCGACTATTTGCACTCCAAAGGACTGAGCGACGAGGAAGTGCGGGTCGACGCCCCGGCAATAACCGACAAGCTGGCGCAACAGTGGGGTAACGCGGAGCGCGTGGCGCTGCGCTTCACCGCCAATCAGACCATCACGGTGCGATCGCCACAGGTCGATCTGGTGCGCGCCCTGATGGGCGACTTGGCCGAACTGGGACGCTCCGGCATCGCCTTTTCCGGCCAGGAATATCCGCAAACCGAGTACCTGTTCACGCGCCTCAATGAACTGAAGCCAGCGATGGTGCAGGAGGCCACGCAAGCCGCACGGGAAGTCGCCAACAAATTCGCTCAGGATTCTGGCAGCCAACTCGGCAAGATCCGCAGCGCAAGCCAAGGACAATTCAGTATTGAGCCGCGCGACAGCAGCACACCGCACATCAAGAAGGTGCGCGTGGTGTCAACCGTGGAGTACTACCTGTCGGATTGATGACTTCGCTCACGTGCTGTGGTTACTGGATGTCCGAAACGTGCCCACCGCTCCGTACGACCAAGTTCTGATCCATCACGGAACCACCCATGCCACGCCAATCTGCCCGCCGCGCGCTATTCGCCATCCTCCTGAGTAGCGCCGCCATATCGGCCTGCCATGCCAAAGAAAACGTGATGTTGGTGCTGGATGCATCCGGCTCGATGTGGGGCCAGATTGCAGGCCGCAGCAAGATCGAGATCGCACGTGATGCCGTCGCCGAACTGGTGGCGCACTGGCAACCGGAGGACGCACTGGGTCTGATGGCCTATGGACATCGCCGCAAGGGCGATTGCACGGATATCGAGACCCTGGTCGACGTCGGCAGACTCGATGTCACGCAATATCTTGCCACCGTCAATGCGCTCAACCCGAAAGGCATGACACCGCTATCCCAAGCGGTGGTCGATGCGGCGGCGGCACTGCGATCCAGTGAGCAGAAAGCCACAGTGATTCTGGTCAGCGACGGCGAGGAGACCTGTGATCTTGATCCGTGTGCCATCGGACAGTCGCTGGAGCGGGAGGGCATCGACTTTACCGCGCATGTGATTGGTTTCGATGTCACACAAGCACAACATCAAGCGCAATTGCGTTGTCTGGCAGAAAACACCGGTGGACGTTACTTCAACGCACGTGACGCGCACGAGCTGGAGATCGCCTTGGGTGGCGCCCTGCAAGCCAGCATTGCACCTGCCCTGCCCCCGGCAACGGCCAGTGTTGCTGCACAAGGCTCTGCCCATATCACGTCACCGCTATCGGTGCGCTGGACCGGCCCGGCCGACAAGGGTGACTTCATCACGGTGGTGAAGCCCGATGCAGCCGACGGTGCCTACCTCACTTACGCCTACGTCGAGAACAAGGGCGATGGCGGTCAAGGCATTGTCGAGTTCGCCATGCCGGCCGCCGCGGGCAGCTACGAATTGCGCTATGTGAGTCCCGGACGCGAGCCCTCGGTGTTGGCGCGCACCACCCTGACTATTGACGACAGTGAGGCGCAGATCGAGGCACCCGCGAGCGCCAAAGTCGGAAGCAAGATTCGCGTTGTCGCGCAAGGTCCGGTTGGAGGATCGCACTGGATCGGCTTCGCGGCCGCCGGCGCAGGCGTCGGCGCTTACGTGAATGGTCACTATGCTCGCCCCACTGGGCCAAGATCGGAGCTGGAACTGACGGTTCCCGCCACACCCGGTAACTACGAACTGCGCTATGTACTGAACGAGTCTGAGCGAGTGATCGCTTCGCGCCCCATTCGTGTCGAAGCAGACAGCAGTTACGTTCGTGGACCGTCCTCAGTGATGGCAGGCGACACGGTCACAGTGGAAGCAGCGGGTCCGGTCAGTGACAGCCACTGGATCGGGTTTGCGCCTGCAGGCTCGGATAAGGCGGCGTATGTAAATGGAAGCTACGCACGTCCCACCGGCAGCACCTCAACACTCCGCATTCGCGCGCCGCTGGCGGAGGGCGACTACGAACTGCGCTATGTCCTATTGGAAGGCGAAGACGTGGCCGCTTCGCAACCAATTCGAGTAACCGCGGCGCAAGCCACAGTCTCAGCCCCGACGAGCGTTGCCGCTGGAAAGTCGTTCCGGGTGACGTTCTCCGGACCGCGCAACAGCAGCCATTGGATTGGCGTCATTCCTACCGGTGGCGATGGCAGTGAATACCGGAGCTGGTCCTATCTACCGGAAGCGGGTGATGCGGTTGATTTGGATGCACCCGAGGAAACTGGCGCATGGGACATCGCCTACGTTGTCGATGGTCAGGTCTTGACCCGAACGTCGCTGCAGGTTCAATAGGCAAATAACATTGAATGCCACGAGTCGCGCAAAAAATTACGTATCGGCCTCAACACAGGGGCAGTCGCGGCGATCCAGCAAGTTCCTGAAGCACTTGCTGGACGCCCAATCCCCAGTCCGGCAAGACGATGTCAAAGCGCTCGCGCAAGCGCGCATTGTCTAGCCGCGAATAGGCAGGCCGCTTGGCACGGGTTGGGTATTGATCGGAGGGAATCGGATCCAGTTGCGGGATTCGGCTGAGGATGCCCTGCTCGGCCGCCAACTCGAAAATCCGTTGCGCGAATCCATGCCATGACACCTCTCCCGCGGCCGTGAGATGCAAGGTTTCGCGTACCGCGTGAGGCTTGCCAAGCCGCGCCAGAATCAAAGCCGTGGCGCTGGCAATCCAGCGCGCAGGCGTCGGCGCACCCATTTGATCGCTGACCACCCGCATGTGCTCGCGCTCCGCACCCAGGCGCAACATCGTGCGCAGAAAATTCTGACCACGTGCCGCGTAGACCCATGAGGTTCGTAGAATGAGATGCGCGCAATCTGCTTCGCGGATGGCGATCTCGCCTGCCAACTTGCTTCGACCATAGACGCCCAAAGGCGCAGGCGAGTCATCCTCGCGCCACGGTCGCGAGGCGCTGCCATCAAAGACGTAATCGGTGGAGTAATGCACCAACAATGCGCCCGTGCTATCGCAGTGGTTGGCCAACACCTCCACTGCGTGCGCGTTGATACGCATGGCCGTGTCTTGATCATCCTCCGCCTGATCGACCGCGGTATAGGCCGCCGCGTTGAGAATCACCTCGGGACGCAGGCGCTGCAGTGTTGTGCCCAATGCAGACAAGTCGTTCAAATCAACCGACACCCGATCAGACTGAGCGCTGCAGTCGCCGCGCGCGGCAATGACCAACGATCCGAGTGGCGCGACACTGCGCGCCAATTCGAAACCCACCTGTCCGTTGGCACCAAGCAGCAAAATTCGCATGAGGCTTCCGCCTGAACTCGATCAAACGGAAAGCATAACCGCAGCGCACCCCATCACACCGCTCTGTAGACGCCGAGCCTCATTCAGAACCCTGCTCCAACTTGCGCTCTCGCTTCATCGCACGCACATCCACCGGACGGATTTCCTTGATCGGGCAACGATCACGTCCCACCAGCACGTGATCGAACTTCGCCGACACGCGCGACACCGACGAAGACAACGCAATGGCCTGCGCAAACTCCAAATCGGAACACGGTGGACTCACCTCGAGCAGCCAAGCCTCATTGACCTTGGTGTAGACAGCCAACCGGTACTGCCCCAACAAGACCCAGTTTTGCATCGTGAAAAACGGAAAACTCGCAACCGCATCACCTGCGAAACGGCTATAACGCTCGTACTGTGTCGCCATCCGTTCGCGCGGGCCAGGACCTGAGGCACAGGACGACAACACGCCCACCAACACCAGCAACAAAATTCGCATATTCATTTGACACTCTCCCGAAAGGTTTCGTCGCCATCCGTGCGATGCGTGCGCGAATGGACAGTGCATGTCCATGATGCGGCATGCGAGCAGAAGCCTGCCATCGTGCACAACGCAAAGACGCCATCCAACAGCTGCACGTCGCAGCGCGACAGACAAGAATTCAACTTAGGTTTATCCACACAACCTCTTGACGAAAGACGCCTTCAACGGTTTAATGCGCAGCTGTTCGCTGCACATCGCGGCGAGCGTGGCTAGGTAGCTCAGTTGGTAGAGCAGGGGATTGAAAATCCCCGTGTCGGGGGTTCGATTCCCTCCCTGGCCACCATTCCTTTGAGAGGCCCGCGAGTGATCGTGGGCCTCTTTTTTTGCCTTGGAAATGCATCGACGCGTCAACTGCTCGCACAATCCGTGCGATCCCAGCCCGCACGGGCCTCGCGTCGCAGCAAAGAGCCAACCATCACGGTCAGCTCTTTGCTCCACGTTCAAGCGCAGTTTTGCCACTACGCGAAGATCTCCACCGCCTCCGAAGAGATCCTCGATCTGATCGATGTTCATTCAGTGGCAGATCTTTTCGCCGTTGGCATCACCCACACCGGTGTCAAACGTTACGCCTCGCACATCGGCGCGCAGTCCAGTCGCGAGCAGATCGATTCCGGCTCGATCGAGGGCGCCTTCCCACCGGCGCTTCGACCAAGCACGTTTGAGAAGTGCGCGTCGAAGGCGCCGTGAATCCTTCGAAGATCCGCGTGTGATTGCCCACCCATAGTCAGCGACTCGCCATGGCCATGGGCTCACTGGTAAACGCCAGATCGGGGTGTCCGCGAATTGAATGCCCGCTTCGATCTCTAAGGCAAATTGCCGAGCACGGCAGAACTCGCCCAGTACCCGCGTCTACCATAGTGTTGATAGAGGCCCATTTCTTGATCACGATTCCAATCAAGCGTCTGATCATAGGTTGGTGCGTTCTTAATGGAATCGCGGCCAATATCGACCGATACGGTCTGATCTGACCAATGAACACCTTTGATCCACGACACCGCGACAAGAACCTTGTGTCCAATCCACCAGTTACTCGTGTCAACGATGAGATACCGAATCGCCCAGGTGTCATCGTCCACCAGAAAACCAGCCACATGGCCAATTTCACCATCAGTCGCATGAATATGGTAGCCCGTAACGGCATTGCAACTGCGCAGATGCGGATTGTCATTGCGATGCCGAGCGCGCTCCTCACGCAAATAAGCCTCCCAAGCAAGTTCGTGTTCTACGCGATCAACTTCATAACCTGCATAGCCTGACCGCATGGTGTAGGGATACAAACCTTCACCCCAAAGGCCTGCACCAGACCAGTAATAAGGATATCCGTAATAACCCATGAACTCCTCTTCGTTCTGACGGGAAACCGGCTTGTCAGTATCGATGCTTGGGCTATTCTTGATCTGATCCATGGTAATGGACACAGGCAACGTTTTTCCAAACCAATCAGGTTGATGAACCGATATGGGCGAGATCAACACCTTACGACTCGACAACCACGTTCCAGCATCCACCACGAAGTAGCGAACAACCCATGCATCATCTTCGAAATAGAAATCTTTGATGTGCCCAATTTCGCCATCGGTGGCGCGTATCTTGTAGTTCTCGAGGTCTTTCAGTTTTCGCAACATGGAAATACTCCTTTGGAGAATCCCGACACAGGGACAGGGACAGGGGCAGGAAAGCAATTCCCTCGCAGCATCAAAAACGGGAAAATATTCCTTTGGCTAGGCGAGATCCTTCACGAATGGGAAGCTACATTCGTTGACCTCACAAGCAAGTTGCGCCTACGCCTGAAAAACGTCTGTTCGTTACCACACGGAATTGTGTTAACAAACAAAATCGGGACGTGGGCATTGTTTTGCAGATCACCCCAAAGCGGCACTCGAAGAACAATCTCTGCCGCGTCGACCTCGGGACGCTTACCTTTACCTGCGACAACGCACGCGAATCCCGGATCAAGCAGGTTACAAGCCCCGCGTCACGTTGCCTAAGACCCTGACAACTCGCCTTCGCGCTCGGGTCATTAGTCGGCCTGCAGTTGCTTTGGCAATCGTCGCCACAAAACAGGACCGGCAAGTTCAACGCCGCATCCCAAGGGCTGTGTTGTGATGACTGCGAAGACAGCGCCGAGCCGCCGCGTCAGAACCGCAACTTGAGACTCACTCCCAGAGCCCAAGCGCGTTCGCGTCCGCGCGCATCGTCGAAATGTGGCCAGAAATGGCCAACCACGAACTCAGCCAGTAACCCATCGCGGTGAACCGGCTGCTCCCATCTGACCAGCAGCCCACGGTCGGAGCTGCTCACTTCCGGCGTTGCCTCTTCGCCCGTCCCGCTTGTTAGCGCTTCCAGTGACAGCAACCGTTGCCCACCGAACGATCGATACGTACCCACGCTGCCTGCCCATTCCCACTGCTTTTGCGCCTGCGTGACGGTGCCCGCGAGCTGCCACTTCAGAGCCAATACCGGCGTGAAGCGCTGCTCGTAAGACAATACACTGGTGGCACCCACGCGATCTTCCTGCGTCCAGAACACCGTCTCGCGAAAATCCATACGCTGCGCGTCGCCAATGATCCATGGCCGCTCGAAGCGAGCCTGCACGTACGGCTTGAGACCTGGGCCCAAGCCGAGGCGGAAATCAATCGAATCGCGCAGGCTCACACCCAGACCTGCCAGCAAGGAATGCTCGACGGGTCGGATCGCCAGCAATTGTTGCTGACGCTGTAACTCGTCTGGCGTATCGCGAATGACATCGCGCCGATCATCGCGACCGATGAAGAGATACGCTTGTTGCTCAACATTCGGTAGACGGAAGTGAGCGTTAAAACGCACGTCCAAATCCACATTTTCGTCCTGACGCTTGAACAGCCCAATATCCAAGCGCCCGTCACTGATCATGCCACCCTCTTCGAAGGGTTTGTCGCCAAACCAACCATCCACCTGTCGAGCCAACCATTCAGTGCTCCCGCGCACCCATCGGCGGGTAGATTCAGGAAAGGAACTGCTTTCAGCGATAGTGACTTCCGTCTCCGCTATGGCGGACGAGCAAACGCCCAAAGCCAGCAGCAACAACGGCAACTCCCGTCTGCGCATTTCAAGACGCATGCAAGGCTCCAAGTCCACGCGGCGCCGGAAGGCCAATCCTCGGCGTGCCACCGGACGCGTGCACACTTTGGCCGGATTGGGCCCTGACCGTCGGTGCGCTATCGAACAGGACGCATATCGTGTGCTGAAGCCAATGCGCTGACGATGCCGTTGAATGACTGCGCCGTCAGTAGCCGCCGAGCTTGCCTTGGCGCAACACTTGGATTGCACTGAGCGAACACATCCCTGGAGCACCATTCGAGAATGCCAATAGCGCGCCGCCGAAGCCCGGCTCGCATGAAAAACAAGCCGGCGTTGCTCGGCAATCGCGTTTCATCGGCGATCAGCAGTCTTCTGGGGTTCTTCATAGCCATCGCGGAACAGTGGTGCTTCAAGCAACTGGTAGCGGCGATACGACACAGCGTCCACCGTGGTGCCGGGATTCTCTGTCGAGGGCAGCGCGGACGACCACACCGCGTGACCTTCCAGACCATCCGGGCGAATCTTGATCTGGGTCTCAAAATCTTCAGACTCGTCAGGAAAACCGTTCTCCACATCACCAACAGTGATCGCCTGCGAGCGCGTCCAGCTCTGCCCGTTGTCGAGCGACACCATCATGTAGATATCCACATCCCCGCCTCGGCTCGCCCGTTGATTGTGCCGCGACGGTATGACGTTCTGACGTCCTGTGGCAGCCCACTCCAAGGTGGTGGGGACAATCCAGGCTCACGCACCAGAGCTGCCCGGATTCCGCAAGTTCTCCGATCCCCCTCGCCTCCCCCCTCCAGAAATTGTACGGATCGGTATTGTTGAGGTAGATGAAGCGGTACAGGTCAGGTGTATAGCTGTAGCCGATGATGATCGTGTTGCCACGCATGATGCCGCGTGGGCCAACGCGTTCTCAATTGGATTGGCACCGGACGTTGCGTCGGGCGCGGTGCCGGTGCCGCCCTTGAGCGCGTTGCTGCCGCTGAAGTTTAGTGCCGGCGGCTGATCGGCGAGCGTGACCAGCACGTCTTCATCATCGTTGCTGCTGTTCGTGCAGTTGACCGCGTCGACTGGTGGCTGCAGCGAGTCAGGTGTCAGCAGGCCACCAGTGGCACGGCGGAGGAAAATGTCGCTCGGTCCGCCCTGCGTGTAATCGCCTTGCTTGTAGATGAACACGAGTTGGGTGGCGTTTGGCGGTTCCTGAGTCAGAAAACGCACACGGCGAGCATTCTCCGAAGGGGTACTGATGATGCAGCCATCGGCGCCAGTCGACGGCGGTTGATTCCAAGGGAACACTTGGTAGCGCACATACTGCTCACCCCTCAGGCCTTGGCCCCCATCACCACATTGGCACTGATCTGCCCAATGTTCGCCCGCACACCCACTCCGCGCGCCGGAGATAGTGGCCTTGGCGTTGGCACTGCTGAGCGCTGCACTGGTCAGCGTATTGCGGGTTATCCGCGATGAACTGGTCCAGTCGCCGACGGCGAACGCCGTCGTGGCGAGGCTCGCGAACCAGATGTCAGTACCATTGTTGACATTGGCGCCGGACGCCCTCCCGACCTTCGGCGCGCCACCCTCGGATCCCGCCACGAAATCACGAACGCCGTCAATTACTGGCGTCCTGCTTGACATCCGCAGTCCGCTGGTGAGCTGATAGGTTGGGTGCCGCCGATCTGGTCAAACTGCGCCAATTCCAGCGCAATCTGAGACATAAAGGCAACTGTACAGACCCATTGAGTTCCTGACGACAAACGCCCGTCGCCAACAAGCTACCCCGTGACCCGATCTGGTTGCCCACGGCATCGCTTGTCGCGCCATCGCACTAAGATCGGGGTGGCCGTTGGCATCCAAAGGAGGCGCGCCGGTAGCCTCGACTATGCCGAGCGACGAACTCGACGTCGCAGTGTTCGATACATTGAGTGGTGTGCCCCATGTAGCACCGTTGTCGGTGGAGACGCTGATCACCACGTCAAACGGCAAGCGCGTCATCCTCGCCTTGGTGTCATACGCGAGGCTTGCGGTCTGCTGTTGCAGGCCGTAGACGGCGAACAATGTACCGTCGTTGACGCGCAAGATTTTGACCTTGTTGCGGACCAGCGTACCCTCCCCTAGCCAGGAAAGTCGTTGAGGTGGCAAAGATCGTCCACCCGATTTTGCGGCTCATTTCCTCATGGCATTGAACGCGTACAGGGCGTCCGATTGCCGAACCCGAACTACACGACCAAGCCAAACATCGCAGAACACCCGGTCTTACACCCCCCCAGTCACTGGAACAGCAGACGTTCCAGCTCAGGCTTGTTCGTTTTCAGTTTGGGCAAGCCTTCATCCAAGCGGCCAGAAAAGAGCGCCTTTCTCGACGGCCCCCCCCCACCCAGCGCCGTCGATCGCCCCCACCCCCCTCCCCACATGCCGGTAGCCGCGGCCTAGGCCACCAAGCCCGACCTGCCGGAAGTGCCGATGGGAAGCGCGTGTGCAGTCACCACCGGTGCCGACGGTGTCCGGCAGCAGCATGCGATTCAGCCAACTATGGATGATGCCGTCGCCCGGACGCGGGCGAACGCCACCCCGTCGAGATGAACTCAGGCTAGGAATGTGAGTGTTCAAATCTTGCGGACTGCCGCGGGTGTTCCGGCGTGGGGAACCAAGGTCCCAGTCAACGGCTCTGTCGCTCGGCATCGAGCAATTTCCCGACTGGGTACACTCACGCCCTCGTACCACATAGCAGTAGCCACCGTGGAATCCGCTGCCAGTTCATCAAGCCCCCCCGCCCGCTCGGATACATCGACCAACAGTTGCCAAAAGCAGATTTCGGCACCAACAGCCGGTTCGTCGCGAGATCATCGAGTTCCGGTGACCTCTGTCACGCAGCGCATCCGGCCCGCCCAAGTTGAGGCGATCATCCGGTACCAAGGGGAAAGGGACCATTGGGCGATACGTGATGTGCGGGTTGACGAAACACGCGAACTGCCCGGCAGCGAATCTGGAGTTCGCGATGAAAGTTGCTGAATTTCAGCAAGTTGGGTGATCGCTGCAAGACCAGCGCAACGGTTGGTGGTTGACCGAGCTCGATTTGGGTGCGCTGGGCGTGACTCAGATCCAAACGGCATTTCTGTTGCAGGGCAAGTTGTTCCGACGATGCCGCGCCAGCGCTCTGCGGCTAAGCCAACTCGGTTAATCTTGCCGTGGCGCGGTCACCCCGATGCTTGAACGTCCGAACGCTCCTGCAGAAATTTGTCTTCCCCATAGTTGCACGGAGGCAAGCTCTCCAACAAAAAGCCGACCTCGCGGTCGGCTTTTTGCACTGCGTTCCAGCGCACGACTTCTGGCATCAAACGGCCTTGGCGACCTCGGCGTAGTCCGCGATCTGATCGAAGTTCATGTAACGGTAGATCTTGTCGCCGTTGGCATTGATCACGCCGATGTCGGCCATGTATTCCTCGCGCGTGGGGATGCGCCCCAGACGTGAGCAGATGGCGGCCAGTTCGGCGGAACCGAGGTACACATCGGTGTTCCGACCCAAGCGGTTTGGGAAGTTGCGGGTCGAGGTGGACATCGCCGTGGCGCCTTCGCGAATCTGCGCCTGGTTGCCCATACACAGCGAACAACCGGGCATTTCCATGCGCGCACCGGCCGTGCCAAAGGTGCCGTAATGGCCTTCCTTCGTCAGTTCGGCCGCATCCATCTTGGTCGGCGGTGCAACCCACAGCCGGGTGGGAATATCGCGCTTGCCCTCCAGCAACTTGGCTGCGGCACGGAAGTGACCGATATTGGTCATACAGGAGCCAATGAATACCTCATCGATCTTGGCACCGGCGACATCCGACAGGGTCTTGGCGTCGTCCGGGTCGTTGGGACAGCAGACAATGGGTTCGACAATGTCCTTCAGATCAATATCGATGACCGCTGCGTACTCGGCATCCGCATCGGGCTCAAGCAACTGCGGATTGGCCAGCCAGGCTTCCATCTTGCTGATGCGACGTGCCAGCGTGCGAGCATCTTTGTAGCCTTCCGCGATCATCCACTTCAGCAACGTGATATTGCTGTTCAGATACTCAATGATCGGCGCCTTGTCCAAACGCACCGTGCAACCGGCAGCGGAACGCTCGGCAGAAGCATCCGCCAACTCGAAGGCCTGTTCGATCTTCAGATTGGGCAAGCCTTCGATTTCCAGAATGCGGCCAGAAAAGATGTTCTTCTTGCCCTTTTTCTCGACGGTCAACAGACCGGCCTTGATGGCGTACAGCGGAATTGCATGCACCAGATCACGCAGGGTGACGCCGGGTTGCAGATCGCCCTTGAAGCGCACCAGCACCGATTCCGGCATGTCCAGCGGCATAACGCCGGTAGCCGCGGCGAAGGCCACCAAGCCCGATCCTGCCGGGAAGGAAATGCCGATGGGGAAGCGCGTGTGCGAGTCACCACCGGTGCCGACGGTGTCCGGCAGCAGCATGCGATTCAGCCAACTATGGATGATGCCGTCGCCCGGACGCAGGCTGACGCCACCACGTGTCGAGATGAACTCAGGCAAGGTGTGATGCGTTTTGACATCGACCGGCTTGGGATAGGCCGCGGTGTGGCAGAACGACTGCATTACCAGATCCGCGGAGAATCCGAGGCAGGCCAAATCTTTCAGTTCATCGCGGGTCATCGGCCCGGTGGTGTCCTGCGAACCCACCGTGGTCATCTTCGGTTCGCAATAGGTGCCTGGGCGCATGCCCTTGCCTTCCGGCAAGCCACAGGCACGACCGACCATCTTCTGCGCCAGAGTGAAACCCTTGCCCGTATCGGCAGGCGCCTGCGGAAGGCGGAACAGACTCGACGGTGCGAGACCCAGCGATTCGCGCGCCTTGGCAGTGAGGCCGCGACCGATGATCAAGGGGATGCGACCACCGGCACGCACTTCATCGAACAGCACATCGGATTTGACTTCAAACTCGGCGATCACCGACCCGTTTTTCAGCGCCTTGCCTGCATACGGCTGCAATTCGATGACATCGCCGTGCTCCATCTTCGCAACATCGAGCTCGATCGGCAGCGCGCCCGCGTCTTCCATGGTGTTGTAGAAAATCGGAGCAATCTTGCTACCCAGGCAGACGCCACCAAATCGCTTGTTGGGAATGAAGGGAATGTCTTCCCCGGTCCACCACAGCACACTGTTGGTCGCCGACTTGCGCGAAGAGCCAGTACCGACGACATCGCCCACATACGCCACCAGATGACCTTTCGCCTTGAGATCGAGAATGGCCTGGATCGGGCCACGCTTACCGTCCTCTTCCGGCACAAAAGGCGCGTCAGGACGCGCGTTCTTGAGCATTGCCAACGCATGCAGCGGGATGTCCGGACGCGTGGTGGCATCCGGCGCTGGCGACAGATCGTCGGTATTGGTTTCGCCGGGCACCTTGAACACGGTGACGGTGAGGCTTTGTGCCACTTCAGGGCAACTGGTGAACCACTCCGCGTCAGCCCAACTTTGCAACACGGAACGGGCGTGCGCATTGCCGGATCTGGCCTTTTCCTCGATATCGTGGAAGGCATCGAAAACCAGCAGGGTGTTTTTCAAACCCTCAGCCGCCGCGGCGCCCAGCGCGGCGCTATCGAGTAATTCAACCAAGGGATGGACGTTGTAGCCGCCCAGCATGGTGCCGAGCAGTTCGGTCGCGCGCTCGGGCGAGATCAGGCGATTGACTTCCGTGCCGTGCGCCAGGGCGGCCAAGTAACTTGCTTTGACCTTGGCGGCGTCATCAACACCGGCAGGCACCCGATGGGTCAGCAACTCGACCAGAAAATGGTCTTCGCCTGCCGGTGGTGTCTTCAGAAGTTCAATGACTTCAGCGGTTTGCTGCGCTGTCAGCGGCAGCGGAGGAATGCCCAGCGCGGCGCGCTCGGCAACGTGTTGGCGATAGCTGGTCAGCATGGTCAAGTCCCGTGTGATGGCTGTGAGCCGGATCACGCCAGTCAGCGGGCCTCGCCTCGGCGGCAGATGGCCGCTGACACCTGCGCGAATCAGCAAGCCATTGTCCCGTGCGGGAGTTAATGCCGCAATACAACAAAAGTCACGCGTGTTAATTCAGAAGTCGCTGAAATCAAATACCTGCGAGCACCTGCCCAGCGCCATCGCTCGACCAGCGAGGTCGAAATACGCACCCCCGACAGCACATCTCAGACCAAGCGAGCACGCTTGATCAATGGCATCTGCTGCGCCATCCAATCCCGATCGTTGGCGACCTGCGCAGGCCGACTCGGATCGGTCAACGCGGACAACTCGAGCTCGGCGATCGCCCAGAGCTGACCTTCCGTGGTGCTGGCGAGCACACCATCGGCGGGGAGGCCAATATCCATCGGCGCATAGATCGCTGCCTCGCCCGTGTTGCTGTCGAGCGCCGGGCTCCAAGGCAATTCACCCGAGGTCACCGCGCAGGCGACAAAGATGCGATTTTCCAGCGCACGCGCCTGGCAACCGATGCGAACCCGCGTGGCGCCCGCCGCGGTGTCGGTACAACTCGGCACCAGTAGCACGCGCGCGCCAGCCTCGCACTGTGCACGCACTGGCAACGGAAACTCGCTGTCGTAGCAAACCGCCATCCCGCTTCGTTGTCCGAGCAAATCGAACACCTGCAGCGAATTCCCTGCCTGCAGCAGACCTGACTGCTTTTCGAACCCGGTCAGTTGCAGCTTGTCCTGCCATAGCGGAACCGCATGCGGACGGAACAGAAAGGCACGATTGCGATAGCGCCCTTCTTCCTGCGCCAGCAGAAAGGTTCCAGCCTGGATCCATAGCCCAAGACGATCTGCCAGGTTCTGGTAGCAAAGGGCCCAGTCGGGGAAACATGACTGCATCGCCTGCACCGACAAGCCCAAGTCGGTTCGCGTTGTGGGGTCAAATCCGCCAGCAATTTCCAAGGCCAGATATTCCGGCAATACCGCTACCTGCGCGCCCTGACGCGCCACGTCTTGCAACAAGCGGGCTTGCTTCTCCGCAAACGCAGCAAAGCTGGAAAGGGTTTCCAAAGGGTATTTGCATGCAGCCACGCGCATCAGACGTTCTCCAAACGACGCAGCCAGAAGGTCAGCGTCTGCGCGCTTTCGGTTTGATTGCCGAGTTCCTTCCATGCCAATCGCATGGGCATATCCGGCTGCCGCAGGTAACCGCGCTTCTGCCAGAACGACTCATTGCCGCGATAATTCTCGGGGCGCCGAGCATCGTCTGGAGTGCGATCCACCGCGGCGAATGCGGTCCAGTCAAAACCACCGAGCGCGCGGGCGTGCGCCTCACGCGCATCAAAAAAAAGGTGCCCAAGGCCTCTGCCCCGGTAGTCCGGAAGTAGTACCGATTCGCCAAAATAGAACACCGAATCCACCGCCATGCCACGCGCGCGAAATGGCTGCTGGAAGGCATCCGCATCGTCGTTCAAAGGAATGCCCGTGGACGCACCGATCACCCGACCCTGAGCCAACGCCAGCACGAAAACGCTGCGCGACGACTCGGCATAAACACGCAGATACTTCGCTTCGAAGTCCAAATCCCCATCGTACAGGTAAGGAAAGTCCCGAAATACCTTGATCCGCAAGGCCGCTACCGCATCGCGGTAGGGCGCAATGTCAGCTCCACACAGCACGCGAACCTGCACGTCGCCCATGGCCTGATCTCAGCCACCCACTTGCTGCAGCCAATCCTGCAGGTTGTAGTAATTGCTGACGCGCGCGACGCGACCGGAACGCACATCGAAAAAGGCGCCGCCAGGCAACACGTACCGCTGACCGTGCGCCGGTGGCAAGCCTTCATCTGCGACCAAGTACTCGCCATTCACGACATACTCTGCGGCCGCGTGACTGCCATCAGCGCTGGCAATGACACGGATATCCGCCAACTGCTCGCGATAGCAGCGATTCATGCGCGCCAGGAATATGCGGAACGCCTCACGCCCGATCTCGCGCACGCCCTGATTCAGATCGTGCGCGACATCTTCATGCAACAGTGCAAGCAGGGTTTCCCAGTCACCACGGTTGAAGGCCGTGTAATAGCGGGCAATCAACTCCAACGAATCGGCTTGCGACATCGAATTTCTCCTGATTTTCTTGCTGGACAGTTTTCGTCCATTGACCGATAAATCCAAGTGTAGGAATGACTTGACGAAGCGATTCGCACCTCCTCAACAGGCTTATCCACATGCCGTGTGGAATATGCCGACTCAGCAGGCGTCAGCCCCCGCGGTGATAGGGGTGATTGGCAAGAATGCTGGCCGCGCGAAACAACTGCTCGGCAACAATGACGCGAACCAGCGGATGCGGCAAGGTCAACGGCCCAAGCGACCAGGATTCGCTGGCCGCGCCTCGCACCTCGGCAGCAAATCCGTCCGGACCACCAATCAGGAATGCCAGATCGCGACCTTGCATACGCCAATGCTGCAGGCGCTCACTGAGCGCCTCGCTGCTATAGGACTTGCCACGGCTGTCCAGCAAAACCAAGACCGCGCCCTTTGGAACTGCTGCGATGAGGCGCTTGGCCTCATCCTCCATGGCACGTTGCGGGTCACGCGACTTGCCGCGCTCGCCAGGCGTGAGCTCGATCAACTGAAGGGGCAACCAGTGGGCCAAACGCTTGCTGTACTCGGCAAAGCCATCCTGTACCCAAGCAGGCATTCCGACGCCAACGGCAATCAGCGCGGCCTTCATTGTTCAGTTTTCAGCCGATCTGCGATGCCAGCTGGGCATCCTCAGCGCATCACGCTTCGCCGTCGTCTTCAAAACCGCGCACCACATTTGGACCGGGCGCGGGCGGTTGTTCGTCCGGGTCAGGACCAATGCTCCAGAGTCGCTCCAGCCCGTAGAACTCACGAACGCGCGGGAGGAAGACATGCACCACGATCTCGCCCAGATCCACCAGCACCCATTCGGCATCGCGCTCACCCTCAACGCCCAGCGGCATCAAGCCAATGGCTTTGACCTGCTTCTGCACTTCGTCCGCAATCGACTTCACATGCCGCGATGAGGTACCCGAGGCGAAAAACATGTAATCGGTGAAACCCGTTCTGCCGCGCACGTCCAACTCGCGTACATCCTTGGCCTTGAGGTCATCCAGCGCGTGACGCACTGCGTTGAGCAGTTGTTCGGTGCTGGGGGCGGTGATTGGCGATTGTTCGGCAGGATGGCTCAATGCGGCAGGTCTCAATCAGGGCGGCACAGTATAGGCGAGTGAGCGCAGGCGTGAGAAATCCGCCCGAAACGATGGCATCGGCAATCGCCCATCATGACGTATCGCGTCACCATCCGATGGGGTTGGTACGGCGCGTCAACCACTGATCGACACCCCACGCGCTGACCAGAGCCACAACTGCCAAGGCCAAGGAATGGCTACCGCCAAGCTGATCCAAGGTCTCGCCGACGGCAACCAACTCATCAAGCCACGAGCTATCAAACCAGAGCGACGCCAGCACAGCCACAATCAGCGCCCCCAGCAAGAAAAGGGTTTCGCGGCGATCCTTACGCTCCGCATCAATGACCAAACTGGCCACCTCCGAAGCGAAGTTTGCCGGCAATGCCACCGGCTCATAGTGGCGTAGCGCGTGCTGAATCAGCCGATCGAGCGGCTCCGTGCCTCCCGATGCGGATGTCGATGAAAGAAAATCGCTTCGACTCATACGGGCACCTCAATCAAATCCTGCAGGGCAACACGAAGGCGTTGCCGGGCGCGGAACAAACTGTTCTTGATCGTTCCTTCAGGCTGTCCGGTGATGATCACCATTTCGGCGATACTCAACTCGTCGGCATGATAAAGCGTCAACAATGTGCGGTGGATTGGCGACAAGTTGGCCATCGCCCGCTGCACGTGTCGCAGCAGGTCGCCACGCACCAGATCGGCCTCAATATCCGCATCGTCGGCGACCATATCGATCATGGCCGCGTCTTCCTCTTCGCCACCCGACCACGTTTCCTCGATGGGGATATGTCGACGTTGCAGATGACGCGTCGCGATGCTGAAGGCCACACGACCTATCCAACTGGCGAGCGAACAATCAAAACGGAACTGGTGCAGCTTCTGATACACACGAAAAAACACCTCCTGACTCAGGTCACGAGTGTCCTCTGCATCCATCACCATGCGCTGCACAAGGTGCCAGACCAGGCGCTGATGCTGGCGCACCAAGCGTTCGAACGCGCCGGCTTGGCGCGCGAGAACGGCTTCAACAAGCGTTTGATCAGGATGCATGGTGCAATGGATACAGCAAAGAGGGATCGGGTTGCACGTTCGATGTTACGCACGCGCTTATCGGCGGCGTGCGCAACGTGATTCACAAGTCCATTGGCGATCGGATGCAACCGATCCGGCGACTCGCGTATCCATTCACTACGCCCAATCTGCGGGCGGACAACCGCAAAGGACTAACCCATGGACATGAGCATTTTCATTCCCATCGTGCTCTTCATCTGTATCGCATTCGCCATCAAGACCATCGTGGACGCGCACGTCCGGCGTCGCATGGTGGAGTCACACTCCAGCGAGGAACTGGTCCGTGCCATGTTGCTGGCCGACGAACAGAGTCGTCGTATGTCCGCACTGAAATGGGGCGTCGTGCTCAGCGCCACCGGCGGCGCGTTCATGCTGATTGATGCACTCAAGCTGGCAGCAGATCGCCCTGCCACATTCGGCATAGTGATCATTGCAGCAGGGCTCGGAATGCTGGGATTTCATTGGGTATCGCAGCGAAGGAATGGCTGAGGCCTTTCTGTGCGAGGCGCCCATCGGTGCCTCGCGAAGGTTCAATAGCGAGGACGTGCCATCGCGCACGCGATGGCAACGATGAGCAATCTCTCCATGCGCAACGGATGCCAGATCATCTTGCGTCGAAAGCAGACCTCTGGTTACTGACTACCAATGTCCACGTAGCCACGTTCGATCGCACGCTCCAAGGCCGCCAACGCATCGCGAGACACCTCGTAGGCTTTGCTCAGCGCCGGCAAGCTGGAAAGAACCCGCGTCTCTTCTTCCGTTCCAGGAGTCTGTTTGCTCAGCAACACTGCGGCCTTGAGGTATTTGGCACGGTGACTCGCCACGACCCGGGCCAGTGCCATGAAGGATTCCTTGGTCAGTTCCGGAATCGCGTTCTGCATGGCATCCCGGTTCGCGGTGCGAATATCCTGCTCAACCAGTTGCATGAACTGGCGCTGGCGCTTGAGGAGGGTTTCGTCATCGTGGTTCATCGGTGTCGCTCCAGGTCAGTCGATCAAACCGCAGGCAACTCGCCACTACGGGTCATCAGCGCGATGCAGATCACATGCCAAGGGCGATGACGCTGCACTGACGCCATTCAAGCTCGCTCTGCAGGTGGCTTGATCTCAACCTCCGTCGTGTGATCGATGCTTTCGTGCAGGCTCAACCACTGCGTCCGCATCGCTTCCACTTCGGTCTGCATGGCCAAAAACGCGTCCACGATCTCCGCCTGAAACATCTTGCCGCGCTGCTCGATCAGGTAGTCACGTGCCGAGTCTTCGGTCCAGCAATGCTTGTAGGGTCGGCCACAGCGCAGCGAATCATACACATCGCAGACGGACGTGATTCGAGCGGCGAGTGGAATGGCATCGCCACAGAGCGCGCGCGGATATCCGCTTCCATCCCAATGCTCGTGGTGCGCCCACGCAATTTCTGCAGCCATCACTACCAGCGGCGCCTCGCCAGCCTCCCGCAAAATCCGGAAGCCCATCTCGGCGTGCTGTTTCATCACTTCGTGCTCGGCATGATCCAAGCGCCCCTTCTTCAAAAGGATCGGATCAGGGATTCCCACCTTGCCGACGTCATGCATCATTGCCGCGAGGCGAATGTGATCGACGTAATCCTCCGACCGGCCAAGTCGCCGCGCCAACATCGCCGCGGAAGCGCCCACACGTTCGACGTGCTGTCCGGTATCGGTGTCGCGAAACTCGAGTGTTCGTGTCAACGCGCGGATGACCGACTCGTAACTACGGCTCAACTCGTCGGTACGAGAATCCACCGTACGCACCAACGCTTCGCGCTGCACAGCAAGTTGGCGGTTGGCGAGACTCAGCTTGAGTGCGTTCTTGACCTTCAATTGCAACTCGACCAAGTCGAACGGCTTGCCGATATAATCACTCGCGCCCTCACCCAAGCCGCGGTGACGACTGGCGATATCGGTCAGCGCACTGACGACGATAACGGGCGACATGCGGTCGAGCTTTTTCAACTCACCGAGGATGGCAAAACCGTCCAGCACCGGCATGTCGAGATCGAGCAGAAGCACATCCCATGTTTGTGTCAGCAAATGCTCCAGACCTTGCTGGGGATCGAGGAACACGTCGACTTGTTCGATCCCCATCTGACGCAGCACGCGCTCCAGCAAGCGCAGATTGGCGATAAAGTCATCAATCACCACCACGCGTGCTTCGCGAAGAATGTCTTGCATTTCCATCATGCTGGCGTCGTCTTGCTCATTTGATCGGTGATCCTTTGTGCCCATTGTGCGTCGATGCGTTCTCGCAGGACAGCGCTATCGATACCCTCACGCGACATCTGCTCCAGCTTGGCAACATCATCGGTCCACACATGCACCGCGAGTTCCGCACGGGCAACACCAAGATCCGCCCGCAGATGTTCAATCGTAGAATCTACGTCGCGCCCCGCATCCAAATCTGCGAATAACACATCGGGGATGTTCTGCTCCAGCGCATGGAACAACTCCCCAAGGTGCTGAACCTGTCGAATTCGCAGCGTATTCCCGAACAACTGGCTGATTTTGCCGACCGTTTCCGCGTGGGTTGAGAGCACAATGGCTTGGCGCAAACCAGCAGCAGAGCCTGCAGGCAAGGGGTCTTCCGATTCGGACGCATCCTTAGTGTGGGTTGCTCGGGGGAGCTCAATCCAGAAACGGCTGCCCGTGCCCAGCGTACTACTCAGCCCAATTTCACCCTGCATGGCATCCGCCAGTTCACGGCACAGCACCAGTCCAATGCCAGAGCCTGGAATATTCGAGTTTTCGCGCCCAAGTCGCTGAAACGGCTGGAACAGCAAACCCTGCTGTTCCTCGCTTAAGCCCAGACCAGTATCGTCCACCCAGATGCGCACGCGCTGCGCGTAGACCTCGGCGCCCAAGGCCACCAGACCGCCTTCGCGGTTGTACTTGATGGCATTGGAAAGCAAGTTCATCAGCACTTGGCGCAGTCGACGCTCTTCGGCAAGGACCCGCACCGACGGGTCGACGGAACGCAGATCAAACTGCAGATGCAATTTCTTGAGGTCGCTTTGCACCGCGTCCGCGCACTCCTGCAACAACGGCCATATCGGCAGATCAGACAAGGCAAGCCGCTGTTCGCCAGATTCCAGACCGGACAGATCGAGAATGTCATCAACCAGCGCGGTGAGCTGCTTGCTGGCACGCAGGATTTCTCCCGTCGACTCACGCTGCGCCTCCGAGCCGTCGTCAAGCAACTGGGCAAACCCGTAGATCGCGTTGAGCGGCGTCCGCAACTCATGGCTGACGCTGGCGAGGAAACGACTCTTTGCGACACTGGCGGCTTCAGCCTCGCGTGTCGCTTTGCGCAGACTCTGCTCCACCTCTTTGATGCGGGTAATGTCGATATGCGTCCCGGCAGCCCGAATCACTTTGCCCGCTTCGTTTCTGGCCAGCGTTTGCCCGCGACTAAGCAACCAGGCGTATTTACCTTGCGCGGTGGCGAAGCGGTATTCGGCTTCAAAGCGCTCCCCGCCCTCCCGCATGAAGGCGGTCCGGCGCTGCTCGAGTTCGGGCAAATCATCGGGATGCACGCGATCATTGAACTCGGACAAGGTCAACACTTCACTGGACAGTCCAAACGCCTGCACGAAGCGTCCGTTGATGGCCATGCTCCCGGCTTCAACATCGTATTCCCACAGGCTTTCCGTGGTGCCCTCCAGAACGATCTCCAATCGACGCAGAGCGGCGAACCGCGCACCTTCCGCGGTTTCCAACTGTTCGCCCGTGTGAAGCAATGCGCTGCCCATCTCTTGCAACTCATGGATGTTGCTTTCCGGCGCCTTGGGATGGAAATCGCCCTTTCCAATGCGGCGCATCATGTCAACGATGGCAGCCATTGGCGTGGCCAAATCGCCGCTAAGACGTCGCGAGCGTGCCCACATCCAGAAGAAGAACACGATGTAGAAAACCACCAGCCCCGCGATCAGCAGATAGCCAATGTCGCGATAGCGGCTGGCAAGCTGCTCGGTATCGGCAAAGATCTCCGCCTCATCGACCACCATCAGGAGTCGCCAGCCGGTTTGCGGAATCTGACTCCAGGCCACCAACTGCCCACGCCCATTGAGCTGCGCCTCACCCACACCATTGGACTGCGCCATGTCCGTCAAAAGTGTCGCCATGCCAGATTGCCGATCCAGCTTGAAGTCCTCGGGCTTCAACACTTCTCTGGCTACCGCTTCTTCATACGAAAACTCGGTCAATTCACTGAGTTTGAAATCGCGCTCGCCCGCCGGCGGCAAGGCCATGATGTTGTTGTCACGGCTCACCAGCATGGCATAGCCGTTCCAGGGAACCTGTAAGGCGGCAATTTCCTTCAGCATGCCGCTGACGGTGATATCGAGCCCAACCACGCCTTCCAGGAAGTCATCGCGATAGACCGGCGCGATGGCCGACATCATCCAACCCAAGCCCGCCGGATCGAGGTAGACATCCGTCCAGGCCACCTTGCGCTCCGGGTTGTGCTTGGCATTTGCCAGGTAATAGAAGTTGTAGTCCGGAATCACCATGTCGTGCGGATACTGATCCGGCGTCATGAAAAACGGGTAGATCCGGTTGTAGCTGTCGAAGGTATTGAAATAGAGCGCGCCAATGAGTGGATTGGCTTCCTTCAGCGAGCGCATCACCGGATCGGCCTGCGACAGGCGAAGCGCTTTGGCGCGGTCCTGCTGTTCGCGCGGCGTCGAATTCGCATAAAACGATGCCGCCCGCCCATCGTCAGTGCGTGTGTAGTACACGCCATTCTCGGTCTCGGCGTGGCGCGCCACTTCAATCTCATCCGGCGTGAAGCCTGTGTCGAATAGGGCGTGTGCGGTCGCATCGCGATACAGTCGGGTCTGCATCTCGATGGCATTCAGCCGACTGTCGATGATGCTGCTTTCACGATTGACTGCCGCGCCCAATTCATGAATGGCCGACTCTTCCAGATACCCGATCTGCGCGTCGCGAATGGCGACGTTGGTCAGCAGATAAGCTGCAATCAGCACCGATTCGACCAGGATCAAGGGAATCAGCGAACTGTGGACAAACGCGCGCCAGATCCAGGCTCGCAAGGGGGAACGGACATTCGACGCCATTCGAGGCTCCTTTGATTTCCTGCGTGGCCGCCAGCCTTGCAGACTGTCAAGAAAGTGCATTTCTGCACCTTCTCAGGGTCGCGAGCCCGGTATCTATCCGGACTCTCTCCCAACAAATCAGGTGCTTACGCGCTCAATTCGCGAGCGCGGGATGCTTGCCGAGTACTAACAGAACAATCCTCAATAGCCTGTTGGACACCCGTCGGCGGATGGCTGCCATCGAATGCAAAGCCTGTGCTATCTCAGGATTTGACGCCTGCCATCGTCAGCCGGAGAAGCCGCCCCGCGGCCTCGTCCGTCAACACATAGACCGCGCCATCGGGTCCAACCCGCACATCGCGAATACGCCAACCCAAGTCGCCTAACAGGCGCTCCTCCGCGACCACCACATCGTCGCGAATCTCCAAGCGAATCAATGTGCGTTGCACCAGCGAACCGACGAACAAACTAGTGCGCCACGCCGGGAAACGCATGTGGTCGTAGAACGCCATGCCACTGATTGCGGGTGACACCGGCCAGTAATGGTGTGGCTGCTCCATGCCTTCCTTTGCTGATCCAATCGCCTCCGGAATCTCGTCACCCGAATAGTCGATGCCATGGGTGATGATTGGCCAACCATAGTTTTTGCCGCCTAGCGGACGATTCAACTCGTCGCCGCCTTTGGGGCCGTGCTCGGCGGTCCAGAGCACGCCGCTGTGCGGTGAAATGGCGGCGCCTTGGATGTTGCGATGTCCGTAGGACCAGATTTCCGGCAACGCATCTTTGGTCGCCACAAAAGGATTGTCGACCGGTACGCGACCGTCCGCATGAATGCGGACGAGCTTGCCCAGGTGCGAATCCAGATGTTGGGCTTCGATCCGCTGCCCGCGCTCGCCAAGCGTAATGAACAGATCGCCTTGCGCATCAAAGACCAAGCGCGAACCGAAGTGATGCCGGGTTTCCTGCTTGGGTTGCTGGCGGAAGATCACTTGCACGCTCTCGAGTTGATCGCCAACCAAGCGCGCACGCGCTACAGCCGTCCCCGCCAAACTGCCCGCGCCAGCTTCGGCATAGCTCAGGTACACCAAGGCGTCTTCGGCAAAGCGCGGCGACAAGACCACATCCAGCAATCCACCCTGCCCTTCGGCCACCACATCGGGGACACCGCCCAGGGCGGCAGACAGACCGTGCGTTTGCGACCAACGCCGCAAGCGACCGGGTCGCTCAGTGATCAACGCGCTGCCGTCCGGCAGAAAGGCCAGCGACCAGGGGTTGACCAGACCAGTAGCCAACGACTCCACGCGAACAGGTCCGAACGCACTTGCCACGTCCGCCAACAGCTCGGGCTGCGGCGCAGCAGCGACAGTGGAACTGTCTGCACCCGGAAAAGAAGACCCTGACGGCTCTCCCTCGCAACCGACCAGTAGAACCAGCCCGGCCAGCCATGTCATGCGTTGTACTCGGCGCATCGGTGCTCCCTGTGATCCGCCTTACGGCAGCGGAACCTGCAGGCGTAAAGCAAAGGACTTAGCGCAGACCAGTCTCGTTGCGCGCAATCACCAGACGCTGAATCTCGCTGGTGCCTTCGTAAATCTCGGTGATCTTGGCATCGCGGAAATAGCGCTCGATGGGCATTTCCTTGGAATAGCCCATGCCACCGTGAATCTGCAGCGCCGCGTGAGTGATGAACATCGCCGCCTCCGACGCGGTAAGTTTGGCAACCGCTGCCTCGGTACTGAAGCGCCCACCGGTCTTTTCACTCTCCTGCTTGGCCCAGGCCGCACGCAAGGTCAGGATTTCCGCCGCATCGAGACGGCATTTCATGTCGGCGATCTTGGCCTGGATCATCTGGAAGCTGCCGATCGGCTGACCGAAACTCTTGCGCTCCTGCACATACGACAAAGCCGCCTTGTAGGCCGCCTTACCCAAGCCCACGGCCTGCGATGCAATACCGATGCGGCCTGCATCCAGCACGCTCATCGCCACTTTGAAGCCCTCACCTTCCTTGCCCAGCACGTCTTCCGCCGGCGCAAGGTAGTCGGCAAATTCGATTTCGCACGTCGCCGACGCGCGGATACCCATCTTCGGTTCGGTCTTGCCACGATGAAAGCCCGGCTTGCGGGTATCGATCATGAAGGCAGTGATGCCCTTCGCGCCCTTGTCGGGTTCACTCATCGCAAACAGCACGATGTAGTCGGCCACCGGGCCGGAGGTGATCCAGCTCTTCTTGCCAGTGATCACAAAGCTTCCATCGGCCTGCTTGACGGCACGACAGCGCATCGCGGTGGCATCCGAACCCGACTGCGGCTCGGTCAACGCAAACGCACCCACCGCCGTGCCTTCGGCAATCGCACGCACGTACTTCTGCTTTTGGTCCTCACGGCCAAACTTCAAAATGCCGTTGCAGAACAGCGAGTTGTTAACCGACACGATGGTTGAGTGTGCGCAATCGGCTTCGGCAATCTCGATCATCGCCAATACGTAGGAGATCGGGTCCATGCCCGCACCGCCATACTCGGCGGGCACTTCAATCCCCATCAAGCCGTTCTCGCCCAAGATGCGGATGTTCTCGCTCGGAAACTCGCCTGTCTGATCAAAATGCGCCGCCGTCGGCGCAATCTTTTCCTGCGCAATCCGCCGCGCAACGTCCTGAATCATCAACTGTTCTTCGCTGAAACCGAAATCCATGAGGGCACCTTTCAGGTAGATGGGCAGAAGTCACACGCCAGCATTGTAATCGGCGCCACTGGAGCAGGGGTTCAGTAGCGCGTGAGGAAAAAGGCCAGGCATCGCTGACGAACGACGCACAGACACGCAACGCGGCATTCGCAGCCGCCTTAGTGAACGGCATCCCGAAAGGACAACGCCGTCCTTTCGTTCTGGGCGCGGGCAATGCTCACCTACCCGCACGACCCGATTGGCGGGGAGGAGATCGCGCATAGGACACAGTACCAAGCGCTGCCAAGCCCAACACCGCCAGCAGACCAAGCATCGGGTCCATGCCTCGGCTGGCACCCAAAGCAGCGCCCACCGCCGCAAGTTCGTACGACAGCGCGCCCGAGCACGCCCCCACAACTGCCTGCAAAGGACGGGATCGCGCTGGGTTGCAGAAAATCAGATGCAAGGCGATGAACACCATGCAGCACAGCGGTATGCCGACACCCATGCCGATCAGCACACCCCACACGGAAAAATGGCAGCCGAAATTCGCCCCACAGGGCGCGCCACCAAACGAACCGAAGGCACACGGCGCCGTCAGCAATAGCAAAAGCTCTAATGCATGTCTCAGTCGCCAGCCACTTGCGGAGGCGCTGACTGCCACAGGGTCATGCATGCCCACATTCAACTCCTGTCGCGACGCCCCCATCGATCTGCTACGAAAACGCGACATCGCAACTGCCGCCATATCCACGTATCGACGCACCACCCGCACCGCCAAATGAGGACGGTACGAGTGCATCAGCGACGGTCTCACGTGCCTTGCTGCTTAGCGATCCATTGATCCACGCGTGTATTCAGCAGCGTCATTGGCATCGAGCCTGATTGCAGGATCAGGTTGTGAAAGGCCTTGAGATCAAAGCGCGCACCAAGCGCTGCGTGCGCGCGCTCGCGGGCGGCCAGTAACGTATTCATGCCGACCTTGTAGGCCAGTGGCGGTTGAACTGGCCTACCAAGGCGAAGTCGACGAGACCGCAGTGCAGAGCTCGCACGAAGCCCTGTCCGCCAATCCGCCCATCGCGGTTTCGGACACGATGTCGTTTCAAATTTCCCTGCGGGTAGCGAACACGTCGGCGGAGGCAGCCGAAGACTCGGGCGGATGATCGAGAAGGCAGGCATTTGATCCCAACCACATCAGCGTGCCTCGCACAGACTGAGCCACCCAAGGCCGCACGCACCAACGGTGGCCGCCCGCACAGGAAGCTGCGAGGTAGATTGCGGAGCAAGAACCGCGCAGCTAGAGCCACTGAGACCGACAAAGCCGAACACACGAATCCAGTCGATTGCTCCGGCGCGGGGAGAAAAGGTCAGCAGAAAGAGAGAGAGCAATAGCGTCGTCACTTGACGGGGGAGTCCATTCACGCAGAGTTAGCTTGCATGTGCGACAACCTCGTAGTGCACCACTTTGCGCAGTTTGCCATTGATGTACAGATGTAGCTCATAGAGGCCAAGTGGGTCGCCCTGCGAGAAACGGAAACTACGAACGCCGCCACCAGAATGCACCTGCTCCTCCGTTTCAACCTCGAAGCGACCATCGGGCAACTCGACGCCTGACATGTGGTTACCCTCGAGCTTCGACGGTCGCCGGGGAAGGACATGGACAATCCTGGCGCGAAAAGCACGGCCGCTGCGCATGAAGAAGCGTAGCCCGAACCGAAATCCGGAGTCATCTGGCCGGAACGGTATGCGGCGGACAGAGGCATGCACAATGTCACCTCGCTCTGGATCTGCTGTGAGCAAGCCGAACTGAACGACTACGCGATGACGGAGGAAGTAGTCGAAGCCAATAGCTAATCCAAGTACAACGAGCGCGAAAGCGATGCTCATGCAAGCTAACGAATGAAAGGACCATACCCACCGCGCACCAGATGCGGCACTCGGTAGTTCGGCCAAGTGGCTGTGCGTGACGATGGGAAGGATTTCCGCATCACTTGTTTCCAAAGCGGTCATGGCGATTGTGTGTGTTGGGGTGGCTCTTGCCAAGCATGTCTTGCCGTTCATGGCGTCGATGACGTTGGCAAAGCAGTTGGGGCACGCTCTGGTGCCGATCTCGGCTCGCCGACCCACAGGCTGAGCCGGCGCGGTCAGTGATCGGAGAATTCGAAAAAATTCGAGCGCAACCAAGGTCGCCTGCGAAGAACACGCCAAGCGCGCCCTACTCCCAATGCCGCAGCATCAATCGCAGTCGGGGTTCGCCGCGCCATTCGTCGATCTCGAGTTGGTAGGCGGCACGAAATGCTTTTTGTGGGGCTTCGCCTCGGTAGGCATTGAAGAAGATGGCTTCGACGGGGTGGCGCTCGGGTAGCAGGCGCAGGTTCAGGCGCAGGTGGCGTTCGGCCATGACGGACCAGCGTTCCAGTTCGAATTCGTTGTCGAACAGGGGTTCGGGAAAGGCTTGTCCCCAAGGGCCGCCTGCGCGCAGGGCTTCGGCTTGGCTGAGGCTGATTTCATCGGCGCGCAGCGGGCCGTCGGTCCAGATGGTGGCTTGCAGCAGTTCGGGGCTGAGCCATTCGCTGGCGATCTGCTCGAAGGCGTTCACCAGTTCCGGCAGGCGTTCGCCGTCAATACTGAGGCCCGCCGCCATGGCGTGGCCGCCGTAGCGTTTCAGCAGGCCGGGATGGCGGGTGTCGAGGGCGACCAGACAATCGCGCAGATGAAAGCCTGGAATGGAACGGCCCGAGCCTTTCCATTCGCCGCTGCCGTCTTCGGCAGGCGCACAGGCGATGATCGGGCGATGCAGGCGTTCCTTGAGTTTGGAGGCGACGAGTCCGATCACGCCGCTATGCCAGTCGGCATCGTGCAGCACCAGTCCTGCTGGCACATGGGCGGCGTCGAAGCTGGGCAAACGGGCTTCGAGCAAGGCTTCGGCCTGATCGACCATGGCCTGCTGCAGGTCGCGGCGCTCGTGGTTGATGTTGTTGAGCCGTTGCGCAAACGCGTCGGCGCGTAGCGCGTCATCGCAGAGCAAGCACTCGATGCCAAGTGCCATGTCTTCCAGTCGGCCGGCGGCATTGATGCGCGGACCGATGGCAAAGCCAAGATCGGCGGCAGTGGCGCGGCGCGGATCGCGTCCTGCAGCGCGGAACAGCGCGAGGACACCAGCATGCGCGCGCTCCTCACGGATGCGCTGCAGCCCTGCACGCACAAGACGACGATTGTTGGCGTCCAGCGCCACAAGGTCGGCGACGGTGCCGATGGCGACCAGATCAAGCAGCGTGGACAGATCCACCTGACCCTGCGGCGAACCGAGCTCGCGCAGGCGCGCACGCAGGGCAATCAGCAGGTAGAACACCACGCCGACACCGGCCAGCGCTTTGCTGGGAAAGGCGTCGCCGTGCAGGTTCGGGTTGACGATGGCGACCGCCTCGGGAAGCGTCTCGGCAGGCAGATGGTGATCGGTAATCAGCACCTCGATGCCGCGCGACTTGGCTGCGGTCACACCGGCGAGCGCGGCGACGCCGTTGTCGACCGTGAGGATGACATTGGGCGCGGGATCAAGCGCGTCAACCACGGCTGGCGATAGACCGTAGCCATGCAGAAAACGATTCGGCACGCGGTAGTCGACCCGTTGAAACCCGAGCAGACGCAGGCCACGCACGGCGACCGCGGTGCCGGTGGCGCCATCGGCGTCGAAGTCGCCGACCACGGTGATATGGGCTTGCGCCTCGCGCCAGCGCAGCAGGTGTTCGCAGGCACGATCCAAATCGCCAAGTGTGGGCGGCAGCAAGTGAGCGAGGCGCAGGTCGACCTCACTTGCGCTCTGCACGCCTCGCCCAGCGTAGACACGCCGCAATACCGCGGCGATGTTGGTGTCGTGCAGAATCGGCGCGTCGGCGAGGCTGCGCCGCTGAATGCGTGGACTCACGCCCAGTCGCGCGGCGACCGCCGCCAGAATCGCAAGGCGTGACGGCGGCGATAAACCCAGGCGTGGCTGTCGGCAAAGTCAACCGTCAAGGCGTGCAGCTTGCCTTGCTTGACGCGTGCCAACAGCGGCGCAAACACCGACGTTTCGAGCGCCGCCAGATCACGCGCACCGCGCAGATCGAGTGCGCAATCATCGAGGTCACCTGGCAACACATCACTATCGATCAGCTTGACGTCGATACCCGACAACTGGGCCAGCGCGCAGGCGTGCGGCTCGTGCGAATACAAGGTCGACACACCGGAAATCACTTCATCCGGCAAGCTGCCCGCACCCCAGAACCAGAGGCTGTTGGCAGGCACCTTTCCGGCCTTGACGCGCGCCTGATTGAGCGGATGGTTGTGCAAAACGACTTGCGCCTCGTTGAGCAGCGCGCGCCAACGCTTGCCGTCTTCGCCTTGCGGAAGATGCTCGCCAAGGTCAGTACCAATGGCTTCTTCCGGCGCGGCAAAACGCGGCATGCGAAGACCGGTTTGCAATTGCAGGTACCAGCGTTGTGTCGTGGTCGCCGTCAGCGGCATACCGGCATCGCCGAATAGTGGCTGCAGTGCTTCGACGAGGGCGCGCGACTCATCTGCGCGCAAGCCAAGCTCGCCCACCGCCATCAAGCGCACCCCATTCATTTCGGGCTGCACGAAGGCGGGATCGGCACGCAACCACACGTGCGATCCGGCATCCCCAGCATCGAAATGCCGCGAAAGTGCAGCGGCGGGTAAGCCAAGCGGCGCGATATCAAAGATGCGGGTCAATTGCCCCAACTCGCCGGATTCGGTGGCATCGATCACTTCGCCTTTGGCAATGATCTGCTGCAGGCAAGGCGCAACGGCCAATTCACCGCGCAAACGCTTGCGTGCTGGCAGCAGCAGAATGCAGCCGGCACCGCTCATGCGTCGTAACGCACCGCAACGATCTCGTAGCTGCGTTCGCCGCCCGGTGCAGTGATGGTGATGGCATCGCCCTCGCGCTTGCCGATCAGGGCGCGCGCAATGGGTGCAGACACCGAAATCAGGCCCGCCTTGATGTCCGACTCCAGATCGCCAACGATCTGATAGGTCACTTCGTCGCCCGAGTCGACATCCGACAACTCGACGATGGCACCAAACACGATCTTGTCGCCCGGATTGAGTTTGGCGGTATCGATCACATGCGCATGCGAGAGCGCACTTTCCAGCTCTTTGATGCGGCCCTCGATAAAGCCCTGCTGTTCACGCGCCGCGTGATATTCAGCGTTTTCTTTGAGGTCTCCGTGGGCACGCGCTTCGGCAATGGCCAGGATCACCGCCGGTCGCTTGACCGACTTCAGGTGCTCCAGCTCTTCGCGCAGGCGCTGCGATCCTTTCAGCGTCAATGGCGCTCTCATCGTTTCGACTCCTTACGCACGCAATTCAGCGTGCAATTCCTGCAAAGACAATACGCCGCCGGTACCGCGATAGGGCAAGGAATGCACTAACGCGCGCGCACCTGACACGGTCGTGGAATAGGTCACCCTGTGTTGCAATGCCTCACGCCGGATCGAGAAGGAATCCGCGATGGCCTGCCGCCCTTCGGTGGTGTTGACGATATACACGATTTCACCGTTCTTGATCAGGTCGACCACATGCGGCCGACCCTCGGCGACTTTGTTGACCACATCGCACGCCAGGCCGTTAGCGTGCAGGAACGCCTGCGTACCGGTGGTCGCGACAAGACTGAAGCCGCGCTCCAACAGAGTCTTGGCGACCGGCAACAAGCGCGCCTTGTCCTGATCGCGGACCGACACGAAAGCCTTGCCAGGCGGCGGCACCTTGATGGCGGCTGCTTCCTGAGCGCGTGCAAAGGCCGCCCCAAAATCGCGCCCCACGCCCATGACTTCGCCCGTCGAACGCATTTCCGGGCCGAGGATCGGGTCGACGTTCTGGAACTTGGCGAACGGGAAGATCGCCTCTTTGACGGCAAAGTAGGACGGCACGATTTCGTGCTCGGTCTGCTGCTGCGCCAAGGATTGCCCGACCATGCAACGCGCAGCGATCTTGGCCAGTGGACGACCAGTCACTTTGGAAACAAGTGGCACCGTGCGCGAAGCGCGCGGATTGACTTCCAGCACGTAGATCTTGCCACCACCGTGCTCATCGGCATGAATGGCGAACTGGGTGTTCATCAGGCCGATGACCTTCAACTCGCGCGCCATCGCAGCCACTTGCACGCGCAATTCGTCCTGCAACCCGGCGGACAGCGAGTAGGGCGGCAGCGAGCACGAGGAATCACCAGAATGCACGCCGGCTTCCTCGATGTGTTCCATGATCCCGCCAATCAGGACCTGTCCTTCAGCGTCAGCGACCACGTCCACATCCACTTCGACGGCATTGTCGAGAAAGCGATCGAGCAGGACTGGCGACTCGTTCGACACACTCACCGCATCGCGGATGTAACGCGTCAGATCGGCATCGGAATACACCACTTCCATGGCGCGACCGCCTAAAACGTAACTCGGGCGCACCACCAGCGGATAGCCGATCTCATGCGCAGCCGCCAAGGCCTGCTCGGCAGTGCGCGCAGTGCGATTGGGTGGCTGATTGAGGCCCAGCTTGACGATCATCTGCTGAAACCGTTCGCGATCCTCCGCTAGGTCAATGGAATCCGGGCTTGTACCAATGATGGGCACACCGGCCTCTTCCAGCGCACGTGCAAGTTTCAGCGGGGTCTGTCCGCCGTACTGCACGATCACGCCCTTGGGCTTCTCGCGCTCAACCACTTCCAGCACGTCTTCCAGCGTCAACGGCTCGAAGTACAGGCGATCCGAGGTGTCGTAATCGGTGGATACGGTCTCGGGATTGCAATTGACCATGATGGTTTCGTAGCCATCCTCACGCATCGCCAGCGCCGCATGAACGCAGCAGTAGTCGAACTCGATGCCCTGCCCGATCCGGTTCGGCCCGCCGCCCAACACCATGATCTTGTCGCGGGTGGTCGGCTCGGCTTCGCATTCGTCTTCGTAAGTCGAGTACAGGTAGGCTGTGGAGGTCGAAAATTCGGCCGCGCAGGAATCCACTCGCTTGAACACTGGACGCACCGCAAACGCATGACGCAACGCGCGCACGGCTTTCTCATCCGTCCCCAACAACTTGGCCAGACGCGCATCGGAAAAACCGCGCCGTTTAAGAAAGCGCAGACGTTCCGCACTGAGGCCATCCAGACCGTGCGCAGTGACCTCGCCTTCAATCCGGATCAGCGCCTCGATCTGGCGCAAGAACCAAGGGTCTATTCGGGTCAGTCCATAAACCTCGTCCTGACTCAAGCCATGCCGAAATGCATCGCCCACATAGAACAGACGATCCGGCCCTGGCTCACGTAGCTGGCGGCGCAATTCCATCTGACCAACATCATCGAGCACGGCAGGCAGGATGGGATCAAAGCCGGTGCGACCGGTCTCCAGCCCACGCAGTGCCTTTTGCAGAGATTCCGACAGACTGCGGCCAATCGCCATGACCTCGCCGACCGATTTCATCTGCGTCGTCAGTCGCGAGTCGGCCTGCGGGAATTTCTCGAAGGCAAAGCGCGGAATCTTGGTCACTACATAATCGATGGTCGGCTCGAACGAGGCCGGTGTCGCGCCGCCGGTGATGTCATTGCGCAACTCGTCCAAGGTGTAACCCACCGCGAGTTTGGCGGCGATCTTGGCAATCGGGAACCCGGTTGCCTTGGAGGCCAGCGCCGAAGATCGCGACACGCGCGGGTTCATCTCGATCACCACTACACGTCCATCGACCGGATTGATACCGAACTGGACGTTGGAACCTCCGGTGTCCACACCGATTTTGCGCAGCACCGCGATCGAGGCATCGCGCAGACGCTGGTATTCCTTGTCGGTCAACGTTTGCGCCGGGGCGACGGTGATCGAATCGCCGGTATGCACACCCATGGCGTCGATGTTCTCGATGGAGCAGACGATGATGCAGTTGTCCGCCGTGTCGCGGACCACTTCCATCTCGAACTCCTTCCAGCCCAGCACGGACTCTTCCACCAGCACTTCATGCACGGGCGACAGGTCCAGACCGCGTTTGACGATTTCCTCGAACTCCTCGCGGTTGTAGGCAATGCCACCACCCGATCCGCCCAAGGTAAAGCTGGGTCGAATGATGGTCGGGTAGCCGACCTTCGCCTGGGTTTCCAGCGCCTGCTCGAACGTGCGAACCACCTCGGCCTTGGGGCATGCCAAACCGATCTCGCCCATCGCGACGCGGAACAGCTCGCGATCCTCCGCCATGCGGATGGCCTCACGCTTGGCACCAATCAGCTCGACGCCATACTTCTCCAGCACGCCGTGGTCCGCCAGATCGAGTGCGCAGTTCAACGCCGTCTGCCCGCCCATGGTCGGCAACAAGGCATCGGGTTTTTCTTTGGCGATGATTTTTTCGACCGTCTGCCAGTTGATCGGCTCGATATAGACCGCATCGGCTGTGTCCGGGTCGGTCATGATCGTGGCGGGATTGGAGTTCACCAGCACCACCCGGTAACCCTCAGCTTTCAAGGCCTTGCAGGCCTGTGCGCCGGAGTAATCGAACTCACACGCCTGACCGATGACGATCGGGCCGGCGCCAATGATGAGGATGGACTGAAGGTCAGTTCGCTTGGGCATTGGAGATATCGGCAGAAGGATCGGAAATAGGAGGGCTGGCGACGTCCAGAATGCGCACTTCGCGGACAGTTTCTCGCGGCATGCTCAAATCAAAACCGCCTTGCGAGGCAATCAGGGCAAGCACGAGGCGCGCGCGCGTCGCATCTTTGAGTACGCCGCGACGTTGCGTGTTCCAGGTAGTTTCAACGACCACAGACCGCCCCTCATACGCCGGAAGCGCATCAAACGGAACACGCCCCTGCGCATCGGGTGCGATGTCCAGCGCCGCTTTTTCTTCGGGTGTGGGAACCGGGGCAATCATCTTGTCAACCAGGTCCTCGGCGACCGTCAAACCATCCTCTTCGCGCGCACGCGCAATTTCACGCGAGCGCTTCTGCTCGGTCAACGAAGCCGCACTTACGCGACGCAGGGACAAGCGGACCGGATCGATCCCGCTGACACGCACATACGGACTGAGCGCCGACATCAGGCTCTCGCCGCTCAACAGACTGATTTGTTGAAAGCCCAAGGACGCGCTTGGACGGGTTTCGATACGGAATTCGCCACCCTCACGCGTAAATTGTCCCCACGCGTGCAGCAGATCATCTTCTGCGACCAAACCCAGAGACAGCAGCAGGGATTGCACGCCATCCAGATGCTTCTGCACGAATACGTCGGATGTCACGCCAAGCTGCTCGGCACAGAATTGATTGCGCGCCGCAAGGAAGCCCTCGTCGCGGAATGTGACCGAAGCGTCACCCAAAGTTGTTGCAAGCAATGCTTCTGGGCGAACGACCGCCTCGCCGGGCACACGCAATCCGACCCGAGCTTCCAGGCCACCCACACCCGGTGTTTTGAGATTCATCAGATAGGCGAATACGCCAGGACTGCTTTGCTCCGCTTGCACGGTCAGCACGGAGTCGCCCACTTGCAGACCCATCATCTGCAGATCCGTGCGATCCCATGCGTCCGCCTTGCAGCCAGCCGCCTCCATCGGAAGGCCGGTATAGGCGCCGATCAGACCTTCTTGCGGACCGGTCGGCAGGCCTTCAATTTCCAGATTGGTCACACTGAAACCAATCCGGTTTGGCAACTCGTTCGGGAAACCGAACAGGCTTGCACGGATCAGCCACCACAAACCCGGGGTGTGAACTTCCATGCGCCGTGCACGAACCACGACCTCGCCCCCCAGCACGGGACGCATGCGCACACCAGTGATACCGACGTCGCCGGAAAAGGTGAAGTAGGTCGAGTCGCGCGCCACCTCAACCAGACCAGCGACCTGTTTCAGTTCCTTGTCGATACCCGCGCTGATTCGCCACCACAGCAAGCCGTAGAGCAAAGCCAAGGGCAGTCCGAGCCAAAGCAGGAGACGAACAAACAGTCCACTGACGGTCATCCCGGAAGCACCGCGCGAGCGAGTTGGGCGAGCCATAACAACCTCCTGATCAGGATCGGTGGGCACGAATCAATGCAAAGAAATCATCAAACAACGGCGACACATCATGTGGTCCAGGCGCTGCTTCTGGGTGTCCCTGAAAACTGAAGGCCGGCGCATTGGTCAAAGCAATACCCTGCAGTGAGCCGTCGAACAAAGAACGGTGTGTCGCTGTGACGTGGTCAGGCAAACTCGCCTCATCCACGGCAAAACCGTGATTCTGGCTCGAAATCATCACGCGACCAGTACGCAGATCCTGCACCGGGTGATTGGCACCATGGTGGCCAAACTTCATTTTCAGCGTGGCGGCACCGGCCGCCAGACCGAGCAACTGATGCCCCAGACAGATGCCAAAGGTTGGCACCTTTGCCGCGATGAAGTGGCGAATCGCGTCGATGGCATAGTCACAGGGCTCGGGATCGCCCGGGCCATTGGAAAGAAAAATACCATCCGGATTGAGCGCCAAGACCTCCGCCGCCGGGGTTTGCGCAGGCACCACAGTCAACCGACATCCGCGGTCGACCAGCATGCGCAGAATGTTGCGTTTGACACCAAAATCATAGGCGACCACATGAAACTCGCCAGACGACATCGCAAATCGACCGTTGTCCAGATCCAAACTACCTTGATCAAAGGCGTAGGCTTGCGGCACACAAACTTCTTTTGCGAGATCCATGCCCTTCAGACCGGGAAACGCGCGCGCCCGCGCCAAAGCACCGTCGGCGCTGAGTCCCTCGCCAGCAGTCAGGCACGCGCCCTGCGCACCACCATCACGCAACAGACGGGTCAGCTTGCGGGTATCGATCTCAGCAATCGCTACCACGCCACGCGCCTGCAACCACGCGCCCAGGTCGGATTCGGAACGCCAATTGCTGGCAGGTGTCGGCAGTTCACGGATGATCAGACCCGACGCCAGCACGGCAGCCGATTCGTCATCCTGATCGGTGCAACCGGTGTTGCCGATATGCGGATACGTCAGCGTGACGATCTGGCGCGCATAAGACGGATCGGTAAGGATTTCCTGGTAACCGGTCATCGCGGTGTTGAACACCACTTCGCCGACGCGCGTACCAACGGCTCCGGCGGAAAGCCCGTGAAACACGGTGCCATCGGCCAGAGCAAGCAATGCAGGTGAATTCACAGAGGGTCGCCTTTGATGAGCTGGGACTTCCGATTCCCCACATCGCAAAGCGCACTTGCGCAAAAATACCCGGGCCTGCCATGGCGGGTCCGGATCAGCGATGCGAGGGTTCAGGCGAGTGCGAAGTTTAGATTTTCAGCCCCGCCCTGTCCACCCGAACAACATGGCGTAATCGACATATCGACCCGCAGATCCGTGGAAATGCCTGATTGCCGCGCCGGTCTGCAGGGCGATCATGATCACAGACCAAGCACGTCGTCCATCTGATAGCTACCCGAATCCCGATGGGCAATCCAGTGGGCCGCGCGCAGTGCGCCACGCGCAAACACGTCGCGGCTGGCTGCGTGGTGACTGAATTCGATCTGCTCGCTGGGGCCAAAAAACGCCACCCGGTGATCGCCCACCACTGTGCCACCACGCAGGGCATGGAAGCCGATCTCGCCAGCACGTCGCAGCACATCCGGACCGCTGCGACCATGTTGCGCGAGCGCCGACAAGTCGGCTTGGCGCGCACTCGCCACAGCCTCGCCCAGCCGCAAGGCGGTTCCCGATGGCGCGTCCTTTTTGCGTCGATGGTGGGTTTCAACGATTTCGCAATCCCAGTCTGGCAACACCGCCGCTGCCTGATGCAGTAAGCGCGCCAACAAGGCCACGCCCAAACTGAAATTGGCCGCCCAGAGGACGGGGATCGTCTCACTCCACTGGGACAATGCCTGTCGCTGCAGCGCATCCAAACCGGTGGTGCCAGACACCAACGCTGACCCACGACTGACACACAACTCACCGAGCACCATCAGCCCTTGCGGCGCACTGAAGTCCACAGCGACATCAAACGCGGGCGCGTGAGCCAATTGCCTGGGTTGCAGGACCGACAGCGCGCCAAGATCGGCACGCGCGGTATTGGCGACCGCCGCCACCAGATGCAACTGCGGATAATCGGCCAGTGCTTCCAGCAGACTGCGTCCCATGTGACCGGAGGCGCCATGAATCAACAAACGAATGCGCGATGCGTTCACAACCAGAATCCGGGCACGAGACGCACGCAGTCTAGCAGCGCGCCTTCGGTGTTCGCGCCCATCAACCGGTCATGTTTTCGAAAAATCGCTTGACGCCGTCGAACCAGGAACTCGCCCGTGGCGAATGCGCATGTGCATCCGCGCCTTCGAACGTTCCTTCAAACTCCTCCAGCAATTCGCGCTGGCGTTTGGTGAGTTTGACAGGCGTCTCCACCACGACACGGCACAGCAGATCGCCGGTGCTGTGACTTCGTACCGATTTCACCCCTTTACCACGCAGGCGGAACAACTTGCCGGTTTGAGTTTCCGCGGGCACCTTGATGAGTGCTTCACCATCCAGCGTAGGCACCACCAGCTCGGCGCCCAAGGCGGCTTGCGAAAAACGGATCGGCACTTCGCAGTAAAGGTCGTTGCCATCACGCTGGAAAATGTCGTGTGATTGGACACGCACTTCGACGTAAAGATCACCCGATGCCGCGCCATTCGGACCAGCCTCGCCCTCGCCGCTCAAGCGGATGCGATCACCGGTATCCACGCCCGCGGGAATCTTCACCTTCAGTGTCTTTTCCGACTCGACCCGACCGGCACCCTGACATTTCTTGCAGGGATTCTTGATGCGCTTGCCGGTGCCACCGCAATGCGGACAGCTCTGCTGCACCGAAAAAATACCCTGTTGCATGCGCACGCGTCCCTGTCCGCCGCAGGTGGAACAGGTCTCAACGACACCATCGGTCGATCCACTGCCATTGCAAGGTTCGCAGGCGATGACCGTCGGCACGATGATTTCCTTTTCGATGCCGAATACCGCTTCTTCGAGCTCCAGATCAACGACGTAGCGCAGATCTGCGCCACGTCTCGGGCCGCGCTGGCGAGCACCACCACCGAAGATGTCGCCAAAAATGTCGCCAAAAATGTCGCCCACATCAGCGAACCCGGCACCGCCGCGCCCACCTCCCATGCCACTTTCAAAGGCTGCGTGTCCGTGCTGGTCGTACAGGCGTCGCTTGGACGCATCGGACAGCACTTCGTACGCCTCCTTGGCTTCCTTGAAGTTAGCCTCGGCCTGCGCATCGTTGGGATTGCGGTCGGGGTGGAACTTCATGGCGAGCCGTCGGTAGGATTTCTTCAGCTCATCGTCGTTGGCGTTGCGTTGCACGCCCAGCACTTCGTAGTAGTCGCGTTTCATCGGCGATTTCGAGACTCGTTGTTGCCAATCTGCACTGCGCGGATTGGCTGTCTTGTTCAACGACAAAGCCGCAGAGGTCGTCTGCGGCTTTGTCGAGCATCCCACTCAGGCGAGCGCATGCATCCCGCTGCCACCGCTACCCTCGCCCCAATCAGCTCTTGGGCTCGTTCTTGACCTCGGTGAACTCGGCATCCACCACATCATCCTGAGGCGCGGCACCGGGTCCAGCAGCGGCACCACCTGCATCGCCACCAGAAGCCACCGCTGCCAGTGACTGCGCGACCTGCGCCAAGGCATTGGTCTTGGCCTCGATCTGCGCCTTGTCGTCACCCTTCATGGCGGTTTCCAGCTCAGCCAGCGCGGATTCGATCTGGCCAATCTGTTCCGGTGGCACCTTGCCACCATGCTCCTTGATGGCGCTGCGCGTGCTGTGAATCAGGGCATCGGCTTGATTGCGTGCACCAACCAGTTCATGGAACTTCTTGTCCTCTTCACGATTGGCCTCGGCATCCGAAACCATGCGCTGGATCTCGTCATCCGACAAACCAGAGCCGGCCTTAATCTCAACTTTCTGTTCCTTGCCGGTCTTCTTGTCCTTGGCCGACACATGCAGAATGCCGTTCGCATCGATATCGAAGCTCACTTCCACTTGCGGCATGCCGCGCGGTGCAGACTCGATGCCAGACAGATCAAACTTGGCCAACGACTTGTTGAAACGCGCCTGCTCACGCTCACCCTGAAGCACGTGCACGGTGACGGCCGTCTGGTTGTCTTCTGCGGTCGAAAAGGTCTGTGCGGCCTTGGTGGGTACCGTGGTGTTCTTCTCGATCAACTTGGTAAACACACCGCCCAAGGTCTCGATACCCAGCGACAGCGGGGTGACATCGAGCAGCAGCACGTCCTTGACTGTCCCGGCCAGCACACCGCCCTGCACCGCCGCGCCAATGGCAACGGCTTCGTCCGGATTGACGTCCTTGCGGGGCTCCTTGCCGAAGAACTCAGTGACTGCCGCCTGCACACGTGGCATGCGGGTCTGACCACCCACCAGGATGACTTCGCTGACATCGGACATCTTCAAACCCGCATCGGCCATGGCCGTGCGGCAAGGCTCGATGGTGCGCTTGACCAGATCCTCCACCAGCGATTCCAGCTTTGCGCGGGTCAGCTTCACATTGAGGTGCTTCGGACCGGACGCATCCGCCGTAATGTAGGGAAGATTGACGTCCGTCTGTTGGCTCGACGACAGCTCGATCTTGGCGCGTTCGGCCGCATCTTTGAGGCGCTGAAGGGCCAGCGGATCCTTGCGCAGATCAATGCCTTGATCCTTCTGGAACTCTTCGACCAGAAAGTCAATCACGCGCTTGTCGAAGTCCTCACCGCCGAGGAAGGTATCGCCATTGGTCGCAAGCACTTCGAACTGTTTTTCGCCATCGACTTCGGCGATCTCGATGATCGAGACGTCGAAGGTGCCGCCGCCCAAGTCATACACCGCGATCTTGCGATCCCCGCCTTTCTTGTCCAGGCCGTACGCCAGCGCCGCAGCGGTTGGTTCGTTGATGATGCGCTTGACCTCTAACCCGGCAATGCGACCGGCGTCCTTGGTCGCCTGACGCTGGCTGTCATTAAAGTACGCGGGAACGGTGATGACGGCTTCGGTCACCGCTTCACCCAGATAGGCTTCGGCGGTCTTCTTCATCTTTGCCAAAACTTCGGCGCTGATCTGCGGCGGTGCCATCTTCCTGCCATCCGAGGTGGACACCCAAGCGTCGCCGTTGTCGTGCGCGACGATGCCGTAGGGCACCAGATCGAGATCCTTCTTGACTTCGGCGTCCGCGAACTTACGACCAATCAAGCGCTTGACGGCATAGAACGTGTTCTTGGGATTGGTCACCGACTGCCGCTTGGCGGACGCGCCAACAATGGTTTCGCCATCCTTGGTGAACGCGACGATCGACGGTGTGGTGCGATCGCCTTCCGAGTTTTCAATCACTTTGGCCTGACCACCCTCGATCACTGCAACGCAGGAATTGGTGGTGCCGAGGTCGATACCGATGATCTTGCCCATGAAATTCTCCTTACAAAGTTCTGGCCCAGTGCAATCGCTGGGATCTATCCGCTATTTGGGGCTGTCGTGGATCGCTTTCAAGCGCGCTTCACTGACGTTATGTGTCGATTCACTCGGCCTGACTGACCACGACCAATGCAGGACGCAGCAATCGGTCGTTCAACAGATAGCCCTTTTGAAAAACCTGAATGACGCTGTTTGGCGGCACTGCATCGCTGTGTTGCGCGGTCATTGCCTGATGATGCTCGGGGTTGAAGGCAGTCCCCGCCGCAGGTGCCACTTCAACCAACCCCCCGCTCTCGCACACTTTAAGCAACTGTTTGAGCGTCAAATCCATGCCCTCGCGCACCAAACTGTCGGCACCCGCAGCGCTCTGCAGACCACGCTCAAGACTATCCAACACCGGAAGCAGGTCGCCCAACAGTCGCTCATTGGCGAATTTTCGCGCCTGTTCAACGTCACGAATCATGCGCTTGCGTTGATTTTCCAGATCGGCGCGCTCGCGCAACTGCTCTTCCTTGAGTTGGATCAGGCTGAGTTGCAGCTCATCCACCTTAGCGGCCAAGGCTTCGGCGCGATCGTGTTCAGCCTGCTCATTGGCAGAGGTATCGTTTGGGGTGTGCTCTTGAGTCATCGTGCGCTCGCAGGAAGGGCAAGTTAAAGGATTCCGCACACAGCGGAAGCAAAGTAAAGGGGCCACGAAAGGGCAATGTGCTGCTTTATTGGGTCTGCTGTGCCTGATTCAAGGCCGCCGTCAGCATTTGCGCGGTGGTTTGCACCATAGGGATGACGCGCTCATAGGCCATGCGGGTCGGTCCAATGACACCGAGCACACCGAGAACCTTGCCCTCAACGCCATACGGTGCTGCTACCAGAGAGCAGCCACCAAACGGCGCCACACCGGACTCTTCGCCGATAAACAGGCGCACGCCCTGTGCATGGATGCAACCTTCCAACAATTGCAGAAGCTCGCGTTTGCGCGCAAAAGCATCGAACAACTCGCGCAGGCGCTCCATGTCCGACAGATCGTGCACGCTCATCAGGCGCGTTTGCCCGGCCACGACCACATCGTCTTCGGAGGCTGCCGGGAACACCGACTCAGCGACTTCCACGGCTGCCGAGAGCAGGCTGTCCATCGCCGAACGGGTGTCCCGCAACTCGCGCACCAGATCCGCACGAATAGCACTCAAGGGACGGCCACTGAAATGAATGTTCAGATAGTTGCCCAGTTGCTCGAGCTCGGCGGGGCTGAACAAGCGACGCGTCTGGATTACCCGGTTCTGCACTTCGTTGTCGGCAAACACCAGAATCACCAATACCCGATGACCATCCAGTGCGACGAACTCGATATGCCGCAGGGCAAATTGATCCCGTTTCGGGACGGTCACCATACCGACGAACTGTGACATCGCAGACAACAATTCGGACGAACTCGCGAGCAAGCCCTGAGTGCCCAACTCCGGCGACAAACGTTGTCGCAACGACTCGATTTCCGCCGCCTGCATGGGTTGCATCTGCAGCAGGCTATCGACAAAAACGCGATAGCCCTGTGCGGTTGGAATCCGCCCAGCTGAGGTGTGCGGGGTGGCGACCAAACCGACGTCTTCCAAGTCCGCCATGACATTGCGAATGGTCGCCGGACTGACATCCAGACCCGAATGCTTGGCCAAGGTGCGCGAGCCTACCGGCTCGCCATCACGGATGTACTGCGCAATCAGGGCGCGCAGCAACTGGCGGGAACGGGGATCGAGCAGTCGAACAGTCATGCAGACTAGATATAGGCTTGACGGGCGACTGACAAGCCCCGTCGTTCGTCTTGGCCTGACGGCCGGGGGATGCTAGCGTTTGCGGTCTTGCGACTTTCGAGCGTCGAGCCTGCCCATGTTGTCCAGTCTGTACGTCAAGGATTTCGCCATCGTCGAAGAGGTGGAACTGACACTGGGCAAGGGCTTGACCGTGATCTCGGGTGAAACCGGTGCGGGCAAGTCTCTGCTGGTGGACGCGTTACTGTTTCTGGGCGGCGCGCGCGCCGATGCCGGGATGGTCAGGCATGGTGCCGAGCGCGCTGAACTATCTGCGCAATTCCAATTGCAGGACGACGACCGTGCCTTGGCCTGGCTACGCGAGCAGGAATTGGACGACGATCTCAGTTGTGCATTGCGTCGCGTGATTCGCGCCGATGGTGGATCACGGGCTTGGATCAATGGTCGCCCTGTTTCTGCCGGACAGTTGTCTGAGCTGGCCGAGCAATTGATCGAGATCCATGGCCAGCACGAGCATCAAGCACTGCTGCAAAAGCCACAGCAACTCGCCTTGCTGGATGCGTGGGGACGCCATGCGAATCAGCTCGGCGAGGTCAGAACGCAAGCACTGAACTGGCAGAGTGCCCGAAAGCAACGCGATGCTCTGCTGCGTCAGGCAAGCGATCCGGGACCGCAACTGGAGCTCCTTGGCCATCAGCTCGCGGAACTCGAACAGCACGCACTCAGCCCCAATGCCTTTGATGAATTGCTCGCACAGCATCGCCGCAGTGCGCATGCGCTCAAGTTGGTGGAAACGTGTCAGCGTGTGCTGACGCAACTGGATGGCGATGATCGAATGGATCTGCCCGCCAGCCTGCGTCATCTCGCGCACGACTTGATGCGGCAAGCCGAGTTCGACCCAAGACTGTCCGAGGCGGCGGACCTGCTCGAATCAGCGGCAATTCAAACCGAGGAAGCGGCGCTGCGAGTGCGTTCGACTCAGGATGATCTGGAACTCGACCCGACGCGCCTGATGGGACTGGAAGATCAACTTGCCCGCTTGCACGATCTGGCGCGTAAGCACCGCAGCGATGCGCGTGAGCTTCAGTCCAAGGCGCAATCTTTACGTGAAGAGATCGAGCAGTTGCAGGCCGCCGGTAGCGCAGTTGCCAAACTGGATGCGCAACTCGAAGCGCTGCAGCACCACTGGGAGTCTGCCGCCAAGCAACTGAGCATAGCGCGCCGGGCCTCTGCGCTGCGATTCGGACAGGCAGTCAGCGAAGAGATGAGCCTGCTGGGAATGGATGGCGGACGCGTCCATGTGCAGATCGAAAACAACACCGACATGCAACCCGATCCGATGGGTGCCGAACGCATCGAGTTTCTGGTCAGCACCAATGCCGGACAGCCCCCGCGTGCGTTACGCAAAACCGCCTCGGGCGGCGAACTGTCGCGTATCAGTCTCGCCATCGAAGTCGCCGCACTGGGCATGGACGCAGTTCAGACGATGGTCTTTGACGAAGTGGACACCGGTATCGGCGGTGCGGTCGCCGAAATCGTCGGTCAGAAGCTGCGCCGCCTCGGGCGTGAGCGCCAAGTACTGTGCGTCACCCATTTGCCGCAAGTGGCGGCACAGGGGCACGCGCACTACAGCGTGCGCAAACAGGCCAACGATGGTGTCACCCGCAGTGCCCTGCACGCACTGACAGACACAAGCCGCTGCGACGAACTGGCGCGCATGTTGGGAGGCGTGCAAGTGACCGATCTGACCTTGGCGCATGCCCGGCAAATGTTGCACGACGCGCAACGCAAGGACTGACACGCCTTTCAGAAACGCCCTGTTGGGGCGTGGCAAAGATGCCGCGCTCGCGAATCCATCGCATATGCGATGAAATCGTCCTGAGCGAGTCCGGACGGGTGGCGGACTCGCAATTTTGAGAACTGCGCCAAGCCACCTTCTCAGCAACCTGCCAAGACATTTGCCTTTGCGCTGTGATCAGCCCTGCGCTTCGGGACGCATGTAGGGGAACAGCAACACATCGCGGATCGACGTGCTGTTGGTCAGCAGCATCACCAGACGATCAATGCCGATGCCGAGTCCGCCCGTGGGTGCCAATCCATATTCCAACGCGCGAATGTAATCGGCGTCGAAGTGCATGGCCTCGTCGTCGCCGCCCTCCTTTTGCGCCACCTGCGCCTGGAAACGCGCAGCCTGATCTTCGGCATCGTTCAACTCCGAAAAACCATTGGCGATTTCGCGTCCGCAGATGAACAACTCGAAGCGCTCGGTGATACCAGGCTCACTGTCGCTCTCGCGTGCCAGCGGGCTGACTTCGACCGGGTGATGGGTGATGAACGTCGGCTGCACCAGATGGGCTTCGACGGTCTTCTCGAAAATTTCCAGCAGTAGTCGACCCCAGCCATAGTCGGCCTTCACCTTGATATTCAACCGGGCGCAATGCGCGACCAAGGCTTCACGATCGCGGCAATCGGCGATGCTGATTTCGGGATTGTGATGACGGACGGCCTCGTCCATGCGCCAGCGGCGAAAGGCGGGCCCCAGATCGATCTCTGCCCCTTCCCAGCGCCGAATTGTGGTCCCGAACACCGATTCGGACGAATGCCGGATTACCGCTTCGGTCAGGTCCATGATTTCGTGATAGCTCGCGTAGGCCTCATACAATTCCAGCATGGTGAACTCGGGATTGTGCCGGGTGGACACGCCCTCGTTGCGGAAATTGCGATTGATCTCGTAGACACGCTCAAGGCCACCGACCACCAGCCGCTTCAGATAAAGCTCGGGTGCCACCCGCAGATACAACTGCAGGTCCAAGGCGTTGTGGTAAGTGACGAAAGGCTTCGCCGTCGCACCGCCAGGGATGTAATGCATCATCGGCGTTTCGACTTCCAGAAACCGCCGCTCATCCAACCAGTTGCGAATGGCGCGGATGATCCGCGAGCGCTGCACGAATACCTCGCGCGCTTCTGGGTTGACGATCAGATCCACATAGCGCTGGCGATAGCGCTGCTCCACGTCGGTCATGCCATGGAACTTGTCGGGCAAAGGCCGCAGCGCTTTGGTGAGCAGGCGCAGCGATGTCGCAGCAATCGACAGTTCACCGGTCTTGGTGCGCGTCAGGCCACCCTCGACACCCAGGATGTCGCCGATATCCCAGGATTTGAAGGCGTCATAGCCCACACCCAGCGCATCGGCTTTGAGATAGAGCTGGATTCGCCCGGATTCGTCTTGAATCTGCGCAAAACTGGCCTTACCCATCACGCGCTTGGCGATCAGGCGACCTGCGAGACGAACCTGCGCGCCCTGCTCCGCCAATGCCTCCGCCGTCCAGCGCTCGTGATCGGTGTATTCGGCCTGCAGATCACCCGCAAACTGCGCGCGCCGAAAATCGTTGGGAAAGGCCGGACCTTGCTCCCGCAGGGCCGTCAACTTGCCGCGACGCTCCGCGATCAGAAAATTCTCGTCGGTGGCAGGTGAATGTTCAGGCGCGTGGTTCATGGCTATCCAGAATGCTGAAAATGGAGCGTGGCAACGAGTCAATTCAAACGACACAAGCCTTCGTATGAGTGACAGCACGATCCGAATGGTGATTGGCGCGTGCTACCACATCAATCGGCGTCAGACAGCATCCGAGCGTTTGGAACCTGCTTCAAGGCCCGCCTTCAGACTGGCCTCAACAAATTCATCCAGGTCGCCATCCAACACCTTTTGCGTATCCGAGCGTTCAATGCCAGTGCGCAGATCCTTGATGCGACTCTGATCGAGCACGTAGTTACGGATCTGACTGCCCCAGCCGATGTCGGACTTGGTCGCTTCCACTGCATCTTTTTCCGCGTTGCGCTTCTGGATTTCAAGCTCGTAGAGCTTTGCCGCCAACATTTTCATGGCGCGGTCACGGTTGTTATGTTGACTGCGTTCGGTCTGACAGGCCACGACAATGCCCGTCGGCATATGCGTTATGCGCACCGCCGACTCGGTCTTGTTGACGTGCTGACCACCGGCACCGGAGGCGCGATAGACATCGGTTTTGAGGTCGGCAGGATTGATCTCGATATCGATGTTGTCATCCACTTCGGGCGACACGAACACCGAGGTGAAACTGGTATGGCGACGATTATCGGAGTCGAACGGCGACTTGCGCACGAGTCGATGCACGCCAATCTCGGTCTTGAGCCAACCATAGGCGTAGTCACCTTCAACGCGGAAGGTTGCCGACTTGATACCTGCAACATCACCACCGCTGACTTCCATCAACTCGGCCTTCCAGCCACGCGATTCGCACCAGCGCAGATACATGCGCAACATCATCTCGGCCCAATCCTGCGCCTCGGTGCCCCCGGCACCGGCCTGAATGTCCACAAAGGCATTCACGGGATCCATCTTGCCGGAGAACATGCGCTGAAACTCGAGCTTCTCGACGGCACGAGCATAGTGCTCGACATCAGCAACCACCGATTGGAAGGTCGCTTCATCGCCTTCCATTTCTGCCAGTTCAAGAAAGTCGTTGGCATCCTTCAAGGATGCCGTCAGATCACGGATTCCGCTGACCACTTTCTCCAACTGCGAGCGCTCACGCCCCAATTGTTGTGCAACGTCAGGCTTGTTCCAGATATCCGGGCTCTCCAGCTCACGGGTGACTTCTTCCAGACGTTCGACCTTGTGGTCGTAGTCAAAGAAACCCCCGAAGCAGGTTGAGCCGCTGGCTCAGGTCTGCAATCTGGTAGCGCGTCGGATTGGCTTCAATCATGGCCGTTATTTGGGGAGTCAGGAGGGTCGCGAAGGATAGCAAAGCGCGGGAGATTGCCCAAACCCGCGTTCGCTGGGATCCGCAAACCGCGGTTCGATTGCAGCACCCGCCAAACGACGCAGGGCTCGGCGTGGATTGCCGAGCCCTGCAATTGCCAAGCAGCCTGAATCAGCGCACGCCCACGCCCTCGAAACCGTTGGCGAACATCGGAGGAATCACCGAACTCGGCACCAGCGCATCAACATTGAAAGCGGCAGGCGAACCCGACTCGGCGACACCGAGACTGACGCTGCCGTCCGTGGGAGCCATGTCAGTCACCACAGAGAAACGATACAGCGTTCCCCAGTTGAGGCCATTCGATGCAATGCCAGCATCCGTCGGACCGCGCCAAACCAGGGCGTTGCCCTCTCGCACTGCAGTCCATTCGTTCGCCGCATTGTCATCCGCATCGCTGAACTTGGTGGAGTTCACCGCGGCCGAGGCCGGCAGGTTCAGGCTAAAGCTGTTGAAGCCGTGATTGCGCAGCACGCTCAGGTTGTTGGCCGCCTCAGAACCCGTCGTCACTGCCCTGGCGAAATCAAAGTTCATCACCGCGTAGTCATAGCGCCAAGTACCGTTACCGAGATCAACGACTTTGACAGCCACCCGCGCATGACCATCGCCGACCGCCAATTCGCTGCTGCTCTCATTGGGATTGCTCGTCGTGCGCGAGACCCACTGATCGATGGCTGGTCCCAGCAACAAGGGCGAGCCATTGGTCAGTTGCCAGTGTCCCGCCGCCCAATTGATGCTCACGGGTCGGCTGGCCATGGTGTTGTAGATGCTGATGTCCTCGCGAACGACGTACCATGACTCAAACCGGAAACTGGCGCCGGGGTTGATCGCGGGGTCGAGGTCACTTTCGCGCACACGCATGCGGAAACCCAGCGTGGAACAACTGGGGTCCGAGGAATTGACACAGGGTGCTCCGCTGTCCAACGCATTGTTGCAATTCTTGTCATACACCGAACCACAACGACCCCACTGTCCCGTCGCTGGAATGATCTCGTTGCGCGGGCCCAGATCACCGGTCGAATTGTTGTTGCCAGTGCCATAGGTATCGCTGCAACCGCGACCCAGAATATGTCCGTTGCCGGGATTCTCGTCGCAGCTGACATTGATGGTCAGGAAGGCGTGTTTGACCCCGGACTGCCCGATCTGCTCGATGCTTCCATCCGCATTGGTGCGATACAGGTTCCACACCAGATAAGGATGTTGATCATTGTTGTAGGGTGCGGTTGGCGAGGTGAATTTGGTATTCCACACCACATCCGCAGCCCACGGCGCAGTGCTGGTTCCGAGCGGGTCACTCGGGATGGTTACCGTGCTCGTGCCATTGGCCCGATTGTTGCGGAGTGTCGAACTTGGCGTGTAAACCACGATGCCATCGGCACCGCCAGGACCATCCTCGCCGGATGCCAGCATCCACTGCCCAGTGAAGGTCTGCATAAAGACATCGGCCTCATAGGTGCCGCCATTGGGTGCAGCCGTCCCGGGCCATTTCGAACTGCCCTTCGGCGAAGGCAGAACCACGCTGTCGCTGGCGATCTTGGAACCCATTTCCAACGCCGCGACGACGTAGTCAGCAATGCCCGGACGACCCGCTGCCGCTGCAGCCTCAGCACTGACCCGCAGATCCATCGCCCGAACGATCATGCGCGGCGAACTGCCGCCCTCGATCTTGTACATCATGCGATCGATATAGAACCACGCCTTGCCATCGGCACTGACCACATCAAGTTGCAACGGATTGTCCTTGCGCGGGCGCAGTGTGAAGTTTCGCAAGTCGATGTCGTGCGGAAACAAGCCGCCGGTCGCCTTCAACACATACCCGCCATTGGCCTGCAGTTGTCCACCTGCAAACCCCACGAAGTCCAAACCCGCAACCCGAATCTGCAGGCCCGCGCTCTGCTGCAGTCCAAGCGTGTCGAACTGCGGGCGGTGACTGTTCGCCTTGACATTCGGTGTGCGCTCGACAGTGAGGCCCAACAAGCCCATCGGGCCATCAAACCAGGCAACATCCATCGCACCGCCCCAGACCATCAGGGTCTGCTCGGCAGACGGCTTGACGTCACGTTCCACATCAGCAGCCTCGATGGCTGGCAGACCCGCACTCGCAAACGCCATCCCGAACGTCACCGCTACCGCCAATTTCGAAAAACGCATACATCCCCCCTGACCTGATTCGCTCGCACGTCGTCGGCGACTTGCCGACAAAAGTAATCGGTTGCCCGCCCGCTGGATCACAAACTCTGCATCGCCGTCCGCATTGTTACTGGCGCCGAACGCCCGTAGGTCGGATTGGACCAAAGTGAGTGAAGATACTCACCCCGCGTCTGCTCTTGCGGACCCACTGTAAACGGGCGTCCAGGCCCAGTCGCGCACATCGTGTTCTCATCCTCGAATCCGCGCTCGACCGCCTGATTGCGCAGAAACTCCACATAGTCCTTGCTGGCCACCTGAAACTGCAAACGCGCCTCCACGCGCACACCGGACGGCGTGCCGGGTGGCAAAGGAATGGCGTAATTCGCCTGATCGAAGTTCACCGACCGATGCGAACCCGGCGTTTCCGCCGGATACACCGCGCCCACCGGCGCGATCTCGGGATTGCTTATCCCGGTAAATCCCAGTGGTGGTATGCGATTGTCCTTGGCGACGCAGTTGTTGAGGACGAAATGAAACATCTCGCGTCCCAACGCGTCGGTCGTTTTGCATGTGCTTGAAGCGTTGTCCCAGAGTCCTTGCTTGATCTCGTAGATGCGCGTTTGCGCGCTTGTCGACAAAGCGCCGGTATCGGGATCAAACACACCATCGCTCCACAACAGGACGTCGTTGCTGTCGTAAGCGCGAATTTCCAACCACATTCGGCGTCCTTCCGAGTACCCGGTCGGCAACTTGTGCCCACTCAAATTGGTGACCTTGACCGCAACAGTCAAGGTGTCATCCACGCGAGCGCTGCTGAGTTCCAGGGTCGCACTTTGCTGCGTCAACATCTCCACAGATCGCAGTGTGGCTTGATCAAACGCGGTCGCGAGACCAAGGTTGGGAAATTCACCCTTCAGAATCTGCGGAATCCACGTATTGGCACCGGCAAAATGATGCTGCGGCAAGTTGCCGTTGCGATTGGGACCACCCGCCGCGGCCTCGAAGTGCACCTCGGGATCGGGGTCATAAGCGCTCGGCATATGGCACTGCTGGCAAGGCTGCGGCGGATCGACTTGCGCGGTGGTGTGGACCACGCCATTCGCTTCGATGCCGTCAGCAAACAGAGCCTCGCCAGCAAAGTCGCTGGCCAACCACTCGGAATACGTTCGCTCGATTGGAAACGCGATACCTGTGTCCACGCCGTTGTTGTCTATCAGGGTGCGGAATATCTGTCCTCCGACAGTCGGCGAGGTCACGTTATGGCAGCTGCCACAGTGAGCGCTATCGGTGTGGAATGCGGAGAACTTCCAGGGGTGAGGCGGCTCGAACGGCGCGCCAAAATGCTGCACGGGGTAACTATACGGCCCTGCCCGACAGGGTTCGTTTGCGCCGTTCGGACCGTTTGAACAGGTTTGATCGTTCAGCCAGAAATCGGCGTTTTCCCGCAAGCCTGGCTCGCCTTGCGGACCTTGCGCCTGCATGCGGTGGCAGGTATGACAACCGATACCCGCATAGTCATTGTTGAACGACGAGGCCTGATCATGCCTTCCTTCCAACAAACAACCGTTGGCACCGTCAACGATGCCGCCAGACCCGTCTTTGCGAACGCGGCCGCCAAACCAGCCTTCCGGCGTGTGGCAACGCAGGCAGAACTCGCCGATGCCTTCCAGTCCAAGCGCCTCGCCGTCCGCGTTGGCCACATCCAGTGCCGCCCAAAACAGGGGATCACGGGTGGAATTGGCCATCATGCTGCCCTTCCATCCGGTCGCTGGGTAATAGGTTTCCAAGGCACCGCCACTATGGCAGCCCGTGCAATTGCCGGAACTCTGCAGGTCGTGCAGCAAACCAGGTTGCGTGCCGCGCGGCGTGAAGTCGACGACACCTTCACCCGCCCCGACGGCAAGCGCGTGGCCCGCAAGCAAAGCCAAGCTAGCCACCCAATACGCGGCAGTTCTCGATTTTCTCAGCCCAAGCATGCGTCACCACATCCACAAATCAGGCAGTTAGCCTAGCGCTTGGACATTTTTGCGGCAAACCAACCCGGCGCGCGCCTGCTGCCGTCACCATCACACAGCGTCATCCGCACGCAACAGGACCATATAAAACAAAATCTTATCGTTGGTTTGGTGCTGGCTTCGCACGATGCAGAAAAACGCGGTGACCGTCGCTTGGTTACGAGGCAGTACGATCCGCGCGCAAATCCGGCGGGAGCAGCGCGATCACTTCGTCGCGTCGCAGTACATGAAATCCGGTTGCCCGCATGGCCTCACCCGCCGCCTCGCTACCATAGTGGTAGAGCCGTAGTCGCTCATCCCAATCCCGTGGGTATTCACGTAACACGTCATCCAGTCCGGTATGCGAGGGATTGCCCTGCAAACCACAGTCATGCAGGACAAGCTCATTCAGGTAGTTCCGCAGAAGCTCAGGAATCGGTCGCGTATCGCCGGTGAAAACGAAACTGCCTCGCAGCGCCAACCCGAATGCCGAATTGACGGCGTGGTGACGCACCGGGAAGACATCAAAGTGCAGTCCCGCATGCCAGAAGCCCTGCGACACCGGCACGACAGAAAAAGCGTCCCAGAAGTTAGCCCCACCTTCCGCCAATACGCCGGGATAGTCTGCCAATCGCGATTGTAAAATGGGTACCAACGCAGCGGGCAAATACAGGCGACAGCGCCCGCGCCGCGCGGGATCGAAGTACACCTGAAAGAACAACCGCTCCATTCCGCCAACATGATCCAGATGGGCATGTGTCAAATACACCGCCTCCGGTGCTTGCCCATAGGTCTGCAGATACCGCGTCAGCGCTTCGGTGCCGCAATCAATCATCAACAAGGGTGTACCGTCACGCTCCAGCACCGCTGCTGCCGAACCCAATTCCACGGCCGCGCTGCTACCTACGCCGAGCATGCGCAAACACCACGCGTGTGGATCCAGCCTAGGCATCGTCATGGCGTGGCCGCCAGCATCAATCGATAGGCGGGGTTGGCGGTCTCCTCGCTGTGCGGGTAGCCCAGACCGCTCAGGAAAGCGTCGAACTGCCACTGGTCGGAGGACGGAACCTGCAGGCCGACCAGGATGCGCCCATAGTCGGCACCATGATTGCGGTAGTTGAACAAACTGATGTTCCAGTCAGGATGCATCGCGGCAAGAAAACGCATCAACGCGCCGGGTCGCTCTGGAAAATCAAAGCGGAACAGGCGCTCGTCGCGGGCCAACGGCGATCTGCCACCGATCATGTGGCGCAAATGCAGCTTGGCCATTTCATCATGGGTGAGATCCAGGGTGGCAAATCCCTCTCTGGCAAATTCACCCGCAATCGCCGCACTCTCGTCCGCCAAGCCACTGGTCTGCAGTCCAACAAAGATATGTGCGACGTTGGCATCACTGATTCGATAGTTGAACTCGGTAATGCTGCGTCCACCCAATAAGCCACAAAAGCGCCGAAAACTGCCGCGCTCTTCGGGAATCGTTACCGCCAGCAATGCTTCGCGCTGTTCGCCGGTCTCGGCGCGCTCGGCCACAAAGCGCATGCGATCAAAATTCAGATTGGCGCCCGAGGTGATTGCGATCAGGGTCTCACCAGCATGCGCACTGCGTGCCGCGTACACCTTCAAACCGGCGACCGAAAGCGCACCCGCTGGCTCCAGCAGACTGCGTGTATCGGCAAACACATCTTTAATTGCGGCACACAAGGCGTCGGTATCGACACAAATGACTTCATCCAGTAGGGCATTGCAGAGGCGAAAGGTCTCATCGCCAACTCGCTTGACTGCGGTGCCATCGGAAAACAGACCCACATCGGCCAAGGTCACCACCTCGTTCGCGGCGATGGACTTCGCCATCGCACACGAGTCTTCGGTCTGCACGCCGATCACGCGCACCTCTGGCCGTAGCGCTTTGATATAGGCGGACACACCCGCTGCCAGACCGCCGCCGCCGATGGGCACAAACACAGCATGCAGCTCGCCGGTATGCTGGCGGAGTATTTCCATGCCAACGGTGCCCTGCCCGGCAATCACATCCGGATCATCAAACGGATGGACGAAGGTGTAACCCTCACTGACCAACAATTGCTGCGCGTGCGCATACGCATCGCTATAGGAATCGCCGTGCAGCACGACCGTCACCGCCTCACCGCCGTGGCTACGCACCGCATCAATCTTCATTTGCGGGGTCGTCACCGGCATCACGATGACGGCACGACATCCCAATCGTTGCGCCGCCAGCGCAACGCCCTGCGCATGGTTACCTGCCGAGGCTGCCAGCACGCCGCGCGCACGTTGCATTTCGGTAAGACGAACCATCTTGTTGTAGGCGCCGCGCAGCTTGAAGGAGAACACTGGCTGATTGTCTTCGCGCTTCAGCAGCACCGTGGAACCACAGCGTGCGGACAGCCGTGCGGCATGCTCCAACTCGCTTTCACGGGCGACGTCGTACACCCGCGAGGTCAGAATGCGACGCAAGTAGGCGTCAGCCACGGACAGATCGGACCGCGAATTTGAAGGCGCTTGGCTGTTCACTGGAAACCCGTGCGGCAATGAAGATGACCCACGCCAACCCGCAGCGTGGGATTGGCGAATCATAGGTCGTCGGCGCGGTGTCCTGCGCACTGCGAGCGGTCGCAGGACGAATTGGCGCACGCGGGACGCCGCAAATGGTGGCAAAAAACCGTCATCGGTGGTGCACTGAGGGTCTCTTCATTGCTGAGCGAGCACCGCCGTGGCCTGGATTCGCCGTCTTCTTGTTTTACTTGTTGTGTGCGTATTGGGCATCGCGGGTAGCGCGTGGTGGGCCTTGCGGGAGAGTTTGCCTCTCGTTGATGGGCAGCATCCACTTCAGGGTTTGCGCGCTGAGGTTCAGATCGAGCGCGATGGCCTGGGAACGGCCACGGTTCGCGCACAACACCGCGATGACGCGCTGCGCGCACTGGGATTTGTGCATGCGCAGGAGCGCTACTTCGAGATGGATTTGTTGCGCCGCTCGGCTGCAGGCGAACTGGCGGGGTTGTTCGGCACGGTAGCGCTGTCGCGCGACCGGATGAATCGCGTGCATCGCATGCGCTATCGGGCCGAGCAAGCCGTCGCTGCACTAGCGCAAGACGATCAGGCCGCCCTGACGGCCTACACCGATGGCGTCAATGCCGGCCTGGCGGCACTGCAAACCCGTCCGTGGGCGTATTGGCTGCTGCGCCATCAACCCGCTGCATGGCGATCGGAGGATAGTCTGCTGGCCGGATACGCGATGTTCTTTGATTTGCAGGACAGCCAGAACCGACGTGAACTGGCCTGGCTGGCGATGCGCGAGCATTTGCCTTCCGGTGTGGTGTCGTTATTGACCGCTGACGGTAGCGAATGGGACGCACCGCTGATGGGTGAAGCGCGCGCCGCGCTGACTGCGCAACAGATCCGCGCCGCCTTCGCTTCCCCCTTCAAGCCCTGGAAAGCCGCCCCGTCAGCGATCGAGACACTGCAAGATTCCGCACCGATCGCACCCGCAGAAGCCACGCAGGATGCCGCGCCCATCGGCAGCAACAACTTTGCCGTCGCCGGCGAATTGACCGTCGATGGTCGTGCGATCGTGGCGGACGACATGCACCTTAGCCTGCGTGCGCCGAATATCTGGTTCCGCACGCGGCTGATCTATCCGGACCCTAACGCACCCGGCGGCCAGGTCGATGCCACCGGCGTGTCACTGCCCGGCGTTCCCACGCTGGTCGTAGGCAGCAATGGACACATTGCGTGGGGCTTTACCAACAGCTATGGCGACTGGGCCGACTGGGTGCTTGTCGAGTGGCTGGACAAGGCGCATACCCGTTACCGCACCGCCGAGGGCGAGGCAACCGTTGAAGTAATCGAGGAAAACCTCGCTGCGCATGGTGGCAACAGCGAACTGTTGAGCATCCGGGAAACCCGTTGGGGACCGATCCTGCACGATCTGGATGACGACAACAGCTTGGCATTGCGCTGGACCGCGCATCAGCCGGGTTCGCTCAACCTTGATCTTGGCCGGTTGCTGCTAGCGGACAACATTGACAAGGCGCTCGAGGTTGCCCATTCGGCCGGCGTACCCGCGCAGAACCTCGTGGTGGGTGATCGTCAGGGTGCAATCGCGTGGACCTTGATCGGGCGGATTCCGCGCCGGGTCGGTGATTGCGACCCGAAGAGCCCTCTGGTGCCAGCGCAGGGCTGCGACTGGGACGGCTGGATGGCTCCAGAAGCGGCGCCCAGCGTCATTCGCCCAATGACCCATCGTTTATGGACGGCCAACTCACGCGTGGTGGATGCGGAAGCCTTGGCCTTGATCGGTGATGGCGGCTACGACCTGGGCGCGCGCCAACGCCAAATTCGCGACGCTCTGTTCGCGATGTCCAACGTCAGCGAAAGCGATTTGTTGGCGATCCAACTGGATGATCGCGCTCTGTTCCTGCAACGCTGGTGGGAGCTCTATGCCAAGACCTTGGCAAGTTTCGATACGGATCCGGCGCTCGCGCCGCTGCGCGATCTGCAGGCGCACTGGGATGGCCGGGCGGCAGCAGACTCGGTTAGCTATCGCTTGGCCCGCGGCCTGCGCAGCAGCGTGCTGGAGCGCTTCACCGCACATCTCCTGCTACCGGTCAGTGAGGCCATGGGCGAGCAATTCAGCGCTCCAAAGCTCAGTCAGGTCGAGGCCATACTCTGGCCTGCCATTCAGAACGAGATTCCAGAGTTGCTACCGGCTGACTACACGCAGTGGAACGAATTCCTGCATGCCAGTCTGATCGAGCTTCAAAGCCAACTGATCGACATACCTGGTCCGCTGAATGGTCGAACCTGGGGCGAAAGGAACGCCGCCCAAATCTGTCACCCGCTGGCGATGGCGCTGCCTTCGCTTCTTGCACAACCACTTTGCATGCCTACAACGCCCCAAGACGGCGACAACAACATGCCACGCGTCTCTGGACCGGGTTTTGGTGCCAGTCAACGCATGGTGGTGTCACCGGGACACGAATCTGATGGACTGTTCCACATGCCGGGTGGTCAGAGCGGCCATCCGTTATCGCCATTCTGGGGCGCAGGCCATGCGGACTGGCTGGCGGGCAAGCCCACACCTTTCTTGCCCGGCGAGGCCACACATCAGCTGATGTTGGTTCCGCAGTAAATAATTTTTCACTGCGGCGAATCCTTTTGCCTTCGGCGATCCTCTTGAAGGGATTGATGTGAGTGATGTACCTCAGCACGCGACAGAAACAGCCCGAAGCGGCGGCACAATGCGTCAGTATTTGTTGAACAGCAGGAGACCACAATGACCACGGATTCCACACGCCAATCCCTGCAGCCGCTGCTCTGCGCAGCACGCGGAGGCGACGCCGCCGCACTTAACTGCTTGTTGGCGCGGAGTCGAACACAGGTCATTCGTTATGCCGAACGTCACTGTGCCGTCAACGATGTCGAGGACGCGGTGCAGGAGACGCTAATCCTGACCGCACGCTATCTGAACGCACTGCGCGTGCTGGAAGCTTTCAACGGCTGGCTGTTTCGGATCGTCAAGCGCGAATGTGACCGCCTCAAACGCGCCGTGCGGATGAACCTCTATGACTATGCCCCGGACCTGCCCATGCCCGAGCCTGTGCTGCAATCCGCCAATGAGTTACGCCGTGACCTGACAGCCGCTCTGCAGTCATTGCCGGCGCACTATCTGGAGGTGTTGCTTATGCGGGATGCCGAAGAGCTCACCGTCGAGGAAATGGCGGAACGTCTCGGCATGCAGCGCGCGGCGGTCAAATCCCGCCTGCACCGCGCGCGCTCGATGGTCCGCGAGTATTTGCGACCCTGACGTCGCACTCACAGGCAAAGGCGTAAGTCTTGGAAACGAATTGAACTTCACCCCGCGGCCCTGCCGCAATCACAAGGAGCACTGCAATGAGCAACACGAACTCCCCGTTGAACCTGGCTATCGGCGCCATGCTGGTTGGTGGCCTCGCGCTCGGTGCCAGCACCATGGCGCAGGCTTTCCAGATCACCGATATGGACAGCGGATATCAGTTGGTGAGTGATGAAGAAGACAAGAGCAAGGAAGGCTCCTGTGGCGAGGGCAAGTGTGGTGGCGCCAAAGCCGAGGACGACAAGAGCGCGGAAGGTTCCTGCGGCGGCGACAAGAGCAAGGAAGGCTCCTGTGGCGAAGGCAAATGCGGTGGCGAAGCCAAGAAGGAAGAAGGCGAAGGCAGCTGCGGCGGCAACGCGGTCTGATGCTTCGGGTGGCGGTGTGGATGCTCACAGCGCCACCCATTTGGCTCCCCTGCTAGTTCGCAAGCGGCCCCCGGGCCGGGCCCGGCCCCCGCCCCCCCCGCGGCGGGAAGGCGGGAAGCACTTTTTCAGCCATCTGCCAACGAGACAACGATGAATCCGGAACGACTGCACTGCGGACTGGGCCTGCGACGTGGCCTGCTCGACGCCCTCTGCGAACTGCAAACCGACAGCATCGGCTTTCTTGAGCTTGCCCCCGAAAACTGGATCAGCGTCGGCGGCAAGCGCGCCAGGGCACTCGACCAATTGCGTGCGCACTACCCGATCAATTGCCACGGTTTGTCACTCTCGATTGGAGGACCGGAGCCGCTGGACACCTTGTATCTGCGTCGCTTGCGGGATTTTTTGGATCGCATGGAAACCCCGCTGTATAGCGATCACCTGAGTTTTTGCAGCGATGACGGACAGCTCTACGATCTGCTGCCGCTGCCATTTACCGAAGAAGCCGTCCGCCACGTGGCGAATCGGGTCGGCCAAGTTCAAGACGCGCTGCAACGGCGCATCGCACTGGAGAATGTTTCCTACTATGCCGCGCCATTTCAGGCGATGCCGGAGATTGACTTCATCGCTGCGGTTTTGCGGGAGGCCGATTGCGATCTGCTGCTCGACGTGAACAACATCTACGTCAACAGTGTCAATCATGGCTACGACGCGGCGACATTCCTGCGTGCCCTGCCCGCCGAACGGGTGCGTGGGCTGCACATTGCGGGACACTTCGTCGAAGCACCGGATCTGATCATCGATACTCATGGGGCAGATGTCATCGATCCCGTCTGGGACTTGCTGGAACAGGCTTATACACATTGCGGCCTGCAGCCGACCTTGCTGGAGCGCGATTTCAACTTTCCATCGCTCCCCGCGCTTTTGCAGGAAGTCGACCGCATGGCACGTTGTCAACAGACTTTTCTCGCGCAGGACGCCCGTGCACAGCGCGCCTGACACCCTGCGTGCGCAGCAGTTTGCGCTGACACGCGCCCTCCGCGATCCAGCCCAAGCGGGCCCAGCAAACATCGAACCCCGTCGACTCAAGGTCTATCAGGACCTGCTCTACAACAATCTGCACTCTCTATTGAGTGCACAGTTTCCGGTCATCGCAGGTCTGCGCGGCAAACCTTGGTGGGATGCACAGGTCCACGACTTCTTCCGCGAGCACAGGGCGCGCACACCGCTGTTCCCCGAGTTGGGGCGCGAGTTCATCGCCTGGCTCAGCACGCTCGAGCAGCAAGGAAGGTTGAGCCTGCCGTTCCTGCGCGAATTGGCTCACTACGAATGGGCCGAGCTTGCATTGGCGATCAGTGATGCAGCGATCGACACGACGCGTATCGATCCCGAAGGCAATCTGCTCGATGGCGTGCCGGTGCTATCTCCGCTGGCATGGCCGTTGGCCTACCGTTTTGCGGTGGATCGCATCCGTCCGGAGTTTCAGCCAACGGAACCACTATCCGAGCCCAGCTTTTTCCTGCTGCATCGCGGGAGCGACTTCAAGGTGCGTTTCAGTCGTATCGACGCGTTGACCTTCGCGCTAATGACCCAACTCCAAGCCACCAACCAGCAAACGGGTCGATGGCATTTGGAGTGTCTTGCCGGGCAGTCCAAATTCAGCGATGCCGCGTCATTCATTGCCGCTGGGTCTGCGCTGCTTGATCGCCTTCGTGAACGTCAGATTGTCCTCGGTACGCAATTTTAGGACGACCCACATGGCGATCTGCGCCCAAAGCCTGTCAGGCTTTGAGTGCCAGCTGCACATCCCCCAACGGTCTGCTTTTCGCCGACTTCTTGGCACATGACAACACGATGGGCCTGCGTATCTGGCAGCCAACGATTTCGCTTCGGTTACCGAAATTCTGGCGTTCCGCTGGCACAGGGACGTCAGAAATCGGCCATTGTGCGCGATAACCCGCGTCCCTATTTTGCTCTTGGCCTGAACATTGCAGTGTTTGCGCCCGAGCGGATGCGCCCACCGCGCGGTGCAGCACGACAACACGCAACGACTCAACCAACCTGAGGGTTGGACCTGTGCAGTGGGGCTTGAGCATGGCCGAGGTTCACAATTTTTTCGCCCAAGTCAAACACTTGGTTCATCGCCTGCAGGAACGCTCGAAACAGATTGCAGCGGTGACCGGGAGCATTGATCAAGTGGCGCGTCACACCAATCTGCTGGCCCTGAACGCCGCGGTTGAAGCGGCACGCGCAGGTACTGCCGGGCGCGGTTTTGCGGTCGTCGCATCCGAAGTCCGGCAATTGGCGCAGCAGACGGCTTCGGCAACCGGCGATATCGCTCACCTCGTCGACGGCATTCAACGTGAAACCCAGGATGCCAGTGAGGAGATTGCCCAAGCCGAACGTGCCGGGCTGATTGAAAATGCGGTCTTGATCGCCAGAGCGGAAGCCTCTGCCATCGAAACACGATGGGCCACGATCGCCAGTGCAGTGCATGGGATCCAACATGTCATCCAAGGACTGCTTTTGCAAGGAATCACACCGCCCCGCAAAGCGATCAATGCGATCATGGCGGAAGTGCTGCGTCAGCATACCGATGTACTCGCTTTCTCCTGCTGCTGCGAGACGAATGTGCTTGACGGACGCGATGCCGAGCATGTCGGCCATCAAGGACACGATGACAGCGGGAGATTCATCCCGTATTGGAACCGTGGATCGGGTGACCTTCGACTGGAACCGTTGGTGGACTACGCCACACCTGGACTCAACGACTACTACGAGCTACCCCGGCGTGCCGGCACGGACGTTTTGATGGAGCCCTACGACTACCCGGCAGGCGGCAAGACCCTGCGTATCACGTCCTTCATGTCGCCGATGATCCTGCGCGGAAAATTTGGCGGCGTGGTCGGCGCAGACATCACCTTGGCGCAACTCCAGCAGGAACTCAGCCTCATTCGGCCATTCGGTGTGGGCCGACTGATGCTGCTATCCAATGCCTGTCGGTACGTGACCCATCACGATCCAAGCCTGCTTGGTCAAGCCGCCGATGACCTGCCCGCGGCGGCACAAAGGTGTGTTCGCAATGGCGTCGCACATCATCATGTGGATGAGCGTGGAATGCTACGCGTCATGCATCCGATTTCCGCGGGTAACAGCAAATCGCCTTGGTCTTTGCTTGTGAGCTTTGCCGTTGATGACGCGCTGAGCCTGTCGAAGCGAGTTGCCGTAGCGTGATGGCGTGCACGGGATCTGGAAAACCGCCACCGCCCGGACGCCTCGTCCGCGATCCGGGCAGCTCCCAGGGGAGTAAGCTGTTTTCGGTGGCCAGCGAAGGTTGCGCTTTGCGCACCAGCGTATCTATCGGAGCCCACGCCGACTGCCGGTAGGAAAAATCCTACGCTGGATCATCCGCGGATTCGCTGACATGCGATGAAGTCGCGCAGCGCGCATTCCAATCCACCTCGCTGCAATTCCGCGTCGAACCAACGCAGATCCAATTCACCGCGCAGCCACGTGAGCTGGCGCTTGGCCAGTTGACGCGTCGCGGCAATGCCCTGCAAACGTAAGCTGTCCAGATCAAAGTCGCCACGCAAATGTTGCCACGTCTGACGATAGCCAACGGCGCGCATTGATGGCAGATCCGGGTGCAAGCGCGAATCCGTCATCAGTGCGCGTACTTCGTCGATCAAACCCTGCTGCAACATCTGATCAAAACGCTGCGCGATCCGTACGTGTAGAACAGCACGGTCCAGCGGTGCCAATACCAGCTTGAGGACACGAAAGGGCAGGCGGTCGGTGCGCTCACCCTCGCGCTGCCATGCGGTGATCGGGCGACCACTGACACGGTAAACCTCCAGTGCACGGCTGATGCGTTGAGGATCGGTGGCATGAATGCGCGCCGCTGCAACGGGATCGATTGCCGCCAATTGCCGATGCAACGCAGCCCAGCCCTCGGCGCTCGCCTGCTGCTCGATCTCCCCGCGAATGGCTGGGTCTGATGCGGGCATCGGCGCCAAACCACCCAAGACCGATCGAAAGTACAGACCCGTGCCGCCCACCAGCAGCGGCAACTGCCCGCGCTGCTGCGCGGCGTGCATGCAGGCCCGCGCGTCGCTGGCGAAATCGCCAGCAGAATAGACCTCGTGCGGGTCACGCACATCGATCATGGCGTGTGGCGCCACGGCCAAGGTGGCGGCATCCGGTTTGGCCGCACCAATAGTAAGGCCGCGATACACCAATGCCGAATCGACACTGATGATTTGCGCATTCAGACGCTGCGCCCACTCTACTGCAAGGGCGGTCTTTCCCGATGCCGTCGGCCCCATCAGCGCAATTGCCAGCGGGCGCGTATCGGCAGCCATCAGCTACGACTGCAGCTCTGCAATTGCAGTGCTTGACCCGGACGGATCAGGTACCGAGGCGCACGAATGCCATTGGCACTTGCAAGTGTGCTCACCGAACACCCGTAACGCCGCGCAATGCCATGCAAGGAGTCGCCCGCTCGCACGCGGTACGAATTGGCCACGGCGCCAACCGGCGGCACGGTGGGTTTGCTTGCGGCGGCCAATTGCTGCGCCAATTGCAGCCGCGCACCGGCGACGCAGCCGCGTTGGTAATCATCGATCAATCGTTGCGGTGCCTGCAGGGTGGTGCCCGCCGACAGCGGGGCGTGCGGCTGCAGGCGCGGGTTGAGATTGCGCAGCACGCGAAACCAGCCCTCGCGGGTATCGCCCTGCCCGAGGCACATCGTCAACTCATTCAAACTGGTCGGTTGCTGCAATACCAGCGTGCCGGGCGTGGCATCAATCGTAGGGAAAACCAGTCCTGCTTCTTCGGGGTGCAGAAACAGCCAAGCAGCCGCCAGCACCATCGGCACATAGTCCTGCGTCTCTGCGGGCAATTGCCCGCGAATGCGGCGATCCCAATAGGGCTTGCCGCCACTACCTGTATACAACCGACGAATACGTCCTTCGCCACCGTTGTAGGCCGCCAGTGACAATTCAAGATTGTGGTTCAGCTCGGCAAAGCGATCATTGAGATAGGCAACGCTGGCGCGCGCCGCCAATTGCGGATCAAAGCGCGTGTCAAAACCATCCACGCGCCCCAAGCCGTAGCCCAGACCGGTTTGATACATGAACTGCAAGGGTCCACTCGCCCCCGCACGCGATACCGCATGCACGCGACCTCCGGACTCCTTTGCAAGAATGCCGAACAACAGCGCTTCGGGCAGACCCGCCTGCTGATACTCCGGCCACATCAAATGCCGCAGGTACTGATAGTTTTCGTATGCCGTAATCAGATTGGGCCGCATCCATGTGAGCCACTCGACCATGGCCGCTTTGACCGGTGTGTTCAATGCAATCAGGTCGCGCAACTCGCGACCGTTCAACAAGCTGATGGTGCGCTGTGCTTCTGGAAAATCAGCCAGCAGCGCGGAATCCGCCTCGTCGAGTGTCTCGATCTGTTTGTCGTTTACGCCGGATTCCGCCAAATCGTCGCTAGTGTCGCCCTGAATGGCCAGCCCTTCACCTGCGAGTTTTTCGTAACCCGACAGCACGCGCGCTGGGTCGCAGCTCGGCACGGCGAGGCAGGCCTCGGCGGGTTCGCGCAGCGCATCGCGTGCGGCGCGCAGGGTATCGTTTTCGATAACTTCTCCCGCGCGCAGACGCTCCATCAAGGTCAACGCAGCTTCCAGGCGCGACTCGAAAGCCATCAATGCCTGCTCAGCCTGCGCCGTATCGTTGGCTTGCGCCGGCCGAGCGGATTTACCTGCACATGCGCTCAATCCAAGAATGGACAGCAACAGTCCTGCCATCATCAGTGCTGCCGAAACGCACCCGCGTCCTGCCTTGGTTCTATCCTGCTGCCACCACGCCATCTTGGATTCCAGATCAGGCCGCGCCGCACGGCCAAGGGCGGCAATTCTAGGCAATTCCACTCGACCTCGCCCTACAATCGCCAAATCAAACCCTCATTGCGGAGCACAGCGTGGCTGACATCCTGATTGGCAAGGGCGATTCGCAGGTTCACCTGCTCGGCAAATTCGGCAATCGACACGGCCTGATCGCGGGTGCGACCGGAACTGGCAAGTCCGTCAGTCTGATGGTGCTGGCCGAAGGCTTTTCGCGGATGGGTGTGCCGGTGTTTCTGGCCGACGTGAAAGGTGACCTTGCCGGACTCTGTCAAGTCGGAACAGCGTCCGAGAAGCTGCATGCGCGCGTCGCCCAGATAGGCATTGAGAGCTATCAGAACGAAGCCAACCCAGTGGTGTTCTGGGACCTCTACGGCGCGCTCGGTCATCCCGTACGCACCACGGTCAGCGAAATGGGGCCGTCCTTGCTGTCACGCGTGTTGGAGCTCAATGACACCCAGGCTGGCGTGCTCGATATCGTCTTCCGTTTGGCCGATGACGAGGGCCTGCTGCTGATCGACCTGGACGATCTGCGTGCCCTGCTCGGCTTCATCGCCGAGCATCGCGCCGAGGTCTCCGCGAAACTCGGTTTGGTCAGCGCCCCCAGCATTGCGGCCATCCAACGCCAGTTGCTGCGGTTGGAGAGCGATGGCGGCAAGTTCTTCTTTGGCGAGCCAGCGCTGGAATTGAACGACTTCATGCGTCAGGACATGAGCGGTCGCGGCATCATCAACGTGCTCGCTGCCGATCAACTGATACTCAAGCCGCGGTTGTATTCGAGTTTTCTGCTGTGGTTGTTGTCGGAACTGTTCGAGAACTTGCCAGAAGTTGGCGATCTTGAGCAGCCCAAAGTCGTGTTCTTTTTTGACGAGGCGCATCTGTTGTTTGACGACTGCCCGCCCGCCCTGTTGCAGCGTGTTGAGCAAGTAGTTCGTTTGATCCGCTCCAAGGGTGTTGGCGTGTATTTCTGTTCGCAGAATCCGGATGATGTGCCAGATACCGTGCTGGGTCAGTTGGGAAACCGTGTCCAACACGCGCTGCGCGCCTTCACGCCGCGCGATCAGAAGGCGGTACGTGCGGCGGCGGAAACCTTTGCGAGCAACCCGAATCTGGATGTCGCCAAGGTCATCACCGAACTCGCGGTGGGTGAAGCGCTGGTGTCGACGCTACAAGACAAGGGCGTTCCGATGCCGGTACAGCGCGCCCTGATCGCTCCGCCGCGCTGCAGGATGGGCGCAATCTCACCGGAAGAACGCCAGATCCAGCGCATGCGCAGTCCTGTGGGCGGCAAGTACGACACTGCGATCAACCGCGAATCTGCCTACGAAAAGCTGGCGGCTCGCGCGCAGGCGGAAGGCCAACGTGCGCCGGTTCCGTCAGCTGCACCGAGCGCAAACACGGGCCCTGCGCCGACCCCAAACGCCACTGCAGAGGAGGCCAATCCGATCACCAAAAAACTCAGCGAATGGATGTTCGGCACCAGCCGCCGCCAAGGTGCGGTGGAAGCCATGGCAAAGTCCGCCATGCGCACGGCGGGCAATCAACTGAGTCGCAAGCTCCTGCGCGGTGTGCTGGGCGGCCTGATGAAGTGAGGTGATGCGTCCGTCACACGGTCGTCATCGGATGGTCACGATGCCGCCACTGCCTGCACGCACAGTGCAGACATGGCCAACACTGATCACTTCGCCATCGTCAGCGAAACTTACCCGCCCGAAGTCAACGGCGTCGCGCTGACCGTCCAAAGTCTCGAACTGGGTTTGCGCAGCCTGGGCCACCGCGTCGAAGTGATTCGACCCGCGCAATCAGACGCCACGGCAGCGCAGACGGATCATCTGCTGGTCCGCGGCGCAGGCCTGCCACGCTATCCCGGCCTGCGCTTTGGACTGCCATCGGGTCGAACGCTTTTGCAGCGCTGGCAGGTGCAGCGCCCACGTGCCATCTATGTCGCCACCGAAGGACCACTTGGCTGGTCCGCGGTCCGCGTCGCCAATCGCCTGGGAATTCCCGCTGCCACCGGCTTTCACACGCGTTTTGATGACTACGTTGAACGCTATGGCGCCGGCTGGCTTCGTCCTGCGGTGTTCCGCTGGATGCGGCACTTTCACAATAGTGCGCAGGCGACCCTAGTACCGACGCAAGAACTCTCCGATTTTCTGCAAGCACAGGGTTTCGAGCATGTTCGCCTGCTGCGTCGCGCCGTGGATACGCAATTGTTCAATCCCACCCGTCGCCGCACGGCGCTGCGTCAGCAGTGGGGCCTTGCGGACGGTGCCCCAGCGCTGATCTATGTCGGTCGTATTGCCGCAGAAAAAAACCTATCACTCGCCATTCGCGCGTTCCGAACACTGCAGGCCACGGTTCCTGCGGCGCGCTTCATCTGGGTCGGCGATGGACCTGAACGACAAGCGCTTGCGGAAGCCAACCCGGATTTCGTGTTCTGCGGCGTGCAGCGTGGTGAGGCACTGGCCGAGCATTTCGCCTCCGGTGATCTGTTCGTGTTTCCCAGCCTCACCGAAACCTTTGGCAATGTCACTTTGGAAGCCATGGCCAGTGGCATTGCGACAGTGGCTTACCACTACGGTGCCGCCCGCGAACACCTGCTCGACGGCGCGCATGGCGCTTCTGTCGTCTGTGGTGATGAGGAGGCGTTCATCGAAGCCGTCGGTCGCCTGGCAGCAGATGCTGAGCGTTGTCTGGCGCTTGGCCGAACCGCGCGCACCGCCATCGAACACCTCAGCCCACAGAGCGTCTCGGAACACTTTGCCGAACTGTTGCAATCATTGCCGTGGAGGGCCGCCGCATGACTACCCGTTTGAGCCGCCATGAATCGGCGTTCTGTCTAGCTGCAAACCGCTGGGGCCATCGGCATTGGGTGCGTCGCTACTTCGCCGCGATCAGCCGCTTGGGTGATGGTGTGGCGTGGTACAGCCTGATGGCATTGATAGTTCTGGCCGATGGCTGGGCCGGACTTTCGGCGTCCACACACATGGCCGCGACCGGTGCCAGCGCCCTGCTGCTGTATCGCGCACTCAAACGCTGGACCAAACGTCCGCGGCCGTTTGCCGCGGATCGACGCATCCGTCCGCTCGTTCGCCCATTGGACGAGTTCAGTTTTCCCTCCGGGCACACCCTGCACGCAGTGTCCTTCACGCTGGTGGCCCTTGCGCACTATCCGGTGCTGGCTTGGCTGCTGATCCCGTTCAGCGCCAGCATCGCGGCATCACGTGTCATTCTCGGCTTGCACTATCCCAGCGACGTGTTGGCAGCGACCGGTATCGGTGTGGTGCTTGCCAGCGCATCGATTCTCTTGGGCCAAATGCCGCTACCGTTTTGATTCAGCGCCTGCACAAGCGCTCAGGCGGATTCCACCACCGACTGGTTGCGACCGTTCTCCTTGGCGCGGTACATCCCGCGATCGGCGCGCTCAAACAGCGAATCCGGTGTGTCACTGGCTTGAATCTGAGCGATGCCACAGGACATCGTGACCTGTAACGGCTTGCCCTGAAAATGGAAGCCGAGATGCGACACCTTGCGGCGCAACTCTTCCACCACACGTAGCGCCTGATCGGTGCTGGCCCCGGGCAGGATGGCAACAAACTCTTCGCCGCCGACACGCGCGACAAAATCAGTATTGCGCAGGTGTTTGCGCAGTACTTGGGCCACCGCGAACAACACCTTGTCGCCCGCCTTGTGACCGTACTGGTCGTTGATTGATTTGAAGTGATCGATGTCCCACACCGCCAAGGCCACCGGTCGCGGATAACGCGACCAGCGTGCAAACTCCTGCTCGATGGCCTCCTGATAGGCCATTCGATTCGGAATACGGGTCAAGTTATCGGTTGCCGCAAGGACCTGTTCGTAACGCAGTGACTGGCGCAAGTTGGTGGTCTCACGCTCCAGTTCATCAATGCGCGAGCGCATCAACTCACCGCGTTCTTCCAACCGCACGATGCGGTCCTCTTCGCGCGAGCGGAAGTCCTGCACATGCGCATTGATGGCACTGATCCGCGTGCTGACGTGTTGCTGCAACAGGGTCAACTCGGTTGCTTGGCGTGCATGCGTCCCCAGACGATCAACTTCGCCATGCAGTTGGGTGGTCAGCGCGTCGCGACTGTCGCGCTCATCCTTGCGCGCGTCTTTGTCGCCCATCAGATAGACCGCCAATTCGTCCAGACGACCATCCACCTGTTCCAACATGCGTTCCAGGTTGGCTTTGTCCCCCGCCAACTGGGCTTGCTGCGTACTCAGCAAGCTCAGAAACGTCTCAATCACTGGACCCCAATGCGATTCACTCATCGTCGGCAGCACCTGCTCACGCAGCGCGACCAACTGCGGAACCAACTCGGGACCCAAGCTGACGTTGTCCAACAGCTTCTTCAGCGCTGGACCGGCATTATCGAGCACGCGCGCCTCTGTGGCGCTTGGGGCGGGTGCGATCGCCGGCGGCGACGTTGCGGGCTGATAGGTCGGTGCATCGGGCGCATGATCCAGCCCGACGATCGCCTCGGACAATGCATCGATCCGCACGCCCAAGCTATCGACGTCAACTTTCTGGCGAACCGCCGTCGAAAAACGCGTCAATTCGTCGTCAAGTCGGTTATCCAAACCACGACACGCGATGCTCAGGCGTGAGATCGCGCGACGCAATGTGGCATCCATTTGCTCGCCACGCGCCTTGTCACGCTCAACCTGATCAATCAAGTCGAGATATTTGTCTTTCCAGTGTTCGTTCTTGCTTTCCATTGCGGACCGGCACCTTGCGCTACTCGCGCCGAACTCTCAGCAAGGAGCGTGCCGAGCAACGGCGACCGGTTCGTGGGACCAGTTGCGCAACATCAATTGCTGCGCGAATCTTGCAGGCACAATGTGAATTGGCAGGCGACCGGCCTGCGTTCCTCCGGAGAAGTTGCCATGCGCAAGGTACTGATTCCCTTTGATGGCTCGGCCGCTTCGCGGCGTGCGTTGCAATATGCAATCGACTTCGCCAAAGACTATGGCCGCTTGGAAATTCATCTTCTGAACGTGCAAGAGGAGCCGGTGGTCTACGGCGACTACCTCACCGCGAGTTTGCTGGAAAGCCTGCGCCAAGCGGCATTGCGTGCTGCAGCGCACGCCTTGGAACCTGCCATTGAAGTTCTGACCCAAGCCGAATTGCCGTTCGAACAGCACACCACCCTTGGTCCGGTCGCTGAGCGCGTCGCCGAACAGGTCGAACGTAACGGCTGCGACACCATCATCATGGGCACTCGCGGGCTGACCGGCGTGGGCAGCGTGTTGATGGGCTCGGTCGCCACCAAGGTGGTTCACACCGCACCGGTGCCGGTCTTGCTGGTCAAATAGTCCGCCAGCAGATCAGATCGGCATGTCGAGCAGGCGGCCGGTCAGTTTGCGCGCACGCGGTGCCAGAAAATAAATCATCGGCACCGCCACGCACGAGCCAACCAGAAACGATCTCAGCCACCGAAGCGGAAAACCCTCATCGAAGCCGGTGTTGAACGCGGTGACCGCAAAAGTAACCCCGAATACCATGGCGGTACCCATCAACATGGCAAACACCCACTGAAAACGCTGCGCTGGCGTCATGACGAAACCTCAGTAAATCAACTTGCGCTAATGTACCGCATCAGCCCAGCCCAAGCTGCGACAAAAAGTGTGTCAACACGCGTGGCTGCATGGCGATGATGAAGGTCATGCCGTACACAGCGCCCCACAGATGCGCACTGTGATTGATGTTGTCCTGCCCCAGTTTCTGCATGTAGAGGCTGTAGCCGATGTAAAACACGGCATACAAGATGGCAGGCACCGGCAGCACGAAGACGATGATCATCGACCATGGCTGCAGCAGGATGAAGGCAAATAACACGGCCGAGACTGCACCCGAAGCACCCAGGCTTCGATAGTTCGGGTCATGCCGATGCCGCAGCCAACTCGGCAGAATCGACACGATCAAGGCCGTCACGTAAAACAACACGAAACCAAACTCGCCAATCTGCTGATTGATGAAGTTCTCGATCAGCCGTCCGAAGAAGTACAGCGTGACCATGTTGAACAACAGGTGCTGAAAGTCGCCATGCACAAAACCGTAGCTGACAAACCGCTCATACTGGCGACCCCGCGTCACCGCTGGCGACCAGAACAGCAGTCGCTCCAACAGGCGCGGCTGCTGCCATGCCGACCAAGACACCAGGGCCGTCAAAGCAATCACGATCAGGGTGGAACTCATGTTGGTAGCTCGTTGCGCGACGGAGAGACTTTCATGGTGGCACAGCGCGCGCCGATCAAGGGCTTACCTCCGACTCACAAGCACGTCGCAGTGCATTGGTTACCATGCGAGGCCATTGACTCAGGAGAACCGCATGACAATCCAGATTGGCGACCGCATTCCCGATGCCAGCCTCAGCCAATTGAAAGATGGCGTGCAGACCCTCAGCACGCGCGACCTTTTCGATGACCGCAAGGTTTTGCTCTTTTCCGTACCCGGCGCATTCACGCCAACCTGTTCCACCAAGCACCTGCCGGGCTATATCCAGTATTTCGAAACGTTTCAGCGGCGCGGTATTCATGTCGCCTGCATGGCCGTGAACGATCCCTTTGTGATGAGCGCGTGGGCAAAGAGTCAGAACGTGCCTGACGGACTGCTGATGCTCTCGGATGGCAATGGCGCATTCTCGCAGGCACTTGGGCTGGAAATGGACGCCAGCGCGTTCGGCATGGGCATGCGCAGCAAGCGCTTTTCACTGTATGCCGAAAACGGCGTGCTCAAGCTTTTGCATGTCGAGGCGCCTGGCGAGTTCCGGGTGTCGTCTGCCGAAGCGATGCTGGCTGCACTCGGCGACTGAGCCGATGTCCGCCACACCAGGTCGGGTCGCCGTCATTGGCGGCGGCCCAGCGGGGCTGTTTGCGGCCGAACGAATTCGTGCAGCAGGTCATGAGGTCGACCTGTTCGAACGCATGGGCTCGGTTGGACGCAAGTTCCTGATGGCCGGAAAAGGCGGACTGAATCTCACCCATTCCGAACCCAAAGCCGCCTTCGTACAGCGCTACCGCGAGCAAGCGACGCCGGTGGGTGAATGGCTGCACGACTTCGATGCCGATGACCTGCGCGCCTGGGCGCGCGGCCTGGATATCGAGACCGTCATCGGCAGCTCCGGTCGGGTCTTTCCTGCCGACTTCAAAGCGGCGCCGCTGATGCGCGGCTGGGTCCGACGCTTGCGTGCACAGGGCGTGCGATTTCATGTCCACCATCGCTGGACCGCACTCGATTCCGAGCGGCGCCTGCAATTTGAAACAGTTTCTGGCCACGTTTCGTTCGCCGCGGATGCCGTCGTGTTTGCGCTGGGCGGCGGTTCGTGGGCCAAGCTTGGCAGTGATGGGCAATGGGTCGACGCGCTGCGCCATGTCGGCGTCCGGGTCCGCGATCTCGAACCCAGCAATTGCGGCTTCGAATGCGACTGGAGCCCGCAGCTTCGCGAACGCTTCGCCGGTGCGCCGATCAAGTCGGTCTGCGCCCGTTGGCAGGAAGTCGATGGTCAATGGCACACGCGACAAGGCGAGTTCGTGCTGACCGAGAACGGTGTCGAAGGCAGTTTGATCTATGCACTGTCAGCGCCACTGCGAGACCAATTCAACCGCAATGGCGTTGCCGAGTTGCGCCTCGACCTGTTCCCCAGCCAGACCCGAGAACAACTACGCCAGCGACTCGGCAGTCCACGCAGAGGCGAAACCCGCAGCAAGCAACTGGCGCGCTGCCTCGGACTGAAAGATGCCCGCCTGGCCTTGGTGCGCGACTGTGCCAACAAGGCAACCATCAACGACGACGATATGCTGTGCCAAAGCGTCAAATCACTCGCGGTGCCTCTGTTGCGTACTCGCCCCATCGATGAGGCCATCAGCACCGCTGGCGGCGTTCGGCTGGATGCACTCGACAACCAGTTGATGTGCAGGCAACTTCCCGGCGTGTTTTTTGCCGGTGAAATGCTCGACTGGGAAGCCCCCACCGGCGGCTACCTGCTCACCGCCTGCTTCGCCAGCGGCGCGCGCGCAGCGGAGGGTGTGGTGGCATGGCTGCAAAACACGCCATACACATGAACAAAAAGCCCAGCGCGGTGGCTGGGCTTGATGAATTGAAGCTGGCGTCCCCACGGGGATTCGAACCCCGGTCGCCTCCGTGAAAGGGAGGTGTCCTAGGCCTCTAGACGATGGGGACGTTGATCTCTCAACGCGAGCAGACGAGGCAGTCTGTTCTGGTGTTCTCTGGTGGAGCCAGCCGGGATCGAACCGGCGACCTCTTGCATGCCATGCAAGCGCTCTCCCAGCTGAGCTATGGCCCCACGGCTGGAAGACGCGCATTGTAGGCAGACTACTTGGGATCGTCAACACTTGTGCCCTGGCGTTGGTGCGCCAAGCGGCATTTCTGCGCTGGCGTTGTTCGACGATGCTGCACCAGTTGGGCGAGCACGCTGATGGCGATTTCGTCCGGCGTTTCTGCCGCGATCTCCAACCCGACCGGCGCGTGGATCGACAGCGCTGCCAAGGCACTCTCTGATAGCGCATGTCGCACTTCATGGATGCGTCGCGCGCTGCCCATCATGCCAATGAAGCCGGGCGGTTGGCGCGCGAGTTGCTCCAGCGTGCACGCGTCCGCTGCGTAATCACGATTGAGCAACACCGCGTATACCGGTCTTGACGTGCGCAGTGCCTCGCCGAGACTTGTCCAGTCGCCGTGCAACGCGCGGCAGGCTGCGGGCATGGCCTGTAGCCATTCATCGCGCGGGTCGTACGCCCAGACGTCGAAATCAAGACTGACGGCGTGGCGTGCCAACGCCAACCCGCAATGCCCGCCACCCACGATCAACAGGCGCGGGTCAGCCTCCAGGGTCAGCGAGATTGCAACGTGACCAAGGTATTCCGCAGGCACCGTGATTTCTGACATGCACTGCAGGGCAGCCAGAAACTCACGCGCCAACGCGGCGTCTGCACTACCTTGCCATCGACGCAACGCCACCTGCATATGGCCACCACACACACCAAAGGCGCCTTCACCACCTTGCAATGACAGCTCCAGACAAGCCGTTGCACCTTTGCGGCACAACAGCGTGCGTGCCTCGGTCAATACGTTTGCCTCGGCCGCGCCGCCGCCCACGCTGCCCCGCGAGCGATCCACCTCGATCCACATCAGTGCGCCGGGCTTGCGCGGTGTGGCCCCTCGGCAGTGCACGACACTGGCCAGCACGCCTTCGCCACCCGCATCGAGCGCAGCACAGAGCGACTTCCAAATGGATTCGCTCATTTCAACCCGCCAGCGCACGAATGGCAGTGAAGATCGCCTCCGGCGTGGCGGGTGACGCGAGCGCCACATGGCGCGAATCGGGACCAAACGCCGCCACCGCATCACGCAAGGCTTCGCGCACGCTCAGGCCCAGACACAGCGGTGGCTCGCCGACTGCCTTGCTACCAAAGATGACATCGGTGGTGCGCGGCAATTCGCGATGAAAAAGGCGGACACGGAAGTCCTTAGGCACTTCACCGACACTTGGAATCTTGTAGGTACTTGGCGCATCGGTCAGCAAGCGTCCTTGCTCACTCCAGCGTAGTTCCTCGCAGGTCAGCCAGCCCATGCCCTGGACAAAGCCGCCCTCAATCTGACCACGATCGATTTCCGCATTCAGCGATTCGCCTACGTCATGCAAGATGTCTACCCGCTGCAGCACATGCACGCCCGTCAGACCATCCACTTCGACTTCCGCCACGGCGGCACCAAACGCAAAGTAGTAGAACGGGTGTCCCTTGCCGCTGGCCGGGTCCCAGTGCAGACCAGGCGTGCGGTAATAACCGGTTGTGGAGAGACTGATGCGTTTGGCGTAGGCCGTCGCAGCCAGTTTACTGAAGCTCACCTGCATCGAAGGCACGCCGATTACCTGTGCATGGTCATCGGCAAACTCGACTTCTTGCGTGGCGCAGTTCAACAACTCGGCCGCAATGGGCCGCAGACGTTCAAGCAGGATTTCGCAGGCTGCCTTGATCGCCTGTCCATTGAGATCGGCCCCGGTGCTGGCCGCCGTGGCCGAGGTATTCGGCACCTTGTCGGTGCTGGTCGGCATGATCTGCAAACGTGCCCGCGATACACCCAAGGTACGCGCTGCCACGGTCAGCATCTTGGTGTGTAGGCCCTGCCCCATTTCGGTACCGCCATGGTTAAGCTGGATGCTGCCATCGGCATAGATGTGCAGCAGTGCGCCCGCCTGGTTGTATTCGGTCTTGTTGAACGAAATACCGAATTTGACGGGCACAATCGCCAGACCGCGTTTGCGGGTGGTGGAAGCCGCATTGAATTCGGTGATCGCATCACGCCGTGCGCGATAGTCGCTGTCGCGCAGCAACTGCCACCACAGCTCGGGGAGATCGTTATCGCGTACTGGTTGATCGTAATGCGTGATGGCGCTCGGCTGGCTGACATCCAGTCCATAGAAGTTCTGCGCCCGAACCTGCTCCGCGGGCAAGCCCAGATGTCGAGCGACATGACTCAGCATCTCCTCGGCGGCAAAGATCCCCTGCGGCCCACCAAACCCACGAAACGCCGTGTTGGATGCGAGGTGGGTACGCGCGATCCGTCCGCTGACTTCGAGCGCCGGAAAGTAGTACGCATTGTCGACATGCACCATCGCTCTCGACAGCACTGGAGGGGAAAGATCGCAGCTCCATCCACCGTCAGCGATCAGCTCAATGCGTGCGCCACGCAAGCGGCCATCCTGCTCTGCGCCCACGCAGTAGCGCACCCAGAAGGGATGGCGCTTGCCGGTCAGCTGCATGTCCAGCGAGCGCGGCAATTTGATCCGCACAGCGCGACCGCTGTGCCAAGCAGCGACAGCAGCGACGGCGGCAAACGGGTTAGCCTGGGTTTCCTTGCCCCCAAATCCACCGCCCATCCGCGGGCTTCGGCAGACCACGCGATGCGCGGGCAAACCAAGCACGCGCGCGACGATAATCTGGGTCTCGGTGGGGTGCTGTGTCGAAGCAACGATCTGTACCACGCCTTCGCTGTCGATCTGCACCCAGCTCGCCTGAGTCTCCAGATAAAAATGATCCTGACCGCCGATTTGCAGCTCACCGTGCAGACAGACGGGTGCGTCACTCAGCGCGGCATCGACATCACCCCGCACGATCTGCACACGCGGCTGATGAAACTGATCCTGCATGATGGCTTGCTGGATGCTCAGGCAGGCTGGCAACGCCTCGTACTCGATGCGCACAGACTGCGCAGCACGTTGCGCTTGCGTTTCGCTGTCGGCCAGCACCCAAGCCACCGCTTGCGCGTGGAAATTGACGATGTCGGTCGGAAACAGCAGCTCATCGTGCAGGATCGGACCGGTGTCGTTCTCGCCCGGAACATCTTTGGCCGTCAGCACGCGCCAGACACCGGGCATGCGTTCGGCGGCCGTGCAGTCCATCGATAGGATGCGCGCATGCGCATGCGGCGACTGCACCGGATATAGGCTCAACGTGCCGGACGGCATCGCCAACTCGTCGGCATAGGCCGCGCGCCCGGTCACGTGCCCTCGCGCACTCTCGTGTTTCAGCACGCTCATACCGAGACCTCCGCACTGCGCAGATCGTCGACATAGCGCCGCCACAGATTGCCGCACAGCGTAAGCCGGTAGTCCGCACTGGCGCGATGATCGTCCAAGGGGCTCAGTGACGCAGCAATTCGCCGAGCGATCTCTTCCACCAGCTGATCCGAGAGTTCCCTGTCCAGCATTGCCGCCTCAACGACAGGCAAGCGGATCGGAGTCGCGGCGACACCGCCAAAGGCCAGCCGCGCCGAGCGAATTCGCGCTTGCGCATCCAAACGCAGCGCGAAACAAGCGGCAACGATGCTGATGTCGTCAGTCTGCCGTTTGGCAATTTTGTAAAAGCGCATCTGCCGCGGTGCATCACGGGGCACCAACACTGCGGCGATCAGTTCGTCGTCGCGACACCGTGTTTGCCGATATCCAGTGAAATACTCGGCTATTGGCACCAAACGTTCACCTTGTAGGCTGCGCAAGACAATCTCGGCATCCAAGGCGAGTAGCAGTGGCAGCAGATCACCAATCGGCGAGGCGCTGCCGATGTTCCCGCCCAGTGTCGCGCGCTGCCGCACTTGTTTGGCAGCAAACCACGGCATCACGTCGCAGAGTACTGGCAACTCGTCTGACAGCTCGTGTTCCATGCGTGCCAGCGTGACGCCTGCACCGATCATGATGTACGCATCTTGGCGTTCAATCCGCTGCATTTCCGCGATCCGATCCAAGGCGATGTAGGTCGAGTCGGTGCCCTTCCCACGCCCCAGCAGCACGCCGAGATCGGTCGCACCCGCGATCCACTGCGCGCTCGCGTACTGTTGCTTCAAGACCAGCGCATCGTCGATGACGAGCGGACTGAAATACCCATGCAGTTCGGCGGCAGGCAGGCGGGGCATGCCTTCACGCAGACGCGCGCGAAAACGATCCTCGCCGCGTGGCAGCGAGTTCAGTTGGTCGCTCGCGGTGCGAATCGAGCGATAGCCCGTGCAGCGGCACAAATTGCCTTCGATATCGTGATCGCTCAATGGCAGATCAGCGTACCAAGCGGAAAACAGGCTCATCACGAAACCAGGCGTGCAATAGCCGCATTGCGAGCCGCCAGCATCGACCATGGCCTGCTGCACCGGATGCAATTCACCCGCAGTAGCAAGCGCCTCAACGGTCAGCACTTCACGACCGACCATTGCGCCCATCGGTAGCAAACACGCATTGACCGAGACGTACCTGGCCCTGCCTTCAGCATCGCGATCCAATACGACCACCGTGCAGGCCCCGCAATCGCCATCGCCGCAGCCTTCTTTGGTGCCGGTCAGATGTCGCGCTTTGAGCCAACGCAGCAGTGATTCGGTGGGATGACTGTCGCTGAGGTCGACGGTGCGGCCGTTGATTTGAAAGGTCGGAGTTGTCATGCAGCGAGGGTAGCGTTTGATCGCGGCATGAACAACGGATCGCCAACCGCAATGCCGGTCGAAATTGCTACGCTCGTCATGAAGGTCGCCAAGAACGTCACTGCGTATTGGCTCGGTAGGCGAACACATCGCGGACAACGGCATGGACTCTCACCAGTTTCAGCGGATCGAAGCGCTTTTCAATGCACTGATTGAACTGCCCGATGCGGAACGCGCGCAACGACTCGGCGCGCTGGCGATCAGCGACCCCGAATTGCTGCCACATCTGACGGCGCTGTTGGCGCGCAGCTTGGTTGATGTGGGGGCACTCGGTGCCTTGCAGGACATGGCCAACGCAGTACGCGATGCGCCCAACAATGAACTCGCCGAAGGCAGTTGCGTGGGACGCTACCAGTTGCTCAAGAAGCTCGGTGAGGGCGGAATGGGTTGCGTGTTTCTCGCCCAAAGCAACGATGCTGCCTTACCGATGGTGGCGATCAAGCTGATTCGCTCTGGCTGGATCACCCCGGAATTGCGACGGCGCTTTCTTTCCGAAAGCGCCGCATTGGCCGTGCTCGATCACCCCCACATTGCGCGGGTCATCGACACCGGCAGCACGGACGACGGTCGGCCATGGTTTGCCATGGAGTACGTCGATGGCGTGCCGATCACCCAATGGGCAGAGCAGCGGCAGCTGGATCTCTCACAGCGTATCCAATTGGTATTGCCCGTCTGCGAAGCGATTGCACACGCGCATCGCAAGGGCCTGATTCATCGCGACATCAAGCCTTCGAACTTGCTAGTGCGCGATGACGGTGCACTGGGCCATCCCATGGTCATCGACTTCGGCGTGGCGAAACTGATCGAGCGCGGCGACCTGGAACGCAGTCTGATGACGCACATGGGCGAATTGGTGGGCACGCCCGAGTACATGAGTCCGGAACAAGCCACCTTGGGTGAGTTGGACGTGGATACCCGCTCCGATGTCTATGCGTTGGGTCTCATCCTTTACGAACTGCTGTGCGGTGCGTTGCCTGTCTCCTCAGTGGAGCTGCGCCGTCTTGCCTTTCTGGAAATGTGCCGAGTAATTCGTGAGCAGGAGATCACCGCGCCCAGTCGTTGCATACCCCCACCCGGGTCGGACAGCGGACGCTGGCGGCATGCCTTGCGCGGTGATCTGGACGCCGTCCTGTTGAAGGCACTCTCGAAGGATCGCGAGCGGCGCTATGACTCGGTCAATGCACTTTCTCAGGATCTGCGTCGCTTCCTGTCGCACCAACCCGTCACTGCGCAAGCGCCCAGTCTGCGCTACATCGCTGGGAAATTTGTTCGTCGACATCGCGTGGGAGTGGCAGCAACGGCGCTTTCCATCGCCGCACTCGGCATCGGGGCAGGACTTTCCACCTGGGGATACCTGCGCGCCGAACAGGCGCTGGATCGAATGCAATGGAGCTTGGGCGAAGCCGAGCTGCGCAACGATATCGCGAATAGCTACGCCGACGCTTTGGCACGCCTGTTTGGCGAAGAAGCGGACGCCGCACTGCTGACCGCACAGTTGCTGCGCTATGCCGACGAAAGCCATGCCGAGTGGCAGAAGGACTCGGACAACGCCGCGCTGCGCGCGTTTGCGGTGGGCCGACATCTGCTGAACCGGCACGACTACGTCAACGCCAGAAGCGTGTTGGAGCGCTGGATCCAGGCCAACTACGGACGCGAAGACCTACGGGCAATCGGCTGGCAATTGCTTGGCTTTGCCTATAAGTACACCAACGACAACACCGCCGCGCTGGTTGCGTTCCGGCAAGCGGCAAACCTGCGACACCGCTACGAAACGGACACCCCAGCCCACGCCTCGGGGCTGGTCCAAATCGCCCTGCTGAGCCGCGAGCCTGCCAATGCGCGCGCCGCCGAAGAAGCCATCGAGCGCGCCATCCTCGCGGTTCCGCGAGGCGCACAGACGATGTCGCTGATGAACACGCTTGGGCAACTGCGCTCAGGCCTCGGCGACTACGAAGGCAGTCTGCAGGCCGTTGCGCGCGCCGTGGCAGAGATTGATGCGCATCCGCACGCCGAGATAGCCGGGCGCACGATCAATCGACTCAACTATGCGTGGATGAGCCTCAAAGTTCGTCGTGATGCCGCGACTGCGGCCCAGCAGTTGCAGCGTGTACGTGAGGAAGATGCCGTCAACGAAGGACGTTCGCTCAACACGGGGTTCGCGCTGGAAGTGGAGGCCATATTGGATCGCCTGCGTGGCAGTCCTGAGGAATCTGCGAGGAAACTGGCGGAGGCGATGGCAATCGCAAACGAGTTTTCCGGCGATAGTTCACCCGCCTATCGACGCGCCGAAATCGAAAGAATGTTGAGTCTCGCAGCCGCCGCAGATTGGGCCGAATTGCAAAAGGCATGCGACGCGAGTTTGCCCGCGCCGGGCAAGGACGCCAACCCGCGGCGCGGGATCGGGCTGGCGCTGCTTGCCCTGCATCGCAGCGGCGCCATTGAAGCCGGCCGAGTGCTTGCGGAACAAGAGGTCAACACGGTCAGCGTGCAAGCCGTGGCTTATCTTTGGTTTGCCCTGCGTGATCTACAGGAAGCCGGCGTGAACCTGCCGACTGCCAATCCAAAGGCATGACGCCCCTGCAACGCGCCGAACGTCAAGTCCCATTGCTGGCCACATTCAGAACGACAAACGCACCCCGAAAAGCGCGTTGCGCTCCCGACCCGGCCGAGCGCCGGAGGGTCTCCATGAACTGATGTAGTCGCGTGCAGTCAGATTTTCAATGCGCGAGTAGAGCTCCAGACGCGCATTCACACGATAGCGCGCAGCCAAATCAAACACCCATGCCGTATCGGTTCGCTGGGTGGACGATTGCGGACCCTGTCCCGCCCGCGTGCGCATGCCATCAATGTAGTTGCTACCGAGATTGACGGACCAGCGCTCACCCTCAATGCCCAAGCGGAAAAAGCCGTTGTGCTCCGGCATGTAGGGAAGCTCATCACCGGCCACCACATTGCCCCACTCCTCAAAGCTGCTGACGAAACTGCTCTGAAACTCGGACTGTGTCCATGTGTAGCCCGCATGCAACGGAAACTGCAAGCCTGCCTCACTATGCAGGGAATACCCGACGCTCGCCTCTAACCCGTAGAGCAGGGCTTGGCCGCCATCAAACTGTTCACCCACACTGCAATTGCCCCCTGTCGATGCGGTGCAGGTGCCCACCAGATTGGCGTAGTCGTTTTGGAAGGCGATCAACTCAGCATTGGCGACGCCCTGCGACCAACGTATGCCGATTTCGGTGTTGAGGCTTTCCTCTGCTTGCGCCGAGCCACCCGGCGCGGGTGGATTGAAACCTTGATGCACGCTTAGAAAGGCAGACCACCGATCCGACATCAGGCGCGTGAGACCAAATCCGGAGAGAAACTGGTCAACGTCAGCACTGATCAAGCGGATTGGCCCGCTATCTCGACCCGTCGGACTCAACGCGTAATCCAAGCGCTTGAGATTGATGCTCTCCAAGCGCATGCCGGGCGTGATGACCCATCGATCAAGGCGCACTTCATCTTGTAAATACAGTGATAGCGCTTGCGCACGCACTTCGCGATTTTCCTGACTACCGGGTAAGCCTGCACTGGTCAGCAGCATGTCACCGTCCACCATCTGGAATCGGTCATCCTGCTGAAAGCGATCTTCCTCATCACGATGCCAACGCAGGCCGGTTTCGATCGTATGGTCAACACCGGCAAAGTGCGTGCGCCAACTCAGGACGCTTTGTCCACCTTCGGCGAAATAGTCGCGCTGATTGTTGCGGATGCGCAGGGCGTTGAGTGGACTGCTTGCGCCTTGCAACCAAGCGAGCCGATCTGCATTCGCGTCTGGATTGCTCAGGATGGAGGACAAACTGCTCCCGGCGACATCCTGAAGCTTGTACCACGCGCGACTGAATTCATGCCGGTAAATCGCGCTTGTAATATCCAGCGAATCACTCAATTCGATGAAGTGTCGAAGACTGTATTGGGCATGTTCGGTATCAATTCGGTCACGCTGCGAGGCAGCGTAGCGACGATACGGCGAACGGCGAAAATCCTCCAGCGTCAGCCCAAGGTAGGTCTCGTCACCGATGTGTTCACCAGCCACGGCTTTGAACTCCAGCTCCTGATAGTAGATCGCCTCATTGCCGGTCTGCACACGCGCCTTGAAAAGGTAGTCGCGCAACCGGTAGCCGGTGTTACCGCCACCATCCATATCCTTGAAGCCATCGGTGGCCTGCTGCACCGTTTCCAACAACCAGCCGTTACGCTCACCACTGCCGCCCATCCAACCGTGCGCTAACACGGTCGAATCCCGACCCAGTGCGGTATCTGCCATGCCCTGCAGAGTGGCATCGGGAATGGGTGTTGATATCAGATTGACCGCACCGCCAGTGGTGCGCGGACCGGCCTTGATGGTCGAAGACCCTTTGCGGATCTCCAGAGCACTCATGCGTGCGGTGGCAGGAAAATAGTACGCAGCCGGCGCGGCGTAGGGCGCGGGCGCGATCAGCAAGCCGTCTTCCATGACGGTGATGCGACTGTTGCGATCTGTGCCTGATCCACGAATGCCAATATTCGGCCGCACACCATAGCCATCCTCATCCACCAAATAGACCCCGGTAACCTGGCGCAGGACGCGATGGATATCGGTGAAGTCGAACGTCTGCAGCGCCTTGGCATCAATGAACGTCGCCGAGCCTGCCATTTCCGCAGCTTGCCCGGTCGATCCAACCACACTCAGACGATCCAAGCGTTTGGCGCCTTCTGACGTGGCTACGGCATGCGCTTGAGCAAGCGGACTGCTCGCAAACAGGGCACAGGCAACCACGCGGGACAAAGGCCGAGGAAGCAGACGGGGAATCATTTGGGCCAACGCAGAATGAGAACTATCTTCGGCATATAAACGCAAACGCGATCTATTTGCAACCGCGAAACAACCGCATATCCCATCACCGCAACCGCCCCACTCACGCAACGCGCTGCAATCCAAAACGATGGTGGCCTTGCTCTTCCAAATACTGCAGCCAGCGCGACAGTGAGCGATTCTGACGCAGACGTTGATCAATCAACATGCGTGCCATCGGCCACAGATCCAACAACTCCGACAGCCCTGAACTAACCTCGAAGTGGGTCACTTCTGCCAGCTGCGCGTCGGTATACAAACGAATCATGGCCGACGGATCGGGTTGCCCGCTGTGCGGGTCAGACCATTCGTAGGTCAGTCGCAGCTCACGGGTGTAGGTATGGCTTGCCAACACCTCGAAGCGCAGGGGTAATCCATCCGACCCGGTCGATCTGTACGTGCCATCTTGCAGTGCAAGCGGCGCAAATACCCTCAAGAGACGCCAGTAGTTGTCGGCATAGCACGCCATCAAGCTGCCCAGTCGATTGGGCAACGGCGAGACGGGAAGGACGGACAGTCGAGACATGCCATGAGCCTAGCATGCGACATCAGTCAACCGATGGATGCCACATTCAATACGCATGCCGATCAATGCCAAGCGTGGACATTACCTTGCTGGCGATTTCCTCGATCGAGGTTGCTGTGGTGCTGAGAACAGGCAAACCTTCCTGACGAAACAGCGCCTCACCCGCCTGCACTTCGCGACGGCAGGTGTCCAAGGTTGCGTATCGACTGCCTGGTTTGCGTGCTTCGCGAACCTGCCGCAAACGGTCCGGGTCAATGGTCAAGGCAAACAGTTTTCGTCGATGCGGTCGCAAGCGACGCGGCAACTCCGCTGCCTCAAGGTCATCATCGGTCAGTGGATAGTTGGCAGCTTTGACGCCGTAATGCAGCGCAAGATAGAGACATGTCGGTGTCTTTCCGGAGCGTGACACTCCGACCAGAATGACATCGGCGTCGTCGTAACGAACGTCTATTCCGTCGTCGTGCGTCAACGCGTAGTTGGTGGCCTCGATGCGCGCTTCGTAGGCCGTGAAGTCGACCAGCGCGTGCGCCTGATTTACACGCGGTTGGCGTGGCTGTCCCAATTCGCGTTCCAGTGGTGCAATGAACGGATTGAACACATCCAGCATCAGCGCACCACTCTCTGCCAGGATCGCGGTCAGGGTGCCATCGACGACTGTATTGACGACAATCGGGCGTTGTCCACAGCGCTGACCCGCGGCACGTATACGTTCCGCAGCGTGCTGTGCCTTGTCGTAGGTATCCACAAACGGCACCCGGTGCGTTTCGAACGCGACACCCGCGAACTGGGTGAGCAAACTATGCCCGATGGTTTCGGCCGTTATGCCGGTGCCATCGGAGACAAAAAACACCGGTCGTTGCATGTTGACCTCCATCGTGCAGCGCACAAATCCGACTAACTGAGTAGCGCATTTTCCTTGTGCCATGCGCCTGCGCGGACGATCATAAAGGGGTCAGCACCACGTTGCCGTCGTGCGCCACCACCATGTGCTTCGTGCTTTCACCGCGCGTTGCGAAAAAACCCTCTTTTTTCATTGGGTTGGATCCTTGGCAAGGCGGGCGGTCAGCGACTGGCGGCGCTCCAAACAGGATCGTCGGAACGGTGGAACTGCGCACTGATATCCATTGATTCGGAGATTGTCCCTTGCAACCGCACATTCTTTGGCTTCACGAACTTCGCCTTGGCGACCTGGCTCAAGTGGGCGGCAAGAACTCCTCCCTGGGCGAAATGATTGGCCACTTGTCGCAACTCGGTGTGTCGGTGCCTGGCGGCTTTGCCACCACGGCAGCGGCCTTTCAGGAGTTCATCGCCGAAAACCATTTGGCCGAACGCATTCAGCAAAAGCTGGCCAGTTTCGACGTCGAAAATGTGGATGCCCTGACTGCTGCAGGCGCGGAGATTCGCGGTTGGGTGGTCAATGCGCCTTTACCCAACGCGCTTGATCGCGCGATTCGCGGCGCCTACGCCAAAATGAGCGAAGAGGCCGGCAGCGCTGCACTGTCAGTGGCTGTGCGCTCCTCCGCCACTGCGGAAGATTTACCAGACGCCTCGTTTGCAGGACAACAGGAGACCTTTCTCAACGTGATCGGTGCCGACGACGTCGTGCACAAGGTCAAGGAGGTGTTCGCCAGTCTCTACAACGACCGCGCCATCGCCTATCGCGTGCATCATGGTTTCAAGCACGAGGACGTGTTCCTTTCGGCCGGCGTGCAATTGATGGTGCGCTCGGACGTCGGCGCCTCCGGCGTGCTGTTCACTCTGGACACCGAATCCGGTTTCCGCGATGTCGTCTTCATTACGTCCAGTTACGGTCTCGGCGAGATGGTCGTGCAGGGCGCGGTCAATCCGGATGAATTCTACGTTTACAAACAAACCCTGAAGCAAGGCAAACCGGCAGTCTTGCGTCGCCAAATCGGTGCCAAGCAACAACGCATGGTGTACTCCAATCAACCCGGTGAGCGGGTAAGGATCGAGGAGACGCCCGCGGAGTTGCGTCAGCGTTTTTCGATCAACGACCACGACATCGAAGAATTGGCGCGGCAAGCGCTGACCATCGAACAGCACTACGGTCGCCCGATGGATGTGGAGTGGGCGAAAGATGGCATCACCGGCAAGCTCTACATCGTTCAGGCTCGACCAGAGACAGTGAAATCGCGTGGCAGTTCGACGCAGATTGAGCGCTATCACCTCGTCGGCGCAGGTGACCGGATCGCCGAGGGGCGCGCCATTGGCCACAAAATTGGCGTCGGTACCGCCAAGGTAATCCGCTCCCTGAAAGACATGAATCGCGTGCAGCCCGGCGACGTGCTAGTGGCTGACATGACCGATCCCGACTGGGAACCGGTGATGAAGCGCGCCTCAGCCATTGTCACTAATCGCGGCGGGCGAACCTGCCACGCCGCCATCATTGCACGCGAGCTGGGGGTGCCTGCCGTCGTTGGTTGCGGTGATGCGACCGACTTGATTGCCGATGGTGCCGAGGTAACGGTGTCGTGTGCCGAGGGTGACACGGGCTACATCTATGCCGGTGCGCTGCCCTTCGAGCATACCGTGACGGATCTTGGCGACATGCCCAAGGCGCCGCTGAAGATCATGATGAATGTTGGCAATCCGGAACGCGCGTTCGACTTCGCGCAACTGCCCCATCAGGGCATTGGTCTGGCGCGTCTGGAATTCGTCATCGCGCGCCAGATCGGCATCCATCCCAAAGCACTGCTGGAATACAGCAAGCAGCCCGCCGATATCCGCAGCAAGATCGACACATTGATCGCCGGTTATGCCGACCCAGTGAGTTTCTACGTGGATCGCTTGGCTGAAGGCATCGCCACCCTGACCGCCGCCTTCGCGCCCTACCCCGTCATTGTTCGCCTGTCTGACTTCAAATCCAACGAATACGCCAACCTGCTCGGCGGTGCGGCCTACGAGCCGCACGAAGAAAACCCGATGATCGGATTTCGCGGCGCCAGCCGCTACATTGATCCTTCATTCGAGCCATGCTTCGCGCTGGAATGTCGCGCGATGAAAAAGGTTCGCGATGAGATGGGACTGACCAACGCCTGGGTGATGATCCCGTTCGTTCGCACTCTGGACGAAGGCCGCAAGGTACTGCAGACCTTGGCGAAATACGGACTCAAGCAGGGCGAGAATGGCCTCAAGGTCATCATGATGTGCGAGGTGCCATCGAACGCGTTGCTAGCTGACGAATTCCTCGAGATGTTCGATGGATTCTCGATTGGCTCCAACGATTTGACCCAGCTCACCTTGGGCCTCGACCGAGACTCCGGCATTGTCGCCAAACTGTTCGATGAGCGTGACCCCGCCGTAAAGAAGCTGTTGTCGATGGCGATCCAGACCGCACGCGCCAAGGGCAAGTACATCGGTATCTGCGGCCAAGGGCCTTCTGACCACCCTGATCTAGCGGAATGGCTGATGGAACAAGGCATTGAGTCTGTCTCGCTGAATCCCGATACCGTGGTTGACACGTGGCTGCGGTTGGCCAAGGTGGCCGCGCAGACGTCTGGCGACTGATCCGATCTGCACACGCCTACATGAAAAAACGGCGCCCATTGGGCGCCGTTTTTTGTTGCCGCGCGTGATGCCAATCAGCTAATGCGATAGTTCGCTGGCCCCAACAGATCCACACCGCATTCCAGTTCTTCCAACCAACTCAGAAAGTCAACGACCGCCTTGCCCTTCATGGGCAAACCGTGCTGGGGCACGATCATCTCGATCGGCAACTGGCGCACCATGCGTACCCACAGGCGCGTCACCCGGTTCGACGCCATGTAGCGTCGATGGAAGCCTTCCATGCGGCCCACCAGCGAAGAAAAGTCGTCAACCGGCTCATAGGCGGTTCCGGCAGCAATCAGCGATGCACCAATGTCACCAGAAAACAGGATTTTGCTGTGAGGGTCATAGAAACTGAGGTTGCCTACGGAGTGCAAAAAATGCGCGGGCAAGGCACGCAGCTTGATGTCGCCCATCGGGATATCCATGCCCTCATCGGGGACCAACATATAACGATCACCACCTGCACCCTTCTGATAGTGCGGCACGCTATGGGGAATGAAACGACCCCAAAGCTTGGAGCAAACAATCGAGCAATCGCTATAGAGCAGCCAACGATCGACCGAACCGATCACATCTGGATCCTGGTGCGACGCCAAAATATAGGTCAACTCGCGCGGCTGAACGTAGCGCGAAATGGCAAGGTTCAGCGGGGTGTACAACAACGCACCACCTGGATCGATCAACGCCGAGTGTTTGCCATGCACCACCAGAAACTGATTCGCCTGCACCCCGTCCTCACCGCGCACCAGATCGGGAAACACAACACATTTGTGATCGGCGCTGGAAAAAATCTCGACGGACATTGGACACGTGCTCCACGTAGGGTCAACAAAGTTTAGCCAGCAAGCCAACGCAGGGGATTGATCGAGCGCAAAGCGCCATTCGCATCCGTCTACTTGGTCCCGGCAATCATCAGGAGTATTTCAAAATCCTGCGCTGCTGTCGCGGTTACAACGCACAGTCTCATCGATCGCGCTCTTCAAATCGCACGCGTCGGGTGATCCCACAGGCCAATTCATAGCCGAGCGTCCCCGCACATGTTGCCACTTCCTCAATGGGCAACCCCTCGCCCCACGCCACCACGGGGTCCCCCACCCTAGCCTCGGGCAAATCTGTCAGATCGAGCGCCAACAAGTCCATCGAGACACGACCAACGAGGCCAGTACGACGTCCCCCGACCAAAATCGGCGTGCCGGTGCCGGCCAACCGTGGGTAGCCGTCCCCATAACCGATCGCCGCAATTCCGAGGCGCATTCGCTGTGGAGCCACAAAGCCCGCACCATAGCCAACGGTGGTACCGGGCTCGATCCATTTATCGGCGATCAACCGTGTCGATAGCGTCATGGCCGGTTGCAGCCCTAGTTGCACACCGGTCCTACCCTCAACGGACGACAGTCCGTACAGCGCACCGCCTGGTCGTATCCATTGCGCGTGCGATTGTGGCCAACCCAGAACCGCCGCAGAGTTAGCCATCGATCTCACGCAATCTGCACCATCAAGTGCCTCTGCGAAGCGTTGAATCTGCGCGGACGTCATGTTCTTGGCAAACTCATCAGAACACGCGAAATGGGTCATGCAAACAATGTCCGGATCAACATGGCGGCATTCGCGAAGCCAACGGTAGACCTCCATCGCCTGCGACGCAGCGAATCCCAGACGACTCATACCCGTATCAATCTTCAACCAGACACGCAATGAATCGCCCGCTCCCGCCTCGCTGAGAAGACGGAGTTGGCTCTCATGATGGATCACGATGTCGACTTGCAGGTCACGAAGTCGAGAAATGTCGGCCGCTTCATCCGGACCTGACAGCAATACGATGCGCTTGATCTCGCCTGCGGCACGCAATCGCTCTGCGTCTGACAATGCAGCGACGCCGAAGGCGTCGGCCGCTGAAAATGCGCGCGCCACGCGCTCAAGCCCGTGACCGTATCCGTCCGCTTTGACGACGGCCATTACCTGACTGGCAGGGGCGGCAAGTCGAATCCTATGCAAATTTTTCCGCAACGCATCCAAGTGAATCGTCGCGCAGGTCGCTCGGCTCACTCAAAGCTCCCTGAATATGCCCCCGTGGCGAGGTTGTCGAACCGTGTGTACTGGCCTTGAAAAGCCAACTTGATCGTGTTGGTTGGACCGTGACGATTCTTGCCGATGATGACCTCGGCCACGCCTTTTTCGCCCGACTCCTTGTTGTAGTACTCATCGCGATAAATGAACACGATCATGTCCGCGTCCTGCTCGATGGCGCCTGACTCACGAAGATCTGCCATGACCGGACGCTTGTCGGTGCGGCTTTCCAGCGAGCGATTCAACTGTGAGAGTGCAATCACGGGGACGTTCAGTTCTTTGGCAAGGGCTTTCAGGCTGCGCGAGATTTCTGAAATTTCGGTGGCGCGATTCTCGCGATTTCCGGGCACCTGCATCAGTTGCAGATAGTCGATCACGACCAGACCCAAGCCACCCTGATCACGCGCGAGGCGACGACAGCGCGCGCGCAACTCGGTTGGCGACAACGCTGGCGTGTCATCGATGAAAATTTTGGCTTCCGACAACATGGTGATGGCGTGACTGACACGCGGCCAATCTTCGTCTTCAAGCTGTCCGGTACGCAGATGTTGCTGATTGATGCGACCGAGCGAGGAAATCAGGCGAAACGCCAACTGAGACGCCGACATCTCCATCGAGAAAACGGCCGCTGCGCGACCAGACTTGATCGCCGCGTACTCGGCGATATTGAGCGCCAGCGAGGTTTTCCCCATCGCGGGTCGTGCCGCAAGAATGATCAAGTCCGAAGGCTGCAGACCAGCAGTCTGCTGGTCGAAATCGATGAATCCGGTCGGCAGCCCCGTTACCGCGGCCTTGTTGGTGTAGCGCTCCTGTAGAACGCGGAAAGCGTCCTTGACGGCATCTCTGAGCGGCTGGAACCCCTGTCTTGAACGGCTGCCAGCCTCGGCGATGCGAAAAACCTGTTGTTCAGCCGACTCCAGCAAGTCTCGCGAGGAACGCCCTTCCGGCTGAAATCCATCGCTGGCGATCGCGGTACCCACATCGATCAACTGACGAAGAATCGACTTTTCACGAACGATATCCGCATACGCAGCGACGTTCGCCGCACTAGGTGTTGTTGACGCCAGTTCCAAAATATAGGCGCCACCCCCCAGTTCTTCAGCCAGACCCTGATTTTCCAGCCACTCACCCAGCGTTACCGCATCGCAAGGGCGATTTTCTTCCGCCAGTCTCGCAATGGCGCGAAAAATCAACTGATGGTCACGCCGATAGAAATCCTCTTCTCGCAAACGATCGGCCACCGTATCCCATGCCTGGGTGCTCAGCATCAAACCACCCAGAACCGCCTGTTCAGCCTCCAACGAGTGGGGCGGGATCCGCAGACTATCAGTGCGCTGTTCGTCCTGCCGCACCGCGCGATCGCGGTTCTGACGGCGTCCATTGCCGGTGGATGTCATGGAAGAAATCACTCTGGGCGGGGAGGAAATAATAGGCGCACGCGCAGACGAGCGGGAATCAGCAATAAACGAAATGGGCACCCGAAGGTGCCCATTTCAGAACGCGTTATCGCACGCCAAAGCGCGGCATCAGGCTTCGGGCACCACCACCACTTTGACGGTGGCTTCAACGTCAGCGTGCAAATGCACGATAACGTCAAATTCGCCAGTACGGCGGATCGAACCTTCTCCCATGACGACTTCGCTCTTCTGCAGCGGCAAGCCAGCTGCCGTGAAGGCCTCGGCGATATCGCGGGTGCTCACTGAACCGTACAATTTGCCTTCGGTCGACGCATTTGCGGCGATGGTGACCGATGCGCCTTCGAACTTGGCGCGGCGCGCATCCGCACCGGCGGCCAGTTCGCGTGCGCGCGCTTCATACTCGGCGCGACGCGCTTCAAACGAAGCGATATTGGCTGCCGTAGCGGCAACCGCCTTACCTTGCGGAACCAAGAAGTTGCGGCCGTAGCCGGGCTTCACATCCACCAAGTCACCCAGACCACCGAGGTTGGTGACTTTCTGCAACAGAATCAATTTCATAACTACTCCAGATCGTTAGCGACGCGATTGCGCCGCAGCCCATGGGGCTGTCCGAATAAGATCAACACGATCGCTGCCGCGCACGGCAGCGATAGCGTGTCAGTGGTTGTCGCAGTAGGGAATCAGGGCGAGAAAACGCGCGCGCTTGACGGCGGTCGCCAACTGACGCTGGTACTTTGACTTGGTGCCAGTGATGCGACTCGGCACAATCTTGCCAGTCTCGGTGATGTACTGGCGAAGAGTGTTGAGATCCTTGTAATCGATCTCGGTCACGCCCTCAGCGGTGAACTTGCAGAACTTACGACGACGGAAAAACTTCGACATGATCAATCTCCAGAATTAGAGCGCTTCGTCACTGCCACGATCGGCAGTCATTTCACCATCGCTATCGTCATCACGACGGCGACGCTCCGGCTTCTCGTCTTTCTGCTTCATGATCATGGACTGCTCGGTCACCGCCTCATCACGTGCCAGCACGAGGTGGCGCAGCACGGCGTCGTTGAAACGGAAACCTGCAACCAGCTCGTCCAAAACGCCCTGTGAACACTCGATGTTCATCAACACGTAGTGAGCCTTGACCAAATTCTCGATCGGATACGCCAACTGACGGCGGCCCCAATCTTCAAGACGGTGGATGGCGCCGTTGTCACCTTCGATCAGCGTCTTGTAACGCTCGATCATGGCGGGCACCTGTTCACTCTGGTCCGGATGGACCATGAACACGACTTCGTAATGACGCATGGAAACTCCTTATGGATGTCGAAACGGCGACATGCCGCTCCGCAGCCTCCCGAAACACCGCATGCGGATGGTCGGTGAGGCAAGGTCTGCCCGAAGGCAGCGGACAAGCATAGCACCTGAGACGCCTGCCAGCAAAAGCGAAGTCCGTTTAGCTGAGCATCAAGACACCTGCGCAAGCCGTCAACGGCAGAAGGCGCTGGGACTGTGATCTGGCGCTCAAGCCGTGGTGAAGCTCTCCCCACAGCCGCAAGCGGCCGCTGCCTGAGGGTTGTTGAACACGAATTGCTGATTCAAGCCGTGACGCTGAAAGTCGATCTCGGTGCCGTCAACCAACGGCAGACTGCTCGCGTCGACGAGGATCGCAACGCCTTCTTGCTCAAACACCGCATCATCGGCGAGCCGTGAATGCGCGACGTCGACCACATAGCCCCAACCTGAACAGCCAGTTCGCTTGACACCAAAGCGAAAACCGACCGCAGACGCATCTTTGGCGAGAAAGCCGCGCACGCGCTCGATGGCAGAAGACGTCAGGCGGATAGTCATGGCAAATCTCCCCAAATAGGCGTAATCGCAGCGCTTGATACAAGCGCAATCTTCGCACTTCGGTCGAGCGATTGTGTCAAAGAAGCCTCACGCGTCGCCACCACCCTCGGGCAGCACGGACGAGTTCAGCAGCATGTTGAAAATGGGATCTCCGGCGGCATTCTGGCCTCAACGGCCGGCATTTCGCCATCAGCGTTCAATGCCCGACGGACACCAGGCGCCAAACCTGCCTGTCGCCACGCTTCGGCAAGCCACAATGCTCCGGTAAACTAATCTGCTTACCTACAGGTTTGGAGTGTCAGCAATGACCGTGTTGAGTGTTGCGCAGGCGCTGGCGGGTGGAACACACGTTGGCACAGAGGTTACCGTCAAGGGCTGGGTGCGAACCCGCCGCGACTCCAAGGCTGGGATGAGTTTCGTCAATCTCAGCGACGGGTCCTGCTTTGATAGCATCCAGATCGTCGCCCCCAATGCCCTCGCCAATTATGCGAGCGAGGTACAACACCTCAGCTCCGGCTGCTCGGTCATCGCAACCGGACTGCTGATCGCCTCTCCGGGCCAAGGGCAGGCGCATGAATTGCAAGCCAGTTCGATCACCGTCTGTGGATGGGTAGAGGATCCAGAAACCTATCCGATCCAACCCAAGCCGCACTCGCTTGAATTCCTCCGCGAGGTTGCACACTTGCGACCACGCACGAATCTGTTCGGCGCGGTCAGTCGCATTCGGCACTGCATCGCCCAAGCGATTCATCGGTTTTTCCATGAAGACGGCTTCTTCTGGGTCAATACGCCGATCATCACGGCCAGCGACGCCGAGGGCGCAGGACAGATGTTTCGCGTATCCACGCTGGACCTGATGAACCTGCCGCGCAACGACACTGGCGGCATTGACTTCAAGCAGGACTTTTTTGGCCGCGAGACTTTCTTGACGGTCTCGGGACAACTCAACGTCGAGGCCTATTGTCTGGCGCTGTCAAAGGTCTACACCTTCGGACCAACTTTCCGCGCCGAGAACTCGCATACCACCCGGCACCTTGCCGAGTTCTGGATGATCGAGCCCGAGATCGCCTTCGCAAACCTCAATGATGACGCGGATTTGGCCGAACGCTTCCTCAAATATGTCTTCAATGCGGTGCTGGCCGAGCGGCACGACGATCTGAAGTTCATTGTTGAACGCGTCGACAAGACAGCCATCCAGCGACTTGAGAGTTTTGTGGATTCACCCTTTGAGCGCATTGACTACAGTGAGGCGATCGACCTGTTGCAGAAGTCCGGCCGACATTTCGATTTCCCGGTCGAGTGGGGTTTGGACTTGCAGACCGAACACGAGCGCTGGCTGACGGAACAGCATGTCGGTCGCCCAGTCGTGGTCATGAACTACCCCGAACACATCAAGGCGTTCTACATGCGTTTGAACGATGACGGAAAAACCGTCGCCGCAATGGATGTGCTTGCGCCAGGCATCGGCGAGATCATTGGCGGTAGCCAACGCGAAGAGCGTCTGGATGTACTGGATGCGCGTATGGCCCAATTCGGACTCGACCCGGCGCACTACCAGTGGTACCGAGACTTCCGCCGCTATGGCAGCGTGCCACACGCAGGTTTTGGTCTCGGTTTTGAACGACTGGTCGTCTACGTCTGCGGGCTGTCGAACATCCGCGACGCGATTCCCTACCCGCGCGCGCCGGGCAGCGCGGAATTCTGAGGTCAAACGCATGCAGATGATCACGATGTTCCTGCTCTTGCTGACCACCGGCGTGGGACTGTCGGGTATCACCGGCTACCTGATTTTCGGACCCTTGGTATTCCGACATATGCAGGATCGCGACAGCACGGTCGGCCATCATGCGTTCTCGCCCGCATTCCTCGGTTATGTTCTGCGTGGTGACTTTCGCAGCCAGGGCGACAACAACCTCAATGGCCTGGCAACACCCGCGCAGCTTCTGCTCTGGAGCTGCATCCTTGGCGGCATCAGTAGCTTCGCGCTGGTCGCTGTCTACCAGTGGCAAAGCGCATGAGCATGAACGCACCTGTATTGGAACGCTGGTGGGTGGCGGGGCTGGGCAAAACCCTGATCTGGGCGCGACAACGAGTACACGAAGCCGGAACGTCCGAGGTTTTCGACTGCGACGGCAAAACGCTGCTGTATGACAGCGAGGACAGCGCCAATGCCGCGCTACTGGACGCCGATTTCCGGGCTTTGGACGGCCTGGACGACGAAGACGCTATCGCGCTCGGCTTCACGCTGGAGTCCATCGCACCGCCCAACGCAAGCACGGACAGTGCCTTGCGTGAACTGATGGTGCAGTCGATCGCACCCAAGCACTGATCTACCGTCCAGCACGTGCGGCCCGACGATCTGAGGGACCAGAGGAGCGCGACCGCACTCCTCTGTCATTCAGATCACCAGCCGATCACAGTTCCCGCACAACGCGGAATCCAAGACGCGCGTTGGTGGTATTCGGAGCCGCTGTCAGGCGGAACGCAGTTCGCGCCTGTTCCGGCGAACTTGCCCACGACGCGCCGCGAATCACGCGTCGGTTGCAGCCGGGATTGACCCAAGGCGAACCGTCAGCCGGTGCGCGTGAATAGGTGTCGTGCCAGCAGTCCTCCACCCATTCCGATACGTTTCCGTTGGTGTCGTGAATACCGAATCGATTCGCCTCGTAGGAACGAACCGGCGCGGGACCCCAGTAGCCATCGTTATAGTCCGGGAAAGCGTTTACCCAGTTGCGACGCGACTCTGAACGATCGCCATCGCCGGTCAGATTGCCAACCAGTCGAGTCGGATTGCTGTCTCCCCAGGGGAACCGTGCATTGCTGCCCGCGCGCATCACGTACTCGAACTCCGCCTCAGACGGCAGTCGATAGGGCTTTCCGGTTTCGCGAGACACCCAGTCCGCATAGGATTTGGCGTCGGTCCACGACACATGAATGACCGGCGCCGTCGGCTCTGCATTGCGACCCGAATAGCCCTTCTGCCAGTTGACGCCGCTCTTGGCGGCCATCGTGCCGGCTTGCTCGTCATAAATGGTTGACGTACCCACCTGACTTGAGGTCGGCGAGTAGCCCGTCGCATCAACGAAACGACGGAACTGGGCCACCGTGACTTCGGCACGCGCCATCGCGAAGGCTTTGGCCAGAGTAACCGCGTGTCGGGGGCCCTCGTTGCTCTTGCGATCCGACTCATCGTCTGGCGAACCCATCTGAAACGTGCCCAGAGGAATCACCACCAGCTCCGGTGCGGTACCGCCGGAGCGCATTTCGTCGGAAACACTCTCACCGGGGCGCAAGTTGGCATAGCTACTGGCATTACGAATGCGGTTGCGCAGATCTTCCACGCCACTGGTCTGTGCTGCGATCGCCACCACTTGGTCAAGCAAACTTCCGGCTTCGTCCAACTGGTTCGCAGTCAGTGCCGCTTCCGCTTGCTGCATCAGTTCCTTGGCACGCTGTTCACGCATCGACTCGATACGCGCCGAGGCATCCTGAACCGCATCCGATTCTGGACTAGCCTTACCCGCTTCAGCGAGCAAGCGCTCGGACTCACTGTAATCACCCGTCTCCGCAGCGCGGCTGGCACGCCCCACCAACTCTGCCTCCACGCGCGCCAAACCCGTCTGGGCCGCGACATTTTGTGGTTCACGGGACAGTACCAGTCGATAGATTTCAGCCGCATTTTCGCCGGGAGGCTCGATCAACTTGCCGGCATCGGTGAGGCGTTGTGCCTCGGCCAGCAACATACCTACCTCCCGACCGGAGTCCAATTTTGCTTTCAGCAGCGGAATGCCAGGATCATCCGGCCGCAGTTTGCTGACGACCGACAGAATTCGCGCCGCTTCGTTGAAGCGCGCCTGCACAAATGACTCATCCGCACGCACCAGCAAAGCGGCGACGACATCATCCACGCCCTTGATGGCGACTTCGTTCTCCGGATCACCCTCTAGCACACGCTGATACAACACCAACGCGCTGTTTTCGGTTTGGTCCAGACGTCCTGCGCGCAGCGCTTCGGCCGCCCGTTGCAGCGTGGCCTCCACGTCCACCAGCGGTGCACCGGTCAAGTCCGGGCTCCACTCATCTGCCCCCATGGTCGAGTCCATCAGACGCCGACGCATCGTGTAACCGCCCTCTGCGTCGTCGTCTGCGGCGGGCTCGGCAACTGCTTCGCCATCGCCCGTCGGTTCCGATCCAGTCGTCGCAGACTCACCCGCCGCCGTGTCACCAGCGGCCGGGCCTGCCGGCACTGCCGCCTCGTCACGGTTCGACTCCGACGCGGTCGGTTCAGAGTCTGCCACCGCGTCGGCAGGCGCAGCAGCAGGCTCATCGCCAGTTGCCGCTGGCTTCGGCTGTGCGTCAGTTGACGCCGCATCCGGAGCCTGCGCGCTCTCGTCCCCGCCGCCACCGCACGCCGACAGTGCCAGCACCATCAATACAACGCTCCCCAACTGCGCCACCTTCCTCACAACTCCTCCTCCCCGCCCTGCGGAAGTAAGTGGAAAGCAGAGTTCATCCCTGAACGTCTGCCAACGGCCAAACGCCGAAAGTAGGCTATTGTCACCTCTTAACGCAACCGACGGGATCAAAGCACATGGATTGGCTCTCTGATCGTGAGGCAAGTCAGCGCCTTCGGCAGTTCGACGTGACAACCGCGGTGATGGTCGACACCGAGTTCGTGCGCGAACGCACCTACTACCCGGAGCTCGCCTTAGTGCAAGTTGGCGCAGCTCAACACGTATTTCTGCTCGATGCACCCGCACTGGGTCTAGACCCAGCGATGGTCGCATTCCTACGCAATCCGTCACTCAAGGTGATGCACAGCGCCAGCGAGGATCTGCAGGCCTTTCAACACGCCCTCGGCACCTTGCCAAATCGTCTATTCGACACCCAGATGGCCGCTGCCTTGTGCGGCATGGACGCTGGCTTGAGCTTCCAGAAGCTCGTCTTGCACTTCACAGGCGTGACCCTGGAAAAGGGCGAAACACGCTCCGACTGGCTGCAACGGCCGCTCAGCGAAGCGCAATTGAAGTACGCCGCCGACGACGTGCGCTACCTGCAAGCCCCCTTCGAAGCACTGCAGGCAAAGCTACGGGAGCTCGGACGCGAGCACTGGCATGCCGAAGACTGTCAACGCCTACTCGACGGGGCGGCCGACAACAGCACCGACACACAACCTCACCTGGCAGTGAAAGCCGCGCAAAACCTGATTCCAGCCGCCCAAGCGCGGCTGCGCCAACTGTTGCTATGGCGCGACCAGATCGCCGAGCGCGACAACCGGCCAAAGAACTGGATTCTCGATGCGCCACTGGCTGTGCAGCTTTGTGAAACGCCGCCCGAGGATGCGGCAGAGTTCCGCCGTCGCCTCGACACCTATCCCAAATCGCCACGCAGGCACCGAGACACGTTGTGGCACGTCCTGTCGCGTCCGTTAACGGCCGAAGATCAGGATATCCCTCTGGCACGCGCCCTGGAACAGGACGAAAAGCAAACGCTCAAACGGCTGCAGACGGCTGTCGCGGAACAGGCCAAGCGACTCGGCATCGAAGAAACCGCGCTGTGCTCGCGACGCCATCTGGAAACGCTGATTCTGGAAAAGCGGTGGTCTGCCACGTTGAACGGCTGGCGCCGTCAACACCTCGCCACCCCGTTCGGCGCGATCCTTCCCAAGTCAGCGGATTACTGAACAACTTGGCACACCCCTGCGCGCCCGCTATCATTCACCGCATGGGGCGGTAGCTCAGCTGGGAGAGCGCTGCGTTCGCAATGCAGAGGTCGGGAGTTCGATCCTCCTCCGCTCCACCAATGTATCAACAAGAACCGGCCCGCAAGGCCGGTTTTTTATTGACCGGAATCCCGTGTCGTCGCGGGATTTCGCGCGTTTCTGCCGGTGCCACGCGCGCCGGGTACTGCGCCCGAAGCCGGCCCGGTTCGCCTCCCTTTTCCTTTCTCTTCTACACTTGCCCTCACCAACCGGCGCCAACTGGCACCGGCAAAACTCCTGCCGTGGCACGAAGTTACGCAGTTGTCGCAGAGAGCGGTCGGAGTCGATGATTGGAGCAGCAATCGGGGTGAGAGAACCGAGGGGCGGCGATCACCCCGCCGCACATGGCATGCGGTACAAGCCTTCCTTCTGGTTGGTAACGACCAGTGCCTCCTAGGCTCGCTTGGGCTCGGGATGCGCCTTGAACACGTCGATGGGCTTCGAGCTCTTGCGCTCGGCGCGCGTCATCACGTCTTCTGCTGAGCGGTTCTTGCCCTCGAACTCGCAGAGCGCGCGGGACACATCGGCCTGCGCCCTTGTGCAGCGAATCGGCGCGCCATCGTCGCCATCCAGGTACTCGAGACAGAAATCCGCCGAAAACGGTCCGTTCACCGGCGCCGCCGGATCGTTCTTCATTCGCGCGACCATGGTCCCGAGCGCCCCGAGAAACGAGATGGCTTCGCCGCGCAACCGGAACCGATCTTCCAGCGCGAGCCACCACTCCACGCATGCATCAGTTGGCACGCCCGCCGCGATCTGCCGGGTCGGCGCGATCACGCGTACTGGACCGTTGGTGATCCGGACCCTATCCAGTATTCCTGCTTCGCGCCAGAGCCGGGGCATGTCGCCTTCGCAGGGTGCCGCCTGGCGGAGGATCAACCCTGCGGCCTGGGCGAAGGATGGCGCGGAACTCGACTGGGCGACCGCGAGCAAGCCCTGCAACCGGTTGCTGATCGAGCAGGACCTCGGCGAGCCGGTCTGCGCCACACGCATCGGGCCCATCGCCGGCACCTAGTGGCTCTGCAGCAGCAAGGCGCCGTACAAGCCATGCAGCCCTTTTCACCGGAATGAATGACACAAAACACCGACAATGGCGCTGCCCCATTGCTCCCGTTTCGACCCAACAGTCGCGCCGTCTGACCATGCCGCGCAGCTTGCGATCGCGCTCGCGCACGGCCTACACATCGTCGCTCGTTTCCGCGGGGACGGCGGCGCGCTGCCAGCGGTCCCGAAGATTGTTCCAGACGAGGAAACGACCCAAAGCGCCAGGGCCGTCGCGCGCGCCGAGCGACTCAGTGGTCGTGGCCAGCTCGACCTTCGGGAGCAACGTGACCGGGTCGCATCCCGCCCGCTACCGACAATGTCACTGTGTGCTGAAGAATTTGTCGGTAGTGATGTGAGCATGCTAGGACAGGCTGGAATGTGGCTGTCCTTGCCTTGGTGTCGGTGAACGGATGCCGCCGTAGCTCAATCGCCGCCACAGCCACTCCACCGGGCCGATGCTGAAGCGCGCCAGCCACCAGCGGCTGCTGATCACCTGCAGGGCGAACAGCAGCACGCCCAGCGCCAGCGTCAAGTCGAGCGGCATCCGGCCGTACTGGCCCAAGCCGAAGCCGTAGAAGATCCAGGTGCAGACCAGCGACTGCAGCAGGTACTGAGTCAGCGCCATGCGACCGAGCGGCGCGAACACACCCAGCCACACGCGCCAGCGCGATCGCTGAAGCAGCAACAGGATGCCGGCCGCATAGCCCAGGGTCAGCGCGAACTTGGCGAAGAAAAAGGTCGCCTTGATCAACACCCGCAGCGGCTGCAGTGCAAGCTGATTCACCCAGGCATGCAGCGCGTCCTGCGGCACCGCGTTGGCCACCAGTCCGAAGCTGAAGCAGAGCACGAAGACCTGCCGCAGTCGGCGCCGATGCGCGTCCGGCGCCGAAAGCCATCCGCCCTTCCAGGCCGCCACGCCGACGATGAAGAACGGCGCCAGGATGGCGAAACGATTGGCGATACGCATCGGACCGATCACATGCAACGTTTCCCACCATCGGTATTGCAGGGAGTCGAGCCACCCGCCCTGCCCATAGTGCTGCAGACCCAGGGCGTAGATTTGCGCCGGCGGCAAATCCGTTGCGAGCGCCAGCATCGGCATGGCAATCACCGCCGAGGCGATCAGCACCACCGGGATCGCCCACAGCACCCGGCCAGCCGACAGCCGCAGGAAGGGCAGAACCATCAAGCTGATCAGTGCGTAGTCCAGCAGGATGTCGACGTTCCAGAGCAAGAACGTGTGCACGCTGCCCAGCAGGGCCAGCACCGCGCTGCGACGCAGCGCAAACGGCCAGCGCGACTGACCCTTGCCCGACGCACGCTCGGCCTGGATAGCGAGGCCGGCACCGAACAGGATCGACAGCAGCGCCGCCGCCTTGTTTTCCAATAGCACCCGAACGAGATCGCCGGCCACGCCACCGAAGTGTCCCAGCGGATAGGCGACCCCGGCCTCCTGCGCCAAATCGGCACCGCAGAAGTAACCAATATTGACCAGCAGCACGCCGAACAAGGCCAGACCGCGCAGTACATCCAGTTGCAATAACCGTTCGCCGACAGCGACCGGGTCTTGCGACACAACTTGAGCAGACATCACTACTCTCTCTGAAAGAGACTGACTTAGTTTGCTGGCGCGATGCCGAGCACCCGTGCCGCCATGCGTTTTGCCCGCGCGGCGGGGGTCGGGTTGCCTTCGCGAACCGCGGTGACCACAGCCCCATCGAACAGCAGCATGAGATCGCCGGACACGCTTTCGTCCAGCCCGCCCGCGCGCAACAAGCGAGCGAAGTAGGCCTCGAAGCGACGCTTGTGCGCAGCCGCAGCGCGATGCAGCGCGTGGCTGGGCGGCGGCGTCTCGGCGATGGTGTTGAGGAAGGCACAACCGCGGTAGTCGGGGTTGGCCAGGCGCATCGCCAGGGCGTCGAACACTGCCAGCGGCCGCAGCTTGACATCGGGCGCCAAGCGCTCGACCTCCTGCTCGAACCAGGCGCAGAGTCGTTCGTCGCGCCGCTCCAGGACCGCCAACGCCAGACCTTCCTTCGACCGAAAGTGCCGATAGAAGCTCATGCGGGCGACTTCCGCGGTGCCGATGATGGTGTCCACGCCGACCGCCTGAATCCCCTCCCGATAGAACAGATCGGTGGCGACATCCAGGATGCGCTCGCGAACCTTGCTCATGATCACTCCGGCGATGAAATTGCGGTGGATGATATAGACCGATCTGTATCATTTCAAGTCAAACGCCGGCGGACCCAACCCCCGACATCGCCGGGAACAGGTACGGCATCGCGTTTGGCTTGGCTGGACCCGCGTCTGGACAAAGGCGTGTTCGGTGCTGGCGGCAAAGGCCCAGGCCTTGGCGGACAGTCCTTGCACGCGCACCGGCAGCGTGGCGTTGAATTCCACTGGATCGAAGTCAACATAAGTCGTGCCGTTCTTCACAGTGTCTTGAGCTGGTAGCGCACCCTGCCCTGCGGCGAGATCGACAGTCGCTTCTCGCTGATCGCCGGACGCGTGATGGAGCGACACCGCTTTCCCAACTTCTCCCTTTCGTGCGCCTCGGCGGCCACGCCGGCATGCAGCGAGAAGCCGCCAACCATACCGGCCTCGCCCTCCAGCGGACTGGCATTGCCGGGCAGGGTTTGCAGCGTGACGACGTTGCGCCCGACGTGCGGGCAGGTGGCGATGCAGTAGGTGATGGCGTTCATCCGCAGCCCGTCCATGCCGTCGTCGCCTGCCACACTGTCTGACAGGAACACGGAACCGTCCTCGCCTTCGAGGCAGCCGCGGCGCACCAGGTGCCGGCAAACCCGGTGGGCGTACCCTGCCAGGTGGGTCAACTGCGCTGAACTCGGTGCGCGGACGCAGCGCAGTCGCGGCTTGCGTTGCGGTGGCTCGGTGGTTTTCTCGTACACGCCGTCGAGCCACAGCATGTGGAAGTGAACATTCAGGTTCAGCGCGCTGCCGAAGCGCTGAATCAGCGTTACCACGCCGCATTGTCCGGTGTTGACTCTTTTCCGCCGCGGGAATGAACGCCCCCAGACCTTGGACGGTCACGCCGCCGTTGAAAACCCGGACAATGGCGCCCTTCTCGTTGTCGACGCGGTTTGCTCTCGCATGGAAATCAAGGTCAAGTTTCTCGACAGGCTGCGTCTCGAAGCGCGTTTCGATGATTTCACGGTCATTGCCGACCAGCCGATCCGCTACAAGGGCGATGGTTCGGCACCGGGGCCGTTTGATTATTTTCTGGCCTCCTCGGCCTTGTGTGCAGCGTACTTCGTGAAGTTGTACTGCGATGCGCGGGCGATTCCGACCGAACATATCCGCCTGTCACAGAACAACATCGTCGATCCGGAAAATCGCTACCAGCAGACGATCAAGATCCAGGTCGAGTTGCCTGCCGACATCTCGGATAAGGATCGCGAGGGTATCCTGCGTTCGATCGACCGCTGCACGGTGAAAAAGGCAATTCAGACTGGGCCGGTGTTTGTGGTCGACGCGGTGGAAAGTCTGGATGCCGATGCGCAGGCCTTGCTGGTGCCATCTGCAAATTCGGCTACACGCACGTGCATTGCAGGCAAGGATCTCCCGCTCGAACAGACCATCGCCAACATGACGGCTGTGCTGGCGAGTTTGGGCATAAAGATCGAGATTGCGTCCTGGCGCAACATCGTTCCGAATGTGTGGTCGCTGAACATCCGCGATGCGCACTCGCCGATGTGCTTCACCAATGGCAAAGGATCGAGCAAGGAAAGCGCGCTGGCCTCGGCGTTGGGCGAGTTCATCGAGCGCATCAACTGCAACCACTTCTACAACGATCAGTTCTGGGGCGACGAATTCGCCAACGCCGCCTTCGTGCATTACCCCGACGAGCGCTGGTTCAAGCCGGGGCGCAAGGATGCCTTGCCGAAAGGACTGCTGGACGCACATTGCCTGCAGATCTACAACGCCGATGGCGAGTTGCGTGGCTCGCACCTGTTCGACACCAATTCCGGCAATCTGGCGCGCGGCATCTGCGCGCTGCCCTTCGTGCGCCAGTCGGATGGCGCGGTGGTGTATTTCCCGACCAATCTGATCGACAACCTGTTCCTCAGCAATGGCATGAGCGCGGGCAACACGCTGGCGGAAGCGCAGGTGCAGTGCCTGTCGGAGATCTTCGAGCGCGCGGTGAAGCGCGAAATCCTCGAAGGCGAAATCGCCCTGCCCGATGTGCCGCCGTCGGTGCTGGCGAAATTCCCCAGCGTGGTGGAAGGCATTCAGGCGCTGGAGGCGCAGGGTTTTCCGGTGCTGGTGAAGGACGCCTCACTGGGCGGCCGATTCCCGGTGATGTGCGTCACCCTGATGAACCCGCGTACCGGCGGAGTGTTCGCCTCGTTCGGTGCGCACCCGCGTTTCGATGTCGCACTGGAGCGCAGCCTGACCGAATTGTTGCAGGGGCGCAGTTTCGAAGGTCTGAACGATCTGCCAGCGCCCACATTTGAAAGTGCGGCAGTGACCGAGCCGAACAACTTCGTCGAGCATTTCATCGATTCGAGCGGTGTGGTGTCTTGGCGCTTTTTCAGCGCCAAGGCCGATCACGCGTTCGTCGAGTGGGATTTCTCCCATCAGGGCAAACACTCGAACAACGAGGAAGCCGCCAGCCTGTTCGGTCTGCTGACCGCCATGGGCAAGGAAGTTTACTGCGCGGTGTACGACCAGCTTGGCGCCACGGCTTGTCGCATTCTGGTGCCGGGCTACTCGGAGGTCTATCCCGTCGAAGACCTGATCTGGGACAACACCAACAAGGCGCTGGCGTTCCGTGCCGACATTCTGAATCTGCACCGCTTGGATGATGCCGCGCTGGCAGCGCTGCTTGAACGCCTTGAAGACAGTGAGCTTGACGATTACACCGACATCATCACCCTGATCGGCATCGTGTTCGACGAGAACACGGCCTGGGGTCAGTTGACGATTCTGGAACTGAAGCTGCTGATCAATCTCGCGCTCACGCAGTTCGGCGAAGCGCTGGAGCAGGTCCGAACCTACCTGCAATACAACGAGAACACCGTCGAGCGCAGGCTGTTTTACCAGGCCGTACAGGTCGTACTGGAAGTGCAAATGGACGATGCGTTGGAACTGGCCGACTACGAGGCCAACTTCCGCCGCCTGTTTGGCGATGCGCGCATGGATGCCGCGATAGGCTCAGTCGAAGGCCGCGTGCGATTCTTCGGCCTGACGCCGACCAGCCTGCAGTTCGACGGTCTGGACCGCCACCAGCGCCTGATCGACAGCTACCGGAAACTGCACACGGCGCGAGCGAATGCCACTGCAGGATGAGCCCTTCGATTGCCGCCGACTGATCGAGCAATGATCGCCTGACAATCCGGACACCGCCTTGCAGGAACGTATCCCAGCAAGGCGGTGGAAGCGAGGTCGCCTCAGGCGGTTTTCTTTTTCGCCTTGCCGACGGGCTTTGCGATCTGCGCGCGGATGAAATCGCGCACTTCGGGGTAAACCACTTCGCGCCAGCGGCGACCGCTGAAGATCCCGTAGTGACCGGCGCCAGGCACTTCCAGATGTTGCTTGCGCTTGGCATCAATGCCGCTGCACAAATCATGCGCGGCGCGGGTTTGGCCGATGCCCGAGATGTCGTCCATTTCGCCTTCAATGGTGAGCAAGGCGGTGCGCCGGATGTCGGCAGGCTTGACGCGTTGGCCTTGGACATCCCAACGACCGCGCGGCAGCAGGTGTTGCTGGAACACGACTTCAATGGTGTCGAGGTAGTACTCGGCAGGCATGTCCAGCACGGCGTTGTATTCGTCGTAGAACTTGCGGTGCGAGTCGGCATCCTCCAGATCACCTCGGAGCAGGTCTTCATAGAAGTCCCAATGCGAGGTCATGTGGCGCCCGGGGTTCATGGCGATGAAACCGGCGTGCTGCAGAAAGCCCGGGTAGACGCGACGGCCTGCACCGGGATAGTTGCGCGGCACATCGTGAATGACGGTCTGTTTGAACCAGGACAAGGGCTTGGTGGTCGCCACGTCATTGACCTGCGTGGGGGACTGCCGGGTGTCGATGGGGCCGCCCATCATGGTCATGCTGAGCGGTGTGGTTTCTCCCGCCGATGCCATCAAGGAAATGGCTGCGAGTACCGGCACGGTGGGTTGGCAAACTGAAATCACGTGCAGATTCTCCGCACCGATATGGCGGATGAACTCCTGGATGTAGGCGATGTAATCGTGCAGATGAAACGCCCCTTCGCGGGCTGGCACCATGCGCGCATCCACCCAGTCGGTGATGTAGACCTTGTGGTCCTTGAGCAGGGTTCGCACGGTGTCGCGCAACAGCGTCGAGTGGTGTCCGGACAAGGGCGCCACGACGAGGACCGGCGGATCATCCTTCAAATCGGCAACCACCTCGGCCTGATCGCTGAAGCGTTTGAACCGAATCAGGCGGCAGAACGGCTTGTCCAACGCGGTGTATTCAACGATTGGAAGATCGTGACCATGCGCGTTGACGCTGCGGATGCCGAATTCCGGCTTTTCGTAGCCCTTGCCAATCCGATAGAACAATTCAAAGCCTGCGGCCATGCGCGATGCGCCGGGCATTCGCGACAACCAACTGCCCTGTTGGGTATACAACTTGGAGGTCGCCTCGGCGTAGGCCAACATCGGACTGAGCAAGGAACGCTGAAACTCGTGCAGGTGATAGAGCATGTGCAACCTCAACGTGGGGCGAACGCAGCGCGACCGCTGCTGCGATGCACAATATGCCAGAAAGCGACCATGGCGCGACTACCCGTTGGTCTGATACGCACTGACGCGCAGGGCATGCTGACCCAGCTCAGGTCGCGTTGGCCGGGTCCTGCAAGCGCAGTCGAAGACTCTCTTCCCACGCTTGCAACTGCAACACGTCAATCAGCGGCAGCAAGGCTGAGTCCAGCCGCGACTCGGCCTCCCAGCTTGGCAGCGCATCCCCGGACTGCCGCATGCGTTCATCAAAGCAACGCGCCAGATGGATCAACGCCGCGACAGGAAGTGTCTGCCCCGGTGTATGGTGCAGCAGCAGTTTGGCTGGCTGATCGGCAAAGGCAACGGCCTGCACCAGTCGGAACGGCAAGCCCCAAAGCGAGAGCAGGTAAGCGCCAAGCAAGGTATCCGGCAACGTGTCCGGGATGGGCACCGATAGCAGCAATCGCAGCAATCTGCCGACACCACACAACACCGCGACGGTCAGCAGCTCGCGTGGATCGGCATGCTTTCCGGCGAGAAAGGTCGCGATCTCCGCTACCCGTGTGGCGCGCGCATTCATGGCCTGCACTTCGCTCTGAATGCCAGGCAACGGGGGCAATTGCGCATAAAGCTCGCGGGTCAACACCAAGCTGCGGATCAGTTCGAAGCCCAGGCGACTGATGGCGGATTGCACATCGGTCACCTCGGCATTTCGGCGGAAATACGCCGAATTGGCAAGTTGCAGAACGCGGGTAACGATGGCCGAGTCCGAGGCAACGATACTGGCAATCTCATGCAGCGTGGCGTAGTCGTCCTGTAGCCGATCCTCCAGCTTGCGACTGATCTGCGGCAAGCTGGGCAGCGCGCCAACCTGATGCATCGCTTCGACCAGCTCGGGCGCTTGCAGCCGCCGTTGCAAGGCCAAGGTCTCGTCGATGACCCGCTTCAACACCGCAAAATCACACGGTTTGCTGAGCACTTGATGCGCCGCTGCAGTGGCACGCATGAAGCCGCGTGCGCCCGCATCCGCCGACAGCATCACCCGCACCACAGACGGGAAGCGCTCACGCACCAGACTGAGCAATTTGCCGCCATCCATGCCGGGCATGCGCAGGTCCGAAACCACCACATCCGCCGCACTGACCTGAAGACTCTGCAATGCGGCCTCGGCGTCGTTCGCGGTGCGGACATCCCAGTTTGCCCCTGCCTGCTCGGCGGCGCGCAGCAGGCCCTCCAGCTCCTGCACATGGTCATCGACGAACAGCACTGCAACCTTCATAGGAAACACCTGACGATAGGAGGCTTATGCCGAGCCGCACAAGATCGCGCCAATGCTGCAAGAATTGCACCGAACACGGCGAGGCTCGGCGCAGCGGCTCGCATAACGGGCAATGGCGACCAGAATGCGGCATGCTGTATGCCCAGATTCGTTACCCCAACCTGTGCGGATGGCAGCGCAACCTTCAGCCGCACTTGTGCGAGATCCATGTCACTGAACCATCTACAAGCCCTGGAAGCGGAAAGCCTGCACATCTTCCGCGAAGTCGTTGCGCAAACCGAACAACCCGTCCTGTTGTATTCGATTGGCAAGGACAGCTCGGTGCTGCTGCATCTGGCGCGTAAAGCCTTTGCGCCTGCGCCTTTACCGTTTCCGCTGCTGCACATCGATACCGGCTGGAAATTTCGCGAAATGATCGCGTTCCGGGATGCCACAGCAGAGCGCTATGGTCTGGAATTGCGCGTCCACACCAATCCGCGCGGCGCAGCCGAGCAGATCTCGCCACTGACCCATGGCAGCGGTATCCATACCGATGTAATGAAGACGGAAGCGCTGCGTCAGGCGCTGGACGCGGGCCGCTACGACGCGGCGTTCGGTGGTGCACGGCGAGACGAAGAAGCCTCACGTGCCAAGGAACGGATCATTTCGCATCGCACCGCAAACCATCGCTGGGACCCTCGACTGCAACGTCCGGAGCTCTGGCAGCAGTACAACCTTCGGCATGCCAAGGGCGAGTGTCTGCGCGTTTTTCCGTTGTCCAACTGGACCGAACGGGATGTCTGGGATTACATCGCGCAGGAAGGCATCGACGTCGTGCCCTTGTACTTCGCCGCAGTGCGCCCGGTCGTCGCGCGTGGCGGCACATGGATCATGCGTGACGACGACCGACTACGGCTGGCCGAGGGCGAAACGCTCGTGCAGCGCCGCGTGCGTTTCCGCACTCTGGGGTGTTATCCGCTGACCGGCGCCATCGACAGCGAGGCTGACTCGCTGCAGGCCATTCTGGAGGAAATGCGCCTGTCGCGACGCTCGGAACGCGAAGGCAGGTTGATTGATCAGGACGGCGCCGGCGCGATGGAACGCAAAAAACAGGAGGGCTATTTCTGATGCCTTCGACAACACATTCGCGCAGTCGGCTGCGCTTTTTGACCTGTGGCAGTGTCGATGATGGCAAGAGCACCCTGATCGGTCGCCTGTTGCATGACACAGGCAGCCTCACCGAGGATCAGCACGCGCAACTGCTGCGTCATTCCGCGCAATACGGCACCTGCGGCAGCAATCCGGACTACGCATTGTTGCTCGACGGCCTGATCGCCGAGCGCGAACAAGGCATCACCATTGATGTGGCCTGGCGCTATTTCAGCACCGCCGAGCGCAGCTTCATCGTGGCGGATACGCCTGGCCATGCGCAGTACACCCGCAACATGGTGACCGGCGCCTCGCATTGTGATCTCGCCCTCTTGCTGGTTGATGCCAGTGCGGGCTTGTTGACGCAAACCTTCCGGCACGCCTGTCTGGTCGCCCTGATGGGTATTCGACGTTGCGTGCTGGTCGTCAACAAAATGGATCGCATTGATTTCGCTGCGGATCGTTTTGCCGAGATCGAATCCCAGTTCGCCAGCTTTGCCGAGCGCGTTGGACTTCGCGAGGTAACGGCGATTCCGGTCTGCGCGCGTGATGGCGACAATCTGGTCGCCGGCTCGGTACGGATGCCTTGGTACGCGGGCCCCAGTGTGCTGGGGTATCTGCACGAGGTGACCGTGCCGGATCAGGCGGATCGGCCTTGGCGGCTGCCGATCAGCGGGGTTTGTCGGCCCGATGACAGCTTTCGCGGCTACACCGGCCGCCTGGCGGCTGGCAAATTGCGCGTCGGGGAAGCGGTCTGTGTGCTGCCCTCGGGCGCGTGCTCGACGGTGCGCGAAATTTGCTTGGGCGATGCTCTGCTTGAACACGCCGAAGCCGGGCAATCCGTGTTGGTTCGCCTGCAGGACGAAATCGACATCGCACGCGGCGATGTGTTGGCGCCCGTGGGCGCCCGACCGGACGTGTCCGATCAGTTCGAGGCCGATGTCATCTGGCTGGATGACGCGCCCATGCTGGCAGGACGCCCGTATCGCCTGCAGATCGGCACCGCGCAGGCGCTGGCCCGACTCAACGCACCGAAGTACCGCCTGAATGTCGAAACCCAGGAGCATCTCGCCGCGCGCACGCTCGGCATGAACGATATCGGCCGCGTCACCCTTGCACTGGATCGACCTATCGTATTCGCACCATTCGAGGAGGATCCGGTGCTGGGTGGCGGCATTCTGATCGACCCCGTCACGCATCAAACCGTCGGCGCGGTATTGATCCGATTCGCACTGCGCAGGGCGGCGAACATCCATTGGCAAGCGCTGGACGTCAACCGTCAGGCCCGCGCCGCCGCCAAAGGCCAACGTCCCGCTGTCCTCTGGTTCACCGGCCTTTCCGGCGCCGGCAAGTCCACCCTTGCCAACGCTCTTGAACAACGCCTGCATCGGTCCGGTCACCACACCTATTTGCTGGATGGCGACAATGTGCGCCACGGACTGAATCGTGACCTGGGCTTCACTGACGTGGATCGGGTGGAAAATATCCGGCGCGTGGCTGAAGTCGCCAAACTCATGGCGGACGCGGGTCTGATCTGTCTGGTCGCCTTCATCTCACCCTTCCGCGCCGAGCGCGATTTCGCACGGCAGCTACTGTCGGCGGGGGAGTTTGTCGAGATCCACGTCGATGTCAGCCTGCAGGAAGCCGAACGGCGCGACCCCAAGGGTCTGTACCGCAAGGCGCGGCTTGGCGAACTGCGCAACTTCACCGGCATCGACTCCGATTACGAAGCACCGCTGTCGCCTGAACTCAAAATCGACACCGCGCAGGCTAGTGTGGAGACCGCCGTCGAGCAGATTCACGCATGGTTGCGTGAGCACGGCTACCTGGAACCCGCCTGATGCCTTCTCCGATGGAAATGCGACGCGCGCTTGGCGGCTTTGCTACGGGTGTGACGGTGGTGACCACGCGATCCCTGATCAGCGAGGTTTCGCCAGGGCGCGATGCTGGGCTGACCGTCAACAGTTTCAACTCGGTGTCGCTTGACCCACCCCTGGTGCTGTGGAGCTTGTCCAAGCACTCGCAACTCTTGCCTACATTCGCAGCGGCCACTCATTACGCCGTGCATGTGTTGCATGCGGGACAGCAGGCACTGGCGGTGCGTTTTGCCAGCGCGCTGGAGGACCGCTTTTCCGGCCTGATGTTGCATCGTGGGCCTGCGGACGTGCCCTTGCTTGACGATTACCTGAGTCGGTTCGTCTGTTGCATTCGTGATCGTATCGATGGCGGCGACCATGTCATCCTGCTGGGTGAAGTAACCCACGCCGATACCCGTGATGTGGATGCGCTCACCTATTGGCGTGGCCAATACGGGCAACTCGAATCCGCTTGAGTGGCACACGTTCAGCGGATGCGTCGCAAGCAAGTCATCACGCGTGCTCGGCCGACTTGGCTTGACGCTTCTACAAGTGACTTCTAATCTTTCATATCTTTGAATCAAGATAGAAAGATATTTCATGGATTTGAATGCTTGGTCCGCTTGTCTGCGCGTGCTCTCCGATCCCACGCGCGTGCGCTTACTGGCGCTGTTGGAGCGTGAAGAGTTGACGGTCGCCGAGTTGGCCTCGATCACCAATCTGGCCCAACCGCGTGTCTCGACTCATCTGTCCAAACTGAAAGAGGCCGAACTGGCCTTGGACCGTCGCTCGGGCGTGTCGGCCTACTACCGCTTCAATGATGCACTGCAGCCCTCCGAGCGCGAGGTTTGGGATGCGCTGAAACGTGGCACCGATGATCCTTTGCTGCGGCAGGATGGCGAACGCCTTCCCGAAGTGCTGGCCTCGCGCGCCGCCGACGAAAACTGGGCGGACAACGTGGCTGGCGACATGGAACGCCATTACTCGCCCGGTCGCACCTGGGAAGCCTTGGCGCGCGCTGCACTGCCCTTGATGCTGCCCGGCGAGGTGCTGGATATTGCCTCGGGAGATGGCGTGTTGGCCGAACTGGTCGCACCGCATGCCAAGCGTTACATCTGTCTGGATGCCAATGCGCGGGTCGTCAGTACCGCCACCGAACGCCTGCGTCGACATGCCAACGTGGAAGTGATCGAAGGCGACATGCACGCCCTGCCCTACGACTCGGGCAGTTTTGACTTGGTGGTACTGATGCACGCACTCACGTACGCCGACAAGCCAGCCAAAGCGGTCGCCGAAGCCGCGCGTGTCTTGCGCTCCGGCGGTCGCTTGCTGTTGTCCAGTCTTGCCAAGCACGAACACCAAGCCACCGTATCGCCCTACGGCCACGTCAATCTGGGCTTCTCCGAACGCGAGCTACGCAAGTTCGTCGAGAAGGCGGGATTACTGATTCAGACCTGCGATGTCGTCACCCGCGAACGTCGCCCACCGCACTTCGAAGTGCTTTCACTGATTGCGCACAAACCATGAGTTTTTCCGACCTCCTGCCATGGCTGAATCCATCGCGTGCCGCTCAACTTGAAGCCGCCTTGCGCGATCGCATCCTGATCATTGATGGTGCGATGGGCACGATGATTCAGCGGCACCGATTGAGCGAGGCGGACTATCGCGGTGAGCGTTTCGCGCGGGGTCTTGATGCCCTGCAATCTCAGCCTGCCTGCGCCACCGCGTCCGGCCACACACACGGCGAGGGCTGCGGCTGCGACCTGAAAGGCAACAACGACCTGCTCACCTTGACGCAGCCCAAGATCATCGCCGACATCCATCGCGCCTACCTGCTGGCCGGTGCGGATTTCGTCGAGACCAACACCTTCAACAGCACCACGCTGTCGCAAGCCGACTATCAGCTCCAACACCTCGCCTACGAACTCAACCTCGAAGGCGCGCGTCTGGCGCGCCAGATCTGCGCTGAAATTGAAGCCAGCACGCCCGACCAGCCGCGCTTCGTGATCGGTGTGTTGGGGCCAACCAGTCGGACGGCGTCGATCAGTCCCGATGTCAACAATCCCGGTTTTCGCGCGGTGACGTTCGGCGAGTTGGCGACTGCCTACGAAGAGGCCGCACTTGGCTTGATCAAGGGCGGCGCCGACGTGTTGATGGTGGAAACCGTGTTCGACACACTCAACGCCAAAGCCGCGCTGTTCGCCATCGACGAAGCCTTTGCGAAAGTCGGTGGGCGCTTGCCGGTGATGGTGTCGGGCACCATTACCGACAAATCCGGGCGAACCCTGTCCGGCCAGACCGCCGAAGCCTTCTGGTATTCAGTGGCGCATGCGCGTCCGCATGCCATCGGGCTGAACTGTGCTCTGGGCGCGAAAGACCTGCGCGCGCACATCGACATCCTCGCCCAGGTCGCGGCAACGCATGTCTCTACGCATCCCAATGCCGGTCTACCGAATGCGTTTGGCGAGTACGACGAAACACCCGCGCAAATGGCCAACACCTTGCGCGAATTTGCCGAAGCCGGTCTGTTGAATCTGGTCGGCGGCTGTTGTGGCACCACGCCAGAACACATCGCCGCCATCGCCAACGCCGTCCGTGGTCTACCGCCCCGTGCGGTGCCGGTTCCGATGGACAGCGAGGACGCCGCATGAGCCTGCTTCGCCACACCCGTCTTTCCGGTCTGGAGCCGCTGGTCATCACCCGCGCCAGCAATTTCATCAACGTCGGCGAGCGCACCAACGTCACCGGCTCGGCGCAATTCCGCAAGTTGATCATGGAAGCGCGTTACGCCGACGCCGTCGAAGTCGCCCGGCAGCAAGTCGAGAACGGCGCGCAGGTGCTGGATGTCAACATGGACGAAGGCATGCTGGATGCCGAGCACGCCATGGTGACCTTTCTCAATCTGATCGCCGCCGAGCCCGACATCGCGCGTATTCCGGTGATGGTCGACAGCTCGAAATGGAGCGTGATCGAAGCCGGCCTGAAATGTGTGCAGGGCAAAGGCATCGTCAACTCGATTTCGATGAAGGAAGGCGAGGCCGCCTTTCTGCATCAGGCCCGCCTGGTGCAGCGTTATGGCGCGGCTGCCGTCGTGATGGCGTTCGACGAGCAAGGTCAGGCCGATACCTGCGAACGTAAGGTCGCGATCTGCACGCGCGCCTATCGCCTGTTGCGCGAGCGACTCGACTTCGCACCCGAAGACATCATTTTCGACCCCAACATCTTCGCGATTGCCACCGGCATCGACGAACACAATCGCTACGCCCTGGACTTCATCGAAGCCACGCGCATCATCAAGCAGACCTTGCCGCACTGTCACGTCTCCGGCGGCGTCAGCAACGTCAGTTTCTCGTTCCGTGGCAACACCCCGGTGCGCGAAGCCATCCACGCCGTGTTCCTGTATCACGCCATTCAGGCGGGCATGGACATGGGCATCGTCAATGCCGGGGCCATGCCGATCTACGACGACCTCGATGCCGAGTTGCGCGTACGCGTCGAAGATGTGGTGCTGAATCGGCGTGCGGACGCCACCGAGCGCCTGCTGGACATCGCCCCGCGCTTCAAAGGTGGCAAGGGCGAAAAAGCCGATAGCAGTGAACGCCTGCGCTGGCGCGAACTGCCTGTCACTCAGCGCTTGCAGCACGCGCTGGTTCACGGAATGGATGAGTTCATCGACATCGATACCGAGGAAGCACGCCTGCTCAGCACGCGCCCTCTGGATGTCATCGAAGGCCCCCTGATGGCCGGGATGAACGTGGTCGGCGACCTGTTTGGTGCAGGCAAGATGTTCCTGCCGCAGGTGGTGAAATCCGCCCGCGTGATGAAAAAGGCCGTCGCCTGGCTATTGCCCTACATCGAAGCCGAGAAAGCGGCCAGCGGCGATACCGCACGCAGCAACGGACGCATCGTGATGGCCACGGTGAAGGGCGATGTGCACGACATCGGCAAGAACATCGTCGGTGTGGTTCTGGCTTGCAACAACTTCGAAGTGATCGATCTCGGCGTGATGGTGCCTGCACAGACCATTCTGGATCGCGCTCGCGAGTCCGGCGCTGACTTGATCGGGCTGTCCGGACTGATCACGCCCTCGTTGGAAGAAATGAGCCATGTCGCCAAGGAAATGCAGCGTCAAGGATTCACGCTGCCCTTGATGATCGGCGGTGCCACGACCTCACGTGCGCACACCGCGCTGAAGATCGCGCCGCATCTCAAAGCTCCCACCGTCTGGGTCAAGGATGCCTCGCGTGCGGTCGGCGTGGCGCAGAGCCTGATCAGCGCCGACCTGCGCGCGCCGTTCGTCGCCAGCATCGAAGCCGATTACGCCGACATCCGCACTCGCCATGCCAACCGCGACAAGACTTCGCGACTGGTCAGTCTGGCGCATGCGCGTGGCCAGCGATTCGATGGCGACTGGGCCAACTACGTGCCGCCCACGCCGCTGCGTCCTGGCATCACTCACATCGACACGCTGCCCTTGACAGAACTGCGCCCTTACATCGACTGGACGCCGTTTTTCCAGAGCTGGGAATTGTCGGGTCGCTACCCGGCGATCCTGCATGACGAGGTGGTCGGCGCACAGGCACGCGAGTTGTTTGCTGATGCGCAAACGATGCTGCAACAGATCATCGATGAAGACTGGCTGCAGGCGCGTGGTGTCGTCGGTCTGTGGCCCGCCCACAGCATCGGCGACGACATCGTTGTACTCGACGACGAACACCACCCGCGGGCGACCCTGCATTGTCTGCGTCAGCAAGTGGATAAACCGGCGGAGCGACCGGACTTTTGCCTTGCCGACTTCATCGCACCACAAGATAGTGGCCGTGCGGACTGGATCGGTGCCTTTGCCGTCACCACCGGTCACGGCTGCGAGGCACGCGCCAGAGCCTTCGAAGCCGCGCACGACGACTACCGCGCAATTCTGCTGAAGGCGCTGGCGGACCGCCTGGCCGAAGCCTTCGCGGAATACTTGCATGCCAAAGTGCGCCGCGAGCTATGGGGCTATGCGCAAACCGAGTCGCTCGATAGCGAGGCCATGATCCGCGAGCAGTACCAAGGTATCCGACCCGCACCCGGCTATCCCGCCTGCCCCGATCACAGCACCAAGCGCAGCCTTTTCGATCTGCTCGACGCACCGAACCGTTGCGGCATGCAGCTCACCGAAAGCCTCGCCATGACCCCGGCTGCGTCGGTCAGCGGCCTCTATTTCAGCCACCCGCGCAGCCAATACTTCGTGCTGGGCCGGGTTAGCCAAGAGCAAGTCGAGGACTACGCCAAGCGTCGCGGCATCGCACGCCAGGAGGCTGAACGCTGGCTGGCAACGGTGCTGGATTACGACCCGGAGTGAGTGCCCTGCATAGCGGCGCCGCCAAAGCGCAGCCGAACGCAGTCTCGGCCCGAGGCGAGCAGTCCTGACCACTGCCGCAGCGGAGACGGATCGAGGTCTGGGTGTTCATCGACAAGGAAGTCGAGTAGCGCCTGCACCGACCACGGGCCCAGTGTGGTCATCAACGCGGGAAAGCGCGTGTCGTCGGCCGCCAGTGCGGCCGGGTCGCCGACACACAGCCACATCCGATCACGCTCGTATAGCAGGCCGGCCTCTGGCATAGCTCAGGCGCGGTGGCGGATATCGAACACGCGATGGATTTTCGGATCGCGTTCAAAATCGACCGGGATCGAGGCCTGTGTCGGCCATTCACGCACTTCGAAGTCTTCGTCGATGTCGGCGTCGAGTTTGAAGCGGCGGAAATTGTTGGAGAACACCAGAAGGCCGTCGGGGGTGAGCCGCCGCATGCAGGCGCGGATCAACTCGCCGTGGTGACGCTGGACATCGAAGTCATCGGCTTTGGCGGAATTGGAGAACGTCGGCGGGTCGCAAAAGATCAGCTCGAAGCGCTGTGTTTCTGCGGCCAGATAGCGCAGCGTGTCGGCCTGGATCAGTCGATGCGATTGACCACTGAAGCCATTGGCGGCGAGGTTGCCGGCCGCCCATTCGAGATACGTGGCCGACAGATCGACAGTCGTCGTTTGCCGCGCACCACCCGCAGCCATCTGCACACTGGCCACGCCGGTATAGGCGAACAGATTGAGAACGCGTGCGCCCTTGGCCTGCTGCCGCAGCGCGCGACGAATTGGCCGGTGATCCAGAAACAGGCCGGTGTCGAGGTAATCAAACAGATTCAGTTTGAGCCGCAGGCCATCTTCGTCTACCCACACCCAATGGCCACGCGAATCCTGCTTCTGATAGCGCTGTTGCCGAGACTGCGGTGCTCGGGTTTTCAGCGCGACGCGATCGCGCGGCAATTCGAAGACCTGCATCGCGGCTTGTACCAGTTCACCCAGACGACGGCGGGTTTCCTCTTCGGGAATGGTCTTGGGCGCCTGATACTCCTGGACGTGCAGCCACAGGCCGCGATCCTCCGGGCGTTCGCCATCGATGACGTCGTAGACGTCAATGGCGGCTGAGTATTCGGGCAAATCCGCGTCGTAGGCGCGGAAGCAACTCACCTGCTCGCGGCTGCGCCAGTTTTTCAACTTGCGCAGATTCTTGCGCAGCCGATTGGCGACCATCTCCGCACCGGGAGAGAGTGCCAGCACACGCGCTTCGGCAGCCTTTTCCGGCACCGGCAAGAAACGCATCAATTGGCATTGGATGGCGCCGTTGTAGAGCGTGTAACGCTTTTCCAATCGCAGGCCGGTGGAAAAGCCCATGGCATCCTCAACGGTGATCAAGGCCACGCGCCAACCCGTAAAGCGCGCACGCAGGCTGGCGCCCAGTTCGCGGTAAAGGCGCGTATCGGCGGCCAAACGCTCGTCATACGGTGGATTGCTGACGACCAAGCCCGTCGTCACGCCCTTGGGCACCTGCAGATCGCGAATATCGGCGACTTGCCAATCGATGCACGCAGAAACCCCAGCGACCATGGCGTTGTCGCGCGCCAAGGTGATGGCGACACGATCTGCATCGCGACCAAAAAACACCGGCTGCAAGGCCGCACGCCCGCGCGCGGCGCGTTCGCGGGCTTCGTCCATCAAGCCTTGCCACAGCACGGCATCGAACTGCTTCCAGCCGAACAGGCCGAAATACTCGCGGTCCAGTCCGGGCGCGACATCGGCGGCCATGCGCGCGGCTTCGATCAGCAGTGTGCCCGAACCGCACATCGGATCGATCAGCGCACCGCCTTGGGCATGGACCTCGGGCCAGCCTGCGCGCAGCAACACGGCGCAGGCGAGATTTTCCTTCATCGGTGCCGCGCCCTGCGCGATGCGCCAGCCGCGTCGATGCAAGGCTTCGCCCGACAAATCCAGCGACAGCACGGCCTTGTCGCGCCGCAGATACACATTGAGGCGAATATCGGGCCGCTCGGTATCCACGCTAGGACGCAAACCGTCGGCATCACGCAGCGCATCCACCACAGCATCCTTGACGCGCTGTTCGACATAGCGCGAATGGGTCAGCTTGGACTGATTCAAGGCGGCATCGACGGCCAAGGTGCCAGCCACCGCGAGATGCGCCGACCAATCCACAGCACGCGCGCCGGAATAGAGGGCATCGCCATCAGCGGCATCGAATTCGGCCAGCGGCATCAGGATGCGGCTGGCCAATCGCGACCACAGACAGGCGCGATAAGCCGTCGCCATCTCGCCAGAAAAATGCACACCCGCCAAGGCTTCGTGCACGTCCTGCGCACCAAGCGCAGTCAGCTCATCCACCAGCAGATATTCCAGTCCCTTGGGACAGGTGGCGAAGAACGCTTGCACCGAGACAGTCATGTCAGATCCTGCAGAAATCGACCGAACAGCGCGGCCCCCATCTCGACGTGTGCCGCCAGTCGATGCGTATCGTTGACCAGCACCAGATGATCACGGCGTGGCTGCGCCCAGTCGACGACCTCATTGGCGGGAATCAACTCATCGTCCCAGCCGTGCAGGATCGTGGTCGGCACACGCGCCGCATCCAGCCCGGCGTCAAAACCGCGAATGCGCACCGGCGGTGCCATCAGAAACAGGCCGCGCACGGGCACCTGCAGCGAGGCTAGCGCAGAAATGAATGCGCCCATGCTGGACCCACCCAACACCAAGGGCACGGAACAGGCACGACACCGGTCGAGCAGGCGAGCCAGACGATCTGCAATGCGTGCGGGGTTTCGCTCGCGATCCAGATCCAGGTAATCGGGTCGTTCAGTGGTCCAACCCAAAGACTCGGCCATGGCGGCCAGGGCGGCAACCTTGGTCGCCTGCGGACCACTTTCCAGGCCATGCGACAGAATGACGTGACCGCGCAAAGGCATGGGCTGCAAGGCTCTCGAAAAGGGCGCGAATGGTAGCATGCAGGCCCGTTCAGCCCGGTTTGCCGCGATGGATCTGCCCTACGTCGAATGGCCTCTCCCCTATGTCGAATATCTGGAGCAGCGCAGTCTGCAGCAGGTCGATCTGGTGGTCATCCATTGCACCGAACTGCCGGATCTCGCCGCCGCACGCCAGACCGGCGAGCAGGTTCTGTATGCCTCGGGCACTGGCAACAGTGGCCATATCTACATCGACCGCGATGGCGAAGTCAGTGTTTTCGTCCCGCTGGAGCGCATCGCCCACCACACGCGCGGCTACAACCCGCGCTCGATTGGGATCGAACTGGTCAACACCGGGCGTTGGCCCGACTGGCTGCATAGCGAACGCCAGACCCTGACCGAGTCCTACCCCGAAGTGCAAATCGACGCCTTGATCGAGGTGCTTGACCACCTGCAACGCGAAGTGCCGACGCTGACGCACATTGCAGGCCACGAAGATCTCGACACCACGCAAGTGCCCGCCAGCGACCGACCCGATCATCCGGTCTATCGCAAACGCGACCCCGGTCCGCTGTTTCCATGGACGCCGGTCCTCGAACGCAGCGCACTGCAGCGCTTGGCGCCCGATACATCCAATCCCACGGGAACGACGCCATGAGCCTGCGCTTTGGACTCGCGGCCAATCGGCGACATCACGAAGGTCATCAGGCCGCCCTGTTCCGCTGGCTGCGCGCCTCGGAACGCGGCATCCGCGAACTGCAACTCGGCCTGCATGCGGTCGGTCGCACCTTCGATGCCATCCAACAGCAAGGCTTGCTGGATGGGCATACCGGTCTGCTGCGCTACCCGATGGGACGTGATGGCGGCCTGATGAAACTGGTCTCCGGCATCGCTGGCGGCACCGAATGCGGCCCGGCGCTGGATGGCGCGATCTACCTGATGGACCCGGTCGATGCCTCGTCGATCTATCCCGAAGCCTTGGCGCTGAAACGGCAATGCGTCACCCACGACAAACCCTTCGTCTCGACCGTCGCGGGTGCCATCGAGTGGATCGAAGTGGAACGCCGTCTGGCGGGCCTGGCCGCCGATCCACAGGCCGCACGCTGGTTCGATTTGGAACAGCAGTGCGTCGCGCTGATCGCCCACGATGCCCGCAAAGACACCATGCTCGACTTCGCCGCGCGGCATTTCGATCTGCTGTCGCGATTTGCCCGTCGCATCGGCACGGGCACCACCGGCGGACGCCTCAACGAACTCGCCTGGAGCCGAGGCTGGCCGCAAGATCGCCGCTGGGTCGACCGCTACCTGTCGGGGCCACTCGGCGGCGACGCGCAGATCGCCGAACTCATCCTCGAAGACCGCTGCCAACGCGTGATCTTCTTCGAAGACCCGCACGTCGCCCGCCAACACGAAGCCGACATCCAACTCCTCGAACGCGCCGTCCGCGTCGCCACCGACCGCGCCATCTGCGTAACCTCACCAGCGGTGGCAGAGCGCTGGTGTCAGGCGGTGTGAAGGCGCGCCAGACTGGCTGACGCGCCTTTTCGTTCACGGACTTGGCAGTGAGATGATCGGCTACGGCGCTTCAAAGCCGTTGGAAAACAGACCTACGTCGATCAGCACGGGGGCTGGGAAGGGGCGGAAGGTAGCCGTCCCATCGCCGAGTTGGCCCCTGCCGTTATACCCCCAGCAGCGCACCTCGCCGCCGCTCAGCATGGCGCAGGTGTGCTCGCCGCCTGCCGCAATCGCGGTCACCCCGCCCAGCCCGCTGACCCCCACCGGCGTGAGGCGTAGCGTGGCGCTGCCGTCGCCCAGTTGGCCGAAGCCGCCACTACCCCAGCACCGCACTTCGCCACCGCTGAGAAGGGCGCAGGTGTGGTAATAACCCGCCGCGATCTCCGTCACCCCGCTCAGCCCGCTGACCGCCACCGGCGTAAGGCGCTGCGTGGCGCTGCCGTCGCCCAGTTGGCCGAAGTCGCCACTACCCCAGCACCGCACTTCGCCACCGCTGAGAAGGGCGCAGGTGTGGTAATTACCCGCCGCGATCTCCGTCACCCCGCTCAGCCCGCTGACCGCCACCGGCGTGACGCGCTGCGTGGTGCTGCCATCGCCAAGTTGGCCACTATTGTTGCGGCCCCAGCAGCGCACTTCGCCGCCGCTCAGCAGGACGCAGGAGTAGGAATTGCCCGCCGCGATCGCCGTCACCCCGCTCAGCCCAATGACCGCCACAGGCGTGAGGCGCCGCGTGGTGCTGCCATCGCCCAGTTGGCCAAAAAAGTTATCCCCCCAGCAGCGCACCTCGCCGTCACTCAGTAGGGCGCAGGTGTGGTAATTGCCCGCCGCGATCTCCGTGGCCCCGCTGAGGCCGCTGACCGCCACCGGCGTGAGGCGCCGCGTAGTGCTGCCATCGCCCAGTTGGCCTTCGCTGTTGCGGCCCCAGCAGCGCACCTCGCCGCCGCTCTGTATGGCGCAGGTGTGGTAATTGCCCGCCGCGATCGCGGTCACGCCGTTCAGCCCACTGACCGCCATCGGCGTGAGGCGCTGCGCGGTGCTGCCATCACCCAGTTGACCGTAGCCGTTATCCCCCCAGCAGCGCACTTCGCCACTGCTCAGTAGGGCGCAGGTGTGGAAATTGCCCGCCGCGATCGCCGTCACTCCGCTCAGCCCGCTGACCGCCACCGGCGTGAGGCGATACGTGCTGCTGCCATCACCTAGTTGACCGTAGCCGTTATACCCCCAGCAGCGCACCTCCCCGCCGCTCACCACGCCGCAGGTGTGGTAAGTGCCCGCCGCGATCGCGGTGACCCCATTCAGCGCGCTGACCGCCACCGGCGTGAGGCGGTCGGTGGTGCTGCCATCGCCCAGTTTGCCTTCGCTGTTGCGGCCCCAGCAGCGCACCTCACCGTCGCTCAGTAGGGCGCAGGTGTGGTTTTGCCCCGCCGCGATCGCCGTCACCCCGCTCAGCCCGCTGACCGCCACCGGCGTGAGGCGATCGGTGGTGCTACCGTCGCCCAGTTGGCCGTATTCGTTGTCACCCCAGCAGTGCACCGCGCCGCTGTTCAGTAGGGCACACGTGTGGAAACTGCCCGCGGCGATTGCCGTGACCCCGCTCAGCCCGCTGACCACCACCGGCGTGAGGCGCTGTGTGGTGCTGCCATCGCCCAGTTGCCCAAGAAAGTTATCCCCCCAGCAGCGCACCTCACCGTCGCTCAGTAGGGCGCAGGTGTGGGAACGGCCCGCCGCGATCGCCGTCACCCCGCTCAGCCCGCTGACCGCCACCGGCGTAAGGCGCTGCGTGGTGCTGCCATCGCCAAGTTGACCGTCGCCGTTTTGCCCCCAGCAGCGCACCTCGCCGTCGCTCAGCATGGCGCAGGTGTGGTTAGTGCCTGCCGCGATCGCCGTGACCTCGATCAGCTCGCTGACCGCCACCGGCGTGAGGCGCTCCGTGGTGCTGCCATCGCCGAGCTTGGCCGAGGCCGTTCTTGCCCCAGCAGCGAACCTCGCCGCCCGATCAGCAGGGCGCAGGTGTGGGATTCGCCCGCGGCAGATGGGCCGTCACCCCGCTCAGCCGCTAACCGCCACCGGCGTTAGGCGCTCGCTCGTCGTGCCGTCGCCAAGCTGGCCGTATTGGTTGCTGCCCCAGCAATACACCTCGCCGCTGTTCATCAAGGCACAGGTGTGGTTTTCGCCCGCCGCCACATGCTGCACATTGGTCAGCGGCTCCAAATTCTGCGCACCTACCCCAGCGCTGACGCTCCACACGCTGCCAAACAGGCCAAGCACCAAGCCAAGACGACCGATGCGGCACCACATCTGCCGACAGGCTCCCAGCCCGGCCGTCTCTACCGCGCGAATCAATTCGCTCATTCACCACTCCGTCGTATTCACGCAACAAGATGCAGGCTGTGAACACCAATTTCTGTGCCCATCGCCAGACTGCATGGTCGTAAAGGCAATTAACGCTGCCGACTAGTGCCAGACCACCACATCAGCAGTCATCAGGAACCCCGTTGGCGATAGTCTGCAATATATCCCCGGCAGCGGGAACTGCAATGACGACGGAATGGCGCCGGAATACTCGCGGCTAGCGCGCATTGACGCGTCGCACGTTCGAGAAACTATCGCGTAGGGAATGGCATCACCGACGCGCCAGCAGTGGGCGTTACACCTGTATCAGCGGTGCGCCAATAGAAAACCTTCGCCGCTAATTATGACAAACGGAACTGGCAGACGGCCCACTTGGGGAAATCCCTACGCATTGCGCGCGACCCAATGGCCTACCAGGCGATGTAGGCATAACCCTGCTTCTGGAAATTCATCAGGGCGGCGGCGCCCACATCCTCGATTTTGGCAAAGTCGACCATGTCTGCAGCCGTCCAACCCAGACTCTTCATCGTGTTACCGCAGGCGATGTAACTCACGCCGTAGTCTCTGGCCTGCGATGCAACGCGCTGACGCAGTTCCTCGGGCACCGCACGTTTGGGTGCCTTGGCCAGCAGGTGAACTCCCGGCCCGAACGCCACCACGGCAATGGCGACGTTGTCGGTGTACTTCGTCAACATGGCACTAATGGAGTTGAGAATGTGCTCGATGTATTCGGGATCCGCCTGATTGAGCTGGTACACGACGTGATTCTCGGGCGGATCGCCGGGAAAACGATCACTGGGCGAGTCGCTTGCGACGGCGCGACTTGTCTGCGATACCGCTCCGCCGACGAGTGCCGCGGTCATGGAAAGCACGCTGAGAAAGCCCCGCCGCGTTGTGGAAGCCGATTGTTTCAAGAACCTCATCGCTTGCTTGCCTCGTTGGTCATTTCACGCCGCATCCTACGCCAAGCGCCCACCGTCTACCCCGCTTGCGCATGCCGTTCGCGCAACACGTCTTTGACATCGCGCAATGACAGGCCGCGCGAGCGCAGCAGGACGGTGAGGTGGAAGATCAGGTCGGCGGACTCGCCGAGCAGCAGTTCGTCGCTTTCGGCGAGTGCGGCGATGGCGGTTTCCACGCCTTCTTCGCCCACCTTTTGCGCCATGCGCTTGGTTCCGGACTCGAACAGGCGGGTGGTGTAGCTGCCTTCCGGCCGTTGCTCGTGGCGGGATTGCACCAAGGCGTCGAGTTCGCCGAGGAAGTCCGCCGGGGCATCGGGGAAGCAGCTCGCGCGCTGCAGGTGGCAGGTGGGACCGTGCGGGATGGCCTGGATCAGCACGGTGTCGTTATCGCAGTCGACGTCGATGGCCTGCAGGGCCAGCACGTGGCCGCTGCTCTCGCCCTTGGTCCACAGGCGTTGCTTGCTGCGGCTGTAGAAGGTGACCTTACCGCTGGCGAGCGTTTCGGCCAGCGCCTCGCGATTCATGTAGCCCAGCATCAGCACGCGCAGGTCGCGGGCGTCCTGCACGATGGCGGGCAGCAGGCCGTCCTGCTTGTCCCAGGCCAGTTCGGCCAGTCTTGCAGCGTCAAACATGTCGTACCTCGATGCCCTGCGTGCGCAGGAAATTCTTGAGTTCAGGAATGGGCAGTTCGCCCGAGTGGAAGACGCTGGCGGCGAGTGCGGCATCCACGTCGGCCTGTTGGAACACGTCGGCAAAGTGACTCGCCGTGCCGGCGCCGCCCGAGGCCACCAGTGGCACGTGACACAGGGCGCGCACGGCTTGCAATTGTTCGATGTCGTAGCCTTCGCGCACGCCGTCGGTGCCCATGCAATTAAGCACGATCTCGCCCGCGCCGAGGCGCTGCGATTCGACCACCCAATCCAGCGTGCGCTTGCGCAGGGCGCGAGTCTTGCTCGGGTCGCCGGTGTACTGGCGAACCCGCCATTCGCCGTCCGCATCGCGCAGGCTGTCGATGCCGACCACCACGCATTGCACGCCGAAGGCGTCCGCCAGTTCGCCGATCAGTTCGGGGCGTTCCAGCGCAGGCGAGTTGATCGAGACCTTGTCGGCACCGGCAAACAGAATCGCCTTGGCGTCGTCCACCGAGCGGATGCCGCCAGCGACGCAGAACGGGATGTCGATCAGACGCGCCACACGCGCCACCCACGAGCGATCCACGCTGCGGCCTTCCGGGCTGGCGGTGATGTCGTAGAACACCAGCTCGTCCGCGCCCGCATCGCGATAGCGCTGGGCCAGTTCCTTGATGGCGCCCATCACCACGTGATCGCGAAAGCGCACGCCTTTGACGACCTGTCCATCGCGCACATCGAGGCAGGGAATCAATCGTCGACTCAACATGCCAGCGCCTCCGCACAGGTGAACTTGCCTTCCAGCAGCGATTTGCCGAGCACCACACCGGCGGCACCGACCGCGCGCACGGCGACGATGTCGGTCAAGGCCGACACACCGCCCGAGGCCAACACACCGACTTCCGGGGCGCGCTGCGCCAGTGCGGCGTAGAGGTCGACATTCGGTCCGCTGAGCATGCCGTCGCGATCAATGTCGGTACACAACAGATGGCGCAGGCCGACCTCGCGATAGTGTTGCAGCAGGTCGAACAGTGCCTCGCCGGCAGTTTCGGTCCAGCCATGCGTGGGCAATCGCCAGATGCCTTGCACATCGCAGCGGGTATCCAAGGCGATACACAGGTGTTGCGCGCCGAACTGCTTGATCCAGTGCATCACACGCTGCGGTTCGCGCACCGCCAGGCTGCCCACCACCACGCGGTCGACGCCCGCTTGCAACAGGGTCTCGACATCACACTCCGAGCGCACGCCGCCGCCGCTTTGCACCTTCAAGGCCGAGCGCGATTTGATTTCGGCGACCATGCCCGCCAGCGTGTAACCGCCTGCCTTGGCCGCATCCAGATCGACCAGATGCAGCCACTGCGCGCCCGCTTGCGCGTAGTCCAGCGCCAGCTCGACCGGCGTCGCCGCGTAGCGGGTTTCCTGCGCGTAGTCGCCTTGTTTCAGGCGCACCACGCGGCCATCGCGAATATCAATCGCGGGATAGACGATGAAACTCATTGGCCGTCCCAAGTCAGGAAGTTCTGCAGGATGCGGGCACCGACCTGGGCCGAGCGCTCGGGATGAAACTGCGCCCCGGCCACATTGCCGCGCTGGACCAAGGCAGTGAAGGGCTGTCCGTGTTCACTGCTGGCCAAGGTGAATGGGCTGACTTCCGCCGCATAGCTGTGGACGAAATAGGCTTGCGCGTCCGGCTCGATGCCCGCCATCAGCACATGTTCACGCGTCGACTGCAGGCCATTCCAACCCATGTGTGGAATGCGGATGCCGGGCGCATCCTGCATCTTGCGGACGCGGCCAGGAATCAGGCTGAGCAGTTCCACTTCGCCTTCCTCGGAGTGATCGAACAGCAGTTGCATGCCCAGACAAATCCCCAGCAAGGGACGTTGCCAGTCGTGCAGCGCGGGGATCATGCCCAAGGATTGCAAGCGCGCCATGGCGGGCCTCGCGGCACCGACGCCCGGCAGGATGGCGCGTTCGGCCAGCGCCAATCGACGCGGATCAGACACCAGTTCCGGCGTGACGCCGAGTCGCTCCAAGGCATAGCAAACCGAGCCGATATTGGCCCCGCCGGAATCGATCACCGCCAGTGCAAAGGTCTTACGCGGCATCACAGGGCTCCTTTGGTGCTGGGCAGTTCGCGCCCTTCGCGCTTGATCGCGACCCGCAGAGCGCGTGCGACGGCCTTGAAACAGCCTTCGACCATGTGATGCGCGTTGTCACCGCGCACCGCGAGATGCAGGTTCAGGCCCGCCGTCTCGCACAGCGAACGGAAGAAATGCGGTACCAGTTCGGTCGGCAGCTCACCCACGTGCTCGCGCGGAAACTGCCCGTCGAACACGAAATACGGTCGACCGGAAAAATCCAGTGCAGCACGCACCAGGGTCTCGTCCATCGGCAACAACAGATCGATACCGCTGCCCTCACTTGAACCTTCCTGCGCCGAGGCATAGCGACCGATGCCGCGCTTGTCGCCGAGTGCCTGACGCAAAGCCTGACCCAAGGCCAGCGCGCAGTCTTCCACCGTGTGGTGTTCGTCGATATGCAAGTCACCCGCGCAACGCAGACGCAGGGTGAATCCGCCGTGCTTGCCGATCTGCTCCAGCATGTGGTCGAAGTAGCCCAGGCCAGTCATCACCACGGGCTCCGCGACGCGATCCAGATCGATGTCGACCTCGATGCGGGTTTCCTTGGTGAGGCGCTCGACCCGCGCTTGTCGGGGCGCGTTGACCAGCAGATGCGCGATTTCCGACCAGCCGTACAGGCGTTCGCCATCGCTGGCACCATCGGCCTGCGCGCCCGCCATGACGCACAGCTTGAAGCCGCGCACGCCAAGGTTGCGGGCGAACTGCATATCGGTCTCGCGGTCGCCCACCATTGCGCTGCCTGCCAGATCCACCGAACGATCCCGCAGATAGCCCATCACCAGCCCGAGATTCGGCTTGCGATCAGGATGGTTCTCGTGAGCGAAGTGGCGATCAATCAGCACCTCGCGAAAGCGGATGCCCTGCGATTCGAGCACCTGCATCATCAGATCGTGCGGTCCCTGGAAGGTCTCCAGCGGATAGCTGTCGGTCCCCAAGCCATCCTGATTCGAGACCATCACGAATTCGAATCCGGCATCACGCAGGCTGAGCAGCGCCGGAATCACACCTTCGACAAAGCGCAGCTTGGCGTAGCTGTCGATCTGATAGTCGGCAGGTTCTTCGATGATCGTGCCATCGCGGTCGATGAAGACGATGCGGCTCATGCGAGGGACTCCAGACAGGCCAGCAAACGATCATTTTCCTCCGGCGTGCCGACCGAAATACGCAGGCAATCCGGCAAGGCCGCGTGCTTGCTGACATCGCGCAGGACGATGCCGCGCGCCAAGGTGTGGCGATACACGCTTACCGCGTCTTCGAAGGCGACGACCAGAAAATTGGCATCCGAGGGATAGACCCGTCTGACCTTGCTGAGCTTCGCGATCGCCGCGCTCAGTCGACTGCGCTCGGCCAACAGGGTATCGATGTGCGCCCGCGCCTTCTGCAAACCGTCCGGCGCCAAAGCGTTCAAAGCCGCCTGCGCACAGACCTGCGACAAGGGATACGGCGCCATGATCGCGCGCAGCACGCGCACCAGAGCGGGATCACCAATCAGCGTGCCGATTCGCGCACCGGCCAGCGCATAGGCTTTCGACAGCGTGCGCAGAACCACCAGATGCGGGAACCGGGCGCGCAGTGTCACGGCGGACGCGAGCGGACTGAATTCGCCATAGGCTTCGTCCACAACGACCACCGCACGGCCATGCAGTGCCTCGGCGACGCGCTCGATCTGCGCCAAGGGCAAAGCCTGACCGGTCGGATTGTTCGGCGAGCACAGGTACACCAATTTGACCGGCGCAGTGCGCGCGGCATCGATGACGCCTTCCACATCCAGTGCGAAGGGGGCGTGCGGATCGTCGGTCGCGCGCAGAGGCACCTCGCACACGGCGGCGTTCTGCACCCGCGCACAGACCGCGTACATGCCGAAGGTCGGTGGGCAGATCAGCACAGCATCCTGCCCGGCCACGCACAAGGCGCGGGTCAGCAGATCGATGGGCTCGTCACTGCCCCGCCCGACCAGCACTTCCTCCGGCGTCGCGCCGTAGAGCGTCGCCAAGGCCGCAATCAGTGCTTCAGGTTGCGGATCGGGATAGCGATTCAATCCATTGGCCCAGGCTTCACCCGACGGTGCCCAGGGCGACTCGTTGGCATTGAGAAACACCTGCCCGCCTTGGGCTTCCTTGCGCGCCGAGGAATACCCGGCAAAACCCTGCAGATCAGGGCGAACCAGATCGAGCAGACTCATGTCCTTGCTCCCGTGGCATCCAGACTGGCCAGCCGCAAGGTCACCGCGCGCTGATGGGCGATCAGCCCTTCCGCGCCCGAGATCGCCACCGCATCCGGCCCCGCCGCGCGCAAGCCGCCGACGCCGACTTCCTGCACGGTAATCAACTTGACGAAGCTCGCCACCGACACGCCGCTGTAGGCGCGGGCAAAGCCGTAGGTCGGCAGCACATGATTGGTGCCGCTGCAGTAATCGCCCAGCGCCTCGGCAGCATACGGACCCAGAAATACCGAGCCCGCGTTGCTCACCTGCGCCAACCACTGACGCGGCGCGCCGACATTGAGAATGAGGTGCTCCGGCGCGTAGTCGTTGGCGACCTGCATCGCACTGGCGATATCCGTCGTCAGGATGAAACGCGCGTGTTGCAGGGCCTGATCGACGATGGCTTCGCGCGGCAGCTCGGCGGCCTGTCGCACCACCTCGTGTGCCACGCGCTGCAGCAGATCGCGGTCATCGGAGACCAGAATCACTTGCGAGTCCGGGCCATGCTCGGCCTGCGACAACAGATCGGCCGCCACGAACACCGGATTGGCCAGCGCATCGGCAATCACCAGCACCTCGGAAGGGCCAGCAGGCATGTCGATGGCCGCACCGGCGGCGTCGTTCGCGACCTGCAATTTGGCCTCGGTGACGTAGCTGTTGCCCGGCCCAAACAACTTGTCGCACTTCGGCACGCTTTCGGTGCCATAGGCCATCGCCGCAATGGCCTGCGCGCCGCCGAGTTTGAATACGCGGTCGATGCCGACCTTGCGCGCCGCGACCAGCACCGCCTCGTCGGCGAGTCCATCCGCGCGTGGGGGGGTACACAAAACGACTTCGCTGCATCCGGCAATGCGCGCGGGTACGCCGAGCATCATCGCGGTGCTCGGCAAGGGCGCCGTACCGGCGGGCACGTACAGACCGACGCGTTCAATCGGCCGCACCATGCGCTCGCAGATCAACTCGGGCTCGGTCGCCACGGCGTAGTCGCTGGGCGCGCCCGCACGATGGAAGGCTTCCAGACGACGGATCGCGGAATCGATGGCCTGCTTCAGTTCGTCCGACACGATCTCCTCGGCACGTTCGAATTCGGCGTCATCGACCTCGAACTCACCCAGCTCGCAGCCATCGAAGCGCCGCGTCAGGGCTCGCAGTGTGCTGTCGCCATCCGCCCGCACCTGATCGATGAGGCGGGCGACGTTCTCGCGCAGACTCGCGCCCACCGCTTGCACGGGGCGTTGCAATACCGTGGCGCGCTGCAGGGCATTCAGGGTGTCCCAGACGATGACGGAGAAACGTTCGGCGCTCATGGCAGCATCTGCTCCACCGGCAGGACCAGCAAGCGCCGCGCACCGGCGCGTTTCATGTCTTCCAGTGTCTGCCAGTCCAGCTTGCCCTGACGAATCACCTGCACGCTCAGCCAGTCGGCTTGTCCATCCAGCGCACAGCAACTGGCGGTTTCGCTTTCGTGCAGCAGGGCCAACACAGTCGAGACGGCATCACGCGGCGACTCGAACATCACCAGTCGTGCCTCGCGCACCTGCATCACGCCATCCATGCGCCGCAGCAACAGATCGCAGATCTCGGCGCGCTCGTCCTGCAGCGCTTCCACCGGCGCCGCCAGCACGGCTTCGCTCTGATGAATGACCACCACCTCGCGCAGCTGATTGGCGGCCAAGGTGCCGCCCGTTGAAACGAGATCGCAGATCGCCTCGGCTTTGCCCAGACGCGGGGCGATTTCCACCGAGCCCGACAACATCACGATGTCGGCGCGCACGCCCTGCTGTTTCAACCAGTCATCCAGCAGCGCCGGATAGGACGTCGCGATGCGCAACCCGGCCAAGGTCTGCGGACCTTCCCAAGGCATGTCCTGCGGCAGCGCAATCGACAAGCGACAGCGACCGAAGCCCAGCGCGCGAATTTCCTGAAATGCCGGTGGCAAGCCCTTGGCGGCACGTTCCAGACGTTGTTCGTCGAGCACGTTGCGACCGACGATGCCGAGATCGCAGGTGCCTTCGGCAATCAGGCCGGGAATGTCGTCGTCGCGCACCAGCAAGAGGTCGACCGGCTGCGTCTCGCCGAAACAGAACAAGCGGTCGCGACTCTCACGAAACGACAGGCCGGCGCGACTCATCAGGTCGCGGGCGGGGTCGGACAAGCGGCCATTTTTTTGCGCGGCAATCCGCAGGCGGTCGCGATTGATCACAGGGTGTTTCCTTGGATGAATTCGGCAGATTGCCGGTGCTTTCGAAAATCTTGCGGGAGAGAGCTCAGTCGTCGGACAAGCCCAGATGTCGAGCCGCCGCGCGGTAACCGCCCTCGCCCTGCATCAAGCAGCGCGCCACGCGTCCGACCGTGGTGACGCTGATGCCGGTGCGGTCATGAATCTCGCGGTAGGGCATCGCCTGCAACAACAGCGGCACCACGCGCCAGCGATCCGCCAGGGCCTCCAGCTCCGCAGGGGTACACAGATCGACCAGGAATGCCTGCACCTCCTGTACCGACTTGAGGCCCAGCAATGCTTCCGCCAACTCGGGCGGGCGCGCCTTGGCGGTGGGGCGTTTGTTGCTTGGCGCAAGGCGCTTTTTCATGGCGTAGAGTGAACCGTTCCGGCTTGGAAAAATGACGCGAACCACCACCCCAAAGGAATTGCAGCGCGTTGATCTGACAGACGCCAGCGACATCGAATCCATGTCGCCATGTATTAGCGCGCTGATACATTAACCCAGAAAGAAATTCCTCTCAAGCAGCAGTTCCAAAGACACGGCACCGCGGGTGGGCGCGGTCGGTCCACAAGGCCGGATCGACGCACGGTCTGGGTTGTGGAGAGGAGATACAGCACTTGCGTGACGACCCGACATCTGCGAAATACCACCGCTACCTGGAAGCCTGTCGGGCTTTCGATCACCGGCTGCAAATCCACACCAACCTCCCTCGGAGACCCCTTCGATGCGCACCACGACCTGGATCGGAACCCTGCTGCTCTGCCTCGCGCCCACCACGCAAGCGGCGCGGCCGACGCCCGGCGCGCCCAGCACGCCCGAGCAACGCGAGGCGGCTTGGCAGCAGCATCAGCGCATGGAGGCCGAGTCGGACTTTCGCGGCCTGCGCTGGCGCAGCATCGGGCCAACCGGGCAAGGCGGACGCGTGGTCGATTTCGCCTCGGTGCCGGGCCAGCCCTACACCTTCTATGTGGCGTATGCGAGCGGCGGCGTGTGGAAGACCACCAACAACGGCGGCTCCTTCGAGCCGCTCACCGACCGCCTGCCGAACACCGTGATCGGCGCGATAGCGGTGGACCCGTCAGCCCCCGAAACGCTGTGGATCGGCGCCGGTGAGTCCAATGCCGCGCGCTCCAATTACGGCGGCCATGGCCTCTTCGTCAGCCATGACGGCGGCAAGACCTTCGCGCGAAAAGGACTCACTGCCAGCGACCGCATCGCCGCGATTGTCGTTGACCCGCGCGACGGCAAACGCGTACTGGTCGCGGCGGCGGGCAAGCTCTATTCACCCGGCGGGCAGCGCGGCATCTTCCTCACTGAAGACGGCGGCGAGAACTGGACGCAAGTGCTGAAACCCGGCGACGACTGGACCGGCGCCAGCGACTTGGTCATCGACCCCAGCCGCCCCGACGTGCTCTACGCCGCGCTGTGGGATCGCCAGCGCACGCCCTGGCAGTTCACCGAGGCAGGCGACGGCTCGGGCATCTACAAATCCGAAGATGCTGGGCGCACATGGCGACAGCTCACCGGTGGCCTGCCGCAGGGCAAGACCGTGGGGCGCATCGGCTTGGCCGTGGCACGCAGTCAGCCCGACACCGTCTACGCGACCATCGACCACTGGGCGGAACTGCCTGACGCCCTGCGTGACCTCGGCGACCGCGCGCTATCACCGCAGCGCCTGCGCACGATGAGCAAAGATGACTTTCTGACGCAGGACCCGGAGGAAATCGAGAACTTCATCCGTGGCGCCGACCTGCCGGTCGAACTCGACGCCAAGGGCCTGCTGGCCAAGGTGCGCGAGGGCACGATCACGCTGGAACACCTGCTCAGCCGCCTTGAAGACGGCAACGCCGCGCTGTTCGACAACCCCACCTGGGGTCACACCGTCTGGCGCACGGACGATGCAGGCGGCAGTTGGCAGCGCACTCACGACACGCCCATCCGCGACGTGACCTACACCTACGGCTATTACTTTGCCGAGATCGCCGTCGACCCCAGCAATCCAGAGCGCGTCTACACCATGGGCGTGCCACTGGTGGTGTCCAGCGATGGTGGCAAGACCTGGTCGGGCTATGCCAATCACGAGAGCGTGCATGTCGATCACCACGCCCTGTGGATCGACCCGAACTTTCCGCAGCGTCTGGTGCTGGGCAACGACGGCGGGCTGGATGTGAGCTACGACGCGGGCGTCACCTGGCGCAGTGTGGATGCGCAGCCGGTCGGCCAGTTCTACACCATCCATGCCGATATGGCCGAACCTTACAACGTCTATGGCGGCCTGCAAGACAATGGCACCTGGAAAGGCAGCAGCCGCACGCGCTGGGAAATCGGCGAGGACTGGTCTTTCATCAACGGCGGCGACGGCATGTGGGTGGCGGTGGACAATGAATCCAGCGATACCTACACCGGCTTCCAGTTCGGCTACTACACCCGCATCGACAAGGACGGCAAACGCCACGACGTGCGTCCGCGCGCGCCGCTGACCGAGCCCGTGCTGCGCTTCAACTGGAGTACGCCAGTGATCCTGTCGCCGCACGACCCGCGCACCGTGTACATGGGCAGCAACCGCCTGTACCGCTCGTTCGACCGTGGCCGTCGCTGGACCGCCATCAGCCCCGACCTGACCCGCGCGGAAGAACGCGGCAACGTGCCCTTCGCCACCATCACCAGCGTCTCCGAATCGCCAGTTGCGTTCGGCCGTTTGGGCGTGGGCACCGACGACGGCCATGTGCATGTCAGCACCGATGGCGGCGTGCGCTGGCAGCAGGTGGATGCCCGCCTACCGGCCGAGCGCTGGGTCAGCCGCATCGAACTCTCGCACCACGATGCCAATCGCATCTACCTGAGCTTGAACGGCTACCGGCAGGACGACGACCGCGTCTACCTGTACCGCAGCGACGACTTCGGCGCGAGCTGGCAGTCGATAGCCGATGGCCTGCCGATGGAACCCGTCAACGTGATCCGCGAAGACACCGTCAACCCGGATCTACTCTACGTTGGCACCGACCGTGGCGTGTACGCCAGCCTGGACCGTGGCCACAGTTGGCAAGCGCTGGACGGCGGCCTGCCCAACGTCCCGGTGCACGACTTGTTCGTCCACCCGCGCGACCGCGAACTGATCGCTGGTACGCACGGCCGCAGCGCCTGGATCGTCGACGCCCTGCCATTGCAAGAACTCGATGCCAAGGTGCGCAATGCCGATGTGCACCTGTTCCACATCGACGACCTCAAAGCCTCAACCGACTGGCGCCGCCGCCCCGACCCGTGGTTCGACCGCCCCGAATACCTGCCCGAACTCACCGGCACCTACTGGGCCAAATCGGCTGGCACCGTGCGCTTCCGCCTGCTGGACGCCAAAGACCGCCCGCTGGCCCAATTCGACCGCGAGGCCATCGCAGGCCTGAACAGCTTCGACTGGAACCTGATGCTGGACGCCGAGCTCACCTTCGCCGCCGAACAACAAGCACTGGAAGCGCTCGACGCCGACAAGCGCGCCGAACTCAAACACCAACCCTACGCCGAATCCCAGCGCCTAGGTCACCGCCTCTACCCGGTGCCGGGCAAGTACACACTGGAGATTGCCCACGCCGACACCACCAGCCGCAGTGGGTTCGAGATCAAGGCACCGAAAGCGCGAGACCCACGCTGGACCCCGTCCTTCAAACTGCGTGGCGAGGATGAGGATGGGCGGAATCAGGATGAAGAACGGCCGCATCCGCGGGCGGGGGCGCGTGGGAGAGGGTTTGCTATGCCGGGGAGGTGAAGGACATCAGCGCATGCGTGCCATCTACCGAGCGCTGCTGCACGTCGCGCTCGACGTATGCCAGATGGTGTCGCAATCCTGCGCTTGCTTCCGCACAAATCGGACAACCGACTTTGCCAACGTACATTGTCGGAAATCCGACCAAAATTCCTCAATGCAATCAGAAGGCGTTTTGCGATTGGTAGTTGAACTGGCGAGGTAGGCCTAAGGAAGAACCGGACTATCATTAGGCCTCGCCATCAGGCAAAACATCATGCCCCTCCTCGATGACATCCTCGCTTGGTCCAGCCGGGACGACGCTCCGAACTGGCAGCGCGACGCCCTTCGGCGAATCTTCGCGGCCAACGGCCAACTCACCGCCACAGATCTGGCCGTGATCAGGGCCATGGTCGAACAGTCCGCCGGTGCCCCAACACCGTTGCCGCTGGACAAGAGTCACATCCCCACGATGGGCTCGGGTAGTTCAACGGTCCTGTTGAGACTTTCGCAACTCAAGAACGTGAATGGGTTCCCCGACGACCGTGGGCTCGAAATGGCTGATCAGGGGCTGACCTTGCTCTTCGGCGAGAACGGTGCAGGAAAGTCAGGCTTTGCGAGGGTGATGAAACGGGCCTGTCGCGCCCGACACTCCGCGCCAGTCCTGCCCGACGCGTTTGCTGCAGGGAAACAACCAACCCCGCCTCAGGCGTTCATCGCCTACAGAACTGGCGGAAAGGACCACCAGATCACTTGGGCAGAAGGGGGCGCGAGCAACGGCGACCTTGCCATGGTCTCCGTATATGACAGCCACTGCGCCCAGGACTACATCAGCAAGGACGGCCCATCGACTTTCGTCCCCTATGGCTTCCATGCGCTTACTGCGCTGGCTGCCGCTCAGCAAGCCATTCAGGACGAGATCAACCGTGACATCGGAGCGATCCAACTCCGGCCCGAACAGTTTTTCGCTCTGCATGGCACCCACTCGGTCGGGCGGATCATGGCCAATCTGGGTCCGAAGACCGACATAACCGCTCTGGAGGCTCTGGCCCAGCTCACTCCAGAAGAAACCGAGTCGATCAAGGATCTGTCCGCAGCCATCAAAGGCCTAGACGTTGAGCCCGAAGCCATCAAGCATGAGAGGCTGGCCCAACGTCTCGACAGCCTTGCCAGTCTTGCGGCTCAAGCCGAGCGTTTCGTGACAGACGCCGCCTTGGACAAGTTCGCCTCCCTCTCCAGGGCAGAACAAGAAGCCGTCGAAGCGGATCAACTTGCCCAAGGCCTTCTTCACGCCGACGGCAATGCTGACGGTCCTGCGGGTGCCCTACTCTCTGAGACCGGCGGAGCGGAATGGAAGGCCTTATTCAAAGCGGCCGAGGCCTTCTCGCTGAAGACCTACCCTGAGCACAAAGACCACCCCGCGAGCGATCCAGGGGATCAATGCGTGCTCTGCCAGCAGCCGTTGGTCGAGAGCGCGCAGGCGCGCATGAAACGCTTTCGACGGTTCGTCGCCGCCGATGCCGCACAGAATTTGGAGACCGCCCGCAACGCGGTCAATGAAGCACGTCGCAAGATCGACGCTGCCAACCTGGCTCCGGTTGACGAGCCGACCCTCGCCGAAATCCAGCAGAGCGATCAAGGCCTCGCCGAAGCCGTTTCCGCGCAGCAAGCAGACTGGACGGCACGCCGCAACTGGATCACCAGCGCATACGCGCTGGCGGGTTGGACAGAGCCGCGCCCGATCCTCCCGGCTGGCGACCCGCTGTCGACTCGCTTCACAGCCAAAGCGAACGCACTGCGCCAGCTGGCGGCCAAGCTGCGCTCCGCCAAAGACCAGAAGGCGCATGACACACTCTCGGCTCAGCTCGCCGAGCTAACCTCGCGCCGCGACCTGACGGGGCACCTGCCAGCAATCCGGACGCACATCGATCAAGCCAAGCGTCGAAGCGCTCTGGAAGCAGCGCGCGACGCGCTGAGCACCAAGTCTGTTTCGGCGAAGATCACCGGCCTATCAAAAACCCACACGACGGAAGCGCTCGCGAGGGCATTGAACGATGAACTCGAAGCGCTTGGTTATCGCCACCGGGTGAAGCCCACACTTACTAGCCAGACCAAGGCTGGCAAGAATGTGCACGGGCTGGTGTTGGAGGGCTGCGATCACGGCACGCATGAGGTGCTCTCTGAGGGGGAGCAGAGGGCGGTCGCTCTTGCCTTCTTCCTTGCAGAGGCCAGGCTTCGCGGGGATCAATCCACTCTCGTCTTCGACGACCCCTCTACCTCGTTGGATCATCTCCACCGGCGGAAAATGGCCGAGCACCTGGTCGATCTCTCGAAGCAGCGCCCAGTCATAGTGCTCACGCACGACGCGGTCTTCCTGACCACACTGTTGAGCGAAGTAGCAGAGCAAGGGGCAACAGCGAAGATCCAGACGGTGCAGTGGCACGGAGGTAGCCCCGGTGCTCTGCTCGACGGCCTTGCCTGGGAGAGCAAGCCGTACAGCGACCAGATGAAGGAACTGAAGGCCTTGGCAGTCCAGCTGAGGGCGTCCCAGAACCCCTACCCGAACGATGCCGACAAGAGGGCTGTCCGGGACGCATACGCACACCTGCGGGGAATGATCGAGCGGGCCATTCGCGAGATCGTCTTGAACGACACCGTCCACCCATTCAGTGACGAGGTGAAGGTCATCCAAGTAGGCGCAATCGCCGGCTTCGAGATCGAGGAGTGGAGGCGGATCGTCTCGGTCTACGGTCAGGCGAGCGAAGTCATCGTCGGACACGACAGCCCAATTGCTGGACAGTACGAGATACCCAGCGCCGAACAGTTCGAGACTGACCTCGCCATCATCGAGACCGTGATGAAGGCGTGCGAGGAACGACGAAGAGCGTTCAACAAAAACGAGAAGCAATTCATGATCGACCTCCGCAACAAGATCCGTATCAGGTGACGACTACCCCTGGTCAATCCGCGTCGGGCGCACTGCAGCCTGCGCCCAGCGTAAGTATCCCCCGGCAAAGCCGGGGGCTTTGAGAGGACGCGTGGTCAGGTCTAGCTTTGTGGCATCTCGCCCAAGCACCACAACAGCGGCGACTCAGTGGTCACTCCCGCCCAGTCTTGCCGTGGCGACAATGATGAGTTCGGCAACCAAGGGGGTCAGAGTCACTTTTCGGATGATCTTGGGCGCCCGCGCGGGCGGACGGTGGTGGCGCGCGGGATGAGTGCTTCGATCTGGGCACACAACCGGCGCTCCCCCAGACGCGTTGTTGTTGGGTCTGGGCGCGTTGGTTGGCGGCTTCCACGGGGTCGAGCGCATCTGCAAAACACGGCTGACGATCGTTGCCGCGCTGAACGACGTGCTGCGCAATGCCCGCGAAGTCCAAGCGCGCAAGGCGTGCCATGAGGTCTCCAGGGCTGAACGTGGCGACAGCGTGCTGGATCGGTCTCATCGACGGCAGCGGAGCAGCGCTCATTGAGGGGTCCGAATTGAACCTGACCCTGCTTCGGCTCTTGCCGCTCGGCTTGCGGCTTGCGGCAGCACAAGTGCCACTCTAGTATCACTCCATGCGAACCGAACTCGTCACGACCCTCAAGCGCCAGGCCACGGAACTCCTTTCCGACCTTGAGCGGAGCAAGCAGCCGATCCTGATCACCCAGCACGGCCTGCCCAGCGCCTATCTGGTGGACGTGGAGACCTACGAGCTCATGCAGCAGCGCATGAACGTGCTCGAAGGCATCGCCCGCGGCGAACAAGCCGTAGCGGAAGGTCGTGTGGTCACCCACGATCAGGCCAAGGTCCGACTGGCCCGATGGCTGAAGTAGTCTGGTCTGAGCCGGCGCTGGCCGACCTCGAAGCCATCGCCGACTACATCGCACTGGAGAACCCAGTGGCTGCAGCGGAACTCGTGCAGCGCGTCCTCGCGCATGTGGAGCAACTGGCCGAGCATCCAGAGAGCGGCGTCCGCGTCCCTGAACTTGGCCGCTCGCGCTATCGCCAACGTGTCGAACCGCCTTGCCGCATCTTCTACCGTCACGAAGGGCAGCGCGTGTTCATCGTGCATGTCATGCGTACCGAGCGACTGCTGCGCAAGACGCGCCTGTCGCGAGCGCGCTCCTCGAAACCCTGACTCCGGCCATCCGAAGTGATGCACGCCAGGGAACCACGCCGCCAACACCGGTGAGGCGCGGCGCCTGCGGACGAATACCTACACGGAATAGCTGCACGACATGACTTCGTCACCCCGCTTCGGCAGGATGGCGGTCTGGCATTCCAAATGAAGGGCGTCCCGATGTCGCAGCAGCAGGTGTTCGAGCGTTTGAGTCAGGCGTTGCAGCGCGGCGCCTTGAGTCGTCGTGAGGTGTTGCGTTTGGCCTTGGGTGCGGGGGCGTTTGCGTTGTTGCCGGGGGCGATCAGGGCGCAGTCGCGCAGTCGGTTTGTGGACTACCCGTTTCAGCTTGGCGTGGCTTCGGGTTATCCGACGCCCGATGGATTCACGCTGTGGACGCGTCTTGCGCCTTCGCCGTTGGCGGATGACGGCGGCATGGGTGCGGACGAGCAGATCGAGGTGCACTGGGAGGTGGCCGAGGATGTGCATTTCGGCACCGTGCTGCGTTCCGGCAAAGTGATCGCGGTGGGCGAGCATGCGCACAGCGTGCATGCCGATGTCGATGGTTTGGCGGCGGATCGCTGGTACTACTTCCGATTCATTGCGGGTGGCGAAGTCAGTGTGGTGGGTCGCACGCGCACCGCGCCCGCCACGGGCGCGGCGGTGACGGGTATGAAGTTCGCCCTGGGCTCGTGTCAGCATTTCGAGCAAGGCTGGTTCAATGCCTATCCGCATCTGATTGCCGATGCGCCCGATCTGATGTGCTTTGTTGGCGACTACATTTACGAAAGCTCCTGGGGCGACGATCTGGTGCGTCGCCACGCGCGCGCCGAACCCTATTCGCTGATCGATTACCGCGCGCGCTATGCGCAGTACAAGACCGATCCAGGTCTGCAGGCAGCGCATGCGGCCATGCCGTGGATCGTGACCTGGGACGATCACGAGGTCGACAACGATTGGGCGGGCAGCCAGTCGGAACGTCTTGACCCACGCTTCCTGCAGCGACGCGCGGCGGCGTTTCAGGCCTTTGTCGAGCACATGCCCCTACCTGCGTCGATTCGCCGCAGCCTGGGCGATTCGCTGCAGCTCCACACGCTGGCTGCCTTCGGGGGGCTGGCCAATTTCTTTGTGCTGGATGATCGCCAGTACCGCAGCCCGCAACCCTGTCCGGATCAGGCCAAAGGTGGCGGCTCGACGGTATTCACGGCGACGGACTGCCCTGCGCTCGATTCCAAGACGCTGACCATGCTGGGCGACGCGCAAGAACGTTGGCTGGGCCAGCAGTTGAAGGCCAGTCGCGCGCAGTGGAACGTGATCGTGCAGCAAACGTTGTTGTCGCCAATGGACAACAACCCGGCGGCGGGCAATCAGGTGTGGACGGATGGCTGGGACGGTTATCCGGCCGCGCGTTTGCGCCTGATCGAGCAACTGGCACAGCCCACATTGCGCAATCCGCTGGTGATTGGCGGTGACGTGCACGCCTCGGTGGTCTGCGATGTGAAACGCGATACCCGCGCGGACAGCAAGGCGGTTGCGGCCGAAGTGTGCGGCACCTCGATGGCCTCGCAAGGCTGGCCGCAAGCGCACTACGACGAGTTGCGACCAGTCAATCCGCATTTGCAGCACGTTCGCAGTGACCAGCGTGGCTATGCGCTGTTCGAACTTGGCCGCGCAGAAGCACAGATAGCCCTGCGGGTGGTGGAAAGCGTGAAGACTGTGCAATCGCCAATCAGCACACAAGCACGCTTTCGTATCGAAGATGGTGTTCGCGGCGTGCAATCCGCATGATGCCTGTCGGTTTCGCAGAGCGAACGCACGCTTCGCTCTGTGAGTGATTTGACGGACAACTCCAACGCTGCTGTGCATACTCGGCGCCGACCATACCGAGCGGTATGGATGACCTCCACGGAGACATGGCATGCCGATCTACAACGCCCCCCTGCGCGACCAGCGTTTCGTCTTGTTCGAATTGCTCGACACCGCGAGCGAACTCAAGTCCCTGCCTGCATTTGCTGACGTCGACGCCGACGTCCTCAACGCCGTGTTGGAAGAAGGTGCACGCTTTGCCAGCCAGGTCGTGCATCCGTTGAACGTGGTCGGTGACAAGCAAGGGTGTCGCTACGAAGGCGACGGCGTGGTGAGCACACCCACGGGCTTCAAAGAGGCGTATCGCCAGTATGTGGACGGCGGTTGGCCGTCGCTGTCCTCGGACCCCGCGTACGGCGGCCAAGGCTTGCCAATCATTCTGAACAATTCGATCTACGAAATGCTCAATTCGGCTGGGCAATCCTGGCTGATGTATGCGGGGCTTTCGCACGGCGCGTATGCCTGCATCCGCGAACATGGCAACGAAGCGCAGAAGGCCTTGTACCTGCCCAAGATCGTCAGTGGCGAGTGGACGGGCACGATGTGCCTGACCGAGCCGCATTGCGGCACCGACCTCGGCATCCTACGCAGCAAGGCCGAACCGAACGCCGATGGCAGCTACGATGTGACCGGCACCAAGATCTTCATCTCCGCTGGCGAGCACGACATGGCGGAGAACATCATCCATCTGGTGCTGGCGCGCCTTCCCGACGCACCCGCCGGCACCAAGGGCATCTCGTTGTTCATCGTGCCGAAGTTTGTCCCGAATGCCGATGGCAGTGTCGGCCCACGCAATGGCATCAAAGCCGGCTCGATCGAACACAAGATGGGCATCCACGGCAACAGCACCTGCGTGATGAATCTCGACAATGCCAAGGGCTGGCTGATTGGCGAACCCAATCGCGGCTTGAACGCGATGTTCGTGATGATGAACGAGGCCCGTTTGGGCGTCGGCATGCAGTCGCTCGGACTGGCCGAAGCCGCCTACCAGAACGCGGTGGCCTACGCACGTGACCGTCTACAGAGCCGCTCCGCCACGGGCGCCAAGCGCCCAGACAAAGTGGCCGATCCGATCATCGTGCATCCCGATGTGCGCCGCATGCTGCTGACCGCCAAAGCCTATGTTGAAGGCGGTCGCGCGCTGACCAGTTGGGTGGCGCAGCAGATTGATCGCGAACTCAATCATCCCGATGCCACCGTGCGTGCAGAATCGGCGGAATTGGTCGCGCTGCTGACCCCAGTGGTCAAAGCCTTTATCACCGACAACGCGTTTGACGCCAACGTGATGATGCAGCAAGTTTTCGGTGGTCACGGCTTCATCGAAGAATGGGGCATGAGCCAGTATGTCCGTGATGCCCGCATCAACATGATCTACGAAGGCACCAACGGCATTCAGGCACTGGATCTGCTGGCGCGCAAGGTGCTCGCCGACAATGGTGCCAAGCTGCAGAAGTTCGGTGCGATCGTCCGTGATTTCGCCATGGCCAATGGCAGCGATCCGGCCATGCAGGAGTTCATTGCGCCCTTGGCGGATCTGGGTGAAAAGCTCGGCAAGCTGACCATGGAACTGGCCGGCAAGGCCATGCAGAACCCGGACGAAGTCGGCGCCGCTGCCGTGCCCTATCTGCGCGTGGTCGGACATCTGGTCTACGGATACTTCTGGGCCCGCATGGCGCGCGTGGCGCTCGACAAGCAAGGCAGTGGCGACACCTTCTACTCCACCAAACTGCAAACGGCACGTTTCTACTTCGCCCGTTTGCTGCCGGAAACCGCCTGGCAGATTCGCGCGGCGCGGTCTGGCGCCGACGTGTTGATGGCGATGGACGAAGCGGCATTCTGAACCCGGCGCGTTGACACCGCTCGCGCAGTGCGGGCGGTGTCACACCACGTCAACGCAGGATCGACAACGACTCCACCCAGATCACCTCGCAGGAACCGGCGCCGGAGTCTTCTCGCGACGTGGAACTGCGCCAGCGCCAGCCATCGCGTGGGCGCTCTACTTCCACCAATTGACCACGCAGCGCGATCAGTTGGTCCTCGCCAACGACCGCCAGCGCTTCTGCCACCGCGTCGTTGGCCGGGATGAGGTGCATGTTGGCACTCGAACGCACGATTTGCTTTGCTGGAATGGGTGGCCCTTCGCGGCCCCAGCGATAGTGATACCAGCGGCCTGACTGGCTGATTTTCAGTTTGTCCAACACGGCACTATCGGACATGGCTTGCCAACCCAGCGCCAAATCCGTCGGCGCGAGTTCCGACTCGGTGTCAACGCGATAGTCCTCACGCGACAGCACGCGTGCCTGCAAACTGAAATCGGCGAGCGGACGCAGTACGAAGTCGCCTTCCTGCCATGACTGCTCGCTGCGCGGAGGGGATTGCGACGGTGCGTCCATCACCCATGCACCGTCGTTGCCGGCCGGCTCATCCGAGCGACAGCTTCGCCATCCCAACAGCAAGAGCCCCAGCACAATAATCCATGCGAATTTCGACATCTTCGACCTCAGCCTTGCGCATGCAGAGTGTAGTCGAGGACACGGTGGCGGCCGCTGTCGTCGACACGAATGTTCGCCAGCGCAACAGCGGCGCACGTCAGTCACCTGACAGGCTTGGTCACTTTTGGACGATAGAAGAGCACAGACCGCCAGAATGCGGTCCATCCGCAGGCGCAGTCACGAAATGACACACACAAAGGTTTGCACCTTGGGCAAGTCGTCTTTCAAAATGCTGCGAACTGGATCACAGCGTCAAAGCGCACAATGATCCAGCTGCATTGTCACGCCGCACCATTGCCCCGGGGAAACACTATGAGACTGAATTTGCGTTGGACTGCGTTGGCACTCGCCTGTGTCTCTGCGTTGGCTTGGGCGGCACCCAAAGGAGGTCCCAACGTCACTGGCACCGTATTTCGCGATTTCGACGCGGACGGTGTGCAGGACCCGACCGAGACCGGTGTTGCCGGTGTTGGCGCGCAGTTGTTCGACGCCAGCGGTGCCTGTTCGGTCGTCGCCATCACCAACGCGTCGGGCGCCTACTCAGTGAACACGGCGAGTTGTGCGGGAAGCGACTGGCGTCTGGAGTTCAGCAGCATTCCCTCGGCACTTGAACCTGGTCCACGCGCAGGCACTTCTGCGGCGGGCACTGCCGTCGCGTTCGTCAACGCGGGCGATCTCGCCAATCTCGCGCTGAACAATCCCAATCAGTACTGCGGCCCCGCACCGGAGGTCGTGACCAGCGTGTTCATTGGCGGTCAGCCCTCAGGCAATCCGTTACCGACGATCCGCACATTCGATTACAACGTGGGCAGTACCGACCTGACCACCAATGACGGCGTGTCCTACCAGGACTACGCGGTCATCCACAACGCAACGTTCGATGAAACCGGCCCGACCCGTGGCTATGCGCATCATCGGCGCACCAATGCAGTGTTGGCTGGCAACTACGCACGACGCCATTCGGGCTACCGTCTCGGCGGACCGGGTACGCCCGATGACTCGGGCCCGGACGGCATCTGGCTGGTGCCGCTGGAAGGCGCCGCTGCGCCGAGCCTGTTCTTCAGCGCAGACGCGGGCAGCGACGGACACGACTACACCGCCCTGCTCAATGACATTGGCTTCTGGGACTACGTCGGCAAGTCGGGCTGGGGCAATCTGGAGCTTTCCGAAGACCAGACCAAGCTCTATGCCGCCAACCTGTTTGACCGCCTGATCTATGTGGTGGATATCAACGTGGCCGGCAGCAGCATCAGCGCTGGCGCGCACACCACCATCGACATCGGCACCCAGGCGCGGGCGGCCTGTGGTTTGAGCGACGATGGCGCAGGCGATCCCAACGGCGACGACAACGACTACGTGGTGGGCTTCGCCAAGGAGCACGATGGCGAGCTGTATGTTGGCGTGACATGCACCGCCGAAAGCTCGCAGTTGACCACCGATCTGGAAGGTTTCGTGTTCGCCGATCTCGGTGCAGGCTATGTGCCGGTCGCCAGCATTCCGCTCGACTATCCCCGTCAGTGGACCACGCGTGGTTATGACGGCGCGGTGGTTGGTGTTGAAACGCCAGCCGAATGGCTGCCGTGGACGCCCGTGCAGCCCGCGGGTGATCCGCCTCATCCGCCCGGTGAACCGGTCGTCTACGATCAAGCCTACTACCCGCAGCCTTGGCTGAGCGACATGGAAATCGCCGAGGATGGCCGTATGGTCATCGGCATCAGTGATCGCGGTGGTGACCAGTTCGGTAACGATCAGGGGGCGTCGACCTGGGGCAACTTCGAAGGCGTGGCGGCCGGCGATGCGCTGATGTTGGCCGCATCGGGCGCCAATGCCTGGACCTTCACTCCCGGCGCCACCGGTGACGAATTTTTCAGTGCAGACTCCTACCCGCTGGCGCCCAACTTTCCGGGCCAGCCACTGCACAGCGAAATCACGCTGGGCCACGTCGCGCATATCCCGGGCACCAACGAATTCCTCTTCAATGTGATGGACCCCGCGCCGGCATTCGGTGTGGTTCGCAACCCGACCGGAACCGTCACGCATTACACCGAGTCCTGGTTGTCCGGTGGCTTGGTATGGATGTCCGGTGCTGATGGCAGCCGCGTGCGCCATTTCATGACCTTCGGTGTCAACGAGGTGGGTACCTTCGGTAAGGCATCCAGCGTCGGCGACGTCGAAGTGATCTGCGACCCGGCGCCGCTGCAGATCGGCAATCGGGTGTTTATTGATCGCAATGGCAACAGCATTCAGGACAGCGGCGATACGGCCGTCGCCGGAGTCACACTGACGGTCTACAGCGCCAGCGGCGTGGCGTTGGGCCAGACCACAACAGATGCCTTTGGCAACTGGATCGTCAACTTCAGTCGAGGTGCGAGTGATCCGTCGTCAGCCGATGCCAACGTCATCGCGCCCGATCCGTTTGCGCAGAATGTGTTCGTGGCAGTGGATGCGGGTAATTTCGCGGGGCCGGGTGCCTTGGTGGGCTATCGCGCAGTGACGGCCAACGCGGACGCCAGTGCGGGTGGCGATGGGCGTGATTCGGATGGCGTGAGTCAGGCGGTGCCGAGTGTCGGTACGGTGATCGCGGCGGCGTATACCGTGGGTCTGCCAGGCCAGAACGATCACACCATCGATTTCGGCTTCTCCAATCTGGACTTCGGCGATCTGCCGGATCTGTATGGCACGCTGGTTGCCAGCAATGGCCCGCGCCACACGATCGTCAGTGGGTTGCAGCTTGGCGCGGTGATCGATGCCGAGCTGGATGGTCAACCGCAGGCCTCTGCGCTCGGTGACGACCTCGACGTGGTGCCCGATGACGAAGAAGCCGTTAGCATGTTCGTGATCGGAAATCTGGTTGCAGGTATCGCCAATACCGTGCCGGTAACAGTGACCAACACCACGGGCAGTAATGCGCAGTTGTGCGGATTCCTGGATGCCAATGGCAACGGCAATTTCAGCGATGCCGGTGAATCGGTGTCTGCCGCCGTGCCAACGGGTACCAATGGTGCGATCAATCTCAGCTTTACACCGCCGATCACCGCGGGCGGATTCGTCTATCTGCGCTTCCGACTGTCCACCGACCCAGCACCCTGTTCGCCGGTCGGTGTCGCCAGTGATGGCGAAGTCGAGGACTATCAGGGGGTGATCCGACGCGCCGACCTTGGCGATCTGCCGGATACCGGCGCGGGTGTGGGCGCGGGCAACTACGCCACACTGCTTGCTGACAACGGCGCATGGCATGAAGTCACCAACACGCGAACCACCGTTTTTCTGGGTGCGAGCGTGGATGTCGATGCCGACGCCGTGCCTAGCGCCGCCGCCAACGGCGACGATCTGACCGGCACCGATGACGAAGACGGCCTCAATCCCGCCGACCTGAACCAGATCGCCGGCAGCAATGCGGTGCTGCGCTTCCAGGCCACCAATCTGCTGGGCAGCACGGGAAATCTGTGCGGTTTCATCGACTGGAACGGTGACGGCGATTTTTCGGACGCCAACGAGTCGGCCACCACCACGGTGGCGGGCGGCAGCAACAACGTCACCGCAACGCTGAACTTCGGCACCACGCCGCTGACAGCGGTGGGCACGCGCTATGGCCGCTTCCGCTACACCACCAACGCTTGCGTCGGTGGAAGTGGTTTCGGCGGCAACGGTGAGGTCGAAGACTACGTGATCACGGTCGGTGACCGTCGCGACTTCGGCGACGCCCCGGTCAGCTATGGCACGGTGCTCGTCGACGACGGCGCACGCCACATCATCCTGCCCAGCGGTAACCCGCAATTGGGCGCCACGATTGACGCTGAGCTGGATGGTCAACCGTCAGCCGGTGCCAATGGCGACGACAGTAACGGCGATGACGAAGATGGCGTGACCTTCCCGACCCTGACCGCCGGTCAGAGTGCGCAGATCGCCGTCAGCACGCCAAGCGGCGGTCTGCTCAGCTGTTGGATCGACTTCAACGCCGACGGCGACTTTGGTGATGCGGGCGAAAACCCGATCAGCGGCCAGCTGCTGACCGCGGGCAGCGCCAACCTGAGCATCAGCGTGCCAGTGGGCGCCACCTCGGGCAACACCTACGCGCGCTGCCGTATCGCCACTAGCGCGGTCATCACCGCGACTGGCGAAGCGACCGATGGTGAAGTCGAAGACTATCTGGTCAGCATCGGGGCCCAGCAGTTCGACTTCGGCGACGCGCCGGACAGCTATGCGACCCTGCTTGCGAACAACGGCGCGCGCCACGTGATCCTGCCCAGCGCTAACCCGCAGCTCGGCGCCGCCATCGATGCCGAAGCCGATGGTCAGCCCAACGTGGCGGCCAACGGCGATGACAGCAATGGCAGCCCGGACGACGAAGACGGGGTGATCATTCCGGCCTTGAATCCCGGACTGAGCGCCAGTATTGCGATCAGCACCGGCACAACCGGCGGTTTCGTCAGTTGCTGGATCGACTACAACGTCGATGGCGATTTTGCCGACGCGGGTGAACAGGCCATCAGCGGGCTGAGCCTGGGCAGTTTGGCCACCCAGAACGTCAACATCACCGTTCCTGCGACCGCCGTCGAAGGCAATAGCTACGCCCGCTGCCGCATCAGCAGCAGCGCCGTGGCAAGCCCTGTCGGCGAAGTCACCGACGGCGAAGTCGAAGACTATCCAGTCGGCATCCGTCAGCGTCGCGACTTTGGCGACGCTCCGGCCAGCTATGGCACGGTGATCGCCACCGGCAACGCCGGGCATATCATCCTCGCCAGCAGCAACCCGCAACTGGGTGCGGCGATTGATGCCGAAGCCGATGGTCAACCAACCGCCGCTGCCAATGGCGACGATCTGAACGGCAGTCCGGACGACGAAGATGGCGTGATCTTCCCCACGCTGACCACCAACGCGACAGCGCAAGTCGCCATCTCGACCGGCGCGACTGGCGGCAGCGTGAGTTGCTGGATCGACTACAACATCGATGGCGACTTTGTTGATGCCGGTGAGCAGGTGATCAATGGCCTCGCGATTGGCGCCAACGCCAGCACCAACGCCAGCGTCCCCGTCCCGGCGACCGCTACTGCGGGCAGCACCTACGCCCGCTGCCGCATCAGCAGCAACGCGGTCCCCAGCCCAGTGGGCGAAATCCCAGACGGCGAAGTCGAGGACTACCTGGTCAGCATCGGCGACCCACTGCTCAGCCTCGGCAACCTGGTTTGGGAAGACCGCAACAACAATGGTGCCGCGGATTCCGGCGAACCCGGCATCACTGGAGTCACGGTGCGCCTGTTCGCCGACAGCAATGATGACAACGTCCCGGACGGCGCGTCCCTGCAAACCGACACCACCGACCCCAGCGGCATCTATGGCTTTGTGGGATTGGCGGCCGGCACCTATTTGGTTGAAATCACCGCTCCGGCAAACTTCATCGGCAGCACCGGCAGCGGCCTGCCCTATGTCGCTACCGGCAGCACCGAACCCGCCGTCGACCCCGACAACAATGCCGACAACGACGACAATGGCACCGGCATCAGCGGCGTCATCCGCAGTCGCAGCATCACCTTGGTGGCCAACGATGAACCCGTCAACGATGGCGATGCGGATGCCAACAGCAACCTGACGGTGGACTTCGGACTGCTGCGCAACTTCGATCTCGCCCTGCGCAAACAACTTGCCTCGGGCCAAGGCAGCATCGTTGCGCCCGGGCAGACGGTGAACTTCACGATCACCGTGTTCAATCAGGGTACGGAAGCCGCCAGCAACATCCGAGTACATGACACCCTGCCCGCCGGCCTGACCCTGGCTGACAGCGCTTGGACCAGCGTTCCCACCAATGCCGCCCAGCGCGTGATTGCGGGACCACTGGCGCCGGGTGCATCGACGGTCATCACACTGCAGGCAACGGTCGACAACACTGCCACTGGCGTGCTGCGTAACTTGGCGGAAATTGCCCTTGCCAACGACAGCAGCGGACTGTCCGGCAACGACATCGACTCGACGCCAGACACCGATCCCAATAATGACGGTGCGGAAGTCGATGACGAAATCGACAACGGTGGTGGCGATCAGGACGACGCCGACCCCGCCAGCGTTACGGTGCAGGTCGCCCCACCACCGCCTCCGCCGCCGCCGGTCACCGTGCGCATTCCCAGCAGTAGTCTGTGGTCGCTGGCGGTACTGATGTTGCTGGTGGGCTGGGTGGCGTGGCGCCAGCGCGATTAATGCCCGCGATCTGAAGCAATGAAACAACGATCCCCGCCCTGCGCGGGGATCGTTGTTTATGCCATTCGCACCCCAGCCTATTCAGCGTCGTGGCTCGCCCGTGTGCGGTCCGCGCGTCGTTCAATGCTGGCAAACGTCGACCGAATGGGCGCGCAACGGGTTACTTCTGCGCAAGCACGCCTGAAGTCAGATCACGTGTCACCCATCGCAAAGCGGTCGCAATCAGATTGGTCAGGTAGGCGATCCCAACGGGCGATGGTCTTTCCAGACCCGCAGCTTCGAGCCAATTGGGAGGGACTGCGCATCGCAGCCAGAACACGCGCGAAGCCAGACTTGCAGCGCCGCTGTCGCGCCGTTAGTGATCCTGCAGTGCCGGCCAAGCCGCGCGCAGGTAGGCGAAACCTGACCACAGCGTCAGCACCGCCGCGATCGCCAACAGCAGTTCACCCATCTGGAAAATCGGCAAGCCCCACAGCGGTTCGCGATACAGCAGCATCACCAGCGCCACCATCTGCACGATGGTCTTGATCTTGCCAATGGCCGCGACGCGCACCGTCGACCGTTGACCGACTTCCGCCATCCACTCGCGCAGCGCGGATATGGTGATCTCGCGACCGATGATGACCGCTGCGGTCAATGCCATGAACAGGGTCGGATGCAACTGCACAATCAGGATCAAAGCAACGGTGACCGCCAACTTGTCGGCAACCGGGTCGAGAAATGCGCCAAACGCGGACATCATTCCGAAACGACGTGCAATGTAACCATCCGCCCAGTCAGTAATTGCCCCCAGCGCAAACAGAAACGCAGCCGCGAAATTGGTCCAGTGGTAGGGCAAATAGAGCACCAGCACCAGCACCGGAATCAGTGCAATGCGAAACAAGGTGAGCACGGTGGGAATAGTCAGTTTCACTCGGTATCCGTTACTGCCGCCCCGCGAAAAAGCGATCGATGTGTCTGGTGACAAAGGGCCATGCCGTCATTCTGCCTTCTGCCCAACGCGAAGGCGAGCCACGTTGATCAGTGGCGTTGCCATTGCCCTGCCTGCAAACGGTAGATCGCATCCATCCCCACGGTTTCCAGAGGTCGGTGAGTGATCAGCAGAAAGCTCTGCCCGCGTGAGGTCACCCACGCATGGATGCCCGCCATCACGCGCTGCGCGGTCACCGCGTCCATGCCTTCGGTAGGTTCATCAAGTATCAAAATCGGCGCAGGCTTCAGCAACGTGCGCGCCAACGCGATGCGACGTGCTTGTCCACCGGACAGCGCGCTGCCAAGTTCACCGACCGGCGTGTCCAAACCCTTCGGCAGACTGTCGATGAAGTCGTCGATGGCAGCGGCCGCACAGGCGCTGCGTAGTTGCGCTTCATCTGCGTCCGGTGCGCCCAGACGGAGGTTCTCGCGCACGCTGGTGTTGAACAGATGCGCGTGCTGTGACAGCACCGCGAAGCGACGGCGAACATCATCACCTGCCAGCGCCTGCAAGGGCACGCCACCAAGGCGAACTTCGCCAGACTGCGGCGCACGCAAGCGGGTCAGCAGGGCAATCACGCTGCTCTTGCCCGCACCGTTGGGGCCGACCAAGGCCATGCGTGCGCGCTCTGGCAGCTGCAGGTCGACGTGATCCAGAGCCCACGGCTGAGTGCTCAAGTAACGAAAGCACACCCCGTCAAGCTGCAGCGCATTGCCAAGCGGCATGGCCTGCGGTGCAACTGGATCCTGCACATCGGCTTGGGCATCGGCCAGGGCCAGAACCCGTGCCAAAGCGTGCCGCGATTCGCCCAGACTTTGAAAGGCCAGCGGCAGCGGCATCAACGCCTCGAAGCTTGCCATCGCCAACAGCACTAGCATCGCCAGTTCGGGTGGCGCGATGCGGTGTTCGTGCAAGGCGGGTATTGCCAGCAGCAGCGTGCCCAAGACACTGAGCCCAACGGCGAGTGTGTAGGCCCCTTGAAACGCCCCGCTGAGGCGCGCCTGCTGCCGCTGCGCGGACACCACCGCAGCGCTGAGCATGTCGATCCGTGCCGTCTGCAACGCTTGCGCGCCGAGCAACTGCACCTCGGCCAAGCCGCGCAAATCCCCGACCCACTGCGTCCGCAAGACATTCATGGCTTGCTGTTGGGCCAGTGCGCTGGCTTGTCCGAAACGATACGCCAGCCAAGGCAAGCCCCAACCGGTGATGAGCCACATCAGTCCCAGCCATGCCGCCAAGGCGCCGTCAAAGCGCAGCAGGACCAGCAGACAGATCAGGCTGGAAAGCAACGCGACCCAGGCGGGCACCCACACCCGCAAATACAGATTGTTGAGGCTGTCGATGTCGGCGCGCAGACGACTCAGCAGATCACCGCTCTGGTACTGCTCCAGATGCTGCGGGGCCAAGGGTTCGATGCGTTCGTACAGCCATACCCGCAGCGCCGCGAGGACGCGAAAAGTCGCTTCGTGGGTCGTCAAGCGTTCGCCGTAGCGTCCCGCAGTACGCACGATGGCCGCCAGACGAATCAGGGCTGCTGGCGTGAAGTAATTCAGGCTGACACCCGCCACACCGGCCAAGGCCATCGCGCTGATGAACCATCCTGACAACGCGAGCAAGGCGATGTTGGCCAGTGTCGTGAGCAAAGCCAGCAGCAGCCCCAAGGCCATCCAAGCGCGCTGACCGGCGGTTCGCTGCCACAGAAAGCGCAACGGACTCATGCCTGCCACGCCGCCGCACGCAACAATGCCGCATAGGCTGGCGAGCTCTGCAGCAAAGCCGCATGCGTACCCACCGCCTGCACCTTCCCGTCGGCCATCAATGCAATGCGATCTGCCGCACGCAGCATGTCGAGTCGATGCGCAATCACCACCACGCAGCGATCACGCTTGAGTTCGCGCAGAATCTCGATGGTCGCACGCTCGCGTGCCGCATCCAGATGTGCCGTCGGCTCATCCAGCAATACCAGTGCGGCTGGTTTGAGCAACGCGCGCGCCAAGGCCAGCGCATGCGCCTGTCCGCCCGAGAGCGCCTGGCCGCCTTCACCGATGCGCGTTGCCAGACCCAGCGGCCGACCCGCCAACCACTCGGACAGACCGCACCGCGCGAGCACTGCCTGCATCGCGGCATCGGTCACATTCGGGTCGGCGAGACGCAGATTGTCGGCCACGCTGGCCGCGGCAATCCACGGCTGCTGGGGCAACCACAGGCAGTGCTGTTGCCACGCCGAAAGGTGCTCAATAGTCAGGCTGTGGCTGACCTCGATTTGTCCCTGCTGCAGAGGCAAAAATCCCAGCAGCACCTGCATCAGGCTGGACTTGCCGGCACCACTGGCACCCACGATGGCCAACAACTCGCCGCGCTGCAATTCGAGATCGACGCCGTCCAGACCGATCCGACCGTCCGGATAGCGCTGCTGCAGTCCGCGCAAACGCAGCCGTGGCGCGTTTGGAAGCGCGTCGATGAATCGAAAGGTTGCAGCGAACGCCTGCGTACCCGGCGCAGCCGCCAGCACGCGCAAGCCATCCATCTGTTCGATGGCGGCAATCGCCTGCATGCGCGCGTGGTAGTGCGTGCCCAAGTTGCGTAAAGGCAGATAGAACTCCGGTGCCAGCAACAACACAAAGAAGCCGTACTGGAAGTCCATCTCGCCGAAATACAGACGAAAGCCAATCATCACGGCCACGATGGCAATGCTGACGGTGGCAAAAAACTCCAGCACAAACGACGATAAGAACGCGATGCGTAGCACCGCCATCGACCGCTGCCGATACTGCTCGGCCAGTGCTGCCACCGCCCTGGCCTCGCGTCGCGACGCATTGAACAGGCGCAGCGTGGTCAGACCCTGAATCACATCCAGCAAGTGGGAGCCAAGCCGATTCAGACTCGCCCACTGCTGCTGATTGCGTCGTTCTGCGCCACGCCCGACCAACACCATGAACAACGGAATCAGCGGCGCCGTGATCAAGAGGATCAGCGCTGATACCCAATCGCTGGCGAGCACGAAGACCAGCAGACTCAAGGGTAGCCAGACCACCAGACTCAGGGTCGGCAGATAGCGTGCGTAATAGGCATCCAATGCCTCGACACCCTCCACCAGCGTCGTCACCAACGCGGCATGCGACTGTGGCAGGCGGGCCGGGCCAAGGGCATGCACACCCGCCATCAACTCCGCACGCACCGCCTGCTTGACCTGTGCAGCGGCCTCGAATGCCGCTTGCTCAGCGGCCCAAACCAGTGCGGCGCGGAGGACGATGATCGCCAACAAGTCCCACAAAAAACCCTGCTGTTCTGCCAGAACGTGCGCCTCGAACACCACGCGCTGAACGATCTGCGCAAGCAGCCAGGCTTGCGCCACCAACAGGCTGCCCGCCAGCCACGACAGCAGCACAGTCGCACGCAGCCACTGCCCGCTATGCGGCTTGAGTGCGCGCAGAGCCGCTTGCCAGTGTTTGCGCGACTGTTCGGTCGGCGCGGTGGATGGCGCCTCACTCATGTTGCTTCTCCGGTGCCGTGCAGCGCGTCGTAGATGCGCTGCGCCAATGCCGCGTTGATACCTTCGACGCGCGCAATCTCCTGCACGCCAGCGGCCTTCAAGCCCTGCAATCCGCCAAAATGTTTGAGCAAGGCGGCGCGGCGCTTGCTGCCGATGCCTTCGATGTCTTCCAGTCGACTGCGATCCCGTGTTTTGCTGCGTCGACCGCGATGCCCGGTAATGGCGAAGCGATGCGCTTCGTCACGAATCTGTTGCACCAGATGCAGCCCCAACGCATCCGGCCCAGGTCGCAGCACCCGTCCATCAGTGAACACCAGCGCCTCATGACCTGCACGTCGCTCCTCACCCTTGGCCACGCCAACCAGTAGCACGCCCTGAATAGCCAACGCCTCCATCACCAGCCGCGCCTGTTCCAATTGCCCTTTGCCACCATCAATGAACAACACATCCGGCAACACACCATCCTCCAACGCGCGCTTGAAGCGCCGCGTCAAGGCCTGCTGCATCGCGGCGTAGTCGTCGCCAGGAGTAATGCCGCTGATATTGAAGCGCCGATACTGGTTGCGCACGGCGCCCTCTGCATCAAATACCACACAGGAGGCGACCGTTGCCTCGCCCTGGGTATGGCTGATGTCGAAGCACTCCATGCGCTGCGGCGCTTGGTCGAGATCCAACAATTCCTGCAACGATTCAAGCCGCGCACGTTGACTGGCCACGCTGGCCAGTTCGCTGTGCAGGGCAATCTGCGCGTTGCGTCGCGCCAGATCGAGATAGCGCGCACGCTCGGAGCGCACCTGGATCTTGAGCTGCACCTTGCGTCCCGCCTGATCACCCAGGACCTGCTGAATCAACTCACGGTCCGGGATGTCACTGTCGAGAATCACCTCGGATGGCGGCGTGTGATCAAGATAGTGCTGGGTCACGAACGCGGCCAAGACCTCGCCCACATCCTCCGCCCCATTGAGTTTGGGGAAATAGCTCCGCGTACCCTTGTTCATGCCATCGCGAAAGGACAGCATCAGCACGCAAGCACGTCCTTGCTCGACCACACAGGCCAGCACATCCATGTCGACCTGCTCGCCATCGACGAACTGCTTGGCCTGTACCCGCCGGATCGCCGCCACCATGTCGCGCAGACGCGCAGCTTCTTCAAAATCCAGACGTTCGGCGGCCGCGTGCATCTGTTCCGCATAAACGCCGACCAAGGCATCACTGCGACCATCCAGAAACCATTCGGTATCGCGCACATCGCGCTGATAGTCCTCCGCACTGATCAGTCCAACACAGGGCGCTGAGCAGCGTTTGATCTGATGCTGCAGGCAAGGCCGCGTCCGATTGCGATACACACTGTCCTCGCACTGCCGCAGACGAAACAGCTTGTGCACCAGATTGAGCGTTTCGCGCACCGCCAACACACCTGGATAAGGGCCGAAATAGCGCCCCACTTCACGTCGTGGCCCACGGTGAAAACGAACCCGTGCGGCTTCCTTGCCGGGGTTGGAGATGAAAATGTAGGGATAACTTTTGTCGTCGCGCAGCAGGATGTTGTAGCGCGGGCGCAGCGACTTGATGAGCTGATTTTCCAGCAACAAGGCCTCGGCCTCGGTACGCGTGACCGTGATCTCGATGCCGGCGATCTGCGCAATCATCGCGTTGATGCGCGGCTCGCGCGGACTGTTGGTGAAGTAGCTCGACACACGTTTGCGCAGAGACAGCGCCTTGCCGACGTACAACACACTGCCGTCGACGGCGAGCATGCGATACACGCCGGGCGAAAGCGTCAAGCGACGGCAGAACTCCTTGCCATCGAACCGTGCCGCCTGCTCACTCATTCCCCGATGGAAAGTCGACGCGGCGTGCCGCCATCAAAGTCCATGCGCAACACCTCGTGGGCATCGGTATTGGCCAACCAGAGACTGCTGCGGTTGACGGTCAACGCGGCAGGCTGATGCAGTCGATAGTTGAAGTCATACGACTTGACCTCGCGCGTCACCGGATTCAACAACTTGAGCGCGCTGTTGTAGGTATCGGCGATCCACAACTGTGGCGTGCGCGGATCCAGGGCAATGGCCATCGGATACTGCAAACGCGCGACGCGCAATGCGCCATTGAGATTGCCAAACTCGTACAGCCCGACACCCACCAGGGTCTGCACTTTGCCCGATGCCAACTGCACACCACGAATCGAACTGCTGGCGGCATCGGCAATGAACAGCGTCTGTTGCGCCAAGGCCATCCCGGCTGGCTGCGCAAACACCGATGCCATGGCATCACCGTCGTTCATTCCCATCTCACCGTTGCCTACCAGGGGACGGAAACTGCCACGGCCCAGATCGTATTCCCAGACTTGATGCCACCCGGCCATCGCGACATACAGCTTGTCGAACGCCGACGCCACCGACCACGGCGCATTCAAGGCGGTATGCCGCGGGTCGACAACGACATCCTCCGGGCGCAGGCCGGCCTTGCCATTACCCGCCAGTGTTTCGACGTCACCATCCATCAGGCTGATCTTGCGCAAGGCATGATTGCCGGTGTCCGCCACATACAGCGCATCCTTCCACAGCGCCAGCCCACGTGGCAGGTTGAAACAGGCATCGGCCAACCCCCCATCAATGAAGCCCGCGCTACCTGCACCGAACTGGCGCAGGATGCGGCCATCGTGCGTGCACTCCAAAATCCGGTTGTGTCCGGTATCGCTGACGTACAGGTGACGATCGTTGGCAGCCAAGCCGGACGGAAACGCCAACGGCATGCCAGACTCCTGCTTCGAGGCATACGCCACCGCATCGTAGACCCGCAAATCGGCCTCACCTGCACGCTCCAGCACCTGCTCGATGAGCGGATCCAAACGCTCACGGGGCGAATCCCCAACGATGGCCTCAACCACCTTGCCTTCGGCATCCAGCAAGATCACCGTCGGCCAGACACTCAAACCATAGTGCTGCCAAGTGACGAAGTTGGCATCCTGCACGACCGGAAAACGCACGGTCAGGCGATTGATCGCTTTGAGCACCAGTTTGGGATCGCGCTCGGCATCAAACTTGGGGGTATGCACGCCCAACACGCTCAAGCCGTCGGCGTACTTTTGCTGCAACTGACGTAGCTCGGCCAACACGTTCTGGCAGTAAGCCGACCCGACCGAAAAGAACACGATCGCGACGGCTCGCCCGCGATGCTCACGCAAGGATTGGGGGGCCGAATTCAACCACTCCAAGCTGCTGTGGAAGTCCGGCGCAATGGCACCAATGATCATCGACTCAACTCCAGAAACGGTTGCGCGACCCATGCTTTCATGACCGCGTTGTCAGATATCGCCGCCAATCTGGTCCAGCAGCAGCGGCATCGCGTCATCAAGCAACTCGTAAACATATTCGAATGCCGCGTAATCATCGTAATACGGATCGGGCACCGCCTCATCCCCGCGTAACCCCAAGCCGGCAAGCAAGAGCTGTACGCGCGCCTCGGATTTTCCCGGCTGGCGACTCAGCAACACCTCCAGCGTGCGCTGGTCGGCCGCGAATATCCAATCAAACCTGGCAAAGTCCGACGCATGCACTTGGCGTGCACGCTGCCCATCGATTGGCGTTGCCCGCGCCCGCGCCACCCGACGCGCTCGGGCGTCTGGCGGCTCGCCAACGTGATAGGCCTCAGTGCCGGCCGAATCCACCTGCATGCGCCAGCCACGCCGCGCCACATGGGCCCGCGCAATCCCCTCTGCCAGCGGCGAACGACAGATGTTGCCCATGCAAACGAACAAGACGCGCTGATCGCTTCGCTTCATGCGATCCATGCCCCAAGCCCGGCAAGCGCTCAGTGCGCCTTCGCGGGTTCGACCGCCGCGGCGTTGACCCGCTGATCAGGGTCGGCCTCGTCGGCGAAGATGGCGACGCCACGGCTGCCGTCGGGTTTGATCCACGCGCGGTACATCCCGACGGTATTGAAGGGCATGGTCAATTCGCCATTCGCATCGACCGCAATGATGCCGCCGTCGCCGCCCAGTTCGGGCACGGCCTTCATGATCACCGCGTCCGCCGCCGCGCGCAGGGTTTGCTGGCCATAGGCGACGCGGGCGCAAATGTCGTGCGCCACATTCAAACGAATAAAGAACTCGCCCCAGCCGGTGGCTGACACCGCACAACGGCTGTCGGCATAGGTGCCCGCACCAATGATCGGCGCATCACCAACCCGGCCCCAGCGCTTGTTGGTCATGCCTCCGGTGGACGTTGCCGCTGCCAGATGGCCCTGCTGATCACGCGCCACCGCACCCACGGTACCGAAGTAGGTCGACGGCGGAATGAGGGCCTGCGCGGCCTCGTCGGCTTTCACTTTTTGCAATTGCTGCCAGCGATAGTCGGTACGGAAGTAACTGGGATCGACCAATTCCACGCCTTGGGATTCAGCGAACTTTTCCGCGCCATCGCCAATCATCATCACATGCTCGGAGTGCTCCATCACGGCACGCGCCAAGGTGATCGGATTCTTGACCCGATGCAGGCCAGCCACCGCACCAGCGGCCAGCGTGGGGCCGTACATGATCGAGGCATCGAGTTCGTTGATGCCGTCCGCGGTAAACACCGCGCCTTTTCCGGCATTGAAGTGCGGCGAGTTTTCCAGCACCTGCACCGCCGCAGACACCGCGTCCAGACTGTTGCCGCCGGCCGCCAGAATGCGCTCACCGGCATCCAGCGCCTGGGTCAACGCTGCCCGGACCTGTACCTCGGTTTCCGCATCCAGTGTGCCGCGCCCAGGGGCACCGGCACCGCCATGGATCACCAAGGTGAAGGGCAGCTTGCTGACTGCTTCAGCCGCCATCAGCGGGCTCACCATGCACAACAACAGCGGAACAAGCACACGTCGCATACGTCACCCGGTCTTCGAGAAAGATCATGCCGTGCAGTGTGACGCCCGGTGCAGGTGTCGTGCAATTGGACACAGGTCATGCGCGGCGCATACGTCGTACCTGAGTTACACCGCCAGATCGAATCCCGCCTGCGCCAAGATGCCGCGTTCGGTCTGCAGGTCTTCGCGCGAAAGCGGTCGTTGCGCCAACCAGGAAGGCGGCAGACGCAAGGCCAGTCCTTTGAGGGTTGGCTCAGCCTGCAACTCGGGCGGCATGCTGGCCGGATCGTGGCTGCGATTGAGCAACACGCCCAGCCGCAACAGCACCACGCAACGCAAAACCCGCTGTGCATCGCGACTGTCGACCGCCGCCAAGGCGGACTTGGGCAGGTTGCGCCGTTGCGAACGCAACAGCACGCCAAGGAAGCGTTGCTCCTGCGTCGAGAAACCCGCGATGTCGGAATTCTCGATCAGGTACGCACCATGGACATGATGCTGACTGTGCGCAATCGTCAAGCCGATTTCGTGGATGCGTGCCGCCCACATCAGACTGAGCTGATCAGTTTCATCCAGACCCCACGCCGTCGCCACCTGCGCAAACAACTGCTCAACCGTGGCTTCGACACGTGCCGCATGGTCGATATCCACCCCGTAACGCTGCGCCAAGGCCGCAATGGAGCCATCGCGCGGATCACGCTGCTCGGCGCGTCCCAGCATGTCGTACAACACGCCCTCGCGCATCGCGGTCTGGGCAATCTGCATGCGCTCGATGCCGAGTTCATTGAAACACGCTTCCATCACCAGCAGGCCGCCGGCCATCACGGTACGGCGCTCATCATTGAGGCCGGGCAAATCCACTGCGTCGACATCATCGAACGCCAGCAAACGTTCGCGAATCTGCGCGATACCCTCTGCCGTGACTTCGCCGCGCGAAATCTTCAGCTCCTTGCAGATGCCGCCGATGGCCTTGGCGGTCCCCGACGACCCAATGACCTCGCGCCATCCCCGCGCACGATAGGTTTGGGTGAACTGCTGGAACTCGGCAGAAATTTCGGTCAGCGCATCGCGCCATTTCTTGCGCGACAACTTGCCGCTCGGAAAAAACCGCCGTGTGCTGGCGATGCAACCCATTTGCAGGCTTTCGCGCTCCAGCGGCTCGAAGCCCTCACCGATGATGAACTCGGTCGACCCACCACCGATATCGACGACCAGACGGCGCGTGCTTTTCGGCGGCAGACCGTGCGCGACCCCCAGATAGATCAGACGCGCTTCCTCACGTCCGGACACCACTTCGATGCGGTGCCCCAGTGCGGTTTCGCCAGGAATCAGGAACGACGCCGGACTGCGCAACTGGCGCACCGTATTGGTCGCAATGGCACGCACACGATTGTGCGGCATGCCCCGCAACCGTTGACCCATGCGTTCCAGGCACTCCAGCGCGCGTGACATCGCCTCCGCCGACAGATCGCCGCGAGCACTCAGTCCCGACGCCATCCGCACGGTCTCGCGCAGGCGATCCACCACCCGCAACTGACCCAGGGTGTAGCGCGCCAGCACCATGTGAAAACTGTTCGAGCCCAGATCGATGGCCGCCAGCAGCTCGCCATCTTCCAGCGTCTTGTTGGTGGTCAGGTTCAATGGCATAGCAGCGCCAGCAAGGATTGTTGTGCCGAGTGCGGCATGTCGTCTTCGCCAGGCATGACGCGTGTGTAACGGCCGTCCGCGTTGAGCTGCCACGCCTGCGTGTTGTCGGCCAGATAATTGCTGAGGTCCTCATCGCGTACGCGCGCAGCCAAGGTCGGATCAAGAATCGGGAAACAGGTTTCAATACGGCGCAGCAGGTTGCGCTCCATCCAATCTGCGCTCGAACAGAACAACTCCGGCGCGCCATCGTTGGCGAACCAGTAAACGCGGCTGTGCTCCAGAAAACGGCCGACGACCGAGCGCACCCGAATGTTCTCGGACACGCCAGGCACACCCGGACGCAAGCAACAGGCCCCGCGCACGATCAAGTCAATTTGCACGCCCGCGCAGGATGCCGCGTACAGCGCACGAATTACCTGCGGCTCGTTGACCGCATTGAGCTTGGCGACAATCGACGCGGCTTTGCCCGCCCGTGCATTGTCGGCTTCGCGCTTGATTTTCGTCAGCAAGGCTTTGTGCAGGGTGAAGGGCGATTGCAGCAAACGTTTCAACTTGATCGCGGGCGACAAACCCGACATTTGGGTGAACATCAGATGCACGTCGTCGCCAATCTCGGCGTTGGCAGTGAGCAGACCGATGTCGGTGTACAGCCGCGCCGTGCCCGAGTGGTAATTGCCGGTGCCCAGATGCACGTAACGCTGCAGCACACGGCCCTCGCGCCGCACGATCAGCAGCATCTTGGCGTGCGTCTTGTACCCCACCACGCCATACACCACTTGCACGCCCGCTTCCTGCAGACGGTCGGCGAGGCGAAGATTGGCTTCCTCGTCAAACCGCGCACGCAGTTCGATCACGACCGTCACGTCCTTGCCGTTGCGCGCCGCCTCGATCAGGGCGTTCACCAAAGGCGATTGGTGACCCGTGCGGTACAGGGTCTGCTTGATCGCCAAAACGTCCGGATCGCTGCTGGCCTGCTTCACCAACTCGATGATCACGTTAAAACTGTCGAACGGGTGATGCAGCAACACGTCAGTGCGGCGGATATGGTCGAACAGGTCTTCGCTGGCGACTGGCGGGTGCGAACGCGGTTTGTAGGCGGGGAACTTCAACTCCGGGCGATCCACCATGTCGTAAACCGCAATCACTCGATTGAGATTGACCGGCCCGTTGATGCGGTAAACCGCATTGTCCGGAAGATCAAAATGCTTGAGCAGATTCTTGACGATGGGCTTGGGGCAAGCCTCGGCAATCTCCAGCCGTACCGGATGCGAATAGCCGCGACCGGCCAACTCATCGCGCAAGGCGTGGGCGAGGTTCTCGACTTCGTCCTCGTCCACGAACAGCTCGGAATTGCGCGTCACACGAAACTGATAGGCACCCTTGACCTGCATGCCGGGGAAAATGTCCTCGACAAACGCTGACAACACCGCCGACAGCAACACGAAGTCATGCGGCCGACCGGACAACTCTGGCGGCAGATGAATGATGCGCGGCAGCGAGCGTGGTGCACGCACCAACGCCATGCCGCCTTCACGACCGAACGCGTCCTTGCCCTTCAGAACCACCGCCAGGTTGAGGCTCTTGTTGAGAATGCGCGGAAATGGATGCGACGGGTCGACTGCCAGCGGTGACAACACCGGCACTACCTCGGTCTCGAAATACTGTTTCAGCCAGCGTCGCTGTTTGGCGTTCCAGGCGTCGCGCACAAGGATGCGAATGCCAGCCTTGTCGAGCGCCGGACGCAGGGTCTCATTCCAGTAGCTGTATTGCGCCTCGACCAGATCGCAGGTGCGCTGATGGATCTGCACCAGCGCGGCAGCGGGCTGGGTGCCGTCCGCTGCCCCGTGCCCACCAAAGGCCAGCTGATGGCGGATGGCCGCGACCCGGATTTCGAAAAACTCATCCAGATTGGTGCACGAAATGCACAGATATTTGAGTCGTTCCAGCAGCGGCAAGCGCTCGTCCTGCGCCTGCGCCAGCACGCGAATATTGAACTCGATCTGCGACAGCTCACGATTGATGAACTGCCCTGGATCGCTGAAATCCAGCGCGTCCTTGCGCGAGGTGGCGGACTTTTCAGCTTCGATCGGGGTGCGCGTTGAGCGTCTTCGGCGGGGCGTATTCATGGTCTCCATCATGCCGGATTGTCGATTTCCGCGTCGCGATCCAACACCCGCTCAGGCGGGAACAGCACACAGAAGCGACTGCCCTTGCCGACCTCGCTTTCGACCTGCAACTCGCCCTGATGCAGTTGCACCACATGTTTGACGATGGAAAGCCCGAGCCCGGTGCCGCCGGATTCGCGCGAACGACTGTTCGACACGCGATAAAAGCGCTCGGTGATGCGCGGCAGATGATCGGCCGAAATCCCCGGTCCGGTGTCCTGCACACACAAGGAGACGCCTCCCTCGCTGCGGGACTGCAGCGCGATACGGACTTCGCCGCCTTTCGGCGTGTAGCGAATCGCGTTGCTGACCAGATTTGAAAATGCGCTGTGCAACTCTTTGGACGAGCCCAACAGATCGCACTTTGCCTCATCCACCACGCGAATCGTATGGCCGCCATTCGACAAGCCATCGGCATCGCGCGCCAAAGTGCGCAGCATCGCCCGCATGTCGACCGGATCTTCTGGCAAGCGCTCGCAGGCATCCAGCCGCGACAAGGTCAGCAAGTCCTCCACCACTTGGGTCATGCGCAGCGACTGGCGGCGCATTTCCAGCAGCAATCCACCCCATTCCGGGACGTCTTCGGGGTCCAGCATGTCGAGATAGCCGTGCAGCACAGTCAGCGGCGTGCGCAACTCATGCGACACATTGGCCACAAAGTCCTGGCGCATTTGTTCGAGCTGCAGCAGTTTGCTGACATCGCGCGCCACCAGCAGATACAGCTCCGGGGTGTATTCGAGCAAACGCATGCTCAAACGACTGCCATCGCCCTGCGGCGAAGGCAGATCGATCAATGGCTCGGCCGCACCGCTTTCAAACCACGCATGCACCCTTGGCGCACGCACCAGATTGAGAAAACGCACGCCGATATCCTGCCGCGGCTGCAAACCGAGCAAGCGCACGGCGGATTCGTTGAACCATTGAATTCCCAGATCGCGACGGTCCAGCACCAGCACCGCATCGGGTAATGCCGCTGCGGCTTGCCGAAACGAGCGCAGCGCACCCAGCAAGCGGCGCTTGCGGCGCACACCCTCGCGTTGACGGACGAATAGCAGCGCATCCAGATCCGACCAGATTCCACGCCCGTCCGGCAGATGCAGTCGTTCGCGACTATGCAGCCGCTGCAAAACGCGGTGCAGACGCACGTAGTGCCAGACCAGAATTGCCAGCAGCGCCAGCGTCACTCCCAACCAGAACTGTCCGATCAGCAGCCCGACCAGCATGCCCGCTGCCAGCACCACCGCAAGGCGTAGCAAGGTATGTTGCCAAGGACGTCTCAAATCACGCGCCACAGGCGCTCCCTTCGGTTTGCGTCGTCACTGCCGACCACGCGACATCAGGCCTCATGCACTGATCGAAAAACGATAGCCCGAGCCGCGCACGGTTTGCACGAGATTTTCCAGACCGTGCGGCTCTAGGGTTTTGCGCAGGCGGCGAATATGCACGTCGACGGTGCGCTCCTCCACATACACGTTGCCGCCCCAGACATGGTCGAGCAGTTGGGTACGCGAGTACACGCGTTCGGCGTGAGTCATGAAGAAATGCAGTAGGCGATATTCGGTGGGGCCGATGTGAATCGGCGTGTCGCCCGCGTAAACCCGATGCGCAGCGCCATCAATGCGCAAGCCGCCCAGCGCCACGCTGCCGTCTTCCTCATCGCCGCGCACGCGTCGCAGCACCGCCTTGATGCGCGCCAGCAATTCACGCGCCGAGAACGGTTTGACGACATAGTCATCGACACCCGCTTCCAGGCCACTGACACGGTCGTTTTCCTCGCCACGTGCCGTCAACATGATGATCGGCACCTCACGCGAGATGCTCTCCTTGCGCAAACGTCGCGCCAGTTCGATGCCGCTCATGCCCGGTAGCATCCAGTCGAGCAGGATGAGGTCGGGCACTTTGGCACTGATGGCTGCCTGCGCCTCACGCGCATCACCCGCCTGCACCGCTTCGTATTCCGCCTTGCGCAAGGCAAAAGCCACCATGTCGCGAATCGCGGGTTCATCGTCAACAATCAAAATGGACTTCTGCACGGCAAGACCTGTCAGGTTTCAGGAATGCGTGAGAGTTAATAACAGATTTGTGTCATCGCAGTGACAGATGTCACTTCATCGTCATTCCACCTTTCGTCAGAGGCGCAGTCATGGCATGGTGAAACGCAGTCCTGCACGGAGCGCCACATGCGCGAGGAAGCCCAACCCGCCCGCCTGGTCGTCGCGATCTCCTCGCGCGCCCTGTTCGATCTGGAAGACAGTCACAACCTGTTTGAACGCGAGGGATTGGCCGCCTACGCCGATTTCCAGCGCCAGCGCGAAGACGAAGCCCTGCAGCCGGGGATTGCCTTCCCGTTGGTGCAAAAACTGCTGGCACTGAACGCCCACCGGCGCCCCGACTTGCCGGAAGTCGAAGTGATTCTGCTCTCGCGCAACTCGGCGGATACGGGACTGCGAATATTCAACTCCATTGAAAAATACGGTTTGGAGATCGTCCGCGCCGCGTTCACCAATGGCGCACCCACCTCGCCCTACATCCAGCCATTTGGTGCACAGCTTTTTCTGTCGGCACACGCCGATGATGTCGCGCGCTCGTTGGACGCCGGTGTTGCCGCTGCCACCATCCTGCCCTCCAAACCCACTGCCAAAGGCTCAGCGCAACTGCGCATCGCGTTTGATGGTGACGCCGTCATCTTTGGCGATGAATCCGAACGTATCAGTACCGAACAAGGCATCGAGGCATTTGCCCGCAACGAGCGTGAACGTGTGAGTGAACCCCTTTCGGGCGGACCGTTCCGCGGGTTTCTGTCCGCCCTGCATGCCATCCAAAGCGCCTTCCCACTGGATCACTCCCCCATCCGCACCGCGCTGGTGACCGCACGTTCGGCCCCGGCGCACAAGCGCGTGATCCTGACCCTGCGGCATTGGGGCGTGCGTCTGGACGAAGCACTGTTTCTCGGTGGGCGTGACAAAGGGCCGTTTCTGGAGGCATTTGGCGCCGACATTTTTTTCGACGACTCGCACAAAAACGTCGAATCTGCCCGCCAACACGTCGCCACCGGCCATGTCCCGCACGGCGTTCTGGGACGAAGCTGACACAACCATCAGCGGCCAATAACGGCACGGGTCGTCCCCACCAGGACGTCACCCTTCGGCTCGCCTCCGCTTGGCGCGCGTCCTGCCCGCAAACCGCGGATGCCCATGGAATCGCCTCATGCCCCCAACAGCGTGGACACCCGCCTGCGCGGGTGAGACGGGCAAGAGCGCGACGCCGCCCATCAACGCGCCTAGCCACAACGCTCGTCATACCCGCAAAAGCCGGTATCGACATATTTGCCTCACCAACCGCTCGTCATACCCGCGAAGGCGGGTATCCATGGCCTCACCGCCCGCGCCGAAAAATGCGTGCCCGCGTCATTTCAGGCGAGGTAATCGGCAAGAGTCGCCGCGTCACAGGGAAAGTCGTCTGGGCACGGCGCATGTCAAACGATGTTTCAAGCTGTGACCGAACATGCTGCATTACTGAAGAAAGTTGCGGTAAAGTGCTGTTCGAATTGAAAGTGTGGAGACTTCCCGCATGAATGGCCCAGCCAATGTGAACCTGGTTGGCATTACCGGAATTACCCGACGGCTCGTCCAGGACGGCGCGTTGGGTGAGGCGGATGCGCGCAAGGCGCAGGACGATTCGGCGCGGGAGAAGCTTCCGATCCAGTCCTTCCTGCTGGCACGCGGCATGGTCAGCCATGCGCAGGTGGCGGCGGCCAATTCGGCTGAGTTCGGCATTCCCATTGTCGACGTCAGCGTGATGGATCTGACCCAGATTCCGGTCAAGCTGGTTGAAGAGCGTCTGATCAATCTCTACAAAGCGCTCCCGCTCTACAAGCGCGGCAATCGCCTGTTCGTCGGCATCAGCGATCCGACCAACACCCGCGCACTGGACGACATCAAGTTCCAAGCCAATCTGACCGTCGAGCCCATTCTGGTTGCCGAAGACGCCCTTCTGCGCGTCATCGAGCAAGCGCTGGCGGTTGCCGATGCCGCGATTGGCGGCTCGGAAGAAGACGAAGGCCTCGAAAATCTCGACATCAGTGATACCAGCGATGACGACGCCGGCGGCTCCGGAATCGATTCCAAAACCGACGACACGCCGGTGGTGCGCTTCGTCAACAAGATGCTGGTGGACGCCATCAAAAAAGGCGCCTCCGACGTCCATTTCGAGCCTTACGAAACCGACTACCGCGTGCGCGTGCGCATGGATGGCATTTTGCGCACCGTGGCGCGCCCGCCAGTCAAGTTGGCACCGCGTATCGCCTCGCGCCTGAAGGTGATGTCGTCGCTGGATATTGCCGAACGTCGCGTGCCGCAAGATGGACGCATCAAGCTCAATCTGTCCAAGACCAAGTCGATGGACTTCCGCGTCAGCACCTGTCCCACGCTGTTTGGCGAAAAGATCGTGCTGCGTATTCTGGACGGCTCGGCGGCCAAGCTCGGCATCGAGAAGCTGGGCTACGAAGACGATCAGAAAAAACTTTTTCTCGATGCGATCCAGAAGCCCTACGGCATGGTGCTGGTCACCGGCCCGACCGGTTCGGGCAAGACCGTATCGTTGTATACCGCACTGAACATCCTCAATACCGAGGGTCGGAATATCAGTACGGTGGAAGACCCGGTCGAGATCCGCGTACAAGGTATCAATCAGGTTCAGCAAAACAACAAACGCGGCATGACCTTCGCCGCCGCTCTGCGCAGCTTTTTGCGACAAGATCCCGACGTGATCATGGTGGGCGAAATCCGCGATCTGGAAACGGCCGAAATCGCCGTCAAAGCGGCGCAGACCGGCCACATGGTGCTGTCCACCCTGCACACCAACGACGCCCCGCAAACCATCGCACGCCTGATGAACATGGGCATTGCGCCCTTCAATATCATCAGTTCGGTCACCATCGTCATCGCGCAACGCTTGGCGCGCCGTCTACATGACTGCAAGCGCGAAGTGAAACTACCCAAGCATGCGCTGCTGGCCGAGGGCTTCAGTGAGGCGGAAGTTGATGCCGGGTTTACCATGTACGAAGCCGTTGGCTGCCCCGAGTGCAACGAAGGCTACAAAGGCCGCACCGGTATCTATCAGGTGATGCCCTTGACCGATGCCATTCAGAAGATCGTGCTGGAAGGCGGCAATGCAATGCAGATCGCGGCCGAAGCGGAGCGCGAAGGCATCAACGACCTGCGCAAATCCGCTCTGGTCAAAGTGAAAAACGGCGTCACCAGCCTTGCCGAAATCAATCGCGTCACCAAGGACTAAACCATGGCCGTAGCGACCAAATCCGCCCAACGAAAAGCCGCCCCGCTGCCCAAGCGCGAAGGCAGTGGCCTGCAGACTTTTACCTGGTCTGGCACCGACAAACGCGGCACGGTAATGAAAGGCGAGCAGTTGGCGAAGAATGCCAGTCTGCTGAAAGCCGAACTGCGGCGTCAGGGCATTACGCCAAAGGTTGTGAAGGCAAAGACGAAACCGCTCTTTGGTGCGGCAGGCTCGACCATTTCAGCCAGAGACGTTGCTGTTTTCAGCCGCCAGATAGCGACCATGATGAAATCTGGCGTGCCTTTGGTGACTTCATTCGAGATTATTGCTGGTGGACAGAAGAACCCACGAATGAAAGACATGTTGGATGACATCAAATCCAATATCGAAAGCGGCAGTACGTTAAATGAGGCATTGGGTCGTCATAAAGTTCAATTTGATGAACTGTATCGAAACCTTGTCAAAGCGGGTGAGAGCGCTGGCGTACTGGATACAATCCTGGACACCATTGCAAGCTATAAAGAAAACACCGAAGTACTGAAGTCAAAAATCAAGAAAGCGTTGTTTTACCCAGCAATGATTATAACAGTGGGAATCCTGGTGCTCTGCGATTCTTGCTAATCTTCGTGGTCCCCCAGTTTCAGGCGACGTTCAAGAGTTTCGGCGCAGATCTTCCGGCATTCACTTTGATGATAATTGGTTTGTCCAACTTCATGATCTCGTATTGGTGGGCTGTTTTTGGCGCCATGGCACTGGCTGGATTTGGACTTGTTTTGAGGCAAGACGCAGATCCGGAAACTTGCCCGCTTCTTGGATCGAGTTCTTCCTGAAGGTTCCTGTGATTGGGCAAATTATGCAGAATGCAGCGATTGCGCGATTCTCGCGAACGCTAGCAACTACGTTCAAGGCGGGTGTTCCGCTCGTGGAGGCCATGGATACAGTCGCCGGCGCAACCGGGAACATTGTCTATTCGGATGCTGTGCGTAGGATTCGAGACGATGTCTCAGTTGGCTATCAGTTAAACGTCGCAATGCGGCAAGTCAATGTATTTCCGCATATGGTCATCCAAATGACCGCGATCGGTGAGGAAGCGGGCGCATTGGATACGATGCTGTTCAAAGTCGCAGAATTCTATGAGCAGGAAGTCAATAACGCCGTAGATACTCTCAGCACAATGATTGAGCCTATGGTGATGGTTATCCTTGGTGGTTTGGTTGGTAGTTTGGTCATCGGCATGTACCTGCCCATCTTCAAACTCGCAGCAACGATGTAAGGACGATTCGTGTTCGACGCTTGGTTCGCGTTTCCAGCGCTGGCCATTGCCAGCGCTGTTGTTTTGGGCCTGCTGGTCGGCAGCTTTCTCAATGTCGTCATCCTGCGGATTCCGCCGCGCATGGAATGGCAATGGAAGCGCGATGCCCGCGAGATCCTCGAACTGCCTGCTGTCGACGATCCCGAGCCACCGGGCATCGTCGTCAAAAGCTCGCACTGCCCCACGTGTGGTCACACACTGGCGGCGTGGGAGAACATTCCCGTGCTGTCGTGGCTCGCATTGCGTGGCCGCTGCCGTGGCTGCGGCACGGCAATCAGCCTGCAATACCCGCTGGTTGAGCTGCTGACCGGCCTTGCCTTCGGCGCGGTGGTCTGGCAATTCGGGATGAGCTGGCAAGCCCTCGCCGCGTTGGTATTCACTGCCGTGCTGATCGCGGCTTCGGGCATTGATCTGCGCACCACCCTATTGCCCGACAGTTTGACCTTGCCACTGCTCTGGCTCGGCTTGCTGATCAGTCTGCTACCTGTCTTCGTCGATGCCCCGTCCGCCATCATCGGCGCGGCTGCCGGCTATCTCAGCCTGTGGAGCGTGTTCTGGCTGTTCAAACTGCTGACCGGCAAAGAAGGCATGGGCTATGGCGACTTCAAACTGCTCGCCGCCCTCTGCGCTTGGTGCGGCGTCAGCGCGTTGATCCCGACTTTGCTGATGTCTTCGTTGATTGGCGCCGTCGTGGGCAGCGTGTGGCTGAGTATTCGCGGCAAAGACAAGGCCACGCCGATTCCCTTCGGCCCCTATCTCGCCGCTGCAGGTTGGGTGCAATTGCTGTGGGGCGAACAGATCGTCAATGCGTATCTGAGCTACAGCGGCATGCGCTGAGCTGACCTGAGCTCAGCTGAACAAGGCTGCGGTTGAATCGGCCGAGCACGCTTAGCGAACGACAGGACCCATCAAAGGCAACAGAAGCTCGAACGTGTTCGCCGAACGGCAGTGCTGTCTCTGTCTCAATCAATTGGCGACCTGATTATTAATGTTCCAATTGCGCCACTCAGGTCCATTTTCAGGAGCGCCGTAGCGGTTAAGATCGACGTGCCGATTCTGAATATCACGGAATACCCATGCAACACTCTTCCGTTCGCCCCGGAACGATCTTTCTCATCGGGTTGTTTTGCTCATCGATTGTTTCGGCGACAACAGTTGCCGCGCGTGTTGGATCAACACCAAGCCTGCCGCTTGAGACGCAACAACTGATCTCGAACCCCTTGACAGGACTTGAACACGACGGCGAATCGTGGGATTTGTTCGGCAGTTCCTTGGCCGTATCCGACGATACGGCTCTGGTTGGTGCGCCTTGGGACAACGTCGCAAATATCGCTTTCGCTGGGTCGGTATACGTCTTCGTCAAAACGGGCGACGTTTGGCAGATGCGAGCTAAGCTCACTGCCCCGGACATGTCAGACTCGGGAACGTTTGGTCTATCCGTTGCGATAAGCAGCGACCTGGCGCTGATTGGTTCGAACTCGGCCCACGACGACAACGGTGTGCCCACCGGCGCGGCATATCTTTTTCAGCGTCAAGGGGAACAATGGCATTTTGTCCAACGCCTGATCCCGCAAAATGCGGCGGCTGACGATCAATTTGGGTGGCGGGTGGCAATTAGCAACGATACCGCCTTGGTCAGCTCCACCAAGCATCTCGATGCATCGACCGGCATGATGGGCAAAGTCGCCGTGTTCCAGTTCGATGGGGCGGCTTGGACAGAATCGGCACCTTGGACTTCCGAAGCGTCAGTCAATGTTGGTTTTGGAAAAGCGCTCGCGTTGCAGGGCAACGTGGCCTTGGTCGGCTCTCCCGGCAACGAACGCGTAGATGTATACGATAAGGTCGACTCGGTGTGGCAGCGGACCCGCACCGTCAGCCCACCAGACGGCGATCCGGCGGTAACAGTCGATCGTTTTGGTGACACACTTGCCATGGATGGCGGCATCGCCATCATCGGTGCCCCTCAAACCGAGGTCGTCGGTGAAGCCCAGACGGGCAGTGCCTTCCAATACGACATTTCGAATGATTGGGCGTTGGTTCGAATGCATAGAAGTCAGGTGCCTGACTCGTACTGGTTTGGGAGTTCTCTGGCGATCCATTCCAACCGCCTCCTCGTCCGAAGCCGGAGCATCCATTCGCTACAGAGTCATCTGCATCTGATGTCCTTGGAAGACGGTGCCGCCGTGGCAGAACTCACGGATCAAAGCGAAGAAGACAGTAGTCCCATCGCATTGAACGATAGCGACATATTGGTTGGACGATCGTCTGCAGATGTGCCACCGAACATTGCTCAGGGGTATATCGCACGCTTCAACGAGAGCCCGGTAGGTACGTGGACGCCTGCCCAACCTCTCACCAGCGGCAACGGTGGCCATGGCCAGAGCTTTGGCCGAAGTGTTGCGATCAGCGGGGACACCGCTGTGATCGGTGTTGATCAGGATGACGTGGAGAATTTTCCTTTTGTGGGCACCGCCTATGTTTTCCAGCGCAACAACGGCGCTTGGGTGTATCACTCTCGTCTCATGCCCCCTGACCTCGATTCGGTGACTCTTGGTGCCCGTTCCGTCGACATCGATGGCGACACGATTGTGGTAGGCGGCTATCGCGGCCGGAATGGCAATCCCAATGCCGCGTATGTATTCGTTCGCGAAAATGCAATCTGGCAGTTGCAGCAGAAAATCACCGAGGATCTAGCCACACCCAGCAACGGGATTGGTCGACTCTACTCACTGTCGGGGGACCTATTGGTCATTGGCGAACCGGACCGCATCGGCCCGTCAGGTCAGACTGGCGCAGCACAGGTTTTTCGTCGCAACAATGGTATGTGGTCGCACGACGCGCAGTTGCTGCCACCTGACGGCGGCGAAGGGGATCGATTCGGCTACGCCGTTGATGTTCGCGACAACCGTATCCTGATCGGCGCGCCGTTCAAAGACGGCCCAGCAGGCAATGCCGATGGTGCAGCCTACCTTTACGAGCATGGCGTCTCAGGCTGGACGAATGCAGGTTTATGGGACAGCGAAGGAGACGATAGTTTTGGTGCAAGTGTTGTCTTGGGTAACCAAATTGCGGCTGTGGCCGCGACCCACAGTGCCAGTCCCGGTATCGGCTCCGTGCACGTGTTCCGCAAGCAAGGCGAGGGATGGTCGCAAGAGTCGCAGCTCTCGGGATTCGACACTGTCGCCACAGATTGCTTTGGGTGCTCGCTGGACATTGATGGCAATACCATGATCGTTGGGGCGCGAGATCGGGACGGCTTTCGCGGTGCGGCGTACCTGTTCCATCGTGGCGCAACCGGATGGACCCAGATCGCCCAATACCTGCCGCCTGCAACAAGCGCGAATTCCCTGCCCATGTTCGGTGAATCGGTCGCAATATCCCGCACCACCCTAGTTCTCAGTCTGCCCCAGGACGCTGGTGTTGCACCCTGGGGCAATCCAAGCCAGGGCGCGGTCGAGATCATCGACGACGCCGTGACGCCAATCTTCTTCGACGGGTTTGACTAACCGAGCAATCTGTCACCGCGAACCCGCCAGCCACCGAACGAAGTTGCCTTTTCGCGTGGCAGCACGCGACGCGCGAGCGGCGATCAGACAGGTCGCGATCGCGGTGCCGCCCAAATGCGAGGTAGCCCGGACGCGCTAAACCAACCTGTTCAGACGCATTGGATACCCGGCATCATTCGGCTTCACCACTGTCTCTGCAGGACAATCCAGTTGTGAAATTCCGCGCTGACATCGAAGGCTTGCGGGCAGTTGCCATCCTCCTCGTGGTGGGGCATCACGCCGAGATGCCCGGCCTTGCCGCTGGCTTTGTCGGTGTCGACCTGTTTTTCGTGCTGTCCGGTTACTTGATTACAGCGCTGCTGCTCGACGAACTCCAAACAAGCCAGACGATTGACCTTCCGCGCTTTTTTGCCCGACGCTTTCGGCGGTTGCTGCCTGCACTGCTGGTGATGTTGGCTGTTATGGGTTCAGTGGCAGCGCTATGGATTCCGGCTCACCGACTGGCCGACAGTGCAACAACGGGTTTATTTGCCTCGTTGTGGGGTAGCAACATCCAGTTGGCCCTTTCTGAAACGGACTACTTTGCAACGGATACCCGCCACAATCTGTTTCTTCATACGTGGTCCCTCGGCGTTGAAGAGCAGTTCTATGCCGTCTGGCCATTCTTGCTTCTATTCCTGCACAAGTTGCGCCGAGGCTCTCGTCCAACAGTGACGCATGCGCTGATCCTGACCGGCCTGTTGAGTCTCGCGGCAAGCCTCTGGTATCTGCAACTAAAGCCCAGCGTTGCGTTTTATTCCTCACCCTTTCGCGCTTGGGAATTTTCTGCCGGCGCATTGACGTACATGCTGTCCCAACGCATTCAATCGTCGCCAAGCGCGACGATCTGGATCACCCACTGGAGTCGCACGCTGCAACTTCTCAGTGCTCTCGCGCTGTTGGTCACCCTGTTGCTGGTCGATGACCGCACGCCCTATCCGGGCGCGTGGGCGGTCCTGCCCGTGGCTGCGGCGAGCATCCTGTTGCTGGCCAATACGGCCAAAGATCGTTCATACCTCGCGCGTTGCCTCTCCCACCCTGCCATGCAATGGATAGGAAAACTGTCGTATGGGTGGTATCTCTGGCATTGGCCTGTTCTTGTTTTGGGTGCCTACCTCACCGCCCAACAAACATTGATTGACCGGGCTGGACTCGCCATGTTGTCACTCGGTATTGCTTGGCTGTCGTTCCATGCCGTTGAACAACCGATCCGGCAGTCCAACGCGCTGATTCGCCATCCCAAGCGGGCCATCTTGGCTGCCGTGCTCACCATGCAAATGACTGCTCTGCTGTTCTTCCAGTGGTGGGAAACGTCGTCGAAGGAAGAAGCGCTTTTTCGCACAACGCAGATCAGCGCACCCGTCATCTATCCGATGGGTTGCGACAGTGGATTTTCGGATTCAAGCCTCCATCCCTGCACGTTTCTTGAGGAAAACCGTGACCGCGAGATACTGGTGATCGGCGATAGCATTGGACTGCAATGGTTCCCGGCGATCCTGAAATATGCCGAAGAACATGCGCTCCGTTTGACCGTCCTGACCAAATCCGCATGCGCGCTGGTGGACCACCCGTATGTCTATGCCCGCATCGGTCGTGAGTTCAAAGAATGCGCCCAGTGGCGTTTGGCTGCACTCGCCTACGCCAACGAGCACCAGCCCGCGCTAATCATCATGGGAAGCAGTGACACCTACCCCTTCTCCGAAAAGCAATGGCAGGACGGCACCGCACGCATTCTGTCTGACTTGCATCGCGCAACACAGCGACTCGTCATCCTATTACCCACCCCCACGCTCCCGTTTGATGGGCCAGCGTGCGTCGAGATCCAAAGCCGCAGATATGGACTGGAAAAGACTGCAGAAACCTGTTCTGCGCCGATCACAGCACCGCACCGTGCGGCAGTCGACGCGGCACTTGCGGCCGCGGCAAGCGACTACCCCAATACAGACGTGATGGCACTCAGCGACCTCGTCTGTCCGCAGCAGCGTTGCAGCGCCCTGCGTGACGGCCAACTTGTCTACCGCGACTTTCAGCACCTCGATGCGAAGTTCGTTGAGCGCATTGCGCAATCCTTCGTTACGCGATTTGACGACACGCTAAGAACCCATCCCGCACCACACACCCACTAGCGACACTGCGCGAACCCGCTGCGTCGTCCCACTGCTACACTCCGACCATGCCTTCGCATGCCACACCAGCTACCGTCCAACGGCAATCCCTCAGCATCGTCTTGCCCTGCAAGAACGAATCTATCGGGCTTGCCAACGTGCTGCCGAAGCTCACCGAGCTGTATCCGGATGCCCAAGTCATCGTGGTCGACGACGGTTCCAGCGACGGTAGTGGACTGATTGCCGAACGGCACGGTGCGATGGTTCTGCATAACCCGTATTCCATGGGCAACGGTGCGGCGATCAAACGCGGTGCGCGTGCAGCCACCGGCGAGATCATCGTGTTCATGGATGCCGACGGACAGCACGATCCGCACCTCATCGAACTGTTGTTAGGGAAGCTGCAGCAAGGCTATGACATGGTGGTGGGCGCGCGTGATGCCAGCGGCCAGGCCAATGCCAGTCGCAGTTTTGCCAATCGCTTTTACAACGCACTGGCCAGTTGGATGACTGGCCACCCGATTCTGGATTTGACCTCGGGCTTCCGCGCCGTTCGTGCGGCACGCTTTCGCGAGTTCCTGCATCTGCTGCCCAACGGCTTTTCCTACCCGACCACCTGCACCATGGCGTTCTTCCGCAGTGCCTACGCGGTGGCCTACCTGCCGATTCCGGTGCACAAGCGCATGGGCACCAACAGCCACATCCGCCCACTGAAAGACGGCCTGCGCTTTTTGCTGATCATCTTCAAGATCGCCAGTCTGTATTCGCCTTTGAAGCTGTTTTTGCCAACTTCTGCGCTGTTCTTTTCAGTGGGTGTGACGTACTACATCTATACCTACGTCACCGAGCACCGATTCACCAACATGAGCACATTGCTGCTTAGTGCTTCGGTGATCATTTTCCTGATTGGCTTGGTGAGCGAACAGATCACCAACTTGACTTATCGCCGCGATGCATGACTCGCTGTCCCCATGATGAGCCACTGATGGTCCGCGACACTGTCCTCGTCATCACCACGTCCTATCCCCTAGCCCGTGACGGAAGCGAGGCGGCAGGCGCCTTCGTGGCCGACTTTGCTGCAGAGCTTGCGACCCATTTGCCTACGCGGGTCGTCGGCCCCGGACGGACCGGGTCGTTCGAATCTGGCCGGATACCGGCTTGGCGTTTCAATGCTGGATCAAAACCCCTGTCACTGCTGAATCCAGGTAATCCGCTGGATTGGCTCGCCATTTTCCGAACACTCCGATCTTTGCGTCGGCAGGTCGCTGCAGCCTGCGCGGATGGTCGTGTCAAACATATCGTCGCGCTATGGATGCTGCCGTCCGGATGGATTGCGCGCACCGCAGCGCGTGAACACAGCATTTCCTACTCAGTTTGGGCGCTCGGCAGCGACATCTGGAGTCTCGGGAAGATTCCGGTCGTCCGGCGCATGCTTGCGAAGGTCGGTTCCAACGCCGCTCTCGCCTTTGCGGATGGCCTGCAACTCGCACGCGACGCGGAAGCGCTGTGTGGGCGAAGCTTCGAGTTCCTTCCAAGCAGTCGAAAGCTCAAGGGCTCCCGCACGCAGAACATCCGCCTCAGTCCACCCTACCGACTTCTGTTTCTTGGGCGCTGGCATCCCAACAAAGGGATTGACCTGCTCCTCGATGCGCTGTGCCAACTCAACGACCTTGATTGGGCAACTATCGATAGCGTGCACATTGCGGGCGGCGGCCCGCTCCGCCCTGCTGTGGAGGCTTCAGTTGCACGCTTGCAGCACGCACAACGACCCGTTCGACTGTCCGGATTCCTCGACCAAAATTCGGCGGAGCAAGCGTTTGCGCAGTGTGACTACGTCATCATCCCTTCCCGCAAAGAGAGCATTCCCGTCGTGTTCTCTGACGCGCTGCAATACGGTTGCCGGATCATAGCCACTCCCGTCGGTGACTTTCCGAACCTGATCACGAGCCACAACATTGGCGTCTTGGCTGACGATGCCTCAGCCACCTCCATCGCCCAAGCGATTTCAGCAGCGGTGCGAATGCGCTTCGACGCCAATGAGAGCTCTAGCCATGGCGATTTGCGGATGCAGTTCGATATTGGGGCATCTGCGGCACGCTTCGTGGAGTCCATCGAAACGATGCAAGACCACGTATCAGTTGCGGATGGGCGGAAGGCTTGGAATCAGCGTGCAGAACATTCCGGTATGACTCTACGTACCGTCTTGTTCAGAAACTTGCCCGACGCAGCGAACGAACAGCTTGACCATTGGCACGGTTTGCTACTGGAGAAGTTCCTGGCGCATCTACCGCACGGCGCGAGAGTTCTGGATCTGGCATGCGGATATGGCCGGCTCACACAAAAATTGTTGACGTTACGGCCTGACATATCCGTCGTGGGTCAAGACATAGGAGAAGCTTTCTGCCAGGCGTATCAAACGCGAACTGGGCAAAGTGCGGTCATTTCTGACCTTGACCAACTTCCCTTCAAGAATGACTCCTTCGAAGGGGCTATTGCTCTGACCGCATTCATGTACAGCCGCGCACTTCATCTTGGTGTCGCCGTCCAGAAGATTACGAATCTGGTGAAGCCGGGTGGCGCCATATTGGCTGTGGATGGGGCCAACGAAATCGACTCTTTGCTTGCCAAGTTGCGGCTCGCACGACCTGACCGTGCTGGCACCAGTGGACGGAAGTTTCTACGGTCGGACTACTTCGGGGCTTTTGAATCCACACAGCTCGAGGTGCTCGCTCGCGGTTCCAATGCCTATTTCACCACCGCCCTAGCACTGACCGCTGGTCGCTTCGCACCTAGCCGATTGGCCACGTGGCTCGCGAGGTTCGATGAGTGCAGCACGATTACACGCCTGCCTGCCTTGCACCGCTGGGTACTCGCGCGAAAGTCGTCGACACCATGAGCGCCGTTCTTGCCCTCGTCGGCTTCATCCTGATCCACGTAGCCGCAGAACCGATGCGCTGGCGGCTCTACCTTCGCCAGGTCAACGCCCCGACAAAAAACCTCACGCCCGCAATGTTGGCGAGCGCCGCCGCCAGCTACCTTGCGCCGTTCAAACTCGGAATCCCTATCCGAATTGTCTTGCTGTCGCGGGCCACCAAACTCGGCGGGGCATCAATTTCCGCGTTGACAGCGGCAGACTCGTTGCTTCTGATCCTGACATGGATAGCCGTCGCATTTCCGCTATGGATTTTCTACTTTTCCGGAGATCTGATGGCAGTGGTGCAGCAACTCGCTGCAGGAACTGAAGTCGGCCTTATAGTCACCGCCATTACGGGAATCGCACTTTTCGGCGTTGTCGCCATCGTGCTCAAGCCACGTATCCAGAGGGCGATCAACAGGATGCGTGCGGTGGACATCAGAGCGCTCCGCCCAGCGCTACCTGCGATCATCACGTTCGTGGATATCGGTTCCTACGGTTTTCGCCATATCGCCTTGATCGGCGCGTTCGTGCAAACACCACATGACCTTCTACCGATATTCTGTGCAGGAATTGTCGCGACGTTTGTCGGTATGGCCAGCGGCATCCCGATGGGCTTGGGAAGCTACGAGTTGGCGTTTGTTGCCCTTACACACAGTATGGGGATGACGGCAACAGAGTACGCAGCGGTGTTCTCTGCAAACCGAGGCTTCTCAATCGCTATCACGCTCGGACTAGGCATCCCCGCAGCAGCTCGATTGGGTATATCGCTACGAAACAAGAGAGGAGATACCACGCGTGAGTAAAACCTCGGATTGGCAAGGGTTCTACGCCAGTGAGGCGAAGTCGTATGACGCAAGACGCTACGGCGGTCGCTACGGTGCCGCATTCCGCAAGGCCCACCGTGACGCGCTCCACGCCGTCTTGCAACGCAGCACCGCTTCCCTAGCGATCGATGTCGGATCGGGGACCGGCCAGTGCATCCCACCACTGATTGCAACACACGAATTCACGGTCGCGTGCGATCTCACCCATGCCATGCTGATGCACTCCCCAGCACGCGGCGATCAGTGTGTTTCACAAGTTCAATCCAATGCGTTTGCGTTGCCCTTTTGCGACAGCGTGGCCGATACAGTTACATCGTCGCGCTTCCTTCATTTGTTCTCACGCGAGGACCATGACGCACTCCTCCGCGAAATGCAGCGTGTCGCGAAGCCGAATGCTGTAATTGTGGTTGACTACTACAACGCCACCGCGCGAAAAATGCTTGCGCCGTTGATTGCGCTATATCGCCTTTTATTTCGAAGGCTCCCAGAACACGACACGCGCTACAGCATCGCCGAAGCGAAGGAAATAGCGCTTCGGCATGGCTTCCGAGTAGACGGCGTGGCTTTGATTGGAACCTATCTCGCAACACCGTTCCTATTCTTGCCAATTGGTGCGCGAGTGCGCTGCATGCAGGCGTTGAACCGCCTGAGCCCGCAGTTTTGCGACCAATTTCTGTTGATCCTGCGGAAGTCGTGAGCCCAGACTCGCCTTCGCAGTGGCTTCTAGTCGCCCCCGGAGCCGCGCCACCGTGGACCGAAGGCCGCAAGATTCTTGTCCGCGACTTGCGTGTCGTGTTGTCGGAAGACGGCTCAGAAGCGCATCTGATCACGGGTAGCGCACCTGGGCGCAGGCCAACATATGAACTTCTGGCGACCCTGTTTGACCTTATCAGAAGAGCCCTGCAGGCGAATCTGTCACCCACCCGATTCCTGATCTTTCCGTATGGCCGTTTCAGCGGTGTTCGAGGACTGGCGAATGTGCTCTTCATTGGCGCATCTGCGTGGATCCTGCGACTGCTGAGAAGGCGCTACCTGATCGTGTGTTACAGCGTCGATCACTTTGACATCCGTTGGCTACGCGCCCTTTGTCTCCAGCGATACGTGCTTTCGGGACAGCCGATGCGTGATCAAGATAACTTCCACGTGGGCCTCGGCGATCCCCCGCGACCACTGACTTGGAAAGGTCAAAATCAGCGTGTGGTGAGTTTTTTGTGCGGCTATCAGTCGTTTACGCCAGCCACCCTCGCAGGTGTAATGTATGAACGCGGCCTACACGATCTGTTGTGTGCCTTGACCTTGCTCGACCCAACCGCCGCAGTCCAACTTCGAATCTGTATCCCTTTCTTGAGCGACATCACTGCATTTCAGCGTCTCACACGAGAAATTGACACCGTTGCGCCGGGCGTCGCCTATTCGCTGCACGGTGAGGTTGATCGCGACCTTGAGTTGCAGTCCTGCGACATCTTGGCCCTTTCCCTACGCGTCGTCGCACACGGCATTCGTGCCACATACCTTGATCGAGGCGGGTTTTGCAGGTGTTCCGGTGTTGGCGTCAGACCAGCCAATGTACCGCATCCTGTGGGCAGGCTTTCCCGCTCGCTACGCGCTCGCACCACCGCGCGATCCTCCGCAACTCGCCAATGCGCTGATGAAGTTGTTGGATACAAACAGCACATCGGGCTGTGGTGATCCCGAGCAGCGTCGGCGGTGGGAAAAGCGATGGACGATCTCCACCACTGCGGCGCAAATCCGATATCGAATGGACGTCGACTGGCCTAACCAACCCGTGCCCTGACCGCCTCGATCACACGAACGGCATCAGCATTTTCCAGTTTTGCGGAAATGGGAAGGCTCACGGTCTGGCGGCCAACACGCATCGCATTCACCCATTGCTCAGCGTGCCATCCAAAACGTTCCTGATAGACCGGGTGCTCAGCGAGCGAAAGATAGTGAACACCTGTTCCGATGCCAGCCGCGTTCATCGCGTTCAAAAAGGAATCTCTATCTGTACCCGCGCGAGCCTCATCAATTTGCACCGTAAACAAATGATAGGCGTGCCGCGACTGGGCCGCGTCGACGGACGCTGGCAATCCAATTGGCAAATCCGACAGCGCCTGCATGTAATGCAACCACAAAGCCTGACGCTTCTGCCAGTTGGCCTCGACCCGACGAAGCTGTCCCAAACCCAGCGCCGCCTGTAAATCCATCATGTTGTACTTGAAGCCAGTTTCCACCACCTGATAGTGCTTGTAGCCCTTGTCGCCAAAGCGGTGCCAAGCGTCTTTGCTCATGCCATGCAAGGCCAGCATCTTGGCGCGGGAAATATGGGCTTCACTGCGGCCAAGGATCATTCCTCCTTCGCCCGTGACCACATTCTTGGTCACATAAAAGCTGAAGCAGCCGAAGTCGCCGAAGGTGCCCGCAGGCCGACCTTTCCATGTCGTCTCTATGGCATGCGCGCAGTCCTCGATCACTGCCAATCCGTGCTTGTTGGCAATCCGCATGATCTCGTCCATATCGCAGGATCTTCCTGCGAAATGGACTGGGAGAATGGCTTGAGTTCTCGGCGTAATGGCGGCCTCAATCGCCGCCGGATCAATGCAGTGCGAGACCGGATCGATATCAGCGAGCACCGGTGTCAAACCCGCGTGCACGATGGCGTTAACCGTGGCACAAAAGGTCAGCGGCGTCGTGATCACTTCTGCGCCGGCATCCAGGCCTGCAGCCACCATGCTCACATGCAAGGCTGCCGTGCACGAATTGACAGCCGCGGCGTGGCTGACGGTCGTGCCTTTGTAGGCGGCAAAGTCGGTCTCGAATTGCGCCACACGCGGCCCCGTCCCAATCCAACCCGAACGCAAACAAGCGACCACTTCGTCGATGTCTTCCTCTTCGATCAGCGGAGCACCAAAGACCAAGAACTTTGTCGATTGATCGTTCATTGCACGTCTCCCTGACTAGTCGACAACAGCTGATTGAGACGAGAAACCTCTGCGCGACCAAGCTCGTCACGCGTACCAATGCGTGACGCGATCTGGTCAATTGTCCGTAGAGCATCGGCGTGCTCTCCAACTTGCATCTGCAACTGCGCAAGCACACTTCCTGCCGCCACATCCGATGTTGGTTGCCAAGCCAATTCAGCGTGCCGCAATGCGGATTCACCGTCGCCAATCTGTGCGTAATAGGAAGCCGCCAGCAAGTGCAATCGCCACACCGGACCATCTGTAGATGGCTGATCACTTGTAAGCGCCAACTGGCGTTCCAATGTTCGGAGGATGCGCGCCACATCCACGCCCTCACATCGCTTATCTCTACTCGCCCGTAGCAACAAGTCCAAGGCCTGCACGTCGAACAGCGTCACGGGCGCCCTGATGTTCTCATCCGCTTGGTTCATCAAAAGAGGGGCCGCTTGGTTCGTATCGATACAGCCCACGGTCGCCACGCCGTAAAAACCGATCGCTCGATTCTTCGGGTTGTGGGACTCCGCCAAGTGATGCATGACTTGTGCGCTTTCCTGGAACTTCCCCGTTTGCAACAGAATGGTCGCTTGTGTCAAATGCGCTCGAAGTGAGTTCGGATGTTGGGCGATGCCCTCCAGCGCGATCCTTTTCAAATCACCCCATATCCAGGCACGTTGCACGGTCATACCGGCCAACACAGTTAACGGGATCAGGATCAGCACTGCCCATCGGCGAGAGAGGACCGACCCATGTTTGAACGCGCTACCAGCGTGCGCCACACCGCCAACCAACGCCAGGAAAAGTCCAAATGAGGGGAAATAGTTGCGATGCTCAAAGGCTATTTCAAGCGGCAACACGGTGGACTCCATCGCGTGGCCCGCAAAAAACAGGGCGATGCCGGCTGAAACCAAAGGCGACCTCGCGCGCAAAAACCACGCCAGCCACACCAACGCCAACAGACCCCAACAGTCCCGCCGCAGTCGTCCAAGGCTGAAAAATCGACGTCGACGCCACCACATCATCGGAAAACAGTCCCATCCGCACAGGATTAGGCAACAGCAACTGACCGATGTAATCCCAAATTACGCGGCACTGCGTCAGCAGACGCTCTGGCAAGGTCCATTCGCGCTGCGAATAGCCTGCGAGAATCCTATCCGGCATGCCCACCAGAGCAACCAGACCAACAACTATCGGCGCAATCACGAATCCAGACTGGAAAATCAAAACACTTCGCGTGCGCGGCTGTTTGAACAGGAACAGCTCGATGACAGCGCAATAGAGCGGGACCAGCAAGCCATTTTCTTTACTCAGCGCAGCCAATACGGTGAGGGTAGGAACGCCAATGAACAGCCAGAGTCCACCCCGTCGCGACTGGCCTTCATCAATGTACTTACGCCCAATCACGTAGGCCCACATCGCAAGCAATGAGAACAAGGCGCTCAGTTGCGCCATTCGCTGCACGATGTACAGGACCGTGCTGACGTTAAGCGGATGCAGAAGCCAAAATGCGGCAACCACAAGCCCCAGCTTGTCGGCAAT
>JADKCY010000010.1 GCA_016718605.1 Lysobacterales bacterium | reverse complement strand
GGTCAATTTCGGCGAGCCGATTTTCCTGCAGGAAACTCGATCGACACGACCCCGATTGGCGCTGATTCGAAACCCAGCTCGAAGAAAAGCCCGATTGATCAACGCGGGCGGTGGACGCCCTAGCGGTCGGAATCCAGCGCGCCATCAACTCAGGCCTGCTTCTTTTCGATATCAACCCGATCAATTTACTGGCCTCTTGCCTGCTTTCGACACCGAAGCACGCCATGGCCGAATGCGATCTGCGCGCCGCCTGAGCTGATGAAATCGTTGGATGGAAGGTTTGGCTCTACTCCGGGCGCGACCATCACCGCACTGAGTCCCGACGAGATCATCGCGCACGGCGAACAGGCCGGTGTTCTGCTGCGCACCCGCCATCCGGCTCGGCGATGTACTGGGTTACGGCAGTGAGCAAGCGGAGCTGCAAAGCTACTACCGCAACAACGTCGTGGCATCTGTTTGCTGCATCCTGGGTCGCCTGCTGCTTCCAGAACAAATCCGTCGCTTGAGCCGCGCCGCCGTTGAGAAACTTGGTCGCGGGCTGTATGCGTCTGTCCAATCCGGAGCTGTTTCTGCCTTGGGACGCGGATGAATTTGCTGCACGCATTCAGGCCACCATCGAACTTCGATCGCCCGCGGCCTGTTCACGCATGACGCCGAGACCGGTATGCTGCAGCGCGGGCCTGGCAAACCGATGAAGTGTTCCAGTTGCGCGTGATTGCGCACAGCCTGGCAACAAGCCTTCGAACGCTATTACATCTCCATCGCGATTCTGTGAAAATGGCAGCGGGTAAAGCTGGGCAGCGGTGAACTGGAGAATTTCTGCCAACTCACCGCGCAACGGCTGTCGTTGCTCTACCGCAAGCCGCACTGAGTTCTTCGACCGCGTCCTGTTCCGCGGTTTCATCAGCAAGCTTGCGCCGGATGGCATCGTTCGATTGACGCAAACAGCAAGCTGGCCTTCGACGAAGCATTGGTGCCGGGCCAAGATGCGCGCCTGATTCTGTCGCGCGAACTGCGCCATTCGATCCTGAAAATCACCCCCCGAGATTGCGGGATCGGTCGCCAACGATTCCGCGAGCTGAGCCCCCATCCACCGCAGCCTGACGGTCGTTCAGGGGCTTCGCGCCATTCAATCGCGGCAGGAAGGTCGATGCGCCCTTGGGACCATCGATCAGGCGGTCGGGCAACGCCGCCACCCAGCCATGCCGATCAGTGCAACCCACGCGGTCAAAGCGAAAACCGAACCACCAGTGATGCCTGCGCCGACTGCACAACCACCCGCCGTCATCATCGAACTGAAGCCCATCATCACGGCACCGATCAAGCATAACGCGGCACGCTGTAGCCCGGACCAAACGTCTCGACATGCCACTCCTGCCGATCAGCGCGCCAATCAGCGAGCCAAGGAACACGCCAGGCAGCAAACCGAGTGCAAATGTCCGGGCCTACCGGGTTCGACCAACACCCGCATCAGCTAGGTCGGATGAGGGGCCACTCAAGGTGATGCTCTGGTTCGCACCGGCTCGAACGAGTTGTTCATAATGCTGTAGGTCGCCCACCACGCCAGCGCAACCATCAGTCCGGCGCCGATGGCACTCGCCCATTGCCAGACGCTACCCACCGCGCGATAGGCGTAGAACAGTGCGGCAACACCCCAAACCAGCCCGAACGCCAGTCCACCCCAGTGGCCCACGCCGAGGATCGCCAGCAGGTCACGAGAACCACCACCTTCCACGGTCCACCATCCCGCGATCGTTTCGCGCAAGGGCACCAGGACGCCTTTGACTGGCCGCTTGGAGCCGCCACGGAAAACACCAACCCCGCCAGCAGTGCGCGCAGATTTCCGCTTGCCGACAGAATCAACACAGACGGTTGGCGCAACCCCCGTAAGCACCATACCGATGCTAAACATCAAGCCGCCCACGAGGTTCCTGACATACCACGCAGCGCGGCTAATTGACGCTCCGTGCTCACATCGAGCCAGTCGAGCAAGATCATTGCCTGAATTGCAACCACCGCACTGGCAAACGATGTTAACCACAACGCCAACTTGTCACCAAAGCGGCCGTGCCAGAACGCAACCACGGCACCGCAGGCAGAACTTGATCGCTGGCCAAAAAGCCAAACCCTAAGCCGACCACGGCACCCGTCATGGCCAGCACCGAAGGTTCACCCAACGATCTTCTAAGCCGTCCAGTCCATCTGTCACCTCGGCGTCATGCAGGACTGTATTCCAGCACGCCAGCAGCCCAAGCGCTTGATTCTGCGCAATGGCGTCAACTCCTATTGGGCGCTTTGAGCACGCCAACACCGACGTTGTGGGCGGCATCCTGTTGACCTGCGGCGTTGGACGCCGCGCGGAGATCATCAAACGTATGCCGGGCGACGCGGTTGTACGCACCGGTGCCGTCTGGCGCCGATGCAGTGACTTTGTGACTTCAGTCGATTCAACGCAGCCAGCAATTCCACTTCATCCAGCAGATTCAGGGCTTGCAACCCGGCGCGCAGCAGTTCGCTTTTTTTCGCCACGCGGCCTTGGGTTTTGGCGCGCCCTTCAGTTTGGCAATCAAGGCGAAATCGTGCTCCGGCATGGCGAAACGGTCCCGATTTTGCGGACCTCGGCCTTGCGGACTTTGGCGACGGGCTTGGGACCGCCTTCTTTTTGACCGCAACAGGCGCGACGGTCGGCTTCTTTTTGACCTTGCTGGCAACCTTCTTGGTTGCCACGGGCTTCTTGATGATTCTGCGGTTGGGGACTTCGACACGAATAACCTCGAGGCATAGGCACAGCACTAGGACTTTAGCGGGCCCGCGTGCGATGGATCACAGGAATATGACAATTTAATGGAATCCGGACGCGAGTTTGCCGCAGGCGCCCTGTCTTACCCTCCCGAAGTGAGAGCGAATGGACAGCCCGCGACCTGCGGATGTTCGGATTCGGCGGAATAGTGCGTATGTAGGGCTATCCCCACCCATTGGAGTATCCGTCGATGACCGCAAGACAGTTTTCCAGAGCACTGGTGCTCGCCTTGGCGCTGCTGCATGCCAAACCGAGTGCTGCGGGCCACCTGGTTCTGGCCCGATCTGGTGTTGCCGGCCTTGCGCAGGCAGTCTTCAAGCTGTATCAGTCAAGCCGGCGACGGCGATAGCGTGGTGATTGTCGCGGGCGAAGTGACCAACCCGAATCGCTACACGCTGATCGATGAAGACCTGACAATTTCACAATCGATCAGCCTGTCAGTGGGTCAGGTATCGACGCCGTGCTGGCGCCAGATCGAACGATCTACGTGGGTTTGACCGCCGACGCAGCGCATACCGTGCGGATCAGTGATCTGAACTTGCGGCGCGGTGCGATCCGCGTTTCCGAGCCTTCCAATGTCAACGGCGGTCTACTGGGTTCTCGCGCATCCGCCTGCTCGACCTCGGCGCATCGACCGCGTTTGCGGGTGGATGTGGCATCGGAAGTGACCGTCTCCGGACAAGGCAGCAAGCGGTCACCATCAGCGACAGTCTGGTGCGGCGCGGCAGTGGCCGCCCCAGCGAGACGTTTCACGGCATTGCGTCAACCAACTCAGTGGCACCGGTAGTTTGACCCACGCAAATCCAGCGCAATCGTGTCCCCGGCTCGACCCTGCCCGGCATGGGCATCTTCGGTGTGCAGCGTGGCCCGGCACCTTCCGCCTTCAGCCAATCGCCTGCTGGGAGATCGGCTCAACGACGGCATCCCGGTGTGGGCCTATGACGTCACCTCAACGCTGCAGATGGACAACAACATCGTCAGTGGTCGTGTCACCGCGCCCGACGCCTACAGCGCGATCTGGCAGAGCGCCGGTGGCAACCTGACCGCGCTCAACAATACCGTGGTGCACGGCAACTACGGCTTGGCCTTGACGGACTGGAGCGTGAGTCAACCCGCCAAATGTCCGTGGCCAACAATCTGGTCGCCTTCCATACGGCCAGCGGCATGTATATCCAGAACGGCACTGCAAGCTCCACAGTGCGCCCAACAACCTGGTGTTTGGCAATGGCTGGAATGATTGGACGCCCGGCCCCGCCACGCTGACGGTCGATCCTTGCTGAGGACCCTGCGTATCCGCGTCCCGTCAACGCCTCACCCGCACTGGATGCCGGTAACAATGCCGAAGCCAGCAGCCTGTTGTTCGATGCCAATGGCGAGCGTCGTCTGGCGTTTGGGACCATCGATGTCGGTGCCTTGGAGGCCAATGGCGACGGCGCCACACAACTGACCGCCACGGCCAGCAATACGTCTTTCAACGAAGTCGGTGTCACCCCGTTCCCGGTGCCCTTGATCGCCTCCGACAAATTGGTTGCCACGGCGCATCGCAGCACGCCTGCGTTGCCCGGCAGCGCCCAGCGCCTGGGTGTCTATCTGAATGGTGGCGCCAGTGTCTGGTCGGTGTTTTTTCAGGACTTCACGCAGAACGTGCCAACCGGCCAGCGCTTCAGTGTGCTCGCTGCCGCGCAAGTGCTATCAGGTGGACAGATCGTCCGCGAGCTTCCCCTGTTCCATCGACTGCTGGATGACAACGCTTGCGCCGCCCCCTTGATTGGACGCACGGACGATCCGCTGGACAGCAACACGACCCTCAACGCACAAGGCTTCAGTGTGGAATACCGTGCGCCCAGTGGCCCAGGCGCACCAGGTCGGTGGTTTGTGGTTGCTGAAGCCAATACGAGCGTCAGTGCGCCATCGAATCCCATCACCGAAGGCGTCGCGGTTCCGAGCTTCCCACCGAACGCCGCATTCAACCTGATCGTGGACGGCGGGCAGGCAGAAAGCTGCCGCGCCCGCGCTCGACAACACTGTTCTCGAATGGATTTGAAGGCAGTTGACCCGCCAAGCGTGCGCCGACATCCGGCCCTTCGGATGTCAGCGCACGGCGGCAGAGGGCGACCAGAAAGGGCTTTTGCCCAAAGTGGACTGGAATGGACTTGTCTGATCGACTCTGAACGGCTAGTGTCTGCGACCCCAACGTTGTCGTCTGACGCCCCCGTTGCAGCCATGGGCGCTGCACGTCGGTCGACCGGAGAAGTGGATGTCCAGCCAGCTTGCCGCACTCAACCAATGGGTTGAGGAAGTCGCCCGTTTGACCCAAGCCGATACGATTCACTGGTGCGATGGCAGTGCCGCTGAATATGACCTCCTCGTCGCCCGGATGCTTGCCAGCGGCGAATTGCATGCACTGAATCCCGAGACCCATCCGAACTGCTACCTGCATCGCTCGCATCCCTCGGATGTGGCGCGCGTTGAGCATCTCACCTTCGTCTGCACCACAGATCGCAGCGATGCCGGCCCGAACAATCACTGGATGTCACCGCCGACGCACACGCGAAGATGGATGCGCTGTTCGACGGTTGCATGAAGGGTCGCACCCTCTACGTGGTGCCCTACTGCATGGGGCCGCTGGATTCGCCGCTGGCGCGTTGCGGTGTGGAAATCACCGACAGCGCTTACGTGGCTGCCAACATGCGCATCATGACCCGCATGGGCGCAGGCGCACTGGCGCGAATCGAGCGCGAAGGCGCGGCGCATGCGGCAGCGGGCCGAACGGGCCCGTCGTTCGTGAAAGGCCTGCACTCCATCGGCGAGCTCGATCCCGAGCGCCGCTTCATCATGCATTTCCCGGAAGAACTCAGCATCCAGTCCTACGGCTCGGGCTACGGCGGCAATGCGCTGCTGGGCAAGAAATGCCATGCCCTGCGCATCGCCAGTTATCAAGCCATGCGCGAAGGCTGGCTGGCCGAACACATGCTGATTCTTGGCGTGCAGAACCCGCAAGGCGAGACGCGCTATCTGGCCGCTGCCTTTCCGTCCGCCTGCGGCAAGACCAACCTCGCGATGCTGATTCCGCCGGAAGCCTATCTCGCTGAGGGCTGGAAGGTCTGGACCGTGGGCGATGACATCTGCTGGATGCAGCCCGGTGCGGATGGCCGTCTGTATGCGATCAATCCCGAAGCCGGGTTTTTTGGCGTGGCGCCGGGCACCAGTGCCAAGACCAATCCCAACGCATTGGCAATGCTCGACCACGACGCGATCTTTACCAATGTCGCCGTGGATGCCGAACAGCGACCATGGTGGGAAGGTTTGCCCGGTGAACCCGTCACCGACTGGCAGGGTCGAGAGTTCGACTCGGCGAACGGTCCCGCCGCGCATCCCAATTCACGTTTTACCGTCAGTGCCGCACAGTGCGCTTCGGCCTCACCGGCCATGAACGAGCCGCACGGCGTACCCATCGACGCCATCATCTTCGGTGGTCGTCGCGCCTCGCTGGTGCCGCTGGTGCTGGAAACCGAAAGCTGGACGCATGGCGTGCTGGCCGGTGCCGCGATGGCCTCGGAAACCACGGCCGCCGCGACCGGCGCCGTAGGTGTGGTACGCCGCGACCCGATGGCGATGAAGCCCTTCTGCGGCTACCACTTCGGCGACTATTTCGCCCACTGGCTCAGCTTCGAAAAGCCTGGCGTGAAGTTACCCAAGGTGTTCCACGTCAACTGGTTCCGCAAAGGCGACGACGGCAAGTTCCTGTGGCCGGGCTTTGGCGACAACATGCGTGTGCTGGAGTGGATTCTTGGTCGTTGCGATGACAGCGCTGCCGCCGTCGAGACACCGATTGGACGCATCCCGGCGAAAGGCGCTCTGCGGCAGGACGCGCTCGCCATCAGCGATACCCAACTGCGCGCCCTGCTGCACATCGATAACGACGCCTGGCGCGATGAATTCCACGACATCGGCGCCTTTCTGCAGGAACTCGGCGACCGCGTCCCGGTAGCGCTGGAAGTCGAGCGCCAGCGGGTGTTGGCGCGGTTGAAACGCTGATCCATGACGCAATCCCTCCCAATGTCGCCTGCGCACCTTGCGGCATTGGGAGGAGCAGTCAAAGAAGTTGTCACCCGCAGGCCACACACGTCTCGACTGCCGTCGGTCTCGCCGCTCCTGACCCTCCTACGCTTGATATGCGCACCGCGCCGCATATGCCATGCAATGAATACGTTTTCATTGCCCGCCAGAGGGGTGTGTCAGGCTTTACAGTCCCGGTCATAACTAGACACCGCAAAGCATGGATGCTGCGCCGGCGATTTCGGGCGCGACAAACCAGTCAGGGCGGGTGATGAGGGGACAATCTGATGAATACCGAAAGCCTGGGCCGCAGCGCGGTCGATGCGATTCGCTGCGATATTGCGCAGCGCCTGACAACACAGTGTGAGGGTGACCTGCGCACGAGTCTGCTGCGTGCCACTGCGGCACTCTGCCGCGACACACTCCTGCAGCGCTGGGCGAAGACGCAGGCCGAAGACGCGCAGCGCGGCGCGGCGCATCCGGTACGGCGGGTGCATTACCTGTCGATGGAGTTCCTGATGGGCCGCGCCCTGCACAATGCCTTGGCCGCGCTCGGCTGGGAGCCCGCGCTGGCGACGCTCTGCGAAGAGCACGGCGTGGCCTTGAGTGACGTACTGGAATGCGAAGCCGACGCCGCGCTGGGCAATGGCGGTCTGGGCCGTTTGGCGGCCTGCTTTCTGGATTCCTTCGCCGAACTGGGCCTGCCGTCCTTTGGCTATGGTCTGCGCTACCAGTACGGCATGTTTGCGCAGGCGATCCAGGACGGACGCCAGATCGAGCAACCGGATGACTGGATGCGCCACGGCAATCCCTGGGAGATTGCGCGTCCGGAGCTGCAATATCGCGTCGGGTTTGGTGGCCGCGTTGTGCAGGAAGGCCAGCAGCGGCATTGGATTCCGGCGGAAATACTGCAGGCCGAAGCCTTCGACTTCATCGTCCCGGCGCAGCACAGCGAGCGCGTGTCGACCTTGCGTCAGTGGCATGCGAAGGCGGCGACACCCATTGATTTCGTGGCTTTTTCGCGCGGTGACTTCGCCCAAGCGGCACGCCATTGCGTCGCCGCCGATGCCCTCAACTGGGTGCTCTATCCCGATGACAGCACCGAAGCGGGTCGCGAGCTGCGCTTGAAGCAGGAAGCTTTCCTGGTCAGTGCGTCGTTGCAGGATTTGCTGGCCCGCCATGTGCGCGAGTTCGGTGATCTGCAGTCGCTGGGTCTGCGCAACGCCATCCATCTCAACGATACCCATCCGGCGCTGGCGCCCATCGAGCTGCTGCGCCTGTTGATCGACGAGCATGGACTGAGCTGGGACACGGCCGGAAGATCACCCGGCAGGCGATCAGCTACACCAACCACACACTGATGCCGGAAGCGCTGGAAACCTGGCCGGTGGCGATGTTCGAGCGCCTACTGCCGCGCCATCTGGAGTTGATCTATCAACTCAATCAACACTGGCTGGACAGCGTGCGCGAACGTGTGCCCGGCGATGCCGAATTGATCGGACGCGTGTCCCTGATCGACGAACAGCACGGTCGGCGGGTGCGCATGGCGGCGCTGTCGATCATCGCCTCGCATCGGGTCAATGGCGTCGCCGAATTGCATTCGAAGCTGATGGTGCAGACCATCTTTGCCGACTTCGCCAAGCTGCTGCCCGAGCGCTTCCATAACGTCACCAATGGCGTCACCCCGCGCCGCTGGTTGGCGCAGGCCAATCCGGCGCTGGCGGCTTTTCTCGACGCGCGGATCGGCTCGGCTTGGCGACGCGATTTGCGTCAGTTGTCCGAGCTGGGTGCGCTGGCCAGCGATGCCGATACGCAGCAGGCTTTTCTTGCCATCAAGCATGCCAACAAGCAGGCGCTGGCGGACTGGGTACGGCGCGAGCTGGGCGTGGTGCTTGATCCGTCCAGCCTCTTCGACGTGCAGGTCAAGCGCATCCACGAATACAAACGCCAACTGCTGAACCTGCTGCACGTGGTGGCGCGCTATCAGGCCATTCTGGCAAATCCCAATGGCCCCCGACGGGCAGGCGTGGGTGCCGCGCACGGTGATTCTGGCGGGCAAGGCGGCGTCGGCGTACCACACCGCTAAACAAATCATCCGTCTTGCCAATGACATCGCGCGTGTCATCAACAGCGATCCGCGCATCGGCGGCGCGCTGCGACTGGTCTTCGTGCCGAACTACAGCGTCAGTCTGGCCGAGCGCATCATTCCGGCGGCCGATCTGTCGGAGCAGATTTCCACCGCAGGCACCGAAGCCTCTGGCACTGGCAACATGAAGTTCGCCCTCAATGGCGCTTGCACCCTGGGCACCTGGGACGGCGCGAATATCGAAATGGCCGAAGCCATGGGCGTGGCGCAGATGTTCACTTTCGGGCTGCGCACCGAAGCCATCGCCGACCTGCAGCGCGTCGGCTACGACCCGCGCCTGTATGTCGAGCAGAACCGTGTCCTGCAGCGCGTGCTGCGGGCAATTGCCAGTGGCGAGTTCAGCCCCGGCGAACCGGCACGCTATGTCGGCCTGATCGACGGTCTGCTGCAGCGTGACAGCTATTTCCTGATGGCCGATTTCGCCGCCTATGTCGAGGCGCAGCACGAAGTCGATCAGTGCTATCGCGACCGCAGCGCGTGGGCCGAGCGCGCCTTGCGCAATGTGGCGGGCATGGGGCGCTTCTCGACCGACCGCACGATTGCCGAGTACGTGGATCGGGTCTGGTCAGTGGCCAGCCTGAGCGAGGATGCACCGCAAGCCTATGCTTGATCACGCTGCCATCGAGGCGCTGTTGGCAGGACAGCACGGCGATCCCTTCGCACTGCTGGGCCTGCACGCCTGCGAAGACGCTTGGGAACTCCGCGTCTTGCTGCCTTCGGCAATCTCGGTGTATCTGATCCTGCCGCAGGATGCGTCGGCCAACTTCGCACTGAGCACGCCGCCCGATCTGCCTGCAGGCTGCGGTTGGTTTGTCGGGCGTTGGCCGATGCGCTTGCTGGGTCGCGCGCGCTTTGACTATCGACTGCGCGTGCAGTGGGCGAATGGCAGTCAGGGCGAGTATGCCGATGCCTATGCCTTCGGGCCGCAATTAGCGGAAGACGCGCTCTGGGCTTTGGCGCAGGGTGACTGTCCGCAACCGCAGCACCTGCTCGGCGCGCATCCGCTGAACATCGACGGTGTGGACGGTGTGCGTTTTGCGGTCTGGGCACCGAATGCGCGCCGGGCCAGCGTGGTCGGCAACTTCAACGACTGGGATGGTCGACGCCATCCAATGCGTCTGCGGCACACCGCTGGCGTGTGGGAGTTGTTTGTGCCGCATGTGCAGATCGGCGATTTCTACAAGTTCGAGTTACTTGATGCGCAAGGCCATCTACTGCCGCTCAAGGCCGATCCGTATGCCTATGCCAGCGAACTGCGACCCGGCACCGCCAGTCGTGTCGCCGCGCGACCGCTTGCGCAGCCATTGCCTGCGGACCGTGGGCAGGCCAATGCGCGACAGGCGCCGATCAGCATCTACGAAGCGCATATCGGCTCGTGGCGACGCCGCGGCGACGGCGGTTTCTACGACTGGGATCAGCTTGCCGCCGAACTGCCCGACTACGTCGCCGAACTGGGCTTCACGCATATCGAGTTGATGCCGATCAGCGAGTATCCCTTCGATGGCTCCTGGGGCTATCAGACGCTCGGTCTGTTCGCACCCACGGCACGCCATGGCGACGTGCGGGGTTTCGCGCGTTTTGTCGACGCCTGCCATGCACGCGGGCTCGGCCTGCTGCTGGATTGGGTGCCCGCGCACTTCCCCACCGACGCGCACGGACTGGCGCAGTTCGACGGCACCGCGCTGTACGAATACGCCGATCCGCGCGAGGGTTTTCATCAGGATTGGAACACCCTGATCTACAACTTCGGGCGCACCGAAGTGCGCGAGTTTCTGATCGCCAGCGCGCTGTCCTGGCTGCAACGCGGGGTGGATGGCCTGCGCGTCGATGCGGTGGCCTCGATGCTGTATCGCGACTATTCGCGCGAGCACGGCGAATGGATTCCGAACGCCTTTGGCGGTCGCGAAAACCTCGAAGCCATCGCCCTGTTCAAGCGTCTCAACGAACGCGTCGGCAGCGAGTTTCCCGGTGCCATCACGGTGGCCGAGGAATCGACCGCCTTTCCGGGCGTGTCAGCACCGACCTTCGCGGGCGGGCTGGGCTTCCATTTCAAATGGAACATGGGTTGGATGAACGACACCCTGCGCTACATGCAGCAGGACCCGATTCACCGCCGCTGGCATCACGATCAACTGACCTTCGGACTGATCTACGCCTTCAGCGAGAACTTCATCCTGCCGATCTCGCACGATGAAGTGGTCCATGGCAAAGGCTCGATGCTGGGCAAGATGCCCGGCGATGAATGGCAGCGCTTTGCCAACCTGCGCGCCTACTACGGTTTCATGGGGGACATCCCGGCAAGAAACTGCTGTTCATGGGACAGGAATTCGCCCAGCGCGAAGAATGGCATCACGACCACGCGCTGCCGTGGGAATGCCTGCAGGATGCGCGACACGTGGGCATGCAGCAGTTGATCCGCGATCTGAACCGGCTGTATCGGCAAGTGCCGGCGCTGCATCGACTGGATTGCGAAGCGCAGGGCTTCGAGTGGATCGCCGCGCAGGATGCCGACAACTCGCTGCTTGCCTGGCTGCGTCGCGATGGCGACGGCGGCGTGGCGCTGGTGATCTGCAACTTCACGCCGGTGCCACGCCAAGGCTATCGACTCGGCGTACCCGAGGGTGTCGCGCAATGGCGCGAAGTGCTCAATACCGATGCGCCCTGCTACGGCGGCAGCGGTATGGGCAACGCCTCGCGTGCCTTGCCGGTCGAATCGCACGGCGCGCATGGTCGGGCGCAGGCCATCGTGCTCGACCTGCCGCCGCTGGCGTGCCTGATCCTGTTGCCCGCATGAGCGTGCGATTGCCAGAAACCTTGCGTCCCGGCCGCCTTCAGGCGCTCGGCGCACATGTCCTGGATGGCGGCGTGAACTTCACGGTGTTCTCGGCCCACGCCGAGCGCATCGAGCTGTGCCTGTTCGACACCCATGGCACCCGCGAACTGCGTCGCTATGCCCTGCATGGCCCGGACGATGATCTGTTCCACGGATTTCTACCCGGCTTTGGTGCGGGCTTGGTGTATGGCCTGCGGGCTCACGGCCCGTGCGTGCCGGAGTCAGGCAATCGCTTCAATCCGCACAAACTGCTGCTCGACCCGTATGCACGCGAAATCATCGGGCACTTCCGTTGGGACGACGCGCACTACGGTTACACGCTGGGCCATCCCGATGGCGCACGGCGCATGGACCTGCGCGACAACGCGGCGATGGCGCTGAAAGCCCGCGTCGCCGCGCCCTTGCCCGCCTTGCGCGAAACACGCCCGTCTGTCGCCACATCGGATCGCGTCGTGTACGAAGTTCACGTCAAAGGCTTCAGCGCCGAATGCGAGGCGATCCCCGCTGAACTGCGCGGACGCTACGCGGCGCTGGCGCACCCGGCCGCGATCCAGCACTTCAAACAACTCGGGGTCACCACGTTGTCGCTGCTTCCTGTGCATTACGCGCTCAGCGAAGCGCCACTGGTGCAACGCGGACAGGTGAACTACTGGGGCTACAACACGCTGGGCTTCTTCAGCGCCGATCCGCGCTTTGCGCAACAGCGTGATCCCACGGCGGTGCGGCAGGAGTTCCGCAGCATGGTGGATGCCCTGCATGCCGAAGGCCTCGAAGTGGTGATCGATGTGGTGTTCAACCACACCGCCGAGGGCAACGAGCACGGCCCGACCCTGAGTTTTCGCGGACTCGACAACGCGAGCTGGTATTCACTGCTCGGGGACGACCGCAGTCGCTACGAAAACCACAGTCATTGCGGCAATACCTTGCTGATCCAACACCCGCGCGTGACCCAGTTCGTATTGGACTGTCTGCGCTACTGGGTCAGCGAGATGGGCGTGGATGGCTTCCGATTTGATCTCGCCACCGTGCTGGGCCGCACCCGGCATGGCTTCGACCCGCAGGCGGCGTTCTTCATTGCACTGCGGCAAGACCCGATTCTGGCCGAAGCCATCCTGATCGCCGAGCCTTGGGACGGTGGCCCGGACGGCTATCAGGTCGGGCGCTTTCCGGGCCGTTTTCTCGACTGGAACGACCGCTTCCGCGACAGCGTGCGGCGCTACTGGCTGCAGACTGGCTGCACACGCGGCGAATTCGCGCGTCGCTTCGCCGGTTCCAGCGATCTGTTTCATCACGGCACGCGGCAGCCGACCGCCAGCGTCAATTTCATCGCCGCGCACGACGGCTTCACCCTGGCCGATCAGGTGCGCTACGCGCGCAAACACAATCAGGCCAATGGCGAAGACAACCGCGACGGACGCGACAACGAGCCCTCCGCCAACTTCGGCATCGAAGGCGACAGCGACGATGCGCAGATCAGCGCCCGACGCGCCGCCGTGCAACGCGCCTTGCTGGCGACCTTGTTGCTGTCGCAGGGCACCCCAATGCTGCTGGCAGGCGATGAGCTCGGCAACTCGCAGCAAGGCAACAACAATGCGTACTGCCAGGACACGCCGCTCGCTTGGCTGAACTGGTCGCAGGCCGATGCCGGGCTGCAGGCCTGGGTGAGCAAAGTGCTGGCCCTGCGCGCCGACGAACCCTTGCTGCGGCATCCGCACTGGTTCGTCGAACAGCCCGTCGCCGCCGATCAGGTGGCGCTGCGCTGGCGCGCGCCCAATGGGCACGAAATGCAGGTCAGCGACTGGCATGCCGCCGATCAGCACGCGCTGGCCTGCGAACTGTGGGCCACCGATCCCCACAAACCCCGCTTGCTGTTGTTGTTCAACCCGGATGCCGAGGCAAGGCGTTTCCTTCTGCCCGAGGGAACCTGGCTGTGCATCCTTGATAGTGCAACGCCCGAGGCGGCGTTGTGTCCCCTGTGCGAATCCCCGCTGAGCGTTCCCGCCCACACCCTGAGTGTGCTGCGCCGGGTTGCTGAAGGCCCACGTCCATGACCTCACTCCATACCCGCCGCGCTGGCGTACTGCTGCACATCACTTCCCTGCCCGGCCCGCATGGCATCGGCGACCTTGGCCCCGATGCCTTCCGCTTTGTCGACTGGCTGGCGCAGGCGGGCCAGCGCATCTGGCAGTTGTTGCCGACCAATCCGATTGGCCCCGGCAATTCGCCGTACCAGAGCGTGTCGGCCTTTGCGGGCAGTCCGCTGATGGTGGCTCTGGAGCCACTGATCGCCGCCGGCTGGTTGCCAACGCCCGCGTTGCCGGGACACGGATTCGACGCGCCGCAGGTGGATTTCTCGCATGTGGTGCCGTGGCGCTTGACACAACTGCGCGCCGCGTTTGCGGGCTTCCGCCAGCAGGCCGATGCCGCTGCACAGGCCGCACTGAACGCCTGGGCGGCGAACCAACGCGACTGGCTGGACGACTACACCCTGTTCATGGCGCTGGAAACCGCGCATCACGGCGCACCGTGGTGGCAATGGCCCGCTGCGCTGCGTGATCGCGACGCCAGCGCACTCGCCGCCGCACGCCAGACGCATGCCGAAGAAATCGCCTTCTGGCGCTTCGTGCAGTGGTGCTTCGACACCCAGATGGATGCCCTCAAACGCTATGCGAACGCGCAGGGCGTGTTGTTGATGAGCGATCTGCCCATCTTCATCGCGCATCACAGCGCCGACTGCTGGGCACGCCCCGACCTGTATTTCCTTGACGCCGACTGTCAGCCCACCGTGGTCGCTGGTTGTCCGCCCGACGCCATGGCACCGACCGGACAACGCTGGGGCAATCCGCTGTATCGCTGGGACCGCATGGCCGCCGAAGGCTATGCCTGGTGGTCGGCCCGTGTGCGCCGCGCACTGGCGCAGGCCGATATCTTCCGCATCGATCACTTCCGTGGCTTTGCCGGCTATTACGAGATTCCCGCCGACTGCCCCACCGCCGAACGCGGCGAATGGCTGCCCGGCCCCGGCAAAGCGCTGTTCGACGCCATCACCCGCGACGTGGGCGAACTGCCCATCGTGGCCGAAGACCTCGGCCTGATCACCGCCGATGTGGTGCAACTGCGCGAAGACTGCGGCTTCCCCGGCATGAAGATCCTGCAATTCGGCTTTGGCACCGACGCCAGCGACGAATTTCTACCGCACAACTGGCAACGCGACTGCGTGGCCTACACCGGCACCCACGACAACGACACCGTGCGCGGCTGGTGGCAAGCCGCCAGCGACACCGAACGCCGCTTCGCAGGCAGCTACCTGGCCGCCAGCGACGCCGACATCCACTGGTGCATGATCCGCGCCTGCTGCAACTCGGTCGCCGACATGGCGATCTTCCCACTGCAAGACGTCCTCGGCCTGGACGCCAGCCACCGCATGAACACCCCCGGCACCATGGGCCCGCAAAACTGGTCCTGGCGTTTTGAATGGCACTGGCTCAACGACGAACACCGCCGCGTCCTCGGCCTGATCTGCGCCGCCAGTGGGCGTGCACCGTTTGGGTTGGTGTGAAGGCGATTCCAAACGCAGAGGGCAGCCATTTCGCATTGGGCGTATCGAGCGAATAGCGCAAACCATTGCGTGCCACTCGACTGGCGCGCAATGCGCGCAACAACGTCCGGCCCCATCAAACCGTCACAACGCCACCCTGTCGAACGCATCAAATGAGGCGCGTCATACCCGCGAAAGCGGGTATCCATATCGCCTGCCTACCGCGCGCCCGCCTTCGCGGGAACGACCTATCAGCGGTTTCTCGACGTGCCAAGAAGAAAGCGCACCGCAACGCCACCCCTTCGCACTGCGTAATACCCAGTGGCGTCCCCGCTTGACGCCCCACGCAAATCGTGATCTTTTGCCAGCGCCACCAAACAACAGGATGGCGTTGACGCGCACGCACGTCGGCAACGTTCGGGGTGGGCATTTGAAGATGGGGAAAGTGTGATGCCGTCTGAAAGCGTCAGAAAACACGCGAATTTGGAGCAGCCCCAGTGGATATACACCTATCCATAAATGAATATACACCGCTTGCGGTGTATATCGGGCGTTCGGCATCATGACGCTATCAAAGAACATTGCGCCCTACGGATGGTACGTTGGCTCCTATCTATTGAGGTTCATCGAGCTAGCCGAAGAAGGAAACGACGATCTAGAGCGGCGGTTTCTCACCTGGGAAAACACTGTTCTGGTCAAGGCCATTGACCTAGACGACGCTTACGACAAGATCGTTAAGATCGGGATGGAAAACACCACGCCTTACAAAGGCGGCCCGAAAGGAATCGATGTCCAATTTGTTTTTGAGGGAGTTACCGAGATCCTTCCCATCTACGAAGAAATCGAAGATGGCGCCGAGATCATGTGGGCGAGCCACAAACCACGAAAGCTGAAGAACCTGAGAAAGTCGGTACGGAGGAAAGGTGAGTTTGCCCAGTAGTCATCCCCTGATGCCCAACCCCTCCCTCAACCGGACCGCCAGCAAGCTACGCTTGCAGGTTCGCTCCGGCCTTCGGCCTCCGTCGGCCGGTTCCGTCAAACGTTGGGCCTAACACTTAGCGATGGACGCTCAAGACCCTCGTCTCCGTGAAATCTGGCGCCAGAAGGTGGTCCCCGTTGTATATCGCCAAGTACGCCCAGAGCCAGTGCTACTGCGTATTCCTTATGCGCCGAACAATTTTGAGTGGGTTCGTGGCGAGAAGCGCCACAAGCCTGACTGGAACGCAAAGTTCAAGTGCTGGGAAACGCCCGTTTCCTGGTTCGATGAACTCATTGAGCGAACCCTTAGGAAGTTCGGGAAGGTTTACGTCATTCAGCTCTTTAAAGAACATCAGAAGTGCGCGCCGGCCTGTTGGAAGGCAAAAGGCTTTCACTGTGAGTGCTCCTGCATGGGAGCAAACCACGGATCAGGTCATCCCGGTGGTCGGTGGCATGAGGTTTCCGAGACGTTTGCCTTTCAATGGGGGCCGCGCAAGTATTCATGCCGGCTTATCACTGCCGATGCTGCCCGTTAGGCCCAACCCATCATTCCACCGGACCTCGCGCATAAAGCCGCGCAAGTCCGGTGAATTCAAACGTTAGATGCATCCATAGAATGAACACGTACGCAATACAAATGATGCTCTTCTTTCAAAGTTTCTCATCGGAAGATGATCGATCTGAAGCATTTATTGAAGAGCTCATGGTATTAGCTGGAAAGCACGGGATAGAATTTTGCGATCATCAATCAATGATGTTGCCCAAGGAGGAATTCAGAGTCGCAAAATGCAAGAGGTGTGGCTATTTAACAGTCAATAAGGAAGATATCGTACCAGAAGCGGAATCAATTCTTCCTGATTTTTGGTTCTATGTGCACAAAGGCTCAGTATCAAATGGCGAGACAATATGCGATGCGTGTGCGTTGGCAATCTCAGCACCTAACTAGCGGTTCTAGTGGAACCGCAAACACTGCGCTGCGCTCCGCGTTTGCGGCCCACTAAACCGAGCGTTAGCCAACACGGATACTCTCATGAAGCCCATTGACACATACAACGACACGGCCGAGCGGGCACGGGTTTTTCTCGCTTACCACGACGGCCTCATGAATACCCGCTCAAGGCGTGAGCGAAGCGAGTGGCGTGAAAAGTTCCTAAGCGTTATGCGCTGGCCCAAAGGGAGCGACATCACGAGGATTGATAGCAAAGATGCGGTAGTAGTCCTAAAGGCTGACGCGACGCTGACAAGCGATCACTTCAGCCAGGCTTGGCTCGACGACCAGCTAAGGGCTTCGCTGGTGTTCGGAGTGAGTGCTCTCGACCGCTACGTTCACGAGCGCGTTGTCAAGGGAATAATTCCTGCGCTCAAGAAGCGCCCCCTCAACAAGCAACAAGAAGAGCTGGCCTTGCCGGTGTCCACTACCCTGCAGCTCGCCGGAGAGGCCGTTGCTGCAAGGAAGAAGGGAAAGAACAATCGGCCCTCTAACATTGTGCGTAAGAAGATTCAGGAGCTTCTGTATAAGCGTCCGTTTCAAAGCTTTCGCGAGATTGAGTATGCATTTTGCTTGCTTGGCATCAAGAATCTAGCCGGCCAGCTTCAGGCAGCATATCGCGTCGGTGATCTCAAGGAAGTGAGGGAGCAGCTTAGTAATATAGCGATGCGACGCAATCAGATTGTCCACGAGGGCGATCTGGTTCGTCATGAACGCGGCGGCAGCATTAAGTGGCACCCGATCCCGAGGAAGTATGTGGCTGACTCTCTCGATTTCATTGACGATTTTGTCAATCATCTCGAAAGTGTTGGCTAACTGTGCGTTCGAGCGGACCGCGTGGACGGGCCTCGGTGTTTTCTGATGTCGTGTCGGCCCGTGGCCGCTCAACGCGGCGCTAGGCCTCGCAATGTTGAAACTTCGCGCCACTCACCTCTCGTGGATCAACGGCCAAGTCGACGATCCAACGGACCAATGCGCCCATGGCAAGGTCGAGTTGAAGGTGGATGAATCGACTCTCATCGAGCCGGGAGAAGCAGAGTTCACGCTGTCAGCAGCTGGCCTGTACCTTCTGCGAACGATTGAAGACGATCACACGCCCGACTCGTCAGTCTGTGAGGGCAATTGGCTCTTTCCATGCTGCGGCTTCGACGTTTTCGCGCATGGAGGCCGGTACAAGGTTGCCTGCATGGGCTGCAACACGGGAACGGACATCTTCGTTCGTCACCAGGGAAACTCGGTTGTGCTCTCGGCGGGAGAACGTCTCTACACGGTTTCCTTGCCCGAATGGCGAGCATCGGTGCTTGGATTCGTTGCGCAGATCGACGCGTTCTACGCTGCATGCACTCCCAAAGTTGATCCTGAGGATCCTGCCTGGTCGTTATTATGGGCCGAGTGGCACGAGCGAAAGCTTCGGGCCGCGAGCGAGGCCTGACGCTTCGTGTATGCCCCCGTCAAGTGACGAGGCAACTGCGTTCTCTTTCTGCTGACCGGTTTTTCCCGCGCCTAAGCCATCGGCTGCATTCGTGTATTCGGCTTTGTTGAGATCAGTGGCTGTCCTTGCTCCGCAATCCGGCCCGCAGAGCACGCTGTCTCACCCATGATGGAATCCGCGAAGCATCGCCATTCGTTCAAACCACCACTCGGGTCAACAGCGTTATCGGCGTACTTGGCAAGATCCAACTCAACACCCACAATCGCCTCGACCGCACCGGAACGAGCAATGAAGTATCCCCTCCCATCGTCATGCACGACGACAAGGCCGAACTGCCGAGCGCTGCATCCGTTGTGCGGTGGGGAAGGTCTTTTCATTCGCTAGGCCGCATGTCAAATAACTCGCTAATCGCTAAGATCGAGATCGCCCTGTCTGCTGCTCGCTCGGAGAACAGCAACCCCAAACTACTTTCCGAGGCGATTCGCGGTAACGGTCACGCACTGGAGCGAATGCCATATCAATTGATACGTGAGATCGATTCCTTGGCAATGGACCTCGACATCGCTTCTTGGTGCGACGAGGATGGCTTTATTCCCGACGTTCCATCTATCCTCGCGCGAGTTGAGATCTGGTTGGGCAAGCTCCCGCGGGATGCGGCCTAACTGCTTCTGATCTGCTCAAGGCGCTTGAGCCAGCTGCCACTAGAAACAAAAAGTATTTCGCAAACCTATGACCCTTAACCTGCGCTCAACCTCGCTCCCTTCGGTTGGTGGACGCTACGCGATAGACCCGCGCAGCGCCGGTTAGCTCTACGTAACGCATCGCGGGCCAGAGCGGGCGCGCGTCCTTGGCAATGAACTGATTATCCGGAGTCGACATGTCCAATCCCTTCGTGAATCTCGATGACGTTGCGTTCGACGACATCGAAGAGAACGGGTTCTACACCTCGGGCAGACGCGCCTTTTCAGCGCCGGCATTGGTGCGCGAAAGCTTGGCTATAACCTGACGGAACTGCCACCCGGCAAGTCGCAATGCCCTTTCCACTCGCACCGGGAGGAAGAAGAGATGTTCCTGATCCTCGACGGCGAAGGCGAACTGCGCTTCGGCGAGCAGCGTTTCACACTTCGACGCCATGACGTGATCGCTTGCCCAACAGGCGGACCCGAGGTCGCGCACCAGATCATCAACACGGGAAAACGCCACTTCGCTATCTGTCGCTCTCGACGGTCCCTCGACAACGGAGGTCTGCAATCACCCCGACTCGCAGAAGATCGGTGTGTTCGCGAACACGTCCCCAAACTCCCACTTGCGCAAGCTGTTCCGAGCCGAGGGCGCGGTCGAGTACTACGACCGCGAGTCAACCGAGATACCAGAACGCGACGCGTAGCCCGCGATCAAACGACGCGCCAATGGCAAGCCATCTAGCCCTGAAATCGCGGAAGCGAGCATCATCGACGCCTTCTGGCCACGCCATGATTGGGATCTTGGGTGGCATGGCGGGTCATCAACGCCATGAAGCGAATCCTGTCTTGGCAACATCCACCCCACCGCACACAATCGCCATGACCGCCTCCGGAACGAGTGATGAAGAAACCCCTCTCATCGTTACGCATGACCACTTGGCCAAACCGTCGACCACTGCAACGGGTGTGCGGTGAGGAAGGTTCTTTCATTCGTTGGAGGCAACTCATGCTACTGCGGTCAATTCTTGTCTTGCTGATGTCGCTGATGCTCTTCGGCTGTGTAAGCATGCCGAAAACACCGGAGGCATTTCGAGCCGATGCGTTCGCGCTCGATGATTTTGTAGTTGAGCGATCGTTGCGCGATGCTTACGCGCTCGTCGCAGAGAACACAACTCGTTGCCACCAAGGAGACGAATCGTCCAGTGCCATGATTGGCGGTATGTTCTTTTCTTTTCCCACCGGTTCAACACGTGTCGAAGGTCGCATAGAGCCAGAGGAAGGCACGGCAGTTATTATCGTTACCTTTGCCAATATTTCGGTCAGTGGTTTACTACAAGTTGTCGATTTTCACCGAATAAGTGCGTCGCAGACAAAAATATCAATCCATCGGTCTAATGACACCAAGAAGTGGCGTACCGCAACTGAAGCAACAAAGGGCTGGTTCCAAGGCGGTGCCGCCTGCTACAGCCTCTATTGACCTCCCACCTCTTGCCGAGCCAGACGTGCGGGGACGCGTTGCGCCCACGCCGATCACAATCGGCCCCCGACGGGTTAGCAGGGCGTTATAGTCTCGGAATGAAGCTGCTCACATCGACAATTGCGCTAGTGCTTGCGGGCTGCGTAACCACGAGCCGCATTGACTCGCAAGATCCATTTGCCTGGTCCAGTTTGGGCTCTGGCTGCTACGAACACGGTCTTGCCGACGCAATCTCGATGCCGGACGATGTCGGCCTGACGGATATTCGCATTGGTCGCCTTCCGGATACCGGTCAGGGGCCTGGGCTTATGGCCCATTTTCGACGCCACGCAGAAGGGGCGTTCAGTGGCTCCGCGCGCCGCGCACCTGATCTGCTGCTTGTCGTTGACGATTGGAGGCGAAGCTGCGCTGCCGTTGTCGAACTATCGGATTGCCCTAACGCAGAGTCGATTTACTCGTCACTATCGGTTTCCAGCATCCCGATAGATCATGCCTTCAATGACCCGCAGGGAATCACGCTTCTTCATGGGACGCAGTACTTCTTGAGCACTCGGGACGGAAAGGGAAATGAACTTGATTGGCGCTACTACGGCAGCGGCCACCCGCTGGAGCGGAAGATTTCTGCCTCGTTGGACGATCTGGCATTGTGTGCAACGCCCGCCGCTCTTGCCTTTCTCAGGCGGGGCTCCAGCTATTCGCTCAAGAGCTAGTTTCCCCGCGCACCCAAGGAGTAGCTATGAATGCTGTGAATGCAATTGCGAGCTGGAATCTGTGTCTCTGTTTTATCACCACCATCGCTGCTGCCGCAGTTCCAATCGAACGAATCAGTGTCAATGCAGACGGTGTGCAAGGAAACAGAAATTCCGAGCCCGGTTCGATAGCCGACGGGGGCAACTTCGTGGCATTTACATCTTCGGCGTTCAACCTCATCCCTGACGACTTCGACGACGACTTTGATTTCAGCTACGCGATGATTCGGGATCGGCAGGGCAACAGTACGAACTGGGTTGGAGCCCGCTGTGCGCACCCGATCTATCGGCTACCCCGTTCTATCGCGTGATGCCACCTTTTTGGTCTTTGAATCACAAACAAGCGAATCTCGTACCGGGCGATACGAGTCGCCTGAGTTACTTTCGCCAAGAACCTTGTCACTGGGGAGGTCGTGCGCGTTAACCAGCCTCCTGCTGGCGGTAATAGCAATGGGCCAGTAGAGGAGTACGCGCGCGTGACGGCGGACGGTCGATTCGTAGCGTTTGCAAGCCCAGGCAGATCTTGTAGCGGGTGACACCAACGGTGTTAGCGATATATTCGTGCGCGACATGGATAGCAATCTGATCGAACGAGTCAGCGACGGGTCAAACGGTGAACAATCTCTTGGCCAAAGCCTTTACCCGTGGATCTCGGGAAACGGCCGCTTTGTAGCCTTTGCTTCGCTTGGCACGCAGTTGGGGATGGCACCGGGAACACTAATGAACGTCTTCGTCCGGGATCGGGTCGGTAATACGACATCGAGAGTTTCGATCGGAGTAGGTGGTGTTGATCCCAATGGATCATCTGGCTACGGGTCTTACAAAGCGACGATTTC
>JADKCY010000009.1 GCA_016718605.1 Lysobacterales bacterium | reverse complement strand
AAAACCCTTTGCGCGCATACAGGGGTCGTCATAGCGCGCCGGATTGGCCTGCAGCGCGGGATAGACCAGCAGCGCCGTGGCGTAGTCGCCGAGGTTGCGGGCGCGCAGATAGCGTTCGCGCAGAGCATGCAGGCTGGCGCTGAGGGTCCATTCACCAAAGCGACCATCACGACCGGCGACCGCCTCCACCGATGCGGTTCTCGACACTGTCGGTGCTCTCTTCGCGTAGCCGAGGCCGACGAAGTACCACCCATCAAACTTACGGCAAGCGGGAATTCGATAGGCGCTGTCGACGCGCGGATTGACCTGCGACCATTGCAGGCGATTGCTCCATTTGTGGCTCGCGCGCATTGACCCAACGACGATCCAGACCGAGCAACACACCTGCACCCGAGCCGGTCCCGTAACTCAATCCGGCACTGTAGATCGTGCGCCGCGAGGGACCTGAGGTCAACCGTCACCGGCACCTGGTCGCCATCGGCCATCTCGATCTGCGGCTGGATGTCGATCAGGCGGAAATAGTCCAGATCAGTCAGACGCTGATGCACGCCGAGCAGCACGTTGACGTCAGAGGGGTTACCTGTTGGTTCACCGACCGCACGCGCCAAACCCGCGCATCGATGTGACTGCCGTCGACATACAGCGTCCCAAAGCGATAGCGCCGACCGCTCTGCCAGTGCAGATCCACGTCCGTCGCCGAATCGGCGCGCGTCACCTCGACGCGCGCCTTCACCAGCTCGGCATCGAAGTAACCATGCCGCCAGCTCGGACTCGATATGCGCCTTGCTGCGACCGTAGGTGGAATGCACGAAGCGTTTGCCGACACTCGGCTTGAATGCCGCTATCGCCTTCTGATCCGCGCGTCGTCACTGGCCGCGCCTTCGACGACCACGCGCTTTGCCGCAGCTTGGTGGACACGCCGCGCGTGACGGTGATCATCACCTTGGCGCGCCCTGCGTGTGTCGGCAGCACCGCACATCGACCGTCGGCGTGTAGTAACCGAAGGGGTCCAATGCCTTGCGTACCTCAGCCGGCGTCTTGCGAATCAATCCAACCGAGCCGAGCTCCTCAGGCAAGTCCGCGCGTCCTCGGCGGCAAACTGGGAACAAGGTCACCGTCGCCCGCATATTGTCGGCTTGCCCGCCTTCAGCCCGCAAGTTCGATCTGCGCCAGGCCCTCTGCATGGACGGCGCGCGAGGACGAACAGCAGGGCGATCATCTACCACTGCCTGCCCAAACTCCGCGCGTTGCTCGCGACCAATCAATCCTTTCCTCACCAGGTTGCCATGACGACGCGCCAAGCATGCCCGTTCAACGCAAACGCCCGGGCAGCCGGGCGTTTGGATGTCACCGGTCAGCAGCTCGACGATCAGAACTTCAACTCGGCACGCGCATGGCATGAAACGGGCCACCCGGCAGATCGTAGTTCGACGGGTCATAGCCATTCAGCGAGCAGGACAGGCAGATCGGCGGGTCCTTGGCGAACACGTTGATGCTGAAGGTCAGTTGCGTGCCACCCAGTACCGGCGCGCCTTCCAGCCGACTTGTAGGTCGTGGTAAGTCGTCGAGCCGAGATGGTTGGTACCTGCGGTCTGATCCGAGCAGACCGGGAACGAGGCGGTGTCACCGCACTCCTCGGTCATGTCGCTGATGTGCCGCAAGGTCCACGCGGCTGTCGGATCGCCCATGGACCAGTTCAGACCAAGATTGTTGCTCCACCTGGGCAGGCCAGCGTCATTGACTTCGACACCCACGGCGCGCGGTTGCACGGTGCCGATGCCGTCGATGGCCAGATAGCGTTTGGACCAGAGTGTTCTGCCGGGAGACTCGGAAGGTGCTGAGATCGGTTTCCGGCAAGGTCCAGAACACACCGATGTCGAAGCCGTCGGTTTCGATGCTGCCGAAGCTGACCAGCCGATTCTCGAAGCCGCCGATCACGCCGGTCGACGCACGGGTGATGCCATCGCGATACTGCGCGTCCAAGGTCGCCACGCACAGATCCAACTGGGTCTGCGCATCGATGGCCCGGAATCGCGCTGTCAATCTCATGCTTGGAGTAGGTGACTTCAGATCAAGTCGATCCGACCACGCGGTTTCCAGTTGCAGAACTCGACCTTACACCATGCCGACGGTCAGGCTGTCGGCGACTCGGGTCGAGGTCTGGATTGCCACCGGTGGTGACGGAAATCGGTGAGTTGGCCTGCTGTGCGCCAACCGGCACACTAAGCGCGGCATAGCTGGCAGCGGAACCTTCCGGCGCGGAACCGTCCAGACCGATCAGGCAGGGATCGTCGAGTTCCGCACTGAAACGTGCCGCCGAGCCAAACAGCTCGCCGATGGATGGTGCACGGAAACCCTGTGCCCAGGTACCGCGCAACAGGAATTCTTGCTGAACTGCCAACGCTGGCCGGCCTTGGCGGTGGTCTCGCCACCAAAGGTCGAATAGTCCGGATAACGACCCGCCAGGCTGAGATCGAGTCGTGAATCACCGGAGGCATAGACCGGCACATTGAACTCGGCGAAATACTCGTCGACGTCGTACTCAATTTTGAGGTCGGCAACGAAGCCACACCGCTGTATTCGCCTGCGATGGTCAGCGCATCGGGCAGATACCAGCCATCCAGCACACGATGCTCATAACCCGTGGCGAACGATAAACGCGCCCGCCGGGAGATCGAACAGATCGCCGCTCAGATTCGCCGAGAACACCTGCAGATTGTTTTCGCTGGAATCGCGAACGATTGGCTGGATGTAGGCCAGCATCGCTGGTGTGATCGAGCTGGGGCCGCTGAAAATGTCGAGCGGGACGCAAGCTGGATCGGCATTGCAGCCCGCAAACACCGACCCAGTGCCGTGTAGATGCGCCGGATGTTGTAGCTGCCGTAGTTGGTCTGGTCGACCTGATTCGAACTACGCACGTAGTTGGCATCCCAGAACAGGCTGCGATCCGCAAAAGTCGAACGCTCCTTCGAGGCCAGTGGCGAAGTACCAGGTCTGCACGTCCTGATAGAACTCGCGCGCACCGCCTTCCACTGGGTCGACGCGCGGCCAGAATCAGATTGGCGCCCTCACCCGCGGAGATCAGATCGAAACCGAACGGGTTTGGTGGGATTGCTGGCCGAGATGACGATGTTGTCCATCCAGTAGTTGCCATTGCCTGGGGCCAAGGAACATCGGCTCTGGCGCGGCCTGATTCTTTGAGTCGCTGGTTGAACAGGGTGCGCATGTACCAGGAGACCGAATCGCTGAATTCAAAGCGGGCTGACCGAACACACCTTTGCGCTCGCTGGGCGTCGAAAACATCAGGTTGTACGCGCGTAGTTGAAGCGATTGGCCGTGGTGAACGGAATGAAGTCGTTGGGATAACTCAGGCCATTCGGATAGAACTGGCCGTTTCGGTGTGGTGATGCTGACCGTCTCGCCAGTGTTGGGATCGGTGAACACGAAACGACCATTCGGCGTCGCCGAGGAACCGAAAGCCAGACCGGTGCCGGGCTTCGGCACACCCGCATATTCGTATTCCGGTGGAGTTGATGCCGTCCTGTTCGGTCAGGCTTGCCGACAGGAAGAAGCTGTAATTGTCCCCATTGCCGCCGAAAGCGACTTCGCCGGATTTGGTGGCACCACCAGCTTCGAACTCTCCGTAATACACCGAGGCAGAGGCACCGTCGAACTCGCGTCGGGTGATGATGTTGACGACACCGGCGATGGCATCCGAGCCATAGATCGAGGACGCACCATCTTCGAGCACTTCAATGCGCTCGATAATGGCGACCGGAATAGTGTTGAGATCGGTCGAACCGGACACCTCGGACGCCGAGGACCCATTGACCTAACGCAACCCATCAACCAGCACGAGGACGCGCTTGAGCCAAGATGCCGCAGATCGACTGTGGCGAGCCTCGCACCGATACCGCTGCCATCCGGCGGGAAGCCAAAGTTGCCACTGGAGTTGAAGCGGGTATTCAGCGATGAACCCGAACCGGTGATCTGCTGCTGAATTAGGTCGCCGACCGAGGTCAGTCCCGAACGCGCGATGTCCTCGCGCGAAATAGTCATGACCGGCGTTTGCCCTTCGATCTCGACCTTCTTGATGCGTGAACCGGTGACTTCAACGCGATCCAGTTCGCGTGCTTGTTCGTCCTGCGCGATACCCAATGCAGGCAGCAGGAGCAGCGGCAAGGCGTAGCGAACAGCCGTGCTGAGACGGTTGGAACGGAATGACAACATGATTCCCCTCATGGAAATTGGACGATGGCGGTATGGCTTTTCTCGCACTGGCACGTCCCCACGCGAACCAGCGGCACCTTTGTAAGGAAAATGTAAAAGCTGCAAGAGTGAACAGTCTGGCGATGGATGAACCTTCGCGGGACGTTCAGCCAATTCCGTGTTCTCCTCGACCCATCCGGCAACACATGAATCCGTTCTGGCACGAAGACTGGCTGCAGCTCCGCGCGCGCTGGCGAGAGTGGCGCGCGCTACCTGAGCAGTCGCTCTGGATGGCGAGGTGTGCTGTTGATGCTGGGCGGCTTGCTGTGGTGGGCAGTGCTGCCGGTGCTGCGCTCACCGCCGGAGGCGGTTCGTGCGTTCTGGCAGGCCAACCCGCGACTGGTCGTCGCGCTCTGGACGGTGGTCAGCGGTCAGCAGCTGTGGCGTGTGCGTCGGCACATCGGTGTGCGTGCCGCTCAAGGCTGGATGGCGAGTTGGCCGGGGGTTGCACACGCCGAACGTAGGTATGCGCGCGCACAGTTGCTCGGGCGTGCGATCGTGTTGGCGGCGCTGCCCGCCACCTTGATGCTGCGCGACGCGCCGCAGCTTGGCTGGCTTTGGATTGCGATTTGCGCACCCGCACTCTGGGCCCTGCTGCTCCCGCTGACAGACACTGCTTCACAGACGTTGACCCACCGTCGGCGCCCGCCAGTGCCGCGTCCCTCGCGTGCGCAGCGACCGGCGCGTTTTTCCGACTGGCAACGCGCGGCAGCTTCCTCGCACAAGACCGCACGCATGCAAGCACTGTTGGCCTTGCCTGCCCTGCTGCTGACCCCGGCGGGCATGTCCGGGCTGGCCTTGATCGTCAGCCTGATCGCCCTGTTCGTCCTCAGTCGTGCACTGCACACCCCAGCAGGTGGCGCTCGCGGTCCTGCCGCGTGCGCAGCAGTGGCTAGCTAGTCAACCGCGCTACGCGGCAATGCGCCGCGAGTTGCTGCGCTATCCACTGTGGCAGGGCACCCGCACGATAGTCGTCTTCGTCTCCGCACTATGGCTGGCCGGATTGCGCGGCGAAGTCAGCCTGCTGGTTGGGATCACCTTGCTTGGCTGGTTGCTGCTGCACGCGCTAATCCACTACCGCTGGCGCACAGAACCCCGACGGGTCGGCATCAGCCTGAGCGTGCATCTGGTCAGCTGGGTGCTCGTTTCGCAGGTGTTTTCGCCTGCGCTGATTCCGCTGGCGTTGCTGCAGATGATTCACCAATGGAGAGCCCGATGAGCCATCCACGCCTGCAGATTCAGGATCTGCGACTCCGCTATGGATCCAGACAGGTCCTGAACGATCTGCACTGGGAGATCGCGGCCGCGCAACTGATCGCCCTGATCGGTCCGAACGGCAGCGGCAAGACCTCCCTGCTGCGCAGCGTGGCGGGCAGTCTGCCAGTGCAGCACGGCAGCATTCTGATCGATGGTCACGCAGCCGGTAGCGAGTCCGCACGGCATGCCTTGGGATACGCGATCAGTGTCGAGGTCCCGCCCGCCGAACTCAGCCTGAGCGATTGCATTCCAATTGTTGGCACAAGTGCGCGGTGTGGCGGGTCTGGATGCACCAACGCAGGCACTGGCGGATCGCTTTGGTTTGGCGAATGGTGGCATACACCGGTGGAAGCCTGCTCGCTCGGTACGCGGCAGAAACTCTCAGTGCTGCTCGCCCTACTCGGCGCACCGCGCCTGATCGTGCTGGACGAAAGCCTCAACGGCCTCGACCCGGCCAGCGCGCGCCATCTCAAGCGCCACCTGCGTGAACGTGTCGACAGTGACGGCAGCAGCGTCATCCTCGCCACTCACGGACTCAGCGCCACCGAACGCGACGTCGACCGCGTCGCCCTGCTACTCGACGGTCAGATCGCCCACCAATGGATGCAGTCCGAACTGTGCAGCGCCCGCGAAAGAGGCGAATCGCTAGAGGATCTGGTGGCGGATCGGATGGAGGCGTTACCAAACACGGCGTAGCGACAAACACCGGTCAAAGGACTACCGACCACGTTGCGGGCACGCATCCGCGCAGCGGTCGCCGGGACCAAACAGAACCCTAACCGCATCGTCAGGCGCTTTCACTCTGGAGGCGCGCTTCCGAAGACCGGCCTAGAGCCGACCACGCAAGCCGGCACCAGGGGAGTCCAGACCGTCCACATGCCTCTGCAGACGACGAAACAACTGCACGGTTTCCAGTTGATTCCAGATTCTCAACATCACGTCCAGCGCATCCAGTGGCTTGGTCAACAGATCGCGCGCACCCAACGCCAAAGCGCGGTGCCGAGTTCTGCGGCTGGCGTCGGCAGTCAGCACAATCACCGGCAGATAGCCTTGCTGGTGCTGATCCAACCTGGCCAGCACCTCGAACCCGTCTACTTCCGGCATCCATAAGTCCAGCAGAATCAGATCCGGTTGGAAGGCACTGACCAGCGCCTCGCAGCGCGATGGATCAGTGGTGCTGAGGACCTGTTCGAAGCCCTCATCAGCAAGCAAGGTCTCAAGCAGACCGATATTCGCCGCCTCATCATCGATGATCAGCAGGCGTGACCCCAAGATGTCCTGGTCGCTTATTGCAGGCATCGGTCGAGTTCTCCAAAAAACGCACGCACGTCCAGCGGCTTGGTCAGAAAGCCTCGCGCACCCAGGGCCAGCAGACGCTGCTTCGATGCCTCAGTCGCATCAGCACTGAGGACCAGCACTGGGATTCGGTGGTCGCTCAAGGGCGGTTCGAGCAAGAGGCTCGCTCCGTCACCATCCGGCAGGCGCAGATCCAGTAGCACGGCATCGAACACCTGCTGGCTCAATTGCAGGCGGGCCTCGCCTAGACTGGTCGCCGGCGACAGCCGCCAACGCGGTCGACGCTCGAACAGGGTTTCCAGCAGCGCGCGGTTGGAGGCGTTGTCTTCCACCAGCAACAAGTTTCGAGTGGCTGTGTCCTGCGTCGCCAGCACCTGAGAAGGGGCCGACTCGGATCGGAAGGCCTGAGTGATGGGCAGGCGAATCCAGAAGCGGCTGCCGTGTCCCGGAGCCGAGGTGACCCCAATCTGCCCGGACATGGCCTCGATCAACCGCTTGCTCAGCGCCAAACCCAGCCCGGTACCTTCGATACCCGTCGCGGTTGACTCGATACGCTCAAAGGGACGGAATAGGCGCTCGCAAGCGGACGGATCGAGACCCGCGCCTTCGTCGCGCACACCGATTTCGACCAGCGCTTCCCGTTGCGCAATATCAAACTGTACGCGACCCTGGGGTCGATTGAACTTGATTGCATTGCCAATCAGATTGAGCAGCACCTGACGCAGTCTTTGCGGGTCGGCAAGCACACTGACCGCCATGCCCTCAGGCAGACTGTCGAGCTGAATGGACGCGCCTTCCGCCTGTGGACGTAACAAGTCCAGCGTTTCAGACAGCGCGCTGCGCAGCGCCACCGGGCGGGTATCGATGGTCAGCGCACCGGCCTCAATGCGCGCAACATCCAGCACTTCGGTGATGAGACCGAGCAGGTGCCGACCCGCTGTCTCGATATGGCGACCGAAGCGCCCCGCGCGCGCCTCGGGATCGTCGTCGACCAGGATCTGCGCGTAGCCCAGAATGGCGTTCAACGGCGTGCGCAATTCGTGACTCATCCGTGACAGAAACTCGGTCTTCGCACCATTCGCGGTCTCCGCGTCTCGACGTGCCTCCTCCAACTGTGCCGCACGAGCACGCAACAGTGTGCCGGCGGCGTGCAGACGCTCGCGGACCTGACCCAGTTCGTCTGCTTCAAAGCGCGCAGGGGCAGGCATGTCTACCCCTGCGCCGAGGCGACTGGCCTCTGCCGCCAGATGACGCAGTCGTCGACTCAAACTCCCTGCCAGCACCCCCGCCGACAACACGGCACCCAAGCCTCCCAGCAGGGCAAATGCCAGCGTGATGGCCAAATTGCGCTGCCGCAATGTGGTTGCCTTTGCGGTACGCGCCTCCAGCTCACTGCGTTCTTCCGCACCCAGCACGCGCAACTCTGTGCGCAATAGATCTAAGGTGTGCTTGCCCTCGATCATGCGCGCCTGCAACCAGTCAGGATCCGCGTTGGCCTGTCCTTGCAAGAGAGTTTGCCAGCCGGTCAGCTTTTTCTGGAACAAGGGCACCAGCGCGGCGTAACGCGCACCGCGCGATCCTTGTTCGGCACGCTCGGCAAGGCGCTCAACCACACCCAGCAGTCGCGGCTCAGCATCGTAATAGGGCTCCAGAAAGTTGGTCTGATTGACCAGCACATAACCGCGGACACCCGCGGCAGTCTCGGCCAATAGGCTGTGGGCTTCATGCAGGTCACTGACAATCTGCAGTGTTCGGCGTACGTCTTCTTCGGCCTGCGCCGTCTGACGCTCAAGGCCATAGATCGCCATCAAGGAGAACAACAGAAGTAGGAGCGGCCCCGCGACCACCACCACCGACTTGCGCGTCAGCGGCCAATCATTCCAGGTTGACATCAAGCTCATGTGGCGATCCCCGCGCGCGCAGCCAGTACCGCCGCTTGGACCCGATCATGGCATTCCAGTTTGCGCAGGATGCGCTCGACATGGGTCTTCGCGGTGGCGGTGGTAACCCCCAGCGCTTCGCCAAGCGCCGCATTACTGAGTCCGCGCGGCATCAATGCCAGAACCTGACGCTCTCGACGCGTCAATGCAGCCAAACGCGCTTGGCTGCGCGGACGACGGGAACTACGCTCGACGCCGGGGGCGCACGTTTGCAACAGCGGTATGGCGGCCAGTTGCGCCATTGTCTGTAGCCAGTCGCGGGTCGCTTGATCCGGCGCACCGGCCTCGGGTAAGCGCATGACGACTGCGCCCAGAGGACGCCCCGCCAGCCGGACGCCCAAGTGCAACTCATCCGCCATGCGCGCGCCCTGCGGCATGCACCACGCTAAACCGTCGTCCCTTCGCAGTTGATCGCGCAGCGCGCTGGCGCTGGCCATCACCGGCCAATCGGTGGCGCCCGCGACGCGCGCTCCAGGCGGCCGTGCCTGTCCCATACTAGCCATGACGCGCACACCATTGTTGGCTCGCTGCAACAGGGCCGCGTCGACCACGAACAGCGGCTCGCACATTCGCAACAGCAGGTAGCGCGGCCAATCGGCGCCCTCTGTCGGCTCGGCCAGTGTCTGCAGGGTCTGCTGCAGTCGTCGAAGACGCACGCCGTCACTGGTGTCCTCTCGCTGCGCATGGCGCCAGTTGGCGAAGCTCTGGTTCATTCCGAAACTCCCGGGCAAAACAGCTCACAAACTCGGCAATCCGGAACCGCACTCCATCGGCCGAACAGCGTACAAAATGATACGCCACATGGCGGATCTCATGGGCGCCTGTCAAGGACAAGATATCCCTGCCCTTGTGAGGGCCACATCGACAACCTATTGCAGGAGAAACACCATGTTGAACACCACCCGCCGCGCGCTCGTGACTACTTTTTCCCTGCTGCTCAGCCTGTCGACCAGCACGATGGCCCGTGAATACCGCGGCGAAGCGCCGCTGCCAACCGATGCCGACGAACGCGAGATTGCTGCTCTCTTCGACCGCTGGAATGCGGCACTAGCCACTGGCGACCCGCAGGAAGTGGCCGCCCTGTATGCGAAAGACGGCGTCCTGCAACCCACGGTGTCGAACTGGATGCGTGTTGGACAGGGCGAGATCAGTAACTACTTTGAGAGCTTCCTCAAGAAGAAGCCACAAGGCGTGATCAATGCCCGCGAAATCAAGCTGCTCGACGATGACTCCGCATTGGATGCTGGCATCTATACCTTCACCCTGCACGACGACCAAGGCGGCAGCCAGCAAGTACAGGCGCGCTACACCTACGTCTATGAAAAGCAGGACGCTGAATGGAAGATCAGCCTGCACCACAGCTCGGCGATGCCTGAGCCGGTGCCCTCGCTGGCCACGAACAACTGAATAGACGCTCGCGGACAAGGCAGGCAATTGCCTGGCCCACAGATGGGTCTGCGTCGTCAGCCTTGTGGCTGATCTTGGCCTGCGAGCGCGGTACCTACCGCCTTCGCAGGCCTTGTCTTCTCGCAGTCTGCTCGCCCGCCAGACCCGATCACAACGCGGTAAGTCGCTGATGCGGTGTCTGCCGAGCTCCGATAGTAGGCCATCCTTGATGGGCTGTGGCGTTGCATCACCCTGCTGCTCGACGGTCAGATCGCACACCAGTGGACCCAAACCAAACTGCGCCACGCCAGCACTCATGGTGAATCGTTGGAAGACTTGGTGGCGGATAGGATTGAATCCGTCCGAGGCTGACTCGCGTACCAGTCGCCAAGGCTGCTTCTGTGACACGATTGAATGACGCCCTGTCCACGCTAGTCCGGAAGCGGAACAAAGTCACCCCTTGAGCGTGTCAAACCCGTCCGTCAAACCCCGTACGCGGGAGCCGTCAGGGAGGCTGCCAAGGACTAACCCTAGCACCCCGTTTCCACGGCAGTGATCAGCTGGGTGATGGACTCGTCGGTTCGGTTGATCGGACAACCTACTCACCCATGAACCGTCGATGCGAGTGAATCGACATCAGTACACCGAAGCTGGCCAACAGCGAGACCGCTGAGGTACCGCCGTAACTCATCAAGGGCATCGGCACACCGACCACCGGCAGCATGCCAGCCACCATGCCGCCATTGATAAGCACGAACACGAAAAATGTCAGCGCAAGGGAACCGCCGAGGATGCGCGAGAAGGTGTCGCGAGCTTGGGCGACGATCCACAGACTGCGGCCGATGATGAACAGGTAGAGACACAACATCGCGACGACGCCGATCCAGCCAAACTCTTCCGCGAACACCGAAAAAATGAAATCCGTGGTGTGCTCGGGCAGAAAGTCGAGACGCGACTGGGTGCCCTGGCCCCAGCCCTTGCCAAACAGACCGCCCGAGCCGACCGCGATCTTGGATTGGATAATATTCCAGCCGACCCCCAGAGGATCGGCTTCGGGATTGAGAAAGGTCAGGAATCGGTTGCGGTGATATTCGCGCAAGAACGGCCAGGCGAGGGGTGCTGCCAGCAAGGCCGTGCCGCCCAGACCGATGATCCAGCGCCATTGGATGCCTGCAAAGAACACCACGAATACGCCACTGGCGGCCACTACCAGCGCGGTACCTAGATCCGGCTGGATGGCAATCAACGCCGTCGGAACGCCGATGATCAAAGCGCTCACTGTCAAGGCGCCAAAGCGCGGAGGAAGCACCTGACTGTGCAACCACGAAGCCACCAGCAACGGCACGGCCAGTTTCAGCAGCTCGGCAGGCTGCAGATAGAACACGCCAAGGTTCAGCCATGAGCGCGCGCTGCGACCCGTCCCTAGAACGGGCACGAGCAACAACAGCAGGATGCTGCCAACGAAAAACCATGGCGCCCACAGGCGCAACTGCTGCGGTGGAATACGCGAGATCACCCACAGCACGGCAAAGCCGAAACCGAAGCGCATCATCTGCGCGCGCAGCAAGCCCGGATCGCCAGCGGCGGCGCTGTGCAGAGTCAACAGTCCTACGCCCGCCAATAGCACTAGCGCCACCAACAAGGGGAGGTCAACGCGCGGCGTCAGCAGGCGCGGTATCCAGCGTCGCGCTTGCACCAACATGGTCATGGCGTACGACGCTCCAGCCAAGCATCCAGAATGCGTCGCGCCACCGGCGCCGCGGCACGCGCACCTGATCCACCACCCTCCACCACCAGTGCCAGCGCGATCTGCGGCGACTCGGCCGGCGCAAACGCGATAAACAGCGCTTGGTTACGTTGGTTTTGCGACAAGGTACTTTGATCTCTCGCCTCGTCGCCAACACGGCTGACGCGCTGCGCGGTGCCGGTCTTCCCAGCGATCAGGTAGTTCGCCCCGACGCCCATCTCGTGGGCTGACCCGGTCGGACCGTGGACCGCTGCAATCATGCCGTCGATGACCGCCTGCAAATGCTGCGGATCACGCACGACTGGTGCTTCCAGTGCTGCTGGCGGCACATCCAGAATGGGCGCATCGAAGCCCGACTGGGTTTGCCGCAGCAAATGCAGCGGATGGCGCACGCCACCGGCCGCCAACGTCGCGGTCGCTTGCGCCAACTGCAGTGGTGTGGCGACCCAAAACCCTTGGCCAATGCCAGCAATCACCGTTTCACCGGGATACCAGGCTTGATTGCGCGTTGCCCGCTTCCAAGCTTGGGTCGGTCGAATGCCGACCGCCTCACCAATCAGATCAATACCGGTCGGTTCGCCAAAACCAAAGCGCTGCAGATAGCCGCTCATGCGATCGATGCCGAGATCCATCGCCAGCGTGTAGAAATAGGTGTTGACTGACTGCGCCAGCGCCTCGCGCAAATTGACGGTGCCGTGGCCACCCCGCTTCCAGTCGCGGTATTCGCGTTCCTGGCCTGGCAACCGATAGGCTCCGCTGGAGAAAACCGTGTCCTGCGGAGTGCGCAGTCCCAGCGCCAAGCCTGCCAATCCAACGAAGGGTTTGAGCGTTGATCCCGGCTCGTAGCCACCGAGCAGCACGCGATTGAACAGCGGGCGACCCGCCGCTGTCAGCAGATCGGCATAGGCTTGGCGACCGATGCCGTTGACGAACGGGTTGGGATCGTAACTCGGCAAACTGACCATGCCGAGCACTTCGCCGGTGCTCGGCTGAACCGCTACCGCCGCCCCAAATTGCCCAGCGAAAGCCTCCACCATCGCCTGCTGCAGGTCGATATCGATGCTCAGGTAAAGATGTTCGCCGGATACCGCCAGATCACGATCGACGACACGTAAGACGCGGCCCTCGGCATTGACCTCGACGCGTTCACTGCCAACGTGTCCATGCAGTCGTTTTTCGTGAAAACGCTCGATGCCGGACTTGCCCACATGCGTCGCGCCGCGATAGGCCGCTGCGTCGAGCCGCTCCAGATCAGCCTCATCAATGCGACCGACATAGCCCACCACATGTGCAAGCAGATCGCCGTAGGGGTAGCGGCGAGTGAGGTAGGGCACCACATCCATGCCCGGAAACAGGTGTCGCCGCACGGCAAACGCGGCGACTTCCGATTCGCTCAAGCGAAACTTCAAAGGCAAGGATTGAAAACGATGAGACACCTTGCGCTGGCTCTGAAAACGCGCCATTTCGTCCTCGTCGAGCGGCAAGAACTCGCGCAGCCGTTCGATCGCAGCATCGACATCGCCGATGGCTTCGGGCACCAACTCCAGGCGATAGGCCGGCACATTGTCGGCCAGCAGACGACCCCGCCGATCAAAGATCAAGCCGCGTGCCGGCACAATGGGCAAGGTACGAATTCGATTGCTGTCGGCGCGCGTGACGTACTCGGCGTGCTGCACGATCTGCAACCACGCAAATCGCCCAGCAAGTGCCACGATCGCCAGCGCCACCGCGGTGAACGCCACGAGCGCACGAAACCGGAAGCGCTGAGCGTCCTGCACGGCGTTTCGAAGTCGGACGCGTTGGGTCTTCACTCAGGACTTTCCGCGACTGTGCAGGCGTGCGGTATCCAGCACCAGGAACAGCCAGGGCCACAGCGCCATGCCAATCCAAGGCGCGACCCAGAACGTCCACGGCGGCAAGCCTTCACCCGACAGGCCGCGCACCATCAGTACCACCATGCGGTCGTTCAACAGCAGTGCGAGCACCGCAAGTGCTTGCTGCCACATCGGAAAAAACCGCAAGCGGGCGCGAAAGCGCAGCAGCAAAAAACCCAGAATACATAGGCGCAAGGCCTGTTCACCCAGCAAGCTGCCGTAAAGCAAATCCGCCAACAGCCCGATCAGAAACAGGCGACCCAGTCCCGCTTGCTGCGGCGACTCCAAGGTCCAGTAAATCATCACCAAGGCCAACCACCACGGCTTGAACAGTGCCCAACCTGCCGGCATGGGCAACAGGCCGAAAATCAGCGCCAGAAGCACGGACACGGTGAACGTTGGAAGGCGTGGCAAGCGCATCATTGAACGCCCTGCTGCGCTGCATCGGCTGGGTCATTCACCTGCTCTGTGCTGCGCGCCTGTGTCTCAGGCTCGGCCAGATGAAGCGGCGGACCGACCTCGGGCGTCGCTTCCGCGGTCCAAAGCAACAGCAACTGCCCACTGCGATCCAGTGCGGCCGTGGGCGTCGCCGACGCAATCATGAACAGGCGCGTGTCATCGGGCTGCAAACTGGCGACCGTTGCAACAGGCAAACCGGCCGGGAAGCGCCCACCCAAGCCGGAGGTCACCAGGGCGTCACCGACACGAATATCCGCACTCTGCGGGATGTTCGGCAAACGCAAACGGTCAGTCTCGCCTGTACCAAAGGCGACCACACGCAATCCGGTGCGAACAACCTGTACCGGCACGCCATGGCTGGGATCGGAAATCAGCAGCGCCGTCGAGCGTCGCGGTCCCACCGACAGCACTTGTCCAACCACACCGCTGGCATCGATCAGCGCCAATCCTTCGCGCACGCCACTCTCTTCACCCATCCAGTTGGATGCGGTGCCGAAAAGGGTCCAGATCGACATCGACGACGTTGGCCAGTTGCACGCTCATCTGCAATCCGCGCGTACCGCCCAACAATTCGCGCAAGCGCTGGTTCTCCTGCTGAACCGCCTGCAAACGATCCAACTGCGCACGCGCGATCAGCAGTTGCTGACGTGCGCCGTCTCGCTCGGCCTGAACTGCTTCGCGTGCGACCCAAGCGTCGCGCAGGTCATGCGCCAACCTCGCAGGTAACGAGGCCATTGTGTAGAAGGGCTGCAACAAGAGACTGGCGGATTGGCGCACCTTGCCCAAGCTATCCGTACGGTAGTCGGTCACCATCAACACGATAGCCAGCGACAAGTACAGCAGCAACATCAATGTGCTGCTGCCTTCGCCGAACAAGGGTGCACTGCGGCTGCTACTGTTCACCAGACCATCCGTCGGCGCGTCCTTGTCTCAAATCACGTTGCACGCATCCGCCGCATCACTCCGGCGCGAAGAAATCGTTGCCGTGCATGTCAATCAACTCCAAGGCCCGGCCACCGCCACGCGCAACACAGGTCAGCGGATCGTCAGCGACATGCACATGCAGGCCGGTTTCTTCGGAAATCAGCTTGTCGAGGTCGCGCAACAAAGCACCACCACCGGTCAGCACGATGCCGCGCTCGGCAACATCCGAGCACAGTTCGGGCGGCGTTTGTTCCAAGGCAGCACGCACCGCACTGGTGATGCCCGCCAAGGGTTCGTGCAGAGCTTCCAGGACTTCGTTGGAATTGATGGTGAAATTGCGCGGTACGCCTTCGGCCAGATTGCGACCTGACACTTCAATCTCTTTGACTTCTTCTTGCGGGAAGGCGCAGCCGATTTCCAGCTTGATCTTCTCCGCCGTGGTTTCGCCAATCAAGGTGCCGTGGTTGCGGCGCACATAACCGATGATCGCCTCATCGAAGCGGTCGCCACCAATTCGCACCGAGGCGGAGTAGACAATCCCGTTCAGCGAAATCACCGCCACTTCGGACGTACCACCGCCAATGTCCAGCACCATCGAGCCACGCGCTTCGTGAACAGGTATGCCCGCACCAATGGCAGCCGCCATCGGTTCTTCAATCAGGAAGACCTCACGTGCACCAGCCTCTTCGGCCGATTCCTTGATGGCGCGCCGTTCGACCTGGGTCGAGCCACAAGGCACACAGATCAGGACGCGCGGACTCGGGCGAAGGAAGCGACCTTTGTGCACTTTGCGAATGAAGTGCTTGAGCATCTCCTCGGTGGTCGAGAAGTCCGCGATCACGCCGTCCTTCATGGGACGGATGGTGGTGATGTTTCCCGGCGTACGACCCAACATGCGTTTGGCTTCGTGCCCAACCGCCGCGACCGACTTGTGGGAACCCGGACCGCGATCCTGTCGGATCGCAACCACTGAAGGCTCATTGAGGATGATCCCCTGGCCGCGCACATAGATCAGCGTGTTGGCCGTACCGAGGTCGATGGACAGGTCATTCGAGAACAGACCACGGAGACTCTTGAACATGGGGAATTCAGCCCGGCGCGAAAAGCGTTAAAGCCTAGCAAGTACGCGGTTTAGCAGCAAGAAATCGTCTTTGTTTGCAGCTTGCCGTTCAGACAGGTCTGGCAAGCGCGTGCGCGTCCTCAGTGACCTGCTCGTCTGGCATGAGTATGCTTTGCGGCCATTTGAGCGGCGCAGCGCCCAAGGTGCGGAGATCTCCTCCGCCACGCCAGTGCCGAGTGGAGTCGATTGACATGGCGGCATTGATCTGTGGCTCATTGGCCTACGACACCATCATGGTGTTCCCGGACCAGTTCAAGAACCACATCCTGCCGGACAAGGTGCACATCCTGAATGTCTCCTTCCTGGTGCCGCGCATGCGCCGCGAATTTGGTGGCTGTGCGGGCAATATCGCCTACAACCTCAAATTACTGGGTGGCGAACCCATTCCCATGGCCACTGTGGGACAGGATTTTGGCCCGTACCGTCTGCACTTCGAGGAATGCGGCATCCGCCTTGATCACGTCAAGGTGATTGACGACCTCTACACGGCACAGGCCTTCATCACCACCGATCTGGATGACAACCAGATCACGGCGTTCCATCCGGGCGCCATGATGCGTTCCTACGAAAACCACGTGAAAGATGTCGCCGACGTCGACTTCGGCATCGTCGGCCCAGACGGCTACGATGCCATGCTGCAGAACTCGCGCGAGTTTGCCGAACTGGGCATTCCCTTCATCTTCGATCCGGGCCAAGCGATGCCGCTGTTCAATGGCGAAGAGCTGCGGACCATGATCGAACAGGCGACCTACGTGACCGTCAACGATTACGAGTCAAGCCTGTTGCAGGAGCGCACGGGCCTGAGCGAAAGGACATCGCCGAACGCGTCAGCGCTTACATCATCACGCGCGGGCCACGCGGCTCCGAGGTTCGCAGCAAGAGCGGCATGATGACCGTGCCAGCCGCCGACGCCATCCGTGTTGTCGATCCGACCGGCTGCGGCGACGCCTACCGTGCGGGTCTGATCTTCGGCTTGATGAATGGCCACGACATGGCGACTTCGGGCCGCATTGCGTCGTTGATGGGGGCGCTGAAGATCGAGCATCTCGGCCCGCAAAATCAACGCTTCGACTACGCGCGATTTGCCGAGCAGTTCCGTCAGCAGTTCGGTTACGCACTCAAGTAAGTGAGCCCCCGCCGCCATGCGGCGGGGCCAGGGATTCAGCGCGCCGCGTTGCGGCTGTCAAACAAACGCGTCAGTCGCTGTTTGGTTCGAAGCTTCTCGCGTTTCATTTCAGTCAGTCGTTGATCTCCGACTGCCTGCACGCCCAACTCGACATTGCTGACCTGGCGGTCCAACTGCCGGTGGCGGTGATACAACTGACGGAACTCCACGTCCTGTTGCATCAAGGCTTCGACTTCGTGCTGTTGACCTTCGAACATCGCGCTTCCTCCTGGCTCAGAAACAACAACGCCCCACGGGTTACCCCGCGAGGCGACTATCGAACGCAGCGACGCGTGGCGTGCTGACACCGCAGGTCTGCGCCAGCCCTGAGGCCGTGGATTGCGCGCGATCTGAATGCCGTGGCCATCGCAATTCTCCCGAGCGGTGCAACGCACCGTCGAGTCGACGCTACGCGCCTGAGTTCTGCCCCGCAAGTGATTTCTTATCTATTTGTTTTTATTGCTTTTTGCGTGTTTTCCGGGTGAAAACGCGTTAGAAAACCGTTACCAAAAGTGGCGATGGGAAAAACCCTGACACGCGAAGGCGCACCGCGGACTACTGCCCCTGTTCCAGCACGATTTCGACGCGACGGTTGCGTGCCCGCCCCTCGTTGCTGCTGTTGTCGTCGATGGGACGATCCTCGCCAGACCCCAGTGCGCGCAGGCGTCCAGCTTCCACGCCCGCCGCAATCAGCGCGTCACGCACGGCTTCAGCACGCTTCTGTGACAAGACCTGGTTGAGATTGGCACTGCCCTGACTGTCGGTATGCCCTCGATCAACACGCGCGCGGTCGGCTGACCCTGCACGAACTGGATGACGCGTTGCAAATTGGCATCGGCCTCGGGTCTCAAACTTGCCCCGCCGCTGGCAAAGGCGTCGCCCGACAAAGTCATCACTTGACCACGCGCGTCGCGACGCGCCGTCATGCTGTTGAGCTGCAGGCGCAGACTCTCGGCGGCTTCCGCCGCAAGCTCGGCTTCGCGTCGCGCCAAGGCAGCCTCTTCAGCCTGCGCATCGGCGACACGGCGTGAGGCCTCTGCTTCCGCCATGGAGAGCTCGGATTCGACGCGCGCGGCATCGGCAATCTGCAGTGCGCGTTCCGTTTCCTCCGCACGTGTCAGACTGAGCAATCGCAGGCTTTCCGCCTCACGGCGCGCCGCTTCTGCCTCGCGCTGGGCCGCTTGCAGAAGGATACGGTCATGCTCGCGTTCCAATTGAGCCAATTGGCGCTCAGCCAACTCGCGCTCTGCGACCGCGCGGGCGATGGCGATTCGACGCTGGGCGAGAAAAATCGGTTCAGGTCGCTTGCGCTTGGCGGTTTCGGCAACGGTCTGGACGGCCTGCCGCGCACGCTCGACCTCACCTGCGGCCAAGCCACCCAGACTGGGATCAGCCTCCAGCTCCGCCAGACTCTGCTGCAATGCTTCCAGTTCGGGATCCGGGCGTGGTGCTGCGCAGAGCGGTGCCATCCACAGCAACAACAGCAATGCGTTTCTCAGGGCATTCATCGTGCGTTCTCCCCAAGCAGATCACGCCGTAGACCGGCATTGGCATCGACCTTTTCCTGCACCGCGCGGCAGCTTGCGCGGCACGGGTCACGGCAGTCGCAAGTTCCGCTTCCAGCTCTGCACGGGCCGCAAGGGCGATCTCATCCTTTCGTTTGCGATCCTCCCGCGCGACCCGCGAGGCTTCGAGGTGATGCATTGCGGCCCGCAACTCGGCATCCGCGTCGCTGGCCGCACCGGCTTCCGGCACGTTGCACCGCACGCTCGGCGCGATCGAGTTCGATCCGTGGCGGCGGTGTCCGGGCGTGCACGGGCAGCAGCGGCAAAAACGCCAGCGCGAGCCAATCACGTGCTGCGGGCGTGGCTTCCAACTTGCAGGAGAGTGAACTGCGGCAAGGACCAAGGGGTGGTGCACTGTCATATGATGCTCGTCTGCTGGTTCAAAGTAGCGGGCAATACCCGCACTTGGGGATCAGGGCAGTCGGCAGCCCGTCGCTCCTGCCGGAATCGACACGACCACCGCAATCGAGGCAGCTTCCTGGATATCGGCTACTTTCTCAAGCCGATGACGGAAAAACGCATCGGACATGTTCTTGACGACCGGCGCGCCGGTCAACATCAAGGTTGAGGGCAAACTCGACGCGCTGGGCAACACCGGTCTGCCCGCCGGCGTGGTGAAGAAAATTGCCTATTCGCTGATGGATGAAGGGCAAGTACCAGCGTTCGAGCGCGATCTGAGCTCAACTTGGCGATTGCTGTGAAGGATGCGGGTCGCTTCCGTGTGAACGTGTTCAAGCAGCGCGGCGAAGTTGGCATGGTGATTCGCGCATCAAGAGCGAGATTCCCACCATCGATCACCTCAAGCTTCCTGATATCCTCAAAGACATCGTGATGGAACCGCGTGGTCTGGTGCTGGTGGTCGGCTCCACCGGCTCGGAAAATCGGACCACGCTGGCTTCCATGATCGACCATCGCAACACCAATACCACCGGGCACATTCTCACGGTGGAAGACCCGACTGAATTCTCCATCGGCACAAGAAGTCCATCGTCAATCAGCGCGAAGTCGGTCTGGATACCCATGCCTTCGCCAACGCGCTGAAGAACGCCATGCGCGAAGCACCGGACGTGATCCTGATTGGTAAGGCCTGGACGCCGCGACCATGGAGGCCGCCATCGCGTTTGCCGAAACCGGGCATCTGTGTCTGGCGACGCGTACTCCAACAATGCCGACCAGACTCTTGGAACGCATCCTCAATTTCTTTCCGAGTCAGCACACAAGAATGTGCTGATGACATTGGCCTTGAATCTCAAGGCCGTAGTCAGCCAACGTCTGGTGACTGGCGTCGACAACAAAGCGCTTGCCCGCCACGGAGATCCTGATCAACACGCCACTGATCCGCGACATGATCCGCCGTGGTCAGGGCATGAGATCAAGAAGCGATGGATCGTTCGCCGCAGGAAGGCATGCAACTTTCGACCAGTCGCTTTACCGGCCTCTGCAAAGACGGCAAGATCGACCTAGAAGAAGCACTGGCAAAAGCCGACTTCCGCGCGATGGTCTGGCGCTCAAGATCCGACCTACCGATGGTGCCAGCGAAGACCACGATCCTTACGCGGATGCGTACAGCGGCACACCGACGGCGATCTCGCGTGACAGCAACGACAGCGGCCTGAATTTCAGTTGAGCGTCAAGTCGCGGCGCTTTCATCGAATCCACGCAGGTTCCAGCGTTGCGCAAGGATTGCGGGGCGCAACCCGCGTCCGGGCGCAGTAAACTGGCGCTGCACGTGCACTGCTCCGGAACGAGGGCTGAGCAGACCATGTATTCGAGCAACCACCGCCCGTCCGAACGTCGACCAATGAACGTAGTACACCTAAAGATCGCCACGTCATTCGCCCGGAACATGACGACGGTGACGGTGACGCCGTGACCTTCTGCTCGACCTGCGCATTCTCTTCTGCTTGCCTCGCTGAGGGCTATGACAAGTCCGGCCTGGCAGAACTGCACTGCCTGGTGGCACATGTCGGCCCATTGCAGGCGGGCGAGCATGTATTCCGTGAAGGCGAACCGTTCAACGCCATTGCCGCCGTCCGTGGCGGCACGGTCAAGACCTACATCACCGACCGCGATGGCAACGAACAGGTGCTGGGCTTTTCCCTGCCCGGCGAAGTGATCGACTGAACGGCATCCACGATGGTCGCTATCCCTGCAATGCCGTCGCACTGGATACCGTCACCCTCTGTCGCTTCTCCTTCCCGATGATGGCGCTGCTGGCGCAGAAGATGCCCGGACCAAAAGCCAACTGTTCCGCCTCCGCTCAGCGCCGACATCAACAAAGCCGCCCTGCTGGCGGGCGATCATACCGCCGACGAACGCATGGCCGCCTTCCTGATCAGCCTGTCACGACGCTACGCTGCACGCGGCTTTTCCGCGCGTCGCTTCACCCTGACGATGGCCAGAACGGATATCGCCAATTACCTGCGCCTGGCACCCGAAACCGTCAGCCGCGTGCTGAAGCGCTTCCAGGCCGATGAACTGCTGGCCGTCGACCGCCGCGACTTCAACCTCCTGTGTCGATATGCGGCGTGCGCCTCGGGTAACGACCCGCGATCACGTCCCACCAAAGGCGATCTTAGTTAGGCCGTTTCCGAAAAATCTAATCACCGTTCCGGCGTGTGTCGAATGTAACAACGGCTCAGCACCAATGGATTCTGATTTTCGTGTCTATCTTGCGGCAGGCGTCGCAGACAATGGCGTGTCAGCGAACAAACTCTGAAGGAAAGCTCAAGGGCGATACCCGGAATAACTGAAAGCTGCTGGCCAAGCCTCCGAGCACAATAGGAGAGGCCGAAATCTGAACAGCTTTCCGGTATTGAACTCGGTAGACGCACCTATCACTGGCCAGCCCATGTTTTCAACTCGGTTATTGAGCGCATTGTTCGAGGTCTATATTTTCACCATTACCATGAGATACTCGACCAAGAGTCATGCACGGTTGTCTTTCGACTCTCTTTGCCAGCTGAGCTTATTGTGGCGACGTCTAATTGGCACCTTCTCAATATAACGTGG
>JADKCY010000008.1 GCA_016718605.1 Lysobacterales bacterium | reverse complement strand
CGCGACCGAGTTCCTTGCGCGGAATCAGCTCCACACCGGTGACGCGTCCGCCCTGATCCCACTGTGGTCGCACGCCCATCAGCCACAGCGCCTGCGCTTCCAGCAGACCTTGATGGCGCATGGTCTCCACGGACCACAACGAAAAGGTCAGCTTGCGTGGCGCACGACCATGCTGCTTTTCGTGCGCCGCAAGCACATCGCGCGCGGCTTGCTCGGCGGCCTTCCACGCCTGCTGCGTGGGCACGCGCGAGGGATCGAAGCCATACAGATTCCGCCCTGTGGGATAGGCATCCGGGCTGCGGATCGGATCGCCGCCATAGCTGGTGGCGATGTAGTCGCCACGAAGCGCGGCGAGCAGAGCGGGCAGTTCGTGACTGGCATCGATCAGCGTCCACGCCTCACGCGCACGCTCGACGACGGCGCGCAGTTCGTCGGACAAGTCAGCGGGGTCAGCGCCATCGACCAGATAGCGTTGCAGCAGTTGATACGGTGCCGACTGCGGCAGTTTTTCGTAGTCGGTGGCCAGTGCTTCATCCAATGCATCCGGCGCGGCACCGGCGGCGGCGCTGGCTTGCTCCCAGAACTCGCGTCCCTGCATCAGCAGCACGGTGGCGAGGCGATGGTCGGCGGCGGGTGCGCGTCCCAACGCGTGCAGGCCCAGTGGCTGCACCGTCTCGGCCACCTCGTGCAGATGCGTGTGCAGGGCATCGATGTAAGCAGGAAAGTCCGCCTTGGCGCGCGCCACATCCCAGCCCATGTCGGCGATCAGGTGTTGCTGGTCGGCCAGCTCGATCAACTCACGCTGCAGTTGATCACGCACGGCGCCCTGATCCTGATTCAGCCAGGCATGCAAACGGTCGTGGATGTCGACCAGTGCCTGATGCAGTCCGGCAGGTCGGAAAGGCGGCGTTTGATGGCTGATTACCGTGGCACGACCGCGTCGACGTGCTTGCAAGGCTTCGCCGATGTTGTCTGCAATGTAGGGATACACCACCGGTATCGCACCGAGGGCCAGCATCGGATAGTCGTTGACCGACAGGCCGCGCTCCTTGCCGGGCAGCCATTCCTGCGTGCCGTGGGTACCGAAGTGGATCAGCGCATCGGCCTGCTGTTGCTCGCGTACCCACAGATAGGTCGCCAGATAGTGATGCGAGGGCGCCGCCGTGGTGCTGTGGTACAGCGCCCTTTCCGCGTCTTCCCAACGCTCACCGCGCGCGGGTTGCGGAAGGATCACCAGCTTGCCGACTTGTAGACGCGGGATGACGAACTGCGCATCGCCCTCGCGGTCCAGCACCAGCAGACTTTGCTCGGGCTGACCCCAACGCGACTCGATGTCCTGGCGCACCGACTCGGGCAATTCGCCATACCAGCGCCGATAGGCGGCGACGGGAAAGACCGCCGCGCGGCCATCATCGACCAGCGCCCGCAGATCGAGATCGCGGTAGTACGCCGCCAGCGTGGCCTGCAGATCGGCCAGCAGGGTGGTGGAATCGGGTTTCGGGCCGACGTCGTAGCCTTCACCGCGCAGCGCGTCCAGCGTGCGCTCGATGCTCTCCGGCACATTCAGGAACGAGGCCGAGAGGTTCTTCTCGCCCGCCGGATAGTTCCAGAACATCAAGGCCAGGCGCTTGTCCGCATTATCGGCGCGCTGCAGTCGGACCAGATTGAAGGCCTTGTCTAGCAGCGTATCGAGCTGTGCCGGAATCGCCACCAGTTTGTCCTCGGGCTTCTGCGTGCCCGCCACCACCTGCGCATCGATGGTACCGGCGAACTCAGGTTGCGATAGGAAGAAGGGCACATCGGTGAGCGACAGCCCGACCGGATCGGCCGCCCATTCTTCGGGACTACCGTTGCGGTAGTTGAGCATCTGCAGCACCGGGCGCTGCAGGGCGACGAACTCCTTGCGCCGCGCTTCGCCGTCCAAGGTGATCTGCGCGGTCAGCATCACGTCGTGCAGCGCTTTGCCCTTCGGTGCCAGCAAGGCCGCGATGCCCGCGCTGCCCATCACCGGCGAATAGAAGGCCAAGGCGGTGCCACCGCGTTGTTCGATGCCTTCGATCACGCTGTCGATCAGACCGGTTTCCATCGACGACAGCGATTGTTGATGGAATGCCACGGCGATGATCGGTGCACGCTGTGCGGCATTCGCGTCGATCTTGCGCCAGGCGAGGTACTCGGCCACGCTCGCAAACACCCGATTGGGCGCTTGCGGGTGGTAGACCGCCGTCTTTGGAAAGATCACCGGCGCAATGGCCGACATCGGATCGCCGCCATCAAAGGACAGTCGCAGGCTGTCGAAAAAATGCGCGAAGTTGGTTTCCGCGCCGCTGGCGTAGTAGTCCACCAAGCGTTGCCCCAGCGCATCGGGAAACCCATTCCACGACGGGCCGGCGTCGTACAACCAGACCGAGGGCACGCGCAGCGCGGGCAGGGCCTTGCTCAGGCGCTCGCGGATCTCGTCCTGCAGATACGAATCGAAGAACACTGCATCAAAGCCCTGCCACAGACTGGCATCGGCGTCCGCAGGCAGCTTGTGCAGATAACGGTGCTCCAGCGCGATGCCACGCTCGGCGGCCATGGCTTGCAAATGCACGAACTTGCCAGCGGGCACATTGCCGGTGGCGATGATCAGGACACGTTTGTCCACCACACGCGGCGCGGGCGAGTTCGCCTCGGCACGGACCAGTGAACTGGAGAGCACGACCAGCGCCAGCAGCGCCATCCAGCCCAACCACCGCGCGCGCATCCGCATCGAACGCGGGCGGAAACAACTCAGCAAACAACGATCCAAAGATCGCCAGAAACCGCCATCAAAGGCGGGCAGCAAGCAACGCATGCAAGACTCCTCGGAACCCATCGGACGCCAAGCCACAAAGGCTCAGCGTGGAAAGGTGCGACTACGTCCTGGCGTTGGCTGGGAAGCGCACGGAAAGCGGTAGACAGGCGGCCACTGTCGCCCAAATGCGAACGGATCGCAAGTGAGCGGTAGCTTGGGCTTCGGATTGGCGGGCGAGGCTCTCTGATCGCTGCCTATCGAACGACGGGCTTTGCGTGAATTGCCGCTGATCGTTGCGCATGGGCGCGGGGACCGAGTGTGTCGAGTCTCAGTAGACTCCGTGTTCGCCAACGTCCTGGGTTATGTGTATGCGCCTACCCGTGTTCGCCGTACTTGCGTTATTGCTGGTTGGCTGTTCCAAGCAGCTGACCACTGATTCAGTGCCCGTGGAGGGACAGGCCGAACGCGAAGGAGCCTTGTTGGCATACGAGCATGAGCTTGTATTCTCGACCTCGCCGGAACTGCTTTCCGAGCGGATCGCGGCGCTGAGAGCCGCATGCAACGAGCAGCGATTTGGCTCATGCAGTGTGCTGAACTTCGAGGAACTTTCGGGTGACTATCCCTCTGCCACGGTGGCTTTTCGACTTGCCCCGGAAGCGGTGAAGCCGATGGTGGAGTTCGCTGGCGACGGGATGAAAACCAACTCGTCCCGCACCCGCGCTGAAGATGTTTCAGCTGTCGTCGGCGACATTGAGCGTGAGCGCGCGGAGTTGCACGCGCAGGCGGAAACCTTGCATTCGCTGCAGTCGAGGTCGGATCTGAAGGCGCGCGATCTGATTGCGCTCTCGTCTGAGCAGGCCAAGGTGTCGGCGCGACTTGCCGAACTGGAGCGTGCCTCCGCCGTTATTGCGCGCCGGATGGAAACCAACCTTCTGACCATGCGCTACACCAGCATGGGGGCGACATCGGCGTGGAGTCAGATTACTTCGTCCGTACTTGAGTCGGGCGACGCGCTCGCCGAGGGCGTGGCAGAGGCGGTGGGGATGATCGCCTTCGGCATGCCTTTCGTCCTGGTGGCGTTTCTGCTGGCATTGCTTTGGCGCTGGGCATGGCGAAAGGTCACGCGATAGGTCATCCAGGCGGAAGGCGTTCTTGCTGACTCCGTACGCGGACTGTTTGCCTGCAATCCGCCCCAGGCTGCCCCGCTTTCGCCACCGCCGAGTTGCAAGCTCATCACGAATCACCGCCAGGTTGTTGCGGCGATGTTGTGGCGGCGATCCACGGAGGGCGAGGGTATGCAGCAGGTGTTTGCATTGGTGAATGTCCGTTTGCCGCGCTCATTGCGCGAGTTTGATCAGGTGATGACGGCCACGCGCTTGCCGCTGCAGTTGCCGCGCTGGCAGCGCTTCATGGCGGAGTTTCTGTGCTTCGGGATCAAGGAGGCGCGCGCCTGTCTGTTTGCCGGACTGTTCTTTCTGGCGGTGTTCCTGCTGCCGCGTAGTGGCGTTGCCGGGGTCGCGCGCTATGACTTGCTGCTGCTGTTCGCGGTGGCGGTGCAGGCGTGGATGCTGTGGACGGGTCTGGAGACCTGGGACGAGCTGAAGGCGATCTCGTTGTTCCATGTGCTTGGTTTCGCCCTGGAGGTGTTCAAGACGTCGCCCGCCATCGGTTCGTGGTCGTATCCCGAGGCGGGTTTCAGCAAGCTGTTCGGCGTGCCCCTGTTTTCCGGGTTCATGTACGCGGCGGTCGGCAGCTATCTGATCCAGGCTTGGCGCCTGTTCGAGTTGCGCGTGCTGAATCATCCGCCCTATTGGATGGCGGGTCTGATGGCGACACTGCTGTACGCCAACTTCTTCACCCATCATTTCATCGGTGACTATCGCGGCGTGCTGGCGGCCTGTGCCTTGGGTCTGTATGCGCGCACGACCGTGGTGTTTCGTCCGCTAGATCGCGAGCGACGCATGCCGCTGTTGCTGGCCTTCGTGTTGATTGGTTTCTTCATCTGGCTGGCCGAGAACGTACAAACCCTGTTCGGCGTCTGGCGTTATCCAAACCAACTCGGTGCATGGTCCAGCGTGCACCTTGGCAAGTGGAGCTCTGGTCCCTGCTGGTGATCATGAGCTTTACCCTGATCGCCAATCTCAAGCACATCAAGGCGCACATCCATGTGCCATCCGATGGCGATCAGTTGCCTTCCAGCCCGTCGGCAAACACGAAGGCGTAAGGTTGATCGATGACGATGATGTCGGTCAGCGTGTCGACGCCCGTCATCGAGAGGTTGATCCCATCGGTGATCAGCACCGGCTCGCTCGCGTCAATCGAGACTCGTCGCAGCCCACCCAATCGACCTCCGATGCCTTGTTCGCCTGCTGGGTCCGCACCAAAGCTCGACATCGGCCCAAGGTCGACCAATCCGGTCAAACGGGGCGGGTCAAGGGCGAGATCATCGGCCGTGGCATAGGCGACTGGCGAGTTGCCATTGGCAGTGAAATAGCTGAACACGAACAAGGGATTGTCGGGTGGATCCGAGGGACGCTGAACGCGCGTCATCCGGAACGCGGCGCTGCCAGTGGGAAATCCCGGGAAGCTGCTCCCGGCCAGTCCCCAAGTCACCGCTTTGATCGCGCCGGTTTGCAGATGCATGGCGGCGATGCCGGTGATGCCGAACGCACTCACGCCGCCGATGGCAGGCGTCAGCACGGCGTCGCCCTGCGGCGTGAATCCCAGCAGCCGGGGGTTTCCGGACGGCATTGGGCCGACGAAGGTCAATGCCAGCGTGTCAGGGTCGGCGATGCGTAACCCGTCCTGACACCCGGACAACAGGATTCGTCCATCCGGATGCACCCGAATGTCGTAGGCGGTCGCCAAACACATGTCGGTGGGCAGGGTGGTGCTCGCCAACTCACTCAAAGTGGTGGCGTCGAGCACCGCCAGATCAAGACGTGTGACGCCGTCTTCGGTGACTTGCTTCCAGGTGTAGACGCGTTGCTCATCCGGACTCAAGGCAACGGTGCGATTCTGTCGCGCGCCGACGTTTGCCACCGCGGTGACACGCCGGAAGGCAGTGTCGATGCGATAGATCTGACCGGCTGCACTCAGCCCACTGCCGCTTGAACGCCAACTGGAAAGGAAGATGACCTTTCGGTCGTTAGTGGCCACCATTCGACTTGGCTCGTCGCCGACATTGGTCAGTGAGCGCTCAACCGTCAGCGTGTCCATATCGATCACGCGAACCGCTCGATTGCCGGGGCTGGACACACTGACAAACGCGAACGGCGCCGCCTGCAGTGTGGCAGTCGATGTCAGCAGAATCAGCAGACCCGCGAGCGTGCGGGTCGAAAACGACGTCAGGTGAGGCATGCGTGGCACTCCAAAGAACGGATGTCTGCTGTGAATGCCTGAGTGCACCGAAACCGAACGGGGTGGTCGAAGAATTTTTGGTAAGCACCATGGATCGCGCTTTCAGCCGGATCCGTGTCGTGTCGATAAACACCCGCGTGCGAGCGTGCCGTGCATGCGAATCCGGTGAAAAACGTTTTTTTCGATCAGGCGTTCGCTTTTGCCAGTGTGGGGCATTCCGCATCAGTGACTGACGGCTGCGCCCTGCGTCTGCGGTCGACCGGATCCCCCTAGGTTGGAGTCGCCATGCAAGCCTGCTTAAGAATCTGCTTCCGCCTTGCGGCGACTGTTTTTGTAGTCCTCCTGCCCGCATTGAAGGCGCACGCGGAGGTGCGTTGTGTCGATACCGTTCCGGGAGTTGAATGGCGCCATCTCTGCGGTCGTCAACTCCGAGGATATGGAGATTCGCCTTGTACAAGGTACCTATGACCTCACTGGCTCATCTCTTGACTCCGCGGTGGGATCCTATGGCACTGCTGATCTCGTCATCAAAGGCGGCTACAACGCCAACTGCGTGTCGCAAATTGCCGATGCCAGACTGACCGTGCTGACGCGGCCTGAGGGTGGCGTGGAAATCCGCACTGCAGGCATCGACGATGAAAGTACCGGTGATATTGGCATTCACAACCTGACGTTCCGCGATGTGCCAGACGGCGTTTCCATGAATACCGTTGGATTTACTCCCCAATCCGACCAGATAGTGAACCTGTCCAGAGTCTGGTTCGACGAAGCGCCTGTGGTCATTTCATCGGTGGACGTATTCGCCACGCATGTGTTGGTCGCGGACGCGCCCGGCACGTGTGCCATGCGGATCTACGACTACTCGCCTCTCCAGTTCGTCGGATTGAGTTACGTCGGCTTGAGTCAGGTGACGATCGCCAACAGTGCGGGCGATGGGTTGTGCGTGGGAACTACCTTCAACGATGCTTGGCGCATGGTGATGCAGAACAGCATCGTGTGGGGCAGTCAGGACGACGACATCGTGCTTAGCAAAGCAGGCAACGGATCGATCGACGCGGCACTGACACACAGCACCTACGCCACACTCAGCACCAATCTTCCGCTGGCCTCGTCACCGGTCGCGACCTTGAACAGCGATCCGCAGTTCGTCAACCCAGCGATTGGCGATTACGAACTCGGCGGTAGCTCCAGTTCGATCAACTCGGCCCTGCTGCTGGCCTATAGCTGGAGCGACAAGGACCTCAAGGGCGATGCGCGCCTGTTCGGTGCCGGGGTGGATCGCGGTGCGCTGGAATCCCCCATTGGCAGCACCGCGGCGACCTTGACGGTGACCAACAGCAATAACAGTGGTGCGGGCTCGCTGCGCCAGGCTGTGTTGGATGCCAATGCGTCCAGCAATTTGAATACGATCGAGTTTGCGATCGGCAGCACCTGTGGACCCCACATCATCAATCTGGGCTCGACCTTGCCGGACATCACCGGCCCCGTGCACATCGACGGCTACAGTCAGCCGGGCGCGGTAATGAACAGCAGCGAGATCGGCAACAACGGCACCGTCTGTATTGTCTTGAATGGGTTTTCCGGTACCGGCAGTCTGGCGGCGATGGTGGTACCGCAAGGCGTGGCCGAGGGCACCAGTGTGCGCGTCGATGGTCTCGCCTTCAGTGGCTTTGATCTGGCAGCCATCACCTTTTCCGGCGGCAGCGATCACGCCGTCAGCGGTTCGCGCTTCGGGCGGCAGTCGGCGCCACGGTACTGGACCCCAGCGGCTACGGCGTGCAGGTCGGTCGCGACATGACCGGCGTGCACACTGGGGACCGCTGCTGTCGGATCGCAAATGTCTTCGCCGATGCCACCATCGCGGCCATCTCCATCGCGGGCAGCGGCAGCGTGCAACCCTCCGAGGTGCTGGTCGAGAACAACTACATCGGTACCACGCCGGGCGGTGGCGGTGCCGAGCCCAATCAGCGCGGGATTATCGTGCGAGGGTTCAACAACCGCATTCGCAACAATCTGATCTCCAACAATCTGCAGAACGCCATCGAGCTGGATGACAGTCTGGCGACGGGCAATATTGTCGAATACAACACCATCGGCCTGCCGCCACCTGCGTGTTCGGGCCCTGCGAATCGAACGGTAATGGCTTGCATGGCGTGCTGATCCAGGATGGCGCCGCGCGCAACACGGTGCGCAACAATGACATCGCCTACAACGGGGCGATGGCATCGCGGGTGGTGGCTGCCGCAGACAATCCCTTCTACGCCAACGCCATCTACGGCAACAGCGGCGAGGGCATTGATCTTGGCGATGACGGATTTACTGCCAACAATAACGACAGTTCGATCACCCTGCCGGTGCAGGCGGGTAACGAGAACATCAATTCGCCCGTCCTGGGGACGGCAGGCGGTGGTGCGGCCAGCGGCACGATTGCAGGCAGCTACAGTTCGCGCAACGGCTGGTATCGATCTGGACTTCTACGCCGCCGATAGTTGCCCCAGTCTGATTGCTGCCGACGCGGGTCAGGGACGCTATCGCCTGACCTCGACCACGGTGCAGATCACCAACGCCGGTGGCGGCACTGACGGCAGTGTGTCATTCAGCGCGGTGCCCATTAGTCGCGCCAACTCCCCGACATTCTTCGACCAGCCGCGCTATGTGCTGGCGACCGCGACACGCTACCAGGGCACATCGCCCTCAGGTCCCTTGTCAGGAACCTCCGAATTCAGCAAATGCTCGCTCTACCAACGCTCGGCGGCACTGTTTGCGAACGGGTTCGAGTAGCTGGCGTTTTCACTCGTCCGAAAACCGTCGCCCCGCTTGGGGGTGTCGCGATCGGCGGTTGCCTGGCATCGTGGTTTCTCTCCTTTCAGGTGCTTCGACTTGCTGGACACACGTGGCGAAATTGGTGAAGGAGCGACTATTCTGATCAGGCGTTCGCTTTTGCCAGCGTGAGGCATTCCCTACCAGTGACCGACGGCCGCGCGCCGTATTTGCGGTCGAACGTCGCAGTCAACCTTGGAGTTGCCATGCAAGTCTGTTCAAGTCTCCGCCTACGCCATGTGGCTACCGTGCTTGCATTCCTCCTCCCCGCAATGAAGGCGCACGCGGAGGTGCATTGCGTCGATACCATTGCCGAGTTGAATGTCGCCGTCGAACGTGCCGACGAGGTGAACGTGGAGATTCGGTTGGTGCAGGGCAACTATGACCTGACCAACTCGTGTCTGGACGAAGACACGCGATGCAGCACCGATGATGATCTCGTCATCAAAGGCGGATACACCGCCAACTGCGCCTCGCAGGTGCTCGATGCCAGGCTCACCGTACTGACTCTTCCGGCGGGTGCTGTGTACATAGAGACTGCGGGCAACGCTTTCGAAGGCAATGGCGAGATCGGTCTTCAGAATTTGACGTTTCGCGACATACCGGGAGGCGTCTACTTGAGCACCGTAGGCAACTTCGCATTGCCCGACCAATCCGTGACTCTGTCCAGAGTCTGGTTTGACGCGACGCACTTGACCCTCTTTACGTCGGAATTTTTCGCTACCCATGTCCTGGTGTCGGACACGAGTAGTGCCTGTGCTATGCGCATCCGGGATGACGAAGAGCTCGATTACGTCGCGCTGAGCCAGGTGACCATCGCGAACGGTGCGGGCGATGGTCTGTGCGTGGGAGATACCCTGGCCGATGACTGGCGCATGGTGATGCAGAATAGTATCGCCTGGGGCAATCAGGGCACCGACATTGTGTTGAACGTCAGTGCCAGCGGATCCATTGACGCGACCTTGACCCACAACACCTTTGCTTCGCTCACCAACAATGGACCGATGCTGGTCTCACCGGTCGCGACCTTGAACAGCGATCCGCAGTTCGTCAACCCAGCGATTGGCGATTACGAACTCGGCGGTAGCTCCAGTTCGATCAACTCGGCCCTGCTGCTGGCCTATAGCTGGAGCGACAAGGACCTCAAGGGCGATGCGCGCCTGTTCGGTGCCGGGGTGGATCGCGGTGCGCTGGAATCCCCCATTGGCAGCACCGCGGCGACCTTGACGGTGACCAACAGCAATAACAGTGGTGCGGGCTCGCTGCGCCAGCCGTGTTGGATGCCAATGCATCCAGCAATTTGAATACGATCGAGTTTGCGATCGGCAGCACCTGTGGGACCCCACATCATCAATCTGGGCTCGACCTTGCCGGACATCACCGGCCCCGTGCACATCGACGGCTACAGTCAGCCGGGCGCGGTAATGAACAGCAGCGAGATCGGCAACAACGGCACCGTCTGCATTGTCTTGAATGGGTTTTCCGGTACCGGCAGTCTGGCGGCGATGGTGGTACCGCAAGGCGTGGCCGAGGGCACCAGTGTGCGCGTCGATGGTCTCGCCTTCAGTGGCTTTGATCTGGCAGCCATCACCTTTTCCGGCGGCAGCGATCACGCCGTCAGCGGTTCGCGCTTCGGCGGCAGTCTGGGCGCCACGGTACTGGACCCCAGCGGCTACGGCGTGCAGGTCGGTCGCGACATGACCGGCGTGCACATTGGTGGACCGCTGCTGTCGGATCGCAATGTCTTCGCCGATGCCACCATCGCGGCCATCTCCATCGCGGGCAGCGGCAGCGTGCAACCCTCCGAGGTGCTGGTCGAGAACAACTACATCGGTACCACGCCGGGCGGTGGCGGTGCCGAGCCCAATCAGCGCGGGATTATCGTGCGAGGGTTCAACAACCGCATTCGCAACAATCGATCTCCAACAATCTGCAGAACGCCATCGAGCTGGATGACAGTCTGGCGACGGGCAATATTGTCGAATACAACACCATCGGCCTGCCGCCACTCTGCGTGTTCGGGCCCTGCGAATCGAACGGTAATGGCTTGCATGGCGTGCTGATCCAGGATGGCGCCGCGCGCAACACGGTGCGCAACAATGACATCGCCTACAACGGGGGCGATGGCATCGCGGTGGTGGCTGCCGCAGACAATCCCTTCTACGCCAACGCCATCTACGGCAACAGCGGCGAGGGCATTGATCTTGGCGATGACGGATTTACTGCCAACAATAACGACAGTTCGATCACCCTGCCGGTGCAGGCGGGCAACGAGAACATCAATTCGCCCGTCCTGGGGACGGCAGGCGGTGGTGCGGCCAGCGGCACGATTGCAGGCAGCTACAGTTCGCGCAACGGCTGGTATCGACTGGACTTCTACGCCGCCGATAGTTGCCCCAGTCTGATTGCTGCCGACGCGGGTCAGGGACGCTATCGCCTGACCTCGACCACGGTGCAGATCACCAACGCCGGTGGCGGCACTGACGGCAGTGTGTCATTCAGCGCGGTGCCCATTAGTCGCGCCAACGCCCCGACATTCTTCGACCAGCCGCGCTATGTGCTGGCGACCGCGACACGCTACCAGGGCACATCGCCCCTCAGGTCCCTTGTCAGGAACCTCCGAATTCAGCAAATGCTCGCTCTACCAACGCTCGGCGGCACTGTTTGCGAACGGGTTCGAGTAGAGCGGGCACGCCACGAACTGGCGCTGAGCCAGTCAGGCGGTGTGTCGAGTACCCGACGGTTTTTCAACACGTGTAACGGATATGTCGATACACTCGACATATCCTTAAAACATGTCGAACCGGCGGAGAATTCTCGACACATGTCCCGCGAGGTCTTTGACCCCAGCAAGCCCTGGAACGCTCTCCCGCCGCTGCCGCCTCAGGCGGAGATCGAAACGCGCGCCGTCCTCAAGGCCTGCATCGAGGCCCGTGCCGCGCTGGCCGAGCTCAAGCAGGCGGGCGAACTGATCCCCAATCAGGCTGTACTGATCAACAGCATTCCCCTTCTCGAAGCCCAGGCCAGCTCCGAAATCGAGAACATCGTCACCACGACTGACCGGCTCTTCCAATACGCCGACGACCGCAGCGGCAATGCCGACCCCGCCACCAAAGAAGCCTTGCGCTACCGCACCGCGCTGCGCCAAGGATTCGAGTCATTGGCGGCAAGGCCGCTCACCACCCGCACCGCCGTCGAGGTCTGCCGCATCATCAAGGGCACCGACATCGACATCCGCCGCACGCCCGGCACCACGCTGATGAACGACGCCACTGGCGAGCGCATCTACACCCCGCCCGAAGGCGAAGCCCTCATTCGCGACAAGCTCGCCAACTGGGAGCGCTTCCTCCACGAAGCCACTGATATCGACCCGCTGGTGCGCATGGCCATCGGCCACTACCAGTTCGAAGCCATCCACCCCTTCATTGACGGCAACGGCCGCACCGGGCGCGTGCTCAACCTGCTCTACCTCGTCGATCAGGGCCTGCTCGATACGCCCGTGCTCTACCTCTCGCGCGCCATCATCCAGAACAAAGCGGACTACTACCGCCTGCTGCTTGGCGTGACCCGCGAAAACCAGTGGGAAGACTGGATTCTCTACCTGCTCCACGCCGTGGCCGACACCGCCCGCTGGACCACCAGCCGCATCCGCGCCATTCGCACACTGATGCAAGACACCGCCGAAACGATGCGCCGCAACGCCCCGCAGATCTACAGCCGCGAACTCGTCGAACTCATTTTCGAACAACCGTACTGCCGCATCGGTAACCTCGTTGATGCCGGCCTCGCGCACCGACAAACCGCTTCCACGCACCTCAAAAAGCTGTGCGACATTGGGATACTGCGGGAGGAGAAGGCGGGGCGGGAGAAGTTGTTCGTCCATACAGCACTGCTATCACTCATCAAACACCACGCGGATTCCGACCGAACCTATTTATGAGCTTAGTCAAATCGAAACAACGCGTCGCAGACCACGGCGAGGTCTTTACCCCCGTATGGATGGTCGATGCGATGCTTGACTTGGTGAAGGATGAATCAGAACGCATCGACGCCCGCTTCCTTGAGCCGGCATGTGGCAGCGGAAACTTCATCGTGCGCATCCTCAAGCGAAAGCTGGCCGCCGTGGATATCCGCTACGGCAAATCGGATTTCGAGCGGCGGCACTACGCACTGCTCGCGCTGATGTGCATTTATGGCATCGAGTTACTGCCGGACAACATCGCCGAGTGTCGAGCGAACATGCTGGAAATCTTCACCGACTACCTCCACGCAGAGACCTCGGACGCGCTTCATCAGGCGGCCAGCTATGTGCTCTCGCAGAACATCGTGCAGGGTGATGCGCTGACGATGCGCACACCCAGCGGCCAACCGATCTCCTTTGCGGAATGGGGCTACCTTGGCAAGGGCAAGTTCCAGCGCCGCGACTTCCGTTTCGACGTGCTCACCGGGGCGTCGGCCTTCAGTGCCGAAGACTCCCTCTTTGCGCACCTCGGCAAACACGAGATCTTCACGCCGACTAACACTTGGCCGCCGATGACGGCAAACGAACTGGCTGCTCTGGAGGAAGACTGAACATGGCCAAGATTGAAGTGAAAGGCACGTCGATTTCGGTCTATACCGACGGCGACCGGGATTTCATCTCGTTGACCGACATGCTCAAGGCCAAAGACGGGGATTTTTTCATCGCCGACTGGCTGCGTAACCGCAACACTGTGGAATTTCTGGGCATCTGGGAACAGGTACACAACCCTAATTTCAACTATGGCGGATTCGCCATAATTAAAAGTCAGGCGGGGCTTAACAACTACAAGCTCAGCGTCAAAGAATGGGTGGCTCAGACCAATGCCATAGGACTCGTCGCCAAGGCTGGGCGCTACGGCGGCACCTACGCCCATCAGGACATCGCCTTCGAGTTCGGCATGTGGATCAGCGCCGAATTCAAGATCTACCTCATCAAGGAATTCCAGCGCCTCAAAGAGACCGAGCGCGAGCAACTCGGCTGGGACATCCGCCGCAACCTGACCAAGATCAATTACCGCATCCATACCGACGCGATCAAGGCCCGGCTGATTCCGCCGCAACTGACCCCGCAGCAGATCAACCTCATCTACGCCAGCGAGGCCGACTTGCTGAACATGGCGCTGTTCGGCAAAACCGCGAAACAGTGGCGTGATGAAAGCCCCGGCAACAAGGGCAACATCCGCGACGAAGCCAATGCCTCGCAACTGGTGTGCCTCGCCAATCTCGAAACACTCAACGCCCATTTCATCCATCAGGGGCTGGCGCAGGCCGAACGGCTGGGCCTGCTCAACCAGACCGCCATCCATCAAATGAAGCTGCTGCTCGCCGATGCGGGCGCACGGCGACTGGAAGGCAGAAAGCCATGAACGACATCGCGGAATCCCTCACCCAGCAAGTCGGCTTCACCCTGCGGGGGCGCAACCCCGATGTGCTCACCTGCATCGCCAACCTGTCCAACGACGAAGTCTTCACCCCGCCCGACTTCGCCAACCGCATGTTGGACACGCTGGCGCAAGCCTGGGCAGCGAGCCACAATGGCGCGAACCTGTGGGCGGACAAGTCGGTGAAGTTCCTCGACCCGTGCACCAAGTCGGGCGTGTTCCTGCGCGAGATCACCAGCCGGCTTATTGCTGGCTTGGCGCAGGAGATTCCCGACCTGCCGACGCGCGTCAATCACATCCTGACCCGACAGGTATTCGGTATCGGCATCACGCAGCTCACCAGCCTGCTGGCGCGGCGCAGCGTGTACTGCTCCAAACGCGCCAGCGGCAAACACTCGATTGCCAAAGGTTTTACCAGCGAAGCGGGAAACATCTGGTTCGAGAGAATCGAGCACACCTGGGTCAATGGCAAATGCAAATTCTGCGGTGCCAGCCAGGTAGCGCTGGATCGCGGGGCAGATCGGGAAAGCCACGCTTACGCCTTTATTCACACTAACAACATCAAGACTCGGATAGCCGAGTTGTTTGGAGACGATATGCAATTCGATGTCATTATCGGCAACCCGCCGTATCAGCTCGACGACGGTGGTTTTGGTGCGAGCGCCATGCCTATCTACCACAAGTTTGTTGAACAAGCGAAGACACTTGAACCGCGCTATCTCACGATGGTTATTCCTTCGCGGTGGTTTGGCGGCGGGAAAGGACTTAGCGAGTTTCGAGCGACGATGTTGGGAGACCGGCATATCCGTAAGCTGGTCGACTACGAGAACGCGAGAGATGCGTTTCCTGGTGTCGATCTTGCGGGTGGTGTTTGCTATTTTCTGTGGGAACGTCACTCGGAAGGTCTGTGTGAGGTGACGAATATTGTTGGAGACACTCCCCCCGCAGTTGCTGGACGGCGCCTAGATGAGTTTCCAACATTTGTACGACACAGCGCGGCAGTGCCGATTATCCGCAAAGTCCTCATCAAAAAAGAGGCGAAATATGAACGAACAGGTGTCTGCGAGAAAGCCATTTGGCATTCCCACCAATGTTCGCCCAGAAAGCACAGCACTTGATTCTTCGCTGGGAAAAAGGCAAGGCCCGTATCCACGCGGAAAGTTGAAGTCACGGCGCTGATTGCTGGCTGGAAGGTCATTACCTCTTATGTCGGTTACGACCATGCTGGCAATCCCGGCAAGGATGGGAGACGTAGGGTGCTTTCGAAAATAGACATTTTGCCACCTGAAACCATTTGCACCGAAACATATCTTGTTGTCGGGGCATACGAAACAAAAAAAGAGGCGATCAATTTGGTTGCATATATGAAAACGCGCTTTTTCAGATTTCTAATGGCTCAATTCATGTATTCGCATCACCTCACGAAATCTGCCTATGCTTTCGTTCCAGTGCTTGATGTCAACGAAGTATGGACGGATGAAAAACTAGCCAAGCGATATGGACTTACTACGGAGGAAGTCACGTTTGTTGAGTCAAAGATTAGACCGTTCGACAGTAATGTCGCGCTAGATGAGTGACTATTCGTAGAAAGGGCAATGAAAATGGCAACGAAAAAAATCGGGTACTGCTTGAGGCTGAAGTGGCACCGAGAGGGAGAACGCGGTTTGAGGGTCGTTATCTGGCGGCGACTGGGATCGTGGTGTCGCCGGGAACACCAGAACATTATCAAACCCAAATTAACAAGTGGGGAGCTGAGTTACGTGTCTACTTCAACGATCATGCGATGGCTACTGCATTGAAGGCATCTGGCGTAACTGTTGAGGGGCCACGCAGAGGGTACAAATCTGGCGAATATAGATACCGCTTCAACGACAACAAGCTGTGGTGGAAGCTCGTGGAGACCCAAGGCTTGCGATTAGGGCTGAACTAGGGGATGTCGCTGCTAGATGAATAAGACCATCGAGGACATCCTCACCCCCAAACCGCAAGCCCGCCCGCGCGTTTATGCCTACGCCATCGCCGACGCCGCCCACGCCGGGCAGCTCAAGGTGGGCCAGACCACACGCAACGTAAAACAGCGCGTGGCCGAACAGCTCGGCACGGCCACCATCAAGAACTTCAGCATCGAACTGGACGAGCCTGCCGAGCGCGAGGATGGCAGCCTCTTCAGCGACCACGAGGTACGCGCCGCACTGGTCAAAAAGGGCTTCGAGAACGTCGAAAAAGAATGGATGCGCTGCACACTGGCCGATGTACGCACCGTGCTTACCGAGTTGCGTACCGGCAAGCCCTTTAGCGGCACGCACCATGAGACTTTTGGCCTGCGCGACGAGCAGGCGGAGGCGGTGAACAAGACCTACGACTACTACCAATCAATCTGGGCCGAGGGCAAAGATGCCGCGCCGCGCTTCTTGTGGAACGCCAAGATGCGCTTTGGCAAGACCTTCACCACCTATCAATTGGCGAAGAAGCTCAAGGCCCGGCGCGTGCTGGTGCTGACCTTCAAACCGGCGGTGGAAGATGCCTGGCAGACCGATCTGGAAAACCATGTGGACTTCAATGGTTGGCAGTACCTCTCGCGGTCTTCGGGCAGCGACCCGACGCAGGTCGACCGCGACAGGCCGGTGGTGTATTTCGGTTCCTTCCAGGATCTGCTGGGGCGCGATGCCGCAGGCAACATCAAGGCCAGGAATTCCTGGCTGCACGAGATTAATTGGGATCTGGTGGTGTTTGACGAGTACCACTTCGGCGCGTGGCGCGACACGGCGAAAGAATTGTTCGAGGGCGAGGAGGATGGCGTCGCCAAGAAAGAGGCGAAGCTGGAATACGCCGGTGAGCTGGAGGGCGTCAACGAAGACCTGACGGTGCTATCTGAAAAAGAGGCCGAGTTCCTGCCCATCACGACGCGGGCCTATCTGTACCTCTCCGGCACACCATTCAAGGCACTGGCCACAGGCGAGTTCATCGAAGAACAGATTTTCAACTGGACTTACACCGACGAGCAGCGCGCCAAGGAGGCGTTCGCTGCCGCTCACCCCGGCAAGCGCAACCCCTACGCGGCGCTGCCGCAGATGCGGCTGCTGACCTACCAGATGCCGGACGAGTTGCTGGCCATTGCCAGTGGTGGCGAGTTCGATGAGTTTGATCTCAACGCGTTCTTTGAGGCGACAGGCGAAGGCGAGGAAGCCGAGTTCAAGCATAAGAGCGACGTGCAAAAGTGGCTGGAGATCATTCGCGGCGGGCATGTCGCCCAGTCTGCCGAATTGCTGAAAGCGGGCACGCGACCGCCGTTTCCGTACTCCGATGTGCGCCTGCTGCCTTACCTGCAACATTCGTTCTGGTTTCTACCCAATGTGGCGGCCTGCCACGCCATGGCGAACCTGTTGGCAGAGCGGCACAACACCTTCTGGCATGGCTACGAGGTGCTGGTTGCCGCCGGGGCGTCTGCGGGCATCGGGCTGGAAGCGTTGCCGCCGGTGCGCCGCGCGATTGGCAGCGGATTCGAGCGCAAGACCATCACGCTGTCGTGCGGCAAACTCACCACGGGCGTGACGGTGGCGCAGTGGTCGTCCATCCTGATGCTGCGCAATCTGAAATCGCCCGAAACCTATTTTCAGGCGGCGTTTCGCGTGCAGTCGCCCTGGTCGATCAAAAACCCCAACGGCGACAACCCAAACGAGGAAGAGATCCTCAAGCCGGTGTGCTTTGTCTTCGACTTCGCGCCCACACGGGCGCTGCGCCAGTTGTCGGAATACGGCATTGGCCTGTCGCCGAACGAGAGCAATCCCGAGAACGCGGTGAAGGACCTGGTGGCCTTTCTGCCCGTGCTGGCCTACGACGGCGCGAACATGACGCAGATCGACGCGGGCGGCATTCTGGACATTGCGATGGCGGGAACGTCGGCCACGCTGCTGGCGCGCAAGTGGGAGAGCGCGTTGCTGGTGAACGTAGATAACGCCACCTTGCGCCGCATTCTCGACAACCCCGAGGCGATGGAAGCGGTGGGGCGCATCGAGGGTTGGCGCGCCTTGGGAGACAACATCATCGAGACCATCATCAACAAGAGCGAGAGGGTCAAGGCGCTCAAGAACAAGGCCAAGGAAGGCGAGCTCAGCAAGAAGGAAAAGCAGGAGCTCACCGAGGAAGAGCGGGAATACAAATCGAAGCGCAAGCTGATTCAGGAAAAGCTGATCAAGTTCGCAACGCGCATCCCGGCCTTCATGTACCTGACCGACTTTCGCGAAAACACGCTGCAGGATGTGATCACCAGGCTGGAGCCAGATCTGTTCCTCACCGTGACCGGCCTGACCGTGCAGGACTTTCACCTGCTGGTGCGGCTGAAGGTGTTCAACACCGAGCAGATGAACCAGGCCGTGTTTGCGTTTCGCCGCTACGAGGATGCGTCGTTGCGCTATACGGGGATCGAAAGCCATAAGGGCTTGGGTCACTACGGCCTGTATGACACGGTGGTGGCGCTCGAGATGGTCACCTAATCGAAAGGGTGCTCGCTCTACCAACGCTCGGCGGCACTGTTTGCGAACGGGTTCGAGTAGAGCGGACTCTGGTCTGCACACGGTCTTGCGCTGTGGCGGTCTACAGTGGGTGCATGCAGACACCCATTTTCGACAATCGCTTTCGCACGCTGCCGGGTGAGCACGGTGATCCTGTTGCCAGTCGCCAAGTGTGGAATGCGCTGTGGTCCGAGGCGCGGCCCACGCGGATGCCTGCGCCGACCTTGCTGGCGGCGTCCAGCAGTGTGGCGGGCGCGCTCGGGTGGTCTGCCGACGATGTCGCGACGCCGACCTTTGCCGAGGTCTTGGCAGGCAATGTCCTGTTGCCCGGCATGCAGCCTTGGGCCAGCAACTACGGTGGGCATCAGTTTGGCGCTTGGGCGGGGCAACTGGGCGATGGCCGGGCGATTTCATTGGGTGAGGTGATCGGCGTCGATGGCTCGCGTCATGAGCTGCAACTCAAGGGCGCGGGGCTGACGCCGTATTCGCGGCGCGGCGATGGGCGCGCCGTGTTGCGTTCGTCGCTACGCGAATTTGTCTGCAGCGAAGCCATGCATGCGCTGGGTGTGCCGACCACGCGTGCACTGAGTCTGGTCGCCACGGGCGAGGGTGTGTTGCGCGACATGCTTTACAACGGTCGCACCGCCCACGAACCGGGTGCCATCGTCTGTCGCGTCGCGCCGTCGTTCCTGCGCTTCGGTCACTTCGAGTTGCCGAGCGCGCGCGGCGATTTCGCCTTGTTGCGCACGCTGTGGGATTTCATGGTCGAGCGCGACTTCGCCGGGCTGGCCGATCAGCCGGATCGCGACATCGCCGTCTTCCATGCGATCTGCGAGCGCACCGCCTTGATGATCGCGCACTGGATGCGGATTGGCTTTGTGCATGGGGTGATGAACACCGACAATTTTTCGGTGCTGGGCTTGACGCTCGACTACGGCCCCTTCGGGTGGATGGAGGAATACAACCCGGACTGGACGCCGAATACCACCGATGCCCGTGAGCGACGCTATCGCTTTGGCGAGCAGCCAAACGTGGCGCACTGGAATCTGTCCTGTCTGGCCGGTGCGCTGTCGTCGATCATCGAAGACCACGATGGTTTGCGTGAAGGACTGAGGCGTTATGTGCGGTACTTCAATCTCGAACATACGCGGATGAATCAGGCCAAACTGGGCTTGCTGAGCTGGCGCAGCGAGGATGCTGATCTGCTGCAGCGCCTGTATCGTCAACTGCATGCCTCAAGGCTGGATTTCACCCTGTTCTTCCGCCAACTGATGCACGTCGATGTGCGCGATCTGCAGGTCGCCGATCTGGCATCCGCCAGCTACGATGCGGCGGAGTTTGAACGCGAGGCAACGGCCCTGCAGGAATGGCTGCAGGGATGGGCTTCACGCGTCCGCACGGACACGGCCGACGAGCCGAACGCCGTGATTGCCAGCAAGCAAGCCATGCGTCTGTCAAATCCCTGCTATTTGCCGCGCAACTGGTTGTTGCAGCAGGCAATCCAGTCTGCCGAACAGCAAGACCTCGCGCCCTTGCATCATCTGCTTCGCGTACTGCAGCGACCCTACGACGAACAGGCCGACGCCAGCGCCTTCGCGCAGCGCCGACCAGAGTGGGCGAATGACTTGCCGGGGTGCACGGTGCTGTCCTGCAGTTCGTAGCGCCTGCGCCTCATACTCAGGCGTTCGAGTGCAGGCCGATCAGGTTGCCGTCGGGATCATTCACCATCGCGACGAAGCCATATTCGCCAATCGACATCTTGCCGCGCGCCAGACTGCCACCTGCCGCCACGGCGCGTTCTGCCCTCGACGGCACAGTCGGCACAGCTGAAGTAAACAATCGTGCTGTTGCCACCCGAGGCCACACCGGGCACCGCGATCAGCGCGCCGGAGCAACCACCGGCATCGGGTTCCATGTCGAACGCCCACATCTCGATGCCATCGACCGCAAGCCGATTCAGCGTTACCTGCAGCGTCTGCTGGTAGAACGCGCACGCACGCGGCATGTCCTGCACATAGATCTCGAACCAGCCCACCGGATTGCGTTGCATGTCGATGTCCTCCTTCCAAGGTATGGCGGAGCATAGCCCCGGAATCGTGTCAGTTGTTCTCGTCAGTGCCGCATTGACCGCCATGCCAGGACCGTGCACCCTCGCGGCAGTGTCCCGCAGGAGTCCCGTGATGCGCCGATTCGCCCAAGTGGATGTGGTTTGGCCTGCGTCCTTTGCAGGCAATCCAGTCGCCGTGGTGCTTGATGTGGAAGGTCTCAGCACGCAAGACATGCAGGCCATGGCGCGCTGGACCAATCTGTCCGAGACGACCTTCGTGCTGCCGCCGAGTCACGCCGAGGCGAGCTATCGGGTGCGCATCTTCACGCCGCGACAGGAACTGCCCTTTGCTGGACATCCCAGCATCGGCACCGCCCACGCGGTGCTGGAGGCGGGTATCGCCACGCCGAATGCGCAGGGCGGTCTGGTGCAGGAATGCGCGGCGGGTCTGCTGCCGCTGCGGATCGATATGTCCGGCAGTCAACGGCAGTTGTTTGTGCGGATTCCATCGGCGCGGCATCAGTCGCTGGACGCGGCCTTGCAGCAGCAACTCTCGACAGCGCTCGGCGCTGACATCACCCCGGCTGAGTGCGTCAATGTCGGTCCGACCTGGATCGTTGCAGGATTGAACTCGGGTGCCGCGGTGCGCGCCTTGCAGCCCGACCTGTCAGTACTGGCCGCGCTCAGTCGCCTCTCTGGCGCCGTGGGGATCAGCGTGTACGGGCGCGATGCCAGCGGCGAAGTCGATCTGGTCGTGCGTTCCTTCGTGCCCGCCGATGGCATTCCCGAAGATCCGGTTTGCGGCAGTGGCAATGGCGCGATTGCGGCCTATCTGCAGGCGAATGGCGCGTTGCCAAGTCGGAGCTACTGCAGCAGTCAGGGTCGCGAAATAGGCTATGACGGTCGGGTGTATCTGCGGATCGATGATGAGAATCGGGTCTGGATAGGCGGCAGTGCGACGACCACCATTCATGGCTCGCTGAACAGGTAATCCGTCGCAGCCGCTACCATACGCGGCCCATGAACATGCCTCCTCATTCGACGGGTTTCGATACTCGCCAACTTCGCCGCGCCTTTGGCCGCGCTGCTTCCCGTTACCAGACGGCGGCCATGTTGCAGCACGAGGTTGAAAGTCGTTTGCTGGAACAACTGGATTACCTGCAAGCCACCCCGCAGCGCGTCGTCGATCTGGCGCTGGCCCTGGCAATGCCTCGCGGGTCATGCGGCAGCGCTGGCCGAAGGCGGAGTTGCTGGCTTTGGACATGGCCGTTCCCATGCTGCGTGAGGCTGGTCGCGACTGGCGTTGGTACACGCCTGCACGGAAGCGGTTTGATCGTGTCTGCGCCGATGCGCGCGCCTTGCCATTGTTGGACCACTCGATAGATGTGGTTTTTTCCAGCCTGTGTCTGCAATGGGTGGAAGACCTGCCCAGCGTGCTCGACGGCTTGCGCCGCGTCTTGCGGCCCGGCGGATTGCTGTTGTTCTCGACCTTTGGACCGGCCAGTCTGCAGGAACTGCGCGAGGCCTTTGCCGCCGTCGATGGCGAGCCACATGTCAGCGGCTTTGCGCCGATCCAGAGCGTGGGCGATGCGCTGATGAGTGCGGGCTTTCGCAATCCGGTGCTGGATTCGGATCGTTTCGAGCTGACCTATCCCGATGTGCCCGCGCTGATGCACGAACTGCGCGCCATCGGTGCCAGCAATGCGCAACAGGATCGACGCCGCACGCTCACTGGCAAGCAACGCATGCAGCGCGTCTTCGAGGCCTATCCCGCGAACGCCGATGCGCGCTACAGCGCCACCTATGAGGTGATCTATGCCCACGCCTGGGGCCCAGAACCGGGTCAACCGATGCGGTTACAAGGCGGTGGCGAAGTCGCCAGTTTTCCGGCGGGGCGGATACCGATCCGGCGGCGCTGGCCGGTTTAGAGCAATGCGTCGCGGCAGTCGATGTCGATGATGTCTGCGTTGACGGTTCTTTAAGTTTCAATGGAATTTAAAGAAAAGTGAAAGCACTTCCATCGCGTTCCACCCTACTCCGAGGACGTCGACCTTCCTTACGCACACCCGTGGCGACCTGCCGCAGCAAGCGGCGTGGCGCGCCGCAGGCTACTCGAAGCCGTGCAAACACCTGATCGGGTACGGCGATCAACTGGCCAAGCGCATTGATACAGTCGAGGAAGGGATAGCTGCGCCCGCTGATGCTGTCGGTGACTTGGGTGGGGGCATTGCGCATGGCGGTTTCGCGTTCGGCGACGCTGCTGTTGGGCGCTGTGTTTGAGTGCGATGGCGCAGGCGGCCACCATGGGCGAGGCGAAGGAAGTGCCATGCAGGTTGCTGCCGATTCCGCCACCCATTGCAGTGCTGGTGAGATAGGCACCCTGCCGCATACAGATCTGTGGTGGTGCTCCGATTGCTGAAACACGCTGGCTTGTGGTGCGGCGGAGTCGCTGCAGCCGAAGATCGTGCTGCCTGTGCCAGTGAAATCCCACGCGGCGGCCGTACCCATCACGTTGCCGATACAGGCCGGGCTGGACATGCTGGTAGAGCCTGTTGATTGCCGCTGAGGCGCTGATCACCGCGCCAATCGCGCGCAGATTGTTGACCGCTGAAGTCAGCGATCCGCTACTGCTGTCGCAATTGCCGCCAAACAACTGGGACGCCCAAACTCATGTTGACCGCATCCACGTCGGGATGATTGACCCGCACCCAGTCCAGCGCCGAAATGATGCTGGAGAGATTCTGGAACGACTGGTTGGCATCCAGCACTTTGACGGCGACGATCTGCACCGCAGGCAGCGCCCCCGTGGTGCGACATCACCATCACCCGGCGATGATTCCGAGACCCGGGTGCCATGGCCGTTGTTGTCTTCGGCCGCATTGTTGCCGCCCGGGCAACAACCGCTGCAAAAACAGGCCTGCGCGACGATGCGCCCGGAAAAATCGGGTGATCGGTATCGATGCCGCCATCCAGAATGGCGACCTTCATTCCGCTGCCATCGGCGCCCACAGTCAACAGGGGGCTGAGCCCGTTGAGATCGAGCGACTCATCCACCGTCAGGCCGTGACCGACGCCGCCCACGTCGATCTCGATTTGGCGGATGTCGCTTCGGCGTGCGAGTTGTCGAAGTGTTGCCTCGTCCACTTGCAGGGCCAGCGCGGGGACTAGTTGATAGCGATAGTGCAGGGCGAACAGCCGTGGCCAGAGCGCCTCCAGCACGCGCTGTTGCGCGGCATGCACACGTGTTCCTGCGCTGGGATGAATGCGGGGCGGAATCCGCGTTCGCCAGATTGACGATGACCCTCGTCCTGCCGTGACGTGCCAGTTCTTGCCAGATTGCAGGGTCGATCTGCGCAGCCGCACTCGTCCGCGTAAGCAGGACCGCAAATACCAACGCGAGTGATGAGAAGGTCGCCGACGCACACACCTTTCCCCAGATAACCCGAAATGCGGCCGTGGCGGCGCGAAAATGGCGCGCAGTGTAACGATTGCGCGATAACATCGGACTGAGTGCGCGGTTTCCGGCACATTTGCGCGCAACGACAGCAAGGCTTGCTTGGCTGAATGCCCGCAAGCCGCACAATTCGGCGTCGATTACCGGAGTTGCGCATGTCAAGCAATGACGCGCTCGGTCAGATTACCGCCATCCTCTCTGCGGCCGGAGGCAATCCGCTGGATACGCTGTTGCCGCTGGTGCACGCCGATCTACGCCGGTTGGCGCGCGCGCAACGCAGGCAGATGGAGCCCGGCGAAACGCTGTCGACGACCGCACTGGTCAACGAGGCATATCTCAAATTGCGCCGCGCGGATTACCCCAATTTGGCCAATCGCGCCCATTTCTTCTCGTTGGCAGCGCGCGCAATGCGCCAGATACTGATTGACCATGCGCGCTCGCGTCTGGCCGAGCAAAACGCATGGTGCATGGAGCGCGAGTTGCGCGATAAGCCGATGGACGATGCGAGGATCTCGCCCGGCTGATCGAAATCGACTCGGCGTTGGATGATTGGAAAAAGGCAGCCGCGACTCGCACAGGTCGTCCTGTGCCGTTACTTCGCCGGGTATTCACCGCGAAACCGCCGAGTTGCTTGATGTCACCGAGCGGACGGTCAATCGGGACTGGCACAAGGCACGGGCGTTTCTGACCTTGGCGCTGGAGCAACGTGGCATGCCAGTGCCCGCAGAAGGCGAAGCTTCGTGAGTGAGGCGTTGGCGGCACGCTCCAGCGGCTAGAGCCTTGATCGACCGCGCGCTGACCTGAAGGCGAGGCCGTGAGCGTTTCGTCGCGCTGTCCGCGACGAAACGGCATCCCGGACTGAGCGATGATCTTCGCAAGGCGTTGTTGGACGACACGCAGGCCTTGCCCGCATTGCGTGGATTGGCGGCGGATGTCACTCGCGAACGACCGACTGATCGGCGTGGACTGCGTGCCGGGCCATGGCGATTGCTGGAAAGCTCGGTCGTGGCGGGATGGGTACGGTTCATCTGGCCGAACGCTCGACGGCGCGTTCGACAAGCGTGTTATGATCAAACTGCTGCGCGATCCCGACTTGCGCTTCAAACAGCATCTGGAGCGCGAGCGCCGGGTTTTGGCGCGACTGGAACACCCCGCCATTGCGCGCTTGCTGGATGGCGGCGAAACCGCCGATGGTCAGCCCTATCTAGTGATGGAGCTGGCAGAAGGGCTGGATCTGGACAAATGGCTGCAGGCCAGAACGCCTGATCTCGATACACGCTTGCGGGCATTCCTGCAGGTTTGCGGGCGGTCATGACGCCCATGCGCACCTGATCGTGCATCGCGACCTCAAGCCCTCCAACATCCGTGTCGCCGACGATGGCAGGTGAAGTTGCTCGACTTCGGCATCGCCAAGCTGCTGTCGGCAGATGGCAGTTCGCGGGCGACACGCGCGCCTGGCATTGACGCCGGAGTTCGCGGCGCCTGAGCAGTTGCGCGGTGGCCAGCCGGTGACGACGCGAACCGATGTCTGTGCGCTCGGCGCATTGCTCATCAAATGCGACCGGACGTACGCCACATCCGGATTTCAACGGTGACTGGG
>JADKCY010000007.1 GCA_016718605.1 Lysobacterales bacterium | reverse complement strand
GACGGTCGCCCTTGCCCGATGGCGCAATGCCTGCCGACATCGGGGAGATCCGGTCGCCGATGCAACAGGGTTCGGATACCAGCGACATCGACTTTGTCCTTGTGCCGGTGGCAGCCTGTCCGGGGAGATACGTGATGTCGGTCGTGACGCGCCATTGGAAAGCGCCACTGCCCATGTGCACCAAGACGATGGCGCTGAAGTGATTTCGGCCATCACGGGATCTGACGGCACGTGGCGTATTGACGATTTCCGGTCGGCACTTGGTATAGGCGCTTCTCGCGAGCGCAGTTCCGTGAGTGAGCTGTTTGACGCGATACCCTGCCCGAGCAACAACTGCGACGTCAACGACGGGCACCCCGATCGGGTTGACCGCGGGCGTTGATGTCACCGGCATTGATGGCGGCTTGCGCCGCATCGATGGCGGTGACGGCGAGTTCCGGCTGGTCTATCTCAAACCACCGCCAGAAGCGGGAATTGCACGTCAATCGCGGCAACACCAACAATGCGTCCACTAACGTGTCTTCACTGGTTTCCGGCCTCGAACCTTGTCCCCGTTCAGCGGGACAACCGGAGACTTCGGGATGCCACGGTCGCGTGTATTCGCGACGTCCTGCAACCCTACCGTCTGACGGTCACCACCACCGATCCCGGACCGGTGGCCCATGTTGAGCGGTCGTTGCGGGCACGCCAGCCCAGCTCGGCATGTCCGACGGTGCGGCAGGTGTTTCGCCCTTCAGTTGTGGCGAGATTCCTCGATCAATCACGTTTACCTTCGGGAACGTGTTTCCAGACAGTGTGCTGGACCTGTGCTGGACGGCCACACACGAAATCACACAGCTTCGGTCTGGCGCATGAGACGTATTGCCCGGACAGCATGACCTATGCGACGAGTTGCGGTTTCAAAGCGCTACACCGATGTCATATCACCAGTGGGCACGCAAGGACCCTGCCAACCCGCTGGCGAATGCCAATGCGGCCCGACGACGCAAAATGCCCATCAGTCAATGCTGGGCATGGTGGGTCCGAATGCGGCGGTGTTTGCCGATGGTTTCGAAGCGGAATCGTTGGTAAGCGCCGCTGGCGAGACGCGATCAAGGCGTTTGATGGCAACCGGAATCCAGCGCTGCGATGCGGCACGATGGAGCATCCAAAGCTGGGAACGTTCCTGCCCTTGGGAAGCAATGACCGCGCCTCCAACGCCTCGTTTCTTCGGTGCAACCCCAGCCCAACTCTGGAGGTAGGCAGGCTGAAACGTCGGCACGCCCACGCCCGCTGCGCCAGCAGCAAAGGCGATCCAGCGGCGTTACCGCCTCTGCTGCGATGCCATGATCGAACATCCACCGATTGATCAGTGCAGGGCATCAGAAGGGGAGTGGGCAATCGCACGAGGCAGGCCCTTGAGCGTTTCTTTCTTGAGATGCCAACAACGTCTGCATGGGTGAGCTTCATGCGCCACGCCCACTGGCTCGCTTGGGTTGTTGGTCCTGTTGTGCTTGCTGGAGCTCCAACAAGGCTATCGGGCCGAACCTTGGCGGTGGCGACAGCCCTTTGATCCAGTCGGTGGCACCGAGGGCGTCCACAACGGAAACCAATGTGGCTAACTCATCATGGTGACGAAGACACTGACGACAATGCCGTCGCGAACGCACGCATCACCTGCTCGCCCGGCGAGATGCATCCAGCTATCGTCGCAAGTGGAAAACCGCCACACGTTTGGCGAGACTTCGGTGAGAAGCAGGGGCTGTCCAATCTCGCTCGCTACTTCAATCTTCACGGGCAGGGAGTCGCCGGTGCCCGTCGTTGCCATTGCGACCAGATAACCGCGTTTGGCCATGGCCTGCTTGATGAAGGCCGCGTCGAACCACGCGAGGTCATGGCCAATCCTTTGGAACTCGTGAAGCGTCATACAGCGGGGTGGTCCGGCCTCGATCTCTGCGATTCTCGCGGCCGCTTTGGCGGTAGGTTCGTCTGACGCCGGTTCCCATGAGTCCATGCTTGTTAGACCACAGCGTTCATCTCTGCGTGCAGCGATCACCAAGACCGGCCAACCCAGCACAATGAAGATTGCCGGATCGAGCAGTAAGCCACTCGCTTCCATGTGGGCACGCGCTTGTCTCTGGCGAGGCTTGCACCCCGCGCTTCAGTAAACGGGCCGCGGGACCTGCCATGGTGAAAAAGATGCCGATGGCCAAGTAGGCGATTGCCACCATGGGGATAACTTGGGTCATGGGTTGACTCCGGAGAGATGGCGACAAGACCGCGCATCTATTTGGGTTGGTACCCTCGATTCACGGCGCAATCTAGAACGCGCCTAGTGGGTGCAATGGCTAGCTTCCGGAGTCAATAGGATCATCCGGGATGCCACGTCGACGCCGTCTGATCTCCTCCGTCAACTCATCCAGCGGCTTAAACAAACGACTATGCAGGGCAAGTATTTCGCTATGGCGCCTCAGGTCGTCTCGCCGCTTATGGGAACGTTCCTGGCCCTCGACCAGTTCCTGCGCCAAGGTCACGTTCCCCGCATCGACGGCTGCTTGGATTTGCTGTGGGATGAACGCCTTGTCGGGCCACAGGTCGAACAGGACGATCTCAACATCTTGGAGCGCATTGCGGCGCGAGCTATATCTCGTGTCGTGTAGCGTGCCTGCGATCTCTATCCGCCAATCGTCATCGTAGGGCACGTCTTCCAAAGTGGGATCAAAGTCGCACGGCTCGCCGATGCGAACGAAGGGATAGACGTGGTGTTGATGGATCATACATCGCCCCTGTTGAGTGTCCGGATCCCGTGGACGGCAACGGCGGCATCCGGTATGCCGACGTTACGCAGTCGTTCCCAATTTTCTGCAGCCTGCATGAACCATGCCTCTGAGCGCTTTTCCTTCAAGCCGTTGCGATAACCGGCGTGGGAGGTTCCTGGCTAGCGTGATCCGTCAGCGGCGCAACCCCGAAAACACGGGATAGCCCCCCATGTGGCGAACTCAGAATCGATGGGGATTGCACTCAACGCGCGGCCCGTTGCTGCTGTAGAGCCACCAGGTCCCGGCGATGGGTCCGTAACGGGTGGCACAACGGGGCTCCTTGAGCTTCTTTTCAATCAACAAGTGATTGCAGGGTCGACGTGCCGTCGCAGAGTGCAGCATCGCGCCTTCGACTTCCCACGCTTCGGGATAGATCACGCGCCAGTCGGGATAGACGAACAGATCCGCACCGCAGACGCCCTCGCACGGGATATGAATCTCGCCGCCCATCGTTTCTTCCAAGGTGGTGCCGTCGTACCACTGATCCTTTGGCCTGTCTTCGAGACCTGCGTGATTCTTGGCAATCCCGTGCAAGCCACCGTCTGGTCCAGACAGGAAGTAGGCCTCTTGCAAAGGCAGCCCGGTTTGCTGGGAGCGCTTGATCTGCTCGCCAAGCAGTCCTTCCCAGAGGCGCAGATCACTAAATTGGCAAGACACAGAACAGACATCATCGCGCCTTGCCATCATCAGAATGAAGTCGATCAACTCGCGCCATCGGGCATCACGGTTCATGGGTCAGGCCTCAGGGTTTGGCGTCAGCATTGCAGCAGGTCCGAATCTCAAGGCGTGAGACAGCGCGTACTTCAGGCAATGAAGGCGCTATCCAGCGAATTCGTTGGCGCTCTGGTCGGAGGCCGTTCCATTCCACCCTCGGTATCACGACGTTTGTCATAGTCGTTCTAGGTTTCATCAAACCGTCTCAATTACAGGGATGCCGCTCAACTTCGAACACCTGGCGCAAGGCGGCTCCACCACACGACGTTCGGCGTTGGCGGAGGACTATGGATACAGTCCCGCTTGCTGCGGCTGATCGAGATAGATTTCGATGCACGCCTGAAGGGTGGCGTCATGGATGTCGAGCACGCGGCGCAGGGGTGTCTGGTAGCCGCCTGCAAGATTCCACGCCACCGGAATACCCAGCCATTTGCAGTGTTCGAACACCGTTCGATCGCGCTGCGCCAGTTGGGTATTGGTCAACCAGCCGCCGAGTGGATCGTCGACATGCGGATCGGCGCCAGCCTGATACAGAATCACGTCGCAGCCCTGAAAGTCAGCGACCATCTCGGGCAGCTCCCGAAGGAACTGCTCCGCTTGTGCCGGTCGAACAAAGTCCCTACCGACGGTGATGTGTTTGATCGACGCGGAAAGTCCCAGATGACGGATGATTTGCTCGGTACCATCGCCGTAGTGCATGTCGCAGTCGAGAATGCCCACACGCGTGACTCGACGCTCCGCGAGCAGGACGCGCGCCGCGACGATGAGTCCGTTGAAAGTACAGTAGCCTGCCGCGTGATCGTGTCTCGCATGGTGGAAACCGGAGACGGGCGCGACCGCGACCAGTCGATTGGCCAGTGCTTCACGCGCTGCCGCAAGCATGGCGCCCGAGGTCCACGGCAGCGTGTTGGCAACCGCCATCAGACAGTTGCCGAAGCCATTTTTGGTGCGCCCTTCCAGGACGCCATCGACAAAGGAACGCGTATGCGCTGTTGCCAGCGCACCTCGCGGCAATGGCGAGAAGGACTCGAACGCGAGCGGCAAACGCAGCGCCTTCCAGCTTTCGACGACCTCCCGTGGCTTGCCCGCACTCGGTGAGTAGCTCTGTGCGTCGGCCACCATGCGCGCGTCGTAAAAGACGGGAATGGCAGCCAGCGGCGAGACGGTTTGCATTGGCATCTCCCGAAGTAAGACAGTGGTGCGGTAGGTGGGTGATCGCTCCTCACGGTCCCACCACACGCATTCTCTGATCGCCCTGTCTCACCTGCTGAGACAGGGCTGCCTCAGTCTAGATTCGCGGTGAACTGATCTGGCGAGGAGTCGTGCGATGGTGGCAACAACGGTGTTTGACGACCTGCGCGAGGCGCTGGCGGTGCAGGCGTTCGACGGCGCGGCCGTCGGTATCGATCTGGGCACCACCAAGAGTTGCATCGCGGTGGCGCGCTACGAGGACGGCGAACTCGTGGCGAGTGCCAGACCATCGACGAGCCTGGGCAGCCCGAAGGCCAGATCGCCGTGCCCTCGGTCGTGGCAGTGAAGGAGGGACAGGCCATCGTCGGCCATGCCGCCAAGCGGCTCGCGCGCACGCCACGCTTTTTCCAGCACAAGGGCTCGTTCTCCGAGACCAAGAACGAGATCGGTTTGCGACACACCTATGCGCGTGCGCCGGAGGGATTCCAATCGGCCACCGAGATCGCCGGACACATCATCGAATACCTGTTCCACGCTTCTCGGCTGGATGGCGAGCCGATTGCGAACCCCATGGTGATCACGGTGCCCGCATCCTTCCACGGGGCGCAGCGCACAGCGACGCGGGATGCCGTATCACTCGTGTTCGACGAGTACCAGGAAGTGCGTCTGCTCGACGAGCCCTACGCCGCCGTGCTCGATCTGCTGCATCGCGACCCCGGCAAGGCCGGCGAGCACCTGTCCGCCGGTGCGACGTGGCTGGTGTTCGATTTCGGCGGTGGTACCTGCGATGTCGCGCTGTTCACCCTGCAGGCATCGGAGACCGCAGCCCTGGCCCCGCGGTTGCTCGCGACCAGCCGCTACCACCGCATCGGCGGCGGCGACATCGACCGCGCCATCGTGCACGGCCACCTGATTCCGACGCTGCTGGAGCGCTATCGACTGGAGCGCACAGCGGTGAGCTTCGCCGACAAGCGCCGCCGTTTCGAGCCCGTGCTGTTGCCAGTGGCCGAGCAGTTGAAGCGCGCGCTGTGCCAACGGCTGCGTGCGCAGCGGGAAAATGGCGAGGACGCCAATGCGGTCGAGGTGATCTCTGCCGGTGATCACGGCATCGAGTGGAATCAGCGCGAGCTTTTCTTGAGCGACGCGCGCCTTGATCAGGCGACCTTCGAGAAGCTGCTGCGCCCCTTTCTCGACCCCAACCCGGACAAGCCCGCCTCGGATGAGTTTGTTGAACGCGATTCGGTGTTCCGGCCGATCCATCAGGTTCTGGCGCGTGCTGGCCTGGGCCCAGAGGCCATCGACCTCGTTCTGCTCGCGGGTTCAAGCAGCCGTATTCCGCAGGTGCAGGACGCGCTGAGGGACTACTTCTCTCAGGCGGATGTGGTCGAGCTGGGCGACGATCTGGATGTGCAAGGCGCCATTGCACGGGGTGCGGCGCTGCAGGCGCTTGCCATGGCAGCGACCGGCAAGCCGCTTATCGCGCCGGCATCCAGCGCCGAACTCGGTCTGCGCACGCGCCAAGGTCTGGTCCCGCTGGTGAAGGCGGGTGCCACGCTGCCTGCCGCAGCCGCGCAGCCCGTGGTGGTCTTCGCGCCGGCAACCGTCGCCGACAGGCCGGTGGATCTCGCCATCGAGGTCATCGCCGATGGCGGGCGAGTCGTGGGCCGCTCGATTTGGCAGTTGGAAGCGCCCGTGACGCAGGGCGAGCCCTTGGCGGTCGAGTGGTCGCTGGACGAGAACCAGTGCCTCACACTGCGGCTCCGACGCGTCGACGCCGACGAAGAAGGTGAATCCGACTTCGAGCAGCGCTTCGATGCGCCCCTGACGCATACCGATCAAGGCCAAGTCGCGCGCTGCCGACTGCTGGAGGCGGAAGAAATGGTCCGCTGCAGCAGGATTCCCGAGTCGCAGCTCGGACGCACCTTCGAGCAGATGGCACGCGATGCGGCGCGCATCGGCCACCGCGAGCGGGCGCTGCACTACATCGCCTGCGCCGTGCAGCACGACGGTCCGACCTTCCATCTGCTCAATCTCCGGGCGATCTACCTGGAGGAATTGGGTGATCACGCGCGTGCCGAGACGGTCTACCGGCAGGCGTCTGAGTGGTCGATGGCGGGGTTCAACCTTGCGCTATTTCTGCACCGACGAAAACGCCATTCGGAAGCGCTCGAGGTTATCGATCGGGTTCTTGAGCAGGAGGTCCAGCCGGCCTACTTGGTATTGAAGGGCGATATCGTGGCCGCGCTCGGCCAAACCACTGCCGCGCGCTTGCTGCATCACGATGCCGTGAGCCGCGTGATCGATCCTTCCATGCAATCGGTATGGAGCCTCGGCTGGCTGACGCGATGTGCGCAATCGCTCGGTCACGACGATCTCGTCCAGAAGTTTCGTCAGGCTAGTGCCGCGCAAATTGAGGCCGAAGACGACAGCGTGTTGCAAGGTGCCGTCCTTCCGGAGCGTGGTGATCGCAGGAAGGAGGTCAGATTTCGGGTATGAGTCTGATCTCCTGGGACATTCAGCACTGCCCGCTGACCAACGGCTGCTTCGCCCGTTGGCAGAAGCTGGAGCCGATTCAGGGCGAGGCAAGGATCCGGTACTGTGAGGCGTGCCAACGATCGGTCTATTTGTGCCAAACCGAGGAGGAACTCGCCAGGCACCGCGCACTTGGGCGCTGCGTGGCGCTGCAAATCGTCAGCGTCGGTAGTGCGCAGGTTGGCGGGTAGAGCGTCGTTCTCGATTGGTGGGTTCCCGCAGCGTGTCGTTCGCTGATGCGGGTGGGCCCAGTCCCGAGGTCGCCAACAGTCAGCGAATCGCGGCGGGCTTGGTCCGATGCCAAGCCGCAATCGCACTTAGGAGCAAGCCATGCGAAAGATTATCTTTCTCGACTTTGACGGTGTGATGCACCCGGATGGCATCGGCACCTTCTCTCAACGCAGTCTGTTTGAGGAATGTCTCGCGAAGATGCCCGATGTGGGCATTGTGGTGAGTTCGAGCTGGCGAGAAACGGAATCCCTCGATGAATTGCGCACGCACTTTTCCGCCAAGTTCCGAGATCAAATCATCGGAACAACGCCATCCTTGGACAGTGGCTACGATGCCGGCGGCAGGCAACGAGAGATCGAAGCCTTCCTTCGCTCATCGCAATGGCCCACTGCAAACTGCGCATGGATTGCCTTGGACGATACCGCGTTGTTCTTTGACGAGGATTGCCCCAATTTGATGCTGACTGATGCCAGCAAAGGCTTCACCAGCCAAACTGCGCACGATCTCTTGGCTTGGTACAGAGGCGGGTAGGCTTGCCGCAGGCATCCGCTGACTCCGCTGGGCCATCGAATGCCAATGCAAACGCGGGTGAGATCTTGCCCCACTCCCACGCTGGGTCGGTAGGGACGAGCGTTGTCAGCAAGCGTCCATCCCCCTTAGCGAGTGCAGCGAAGGCTTCACGTGATCGAGATGACCAGGCCATGGGATGCGGATCCGTCGAGCCGGTTCTTGGGTGGCGCCATTGATTCACCTGAGGCGTGAAAAGAAGTGATTTCTGTCGGTGTGGCGACGTGCCTCAGGGCCAAAGTCAAACTCACTGATCCTCAGCGCCGCGACACCTATCCGCTGGAGTCGTGATCGATGACATGACGGATCATTGCCACGACGGCGGGTGACCACATGGATCTCGCCTTAAGTGAAGCACAGCCACGTCTCAATGGTGGACACAGGTGCTCAGATCTGTCCGGTGCTCACGACCGGAAAGGCGACCGCGCCCAGTTCAAGCGAGGGATGGTCGATCATCAAATCAAGCATCACCGGCACCGTGCTGTGCAGCAGATTGACTCCATCTTGAACCTGAGCCCGATTGACCTGACTCCGCCAGGTGGCACCGCCATGCACCAGGGAACACCTCAGGACGTACAAGCGCTCAAACAGGATCGATAGCACCGCAAGGGTGTCGCCACCCAGCAGCCGGGCCAAGGCTGCCTGCTTGCTGGCCGTGAAGCTTTCCTCCCAGTGGCCGGAACTGTCGTGCTCGCGAAGCGCTCGCCAAAAGGGCGCAAAGACATAGCGGTTGTCGATCAAGGTCCGAATCGGGCCGCTGAATCGCTGGGGCAAACTGATCTGTGCATCGTGCTTGACCTGTTCGACCAGCGGGTGGTGGGTTGGTCGATGCACCACCGGCAGCATTGGCAGATGGTCATTCGGGCCGTACAGATGGCGGTCTGGCAGCGACAGGGGGCCGAGCCGGTGATTCTGCATGCTGTTCGCGGCAGTCAGTTCCGAAGTGGGGAGTACCAGAACTATCTGAAGGACAACGGACTGGTTTGCTCGATGAGTGCGGTAGGCCACTGCGGCGACAATGCGGCTTGCGAAGGGTTCTTCGGCCTGCTCAAGCGCGAGCGCGTCTATCGCGCAACGTGCCCGACACTCGATGCGGCAAGAGCGGATGTGTTCGAATATATCGAGCGGTTCCATAACCGCCGAATGCGGCGAAGGATCGCCAGACAGGATTTCAAGTTTCCCACCCTTTCACAACCGTCTGTGGTTTCGGGGTAGAACCCCATGCATCTTGGGTCGGGTGTGCTCTGCCCAGATCCGTGGCCTCAGCGCCTAAAGTTTTTACTTACTCCCTACGTCGATCATCTCCGGATCTCATCTCTTGTCAACACAAAAGCGCTCCCGTGACACCATTGGGATCATCGACATATTCGCCGGTCCTGGAGGGCTCGGCGAAGGATTCAACAGCTTTGAACCAAAGACTGGCCACCATCCGTTTCGCATCGGTGTATCGGCGGAAATGGAGCGGTCTGCGCATGCGACATTGCGCCTGCGCGCCTTCTACAGGCTGCTTCGCGAGCGTGAAGGCACCATGCCGAGGCCGTACCTTGAATACCTGCGAGCGTTGTCGGCTGGCACATCGCGCCCGCCCGAATTCCATTTCTCACACGGACCATTGAGTTCGCTGTGGGAGGAGGCTGAACGTGAAGCGCTCAACCTGACGTTGGGCGAACCTGCCCACAACAAAGCTCTATACGAACGAATCACCGAGGTGAGAAAGCAGTTTGATCAGCTCGTTTTGATCGGAGGGCCGCCTTGCCAAGCGTATTCCCTTGTTGGCCGCGCACGGCAAAGGAATGTCGAGGGTTTCGCTACACGAGGCGATCATCGCCACTTCCTCTATCGCGAGTACCTAGAGATCCTTGCCCAGTTCAAGCCCGACGTTTTCATCATGGAAAACGTAAAAGGCATCCTTTCTTCCACCGTGGGGGGACGCAACATGTTCGCCAACATTCTGCGAGACCTCGCTGATCCATCGCGGGCCTTGGGAAAGCGTATCGACACCCACGATCAATACGTCATTCTTCCGATCCACTCTGGACCTGATGGCACTCGCTGCTCTGAGCAGGCAGCGAGTGATCCGGCGCAGTTTGTCATCCGCTCCGAAGCGCATGGGGTTCCTCAGGCGCGTCACCGAGTGATCCTGATGGGGGTTCGACGCGAATACGTTGACCGAGCAATAGCTGCGGAAGGACTGCTTCACGCCTATGGTCCAGTGACAGTGAAGGACGCTTTGCGCGGACTTCCCCCTCTTCGCAGCGGACTGAGCCGTCAGCCGGACGACGCGATTGCCTGGGCAGCAGCGATCCAGCGTCAAAAGCTACGCGTGCTCAGCTCAATCAGCCCTTCGGCTAAGTCGCTGCGCGAACGAATTGAGGGGATAGAAGCTGAGCACACCCTGCCTCGAGCTAGCACGTCATATGCTTCTGGGAATAAAAACGGAAAAGCGGACGAGCAACAACCCCTACTAAACCACGAAACACGCGGCCACATGGAAGCCGATCTTGGTCGGTATCTCTTCTGTGCCTCGTACGCTCTGGACAACAATCGATCGCCTTCTAGTGCCGAGTTCCCTCGCATGCTCGCCCCTGATCACGCAAACTGGAACAGTGGGGATTTCGCGGATCGGTTCCGCGTGCAGCTAAAGAACAAGCCGTCCAGCACCGTGACGAGCCATCTCTCCAAAGATGGGCACGCGTTCATCCATTGGGATCCTTCGCAGTGCAGAAGCCTGACAGTGAGAGAGGCTGCACGCCTCCAGACCTTCCCGGATAACTATCTCTTTCTTGGGAATCGAACCCAGCAGTTCGTGCAGGTTGGAAACGCCGTTCCGCCTGCCATCGCCTGCCAGATTGCACGGGTTGTCTGGTCCATTCTCCAGAAATGAAGCCGCACAAGGAAATGTGCATGGTTAATGCAAAAGAGAGGCATAACGACATTTGCGTTGACGTGTCGCTAGCGGTGGGGTGCTGGTGTGGATAACAGCAAGGGGCGCACACAGCTCAAGCCACTGGTTCGTTTAGCAATTCAGCAGGGCAACGCCGAGCTGGTATCCAGCTACCTTGACCTAGGTGGTGACGTTAACGCTCGCGATCAGCGCGGGCGCACACCCCTGATTCTCGCAGCGATCAAAGGAGATATCGATCTATGCCGAATCCTCTTAGGTCGCGGCGCGGACGTCCACAGCATCGATGAAGAAGGCCTTTCAGCTATCGCTTATGCAACAGGCAAAGGGCTGGCGGAAGTAGCCTCTGTGATCGAGGCCGCGCATGAAATTTCTGAAGAGACTGAGCTAGCAGATACGCTCGAATTTGAGTTCGATTCGGAATTCTTTGGCGATTGGCTCCCTGAAGGAGAAGCCATTGCTCCAGAGGACAGCAAAGAAATCCGGATTAAGCTCACAGAGGTCCAGCAGGAGGTCTCGTCACACACAATCGTGGACGACGATGGGGACTGGAATGACGTAGAAATCCATCTTCCCGATACAGATGCATTGAGCACAACACAAGACCTTCAGCGAGTAGATGTTCAAGAGATGTTGGGCACGCTTATCGGTGCAGCCACGCAGTTTGGATTCTTCAACGCGAGCCACGTAGAGAGCATCTCCACAGAGGTCGAAGGTCTAGCTGATGGGGCGTTTGCACAACACCTCACACAGCTTCTTGGCGATCTAGGCTTCATCAAGGATGAGAGTAGTGGGTGGAATCCGGGGCCCACTATTGACGATTCTGCTGATTTAATTGGGCTTGACGAAGAGGCCCATCAGTATCTCGTTGACTTGGCAGCGCGAATCAATGATCCCTATTCATCACTAAGCCGCGACGTGAAGTTGTCGGTCCTACTGGGGCGCGACGGCGAGGAAAGAATCGGTCGAATGATGTCAGTCGCGATAAGCGAAGCATGCAGTGCGATTTCAATCGACGAGGAGGCTATCGAGGCGCTTCTTGGGCTATCGGAGCACATACGCGAAAACTTCCATCTCGTAGGGAGAATAAGCAGGCTAGGAGATGAAGGCGCCGCTGACTCTGACACTCCGGATGAGGTTGATATCCGAGCGGATGTGCCTGGCGGAGATGAGCGCTCTCGCGTGTTTCTAGCCGGACTAAAACAGGTGGCACTGATGCGCGCGGGGCGCAAGCCGAATGAGAAGGTTCGTCTTGATAGAGCAATACAGGATCTGGAGCTGACGATAAATGGCATTCGGACGATCCACCGTCTTGTTGGAAGAAAAAATACGAAGCTCACGGATTCGGTGGAAAGATTGAATCGACTGGAGTGCGAAATGTTCTCAGCCAACATGCGCCTTGCCATTTCAGTGGCAAGCAAGTATTCGTGGTCAACTCTTCCACAAATGGACCTTCTCCAAGAAGCCTTTATTGGGCTGCTTCGCGCAACCGAGAAATTCGATTTCTCCAGAGGCTTTAAGTTCTCGACCTATGCCACTTGGTGGATCCGCCAGGCGATGACTCGTGCCATAGGGGACAGGGGCCGACTGATACGGCTTCCCGTCCACATATTTGAGAAGGTCAGCAAGCTATCTAGGGTCGCCCGCGAGGAAGGATTCGATTCGCTGCGTGAAATGCCTATCAAGGCGCTCTCTGAGGCTTCCGGAATTGCATCATCTGAGGTCGCGAAAACAGTTGATTTGATTGACGACGCGGTTTTGTGGAGCGACACGCCGGAAGTCGAAAACCTCGTCTCCACTGTGGCAGACGACACACAGACCCCAGAAGAAGTTGCCACTCTCGAAGATTTCAGGCGATTCATGAATGCATGCGTAGATGGTCTAACTCCGAAAGAGAAGCGGATCATCAGACACAGGTTCGGACTGGAAGGCGGTGTTGAGAAGACCCTGGAGGAAGTGGGGGGAATGTTGAATGTGACACGAGAGCGGGCTCGCCAGATTGAGGCCAAGGCATTAGCGAAGCTGCGTCGGCCAGCGGTGCTTGACGAACTAAAGATCCATCTTTGATGTGACGGGCCTTGATATGAATTCTGGAACTGGATTAAGGAGTGCGCCGCCCAGAGCGGGCGCGATGGTAGAGGCGCTACGCGGTCTCGGGTACACAACCGAGACGGCCTTGGCGGACTTGATCGACAACAGCATCTCGGCTGGCGCCAGAACGGTTGAGATCAATTTCCATTGGGCCGGTTCGGAGAGTTGGATCACCATCCTCGACGATGGCGTAGGAATGAATGATGAGGAGTTGGACAAGGCAATGCGCCTTGGCGACAAGAATCCGCTGCATCAGCGGGATCCTTCAGATCTTGGTCGCTTCGGACTCGGACTAAAGACCGCTTCGTTCTCCCAAGCAAGACGGCTGAGTGTCGCCAGCCGCCGAGGGTTAAAGACCAGTTGTCTTCGCTGGGACCTTGATGTTCTCGCGAACGATCCCGAGGGTGGATGGCATCTCTTGGAGGGTATTCACCCAGGGTCCGAGACTAAGGTCGAGGCGCTAGGAGGGCGGGATCACGGCACCCCTCGTACTCTGGGAGGCCCTTGATCGGGTAGTGACCGGGTCGTTCAAAGAGAAGGATTTCCTAGATCTCATCGACCGCATTGAGCGGCATCTTTCGATGGTGTTCCATCGGTATCTTGATCGCAGCGGTCCTCAGATCGACCTCCTCATCAATTCGAGGAAGGTCAAGCCATGGGACCCATTTATGTCCAGTCACCCCGCCACGTTTCGGTCGCCGGAAGCTCCAATCGGCCAAGGGGACATGATGGTCACAGCTCAGGCTTTTGTCCTACCCCACAAGGATCGGCTTAGCGACAAGGAATTCCTTGATGCGGGAGGTCCCGATGGATGGTCATCCCAGCAAGGAATCTACATCTATCGGGGCCGCAGGCTGCTAGTTGCGGGTAGCTGGCTTGGACTCGGACGAGGAAGATCATGGTCAAAGGACGAATCTCACCGTCTCGCACGAGTGCGTCTTGATATCCCCAACATTTCCGACTCTGACTGGAAGATAGATATTCGGAAGTCGTCAGCACATCCGCCGCTGTGGTTACGAGATCAGTTAACGCGCCTTGCCGAAGATGCAAGAGACAGAGCCCGAAAAGTGTTCCTGCATCGCGCTCAGTCAAATACCTCTTTTGGGCGAAGTGAAGATCTTGCTCCTGTCTGGACGTCTATCGATGCTGCCTCTGGAAGACGTTATCGCGTTGACCGAAACCACCCAGCGGTAAAGCCCTTGCTGGAAGAATCTGATGAAATCAAGCAAAGGGTAGAGGCCATGTTGCGGGTGCTTGAAGAGACCATTCCCGTTCAGAAGATCTGGCTTGAAGCCGCAGAGTCGGGAGAGCATGCAAAGGGTGGTTTCTCTGCTGAGAAAGAGGAGTCGGTCCGTCAAGTTCTAGGCGTGCTCTATCGAAATCTCGTAGTGGGGAAAGGGATATCGCCTGACTTAGCGCGGAAAAAACTGTTGAAGACCGAGCCCTTCGACCTGCATCCGCACCTTGTCAACAGTCTTCCTGACGAAATCGAATAGGGCGCCAAGCTATGAAAGATGCAAACGGAAATAGCGTAGTAAAGATCGTCCAAGAACTGCTTCTTGATGAGGATGACAAGTCGTCAATTACGCCGGCAGTGATTTCAGAGAAGATCGAACTAGTTCTCCAGATGAACTCCCGATGGGCTTTAGGGATAGACAAGGCTGCCATCACGGACGAACTGATTCGTCGGTTCAGCGTTTGGATAGGTGAAGACCTAACCCTTATTGATTCAACTGGACATGAGCCTTGGCTTGACGCTTCCCGCAAGCAGGACTGGCGTTACTGGCAGCGTTACCGTGAACTCATTGAGCGGGATCTGTCCTGGGAAATTGGGGACAAACTGGACAAATCAACTGACAAGATTCTTGGGATGGTTGAGGATCCTCTCAGGCCGGGTCCGTGGAGCAGACGAGGATTGGTTGTAGGACATGTGCAGTCGGGGAAAACGGCGAGCTATTCCGGTCTGGTGTGCAAAGCCGCCGACGCTCAGTACAAGGTCATCATCGTCCTTGCCGGCCTGCACAACAATCTGCGTTCCCAAACTCAGATTCGACTGGAGGAGGGCTTTCTCGGCTACGCAACCAATCCGAGTAGCGACGTGCTCCGTCGTGTTGGCGTTGGTGAACTCGATACCGACTTGTCCATCAAGCCAAATTGCGCAACCACGAGAGCCAACAACGGGGATTTCGGTGGAAGGGCTGGTCAGCAGCTTTCCATAACTCCAGAGCAGCGCCCTTGGCTTTTCGTGGTGAAGAAGAACAAGTCGGTCCTTGTCAGGCTGCTCAAGTGGATTCAGAAACACGTCGCCGATGCAGCTATCGCTGACGGCGAAACTGATGTGGAAGCGCACGATCCACTTCCTCGAGTGAGGAGGCGGGTCACAAAGTTTCCGTTACTGATCATTGATGACGAGGCCGACAATGCGTCCGTAGACACGGGCGAGAACGTTGTTGACCAGTTTGGAAATCCTGATGATGAGCACCAGCCGACCACAATAAACCGACTGATCAGGCGGATACTCCACTCCTTCTCGAGATCCTCTTACGTTGGCTATACGGCCACTCCTTTTGCCAACATTTTCATTCACGAACGTGGCGAAACCAAAGCAGAAGGTCCTGACCTCTTCCCGTCGGCCTTCATCCAGAACTTAGCGGCTCCGAGTAACTACATCGGGCCGGCAACCGTGTTCGGTAAACCTGGGATCGACGGCCGCAAGGGGCAGCTGCCGCTCATTCATGAGGTCAGTGATTTCCAAGGCGAGGATAAGGTGTCCGGCTGGATGCCAGTCAAGCACAAGTCAAGTCACACGCCAGCCTGGACCAGCACTGAGCCGCTTCCGCCCACTCTCAGGGAGGCAGTGGACTCTTTCGTACTGGCGTGTGCCATTCGCACCTTGCGTGGACACAGGAGCAAGCACAGCTCGATGCTTGTGCATGTCACTCGCTTTAATCATGTGCAGACTGCGGTTCGAAACGATGTCGATCGCTACCTGCAGAGTCTCCGCCAGAAAATTAGCAGGAGAATTGGGCATGAGGACGTGCTCCGCGGAATTCAGAAGCTCTGGATTGAAGACTTTCTTCCGGCAACCCGAGCTATCAGACAGGCGAATATTGGTGATATCCCGGAAAGAGATCCCTTGTGGGAAGAAATCGCGGAGATACTCCCGGAAGTCCTCAACGACATCGACGTGAGAATGATCAACGGTACCGCTGGAGATGTTCTGGACTATGAGGAAAACAAAGAGAAGGGGTTGAAAGTCATTGCTATCGGGGGAGACAAGCTGGCCCGTGGCTTGACGCTTGAAGGACTTTGCACAAGCTACTTTCTGCGTGCGTCCCGCATGTATGCCACCCTGATGCAGATGGGTCGCTGGTTCGGTTATCGACCCGGCTATCTGGATATTTGCCGCCTCTACACGTCTCCCGATCTTGTCAAATGGTTCAAGCACGTTTCTGATGCTGCGTCTGAGTTGCGCGAAGAGTTCGAACTGATGGCCAGCTCTGGTGCTACGCCGCGAGAATACGGTCTCAAGGTCCAGTCTCATCCGGAGCTTATGGTTACTTCTCAGCTGAAGATGCGCAGCGCGAAGACGCTGCTTCTTTCTTACAGCGGGCAGCTGATGCAGACAGTTTCGTTGCCAGTAGAGAAAGTGACGCTTCACAAGAATCTTGAGGCGACACGAGAGTTGATAGGGGCAATCGGAAAACCTAAAGAAAGCGGCACCATAGATCGCCATTTCGGAAAGAAAGAGCAGCAATGGAGCGGGCATCTTTGGAAAGACGTTTCTGTGTCGACGATTTCAAATTTCCTGCTGGCCTATGACACGAATGAAGCTGCTCACAGGGTCAACAGCAAGGTTCTTGCCGAGTTCATTCAGAAAATGGCCTCCATCGGAGAACTCTCCCATTGGACGGTCGCTCTCCTCGGTCTCCAATCTGGGCCGAAGGCTACCGCCGAGGAGTTTGCGCCCGGCATCTCAGTAAACAGGGTTAAACGAGGTTTGGCAGACAGCGATATCAAGGATCGGTATGCGATTGGAGTTCTCCTAGACCCCAAGGACGAGTCAATTGACCTTGATAAGGCCCAGTGGGATGCAGCACTGAAGCTCACGATTGAGACGTGGCAGAACAGGAAAGAGCGATCGACAGAGGTGCCGACTGTCCCGAGTGGGCCCGCCATTCGAAAGATCAGGGGCATGGGAGCTGAAGGCGTGCCAGCCCAGCCGCATAAAGGTCTATTGATTCTCTATGTCCTAGATCCCGACAAGGCAGCAAATTCGAAGGATGACACCCTTCCTGAGGGGTTGCCTAGCGTCGTCGCGTTTGGCATTAGCTTTCCTGGTAGCAAGAGCGATCTGAAGGTCGAGTACAAGGTCAACAATGTTGGATGGGAGCAGGACTATGCCGCTTCAGAATGAAGAGCTGCAGCTGGCGTCTGCTTGGCGGGCGCTTAGCGGTAAAGCGGAGGGCCGTGGCTGGAAGGCCATCGAGATTTTCAATTCGCCGCGTTGCCTTGTCCTTGCCGGTCGAAAGGGAAACGGAAATGAGGAAAGTTTGCTCATTGGCATCGCGGGGGCACCCGCGCCGGATGAAAGCCAACTTCCTCGAAGTCAAGGTTTCGTCTTCGTTCGCACGGATCTCGCCGGTGAGACGTCAGGGCATACATGGTTTGCCTTATCTCGGAAGGCAAACGGTCAACTGCCCATGTTCACTCTCATGGCTGCCGACCTGACTTCCTTGGTGGCCAAGGTGGCTCTCCAAGATGGGCCGCAAATCTACGCCTCTCTGATCGCCAGAATTCGAGGGTGGCAGGAGTTCATGAAGCGTGATCGATCCGGCGTTCTGTCTGCTGATGAGGAAGTCGGACTAATTGGGGAACTTCATGTCCTGATGAACCTAATTGAAGGTGGCTTATCGCCAGTGGATGCCGTTGATGCTTGGGTCGGTCCTGACGATGGGCTTCATGATTTCGTCATTGGTACCGGTGGCGTTGAGGCAAAGACGACTGTGGCGCCCGTGGGTTTTATTGCAGAGATCGGGAGTTTGGATCAGCTGGACGACGCCCTGTATCGACCGCTATACGTGGCGGCACTTCGGCTGAGCCAGTCACCAACCGGCAAGACGTTGCCAGAGCATTTCGAGGCGATATTGGAGGAGACGAGAGATGCTGGTGTGGCTCCGCTTCTGGAAAGTCGACTGTTGTCCGCTGGATATGTCGAATCAATGCGGGAGCACTACACAAGGCGTTTCATCCTGAAGGAGCTGACATATCGATTGATTGATGAGTCATCACCTCGTTTGACGCGTTCAAATGTGCCGGTACCCGTCCACCGAGTCCAATACTCATTGGATCTGGATTCCGTTCCGGTGGTGGCATCTAACTTTCGTGAAATCAGCAATATCTTGGGGTTTAGCAACTAATGGAACTGACTGAATTCCTTGCCCAGATTCGGGCGGAAGTGCGGGACGAGATCTCCGAGCGAATGACGACTTCGGGCGCGGCGTACCCCTATCCGGAGCTGATTTTCTCCGAGATTGTCATGAGGCATATGGAGGATGTAGGCATGACCTATGAGCCTCAGGTGTGCCATTACGACAGCAAAGTGGGCAACGCCAATATTAGGCTTAGTGGGTACTCGGTGTCAGAAGATGGTGATCGACTTGATCTCTTCGTCACTGTCTATCGAAATGCGGAGTTGCCGCAGTCAGTGCCCGATGCCGAGACAAAGCAGGCTGCTGAGCATTGCTTTCGGTTTCTGAAGCTTTCCGCTGAGGGGAAGATGACCAAGGCCATGGATCCTTCCCATGATGCGCGCGAACTCGCACTGCACATTGAGAAGGGATACTCGGAGCTTGACGAGCTTCGAATCTACGTGCTCACGGATGGACAGGTCAAAACAAAGAACTTCAAGTCACAGGAAATCGCTGGGAAAACAATCAGACTCGAAGTGATGGACATTGAGCGACTCAATCGCCACGTGTCCGAAGGAAAGCCGCGAGATGAGCTGGTGGTTAACTTCAATGCGGTGGCGGGTGACCCGCTGCCATGCGTCTACATTCAAGGCGCTGACCACACCTACGACTATGCAATGACAGTCATTCCAGGTGACGTGCTCCGCTTTCTGTATGACAAGTACGGCGCGCGTCTTTTGGAAGCTAATGTTCGCTCATTCCTCAGTGCGACAGGAAAGGTGAACAAAGGCATTCAGGCCACACTGCGTGCTGAACCGGAGAAGTTTGTTGCCTATAACAACGGCATCGTAATCGTCGCTGACGAGGCAAGCCTAGGTCAGACAAAGCAGGGCGGGCCCGGGATCGCTTGGCTGAAAGGTATGCAAATCGTCAATGGTGGGCAGACCACGGCTTCCATCTATTTCACCAAGAAAAAATACCCGGAAGTAGATCTCAAGAAAGTCCAAGTGCCGGCCAAGATAGTCGTGCTAAAGAGCGACAATGCCACAGCTGAAGAAGCGATGATCAGTGACATATCACGCTTCGCCAATAGTCAGAACACTGTGAAGCAGTCAGATCTATCTGCAAACTCACCGTTTCATGTTGGGCTCGAGAAGATTTCGAACTCTGTGTATCTCCCAGATGGCGTCGGGCGTTGGTTCTACGAACGTGCGGCAGGCAGCTACATCACAATGCTTGCTCGCGAAGGAAGCACTCCAGCAAAGTATCGGGACCTAAAGACCAAGGTCATCCCCCCTTCGCGCCGGTTGACCAAAACAGATCTGGCGAAGGTCATTAGTGCATGGGAGGGGCGGCCGGATCTTGCCAGCCTGGGCGGGCAGAAGAACTTCGCCAAGTTTATGGATGATATCCGCGATCGTGAGGAACGAGGCGAAGTCGTAATCCCAGACGTGCTCGGCTACAAGAGAATGGTCGGCAAGGTCATCCTCTTCAAGCACATTCACTCAGTGTTGCGACCAATGTTCCCGGCCTTCCAAGGCAATGTCTCCATCTACCTTGTGGCTCTCATCGCAGAGAACCATGCCAACCAAATCGATTTCATACGAATTTGGGACCAGCAAGGGGTTTCACGAGCATTTATGGACCAGATCCGAATCTGGGCCAAGGAAGTGAACCGGGCTCTGCACGCGACTGCAAACGGCAGGATGATCAGCGAGTGGGCCAAGAAGGAAGAGTGTTGGACAGAGTTACAGCGGCTGTCTCTGTCTCCGCGGCAGGGGGCCGTTCCGGAGATGAAGTAGGTGAGACATCGCGCGCGCCTCTACTCATTTCGGCGCGATCGCAAATCACGCGCAGTCCCTAGATCTGTCGCAGATTTGTCACAGGGAAATTGGCGCGCCCGGAGGGATTCGAACCCCCGACCAATGGCTTCGGAAGACGAACTTGAACATTAACCGTGGTTGCTTTCACAAGTCGACAAACTATACAAATATCACCTAAAAACCAATAACGTATTGTTTATAAATACTATTGTTGTCTCAGCGTTTTCAGCGATTAAGGTCGCTTGAGACCACATGGCAATCTACGTCTGCTCGTCCTGGCACAAAACGATCGCACAAACGTGCGTAAATAGCTGAGTAAAGGCTAGTTTTACACAGACTCCTCCGCTAGGCTGCCGATCTTTCAAGGTCCCGCATGGACGGCGAGGTCGCGGTGGCACTAGACCTAATCAGCACGTGGATTGGACACACCAGTGACTCCGAGGCGCGTCACTGGGTCGCCCGCGCGATTCTGGTGGCATTCCCTAATGAGAGGGTTGCCGACGAACTCCCCAACGCCGCAGCCTTCAACGCAGTGTTTCCATTGCTGAAGGACTTAGCCAAAGCCACCGATGGTCGCCAGCTTGATCTGGCCGGCCGACGGCGGAAGGAGCCCTTGCTCGCTCTGGCCGCAACGGTCGCCGACCTCGGCTTCGTCGACACCGCCGACTGGGAGGCCAGACGGCTGCTGTTCCATGCCTTAGTGGAACTTCTCGCCTTCGATCCTCAGTTGGCAAGCAGTCGTCACCTTTGTCAGGTCGCGGGCGCACTCCGTATTGAAATCGAGGAGTTGGCAGCCAACCCCACCAGCCGACCCGCCATCCCATCGTTCAGATCCGTATGGGAGACCATTGAGTGGTTTGGTCAGCAAGGCCGTCGCTACACCGACGCGGCGGCCCGCGCCTGGCAGAATCACCTTCGGCAACATCTCCGTGTCGCCTTGGCCAGTCCCGGTCCGACTCTGCCATGGTCTGTCATGGCAGAGGACGATCTGCCTGAGGTGTCTGTCATCCCCTCAATGGTCGCCATTGATACCGAGACTCAAGGTGAAGACGGCGAGTCGTTGGAGCCAACGGCCTATTGGCTGATGGCGGACGACGGCAGCGAAGCAAGATCAACAAACAGCGGTACCCCACACGCCAAGATCATCGGGGCGACGCAGTCGACCTACGTTCCACTCCGGCGATTCTCCGAATACTCCGCGACCTACCTGACACATCGGTATGCGACGGAGGAGGCCAGCGCCGCGCTGGCCATCGCCACTGATGCCTGTGATCCCCACTCACGGGAGTCGAGTTTGGCTCGCGCGCTGTGTCTTGCCACATCCACGCCGGTTGATGCCCTGCCTCGATTGCGGTGGGGTAGCCCCACGACGACCGCCTCGGCGCCGTTTCCGGGGCGACTGGCCTTGGATGGCCGGTGGCTCTACCGCCCACAGCTTTGCCCCGTTGATCGTGATGCGCAGCCACCGTCGTGGGTCCATGTGCCAATCCCACCGAGGCTCGCCAGCGCACTGCTTGCCACCTGCGGACCGAGCGCCGAAGACGACGTCGTGTTTCAGCGCTTGGGCAACGGTGCCGTGGGTGTCGAATCGCCAAGTCCTGCTTCAGCGGCCAGTGCCACGCAGTTGCAGCGTGCTTTGCTCAGTCGACTAATGAAGCTGAGCCGATATGGCCCCAGTGCAGCGCAACTTGTTGCCGGTGACGACCTTGGCATTGACCTCGCGCCTCTGCACTACGACCAGATCCCGGCGCTCGATCTCGCGCTGCAGGTTTCTCAGGTGACATTCCCTTGGTTTGCCGATCGGCCTGGGCATCTGGGTGAGCAGGTGCCCAACCACGTGCTTGGTTCTGCTCGCGTCCCGAGCAGCGTCGCTATCGCTCGGATGCTCGAGAGTTTCCGTGATGACTGGAAGAACTCGCCCCAGCAGTTGTTCGATCGAATTCACCATCGGACACGCAATCTGATCCATGGTCTTTGTCTAACCACGGGCCATCGCCCGAACAATCGCTTTCACCTACTGACCCGCCATGACATCGGTGTGGACGATGCCATCGCGATGCTCTCTGACAAAGTCGCTGGCGCGGATTGGTCCACCCGGCCCGTGGCGCTGGCCGAAAGGTGGGTTCTTGAGTATCGGGCCTTGCTATCGGATCTCGCGGCGGCTACAGCGTCGGACTCGGCCGCGTTCGCTCTCGCCTGCCACCGCGCTCTAGCTGGAGAGGGGCCGGTGTTTCTGGCGCGGGATACGGAAGACGAGGTCCGACCCTTTGATCGCGCCGCCTACCTAGAGGGTGCACCAGATGGGTTCGTGGCGGTGCCGAACTTCGCGCGGCATTTTCTCAACAACGAACTCGCCAAGGCTTTGCCGGAACCCTTGCGAGTCGCTCAGATGGGCTGGCATGGCAGCCGCGAGGGCGCGTTTGCCGATGGCTCCCCGTGGTCGGTACTGACGGCAGCCCAGGACATTGCGCCTGTCCTCGATCGCCTACTGAAGACGGTGGGATGGCGACCCCTCGAACCGGTGACCTCGGTCGCCGCCCAGCCCAGGCCGGTGCGTAGCTGGCGGCGTGCGGAGCGCCTGCATCAGCTTCGATTCCGCACGCTGCGGAGCAAGATGCGGACGGCGGCAACGCAGCGCCGCGTCGAACTCCAACAGTCGTTGACCTTGCAGCTGGTCCATCTACTCGGTCCAGGTGGCTTTGGTGCAGGCGTTGGTCTGCACTATGTCGATGGCGAATTGACGACTACCGCGCCAGACAAAGGCCCGGTCCCCGTTCCAGCTCAGTGGAGTGAGTCCTTGATTCGGGTGCTCGGCGGCGATCCTCGTTCAGCCTCATCACATGCCGCACGGGCACTCATTCGGGACTTGCTGATTTCAGGACGGGCGCGGCAGGTGCTGACGGGTCCGCTCCCACGGGCATCGCTTGAGCGCTGGCCGAGTCACGCGGGTCCTTTTGTGTCGGGCAGTGCGGATGCCATCGGGTGCGCGCGCGAGTGGGATACCGTCATCGCGGATGCGCCGGCGAGTTACGCGTTGAAGACGCTCAGCACCGTGCTACTGCACGGGTCCTACGCAGATCTCGATGCCGTGGTCGCGGTGATGCATCCGGGGGCCTCGCTGTCGACGCTGAAGAGCGCAGCAGGTGTCTTACTTGTCGAGCCTGCGCTCAACCCTATGCCGCAAGATGAAACCGTGTCGGGGGGCTGGTTACAAGGGACGCTGGCCTTTCATGGGCTTGCCGCCGTCGCCCTCGACTACTGGCATCGCGCAGATCCGCAGGCGCTCGATTTGCTGCACTTGGATGCCGAGCTACAAGCGGTGCTGGGTGCGCGTCTACAGCTCGATGGACGGCATAAGCCACTCGCAGCCTTGATGGAGTTGGTCGCGCTGGCACGCGTGGCCAACGCCTTACGCATGGACGGCGTTGCCAGGTTGATTGGAACGGGCGCTGTCCGACTGATTTCCGCACCCATTGGTCGCGTCGTGTCGCTCTTGGACGACTTGCCGATGGGAGCGCGATCCGACGCGCTCGCTCGGCCACCAAGGCCTCTGCCCTCTGGCGCGGAGCCATCACGTGCCCATCGCGTTCATGACCTGCTGAGGCAACTCAAGGAGGCGCTCTCTGCGGCGGTGGAAAAGCGGAACAGAGATCGCCGCAAGGAACATGGCGCGCGATCGGTCTTGCTGCGTCAGATCCGCCAGTGGCTGCCAGACGCGTCGGCGTATCGAGCGGAGGAAGTGATCGCGCTGTTTGCGTTGGTCCTGCTAACCCACGGAGGCAGGCGGCGACCCTCCCTTGAGCTGTCGACCATACGCGGCTATGTCAGTGAAGTCAGTGGACCACTGGTCAGGTGGTTGCCCGCGGAGCCAATGAATGCCGATGCGGATGCGTGGACGCAGGCGTATCTGCGAGCGGTGGCCGAAGTCCCAGTGAGCCAGCGACCTGCGAGAGCGCACGCCATTGCCAATTTTCATTGGGTGCTCTCTCAGGCAATGGGCATCCCCGATGCGGACCTCGGTGCCATCTTTGGCCTCGCAGGTCGATCGACAGCCATGGCGGATGCTGGATTTCTGACCCGCGCAGAGCGTGCTGCGCTGCGTTACGTGTTGATGCAGAACCGACTTGGCGCCGAAGCAGAGGGCGGTGATGCCGAGGTGACCCGCCACGCTCGGTCGTTGGAGTGGCTGACGCAAGTCATGGCCGCGGGTGCGCTGCGCCCCGGCGAAGCCTGTCGCCTTCTGTTCGACCAGCTACCAAGGCCAACGGATGATTGCCTTCGCCTGGCGCGCTCACGCTATCAGCGACTAAAGAATGCCAACGCGCGCCGACGGGTGCGATGTCTGACGGGGCCGCTGCTTCAAGACCTCAGCAAGTGGGAAGAGTTTTCCCGGCATCGAGCCTTTGCGCTGGGTTCCCAGTATCACGATGGGCTCCCGGTGCTTGGTACGAGGGATGACCCGACCCGTTGCGTACCGGATGCGGACTGGCTCGTTCCGCTTGCCGGGTTGCTACGGTGGGTGACCGGTGAACAGGACGCGCGACCGTATTGGCTCAGGAAAAGCGGCGTTCAGGAAAGGCTGGCGCAGCTCATGGCGGGGCACGAGAGATCGCTGTGGGCGACGCGGGACCTGCTGGTTGAGATTGGCCATGAGGACATTCGTACGACGCTTGCGGCCTACACACATGATGCCGTGACACCCTTCCTGCGTTGGTTCAAGTCGCACTGGGTCTCGTTGGATGTGCCGCGGCTTCAGCGCGCTACGGGGCGTTCTCGCTCGACGATTTCCAGAGGTGCCGGCAAGCATCGGATTCGTCAGGCGCACGGAAGTGGCGACCGGCGCCTGAGCCAACTGCTGCGTTCAAACACCTTGGACCCGGAGACGGGCATCGGGGCTATTGCGTTTCCGATCCACGATCGCCCTGTGGGTGATCTCAGGATAGAGGATCTGTCAGCGATCCTGTCGAAGATGACGAGGGGAATGCCGCTTCAGGAAGCGGCCGATCAACACGACTGGAGTGCTGCGCTCACCACGAAGCTGAAGGCAGGTTTGATGCGGCTCGCCGAGTGGGATGTGGGGATCAGTCCAAATGTCACAACCCTCCGGGTTTGTCTCCGCCCAACTCGCGCTGGCTGCGAGCCAGGCCCTCAGGCAATCACTGTGGGAAGAGGAGTCAAGAAGAGGGCTCAGGCAATTGTTTGACTACTGGCTCCAGTGCACAGCGTTTGATACCAAGGCCAATCGGTTGGTGTGTTCGGCCATTGAGTGGGAGGCGCTCTCTGTGGGATTGGCCAAGATTCCAGGTTTGCGCTGGTCCTTGAGCCAGCGGCCCGGGCGCCATGTCTCCGCCACAATTTTGGGCACTGAGGATGTCAGCGACAGGCATGTTTGGCAGCTTCTGCTTTGGGCTGGGATGTGCGCCTGGTTGCTGGGTCAGATTGTTGAGCATCGGGGGTCTTGCACAGCACATTTTGATGGTCTAGCTTCAGCGCTACCCTGACGTCTAGGGCCCCGACCTGGGGGGAATTCCGGGACACCCTTTTCTCGGCTCTTCACGAGAGCCGAAACGCGCCATCTGCGCGCGCCGTGCGGTCCTTTTTCTGGCCGCACTACGACACCAGCGACACACCGGTCCTGGTCGTCCATTTGCTGTGGATCCCTTCTCTTTCCAAGGGCCCCGCGCGCATCCTCCAGCAAATCGCCTTGCTTAAAAACGTCTCTTTTTTTCTTCGCCTTTTCTGCGCGCGGCGGTCCGTGGGTGCTTTCAATGAAATTGCTTGAATTAAGGGACGAGGCCATCCGGCTCGGCCAGTCCGAAGGTGTGTGTCTTCCCTTCTCGACTTGCCGGCAGGTCGAGAAGATCCAAGTTGCAGCGAAGCGCGTTCTGGCTGACTACAAGGTCAGCATCAGTGACTCGCTCTCAGCCACACAGGCGGCGGCGTGGCTACCGGCGAATATCCCAGAAAGCGGCGGCCTTCTGTCGACCAATGTAGGTGATCCGGCAGCGATTCTGCGTCGTTTGCACGGTGACTTCGTGCAGCGCTGTCGCCATGCCAAGAACAGCGGCAGGGCCCTCATTTCAACGCCGCTTGATGCAGCGATTTCGCGTCTGAACGAAGCGGTCTGGAATGTTCAGCAGAAGAACGGCATTGTGGTGCTCGCACCGGGATCTGCGTTCGAGGAAAACCTGATTGGTGTGGACCCTGAGGAAATCAGGATGACCAAGCCGGATGTGAGTCGGCTTGAACACATCAGGCTTGCGCTCATCACCGGGTGCCGCGAGGTGGCGTTTCACCAAGGCGGAATCTTGGGTGGGTGCGACGAGGTGGACGTGATTGTTAGTCTACAGAACGTCATTCCTGAAGTAAGGCTCACCACAACCAGACCGGAAGCACAGACAATGTACCGGGGCCGGAACCGCCTGAGTTGTGAGGTCAACGTCCCGGCGCGAAGAGGCATTCCTTTAGTGGTGGGAGGGTTTGAGGTTAGCCGGGAAGACTGAGCTGATTCAGATAGTGAAGCTTCACCGTGCCTTCCAAGGCCATGGTCCAGCGGCTGCTTTGGTTGCTGGACCATGGCAATGGATCACCTAGATCCGACCTTGCTCCATCGGTCCAATCTATGCATCCGGGCTGGCCGTTTCGGGGCGGGGCGAGCTGGAGCTAGGCTCCGCCTGAGGCGTTCTGGTTCGTCGTTTGGTCCTCGGGATCTGTTGGCCATGCAAGGCGCGTCGCCTCCGTGAGTGGGCCATGCTCGAGACCTTGCAGCCATGTCGAATCGAAACGGGTGTCAGCTGGGGGTTCCATCCCCTCGAGCGAAGTCAGGAAGCGACTCGATCCGGCGACGAGTTCAGCGGTAGGAAAGTGCCGAGCGATCGAGACCGCGCGCTGCCTGAGCGCAATAGGCAGGCGTCGGTCACGGGCACCTCGATCAGAAATCCGGAACAGCCCAAAATGAGCGCCCGGTTGCGTTCCTCTGCGGAGTCATGGTCGATCTCCTTCTGACGGAAAGCCAGAGCGTGAACGCTTGACAAGGCCACGTGGCCAGTGAGATTTCCAAGCACTACCAGATCCCGACCGGCATCATCCGACAAGGCGAAACCACCGTGCACGGCGGCTTCAACGGCTTCACCATGAACGTCTCGGCCTATGTCGGTTCGAGCGTCACCCAGCCGACCGCGATCGTGCTTAAAGGCTTTCCGGAACTGGAGTCGGATGGTGGGGATGGCGGGGATGAGGGGGATTCCTACAGCGGGACGTGTCAGGTCAAGATGGGGAGTTGCAGCGGGGGCAGTTGCACTGCGACCTCCAACTACGTGGCACCGACCTGTCCATCCGGCTATGTCGAGCGGGATCGTTGGACGATGTGCAGTGGTGCGGTGCAGTTTCGCAACACGCCGGTCGGGGCGTCGCTGACCATCGCCCCGGATCAGGAGTTCAGGGCGGGGGGGATGTGTAAAGACTCATGTGCAGGGTACCCGTCGAACATTACCTGCGATGGACGCGGTCAAACCTATTACTACGACGTGGTGTATTTGAATGCCTCCGAAATTGCCAATGGCAACGGCACGCCGCCCAGTCAATGCTCGCGAACCTTGACGGGCAACTATAATTGGAGCCTTCCCAGTCAACCCTGCGGGGCGTTCTCCTACGACTATCCTGGGGTTGATGAAGCGGCAGTTCGAGGCGGCACCACCGCGCAGGCGATCCTCTGCTGCACCAACTAAGCATATGTTCAGCATATGCCATATAAACTACCAGCACCAAACAACAGGAGCGGATCATGGTTACCTCAAAGAATGTCGTTTTTGGTGCGCTGCTGGGCTTGTCGCTGCTTTCGGGCCAGTCCTTGGCGGAAACCTATACGGCACCGACCTGGCCGCTAGGCAATCCCCCGTCAGGCTGGCGGCCTGCGCCCTTCGCAGCCGGTAGCTGGTTTGATCCCACGCGCAGTGGCGCGGGCTGGGCGATTGAAAAGCTCAGCCCGCTGCCCGGCGAAACCGCGCCACTGTATTCCGGCACGGTCTATACCTATGACAGCGCCGGCAAGCCCTACTGGCTGTTGATGGCCGGCACCCTCCAATACACCGGCTGGGACGAGTATTTTCGCACCAGCGTGTCGGCCAAGTTTGGCGGGGTGTTGAACGATGGGGTGAATGGCGCTTGCCCGACGTGCGCTTATGTCGCCCCCAATGTGGGTCCCAGCCCCTACGGAACGGGGGAGATTCGCTTCCTTGGCGCAGCGCAAGCCGATGTGTACGTCAACAACGGTACGGCACAGGTCGAGCGAATACAGGCATCGGAAAATATCCTACTGAATCCGGTCGCGGATTTGCTGGAGGGGCAGTGGAAATACCAGATATATCGGGCCTCTGGATCGATTGAGATACAAAGCGACGTGCGCTCGATCTATGAAATCGCCAAACCAGCTTGGGCATCAGCAATAACGGCGGACGCGAATGTCATGCACACACCAGCACCCAATGGGCGGTGGTTTACGGGGAGCGCCTTGGGTGTGGACTACCCAATCGTCTATGACGCCGAAGCCGGCACCCTCATCGGCTATTGTTTTGAGGTCGCAACGGGCTGTGGCACGGAAACGATTGGTAGTACGGGTGGCTTGGGTGTACCGGGGCGAGTGGGGTTTCACATGCGGTCGAGCGCTTATGTTCACGTTTATGCGCTCTCGGATAAAGACACATTGATTGATACTGCATTTGTGAACAACAAGGCCACAGTTCAGAACAATCAGGTGTCAGCGAATGCTGCCGCCCGTTATCGCCGCGTCATCCCGATCGAGCAGCAGTAACGCGAACGAGGCTACCGTCGCGAGTGGATGCCCCGCATTTCGGGGCATCCCGCTATCCGCTGCCGCTGATGAATACGGTCCACTAATGGTGTTTGCCAGCGTGGCCGAAGCGGTGGCGTGTCTGGCTGGCGACGGCGTTCACACGGGAAGAAGCGGCGCAGCGTTCGCGGCTGGGATGGCCTGCCAGCCGAAGCATGAGTGAGGGGGCAACACTGTGTCCAAAGCGAATACCACCGTCACCGGCGAGCAGATGCAAGTCCTGGTGACCGCGTTTCAGTCCGTCACCGGCTGGTCCAAGGCCAGTTTGCGGCGCTTGTTGGGCGTCACCGAGTCAGGATTTGCTGGCATGTTGAACGGCAGTCGTCCGGCGGGGATCGCCCTGTATCGAAGTCTGGAAGCGCACCTGGCGCTGGCCACGCATGCGCCGGATGTGCTGAATGCGCTGGCTGCAGCGCGGCAGGCGCATGTGCCGGAGAGTATGCGGGGGTGAGTGGCGAACTCAGGGACAGGAGGTTCCTATGCGCTGGCAACTAGGATTTTGCGTGTGTGGTGAACGAAGGGCATGGCCGCGCGTGCCCAAATTGCATCCCAGATGTGGCGAACAGTTGTCGGAGGCCGCGCTGGATCAGTGATGGCGAGTCGTCGCCAATCCGCAGTCGTTGGCGATGGCGAGAAGCCGTTTGTCGCGTGTCCATAGCGCAACGCCACACAACCGTGCAGCGGCGAGTAAGTGCACATCGACATAGCCAACACCCGATCCGGCAAGACCGTGGCTTTCGATGAATGCGCGGACCTCTTGATCGGTGGCCTGACTCGCGGTCGGCAGGTCGTCCATCAGGCGCAGGACGCGGTCGCGGTTCCCAAGACTGCCAAGCGCCAGTTCACCGATGACGAATGCGTGAGTGAGGACCTGCCCAGTTAGCAGCAAGGTGCGCAGCATTTCATCGGACTTGCGAAGGTGGTCTATCCAGACCGACGTATCGACGAGAATCACTCGGCCGTCGTGCGGCGGCGTGGTGCGGCGGATGCCTTGTCGTCACTGCCACCGAGCAAGGCCAGCCGACGTCCGCTTTCGCGGGCGATGAGCGCCTTCAATGCCTCATGCACGACAGAGGATTTTTCTTTCAGGCCGGTGAAAGACTGGGCTTTGGCAAGAAGTTCATCATCGAGTGCAATCGTGGTTCGCATAGCCTGACTCCAAAAGATCGTGCACGAAATTAGCATCACATGATGCGTGGCATGGTGCAAGTCGCAAGCCACGTGCACAACGGCGGTCGGTTCAGTAGGAACGACGACTCCCCACAATTTGCGCAGCCCACGTGCCTGCGGTGTAGTGAAGCGACCTTCCTGAAGGTGCGGACATGCTGGCCTACTGACAGCATGCGGGAACATGTACGCAGGCGTTCAGCACGTGAGCGATGTGCTCGGGTTTGGTGGCGACGCGTTCACCGTGCCGGTTTTACTGAAATAGGATTTTTGCTGACTGGAGACGCATATGCTTCAGACACTTCGTAAATCGGGTGGTTCGCTTGTGATGACCGTTCCGAAGGCATTTGTAGAGCAGAACGGACTGGGCGAAGGCTCGCAGGTGGAGCTTCAACTGCTTGGCAAGAAGATGACTGTGGAAGCGCCAACCCGTCCTCGATACAAGCTGGCCAACCTCATGGCGGAAATGCCGCAAGGCCTGCCGCGAGTAGAAGGTTGGGATGCATTGCCATCGGTTGGGCTGGAGAAAAGTTGATGGCGTACGTGCCGGACCGCGGCGACATCGTGCGTCTTGATTTCGACCCATCGTCGGGTCGGGAGATGAAGGGACCGCACTTTGGCTTGGTTCTGAGCGGCAAGGCATTCAACCAGCAGGGACTGGCGATGCTCTGCCCGATTTCGCAGGGAGCCGCAGTCGCTGCCCGAACCTACGGGACGGTGGTTTCGTTGTCAGGCGTAGGCACCGACACTCAGGGGGCTGTTCACTGCCACCAGTTGAAGTCCTTAGACTGGAGGGCGTGCAGCGTCCGTCTCAAGGAAACGGTCCCTCAGTACATCGTCGATGAAGCCTTGGCCAGAATCGAGGCCATCTTGTTTGAATGACAAGGACCGAAAATAGGGCGCTGCAATTCGCCGGCAAGGTGTTCTTGGAACTGTCCGTGGACGTCCTGTCGAAGGCATTGCAGGCTGGCGTGTTGGTGGAGGTGCATGGTGAGCAAGATCATTGAATCGTTACGTGGCGACTTGGCTGCGCTCCACGAAGTAGGCGCAGTCAACAAGGTGACGATGCGCGAGTTCGACGAGATCTGCCCGCCACCGGTGCGAGAGCTCGCCGCTGCAGACATCGAATGCGCATACCGATCATGTTGATCATCCGTTCCACAACCTGAACCGCCCCGGGGCGGTTCAGGCCGACTTCTACCGTCCTGGCATTGGCATATCCTTGGGCCATAGATCATTCGCCAAGGAAGCCGAGATGACTGAGATCGTTTGCCCCTCGTGCCATACGCCGTTCAAGGTTGACGAGGCGAGCTACGCCGACATCGTCCGACAGGTCAGGGACACGCAGTTCCGCGAGGAGTTGGAGAATCGCCTTGAAGTTGCGGACCGCGAGAAGCAAAGCGCGATCGCTCTCGCCGAGGCTCGACTCAAGGCCGCCCATCAAACCGAAACCAGCACCCGCGATGCGGAGATTCGCGAGCTCCAGACACGACTTGAAGCCGCAGAGGCCGCCCGCAGCCTCGCCGTTCGCGAGGCCCTAGCGGCCCTCGAGCGCGAGCGCGATTCACTCGCCAGAGACCTCCAGCAAGCCAACGCGACCCGTGAGGCCGAGGCCAAGTTGGCGGCTGAGCGTCACCAGTCCGAGATCCAGCGCGTCCAGTCCGAGTTCCAGGCACAAATTCAGGAGCTCCGTTCTTCCATCACCCTCTCGGAGCAATCCAAGGAGCTGGTGATTCGCGATGCCGTCGGTGCTGCTGAACGCGAGCGTGACGAGGCAAAGGCCGTCGCTGAACGTGTGCAACTTGAACGCAAGATCTCCGAGCAAGCGATTGCTGACCGATACCAGGATCAGCTACGCGATCGCGACGCGATGATCGAACGCCTCAAAGATCTCAAGGCCAAGCTCTCTACCAAGATGCTCGGCGAAACGCTCGAGTCACATTGCGCTATCGAGTTCGAACGCGTTCGCCCGATGGGATTCCCGAGAGCCTTGTTCCAGAAAGACAATGATTCGAGTACAGGCAGCAAGGGCGACTTCATTTTCCGGGACTTCGCCGACGATGGCACCGAAATCGTCTCGATAATGTTCGAGATGAAGAATGAAGCCGACACCACTGTAACCAAGAAAATCAATGACGATTTCCTGAAGGAACTGGACAAGGACCGCAGAGAGAAAAACTGCGAGTACGCCATTCTTGTTTCGCTTCTTGAGTCGGACAGCGAGCTGTACAACACGGGCATCGTCGATGTCTCGCATCGCTACCCGAAGATGTATGTCATCCGTCCCCAGTTCTTCCTCCCCATCATCACGCTGCTCCGCAACGCTGCGCTCAACGCGGCGCAGTACAAGTCGGAGCTCGCTCTTGTCAGAGCGCAAAACATCGACATCACGAACTTCGAAAACAAGCTCACGCAGTTCAAGGATGGCTTCTCCCGAAACTACGTGCATGCCAATACCGCCTTCAACGACGCGATCAAGCACATCGATAAGACCATCACAGAGCTCAGCAAGACGAAGGAGGAGCTGCTCCGTTCCACGAACCACTTCCGTCTCGCTAACGACAAGCTCCAAGACCTCTCCATCAAGAAGCTGACGCGCGGCAACCCAACCATGACCGCCAAGTTCGCGGAGACCAGGGGAGAGGAGAACGATGACGAATGATCGGCTCCTACCGGCCTGAGCCACATCTTCCCTACGGATAGCACGGCACGTCAGCACCAGCTGACCTAATGACGCGTGCCGTGATCGAAACATGGCGACGCGAATACAACGGAGAGCGACCGAAAAAGGTCCTTGGTGGGATGACCCCCGAGGCCTATGCGAAGCACCTTGCCGAGGATCGGCTACAGTTGGATTCCAAACAGCCCCGCTACTTAAGGCCGGGGACGTTGAATTGAGGAGTATTTCGAGCTTCCGCTCTGCTCCGTAAAAATGGCCTTTACTCGATATTCCGATATATCTTGGGCGCAGAATGCTTATCGTATTGAATTAGACTCAGGCCAGTCCAAGTGCTGTGATCGCCAAAACACGCAACCTGCTCCATCAGCGAGTCTCCCGCGACTACCGTTGCCGGAAAAAGTGAAAATCGCTGTTGTCCGCCCAATGATCGCTTTGTGTGTCTGCTCTCGCGTGGTAATCCGAGAGAAGGGAACGCCGGTTCAATGCTGAGGAAAAATACGAACGTGACGGGTTTGTTGAATGCGCCGTTGAGTTCAATGGTCCAATTTGCGATACAAGAATTCCATTGAACAGCGAGCGTCCATAGGAACTTTGGCTGCCTCCCTCTTGCAGCCAGAGTTCGCCAGAGTTTCTTGTCGCACATCACCTGCTTCGTTCGGTGCGCAAGCAAATCTCTAGCGCCATCAGATCCAAGTCTTCTCGAAATTTCAGACTTGCTTCGGGGCATCATTTCTCGATGTTTCGGCGAAACCGGCGGCAGATCTATCCAATCTCCGCGTAAAGATGCAAGCGGCACGACCAAGATGTCGAAAGGATATGGCTCACCGTCCAGTTCGCAATCCACCCAGAAGTCCTTTCGCGCTCTCAACCTGCCCAATAGCCTTTCGAGGTTGTTATCGCTATCAAAAACAAATGTGGGAACGGTCAGTTCTCCATCGTCCGTGTAGGACCAGACCGAGTCGCCAAGGTGGAGTTCCAGATATTCTTCAAAGCTGCTGGCGTCATCAGGGTAGCGTCCGGCCAGAAAGTCACTCGAAAAGTGCTTGGGCAACAGCCCGGTCACGGTTTCGGTCCATCGCGCGAATTGCATGGTCGCGCTCAACGTGTGTTGTCCGAGTGTCATCCTTGCCTTTCCATATCGAATGAAAGGACCTTCCCCACCGCGCACCTTCTGCAACGCTCGGTAGTTCGGCCTGGTGGTCGTGCGTGACGATGGGAGGGGTTTCTTCATCACACGTTCCGGAGGCGGTCATGGCGATTGTGTGCATTGGGGTGGATCTTGCCAAGAATGTGTTTGCCATTCATGGCGTCGATGACGTTGGCAAAGCGGTTCCTGATTGGCGCGATCCGTCAGCCAAGTCTCCGCTGTTGAGACGAACGTGTCGGATGCGTGGTCCTCCAGCAAGCGAGGGCCCAGCGATGGCGATGAATCGGGTGCAGTTTCAACGAGGGATGTCCTGGCGTGATGTGCAGTCGCGCTACAGCAGCGAGGCGGCCTGCGAGGCCGAGCTGACGCATGTGCTGGCCGGAGGGATTTGACTGTCCACGCTGCGGTGGTGGTACGGCGAGCCTGTTTCGCCACCGGGGTAAGCCGCTCTGGCAATGCGGCGGGTGCCGACGGCAGACCAGTCTGGTGGCCGGGACGATGTTCGCGCACAGTCGTCTGCCGTTGACCGTGTGGTTTCAGGCGGTCTGGTTGCTGACGCAGAGCAAGAACAACGTGGTGGCGCTGGAGTTGAGTCGCCTTTTAGGTGGCGAGCTCTTGCAGCCTTACGCCGAAAGAACTCTCCACGAAGGCGACAGTTGTAGGCTGTCGATCCAGAGACGCTCTGACAAGCGGCGTGGTGAAAAGGCCTGCATTTGACTGCCACTTGGCTTCCTCTCTCGGAACCGACGCATCCCATTCGACACGAAGCACGTATTCGGAGTTAGCCAAGTCTTCAGAGTTCTCCGGCATTTTTGGGGCTGCGAGGTTGAAGTCTTGGAGCAATCGTCCCTCGTGGCGAAAATCGAGATAGGGGACGGCTCTTGCCAAGACTCTGCCGACGCCAACATAGCCCTTACCCTTGAGGGAAGGCACCACCACATCGCCCTCAGCGAGGTCGAGGATCTGGTCTCGCCATTGAGCGCCCTGTCCGGCTGAAAGGAATCCGAGCCTACGGCAATCATTCCAGTTGCGATGCGACCCTTGCCGAGGATCGGCTACAGTAATGCTGGATTCCAAACAGCCCCGCTACTGAAGGCGGGGGACGTCCAAATCTAGGCATCGCATTTCGCGCTGCGACTTAGTCGTTGGAGTATTCGCTGTGTATGGAGTATTGGCCCCCGGCGCCCGGGTGGTGATTCGCGATGAGGAATGGTTGGTTCGGCGGGTCGATCCGTCCAGCGACGGGGGCGAACTGCTCGTGTGTGATGGGGTCTCCGACTTGGTTAGGGGGCGCTCCGCACATTTCTTGACGCGGCTCGAGGGTGCAATCGACGTGCTCGACCCGGCGCAAACGCGCCTGGTACTCGACGACTCAAGCAACTTCAATGCCTCGATGCTGTACGTCGAGGCCGTTCTGAGGCGTAGCCTTCCGAACGACACCCGTATCCGCCTGGGTCACCGCGCGGTAATGAACGTTGTGCCCTACCAGCTGGATCCGGCGCTTCAGGCATTGCGGCAGCCCCGGCAGCGCATTCTGATAGCGGACTCCACAGGCCTAGGCAAGACGCTGGAAGCAGGCATTCTCACCACCGAGTTGATCCAGCGCGGACGGGGCGCGCGCATCCTGGTCATCACTCTCAAGAGCATGCTGACCCAGTTCCAGAAGGAGTTCTGGTCGCGCTTCTCGATCCCTTTGGTTCGCCTAGACTCGGCGGGACTGGCCGCGGTTCGCAATCGAATCCCTGCGAACCACAATCCTTTCAACTATTTTGACCGGTCGATCATTTCGATCGACACACTCAAGAACAATCTTGAGTACCGAAATTACCTCGAGAACGCCTGGTGGGACATCATCATCATTGATGAGTGCCACAACGTCGCGGCGCGTGCGCAGGAGAGTGGTCTTTCGCGTCGCGCGCGCTTGGCGCGCCTGCTCGCCACCCGTTCTGACTCCCTGATTCTGCTCTCGGCGACGCCCCACGATGGCTCGGCGCGCTCTTTCGCCTCGCTGGTCAGCCTCTTGGATCCCACCGCGATCAGCGATCCGGACGACTACACCCCCGAAGACTTCCGAGACAAAGGTCTGGTCATCCGGCGATTCAAGAAGGACATCCATGCTCAGGTGGAGGCCGACTTCCAGGAGCGTGTCACGGAAGTCGCCCGAGCGGATGCTTCGCCCGAAGAGGAAAGGGCCTTCGAGGCCTTGTTGGAAGTGGCCTTCACCCAGGCAGGTCAGCGCCTCGCTGGACAGCAGCATGAGCTGCAGCGCGTGGGGCTGCAGAAGGGCGCATTCTCCAGCCCAGCCGCAGCGCTGCAGTCCGTTCGCATCCGTCTAGCTCATCTGGACCGCAAGCAGGAGCCCACGCAAGCCGAGTACGAAGAGGTGGAAGGGCTTCAACACCTCAAGGCGGCGCTTGAAGCAATCGATACAAACGCTTTCAGCAAGTACCAGCGCCTGCGGGTGTTGCTTGCAGATCCGTCGTACGGTTGGTCGGTCGACAAGACTGACGATCGCCTCGTGATGTTTTCCGAGCGCATCGAGACCCTGCACTGGCTTCGCGAGAATCTCAGCAGGGATCTGGGCCTAAGCGAAAAGCAGACCGCGGTGTTACACGGCGGCCTCATCGATACGGAACAGCAGGACCTCGTAGAGCGTTTCGGTCGCCAAGACGATCCGCTTCGAGTGCTGCTGTGCTCAGACGTTGCCTCCGAAGGCCTGAACCTTCACTACTTCTGTCACCGCCTGATCCACTTCGACCTGCCGTGGTCGCTGATGGTGTTCCAGCAGCGCAACGGGCGTATCGATCGCTATGGCCAGAAGCATCGGCCCAGGATCACGTATCTGCAAACCACCACCAACGTAGAGCGCATTCGCGGCGATCTGCGCATTCTTGAAGTGCTCCAGCAGAAGGATGAGCGCGCCAACCGCGATCTTGGCGATCCCAGCGCGTTCCTGAATCTCCACGACCCTGATCGCGAAGCGCACGAGATCGCGAAGCGCATGGCCGAAGGCCAGAGCGCGGACGCGTTCGAGCAGTCGCTGGAGGCGGAGGCCGCGAGCGTCGATGAAGGCGAGGGTGACTGGCTGCTGCAGTTCTTCAACTCAGCGCCAGACGACGCTTCGCCTGCGGAGAATTCGCTCCAGCAGATCGCCGACGTGCCCTCGTTCTTTGCGGGTGATCTGGAGTTCGCAAAGACAGCGCTGGAAGAGCTCAGTCGTGGAGCCCCGATCGCACAGTGGAGCGTGGACACCAGCACGCGAACGCTCAGCATCACCGCACCCATCGATTTGCAGCAACGACTCAAGCAGATCCCGCGAGAAGCCCGTGGCTCGGATGATCGCTACACCCTCAGCGATGACCGGGCGCTGGTGGCCAGCGCGATCGAGCGCGCCCGCCAGGCGCGCAACGATGCTGAGAGCTGGCCGAGCTTGCACTTCCTGTGGCCGCAGCACCCCATCAGCGAGTGGCTTCGCGATCGCGTGCTGACCCGCTTCGGGCGTCACACCGCGCCGGTCCTACGTTCGCCACACCTCATGGAGGGGGAGCGTGCTTTCCTCCTGATGGGGCAGATTCCGAACCGCAAGGGTCAAGCTCTGCTTGTGGACTGGCAGGTTGCGGTGTTGCGTGACTCGGCTGAGCCGGTGCTTGAGGCATTCGATACCTTCTGTGCACGCGCCGGTCTCAAGGCGGGCGCTCTGCCCAACCCGGCCAAAGCGCTTGACCTTGAGGCGCTTCAGGGCGACCTGAGGCGTGCTGTCGCAACCATGACCTCGCACATGCAGCAACGCCAACAAGTCTTCAGTGCGGATATGGGGGCACGTCTCGAAGGAACCCTTGCGGCGCTCAAGCGCCTGCAAGCTCGACAGGTCGAACAGCTCGAACTGCGTCTTGAGCGACAGGGCGGACTCGAGAATCTCCGTGCAGGCAAGCGCGAGCGGCGCGTGAGTCAGATTAGCCGCATTTTCGATGAGTACGAAGCCTGGGTCCGGGACACGCTGGCAACGGAGCCGCGCCCGCACCTCCAAGTGCTCGCATCGGTCGTGCGATAGACATGCCCATGACGCTGCCTCTGCCGGTGCTTTCTGCATGGGATCCTCGGGCTGCCTCCGCGGGCAGCATCGATCCGCTCGGAGCCTTGCGTGCCTACACGGCCATCGCCCAGTACCTCGTGCCGGGTGCCACCACCATCACGACTCGCGTCCGATATCTGTCGTGGCTATGCGCAGGTTTGTACCTGCTTGATGAATGCGCCGATGCGCCCTCTGGAGGCACGGCGGGGCGTAGCCGACGGCAGCGTCTGCTGGCTTGGGAACGCTTCCTTGCGCTGGCGACAACCTACTACGGCAACTCGGCTCAGCTTGGGATCGATGCGCCCGCGTGGAGAGGTTTGCGGGGCATCAGCTATGTCCGCAGAGCTGTAGAGCAGGGCAGGACGACGACGGAGTTCGAGCTTCTGCGCAACCAGGCAGGTGTTGGGGGCGTGGGTACTTACTGGGTCACCTTGGTTCACGGTGGGCTCGTCGAGAACCTGTCCGGGGAGCTGACTGCACGAGGCCGGCTGCTTGCCGAGCAATTTCTGAAGCCGATCGGAGCAAAGCTGCCATCGGGCTTCGAAGACATGCTTCAAGGAACAACGCCAAGCTTCGGTCGGGATGAACTTGCGCGCTGGGGCAAACAGCTTTCGCTGGACGTCAGTCAGGTCTCGCGACGTGAGATCCAGGCGCTGCGTGATGCCCTCCTTGAGCCGAGAACACAGCGTCGTCTTCATGAAGCGATGGCCCCCTTCAAGGCGATGGGTTCAAGCCACAAAGCGTTCGGCCAGCTGGAGCGGCAATTGAAAAGGCAGCGCGACCCGGAGGCCGCAACAATGGCCGAAGTGATGCAACTCACGCGGGCCTTCGAGGCTGTGCATGCTGGCCTGCTCGATCGATTCGACCGTTTGCTCTCTCTTGATGCCAAAGGGGCGCCGGTCCAACGTGCGACCGCCGCAGGCTCGCTGATGGGCTTTCAGTCTTTGACAGAATCGGGCAGGGCGCTTGGAGATCTTTTGGGCTCGCTGCGCAACGTACCGGGCGAGGTGGCTACCCCTACGCGGCATTTTTTGGCGAGCGTGCAAGCCATTCTTGTTGCTCAGCCTGGTGACGCACTGCTTGTCGAGCTATGCAGGCATCACGAGAGAGTGCAGAGCGGGAAGCTAGACGCGGCGAGGCAGCCAAAACAGGCGTGGCTTGCGCTGCAGGGGAACACCTTGGTGATCTCGCCGCGGTTCGCTCTGGATGCCCCTCCAGAAGTGCGTGACCCAGACGACTTCACCCATCCCTACCGGATCGAGTCTTTCTCAGGGATGTTGCGCGAGCTGCCTGAGAAGGGAGTTGCCGCATGAGCGCGACGCGTCTGCTTGAGCTCTGGGCACCGCCCGCCGGCTATCGCTTGGCCAGCGTTGTCGCGACCACCTATCACCTGCAGGCCGATTTCCTTGAGGAGGACCTGCTGCCTTTGGCTTTGGGGCTGAGGCACACTCCAGCTCGTGGCCGCGAGTTCCGCCTGGAGCTGGAGCGGGCGCTTCAAGATGTTGATGTCACGATTTACCTGCATCCCGATGGCTACCAGCCGGGCATGCGGCGCAGCCCGCGTGTCGATCTGATCCCCGTACCCGAGTCGAGCGCCCGCAAGCTGCACGCGAAGGTGGCCCTGCTACGCTTCGTGCATGAGCAGGATCGCGAAGTCTCCTCCCAGATCGTGCGTCTGATCACGGGGTCTGCCAACCTTACGGCGAGCGGGTACCGCAACAACATCGAAATCGCGGTAGCGGTCGACGACGCGCCGTCCGGTGCAGCCGTCAATGCCACCGCTGTAAGGGACGCAGCGGCTTGGCTGGCCGAGGTTTTGCCGCCAAAGACGGACCAAGCCCGAGCCCAGCAGCGCTACATGCGGGCTGTGTTCTCGGCTCGTCCGATGGATCCGGATCGTCAGGGTATGTTCTTTCTTGGTCTTCCTCGGCCCGGCGGTGTGCTTTCTGCCTTGGGCAGCGTTCCGCTAGGCGAGGTGAGGACGTTGACTGCCGCCAGTCCGTTCTGGCCCACGGGAGACGGGCTTGCAGATGTCGTCTCGCGACTGCTGTCGGCCTTCGGAAGTCGACCCCAGCACGTTCGTCTGATCGGTCCTGCGCGTGCGGTGGAGGGCCGTCTCTACCCAGAAATGCCCCCTGCGCTGTTGCAGGCGCTGATGCGCGAGAAGGTGGACACAAGCATCGCTTTCGCTGAACCCCAGTACGGCTGCGCGACGCTGAGCGCACAAGCAGATGACGACGAAGGTGAGTACGACCGCAGCAGAAGCGCGAGGGCAGAGTTCGCGGCGTGGCGAGATTTGCACGCAAAGCTGCTGCTGGTTGAGGGCTCCAAGGCAAGCCTTCTGGCGATGGGGTCGTTCAACTTCACCCGGCGCGGTCTGGGGCTGTTTGATGGGTTGTCCAACACCGAGGCTGGATTGATCTGGCGGATTCCTGCGGCGTCGGCAAGCAAGTTCGCCCCTCTTGTTGTGTTTGCGGGTCCCTGGCAGCGCGTTGAAGGCGCACCCGAACTGTTGGTGAAGGCGCCGGAGCCCATACAGGGCGAAAGCGGACAGCAGTGGCCCAAGTTCATCCTGTCTTTGCGGGCGAGCAGAGACGGGTTGTTGATCGAAGGCGATCCCTCCAGCTGGCCTGAGAGGCTCCGCGTATCGATGCGCGATATCCGCGCGCGCCTCGTGCAACTTGAGCGCAACTTCGATCCATGGCAGATCGATCGCCCCGCGGATCCTGCCCCGATGCAGCTGACCTTGCCGTTGGTGGCGAGCTGGATCACCCAAGAGAATCACACCGAGCTCGCGCGCTACCCCGCCCTGGCCGATCTGGATGTGACCCTGGAGTGGGATGATCAGGCGACGGTCTTACCCCTGGTCTTTGTAGAAAAGCATGAGTTCCCCGTGGTGGAGCGCGCCGAGCGCGAGGACGAGCGATTGCTGCTCGATTGGTTCCTGGGCTTGCGCCCCGAGGTCGAGTCGGAGCCGGATGGCTTGGCCCATGGCATCGACCCTGATCCGACGGCTTCCGCACCTGAGCCCCGTGACTCCAGCGGAATCCTGAGCTACCTCATCCGTGATTTCGTGCATGCCTTGCCCGGTATCCGTGCCCATCTGGAAGAGGGGGCTGCGACCGAGACAGGTGTCCGTGCTGCTCTCTTGGGCCCGAGATCCCCCGCGAAGCTGGCGGAGGAAATCCTTGCTGCCTTTACGCAGCCGCTTCCCGGACAGGCGCGGAAGACCGTTGTCGCTGCCGCGTTTCAGCTGATCGAGCTACGCAAACTGGTTGCCTCGGCACGCCTGCCTGCGCTGCCGGAAGGCAAGGATGAGGCTCTTCGATCCAACTGTCTCGCGCGCATCGATGCAGCAGTCGACCGCGTAGTGGCCAAGCTGGAGTCTCCGTTGGAGCCCGCCCTGCAGCGCTACATCAGCGCAAGACGAGAGGTCCCCCATGCAGCGGCATGACAGTCTTGACTACCGGCGTTCGCTGCATCGCCTGATGGAGCGCGGCGACCCCGCCGAGATCAATTCGATCGCCGAGCGCCAGGAGCGGACCGTGGATGCCCTCCTCGAGCGTCTGTATAGCGACAACGCTTCAGATAAGCGAGAACTCGTGCTGCTGGCCGATGAGGTGGGTCTGGGGAAGACCTTCGTAGCGCTCGGCGTTGCCTGGTCGGTTCTGCAGGCGCGCATCACGGCAGGCCTGCCGATGAAGCCTGTGTTGATCGTTACGCCCAATTCGCAAGCGCTCTACGGCAAATGGCAGCGCGACGCTGAAACGTTTCTCAAGGAGGCGATCTCTCAGGATGCAGCCCCCAGCGAGGTGCTGGTGCACCCCGTCGAGACGCCGCACGCGCTCGTCGACGCCATGCGGAAGAGAAAGCCCACGATCGTCGTAGCAAGGATGTCCGCTTTCTCAGGCCGGCTGCACGACTACGACCTGGCGCTGGAGACCACCCTGCATGCGCTCTTCAACTATGAGCGCTTTGGCCTGAGCGTGGATGAGCGCTTGCGTCTGCTCCCCGCGAGTCAGTGGCCAGTGATGCACTCCCGAGAGTGCGTGGACCTCAGGCGCTCAAGTAGCGTGTTCAGAGCTGCGGATGAGTGCGAGCGCGTCCGGTTCCAGCCTCGTCATGTCGACCGCGCACTGAAGCGCTTGAAGCAGGTGTCGCCGCTGCTCATCAAGCATATCGAGGACAGCTTTCAGCGCGTTCGCAACGGCAATTCCCCGAGAACTGACTTCAAGTCCTCGATCAAGGAGCTAGCCCGTGCTGCACTGGCCGAAAGGGCAGGAAGCGAAGTCCCCTTCGTCATCGTCGACGAGATCCACAATTGGAAGAATCACCCCACAAGCTGGCAGCGCTTCCTGCATGTCTTTGGCGGGCGCGTCGAGCGCATGCTCGGGCTGTCCGCGACGCCGTTCCAGCTCGATCCCGGTGAGTTGATCCGTCTGCTGGATCTGCGCAAGTGCTTGTCCCTCGATAGCGAGAGAGCGGAGCAGCTCACGGCTTCTGTTGAGCGTCTGCGAGTTCATCTGGATGACGCGCAGTCGAAGGGCGCCCGTTTGTCCGAAGCCTGGGCCGAGATGCGTTCGCGCGATCTCGACGAAATCGAGAAGGCATGGGCGAATCGTGCAGAAGGCCTGCCGGCGGCTCTCCCCTCCAGGTTGGACAACGCGCTGCGCGCTGCGATGGCGGTCGAGTCGGCGCATCAGGATCTGATGTCAAGCTTGCGGCCGTTCCTGGTGCGACATCGACGCGACACCAGGCATCGGCGCTGGCGGATCGGCTGTGATGCCGATGCTCCCCTGCACGACCGGCAAGACTGGGCGCAGACGCTGACTTGGCGTCCGGGTCTGGATGTGCGCGGAGACGGCGAGCTGGTGCACTACCTGATGATGCGCGCCACCCAGGAGAGCAAGAGCGGCCACGGCACGACCAGTCTGGGCTCGGATCTTGGAGGTTCCTATGGGTTCTTCCGCGATCACGAGCTGAAACGCCTTTGTGAGCAGAACGCGCCAGCCGCAAGGCCGTATTTGGCGCTTGTGGACCTCGCCACGGGCCAGGCGGCCAGCGAGTCGCACCCCAAGGTGCGGGTGACGGCGCAGCGCGCATTCAACGCCTGGCTGGAGGGCGAGAAGACCCTGGTGTTCTGCTTCAACCCACTTACCGTGGACACGTTGCGCGACGCAGTCACCGAGCGCATTCGGCAGCATGAGCAGAACACGATGTGTGCCGCTTTCGGCTGCACGCCCGAGGAGTACCCCAAGCGTCTGGAGAACTTCCAGAAGCGCCTGTACGACTACCACCAGTCGCTGTTTCTGTTGCTGCAGGATCATCCATTGGCGGGGCCCGAGGGGCGCATCCCGGCTTCGCTCTGTTTGACCGATGACGATCTCGCTCAGATCACCCGCAAGCTCGCGGCCAGCGGTCCACCGCGGGATCGCTCCCGCTTCGATCGACGCCGCATTCTGGCTGCGACGGAGCAAGTTCTGGCGGCACGTCTCCGGACAAGCTCCGCAGGACACGCGTGGCTTGATGGAATCGCTGCACTGCACGAGGTATCAGGCCGCACCTTGCTCGACGACATTCTATCGCCGGACTGGCCGTTCATCCGGCGTAGCCGCGTCGAGGGCATCCAGGCCGACGGAGAAGCTGAGCCTTTTCCGGACGAAGACAAGGCCCAGGGCGGCGATGGTGAGGGCGACGCAGCGCATGTGGCTGCTTGGGCTGACGTGCTCAGTGGCCGCGCAGGTCGTGCGATTCTGGCGCCCTATCTGTCCGACGAGCCTGAGTTGCCGAGCTTGATCCTTCGCTGGCACGCACATGACATGCACCAGCTGCCCGCCCGCCATCGTGCCTTGGCGACTCGCATGCTGCGTCGCATGGTGCGATCGCCCGGCTTCCTCGCGCGCTTCGTTCTCAATGACGCGGCAATGGAGGAGACCCGCGAAGACGCTGGAGACCACGCAGACATCCAGTGGACCGCGCGTCTGCATGAGCGCTGGAGCACGCCACCGACCGGCAGCGAATCGGCGCAGGAGCGCTTCAAAGCGTATCTGGAGACCTTGAAGAAAGCGGTTGGTCACGACAAGGGAACCGAGGCTTACGAGAACGCCTCGCGCAACCGCGAGACCGTGGCCAGAGTGACGGGCTCAGTGAAGAATCTCGAACGCGATCGCTACTTCACCGGCTTCAACACCCCCCTGGTGCCGGAGGTGCTGATCGTCACCTCCGTCGGGCAGGAAGGTATCGATCTGCATCGCGAGTGCCGGCACGTCATCCATCACGATCTGCCCTGGAACCCGGCCACGCTGGAGCAGCGCACCGGTCGAGTTGACCGCATCGGCAGCAAGGCGGAACGTCTGGCAGGGCTGGATGCCGATGCCGGCGCGCTGGATGTCGTGGTGCCGTATCTCGCCAACACCTATGACGAGTACCGCTTCCGCCGTGTGCATGCCCGCGCACATCTGTTTGAAGTCACCATGGGCGCCAGCTATGCGGTTGACGAGTCCGATTGGAACCAGCTCGAAGACGAGGAGATGCCCGTGGCTGACGACAGGGATGAAGGCGACGACCTCGACGTCAGCGTGCCTCTGTCCGAGTCGATCGCGCAGTCGCTGCGCATGCGGCTGGAAGCCGAGCCCGGGCGCCCCAAGCGCGCGGGTTCAAACCATTGCACTGAGAGTCCAGATGGCCACTGATACCGCCGGCTCCGTCTTTGCCGGCATCACCAACGAAAACGAGTTCTACGGCCACCACTACCTGGCCGAGGTATTCCGCGGCGATATCCGCGAGCGTATCGAAGGCTGGGACACCCACGAGGCCGAAGCCAAGGCTGCGGGCGAGGCCTGGCGTGCGCCGCATCGCCAGCTCGCCGGCCTGCCTTCGCGCTGGGCGCGCGAGCGTGAGCGCGTTCGCCATGCACGCGATGCCGAGAGCCATGCCGCGGCGATACACGCGCTGCAGTCATTGATGCTCGAAGCGTTGGGCTACCGGGTCCAGCCCGCAGTCACCACCGTGGTGGATGGCCATCCGATCCGCGTCTGGCAGCGCATCGATCTTCCCGGCGGGGCGCCACAGCTGCTGGTGATCCCGGCTGCGCGCTTCGGCTTCGACAGCGAGGACGTGCTTGACCAGCCCATCGATCTCACGGTGTACCCGGGTGATGCACCGAGGGACGCCCGCGATGCCACCTGGGCTGACTGGATGAGCGAAGCGGTATTCGGCAGCGAGCTGCCGCCGCGCTTCGTGCTTCTGCTCGGCGTGGACGACTGGCTGCTGGTCGACCGTTACAAGTGGCCGAACAACCGCGTGCTGCGCTTCACCTGGTCGGACATCCTCGATCGTCGCGATGGCCCCACGCTGGACGCCGCCGCCGCCCTGCTGCACTGCCAGCATCTGGCGCCCGAGCAGGGCAGCCCGCTGCTTGATGGCCTGGACGAGAACGCCCACAAGCACGCCTTCGGTGTCACCGACGACCTGAAGTACGCCCTGCGCGAGGCCATCGAGTTGATCGGCAACGAGGCGGTGCGCCAGCTCGGCCTGCTTGCCGAAGAACAGAAGCGCTCGCTGTTCTCCGGCCGCAACGAGCTGGACCCCGACCAGCTCAGCCTCGAATGCCTGCGCCTGATGTACCGGCTGCTGTTCGTGTTCTACATCGAGGCGCGCCCGGAGCTTGGCTACGTGCCGATCCAGCGCAGCGAGGTGTACCTCAAGGGCTACAGCCTGGAGTCGCTGCGCGATCTGGAGCTGGTGCCGCTCAATACCGAGACCGCGCGCAACGGTACCTACTTCCACGAAACCTTGGCATGCCTGTTCGGGCTGATCCACGCTGGCACCGCGGAGAGCCGCGCGCAGTCGCTGCGCGCCCACGCCGCCACCGTCCGCGATGCCTTTGTGCTGGCGCCGTTGGACAGCCGCCTGTTCGACCCGGCCGCCACCCCGCTGCTGAACCGTGTGCGCTTTCCCAACTGGCTCTGGCAGCAGGTGATTCAACTGATGTCGCTCAGCCGTGGCCAGGGACGCGGTCGTCGGCGCGGTCGGGTCAGCTACCAGCTGCTGTCGATCAACCAGCTTGGGGCCGTCTACGAGGCCCTGCTGTCCTACCGCGGCTTCTTCGCCAAGCAGGACCTGATCGAAGTGCAACCCGCGCCCAAGTCCGCGCGCGCAAGCACGGATGAAGACGACGACGACAGCGAGGACAGTGACAGCGACGAGGGCAGCGGCAAGGCCAAGGCCAACAGCCCGGATGCGCTGGAGAACGCCTGGTTCGTGCCCGAAAGCCGCATCGGCGAGTACAAGGACAACGAGCGCGTCTATGACCTCAACGAGGTCGGTGACAAGAAGCTGCGCCGCTACCCCAAGGGCACATTCATCTATCGCTTGGCCGGCCGCGACCGCGAGAAATCCGCCAGCTACTACACCCCGCAGGTGCTCACCCGCTGCCTGGTGAAGTACGCGCTGAAAGAGCTGCTGAGGGACAAGACCGCCGACGACATCCTTGAGCTCACTGTCTGCGAGCCCGCCATGGGCAGCGCGGCCTTCTTGAACGAGGCCGTCAACCAGCTGGCCGAGAAGTACCTCGAACTGAAGCAAGAGGAGCTGAAACAGCGCATCCCGCACGACGACTACCCGCGCGAGCTGCAGAAGGTGCGCATGTACCTGGCCGACCGCAATGTCTACGGCGTCGACCTGAACCCCATCGCGGTCGAACTGGCGGAGGTCTCGCTGTGGCTCAACGCCATCTACGGCGAGCCCACCGAAGACAAGCAGGGCAATCCGCTGCCGGCACGGCCCGCGCGCGTGCCCTGGTTCGGCTACCAGCTCTTCGACGGCAACAGCCTGATCGGCGCCCGCAACGAGGTGTATGAGGCCAGCAGCCTGTTGAAGTCGGCCAAGCCGGCCTGGCATGAGCAGGCGCCGCGCCGGCTTGATCCGCAGCAGCCCGATCGCAAGCCCAGCGAGGTCTACCACTTCCTGCTGCCCGACCCGGGCATGGCCAACTACAGCGACAAGGTGGCCAAAAGCCTCTACCCCGACGACTTCCAGCGCCTCAAGGACTGGCGCCGCGCTTTCTGCAGGCCGCTGGAGTCGCACGAGATCGCCCGCCTGCAGCAGCTCAGCAGCCGGATCGACGCGCTGTGGAACGAACACGCCGCCTGGCTGGCCCGCGACCGCGCCCGCACCGAAGACCCGCTGGCCGTCTGGCCGCAGACCGATGAGGCTGGCACCTCGCGCAGCCGCAGCGAGAAGGAGCAGATCCGCAAGGCCGGCCTGTTCAACGAAGACCAGGACGAAGCCACCCCCTACCGCCGCCTCAAGCTGGTGATGGACTACTGGTGTGCGCTGTGGTTCTGGCCGATCCGCGACAGCGCCAGCCTGCCCTCGCGCGAGCAATGGTGGATGGAGATCGGCGCCATCCTCGAAGGCAATATTGTCGACCTCGCTCCGCAGGCCGAGCTGGATCTGCTGGCCACCGCCGCGCCGCAGCCGCTGGCGCCCTCGGTGCAGCCGACCCTGGCCGGATTCGAGACCCAGCTGGAGCTGACCGCCACCCCGCGCCAGCCAACCCTGCACGACCGCTTCGGCCGCCTGCGCATCAACCGCCTGCGCGAGGTGTTCCCGCGCATCCGCCAGGTCGAGGGTATCTCACGCAAGCGTCGCTTCCTGCACTGGGAGTTGGCCTTTGCCGATGTGTTCCGCACGCGTGGCGGCTTTGACCTGATCCTCGGCAACCCGCCCTGGCTCAAGGTGGAGTGGAACGAAGCCGGTGTGTTGGGCGAGGCCAATCCGCTGTTTGCCATCCGCAAGATCAGCGCGAGCGATCTGACGCAGCTTCGCGCCGAAGCCTTCGAGCGTTTCGCGGGCTTGCAGGACGACTGGACCGCCGAGCTGGAGGAAGCCGAAGGCACGCAGAACGTGCTGAACGCTGTACAGAATTACCCGCTGCTCAAGGGTGTGCAGACCAATCTTTACAAGTGTTTCCTGCCGGTGACCTGGCGGATTGCAAGCACCCACGGTGTCGCCGGGCTGCTCCACCCGGAAGGGCCCCTTGATGACCCGAAGGGAGGAGACTTTCGCGAAGGTCTATTCCGGCTTCGTGCGCACTTTCAGTTCATCAATCGAGTTGCTTCTTCGCTGAGGTCGATCAACCACAACGAAGTACAGCGTCAATATCTACGGTCGGACGCTGGCCGAAATCGGCTTCGACCAGCTCGCGAACTTGTTTGTACCGGCGACCGTCGATGCCTGTTACGCCCACGATGGTGTCGAGCCAGTGGATGGCCTACAAGACCGAAGAGGGCAAATGGAACACCGCTGGTCACCGCGACCGCATTGTGCGAGTGGATAGCGAGGCATTGGCCACCTTTGCAAGGCTGTACGACGAGCCTGGAACGCCGCCAAGCCGCGCGCGTCTACCTGCGCTGCACGCTGGAATGCTCAACAGCGTGTTGCGCAAGCTGGCCGACTACCCGCGGCGCCTGGGGATCTGGGCGGCGACTTCTACGCGACCGAGATGTGGCACGAGACCATCGCAGCAGAAGGACGGCACTATCGCCGCGCCGCGAGGCGACAACCAGTTCTTGCCGCGCCTGAAGACTGGGTGCTGTCCGGCCCGCACTTCTTCCTTAGCCAACCCCTTCACCAAGACCCCGAGCGCGTTTGCACGGCCAACAGGCCCTATGACGTGCTCGAATCTCGAAACGCTGCCCGACGACTACCTGCCACGCACCAACTACCACCCCATGGCTGACCGCACCGAGTACGCGCGTCGCGTGCCTCGGGTCACCTGGGTGGACGAGGGGGAGTCGGCGCCGAGGCCCGCCAGTGACTATTACCGACTTTGTTTTCGCGGGATGATCGGCCCATCTTCTGAGCGCACATTGACTGGAGCGCTGATTCCTCCAGGCACTGCTCACATCAACGGCGCGCAAAGCTCCGCTTTCCGCACCGTGGATATGCTGCTCTCATCAACGATTGTCGCAACCTCACTGGTGGCGGACTTCTACATAAAGACGCTTGGTCGCGCAAATCTCCACTTCAGTTGGACAACACTGCCAAGACTGGAACTTGATCCGGGCCTCAGCACCCGTAGCTCTGCGCTGAATTGTTTGACAACCCACTACGCTGACCTCTGGCAACAGGCCTACGACCTCGCCTTCACCGACCAGCGCTGGAGCCAGCCCGACAACCCGCGCCTGCCGCAGGACTTCTGGCAAAACCTCGGCAGCGACTGGACCCGCGACTGCGCCCTGCGCACCGACTACGCCCGCCGCATGGCCCTGGTCGAGATCGACGTCCTGGTCGCCCAGGCCTTGGGTCTGACCCTGGACGAGCTGCTGCTGATCTACCGCGTGCAGTTCCCGGTGATGCAGCAGTACGAGCGCGACACCTGGTACGACATCCACGGTCGCATCGTCTTCACCAACAGCAAGGGCCTGGTCGGCGTCGGCTTGCCACGCAAAGGCGCCCGCAAGGAGCCGCCCACCGTCATCACCCTCCCCGACGGCAAGCAGCTGCGCGGCAATCACGGCTGGGAAGATGTCCGCGACCTGCCCGACGGCACCGTCATCGAACAGACCGTGCAGGACGACACCCTCCCGGGCGGCCCCCACACCAAGATCCGCCGCTACGTCGCCCCCTTCGCCCGCGCCGACCGCGAAACCGACTACCGCATCGCCTGGGCGTTCTTTCAGGAGCAGGCCAGCGTATGAGCACGTTCACCGTGGTCAACGACGATGTACTCGTCCGCGCAATTGAGAGTAGTCACAGCCGCCTCGCCTACATTGCCCCCGGCATCAGTCAGCCCATTGCCGAGGCCATCGGCCGCCTGTTTGAGCGCAGCGAGCCTCCCGCTGTCACGGTGATCATCGACTCCGACCCCGAGGTGTACCGACTGGGATACGGCACGGTAGAGGGCCTGAAGCTTCTACGTGAGCTCTTGGATCGCCATCAATTCGGCATTCGCCATCAACCTGGCCTGCGTGTGGCTGTGCTGGTAGCCGACGAGGATCTGCTGGTCTACGCACCCACACCTCAACTGATCGAGGCAGGATCAACCTCGGTCGACAAGCCCAACGCCATCGTCATAGGGCCTCATGCATCGGATCAGCTCCTTACCGCTGCTGCGGTAGAAGGCGCCGACTCCGGCCTGGCTTCCGAGGCCGAGATTGGCCGCAGTGCGGTGACGCCGGCTGAGATGGACGCCGCGCTCAAAGACCTTGAGGAGTCACCGCCCAAAGCGTACGACGTCGCCCGAGTTGAGCGCGTCTTCAACGCAAAGCTGCAGTACGTCGAGCTGGAGATCACCGGCTACAAACTTTCGGCGCGCAAGGTCGCCCTGCCCAACGACCTGCTCATCGGCGATGACCCGGCGCTGGAGAAGCGGTTGCTCAATACCTTCCGTCTACTTGAAGGTGGCGGGCTTGAGGTAGAGATCGACCATATCGACCCGAAGACCGGCAAGGTCAAGTGCAACCAAGAGGGCCTCTCCGAGAAGGAGAAGTACTCCGAGAAGCGCATCGAGGAAGACCGAAAGAAGTTGGAGCGGGACTTTCTGACCCAAGTGGCAAGCTACGGATGGCTGATCCGCCGATGGGACCGTGGGGCTTTCGACCTCGCCGTAGACGTACTGCGACAGCGGATAGAGCTTTACAAGGCGGGCGTGGCAGAGACGCTGAAGCAGCACCTCGAAGAAACTGTCCAATCCCTGGCCCAACAGTTGCTGACCAAGATGGGCGGCCAGTTGCCGCGTCGACTGCACAAGACGCTACTGACCGCATCCCCAACCGATGCCGAGATGGTGCGGGTGCTCGCGGGCGAGCTTGAGGCTTCCCTTGGCCGGACTGATCAGGTGTTCAACCCCGAGTTCAAGGTTCGCTACAAGGACCTCACCTACGAGACCATCCAGGAGCAGAAGTTCAAGGAGGCGCTCGAGGCTGCTTTCAAGCGCTCTGGCCAGTCGGGGGTGGTCGAACAGATGTTCGAGGAGTTTGACGCTGCACGGGAGTCTGAACGGTGATGGATGCTGTGGCTTATGGGCGTAGGCTTTTCCCGTCCCCGGACGGTTGCGCCGGATTCTCGCTTGGGGACCTGGCATGAGACTGCGTGACCTTTCCGAGCTGGGCTCGGAAGTCGGCCAACCCGTGCGGAACGCCATCCGCGTCATCGAGGCACGCGGTGGTCGCTACACCCACGACTCCGGGCATAACAAGGCTCCAACCTGGATCTACAGCTTCCCCAGCCTGGGCGGCGCTCAGCTCGGCCTGAGAATCAACCGGAAGAAGCTTAGCGTCTACATGCGCGCTGACCCACGGGGCCATGCTGATTTCGAAGCAAGGGCTGGTGCTTGGACCGAGTTGGAGCGCCACTACCCGAACGCCGAGGGCAAGAAGCCGGCAAACAGCCTGCTGAGCGAGGAGCACGCACCCTACCTGACCCCCGAGCGCCACCGCCTGCTGCGCCTTCGCGTACACGAGGGGCAGTTCGAAGCGCTCCTGGACGCCTACCTCGGCCTCGCTTCCAATGTGACCTCGAGCTCCATCTCGGTAGAGGCTTCGGAGGCAGCGGAAGCCACCGGAACGAGCGCGTCCGAGCACCCGCAGCAGGCAGACGGCGCCGCGCAGCGCTCACGCGTTATCAGCCCCGAGCAGCTGCGCCAGCAGCTCGATCGTCAGGACGAAACCGGCAGGACCGGCGAGCGCATCGCCTATCTAGACGAACTCGACCGCCTGAGCCGCCTCGGCTGCCCCAACCCCGCCGGCTGCGTACAGATCATCGCCACCAGCAATGTCGCTGCCGGCTACGACTTGCGCTCGGAGTGGAACGGCGAGCGCCGCCACATCGAGGTCAAGACCACCGCCAGCGGCCGCGAGGACTGCTACCTCAGTGAGAACGAGCGCGCGACCCTCGAACGCCTCGGCCCGGAGGCATGGCTGTACTTCGTGCAGCTGTCAGCACCGGGCGAGGGCGCCGTACGGCTGCGCCTGCAGGACCCCGTTCAACATTTTGCGGCGGAGCAGATGGTGCCCGTGGTGTGGAACGTGTCCTTGGGCGCATTACTTGCACCGAGCGAGTATGCTTGCTCAGCCAACCCGATCCGAGCATGAGGAGTGTGGCTTGAGCGACAACTACTTCGACCCGGACTGGCGCGAGGCCGTGTCCCTGCCGGTGAAGTGGACCGGCGAGCGCTGGCAGTACTTTTTCGGCGACAGCATTCCGATCAAGCCAGGCACCTTGGCCGAGCTAAGGTTGTGCGCTGAACAGATTACGGATCTGGAGTTTCGTCGGCGGGTCACCCGAAAGCTGCGGGTTCAGGTGCTGCCGGAGGGCGCACCCTTGCTGGTGGCGCTGAGTGATCGGAGCTATGCGGGCGATCCGAAGAGCTTTCCGCAGCCTCGTCCTATCGCTGTTCCGCTGGGCACGACGCGCTTTGTTGAGGTCAGGCTTGGACCAAAGGGACCGTCGCCAGCATCGAAAGAGTCTGGCGAGGCGCTGGAAGCGGGTGGCCTGTTCCTCAAGCTGAAGGGCGACGAGCGCCGGGAGCTCAGCGCCGCCTCGGTCTTGATGCCGGAGGGAATGAGCCCTGCACAGGCGTGCAGCTTGAATCACGCGTTCACCCTGCTCTCGCAGGCCTACGAGAAACACCGCATTTCCAACACGGGCAACATCTACTCGCGGGTCTTCTACCAGGACGGCGATGGCGCTTGGTATCCCTTGAACGATCTGCGGGCGGCGACCGGTGACCTTGCCAAGCGCACGGTGCTGAAAGCACTGAACACAGCCGTAGAAAGCGCAGCGTTGGAAGCACAGCGCTTGATCAGCGGGCATGTTGGATGACCGCGTGCTCGGAGGTCGCTGAGATCGGACTTGATTTGGTCTCTGCGTCGACTGCGAAGAGCGGTTCTCGCCCTGTCTGAACTCGTGAGCCTGGGAGCCTCCGAATATCGGCATCATCGCCAAGGCTCGTTTGCGGAATTCGATAACCACATTTAAGGTCTCGTGTGCTTCCGACCATCCTCGCCAGTGAAGTCCGCTCCAGCACCCGCCACTTTTTGGTCACCGCCTACGAAGCTTCCGATCCCTTTTTTCAGGGCGTCGTGCAGCGCTTTGTCGAGCGACCTGACGGGTTGGACAAGGGGCCATATCTTCAGCTCGGTCTGCCTTTCCGACCGGGCCGAGAGGGCAAACGCTTCTTCGGCAGCTTCGAGCTGCCGCACGCTGGCTATGCCCATCAGGAAGCAGCGTGGCGCCGGCTCAGCTCGAATCGCCAGGCCGCACACACGCTGGTGGCGACTGGTACGGGCAGCGGAAAGACCGAGTGTTTTCTGTATCCGGTGCTGGACCACTGCCGCCGCGCGCGCGAGACGGGAGACCCAGGCGCAGCTGAGGGCATGAAGGCGCTGGTGATTTACCCGATGAACGCGCTGGCCAGTGACCAGGCGCGGCGCTTTGCCGAGATCATTGCCTCGACGCCGACTCTTGCGGGGCTGCGAGTCGGGCTGTACGTCGGTGGTGGTGGACGTGCCGATACTGTGCCGGAGATGACGGCCGCATCAGTGATCACCGATCGCGATGCCCTGCGTCGCGCGCCACCCGACGTACTGCTCACCAACTACAAGATGCTCGACTACCTGCTGGTCCGGCCGAAGGACCGCGCGCTTTGGGCGAAAAACGGGCCAGACACTCTGCGCTACGTGGTAGTGGATGAACTGCACACCTTCGATGGCGCGCAAGGCACTGACCTCTCCCTGCTACTGCGGCGGCTGAAGGCGCGTCTTGGCACGCCCAAGGGCCACCTGATCTGTGTCGGCACCTCGGCCACTTTGGGTGATGGTGACACGCAGCCGCTCAGAGACTATGCGGCCCAGGTGTTTGGGGATGAGTTTCCCGAAGCCTCAGTGATCACCGAAACGCGGGACAGCGTGGCGGAGTTCCTGGGTGACCAGCCGATTGTGCACTTCATGGAGGCTCGCACAGATTTGGCTCAGGTGTTGGACCCGGCGAGCCACGCCAGCCCTGCGCTTGCGATTGCCGCGTGGTATCGACTGTTCTTTCCCTGCGAGCCTGAGCCGGTTGATGTAACCGACCCTTCATGGCGACAGGCCCTGGGCCCTGCGCTCAAACAGCACATCCTGCTTGCCAACCTGCTGCGTGTGCTGAAAGGCGGCGTCAAGCTCTTGGTTGACGTGCAGAGAGACCTGGCGGGCTCGTTGCCGGAATCCGCGCGACCACATGCGGCGCGCGTGCTGGATGCCTTTGTGGCGCTCATTGCCTGGGCGCGCAACGGCAGCGTGGCCTCTTTGCCCTTGGTCACGGTACGCGTGCAGGTCTGGCTACGTGAGCTGCGACGCCTGGTGGCGAACGTGAGCGCAAAACCCGACGAGATCGAGCTGCAGTCCACCGCAGATCTGAAGGCGAATACTGGACGGGTACACCTGCCGTTGGTTCAGTGCTCCGAGTGTCGCACAACAGGCTGGTTGGGCTATCGCTCAAATAGTTCGCCCCGCTTCGTGCAAGAGCTGGATGTGCTCTACAACGCCTGGTTCCGGGCCGCGCCCGAAGTGGCGCGGCTTTATCCCGAGCAGGCCCTGGTTGGTCAACCGGATGCCGCTCGCAAAGTGCATGGGTGTGGCCACTGCGGGCAGCTGCAGGATTCACCCGGTGAGTGCAAGGCGTGTGGCCACCCGGAAACCCTGGCGATGTGGGAGTGTCGCGATCAGGTGCAGTCGCAGAAGGGCGAAGCGGTCTTCAGTTGGCACGAGAAACGTTGCCCCGCCTGTGGCACCAAGGATCGGCTTCTGTTGCTGGGCGCGCGCAGCGCTACGCTGGGTGCCCAGATCATCGAGCAGACCTGGGCTTCGCCCTACAACGACGACAAGAAGCTGATCGCGTTTTCGGACTCCGTACAGGATGCCGCACACCGCGCCGGCTTCTTCGGCGGGCGCACCTACCAGAACAACGTTCGCATGGCGATGAGTCGGGTCATCGCGCAGGAGGCGCGGCCGACGGTGGTCTGGTCGCGTCTGCTGGACCGACTGCCTCAGTATTGGCGGCATGAATCCGGGTGGGCGCCTGAGCGCTTTGTAACCGAATTCATTGGCCCCAACATGCAGTGGCAGCATGAGTGGGTGCAGCTCCTCGAGCGCGGGCAGCTTGAAGCGAATGGCGCGTTGGTGGACCGGGTTTGCAAGCGACTGGGCTGGCAGGCCGTATCCGAATTCACCTATCTGAGCGCCCGCGGCAGGACTTTGGAGCGGGTCGGCTTGGCAACACTTGCGCCGATGCCGGAGGACGTCGACGCCGTGCTGCCTGAGCTGCGTTCACGTCTCGCGGAGCGTTATGGCCTGCGCGCGTTGCTTGAGGACGATGTGCGGCACTGGCTGTGGGGCTTCCTGCTACACCTGCGGCGGCGTGGAGCTGTGACCCATCCTGAGATGGAAGGCTACTTCCGAGAAGGCAACTTTTTCGCTTTCAGTGGCCGGGGTGGGCGGGAGCTGTGGCTTCCCGGCATGACCCAGTGGGGGCCCCATCCTGTGTTCTTGGCGCTTGGCGATTCACGGCAAGGCGATCGCCTTGTGCAGTCGCAAGGCAAGACCTGGTACCAGCGCTGGCTGGCCGCCACCCTTGGGCAGCGCGAGCTGCTGATGGCAAAGGGCATCGAGCCTGATGTCTATGGGGCTGCGATTGATCTGCTCTGCGAGCAGGGGGTGCTTGAGGCCGCTCACGGAAGTCAGGGGGTGAGCGTCGGCCTTTCCAGCAAGCGGCTTGTGCTGGACACGCGTGTGGGTGTCCTGCGCTCCACTCAGGGGCGACGGCGCTTGGTGGTACCTGCAGCAGTGGCCGACGCGCTGTTGGGTATGCCCTGTCTCGATGCCATGCATGAGCGCTATGGCAGCTTGGACCAAGCTGCCGAGGGTGAGCTCTGGATGGCGAGGCGCTACGGTGAGGGAGACATGCGCCGCGTGCTGCCTGCGGAACACACCGGACTGCTGTTGCGTCAGGATCGCGAGGCCTTGGAACAACGATTCAAAGCCAAGCCGGAGGATTGCCGGCCCTGGTACGAGAATCTGCTGTCGGCCACTCCGACCTTGGAAATGGGCGTGGATATCGGCTCGCTGTCTTCAGTCATGCTGTGTTCGGTGCCGCCCTCGCAGGCGAGCTATTTGCAGCGCATCGGGCGTGCGGGTCGGCGCGATGGCAACGCGCTGGTGGTGACCTTGGCCGATGGCGCCAGTCCTCACGATCTCTACTTCTACGAAGAACCGCTGGAGATGATGGCCGGTGAGGTTGCGCCGCCCGGCGTGTTCCTCGAGGCGGCCGAGGTATTGCGTCGGCAGCTGATGGCCTTCTGCATCGATGCGTGGGTGGCGACGGGCATCCCCGACACTGCGTTTCCCGACAAGGCGGGGCCCGCCCTGGACGCAGTCGAGAAGGCGGATCTGCGGCGTTTCCCTCACAACTTGCTCGCCTTTATGCAGGCGGGCGACATCGAGCTGCTGGAGCGCTTCTTTGGGCTTCTCGGCGATTCGCTGACCCCGCGGGTTCGCGAGCGTTTGCAGGACTACATGATCGGCGCGCCGGAGGTGGACAGCCTCAGGATCGCTTTGCTCAAGACGCTGGAAGAGCTGGTCAACGAGCGCGCAGCGCACCGCAAACGCGCTGAGTCGTTGAAGAGCCGCATCAAGCAACTTCAATCGAAGCCGCAGGATGAGGCAACCCAGAATGAAGTCGCCGAGCTCAAGCGTGAGCGCGACAAGCTGCTGGAACTGGCGCACGAGATCAGCTCGCGCGAGCTTCTGGCCACGCTGACGGATGCGGGTTTGATTCCCAACTACGCATTTCCCGAGGCCGGCGTTGAGCTGAAGTCCTTCATCTGGCGCAAACGCGGTGAGCGCGAGCCGGGCGAACGCGGATACGTGAGTCTTCCGGCTGAACGCTACGAGCGCCCGGCGTCATCCGCACTGTCTGAGCTGGCGCCGGAGAATCGCTTCTTTGCCAATCGCCGCAGGGTCGAGATTGACCAAGTCAACATGCAGCTAGCTAAGGTCGAATCTTGGCGCCTATGCCCGCGTTGCCACCACTCCGAAAACCTCAGCCTGTCTGGAGATCAGAACACAACCTGTCCGCGCTGCGGAGACGTCATATGGGCGAACGTCGCTCAGAAGCGCAGCTTGCTTCGCTTCCGGCAGGCCATGGCCAACAGCGAAGACGCGAAGTCGCGAATCGACGACACAACCGAGGACCGCGAACCGAAGTTCTTTCAGCGCCAGCTGCTGGTGGACTTTGAGCCCGATGATGTGTCGATTGCCTGGAAGCTTGAATCCGATCGGGTGGCCTTTGGCTTCGAGTTCATCCGTCGTGCAGTGTTCCGTGACATAAATTTTGGTGAGTCGGGTCGGGCAGGCGAAAGTTTTCGCGTTGCCGACCGGGAGCTTGCGCGCCCAGGTTTCAAGCTTTGCAGACACTGCGGCATGGTGCAGAAGCCGCCGCGTCGACCGCGTGAGGGAGATGAAGAGCCTGCACAGAACCACGCGCGGGATTGCGTGGCGTACGGAAGTGCGAACCCCGAGAACATCATCGACTGTCTCTATCTGTATCGAGAGTTCACGTCCGAGGCACTGCGAGTCCTTGTGCCGTACACACGATCAGGTATGGACGAGAGCGTGCTGCAATCCTTCATGGCGGCTCTACAGCTCGGCTTGAAGCGTCGGTTCGGCGGTAAGGTGGATCATCTTCGAATCACCACCCAAGAGCAGCCCGACCCCGTTGGAGGCGGCAGCCGCCAGTTCGTGCTGATCTACGACTCGGTTCCAGGCGGTACGGGCTATTTGCACCAGCTGCTTAGCGAGGACGCGCAGTCACTCAGCGACGTTTTGCGCATGGCGCACCAGGCAGTCAAGACCTGCCGTTGCCGCAAGATTCCCGACAAGGACGGCTGCTACCGATGCGTCTACCAGTACCGACAGGGCAGGGCTATGGCTCTCGTGTCGAGGCGGGTTGCCGACGAAGTGCTCGGCGAGTTGATCGAGAGCATGGATGGTCTGGTCCGGGTGCCGTCGATCTCCCAGATTCTGATCAACCCCAACTTCGATTCGGTGCTTGAGGGGCAGTTCATCGAGTCGCTGCGGCGCCTCAGTGGCGTCAAGGAACCTAGTACCAACGTGTTGATGCCGACCGCGCGTCTGGTTCAAGAGGTGATCGAAGGCGTATCCGGCTTCCTGTTGGAGGTGGCGGGGCAGCGTTGGTGGATCAAGCCGCAAGTAGACCTGGGCCCTGACGTTGGAGTGAGAGCCCCATGCCGGCCGGATTTCTTATTTGTCCCAGCCAAGACAGGTGGTCGACGGCGCAGCATCGCGGTGTTCGCCGATGGCTGGACCTACCACCAGCACACCCTGCGAGAGGACGCGCGTAAACGCTCCGCCCTCGTGGCAAGCGGACGCTATTGGGTGTGGTCCGTGACTTGGGAGGACGTGAAGCAGGCGCTGGCGGGCGAGATCGCAGCTGACATTGACCATTTGCAGCAGCATGCGAGATTGCCAGTCATGCATCCGATTGTTTCTCGACTCGCAAGTAGTGTGGGCGTGCCGCCCGCAGTGCCCCGCGAGAATGCAGTGGCCCGCCTGCTGCGGTTCCTGGCGCTTGATCCTGCGAAAGCGGATGGTGTTTTGACTCGGCAGGCCGCAATCGCTTGCGCGCGCCTCGTTGTGGACCCCAATGATCCAAACCTGCCGGTCGTAAAAAAGACATTCCAGCGCTTAGTGACTGTACTGCCAGATGGCGTGCTTGAAGGCGCGGAAAATGCCGGGCATTGCGCTAGCAGCGTCCTGTCCGGACCGTTGCAGGTTTTCTCGCTGTTGATGCGCTCCTACCTGGATGGAGACTTGTCGGACGGCTGTGGTGCGACGCTCCTTAGCCCCGCGTTAGCCACGGATGTAGCGACTCTGAGGGAGGCGTGGCGCGGATGGCTGCAGACGTACAACTTATTGCAAGGCCTGCCCAACCATTATCTGGTCGAGTGCTCGGGTCAGGAAAATGGCGACTACCTTGATTTGTTCGCGGCCACAGCCGCGCCGAATCCATCGAGTGCGGAGCCGCACCTTGATATCTGGCCCACTGTGATCGATCGCGCGATCTCTAATTTGGCTGCGGGTTTACGACAGCTCCAGTCCTGGGCTTGCTTGGCGCCCGACGAAGTCGGCTTCGAGAAGTCCTCAGACGGGGAGTGCGTGGAAGCAGAAGCAGAGCTCGCGTGGTTTGAGCAGCGGATTGTGGTGTTGACTGAGCACCAGTTGGAGTTCCGCGAGATCTGGGCAGCAGACGGTTGGCGGGTGGTGCTGGCGGATCAAGGGGATTGGGCTGAGGAGGTCCGAGAGGCTATGGGGATTGAGCGATGACCGCGATGCCGAGGGTAGCAATTTCGCAGGAGTTTCTGCTGGGCTTGGGGCGCTTGCCCTCGGCGGTGCAGAGCCGTGTGACGCGTTGGATGTTGAAGTTCCAACAGGATCCCGCCTCTAACGGGATCAACTACGAGACTATCAAGGCTGCGCGCGACCCAAACCTGCGCTCTGTCCGCATCGACCAAGACTGGAGGGGCGTCGTCTTCAAGCCAGAGAAGGGCGATCTCTACATCTTGTTGCATGTGGATCACCACGATGACGCCTACCGTTGGGCCGAGCGCCGCAAGCTCGCAGTGAATCCTGTGACGGGCGCGCTCCAAGTGCTCAACCTCGAAACGGTGGATGTGGGTGAGCCGGCTAAGAAGCGAGTCTCGCCTGTGCCATTGGTCGGTGAAATCCCTGCCAGTAGCGAGCGCGTGCCCTTGTTTGGTCACATCGCTGATGAAGAGCTGGTGCGGCTGGGGACCCCGCCTGAGATGATTCCCGCGGTCCGTCGCATTCAGAATGAGGCAGATCTGGATGCGGCGCAGGCGTCGCTGCCGGTGGAAGCCTATGAGGGGCTCTTCTTGCTCGCGGCCGGTGATGCGGTCTCTCGGATTCTGTCAGATCGAGAGACGCGCGTTGACCGGAAGGTTGATGTCGATGATTTCGACAAAGCTCTTGAAACTGCCGAGAGCCAGTCACGCTTCGTCGTGGTGACCGGCGATGCTGAGCTCATGGCGATACTGAACGCCCCACTCGCGCAGTGGCGCGTATTCCTGCACCCGCAGCAGCGCAAGCTCGCCACAGGAGATCGCAGCGGTCCCGTTCGTATCCTAGGCGGCGCCGGTACCGGCAAGACAGTGCTAGCGTTGCATCGTGCCAGATGGTTGGCCAAGAACTGTACGCCTCAGGGGAAGAAGGTGCTGGTCACCACCTTCACCCGGAATCTGGCCGTGGATATCGAGCAGAACCTCAGGTCACTGTTTCTGGAGGATCGCGATCTTGCGAAGGTAGAGGTGACCAACCTTGATCGTTGGGTCCACAAGTTTCTGCGCCAGCATCGCTATGAGCACCGCATCATCTACCAGCGCGACCAGGACGCTTGGGGCCGCGCGCTGGAGGCGGCCGATCAGAGGCTCGGCTTGGACTCCGAGTTTTATGCGGACGAGTGGGATCAGGTCGTCGCACCCCAGGGTATCCGAAGTTTGGATGACTACAGGAAGGTCAGTAGGGTCGGGCGCCGCGGCGTGTTGAGTCGGGCCAAGCGCGACGCGGCATGGCAGGTGTTTGAGGAGTACCGCGCGCAGCTTAGCTCACGGCATCTCAAGGAGGTGGACGATGCCTACGGAGACGCCGCGAGCCTGTTGAACGCATCCAATCGCGAAGGCGCGGCCGAATACTGCGCCATCGTAGTTGATGAGACGCAGGACTTTGGGCCTCAGGCACTGCGCTTGCTGCGGGCAATGGTTCCTGAGGGGCCGAACGATCTCTTCTTTGTGGGCGACGGCCATCAACGGATCTACCCCAAATACAAAGCAGTGATGGGGCGCTGTGGAATCGACATCCGTGGCCGTTCAAGAAAGCTCTATTTGAACTACCGCACCACCGACGAGATTCGCAAGGCAGCGGTTGCACTGCTGGAGGGAAGAGAGATCGACGATCTGGATGGTGGTACCGACGACAACCGACGCTACAAGTCGCTGTCGCATGGCCCCTCACCCAAGCGCGTCAGTGTTGCGAGCACCAAGAAAGCGGTGGAAGCGGCAAGCGAGATCGCGGCGGAGTGGAGCAGAACTGGCGAAGATCTGCCACCCACGACCTGCATTATCGTCCCGAATAGGCGGGTGCGGGATGATGTTGCGACGGCTCTTGGACGGAAGGCGCTACATGCCATCGTGATCGAAGCCGACATTGAAGACAGCCCAGAGTTGAAGGGCATCCGTGTCTCCACTATGCATCGAGCCAAAGGCTTGGAGTTTGACCGCGTGATCGTTGTAGATCCGGGCAGCCAAGATGATCTAGCTACCGCGTTGGTTTATGTCGCGATGACCAGAGCGAAGGCAATTGCAGTCCTTATTGCTGTGAGCCCTGGGTCTTAGCTTTGCTGTCCTGGTTGCTCAGCGAGTCTCCCACGCCGATTGAGCTTTCACCCACTCGCTTACCTTCTATCCGTTGCATTGATCGAAGGGCGGTCTAACGAAATGTTCTACCTCGATTCGCGTGCGACAAGCTTAGCGACATCGGCCATTGCCTTTGCCATCATTTCTTCCGATGCCATCCAACGAAGCGTTTGATTCGGTGGCTCTATCCGGGAACCACATGACGGCTCGTTGCTGAATGTCTGTGGGGTTTTGGTCTTGTAGCGTCGCAATCGGCGCCCTGAGAGTTGGGCACGATGGCGCTGTCAGCGCATATTTGAAATGCGCCATGCAGGTTCATATGAACCCAGATCTGCTTCGAAGCTCGCCTTTGAGACCGCACAGTGCGATTGCTAGTGTCTCAATCTCGAGCACTCTCGCCAGCCTGTTGCGCCAATGTGCAGAAATGCCGTCAATCCCATAGGACGCGCCAGCAATCTGCCCGCAGACGGCGGCCGTGGTGTCGGCATCGCCGCCGAGATTGGCCGCGCGCAGGATGGCTTGTTCGAACGTGTCGGTGCTGAAGAAGGCCCAGAGCGCGGCTTCCAGTGTGGCGACGACGTAGCCGGAGCCGTCGTAGTCATCTTCGCTGGCGTGCAGGAAGGCGTGATCGGCGATGCGCTGCATGCTGACGGGTAGGGCGATGTCGCTGACCTCGGCCAGCAGTTGCGCCTTGTCCTGCACGCCTTGCAGTGCCGACCAGATCAGCGCCGAGAAGTAGGCGCAACTGGCCAAGCAATCTGGCGAGGCATGGGTCAGGCGCGAACTCTCGATAGCCCAATGGATCGCCTGTGCTCGGTCGAAATGCCAAGCCATCGGGATCGGTGCCAGACGCATCAACGAGCCGTTGCCCGAATCCTTCGGATCGGTCGAGCCCGCCACCGGATCGCCCGTCTGATGAAACCGCCGTAGCGCCTTGCTGACCGTCTTGCCCATGCCAAATGCCTGCGGGCGACACGACCAATAGCCCTCATTGGCCCAACGCCAATAACGCTGCATCTGATCCAACGCATCAAAACCGCGACAAACCACCAGACTCTCGGCCAGACACAGCGCCATCGCCGTGTCATCCGTCCACTCGCCCGGCTGCAATCGAAACTTGCCACCGCCCACCATATCGGTGAGCGGCACAAACCGACCGCGCGGATAGAACTCAACAGCCGTGCCCACGGCGTCACCGCAGGCTAGGCCGAGAAGCGCACCCTTGACGCGTTCGAGGAGGTTGGATCGATCAGGCATCATCGTGGCCATCTACTCGGCGGCACAGAACTTCGTCACCAAGCGCGTTCAACCACCACTTCAGCTGCATCGACTCCCGCACCGTGGCCGTTACGCGGTAGAACACTTCGCCCTGCTTGGCCTGCATGCGGACGCAGGTCTGATCCGGGCTCAATTTTTGCTCAGTCAAGTGATAGCCCGCGCCTTCTGCAAGGTCGAGTTCGAGTTTGATTTCTTCGCCGACATCCAGTGCCATGCCGCCTTCGCGGATATACGTTTCCAGGTCGAAATCGGGTAGTCGTCGGGCGGGGGTGTCGAGGAGTTTGGCCTTTTGCATGCGGTGCAGGGCGAATTGGCGCGGTTCGGTGTAGTCGCGGGCGGTGGCGATCAGGTAAATGACGCCTTCGCGCACGACCAGGCTTGCGGGTGCAGTGGGTATTGTTTGAGTTCGCCTTCGTAGGCTTTGCGGTAATGCACGTGGACTTGTGTATTGGTGGCGAGTGCGGTGAAGACCGCTTCGCGCACTGCCGGGGCAATAGGTGGCGGAATCAGTGGAAGTGCGCGGTGGATAACGGCGATGCGGTCGGCCCAGCGGGTTTTGGCGTTGTCGGTGTGGCGGCCCAGGGCTTTTTCGGCGGCGGCAAACTTGGGCGCCAGCGCTTGCAGGGCGTCGGGCGGCAACAGGTTCTTCGCGTGTTTCTGCAGCATGATCAGGGCCAAGGCGGTGGCGGGATCGGTGCCCGGCAGGCTGATGTCTTCGGCCTGCGCACGCCAGGTCCAGCGCGCGGGGTTCTGCCCATCGCTCTCGATGGGATAACCATGCCGTGCCGACAGAATCAGCAGGTCGCGCTGCACGCTGCGCTCGCTGGCCTGTATCTGCTGCATGGCCAGTTGCTGCATCAGTTCGCGCACGCTGCGACCGACGCCGCGTTTGAGGCATTGCAGGATCGCCAAGCGACGCTTGAAGGTGTCGAGCTCCTTGCCGGGCGTGCTGGCGCGGGTTGGGGGTGTTTTCGGCATGACCGTGCTCCTGAGTGGACCCAGCATACGATCTGCGCGCGTCAAGAGTTGACGCGACAGGTCTTTACCTTGGCCGCACCCCAACACGGAGGCGGACCATGGAATTTGTAGTGACCGATGTGCCCAAGAACGCAGTAGTGGAATGGCAAGACGACGAGGGCGAGGCCCGCGTTCTGGCCGCGCGCAAGGGGCTTCTGCGGCGTTGGCTGCATGGGCTGTTGGAAGGTCTTCCGCCGGCCGACGTGCGCCGCATCGACGTCGACGATGCGTGGGCCTACTTTGGTGAACCCGTCCCGTCGTCGCTGGTTCCGTTTGAAGTGGACTCGCCCGCGCTGCAGCGCGCGCTCAAGCGCGTGCAGGCGAAATGGAAGAAGTTGCCGCCAGCGCCCGAGCCGTTGAGCCTGGTGCCGGGCGCGCGTGTTCTGGCAGAAGGTTTGGGTTTGCCGAAGGCGGCGGCGCGCGTGCTGGCCGTGCTGGCCTTGCGCGATGCCGATAGCGAGTTCTGTGCGGCCTTGTCCAGCCTGCGTCTGGATGATTCGCGTCGAGTCCTGTCGACGCTGGCAGGCTGGGCAGGCGTGGGCTTGGAGGCAACCCGGCAGTGTGTGGGCGAGAAAGGTGTTCTGGCGACGCTGCGCTGTCTGGTGTCGGATGACGGTGAAGAACCGACCTTGGAATGCGCGTTTGCGCTGTCGCCCACGGTACGGCGGCAATTGCTGTCGCCCCAGCCGAGCCTGCGCGACTTGTTGTCCGGTGTGTTCCGTCCCACACCCGCCGCGTGCTTGTCAGCGACGGACTATCCGCACCTGAGCGAGGTGCTGCCGATCTGGACCGCCTATCTGCGCTCCGCCATGGCGCAGTCGCGTCCCGGCGTGAACCTGCTGATCTACGGCCCGCCCGGCGCGGGCAAGACCGAACTGGCGCGCGTGCTGGCGGCTTCTGTCGAGGCGGAGTTGTTCGAGGTGGTGGTCGAAGACAGCGACGGCGATCCACGCGGTGCGCGCGAGATTCTTCAGCTCAGTCGCGCCGCCCAGATCGCCCTGAAAGATCGCTCGCACAGCCTGATGTTGATCGACGAAGCCGATGCGGTGTTTGAGAGCGCTGCCTTTGATCCGATGCGCCGCTCGGGAACCTCCAAAGCCTGGACCATCGAAATGTTGGAGACGGCGGCGACGCCGACGATCTGGGTCGCCAATGAGATGGGCCACGTGCATCCGGCCATCCTGCGGCGCTTCGATCTGGTTCTGCAGATGGACTCGCCTCCGGCCTCGGTGCGGCGTCGCATCGTCGAGCATCACCTCGGCAGCGAGCGCGTCCCGGCCTCGCTGCGTCAGGAGCTCAGCGAGAACCCGCATCTGCAAGCCGGGCATGTCGCGATGCTGGGTCGCATGCTGGGCGCGCTGCCCAAAGGCGTCAGCGCGGCGCAGGCGATTCGTCAGCAACATGCGGCGCTGCAGGAACTGCTGGGCCTGCCGCCACCGCGCGCCCTCTTGCGCTCGTCCTTGGGCGAGTTCGATACGCGCTTTCTGAATGCGGATCGCCCCATTGACGAGGTCATCGCCCGCGTCGTGGAGCGTGGCGCGGCGCGCATCGTGCTGTACGGACCGCCGGGCACTGGCAAGACGGCGTTTGGTCTGGCGCTGGCCAAGGCACTGGACCGTCCGTTGCAGAGTTGCACCAGCGCCGACCTGTTGTCGAAGTGGATCGGCGACACCGAGCGCAACATCGTCGACGCCTTTACGCGCGCCAGCCGCGAGGGCAATGTGCTGATGCTGGACGAGGTCGACAGCCTGCTGATGCGCCGCGAGGATGCGGATCGGCAGTGGCAGGTCAGTCAAGTCAACGAACTGTTGAACGCACTCGATCACTTCGCCGGCGTGGTCGTGCTGACCACCAATCGCTTCGATGCGCTGGACCGCGCCGTGCTGCGCCGACTCGACTTCAAACTGCAGCTCCGCGCACCAACACCCGAGCAACGCATCGCGCTATGGCGGCAACTCTGCGCGCAGCAGCAATGGGCGGTCGACGAAGCCGATTGTCAGCGCCTGCGTGGGCTCGACGGCCTCACCCCCGGCGACTTCCATCTCGTTGCGCGGCAGTACGTCGATCACCGTGGGCCAAACGCTAAAGCCGATGCGCTGCGCGATCTGCAACAGGAGTGGCAGATCAAGCAGGGCAATCAACGCGTTGTGGGATTCGCTGCGCCTAGGTCTCGTCTGGACGCGTGAGCCATGCACGACCTAATGCCCGATGCGGCGCGCGCCATCGACCTGCCGATGTGCTTCCGCCACTGGTGCATGCGGCAAGCACCGATGGATCTCGCGCCCCAGTTTGATCAGCCGACCACTCGCAGCCGCGAACGACTGGGGGCAGGGCGGTTGCCCTTGTTCATTGAGTTGCGCCGCAACCCACGACTGACATGGTGCGACCTGCGTGTCACGGTGCGTTGGGGTAGTGGACTTCTGGACACCTTGTTCTGGCACCGCGTGCGGCCAGAGCAATACGCATTGCGCGGCGATGACGATGTCATGCAGCCGTTGCCGAATTGGTACGACGTGGGTATGACTTGCGGCCGGCCGGCGCTGCCATTAGATGCCACCTATCCCAGCCTGGCGGCGTTGCTGGGTGCCGAGCTATTCGCACCGGGGTGGCGATGGCTGACACGCGCGAGCCTGGAGGCCGACTGGTTGGTCTTGGCGCTTGATCCGCAACACCGACCGCGCGCCGAACTACTCGCCTATGCTGACCCACTGGGCGAACAGACCCACGTGCTGGCATGGCATGACCTGCGCGGTCTGCAGCGGATTCCGCCATGGCCAGAGGTGCAGTTGAAATGCGCGCGAGGGTGGCGATGCAATTCGGACGTGCCCAACCACGGAACCGTGGGGACCTTCGAAGACCTCTGCGCCAGAAGACATTTCCCGTGACTACAAGGTTGAAAGCAGCTTCTCAAAATCAGATAACGATGGCAGCGTCCAGTAGTCGACAGGTCGACCGACTCTGAGCTTTGGGGCGTTTTTCGCGTTGAGATTCGAGTTGCGAGATTTCTGCGCCGCATACCGCGTGCGATGAGTCGAAAGAACCGCGAAAGCGGTGTCCGGCTGGCGGGAGGCTAGCGACGCGTTCAATGCTCCCCTCTTTGGGTGTGAGCGATCTAGATGGGGGATGCTGGGCTTCAGGGTTCGGATCGAATGCCTTGGAGAGTGCGGAATGCTACTTGCGCGAGACAAGAGCAAGCCCTAGCTCCCGCCCCAAGCGATCATGCCTGGGCTTATGGACCATTCCTCTTGCGGATGCTCTCAAGCGCGATGATGACGCAAGCATAGGCGCCTGAAAATGCGTCATCCGTGTCACTCTCCACTTCGCCGAAGTGGACGCGAAGCTTGACGCTCTCCGCAACACCCGGAGTGTCAGCAAGTCTTTCATCCGCCCATCGACGAATAGACTCCTGCTTCCTTCGGATTCTATCAGCCGGAGTGGCGTCCTTTCGGCTCACAGGGCCCTGCTCAAGATAGACGACCAAGCAACCCAGGCTGAGGCTTGAACCCGCCTGAACATCCGCTGTGGCCATGGCCAGACGACGAAAATCTTTCGACAACGTCGCGGAACAGCTCGCAAACCGATGCTTGACTTCAATGGCCGCACGCGGACGACCGGTCTGCCCGTAGTACACAACCACATCAAATCGTTTACCCCCGTTCATAGCCACGGGAGGCCGTCCACGCTTCGGCTTCTGACGCGCGTCTTCAAGAGTCTCCCTAATGTTCCATTCAAGACAGATGTAGGCGGACTTCAGCTGGCCAGCCAGACCCTGCGCGATACGCGTGGTCGCAAAATACTCTGGCGCAGCCTCAAGCCACAGCCCACTCATCTTCTCCCACTCCTCCGCGGCCTTGTAGATGCCCTGCATGGCCGAATCAACTATCGCTTGCCGCGAATCGCCTCGTGGCATGACTTACTGACTCCAGTTCTTATTGATAAAAACACTTCTTCGTCTGGGCCATTGTCCAACCTACGACAAGGCCAACAGCGCAACTGTATCTGTCGCGCAGTAGTGTGTCAGCGCAGCGCGCAATCGTTCTTCGTCAGGGCGACCCAAGCTCTCGTTCAAGAGCGCTATGTATGACATTTGAGCATCCAATCCATTCGCGACTTCCAACCCATCGTAAGCGAGCCCGGGGACAACAGTCGGCAGCACAGCCTTCAACGACCAAGACCCGCGCTGGTCCGGATGGTAGTAGTGCTCACGGTAGAGCGGCAGCAAGTCCACAAGCCGATCTACCATCCCCAACAGCCGCTTGCGCAGCTTCGGCTGCACATCCGCCATCTGCCGCAGGATCTGAGCTTCGAAGCCGCGGTTCCAGACCAGGATGGGGCCGGTATCGCCGATGCACTCCACAAGGCGCTTCGCGACGCGCGCTTCGGGGTGGCTGTCCTCGGTGTCGAGGTGGCCGTGGTGCCTAGGCTTGGCGCGGGCGCTGGTCTGTACGTGGCATGAGAACTGGAAGGCGATCTGCTGGAAGGGTCGTGTGCCAAGCCAGCGAGGCACCGGGAAGCTGATGGCTTCGAAGTCGAGGAAGTAGCGCGGCCAAGGCAAGGCCTTGATGGCCTTGCGCAGGGCCGGGTCCACGAAGGCTTTACCCGTGCGGGTCGCTTCGGCGATGCGCTGGTGGCGCGGGTTGTCGAAGCGATCCTCCGGCACCTCCCTGAGGTCGCGATAGCCTTCGGCCAGCAGCGCCTCGACGGACTTGCCACCATGGGGCAGCAGGGTGACGGGGAACTCGGGTTGCGGCGGCTCCATCGACTGGCAGTGGCCGATGAAGGGGCAGTCGTAAGGGCTGCTGCAGTGCGCGCCGGTCGTGATTTCCGGCTTCGGGCCCTGCACGACCTTCTTGAGCTGACGCACTAGCGTGGGAATTCCCGGCTGCAGGGCATCCACTTGGTCGGTGATGTCGGTCAGCGCCAGCAGGCCTTCGTAGTCGCCCTCCCGCTGGTACACGAAATCCTTGTTCAAGTGGCCGATCTGCACGCGCTTCACCGGCCGGCCGGCACCGCGTAGGACCCAGGTCTGGATGGCGGCGTCCCAGATGTGTTCGGCCTTGGCGCCCGTGGTCGACTTCACTTCGATCAGGGTGTCGCTGCGAGGCTCGCGGCGCAGCACATCGACCCTTACACGCACGCGTTCGTGCTCGAACGCGGCTTCGAAAATCTGCGGTGCCCGCGCCCGCGGGCGCGCCAGAAGGCGCTGGGTCTCTGCCTGCGCCTCGCGGGACTGTGTGTGGTCCGCCTCGACCAGATGCCCGCCGCCCAGCAGCGCCTGCGCCAACTCACCGAAGGCCGTGCCCTGCGCCAGCCGAAGCTGGGAAGCCTCGCCCCACTCCGCAAGCGCACGCTGGTGCACGTCAAGCCAGAGCCGCTTGTGGCACTGACGACCGTTCTGGATGCGCGTCTTGGAGAGGTGGGGCTGATAGCGGGTCATGCCTTGCTAGGACGCTTCTTGGGCTGCAGGGCGCTTGAGTCGAGCATTCGGCGCACGAACGAGAGCTCCGCGGGTTTGGAGGTGCCTGCGTGCAGGTCTTGCAAGACTTCTGCCCAGTCGAGTGTCTGCAGGTTGGCGCACTCGTTTTCGGCTCCTGTCTGCGCCTCCGGCGCCACGCCGGCGTCGGCTCCTCCGGGCGTTAGGAAGACGAAATGGGTCCGGTAGCCGAGCAGCGATTCCAGCACGTACCGCTGTAGTCTCGTCTGTGTCATCGGAAACACCGCAGGAATGCCGTCGTTGACGTAGTCCGCCTTGTAGTTGGACTCCCCGGAGGTGACCTTGATCTCCACGCAGACGGCACGCTGGTCGGGAAGATGGATCACGATGTCGGCCTTGGCGTTGAAGGCCCACTTCAGGCAACAGATGCGCTTTGCGAAGCTCAAAGCCTCGTCCCGCTGCGTGTACCAGCCTTGGTCGAGAGCGATTTCGAGCCAGGTTCCGAAGCGACACTGGTCCCACTGGTTGGGCATCTGAATCTCGCGCTTGGACCCACGCCCCATGAAAAAGTGGTTGAACTCCGAGATGGTCTTGGTGATCTCGTGCAGACCTGGCGGCGCATCGATCAGGGCAAGGATTGCCCGCCGGAAGCCCTCCTCGCGCTGAGCCTTGCCGGCCGCGCCCTTGCCGTCGAACTGTCTGCCGAAGCGGTGCCAGAGATCGCGGGCGTGGGCGTACTCGAAAAACACCTCCGCCTGCTCGGGATGCTCGATCGTGCCGATGCCTTTGACCCGAGCAAGAAAGGCCTGCAGTCCTTCAGACTGCAGCAGCCGCGCATACAGGATCGCCGCAAAGTTGCGCTCCTCGCGGCAGTAGTCGGCGTAGGTGAGGACGTCGGACGAGCTTTCGCTCGGCTCGAGCGGCAGCAGGCTGCGGAGGTTCGTGGCGGAGTCGTTCAAGCGGATGTCCTGTTGCGGGTGGGTGCTATGGATGGTGCAGCGTGAGGATCGCTACGAAAATACGGGATAGCCCCCCATGTGGCGAACTCAGAATCGATGGGGATTGCACTCAACGCGCGGCCCTTTGCTGCTGTAGAGCCACCAGGTCCCAGCGATGGGTCCGTAACGGGTGGCGCAACGGGGCTCCTTGAGCTTCTTTTCAATCAACAAGTGATTGCAGGGTCGACGTGCCGTCGCAGAGTGCAGCATCGCGCCTTCGACTTCCCACGCTTCGGGATAGATCACGCGCCAGTCGGGATAGACGAACAGATCCGCACCGCAGACGCCCTCGCACGGGATATGAATCTCGCCGCCCATCGTTTCTTCCAAGGTGGTGCCGTCGTACCACTGATCCTCTGGCCTGTCTTCGAGACCTGCGTGATTCTTGGCAATCCCGTGCATGCCACCGTCTGGTCCAGACAGGAAGTAGGCCTCTTGCAAAGGCAGCCCGGTTTGCTGGGAGCGCTTGATCTGCTCGCCAAGCAGTCCTTCCCAGAGGCGCAGATCACTAAATTGGCAAGACACAGAACAGACATCATCGCGCCTTGCCATCATCAGAATGAAGTCGATCAACTCGCGCCATCGGGCATCACGGTTCATGGGTAAGGCCTCAGGGTTTGGCGTCGGCATTGCAGGGGTTCTACTCCGAAACCACGGACGGCGGTGAAAGCGGACGCTCTCTGAGTTAAGGTCCGACGCTCATTTGGAAGTGGGTTTCCATACCCTGCAATCGCAAGACCACATCCAAATGCTGGGCTACGCCACTGTGCAGACGGGGCAACTCAACTTCGACGTATGCAGCGTGGAAGTCGCCCGGCTCTATGGTGTGCGTCCGCAACGCGCCTTCTATCACCTGCTCGCCCATCGCGCTGCTTGCCTCGAGTTGTTCAAGAAGACGGGCATTCTCGGCGTTCGCGACTTGCTGCGCCGCCGTCGCGGCAGCACCGTTGTAGGAAGTTCCGGAATACCGAGTGGTCGCGCTCGCTCCGCCATAGCCACCCGAACCATAGACGCTGGCCGAAGTGTGGGCGGTGCCTTGGTAACTGGAGTAGCCTGCATTTGAGGCCGCCATGCTGTTGCCGGCAGCGGCAAGCCCAGTGGCTACGGCCGCCCATGCCTGACGGGTCTTTTCTTCCTTCATTAGCGCCGTATATGCCAGCACCTCCAGCGGGCCGGTCGCTGACATGGCACTCACTGCGCCCTCTTCGATCGTGATCGGTTGGCTCGTCCGATTGGCAACGCGGACGATGAGCACGGACCGTCCGACACTCTTCGACTGGGCACATAACGACGTCAAAATGAAACCATCGTTCATGTCGGCACCGCTCTCCACACATCCGGTGCCATGGGAGTAGCTCAATTCTTGACCGTCACCGACCTGTAGGGATACGGGTGTGGGGACGGACGCGCATCCAAAGAGCAACAGGATTGTCGCAACGCCAAAACCAACCTTTTTCATAACAGCCTCCATGTCGACAATGAGGAATGGAAGGCGAATCCTCCGACTCTCGCGTCTCACCAGGTGAGACTGGGAATGTGGAAGGTACTGCAGGCTGGCGTGTTATTGGAGGTGCATTGTGAGCAAGATCATTGAATCGCTACGTGCCGACCTGGCCGCGCTCCACGAAGTGGGCGCAGTCAGCAAAGTGACGATGCGTGAGCTCGACGCGATCTGCCCGCCACCGGTGAGAGAGTTCGGTGCTGCCGACATCAAACGCCTGCGAGAAGCCTTGAAACTCAGCCAGCCGGTGTTTGCGCTGCACCTGCACACCACAGCCTCGACGGTGCGCAAATGGGAGCAGGGCGAGACTCGCCCTGCCGGTCCGGCCCTAAAGCTGCTCAACGTCATCGCAAACAAGGGCCTGCAAGCCATCATCTGATGCATGATGCGGGAGATAGGCATTGGCGATGCGACTTGATCGACGTTGTGCAGGTCGCGCACCACGTGCGCAACGGCGAGCTAGAACCCGTTGAATTTTTCTTCCGAGAGCCGCTTCTCTACGTCCAATTTTGACTGCGGTGCTTCACCAAATGGGCGGCCAGTTACGCAAGCACTCGAATCATGGCGGGGGAACGTCTACCTCGTCGGCATCAATAGAATCGACTGCCATGTCTGTCACGACGTGTATGCGCGAGCGACGCAGCGCGTGTGCTTGCAATATCTGCTCAGCGATCCGGTCGGCGGCGTCGCAGTCACCCCGGCACAGCGCCTGCAGGTAGTCGCGTGCGGCGGGCTGGGTTCGTGAGCCGGCAATCCGCCGCAGATGAGGTTGACGCATCGATGCTCTCCGATAGGGGTTGGTGCTCTCAGGCCCGGCGGTACATTCAAGGTTGCGCTGAAGCCAAGTCCAAGTGATCTCGGTTCACGGGCATCGCATCGCTACTCTCGCAGCCGACTTTTCGCCTCGATCGTTTCTGCCGTGCAGGCTCCTAGTCTTGCGCTTCCATCCCGAAGGCTTCCCGAACCATGGCCGGGTGGGTCGTCGCCAGCGTGAGCAGTAGTTTGGCTGCCCCGCGAGGCTCACGGCGACCTCGCTCCCATGCCAGCAGCGTTCGTTGGGACACGCCAAGTTCCGTGGCAAGTTGCGCTCGCGACAGGCCTAAACACAGACGTGCCTTGATCGTCAGCGTGGTTGGGACATGATGCACTCGTCCAAACGTGCCTGCCTTGGCATCGCGTAGGGACTGCAACAGTTCTGCGTCGATATCCCGCGTGGCATCGCGCGCTTCCAGTTGATCGGCTGTCATGGGCATAGCGTGCTTCCTCGTCCCGATGGCGGGGTGTTTGCGATGGGGAACCTCTGGCAGAAATGGCGTCGGTGCATGGTCCGCATCGGCTAGCGGACAGACACCTGCACCTGCTTGCCTGCTCGACCCAGCATATCCACCAGTGCATCAATGGTGAACTTGGCCGACTTGTTGTTGACCGCATCCGCTAGACGCGCTGGCGTCACGCCGAGAAGGGCTGCCGCTTCAGTTGGCGTGAGCTCTTCTGCCTCAATCCATTTCGCGAGTTCGGCCATCAAGGAATCCTTGATGGCCAACATGTCGGCGATGCGTCGTTGGGATTCCGCCTTCAGCGCCGCTGCTTCTTCCGGTTCAAAGCCCAAATCTTCGAAGACGTTTCCACCGACTGGCGTGGTGTGCATCGATTTGCTGCCCATGTGCATGCCTTGTTCCTCACTTGGATGGCACCCTCAAGGAAAGTCTACCCCGGAGGCGCTACACGAAACGTCGCGCAGTGCCGACGCGCGTAACGGCATCACCAGAGGTCGACCGTTTCGAGTGCCGGGGAGGCGACGACGTCTCCCCATCGCCCGAGTCCACCTAGAATTTGATGTCGTCGTCGTCTTCGATGTACTGCGTTGGTTGCCTTAGTCGCGGTCGCATCGCCATTTCGCAACTCATCTGATCGAACGCTTTGACGACCCTGCCTATGGCCAACGGATAGGGCCCATGGCGTGATGCGCGCTTGCCTCCCAATAGGTCTTCCAGCGCCGCGCCGATGTCCGGCGCCTCAGCGTGAAGAATTGCCAGCAGCGGACCGAGCTTCTGCCGGCCGATGCGTTCATGGGTTCTGGAGTCGATCCCGTTTGGGTTGGCGTAGCACCACACCTTGCCGTAGTCGTGCAGCAGGGCAAAGGCGATCGCGAGATCGCGGTCATAGGCGGTGAGGAGATTGGCGCTCGCGGCCATGGTAGCGACTTCGAGTGAGTGCAGCGCGAGGCCACCTGGGTAGGCATGGTGATGGGCTTTGGACGCCGGGCTCGACCAGAACGCGCGAACCGTGTGCGGGTGCAACAGCGCATCGCCCACCAGGCGCCGCAAAGGGATCGACTCAATCTGTTCAATCAAGGCCGCCGTCTGCGCGTGGACCCCTTCGATGGGACACCACCACTTCGAGAACAAGGTGGTGACCGGCTGATCGAGATCGCGTGTGAAGTTCATCAGCAAGTGATCGAAGCGGTCGTCATCCAACGGCAGCAGGGTGGCCTTGCCACGCGTCAGGCACCCCGACGGCGAGGGTGGAATCGGTATCCAGCTCTTGGCATGCATTAAACCCACCTGACTGTAGAGCCTGCAGTAGCGGCCGAGACCATCCGAAAAGGCGTCGAGGACCTCGATCGCCACGTCGTACTCCTGAACCGTGGCAAGGGGTGGCAGTTCAATCAACATGGGAGGATGCCTCCGCAGGGGTTCGAGGCGTGCTTCTGGCAAGAAGCTCGGCGAATTCGTTGGGCTTTAGTGCCTGCAGCGCTTGTAGCAGCGACTCCACCGGCGTGGAGGGCGGCGTGCCTGCAGACGCCGACTCGGCGCCTGACAGTCGACTGTGGACTAGACCGGCAAAGGCCTGGCCGTCATTGCGGGTCAGGTTGGGGACATAGCGGGAGTAGACCCGGAACAACATCTCGGTCGTCGAATGGCCGAGTACCGAGGCAATCCACTCGGGGTTCTCGCCTGAGGCCAGCATCAGCGTCGCGGCGGTGTGGCGCATTTGGTAGGGCGGTCGAACTTTCAAGTCGAGATGGCGCAGCAGCGGATACCAGATGCGGTTGGTGAAGTTCACCGCATCAATCGGATGACCTTGGCTCGAGTGAAAGACCCACGGGCACTCGGGAAGACGAAAGCGCGCTTGTGCTTCGAAGGCGGCCAGTACCTGAGGCACCATCGGAATGGTGCGTTTGGATCCCTGCGTCTTGGTATCGCCGTCGCCGTCTCTCGAATGCGTGCGTTCGATTCGAAAGCAGGCGTTCTTGATGTCCACGTCCTGCCACTGCAGACCATCGGCCTCGCCGGTGCGCAGTCCGGTCAGCAGGCGGATGGTCAGATAGGGTTTGTAATCGGGACGCACACGGGAGATCAGCAGGTGCGCTTCTTCCAGCGTGAAAGGCAGAACGTCAGGTCGGCGTTGCTTCAGCGTCTTCAAGCCACGTGCGGGCGAGGTCAACCCGAAGCGATCGGCGCTCTCGTTAAGGATCGCCTTCACCAGCGTCATGATCTTGTTGATCCGCCGCGCGGAGATGGTTTGCCTGCCGCGGCCAGCGCGAAGCGCAATATGGGCTTGGAACGCCAGTAAGTCGGCACGCTGGACACCATCGAGCGACTTCGCGCCCAACACGGGAAGGACGATGCGGTCGAGGGTGTCGCGGATCGAACGGCGATAGCGATCGCGCCAGCGCGGAATCGATTCCCGAAACCAGACCTCAGCGAACTCGGCGAATGTCGGCGTAGTGCTGACCACCGCGTCTGACACCTCCGCAGGATCATCGAATTGCGCGGCACGCGGGCTGTCGGGAAAGTAGGCCCGATAGTCGAAGCGGCCCTTGGTGATGTCGCGATCGATCCGTTTGCCGACCGCTTCCAAGGCGCGTCGATTGCCCGGCGTATCGGCGAGTGCGGTTTGTTCGCGACAGCGCACGCTCTGGTACTGGAAGTCCAGGTACAGCGTGCGGGTTTCTGGACGGACCCGAACCTTAGCCATGGGCATGACCCCCATTGGCCATCGGGATCAGCGGGCCACGCCCCATCGACACGTTCGCGATGTCGCGCTCGATGGCTTCCCACACGAAGAGCAGTTTGCGGCCGCCAAAGGGCCGGATGTAGTGCACGCCTTCCAGAAGGACGCTGTCCTTCAGACGACTGCGGATGGTTCGGCTGTCATAGTGGATACGGCTAGCCAATTGGTCGGTGGTGAGGTAGGTTGCGGTCATGGCACGGCTCCTGTGATGGTCTTTGTCATCACGTGATTACTAAAACAATCACGTGATGACAAAGATACACGGCAAGCGCTTACGCGCAACATCAAACGATAACTTAGATAATCGCCATTCAGCCAATGTTAAGGTACAAACTCAAGGAACGTATCGCCGATCTCGAGTTCAGAGAGCGCCGTCGCGTCACGTTGCAGGAGATTGCGGATGCGACCGCGCTGAACCGTATGACCTTGTCAAAAATGGCGAATCATCACGGAGCGAACATTCAGACGGATGCGCTCGATCGCCTCTGCAGCTACTTCGGCTGTCGGATAGAAGAGTTGGTAGAACACGTCGAACAGGACGCTGATGCCATCAGTCCCAGGTAGGAGATCCCCTTCCAGAACATCTCAGCCTGACTTTGCAAGCACGGAGTAGGGTCGCTGAGCAGCAATAGGGCTAGCGCTGCAAATCTGAGTTTCGACAGGCAACTTGTGCGGATTCAGGCGACAGAAAACTCATGCGACGGGAGGCCTTTACTCGCCCCCGGAACGCCCTGACAGCAGGCTTTGTCCCAGATCTGTCGCAGACTTGTCACAGGGAAATTGGCGCGCCCGGAGGGATTCGAACCCCCGACCAATGGCTTCGGAAGCCACTACTCTATCCGGCTGAGCTACGGGCGCGTTTTATAACGACTTTTTCCAGATGACCTTGCACTTTCGAGTAAAGCCACCGTGACACCTTTTACACCTTTCAATCTAGCTGAGTAGCGCCTTCGGAAGCCACTACTCTATCCGGCTGAGCTACGGGCGCGTTGGATTGGATACTCGCTGCGGGCTGGCCGCGGCGGGGACGTAGTGTAGCGCGTGGCAGCGAAGGTGCATATGACCGCTGGCTTATTCGTTGGCCCTGAACAGGCGGGATAATCGCGTTTCAGCCACTGGCCCGGTCTGGGAGACGCCCCCGATGCCAGTGCGAGAGGAGTTGGTCATGCAACAGAACGTGCGTATCGGATTGAGGGGCTTCGTCAGGCGGCCTGTTGACGACGGTAGATGCAGGACCGGCGCTGCCGCTGGAGCCAGATGTTGATCGGACGAGCGGTCGACGATGTGGTGAGCTTGCTGCCGCGCGTGTTCAACTTGTGTCGCAGTGCGCAGGAAGGCGCGGCGCGTCTGGCCTTGGGCATGCCGCTGAACGATGCCTATGCGACGCAGTTGGCGCGCGAGTTGTTGCGTGATCACCTGATCAAGTTTTGTCTGACGTGGCCACGCCTGTTGTCGCTGCCCTCCCAGCCCTTACCCTCGCCCGAGGCGACCTTGACCAGTCTGTTCGGGTCGGTGGCGACGATGCCAGCGGACCTGCCGAGTTATCTGGTCTGGCTGCACTCCGAAAGCGGCATGGCACCGGTGCTGCGCGGCATCGCGGAGGCGTTTGCACCGGGTGAGGCCTGTGGCCTTGCCGATGACGCACGCAAACAGCGTGTTCTCCGCACTGCCGCAAGACAACTCGCCCGCACTCCGCCATCGAGAACACCCGGTCCTGCAAGGGCTCCTAGCGCGGTACGGGGCTGGGCCGCTTTGGCGTGCCACGGCCCGCTTGATCGATGCCGAGGCCTGTTATTTGGGCGGTTTGCCGCCCTTGCAGCGACTTGCCGATGGCACGGCACTCGCACCGGCCGCGCGCGGTGTCTATGCCGTGCGTGCGAGCGCCATCGATGGTCGTCTGGTGGCCTTTCAAAGGGTCACGCCGACCGATCATCTGTTCCTGCCGGATGGCATGCTGAGTCAATCGTTTGCGAGTCTGCCACCTGCCAAGAAGACCTTTGCGGCGCTGTTGTTGGATATCCTTGACCCCTGTGTCCCCTGTCAGTTGGAAGAAATCCACAATGCATGAGATGTCGCTGGCCGAGGGGATGCGCGAGATCGTGGTGGAACAGGCGCAGCGGCATGGTTTCAGCCATGTGCGCATCTTGCGGGTGGAGATCGGTCGCTTTGCGGGTGTCGAAAAAGACGCCTTGGCGTTCTGTTTCGATGTGGTGATGCGTGGTAGCCCGGCAGAATCGGCCGTGCTGGAAATGATCGATCTGCCGGGGCGTGCGCAGTGTTTTGACTGTCTGCAGGAAGTGGACATTGTGGATCGCTTGGATCCCTGTCCGCTGTGCGGTGGAAACCGACTGCTCCCTGTCGGGGGCGATGAGATGCGAATCAAAGATATGGAGGTGAGCTGATGTGCACAGTTTGTGGATGCGGTGACACGCCGAAAATCGAAGGCCAGGCCAACAAGACCGAGCCGCACACCCACAGTCATCCGCATGAACAGGGCGACGTGCATCAGCACGCCCACGAGCATGCGCATGCCGATGGGCATAGCCACAGCCATCCGCACGAACATGCTCATCGCCACGACCATAGCCATGCGCACGGCCATGCGCACGAACATAGTCACGACCACGACCACGACCACGACCACGACCACGATCACGATCACGATCATTCGCATGGGCACGAGCATGGCCATTCGCATAGTCACGACCATGGCCACACCCATGCGCACAATCCGCTCCACCCGCACCATCACCCGCATGCGCACAGTCATGCGCAGCCCTTGTTGCACTTCGGTGCGGGCGCGGCAGGCGTCAGCGTCGCGGGCATGTCGCAAGCGCGTTTGATCGCCGTCGAGACGGATATCCTCGCCAAGAATGCGGTGTATGCGCAGGGCAATCGACGCGTGCTGCGGGCCATGGACAGCTACGCAATCAATCTGGTGTCTTCGCCCGGCTCGGGCAAGACCACTTTGTTGTGCAAGACGATTGAAGCTTTGGGCGATACGCCGCTGGCGGTAATCGAAGGCGATCAGCAGACCAGCAATGATGCCGACCGTATTCGTGCGACCGGTGCGCCCGCCATTCAGATCAACACCGGCAAGGGTTGCCATCTGGACGGCCACATGGTCGGTCAGGCAATGGATCAACTGCGCCTGAAGCCCAACAGTTTCTTGTTCATCGAAAATGTCGGCAATCTGGTTTGCCCGGCGGCCTTCGATTTGGGCGAGGGACGCCAAGGTGGCAATCCTGTCGATCACCGAAGGCGAGGACAAACCGCTCAAATATCCAGACATGTTTACCGCCGCGCGCTTGGCAATTCTCAACAAGGTGGATCTTGCCGACGCTTGCGGTGCCGACTTGGATGCTGGAGGCCAATCTAGCGGGTCAATCCGGCGATCGAAATCCTGCGCGTATCGGCGCGCACAGGCGAAGGCATGCCGGCTTGGCTGGACTGGTTGCAAGCGCAGCGGATCATCAAATCATCGCCGCAACTGGTTTAGATCAAGGCGCGATTTTCCGCAACACGCCACCCTTCGGGGACTGAACACCGTCGCAGCATTGCAAGCAGGGGGAAATCATCCATGTGTCTGGGTATTCCGGGGCAAATTGTTGCCATTACCGACGTTGCCCGCCAGATGGCGATGGCCGATGTGTCGGGCGTGCGACGCGAAGTGAATGTGGCCTGCATCGTCGAGGGTGATATTGATGCCTTGGTCGGTGAATGGGCGTTGATCCATGTTGGCTTTGCGATGAGTCGCATTGACGAAGCCGAAGCCGCCGCCACGCTGGAGGCATTGCGTGACTTGGGCGAAGCGCAGGAAACGCTGCAGGCAATGCGCGAAGGCCAGCAGGCGCTGCAGTCCGGGTCGAGCACGCCTGTGGCCGGAGGCGCTGGCGCATGAAATACATCAGCGAGTTTCGCGATCCAATTGCCGCCAAAGCCTTGCTGGCCGCCATTGCGCAGGTCACCGAAACGCTGGCTGCAACCGCTGCCAAGCCCTTGCAGATTGTGGAGATCTGCGGCGGGCACACCCACGCCATTTTCGCTATGGCTTGAACAAACTGGTGCCGGATGGGATCGAGTTCATCCATGGACCGGGATGTCCGGTCTGCGTGTTGCCAATGTCGCGTGTCGATGAGTGTGTGGAGATCGCCGAGCGTCCTGAGGTGATCATGACCACCTTCGGTGATGCCATGCGCGTACCGGGCTATCGCAAATCGCTGCTGCAGGCCAAAGCCGAGGGCGCCGACATCCGCATGGTCTATTCGCCGCTGGATGCATTGGAATTGGCGCGCCGTCATCCAGATCGCGAAGTGGTGTTTTTTGGCTTGGGCTTCGAGACCACCACGCCGTCGACCGCCTTGTCGATCCAACAAGCCGCGCGAAGGACTGCGGAATTTCAGTGTGTTCTGCAATCGCATCACCGTGCCGGAGCCGATCAAGGCGCTGCTGGATGATCCTCAGGCGCAACTGGATGGCTTCATCGCACCGGGCCATGTCGATGGTGATCGGCACCATCCGTATGACTTCATCGCGCGTGACTACCGCAAGCCGATTGTGGTGGCGGGCTTTGAGCCCTTGGACTTGCCTGCAAGCCTTGCTGATGGTGCTGCAGCAACTGGCCGAAGGGCGTACCGAGGTCGAAAACCAGTACGGTCGGGTGGTACCGGAGCATGGCAATCCGGTCAGTCTTGCGGCCATTGAGGGACGTGTACGAACGCCGCAAGCAGTTCGAATGGCGTGGCCTCGGGCAGATCGATGCCAGTGGCCTGAAGATTCGCGCCAAATACGCCGCCTTCGGATGCCGAAGAGAGAAGTTCCAGATTGGTTACGCGGCGGGTCCGCGGCATGTCGTTGAACCGGAGGCTGTGCCTGCGGTGCGGTGATGACCGACGGATCAAGCCGACCGCCCTGTCCGCAATTTGGCAAGGGCTGCACGCCGGAAATGCCGCTGGGTGCCTTGATGGTCAGTTCGGAAGGCGCCAGCAGCGTATTGGCAGTACGGTGGTGCGCGCGGAGAAGCGGCATGAGTTTGCGCAGTGATCGCGTCACGATGGCGCATGGTGGCGGTGGCAAGGCCATGCAGGACCTGATCCAGGAGATTTTTCACCAGCGTGTTTGCGCCACCAGGCATGGAGGATCAGGCACGCCTGTTTGACGTCGCGTTGCTCGGGCCGGGCGCGCGTCTGGCGTTCACCACCGACAGCTTTGTCGTCCGCCGATGGAGTTTCCGGCAGTACATCGGCAAGATCGCTGTGTGCGGCACGATCAATGATCTCTCGCAGTGGCGGCGCACGGCCCGCCATGGTTGTCAGCGGCGTTCATCATCGAGGGAAGGTACCGAGTTTGCCCTCTGCCAGCGGCGCATCGTTGCTCTTGATGGCACGCGCGAGGCGGAAGCCGCCGGGAGTTCGCATCGTCACTGGCGATACCAAGTGGGTCAGTGGGGCTCCCGATGGGGTCTTCGTCGCGACTTCCGGCATCGGCATTCCGGCCAGGTCGTGAGATGGCTGCATCAGTCGCGGTGGGTAGACCTGTTTGCTGGTGGACGGCGCATTGGGCGACCACGGCGTCATTCTCTGCCGCACGCGGTGACAGTGACCTTCGCCCAATCACTCCGCAGTCGACCGCCAATCGCTCCGGCCATCGATGCGCAGTAGCTGAATGCGCGCCGGCAACACGCGCCAGCCCGCGATGCCACCCGTGGTGGCGTGGCCTGGTGCTCAACGAAATGGCGCAGCGACCAGGTCGGCATCGATTGACGAAACGGCTTGCGCCGTTCTCCAGTCAAGGATGCGAAATTCTCGAGCTCGACCCCTCTTCCTGACCTAGGCCAATGAAGGCACCTTGGTTTGGGGCGTGCCAGCGGATCAAGGCGGAGGCGGGCTTTGGCGGCAGCGATGCGTTCGCGGGCTGAAGGCCTCGCCGCGGTGCCAGGGCGGTCGTCGTCGGTGAGCATCCGGGAGCAGGTCAGGATGACGACGCTTTTGGCGGTAGCCGTATCGTTGACATGCTGGTTGGCGAGCCGTTGCCGCGCATCTGCTGAGCGTCGCGCTTATGACGCGACGCGAGCCGTTCTGCTGCGGCGATGAGC
>JADKCY010000006.1 GCA_016718605.1 Lysobacterales bacterium | reverse complement strand
CTCACTTCCGAAGCCCTCATTGCGAGGGCGTCTGGTTTCCAACGGAATGGTGCCGCCATGCCATCTCCGCATGATGCCTGCTGCAGCGCGCAATCGGGTTCGCCGCGTGGTATAGAATCGTGCCTCCTTTCACTGCTGGCATGGCGCCCATGTGCTCGATCCTTGGCATTCGCGATGGTCCGTTCCGATCCGGTTGCGTTGCGCGCGCAGGCATTGGATCTCTCGCCGCATGCGCCATCGCGGTCGAGACTGGTCGAGAGTGTATGCGAACCATCGCGCAATCCTGGTCCATGAGCGTCTGCCATCGTCGGTGTTGACAGCGGTGCGCAGCCCAGGCTGTCGCCAGGATGGCACGCAGGCGCTGGCCGTCAATAGCGGTTACAACCATCGCGAATTGCGCGCTCGCCGGACCGAGCCGACTTGCCTACCAGACGCATTCGGACTGCGAAGTTATTCTGCCGCTGTATCGAAAATTCGGCCCCGACTTCCTCAATCAACTCGAAGGCATGTTCGCCTTCGTGCTGTGGATGACGCCGCAGGGCGCTGGCTGATCGGTCGCGATCCGATTGGCATCATTCCGCTCTATTACGGCCACGACGCGCATGGAAATCTGTTCGTGGGCTCCGAGCTAATCGCTTGCACCGGTCTGCAAAGATGCCAAGGAGTTCCTCCCGGTGCTACTGGCAGTCTGGCGATGCGGCACCCACCGGCTACTACCATCCCGGTTGGCGTGAGTACTCGGCGGTGAAGGACGGTCCGACTGACCGCCTCGCCCTGCGTGCTGCGTTTGAGCATGCGGTGAAGACGCACGCATGATGAGCGACGTGCCCTATGGTGTGCTGCTTTCGGGCGGTCTGGATTCGTCGCTGGTGGCTGCCATTGCCAAGAAGTACGCCGCCCGCCGTGTCGAAGAAGATGAGAAGACCGAAGCGTGGTGGCCGCAACTGCACGGCTTTGCGGTAGGCCTGAAGGATCGCGCCTGACCTCAAGGCCGCGTGAAGTGGCCGCGCATATCGGCACGGTGCATCACGAGTTCCACTTCACCATCCAGGAAGGACTGGATGCGCTGTCTGACGTGATTTATCACCTCGAAACCTACGATGTCACCACCATTCGCGCTTCAACGCCGATGTACCTGATGGCGCGTCGCATCCGCGCCATGGGCATCAAGATGGTGCTGTCCGGCGAAGGCTCGGATGAACTGTTTGGCGGCTATCTGTATTTCCACAAAGCACCAAACGCCGAAGCGCTGCACGAAGAAACCGTTCGCAAACTCGACAACCTGCACCTGTTCGACTGTTTGCGCGCCAACAAGTCGATGGCCGCTTGGGCGTGGAAGCCCGCGTGCCCTTCCTCGATCGCGTATTCATCGATGTGGCGATGTCGTTGAATCCAGAAGTCAAGCTCTCTGGTAAAGCACGCGGACGTATGGAAAAGCAATTCCTGCGCGAAGCCTTCGCGGGCTACCTGCCCGACAGCATCCTGTGGCGCCAGAAGGAGCAGTTCTCGGATGGCGTGGGCTACTCCTGGATCGACTCGCTCAAGGCACATGCCGAGGCCAGGATCAGCGATGCGCAAATGGAGAACGCGCTTCCGCTTCCCCTACAACACACCGGCAACCAAAGAAGCCTTATTTCTATCGCGAGATGTTCGAACAGCACTACCCGCAGGCGTGGGCGGCTGAATGCGTGCCCGGTGGCCCATCGGTGGCCTGCTCCACCGCCGCCGCGCTGGAATGGGACCCGTCATTGAAATCGGTGGTCGACCCCTCCGGTCGCGCCGTCAAGGAAGTGCATCAGGACTCGTACTGAGCATCGCGCATGAGCGATGGAGCGCGCCTCCGTCGCTCCACTCTGCGAAATCTGCCGCAGCGCACGATGAGTCGCACTCGTCTCGGGCTATCGTGTCGGCTTGATTCGGCAGGTGATTCGCAGCGATGAGTTCCCGCACGCAGGCAGACGTGATGATCGTAGGTGGCGGCTTGGCCGGTCTGGTCACTGCCTTGGAATGCCGTCGCGCAGGCAAGCATGTCGTGTTGGTGGATCGCGATACGCCCAGGCGCTTTGGCGGATTGGCGTTGTGGGCGTTTGGTGGCATGGCGCTTGTCGGCACGCCCTTGCAACGGCGCATGAAGATTCCCGACACGCCCGAGCGTGCGCTGCAGGACTGGCTACGCTTTGGTGAGTTGGACCTGACCGATCAGCACTCGTTGGCTTGGGCGCGCTACTACGTCGAGCATTCGCGTAGCGAGGTCTACGACTGGCTGTTGGCACATGGTCTCAAGTTTCTGCCCGCAGTGAACTGGGTCGAACGCGGTCTGTATGGCGATGGCAACCAATTGCCGCGCTATCACGTACTCTGGGGCTGCGCGCAGGCCATGGTGAAGCGATTGTTTGCCGCCCTGCAGGCGGTCGATACGCCTGGCTCGCTGCAGGTATTGCATCGGCATCGCGTGATCGCGATTGAATCCAGTGCCGGTCGACCCACAGGCGCACGTGTCAGGGATGAAGCGCAGGACCGTGAGCTTCGCATTGACGCGCCGGTCGTGGTGCTGGCGATGGGCGGCATCAATGGCTCCAGCGAACAGGTCATTGCACATTGGCCCGCTGATCGTCCGCGCCCTGCGCGCATGCTCAATGGGGCGCATCCGTATGCCGATGGGCAACTGCACCAGCATGTCTGCGCCGACTTGGGTGGCCTGTTGGTGAATGCCGGTGAGATGTGGAACTACGCCGCAGGCTTTCCGCATCCTCAGCCGCATTTCGCAGGCCATGGGCTGTCGACGATTCCCTGCAAGTCGGCGCTATGGCTTGACCATCAAGGCAGACGCATCGGTCCGCAGCCATTGGTGACCGGCTTCGACACGCACGGGCTATGTCAGCGTGTCGCCGCGCAGGACAAACCATGGACTTGGCATCTGCTCAATTGGCGCATCGCGGCCAAGGAGTTTGCGATTTCCGGCGCCGAGCACAATCCGCGCATTCGCGATCAACAACTGCTGCCACTGTTGTACGAAACCCTGTTTGGCAATCACCGTCTGGTGCGTCAGATGCAACGCGAAGTTCCGCAATTCCTGGTCGATGATCAACTAAGCGGACTGGCCGCCAAAATGAACGCGCTGACCGGCAGCAACGATATCGATGCCGCAGGCTTGCAGCAGGTTGCTGATGCCTTTGACGCCAACTTTGCGAACGGTGACGCCTTGCATAACGACGAGCAGATCCGGCGTATCCTGCATGCCCGGCAATGGAAACCTGATCGCTTGCGTACCTGCAAGCCAGCACCCTTGCAGCAGGCAGGTGCAGGACCTTTCATCGCCATCCAGATGCAATTGATCACCCGCAAAAGCCTGGGCGGTCTGCGCACAGATTTGCAAAGTCGCGTGCTGAATTCCCACGGCGATGCCATCGAAGGTCTGTACTGCGTCGGCGAGGCTGCAGGTTTCGGCGGCGGTGGCGCAAATGGCAAGCGATCGCTGGAAGGCACCTTTCTGCCCGGTTGCATCCTCACCGCACGCGCGGCAGCGCGATCCATCGCCCACTGATCCCACAAAGGTTCACTCATGCCCAACGGCGCACACGCTCTGCTGCAAACCCTGGCTGATGCGGGAGTCGAGGTCTGTTTCAGCAATCCCGGTACCTCGGAAATGCACTTCGTCGCGGCACTCGATCACGAGCCACGCATGCGTGCGGTGCTGACCTTGTTCGAGGGCGTTGCCACTGGCGCTGCTGACGGCTATGCGCGCATGGCGGGCAAGCCTGCGGCAACCTTGCTGCACCTCGGCTGCGGATTGGGCAATGGGCTGGCCAATCTGCACAACGCGCGCAAGGGCAAGGTGCCCGTTGTCAACATCGTGGGCGATCACGCCACTTCGCACGTCAAGTACGACGCTCAACTGCAGTCCGACATCGAAACCGTGGCGCGCAATTGTTCGACCTGGGTGCGGACTTCCGCATCGACAGATCAGCTTTGCCAGGATGCCGCCGAAGCGGTGGCCGCATCGATGGGTCCGCCCGGTCAGGTCGCCACCTTGATCCTGCCCGCCGATGTCTCGTGGGGTGCTGGTGCGAACCCTGCCCCGCCACCGGTGCTACCCCCTCGCGAAGTCGCCCAGGACGCCGTGATCGCCGCCATCGCGCAGGTCGTTCAAGGTGGCGGAAAGATCGCGATGCTGCTGGGCGGACAGGCGTTACGCGAGCCCGCTCTGTTGGCGGCGGGCAAGGTCGCGGCGCGTTTTGGCGTCAAGCTGTTTGCCGAGGTGTTTCCCACACGCATCGAACGCGGTGCGGGCCTGCCGCCGGTTGAACGTATCGCCTATCTCGCCGAACTGGCCGCCGTTCAATTGGCGGGCTATCAGCATCTGATTCTGGTCGATGCCAAATCGCCGGTGTCGTTTTTCGCCTACCCCGGCAAGGCCAGCGACCTGCTCCCCGACGGCTGCACCGCGCATGTCCTGAGCAGCGCGCAGCAGGATGCCGAATCCAGCCTACAGCGCCTGTGCAACGAACTGGCCTGCGACGATGCACAAGCCGTGTTGCAGATCGCCGCCCGCCCCGGCCGACCGATTGGACGCTTGACCGCCGAAAAGGTCTGCAAGGCCATCGGTCATCTACTGCCCGAGCGCGCCATCCTTGTCGACGAAGCGCAGACCTCGGGTGTGTTTCTGCCCAGCCTCACGGCGGGCGCGCCGCGCCACGATGTGCTGACCTTGACCGGTGGCGCCATTGGTCAGGGATTGCCGAATGCCGTCGGTGCGGCGATTGCCTGCCCGGACCGCCCGGTCATCGCACTGGCCGGAGACGGCTCGGCGATGTACACCATTCAAGCCCTGTGGACGATGGCGCGCGAGCGCTTGAACGTCACCAACATCATCTTCAACAACGCCTCCTACGCCATCCTCAACGTCGAACTGCAACGGGTCGGTGCCAGCGGCGACGGCGACAAGGCACGCTCGCAACTCGACCTCAGCCAGCCCGGCATCGACTTCGTGCAACTCGGCAACAGCTTGGGCGTCCACTCCGTGCGCGCACAGACCGCCGAGGAATTCTGCATCGCGCTGGAAAACGCCCTGCGCAGCCCCGGACCACACCTGATCGAAGCCGTCGTTCCCAGCGCCTTCTCCGGCCTGAAACTGCGCCTGCTGCCCAGCTTGCTAGGCTCCCTCGGCAAACTGCCAAGACCACTGGCGCGGCTGATCAAACGCAAGGTGGCACCGTGATCAACACGGCAATGCGTCAGACCCAGGATCAGCAACGTCGAATTCATCCAGAGCGGCAGCCGCACGCAAATACGCCGTCATATTGGCGGGGTGGCCATCGAAAGCTGGTTCGCAGACAACCCAGGTAACTTCACCCGGCACTACCTGTTCACCGACGCCCTGGGCTCGGTCGACACGGTCGCCAACGCCAGCGGCGGCATCGTCGAACGCATGAGCTTTGATGCCCACGGCAACCGCCGCAGCAGCACCGACTGGCAAAGCCCGCTGGGCAGCATTCCCAGCAGCACCCGGCAAGGCTTTACCGGCCACCACATGCTGGATGTGTTCGGCCTGATCCACATGAACGGCCGCGTCTACGACCCGCAGATCGGCCGCTTCCTGCAAGCCGACGTCCTGCTGGATGCCGGCATCCAGGGCCTGAACCGCTACAGCTACGTGCTGAACAACCCGCTGTCACTGACCGACCCCAGCGGACACATGTCCGTCGGGCAAATCCTGCGCACCGTGGCAGCGATTGCAATCACGGTGTACAGCGGCGGGACGGCGGCGGGCGCTGCATGGGGATTCTGGGGAACCTCCGTCACCGCAGGGCAAGCACTGTTTGCGGTCGCCGCAGGTGGCTTTGCGTCCGGCGCCATTCAAAGCAGCAGCCTCAAAGGCGGCCTGACTGGTGCCTATACCGCCTTGGCCTTTTACGGCGTCGGCTCCTACTTCAAAGCCGCCGAATGGGCCAGCAAAGGTGGCAAACTCACCACCATCGGCCGCACCGCCAAAATCGTCGCCCACGGCGTCGTCGGCGGCGTCAGCAGCGAACTCCAAGGTGCCAGCTTCGGCAGCGGCTTCGCCAGCGCAGGCTTCTCGGAACTGGCCGGACCACTGACCGAAAACCTCGACAGCAACCTCGCCCAAGTCGCCGCCAGCGCCATCGTAGGAGGAACAGCGTCACGGCTGAGTGGCGGGAAGTTTGCCAATGGCGCGGTCACGGCGGCGATGAGTTGGGCGTTTAATGAGTTGGTGCATAAAATGAGCGTAAGCGATGAAGGGCTTGGACTACTTCGCGAGATGGAAGAGCTCCGTCTTAGCCCATACGATGACCAAACATCCTTAGGCATTGAATCATGGGTTCCGGGCGCCACAATAGGATATGGACATTTAATCAATCAAAGCGAATGGGAAATATACAAGAATGGAATCACTCAAGTTGAGGCGGAAACGCTACTTTCCCAAGATTTGGCGCAAACAGTGAAGTATGTGAATTCTGTCCTTGATGGAAATGTAACGCAGCGCCAATTTGATGCCGCTGTCATGCTTGCCTTCAATATTGGGTCTAACTTTGGCAGCTCGTCAGTAGTAAAAATGATGAACAGTCCGACTGTGACAACTGATTTTTCGACCATTGAGGACGCTTGGAAAGCGTGGAAATACTCACAAGGGTCTGTCAATCAAGGGATGATAAATAGACGCGCGGCAGAGTGGAATGTCTACTCAAATGGAGTCTACAAGAAATGGTGAGGTTGATTTTCTTGATTTTGATGCTTTTCCTAGCTCCATTCTCGCAGGTTTCTTGCATCGATAGATGCCATTGCGTAGAGCAGGTGGATGGACTCGTGGGGAAGTACCAGATCGTGTCCGTCAGCAAAATATCTGGCGGATTGACCAGTGAGAAAGTTGCTGAGTCATGGATCGGTTCCGAAGTGCTTTTGGAGGCTTCACGCGCGAGTGCGTTGGGACTGACGATAGAAAATCCCGAATATTCATCTAGATGCCTTCCAAATAAACGAGTGGAGGGAGAGGTGTCTCATGGTCGAAACCCGTGGGATTTCGGGATTCTGCCGGAGCGTGCATGCATATCAATTCTTGATGTCTCAAAGACGGATGGAGCCTCGCCGTTCTTTGAGTTCGAGGTTATTGACGGTGAGCTTTGGTGGATATTTGATGGCTGGCTGATTGTTTCTAGGCGATGATCGCGAAAAGGAATTTGAGATGCGGAAAGATAGTGTCGTTGACGTAATTCTTAAGATGATCGATTCTGAAACTGGCAAAGTTCTGAATGAGGTGTCGTTTTCGAGTAAGAAATCACTGGGTCTGGCGTTACTCACGGTAGCACAAGAACTGTCGAACGCGACCAGTCAAAAAACCAACGACGATGCAGCAAGGGCGCAGAAGCGCCGTGAGAAGAACATTGCCGCCGGTAAAATCCGTTAATGTCGGGTTTTCAGTGGAGCCAGAAGATGAGACAAAATTACAAGTTGGATTTAAGGCAGGTCGAACCATTGAGGACTTGGCGGCGATGCTTGAACGTTCTGCACGGGCCATTGTGGCGCGCCTGATGGAAAAGGATTGGATTCCTTTAGAGGAGCGATCGGTCTATTTGGAGAAATACCCAAAGAAAACGCGACCTTAAGTGTGCCTTTCGGTTTCCTGAGTTGTCTTTGTGGATTCCGGTGAATTCCAAGGAGATTTTTCGTGTATAAGACCTGTTTTGTTGTAATGGCAATTGGCGAACAGTTGTTTGACGGCGTTCGTGTTTCGTCCACTGACTTGAGAGCGCGTTACAATGATCTAATTCGCGAAGCAATTCTCGAGCACGCCCAGGGCTTGAGGTAATGCGTGCTGACGAAGTGTCAGTTCCAGGCGTTATTACGACGGATATTATTACTAGAATTATGCACGCTGATTTGGTTGTTGCGGATGTAACTTATCCAAACGCGAATGTATTCTATGAGCTTGGACTTCGTCATGCTTGTAAAATTGGGACGATAATCATCAGAGATAGGTCAGGCCCTCGAACCCCGTTTGATATTGCGGGCTTACGGTGTATTGAATATGACAACACCCCATCTGGTTTGAAGTCGCTTGCCGGGGATTTTTGTTCATATCTCGAGCACTTGGAACGCGACCCTTCGCGCCCAGATAATCAGTTTCAAGAACTCGCCAAGTTGACTTCGTATACATTTCCAAATTATCGCAAGGAGGACGCCATTTCTCCAGAAACACAGGCAATGATGGGGTTGATGGATTCGCCGGAAGTTATTGAAATGCTTATAAGGAAAAAGAATGGTGAAGAAATAGATCAAGGGATGTTGATCCGGGCTGTTTTGAGTAACCCCAAGGTTCCACAACCATTACTCGAGTCGATGGTGAAGGCGGGGCAATTATCTTTTCTTCCAAAAGAAGGGCTGAAGCGTCGCGGGAATATCCCGATGCCCAAGAGAAAGAGGTAGACGACAGTATGCCGAGGAATACGATACCCGGCGCAATGCCGGTCGCGGTGAGATCGTGGTGGAGCAGCGCTACGACAGCCACGGTCGGCTGGTGAAGTTGCTCGACCCGGATCGCGGTGTCGAGGACTACGTCTACAACGCCGCAGGCGAGTTGATTCGCGCGGTGGATGGCAGCAACCAAGAGATACTGCAGCACTTTGATGCCCTGGGCCGGCGCTGGAAGCGGGTCAGCGGCAGCCCGCAGGTGACCGATGTGTGGCAGTACGACACCGCCAGCAAGGGCGTCGGTGCGTTGGAAGTGGAAACCCGCAGCAGCGCCGATGAGGCGACCTGGTCGCGGACCTACAGCTTCGATGCCTACGGTCGTCCCTTGAGTGTGGCCACCCTGCTGGATGGTCAGACCTACACCGAAAGCAGCACCTACGACGATGTCGGCAGACCGCGTACCCAAACCGACGCCAGCGGCAAAACCCTGGAGCAAACCTACACCGTCAAAGGCTATCCGGAAGCGCTGCGTGATCACTACTCGCGGTCGGGCGCCTACAACCGGGTGCGACAGATGAATGCGCGCGGTCAGGTGACCTTGGAGCGCCGTGGCGACAGCGACACGCTGGCGATCCGACGCAGCTTTGATCTGCAGCGCGGCTGGCTGACCGATATCCAGAGCGGCAGCGGCAATGCCCTGCAGAACCTTGGCTATCTGACCAACGCCATTGGACGCTTGGAATGGCGCGAAGACCGCCGCATCGCGCATCGCGAGGACTTTACTTACGACGCCCTCAACCGCCTGAAAACCGTGCAACTGCGCCTCAACAACGGCAGCCCGATCACCACGCTGAGCCTGACGTACGACGTGCTCGGCAACCTGTGCAGCAAGAATGGCGTGGTCTATGCCTACAACGGCCTGGACAACTGCAACGGCACCGGCCAGAACGCCAGCGCCAGCTCGCATGCGGTCAGCAGCCAGCCGTCCTGCCTCAGTTTCGGCTGTGGAATGTGATAGATCGGAGACCGCAGCCAGACCACGGCCAAGACAGGTGCAAAACGAAGGTCACAGACGACACCTCGTCTGGCGCTGGATACCCCTACCCCGCTCCATCCTCTCCCAGCAATCGCTCATCCACAGCACCCACATCCAACAGCGACAGGTCGCGCCAACGGTTGACGATGCGGCAGAACAGTTCGGCGGTGCGTTCGGTGTCGTAGACCGCTGAGTGGGCTTGGGTGCCGTCGAAGGCGATGCCGGCGGCGTGGGCGGCGCGGCTGAGTACGGTTTGACCGTAGGCAAGTCCGGCCAGTGTGGCGGTGTCGAAGCAACTGAACGGGTGGAAGGGGTTCCGTTTGTGGTTGACGCGGCGGACGGCGGCGTTCAGGAAGCCGAGATCGAAGGCGGCGTTATGGCCAACCAGAATCGCGCGCTGGCAGCCATGACGCTTGGCAGCGGCACGAATCGGCGCGAACAGATGATCGAGCGCTTGCCGCTCATCCAGTGCGCCACGAAACGGGTGGCTGACATCGATGCCAGTGATTTCCAGCGCGCGAGGATCGATCTCCGAGCCGAGGAATGGGTTGACGTGAGAGGAGACGACTTCGCCGGGATAGACGGTGCCGTCGTCCTGCATTTCGATCGGAATTGCGGCAATTTCCAGCAGCGCATGCCGTTCGGCATCGAAGCCGCCGGTTTCGACATCGACCACGACAGGCAGGAATCCGCGAAATCGCGCAGCCATGGTGCGCGCGGGAAGGGGGTTACTCATGAACACAGGATAGCCCACGCGCTGAATTAGCGTTGTTCGTCAACCAACGCTTTGCCAGACTGCACGCCCCGAGGAGGTTCACCATGCCAAGCCTGCAGCGCCTTTGCGTCCATTCGATCATTCTTGGGTGCCTCATGGCACTGACCGGTTGTGTGAGCGTTCCTGTGTTCCAACATGCGCCGACCGGTGGCAATCCCTCGCCGCGCTACGCGCTGCAATTGATCGATCAGAAGCCGCAGATTTTGTGGGGTGGCATGATTCTGGACATTCAGCATTTCGAACGCTACACGGAGCTGGAGCTGCTGGCGTTCCCACTTGACCTCGGTCTGCGACCTATCCCCGGAGCACGCGACGCCGGCCGCTTTATGGCGTTGCGCGCGGGTCATCTGGATCCACAAGAATTTGTTGCGGGTCGGTTTTTGACCATCGCCGGCCGTGTAACAGGTGATCGCGAACTGGATGTGCGCGGCGAGCGTCAACGCGTTGTCGAGGTGGATGCGATGGAAATCCAGGTCTGGCCCGAGGATTGGAATCTGCAGCCAGCACCGCGCATCCGAGTCGGCGTGGGAATCAGCGGCGGGTTTCGCTGATCGAACAGGACGTCGCCTTATCGCGCAGCCAGCGCGGCTTCGACGCGTAACAGGTCCGCTTCTGTATCCACGCCCGCCGGGAACGGTGCAGGCGACAAACGCACGGCGATCCGCCAACCCGCTTCGAGCACGCGCAGTTGTTCCAGACTTTCAATCTGCTCCAATCGGCCCGGCGGCATCGCCGCGAAGGCTTTCAGATCGCCGGCGCGGTAAGCGTACAGACCGATGTGACGCCACCAGTGGGGTCCCGGCACCTGCAGGCGATTCTGCGCAAAATCGTCGCGCGCCCAGGGCAGTGCTGCGCGGCTGAAATACAGCGCATCACCCTTTGCATTGCAGACCACTTTTACCGCGTTGGGATCGAAGATCTCGTCGCTGTGCATGATCGGTTGCGCCAGGGTAGTGAGTTGCGCGCCGCTCTGCGCAAGCGCCATGGCAACTTCTCGCAGCGCGCTCGGTGGTGCCAGCGGCTCGTCCCCCTGAAGATTCACTACGATGCAGTCATCCGTCCAACCCATTCGCTCGGCGGTTTCGGCCAGACGATCTGTGCCGGATACATGGCGATCGGAGGTCATGCATACCCCCAGACCGAGTGCAGACACGGCAGCGGCAATGCGCGCGTCGTCTGTTGCGACCACGACTGCGGTCGCACCGGCTTCCTGCGCACGGCGTGCAACATGCACGATCATCGGCTCGCCGGCGATCAACCGCAGTGGTTTGCCGGGCAGGCGTGTCGATCCGTAACGCGCCGGGATGGCGACAACAAACTCAGGCTGGGTCACGCGTCAGGCTCCTCAGGCGTTGATCAATCGCATCGAAAAAGTGCGCAGGCAGTTCGGCATCAACCGGTACCGAGTACCAGTGCGGCTGGGCGAATGCACGGCATTTGACGGCATCTTTTTCGGTCATCCACACCGGCAGATCGTCCGCAAACATCAGATCCTCGGGACGATAGTCGTGATGATCTGCAAAGGGATGCGCAATGATCGTGACACCCAATCGATGCAAGCTGGCGAAGAAGCGTGTGGGGTCGCCAATGCCTGCCACCGCATGCACGCGTTGCCGCGCAAAAGCGATGCGTCGGGTCGGCTCCAGGAGGGCACGAGGCTCGCCGAGACGCAGTGTCATGGCAATCTCATCGCCTTGGGGTTCACCGCCATTGCAAATGCACCAATCCACTGTGCGCAGCCGTTCTAACGGCTCCCGCAAAGGCCCTGCAGGCAACAGTAGTTGATTACCGAAGCGACGTTGACCGTCGATGACCACGATTTCGATGTCACGCGCCAGCGCCAAATGTTGCAGGCCATCGTCGGCAACCAAGACATCCACATCGCCGGAGGACTGCAACAAGCGCGCCGCATCACTACGTCGGCGTGCCACGGCAAGTGGCGCGCCGCTACGCTCGAACAGCAGTTTGGGTTCATCGCCGCAGACGGACGCGGGTGTGTTTGATTGCACGCGCGAAGCTTCACGAGTCGACCCACCATAACCGCGTGAGATCACCCCTGGCCGCCAACCGCGTTGCCGCAGTGCTTCAATCAACGCCAATGTCACTGGCGTCTTCCCTGTGCCACCGACACTGAGATTGCCCACCACAATCACCGGCATTGCAATGCGATGTCGCGGCAGCCAGCCAATGCGATAGCCGGCCTTCCGAAGGGCCAACAGTGAAGTGTAGACGGTCGCCAGACCTCGAAGTATCCATGTCGGGCGACGCGACGCGTCATACCAGAGCGCATTCAACTGGTGCGCCCACTCGGCTTTGAGATCAGCAAAGCGCATCGACGGCCTCAGCGTCCGCTCGCGCCATGCGTGGATTCCTCGCGAAACTGCAGGCGATACAAGGCAGCGTAGGCGCCTTGGCTTTGCAGCAGTTGCGCATGTGTGCCGATTTCGAGGATGCGTCCGCCCTCCATCACCACGATTTGATCGGCGTGCTCAATGGTCGATAAGCGATGCGCAATCACCAATGTCGTGCGGTTCGCCATCAGCCTGCTGAGCGCGTCCTGGATCAAGCGTTCGGACTCACTGTCGAGCGCGCTGGTGGCTTCGTCGAGGATCAGGATAGGGGGCATTCTTCAGCAGTGCACGCGCGATGGCGATTCGCTGACGTTGGCCGCCAGACAGCAGCGCCCCACCCTCGCCGACCGGACTATCCAACCCCTGCGGCAGACGTTCGATGAACTCCCATGCGTTCGCCGCTTTGGCCGCCTCGATGATCGCTTCACGTGCAACACCGTGCAGACTGCCAAAGGCGATGTTGTCGGCAATGCTGCCCGCGAACAACACCACGCGCTGACTGACCAAGGCGATCTGCGCACGCAGATCGGCCAAACGGTAGTCCTGCAAGGCGACGTCATCCAGGGTGATTTCACCGGCGCTGGGTTCGTAGAAGCGCGGCACCAGTGAGACCAAGCTGCTTTTACCGCTGCCGGATCGTCCAACCAGCGCGGTCACACTGCCGGGTGGACACCGAAGCGAGATATCGCGCAGCGCAAAAGAGTCGCCAGCTTCGTAGCGCAGGCTGACCCCATGCAACACCAATTCGCCCCGTGTCCGCAGCAGCGGGCGCTGCCCGCTGTCGCATTCGGCAGGCGTATCCAGCACCGCGAACAGGTCGTCCGCAGCCGCAATGCCCCGCTGCATCATGGCTTGCACCGTAGTCAACCGCTTCAACGAGGGCAGCATCACCAGCATGGCACCGATCAGCGACATGAAGGTGCCGCTGGTCATCGTGTCCAGCAGGTCCGGGCGGGTTGCACGCCAGACGATCGCCGCCAGCGCAGACGCAGCCACGACTTGAATCAGTGCCGTACTCAAGCCCGAGGTAATGGCCACGGTCAGATTGAGCCGCAAGTTGCGTTCCACCGCCTCGCGAAAACGCGTGGTTTCGCGCTCTTGACCGGCGTAGATGCGGACTTCGCGATGGCCATCCACCGCTTCTTCCACCATCCCCGTCACCTCGCCGACCGCCGATTGAATACGGCGGTTGTAACGCCGAAAACGTCGCCCCACCACCGACCACACCAGTCCGGTGAGCGGCATCATGATGAACAGATAGAGGGTCAGACTCGCGCTCTGATAGATCATCACGCCGATCATGACTAGCACCATCAGGCTGTCCAGAACCGCAACTTTGAGGGCATCCGCAACCGCTTGCGCCACCTGTTCCGCGCTGTAGGTGATGCGCGCAATAATCTGACCCGAAGGTTCGCGATCAAACCAGCTTGCGGGCAAGGCTTGATAGCGCTGAAAGACAGCATTGCGCAGGTCGCGCACCACGCTGCGGCCGACGCGCGCCATGCCGTAATCGGTTGCAAAGCTGGCGATGCCACGAAGTAGGAACAGACCCACCAGAAACATCGGCAACCAGCGAATGGCAAACGGATCGCGTGCTTCAAACAGGTCGTCGAGCATCGGCTGCAACGACCATGTGAACGCGCCGGAGGCTAGCGCATCAAACAGCATCCCGATCACGGCAAGTGCCGTGAATCCGCCATACGGCCCGGCATAAGCCAGCAAGCGGCGATAGGTCGTCCAAGCAGAGACCGGCTCGGCGGAACGCTCAGTCACTCGGCACTCCCGTCGCGGGTGCGGATTCTTCCGATACGGTGGCAATCGACAACTTACTGAAACCCAAGCTGCCCAGCGCATCCATCGCGGTAACCACCGCCTGGTGCGGAGTTCGCCCATCGGCACGCAGGATGACGCTGCGCTCGCGGTCTTCACCAGCGACTTGCGTGATGGCTGTTTTGAGCGACTCGATATCGCGCTGCAGCACCTCATTGCCGGCGATAAAATAGCGTCCTTCAGCATTGATCTGGATCTGCAAGGGTTCGCCGACCGGGATGGTTTCGGAAGGTGCTGCTTTCGGCAGCACGATGTTCAACGCCGAACGATCATCGAACGTGGTGGTGACGACGAAAAAAATGATCAGGCAGAAGACCACATCGATGAGCGATGTGAGGTTGAGTTCGGGTTCTTCCGTCGCGTGAGAACTGCCAAGCTTCATCCGGCACTCCGCGGGCTGCGTGGCGGGGCAGTCCGCTTGATCGGTGCGGCGGCCTCGGAATCCAGCGCATCAAGCAGGGACATCGCTTGCTTCTCCATCTCGACGACGTACTCGGCGATACGGCCTCGAAAATAGCGATAGAACATCAGGGCGGGAATCGCGACACACAGGCCCGCTGCAGTGGTAATCAGCGCCTCTCCGATGCCGCCAGCCAGTTGATTTGCATCGCCAACACCGTGCGTCAGGATACCGAGGAACATGCGGATCATGCCGAACACGGTGCCCAGCAATCCCAGCAAAGGCGTGATGGCGGCAATCGTCCCCAGTGTGTTGAGAAACCGCTCCATCTGATGCACGACGTGGCGGCCAACATCCTCGACGCGTTCCTTGATCTGTTCACGCGGACGCTGCCGAACATCCAGCGCCGAAGCCAGCAATTCGCCGAGCGGAGAATTGATGCGCAATTGCTGGATATGCGCTGGATCAAGACGTGCCTGAGTTGCCCACGCGCGCACCTCGTCACCCAGGTTGTCAGGCAATACGGTCTGCCGACGCAGACTCCAGAAGCGCTCCAGCACAATCGCAATCGCAATTGCTGAACACGCCAGAAGCGGCCACATCACCCAACCACCCGCGATCAACAACTCCAGCACGCAAGTTCTCCTTCAGTCCGCGCCTGCTCGACATTCACGCATCCGCAGGCGGCCATTTGACGCCACACTGCAAAAAGCACCTTTCCCACGATTGCGCGCCAACACGCGCGACCGATACGGAAGTTTACGGCAGTCAGATGCAGGACTGGCGGAACCTGTTCATTGGTAGAGACGGTGCTTCGCGATATAGGCAGCGACCTCAGCAATCATTGACGCAGGAATCGCACGACAGGCGCCGAGCGCTGCACGCAAGTCAGTCGACGAATCCGAAGAAGGCGGCAGGCTAAGGCTGGCAATTCGACCGCACGCGCAGTTCGTGAGTTCTGCAGTGGTTGCCCAACGCTGCGACCAGTGGCAGCGCTGAAGCGTGTTTTCAATCGCAGCGGCATCCGCCGCTGGCCGGATGGCGACCAGTAAATTGGCCAAGTCGACCAGTCGAGAAGATTGGTGCCATTGCGTAATGCCCGCAAAGGCATCGCTGCCGAGTAGCAGGGATAGCGATCGGTGCGGACCTACGTCAGCGCGCAGGCTGTCCAGTGTGTCGACCATGTAGGAGGGCCCGGATCGCTGCAGTTCACGGGCGTCGACGCGCAGGTTGGCATGCGGGGCAATGGCCAGTTGCAGCATCGCCATGCGATGCGCTGCATCGGCCAGCGGACGAGCGCGGTGCGGCGGATCGGCATTCGGAATTAAGCAAACCTCGGCTCCCAGCGCGTCACGCGCGGCACACGCCAAGGCAATGTGTGTACGGTGAACCGGATCAAAAGTGCCACCCAAAACCACCAGCGGCTTTTCGAAATGACCAGAACCCAGCGTTTCCAACGGCATGTCGGCGCTCACGCGCTGCGCAACAGACGACGCGCGTTACGTCCCTGCGCCAGCGCCACCAGCAAACGCTCCATTTCCTGCCATGGATCACCTGCTTCCCGTCCTTTGCCAATACGTTCGATATGCGCGCATTGCACCAGTAGGGCTTGATAGTGCGCGCGGTCGCCACGCCGCAGCGCACGCTTGAACTCTTCCACCTTGCTGTCCCAGATACGTGCATTTTTCATCGCCTGGGCCACATTGCCACCGCGTTCGTCGGCTTCCGCGATGCTCAGCAAGGCTTGAATCTGCAGGGTCGGCCAACTCAGCAGCGCCGGCACCAATTGCCCTTCCGCGCGCAGACTGGCCAGTATCCGCAGTGCGCGCGCCGGATCGCTCTGGATGGCGGCCTCGGTCATGCTGAACACGTCGAAACGCGCGGAATCTGCAACCAAGGATGCCATTTGGGTTTCATCCATCATGCCGCCGGGCTGCAGCAGGACCAGTTTGTCGATTTCCTGCGCGGCAGCCAGCAAATTGCCTTCCACACGTTCCACCAACTGCGCGATGGCCTCATCTGTGGCGTGCAATCCGTGCGCACGCAGTCGTCGTCCCAACCAGCCGGCCATCTCCTGAGCTTTCAGTGGCCAAAGCAGGAGAAACATGCCCTGCTGATCCACCGCGGTCGACCACGGCTTCTCGTGCTTCTTCGACCACTCATCCGCGACAATCAGCAGTAGAACATCGGGTGTTGGCTGCGCGCAAAACGACTGGATAAAGGCTTCGCCGTCCTTGCTAGGCCGGCCGCTCGGCAAGCGCAACTCGATGATCCGACGACTGGCAAACAGCGACATCGCGTGCGCGGACTGACTCACTCGCGACCAATCAAAGCTCGCGCCGTCGACATCAAACACCTCACGTTCGGCAAAGCCCTGTTTGCGCGCCGCCGCGCGAAATGCGTCGGCCGCCTCCAAGCGCAGCAAGGGTTCATTGCTTGCGATCAACACGACAGCCGGCAGTTCCTGTGAGTCCAGGCAGCGCTGAAACTGGGCGGCGCTGACCGGCATACGTCAGCGCAAAGCAACGTCGATGCGACGCAGGATGGCATCGGCCATGTCGCGCTGCAGTTCAGCCAGGACCAGATCTTCCTCAGCACGGTTGCCCAGCGCACGCGCAGTGTCAAACAGATAGTCACGGCGCAGATCAATACGTTGTTTCGGCACGACTTCGCGGTCCTGCGCATCCACGACACTGAACTCGGCGCTGTAGACCAGTTCGTACTCCTGCGCGCGACCCGCGGCGTCCACGCTCAGTGGATTGCGCGCTTGGCTGAGCGAACTGACACGCAGTTTGGCGGCAGGCATTTCGGCAGTCGCAGGCAGCGTTGCCCCAGCGCGTTGGAGTGCCTGCTCCAGATAGCTATCGATCGACGTGTAGGGGTCGACGATTTCCACCCGGATCGTTTGCAAGGATGCAGGGAGCTTCAGTTCTTGTCGAAGCTGAAAGCCGCAGCCCACCAGCATCAACAAGCCTGCGATGCCGAGGGCACGGACAATGCTTTGCCGTTTCATGTCGATCTCCTGATCAGCTGGCAACGATATTGACGATTTTCCCCGGCACCACAATCAGCTTGCGCACCGTCAAACCGTCGAGTGCGCGCCGCACGCCCGTGTCAGCCAGCGCCTTCGCTTCGATGGTTTCGCGCGCTTCACTGACCGACACCTGCAGCGTACCGCGCAATTTTCCATTGACTTGCAAGGCCAGCGTTACTGCGTCTTTCACCATGGCCGCGACATCGGCAGTCGGGAAGGACTGCGACTCGATCAGAGATTCGGCCTGCCCCAACGCTTGCCACAGCGCATGCGCTGTGTGCGGCACGATCGGATTGAGCAGCAGCGTCACTGCGGTCCAGGCCTCTTGCAGAACGGCCCTGCCCTGCACACTGTCGTCCTCGAATCGGGTCAGCGTGTTGAGCAACTCCATCACGGCGGCGATTGCGGTATTGAAGGCGTGCCGCCGACCGATGTCGTCGCTAACCTTTTCGATGGTTTCGTGCAGTTTGCAACGCACGGCTTTTTGCTCAGCGTTGAGCGCGGCCACATTCAGGGCCACAGTCGGACCCGCTTGCACGTGGCGGTAAACGGCCGCCCACAAGCGGCGCAGGAACCGCGCCATACCCTCGACACCTGCCTCATTCCACTCCAGCGATTGTTCAGGCGGGGCGGCAAACATCGAGAATAGGCGCACCGTGTCGGCGCCAAACTTGTCCACCATCGACTGCGGATCGACGCCGTTGTTCTTCGACTTCGACATCTTTTCGCTGCCACCGATGGCCACCGGCAGGCCATCGGCAGTCAACACCGCGCCCATCACCCGACCACGCTCATCGCGACTGAGTTCAACCTCCGCCGGGTTGAACCAGTGCTTGCTGCCATCCGGATTGGGACGGTAGAACGTGTCGGCAATCACCATCCCCTGACACAGCAGGCGGGTGGCGGGCTCGTCACTGGTGACCAGGCCGGTATCACGCAGCAACTTGTGGAAGAAGCGGAAATACATCAAGTGCAAAATCGCGTGCTCGATACCGCCGATGTATTGATCCACGGGCAGCCAGTAATTGGCGCGTTCGTCCACCATGTCCCCCGCGCCCGGGCAGGTGTAGCGTGCGTAGTACCAGCTCGACTCCATGAAGGTATCGAAAGTGTCGGTCTCGCGCTCAGCCTCGCCACCACACTGCGGGCAGGTTGTCTTGCGCCATTCCGGATCGGACTTGATCGGCGATGCCACGCCGGAAAACGCCACATCTTCGGGCAGCACCACAGGAAGTTGATCCTCCGGCACAGGCATCGCACCGCAACTCTTGCAATAGATGACCGGGATCGGGCATCCCCAATAGCGCTGGCGGCTGACACCCCAATCGCGCAAGCGGAAATTGACGCGTCGTTCGCCTCGGCCTTGCTCGGCCAGTCGCGCGGCGATGGCGTCAAAGGCATCGCCGAACTCAAGACCGTTGAATTCGCCAGAGTTCACCAGCCAACCCCGCTCTGTGTAAGCCGCCTGGGTGTGCAGGGTGGCCTCGAAGTTCTCCACCAACTCGACCGCCGCGCTAGGCTCGTACACATCCCGCAACGCACCGCCGCCGAGTGCAGTTGTCAGCGCATCACCGCCTTTGCGTTGATCTCGGGTGAGTTCCAGCAAAGCGTCACGCACATCGGTGCTGACGATCACCATCTTGATAGGCAAGCCGTACTTTCGCGCAAACTCCCAGTCACGCTGATCGTGACCCGGCACCGCCATCACGGCGCCCGTGCCATAGCCCATCAACACGAAATTCCCGACCCAAACGGGAATGCGTTCGTTGGTGAGCGGATGAATCACATGGCGTCCCGTCGGCGCGCCAAGCTTTTCCTGGGTTTCAAGCTCTGCTTCGTTGATTGCGCCCTGTTTGCAACGCTCAATGAAGGCTGCCAAATCCGGATCGGACGTTGCCGCCGCCAGCGCCAGCGGATGCTCCGCAGCGACGGTCACGAAGCTGACACCCATCAGGGTATCGGGGCGCGTGGTGAAGACGCGCAACGCGGCATCCTCGCCTTCAATCGGGAAGTCGATCTCGAGACCTTCCGAGCGACCGATCCAGTTGCGCTGCATGGTTTTGACCGCGTCCGGCCAGCCGTGCAGGTTATCCAATTCATCGAGCAGTTCCTGCGCGTAATCGGTGATCTTCAGGAACCACTGCGGAATCTCGCGCTTTTCGACCAGCGCGCCGGAGCGCCAGCCACGGCCTTCAATGACCTGCTCGTTCGCGAGCACCGTCTGATCGACCGGATCCCAATTGACCACCGAATTCTTGCGATAGACCAGCCCGAGTTTCATCAAGCGGGTGAACATCAACTGTTCCCAGCGGTAGTAGTCGGGTCGACAGGTGGCAAGCTCGCGTGACCAGTCGTAGGCAAAACCCAAGCGCTGCAGCTGGCTGCGCATATGCTCGATGTTGGCATACGTCCACTTGGCGGGCGCGGTGTTGTTCTTGATCGCGGCATTTTCAGCGGGCAATCCGAAGGCGTCCCAGCCCATCGGTTGCAGCACGTTCTTGCCCAGCATGCGCTGATAGCGACTGATCACATCGCCAATGGTGTAGTTGCGCACATGGCCCATGTGCAGCGCGCCGGAGGGATACGGCAGCATCGACAAACAGTAGAACTTCGGTTTATCAGCGTCCTCAATCACTTCGAAGGCGCGCGTGCGGTCCCAGAACTGCTGTGCAGCGGCTTCAACAGCCTGCGGGCTATAGGTCTCTTGCATGGGTCGGAATCAATGCGGGAATAAGCGAGCAAGTGTAGCGCAAGGCCTTCAGCTGCCGAATGACTGGCCGCGAATGCGCCCAAAGGCGAATCGCCTCCGCGTCTCAACCCGCGTAGGGTGTTGCGACAAATCAAGCGTTCGTCCTGATGTGCCGGCGCACACTGCAGGTCATCGACACAACGGAGGTCAGCCATGAGCCTGTCGCCCGAACTCTCGGAGATCATCGACTTTCTGCGCGCCCACGCGCCATTCGATTGCCTGGCACCCGAGCAACTTGCCCAGACAGCCCGCAAGATCGACATTGTTTATCGACGCAAGGGCGAGGTCATGTTGCGGATCGGCGAGACCAACGTCGCGCTCGCGGTGATCCGACGTGGCGCAGTGGAGGTGCATGACAAGGATGAGCGTTTGGTCAATCGACTCGCCGAGGGCGACAGCTATGGGTTGCCGTCGCTTCTGACGGGCAAGCCGGTACGGCACCGAGTCACGCTGTTGGAAGACGGACTGATCTATCTGCTGCCGGTAGCGGATTTCCACGCCTTGCGCGCTTCAAATACCGGATTCGATCAGTACTTTGTCAGCACGCTCGAAGAGCGATTGCGGCATGCGGCTGAAAACGCCGGTGGAGGCCAGTCAAACAACGAGATGATGACCACGCCGGTTGGCAAACTCAGTCAACGTGCACCAGTGATGATTGCGCCGCAAGCAAGCATTCGCGAAGCCGCCAAACTGATGTCCAAACAAGGCGTTTCTTCGTTGCTGGTGGGCGGAAGTGAGCAAATGCTTGGCATCGTGACAGACCGTGACCTGCGCAACCGTGTGCTCGCCGCCGATCTCGATCCGGCGGCGCCGGTGACGGCCATCATGACCGCGGAACCCGCCAGCATCGATGTCGAGCGCCCGGTCTTTGAGGCATTCATCATTATGGCCAATCGCGGCATCCATCATTTGCCGCTGACCCGCGACGGCAAGCCGGCCGGCATGATCACCACACGAGATCTGGTCAGCTTGCAAACGCAACATCCGCTGTATCTGGTTCGTCAGGTTCAGAAACAGGACAGTGTTGAGAGTTTGCAAGCGATCACCGCGCGCATGCCGCGCATGTTTGCGCTACTGCTTTCCAGTGGTGCGCGCCCTGAAGATGTCTCACGCATGCTGAGCGCACTGACCGATGCGGTGACGCGTCGTTTGCTGCAATTAGCGGAACAGCAGTTTGGTCCGTCGCCGATGCCTTGGGCATGGATTTGCTTTGGTTCCCAGGCGCGCAATGAACAAGGGCCGCATACCGATCAAGACAACGGTTTGATACTCGCGCGAGAACCCAACGAGCGCGAGGCGGACTACTTTGAGTCTGTGGCGCAGTTCGTATGCCACGGTCTGAATGCCTGCGGCTACGTGTTCTGCAACGGCGGCATCATGGCGCAAAACCCGATGTGGCGGCAGCCGCTCGATGTATGGGAAAACTACTTCAGGGCATGGATGCGCGAGCCCACCAGCAACGCACTGATGCACGCCAGCATCTTCTTCGACCAACGACTGGTCGCTGGCGAGCGTGGCCTTTTCGATAGCCTGCAAGAGCACATTTTCTCTCTGGCGCCCAAGCTCGGGATCTTCCTCGCCATTCTGGCGCGTCACGCCTTGAGCTATGACGTGCCACTTGGATTGTTCCGGCGCTTTGTTGTTGAGCACAAAGGCGAGCATCGCGACATGCTTGACCTCAAGGGCGCGGGTGCGATGCCATTGACCGACCTGCTGAGAGTCCACGCACTGGCGAACGGCATTCGTGCCGCCAGTTGCCTGCAACGAATTGAAGCCTTGCGCATGGCGGGCAAACTGCAGCCCACCGATGCAGCCGAGCTGACGGCGGCGTTCCGCTTGGTGCTTCGCCTGCGTCTACAACATCAGGCCGAACAACTCGCTGCGGGGCATGATGCAGACAACTGGATCAAGCCCAGCCAATTGTCTCGGCAGGATCGCGACGCCTTGCGCGATGCCTTTCTGGTCATTCGGCAATCGCAAAGCGCGCTGGGTAACGAGTACGGCGTGCAATGAGTGGCTGGCTGCGTTGGCGCCATGGAAAACGCGCCGCGAACACGCCTTTGGCGCCGTTCTACAGCGATCCACCGATCAATCTGCGGAAAACGGTCGCGGACAGCGAGTTGCTCGCGCTGGATTTTGAAACCAGTGGATTGAATGAAAAGCAAGACCGTCTGTTGAGCATGGGCTGGGTGCTGATCAGTCATGGACGCATCCGCATGGCGACGGCGGGTCATTGCGTCATCCGCAGTGATGACCGCAGCGTTGGTCAAAGCGCCACGGTCCACGGCCTGCTGGATGCTGATCTCGTGCACGGTCTCTCGCTTGCCGAGGCGGTGGAGCCACTCCTGCGCTTGATTCGTGGCCGCGCCCTGGTGGTTCATTACGCACCGATCGAAAACGGGTTCCTACAGCATGCCTGTCACCACCTTTACGGCGTGCCCCTGCCCTTGCAGATCATCGATACGTTGGCGATCGAGGCACAGCGCCGCGCGCACATTCACGACTCGCAGGGGGCATTGCGCCTGCATGCGTGCCGCGAACGCTATGGACTGCCGCGCTACAAAGCCCACAACGCAGCCGTGGATGCGTTGGCTTGCGCAGAACTCTTGCTTGCACAGGTGGCCCACATCGGCGGACAGGACAACGTCACGCTCGGTGATTTACTGCGACGCAGTCGCTGAGCAGGCTCAAAGGAGCCTGTCGGGTTGCTAGTCGTGACTACGCAAGCGCTCCAGTTCACGCATGCGGCGCTGCGCCGAGTCACCCGCGATACGCGACACTTCCGCCAGCAGAGCCTCCGACAATGCCATCAATGCGGCGTTGGAATCCCATGGCGAGGGCACCTGGACGCGCGCTGGCAAGACATGTCTCGCTACCCGGGCAATGGGGGATAGCCACTGATCGGTCAGCAGGATGACCTTGGTACCACGTTGAGTCGCCAGATCAGCAAGTCGCAACAGGCTGGGTTGATAGCGACGGATGTCGTAGATCACCAACACATCCTTGCTGCCCATATCCAGCACTTGATCGAACCAGTTGGCTTCCTGGTCGCGCAGGTGATTGACGCCGGATCGCAGGATGCGCATTTGTACTGAAACGTACTGCGCCAGCGCGTCAGTGAATCGCCCCCCGACAAGGTGAATCCGCGACTTCGGGTCTGCCAACCACGCCGCGATTTGTTGCAACTCGTCGGCAGCGAGATGCTGAAAGGTCTCTGCCACATTGTCTGCAACACGGCTGGCAAACTGCTGCCAACGATGCCCTTCGCCACTGTCCGCAGACTGCGGCGCCTTGGTCAGTGGCGAACTGAGTTGTGCCGCCAATTCCTCTCGCAACCGGGTCTGGAATTCGGGGTAGGCACCAAACCCCAAGCGGATGACCAAGCGCAGCACCGTAGGGACGCTCACGCCCACGGTACGTGCCAATTCACTGGCACTGCCCAGACCGGCCATCGGGAAATCCGCCAGCAATCGCATGGCGACCCGGCGTTCGGTCAAAGGCAAGCTGCTCAAACTGTGGCGCAGCAGTTCAACAATCGTGTCGTTCACGGTGCCTGTCCTCGTACTGTGTTTCCGGCGATGCCAAGTCGCGTTGCCGACACAGTCAGTATTGACAATCCGATCGATCTGTACAAATCATCACTTCAGCCCAACGAAAGCAACGCGCTGTAGCGTTCGTTACACGGAGGCAGGTCGCAGACAGATGCCCGCCATTGCCCACAATTTCTCTACCGATGCTGGAAATGTATCCGCATTGCGAACTGCCTATCCCGCCTTTGTAGTCGAGCAAGCGGGGCACAACGGGCCTTTGCTGCTGCTGTGCGAGCATGCCAGTGCGCATGTGCCGAGCATCTACGATGGCTTGGGGTTGAGTGACGATGAACGTCACCGACATATCGGCTGGGATATCGGTGCGCTGGCCTTGGCGCAAGGTTTGGCCAGTGCGCTGGCGTCGCCCTTGGTGTACGCAACCCAGTCCCGATTGCTGATGGACCTGAATCGCGATCCGGCCGCATCGGATGCCATGCCCGTCTGCAGTGACCAGTTACAGATTCCGGGCAATGTCGCGGTATCGAATATCGAACGCGTGCGCCGTCAGCAGTGGCTCTACGAACCATTTCACGAAGCCGTCGATGCCCTTCGAGCATCGCGATCTGGGCGCGGACTGGCGACTGCAGTGGTCTCGGTTCATTCTTTTACGCCGCAGATATCTGGCCATGTTCGGCCTTGGCACGTGGGCATATTGTCGGATCAGGATCGGCGACTGGCGGACGCACTGTTGGATGTGTTGCGGAGCCAGCCGAACCTGTGTGTCGGAGACAATCAGCCGTATGCACCGCAACAGGGCGTCTATCACAGTGTCGACCGGCACGGTCAGAAGCATGGATTGCTGAACGTGATGATCGAAGTTCGCAACGACTTGCTGGGTGACGATGCAGGCATACGCCACTGGACGCAGATCCTGTCCGACGCGATTCGCGTGGCTTGCAGCCAACTGGGAATGACGTGACTTGCCGACAACGGACATGGGGATGTCTGATCACGCTGTCACGCCAATGAAAAACGTCCAGCGGAGGCTGGACCTGACGACGTAGCCCTTGGCTGCGAAGTGCAACACCAGGAGTCGGGGGGCCGACTCCGAGCATGGCGTGACCGAGGGAGCGGGCATGCATGCTGAATTCGGGGGTTTTCAACCAGCTAAGGGGAGCAGCATGGCTCAGCAATCAGGTGTGACCTACACAAAGGTCGACAAGAGTTATTTTGAGAAACGCGGTTTGCGTCGGTACGCCGGGGTGTGGTCACTGTGGGCGCTCGGTGTTGGCGCAGTGATTTCTGGCCATTTTTCGGGTTGGAACTTCGGTCTGGCCAATGGTTGGGGCAGCATGTTGCTCGCCACGGCGATCATTGCCGTGATGTATTTGGGTCTAACGTTTTCGTTGGCCGAGATGTCACCTGCGCTGCCACATACCGGCGGTGCGTATTCATTTGCGCGAACCGCGATGGGACCATGGGGCGGCTTCCTGACCGGCCTCTCCGAGAACGTCGAGTATGTATTGACGCCGGCCGTCATCGTGTTTTTCATTGGCTCCTATATGGGGGGCATCTTTGAGACCGCACCCGAGCTGCAGCCGCTATGGTGGATCGGTTTTTACATCGTCTTTGTCGCTCTCAACGTGGTAGGTGTGGAACTGTCTTTCAAGGTCACGCTGGCGGTGACGTTGCTGGCACTGTCCTGCCTGGTGGTGTTCTAGATTTCCGCTATTCCGCACATCGATTTTTCGCGTTGGGCAATGGACATTCCCGCAGGTGGTGTCGTTGAAGGTGGTGCCGCACTGACCGACGGCAGCGGACCCTTCCTGCCCAAAGGTTTTCAGGGCGTTCTAGCGGCGATGCCTTTCGCGGTGTGGTTGTTCCTCGCGATCGAACAATTGCCATTGGCAGCGGAAGAGTCGGTCGATCCGAAACGCGATATGCCCAAAGGCATCATCGCGGGCATCTTCACCCTGATAATTTCGGCCTTCATGATTTTGTGGCTGAACGCCTCGGTGGCGGGTATCGGTTCCTACGCACTGTCGAGCTCCGGCGAACCATTGCTCGATGGCTTCAAAGCTATTTACGGTGATGGCATTGCCAAGATGTTGGCCTTGGTCGCGGTACTGGGCCTAGTCGCCAGTTTTCACACCATCATCTTTGCCAAAGGCCGACAGATTTACTCGCTGAGTCGCGCTGGCTATTTCCCATCTGGCTTATCGATTACGCATGGCAATCGGAAAACGCCGCATGTGGCAATGATTGCCGGTTCGATCATCGCGCTGGCAGTCATGTTTGTTCTCTGGTTTGTGCTCGGTTCGGAGCAAGGCGCAGCGGTCATTGGTGGCACCCTGCTCAACATGGCGGTCTTCGGCGCGATGTTCTCCTACATCATGCAGGCCCTGTCCTACATCCGCCTGCGCAAGATCTTGCCGAACATTGAACGTCCCTACCGCAGTCCATTTGGCGTCGCCGGCGCTGTGCTGACGATTTTGATCGCGGTTGTCACGCTCTATTTCCAATTGACCGATCCGCTTTACCGTACTGGTGTGGTTTGGGTAGCCATCTGGTTTGCCGCTGGCATCCTCTACTTTGCCGTTGCCGGGCGCCACAAGTTGATTCTGTCGCCGGAAGAAGAGTTCGCCTTGAACGCTTCGGTTGATACTCGCAGCGCGCACTGACCCCTCCGGGGTCCGACCGGATTGTCGGTCGGACCCTTCACTCCCATCGAGTACATCGCATGACTGCCCCACTCACCTTTGACGCCTTGCGAGATGCCGTTGCGCAAGGTCGCGTCGACACCGTGTTGGCTTGCATTGTCGACATGCAGGGCCGTTTGATCGGCAAGCGATTCCAGGCCGAGTATTTCCTCGACAGTGCCTGCCACGAAACGCACGGGTGCAACTATCTGCTGGCCGATGACATCGACATGGAACCGGTACCCGGCTATGCCGCGGCGAGTTGGAGCAAAGGGTACGGCGACTTCGTCATGAAGCCCGATCTCGACACCTTGCGTCTGACGCCCTGGCTGCCGGGCACCGCGTTAGTGCTGTGTGATGTACAAGACCATCATCATCACGATCTACCGCACAGCCCACGCGGCATGCTCAAGCGCCAGTTGGCACGCCTTGCCGATAGGGGCTGGAGCGGCATGTTCGCTTCCGAGTTGGAGTTCTACCTGTTTGACGACAGCTACGCGCAAGCACGCGCGAAGCGCTATCACGAGCCACGTACGGCTGGTGCCTACATTCAGGACTACCACATCCTGCAGACCAGTCGCGAAGAGCCCGCTCTGCGTGCTATGCGCCTGGGCTTGCAGGGCGCAGGGATTCCGGTCGAATGTTCGAAGGGCGAATGGGGCCCGGGGCAGGAAGAAATCAATGTGCGTTATGCCGATGCGCTGACCTCGGCGGATCGCCACGTCATCATGAAAAACGCCTGCAAGGAAATTGCCGATCAACAAGGCAAGGCGGTGACCTTCATGGCCAAGTGGCGCTACGACCTGGCAGGTTCGAGCAGCCATATCCACAATTCGTTGTGGGATCTGGACGGCAAACAGGCATTGTTTTTCGACCCGGATCAACCCTACGGCATGTCCAAGCTGATGCAGTCCTGGGTCGCAGGACAGCTGAAGTACGCCCGTGACATCACCTGGTTCCTCGCGCCCTACATCAACTCCTACAAGCGCTTCCAGGCGGGCACGTTTGCGCCAACTCGGGCGATCTGGAGCCGCGACAATCGCACCGCAGGATTCCGTTTGTGTGGCGAAGGTGGCAAAGGGGTACGTATTGAATGCCGCATGGGCGGCGCGGACCTGAATCCCTATCTGGCCTACAGCGGCCTGATCATCGCGGGACTTGCCGGTATTGATGAAGGCTTGAGTCTGGTCGCGCCCTACGAAGGCGATGCCTACGCCGGCGCGCACTTGGCGGAAGTTCCCAAGACTCTTCGCGACGCCGCCGCTGCGATGCGCTGCTCCACCCTGCTGCGCGGCGCCCTTGGCGATGAAGTGGTCGATCACTACTGCCACACGGCCGACTGGGAGCAGTCCGAGTACGACCGCCGGATCACCGACTGGGAACTGATGCGCGGCTTTGAGCAGTACTGACCCTTTTCTTCACGCTCTGGAAGCTTTATGAGTCACTCGATTCAGCTCGTTTCACCCGTCAATGGCAGCATCTACGTGCAACGCGATCAGGCGAGCGATGCCGACCTATCGAACGCACTGGATGCCGCCGAACAGGCGCAGCGCCTGTGGAAGTTGCGTCCCATTGCCGAACGCGCTGCGTATTGCGCTGCAGCGGTCGATGCAATGAATGCCATGGCCGCCGACATCGTTCCCGAACTCGCTTGGCAGATGGGCCGTCCGGTTCGCTACGGCGCCGGTGAACTGCGGGGTTTCACGGATCGCGCGCGCTATATGATCGGGATTGCCGAACAGGCCTTGGCGGACGTGGTGCCAACCGCCATCGACGGTTTCAAGCGCTATATCCGACGTGAGCCCGTGGGGACCGTACTGGTCATCGCACCGTGGAATTATCCCTATCTCACCGCCGTAAATGCAGTGATTCCCGCGCTGATGGCCGGCAATGCGGTGATCCTCAAACATGCCACGCAAACCCTACTCGTGGGCGAGCGTTTCGCTGCCGCTTTCATGGCCGCAGGTTTGCCCGAAGGGCTGTTCCAGAATCTGCTGATGAGTCATGACCAAACGGCACGGATGATCGCCAGTGAACGCGTGCAACAGGTCAACTTCACCGGCTCGGTGGCAGGTGGACGTGCAGTCGCGCAAGCAGCTGCGGGGCACTTCCTGGGCGCGGGACTGGAACTGGGCGGCAAAGATCCGGCGTATGTGCGTGCCGATGCCAACCTCGCGCATGCTGTCGAGAATCTGGTAGATGGCGCGTTCTTCAATTCTGGGCAGAGTTGTTGTGGGATTGAGCGGATTTATGTTCACCAAAGCCTGTACAGCGAATTCATCGAACGCGTTCAAGCGCTGACCTACGACTATGTGCTTGGCAATCCACTAGAACAGTCCACGACCCTTGGACCTCTGGTCAAACCATCTGCTGCTGAATTCGTGCGCAGTGAGGTTCGTGCTGCGGTGGCGCAAGGTGCGCGCTGCCTGATCGACAGCAAGCGTTTTGCCGCCGACGCCGAAGGCAGTGCCTACATGGCCCCGCAGGTGGTGATCGATGTGAATCACCGGATGTCACTGATGCGCGAAGAGAATTTCGGTCCCGTGGTCGGCATCATGGCGGTGCGTGACGATGAGGAAGCCATCGCGCTGATGAACGACAGCGATTATGGCCTTTCGGCTTCGATCTGGAGTGCAGACCTGGACGTGGCCGAGGCCCTCGGACAACAGGTCAACACCGGCACGCTGTTCATGAATCGCTGTGACTACCTTGACCCTGCACTGGCCTGGACCGGCGTCAAGCACACCGGTCATGGGGCAACGCTTTCCTCGGTCGGCTACGAACACATGACCCGTCCGAAATCTTTCCATCTCCGCCATCGCCTGTGAGTTCGACCATGACTGTAAAAGCCAACTGGAACTACCCCACCGCCGTGAAGTTCGGCGTTGGACGCGTTACGGAACTCGCTGATCATTGCCGCGCGCTCGGCATCCACAAACCGTTGCTGGTGACTGATGCGGGACTCGCCAGCCTTCCGATGACCCAATCGGTATTGGCCGACTTGCAATCCGCGGGACTTGGCGCTGCCTTATTTGCCGACATCCGCCCCAACCCGGTGGGTGCCAATGTCGAAGCCGGACTCGCTGTCTATCGCGCCGGGGGCCATGATGGCGTGGTCGCCTTTGGCGGCGGCAGCGGTCTAGACATCGGCAAACTGATCGCCTTCATGTCTGGCCAAACGCGCCCGATCTGGGACTTTGAAGACATTGGCGACTGGTGGACACGCGCTGACCCGACGGGCATCGCACCGATCATTGCCGTGCCAACCACCGCGGGCACAGGATCGGAAGTGGGCCGCGCCGCCGTGGTCACCGACGAGTCGAATCACACCAAGAAAATCATCTTCCACCCGAAGATCATGCCAAGCGTGGTGATTTGCGATCCGGCCTTGAGCGTGGGTATGCCACCGAAAATCACCGCAGGCACGGGCATGGATGCGCTTTCGCATTGTCTGGAAGCCTACTGTGCACCTGGCTTCCATCCACTCGCCGATGGCGTGGCCGTGGAAGGCATCCGACTGATCGCCAGCGCCCTGCCCCGCGTCATGCAAGACCCGAACGATCTGGATGCGCGTGCCGACATGATGGCCGCCGCTGCAATGGGTGCGACCGCGTTTCAGAAAGGCTTGGGCGGCATGCATGCGCTGGCGCATCCGATTGGCGCGCTCTTCGATAGCCACCACGGCATGACCAACGCGACGTTGATGCCCTATGTGCTGGCGTTCAACCAGTCGGCAATTGAACAACGAATTGCCCGCCTCTCTGCCTACATGGGATTGCCGGATGCAAGCTTCGAAGGGTTCCTGCAGTTCGTGCTGAGATTGCGGGCTCTAGTGGGTGTTCCGCATACCTTGGGCGAACTGGGTGTCGATGCCACACGAAGCGACGAGATCGCCGAGATGGCTGTGCAAGACCCCTCCGCAGGTGGCAATCCGATCCGCTTTGATTCGTCCGCTGCAAAGCAAATCCTCGCCAAGGCATTCGCTGGCGTCATTGGCTGAGCGCAGGGATCGCGCAATGCGAGGTGCGACCGCGTCGTCCAATGCCTCTCCAACGAAGCAATCGAGCTAGTGATTGCTTCGTCTGGAGACCCTTCGCCCATCCGCCGATCTCGCGACGGTAAGAAGGCCCGGGCAAGCACTTCCTCGCCCAGCCTGTTAGTGCTCGTTGGAAGACTTGATACTGGAAGACATCAAGCGATCCGTCCACGCGATGCCGATTGCCGATACGATGAAGGCCATGTGGATGATGGTCTGCCACATCACGCCCAACTCAGTCACATTGGTGCAGGCTTTTACGGCGGGCGTTGCCGCGGCAACCAACGCTGCCGCTGCTTCCACCGCGGCAGGCGACCCGCACAGCGGCAAACCGCCCAGTTCCCCGGCGGCGATGAACGTCTTCAGAAGATGAATCGAGCTGATACCAATGATTGCCATCGCCAGCTTGACCTTCAACACACTGGCATTGACATGGCTGAGCCATTCCGGCTGATCGGGGTGTCCATCTAGGCCCAACCGCGAAACGAAGGTCTCATAGCCACCGACGATGACCATGACCAGCAAATTAGAAATCATCACCACGTCAATCAGACCCAGCACCATCAACATGATGCTCTGTTCGGTCAAATTGGCGGCACCATGCACGAGATGCCACAACTCTTTGAGAAACAGAAAAACGTAGACCGCTTGGGCAAGGATCAATCCGAGATATAACGGCAACTGCAGCCAGCGCGAGCTGAAAATCAGCGAAGGCAGCAGACTCATTCGTGGGTTTTGCATGGTGGAAGATTCCGGCCCGGGATTTGCAGAGATGACGTATAGCTTAGAGATGGCGCAGGGTTGGCGCCAGATTAACGTCGCTTGGAGCAAGACTGATGACGACTGGATTCTTCTCCCGGATGTTCTCCGGAAAGCCCCCCGCAAACGTGCCGAACAAGCCGCCAGGCAGCGATTTCGACACATTGAATCGACATGCGCCGATTCTGGATGAGGAACAGTCACTGTCGGGTACCCAGTCTGGTGACGCCACTGTCCCCAATGGGTTCATTTGTCGAGAGACCGTGTTGGGTCGAGACCAGAAGGTCGCCGGTTATCACTTCATGTTGCAACAAGCGACGCAGCAGCGTCTGCGCTCACGCAGTCGTCAGATTCATCATGTCTACGCCGATGTGCTGGTGCGGAATATTCTCAAGCTGGAGATCGAGCGCCTTCTGGCGCATCGAAAGGCTTTTGTCGACGTGCCGGACACGTTTCTCGATCATGCCTCGGTTGCTGCGCTTTCGCCTGCCAATACCGTACTTACGGTATCGCGTATCGATGATGGCGCGGGATTGTCCGACGCACAGTTGGTCGAGCGTGTGACCGCATTGCGCAAGCAGGGCTTCCACATTGCCATCGAAGCTCAGAGCGGCCAACTCGAACCCGCTTGCATCGTGCCATTGGTTGAGTACGTGATCGTCCGGGTGTCGCTGACTGACCCGCGCCGAGTGCGTGACATCGGTGAACAGCTGCACAAGTCCGGCTCCAAGGCGCGCCTGCTGGCACGCGATGTCCCCAGCATTGAAGACTTTCAGCTTGCATTCAATGCGGGCGCGAGTTTCTTCCAAGGCGGATTCATCACCCGTCGCGAAGACTGGAGTGCCAATAAAGTCGGTCCGAATACGGCGCGGATCGCCGACCTGCTCGGTCGTTTGCGTCGCGATGCGGACATCCGCGAGATCGCCGATGTGATCAAACATGACCCTGGCTTGTCGGTCCGGTTGATGCGCTACATGAACTCGGCTTCAATTGGTCTGCGCCAGGAGGTTACCTCCATCGAGCGTGCTCTGTTGCAACTCGGCCGGGACAAGCTGTACCGCTGGCTTATGCTGCTGATCTATGGGGCAGACAAGGGCTCGGCGCGCTCCTCAGCGCTGCTGGAAAGTGCACTTGTGCGTGCTCGCATGATGGAGCTGCTAGGCGAAAATCGTCCTCCCAAAGAGCGCGAAGCGCTGTTTTTGGTAGGCCTGCTCTCACTGGTTGACGCGGTACTGCAAGTGCCGATGGCCGACGCGATGAGCCAACTTGCTGTGGCACCGGAAATCGAAGCGGCTGTGCTGCATGGCGAGGGCCATATGGGGGACATGTTGCAACTCACCATCGCCTGCGAGGCCGATGATGTCGAACACATGGCAACCTATGCGGAGAAATGCCGAATAGACCCCTCTGAGGCCAGCACGCGGCATCTGGAGGCATTTGCTTGGTCCATGGACTTGGCCGAAGCGTAGGCATCTTTCGGGCTGCCGGCGACCCACAAATCGACACGCTGCCGATGCGCGCGACCGCCATCGGCAGCACCGTATCGCAGCAACACAGGCTTACTCTGCCAGCAGTTCCTTAATGTCGCCTTCCATGCTTTCAGGGGTATCTGTGGGCGCATAGCGCTTGACCACCCTGCCATCGCGCCCCACCAGAAATTTGGTGAAGTTCCACTTGATCGACTCGCTGCCTAGTAGTCCTTTGGCGGACTTTTTCAAGTATGCATACAGCGGATGGGTTTGCTTCCCGTTGACCTCAACCTTCTCGAACATTGGAAAGCTGACGTCATAGCTCAGGCTACAGAAGTTGCGAATTTCTTCTGCATCGCCGGGTTCTTGGTGACCAAACTGATCGCAGGGGAATCCCAACACACTGAAACCCTTGGCATGCCATTGCCGATATAGCGCCTCCAAGCCCCGATACTGCGGCGTGAACCCGCATTTCGATGCGGTGTTGACGATCAGCAGGACCTGTCCCTTGTAGGTCGAAAGATCGACTTCGGAACCTTCGAGATTTTGCGCCGTAAAATCATGCACGTTGGGCATCACTCAACCTCGATTGCGTTGTGCGGGGTGCGCAGCTTCACACGATCCACGGCATCACGCCAGCGCTGAGCGGTGCGCAAACGCATCCTGTCCGCGAGCGAGTAAAGGACTGGGAGCACCAGCAAACTGATCGCCGTTGAAAAAACCAACCCCCCCACAATGGCACGCGCCATCGGGTAGTAGGGAGGACCATCACCACCAAGCTGAGTACCCCCGAAACAGAGCGGCAGCATCCCGAGAATGGCTGTGCCCATGGTCATCAAGATCGGCCGCATGCGATCGCGACAGCCTTGTACCAAGGCCAGATCGCGGGGCATGCCAATGCGTCGCAGTTCGTTGACATGCTCGACCATGACGATGCCGTTGTTTACCACCACTCCCATCAACACCAGAATGCCAATCATCGCCATCAGCGAGAAGGTGGTGCCTGTCAACCAGAAGAGCCAGTAGACCCCAAAGATCGAAAAACCGAATCCGGTAACGATGACCAGTGGGAACATCAGGGATTCAAACACCGCGGCCATGATGACCACCACCATCAACAATGCGATCAAGGTGTTGAAGCCCATTTGTGCCAACGCATTGTCGGCCTCATCGAAGACGCCGCCCAAACTCAAACGATAGCCTGCAGGCAACTGGATCGACTTCATGGCCGCCTCAAGATCTTCGCGCGCCTGCTCCATGGTCACGCCGTCGATCAGGTTGATCTTGATCGGAAGCGCGGTCTGGCGGTTCTGCCGAGTGATGGTGCTGGCGCCCGCTTGAACCTTCAAGGAGATCATCGACATCAACGGAATCATGCTGCCATCCGCTGCGCGCAACTTCAGGTCTCGCAGATCGTCGATGCTGGCGTCTTCTGACTGCGCAAATCGCAACCACACGGGCACCTCGCCAGCAGTGGATCGGTACTCGCGCAGAGGTGTCCCACGTAGCGCGATGCTGACGTAGTTGGCAATTTGTTGGGTGCTGAAGCCGTACTGCAGGGCACGTTCGCGGTCCACCATGATTTGAACTTCGCGCGACTTGGTACCCAAGTCCGCGTAGACATCGCGAGCTCCCGGTAAGCTGGACAAGGTCTTGACCACCGCGTCGGACAGCTCTGCCAGCACTTGCGAAGAGTCACCGATCAACAGCACCCGCAAGCCTTCGCCGCTGCCGCCTCCGGGGCCGCGATTCTGATCATCAAATCCGATCTCACCCATCGCCAACTGTGGCAGTCCCTCACGGATTTTTTCCATGAGCTGCAAGGTTGGCGTGATATCGCCTTCTTCCTGCAACGTCAGCCGCGTCCCCGCCCAGCCGCGTTCGCTGTACCAGCTATAGATCTGGGTGATTTCAAATTCCTGACGGTGCGCGTCGAGGTAGTCTTCCACCTGCTTTACCGCTGTAGACAACTCGTCCAGTCGATAGCTGCCATTCCAGCGATAGGTCAGCTCCAATTCTCGCGTTTCACCTGCCGGGAACATGTCGACCGCGGTTTGCGACGCTGGGAACATGCTGATGCCCAATGTCAAGGCCAACAGTGCCATCGTCTTGCGGGGATGATGCAGCGTCCACGCGAGCACTCTGGCGTAGCGATCCTGCATCGCATGGACAAGTCCCGTGCTGCGCAGAAAGCCCTCAGGGGTCTTCATGCGTGCCGACAGCATGGGAATCAGGCTCACTGCAACGAGCCACGAACACAGCAGAGAGATCGTGATGGTGAACGCCACCTGCGACAGATAGATCGCGATGAAGTTGCGCTCACCAAAGATGTTCGGCAAGAACACAATGACGCTGGTCAGGGTGCCTGCGCTGATCGATATCTGCACACTGCGCGTCCCCTCGATGGCAGCAAGCCAAGGATTGTCGGGGTATTTCTCACGCTTTTGATAGATGCTCTCAACGACCACTACGGCGTTGTCGACCAACATGCCGACACCCAACAACAAGCCCATCATCGAAAGGATGTTCAGACTGATGTCGAGGAAATACATCATGCCCAACGTCATCACGAAACAGATCGGTATCGCCAGCGAGACCATCAGGGTGGACGGCCAGTGGCGCAAGAAAAAGAACAGCACCAGCACGGAGAGCGCCGTTCCGAGCAAGCCCGCCTCACCCAATTCGGCGAGTGACGAGGTTACGCCGTCAGCCTGATCATGCATGACGAACAGTTGGATGCCCGCGAACTCCGGCAACGCGGAAACTTTGTCCACCTCAGACAGCACACCACGTGCGGTATTGACGAGGTTGGCGTCGCGTTCCTTGAAGACATCGATGCCCACGGCGGGACGCCCATCCAAGCGTCGACCGTAGTCAATTTCCCCCGGCGCCAGACGGACATCGGCGACATCGCGCAAGCGTAGGTCGGGGTCTGCAATTGGCAGGTTGCGAAGCTCTTCCAGCGAGCGGAACTCACCGATGGGTTGGACACGCAGACGCTGGTCGACGCTCAGAATTTGGCCCGCCGAGACCGAAAAGTTTGCCGCGGCGAGGCGCTGTGCCAAGGCATTCAGATCGACACCATGGGCAGTGATTCGATCACTATCCAGAGCAATCTCAACTTCCGGCGCCGCAATGCCCGAAATATCGACTCTGGCGACACCAGGCAATCGCTCCAGACGCCGTTTGAACTCGCGTTCCAGCAGTTCGTAGTCGCGCCCCAGGTCGCGATCGCTGGAGAGCCGAACACGCAACAATGGCTCGTCGCCCGAGGCGAACTTCATCACGAAATAGCGTTGGAAATCGCTCGGTAACTCATCGCGAATGCTATCCAGTCGCTCACGGGCTTCGGCAGCGGCAATCTGCGCGTCGCGGCTCCAGTCAAACTCCAGAAAAATCCCCGCTCCGTCCGAGCGCGACTGCGAATTCATCTGTTTGATGCCAGGCAGTGTCGCGAGCGCTTCTTCAGCGGGACGGGTGATGATGTCTTCAATTTCTTCGGGTGTTGAACCCTGATAGGGCAGATCGATATAGAGGAATGGCGCCTCAACCTCTGGCATGAACTCCAAGGGCAAACGGAAGGCCGCAATCAATCCGATAAGCAGCATTGAAATGAAGAACATCCATGCGGTCACGGGGCGCCGCAGACTGAGCGCTGCCAGGTTCATGACGGCGCACCTTCATGCACATGCACCTCAGCAAGTGCCACCAAGCGCTCCGCTTCGCGCTGGCGCTTGCCACGCTGCGCGTAGTAGGCATCACCCTTGCGGTCCAGCAGGTCATACACCACCGGGATCACCAACAGAGTCAGCAGCGTCGAAACCAGAAGTCCGCCAATGACCGTGATCGCCATCGGCGCGCGTACCTCCGCGCCATCACCACCACCAATGGCCAAGGGCAAAAAGCCGAACAGTGTGGTCAGCGTGGTCATCACGATGGGTCGCAACCGAGAACGCGCACCCTGATAGATGGCTTCACGTTTCGCAACGCCTTCCTCACGCAACTGATTGACCCGATCAATCAACACGATGGCGTTCTTCACCACGATGCCGGCCAGCAAAATCAAACCGATGAACACCACGATGGACAGGGCATTGCCACTCAACTTCAGCGCCAGTACGGCTCCGACCATGGCGAGCGGAATGGTGAACATGATGACGAAGGGATGCAGCAATGACTCGAACTGCGACGCCATCACCAGATAGACAAGGAAGATCGCCAACGTCAGCGCAAACATCAGCGAATTGACTGAGGCTTGCAATTCTTCGTTTTGCCCACCGATCGTTGGACGCACTTCCGCAGCGAGCGGCTTCTCGGCCAGCATGGACTGAACCTCCGCCACCGCACTGCCTAGATCGCCATAGCGCAGGTTGGCTGAGACGACGGCAACCCGCTCTTGGTCAGCGCGGTGAATCTCGCTGGGGCCGCGGGTCAGCAGCACTTCCGCCACCGCAGACAGGCGCACCGGACGCTCACTCTGCGGATTGACGATCAGCTGACGGATGTCGTCGACCGAGGCACGCGCCGTTTCCTCCGCGCGGACCAAAACATCGATCTTGCGATTGCGAAAGCTGTACCGAGTTGCGACTTCACCGCGCACTTGGCGAACTACCTGATCGGCGATCTGACGCGTCGTCAATCCAATCGCAGCCGCGCGCTCGGCATCAAAGAGCACCTGAATTTCCGGAAAGCCCTCTTCGACCGTGGATTTGACATCGGCAAATCGATCCGAAGCCTGCAGCCGTGCGCTCAAATCACGACCTGCCTGTTGCAGTAGTTGCAGATCAAACCCGCGGATTTCGATTTCCAAAGGCGTGGAGAAGCTGAACAATTGCGGACGCGCAAATTTCACTTCTGCGGCTGGAAAGGCTTGCATCGCAGTGCGCAGTTGCTCGGTCGCCTGTGCCTCGATGTCACGTCCCGCGCCCTCCTCCAAAACGACGGTCAACTTGCCGATGTTTTCGCCAGACTCGGTCGGATTAGCATCCAGCCGCGTACCCGAGCCACTGACGCCATACAGCGTATGCACGCCAGGCATCGCGGCATTACCCTTTTGCAAGGTGCGAATGAGTTGATCGGTGTCGGCAAGTGGCGTTCCCGCAGGCAGCTTGGCCGTCATCTCGAAGCGGCCTTGGGCGAGCTGCGGAATCAGGTCCATGCCCAAGGTAGGCAACAAGGCGAGGGCAAAAAGGAACGCGACCGTCGCACTCCCCAATACGATGATCGGTCGATGCAAGGCCCAAGGCAATGCGCGCACATAGCGTTGCTCAAGCCACGCGTATGGGCGCAGGACACGCTCACCGATCGCCCCAAGCACCTTGGAGACGCCACGGGCAATGGTGCGCAACACGACAAACAGTGCAGACAGTGCTGCCACACGCCACCGTCCCACGCGCGTACGCTGAACGTCAATGGTTTCCGAATCTTCCGGATAGTCCAATGGCGTGCTCGCCTTCAGCGAGGACAGCATTGGAATCAGCGTCATCGCCACCGCCATCGACATCAGCATGGCGATGGTAACGGTGAGCGCTTGATCGCCGAACAACTGACCCGCAACGCCTTCGACGAAGACCAGCGGGAAGAAGACTGCAACGGTTGTCAATGTGGATGCCACCACCGCCATGCGAACCTCGGAGGCACCCACAATCGCCGCCTGCAAAATACCCAGTCCGCGCTCGCGCGCTTTGGCAATCGACTCCAGTACCACGATGCTGTCATCCACCACCATGCCCGTCGCCAGTGCGAGCCCCCCCAAGGACATGACATTCAGGCTGAGCCCCAACTGGTCCATGACGAAGAAGGTCCCAATCAGCGAGATCGGCAACGACAAGGCAATGACGAACGTGCTCCAGCCATCGCGCAAGAAGAAGAAGATGATCAGTACGGCCAGAACGCCGCCTTCGAGCGCGGCATACGAGACTTCATCCAGCGATTTCTGGATGAAAATCGACTGATCATCAATGGTCACCAAACGCGACTGCTCGGGCAGATTTTCGCTCAGGCGATCCAGTTGCTTGCGCACTGCCTCGGCGACCGCCACCGTGTTGGCATCGCCTTCCTTGTAGATCGCCAACTCAACGGCTTCGCTGCCCTCCACGCGAATAATCGCTTCGCGTTCCTTGAAGGATTGCTGCACCGTGGCAATGTCGCGCAATCGGATCGGCACGCCTTGATCGACCGCAATCAGCAAGTCTTGCATTTGCTCGACCGAGCCGAATTGATTGACTGTGCGCACCAGGTAGCGCTGACTACCTTCGTCAATGGCGCCACCGGAGATGTTGACGTTCTCAACTCTCAGCCGATCGATCACGCGCTCCGGATTGAGGTTCAACTGCGCCATCCGTTGCGGATCGAGCAGAACCTGTATCTCATCCTCCAAGCCGCCTGATACTTTGACCGCCGCCACGCCATCAATCGGCTCGATGCGCTTTTTCAGCACTTCGTCAGCAAATCGCCGCAGCCGCTTCAACCCGGCCTCGTCCATCGCGGCAAGGTCTTCGGCACCCGCCAATCCCAATCGGATGATCGGCTCGGTCGATGGGTCAAAGCGGAGCACGACCGGTTGCTCAGACTCCAAGGGCAAACGCAACAGTTCCAGTTTGTCGCGCACTTCAATATTGGCCCGGTCCATGTCGGTGCCCCAGGCAAACTCCAGAACGACGTCGCTCTGACTGGTGCGAGAGACCGAACGCAGCTTGCGCAGGTTTTTCACCACGCCAACCGCTTCCTCAATCGGCTCGGTGATCAGGCTCTCTATCTCTGAGGGAGCGGCACCCACGTATTCAGTTCGTACCGTCAGTGTCGGATACGATAGGTCGGGCAGCAGGTTCACCTTCAAATGCGACAGACCGATCACGCCAAACAACACCAGCGTGAACGTTGCCATGCCGATAGTGACTCGGCGACGCGTGGAAAACTCGGCAAGGTTCATTGGGCAGGCTCAGTTTGTCTGGGTCGCCACCACACCGGACTCGGGCGGTGTGCTTTCGGGTGCGTCACCTAGAATGCTGATGCGACTCCCGTCACGCAGACTGACCTTGCCTTTGGTCACCACCCGATCTCCTTCAGCCAGACCGGACAGTATTTCAACAGACTGTGCGTTGATGTGACCAGGCTGAATGGGCGTGCGAATCGCCGTGCCATCGCGATCGAGGAACACAGCAACATCACCCTCCCCTTCAATCACTGCTTCGCGTGGCACGACCAATGCGTTGGCACGCTCATCAAAGCTGACTTCGATGCGCCCGAACATGCCTGGCTTTAACACGCCACTGGCTTCGCTAAACGCACACACCACACGGAAGGTGCCACTGGTGGGATCGACCACAGGGCTGACCCGATCAATCGCACCGTCAAATGCGCTACCCGGCGCTGCGTCGACCAGCAATTGCACGGGCTGTCCGGCCGACATGTTGCGAAGCTCGCGCTCCGGAACGTTCAAAACAGCCTCCAAGCGAGCGATATCGACTATTTCAAACAGCGCGTCATTGATCTTGATGAGATTGCCCTTCTTGACCATCCGGCGCGCGACAACGCCATTGATGGGGGCGCGTATTTCTGTGTAGGAAAGTTGCAGTTTGGCAATCTCCCACGCGGCGCGTTGCGTGGCCAGATCGTAGCGGATGCGTTCATGGGCATCCTCGGCGACCAACTTGCGCTCAAACAGCTCGGTTGAACGCGCGAATTCAGCTTCCAGTTTGCGCAGCATCGCCTCATTGCGAGCAACCTCAAGCCGTTGCTGGTCAGGGTCAATCCTCGCCAACACCTGTCCGACGCGCACGGACTGGCCTTCCTCGGTGAGCACATCGAGCAGCACGCCGGATGCTTTGGCGACGACCTGCGCTTGGCCCGTGGCCTCCAGTGTCGCCGTGCCGTTGTAACTTGCCGAAATGGTTGCTCGGGACACCGATGCAACTTCGACGACGATACCTTTTTCGGATGTTGTCGAGTCCGGATCTGAGGATCCGCCATCCGAACCGGTCTGACCGCACCCGATCATGACGACGAACGTGGCGAACAGCCCGAAATGCTTCAGCACTTTGAAGGTTCGAAGGCAATGGGAATCGGCTGACATAGATGGCTCGCGTTAGATATCTGGTGTTTTACTAGACTACATCACCAAGATGCATTACCACAAGCACGGCATGTGGGCATCAATGCCTTTGGATCCGGACAGTGTGCGTGATCGAACTGAGACGGACGCGTGAACCAAGTCACCGTGACCATTGGCACGGCGGGCGGCGCGTGCAAGAAAAGCATGTTGGCGATGATGCCAGCGATGCTCGCATGGCAATGGTGACGCTGAGTGAGGACCGCCAAGTTGTTTTGATCGATGTCAAAACCTACGGCAGCTTGGCTATACTGCGACCGTTCGCCGCAGGGAGAGTGAGCGAACGTGCTTCGCTCTTCCTGTCCAACATCGATCGTCACAATACTCCGGAAATCCCGAATGAAGTCGATTATACAAATCGCTGCCAGTCTGGCCTTTTTCGCCGCTGCTCTGCAGGCGCACGCCGCCGAGGGTGATGCAGCCAAAGGCAAAGATCTTGCCTACACCTGCACAGGCTGCCACGGCATACCGGGCTACAAGAACGCCTACCCGCAATATAACGTGCCGAAAATCGGCGGCCAGAATCAGGCCTATCTGGTTGCTGCGTTGACCGCTTATCGCGCCGGTGAACGCAGTCACCCGACCATGGCCGCGCAAGCGCAGGGTTACACGGAACAGGACATCCTTGACATTGCCGCCTATCTGTCCAGCGTCAACGAAGGAGCCGCCAAGTGAGCCTAACCCGTAACCTAATCGCCGCCCTCGCTCTACTGACCGGCGTCGGAACGCTCAGCGCCGCGCCGAATGGCGATGTCGAAGCCGGCAAGACCAAATCCGCCACCTGCCAGGCCTGTCATGGTGCTGATGGCAACACGACCATCGACGGCAGCTACCCGAAGCTTGCCGGGCAATACGCAACCTACCTCGCAAAGGCCCTGCACGACTACAAATCGGGTGAACGCAAGAACCCGATCATGGCGGGTTTCGCCGCGACCTTGAGCGACCAGGATATCGCCGATCTGTCCGCCTACTTCGCCGCTCAAGCGGGGGACATCAAGGACATTAGTCACCTCAAGTGAGCTGACGCTTAAGGCGATGCCGATCTGAAACAACAAACCCCGCCTAGGCGGGGTTTGTTGTTTGCCGTATCTCAAACGATGCAACAGGCGAAGTGCACCACTCACTCCCACTCGATCGTTGCCGGCGGTTTGCCACTGATGTCGTAAACAACACGGCTCACGCCTCGCAGTTCATTGATGATGCGGTTGGAGACAATACCCAGCAGGTCGTAAGGAAGGTGAGCCCAGTGGGCGGTCATGAAGTCGATGGTCTCTACGGCGCGCAGGGCAATGACCCATTCGTAAGCGCGGGCGTCGCCGACGACGCCGACCGACTTCACAGGCAGGAAGACGGCAAAGGCCTGGCTGGTCTTGTCGTACCAGCCCGATTGACGCAGTTCGTCAATGAAGATGGCGTCGGCCTTGGCCAGCAGTTCGGCAAACTCGGGTTTGACTTCCCCCAGAATGCGCACTCCAAGGCCGGGACCAGGAAAGGGATGGCGATACACCATTTCGCGAGGCAGACCGAGCTCCACGCCCAGACGCCGCACTTCATCCTTGAACAATTCACGCAGTGGTTCGACCAAGCCGAGTTTCATGTCCTCGGGCAGTCCACCAACGTTGTGATGGCTCTTGATAACGTGCGCTTTGCCCGTCTTGCTGCCCGCTGATTCGATGACGTCGGGATAGATGGTGCCTTGGGCAAGCCATTTGGCATTCGCGAGTTTGTTCGACTCTTCCTCGAAAATCTCGACGAACAGATTGCCGATAATCTTGCGCTTGGCTTCCGGATCGGTGATCCCTTGCAGGGCACTGAAATAACGCTGGGCGGCATTGATGCGAATGACCTTGACGCCCATGTGCTGGGCGAACATCGCCATGACCTGATCGCCTTCCTGCCAGCGCAGCAGGCCGGTATCGACGAAGACGCAGGTCAACTGCGGGCCGATGGCCTTGTGCAGCAATGCGGCAACCACCGAGGAATCCACGCCGCCGGACAATCCCAGGATGACCTCCTCCTGACCGACCTGCGCGCGTACGCGAGCGATCTGGTCGTCGATAATGTTGCTGGCGGTCCACAAGGTTCCGCAGCCACAGATGTCCACCACAAAGCGACGCAGCAGTGCGCCGCCCTGACGTGTGTGGGTGACTTCGGGGTGGAACTGCACGCCATACCAGCGGCGCTGATCATCCGCGAAGGCGGCGATGGGAATACGGTCGGTGACGGCGGTCACGGTGAAGCCGCTGGGAACCACGGAAACGTGGTCACCGTGACTCATCCAGACATCCAGATGCGCCATCATGCCGTCGTGGTCGCTCAAGCCATGCAGCAGGCGATCTTCGGCGACCACCGAGACTTGGGCGTGGCCGAATTCGCGTTGATCCGCCGCTTCGGTGTTACCACCCAGTTGTTTCGCCATGGTCTGCATGCCATAGCAGATACCGAGCAGTGGCACGCCTGCGTCAAATACCGCCTGCGGCGCGGCAGGTGCATTTGGCTGCGTCGTTGATTCCGGCCCACCGGAAAGAATGATGCCTTGCGCGCCCCAAGCAGCAACCTCGACGGGATCGTGGTCCCACGCCCAGATTTCGCAGTACACGCCCAATTCGCGGATACGGCGCGCAATTAGTTGGGTGTACTGCGCACCGAAATCGAGGATGAGGATCTTGTCACTGTGGATATTGGTCATGAGCACTCGTCGCGAACGCGGAAAGGTGATCGTCCCTCCTGAGCGCCATGCGCAGGTGGACGCCGATCTGATGCACCGAAAGGCTCATCCGGCACGATAGTTGGGCGGCTCTTTGGTGATCTGCACGTCATGCACATGGGCTTCGCGTGTGCCCGCATTGGTGACACGTACAAAGCTGGGTTTGCTGCGCATTTCTTCAATGCTGGCGCAACCGACATAGCCCATTGAGGCACGCAGTCCGCCGGCGAGTTGATGAATGATATTGCGTACTGAGCCGCGATACGGGACGCGACCTTCAATGCCCTCAGGCACCAGTTTGTCGGCGTCGGAGGCATCCTGAAAATAGCGATCCTTGCTGCCCTGTTCCATCGCACCCAACGAACCCATGCCGCGGTAACTTTTGTAGCTGCGGCCTTGGAACAACTCGGTTTCTCCAGGACTTTCTTCCGTGCCAGCGAACAACCCACCGATCATGACCGTTGACGCACCCGCCGCAATGGCTTTGGCGATGTCGCCGGAATAGCGGATTCCGCCGTCTGCGATCAACGGAATCTGCTCTTTCAAGGCGCTGGCGACCAGATCAATGGCGGTAATCTGGGGCACGCCCACACCGGCCACGATACGGGTGGTGCAGATTGAGCCTGGGCCGACGCCAACTTTGACGGCGTCTGCGCCATGATCCATCAGAGCGAGCGCGGCATCGCCAGTGACGATGTTGCCGCCGATCACCTGTACATTGGGGAAGTTCTGTTTGACCCAACGGACGCGATCCAACACGCCCTGCGAATGCCCATGGGCGGTGTCCACCACAATCACATCGACCCCCGCGTGCACCAGTCCGGCAACGCGCACCTCGGTGTCTGCGCCAACACCAACGGCAGCACCAACCAGGAGTTGCTCCTCGCTGTCTTTGGCAGCATTGGGATTGTCACGCGCCTTTTGAATGTCCTTGACGGTAATCAGTCCTCGCAAAGCGAAAGCGCCGTCGACCACCAGCACCTTTTCAATGCGATGTTGATGCATCAGTTGCAGTACTTCATCGTCGGTTGCGCCTTCGCCAACCGTTACCAGACGTTCCTTTGAGGTCATGATGTGACTGACTGGCGCATCCAGACGCTTTTCGAAGCGCATGTCGCGGCTGGTGACGATGCCCACCAGATGGTCGCCATCAACCACCGGAACGCCTGAAATGTTGCGCGCGCGGGTGAGTCGCAACACCTCGCCGATCGTTGTGCTTGGGCCTACAGTGAAGGGCTCGCGAATGACGCCCGCTTCGAAGTTCTTGACTTGCTGGACATGCGCCGCCTGGTCTGCAGCGCTCATGTTTTTGTGCAAAATGCCGATGCCACCCAACTGCGCCATCGCAATCGCCAGTCTTGCCTCTGTGACCGTATCCATCGCTGCCGAGACGATTGGCAGGTTGATGCGCAGATCGCGGGTCAATCGGGTGGACAGCCGAACGTCTTTGGGCAGGACGTTGGAATGAGCCGGGACGAGCGAAACGTCGTCGAACGTCAGCGCCTCAGTCTGGATGCGCATGCGAAGCCTCCACGTAAGGGAAGCGCGGCATTATACCCGCCAAACTCGTGCATCTGCGTTGCGCGAAATGACCAGGATGACCTGCTGGATCAGAGAAAAACCAACGACAACCAAGGGCACATAGGTGATTAACAGGACAGCAACCAGCAAGATCATGAAGAACGGCAAGCTGGCCCTCACCAGTGCCGTAATCGGTGTATTGAAGCGATAACTGGCAATGAACAGGTTCATGCCAACCGGCGGGGTGAAATAGCCGAGTTGCAAGTTGGCTAGCATCAAAATGCCAAGATGCACCGGATGTATCCCGTAGCCAACGGCAATCGGCACCAGCAACGGGACGAGAATGACAATCGCTGCAAAAATATCGAGCAACATGCCAACGATCAGCAGGAAGCCGTTCAAGAGTAACAGGAACGTCAATGGACTGGTCACATGCTCGCGGATGGCCGCAAACAGTCGGATCGGTACTTCCTGATCAATCAGCCAGTTCGACAACGCAAGCGCCGCCCCCAGGATGACGAGAATTGCCCCCACCATACGGGCAGCCTCAGCCATGACAACGCGCAATCGCGCAAGACGGATCTCGCGACGAATCCACAAGGTCAGCACGATGACATAGGCAGCGGTCACCGCTGCGGCTTCGGATGCTGCAAGGAAACCACCGTAGATTGCAGCAAGCAATGCGATCGGCAACGGAAGTTCCCATCTGGCATCCCACATGGACGCAAAGAACTCACGACCGGAAAATGGCCGCTGAACGCGCCCCAGCCCCCGCCCCTTGTAGACCGCATAGACGGCCAGCAGCAGAATCATCAGCAAGCCGGGCAAGATGCCTGCAAGGAACAATGACTCGACCGTCACGGCTGGGTCTGTACCCAGTTGCGCGGCGACAAACCCGTACAGGATCAGGGGCAACGAGGGCGCGAACAACAGCCCCAAGCTCCCGCTACTGGTAATCAGGCCGAGCGTGAAACGTTCGTCATAGCCCGCCTCTTTCAGTGCCGGATACAGCAACGCGCCCATGGCCACGATGGTGACACCCGAGGCGCCTGTGAATGCCGTGAACAACGCGCTTGCGACCAGCGCCACGATGGCAAAGCCTCCCGGCAGCCATTCCAGCAGCGCATCGGAAACACGCAGCAAACGTCGCGGCGCTTGGCTCTCACTCAACACGTAGCCGGCAAGCGTGAACAAGGGAATGGCAACCAAGCCTGGCATGCTCGCCAAACGATTGAACTCGACGGCAACCACGGCCAAGTCGTAGTCGGCGGCATGGAAGCCCACCAACGCGACGCCTAGAATCAGCACAAACAAGGGTGCGCCGAGCACCGCCATCGCTGCCAGCCCCAGCCATGCCCAGATCATGTTTGACTGCCGCCATCTATGCGTCGAACACCGACTAGAAACCGCAGGGACATGAGCGCAAACCCGAAGGGCAAGATCAGCATCCCATGCCAACTCTTGACAGGTCCAAACAGTTCGCCGGGAGCGTCGCGCTCCATCTGCAACAGACTGAGTGCATACCACGCCAACGCCCCACAGATTGCCGCCGAGAACAGTTGGGTCAGCGCGTAAGTGATCGTCCGCAAACGATTCCCGAGCAGGTTAGGCACTACGTCAATGGCCAGATGGCGATGATCCCGTGTCGCCGCCATCGCACCAAACATTGCCAGCCACAACACCAAGGTGCGGGTGGCGGCCTCGCCGCCCAACCAACCGCTATCCCAGAACACACGTTGTGCGATCAGCGCGCAAGCGAGCAACACCGTTAGCGTTAGCAAGACCGCCAACAACGTGTCCTCAAGACGATGAATCCAAAGACGAAGTCGCGACAACATCAAGGCGCCGGCATGGCTGCTTGAAGCGCATTCATTAACTCGGTCGACAAGTCTCCATTGGAGAGCATCTGCGCTTGCACCTGTTCGCCAACGGCGCGCCAATGCGCTATTTCCTCAGAGCCGGGTTGAAAACGCACGATGCCCTCGCCTTCCAGCGCGCGCATTGCGCTTTCGTCGCCGCGTCGATTGTCCGCGTCGAGTCGCTGCGAGGCGGCAGAAAAAGCTGCTTCAACGCTGGCCTGATCCGAGGCTGCAAGCTTTTCCCATGCCTTGTTGTCTACAAGTACATAACCGACCACATAGGTCAGCGGCAAATCAAACAGGTGTTTCACGCGGGTATGCCATTGCAGGGCGATTGCGCCCGCTGGCGTATTGCCCACGGTATCGATGAGCCCGGTTTGCAACGAGGTAAAAACGTCGGCGAGCGGCAACGGAATGGGTGAGACGCCGCCGGTCACAAAGGTTGCTTCGGCAATTCGATCATTGTGTGGCACCCACACTTTGGACTGACGCAGTTGCTCGGTCGATTGCAGGGGATGCGTGCTCATCAGGTAAGCGAAACCAACGCCCGTAATGCTGAGCACATGAAACCCCTTTTCTTTGACCGCCTGCTTCAGCAACGGATCGATCTGCGGACGGACCGCGTCGATCTGTGCATACGAAGCGAACAGAAAAGGCAGGCTGTAAATCTGCGCATCCTTGTGGATCAGTGAGACTTCGCTTCCTGTGAGCGCACCACCTTGCAACTGACCGAGCTTGATCTTGCGAAGCACGGTCGCGTCATCGCCCATCACGCCGCCTGGGTAATAGCGAATCTCCACACGGCCATCGGTCTTCGCTTTGACCTCTTCGGCAGCGGTGCGCATTTCGCGCATCCAGCCCGAACCTTCCGGGGCCAAGGTCGCGATCTTCAACGTCACGGCAAAGGCATCTCGCGAGACGAAAAGCACGGCAAGTAGGAACAGGATGCGCATGAAAGAGTCCGTCAGGTCAGATTCAAAAATAGTCGGCTGCGGCATCCAGCAGGACGCGTGCCTGCTGTTGGGCCAAGGTGTTACTCAGCGTCAGACCGGGTTCACGTGGGTCAGCACTAAGAACCTGCTGCAACAAGCGGTCATGCAGCGCTCGGTCGAACACCAGACGCGCATACTGCCGCGCAAACTGGGTCTGTGCCATGAGATGTCGGCCGCGGCTGATTTGCATGGCCTGCTCGAAAGCCGCACGACCTTTCTCGGGCTCGCCGCCGACAGCCGCCGGGCGCAGTGAATACAAGACGCCAAGATAAACATAGGCACTACCGTGATCGTAGTCGGGCTGCAGTTGCGCGATGCGATCCAAAGCAGCGGTGACCCTTGGAATGGCTGCCAGAGCAGCGTAGTCGTCTGCGTGGGTTTGAATATAGCCAGCCCACGTCGTCGCAACATCGAACAGCAAAGCAACGTCTTTCAACTCTAGCGCGGCCACTTGAGATTGCCACGCATCGTAGGGTTGGGTCAGCGCATCGAAAAGCGCGGGTGACTGCAACTGCAGCGCGCGTTGTGCGTAGCTCCAGGCACGCGCCGACAGACGTGAGGCACGGTCAGGCGCATCTACGAAATTGCCTGCATACGCGCTGTAAAGCCTTGCTGCAGAACGGAGGGTGGCAGCCGATTGCGGGTTGCCTTCAATCAAGCCATCCAGCATCAGCAGATACGCTGGCAAACCCGCTGCGACGGTTTGCGGATCATCGTGATTGAGTACGCCCGCAGAGAGATTGCCGGCGACCCGATCACTTGCGCGTTCCACCAAACTCGCGCAACCACTGAGCAACAGCAGCGCAAGCGCAGTGCTGGCGACCATTGTTCGCTTGTTCACGCGTGTGCTTTTGTCCATGAGGTGACTACACGAAAAAGGTGGTGCATCTGGATGGTCGAGGCTACCGATCACAATCGACAACCTCATGACAGGCATCAAAAGGACTGCCATGTGGTTGAGAAAGTGCATTCCTGTACTTTTTCAAGGTCGAGAGCGCGGCATCCTTGCCGCCCGCCTGCAGTATGTCTCTCAACACCCTGCTAGCGCTTTTGACGCTGAATCTGTGCGGCTTCCCATGTATTTTGCATCAATGTCGCCACGGTCATCGGCCCAACCCCGCCGGGAACCGGGGTAATCCAGGATGCGCGTTGCGACGCTGCCTCGAAGCCGACATCGCCGGTCAGCGCCCCATCGGGGAGGCGATTGATCCCAACATCAATCACCACCGCACCGTTCTTGATCCACTCGCCGGGAATCAAGCCAGGGCGACCAACGGCGACAACAACGATGTCCGCCTCACGCACGTGCCGTTCGAGTGTGTCGCGCGGCGTGAACTTGTGGCAACTGGTGGTTGTACAGCCGGCAATGAGCAACTCCAAAGCCATTGGCCGACCGACATGATTGGAGACGCCCACGATCACTGCTTGGCGACCGCGCACGGGGCGATCCGTGTGCGACAACAGGTGCACGATGCCCTTCGGTGTGCAGGGTCGCAACCCCAACTGCCGCAACGCCAAGCGACCGACGTTTTCCGCATGAAACCCATCGACATCTTTGTCAGGATCAATTCTGTGAAGCAGGGCGATCGCGTTGATATGCGGCGGAAGCGGGAGTTGAATCAGGATGCCCTGAACCGAAGGATCGACGTTCAGACGATCGACCAAGGCCATCAGATCAGATTCCGATGTCTCCGCAGGTAAGTCAAAGTCGAATGACCTGTAGCCCACATGCTTGCAGGCCCTACGCTTATTCCGAACATACACGGAAGACGCAGGATCAGCCCCGACCAGCACGACGGCGAGTCCAGGCTTCGGATGGCCTGCGGCCGACTCGGCAGCGACACGGGCAGCAAGATCGTCGAGCAGTTGATCCGCAATTTTTTTGCCGTCCAGCAATCGTGCCGTCATGCGCATGGCCCAAGGAATTCGGTGCAATTATCCCGCAAGGCCGCGATCGCGTCAGCAGGTGAGTACGCCATCGTTGACCGACTCAGCATGCCTTGGATGCGCAACCACTGACAGGACCACACACAGCGGAATCGGCCTCGATTGAAGCAACCTCGGCCCCGTTACTCGGCAGGACATCGGCCGCTCCATCAACACGACAGACGCTGCATTGCGGATCTGGCAGCAAACGCGATTCACGGAATCGCATCGCCAATGAATCGATGTGAAGCAAGCGTCCTGTCAAAGTCTCACCGATACCCAGAATCAACTTGATGACTTCAGTCGCCTGCATCAATCCAACCAAGCCGGGCAGGACGCCAAGGACACCGGCTTCGGCACAACTGGGCGCATCTTGCGGGCTTGGCGCTTGCGGAAACAGACAGCGGTAGCAAGGCGCCGTTCCGCGCTGTCGGCCGGCGTCGAATACACTCACCTGCCCTTCAAAACGCTGTACGGCGCCATACACCAACGGTTTGGCGTGACGCACACAGGCGTCGGACAATACATATCGAGTCGCGAAATTGTCGGCGCCATCGACGACCACATCGACATCGCGCACCAAACCATCAACATTGGATCGGTCCAGTCGCTGCATCACACTCTCGACCTGAACACGGGGATTGAGCGATTGCAGGCCAATTCGGGCCGACGTGACCTTGTGCATGCCAATCCGCGCATCTGCGTGCATAACTTGGCGCTGCAGGTTGCTGCGTTCAACTCGGTCATCGTCGACAACGCGAATATGCCCCACGCCAGCTGCGGCAAGATACATGCCCACGGGTGATCCCAAGCCACCCGCACCAACCAACAAAACCTTCGCCCCCACCAATCTGGCCTGCCCCTGCAATCCAACTTCCGGCAAGCGAATATGGCGCGAATAGCGGTCCAGATACTCGGCCTCAGCTTGCAATGGGGTCGTACAAGGCATGCCCATCGATTTCCATGCCGAATACCCGCCGACCACGGAAGAGACATTGCGATAACCCATGGCAATCAAATCGCGCGCAGCAAGCAAAGAGCGCTGCCCAGCGGCGCACATCAGCAGCAATTCGGCTTGCGGATCATTGACTTGATCGCGGATCGAGAGCTCCAATCCGCTGCGCGGAGTGCCAAGCGAGCCGGTCGGGAAACCAGCCAGCCGCTCACATTCTTCTCGCACGTCGAGCAACAGCGCACCCTGCTGCTGCCGCTGTTGTGCCTCGGCAACATCAATTTCATTGACGCGGCTTTGCGCGTCTGCCAGAGCATCGCGCGCGGTCATGGGGCAGCGGTCCCACGAAGAATATGGGCAAAGGCCTCGGTGTCCACCACATCACCTGCACTGAGTTCGGCGTCCTGTTCGTCCATCACCCAAAGGGCGTTATTCCTGGTTGCAGCGACCAATCGGTGGGAGCCGTCCGCAGGGTCGGGGGTAACCCAGAGCTGGCCATCCATGCCGACCTCAAGTGTGCCGCGACGGTATTCCCGGCGTCCCGCTGATCGGCTTACAGGCGCGCGTAGCTTGGCGCGCATTGGCAACGCCACATCACTGCGCGATTGCATGGCGTCGAGCAGCGGACGCGCAAGCTGGCGGAAGGTTGCCAGCACGGAAACCGGGTTCCCCGGCAAACCAAGATAAACACTTCGACCCAGCTCACCGAACAGCACTGGCATGCCCGGCTTCATTCGTATTTTCCAGAAGATTGGCTTGCCCGCATCGCGCAGCAACGTTGGCAAGAAATCCTTGTCGCCAGCAGATACCCCACCACAAGTAATGATGAGATCGAACGCCTCGGCTGCATCCATCAAAGCTGCCTTCAATCGATTCGGATCATCTGGCAAAGCAGGCCAGGAAACCGACTCAATCCCGCACTCAGCCAGTAGCGCCTGCAACATCGGGCGGTTGCTATCGTAGATTTGTCCGGGGCATAGCGGGTTGCCTGGCTGTTGCAGCTCATCCCCCAAAGTGAATACCGCTACCGTTGGCCGCGTGATCACAGCGATGCGATCCAAGCCACAAGCAGCAGCAACGCCAATCCGCGCGGCATTCAGGGTGGAGCCCGCAGAAAGCAAGCACTCACCCATCGCGGCATCTTCCCCAACTGAACGCACGAACTCGCCCACCCTTGCTGGGCGACGGTGGAACCGGATTCCCGCGCCGTCCCGCTCGGTGTGCTCGCGCATGACCACGGTATCGAAGCCCTCAGGAATCGGGGCGCCGGTCGTAACCAGCACGCAAGTGCCGGGCTGCGCTGAAAATGCGCCGCTCGCTCCCGCAAACTGTTCGCCTGCAAGGTGCAGCTCGGTCGGCATGTCATCAACAAGGTCATCCCAACGGATGGCGAAACCATCGACGGCAGAATTCCGAAAAGGCGGCAGCGGCAGTGGCGAAAAAATATCCTGCGCCAGCACTCGCCCGCTGGCGCGCGCCAATCCGACCGTTTCGACTGCACGCTCGCGGCGATTTGCCGCATCAATCACCAGATCCACAGCATGTTGGAACGAGATCATAGTCTGCATCGGAAGACCTCCCCATCGTCGTTATGTGCGATCCAAAGAAGAACGGCCAAACAATCTATACGTGTCCGTTCATCGCGCCATGATGGATGCGCGCGGCATGACTTGGAACTTGCCTTGTCACACCCCGCGGTTTGGGTCGGCCAGCAACGGATTGCAGGCGCGACATAGATGCGAACCCAATGGCGAATCAGTGTCACTGAAAAGCTATTTGCCCTTGACATGCCTCAGCATGCGCTTATGGCGACGCACTTGGCGCTCGCTCGGCGCGTCACGCGGCTTGTCCTTGTAGGGATTCTCGCCCTCGCGGAATTCCAGTCTGATCGGTGTACCAACCAACTTAAATCGCTTTCGGAAAAAATTCTCGAGATAACGCTTGTAGCTGTCCGGCAACGTCCGCAGGCGGCTACCATGAATCACGATGGTCGGCGGATTCTGTCCCCCTGAATGGGCATAACGCAGCTTCGCAACATGACCGTTGACCAGCGGCGGCTGGAAGCTCTCAAACGCAGCTTCAAGGGCACGATTGATCTCCGATGTGCCGAGCACCCGATAAGCCGATTCAAAGGAGCGATGCACCGCACGAAAGAGCTCACGCATTCCAGTGCCGTGCTTGGCGGAGATGGTGATGATCGGTGCATATTCGACGAACTGAAGTTTGCGCTCCAAATCGGCCTTGCACTGTTCGCGTTGATAGGCACTGAGGCCATCCCACTTATTGACCGCAATCACTAGCGCACGGTGGGCATTCAGCACATGCCCAAGCACGGTCGCGTCTTGATCCGTGACGCCCTCACTGGCGTCCAGCAGGAAAACCACAACCTGAGACTGCTCAATTGACTGCAATGATTTCAACACGCTGAACTTCTCAACGGCTTCGTCCACACGCGCACGCCGCCGGATGCCAGCGGTGTCAATCAAGCGATAGCGTTTCCCATCTCGATCCAAGTCGACGGCGATCGAATCTCGAGTCGTTCCGGGCACATCCGATGCCAACACCCGATCTTCGCCCAGCAGGCGGTTGACCAACGTCGACTTGCCAACGTTGGGACGTCCGACAATCGCAAGGCGCAGGCGATCATGGCCTTCAATGGCTGGGTCCAAAGACGCTTCGTTCTCCTGCTGCTCGGGCAACAAGCCAAGCAAGCGGGAAAGTACATGCGCAATACCTCTTCCACTAGAGGCCACCAATCCGAACACATCGGCGATCCCTAGCCGCGAGAACTCAGCCATCGCCGAAGGTTCATCAACGCCATCAATTTTGTTGACCAGCAAAATGAGGGGCTTATTCTGGCGGCGCAAACGAGCCAGAATTTCGAAGTCGTCAGGGGTGAGCCCCGCGCGCGCATCAACCACGAAGAGGATTGCGACAGCCTCATCGACTGCTGACCAAGACTGGGTCTCAGCTAAACCGGCAAGTCCACCTTCACCGCTACCCAAGCCCCCGGTGTCAATCACCATGAAGGGGCGGCGTTCCGCCAAACGACATACGCCGTATTGCCGGTCGCGAGTAAGGCCAGGTTGGTCCGCGACCAATGCGTCGCGCGTTCGGGTCAACGCATTGAATAGTGTCGATTTACCCACATTGGGACGACCGACCAAAGCAACCAGAGGTAACACGCTCACCTCACATGAGGAGTTTCAGGTGCACCCCGAACGAATCGGGGCATTTGTGGGGCAGAAGCCCAGAATACGGTGGGATAACGCGAAGCATCCTGAACCTATCAACGCACTTTTCGTGCCCAATATGGCGCGATCTCGCAGCGTGCATTCAATCACATGATTCAACCATGCGTGAATTCAGCAAAGGCGCCAGACAGGCAGCCAATGCTAACGACTGCTTTTTTAACCCGCGCTCCGGGCGGGTCCCGATCATCAGATGAAGCCATGGCGTTCGCCTCAGTACGCACCAGAAATCGCTTGCTGCGTTCTGCCTAAACACAAATCAGCTAGCTCGCAACATTCCGGCAGCCGCTGGTGTCGCCTCAATAATTGAGGCTCACGATCGCTTCATTACGGCGAAAGACGCCAACGCAACGCAGACTAAACGAGCATGCGCCCATGCACTAGCTCAGTTCTCAATCCTGAAAGCTGCAATTCGCCCAGAACCACCTACCACAACGGCAACGCCATCTGCGCTGACGACCGGCGTGCCAAGGACTGGATCATCGCCAACTTGCGCACGCGCAGCCAAGCTACCATCTGCCAGACTCAGCCAATGAACATACCCTTCCAAGTCGCCGACCAAAGCAAATCCCGATTGAACTGCAGGGGCACTCAGCCAACGATGCGCCAACGCATCCTGCTTCCACATTGCAGATCCACTTTGGCGATCCAAGGCCCATACCGTTCCTTGATCGTCTACCGTAATCAACTGTCCCGCGACCAGTGTCAAACCAGCGTAGGTTGAAATCTCCCGGTTCCAGATCGGCCGCGCCGACGCGCCGTCTATCGCAACCGCCTGCCCGCGAAAACTGGCTGCAAATATCTGGGAGCCATCAACCGCAATCGCGCCATCAACGTCCACCATGCGGTCCAATTCAGTCCGCCCTTCGCCGACTGCAACGACTTGCTCCCACACCTGCACACCGGTTTCAAGGTTCAGTGCGACGATCTGGCCGCCGTCATATCCGATATAGACGCGGCCATCCGCAATGGCCGGAACCGAATTTCCCCTCAACGTGAGTGAAGGGATACCACGGTCGTAGACCCAACGGCGTTCTCCGTCTGTCGCAGAGAAGGCGAACACACGACCATCGTTGGCACGAACAACCACCAGCCCACGCGAAATGCCCGCCGCCGTGATGACCTCGGATGACACCTTAGCCCGCCAACGCTCCTCACCATTGTCGGGATTTAGCGCCAAAACGAGACCGTCAAGCGTCCCAACAATCAAGTTGGCTTCTGCCGCCGCAGGTGACGCCGACAAACGAACGTCGGTATCGCGCTGCCATAGCGTCCGACCCGAGTCCAAATCCAACGCTTGAACGCGACCGCTTGGATCTGCCGTAAAGACGGTCCTGTTGTCGATCGCTGCACGCAGACGCAAGCCGATTTTGCCTTCGCCATCACCCACGTTGGCAGTCCACAATTCGCGAACCGAAACCTGTGGAGCAAACTCCGTCAGTTCCGTTGGCGGCGCAACATTTTCGCGCTTGCTACTGCGCGACGAGGAGCACGCCGTCATTGTTAGAACCGAAATACAAAGGCAAAGCAAAAAAGCACGCATCAGGATTTTCCTGCCAAGACATCAGTCACGGCACCAACATCATCCAGTTTCAGTTGGACCATCCCTCGCGTAGGTGCACCGGGATCAAGATGAGTCAACGCGTCCTCGTAGGCCTTGATCGCTTCTTCACGCTGACCGGAAGCCAACAACGCGTCACCTCTTACCTCGTCAGCGATTCCTCGGAAGGCTGCAGGCAATGTGCCGACTGATACAAGCGCATCGTCGGCTCGACCAGCCGCCAGTTGAACGCGCGCGATGCGCAGTCTCGCAAGCGCTTTCAAGTTCGGATTCTGAGCTGTGTTCTCGGCCGTCTCCAGTGCCTGAAGGGCGCCGTCGATATCATTGGCGGCCAAACGAGTCGCCGCTAGTTGCATCTGTGCCATCGCGGAAAACGCGGTCTCTGGATGATTGTCCTTTAGTGACTTGCTAAGCGTATCGATCAGCTCGACATCCTTGCGCTCGGCGGCATCGGACAGGGCGCGAAAATCGGTGGCTGCGGCCTGCACTGCCTGCAAACTGGAATCCTGCCACCATTGCCATCCGAAGAAGCACAACAGGCCCGCAGCAATACCGCCCAGCAGAGACCCTGAGTTGTCGTGCAACCAACGACGAACGCGCTCACCGCGTTCATGTTCATCCATCATTTCCAAGGACATGCATGTCTTCCCAATTGACTCATCGACCGATGGCTATCACCACCCTGAATTGAACAGACTTTCGATTAGCCTCCAGCGGGCTTGTCGATGCCGTCTTCCCGTAGTGTAAATCTCGCCACGTTAGCGCGTTGATAAGGCGTGACATCAAGCACGTTCCCGTTCAGTCGAACTTCAACGCCGCTGGCATTTCCCAAAGCAAGTCGGAACCCCGGTTGTATCTCATAACGATGCTGGGAACCCGCACGAAACACCCCCATATCTACCACGTCACCCGCCGTATCACGAAGCTCTACCCAACTGTCGTCGATGACGTTCAGCACCAGTTCCGGCGCTGAAAAACCATCTGCACTTTCCGGCGCGCCGTCGTCAATTAGCTCTGTTACCGGCGAGGACAAGGTTGGCGTCAAAGATGCCATCACCGGAAAGCTCTCCGCACGGTACGGAATTGTCGAAGGCGAGTTGGGAGCCGAAGTCGCCGCCGCTGCAAGGGAAGTCACCGAAGCGTCCACGTCAGCGGCGGGCACAGCCACTTCCAAGGGCGTAATTTCCGCTTTTCGGGAGGGTAACTGGCCGTAGCTGGCAAGCCAAATGACCGGAACGACGATCGCAGCCGTCAAAAAAACATGTCCGGTACGCCGCACTAGGCGTTCCAAGCCAAAGCGGGTCCGGCGAACAACAGGGGCCGACAGCACCGGCGGAACGACCTCGTGAGATGAGACGGTCGAGCCGATCGACTGCTCCACCAGCATCATGGGCATGCCGAGCAACTTCAAATACGAACTTAAGTAGCCTCTCACATAAACGGTGGCACCCAGCAGGTCCAACTGACCTGCTTCAAGTTGCTCGATCAATTGCTGACGCAAACGCAATTTTTCTGCAACTTGGTTAAGACTCAAGCCAAGCGACTCGCGGCGCTCCCGAAGTCTGTCCCCCAGCGATTGCTGAGAATGCTCGCTAGGTGTTGGTCTGTCCGTGTGTGGGTAGTTCATGGCGTCTCTGGCTCCCCCTGGAACGCATTGGACGGTGTGAAATCGGGAAATTCCGTACGTAGCTTTTCGACATATCGCGCAGAAGCCTCCGCATCCCCGAGTGAGGCTTCAACGTTGGCACCCAATTGCAGTGCTTCTGGACTTGATACGCCCTGCTCTTCGAACCGCTGAAGGAAAGCTCTGGCTTTCAGCGGCTGCTCCTGTTTGAACGCAAGCTTCGCCATGGCGAGAAGCAAACGGCTATTGGTTGCATCGAACTGCAACGCCTTGCGCATGTGCTGTTCTGCGAGCGACAAATCTCCTGCTTCGAATGCACAAACACCAGCATTCATGTACAGCAGCCCGGGGGTCTTGTAGAACGGGTCGTCCATCGCGATCTTAAAACGCGATTGAGCCTCTTCGAAGCGACCTGACCGACAAAGAAATTGCCCGAGATTGTTGTTTTCAGCGCCGGATTCCGGGAGGAGCTCAACAGCGCGACGATAGTGCTCCTCCGCGCGACTTACCCGCTCGATTCGCTCGTAGAGCACAGCGATCAACGTATGCGCATCCACCGCACGGGGGTCGAGCTCCAAGGCTCGCGACAGCTTTTCCAGCGCCATATCGAGTTGGTCGCGCTCCAGATACGCGCGTCCCATCTGAATGTTGTTCTGGACCGCCACCGACGATTTGGAGTCACTGCGAACGGTCGCGCCACCGCTGGCACAGCCGACGAGCAGCATCAGCAACAAGATTTCAAGCCGCGGCATGGTCAGGCAATCCGTTTTGAAGTCGCTTGAAATCAGCCTGTCGTCGTGTGCGGTCAACCACTTGACCTTTCAACTGCCCGCAAGCGGCGTCAATGTCGTCACCACGCGTGCGGCGAACCATCGTCAGAACCTGCGCATCCAACAATATCTTCTGGAACGCACGCACTTCTGATTCCTCCGTGCGCTCAAAGCGCGTACCAGGAAAGGGATTGAACGGAATCAAATTGACCTTGGCGGCATCCGCGTACTGCACCGCATTGGAGAACTTACGCATGACTTTGGCCAACTGACGTGCATGCTCCGGCTGATCATTTACCCCTTTCATCAAGGTGTATTCGAAGGTGATGGATTGACGCTTTTTGCGCAGCGCGTAGCGAACGCAGGAGGCCATCAACTCGGCAATCGGATATTTCTTGTTGAGCGGCACCAACTCCGTCCGAAGTTCATCGTTGGGTGCATGCAGGGAGACCGCAAGCGACACATCCGATTCCTCGGCAAGTCGATCAATCATCGGAACCAAGCCGGCTGTCGACAACGTGACTCGCTTGTTCGCTAATCCGAAACCGTTGTCGTCCCGCATCACCGACATCGCACGCACCACGTTGTCGAAATTCAACAGTGGCTCTCCCATCCCCATCATGACGACGTTGGTGAGCCTGCGCTGGTGGTGCGGAACATTGCCAAGATGACGAGCGGCAACCCAGCATTGACCGATAATTTCAGCCGACGACAGGTTTCGATTAAAGCCTTGCGTTGCGGTTGAGCAAAACTGGCAGTTCAGCCCACAACCAACCTGACTTGAAACGCACAAGGTGCCGCGGCCCTTGTCGGGAATGTAGACGGCTTCGATCGCGTTCTTGCCGTCCATACCCAGCAACCACTTGTGAGTGCCATCCGATGAAGGCTTGTCAAGCAGGATATTGGGTGGAACCACTTCGGCATGCTGCGCGAGTTTTTCGCGAAGCACTTTGCCGAGATCCGTCATGTCCTCGAACGCGGTGACATAGCGGTGATAGATCCACTTCATAACTTGATGCGCACGGAAGCGCTTTTCTCCGAGTGTGTGCTCGAAGAAATTCTCCATCCCTACCCGATCCAAATCGAGCAGGTTGATGCGAGTAGGCGCAGCCGGGTCGCTCACGCGGGCAATTTCCTAAGCCAGTTCAACGCGGACAAAGTTCAGTAGCAGCGAAGAAGTAGGCGGTTTCAATCGCCGCGTTCTCAATGCTGTCCGAGCCATGGACTGCGTTCGCGTCAATGGACTCAGCAAAGTCAGCGCGAATAGTGCCGGGGGCTGCTTCCTTCGGATTGGTGGCGCCCATGAGATCGCGATTCTTCAACACGGCGTTGTCACCCTCCAACACCTGGATCATCACTGGACCGGAAATCATGAACTCAACCAGTGCGTTGAAGAAAGGGCGTTCACGGTGCACGGCGTAGAAACCCTCAGCTTCCTTGCGTGACAGATGCTTCATCTTTGCAGCCACGACCTTCAGGCCAGCTTTTTCGAAGCGTGTATAGATTTCACCGATCACGTTCTTGGCGACAGCATCGGGCTTGATGATTGAAATCGTGCGTTCCAGCGCCATGGGCAACTCCTGAAGATGGTTGGATTGGGTAAGAGGCAGAGCTGCGTATTCTAGCATCGCTTCCTGACAAAAAACCGGCAGTTACAGCACACATCGCAAGCATCCTCTGTCATTCGTCAAGTATCCGGCGGCGACCTGTTTGACCAATGCGCCCAAAATGACCTAGGCTTTCAAACGTTTGTTTGAGACAAGGATGACCCGGTGACCATCGTCGCGTTCTCCACCAAGGATCGATTACTGAACAGCGCGGAGCAGCTGTTTGCCGAGCATGGTTTTGCCTCCACTTCGCTTCGCCAGCTGACCACCCTTGCAGACGTCAATATTGCTGCGGTGAACTATCACTTTGGCTCCAAAGACAATCTGATCAACGAAGTATTTCGGCGTCGACTGGATGATCTCAGCGAACGCCGCATGAAGGCTCTACAGCAGGCACAGTCACTTCCCGAAAACACCCTGGAAAAGGTGTTGGCGGCGTTCATCCGTCCAGCGCTTGAAATATCGATAGAGCACGAAGGCGGTAGCGCGTTTGTCCGCATGCTTGCTCGCGCCTATGCTGAGAAAAACGAACGTCTGCGCCAATTTCTATCCGACAACTATGGGCACGTACTGCGTGAATTTGCACGTGCGATTCAGATCTTCGTTCCGCAGCTGGAGCGTCAGGAGCTCTACTGGCGACTGGATTTCATCGCGGGTTCGCTGACCTATGCCATGGCCGATTTTGGTTTGATCCGGCGACAAACCAACGTCAACGAGCAGGATCACTGTCGGCTGACAGCCGAAAAACTGCTTCGCTTCGCCGTCGCTGGCCTCACCACACCTTGAACCTTCCCCCGCTGCCACTTTAGAGGAAATCCATGTCTACCACGCTTCGCATCCGCAAGGTCGCTGTTCTGGGTGCTGGTGTGATGGGAGCGCAGATCGCTGCGCATCTTGTCAACGCCAATGTCGACACAGTGCTGTTTGATTTACCCTCGAAAGAAGGCGATCCGAATGGCATCGCCAACAAAGCCATCAGCAATCTTGCCAAGCTTTCTCCTGCGCCACTTGCCCTGACCGCCCGTGCGGCAGCGCTGACGCCCGCCAACTATGACCAGCATCTCGACCTTTTGCGTGACTGTGATCTGATTATCGAGGCCATCGCGGAGCGGATCGACTGGAAGAAAGATCTCTACGCCAAAATCGCCCCGCATGTGGCAGCTCACGCGATCCTTGCCACGAATACTTCGGGACTCTCGGTGAATGTGCTGGCCGAAGTCCTGCCAGCAGAATTGCATCACCGTTTTTGCGGGGTGCATTTCTTTAACCCGCCACGCTACATGCATCTGGCCGAACTGATTCCGTGTGCGCATACCGATGCCGTTGTTCTGGATGGACTTGAAGGCTTCCTTACCACCACGCTCGGGAAGGGTGTAGTTCGCACCAAAGACACGCCAAATTTCATCGCCAACCGTGTCGGCACCTTCGCGATGATCTCAACGTTTCACCATACGGCGCGCCTTGGCCTCGGCTTGGACATCGTGGATGCGTTGACTGGTGCGGCAATCGGCCGACCCAAAAGTGGTACTTATCGCCTAGGTGATGTCGTTGGTCTTGACACGCTGGGTCATGTCATTCGCACGCTGACAACCTACCTGCCGAGTGACCCATGGCATCCGCACTATCAGATCCCTGAGGCATTGGCGAGATTGGTGGAAAAAGGCGCACTCGGCCAGAAGACAGGAGCAGGTTTTTATCGCAAACAGGGCAAGGACATTCTGGTCTTGGACATCACCGCGGGTGACTACCGACCCAGCGGCCAGCAGCCGTCGGATGAAGTTACTGCCATTCTAAAAATCAGGGAAGCGGGCGAGCGTCTTGCCAAGCTCCGTGACAGCACGGATCCACAAGCCCAGTTTTTGTGGTCGATCCAGCGCGACTTGTTCCACTACGCCGCGGTGCACCTTGCTGACATCGCCGATAGCGCCCGCGAGGTGGATTTCGCTATGCGCTGGGGATACGGCTGGAAGCAGGGTCCATTCGAGAGTTGGCAGGCCGCCGGCTGGCAGCAAGTGGCTGGCTGGATCAAGGCCGACATCGACGCGGGCAAGGCCATGAGCTCGGCCCCCCTGCCAGACTGGGTGTTCGACGGTCGCAGCAGTGTGCATTCCGATGCTGGCTCCTACTCGGCGTCGAGCGGCATGATCTCTGCGCGTTCGTCGCATCCGGTCTACACACGGCAACTGTTCCCCGACGCTCTGCTGGGCGAGTCCGCACGCACCGGTACGACTCTGTTTGAGAACGCCGGTGTGCGACTGTGGCATGCGGGCGACGATATCGCGGTCGTGTCTTTCCTGACCAAGGGAAACACGGTCAGTGACGCGGTGCTGGACGGTCTGCAGGAATCGATCAGCAGGGCAGAGAGGGATTTCGCGGGGTTGGTGATCTGGCAGACGACGGAGCCATTCTCTTACGGTGCCGATCTCAAGGGCATGGCGGGGTTCGTTCAGTCAGGCAACGTCGCCGCACTGGAGTCGATGATTGCCAATTTCCAAGTGACGAGCCAACGCATCAAGTATTCGTTGGTACCGGTGGTTGCTGCGGTTCGTGGCATGGCACTGGGCGGTGGTTGCGAGTTTCAGATGCACACAGCGCGCACCGTTGCGGCGTTGGAGAGCTACATCGGGCTGGTGGAGGCTGGTGTTGGTCTGTTGCCTGCGGGCGGCGGCCTCAAAGAACTGGCGGTTCGTGCCGGCCAGGCTGCGGGCGTGGGCGGTGATGTGTTCGCTCAGTTGAAGAAGTCATTTGAAATCACCGCCATGGGCAAGACCTCGACCTCCGCGCTTGAGGCGAAAGAAATGGGCCTGCTTCGCCAAGACGATGTTGTCGTTTTCAACGCTTTCGAATTGCTCCATGTCGCCAAGGCGCAAGTGCGGGGCATGGCGGAAAGCGGGTATCGCCCTGCCCTACCTCTTCGTCAGGTACCGGTGGCGGGCGATATCGGAATTGCCACGTTCAAATCGCAACTGGTCAACATGTTGTCTGGGCAATTCATCAGTGAGCACGACATGGAAGTGTCGACACGGATTGCCACTGTCCTTTGCGGCGGTGAAATCGACCGTGGTTCGCTGGTCAGCGAAGACTGGCTGTTGAAACTGGAACGCGAGCATTTCTTTGCATTGGCGCAGATGCCGAAGACCCAGGAGCGCATTGCGCACACGCTGACCACGGGAAAACCCCTGCGCAACTGATCCCGCGCAGTGGCTGCCAATTTCCAGACATTCCCATACTGAGGACCTGATTCATGTCCAACCGTCAAATCCAAGACGCCTATATTGTCGCCGCCACCCGTACACCGGTTGGCAAGGCGCCCAAGGGCGTATTCCGCAACACGCGTCCCGATGATCTGTTAGCCCACGCGCTGCGTCATCTCATTGCGCAAACTCCGGGCATCGATCCCCATCGCATCGACGATGTCGTCGTCGGTTGCGCGATGCCAGAAGCAGAGCAAGGCATGAACGTCGGCCGCATCGCGGCCCTGCTAGCCGGTCTGCCGGTTGGGGTGTCGGCGCAAACCGTCAATCGTTTCTGCTCTTCCGGCCTGCAAGCCATCGCTCTAGCCGCCGATCGTATCCGCCTCGGCGAAGCAGATCTGATGATCGGCGCGGGAACCGAAAGCATGAGCATGGTGCCCATGATGGGCCACAAGATCGCGATGAATCCGGCCATTTTTCAGGACGAAAATATCGGCATCGCCTATGGGATGGGCATCACAGCGGAAAATGTCGCCAGCCAATGGCATGTCAGTCGCGAAGATCAGGATGCGTTTGCATTTGCCTCCCATCAGAAGGCGACTGCGGCGATTTCCGCAGGCGAATTCAGCGGCGAAATTTCGCCTTTCGAGGTCATCTCGCATTCACCCGACCTAGCGGGCAACACCGTCCGCCTGAAGAAGACGCAGGTCAGCAATGATGAAGGGCCACGTGCCGACACCACGCTGGAGGTCCTTGCCAAGTTGCGCCCTGTATTCCGCACGGGGGGCTCGGTAACCGCCGGCAACAGTTCGCAGATGTCAGATGGTGCCGGTGCTGTGATGCTGGCGTCGGAAAAGGCGATCAAAGATTATGGACTGACGCCACTGGCACGCTTTGTCGGCTTTGCCGTGGCCGGCGTAAAGCCGGATGTCATGGGCATCGGTCCGAAAGAAGCCATTCCGAAGGTACTACGCCAGGCCGGACTGACACACAATCAACTCGATTGGATTGAGCTCAACGAAGCGTTTGCCGCGCAAGCACTGGCCGTCATCAAGGATCTTGGCTTGGACCCGTCCAAGGTCAACCCACTCGGCGGCGCCATCGCTTTGGGGCATCCTTTGGGCGCAACCGGTGCGATTCGTACTGCTACGCTGGTGCATGGCATGAGACGCCGTCAGCAGAAATACGGGATGGTGACCATGTGCATTGGCACAGGCATGGGTGCAGCAGGGATTTTTGAATCGGTATGACGCTCGCAGTGGATCCGGCGCTAATGCGCCGGATCCACTTTGCGACTTCTACCAGGCTTGTGAGACCTTTCTTCTCAAAGTCGCCCGCATGGCAGTTTTCAAAACGGTCACTGCTCGAATCAGTTGCTTGCGCTGATGATTTGCTTGCGCGTTATCCTGACCGCGCGCCTACAGAAAATCATTCGACATACTGCTACTGTAGGGGGCCATCGTCGTGCGCCAACTCGTCGAGCACCTTTTGCATATAGCTACTTGCTGCTGAACTGAGCTTTTCATGATCCAGCGCGAAGCGAATAGTGGCCTGAATCAGGCCGAGATGACTGCCGCAGTCAAAGCGCGTCCCCTGAAAACGATAGGCAAGTGTCTTCTGCCTGTCGAGCTCACTGGCAATGGCATCGGTCAACTGGATTTCCCCACCTGATCCGCGCTCAGTCCGTCGCAAGGCATCGAAGATTCCGGGTTGCAAGATATAGCGTCCAACCACCCCTAACGTACTGGGGGCTTTTTCGGGCTGTGGCTTCTCTATCATTGCTTTGATGCGTCCGTCCCGGCCACTGAACTCATCCGTATCAACAATGCCGTAACTGGATGTTTGCGCCAGCGGCACGTCCTGCACGGCAATGACACTGGCGCGTTCAGCTTCCGCGAGATCCGCCATCTGTGATAGCGCACCTGGTCCGTCGGGATTCCAGATCAGATCGTCTGGCAGCAGCACCGCAAACGGTTGGTTACCGACGACGGGCTCAGCACACAGAACCGCATGCCCCAAGCCCAACGCTTCGGCCTGTGTGACGAAAATGGCGCGGACATGCGATGGCAACACGCCGCGCACCACATCCAGCAACTCCTGCTTGCCCGCTTTGGCGAGCTTCTCCTCCAGTTCGTAAGCCTTGTCGAAATAGTCCGCCACTGCGTGCTTATATCGATTGGTGATGAACACCAATGTGTCACAACCGGCTTCGATCGCCTCATCGACGGCGTACTGGATTAATGGCTTGTCGACGATTGGCAGCATTTCCTTGGGGACAGTCTTGGTCGCCGGGAGGAAACGTGTTCCCAAGCCAGCAACCGGAAAAACGGCAATTCGAATTCGCATGGTTATTCGTCAACCTCGTGAAGTATGGTCGATTGAAATTCGGGAACGAGCCTGCTCAGCATGGATGAAAGCGCGCCTTCATCAATCGTTTCGCAGGCTTGATGCATCTGTTGCAGTGCCTCGTCCAGCGCCACGTCCGGTGCCCGATGACTTGCCTGCATGATCTTGCTGTGGCGTGTCGGCCGATAGCCCTCAAGGGGATGAAATAGTTCTTCAAACAGCTTTTCACCGGGTCGCAATCCGGTAAAGACGATGTCAATTTCTTGACCTGGCCGTTTTCCGGTGAGCCGGATCATTTGTTCGGCCAAGTAGCGGATCTTCACCGGTTCGCCCATATCCAGCGCAAACACCTCGTCGCCCTCACCCAGCACCAATGCCTGCAAAATGAGCTGACATGCTTCGGGGATCGTCATGAAGTATCGCGTGATTTCCGGATGGGTCACTGTCACTGGACCACCACGCTGGATTTGCTCTCGGAACAATGGAACAACACTGCCAGCCGAATCCAGAACATTGCCAAAACGCACCGTCAGAAAGCGCGTACCTCCCTGCTGAGCCAGACGCTGGCAGAACATCTCGGCAATGCGCTTGGTCGCGCCCATGACATTCGCCGGGTTGACAGCCTTGTCACTGGAAATCAGCAAGAATGTTGCAACACCAGATCGCAGAGCGGCCTGCGCCAAGCACTGCGTGGCAAGCACGTTGTTGCGAACGGCTTGTCGCGCCTGTTGTTCAAGCAATGGCACATGTTTGTAGGCTGCAGCGTGGAACACGATATGTGGCGTGTGTAGACAGAGTACATGCTCAACCAGCGGACGATCACCGCAATCACCCAGCAGGCTAAACAACGTGAGCTTTGGAAACTCGGCGCGCAATTCCTGATCAATGCGATAGAGATTGAACTCACTCAGCTCCAGAATGATCAGGGAGTCGACGCCGAGTCGGGCAATCTGACGACAAAGCTCAGATCCTATGGATCCACCACCACCACTGACAAGCACGCGCTTGCCGCTCAGTCCCGTGCGAATCGCCGTCCAATCCAAACTGACCGGATCGCGCCCCAGCAAGTCCTCAATGGCAACCTCTTTCAATTGATTGAAGTTCAGACGACCATCAATGATGTCCTGCAACCTCGGAACGGTGCGAAAGGCCAAGCCGGTGGCTTCACACAATTCCACCACCCGTTGCATTTGCTGATTGCTGGCCGATGGCATCGCAATCAACAGCATTTCCGCCGCCACTTCTTTGGCGAGCGCTGGAAGTTGATGCAGTTCACCTAACACCGGAATGCCATGCAACTTCGCACCGCGCAGGGCACGGTTATCATCGACGAAACCTACCGGACGGTAATGTCCTTCGCGGCGAAGATCGCGCGCCAATGCCTCGCCGGCGCGCCCTGCACCCAAAACAAGAACACGCACCGCAGTGAAATTGCCCCGTGGAAGACTGCCATATCGACTGTCCTTCCAGTAACGATAAATCCAGCGCGGGGCGCCCAAAGCGAGAATCAGCACGATGGGATAACTGATCAAGACCGACCTTGGAATGCCTTCAAGCCGGTTGAACAAAAACAATCCTCCAAAGATGGCCATCGCGCCGAGCACGGACGCGCGTGCAATGTTCCAAAGGTCAGGAAGGCTCGCGAAGCGCCAAAGCCCGCGGTACAGCCCTGTCCACCAAAGCACAATACCTTGCGCCGCAAGAACTACCCAAAGCTCGACAGGAAGCCAATCAAACGGCGGAGGTTGTGCGACAAAGCTATAGCGCAGACGCACGGCGACCAGCCATGCCATCCACACCATCAGCAAGTCATGCAGGACAACCGCAAAACGCGGGTGAATCGAACCGATCAGGCGGGCAACTGTGCGCGTCATGCCCGGCCGCTCCGAACCCGGTCAAGGCAATGGCGCTTGCCAAAAATCCACAGACCAGTGGCCAAGATCATCGCGGAAAACAGCGCAGCGCCAGACCAGGACGGCACACTCCAAGCAATCCACATATGCGGAAAAGCAACCACCATTGTGAAGGCGACAAAACCTAACACCACTTGCGCATGGCTATAGCCACTGCGCACCAACCATTGATAGAGATGCTCGCGATGGGCCGCATACCAACGCCGCCCTCGTAGAATGCGCGATGCCAAGGTCAGACCCGCATCTGCGGTCATGCCAAGGACGGGGAACAGCAGAATGGCTCCGGATTGCACATTGCCGTCCCAAAGCATGCCTGCAAGTGCGGCGATCAGAAATCCCAGACTACCGCTCCCCACATCCCCCATAAAGATGCGCGAACGCGGAAAATTGAACGGCACAAACCCCATGGCGGCTCCCGCAGCGACGAGCGCCATGCTCGCCACTGCCATGTCTCCAGACGAGACCGCAACACCGGCATAGGCCACAAACGCCAGTGCAGCATTGATGGCGGCGATACCGTTGATGCCGTCCATGAAGTTCCACGCATTGGTCATTGACACCAACCAAAGTGCCATTAAGGCAAACCACCACCACGGCGCATTGACGCCTCCCGCGAACACCAGCAGACAGACCGCCGCCGCGACATGAACGAGCAACCGCCGTGATGCAGAAAGTGGCTGATGATCATCGGCAAAGCCAATCGTGGCGACCAACGCCAGCCCAATCATGGCGCCCACCCAATGACCGTGCTGACTACTCAACCATGCCATGAAGCCCACCTGCACGACGACAAACGCCAACCCGCCACCACGCGGCGTGGGTTGGGTATGGGAACGTCGATGCCCAGGATGATCAATGAGTTGCAGCGCCTTCGCATAGCCAACCATCCGGGCTGTCAGCAACCAAGCCAGTCCGGCCGCAAGCGCCATCATAATCGGCAATGACGTCATGGCATCCCCATTGCTCATTCGCCAGCCGCGTTGTGGATGGGTTTGATACTTGCCCAACTCTTGCAACTGGGACACTGCCAGTGATGCGAACGCGCAGCGAAACCACACCGGTTGCAACGGTATGTCGCCGCACTGGACACCAATCGCAGATTAATTTTCCCCAAACCAGTCAACAGCTTCTGCGCTTGCTCAGGCGTTGCCGGGGAATCTTGACTCATGCAAAGCGAGATCAATGCGCTCTGGCCTTTGATCGATGGCCGCTCGAGCAACTCAGTCAACAAGAACTCCGCGGCGACATGCGCACCCTGCTCCTGCTGGATCAGGCGCGACTTCGCCAGCAGTGGCGCAATACCCGCATAGCGATCAATCATCTCGCGCAAGAACTCATGTGCCCTGCGCCTTTCACCTCGTCGCTCATAAATCTCCAGCAATGGACGCATGACTTCGGGGAGGATATCCGGATCATGGCGTGCGACACGCTCGAAGGATCTCAATGCGAGCGGCTCATCACCTTGCGATAAGGCCAGCTTCGCTTCGATCAGCCCCGCGCGTACCGAGTTGGCTTCATAGCCATACGCATTTCGCAAATGTCGCCCCGCCAGATCGAGGCGTCCTTGCGTTACATGCAACTCGGCCAACTCACACTCGAAGTGTGAGATCAAACGACCCATCGGTTCGCCGGTCGCGCGTTCCAGTTTGACCGCATGCTCAATGGCCTTCTCCCAATCTCGCTCTTGCTGATAGATCGAGATGAGATGGCGCAGCGCTTTCGGGGCTAATGTTCCGTCACGTACCAGATCGGAAAACAACACTTCCGCACGATCAAGCAAGCCTGCGCGCATGTAGTCCTCGCCAAGCTCCAACACGGCCAGCGTTCGCTGGTCGTTGCTCAGTGAGCCACGCTCGATCAGATTCTGATGAATACGGATGGCACGCTCGACCTCTCCGCGTCGACGAAACAGGTTACCGAGCGCAAAATGCGTTTCGACCGTATCGCGGTCGATATCAGCGATTTGCAGGAAAACTTCAATGGCTTTGTCGGGCTGCTCATTGAGCAGGTAGTTCAAGCCGCGAAAGTAGCTGTTGGACAGGCGTGTCATGCGTCGACCACCGCTACGCAGCGCCGCCCTTCGACCTGTCCACCAACCCGAGAGAGCAGCGATTGGCAGAAGCAGAAACAACAGACTCAGTTCGTCCACCACGAATCCTCAGCAGTCGCCAGGAGGTTGCGAGCCTACTTTTCAGAACCGCGGCACGCGCGCGTCGACTCAAGTCAGACGGGAGAATCGAGCGAATTCACCCGCTCACGCAACTCTTTACCCGGTTTGAAGTGGGGAACGAATTTTCCAGACAGGGTCACTGAGTCACCGGTCTTTGGGTTCCGCCCAACCCGAGCAGGTCGGAAATGCAAGGAAAAGCTGCCGAAACCACGAATCTCAATACGATCACCGGTCGCCAGAGCGGTGCTCATCTGTTCCAGAACTGCCTTTACGGCAAGATCGACATCCTCAGCCTTGAGGTGGGCCTGCCTACGAGTCAACAGTTCAATGAGTTCAGACTTGGTCATGGTTGCTTGATCATCTATGAAACAGAAATTGCGAAGACAATTGATGCCGCGCAATGAAAAGAACGACCACCGGCGCGGTCAGCGCCGGTGGTCAGCATCGGATTACTCCGACTTGCCGCTCATCTGTTCACGCAACAGAGCACCGAGCTTGGTCGTACCGCCCGAGGCGCTCTGGTACTCGTCCAGCACATCCTGCAGATCGGCTTCTTCCTTGGCGCGAATCGAAAGCTGCAATACGCGACCTTTGCGATCCATGCCAATGAACTTCGCTTCCACCGCGTCACCCACCTTCAAATGCTGGGTTGCATCCTCGATGCGCTCCTTGGCGATGTCCGAAGCACGCAGATAGCCTTCGATACCGTCCGCCAAATCAATGGTTGCGCCACGCGCATCCACTTCACGGACGGTGCCATTCAGGATGCTGCCCTTCGGGAACGCCGCCATGTACTGACCAAACGGATCCTGTTCGAGCTGCTTGATGCCCAGCGAGATGCGCTCGCGCTCCGGATCAACGGCCAGCACAACTGCTTCAAGGTTTTCACCCTTCTTGAAGTTGCGCACGATGTCTTCGCCAGTCGCGTTCCAAGAAATGTCGGACAAGTGAACCAGACCGTCGATACCGCCATCCAGACCGATAAAGATACCGAAGTCGGTGATTGACTTGATCTGACCGGAAACCTTGTCGCCCTTCTTGTGCATGGCGGCAAACGCTTCCCACGGATTCGAGGTGCACTGCTTCATGCCCAAGGAGATACGGCGACGCTCTTCATCGACATCCAGCACCATCACTTCTGCGTCATCACCGACCTGCACCATCTTGCCGGGGTTGACGTTCTTGTTGGTCCAGTCCATTTCCGAAACATGCACCAACCCTTCGACGCCAGCTTCGATTTCGACAAAGCAGCCGTAATCGGTAACGTTGCTGACCTTGCCGACGATGCGCGAACCCGCCGGATAACGGCGAGCGATGTTGTCCCACGGATCCTCGCCCAACTGTTTGAGGCCAAGAGAAACACGATTGCGCTCGCGGTCGAATTTGAGCACGCGAACGTCGAGCTCATCACCGACATTGACCACTTCGGACGGATGGCGCACGCGCTTCCAGGCCATATCGGTGATATGCAACAGACCGTCGATACCGCCCAGATCCACGAACGCGCCGTAGTCGGTGAGGTTTTTGACCGTCCCCTTGACGACTGCGCCTTCCTGCAGGCGGTCGAGCATCTGCTCGCGCTCTTCCGAGTGCTCGCTCTCGACAACCGCACGACGGGAAACGACTACGTTGTTGCGCTTGCGGTCGAGCTTGATGATCTTGAACTCGACGTCTTTGCCTTCCAGATAGATCGGGTCGCGCACCGGGCGCACATCGACCAGCGAACCTGGCAAGAACGCGCGTACGTCCTTGATGTCGACAGTGAAACCGCCCTTGACCTTGCCGCTGATACGGCCGGTAATCGTGGCGTTGGCTTCCAGGGCTTCTTCGAGTTCGTCCCACACCAGCGCGCGCTTGGCCTTCTCGCGCGAAAGTACGGTTTCGCCAAAGCCATTCTCGAGCGAATCGAGCGCGACCTTGACCTCATCACCCACGGAAATGGAATAGGTGCCGTCGTCGTTCTTGAACTGCTCAAGCGGCACGATGCCTTCGGACTTGAGTCCGGCATTGATTACCACGACATCGGAGCGAATTTCGACGATGACGCCCAGCACGATGGCGCCGGGCTTGAGCTTGGAGAGCTTTTCGCTCTGCTCAAACAGTTCAGCAAAACTTTCGGTCATTGGATTGAGTTCCAGGTTGAACACACGGATCGCGGAAAGCGATCCACCTTCTGTGTGGTGCCCATAAGTGGCACCAATTAAAAACCCACCGAATCCATCGGCAGGACCTTGTCACCGCCACGAAAATTCGCGACGAAAACACCGCAGGCGCGCAGCGCGCGGCCTTGAAAACCTATCTGCCACGACATCAACCCCGCCGCAGCAGTGAACTACGCCGGCAGCAGGGAAACCACGCGCTCGACCACCTCATCGACGGGAATCCCGGTCGAATCCAGCAATATTGCATCTGCTGCCGCACGCAACGGCGCAATCGCACGATCCGCATCGCGCGCATCGCGGGCACGGATTTCGCGTAACAGACCGTCAATCTTAACGGCAAGTCCCTTTTCACTCAACTGCTTATGACGGCGTGCAGCGCGCTCCTCCGCACTTGCGGTGAGGAAAACCTTGTATTGCGCCTCTGGAAAAATCACCGTGCCCATATCGCGGCCGTCCGCCACCAAGCCGGGCAAACGACGAAATGCCCGCTGCTTTGCGAACAAGGCTTCCCGAACGGACGGTACGGCAGCGATCGCCGACGCAGCGGCGCCCGCGGTCTCTGTGCGCAGTTCATCAGTCACATCCGTGCCATTCACCAGAACGCGTGGCTCTGCTGTCATGTCGCCGGACACAAATCGGACAACCGTATCGCGTGCGCAACGTGCCAAGGCATCGGCATCCGAAAAATCGATGTCTGCCCAGCCTGCCGCCAACCCAACGGCGCGGTACAAAGCACCTGAATCGAGAAAATGCCAGCCCATGCGGGTCGCAACAGCACGTGCCACCGTGCCCTTGCCGGAGCCGGAGGGACCATCAATTGTCAGCACAGGCACCGCGGGGTCTTCTGCAGTCATCCGCACAGTTTAGCAGCGAAGCGAGACATCCCGAGAGTGACTTGAGTCAATCGGCAGTTCGAAGCTGCATACCACAAGCCGTCGCCAGCCGATCAAAGCCAGGGAAAGAAGTCCCGACGTTGGCGCAATCTTCGATTTTCAACTCGCCATCGGCGGCCTGCGCCGCGATGGCAAATGCCATCGATATCCGATGATCCCCATGGCTTTGAATTCGTGCAGATCGCAACACGCCTCCATGGATCTGCGCGCCGTCCGCAGTTTCATCCACGCGGATTCCGGCAGCGTGTAATCCATTTGCCATGGCTGCGAGCCGATCAGATTCCTTGACCCGTAATTCGGCGGCTCCAGTCACGCGCGTCACACCTTCGGCCACCGCCGCGACGGCAAATAACGCCGGAAATTCATCGATCATGTCGGGGACCAGATATTCAGGAATATCGGCACCGCGCATGCGAGCGGCCCGGACACGAATATCCGCAACGGGCTCCCCTCCATTGACGCGGGTTTCAGACAGGCAAATGTCGGCACCCATCAGGCGCAAAGCCTGCAATAACCCTGTCCGGCGTGGATTGACACCCACATCACGAAGTATCAAATCAGAGCCGGGAACGATGCATGCCGCTGCAATAAAAAACGCTGCAGATGAGAAATCTGCCGGCACTTGAAGGTTGGTTGCACGAAGCAATTGACCACCTACGAGGCGAGCAATGCCAGGCTGATACTCCACTTGCACACCAAACGCCGACAGCATGCTCTCGGTGTAATCGCGCGTTGGATGCGGCTCATGAACGACAGTTTCTCCATCGGCATACAACCCAGCGAGCAGCAGAGCGGATTTCACCTGGGCACTGGCGACCGGCAAGGAATAGGAAATTCCACGCAAGCGCGCACCACCATGAATACGCAAAGGAGGACAGCCACCCTCAGCGGTCTCGATATCAGCACCCATCTCGCGAAGTGGACTGACCACCCGCAGCATCGGTCGTTTGCTCAACGATTCATCACCAACCAGGGTGACGTCAAAAGACTGTGCGGCCATCAAACCGCACAACAGCCGCATGCCAGTGCCTGCATTGCCACAATCCAACGCACCCATAGGTGCCTGCAGCCCCCGCATGCCGACACCGTGGACAATACGCACGCAGGACTCGGGTTGCTCAATCCTCACACCCATCGAGGCAAAAGCACGCGCGGTCGCCAACGTGTCTTCGCCTTCCAGAAATCCGTCGATACGAGACACACCATCCGCGAGCGCAGCAAGCATGACCGCACGATGCGAAACCGACTTATCCCCCGGAACACGCAACTCACCGCGGAGCGGGCCTGAGGCCTTTGCACAATGAAATGTGTTCGCCACTGTCACAGAACCGCTACCGGGTAGCTGCCCAGCACACGAACTTGCGAGGCGAAATCGCCCAATTCTCCCAAGGCTGCACGGACGGACTCATCGTCCACATGACCGGCGATATCAATGAAGAAAGCGTACTGCCACTTGCCCTCATGCGAGGGGCGTGATTCGATTCGATTCATGCTGACACCGTGTCGAGCCAAAGGACTCAGGACGTTGTACAGCGCGCCTGGTTGATCTCGTACAAAGACGAGCAAAGAGGTTCGATCGTGCCCCGACGGCGGAAAAAGCTCGCGCCCGATGACTAGGAAACGGGTGGTGTTGTCTGGACGATCCTCAATCGGACCAGCGACGATTTTCAGCCCATAGACATGCGCTGCTGATTCGCCAGCGATGGCCGCAGCGTCATCTGCTGAACGCGCGCGACGCGCCGCCTCAGCGTTACTTGAAACGGGAATTTTCTCGACCTTCGGCAAATATTGCCGCAACCATGTTTTGCATTGACCCAGCGATTGCGGATGCGAATAGACGCGTTCGATATCCTCCAAACGCCCTGAGCGCGACAACAAATGTTGATGAACGCGCAACTCCACCTCGCCACAGATCTTCAGTTTGGAGGTCAAAAACATATCCAACGTGGACTGGATCGTGCCCTGCCCTGAATTTTCGACCGGGACAACACCGAAATCGGCGTTCTTGCTTTCCACTTCAAGAAACACTTCTTCGATGCTGGAAAGCGGCATCCCGACCGCAGAGTGGCCAAAATGCTTGTGTACCGCTTGTTGCGAGAACGTTCCCTCGGGACCGAGAAAACCAATACGCAGTGGCTCTTGCTGTGCAAGGCATGCGGACATAATTTCTCTAAACAGGCGAACCAATGTTTCGTCGTGTAACGGTCCCTCGTTGCGATCCACCACGCGACGCAGAACCTGAGCCTCGCGCTCAGGACGGTAGTAATCCACGGCTGCCTTCAGCGGGCCTTTCGCGCGGCCAACTTTGTGCGCCCAACGTGCGCGTTCGGCAATCAAATCCTGAATGGTGCGGTCAATCGAATCGATATGCTCACGCGCTTCTGAAAGCGCTTGCGGCATCACTGAAGATGCCGGCAACTCCACTACCGTTTTGGCCTTCCTGGATCGAGGAGAGACTGACTTGGTGGCAGGTGTAGCCACTTTGGCCGCTTGGGTGACATCCTTGGCCTTGGTAGACGGGGCGGATTTTTTGCTCATGGTCTGGCTCGCTGGGGGCGGTGTGCACGATGCCACGGGATCACTGGCGCGGGCAGTGGTGCAGGCGGGTTAGGACACTTCGACGTTCAACCATGGCGTCTTGCGAAGTCGCTCATGAAATCCGTCAATGCCAGCACGCCTTCCAACGGCATGGCGTTATAAATCGACGCACGCATCCCGCCCACGGCCTTGTGGCCCTTCAGCGCCAAAAGCCCAGCAGCCGAGGATTCGCTGAGGAATAGACCGTCAAGTTGGCTGTCATGCAGGGTGAATGGCACATTCATCCGCGAGCGCGCTCGAACAGCCACCGGGTTGCGAAAAAAACCTGCGGAGTGATCAATACATCCGTACAGCGCCTGTGCTTTGGCAATATTGCGTTGCTCCATCGCCACCAGACCTCCCGAGTGTTTCAGCCACTTGAAGACCAAGCCCGCGAGGTACCACGCGAATGTGGGAGGTGTGTTGAGCATGGAGTCATTGGCGGCTTGCGCCGAATAGCTCAGCACTTTGGCGATGTTGCTGCGCGGGGGATGCGCAACGAGGTCCTCGCGCACGATCACCAGCACCAGGCCAGAAGGCCCAATATTCTTCTGGGCGCCAGCGTATATCAGTCCAAATTTCGAGACATCAACCTCGCGCGACAGAATCGTCGACGAAAAATCACCAACAAGCGGGACTTCCCCTACCACCGGAACGTCATGAAACTCGACACCATGAATGGTTTCGTTGGGTGTGTAGTGAACGTAACTCGCGGAGGGATTCAGTAGACCGACCAACGAGTCCGGGACATCGGTATAGCCCGTTGCCTGCATGTCAACAACGACCCTCGCGTCAACATAGGGTGTACCCTCCGACACCGCTTTTTGACCCCACGCGCCGGTGACGATGTAATCCGCAGTCTCGTTGGGCGTACAGAGATTCATCGGGATCTGCGCAAAATGCTGTGTTGCGCCCCCCTGCAGGAACAAGACCTTGTAATTCGGAGGAACACGCAACAGTTCCCGTAAGTCACGCTCTGCCTCAGCGGCGAGACTCACAAATGCGTTGCCGCGATGACTGATTTCCATCACCGAAGCACGCGCCTCGCCCCACTCAAGACATTCTTCACGCGCCTGGCGTAGAACTTCCTCTGGAAGCGCTGCCGGACCCGCACTGAAATTGAAGGCGCGTGACATGAAATGCTCCGTGGGACGAACCACTCGAAACGCTGGACACTAGCATGTGGCGACGCAGCACGAAAGGCGACCACGTCGATCATGACAAGCGGGACGATGCCGCTATACACGCTCTGCACGAATCCTTTCGCGCCTTGCCCTACTCTGCTTATCGCAGTAATTCCCAGAGGGCGACGCGATGAACAGCAAACTCGATCCCAAGGCACTCTCGGTGACCCCGGAAGAGGTCTACCTGCAACGAAGGCATTACCTACGCCTTTTCGGCATGGCGGCTACCACATGGCCGCTCGCTGGCTGCACTGAAGATGCCAAACAACACAAAGTGATCGACGTGCAGGCCAATTCCGTCGACGCAGATCCTATGCGGGCCAGTGACCCGCTAACGCGCTTTGAAGACGCGACGTCCTACAACAATTTCTACGAGTTCGGCACCGGCAAAGGCGATCCGCGTCGACACGCCGGACAGTTGCGAACCACCCCATGGGAAATCCATGTCAGTGGCCTGGTCGAAGAACCGCGATCGTTCTCCCTACTGGAGTTGCTGCCCGAGACGAGCCGCGTTGAGCGCATCTATCGACTTCGCTGTGTCGAGGCTTGGTCGATGGTCATACCGTGGCAAGGCGTACCGCTTGCTAAAGTGATAGAGCGATGCAAACCGCTACCCGATGCCGCCTACATTGCGTTTGACTCGCTTGCGGATCCCACGCAGATGCCAGGTATCCGTCAAGCCACGCTCGAATGGCCCTACACCGAGGCATTGCGAATGGACGAAGCACTTCACCCATTGAGCCTGATGGCCACCGGCATGTACCGCCGATCCTTGCCTCCCCAGAATGGCGCTCCTGTGCGGTTGGTTGTGCCTTGGAAGTATGGCTTCAAGAGCATCAAGTCAATCGTCAGTATTCGATTTACCCGCGAACCGCCAGAGACCACATGGAATCGCATGCAGCCCTCCGAGTACGGCTTCTTTGCGAACGTCAACCCCGACGTTGACCATCCGCGTTGGAGCCAACGCTCTGAACGTCGGCTCGCGGGTGATGGCAACCGCGCGTTTGCGCCGCGAATTGCCACACTTCCATTTAATGGCTACGCCAAGCAAGTGGAGCAACTTTACCGCGGCATGGACCTCCACCAATGGTTTTGACCACGCGCCTGCCAGCTGGCGCCACCCAAGGGATTGCGCATATTGCTGCCCCTCTTCCATTGCTGTGGGTAATTTGCGCTGTCTCCCTGGAGGCGCTTGGGGCTGATCCTGTCGCCGAACTGACAGCATTCAGCGGTGAAGCTGCGGTGGTGTTTCTCCTTCTCAGCCTTGCCGCCCGACCGCTGCGCCGAGTAAGCCAGTGGGACTGGCCATTGCGAATCCGACGAATGCTCGGGCTGTGGGCATTTGCGTGGGCAAGTATCCACATCTTGATCTACGTCCTGTTGGATCTCGGCGGCTACTGGCCGCAACTCGCCGACGATCTCAGCAAGCGGCCCTATATCATGTTGGGAGCACTCGTCTGGTTGCTGTTGCTGCCACTTGCGGCAACCTCGACAAAATCTGCCATGCGGAAACTTGGTAGACGTTGGAAGCAACTGCACCGACTAGTCTATCTCGCGGCTCCTCTCGCCATCGCACACGAAATCTGGCAAGAAAAAACCGGTTGGGGCGACGCCATCTGGCATGCACCCGTGTTGGCCGTACTACTCGTTGCACGACTGTCCGTGCAACCGTTCTGGCGCGAAGCTCAGGGACCACTTCAAAAATCGCGCAACAGATGAAACAACGCTATCGTTAGCCGCGTTTGGCGCGGCGAAATGTCGTGGCGCGACCGGTGGCAATGACGCGTATAGCGACCCTCGAAAATGGCGCCGTTTCATGGCGCTTCATTGCTAGCGCAAGCCACGAACGTCGCTTCAGTGCGGGACAAAGAGCAGCAATGCCGTCAGGATTACCGCAATCAAGCCGGCCATCGCAAGAGTAATCAATAGCCCACGACGCGTCTCACCCGGTATCTGAGGCGTCGGAAGTGCCGGCGTCGAATCTTCTGTCTTGGAAAGGATTCGATGACCGTATACCGGCGTGATCGCGTCCTGATGGGTGGAACGCTGCGTAACGATGCCGGGCGCTTCCAGCGAGTATCGTGCATCGCCAACGCGCAACTGATCACCCGAATAGAGTCGACCTGCACGCCCAACATGCCCATTGACAACGATGTCCGATGCGTCGGCGCCGGCGAGGACAAGCGCGTGATCGCCGCACCAATACACCATGACCGCGGACGTGAGGTCACAGCCCCCCTGAAGAACCCGGGCACCGCCCAACAACGCGAGGGGTTGCCGCAACGAAAAGCTCTGGCCGAACAGCACTCCAGCGACGCACCGCACAACAACCTTTGCGCCCGCCGGAACATGCGAACGAAGTCCCATGGCCGTTTGAGTATCGATGAGGGAACTCACGTCAGCACGGACATCCACCCGAAGGTGCTGCAACATAATCGTGTCACCGGCACGCAACAAAGCCAGTCCTGCAACCGGCCTGCCATTAACGTATGCGCGAGCGCCAGCCGCGACACGCATCAACAACGCACGTCGGTCAAACTGCCACACAAAATTCGCATGTGCAGGCATCAACCCCGCATCACTGATGCACACCGCATCTTTGTCACTGGAGCCGATCGAGACCGCAGCGTCAGCTAGAGATGCCTCGACCGGATGGTCATGTTGAATAATCAAATGCATGACAAATCGTATCAGGTTCAGGACAGCGTTCGCCCTCCAAACCACCGCATTAGGGTGTCAACTTGGGCGCTCGTACGTGCGTCTGCCCACCAACGACACGGGGAAGCAGCAACGGCGCTGCTCCCAATCGAATTCAGTATTCAGCTCAGCTTGCATGCGCCTTCGTTGCCCGCAGGGCGAATTTCATCCAACTGAACCGTGATGTGATTCACACCATAACGCTCATGCATGATTCTGCGAATCGAAAGGATGGCGTCCGCTGGACTGGTATCGCCAACAAGACTTGCATGCAACGTCGCAATGTGACTTCCACCTGTCAGTTGCCAAACATGTACATGGTGGACGTCGGCTACAGATGGGCACTCACGTTCGATCGCTTGAGCGACTTCGCTCATCTCGATTCCATCTGGCACACCTTCGAGGAGGATATGTGCAGTCCGACGCAAAAGTCGCCAAGCACTATTCAATATCAGGAGCGAGATCAAGCCAGATATCAACGCGTCCGTCCAAGACCACCCCAGGAACTCGATCAGTAAAGCAGCCAGGATCGCACCAATGGATCCCAGCAAGTCACCCAACACATGCAGAAAGGCACCAGCGGCATTGACATCATCATGGTCGTGGCCGCCCAAAATAGTGAGGACAAGAAGGTTCACCATCAAACCGGCAAAAGCAACAAAAAGCATTGGCGCGCTCAAAATCGTTTGCGGCTCTATTAGTCTACCCACTGCCTCGAAAAGTATCCAAAGCACCAGAATTACCTGCAAAATTGCGTTGCTGTAGCCAATGAGAACCTCAAGTCGAGCATAGCCATAGCTGCGCTGTGAATCTGCAGGGCGGCGCGCAAAGACCGCCGCCATCCACGCCAAACCAAGAGCACCCGCGTCAACCAACATGTGGCCTGCATCAGCCAGCAGCGCGAGCGAGCCACTATATATCCCGCCAATGGCCTCACCAACCATCATCAGCAATGTCAACGAAAAAGCCCATTTGAGTCGTGAAACACGGCGCGGATCGCGCAAAAACGAATCGCCATGGTCATGGTGGTGCTCATCATGGTACGGGTTTGCCAAATTCGTGGGCGAATTCACTTTATCCGTTTTCGATTGCACCATCATTGAGTACCATCTCCTTCAACTTGGACCAGAACGCCTCTCGCATCTTTTGCGCATCATCAGGCAGTTGCTTAGGGTCGTGCAAACGCGCCCGGACTTCGGCAGGCGGGTAAATTCCAGGATCACCGCTAACGGCCGGGTCTACGAATTCGGTTGCCAAGGTGTTGGGGTTAGCATATGCCACATAATTAGTGATTTTGGCGATAACCTCCGGTTCCAGCAGATAGTTGATGAAGGTATGCGCGTTCGCTTTATGTGGAGCGTCGGTCGGAATTGCCATCACGTCAATCCAGCGTAACGCACCTTCTCGGGGTATGACATACAATATCTCAATATCGTTACCCAACTCCTCGGCGCGCGCTGCCGCCTGAGCAATATCCCCGGAGTATCCCATCGCCAAGCAAATTTCACCGGATGCCAGTTTGTCAATGTAGTCAGAACTGTCAAACGCTGAAATATACTTGCGAATCCGTCCAAAGAGCGAATCCAACAGGACGATCTCATCGCCACGCGCACTATTTGGATCGCGCCCCGCAAATATCAAGGCTGCACTGAGTGTTTCCAAGTCGGTATCCAACACACTCACGCCACAGTCTGCCAGTTTGGCAACCATATCGGGATCGAAAAGCAGACGCCAAGTATCCAGCGGCGCGTTTTCTCCAAGTCGAGCCTTGACTGCGGAAACATTCAATCCGAGCCCTGTCGTACCCCACATATATGGCACAAGACGTGAATTACCTAGATCAACGTCTGACAAACTCGCCATGATCTCTTTGTCGATATTGACAAGTTTCGGCAGACGACGTCGATTTAACGGCGCATACAACTTCTGCTGCATGTGCTGCTGCGCGAATGGTCGAAAAGAAGGAAAAACAAGATCATAACCAGACCCGCCAGCAATTAGTTTGGCATCGAGCGCCTCATTTTCGGTGTACGTCTCATACACGACACGAATACCGGTTCGTTTTTCGAAATCAGCAATCGTGTCTTCAGCAATATAGTCTGTCCAGTTATAGATCTTCACGACTGCTTGCTGAGCTTCGGGGACACTTGCCGTTGCAGCCGCCTCTGATTCACGCCGATCACCGCACGCTTGAAGAAAAAGACTCACCCCGATCAACGCGATGCAAAACCACTGCTGCATTTTCATGCTTACCCCCGAGTAAGAACACCGAAGTCAATCGAGAAAAATCTCAAGTACCTGTCATCCGAGAACCATCCAACCGGGGACGCTGCAGAAATTCGTGCAGCCTTGGATCCTCCACACCTACGTGCTCATGCAGCCCTGTTGCAATAGCGGAGGTCGGGCAAAGCCAACCGTTCACAGGAGGTCTGGCGACCCCACACCCTCGACTTCAAAGTGGACAAGGTGCTCACTGGCGACCCGCGTCGACTGACCAAAACTGAGTACGCCCCCCCGACGCAAAACGAATTCTTCTCTATGCACACGAACCTCTTCATCGTCCGACAAAGCAACGAAGGTACCGTTGGTTGAGCGATCGATGAGAACAAAATGACCGCGCTTATGTTCAATGTTCGCGTGGTGCCGGCTTACCCACTCTGCCTCAACAATCAATGAACTGGCAACATCACGCCCGAAGGTCATGACTGGCGCGTCACTTCGAAGTTCCGCTACTTGACCACGATAACGGAGAAGCAGCGTGCTACCGGTTGCTTCCGGCTCGTCCAGTCGAATGGCTCGCTGAACCGTCGTGATGTTGGAGATATCTTCCTGCCAAAGGACATCCACAATTTCGATGGGCAGCAATTTGCCCGCCACGCGAGCGCGCCCGAGATTGCGGGTCTTGAGCCCGGAAAACGCGGTCAACCCGCGGATCGATGCTGCGGTAGTAACGATCTGTTCGCGCTTTGCGATCGACGCCATTCTCGCCGCGATGTTAACCGCATCGCCATAAACGTCCTGAGCCTCCTCAAGCACGTCACCATGGTGCAAACCGATGCGAATGCCGAGTTGATCGCGCGTGAATTGAGGGTCCGTTGAAATTCGCCGCTGCATATCACAGGCCGAAAGCGCAGCTTGCACCGCGCTGGGAAACACGCACATTACTTCGTCGCCAATGGTCTTGATTACTCGCCCGCCGTGCGTCGCAGTAATCGTCGTCAATGCAGCTAGGACTGCCGCGATTATTCGACGTGCCTCCACATCCCCACGCTCTTCGAACAGACGCGTGCTGCCGCTGACATCAGCGAACAGAATCGACATCGGCTTCACTTCGCTCATGATGTCACGGACCGTTTGGGTTCAGAGGTAACAGCCTTGATACAAACTCGAACGTGGTGCCCAGGACGGGACTCGAACCCGTACAACCTTACGATCGGCAGATTTTAAGTCTGCTGCGTCTACCGATTCCGCCACCCGGGCGCACCTCCGCAGTCTAGCAGGTTGTCCCGCTGCGTCAGCACCTCAGCAAGCAGCCTCCGAAATCACCAAAGACACCCGCGCTATTGATGCCCAATACGTTGTTTGGCCTGATCAAGCCTTGCCTGCAGAGCAGGCAAGTCCGGGTGGTTTGGCAACAACTCCGCCGCATGCTCGAGCGCCCGCTCGGCACTTGCGAAGTCGCCTCGCCCAATCTGCTCCGCAACATGTCCCAACAAACTCGCTGCAAGACGTGTGCGCACATTTTGCAAGCTTGCAGTTGATTGACTGATCGCTTCGATCACAAGCCAGTCTTTCCATGCCTGCAAGGGACGATTGGCGTCCAGATTTGCGCTGAGTTGCGACCCCAAACGACTTTGCATGTCCCTTTGCGCTCTGAGCGCAGCAACACTATCGGGATGCGCTGAAAGCACGGAGCGCAACAAGTCGAAAGCGCTCGAACCCGGCGGTTCCAGCCAATGACCTTGATCCATGGCTTCATACGCCTGAGCAATCAGCATGTTGGGAACGATTTCCGCGGATTTCCTCGAATGCTGCTGACGCGCAGCACGCCGCCGATCCAAGCTGACCTCAAACGCCTGCAGCCCCTCGGGCAATGGCTGCAGGTCACGGGCTTGCGCAAGCAACGCGTCTGCCTGGTCGAATTCGAAGTTTGCCGCCTTGCTGTCGGCCTGCGCCAGCAGGGCACGACCTACTCGGCGCATGCCGTCCAGCGCGCGAACGTGTTGCGAATCATCGTCGAGTATCCGCCGGAACAAGGCGCTCGCACTGGCGGGATCGTGCGGATTCCATCGACGTTGACTGAACGCCAACTCGGCAGCTTGCAGCGTCTCTTCAATCGACATCGACTGCCGTTCACGCGCATCCGCGAGCTTCGACTGCAATTGGGCGATTTCTGGATACAGCGGGTCAGCCCGAGCGATTAACGCCAAATCATCGGCCGCCTCGCTCCAGCGCTGTTCCTCGATTCCCAATCGAACACGATCCGCAATAGTTGCCAGCGCCTTGCGCTGACCTGCATAGGCAACAGCATTGGCGCCATCTCTGCGCAGCACCTCCGCGTAATACTCAAGTGCGCCTACGCCAGCATCGCTCGTTTCGACTCGTCCTACGTTCATCGATTGCTCTGCAAGACGCAGAAGATCGACCAACTGATCTTCGCTTTGCTGGTGCGTTTCAACAATCGATCGGATGTCTGCCCACTCGTGCGCCGGAAGCGCCAGCATTTGAACTTCACGCAGGTCGTCAGCCGCAGCCAGCCAGTCCTCGCGCTGGACCGCAAGGGCGGCACGATCACGGAATGCACGTGCCACTTGCCGAAGTCCCTCTCGCGCCTGTTGAGAATCAGGGTCTTCAGCGCGCAGGGCTTCGAACAAGGTCCGCGCTCCAGGGCCTTGTTCATCGTCATCCAATCGCTGACTCAGCAGTGCGCTTTGCGCCGCCTGCAGTTGCAGCGCACGCGAAGACTGTGGCAATTGCCGATTCATGAACACAAGCACGCCAGCGGCAAACAACAGCAACCCGAAAAGGCCTGCCAACATGCGGAATAACGTTGTCTTCGCTGCGATCTTGGGCCGTTTCGCAAGTTCCTTGACCGCCGCCGAACGATCTGAGGTTGCAAGGAGGTGAACATCACCAAGTGAAGGATCAGTCTTGCGATTGGGTGTTGCAACTGCATGCAAATTGCCTACGTCGAGCAATGCCGCGTGGCGCGAGCCAGGCGGCGGAAGCGCGCGCAGAAAGCGCAAAAGCTCATCGCAGGACTGGAAGCGATTCTCTGCGTCTTTGGCGAGCAAGCGATCAAGTAAAGTTTGCAATCTTGCAAACTCGCCGGGCAGCATGGGCAGGGCTGCGCTGAGATGCATGATGCCCACCGCGACAGGATCATCGGCGTGAAACGGCACGGATCCAGTCAGCATCTCGTGCAGCACGATACCCAGCGAGTAGATATCCGATCGACCGTCCAGCGTTGCCCCACGTGCCTGTTCCGGACTCATGTAGTGGGGCGTACCCACAATGGCACCGGTGCGCGTCAATCGATTTGAGTCAATCGCGCGCGCAATCCCGAAATCCGTCAAAACAGCTTCGCCATCCTCACGCAGCAGGATATTGTCTGGTTTGATATCGCGATGAACAACACCGCGACGATGCGAATAAGCCAAGGCCGAAGCAATCTGAGTGAGCACGGCCAACGCGGTTTCCGCCGGCAAAACTCGGCGTTTTCGGTTCAGCAACGGCCCACCCGGCAGGTACTCCATTGCGATGAAGTGCCATTCTTCGCAATGCCCGACGTCGTATATATGGACGATGTTGGGATGTTGCAGCGCTGCGGCAATGCGCGCCTCGTGAAGGAAACGCTGACTGAACTCTTCCTCGGTCGCCAGCGACGTCGTCAGTACTTTAAGCGCCACTTCGCGCTGCACGGACTCTTGCAGGGCAAGGTAAACCGTGGACATTCCGCCGCGACCGATTGGTCGTTCTAGTCGGTATCCACTGATGGCAATCACACGAACTCCATCGCATTGGCCTAGCCTAGCCTGCGAGCATAGCCAACTGAGATTTCGAGACAACCCCAAGGCGTGAATGTACGAACCTCAGAGGCACCCAGCCCGCCAACAACACAGACCAAATTGGAGGCGACCCCCGCCAGCGTTCCCTCGGCACCCGCATCAACTGCTACCGTTGCTCCCTTCCGGGCCTGGCGGGGTTTGCAGTCCAGCGTCGCGAGGCGCCAACGGGGGTCGCCATAAATCACCTGCTGCTAGCGTCGGGACTCGCCTCGACTAGCCCAGTAAAACTGGCGGAGAGAGAGGGATTCGAACCCTCGATACGGGGTTTAGCCGTATACACACTTTCCAGGCGTGCTCCTTCAACCACTCGGACATCTCTCCGCGATGCCGTGCCCGTCTCAACGGGGCCGCAAAGAGTATCCGACCTGCGGTCGGCAGACAAGCGTCATCCCACCGTGCAATCGACCTTGCCCCGGCTCGACACGCTGTGATCCAATCCAACCAAAATACCGTGCGATGCTGGGAAGCATGGCGCAATAACAAAACCACAACAGGGAGACCATCGCATGTCTGAGTTGCGTCCATGGCTGCAGAACTATCCTCCGGGCGTACCGTCGGACATCGATTTGGACCAGTACCGCTCCATCGTGTCGGTCTTGCAGCAGAGTTGTGACCAGTTCCGAAATCGACCCGCGTTCGAGAACATGGGCAAGAGCATCAGTTACGGTGATCTGGATCGCCTTAGTCAGCAGTTTGCTGCCTATCTCCTGTTCCAGCTGAAACTGAAAAAAGGCGATCGCATCGCCTTGATGCTGCCCAACATTCTGCAGTACCCCATCGCCATTTTCGGTGCGCTGCGCGCTGGACTGACGGTTGTCAACACGAACCCGATGTACACCGCACGCGAACTGAAACATCAACTCGTTGACTCAGGCGCAGTCGCGATCGTGGTGCTGGATAATTTTGCGCATGTGTTGGCTGAGGTTCTGCAAGACACGCCGGTCCGCCATGTTATTGCCACTGGCGTCGGCGATTTGCTTGGATTCCCCAAAGCCCAGCTCGTCAACGCCGTATTGAAATACATCAAGAAGGCCGTGCCCGACTATCGGATTTCCGGTGTTGTCCGCTTCAACGAAGCACTCGACATCGGACGAGGACAGCATTTGCCGAATATCGACATCGCGCCCTCTGACATTGCTTTCTTGCAGTACACCGGCGGCACGACCGGCGTGTCAAAAGGGGCAATGCTGACCCATCGTAACTTGGTCGCAAATATGCAGCAGTCCTCCGTGTGGCTTGGCACCAATGTAAGACTCGGGGAAGAGGAGATCATCACCGCACTTCCGCTTTATCATATTTTTGCGCTGACAGCCAATTGCTTGGTCTTCATGAAATTCGGTGGTCTCAATCATCTAATTACCAACCCACGAGATATGCAAGGGTTTGTAAAAACGCTATCCAAGATCCGTTTTACCGCCATCACCGGAGTCAATACGTTGTTCAATGGATTATTGAACACGCCGGGATTTGACAAACTGGATTTTTCTCGCCTGCACCTCACACTGGGCGGTGGCATGGCGGTTCAAAGGGCGGTAGCAGAGCGGTGGAAGAAAGCCACAGGTGTCACGCTGGTTGAGGCGTATGGACTGACGGAAACCTCGCCTGCGGCCTGCATCAACCCAATGAATCTCACGGATTACAACGGCGCGATCGGTCTACCCATTCCCAGCACCGAGGCCTGCGTGCAGGATGAAGAGGGCCGCATCCTGCCACTGGGTGAAGTAGGTGAACTATGTATCCGCGGGCCGCAAGTCATGGCTGGCTATTGGCAACGCCCCGAGGAGACAGCCAAGGTCATGACCTCTGATGGATGGCTTAAAACGGGCGATATGGCCAAGATGGACGAAGCTGGGTATTTTTACATCGTGGATCGTAAGAAAGACATGATCTTGGTGTCCGGATTCAATGTCTACCCCAACGAAATTGAAGACGTTATCGCAACCCACCCCGGGGTGATGGAGGTTGCTGCAGTTGGCGTGCCGGATGACAAGTCCGGTGAGGCAGTGAAGGTGGTAATTGTTCGCAAAGATCCCAGTCTGACGGTCGACGATATCAAGCAACATTGCCGACATGACCTCACTGGTTACAAACAACCACGCTATGTCGAGTTCCGCACCGAGTTACCAAAATCGAACGTTGGCAAGATCCTTCGTCGCGAGCTTCGTGATAGCGTAAAGAATTGATTTCCAATCACATCAGGCATTGCGCGAGAGGCAGTCCCGCGCAATGTGCTGATAAATGTGCTGCAATTGCAAAAGATCCTGTACTGCAACACATTCGTCAATTTGATGAATGCTTGAATTAATGGGACCCAACTCGACGATTTCCGCACCCATCGTCGCGATGAAGCGACCATCCGAAGTTCCGCCACCGGTATTTTCTTCCGGCGTGATGCCACACTGCTTTGCGAGAATTTTACGCACCGCATTGCGCAGTATTCCACCGCTGGTATGAAATGGCTCGCCGGAGCGATGCCAATCAAATGCCGCTTCTACACCCGCGGCAAGAAACAACGCCTCAATATCATCGATCAAGTTTTGTGCATTCCAACGTGGTGAATAACGCAGATTAAATTGCACCCGCGCGTTCCCCGGTATGACATTGGAAGCCCCCGTACCCGCATTGAAGTTAGCGATCTGAAAAGATGTTGGTGGAAACTCGGGATAAGGCTCATCACCATCCCAGTTGCGTTGCTGCAACTCACTCAAGATTGGCAGGACGGCATGGATAGGATTGACGGCCTTGTCGGGATAGGCAACATGCCCCTGGACGCCACGCACATCCACCGTCGCCGTCAAGGACCCACGTCGCCCAATGCGAACGACATCACCCAAGGTCAAACTGGATGAGGGCTCACCGACCAAGCAGAAATCAACGTGCTGTCCCCGCGACTTGAAGATCTTCACCACATGCCGCACGCCTAGGATGGCGTCGCCTTCTTCGTCCGAAGTCAAAAGCAATCCCACTGTGCCAGCGATCGACTGAGCGGACTGCGCAATGTTCTCAAGAGCACAGACCATCGCAGCGACGCTGCCTTTCATGTCTGCACTGCCACGGCCATGTAAATAGCCATCTGCAATCACTGCATCAAACGGTGGATGGCGCCAGCGCTCTGCAGGTCCGCTGGGCACGACGTCTGTGTGACCAAGGAACATGAAAACGGGACCCTCACCCCAAGACCTCCAACACCATAAATTCGCAACATCACCCGAATCCAGCGATTCGACGGTGAAACCCGAGGCGCGGAGCCGCTCTGCAACAATGGCTTGGCAGCCTCCATCGTCTGGCGTAACCGATCGGCGCCGGACGAGGTCCTGAGCCAATGCAAGCAGTGGGGAGTCCCCGTTGTCTTGGCGATTCATGGCCTATTGCGAATCAAACCGTTGCGAAAAGCGTTTCTCGTTGAAGCCCACTTGTACACCATCCTCCCCTACCACCACGGGACGTTTCACGAGGGCAGGAAACTCGGCAATCAATGCCAGCCAATCCTGCGCCGCCATTGGATTTTTTCGTGCGTCCGGCAAATCGCGCCATGTGTAGCTTGCGCGATTGACCAACTTTTCCCAGCCCAGCGAAGTCGCCCATGCGACGAGCTGCTCTGCCGCAATCGGATGTTCTCGGTAATCGATGAACTGGTGGCTAACGCCATGCCCGGTCAGCCAAGCTCTCGCCTTGTCACACGTTGAACAAGCGTTCAGTCCGTAGACCATGACCTTTGCAGGTGGCGAAGATCTCGATGTCATTCCGTGTCACCTCTGAGCAGAGCGTTTATGCCGACCTTGCTACGGGTCTTGGCGTCCACCTGTTTCACGATGACCGCTGCGTAGAGCGAGTGCGAGCCATCATGTGCAGGCAATGAGCCCGCAACGACGACGCTGCCCGCTGGCACGCGACCGTAGCTTATTGCGCCAGTCATGCGGTTGTAGATCCGGGTACTTTGCCCTAGGAAAACTCCCATGCCAATGACAGCACCCCGTTCAACCACGACACCTTCGACCACTTCTGATCGCGCGCCGATGAAACAGTCGTCTTCGATGATGGTAGGCGAGGCCTGCAACGGCTCAAGCACACCACCGATGCCTGCCCCGCCAGACAGGTGAACACCGCGACCGATTTGAGCACAGCTGCCGACAGTGGCCCAAGTATCGACCATCGTGCCCTCACCCACATAGGCACCAATGTTGACAAAACTCGGCATCAATACAGCATCACGCCGAATACAAGCACCTCGCCGAACGATAGCACCCGGTACAACGCGAACTCCTTCCCTGGCCGCCCAGTGACCATCCCCATTGCCCATGTCGCGCAATGGAACCTTGTCCCAAGCCGTCAGCAGACTGTGTGCGCCGTCTGGACTGGGCATGCAGCGATTGGGAGATACCCGAAAATACAAGAGAACGGCCTTTTTCAGCCATTCATTGACAACCCAGGCGCCATCATTCGAACGTTCCGCAACACGCCACTCGCCGCGCTCGAGACCTTCAATGACTCGATCGACATCGGCGACCAACGCCATCGGCGCGTTGTCGGGCTGAATGTCGTTGCGACGCTCAAACGCGGACTCGATTCGTGCAACGAGATCAAAGGTTGATGACATGAGGCGTCCCCTTGTTTTCAGCCAGCAAAGTATCGGAAAGCGCGGTAACCAGACGCTCTCGCAACTCCTGCAGGCGTTGTGGATCAATGACCGCATGGTCAGCTTCATCGCTAATCTGGAAGAAGTCCTCCACGCGTTCGCCGAAAGTTGCGATTCGCGCATCATGGATGCGCAAACCAAGGGAGCGCAGTTGAACCGCAACACTTGCCAGCAAACCGGGGCGGTCGGTACACACCAATGTCATGGTTGTTCGCGCGCGTGCCAGGTCAGGAACGAACTCGATTTGCACGGGGATTCTGAAGTGTTTCAGTTGCCGTGGAGTCATCCGTTGCGGCGCTGTCATATCAAGGTGTTCACGCGACAACGCATCTCGCAGCGTTTGCGCGATCGTGGCAGCGCGCCGCTCCGGTGCAACGAACTCCACACCGGCATCCAGCACCTGAAATGTATCCATGGTTACACCGCTGGGTGATGTGACAATGCGCGCCTCGGCAATGGTTAGCCCTAACCGATCCAGTGTTGCTGCAGCCGCGGCAAACAGACCGTCACGATCCGGCGAATAGACGAATATTTCCAAAGCGCCAGGTCGGGAGTGAGGACGCGCCAAGACCACGGGAAGCCCGCACTCTGACGCGCTTGCGATGCCCTTGGTCTGCCATGCGATTTGCTCCGGGCTGTAGCGCAAAAAACTCTCGGGGGGGAAATCCACCCATAATGCTTCGACATGCTCAGCGGTCAAGCCAGTATCCTGCAGGCGCACTTTCGCCGCGGCGCGAGTTTCGGCGATTCGCTCATCGGCATAGACACGGTTCTCCAAGCCTCGGCGCAAGGTAAACCGCGTGGCACCATGCAAGTCCGCCAGCAAGCGATCCTTCCAGGCGTTCCAAAGCTTGGGACTGGTTCCGGCAATGTCGGCAACCGTCAGCATGTACAGGTAGTCCAATCGTTCACGCTCACGCACTTCTGCTGCGAATCGCTCAATGACCGATGGATCGGAAATATCCTGACGTTGCGCCGTCACTGACATCAACAAGTGCTGCCTGACAAGCCAAGCCACCAGATCAGCATCAGCAACCCCCAAGCCATGTTGCAGGCAAAACTGTTCAGCATCGAGCGCGCCGAGCTTGGAATGATCTCCGCCCCGGCCTTTGGCAATGTCGTGAAACAATCCCGCCAACAACAGCAATTCCGGCTTTCGAAGGCGTGGCCACAAAGCATGCGCCAGGGCGAATCGTTGCGTACTTTCGGCTTGACTGAAACTGGCGATGTTCTTCAAAACAGCCAGTGTGTGTTGATCCACCGTATAAACATGGAACAGGTCGTACTGCATGCGACCCGACACGTTGCCAAACGACGGCAAGTAGCGACCCAGCACGCCCAACTGCCACATCCGCTCCAACGATGCCACCGGCGAATTGCCGCGCAGGATTGCCAGAAACATGCGGCGCACATCGGGTCGCGCGCGAAATGCCTCATCAATGCTCGGCAAGGCTTCCCCAAGTGCGCGCGCGGCTGTCGAATGCAGCCCGCGCAAGGATGGGTTCGCGGCCCAGACCCGGAACATCGTCAGGATGTTCAGCGGCTCACGACGCAACAGTTCGGCGTCATGAAACTTCAGGAAACCACCCGCAGACAGATAGTCTTCGTCGATCGGTTCCTGTTCAACATCACCGGCCAATGACTCTTGGAACCGCTGTAACAAACGACCATTTAGTCGAACGACGACAGCGGCACTACGAAAGTACCCCTGCATCAGTTGTTCAACGGCAAGATTGTCCGCGTGCTGGTCCTCGAAACCGAATCGCAAGGCCAGTGGTCGCTGGTAATCAAACAGCAGGCGCTCCTCACGACGCTGCGCAACCATGTGCAGTCCGTAGCGTACGCGCGAAAGCGCGCGTCTCTCACGCTCCAGTGCAGCAATCTCGTCGCGCCCGCCGGCCCCCAAAGGAATCAACTCATTCAGCGCATTGACGCCATAGATGCGTTTCGCCATCCACGTCAAAGAATGGAGATCGCGAAGCCCGCCCGGGCCTTCCTTCAAATTGGGTTCCAAGTTGTATGCGGTGTCGTTGTAGCGCGCGTGACGCTGGCGTTGCTCATCAAGTTTGACCTCGAAAAAATCCGCCGAAGGCCAGAAAGCCTCAGTTCGCGATTCACGCTTCAGGCGCAACGCGGCGTCAGCGTCACCACATAGATAACGACATTCCAGCAGCGCGGTTGCGACCGTCGCGTCCTGACCTCCAACTTGCAGGCATTCCTGAAGGCTCCTGACCGCATGCCCAGGTGCAAGTCCAGCATCCCAAAGACGTGTCAGAAACTGCTCGATGCGCTCGCGTGCCTGCGCCTGATCGGATTCGATCAACAAGAGCACATCGACATCGGAGTATGGGAACAACTCCCCTCGGCCGTAGCCGCCGGTTGCAAGCAAACACAACCCCGGCTCGGCCTGAAAATCACGGCGAAAGGCATCGCAAAGCACGGCGTCCACACGTCGGGTCCGCGCCGCAAGCAGTTGATCGATATCGGTACCCGCATCGAAAGCCAACGCATCTGCCTGCTCGGCATCAGCGAGAAACCGCTTGACCGCAGAGCGCCACGCCGCCGCATCCTCGATACCCAACAAGCAGGTGGCGAGTTGGGTATCGACAGCCTGCGGCGCTGCAATCATGGTCGTCGAGAACCTTCAGAGAGAGTCAGCACATCAAACCCATCGTCCGTCACTGCCAGCATGTGCTCCCACTGCGCAGACAACGAACGATCCTTGGTGACGACCGTCCAGCCGTCGGGCAACAAGCGCGTGTGCCTTGCCCCTGCGTTCACCATCGGCTCAATGGTGAAGGTCATGCCCTTCTTCAAGACCAGACCTGTGCCCGGAAGTCCGTAATGCAATACCTGCGGGTCTTCGTGATAGACCTGCCCGATCCCGTGACCACAGTACTCCCGAACCACCGAAAACCGGTGCGCCTCGACAAAACTCTGGATCGCATGGCCGATATCACCCAAGGTGGCACCCGGCCGTACCGCGCGAATTCCATGCCACATGGCATCAAAGGTCACATCCACCAATCGCTTCGCGATCACGGACGCCTGTCCAACCACATACATTCTGCTGGTATCCCCGTGCCAGCCATCTTTTATAACAGTGACATCGATATTGACGATGTCACCGTCCTTGAGCACTTTGCTCTCACTGGGGATTCCGTGACAGATGACATTGTTGACAGACGTACAAAGAGTCTTGGGGAAACCGCGATAGCCGACATTGGCAGGAATAGTCCCCTGCACCTCGGTGATGTAGCGGTAGCACAACTGGTCCAGATGCTCGGTGCTAACACCCGCAACCACATGCGGCGTAATCATGTCGAGCACTTCAGCCGCCAAACGGCCAGCGTCTCGCATACGTTCGATTTGTTGCGGGGTTTTGATGACGACTTTCATCGCTGGATTATTCACCAGCGACGCCTGAATCTCAAAGCAGAATCCGCACCAACGTCAGTAACTCACGCAACGCGTCGGCGCCAAATAATCCGCGATCCCCACCTTGTGGTCGACCATCGAACTTGCGCCCAGCGCCCGCGTCCGCTATTGTTGACAGGCTTGGTTGCCCGGTTTAGGGCCGTCAAACGGTTCACGCCGAACCTCATCGGTGAATTCACACACATCCGCCGTAACGATCTGTGGGGTGCCGGTTTTCCGTAGAAGACCGACTGCAGATTCTGCGGGTGTGGAGGCCCAACCCACGAACCTCCCTTGACCAGGGATGCGTTCCATATGAATAGGAGGCAATCATGCCCCAGGTCACCATGCGTCAAATGCTGGAAGCAGGCGTTCACTTCGGACACCAGACCCGTTACTGGAATCCCAAGATGGCGCCCTACATTTTCGGCGCACGCGGCAAGATTCACATCATCAACCTCGAAAAGACCGTCCCGCTGTTTACGGACGCGATGAACTTTTTGTCAGGACTGGCGCAGAAGCGCGGCACCATCCTGTTTGTCGGCACCAAGCGCTCCGCACGCGAGGCCATCAAAGAAGAAGCCAGCCGTTGTGGCCAGCCTTTCGTGGCTCAGCGCTGGCTCGGCGGCATGCTGACCAACTTCCGCACGGTCAAAGGGTCGATCAATCGCTTGAAGGAACTGGAAGCCGCCGCGACCGATGGCACGTTCGAAAAACTGGTGAAGCACGAAGTGCTGCAGCGCCAGCGCGAAGCCGAGAAACTGGAAGCCTCGCTCGGCGGCATCAAGAACATGAATGGCCTGCCTGACGCGCTATTTGTGATCGATGTCGGCCACGAAAACATTGCCATCATGGAGGCCAAGAAGCTCGGCATACCTGTGGTTGCCGTGGTCGACACCAACTACGACCCGGCATTGGTCGACTACGCCATTCCTGGCAACGACGACGCCATCCGCGCCGTGCAATTGTACGCGCGGGCAGCCGCTGATGCCGTGCTGGAAGGTCGTGCTGCTGCACCGCAGTTTGCTCGCAGTGACGACGAGTTTGTCGAGTTGGATGCGGACGGCAACCCCATCGTCAAGGAAGCCTCGGATCGCAAGCCGGCACCGCGTCGTCCCGCTCCGGGCAACAAGCGCGGCGCGCCGAATAACAACCGTCGCGGCCCTGGCCGCAGCGATAACGCTGAATAACGCACCGCAGCATCAAGCCGTCATGGATTCGACATTTCGGGACGTCACCTTAGACGTCCCGAACATGGCTTGAGTCGCGACACCGAAATACGCAGTACCGCGGCACGCGGTCACTGGATCACATACGAGGATACCCCATGGAAATTACAGCCAGTCTGGTAAAGGAACTGCGCGAGCGCTCTGGCGCCGGCATGATGGAATGCAAAAAGGCGCTCACCGAATGCGGTGGTGATATTGACGCCGCCATGGAGAATCTGCGCAAAACCGGCTTGGCCAAAGCCGACAAAAAGGCAGATCGCGTTGCTGCCGAGGGTCGCATCGTTGCTGCTTCGACGGAAGGCAAAGCCGTTCTGGTGGAAATCAACTCGGAAACCGACTTCGTGGCGAAAGACGACAACTTTGTCGCGTTCGCGAATTCAGTCGCTGACGCTGCGCTCAGCTCAGACGCTGCCGACGTTGAGACTCTGAAGCTCGCCAAGCTTCCGTCCGGCAACACCGTCGAAGAATCGCGTGCAGCGGTTATTGCCAAGGTTGGCGAAAACGTGCAGGTTCGGCGCATGGTCGCGTTCACCAGCAGCCATCACGTCGCTGCCTATATTCACGGCGGCCGAATTGGTGTTCTAGTCGAATTGAAAGGCGGAGACATCGAGTTGGCCCGTGGCTTGGCCATGCACGTGGCTGCCATGAACCCCCCGCATAACAAGGCCAGCGACGTGCCGGCCGACTTTCTTGCCAAGGAAAAGGAAATTGAACTGGCCAAGATGTCGGACAAGGACAAGGCCAAGCCCGCCGATATTCTTGAGAAGATCATCAGCGGCAAGATCAACAAGATCGTCAATGAAGTCACGCTTTACGGCCAACCTTATGTCTTGAACACGGATCAAACCGTTGAACAGACGCTGAAATCCGCCAACGCGGAGGTTATCCGGTTCTCTCGTCTTGCGGTGGGCGAAGGCATTGAGAAAGTGGTAGAGGACTACGCGGCAGAAGTTATGAAGCAAGCGGGGCTCGCCTAATTACGGCGAACGTTGTTTGCGACAGAGAAGCCCACCGACGATTTCGCAACGATGCTGCCCCATGGCAGCCAGATTTGCGCAGCAGTCGAAGTGCACGGTGAATTTGAACGCGGCCTCCGGGCCGCGTTTTTTTTGCCCACGGATGACTCCCCAGCAGAAACCGACATGACCGGAAACGCTTTTCGGCATATTTCCCAACCACATGAACCGGCTGCAGGCGAGGATACTTTGTCAACCGGATCGATCGCTTGAACGACCCAACAGTCACGCACCCGTTGACACCAGAGAGTGACCCTGAAAAATTTTGGAAGAAGTGCGTTCCTGCACTTTCTCAAAGTCTTGGGTCCGAAGCGTGTCTGGACTTTGTCCCAAGGAGACTATCGCTTACGCGATGACTCGCATACGCCGCATCCTTGCCGCAACGCAGCAGGACGTTTTTCAACAGCCGGCCAAGCGAACCGACCAATCCGACGCACAGAACAGCAACTCGGGTGCTTTCACATGCCATAATCGTCCTTTATCCCCTTCCCCGCAGGGGTGGCCGACGCACTTGAACGGGAGTTCCGCATGGCGATCGCCATTCGCGATGTCCGCGACAACGATCTGGATGCAGTGATGGCACTGAACAACGGGGCTGGACAAGGCATTCTTCCACTGGACGCAGAACAGATCCGTTTTTTCATTCGTGAGGCGGAATATTTCCGCGTCGCTGAGGTCGAAGGCGACGTAGTCGGATTCTTGATTGCCATGCTGCCGGACGCGCCCTACACCAGTTCAAACTTCCTCTGGTTTCGCCAGCGCCATCCGCAATTTCTATACGTCGACCGTATCGTCGTCGCGGGATCTCGCCGAGGTGCAGGCCTTGGAAGAATCTTTTACGCCGACGTCACCAGCTACGCGGAAACTCGCGTACCGCTGCTCTGCTGCGAGGTGTTCCTTGAACCACGCAACGATGCCGCCCTTCTCTTCCACGGCACCTACGGTTTCCAGGAAGTTGGACAGCACGCGATGACCGAATCGGGTCGAAAGGTGTCGATGCTCGCGAAGGAACTCCCCAGTTATGACTTCGTCAATCGACAGTATCTGCAACACGGTGGGTTGCCTGATGAAACATGGCTTGGCAGCCGTCGAGCCGCCCCTGTCTCCACACACTGAAACGGCATGAGCACGACGAGTAACTACGAACAGGCAGGTGAGCTGAAAATTGGCCAGGTAGGCATTGCCAATCTGCGCATCAAGACCATGGATGTTGCGCAACTCGCTGCGGAAATGCGTGAACGAGTGCTTCGCGCGCCAAAAATGTTCGAACATGCGGCGGTCATTTTGGATTTTGGCTCACTCAGTCGCTGCCCGAACGCCGAAGCAGCGGCTGACTTGGTCAAGCAACTGCGTGACGCCGGCGTGTTGCCCGTCGCACTTGCGGTTGGCACCAGCGACATTGAGGCACTGGCGCGTGAAATCGATCTGCCCTTGCTGGCGCGATTCCGGGCACAGTATGAATCTTCGGCCGCGCGTTACGACGAGCGCCCGGTCGCCGCAAAGGAACCGGCTGCAGTCAGCGCAGCGGCGCCGACTGCAGCAACCGAAACAACTGGTCTGCTGCACGTAACGCCTTTGCGATCCGGCCAGCAAATCTATGCCCAAACCCGCGACCTAATCGTCAACGCGATGGTGGGCAATGGCGCTGAGGCGATCGCCGACGGTTCAATTCATGTTTATGGCGCGCTGCGGGGACGTGCACTCGCCGGCGCACGGGGCGATACTCGGGCGCGAATCTTCTGTCGCGAGTTCAATGCCGAATTGGTCGCCATTGCAGGGCAATACCGGGTGATGGAAATCATCCCTTCGGAACTTCAAGGCAAGCCAGTGCAGGTTTGGCTGGAGAACGACAAACTTCAATTTGCGGTGATGAACTGAATCCGCTCCATAATTTTTTGGGAGAACCGACTTGGCTGAAATAATCGTTGTCACGTCAGGAAAAGGCGGTGTTGGAAAGACCACCACGAGCGCCAGTTTGGCGATGGGACTTGCGCGCATGGGGAAGCGCGTTGCGGTAATCGACTTCGATGTCGGTCTGCGCAATCTCGATCTGATCATGGGCTGCGAACGTCGCGTGGTATACGACTTCGTCAACGTCATTCACGGCGAGGCGACCCTCAAACAAGCACTGATTCGTGACAAGCGTTTCGAAAATCTTGCGGTACTTGCCGCATCGCAAACCCGTGACAAAGACGCACTCACCAAAGAAGGTGTCGAGAAAGTCCTGAAAGATCTCGACGCAGACGGCTTTGATATCATTCTGTGCGATTCGCCTGCAGGCATCGAAAAAGGGGCCTTTTTGGCGATGTACTTCGCCGATCGCGCAGTGGTTGTGGTGAATCCTGAAGTCTCCTCCGTTCGCGACTCGGATCGAATCCTCGGACTGCTGTCCAGCAAAACGCGCAAAGCAGAACAAGGCGGCCGCGTGCAGGAATATCTTTTCTTGACCCGCTATAACCCCAAGCGCGTCGAGGCCGGTGAAATGATGAGCATCACCGATGTCGAAGAAGTTCTAGGCATCAAGGCAATCGGCGTGATTCCGGAGTCCCCGGATGTTCTAAGCGCCTCAAACAAAGGGGAGCCGGTCATCCTTGACGACGCTTCGATCGCAGGACAGGCATATGGCGATGCGGTCGCACGTTTGCTGGGTGAGGACCGACCGATGCGCTTCACGCAAGTCGAAAAGAAAGGTCTGCTGCAAAAGCTGTTCGGAGGCTGAGCATGGGCATTTTCGATTTTCTGCGCGCAAAACCCAAGGCCACTGCGAACATCGCCAAAGAGCGATTACGCATTATTGTTGCCCAGGAGCGCACCCATCGCGGCGCGCCTGACTACCTCCCACTGCTGCGGCGCGAACTACTGGAAGTAATTCGCAAGTATGTCAATGTGGACTTTGATGCCGTGAAGGTGGATCTCGTCAAGGATGGCGAGCACGAGGTGTTGGACATCTCGGTTGCGCTTCCGGAGACGCGTCTCTCAGATTCACAATGACGGACGCTTCAGCGCAACCGGACGTGCTTCGACTGCGTGATGTCTCTTGGGAACAGGTTGCACATTTGTTCGCGCGTTTTGAGTTGCGTTTGATCGCAGTGCCCGATGGGCACGGCATTCCGGGCAGCTATTGGGGCGAATGTGAGGCGGGAGTTATCGGTTCCGACGTGTATGCCAGAGCCGATACGCCGGTACATTCCCTGCTGCACGAAGCCTGCCATTTGTTGGTGCTGGCACCCGAGCGGCGAGCCAAGGTGCACACCGACGCCACAGATTCCATTGATGAAGAGGACGCCACTTGCTACTTGCAAATCCTCTTGGCGGACGAGTTGCCCGAGGTAGGCGCGCAGCGACTGATGGCGGACATGGATGCGTGGGGCTATAGCTATCGCCTGGGTTCGACACGCGCATGGTTTGAGCAAGATGCCGAGAATGCTCGGGACTGGCTGCTTGCGTGTCGATGGCTAGATGGCGTCCAAGCAATCCAACGTGATCCGCCAAGCCGTTGAATATCCATATCACCTTGCTCGCACCAGCGCAGTGCCGGCGCAACCAGTGGCGATCACGTCATCGAATGCACACAGGAAGCGGCGATCGTTTGCCGGCACATGGACGTCACATTCCACCAATGGACGGTGCTGGCACGCTGGCAGCTGCAACGAGGCACGCGGATAATACCTCCGTCGCATTTTCGTCGCCCCACCCCAACCGAGGAGAACGTTCATGTCCAACAGCGTCGTGATTGTGGGTGCCAAGCGCACCGCGATTGGATCTTTTCAAGGCCAGTTCACTGGTGTCCCAAGCCCGCAACTCGGTGCTGCTGCGATCCGTGCTGCGGTCGCTCAATCTGGCCTCGGCGGCGATCAGGTCGATGAGGTTCTGATGGGTTGTGTACTACCGGCCAACCTCGGCCAAGCACCTGCGCGTCAGGCCATGTTGGCGGCTGGTTTGCCACAATCAACCGGCGCCACCACGTTGAATAAGGTTTGCGGCTCGGGTATGAAGGCCGTCATGCTGGGTCATGACCTGATTCAAGCGGGATCGGTGAACGTTGTCGTCGCCGGCGGGATGGAGTCGATGACCAACGCGCCACACCTTCTGGCAGCGCGGGGCGGCATTCGCTACGGTGAAGGAAAACTGGTCGACCACATGGCATGGGATGGCCTGACCGATCCGTACAAAGGCCAGGCAATGGGCGTCTTTGGCGAGGCCTGTGCCGACAAGTACGAGTTCACCCGCGAGAAGCAGGATGCCTTCTCAATGGAATCCGTGCGTCGCGCCATGGCTGCCCAAAACGCGGGGGCGTTTGCCGATGAAATCACTGCAGTGACCGTTGCAGGTCGAAAAGGCGATATCGACATCAGTAGCGACGAAGAACCGGCACGCTGCGACATCGACAAAATACCGACCCTCCGCGCTGCCTTCCGCAAGGAGAACGGCACCATTACTGCCGCGAGCGCGTCGAAAATCTCCGATGGCGCGGCTGCGTTAGTGTTGATGCGCGCCGATGCAGCATCGACACAGGGTATCCAACCAATTGCCCGCATTGTTGCCCACGCCACCCATTCGCAAGCACCAGAGTGGTTTACCACCGCGCCTGTAGGTGCCATGCAGAAAGTTCTGCAGAAAGCGGGCTGGTCAGTTGCCGATGTCGACCTGTTTGAAATCAACGAAGCCTTTGCTGTCGTCGCCATGTCAGCCATGGCCGACCTTTCGATTCCGCACGACAAAGTCAATGTCAATGGCGGTGCCTGCGCCTTGGGTCACCCCATTGGTGCATCCGGCGCCCGCATCGTGGTCACTCTGCTGCATGCGCTAAAAGCTCGCGGATTGAAGCGCGGTGTGGCCAGCTTGTGTATCGGCGGAGGCGAGGCGACCGCGCTTGCCGTTGAACTGATCTGATTACGGCACGCCCCCGATGGCCGTCATCCAATCCCAAATTGATACCCGTGGCGGCGATTTCGTCGACAACCAGCAACACATGCAACAGTTGGTGCATGACCTGCACCAACAACTGGCGCGTGTTGCGCTGGGAGGCGGTGAAAAGGCGCGCGTCAAACACTTGGAGCGCGGCAAGCTGTTGCCGCGCGAACGTATTGATGCCTTGCTCGATCCCGGCTCACCGTTTCTGGAAATTGCCCCGCAAGCGGCGCATGGCATGTACGAGGATCAGGCACCCGGTGCGGGACTCGTCGCAGGCATCGGTCGCGTGCACGGCCAGGAAATCCTGGTGCTCGCCAACGATGCCACCGTCAAAGGCGGCACCTACTTTCCGATGACCGTCAAAAAGCACCTTCGCGCGCAAGAAGTTGCGCGCGAGAATCGCTTACCCTGCGTCTATCTGGTGGATTCCGGCGGTGCCTTCCTACCTCTACAGGACGAAGTGTTCCCGGACAAAGATCACTTTGGTCGGATTTTTTACAACCAAGCTCGTCTCTCAGCAGAGAACATCCCGCAGATCGCGGTGGTCATGGGCAGTTGTACGGCGGGCGGTGCCTATGTGCCCGCCATGTGTGATGAATCGATCATCGTCAAAGAGCAAGGCACGATTTTTCTCGGTGGTCCACCTCTCGTGAAGGCAGCAACGGGCGAAGTCGTCGATGCCGAGTCTTTGGGTGGTGCTGATGTGCATACCAGCGTGTCAGGTGTGGCGGATCACTTTGCCGAAAATGATCGCCACGCACTCCAGATCGCGCGGGACATTCTCAAGCATCTCAATCGAAGCAAGGCGCCACCGGTCGCCCTGCAACCATCGCGCGAACCTGCGTACGCGGCCGAAGAACTCTACGGACTAATTCCCAAGGATGCGCGACGACCTTTTGATATTCGCGAAGTCATCGCTCGACTGGTAGACGAATCCGCTTTCCAGGAATTCAAATCCCGCTATGGCAAAACCTTGGTATGTGGTTTCGCACATATCTACGGAATGCCGGTAGGCATCGTTGCCAACAACGGCATTCTGTTCTCCGAATCTGCTCTGAAGGGCGCGCACTTCATCGAGTTGTGCAATCAGCGTGGCACTCCTCTGGTGTTTTTGCAGAACATCACAGGCTTCATGGTGGGCAAGAAGTACGAAAATGCGGGCATTGCCAAGGATGGCGCCAAGATGGTCACTGCCGTCGCCTGCGCCTCGGTTCCCAAGTTCACCGTCGTCATTGGTGGCAGTTTCGGCGCGGGCAACTATGCGATGTGCGGTCGCGCCTATGGCGCGCGATTCCTTTGGACCTGGCCTAACGCACGGATATCGGTCATGGGTGGCGAACAGGCGGCCAGCGTTTTGGCAACCGTTCGACGTGACGGACTTGAATCCAGTGGTCAATCTTGGAGCGCCGAAGACGAAGAAGCATTCAAGGCCCCGATCCGCGAACAGTACGAGCGCCAAGGACATCCCTATTACGCGACCGCGCGGCTGTGGGATGACGGTGTCATTGATCCCGCTGACACTCGACGTGTGCTCGGACTCGCGCTTTCGGCAAGCCTCAATGCCCCAATTGAGCCAACACGCTACGGCGTGTTCCGAATGTAAGGAAAATCATGGCGAGCTCTCCTTTGAATGTTCGAATTGTCGCCGGTGTGGCGACGCTGACCTTGCAACGCCCAAAGATTCACAATGCGTTTGACGATGTCTTGATTGCGACATTGATCGATGCCTTACGCGAACTCGAAGAAGATCCCGATGTCCGGGTGTTGGTGCTGACAGGCAGTGGCCCGTCGTTCTCGGCAGGCGCTGATCTGAGTTGGATGAAGCGCATGGCGCAGGCCAGTGAGAAGGACAACCGGCGCGACGCGCGGCAACTCGCCAAGCTGATGCGAACACTCAATCACCTTGCCATGCCGACCATTGCCAAGGTCAATGGTCCCGCGCTCGGCGGCGGCGTTGGCTTGGTGGCCTGCTGCGATATCGCCATTGCCGCAGAGGAAGCTCGCTTCGGACTCACCGAAGTGCGCTTGGGCTTGGTGCCAGCTGTGATCTCACCGTACGTCATCGATGCCATCGGCGCTCGTCATGCACGCCGATTGTTCCAGACCGCACAAGTGTTTGATGCGCGCGAGGCGGAGCGCATCGGCTTGGTACATCGTTGCGTCAGCGCTGCGGACTTGGACGCCGCAGTCACTGCCGAGATCGAGCGCCTGATGGCCGCTGGACCCGTCGCTGTGCGGGAAGCCAAAGCACTGGTGCAGCGGATTGCCTATCCGGACAGCAAGCACCGTCGCGCCGTGGACGAAGAGAATGCGGAACTGATTGCTGCGTTGCGCGTGTCTTCCGAAGGACAAGAGGGCTTGCGGGCATTTTTCGAGCGTCGACCAGCGCAGTGGATCAGCGATAACTGATATTCCTGCATGCATTCAACTTTGGTCAAAAACGTGAATCGAAACCGTATTTTCTGACCTGCAACACGCGTGTTGCGACGCAAGAACACTGATCCAAGGTTTATACTTTCGCGCCCTATCAAGTGCCTCGCCCGCTGATGTGTCGAATCGGCGCATAGCCCATCACGGCAGCGGCACTCCCTCCGCGTCGACGCCCCACTACCGGTCAATCCCGTGAGCAATCTGATTCAGCAATTTACCCAGTCTTCGCACATTGCCGGTGGCAATGCGGCGTTTGTCGAGGATCTTTACGAGTCGTGGTTGGCCAACCCAGCCTCGGTCGAACCGGTCTGGCAACACTATTTCCAAACGCTGAAAGGGCGTGAAGCCGGCGATGTTCCGCACTCAGCTGTGATGACTCAAATTGCCTCCGCCGCCAAACAGGCAGGGCGCGGCACAATCATCCGTGCGGCGGACAGCGACTCCCACAAGCAGGCTGCGGTCCTCAAGATGGTGACCGCCTATCGATCCCGCGGCCATCTGCAGGCCAAACTCGATCCGCTGGATCTGGCCCCGCTGCAGCCTGCGCCCGATCTCGACTTGCCGTTCCACGGCCTTAGCCCTGAGGATCTCGCGACGCAGTTCCGCACCAACATGCCCACCGCACCACAGCAGATGACGCTGAAGGCGTTGATGGCGCATTTGCAAGCGACCTATTGCGGTTCGATCGGTGCCGAATTCATGCACATCGCCGAAGCCGATCAGCGGCGCTGGATGTATGAGCGACTGGAAGCCGTCGGTGATGCGTATCCGCACAAGGATGTCGAGCGCAAACGCATTCTCGACAAGTTGACCGCTGGCGAAGGCTTGGAGCGTTTCCTGCACACCAAGTACGTCGGCCAGAAGCGCTTCTCGCTGGAAGGTGGCGAAAGCCTCATCCCGCTGATGGACACGCTTATTTACCGCGCCGCGGATCAAGACGTCAAAGAAATGGTGATTGGCATGGCCCACCGTGGCCGCCTCAACGTGTTGATCAATACGCTGGGCAAACCACCGCATCAGTTATTCGCCGAGTTTGAAGGAAAACACGAAGGTCCGGTCGATGCCACGCGTTCGGGCGACGTGAAATACCACATGGGCTACAGCTCGGACGTCAAGACCGCCAAGGGCTCCATCCACTTGACTCTGGGATTCAACCCCTCGCATTTGGAAATTATCGACCCGGTCATCGCGGGCTCGGTTCGCGCGCGTCAGACCCGTCGCGGCGACGAAACGCGTGACAGCGTTGTGCCGGTCCTAATTCACGGCGACGCCGCGTTTGCTGGTCAGGGCGTGGTCATGGAATTGCTGCAGATGTCGCAGGCACGTGGCTTTGCGGTGGGTGGCACGCTGCACGTGGTGATCAATAATCAGGTTGGCTTTACCACACACCGCGTCGATGACGCACGTTCCACGCTGTATTGCACGGATGTCGCCAAGATGGTCGGCGCACCCATTCTTCACGTCAATGGTGACGACCCGGATGCGGTCGTTTTCTGCGCGCAACTCGCGCTGGATTTCCGCCAGCGGTTCAACAAGGACGTGGTTATCGACCTGATCTGCTATCGCCGCCATGGCCACAATGAGGCCGATGAGCCCGCCGCAACGCAACCCTTGATGTACCAGAACATCCGCGCCCGAAAAACCACGCGTGAGGTCTACGCCGAGGCCTTGCAATCCGACGGTGTGCTGTCCGCGGAAGAAGCCAAGACCATGGTCGACAAGGTTCGCGCGCAGTTGGATCGTGGCGAAGGCCTAGTCGATCTTGCGGCTGGCGTGCAGGACAAATTTGCGGTCGATTTCAGCGCCTATTTGAATGGTGAACTGTCGGACCCCTGCGAAACCGGCGTGCTGCGTAAAACGATTGATGCACTCGCGGTGCGCCTGAACACACTGGATGCGAATCTCAAGCTGCACCCGCGCGTTGCCAAGATCTATGAAGACCGTCTCAAAATGGCTGCTGGCGAGTTACCGATGGACTGGGGTTTTGCTGAAACCCTCGCCTATGCCAGTTTGATCCAAGATGGCTTCAAGCTGCGCCTGGTCGGCCAAGACGCCAACCGTGGCACGTTCTTCCATCGGCACGCCGCGCTGCACGATCAGATCACCGGTGAAACCACCGTACCGCTTCGTCAACTCGCCAAGCGCTCGGAAGACGTGACGATCATCGACTCGCTGCTAAGCGAAGAAGCGGTGATGGCATACGAATATGGCTACGCCACCGCCGACCCCACCACGTTGGTGATCTGGGAAGGCCAATTCGGCGACTTTGCCAACGGCGCCCAAGTGGTGATTGACCAGTTCATTTCGTCCGGCGAAGCCAAGTGGGGTCGCCTCTGCGGACTGGCCTTGTTCCTACCGCACGGCTACGAAGGCCAGGGCCCGGAACACAGCTCCGCACGCCTGGAGCGTTTCCTGCAACTGTGCGCTCTGAACAATATGCAGGTCTGTGTGCCGACGACACCGGCCCAGATGTTTCACATGATCCGCCGCCAGATGAAGCGTCGTGCGCGAAAGCCACTCGTCGTGATGACGCCGAAATCGATGCTGCGTCACAAGCTGTCGGTATCCAATCTGGATGCACTATCCTCAGGCAGTTTTCAGAACATCATCCCGGACCACCTCGCCAAAGACCCGAAAAAGGTCAAACGTGTGGTCCTGTGTTCCGGCAAGGTCTACTACGACCTGCTCGAAGAGTACGAGCGTCGTGGCATCAAAGATGTCGCCATTGCGCGTGTCGAACAGTTGTACCCGTTCCCACGCGAATTGTTGATCTCCGAGTTGAAGCGCTTTCCGAAGGCCAAGGATGTGGTCTGGTGTCAGGAAGAGCCGCAGAACCAGGGTGCGTGGTATCAGATCCAGCACCACCTGCGCTTCTGCCTGCAGTCTGAGCAGATGCTCCACTACGCAGGTCGCTCACGCAGTGCAGCGCCCGCCTGCGGCCACCATGCCACGCACGCCAAAGAACAGGCCTTGCTGGTGGAATCTGCACTGGTATCGAAATTGAATGGTGATGAGGCCGTCGAATAACGACGTTCATCCAGTTTTTGCTGAAACGCTCAGCCCCCAATACGCAGAAAGGATTTTCCATGAGCATCGAAGTCAAAGTTCCCGTTCTACCGGAGTCCGTATCCGACGCCGTGATCGCCAGCTGGCACAAAAAGGTCGGCGACGCCGTCAAGCGTGACGAGAATCTGCTGGATCTGGAAACCGACAAGGTGGTTCTGGAAGTCCCCTCGCCTATCGACGGCGTGCTGAAGGAAATCAAATTTCAAACCGGTGATACCGTCACCAGCCAACAGGTGGTCGCGGTGATCGAGGCCGGCGCGACGGCAAGCGTTCCCGCCGTCACTGCGGCCGTGCCCGTGGAGAGCAAGACGGCGGCAGAACCAGCCAAGTCCGCTGCGCCTGCGGCCAGCAAGAACGACACCAGTGAATTGTCGCCCGCCGGTCGCCGCGTCGCCGAACAACATGGCATCAACCCCGCCGACGTCTCGGGCACCGGCCGTGGTGGTCGCGTCACCAAGGAAGATTTGGTCAGTCACATCAACGCACCGGTCGTTGCCGGCGGCGCACGTCCAGAGCAGCGCGTGCCGATGACGCGTATCCGTACGCGTATTGCTGAGCGCCTGATGCAGTCTAAAAACTCGATCGCCATGCTGACCTCGTTCAACGAAGTCAACCTTGGCGAAGTGATGAAAATGCGCAAGGCGATGGGCGAGTCCTTCGAGAAAACACACGGCATCAAGCTCGGCTTCATGAGTTTCTTCGCCAAGGCTGTCGCCAACGCCCTGCAACGGCATCCGATCATCAATGCATCGGTCGATGGCAACGACATCATCTATCACGGTTATGCCGACCTCTCGATTGCCGTTTCCACTGACAAGGGACTGGTCACGCCGGTCGTTCGCAACGCCGAATCGATGTCGTTTGCTGATATCGAAAAGGCCATCGCTGATTACGCCAAAAAGGCGCGCGACGGCAAACTTGGCTTGGACGATCTGCAGGGAGGAACGTTCACGATCACCAACGGCGGCACGTTCGGCTCGCTGATGTCCACTCCGATCGTCAATCCACCGCAGTCTGCCATCCTCGGCATGCACACCATTAAAGACCGTCCCATTGCCGAAAACGGCCAGGTCGTAATTGCACCGATGATGTACATCGCCATCAGCTATGACCACCGCATCATCGATGGCAAAGACGCCGTGCTGTTCCTAGTCGACATCAAGAACCAGCTCGAAAACCCGCATCGCATGCTGCTGGGACTGTAAGGAGTGTCTTCGATGAGCGATCCACAACAGTTTGACGTTGTTGTCATCGGCGGCGGTCCCGGGGGCTATGTTGCCGCCATTCGTGCCGCGCAACTCGGCCTCAGCGTGGCTTGCGTGGACGCCACCAAAGGCAAGGCTGATGGCAAGCTGGCGCTGGGCGGTACCTGCCTCAATGTGGGCTGTATTCCCTCCAAGGCGCTGCTCGATTCCTCGCGCCAGTTCCACAATCTGACCCACATGTTTGGCGATCATGGCATTACTGCCGACAACGCCAAGATCGATGTGGGCACGATGATTGGCCGCAAGGACAAGATCGTCAAACAATTCAACGGTGGCGTCTCCGCGCTGTTCAAAGCAAACAAGGTCACTGCGTTTCATGGTCTCGGCAGCCTGCACGCCAACAAGCGCGTCAGCGTCAAAGCCCATGATGGCAAGGATGTGGAATTGCAGGCCAAGCACGTCATTCTGGCTTCCGGTTCGACATCGATTGAATTGCCATTTGCCAAGTTCGATGGCAAGCACATCGTCGACAACGTCGGCGCGCTGGATTTCGATACCGTTCCCAAGCGCCTGGGCGTAATTGGCGCCGGCGTCATCGGCTTGGAGATGGGTTCGGTGTGGAAGCGGCTTGGCGCCGAAGTCACCATTCTGGAAGCCATGCCGGAGTTTCTCGGCGCGGCCGACCACGACATCAGCAAAGCCGCCGCACGCGAGTTCAAGAAGCAGGGATTGGACATTCGCTTGGGTGCCAAGCTGCAGGCTGCCGAGATCAAGAAGGGCGAAGTCCACCTAACCTACGGCGATGCCAAAGGCGAGCAATCCTTGGTGGTCGACAAACTGCTAGTTGCGGTGGGGCGTCGCGCTAATACGGCGGGGCTGCTGGCCGATGGCGCTGGCGTCGTGTTGACAGATCGCGGCCTCGTGCAGGTGGACGATCACTGTCATACCGGTGTCGATGGCGTTTGGGCCATCGGTGATTGCGTGCGCGGACCGATGCTGGCGCACAAGGCCAGTGAGGAAGGCATCGCGGTCGCCGAACGCATCGCTGGTTTGCCTGGTCATGTCGACTTCAACACCGTGCCCTGGGTGATCTACACCGAGCCCGAAATCGCCTGGGTTGGACAAACCGAACAGCAGGTTACGGCCGCAGGCATTCCTTACAAAATCGGCACCTTCCCCTTCGCCGCCATCGGCCGTGCGGTCGCTATGAACGAAACCGCAGGGCTGGTGAAGGTCATTGCCCATGCCGAAACTGACCGCATCCTCGGGTTGCACATGTGCGGTGCCAATGTGTCCGAACTGGTCCACGAAGGCGTGGTCGCGATGGAGTTCAAAGGTTCGGCCGAAGATCTGGCGCGCATCTGCCACGCCCATCCGACCCTGTCGGAAGCCGTGCATGAAGCCGCCCTTGCGGTAGATAAGCGGGCGATCCACAAAGCCAACTGATCGGCGTTTGACAATGGCTACCGCGTTCGTCGAAGACGCATCGGTAGCCCTTTTGCGTTGGATGTTCATCCCAACTCCACAGAGGCTTGCCCGCCCATGACTATTCCTGCCGAGTTTCGCGCCTTCCGCATCCATAGCGACGCCGAGTCGCATCGCGCAGCGATCGAAGGACTGCGTCTGGATCAACTCAGCGAAGGCGAAGTCGTCATCAAAGCCGCGTTCTCATCGATCAACTACAAAGACGCATTGGCAGGCAGCGGCAAAGGAAAAATCCTGCGACATTCGCCGCTGGTGGGCGGTATCGACGTGGCAGGCCACGTTGTTGCCTCCAGTGCCCCAGCCTTTCGTGAAGGCGACCCGGTGCTTTGCACCGGCTGCGGTTTGTCCGAAACCCGCGATGGCGGCTATTCGGAGTACGTTCGGCTGCCCGCCGAATGGACCGTTCCGCTGCCGACTGGGTTGGATCTGCGCGAAGCCATGATTCTGGGCACCGCGGGCTTCACTGCTGCATTGTCGCTATATCGCATGGAGCAAAATGGTCAGCACCCGGAGCAAGGGCCAATCGTGGTGACCGGTGCCACGGGGGGTGTTGGCATTCTCGCGATCGATCTACTGACTCGTGCCGGCTACAGCGCTCACGCGATCACGGGAAAGATCCAACAACTCGATTTTCTGCTCGGCATCGGTGCCAAACAGGTCATCTCCCGACAAGACCTGCATTGGGGCCAACGGCCATTGGAGAATACGCTCTGGGCCGGTGCCATCGACAGTGTTGGCAGTGACATGCTGGCAGGACTGACCCGGGTGATCCAACCCTACGGCAATATCGCCAGTTGCGGTTTAGCGGCCGGTCACGGCCTGCACACCACCGTGATGCCCTTCATCATTCGCGGGGTGTCGCTGCTGGGCATCGCCTCTGCGGGCACCGCTCGCTCCATTCGCGATCAGATCTGGCATCGCTTGGGCTCGGACTGGAAGCCCACCCACCTCGATGCCATCTGCACGCGCAGCGTCGGCATCGACGCACTTTCGGGCGAGTTCGACCGCCTGCTCAGCGGCGGCGGCCTGGGTCGTACCTTGGTGACATTCAACTGATGTGCATGTTTGGCACCAAGCCATGATGTGGCGCATGGATACCTGAGCCTGCTCAGGCTAGAATCCGTCCACGTCCGCAATACCCTTGAAGAGAACCCTCCATGGCTCGTGTCCTGATCGTCGACGATTCCCCGTCCCAACTCGCCGCGATGAAGAAAATCGTCGACAAGCTAGGACACGAGGTTATTTCGGCCGAAGATGGTGCGCTGGGTGTCGAAGTCGCCAAGCGTGAACTGCCTGACCTGATCCTGATGGATGTGGTCATGCCCAACCTCAATGGCTTTCAGGCCACACGTTCAATCTCCAAAGATCCCACCACGTCGCACATTCCAATCGTGCTGGTAACCACCAAAGATCAGGTGACCGACAAAGTGTGGGGATTGCGCCAAGGCGCCAAGGCCTACCTCACCAAACCCGTCAACGAAACGCAGTTGGTCGAATTGGTCAACGAACTGCTGGCAGGACGGACGCCACCCGCCGCGGGATAACCCTGCGTCAGATCGCGGACACGTCTCACAGCGAATCCGGCACCAACCGCTCGGGCGCTCGCTGGCCACGCGTCGCAACGTCGCAGGTGCATGACTGACCAGTACGACGTTCGCCTTCGGGCTACAGGATGGCAATGCGGACGGGGTGCTATCGGCGGCGCCCCAACGAAAGATCCGACGAGCCGCATGCTGTGGTTGGCTCAATGAATGGCTATTTCTTTCCGGCGGCTCAGCTGTATCAAACGTGTCGCAGGCCGGCACCAGACGCGCCGACCATCGTCCCGCGAATTATTGCATCTGCCGCCGCAACAGAAACTCCACCAGTGCCAAGTCTGCCGGGGTGGTCAGTTTGATGTTGTCGTCACTGCCTTCGATCAGTCGTGGCTGCAGGCCGAGGTGTTCCATGGCTGAGGCTTCGTCGGTAATCTCGGTGTGTTGGCTTTGCGCCTGTCGCAGTGCCGAGAGCAGTTCACCGCGACGAAAGGCTTGTGGGGTAAAGGCGCGCCAATAGCGACGTCGATCCACGGTGGATTCGATGTGGGCGGTGGCAGCCGTGGCAGTTTTCAGGGTATCGCGAACGGGTGCGGCAAGCAGTGCGCCGACGGGTTCGACATCGTGCAGAGCAGCAAACAATCGGTCGAGATCTTCATGACGCACGCAAGGTCGAGCGGCGTCGTGCACGAGCACCCAGTGCTGATCGCTCACCTCGGGGGGCAAGGCCAGCAGTGCCGCACAAACCGAGGCCGCCCGGTCAGCGCCACCGACACAGCGAAGCACCGGCTTGGGGAAAGCCAATGCGAGCCGGGCGGCATGCAGATCATCTGCCGCCAGGGCGACCATCGCACCTTCGATAAGTGGATGGCTCAGCAAGCGCTGCAGGGTGTGTTCGAGGATGGTTTTCCCCAAGACGCGCAGGTATTGCTTGGGAACATCGGCCTGCATGCGCGAGCCGATCCCCGCGGCAGGTACGATGACCCAGCTCATCGCTTGGCATCCACCGCGACAGACGGGTCGGAGTCGACATGGGCGGGTTCGACGATTCGGTAGAACACCTCACCGGGTTTGATCATGCCGAGCTCGGCGCGCGCGCGTTCCTCAATGGCCGCTTCGCCTGCGCGCAAATCCTCGACCTCGGCCGCCAAGGCTTCGTTACGAATCTTCAGCCCCTCGTTTTCGGTACGTTGTTGCTCGACTTTGACCTGCAGTGCGGCGACTTCCTTTCGACCACCCTCGCCTTCCCACAGCCGCCATTGCAGGGCGATCAGCAGGAGGACGAGAACAAGGGCTAGAAGTCGGGCCAAGGACAGATCCGTCGTGCCGGCGAATCAGCGGAAATGTTTGAGTTGCGGAAACGCGGCCCGACCGGCATAGCGCGCCCTGCTGCCCAAAGCTTCTTCAATACGCAGCAGCTGGTTGTACTTGGCGACACGATCGGACCGGCAAAGCGAGCCCGTTTTGATCTGAGTTGACGCGGCCGCCACAGCGATGTCGGCAATCGTAGTGTCTTCGGTTTCGCCGGAGCGATGCGAGACGACCGAGGCATAATTGGCCGCTTCCGCCATGGCGATGGCCTCGAGTGTCTCAGACAAGGTACCGATCTGGTTCACCTTGATCAGGATGGCGTTGGCAATGCCCTTCTGAATGCCTTCGCGAAAAATCTTCGGATTGGTGACGAACAAATCGTCCCCGACCAATTGCACATGCTCGTTGATGCGTGTGGTCAACGCTTTCCAGCCGTCCCAGTCGTCCTCGGCCATGCCATCTTCAATCGTGATGATCGGGTAGCGTCGGCTCCAGTCGGTCAGGAAATCGGCGAACTGATCGGAAGACAACCGCTGCCCTTCGCCGGTCAAGTTGTACTTGCCGTTCTCGTAGAATTCCGATGCGGCACAGTCCAGTCCGAGGTAGATGTCTTCGCCGGCGCGGTAGCCCGATTTACCGATCGCTTCGAGAATGACCTCGACGGCTTCCTCGTTGGAACGCAGATCCGGCGCGAAGCCGCCTTCATCGCCGACCGCCGTGGACAAGCCACGACTTTTGAGCACCGACTTCAGAGCGTGAAAGATCTCCGTGCCGGCGCGCAACGCGTCGGAGAAACGCTCAAAGCCAACCGGCAACACCATGAACTCCTGCATGTCGACGTTGTTGTCCGCGTGCACGCCGCCATTGATGATGTTCATCATCGGCACCGGCAAGATCGCTTCGCGCTCACCCAACAGGTGCTGCCATAACGGCAATCCCCGCGCCACCGCCTGTGCATGCGCGTTAGCGAGGGACACCCCAAGTAGCGCGTTGGCGCCTAGGCGACTCTTGGTGTCCGTGCCATCCAGCTCGATCATGCGCGCATCCAGACCTGCCTGATCGCTACCGTCAAATCCCCGCAGCAGATCGGCAATGGCGCCATTGACATTCGCAACCGCGCGGGTCACGCCCTTGCCGAGGTAACGCGTCTTATCGCCATCGCGAAGCTCAACCGCTTCACGCGTGCCTGTCGAGGCGCCAGAAGGCACGGCCGCTCGACCCATCTGGCCGGTTTCTAGCGTCACTTCGGCTTCGAGCGTGGGATTGCCGCGGGAGTCAAGAATTTCGCGGGCGTGGATGTGGCGGATTGTGCTCATGGTTTTCTCGTATCGTCGAAAACAAGGGGATTACAGGGTAGATTCGAGTAATGCCTGCGCCTTGACGACGCGGTCGATCGCCATCAGTTGCATCAGCAAGTCCTGCATCTTGCTGAGCGGCCACGCATTTGGTCCATCCGACAATGCGTTGTCGGGATCCGGATGCGTCTCCGCGAACAGTCCAGCAATGCCGACTGCCACGGCGGCACGCGCCAGTACCGGCACAAACTCGCGCTGACCTCCGGACTTGCCGTTCGCGCCACCAGGCAATTGCACGGAGTGCGTCGCATCAAATACCACGGGGCAACCGGTCTCACGCATGACCGCCAATGACCGCATATCGCTGACCAGATTGTTATAGCCGAAACTCACCCCACGCTCACAAGCCATGATTCGGGTGTTGCCCGTCGCGATGGCTTTGTCGGTCACGTGTTTCATCTCCCAAGGACTTAGAAACTGGCCCTTCTTGATATTGACCGGCTTGCCGGTGGCGGCAACCTTTTGGATGAAGTCGGTCTGACGGCACAGGAAGGCTGGCGTTTGCAGGACATCGACCACGTTAGCCACTTCATCCATCGGGGTGTACTCGTGCACGTCGGTGAGTACCGGCACGCCGACCTGACGACGAACTTCGGCCAGTACCTTGAGCCCCTCTTCCAACCCGGGACCACGAAAGCTGCGACCCGAGGTGCGATTGGCCTTGTCAAAACTCGACTTGAAGATGAAAGGCATGCCAAGTCCGGCAGTAATTTCCTTCAATTGGCCAGCTGTATCGATCTGCAACTGCATGGATTCGATGACACAAGGTCCTGCGATCAGAAACAGAGGGTGATCGAGCCCCACCTGAAAACCACATAACTCCATTAGGCCGTTACTCCCTTGGCTTGCTTGTAGGCGCGAGCGGCACCGATGAATCCGATGAACAACGGGTGCCCATCGCGGGGGGTCGAAAGAAACTCCGGGTGCGCCTGACAGGCCACGAACCAAGGATGGTTGGGCAATTCGACCATCTCCACCAACAGATCGTCCATCGATTTCGCCGAGATCACCAGTCCCGCGTCTTCGAGTTGCGTGCGATAGCGGTTGTTAAACTCGTAGCGATGCCGATGACGTTCGGCGACAACATCGCGGCCATACATCGCACGCGCCTTGGTGCCAGGTTTCAAGCGACATTCCTGCAGCCCAAGCCGCATGCTACCGCCCAGATCGGAGTCTTCGCTACGACGCTCCACATCACCCGAGGAGGTTCGCCACTCGGTAATCAGACCGATCACCGGATGCGGGTTCTGCTTGTCGTTCTCGGTGGAGTTGGCGCCTTCAAGCCCGACCACATGCCGTGCAAAATCCACCACGGCCGCCTGCATGCCATAGCAAATCCCAAAATACGGAATCCCCTGGGTGCGAGCGTGCTGGCTGGTTAGCACCTTGCCTTCAAATCCCCGATCACCGAATCCGCCGGGTACCAGGATGGCGTCAATGCCCGCCAGAATCGCCACACCCTGTGACTCGACCTCTTCCGCCTCCAGCCAGCGCAAATTGACCCGCGTCTGTTGGCGCAAGCCGCCATGTTTCAGCGCCTCAGCTACCGATTTGTAGGCATCCTGATGGTCGACGTATTTGCCTACCACGGCGACGGTGACTTCATCGACAGGATGTTCGACAGCGTCGATCACGGCCATCCATTCGGAAAGGTCGGCATCCGCTTGCGCCGGCAAATGCAGTTGCCGAACCACCAACTCGTCGAGTTGCTGATCCTTGAACCACGGAATGATGCGATAGATATTCTGGACATCGATTGCGGAAATCACCGCACGCTCAGGCACGTTGGTAAACAGTGCGATCTTGCGTCGCTCCGAGTCTGGCAGCGGCTGTTCGCTGCGACACAGCAACACGTCGGGCTGAATACCGATCGAGCGCAATTCCTTCACCGAATGCTGAGTTGGCTTGGTCTTCAACTCACCTGCCGCAGCGATGAATGGCACCAAGGTCAGATGCATGAACAAGGCGTGGTCAGCACCGCGTTCGGTGCGAATTTGCCGGATCGCTTCCAGAAACGGCAGCGATTCGATATCGCCGACCGTACCACCAATTTCCACCAGACCGACATCGAACCCCTCGGTCGCCGCATCAATGCGGCGCTTGATTTCGTCTGTGATGTGCGGAATCACCTGCACCGTCGCCCCGAGGTAGTCGCCGCGGCGCTCCTTGCGGATGACATTCTCGTAAATGCGACCGGTCGTGACCGAGTTCTTGCGTGACAACCGGGTGCGGACGAAGCGCTCGTAGTGGCCGAGGTCGAGATCAGTTTCTGCGCCATCATCGGTGACATACACCTCGCCATGCTGAAACGGACTCATGGTGCCCGGATCGACGTTGATGTAAGGATCGAGTTTCATCAGGGTCACGCGCAGGCCGCGCGCTTCCAGAATGGCTGCCAATGCAGCCGACGCGATGCCCTTGCCCAGCGAGGACACCACACCACCAGTCACGAAAATCAGGGGAGTCATGGGAAACCCGACTGCAGGAAAACATGATTTTACAGGCTGACGCCGAAAGAGGCACGAAACAAAATGCACGGGTCGGCATTGGCATGTCGGCGCGTGAGGCGCCTGTCGCGCTTTGGGCACCGAAAGTAAAAATCTCCTGCGACGAGACCAGTTTATGTGGCGTTCGCAGAACCATAGTGGTGCTATGGGCCAACAACTCGTCGAAAGATGGACCTTTGCGTCCGCATCGCTGAAGTCTGTTGAAAACGACCGCGATCCCGTATTTTTGACCCCACCTGCCAGCGGAAGTCTGCATATGCCGTTGCAAATTGCCCAAGACTCGGTGCCTGCGCGCATTCTTGTGGTCGAGGATGACCCTGTGACGCAGAGTTATCTACTGCAATGCTTGACCCGCTGGGGCTTGCCGGCCCACAGCACGAGCGATTTGACGGACGGCCTGACGTGGCTTGCCGCAGGCAACCCCTGCAACGCCATCCTGATCGATCAACACTTGCCAGATGCCAACTGCGAAGCCATTGCGCTCGCGATGCGTCAGCAAAACAACGTGCCCCGACAACACATCGTGGCGATGACGGCAGGATTGGATGTTCGCGTTCAGCAGGCCCTTTTCGATTTGGGCTACGCCGCCGTTGTGGGCAAGCCGATCAGCACTGCTGCACTCTCGCGGTGTTTGCGCGACTGCGGGGTACACTGGCCGCTGTGGGGTACCCGCAATAAGCAGTCCGCCGGGGCGCAGGATGCCAGTTTATATGCGCCGCTGCGAGACCTACTTAAGCGCGACTTGCCAAAGCAAATCAATACCTTGTGCGCTTCAATTCAAGCACACGATACCCGCACCGCGCGTGCGCTGCTGCACACCATGTCGGGGGCTGCAAGCCTTTGTATGGCAACCGCACTGGATGTGGCCATCTGCGAACTCAGTGCTGCACTGCAGGAGGACATCCAGCCGAATCCACAACTGCCTGCAGCCCTGACTTTGCTGCTCACCGAAGCGGAAAAACTGCTGCTGGACACGACCTGATCCACGCGCCTCTTGGATACACCCTGACAGCACTTTGGCAACTCATGTACGACCAAGCCCACGCCTTGGCGGACCATGAAGACGTGCTCAGATCGCGCGAATTTCCTGCATCAACGACCACGCATTCAGTTCACGGCCACCGAGATGTTGCGCCAGCAGGTCGCGTAGCCAATGCCGACAGGCCCTCACGTCGTTTGCATCCGGCATCATTCCCTCGCGCAGCCCAATCAGCAAAGCGCCAGGCAAACTGGCGACTGCGGCGCCCTGCTCGTCTCGAACCGCGCCGCTCTCGGGATGATAGCGATAGCGCGCGTCGGGATGCAGTGTGTCGCCATGGCGATCCCGATCTAATTGCAACGCGAAGCCAAGAGCTGCCAACAGATCGCGTTCAAAAAGTCTCAGGTGCCAGGCACGCTGCACCTGGTCTGTCGACAGTTGCTGTCGCAAGCACTCGCCATAGCGCAGGAACAGTTCGACCTGTGCCTCGTGTCGCGGCAGCAGGGCCAGAATCAACTCATTGAGATACAGACCGGCAAGAACCGCTTCACCACGCAAATCCAAGTACTGCTCTGCCGCCTCGACATGGGTCACCTGTGGCAACTCGCCGTTCCCCGACCACGACAACAAGACCGCCTGTGTGGGTTGCAGCAGAGCTTGCCAGACTTGCGAGCGAGGTCCACGCAAGCCACGTACGACCAGTCCGACACGCCCATATTCCGCAGTGAACACCTCCAGCAGCGCACTGGTCTCCCGCCATGCACGACGATGGAGCACATAGGCAGGCTGTGCCTCGATCCGTGCACTCCGCGCGTGCCCCCGCATCCATCAGTCTCCGTAGCCGAAGCGCTTTAAGGCAGCTTCGTCATCACTCCAACCCTCGCGCACCTTGCACCACAACTGCAGGAACACCTTGCGATCCAGCAAACGTTCCATGGCCAATCGGGCCGCTTGTCCGATGGCACGCATCTGGCCACCACCCGCGCCGATCACGATCGCCTTCTGTCCGTCACGCTCCACCCAGATCACTGCGCTGATGCGGGTCAGCTTGGGTTCGTCTTTCCATTCCTCGATTTCAACGCTGGTGGCATAGGGCAGTTCGTCACCCAATTGGCGCATCAACTGTTCTCGAATGAGCTCACCAACCATGAAACGCTCGCTGCGATCCGTCACTTGCTCGGCATCAAACAGCGCTTCGCTCTCCGGCAACAAGCGCAACAAACCGCGCTGCAAGTCGTCGAGTCCCTTGCGCTTCTGTGCCGATATCTGGAATACCGCTTCAAATTTCCGCGCCGCGGTGATCTCTGCGATGAACGGCAAGAGCACACTCTTGTCTTTCAAACGATCTACTTTGTTGATGACAAGTACATGCGGCACGCCAGATTCCAGAATGACGCGATACGCGCGTTCATCGTCTTCGCGAAATTGCCCCGCCTCGATGACCAGTGCGGCGACACTCACATCGGCCAACGAACCGCGCGCGGCTCGATTCATGTAGCGATTCATCGCGCGCGGCTCGCGGCCATGCAAGCCCGGCGTATCGACATACACAATCTGGCCGTCGTCCAACGACGAAATACCGAGAATTCGGTGCCGCGTGGTTTGCGGCCGACGCGAAACGATACTAACGCGAAAGCCCACCAACGCATTGATCAAGGTGGATTTTCCAACGTTTGGCCGACCGACCACGGCAACCAGTCCAGCGCGATAGGGCGGCGTTGCAACGATTGATGACTCAAGTTCTGACATGACCACATTCCAGCGAGGTGACAGGTTCATCGACGCGAACCCAAACAATGTTGACGGGCATGCAAGACGCGCCAACAACGACAATAGTGCTGCTCTGCTTGTGCGGCAAACGTTATTGAAGAACGTGCGTCGGCAGATCCGTCATCTGATTCAAGACGTCGGTTGCGGCTTGCTGCTCCGCCGTCCGGCGTGAACTTCCTTCGCCGCATCCGCTGATTCGCAGTGATGCCACGCGGCAACACACTTTGAAGTGACGTTCATGCTCGTCGCCAAGCACTTCGGTCAACTCGTACTCCGGCAGGGCGAACTGACGCGATTGAAGAAACTCCTGCAATCGCGTCTTGGGATCCTTTTCCGCCTTTAAGCGCTTCGGCAATGCGCTCAGGGCCCCATCCAATTGCGCCAATACCCATTCCCGACAGGCATCCATGCCAGCATCCAGATAGATCGCTGCAATCAGGGCTTCAAACGCGTCGGCAAGAATCGAATCACGACGGAACCCACCACTTTTCAGTTCACCCTGCCCCAGAATCAGCAAGTCCCCCAAGTGCAGGGCGCGCGCCAAATCGGCGAGGCTCGACTCGCGTACCAACACTGCGCGCGCGCGCGTCAGGGCACCTTCATCCACGTCGGTGAAACGCTGAAACAGGGTTTCTGCGACGACCAAGTTCAGCAGTGCGTCGCCGAGAAACTCGAAACGCTCGTAATTGCGACTACCTGCGCTGCGATGCGTCAGCGCCTGAGTGCGCAATGCGGGCGCTTGAAACGCATGACCTAGACGTTTGGCCCACGCCGCCTCACTGAGGCCACCAACCAAGCTCAGAGTGCGCCTCCACGACGCAACTCGACGCTGTGATCAAACTTCGCCACGTAGTCCAAGTTGTAGATGAGTTCCTTGCGGACCTCGTAGGTAATGCGCAAATCATAGCCATCACCGGCTTGAACGAGTTTGATGTGCTGGGGCTTCACGGAATCGACATAGCTCACATAGAAGCGACGGAACAGCAGATCGCGGATTTTTTCCGGCCCCATCGTGGTGATACCAGGCTCGGAAGCCAAACCCGCCATATCGCGAGTGACGGAATAGTACTCAACGTATGTCGGTACCAAGCGCATACCCAGAAAGGCGAAAAACCCGGCCAGAATCAGGATCATCAGGAACCCGATCAGGGTAATGCCGCGTTGACGAGTGTGTTTCATATCCCCTCCATGTAAGCCCACGTACGCCGCATGCGCGTGCACTATTCAATCACAGTCCCAAGGCGGGAGAAGTTCACGCCGCCTGCTTTGCTATCAAAGTTCATCCAGATCAAGAATGCTTTGCCGACCAAATTTTGCTCTGGCACGAAGCCCCAGTAACGGCTGTCCTCGCTATTGTCTCGGTTGTCGCCCATGACGAAATAGTGTCCTTCAGGCACCACCCAGCGACCCTCGCCGCGTCGTCCCACAGCCAAGCCATTGACCAGAATATCGTGCGTACGGTCAGGCAATGCCTCGGATCGATGGTCGAATCCGGTGGCATCCGAGGAACTGCCCTCGCCGACGTAGCGCCCCACCGACGTCTGCGCAACCAGTTGGCCGTTCAAATACAGTTGCTTCTCGCGATAGACCACTTCGTCGCCCGGAAGCCCGATCACGCGCTTGATGTAGTCCTGTCCGATATGCGGATCGCGCTCGCCAAGACGTGGATTGCCTGGGTAACGGAACACCACCGGATCGCCCCGTTGGGGTTCACCAATGTCTAGAAACTTGGTGTCCAGCACCGGCAAACGCAGGCCATAAGCAAACTTGCTAACCAGAATGAAATCGCCATCCACCAAGGTTGGCATCATCGAACTGGACGGGATTCGGAAAGGCTCGGCAAGAAACGAGCGCACGATCAACACGATGAAGATCACCGGAAAGAACGAGCGTGCATACTCGACGATGAGGGGCTCTCGAATCGCATTCACCAGCGTCGATGGCTCGTTCGCACGCGCCGCTCGGGCTTTGGCGAAAAAGATCGCGTCGACCGCCCAAATCACGCCCGTGACCGCCGAAAGCGCTACCAAAATCGCTGCAAAATCAAAATCCACGCGCCATTTCCTTTATTTGTTGTCGACTTGGAGCACGGCAAGGAAAGCCTCTTGCGGAATCTCCACGCTGCCCACCTGTTTCATGCGCTTTTTGCCTTCCTTCTGCTTTTCCAACAGTTTGCGCTTGCGACTGACATCGCCGCCATAGCACTTGGCCAGCACATTCTTGCGTAAGGCCTTTACTGTGGATCGCGAAATGATCTGCGCCCCGATGGCGGCCTGAATCGCGACATCGAACATCTGGCGTGGAATGAGTTCCCGCATGCGTTCGCAAATATCTCGACCACGTCGATCTGCGTGCGAGCGATGCGAGATCATCGACAAGGCATCGACCCGATCGCCATTGATCAACACATCCAGACGCACAAACGGGCCGGCATCGAAGCGCACGAAGTGATAATCAAGTGAGGCGTAACCCCGACTGACGGATTTCAATCGATCGAAGAAATCCAGCACCACTTCCGCCATGGGTAGTTCATAGCTGATCTGGACCTGACTCCCCAGGTAGGCGAGGTTTTTCTGCACACCGCGCTTCTCTTCGCAGAGCTTGATCACGTTGCCGACGTAGTCAGGCGGGGTCAGGATGCTGGCAAGGATGATCGGTTCACGGATTTCCTCGATCTTGTTGATCGCCGGCATCTTGGCCGGATTGTCCAGACTCAGCACTTCCCCATCGGTCGTGAGCACTTCATAGACGACCGTCGGCGCGGTGGTGATGAGATTGAGGTCGTATTCGCGTTCCAGTCGCTCCTGAACGATTTCCAGATGCAGCATGCCGAGGAAACCACAGCGGAATCCAAACCCCATTGCCTCCGAACTTTCGGGTTCGAAACGTAAGGCGGCATCGTTCAGACGCAATTTCTCCAACGCTTCGCGGAGATTGGAGAAATCATCGGCATCCACCGGAAACAATCCGGCAAAGACTCGCGGTTGCATTTCCTGAAACCCGGGCAAGGGCGACGTTGCAGGCTTGGCCGCCGACGTCAGGGTGTCACCGACGGGCGCGCCATGTACGTCCTTGATTGATGCACACATCCAGCCAACCTCACCCGCGCCAAGCTTGGTAAGCACTTTGCGCTTGGGGGTGAAGACGCCGACTTGATCGACTTGGTGCACGCGCCCGGTCGACATGACCAAAATCTTCTCGCCAGGCACCAACTCACCCTGCATCACCCGCACCAGCGACACCACACCGAGATAATTGTCGAACCAGGAGTCAATAATCAGCGCCTGCAGACGATCGGTATCGCCCACTTTGGGTGGCGGAATCCGCAACACGATCGCTTCCAACACATCGCGCACATTGAGGCCGGTCTTGGCACTCACTTGCAGGGCGTCGGTCGCATCCAACCCGATAACCGCTTCGATCTCGTCCTTCACACGCTCTGGATCGGCGGTCGGCAGGTCAATCTTGTTGAGCACCGGAATCACTTCGAGGCCCTGCTCGACGGCGGTGTAGCAGTTCGCGACGGATTGCGCCTCCACACCCTGCGCAGCATCGACGACCAACAACGCACCTTCACATGCCGAAAGCGAGCGACTGACCTCGTAGCTGAAATCCACGTGGCCAGGGGTATCGATGAAGTTCAGCTGATAGGTCTGCCCATCGAGGGCGGTATAGGGCAACGAGACCGACTGCGCCTTGATGGTGATGCCACGTTCACGCTCAATCGGATTGGAGTCCAACACTTGCGCTTCCATCTCGCGTTCGGCGAGGCCACCGCAAATCTGGATGATGCGGTCTGCCAGAGTCGATTTGCCGTGATCGACGTGGGCAATGATCGAAAAATTACGAATGTGCTGCATGTGGCGGCGAAATCGCCGAATCCTTGGTTGAAAACTCTGAGCGCGATTATGCCAGAGCGCTGCCTTGGCCGTTCATTTTCGGTTGAACTGGCTGATGGATAGCGCGCGGAAACGAGCATCGACGGCGCCTCGGGCGCAAATCTTGCAAAGAAACCTGCGGCATCGTGCTTTGCATGCGTTCACCCGTTTTGACCACCTGCTTGGAAAAACGCGTCTCCTCCCGCCCATGCCCCAATCAGATCACCCCACAGTCGACGCCGTAACGAGGACGCAGAGTCGTCTGCAACCGAGCATCATCGCGCTCGTCTTGGCAGTGCTGGTGGGTTGGTTGGTGATGCTTCCATCCAGCGAACCGCTGTTCGACAGCCAGGGTCAGCCCCCAGCCAGCTTGCGTATCGGCTATGCCATCGAGCCACCGTATGCGTTCCTAGACGCCAACGGAGAATTGCGTGGCGAGGCCGTTGATGTCATGCGGCAAGTCCTTGCGACCACCGGCATTCGTAACGCGGAATGGGTGCACGTAGAGTTTGCTGATCTGTTGCATGAGCTCAAACACGGGCGCTTGGACGTGGTTGCCGCTGGCCTGTTCGACACACCGGAACGAAGAACTTTGGTGCAGTTCAGCCGACCGACCGCTCGCGTCAGGGCCGCACTGCTGACGCGCCTTGATCAGCGCATTCCAGAACGTCTAAAGGATATCTCCCTGCAGACGGATTTCCGCGTCGCAGTCATTGATGGCAGTGTCGAACAAGCCGCCGTTCGCGCCGCTGATTGGCCGAAGTCGCGCGTGCTGGCAGTAGCCGACGCCGAGTCCGGCATGCAGGCATTGCAATCCGGCAGTGTGGATCTGCTGGCCTTGTCATTGCCATCACTACGCTGGCAAGTGCGACAACTGGACCAAACCGCGCTGACGCACCAGATCGTGGAACTGTCGGACGTCCGGCCGGGCTATCCGGCATTTGCATTTGCACTTGAAAATACCGCCTTCAAGACGCGTGTTGACGGCGCTCTATCGAGCTACATCGGTAGTCCAGCGCATGTTCGGTTGGTTCAGACGTATGGATTTGAGTGGTCCGATGTTGTTTGGCCAACGCCGTCTGAGGCATTTCAAGAATGAAGTGGTCAAGGCCATCCTGGTTGAGGGCACGGTCTGGCCATGCCGTGATGGCACTCGCCTTGGGAGGTATCGCACTGATTGGCGTCGCCCATCGTGTTGCCGACCAGCAGGCTCAGGATCTGATGGCCCTGCATGAAGACATCGACATCATCCGCATCAGCATCGAACGGAGTCTGGCGCCTCTGCAATTCCCAGTCGATGTACCCCTGAGTCTCGCCCAGCGTGCTCGCTCGTTGGGTGAGCTCGATCGGGCCAAGCGCTCTGCGGAACAACTTGTTCAACGCAGCACCCGCGCGCGTTTGGAAACCTTCTACCAAGCCTCCGACTATCAGTTACCGCGCGGAGCGGCAACCTTGGCACAAGCGATTGCCGAGCAACGCGCCGCGATAAAGAACGCGCTTCATCATGCCGATCCTGGGCACAAACTGGCGCTGCAGGCTGGCGTGCGCAAACTGCGTACTCAAGTAAATACTCTGGACGACGCACTTGCCACGCACTTTGTGCAAAGGCGCAACGGCTTGTACCGACTGCATGCACTGATGATGGCCAGTGTTGCCGCTCTGGGAGCCGTTGGACTGTGGCTCCTGCAGCGTGAACAAGGGCGCCGACACCGCGCTGCCAATGTTCTGCGGCTGCGCGAAGACCAACTCCTAGCGCTGGTCGCCGCAGTACCCGATGTCGTGGCGCTGCTGGATGCTAACGGTCGGGTATTGGCCAGCAGCAGCACGCGACCAGAATGGGCCTTGGGACATTCATCAGCTGCCTCGCCAATGCCGCTCAGCGAGATTCTGCCGCGCACACTCTGCGATGCCGTGCTTGGCAAAATCCAGTCATGTATCGATGACAAGCGTGTCAGCGCATTTGAGTACCAGAGGGAAATCAACAGCCAAGCGATAAGCTTCGACTCTCGTCTGAGTCCGCTGCGCGGCCGTCAGCAGGTCGTCTGGGTCAGTTGGGACATCACCGCGCGTAGGCAAAGCGAGCGCCGCGCCAAGGTCCTTGGCAGTCACTACAACTTCCTCAGTCACGTCAATCAAGCGATCGTCTGGATTCGCGATGCAGACAGTCTATTGCAGCGAATATGCGCAATCGCGACGCAACATGGAGACTTCTCCTATGCTTGGTTTGCCAGCCGCATGCCCGGGCAATTCGCGCTGCACGCCCAGCACATGGTCCGCGCCAATGACGCGATCGATCATACCCAGCATGTCAGCGTCCTGTTGGAGCATCCCGACTCGCCGCTGCATTCCTCTTTCCTGGGCAGCGACGTCCTCTGTTTGAACCTGGCCGAGCAGCCGGCGACGACTGCTTGGCAAGCCCACTTGCTACGCATGGGACTCGCAGGTCTGGTCCTGATTGCGATACGCAGCGATCATTCCGACAGTGCGCCCACGCTTGGATTGTTGGTGCTGCACAGTCGCGACATCGACGCCTATGATGACGAACACCGCGCATTGCTGGAAGAAATTGCCGGTGATACCAGTTATGCACTCGGACGAATCCGTCGAGACGAAGAACGTCAACAAATGGCGCGTCGGGTTCGTCTGCATGCTGCCGCGCTGGATGCGACTCGCGATGGCGTGATGGTCACCAACCCGCAAGGCATCGTGCTGTCGGTCAACGGTGCGTTCAGTCAGATCACCGGCATCGCGGAACGCGATGCGGTGGGGAACATCAGTTTCCTCCGGCAAACGCTGGAAGCGTCTGGGTATTCTTTGGAAGGCATCGAAACCGCGCTGCAAACGCAGGGTTTCTGGAAAGGCGAACTCTTGGGTCGCCTGCCCTCTGGGCGCATGCACACACTTGCGCTGACGGTCAGCCGCGTTGTTGCCGACGATCGGGCCGAGGAGAGTCGTGTGGTCGTGTTTTCCGACCTCACCCAGCAGCGCGAAGACGAAGCCCGCTTGCGCCGTGTCGCCCAGTTCGACCCGCTGACTGGGTTACCCAACCGCAGCTCTTTGCTCAGCCGCCTTGAACATGCGTTGCCACTTGCGGAGCAGCATCACAGCATCGTCGCCTTGCTATACGTCGACCTTGACAGTTTCAGAACCGTCAACGACAGCTTGGGTCACCATCAGGGAGACGAGTTACTTCGGCAGGTTGCACTGCGTCTGTCTGAACAGACACCACCCGGATGCACGCTGGCGCGCCTTGGTGGAGACGAATTCGTCGTGCTTGCGGAGGACCTACGCAACAACCAATCAGCCATGCAACTCGCGCGAGATCTGCACAATAGCCTGCGTCAACGCATCGATATCGTTGGTGCCGAGCCGGTCTACCTGCAAGCAAGCATTGGCATATGCCTGTATCCGGAAATTCAGGGAGCCGCTTCGATCCTCATCCGAAATGCTGAACTCGCGATGTTTGAAGCCAAGCGCGCGGGTCGCAATGCAATTCGCTTCTTCACCAATGCGATGGGCGCAGCTGCGGTGCAACGACTCGCCGTTGAAACACGCCTCCGCAGAGCCATCGCACAGGGCGAATTCGTTCTTCACTACCAACCGCTGTGGGATCTGTGTGACGATCGACTGGTGGGTCTGGAGGCGCTCGTCCGACTGGATCAGCCCAGCCTGCCGCATCTCGGACCGGCAGACTTCATTCCGGTCTTGGAACAGATCGGGCAAATTGAAACCCTCGGTGACTGGGTGACCCGCGAAGCCTGCCGCCAGGCACGCGCTTGGCTGGACGCGGGCTGGGACTTCGGCATCATGGCGGTCAACCTGTCGCCCGTTGAAGTTGCACGACATCCCGTTGAACAGCGCATCCGCTCAGCCCTGCAGGAAAGCGGCTTAGCCGCCGAGCGAATCGAAGTGGAGATCACCGAATCAGGACTGATGGAACAAGGTGATCGTGCCGAAGAATTCCTGCGCCGACTGCATGCCCTTGGCGTGCGAATCGCCATTGACGATTTTGGTACTGGTTACTCTTCACTCGCCTACTTGCGGAGGTTTCCAGTCAACAAGCTCAAGATCGACCGCAGCTTTGTTGCCGAACTGACCACCGACGAGCGCAACGCACGACTGGTCGACAGCATGCTGCAACTCGGCATCAGTCTCGGCATCGAAGTGCTTGCAGAAGGCGTCGAAACCGCGGCGCAGGCAAGCCATCTGCGCGACCACGGCTGCAAGACCATCCAAGGCTATTTCATCAGCCCGCCCCTGCCCGCTGATCAGGTATGGGCGCGCTACGGTTGCACCTGACCATTGAAGGAACGCAGCGATGGAATCGACCGACATCACAGCAATTCGAAGCGATCTGCATCCAATTGCGCAGGAAACCGTTCGCGGTGGGCGAGCAAGGCGGACGCGCTGAGTGTGAGCGTCACGGATTGCGGTTGCGCTCCACATTCCAGCATGACCTGGCCGAGTGCATCGAGTGCAACGCTGTCACCGGCATAGGTCAGGTCGTTGCCGTCAATTCCCACCCGATTGACCGCGACCACACAGGCCAGATTTTCGATCGCCCGCGCACGCAGCAATGTCTGCCAAGGATAGCGACGCGCGGCGGGCCAATTGGCCACCACCAGCAACAGGTCGTAATCAAAGCCAGCGCTGCGTTCAACACCATAGCGGTTGCGCAAGAACACCGGGAAACGCAGGTCATAGCAGACCACCGGGCAGATGCGCCAACCTTTCAAGCTGACGGTCAGACGCGCATTGCCCGCGGCGTAGCGTTGATGCTCACCCGCCATACGGAACAGGTGACGCTTGTCATAGTGACTGATCCTTCCATCCGGCCAAGCCCACAACAGCCGATTGAACACGTGGTCGCGATCACGGATGACCACCGAGCCAGCGATGCACATACCCGCATCCACCGCCGTCGCCGTCAACCAGGCGACGGTCGCGCCTTGCATGGTTTCCGCTTCACCGACCGCATCGTTGGAAAATCCACTGGTAAATGTCTCCGGCAACACCACCAAGTCGGTTTGCCCTCTGGCTGCTGCGATATGCGCGCCGTACAAAGACCGATTGGCAGCGGCGTCACGCCAAACGGTGGCGTCCTGGACCAGAGTGACTCGCAAATCCTGCATGGCATCGCTCTCCATCAAACTGCGCACAGACGCTCCGCCGCCAGCGCCATGGTGCTTTCCGTCTTGGCAAAACACAGTCGTGCCAAGCGCAGATCTTTCGGGGGATCACGGTAGAACGGCGACAAGGGAATCGCGGTCACGCCCTTTTCGACCGTCAACCAATGACAAAACGCAAGATCATCAAGATCACTGATCGCGGTGTAATCCACCAACTGGAAATACCCGCCGGGAACATCCAACAAACGGAAGCGTGAACTCGCCAACAAGGCACGGAATGCATCGCGTTTTTGTTGATAAAACGCCGGAAGTTCATGGTAGTGCTGGGGCTGCCTTTCCAGCATTTCGGCGATGGCCCATTGCGCGGGCGTGAAGCTGCAGAAAGTCAGGTATTGATGCACTTTGCGGAACTCGGCGCTCAGCGCTTCAGGCGCGACAGCGTAACCAAGTTTCCAGCCGGTGCAATGAAACGTCTTGCCAAATGAACTGATCACGATGCTGCGCGCCGCCAACTCCGGCACGCGCAAGACGCTTTCGTGCTGCCGACCATCGAAGATGATGTGTTCGTAGACTTCGTCCGACAGCAACACGATGTCGTTGCCGCGCAGTATTTCCACCAATGCCTGCAGGTCGCTGGCCGACAAAACGGCCCCCGAGGGATTGTGCGGCGAATTGATCATCAACATCCGCGTGCGTGGCGTAATGGCGTCGCGCACGCGCTGCCAGTTCACGCTGAAATCCCGCGGGTCGAGCGGCACATGCACCGCCACTGCGCCCGCCAACTCGACCGCTGGCTCATAGCAGTCGTAGCACGGGTCGAGCATGATGACCTCCTCACCGGGCCGCACACAGGCATGAATCGCGGCAAAAATCGCCTCGGTTGCGCCGCTGGTCACCGTGACCTCACTGTCTGCGTTGACCGGCCAGCCGTAGAGCGCCTCGGTCTTCGCGGCAATCTGCTGGCGCAAGGGCAAAATACCCATCATTGGCGAGTATTGATTCTTGCCCTCCCGCATCGCCCGCGTCAGCGCGTCGCGCAGCAATTCGGGCAACTCGAAGTCAGGGAAGCCTTGGCCCAAGTTCACCGCATTGTGCTGCATCGCCAACTGCGACATCACAGTGAAGATCGTGGTGCCGACGCGCGGCAGTTTGGTCTCGATGTGCATGGCAATCACTTTGTTAGTTGGGTGACGGGAAGTAGCGAATTATGTGGGATCGGTGTGCCGATTCGGGGCACGTCGCCCACGTCGACGAGCGCAATCCGCGACGAACAAAATACTCAGGGCGTGCAGGATAAGTTGTCACCGAGCTTGATCACCGCATGATCCACACTCCAACGGCCCTGCAATGGCGGGAGCCACTCGACGCCCAGAGTGAACTGCGCCGCATTGGGTTGCGAAGCGGCCAGCACGAGGCTACCGGCACCGGCGCTGAGTACCGGCACGTAGCTGCAGGTCGGGCAGAAGCCGCTGAACTGCAACATCGAAATCCGGTTGTCCGTGCCGCCAGCCGCGCCAAGCATCCAGCGCGCGATTCCCGACCGGTCATAAAGATAGGCCGCCACCGAGCGCTGTGCGCTACCCGCCACAATGCTGTAACCGAACCCGGCAAAGGTCGGGTCATACCAGAAACCGTCAAGCGAAGCGGTCTGTCCAGACACCGTTGTGCAGCCTGGCAACGGCAATGCGGAAAGCGTTTCCGAGCCTGCCACGCCATCGACATCGAAGCCAAATTGCAGATGGTTGGCATCAATGACCGACAGTCGCATGCTGCCAACGACGCCTGGGCGATCGTGTACCCCGTTCCAGACATGCCGGGTGATCGGTGCGACCCAGACGGGGGCGTTGCCTGCCGGTTTTGCTGCCGCGGCGATGTACCATGTGGGCGACCCATCCTCGAGATAGGTGTACCAGATCACGCCCCATTGCTCACCCAGCGGGAACAGAAACAAGCCCGAACCGGAGCGCGCAGGGTTATAGAAGGCCCCATGACGTGGGGTCGCCATTGGCGAGGTGCGCGTTAGCGTTGCCTGTATGACGATGTCCGCCGAACTGGCGTCGGTGTTCACCGGGGTGAGGTACCAGCGCCCCTCGGTGAGAGGCGTCACCGGCAATTGCAGGTTGGCATTCGCGCCGCTACCGGTGTGGCTGACGACTGCTGCACTGCGCGGCGGGGCGGCAGGGATGGCTGGCCCAGAACCACTGCCATCGCGCGCCAGAAACAGCTGCACATTGCCTGTCCCGGTTTGGGTCACCTGCAGCCCCGTACTGCCAGCCGGCACGTCAATGAAAAGCCGCTCGTGAGCCTGTCCTGGCGCCAAACGCAAGCTGAGCGCCTGCCCGGACTGAAGCCCTCGCGCAGCACTGGTATCACTGGTCGGGCGCGTCAGAGTCACCGGCACATGGGCGTAAGGATCGGCCGTCGGCCGCGTCCGCAACGCCAGCACCGTGCGTCGGGATTCGCCGGGCAACCAAGAAGGGTCATTCCATGCCAGACGAACCGGATAGGTGTCGGTGGCGAGCGTTTGCGCAGGGCCGCTCACAACAACTTCAGCGGCCGCTGGACCCTGCGAATCGAACTGCAGCATGTCCAAGTTGACGACATCCAAGCCGGAACTTCCTGCACGCCAGTTCTGCACCAGAATCCAAATGGTTTGGGCACTACCGGTCTGCGAGATTGCAATCTCGCAACGCTCCGTGGCGCTGCCACTGGTCGATTCGCAGATGGTCTCGCCCTCTGCCGGAAGACCATCACCGTTGATGTCATTGCCAACATACAGATCAACATCGGTCGCGCTTGGCGAGGCGGTTTGTACGATCACTTTCCAAGTCGAAACCGCGCCGGACGCCGCCGGAATGCGCAGCGTCCGCACCGCAACGCCGTTCGCGAAGCCATCGAAAACAGCGTCCGGCGTGGGATCGGCGGTCAGACTGAGGGCTTCGATCTGCGGCGATTGCCATTCAAGGGCAGAAAAATGGGCGTCGTGCATCTCGGGCAGCGAATACGCAAGCCAAACCGGTGCCGACGGTGGGCTGAAGTTGGCAAACAGCGGATCGACCGGCAAGTCGACAAAACCTGCGTCACCCAATACGTCGCGATACGCCCCTGTACTCACGGTACCCAATTCGGCCAACGCGGCGATCGGGATGCGGGTTGCTGCGGCGCTTCCTCCCACTGGCAGCAGACGAACTTCACCCTCAATCCAGCGCCCCGGCACCGCGACATCGGCGAGATTGACGCGAATATCCAGCACTTGGCTGGCGCCGCCGCTCAGGGTGAACTCGCTGGGTGTCACCACGACGCTACCATCCGCGATTTGCGACTCAACGCGCCAACGTCCGCCGCCGATCTGATCACGCACACGGCGCTGCGTGCCACAACTGCTGCCACATTCGTCCAGCACGATGGTTGGCAGATTGAGCTGACGTGGACTACCGCCCGACGCCGGATTGGCCGCTTGGAACTCCGCTGAACCAATCTCCAGATACAAGCCGCCACGCAAGGCGTCGCCCAGATTGACGCGTCCCGCACCGGCATCCCATGCCGTCGCTGCCGTGACGCCATCCGACAGTCTGACGCTGGCAACCGCCGTCGTCTGCAATGCTGACTCGATCTGGCTGACGGTCCAGCTCGGGCGTGCCGCACGCACCAAGGCTGCCGCGCCAGTGACATGCGGCGCCGCCATTGATGTCCCTGAAAGCGTGGCGATGCCGTTGCCGGTGCCTGCCGCCGCAAGGATAGACGTCCCCGGCGCAGTCAGGTTGGGCTTCAACACCCCACCAAAATCGACCGGTCCCCTTCCGCTGGACGCTGCCAAGCGATCACCCAGTGAATCTTCCACGACCAATCTCGCGCCCTCGATACGCGCATTTTGTCCACCCGCGCCCAACCACTGGCGCAATGTCTCGCCATCGGCGAAGCCGAGATGGGTGGCAGGGAGCACGTGACTGTCGGCGACGATCGATTCGCCGTCTAAGACACCATTGATCAACACCATCCCGCCTGCGCCAGCGCGGCGCACGTTATCGCCCTTGGCAACGCGCGCTTGAGTACCACGCAGGCAGATGACAATTTCGCCATTGAAGCGAGCAGGCTGCCCCGCCCACGGATTGGAAGATCCATCAGGTTGACCATCCGCACCCAGTCCTAGCCCATCGCCCATTCCGCAAGTCGGAAAGTCCTGCGGAATGACGATGCTTGCCGGGCCGTAGCCGGTGGTACTCCCGGCGCCCAGCAGACTTCCACCGCCCGGCGCAGACGAAGTCCCGCCAACGAAGTCCAACAGTCGACTACCAAGGGTCCGATTGTGCGTCGCATTGGCGACTGCCAGCACCCACGGCGCATTGGCTGGCGAAGTGAGACTTCCCTCGCTTGGACCATCGTTGCCTGCCGACACCACCACCACAACCCCTGCAGCGCGCGCCGCCGCCATGGCCTGCGCATCGGACGCCGTCCAAGGGCTGCGTGCATCCCCACCAATCGAATAGTTGATGACATCGACGCCGTCGGCCACCGCCGCGTTGATCGCCGCCAGCAACCAACTGCCCAAACAATCAGCCTCCTGCTCGCAAGCTTTGTAGCTGATCAGATTGGCGTGCGGTGCCACACCAGAGAGTGTGCGCACAACTGTGCTGGCGCCGACGCTCAGACTGACTTGCAGGGCGTTGCCCGCCGCCGTTGCGGCGACATGGCTGCCATGCCCATCGACATCCAGACCGTTGTCCGGCTCGGCGCTGCTGGTGCCACTCGTGAAATCACGAATGCCGATCAATTTGTTGTTGCAGGGTGAATTGCCGCCATTGCAGATGGTCACCAAACCCGGCAGCGGATTGCCATGGACATGACTGTCCAGCGGTCCCGTCGCCGCAAACGAGGGATGACTTGCGTTGATGCCGGTGTCGATGATGCCAACCACCACCCCTTCGCCACGCGTGGTCGCACCCGCGCTGCCACCCCACAGCGTATCGGCGCCGATCCAGCCCGGACCCGCATCGGTCGCGGGGCGAGCAATCCAATCGGCCTCGACACGCACCACCTGTGGCTGCTGCGCCAACCAGCGCGCTTGAGCGGGCGTCAGGTCGAGCACCAGCGCATTGAGCACCACATCCAAGCGGTGGATAGGAACAAACTTGCTGCCCGCATGGTGTTCCAACGCACGCAATATCTGCTGCTGCTGATCGCTGACGGCGGCGCGATAGCGCTTGGCAGCGGCTGAATCCAATGGCAAACGACCCTGCTCAAGCGTGACCGGCGTGAAGCCTTGCAACTTGGCGTGGCGGGATGCCGCACTGGCATCGAACAGGGCGAGCGGCGGATAGGAGAGCTGCACGATGAAGCGCTCATGCGTTTGCTCAGGGCCACGTTTCGGTGGATCGACGTCAGGTCGAGCATCGACTTCAATGACGAAAAACAGAAGCGAAGCAAAAATCAGGGACTTACGCTGACGTAGTTGCATTGCGAGCTCTCGCGCGTCGACCGAATCCCGGCATGCTACCAGTGCGCTCAAATGTTGGAGCGCTGGATCAGATTGACTTGCAGTGAGCGGCGCTTGCGCTGATGATCGGCGCTTGCTGCTTAAGCCGCCCACGGGAATTTCAGCCATGTCTAAAGCAATGCGCAAAAAGTCGCTCGGCGCAGCGATCAGTCTGACCTTCATGACCGCCAGCCCGATGCTGCTTGCAGATGTTTGGCGCATTGAAAATGTCCCCCAGAATCAGCGCGCAGCGTTGCAGTCGCAGGCCACGCGCAGTTACGTGTATGGCGATACGATCTGGTTTGAGTCCGACAGCGAGCCCAAGTTGCCTTCGGGCGCCCGCAGTGAGCGCGTCATCGACGCGGGTCGCGTCCAAATCGGCAGTTTCAACTTTGACCCGGTCACCGAGGCATCGCGCGCTGCGCTGCAGCCCTACAGCACCACGGCGTCGGGTCATGGCCTGCGATTGCTGCAGTTGCATGCGCCCGCACAAGACGGCTGGCTGGAAAGCCTGCAGTCGACAGGCCTTCGCGTGCTTCAGTATTACCCGCATCAAACCTATCTGGTCTGGGCCGACAGTCTCGCGATGAGCCGTGCCCGTGGCCTCAGTTTCGTGCGGTGGCAAGGCGACTTTGGTCAGCACTACAAGATCCATAGCGACCTGGCACAGCGTGCAGGTCCGATCAGCAATGTGCAGATCGAGTTCTATACCGACACCAATCGCGCCGCCGTGCTGGACTGGCTGAAGTCACTCGGCGCCGAACTCGTCAGTGACGGCAAGGCACAACCGGACGGTCTGTTCTGGGATGCCTGGGTGAAAGTCGATGCCGCGCAATTGCAGACCATCGCTGCGCATCCGCAAGTGCTTTGGCTTGGCTATGCGAGTCCCAAGCGTGAACTCGACGACGAGATGTCCGATCAGATCCAAGTCGGAAATTTCAACGCCAGCAACGTGCCACAACTGGGCTATCTGCCTTGGTTGCTCAACTTCGGCTACGAAGGCTCGGGCGTGACGTGGGCCATCGTTGACACGGGCGTCGATCGTAGCCATCCCGATCTGCTCCCGAATCTGGGTGCGGGTTTTACGACAGCAGACTGCACAGGCAGCGGCGGCGACGACAGCGCGAGTGGGGGGCACGGCACGCATGTCGGCGGCATCGTTGCCGGACTTGGTCTTGGGGATGGTGCGGGTGGTGACGCCGAAATTGACGCCAACGGGTTTCTCTATGGACTGGGTGTCGCGCCCTCAGCGACGTTGTATCCCATCGTGTCCGGCTGCTCGTCGTGGCCACCCGCCGGTGGCTGGCAGTTGCACAGCAAGTTGGCAGTGGCAGGCGGTGCGGTCGGCATGAATGCCAGTTGGACCAGTGGCGAAGGCACAGCCCATGGTTATCAGGCTTCCGAGCGCACTCACGACTTGATGGTGCGTGACGGTGACTTCGACACGCCCGCGGCAGAACCCTTTGTGGTGGTGTTTTCGGCCGGAAACTCGGGACCAGGAGCCTCCACACTGACGGCACCCAAAGAAGCCAAGAACGTGATTGTCACCGCCTCGGGCGTGAACTTCCGTGCCGGATCGATCAATGGCATTTCCAGCTTTTCCAGTCGTGGGCCCGCAGTCGATGGCCGCCTAGGCCCAACGATTACAGCACCTGGCGAGAGCATCGCATCGACGAAACGGATCGCTGGCGCAACCAACTGTGCAACCTCCATTGCTGGCACTGGAAACCGCTACGCCCTGTGCAGTGGCACCTCAATGGCAGCGCCGCATGTTTCGGGCGCCGTCGTGCAGTTGACGGAATGGTGGCGCGATCAGAACGCCGGGGTGACTCCCAGTCCGGCCATGGTGAAAGCGCTGCTCGTCAATGGCGCTGTCGATATGGGGACTGCCGATATTCCGAATGCCAACGAAGGCTGGGGCCGCGTGCATACCCCGAACAGCATTGGCGAGAGCGTGCTTCGCGAATATCGCGATCAAGTGACGATCTTCAACAGCACCGGCGAACAGCAGGAGATCGTCGTCGGCATTCCTGATCCGCTGCAGCCCTTGAAGGTGACACTGGTCTGGACCGATGCAGCGGGTGCCGTCGGTGCCAATCCGTCCTTGGTCAATAATCTCGACCTGGAAGTGACGACGGCGGCCTCAACCTATCGCGGAAACGTGTTTGCTGCCGGCATTTCCGCCACCGGTGGCAGTGCCGACGCGCGCAACAATACCGAGCAAGTACTGATTCCGGCACCCGGCGGTGATGCCACGATCCTCATCAAGGCTACCGCGATCAATGGTGATGGCGTCCCTGGCGGCGACACGACCGATCAGGACTTCGCCTTGGTATGCAGCAACTGCGCGGAGACCGCAAGTTTCGGCCTGTCCACTGACTCGATCAGTCAGAGCGTCTGCGCGCCCGCGGCCGCCAGCTTTGACGTGGATCTCTCCAGCATTCTGGGCTTCAACCAACCGGTCACACTCAGCGTTCCTGATGCACCAGCCAATGCGTCGCTGACCTTCGGAAGCAATCCGCTGACACCGCCGGATGGCACTAGCCTTGTCATAGGCAACACCGCCTCCGTTGCGCCTGGCACGTACAGCATGACCTTGACCGGCACCGCAGCCAGTGCGACCAAGACGCGTCCGCTTGCGCTGTCGCTGTTCAACGCCTCTCCCGCCGTAGCGACATTGCTGCTGCCTGCGAATCTGGCCAGCAATCAATCGGCGACCCCCGTGTTTGATTGGGACGATGCTGCGCAAGCGCAGAGCTACCTGATCGAAGTCGATGACAATGCCGACTTCAGCTCGCCCCTTGTTTCAGCGACGGTGAGCACCAGCGGCTACACCGCAGGTTCCGCGCTCGCGACGAGCACCACCTATTACTGGCGGGTCGCGGCAACGAACACGTGCGGCAGCAGCAATTCATCTGCAGTGTTCAGCTTCACTACCCAAGCGGCACCGGGTGACTGCAATGCCGGTGATCAGATTCAAACAAGCTTCGTCGAGGACTTTGAAACCGGCGCAAGCGCCTGGAGCAGCACCGGCACGGGAAACACCTGGGCGCAATCGGGTGCTCGCGTGAACACGGGTAGCTTTGCGTGGAAAGCCACCGATCCCGCCGCGGCCTCGGATCAGCAACTGCTCTCGCCAACCATCGTGCTGCCGACTGGCCAATCGCCGCTGACCCTGCAGTTCTTCCACTATCGCGACATCGAGGAACGCAGCGCTGGCGGCTGCTATGACGCAGGCGTCTTGGAGGTGTCGACCGATGGCGGCAGTAACTGGGCGGCGATCCCCGATGTCGCCATGCAGACCGACCCCTACACGGGCGCGATTCAATCCGGCAACGTGCTGGTCGGACGAAATGGCTGGTGCAATCTGAAAAACTGGACTCGCAGCGTGGTGGATATCGACGCCTACGCGGGACAAACTGCCCGATTCCGCTTCCGACTCACCTCGGATGGCAGCGTGGGGGCGGAAGGCTGGTACATCGACGATGTGCGCGTGCAGTCCTGCAGCACGTCCGCATCCCCGGACGCGGTATTCCGCAACGGATTCGAATGATGGGTGACGTGATGCCCGTTGCCACCTCCGAGTGGCAGCGGGCCGCTGATCGACGGTAATTGCGCTTCTTCACGCTGTGGCATCGACGGATGCTGCCAGCGCCGGTACGATGCGCGACTCGCATGAATGACCTCAGCCAGCCCCCATTGCTTGCCGCTCGCGGATTGCGATTTGATCGCAACGACGAACCTATCTTTGGACCGGTGGACTTTCATGTTCATCCCGGCGAGGCCGTCCTCGTACACGGCGAGAATGGCGCAGGAAAGACTACCTTGCTCCGCGTGTTGGCCGGTTTGTTGCGCGCAAGTGACGGCAAGATCGAAATTGATGGCACACAGGCCGACCGTCATAAGATTGCCGAGTCCACCGCCTTGCTGGGACACCTGTTGGGCCACAAAGGCGAACTGAGCGCTGAGGAAAACCTGCGCTTTTCGCTGGGCATGTATGGCCAGCGCGTCGGACTGTCACCTGCCTCGGCACTTGCGGCGGTCGGCTTGGCAGGCTTTGAAGACAGTCCCGCCCGCACATTGTCCGCCGGGCAACGCAAGCGCCTTGCGCTGGCCAGGATGCTGAGCATTCCGGCACGGTTGTGGTTGCTGGACGAGCCCTATGCAAACCTCGACCTTCCGGGGATCGACCTCGTCAATCGGCTCATCGCGCATCATCTGCATCGCGGTGGCGGCGCACTGGTCACCAGCCATGGTGCGTATGCCACTGGCGCAGTAAGGACGCGAACCTTGATCCTCAACGCCGCTTCGTCGAGTCGAACCGAGGCATCGACATGAATCAGGCATCCGCCTCCGGCGCTGCACGGGCCTTGCTGCGGCGTGATTTGCTGCTGGTTTGGCGGCGGCGTGGTGACGCGATCAATCCCGCCTTGTTCGCCGTGTTGGTGGCCAGCCTGTTTCCTTTAGCTATTGGCCCAGAGCCCAAGCTGCTCAGTCAGATCGCGCCCGGCATCATTTGGGTTGCACTGCTGCTCGCCAGCCTGCTCTCCCTGGATGCCTTGTTTCGAAGCGATCTGGAAGACGGCAGCTTGGAACAACTTCTGCTGGCGCCACAGCCGCTTGCACTGATGATTTTCGTGAAGGTGATGGTGCATTGGCTGACCACGTCCTTACCGCTATTGCTCGCGGTACCGCTGTTGGCCGAAATGCTGTTTCTACCCCCGGAACTGCTGCGTGTTCTCATGGTCTCGCTGCTGCTTGGAACACCTTTGCTGAGCTTGATTGGTGCCATGGTCGTGGCCTTAACGGTGGGTATGCGACGCTCCGGCATGTTGTTGGCCCTGTTGGCGCTGCCCTTGTACGTCCCGGTGCTGATCTTTGGCGCGGGGTGTGTCATGGCTGCCGCTGAGGGCTTACCGTATCAAGGTGCGCTTTATTTGCTGGGCGCTGGATTGGCGCTATTCACCGTTTTGACACCCTTGGCAACGGCGACTGCATTGCGCATATCGCTGACCTGATCAGCTGGCTGCAAATTTGACGACTGCAAACACATGAATCCAATACTTCGCTGGTTTCACCAATTGGGCTCACCGCCCTATTTTTACCGCTTTGCCGGTCGAGCCCTGCCGTGGTTCTATGGGGCGGCATTGCCGATGCTGCTGTGGGGTGTCTGGACCGCCCTGTTTGTTGTGCCGGTGGACTACCAGCAGGGCGACAGCTACCGCATCCTGTTTATCCATGTGCCCGCCGCATGGATGAGCCTGTTCATCTATTTCGTAATGTGTGTGAACGCGTTCATTGCCTTGGTATGGCGCATCAAGTTGAGTGAGTTGCTGGCTATGCACAGCGCACCGCTCGGCGCGGCATTCACCTTACTGACCCTGCTGACCGGGTCGTTGTGGGGCAAGCCGATGTGGGGCACATGGTGGACGTGGGACGCCCGCCTGACCTCGGAGTTGGTGTTGTTGTTCCTGTATTTGGGTGTCATGGGTCTGTATGCAGCCATCGAAGATCGGCGGTCCGCCGCCCGAGCTGCCGGTTTTCTCGCCCTCATCGGCATCATCAACGTGCCAATCGTGCATTTTTCCGTCGAGTGGTGGAACACCTTGCACCAGGGCGCCACGATCAAGCTGTTTGGTCGTTCCTCCATGGACCCCAGCATGATCGCGCCGCTGATTGCGCTGGCGTTTGCGACCAAGCTCTGGTTTGTTGGCTCGTTGCTGGCGCGAACCCGCGTGGCCTTGGTTGAAGCCGAAATCGGCAAAGACTGGGTTCGCACGGCACTGCTACCCAACCCGATCACGCAAGGAGAGCGCCATGAGCGAGTGGCTTGATATGGGCAAGTACGGTGTCTATGTCTGGACCAGTTACGGTCTCTTCGCCGCCATGCTGCTTTGGGACCTGCTATGGCCGTGGTGGAAAGGCCGCAGCCTGCGTCAACAAATTCTTCACCGGACGCGTCGGGAACATGCGCGTCAACAATCCCCTACGGAGCTGCCATTGCCATGAATCCGGTCCGCAAACGCCGTTTGACCATTGCCCTCTTGGTACTAGTGGCTGGAGGGGTCGCTGGCGCACTGGTGACCCAGGCGCTACAAGAAAACCTGACCTATCTGCACTCACCCGCTGAAGTGATTGCCGGAAAGGCACCGCTGGACTCCGCGTTCCGTTTAGGTGGCGTGGTGCTGGAAGGCAGTGTCAGCAATAGCCGAATCGAAGCAACGCGCGAAGTCGAGTACCGCTTCGTCGTCACCGACCGTGCCTATGACTATCCCGTGGTCTATCGCGGAGTGTTGCCGGATCTGTTCCGCGAAGGCCAGAGCATCATCGCGCGCGGCCGCATCGAAGAAAGTGTATTTGTCGCAGAAGAAGTGCTGGCGAAACATGATGAAAGCTATATGCCCCCTGACGTGGCCGACAAGATCACCCAAGCGCAGATTGCCAAAGCGGAAGAACTGAAACGCGCCGCCGCGGCATCCGAATCCACCACCGACGCAACGCATGATGCGCCTGCCACGCAAGGCTTTGAAGGCGCCACCGAGGCGAGCCCGCAGCCGGAACCGGCAGCAACGGTCAAGCAAGAAGGATGATTTACCCACCATGATCCCAGAACTCGGTCAACTAAGTCTGATTCTTGCTGCTCAGCTAGCCTTTTTGATGGCGGCATTGCCACTGTGGGGCGTCGCGACCAATAACATTCGTTTGATGTCCACTGCTCGCTCACTAGCCGTTTGCCAACTACTGCTCGTTAGTTTGGCATTTGCGCTGCTGACTTCCAGTTTTGTTCTACAGGATTTTTCGGTCCTCTATGTTGCGAACAACTCTAACAGCCTGCTGCCGATGCTATATCGATTTTCAGCTGTCTGGGGCGCGCATGAAGGGTCCTTGTTGCTTTGGGTCCTCATTCTGAGCATCTGGACCGCAATGGTGGCGAGGTTTAGCCGCAGCTTGCCGATTGAAGTAGTTGCGCGCGTCCTTGCCGTGCTTGGACTCATTAGTCTTGGGTTTCTTCTTTTCAGTTGATCACTTCCAATCCCTTTGAGCGGTTGTTGCCGAGCGCCGCGGAGGGCCGCGATTTGAACCCGCTTTTGCAGGACCCAGGGCTGATATTTCATCCACCCATGCAATACGCGGGCTATGTCGGATTCGCTGTTCCCTTCGCGTTTGCCATCGCCTCCCTACTCTCTGGTCAAATGGATGATCGTTGGGTCCGATGGTCCCGACCTTGGACCAATGTGGCCTGGGCGTTCCTGACTGCTGGCATCGCGCTGGGCAGTTGGTGGGCCTACTACGAGCTGGGTTGGGGTGGCTGGTGGTTCTGGGATCCGGCAGAGAACGCAAGCGTTTATGCCTTGGCTGGTGGGCACCGCGCTGATCCACTCGCAGGCAGTCACGGAAAAACGCGGCAGTTTCCGCAATTGGACACTGCTACTGGCTATCGCTGCTTTTTCGCTGTCTCTACTTGGGACGTTCTTAATCCGCTCTGGCGTCTTAACCTCGGTGCATGCCTTTGCGGCTGACCCGGAGCGCGGCGTGTTCATTCTGGGTTTTTTGGCGGTGGTGGTTGGTGGCTCCTTGCTACTGTTCGGACTGCGCGGGAAAACCGTCGAGGCAGGCAAGTCATTTGCGCCGCTTTCGCGCGATACCCTGCTGCTGCTCAATAATCTGCTGTTCAGCGCGTCTGCAGCGATGGTACTGATCGGTACGCTCTATCCTTTGTTTGCTGACGCACTCAATCTCGGAAAAATGTCGGTCGGGCCGCCGTATTTCAGCGCACTGTTTATCCTGCTGATGATTCCTGTCGTCGTGCTGATGCCCTTCGGCCCGTTCACGCGCTGGGCCAACGAACAGTGGGGGCGGTTCCTGCCGCTGCTGCGCATCGCGTTGAGCGCCAGCCTGCTGCTCGCGCTTTTTGCTTGGCTCGGTGCGGAGGCTAGCCACTGGAAAACCTTTGCCGGTGTGGCGGGAGCGACGTGGTTGATCGTTGGGACCCTGCAATTTGTCTGGAAGCGCTTTCGCGATGCCCCTGCTGGCCGTCGATTCACAGCGGAAATGCTGGGTATGGTCTTGGGACATCTCGGCATGGGTGTGTTTGTCGCCGGCGTGATGATCGTCGAAAGCACCAGTGTCGAGCGTGACCTTGCCCTGCGTGCGGGCGAGAGCGCGGAGTTCCGTGGTTATCGATTCGAGTTCGAGGGTGTCGCGCATCATGAGGGCCCGAACTACAGCGCGGATCGCGGCAGCATCAGCGTGTACGTCGGCGAACGCAAAATCGCCAGCATGCATCCGGAGAAGCGCGCCTATGCCAGCGGTGGAAACGTTATGACCGAAGCCGCCATTGATCCCGGTCTGTTCCGCGACTTGTATGTTGCGCTGGGCGAACCCCTGCAGGGCGGCGACAGTTGGGCGGTGCGGGTGTACGTCAAGCCCTTCATCCGCTGGATCTGGCTGGGTGGTTTACTGATGATGGCCGGTGGCTTCATCGCGGCCATGGATCGCCGCTTCCGCCGCAGCGAAACCACCACAGCAAGCGCGCAGGGGGCTGCGGCATGATCCGTCGTCTGCTGCCGTTTTTTGCGTTTGTCGCGTTGGCTGGTCTGTTGTACGCCGGCATCCGACTCGGTCAGGAACGTGATCCCAACGCCATTCCATCGCCACTGATCGGCAAACCTGCACCCGCCTTCGCCCTACCGGCGCTGCACCAGCCAGATCAGATCGTGCGCAAAGAAGACCTTCTTGGCCAACCGTATTTGCTGAACGTTTTCGCCAGTTGGTGCCCTTCCTGCCGCGTAGAACATCCGATTATCGCCGACTTGGCACGCAGTGGGCGGCTCAAGGTCGTTGGCTTCAACTACAAAGACGCACGCGAGGACGCACTGCGCTGGCTGCAGCAGTTTGGCGATCCTTACGCGCAAGTCATCGTCGATGCTGATGGTCGTGCCGGTATCGATTTCGGTGTCTATGGCGCACCTGAGAGCTTTCTGATTGGCGCAGATGGGACGGTGCTTCACAAGCACGTCGGCCCAGTAACGCCCGAGGTCATCGAACGCGAGCTTCTGCCGCGCCTGAACGGAGGTGCGCAATGAACATGCGTCAATGGTTGATCGCCTCACTGAGTCTGTGTCTGTGGGCATCCAGCGCACTGGCCATTGATCCACTGCCGTTCAGAGATGCCGCAGAGGAAGATCGCTTCCGCGCGCTCACCGCAGAACTGCGCTGTGTGATGTGCCAGAACCAGTCGTTGGCCGATTCGAATGCGATGATCGCGGGCGATCTGCGTAAAGAAGTGTTCGAGCTGATGCAGGCGGGCAAGAGCGATGACGAGATCAAGTCCTTCCTGACCGAGCGCTACACCGATTTTGTGTTGTATGACCCACCCCTGCAAAGCAAGACCTGGTTGTTGTGGTTCAGTCCTGTCGTGATTCTGTTGGCGGGCAGCATCGTCGTAGCGCTCATCGTGCGTCGCCGTGCGGCAGACGCAAGTGCGTCGCCAGTACCACCAAATGACGAGGAGTGGTGAGTGATGTTTTGGATTTTGGCCACGCTGCTGATCGGCTTCGCTCTGCTGTTTGTGCTGGTGCCGCTGTTCAAGCCGATCCGACTGGATGCCGCGTCTGAGCAGCGCCAAGCCTTGGTGCGCGCCCGATCCGCGGGTGTGCTTAGCGCCGATGAGTTCGATGCGCGCAGTGCTCAATTGCCACCCATCGAGGTCCAGCCCCACGCGCCACTGTGGATCGGTGGCCTGCTGATGGTTCTGCTATCCACGGGTGCCCTGCTGGGCTACCAGCATTTCGGCGCCCCGCAAGCATTGGACCCCAGCGTGGTTGCGGCAAGTGCGCCCGCTGGTGCGGAAGGGCAGATGACCATGGCCGAGGCAATCAGCGCACTGGAGGCGCGGCTTGCGCAGTCGCCGGATGATGTCGAAGGCTGGATGTTGCTGGGCCGAAGCTACCGCAGTGAAGAACGCTTTGCCGATGCCTTGCGCGCCTTTTCGGAAGCGCAGCGAGTGGCACCCGACGAACCTGATGTACTGGTTGATCTGGCCGAAGCCCAAGCATTGAATGCCGCACAGCGCATTTTTCCGCAAAGCGCCTTGGACTTGCTGCAGCACGCCATCGCCTTGCAACCCGAACACCAGCGAGCCCATTGGCTGCTGGGCATCGCGGACCTGCAGGCTGGACGTCCTGCGGATGCCGCGTCTCGCTGGGAGACCTTGCTGGCCTTGCTGCCGGAAGATGCCTCGGCACGCGTCAGCTTGATCGAGCAGATCAATGATGCGCGGCAGAACGCGGGGCTTCCGCCGCTGCAGATGACTGCGTCGACCACCGACGCTTCGCGTGGGACACCTGGTCAGGGCACGCACCAGATTCACGTCAAGGTCAGCCTGGATCCAGCGCTGCAATCGCAAGTCAATCCAGAGGACATCGTTTTTGTGTTCGCCCGTGCAGCCGAAGGTCCACGCATGCCCGTCGCGGTGGAACGCCTCACGGCCGCGCAGTTGCCCGCCGAGATCACGCTAGACGATGCGGACAACGCGATGCCCAATCTGAGCTTGTCGCAGATGACGCAGGTCGTGGTGGGTGCGCGAATCTCGAAGTCCGGCAATGCGATACCGCAACCCGGCGATCTGGAGGCCATCAGCCCAGCGTTCCCACTGACTGAACAAGTCCGCGAGCTGGAGCTACAGATCAACCGCGTGATCGAGTAATGGGTGAGTTCGTTCCCAAGGGAACCCGCTGGTTCGACCTGCCCTCACCGTTCCTGATGAAGCGCGGCGGCTGCTTGAATGCTGCGCAACTCGCTTATGAATCCTGGGGCAGCTTGAACCTCGCCCGTGACAACGCCGTGCTGATCGTGACGGGCTTGTCGCCAAGTGCCCACGCAGCCAGCCATGAGGCCAATCCCGAACCGGGCTGGTGGGAAGCGATGCTGGGGCCCGGCAAAGCGATTGATACCGACCGTTGGTTCGTCATTTGCGTCAACTCACTGGGCAGTTGTCGCGGCTCTGCCGGACCGGCTTCGATCAATCCCGAAACTGGCGCACTCTATGGACTCAGCTTTCCGGAGCTGTCCATCGAGGATGGTGCCCGCGCCGCGCATGCGCTGGTGCGTGGCTTGGGAATTGTCCAACTCGACACTCTGATCGGCTGCTCGATGGGCGGCATGACTGCACTGGCGTACCTGCTGCAGTTTCCTGGTACGGCGCGTCGCCACATCAACATTTGTGGTGCAGCGCATGCGCTGCCATTTTCGATCGCCGTGCGATCCCTGCAGCGCGAAGCCATACGCCTAGATCCGCTCTGGAATGAGGGCGAATACACCGACGAGCGCTATCCTGAATCGGGCATGCGCATCGCTCGCAAGTTGGGCGTGCTGACCTATCGCTCGGCTCTGGAATGGCATGGCCGCTTTGGTCGCGTTCGAATGGACAATGAACTTCGAGAAGACGAACCCTTTGGCCTGGAGTTTCAAGTCGAGTCCTATCTGGAAGGCCATGCCAAACGGTTTGTTCGCGCCTTTGATCCCAATTGCTACTTGTACCTGTCGCGATCCATGGACTGGTTTGATACCGCTGAATATGGCGAAGGCTCGGTGGAGCGCGGGTTATCACGGATTCACGGCACACAATCACTGGTGATCGGCATCAGCACCGACATTCTGTTTCCGGTCGAACAGCAGGAGCAGATCGCCGAGGGGCTGGCGCTTGGCAACAACAAAGTAGCGTTTCTGGCCTTTCCCTCGCCGCAGGGTCACGACGCCTTTCTGGTGGACTTCGACCGCTTTGACCCTGCGGTGCGGCGCTTTCTTGCAGGCGAAGGTCTGCCGGCGAGCGATCCGTTGGACTGATCAGTCAGCGAGTGGAATCACTTCTGCTTTTGGATCGTAGTCGCCGACAACATCGGTGCCCGCAGGAATAATGAAGCGGAACGTACCCGCCGCAAAATCGGGATTGCGTTGCCAGTCACTGAAGGCCACTTCAGTCTTCTGGCCCAGTGAGTCCTGCAATTCCATCCGCACCAACTGCGCACCCGCAAACCCCAGCAAGGCCCGATCGATCTGGGCATCGTCGCGTTTGGCCCGCAACTCCACCCATTGCAGGCCATCGCGGGCGCCCGCTCCCGTCACCACAAACTGGCGTTGACGCTCTTCCGCATCGACCACAGCCAGCAGCGGGCTCTGCTGTTCTTCGCCCAGTTGCTTGCGCACTGTGACTTGCTCAAGGTCGGGATCATGGATGAACACATGGTCACCATCCGCCACGATCAGTTGCGGAAATGGGGCCTGATACTCCCAGCGAAACTGTCGGGGCACGGCCAGCGCCACTCGGCCCGAGGACGATTCCTTGAGTTGCCCGTCGGCATCCCAAACCCGTTGTTCGAAGCGTCCGTCAACCCCGGTCAATCCGTCCGTGAATTGCGCGATCACGGACTCCCCGTCAGTCGCTGCGCTCGCTGCATGACTGAAGCTCAGTGCCGCCAGCAAACCGATCAAACCACGGCGAATCGCAATAAACGTAGGCATGACAACATCCAATTCGAAGGACGCGCATTGGAACATGCGTTTGCGCTGTGTTTCACGGGGCACCGCACGCCGATTCGCGGAGAGTTCAGTCCCGCGATGGAACCAGCACATGTCGATCCCCGTTGTGTTCCGGCGAACTCACGATCCCCGCCGCTTCCATCGCTTCAACCAAACGAGCCGCCCGGTTGTAGCCAATCTTCAGCCGCCGCTGTACGCCGGAAATTGACGCACGCCGCGTCTCGATAACGATCTGTACTGCCTGGTCGTACAAGGCATCCTGTTCCGGGTCGCCACTGGCCATGCTCTCTGGCAATCCGGTGGGTCCAACGACGACACCGTCGCCCATGCTGTGGACCTCCTCCAGCACGCCTTCCAGATAGTCCGGGCCACCACTCGACTGGCGCAGATAGTCGACCACACGATGCACTTCGTCATCGCTCACGAACGCCCCATGCACGCGCTCAGGCATTGCCGTGCCGGGCGGCAGATAGAGCATGTCACCGTGCCCCAACAAGGTCTCCGCACCGCTCTGATCGAGAATGGTGCGTGAGTCGATCTTGGAACTGACCTGAAACGCGATCCGCGTGGGGATGTTGGCCTTGATCAGACCGGTAATCACATCGACCGAGGGTCGCTGCGTCGCCAGAATCAGGTGAATCCCCGCAGCGCGTGCTTTTTGCGCCAAACGCGCGATCAACTCTTCCACCTTTTTGCCGACAATCATCATCATGTCGGCGAATTCATCAATGATGACGACCAGATAGGGCAAGGTTTCCAACTCGCGCGGCACTTCACCCAACTCGGGGTTCGGCTTGAACAGCGGATCCATCATCGGCTGGCCGGCATCGCTGGCGTCTTTCACCTTCTTATTGAAGCCCGCCAGATTGCGCACACCCACGGCAGCCATCAGCCGATAGCGACGCTCCATTTCGGCAACACACCAGCGTAAGCCATTCGCGGCTTCCTTCATGTCGGTGACCACCGGCGCCAGCAAATGCGGAATCCCTTCGTAAACCGACAATTCCAGCATCTTTGGATCGATCATCAGCATGCGCACGTCTTTGGCACTGGCCTTGTAGAGCAGGCTCAACACCATAGCGTTCAAGGCGACAGACTTGCCCGACCCGGTGGTCCCCGCGACCAGCAAATGCGGCATGCGCGCCAAATCCACCACCGAGGGCCTGCCGCCAATGTCTTTGCCGAGTGCCAACGCCAGCGGGGAATGCAGCTTGTCGTACTCCTTGGAGCGCAGAATCTCCGAAAGGTAGATGATCTCGCGATTGGCGTTGGGAATTTCCAGCCCGATGACAGACTTACCCGGAATCACATCCACCACACGCACCGACTTCACCGACAAACCGCGCGCGATGTCTTTGTCCAACGAGTTGACTTGGCTACCCTTCACTCCAGGTGCGGGTTCCATTTCGAACCGGGTAATCACTGGACCCGGGAATACCCCGACCACCTGCGCCTCGATGCGGAAGTCCTTGAGCTTGAACTCAATTTGCCGCGAGAGCGTCTCCAACGCTTCTTCGGAGTAGCCCTTGGGTTGCGGCTTGGGATCATCCAGCAGCGCAAGTGGCGGCAATCCTGACGCCGATGCCCCGGCAGAAGAAAACAGGGGAATCTGCTGCTCGCGCTGGGCCCGCTCGCTACGTTCTGGCGGTGGCAGTTGGGGTTCAATCTTGAGTGGGTCTCGCTTCGCGCGCTTGACCTTATCTTCGCGCCGAACCTCTTGCCGTTCAGCGATGGCCTCTCGCACCGCACGACGCTCGGGACGACTTTGCACGCGTTGCTGCAGCTGGGCAAAAACCCACAGTACGGCGCGACCGACATGATCCATCAAGGCAAGCCAGGACAATCCTGTTGCCAAAGTGATGGATACCGCCAATGTCGCCATCAACAGCAGGCTACCGCCCATGCTTCCGAACAAACGCGCCAGCGCGCTGCCAATCAGACTCCCGAGCAATCCTCCGGATTGCATCGGCAGCTCCATCCCCCATGTGACGCGATGCATGGCCGCCAATGCACCGCAGGTCAACAACAGCAGCACCGCGCCCAGCATTCGCAGCGCAGGCGTCAAGACCGAATCCGCATCCAGACCTCGGTTGCGACGTAGCGCCGTCCAAGCCAAGACCGCCAGCAAAAACGGGGTCGCATACGCGGTAACGCCGAACACCGCGAACAGAATGTCCGCAATATAGGCGCCACTCAATCCACCAAAATTTCCGACGTCCCCAGTCACGCTGCCAACGCGCGACCAGCCAGGATCGCTGATGTCATAGGTCCACAAGCACGCCGCCAACAACACAATCAGTGGCGCCAACAGCAGGATGATGGCCTCGCGCCACATCACGTTGCGCGACTGCGCAATGACGGGTCTTCGCAATTCGTCCCTAGGTCGTGACACCGTGTCGATTTCCTCATGTCGGGTTGAACGGGCGCAGTCCATCCCCATCTGGAAGGTTCGCCGTCATGCGTGTGTGCTGTAATGCCTCGTGGAAACGTTGCAAAACGCGCCCCGTCCCACACTCAGGCTGCGCAGCCAACGTTTGCGAGTACATAACCACTGCCGGAAAGCCGCGCCGCACGCGGCAGAGAGTATACCCATGTCCACCCCGAACACCCGCCATGCCCGCCTACTGATCCTCGGCTCTGGCCCTGCCGGTTATACCGCAGCCGTCTATGCGGCGCGCGCCAATTTGAAACCGTTGCTGATCACCGGCATGCAACAGGGCGGTCAGTTAATGACCACGACCGAGGTGGACAACTGGCCGGGCGATGTGCACGGTCTGATGGGCCCCGACCTGATGACGCGCATGCAAGCGCACGCGGAGCGATTTGACACCGAAATCGTTTTCGATCATGTCCATACCACTGATCTCTCCAAGCGCCCATTCACGCTGGTCGGCGATAATGGCACCTACACCGCTGATGCCTTAATCATCGCGACCGGCGCTACAGCGAAGTATCTGGGTATACCCTCGGAAGAAGCGTTCAAGGGACGTGGCGTTTCCGCCTGCGCCACCTGCGACGGCTTCTTTTATCGCGATCAAGACGTCGCCGTGATCGGCGGTGGAAACTCCGCCGTGGAAGAAGCGCTGTACCTCTCCAACATCTGCCGAAAGGTGTACGTTGTTCACCGTCGTGATCGCTTCCGCAGCGAGAAAATCCTGCAAGACAAGCTGTTCGCCAAAGCCGCAGCGGGCAAGATCGAAATTCTCTGGAATCACTCGGTTGACGAAGTTCTGGGCGACGATTCCGGTGTCACAGGGCTGCGTATCCAGGCCACTGACGGCAGTGGCAGCCGCGAGCTGACGTTGCACGGCGTGTTCATCGCCATTGGTCACGCGCCAAACACCGAGTTATTCAATGGACAACTGGAAACTCGCAACGGTTATCTGGTGATCAAGTCGGGGATCGAGGGCAATGCAACGGCGACATCCATTCCGGGCGTTTTCGCTGCGGGCGACGTCGCCGATCAGGTGTATCGGCAAGCCATCACATCGGCAGGCTTCGGCTGCATGGCCGCGCTAGATGCCGAACGTTTTCTCGAAAATGCCGGATAAGCCGGTGCGCACCCGCGGAGCGACGTGAGCGATCGACTACCCCAACTCGGGGCTGCCGATGACGCGCCCTTTCCGGCCATCGATCGCGCACTGCGCGATCCCAATGGCCTGCTTTGCTGGGGCGGTCATCTCAGTACCGCAAGACTGTTGAACGCCTATCGCCAGGGCATCTTTCCGTGGTTCTCCGAAGATCAACCGCCGCTTTGGTGGTCGCCTGATCCACGCATGATTGTCGCCACCAACGCACTGCATGCCAGCCGCAGCCTGCGCAAACACTGGCGTCGCAGCAAATGGACACTCAGCGCTGATCGTGCTTTTGAGGCGGTGATTCGCGCCTGTGCTGATGCGCCTCGACATGGTCAGCGCGGCACCTGGATCAGCGCCCCGATGCGTCGCGCCTACATTGACCTGCACCGTGCCGGGCACGCGCACTCGGTGGAAGTCTGGGATGGCCAACGCCTGATCGGCGGCATTTATGGTGTCGCGATTGGCCGGATGTTCTTTGGCGAGTCCATGTTCAGTGCTGAAACAGGTGCATCGAAATCAGCGATAGCGGCGCTATGTGCCGTCCTGCATGCATGGGGCTGTCCGCTGCTGGATGGCCAGGTGGAGTCCGACCATCTCGCCACGCTAGGCTTTCGGCCTGTCGCTCGCCACATCTTCAGCAGCCGTCTGCGCGAGCTGTGTGCGGGGGATGTACTGAATGGTCTCTGGAGCCCACGTTGGCCGCTTGCCGAACTGCAAAATCTCGACGCCTTCTGGACCGCAATCCGCTGACTGTCGGTTTTCGCGTCGGCGTGGCATAATCGCCGACTTACCCAGTGGCTCCACACTCTCCGAGTTCGAATGTCCAAAGACGATTCCATTGAAATGGAAGGCACGGTGCTTGAAACCCTGCCTAACACCGTTTTCCGCGTAAAGCTCGAAAACGGCCACGTGGTCACCGCCCACATCTCCGGTCGCATGCGCAAGAATTACATCCGCATTCTCACCGGCGACAAGGTCAAGGTCGAGATGACGCCCTACGATCTGACCAAGGGCCGCATCACCTACCGGATGAAGTGATCCGCACGAATAGCAGCGCCGCAGTGCTTTGAAACACTGCGGCGTTTTCGTTTGGGTCGCGTTTGCCACCAAACGGCCAAGGCATGCAGAAGCAGGCGTGCCAAGTTATCCGCGGTCAGGCACCGCCTTGACGAAACACCACGGTGCGCAACCCATTGAGCAGCACGCGACGCTCCGCATGCCAGTGCACCGCCCGCGCTAAGACCACATTCTCCACGTCCTTGCCAACGCGCGCCAGCGCATTGGCATCCATGCCGTGCCCAACTCGCACGCTGTCTTGCTCGATGATCGGACCTTCGTCCAAATCCTTGGTGACGTAGTGCGCTGTTGCCCCAACGAGTTTGACCCCGCGTGCATGTGCCTGATGATAGGGCCGCGCGCCCTTGAAGCTGGGCAAAAAGGAATGGTGGATATTGATGCAGCGGCCCTGCAGGGCTTCGCACATCCGGTCGGATAACACTTGCATGTAACGCGCGAGCACCACCAGCTCCGTGCCGGATTCTTCCACTACCTTGAGAAACGCCGCCTCTTGGGCCCCCTTGTCTTTGCCCATCGGCAAATGGTGATAGGGAATGCCATACCAATCGACCATGCGGCGCATGTCTTCGTGGTTTGACACCACTCCCACCACATCCACCGGCAACTCACCCGAATGCCAGCGATTGAGCAAATGGTTGAGGCAGTGCCCATGGCGAGACACCGCCAGCATCACCTTCATCGGCGCCTGCGCCGGATGCAGTTCCAGTTGCATGTCGAAACGCTGCGCCACTGGCTTCAGCGCCGTCGCAAAATCCTCCACGGAGCGGAAACGCGCTTCGGTCGGGCGGAACTCGGTCCGCATGAAAAACAAACTGGTATCGGGATCGCCAAAGTGCGAGGACTCGATGATGAACGCCCCCGCCGCCGCCAGCGCCGATGCCACGCCAGCAACGATACCCACCGCATCACGACAGCGGATGGTCAGGACATAGTGTTCGTGCGGCAAGGTTGGGGGAATTCGCATGGGACTAGGGGCGGCCGATGAGGAAGGGTGGTCCAACAAACTGAGTGCAAGCCGGAGCATCGTGCGGCAACGACGAAACTGCGTGCGGCGACGCGATGAAATAGGAAGTCATGGACTAACAAATCGCCGTCACGCGGGAATTCACGGGGCCACCGAAGCGATGCACGCTGTCAACCTCACGCATTCATTTTTTGCGAACCAGCGCCAGCGTGCCCAGGCTGGCGCTCTATTGCACGCGACATCGCAAGTCATCGGATGCACCTGCGCAGATGGCAGGAGGCTGCGTCGCGACGCGTCTTCAAGATTGTGATTCCGGTAGCGAACCGGACGCTCTCCCGACGAACCCATCACTTACCTCGCCAAGCGCGTGCAATACCACCGTCGCATAGGCACCCGCAGGCAGGAAAAATCGCAGTTCGAGGTCCGGCGAGTCGCTCAGCCACTGCCAGTGTAGTTGCCGCACCGGTAAACGCAGGGCGCGGCGTTCTTGGCGCAGACCTTCCGATTCCAGTCCGCTTTTGAGTGCCTGCTGTTCGGCAAGCACACGGGTTTCAAGTGCCAATGCATCACTTTGCGGACGCAGTTCTCCGCGGCCCCACAGGGGTCCCGTAGGATGGATGTCCATGGCGGCTAAACGCGTCTGCAGTTGATCGTCCAGTGGCTCCGGGCCGAACACGCTATGGCTGCCATCAAGCATGAAGACTTCGCCTTCCAAGGCAGCATCCCAACAACCTTCCGCAACCCGCTCGGCGAGTACGGCGTTGAACAGACTGGATCGCCCGGCAGAGATCAGAAAACCCCGCTTGGCGCGATCCACGCGTTTGCCTGCGAACATGGCGACGGCCGCAGCGACGTTCCCACCATCGTGACCAAAGCGTTGTTCTCCGAAGTAATTCGGTACACCACGGGCAGCGATTTGGGCCAGCCGGGATTCGATGGCGGCACGCTCGCCATGCACCTCGCGCAATCGCAGAACGAAATGGTTACCGGCCAATGCGCCGCGCGGTAGTTTGCGCGAATGCCAATGCGTGTCCAGCACACGAAAGCTGTCGTGCTCGGGCAGCAGGTCGGGTGCCACGCGCTTGGGCAGATGGACGCTGAAGGTCTGCTCGGTGACCGCGTGGCGATCTTTCAGTCCGGCGTAGCTCACACCCATGGGTGCGATGCCTGCCCAGCGCGCCAGCTGTTCGCCAACCCAAGTCGTATTGGCGCCACGTTTTTCGACCCGCAGCAACAGATGTTCGCCACTTCCACTAGGCTCGAAGCCAAGGTCTTCGACGACCCGGAAGTCCTCCCATTGCACGCGCATTCGCGCCTGCAGGACGGCGTCACCAAGGCCACGCGGCAAGCTGTCACCACTCATACCCGACCACCTGCCGTGTGCGCCAGCAGAACAACCGCCTGTGCGGCGATACCTTCCTCGCGCCCGGCAAAGCCAAGTCTCTCGGTGGTTGTGGCCTTGACGCTGACGGCATTCAGGTCGACAACCAGATCCGCCGCCAAGCAGGCACGCATGGCATCAATGTAGGGCAACAACTTGGGCCGTTCGCAGATCACCACACTATCTACGTTCACAACATGCCAATCGCGCTCTGCCAGCATGCCCATAACCGCGCGCAGCAGGTCGCGGCTGTCTGCGGCTTTCCAACGCGAATCGGTGGGCGGAAAGTGCTTGCCGATATCGCCCAGCGCGAGCGCGCCAAGCAAAGCATCGCAAAGCGCGTGGATCAGCACATCGCCGTCCGAATGCGCGATCAAGCCGCGCGGGTGCGGGATACTCACGCCGCCCAGCGTCACATGATCGCCTTCACCAAAAGCATGTACATCGAAACCGGTTCCGATACGGATCATGAGCGCCTCAACTGTCCAATTCGGCCCAACGTGCATAGGCCGCATCCAGCGCGGTCTGCACCTGCGCCATTTCGGTAGTCAGCGCCGCCAATGCCGCACCGCCTGCCGCATGCAGGCCCGGATCACCCAAACGCTCACTCCCTGCGGCCAGCGCAGCCTCAAGTTCGTCGATACGCGAGGGCAATTGCTCAAGCTCACGCTGATCTTTGTAGCTTAATTTGCGCTTGGCGATCGGCATGCCGTTGCCCGCTGTCACTGGGGGAACCCCCGTGCCGGTACGATTGTCGGTGGCCTTGCTTGGTTCATCACGCTGGCGCAGCCAGTCCGCATAGCCGCCGACATACTCGCGAACCAGGCCCTCGCCTTCAAATACCCAACACGATGTCACCACGTTGTCGAGAAACTCGCGATCATGCGAGACCAGCAGAAGCGTGCCGGTGTACTCGCCAAGGCGCTCCTCAAGTAGCTCCAACGTTTCGACATCCAGATCGTTGGTCGGCTCGTCCATCACCAGCAGATTCGATGGCTGAGCGAACAGCTTGGCCAGCAGCAGACGATTGCGTTCACCACCGGAAAGCGCAGTAATCGGCGCGCGCGCGCGTTCTGGCGTGAACAGAAAATCCTGCAGGTAGCCTAGGGCGTGCTTGCGGCGGCCATCGATCTCGATGAACTCGCGACCTTCGGCGACGTTGTCCAGCGCGTTCCAGTCTTCGCGCAGCGTGGCGCGGTGCTGGTCGAAGTAGGCCACTTGCAACTGCGTACCCGCGGTGAGCTCCCCGGACGTTGCTGCCAGATCCCCCAGCAAGATGCGAATCAGAGTGGTTTTTCCTGCGCCATTGGGACCGATCAAGCCGACCCGATCACCGCGCTGCACCGCCGCGCTGAAGTCGTCGATCAGAACGCGACCGCCCAACTCGCAGCGCAGATGCTTGGCCTCGAAGACGCGCTTGCCCGAGGGGGCTGCGACCGCCATCGACAGCTTGACCTGACCCTGCTGCTCGCGCCGCTCGGCACGCTCACGACGCATTGCCTGCAGGGCACGCACGCGCCCTTCGTTACGAGTCCTTCGCGCCTTGATGCCCTGACGAATCCACACTTCCTCTTCAGCCAGCTTGCGATCGAAATGGGCCGCCGCCTGCGCCTCGGCGTGCAAACGCTCTTCACGACGCCGCAAGTAGTTGTCGTAATCGCCAGGCCAGGAAGTCACCTGCCCACGGTCAATTTCCACGATGCGGGTGGCCAGTGCGCGCAGAAATCGACGGTCATGGGTGATGAAAACCAAGCTCGGCGAAAGTGTCCGCAACGCGTCTTCCAGCCATTGGATGCTGGCGATATCGAGGTGATTGGTCGGCTCATCCAAAAGCAGGATGTCCGGCGCGGAAGCCAGTGCCTGCGCCAACAGCACGCGACGCTTCATGCCACCAGAAAGTGCCGAGAAGGCCAGTTCACCGTCCAACTGCAACCGACTTAGGATACTGTCAACCCGTCGATCCGCATCCCAACCCTGCAGCGCATCAATGCGAGATTGCAAATCGCCAAGCCGATCGGTCGCGCCAGGTCGATCGAGGTGATGCAGCAATGCGTGGTATTCCGCCAATACGGCACCCAGTTCACCGAGCCCGGCACTGACGACACTGAACACCGTCCCGCTGACACCGTGAGGGACTTCCTGGGCCAATCGCGCAACACGCACGCCGGACGCGGTGCGTCGTTCGCCTTCGTCGGCACCGATCTCTGCGGACAAAATGCGCAGCAACGTAGACTTGCCTGCACCATTGCGACCAACGATGCAGACACGCTCACCTGCCTCAATGCTGAGGTCGACATGCGAGAGTAAGGCAGGACCACCAACGCTATGGCTGAGATCAATCAATTGCAGCAATGCCATGAACTCAGCTCCGCCCGCCCAACTCACCCATGAATTGCCGGTAGTACGTCAACTCCTGAACCGACTCGCGAATGTCCGCCAACGCAGTGTGCGACGCACTCTTCTGCAAACCCGCCGCGAGCGCAGGTGCCCAACGACGGGCCAGTTCCTTGAGCGTCGATACATCCAGATTGCGGTAGTGAAACCAGGCTTCCAATGCGGGCATTTCGCGCGCGAGAAATCGCCGGTCCTGGCAAATGCTGTTGCCACACATCGGCGATTTTCGAGTGGGGACCCATTGCGCCAGAAATTCCAGTGTGCGGGCTTCGGCTTCCTGCATCGTGACCGTCGAGTCCAGAACGCGCTGCCACAGACCCGAAGTGCGATGTTGATTGCGATTCCAGTCGTCCATCTCCTGCAGCACTTCCAGCGCATGATGAATGGCAATCACTGGCCCCTCAGCCAACACATTGAGTTCGCTATCGGTCACCAAGGTGGCAATCTCGATGATGGAATCGTTGTCGGTATCCAGACCGGTCATTTCCAGATCGATCCAGATCAGGTGGCTGTCACTTGCGACACTGTTCATTGCGAAACTGCCTTTTTGGGGGAGACATGCAGCGCCTTGCTGCGGCGTTGCAGAAAGAAGTCCCGCAACATCTGCGAGGCTTCATCGGCCAATACACCCCGAGTCAGCGAGATGCGATGGTTGTGGCGTTCAGACTGCAGCAGGTCAAACACACTGACAGCAGCACCCGTTTTTGGGTCATCGGCCGCATACACGACGCGTGCAACTCGCGCATGCACGAGTGCCATGGCGCACATCGCGCAGGGCTCCAGCGTGACATACAGCGTACTGCCCGTTAGTCGATGATTGCCAAGCTTGCGGCCTGCGTCGCGCAACGCAACGATCTCGGCGTGGGCGCTGGGATCGTGATCGGCAACGCAGCGATTCAAGCCAGTTGCCAACAATTCGCCTTTGGCATCCAGCAACAATGCACCGACTGGCACATCGGCAAACTCGCTTGCCGCTTGCTCTGCAAGCGTCAGTGCTTGCCGCATCCAATGCTGGTCACGGGCGTCACGCCCCATCGGAACCGGTGCGTTCATTTCGCGGGTGCCATCAGCGCGGCGGACGACCGCCTCCCGAGCGACCGCCTGGGCGACCGGGCGGGCGGTGGTTTCCTGGGCCGCCAGGCCCACCTTGTGGACGCCCTCCGGGACGTGGGCCACCAGGTCTCGGACCGTGCGGACCGTCTGCGCGCGGACCGTCGGCACGTTGACCCGGCCCCTGCCCTGGCCGGCCGCCAGGTCGCGAATCAGCACGAGAATCCGGCCGCGAACCGGGTCGCCCATCCGGACGCGAGCCGCGCGTGGGTCCCGGATTGCTACGAGGACTCGTGGTGGTGACACCTTCCGGCACATACCAGCTCCGGAATTCGCCGCTGCTGCTGACGCCGCCCGGTTGCCCCTGGCGAGGCGCGCTGCGTGGCCCGGAACGCGGACCTGAGCGCTGCCGTGCTTCGCCACCTGGCGCGGTCAAGGCTGTCTGTGCGTAGGGTGCAGCACCACTCTGCGGGCCGCGAGGACCACGCGGTTTGAACGTTCCTTCCGCCCTGCCGCCCTGCTCGGTCCGTGGACCGCGCGGACCGCGAGGGCCACGTTGCTCATTGGCGTAGGGCGAAGCGGCGTTGCTGGCATCGCCAAACCGTGGTTTGGCGGGACCTCGTGGACCTGCGGGACGAGGCGCACCGCGACCACCCGGTCGCGGCCCCTTCGGACCGGCCCGCCCGCGACCGCCGTGATCGTCACGGATATGGTCAAAAGCACGCAACTCGCGACCTTCATCGCCATACGCACCCTGTGTCCACGCCTTCTGTTCACCGCGCGGCGCCGGGCGATACTCTGACGTTTTGGCACGACGCTGATTGATGACGGGCTGCAAGGTCAAGTTGGCTTCGACAGGCGGTAAATTGAACCGAGCGCGCAATTCCTCGACTTGCTCAGCCGCCAACTCCTGAGACTGACCACGCAACAGGAGACGCGGCAAACTGATGGCACCGTAGCGAACGCGTTTCAGGCGACTAACCTGAAAGCCGACGGCCTCCCACATGCGGCGCACTTCACGGTTGCGCCCCTCGTGCAGCACCACGCGAAACCACAAATGACTGTCACTGGAGCCGATTGACTCAATCTCGTCAAAACGCGCCTCGCCATCCTCCAGCATCACGCCAGTACGCAGTCGCTGCAAAACATCGTCGCTGACCTCACCATGGATGCGCACCACATATTCGCGCTCGATCTGACTCGAAGGATGCATCAGTGCGTTGGCCAGTTCACCGTCTGTCGTCAGCAGCAGCAAACCTGTCGTGTTGATGTCCAGACGACCAACCGCGATCCAGCGCGATCCCTTCAAGCGCGGCAGGTTCTCGAACACGGTGGCGCGACCTTCGGGGTCGTCGCGTGTGGTGAGTTCGCCTTCGGGCTTGTTGTACATCAACACGCGTGCCGGTTCACTCTGGGCGGTCGCAATGAAACTGCGATTGTCGAGATCAACCCGATCACCACTGCGGAGCAGTGTGCCAATGACAGCCACATCGCCATTGACACGCACTTCGCCCTTCTCGATGCGTTCTTCGAGCGCCCGGCGGGAGCCCATGCCAGCCTGCGCCAGCACTTTGTGCAAGCGCTCTTCGAGCTTGGGTACGGAGTCGCTGCCACTGCGATTGAGCGAAAGGACGCGGCGGGGTGTATCAGTCATACGTTTTGCTCCGGCATCGCTCCTGAATCGAGCTCGCCTATCGGGGAAATCTGAGAAATGGAATTCGAACAATCTGTGTCCTGCGGTTCAGCTGAACCCACTGCCGACGAGGACACATCGTCGGCGGGATCGAAAATGTTTGCCGGATCGGCACCACGTGAACCGGACGAGTCATGCGCGATCACATCCAAATCATCCACGTGCTCAAGCGGCGTTCCGGCCAATGCCGCCAGCGCAGGTGGCGGCGTGTCAAACAGGAGTTGCGGTTCGAGCTCGGGTAGGTCCTGAAGGCTTGCCAGAGGTGGCAACTGATCAAGACTCTTCAAATTGAAGTAATCGAGGAAGCCACGCGTGGTGCCAAACAGGGCAGGTTTTCCAGGCACGTCGCGGTGCCCAATGATCCTAATCCACTCGCGATCCTCCAGGGTGCGAATGATCTGCGTATTCACAGCCACGCCGCGAATTTGCTCGATCTCACCGCGGGTGATCGGTTGTCGATAGGCAATCAAGGCAAGCGTTTCTAGCAAAGCGCGCGAATAGCGCGGCGGCTTTTCCTGCCACAGCCGGGACACCCAACCATAGACTTCCGTACGAACCTGATAGCGAAAACCCGATGCAACCTCAAGCAATTCAATGCCACGCGGCGCGCTCGCTTCGGCAAGCGCCAGCAAAGCACGACGAATATCGTCCGCGCTGATCCGCTCGTCTTCCCCGAACAGGTCACCCATCTGATTGACGGTCAGAGGCTGTGGCGACGCCAACAAGGCGGCTTCCAGAATGCGTTGCAGTTGTTCTTGCTCCATCGTCGCGTGGCTCTTATTCGCTATGGGGACTGTCAACACGCGCCGCCGACTGCGCCTGCTCAGAGTGGTCAGAAACATAGACGGCTTGATCGTCGCCCAGCGCACTGTCGACGGACACTTCACGCTCTTCCGTGTCCGCCGGCCGCGCGCTCAAAGAACGCACGAAGACTACTGCCAAGGGCGCTTCCTGGACGATTTCGATCAGCATCTCTTTGGCCAATTCGAGCACGGACAAGAATGTCACCACGATGCCCAAGCGACCTTCTTCGGCACGGAACAACGCACTGAACTCGACAAACTGGCCGCCATCCAGCGTCTGCAACAACTCACCCATTCGTTGACGCACACTGAGCGCTTCGCGGCGAATGGCGTGGTGGGTGAACAGTTCAGCGCGCTTGAGTACATCGCGCAAGGCCAGCAACATCTCACGCAAGTCGACCGGCGGGGGCAGGCGTTGACTATGACGCTCGCCGGAATGCGCGTGCGCGATGACTGTATCGCGCTCGACCCGCGGCATGGCGTCGATATCCTGAGCCGCCTGCCGAAAGCGCTCGTACTCCTGCAGACGTCTTACCAACTCGGCACGCGGGTCTTCTTCGTGCCCCTCCTCGCGCGGCGGACGCGGCAGCAGAAGGCGCGATTTGATTTCGGCCAGAATCGCGGCCATGACCAAGTATTCAGCCGCCAGCTCAAGCTTGAGCTCGTGCATCAACTCGACATACACAACGTACTGGTGCGTGATCTCCGCGACCGGGATGTCAAGAATGTCGAGATTCTGGCGACGGATCAGATAGAGCAACAGATCAAGGGGGCCCTCAAACGCATCGAGAATGACTTCCAGAGCGTCCGGCGGGATATACAGATCCTGCGGAATCTGTAGCATTGGCTGCCCACGCACGAATGCCAACGGCATTTCCTGCTGTTGTGGCGGCGCATTGCGCAACACTTCACTGGCGGTATCGGCAGGATCTGCCGCGGTGGGATTCATGCGAGAACGAGGTTCTTCGACGGGTTGAACGAAACACGCTGGCACTCGGCAAAGCTGCGCCGATGAAAACGCAGAGCCGAGGCTGATTCATTTTCTGGGCACAGGCTCACGCCTGAAGCTCACATTCTCACGGTCATCGCCGCGTTGTTCTAATGGGCATTGCGAGCCGGGCTCAAGCCTCCCGCAACGATTACCTTCTCAATTACGCGAGGTCTCAAAAAACGACGGGCACCGCGCCTTGGCGCACCACACACGGCACATCACCACTGAGATCCACCACACTTGTCGGGCCAGCAGCACACTCGCCCGCGTCAAGCATCAAATCCACATCGCGCAACACGCGATCTGCCACATCCTCGGGGTCCTGACGATCAGGGGAGTCCTCGTCGAACTCAATACTGGTCGAAAGCAGCGGCGTGCCACAATCCCGAATCAATGCCAATAGCACTGACGAATCCGGAATCCGACAACCGATCACCTTGCGCTTGGCCTGCTTGAAACGGCGCGGCAACTCAGAAGACACCGGAAGAATAAAGGTGAAGGGCCCAGGAATCAGCGGTTTGACGATACGAAACGCCGCATCGTCGAGTTTTGCCAATCGACCCATTTCACTCAGACTTGCGCAGAGTAAGGTGAAGGGGTGTTTGCTGTCCAGTCCGCGCATGCGTTGAACTCGTTCCTCCGCTTTAAGCGCGTCGACCGCCCAGAGCAACAAATAGCCTGCATCCGAAGGCGCTACCAGGAGCGCACCGCGCTGCACGGCGTCCACAGCGCGGGCAATCATGCGTGGCTGCGGGTTGACGGGATGAATGGCAATACGATCGCCCATGGTGACCAGGAAAGCTGCCCTAAGGATGTCGCCCAAGCGGGCAAACGCCTATGATGCGCTGTTCGCCGACCGCAAACCATCCCACACGAGCGAAATCGACGTCATCTCGTCCGCGTGGGATGCCAAGCTTGAAAAATGCTGATCAAGTCAGCGTTTCCGCAGACCATGGATGGCCTGCACGCGGATTAGTCACAGCGATGATTGATCCGGCGGTGGCGAGTCTGGACCTGTGCCGGACTCTGCGTGCCTGACAAGTCCATGGGGGCGTGTTCAGGCCATCTCCTGTGACTCTCATGAAGGTGCTCCATGTGGTATTTGATTATTGGCAGTGATGTCCCCAACTCGCTGGAGGCCCGGCGCAATGCGCGTGCCGGGCATTTGCAACGCTTGCAGGTGCTGGCAAGTGAGCAGCGCCTGCTGGTTGCGGGACCGCTACCGGCCTTGGATATGGAAGACCCTGGGGAATCTGGTTATGTTGGCAGCGCCATCATTGCCAAATTCGACAGCTTTGCTGCGGCGCGTGAATGGGCAGATGCGGACCCGTATTTTCTGGCAGGTGTCTATCAGCAAGTGGATGTGCTGCCCTTCAAGCCGGTTTTACCCTAACCATGAGTGATCGCATCGAGCGTATTCAGCGCGCACTGTCGTCGCTGCAGGCCGCACATATCGCGTTACGCGACGACAGCGCCAAGCATCGTGGTCATGCGGGTGCGCAAGATGGCCGCGGACATTTCGCGTTGGAAATTGTTTCGGAGTCGTTTCGTGGTCTTTCAGCGCTGGCACGGCACCGAAAAGTGTATGCCGCACTTGGCGACCTCATGCACACCGACATTCATGCGCTGCAGATCAGCGCCAAACTCCCTGAGGAAAATCAATGAGTCTTCATCATTCGCTGCGTTTCATGATGGTGCTTGTTGCGCTGACCGGCTGTTCTGCGGGTGAATCACCGCATGAGAAGACCAACGTGGGCAACGCATTGCTCGGCACGCCACCCGGCAATCTGGTGGCAATGGTTAATGGCGAATCAATCACACAGCCCCTGCTGGAGGTTTACGCCAAGGGACATGGCTTCGACATCAGTGATCGCCAGCAGCGACAAACCGCGCTGGACAGCCTGATTGACAACATCGTTCTGGCACAGGCGCTGCTATCCAGCGACGTCGCCAAAGAGCCCGACGTTCAGGCGGAGGCCACCTTGGTTCGAATGCAGCAGTTATCAGGCCGCGAGATGTCCGCATTGCGCAGCGGGATCACCGTTACCGATCAAGAGCTACGTGCCTACTACGACCGCGAGGTCAAGCGCACTGGCGACAAGCAGTACCTTTTGCAGCACATCCTGTTCTCGGATGAAGCCAGCGCGCTTGCCACTTTACTGGAGGCACGGGCTGACGCGGCGAATTTTGAGCAGCTGATGCAAGCCAAAGCGGGCAGCGCCCTGCAGGCCAAAGCACTGGACTGGGGGCATTTGGGTCAGATGCCCCCCGAGTTCGCCACCGTGGTACCGCAGGTCGACGACGGTAGCGTCGTTCCGGCCGTGGTCAAGACCCAATTTGGTTACCACGTGCTGCGCCGTGCCGAGTCTCGGCCCTTTGCCCCACCCTCATTCGAATCGGTCAAGGAAGGCGCTCGAGCGCAACTGGTCCAGCAAGCGGTCGCTGATCAGGTCAAAGCCCTGCGCAGCAAAGCCAAGATCACCACGGCAGGTTGATCGGGAATGCGCCTTTCCACCATCAAGCTGGCCGGCTTCAAGTCCTTTGTTGATCCCACCACACTGCACTTGCCGACCAACATGACCGGCGTTGTCGGACCGAACGGTTGCGGCAAATCCAACATCATTGACGCCGTACGTTGGGTGATGGGCGAAAGCTCAGCGAGTCGGCTGCGCGGTGACAACCTCACCGATGTGATTTTTTCCGGGTCATCCGGCCGCAAGCCCGTCGGTACTGCCACCGTCGAACTGATCTTTGACAACGGCGACGGCACCTTGTTGGGCGAATACGCGCAGTACGCTGAAATCTCGGTCAAGCGCATGGTCAGTCGCGATGGCGCCAGCGCCTACTATTTGAACGGCACGCGCTGCCGTCGTCGCGATATTACCGATCTGTTCCTTGGCACCGGGCTTGGACCGCGCTCCTACTCGATCATCGAACAGGGCATGATCAGTCAGATCATCGAGGCGCGGCCGGAAGATCTGCGCGTCTATCTGGAAGAAGCCGCCGGCATCTCCAAGTACAAGGAGCGTCGACGTGAGACGGAATCGCGCATCAAACAGACGCGCGAGAACTTGGATCGTTTGAACGATGTTCGCGAGGAAGTCGACAAACAACTTGAGCACCTCCGTCGTCAGGCCAAACAGGCAGAGCAATATCAGCAACTCCGTGCCGAACAACGTGAGCGCGACGCGCAACTGAAGGCGATGGACTACCGTGTGGTCGAGGGCGATCTCTTGGTGCTTCGCAGTAGTTTGAGCGACCAGGACCTTGCCTTGGAAGCGATGGTCACCGAACAGCGCCACGTGGAAGCCCATCTTGAACTCTGCCGCGAACAGCAGGCCGAGGCCAACACACAACTCACGCGCATCCAGGCAGAAAGTTATCGAGTCGGCGCGGATATTGCTCGCGTCGAACAGCAAATCCGGCACCAAACGGAGCTGGGGCAACGTTTGGCACAATCCCGCGACGAAACCCAACAGTCGCTGGATGAAGTCGGTGCGCATCTCGAGGATGATCAGAGTCGTTTAGCCCAGCTTGCGAATGAACTGGCTGACCTGGAACCACGCACCGAAGCACTGAGCGAACAACTTGCAGAGGCAAGCGCCCTTCAGCAGGCAGCGGACCTGGCCGTCAGCGAGTGGCAACGCCACTGGGACACGCATCGCGTCGCGCAAGCCGAAGCAACGCGCAGCGCCGACGTTGACCGCACGCGAATTGACTACCTCGACCGTCAAACGTTGGAGGCGGCGCGCAGGCGTGATGCCCTGCAAAGCGAACGCCAGAGTCTGGACATCGACCCGCTCAACGAACAACTCGCCGAACGCATGGCGGAACTTGACGCCCAGCGTGACTCCATCGATGCACTTACCGAAAGCCTGGAAGGCCGCAAACAGACGATTGCTGACCAACAGGAGCGTCAACGGCAGGTTCAATCCGAACAGGCGGACGTGCGCAAAGACGTGCAAGCCGCACGCGGTCGATTAGGTGCATTGGAGGGTCTGCAACACGCAGCGCTCGGACAAACCCAAGGCGCAGCTCAAGCGTGGCTGCAATCGCTGGGTCTCGATCAGTTGCCGCGCGTTGGTCAACAAATTCACGTGGAGACGGGCTGGGAACTGGCAGTCGAGACAGTATTGGGCAGCATCATCGAGGCGGTCTTGGTGGACGAGCCAACCGCGTTTGCCAGTGCCCTGCCCGCACTGAAGAGCGGACGAGTACAACTGCTCTCGGCAGGCAAGGATGTGCTGCTGACACCCGCCGGATCACTTGCCGGAAAAGTCGAAGGCCCCGCTGCGGTTCGTCGCTTGCTTCGCACGGTTCGCACCGCAGCGCACCTAGACGACGCGCTGGCGTTGCTTTCGCAGTTGGATGACGGCGAAAGCGTCATTACGCCAAGCGGCGAGTGGATTGCGGCGGACAGTGTCCGTCTGGTTTGCCCCGGCGAGGCCCAGCACGGTGCGCTGGCGCGAGAGCGAGACATTCAACAGTTGCGCGCAGAACTCGACGCGTTGGGAATGCGAGACCAAGCGTTGACCGATTCGCTCAACAAAGCACGCGAGCAACAACAAGACGCTGAACTGGCGCGCGAAGACGCGCAACGTTCGCTGTATCTTGCGCATCGCAATGTTGCCGAACTGGCAGGGCAAGTACAAAGCTTGCGCGGCAAGGTGGAATCCGCGCAGACCCGTATGACACGCATCGAAACCGAACTGCTGCAACTTGCCGAGCAAATGCGACACGCACAAGAACAAGCAGCGCTGGCCCGTGCTGGGTTGGACAGCGTTCTGCAGTCAATGGGCGAGCACGAGACGCGTCGTCTGCAGCTCGAAGCAGAACGTGATCGACAACTCGGCGCGCGCGAGCAAGCGCACGCTAGCGTGCGCGAATTGCGTGAGCGCCACCATGTGGTCGCGCTGCAACTGGAGTCACGTCGTAGTCAGCACCAAGGACTGCAGCAGTCGGTCAACCGCATGCTGGCGCAGCAAATGCAACTTGCACAGCGGGTTGGCGATCTGGCTACACAGCTCGCCATGGGCGACGCGCCGCAACTCGCATTGCAAGCCGAACGGCAGACTTACCTCGAAGCGCGCAGTGACATTGATCGGCAATTGTCAGCGGCGCGCTCGGCTGTCGACGGCGTGGAGGCCGAGCTGCGCAACAGCGAGCAACAACGCCAACTCCTGGACCAGCGCGCGCTGCTGCTGCGTGACCAGATCAATCGTCGTCGTTTGGATGAACAGGCGCTCGCGTTGAAAGCACAAAGCCTGTCGGAAGCCTTGCTGGAAGCCGGCCTCGACATGCAGGCCGTATTGGCCGCGCTGCCTGAGCAGGCTGATAGCGAGCAATGGCGGCGTAGCCTGGCAGATCTCGAAATTCGCATCCGTCGATTGGAGCCGGTCAACTTGGCGGCGATTCAGGAATTCGGCGAGCAGTCGCAACGCAAGGACTACCTCGACAGCCAGCACAAGGATCTGACCGAGGCGCTTGAGACGCTGGAGGGTGCGATCCGCAAGATTGACCGCGAAACACGCGGCCGTTTCAAGGACACCTTCGACCGCGTCAATGCCGGCATGCAAGAGTTGTATCCTCGACTGGTTGGTGGTGGTCATGCCTACTTGGAACTCACCAGTGAAGACCTGCTGGAAACCGGCGTGGCGATCATGGCGAGACCGCCGGGCAAGCGCGTATCGAACATATCGCTGTTGTCGGGCGGCGAGAAAGCGCTCACTGCGGTCGCGATGATTTTCGCCATCTTTCGCCTGAATCCCGCGCCGTTCTGCTTGCTGGACGAAGTTGACGCACCGCTGGACGAGGCCAATGTCGGACGCTTCTCGGCGATGGTGACCGAAATGTCCGAGCGCGTGCAGTTTCTGTTTGTCACGCACAACAAAGCGACCATGGAATCTGCGCGGCAACTGGCGGGTGTCACCATGCGCGAACCAGGTGTGTCGCGTCTGGTGTCGGTAGACATCGATGAGGCCGCGCGCCTGATGGGCGCGGTCTGAGTCCGGCCATGCAGCGCAGCATCGACTTCAACTGCGATGTCGGTGAGTCTTTCGGCGCGTGGCGTATGGGCGATGATGCGGCGCTGCTGAAATTTGCAAGCTCGGCCAACATCGCCTGCGGTCTGCATGCGGGCGATCCCGTCGTCATCCAGCAAACCGTCGCACTGTGTCAACAGCAGGGTGTCGCCATCGGTGCACACCCCGGACTCCCCGATCTGCAGGGGTTCGGTCGCCGCACGATGGCGCTGAGTGACAACGAGATTTACGCCCTGGTTCTGTATCAAATTGGCGCACTGGCAGGCTTTGTGCGCGCCGCCGGTGGCGAATTGCGGCATGTCAAACCACATGGGGCGCTGTACCACATGGCGAACGCCTGCCTGCGCACTGCCGAGGCGGTCAGCGATGCGGTACGCGCGTTCTCGCCGCACCTCAAGCTCTATGCGCTGGCGCACGCCGGGTTGGCCGAAACCGCGCGCCTACGTGGGTTACACGTCATCGACGAGGCCTTTGCCGAGCGGCGCTATGAAGCCGACGGCAGTCTGACGCCGCGCAGTCACCCCGATGCGGAGATTCACGATGTGGCGTCGGCGACGCAACAAGTGGTTCAACTGCTCACCGCAGGCGCCGTCACCGCGCGCACGGGTGAACGCTTGCCGATGACCGCGAGGAGCATCTGCCTGCATGGGGATCGCCCGAATGCCGTCGCTTTTGCAGGCAGTCTGCGTGCAGCGATCGAAGGCGCCGGGTGGCACGTTGCACCCCCATGAATAGTGCCGTTTCACTCTGGCCGCTGTTGGGCGTCGGGATGGTGGTCGCAGGATTTGCGCTGCGCCTAAATCCCGCTCTGGTGGTGGTGTTTTCTGGACTGGCTACCGGATTGATCGCCGGAATGTCACCGGTGGAGGTTCTGGCGTTGCTGGGCAGCGCCTTCATCAAAAACCGCTACTTGGCTTTACTGTTGCTGACGCTACCGGTCATTTCGCTACTTGAACGTCACGGCTTGCGCGAGCAAGCACGCCACCTGATCCAAGGCTTACGTGGCGCCACCGCGGGACGATTGATGCTGGCCTATCTGCTGTTTCGACAGTTGTTGTCGGCCATAGGACTGCACAGCCTCGGCGGTCACCCGCAAACCGTTCGGCCACTGCTTGCGCCAATGACCGAAGCCGCAGCCGAAGCCCAAAAACCAACACTCAGTGCCACGGAGCGCGAACGTCTGCGGGCACTTGCCGCCAGCACCGACAACGTCGGCTTGTTCTTTGGCGAAGACATCTTCATTGCTTTCGGCGGCGTCCTGCTGATGCAAAGCTTCCTTGCGGATAACGGCATTTTCGTCGAGCCCTTGCAGATCGCGCTTTGGGGCATTCCCACGGCGATCTGTGCCTTCCTAATTCATGGGGCTCGATTACTGAACCTGGATCGCCGCCTGCAAGGCGCTCGCAGCACAGGCGCCAAGGCATGATCGGCATCCAGAGCATTTACACCCTGACGGGTCTGTACCTGATTTGGATGGCGTGGCAGACCCGGCGAGATCTTGCTCACCCACGTCGCCTCGGAACTGCCAGCTTCTGGGGCTTACTTGGCCTTTCATTCTTGATTGGACAATGGCTTCCCGCTGCAGTGATGGGCATCGTGGTGCTCGCGCTCGCACTGCTTGCAGGCAATGGACAAGTGCGTGGCGGCACCCACACCGCGCCGACCGCGGATCGGCTGGTGCAACACCGTCAACGCTTCGCCAATCGGCTGTTTGGCCCGGCACTGCTGATCCCACTGGTTACCGTGATTGTCGCCCTCGGCGCCACGCAGCTGTCGGTGGCAGGGATCGCGCTGGTTGACGGCGTGCTGACCACGCAAATCGGCTTTGGTGTGGCCTGCGCGTTGGCGTTTGTGGCAGCGAGCCGGCTGACCCGAAGCCCTCCATTGGCTGCCGTTAGTGCATCTCGCAGTATGCTTGATGCCATCAGTTGGGCGAGCCTGCTGCCCGTGCTGCTCGCCACCCTCGGCAGCGTGTTTGCCGCCGCCGGGGTTGGTGATGCGGTCGCAGCCGCAGTGCGTCCCTGGATCGATGCCGATAGTCGCTTTGCCGTGGTGTTGGCCTATGCGCTTGGCATGACCCTGTTCACCGTGATCATGGGTAACGCCTTCGCGGCGTTTCCAGTCATGACCCTTGGCATCGCGCTGCCACTGCTGGTGCAGGGACAAGGCGCGGATCCCGCCGTCGTCGTCGCATTGGGCATGCTTTGTGGTTACTGCGGAACGCTGCTCACGCCGATGGCCGCCAATTTCAATCTGGTGCCTGCTGCATTATTGGAGCTGCGCGATCCCTACGCAGTGATTCGGGCCCAGTGGCCGACCGCCCTGCCCCTGCTGGCAGCCAATGTCGGTCTGATGTACTGGCTGGTGTGAGGCCGACATCGCGCAAGGCATTCAAACGCTGTACGCGAGCAATTCATATCGTTTTAACCCGCGAAGCCGGACAAAGTCGCACACTCGATGTCCTATTTGCCCTGCCAGACACTCATGCGCTTGCTGATCCCTACCCTGCTGAGCACCAGTCTTCTTTGCGCACTTGCATTCAACGCCCACGCGCAATCACGGGAGGCGGCAACGGCAAAGTCGAACTTGCCGGATATCGGCTCGTCGGCGGAATCGGTTATCACCCCCAGCGATGAAACGCTGTATGGCAAAGCGGTGTTGCGACAAATCCGCTATAGCGGTGAACTGCTGGACGACGCGCTGCTCACAGATTATCTGCAGGGCATGGGCGAGCGAATTGCGCGTCAGGGCGAACGCTCCGAACAAACCTATACGTTCTTCTTCCTGAAATCGCGCGACATCAACGCCTTCGCGACGCTCGGCGGCTATGTGGGCATGAATGCGGGCTTGTTCCTGACTGCGATGCGCGAAGACGAGGTCGCCGCCGTGTTGGCACATGAGATCTCACATGTCACGCAACGCCACGTGCTGCGTGCATACGAACGTCGCAGCAAAGACACGCTGCCGATCATGTTGGCGACGCTCGGCGCAATTCTCGTGGCGCAATCTGCGGGTGGTCGCAGCAGTGGCGAAGCGACCGAGGCTGCCGTTGCCAGCGGCATGGCATTGCTGCAACAACGAGCAATCGACTACACCCGCGACAATGAGTACGAAGCGGATCGCGTGGGCATCCAAACCCTTGCCAAGGCTGGCTATGACCCGATTGCCATGGCAGATTTTTTTGCCCGCATGTCACGCGCCATGCGCTCAACCATCGGTGGCGACGAGGGTCCGGAATTCCTGCGCACGCACCCGGTCACCACCACCCGCATCAGTGAAGCCAAGGACCGTGCGGAAAAAGTGCGTGTGATTGGATTCGTCCCGCCTCCACCACCGTTGGCATCGCTCAATCCGTTGTTGCCCACTCACCTGCTCGACACCCGAACCCGCCCTGGCCCTGTTGATCGACAGTGGTTCGCATGGGCACAAGCGCGGATGCGCGTGCTGAGCGCCAGCAGTCCGACCGTGGCACTTGACGAACTACGTCAGCGGCGGCAAGCCAATCCCGATGGCTTTGGCGCAGCAGATCGATACGGACTGGCATTGGCTCAGATCCAAGTGGGAGAGTTCAGTCTCGCCTTGCAGGAACTTGCGCGTTTGCAAGGACAAGACTCACCGTGGTGGGTCGATCTGGCGGTTGCCGAGGCTCAGTATCTCGGTGGCCATCGCGCGTTGGGGCGTGCGAGCTTTGAGCAATTGAGTCAAACCAAGCCGAACAATCGCGCTGTCGCACTGACGTTCGCCAATGTGCTGATTCGCACCGGCGAACAAGCCGAAGGCCTACGTGCACAGGCGGTGTTGCGGCCTCTGCTGTTGACGCAGGGCGATGATCCCGACCTGCAAACCAGTTTCGCGCGAGCCAGTGAACTGGCGGGCGACCCGGTTCGTGCTGCCGAAGCCCACGCAGAAGCCGCATTGTTGGCGGGCGGTGCCGAGGATGCCCTCAACCAGTTGAATGCACTAAAACAACGCGACGATCTCGACTACTACCAACGCGCCAGAATCGACGCGCGCATCGTCGAAATCACGCCCTGGGTGCTGGAGCTTCGTGAACGTGGGCGCAAGGCGAGTGAGCGGCCACAGTACAGCAATGCCACGTTGCGCAATCCAGGCACACAGACCGGTTGGAAGGTCGAAGCATCGACCGGCTCACACTGAGGGCTTACCGATGGCATCGTTGTAGAGGCGCCGCCAAGCTTTGCGTCTTGCCATGCCATGCCACCCTGCCGAGCAGGCAAGCAACGTGCTCAACAGCACCTCAATTATCGCGACGGTACGCACTTCGGGTACTGCCCATGCCTCACTGACACCATGCATGAAGTGCAGCATCGACATGAATCCCGCCCAGAACAACGCCTTTGGACGACGCAAAAGAAGCCCGATCGCGGGAATCAGCAAGGGCGTCAGCATGATTCCCAACACCCAAGCCAAAGGAATCGACTGTGGTGGCGCGACTCGCAAGTACCAAACCAGTTGCAAAACAATCAGCGAAACGAGGGCCCATTCGCCCAGACGATGTGCCAGCCGCCCGACTTCATCGGGCACCTTGATGCTATAGGGATCAATACTCACGCTGCACGCAAGCGTTGTGCGGCAATGGCAACACGCCGTCCCAACGCGCGTGCCAGTAGTTTTTCCTCCTCACTGAGCACTGGATCATCGGCTGGTCCGGCCACATGGCTTGCGCCGTAGGGTGTTCCGCCTGTTCGGGTGTGACTGAGCGCAGGCTCGGTGAACGGAATACCGCCTATCCACATGCCGTGATGCAGCAAGGGCAGCAGCATGGTCAGCAAGGTAGCCTCCTGGCCACCATGCATCGAAGCGGTCGAGGTAAACACCGCTGCGGGTTTCCCCTGCAAGGTTCCCGAAGCCCATTCCGCACCCAGTGAGTCGAGAAAGTACTTCATTGGTGCAGCCATGTTTCCGAACCGCGTCGGACTGCCAAGCAACAGGCCATCGCAACGCTGCAAATCGGCCTTCTCGACGTAGGGCGCACCGTCCTCTGGCTCGGGCGCCGCGGCAACCTGAGTCACCACCGCAACCGGCGGAACACTGCGCAAGCAGGCATGGACGCCGGGAACTTCCTCCACGCCCCGCGCCAACTGTCGTGCCAAGGCGGCAACTGAACCCCCACGGCTGTAATAGAGCACCAGAATCTCACTCATGTTTGCGTCCCTGCCATCAACTCGCGCGAGTGCCACCGACCGTCATCTGTTCGATTTTGAGGGTTGGCTGTCCGACACCTACCGGCACACTTTGCCCGTCCTTGCCGCAAATACCGACACCTGCATCCAAACGAAGATCATTCCCAACCATGCACACGCGATTCATGGTTTCCGGACCGACGCCGATCAGTGTTGCCCCTTTCACGGGCGCAGTTATGCGGCCATCCTCAATCAGGTAGGCCTCGCTGGCGGAGAAAACGAACTTTCCCGAGGTGATGTCGACCTGGCCACCGCCAAAATTCGGCGCGTACAAGCCACGCGACACCGACCGGATGATTTCTTCCGGATCATGCACGCCTGGCAGCATGTAGGTATTGGTCATCCGCGGCATTGGTAGCGCAGCAAAACTCTCCCGGCGACCATTACCGGTCGGTGCGACGCCCATCAACCGTGCATTCAAGCTATCTTGCATGTAGCCCACCAAACGCCCTTCTTCAATTAAGGTCGTGCATTGCGTGGGATGGCCTTCATCATCCAGATTGAGTGAGCCACGACGCCCCACCAAGGTGCCGTCATCAACGATCGTGCATAGTGACGAAGCCACTTTCTCACCCATCCGCCCAGCATAGGTCGACGTGCCTTTTCGATTGAAGTCACCTTCCAGACCGTGCCCCACCGCCTCATGCAGCAACACCCCCGGCCAACCGGGCCCGAGCACCACCGGCATCTGGCCCGCCGGCGCATCGACCGCATCAAGATTCACCAACGCCTGACGAAGCGCTTCTCGCGCGAAATCAAATGCGCGTCCGCTTTGTAACAGTTCCGGGTAGCCGTAACGTCCGCCACCGCCGGCGTAGCCCTGTTCGCGACGACCTTGCTGTTCAACAATAACCTGCACGTTACAACGCACCAGCGGGCGCACATCACCCGCCAGAACACCATCCGAACGTGCGATCAAAACGGTATCCAACACGCCTGCCAGACTGACCGATACTTGGATCACCCGTGGATCGCATGAGCGCACAAAGGCATCCACCTCGCGCAACAAACGAACCTTGGCATCGTTATCCAGACTGTCGATCGGATCACCGGGCACGTACAAGTCTCGGCCGGCGACAACCAATCGCGCGGCCGTGCTGGCTTGCTGTCCTGCGCGCGCAATTGCACGCGCCGCACTGGCGGCCTCCAGCAACGATTCCAATCGGATGTCATCGGAATAGGCAAACCCCGTCTTTTCGCCCGAAATCGCTCGCACTCCCACACCTTGTTCGATGCTATGCGAGCCTTCTTTGACGATGCCATCGTCCAGGGCCCAACTTTCATGACGCGAGTGCTGAAAGTAAAGATCGGCGAAATCGATGCCGGGCGAGAGCAATCGCGAGAATGCCAGGTCCAACGCGGTGTCATCCAATCCCGCAGGTGCCAGAAGGCGCGAATAGGCAATGTCAAATACGGTATTCATCCCGGCACGATGCGATCAAATCGTAGCGGACGCAAGACCCGAGTTTCGACCAGACCTCGTTACCCAAGGACCTTTGAACACACCAGACCATCCTCCGCGGCAAGGTTGGCACGGTCGAAATCAAGCCCGTAAAGGTCAACATCAAGCTGATGTCACTGAATGGGGTCACCATTGGCAGCGTGCGACATCAAGCGCTACTAAACCGGAGGAGAGCTCAGGTGTCAGTAAACGGATTGCTCAGGCCTGCAAACAGTCGGCGACTGACCTCGCGTTCTTGTACCTCGATCCGCCGCAGGAAAAACGTCACATCGTCAATCTTCGCGAAAGCGCTGAAGCCACGCTCGAGAAATTGCTGCAATTCGCCCAAACCTGACATCCTCGCTGGCAGTCGCGAAGCGCGGAGCAATCGACCTAGAGCAGGCTTGCGCACAGCATCGCCCAAGGCCAGCCCAATTCGCACGACTAAATCAATTTGTTGGCGCCGCAAGCGTGGATGCCCCGCTCGACGATACGCGTGGGCATAGTGCTGCGCGTCCAGAGTTCCTAAGGATTGGCTAAGGCACTCACGCGCAACCCGCAAATCCATGGCGTGACTGAGCACTGCCAATTCGATGCCGTCGGCAGCGGTTTGCAAGAATGCCTCGGGCAACAAACGTTGCATCAACGGCATGACCCTAGCAATACCTTGGTCGCGCGCGCTGACATCGTGATCGCCATACAGATCGTGCAGGAAGAACTCTGCCGCCAAACGCGTGTCTGGCTGCGCCAAAAGGTCACGAAAGCTGCGGCGCAAGCGCCCAGCTTGCCAACGTTGCAGTTCGGCGAGATGCGGCGAGCAGTTGAGCGGATTCGCAATCGGATCTCGCCATCGATGATTGGCCTCCAGCAAGCGCTGCAATCGCAGGGAAAGTCCTACCGGCATGGGGATTTGAGCGAAGATTCGGGCCAAGCACTCTACAATCACTACTTTCGAGTCTCCAAGCCCCACATGCTATCCATCCAGATCGCCAAGCAACGCAAAAAGCGCGCGCCCAGAATCGGCCTGGCCATTGCAGGTGGCGGCCCTATCGGCGGCATGTACGAACTGGGTGCCTTGCGTGCACTAGATGATGCGATTGACGGCCTAGATCTTACCCATCTGACGGTCTATGTCGGGGTCAGCTCTGGTGCGTTTCTCGCGGCAGCGTTGGCTAACCGAATTGATACGCCGACCATGTGCCGGATCTTCCTGACCGGTGACAAGGATGATGCAGCCTTTCACCCTGAGTCCTTCGTTCGTCCGGCGTTCCTTGAGTACGCGAGACGCGCCGCGAGTCTGCCGCGATTGGTCGGAGACTGGTGGCGCGAGGCCTTGAGAAACCCGTTTGATAGCGGACTCACCGATCTGTTGGGGCACTTCGGCGGCCTGATTCCCAACGGGTTATTCGATAACAGTGGGGTTGAACGTTTCCTACGCGATGCGTTTACCCGCAACGGACGCAGCAATGATTTTCGCGAGCTTTCGCGAAAACTGTTTGTGATCGCAGTGGACTTGGATGACGGCGAAACTGTCCGATTTGGCGCCGCAGGCTGGGACGATGTGCCAATTTCAATCGCTGTTCAAGCCAGCTCCGCGCTCCCCGGTCTCTATCCACCGGTGCGCCTGAACGGGCGGCATCTCGTCGATGGCGCGCTGCGTCGAACCATGCATGGATCTGTGGCGCTGGATGAAGATATCGATCTGCTCATCGGTTTGAACCCACTGGTGCCATTTGATGGTCGACACGCACTTGGCCCGGAAGGCGAACCGCTGAGCAGTCTGGCTGAAGGTGGCTTGCCGATGGTGCTTTCGCAAACGTTCCGAACGCTGTTGCAGTCGCGCATGCAAGTTGGCCTTGCCAAATACCGGCAGCAGTACACGCATACAGATCAGCTCATTTTTGAACCGAATCGCAATGACACCGAGGTGTTCTTCACCAACGCCTTCAGCTATGCCTCGCGACAACGAGTCAGCGCGCATGCGTATCGGGCGACATTGCGAGATCTCAAGGCGCAACAAACCAACTTGGCACCCATGCTCAAGAAGCATGGCCTCCGTCTGAATACAGCCGCACTGGAGGTCGATGCAACCCACATTTTGCGCGATCTGGAAAGACGCGAGACCCCGCGGCGCACACACACCACAGCCAAGTTGGCTCGCGCTCTGGATGACATTGATCAACTCATTGACGGTCGCCTTTCGAGGCGCACGTCGCGAGCAGATCGCACTCGCTGAACCGTCGCTTGCGCATAGTGTGAACATTCTAGGTAGCGGGAATAGGCTGGGACCACATTCATATCCCAGAGGAGGTTTCGCATGGCCAAGTTCAAAGCGAGCGTAAAAGCCAAACCCGCAGCGACCAAAGCTGCGCCGAAAACCAAGAAAGCAAACGCAGCCAAACCGGATGTCAAAGCCAAGGCGGATGTTCTGTCGCGGTCCATCATGGAATCAGCGCAGAGCATTTGGCTGGCTGGCATGGGTGCATTCGGACGCGCCCAGGAAGAAGGCACCAAGTTGTTTGATTCGCTGATCAAGGAAGGCAGCAAACTCGAACAGAAGACCCGCAAACTGGCAACCGGTCAGGTTGATGCAGTGCGTGGCGCGGTTGAAAGTGGCGTCGGTCAGGTTCGCGAGCGTGCGACCGACACCTGGGACAAGCTGGAAAAGGTCTTCGAAGATCGGGTACAGCGCGCACTCGTTCGCCTTGGCGTGCCGAGTAGTGCTGACCTGAGCCAACTGGCCACACGTGTGGATGGTTTGACCGCGGAATTGCGCAAGGTGAGCAAAACCACCACGACAAGCGCTGTCCAACCCGCCAAGAAAAAGCCTGCTGCAAAAGTGATCAAACCTGCAGTTAAAGCGACGCCCAAAGTTGCCCCCTCGAAGCTGCCAAACAAGCCAAAAGCGGCGAAGGGCGCCACAGCAAGCACAAGCAATACCGACAGCGACAAGAGCTGAACGCAACGCCAAGGAAAATTAAAACGCCCGGCAATGCCGGGCGTTTTTTTGTGTCTGCCCACTCAAGCCACGACGACAGGAATCTTTCCGATTCGCGACTGCCAGTGTTTTGGTCCTGTGCTGTGAACGGACTCACCCGTGCTATCCACGGCCACGGTCACCGGCATGTCTTGAACCTCAAACTCGTAAATCGCTTCCATTCCAAGATCTGCAAAACCAACCACCTTGGCAGATTTTATTGCCTTGGAAACCAGATATGCCGCACCGCCGACAGCCATTAGATAGACCGAAGCATGCTTGCGGATCGCATCAATCGCTGCAGGGCCCCGTTCAGCCTTGCCAATCATGCCAAGCAAGCCTGTCTGCGCCAAAACCTGCTCTGTAAACTTGTCCATCCGTGTCGCAGTGGTGGGCCCTGCAGGCCCCACCACCTCATCACGCACAGGATCTACCGGTCCCACGTAGTAGATAAAGCGGCCACGCAAATCCACTGGCAAGGCTTCGCCCCGGTCCAACATTTCGACCATGCGTTTATGCGCTGCATCACGGCCGGTAAACATCTTTCCATTCAGAAGCAACACGTCACCTGGCTTCCATGCGGCAACGTCATCGCGGGTTACGGAATCCAAATCAACCCGTCGTCCTTTACTGGCATCGTAGGTGAGACTCGGCCAATCTTGCAGTCGCGGCGGGGTCAGATTGACGGGCCCTGTGCCATCCAGCATGAAATGCGCATGGCGCGTTGCCGCACAATTGGGAATCATGGCAACTGGCAAGTTGGCGGCGTGCGTTGGAAAGTCCTTTATCTTGATGTCCAGAACCGTGGTGAGGCCGCCCAGTCCCTGAGCACCAATACCCAAGGCGTTCACCTTTTCAAATAGCTCAAGGCGCAGTTCTTCGGCACGACTGCTCGCACCTCGCGCCTTCAGATCGGCAATGTCAATGGGCTCCATCAGCGCCTCTTTGGCAAGCAGCATCGCTTTCTCTGCCGTACCGCCAATACCAATACCCAGCATGCCTGGCGGACACCAGCCCGCCCCCATGGTTGGAACCGTCTTCAACACCCAGTCAACGACCGAATCCGAAGGATTCAACATCGCGAACTTTGCCTTTGCCTCCGAACCACCCCCTTTGGCCGCAACGATCACCTGCACAGTGTTGCCAGCGACAATTTTCATATTGACAACAGCCGGGGTGTTGTCACGCGTGTTTACGCGCTTACCCGCAGGATCGGCTAGTACCGACGCACGCAACTTGTTATCTGGATGGTTGTAGGCTCGTCGTACGCCTTCGTTGCACATATCCTCAAGAGACATCGTCGCGTCATCCCAACGAACGGACATCCCGACTTCAAGGAACACTGTCACGATGCCCGTGTCCTGACACATCGGGCGATGCCCTTCGGCAGACATCCGCGAGTTGATTAGAATCTGCGCCATGGCGTCTTTTGCCGCCGGTGATTCCTCCCGCTCGTAGGCGGCCGTCAGGTTCTGGATAAAATCGATGGGGTGGTAATAGCTGATGTACTGAAGTGCATCCGCCACCGATTGAATGAAATCATCTTGACGGATGCTGACCGGCACGTTCTTGGGAAGTTGATTGGGTGTACTCACGATTGGCTCTGGCGCTCGGGGAGCGGATGATTTTACGCCGCAGGAGAGTCGGGGAGACGCATTGAAAAACACTTGTTGATCTTGGCTCCCGACTCCGAATCCGGGTTTGTGGTGCCGGTCGTGGCTGTCATTCGACGGGCAACCGCCATGTGCATGCTGGTTTCGACCGAGAGCATGTTCTCGTTTGATGCTGACCTTACGCACCGCGTTTCGCCAACAGACAGGCACAAAAAAAGCCCCGGCGTGAGCCGAGGCTTTTTGAAGATCGCGAGGATCTTAGAGCGGCTGAACTTGGTCGGCCTGCAAGCCCTTGGGGCCCTTGGTCACGACGAAGCTAACGCTCTGACCTTCCTGCAAGGTCTTGAAACCATTACCCATAATCGCGCGGAAATGCACGAAAAGGTCTTCACCATCGGCGCGGCTGATGAAGCCGAAACCCTTGGCGTCGTTGAACCACTTGACGGTGCCGGTCTGACGATCGGACATGTGACTTACTCCTGAGACTTGATGGTTGATGACACTCGCGATGGACGTCGCGCTACTGAGTCTGCAAGGAGGAAAGCAGCAAGGTGAAGCGATAGAGCAGATCGTGTGACCAACACCATCGGGCCACGATTCACGGTGACCCCAGCAAACACAGCGCGCTAACTATACGCCATGAATTTGCAACATGCGAGCGTATTTGAAAAATAATTTTTCTTTTGGCTACCCTGCCTCCATTCAAGCAATCGGCAGGTATCGAAAAATCAGTGATGGTGTACACCACCATCGCCATGAACATGGCCGTGAAGCGACTCTTCGAGCGAGGCCTCGCGCACTGAAACAACTTCGATGGCGAAATGCAGATCCTGACCCGCCAACGGGTGGTTTGCGTCGACGATAACCGTATCTCCCTCGATCGCACTGATCACAACGGACAGCACACCTTGCGGACCTTGCGCTTGGAAGTTCATCCCGACCGCCAATTCGTCTACACCCTGAAATGCGGCTCGCGGGACCTGCTGAAGCATTCCCTCATCGCGTTCACCGTAACCGTCAACTGCCGCAACGTGGACATCAAAACAATCGCCGATCCGGCGACCAACCATGGCAGCCTCAAGACCCGGGACGATGTTCCCGGCGCCGTGGAGGTAAGTCAACGGATCGCCGCCCTGCGACGAGTCGATAACCTCGCCATTTGTAGCAGTCAGCGTGTAGTGAAATGCCACGACACAACGTTCAGCAATCTGCACGGTCAGCTCCTTGAAATTTCTGGCGCGGAAGCCTAGCAGCAAGCACCCCGATCCCGCGACCCATCATGGCATGCCATCCATTGATCGGAAGGACGCGGCACCTCTGACACGCCAACGATACGCACCACAGCAGGCGATCTCTGATGATCACCTACCGTTGGTCGGGAAGCAAA
>JADKCY010000005.1 GCA_016718605.1 Lysobacterales bacterium | reverse complement strand
CCGCAACCCCATGTCCTTTTCCCAATTGGGAAGGAACGCCTTTGCCACCACCCCAGGGCAACACCTCATCACACTGAGATCGCACCTGTCGCGAGACCGATCACACTGTTGGGAATCTTGAAGGTAGAGGTTGGGGTGAACCGCGTCGCGGCGCGGTCTGCGTTGTAGCCGCTATAGCGTCCGGGTTTGCATTCAACAGTACGAAGCAACCTCGAGCTGCGCTCCTGCGAATGCAACAGCTACGCGGCCATCTTCCAGAAAAACCGGCACGGCATGCGCAGTGAAACTGACAGCACTGGCTGAGAGCGCCAATACCAAACGGGAACCCAGAACAAACAATCGACGACGTGCACCTGAAACATCCGACATGGGAATTCTCCGCTGGGAGTCGCAACAGTGAGGACAGACAGGCAATGCGAGCGGCTCCCGCCGCACTGCGCACCGGAAGACTGTTGCATCGGCATGGCGAATTGCGGGCAGGAAGGCGGCGATTTCGCGATGTCTCACTCACGCAGGGCCGGGCAGCGACGCGTCACTCGCTACACCTGCGCGACCATGCCGACAAGGCGATCCCCGACGCGCAACGTGCGGGGATCGCGAGGTCGTGAGCTCAGGCCGCCTGCGGAGTCTTCTTCCAGGTCAGGACGCGCAGAATTGCCAGGCATCAGAACCACCGCACCAATCATGTTCATGACAAACGCGAAGGTCAGCATCAGTCCCATATCGGCTTGGAACTTGAGCGCAGAGAACACCCACGTGCCGACGCCGGCCGCCAAAGGTCAGCGCGGTATAGAAAATCGCGATCCCCGTGGTCTTGAGCGCAATGAAGTAGGCATCTGTCAGCGGGTGTCCTGCCTTCAATGCTTCTGCCATACGTGCGTAGATGTAGATACCGTAATCGACACCAATGCCGACGCCGAGTGCAACCACGCAAAGCGTGTTGACCTTCATGCCTATGCCCAGATGCACCATCAGGCTGTGGCCCAACTCGGTCACCAGAACCAGTGGCAACAGAATGCACAGCGCCGCCAGCAGGCTGCGGAAGCTGATCAGGCACATCACGAACACGGCGGCGTAGAGCAGATACAAAATGGTGTGTTCAGACGCCCGCACGGTGTCATTGATCGCCGCCATCACACCGATGTTGCCAGTAGCAAGGCGCAGATTGACGGCATCGGTATGCCACTCTTCGCCCGTTTCTGCGGCAGCGGCTGTGATCGCCTTGTCACGCTCCACTGGAAGTTCACGTCATAGGCACTGTTGGCCTCACGGAACTGCTTCACCGCCGCCACGATTCGGTCGATGGTGGTGGCCTTGTGATCGCTCAGAAACATCATGATCGACATCGCACTGCAATCTGAATTGAGCAGTCCGGAGTCGGTCTCAAAGCTCTGCGTAGCCAAACGCAATGAGTCACCATCACGCGGCAATGTACGCCAACGCGCGTTTCCTTCGTTGTAACCTGCGTAGACCAGCTTTGCCGCGATGGGTAGGGTCATGACCTGCTCAACGCCTTCGACATTGCGCATATGCCAGGCGAAGCGGTCGATCAATTCCATTGCCGGATAGCTGGTCGTACATGCCGACGGACCCGCTTCGGCAATGACGTTGAGAATATCCACGCCCAAGGCGAACTTGCTGCTGATCATCTCGGCGTCACGGTTATAGCGCGCGTCTGGCCACAGTTCGGCCACACCGGCTTGGGCATCGCCCGTCATCACCTTGTCGCCTTCACGTTCGGCAAAGAACCACAGCGTTGTTGCCACGGCGACCAGAACAATGGCGGGAATCGGTCGGCTGCCCTTCGCCAGAAATGACCAGATGCGATCGAACTGGGTCAATTGGCGCAACGGTATTCACGCTTGCGGTCCAGATTGCGCAGATGGGTGTAGCTGAGCAATACCGGCAACAGAATCAGATCGGTCAAGATCGTCAGCGCGACGCCGACGGTCGCGGTAATCGCGAGTTCGCGAACCATATCGATGGGAATGACCAGAATCGCACCAAAACCGATGCAGCCTGCAAGCAAGGCCACGGTACCTGGAATAAGCAGCATGCGGAATGACGAGCGCGCCGCCTCCAGCGGACCGACCGCATCCTTGGCGCGTGCGCGAAGCTCTTCGACGGACCCTTCCTCAAGACCACCGAAGAATATCTCGCCACGGAAGCGGTTGATCATCTGCTCGCCATGACTGACGGCAATAGCGAAGATCAGGAACGGCGTCAGCATGTTCATCGGGTCGATGCCAAAGCCCATCAAGCGCAACGCGCCCAGCATCCACACCACGGAGATCAAGGCCGCCAGCACCGTCAGGCTGGCGAGCTTGCCGGAGGTCGAATACAGGAAGAGCAGCAGCCAGGTCATGCCGATGGTCAGGAAGAAGAAGCCAACCACCGAGCGCGCACCATCGGCAATGTCGCCGACCATCTTGGCAAAGCCGATGATGTGAACCGTGACTTGTTCGTTTTCGTACTTCTGCCGAATTGCCTCGAACTGCGCAGCCACGGCTTGATAGTCCAACTTCTTGCCCGAATCTTCCGGGATCAAGTCAGCCCAGACCATGGCGCCACTGAAATCCTTGGAGACCAATCGTCCGACGATACCGGCCTTGACGATGTTGCTGCGAACGGTGGCGAAGTCCTCTTCGCTAGCCGTCCAGCCGTCAAGACTGGGGGTGAATTCGGCCGGGATGACATTGCCGCCGGCAAAGCCATCCTCCACCACCTCGACGAAACGTACGTTGGGCGTAAAAATCGAGCGCACGCGTGCGTCATCGGTTTCCTCAATGGCGATGACATCGGCGGTGACTTTCTCCATGGTCTGGAAAAAGGACTGCGTAAACATGTTGCCTTCCTTGGCAACAACGGCGAGCAAGACGCGATTGGCGCCGCCAAAATCCTGCTCGTACTGCAGGAACGTCTGCATGTATTCGTGATCGCGCGGGATCTGTTTCTTGAAGCCTGCATCCACCTTCAACTCGGTGGCGAAATACAGCATCACCACCGTTACTATCGCAAACAGGGCAAGAATCACGGGGCGTGACCCGAACACCAGCGATTCCGCAAAGCGATGAAACGCGGTGGGCTTGAAATTGAGCTGAGAGCCATGGTCTTTGTCGTCCCTGATCAGTTCAGTTGGAATCGGCCGAGGCCTTTTTCGCCTGCCACGATGACGGCGCGATTCTCCAATGCCAGCGCGTTGGAGAGCACGGGCGATTCCTGCTCGGCGTCACTGTAGGTCAGCAGATCGAAGGACTCTGCGCCCGCAGCGCGATACAACACCGTGCCGTTGTTGCCGACCAGGAATACGCCGCCATCGGTGTTCTTGCACCGCCCTGCAATGTCGACTCGGTTCCCGTGTCGAGTTCACGCCAACTGTCGCCAAAGTCATGGGTTTCCTGAACGTGGCCGCGCAATCCATAGGCCAGAAAATGCCCCTCGCCCAGCGCGAGGACGCCAAACATCGATCCGTCATAGGGCAAGCTGAGGCGCTCCCAACTGACACCATCATCGCGCGAGCGGAACGCGGCGGCACGCTCACCGACCACCAGAAGTTGTCCAAGCGCGTCGCGCGCGATGCCGTTCAAATGCGGGTCGTCTTCTTCATCCAGCACCAGCGCATCGGCATCCATGGTCCAGTCGTCACTGGCTGCAGCATCGGGATCCTCAGCGTCGATGGCTTCCTCCGCAACAAGAGGCTGTTCGTCTGGCGCGGCTGCATCCGATGGTCGCGCGTTCGGGTCCACTTTGTTCCATGTCACACCCGCGTCCTCCGAGCGCAAACATCAAGCTTATACGCGCCCACCGCAAGCAGGCGTTTTTCATCCAGGGCCAGCACATCCAACAATGGGGCACCCTGTGTCGGGTCAAACGCATCCCAATCCGCGTCATCAGGCATGGGCTTCCAGACATCCTGTCGCTGCACCTGCCAGTTCAATCCACCGTCTGCACTGAACAGGATCATGCCGTCATGGCCAACCGCCCAGACCGCTTCGCCCGCGGTCGTCACCGCCGTCAAGTTGGCGCGCGTAGGAACACGTTCGACCTGACGCCAATCACTGCGTGATTCCGAAACCAGCACATGTCCCCGCTCACCGACGGCAATCGCTCGACTGTCGCCATTGGTCACATCGAGGACCAAGCCACGCGACGCGGCGAGTGGCATCGCTTCTGCCACCTGTGCTGCTGTCACGGCAACATCCTCAGCGGTGGTCGCCGAGACCGGGGCCGTCAGGGCAATAGCGACGAAAAGGGGGAGCTTGCTGGCGAATGTCTTCATGCCTGTCCTGAGCGATAGGGCTATCGAAAAGTCGTGGCGCGGTTCTTGAGGTCATCACACGCCTGTGCCTGACCGGACAAAAACGCACCATCCTTGGAGTTCCGGCAAAAAAACAGCCGCGACACGGGCGTCGCGGCTGTCGATCCGTCCCGTCACGGGCTTGGCCCGCGCAGCCCGCTCACGCGGGCCGATCAGGATCAGCGAACGCCACGTCCGCGAAGGTTCTGCGGGTTGTAATCGTCAGGACCGCTCTGATGCGAGAAGTCGACGATTTCATCCTGATTGTCGAGCCCACTGGCGATGTAACGGCCGGACTTCAGGTCGTGGTGGTTCTCCATGGTGGTCCAGAACACCGGCACTTCGTAGTAGGTGATCGACGGCGCTTCGGAGTAACGCCACAGATTGCCCTGACTGTCGTAGTGATCCATGGTCAGGATCTGCCAGCTGTCTTCGTCGACATAGAAGGTACGGCGCGGATTGATATGGCGCTTGCCTTCCTTGAGCGTGGCCTCGACGACCCAGACGCGATGCAACTCGTAGCGCAGATAGTCGGGGTTGAGGTGGTTGGGCGTCAGCATGTCGGCCAGCATCGACTTGTCGCTGTGCGCCTTGTAGGAGTTGTACGGCACGTACATTTCCTGCTTGCCGACCAGCTTCCAGTCGTAACGATCAAGGGCACCGTTTAACATGTCGGTCATGTCGTTGGTACGCAGGCCGTCCGAGGCGGTTCCGGGGTTGTCGTAGGCCACATTCGGCGCACGACGCACGCGACGCTGACCAGGGTTGTAAACCCAGGCCTGACGCACCTGTGCCTGCTGGTTCAAGGTTTCATGCACCAGCAGAACCTGCCCGGCCAAACGCGCCGGGCTTTCCACCACTTGGTAGAAGTAAAGCAGGATGTTGTTGATGTCGGCGATCGTATTGCCCGACTTGTAGTACAGACCGAGGAACTCTTCGCGCAGGCGAACCAGGTTGTATTGGCCGCCCGGCGCCACCGCTGCCTGATTGTTCCAGCGGGCGCTTGATACGCCCTTGAACTTCATCTTGTGATTCCAGATGACTTCCTGACCGTTTTGCGGAATCGGGAAGGGAACGCCTTCGGCGGCATTTTCGACACCATCGCCACCGGCCGTCAGCGTGGCAGTCGTGGCGTTCTTGATCGAGAAATCATAGGTCCGTTGCGGAAACGCCGCTGTCCGATGGGTTGGATAGATATCCATGCGGAAAGTCGGATAACGCGCGAACATCGCCTCCTGTCCGGCCGTCAACTGATCGGCATACTGCTTGTAGTTGGCCGGGGTAATGCTGAGGGTCGGCTTTTCCGAAGCAAACGGATCGGGATGATGGTCGCCGACCTTGTAGCCTGCAGGAGGCGTCGTCAGCCCGCCATCCCAAGCGGGAATGGTTCCGGCGGCATTGCCTGCCTTCTCGGCCCCGAAAGCCGTCAGATCTTTGCCCAGACGTGCAGCCTGCTCAGCACTGACCGCAGCCAACGCACCACTGCCGAATGTCAGCCCAGCCAATGCCAAGGCGAGATAGTTGAAATTGCGCATGCTCATGTCTCCCTCGGGCCTTAGAACGAGTATTTGGCAGTGACGGCGAAGAAGTCGCGGTCGCTGGTCAGGTTGTAGATGCCGCCACCCATGAAGGCGGTGTAGGACACATCGAACACCCAGCGATTCAGGTAATTGGCTTCGACACCCAAGGTGGCCGACTTGCGATCTTCAATGAAGTTGCCGCCGGGTCCGGGCGAGGTGCCATTCACGTCGTGATTGAAGGCGATGCGCGGCGAGAGGTTGATGGCCTTGCCTGCAACGCTGTTGTAGTCCGCCTTGGCGGCAAGACGATAGCCCCAAGAGAACTGCGTCGGGAAGCCGAAGCAGGAGGTGTAGGGATTGCGTCCGTTACCGGTCGCCGCATCCGGACCGCAGCCCGTATCGGTGCCGTCGCCCTGATAGCGCAAAACATCGAGTGTCGGCAGATCCCAAACCTTCGTGGCTCCAAACTCTGCCACGGTGGAGATTTGATCGGCTGCGAGAAAATTGCCGGGGCCGATCACCTTGGTAAAGGTGAACTGCAACTGGCTCACTTCATGGCGCTCATAACCACGCAGATACTGTCCCGGCGTGGCCTGACCCAACTGGCTGACAAAGCGCAGGTAGGGCTCCGCGATCAGCACGTTGAGCGGGCTAAGCCCCGCAAACAGGATTTCCACGTCGTCGATCTGCAGCGGCATGTTGTCGCGGTAGCTCAGTTCACCCTGGAAGGCGACACCCGCCGGCAACATCGTGTTCCAGCTCAAGCCGTACAGGTTGATGTCTTCAGGATATTCAATGAAGTAGCGACCCGACGTCGTGGACGCGTTGGTCATGGCAGTACCGGAGATGTAGGGCAGACGGCTGTGATAACGCAGGTAGTACAGACCGAACTCGGTATCGTTCAGCTCCGAAGCGAAATAGCGCATCGCCAGACCATACTGCCCGCTGTCACCAGCCTCGTTGTCGGCCGCGCGCGGGAAGGCCGCCGCACAGCGCGGATCAGCCGCCGGGTTGGTACGACAGACGTTGTAGTCCGCCGGTTCGTCCACCAAACCGAAGTTCAGCATCACGAACTCACCGCCCGTCAGACCGAAGTCGTTGTTGGCGAAGTAGGTTCCCGACGGTTCCACTTCGGTCGGCTTCCACTCAAACATGTACAACGCTTCGATGGCCAGATTGTCGGTCAGATTGAACGATGCCCACGCCGAGTTGATGGGCAGAAACGCCTCTTTCAGCTCCGCACCGGCCACCCGCAAGCGCGACACATCGACCGGATTGATGGCGTTGATACCACCTTGAATGAAAGTGCTTTCGCCCCAACTCACCACCTGCTTACCGAGGCGGAAATTGCCGGTCACTGCATCGCCAAACTCGAAGTCGCGGAAGATGAAGGCATCAAGCAGGCGAGTGCGATTGCCAATTTGATCTTTGGCCACGTCGCTGATGTCGTCACGATCCATGGTTTCGAAGTCGTAGAAACCGGTAGCGCGCACGAAGGCTCCCCAGCCACGCCAATCGAGACTCAGCTCGGTGGTCAAGCCGAGGGCATTGGAAATCAGATCGCCTTTGTCGTATTTCAGATTGCCATCGTCGGAATTGACCGAAAAGCGACCCGGCGCCGCCAAGGCAAGCGCTTGCGCTTCGACATAGCGGCCCTGAGCCTGCAATGCCGTCACCCGTGCGCCAATGGTTGGATCCAGATTGACCTTGCCGATCAGACGGTCATCGCGATCCTCTGCGCGCACGGATGCGCCCCAAGTGATGGTCGTGTCGATGGAGCCGGTCAGATCGCCACGGCTGAACTCGACGGCGAACGCGCCTTGCGCAAACAGGGCCGTCGCCACGGCCAGACTGAGTGGTGTCAGACGATGCAAACGGGCATTCAATGATTGAGTGGACATGTGTCTTTCCTTGATGTCTGCTTACTGCGTGCGGATGACGGAAGAATTCTGGATCAGCACCGCAGTACCACCCGAGGCGAGAAAACTGGCCATTTGACCTTGCATTTCCATAGTGGCCAGCAGGGACGCGGTGGGAGACAGCAAAGATCCATGGTCACCGGCGACAAAACGAACGACACCACGTACGCGGGTATCCGAAAGGGTGGTGCTCGTCAGGGTCGACAGGCCAAAGGCACGAATCAATGGCTCGGTACCCGATAGTGGTGCGCCGGCGACGGCATTCGGGATCACCTGGTCGGGCAACACATCCGTCCCGTTGCCGACAACTTCGTGCAGCAGGATCGACTTTTGCAGGGTCGCAAACGCGTAGTTGACCGGATCAGCCGAATCTATGGCTTGCTGAGTTGCGCCAAAGAAACTGTCGTAGTTCGGTGTTCCGGGTTGCAGGCCAGCGGATGCCGCCAGACCCGCACGGATCCGCGGACCGAAGGTCGGCGAGGCTTCCAGCAAGCGAGCAATGCCGCCGCCGGGCACCGACAACACCGCCTGATTGACGGTCGGCTCCAGCGCGACGAACTGCGTTCCCACGATGGAGCCAAGCGACTGGCCGGTAAAGGCGATCCGTGAACCGTCGAAGTCAGCCCCATTGCCATCAAAATCGATGCTGGGAATGGTTTTGGCTAAAACAAACAGATCGGCCACGCCCTGACGCACGTTGTCACGCGAGGTCAGCAATGAGGACAGGTTGATGAAGTGCGTGCCTGAATCATCCGCATTGCCGTCCGGACCGGCGGCACCGGTGCTGTTGTTGACGTAGTCGACTGCAAACGTGCGCTCGTTGGCTGCCGGGCCGAAAGGTGAATTTTCGATGTTGAACGGGCTGCTGGCAGGCAGACCGTGCAGGGGCAGATCGATGGCAATGACAGCAAATCCCTGACCCGCCAAGGTTGCGGCAATCGCAAGTGCATCGGAACGGTTGCGGGTAATACCGTGCTGGAAGATCACGACTGGCCAACCAGTACTTGGCTTGAACTGATTGGACGCAGCGTTCGGCACCGTCGCAATCACCGGGATCGTCTGACTGCCGGTAGCGACAGGAATCGGATTGGCAAAGGTGATGTTGGTTGACGTGGGGTCCAGTCCTGCGTTGGCAAGTGCCGAGATGTAGGCACCCGGTGCCGCCTTCCAGAATCCATTCAACGGTGCGGTGGGGTTCTCCGCACTTGGTGCAGACAGGTAATACGGCACCGTCAGCGTGCCGATGTAGATGTCCGCCACCGGCGGCAATCCAGCAGCAGCTGTGGTCATGCCGGTTGGCACCAAGGTCGCCGCGCCCGGTTGAGTAATGGCGCGAACAGTCTGCATGACCGGTGTGACGCTCTGCGTGGTCGCCACCCAAGAAACGACGACCTCGTCACGCGGAATGCCCGCCGCCGCGGCCACCGCAAGGTGCGAATTGGTCAACTGACGCAATGGTTCAAGCGCGCAAGCCGTCGCTGTTGGCAACATCGGCTCAGTGCTGACACCACCGGAGCACAACGCCGCGGTGCGCTTGGTCAGGAAGTAGGTCTGCTCAGGCGTGGCATCGTTGCCACGGGCGTCGCGCACGTTGTCGGTGACCACGACCATGTACGAAGTCATTTGCGCCAACGGCTTGAGTGGAACAACTGCAAAGGTACGCCCCGTGGTATCGCTCGAAACTGGCGCGGTGACGAAGTCGACGCCAGCAACCAATTCACGCGTGAGTCCGTTGGTGCCGCCACCCGGACCGGTCAGGGTGACCTGAAACATGCGTACCGATTGACCTGGGATAACCGTCGCAGGGTTGGGAGCAGCGCTGAACGCGAAGGTCCAAGGCGTCGTTGTGCTCCAGCCATCCAGCGTGTTCAGCGCCACTTGCGGATTGCTGAAATCGGCCGGATTTCCAGTCCCGAGCGGGATGTTCAGCGTCAGGTCGCGCGTACCGGACAACAGCAAGTTGTTCGGCAGCGGAACCACACCCGCAGAAGGATTGAAGCGAGCGGTGATGACGCCATTGACGGCGCTTCCGCTGTCGTTGGTGGCGGGGGCGGTGGCGACGGCGCGCGGGCTGTTGCTGGAGCTGCTGCAAGCAGAGAGCAGCAACGCCGACAGGGCCATCGACAGGGTCAATCGAGCCTGCATGTTCATGTCCTTCTGGTGACCGGGGTGATGAATCGACCGTTAATATATCCATCGCTTGTGAGCGCTGGCAATTCTGCGCCGTATGGTCACAGTCAACGCTAATGTTGCTGCGCACAATACGACTCCGGCATACACCAATCTCGCGCTTGATTGGATCGCACCTTGTTACCCCTTCAGCGATCGCAACCAACGTCTGAAAATGGACACTAAGCCATTGATTTGATCGACGCGCCATCGAAGGAGAAGTCCGCTGGGGTTGGCGAGAAGGCGCGCGGAATCACCCCAAACCGATACCAGTCATCGACGGCAGTTACCTGATCTTCGTATACGCGCTGCAACATCGATAGCTTCGATGCCCAGGGTTCGCCGCGCCTTGTGAGTGCACGCAAGATGCGCTCCAGCGCAAAGTCGGGCAACAAACACAGGCGTGAGGGTGTCGGCGTTGTCTGCAGAACCCGCTGCAACATGACCGGCCAGGAAAGTCGTTCCGGCCCTGGAAGTTCAAACACGCCATGCAAGGGCACCTTGGCCTGAGCGGCATGCGCCAGAGCCCGCGCGATATCGTCCGCATGGACCGGTTGGCGCAGTCCTCGCGCGCCACGCGGCCAAGGCAACAGCCGCCATCGAGAGGCGATTCGACGCAACGGCGTGAGGGTGCGATCCACGCCCGCGCCATAGACCAGTCCGCAGCGCAGGATGCACGCGGTCGCAGCCATGGCTTCGCAGCGAGACACCAGTTCTGCCTCGGCATCCAGCAGGCGAGCGGCGAGTCTGGCATCGGCAACGTTTGGTGAGCCCGCCTTCCAGCGCGCACTCAAGGACGACAGCGCAAGAATTCTTGTCCCTGCGGGCAGGGCCGTGCGTCCCATCAACCTTGTGAAGTGATCCAGCGGACCAGCACAGATCAGGACATTCGAATCCCTGTCATTCAATCGCAGTTCCTGCTGACTGAGATCCGCGCATCGCCACTCAACACCCGCCTGCGCGACCGTCGGCATCTGCGCGCTCTGCGGGCGCCTGCTGTAGGCCAGCAAACGCCCCGGCGCCGGTGCCAGCAACGGCAGAACGAACTGCCCCACCGCACCGCTAGCGCCCCAAAGGTATGTCGTCATGCTGGTCAATGAATCCCTCGACACGTGGCAGCACCCGCAATTGGCGCAAAAAATCTGCATTGCGGCATTGTCGCAAGTCATCGGCAGGAATGTCCGAGTGCCTGCGGTATCCAGTCCACTGCCCCGTCCATCAACCGCGATTTTCCCGCGCGATCTGACGAGACAGTTGGTCTATTCGACCATCTCGCATCTGGTCTTGATCAGCTTGTTGCTTGGACCATCCATGCCGCGCGCGGTGGTCGCGGGCTTGCTGCATCTGATCAACCACACTTGTTTCGAAGCGTCACTCGTCATGCCAAGGATTGCCTATCCGATTCGCTTCCTGTCCACGCGTTGCCTGAACAACACATTCACCTTTTTTCATGGCTTCAATTTGCCGCTGCTGACGCGGGCGATCGCTCAGTTCGACGGCAGCGCGGGGCATTCTGGCCTAGCCCGACAACACCGTATTTCCCGCGACGCTCGAGTGTTGAATGGGCGCACTGACTCTGGCTGGACGCGCCACCCATCCAGTCACCTGCCGAGACATCTGTCGTACCATGGAAAATGACCGTTCGCGGCGTTATCTTCTGCTCATGGTGCGGATCGCACTAACGTTGGCGCTGCGTCTTTGTCCTCTTGCTTCGATCTCGCTCACCTGAACCCTGCTCAGGAACGGCCGCTGCTGGGCTGCGCGCTTTGCATGCCAATGCCGAAGCCACGATCGCGCAGATCAAGTCCCGCTATGAAAGCCCGCTGAAGGAGATCTTCGAATGATCGCCACGTCTTTGAACCTGAGCATCGGTCTGCTTCTGGTCGGACTCCTGCTCTGCCTTTACAGGCTGCTGATGGGTCCACGTATTCCGGATCGCATCTTGGCACTCGCCATGCTCGACATTCTGGCCCTGAGTTTGTTGGTGCTGTTTGGCATGCGCCAGGGTTCGCTGCTGTACTTCGAGATCGCGCTGATCATTGGCGCAGTTGTTTTCGTTGGCACATTGGCGCTATCCAAGTACCTAGTGCGGCGGAACATTCTCGAATGAACCCGATCCTGCAACAGCTCATCGAAGGGCTGATCGCCATCGTGCTGGTCACTGGCAGTCTGTTTGCACTGATTGGCGCGTGGGGTCTGGCCCGATTGCCTGACTTCCACACGCGAGTGCAGGCACCCACCAAGGCGACCACGTTGGGCGTGGGTGGCGTGCTGATTGCATCCATGGGTATCAACGCGCTGGCCGGTCAGGCCAGCGCGCATGAATTGCTGATCACCATGTTCCTGTTCATCACTGCACCGATCAGCGTCTTGATGATGGCGCGCGCTGCGCTGTCGCAAGCCGGTCATGTGCGCCCGAACGCACGGCGCACGCTGCAACTGCGCGTGCTGGTCGATGCGACAGACAGCGCGCACGTCCAGCAACTGTGCGTACAGACCTTGCAGGCACTGGTGGATCTGCAGCCCACCGTGTGCGGTGCCATCGAACCCTATGCCAAGTTCGAGCAATGCTACGAGTTCACCTTGTCACTGCGCTGCGACGATGCCAGCGCCGTCACCGCCCTCGCCGCTGGCAGTTGGTACGATGCTGATCTTGATGGCGATGGTTCGGCGGTTTGGAATCGCGGTGAACACGGGGCTTTTCTGCTCCCCGAAGTGCGTTGGGCGGAACTGTTTTGGTGGCGCTGAACCGCACCGTCGAACTATTACAGGCCCAACACCAGATCCTCCGCCACGACCTGATCGATGCGAATCTGATTGGCGAACAGCGAAAAGGCGAGAAAGCCCGCCAGCCCATTGGCGCGCTGCGCCCAAGGCGGCAAATAGAGCGGCTCGGCAATGGTGCCGTCCTCGAACAGGGGCTCCAGCGTGAACACGTCATGCAAGGCCATCTTGCCCGCGAACAACAGATGTGAGACGCGGGCGTCGATGCTTGAGCGCCCAGCGGAAAAAGGTATGCACGCTCAACATGCCATGCAGATACACCGCGTCTTTGGTGAACGCGGCGCCGCCACTGGTCGGGCAGCCGCGGAACACCCGTTGCGCTGAGGAAAAGCTCTCGGTTTCGCTCTGACCCTGTTCCAGAAAATAACGGAAGACATCGATGAAGTCGGCGCCGTTCAAGGCCATTTCAATGGCGATGATGCGCAGCGAAAGTCGCTTCAGGCGCGGCAGATCAATCGCTCCCGTGATCAACTCTGCAAACGTTGCCAAACCTTCCTGGGTCGCTATCACCCGCGGTGCCGTGCGCGACAGACTGCGCACGTGCGGCTGCTCGCGACCGTTCAAGCCGGTCAATGAGTGCACGAATGCCTCATGCTCCAGTAATTGCCGAAGGTCGTACTCGGTGAACGCAGTGTCGGCACGCAAACGAATGCGGGTTGGCCCCGCAGCCGCCTTGGCAATCAGGTCAGGATCGATCTCCACCGTGACGCGGTGCCCGACGAAGAACGCGTCCAGCGCGCTCTGCAACTCGTCACGCATCACTTCGGCCGACAGCACATAGTCGGGTTCGCTGATCGCGCCCTCGCCATCCACACTGTCGGCAATCGCAATGAAGTGGCGTGCGGCATCGACATTGGTCAAGGCTGAACCAGGCAGACGGTCGCCGGGCCGTCCGAACAGACGCTGCGAATGCAGGCTGACCTCGGCATCACCAACGCTTTGGATCAGCTCCGCCGCGACCAGCCAGCTATCCGTCGTGCGACACAGATACTCGCCCATCGGACACGCGGGATCGGCCTGCGCATGGATCGCCTGCAAGGTCTGAATCACCTCACGCATGTCGCGACGCAGGTAATCGGGTGCAGGCAAACGCGGTTGCCCTGCTCGCCAGTTCTGCAGAAACGCTGCCTGCGTCGCCATCGGCCAACTGACGGCCGAGAGCAAACGAATACGCTGCACCGCGTCGAGCAAGCGGGCATCGAGTGCCAAATGATGCTGCAGCGAAGGGGTCATGCGTGGCCTGATCAGTGCGCCAGAGTTGTGCGATGGTAGCCGTGAACGGTCATTTCACCTCAGCCTCTTGAAAGCGGCATCCAGCCGCCCCACATCTGGCGGACCCCGACCGCCACAGTTCACTGCGGCGTTTTCGTCGGTTAAACTTGGCACTCACCCAAGGCGAGTGCTAACAATCCCTTGGACCTTTCAATCCAATCAGTCACTTAACGAGGATCCCATGAACCTGAAACCCCTGCATGATCGCGTCGTCATCAAGCGCATGGAAGAAGAGCGCCTGTCCGCTGGCGGCATCGTGATCCCTGACAGCGCCACCGAAAAACCCATCCGCGGTGAAGTGCTGGCGGTAGGCACAGGCAAGCCACTCGACAACGGCAGCGTGCGCGCTCCGGCCGTGAAAGTTGGCGACAAGGTGCTGTTCGGCAAGTACAGCGGCACCGAAGTGAAGCTCGACGGCACCGAATATCTGGTCGTGCGCGAAGACGACATCTTCGCCGTCATCGGCTGATAACCCCGGCCAGCAGGCGCAGCGCGCACCCGCGTGCATGCCGCGCGCTGGCTGTCTGATCCGCTCTGCGGTTTCCCATTTCAAGTATTTCGAGGTAATTCTCATGGCAGCTAAAGACGTACGTTTCGGTGAAGACGCCCGCACCAAGATCCTGCGCGGCGTGAATGTCCTGGCCAATGCGGTCAAGGTTACGCTCGGTCCGAAGGGCCGCAATGTGGTGCTCGACAAGAGCTTCGGCGCCCCCACCATCACCAAGGACGGCGTGTCCGTCGCCAAGGAAATCGAACTGGCTGACAAGTTCGAGAACATGGGCGCGCAGATGGTGAAGGAAGTGGCCTCCAAGACTTCCGACAACGCCGGTGACGGCACCACCACCGCCACCGTTCTGGCTCAGGCCATGATCCGCGAAGGCATGAAGGCCGTCGCTGCCGGCATGAACCCGATGGACCTGAAGCGCGGCATCGACAAGGCCGTCACCGCCGCTGTCGCCGAGCTGAAGAAGCAGTCCAAGCCCACCGCTGACGACAAGGCCATCGCCCAGGTCGGCACCATCTCCGCCAACTCCGACGAGTCGATCGGCAACATCATCGCCAACGCGATGAAAAAGGTCGGCAAAGAAGGCGTGATCACCGTTGAAGAAGGCTCGGGCCTGGACAACGAACTCGACGTGGTCGAAGGCATGCAGTTCGATCGCGGCTACCTGAGCCCTACTTCATCAACAACCAGCAGTCGCAGCAGGTCGAGCTGGATGACCCGTTCATCCTGCTGCACGACAAGAAGATCTCCAACGTCCGCGAACTGCTGCCGGTGCTGGAAGGCGTGGCCAAGGCCGGCAAGCCGCTGCTGATCGTGGCCGAGGAAGTCGAAGGCGAAGCCCTGGCGACCCTGGTGGTCAACACCATCCGCGGCATCGTCAAGGTCTGCGCCGTCAAGGCACCGGGCTTCGGCGACCGTCGCAAGGCGATGCTGGAAGACATGGCCATCCTGACCGGCGGCACCGTGATCTCCGAAGAAGTCGGCCTGCAACTTGAGAAGGCCACCATCAAGGATCTGGGCCGCGCCAAGAAGGTGCAGATCACCAAGGAAAACAGCACCCTGATCGACGGCGCTGGCGACGGCGAAGCCATCCAGGCCCGCATCAAGCAGATCAAGGCGCAGATCGAGGAAACCTCTTCTGACTACGACCGCGAGAAGCTGCAAGAGCGCGTGGCCAAGCTGGCTGGCGGCGTGGCGGTGATCAAGGTCGGTGCAGCCACCGAAGTCGAAATGAAAGAGAAGAAAGCCCGCGTCGAAGACGCCCTGCACGCCACCCGCGCTGCAGTTGAAGAAGGCGTCGTACCCGGCGGTGGCGTGGCCCTGATTCGTGCCCTGCACGCGATTGGTGATCTGAAGGGCATCAACGAAGAGCAGAACCACGGCATCGTGATCGCCAAGCGCGCCATGGAAGCCCCGCTGCGCGAAATCGTCACCAACTGCGGCGAAGAACCCAGCGTCATCCTCAACAAGGTCGCTGAAGGTTCCGGCAACTTTGGTTACAACGCCGCGACTGGCGTGTTCGGCGACATGATCGAGATGGGCATCCTGGACCCAACCAAGGTCACCCGCACGGCCCTGCAGAACGCCGCTTCCATCGCCGGTCTGCTGATCACCACCGAAGCCATGGTGGCCGAACTGCCGAAGAAGGACGAACCCGCTCCTGCCGGTCACGGCGGCGGCATGGGTGGCATGGACTTCTAAGTCCTGCTTTCCAGCACGTTTGATCACAAAGCCCGGCCTTGTGCCGGGCTTTGTGCTTTCTGGCATGTGAGGCGCGGTCATGTTGCCTGCGCCGCGACAACGTCTGACGCGAAGACCGGAAAAGCGCAGAAAGGACCGGTTGGTCGCGGACGGAACGCGTTGGTGCCGTGCCCACACTGGCGCTTGCACGGCCGATGGCCTTGTGTGCCGGCCCGTTGCGAGCGCTTGCTCAGCTAGGTATGTTAGTACTTACACAACGACTGGAATGCCGTCATGGAATACATCTCCAGCCTGGGCCTGGTCGCTCTGGGTAGCCGACTTCGTGCCGTCAGCGAGCGGGTGTACGTCGTTGCGGACGATGTTTACCGGGCACTGGGTTTGCAGCTTCAGGCGCGTTGGCTACCAGTGTTGCGGATCCTCAACGACCGTGGCGCGCTGACGGTGGGAGAGATCGCCGAAGCCGTCGGCCAAACGCATTCCGCCGTGAGTCAACTCGCGAAGCGGCTGCTTGCGTTGGGTTGGATTTCGGTTGAACCCGACGCCACGGACGGACGCGCGCGCCGGCTGTCGATCACTCCGAAGGCGCAGGCAGAACTGCGCAGGGCGAAGCCATACTGGCGCGCCATCGAGGACGTCTACGCCGCGCACTGCCACGCGCATGGCATCGACCTGCTGCATGCGCTGACGATGTTCGAGCGGCTGATCACGCCGACGCTCGCCGAGGAAGTGCTCGCGCGCGGCGCCGGAACCGCGCGCGACGCGCTGCGGATCGTGCCCTACGCGCCCGCACTCGCGCCGCACTTCCTTCGGCTCAACGAAGCTTGGCTGCGTCGATACTTCTATGTCGAGGAAATCGACCATCGCGTGCTGTCCAACCCGGAGCCGGAGATCCTCGCCCGAGGCGGCAGCATCCTGTTCGCGATGCTCGGCGACGACGTGGTGGGCACCTGCGCGCTGCTGCCGGATGCGGCCAAATCCTACGAACTCACCAAGATGGCCGTGGACGAGTCTCGCCAGGGGCTGGGTATCGGCCGCGCGCTGCTGGAGGCGGCCATCGCGGAGTTCCGCCGCCGCGGCGGAAGGAGACTGTTTCTCGAGACCAACAGCAAGCTCATTCCGGCACTGCGGCTTTACGAGAGCCTCGGGTTCGAGCGGCAGCCGTCGACCAAGCCCGATTCGCACTACGCCCGAGCCGACGTCTACATGGTCTGGCGTGCGCCGAAGGACGGCGCGACCGCGCGACGCAGTCCACGCAAGCCCAAGCAAGAGGGTCGGAGTGTTTGACGAAAGCGGGAGTCAACTGACGTTTCTCATCGCCTGTGGGCGATTGCGGCTACTGCCTCCGAAATATGTCCGCTGACCCTGTTTCACCCTTGCGGCGGTCGTCAGCCCGGTCTGTCAATGAAGAACAGCACCCTGATCGATGGCGCTGGCGACGGCGAAGCCATTCAGGCCCGCATCAAGCAGATCAAGGCGCAGATCGAGGAAACCTCTTCTGACTACGACCGCGAGAAGCTGCAAGAGCGCGTGGCCAAGCTGGCTGGCGGCGTCGCGGTGATCAAGGTCGGCGCAGCCACCGAAGACGAAATGAAAGAGAAGACGCCCTGCACGCCACCCGCGATGCAGTTGAAGAAGGCGTCGTACCCGGCGGTGGCGTGGCCCTGATTCGTGCCCTGCACGCGATTGGTGATCTGAAGGGCATCAACGAAGAGCAGAACCACGGCATCGTGATCGCCAAGCGCGCCATGGAAGCCCCGCTGCGCGAAATCGTCACCAACTGCGGCGAAGAACCCAGCGTCATCCTCAACAAGGTCGCTGAAGGTTCCGGCAACTTTGGTTACAACGCCGCGAGTGGCGTGTTCGGCGATATGACCGAAATGGGCATCCTGGACCCAACCAAGGTCACCCGCACGGCCCTGCAGAACGCCGCTTCCATCGCCGGTCTGCTGATCACCACCGAAGCCATGGTGGCCGAACTGCCGACGAAGGACGAACCCGCTCCTGCCGGTCACGGCGGTGGCATGGGTGGCATGGACTTCTGATCCAGCAAACCGCAAGGACATGCAGTGGTCGGTAACGACCACTGCTTCCGGACGGATCCGGCAAACGACAAAGCCCCGCAGCAATGCGGGGCTTTGTCGTTTGATGGTTTGGTGATCCATGGCATCAGCAGCACCTGCGCGTCGCGCCAGTGGGCCAGCAATTTCGCGCTTGCCAACGGCGACACCACGCGACAATCCATGCCTGCGTCAGGTGCGTTGTTTGCCCACGCCTGCCAAACGGTCACGCATCCCGTGGACGAACCTCCAAACCACGTAGCCGCGCTGCAGCCAACGTAATGATCGCGTGGCTCTGAAGACCGTCAACAAACCCATGCCACCGATCGCCAACACCGGATGGCGTTTGACATAGCGCAGCGCGTTCAGACCCTGATCGGCCAGCGCCAGCGGACCTCGCCAAGGCGTGATGTCACGCGCCAAAGCAATGCGCTGCAAGGCGGCCTTGGCCAGCAACCGCTCGCGGCGTTGCTGCAGTGATCCGAGTTTGCCATTCATGGGCGCGACAACTGTCGGCGATCCTTGTGAAACTCCCCCAGCGTTGTCGCAAACGCGCGCGGTTTGCTGTTCACCTTGTGTCGGACGACAGCCCAAGCCGCACTACCGACGACGAGAAAGAAGCCAGCGAGCGAACCCAGAACCAGCAAACGATGCGTGTCCCAGAACACCGCCACCAGCAGGAGCGCGCCCAACAGCAAACCAATCGCGAGACAACACAGCGCGGCCAGCATCCAGACAAGGAGCGAGAACACATGAGCCCGCTCCTCCTCCAAATCGATCGACAACAGATCAAGTCGTGTCTGAACGATGGCCACGAACGTCGCTGCCAAAGCGCTCAGGGAGGCCAACAGGCCTTGGCGGGTGCCGGACGCCTGTGAGACATGGCGACTATCGACGACCCATGATCCAGCCGAGCAGCAAACCAATACCAGCACCAACGCCGATGGCATTCCACGGATTTTCGTGAACGTAAACCTCGGTTGCCGCCGGCGGCGCGGGTTTTTGACACCACCGCAGTTTGCGCATCAGCCATGCGCTCCTTGACCGTGCTCAACGACGCTTCCGCCTTGGCACGCAACTTGGCGATTTTCTCACCACCTTGATCAGCGGTGGCTTTCAACGTGCTTCGGCGTCGGCGACGACGACGACATAGAAGTCTTCAATCAACTGTTCGGTACTGATCGTTTCGGATAGGTTTTCATGTTGCTCTCGGGGTGAAAGGAACCGCGATTCGCGGTGAATGGCGGTAGCCAACGATGCCCCATCTGACCGCGGTTGACCGTTCGCTATCGCACGTAGTCAAGGCCTGACAACCATCCATTTCGCGGCAACGACGCAGGCTCCAATGACCACCCTTCGCGCAGGGTGTGCCCTCCGCGCGATCAGGTTGGCGGAACCGTTCGCTGCGTCTGCTTGACCAGCGATTCTTCAACGAAGCGCAACAAGGCACCCATCGTGGTCAACAGCACAGGCCCCAGAATTACGCCGATGGCACCAAAGGCAGAGACACCGCCAATCACACCAATGAACACCGCGAGCGTTGACACTGGCGTGTGATGGGATATCAGCAAAGGGCGCAGCAGGTTGTCCGAGACCGAGACACCGGCACCCCAGAGCAACATGAAGAGTGCCCAGCCCCACGCGCCTGTTGCAGCCAGATACAGCGTCGCAGGGCCCCAGATCAAGCCCGCGCCGAGCACGGGCAGCAAGGCAAGAAACGCAGACAACACGCCGAACACAATCGCCGATGGCAAACCGGCGATGGCAAAACCGATCCCGACCAGCGCACCCTGGGCCAGCGCTGTCAACATTTCCCATAGACCACGGCACGGGTCGTGTCGCCGATCAGTTTGACCAAGACCTGCCGCCGCTGCTTGGCAATCGGCAGCAAACGCCAGCAGCGTGCGAGCAGCCGGTGCCCGTCACGGAGCAGATAGAACAGCAGAAAGAGCATCACGAAGAGGCCATGAGCGTGCCCAAGGCACCAGAAGGATATTGCCGCCACTGGCCGCCAGCGACGTCATCAGCAGCGCTGCGCCACTTTCCAGCCAGCTCTGCAGTTGCGCGCTGGTGGCGGTCAGGTTGACCCGAAGCCAGACACTGAGACTACCAATAATCGGATAGCTCTCAAGCTGCGCGAACAGACTATCGTCGAAGCGCAATTGTAGCGCTTGCAGCCGCGCTACCAGCTCAGCGAACTGGTTGGCGAAGGTCATCCCCAAACTGATCAGCGGGCCTGCAAGGACGATCGGCACCAGCAAGGTGAGGATGCCCGTTGAAAGAGTGGATTGACCCCGCAATTTGCGGGTCAGCCAGCATGCACCGGTGACAACAAATAGGCCAGACAGATGGCCCACGCGATGGCACTCCAGAAGGGCGCAAGCATCCAGTGCAGCGCCAGTGCGCAGAGCGCAACGACAGCGATCACAAAGCCCTTGCGGTATAGATCCATGTGCGCTCCGTTGCCACGCTAGCAACCCCACGCCGGGCGGACGGTCGCGCGCCCGCAGCGAGTGCGGGCGCGCGACTGGAATCCGGCGAGGAACACGCCCTCAGAGGGCATTCGATCTAGCGAATTGCGACCGGCTCGACCGCGCTGAAGATCACCTCGACGCGTCGATTCATCTGCCTGCCTGAAGCGGTTTCGTTGCTGGCGGCGGGAAACTCCTGACCACGTGGCGTAATACTCAATTGCTCTGAAGACACCGAAATTGACCAAAGACTGGTGCACGGCGGTGGCGCGACGCTCGGACAGCAGGTAGTTGGAGCTGGCGCTACCGACATTGTCGGTATGGCCCTCGATCGCTGCGCGATATGCAGGATGGGCACGCAGCATCCGCAATCTTGCGTAGATTGGTTGTGCCCTCCGGACGCACTTCGAGCGCGCGGTATCGAACAGCACATCGCCCAGCGTGACCACCATGCCGCGCTCGGTCTTGCGTGCGTTGAGGCTGGCCAAGTCAGCCTCCAGACTGTCGATCTCGCGCCGTGCCGCATCCGCATCGCCCTGCGCGATCTGTGTCTCCCCGCTGGGCGTATTCCCGCATCGCGTTGTGCCTGCGAGGCGTCGCGCTGCGCATTGTCTGCCGCCATCTGACTGCGTTCGGCGGCATCGCGCGAGGCGTTGGCTTCCTGCGTGCGCTGTGCGAGGCGCAAACGATCACGTTCGGCGCCTGCACCATCGACAATCGCCTGCGAGGCAATGCTGGATGCGGTGGCTTCGGCCAAGCTGACATGGCGACCAGCCATGTAGGCAAGATGGTCGACGGTGGTCTGCGGTTCGCGTGCGTTCCAGGCACGTTCGGCCTGTGCCAAGGCGGCGTCGGCCTGCGCCATCTCCTCTCCGGCAAGACTGAGCACCTGCGGACTGGACTTCGCACGTTGATGTGATTGACGCGCCTCTTCAAGCGCCATGTTGCGTTTGGGCGTGGTACTGCAGGCGGCGATGCCGAGCGTTGCCGCCAGCGTGAGGGCGACGATTGAAACTTGTTGAATCTTCATGGGAGGGTTCCTGGTGAGAGAGAGCGGTGTGAAGCGACCGGTTGGCGGCGCGACCGCCGAATGGGACAAGCGCATCGCCTAGGCGATCGGCGTAGGCGATCGGCGCGCGCTGGACCGCCAGCCGCACATGCAACTGGCGTAGTTCAGGGTTCGCCGAGTGGTTGGCCGATGGCGCCACGCAAGGCTGGCGAATTCGACCGTTAAGAAAATTGCGTTCCACGCGTCTGGCGTTCGCGACCAAACGCCCGACAGGCGGGTTAACGCGAACCGTCGCGCTGCATCTCCTGCTGCAAAATGCGTGCGGCTTCCTGCGATTCCTGCGCAGCGGCCAACGCACGTGCCGAGCGCGCCGTGAGCACCGCGACCTTGGCATCCAACTCCGCCTGCTGGGCCAGTTGCAGGGCCAGCGCGGGCTTCTTCGAACGTGCCGCGCGCTGCGCGGCCGCCAGCTTGTCGGTCGCGATGCGCAACTCGAGCGCAGCATCGGTTTGGGTACTCGTGGTGTTTGCAGTTTCCACGGCAGACTCTGCCGCCGCCATCTGGCGGTCGTAGACCGGCGTGCTCACACACGCCACCAACAGCAGTGGCACACACGCCACCACAAAAGGCCAGCGACGAATGCGCTGGGCGAAAGTCCGTGCGATCGATTGGGGGTTCGGCGTGGGCATGATGACTCTCCTGCGAATTGGCCCTCAGCATGGGCCTCGGCAATCGCGGGTTCAGTTCGTTGCCGCACACAGTTCATGCCTAGCACAGGCGCGTGCCAATCAACCGCGCTCGCCAGCGCGACCGTGCGACAGCGCACAGAGCGGATCACCCAGGCCGCGCAGACTGACTGTCACTTTGCCTGAGGCTCAACCAATGAATCCTATGCGCGCACTGGCCATCCTGCTGATCGTCGCTGGCACACTGGCGCTGATCTACGGTGGCTTCAATTACACCCGCGATACTCACGCCATCGACCTCGGCCCGCTGCAGGTGCAGGTACAGGAGCAAAGTTACCAACACATCCCGATCTGGGCCGGTGTGGCGAGCCTGATCGGCGGCATCGTGCTCCTCGGCGCCGCCCGCAAAGCGCGCTGAACCCACCAAGTGCTGCGACCATCGAACATTGAGTCCGCTGCTGCCGGTCACCGCGGCAACTGGGCGGTTGCGGTTTCTGATCCTTTACCCACGCGGTGATTCCAGCTAAGTCCTGCCGTGCAGGGGCCTCGCACTTTGGTCACCAAAACACAGCTTCATTCTTCTGAGACGATTACCGAGCCGAGGCACCATGGTTTGCCGCAGACGAATCACGCCGTGACCGCAACAGTACGACTTCTTCGCAGCGGAAGCAGGACCGCTCGGCGCACCATCGCTGTTTGTCGGACTTGCCGGAAAGTCGCCTCATAACGACTAGCGAGAGTGTCAGCGCGCGCCAACAACCCATGCCCAGTGACGTAGCGACCTGTGCCACAAGTTGCCCGAATCCGCGTTTGAACGGTTGCTACGCTATTCGAAGCCATCACGAAAGATGTCTGCAGTGAGCGGTGTCGCGCCCACTTCCACCGCGCCGATATCGCAAACGGCGTCGGCGCGCTGAAAGCGCCCTTGATCGGTCGCAGTGCAATAGGACTCCCGGCCCTGATTGATGGCGATACTTCCGGCGCCGGGCAAGCGCGTCTGCGTGGGGCCGCCGGTGTCCGCCAAGCTATTCGCGTCGGGTGGCGATGGCCGCGATCGAGAAGAACGACTCCAAGCTGAACATTTCGCGCGACATCAGCAAAACGGTGGGTGAGGCGGAGATTGATCTGAGCGCCATCCATGCGGACTTGAGCCGCATCGAGAGCGACACCGCGCAAGCCAATCAGCACCAACACATTTCGGCGGGAATTGGGTTTGGCGCCATTACCGTGATGCGCTGGCATGGGTGAGTTTTCTGCAGCGCAGCACGCGCTTCTGTCAATCGCTGGCGATCCCGCCAAATAGTCAAAACCATCCTTTTGATGGCGTCGACCCGAGCGACCAGTCATTCCCGCACAGGAGGGAATCCAGATTCCTCATCCGATTGTTTCTAAAAGATAACCAGTTTGATGACCAGGGTTCCCGCCTGCGCGGAAATGACGATTCAGAGAGTTGCAGGCCAGCTCGATGGCCTTGGGCTGGCGTTTCCCCGTAGCATGGCTGCGGGGATTTCTTCGGGAGCGGGATTGTGTCCATCCAAACCGCCGCGACCGCGCGGTCCAGTTGGGTCCGCAAATTGTTCGGCTACGTCCTTGTCCGCATGCACGCACGCGGGTGTTGGCGTATTCGCTGAAGGTCGCGCCAGAGCCGCATTTCATCAACTGGCAGCAGGACCCGCAGGGAAATTATCTGGCGCGACTGGTGTTTCCGGACAAAACCCGCGAGTTCCGGGTCGAGGTTGATCTGGTCGCCGAGATGTCGGTGATCAATCCCTTCGACTTTTTTCTGGAGCCGCAGGCCGAGCAGTTTCCGTTTGCCTACGAGGCGGATCTACGCCACGAGTTGCAGCCGTTTTTGGCCAAACAATCAGGCGGCAAACAGTTGGACGCGTATGTGGCGGCCATTTCGCGCGAGCCGATGCGCAGCGTGGATTTTCTGGTCGCGTTGAACGCGCAGGTACAGAAGGACATCGGCTACACCATTCGCATGGAGCCGGGCGTGCAGACGCCGGAAGAAACCCTCACCAAGCGCAGTGGCTCGTGTCGCGATTCGGCATGGTTGCTGGTGCACGTGTTGCGCCATCTGGGGCTGGCCGCACGTTTCGTGTCGGGCTACCTGATCCAGCTCACGGCAGACGTGAAGTCATTGGATGGCCCGTCCGGGCCAGAGGCGGATTTCACTGATCTGCATGCCTGGGCTGAGGTCTATTTGCCCGGTGCGGGCTGGATCGGGCTCGATCCCACCTCCGGGCTGTTTGCAGGTGAGGGCCATATTCCTTTGGCCTGCTCGCCCGAGCCCGCGTCGGCCAGACCATCAGCGGCGCCATCGACAAGTGCGAGACCACCTTCGAGCACCACATGCAGGTCAGCCGCATCTGGGAGGCGCCGCGCGTCACCAAGCCCTACAGCGAGGCGCAGTGGGTCGAGATCGCGACGCACTCGGCCACCGCATCGATACGGAACTGCACCATCTGGATGTGCGTTTGACCCAAGGCGGCGAACCGACCTTTGTGGCGCTGGAGGATCGCGATGGTGCGGAGTGGAATACCGCCGCGCTGGGGCCGACCAAGCGTCTGCTGGCGGCGGATCTGTTTCCATCGCCTGCGCGAGAAATACGCGCCGAATGGCCTGATGCATTTCGGGTCAGGCAAGTGGTATCCCGGCGAACAATTGCCGCGCTGGTCGTTGAATTGCTTTTGGCGCAAGGATGGCGAACCGATTTGGCAATCGCCGACGCTGTATGCCGACGAGCGCAGCGATCATGCGGTGGACGCCGACCGGGCGGGGCACTTCCTCAAGCGCGTTGCCGAGCGCTTGGGCGTCACCGCCGAGCATGTGTTTCCGGCCTTTGAGGACGTCTACTACTACCTGTGGCGTGAGCGTCGCTTGCCGGGCAATGTCGATCCCTTCGATTCGCGCGTGGATGACCCGCTCGAACGCGAGCGCCTGATGAAGGTGTTCACCCAGGGCCTCACGCAATCCGTCGGGCATGTCCTTCCGATCATGAAGAACGCGCGCCAGCAGTGGCAAACCGGACCGTGGTTCCTGCGTTCGGGCGTTACCTGTTTCCGGGCGATTCGGCGATGGGTTATCGGCTGCCGATCGATTCGCAGCCATGGGCCAGCGAGGCCGACTTTCCCTATCTGCAGGTGGCAGACAGCAGTCTTCCGCGCGATCCACTGGCCAGCCATGCGGCCTTGCGCCGCGGCGTCAGCACGCCGAACAGCGCCGCGCCACCACAATGGCAATCCCAAGGGCAGAGCCCGACTCGCGCCCCTGCGGCACATCAGCCTTGGGACAAACCGGCCGACAGTGAGCCGGGCTTGCACGAATCGGCGGCCTGGATCACCCGTCTGGCGATGTGCGCCGAGCCGCGCGATGGCAGGCTTTATCTGTTCATGCCGCCCACGCAGACGCTGGATGACTATCTGGAGATCGTCGCCGCAGTTGAGGCGACTGCCGAAGAGCTGCAGCTTCCGGTGATTTTCGAAGGCTACGAGCCGCCGTCCGATCCGCGCCCTGACGCATTTCCGCGTGACGCCCGATCCGGGCGTGATCGAGGTCAACATCCATCCGGCGTCAAGCTGGCCGCAGTTGGTCGAGCAAACCACGCATCTGTACGAGGCAGCGCATCTGTCGCGCCTGAGCAGCGAGAAGTTCATGCTCGATGGTCGGCATACCGGCACCGGCGGCGGTAATCATTTCGTCCTGGGTGGGGGCGACACCGAACTGATTCGCCTTCCTGCGCCGGCCGGATCTGTTGCTACGCAGTCAGATCGCCCATTGGCACAACCATCCCAGCCTGTCGTATCTGTTTTCAGGGCTGTTCATCGGGCCGACCAGTCAAGCGCCACGCGTGGATGAGGCGCGCAATGATTCGTTGTATGAGTTGGAGATCGCCTTCAAGCAGATCCTCGACACCGGTGAGGCGACACCGCCATGGTGGATTGATCGCATCCTGCGCAATCTTCTGATCGATGTCAGCGGCAACACTCACCGCAGCGAGTTCTGCATCGACAAGCTGTACTCACCTGATGGTCCGACGGGTCGCCTTGGCCTGCTGGAATTGCGCGCCTTCGAGATGCCGCCGCATGCGCGCATGTCGTTGGCGCAGCGTTGTTGCTGCGTGGACTGGTCGCGCGTTTCTGGCATACGCCCTATCGACCACAGCGACTGGCGCGCTGGGGCACTGCGCTGCACGACCGGTTCATGCTGCCGCATTTCGGTCGAGCATCTCTTTGCCGATGTCATCGAGAAATGCGTCTGGCCGGGTTGCCTTCCAGCCCGAGGGTGCGTTTGGCGCCGCACCTTGAGTTCCGTTTCCGCCAAGCTGGCGACTTTGCGGTCAAGGGCATACCTTTTGGTTGCGCCACGCGCAAGAGCCGTGGCATGTGATGGCGATGAAGGCAGCGCCGGTGGCGCCATGCGCTATGTGGATTCTTCAGTCGAGGCGCGTGCGGGTGAAGCTCGACCGGCATGCCTCCGATCGGTACGTGTTGACCTGCAACGGCGCCGCCGTGCCTTTGCAGCCGGTGGTCGGATCGGCGAGTTCGTGGCGGGCGTACACTATCGCGCTTGGCAACTGGTTAGGCGTCCTGTCTGCATCCCCACATCGGTGTGCATGCGCCCTTGCGGTGTTCGACATCGCCGATACGTGGTCGCAACGCTGGCTGGGCAAGCCAGTACCACGTCGCGCATCCTGGCGGACGCCTTCATGACATTCTGCCGGTCAATGCCTTCGAAGCCGAAAGCCGCCGCTTGGCGCGCGCTTCTTCCGCCTGGGCACACGCCCGGCAAGGTCTCCCGGTGGCGACCGCTGAAGTCAGCTCGGAGCACCCGTTTACCCTAGACTTGCGGCACGTTCATGATGATCGTTCCGCGGGCTGCGGTGGCTGAATACGGTCACCCCGGCACGCCAGATTCCTATTCTCCCTCGGGCGCTATGGCCCGCACTCTCTTGGCACCCTATCCGCGAAAGACCGCGCACTACGACGAGATGCTCGCTCGTGACGGCGCTTTGCGCGCGCATTGGCAACGCTTCTTTGCGCATCTGGAGGTTGTCCCAGCGAGGACATGCAGCGTCGATTGGACCGCGTCGATCGGGCGCATCCCGGAGAACGGCGTCACCTATAACGTATGCCGATGCCAACGGTGCGGATCGACCGTGGTCACTGGATCCACTGCCGCTGATCCTGCCGGCCGACGAATGGTCACGATTGCACTTGCGGTCGCCTTACGCGCCCGTCTGCTTAACGCGCGTGCTGGCCGATTTGTCTGGCCGCAATGCCTGCTCGCCAGCAGGCTTGCTGCCCAGCGCTGGTGTTTGGACAACATGGCTTTCTGTGGCCGTGCCAGGGCATGCGTCCAGCGGGCGAGCGCTGGCTGCACCACTTACGCAGCCGACCCGCGCGGGCGCCAAACGGTCAATGGTGGGTGATTGCAGATCGCACTCAGGCACCTTCCGGTGCTGGCTACGCGTTGGAGAATCGGCTGGCCGTGTCGCGCCCCTTTCCCGATATGTTTAGTGACCGCGTCGAGCATCCGTAGGATTCTTCCGCGACCAGCAGGAAGGGGCTGTCGGCCTGGCACCACTGGATCCCGGTGAGCAGCCACATCGTGTTGCGACCCCAGGCCCGTACAACGCGAAACCTATTTCGAACACACCTCATCTGTGCGCTATCTCGGCTTTCTGTTGGTCGAAGCGAGACCTGACGGTGCGTGGCGACACCGTTTACCTGCGCACCCTGCGCGGACTCAAACGCGTGCACGTGATCCTGCGTCGTCAGGATGACACCCATTGCGCACCGTTGTCGCTGCGTGGTGATCCAAAGCGCTGGGCGCCGGCCGCTCGATGTGGCACGCGCTGGCCGCGTAGTGATGGCCAACGCGCTGCAGGCCCCTGCTGGGTTCGGGTGCATGATGGGTTTTCTACCGGCGATTTGCGAACGTCTGCTGGGCGAACCCTTGCAGATGCCATCGGTGGCGACGTGCGGTGGTGCGGCGAAAGCCCGCACTCGACTACGCAAAAAGCACTTCGATCGTCTGGTCATCAACTTTTCAACCTACCCGACCCAGCGCGAAGCGGAGGCCGGTCTTTGTCTCCGCCCTGAAGGGCGTCGCCCGCGCCGAAATGCTGCGCCGAATCGAAGCCCGCCCGCATGCCTATGTGGCGCGGGAAATGATCGAACTATCGCAGGCGCCAACCTGGAGCCGCGCTCACGAGCGCCGCTTGTTGTCACCAGTCGGTCTGCGCAGCTGTGGGCGTGCCGTGGTCTGGCCGGATGGTGCCTCAGCGTGATGCCCGGCGGACTGGCGCGTGTTGCCAGCGGCTTTTTGATGCCCGGGTGATTTCCATGCAGCGCGGTGGAGCATCGAAAGATGCCCCCGGGTGCTCTCGCACGGTCCGGTCGGGACTTCACCCTGCTGAGTCGCGACTGGGCGTGGCCGACCTCGTACGATGCCAGTGCAACCTCAGCTCGCGCGTGGTCGAAACCCTGTTCTGGTTCGGTCGCTTCTTCGAACGCTTCGACGATACGGCGCGCATGCTGCGCGTCACGCTGTCGCGCCTGATCGATGCCGGTGGCACCAAAACGTCGGCGATCGACGCCGCGATAGCACTGGCCACATCTGGAAATCCTGCCCGGGCCGGGAACCGAGGTGCCGCCGCGTCGGCGCGGTGAGCATCACTTGCTGGCGGCGATCACGACTCGAGCAGGCCGGCAGTCTCGCTGGTGCTATTCGCAGCCTGATCTGGTCTGCAACACAGAGTCGCGAGCGGCCGGCACCTGATCACTGGCACTCACTGACGCAATTGCAGCGTGGGCTGCAGGCGGCGCAGCAACACCCGCCGACGCCCAGCGGAAGCGATCTCGTTTCTGGATCGCGTGCTGAGTGGCTTCCTCCTCGTTGACGGGCTTCGCGATGGACAACATGACCCGCGACGACGGCTGGCGTTTCCCTGATCATCGGGCGGCGTCTCGAACGCCTGGGATTTCTGACCCGTGCCATCGAAGGGTTTCTGCGGCAGCGCTATGCCAGTACACCGGGTTGTCTGGATTGGCTGCTCGAACTGGCTGATCGGTCATCGCCTATCGCTCGCGCTTACTGGTGCCGCCCGAACGCCTGCCCGTGATCCAGTCTGCTGGTCTTCGAGGACAGCAATCCCCGGCGTGGTGTTTCAGGCCGAGATGCTGGTGAGCTATCTGCAACGCACAGCGCGAGAGTTGGTACCCCAGTTTCGAACCGGAGTTGGCGGAAGCGCTCGCCGCACTGCGGCGTTTTGATCTGACCCAGCCGGAGGATGAAGGCGAGCCTGCGGGCGGCTCATCAGAACCGGCTGGCTTGGCGGCGCTGGCGGAGCAGTGTTGGGGAAACCCGTGCAGTCCCAGCCGAGCACATTCCGATGTCCTGAGCGCACGCCACTTCACCCGTGTCGGCGATGTCTCCCGCCAAACCATGGCGTTTTGAGCATGCGCACAGTGCGTTATCTGGTTGTCCACGAAACCCGCCACGACTACGGCAGCGCCCGTGTCGCTCGCAACAGCATTGCATCTGGCGCCGCGCTCGCGCGCCAGCAGGTCAGCGCAGCAGATCGAGATCGAACCTCGCCCGACGCGTGGCGTCGGGATGCATGAAGATGCCTTCGGAGAACCAAATCACTTGGCTCGGCTTTGACACCCCGCACACGACCCCTGCTGCGCGCTCGACGCCACGGGTCTGGCCTGCGCTCGACAGCACGACCCGCCACCCTGCTGACCGATTCACCCGCTTGGGAGAACGTCCCTCTCGTTTGCCCGATGGCGCGGGCAAGCCGCAGCCTGAAGACTTGCGGGCGACGCTTTCTGTTCGAGAGTCCGCACGTCCGAATCAAGCATAAACTCGCGCATTACGCGCAGGACTGCTTTCCGTCAGGACGCCCGATTCTGCTTCGGCGCGCAGGCCTTGATGGCCAAGATCCATCGCGAGTTCACCTTCGACCCCGACGCCACCTCGGTCGCCACCCCCGGGTGATGGACCTGCTGCAAGCACAAACGCGGCGTCTGCCGACTTGCCCACCTGATGATCGCCTGCCTGCGCGCCCTCGGCTTGGCGGCAAGCTATGTCAGCGGCTATCTGCTGACCGCCCCGCCCGCCGGTAAGCCACGCCTGATCGGCGCATGCCTCACGCCTGGGTTGCGGTTTATGTGCCTGATCGCGCTGAAAACTGGATCGACTTCGACCCCACCAACAACCTCCTGCCCGACACCGAACACATCACCCTCGCCTACGGCCGCGACTTCTCTGACATCTCCCCCTTGCGCGGCATCATCCTCGGCGGCGGCAGCAGCGAACCGGAAGTGGCCGTGACTGTGGTACCGGTGGATGAGGAGGGTTGCCGCCGAGGCCTTGTGTACCTCGGCTGAGCCTTCCCGAAAACATTGACCGCACCGACGCACGTCATGGCCAACCATCCCCCGCCACGCTCGCGCTGCAGAAGGCCAAACCGGCGTTTTAGTTGGCTACCCGGCGTCTACGACCCCGACGCTGATCGGGTTGGGATGGCGG
>JADKCY010000004.1 GCA_016718605.1 Lysobacterales bacterium | reverse complement strand
CCAGCACGCACGATCACATGATCATCAAATCAGGGCAACTCGGATCATTGGCGTAGTCGGTGAGAGTCGAAAGAAGAGAATGGCTGCCGCCAGTATCTCCTACGAAACGGAGGCGGATATAGGAATCTATCCAATAGGCGAGGGCGATGTACAGCCATAGGCTGGCATCGCCAACTGCAGTCACCACGCTGCAGAGCGCATGGTAAGCCGCCGTCCATGTGAGGAGGAGACGCCAAAATACTGGCTGCCCCTTTCCAGATTGCGAAGTGGTGACCGAAGCAGAAGGTGGGCGAAACGGCACATGAGGGCGGCGGGTTACTCATGTCGCGTAAATCGTTGACCGCGCGACCATTACTGTTACCAACGCGCGTAGGCTGGTCGGAAAGCGGATGCGAGAAAAGGCGGTGCCAAACTGAAGTGAAATATTCCAACTACCTTGAATGGGAGAAACCAAGTGGCTAATTTCAGGAACGGCGTAATTCGTGACGGATCATCAATCGGATCGGGGAATGCGCTAGGTAACATCAAAGACGGAATAATCAGGAACGGCTCTTCAGTAGGATCTGGAAACGCGCTGGGAAATATCAAGGACGGTGTAGTGCGAGACGGCACATCGCGTGGATCGGGTCGAGCGCTGTTCAACGTTAAAGATGGACGAGTAAGAAATGGAAGTTCCCTCGGGTCGGGCACAGTTATCGGCGACTTGGAGGATTATCCAATCAAGGGGATGGAAAGAGAGTTGGATGCAGATATTGTTGCTGCCTATCATTTCCTGGTGAAGAAGATCGTGTGATCTCTTTTTTTACAGATGTGCCTTTCTGCAAATTCTACGATCACCGGAGACGCACGTCTCTGGTGATCAACGTGCAAGGAAGAAAGCACGTGTTCCCAGTCGGTTTTCAAAATTAGAATTAATTGAGAAAATTTCGGAATGAACGGATTTGCCTAAGTAGGGAATCACAAAACGCAATGAATATCGTCAAAAATGAGGGTTGACCGTGAGGGTAATGATCCACCGCGGTGCTAACGAAATTGGGGGAACCTGCATTGAGATCGCGTCAGAGATCCAGGCGGGACGGATTGTATTGGATTTTGGTCGTCCCCTCGATGCATCAGAAGTAAACATCGAATCAATAGTTCCACCTGTATCAGGAATCCGCCAGGGCGCTGAAGATCTCCTGGCAGTACTGATTTCACATCCTCATCAGGACCATGTCGGTCTCCTGGATTATGTGCATGAGTCTATTCCCATAGGTATCGGTGCGGCAGCAAAAAGAATTCTCGATCGGACCTCGTTCTGGTTGGACAAGCCGGGACTGCGAAATAGAGAAACCATAGAATGGGTCTCTAGAAAAACCGTGGACATCGGGCCGTTTAAAATAACGCCATATTTGGTCGACCATTCTGCCTACGATTCATACGCACTCCTTATTCAATGTGATGGTCAAAAACTATTCTATAGCGGAGATTTCCGAGGGCATGGGCGAAAGCAATATCTATTTTCAGAAATCCTGAAGAATCCCCCAAAGGACATCGACGTCTTAATGATGGAGGGTACGGTCGTTGGTCGTGATCAGGATCATCAGGAATTTGTTACAGAAGGCGAACTTGAAGATCAGTTTTTGCACCATTTTCGCGAAACCGACAGGCTCAGTCTCGTATGGACTTCCGCACAGAACATCGATCGAATCGTCACCGTCTACCGAGCTGCCAAGCGTGCCAACAAACGATTGATCCTGGATGCATTCACTGCAGAAATGTTGATGGCAACCGAGAATCCCAATGTTCCGCAACCGGCGTGGGAGCGTCACATCGGTGTGTATGTCCCGAAGTGGATGCAACGAAGAATCGCCTACACGAGTCAATTTCAACTACTTAAGCCGTTTGAGAAGAATCGTGTATATCTCGAAAGTCTTGCGCGGAGCCGAAATGATGTCATGCTTTTTCGCCCGGGTCTTCTGAATGAAGTGTCCGCGCACTTGTCGTCAGCTATTGGGCAGCTTGTCTACTCAAATTGGACTGGATACCTGGAAGATGAATCCACATTCAGGGTCCGAGAATGGCTAGAAGAGATGCAAATCCCTCTCCGGATCGCCCATACATCCGGTCATGCTTCATTGTCCGATCTAAGGCGGTTCTCTTCGGCAATCTCTGCCAGGTGTGTAGTGCCAATTCACTCGTTCCATGGCGATGATTTCAAAGATCACTTCTCAAACATCACTCGCAGGTCAGACGGAGAGTGGTGGAGTATTGACAGCAACAACAAGGAAGACTAATGAGCACCGAAGTAAGTTCGGGATCAATGGATCTCAACAAGATTGCGTCGTTCTTACGGACGCGTCAAGAGAGCGCCGAGTATCTGAAAAAGGTAGCAAAGGATAAGAACATCTATATTCGAGTTAGCTATAGCGGGTTTCGCGCGATTTCCATCCACCCTAAGCAGCCCTGCGGTGCTGTTCCGGGATTTACCGGCTACATACAAGAATTCGACAAGGCGAAAGATCTCCTAGAAAGACTGCCCAGGGTGGATCAGCTCTCAATAGAGAATCCCGGTAACAACAAGCCAGAGCATCGCCTGCAGGCATACTTGATATATCACTCTCTAGTTCGAGAGAGATCTATGCCTGAAATCCTCGGATGCAAACATCGATTCGATGAGCTCACCTTCGTCACCGATGAGCTCAAGCTAGAGAATATACGATCAGATATGCTGTTTTTGGCGAGAAAGGACGATGTCTTTTTTCCGGTTGTCGTCGAACTGAAGAATGGTCGATTGTTAAACAGACTTCAAGAACAACTCCAGAACACCAATAGAGCGATGATCGAGAGTAAATTGCATTTTGAAGCCATGTTTCAGGCTGTTATAGGGAAAGATGCGAATGGTCTAGATATCCCCATAGACTTTTCAAGAGTAAATCGCGTGATAATATGGCCAAGGCGAGATTCCGGTGGAGGGTTAAGTTCTTCCAGCGCACAGTTTCAACGGGACCCGCTGAATTGCGTTTTAGAGTTCTGTCCGGTGGCTCTCGGCAGACTGCTTGATCGTGATTCATACGCCTCGGTCTTTGATTTGTTCTAGATGACATTTCGTTTCGCAACTCGCGATTGGCGTTCGTTGCTCGCCACAGATCAGGAACTTGGAGGGGTGGATGGCTCAGTCAGATGAAGGGATTGAAAACACAGTCACTATTATTGCCGGAATTGCGGGTGCGTTGGCTGTGTTTGTCAATCTGCATCTTAAGGACTATGGCGTTTCGAATGTCCTCGAAGCGATCAAAGACGTGGCGGAATTTATTGTTGTTATTGCAGTCTTTGTTCTGACGAGTAGATTGATCAGAAGAACTAAGACGGCTGATTTCGTCGAGATCTTCGAGGAAAGATTGAAGTCTTGGGTGTCTCAGAACGATTACCTTATAAGCATGGAATTGGATCGATCCGGTCAAGGGAAGTTCGGAACGAGATTCTGTTCTATGCTCATCGATCACTCTAATATCGTCACCCATAAGAAACGAGCAGAGCACGCCTCGCATAATATAGAAAAGGCGACATTCGTTAGGCTTCCGAGCGTGGGTTGCGACGAAATTGAATTCAGATTCAACGAAAGAACATTCGGGAGGCAACAAATCTTTCGAAAGGGAGAGGATGTTGATCTTGGTGCCATCATTGAGCAGCTTTCCAATCGTATTCTAGAGACGTTCTCAAGTTATCCGATTTCGTTGCGTTCAGACAAGGCAAAGAAGGCGATTTTTGTATCATTCGCCGATGTTGATCGCACTCCTGCGAACGCGAGGATGCTGGTCGATGTCATTGAGTATGTAAAAACGATGACCCTGGCGCTCGCTTAGCAAGCGCGTGTTGCGAGCCGGTGCCAATCCGGTCTTTCCCAAGGATTTGAGATGCCAGTGACCAGGAAATCTTCCCGCCATTGGCAAGCATTACATGGATCGCCGATCACGCAGTCCGCACTGGTCGTGCTGGCGGTATTGCTGGCGAGACCTGTGTTGTCGGAGTTTTCGCGCTACTTCTACTACCTGCCTGCAGGGGCGCGTTTCGCGGCCTTGTTGCTGTTGCCAAGGCGTCTTTGGCCTGCTGTGGTGTCGGCGGAGATTTTCGCTCGTTTGGTTGGTGGATTGAGCTACTCATCGCCCTTTCTGGCGACGACGATTGTGGCCTTGCTGCCACCCTTGGCTGGGCCATTGGCGGTGTTCTGGTACGGACGCAAAGAGTCACTGGGTTTGGCCACAACCCGTGGCATGAGCCGTCTGCTGATCGCGATGATGATTTCTGCGCTGCTGGAGGCGACTGCGATGACGATGTTCTTCGTCAGTCTCGGCGGGTGGCATGGCTATCGGTTGACGCAGGGTTTGAGTCTGCTGCTTGGTGACTTCACCGGACCCTTGATGATCGTGCCCGTGCTGATCGCGGCTCGTGCCGCGGCGCCAAGTTTACTGAGGTGGCGTGCAGTGCTGCGTAGGCATGTGCTGGAGATGTTTCTCCTCTTGATCCCGGTGCTCGGGCTTTTCTGGTTGCAGCGCATTGGGACCTCATCCCTGCTGTTCGACTATTCCCGGGTGTTGCTGGTGGTGCCACTGCTGTACTACGCATTCCGCTTCGGTTGGCGTGGTGCTGCGGTCGCAACGACGGCGATAGGTGTCGCACTGGCGCCACTGGATGTGCCTCTGGGCGCATCGCCAAACGCGTCCATCGTGATGCAGATGGTTTTCTGTGTCGTGGCGGCGGCGGGGCTGATGCTTGGGGCGGCAATGGATGCGCACGCTAAGGCACGCCAAGCCTTGGAGCGGCGCAATATCGAACTTCAGGGTGCCAATCAATCACTGCGGGATCTGAGTGATGCCTTGCGCGATGCGGCACGGCGCAAGATGCAGGTTGAAGAGGAGCAACGTCGTCGATTGGCGGTGGAAATTCACGACGAGCTCGGCCAGAACCTGACGGCGGTTCATACACGTATGCGACTGGCCACCGAACACATGACCGAGCAGCAGGTTGAAGACGTTGCGCAGCCGATCTACCAGCTCCTTGGCTCGATGAGGAAGTCCGTGCACGGTTTGATGAATTCCTTGCGCCCGCCAGCGCTCGATGAATTGGGTCTATGGCGAGCTTTTGAACAGGGACCGCTGCTTGCAATGGCAGAGAATGCGGGGATGGCGTATCGCTTCCGCCTGATCGGTGAGCCAGCTCTGCAGGATGCAATGAGTTCAGATTTGCAACTGGCAGTTTGGCGGATCGCGCAGGAATCCTGCAGCAATGCCGTTCGACACTCTGCAGCGCGGCAGTTCGATCTGCGTCTTCGTATCGGTTTGCGCAATCAGGCAGTGTGGGTGGTTCTCGCGATCACCGATGATGGTATTGGCATGGACGCCAGCCGAATACGCCAGCCGACGGATCGGGCAGGTGAGGGTTTGGCAGGAATGCGCGATCGCGTGCTCGCATTCGCGGGCGTATTCGACCTGAAGTCTGATGGGCACGGAACCCGTTTGCGTGTCCTGCTTCGTCAGCCCTTGTAGTGCTTGGGTCGCCTCGTGTGGTTGAACTCGTGGAGGGCAACGTCTCGCGATGAATGGGATTGCTCTCGGCTCAATCCCCAATCCCCAACCGCTTGCGCTCTAATCGGCGCAGAAACTCCTGCATGATTTTTCGATACAGGTCTTCGCCGAGATAGGCGTCTTCGACGCCGGCGTCGATGGAGGGGTTGTCGTTGACTTCGATGACGGCGAGGCGGCGGTCGGCGACTTTGATGTCGACGCCGTAGAGGCCATCGCCAATTGGTGCGGTGGCGCGCAGGGCGAGTTTGACGACTTCGGCGGGGGCTTCGCGCACGGGCAGGGTTTTGAAGCCGCCGCTTTTTTCGGCGGCGTTCTTGGCGTGGTTGTAGATCTGCCAATGGCCGCGTGACATGAAGTACTGGCAGGCATAGATGGCTTGTCCGTTGAGCACGCCGATGCGCCAGTCAAATTCCGTGTAGAGATATTCCTGGGCCAGCAGCAAGGCGGTTTGTTGAAACAGGCTGTCACAGCCGGCGCGCAGTTGTTCGGCGTTTTCGGCCTTGATGATGCCGCGCGAAAAGGAGCCATCGGGAATCTTCAGCACGATCGGAAAACCGAGCAGGTCGGGCAGTTCGTCAAGCTTCTTGTTGTCGTCGCGGAACAGGATCTCGGTGCGGGGAATGGGCAGTTTTCTCGCCCTCAGTAGGTCGTGCAGATAGATCTTGTTGGTACAGCGCAGAATCGAGACGGGGTCGTCGATCACCACCATGCCTTCGCGCTCGGCACGGTGGGCGAAGCGGTAGGTATGGTTGTTGAGTGCCGTGGTTTCGCGAATGAAAAGGGCGTCGTATTCGGCCAAGCGGGCAAAGTCGTTGCGGGTGATGGTGTCCACTTCGATGCCGAGTTCTTTGCCCGCTTTGACGAAGTGCCGGAGTGCTTTCTTGTTGGAGGGTGGCATGGCTTCGTCGGGGTCGACGAGCATCGCGAGGTCGTAGCGATAGGCGCGTTTGACGCGTGGTTTGCGCCAGAGCTTCTTGCTGAAGGAATCGAGTGCATCGGCGAAGGCGTCTTCCTGTTCGTCGCTGAGTGCAGTCAGCGAACCAGGTTTGACGGCGCTGATCTGCCAGTTGCGTTGACGCTCGAACTCCAGCTTCAGGATAGGGCAGGGGAAGGCTTCAAAGACTTGTCTGGCCAGATCGGCCAGGGGCGCGTAGCGGGTTTGGCCGAAGTACACCAGCAAGCCGAAGTCGGTCGTATCGCGGCCGCCTTCAGGGAGAAACTTGCTGAGCTTCTGGTTGAGGTCATCGATGTCCACGCCATACAAGGAGCGCTTGCGCAGGTCGTTGATGGTGCGTACCGAGGGGATCACCTTGTGGCCGCGCGCTTCGGCGAGCAGCGAAACGTAGTAGCCGACGCCGAGGTATTTGTAGCTGCGGCACAGGTTAATGACCTGTACGCGCTGTTCGTGCGGGCTGGTTTCGATGTGCTTGAGGTAGTCACGGGCCGAGACCACGTTGTCGGATGGGTAGTACGAACCCCAGTCAGCAGTGCGTTCGACAACGATGATCAGGCGGCTCATGGCAAATGTCAGTGGAGAAGTGGCGGCAGTGTGAGGCCATCGGACGGCGCGTGAAGTTCCCGCCGCGCGCGGTGCTCAGTTGCCGGTCAGGCGGTGGTGTGTGCGGCGCGGTTGATTTGCATTCGTCGCGTTGCCGGACTTTGCGTCCAATGGGCGTTGAGGGCGGCCCACCTCCACAGGAATCGCGTTGCTTCGGGCGAGGTGAGGCGACACGCCACCGTAACGGCGCAGGCGGGCAATTTCGCGGGCATGGCGACTGTGCCAGCATGGTGCGCAATCTTCCGGGCGTATATGTCGATGGATGCCGAATTTCCGCTTGCGGTGCAGTTTCGCTATGCGCGACTTGATGACTTGGCGGCGTTGCAGGCGCTGGAGGCCGAGTTTCCCGGTGATCGCCTGTCGCGACGCGCGCTGCTGCGTGCCATCCACTCACCAAGAGCACGATTCCGGGTTGCGCTGGCGGGCGAGGTCTTGCTTGGCAATGCGCTCGTGCTGCTGCGTCGGGACAGTGCTGCGGCACGCCTGTATTCCTTGATTGTTGCGGCAACGGGACGCGGTCGCGGGTTGGGCGGGCAGTTGTTGGATGACGCGGCCATACAGGCGCGAAGGGCGGATTGCGACGAATTGCGCCTCGAGGTGCGCGCCGACAACGTGGCCGCGATCCGGCTATACCAACGCGCCGGCTTCGTCGAATTCGGCCGACGACCCGGTTACTACGCCGATGGCGCGGAGGCAGTACGAATGCGCAAGCAGCTGTGACTTCCGGCGCTTGTGGCGGAGGGTGGCAGCGTTCAGGGTTGGCGGTCAGTAACAAGGAGCGATAAATGAATTCTGTAGTGAGTCTCGCTGGCGTGATGCTGGCCTTGGGAATGAGCACGGCGATGGCAGACGATGCGGCGAGCGGCGATCCCTATCTGTGGCTCGAAGAGGTCGAGGGCGAAAAGCCGCTGGACTGGGTGCGCGAGCGCAATGCCGCAGCGCAGAAGGAAATCGAGGCAGCGCCGGGTTTCGCGGCCTTGCGCGATGATCTGCGCGGCATTCTCGATTCCACGGCCAAGATTCCTTATGTGCAGAAGATTGGCGAGCACTACTACAACCTGTGGAAGGACGCCGAGCACGAGCGTGGCCTTTGGCGTCGGACCACGATGGATGACTACCGCAAGGCCGATCCGGCCTGGGAAACCGTGCTGGACATCGATGCGTTGGGCAAAGCCGAAGGCGTCAACTGGGTGTGGGGCGGTGCGGATTGTCTGGCGCCTGACTACACGCGTTGTTTGGTCAATCTGTCACGCGGCGGCGCCGATGCCACAGTGACGCGCGAGTTCGATCTGACCAGCAAAGCCTTTGTGAAGGGCGGCTTCGAGCGGCCTGAGTCCAAGGGTGGCTTGGGTTGGATCGATGCGGATCGGGTCTATGTGTTCACGGACTTCGGCGCAGAGAGCATGACCAGCTCGGGCTATCCGCGGACCGTGCGTGAGTGGACACGTGGTTCGCCGATGAGCGATGCCAAGATGGTCTACGAGGGCAAGACGGATGACATGTACATTGCCGCGATCCGTGACCACACCGAAGGTTTTGAACGCGACTACGTCAGTCGTACTCTGGCTTTCTACAACGATGAGTTGTACTTGCGCGGCAAGGATGGTCAGTTGCAGAAGATCGACGCACCGAACGATGCACAGAAGTCGGTGCATCGCGAGTGGCTATTGCTGGAACTCCGCGCGGCCTTTGACGCGGGCGGCAAGACCTGGCCGGCCGGTGCGCTGATCGTCACCCGGTTTGACGATTTCATGGCTGGCAAGCGCGATTTCGTCGCTCTTTTCGAGCCCACGGATACGCGCTCACTGGCCAGCTACACCTGGACGCGCAATCACCTGGTACTGAACGTGCTGGATAACGTCAAGAACCGCCTGGAAGTGCTGACGCCCGAGGCGAATGAATGGCAACGTAGCGCGTTCGTCGGCGCACCGGCCTTTGGCACCATCGGGATCAGCGGGATCGACGACGAGAAGACTGACGAGTTCTTCATGACTGTGACCGATTACCTGACCCCTCCGAGTCTGTACTACGGCAGCATTGGTAGCGCACCGGAAAAGATCAAGGAAACGCCAGCCTTCTTTGATGCCTCCGGCTTCCAGATCAGCCAGCACTTTGCCACCTCGAAGGACGGCACACAGGTGCCCTATTTCATGGTGGCCCAGCGCGACGTGGAGGCCAATGCCGCCAATCCGACCTTGCTGTACGGCTATGGCGGTTTCGAAGTCTCGTTGACGCCCAATTACAGCGCCGGTGTGGGGCGTGGCTGGTTGTCGCAGGGCGGCGTGTATGTAGTCGCCAATATCCGCGGTGGTGGCGAGTACGGCCCGCGCTGGCATCAGGCTGCCCTGAAAGCCAATCGCAACAAGGCGTACGAAGATTTCGCTGCCGTGGCTGAAGATCTGTTCAAGCGCAAGATCACGGTGCCTGCGCACTTGGGCATTCAGGGCGGCAGCAACGGTGGCCTGCTGATGGGCAACATGACCGTGATGTACCCGCAATTGTTCGGTGCCGTGGTCTGTCAGGTGCCACTGCTCGACATGCATCGCTATCACAAGCTGCTGGCCGGGGCGTCATGGATGGCCGAGTACGGCAATCCAGACACCGCCGATTGGGATTTCCTGCAGAAGTATTCGCCCTATCAGAACGTCGAAGCCGACGTGACCTATCCGCCGGTACTGTTCACCACCTCGACCCGCGACGACCGCGTTCATCCGGGCCACGCGCGCAAGATGATGGCCAAGATGCAGGCGCAGGGGCATGACGTGCGCTATTACGAGAACATTGAAGGTGGCCATGGTGGCGCGGCCAACAATGCGCAGGCCGCCTACATGCAGGCACTGGCGTATTCGTTCCTTCGTCAGCAGTTGTTTCCTCAGGTGAAGTAACCGCTGTGTTGGCTGTTTCACGTTGAATCTTTCGCGCCCCGATACTGCTGGGGCGCTCTCTGTTGATTGCGAGCGAGATCCATCATGTCTCCACTGAAGAAGTATCCCCTGTTGCTGAGTGTCGCGTTGCTGAGTGCATGCGGCGGCGAGCCGCCCGCGACCGTCGAAAGTGCGCCGCAGGCCCAAGTCACACCCGCAGTGCAAGCCACGCCGCCGGTGGCGGCACAACGTCCATACGAAGTGAAAGCCCCCCACGGTGCCACCCGTCAGGACGAGTATTACTGGCTGCGCGATGACAGTCGGCAGAACGCGGAAATGCTCGACTATCTGAAAGCGGAAAATACCTACGCCGACGCCATGTTGGCACCGCAGGCGGCGTTGCGTGACACGCTGTACGCGGAATTGGTCGGCCGCATCAAGCAAGACGACAGCACGGTGCCTTATCTGGAAGACGGCTATTGGTATTACGTGCGTTTTGAGGAGGGCAAGGAATACCCGATTCATGCGCGTCGCAAAGGAAGTTTGGAAGCTGCCGAGGAAGTGGTGCTGGACGTCAACGTGCTGGCCGAAGGCAAGGGCTTTTACCAGGCAGCAGGTCTGGCAGTCAGTCCCGATGGCGGCAAGCTAGCCTTCTTCGAGGACACGTCCGGACGTCGCCAGTACACCTTGCGCATCAAGGATCTGAGTACCGGAGAAATGCTGCCCGACAGCGTTTCCGGCCTGGCTGCCAATGGCGTCTGGACCGCCGATGGCAGCACGATCTACATGGTCGAAAACGATCCGGTGACCTTGCTCACCACGCGCGTCAAGGCGCATCGTCTCGGCACGGACGCCGCAACCGATGCCGTCGTGTACGAGGAGAAAGACCCGACCTTCTACATGGGCGTGGGCAAAACGCGCTCTGAACAGTACATCTGCATCGGCGTGCAGAGCACGGTGTCCAGCGAGGCACGCTGTACCGATGCCAGCACGCCGGGCGAGTTCCGTGTCATCGCAGCGCGTGAGCGTGACGTCGAATACAGCGCCGACCATCTGGATGGCCGCTGGGTGATCCGCACCAACTGGAATGCCAAGAACTTCAAGCTCATGCATGCCGAAGGCGACGCCGTGTTCGACCGTGCGCAATGGGTGGATCTGATTCCCCACGACGCTACCGTGTTGATCGAGGGCTTCGAGTTGTTCAAGGGATTCATGGCCATCGATCAGCGTGCGCAAGGTTTGTCGAGCCTGCGCATCCGCATGGCCGACGGCAGCGAACAGCCGGTGGCATCCGACGAGTCGGCCTACACCATGGGCCTAGCGGTGAATGCGGAGGCCGACACCGACTGGCTGCGCTACAGCTACACCTCGATGACCACGCCGATGTCGACCTATGAGCTCAACATCCGTAGCGGCGAGCGCAAGCTGCTGAAGGAACAGCCGGTCTTGGGCGGCTTCGACAAATCGAACTACGTCACCGAACGGTTGTGGGCACCGGCACGGGATGGCGTGCAGATTCCCGTCACTGTGCTGTACCGCAAGGATTTCAAGAAAGATGGTTCAGCTGCGCTGTTGCAATACGGCTACGGTAGCTATGGCGCATCAATGGATCCGTACTTCAACAGCAATGTGCTGAGTTTGGTGGATCGCGGCATGGTCTACGCGATCGCGCATATTCGAGGCGGTCAGGAAATGGGTCGCGCGTGGTACGAAGAGGGCAAGTTGCTGAAGAAGATGAACACCTTTCACGACTTCATCGACGTCACCGATTTTCTGGTCAAGCAGGGGTATGCCGCATCGACCCGAGTCTCTGCGATGGGCGGCAGTGCGGGCGGATTGCTGATGGGGGCGGTCGCCAATCTGGCAGCTGACAAATACCGCGCCATCGTCTCGCAAGTGCCGTTTGTCGATGTGGTGACCACGATGCTGGATGCCAGCATCCCGCTGACCACCAACGAATACGATGAGTGGGGCAATCCGGAAGATCCGGCCTACTACGACTTCATGCTGAGCTATTCACCCTACGACAATCTGCAGGCCAAATCCTATCCGGCGATGTACGTCGGCACGGGTCTGTGGGACTCCCAGGTGCAGTACTTCGAGCCCGCCAAATACGTGGCCCGATTGCGTGCAAAAAAGACCGACAGCAATGTCCTGATCTTCCGCGTCAACATGGAAGCCGGTCATGGCGGCAAGTCTGGTCGCTTCCAGCGGCTGAAAGAGTCTGCCGAACAGTACGCCTTCCTGATCGACCAGTTGGGTGTGATGGCAAAGTGATTGAAAACGGCTTCGTGCGCGAGCGGGGTCTCGCGCACGGAGTCCACAAGCACTGGTTCAAGCCGCTAGGCCGTAGCTACGCAATAGCGCTTCGGCCTCTGGTTCGCGTCCGCGAAAGGCGACAAAGCTCTCCAGCGCAGGGCGTGAGCCACCCACGGCGAGTATTTCGTCACGGAAGCGTTGCCCGGTTGCCGCGTCGAACAGGCCGCATTCTTCAAACGCTGCAAAGGCATCGGCACTCAGCACTTCGGCCCACAGGTAGCTGTAGTAGCCCGCCGCATAGCCGCCCGAAAAGATGTGGGTAAAAGTGTTGGGGAAGCGATGCCAACTCGGCGGCTCGATGACCGCAACCTGCTTGCGCACTTCTGCGAGACGCTCCAGCACGCGGGCGCCGGTCTCAGGCGTGTAGTCGAGGTGCACGCGGAAGTCGAACAGTGCGAACTCCAGTTGGCGAACGAGGAAAAGGCCCGCGTGGAAATGACGCGCGGCCAGCATCTTGTCGAACAAGTCCTGCGGCAGTGACTCGCCCGTCTGGTAGTGACGCGCGAGCAAATCCAATCCTCGCGGCACCAGGCGTAGTTCTCCATGAACTGGCTGGGTAGCTCCACGGCATCCCACTCCACGCCAGAAATCCCGCCAACGCTGGGCCAGCCGATCTCGGTGAGCATGTGATGCAGGCCGTGACCGCATTCGTGAAGCAAGGTGATCACATCGTCATGCGTCAACAGCGCAGGCAGATCGGGTGTGGGCGGTGGAAAATTGCAGACCAGGAAGGCCACCGGCTTCTGTGCGATGGCGGGATCATCGGCGCGTGCGCGGCAGACATCCATCCACGCGCCACCACGCTTTCCGGTGCGTGCGTATAAATCCAGATAAACCCCCGCGCGGACGCTGCCATCGGCATCCACGACATCGAAAAAATGCGCATCGGGATGCCAGAGCGGCACGTCGGCGCGGGCGACGAACTGCACGCCAAACAAACGTCCAACCAGTGCGAACAACCCGGCCATGACCTGTTCGACCGGGAAATAGGGTTTCAGGTCTTCCTCGGAAAAATCGAAGCGCTGCTCGCGCAACTTTTCTGCCGAGTAGTTGATGTCCCAAGGCATCAAGGTGTCGATGCCGAAACGCTCGCGGGCGAATTCGCCCAGTTCGGCGAGTTCGCGTTCGGCAACGGGTTTGGCCTTGTCGGCAAGGGTGTGCAGAAAATCCAGCACCCGTGTTGGCGTGGCAGCCATTTTGCCTTCCAGCGATTCATGCGCCGCGCTGTCGAAGCCAAGCAGAGACGCGGCTTCGTGGCGCAGCGCCAGAATTTTCTCGATGCGCTCGGCATTGTCGTGCTTGGAATCGTGCGGCCCTTGATCCGAAGCGCGCGTGTGATATGCCGTATAGACAGTTTCGCGCAGGCTGCGATCATCGGCAAAACTCGCGATTGCCTGCACCGATGGCGACTTGAGTGTGGCCAGCCAGCCCGGCTGCCCGCGTTCGTTGGCATATTGCTGGAACATCGCGCGTGCAGACTCCGGCAAGCCCGCCAGTTCGGCGTCGCTGAGTGCATGCGACCAGGCATCGGTGCTGTCCAGCACCGCCTCGGAAAACGCGGTCGAGAGCTTGCTGAGTTCCGTCTGGATTGCCGCAAATCGCGAGCGTTGCGGTTCCTCCAGCGCAACGCCGGAAAGGCGAAAGCCGCGCAGGCTGTCGTCCACCAAAGTCCGTTCCGCACGACTGAGCCGAGCAAACGCCGGCGCTGCCTGAACCGCCAGCACCGCCTCGTACAACGCACGGTTCTGTCCCAAGGCGGTGTAGAACTCGGTGAGCTTTTCCTCCGCGGCGGAATAGGCATCGCGAAGCTCCGGCGAATCCATCGTGCCGTGCAGATGTCCGACCGGCGCCCAAGCGCGGTTGAGGCGAGTTTGCGCACGTTCCATCGGCGCCATCAGGCCTGCGAAACTGCGTGCGGCAGGATCGGCAATCAGCGCTTCAACGCACTGCTGGTAGTTGAGAACACAATGATCAATGGCTGGCTCGATATGCTCGACGCGGATTGAGTCAAAGGCTGGAAGGCCAGATTCGGCCAACAACGGATTGGATTGGTTTTTCATATCAGCAAGGTGGCGCGTTGTCAGCGGCAATTCAAGATGGTGGTGCGTTTCGAAGAACGCTGAGCGCGATCCTTATCGCACCAGCAGTCGAATCAGCCGATCCGCAAATGCCCGATACGGCGGTTTGAACAGGCTCATCCCCGACCATCGCGCCTGGCGTAGTACCGGGGTTTCCTTGCTGAAGGTGCGGAATCCGTGTTCGCCATGGTAGCTGCCCATGCCGCTGGGTCCAACCCCGCCAAATGGCAGATTGGTTTGCGCGAATTGCAAGACGGTGTCGTTGACCGCGACCGAACCGGCGACGATGCGATCCAGTGCAGCATCAACGCGGCGACGGTCGTGGTCGAATACATAGAAAGCCAACGGGCGATCATGCGATTCGATGTAATCCAGTGCCTGGTCCAACTGTGCGTAGCCGCGCACGGGCAGGATGGGGCCGAAGATCTCTTCGCGCATCAGGCGGCAGTCTTCCGGCGCGTTCAGTACGACCGTAGGCGGCAGCAAGCGGGTGCCTTCGGCCAGTTCCGAGTCCACATCGACCAGCGGGATGATCCGTGCACCGGCGGCAGCTGCTTCATCCAGTGCACCGCGCAGCCGCTGATACTGGGCTGCGTTGATGATGCGGGTGAAGTCGCCCGACAGGGCGATGTCGGGGTAGCGCGCCTGCGCTTCCGCACGCATGGCTTCGACGAAGGCATCGACATCCGACTGCGGCACCAGCGCGTAATCCGGCGCGATGCAGGTCTGTCCGGCATTGATGAATTTGCCCGCAGCGATTCGCGCCGCCGCGCGGCCCAGCGGATAGCCCGGTGCAATCAGCACCGGCGACTTGCCGCCGAGTTCCAAGGTGAGCGGTGTCAGATTGGGCGCCGCCGCGGCCATCACCCGGCGACCAACCGCCGTCGAGCCGGTAAAGAACAGATGATCAAAGGGCAGCGCCGCAAAAGCCGCCGCGACTTCCGGTCCGCCCAGCGCCACCTCGATACGATTGCGCGGATAGATTGAGCGCAGCAGATCGCACAGCGCCGCGGACGTGCGCGGCGTGTGTTCGGAGGGTTTCAGATAGACAGCATTGCCTGCGGCCAGTGCCGTAGCCAAGGGCACCAAGGCCAGATTGACCGGGTAGTTCCAAGGCGAAATTACACCCACCACGCCCAAGGGCTGATAGCGCAACTCGCCGCGCGCGGGCCAGAACAGCGGATGCAACAGGCGGCGTTTGGGACGCATCCAGGACTTGAGGTGCGAGAGCAGATGGTCGATGTCGCGTAACACCGTCATGCCATCGGAGAGCATCGACTCATGGCGCGAGCGCGTACCGAAATCTGCGTCCATGGCACGCACCAGCTCGGGCAAGTTGAGTCGCAGCGCCGCGCGCAGGTCGTGCAGGTCGCCCAGGCGCTCTTCGAGGAACGCGGCGCACGGCGTTGTTGGGCACGCAGCACGGCCAGACGCTCGGGCAACTCAGCAATAGGCGTGGTGTAGTCGATTTCCATGCGCCGCAGTATAGACGTGTCCAACGGCACTGACGGTCCGTACCTCATTCAAACCCGTTGCGGAAGATCACTTCAGGCGAGGCCAACACGAAGTCCCAGATGCCACGGCCATAAGTCGAGAACCGCGCCGTGTTCTGCGCATCGACGAAGTCCACGTCCCAGTATTCCTGTTCGGGCGCGCCCAACTGACCCCGAGGCCTGTGCGAAGCACCTTGCCGAGGATCGGCTACAGTAATGCTGGATTCCAAACAGCCCCGCTACTGAAGGCGGGGGGACGTCGCAGGTAGGCGGTGATGTGGCCGGTGGCGGTGTCGGTTTTCTGTGCCCGCTCGCCGTTAGCGCCGTCGGCATAGGTGCAGGTGCCGTAGCGGGTCATGCGGTGGCGTCCATCATGTAGGTGTCGGATTGCTCACGCTGATCAGCATGGATTCGTGTGCGTCCCGGTCGGGTTGTTCGAGCCGCTCGATCAGCCATCCGGACTGGCCTGACGTCGAAAGCATGAGCGGCTTGGCGTGGAGTCGGTGACCTGTTTGCGTGGAATGCGCAGCGGACGTCAGTTCGTCAACCACCGAATGCAAGACCGCGCAGCCCATCAGCAGTGCTGACCTATTTTGTAGGATGTATTCGTCCGGGACGCAACACTTACGTGCAAGGGGTCTCTTGATCTATTTGGGTGCGCAACGATTTAATTCGATCCCGAATCAGTGTTGATTCGGGAAGCCAAGTCGGGGTGGATTTATAAGCAATTCGATACGTATTTACGGCTGCCTCAGTGTTTCCCGCGCTTTCCAGTGATAGTCCTTCAATAAATAACCCGATCCAACCGAAATGCCAACCTTCGGAGAATTTTCTAATTGATTCTGGAGAACTGTCAATCGCTTCCGATCCTTCGCGCCAAGCCAAGAATGTTGACCAATCTCGCGTAATACGCTGCGCGGAGCGGGACACTTCGCGCGCTAAAGGCTCAATGGTTGAAAGAATTTCATGATCCTTTGTCCAATACGCGGATTCCAATACCCATGGCACCAGATTTCCACGAAGTCCGCGCTCACCGGCGGATTTCAGAAATATATTGTACGCAGACCCCAGCGCATATGGATCGCCTAGGTGCTTCGCTTCAAGCATGGCCCAAAGCGAATAGCACTTGAGGATAAATGGATTTTTCCAACCACGCATCTGCCTAAGCAGATTCTGCAAGGTTCGATGATCTTCACGGATCTTTCGGCGCAATATCCAACGCGCCAACAGACAGAAAAAGCAGAATGCCTTCATGGTATCAGTGCCAACCGCATTGGCTTAGCCAATTTTCGTCGCTCATATGAACATCCATGAGCAACACATTGGGTGATTTTCAACCGGATCATAGTGCATCAGTAAACGTTCGGCACTTAACTGATGCGCCTTCTCTGTTTGTTACGGATTTATAGGTGCATTGCACGACGGTTTCAAGAAGGAAGAAACTTGGCACCCTTGTTCTTCTTACTATCAACGATGCGGCTCTGACACCGCCTGTGCGCGATCTTGCAATAGCTTCGGCACATGATACCTTCCCTGCGAAATCGAGCTGCTCTACCCACACTTTTTGACTTCCATCCTCCGCACATCCTCTCTCGATCAGGATGATGACATCCTCAGATGGATTGTCTATTGAGTAATAGAGCAGCCCCGTGCTGAATATCCATGCGCCTGGCATCGTCGCCAATACCAGCAGCAGCCCAAAAACTAAGGTTTTGCGTTTAATTGGCATGAGGCTTGGGTGTATGGAGAACATGAAGAACGCACGATAATACGATTGCGCAATGCATCAGTGTTCGGCGCACGTTTTCTATCCTGCCTAGCCCATACACCATTCCTGTCACCGCGAGCGGAAAAGGAAATCTCATCACTTGGACGGTGGTAGTTCTGCGTGAGGCGTTGGGTCGCAACCGTCGTCAACTCTCCGGCGTTCCGCGAACTTGTGACCGACAGCGTCAGTCCTTCGTGCATAGAGATCGGAAAGTCGCTTTTGCGAATCACAGTCTCCGATTTCAGCGCTAAGCCTTAGCCAAAAGATCCCGTCCTCAATTTCGTTGTTGGCGAAGTGGTGGTCAGACATGTTACGAGCCGCTTTGCCATCGCCAGTAAGGGCTCGATGCCGAAGTGCTTCAAGCATTTGGGAGGGCAGCTCGTAATCAAGCGCCGAGTTATGTGGGTAGCTGAAACGAGAAACGGGCGAGTTCATGCAGGACGTCAACAAGAAGGCAGTGAATACAATCTGACCGATGCGGATCATGGCTGAACAAGGATTAGCTGCGATTGATTTGCATAATCTGGCGAATGCTCGCGAGAACTGTTCGAATTCGACTCCCCAATCTCTTTCTTGACTTTGCTTAACATTGCTTTCTGGTCCTCTAGAAAGGATAGGTAGGTCTTTTTCAGGACATCGAATGAGCTATCGCTAATCGCTTCCAGTATTGCGATTCGTCTTTCGACTGCGGTTATTGCTCGGTCGATGTTGTCGACAGTGTCAAATGGGAGCATGGTCAACATTGATTTTATGGTCGTTTCCGGGGTGTTTTTTTCTTCTGCCATTTTTAAAAATACAGATGGTTTTGCCTCAAAAAAATGGCCGGCACTTCTGTGGAAATCCTCCAACTCACCTCCATCCAAACATCGCATCACCAGCAGGCCGGCTTGGAATGCAAATTCGTTACCTTCGGCAATAAGTCTATAGAGTCTCTGTCCCGCTTCTACAGATACAACGCCATGGTTTTTTGGATCCGCCCAACTGCAGCGTTCCGCGCTTGAGGAGACTTCGTTTTCTAGCTCGACAAGTGAATTTTTGCTGGGATTTTCTAAAAAGATATCCCAGTGCATACCTCTGTAGGTGTTAACGGAACAGCCACCGAAAACAGTGAGCGGAAGGATAGCCAATATAATGGTCAGGTTCTTCATTGTTTGTGTGTCGCCATTGAAAATTGAGGTGATATTTCAAGTGCTATCAATGGCGGGAAGGACGGAGCGGCGGCAGGAGATCGGTTATACGGCATCTGTCTTACCAATTGGGAAGACAGCCAATGACCCTGGCTAGCGCAGCAATCCGAATGCTCCCACCAACACGCCAATCACAACCGAAACTGCACCTCCGACACCACACGACATGACTACGAACCTTGTCGCCCTAATGGTCGCGCTTTCATGCGAGTCTCTCCACGGGGTTAACAGCGAAGCGGCAAGTGCGGTACCAACCACGAATATGATGGCATCTGCAGAGAAAAATGTTCCGGGCTCACCATGCCATCCGACTTTCCACGCCTTTACCGAAAAGTCCCACCAAACACGGCCCGCGTACACAGCCACAAGCAATGCTGCGGTGGCAGCCGTTGTAAGTCGTGCGTTGCGGATGAGCCTGCTCGCCATGTCAGTTCGGGACGGTTGACGCTTGGTTGATAACGTTCAGCGTACCGAAGCGACGAACAACTTCAGTTTGCGACGCCCACGGCTTCCATGACTTCGAGTCGACCGTGACCTCATCCGTGCGGGTATTGCGAATGATGTCGCGGAGATCGTTCCAAGCATCTTCATCCTCAGCTGCAATGCAGCCAATTGTGTTTCCTGGTTTATGCAAGCGGAATTTGTCCCGCCCTGTTGGATCGTGCGTATCGTTTCCGTACTGAGAGTCGAGCGGCTCAAGCCTCAAGTAGTCGGCCTTAGGGTGGTCGAGAATGTCATACATGCCTTCCAGGATTGGGTCCCCAAACGGTTTTCCACCAGATGTTGCGCTTATAGTCACTGTGACTCTAGTGGTCCAATCGGTGACCGACAAGCTGCCAGTGGCGAGATCGAAGGTACCGGTCACCTCCAGTCCAGCAGGGTCCAGAAGATTGATCGGTTCGTTACCAACGTACACATATAGATTGAGCAACCCACCCCCAAACCCAATCGGATCCTTCGCCGTCCACCTTCCGTTGACCGGATCGTAATCCCGCGCCCCAAACCGCACCAGGCCGGTATCGCGGTCGTACAGGCCGCCCGCAAAGCCGAAGGGTTGGAAGCCGGGGTTGGTGTCCAGCAGGACGTTGCCCCAGGCGTCGTAGTCCAGTGCCTGCACCACAACGCCGGTGCTGAGGTTGATCACTTGGCGCACGCTGCCCAGATGGTCGGAGACGATCTTGTAGGTGGTCGATCCCTTGCGCATCAGGCTCGGTACGTGGGGTTTCTCGCCGTAGGCGAAGAGGCTGACGAAGTTACCGGCGGCGTCCAGTTCGGCGATGGGTTCCAGGGCGTCCTTGTACAGCCATGATCCTTGCAGTTGGCCGTCAATGAGCTTGGTCACGCGGCGGTTCAGGCCATCGATGCCGTAGCTGATCGTTCGACCATCGGGCAGCACGGCTTGGCGCAGGTTGCCGAATTCGTCGTACTGGTAGGTGGTGATGTGGCCGGTGGCGGTGTCGGTTTTCTGTGCCCGCTCGCCGTTAGCGCCGTAGGCATAGACGCAGGTGCCGTAGCGGGTCATGCGGTCCTGTGCGTCCACGTCGGCGGTGATCGGGCCAGTGTTCGGGGCGCGCTTGTTGGGGCTCGCAGCGCTTGCCATGACGATCCGCGTATCGCGAGCATCATGTCAATGGTTTCTGGGTCTATGCGTTACGTTGGCGGTTGTCGGATACGTTTCATTGTTCTTCGACGTGCGACTGGTCGTTCAACGACCCCGTTCGCTCCCACACGAGGAATATTGGGTGATGTCGACCTTGTCTCGCAACGCTCCAGAATATCGACCTCGCATGCTGGCCGACTCACCATCAATGCGCTCGGGCACGCAAGAAACACACCAGGCAATGTCAGATTCCACCCGCATTCGCATCACACCTTTAGCAAAGTGGGCATGGCAAGTCCACGCCAATGAGGCGGGGAAGATATTCCTTGGAATCGCCTGTTTCCCCGGCTGGATGGCGTACGCAGATGGAGAAATGACTCCCGTGTCGTGCGATGAGCAGGGGCGCATATTTCTTGCGGTGCCCCAAGGGCAATACACGGTGCGAATCGCATTCGAGCCGACCCCGTCGCGTCAAATGGGACGATTCATCAGCATCCTCGCGGCAATGGGGGTGGCACTTCTGGCGATCAAGAATCTGTTGAGGACAAAGTGAAACACTCCGCGCGCAAAGAACCCGGGAGGCGCCAACCACACGATGTTCTCTGCATCGTGTGACCGGTGGCGGCGCACAGCACGCCGTATGCGGCAAAGGCGTTGGATAGCACATGAGGCGCAACGCGAGGCGGCGTCAAATCGTGTCGCAAGCGTGCTTACGCGCTGGGATATCCGGCGCGCCGTTGGGCTTGGTAGACACGTCACTAGCGAGCAGATCCGTGGGACATCAGTGAGAGTGTGGCGTCGGTTCGACGCGTTGCAATCCAGATGCCCGGAGACCTCGGCACTTCATGGATTCAGTGTCCCACTTCGCATGGTTGACGGACGCCATCATGGCGCAGGTCAGGAACGGGAAGACCGAATTGTCGCGGCACAAAAAACAACACCCCGCTTGCGGCGGGGTGTTGGGTTCAGCGGCAGATCAGTGGCTCAATGCCAGAGGCGCACTCCCGACAGCGGGTGCCGGTAGAAGGGCTTGGGTCGGGAAATGCCGCCTTCGACGCCATCCGCACTCGACACATCGGCCATCAGGCATGCCACCCTGCGGCGGCCAGGTGATTTCCGGCAGGCCGGCTTTGCGCAGACCTTCATTGATCTTGCCGAGATGTTTGGCCTCGACTTCAGCGTAGCGCGCGTTTATCGCACCCAGCTCGCCTTCCAGCACGTCGATGCGCGCCAGTTGGTAGTCGGTGGGGCGACCGTCGTAGCCCGCTGATCGCGCCATACAGGATGTCGGTATGCTCACGCAGACGCTCCTCGCCCGTGATGGCACCGCCTTCCTTGGTGGCGACGATGTCCTGCGCGCACAGTTTCCGCGGCGTCGGCAAAGGCGGACAACTGCGCACGCAGGCGATCTTTCTCTGGCAATTGCGCAGCAATGGCGCCGGCCATCATGCGACTGTACTGGATGCGGTCGGTGAGGTCGGTCATGCGTCCGAACAGGCCGTGCACACGCATCGCAGCTTCGAACTGCGCGGCACGATCCGCTTCGTTGTAGTCGGCGCGGCGGTCCAGACCAATCACCAACGGGGTCTCATAGACCTGCTTGTTCTTGGTCATGCGCACCCGTATACGTGCCAGGCAGGACGCGCGGCCCGGGTGCCGGAGAAAGCAATCTGTGCGGCCTTGGGAACACGCGGTGGCTTGACGCGCATCGACCACGTGATGCGATTGATGCCGCGACGTTTGGAAGCGGGCAGGCTATCAACCACGTCACCGTCGGGTCCGATGATCTCGATTTTGAGTTCGCCGAACAGATGCCGGGTGCGTTGGTAGTAGGTGATGGTGGCTCCACCAGGCGG
>JADKCY010000003.1 GCA_016718605.1 Lysobacterales bacterium | reverse complement strand
GGTCGTCCGTCCACGTCTAGGACCCAGTCACACCTCACCCCTGCGCATTGTCGAGCAGCCACCCCAGACTTGGCGACAATGCGAGCCGTCCCCGGCCGCGAACAGAGACTGAAGCGCCCCGGGTTTCGTGGAGGCCGTTTGGTTTAAGTCATGCCTCCACCATGGAGACCTGACCGGCGAGTTGCCGATAGTAGTTTGCCTCAGCTTCGGCAGGTGGGATGTATCCGATGGGTTCGAGTAGTCGGTGGTGGCTGAACCACGACACCCATTCCAGCGTTGACATCTCCACTGCCGCACAGGTTGGCCAGACCGACGATGGATGACTTCCTGGCTTTGTATAGCCCATTGATCGTCTCCGCCAGCGCGTTGTCGTAACTGTCGCCTTTGCTACCCACCGACGGCTCAATCCCTGCCTCTGCCAGCCGTTCGCTGTACCGTGCAGATTCCGCCCATGAGAAGCCACCGTTCCGACGGATGGGAAGCCAGCGTTCCGGGCGATGGGAAGCCAGTGCGGTCATCGGTTGAGATGGCGAGGCGAGTTTAGGGTTTCTGGTTGTCGCTGTCCCTTCTGCGGGCGGGCGGCTTGGGCGCGTTTGCGCATGGATTCGCCCTTGAGTTCGACCAGTTCGGCGCCGTGGACGAGGCGATCGAGGTGGCGTCGGCGAGGGTTGGGTCTTTGAACTGGCTGTGCCAGAGCTTGAGCGGCAGCTGGCTGGTCAGCAGCAGGCTGCCGCGCTGGTGGCGGTCTTCGAGCAGTTCCAGCAGCAGCGGTTGCAGGCTCGGGCTGAGCGGGACCAGGCCAAAGTCGTCGAGGATGACGAGATCGATGCGACTGAGCGTTTTCAGCCAGTGACTGGTGCGACTTTGTGCCTGCAGGCTGGCCAGTTCGTCGCCCAGTCGCGGCAACCGCAGGTAGCGTACGGAGCGCTTGAGCTCGATTACTGCTTTGGCCAGCGCGCAGGCCAGATAACTTGCCGACACCGGTCGGTCCGACCAGCAACAGATGCCGATGTTGTTGCAGCCAGTTCAAACTGAGCAACTGGTTCCAGCGTGCTTTGCCGAGCCCACGCGGTGTGCAGATCAACATCGGCCGGGTGCGCGATTTGGCCGAGTCGGGCCAGTCTGAGCCGCCGGCCCGGTGCAGTGCTGTCGCGTTGCAGCGACTCGGCATCGAGCAGTAGAGCCAGGGCTTCAAACACATCTTCGTTGAATGGCAGCCGAGCCAGGGACGGCGGCGCTGCGCAATCCCAGCTTGGCGAGTTGCTGCATCACGGGCCCATGTAGCATGGTTCACCCCGCCGGTGTGGCGTAGTAGTCGCCGCCGCGAACATGCTCGCCGGTGGCAGAGGCAGTGGAACCCGGTGTTCGTGATGGAGAAGCAAGCGCTTCAATTGCGTGGTAGCCAATCGCGTTCAACGCCAGGGCGCGCGCAGGCCGAATCAATGCCTCCTTGCCGTGATCGCGGGCCGCCGATGATGCCTGGGCGCTGCGAATTGCTTGCTCCGGATGCCGGCGCGCTGGCGAACAGTGCATCGACCAGCGCGGCAGTCGGCGCACTGATCGCCGCTGCCCGCCGCTCTGATTTGAGGGTCGCGCTGCGCCTGGTGATGGGCGGGCCGATGGGCTGGGTCGGTGACAGCGCTGGCTGGCGGGCCCTCGCCGGTGTAGCGCCAAGCGGCGACTTCCGCGCAAGATCTCGACATGCTGAAGGTGACTCGCACCTCGACCGTTTGGCCGACGTGTTGATATGGCACGCTGTATTGCCGCTGCAGATCGACGTGATAGTCGCGCGCCACTTTGCGGATGAAGTAGCTCGGGCATTTCAAGCGGTGTGAGGCAGCGGCAGCAACTGTGCGCGCTCTTCCAGCAGCAAGCTAGCACGCGATCCGGCACGCTTCTGGGAACGGCGTGACGTTGAGCGTCGTCGGGCGACGACTGTAACCATGTGCTCAGTTCTGCCAGTGAACCGAACACGCGATCACGGGCCGCGGCGAGAATGCGCATCCGACGATCTTGACAGCGCCCTCAACCGCCCCTTTTTTATCACGCGGTTTGCGCACCCGTGCCGGCACGATGGTGATCCCGTAGTGCGCGGCGAAATCGGCGTAGGCGCGGGTCAGGGTCGGCTCGAAGCGATCGGCCTTGATACCAGCGCCCGTGGATTGTCCGGTACGCCGACCTTGGGCACACCGCCGCAAACGCCACGAATGCCCGGTGCCGTCCATCCAGCCCGCTCGCAGCGGTTTGGTCGACATAGCCATGCGCAAAGATGGCGTTGGAAAATCCCAATGCGGCGACAAAGATTTGCGCCGAACGATCCATTTCGCCATCCCGATAGCGCAACGTCATGCCGGCAAAGTCAAAGTAGGCACGCTCGCCGGGACCGGGTCGTGCCGGTAAACCACATCCTGATCGGCCTGATAGATCGCTAGCTCAGCACAAAACACGCTGTAACCAATACCCTCCGGATGGCGCTCGGTACTCGCTCCACAGTAACCGCCGGGTCACGCCTTTGCGTGCCAACTGGGCCACACCACCTCGGCCCACACCGGCCGCTCGCAGGATTTGACCTTGCCACTGCCGGCGGGCCGGCCATACAGCCGGTGTTCCAGCACTTCGTCGCTCAACGCGGGGTCCGTGGCCAGCTCAGCCCCGGAGCCGCAAACCGCGCCAACACCCGCTCCACGGTGGAGCGCACCACCCCAGCTGCGCGCAATCAGCCGTTGGCTCAGGCCCATTTCAAAATGCAGCCGCAATAACTCTCGGATCTATCGCATAGGAATTCTCATTGGAGACAGGGAACCTTCCATGGCCAAAAGCCAACGAGGATGACCACCCTCAACCGTTCCCGCACTGGCTTCCCATGCCCTGAATCCCTGCGCCGCCACTGGCTTCACATGCACCGGAACACTGGCTTCACATGGTTCGGATTCGTGGCTTCACATGCCCCGGAATGCTGGCTTCTCTTGGGCCGGAATCTCCATACCGAACAGAAACATATTGCAAGCCTCGGTTGGAGTGATGGATCAGTTCGCCATCACGCTCTGCTTGTCTGGCATACAGCGCCTGCTCCAAGGCATCCAGAACGAATTGCGTGTGCATCGAACGACTGACCCGCCAACCCACGATACGGCAACGCGGTTAGACGGATCCTAGTTTGCGCAGTCCCTCAGCCAGACAGGAGGTCTTAGACCAGCAGGGGTAGACGATGCGTTGCCAAATTTCTGATCTCCTTTTGGATTTTCGGACATTGGCTGGCTCAAGGCCAATTAGGCAATAGCAAAAAACTCCGTTTCCCTAGGTAATTGATGATTTGAAATCTACTATGACTCTGCACAGGGTTTGATCCCAGGCAGAAATCATATTTTCATAGGAAAATTCGTGATCACAGTACTTAAGGACCTTCTTCTTCATTTCATTCTTTTTTTCCGGGGTCATTTCATACACTTTCATCAAGGCATCAGCTATCTGATCTTCGCTGCAGAAGTCCTCAAAAATGTATGGAACAAGCTGGGAACCGACGAGCGCCCGCTTGATCGGCTTGATGGCAGATCCATGCTCAGTGCCATCTCTATAGTCAACAACCTGGCGAGTCAGGCCGCCAGTGCACAGTGCCACTATTGGCTTTCCGGCCATCATGGAAATCATCGTACTAAGTCCAAAGCCCTCATTTTTTGCGATGTTAATGCAGGTGTCCGTCATGTTATGGATAAGGTTCATCTGCTCAAATTTGAGCTTCTCGGTTGAAAACAAGACGTTTTCATTAATACCCAACTCCTCCGAAACAGCCAAAAGGTTTGGGCCCTCTGGATCGGCTGGATCGGTGTGCATGATCAGCATGGCGTTTCTATTGCCGTGTTTTTTCTCAAGTCCATCCAGGAATGTTTTCCAACCAAAGAGAAGATCGGCAGGCATCTTACGGGCCGCATTTCTATTGACCCACAAAACCTGGAACCAATCCGCTTTTGTTCCAAAAAATTGCTTACGAGCTGAGTCAATCTGCTCGCTTGTCATGGGGTAATATATCTTCTTGGGGAAGGCGTGAGGGATGTAGTTGGTTTTGTTTGGATGGTGTGTCTTGAGAATTTCATACGTCTTGTAGGAGATGCAGTTGATCAGGTCGGTTCCGTCATACCATGGCTGATTGAACTTGGGGTATGGATCGTTGTCCCAGACGTGCCAATAGACGATTGGACATACTTGCCGAATTTCGTCCCTCATTTCCCAAATCCAAACAAACTGGCTTGGATCGGTGAACAAGAACACCGCATCTGGTTTCTCGGTCGCAAGAATGCTGCGGACCATGTCCCTGTTACCAAAGCCGTCAACCGGCTTGATAATGAAGTCCGGATTGACGACGGTCGTTTGGTAGTTGGAATGGTTCACTACGCCGCCCAAACACCTGAACGACCATCTACCGGTTGCAACCAGCCCTTCAATAAGAAATCTTGCCTGGACGCCAACCCCACTAGGGCCTAGCGGGTGGTCTGACAGCATCAAGACTTTGAACTTGCTTTGAGGCTTGATGACACATTCTTTATTCAACAAATGCGTGTCATCGCCATTCATCAACAAGGATTCTACAGTCATTTGGTGTCTCCTAAAACGCCAATTTGTGAGCGCGCCAGGAATATGAATGACCAGTGGCGGTTTCAGGATTGTAGAGTATAGGAAATTCAAGCGCGATTTCAGTGCTGTTTGTCGACCAATCAGATCCGGGCGATGTTGTCGGCGTCCGGTTTGATCAAAGACAAAAGCCGCATTGGTGCTTCAGCGCGCGCCGCTGGTTGTGAACCACCCCGGCTGTGAACTGACCCCCAGAAGTTGGACGGTCACGTTTCCACCGATCAGGCGGTTCTTCTCAGCCGGTACTCGAGCGGGCTGAGCGTCTGCAGCCCGAGCGTGATGCGCTAGTGATTGTCGTAGTGGACGTAATCATGAACGCCGGTGTCGGCCCTCGCCGCGCACAAACCAACGCTTGCGCGGTCCCCACCTGGCCCGCAGACTGCCTAGAGGGGCGCTAGAGGTCGGATACCCCGACGAGCAGACGCCAATCAATGGTCTGTTTGGATGCGGCGAGGGCATCTAGCCTTTGACTAAAGCGGGCCAGGACGGTAGCCAGGCGAGTGCGGCCCCGAAGAGGTCCACTGCAGGCGCGTATCGACGCGGTGCGGAATCCCGGAGTCTCCTGCGGCAGGCTTCACCAACTCCCAACCTTAGCGGTGACTGGATCAGAGCCATCGCTCATTTGGCAACATCGTTCAAAGGGAGTCCGCGACATGGCAAGTAAAGGGTCGTATGCGCTGGTCGCGGTGGTACTCACCTCGCTCGTCACCGCGCCAGCATGGGCCGCTCAAGTGATCCGCCAGGGAAGTGCAGCCAATGCTGCCGGACTTGCCGGCATTCTCAGCCAGTTCCGTACGGATCTGGGCGGCGCCAACAATGGGGTGGGTGGCAGCTTTGCCGCCGGACGCCGGGAGATCAACTGGGACGGTGTGCCGGACAGCGATTCGGCTCCCAACTTCCTGACGCCCGATTTCTTCAATACGACCTCTCCACGCGGTGTGGTTTTCCAAAGTGTCCTTGAGGACGCGGGATCCGCCTTCAACGACTTCATGGTCAGTGCGAATGCTGCGTCGGGCACGCCCGTCCGTTTTGGCGACCTCAACGCCTCCTATGCCTCCACCTTCATCGCGAACTCGGAGCAGCGCTTGTTCACGATTCGCGGCGGGCACGCTCTGTTGGTCAAGTTCTTTCAGCCGGGGACCACCACCCCGGCAGGCGTGAGCGGCTTCGGCGTGGTCATGGCCGATGTCGACTCCGCTGCCGGTGGCTCGCGCTCGATCCTCTACGCTTACGCTGCGGATGGCCGCCAACTATCGGCAGCTTCGGCGCCCGCCTTCGCGGGCGGGTTGTCCTTTGTGGGCATTTCGTTCAACCAGGGTGAACTCATCAGCCATGTGATCATCAAGTCCGGAACGCACGCGCTATCTGCCAGCAATAGCGATGGCGTTGGGGGCGTGGACGCGGTGGCAATGGATGACTTCATCTACGGCGAGCCCAAACCGCTGTCGGGCTGTGTGTTCGAGGATGGCTTTGAGTGCTCGGCGCTCTGAGTCCCAACGCCGGCAGCACGCCACCCGCTGGCGGCGGGGTATTGCGCCGCCACGTTCGAGCATTCCGCCAATCCACGCGCGCCTTGCTGGGTGTTGTCTCAGGTCGATTGGCTTGGTTAGGCCGAACAGCGGAATCTTGTGGAGTCTTAAGCGATGAATGACTACATCTTGCTGATGCACAACGACGCCACGGACTCGGTGGCCGCAAATGATTCTGCCGCGTGGGACATTTACTTCGCGCATCTTCAGAACTGTGGTCGTTTTGAGGGTGGCAGTGCGATTGGCAACGGTCTTGCCTTTCGCAAGGTCGGCCAGCCTGGAGCAAGCGGCGAGCACCTGTCCGGATACCTCCGCGTGCGTGCCGATAGCCTTCAAGAGGCGCAGTCCTTTCTTTCTGGCAACCCTGTCTATGAAGCAGGCGGCACGGTAGAGGTTCGTGAACTACCGCGCGACTAGTGCGCCAGTGCGCGGCCTTGCCATCGGTTCGCGCTGAGCACGCGGCATGACATTCACCCGATCCGCACCACTGAAGGCCCCGTGACGGCCCTGTTGCACGGGACCATGCGGAACCGGAAACCGCCACGCCGACGCATTGCGCGCTCTCGCCTTCCGGCGAGCCGGGGCCGACCCCTAGAATGCAGCGTTCCATCCCATGCGAGGGAGGGGCCGCGAATTCACACGGTCTCGCCCCGCACGTTCCCCGCAATTTGCAGAGATCGCCACATGCCTCAGTACCTCGGTCTGGTTTCCGTGGTCGTCAAGGACTACGACGAGGCGATTGCCTTCTACGTGGGAACGCTTGGCTTTTCGCTCATCGAAGACACCTATCAGCCTGCACAGGACAAGCGCTGGGTGGTTGTCGCGCCGTCAGGTGCGCGCGAATCCAGCCTCTTGCTGGCACGCGCAAGCAATGATCACCAAGCATCCCGCATTGGCGATCAAACCGGCGGCAGAGTCTTCTTGTTTCTCTACACCGACGATTTCTGGCGAGACTTCAACGCCTACAAGGCAAAGGGTGTGGTCTTTGTGCGGGAGCCGAAGACCGAGGCGTTTGGCACGGTGGCGGTGTTCCAAGACCTCTATGGAAACCAGTGGGACCTGATTCAACCCGCGCCTTCGCCGTCTGCGTAGGCACTGGGTCCGGACGCACCGTGGCGGCCACGCTGTCTATCATCGGGCGGACTCACACGACGCCATGGCAACATCGTGCGACGCCCATGCCAGCGATCGCGACATGGCGAGGCAAAAGCAGCACACAAGCGGTGAAGACGGCAGCGACGACGCATGACCTTACAGACGCGGCAAGCCTCCTGATGTGCGGTTTGCCTGAGATCTGCGGTGATGGTGTCGGCGAGGCATCACGATTCACGCGCCTGCTACTGTGTGTCGCCGCGCTGCCAAGCGGCATGCACCGCAAAACGACAGGTTTACGGGTTCGATTAACGTGAAAGCGCATACAGCTTCCAGCTTCGGCGTGCCTGCCCCGTGGCAAGCGGTTTTCTTGGCGCTCAGCCTGCTGATGGTTTGGCAGATCGTGTTCTGGGCGGTGGTCCACGTCGCCGAGCGTTCGGCGCGCCCGATCCAGATGGATACACGTGCATCGGTCGCTTACCGACTGTTGCACGGCGACGGAAGCGCGGATTCGGCAGCAGCGCGGCAGGCGCGTCGAGCGGGTCTGGATGGCTATCCGGTTTCGGTACCACGCACGCCGGAGGGTGCGCGGATTCGCTTTCTGGTGCCCTTTGACCTTCCGCAGCCCGCACAGCCGCTGGCCTTGTTTCTGGCGATTCGCGAAGAGGTCGTGCAGATTCGCGTGAACGGCCATGTGGTGCAGCCCAGCGAACCGCTGGTGCGCCTGGAAGGACTGCTGACCTCGGAACCCGGCTATTACCCGCTGGCCGCACAGCACTTGCACGCGGGTAGCAACCTGCTGGAGGTCGACAAGGTCGTAAACGGCTTTGATGTGGCGCTTTCGGAGTTCGCCATTGGTCCGGCAGAGGTGTTGGCCGAGGCGTATCGCTGGAAGAACCTGTTGCTGACCGATCTGCCCATGGTGGGCGTGGGCGTGTTGATCTTTGCATTGCTACTTTGCCTTGCAGTGAACTGGCCCGACGCCGACAGGCCGCGTATTCGCGCACTGATGCTGTTGCTGGGCAGCTGCGCGTTGTCAACGTGGTTCATGACCTTCAAACCCGCATTGCCGCTTGGTTTGTCGGCGACCGTCCTGATCTGGTGCCTGTTGAACGCCGCGATTGCCACTGCCGTTGCGCTCTACGTGTGGTTTGACACGCAGTTGGCGCGTGATCGTCCGCGCTGGCTATACCGACTGTCGTGGCTGCTGATCGGCTTCTTTGCCTGCGGATTCATGATCGGCGGGATCGTCGAAAATTCGCGCTACTGGCTCCTGCTGGTCATGCATGTCTCTTATTGGCTGGTGATTGGCGTCGTGGTGGTGGCGGATGTCGTGCTCGCGTGGAGCGTTGTGCGGGACCACGGTCGACGGTGGTTTGAGCGCAGTGTGCTTGCGTTGTGCATCAGCGCCTTGGCGATGGATCGTCTGGGCAGTCTCTACGATTTGTTCTCCCCGCTCGATGCCGATTTGCCCTTGAGTCTGCCTTGGTCGCCGTTGATCGGTACCTTGCTGGGACTGTCTGTGGTGCTCGCCTTGGCGCGCGAGGCAGCGCACGCGCGACGGACCGTGCTGGATGCCAATCGGGTGCTGACCCAGACCCTGCAGATACGCGAGGCGGAGCTTGCGGCCAGCTTTGCAGAGCGCAACGAGATCCTGCGTCGTAGTGCCGTCTTGGAGGAGCGAGGCCGTATCGTTCGTGACATGCATGACGGTGTCGGCGGCCAGTTGGTGCGTCTGCAGGCGCAGCTACGCACGCAGCCACTGGACCGTGAGGCGCTTGCCGCTGCGCTGGACGACAGCCTCGGTGATCTGCGTCTGATCGTCGATGCACTGGATACCGCAGAGGACGGCTTGTACGACGCGCTGGTCGCGTTCGAGCGACGGCTGCGGCAACAGCTCGGTGCACAGCGGCTTACGACCACGTACGCCTTCGGCAGCGCTCCAGACCAATTCGGTGCGCGGGTTACCTTGCAGGTGTTACGCATCCTGCAAGAGGCGGTCAGCAATGCCCTGCGACACGCCCATGCCAGTGAGCTGTACCTGAGTGCCGACCGTGATCCCACCAGTCAGCGCCTGTGCCTAGAGCTTCGGGACAATGGGTCGGGTCTTGCGGCAACGGCCAGCCGAGGTCATGGGCTGACCAATATGCAGCAGCGGGCGGCAGAAATTGGTGCGGAATTTGCCGTGCGCTCGGACGCCCGTGGTACCACCGTCCGTCTGCTGCTTCCAGTGCTTCACCGCACGTATGCGCCAATACACGGCGTCGATGCGCCTGACGGGTAGGCAGATCGGCAGTGTCGTGGCAGATTGACGGCTTCCCACACCGCGCAGAATCGTCGATGCCCGTCCGCGTTGCCATGGTTGAGGATGATCCGCAGGTCGCGCAACGCGTGGCCGAGCTGGTGTCCCGCGCTGATCTGCACCAGTTGGCGTGGCTGGCGACGGATCTTCAACAGGCGCGCGTGCAAATGCCGCAAGCGTTTGATGTCTTGCTCCTGGATTTGGGGCTTCCAGACGGGCGCGGGACCGAGTTGGTGCCCTTGGTGCGCGTCGTGGCGCCGCAGGCCTACATCGTCGCGTTCACAGTATTTGACGATGAGTCGCATGTGATTGAAGCCATCGAAGCCGGTGTGGATGGTTACGCGCTCAAGAACTGCAGTGGCGAGCAATTGATCGAGGTACTCGACGGGGTCATGCGTGGGGAGTCGCCGATATCTTCCGCCGTGGCTGGCTATCTGCTCAAGCGATTGCGCCGTGCCGAACGCGCTGGCACCGCGTCGACCAAATCGATGCGTGCGCCAAGTGATCACCTGATGGCGCTGACCCCGCGAGAGCGTGAAGTGCTGGAATTGCTGGCGCGCGGCCTGTCCTACCGCGAAACCGCACAAGCACTGGGGATAGGCAGCAGCACCGTCGCCCACCACGTGCGCAGCCTGTACCCCAAGCTCGCCGCCAACTCGCGTTCCGAAGCGATTTTCAACGCGCTTCGCGATGGGGTGATCCGGCTGTAGCTCGCGCGTTGGCGTGACGCCAGCGGGCAGGCGTGATCAGCCGCAAGGTCACGCCGCTGACGTTCTCAAGGGTGCGGCACTCTCGCTTTCCGCGGCAATTTGGCGCACGTGGCGTACGCATTGGATTTTCCTGACGTGGCCCCGGCTTACGGCGCTGACGTTCTCAAGGGCGCTGGCGCTGCGCTTCATGCCGTCCTCGCCTCACGCATGGCCAGACGTCACACCCGGTGCGCGCTTGAGGTAGTGTTTCGACGCAGAAGCCGCTCGGGCTTCTCACCGTGCGGCGCTCAATGTGCCGTCGCCGGGTTTGTCAGCATTTTCGAGTGGAGTCGTCCATGCCGCAGTATCGTTCCCGCACCTCCACCGCAGGTCGCAACATGGCAGGCGCACGCGCGCTGTGGCGTGCGACGGGCATGAAGGATGGCGACTTCGAGAAGCCCATCATCGCCATTGCCAACAGCTTCACGCAGTTCGTGCCGGGCCATGTGCATCTGAAAGATCTCGGGCAATTGGTCGCGCGCGAGATCGAGGCCGCCGGCGGTGTCGCCAAGGAGTTCAACACGATTGCCGTGGACGATGGCATCGCGATGGGTCATGGCGGCATGCTGTATTCATTGCCCTCGCGTGATCTGATCGCAGACAGCGTCGAGTACATGGTCAATGCGCATACCGCCGATGCGCTGGTCTGCATCTCCAATTGCGACAAGATCACGCCCGGCATGCTGATGGCGGCATTGCGTCTGAACATCCCGGTGATCTTTGTCTCCGGTGGTCCGATGGAAGCGGGCAAGGTGAAACTCGATGGCAAGACCATCGCCTTGGACCTGGTCGACGCCATGGTGAAAGCCGCCGACAAGAACTGCTCGGATGACGAGGTGGCCGCGGTCGAACGTTCTGCCTGTCCCACCTGCGGATCGTGTTCCGGCATGTTTACCGCGAACTCGATGAACTGTTTGACCGAGGCACTGGGGCTGTCGTTGCCGGGCAACGGGACCGTGCTGGCGACGCATGCGGATCGCGAAGCGCTGTTCCGTGAGGCGGGTCGACGCATCGTCGCACTGGCCAAACGCTGGTATGAACAGGACGACGCGCGTGCCCTGCCACGGAGCATCGCGACGTTTGAGGCCTTTGAAAACGCGGTGGCGCTGGATGTGGCCATGGGCGGTTCGACCAACACCGTGCTGCATCTGCTCGCGGCGGCGCGTGAGGCAGAGGTGCCCTTCAGCATGGCCGATATCGACCGCATGTCGCGCAAGGTGCCCTGTTTGTGCAAGGTCGCGCCTGCCGCGGCCGATGTGCACATCGAGGACGTGCATCGTGCGGGCGGCATCATGAGCATCCTGGGTGAGCTCGCTCGCGGCGGCTTGTTGCACACCGAGGTGCCGACGGTGCACAGCACCAGCATGGCCGAGGCGATTGCGCGCTGGGATGTGACGCAGACCCAAGAAGCGGCGGTCCATGAATTCTTCAAGGCAGCGCCCGGCGGTGTCCCGACCCAGGTCGCGTTTTCGCAGAACCAACGCTGGCGGCAGCTGGATCTGGATCGCGAGACGGGTGTCATTCGCTCCGCGGCGAACGCCTTCACCAAGGATGGCGGCTTGGCCGTGCTGTACGGCAACCTCGCCGAGAAGGGCTGCATCGTCAAAACAGCCGGCGTGGATGAGTCGATCTGGGTGTTCAGCGGTAATGCCCGCGTGTACGAAAGTCAGGACGACGCGGTGGCCGGCATCCTGGGTGAGGAGGTGCAGGCCGGTGATGTGGTGGTGATTCGGTATGAGGGTCCAAAGGGCGGGCCGGGCATGCAGGAAATGTTGTATCCCACCTCGTACCTGAAGAGTCGCGGTCTGGGCAAGCAATGCGCTCTGCTGACGGATGGACGCTTTTCCGGCGGCACGTCCGGTCTGTCGATTGGACACGCCTCACCCGAGGCGGCGATGGGCGGCGCGATCGCCTTGGTCGAGAACGGCGATTGCATCGAGATCGACATCCCCAATCGGCGGATTCACCTCGCGGTGAGCGAGTCGACCTTGGCCACGCGACGTGCGGCCATGACTGCGCGAGGCGCACGGGCATGGGCGCCAGTCGACCGTGTTCGCCCCGTATCAGCGGCCTTGCAGGCCTACGCCCTGTTGACCACCTCAGCTGATACCGGTGCGGTGCGCGATCTTTCGCAGATCCAGCGCTGAGGCGCGCGAGAACACGCACTCAGCGAATTGCCGACAGCGCGGGTGCGATGGCGCGTGCGACGCTGGCTGGGAATGCTCTCAGCGGAGGTAGCGCCCATGTCGTCATCCGATGTGCCATCAACCCTTCCGCGGATTGGCTACTCGCTCGGCGTGGCAGTCGGGATGTGGCTGCTCTATTCCGCGGTGACTCTTTCGATTCAGATCTCATCCGGGATCAGCTATCTGGACTGGTTCGCCACGGCCGATAACGCGTGGCGCACGGCGGTTATCCCGTTGCTGATCGGCGCGGTAGTGTTGGGCGCCTTCACCCTGTGGTCGCGCTGGTCGCATCTGTGGCGCGAGCCGGTCAGGTTGCACACGACCACGACGATGAAGATCGCGATGGCACTCTGGATCGTTGCCATCGTGGCGCGACTGGTCGGTGTGCGTTGGGCCGACGTGCCCACGGATCTGCTGGTCGCCATTCTGTTGACCGGCGTCTTGGTGGGCTTTGCCGAAGAGGTGCTATTTCGCGGCATCGTGCTGCGCGGTCTTCGCCACGGTGGCCGCAGCGAGGCGTCGGCGGCGATCTGGACCGGCGTGTGGTTCGGCCTATTTCATGCACCCAACATGTGGATGGGCACCGGATGGATTGGCGGTCTTCAGATCGTGCTGGCCGCATTGATGGGCATTGTGCTGTATGTGTTTCGCCGCCACTTCGGCTTGCTTTGGCCGGCGATGCTGGCGCATGGGGCTTGGGATATCTCGGTGTTCCTTGGTGAGCGCTACAGTCGGACGGGATGGGACATCGCATTGCTGTCGATGCAATTGACGGTCATGGCGGCCGCGGTGGCGGTGTATGTCAGTCTGGTCAGGCAGGACCGTCGCACGGTCGTTCTGCCCGCCGCCGAGCGCGGATTCAGCGGCGTGTAAACAGCAGCTTCTTGCCGTTGTTGCCAGTCAGCAACAGACGGCCGTTCTCGACGTAGTACCGGCCCAGATCGACTTGCTGCCCGCTGGCGTCCTCGCTCACCCAGAGGTGCTGATCACGCGTGCTCCAACTCGCGCCTGCAACGATCTCGCCGCCCGCATCGCTACTGTAGCCGGAGTAGTTGCTACCGCCCATGTGGACGGCACTGCCGCCGTTGGCGATGCGGCCATCGGCAAGCAAGACCATGCTCTGCGTGCTGCTGCTACCCATGAAGTCCGCACCACTGCCACTGTTGTAGAGTTCTTCGTGTACCCAGTGGCCCACCATGGCCGGATCGCGCTGGCCGCTGCTTGCAGCGCGTGGCGCCTGCTGAGTCTGTTCGCGAGGTGCCGCGGATTGGCTACCGCTGCGCGCAAACCAGACGCGCTCGGAGGCGGTTTCGCCGAGCAAGGTCAGACTGACGTTGAGGTCGAGGCCGTCTGCGCGAATCGGCCCATCCAGAGTCACCATCAGACCCAGCTCCGCCTGCACGGCTCGGCCGGTCAGATGCTGGCCCGCCACGCTGGCCTCAACCTCGTAACTGTAAGTGGAGTCGCTCAATACACCGATCACCCGGTGGCCTTCCTCGCGCAGTTGCAATGCCACGGGCTCGCCACTGAGCATGCCCTGGTAGCGGCCCGCCACCGTCGTGGCGAGCGCCGTCGTCGCGAACGAAAAGGACAGCGCAAGTCCAGTCAGGACACGCAGGATCGGCAGTGGACGGTTCATTGGGCACGCTCTGCTTGGGGTGGTGATTCGCTAAACCCCGAATCCCGCCCACGTCCGCCACGCACGGCGGACGGTGTGCGGTCGGGGTGATTCGGTCCGATTGCGTGCGCGCCCGAGATAGCGTTGCTTGGCGCAATGGCGTCGCTGTGGCACAGTCCACGCCATTACGACTTTGGAGTCCGTCCCGTGATTGATCCGGACGGTTATCGCCCGAATGTCGGCATCATCCTGATGCATCCGGAAGGCCGTGTTTTTTGGGCCCGACGGATTCATCGGGATGGCTGGCAGTTTCCACAGGGCGGGATGAACACTGACGAGACACCGCAAGAAGCGATGTTTCGTGAGCTGCAGGAAGAAACCGGTCTTGAGCCGGAGCATGTCGAAGTGCTGGGGATGACGCCGGGCTGGCTACGCTATCGGCTGCCCAAGCGCTGCGTGCGGCCGGGCAAACGTCCCATCTGTCTGGGACAAAAGCAGGTTTGGTTTCTGTTGCGATTGGTGGCTGGCGAAGACGCCGTGCGTCTGGATGCGACCGAATCGCCCGAGTTTGACTCGTGGCGTTGGGTCGACTTCTGGTATCCCTTGGAGCATGTCGTACCGTTCAAGCGACGCGTTTACGCGCAGGCATTGAATCACTTGGCGCCGGTCGCGGAACGCTCAAGCGGTTCGATCATCCTGCCGTTTGCCCCGGAAGACCTGCACCTGCTGACCGCGGTGCCACGCCGCGAGCGCCGCGCTGCGCTGCGCGATGGCGGCCCGGATCGTGGTTCCTAGGGGGCCGTTGAGCGACTGCATCCCGGCACATTCTCACGCGCGCGAGCGCGGCATTCTTGCCGGTCGTCCGCAGGGGTTTTCAACACGCCGAGGGGAGCGTTTGCGACCTGATGTCCCGCAGGTTTCTACGCGGAAGGATTGTCGCGGAATACACGGGTGCGGCAACGGTTCAGCAGGCGCAGTTGACATGCGTTCGCATTTGCGATGCAATCGCGCTTGCAGACACACGGTCTGCCCTGAATGTCGAGTCCCGGTGCCTGTCGATGTATATCTGCATTTGCCACGGAGTCACGGAAAGTGCCATCGCTGAAGCGGCGGCGGCAGGCGTCAGCGACTTGAATGCGCTCACCGCTCGCACGGGCTGTGGCTCAAGTTGCGGTTGTTGCCGCGAAAGCGCCGAAGAGACCCTCGCACTGGCGATCTACCAATTGCAGCCGGCTGCCGCCTAACCTGGCACTGAGCACACGCAACGGGCGGAATTCACGCCAGCAATTCGCGCAATGCCTTGTCGACGCGAGCGAATTCATCGACCAAACGCTGGGTCAAGCTCACCGGATCACTCAGCTCGTTGCGACGGCCGCCGTGTTCGATTTGGCGCGCAAGTTCGGAGAGATCCATGGCGCCCAGATTGGCGCTGGTGGACTTCAACGAGTGCGCCGCCGCGACCAGCGCAGGAAGGTCGCTCTCCGCAGCAGCATCCTGCAGACGCAGGATGGCGCGCGGCGCATCTTCCAGAAACACTCGAACCAGAGACAGAAACTCTGGCCCCATGATGTCGCGCAGATCTTCGATGACCTCGGACTTCAGCGCCGGTGTGTTGGGTCGAGCAGGACTTGGTGGGGCAACCACTTTGGGCGCCGCCTCAACCTTGGCTGCGACTCGGCTTGGCGGGGGAGTGGGCTTCTCTGGCGTCGTTGGAGTGGCATGATCGCGTAGCCAGCGGACCAGAATTTCCAGCAGCGTCTGGCGGTGAATGGGCTTGCTGAGATAGTCGTCCATCCCTGCATCCAGACATTTTTCGCGATCGCCGACCATCGCATTGGCAGTCATCGCAATGATGGGAAGGCGGGCGCGTCCCTGCTGTTGTTCGATGCGTCGCCATTCGCGTGTGGCGGTATAGCCGTCCATGACAGGCATCTGACAATCCATAAAGACAGCAGCGAAACTGGACTGCGCCAGCTTGTCGAGCGCCTCGCGACCATGCTCGGCCGTTTCAACCTGCAGCCCGGAAAGACTGAGCAAGCGCTGCGCTACTTGCCGATTGACGGGATTGTCTTCGACCAGCAACACGGTGCCTTGCAGCGGTGCGGCGTCGTTGGCCGAGTCGCTGTGTGGCTGGGTCGCTGCTGGCGTCACCACACGCTCATGGGTCGCTGCCTCGCTGGCCATGGCGGGCGCTGATGTGGCGCCACGGGCTGCATCGACTTCGACACGCATGCTCGGTGACGACGGCGGCGGCGCACCGATCAGTTCACCCGAGACCAATCGGGACAACGCGCGGCGCAGCTCCGCTTCGGGCAAGTTGCGGGCAAGTGGCACGGAGCGACCACCTTCGGCGAGCTCGACTGGCGCGGGATCATCACCCTTCAAATAGGCAATCAGCAGATCCTGCAGTGCTGGCTCCTTGATGATGCTGCGATGCAGGCCGACCGCGGTCGTCCGCGCGGTCTGCAGATCGGCCAGCAGGATATGAAACGCCCAAGCACCCCCGCGGCCAGAGGCAGCACGCAGCTTGCTGAGTGCCTCTTGGGTGCCGCTGGCTTGAACCAACGTCACGCCCCAATTCGCAGCCGCGAGATTCATTCTGCGCAGCATGCCGTGGTCGGCGGTCAACAGCAGGATTCGCGAACCCGTCAGCTCTCGACGTTGCTCGCCCATGTCGCCGACCGCTTTCAACATCGGAATCTGGAACCAGAATGTTGAACCTTTGCCTGGCGTCGAATCCACCCCGATTTGCCCGCCCATCAGATCGATGATGCGTTTGCAAATCACCAAGCCCAAGCCGGTGCCGCCGAAGGTGCGCGTCGTCGAGGCATCGGCTTGCGAAAACGGTTTGAACAGACGGGAGGCCGCCTCGGCGGTGATGCCGACGCCAGTGTCTTCAATTTCGAAGCGCAACTCGTGATGGGTGCGGGTTTCCGACTTGCGTGTGACGCCGACACGGACGCCACCACGCTCAGTAAATTTCACCGCATTGCTGACCAGATTGGTCAACACCTGACGCAGACGCACCGGATCACCACGAACTGCCAGGCGAACTGTGGGGTCAACCTGCAAGGCAAGCTTCAATTGCTTGGCGTCGGCGGGGGTGTCCATCAAGCGCATCACGCTATCGAGCACATCGCGCAAATTCAAACCGACACTCTCCAGCTCCAGCTTGTTGGCCTCCAGCTTGGAGTAGTCGAGGATGTCATCGACGATGCGCAGCAATTGATGTGCGGATTGCAGCGCGGTGTTGAGATAGTCGCGCTGGTCATCGCCAAGGCGCGTCGACAACAGAATGTCGAGCAGCGGAATGATGCCGTTGAGTGGTGTGCGGATTTCATGGCTCATGGTGGCGAGAAACTCGCCCTTGGCCATGGTGGCCGCTTCGGCCACCTGCTTGGCTTCGCTCAGTTCGCGTTCAAGGCGGCGACTTTGCTCCAGATCAGTGCGCAACTGTGTCAGCTCAGCCGGCGAAATGCCCAGCGCAGGCTCCTGGCGATGCGCTGCCGAGCGCATCGGCGCATTGATCTCAATCTCGCGGGGACGCAGTAGCAACACGGACACGATGGTGATCAGGCCGGCCACGCTGACCAGCAGCGCCGAGACCGAACTACTGATGGGTAGCGCGACGCCCAGATAGGCCAACAGCGACAGCGTGGCGGCAACGAAGCCGCCCAACACACCGAGCACGCGAAACAGGATTTGCGCCATGGTCTAGAGCACCGCTGCGTGGAAGTCGAATTCCAGCTCGCGTGCCGCCTGCTGGACCAAATTGCCCTGGATGTAATCGATGCCACTCATCCATAGGGTGGCTGCCGCTTGTGCATCTTCGACGCGCTGACCGATCACTTGCAAACCGCCACGGTGGCCACGGTCCACCAAGGCGCGCAGTTCGTCTCGCAACGCCGGGGTCTGCGCGGCGGCGAGGTATTTGGGGGCAATCTTGAGAAAACTCAGCGGCAGCAGGCCGAGCAGTTTTTCGGCAGCGCGGTCACCATCGAATCGGCTGAGGCAGAACTGCACTCGGGCACCCACCAATGCATGGCAGAACGCGGCGATGACATCAATGCGCGGTTCGACGTCTTCGAGTGTCAATTCGATCACCAGTTGGTCGCCACTCAATTGCCGCGAGGATAGCTGTTGCGCAATCCACTCGGCCTGACCGGCGCTGATCAAACTGGCCGCCGACTGACTCACAAACAGACGCACCGGTCGCTGCGCATTGCGGCGTTGCTGGATGACCCGCATGGCTTGGGTCAACACCCAGCGGTCGACCTCCACGATCAGATCGGCACCTTCCGCCAACGGAATGATCTCGGCGGCCGAATACAAGCGACCCTGATCGTCGCGCATGCGCAACAGGGTCTGGTACTGGGCTTCATCACCGCCCTGAACGGCGACAATCGGCTGATAAAGCAACTCGAATGCGTCGCGCTCCAACGCGTTGCGAATCAGCCCCAACAGCACGCTGTAGTGCACGTCGACATCGCGCGGCGCAGGCGCATAGCGCACCACACCTTTCTCAATGGCGCGGGCATCCCGTGCTGCGCGCTCGGCTGCATTCAGCATGGCGCCCGCATCGGCAAACCCATGGCGGAAACCGCACACGCCTGCGCTCACGCGCAAACGCAAGGGCTTGCCTTCGGCACGGAAAGGATGGGCAACCAACACATTGCGCAACCGTGCCGCCAGTTTCTCCAATTCAAGATCATCGCGTTCGGGACAGAACACGGCATAGCAGCCGTCACCGTAGCGGGTAGCAAACGCCTGCTCCTGCAATTCCGCCACCAGCAGCTTTCCGGTGTCGCTCAGAATCTGCTCCAACGCCGTCAGGCCGATCCGGTCGCGCAGCGCCGAGACGCCTTCAACCTCGATGAAGACCAATCCGCCTGCACGATCCCGCGCACCATCTGCGGCCAAGGCTTCGTTGAGACGATCCAGCAGATAGCTACGCCGATGCAAACCAGTGACCGGATCTCGCGGATCGCGTAATTGCTGGCGTTCCTGAACGGCGCGAGCACGCCGAACGCGATTGTTGACGGCAGCGATCAAATGTTTGGGGCGAATCGGTTTCGACAGGAAATCGTCACCACCTGCGGAGAGCGCCTCGAAGTGCTTGTCCTGATCGCTTTCGCCAGACAGAAACACGATCGGCGTGTGCAGAAATTCTTCACGTTCACGGATCAGGGCAGTCAATTCGGTGCCATCGCAATGTGGCATGTAGAGATCCATCAGCACCAGATCGGGCTGAAATGTCTCCATTGTTTCGATGACATCGAAGGCTTCATAGACCGAGCGCACTTCCATGCCGGCATTGCGCAAGATCGATTCGGCAAACAGGGCTTGCGAGCGATCGTCTTCAACAATCAGGACGCGATAGGTGGCTTCCCCCGCCGCCACCAAAAGCTCTTCGAGCTTGGCAAGCACCGGCTCCACCGAGCTTTGAATGACCAGCATGGCATCGGCACCGGCGCGGCGTGCGGTCAGGCGGGCAGGGATGGTGTCCTCCTGCGACAGCACCAGCAACGGCAGGCGTGTGCCCGCGCGCTCGCGGGTGGCACGCAGGACCGCTCCGATGCCTTCAAGTTCGTCCTGAAAGGCGGGATCGACAATCACCAGATCAGGCGACAGTGCATTGAGGATTTCTTTTAATTCGTCCGCTGAATCAAGCAGCTCAAGTTCGTAGCCGGTTTGTTCCAGACGCTGATCCAACGCCATCGCAAACTCGCTGCCATCGGTTAGATGGTAGATGCGTCGCGACGGCCGGGACTGCAGCGCCACGCTTGCGACAGCACCCGACGCAGGCTTGGCGGGACGATCTTTCAGGAGCTCGCGCTTGGGCGTGGCAACGTGGGTGGCCGTCACCGCGGTGGGCATCGAGATCGGCAATTGCTGCGGTATTGCTGCGCTTGCCGTTGCTCTGACCTCTTCGGGAATGGGCGCATCCGCACTCCAGCGACGCCAGTAGGCTTCCGGTGGCCGTTCCACGCGCGTTCCGTGCGGCGTTTGCGGCGTGTCGGCAAAGAGTCCGGGCTGCACGTGAGCCACATCGCTGGAATGGTGTTCCAGCGTGTCGAACTGTTCAAGCAAGTGGGAATTGGCGTGGGCGTCCGGCAGCGCGTCGCTGGCGATCACTTCGTCCAGCAGGACTTCCAGCGCCAACAACGACTCGCTGGCTTCCAGCGCGCCATAACGACCCGCCGCGCCCGCCAGTCGCTGCACATCTTCGTGCAGCAGACTCAGCCCATTGACATCCCAGCCATCAAAACAGAAACGTCGACCACGTCGACTGATCGCTTCCATTCGCTTGGGCAAATGTTTGAGAAAGGCGAGACGAAGTTCTGTGCGTTGTTCCGATTCGGATTGGGCGTACATTGCGCCACCGTTGTGAATATTCAATTGCACTATACCCATTGCGACAACCAGTAGAAATACACGCGCGATACGAAGTTTGTTTCCCGCCAATGCCGCTCGGATTCGATCCTGCAAAGTGCTGTCAAATTGTTCCCTGCAGCGCCCCCTGAGCGTTCGACTGGCGTGCTGGCACACGCCAAGGTCGCTGCACGCTGGCAGGCTGGTGCGAACGTGAGCGTGCGCTATCGCAGGGCCGCGCGGCCGCCCCACGACCGGACTCTCTCTCACCGAATCAAGCGCTTGCGCGATAGATTCGCAGGCACGCCATCCTTGCCGCACACAAATGACGACTGTCTTTCAACACCCAGTGCACGGTCGCCCCGCGCCGCCCTATCCGCAACGCAAACGCGCCATGGAGCGTGCCATGCAAAGGCGGTACCGGATGACGCTCCTCGCCGCTTGACGCATGGGTTCGCGCTCGGCCTAATGACTCTCCCCATCCGTTGCGCAACTGCATGCCAGTGTCGACCGCCTTCGAAATCGTCCGCCGACGCCCCGACAGTGTGCGCCGCCAGTTCTTGCGGTGGCTGTTGGCGGCGGCTGCCTTGGTGTTGAGTTATGCCCTCGGTGCGGGCTGGTTGTGGCCCGATGCGCTGGGCGGGCCCGGCGTGGCCGAGTTGGAAGCGCAGATCGTCAGCTTGAACGAGGAGCTGTCGAACGCACGTCAACGAAATACCTTGCTAAAACGATCGGATGACGTCAGCCACGCGGCCAACCAGCAATTGCAACAGGATATTGAGTCGCGCGATGAGCGCATTGCGGCCTTGGAAGCGGATGTCAGTTTCTATGAGCGCTTGGTCGGTGGCAGTGCGCAGCGCCAAGGGCTTGCGGTGCACAGCCTGAGCGTCAGCAGTGCAGGTCAGGCTGCCTACCGCTATCAGCTGACCCTGACGCAAAATTTGAAGAAGACTCAACTCAGTCGCGGCATGATGCGCCTGAGCATTGAGGGGATGTCCGGCGGCAAGCTCACCACATTGGACTGGGACGCGCTGTTGGACACACCGCAGGCGCCGCCAGCCCCGTTTGAATTCAAGTATTTCCAGCAGATCGAGGGCAGCTTCACCTTGCCGGCAGACTTCACGCCACTACGTGTTCTGGTGCGCACCGAGGGCGAAGCTGGCAAGCTGGAACGATCGATCAACTGGGAAGATGCGGTGGCGGGTCCGGAATCTCCCGGTGCCGTCAGCGCACCCACGCAACCCTGAGCGGAGGTTTCATGTTCGGCAGTAACGACAAGTCCAAGAGCAATCGCGCGCAGAACAACAATGTCGAGACCCTCATCGGGCCACGTGTCGTCGTTCGTGGGGACCTGCACTTCAGCGGTGGCCTGTATGTCGAGGGCACGATTCACGGTGCAGTGATCGCTGACGACGCCGATAGTGACGCGGTCATCACGCTGTCTGAACGCGGACTCATTGAAGGTGAAGTGCGCGCACCCCATGTGGTTATCAATGGTCAGTTGCGCGGCGATGTGTACGCAAGTCAAAAGGTGCACATGGCCGCTGCGGCCAGAGTGAGTGGCAACGTCTACTACAAAGTCGTCGAAATGCAGGCCGGGGCGATGTTGACCGGACGCTTGATCCATAGCGACGCCCCGATGAAGCAATTGACTGGTCCCAAGGACAGCGCGGACTGAACGCAACTCCACCTACAGGCTCGTCATGGATACCGCTCCCAGCTACCAACAACTCGACCAGCCACTGATCTTTACCGAAAGTGCGGCGCACAAAGTGCGCTCGCTCATCGATGAAGAGGGCAATCCCGATCTGAAGCTGCGCGTGTACATCAGCGGCGGTGGGTGCTCGGGATTCCAGTACGGTTTCGAGTTTGATGAAGTGCAGGGCGAGGATGATCTCAGCATCCAACGCGACGGCGTCACCTTGCTGGTCGATCCGCTCAGCCTGCAGTACCTGCTCGGTGCCGAGGTGGATTACACCGAAAGCCTGACCGGTGCGCAATTTGTGATTCGCAATCCGAATGCCAAGACTACCTGCGGTTGCGGCTCCTCGTTCGCGGTTTGACCGGTGAGCGTCGTGCCCAATCGCTTTGCCAGCCTTGCGCTGGATCGCTGCAGCGAACGTCGTGAGGACGGGGATTGGTTGCGCTCAGCGTGGCCAGGCGCTCAGGTCATTTGCGTCAGCTTCGAGGGTCAGGTGGCGGTCGACGCGGATCGCGTGCTGCGCATCCCTGCGCAGAGTCTTTGCAAGAGTCTGCCGCAAGAGGCGAGTTTTCTCGGGGTCGACGGGCAACAGTCGGTGTGGTTTGCGTTGCCAGCCGATTGCGCGTCGCACCTGCCCGCAGACACCGAATGGATCGATTTACGCACCGCGGCACTGCGCTTGACCGACTTTGACAGTGGCTTGGCGGCGTATGCGAAGGCGTTGCTGCTTTGGCAGACCCGCGTGCGCTATTGCGGTGCCTGCGGTCATCCAACCGAGCGTCAACAGGCAGGCCACTCAGCACGCTGCACACAGGCCAGCTGTGGCTTGGTGCAGTACCCGAAGATCGATTCGGCCATCATCACGTTGGTGGAACACGAGGACCACTGCTTGCTGGGGCGGCAAGCGAGTTGGCCGAAGGGGCGATACTCCACCTTGGCAGGGTTCGTTGAGGTCGGTGAATCACTGGAGGATGCGTTGCGTCGTGAAGTTCGCGAGGAAGCCGGTGTGGATGTGATTGCCTGCGACTATCACTCGACCCAGCCGTGGCCGTTTCCAGCCTCACTGATGCTCGGATTTCGCGCATTTGCGGCAGACCGTCGCCTCTGCGTGGGCAGCGAGTTGGAGGACGCACGTTGGGTCACTGCGACGCACGTGCTGACACAGTTGCAGACCGGCCAACTCAGTCTGCCTGCACCGATCTCCATTTCGCATCGATTGATCCGCGAATGGCTGGTGCGACAGTGTGGCGAGGCCACGACGGCGGCTGCACTTGCACGCAGCGACTGATTCCACCACCCTGAGCACTTCCTGCTGACTGGTTCGCGCGTATGTCCGCCGCTCTGTTTGCCGTCGTCTTTTCCCTGCTGCTCGACCACTTGGCACCTGCCGCGCAGGGTTTGCGGCAGCACGCCGCCGTGGGACAGTGGTTAGGTGATCGCGGTGCCAGTCTCGGCGCACGCGAAGCGGCATCGCGGTGGAGTTTTTTGCTGCCCTTGGTCTTGCCCCTGGGTGCCATTGCGGTGCTGCAGTGGTTTGCCAGTGAATGGTTGTTCGGTTTGCCGGCATTTCTGCTCGCGCTCGGTGTGCTGTTCTTCTGCTGGGGACCCAGGGATCTCGATCTGGATGTCGAGGCCGTGGCCAGCGCCGCCGATGAGGAGACTCGCGCACTGGCGATGAAGCAGCTCTGTGCCGATGACGACTTGCGTTGCGAAGGCACCAGCTTGGTCCACGCCGTGTTCCGTCAGGCGCTCAGCCGCTGGTTCGGTGTGCTGTTCTGGTTTCTGTTGCTGGGACCGTTTGGCGCCTTGACCTACCGTTTGATCGTGATCTATCACCAGCATCGTCAAGGGTTAGGCGAACTGCAGCAGAACCTGCTGAGCCAATGGCGTGCGGCACTTGATTGGCCGGCCGCGCAGTTGATGGTGTTGGCCTTGGCGCTGGTGGCGCATTTCGATGCGGTGGTCAGCGCGTGGCGCGATTGGCATGCCGCCCGCGGTGAAGGTTGGTGGGTGCTGGATCTTGGCTATCTGGATGCGGCCGCACGTGCCAGTGTGCGCGCAGATTTGGTCGAAGCGGCCGAAGAGGGTGAATTGCAGGACATTGCGCCGGCGCTACGTGAGCTGCGTGATGCCATGAGTTTGGTCTGGCGCGTCTTGCTGGCATGGCTCTGCGTGCTGGCCTTGTTCGTGCTGGCCGGGTTTGTGAACTGAGGCTCAGGCCCGGTCGCCGCGCAACTCGCGGACGGCGATCTCAAGTGCTGCGGCGCTAGCCTGCGGGGGCGCAACCGGCGTGCCAATCGCCAATTCGATGTGCGCGCGAAACCGTCTGGGCAGACGCATCCGGTGTAACGCCGAGTCGCGGCGGCTGAACAGACTGCCCCACATGCCACGCAGCGCCATTGGCACCACTGGCACGGGACGACGCGCCAGAATTTTCTCCACCCCGGTGCGGAAGGTATTGAACTCGCCATCGCGCGTGATCTGGCCTTCGGGAAAGATACCGACCAGCTCACCCGCCGCCAGTGCGGCATCGATCTGCTCGAAAGCACGCGCCATCAGTTCGGGGTCTTCCTTGGCACCCGCAATCGGAATCGCCTTGGCGTGCCGGAAGATGAAATTGAGCAGTGGAATCTTGAAGATCTTGTAGTACATGACAAAGCGAATCGGACGTCGTACCGAGCCCATCACCAGCAGGGCGTCCATGAAGCTGACGTGGTTGCAGACGATCAGTGCTGCGCCCTCTTCGGGAACCCGCTCGACCCCAGCGACACGTAGTCGATACAACACACTGATGATCACCCAGCTGATGAAACGCATCAGGAATTCGGGTACTAGCCGGAAGATATGCGCAGCCACCAGAGCATTGAGGATGGCCGTCACCAGCAAGACTTCGGGCACATTGAGGCCAAGCGCAAACAAGGCCAGTGCCAATCCCGAGGCGACGACCATGAACAAGGCGTTGAGCAGATTGTTGGCGGCGATCACGCGTGAGACATCTTCCCGTGGTGAGCGCGATTGGATTAGTGCAAACAAGGGAACAATGTAGAAGCCACCAAACACACCGATCATTGCCAGATCAAGCAGGATGCGCCACGCACCGTCGCTGGCGATGAAGGCCATCACTGCCAGCCCATGGACGTCCACCGCGTCCGGTCGGGCGAAGTACAGATCAACACCGAAAACGGTCAGGCCAATGGCGCCCAGCGGCACCAGACCGATCTCGATCTTGTGCCCGGACAGGCGTTCACACAGCAACGAGCCAATTCCGATTCCGAACGAAAACACCGCCAACACCAGTGGCGCGACTTGTTCGCCGCCACCGAGATAGTCGCGGGCATACACCGGTAATTGCGCCAGGACCATTGCCCCGAAGAACCAAAACCAGCTGACCCCAAGGACCGAATTGAGCACCGCCGTGCGGCCCTTCAGACTGCGCAAGGTGTTCGCGATCTCGCTGAAGGGGTTTGGATTGAGGATCAGATCTGGCGCGGTGGGCGGCGCGAGCGGAATCTGGCGCGCACTGAGGTAGCCGAGGACAGCCAGCCCGACGATGCTGATGGCCACCCACAGGTCGCCATTCGGGAGGCCAACCAAGACGCCTCCTGCCAAGGTGCCAAGCAAGATGGCCAGAAAGGTGCCGGTTTCGACCCAGGCATTGCCGCCGACCAACTCCCAAGACTTGAGGTGTTGCGGCATCAGGGCGTACTTGAGCGGCCCGAAGACTGCCGATTGGGTGCCCATCAGAAACAGTACGCCGAGCAGAAAGGGCACGGACTGCAGATAAAAGCCGAGCACGCCAAGCACCATGATCGGAATCTCGGCCAGTTTGATCCAGCGGATCAAGCGCGCCTTTTCATACTTTTCGGCCCACTGCCCAGCCATTGCCGAAAACAGGAAAAACGGCAGGATGAACAGTGCCGCCGCGACGTTGGCATACACGCCGGCCTGTGCGGCATCGATGCCCGCGATGCGGTAGGTGAGCATCACCAATAGGGCATTGCGGAACAGATTGTCGTTGAACGCGCCGAGTGCCTGAGTCAGGAAAAACGGCAGAAAACGCCGTTGCCGCAACAGGTCGAATTGCGAAGTCTGGGGGGCGTCGGTGTTCACTGCGTGGCCTTGGTCAAGTGCTCAGAATTTCGTTCGCCCTGGCAGCAAGCCGCGCAGCTCCACATCGCTGAGGTTGCGCCACTGGCCGGGTTTCAAGGCGCCGAGCTTGATGTTGTCGATGCGTACGCGACGCAGTTGATTGACACGATAGTCGAAGGCAGCGGCCATCAAACGAATCTGCCGGTTGAGGCCTTGCGTCAGGGTGATCGAAAAACCGAATTTGGCGATCTTGCGTGTTCGGCAAGGCAGTGTGACTTGACCATGAATCCGTACGCCACGTGCCATACCGGTCAGAAACTCGGGCGTCACCGCATGATTGACCCCCACCAGATACTCTTTTTCATGGCGGTTTTCAGCGCGCAGGATCTCGTTGACGATGTCGCCATTGCTGGTCAGCAGGATCAGCCCCTCGCTGTCCTTGTCGAGTCGACCAATCGGAAAAATGCGTTGCTCGTGACCAACGAAATCGACGATGTTGCCCTTGATCGAGGTGTCCGTCGTGCAAGTGATGCCAACCGGCTTGTTGAGCGCGATGTAGATGTGCTGGCGCGCGTTGGGCTTGTTGGCGCGAGGGCGTTCACGCAGCGGCTCGCCATCCACTTCCACCAGCGCGTCCGCGCTCAGCGTGTCACCGAGCTGTGCGATCACACCGTTGACGCTGACCCGGCCGGCGACGATCAGTGCGTCGGCCTCGCGGCGCGAACACAATCCGGTATCGCTGATGCGCTTGTTGAGGCGCAAGGCATTGTCGAGGTCATGCGACTCGCTCACGGTGTCACCTCCGTCCACAGTGCATCCCAACCCGCGCGGCCCAACTTGCGCAGGGTTTCCATATTGCGCTGATAGATCAAGTCCGGGTCTTCGATGGCATCCACCACGCGCTCGATGCTGCTTTCGCGCAGCAGATGCAGAATCGGGTAGGGCGCCCGATTGCTGAAGTTCTCGATGTCATCCGGACCGCTGTCGGCAAACTGATAGTCCGGATGAAAGCTCGCGACCTGCAGTTCACCATCCAGATCCAGTGCTTCCAGCGTCGCATCCGCCACGTCAAGAAAGTCGTTGAAATCCAGAAAGTCCTGCAGGACCTCGGGATGCACTAGCAAGGTGGTTTCCACAACGTCTTCCGGGGTGGCCTTCAGGCGCATCAGTTCGTGACTGAGATCGCCGAGCAGACCATCCACGTCGGTCGCCCGGCTGATGGCGATGCGGATACGACCCGCGACATGCGGCGCGCGCGCAAAGGGGCACAGGTTCAATCCGATCACCGCGCGCTCCAGCCAGCGCAGGACGGTGGTTTCGATGGTGGCATCGTTGACAGACATAAACCGTTCCACAACAAGAAGTGGCGCATTGTGACAACGGATTGTGCGCTTGGGCAGGAAACGCGTGTGCTGGCCATCGCATTTGTCGGCAAAAATGCCTTGCCATCGGCTGGCGCTGGACAAAAACCCCTAGAAAAACAAAAATTTGCACCCCTTGTTCACGGTTTTCGGCCGCCTGCAGCGCGGAACATGTTGAGAACGCTACCGTGTTCCGGCGCCGATTTTGCACAGGCTTTGCGTATGACTCGCTTGCACGCCTCACCATTGCCCGATTTCGATCCCCGACGGTCCGCACCGACAGGCCTGTGGGCGCGTCTGCTTGCGGCATCGCGTCGGGTTGCTATGGTGGTCGGTAGTCTGATGATGGTCAGCAGTGTGGAGGCGGATTGCGGGCTGACGCCTTACCCGGGGCTGATTTTTCGCGACAGTCTGGAATCCTGTGATACCGCCGGTTTGCAGCCGGGCAGCAGCATTCACATGTTGTGGATAGGCAATTCGCTGACCAACACGCCGCCGGACTACAACAACTATTCGCTCGGCCCCTTGCCGGAACGGCTCAAGCCCATGTTGGCCGAGCGCGGCGTGACGCTGACGTATGCCACCGCGATTCAGGGTGGCGCCGAATTTTCGACGCATGCTGCCAATCCCGCAACGATCGAGGCACTGGGCAATGCCGCATTCGACATCGTCAATCTGCAGGGCTACTACGAAGGATTTGCCAGCACGCAGGCGTATCTCAACGCCACGCAATTGCTCTACAACGTGGCACATGGGGCAGGCACCGATGTGCTGTTCGAGGGCATGTGGCCCTATCTGGGTGATCCGGGCTCACCGCAACACCCCAGTGCGGCGGTGGCAGTGGAGGGCGCTGCCGATGCGCGTGCGCGTGCGTTTCCGGTGCAGGTCGGGCGGGCGTGGGATCGGGTGCGCGAGTTGTATCCCAGCATTCACGTAAAGCTCCGCGCAGACAGCACGCACCAGAGCGCGGCAGGTGAGTATCTCAATCTACTGGTCTACACACGGTTCCTGACCGCCACCAGTGTGTTGGATATCCAGAGTATTTCCAGCCTTGCCGCGTCGCGCCTGAACACCACCGAGCGCAGTCAGCTCAAGGCCGTGGTCGACGAGGTGGTGACGATCTTTTATGTGCCCGAATCCAGCGTGCCCTCAAGCATTGCGATCCAAACCCCCGAGCACAACAGCAGCGTGACGCTTGGTCAGCCAGTCACCTTCCGCGCGGTTGCCTTTGACGTCGATCGCGGCGATGTCAGTGGCGAAATCCTGTGGACTGACATCAATGGCAGTCCCTTGCACACCGGCGCGGAGTTCACCTACCAGCCGCCCCTCGGCTACTTCGAATTCATCGCGCGCTTCACCAGCCAGTCGGGCGATCTGTATGTTGCCAAGCGCGGTATCTGGGTGCAGGGAGCCAACAACACGGCGCCGGTGGCCAGCAACAAGTCGCAGTCGATTCCGCCGCTGTCCAACTTTGCCCAGGTCAATCTGTTTGCCTCGGTTCAAGACGCCGAGGGCGGGCTCAATTGGTCCACGCTCGAGCTGGATCGATCCCTGTTTCATGGCACGTCGGCGGTGCAGAACAGCTTGGACCCTTGGACGGTCGATCTGGACTACACCAATGGCTATCGTGGCCCGGACCTGGTGCGCTATCGCGTCGCGGATCAGGATGGTGCATTTTCCAACTGGGCCAACATCGTTCTGGATGTGCAGTAGGCCCCGACTGGCAGGCGCTGGGCCTCCGTTGGGCGGAGCGGGCGCGGCGACGCAGTCCCTAGGTCACATGAGCGCTGAAGCGGCGGCAGCGGTGAGGCCGATTCCGTGCGGCCGCGCTCTCGCAGGGTAATCGAAACGCCGATACCAAGGATCGGCCTGCACAGGGTATGTGCAGGCCGACATGCTTGACTCACTCGTCTTCAAAGCCGTCGGCGAACAGCGTTTCGCTGATCTGAAACAGCGTGGTGGTGCCGCTGATCTCGTTGGCCACAGCGATCAGCGGGCGACCATTGGGGCTGTCTGGGGCGGCGATGAAGACAATGCCTTCAGGGCCCAGATCGCCAGCGGCCGAAGGATTGGCATCCAAGTCGACCGTGACCGAAAAGTCGCGACGGTTCGCATAGCCCACCGATTGCACCGCATAGGGGTTGCTGACATCGAACACGGCAATGCCGCCGATCCGCTCCAGCCCGACAAAGGCGTAGGTGCGTCCCTCGGGTGTGCGGCCCACGGCGATCGCCTCGGGTTCTGGGCCCTTGTTATCGCTCCGGGTGTCGAAACTTTGATTTTCCTCGTTGTCGCTGTTGAAGCTGGCTGGGTAGCGCTCCGCAGTGATCAGCTCCAGCAGGTCGCCGCTGTCGTAGGCCAGGTTGCCAAACCGATCCCACACCGCCATCGAACGGCTCCCCAATACCTGCAGGCGCTCCAGTTCGGGATCGTCGTCTAGGTTGCCGTCGATGGTCGAGGCGTTGAGGCGGCCGATTTGCGCATTGGTCTTGAGGGCAGCGGCATCCGGAAATACCCCGGTATCGAGCGCCAGACTGCTGATGCGGGCAACCTCGCCACGGTCGTCGCCTTCGCCAGCGCTCGCATAAAAGGCCTCGCCCTCGACCTCGAAGCGGGCGATCGAATCCGGCATGTGCATGCCAAACACCGGCCAATTGCGGATGTTGATGGCGGGACCGTCACGGTCAGAGGCATCCAGCCCGCTGCCCAACGCGAATCGCAGGATGCCGAGCTGCACCGGCGTCGGCTCAACGTCCAGAGGCACCGTGCCATCCAGCGGGATCGGCAGGGGCGCGATACCGAAGTCATTGTCGTTGAGCACGGCCAGACTACCGTCAGGCAGTAGTGTCAGCCCTTCCAGCTTGTCGCCCGCGAAGTAGCCCAGCGAGGGCAGGTTCGCCACCTTGCGCTTGGCCAGCGGACGGATACCGGCTGTACGCAACTGGGCCGGCGTGTGCTGTTCCAGAGTCAGGTTTGGCAGCAGGCTCGGTGCACCATTCGCACGCAGATTGGTCGCACCCTGCAAGCTGAATTCGAACAGCAGCTTCTTGCCAAAGCGCTCCGTGGAGTCGTCGCGCTCGACGATGTAGAAACTGTTGCGCGCGGCGTCGTAGACGGCATCGCCGATCTTGTCCGTGGTCTGCTGCGTGAACGGCGCTTTGTCGAGCAGGTAGACGTATTCGGCCTCCACACTGCCGTCGGCAGGATCGATGCCGAGCATGCGGATCACTCGCGAGGCGTTGCTTGCCGCGGTGTTGGGATTCGCCAACGGGGTCTGGATGAAGGCGAACAGCAGGCCTGAGTTAGTGTCGAGCGCCATCGCTTCGAAGCCGCGGTTGGCGCGCCGGGTCGAGTATTCCGAAGGCAACGTTTCCTCGCCGTAAAAGCCCGGAGCCTGACCACCAAGGGCGCCGCTGCCGGTCGCCACATAGCGATTGAGCAGACGGCCGCTGGCGTTGAAGCGGTAGATTGCCGGGCGGTATTCGTCGACCATCCACATGTCGCCATTCGGCGCAATCACCAGACCCTCGATATCGGCACCCAGCGGGTCATAGGGCAGCACGGTGCCATTGAGATCGATCGGCTCCTCGTCCACGCCCGCGATGTTGGGCAAGCCAGTCAACGGTGTAACGCCGTCGTCGCGGGTCAGCAGCACCGGCAGCGGGTCGAGGGTGATCGCCTCTGAGGCTGGGTCGAAGCGGAAGCGGACCACGCGAGGCTGATAGTTCGGCAGCACGAACGGCCGTTCCAGCGCCGCGTCCCCATCGGCCTGAGTCGGCTCGCCGTTGGGGCCGCGATCGGGCACCGCAGCAAAGCGCAACACGCCGTCGACATCTTCGCCCTCAAACCACAGTCCAGAGAAGCCGCCGAGCAGAATGTCCTGACCGCCCGCCGTGGTGCCGAGTACCGGCAGTGGCGGGAAGTCGTGCACGCTGACCTGTGGCATCCCGCGGCCATGCTCCTTGAGGCCAGCCGCCACGATGTCGACGATGCTGCGGCTCGTCAGATCGAGCACGGCGAAGGCGTTGGCTTCCTGCAGACTGACCAATGCTTGCGTTCCGCTTGGACCTGCAGCGATGTACTCCGGCTCCAGATCGCGGCTAGCACTGCGGCCCGCGAAAATGCGCACGCCGCGCGCGCGAAGCTCATCCTCGCGGCCATCAAAGGTCTCGAAACCAATCTGCACAGCGACCGCCTTGTCGAGCCCACCATTGAGGTCGACCAGGGTGATCGAACCGCGTGGGTCGACGAAATCTGGATCACCCTCGGCACCCACTGGCTCGCCCTCATTGGCGACCAGCAGGTAGCGGCCATCGGCGCTGAAGCTGACGTGGTCGGGCAGTACGCCCGCTTCGAAGATCCGTCGAATCTCGCCGCCGGTGCCAAAGACCACCAGACTGCCACGGGCCGCGCCGTTGGCATTGGCCACTGCAGCCGCCAGCAGGCCGTCGCGCACGGCGACGCTAGTGAGGCTGGCACCATAGGGCGCCATGTCGATGCTGCTTGCCAGCGTCGGCTGGGTTGGGTCTGCGATGCTGACCACATCGATACGATTCAGCGCACCATGGGTGACGTACAGACGTTGACCGATGGGATCATGAGCGACGATCTCGGCTCCCGCGGTGCTTCCGGAGGCGTAACTCCCAAGCGGCTGCAGCTCCACAGTTTGCGCCAGCGCGGTGTCTGCCGCCAAACCAATCAGTGCCGCGCCAAACCCGAACCCCACACGCAACGTCATTCGCATAGCTAACTCCCAAGCTGTGATCCAGCTCGCTATTTCGGGCGCGTGCGACTGCAGTTCGGTGACAGTCGTGTGACGTTTTCGCGAATTGACAGCGTCAATTGTGTGTTCTTGGGGGATCGCGTCGGTCGACTGGAAACGTGTCGCCCGCCATCGGGCGCGCAGCGGTCGGCTTGAAGAAAAGAGCGATGCGTCCTGCCGCTCGGCATCGGCAGGATTGTCATGGGTCTGGCGGGTCGTTACGGAGGAATGGTCGGCTAGTGCAGCAAACGCGGCAGGGCAAAGCTGAGCCCGAGCAGGCCAAAAGCAAGGCAGAGTGCTAAAGCCAACCATTGCCACTTGGCCAACGGCAGTGCCAGCGCAGCGGATTTGTAAGTTCGCCGGATCGCCTCCATCGCTGGCAATTCGACGAGCGTGTGCACGGCGCCCGCCAAGAGCAGTGCGACTGCTAGCGCGGCGATGCCTGCGCCAGGCGCATTGATACCCCACACTTGCGCGAAATGAATGACCGTATAGCCGATGTTTTGATGCAACAAATACAATGGATAGGAAATCGCTCCGAGCCAGATCACCGGGCGTGCCAGCCGTTCGACGCGCGCGTTGATTCGCAACGCCAGCAGCAACAGTGCGACGAAGCAGGCCGCCCAGGCCAACAACGTGGCACCTTGCGTAAGCCCGATGACAGCCAGTGCGAGGCTGCCAAGCGCGAGCGGCCGCAACCGCTCTGCGGCACCGCGACTGTGCTGCAGATAGACGGCCATGCCGAGCACAAAGAATGGGATGTGGGGTAGCAAACCGAGCTGTGCGACTCGATAGGGGACCGGCAGTGACCAGCCAGCGACACCACTGGTGGCAAGCGACAGCAGCAACCAGAGGGTGATCCAGGGATAGGGGCGTCTCAGTCCGCCGATCAGCCAAAGCGAGAACATCCACAGATAGAAGAACAGCTCGATCTGCAGTGTCCAGTAAACCCCATCCACCGAGGGGAAACTAAGGAACTCGTGCACCATGAGCAGGTTGGCGACAATTTGCAGCGGTGTCAGACCGCTGCCCAGCACTTGGGTCAGCGCCTCCACCGCCGCCGTTAGCAGCACCGCTGCCCAAAACGTCGGAAACAACCGCGAGAAGCGCGAGACGACAAAATCCTCAGGACGACGTATGCGTTCCAGGGTCATGAAGATCACGAATCCGCTGATCACAAAGAACAAGTTCACGCCGAGATGACCGAATGGAAACTCGACGCTCGGTGGTTCGTTGAATCCGTATTTTTGCTGGTAGCGCGTGGTGTAGTGGTAGAACACCACGCTGATGGCAGCCAGTCCGCGCAAGGCATCGATGCCCGTCAAGCGGGGCGAGGGCGTAGGAGTCGACATGCGTTTGGCTCGCGGAAGGGTCAGTGGCTAATTGAAAGAACGTCGATACTTGTCTGGACTCACCCACAGTCGAGTCCCGTTGTGCGCCCAAGCCGCTCGAGCTGCAAGGTCTGTTGACCGTCGGCACCGATCAACTCGGCACTGGCTTGGGTACAGCTATGCAAGGTCAGTCGCAGTTCCCCCCATTGGCTGCGGACGATGCTGTTCGGGTCGAAGTGATTGAAGCGTCCGCCCGTGGCGCTTTGCATCGGCACCGTGATCAGTTCGTGATAGTTGGGCCGTCCCGAGCGCGTGCCGAGCAGAAACAGGTTCGCGCCGCTGTCGCGATAGCCGTAGAAGAACACCACCAACAGATCCCCCTCCAGCCAATGCACCTCCATGCCCTGACCACTGCTGGCAGGGTCAAACCAGACCCCGATCAGGCCCCGTGGATCGGACACCGGAGTGACCGCTGCGAGCGTGTCGACACGGAAGGTATGGCGTTCGGTTTGGCCTTCGAAATCCGCTTCGAAAGTCCACACGCCGGTCGGCGCATTGGCGGGTAGCGCAATGCTCCAGTACCAGTATGAGGCGTTGTAGACATCCGGCGCGCTGGATTGATTGGCAAGATCATGGGTCCATTGCGTCAGCAAGGATTGATCCGGACGACGAATCCGGAATTGGGTGATTTGACCCTTGCGCTGATCGCGATAGGCGGCGAGGAAGACCGCGCGATCACCGGGCCGAAAGCTGTCGTGCAAATTCGGGATGTCGGTGGTGTTCGGACAGCTCGCGAGTTGCGGGGCGGCGCTGTGCGTACTGAGTCGATTGAGCTGCGAGTCATGATAGGGGCGTTGCGCTGCCCAGCCGCTCGACACCGCGTTGCAGCTACCGTTGAAGGGGTCGATGACGGCTGCCGACGGGCTGCTGTTGGCGCGCAGTTCGAAGTGCAGATGCGGCCCGCTGGAAACCCCGGAACTGCCCACCCGACCCAGCACTTCCCCGGCGGCAATCGTTTCGCCAATGGCCTTGCTGGTGACCGATCCGGTCTGTAGATGCAGATAGCGTGCGACGGTGCCATCACCATGGCGCACCAACACATAGTTTGGCGTGTCAGGCGCATCCAGCGAGCAACTGCGATCTGGGTTGCCGTCGCCCTTTGCCAACAGGACACCTGACGCGGCGGCACGCACGTCGATGCTGCCGTGGTCCATCAGGTGCCAGCCAAATGGCCAGAGGAAAATATCCACACCGGCGTGGTTGTAGCCAGCGCTGGTGTCGTAGGTGCGCGTGCCGCAGGTATAGTCGAGGACACGGTTGGGCCAGGCCGGATCGTGATCGACAAAGTTGGAAATGCCCGTCCACTGGTCGCCAATGCCGGGGATCGGTCCTACCGGCCAGAGCATGCCGCTGACCTTGGCGGCTTTGCGTGTGTCGGCCTCCTGCCAGTCGCCACGGGCTCGCAGCAAGGCTTCGCCCTCACCGGCAGCCCGCGCCAACGCGGCATCCAATTGAGGGGAAACATGATCATGCGGAGGACTGAGAAATCCCTGTCCGCCATCGGCGTGGCGCGGCGCGGCGTAGGGTGCGTTGCAGAGCACACCAAGGCACAGTCCGAGCACCACCGGCCAGCGGGTAGATTGCGTACTCATCCGCCCAACTCCTGTGCACTACGGGTGGGAAGATCATCCTGCAGAGTCACCCAATCCACATGGGTGTCGTAGAACGCGTGCATTTGCGGTGCGCGATCCAGTTCCGAATCAAACAGTGCGCGGGCGATATGCAGTTCACCCGGCCAGCGCGCTGATTGGAACAGCATCGGCGTGCCACAGCGTGCGCAGAAACCACGCTCACCGGCCAGCTTCACGCCTTCGACGGCGGCGCTTCGATACCAGCGCAACTGCGCTTCGGCATCGTGGATGAGGGCCTGTGACTGTGGCACCCCGACCCAAGTCACGAACGCGGCGCCATGTGCCTGCTGACAGCGTCGACAGTGGCAATGGGCGATCCATGCGGTCGGCAGGGTGATGTCGATGTGTACCGCGCCGCACAGGCAATGCGCTCGGTTCATGGCTCTGCTCCTTCACTCCGTGACGATCCAGTGGCGCGGCGCTTACCAAGTGCTGCAATCAATGCGCGCAATGCGGCTGGCTTGACCGGCTTCTGCAGTACCGGATAGCCCTGTTCGCGCGCGCGACGCTGCAATTCGTCGCCACCCTCCGCCGTGATGAGAGCTCCTGGCGGCGGATTTGGGCCACATTCGCGGCGCAGGATATCCAACACCGCCATGCCGTCCAGCGATTCGCCCAAGTGCAGATCGACCAGCAGCAGATCCGGTCGGCCTTCCCGAACCGCCAGCAAGCCACTTTCCAGACCGGTCGCGGTACGCACCTGCAGCCCCCAGCGGGTCAGCAGCAGGCGCATGCCTTCGAGAATGCTGGGATCGTTGTCGACACACAACGCATGCAGGCCGCTGACATCGCGGGTCGGCAGAGCGGCTTCGACGGGTAAGGGCGGCGAGGCCTTGTCGCAGGGCGCTTGCACACTGAACACGCTGCCGCGACCGAGCGCCGAGCGCAACGCCAGCGGGTGTCCCAGCATGCGGGTGATGCGATCACAGATCGACAATCCCAGTCCCAGACCCTTCTCACCCCACGGCGAGGGCTGATCGAGTCGCTGGAATTCCTCGAAGATCACCGCGCAGTGTTCGGCCGGGATGCCCGGTCCGGTATCCCAAACCTGCAACTCCACCCGCGCACCGCGGCGGCGAGCGGCCAGCAGCACGCCGCCATGCTGGGTATAGCGCAAAGCGTTGGCGATAAAGTTCTGCAGCACACGGCGTAACAACGCACGATCACTGCGGACGCGCAGATCGCGCGCATGCAGGCGCAAATCCAAGCCCCGCTGAGCCGCCATCGGCGCAAATTGCTCATGCAGCGAACGCAACAGCGAGGCGACGTCCACCGTCGCCATTTCCGGTTGCATCGAACCGGCATCCAGGCGCGAGATGTCCAGCAAGCCATCCAGAAGATCTTCGGCAGCACGCAAGCTGCTATCGATGCGCTCGCTGAGTAGCCGATCCTCGGCATCAACGCCGTCTCGGGCATGCAGGGCCGCCGTGAAGAGACGTGCCGCATTCAAGGGCTGCAACAGGTCATGACTGGCGGCGGCCAGAAAGCGCGTCTTGGACTGATTGGCGGTCTCGGCCTCCTGCTTGGCCGCGCGCTGTGCTTCCAGCGCCCGCGACAATTCGGCAGTGCGCTGCACGACCCGGCTTTCGAGCATTTCATTGGCATCGATTAGTGCATGTTCGACGCGCTTGTAGGCAGTGACATCGGTGAACGTGGTGGCGAAGCCGCCACCTGGCATGGGTCGGCCGCGCATCTCGATCACCGTGCCATCGTGGCGCACACGCTCGAACACATGTGCTGATCCGCGTTGCATGTATTTGATGCGCTTGGCGACATGATCATCGACATCGCCGGGTCCGCACTCACCACGCTCCGCGTTGTAGCGGATCAGATCAGCCACCGGACGGCCGACATACACCAGCCCATCCGGGTAATCGAATATCTCCAGGTAGCGCCGATTCCATGCCACCAGACGCATCTCGGCATCAACGACGCTGATGCCCTGGGTGATGTTCTCCAATGTGGCCGCCAAGAGTTCGCGATTGAAGCGCAGCTCCTGCGAGGTTTCGTCGAGCAGTGAGACCACTTCGCCCAGATCGAGGCCGGTGCCCCGCAATGCCGTGGTCAGCACCCGCCGTGCCGATGCACCGCCAATGGCGCCCGCCAACAGGCGTTCGGTGAACTGCAGCAAGGAGCGGTCCGCCAATTCGCCATCGACCAGCAAACGCGCGTTTTCCCGCGCGTATTCCTCGAAGGCACGCACGGTGGGCTTCTGGCCAAGAATGCGCCCGCACAAGGCGCGCAGATCGCCGATGTTCAGGCGTCCGTGCCACTCCGAAACGGCAGCCTGTTGGCGCCGATACCAAGGATCGATGAACGGCAACGCGCGCAACCGCTCGTCGATGCTCGGTCGCCAGCGCAGCGAGAGGAACAGCAGGCCCGCAATGTTGGCCAACAGAGACCAGAACGTGCCATGCGTGATCGGGTCCCAGCCACTCAGGCCAAACAGGGCATGTGGTCGCAGCCAGACCAGATCGCCCGGGCCGAGGTCCATCCAGCCGCGATCCAGCCAACCGGCGCTGACCAGCGTCGGGAGCATCAAGGTGTACGCCCAGACGGCAAACCCCGCGATCAAGCCGCCGATCGCACCAGTGCGACTGGCACCGCGCCAATACAAACCGGCAATGATGGCAGGCGCAAACTGCGCCACCGCCACGAACGACAGCAGACCAATCGAGGCCAGATTCTGGTTCGACTCGCTGGCGCGGTGATAGCCATAGGCGGCCAGCGCAAGCAACACGATGGTGATCCGTCGAACCCGCAGCACCAGCTTCGACAGGTCGGGTACGCCGCTATCGGCGAAGCGCTGCAGACGCAGCATTGCCGGAACCACCAGATCGTTGCTGACCATGGTCGCCAGTGCCACCGCAGCGACGATCACCATACCGGTCGCTGCCGAAAATCCGCCAAGGTAGGCCAGCAAGGCCAGACCTGGCTGGCCGGATTGCAAGGGCAGCTCCAGCACGAAGGTATCCGGATGCACGGTGGTGCCGTCGAACATCGCCATGCCCGCCATACTGATCGGCACCACCAGCGCAGTGATGATCACCAGATAGGTTGGAAACATCCAGCGTGCAGTGCGCACGTCATTGGGGTTCTCGCACTCCACCACACCAACCTGAAACTGACGTGGCAAACAGAACATCGCCAACATCGCCAACAGGGTCTGGGCGACAAAGCCGCTCGGCAACGGCCCGGTTCGCGTGCTGGCTGCAGCCATCGTTTCGGCCCAATGGTCGGGCATCAAGGGCAATGCAAACAGGCCGATCGCCACGAAGGCCACGAGCTTGACCACCGACTCTAACGCCACCGCCAACATCAGGCCATGGTGATGCTCGGTCGCATCGATCTGTCGCGTGCCAAACAGAATCGCAAACACCGCCAGCATACCGGCCATCCAGAACGCGGAATCCGCCAGCATCGGCACACTGCTCAAACGCGGGCCTTGCCCGCTCAACACATCGATGCTCATCGAGCCGGCCTTGAATTGCAGTGCGATGTAGGGCACCGCCGCAATCAAGGCGATCAGCGTCACCAGCGCCGCCAAGCCTTGCGACTTGCCATAGCGGCTGCCAAGGAAGTCGGCAATCGAGGTGATCGACTGCTCATGCGCGATCTGCACCAGACGTTTGGGGATGCTCTGGAACAGCACGAACAGCAGTACCGGCCCCAAATAGATCGGCAAATAGCCCCAGCCTGAATGCGCTGCCGACCCGACTGCGCCGTAGAACGTCCACGACGAGCAATACACCGCCAGCGCCAGGCTGTAGACGATCGGGCGTAACCATGCGCGCTCCGGGTACAGAGGTTTGCGGTCGCCATAGTGGGCGACCCAGAACAGCACGCCGACATAGACCGCTGAGACCAGCAGCAAGACCCAACCGGAAATCATCGCGTCCCTCCCCGGATCACGAGCGGGCGATGGTAACAGTGCATGCAGGTCAGCACGCGTCGAGCGCGCATTGCGTGTCTATGCAGGGCAAAGCTGCGAAGATGGCGCATGCACAGTTTTGATGACCTTGGCCTCGACGCCACCCTTCGCACCGGCCTTGCGGCCCTCAACTACACCCAGCCGACACCGATCCAGGCCGCTGCCTTGCCATTTGCCTTGGCTGGCCGCGATCTGATTGCCCAAGCACCGACCGGCAGTGGCAAAACGGTAGCGTTTGGGCTGGCCTTGCTGGCGCGCATCGATCCCAACCTGATTCGTGCCCAAGCGTTGGTGCTGTGTCCCACCCGCGAATTGGCCGAACAGGTCAGTCGCGAACTGCGCAAACTCGCGCTGGGCATCCCCAATCTGAAACTCTCGACCCTGTGTGGCGGCACCGCATTGGCGCCGCAATTGGCCTCACTGCAGGCACATGACCCGCAGATCGTGGTTGGCACACCGGGCCGTGTGCAGGAGCTGATGCGCAAGAAGGTGCTGCATCTCGGCGGCGTCAAGACGCTGGTGCTGGATGAAGCCGATCGCATGCTCGACATGGGCTTCGAGCCTGCCATTCGCGAGATCAGCGCACGCACCGCCGGCGATCGGCAAAGTCTGTTGTTCTCCGCCACCTTTCCCGAGCCCATCGTCGCGCTGGCGCAAAACCTGCTGCGCAACCCCGAGCGCGTCGAGGTTGAATCCTCGCTGGTGCAGCAGTCTGCGATCACCCAACATTTCATCGAAACCGCGCACAGCAAACGCAGCGACACTCTGCTCGCTGTGATGGCGCACTTCAAACCCGCCTCGAGTGTGGTGTTCTGCAACACCCGTCGCGACACCGACGACGTCGCCAGCATCCTTGTCGAGCGCGGCTACAGTGCACTCGCCCTGCACGGCGACATGGAACAGCGCGATCGCGAAGAAGTGCTGCTGCGCTTTGCCAACCGCAGCGCCCGCGTGCTGGTCGCCAGCGACGTGGCCGCGCGTGGGCTCGATATCGACGACCTCGCCGCCGTCATCAATCTGGAGCTGCCTCACGATGTGGAGGTCTACACCCATCGCATCGGTCGCACCGGCCGCGCTGGCAAGACAGGGCTGGCCCTCAGTCTGGTCACACCCGCCGAAATGCCGCGAGCGCTGGCGCTGGAAGATGCACTCGGTGGTCCCTTGCGCTGGCTGCGCGACATCGCTGCCTCGGCGCGCAGCGCCGCACCGCCACCCCCGCCAGCAATGATCACCCTGCGCATTGATGCGGGCAAAACCGACAAACTGCGGCCCGGCGACATTGTCGGTGCCTTGACCGGCGACGCTGGACTGGCAGCGGACGACATCGGCAAGATCGACATCTTCCCGACGCGATCCTTCGTCGCCATCCAACGCAAACTCGCCGACCTCGCCCTGCAACGCCTGCGCGCCGGCAAGATCAAAGGCCGCAGCTTTCGCGTTCGACGGGTGGACTAAGCAAGCCGCCTTCGAAATCCGCGAAGGCAAGACACGCGGGCGAAATCCAAGCGCCGCGCGACCCACGTCTTGACCCTCGCCAGCACAACGCGGAGAATACGCGGCCCGCTCCCGCAGAGCGGCGATGGCTATGTAGCTCAGCCGGTTAGAGCACAGCACTCATAATGCTGGGGTCGGTGGTTCGAGTCCACCCATAGCCACCACCACTAAACCCGCGAAAACGCGGGTTTTTTTGTGCCCGACGGCGTGAGTCCAGCGCGTTCAAATCGGCCGCCGTGCCCATTTTGTGCCCATTCCGTGCCCAAAATGTGGGCACGGGATGGGCACGGATTTGACTACGACGTTGCGATCGAGGGCCTCGACGCCTTTTCGGATGGCCTCGGACACTACTGCAGGCTCTACAATCAGGTGGGTCTAATGCACGCCAAGAGCTGGATGCCGATCCCACCATTGCAGTTGGGATGCCTGATACGTGGCAAGGCCACCTTGCTTACCTTGGATGGGGTGCAAGGGGTCTCGAGTTCGAATCCCGCCACGCCGACCAATAAAATCAACGGGGAAGATCAGGAATGAGCTAACCCGTTTTTCTTTCCGGAGTCCGTGGGGTAAACAGCGGCAGCGCTGTGGGTTCTTCAACAGACCAGAAAACGCCCACGACGACAGGAATCACCATCCCGGCGGTTGCGACTTCTCGAGTCTTGGTTTTGTGATGGTCAAGCAACGATAAGCCGTTGCTTGTGTGGCTTGGCGCCATCGACTTCACTTCGCTGACGAACGGCAACGTCTTGCCCGTTCCTGTTCAGTGCGTGGGTTGGTCCGGCGGACTCGGACTTGCGATGAAGGCGTCAATGCCTTCTGCGTTGATCTCGGCCATGGCCGTGTCCAGTGCTTCCTGGTCCGTCGCGAACTCCCCGTCCCATACCGTGGAGTTGTTCAGGTCATCCACCACCTCAAGCGTCCAGCCGGTGTTCGGCATGCGGTAGATGTGGATTTCGACCGAACGCCCATCGGCCGTGTAGGTCTGGTTCAGTGGGGAATCAATGAGGTCGTGTTCATCGTACATGTCGAAGTCCAGATCGTGCGATGGAAGAACTCTACCCTGTCACTACACACCGCGCAGCACACTGAACTCTCGGAATAGCCGCGCCGGCAGCGGTGTCTGCAACCGCCAGACGATGCTCATCGGGCGGTTGCCCTCGGCCGATTCCAGCGTGACCGGGCCGCAGGCACGGTAGGCCTCGCCCTTGCGCGGTCTCACGAAGAGCTGGAACTGCCATCCATTGGTCGCGCTTTCGAGATAGCGCCGACCGCCAGGCGTGTCCGGTCCCGCGCTGTTCTGGGATTGCCAGTGAAAGCGCTCGGCGCTGATCGCGTAGTCGTGATACGCGATGCGGTCGTGGTAGCCCTCGCTCTTGTCGAGCGTAACGAACAGCAGTTCGGTCTGGCGGCTGAGCAACGACAAGGTGCCGGCCTGGAACGGCACGCGGCGCGACGCGGTCAGCCAGCCCACCGCAGTGAGAATTTCACGAGCCCCATAACCCGCATGCAGGCACAAGGGTGTGTCGTCGAGACCGGGTACCGGATGCGCGCCCAAGGTGCTGCGGGCCTGCAGAAGGGCAGACAGCTCCACCAGCTCGGCCGCGATGGCTGGGTGAGCCTCCATGCGCTCCAGGAAGGCTTCATGCCCCGCTGCTTGCTCGTGGCGTCCATCGATCTGATAGGCCAGCATCTGCACGCCCAGCGCGTCCTCTGCATTGAGTGCTGGTGAACTCCCTTGGCGCGAACCCACAGCCGTCATTACGTCGAGACGGCGCGGATCATCCACATGCAGCAGGTCACCAAAGCGGCGGCTGAAGTAGTCCTCTTCAGGTACGGGCTCTGCGACGATCAGTCCTGCATCGCGCTTGAGCGATGTCCAGCCGCTACGACCTTGTCCGGTACCGGTGCGGTAGATGTCTTCCAGCTCCAGTGCCTGGTCGTGCAGGAAGTCGGCCAGTTGAATCGACGATCGGCCACGCAGCGCCGCATAGGTCTGCAGCTCGGTCTTCAAACGGCGCCAGTTCTGGGACGTCAGGGATCGCAGGCCTTGCAGCACCTGTTCTCGCGTCTGGCGCTGCAGGTGGATGTGGCAACCGGGCGGCAAGCTGCCGAAGCCGTTCTCAACGCCATCCACCAGTTCGCGACGCGACAAGCCGGTGAGGCTCGACAACAGGCGGTCGAACCGGAACTCGGCGCGATGCTGTCCGACGAAGTCGAGCACCAGGCAACTCTCCTTGCCGGGGGCCAAACGCAGGCCGCGACCGATCTGTTGCTGGAACAGCACCGGGCTCTGAGTGGGGCGCAGCAGCAACAGCGTGTCCACCATCGGCAAGTCGATGCCCTCGTTGTAGAGGTCCACTGTGACCAGCGCGCATAACTCACCGCTGGTTAAGCGCTGTGGTGCTCGGCGCCGTTCTTCTGATGCTGTCGTGCCAACCACGCAGGCCGCCGGCAGACCCGCGCGGTTGAGCCAATCGGTCATGAACTCGGCGTGCGCCACCGACACACAGAAAACAATGGCTCGCGACTGCCGCGCATTGGACGCCAAACGGCGCCATTCCTTGATGACCAGCTTGGCGCGCACGTCGTTGCCGGTGACCAGGTTGTCCACCGCCTCGCGTTCGCCCGGCCGGTCCCATGGCACTTCCGAAAAGTCGGTGCCGTCGTCGCAGGCGTAGTACTCGAACGGCGCCAGCAACTGCAGGTCCAGCGCATGCCACAGACGCAATTCGACTGCTGGACTGCCATCTGGCCGCGAATCGAAATACGGCGCGATGGGTTGTCCATCGCTGCGCTCAGGCGTCGCCGTCAACCCGAGCAATACACAGGGGCGAACGGCATTGGCAAATGCATCAAACCGATCGGCCGCCAGGCGGTGGCACTCATCCACCACCACCGTGTGCCAGTGGTCGGCGCCGACGGTGGCTACCAGATCGCGGCTGGCCACGCTGTCGATGGTGGCGAACAGGTGGTCCCAGCGTTCGGGTTGGTGGCTCCCCGTGAGCAGATCGCCGAACTCGGGATCGCGCAGCACCTCGCGGTAGGTGCGCATGGCCTGGCGCAGGATTTCCTCCCGGTGGGCCACAAACAGCAGGCGAGGGCGCCCACCCTCGATGCGGCAGGTGTTCCGGTAGTCGAACGCGGCCACCACCGTCTTGCCCGTGCCGGTGGCCGCCACCAACAGGTTTCGGTTTCGACCGTGGGCGCGCTCGGTGCTCAACTGCTCCAGCATTTCCTGCTGGTAGGTCTTGGGCTGCAGGTCGAAAAAGCTGATCGGGGCAGAGGGCTCGCCGCCGAACGACTCGCGACCCAGCGCCGCCGCCAGTGCCTGCCGGTGTTCGACGTTGTCCGGGTCGTAGCTCTGAAACTCACTGTCCGCCCACAGCGTCTCGAAGTGAGCCACCGCGCGTGCGAACAGCGCCTCTTGCGCGCGCTGGGTCAGCTTGACCGTCCACTCCAGCCCGCCGGTCAGCGCGGCACCCGAGAGGTTGGCGCTGCCGACATACGCCGAACCAAAACCGGTCTTGCGCTGGAACAGCCAGGCCTTGGCATGCAGACGGGTGCGTCGGCCATCCAGCGACACGCGGACCTCACACCCCGGCAGTCGCGCCAGCTCGTCCAACGCACGTGCCTCGGTCGCACCGGTGTACGTGGTGGTGAGGATGCGCAGGCGTGTCTTCGGTGGCGCCTGCCCATCTTGCTGCGCACCCTTGGCCGTGACCTGCTGCAGCACATCCTGCAGCTTGCGTACGCCAGAGACGGTGATGAAGCTGACCAGTATGTCCACCTGATCGCTCGATGCCAGCTCGCGACGAATCTCGTGCAGCAGCGAAGGCGAGCCTTTGCCGGCCGTGAACAGCCAGGGAACGCCCAGCCCAATCTCTGGCGACACTGGGAACTGCTGGTCGCGCTGCACGGCCCTGAGGACCCGCAACGGCGGCGCCACCAGGTCCACCACTTCGCCGGCCGCAGAGGTACCGTCCGCGCTGCTCCCTGCGAGCCGCTGACGCAGCATCACCAGCAGGCCATTCACCAGTTCGAGTTGTCGCTTCGCTTTCTCGGCCTCGTCGCCAGACACATCGTCGAGGATGGTCGATAGCTGGCGGGTGATGACGTCGGCCAGGAACTCGGCTGCTCCGCCCTTGAGCGCCGAGACATCGGCCCGTGACGGGTCGAGGGTGGCCAGCGAGCGGGCCAGCCCCTCGGTCAACAACAGGTCATATAGGCCATCGGGCAATGCCATCGTTGTCCTTGGTATCAGTTGATCGGGCGCGTGCCACGGCAGGCCGGGTAACCGGTGCAGCCCCAGAACTCATTGCCAGCGTTGGCACCGCGTTTGGCAGTGCGCCGAACCATCGGCTTCGCGCACAGAGGACAAGCCAGCGCCTGAGCGGATGAAGCTGGGGCGTGACCCACCGACACAGCAGGCTTCTGAGCAGGCGAGCGCTCGGCTCCCGCCTGGGCTTGCCGCAGCAGCCCGTGCAGTTTCGGCCCATCAACCAGTGTCACGTTGCGGCCGCTGGCAAAGCTGATCGCCTCCTCGGTGAACCGCCCCGAGGTCACCACGAACCCGCCGGTGGCGCCCTTTGCAGCCATCACCCCGTACAGCTCGCGCACCACGTCCACGCCCACCTTGTAGGCGCGCCACTGCTTGCACTGCACGAGAAACTTTTCGCCGCCGCTCTTGCCCGGCTTGGTGAGCACGAGGTCCACGCCGCCGTCCGCACCAGCGCCCCCGGTTTCCACCACCTGGTAGCCCTGCAACCGAAAGCCTTCCCCCACCAGCATTTCGAACTCGCGCCAGCTCATGCCATCGAGCGCGTCGGTCGCCTGGCTCCTGGCCACATCACCCACCAGGTTCTTTCGCTCTCGGCGCCGCCAGGCAGACGTGACCGCACCCAGCAAGCAAATGAAAGGAACGAAGTACTGGCCAACAGTGGCCAGCGATTTCCAGATAGACTGAGTGACCATCGCGCCCATTTGACCGGGCTGCGTGTGCGCCACCACCGGTTGAGATGCGATGTGGTGAAGCACGAAGTAGCTCACCAGCGCCAGCAGCACGCCGGCCCACCAGGGCAGCATTGCCACAAATTCCAGCAGGTCGTCAGCCGTGCTGGTTTTTTTGCGTCTCGCCATTCTTTATTCCCTCCCTGGATGACACTGCTGCTTGGCAGCCATTTGCTGGCGCTCAAAGGAAAGATATTTCCTCGTACGGCTCAAGCTCACGAGGCCAATAGAAGGTCCCGCCGGGTTCCTCGGTGGCTTTGAACAGCTGTTGCGCGAAGTTCTCGATTCGTTCTTGAATCCGGCTACCCGTTCGTTGGAATCCATGAATCCGCGCGTTGCGTCGTGCCAGAACCGCATCCAATACCGTTCCCTCATGTGTCACAACCCATTCGACCATCTGTCGCAACACCTTGTCGTAGCTAGGCTCGTAGAACATGTCAGCTGAGATGGCGCCGAAAGGCACCGCCTCGCTGGGTTGCGATGCCTGAAAACGTCAACTTGAACGGACTGCAGAGGCATTGTTCTCGACTACTGGTGAAGGCGATGCCGCACGTGCATAAACGGGTTCTACCCCGAGACCACGGACGGTTGTGAAAGGATGGAAAACTTCAAATCCTGTCTGGCGATCCTTCGCCGCATTCGGCGGTTATCGAACCGCTCGATATATTCGAACACATCCGCTCTTGCCGCATCGAGTGTCGGGTACGTTCGCGCTCGCGCTTGAGCAGGCCGAAGAAGCCTTCGCGAGGCACTTGGCGTCGTGGAGACCGCGCACCCCGGCGGTGTGTGCCATCGCCCGCATCTGGCGCATGGATCACGCTGCCGTCAGCCGCATCCGTCGGTCATTCGAGCCGCAGCATTGAAAAACGGCGACTCATTGCGAGGCGCCCTTCGGGATAGGCGGGGCGTCACCTGGTCCGCCCCTGATCGTGCTTGACGGACTCCCTGTCCCGTCAACGAAACCTTTGGGTATCAGGATACCCTCAGCGACTGCGGGGAGATTTTGCAGCACGATGCGGGCAGCCTACCGCAGGCACAATGCGCCGACAATCGGTGGAGGGTTTGACCGTGAATGCGCACTTCGTCCTGGAAAGCCTGATCAACGACATGATTGACCGTGCCGAGCAAGCGCGGGAGGAAGGCAACCGCGAAGCCTTCTTCGCCTACTTCGCCATGATTGAGCGGGGTCTGGCAGAGGCCGAGGAACACGGCATTCAGTTCGATTCGTCGGCACTGCGAACGCTCGACCCCTACCGCCTTTTCGGCGGCTTTGGGCCGCGCAGAACGGAAGCCGGACCCAGCCAAAGCGCGCCCCAAAGCCCGAGCATGGTCGGACTGGAAGCCCTCACGTCGCCACCAGTGCGGTACCCGCCACCGTCCGAGCCAAGGCAGAGCCGCGCGTCGGGTCAGGTGTCGATTGAGGTCACGATCGAGTCAGACGACGCCGGAGAGCTGCACGCAGCGGATGCGCCGCCACCGCCACGCCTGACCGTTGGCCAGATCGTCCGAGGACTGCCCAGCATGTTCCCGTTCGCCTTCCCTTCTGGCGTGCTGATGCTTGTCCTGGTGATCGCCAGCATGATCCACGTCGGCGAGATCGCGCCGGGTGCCTTCATCCTGTGGGCAGTCGGAACGCCCTTCCTCGCCGGGGTGTTCCGCGTGCTGTCGTGGTTCGTTCCACCCATGCCGAAACGCTGACCGCCAAGCCGTGGGGAGCGGCGCAAATTGTTGGTCTTTCTGTTGGTATGTTGCGAATCGAAGAACGTTGAAACCGCGTCACCACATCGATCTCAGCGCACGGCGGGAACTGACTCGCGTGCCTGCCAGGCCCGGTGCTGTTCGGCCAGCGCGAGATAGCGCGGATGCTGGCGCAGGCTGGCGAGGCCGGGGCTGATTTCAAGACCGGTGAAGGTCACGGGTCCAAACAGCGCAGTGACGGCTTCCAGATGATCAAGCGCGGCGTCCGAATCACCTGCACGAGCAAACGCGATGGCGAGTGACACGCGCACGCCGCCCTCTGACCAAAGGTCACGCGGTGTGTTCTCGCGATAGTCCCGCTCCGCCGCGCGGACTCCCTCCAGATCGCCCAGCATGCCGGGCAGGTCGCAGGGAAAGTAGAAGTAGTTGCCACTGGACGACCAGCGGCCCGGATACGGTTCCTCGCGTGCGGCGAGCCGTTGTTGGATCGCCTGGAGTTCCTGCCTTGCCTTCTTGGTTTGCCCCAACACGAGCGCCGCTTCGGCTTGCGCCAATGAATAGACTTCGGGGTAGTCAGGGAACTCGCGTAGCCGTTGTGGCCAGTATTTCTCCGACAGCGCCGCGGCAATCCATTCGGCGTTGCCGCTGGCCAACGCGATGCGGAACGGCAAGGTGGCGTAGAACTCGTTCGGGCCATCCAGCGCCGCCCACGCGGCTTCCACCTTGGCGGCGTTGAAGGCAACCTCAGCGCTGTGCGATGCGACGTCGAGCCCGAGTGCGGTGAGCCTCGGTTCCAGCGCGACGGACTCGCGACGGCGACCGACCGTGGCGAGCGTATTGCGCAGTTCCAGCAAGGTATCCGAGTTGGCCGGATCGTTGGCCAGAGATCGCTTCAGTGCGTTGATCGAGTCATCGAATCGGCCATCACGGCGCGCGACGAGGGCCCGCGCATACCACGCTTCGGCATAGTCGGGTGCGCGCTCGAGGACCCGTTGCAGCGTCGCTTCGGCCTGCGCATAGTCGAGTTCACCCCAGTAGTGAAGGTAGGCCTCCGCCATCAGGGTCTCGATGGCGTCGGGCGCCAGCGTTTGCGCGCGCTCGACGCTGAGTCGGGCGGCCTCTCTCTGCGATGCATCGCCGTAGGCGAACCAATAACTGGCCAGCAGCGTACGCGCCTTGCGAGCATGGGCGTCGACGAAACGCGGATCGAGGGTGATCGCTCGGTCGAAATGCGCCAGCGCGGCATTGAATCGTTGGGGAGTGGCGCGATCCAGCGCGGCGAGAAGCTTGCCCTGGAGGAAGGCGTCATAGGCTTGGATGTTGCTGGTCGGTCCGTCCCGAAGGGCGCTGGCCTCTGCAGGGCTGAGCACTACCTGCATGGCCTCTGCGACGGCTCGGGCGATGTCCTCTTGGATCGAGAACATTGTGCTGGTGCTCAGCGCACGGTCGTATGTTTCAGCCCAGAGGTGGATATCACTGACACCATCGATCAGCTGCACGGTGATGCGCACTTGGTCGCCGGCCCGTTGTACCGCCCCTTCCAGCACTACCGCCGCGCCGAGTTCGCGCGCGATTTCGGGAATGCTCAGCTTGGAATCGAGGTAACGCATCATCGACGTCCGCGAGATCACCTTGAAGCCGGCGACCTTGGAGAGCTGTGTCAACAGGTCATCGTGTACCCCTTCCGCGAAATAGGCATCCTCGACGAGTTTGCTGCGGTTGCGAAACGGCAATACGGCGACGAGGTCACTTTGGCGATCTTCCGAACCCTTCGTGGCCACGGACGGTCGCGCGGTTGGAGCAGTGGGCGAAGCCAGCATCCACCGTTCGATGGCGAAGAACGCCAGTGCCAACGACAGGATAACGATGATCAGGCGATCCAGAACCTTGCGTTCGGGCTGCAAATCGCTGGCCCTTCGAAGCTGATGTGGGCCGGCGGGCGTAGCGCGGCGGTCCTCGATCAGGTCGGACTCCCGCCGCAATCCCTCCGGTGTCAGCTCGAAGATCCACGAGATCATCAGCGCCGGCACAAAACCGATGATCAGCAGAATCACGACGCTGCGGGCGATCCACGCAGGCGCGTCGAACATCGGCAGCAGCGTCCCGGCGACCTGCACGACCAGCCATGCCGCGACGAGATACAAGCCCGCCATGCGGATGACATTCCGGCGCTTAAGTTCGGCGAGCAGCTTCATGCGCATCTGCGCCTGCGGCATGGAGGGCTAGGGATCGGCATCCTGGGCGGGTCGACAAGGCGCATGGACAGTCCGCAGAGTGATCGTGCCCGATCGTAACATCCCAGCCGAACTGCCTGAGCGTGTTAGGCGCCGTGGCAAGATGGATCCGAAGCGGTGATGAGGGTGATTGCGGGACGGACAGATGCCTAGGAACCGAGCACCCTGCGTCGGCTGATAGGGACCAGCGCGACCGGTGTGAATCGGCGGGCGACTTCGAGGGTCACCGCAGTCTGCTCTGGCTCGTTGGCAGGGTCGGCAGATTCGCGCTGCAGGCGGACCTCGCTGCTGCGGTGAACGACAATCCAAAGCGCCAGCGTCTGTTCTGCACCATCGTGCGTCCGGTCATCAGCAACAAGCAACCGTCGATCTCGTTGCAGGGCTGCGCTGGCTCTGTTGTTGGCAACTGGCGGGAAATCACCGTGCGTTGCGCGGCCGACAGCCAGCAATTTTGAGCACGCCAAAACGCCCTACGATGATGTCCAAGGCAAAGCAGAACCGAACCCGACCAGTGCTTGAACCGTCTCGGGCGACCGCGCAGACTGCCCGAACGGAGTGGTTGAATTTTCTGCACCCATCGTGGCCTTTATTTCCTGCTGCGGCGGCTTCGCCGCAGCTATTTCGTGTCCTTTCGGGGAGTTTTTTCATGCGTCGATTTGCGCTGGTTTCCGTCCTTGTTTTTGTCTTCGCCACGCCGACGTTTGCCGCCCAAACGCCCGCAGCCAACGACAAGCCGTATGGCGCGCTTGCCTATCGCCTGATTGGCCCATCGGTCGGTGGACGGGTCACGCGCGTCGCTGGCGTCCCGGGCAATCCGCAGGTTGCCTACCTCGCGGCAGCCCAAGGCGGCGTGTGGAAGACGGTCAACGGTGGCCGCGATTGGGCGCCGGTTTTTGACGACCAGCCCACACAATCGATCGGCTCGCTCGCCATCGCCCCGTCGGATCCCAACGTGATCTACGTCGGTGGCGGCGAAGGCAATCCGCGCGGCAATGTTGCGATCGGCCTCGGCATCTGGAAGTCCGTCGACGCGGGCAAATCGTGGACCCATGTGTGGAAGAACCGCGGCCAGATCGGCACCCTCGCTGTGCATCCGACCAACCCCGACATCGCGTTCGCGGCTGTGCTTGGCTCGCCGTTCGGGCCGAGCGTCGACCGCGGCGTGTATCGCACCACCGACGGGGGCAAGACCTGGGTGCAGGTGCTGAAGAAGGACGTCGACACCGGCGCGTCCGACGTCCACCTGGATCCCAACAACCCGAACATCGTCTATGCGGGACTGTGGCAGATGCGCCGCAGCCCGTGGCTTGCGACCAGTGGCGGGCCGGGCAGCGGGCTCTATCGCTCCAGCGACGGCGGCACGACCTGGCGCCAGGTCACCGGTAGCGGCCTGCCGGAGGGGGCGTGGGGCAAAGTCGGCATCGGCATCGCGCCGAGCGATTCCAACCGCGTCTACGCTCTGATCGAGGCGGAGGCTGGCGGTCTGTTCCGCTCCGACGACGCCGGCACGAGTTGGACCCGCGTCAACGCGCATCGGTCCGTGCGCCAGCGCGCGTGGTATTACACGGTGCTCACCGTCGACCCCCGTAACCCTGACGTGGTCTGGGTGCCTCAGGTGCCGCTGCTCAAGAGTATCGACGGCGGCAAGAGCTTCCAGCAGGTCTCGGGTCCTCATCACGGCGACCATCACGACCTGTGGATCGACCCCAGTGACCCGCAGCGCGTGATTTCCGGTAACGACGGCGGTGTCGATCTGTCCAACGACGGTGGCAAGACATGGTTCGTGCCACCGCTGCCGCTCGCGCAGTTTTACAACATCGACGTCGACGACCGGATGCCCTGGCACGTCGCTGGCACGATCCAGGACTGGGGCACGGCCGGTGGGCCATCGCGCTCGACAGTCAACGACAACAACCCGATCGCCAACTGGCACTACGTCGGCGGCGGTGAAGCTGGCGACGTGGTGTGGGACCGCAAACGTCCCGGCGCGATCTTCGCCGGCGAGTACGGCGGCTACATCTCCTACTACGTCGAGGGCACGGGCCAGTACCGCAATGTTTCCGCGTGGCCGGCAAACCCGTCGGGCATCGCGCCGAAGGACTACAAGGTGCGCTTCCAATGGACCGCGCCCATTGCGTCGTCGCCACACGATCCCGACCTCGTCTACCACGGCGCCAACGTGCTGTTCGCCAGCCGCGATCAGGGTGCATCGTGGACGGCGATCAGTGGCGATCTGACGCGCAATGATCGTAGCAAGCAACAGTGGTCCGGCGGCCCGATCACTGGCGACATCACCGGCGTCGAGACCTACGGGACGATCTTCTCTATCGCTGAGTCGCCGCTGGCGGCCGGCACCGTCTGGACCGGCAGCGACGATGGTCTGGTGCACCTCACGCGCGACGGCGGCAAGACGTGGAGCAACGTCACGCCCAAGGCGCTTCCTGAATGGGGCACCGTCGAGGCCATCGAGCCCTCGCGCAGCGACGCCGGTACGGCCTACGTCGTGGTGCACAAGTACCGACTCGACGACTTCCGGCCCTACCTTTTCCGTACCCGTGACCACGGTCGCAGCTGGGAAGACCTGACCCGCGGCCTGCCAGCTGACCTGCCGCTATGGGTCGTGCGCGAGGACCGCGAGGATCCGAAGGTGCTCTATCTCGGCACTGACCGCGGCATCTGGTGGTCGACCGATGCCGGTGCGAGCTGGAAGGATCTGCAGCTCAATCTGCCACGGACCACTGTGACCGACCTCGAGGTCAAACACGGCGCGCTGGTCGTGGCGACCCGTGGGCGCTCGATCTGGGCGCTGGAGGATCTCGGCGCGCTGCGTGCGCTTGACAGTGCGCGTGCACAAGACGTCGCTCTGCTGCCATCCAACCCGACGCACCGCTGGTTCAACGACGCGCGCTGGGACTTCCTGGTCACCGGTGCCCAGCCCAATCCGCCGACTGGCGCGGTGATCCACTACTGGCTCAAGACCGAGGCCACCGACAACATCACGCTGGAGATTCGCGACGGCTCGGGCGAGCTCGTGCGCACACTGTCCTCGGTCGTGCGCCCGGCCAAGTACCGCATGGATGATCCGGACGAACCAGAGGCTGAGCCCAAGCCGGTGCTGACACGTTTGGCCGGGCTCAACCGGGCTGTTTGGGATCTGCGCCACGAAGGCGCGCGCCGCATCCCATCCAAGCTCGACGCGGGCGGACCCGAACGCGGTCCGCTCGCCGTTCCAGGACGCTATGTCGCCACGCTGAAGGTCGGCGCGCGCACTGCGACCGCGTCGATCGAGGTGCTCGCCGATCCGCGCTCGCCTGCCACCGAAGCCGATCGCGCGGCCAACCTCGCGTTCGCCCTCGAACTGCGTGCGGCGCTTGACCGTACCCTGGCGACGATTGAGGCCGTCCAGGCGATTCACGCTCAGGTCGCCGATCTGCGCGGCCGTGCCGACGGGCAGCCGACCGTGGTGGCCGCAGCCGATGCAGTGATCGCACGCTGTAAGGCGATCGAGGGCGAACTGCACAACCCGGAGGCCGAGGTGGTGTACGACGTGCTGGGCGGCCGCGACGGCGGTGCCGAGCTGTATTCGCAGCTCGCCCCGCTGTACTCGTGGGCGCAGGACACCGAACACGCGCCAACGCAGGGCATGCGCGAGCGTCGCGATGAACTGCTGGCTGAACTCACTGCGCACGAACGCGACGTTGCTGCGCTGCGTGCCACTGAGCTTGCCAGGTTCACGCAAGCGGTGGAGGCAGTCGGTCTACCGCGAGTGATCGTGCCCGGCAGCTGATCGCGCCTTTAGCCGCCTCACCCATCCGTGAGGCGGCAGCGAAGGTCACGCGTGATCGCGCGTCGTAGCGATTCAACGCGGTTGGGTCGACTTCTCGGGTCGTTGTCCACCACTGGCACAGCGGCCTGCTTTGCTGATTGGGCGAATCAGTCGCGCTCGAACGTTCCGCGAAACAGACGAACGGTGGGCAATTCCTGGCTGATGGGACCGGCCACGACGCTGGCAAGTGGACTGGCCGCAATGCCGACAGCGGCGCCGCTGCCGCCGGCTAGTTGGGCGTGATACAGCGGCGATGCGGCGCGTGCAGAAACGCTGGCCGGTGTCGCGCCGAGCAGACGGAACTGGTCGCTGCGCGGTTCGCCAGAGCTCGCCAGGTTTGGCATCGTCAGCAGGGCGATAGTGAGAAGAACGGCATAACGGATCGGTCTCATGGCAAACCTCATGGACAGGCGTTGGTGAGCAAGCCGACGCCACGCTGCGTGTTGCCAGCGCAGATCAGGTTGACTTGGCCGCCGTCGCAACGTGAGCCCTGCACGTGATTGCCGAACCACTCGCCATTCGCGCCGGCTGGGCCATCGAACAAGCAACCTGTGTTCGAGTCGTTGAAGTCGGTGCTGATCAACTGGGAGTGCGTCACGCGTGTCACTGCGCTTGATGCCAGGTGCCGAATCGCGCGCACCGGTTCGCCGGTGGCAGACTGCACTGCACGTAAGCGGGAGCCTTGCACCTGCGTGGGTCCCATCACCTGGAGCGCGGCGCTGCGTGTGGAGCCATCGGCCGGCGCACGGTGGCCGACCTGGACGTCACTGTCCACCAGCAGCAGGGTTCCAGGTAGCGTGCTCCAGTTTTCTGGCTGGGCGATGCCGATGCAGGGGTTGAATCCGCCGCTGACGCAATCGACGTTGACGCGGACGCGGCGCAGTTGCGGTGGATAGCCCTCTGCGCGAATGCCGACGATTTCGCCAAAGTTGAACGCGGCTTCCTGCAATGCAGCGATGCGGATATCGACATCTCTCAGCTCGACCGTTGCACCGACGTTGTTGGCGGTTTCCCTCAAACCGATGCCTCGCACGTTGGCTGCACGCAGGTTGTCGATGGCAATGTTCACGTGCTCGATCAGCGCGAGTTGCGCGCTCTCGTTCAGTTCAATGCCTTCCACCCGTGATGTCGTCGTGGGCGTCAGTAGGCCACCACCACGGAGGGTGATGGTGCTGTCACTGAGACGACCCTGCAGTTCAGAGGTGAACGAGCCGGGTGAAAGTACGCGGATACCGAAAGCCGTCTGATTCGAGGGGGCCACATCCAAACGGATGCTCAAGCGCTTCCATTCGTTGCCTGCACCGGCCACCAGCCAGGCTCCGCGCACCCCATCGCGTGCATCGGCAGCGTCGATGGTCGCGCCGTCGACTTTCAGATTGATGCTTGGACAATCAGTACGAAAGCCGGAAGCAAACGGGCTGCCGAAGGCGCGCGCAGTAATGTCTGTCGCGCGGCTGTTGCTGGCGCAGAAGCTGATGCCGTGGCGCTGGCCCAGCAGTGTTGCCGGGGGTGCGATGCTCTCGCCAGTCACGCGCTCCAGAGTGACGTTGGTGACCGGAACCTGAAACTGATCGGGGTCCGATGCGGCCAGACCTTGTGTGGAGTCGGACTCGCCCGCCGACACGCCCGTGTTTCGCGCGGTGAAGTCGCGCGCTGCGGTGTGAGAGGCAAGTTGAACCGTGGCGCCGGATCCCGCTGGCGCATGCGTCGAGGTGATGAGGGTGGCACTCTGTCCTTGTCCCGCCAACACCGTGTGGGACGGCATAGCCAGTGACGCAGCGCCAAGGTCGTAGGTTCCCGCGTCAAGGGCGACGACGACCGGACTGTCCAGGCTGGCATCGGTGATGCTGGCCACCACCGCGAGCAAGGCGGCACCGTTGTCGGTTGCCGTGCCTTCTGCCGAGACCGTTAGGGTGCGCTTCATCGTGCTGGCGGCGCGCAGAGCGTACGGTGCGGCGGTCAGTGGCGGACGAGGTTGCATCTCGCTGTCGCCCGCGATCTGCACACCAAGGTAGAGCTGTCGTCCCCAGATGCCCGAGGGCAGCGGGGTGACGCCGCCCAGCGCCACCGACAGATTGCCGCCGTCAACTGCCACGCCGTTCTGCACTTCCGTCCACAGGGCAGACCCACCGCTCGGTACGTCGTAGAGCCGGAAGGTGAGCGTGAGATCGTCGGTGATCGGTTGTCCTGCTGAATTGGCGAGATTGCCTTGATAACCGAGTGTGGCCGGCGGGGTGGCCAATGCCAAGGCCGAGCCAGCGAGCAGGCTGACGAGCACGAGCGAGCGAAGAGTGAATCGGGTCATCGGCGAACTCCGGTAGGGCGATCACGCGATTGCGCCACGAACGAAGGAAGCCGCCAACGGCAAAATTCTGAAATTTTCTGCTAACTTGTGATTCGTCTATAAAACAAGGGCTTATTGATGTCTCTGTCGGAGACTAGGCCATCCGATCGCACAGCGGCCGCGGTGCAGATCAAGGGCTGGCGCGTCGGCGAACTCGTGCTGGATACCGTCTTGATGCGTGTCTTGCGCGACGGCGTGCCACTGGCCATCGATCGGCGGGGCATTGATTTGCTCTTTCATCTGGCTGAGAACGCGGGTCGTACCGTCAGCAAGGACGCGTTGATCGCGGTGGCTTGGCCCGGACGTGTGGTTTCCGAGAACTCGTTGGTCAAAGCGATCAGCAAATTGCGGCAAGCACTGGGTGACGGGGACGGCGACTGCCTTCAGGTCGTGCATGGCTATGGCTACCGATTGGTCTGCGTGGTCGAGTCACTTGCTGCGGTGCACGAAGCCATCCGTGAACCAGCAGTGGAGACACCTGCCGGACACGCCGAGGCGGTTGCCAATCAAAGTCGACATTGGCTGCATGCAGGTGGCTTGCTGTTGGTTCTGCTAGGCCTGCTCTGGGCAGTCGTGTTGTTGACCGACATAGAAACCAAGGATCGCACGGCGACCGACGCCTCGCGAACTTACGATGTCGTCGCCTTCCTGCCGCTGCGCGATGCGAGTGCGAATGGTGGGCTGGCACTGTATGCCGATGGTCTCAGCAACTACCTGCGCGATCAGTTCGGCAGCGTGCCAGCGCTGCGCATGATCCATCGGGCCGAGTCGCAGCGCTATCGGGGTGATCGACGTCCGCCCGGTGATCTCGCTCGCGAACTAGGCGCCGACCTGCTGGTGACTGGCGAAGTTTCGCAGGTGGAGGGGCAGTTGCGGGTTGATCTGCAACTGTTTGATGCGCGGGGTCGCATTCCGCCTTGGCGACAGATCTTCCAACGCTTGCCGGGCGATCAGGCAACCTTGTTCGAGGACATCAAGGGCGCGTTACTCGCCGCCATTGCCGATCAGAAAGGGCGCTGGGGACATGACCAGAGTAGCGGTCGAGGCACGACGAATGATGCGGCGTATCAGGCGTTTCTGCGCGCGGCCACGCTGTTCTCCGGCAACAACGATCCCAACAACCAGCGGCGCGCCATCGTGCTGCTGCAGCGGGCCGTCGAACTGGACCCGAACTACGCCGATGCGCTGCTGACGCTGGGAGGCATTTACGGTGGCAGTGGCTACTATGCCGATACAGTCGACGAATTGCTGGAGGGTCGCAAACGTGCGATTGCCAGCATGAACCGGGGTATCGAACTCGCCCCAGACGATCCCGCGAACTATCTGCTGCGTTCAGAGATGCAACTGCTGTACCTGTTCGACGTGGAGGCCGCGTGGGCTGATCTGCGCGCGGCGGCCGACCGAACTCCAGGTGGAGAGTCCGCACGGTTGCTGGTCTGGCATGCACGCCTGCTGGCCTCACTGGGTCGCATCGATGAAGCCATTGAAACCGGCGCGCGTGCCATCGCACTCGATCCGGCCGCGGGTGCGCGTCGCAATCAGGGATGGCACTACCTTGCCAAAGGCGACACCCGCAATGCACGCGCGGTACTGATGCTGCAATTGGTCGATTTGCCAGAGAATCCGCACACAAACTTCTACCTGGCGCTGTGCGATATCTATGAAGGTCAGCCGGAGGCGGCACTGCAGCGGCTGGAGTTGTCCTCGACCTTGTTCCGCTTGCTTGGCACCGTTATCGCGCAGCACGAGCGTGGCGACCACGCTGCATCGGATATCGCGTTGCAGAAGCTGATCGATCAATTCGCCATCCCCGATGGCTACTGGATTGGCGCGGCCTATGCCTGGCGTGGGGAGTTGGATCAGGCCTTCCACTGGATTGAACGCGCCATCGAAGGCGGTGACAGCAGTGCAGCCTATCTGCTGTTTGATCCCCTGTTGGCGAATCTGCGTGACGATCCACGCTATCAGCGACTTGTCGATCGGGTGGGGTTGGGTGAACCGCTGGGTCGGAAATCCTAGCGGCGTCCAGGAAGGCCAGTGCGCTGGGTGTATTGGCAGGGGCTTTGTTGGTACACCTCATGGTTGGCTGGCAAGGGTTGCATGGACGACGGCTGCCCGCCGAGACCATGGATGCCATCCATGCCCCTCGAATCGTGCTTCCGCTGGCGGGGAGTGGCTTGGTTTCGTGTAGAGCTTTTTCAGGTCGTACGTTCAACGCTGCATACATCGGTCGAGTCCACTCCGGGAGGCACCATGAACCGATTCTCCAACACAGGCATCGTGCTCACGCTTCTACTCTGGGCACCCCTACTCAAAGCGGGCTCGATCGACGGATTCGTCCGCAACGCGGATGCCTCTGCGCCCATGGAAGGCGCGCAAGTCTTCGCCTACAGCATGACCGCACCAGGCGCACCATTCACGGCCACGGCTGACGCGCTTGGCGCGTACTCCGTTGTCGTCCCCGACGGCAGCTATGCGGTGATCGCACAGAGCGCCGGATTTGATCCCGAGTTATTCCAGGAGTTGCCCTGTTGCGCGAATCCAGAGTTGGCGACGCCAGTCTTGGTCAACAACGCCACCGTGGGTGGCATCGACTTTACGTTGGCGACTTCGGCAACGATCAGCGGTCGGATCACACGCTTGGACAATGGCAACGCGTTGGCCGGAACCGTGGTTGAAGTGCGTCGTGCAGGGACAACGGATGTGGTTGTCACTGCGACTTCGGATGGGTCTGGCAACTACACCGTGGACGTTCCAGCCGGGCAATACGACATCGTCGCCTTGGGGGGCGGCGTATTCGGTGACGAGATGTTTCCCGAACGGCAATGTTGGAACGGGGCGTGTGCGGGAACCGTTGTTGCGCAAACCGTCGAGAGTGGCACGAACTTAAGCAGCATCGATCTGGCCTTGGCGCCGCCAGCGCGCATCAGTGTGACGCTGGTCGATGAAACCACTGGCCTGTCGATCGATGGGGAAATCACCTACTGGCTCGGTGAGGTCACGGCGCCGACACCGGTCGGTACGGTCGCGGTCAGCGCGGGAAATGCCGTCCTTGAATTGCCCGGTGCAGACACGGTGCGACTCAAGGCTTCCTCCAGCGCGTGCGGTGTCGCCGGTGATGCGGTGTGCGTCCCCGAGCTCTTTGCCGATCTGCCGTGTATTGGACTAGCCTGCGAGCCCAATGACGGTACCCCAATCCAGTTTGCCAAGGGACAGGCCATTACGGGACCCGCCTTCGCCCTGATGCGCGGCGGCTCGGTTCGGGGGCGGGTGACCAGCGCCGGAACCCCGGTGGGTGGCGCGACCGTGCAGCTGTTTCCGAGCGCCATGGTTTCCCTCAATGAGCCGCCCTTGCTGTCGACCACCACAGAGCCCGACGGTACGTACACTTTGGGCGGTTTGGTGACGGCCGACGTCTATGTGCTAGCCCGGACCGCGGGCTTCATCCCGGTGTTGTTCGACGGTCGCCCTTGCCCGATGGCGCAATGCCTGCCGACATCGGGAGATCTGGTCGCCGTGCAACAGGGTTCGGATACCAGCGACATCGACTTTGTCCTTGTGCCGGGTGGCAGCCTGTCCGGGGAGATACGTGATGTCGGTCGTGACGCGCCATTGGAAAGCGCCACTGCCCATGTGCACCAAGACGATGGCGCTGAAGTGACTTCGGCCATCACGGGATCTGACGGCACGTGGCGTATTGACGATTTGCCGGTCGGCACTTGGTATGTGCGCTTCTCGCGAGCGCAGTTCAATGGTGAGCTGTTTGACGCGATACCCTGCCCGAGCAACAACTGCGACGTCACGACGGGCACCCCGATCGGGTTGACCGCGGGCGTTGATGTCACCGGCATTGATGGCGGCTTGCGCCGCATCGATGGCGGTGACGGCGAGTTCCGGCTGGTCTATCTCAACCACTGCCAAAGCGGGAATTGCACGTTCAATCGCGGCAACACCAACAATGCGTCCACTAACGTGTCTTCACTGGTTTCCGGCACTCGAACCTTGTCCCCGTTCAGCGGGACAACCGAGACTTGGGATGCCACGGTCGCGTGTATTCGCGACGTCCTGCAACCCTACCGTCTGACGGTCACCACCACCGATCCCGGACCGGTGGCCCATGTTGAGGCGGTCATTGCGGGCACGCCAGCCCAGCTCGGCATGTTCGACGGTGTGGCAGGTGTTTCGCCCTTCAGTTGTGGCGAGATTCCTCGATCAATCACGTTTACCTTCGGGAACGTGTTTCCAGACAGTGTGCTGGACCTGTGCTGGACGGCCACACACGAAATCGCACACAGCTTCGGTCTGGCGCATGAGACGTATTGCCCGGACAGCATGACCTACGCGACGGGTTGCGGTTTCAAGCGCTACACCGATGTCATATCACCAGTGGGCACGCAAGGACCCTGCCAACCCGCTGGCGAATGCCAATGCGGCCCGACGACGCAAAATGCCCATCAGTCAATGCTGGGCATGGTGGGTCCGAATGCGGCGGTGTTTGCCGATGGTTTCGAAGCGGAATCGTTGGCCAAGCGCCGCTGGCGAGACGCGATCAAGGCGTTTGATGGCAACCGGAATCCAGAGCTGCGATGCGGCACGATGGAGCATCCAAAGCTGGGAACGTTCCTGCCCTTGGGGAAGCAATGACCGCGCCTCCAACGCCTCGTTTCTTCGGTGCAACCCCAGCCCAACTCTGGAGGTAGGCAGGCTGAAACGTCGGCACGCCCACGCCCCGGCTGCGCCAGCAGCAAAGGCGATCCAGCGGCGTTACCGCCTCTGCTGCGATGCCATGATCGAACATCCACCGATTGATCAGTGCAGGGCATCAGAAGGGGAGTGGGCAATCGCACGAGGCAGGCCCTTGAGCGTTTCTTTCTTGAGATGCCAACAACGTCTGCATGGGTGAGCTTCATGCGCCACGCCCACTGGCTCGCTTGGGTTGTTGGTCCTGTTGTGCTTGCTGGAGCTCCAACAAGGCTATCGGGCCGAACCCTGGCGGTGGCGACAGCCCTTCGATCCAGTCGGTGGCACCGAGGGCGTCCACAACGGAAACCAATGTGGCTAACTCATCATGGTGACGAAGACACTGACGACAATGCCGTCGCGAACGCACGCATCACCTGCTCGCCCGGCGAGATGCATCCAGCTATCGTCGCAAGTGGAAAACCGCCACACGTTTGGCGAGACTTCGGTGAGAAGCAGGGGCTGTCCAATCTCGCTCGCTACTTCAATCTTCACGGGCAGGGAGTCGCCGGTGCCCGTCGTTGCCATTGCGACCAGATAACCGCGTTTGGCCATGGCCTGCTTGATGAAGGCCGCGTCGAACCACGCGAGGTCATGGCCAATCCTTTGGAACTCGTGAAGCGTCATACAGCGGGGTGGTCCGGCCTCGATCTCTGCGATTCTCGCGGCCGCTTTGGCGGTAGGTTCGTCTGACGCCGGTTCCCATGAGTCCATGCTTGTTAGACCACAGCGTTCATCTCTGCGTGCAGCGATCACCAAGACCGGCCAACCCAGCACAATGAAGATTGCCAGGATCGAGCAGTAAGCCACTCGCTTCCATGTGGGCACGCGCTTGTCTCTGGCGAGGCTTGCACCCTCGCGCTTCAGTAAACGGGCCGCGGGACCTGCCATGGTGAAAAAGATGCCGATGGCCAAGTAGGCGATTGCCACCATGGGGATAACTTGGGTCATGGGTTGACTCCGGAGAGATGGCGACAAGACCGCGCATCTATTTGGGTTGGTACCCTCGATTCACGGCGCAATCTAGAACGCGCCTAGTGGGTGCAATGGCTAGCTTCCGGAGTCAATAGGATCATCCGGGATGCCACGTCGACGCCGTCTGATCTCCTCCGTCAACTCATCCAGCGGCTTAAACAAACGACTATGCAGGGCAAGTATTTCGCTATGGCGCCTCAGGTCGTCTCGCCGCTTATGGGAACGTTCCTGGCCCTCGACCAGTTCCTGCGCCAAGGTCACGTTCCCCGCATCGACGGCTGCTTGGATTTGCTGTGGGATGAACGCCTTGTCGGGCCACAGGTCGAACAGGACGATCTCAACATCTTGGAGCGCATTGCGGCGCGAGCTATATCTCGTGTCGTGTTGCGTGCCTGCGATCTCTATTCGCCAATCGTCATCGTAGGGCACGTCTTCCAAAGTGGGATCAATGTCGCACGGCTCGCCGATGCGAACGAAGGGATAGACGTGGTGTTGATGGATCATACATCGCCCCTGTTTAGCGTTCGGATCCCGTGGACGGCAACGGCGGCATCCGGTATGCCGACGTTACGCAGTCGTTCCCAATTTTCTGCAGCCTGCATGAACCATGCCTCTGAGCGCTTTTCCTTCAAGCCGTTGCGATAACCGGCGTGGGAGGTTCCTGGCTAGCGTGATCCGTCAGCGGCGCAACCCCGAAAACACGGGATAGCCCCCCATGTGGCGAACTCAGAATCGATGGGGATTGCACTCAACGCGCGGCCCGTTGCTGCTGTAGAGCCACCAGGTCCCGGCGATGGGTCCGTAACGGGTGGCACAACGGGGCTCCTTGAGCTTCTTTTCAATCAACAAGTGATTGCAGGGTCGACGTGCCGTCGCAGAGTGCAGCATCGCGCCTTCGACTTCCCACGCTTCGGGATAGATCACGCGCCAGTCGGGATAGACGAACAGATCCGCACCGCAGACGCCCTCGCACGGGATATGAATCTCGCCGCCCATCGTTTCTTCCAAGGTGGTGCCGTCGTACCACTGATCCTCTGGCCTGTCTTCGAGACCTGCGTGATTCTTGGCAATCCCGTGCAAGCCACCGTCTGGTCCAGACAGGAAGTAGGCCTCTTGCAAAGGCAGCCCGGTTTGCTGGGAGCGCTTGATCTGCTCGCCAAGCAGTCCTTCCCAGAGGCGCAGATCACTAAATTGGCAAGACACAGAACAGACATCATCGCGCCTTGCCATCATCAGAATGAAGTCGATCAACTCGCGCCATCGGGCATCACGGTTCATGGGTCAGGCCTCAGGGTTTGGCGTCAGCATTGCAGCAGGTCCGAATCTCACAGGGTGAGACGGCGCGAACTCTGGACAGGCATGGCGCTATCCAGTTGGCGTCATGGCGCGTTGGGCGGAGGCTTTGCCATATTCACCCTCGGCATTGAGGCGTTTGTCATATTCGTGGCAGGTCACATCCAACAGTGTCGATAGACCAGATGACTTTGAACGTCGAAAACCTGGCGCAAGGCGGCTCCGCCACACGATGTTCGGCGTTGGCGGAGGACTATGGATACAGTCCCGCTTGCTGCGGCTGATCGAGATAGATTTCGATGCACGCCTGAAGGGTGGCGTCGTGGATGTCGAGCACGCGGCGCAAGGGTGTCTGGTAGCCGCCTGCAAGATTCCACGCCACCGGAATACCCTGCCTCTTGCAGTGTTCGAATACCGTTCGATCGCGCTGCGCCAGTTGGGCATTGGTCAACCAGCCGCCGAGCGGATCGTCGACATGCGGATCGGCGCCAGCCTGATACAAAATCACGTCGCAGCCTTGAAAGTCAGCGACCATCTCGGGCAGCTCCCGAAGGAACTGCTCCGCTTGCGCCGGTCGACCAAAGTCCCTGCCGACGGTGATGTGTTTGATCGACGCGGAAAGTCCCAGATGACGGATGATTTGCTCGGTACCATCGCCGTAGTGCATGTCGCAGTCGAGAATGCCCATACGCGTGACTCGACGCTCCGCGAGCAGGACGCGCGCCGCGACGATGAGTCCGTTGAAAGTACAGTAGCCTGCCGCGTGATCGTGTCTCGCATGGTGGAAACCGGAGACGGGCGCCACCGCGACCTGTCGGTTGGCCAGTGCTTCACGCGCTGCCGCAAGCATGGCGCCCGAGGTCCATGGCAGCGTATTGGCAACCGCCATCAGACAATTGCCGAAGCCATTCTTGGTGCGCCCTTCTAGGACGCCATCGACAAAGGAACGCGTATGCGCTGTTGCCAGCGCACCTCGCGGCAATGGCGAGAAGGACTCGAACGCGAGCGGCAAACGCAGCGCCTTCCAGCTTTCGACGACCTCCCGTGGCTTGCCCGCACTCGGTGAGTAGCTCTGCGCGTCGGCCACCATGCGCGAATCGTAAAAAACGGGGATAGCAGCCAGCGGCGGGACGGTTTGCATTGGCATCTCCCGAAGTAAGACAGTGGTGCGGCAGGTGGGCGATCGCTCCTCACGGTCCCACCACACGCATTCTCTGATCGCCCTGTCTCACCTGCTGAGACAGGGCTGCCTCAGTCTAGATTCGCGGTGAACTGATCTGGCGAGGAGTCGTGCGATGGTGGCAACAACGGTGTTTGACGACCTGCGCGAGGCGCTGGCGGTGCAGGCGTTCGACGGCGCGGCCGTCGGTATCGATCTGGGCACCACCAAGAGTTGCATCGCGGTGGCGCGCTACGAGGACGGCGAACTCGTGTGCGAGTGCCAGACCATCGACGAGCCCGGGCAGCCCGAAGGCCAGATCGCCGTGCCCTCGGTGGTGGCGATGAAGGAGGGCCAGGCCATCGTTGGCCATGCCGCCAAGCGGCTCGCGCGCACGCCACGCTTCTTCCAGCACAAGGGCTCGTTCTCCGAGACCAAGAACGAGATCGGCCTGCGGCACACCTATGCGCGCGCGCCGGAGGGATTCCAATCGGCCACCGAGATCGCCGGACACATCATCGAGTACCTGTTCCACGCTTCTCGGCTGGATGGCGAGCCGATTGCGAACCCCATGGTGATCACGGTGCCCGCATCCTTCCACGGGGCGCAGCGCACAGCGACAAGGGATGCCGCATCCCTCGTGTTCGACGAGTACCAGGAAGTGCGTCTGCTCGACGAGCCCTACGCCGCGGTGCTCGATCTGCTGCATCGCGACCCCGGCAAGGCCGGCGAGCACCTGTCCGCCGGTGCAACCTGGCTGGTGTTCGATTTCGGCGGTGGAACCTGCGATGTCGCGCTGTTCACCCTGCAGGCATCGGCGACCGCCGCCCTGGCGCCGCGGTTGCTCGCGACCAGCCGCTACCACCGCATCGGTGGTGGCGACATCGACCGCGCCATCGTGCACGGCCACCTGATTCCGGCGCTGCTGGAGCGCTATCGACTGGAACGCACAGCGGTGAGCTTCGCCGACAAGCGCCGCCGTTTCGAGCCCGTGCTGTTGCCAGTGGCCGAGCAGTTGAAGCGTGCGCTGTGCCAACGGCTGCGTGCGCAGCGGGAAAATGGCGACGACGCCAATGCGGTCGAGGTGATCTCTGCCGGTGATCACGGCATCGAGTGGAACCAGCGCGAGCTTTTCTTGAGCGACGCGCGCCTTGATCAGGCGACCTTCGAGAAGCTGCTGCGCCCCTTTCTCGACCCCAACCCGGACAAGCCCGCCTCGGATGAGTTTGTTGAACGCGATTCGGTGTTTCGGCCAATCCATCAGGTTCTGGCGCGTGCTGGCCTGGGCCCAGAGGCCATCGACCTCGTTCTGCTCGCGGGTTCAAGCAGCCGTATTCCGCAGGTGCAGGACGCGCTGAGGGACTACTTCTCTCAGGCAGACGTGGTCGAGCTGGGGGACGATCTGGATGTGCAAGGCGCCATCGCACGCGGCGCCGCACTGCAGGCGCTTGCCATGGCCGCGACCGGCAAGCCGCTCATCGCGCCCGCATCCAGCGCCGAACTCGGGCTGCGCACGCGTCAAGGTCTTGTCCCGCTGGTGAAGGCTGGCGCCACGCTTCCGGCCGAAGCCGCGCGGCCCGTGGTGGTCTTCGCGCCCGCAACCCTCGCCGATCGGCCGGTGGATCTCGCCATCGAGGTCATTGCTGATGGGGGGCGCGTCGTGGGTCGTTCTATCTGGCAGCTGGAGGCGCCCGTGACGCAGGGCGAGCCGCTAGCGGTTGAGTGGTCGCTGGACGACAACCAGTGCCTCACTCTGCGGCTTCGTCGTATCGACGCCGACGAAGAAGGTGGCGCCGACTTCGAGCAGCGCTTCGATGCGCCGCTGACGCACACCGACCAAGGCCAGATTGCGCGCTGCCGACTGCTGGAGGCGGAAGAAATGGTCCGCTGCAGCAGGATTCCCGAGTCCCAACTCGGACGCACCTTCGAGCAGATGGCGCGCGATGCGGCGCGCATCGGCCACCGCGAACGGGCGCTGCACTACATCGCCTGCGCCGTGCAGCACGACGGTCCGACCTTCCATCTGCTCAATCTCCGGGCGATCTACTTGGAGGAATTGGGTGATCACGCGCGTGCCGAGACGGTCTACCGGCAGGCGTCTGAGTGGTCGATGGCCGGGTTCAACCTTGCGCTATTTCTGCACCGACGAAAACGCCATTCGGAAGCGCTCGAGGTTATCGATCGGGTTCTTGAGCAGGAGGTCCAGCCGGCCTACTTGGTATTGAAGGGCGATATCGTGGCCGCGCTCGGCCAAACCACTGCCGCGCGCTTGCTGCATCACGATGCCGTGAGCCGCGTGATCGATCCTTCCATGCAATCGGTATGGAGCCTCGGCTGGCTGACGCGATGCGCGCAATCGCTCGGTCATGACGATCTCGTCCAGAAGTTTCGTCAGGCCAGTGCCGCGCAAATCGAGGCCGAAGACGACAGCGTGTTGCAAGGTGCCGTCCTTCCGGAGCGTGGTGATCGCAGGAAGGAGGTCAGATTTCGGGTATGAGTCTGATCTCCTGGGACATTCAGCACTGCCCGCTGACCAACGGCTGCTTCGCCCGTTGGCAGAAGCTGGAGCCGATTCAGGGCGAGGCAAGGATCCGGTACTGTGAGGCGTGCCAACGATCGGTCTATTTGTGCCAAACCGAGGATGAGCTCGCCAGGCACCGCGCACTTGGGCGCTGCGTGGCGCTGCAAATCGTCAGCGTCGGTAGTGCGCAGGTTGGCGGGTAGAGCGTCGTTCTCGATAGGTGGGTTCCCGCAGCGTGTCGTTCGCTGATGGTGGTTGGCCCAGTCCCGAGGTCGCCAACAGTTAGCGAATCGCGGCGGGCCTGGTCCGATGCCAAGCCGCAATCGTTCTGGGGAGCAAGCCATGCGAAAGATCATCTTTCTCGACTTTGACGGTGTGATGCACCCGGATGGCATCGGCACCTTCTCTCAACGCAGTCTGTTTGAGGAATGTCTCTTGAAGATGCCCGATGTGGGCATTGTGGTGAGTTCGAGCTGGCGAGAAACGGAATCCCTCGATGAATTGCGCACGCACTTTTCCGCCAAGTTCCGGGATCAAATCGTCGGAACAACGCCATCCTTGGACAGTGGCTACGATGTCGGCGGCAGGCAACGAGAGATCGAAGCCTTCCTTCGCTCATCGGAATGGTCTACTTCGAGCTGCGCATGGATTGCCTTGGACGATACCGCGTTGTTCTTTGACGAGGATTGCCCCAATTTGATGCTGACTGATGCCAGCAAAGGCTTCACCCGCCAAACTGCGCACGATCTCTTGGCTTGGTACAGAGGCGGGTAGGCTTGCCGCAGGCATCCGCTGACTCCGCTGGGCCATCGAATGCCAATGCAAACGCGGGTGAGATCTTGCCCCACTCCCACGCTGGGTCGGTAGGGACGAGCGTTGTCAGCAAGCGTCCATCCCCTTAGCGAGTGCAGCGAAGGCTTCACGTGATCGAGATGACCAGGCCATGGGATGCGGATCCGTCGAGCCGGTTCTTGGGTGGCGCCATTGATTCACCTGAGGCGTGAAAAGAAGTGATTTCTGTCGGTGTGGCGACGTGCCTCAGGGCCAAAGTCAAACTCACTGATCCTCAGCGCCGCGACACCTATCCGCTGGAGTCGTGATCGATGACATGATGGATCATTGCCACGACGGCGGGTGACCACATGGATCTCGCCTTAAGTGAAGCACAGCCACGTCTCAATGGTGGACACAGGTGCTCAGATCTGTCCGGTGCTCACGACCGGAAAGGCGACCGCGCCCAGTTCAAGCGAGGGATGGTCGATCATCAAATCAAGCATCACCGGCACCGTGCTATGCAGCAGATTGACTCCATCTTGAACCTGGGCCCGGTTGACCTGACTCCGCCAGGTGGCCCCGCCATGCACCAGTGAACACCTCAGGACGTACAAGCGCTCAAACAGGATCGATAGCACCGCAAGGGTGTCGCCACCCAGCAGCCGGGCCAAGGCTGCCTGCTTGCTGGCCGTGAAGCTTTCCTCCCAGTGGCCGGAACCGTCGTGCTCGCGAAGCGCTCGCCAAAAGGGCGCAAAGACATAGCGGTTGTCGATCAAGGTCCGAATCGGGCCGCTGAATCGCTGGAAAAGCAGCGCGTGTAGACGGCCATCGCCATCAACGGTCAACAGTCGGGCGAAAAAGCGGCTCAGCTGTTCGCGCTCGGCTTCCTCGTGGCCGAATTCGTGGGCATAGCTTGCATTGAAGGCAATCCACAGAAAGATGAAGCGGGCATCTGGATCGTCCAACTCCTGCTCTGCACGCCGCAGCCAACTCAATGCACGATGGATCCGCACCCGGTTGTCCTCGCCGTAGGCGTCATGACGTGCTTTGAATCGTGAGCGCAGTGCGTCTGCGTTCAATGGTTCGTGATGGGTCACAGGGACGTTCATCCGGCAAGCCAAGGATAGGGCGAAGCCGACCATGATCTTGATGGTGGGTCAATACCGAAGTGGGTGTGCAGTGATCGTCCGTTGGCGGCGCAAGCCCGAGCAACAGCAAGAGTTGAGTTCGCTCATTTTGCGTGCATCTCGGCGGGGCGGAATGGATGCCGCGGCGGGAGCGCCGTGCGCCGCCATGGTTTCCGGAAAGTGTCGGTTGCTCTCCGGTGGGTCAGTTTTCAACCGGCGCTGATGAGTCCATCCGTTACCGCATTTGTCTGGGTGTTGCCGTCGGCGCAGGCTTCAGCGCAAGCGGCGCGGCTAGCGCAGGCGATCGGCACGCGCCAGCAAGTCGTCGAGGATGGCTTCCAAGCCGGCATGGGTGCCGCGCAATCCTGCGACGACCGCTTCGGCCCACTGAAAATAGGCAAGTTTGCGCTCTGCCGTCCAGTCGGCTGGGGGTGCATTGAGCAGATCTCTCAGGTTGCAGATCTTGTCGGCGAGCTTCACCAGTTTGGCTGGATGGGATAGCGCGGCGGCGTGGGCGATCTGCAATGCCTTTCGGGTCTCCTTTGGCAAGGACTTGTCATCCGATACCGCCACGACAATCGCGGTGACGGCATCGCCAAACAGGTCACGCAGCTCGTCTACCGTCGTCTCCGTGTCCTCGATCGTGTCATGCAAAAGGGCGGCACACAGCACGGTGGCATCGCTGATGTTGGCCTCTACGGACAGGACCTCGGCCAAGGCGATGGGATGGTTGATGTAAGGCGAGGCATCGGCATCCTTGCGGCGCTGATGTCGGTGTTTTCCGGCGGCAAAGGCGACGGCTTGGATGGTCATCCGAAGTGGCAGGGGTTCTTCTTGCATGAGGACACCTTGGCGAATGAAGCGAAACGATCGTGACGGCTCGGAGGCAGCCGCTCCCAAGACGCCGCAGGATAGGCGTGGTCAGTCTCTTGTGCTGAGAACGGCCCCGGCCACGATGTCCGGCGTCCCCCCGATGCATGTGCTGAGTACCATGCGCGGGCGACGCGAAATCTTGCATCTGGCCTCAGCCCCGCCCCGTACGTCGCAATGGTCGCTCGGTCATCGTGGCTGCAGATCCATTGGAGATTCGACGGCGCTGGCGCTCGGCTCAGTCTCGCTCTGGTTCGTCGCTTGGTCCTCGGGATCTGTTGGCCATGCAAGGCGCGTCAACTCCGTGAGGGGGCCATGCTCGAGACCTTGCAGCCATGTCGAATCGAAACGGGTGTCAGCTGGGGGTTCCATCCCCTCGAGCGAAGTCAGGAAGCGACTCGATCCGGCGACGAGTTCAGCGGTAGGAAAGTGCCGAGCGATCGAGACCGCGCGCTGCCTGAGCGCAATAGGCAGGCGTCGGTCACGGGCAATCTCGATCAGAAATCCGCCAGCCCAAATGAGCGCGCGGTTGCGTTCCTCTGCGGTGCTCATGGTCGATCTCCTTCTGACGCTGAATGAGGAAGGGAGAGCGTGAACCGCGTTGATCTCACCAGATGAGATCCATCAAGAGAATTCCATTGCCCGGCGTGGAGATTCCGGCCCAAGAGAAGCCAGCATTCCGGGGCATGTGAAGCCACGAATCCGAACCATGTGAAGCCAGTGTTCCGGTGCATGTGAAGCCAGTGGCGGCGCGGGGATTCCGGGGCATGGGAAGCCAGTGCGGGAACGGTTGAGGTGGGTCATCCTCGTTGGCTTTTGGCCGGCGAGGTTCCCTTGTCTCAATCGAGAATTCCTATGCGACAGATCCGAGAGTTATTGCGGCTGCATTTTGAAATGGGCCTGAGCCAACGGCTGATTGCGCGCAGCCTGGGGGTGGTGCGCTCCACCGTGGAGCGGGTGTTGGCGCGGTTTGCGGCCTCGGGGCTGAGCTGGCCACCGGACCCCGCGTTGAGCGACGAAGTGCTGGAACACCGGCTGTATGGCCGGCCCGCCGGCAGTGGCAAGGTCAAATCCTGCGAGCGGCCGGTGTGGGCCGAGGTGGTGGCCCAGTTGGCACGCAAAGGCGTGACCCGGCGGTTACTGTGGAGCGAGTACCGAGAGCGCCATCCGGAGGGTATTGGTTACAGCGTGTTTTGTGCTGAGCTGGCGATCTATCAGGCCGATCAGGATGTGGTTTACCGGCACGACCCGGTCCCTGGCGAGCGTGCCTACTTTGACTTTGCCGGCATGACGTTGCGCTATCGGGATGGCGAAATGGATCGTTCGGCGCAAATCTTTGTCGCCGCATTGGGATTTTCCAACGCCATCTTTGCGCATGGCTATGTCGACCAAACCGCTGCGAGCTGGCTGGATGGACAGCACCGGGCATTCGTGGCGTTTGGCGGTGTGCCCAAGGTCGGCGTACCGGACAATCCACGGGCGCTGGTATCCAAGGCCGATCGCTTCGAGCCGACCCTGACCCGCGCCTACGCCGATTTCGCCGCGCACTACGGGATCACCATCGTGCCGGCACGGGTGCGCAAACCGCGTGATAAAGGGGCGGTTGAGGGCGCTGTCAAGATCGTCGAGATGCGCATTCTCGCCGCGGCCCGTGATCGCGTGTTCGGTTCGCTGACAGAACTGAACACATGGTTACAGTCGTCGCTGACGACGCTCAACGTCACGCCGTTCCAGAAGCGTGCCGGATCGCGTGCTAGCTTGCTGCTGGAAGAGCGCGCACAGTTGCTGCCGCTGCCTCACACCCGCTTCGAAATGCCGAGCTACTTCATCCGCAAAGTGGCGCGCGACTATCACGTCGATCTGCAGCGGCAATACTACAGCGTGCCATATCAACACGTCGGCCAAACGGTCGAGGTGCGAGTCACGCTTCAGCATGTCGAGATCTTGCGCGGAAGTCGCCGCTTGGCGCTACACCGGCGAGGGCCCGCCAGCCAGCGCTTTGTCACCGACCCAGCCCATCGGCCCGCCCATCACCAGGCGCAGCATGACCCTCAAATCGAGCGGCGAGCGGCGGCGATCGGTGCGCCGACTGCCGCGCTGGTCGATGCACTGTTCGCCCGGCGCCGGCATCCGGAGCAAGCAATTCGCAGCGCCCAAGGCATCATCGGCTTGGCCCGCGATCACGGCAAGGAGGCATTGAATTCGGCCTGCGCGCGCCCTAGCGTTGAACGCGATTGGCTACCACGCAGTGAAGCGCTTACTTATCCATCACGAACACCAGGTTCCACTGCCTCTGCCACCGGCCGCACACGAGCATGTTCGCGGCGGCGACTACTACGGCCACACCGGCGAGGTGAACCATGCTGCATGAGCCCGTGATGCAGCAACTCGCCAAGCTGGGATTGCGCGGCGCCGCCGATGCCCTGGCTCGGCTGCCATTCAACGAAGATGTGTTTGAAGCCCTGGCTCTACTGCTCGATGCCGAGTCGCTGCAACGCGACAGCACTGCACAGGCCCGGCGGCTCAGACTGGCCCGACTCGGCCAAATCGCGCACCCGGCCGATGTTGATCTGCGCACCCCGCGTGGGCTCGGCAAAGCACGCTGGAACCAGTTGCTCAGTTTGAACTGGCTGCAACAACATCGGCATCTGTTGCTGGTCGGACCGACCGGTGTCGGCAAGAGTTATCTGGCCTGCGCGCTGGCCAAAGCAGTAATCGAGCACAAGCGCTCCGTACGCTACCTGCGGTTGCCGCGACTGGGCGACGAACTGGCCAGCCTGCAGGCACAAAGTCGCACCAGTCACTGGCTGAAAACGCTCAGTCGCATCGATCTCGTCATCCTCGACGACTTTGGCCTGGTCCCGCTCAGCCCGAGCCTGCAACCGCTGCTGCTGGAACTGCTCGAAGACCGCCACCAGCGCGGCAGCCTGCTGCTGACCAGCCAGCTGCCGCTCAAGCTCTGGCATGCCCAGTTCCACGACCCGACCCTCGCTGACGCCATCCTCGATCGCCTCGTCCACGGCGCCGAACTGGTCGAACTCAAGGGCGAATCCATGCGCAAACGCGCCCAAGCCGCCCCGCCCGCAGAGGACAGCGACAACCAGAAACCCTAAACTCGCCTCGCCATCTCAACCGATGACCGCACTGGCTTCCCATCGCCCGGAACGCTGGCTTCCCATCCGTCGGAACGGTGGCTTCTCATGGGCGGAATCTGCACCGGCGCCATGCTTCGTCACCGGCACCGCGATGCCCGGCCCAATCACCAAGACCGGCTACAACACCACGACCTACAGCCTGACCACGCTGAAAGGCCACGTGGCCAGTGAGATTTCCAAGCACTACCAGATCCCGACCGGCATCATCCGGCAAGGGGAAACCACAGCGCGCGGTGGCTTCAGCGGTTTCACCATCAATGTCTCGGCCTATGTCGGTGCCAGCGGCGTCACCCAGCCGACCGCGATCGTGCTGAAGGGCTTTCCGGAACTGGAGTCGGATGGCGGGGATGGTGGGGATGACGACGGTGACGCTGGGTTCTCAGGCACCTGCTTCTTCAAAGGCGTGCACGAAATGGCCTGTTTGGGAGCCTTGGGTGGTCGGCAAACCTGTACCAGCGGGTCCACGAGCTATGTGGGTCCACAGTGCGATGGCGGTGTCACACCCGAGGCCAATGTTGCCGCGTGCGGTGCGACGGGCTCATATACCTTCATGCAGACACCACGCGGCATCACCATCGGGTTTAGTACGGCCACAGAAACGCGCCCAAGCAGTGCGTCCATCGCGTCGCAATGCACCAACGGGACGGCGTTGAATTCAAAGGCTGCGGAAGTCTGGCGGGAGGATCTTGAGAACATCCTGACCATTCAAGACCTACGCATCAATGACCGCTCGGTGTACCAATTTACCTGTGCGACCGCGACGCATGAGGTTATCTACAACTCGAGCACGCGATATTGCAGCATCAACGCGGTGACTATCCCTGCCGCGGCGATCCGAAATGATGCGTACGCGATCCCAGGAACCCCGTCGCCAAGCTTGCGAACGCACTTGTTGTGTTGCCAATAGCGATAACTTGCCTTCGTCATGGCACGGTGTAACGTCAAGAAAACAAAGAGGACAACGTCATGAAATCAGTGTGGTGGGCTCTGGCCCTTTTCGGCGCAGCCACCGTTAGCAACGCGCAAACGTCAACGCCAGACGGTCTCGATCCACGCTGGCAGCCCATGCCCTACCGCCAGAGCGCCTGGTTCGACCCTGACCGTTCGGGCTCGGCTGGTTCATGGGCGACTTGGAACTCGATGGACTGCCCGGCCTGCAAGTCATCTCGATGTATGCCTACACCCCAACCGGCCAGCCTTATTGGTTGCTGACCACCGGGAACACCATTCAAAGCAGTCTCGAGACTCTGCACGAGGACGGTATTTTGGCCACCTACACCGCGCAGCTACTCGAATCGAGAGGAGGCCCGTGCCCCTCCCGCGCCTATCGTCCCAATACAGTCGTGCCGAGTCCTGACGGCAACGTGACCATCCGCCACACCAGCGCGACCCAAGGCGAACTGAACCGCGACGGCACGTCGCGCCAAGACATTCCCCGCTGAAACTGCACCCGATTCATCGCCATCGCCGCATCCTCCGCTTGCTGGAGGACCAAGCATCCGACGCGCTCGTCTCAGCAGCAGAGACTCGGCTGACGGATCGCGCGAATCAGAAAAATCGCTGCTTACCTTTGCAAGAACTGCCCAATGATTTGCTCAGATCTCTCGCTCCGTGAAGACTTGGATGAAGGTGTCTCTTGGGCGTTCTGCGGGTTCCTTTGGTCCCGCAGCTATGAGGCTACTGGCAATTCCGACCTGATTTCCCGAAGTTTGCGAGCCCGCAGATGCCTGATCACTTCCGCTTGTTTGTTGGTCCTTTTTCGTTGTAGAGGCGGTCGTGCACATCTGGCTGCTCGCCCGCTAATATGGATCTGTCAATTCGTGCATGAAGTCATCTCGCAAGGTGGTGCCCCCCGGAATCGACGTGTGCCAGTTCGCCGGCCGATGCACTCAATGCGGTGGCCGCAGTTAAGCATCAGTCGTCGGCTTGTGGGTGCGTAGCGCTGACTTGTGTATCGGCAAATGATGGAACCCATCGCCGACCAGAGGGAAACAGCGTCTCGAAGAAGTCGAATTGTGCAAAATGCCTACCGGACGAGAAATGTTACCATTGATGAAGCTATATACGCGGGACAGGATTGGGCGCCTTCTCAAAAGCCTGCTAGTCAAACAGTGGTGCGCCACGTACAGCGACGACTGTCGCTTGCGTCGAGTCGGAACGAAGCTGATCGCGGAGTCTATTGTGCTCTGTCTCGATCAAACCAAGCGCAACTGAAAAAGAGGTGTATGGATCAATTTCTGACAGTCGCCGCAGCAGAGTTTCAGTATTGATCACAAGATCCAAAATATAGTGCTCTTTCTCCAACGACGAATTCTTCATAATTTGCTCCGTGATGACTCTACGCCTTCATGAGTTCCAAAGTGACTTCAGCGATGCCCATTCTCAAAGTTATTCTCATGTCAATTTCCGATGCGAAAATGTGATCGTTGCGAATTGGATTGAACGAGCGTCTCGCCGATATCTCAGTTGCGATCAACGACTTGTTTGAAGTGCGACTCTTCGAAGACTAGTCGCAGTCAAATCTACGCTGATGTCTTGAGGGCGTCTTTGACCTACGTCAGGCAGGTGCGTAATGATGCATTGCAACGTGCTTCCCTGCCGGCGCGATCCGTCAGCTAGGTCTCGCTTCCTGAGACGGACGCGGCCGAAGCCGAGCTCTCCAGAAAGCGAGGGCGCAGCGATGGCGATGAATCCGGTGTGGTTTCGACGAGGGATCATCTGGCTCAATGAGCAGTCACGCTGCGGAAGCGAGGTGGCTTGCGAGTCGGTTCTACCCCGATATCACGGACACTGACGAGAAGGCCGATCGAGGCCATAAGGAGTGTTTATGTCGAAGCGAAGGAAGTTCAGTGCGGAGTTCAAGCACGGTGCCGTTGAGCAGACCAAGCAGTCAGGCGTCAGTTGCGCTCAAGTGGCGCGGGAGTTGGGGATTCGGGAGAACCTGCTGACCCGCTGGAAGCGGGAAGCGCAAAGCCCCGGCAAGGTGGTCTTCGGCGGCAGCGGGACGCCGCGTGACGAGGAGCTGGCGCAGCTCAAGCGCGAACTGACTCGGGTGAAGAAGGAGCGGGATTTTTTGCGAGAAGCGGCGACGTTCTTTGCCAAGGGGTCATCCTGAGGTATCAGGTGATCGAACGTTGCCGCGATGAATTTCCGATTCGGTTGATGTGTCGCTGCCTGAAGGTGTCGGCCAGCGGCTACTACGACTGGCGCAAGCGGTTGCCGTCTGTCCGGGCGTGTGACAACCAGTGTCTTCTCGGGCGGATTCGCGAGCTGCACGAGGACAGTCGGGGCACCCTGGGTGCCGGTCGCATGCACGAAGATCTGGTCGAAGAAGGCGCGCGCACCAGTCTGAACCGGGTGGCACGACGGATGGCGGCCCATGGCCTGCAGGGGTGGCCGCGCCCCATGCGCCGTGGTCAACGCGGCCGACCGGCGCTGACGCCTCCGGGCGTTCGCAACCTGCTGGAGCGGGACTTCACCGCATTGGAGCCGCAAACCAAATCGGTAACCGACATCACCGAGATCAAGACCGGCGAAGGCAAACTGTATCTGTGCGTCGTGCTTGACCTGTTCGACCAGCGGGTCGTGGGCTGGTCGATGCACCACCGGCAGGATCGGCAGATGGTGATCCGGGCCGTGCAGATGGCGGTCTGGCAGCGGCAGGGCAGCGACCCGGTGATCCTGCATTACGATCGCGGCAGCCAGTTCCGGAGCGGCGACTACCAGCGTTACCTGGCGGCCAACGAACTGGTGTGCTCGATGAGCGCGGTCGGCCACTGCGGCGACAATGCGGCCTGTGAAGGGTTCTTCGGCTTGCTCAAGCGCGAGCGTGTCTATCGCACAACGTACCCGACACTCGATGCGGCAAGAGCGGATGTGTTCGAATATATCGAGCGGAGCCACAACCGCCGAATGCGGCGAAGAACGGCCAGACAGGATTTGAAGTTTTCCACCCTTTCACAACCGTCCGTGGTTTCGGGGTAGAACCCGATCGAACAGGCGCTTGAGGCGTCTTTCTTCCTCCTCGAACTCTCGCTCGCCATTGAGCTCCGAGGCTTCCATGCCACCGAAGTTCGACTTTCACTGGTAGTACGTTGCCACGCTGATACCGGCCTGCCTGCAAAGATCCTGGACCGACGGACCGGCATCGGCATGCTACAGGATCGAGACGATCTGCGTCTCCGTTAACTTTCGACTCGCGCATCTGAAGCTCCTGCCTGGGGAATCCTTGCCGGAAAGTTCTAGAAACCTGTGCCCGTCGTTGCGAGCTTACGGAAGGATCGCGCCAATCAGCTCACCTTTTGCATCCTCACCTGACATAGGTCATCGAAAATGCCAGACGCACCAAGCACGATTCAGTCTCGTTGGCTGGCCAGGTGCATTGGTGTGATCAAGTTCAGCATGAGCACACCAATTTCCTTGGTTGTAGCAAGGGGTCGGAGCGGCTGGAGCACACTGTTGAGGTTCGCGGACTATCGATCCTGCGGGTGTAGTCAGGATCGCCTTGAGGCTTGGTTCCAGATTGAGGATGCCTTGCAGTGATATTTCGATCGAAATCAAGCATGCGGATCTGCTCGGACCTCCCCAGGAAACGATTCAGGCCCAGAGTATTTTTGTCCAGAATTCAGCGTGTACTTTCCGCACCTCTTGGTTCGTACGGACATGGTGAAACGCTCCATCGCAATAGCAAATATGACTGTTCTGGTGGCAAAAATGGCAACCCTTCAAGGGTTCTCGCTGTGGTGGCCCATCAGCATGCGGCGTCTTTTGCTGTCGCTCTCTTTCAATTGAGCGATCCGAAGACGGAGAAGTATTTCTGCATCGCAGGAACGGATAGTGCGTTCCATGCGTGACCTGCGAGCGTTTGTTGCAAGTCTCCGCGCTCATGGAGAGCTAATCGATGTGCACGCGCCGCTGATGCCGGTTCTCGAAACCACTGCTTTGGCTGCAGCTTCGTTGAAGTCCGGTGGACCCGCATTGCTGATGCATCACGTTGGAACAAGCCGTCACGCTTTTCTGGGCAACCTTTGGGGGACGCGGCGCCGGATCGAACTTGCTCTTGGCGGGCGACCGCTGACATCTCTGCGAGAGCTGGGTCGTTTGCTGGCTGCCCTTCGTGAGCCGCGTTGGCCTGGGTCCATCAAGGCTGCATGGGGTCTATGGCCCGAACTCGCTCAGTTGGCAAACGTCGCACCGCGAGAAGTATCGAGCACGGCATTTGGTGACGAAGTGGTTTGCGGCGACGACATTGATCTGGGGACGCTGCCGGTGCAGACGTGCTGGCCCGGAGATGCAGGCCCACTGATCACGATGGGACTGGTTGTTACCAAAGGGCCAAACAAATCTCGCCAGAATGTCGCCATTTATCGGCAACAAGTCATCGGGCCACGGCGAGTGATCATGCGTTGGCTGGCACATCGCGGCGGGGCGCTAGACTTCTTGGATCACCAGCGTGCCTTCCCGGACCGACCGTTTCCGGTACTGGTGGCAATCGGCGCTGACCCAGCTACCACACTGGCTGCTGTTGCCCCTATTCCCGATACGCTTTCAGAGTACGAGTTTGCGGGCTTGCTTCGCGGTTCGAGGTCTGAGGTTTGGCGCAGCCCATTGACGAATCTGTACGCACCCGCGGGCGCTGAAATCGTTCTGGAGGGTTTCATTCAACCCGGAGACAAAGCAGTTGAGGGCCCATTTGGTGATCACACAGGACACATCAATGGACAAGGTCTGTATCCGGTCCTAACGATTGAACGGATGCATCTCAGGCGCGATGCAATTTACCATGGTAGCTACATGGGCCGATCACCCTGGGATGAGCCCTCCGTATTGGCAGAGGCATTGAACGACGTGTTTGTGCCTTTGCTGCAAAACGTCTTTCCGGAAATCATGGACTTCTACCTTCCTCCCGCGGCGTGTAGCTACAGGTTTGCACTTGTTTCCATTCGCAAACAATACCCTGGACACGCCCGCCGAATTGCTATGGGGATATGGAGCTACCTACGCCAGTTCACCTATACAAAGGCAGTCGCGGTATTCGACGAAGACATCAATCTGCGCGATGGTAAAGACGTGATTTGGGCGTTGTCGACCCGCGTGGATCCTGCGCGAGATACGTTTGTGGTCGAACGGACGCCAGTGGACGTGCTCGACAACTCCAGTCCACACGAACACCTCGGCAGCAAGATCGGGATAGACGCTACCCGAAAGAGCCGTGAGGAAACGGGTCGAGAATTGAGTCCACTCCTGCTTCCCGATGTGTTGGTTCAGGCTCGGATGGATTCGCTCTACCGCTCATTATTGCCCTCGGATCCCCCCGGAGAACGATGATGGAACTCGTGTGTCCCGCAGGCAACCTTCCTGCACTTGAAGCTGCACTCGAGGTCGGTGCGGATTCAGTTTATACCGGCTTCCGCGACCAAACTAACGCACGAGCGTTTCCGGGGCTGAATTTCAGCGACTCAGAACTGCAGCGCGGAATCTTGCTTGCCCACAGTATGGGTCGAAAGGTATTCATCGCGCTCAATACTTACGCCGAACCAGGGAAATTGGCAGAGTGGCGACGAGCGGTCGATCGTGCTGCGGCACTTGGCGCGGATGCGATCATTGCAGCTGATATGGCCGTACTGGACTATGCCTCGCACCGACATCCTAACCTGCCCCGTCACTTGTCTGTCCAGGGATCGGCGACCAGTGCCCCTGCGCTCATCTATATGCGGGATCGATTCGAAATTTCGCGCGCGGTCCTGCCCCGAGTTCTGTCGCTACAGCAGGTAGAACGCGTATGCGCGGCGTCGCCCGTTCCTTTGGAGGTTTTTGGCTTCGGTAGCCTTTGCATCATGGTGGAAGGTCGTTGCCAGTTGTCCAGTTATGTCACGGGCGCTTCTCCGAATCGGCATGGCGTCTGCTCCCCAGCATCCTTCGTGCGCTGGGAAGAGCAAAAAGACGGCAGCCGAAGCGTGCGTCTGAACGGCGTACTCATAGACCAGTTTGCTGCAGAGGAGTCAGCCGGGTACCCGACCGTTTGCAAAGGTCGCTACGATGTTGGTGGTGAGATCTTCCACGCGCTCGAAGAGCCGACCAGTCTCAACACCATCGATCTTCTCCCGAGGCTGCGTGCCGCAGGGGTGGTTGCTCTTAAAATCGAGGGGCGTCAACGAGGTGTCGCCTACGTGCGGCAAGTCACCGCCACATGGCGGGCCGCGATTGACAGTCTCTCGAATGTCGTTGCGGCAAATTGGTTACCGCACGCGAAATGGCAGGAGACATTGGCGTCCCATTCCGAGGGCCGCCAAACCACCTTGGGGCCCTTTCACCGAGCTTGGCACTGACGATGCGAATCTCTATTGCACCTAACCCGTGGTTCTGGCCGCGCGAAGTGACCCTCGCGTTCTATAGAGACGTCGCCAGCTGGCCGGTTGACGTTGTCTACGTGGGTGAGACGATCTGTAGTAAACGGCGGGAATTGAAATCGAGCGATTGGCTTGCCATCGCTGAACAACTTGCAGCAGCAGGAAAAGAAGTTGTGCTGTCCGCTTTGGCCCTGGTGGAGTCGGAATCAGAGATCGGAGCGATGTCTCGGTTGATCGAAAATCCCAAATTCATCGTGGAGGCCAACGATCTGAGTGCGGTACAGTTGTGTCGCCAAGCCGGACGTCCATTTGTTGCGGGTCCTAGTCTGAATATCTACAACGCGACGACACTTCGCTTGCTGCAGGAGGATGGACTGGTACGTTGGGTGCCAGGAACGGAACAGGGTAGAGCTTTGATCGGGGATTTGTTGAGTGTTCTTGAAAGAGATGGCGGTTGTCGTCCCGAGCTGGAAGTGCTCGCGTGGGGCCAACCAGCCTTGGCATGGTCGGCAAGATGCTTCACTGCGCGCGCGCTTGACACCGCAAAGGATGATTGCGGATTTAGGTGCATTGATTTCCCCGACGGCCTTCCCCTTGCTACCCGTGATGGGGAACCATTCCTGCGCATCAATGGCGTACAGATCATGGGTCACGAAACCATTGATCTTGGTCCGGAACTGGATGACTTTCGTGCGCTGGGCGTAGATATCGTTCGCATCTCCCCGCAAGTGAAAGGACTGATTACCGTGGTGGAGCGATTCAGGGCGGCGTTGGACACCGGCGGCGTCAGCGTCCGCGTTGGCGCACCCAGCGGCTACTGGACGGGCACAACGGGTGCCGCGCGATTGGCCGGGGCTTGATTACGCAAGTGCCAAGCAGTCCGCACCGATGCCGCATGGCGGGCGAGGCGGTGCAGAAGAATGCGCTGCCCGAGAGGCAGGGTGTCCCATTCAATGCGGTCCAGCGTGTTACGTGCCAGCAGGCCGAGCTCAGTGTCGCCCGTCACCGTCAAGCGACGCTGGAAAAAGAGTGTGTCTGCATCCGCCTGTCGACTGGCTAGCAGCAGCAAGTCGGTCGCAGTTCCGCAGACTTCCGATTCTGCCGGTGTGGTGAGCGTGGTGATTTGCCCGTTTCGCAAGCCGAATATCCATCGTAAATCAATATCGCTGATCGTTATTGCCAACGATCTTCCTTCAAGAAAGGCAAGATCACCAGCCGCAAGCGATGACTTAAACGCCTTACTGACAATATGGCTGAGGGCGGGATCGAGCAACGACCTTGGAATCAATGAGACGAGTGGCTTTACGCGGGAAGGATGTGGCAGAAGAAAAGCAGCGATACGGTGCGGCCAGGTGACGTCCATCGGGTTTTCCTCAATCGGGTGCTGTAATTCAGAAGGCGTTGTATCCAATCCCTGGACACGACATGAATCGGCAATAAGCAGGTCAACCAATGCAGTCGCGAGACGCACAGGCAAGCCTACATCCAACGCCACTTTGCGCACGTGCTGATGGATCGCCGCTTCGCGCGCGTGGTCTCGCGCTGCGCCGGTTGCCTTTGCCCGCGCTGCTAGGCAGGTTGCGCGCTGGCGCAAGCCCGCAAGCGCAACAATCGCCGCATCGGTACGATCGATTAATGTGCGTGCCAGCCTAAGCTTGTGATTTGTTGCCATCAGGGTTCCCAATCCGGTTTGCCGCAGTATTGAGTGCTTTGGCTGCAGGGCTGACAATATGCTGGAAAATGCTGTTCAGTTCCGATGGATCGACATCGGTGTGCAGACGCTTCTTCACACCAAAGTCAGCAAGTTGAATATGCAGATCAGCGCGCACCGCAACCCGTTGAAGGCAAGCGCTGACACAGGCCATTGCGCAGCCATCAAGGGCAAGAATTGCGCGCCCGCTGGTGGCAGTCTTGACCAGCCCGGGCACACCACCGCCCACACCAGCAATGCAGGACATTTCCGCTAGCCCTTCACGATCCAGCCGAACTGCAAGCTGATTCGCCATTTGTGCGGCGCTCGAGCACCCCGAGCAGGAGTAGACCAGTGGTAGTTTGGGTCGGACAGCCTTCATGCTGCCGCCTGTTTAGCCAGAAACTGATGCGCCGACTGGGCAGACCACCAAATAGAGAGGGCAAGCATTGAGGCAGCGAGTAGCCATAGACCTCCCGCGCTTCTTGAAAGCCAAGGATCGGCCAACCATGCCGCCAACGCAGTCGTGGTGGCGGCCAAAATTTGAACCAGAACCCACCACCACTTCAGGCGATCAGGGAGCAACACGTGTACCCCGGGCAATTGCTGCCCCCTCCCGACTCTGCGATGCAAATGTATCCAACAGATGAAGGTTTGTATTTCCAACATCATGGACAGAATGAGCAGTGGGAGACTCCCTGCAACAAGCAGTGTGGCTGCCACCAGTGCAGAGGTCTGCGTCGACGACGCCCAGATCAGACCGGATGCACAGGCAGTACAACAACCAAGCATCCAGGACACAAGCAGTGGGCGATTCCGTGGGAAGCGGCGGCGTACCAGCACTGTAAAAGTGCTGAGCGACAATATGATCAATGTCGCGCCAACAAAAGAAGACGCTCGAAAATGAGCCTGCGACGCCGCGCGCGCAACGATCGTTGCGACCACGACGAAAAGGGCTAGAAATGCCATGACGCGTGTTGGGAGTCCGCCGCGTCGTGTACCCAGGAGCAAGGGCAACGCGATTGGTGCCACCGCCAGTAGCAGGACGAGGTAAACCCCACCAATACCCCCGATCGCATGTATGTCAGTCCACACAGAGAGGTCCAAGGCGACAAATCCGTTGATCGCGCCCAACAAAATTAAACCGAGTACCGCAACAACCGGCCACATCAGGAGCGGCAAAGCGAGTCGTACACGCGGCAGGCAATCTCCATTGCTGGTGCCAAGGCTGTGCAGTGCCGCGATACAAAAGTTCATTGTGCAGACTGCGACCATCACAGCACCACACCCGGTCCCCAGCGGCAGACCGCCTAGCCAACCAGCGACCATTAGGGCAATGCCCGCGTTCCAACCACCACAGAGGATTCTCCACCCGCCCAATGGCGTCCTAAAGACGGCCCCAACGGCAGCGGGTAGGAACTGCAGTAGCGCACCAATAGACGTCTGACCTAGGATTCCGAGGACAACGCAGTGCACCAGCGCCAGCAGTTGGGGGTGCCATCGACTGAGCCAGAGCGATCCATCCGAGACCGCAAGCAACAGACCGGCGACTGCCGTCCAACACACTGCGCCGACGAAGAAGGGCAATGGAAGTTCGATGGATGGCGACCGCCAAGGGTCAATCGCAGCCATCGGACCGACGAAACTCAACCCTTGCACCTCCTTCGGGAAGGTGAACCGCAGACCAAGCCATTCCGGCCATCACAAGCGCATCAAGAAGCTGCTGTGGCCAGAGGGGTGTCAACACGGTTATCGATTCCCCGGACCTGAGGTCCTCGGCCAGCGCCAGGGCGCAACGCAGTGGAAGCGGGGGAGGCAAATCCCGCAGATCGACCATGCCATCGCTTGACTCCACAAGGCCAAGGTGCATAGGGCTTTGCTCCAAGTTTCGACCTGCCAATATTTCTTAGCTTGGCCTGAAGCAGCAATGATCTTGGTCAAGCAAACAGCAACCCTTTGGCGGTCGACTTCCCAGAGCTCGCAAGACCGACATCTACGCCGCGACTACCAAGGTCGTTCGTGGTCGCTCCGTGAACGTCGACGGACCCGGAGCCGAGTGATAGCGAGCACGCGGATTCGATCAGAACTTGAGCCGACTTGACCTTGGTCAGTGAAAAGCGGCATCGCACACCGGAGCATGCGAGCGTTCAAGTCCACGTCTCGGGCAAAGAACAGTCCGCCAAGAGCCACCGGGGGCCGCATGCAATTCCAACTACGATCGACGGATGATCTTTTCAACATCCAAGCCATTCAAATCGCGCTGCGCCAGATTGACCCCAAGTGTCAGATATTTTTCGATGCCGTAGTTCGCAGATTGAGCGTCGACGGCGCCATCGACGAGGTGCTGATTCTCAAGACTCTGGCAGAGTTTGACGTACATGCGCAACGAGTTAGCACTGGCTCTTGTTGCGGAGGATGCGGTTGCGGATAGGGGCCGTTTCACAAAAAACAATCAAGGCCAAAGACCCACCTCATCAGATCGGAATCCTGAATCCTATAGTGGCTTTGGCCGTCTGTATGAGCGTAGAAGTCGGGGGACGTGGACACGGCAGTCGTTTTTTGTCCCTCGATGTTTTCCGAACAAGTCCCATGTATGACTCCCGATTTGCGCGAGATACAAGCAGCAACCAGCATCCCGTATAGAAAGCGCATTCCGCATAGGCAATTAAAGCGTGCAGAAAGATGTCTTTCGCGTTTGCAGTGTTCTATACAAGCGTTCGTTAAAGGTGCAGAAATGCAATCACCAAATATCCTGACGCCCGAGCAGCTCTCACTAATCATTGACATACCAGCGGACAGATATGCCTGCTATCCTTCATCGGCGCAGTTTGTCAACGACTTTGGGGCAGACCAATACCTCGCCGCAATTTCGAGTAGCAACGGCGACCCAATCCCCCGTCGTTTGTCTTTGCATTTTTCCGCCCCGGACAACTGCAAGCCTGTCTACTGCTCAGATAGTCCGCCACCCGAGTGCCGCGATGAGAGGCAAGCCGGAGCTTACTTGAACCGACTAATACGGGAGATTTCGCTCACAGGTGAGCTGTTTGATCGTGATCGTGATGTGGTTCAGATCAGTCTAGATCCGGGATTGGTAACCCTGTTATCTCCAGATCAGTTGTCTGATTTGTTTGATAGCTCAGCGAGACATTTTCATGTGCTTCCTATCGGCTGTCACGATGTCGCGGCCACGATTGATGCAATGCACTGCGGCAGCCATGACTTACGCGCTTATCAGGACCTTGGCATCAATCGCATTAGTTTTGCTATCCAGTCGCACTACAAGGGCGCATCGGGAGCAAAACTGGTGGACGAGTGCCGATCCGCGGGGATTGCCAACGTGCGCGTGGATGTGATTTATGGATTCCAATATGAACATCCCGAGTGGGTCATATCCACATTGCGTGATATCCTAGACGCGAAGCCGAGCAGAGTTGGACTAAGGGACTGTGCACACCTACCCGATACCTTTCGCGTGCCTTCGGTACCTTCGCGGACCAAAGCCGATGCGCTCACAAGAGCAAAGATACTCCTGTCTGGCGACAACCTGCTTCGAGAGGCCGGATACCTGCATCTTGGAATGGACGTGTATGTGCTTCCTGACGACCCGCTTGCCGAAGCTCAACAGGGAGGTCATCTGTATCGTGACGCTCTAGGGTTTGGACCACATGGGGAAACTGACCTAATCGGTTTTGGGGTTGGGGCCATAAGTCAGATTGGGACGGCGTATGCACAGTCAGCGACCCATCTGCGACGGTGGGAGGCGACGATTGATGCTGGGCAGCGAACTGTTCGCCGGGGCAGAGTGCTTGATGACGATGATGTTGCGCGGGCGGCGTTGATGCAGGCTATTCTCTGCGAAGGTGTGGTGCGCTTGAGGAACTTTGAGGACCGCCATATGCTGGACTTCGCGATATATTTTGAGAATGAGCTTGCACAGCTAGAGCAACACGCGGAACGTGGCTTGGTGCGCCTGTCGTCGGAGGAAATTCGCGTCACACCCTTGGGAAGATTGACTTCTCGGGTCATCGCAGCTTGCTTTGATCGCTATCGTTCAAGAGACGCGATACCCGTAGGCGATAGATTGAAGGCGTAGCCGCGCCAGGAACTGCAAGATGAGTCTCCCCCCAGGAAAGCGTGTTGCCCCCAATCCTGCTGCCGCCGATGATGGAGACGCCTTCCATTTCTGCTCTACATGTGCGTTCTCCGCCGCCTGTCTGGCAGAGGGATACAACAAGACGGACTTGGCACAATTGCATGTCTTGGTTGAGCATGTCGGCCCGTTCTTGGTAGGCGAACACATTTTTCGGGAAGGCGACGATTTCACAGCAATTGCTGCCGTTCGCGGTGGCGTCGTGAAGACCTACGTCGTTGACCCGCACGGCAACGAACAGGTGCTAGGCTTCCACCTGCCCGGCGAAATCATTGGACTGAGCGCGATACACGCCTCCCGTTACCCTTGCAATGCGGTGTCGCTTGACACCACGTTGTTGTGCTGGTTTTCCTTCCCCAAGATTGCATTGCTCGCCACCAGGATGCCTGGGTTGCAGCAGCAATTGTTCAAGTTGTTGAGTCAGGATATAGGCAATGCGCGATGCTCTCGCTGGCGATTTCAGCGCTGATGAGCGATTGGCCTCCTTTCTGCTGTCACTGTCAAGGCGGTATGCCATGCGCGGCTTTTCGGCAGATCGGTTGCATCTGCCCATGTCTCGCACAGACATCGCCAACTACCTTCGCATGGCACCAGAGACGACCAGTCGGGTACTGAAGCGAATGACCAGTGACGGTTTGATTTGCGTGAATCATCGTGAGGTTCGACTGCTCGACATGGTGCGCATCAACGACTTGGCTCGTGGCATTCTTCGTTGTTGACCGGCTGCCTTTGGGCTGACGCTGAGGGTCGAAGACCGACCGCGCTCGCCGTCGTTTTCGCAGAAGAACTGCGTGACGCCAGCATTGAGTCGTAGCTTGCCGAGGACCTCTGAAAGCCGACCAACTTGCGTATGCATCAATCCGGTTGAGGTGGCAGTTAGGCCTGAAATCCGAGCGTTGCGCATTATATCGTCGGGTTCACGTCTATCTGGAACGAGAAGGCTTTCAGTTGGACTGGGACCGGATGTTCCGGCTGTGGCGCCAGGCCAAGCTGCAGGTGCCCAAGAAACGGCCGCGCCGATCGCGCCTGGCCGCGACAATGCCGCCAAGATGGCTACACCTGGGAAATCGCTTGCCCAAGCGCTGCCGGAAGTCTCCGGGGGATCCGCGCTGTTGACGGCAGCGCGGCTGAGCCCTTTTTCGAGCGCAGTCATCTTAGTGGCCAACCCGGATGCTGGAAAGCTTGGCCATAGGCCTTGAGCGCCGCGTGCAGCGCGCCGTGTTCCTCCCTCGCGCTGGCGCCGGCCTCCAGCCGATGTGCCGACTGCAGCAGCTCGACAAGAATCCCGTGCAAGGCAGCATCCGCTTGCGGCTCAAGCTTGCAGTTCGCAAACAGGTAGCGAATCTGGGCTCGCAGCTCGGTCGCCAAGACCTTGGCCTCCCCACCATCGCGAACGGCCGTCACGACGGCGTCGAGGATCGCCTGCATGCCTTGGCGCAAGGGAGCATCGGAGGCCCAGCCACCCTCGGGTGCGGTGATGGGCTCCGCCAGGGAGGCACGGCTGTGGTGATCGCCATGCGCATGCCCCTGCAAATCAGATCCGGATTCGGAAGAGCTTGATGTCTCCTGGAGATTTGCGGGCTGTGGCCTGCCGGGATCGCCCGGCCCAGGCCCCGCATGAAGCGCAAACGAAGTTGGGATCGCCAGCAGCATGGCAGCCAGATGGACGGGTGAGATGCGGATCGGCAGAGCTTTCATTCAGGCGACCTCCAGTTTGTCAGTCAAGGTTGAAGTGTGCTGTTCGACCAGATGGGTTCGCCCATCGCGGATCTGGTACAGGCGCGGAAAGCTGGGGATGATCTTTTCGTCGTGCGTGACCACGATAACTGCCGTGCCGTATCGACGCGCCATGTCCGAGAGCAGGCACACCACCGCGAGCGCCCGGGTGCCATCAAGCGGCGCCGTCGGTTCATCGGCAAGAATCACTGGGGGATGGTTTACCAGCGCACGAGCGATGGCCACCCGCTGCTGCTCGCCGCCCGACAGCTGGCTCGGCATTGCGCGCGCGCGATGCTCGATCTCCAAGGCGGTGAGCAGCGCCTGCGCGCGACGCCGGGCTTCGGCATTGCGCACGCCCGCCAGCATCGGCAAGAGCGCCACATTGTCGGTCACGTCGAGAAAGGGCAGCAGGTAGGGCTGCTGGAAGATGAAGCCAATCCGATCCCGTCGCAGCGCTGTCAGGTCGGCTACCTTCCAGCCATCCCGGTAGAGCACCTGCCCGCCCAGCAACATCTCGCCGTCGCTGGGCTCGATGACGGCCCCCAGGCACTTCAGCAGGGTCGACTTGCCTGAGCCTGAGGGCCCGACCAGTCCGACCAGTTCGCCGGGAGCGACGACCATGTCGCAACCACGCAGGGCATCCACTGCCGTGTCGCCGCTGCCGTAACGTTTGCGCAATCCACGCAGCTCGATACCGGGTGCTTGCTCTGCGTTCATGCTCATCCTCCGATCGCCTCGGCCGGATCGACCGTCAGTGCCGCGCGGATGGCGAGTGCGGATGCCAGCGCACACACCACGAGCGTCAGCGCCAGTGCGCGCAGCGAGTCTTCCGGAATCAGCAGCACGAATTTCGGAAAGTACGGGGCCCACAGGTGTGCGCTGATGCGGCCAAAAGCGAAGCCGATCAGTCCGAGCGCCAGCGCTTGCTGCAGGATCATCAGGGCGATCGTGCGGTTACGCGTGCCGATCAGTTTGAGCACCGCGATCTCGCGCAGCTTGCCGAGAGTCAGGGTGTAGATGATGAAGGCCACGATGGCCGCACTGACGATCGCGAGGATCACGAGGAACATCGCGATCTGCCGCGCCGAGGTCGCAATCAGTTTCGCGATCAGGATGTCCTGCATTGCCTCGCGGTCGTGCACGCCAAGTGCCAGCCCCTCGCGAATGGCGCGTGTCACGGCTTGGGCGTCCGCGCCCGGAGAAAGTCGGATCAGCACCGTGTTGACCGAGCCCGTGCTCTGCTGCAAGGCGTCGATGGCCGAGCGGACGTCCTCGTTGACGCCGGCCAGCGCGGGCAGTCGGTCGGTTCTTGCGCGCTGCGCGCGCACGGCTTCGGGGTCTCGCCGATACTGCGCTTCCTGTGCATCCGGTAGGTTCACGAACAGCATCGGATCACCCCCCGAGGACACCATGCGTCGAGTCAGCCCGACAATCGTGAGCGGCTGCCTGCGCAGCCAGACGGTATCGCCGAGGTTGAGATCGCTGGCGATGTCGACCACGGCCTCGAAGCGCCGGGCTGTGGGCAGACGCCCGGCGATGAGCTGGGGCGGTTGGCCGGGCAGCAGCGCCTGCTGCAGCTCGATACCCACCAGCATTACCCGCAGATCGCGCTGCCCATGGCGCACCTGCAGCGTCAGGTAGATGGCGTTGGCCGCAGCCTGCACGCCCGGCAACGACGACAGGCTGGCACGTAGATCGTCCGGAAGGGCAGAAGGCTCGGCCCAGGGACCCAACGTGTCCTTCTGGACCACCCAGAGATCGGCACCGCTGCCATCCAGCAGGGCCTGAGCATCATCCACCATCCCGCGATACACGCCCGCCATCGTCAGCGTGACCCCCAGTAGCAGGCCGAGACCCAGTCCGGTGAACAGGAAGCGCCCCCAGGCGTGGGCGATGTCGCGGCCGGCGAGGCTGATCACGGCAGCGGCTCTTCGCGCACGTCCAGCGTCTGCCCCTCGCGCAGAGGGCGCGGGCGATAGCTCACCACCGATGCGCCGGGCTCGAGGCCCGAGCGGATTTCGATCCAGCCATCGGCGCTGCGGAGACCGCTCTCCACGACCGCAAACCGCGCGCGGCCGTCCTCCACAAGCCAGACTCCGGTTCGCCCAGCGTCGACGACCAGCGCGCTCGCGGGTACCGCAACCTCCACGGGCGTGGCTTGGGTCGCCACCTGCAGTTCGACGCGTTCTCCGAGAGGAAGATCAACGTCTAGCGGCAGGCTGATGCGCGCCTGCCGTTCTTCGGTGATCGCATCGGCGACCAGCTCGATGCGCTCGACGCGCCCCTGCAGGAACGAACCCAGCGAGCGCGCCCGTACCTCCACAACATCGCCCACAGCCAGCGCGGCCGCCGCACGCTGATCGAAGCGCGCCAGCACAATGCGATCCGCGGGGTCGGCGAGCTCCAGCAGAGTCTGTCCCAACTGGACAGTGCTCCCGGGGTCCACCCGTCGCGCCAGTACCTGTCCGGCGCGGGCGGCCCGGATCCGCAAATCTTCGCGCTGTGCTTCCAGCGCTGCGAGCTCGGCCCGTGCGCGCTGCAGCTCGGCGTCGGCCTGGCCCAGCTGGGCCCTGGCCACATCGAGGTCTGCGGCAGCCACCTGCGCGGCTTGCTCGACCTCCTCCAGCGCTTCCGTGCTGACCAGTGCCCGCTCTGACAGAAGGCGATAGCGCGTCCGCTTCGCCTGCGCGAAGGTCTGCCGCGCTTCGGCCTGTCGCTGCTGAGCCTGCGCAAGTGCGATCTGCTCCTGCACCCGCTGCGCCGCGCCCTGCTGGGCCTGCACCTTGGCGTGGAGGTCGACGGGATCCAGCTCAAGCAGCAATTGGCCCCCCACCACCACATCGCCGACGTCGACATGAACGCCCAGGACGCGGCCAGGTACGCGACTGCCGACGCGCTCCCGCTTTCGCACATCAAGCTCACCGGAGCCACTCAAGGCAGGTGCCAGTAGCCGCGCCTGTGCGGTGGCAGTCTGCACGCTGACCGGCGCCATCGGCCCTGCGCGCAGGGCGACCCAGACAAGTCCAGCGGCTAGGGCGAGCAAAGGCAGCGCTATTCTCAGGCGCGCGGCAGCCAGTACTTTCATGTGTGCGCTCCCAGCCCACACCACAGGGTGTCGAACACGCCCGCAGCCTGCGCGGCAATTTGCTCGGGCGCGTTGGATATCAAGGCCTGCACCACGAGGCCCTGCAACGCGCCGAGCAGGAGGTTGACGACCATCGCGGGTACCAGCGTGACGCGCAGTTCGCCTTGTCTCTGTGCCTTGACGACGTAGCCGGCCACGCGTTCCGAGTAGCGCGCCACAAGACCACGCGTCCGCAGCTTGGCAGGAGAGTCGCCGGCGGCCTGCAGCTCCGACAGCATCAGCCGCGGCGCACCCGGAAAGTCTGCAAGGAATCGCGCGTGGGCCTCGAACATTGCAGCGAGTGCCGCGCGCGGCTTCGGTGCGCCGGCGGCGGCGGCTTCGACTCGCTGTGTCAGTTCCTGTTCGATCCAGTCGACTGCATCGGCCCAGAGCGCAGCCTTGTCCGGATAGTGACGGAACAGGGCCGCGTGACTCACGCCCATTTCGGTGGCTACTGAGGCGGTCGTGATCTGTCGGGGATCAGCGTCCCGTGCCAACCGGATCACCGCTTGGATGCTGGCGGCGCGACGTTCATCGGCGGAAAGGGGAAGGGCTCGGCGCATGGAATACTCCGTTAGTAAGCAAATACTCACTTACTATCTTTTCGGGATCAAGCCCTGTCTGTATTTCCCCACACACCCGCACTGGCTGCGCTGGTATCGGCAAAGTAGCGCCATTAAGCGCCGCGCCTTCCAGCACGCATGCTCAAGCCGTTGCGATAGCGCCCCAGGACAACGCACGCTGCTGTCGCCACCTTGGTCGAACGCAGACGCCGCGCTTGACGCGCATCAGGCGGCAGGTCTGCCGGAAGCCCTAGGATAGCTTCTGCATGCGAATCGCTGCCTTCGGAAGGCACGTGATGTGCATAACAAGTTGAACGAGCCTCGACGAGGACACGCGGACCCAACCATGAGCAACGACACTACGGAGCCAACTGGATCCGAGGGCAGCGGCACGACAAGGGCAGTCGCGCCGGAAGTGTTAGTGCGTGCGCTCGACGAGCACGCGATCGTCGCAGTGACCGATCGGCGTGGACGCATTCTCGAGGTCAACGAGCGTTTCTGCGCAATCTCTGGCTATTCGCGCGAGCAACTGCTGGGACAGGACCACCGCATCCTCAATTCGGGCCGCCATCCGCGCCGGTACATGAGCGACATGTGGCGGACCATCCTGCGCAGCAAGGTGTGGCACGGCGAGTTCTGCAACCGCGCCCGTGACGGGCGCCTGTATTGGGTGCAGACCAGCATCGTGCCGATGATGGACGACCAGGGGCGTCCCGAGCGCTTTGTATCGATTCGCACGGAAATCACCGCGCAGAAACTGGCGGAAGCCTCACTTGCGGAAAGTGAATCGCGGTTCCGGCGCTTGTTTGAGCAGTCGGGCGACGCGCTTCTGCTGCTTGATGCCGACAGCCACCACTTCATCGAGGCCAACTTCGCGGCCGCCCGCATGCTGGGTTTTGCCGATGCCACCGCGTTGCGGCAGATCTCGCCCGCCAAGCTGTCACCACCAACCCAGGAGGATGGGGAGCCGTCGGCGGACAAAGCCGGCCGGATGATCCGACTCGCGCTGGAGCGCGGCACGCATCGCTTCGAGTGGCTCCACTGCAGCGAGCATCGTTCGACCTTTCCGGTCGAGGTGCTGTTGACCGCGATTACCGTCGGCAAGCGTCAGCTGCTGTTCGTGACCTGGCGCGACATCACGGCCAAGCGCGACGAGCAGCGATTCGTCGAGGCCAGCACTCGCAGCCTGGATCTCCTGGCCCGTGGCGAGCCTCTGCCGGACTGCGTGGCGCCGCTCTTCGACTTCGCCGCGGTCCAAAGGCATGGACTAGGCCTCGCGCTGCTGCAGCGCTCGCGCTGGAGTGCAGGATTACGCCTCGTCTCTGCGCAAGGCCTGTGCGAAAGCACGGCTCGCCACCTGCAAGCCCTGCTGTCCCAGCCAGCCGTAGGCTGCTCGATGATCGAGTTCGGCGAGTGCGCGCCCGACTGTCCACAGCGGCGCTGTCGTCAGTACTTCGAATCGGCGCGTACGAACGGGCATCTGCGCATCGAGCGCATCGAGGTCGGTTCCGCGCAGACACCGGGTCTGCTGTTGAGTGAGCTCGAAGGAGGCGGAATCGACCCCAGCCTGGAGGGCTGCGGATTCCGTTCACGTTGGATGGATCTGCTGAGGCTCCTGCTGGAGCAGTCCGCGCTGCGCGAGGAACAGGCGCTTTCCATGGCGGTGTTCCGGCACGGCGCCGAAGGGGTCCTGGTCTGCGATGCAGAGGGTCGGATCCTTCTGGCCAATCCAGCCCTGGCCCGCCTGGTCGGAACCTCAGCACAGGCGCTGACGCGCATGCAGCTCGCCGACATCCTCGAAACGGCAGGGACGGCGAGTCGGGATGGCGGTGCTGTCGACTATCGGGGAAGGCGCGTGGACGGGCGCGACGCCATCTGGCGAGCGCTGCGTACGCCATTGCCGAAGACTGCAGACGGCGTTGATCTGCAGCTGTGGATGCTCGCCGACGTGACCGCCGAACGACAACAGCGTAGCCGCATCGAACATCTCGCCTACTACGATCCCTTGACCGGCCTGCCCAATCGCAGCCTGATGCAGGAGCGCCTGCATGAGGCGGTACGCCAGGCCGATTTGGGGGCCGGAACACTGGCCCTGCTGTATCTGGACCTCGACCGATTCAAGGAGATCAACGACGGCTGCGGTCACGGCATCGGCGATCAGGTACTGCAGGCACTGGGCGCGCGTCTGGGCCGCACATTGCAGCCAGGAGAGCTACTGGCGCGCATGGGGGGCGACGAATTCATGCTGCTGCTGCCACAGGCAGAGCCGGACGCGGCAGTGGCGAGAGGCAAGGCGCTCGTGGAAACGGTCAGCCAACCCCTCAGAGTCAGCGGCCGCAGCTTCAGCCTGGGCGCCAGCTGTGGCATCAGCCTGTATCCCGGCGATGCCCTTGACGGCGCTGAACTCATGAAGCACGCCGACATCGCCATGTACGAGGCGAAGGGAGTGCGTGGCGCGGTGCGAATCTACAGCCAGGAAGTCGGCACCAGCCTGAACCGCCGGCTGCTGTTGGCGGAGCGGCTGAAACTCGCCCTGGCCGAAGGTCGCCTGCGCCTCCACTACCAGCCGCAGATCCGGCTCGTGGATGGAACGCTGCTCGGCGCTGAAGCCCTGCTGCGCTGGCAGGAGCCTGACCTCGGCTGGGTCTCGCCGACCGAGTTCGTCGACGTCGCTGAGCGCTCCGGCCTGATGTCGGAACTAGGCGCTTGGGTTCTGAACGCGGCTTTCAGCCAATGGTCGCAGTGGCAAGGCCACGGATTGCACCCGCCAGAGCGTCTGTCGCTCAATATTTCCGCGCTGCAGCTCGTCGACCCCGACTTTGAGGGCCGCCTGGAGACCTTGCGTCGCCGCCATGCCGTCGATGCACGCCACATCGAGCTTGAGCTCACCGAATCCAGCCTGATAGCCGATCCGGAAGCCGCCATTGCCTTGTTCGGTCGGCTGGTGCGAGCGGGATACAGCCTGGCCATCGACGATTTCGGTACAGGCTATTCCTCGCTTTCCTACCTGAAGCGGCTGCCAGTCTCGCGCCTCAAGATCGATCGCAGTTTTGTGCGCGACATGCTCGACAACCCCAACGATCAAGCCATCGTCGAGACAGTGCTGGCGATGGCACGCGCACTCGGTCTTGGCACCGTCGCTGAAGGCACGGAATCGGAGGCCACCTCTCACGCCCTGGCCGCCCTGGGCTGCGACGCCGCTCAGGGCTACTACTACTCCGCCGCGCTCAGCGCAGATGCGTTTGCCGACGCCTGGCTGAAGCAGGTCGACCCGGCGCGAATGCGATAGAGGCCATCGAGACGAATACCCGAACTGCGAGCACGGTATCGACAGTTCGTAGGCTCTTCGTGGCGTTGCAGACCAAGAGCCAGCGGGAAAGGCCTGCGCTTCACTGAAAGTGAGATCCACGAGGTCGAACGCCGTGGTGCCAATGATCTGTCGTGTCATCGAACACGCTCTAGTAGATCGGTGTCGCGGCCGTGAAGATCAGTGAGTTTGACTTTGACGCTGAGGCACGTCGCCACACCGACAGAAATCACTTCTTTTCACGCCTCAGGTGAATCAATGACGCCACCCAAGAACCGGCCCGATGGATCCACATCCTGCGGCGTTGTCATCTCGATCCCGTGAAGCCTTCGCTGCACTCGCTGAGGGGGATGGACGCTTGCTGACAACGCTCGTCCCCACCGACCCAGCGTGGGAGTGGGGCAAGATCGCACCCACATTTGCATTGACATTCGATGGCCCAGCGGAGTCAGCGGATGCCTGCGGCAAGCCTACCCGCCTCTGTACCAAGCCAAGAGATCGTGCGCCGTTTGGCGGGTGAAGCCTTGGCTGGCATCGGTCAGCATCAAATTGGGGCAATCCTCGTCAAAGAACAACGCGGTATCGTCCAAGGCAATCCATGCGCAGTTTGCAGTGGTCCATTGCGATGAGCGAAGGAAGGCTTCGATCTCTCGTTGCCTGCCGCCGACATCGTAGCCACTGTCCAAGGACGGCGTTGTTCCGATGATTTGATCCCGGAACTTGGCGGAAAAGTGCGTGCGCAATTCATCGAGGGATTCCGTTTCTCGCCAGCTCGAACTCACCACAATGCCCACATCGGGCATCTTCGAGAGACATTCCTCAAACAGACTGCGTTGAGAGAAGGTGCCGATGCCATCCGGGTGCATCACACCGTCAAAGTCGAGAAAGATGATCTTTCGCATGGCTTGCTCCCTAGAACGATTGCGGCTTGGCATCGGACCAGGCCCGCCGCGATTCGCTGACTGTTGGCGACCTCGGGACTGGATCCACCCGCATCAGCGAACGACACGCTGCGGGAACCGCAGCGACGTCCCCCTGATCCCTTTTAGTAGCACTTGGTAAGGGAAAGTGTCTTGATCTGTCGCTTAACCTTTGCAGATAGACATCAAGTCGCTCGGCACGCAATCGCAAATTGACCATGAGTGTACTGACTTGGCGACATCGATTGTCGGAACCGGCAGCGGAAAGGGACACACACATCTGTGTTGCCGCTGCGGTTCTACGCCATGTGCCGCACGCCCTGCATCATGATCTCGCGCGGCGGGGCGTCCAGCGCGAAATGACGTCCTCGAATTGACCTGGATCATTTGCGAATGAGTCGCATTATGAGAATGTGCGTCATCGCCCGTCGCGGCTTGCTCTGACCCTGCCATGCCTACTCATCGCTGTGCCCCGAATCACCTCCCACGCCCGCTGGTGCTTGCTCTCTCGGTGCTGCTAATGCCGCTTGGTTTCGTCGCCTCGCCCGAGAGTAGGGCGGGGGCCGATATTGGCCGCTGCGATGGCGGCGATGCCCGCTGCCTCGACACCATCGTGGTCAGCGCCAAGGGTTATGCCGACACTGACCTCGGCACGCCGGTGGCGGTGGTGGTAGCGGGGCGAGAGGCGATCGCCGGCAACGGTTACCGGAACCTGGGTGAACTGCTGCGCGGGCGCGCTGGACTCGCCGTCAATGCCGACAGCGCGCAGGGGCAGAACCCGGTGCTGCGAGGCCTCAAAAAGGAGAGCATCGTGCTGCTCTCCGACGGCATGCGACTGAACTCTGCTCAGCCGGCTGGAGCGATCGCTTCGTTCCTCGGTCTGGGCCTGGCCGAGCGCGTCGAGGTCATCAAGGGCCCGGCTTCGGTGCTTTACGGCAGCGGTGCGCTGGGCGGCGTGGTCAATGTGTTGAGTCCCCAGGCAGGCTTTGTTGAAGCCCCTGCAATTGAGTTCGGCGTTCAGGCCGACGGCGCGGCACGCGGTTGGGGCGGATCCGGCCTTGTCCGCTGGAACGACGACGACACGGCATTGCTGCTTGGTGGCGCTGCGCTCGATCAGGACGACTACCGTGCGCCGCGCGGCCGGATCGCCGATACCGGCTACCGCAGCCAAGCCTTGATCGGCCAATTTCGCCAGCGCTTTGCCGAAGCGGTGGAGGCGCGTTTTTCGCTGCAGACGCAGCGCGATTTCGACGTGGCCTATCCCGGCTCGACCAAACCGCATCCGCACCCACAGGTCGTCAGCACCACGGTCTACTCGCCCCAGCAGGAGCGCCGGCTGGCCGAGTTCGGCCTGAGCGGCAGCGCGGCAGCAGACGATGGCTGGAACTGGGATCTGCGCGTATACCAGCAGGATTTACAGCGGCAGATCTTCGGCCGCATCAATGGTCCCTTGGCCGCCGCGATGCCGCGCGATCTCAGCCAGACGCGGGTCAGCTTCGACACCTGGGGCGGCGACCTGCGCTTCGACCGTTGGCTCAACCCTGATCATCGCCTGCTGCTTGGCCTGCAGCACTGGCAGATGGAGGCAAGCCCGCAGCGGCTGATCGCCGCGCCGCCCAGCTTCGAACTCCAGCCGAATCCGCCCTTCGTCGACGGCCGCATCGAGTCCAGCGGCCTGTTCGTCCAGGATGACTGGCAGGGCGAGCGCCTGCATCTGCTGACCGGTCTGCGCTGGGATCGTGTCGAAGGTCGCGCCGCGGCCGTCGCCGGAGCAGCCCCGGGGCAGTCGCTGGCGCGCGCCGACAGCGCATTCTCGGGCAGCCTTGGCGCGGTGCTGCCGCTGCATCAGGCACTGCACCCCTATGCGAGCCTGTCGCGCGGCTTCCGCGCTGGCGAGATGCGCGAGCGCTTCGAGGCCTCGCCGCGCACCGACGGCTACTACTATCTTGGCAACCCGCAGATCCGGCCTGAGTTCTCGACCCAGATCGAGCTCGGTGCCAAGGGCGAACACGCCGGCACCGAGTACCGGCTGGCGCTGTATCGCAATCGCATCAGCGACTACATCACCGGGGTCGATGTCTCGGGCGCACCCGGCAGCAACGGCTGTCCGCCGGCCCAGGCCAATGCCTGCAAGCAGACGGTGAACCTGGGGCAGGTGCGCATCGAAGGCGTCGAGCTCAGCCTGCGCCGTCAGCTCCAGCCCGGTCATTGGTTGAGTCTGGAAGCCAGCATGCTGCGGGGCGAGAACCGCGACCTAGACGAGCCGCTGTTCCAGATGCCGGCCGACGAGCTGAGTGTCGGCTGGGACGGGCATCTGGGGACGCTGTTCGGCGGTCGTCTCGACGGCGAGCTGCTGCTGCGCGCGGTCCGTGCGCAGGAGCGCGTAGCGCGGCAGTTCTCGCGAGGCACCGAGAACCCGACGGCCGGCTTTGCCACGGCCGATGCCGGCCTGTCCTGGCAGCGCGGACCGCATCGACTGCGCCTGCTGCTGCGCAACCTCGCCGATCGCGAGTACCACGAACACCTGACCGAAGGCCTGAGCGGCGCCGAACCGCCCGCGCCGGGGCGCAGCCTGCAGCTCAGCTGGCTGGCCCGCTTCTGATCCCTCCACCGGAGTGCATGCCATGGATCGCCGCCGCTTCCTGATGACCAGCTCGACCGCGCTGGGCGGGCTGATGTTGACGCCGCACCTGCGCGCCGCCGGCCGACGCCCCCTGTTGCGCCTAGCCGGGCCCTGGGCATCGGTGTCCTATCCCTTGGCCTGGATGTCAGTGCGGCCCGGCTTCGCGGCCTTGGCCGAGCGCATCGAGTTCGTTGCCTGGCGCAGCCCCGACGAGCTGCGGCTGATTGCGCTCGAAGGCCGTGCGGACTTCGTCGCCCTGCCGAGCACCGTCGCCGCCAACCTGTACAACCGCGGGGTGACCCTGCGCCTGCAGTGCATCAGCGCCTGGGGCCTGCTTTACCTGGTCTCGCGACAGCCGCGGATCACGCGGCTCTCTGAGCTCGGTGAGGCGGAGCTTGGCCTGCCCTTCCGCGGGGACATGCCCGAGATCGTGCTGCGCCAGCTGGCGCAGGCGCAAGGGTTGGATCCGCGTCGCGACCTGCGCCTGAACTATCTGGCCTCACCACTCGACGCCGTGCAAATGCTGCTGACACGGCGCCTGGATCACGCGCTGCTGTCCGAGCCGGTGGCCTCGATGGCGCTGGCGCGCAGCCGAAGCGGCGCGCTCTCGCTGATCGCTCCCGAGCTGCACCGTGCATTGGACTTGCAGCAGGCCTGGGCGGATGCAGGGCTCGGTCCCGCGCGCCTGCCCCAGGCCGGCATCGCCGCGCTTGGCGCTGCCGCCGGGGACAGCGCGCTGTGCGCCGCCTTTGCGGAGGCGCACGCGCGCGCGCTAGACGAGTGCCTAGCGGCGCCCGAGGACTGTGGTGCCCTGATCGCCGAACTCAGCAAGCGCCTAGACGCCTCAGCGGTCGCCGAGTCGTTGCCCCACAGCCGGCTGCAGGCGATGCCCGCTGCCGAGGCGCGCCCTGAGCTGGAGGCCTTCTTCCACCGTTTGCTGGCGCAGCAGCCCGGCCTGCTGGGTGGGCGCCTGCCCGACGCCCGCTTCTACGCGGCCTGAGCATGACCCTGCGACTGCTGAGAGCCTGGATCGACTGGCTGTGGAGCGGCTGGAGCGCCGCCGCGGGTCTGGTGCTGCTGCTGGCCGCCTGGCAGTTGGCAGCCGAAGCACTTGGCCCCTTGCTGCTGCCCGCGCCGCTGCAGGCCTTTGCGCGTCTGTTCGAGCTGGCGGCCAGCGGAGCGCTGTGGCCGGAGTTCTTCGCCACCGCGCGACGGGCGCTGCTGGGTTTCGCCTGTGCCCTGGGCGTCGGCAGTGCGCTGGGCGTGTTGGCCGGCCTCAGCCCAGCGGGCGCCCTGCTGGCGCGGCCGCTGGTGACCGTGCTGCTGGGCATGCCACCGATCGCCTGGCTGGTGCTGGCCCTGCTGTGGCTGGGCAGCGGCGATGGCACACCGGTCTTCACCGTGGCTGCAGCGGCCCTGCCGGTGGTGTTCGGCGCCGCCCTGCAGGGTGTGCGCACGCTCGACGCTCCCCTGTCCGACATGGCCCGTGCTTTCGGCCTGCCCTGGCACCTGCGGGTGCGCGAAGTCGGTCTGCCGCATCTGCTGTCCTGGCTGTTTCCGGCGGCGATCACCGCGCTGGGTACCAGCTGGAAGGTGGCGGTGATGGCCGAGCTCCTGGCCAGCAGCGACGGCATCGGCGCAGCACTGGCGAACGCTCGCTCGCAACTCGACACCGAAGCAGCGCTGGCCTGGGTGCTGTGCGTGCTGCTTGCCCTGCTGCTGCTGGAGTACGCCGTGCTGGAGCCAATCAAGCGCGAGTTCGAACGCTGGCGCGAGGCGGCACAATGAGTCTTCTCGATGTCCGCGGATTCGGTCATCGCTACGGCGCGCGCCGGGCGCTGTGGCCGCTCGATTTCACGCTGTCTGCGGGCGAGTCGATCGCCGTGCTGGGGCCGTCGGGCTGCGGCAAATCGACCCTGCTGCAGGCAGTGGCGGGCCTGCTCGAAACCAACGAGGGCCGAATCGAGCGGTGCTGGCAGCGCCTTGGCGCCATGTTCCAGCAGCCGCGTCTGCTGCCTTGGCGCAGTGCTCTGGACAACATCGCGCTCGGACTGCAGGCCCAGGGTCTGAGCCGCGCCGCGCGGGCGGCAGCGGCACTCGACATGGGCCTCCGGCTGGGCCTGTCGCAGGCCGACCTGAAGCTGTACCCCGGCGCCCTCTCGGGTGGCATGCAGAGTCGTGTGGCCCTGGCGCGTGCGCTGGTGGTGCAGCCCGAACTGCTGCTGTTGGACGAACCCTTTGCCGCCCTCGATATCGGCCTGCGCCACGAGTTGGAGCACCTGCTGCTGGCGGAGTGCGCGAACCTGCGTTGTGGCTTGCTGATGATCACTCACAGCCAACGCGAGGCTTTGCGTCTTGCGGATCGTCTGCTGGTGCTCGGCGGACAGCCCGGCTACCTGCAGCTGCAACTCCAGCCGCAGGCTCCGGCCGCCGCGCGCAGCGAGGCCGAGGTACTGGCGCTGGAGGCGGCCCTGCTGGCCGAGCCCGCGTTTCGTGCCGCCTTCGGACTACCCGCGCACGCGGCCGCCGCGTCTTCCTGTGCGCACGCACAAGTCGGTGGCGACGCCCGCAGGGGTGGCGAACGGGCCGGGTCCTTCCGCCTGCGGCGCTTCGCTGCTCCCGGTCCGGAGCGCAGCGAATGTTGAACTCACGCGCTTTGCATCGCCCCGTTCGCGCTGCCCTCCTGCAGCTGCTCCGCTGGCCGCTCTGGCAGTGCGGCTTCCGTCCATTCTTCCTCGCCACCGCGATTTCGGCGGTGCTGCTGCTGCCTGCGTGGCTGGTGATGCTGGCGGGTACGCTGCCGATGCCTGCCTTTCCCGGTGGCGCGGTGGCTTGGCATGCCCATGAGCTGCTGCTCGGCTTCGGGCTCGCCTCGGTGCTGGGCTTCGTCCTGACCGCGGTGCCGGAATTCACTGCGAGTGCCGACTTCGGTCGTCGGCAGACCGTATTCCTGTTCGCGCTGTGGCTGCTGGCGCCACTGGCGGTGCTGCTGCTGCCGGGGCTGGGCGCTTGGCCGCTGGCATTGCTGCAGGGCACGCTGTGCCTGTGGCTGCTGGCGCTCATCACGCCCCCCATCTGGCGCGATCCCACGCGACGCCAGCGCGGTCTGTGGGCCGCTCTTGCGGCGCTGTTGATCGCTGGCGCTGCGTTCAGCCTCGACCTGGCCCTGGGCGGTCTGTTGTTCGCCGATCCGCTGCAGGGCCTGCGGCTGTTGCTGCATCTCATGCTGCTGTTGATCGTGCTGACGCTGGCGCGGATCTCCATGCGCGTGGTCAACCGCCATCTGGAGGAGGCCGGCGCCGAGCCCGACTACATCGCCCGCCCCCCGCGGCGACAGATAGCGGCGCTATTGATCGCGTTGCACGCAGCGGCGGTACTGGCAGAGCTGCCGATGGCTGCAGGCTGGCTGGCGCTCGGCGCGGGTGCGGCCTGCCTGGGCCTGCTCAGCGACTGGCCGCATACACGGGTGCTGCTGCGGCGCTGGGTGGCGATGCTGTACGGCCTGCCCTGGCTGCTGGGCCTTGGCTACCTTATGGAGGGCGCTGCGCGTCTTGGAGCGCCGATCGCGCCTAGCGCCGGCCTGCATCTGCATGCGCTGGGCGCGCTGGGGCTCGCCGTGTTCGCCGTGCTGTGCATTGCCGGTCGCACCCACGCGGGGTTCGTCCTTGATGAACGCCGCTGGCTGCCGTGGGCGGCCTCGCTGTTGCTGCTGGCGGCCGGGTTGCGGGCTTTGGCCGGCAGTTTCGGGTGGCCCCTGTTGCCGCTGTGGTGGAGCGCTGGCCTGCTGTGGTCCTTGGCTTATTTATTGTGGCTGGTCCGGATTGGCTTCGATCTCGCACGGCGGCGCAGGGATCGCGGCTGGGGGTGCGCCGGGCCGCAGTGAGCTGCACGGCGTGACCTGCGCACGGACTGCGCCGCGGCTCTGGTGACCGGAGGAGATTGCTGTGCCTGGCTGCCCGCGAATCGCGTGCGCCGCGCCTATGCCGTCCTGTGTCCGCTGCCGAGCCTCAGCAGGCGCTGCCCCAGTCCCAGCAGCGCTAGCAGCCAGGCCGCGAGCGCTACCCAGATCATCAACCTCGATATCCATTCCAGCGGCGGGAACTCCGCGGCCAGACCGAGACGCGCGCTGGCTACCGCATACATGCCCAAGGGAAACACGAAGCTCCACAGCACGGGCTCGTAGCGCAGCGGTCGACGGTTGACGCCGTGCTTCCACAGCCCGAACAGGAACAGCAGCGGAATCCACCAGGTGGCCCAGGCCCACAGCATCAGGGTGACGCCGTCGATGAAGGGCCGCTGCGCCTTGAGGAAAGGCAGGACGGGATCGATGGCGATCAGCTGGGTGCCAGCATTGGCGCTGATGGCGGCAGCGCCCATCACCACCCACAGCAGCGGGCCGACGTCGTCCGGCTTGAGCGCAAGGAAGAAGATGCGGTAGCAGAACAGGGTGACGAAGATGCCGTAGAACATCAGGCCCAGGCCCCACAGCATGTGCACCTCGACCTGCATGTAAGTGGCGTAGTCACCCAGATGTGGCACCAGTGCGGTGCCCAGCAGCACCAGCGACTGGGTACCGACGATGGCGATCAGCCAGCCGCCGTGCATGATGTTGACGTTGTTCTCGTGGCTCAGGAAGGTGAGCACGCTGAAGGCCAGGTACAGCAGCAGGCACCAGACGCCAAAAGCAAGGCCCCAACAGGCCAGAGCCAACTCAACCTCGCCGCGCCCCAGCAGCATCTGCCCGACGAGACTGGTGGCCGCCACCAGGGTGAAGAAGCCGAACACCATTTTCGGGTTCAGCAGATCGTCGCGAACGGCACCGAAGTGGCGGATCGTGCGCGACGCACTCAGGCAGACCAGGACCACCCAAGCGGCGAGTCCGATCGCGAAAAGCACGTCTGTGAGGGAAGCATACCCCAGCAGGCCAAAGCCCAAGCTGAGGATGCCTGTGGCCATCACCAGGGCGAAGTTGCCGGGGTGCAGGCCCGCCAGACCCGGCCGCGTGAGAGGTGCGTCGAACGCCATGTTCATAGAGGCTAAATCAGAAAGCAAACGCGAAGACTAGCAGTGGCCTCGCCTGCGCGGCAGGTCTCGACCGCTGTCAGGAACGTCCCCACGGGGGTGATCCCGCCGGCTTGATCGTCGTCAATGCGGACCACTAGGGGTGACGCGGAACCTTTGTATCGACTTTCCAAGGGAACGCCAGCCATGCGTCGCAATCTGCCCATTACGGATCGCGTACTCGAGATCGCGCGGGATGCCATTCTGTCTTCCACGACCGACACCAAGGGCAGGATCCTCGATGTCAACGACGACTTCGTCCACTACTCGGGCTTCGAAAGGGCCGAGTTGATCGGTCAGGCCCACAACATCGTCCGCCATCCCGACATGCCGGAGGCGGTGTTCGACGACATGTGGAAGCAGCTCAAGGCCGGCCGCTGCTGGCGTGGCCTGGTCAAGAACCGCTGCAAGAACGGCGATGCCTACTGGGTCGAAGCCAATGTGTCGCCGAAGTTTGAAGGCGATCGACTCGTGGGCTACGTGTCGGTGCGTCGCTCGGTACCTTCCGCCGTCAACCTGGGAGCGGTGGAAGCGGACTACGCCCGGGTTGCGCGCGGCGAGGCGATTGTCGAGGGCGGCCATATTGTCCGCCGGCGCTCGTGGGCAGGGGCGCTCCGCCGAAGACTGTTCACATGGAAGCCGAGGCTGTTGACGCAACTGCTTCTGGCCGGTCTGCCGATGATGGCCATGCTGCTGGTGCTCACCGCCGACAGCGGGCAGCGCTTGTGGCGGTCCGTGGCGGAGGCACGCCATGCTGCCGAGGTGGTTGATCGCTGGACGGCCAGCCTCGATACCCTGCAGGCGCTGCAGCGCGAGCACGGCCGGAGTGCGGGCTACGTGGGAACCAGGGATGAGACCTCCCTGCAGGCTCTTCGCAAGTCTCGCCTGCGGTTCGACGAGGCCTGCCGTCGATCCGCGTGCGACTTCGCGCGCGATGTCAATGCGTTGCGCTCGCGTGTCGATGCCTTGTCTCTGGAAGGAAGCGATCTGTTGGAGGCCTTTTCTGCATTGGTCAACGTTGGACTGGGCCGCATCGCGACCGAGGCGCTGACGTTTGAGCAAGTCCGAGATCAGCGCGCTGCCCTGCGCCTGCTCGACAAGGCGCGGCTACTGGAATCTTTGGGGCAGGAGCGTGCTGCACTCCAGCTAGCACTTTCCGGCGAGATCGAGCCCGAGCGAATCGCGATCCTGATCGCATTGCGAAACTCCGCGCGAAGGCAAGCGGTTGATTCTTCACTTGGTGCCGAGCGAAGCGCCCTCGACGCCATGATGGTTCGCGGAGTGGAGGCCACAGAGCAGTTTCGAATGGCGGTCAGAATCGCTCCGGACTCCAGCCTGAGAGCGCAAGCCTTCAACGTCTATTCCGCCTGGATGGATGAAGTCGCCGCTCTCATCAGCGGGTCCGCAGAGGCGTGGCAGGCGGACAGCCGCCGAAGTGAGCGCGACAGCCACATCCTGGCGGCGTTGGTCGCTGCGGCGATGCTAGGGGGCTTGGCGCTCGCCATCACGCTGGTCTGGCGACTGCAGGCGCGTCTTTTGCACGGCATCCGCACGGTGGGCGAGGTGCTGCAGGGCGTCGCGGTCAAGGGCGACTTCCACAGCCGCGTTGATCTGCCCGATCGCGGGGACGAGCTGTCGGAGCTTTGCCGCCTGACCGACCTGAGCCTCAACCAAGTGGAACGCTCATTGGCCGCCGTCAATGACGTAATGAAAGGCGTCGCCGATGGGGACATGGGGCGACGGGTCACCGACAGCCTGAGTGGTGATCTCGATCTCCTGAAGCGCCGAACCAATGAGGCAGTTCAAACACTCGACTCCAACATGCGAGAACTCGCCGGGGTCATGCAGGGCTTGGCCGCAGGCGACCTCAAAGTGCGGCTCTCGGAGCGTGTGAGTGGGGAGCTGCGATCCCAGGTCAACGCGACGCTTTCTACGCTTGATGACAGCCTACACACAGTGGGAGCGCTGCTTTCAGATCTGGCTCAAGGGCGCTTTGGTGGCCGCGTTGAGCGACGCAGTGAGGGCGCTTTCGGCGCTCTCGAGTCCGATGTCGACCGTGCCAGTCTTGCGCTGGCAGAGGCCGTACGCCGAATTTCGGCCGCGGCGGAAGCTCTGGCGGATGGTCGACTGGATTCGCCGATACGCGAGCCCCTGCAGGGGCAGTTCGAAGCGCTCAGGGTTGACTTCAACCAGGCTGTTGAGAGCCTGTCCAACTTGGTACGTCGAGCCCAGGAAACTGCTTTGACTGTAGCGCAAGGCAGCGGACGGATGAGCGAGGGCAGCGATCAGCTCAATGGGCGCTCGCAGCAGCAGGCGGCGTCGCTGGAGGAAACCGCGGCCGCGATGGAGGAGTTGGCCTCCAGCGTTCGCCAGGCCGATGAACAGGCAGAGCAAGTACGGCATCAGGCAGACGCGGTGCAGTCGCTTACGGCCGATTGTGCGCAATCCATGGGCCAGGTTCGCGAAGCCATGCAGCGCAGCCTGAGTTCCTCGGATGCGATCGCGGCTGCTGTCGAGTTGATCGAAGGTATCGCCTTCCAGACCAACCTGCTGGCGCTGAATGCTGCTGTCGAGGCCGCGCGTGCCGGTGAACAGGGGCGGGGCTTCGCGGTGGTGGCCACGGAGGTTCGGGGTCTGGCGGGCAGAGCGCGCGAGGGCGCGGCCCAGATTCGCGGGTTGGTGGATGCCGCGCGGGCGGACACCCGCAGCGGCGCGCGGCGGGTCGATGCAACAGCCGCCGATCTGGGGCGTGTGCAGGCGGCACTTTCAGCACTGCAGCAGGCTGTGGTTGAAATCGCCGGCGCGGCGCGCGAACAGGCCAACGGTATCGAGCAGGTCAATCAAGCGATTTTGGATCTCGATGGGCTGACGCAGCAGAACGCCGGCCTTGCAGAAGAGTCCGCTGCAGCCGCGGGAGGAATGCAGCAGGAGGCCGAGCAGTTGATGCAGATGCTCGGAGCCTTGCGGGTGGAGAGTGAGTCGGCGGGGTAGTTCAGGGCGAAGCGCTTCGCTCTCGCAAGAACTGAATTAGGGCGGTTTGCCGCGAGTGGGCCAACGATTCGGGCTCTTCCGCAGCCAAGCGTCCCATTTCGCCTGCGTGGCGGCGACCGCTTACCTGTCGCATCGCTTGTCCAATAGTCCAATAACCGTTAGACTGTTGGTATGAAGAATCGGGCCCTAAAAGACCTGCTCTATGAGCAGGTTGGTCGCATCGGCAAGGCGGTCTCTAGCCCCAAGCGGCTGGAGCTGCTGGAACTGTTGGCCCAAGGGGAGAAGACTGTCGAGCACCTGGCCGCCGAGCTGTCGATCGACGTCAAGCTCGCCAGCGCGCACCTCAAGGCGTTGAAGGCCGCCCGTTTGGTCGAGTCCCGTCGGGACGGCAAGTTCATGGTTTACCGGCTCAGCGGCCCGGATGTTGCTCGCCTGTGGGTGCGGCTGCGCGAGGTGGCCGAAACGCACCTGGTCGAGCTGCGACTGGCATTGGATGAAATGACGACGCACCGGGGCCAGATGGCCGCGGTGGGGCGCGATGCCTTGCTGACGCAGGCGCGTCGCGGCGAGGTGACCGTGATCGACGTGCGACCACGGGCCGAGTTCGAGGCCGCGCATTTGCCTTACGCACGCTCGCTGCCGGTGGGCGAACTCCAACAGCGGCTGGCGGAACTGCCGCGGGACAAGGAGATCGTGGCCTACTGCCGCGGGCCGTTCTGCCTGTTGTCGGACGAAGCCGCTGCGCTGCTGCTCGCGAAAGGTTATCGGGTCCGCAAGCTGCTGGACGGCGTCAGCGAATGGCAGGCCGCGGGCCTGCCGTTGGAGCAGGCGTCGGCCTCGTGAACTTCTGGAGGTAACACCATGGCAACCACGCTTTTCATCCTGAACGACGCGCCGTACGGCAATGAGCGCATCTACAACGCGCTGCGGCTGGCCGGTGTACTCGCCGGCCGCGACGAGCAGCAGGTGCAGGTGTTCCTGATGGCCGATGCGGTGGCGTGCGCCAAGACCGGGCAGAAAGTGCCCGAGGGCTACTACAGCGTCGAACTCATGCTCGGCAAGGTGCTGCGTCGCGGCCGTGTCGCCCTGTGCGGTACCTGCATGGATGCGCGGGGCCTGAGCGAGACCGACATGATCGAAGGCGCGAAGCGCTCGACCCTGGCCCAGCTCGCGGACTGGACCCTCGAAGCGGACAAAGTCCTGGTCTTCTGAAGGAGATACCGATGTTCTTCCGACAACGTCCTAATCCAGACGCTTCCATTTCCTACCTGTTCGGCTGCGCCGGCAAGGGCAAGTCGATCGCGGTCGATGTGCTCGCCGGCGACGAGTCGTGGTTCCTGGAAGAAGCGCAGCGTGTCGGTGCACCCCTGACGATGGTGATAGACACGCACCTCCACGCCGATCACCGCTCTGGCGGACTCGCCCTGGCCGCGATGGCCGACGTGCCGTATGCCTTGCATGCCAGCGCGGCGGATAGCGTGGCGTTCGCCTTCCGCGCTCTGCACGATGGCGAGCGCCTGGAAGTGGGCAACGTCATCGTGGAGGTACTGCACACACCGGGACACACACCGGAAAGCATGTGCCTGCTGGTCACCGACCGGCGTCGCGGGGACGCCCCGTGGTTCGTCATCACCGGCGACACGCTGTTCGTCGGCGCGGTCGGCCGACCTGATCTGGCTGGCCGCGAACGGGAAATGGCGACGTTGCTGCATCGCAGCTTGCACGACAAGCTGCTGTCGCTGCCGGATGATCTCGAGATCTTTCCCGGCCACCAGGCCGGCAGCGCTTGCGGTGTCGGTTTGTCCGGCAAGCCGTCCTCCACGTTGGGATTCGAGAAGCGGTGGAACCCATTGCTGTCCGCTCCCCGGGAGGCGTTTGTCGATGAGCTGACGCAGACGCTCGCGCCGCCGCCAGCGGGCATGGTCGATTTCCTGCGCTTCAACACAGGGCGCGCGGCCTGACCGTGGCAGACGTGCCGCTCCGCCTGGGGTTGCGCGAGAACGCGGGCCAGTTCTCGCTGCTGGTATTGGTCAACGCCTTTGTCGGTGCGATGGTGGGATTGGAGCGCAGCATCCTGCCGGCCATCGCCGAGCAGGAGTTTCAGCTGGCCGCACGGTCGGCGGTGCTGTCCTTCATCGTGGCGTTCGGTGTCGCCAAGGCACTGACCAACTACGTCGCTGGCCGCCTCTCAGATCGATTCGGACGCAAGCACGTACTCGTCGCCGGCTGGCTGGTTGCAGTGCCGGTGCCGTTCTTGCTGATGTGGGCACCAAGTTGGAACTGGGTGCTCGCGGCCAATGTGTTACTGGGCATCAGCCAGGGGCTGACCTGGTCCACGACGGTGATCATGAAGATCGACCTGGTCGGGCCCAAGCAGCGCGGCCTGGCGATGGGTATGAACGAGTTCGCCGGTTACTTCGCCGTGGCGGTGAGCGCGTGGGCGACCGGCTGGATCGCGGCCCGCCACGGGCTGCGCCCGGAGCCTTTCTATCTCGGTGTGGCTTATGTCGTGGTCGGACTGGCGCTGTCGATGTGGGCCGTGCGCGAAACGCGTCACTTCGTCGCGCATGAGATGGGAGCGGTCGCTCGCCCTGACGCAAACGAACCGGATCCGGCACACGGCCATTTGTTCCGGCGCGTGAGTTTCACGGACCGGGACTTGTCCAGCGTCAGCCAGGCTGGCCTGGTCAACAACCTCAACGACGGCATGGCGTGGGGACTGTTTCCACTCGTGTTCGCGGCAGCCGGCGCAAATCTCGCGCAGATCGGCGTGCTCGCCGCCGTCTATCCGGCGGTCTGGGGATTGGCGCAGATCGGCACGGGCGCACTCTCCGATCGCATCGGCCGGAAAGGGCTGATTGTGTGGGGCATGTGGGTGCAGGCCCTTGGCATCGCTCTTACCGCCGCGGGGACGACGATGCCGGCGTTCGTCGCGGGTGCGGTGTTGCTGGGGTTGGGGACGGCCATGGTTTACCCAACGCTGCTGGCGGCGATCGGCGATGTCGCCCGGCCAAACTGGCGCGCATCGGCGGTGGGCATCTATCGCCTGTGGCGCGATCTGGGCTATGCCGTCGGCGCGCTGTTGGCCGGAATCGCGGCCGACCTGTTCGGCCTGCATGCGGCGGTGTATCTGATCGCCGCTCTCACCTTCGCATCGGGTGCACTCGTGGCCATGCGCATGCGGGAAACCCTAGGCAGGCCTGCCGATGCATGAGCCGGTCTACCTGGACTACAACGCCACGACGCCCGTCGCGCCCGAGGTCGCCGGAGCCGTCATGCGCTGCCTGAGCGACACCTTCGGCAACCCATCCTCCTCGCACGAGCTGGGGCAGCGCGCCGCGGCGATCGTCACCGAGGCGCGTGGATCGGTGGCCCGGCTGATCGGTGCACAGGCAGAGGAAGTGATTTTCACGGGATGCGCCACCGAGGCCAACAACCTGGCCTTGCTCGGCGTTGCACGCGCTAGTACTGGCAAGCGCCATCTCGTGATCAGCGCGATCGAGCATCCGGCGGTCATGGCGCCGGCGCAGCAGTTGGAACGCGAAGGCTGGGCGCTAACGGTGCTCCCCGTCGATCGCTTCGGTCGCGTCTCGGCGGCCGATGTTCAGGCGGCGCTGCGCCCCGACACCGTGCTGGTTTCGATCATGCATGCGAACAACGAGGTCGGCACGCTGCAGCCCATCCGGGAGATCGCCGCTGTCACGCGCCCACGGGGCGTTTTGCTGCACACGGACGCGGCTCAATCCGCCGGCAAGCTGCCGCTCGACGTGTACGCGCTTGGCGTGGACCTGCTGACATTGGCCGGGCACAAGTTCTATGCCCCCAAGGGCGTCGGCGCGCTCTACGTGCGCCGCGGCACACCAATCGCCCGCATCCTGTTCGGCGCGGACCAGGAGCGCGGGTTGCGCCCGGGCACCGAGAACGTACCGGCGATCGCCGGCCTGGGTGCTGCTACTGAATTGGCGTTGGCACACCTGCCGATGGCCGCCAGGCTGCGTGACCGGCGCGATGCATTGCACCAGCGTCTGCTGGCGGCGATACCGGATCTCCATCTCAATGGCCATCCATACGAACGGCTGCCGAACTCATTGCATGTATCGTTTCCTGGCGTCAGTGGACGCGCCCTGTTGCACGCCGCGCGTGCTGATGTCGCGGCGTCCGTTGGGTCCGCTTGCCACTCCGAACACGATGCAGTGAGCGGTGTGCTCGCGGCGATGGGCTGCGATGCTGCGCGGGCACGCGGCGCAGTCCGGTTCTCTACCGGCTGGCCGACCACCGAAAAGGACATCGAGTGGGCCGCCGAGGCATTGATCGCGGCATGGCGACAACTGGCGCAGCCGTGAACCCTGCGGACTACGATGCGTGGTACGACAGCGCCCGCGGCCGTTGGATTGGCGACACGGAGTACCGGCTGCTTCTCGCGCTGCTGGCTCCACGCCCCGACACTCGACTGCTGGACGTCGGCTGCGGCACCGGATGGTTCACGCGCCGCTTTGCTCGCTGGCCTGGTCTGGACGTTGTTGGCGCCGACATCGATGACGAGTCGCTGACGGTTGCGCGCATACGGGACCCGGACACAAGCTACGTACATGCCGATGCGCTCGCGCTGCCATTTGCGGCGAGTAGCTACGACTATGTCGTCTCAGTGGCCGCGCTGGGCTTCATTTCAGACTGGCCGCGGGCAATGGCCGAAATGGTGCGGGTGGCGCGCGAACGAGTCGTATTCGGGGTGTTGAACCGCCACAGCGTGCTCTGGTGGGAGAAGGGGCGCCACGGCGGCAGTGGAGGCTACCGCGGTGTTTATTGGCATGCCGCGTATGAGCTTCGTCGGGCGCTTGTGGGTTGCGGGCTGCGCCACGTCCGTATCCGCAGTGCCGTTTTTCTTCCGAATGGTTCGGGCGCAGCGTACCTGCTTGAGCAATGCGTTCCCGATGCCGTGCTCTATGGCGCCTTCCTTATAGGAGTGGGGGAAAAATGACGGTTGGGCCCACCAGTTCACGCCTTAGCCTCCTGAGTACCAATTGACCGTATGGACATGCTTAACCTTCAGGGATTGATCCCTGGCGACGCCCTTGAATCCGAAACCTCCATTTCCATCCGCGTCCTGCGACGCCGGGACATGCTGCCCGGCTGCCCGCTTGAGGCTCGGAAGCCATTGCGGCGAATGGCACGCGACTGGTGACCTACATGGACCTGCCGATCCGGGGTAAGCCGGTCGCACTGGAATGGGAGCGCGAGAGGTTCCTCGGCCGACCCCTGCATTGCTGCAAAACCAGCGCCGAACTAGGCGACAACTTGAAGGAACACTTCCAACTCATTACTCGCCAGTGAGACTGGATCGACAACCGATGCCTGACCCAGACCCGCGCGGCCGCAGTCAACGACTCTGGCCTAAAGGTGCGTTCCGTTCGCCGCGTCGTAGAGCACTGGTCGGAATTTGAGCTGGATGCCGACCACAACCGCGTGGCGACCCCGCACGTTCTGGGAATCGATGAGGTCCATCTGCTCCGGCACGCCCGAGTCGTACTGACCAACATCAAGCAGCGGGCGCTGATCCATCTGCAGTCGGATCGAAACCGGGACACCTGGGCTACCGGCGGCTCTGCATGGAGTGCTTGACCAAGGTTCACGTCGTCACGATGGGCATGTGGAAGCCGTACCGCGACCTGGTCCCCGATGTGATTCCCTGCTTCGCCGTCATTGCAGACAAGTGGTACGTCACCCAATACGCCGACAAAGGCATGGAGGTTATCCGCAAGAGCTACCGGACTGGCCTGGCTGCCCCAATGTGGGAGCGACTGGCCTCAGAGCAGCGCAGGGTCATGCAGACCTGGACGCACCAATTCCCCGACGTCGCCGATGCCTACGAGGCCAGGGAAGCGTTCTACGCCATCTACGACTGCGCGACCCACGCTGAAGCGGAGGCGGCCTGCGCAGCGCGGGAGGCCAAGCTGCCCAAGGCAATACGGCGCGCGTTCGCCGAACTGCTGTCCGCGATGAAGAACTGGCGGGTGGCGATCTTCAACTACTTCGACCACGGGGTGACGAACGCCTACACCGAAGCAATGAATGGTCCGATCAAGATCGTCAACCTGGCGGCCCGGACCTACAGATTCGGGGTGTTGCGCGCTGGAATGATGCTCAACTACTGAGCCGTGCCACACCCATAGCCGCCGACAGCGACAACCAGAGGCATACCCGAGTCGCGTTCAAGCAGGCGATATTCGACAACCAGCCTCGCTTCGGGTTCGAGCTCGCAACCACAGCGTGGTTGCTGGAAGGACTGATTCGTGAGGTCACTTCAACCGAATCTGCCGGATAGCCGACATCTCTCGCGGCCTCGGTCGACGCCCTGATGGTGCGCGGCAGACCTCGCATCCGCATTTAACGCCTGTCTTTAGCGTCACGGCACGCCGCCGACTGGCTCTGACATCGGCGACTGCCTGTTAGCGGCAATGAACCTCAAATCCGCGCCTTCCAGTCGGAGTCGCGCGCGCCGACCTCGACGACTGGCGCAATGCCGAGCCGGCAGTGAGGCTGGGCGGTGACGGCCATCGGGTGAATACACGCACTGAACTTGCGGCAGCGTTGGACACCGCCTTCACTCGTCGCTGGCGCCTCGAACCAATTGAGCTGCTGCTGCCGGGCGATTGCACCCCAACGCTGAAGCGCTTCTCCGAGGACATCATCGCGCTCCCGGCCCGAGAAAAGCGTCTGAAGATCACTCGGTTATACGGTCGCTGCCATCGCGTCCTCGGCTGACCTGGATCAATGTATCAGCCCTTACGTTGAGTCGAGACTGCAGCCATGCCCACGACCCGCGCCTTCGCCACGGATCCTTTGCTCGGGTTCTCCGGCCTCGACGCCCGTTTCCAGGGTTTTCCGGACCCGGCGAGTTTTTCGCCGGAGGTCGGCGAGCGCTAACTCTGGGCTGCGGCTCGCGAAACCAATGATGACCCAGTGCCGCGCAGGCTTTCGCTGTACCAGCACGTGCCCTTCGCTGAGCAGCCCTGCTTCCATTGCCCGGGTACCTTCACTGTGGAGGCCGACTCCGGCAAGGTCAGGGCGCATTTCGATAGGCTGGCCCGCGAGCGCGAACTGGCGGCGCCACTGTTCGATCGCGATCGCGATCTGATCCAGCTGAATGTCGGAGGTGGTGGCCGAAGCAAATCGATCCGGCGGCGCTGGCGGAGCTTCTCTACGCGGCCTCACGGCATTTCTTCCTGAGCCGCGGACGGGAGCGCGAGTTCATGATCGAGCTGCCGGTGGGTGAGCATTGTCCAGAGGAAATCTCCGGTTTCGCCGGCCTCGGCTTCAACCGCGCGCGGTTCACGGTGTTCGATTTCGAAGCCTCTACCCAGGCGCGTCTGTAGCGTCGGCCGGTTCACGCCGAGCTTGCGGCCGCAGTCGAGGATGCGCGCACGGCAGGTTTCCGCGCGATGTGCTCTGATACGCTGTACGGCCTGCCGGGACGCAGCGAAAACGATCTACTGAAGTGGCTGGAACTCCTGTTGGAGCAACGCCCCGATCGCATCAGCCTCCATCCATTCGGAGGGCGCACGCGACTCGCCTCGGCGGCCTCAGGGCCGCCCGCGCGGCAGCTTGGCGAGCGCATCGGGCAGCGTGCGTTAGCTGTGCGGGCGCTACTGGCCGCAGGCTACGACCCGATCGGGCTGGATGTCTTCGCGTTGCCGCAGGACGACCTTTCCCGGGCTCGTCGCAGCGGCCAGCGGCATCGCAATGCGCTGGGTTATACGCCGCATGCCGAAACCGACCTCGTCGGGCTGGGAGTCAGTGCGCAAAGTCGCATCGGAGATGCCTGCTTCAAGAACCAGGTGGACCTGCTGGCCTGGGAGAGTGCCGTGGACATGGGCGAGCTGCCGATTATGGATGGACGCGGATGCCCGCCTGCGCAGCGATCTGCTTCACAAACTGCTGTGCGAGGTCGATTCCGCCGTGCTGGAAGCGCGGCACGAGGTCAAGTTCGCTGCCTACTTCCAGTCGGAACTGGAGGCCTTGGCACCTCTCTGAGACACCGATCTCATGAGTTTTGATGGCCGCAGACTACGGGTGTCCGAGGCTGGACGGCTGTTATTGCGAGCAGTCGCTCAGCTGTTTTCGCGCGCAGAAGTGCGCCAATGATGGCCCGAGCGCGCGGCCTCACTGTGAAGCGCTGTGCCAGTCGGGCGCCGCGATCGGCTATGCGCTGAACCGGCTCTCAAGTCGCCACGACACTCGCGATGCCTTGTCGCAGCCTGAGCCCTTGCCGCCCGCGCGCAAACCCGGTCGCCGATGACGGTGACGCGATCAGCTTCTGAAGTAGCTGTGCTTTCTCAGGCGCCTGCCGTGCCGAAAGCCATGAGAAGTCGGCGCTGCTGGATTTCCGTCATCTGGTGTAGCGCATCGGCCCTAATCAAGCGGGCGGCTATCTGTTTCGTGAGGGTGATCAGTTCAATGCCGTCGCCGCGTTCACGGCTGCCAAGTTCTAGAACTTTACCGCTGATGCATCGGGTCGCAAGCAGATACTCGAGCCCGTCACGCTTCGGTCAGTCTGACCCGCGCTTGACCCGGGTCAATTCAGGGAGACTGTCGTCACCGTAAGGTGCCGGGGCCGCCGCGGTTCGGGCGGCGCTCCAAAGCCGAACCTCCTGCCGCCGGCGTGCCGGCAATGGAGGCCGGCCGTGGTCGATGCGACCACCGGGGTCGGCTGGAAACGGCTGGCCTTTCCCGATCTGGAAAGGAGTGGCACATGGCGTCCCTGATCGACCGCTACGGTCGGCGTTTCCCCTATCTGCGGCTCTCGGTTATCGAAGCCTGCAACTTCCGCTGCAGCTACTGCCTGCCCAAGGGGTACCAGGCGCGCCCGGATCTGCCACGCCATCTCGGTGTGGACGAGATCCGTCGCCTGCTCACGGGCTTCGCCCGGCTGGGCATGCGCAAGGTGCGCCTGACCGGGGGTGAACCCAGTCTGCGCCGCGACCTCACGGACATCATCGGTGTCGCAGCGGCCGTCCCCGGTGTCGAGAAGATCGCGCTGACCACCAATGGTGTGCTGCTGCCACAGCGGATCGATGACTGGCGCGCTGCGGGCCTCAGTCACCTCAACGTGAGCGTGGATGCGCTTGACCGCGCGCGGTTCGCCGAGATCACCGGGCATGACCGCCTGCCGCACATCCTCGACGGGATCGAGCGGGCATTGGCTCTGGGGCTCTCTGCAGTCAAGCTCAATGCGGTGCTGCTGCGCGGCCTGAACGACGATCAGCTGCCCGCCTTCCTCGACTACCTGCGCGACCGACCGATCAGCCTGCGCTTCATCGAGCTGATGCAGACCGGCGACAACCTCGAGTATTTCCGTCGCCATCACTACCGTGCCGAGGCGCTGGAAGACGCGCTGCAGACCGAAGGCTGGGGCTTGCTGCCGCGCGCCGCCGACGCCGGCCCGGCGCGCGAATACGCGCATCCCGACTACCGCGGCCGGATCGGCATCATCGCGCCCTACTCTCGGGACTTCTGCGCCGGCTGCAACCGGCTGCGGGTGACCTCGTCGGGCGATCTCCGGCTGTGCCTGTTCGGCAACGTCGGTATCCCTCTGCGGCCGCTGCTGCAGGACGAAGATCAGGCCGACGAGCTGCAGGCTGCGCTCATCAGCCAGCTCGGGCTCAAGGCCCTGGGCCATGGCCTGCACGAAGGTCAGACCGGCCTGACCCCACATCTCGCATCCATCGGAGGCTGAATCATGTCGCATGCACCCGAAACTGGTCCCGGTGGGGCCGGCTTTCATATGGCCAATGTCCGCCGCAAGCGCCCGACCCGTCGGCGCGCTGTGGCGGTTGGTGAGCTGCATCCGGGCGACGCTTTCGAGGCCATCGTCGAGCGTCGTCTGCCCAAGGGCGATGCCCTGCTGATGGCCGAGGTCGCCGGCCTGCAGGGTGCCAAGATGGCCGCCCAGCTGATGCCGCTCTGCCATCCACTGCTGTTGGAGTACGTCGACGTGCGCTGCGTCGCGGTGCCCGAGCGCCGCGCCATCCGCGTGTACTGCGAGGTTGCCTGCGAAGCCCGCACCGGTGTCGAGATGGAGGCGCTGGCTGGCGTCAATGCGGCCCTTCTGACTCTTTACGACCTGACCAAGCCGGTGCAGCCGGCGCTGTCGCTGCAGTCCATCCAGCTGCTCTTCAAGGAGGGCGGCAAGAAGGGTCTGTGGATCTGTCCTGACGGTTTGAGCGAAGAGGAGCGCGCGCACTACCGGCCGCAGTCGCCGGCGCGGATGGACGGGGCACGCTGCGCGGTCTTGACGCTCAGCGATCGGGCTGCTGCTGGCGTGTATGAGGACAGATCCGGCCCCCTGCTAACGCAGGCCCTGCTGGCGCTGGGTGCCGCGCCCGAGGTGGTCGAGATCCTGCAAGATGGCATCGAAGCCTTGTCGATGCGCCTGCGCGCGCTGGCCGACGCGGGGCTTGAGCTGGTGCTGTGCACCGGCGGCACTGGTTTCGGTCTGCGCGACCTGAGCCCTGAAGCCTTGCGTACTGTCGCCGATCGCAGCGTGCCGGGCATCGGCGAGCTGTTCCGCAGCGAAAGCCGCCACCACACAGAACTGGCCTGGCTGTCGCGGGCCGAGGCGGGGCTGATTGGCGGCTGTCTGGTGATCCTGCTTCCGGGCAGCCCCAAGGCCGTGAGCCAGGGCATGGCCATTCTCGGGCCGCTGCTGGCGCATGCGCGGGCGATGCTGCGCGGTGAACCGCACCCGGTGAGTGGGGCAGTGCATGGTCATGCTTGAGGTCGAGGCTGCGCGCGCGCTGATCCTGCAGGGCTTGCAGCGCAATCCCGCCGAGTCCGTCGCTGTCGACGTCGCATCGGATCAGGTGCTGGCGGCCGACGTGATCTGCGCCGAGGACCTGCCACCCTTCGACAACACCGCGATGGACGGCTATGCGCTGCCGCTGGGCCCGCGGACCGCGCAGGCCGGTGAAGTGTTCGAGGTGCGCGGCGAACAGGCCGCCGGCGATGCAGCACGCGCCAGCGATGCTGCCTGCGAAATCATGACCGGCGCGCGCATCCCCGATGGCCTCGACGCCGTGGTTCCGGTGGAGCAGATCCGCGTGCTGGAACAGGACGCCGCGGGGCGCGCGCTGCGCATCGAGATCACAGCCGAGGTGCCGCTTGGCCAGCACATCCGTCGTGTCGGCGAAGACATCCGCTGCGGCGAACGTGCGCTGCCTGCCGGCACCCGCATCGGCCCCCAGCAGTTCCTGCTGCTCGCTGGCATCGGCTGTGCGCGCGTCGACATCGTGCGTCGGCCGCGGCTGGCCCTGTTCTGTACTGGTCGCGAGCTGGTCGAGGCCGGCGCGCCCTTGGGATCAGGCGAGATCCGCAACAGCAATGGGCCGTATCTCTCGGCGGCGATCGCTGCAGCCGGTGCCGAGCTGATGCGCTATGCCGTTCTGCCGGATGAACCGGCGCCACTGCGGCATTCGATCGGCGAAGCCGTTGATGCGGGAGCGCAGGTGATCCTGAGCACTGGTGCGGTGTCGATGGGGCGCTATGACTTCGTACCCGAAGTGCTTCGTGAACTCGGTGCGGAGCTGGTCTTCCACAAGCTGCGCATGCGTCCGGGCAAACCTCTGCTGTTCGCGCGCCTGCCGGGTGGCCAGCTCTATTTCGGCCTGCCCGGCAATCCGGCCTCCAGCGCCGTGGGCTTCCGCTTCCTCGTCTGCGCGGCCCTGCGGGCCCTGTTGGGTCTCAAGCCCGAGCGGCCGTGGCGGCTGCCGCTGCTTGCTGACGCAAGCAAGAAGTCTGGTTTCACCCAGTACCAGAAGGCTTGCGTACGGATCGCGGAGGACGGGCGCATTGGCGTGGAGCTGCTGCGCGGACAGGAGTCCTTCAAGGTGCGCCCGCTAGCCGAGGCCAATGCCTGGGCTGCACTACCGGCTGAGGCTGAAGTCCTGCCCGCCGGCACACACATCGATGTGCATGGCCTCGAACACTGGGGCCTGCAGCTTTCCATGGAGACCATTGCATGAAAATCGAAGTCCGCTTGTTCGGCTGCTTCAGTGAGTTCGAGCCTGACAGTCTGCTGCAGCTGGACCTGCCCGACGGCAACGCCGCGGTAGCCGACGCGCGCGCCGCCTTGCAGGCACACGGTCTTCAACACTGGCCGCGCTTCAAGCCAGACCTGCTGCGCGTCTCGGCGTTTGCAGGCGAAGACAGCGTGCTGCGCGACGGCGATTCGATTCCTACAGACCGCCGCCTTTGGCTGCTGCCGCCGGTCAGTGGAGGCTGAGCCATGACGACTGAATCGCCCTTCCAGCTGGAGCTGCACGCCGTCGATCAGCGCGCGCTAGACCCCGCCACCGCGCTCGAGTTCGTCTCCGATCCCGGCTTTGGCGGCATCACGATGTTCGTCGGTCGGGTGCGCAATGCCAACCACGGCCGCGACGTCACCGGGGTCAGCTACAGCCTGTTCGCGCCGCTGGTACTGAAGGTGTTCGAGCGGGCCTGCCGCGAGGCCGCCGAGGAGATCGGCCCGCACCTGCGACTTCATGTCTCGCACGCGCATGGGCGACTTGGCATCGGCGATCTGGCGGTGGTGGTGGCCGCTGGCACGCCGCACCGTGACGAGGCTTTCCGCGCCTGTCGCAAGGTCATCGAGATCGTCAAGCACGAGTCGCCGATCTGGAAGAAGGAGCACTACAGCGGTGGCGACAGCGAATGGAGCGAGGGATGTTCGCTCTGCGTTCGCGAGGCCGAGCCGATGACCGCGGAGCTGAAGCCGCATGTGCACGGGCCGGACTGTGGCCACGAGCACTGATGCCTCCGTGCCGCGGATAGGCCTGCTGCTGGCGGGCGGCGCATCCACGCGCATGGGCCGGGACAAAGCACGGCTCGACTGGCAGGGACAGCCGCTGATCGCGCACATGCACGCCCTGCTGTCGGCGCTACCGTTGTCGCAGGTCGTGGTCAGCGGTGCTCGACCCGAGTACGCGGGCGTGATCGACCGGGCACCAGGCCGCGGGCCGCTGGGCGGTATCGCCAGCGTCGCCCAAATGCTGCCCGATTGCGTACTCTTCGTGGTGCCGGTGGACATGCCCCGCCTTGCTCTGCCGCTGCTTCATCGATTGCTGGATGCGCCGCCGCGCGCCTGTACGCGTTTCGCCGAGTCCCCGCTGCCCATGCGTTTGCAGCTCGATGGGGAACTGCGCCTGTGGCTGGCGAGCTGGCTGGGCGATTCGGATGCCCCGCGCGCGCTGCACCGGCTGCAGGCCGCACTCGACGTGCAGTCTCTATCGCTCGGCCCGGAGGAGTGCGCGCTGCTCGACAACGTCAACACGCCTGAGGACTGGCGGAAGCTAGCAAGCGGCTTACCGACCCGAGACTCTGACCACCTGGTGTCCGCTACGCCCTTCCCGCATCCCCAATCGGATTCCTATGAAACTGCAACTTGAATCTCAGCATCTGCGCTTCCGCATTTCCGAAGCCGAACTCTCGCGCCTGTTTGACGGCCTAGCGCTTTGTGATGAGACGCGTCTGGACGAGATTCATCGCCAGCAACGGCGCCTGCGCCTGCACGAGGGCGAGATGGCCGAGCTCGACTGGCGCGGCGCTGAGCTGGAACTGCGCCTGCCGCGCGTGCCAGTGCTGGATTATGTGCAGCGCCTGCCGTGCCGCGAGGGCCTGACCTTCCAGATCCGCCAGGGCGAGGCAGCGCTGACCGTCGAGTTCGAGGTCGACGTCCGAGACAGCGTGCGTGTGCGGCTGCCGCGCAAGGTGCGTCCAGCATGAGCGCCTAGCTGGCGCTGGTCCTTGGCCTGCTGCTCATCGGGTCGGCCCTGGCGGGCGAAGTGCGGGTGGCGGCGACTTCGGACGTGCGTTCGGGGATGAAGGCGATGGCGGCGGAATACCGCGAGCGCCACCCGGACGCACTGCTGCGTATCAGCTATGGGCCTTCCGGCAAGTTCGCGATCGAGATCCGGCACGATACGCCCTTCGATGTCTATATTCGCTGCGGATGAGCGATGCCCGCAGCAGCTTGTCGCCGACGGTCGGGGTGGCGAGCTTCAGCGCTACGGACGCGAACAATTTGTGGTCTGGATCCGCGGTGGGGCGCGGCTGAATGGCCGACCCGCTCTGGGCATCCGGTGCTTCGATATCGCCATCGCCAACCCCGCGACACGCGCCATATGGGCAGCGCGCCATTCAAGCCTTGAGCGGGAGCGGCGTGATCGAAGCGCCATGACTGCGGTTAGTACAGGCGGAGAGCGCGGGGCCGAGCATCCATTTCATTGCGGACTGTGTGGTGCAGGCCGACGTCTTCGCCAAGAGTCTGTTGCTCGACGATACAGCTGTTGCTGGTCCTGCCGCTGACGGCTTGGCTGGCGTTTGCTCTGAGTCGAAGGCGAAATCGCAGGTGGAAGCGCTGACTGCGCTGTCGCTTGAGCTTCCGCCAACCGTGCTCGCCCTTTAACCTGTTCATCCTGCTGAATCCGCAGGCCGCGGTAGCCGCCAATCTCGGGGGCTTCGGTCTGCAGCACTCGCTTTCAGCTTTTCGTGCATGGCAATCGGTTCGGTGCTGTACTCGCTGCGGTTTGCGGTGCAGCCACGGCAAGAGTGGCTGTACGCGATCGAAAGTGTGCCTCTGGAAATGGCAGCGATGCTGGGCGCCGAGCCCGTCGATCGCTTGTTCAGTGTGCTTCTTTCCTGCTGCGAGGCAGCCTGCTGTCGGCGGCGACCGTCGTGTTCGCTCACCCCATTTGCGAATTCGGGGTGATCCAAAGCCTGGCGGCAACAATCCCGGCCAGTCTCAGGTGCTGTCGATCGCGATCCGTGATTCCACCGAGGCCATGACTACGTGCGCGCAACGGCTTTCACTGCTGATGTTCGTCAGCGCCTTCGTAGTGCTCGCCCTGCTCATGCGCGGTACCGGAGGGGCGGGATCGATGCACACAGTGGCGCGTCCCGCCTGCACAGCTGGATTGAAGCCGTGGGCGGCGGTGTGAACGGGATGTTCAGTCGTTCCGGCTGCGGCAAGAACCTGCAGCTGCTCGACGAGTAGCCGTCGGCGCTGGATCGCCCGGCCTAGCTCTGCATCCTGCGCGACCCGCGGCGTCTGCAGATCGATCTCGACGTTTACGTCAGTCATCTCGCCGAGGAAGTTGAGTGAGTCACCGATCAGGTGCTTCTAATGCACGCTAGAGTCCTGCGACCTGCCCAGCTCCTGCACGTACAGGCGCTGGACGCAAGGCTTGATCTGGAGGATGGTTCGATCAACTTAATCGAGGTATAGCGGGTCAGCCACGCCGCCGCGGATGCTTTGCTGGAGCTGGACTGCACCGACCTACGGCTGTGGTTGCACGCCGCTACAGTCTTACCGCAGCGAACGCGTCTGCGGGCCGCCGCGCGGGACGTTGGGCTCAGCAGCGACGCGCCCTACGAGTTTAGCTTCCAGAACAGGTTGCCTGTCCGCGTCGAGCGCATGGTCGACAGCTGACTTGGCCGCCGACCCGTCCACTGTCGCAGTACCGCGGGACTACCGCAGCGCGCTTGTCGGCAGCTCGATCTGGGCGAAGACCAAGGCGCGTACCCGCTGGTGAAGTCGGCCAGCGCTGCTAGACTGATGTTTGGAACGCCACACCGGCCGATCTTCACGCGGGTGTTCAACTCGTCTTGACCCACATCATTGGCGTCGAGGATTGTGTGCACCACACTGCGCGGTATCACCAAATCTCGACAGACTGGGTCAACGATGTCCCCCGCCAAGGTGCCTCACGCAAACTCATCCGCTTCTGCCTCGCCGAAGAGCAAAGACTCGATCGACGTATGGAACGTCGAAGATCCGACGTTCTGGACCGACACCGGCAGCCGCATCGCGAACCGCAACCTCTGGATCTCGATTCCCGCCCTGCTGCTAGCTTTTGCGGTATGGATGGTGTTCTCCGCAGTGGCGGTCAATCTCAACCGTGTAGGCTTCTGCTTCAGCACGGACCAGCTGTTCTGGCTGACGGCGTTGCCGGCTCTGTCCGGCGCCACGCTGCGCATCTTCTACAGCTTCATGGTGCCGATCTTCGGTGGGCGGCGCTGGACCGCGATCTCCACCGCCAGCCTGCTGGTGCCCGCACTGTGGCTGGGCTTCGCCGTGCAGGAGCCGGGCACGCCTTACTGGCACTTCGTGGCCATCGCCATTCTGTGCGGCTTCGGTGGCGGCAACTTCGCGTCCTCGATGTCGAACATCTCGTTCTTTTTTCCAAAGGCGCGCCAAGGCTATGCGCTGGGCATGAACGCCGGGCTTGGCAATCTGGGCGTCTCGGCGGTGCAGTTCGTGGTGCCGGTGGTGCTCGGGCTTGCGATCTTCGGAGGACTCGCTGGCGGCCCGCAGATGACCGCCGAGGGCAAGGCGCTGCATCTGCAGAACGCTGGCTTCGTCTGGGTGCCCTTCATTCTCGCTGCCGCGCTGGCGGCCTGGTTCGGCATGAACGACCTGCAGGCCGCGCGCTCCAGCTTTGCCGAGCAATCGGCGATCTTCACCCGGAAGCACAACTGGCTGATGTGTTGGCTGTACATCGGCACCTTCGGCAGCTTCATCGGTTTCTCGGCTGGCTTCCCGATGCTGAGCAAGACCCTGTTCCCCGAAGTCGACGCGCTCAAGTACGCCTTCCTCGGTCCGCTGGTGGGCGCGCTGATGCGCTCTGCGGGCGGCGTGCTGGCTGACAAACTCGGAGGAGCGCTGCTCACCTTTCTCGTTTTCGTGGGCATGGTCGTGGGCGTGGTGGGCGTCATCGCCTTCCTCCCCGGCGCCGACGGCGGCGGTAGCTTCACCGGCTTCCTCGCCATGTTCATGCTGCTGTTTGTGCTCTCTGGCATCGGCAATGCCAGCACCTTCCGGATGATTCCGGTGATCTTCCGCACCCAGCATGAGCGCGCCCTCGGCGCCAATGCCGACGCCCAAGCGCGCGCCGCCGCCACCCGCCGCGCCGGCATCGAGTCTGCGGCGGTGATTGGCTTTTCCAGCGCCATCGGCGCCTACGGCGGTTTCTTCATCCCCAAGAGCTTCGGTTCCTCTCTGGCCCTGACCGGCAGCGCCGAGGCCGCGCTTTACGGCTTCATCGCCTTCTACCTGAGCTGCATCGCCATCACCTGGTGGTGGTACTTCAGGCGCGGCGCCGAATGCCCCTGCTGATTCCCCTCACCACGCCAGACACGAACGCATCGATGCATACGCGAGGCTTCCACCGGAGTTCCCAGCCATGAGCTACTTCCTCGACCGTCTCAACTTCTTCAAGCCTGCGCCGGAGCCGTTCGCGGACGGCCACGGTGCGGCCCGTCGCGAGGACCGCAGCTGGGAAGACAGCTATCGGCGTCGCTGGCAGTACGACAAGATCGTGCGCTCCACCCACGGCGTGAACTGCACCGGCTCCTGCAGCTGGAAGGTCTACGTCAAGAACGGTCTGGTCACTTGGGAGACCCAGCAGACCGACTACCCGCGCACTCGACCGGACCTGCCCAACCACGAGCCGCGCGGCTGCCCGCGTGGAGCCAGCTATTCCTGGTACCTGTACAGCGCCAACCGGGTGAAGTACCCGTTGATCCGCGCGGCACTGCTCAAGCTGTGGCGGGAAGCGCGCAAGTCGAAATCGCCGGTCGAGGCCTGGGCCAGCATCGTCAGTGATCCGGTCAAGGCCAAGAGCTACAAGCAGAAGCGCGGTATGGGCGGGTTCGTGCGCTCGACCTGGGACGAGGTCAACGAGATCATCGCCGCCTCCAACCTGTACACCGTCAAGGAGTTCGGCCCGGACCGCGTGGTCGGCTTCTCGCCGATCCCGGCCATGTCGATGGTCAGCTACGCCGCCGGCGCGCGCTATCTGTCGCTGCTGGGTGGCGGCTGCCTGAGCTTCTACGATTGGTATTGCGACCTGCCGCCGTCCTCGCCCCAGGTCTGGGGCGAGCAGACCGACGTGCCTGAGTCGGCTGACTGGTACAACAGCCGCTACATCATCGCCTGGGGCTCCAACGTCCCGCAGACCCGCACGCCGGATGCGCACTTCTTCACCGAGGCGCGCTACAACGGCACCAAGACGGTGGCGATCACGCCGGACTACTCCGAAGTCGCCAAGCTCACCGACCACTGGCTGCATCCCAAGCAGGGCACCGACGCGGCGCTGGCCTTCGCCTTCGGCCATGTGATCCTGCGCGAATTCCACGTCGACCAGCCCTCGCAGTACTTCACCGACTACTGCCGGCAGTACAGCGACATGCCGATGCTGGTCCGGCTGGAGCGCCGCGCCGATGGACGTCTGGTGCCGGAGCGCTACCTGCGTGCGGCCGATCTCGGTGGTTTGGGCGAGACCAACAATCCCGAGTGGAAGACGCTGGCGATTGACGATAACAGCGGTGACATCACCGTGCCCAACGGCTCGGTGGGCTTCCGCTGGGGCGAGAAGGGCAAGTGGAACATCGAAGAGAAGGACAGCGCCGGTCGCGAAACCCGCCTGCGCCTTTCCCTGAAGGACCACGCCGACGGCGTCGAGTCGGTCAGCTTCCCCTACTTCGGCGGCATCGAGAACGAGTACTGGACCGAGTCCAAGTTCAGTGATGTTCTGGAACGCAACGTCCCGGTCAAGCGCCTGAACCTGGCCGATGGCAAGGAGTGGGTGGTGGCGTCGGTCTATGACCTGCTGCTCGCGCAGTACGGCGTGGACCGCGGGCTGGGGGGCGGCAATGTGGCCAGCAGCTATGACGACAACGTGCCGGGCACCCCGGCTTGGCAGGAAAAGATCACCGGTGTGCCGCGCGCCGAGGTGATCCAGATCGCCCGTGAGTTCGCGCGCACCGCCGACAAGACGCATGGCCGCAGCATGGTCATCGTCGGCGCGGCGATGAACCACTGGTTCCACAACGACATGAACTATCGCGGGCTGATCAACATGCTCGTCATGTGCGGCTGCGTGGGCCAGACCGGTGGCGGCTGGGCGCACTACGTGGGGCAGGAGAAGCTGCGTCCGCAGTCGGGCTGGGCACCGATTGCTTTCGGAACCGACTGGAGCAAGCCGCCGCGGCAGATGAACGGCACCAGCTTCTTCTACTTCAACTCCAGCCAGTACCGCTACGAGAAGCTCGGCGTTGAGGAAATCCTCTCGCCGCTGGCTGACAAGTCGAAGTACAGCGGCTCGTTGGCAGACTACAACCTGCGCGCCGTGCGCATGGGCTGGCTGCCGTCTCTGCCCCAGCTGAATACCAATCCGATGAAGCTCGTGCGCGAGGCGGAAGCCGCGGGCGTGGCACCCGTTGACTATGCGGTCGGGAAGCTCAAAGACGGAAGCCTCGACTTCGCCTTCGCCGATCCGGATGCGCCGGAGAACTACCCGCGTAACCTGTTCATCTGGCGCAGCAACCTGTTGGGAAGCTCGGGCAAGGGCCACGAGTACATGTTGAAGCACCTGCTGGGCACACGCCATGGCCTGCAGGGCAAGGACCTCGGCGAGCGCGGCGCGGCCAAGCCGGAAGAGATCAAATGGCGCGACGAAGCGCCGGAAGGCAAGCTCGATCTACTGGTGACGCTGGACTTCCGCATGTGCACCACGGCGCTGTACAGCGACATCGTGTTGCCAACCGCGACCTGGTACGAGAAGGACGACCTCAACACATCAGACATGCATCCCTTCATCCACCCGCTGTCAAAGGCGGTGGACCCGGCTTGGGAGGCGCGCTCGGACTGGGAGATCTTCAAAGGCATTGCGCGCACGGTCAGCCAGCTGGCGCCGGGCGTGCTGGGCATCGAGAAGGACCTGGTGCTGGTGCCGACCCTACACGACACCCCCAATGAGATCGCCATGCCCTACGGTGTGACCGACTGGAAGAAGGGGGAGTGCGACCTGATCCCGGGCAAGACCGCCCCCAGCATGGTAGTGGTCGAGCGCGACTACCCGAACCTGTACAAGAAGTTCAGCTCGCTGGGCCCGCTGCTCGACAAGCAGGGCAATGGCGGCAAGGGCATGAGCTGGGATACCAAACATGAGGTCGAGTTTCTGGCCAAACTCAACAGCGCGGTCAAGGCCGAAGGCGTCAGCCAGGGCCGTCCGCAGCTGGAAACCGCGATCGACGCTGCCGAAGCCATCATGCACCTAGCGCCCGAGACCAACGGCCATGTCGCGGTGAAGGCTTGGGAATCGCTCGGCACCTTCACTGGCCGTGAGCACACCCATCTCGCCGTCGGCAAGGAACACGAGGCGATCCGTTTCCGCGACATCCAGGCGCAGCCGCGCAAGATCATCAGCTCGCCGATCTGGTCGGGTCTGGAGGACGAGAACGTCAGCTACAACGCCGGCTACACCAACGTCCATGAACTGATTCCGTGGCGCACCCTGACCGGTCGCCAGCAGTTCTACCAGGACCACGAGTGGATGCGCGATTTCGGCGAGGGTTTCATGCAGTATCGCCCGCCGGTCGACACTAAGACGATCAAGCCGATCATCGGCAAGAAGCCGAACGGCAACCGCGAGATCGTGCTGAACTGGATCACCCCGCACCAGAAGTGGGGCATCCACAGCACCTACAGCGACAACCTGATCATGCAGACCCTGTCGCGCGGCGGCCCGATCGTATGGTTGTCCGAGGATGACGCGAAGCGCGCGGGCATCGAGGACAACGACTGGATCGAACTGTTCAACGTCAACGGCGCCATCGCCGCGCGTGCGGTGGTGAGCCAGCGCATGATGAACGGCATCGCGATGATGTATCACGCGCAGGAACGCATCCTCAACACGCCAGGCTCCGAGATCACTGGTACCCGCGGCGGTATCCACAACTCGGTGACCCGCGTGGTGGTCAAACCGACCCACATGATCGGCGGCTACGCGCAGCTCGCTTACGGATTCAACTACTACGGCACGGTTGGGACCAACCGCGACGAGCTGGTGGTTGTCAGAAAAATGAACAAGGTGGACTGGCTGGATGGCGAGCCGGTCCCGGCCACCAAGGAGGCAGCCCGATGAAAGTCCGTGCCCAGATCGCGATGGTCCTGAACCTCGACAAGTGCATCGGTTGCCACACCTGCTCGATCACCTGCAAGAACGTCTGGACTTCCCGCGAAGGCGTTGAGTACGCCTGGTTCAACAACGTCGAAACCAAGCCCGGCGTGGGCTATCCCAAGGAATGGGAAAACCAGCAAAAGTGGAATGGCGGCTGGGTCAAGAACGGCGGCGGCAAGCTGCAGTTGAAGGCTGGCGGGCGCTTCCGTCTGCTGGCCAAGATTTTCGCCAACCCCGACCTGCCGCAGATCGACGACTACTACGAGCCCTTCGACTTCGACTACCAGCACCTGCATCAGGCGCCCGAAGGCCAGCACCAGCCGACCGCGCGTCCACGATCGCTGATCTCCGGCGAGCGCATGCAGAAGATCCACTGGGGTCCGAACTGGGAGGAAATCCTCGGTACTGAATTCGCCAAGCGCAGCAAGGACAAGAACTTCGACGGCGTGCAGCGCGAGATCTACGGCGCCTTCGAGAAGACCTTCATGATGTACCTGCCGCGCCTGTGCGAGCACTGCCTCAACCCGGCCTGCGTCGCCTCGTGCCCGAGCGGTGCGATCTACAAGCGCGAGGAGGACGGCATCGTCCTCATCGACCAGGACAAGTGCCGCGGCTGGCGCATGTGCGTCTCGGCCTGTCCCTACAAGAAGATCTATTACAACTGGAAGTCGGGTAAGTCGGAGAAGTGCATTTTCTGCTACCCGCGCATCGAGATGGGCGAGCCCACCGTGTGCTCCGAGACTTGCGTGGGCCGCATCCGCTACCTGGGAGTGATGCTGTACGACGCCGATCGCATCCAGGCGGCGGCCTCGGTTGCCAACGAGAAGGACCTCTACCCGGCGCATCTGGAGATCTTCCTCGACCCCTTCAATCCCAAGGTCATCGCTGCGGCCCGTGCCGAAGGAATTCCTGACAGTTGGCTGGAGGCCGCCAAGGCCTCGCCGGTCTACAAGATGGCGATCGACTGGAAGCTGGCCCTGCCCCTGCATCCGGAATACCGCACCCTGCCGATGGTGTGGTACGTGCCGCCGCTGTCGCCGATCCAGTCGGCGGCCGACGCCGGCCGGGTCGGCAAAAATGGCGAGATTCCGGATGTGGGTTCGCTGCGCATCCCGGTGCGTTACCTCGCCAATATGCTGACTGCAGGCGACGAGCGACCGGTCGTGGTGGCGCTTGAGCGCATGCTGGCCATGCGTGCCTGGCGCCGTGCTATGAACGTCGACGGCGTCGAGGATCTCGACGTGCTGAAGCAGGTCGGACTGACCAAGCAGCAGGCGGAGGAGATGTACCGCTACCTCGCGATCGCCAACTACGAGGATCGCTTCGTCATCCCGACCGCGCATCGCGAGTATGCGAACGACGCCTTCGGCGAACGCGGCGGCTGCGGCTTCACCTTCGGCGACGGCTGCTCGCCGGGCTCCGACGGTGCCGCCCTGTTCGGCGGCAAGGCCACAACCACTTATCACGTGCCGCCGGCGCGTCAAACGCCGGAACGGGAGCGCGCATGAAAGCCCTGAAGTTGATCGGGGTGCTACTCGACTACCCCCAGGACGAGCTTTGGGCGCATCGCGAGGAACTGCTGTCGGCCTGCGCCGACAGCGACCTGCCTGCGGCGCGCGCCCAGCAGCTGAAGCAGTTCGCCGACGAGCTGTTCGGACTAGAGCCGATGGCGGCACAGGAACGTTGGCTGGGTCTGTTCGATCGCGGGCGGGCGATGAGCCTGCTGCTGTTCGAGCACATCTACGGCGAATCGCGCGACCGCGGCCAGGCCATGGTCGACATGATCGAGACCTTTCGCCGCAATGGATTCGAGCTGGATTCGCGCGAGCTTCCTGACTACCTGCCGCTGGTGCTTGAGTACCTCGCGCATCGGCCCGAGGCCGAAGTGGTGGACTGGCTGGGCCATGTGGCCCACATCATCGCCCTGCTGGCCGGTCGCGCGGCCGAGCGCAACAGCCCCTATGCGGCACTTTTTGAAACCCTGGTCGAAGTGGGCCAGGGCAAGGTCGACCTTGCCCTCATGCGCCGCAAGGCCAGCGAAGAGCCGCGTGACGACACGCCCGAGGCCATGGACAAGGTCTGGGAAGAAGAGGCCGTGCGCTTTGGCGTTGAAGCCCCTCAGGACGACTGTTCGCCGCCGCGCCGACTGCCCGCCGGCGCCCGCCCGACCGCATCGCAGGTGAGCCCATGAACGCACTCAACTACTTCCTCTTCCAGATCTTCCCCTACATCGCGCTGGCGGTCTTCGCCATCGGCTGCTGGGCCCGCTTCGACCACGGTGCCTATACCTGGCGCACCGGTTCCAGCCAGCTGCTTTCGAGCAAGTGGATGCGACTGGGCAGCAACTGGTTCCACATCGGCATCCTCGCCATCTTGGGAGGTCACTTTGTCGGCCTGCTGACGCCGCATGCGGTGTACGAGCCCTTCATCAGCAGCGCCCAGAAGCAGCTGGTGGCGATGGTCGTGGGTGGCATCTTCGGCCTGATGTGCTTCATCGGGATGAGCATTCTGCTGGTCCGCCGCATCAGCAATGCCCGAGTGCGTGCGGCCGGCAGCGGTCGCGACCTGCTGGTGCTGGTGTTGCTCTACGCCCAGCTGATTCTCGGCATGTGTTCGATCATAGTCTCGGCCGACCATATGGACGGTTCGCAGATGGTCAAGCTGGGCGAGTGGGCGCAGCACATTGTCACCTTCCGCGGCGGTGCTGCGGACTACGTGGCCGACGCGCACTGGATCTACAAGGCGCACATCAGCCTCGGTCTGTTCCTGATCCTGATCACGCCGTTCACCCGCCTGGTGCATGTGTGGAGTATTCCGCTCGGCTACCTCACCCGGCCCTACCAGATCGTGCGTTGTCGCCAGGCGCCGCTGGACTACAACGGGCGCTGATGCCATGCGACTGAATATTCCTGTCCTGCTGGACAGCAGCCCGCACAAGACGGCCGGGGAGGCGGGCACCGCCACCCCGGGTCTGGCGGCTGCGCAGAACCATGACCGCGATCATGTGGACGACCCCAGCCAGCCACTGCCAGGGCCGGCGCCGGTGTTCATCCATGTTGGCGCCACGCCCATCAGCGAGGCCGAGATCGCGCGCGAGATGCAGCACCATCGCGCCCCGCGCCCCGAGCAGTCCCGCGCGGATGCTGCGCGTGCGCTGGTTGTACGCGAGCTGCTGCGGCTCGAGATCGAGCGTTTGGGCCTGGCGCAGGACGCCCAGCCCGAAGGTGCCGAGACCCACGAGGAAGCCGCGATCCGCGTGCTGATCGAGCGTGAGATCGATACTCCCGAACCCAGCGAGCACGATTGCCGCCGCTACTACGAAGCCAATCGCGAGCGCATGCACGCACCGGACCTGGCGCGGGTGCGACACATCCTGTTGGCCGCTGCTCCAGCGGACGGCTATGCGCGCAACAAAGCCCGCGAGCTCGGTGAACAGTTGATCGAGGTGCTGAAGCTGGAGGCCGACCGCTTCTCCGAGCTGGCAGAAAGGCACTCTGTATGCCCTTCGCGAGAGCAGGGCGGCGATCTGGGCTGGATCGCTTCCGGCGAGACCGTGCCCGAATTCGAGCGCCAGGTGTTCCGGTTGAAGCCGGGCCTCGCTGGCCTGACCGTGGAGAGCCGCTATGGCCACCATGTCGTGCTGCTCGATGAACTGAAGCCCGGCGAGGCTCTCAGCTTCGCGGACTGTCGTGCTCGCATCGCCGGCTATCTGGAAACCCAGGTACGGCAGAACGCCCTGCACCAGTATCTGAACATCTTGGCCGAGCGCTACGAAGTGCGCGGGCTCGAAACCCTCGAAGCGGCCTGAGCTTCGCGCAGACGCGAACGCGCCAGCGTGCAGCTTCTCGAATTCCACCTGCCCCAAATATCGACATGACTACACAGACGATTCCTCGCGGTGCCCAGCAAACCGCTCTTTGGGCGGGTACTTCAGCATTTACGATCAGCTTCGCGGTGTGGACGATTTTTTCCATCATCGGCGTCCAGATCAAGACGGAACTCGGACTCAACGACACCGAGTTCGGCCTGCTGGTGGCTACGCCCATCCTGACGGGTTCGCTCTCGCGCATCTTCCTCGGTGTGTGGACCGAGCAGTTTGGCGGTCGCATCGTGTTCACCGGGGTCATGTTGGCCGGCGCCATTTCCACTTGGCTGCTGACCTACGCGCATACCTACACCATGTATCTGGTGGCGGCACTCGGAATCGGTATCGCCGGCGGCAGCTTCACGGTGGTAATCACTTACGTGTCGAAGTGGTTTCCCAAGGAGCGTCAGGGAACAGCACTGGGCATCGTGGGTGCCGGCAACATCGGTTCGGCTGTGACCAAGCTGCTGGCGCCGCTGGTGATGGTGGCGATGGGCTGGCAGGGCGTGGCCCAGATCTGGGCGGTGGCGCTCGCAGTCGCTGCGGTGCTGTTCTACCTGACCACCAAGGATGAGCCCGACCTGGTCGAGCGACGCGCACGCGGTGTCCAGCCGGTCCCCTTCATGGTGCAGATGCGACCGCTGAAGAACCTGCAGGTCTGGCGCTTCTCGCTGTATTACTTCTTTGTCTTCGGCGCCTTCGTCGCGCTCGCCCTGTGGCTGCCGCGATATCTGGTCGGTGCCTACGGTCTCGACCTTGCGACCGCGGGCATGATCGCTGCGGCGTATTCGATTCCCGCGAGCCTGTTCCGCATCGTTGGCGGCTGGGCGTCGGACAAGTACGGCGCGCGCAAGGTGATGTACTGGACATTCATTGGCTCGGTGATCTGTACCTTTCTGCTGTCTTATCCGACCACCTCCTATGTGGTCCAAGGCATCAAGGGACCGATCGAGTTCACCCTCGCCATGGGTGTGCTGCCCTTCACCGTCCTGGTGTTCGTGCTGGGATTTTTCATGTCGCTGGGCAAGGCGGCGGTGTACAAGCACATCCCCGTCTATTACCCCGACAACGTTGGCTCGGTGGCCGGGGTGGTTGGCATGATCGGTGGCTTGGGTGGCTTCATCCTGCCGATCACCTTCGGCGTGCTGAACGATCTTCTGGGCGTGTGGACCAGCTGCTTCATGCTGCTTTTCGTGCTGGTTGCCACGGCCCTGGTGTGGATGCACTTCGCAATCCGCCGCATGGAGCTGGCCCGCAACCCGCAACTCAGCCGCGAGACCGACCTGCCGGAGATCATGCAGACCATGCAGACAAGGCAAGGCTGAGCGGAGCGGTGTCGCGACTCGCTTGCTCATGTTCGAGGTGGCCGCAAACGAAGCGCCGGGGCGATTGGTTTGCTGGTCAATGTTCCGCCGCGGAGGTGACGCCTTCGGGTGAGGCCTAGGGTTTGATCGGGTGTCTTGCCCTACAGCGTTGCGCAAGGGTATCGCGCCGCTCGCCGCGTCGCCGCACACAGTGCCTGCGCCCAGAGCGTCGATATGTTTGAGGCGGGTCTTCGTTGGGCTCAGCCGCTGCAGCCGCCGCAGCAGACCGAGGGTAGATGGATAAGCGCCTTGGGCCCGATCGAGATGCCGCCCGCACGCAAGGCGTGCAGGAGCTCCAGCGTGGTCATCGCCGTGGAAACGCGCAGCGCGCCGCTCACTGGTTCGAGGTCCAAAATCGCCGGCGGGTCGATATCCTTCAGCTGCACCTCAAGATCTCGGCTATCGACGCGCAAACCTGGTCTTTCGATTCTCACTTCCATAACTGCCGCTCCTCCCATGCCGGAGCGCGAATGCCGTCAGGCCTGAACTCTGAAGTCGATCACAATGGCGCCGGTTTCGCGCTGCACGTAGCTGACATTGAGCCGCTCGCCGTAGCGCTCCTCAAGCTGACGCAGCAGTGGCAGGGGATCATGGTCGTTAACGAAGCGCATGGTTTCGCCCGGATGCAGGGCATCCAGGGCGCCGAAGATCGCCGCGTGGCGAAAGCGCTTGGCGATGCCGCGCGCGTCGAAGGGGTATGGACTGTCCTGCACGACTACGCACTGGATTTGCATCGGAGGTCTCCGCGTTAGTAAAGAACAGAGTCTGTGGGCGCGCACAGTTCACCGCACTGATGCAGATCAGCCTTTGCGTATTGTGGTGGGGCAACAACCTGACGTCAGCTGTCGAGCAGCGGCAGTGCGTGTCCGCCAAGATGCGACAGCAGCAGGAAGCCGGACACCAGGATCGCATTCAGCCCCCAGGCAACGGTCAGGAAGCGCGCGATGACGCCGAGGCGTTCGTCGCGAACATTGTCGGCGTTGGTCCAGACCAGCCGGGTGATCAGCAGTGAGTACCCGACGAAGCCGACCAGCAGCAGGGCATACAGTGGGCTGTCGACGCGGTTGAAAAGCCAAAGCAACGAAAAAAACAGCGCCTGACTGCAGGCAACGCCGTAAATCCAGAAAACCCGCCTAAGCGGCTGACTGCCGCGGGTCTCGGGTGACAGCCAGGCGGGCAGGCCAGAGTGCGGGGTGTGGGCGGTATCGCTGTGCATGGTCTGTCTCCAACGGGAATCGACAAGATGCTGAATTCACCATACGACTCGGGGCAAACGCATGCAAGTTGCAGCGCCGCGAAGCTGTCTCACCGCGCAGTGGAGTTCCGCACCGTGCGTGTGGTCCAGCGGCCCGGCAGAGGTCCGCAGATGGCGTCGAGCGTCGAACTATCCTCCTCGCTGCAGCTGGACCAGTTGTCCCTGCCTGTCGACGCACAGGAAGCGCGCGATGCGCCCACCCTTGATCTGTTCGACCATCATGCGCAGCGGCTGCACGGCTTCGTCGCTGTTGGGCGCGTGCCCCCCGCGTCCTCCCATTGCCGCGACAAAGAGCACGTCCCAGTGGACACCAATCGAATGGGCCTCTTCGACAAGTGTGGCGAAGGAGCCGACTTCCTCGGGCAGTTTGTCCACGCACACAGAAGGGGCTAGGGCCCCGCCCTCGCCGCGCTTGAAGGTCTCGCGTTCGTCAACCGTGGCGTCCGGTGGGAGCTCGGCCCGCGCGAACACCAGCAGGAGACGCTGCGGCTCGGCCTGACGCCTCGACACGGAGAGCAGGTCGTCGAAGTTCTCCAGGGACATCTGGTTTCCTTAGTTTTGTTGATGGGGCGGGCAGGGGTTCCTATGATGCTTATCTTACGCCGCCAGCTATCGACCTTGATCAAGCCTTGACTGTTGTGGCGGTCGAACACGCTCCCTGCAGGCATTTAGGTCGCTGAGTCGCGCGCCATTGAGGAAAAGACTCATCTGGTGTTAACGCCAGTTGCAAAATGACCCACCTGCCGATTGAAAGTTGACCCACCTGAGCACATGCCGGGCGGGTTCGATGTGGGCGGAGCCGCAAATGCTGATTCAAGAGGATGCAATGGAAATTGCGGGGTTGTTGAAGCAGGGGTTGGGGTTGCGAAATGTAGCGCGGCGGTGCGGCGGGTGCGCGACGAGGGCGCGCAATGGCACCACCAGCGCGAGGTTCGGTGCGGCAAGCTCGATGCGTTCGCCGATTGTATCCGGGATCGCTTGGCGTTTGCGGCGCAGGGGTGGATTCAAGCGATTGTGACGGCTCGGAGGCAGCCGCTCCCAAGACGCCGCAGGATGGGCGTGGTCAGTCTCTTGTGCTGAGAACGGCCCCGGCCACGATGTCCGGCGTCCCCCGATGCATGTGTTGACTACCATGAACGAACAACGCGAAGACCCTCGCATCGCCATCCAATCGCCACGATCAACGAATGCCCTCGCCCATGCGGGTGATCGTTCTTTGGATGCACTGCGCTTGCTGGCATCCATTGCGGTTCAGCGCTGCGTGGCGGGCCGATCGGTAAAGCACTTGATCGTGATGGGGCAGGACAGCGGACTCTTCAATGATCTGATTGCGCTTCTCGGATCTGAGCTGGAGGACCAAGGTGGCACCGTGGTGGCGTTGGACCTCCATGACCACACAATGCCAACGGCGCTCCTCAATGCGCTGCAGGCTGCCTTGCTGCGACTGCCACCTCTGGCGGCGACCAGTGAGGCGAGCCTCCGGGCAAGGCGCGCACTGGTTGGATTTAGCCACGTGCACCGGATGCACTTCGGTGATCTTGCATCGCAGGCTGACATCGACAACGCGATGGAGCCGGGGCTAGCGGACAACGGCGATCTCGACCTGGATCTTGCAGCGGTGTTGGAAAGTGCGGGGCTTGCCATGCAAGCCGCAGGGCGTAGCCTTGTCCTGCTAGTCGATCGGTTGGATCGTGTCGAGGACCGCCTGTTGGCGGCGCTGATCGGTACGCTGCATGCTTGTAGTCGACGCGCCTTGCCAGTTTGGCTCCTCGCCACGGGATCGCCGGACATGCGTCGGCGGATCGGTGAGGCACGGCCCTACGCGGAACGCCTCTTTGACTATGTTCGGCAAGAGCCTCGGTGATCTGCGTCTGAGCGCGTAAAGTCCTCGTGGGCATCGATGGGATCGGCGGCCATGTCTGTCACGACGTGTATGCGCGAGCGACGCAGCGCGTGTGCTTGCAATATCTGCTCAGCGATCCGGTCCGCGGAATCGCTGTCACCCCGGCACAGCGCCTGCAGGTAGTCGCGTGCGGCGGGTTGGGTTCGTGAGCCGGCAATCCGCTGCAGATGAGGTTGACGCATCGATGCCCTCCGATAGGGGTTGGTGCTCTCAGGCCCGGCGGTACATTCAAGGTTGCGCTGAAGCCATGGCCAAGTGATCTCGGTTCACGGGCAGCGAATCTGTTTTCGCGCAGCTGACCTTTCGCCTCGATCGTTTCTGCCGTGCAGGCTCCTAGTCTTGCGCTTCCATCCCGAAGGCTTCCCGAACCATGGCCGGGTGGGTCGTCGCCAGCGTGAGCAGTAGTTTGGCCGCCCCGCGAGGCTCACGGCGACCTCGCTCCCATGCCAGCAGTGTTCGTTGGGATACGCCAAGTTCCGTGGCAAGTTGCGCTCGCGACAGGCCTAAACACAAACGTGCCTTGATCGTCAGCGTGGTTGGGACATGATGCACTCGTCCAAACGTGCCTGCCTTGGCATCGCGTAGGGACTGCAACAGTTCTGCGTCGATATCCCGCGTGGCATCGCGCGCTTCCAGTTGATCGGCTGTCATGGGCATAGCGTGCTTCCTCGTCCCGATGGCGGGGTGTTTGCGATGGGGAACCTCTGGCAGAAATGGCGTCGGTGCATGGTCCGCATCGGCTAGCGGACAGACACCTGCACCTGCTTGCCTGCTCGAATCAACATATCCACCAGTGCATCAATGGTGAACTTGGCCGACTTGTTGTTGACCGCATCCGCTAGACGCGCTGGCGTCACGCCGAGAAGGGCTGCCGCTTCAGTTGGCGTGAGCTCTTCTGCCTCAATCCATTTCGCGAGTTCGGCCATCAAGGAATCCTTGATGGCCAACATGTCGGCGATGCGTCGTTGGGATTCCGCCTTCAGCGCTGCTGCTTCTTCCGGTTCAAAGCCCAAATCTTCGAAGACGTTTCCACCGACTGGCGTGGTGTGCATCGATTTGCTGCCCATGTGCATGCCTTGTTCCTCACTTGGATGGCACCCTCAAGGAAAGTCTACCCCTGGAGCGCTACGCGAAACGTCGCGCGGTGCCGACGCGCGTAACGGCATCACCAGAGGTCGACCGTTTCGAGCGCCGGGGAGGCGACGACGTCTCCTTTGCGCCAGAGTCCACCTAGAATTTGATGTCGTCGTCTTCGATGTACTGCGTTGGTTGCCTTAATGGCGGTCGCATCGCCATTTCGCAACTCATCTGATCGAACGCTTTGACCACCTTGCCTATGGCCAACGGATAGGGCCCACTGCGTGATGCGCGCTTGCCTCCCAGCAGATCTTCCAGCGCCGCGCCGATGTCCGGCGCCTCGGCTTGAAGAATTGCCAGCAGCGGACCGAGCTTCTGCCGGCCGATGCGTTCATGGGTTCTGGAGTCGATCCCGTTTGGGTTGGCGTAACACTACACCTTGCCGTAGTCGTGCAGCAGGGCAAAAGCGATCGCGAGATCGCGGTCGTAGGCGGTGAGGAGATTTGCGCTCGCGGCCATGGTAGCGACTTCGAGTGAGTGCAGCGCGAGGCCACCCGGGTAGGCATGGTGATGGGCTTTGGACGCCGGGCTCGACCAGAACGCGCGGACCGTGTGTGGGTGCAACAGCGCATCGCCCACTAGGCGCCGCAAAGGGATCGACTCAATCTGTTCAATCAAGGCCGCCGTCTGCGCGTGGACCCCTTCGATGGGACACCACCAACTCGAGAACAAGGTGGTGACCGGCAGATCGAGTTCGCGTGTGAAGTTCATCAGCAAGTGATCGAAGCGGTCGTCATCCAACGGCAGCAGGGTGGCCTTGCCACGCGTCAGGCACCCCGACGGCGAGGGTGGAATCGGTATCCAGCTCTTGGCATGCATTAAACCCACCTGACTGTAGAGCCTGCAGCAGTGGCCGAGGCCATCCGAGAAGGCGTCGAGGACCTCGATCGCCACGTCGTACTCCTGAACCGTGGCAAGGGGTGGCAGTTCAATCACCATGGGAGGATGCCTCCGCAGGGGTTCGAGGGGTGCTTCTGGAAAGAAGCTCGGCGAATTCGTTGGGCTTCAGTGCCTGCAGCGCTTGTAGCAGCGACTCCACCGGCGTGGAGGGCGGCGTGCCTGCAGACGCCGACTCGGCGCCTGACAATCGACTGTGGACTAGACCGGCAAAGGCCTGGCCGTCATTGCGGGTCAGGTTGGGGACATAGCGGGAGTAGACCCGGAACAACATCTCGGTCGTCGAATGGCCGAGTACCGAGGCAATCCACTCGGGGTTCTCGCCTGAGGCCAGCATCAGCGTCGCGGCGGTGTGGCGCATTTGGTAGGGCGGTCGAAGTCTCAAGTCGACATGGCGCAGCAGGGGATACCAGATGCGGTTGGTGAAGTTCACCGCATCAATCGGATGACCTTGGCTCGAGTGAAAGACCCACGGGCACTCGGGAAGACGAAAGCGCGCTTGTGCTTCGAAGGCGGCCAGTACCTGAGGCACCATCGGAATGGTGCGTTTGGATCCCTGCGTCTTGGTATCGCCGTCGCCGTCTCTCGAATGCGTGCGTTCGATTCGAAAGCAGGCGTTCTTGATGTCCACGTCCTGCCACTGCAGACCATCGGCCTCGCCGGTGCGCAGTCCGGTCAGCAGGCGGATGGTCAGATAGGGTTTGTAATCGGGACGCACACGGGAGATCAGCAGGTGCGCTTCTTCCAGCGTGAAAGGCAGGACGTCGGGTCGGCGTTGCTTCAGCGTCTTCAAGCCACGTGCGGGCGAGGTCAACCCGAAGCGATCGGCGCTCTCGTTGAGGATCGCCTTCACCAGCGTCATGATCTTGTTGATCCGCCGCGCGGAGATGGTTTGCCTGCCGCGGCCAGCGCGAAGCGCAATATGGGCTTGGAACGCCAGTAAGTCGGCACGCTGGACAGCGTCGAGCGGCTTCTCGCCCAACACGGGAAGGACGATGCGGTCGAGCGTGTCGCGGATCGAACGGCGATAGCGATCGCGCCAGCGCGGAATCGATTCCCGAAACCAGACTTCAGCGAACTCGCCGAATGTCGGCGTGGTGCTGACCACCGCGTCTGACACCTCCGCAGGATCATCGAATTGCGCGGCACGCGGGCTGTCGGGAAAGTAGGCCCGATAGTCGAAGTGGCCCTTGGTGATGTCGCGATCGATCCGTTTGCCGACCGCTTCCAAGGCGCGTCGATTGCCCGGCGTATCGGCGAGTGCGGTTTGTTCGCGACAGCGCACGCTCTGGTACTGGAAGTCCAGGTACAGCGTGCGGGTTTCTGGACGGACCCGAACCTTAGCCATGGGCATGGCCCCCATTGGCCATCGGGATCAGCGGGCCACGCCCCATCGACACGTTCGCGATGTCGCGCTCGATGGCTTCCCACACGAAGAGCAGTTTGCGGCCGCCAAAGGGGCGGATGTAGTGCACGCCTTCCAGAAGGACGCTGTCCTTCAGACGACTGCGGATGGTTCGGCTGTCATAGTGGATACGGCTAGCCAATTGGTCGGTGGTGAGGTAGGTTTGCATGCGAAGCCTCCGTTGTCTGGTGTCGACACATGTCGCAGATACGCGACGTGTGTTGGCAATGATAGACAACTAATGTCGTCAGTCAACGACGAAAGGCGCGTATACGCGACACAATTTAACTGGCGTTCATGATGATCCGCTTCCGCGTTGTCGAATTGATTGCAGATAAGTCGTTTGCCGAGAGGCGGACGGTCAGCCTCAATGAGGTTGCCGCGGGCAGCGGTGTGCACAGGGCCACGTTGTCGAAAATGATCAACCAACCCGGCGTGAACGTTGGCTCGGACGTGATCGACAAGCTATGCCGGTATTTCGCTTGTCAGCCAGGTGATGTGATGCAGTTCGTCGTAGATCAGGAATAGCCGCAAAACACTGACCTCGGCCATCGCATTCCCGGACACGAGTCGTACGGCTCTGTATGCATTCTTCAAGAGTTTTCCGCGTACGAGAGAGCCGCCGGCTACGCAGGCGTAAGCTCCCCGGAACGACTGACAGACCATTGCTCGACAAATCGTCGCCATCGACGGCGAGAAACTGATCCTCGCAGATCCCGAACAGGTGATCGAAGCAAGCCTCGATGAGCTGGACGAGGTCTACCAGAGCATCACAGAGGCACAGCGCTCCTGTGAGGAGTGCATTTCTATGGTTGCATAACAACAAAGCCCCCGGAATTTTATTCCGGGGGCTTTCGCGTTGTAGACCTTCGCAAACTCACACACCTCGACTCAAACTAATTCGCATCAAGCACGTCGTCGTGAAAGTCGTTCTCATGGATGAGCATGATCTTGACGCCTGCCTTGCGCAGCTCGACAGCCTTCTCCACTTTGCGCCCATAGCACGCGTACGCCCAGCACGGATTCCCGTCAGCGCCAATAACCAGGTAGTCCACTTTTTTCCCAGGTCCCGGCGCAACGCTACCTCCCATCGCTTGGACGAGCTCGGTGAGCTTGCTCCGGGAGTAGCGAGCCGAAGCACCGGTGAAGGAAAAGGTCTTGCCGGCGAACTCGATCTCCGGACAGCTCGCGCATAGACCGACGATCGAATCCGGCGTCTGCAGAGGCGCGTTGGTGACCACCTTTGAGTCCAGCAGCGCTACGAACTCCGAGAAATAACGAAACAGAATCTCGTGTTCCTGATCGTCGATCTTTCCGTCTGCCAAGACCGTCGTAACGAGGCTTCCAATTTCATCGTAGGGCCAACAACCCCTAAGGTGGTCATGCTCCTCAATCCAATCAGACAGCCCGCGAAGCTCCTGCTCGGTAATCGTAATGTCGGCTACCACGCCCCCGACCACCGCATGTAGTCTCTGAAGATCGGCAGTCACGCGATCATAGAATTGCGTGGATGAGAGCTTCCTGCAAAGCCACTGGATGTCATCCTTCTCCTCGTCGGTCAGAACCCCGTCCTGCAGAGCTTGCTCGACGACCGGCACCAGTTCGCTGAAGGGGTGGCGATCTCGGAAAGCACGTTTGTCTTCTAGCCAGATATTCAGATATTCGATCTCTAGCGGACTGATTTTGCCGTCGATCGCTATTCCTTCCACGATTCCCAGTAGGGAGTTGACAGCCTTATCAACGCGGGCCTTCGTAGTGAACCCAACATAGTGCTGATGATCCCCGTGCATTTCGATCTCCATTCGTGGCCGAGAGTGACATTGACCATACAACACCAATGTCCGCGCAACGCGCGACACCAAAACGGCAAGCTAGCGCCAACGGAATCCGACAGCAAGACGGGGAACGCAAACCACCCAACGTTGGGAGGCGGTCTTCAGCAGCGGGCATCAGGGGCGGAAAATATTTGGCTTCACAAGTTAGGCTGCGTTGTCGAAGCTCAGGGCATTTCGCTTTGCCCTATTTTGGCAGTGGATGTTGGTCAATCTGGACCAGCGACGACAGGCGACTCATGATGCGCGGTGACTCCATGTCATCGAGTTTTGCTGCCTCTTGGAACACGGCGAGCTGTAGCTGGCAGAGAGCCCTCTGGGATAGGGCCTTCGTGCCATCCTCTGGCATGCCGGGAAACAACCGATTGCGACGCACACCCGCAATGAATTCGTTGAACCTCCGCTCTTCGGCGTGGGGGGCAGGTATCCAGTCCCGCTCAGCGGCGGAGCGCAGCACCTCGACGTAGCTATTCATGGCTTGAGTCAGGCGATCGCCCACGGGCCTGTCGCAGACTTCAGCCTCACTATCGAGCCCTTCTCGGAGGATCTCCGTCGCAAGGACAAGGGATCGTCGCATCACGCGTGGCGCAGCGACGGGTCGCGACCTGTGTGCCATCGTTCGTAAGAAGCGCTCAATCTCTTCGGTGAGGGGCTCGCGTTCCTCGGCGATAAGCATGTCGCGGATGCTTTGCGCCCAGGTGTGGGCGTCTTCGGGGTAGCCTTGCGCGACGAGTCGCAACCCCTCTGCAACCATGGTGTCGCCCTCGGCGCCTGTACTCCATGCAAGGTAGGCGAACGTGGCTGCGTTTCGATCAAGTACGTGGCCATCATCATCCGTGATCTCGAGTCCGGGTGGCATGTCCTCGTAGTGCAAGACGGGACTGAATGCGGTGAGTTCCGTTGATGGCGTGGTGCGAATCGCCCGCTTCACTCTGTCGGAAAACCCAGCGTCCTCAATGGCACGCAGATAATCGTCGAGGGCATCATCTAAACCGAGTGAACCGAACTCCGGATTACCGGGTTGGTGGAAACCCAGCGTCCCCGCGAAATGCATCTGGCGGTGCGCGCTGGCTCCAAACACCAGAACGCAGGCGCTGGAGCACTGGCCAACTACCCGCGTGGTGACCGCGCCGTGGGCTCGAACAAGTTCGGCTGCGCGATTGGCGGCTTCGAGCACGCCGCCATGACTGTTCAGCTCCAGGAGGAGTTGTCCCTCACTGGTGGCCATAAGCAGTTCAAGGTCGCCGTCTAGGGTGCGACCCATCGCATTGCGAAGAATCAGGTGTCCGGGGGCGACGCGCACAAGCTCATGCGTGCCGATCTCCCTGTCGGCCCATCGAATGGCTCGGGAAAGAGCAATGCCGTGTGCCATGGAGAGGAGGACCGAGAGTAGCGCGCCGATGGTGCCGACTAGCCTGAAGCCCGGCGTGGGACGCGCAGAGAGCATGAGCCGCCATACATAGAGGCATGCGAACGCCACGGCAACGCCAATCAAAGCGAACGTCGTCATGTTCTTGTCGCGCCCAGGGAGATAGGCCGCGTAACTTTCGGCGGCGAAGATCAACACCAAGGGAAGCGCGAGCAGAGGGACCAGCAGAAGGATCCATCCGAACGGCGTACCGGCCCCAAACGCTCGGGCGGAACGCCAGCGGCGTCCATCCCATATCTGGGACTGGCAGGAAATCTGTCCAGTCGCTAGGCGCTCGGTCAATTCCTTCCGAGTGAATGGACCATCGACCTGCCCCACATGGTCGACATAGAACGTATTCGGCTCGGTCACTACAGCGAGATCGCGCTGAGAACCCCGACCAGGATCGAGGTGAGAATAATCCCCACAGCTGCGCGACAACGTGTGAGCCAGGTGTGGTTGAGGTAACGGACCACCGAACTGTTGGCCTCATCCCAATTCGTGTTGTTGGATTCTTTGAGTCGGTTGTATGCCATCACCTGGGTCACAAGGGTGACGATGGGGATCGCCATGCCTAGGCCAATGATGAAGAGATTCACCTCTCGCAACATTGCGCGACTCACGCCAATGGGCGTTCCGTCGGCCTGCGCGACATGAATGCCCATCACCCACTTCCCCAAGCTGGAGCCCATTAGTCCCACGGTGAACCCGATGAAGGGCACAACCAAGACCGAAACCATGATTCCAGCCAGAGCGCTGCTGCTAAACATGGGGCCGGAGAGCAGCGCGCTGGCGGTCTCTCCAGGCAAAACGGCAACCGCCACGAAACCGATCAGGAACGTGAGACTGACGCCGATTACGATGGTGTCGATCGTTCGCGCAGCCCACCGTGCCCAAGGCGATGGATTATTGGTGCGCCAGCGCGCAGGCGGTGGCGCATGGCCAAGGGCTGAGATTCCACTCTTATCGGGGGCGTTCGGAGACGCAGGCTGCTGCATCGCGGCAACTGCTGCTGAGCCGATCGGACATCCGCAGTGCGGGCAGGCCACAGCCCGCGTCGAGATTTCAAGGCCACATTCTGGGCATGGAAACAGCATGGTCACTCTGTGCTTGGCGCGAGCCAAGCTAGGCTAGCACGAACGTGCTGGACCACCAGAAACGCAGGATTTGCGTGCCGCGGTGGTGGAGGGATCCACGGGGAGTTCCGTCGCAGCGGACCTCTACACCATGGCGAGCGCAATGCGGGGCGTTCGATGCCGGAGATGTCTTCTGTGCTTGTGCTTCGCTGATGAGTGTTGGAGTCTTTGCTAAAGGGTCAACAGGATGGGGAAGCATATGGGTCGCTGGTCACACTGGCTTGTCGCTTTGCTCTGCCTAGTGCTTGCGCATCGCTCGAGCGCGCTGGAGGTACCTACCCTCGACACCAAGGCTGCGTTGGATGCCGCTTCTGGTGCGTACGGCTTCTGCCTCGGGCAGCGCTACTCCCTTGATGAGGTGGCTCGTGTGCATCCTGAGCTGGCGCCGCGTGTCGCCGTGGTAGCTGATCGCTTCGATGCCTCTTTGGGCCAAGGCTGTACCAACATCGAGAGTGCGTTGCGTCAACGGCTGAAGCGGTATCAGGGCATGGATGTCGATGCGTACATGCTTGATATGCAGAAGTCGATGCGGGAGCAACTAAAGCCATCGCTGGAGATGGTAAGGGACCGATCGGTCTCAGAGGCCTTTCTGGACGAAGTTCAGTCAGGGCGGACGGAAAGCTGGATGAAACGATTGCGCGTGCTCTCCTCGAAGCCTCTCAGTTCTATCTGAAGGCACCGCATCAGAGTTGGCCTCGGTGGACCAGCATGTGGAGCAGTCGTGGTCACGCGCGAGGACATGGCGTCCGGGTTCGGGTACGGGTACCGACCCTATTGACGCCTGCTGAACCAAATGCCGCACACATGCTTCAAAAATGGACGCGTGCGCTTGACGATGGAGCGGGACACGTGATGCTTGCAATCTCTGTCTGGCCATTCGAGGGCGGCGAGACAATGGCCGAGGTCCTGCAGGAATTTCGTGCCGACCCGGAAGGGGTTGCCGAGGCGTTGTTCTCGTCCATGAACGCGACCCACCGGCATTGGACCCCAGTGACCTCACTAGGACGGCCTGCCCTTCTTTTCGAAATGGAGGTGGAGGCGGCACAACTTACCCTGACGTTCCGGCAGCGAATCCAGCAGCTCATGGCGGTTTGTGCCTCAAGGGGTTGTGACGCTGCATTGTTCGGTCCTTGTGGAGGTGTCGCGCGCGGAGACATTGTCAGACTGGGCTGAGCGGTACGAGCCGCTATGCAGTCAGTTTTTCAACAGTGCGAGTGAGGAGCAGCAATAGTTCGGGTTCTACCCCGATATCACGGACACTTACGAGAAGGCCGATCGAGGCCATAAGGAGTGTTTGTGTCGAAGCGAAGGAAGTTCAGTGCGGAGTTCAAGCACGGTGCCGTTGAGCAGACCAAGCAATCGGGCGTCAGTTGCGCTCAAGTGGCTCGGGAGTTGGAGATCTGGGAGAACCTGCTGACCCGCTGGAAGCGAGGCCCCGGAAGGTGGTCTGGCGCAAGCAAGTGCAGCGCAGGCGAGGGCGTTAATGGGAAGCGGTCTGGCTTCAACGCGCTGGAAGGGCGTGAATTTGAGGGCTTTACTCACCCAAAGATCGACGTGGGAAAAGGCGTTGTCCCAGATCTGTCGCAGATTTGTCACAGGGAAATTGGCGCGCCCGGAGGGATTCGAACCCCCGACCAATGGCTTCGGAAGCCACTACTCTATCCGGCTGAGCTACGGGCGCGTTTTATAACGACTTTTTCCAGATGACCTTGCACTTTCGAGTAAAGCCACCGTGACACCTTTACACCTTTCAATCTAGCTGAGTAGCGCCTTCGGAAGCCACTACTCTATCCGGCTGAGCCTACGGGCGCGTTGGATTGGATACTCGCTGCGGGCTGGCCGCGGCGGGGACGTAGTGTAGCGCGTGGCAGCGAAGGTGCATATGACCGCTGGCTTATTCGTTGGCCCTGAACAGGCGGGATAATCGCGTTTCAGCCACTGGCCCGGTCTGGGAGACGCCCCCGATGCCAGTGCGAGAGGAGTTGGTCATGCAACAGAACGTGCGTATCGGATTGAGGGCTTCGTCAGGCGGCCTGTTGACGACGGTAGATGCAGGACCGGCGCTGCCGCTGAGCCAGATGTTGATCGGACGAGCGGTCGACGATGTGGTGAGCTTGCTGCCGCGCGTGTTCAACTTGTGTCGCAGTGCGCAGGAAGGCGCGGCGCGTCTGGCCTTGGGCATGCCGCTGAACGATGCCTATGCGACGCAGTTGGCGCGCGAGTTGTTGCGTGATCATCTGATCAAGTTTTGTCTGACGTGGCCGCGCCTGTTGTCGCTGCCCTCCCAGCCCCTACCCCCGCCCGAGGCGACCTTGACCGGTCTGTTCGGGTCGGTCGCGACGATGCCAGCGGACCTGCCGAGTTATCTGGTCTGGCTGCACTCCGAAAGCGGCATGGCACCGGTGCTGCGCGGCATCGCGGAGGCGTTTGCACCGGGTGAGGCCTGTGTGGCCTTGCCGATGACGCACGCAAACAGCGTGTTCTCCGCACTGCCGCAAGACAACTCGCCCGCACTCCGCCATCGAGAACACCCGGTCCTGCAAGGGCTCCTAGCGCGGTACGGGGCTGGGCCGCTTTGGCGTGCCACGGCCCGCTTGATCGATGCCGAGGCCTGTTATTTGGGCGGTTTGCCGCCCTTGCAGCGACTTGCCGATGGCACGGCACTCGCACCGGCCGCGCGCGGTGTCTATGCCGTGCGTGCGAGCGCCATCGATGGTCGTCTGGTGGCCTTTCAAAGGGTCACGCCGACCGATCACCTGTTCCTGCCGGATGGCATGCTGAGTCAATCGTTTGCGAGTCTGCCACCTGCCAAGAAGACCTTTGCGGCGCTGTTGTTGGATATCCTTGACCCCTGTGTCCCCTGTCAGTTGGAAGAAATCCACAATGCATGAGATGTCGCTGGCCGAGGGGATGCGCGAGATCGTGGTGGAACAGGCGCAGCGGCATGGTTTCAGCCATGTGCGCATCTTGCGGGTGGAGATCGGTCGCTTTGCGGGTGTCGAAAAAAGACGCCTTGGCGTTCTGTTTCGATGTGGTGATGCGTGGTAGCCCGGCAGAATCGGCCGTGCTGGAAATGATCGATCTGCCGGGGCGTGCGCAGTGTTTTGACTGTCTGCGGGAAGTGGACATTGTGGATCGCTTGGATCCCTGTCCGCTGTGCGGTGGAAACCGACTGCTCCCTGTCGGGGGCGATGAGATGCGAATCAAAGATATGGAGGTGAGCTGATGTGCACAGTTTGTGGATGCGGTGACACGCCGAAAATCGAAGGCCAGGCCAACAAGACCGAGCCGCACACCCACAGTCATCCGCATGAACAGGGCGACGTGCATCAGCACGCCCACGAGCATGCGCATGCCGATGGGCATAGCCACAGCCATCCGCACGAACATGCTCATCGCCACGACCATAGCCATGCGCACGGCCATGCGCACGAACATAGTCACGACCACGACCACGACCACGACCACGACCACGACCACCACGACCACGACCACGACCACGACCACGACCACGACCACGATCACGATCATTCGCATGGGCACGAGCATGGCCATTCGCATAGTCACGACCATGGCCACACCCATGCGCACAATCCGCTCCACCCGCACCCTCACCCGCATGCGCACAGTCATACGCAGCCCTTGTTGCACTTCGGTGCGGGCGCGGCAGGCGTCAGCGTCGCGGGCATGTCGCAAGCGCGTTTGATCGCCGTCGAGACGGATATCCTCGCCAAGAATGCGGTGTATGCGCAGGGCAATCGACGCGTGCTGCGGGCCATGGACAGCTACGCGATCAATCTGGTGTCTTCGCCCGGCTCGGGCAAGACCACTTTGTTGTGCAAGACGATTGAAGCCTTGGGCGATACGCCGTTGGCGGTAATCGAAGGCGATCAGCAGACCAGCAATGATGCCGACCGTATTCGTGCGACCGGTGCGCCCGCCATTCAGATCAACACCGGCAAGGGTTGCCATCTGGACGGCCACATGGTCGGTCAGGCAATGGATCAACTGCGCCTGAAGCCCAACAGTTTCTTGTTCATCGAAAATGTCGGCAATCTGGTTTGCCCGGCGGCCTTCGATTTGGGCGAGGACGCCAAGGTGGCAATCCTGTCGATCACCGAAGGCGAGGACAAACCGCTCAAATATCCAGACATGTTTACCGCCGCGCGCTTGGCAATTCTCAACAAGGTGGATCTTGCCGACGCTTGCGGTGCCGACTTGGATGCCTATGAGGCCAATCTGAAGCGGGTCAATCCGGCGATCGAAATTCTGCGCGTATCGGCGCGCACAGGCGAAGGCATGCCGGCTTGGCTGGACTGGTTGCAAGCGCAGCGGATCATCAAATCATCGCCGCAACTGGTTTAGATCAAGGCGCGATTTTCCGCAACACGCCACCCTTCGGGGACTGAACACCGTCGCAGCATTGCAAGCAGGGGGAAATCATCCATGTGTCTGGGTATTCCGGGGCAAATTGTTGCTATTACCGACGTTGCCCGCCAGATGGCGATGGCCGATGTGTCGGGCGTGCGACGCGAAGTGAATGTGGCCTGCATCGTCGAGGGTGATGTTGATGCCTTGGTCGGTGAATGGGCGTTGATCCATGTTGGCTTTGCGATGAGTCGCATTGACGAAGCCGAAGCCGCCGCCACGCTGGAGGCATTGCGTGACTTGGGCGAAGCACAGGAAACGCTGCAGGCAATGCGAGAGGGCCAGCAAGCACTGCAGCCTGATTTGATCACGCCTGCTTCCGGAGTCGCTGGCGCATGAAATACATCAGCGAATTTCGCGATCCAATTGCCGCCAAAGCCTTGCTGGCCGCCATTGCGCAGGTCACCGAAACGCTGGCTGCAACCGCTGCCAAGCCCTTGCAGATTATGGAGATCTGCGGCGGGCACACCCACGCCATTTTTCGCTATGGCTTGAACAAACTGGTGCCGGATGGGATCGAGTTCATCCATGGACCGGGATGTCCGGTCTGCGTGTTGCCAATGTCGCGTGTCGATGAGTGTGTGGAGATCGCCGAGCGTCCTGAGGTGATCATGACCACCTTCGGTGATGCCATGCGCGTACCGGGCTATCGCAAATCGCTGCTGCAGGCCAAAGCCGAGGCGCCGACATACGCATGGTCTATTCGCCGCTGGATGCATTGGAATTGGCGCGCCGTCATCCAGATCGCGAAGTGGTGTTTTTTGGCTTGGGCTTCGAGACCACCACGCCGTCGACCGCCTTGTCGATCCAACAAGCCGCGCGCGAAGGACTGCGGAATTTCAGTGTGTTCTGCAATCACATCACCGTGCCGGAGCCGATCAAGGCGCTGCTGGATGATCCTTACATGCAACTGGATGGCTTCATCGCACCGGGCCATGTGTCGATGGTGATCGGCACCCATCCGTATGACTTCATCGCGCGTGACTACCGCAAGCCGATTGTGGTGGCGGGCTTTGAGCCCTTGGACTTGCTGCAAGCCTTGCTGATGGTGCTGCAGCAACTGGCCGCGGGGCGTACCGAGGTCGAAAACCAGTACGGTCGGGTGGTACCTGAGCATGGCAATCCGGTCAGTCTTGCGGCCATTGAGGACGTGTACGAACGCCGCAAGCAGTTCGAATGGCGTGGCCTCGGGCAGATCGATGCCAGTGGCCTGAAGATTCGCGCCAAATACGCCGCCTTCGATGCCGAAGAGAAGTTCCAGATTGGTTACGCGGCGGGTCCGCGGCATGTCGTTGAACCGGAGGGCTGTGCCTGCGGTGCGGTGATGACCGGACGGATCAAGCCGACCGCCTGTCCGCAATTTGGCAAGGGCTGTACGCCGGAAATGCCGCTGGGTGCCTTGATGGTCAGTTCGGAAGGCGCCTGTGCAGCGTATTGGCAGTACGGTGGTGCGCGCGGAGAAGCGGCATGAGTTTGCGCAGTGATCGCGTCACGATGGCGCATGGTGGCGGTGGCAAGGCCATGCAGGACCTGATCCAGGAGATTTTCACCAGCGTGTTTGCGCCACCAGGCATGGAGGATCAGGCACGCCTGTTTGACGTCGCGTTGCTCGAGCCGGGCGCGCGTCTGGCGTTCACCACCGACAGCTTTGTCGTCACGCCGATGGAGTTTCCCGGCGGTGACATCGGCAAGATCGCTGTGTGCGGCACGGTCAATGATCTCGCGGTCGGCGGCGCACGGCCGCTATGGTTGTCGGCGGCGTTCATCATCGAGGAAGGTACCGAGTTTGCCCTGCTGCGGCGCATCGTTGCCTCGATGGCACGCGAGGCGGAAGCCGCCGGGGTTCGCATCGTCACTGGCGATACCAAAGTGGTCGAGCGTGGGGCTGCCGATGGGGTCTTCGTCACGACTTCCGGCATCGGCGTCATTCCGCCAGGTCGTGAGATGGCTGCACATCAGTTGCAGGTGGGTGACCTGTTGCTGGTGAACGGCGCATTGGGCGATCACGGCGCGACCATTCTGGCCGCACGCGGTGACATGGCCTTGTCCACGGCCTTGCAGTCGGACTGCCAATCGCTCGGCCATCTGATGGCAGCAGTGCTGAATGCCGCGCCGGCAACACGTGCAGCCCGCGATGCCACCCGTGGTGGCGTGGCTTCGGTGCTCAACGAAATGGCGCAAGCGGCCAAGGTCGGCATCGTGATTGACGAAACGGCGTTGCCGCTCCGTTCTGAAGTCAAAGGGATGTGCGAAATTCTCGGGCTCGACCCGCTCTATCTAGCCAATGAAGGCACCTTGGTTTTGGGCGTGCCAGCGGATCAGGCGGAGGCGGCTTTGGCGGCGATGCGTTCGCGGCCCGAAGGCCTCGCCGCGGTGCGGATCGGTCGCGTGGTCGGTGAGCATCCGGGACAGGTCAGGATGACGACGCTTTTTGGCGGTAGCCGTATCGTTGACATGCTGGTTGGCGAGCAGTTGCCGCGCATCTGCTGAGCGTCGCGCTTATGACGCGACGCGAGCCGTTCTTGCTGCGGCGATGAGCGCTTGCCCCAAGGCCAATCCGCCATCGTTCGCGGGGATGCGCTGGTGCACCAGCACCGGCACATCGACCAGCGCCGCAAGACAGGCGCGATGCAGAATCAGGTTCTGGAAACACCCGCCGGACAGCACCACTGCACGCGCCTCGCCACGCAGCACCCGATCACGTGCTGGCGCGCAGAAGGCGTGCGCCAAACCGATATGGAAGCGCGCCGCCATGACACTGGCGCTGATGTTCGCGCGCTGATCTTTGAGCCAGGCGTGGAACATGGGTGCGGGATCAATTTGCTGACCGTCAAAGCCAAACGGGTAGGGCGTGACATCGGTCAGCTCGGGTAGCTTGACCAACGCCTCCAGTCGCATCGCGGCCTCGCCTTCATAGCTTTGACTGTCGCGACACACGCCCAGCGCGGCGGCAAACGCATCGAACAAGCGACCAACCGAGCTGCAGGGCGGCGCATTCACCCCGTTGCGGGCCGCTGCACGAATCAGACTGCGTGGCTGATGGGCAAGCCATTGATCCGCGAGATCACCGAGGCCCGCCTGATCCAACCGCATCAGCAGATTGCGCCAAGGTTCGCGACTGGCCGCATCACCGCCTACCAGCGCTGCTGGCCGCAATGAGGCGATGCGCGTGTAGTCGGCGTAGTCGCCAAGCAATAGCTCGCCGCCCCACAAGGTTCCGTCATCGCCCAGTCCAAGCCCATCCATGATCAGCGCCACCACCGGGCCGCCATCGCGTGGCCACCGATGCTCGCCAAGGCAGGCGGCCAGATGGGCGTGGTGATGCTGGATATGCGCGATCGGCAGGCCAAGGGTTTCAGCAAAGCCGGTGGCGAGATAGCCCGGATGCAGATCGCAGGCGAGCAGACTGGGATGATGATCGAAGAGTGCCTGATAGTCGGCGTTGGCTTTGAGAAACTCCTCCCAGGTCAAGGCATCGTCCAGATGTCCTAGGTGGTGGGACAGCAATGCCTGACCGTTCTTCACCAGACAGATCGCGGATTTCATCTGCGCGCCGAGCGCCAGAATCTGCGGCGCATTCTCAAAACCGGGCGGCAAGGGCAGGGTGTCCGGTGCGCGGCCCCGTGCACGCCGCAGCACCATTGGCGGATCCGCACGCTCTACCCCATCATCGAGACGGCGAGCGATATCGCGGTCGTGCATCAGGAAGGCATCGGCAAAGGCCGAGAGTTTGTTGCGAGCCTCGTCGTTGTCGATCACCTGCGGTTCGCCTGACAGGTTGCCCGAGGTCATCACCAATGGGCCATCGAAGGCATCAAGCAACAGATGATGCAGTGGCGTGTAAGGCAGCATCACGCCGAGCGTGTCTATGCCCGGCGCAATGGCTTCCGGCAACACGCCGAGACTTGGCATCAGTACCACGGGTGCAGCGGGATCGCGCAAGGCGACCAGGTCGCGCTCGCTCAAGAGGCAGAGCGCGTCCAGCATGTCCTCCCGGGCCATTAGTGCGAAGGGCTTGCTCGGTCGATGCTTGCGGTCGCGCAGTAGGGTCAGTGCGGCCGCATTGCGCGCATCGACCGCGAGATGAAAGCCGCCAAGACCTTTGATGGCGATCACTTCACCTGCCTTGAGTCGACGTGCGCACTCGACAATTGGGTCGATGTCGAGCGGTGTGCTGCGCACTTCCAGCCACAGGCGCGGGCCGCAACGGGGGCAGGCGATAGGTTGCGCATGAAAGCGCCGATCCGCCGGATCGCGGTATTCCGCGGCGCAGTCGTCGCACATCGGAAAGCTGGCCATCGACGTGTTGGCACGGTCGTAGGGCAGTTGTTTCAGAATGCTGAAACGCGGACCGCAGTGCGTGCAGTTGGTGAATGCGTAGCCGTGTCGCCGACCCTCGGCACGAACTTCGGCAAGACATTCCGGGCAGGTCGCAGCGTCCGGCGTGACACGCGTCTCCGCGCCAGCTGTGCCGCTGGCGAGAATCTCGAAGCTGTTCGGCATGGCGCCGAACGCGTAATCCTCCACCTCGACCGCATCGACGCGTGCGAGCTTCGGGAAACGCGTCTGCAGGCGGTCGAGAAATACGTTGAGGGATGCGCCACAGGCATGAATCAACACGCCTTCGGCGTCGTTTCGGACATCGCCAACTAGGTTCAGTTCGTGCGCGAGCTGCCAGACAAAGGGGCGAAATCCCACGCCCTGCACTTGCCCTCGCACACGAATCCGGACTGCCTTCATTCCGTTCTCACTACACCATTGCGCATCTGCCAGATGCGCAATGGTGCGCCATTCCTGTGCCAGTCGGCGAGCGCCTGTGCAGGAATGGTAGTTGGATCAGAAAGTCAGCACTCGCAGGTCGTCCTCTTCCATGACACGCTCCATCACGGCCGCACCGCCGACCACGCCGGAACACTCCGGAATCAGGTCGTCAACGGTCATGTCGAACAGGTCCAGATTGGGCGAGCAGCAGGTGAACTTCACGCCGGCCTCATGGGCATCCTTGATGAAGTCGTAGACGGTCTTCGGTGAGCCGGGTTTGATGGCGATGCTCTCCGCCACGCCCTTCTTCAGCAGTTGCCCGGACGTCGCGGTACAGACGACCTCGACTTCGTAGTCCATGGCTGCCGCCACGGTCGCTTGGAAAAAAGGTGCGCCGAGTTCTTCCGGGTTACGCGGATCGGTGTTCACCATGATGATCAACAGTTTGCTTGCCATATCGTTCTACCTTTTCAGGCGGCTTCATGCCGCGTCGTCATCCAGATGTTCGGCGATCAATTCGACCAGGCTTTCCAGTCCGCCGTCCCATTTCATGTGGGTTTTGCTCTCATCCATGGTCATTCGGCAGTTGGCGCAGGCTGACACCAAGGTCTTGGTGCCCGTCGCCTCCACCTGATCCATCTTGAGTTTGAATACCTTGTGGCGCAGATCGGCAGCGCGACTCATCGCCTGTACGCCACCTCCGCCACCGCAACACCAGTTGTTGTTGCCCGTGGGCGACATCTCGCGGAAGTCGGTGGCGAAGCCTTCCAGCAGATAGCGGGCGTCCTCGGTCGCACCGCCTCGGCGCGAGACCTGACACGGATCGTGGTAGGTCATCGGCTTGGTGTAGGGCTTGAGCTTGATTCTGCCTTCGCGCTTGAGTTTGGCCATGTACTCGGTGATGTGCAGCACCTCGAAGGGCAACTCGCGCCCGATCATGTTGGCCGCACCCCAACGCAGCACGCCGTAGGCATGGCCGCATTCCGGGATGATCACCGTTTTGGCACCGGTGGCCTCCGCAGCAGCGAGCAGTCGCTCGATCATGATCTTGGCGATATCCGGTTTGCCGGCCAGATAGCCGAAGTTGGTCGACTCGTAGCCCTTGGTGCTGAAGGTCCAGCTGACGCCCGCGTGGTTCATGATCTTGGCCATCGCCGAGAGCGACTGCGGGTACTTCATCGCTTCGATCGAAGACACCGTAAGCAGCACATCAACCTGCTTCTTGTCGATTTGGATGTCGACTTCTTCATCGTCTGCCAACCACTCCAGACGATCCACCAATTTCTGCGGCGTCAATCCCAGTGGACTGCCGTTGTCGCGGGAGTTGACTGCTGCTGCCTGCAGGTCGTCCGGACCCAAGCCGGCAGCAGCGAACGCTTTGCGTGCCTGACCAACGATGGAGGCGATGTCGATCCCCATCGGACAGACCTGCGTACAGCGTCCACACATGGTGCACGTGTCGAACAACAGTTCTTCCCACTCGGCGAGATCCTTCTCGGTGATCTTGCGGCCCAGTCCCAGCCAGTTCAGAGGCCACTTCTGCGACTTGTAGGCTTTGGCGATCGGAAACAACTTGTAGGCAGGCGTATGCCTTGGGTCGCCCGAGGCTTGATGGAAATGACAGGCCTCGGCACACATGCCGCAATGCACGCACGCCTCAAGGTAGGTGGACAGGTGGCCTTCGGTCTGGGCGAGGAAGGTCTTGGTCGCTGCTTGGACATCAATGGTTGTGCTCATGACCTTCCCTCTAGCTGATCTTGATTTGGACCAGTTCTTCGCCATTCGGGTCCACGACATGGACGGCGCAGGCAAGACATGGATCGAAGCTGTGGATGGTGCGCTGGATCTCCAGCGGCTGTTTGGGATCGTGCAGGTTGTGGCGGTCCATCAAAGCGGCTTCGTAGGGGCCTGGTACCCCGTTGGCATCCCGTGGTCCGGCATTCCAGGTGGAGGGCACCACGGCCTGATAGTTGTCGATCTTGCCGTCCTTGATGACGATCCAGTGCGACAGCGCGCCGCGCGGTGCTTCCATCAAACCGACGCCGCGGGCATCGCTTGGCCACGTCGCAGGGTCCCATTTCTCGTCGTTATGCACGGCCAGATCACCGCCACGGATGTTGGCGACCAAGTTGTCGTACCACGTACTCATCTTGTCGACGATCAATTTGCTTTCCAGTGTGCGCGCAGCGGTGCGGCCCATGGTGGAGAACAGAGCACTGACGGGTAGTTCCAGCTTGGCCAAGGTTGAATCAACCAAGGCCTTGGCCTCTGGATTGCCACGCGCGTACATCATCAACACGCGGGCCAGTGGGCCGACTTCCATCACGTGGCCTTTCCAGCGCGGTGACTTCAGCCAGGAATAGCTTTCTTCCACATTCAGTTGCTTGAATGGCGGTTTGGGGCCGGTGTAGTTGAGTTGGGTCTCACCATCGTAGGGATGCAGGCCGGCGGACTTGCCCGCGCTGTAGTCGTAGTAGGAATGCGAGACGAACTCCTGAATTTCACTCGGATCGTTGATGTTGATCGGGTGGATCGTGCTGAGGTCACGATCAAGGATCACGCCAGCGGGGATCATCCAGGTGGACGGATCTTCCATGCCACTTTCCGGGAAGTCACCAAAGGTCAGGAAGTTGCCGACGCCTTCGCCGCGCTCGAACCAATCTTTGTAGAACGAGGCGATCGCCAAGGTATCCGGCACATAGACCTGATCGACGAAGGCTTTCATCTTGTCGATGACGGATTTGATCTGCCCAAGACCTGCCATGTTGAGCGCGGTCGCAGACAACCCACCCGCGTCGCCGGCATTCAGGCTGATCGGTGAGGGCGAACCGCCAACCAAGAAGTTGGGATGGGGGTTCTTGCCGCCGAAAATGGCATGAATCTGGACGACCTCACGTTGCCACGCGAGGGCTTCCAGATAGTGCGCGACGGCCATGAGATTGGCCTCCGGCGGCAGCTTGTAGCCAGGGTGACCCCAGTAGCCATTGGCGAAAATGCCCAGCTGACCCCCATCGACAAAACCCTTCACCTTCTTCTGGACATCGGCAAAGTAGCCAGGGCTGGATTTCGGGTAGGTGGAGATCGACTGTGCCAACGCCGACGTGGCGGCGGGATCGGCACTCAGCGCGGACACGACATCAACCCAATCGAGTGCGTGCAGATGATAAAAATGCATCACATGGTCGTGCACATACTGCGCGGCGATCATCAGATTGCGGATCAGTTGCGCATTGGGTGGAATCTTGTAGTCCAGGGCATGTTCGACGGCGCGCACCGAGGCGACACCGTGGACCAAGGTGCAAACGCCACAGATGCGTTGGGCGAAGGCCCAAGCATCGCGTGGATCACGCCCCTGCAGGATAAGTTCGATACCGCGCACCATCGTGCCGGAACTGTAGGCGCTGGTGATGTCACCGTTGGCGGCGGTTTCGGCTTCGATCCGCAAATGACCTTCGATGCGGGTAATGGGGTCGACGACAACTCGCTGATTCATGGTAGTTACCTATGGGGTTGGCGTAGCGCGGAGGCTTAGAGCTTGACGCCGCGACGACTATAGAAAGCGCCGGTTTGACCGCGTGTCATGAACACGAGGAAGGCGTGCATCAACTTGCCGAACGGGAACCAGATCAGCATGGCGGCCACGCTGAGCAGGTGGATCGACAACAGGATTTCGTAGCGCGCGCCCAGGTGGCTGACAGCAAGCAGTCCGCTCAGCACCGGCAGCATGGTGATGAACCAGGTGAAGTAGTCATTGAAGCCCGAGAGCAGGCGCAAGACCGGACTGTTGATGCGACGCACGAGGGCGGCAATCAACGACGCCAAGGTGATCACGCCAATCAGATTGATCAAACCGGTGGGCAAACCCGGCCAAGACAACCCGGTGATGCCTTTGATGAACAGGATGTGTTGCGCATAGCCAAACACCACGATGGCAAGTCCGATGTGGAACACATAGCCGTTGACCACGGCAAAACGGGTGCTGAGCTTGAAATCCTTCGGCACGGTCATGTGACGCATGAAACCAGACACGCGGGCCGAGAACCCGGAAGGTGCATCGGCACGCGCCACTGAGCGATCCACGGCATGTGGCAGCAGCCACAACGAGAGCAGTCGCCACGCGACGCCGAACAGGAAAATCGCGATCGCCACATCTAGGGCAGGACCACGCGCGAAATCAAGCAGGTTCATGGCTGTTTCTCCTTCGCCGGGGTTGCAGCAGTCACGGCGGCATTGCGTTGTTGGCGAGCCATCGCGGCACTCAATGCACCGACCGCCACGCCGACGGCAGCGGCACCGCCGATCAGTGCACGGTTACCCATGGCCCAGGACGACAAGGGCTTGTAGAACCCACCTTGATCCCAGAAATTGGGCTCCGAGCAGCCGAGGCAACCGTGGCCGGACTGGATCGGGAAAGACACGCCGTTGTTCCACTTCATGGTCGCGCAGGCGTTGTAGGCCACGGGACCTTTGCAGCCAACTTCGTACAGACACCAGCCATTGCGTGCGCCTTCGTCATCGAAGCTCTTGGCGAACAGGCCCTTGTCGTAGAACGGCCGACGGTAGCAGCGATCATGGATGGTATCGCCGAAGAACATCTTTGGCCGGTTGAGATGATCGAGTTCGGGCAGCTTGCCGAAGGTCACAAAGTACGCAACCGTTCCTGCCATGACTTCCGGAATCGGTGGGCAGCCCGGGATGTTGACGACCGGGATATGGGTAACGATGTCGGACACCGGAACCGCGCCCGTCGGATTGGGCTTGGCCATCGGGATGCCACCGAAGGCGGCGCAGGTTCCAACCGAGAGGACCGCGGCAGCATGCGCTGACACTTCTTTGAGTACCTCCAGATTGGTTTTTCCTGAGGCGGTGGAATAGACCCCGCCGTCGCGGGTGGACACCGAACCATCGACGACCAACACGAACTTGCCCTTGTTGTCTTCGATGGCCTTCGCCATGGCTTCCTCGGCAGCCTCACCGGACGCGGCTTGCAGCGCTTCCTGGTAGTCGAGTGAAATCATGTCGAAGATCAGGTCCTCCAGCGTCGGACTGAAGGAGCGTGTCAGCGATTCGATGCAGCCGGTGCATTCCTGAAATGACAGCCAGATCACCGACTGCCGTTTCGTTGATGCCAGTGCATCCGCCATGGCGCGCGATGCCAGCGGTGGCAAGGCGAGCGTGCTGGCCAGATACGCGGTGTACTTGAGCAGTGACCGGCGCGAAATACCGCGCGCGGTGAGCAACTCGCCGATGGTGATTTGTTCGGTCATGCCATTCTCCTCAAACTGGCTCGGATGGTGCAGCGGCAAGATCTGCCGAAAGGCGCGCGGAGGCGGCGCGGATATCGTCCCGATGGGCCATCAGGATGTCGGGTATGGCGGTGATCTCGATCGTTTCGGACGCAATCCGGTCGCCGCTTCCCATGTGGCGAACCCACCACACGCCAGCGTGTCGGGTCTCCCAGATGTCACTCTTGCCCGCCATGTCGAGCGTGGCGCTGACCTCGCCGCGACCCAGCGCCTCTTGCAACTCGTGTCGGTCCCCTTCCGTCATCGGCAAGCTGCGCAGATCAATGGCGCTGGGCGTACCGTTATCGGCAAGATCCGTCAGTCCGCGAACGATTTCATGCAGGACGCTTTGCGCCATGCCCGTCCGTTGTTGTGCATGCGATTCAACGTGCATCGCGCCAGCCCTCCATCAGCGTAAGCACCGATTGGACCGCGATTGGAATGGCGGCCTGCACGGCAGGTGTGGGGCTCAGGCCCCAAGTGGTGTTGTCCGGTTGAATGGCGACCAGCGCGCGGCGCTCGGGTCCAAAGCCCGACAGTTGCGCGGCTTGCATCAGATCAGCGAGCGCCACCTCGTGCGCCGTGCGTTTGGTGCCACGAAGCTGGCTGTCCATGTCTTCGCCGACAAATACGCGCACCGTGCCGGGTGCCGCATGCAGTTGCATGGCATCGATCGCAATCAGCGGCGATTGCGGGTTGATTTCGGAGAGCAGTGAGAGCCCGATGGTGCCGCCATCGATGATGTGGACGGGCTGATCAATCGCACCTTGCTGTGCCAGTGCAGCCAGTGCATTGCTGACGTGGACACCGACGCCATCATCGGTGAGCAGGGAGTTTCCGATCCCCATCACCAGTACCTTTTCGGGCGTCGTCGTCTTCACATTCATGATACTGCCTGGGGTATGCCTTGGTGCCGGTAGACTGCGCCTCGCCAATCATCATCTGCTTTGATCTCACGCAATTTGCGAGCACTTTTTTGTGGTGTTATTTGCGTCTGTTGGAAGGAGCAAGAGATGTGCCTCGCCGTACCCATGCAGGTCATTGAAGTGGACACCTATTCGGTGCGTTGCATTGCGCGTGGGATTGAGCGTGAAGCTAGCCTGTTCTTGTTTCAGCACGAATCGGTCGAGGTGGGTGATCACGTGCTGATTCATATGGGTCAGGTGATTGAGAAGATCTCGGAAAGCGAAGCCGCGGCTTCATGGGCGGCCTACGACGAGATCTTTGCCGCGGAGGCCAGACAACGCGCACAACCGCCGCGAGCGAGTGCCTGATCGTGAGCGAACGGGGAGTCCAGACTGAATCCCCAAGCGACGGAAAAATGGCGCACTCGCAACTTCACGAATGTGATGTAACAGAGCGAACGGACAAGGTCTGGTTCGTCAGCGCCGAGATCTATCGGCAGACGGGCTATCGCGGCAATCATCCACTCGCGATTCCACGCATCGGCACCGTGCTGACCCTGTGCGAGCAACTGGGTTGGCTCGCGCCTCAGGGGCCGCGCGCCTATATCGCCAGTCCGCAAGCGACTGAGGCGCAACTGCGTCAGTTCCACGATGAGGCCTATATTCATGCCGTGATGCAGGCCGATGCGGGCCTCGCGGCGACGCCGGCGTGGCGCGCCCAATTTGGTTTGGGCGGTATGGAGAATCCGCTGTTTGAAGGGATGTATCAGCGCGCCAGCACGGCTGTCGGTGGATCGATTCTCGCGGGGCAACTGGCGGCGCGCGGTGGTGTGGCCTATCACCCCTCGGGAGGGACGCATCACGCCATGCCCGACCATGCCAGTGGGTTCTGTTACTTCAACGATCCGGTCTTCGCGATTTTGAGTCTGCTGCAGCAAGGCGTATCCCGCGTTGCCTATATCGATCTCGATGCACACCATGGCGACGGCGTAGAAGCCGCCTTCGTAGACGACCCGCGCGTCCTGACGTTCTCGGTACACGAGCAGGATCGCTGGCCGGGGACAGGCCGCCTGCAGGATCGCGGGCGCGGCAACACGTTCAATTTGCCCGTGCCACCGCGCTTGAACGACAGCGAATTCGACGTTCTCTTGCAGCATGCGCTGCTGCCTGTCACTCGGGCGTTTGCGCCCGATGCCGTGGTCGTGACCTGCGGCGCCGATGCGTTGGCAGGGGACCCGCTGTCCTCAATGGCGCTCAGCAATCGTTGCCTGATTGATGCGGTCATGGCCTTGATCAAGGCGGTGCCGTCGGCCGTCGTGTTGGGCGGGGGCGGCTATAACCCGTGGACCTTGGCGCGCTACTGGACCGCCCTGTGGGGCCGAATCGCCGGACACGCGATTCCCACCGACCTGCCAGCGGATTGTGTCGACACCCTGACCGAACTCAGTTGCGATCTCATCGATGCCGACGAGGTCCGCCCCGACTGGCTGCACACGCTGCTCGATGCGCGACGCGAGGGGTCGATCCGCGACTGCGTGCCAGAGGGCGTGGCAACACTGATGGCATCAACGGATATGGCATGGCCTTTGCGTGCCGCGATCCAAACCACCGATTCATTGTCGAGGAATGCGCTGTATGTCTGACTGGATCGAAAGGATTCACGCGATCGAAGCGCTCGAAGATGCCGAGTTCGACCGGCAGTTGGTAAGCGACATGGCGGCGCAGGCGCAACGGATGCCGTTGCCCGCCATCCGCTTTTCGACACCGACGTTCAAGGAATACGACACCGGTGAAGTGAAAGGCTGCAGCAAGAACAGCTTCCCGGCGTTCTCGATTACCGGCAGCGCCTGTGGTTTGAACTGCGATCACTGCCAGACCAAGATTCTCGAACCGATGATCTCTGCCACCCAGCCCGACGTGCTGGACCGCAAGGTGCGCGAATTGATCGCGACCCAAGGTTTGCAGGGATTCCTGCTGTCGGGTGGCTCAAACCGGCGCAACGAGATCCACTACGAACGCTTCTACCCCGTGCTGGAAACCCTCAAGCGCGATCACCCTGGTCTGAAGATCGCCATCCATACTGCACTGACCGATAGCGCAGGCGCCAAACGCATGGAAGCCGCAGGCGTCGATACCGCGATGATGGATGTGATCGGTGCCGAAGAGACCATTCGGCAGGTGTACCACCTTGAGCGCAGTGTCGACGACTTCGAGGCGACCCTTGCTGCGCTGACTGCCACGCGCATGGAGGTGTCGCCGCACATCGTGATCGGTTTGCACTACGGCGAGTTGTTGGGTGAGGCCAATGCGCTGGACATGGTGGCGCGCTATCCGACGCATGCGCTGGTGCTGGTGGTGATCATGCCGTTCTACGCCAAGCCCGGCACCTTCAAGACACCGGCGACGGGTGATGTGGGCAGGATCTTCCTACAGGCCCGTGCGCGACTGCCGGATCGGCAGGTGCTGCTCGGCTGCGCGCGACCGGCCGGCATGCACAAGCGGGTGACGGATGCCTACGCGGTGATGGCAGGGCTCGACGGCATTGCCTTCCCTGCCGAGGGTGCGATGAGTCTGTCCGCTGCCCTGCAGCGGCCCTGGATTCAGGAGCACTCGTGCTGTTCAATCAAAGTGGGCATGACCCGCGACGTTGTCCAGGTGCGCTCGTGCGCGGCGTAACGGAGCCTGTCATCGAGACGGATGTGCTGGTCTGCGGACTCGGTCCCGCCGGCGCTGCGGCTGCCGCCGCGGCGGCCTTGGGTGGTGTGCGCGTGATCGGCATCGAACGCAGTCCCGAGCCCGGTTTGCCGGTGCAGTGTGCTGAGTTCGTGCCACGCATGATCCGCGCCGAGGCTGCACCCATTGATGCGGCATGGGTGCAGGACATCGACGCCATGGAAACCTATGTCGAGGCCGAGACTGCAGATCTCACACCCGACTTTCCTGGCTACATGATCGACCGCGCGCGCTTCGATCAAGCCTTGGTTTTGCACGCGGTGCAGGCGGGTGCGGACTGTCGATTTGGCCTGAGTCTGCGTCGCTTGAGTCCAGAGGGGCTTGCCGAGTTGAGTGACGGCAGCCGCGTTCGCGCACGCGTCGTCATTGGCGCGGACGGTCCGCGATCGCTGGTGGGGGCGGCAATTGGCTGCAGCAATCGCGAATTCGTCCTGACGCGTCAGGTGCAGGTTGATCTGTTGCAGGCGCATCGCGCGACGGACATCTTCCTGCATGCCGACTATGTCGGTGGCTATGCTTGGCTCTTTCCCAAAGGCCCGCGTGCCAATCTGGGTCTCGGCGTCGTGCCCGCGCAGCGTGCGCAATTGAAACCGCTGCTGCAGACCTTGCACACACAGTTGCATCGGCAAGGCCGGGTAGGTTCGGTGGTTCATTCCAACACCGGTGGCCTGATACCGGTTGGGGGTATGCAAGGCCCCTCGGCTTGGCTGGATGCGGTCGCCGTCTTGCTCGCGGGTGACGCGGCAGGACTCACCCACCCCATCACCGGTGCGGGAATCAGTTCTGCGGTTACCTCAGGGCACCTGGCAGGACAGGCCGCCACCACCTTCTGCTGGGGTGATCGCGCCGCCGTCGCCGATTACGCCGATGAACTCCAGAGCGTGTTCGGCCCCTCGCTCGGCAGGGCGCTGCGACGGCGTTCAGCGCTGCTTGAGGGTGCTGCGCGTTCGACGCTCGACGCGGCCGCTTTGCGCCGCGGTTGGATTGCTTACCCAGACTACTGGAACGATGCGCCAGTCGGCGTGTCGTCTCAAGCCACACCATTGATGGCCACCAAGGCCAAGGAGACGCCATGTCTTGCCTGAAACCCGAAAGCGCGCAGCCGGCGGATGCCGGTCAGGATGGGCTGGACTACAACGCCTACGCGCAGATGCAGCCCCGCCTCCCCAGCAAGGTCCCGGAAGCACTGCGCAATGGGCGTCCAGTCAAGGACGCCAATCGTCGTCCGGAGGGCGTGTATCGCCCCGACTACAACACCTTGACGCCGCACATGCGCTCGCCCGAATACGTGCAAATGTCCACGGCGGCGGCCATCTCGCTGGGCTTGGTGCAGGGCAAGATGTATGGCTGCGACTGCACGCGCTGCCTCAACCTGTTACTGACCTATCCTGAAGGGTGTCGCGCCAACTGCGCGTACTGCGGTCTTGCCCGACACCGCGAGGCCGAGCGTGACTATGCGGACCGCAATTTCATCCGCGTCGATTGGCCGGCGGTGTCCACCGATGAGGTGATTGATATCGTGGCCCGCGATGTGGCGGGTTCGCCGTTCCATCGGATGTGTATTTCGATGATCACCCATCCGAGCTCTGACCAGGACACGGTCACGGTGCTCAAGCGCTGGACCGATCGAATCGATCCGGACGCCATACCGATCTCGATCCTGTCCAATCCCACCACGATGACCCGCCACGATGTGCAGACCCTGCGCGATCACGGTGCCGACATCTTCACGGTCGCGCTGGATGCCGCCACACCCGAGCTGTTCGATCGCACGCGCGGTAAGGGCATGCAATCGCCGCATACCTGGGCGAAATACTGGGAGATACTGCAGGACGCCCGCGACATCTTCGGGCCGAAAAAATTTGGCGCGCACATCATTGTGGGGATGGGCGAAACCGAGCGCGAAGTGATGCAACTGATCCAGCAGTTGGTGGATCTTGGTGGGCATTCGCACATGTTCTGTTTCTTCCCCGAGAAGGGCTCGTTGATGGACCACCTGCCAGCCACACCGCGCGACCAATGGCGGCGTGTGCAACTGGCGCGCTATCTGGTCGACTATCGCGACGTGCGCGTGGAGCAGATGAAGTTCGACGATGCTGGTCGGATCGTGCATTTTGGTCTGTCGGAAAACGAACTCGCCCCCATCATCGATGCCGGGACGGCGTTCCGCACCTCGGGTTGTCCGGGCAAGTTTGCCGATGACATTTCGGCCTGCGACCGCCCTTACGGCGACAGTCCGCCCTCCAATATTGCGAGCTATCCATTCCCGCTCAAAGATCCCGAAATCCGCAAGGTGAGGAGTCAGTTGGGCATGAATCGCCCTGGCGAGAGCTATGTGCCGGGGGAGGAATTTGACGGTGCTTGACGGGCTGTCCATCGCAAGGAGCGACTGGTCATGAGTCGGTTATTCCGGGTCATCGATACCGGCCTGCGCGGTTGCCGCGAGCAAATCGCCTTTGATCAGGCTCTGATCGATGCCCACAAGGCTGGCGAGATCGGTGACACCGTCCGCTTTCTACAATTTCCACCCTCCGTGCTGGTGGGCCGGCACCAGATCATCAGCCAGGAGTTGAACCTCCCTGCATGCCGTGCGGCAGGGGTCGGCATCGGTCGACGCATCACCGGTGGCGGCGCGTTGTATCTCGACGAGGGCCAGTTCGGCTGGGAGTTGGTGTTTCACCGCAACACGCTGGGCCTCGGCGGCTTGGGCGAGGTGGCACAGGCGATTTGTGAGGCTGCGGCTGACGGTTTGTCGCGACTGGGCATTGATGCGCGATTTCGGCCGCGCAACGACATCGAAGTCGAGGGTCGCAAGATTTCCGGCACAGGCGGTTTTTTCGACGGCGACACGATCTTCTATCAGGGCACCGTGCTGCTCGACATGGATGTTGGAAAGATGGCGTCGTTGCTGAACATTCCCGCCGCGAAGCTGGCACGGCATGCGCAGCAGGATGCGCGACAACGCGTGGTCACCCTGCGTGAGCTGCAAGGCGGTGTGATGCCGGATGCCGCGCGGGTCAAGCAGGCGCTGCTGCAAGGCTTTGAAGACCGGCTTGGCATCGGTATGCGCATCGAGACGATTTCGGCGATGGAGGAGTCGCGCGCACGTGACTGCTTTGACGAGGAGATCGGTCGGGATGACTTCGTCTACGAAATCGACGATCCGACCCAAGACGCTGCTGTGCGATCGGCGACCGTGGATACGTCGGGTGGGCGCATCAGCGCGCATCTGCGGTTGGAAGGCAGCCTGCAGAATCGCATCCGCGAGGTGCTCATCACAGGCGACTTCTTCGTCACACCGCCCAACACGGTTCTGAATCTTGAGGCTGCGCTCCGCGGTGTCCTGCTGACGGAAGTGCCGGCCACGGCGGCGCATTTTTTTGCGTCCAATCCAACCGGATTGTTGAGTTCACCGCCCAGCGAATTTGCCAACGTCATCCTGCGTGCAGCGGAAAACACCCAGTCATGAAGCCGAACCCAGAGTATCCCCCGCAAGGGCGCAGAAAGGCCGCGTTCTTGCATCAACCCAAGTGTATCAACCGAGGAGAAATAGCATGCCAGTAGTACGTGGTTGCACCTTGCCAGACGAACTCTTGTACGACGTTGCCAACAACATTTGGTATCGCGACGAGGGTGATGGCACCTTGACAGTCGGTTTGACTGTCGTCGCCACTTCGATGGCCGGCAAATTGGTGGCCTTTACGGCCAAAAAAGTCGGCAAGACCATCGAGGCGGGTAAGTCCTGCGCGACAGTCGAGTCGGGAAAGTGGGTCGGCCCCGCCAAGCTTGCTTTTGATGCCGAAATTGTCGCGGCGAATGAGCAACTCACGGCGACGCCAGATACGGCCAATAGTGATTGCTATGGCAAGGGCTGGATGGTGCGCGTGAAGCCTGCCGACGCGGCTGCGGTTTCCGTTCTTGTGCCGGGCTCTGCCGTGGCTGAACCGTACGAAGCCAAGATGGCCGCGGACGGCTACGCAGGCTGCGCGGGCTGACAATTGTCAAGCCGTCGCAAGCCTGTAAGGACTAAGGTTTCAAACATCGTTTCAGAGCACCGAATCAAGGGTCGGATCGTCCGACACGGAGGTAGTTATGAGTTCGAGTAGTCCCGCAAAATCAATGTCCATCATCGTCACCAAAGGCACGCTGGATTGGGCCTACCCGCCCTTCATCCTGGCGACCACGGCGGCGGCGATGGGACTGGAAGTCACCATGTTCTTTACCTTCTACGGCCTGGCATTGCTGAAGAAGGATCTGGACCTCAAGGTCTCGACCTTGGGCAATCCCGCGATGGAAATGCCAATGATGGGTATGCACATGCACATGCCCAATATCGTGTCGGCGATTCCGGGTATGGATCGCATGGCCACGGACATGATGAAGAACTTGTTGAAGAAGAAGGGCGTGGCTTCGATCGAGGAGTTGCGCGAAATGGCGGTCGAAGCGGATGTGAAGATGATCGCCTGTCAAATGACCATGGATCTGTTCGAGTACAAACGCGAAGACATGATCGATGGCCCCACCTTGGGCGGCGCGGCCAGCTACATCGAAGTGGCCTCGCAAAGCGACATCAATCTCTACATCTGAGGAGAACGAACATGGCTGACCAGATATTGGATGCGAAAGGGCTCAACTGCCCGCTGCCCATCCTGCGTACCAAGAAGGCATTGAAGGACCTCGCCGTCGGCGGCAGTCTCGAAGTGCTGGCGACCGATCCCGGTGCGGTGAAGGATTTCGAGGCCTTCTGCCGTACCACCGGCAATGAGTTGGTGTCTTCTGCGGTGGAAGGTGACGTCTTCAAATTCGTCATCAAACGCGTCAACTGAGAGCGTACCGCCAGTGGTTTGCGGGCGTCCGGTGCCTTTCCGGGACGTCCCGCAAGCTGGCTGCTGCATTGCTGGAGCGGGCTGATGAAGGCGTTCGCGCTTGCCAAGTCTTGGCGCTTGGTTTGTGATGCCCGCTGACATCGTGTCAGGAGACGGCCATGCAGCGCTTTACGGTTTCGATTGAGCCCAAGCTCGCGGCGGAATTTGACGCGCTGATCGAGCGGCGTGCCTATGGCAACCGTTCCGAGGCGTTCCGTGATCTGCTGCGTGCCGAACTGGAACGTCAGCGCGATGCGGAAGATCCGCAGGGCTGGTGCGTGGCCTGCCTGTCCTACGTCTATAACCACCACGAGCGTGATCTGGCCGAGCGCCTGAATGATCTGCAACACGCGCAGCACGATCTGATCGTGTCGACCATGCACGCGCATCTCGATCACGACAATTGCATCGAGACGGTGTTGCTGCGTGGACCAACCTTGGCGGTGCGCCGTTTCGCCGACGGCGTGTGTGCCGAGCGTGGCGTACATCACGGGCATCTCAATGTGATCAGCGTGGACACGCCGACCACCGGCCAGCACCGGCACGGCTTGTTGCAGTCGCCCCATTTGCACTTCAAACCCAGCACCTGAAACGCGATCGTGCGTGCATCTGACGAACGGTCATCACGAGCCGTTGACAGGGCATTCGCATGGCGTAGGATGAATTGAAAATTCGTCTTACCGGTAGGGTGCAGTCATGTGGGCGGAACTGGGATCCTTGGCGTGGGTGGCGTTGTTGCTGGGCATCCAGCACGGCTTCGATGCCGATCATCTGGCCGCCATTGATGGCCTGACGCGGTTCAACGGACGTCAGCGTCCGGCCATCGCGCGCTACGTCGGCAGTCTGTTTTCCCTCGGCCATGGATTGATCGTCATCAGCGTGGCGCTGGTGGTCTCCACCGTGGCTTCGCAGTGGACGGTGCCGAGCTGGATCGAGGCGACCGGTGCTTGGATTTCGATCTCTGCCCTGACTCTGCTGGCGGTCTTGAATCTGCGCAATTTGCTGCGCACGCCCGCCCACGAAATGGTCCAGGTTGCGGGTCTGCGTAGCGGTCTGCTGAGCAAGGTCTTACGCACCCAGCAAGCGTGGGCGGTCTTCCTGGTGGGTGCCTTGTTCGCACTGTCTTTCGATACGTTGAGTCAGGCCACGCTGTTCGCGATCACCGCCACGCGCTTTGGCGGTTGGGAACCTGCCGTGTTGTTGGCCGCAATGTTCATGCTCGGCATGCTGATCACCGATGGTCTGAACGGACTGTGGATCGCGCGCTTAATTCAACGCGCCGACGCGACTGCGCGGCTGGCCTCGCGGGTGATGACCATCGCGGTCTCTGGGGTGAGTCTGCTGACTGCCGCGGTCGGTGCCTCGGTGCTGTCCTCCGATGCCTTTGCCGAATGGGTCGAACCACGCGGCTGGCTGCTCTCCGTCGGCATTCTCGCCGTGATCGCGATCAGCTTCCTGCTCGGCCATTGGCTGGCCGGACGAACGCCCTTGGCCATGGCGACAAGCTCCGCTTCCGCGTCAGCGACCTGATTCCACCGAGGATTCCCATGAAGACGATCTCGGGTGCGCTGCTGAGCGCAGCTTGGCTATGCGCGTGGCCTTCAACGGCAGTCGCCGCATCAGGTGACACGGAACTGCCCGCCGTCGAGGTGGAGGGCCACTACGACAACGCGGTCGGCAGCAGTGATGCCGCCAGCGAAGGCTCGGTCACTGCCAAACTAATCCGCAATCGACCCATGCTGCGCGCCGCCGAAGTGCTGGAATTTGTGCCGGGCGTGATCGTGTCGCAGCACAGCGGCGATGGCAAAGCTAACCAATACTACCTGCGCGGTTTCAATCTCGATCACGGCACCGACTTCGCCACCTTCGTCGATGACATGCCGGTCAACATGCCGAGCCATGCGCATGGTCAGGGTTACACCGATCTCAACTTCCTGATCCCCGAACTGGTCAGCCGCATTCACTACCGCAAGGGCGTCTATGCCGCCGAAGACGGCGATTTCAGTTCGGCGGGTAGCGCCCGCATCGGCCTGATCAACCGTCTGCCCACTGGGCTGCTGTCGGTGACGGGCGGCGAGAACGGCTACGCGCGCGGATTGATCGCCAACTCGCTCAACGTCGTCGGGGGCGACCTGCTCTATGCGCTCGAAGCCGCACACAATGACGGACCGTGGGAATTCGGCGAGAACTTCCGCCGCGTCAATGGCCTGCTGCGCTACACACGGGAAACCGCCGACAGCCGCAGCACGCTGACCGCCATGCACTACGACGCCCGTTGGGATGCCACCGATCAGGTGCCGCAGCGCGCCATCGATAGCGGACGCATCGGGCGCTTCGGCGCGATCGATCCGAGTGACCACGGCGAAACCCGTCGCAGCAGTCTGTCCTGGGGCTGGCATCGCCAGGTCGACGACGGCCACTGGGACGCCAGCGCGTATGCGATCAGCTCGCACCTCGATCTGTTCTCCAACTTCACCTACTTTCTCGACAACCCGGACACCGGCGACCAATTCGAGCAGGCCGAGGATCGCCGCGTGTTCGGCGGCAAACTCAGCCGTAGCTGGACGGCCAACTGGGGCGGACGCGAGGTGATCCACACGCTGGGTCTGCAGACGCGCTACGACCGTCTTGATCCAGTCGGGCTCTACACCGCCGTCCTTGGCGAGCGCGATCAGGTGACTCAGGAGAGCCGCCTGTCAGAGCGTGCACTGGGCCTGTATGCGCAGACCGATCTTGCCTGGAATGAGGCAGTGCGCACGGTGTTCGGATGGCGTGCCGACCATGTCGACGTGGATGTCGACAGCTCGATTGCCGAGAACAGCGGATCGCGCAGCGACTGGATTCACAGCCCCAAACTCGCGCTGATCCTGTCGCCTTGGGATCGGACCGAAGTGTTCGCCTCGGCAGGCTATGGCTTTCACAGCAACGACGCGCGCGGCATGACCGCTCGCGTGACCGCACGTGGTGGCGAACCGATTGACCCGGCCGTGCCGCTGGTGCGCAGTCGTGGTACCGAATTGGGCTTGCGCAACGAATGGCTGCCGGGGCTGCAAAGCTCGCTGGCGATCTGGCAACTCAAACTCGACTCCGAACTGGTCTTCGTCGGCGATGCCGGCGAAACCGAACCCAATGGCGGCTCGCAGCGTCGCGGCATCGAGTTCAACAATCACTACGTGCTGAATCAACACTGGATGCTTGACCTCGATCTCGCCTGGTCGCGTGCGCGCTTTGACGAGATTCAGGGCGACGAACCCAACGCGGGCCGCCACGTGCCTGGATCAGTGCAACGCGTCGCCGCCCTGGGCATCACCTTCAACGACCTTGGGCCGTGGTTCGGCCAGTTGCAACTGCGCTACTTCGGCCCTCGACCGCTGATCGAAGACAACAGCGTGCGGTCCGACGGCACCACACTCGCCTACGCCCGCATCGGCTATCAGCTCAGCCCCAATGCGCGTCTAAGCCTGGATGTGTTCAACCTATTCGACGCCGAAGTCAGTGACATCGACTACTACTACGCCTCACGACTGCCCGACGAACCCGCCGAAGGCGTCCTGGACATACACACCCACCCGGCAGAACCGCGCACGGCGAGAGTGACGTTGAGCATGGGGTTTTGAGTCGACCGACGCAGCGGCACGCTGCTAAAAGCGCTTGCGCCAAGCAATTGGGTGGGGAGAACGGCGGCTTCGCGAGTTGCTGACGCGGGGAGTTCATCCGCGAAAGAAGGGCTGCGCTCGAGAAGAATGCCCTGCACAACTAGAACCGGCCAACCGCTTGCGGCAACGCCCAGATGGGCCCGCTAAGGCCATGACGCGTGAATATCTCAGCGGCTTCTTGAACTGTCCATTTGACCCAATCCAGATCTGCATGGCGGGAGTACCAGTCGGATGCAAACGCCCAAATCTGCTCGACGGGCCGTACATCTCCGACGGGGACACCTCGCTCCATGCACCAGGCCTCAACCTGAGCCCGATCTCGAAACATCAACATGACAGAGCAGGTGTAGACCACATTGTCCCACGCGTTTTGCATCGGAATCGGAAAGTGCACGACAAAATCCTTGTCGATGACAGCGCCATCCCGAATCCGGATCCTAACCAGCTCATCGATCCCACCGATCCGGGTCTCGATATCGACATCACCACCCGCCAGACACGCGACGCCCAACGAGCACCATGCGCAGTTCCCCCACCACTTCTTGCTGCCCGAATGCACAACACACGTCGTCGGGGCAGCGGAGAAGGGATGGGCAATCCAGACTTCATCCGTCTTCGGATGAAGGACCACGCCGTGATAATCCGCCAGTGCCCGCAGTGACTTGCGAACATCATCGATGCTGGACGAAAACCTCGACGCAATCTCCTCAACCGTGGGCGGGCGCTGCACGTTCAAGAACGACGAGATGATTGCCTGATGTATGCGTGAGTTGTCCATGAAATTGGCCTCAACTTGGGGTGACTCACCATGCCGCAAAAGAGACCGGTGAGGTGCACTAGCTGTCTAGCGGATGAAAGGAGACTTCCCACTGCGCACCTGTTGCTGTTGTCGGTGGGTTGGTCGCGTCATCCTGCGTTGCGACGGGAAGGGCCACGTCATCACCCGCTCCGAGGTCGGTCAACGTGATTGTGTGGGTTGCGCTGACTCCTGCCAAGAACGTGCCTCCGACTCATGGCACTTCCCCACCTAGCATGCCGCCGAGGGAGAAGCGGCCACCAGACCGGATACGGTCACTATCCCGCAGTGCTGAGCTCGGCCTGAGGATGGCAGGCAGCGCGATGTCGCCGCGAAGGTGCTGCAGAACACAAATCACGCTGGCCGAAATGCGCTGCGATGAGCGACGGCCGCTTGAAATTCCCATGCGCCGAGTTGCCAATCGTTAACCACATCTCATTGACGCCACCGGGATCAACGACCCGAAGCTCGTGAACACGGTCGCCACGGATGGCCCAGCTATTCAAGGGATGTTGCGAGACGGCTTCGAGTGCGCTTTGTGTCGACCAAATCGGCTGGACGCTCGAACGGGGCGAGCCTATACTTTTTGCTGGCTTTGCCCAGGCAACGGTAGACATGGACTGCCCATCGGGTGTGCCGCACGACGCCGCCGGACTGTTCGACAGTTTGTATGACGAGTTGAAGCGAATCGCGCATCGCCATCTGTCTTCCGGGCGCAATACGTTGGCCACGACAGCGTTGGTGCACGAGGCATACCTCAAGCTCGCTGACGTGCGTGTGGCCGATGAGGCCCACCTGCTGAATCTCGCCAGTCGCGCCATGCGCCAAGTGCTGGTCGATATGGCCCGTGCGCGCGGGTGCGACAAACGTGGGGCCGGATTGCAACTCGTCACACTCGATGATCGCGGCGACATACGATCACCCGATGAAGGGCTCGATGTGCTCGCGTTGGAACAAAGCCTATCGCGGTTGGAGCGCGCCGATGCACGATTGGCGCAGGTGGTTCAGTTGCATTTTTTCGGAGGCTTGAGTTTTCCCGAGATGAGTCGTGTGCTCGGCGTGACCGAGCGCACCGTCTTTCGCGATTGGCGGACCGCCCGTGCGCTGATCCATGCCGATCTGGCCCAGTCCGCAGTAGCGCCATGACGATCCCCGGCACGAACACTGATCGGTTGGCGCGCACGCTGCATTTGCTCGCGGAATGCCTTGAGCTGCCGGTTGCCGAGCGTGCGGCATGGCTGACGCGACAATGTGGCGAGGATGTCGCCCTGAAGGTCGAAGTGATGCGACTGCTGACGGCAGACGATGCGCTCGATGGGCCGCTGGATCGCCCACTTCTGGCGCAGGTTCAAGCCCTCGACATCGGGCCGGACCCGCGCATCGGCGCTCAGGTGGGCCCATTTGTCTTGCGCAACTTGCTGGGGCGTGGCGGCATGGGTGCGGTCTACCGTGCCGAGCGCAATGATGGCGCGTTTGACCAAGTCGTCGCGCTCAAGTTGTTGGGTAGTTCGTTCGGGGATGACCCGCTCGCGATGCGCCGGTTTGCGCAAGAGCGCCAGTTCCTGGTCCGATTGCAGCATCCCAACATCGCTCGATTCCTGGACGGCGGTGTTTTCGGCGAGGCCCAGCCTTGGTATGCGATGGAACTGGTCGTCGGCGAGTCGCTGACACATCACGTGACTCGCCTCAAGCTTCCTCTGCGTGTGCGCTTGGCGCTGTTCATGCAAGTGTGTGATGCGGTCCAGTACGCACATCAGAATCTGGTGCTGCATCGAGATCTCAAGCCGGCAAACATCCTGGTCGATTCCGGCGGGCAAGTGAAACTACTCGACTTCGGGATCGCCAAACATCTTGGCGACTTCGCGGACGCGCCAAGTACTGCAACCCATGCGGGCCAGAGAGCCTACACACCCGAGTACGCGGCACCGGAGCAAATCGCCGGTGGGGCGGCAAGCACCGCCACTGATCTGTATTCGCTGGGCGTGATTGCCTTCGAGCTGATGACCGGGAAGCGGCCGTTTGCGCGCGATGACGTACTGCGAGCCAGTGCGCTCGGCCACGCTGCTTTGGCGGAACCGCCGTCGAAACGCTTGATGCGTGATGGCGCTGATTCGCGCACCGTGGCGGCCGTCCGCGGTGATCTCGACACGATTGTCCTGACCTGTTTACAACCGGATTCGGCGCGTCGGTACGCGTCGGCATCGGCACTGAAGCGTGATATCGAACGGCACTTGGCCGGGCTGCCAATTGAAGCGCGCCCGGATTCGTTCGTCTATCGCACCACCAAGTTCGTGCAACGCCATCGTGTCGCGGTGGGTGCGGGCGCCATGTTTGCACTGGCGCTGATGGCGTCAACAGCGTTCAGCCTGATCCAGGCGCAACGCGCCGAACATGCGTCCGCGCATGCGGCGGAACTGGCGCTGGCGGCACAACGCGAACGGGATGCCGCGCTGGACGAAATGCGTCGGCAGGAGGTGTTGCGCGAACATTTCGTTGCCGTGCTCAATCGCGCCACAGAACCTGGCACGCCGATCGACCCGGAAGCGTTGATGGACTTGGCGGCGAATCCCGGCTTGTTGGGTGCGTTCGGTGATCCGCAAATGCAGGCGGCGCTCCATTTGACCTTGACCGATCTGTTGATTCAGCGATCGGATTACCCACGCGCGCTGGAGATGCTCGACCGCTTGGAGCCCACGCTGCCGGAAGGCACAGGGCGGATCCAGGCGCTCGCCGCCGCCAATCGGGCATTTTCCGCGATGCGCGTCGGCCAACTGGATGTGGTGGAGACAGCCTTGGCGCGAGCCGAACGCAGCATGACCGTTGAGCAGCGGACGGGCGGCATCCTCGCGGCGCGCCTCAACATGATACGAGGTCAACTGTTCCGGGCCCGCGGCGACGCCGCGGCTGGGGCGAATGCTTCCCGCGAAGCTGCGGCGCAGGCCATGAAGGCGACGGACACGACCGCGTTGGAACGCGGCACCGTGGTTGGTGCGATTGCCACGGCAATGCTTCTGGACGGTGATCTCGATGCGGCGATCGAACTGTCTGGCCAGGCTGAGAGGATCTGGGCGGAATCAAACGTCAGTGCAAACTTCGCCATGCGCACCCTGGCTACCCAACATGTCAATGCGTTGTTCCTGCGTGGCGACTTGTTGGCCGCCATGGACGCACTTGAGGACATCAAGGCCGATACAAGCATCACCGAATCCGCACCCCCGCGCGCGGCGCGCGACCTGACCGAAGCCAAGCTACTGGCTCTGCTGGCCAGACCGAACGAAGCGAGAGCATTGGTCGACGACGCCGTGGCGCGTATGTGTGCCAGTGTCGGTTCCGGTAGCCACGATTGTCAGCGCATGACATTGAGCAGTGTCGACACCCTGCAACTGATGGGGCAAACCGGCGAGGCAAGGGCGCGGCTCGACAAGATCCTGCCCGATCTGTCAGCGCAACCGGCGTTGCTGACCAGCGCCAAGGGCTTCTCGAATATGCTCGCCTTGCGCGAAACCCCCACCGAAGCAACGCTTCAAGTCGTGCTCGACACCTTTCCCGAGATCGCCAAGGCAGGCGCCCTGCCGCGGCGAAACGTCGTCCGCGCATTGTTGATGCTGGCCGAGTCGATGCAGACTGCCGATCATCGGGACTATGCGAACAGGCTCGCAGCATCGGCCATCGCCACGGCGGGTGAAGCCATCGACGGCAATGGCATGGACCAGAGTCTTCTGACGCTATGGCAAGCACGACTGAATCAACAGCCACCGCCACCTGACGTAGTGGAAGCGCTGGCAAAAGCGATCGGCCCCGAGCATCCGTTCGTGTTGGCGCACAAGGGGTCCTAGGCGCGCCTTCAGGCGCGAACCCTCTGATCAGCGAGCCCCAAAGTCGAGATGATTCCACGCTTGCGGCAAGACCAGAGGCAGGCACGAAAATCGGTCTGTCATGCTTCACCGCCAAATGGCGTTTCCACGGACATCCAGCCCATTCAGGGCGATGAAGGTGTCTCCATGCGATTTATTGCTTGCGTTTTTGCCTTGTGGGCCTCGGCATTTGCCGTCTTCGCGTCCGAGTCCGAACTCGATACCACGTTCGGCGTGTCCGGCAAGGTCACCTTGCTCTACGACGTGGGCGGGTCATTCACCGACCGAATCGTGAAGATACTTCGTTATCCAGACAACTTCGGCGGCAAGTACGTTGCAGTTGGCACCGCCAGCATTGGCGGCGGGGCGATCGGGATCGCTTTGGCACGCTTCAACGCCAACGGCTCACTCGACACGACCTTTGGCATCAACGGCAAGGTCGTCAAGGACGCCTGCATGAGCGAAGTCACGCATGCGGCCTTCGACTCCAATTTCCGCATCGTGGTGGTGGGCACGAGTCCTTGTTCCGGCAACGCAACGACCGATGTCGGCGTGATCCGCTTTACCGCCACGGGTGCCGACGACACGGCGTTCGCAGGTGATGGCGGATTGGCACTCAAGTACACGCCGGACTTTGACGGCAATGACAATGGTGGTGCGGTGCTCGTTCTGTCGGATGACAGTCTGTTGATCGGGGGCAGCAAAAATAATGCAGCATGGATCCAGCGCGTGTCCTCGACCGGTGTGGTCAGCGCGTTGCCGGCAGTCCAGACCGGTGCTGTTGCGTTCCCGATACGCGTGGTCGATGTGCTGCCCGGCCAGGCCAATTCAAGCTTCTGGCTTCTGGAAGAGGTCGGTCAGACTTCCAATACGCCGGGTAGCATCTGGAAAATCAACAACGCGACGCTGGGGGATGACACCACGTTTGCGCCAAACGGTCTGGTCACCATCCTCGTGAGTGCGAGTTCTGGCAGCTGCGGTTCGGGGGGTGACCACGTCTTGTCGTCGCTGGTGCGAATCGCCACACGCATCTACGCCTTCGGCTTTACTGACGGCGCTTCGGGTGGCGAGACGTTCATGTGGGGGACGGGTGAGAACACTGGCTCGAATCGTTTCTACCGTTGCCTCGAAAGTGGCGGCAACCGCGTCAACATGACGACCTTGGCCGCCGTGCCGTCAAGCGACGCGGGCGGTTCGGTCTATCTGGCAGGTTCAAGCGGCTCGCCGGAGAACTTCGCTTTGATGCGTGTGGTGCATACGGACGCGGGTTTGACGAGCTTTACGCCAGACCTCACGTTCAACGGCGGTGTCCCCGCGACCGTCACCTTCAGCCACGGCGCCGGGCAGCAGCCACAGAGCGAAGCGTTCAGTCTGGTGCGTCACGGTAACAAGTCGGTGCTTGCGGGTCTGCGCGTTTTCAATTTCGCCAGCGGCGACTTCGACTTTGCGATGGCGCGCTTTGGCACCGATCCACCCGACGTCTTCGCCAACGGATTCGAGTAACGGGACGGGCGGCCATCGAGGGCCAGACCTCGATCGTCGTCAGGTTGCCCTTGCTCTCCCGCCACGTCTCGCGATCCGACGCGCGCTGCGTCGCGAGCAGCATGTCCATCCGTTGGACCCAGATCGTCAGCCGAAGTCACGTAACTTCAACCGGCGCGTGTGCGCCGCGAACAGGTTCGTGTTGTCACGTTCGCCATGGTGCCCTTGAGCGGTCACCCTCGCCCTGACACGTATCCGGAAATAGTCGTTGCCGTCAAAGGCTGTTCCGGCGTGCCGGCGCAGATGGCTCGCTCACCTGCGCGGAGCGGTGAACGCGCAACGGATGCGTCATTCGCAGTGAACCCCTCGCGGCGTCCGATGCTGCACCGCAGCGTGATCGATTGTGCTCCGTGCGCACACTGTGCCATGCACAGCCACCATTGGGGCCGTCGGTCCCTCGCCGGGCTGCTTGAACGATAGGCGGGAAGCAATGCACAGCAAGAGTGACGGGCAGTGATGCAGGAACTGCCGATCGTGTTAGTCGTGGACGACGAGGTGCGCTCGCAGGAGGCGCTGCGTCGCACGCTGGAGGAAGAGTTCGAGGTGCTCACTGCCTCCGATGCCGAGCAGGCACGTCTGATCCTTGAGCGCACGTCAGTGCAGGTGTTGCTCAGTGATCAGCGCATGCCCGGAACGAGTGGTGTGGCCTTTTTGACCCGGGTCCGCAGCGAGTGGCCGGAGGTCATCCGCATCATCATCTCTGGCTACACTGACAGCGAGGACATCATTGCGGGTATCAACGAGGCGGGTATCTATCAGTACATGTTGAAGCCCTGGCATCCGGAGCAGCTGTTGCTGACGCTGCGACGCGCGGTGGAACTGTTCCGTTTGCAGCAGGAAAACTGCCGTCTCTCACTGGAGTTGCGGGCGGCCGAGCCGGTTCTGCGCAAGCAGGTGGCGATGCGCCGGGCCAGCGTGCAGGACGCCTTTGATCTGGACCGCATCGTGCGCGCCCCCGATAGTCCGATGCAGGCGCTTTGCGAGCAGATCGCCAAGGCCGCGCGCTTCAATGTGCCCATCTTGCTGATGGGAGAATCGGGGACCGGCAAGGAGTTGCTGGCCCGTGCCATTCATTATGGAAGTGAGCGCGCTAATGGCGCGTTTGTCGTACAGAACTGCGGGGCGTTGCCAGACACCTTGCTGGAGTCCGAGTTGTTCGGGCATCGCAAGGGCGCGTTCACAGGTGCCGGCGAAGACCGCATCGGGCTGTTCCAGCAGGCGCATCAAGGCAGTCTGTTTCTGGACGAGATCGGCGAGACCTCGCCGGCGTTTCAGGTCAAGTTGCTGCGCGTCCTGCAGGAAGGCGAGGTGCGGCCGCTGGGCAGCAATCGCTCGCACCCCGTCGATGTGCGGGTGATCGCCGCGACCAACCGTGATCTGGAAGCCGAAATGAAGGCAGGACGCTTTCGCGAGGATCTGTATTACCGATTGGCCACGGTGCCGGTTCGGGTGCCACCCTTGCGTGAGCGACCGATGGATATTGCCCTGCTGGCTGAGCGCATCCTGCAGCAGGCGTCGCAACAACTCGGTTGTCGGGTCAGTGGCTTCAGTCCGGCCTTACTTACGCATATTTGTTCGCGTGCCTGGCCTGGCAATGTGCGTGAGTTGCAAAATGAAATTCGCCGCATGCTGGTGTTGTCCGAGGGTCAGGTACTGGGACTTGAGCTGGCGACCCCTGGCGTCAGTGCGATGCCGCCATGGAACCGGCACTCGCCAGCGAGCACCGGCGCGCTGCGCGAGCGTGTCGAAGCCGTTGAGATCGTGGCGTTGCGTGCGGCGCTCGAACGCCATGCGGGCAACCTGACGCGCGCGGCCGCCGAGTTGGGGCTGACCCGGCTTGGCCTCAGCAACAAGCTGGATCGCCTCGGGGTTGAGCGTCCGATGGCACGACGTGGTCGCCCACGTCGCGAGGTCGGTTTGCCATGAGGCCGCTCAATCTGCTCTGGCTGCAATCGGGTGGCTGTGGCGGTTGCACGCTGTCGCTGCTGAACGCGGAGCAGCCGGCCTTGTTTGAGCGCTTGGCCGATGCGGGTATCCGTCTGCTTTGGCATCCGAGCCTGTCCGAGGCGAGTGGGCGCGAGGCGCTGCAGATCCTGCAGGACTGCGCGGACGGACAACAAGTGGTCGACCTGCTGTGTCTTGAGGGCTCGGTGATGACCGGTCCGGAGGGGACGGGGGCTTTCCACCGCTTGGCAGGCACCGATCAGCCGATGATGCACTGGATCCGCAAGCTGGCCCAGCGTGCCCGTTACGTGCTTGCGGTTGGCACCTGCGCAGCATATGGGGGGATTACCAGCGCCGCTTCCGGCGATGGCTTCGCCAGCTTGCTCGGTGCCACCGGACTACAGTTTGATGGGGCGGAACCCGGTGGTCTGCTCGGTCCGGGGTTCCGCGCTGCCGAGGGCTTGCCGGTGGTCAATATTGCCGGTTGTCCGACCCATCCGGGCTGGGTGCTGGACACCTTGCTGGCGATTGCGATGCGACGGTTCGACGAAGCGGACTTGGACGAGTTGGGCCGTCCGCGCCTGTATGCCGATCATCTGGTCCACCACGGCTGTCCACGCAACGAGTTCTACGAATACAAGGCCAGTGCCGAAAAGCCTGGTGATCTGGGCTGCCTCATGGAGCATCGGGGTTGCGTCGGTACCCAGGCACATGGCGATTGCAACACGCGTCTTTGGAACGGTAGTGGCTCCTGCCTGCGTGGCGGTTATCCATGCATCGCATGTACCGAACCGGGCTTCGAAAGTCCGCGACATGCGTTTGCGGTGACGCCGAAAGTGGCCGGCATTCCTGTCGGGTTGCCCGCAGACATGCCAAAAGCCTGGTTTGTCGCACTTGCCGCATTGTCGAAGTCGGCCACCCCGAAGCGGGTGCGCGAAAATGCCACCGCCGACCATCTGCTGCTGGCACCCCCCGTGCGTCGGCGCAAACCGCGATGATCGCCGCTGACAACGCAGGATCGCGCGCATGAGCACCCGGATCGTGGGGCCATTCAATCGTGTTGAGGGCGACTTGGAAGTGCGCTTGGACGTGGCCGATGGCGTCGTGCAATCGGCGCGCGTGGTGTCACCGTTGTACCGGGGCTTCGAGCCCATGCTGCTTGGGCGTGTGGCCGAGGATGCGCTGGTCATCGTGCCGCGTATTTGCGGTATCTGCTCGGTGGCACAGAGCGCCGCGGCCGCGAGTGCATTGCGTCAACTGACCGGACTGGTGCCGCCGGAGAACGGGCAGCTTGCCGCCAACCTGGTGCTGGCCTGCGAAAACCTCGCCGACCATCTGAGCCATTTCTACGTGTTCTTCATGCCGGACTTTGCCCGCGATGCCTACCGCGCGCGCGACTGGTTTGCGCAAGCCAAGCGGCGCTTCAAGGCCGGCGAGGGAACGGCGTCGGCCGAGGTTCTGCCTGCGCGTGCCAATTTCATGCATCTGATGGGACTGTTGGCAGGCAAGTGGCCGCATACCCTGTGTCTGCAGCCTGGAGGGACGTCACGCCCGCTGGAGAACGCGGAATGTCTGCAGGTACTCACCTTGCTGCGTGCGTTTCGCCGATTCCTCGAGCGCAGTGTGTTCGACGATTCCCTGGAGTCGGTCGCGCGCTTGACCAGCAGTGATGATCTCGCCCATTGGCGGCGCGGGCGAAAAGGCGATCTGGCGCTGTTTTTGACGATCAGCGACGACTTGGCGCTGCATGCCATCGGTCGTGCGACAGATGTCTTTCTGAGTGCGGGTGCCTACGCGCAAGCGCAGGCGCATCTGTTCCCGGCGGGACTGTGGCGCAAGGGCGCGGTGGAAGCGCTGCAACCGTCGGCGATTGTCGAAGACCTCAGCCACGCGTGGATGGCCGGTGGCACGGCGGCACCGTATGCCGGACAGACCATTCCCGCGCCCGACAAGCCCGACGCCTACACCTGGTGCAAGGCACCGCGCTATCACGACCTCGTGGTGGAAACCGGTGCCTTGGCACGTCAGATGGTGGCCGGACACCCGCTGATTCGTGCACTGGTCGCGACCGATGGCGCCAGTGTGCGTGCGCGCGTGCTGGCGCGCCTGCTGGAGCTGGCACTCGTTGTACCGCACATGGAGGCGTGGGCGCAGGCGCTGCAGCCCCGCGCACCGTGGTGTCTGCCGTTTGTGGCGCCAGAGCACGCGCATGCGTGTGGCATGGTGGAAGCGGCACGTGGCGCCTTGGGACATTGGGTTGGCTTGCAACACGGACGCATCAGCGGCTATCAGATCATCGCGCCAACGACGTGGAACTTTTCACCGCGCGATGCCGCGGGCAGGCCCGGTGCACTGGAGCAGGCCTTGGTGGGATTGCCGGTGCCCGACGCTGAGGATCCACCGCTAGTGATCCAGCACGTCGTGCGTTCGTTCGACCCCTGCATGGTTTGCACGGTGCACTGAGTGCGTACGTCAGACCCTGCCAACGCAGCACGCGACATTTCTCCGCTGTCGGTCAGTCTGAGCGAAGAAGAGGGCCGTCTCGGTGAAGACGCCTGGATCGAAGTGATCCGCAAGATGGATGAGGTCTACAGCGATCTCCTGAAGTACGAGGTCGCGCTGGAAGAGAACAACGCCGCATTGGAGGAAGCGCGACGCTTTGCCGAATCCGTGTTGTCGTCGATGTCGGACCTGCTGGTGGTCTGCGACCCGGAGGGCATCATTGAGGTGGTCAATCCGGCTTTGCTGTTTCTGACTGGAAAGACCGAGGTCGAGCTGATTGGCAGTTCACTATTCGCGTTGTTTGCCGATGAAGCAACCCAGCAACGCGCCCGCCAGACCTTTGCGCGCAAAGCATCGAAAGCGTCGGATTGCGAAATGGAACTGACCGGTGCCGATGGGCAACCCATCGCGGTCTCGTTCAATTGCACGCCACGCCACAATCCGCAGGGCCAGTTGTTGGGTTCCGTGGTGACGGGGCGACCACTGGGTGAGTTGCGCCGCGCCTATCAGGCCTTGCATGACACCCACGAAAATCTCAAGCGTACGCAGCAGCAATTGCTGCATTCGGAAAAGATGGCCTCGCTGGGCCGACTGGTCGCCGGTGTGGCGCACGAGCTCAACAATCCAATCAGTTTCGTGCTTGGCAATGTGCACGCGCTGCGCCGCTATACCGAGCGCTTGGGTAGCTACATCGCGTTGTTGCACGCTGCGCCGTCGGCGGCACAGCAAAACGAACAGCGCGCCGCGCTGCGCATTGATCGCATCTTGGAAGACATGCCCTCCTTGATCGATGGCACCGTGGAAGGGGCGGAGCGCACCCGCGACATCGTCGACAGCTTGAAGCGCTTCTCGGTGCTGGATCGGGAAGAGACCGGGCTGTTCAATCTCACCGACGTGGTGGAGCGCTCGATCAACTGGATTACCAAAGCGTCGCCGGCGCGTTTCGCGGTTGAGGTGGACTTGCCGGAGGCGTTGCGGGTCAATGGCTCGTCAGGGCAGATCCAACAGGTCGTCATGAACCTGATCCAGAACGCCAGTGACGCGACCTTGGAGTGCACCGATCCCCGCTTGTACATCAATGCCGAATGGACCAGTGCAACGGTGACCTTGCGCTTTCGCGACACTGGACCGGGGATTGCTGCGGCCCATTTGCCACGCATCTTCGAACCCTTTTTCACCACCAAACCGGTCGGTCGCGGCACGGGTCTGGGCTTGGCGATTAGCTACGGACTGGTCGAAAAGCACGGTGGCTTGCTGGAAGCAGGCAACGCGCCCGAGGGGGGTGCCGTGTTTACCTTGCGGTTGCCTCTCGCGGCCGCAACATCGTCTACCTAGCGCCTGTCAGGCGTTGGAACAATCCGCGGCGTGCTGCACCTTCCGGCGCAAGCGCGGCTTCCGCGGGTGAGTCGGGCGTCTTCAGCAGGGCATCCAATGCGGCAGTGGCTACCTCGCGGGCTTGCGCCATGTCGGTGAACTGCAACACCGGCGAAAACAGGGAACAACTCAGGTAGGGGCCGAGTTGTGCTTCGCTGGCGGCGAGGAAGCCGTAACTGCCCGAGGGCAATTCCAGAGTGCATGTCGTGCCGCTGGCGAGCGGTTCCCAGTCCCGGTCATCGCCAGGAAGGCAGAGAATATTCATGAACCAGGGTGTGATCAGGATGCCAATCCAGTAGTGCTGCCAGCGACAAAAGCCCAGCGCTTCGACGGAGAGTCGGGGATTGAGTATCGGAATATCACGCATGCGCGTGTCGGCAATCGCTTGGAACGCGCACTGCAGGCGCGCCGAAGGGTCGTCGACGCTGCGGAACGGGGTGGTCGCTTCGGCAGGTCCGTGGGGGTTAGCCATCGGCCAGTCCGTCCAGCACCATGAACTGCTCGCGCGCGCCATCACAGTTGGGGCATCGCCAATGCTCTGGCAAGGCATCGAAGGCCGTGCCGGGTGGGATTTGCCAGACCGGATCGCCCTCCGCCGGGTCATAGACATGCCAGCAGATCTTGCATTCCAGCCGGGCATTGGCGGGCAAGCGCTCGGCGTTGCCCAGGTAGGAACCTTCAAAGGTACTCATGCGAAAGCGCGCGTGACCTGTTTTGGACCGTGACGCCGCACGATATCAGCAGTCGATCCATTCCAGCACTTCGCGCAGACGCTCGCTGGTGTCTTGCAAGTCTTCACCCGCGGCTTGCGCGACTTCGGGCATGTCGCTGATCTCCAGCGTGTTGAGGATCAGCGCGTCCTGCGAATTGAAGTACTGCACCCACCAGACTCGCGCAATGCCGGTCGCGGTGACCCGACAATTGCCGTAGCCGCGGGATAGGAATGTGACCTGACCGCGACCGAGGCGGGCGTCGAGCCAACTGGCGTCTTCCGGGCTGAAGGGCAGTAGCGAGAGGTTGATGACATGCGGCTCGGCGTGTTGCAAACCAACCTGCTCGGTGATTTCCGCCAGCAGCGCCACGGCATTGATGACGCCCGGACCCGCTGCCGCGGGTTGCGGTGCTGCAAGTCCCTGGGCCGCGGCCTCGCGTGCCATCGCGGGCACGGCGCCCACTTCTACGTAGTCTTCCGTGGGCAGTCCCGACGCATTGAATCCGCGCAATCGCCACACCCCAGCGAAGACACTCTCCTGAACCGACACGCGGCCGCCATCGCGCGCAATCTGCGCGCTGACTTCGCCCTCGCCAAGCACCTGATCAATCACCTCGCGATCAGCCGGACTGAGGTCTTGCATTGCCAGTCGAATCGCGGGCTGACCGACCTGCCAGGCTTCTGTCGTCACCAGCAGTGCGGCAAACCACGCCTTGAGTTGCTGGCGGTCGCGGATGTCCTCCGGCTCCGGAAGAACGGGTGGGGTATAGGTCCGCATGTCCTTGGGCAAGGAGAGGTACTCGAGCGTCTCCTCTTCTTCCTGTGATCCGGGTCCGAGCAGGCTGCTGATCAGGGTGAGCGGAATCGTTGATGTGCTCATGGGATGGCCTTAATGACAGGCAGCGGCGGCGGATGCCGCGCTGATCGCGATGGGTGGGCGGCGAACCGGTGCCTGCAGCAATTCGCGCAAACGCTCCAGATAGTGCGACCAATCCTGGATACCGGAGATTGCACCGACATAACCGCCGGCGCGCAAGATGATCAAGGTCGGCCAGCGATTGAATCCAAACCGTGCCTGTACTGACGCTTCCATGCTTTTGTCCACAATCGCCGCCTGGAATTCGCCCCGGAATGCGTGCATCAACTCCGGCAGCACCACGGCGACGTCCAGTGCCTCCGGGTACTGAACGGGGTCACCCGCGCACAGCAGGATCGTGTTCAAGGTCTGATCGCAAAACGCAGCGAAACAATCTTCTGTCAGGACCGGGTAGCCGTAGTGCTGTGACAGGCGTGCCAGTAGCGGATGCGCATGACTCATGGGGCAACCTCTCTCAAATGGGCGGGCAGTTCAGGGACGCGGTCGATCAGATCGGCAAAGTGTTGCGAGACATCGCTGGCCCCGGCCATGACGGCTTCCAGGCCGTCCAATGCCGCATTCACGCGTTGCGCGTAGTCCGCGTCGATGACTTCTCGCGCGGCATCCAGAAAACACAACAGCCACGTGCCCGCCGCTTGCGGGCCGACCAAAAGCAAGTCGATCTGCCGCACGCCGTGACGGGTATCGCACAAGGCATGGAAGTCATTGCCAGAAATCACTTGTGCGGGAATGCCTAGGCACATGTGAAACGTCCCTCGAAGGCCTTCATGGGGTGGGAAGAAAGCGTTCGTCACCGAGCCGACACGCGGCACTGGCACTCGGTCGCTCGGTCTCGTAGCGGGTGATGTCCAGCGTGTGCAGGGTGATGCGTTCACGATCCGGCAGCTGATTACCGCGTGGCTGTGGATTCGCTCCCCATGCGCGTAGTCGTTGCACTGCGATTTGCACGGCTTCGGGAACGACCGCCTTGACGGTATCGGACAGACTGCCGCCGTAATCCTCCAGTGTTTCCGGTTGCACCCCGATCAGGGTGATGTGCTCAGGTGTCCAGCCGCGCAACAGCGCGACCGACAGCACCTCCTGGAAGCCCGTCTGATGCAGGCTCATCTTCTTGGCGCCCATAAAGCGCGGCACATCGTCGTTCTCGACCACCTTCAGGGTGCCGGGAGGCAGGCCATAGTCGACCGCATCGAGAATGAGCAAGTGGCGACAGCCTTCGACATACGGCAACAGGTATAGACCCTGCGTACCCCCATCCAGCAGATGGGTGTGCGGCGCGAACTGCCAGTCGGCGTGCATGCGCTCCAGGGCACGAATGCCAAAACCCTCGTCGGACCAGAGCAGATTGCCGATGCCGAGCACCAGCGTGTCGCTGTGGTAGTCGAGCTCGAAATCTTCGCGGTCGAGCGCTTGGCGGGCCATCACGGCCGGTCATCCTTGAACAGACGCCAGCCCGAGATCATGGTCGAGATCAGACTCTGCCGCGACATGATGTCCTCGCGCAGCGCGGCGTACACATGCAACAGAATGAACAGCAGCATGGCCCACATGCCGACATGATGCCAAGTGTGGACGTCCTGACTCTGGCCAAACAGCGGAATGACCCAAGAGGTGAACCAAGTGTGCGCCCAGCTGCCCTCTTGCGTGCCTTCGCCGTAGAGCGCAAATCCAGTCACGATCATGAACACCGTGGTGGACAGGAACATCGTGAACATCGCGAGCTGTGCCAGTGGGTTGTGGCCGACGTATTTTTTCGGGTCGCGTTCGAGAAACAAGTACCAGCGCAACTCGAACAGTACCTCCCTCCACCACTGCCGATTGAACAAGGGCAGGGTGAACATCTGGCGTGCGTGCTTGTTGCCGACAAAGGCCCAGTAGATCCGCCCTGCCAATCCAATCAACAGGACGTAACCTGCCGCGAAATGGGCAAAACGGATATAGCCCATGACGAAACTGTCACTGGCTTCGCCGGGCATGCTTGGCAGTGGACTGGCGATGAACCAACCGCTGATCGCCAGTACGGTGATGGCCAGTGCGTTGACCCAATGCCACAGCCGCACCGGTACTTCGTATACATAGATGGCTTTGACAGATCGGCCGTGTGCGGCGGCCTCCTGCATGTCCTGATTTGAGAGCATGGATGTCTCCTCAAGAGTCACGTCGCTTGCGCGCAAATCGACCTGACTGAACAACCGCTACCGTGGGTGAATCCGGCGGCAGTGCGCCGCCGGATTCATGTCGTCAACGCACCCGAACCCGCGACATTTCCTGACCGTCGGGCGACATCACATGCGTCGAGCAGGCCAGGCAAGGATCGAAGCTGTGCAAAGTGCGCAGGATTTCCAGCGGCTGATCGGCCACCGCCACCGGGGTGTTCATCAGACTGGCTTCGAACGCGCCGATCTGCCCCTTGGAATCGCGTGGACTGCCATTCCAGGTGGTCGGAACGACACATTGGTAGTTGTCGATGCGGCCGTCCTTGATGCGAATCCAATGACCCAGTGCACCACGCGGAGCTTCGGTGAAGCCGACGCCTTTGGCTTCCTTTGGCCACGTTGAGGGATCCCATTTTTCGATGTTGGCAGTCGAGGAATCACCGGCCTTGAGGTTGGCGACCAGTTTGTCTTGGAAGTAACGCATTTTGTGTGCGGCCCAAGAGGCCTCAAGGCCGCGCGCTGCGGTGCGCCCCAGTGTGGAGAACAGCGCCGTCAAGGGCACGCCCAAGGTGCGCAGCACCATGTCGACAGGCTCTTTGAACTCTGGATTGTTTTGCACGTAGCCAATCACGTAGCGCGACAGCGGCCCCACTTCCATCGCATGGCCTTTCCAGCGCGGCGCCTTGATCCACGAGTACTTGCCGCCTTCGTCAATCTGTTCGATCCGCGTCGAGGTGCCTTTGGCGTTCTTGCCGAGTTCGTAATGCGCCTCAGTGACACCATCCCACGGATGCAGCCCCTTGCCGGGCTGGTCGTATTTGAACCACGAGTGATCGACGAATTCCTGCACTTGATCGGGGTCGCGCAGATCCACCTCGTGAATCTTTGACAGATCACCATTGATGATCGCACCGCGTGGCAGCATCAGGTTCGATGCGGAGTAGTCGTTGGCGCGATCTGGAATGTCGCCGTAGGACAGGATGCTCTGCGAGGACAGGCCGCCGCCATAGTTCCAATCCTTGTAGAACGAGGCGATCGCCAGCAGATCCGGGATGTAGACATTGTCGATGAAGTCGATGCTGCGATCGATGATGCTGGAGATCAGATTCAGCCGCTCCATGTTGATCGCGCCGACCGCACCGGTGTCGTGCACATTGATGGCGCACGGCACGCCGCCGACCAGCCAGTTCGGATGCGGGTTCTTGCCGCCGTAGATGGTATGGATCTTGACGATTTCCTTCTGGAAATCGAGTGCTTCCAGATAGTGCGTCACTGCCATCAGATTGGCTTCGGGCGGCAGCTTGTAGGCCGGATTGCCCCAATAGCCATTCATGAACGGACCGAGTTGTCCCGATTCGACGAATTTCTTCAGTCGATTCTGGATGTCGCGGAAGTACCCCGGCGAGGATAGCGGCCACGAGGAAATGCTCTGTGCCAGCTCCGAGGTCTTTTTCGGATCGGCGCTCAGCGCGCTGACCACATCGACCCAATCCAGCGCATGCAGGTGATAGAAGTGCACCAGATGGTCGTGGACCTGCAGACACAACTGCATGATGTTGCGGATGCTGTTGGCGTTCTCGGGAATCTGGATGGCGAGCGCGTCTTCCACCGCACGCACCGACGTCAGGGCGTGCGTGCCGGTGCAGACGCCGCAAATCCTCTCGGTGAATGCCCACGCATCGCGGGGATCGCGACCCTTGAGGATGACCTCCAGACCGCGCCACATGGTGCCAGTGGATACCGCGTTGCGGATCACGTTGTTCTCGTCGAGATTGACCTCGACGCGCATGTGTCCTTCGATGCGGGTAACCGGATCGACGACAACGCGCTTGCCGGAGTTGTCGAGCTTGAACCCTTGGGTTTCGTACGCACTCATGGTCGGTCCTCAGCTCTCTTGGTTTTTGGTCTTGAGTTGTTTGATGGCGCTGACCGCTGCATGGGCAGCGACCGCCGCACCGACCACACCGACCAAGGCGCCACCGACCTCATCGGCATTACTTTCGACGCCGAACTGGTGGATGTCGGTGACGCGGTCGTAGAACGAGCCCTTGTCCCAGAAGCCGTCTTCCGAACAGCCGATGCAACCGTGACCGGACTGGATCGGGAAGGACACGCCGCCGTTCCAGCGCACCGTCGAGCAGGCGTTGTAGGTGGTGGGGCCCTTGCAGCCCATCTTGTAAAGGCAGTAGCCCTTGCGTGAGCCTTCGTCATCCCAGGCTTCGGCAAACTGGCCGGCATCGAAGTGCGGACGGCGATAGCATTTGTCGTGGATGCGCTGGCCGTAGAACATCTTCGGGCGCCCCTGACGATCCAGTTCGGGGAGGCGGTCGAAGGTCAGCATGTAGGTGATGACGCCGGTCATCACTTCGGCAATCGGCGGGCAACCCGGCACCTTGATGATCGGTTTGTCGAAGATCACCTTGTGCACCGGCGTGGCCTGCGTCGGATTGGGCTTGGCGGCTTGCACGCAACCCCAAGAGGCGCAGGAGCCCCAAGAGATAATTGCTTTGCAGTCCTTGGCTACATGGCGCAGCTGGTCGAGGAAGGGTCGTCCACCGATGATGCAGGACATGCCCTCCTGATTCAGCGGCGGATTGCCCTCCACTGCGAGGATGTAGTTGCCTTTGTACTTGGTCATCACTTCTTCGAGGATGGCCTCGGCCTGATGGCCGGCCGCGGTCATGATGGTGTCGTCGTAATCCAGCGAGATCATCGACAGCACCGCGTCCTTGGCCAGCGGATGGCCGGAACGGATGAACGATTCCGAGCAGCAAGTGCATTCCAGGCCATGCAGCCACAGCACCGGCGTGCGCGGCTTGGTTTCCATGGCATGCGCGATCTTCGGCACGAAGGAGGGCCCAAGACCCAGCGAGGCGGCGGTCAGGCTGCAGTATTTGAGAAAGCTGCGGCGGGTAATGCCCTGCCGTCGCATGACCTCGTAAAAGGTTTCCACCATGGCCACGGTCTCCTCCTGTTCGATGGGGTTGTCGCTGGGCCCGCGCTTGCGCTGGGACGTCGACTGCTCTAACAAGAGTTGTGCCAACCGCACGGTGAAACTATTTACCAATAAAAACAGGTGGATATAGAAGTTCCGCCATCAATGGCGGGCAATAAATGCATAGACAAATTATGTTTCTACAAACAAACGATATTTATCTTTCGGTTACTTTTGCCGCCTGCCTGCACGTGCTGTCTCCAATACTGAGACCCTATGCTGATTCACTACGGCCGACCCTGTAGCACTGACCCACGACGACCCGTCCCCGCTGGACAATCCCCACATTTCGGAAATCCGCTGTGAATGATCCGCGTCCGAGCTCTGGGCTGGTGCTTTACCGCGCCAGTCGGATTGAAGCCCTGCTGCACCCCTTGATCACCTTGCTCGACGCCACGACGCCGCGCGCGGTGCTGGCCCCGCAGACGATCATTGCGGCGCACCCTGGCGTACGGCAGTGGTTGCAGATGGCGCTGGCCAGGGCGCGCGGGCCTGCCGGCGTGGTGGCCAATCTCGATATCGTTCTGCCCGCCAGTTGGATCGAACAGCGCCAGCGCGAGTGTTTGCCAGACCGCGCCGCCACGGTGACCACGGCCTATGCCACCGAGTCCTTGCGCTGGGTGTTGTTCGATCTGCTGCAGGCGTCGACGGATCCGCAGTGGCAGCACTACCTGCGTGACGACGAGGGCGGATTGCGGCGCTATCAACTGGCTCAGCATCTGGCGCAGCGACTGGCACAGTTCCGGGTCTATCGACCGGACTGGTTGCAGCATTGGTCCGAGGGGCGGTCAGCGGTCGCGGGTGACGTCGCCATCGCCGCCTTGTGGCAGGCGGCGCGCGCGCGCGTTGGTCAGCCCTTGCGGAGCGAACTCTGGCCCGCCTTGCGCAAGGCCCTGCGAAGGGCACCGGCGGTGACCGAGCCACTGCACGTGTTCGGCTTGACCCATCTGCCGCCGATGGATTGGCAGGTGCTGCAGACGGTGGCTGAAACACGACCGGTGGTGCTCTACGTACCGGACCCGTGTCGCGAGTTTTGGGGTGGTTTGCAGAGTCCGCGTGCGCATTGGCAAGGGTTGCTGCAAAGTGCCCTGCAAAGCGGTCTGACGGCCGAGCCCGAAGATCTTGGGCATCCCTTGCTGGCGCGCTGGGGGCGCATCGGTCAGCACTTTCTCTGCCAGTTGGAGGGCAGTGCGTTGGAGGTAGATGAGCGCCACTGGGAAGACAGCGATCCGCGCACTGCGCCGGTGACGACCCTGCATCGCCTGCAGGAGAGCATTCGTCGTCATCAGACTGACCTGCTGCGCCGTGCGCTGCGTCGTCCGCCGCAGGACGCTGGCCCGGAAGATCCGCTCGATCCGTCGGTCCAGGCCTGGCAGGCCGCAATGAACGATTCGTCGCTCCGCATTCATTCCTGCCACACCCGCTTGCGTGAGTTGGAAGTCCTGCGCGATGCCTTGCTGGACGCGCGCGTTGCACAGCCCGAGCTGACACCGGCGGATATCGTGGTGATGGCACCGGACATCACTGCCTATGCCGCACTGTTTCCAGCAGTGTTCGGCGAGCCGGGCCGCAGTCAGGGCGCCTTGCCATGGCAGTTTGCCGATGTCAGTCCCCAGGCCCGCCATCCCGCTTGGCAGGCGCTCAGTCAATGGTTGGGGATGGCGCGCAGTCGCTGCCATGCCAGTGCGTTGCTGGACTGGTGGTCCTTGCCACCGGTACGGCGTCGCGCCGATCTGGACGAGGCCGACATCGAGGCCTGTCGTGCCTTGCTGGAGCAAGCGCACGTGATCTGGGGACTGGATGCCGAAGCGAAGCAGCGTGCCGGTGCGCCCGCTCAGGCAGTGCACAGCCACGCCTGGGGTCTGGATCGCGCATTGGCGGGTTATGTGCTCGGTGAGGCGGACGAACAGGACCAAGCGCAAGTGGTACTGGCAGACAGCGGTGGCGTGGTGCCATTGCAGGGCATCGATCCGAGCTTCGCGCCCGTGCTCGGGCAGTGGGATGCCCTGTTGCGTGCGTTAAGCGACTGGCAAGTCTTTGCCGCGCACGCGCATCCGCTCAGTGCCTGGGTCACCTGCCTCCTGCAGATGATGAGCGAACGCCTGTTGGCCGATCCTGCCGACGCCGACGATACGCGCGCATTCGATGCACTGCGCGCCAACATCAGCGCTCTGCTGAGCGAGGCGCAGGTGGTCGGCAGCGATCCCATATTGGGTCTGGACACAATCAGCGAATTGGTGGAGCAACGCTTGCAGGCGGTTCCGCCCGGAGTGCGTTTCCTGCGTGGTGGCATGACGGTCTGCGGCATGGTGCCGCAGCGTGCCGTGCCGTTTCGGGTTATCGCCGTGCTGGGTCTGGAAGAAGGCGCCTTCCCGCGGCAGGTAAGCGCCAGCCATCTGGATCTGATGGCCGAGCATCCGCGTCTGGGCGACCGTGACGTTCGAAGTGATGACCGATGGTTGTTCCTGCAAATCCTGATGTCAGCGCGCGAGCGCCTGCATCTCAGCTACATTGGTCAGAACGTGCGCGATGGCAAGTCGCGCAACCCTGCCGAGCCTGTCGCCGACCTGCTCGACGTGCTGGATCGCGAGGCCGGGATGGCGCCAACCGACGGGCATGGTCCGTGGTGGGTTGCGCATCCGCTGCAAGCCTTCGATCCGCGGTACTACGAGGCGCGCGATCCACGTCTTTTCAGCTTCCGACCGCCGCTGACGCTGCCGCCGGCGACGGCGCAAGTCAGGCCGTTCTTTGCCGAGCAACCAAGCGCGTCAACCGCTGCCTGCGCCGTGCCGACGCGGCTGCGGATTGAAGCCGTAGCGCGCTACTTCCGCCGACCGGCAGAGACCGTGTTGAATGAGCAACTCAGTCTGGGCGCGCTGCAGTCCGATGCGCTGCCACGACTGGAGCCGATGCAGGATCGGCTGAGCGGCTTGGACAGCGTGGCACGCGAGCTGTTTCTGCAGGCGGCGCGTGATCCGGCGTCGCTTCTGCCGGAGCACGCACCACCGGCATTGAGTCTGGCGGGACGTCTGCCATTGGGACGTGCGGGCGAAGCCGCCTGGCAGCGCGAGCGCTTTGCCATCGAGGCCTTGCGCGACATCGCGCAAGACCATCCATTGTTCGCCAACGGCTTGCCGTCCGCGCATTTCGTCGCGCTGGACTTCACCTGTGACGCCTGGCAACTACACGGCAACATTGGCCCGCTGTATCGCTGCGGTGAGACCGACTGGCTGTTGATCGTCGTGGCCCCCAAGATCAAGCAGAGTGGCGGCGTGCTGGCGATCGAGCGGGGCGGGCGCATCGCGCACTTTGGTCAGCGCGTGCCGGTCTTTCTGCAGTGGTTGCTGCAACAACTGCAGGCGCCTCTGCAGCCGATTCGCGTCTGTCTGCTGCAGCAAGATGCGGGTGATGGTTGGACGGGTCGTCTCGACGCTTTCAATCAGGCTTGGGTGAGCGCATGGCAGCAGCAGGATGCAGCGCGCATCGCTGCACTGCGCCGCGACCTGCTGACGCGACTTGACGGCCTGCTGCGGCTCTACACCGAGGCACAGCAGGGCCGACGCTGGTACTTCCCGCGCACCAGTTGGCAGGCGGCGCTGGACCCGGATGGCAAGTGGCTGAATCAATGGGACGGAAAGCTGGGCGAGCGATTTGTGGACGGCGGCTATGCGGCGCTGTGGAGTCGCGATGTCGAGCTGGGCGAGGCGCCGACCGAGACCGACGCACTGATCGATCTCGCTCGCGACCTCGCGCACTGGCTCATGGTCGATCCCGCTGCCGTGCACCCGATCGCACAGGAGGTGGCGCGATGAGTGCCGTCGATACGCCCATCACCTCGCCGCCGGCGGACTGGCGCGGCCTGCCCTTGCAGGCCGGTGGACGCAGTCTGATCGAGGCCAGTGCCGGGACTGGCAAAACCTGGACCATGGCTGCGCTCTACCTGCGCTTGCTGCTGGAACAGGGCTGCACGCCACGCCAGATTCTGGTCGCCACCTTCACCGATGCCGCCGCCAGTGAACTCCGCGAGCGCATCCGCCAGCGCGTGCTGCAGGCCGAATACCACGCCAGTTTCGGGCCAGCCGATGCGGGTGAGGACAGCGTGCTGCAATGGCTGGATCAACGCTGGCTGGACGCCACGCAACGGCAGCAGGATTTGTTGCAGTTGCGTCTGGCGCGCGCAGAGCTTGATCTCGCGCCGATGAGCACCTTGCATGGCGTCTGTGCACGCATCCTGCGGGAACATCCGTTCGAGACTGGACGACGCCTGTCGGGCGCCGAACTGATCGATGAAGGCGAGTTGCTCGACGACCTGATCGATGACTACTGGCGCGAACTCCTGCAACGCGAAGCGCCGCTCGCCGTCCACGAGCAATGGTTGTATCAACGCGGACGCGACACCCTGCGCCGCGAAAGTCAGATCCTGTTGCGCCCGGATGTCGAACCGCTGGCGCCGTGCCTGGAACCGCCGCGACCGCGCTTGCTGGCAACACGCGAAGGACAGGCATCCTTGCAGGCCTGCCTCGACAGGCCGGGCTTGTTCAGGGCCAACTCGACGCTGGCGCGCGCTTTGCCGCGCCTGATCGAACTGCTGGCGCGCGAGGACGGCTTGCTGACGCTGACGGATGACGAGGCTGAAAACCTGCAGAAGCCGCTATCGGGGCAGATCACCAAGGCCTTTGAGCAGGATGCGGATGTCCTCGTCTTGCAGACGGTGCTGGAGTGGCTCACGCGGTGGCGTGAATGGCTGGCGCAGGATGCGCTGCGGCGCTGGATCGCGCACTTGCGCGAACGGCGCCACGCGGCGATGGAGACGCGTCATGTGCTGAGTTTCGACGCCCAGTTGCAAGTCGTTCATGCGGCCCTGCTCGCGCCCGACAGCGTCTTGTCCGATCTGCTGTTTCAGCGCTGGCCAGTGGCGATGGTGGACGAGTTCCAGGACACCGATGGCCTGCAGTACGGCATTCTGGACCGGCTCTATCGTGCCGCGGACGGCGAGCCGCGCGGACGCCTTGTGATGATCGGCGATCCCAAGCAGGCGATCTACCGTTTCCGCGGTGGCGATGTGCAGACCTATCTGCGCGCCGCCAGCACGACCAGCGCCGATGCACGGCTCAGTCTGGTGGTCAATCGGCGCTCCACGCCGGCCTACGTCGAGGCCTGCAATCAGTGGTATGCCGCCTGTGGTTTGGCGCTGAGTTGCGACCCCGGGCATTCGATCCACTATCGCCCGGTGCGCGCGGCATCGAGTGCCGATGCCAGCACTGCTGGGCATGCGTCGCCCGCGTTGCACGTGCATGTCTGGACGGCGCCCGAACCCAACAGCGACAGTCGGGTGAGCCATGCGCTGCGTGCCTGCGCGCGCCACATCGTCGCCTTGTTGAGTGATGTGGCGCAGAAGATCGCGCCGGGCGACATCGCCGTGCTGCTGCCGCAGAACAGCCACATCGAGCAGTTGCGCGCACTGCTGATCGAACGCGGCGTGCCCTGCGTCGGGGCAGGTCGGCAAAGCGTGTTTCAGAGTGAATGGGCGAGCGAGCTGCAGCTTCTGCTGCATGCCCTGCATCGCCCACGCGAGCGGCGCGCGCGCGCCGCGGCACTGGCAACGCGGCTGCTGGGCTACGACTGGTCCGCATTGCGTGCCCTGGCTGATCAGGAAGACCGCCAGCGCGAGCTGGAACAGCGTTTCGCGCACTGGCGTCAGTTGTGGCGCCAGCGTGGCGTGTTGGCGCTGGTCGATGCGGTCCTGCGCGAGTCCGTGCCGCAGCTGGGTTCTGCGGCACAGGCCGAGCGCGCCGCCACCGACCTGCGCCAACTCGGTGAGCTGTTGCAGCAATTCAGCGAACGGACACCGGGCGAGACGCAATTGCTGCAATGGCTGGATGCGCAGCGTAGCGGCGAGGCGGGCAGCGATCCGGAGGCGGCAGGCGAGCGTGAATTGCGCTTGGAATCCGACGCACACCGGGTCCGTCTGATGACTCTGCACACCAGCAAGGGACTGGAGTTCCAGGTCGTGCTACTGCCCCTGATGTGGGCACATCGGCAGCGTTCCGAAAAGCTGGTGCTCTGGCATGCCAAAGGTCGCGAGCGCCTGCAGGTGGGCTGGGATGACGAGGCGCAAGCGCGTGCAGCGCAAGAAGCGCAGGACGAGCGTTTTCGCGTGCTCTACGTCGCCCTGACCCGTGCGCGTACGGCCTGCCATGTCTACGCGATGCCGCCAGGCCGTCGCAAGGACGGGCGTTCCACGCAGGCCGAAACGGACCCGAATCGCTCTGCCTGGGATGCCAGTCTGGACGCCGCGCTCACGCGTGCCAGCGCGTTGCGTGCCGGCATGTCGCCCTGGGAGGCCCTGCAGCACCTCTGTCCAGCCGTGGGCATCCACACCGAAGGCTGGGCATGGCCGGAAGCGAACCTGCCAGTGGTGCAAGCGACCTGCGAAGTCCAGCCGCATCGGATCGAACCGCCGCCGGCGCCAGCGCACCGGGTTTGGAGTTTTTCGCGTCTGCATCAGGGCGAGCAGACGGCAGATCTCGAAGCGCCTGCCGAGGATGAAGTCCTGAGCGTGCCCAACCCGCTGGATGCGCTGGCCGAGCGCGGCGAGGAGGAAACCGATTCCGTCCTGCGTGCGCTCAGTCATTGGCGCGGCACCGGCTTCGGCAATGCGGTGCACAGCTTCCTTCAGCAACTGCCCGCCGGCACGATGGCCGCGCAATCGATGGATCTGCTGCAGTCCTGCCTGCATTCGTACGGCGTGGCCGACGACGATCAGGCGGAACGCGCCATCGAGCGTTTGGCGGCACGTTTGGACGACTGTCTCCGCGCCCCATTGTGGCCGTCGCCCGGCAGCATCTGTTTGGCCGAGTTGTCCGCCAGCGCGCAGCGCCGCGAAATGGATTTTCACTTCGTGCTGGAGGGGGCTCAGATGGGGCGTTTGCGCGCGGTCTGTGCCGAACATGGCGAAGCCAGCCTGTTGCCTGCGACGCTGCCCGAGGCCGCCCTGCGCGGCCTGATGACCGGCTCGATGGATCTGGTGTTTGCACACGAGGGTCAGGTCCACGTACTCGACTACAAGACCAATCGGCTGGGCATGGATCGACGCGAGGACTACCGCGCGCCCGCATTGCAGGCCGCGATGGATGCCTCGCACTACGGATTCCAGGCGCTGCTCTACAGCTTGGCCTTGCAGCGCTATCTGCGTCAGCGTGGCGGATCGTGGGTGTTGGGCGAGGCGATCTATCTGTTCCTGCGTGCGGTCGGGCTGGATGGCAAGGAGCCGACGCTGGGCATCTGGCACCGCCGTTTCGACGCGGATTTCCTGCGCGCGGTCGACCAGGTCTTTGCGCGTACCAATGCACTCAGCGTGGTGGGAGTATCACCATGAGTGATCCGACGTCATCAAGTCAGCAACACCCCGCTGCAGAGCCGCAGGCGTCTTTGCAGCGTGCAATTTCGCGCTGGGTGCGCGTGCATGGCGGCAGTGCCTTGCTGGCGGGTCTGGCCGTGCGTGCCGTCGCTGCTGAAGCGCAGGGTGACAGCGCGGTGTCGGTGGTCTTGTCGGACGAACAACGCCAAGCGCTGCGCGGCGAGTCCTTGCTCAGCGATCTGCGGGCCGAAGATCGGGGTGACACGCCCTTCGTGTTGGACAGTGCCGACCGCTTCTACCTGCGCCGCAACTATCGTCACGAGCAGCGCATCGCGGGGGCTTGGCACGCTCGCCTCCACGAGGTTTTCTCAGCCGCGGCCAGCGCCCTCGATGGCGATCTGGATGCCCTGTTCGGCGAAGAGAGTGCGTCGCCTGCGCGGCCCGATCATGCGCAACGTCTGGCGGCAGGTCGCGTCCTCAGCCAACCTGCTTTCGTGCTGACCGGTGGCCCCGGAACCGGCAAGACGCGCACCGTGCTGCGCATGCTGTTGATGTGTCTGCGTCAGGCCAACGGCCCCTTGCGTATCCGTCTTGCGGCACCCACCGGCAAGGCGGCACAGCGCCTGCGCCAATCGCTGCAGGATGGCCTGCAGCAACTACGGGATCTGGACCCTAGCTGGCAGGACGCGCTGGCGTCACTGCGCGACCTGCAGGCCGAAACCGTGCATCGCCTGCTGGCCTGGTCACCGCGCGAACGACGTTTCCGCCACGATGCGCGTCGCCCGCTGCCGGTCGATCTGGTGGTGGTGGACGAGGCCTCGATGCTCGACCTGGCGCAATGGCGCGCGCTGCTCGACGCCGTACCGCTGAGCGCACGGCTGATCCTGCTAGGCGATGCCGACCAACTCACCTCGGTCGGTGCCGGGTCGGTGTTCAGCGATCTGGTCGAGGTGCTGGAGCGCCAGCGCGATCCGCATTGCGTTCGCCTGCAGCACAGTTTCCGCGCCCAAGGTTGTCTGTCGACACTGAACGTGGCCGTGCAATCCGGCGATTGGCTGGCGACCCGACAGGTCCTGAAAGCCGACCCAGCGCATATCGACTGGCAGCCGACACAGCGCGCCAGCGACTTGCTGCCCGCGATCCGTCGCAGTGCCGAGCGGATGGCCGTCGATCCGTCGCTGCGAGCGGCAGCCAGTGCCGCCTCGCTACCGGCACAGGTCGCTCGCGAGGCGCTGCACGCCCTCGGGCAGCAGCAATGGCTGTGTGCTTTGCGCGAAGGACCGTGGGGCAGTGCGGCGCTCAATGCGCACATCGAAGCCGTTCTGCGTCAGGCCTGGCGGGTCGACGGCGCCGGCGACTGGTTCGGTGGACGCGCCGTCATCGTGCAGCAGAACGACTATGAGCTCGGATTGTTCAATGGCGACATCGGCATCTGTGTGCGTGAGGCCGACGGTCGGCTGGGCGTCTGGTTTGCGGGTGCCGCCGAGCAAGCGCCGCGGCGCTTTGCGCCGCTTGATCTGCCGCATTGCGAAAGCGCGTTTGCCATCAGCATCCACAAAAGTCAGGGCTCAGAATACCCGCACGTCCACGTCGTGCTGCCGCCCGATCCCGAGCACCGCATCCTGTCACGGCAACTGCTCTACACCGCCCTCTCGCGTGCCCGCCACTCGATCCATCTGTATGCCAGTGACGCGGTGCTGGAGGCTTCCCTGCAGCGGCGGATCAGTCGTGTCGGGGGATTGCAGGCGCGTCTTGCGGGGTAGTGTGCATGTCAACGAAACCATGGCGACGAGCTGCAGTGCGTTCGACGTGTCAGCTCATGGCGTAGAGCTCTCAAACCCATTGGCGAAGAGTGATTCGGCGACTGCGCAATCCACCAGTGCAGCTTTCCACTGGAAGCGCGCTTGCTCATCCGGCATGGGGCGCAGACTGCCCGTCGCGCGCACGCTGAAGCGTTGGTTATCGCTGCGCTGATTCGTTTGTATGTCGGTATGCCGCAGGGCAAAACGATCTGACTGCCCGGCGTGAGCCAGATCCAGCACGAGCAGGCCGCCGAGCGCGCAACGGCAGATGATTGATCGATTCATGGGATGAATCCCTCGGGCAAGGTGTAGCGGACCCTGACCTTGGCAATCGTGCATTCGGTGGAGGCTACCTCGACGCGCACCAGTACGGCACTGCCAGTGAGCAGATCTTCGGCGCCAATGGTGGTGGTTCGGCTGGCCAGATTGGTGGTGTCGGTACGCGCATTGACGTTGACCAGCTCAAACGTCGGTGGTGACAGACCCGGACCATAGAACAACTTGGCACGACAGATTTGTGTGTCCGTATTGGTCGCGATGATCTCCAATCCAACGATGTTGGCGTTGTCGGAAATTTGCACTGTGTGATGCGCGACGCAGGTGCCCGCGCCGAAGTTGTCGTTCTTGCGAATGCCCGCTGTCGTGGCAAGGCAATTGTTGTCCTTGGTCTCACTGAAGCCACCGCCAGGCAGGGTTATTTCATGGATGGTGCGGCCACTGAACTTGATACGACCGCTGCTGCGGATGTCACCGCTGACATCGAACGCTTCGCTGGGAATCATCCCCACGCCAACGCGCGAGGGCGCGTCGCGCAGAATGATCAGATGATCACTGTCGTCGGCTGCCGAATTGGACGTTGCCGAATGTCCACCGAGGGCGAGTCGATTGCTTTGGCCATCAAATCGGATGTAGCCGCCGCGTGCGGTATTGGTGGTAGCGGTTTCGACAAAACGGATACGTCCGGACTCCACTTGATCGGCGACTTCGCCTGCAAAATGCAGGGTCGGGCCGTTGTCGAAGTCGTCCGGACCGCGCACCGTCAACGCATCGCGTGGTGCGCTCGTGTTGATGCCGACACCGTCGGTCGAACGCAGCACCAATGCAGCACCATCGTTAGTGCCAAGGTAGTTGAGAGTGGGGTTGATGCCACTGTCGCCACTGGTGCTCCAGCACTGCCCGGCAGACCCTGCGAGACTGGCTTTCTGTCGGTCGGGCAAGCGCGAAAAAACCGCCGTGCTGTCGCCATCACGAACACCCAACGCGATCCATGCATCGTCGATGCCCACCAGGTGGTTGCCGAAATCGGGTTCGAGCACGAACAGGCCGTCCTCGACCAACACGTTTTCGTAGACCACCGGCTCACTCAGGCGCTGCGGCGTCAGCGTCAACAAAAGCGGTGAGTTGAAGATCGTAGTGGCCATTGGCGGGCAGCCCACGATCCAGCAGTTCGCCCTGATACCGCAGGGTGACCGCCTGTGTGGGTGACACCCATAGGGCAGCGAGAAAAGACAGAAAGGCCAGGCGGCAACGGCGGAACATGGGGGAACTCCGGGATGGCGTAGTGGATATAACCCGAGACGCCGTGGACTCCCGCCAGTCGCTGGCGGCGGGCTTCTGCGGCACCATAGCGAGGCTGCTCGCTACGGAAGCCTTCCATGTCCCGCTTTGCTCTGGTGATTTGTCTGATGATGTCCAACGTATTTGCCGCCACGCCTGGTGGTCTGCCGCTAGAAGCGCTGACCGGCGATCAAGCCCTGTCTGGTCCGTCCCTGATGCAGCCGAAGATCGCGCCGGATGGGCGGCGGGTGACCTTTCTGCGTGGACGCGATGACGATCGCTACCAGATGGACCTGTGGGAATTCCACGTCGAGTCCGGTCAAACGCGATTGTTGGTGGACTCCAAACGCCTGTTGCCCGATGAAGTGCTGTCAGACGAGGAAAAGGCGCGTCGCGAGCGTCAGCGCATCGCGGCGATGTCGGGCATTGTCGAGTACCACTGGGCACCGGATGGACGGCGTTTGCTGTTCCCGCTGGGTGGCGAGTTGTATCTCTACGACATCGAGGCCGAGCCCTCAGACGCGGTGCGTCAACTGACCCATGGCGAAGGCTTCGCCACCGATCCGAAGGTGTCGCCGAAAGGTGGCTTCGTCAGTTTTGTGCGGGATCGCAATCTGTGGGTGATCGATCTCACCACCGGCGAGCAGACGGCGCTGACCGAGGATGGCAGTGACACCGTCGGCAATGGTGTGGCGGAGTTCGTCGCCGATGAGGAAATGGACCGTCACACCGGCTATTGGTGGGCGCCGGACGACAGCGCGATAGCCTATGCGCGGATTGATGAATCACCCGTGCCAGTGCGCGAGCGCTTCGAGATCTATGCTGACCGCACGGCCGTGATCGCGCAGCGGTATCCGGCGGCCGGCGAGCCGAATGTGCGGGTCGGGTTGCATGTGGTCTCGCCACAGGCCAAGGCGCATAAATCCATCGATCTCGGCACCGAGACCGACATCTATCTGGCTCGCGTGGACTGGATCGACGCTGACACGCTGAGCTTTCAGATCCAGTCGCGCGACCAGCAGCGGCTGGATCTTCGCCGTACTGATCTAGGCAGCTTGACGTCGGAAACCGTGCTCAGCGAAACCAGCGCGACCTGGGTGCCCTTGCACAACAACCTGCACGTCTTCGCCGATGGGCAGCGCTTCTTGTGGACCTCGGAGCGCAGCGGCTTTGCGCATCTGTATCTGGGGCGCTTTGATCAGCCGGGTCTGACCGCGCTGACCGCAGGCGAGTGGATGGTTGAAGACTTGCTCGGCGTCGATGAGGACGCGGGTGCCGTGTACTTCAGCGCGACGCGTGATTCTGCGCTGGAACGACACGCCTACGCGGTATCGCTGGCGGGTGGCGATCCGCGCCGCTTGACCCAGCCCGCCGGCTGGCATGACGTGCGTTTTGCCGACAATGCCAGCATCTACGTCGATGCCTGGTCGAATCCGCAGACGCCGCCGCAACTGGAACTGTATCGGGTCAATGGCGAGCGCCTCGCCGTGCTGTTGCAGAACGATCTCGACGATCCCACGCATCCTTACGCGGCCTTTCGTGCGGCGCATCGCCCCATCGAATTCGGCAGCCTGAAAGCTGCGGATGGCGTCACCGCCCTGCATTACAGCGTGCTGAAACCCGCCGACTTCGATCCCACCAAGCGCTATCCCGTGATCGTGCTGGTGTATGGCGGCCCCGCCGCGCAGACCGTCAAACGGGTGTGGGCACCCGACTTCAACCAATACCTCGCCCAGCAGGGCTACGTGGTGTTCTCGCTCGACAACCGCGGCACGCCACGACGCGGCGCGGCCTTTGGCGGTGCGCTGTATGGCCGACAGGGCACGGTGGAAGTGGAAGACCAGCACGCGGGGATCGCCTTCCTGCGTGCGCAGCCGTGGGTAGACGCCGAGCGTATCGGCGTCTACGGCTGGTCGAATGGCGGCTACATGAGCCTGATGTTGCTGGCGAGAAATGGCGACGACTATGCCTGTGCCGCCGCCGGTGCGCCGGTCACCGACTGGGCGCTGTACGACACCCACTACACCGAACGCTACATGGGCCTGCCGAAAAGCAATCCCGAAGGCTACCGCCGGGCCTCGGTGTTCACCCATCTGGATGGATTGACCAAGCCGCTCCTCCTGCTGCACGGCATGGCCGATGACAACGTGCTGTTCTCCAACAGCACCCGTCTGATGTCCGCCCTGCAGCAACGCGGCCACGCCTTCGAACTGATGACCTACCCCGGCGCAAAGCACGGACTGCAGAAGAAAGACGCCCTGCATCGCTACCGGCTGACTGAGGACTTTTTTGCAAGGTGTTTGCGCGAGTGAGGCGCCGAAGCGCGCGCCAAGTCTGGATGGGCCCTCCCCCAAACGTCGGAGAGTGCGATAGTGCATGGTATGGCGAGCAAATCTGCTCTACGATGTGGCTATATATAGACACAGGAGCGCGCTATGCCTATCCGGCCCCGGATTCAGCCACTCGTAGGCAGCAAGCGGACGACCACGGCGCACGCAACCGAACCAGGCAAGACGGTGGCTGATCGCGGCGCGGTGGGAACGGCGAGCAAGATCAGGACGCCCGTGAAGGTGCAGGCCTTCCGTGCGCTGCTGCGCAATGCACCGCTGGCCGAGCGCGTGGCCATCGAGCGTGACGGTGTGCCGTTTCAGGTAGTGCAGGGCCTCATTGCAGGCATCGGTGTCAGCAGCGTCGATTTCCAGCGTTACGTGCGCATGCCCAAGGCCACCTTCACCAAGAAGATGAAAGAAAAGGCCTTGTTCTCTGGGACTTCCGGGCAGTCGGTGGTCGGCTTGCTGGAGTTGATCAACAAGGTGGAAGACATGCTGCTGGCAGAGCCAGGTGATGCGCAGGCAGGATTCGACGTGGAAAAATGGGTCGGTCAGTGGATTCAGCGACCACAGCCAGCGCTGGGTGGTATGGCGCCTGCGGACCTGATGGACACCCCGAGCGGTCGCGAGTCGGTGATGCGCGTGCTCGGGGCGATCCAGAGCGGTGCCTATCAGTGAAGCTGTTGCGGATCGGCTCAACCGGGCTGGGATGGGCGCCGGAGGACCTGAGCGGTGCCGGTGCGGCGATGTCGCCGGGGCGGTGGAACCGAGTTGGCGAGCGCGTCGTCTATGCCGCGCCGACCTTGGCGATGGCCGTACTGGAGACAGCCGCGCACATCGATGACGGCGGCTTGCCCTTGAACAGGTATGTGATCGAGATTGAGGTTCCCGATAAGGTTTGGGACGCCCGAAAGCGCGTTCAAGTCGACGCGTTGCCGGGAGGCTGGGACGCGATTCCGTATGGCCAGCCGTCAGTGGCGCTTGGTTCCGCTTGGTATCGCGAAGGCGTTGCAGCGATCCTCGAATTACCCTCGGTAATTGTGCCGGAGGAGAGCATTGTTCTCATCAATGCCGAGCACGCCGATAGCGCAGGCATGCGGGCAAGCCCATTACGCAAGTTCCAATACAACGCGCTGTTTCGGCGTAGCGAACTCGCGATCCGTTGATAACGTCCGCGTATTGCCGCGATGCATCTGCAATGCCGGCGCAAGGACGATTGCGCGCAGCGTGCCCTGATGTAGCAGGAAATGGACGCAGTGAGCGCTGCATTCTCCGCATGCTCTTGCGCCGCCGCCGTACAGCGCGACCTTCATCCGACCGATCACCGCGTCTGTCATGCGAACACAGCAAGCCAACTCGCTTCCGTCATGCGTTTGTCGGGACGCTGTGGTGCAATGCGCATTCTCATTGGCTTCTGCTGTGTTCAAACATCACCATGAACCCTCACCCCGATCTCGCCCGTCGCCACTTCGTCCGCTTGTCTGCCGCAGGCTTTGCCACTTTGGGTTTGTCGCCCTTCGGCCGTTTGCTGGCTCAGGCCGGTCTGCCTGCGGGGCGCATTGAGGGCTTTGGGCCACTGGCGCCGGTGGCGGACGACACCACGGGTCTGCCGTTGTTGATGCTGCCGAAAGGGTTTTCCTATCGCAGCTTCGGTTGGGTCAGCACGCCGATGAGCGATGGCCGTGCTACGCCGTCGAATCACGATGGCATGGGCGTGGTTCATGCCGACGGTTCACGGTTGATTCTGGTGCGTAACCACGAATGCCCGGGCGTCGGCGGGACGTTTGCCGATGCGTCGATGACCTATGACCCCGATGTTGACGGTGGAACAACGACGCTGGTGTTCGACGCGGACAAGGGTGAACTGCTGGCGTCGCGGGCCTCGCTGTCAGGCACGTTGCGCAATTGTTCCGGGGGCATCACACCCTGGAATAGCTGGTTGAGCAGCGAAGAAGCGGTACTGAATCCTGGGCGCGCGGTGCTGGATGAGCGTGTCGTCGACATCAAACATGCACATGGCTTCGTCTTCGAGGTGCCGTTCAACGGTCCTTCGCGTGCAGAACCGCTGGTTGCCATGGGTCAGCGCGTCCACGAGGCAGCGGTCGTGCATGCCGCCAGTGGTGACGTCTTCATGACCGAGGATGCTGACCCGGTCGCGGGCTTCTATCGCTTCGTGCCCAAAGTGAAAGGTGAGCTGCAGCGCGGTGGCACACTGTGGATGCTGAAGGCGGACGGTGCAGCTGACTTGCGAACCGGGCATCAGACCGGCGACCACTTCAAGGTCAGTTGGGTGCCGATTGCCCATCCCGAGCAGGGCATGGGTAGCGAGGGTCGCACCGATGGCAACGTGCAGCAGGGCATCGCCGAAGGCGGTAGCCGTTTCATCCGTCTGGAAGGCTGTTATGTCGAAGGTGATCGCGTCTACTTCATCTCGACCAGTGGCGGCGACGCGGGTTGCGGGCAGGTGTGGGCCTACGATGCCAAGGCGTCCGAGTTGTTGTTGGTGTTCGAGTCCCCTGCCCAAGAGACGCTCTACTACCCGGACAACCTCGCCATGTCACCGCGTGGCGGACTGGTGCTTTGTCAGGACAGCTACCGCAAGGAGGCGCAATCCTTGTTCGGCCTGACGCCGCAAGCCGGCCTGTTCGAATTTGCCCGCAACAACGGCCGTTACGACAACTTCCACGGCCTGAACGGCGACTACACGAGCAGCGAATTCGCAGGCGCCTGTTTCTCGCCAGATGGCCGCTGGCTGTTCGTCAATGTCTACAACCCGGGGTTCACGGTGGCGATCACTGGGCCGTGGCAGCAGGGACTGTTGTGAAGCGCGGGAAATAACCGTCCGACTTGCCCGCGCTCACTCCCGCACCGGCAGTTCCAGTGTTTCCTTGACCTCTTCCATCACCGCATAGCTGCGTGAACCCGCCACGCCGGGCAGGGTCAGCAGGGTGGTGCCGAGCAGTTCGCGGTAGGCGACCATGTCGGCGACGCGGGCTTTGATGAGGTAGTCAAAGTCCCCCGAGACGAGGTGGCATTCGAGCACTTGGGGCAACGAAACCACGGCCTGCTTGAATGCCTCGAACACGTCGTGCGAGGTTCGGACCAAACGAATTTCCACAAACACCAGCAGCCCGGCCTGCAGCTTGGACGGGCTCAGACGTGCGTGGTAGCCACGGATGAAACCTTCGTCCTCCAGCTTCTTGACCCGTTCCAGACAGGGCGTGGGCGACAGCCCGACCCGCTTGGCCAGCTCGACATTGGCCAGCCGACCATCTTTCTGGAGTTCGCGCAGGATCTTTCGATCTATCCTATCAATTTGATTTACAAGTAGTTTTGTGGTTTTCATGGGATTTTGTGCTGGCAAATGCTAAGCCGCAGAGATTTTGCGTAGTGAGTGCACCAAATACAGACGATAACTCTGTCAGAACGCACATAGACTCCGCAAACATTTTGCGTGTCGCAACCTAAACAGGGATTCTGGCCTGCTGCAGTGCGGCAAAATCCCAAGCCAAGCAGGAGTCAGCCATGCGGATCGGTGTACCCAAGGAAATCAAAAACCACGAATACCGCGTCGGCATGGTGCCCGCCTCGGTCAAGGAACTCGTGTTGCAGGGCCACCAAGTACTGGTGGAAACCCAGGCCGGTGCGGGCATTGGCTTCACCGACGCGGACTACGTTGCGGCGGGTGCGACGGTCGCGGCGACCGCCGATGAGGTGTTTGCCAAGGCGGAGATGATCGTCAAGGTCAAGGAGCCGCAGGCCGTTGAGCGCGCGCGCCTGCGCGAAGGCCAGGTGTTGTTCACGTATCTGCATCTGGCACCGGACTGGCCGCAGACCGATGATCTGATCAAGTCCAAAGCGACCTGCATCGCTTACGAAACCGTGACCTCGGCCAGTGGTGGTCTGCCCTTGCTGGCACCGATGTCGGAAGTGGCGGGTCGCATGTCGATCCAGGCGGGCGCGACCGCGCTGCAGAAGGCCAATGGCGGTCGCGGCATGCTGCTCGGCGGCGTGCCCGGTGTGGAGCCGGCCAAGGTGGTGATCCTGGGCGGCGGTGTGGTCGGTGCCAATGCCGCACTGATGGCGGTTGGTCTGGGTGCGCAGGTGGTCATTTTGGATCGCAATGTTGACGTGCTGCGTCGCCTCGTGGCGCAGTTCGGTACCCGCATCGAAACCGTGTTTTCCAGCGCAGATGCGGTCGAGCGTCATGTGCTGGATGCCGATCTGGTGATTGGCGGCGTGTTGATTCCGGGCGCTGCTGCGCCCAAGTTGGTTTCTGCCGATCTGGTTAAACGCATGAAGCCGGGTGCGGCGGTGGTCGATGTCGCCATCGATCAGGGCGGTTGTTTTGAAACCGCGCATGCCACCACGCATGCCGAGCCGACCTACATCGTCGATGACGTGGTGCATTACTGCGTCGCCAACATGCCCGGTGCGGTGCCACGCACCAGCACCTTCGCACTCAACAACGCGACCTTGCCCTTCATCATCGAGCTGGCCAACAAAGGTGCCAAGCAGGCCTGCGCCGATAACGTGCATCTGCGCAATGGCCTGAACGTGCATGCCGGTCAGGTCACCTACAGGCCGGTCGCCGAAGGCTTCAATCTGCCGTATGTGAGTGCGGAGCAAGCATTGGGAATCTGATGCACGGAACCGTCTCCACGCCTTACGACAAGGGTCGCCCAGCAATGTGCGGCCCTTGTCGTTTCGCAGTGCAGTTTGGCGGAAGCGGGTCGCGAATTTTTTGGGCGGGCGACACACGCAGAACTTGAGAAACCTCAAGCAACACGCGATGGGCTAAGGCCTACGATGACCCTTCAGCATCGCGAAGGAGGTCAACATGTCCACTGCAAGCGCAGTCGGTAGCGTGATGGTGAGTCGATCAGGCTGTGGAGAAAGTGCTTCCTTGCACTTTCTCAAGGTCGCCAGTTCGGCGCATATGCGAACGCCTTCCCGACGACTCCCGCGCTTACGCGCTGGGTTCGCAACGGCATCCTTGACGCGCATCCGTTGGGTGTTTCTCTTTAGTCTGCTTTGGCTTCTGATAGCCGGGCCAGCGGATGCGCAGTTGGTGAATCTCGCGCTGAACAGGCCGATCACGGCATTGACCGATACGGTTGCCGGAGTGCCCGAGGATGTGGTGGATGGCGATCCGGCCACCACGTGGTGGAGCTATCAGGGCACGGTCTCGACTTTGTCGTTTGTCGTTGACTTGGGACGAATCGAGCCGTTCATCGCCGTGGTGCAGCACCCACTGCAGAGCTCTGAGTTCAGCGTGGATATCTCATCCGACGGGACAAGTTGGCGGCAGATCCACCAGCAAGTGCTCAGCTTCTCCGCTAATGTGGAAGTGACCTTCCTGCGTCTGGAGCGGCCACGCGCGCGGTTCTTTCGTTACACCGCAAGCAACGCCGAAACGGCCTACGTGGGAATTGTGGAGTTTCAGGTCTATGACACCGATCGCATCTTCGTGGATGGATTCGAGGGTATTCCACCGCGACAGACCAGTCACCAAGCAAGGCTGTGGTGAGCGCCACTTCCGTATGGCTGGTCACACAAGACATCTACTTGACCCAAACACAGCACGCGGGCACCCGCAGGCGTCGGGTCAGAAAGCGCGCATCACCTGGCATCACAAGGCGCAAATGGGTAGCTGCGAAGCGGTAACTTTGGTCACCGACAGCGCCCACCCCGCGACGCGACAATAGGCGTTAAGTCCCACCGAGAGTGCCACGTCATGAATCGAATATCGGGTACCGTCGATGGCATCGTGCGGATCATGTTGGGCGGATCGCTTGCTCTCGCCTTGAATACTGCGTTCGCGCAAACCACCGCCTGGATCAATGAACCAAGTGGCGTGGCAGTGGCGCGTGACGCAATGGACAACGTGTTCACTGCGCGCTGGGATTTCAATCCGGCCGGTGACATTTACGTGGCCAAGCGAAATGCTGCGGGAACCTTGCTTTGGGAGGCGCGTTTCGACAACCTCGATGTCACTCGCCACGAGGTTGCCACATTCGTTGCTGTCGACAGCGCGGGCAACGTGCTGGTCTCGGGCACAATTCGGTCCGGTTTCTCCAATCCCGTCAATGCAGCAAGCCTGCTGATGAAGTTTGATCCCGACGGGAATCTGCTGTGGCGACAGGTCTATGGCAGCAGCTTCGATGGCTCATCCACGCGACGCGTGTTGACCGACTCGCAAAATCGCGCCTATGTGCTCGGGCTTGGCGTCTGCCCAATGGGTTTGATGTCCACCGTGCGACAGTTCAACGCCGACGGTAGCGCCGGCTGGATTTGGTGCGATGCCGTTGGCGTGGGGTCGCCGACCATGATCAAACGGACACCGGACGGTCACTTTGTCATCGCTGCGCGTAGCCTGTCCGGTTCGATGCAGGGTTACGCGCGGATCGACACCGAAGGCCAGATCGTGTGGTCGCTCACCGGCATTCAAAGTCTGACCGTCGGGGATATCGCCGGCGATACGCAGGGCAATAGCTACCTCGTCTTCGCTAACCCCGACAGCGGCCAAGGCACGCTATTGCGAAAGGTATCGCATGACGGAGCCACACTCTGGGACCGCACACACCCCATGAGCGCCTTTCGGGTGGAGCTGGGTCCCGATTCCGCACCGGTACTCGGCGGCTTTCCGAATGCCGGAAGCGGCGGTGCCGCATTCGCGAAATTCAGCGTCGACGGCGAATTGTTGTGGAGTCGTTCGGATGCCAGCGGCGTCGGCCTGTTGCTGCACTCGGCCATGCTGCTCGATGCCGACGGCAGCGCCTACCTCAGTGGCTCGACGCTGATGGAAATGAACGTGGCCAAGGTGAATTCCGACGGAAGCACGGCCTGGTCTGCGCTGCTTCCTGGCGGCACCAGCACCGGCATGGTGTTGGGTAGCATGAACCAGGTCTACCTGAGCGGCGGCATTTATACGGCCCGCATCAATCAGGCGCCTCTGAGCGCGATTTTCATTCACGGCTTCGAGCCCTGACTCGATCGCGGCGTGAGCGATCTGACAACCTGGCCTCCGATGTTTGCAGGCCCGGGAACGGGTTCGTGCGTGGCACCACACCCGGTCCCCAACCTTGGGCGAACTTGACCCGGTGCTTACTTGATTCCCCGGTCGAAGACGGCGCGCACTAACTGACGTGTCTCTTGTGTCCGCCGTGGTTCGTGGCAGACTCGTCAGTGTCGGAAAGTCACCCGCGGTCCTGATGTCAGGGTGTAAATCCGCGAATCAGCGTAGGCGTGCGCCTTCAGCAACGGACCAGCGATGCATTGCCTTATTTACAAGAGCCGAAAAAAACAACACGTATTCGTGTACTGCGCGTCTGCCGAAGTGCTGACGCTATTGCCTGCGGTCATTCATGAGCGCTTGGGAATACTTGATCGCGTGATGGCTTTGAGTCTGCCGCCGCAGCGTCGCTTGGCTCAGGCGGCGGCACCGACGGTATTGGCCAATCTGCGTCGAGTCGGATACTACGTGCAGAGCAGTGATGCTGTGGATGTACTTGAGTTCAATGGCCGCTTGCTGCTTGACCCCGCAGAGGATGTGGCGTGAGGCGGCAGGTCGCAGTGATTCTGCTGGCCTGCGCCATCAGCGTCGCGGCAGGTTTGAATGGATCGATTTTGCTCGGCGCATTGGCTGGCGGCGCGGTCTGGTTGTTGCTGCTGTGCGCCGTGTTGCCGTCGACGGAGGGCGCCGGTTCGATCAAGTGCGATGCGCGACTCCTGCAGCAGGCAACGTTGCAGTGGCTGCTGACCCTTAGCTTGGTCTGCCTGCCATGGTGGGCCTATTTGCAACGCCCCGGTGTCGCCTGGATTGTGATTGGTGGCTTTGCGCTGTCTGGCTGGGTTTTCCTGCTGGCGCGTAGTTCGCTGTGGCGGACGGTCTGGCAGCGTGCGCGGCGCGGATTGCAGTCAGCGGCGCGACGTGCGCAGCCGGATCCAAGCATTGCCCGGCAGATGCTCGCGCTGCAGGGTGTGGGTTTGCTGCTGGTCTGTCTGTGGTGTTTCCCCTTGCCGCGTGCATTGCGCGACCTGGAGATGCCGACGTTCAGCCTCGTGGCGATCGTCGTGGTACTGCTGGTGGCCACGTTGATCTGGCAAATGCGTCGCATGATGGAGCACGGCCTGTCGTTGGCGACTGTAAGCAACAGCCCCGCGCTACAGGACCCAACCGAAGGCGGTGACAGCCAGCCCGGCTCAGGCGCGGTGTCCGAGCCTGGTGGCTTGCCACTGTGGGAGCACTGGGCGCGCGCCGGGCACTATCAGCGTGTAGTTGATGCGCTGCAGGCCACTCCGGAATCCCTGTCGCGATTGCGTGAGCAGGACAGCCTCGGCTTGCGCAAGCTCCTCGCGTTGGCCTGTCTGCATGACGATGTCGTGCTATTGCGGCACCTGATTTTGTGTGGCGCCGAGCTCAATCCGAGCGGCGACGACCGCCGCTTCCCGCTGTTGGCCGCCGTGCGCGATACGCTGAGTGGGCGGGCTTCGATTGTCGCCATGCTGCTTGCCAATGGCGCGGACCCAAAGGTCACCGACGCTGAGGGGCGGACCGCATTGCATTTCGCTGCACGCTACTCGGAACTGGATGTCGCCGCGCAATTGCTGGACGCCGGCGCGCGGTTGGAAACGCCAGACCGTGAGGGCAAAACTCCGCTGTATTGCGCCTGTGACTTCGGTAATTGGCGTGCGGCAAAGTACTTGCTCGGGCGCGGCGCCAAAACCGAATGGCCGGGCACAGAGCCTGCCTTGCTCGGTGCGGCATCTGGCGAGGACGATCCTGCTGGCGTTGAGCTGCTGTTGCGGCAAAAGGCGCGGGTCAATGCGGTCGGTCGATTTGGACGCAGTGCATTGCACGAGGCGGCGCTGCGCGGCAACGTCCGTGTCTGTGCTTCCTTGCTGGCAGCAGGCGCCGAGCCCGATGGTGTCGATCAGGCCGGTGCGACGCCCCTGATGGAGGCAATTCGATCCGGCGTGGATGGCGTCGTTGCCCTGTTCCGGCAGGCGCGCGTGGATGTCAATCGAAGCGATCGCTACCAGCGCACACCGCTGATACTCGCCTGCACCACACCGCGCACCAACACGGTGACGCTCGCCAGCTTGCTTTGTATGGGAGCGCGCAGCGATTTGCGTGATGAACAGGGTTTGTCGGCGCTCGATCACGCATTGCAGCGCGGGCGGTGGGATCTGGTGCGCTGCATTGATCCCGATGTTGATTTGCCTTCCGCATTTGCGGACGAGCAAGTGCGTGACGCCTCCCACGTCGACCTTTTCGAGCGCCTGCGGCGTGCCGCATCGGCCAATCGCGAAGATCTGTTGATGCCCTTGCTCAACGAGGTGCCCGAGCAGACTGCGGCGCTGTGCGAACGTTTGCTGGTTACGGAGGGTTTGTCGCTTGGTGCTGTATTGCGCGACAGGTTGCTGGGACGCCTGCAGGCCGACCAACGTGATCAGGTCTTGGCGCATGCGATGCGGCGTGGCGACATGTCGCTGACCGACGCGCTGTTGCGTTGTGGCGCGCAGCCAAGCGGTCGTGGTCTGTTGGCCGATTGGCTGGCGCAGTGCGCCAATGCGCCGACCGATGTCGTCGCCTTGCAGTCACTGTGCATGCAGATGGTCGATCGCGGTGGCGACCTGCATGGCACGCGTTCGGACGCTTTGCCCTTGTTGCATTGGGTCGGTTTGGGATGGATTGACGCGGTGCAGGTGGGTCTGGATCGTGGTTGCGACCCGAACGTCGTCGATCGCACGGGGTTCACGCCGCTGATGCGCGCGGCCTCGCAAGGTGATCTGCCGATGGTCGAGGCGTTGGTGCGGGCCGGCGCGCGGGTTGACCTGCAATGCGCGGACGGTCGCACGGCACTTGGCATGGCCCTGAGTGCCGGGCGTCGCGAATTGATCGAGTGGCTGGACTGGCCGCGCTGGCCGCATCCGCATCGCGCACTGCGTGCAGCGGACCTGATCACGGCGACGCGCGCAGGCGACGTGAATGCGGTGCGCTGCCTGCTGGCCTGCGGGTTTGCGGTGGATCATCGTGACGAGAAGGGCAGTACCGCGCTGTTGCATGCTGCGGGAAGCGGTGAGCTGCGCATCGTGCAGGTCCTGCTGCAGGCCGGCGCCGACGTCAGTCTGTGTGCGACGACCGGTGCGACTGCGGTGAGTGCCGCGATCATGCGTGGTCATCGTGAAGTGGTGAGCGCATTGTTGAGCCATGCCGATGTGGTCAGCCAACGCTTTGAGGGCAGTGTGACGGCCTTGATGTTGGCGTTGGCGCTCGGTCGACAGGAAATTGCCACGACCTTGGTGTCACACGGCGCCGATCCGCAGGACTGTGATGCGGCGGGCAATAGTGCCTTGCACTATGTGGCGCGGTTCGGATTTGCCGCGCGTGACCAGGAGGCGGTGCTGCGGCTGTGGCAATGGGCGCTCGCGACGTCCGCAGTCGAGCGGATTCTTCATGTCAACCAAAAGGGCGACTCCGCGCTGATGTGGCTGTTGGGCGCCGATGCGCCTTTGCAGGCATTCGCGAGTGAAGCCTGCATCGCGCAGCAAGTCGCGCTACTGATTCGGCATGGTGCGAGTCTGGAAGGGCAGAACAGTCAGGGCGCCAGCGTATTGCATCTTGCCGCCCAACGTGGCGCGCTGAACTTGGTCGAACACCTGCTGGCGCTGGGCGCGCCGCGCGGATTGCGCGACACCATCGGCCGGGATGCCAGCGAGGTGGCTTTGAGCAAAGGGTATGTCGATGTCGCCGCCGCGCTGCGCGGCAACAACGCGCCAGTGTCGATGGCGCGCCTGCTGCGACAACCCGAGAACTGAGCTACCGCCACGGTAATGGCGTTCTGGCGAAGCTGAGCAACGCGATGATGACGCGTGGAGCAGGGCGTGTGTGCCGCGCGTTGGCGGGAAGTCGCAGGAAAGCGTGTTGAATCGTTCAGGCAAACCGGCCTGTGGAGATCAGCATGCGAACCAACCGTCATTTTCTGCGCTGTATCTGGCTGTCGATGCTTGCCAATGCGCCCTTGCAAGCACAGTCTGCGCTGGATGGTTTCGCGCCCACGGTGAGCGGTGGCAGCGTGCTGGCAGTGGCGCGTCAAGCCGACGGAAAAATTCTGCTCGGCGGTGATTTCAATGCTGTCGATGGCGTCAGTGGACGTGCGATCGCACGCTTGCACCCGGATGGTCGCGTTGACAGCAGCTTCCACAGTCCATTGACTCAAGGCGCGGTCAATGAGCTGCTGGTCGACGAGAACGGTGACATCCTGCTCGGTGGGAGTGGCATCGTCGCGCTCGATGAGGCGGCGCCGGGTGCCATCGTGACCCTGAGTGTGGGTGCGTTGGCGCGCTTGGACAGCAGTGGTGATCTGGACGGGAGTTTTCTGCCCATCCCCACGGGCACTGTCCATGCGCTGCTTAGCAGGAACGGCGTCAACTACTTGGTCGGCGGTGAGTTCTCTGCAGTTGCTGGCCAGCCACGTCTGAATCTGGACTTGATCCATGAAAGTGGGGTGTCGAACCCCTTCGCGATTTCCACGCAGGCCAATGGGACCGTTTTCGCGCTGGACGAGTTGCCGGACGGACGCGTTCTGGTCGGCGGCAGCTTCACCCAACTTGGTGGACAAACCGCGCAGCGCATCGGGCGTCTCCTGAGCTCCGGCGCGCGCGACACGAGCTTCTCGGCCAGCGTGGATGGCACGGTGCTGGACATCCTCACGACAAATGATGGCAACAGCGTGATTGCCGGGAGTTTTCTCACCGTCAATGGGGTGTCAAGAAGCCATATCGCGCGCCTGTCGCCGGAAGGTGTCTTGGATGGCGATTTTCAGGTGGCCTTGGATCAGCAGGTGTTTGCGCTGGCGGCGTTGGCCGATGGGCGCGTGATCGCGGGTGGCGACTTCAGCGGTGGTTTTACGCCGCGCATCATGGCGATTAATACGCTCGGGCAATTGAGCACTTTCCCTCCAAGCGGGGCATCGCAGTCGGTGCGTGCCTTGCTGACCCTGCCCGACGACAGTGTCCTGGTGGGCGGCAAATTTGCCAGCCTCGGTGGTGTGACTCGCAGCGGTATTGGTCGCGTGGAGGCGCATGGTCAACTGGATACCACGTTCGGACCGGTCCACGATGGCAGTGTGATCACGGCTGCCGTGCATATGCCTGATCGGCACTGGCTGGTGGCGGGAGATTTCGTGGTCTTCGACGGTTTGCCGCGTCAGAACTTGGCCCGCGTGGACAGTCGTGGGCGAGTCACAATACCGGTGTTCGGTGCCTCCAACCCGAACTTGAACGGCGTCCCGCTCGCCATGGCAGCGCTTGCCGATGGCCGAGCGGTGATCGCTGGCGACTTCACCAGTGCGTACGGTCAAGGTGCGGGCAACCTTATTCGGGTCAATGCTGATCTGTCCGGGCGCGACAGCTTCGCGCAGTTTCCGGCACAAACCGATGGGCCGATTCGCGCACTTGCCGTGCAGGCTGATGGCAAAATCTTGCTCGGCGGCGATTTCACTCAGGTCAACGGCGTCAGTCGTCTAGGCATCGCCCGGTTGAACGCGAGTGGCACGCTGGATTCCGCCTTCAACGCCAATATGGCGGCGGGCAGCAGCGTGCGTGCACTGGCTGTCAGTGCCGCTGGTGAGATTTTCGTCGGCGGTAGCTTCACCACGGTCGGCGGTATCGCCCGCAACCATCTGGTCAAGCTGAACACCACCGGTGGTGTCGATGCGATTTTCAACCCAGCGCCGAACGCTCGCGTTGACACCCTGCTATTGGCGCCCGATGGCGGTGTCTGGGTGGGCGGCGAATTCACCAGTATCGTCAGCACCAGTCGGGTCCGTGTGGCGCGCATCACCGGCACCGGCGGCTTGGATTCCAGTTTCAACGCCAACCTCTCCGCTGCGAGCGTCGCGCGGGTTCAGGCGGTGGCGTTGCAGGCCGACGGTCGTGTCTGGATCGGTGGTACCGCGGGCTTTCTGAGCCGTCGCCTAGCGAGTGGAGCCACCGACTTCAGTTTTTCAGCGAGCGCAAACGGCAGCATTACCGGGATCTTGCTCGGTCTGGATGGCAAAGCGCTGATCACGGGGAGTTTTTCCACCCTCGCGGGGCTCGGGCGCTCTGGGATCGGTCGCTTGGTCGCTGTGGATCGCGCTGCCGATCAAGCCGCGTTCTACCAGCCTCAGCTTTCGAAGTTCTTCTGGAGCCTCAGCGGCAGCGCCAGCGAGGTGCTTGCGCCACCCATGTTCTCGGTGATGATCGATGCGCAAGGGACGCTGTTCACGACCCCAGTGGCGATGGTCAGAGCAGGCGCACAGTGGTCCACCAGTGTGCTGTTTCCACTCGATTCGCAGGTTGTTGTCCGCATTCAGGCACGCGTCGCTGGCGGACCAGCGGGCGCTGCCGATTCGCGCATCGAAACCCGCCACCTGATCGTCGTGCGCTCGACTCTGTTCGCCAACGGCTTTGAATGAGCGCGTGCGGTCAACTGGCGGGCCGCGGCCCGAATCCGGGTTTGTCTGTCCATCTCCCTCGATTTGAGAGCAAATGCCATGTCGGTTACCCCCATTTTGCGCGGTCTGATCCTGATGGTCGCGTTGATTGGTACTGTGCATGCGCAATCGGCGCTGGATGGGTTTGACCCCAACGTCAATGGCACGCTGCATGCGCTGGCCCGACTGGATGACGGCAAGTTGCTGGTCGGCGGTGATTTCAGTACCGTCGGCGGTGTGTTCCAGACCCGCCTGGCGCGTCTGCATCCGGATGGCCGTCGCGACAGCAGCTTCGGCAATCCGGTCACCGGTGGCAGTGTGCGGGTGATTCATATCGCACCCAACGGCGACATGCTGATTGGTGGCGAGAACCTGACCGTCACCGACATCGGGATTGCGATGGGCGGACTGGTGCGAATCACCGCCGCAGGCGCGATCGATCTCTCGTTTGAACCCGTCCCTTCGGGTCGTGTTGACGCGATCATTGATGACGGCGCGGATGGCTTCTATCTGGGCGGGACGTTCACGAGCGTCGGCGGACAGCCGGCCGCCTTTTTCGCCCGCATCAACACGCAGGGGACCTCGATCTCCGGCAATCTGCTGGGGGTGAACGCCCCCGTCCACAGTCTGGTTCGCGATACGTCAAGCGGCGCGGTCTTTTTGGGCGGTGAGTTCACCCAGCTCGGGGGGCTGCCCGTCAACCGCATCGCCCGCTTGCGCAGCGATAGTGTGCGCGACACGCGCTTTGCGGCAGATATCAATGGCAGCGTGCTGGCGATGTCGTTGGCGCGCAATGGTGATCTGCTGGTGGGTGGTGAGTTCACCCAGGTCAATGGTGCGTCGCGGCTCAACTTCGTGCGGCTGACCGCGCGTGGCGCCATCAATACCGACTATCCCGAACGCGGCATCGACAATCGGGTGCGTGCGGTGGTCGAACGGGGCGATGGCGATATTGTGATCGCAGGGGACTTCACCCGAGTCAGCAACAAGTCGACCAAGCGCATCATCCAGTTTGACGAAAACAGTTCCCGTAGCGTGATCATCGGAGGCATGGATGCGCCGGTTCATGCCTTGCTGTTGCTTGATGGTGATCATCTGGTTCTGGCTGGCGAGTTTGCGGATGCGGGTGGTTTAGTGCGAAACCGCGTGGCACGCGCCGAAGGGCATGGTGGGGTGGATGAGTCACTCGACACTGCGTTGAACGGTGTCGTGACGACAGCGATACGCCTGACTAGACATCAATGGGTGGTGGGCGGGGATTTCAGTCAGTTCGATGGGGCGACCCGCACTCGACTGGCGCTGATGGATAGCGAGGGTGCAGTCATCACGCCCTTGTCAGGCAGCACGGATGCGCAGTTGAATGGCGTGCCCTTGGCGATGGCGGCCTTGCCAACGGGTGAGATCGTTATCGCGGGTGAGTTCACCAGCGCTTACAACGCGGGCGCGGGCTTCGTGATCCGTGTCAATGGCGACGCCAGTCAGCGCTCCTCGTTCGCAAACTTCGCGGCGGATGCCAACGCCACGGTGCGCGCCTTGGCGGTTCAGTCGGACGGCAAGATCTTGATCGGCGGCGATTTCAGTCAGGTGAGTGGCTTCAGTCGCGCGGGCATTGCGCGTCTTAACGCGAATGGCACGTTGGACACCACATTCAATGCGCTCCTCAATGGGGGTGCGGTGGTGCGCGCGATTGCGCTGCAGCGCGATGGCAAGGTGGTCATCGGCGGCACGTTCTCCAGCGCCAGCGGGTCGCTGCGGAATCATCTGGCTAGGGTCAACGGTGCGGGCGGTGTGTTGGACACGGCGTTCGATCCGAGTCCGAACGGCCGCGTCGATACCCTGTTGCTCCAACCTGATGGCGACATTTTGGTGGGTGGCGAGTTCACCACGCTGGGAGCGACGAGTCGGGTCAGGGTCGCCCGGATCAACAGCGACGGCAGCGTGGACAGCGGCTTCAACGCCAGTCTGAGCAGTGCGGCCGTGGCGCGTGTCTCGGCCTTGGCGCTGCAAGCGGATGGCCGAGTGCTGATCGGCGGCAGCAATGGCCTGATCACGCGGCGCTTGGCGACGGGCGCAACCGATCCCAGCTTTGCTGTGACCAGCAATGGCAGCATCCTGGGTATCAATCTTGGGATCGACGGCAAGATCCTGCTCAATGGCAGCTTCACCAGCGTGGCCGGACAAGCCCGGGACGGCTTGGCGCGTGTCGTCGCTTCTGATCGTGATGCGGGGATCGCGTTTGCTTACAACAGCGCGCTGGGCAGTGTCTTGTGGGGTGTGCGCGATAGTGCCGCGCAGGTGATCGGGACGCCGGTCTTGTCGGTGTCCAGTGATGACGGACTCAACTTCGAGGTCATTGGCGAAATGACGCGAATCAGTTCGCTCTGGCGTGTGGCGGTCGATCCGCCCACCACGCAACCATTGCTATACCGGATCGAGGCGAGCGTCGCAGGTGGGAGTGCGGGGAGCGCCATCTCGCGCGTGGTCACGACACACCTGCTGCAATTGCCCGCCGCGCTATTTGCCGACGGATTCGAATGAGGCTGTCGGTCTGAGAGCAAAGAACCACCAGACGCCCTCGCTACGGCGTCTTGGTATTTTCCTAGGCTCTGAGGGGATAGCCCTCAATTTCGCGTTTACTTCACGCCAGTGACCCTGTAGACCACGGGTTCGCGAAATCCTGGAGGGGAAAATGCGCAAGATGATGTTGGGGAAGTTCGTGCTGTGGAGTTGCGGTCTGATGCCGCTAGCTGCGCTGGCTCTGGGTGACGGACCGGTGCTGCAGCGGCATGTCGATCAAGCCGCCGCGGAATCAGGCACCGAGAGCTTCGATGCGCTGTTTGCGCAGGGTCATAACCTGTTCGTGGCCAAGTTCAATCAGTACGACGGCCAGGGACGCCCTGCCACGACGGGCGGCGGTGCGCCGCGTGTCGCCGGATCGGCACCGTTGTTCCTGCGCACATCCGGACCGGACTCCAACTCCTGCGCTGGATGCCACAACGATCCCTTCGTCGGTGGCGCGGGTGATGTGGTGGCGAATGTCTTCGTGCTGGCGCAGACGCTGGACCCAGTGACGGAATCGGTCTCGGGTCGATTCAGCAACGAACGCAACACGCTGGGCATGCAGGGCTCCGGCGCCATTGAAATGCTGGCACGCGAGATGAGTGTCGACTTGCGCAATCAGCGCGCGGCCGGCATGCAGCAGGCGCGCGCGAGCGGGCAACCCGTGCGGGTGAATCTGTCGACAAACGGGGTCTCCTTTGGCGCGCTGGTAGCGCACCCAGACGGGCACTATGACAACACGGAAGTCCAGGGCATCGACGCCGACCTCGTACTGAGACCGTTTCACCAGAAGGGCGTCGTGGTGTCGCTGCGCGAGTTCAGTGTCAACGCGATGAATCACCACCATGGAATGCAGGCGGTTGAACGTTTCGGGATGGCGCGTACCGGTAGCGCGGACTTCGATCAGGACGATGTGGCAGACGAGTTGAGCGTGGGCGACATCACCGCGGTGACTTTGTATCAGGCGGCTTTGGGCGTGCCGGGTCAGGTCCTCCCCGGTGATACTGAGGCGCTGGTATCGACCTTGGTGGGTGAGCGCATCTTTGAACGTGTCGGCTGCGCGGACTGCCATGTGCCGCTTCTCGCCCTGCAAGGGCGCGAATTTGTCGAGCCCAATCCGTTCAATCCGAGTGGGACCGCCGGTGTCGCTGAGCTTCGCGATATTCGCTTCGACCTCACCACGCAAGGGCAATTGCCGCGTCTTGAACCGGCTGCGGATGGCGGTGCGCTGGTGCGGGCGTATACCGATCTGAAGCGACACAACCTTTGCGATGCGGATATCCGACACCTGTGCAATGAGCAGCTTGTGCAGGCTGGGGTGGCGACCGAGCTTTTCCTCACCCGCAAACTGTGGGATGTCGGCAACTCCGCGCCCTATGGCCACAAAGGCGATCTCACGACGCTGACCGAAGCCATCGACGTCCACGGCGGTGAGGCGCGCTATTCGCGGAATGCTTACTTCGCCCTAGATCAACGGGGTCGTGATGCCGTCATCGATTTCATGAAGTCACTGCAGATGTTGCCGCCGGGGACGCCCGAACTGATCGTGGATTCGCAGATGCGCGGTGTCCAGAAAGTGGCATTGCAACAGCGTCACAAGCTCGCAGTTCAGCGCAGTCTGGCGCAGAGTTTGTCGATCGCAACCAGCGAGCGCGCGCTCAACGGCAAAGGACGGCACTGACAAGTCGCGGCGGGCGCAGCCACTACCTTGGAGTCATCTCTGAGCCGTCGCGCTTGTCTGCCGTGCGCGCGAAATGGACTGCAGAAACTCATCCCTGCTGAGGCACGCCGCCGGGTGTTGGTCCTGCAGTTCCGCCAGCATCCACAAACGCCGATCACGATGCGCATGGGCGGGAAACACCAGTGTCTCCGCAGGCAGTTGCAAGATGCGGTGCAGGCTTTCCCAGTGGGCGCTAGGTAGCTCCACGCCAGGTCCCAGGTGGCAGTCGAAGGGAGTCAGGAGGTCGCCACAAAACAGGCGATCACGCCACAGCAAACTTAGCCCCCGGTCCAGATGGCCCGGTGTATCGAGGAGCTGAACTTGGGTGTCGCCCAATGGCAGTGTGGGGTTTCTCTGCACGTCATTCGTCAACGGTGAGACGAGTGTGGCCGAGGTCAGTTCAGTCAACGCGCGTCCGGCGGGGAACTCTGGATCGTGGACATGGGTTTGCACGACATTCGACAGCTGTAAATCGAGTTCGTTGAGCAAGGCAAGGATCAACGGGATATCGCCGGTTGCCGGATCGATGATGACGGCCTGTTGTTTGCCCGGCTCGGCAATCAAATAGGACAGTCCGCGAGTGGCCTGATCAAACAGCACCCGGAATACGCCGAATTGATGAGGATCTCGGGAAGGCATTGGGCGCGTGCTCGGGAGTTTGTTCACCACGATGCAATTCGATGCATGGGGAGCTTTCGCTGCCTACTCCCCTTGCATGGATCAAGACTGATCTGACTTAGGCATTTGGTCACTTTGCGGATTGGCGCGTGCTTCCTCGTTTTCGCCCCACATCGCATTCAGGATGGCCAACAGGACGGCGAAGCCGACACCCAATATCCAAGCGAAATACCACATACGTGCTCCTTCAGTGTTTGCAGCCGCAATCGTGCCCGCCGCATCCCTCGTGTGAGGCGATGACGGGCGACCACGGGGAGGGAATGGGCGCGCTGAGTTCACCTCTGTGGAACATGCCGAGGGCCTGTTCGGGATCGCTGATGTCGGTGATCAGCGCGCGGACTTTTTGAGCCGCAAGACGCAACTGCAAACCTGGGCCGGCACTGCGGGTAATCAAGGCATCGATACCATCCAAGCCGGGTGGCAACGGTGCGCCCCATTGTGAAAAGGTTTCTTCGAGAGACAGCTTGACCCAGTTTCGGTCGACTTCCTGCCCACGATCAAACCGCACCAGCAGAAAGTTGCGGCACTTGCCAGCATGCTCGGTGATCTCGCGTTTGTTTTGCATTGTCAGCGCGACAGTGGTGACTGCCATGTTCACTCTCCTCAGTAAGCGGAATGCGAGTTCTCGCGGACGTAGGCGGCGGTAACTTTGCCGCGCATCACGCGATAGGCCCAACTGGTGTAGACGATGATCAAAGGCATGAAGATCACGGTGGCCCAGAACATCAGGCCGAGCGTCAGATGACTGGAGACGCTGTCCCACACCGTCAGGCTGGCATTGGGCGTCGACGATGACGGCATGACAAATGGGAACAGGGTGACGCCTGCGGTGCCAATCACCCCGGTCATCGACAATGCGCTGGCGATGAACGCCAGGCCGGTGCGGTACAACCGCACCAGTGCGATCGACCACAGCGCGCCCAGGATGCCCAGTACAGGAATCAGCAACAACGCCGGGTGCTGATCGAAGTTGTGCCACCAGGCACCAGCCTCGCGCACTACGGTTTTCGATAGCGGGTCGGGCAGTGCATTGGGATCGACGACGGAGGTGATGACATAGCCCTCGATGCTGGTGTGCAGCCAGACGCCTGCAGCGACGAATCCCACCACCATCAACAGCCCAAACACCGTCGCGGCCCGGATGGCGCGCTGCTGGATATTGCCCTCGGTGCGATGCGCCAGATACACCGCGCCATGCATGGTGATCATGGCGGTGGACACCACGCCTGCCAACAAGGCAAACGGGTTTAGCAACGCCCAGAAACTGCCGCTGTAGGTTGACATCAGCATGTCATTGAAATGGAAAGGCACGCCCTGAAACAGATTTCCGAAGGCCACACCAAAGATCAGCGGCGGCACGGCACCCCCAATGAAGAGGCCCCAATCCCACACCTTGCGCCAGGTCGGGTTGTGCAGCTTGCTGCGGTAGTCGAATCCGACAGGACGGAAGAACAGTGCCCAGAGTACGGCCAGCATGGCCCAGTAGAAGCCACTGAAAGCGGTGGCATAGACCAACGGCCATGCCGCGAAGATGGCACCACCGCCGGTGATGAACCAGACCTGGTTGCCGTCCCAGTGCGGACCCACCGTGTTGATGATGACGCGGCGTTCGAGATCGTTCTTGCCGGCGAACGGCAGTAGGGTGCCGACGCCCATGTCATGACCATCCATGATGGCAAAGCCCAGCAACAACACGCCGACCAGCAGCCACCAGATCAGTTTGAGCGTTTCGTAGTCGAACATGATCGTGCTCCTCAGTGGGCGTCAGCGTAGGAAGGTTCGTTGTCGTAGCGGCCTGTACCCAGGCTGCCCGGACCTTGTTTGGCAAAGCGCACCATCAGGTACATCTCGACGATGGCCAGCACGGTGTAGAAGGCCACGAACCCGGCAATCGAGGCATACAGACTTTCGACAGTCAGATTGGAGACCGACAGATGGGTTGGCAGCACACCGTAGATCGTCCACGGCTGTCGGCCATACTCGGCCACAAACCAGCCGAGTTCACTGGCGATCCACGGCACCGGCAACATCCATAGCGCCCAGCGCAGCAGCCAGGGCTTCTGCATGCAGTTGACCTTCAGTGTGGACAGGAAGGCGAGACTGAACAGTGCCAGCATCAGAAAGCCCAAGCCGACCATGAAGCGGAAGCTCCAGAACATCGGCGTGACGGCGGGCACCGTGTCATGCACGGCCTTCTCGACCATCTCAGGGCTGGCGGCGCGCACATCATCGGTATAGCGCTTGAGCAACAGACCGAAGCCAAGATCGGCCTTGTGGGCCTCAAAGGTCGCTTTGGCAGCCGCGTCCTGGCGATTCTTGCGCAAGGATTCCAGCGCCACGACGGCGTTGACACCCGACAGGATGCGTTCGCGATTGCGTTCCTTGATGTCGTGAATGCCGGGCATCGTGTGCGTGACCGAGCGTGTGCCGATCAATCCCATGACGTAGGGAATCTGCAGCTCCCAGTCGTTCTTCTGCTCCGCTTCATTCGGCCAGGCCACGAGATTAAAGGGTGCTGGCGCGGGATCGGTGTGCCACATCGCTTCCATCGCGGCCAGCTTGGTCTGCTGCGCTTCGCCGACGGTGTAGCCGGATTCATCACCCAGCACGATCACCGAGCATACCGACGCCAAGCCAAAGGCGGCAGCCGCGCGGAAGCTGCGCTTGGCGAATTCCACATCCCGCTTACGCAGCAGGTAGAACGCGGAGATCGACAAGACAAACATCGCGCCGGTCACATAGCCCGCCGAAACCGTATGGACGAACTTGGCCTGCGCATCCGGGTTGAACACGACCGACCAGAAGTCGACCATTTCCATGCGCATGGTGTCGTAACTGAATTCGGCACCGACCGGATTCTGCATCCAGCCATTGGCGACCAGAATCCAGAGTGCAGACAGATTGGTGCCGATCGCCATCAGCACGGTCACCATCAAGTGTTGCGGTTTGGAGAGTCGATCCCAGCCAAAAAAGAACAGGCCGATGAAAGTTGATTCCAAGAAGAAGGCCATCAGGCCCTCAATGGCCAGCGGCGCGCCGAAGATGTCACCGACATAGTGCGAGTAATACGCCCAATTGGTACCGAACTGGAACTCCATGGTGATGCCGGTGGTAACACCGAGTGCGAAGTTGATGCCGAAGAGCTTGCCCCAGAAGCGGGTCATGTCCTTCCACACCACCTTGCCAGTCATCACATAGACCGACTCCATGATCACCAATATCCAGACCATGCCGAGCGTCAGCGGCACGAACAGGAAGTGGTACATCGCAGTTACCAGAAACTGCAGTCGCGATAGATCAACCAGTTGTTCTGAAATCACAACAATCTCCTCACACAGCCGAAGTGTCAGTGCCTGAACGGGCGGGATCGGATGCGATCCGAGCTGACAGGCCCTTGGAAGGACCGGTTCAGGCATCTCTAATCAGGAATCGTGCCAATCAGCATGCGCTTTGGTAGAAGATATAAATAGTGTTCTAGATCAAATGGTTGCGCGGCAAATTGCCGCAGCGACAAAGTGTCGCGCCGGGAATGACACGGGTTGCCTACCTCAGCAGACTGCCAAATGACTGCCATGGCAGTTGTTTGTGTCTGCCAAACTGCCATCATGCTCGGTATAAACAGCGTTCCGAGATCGCCATGCAACCGCTCGCCGAACTGATTGCCTACCTCGACAGCCTGCCCGAGCCGCACATCCTGTTTGACGGGCAGTACCGAATCCTCGCTGCCAATGCCGCCTACCGTGCGCAGTTCCAGCGCGAGGAAAGTGTCATCGGTCGCACCTGCTATCAGGTGTCACACGGTATCAACCGACCTTGCGATCAAGCCGGTGAGTCCTGCCCGTTGGCGGCTGCCAAGCAGTCCGGTCAGCGCGAACGCGTCCTGCACTTGCATCACACGCCACAGGGCGATGCCTACGTCGGTATCGAACTGGTGCCGATCCGCGATGCCTCGGGTGAAGCGCGCTATTTTGTGGAACGCATGGAAAGCCTCGCGCTGGCGCAGAGTGTGGCGAGTCCACAAGGTCTGGTCGGTCGCTCGACGGCGTTTCAACGCATGCTGTCGCTGATGAACCGAGTCGCGCCGTCTGAGGCATCGGTTCTGCTGCTGGGTGAATCGGGCACCGGCAAAGAACTTGTCGCGCAGGCGTTGCACCGCGCCAGCGCGCGCCAGAGTGGTCCGATGGTGGTGGTCGATTGCGCCAGCCTGCCCGAGTCGCTGTTTGAGGCGGAGCTGTTCGGACATGAGCGTGGTGCATTCACCGGTGCCAGTGCGGCACGCCGAGGGCTGGTCGAATCGGCCAGCGGTGGCACCTTGTTCTTGGATGAGGTCGGCGATATCCCTCTCGGCATGCAGGTCAAACTGCTCCGTCTGCTGGAGTCGGGTACCTATCGCCGCGTCGGAAGCAGTGACCTGCGGCACGCGGATATTCGACTGGTGTCCGCAACGCACCGCGACTTGCCGCAACGGGTGCGCGACGGCCTGTTCCGCCAAGACCTGTATTTCCGCATCGCGACCTTTCCGATTCGCTTGCCCAGCCTGCGTGAACGGCGAGCGGATGTGCCGCTGTTGGCGGGGTCCATGCTCGCCAGGCTTGCTGGCGCGCGCGCGATCCGCCTGACGGACGCCGCCATGGTGCGTCTGAGCACACACGATTTTCCGGGCAACATCCGTGAGTTGCGGAACTTGCTGGAGCGCGCATTGCTATTGACGGATGGTGATGTCATCAGCGCCGAAACGTTGGATGCGGCGCTCGCGCTGGAGAGTGAACCGGCAGTGCTGACTCAGCCAGTGGCCCCGCGTTCCCGCCCGCGTGCGTGGAGCGACGAAGATCTCCTCCGGCACGCTGCTGCGCATCACGGCAGTCGTCGAGAACTGGCCCAACAGTTGGGTATAAGCGAACGCAGTTTGTATCGGAAGCTGCGTTCACTTGGGACCGCGCATTGACTCGGTAACTTGAGAAGGTGAGGCAGGCGCTTATTTGGGCACACCCGGGAACAGGTCAACCGGCAGTTTCAGGTAACGCACGCCGTTGCCTTCAGGCTCGGGCAATTGTCCTGCACGGATGTTCACCTGCACCGAAGGCAGGATCAGCACGGGCATCGCCAGCGTCTTGTCGCGGGCCTCGCGCATGGCGACAAAGTCGTCCTCGGCGCGGCTGCTGCCGACATGGATATTGGCCGCTTTTTCTGCACCAATGCTGGTTTCGAAGAGATACTCACGACCGCCAGGCGCATAGTCGTGGCAGACGAATACGCGGGTCGCATCCGGCAGTGCAAACAGGCGATGGATCGATTGGTAAAGGACGTGTGCGTCGCCACCGGGGAAGTCGCAACGTGCGGTGCCACCATCGGGCATGAACATGGTGTCGCCCACGAACAACGCATCACCAATCAGGTAGCTGACGCTGTCATTGGTATGGCCAGGGGTAGCGATGACCTGGACGTCAATCTCGCCCAGCATGAAGCGGTCGCCGTCCTTGTGCAGGTGGTCGAACTGGGTGCCGTCGACGGGGAAGTGCTCGCCGAGATTGAACACGGTGCGAAACGTCTTCTGAACCTTGCAGATGCCCTCGCCAATCGACAGCTTGGCACCTGCAAACTGCTCGCGCAGCCAGTGTCCGCTGGACAGATGATCGGCATGCGCATGGGTTTCGAGAATCCAGCGTACGTTCAGTCCATGGGCTTGCACCGCATCGCGGACTTCGATGGCGTTTTCCAGCGAGGTGTTACCGGACTTGGGGTCGTAATCGAGCACCGGATCGATGATCACGGCCTGTTTGCTGGCAGGATCAAAAGCGACATAGCTCCACGTGCAGCTGTCTTTGTGGAAAAACGGCAAAACGGTCGGTTTCATGGCGATCTCCTTGGGCGAACGTCAACAAACGGGATGCACAACATGGCGGAAGCCAATTCGCGCGGGATTGACTCAAAGCAAGTTGGGCAACGTGCGGTAAATGATGAAGACACCCATCAGCACCAGAAACACCGCAAAGGCGCGTTTTAGCGTCTGCTGCGGCAGTTTGCTGGCGACCTGCATGCCGAGCAGAGTGCCAACGGCACCCACCCCGGTGAACAGGCCAATCAAGTGCCAATCGAGTGCCAGTCCAGCGGCGGTCAATACGCTGAGATATTTGACGAAGCCACTGAATGATTTGAGCGCGATAATCCACAAGCTGGTGCCGACGGCGCGCTGCATGCTCAGGCCACCGAGCAGCACCAGCGCAGGGACGATCAGGAAGCCACCACCCACGCCGACCAGACCCGTGATGACGCCAACGATCAGGCCGTCCATGACGACCGACATGCGCCCCCGAGGCGTATGAGGTTTGGCGTCGAGCTTAGGGCTGCGGAACATCATGACCGCGGCCGCCAGCATGACCAGTGCAAACAGGAACAATTGCACCGTCCCGGGCACCCATTGCGAGGCCCAGGCGCCCAGCCAAGTGCCGACCATGCCGGGGCCGCCAAACCAGATCACGCTGCGCCAGTCGACTTGACGCTTGAGTGTCCAGGGAATCGCGCCGGCGAGTGCGATGCCGCCCACGATGGCCAGCGATCCGGCAATCGCAATTTTTTCAGGCTGACCAATCACATAGACCAAAATCGGTACGGTCAAAATGGAGCCGCCCGAGCCCAAAAGACCCAGACTCAGGCCAATGACCAATGCACCAATTAGCGCTAACAGCATGATGTACTCAATTTGTGCGGGGAGAGGATTCTGCCGCTGCCCCACGGCGATGGGGCAGCGGCCACTGGGTTACAGCATTTTTCGACTGAAATACCAATCGACGTAATCAAAACCTTCGGATGCGCGCTGTTCGGCTGCAGCAGTCGTGGCCGGGGATGGCACGATCACCGGCTCGCCCTTCTTCCAGTTTTCCGGCGTCGCCACTTTGTGGGCGTCACTGGTTTGCAGCGCCTCAAGCAAGCGCAGGAACTCGTCTACCGAGCGGCCGTTGGTCATCGGGTAATACACCATTGCCCGCAGAATGCCGTTCGGATCAATCAGGAATGTGGCGCGCACCGCAGAGGTATCGCTGGCGCCGGGCTGGATCATGCCGTAGTCGTTCGCAACCTTCATTGACAAGTCGGCAATGATCGGGAAGTCAATCGAAACGCCAAACTTTTCCTTGATGTTTCGAACCCACGCAATGTGCGAGTGAACGCTATCAATGGACAATCCCAGCAATTCACAGTTCATGGCGCGGAAGGCCGTGGAGCGTTGCGCGAAGGCGGTGAACTCGGTGGTGCATACGGGTGTGAAGTCGGCTGGATGGGAGAACAGCAGCAGCCATTTGCCGCTGTAATCGGCCAACGTCTTTTGGCCATGGGTCGTCTTCGCATTGAAGTCCGGTGCCGGACGGTTCAGTTGTGGCAGCGTGGGAGTGTCAATCTGGGACATGAAAAGGTTCCTTGAAGTAGGGAGCCCCGATGTGGGGTGCAGCCACAATATGAGCACTCGCTAATTCAGTGAAGTCTAAAGTTTAGATGACTACGATAGCGTTGGTCGATGATGTCGTCGAGCTGCGCTGCGGCAATTTGCGGCGGCGCTGGTGTTCGGTGGTGATTGGCACGCGACGCGTCCCGGTCTTCCGTCTACGATTGACTGAAGTCGAGGCTGTGTCGCGTAACTTCGGCGTTGGACGGATGACCACACTTTGTAATTTGACGCAAGGCATGGCGCATCGCCCAACAGGTAGGCATTATTCAAACGGGGAAACGTGCTGGCATCAGGCGGTTCTGCAATCGTTGACAGGGGATCTACCCAGTTTCCAGCGGCCTTCGAACCGTCGACTGGCAACGATTCGTCAAGTCTCAGCGACACCGGGTTCTGCGTGTCCTTCCAACACGCAGTGCTCACCGAGACCTGGCGACCAAGACAGGGAAGTCACCGAAACCCCAGCCTTCGCGCCACGGCGAAGGCTGGGGTTTCGTGTTTTTGGCACTGCGCCAATTCAGACCGTCGGCTGAGCGGTATCCCAAAGCGTCTGTGTTTCGGCCGCATTCAATGCGCGCCAAGCGCCGACAGGCAGATCGCCCAAAACCATGCCACCGATGCGTTGGCGATGCAGCGCCGTGACGTGGTTGCCGATGGCCGCAAACATCCGTCGCACTTGGTGGTAACGGCCCTCGTGCAAGGTCAGCGATGCCTGACGCGGCGCGTGGACTTGCAGCTCGGCAGGCAGCAATGGTGTGCTCTCGCCATCCAACAGCAAGGTTCCACTGGCGAACAGATCGAATTCGTCTCCACGCAGGTCTTCGGCCAGCGTGACATCGTAGACCTTGGGCAACTGGCTGCGCGGCGAGATGATCCGGTGCAGTAGTTGACCATCATCGGTCAGCAGCAGTAGGCCGGAAGTTTCGCGATCCAAGCGGCCGACGGTGGCAAGGACCGGCGAACGATGCCGAAAACGACCCGGCAACAAGTCGTACACGATGCGCCCGGGATCTTTGCTGGAGCAGGTATGGCCGACCGGCTTGTGCAGCATCAGTAGCAGTCCCTGGGGTGGATCGAGGGCCTCATCGTCAAACAGGATTTCGTCATGACTGACCGCGCTATCGGGCTTCAAGGGGCGTCCATCGACACTGCGAACCCAGCCCTCACGGAGGCAGACGGCGACTTCGCGGCGCGAGCAGTAGCCAAGATTGGACAACAGGCGATCGAGTCGAACACGGCTCATCAGTGTGGCTTCCTTGCATGGAGGACTTTGTAGCCATCGGCTTGCAGGCGCGTGTCGACGCTTGCGAAGCTGCGCTGCAGCAGGTCTTCGTAGGGCAAATGCCGATTGGCGACAAGCCACAGTTCGCCGCCCGGTCGCAACGCCTGCCTGGCGACACGGATGAAGGCGAGTCCCAGTTCATGGGATTGGTCGCCGCTCGCGTGGAAAGGCGGGTTGCTGACGATGATGTCATAGGGGCGCGGGAGCCCAGTGGTCACATCGTGCCAGTGCAAGCCGAGATGTCTTGCCAGCAGTGTTGCGCAGGGCAGCGGATGTGGATCGTGGGAATCAAATGGAATGCCATGACGACCCGCAAAGGAGCGCGGTGACTGCGCAAACTCCGTTGTGTGCAGCGAGCATTCACGGCGGGTTTGCGCTGTCGTCCAATCGGCGGACGCCGCTAGAAATTCGCTAAAATTCCGCTCGGCAAGCACCACCGCGCGTGCATCGGCCTCATACAAATCCAGCCGCGTCACACGATGACAACGACGTGCCAAATGCAGCGAAAGCACGCCGACGCCAGCACCCAGATCCGCAACCTCGCCTTGCAGATCCTCCGGAAAGCAGCGCAGCAACAAAGCGCTGCCGGCATCAATGCGGTCTGCGGCAAACACGCCGGCTTGGGTCCATAAACCCAGTGCCTCATTGCGATGCGGTTGCGCCGCGTGCAGCCAGGACTGCGCGACTTCGGCATTGAAATTGGCCGAGCGTTTGGAAATGTGCACGGTTCGGCAGCGATGGCGAGAAGTGACAACAACCGTCCCAAACAGCGCCTCGGCATCGGTTTGCAGACTGCGCGCGCCGCGATCATTGTGTTGCGCGGCGATTAGTTCGCCATGGTCATGCAGATGCTGCCAAGCCAAAACAAGCTCACCGCGCGCGGCGGCGCGAACCGTCGACGGCCATAACAACACGCGATCGAAATGCTGCGACGACAGTTCCTGCGGCAGTGCCATTGGCGTCACGGCGCGATCTTGCAGGGCTTGGGCGTGGGGCTTGAAGTACTGCAACGCCGCGTTAAGGGATACTCGATCCACCATCGCCGCGCGCGCCCCCAGGGCCAGTGTCGTACTGGCGGCTGTCGGTCGTGAGGTGCGCCAGCCATCTTCCAGCGCAGCCAGCAGCGGCGCATCCTGAAGCGGACTGGTCGTCAAATCGCATGCTCGCGCAAGTGATCCAGGCTAACCACGCCCAGCGCATTGAGATGCGTCGAGTGCAACACTACCCGCGGCGCGACCCCGGCGTGATAGGCCTCCATCCAGCGAGCGGCGCACAGGCACCAGCGATCGCCTGCACGAAGGCCTGGGAAGTCGAAGGCCTCCTGCGGTGTGGACAGATCGTTGCCTGCGGCCTTTGAAAAGGCTAGAAAACGCTCATCCATGACCGCACAGACCACATGCAGACCGCGATCCGAGGGGTCGGTATGGCAGCAGCCGTCGCGAAAATACCCGCTCATCGGCTGCGTACTGCAGGACTGCAAAGGCAACCCAAGGACGTTCAAGGCAGCAGACATGGCACTCCGGATAGCGTCATCGACCCCGGCGAAGGCCAAGGTCAGGGCGGTGAGGTGCGCACTTTAGCAGGCCGAGGTCGTCGACAAGGCACACCCACCGTTGGCCGACCAGTGCAGAATTTCCCGTCAACAAAGGCGATTCTGTTCAAATTCCACGCGCAAGACTGGAATTGCGCCGCAGTTCCGGGCATTCTCCGCGACCCATGCAAAACGACAGTCCTTCCCCGAGCGCTTGCCCTTGCGGCAGTGGCAAGTCTTACGACGCCTGTTGTGGCGTCTATCACGGTGGTGCGCGCGTACCCAATGCGGAAGCGTTGATGCGCGCCCGCTACACCGCCTATGTTCAGCGGCGCAGCGACTATCTGCTGGCCACCTGGCATGAAAGTACCCGTCCCGCCACGCTTGATCTGAGTGACCGCCCCGGCTTGCGCACCAACTGGTTGGGCTTGCAGGTCATTTCGTTCCGGCAACTTGACGCCCAGCGTGCCGAAGTCAGTTTCATCGCACGCTTGCGGATTGGTGCCGGTGGCGCTCAGCGCATCGTTGAACGTAGCCAGTTCGTTTTTGAAAACGGACACTGGCTGTACGTCGACGGTGAGATCGGTCCCAAAAAGTAGGTGATCGCCGCGATGTCCGAGTCCGCGCCCGCCCCAGTGGCCCCGCGCGGGCTGGATGCTGGGCTGAAAGAGGCCATACGCGCCAGTTATGACCGTCTGAAGGGCAGTTTGCCGGGATTTCGGCCGCGTGCGGCACAGGGTCAGATGATTGCTGCGGTGGCGCGTGCGTTGGCTCACGACAAGGCCAGCGTGGTCGTTGAGGCACCGACCGGTACGGGCAAATCGATGGCCTATCTGGTCGCGGGATTGGCCATCGCCCAGGCGCATCGCAAACGCTTGATTGTCAGCACCGCCACCATTGCGTTGCAGGAGCAACTGGTCAGCCGTGATATTCCAGCCTTCCTCACTGCCACCGGCGGGATCGCCAAGGTGGTGCTGGCCAAGGGCAGGCAACGCTACGCCTGCACGCGCAATCTCAACGAGTTGGCGCACAGTGATGGCGAATTGCCACAGGGTGGTTTTGATTTCGGCCCGGATCTCTGGCAAAGCGCCACTTGGCCCCGTCGCCCCCGTGAAGGCGAGCCAAAACAGGTTGCCGAACTCTTGCAGCAATTGCTGGATGGCCGTTGGGACGGCGATCTGGATCGGCCGCCAATGGTCATTGCCGAGGACACGCGCAGCCTGCTGACAACGTCGGCCGGTGGTTGTGCCAACCGGCGTTGTGCCTTTCTGCAGCAATGTCCGTTTGTGCACGCGCGCAATGCCTTGCGCGACGCGGACATCGTGGTTGCCAACCACGATCTGGTGCTGGCCGATCTGATGCTGGGCATGGACGAAGACGGCTCGGGTGGCGTGTTGTTGCCCGCGCCACAGGACAGCCTGTACGTCTTCGACGAAGCTCACCACCTAGCCGCCAAAGCGATTGATCGTGGCAGCGCGGAGGTGCATTTGCCCGACGCGATACGCCGGACCGCGCGGCTTGCCGGCCCGCTTCGAGCCGTGTTTGCCAGCAGCGGCAAAGAGCGCATTGGTCGTCTGACCGCGGATGAGATCGACACCACGCTGCAACAACTCGAAGTCCTGCTGGATGGCTTGCAGCGTGACATCGTGCAACGGTGGCAGCCGGATCCGACCGATCGCGATCCGCTCTGGCGTGCCTCGCTGGGGCAGATCCCGGAGGAGTGGCGGCTATGGGCCGAGTCGCTAAACACACACACCACAAACTTGCTGCGTTGGTTGCCTTCGGCGCTGAAAATGTTGCTGGAGAGCACCGCACCGTTGGAACGACGCGAGGCCATTGCGCGCGAGCTGGGCATGGCGCGCGAGCGACTGGAGCGTCAGCACGCGCTGTGGTTCCTGTGGTCGCTGCAGGAGTCCGGCGAGCATGCGCCGACCGCACGTTGGATCGCTCCGGGTCATGACGGAGGACTGGTGTGCCATGCCTCCGCGGTATCCGCGGCGCCAGTACTGAAGCGCGTCCTCTGGCCGCAGGCGGCTGGCGTGGTGCTCACCTCGGCCACCCTTAGTCTGGGGGGGGACTTTCGTGCATTGAATGCGCAATTGGGTGTGCCAGCGCATGCGGAAACCCTCAGTCTGGCCTCGCCATTCCAGCTAGCAGAGCAGGCGCGGCTGGAAGTGCCGCGCTTGGCTGCCCTGCCCGATGATCGGGAAGCCCATGTGCGAGAAGTCGTTGCCTGGCTGGAAGCACATCTGGACTGGCAGCAAGGCAATCTGGTGTTGTTCACCTCGCGTCAGAAATTGGACGCCACCCTGTCCGCACTCAGCACAATCTGCCGACTGCGCGTCAAGGCGCAAGGTAGTCAGTCCAAAGCCGCCTTGCTGGCGGCTCATTCGGCAGCCATTGCCAGCGGACTCGGCAGCACGCTGTTTGGCCTTGCCAGTTTCGGTGAAGGTCTCGATTTGCCCGGAACGCTCTGCGAAACGGTGGTCATTACGCAATTGCCGTTTGCCGTCCCGACCGATCCTGTCGAGGCGACGTGGGCCGAATGGTTGGAGTCGCGTGGTCGCAACGCCTTTGTCGAAGTCTCCGTGCCACACGCCACCCGGACGCTGATCCAATATTGTGGTCGTTTGATTCGGTCGGAGAACGATAGTGGCCGCATCGTCATACTGGATCGACGACTGGTTGAAAAGCGCTACGGCGCTGGCATCTTGCGCGCACTGCCGCCCTTTCGGCGCTGCATCGAACACTGAATCGGCGGCCTTGGTCAGCCAACTTCACGAGCTGTCGTTGGCGCAGGAATTGCACACTGAGCACACTTGCCCAAACCTGGATACCTGTCACGAATGAGTGCCCCCAATCCGATCGATACGGCCGAACCGGCACTCGATCACATTGATGCCAGTTTGATGCTGGCATTGATGGGGACACGTCATGTGCCCTCGCTGGCGGAAATCATCCTCGGTCGCGCGCTGCAATTGACAGGGTGCCGCAGCGGGCACGTTTTGCTGGGAACACCCTGGCCCGAAACATTGCGGTGTATCCCCGAGGCGGATGCTTCGGTCTGGCTGCCAATTGCGAACGCGGCGTTGGGTGCCAGCAGTGGCCATGCCTACGATGCCGAAGGCGAACACCACGCCATTGTGTTGTCGACGCACGAGAGTGGCGCTGCAGCGGTTCTGGTGCTGCACGGACCTGAAGTGTCAACTGCGACATCAATCCCCCGAATGCAGCATTGGGCTATGTGTCTGCATCTGGTCGGTTTGCGTCTGCACGAAGCCTTTGAGACCGAGCAGCTGAATGGCGCTGTGCGGCAGTTGGAACATACCGAGCGCCTGCAAAGGGCCCTGTTTACGATCGCCGAGTTGTCCACCGCCGCGCTCGACATGCAGGAGTTGTTGCGTGGCATGCATGACATCGTGCGCGCGCTGATGTATGCCGAGAATTTCTACATTGCGCTCTACGACGGGCGCCGTGATCGTGCCAATTTCATCTACTACGCGGACTCGGATGACGAAACCAGTGCGGTGGTGGTCGACAACGAAATCCCGATGGCGGAAATTGAATATGGCCTGACCTGGCACGTCATCCGCAGAAAGCAGGCTTTGCGCGGGAGCTTGGAGGAAATCGAACGCCAGATCGACGGCCCCTTGCATCGCATTGGTACCGCTCCCAATAACTGGCTGGGCGTGCCGATGCTGTCGGGTGAGGACGTGCGAGGCGTGCTCGCTGTACAGACCTACACCGAGGCGGTGAGCTTCAGTGAGGCCGACCAAAACTTGCTGAGTTTCGTGGGCACCCACATTCTCAACGCACTGGAGCGCCATCGCGCGCGGGTCGAGTTGGAGCGGCAGGTTGCCGAGCGCACCCGCGAGCTGGCCGAAACCAACGAAGACTTGCACCAGCAAGTTCGTGAGCGCGAGCGTGGCGAACGCCTGCAGAAGGCGCTCTTCAAGGTCGCCGAGCTTTCCGGTCACGATGGCAGTTTGGTGGACTTCTGTTCAGCACTGCACGTCATCGTTGCCGATTTGATGCCAGCTTCCAACTTCTATCTGGCGATGTTGGCTGAGGATGGCCGCAGTTTGTCCTTCCCCTACTACATGGATGAGATGCAGCCGAGGTCTGAAACGCGTGCGATTGGTCGTGGCCTGACTGAATACGTGATACGACAGGCGCAGCCGATATTGATTGACGCCGCGCGCACACAGGAATTGGTCGCATTGGGCGAAGTCGAAGTCAACGGGGTTGCTGCCGAGTCATGGCTTGCAGCACCACTGATCTGCACGCGGGGTGTCATGGGTGTGCTGGTGGTGCAGAGCTATTCGGAGAAGGTGGTTTACGGTGAGCGCGAGCGCGAACTGCTGATGTTCGTTGCCTACCAAGTGGCCAATGGCATGCAACGACGCCGTGCGGCCGAAGACTTGCGCAAAGCCAATGCCATGCTCGAATTGCGCGTGGAGGAACGAACGCGCGAACTGCGTCGGCAGATCGAAGAGCGTGAGTTGATTCAAGCAAAACTGAAACATCAGGTATTGCACGATACCCTGACGGGGTTGCCCAATCGCGATTTGTTGCGCGAACGATTGGATCGTTCGCTGCAACGACTGCAAGGCGCATCAGGCCTGCCCTTCGCGTTGTTGTTCATTGATGTGGACCGCTTCAAGGTCATCAATGACAGCCTCGGGCATCAGGCTGGCGACGCGGTATTGATCGAAATAGCACGGCGCTTCGAGTCCTGTGTGCGCGATCGCGACATCGTCGCTCGCCTGTCAGGCGACGAGTTCGCCGTGCTGCTCGAGCATGCCGAGAATATTGAAACCGCGACGCGGGTGGCGCAGCGAATCATCGAAGCAATTGGTCAGCCGATGTCGATTTTGGACAACACCTTGCAGCCTTCGGTCAGCATCGGGATTGCGCTCGCCGATGTGCACTATCGCAGTGCAGACGACTTGCTGCGCGATGCCGATGCGGCGATGTATCGCGCCAAAGTCGCGGGCCGCAATCGTTATCAGGTGTTTCAGAAGGAACTGGATAACGCGGCACATGAGCAAATCGCACTGGAGTTCGATTTGCGTCAGGCCTTGCTGCGTGAGGAATTCGAGCCTTGGTTCCAAGCAATCGTCGAGTTGGGTACGGGCGAGGTCGTGGGCTATGAGGCGCTGATGCGCTGGCATCACCCACGACGTGGCGTGATGGCGCCAGGCGAGTTTCTGGGTGTGGCGGATGAAAGCGGGTTGCTGGAAGCGATCGATTGGCAAGTGTTTCGCAAAGCATGCATCGCGCTGCCCAAGTTGCCGCAGACACAGGCCTACATCACGCTCAATGTGTCGCCAAGACATTTCCAGGAAGATCGATTTGCCGAGCGTTTTCTCGGATTGCTGGATGAGTTTGAGGTGCCGCATCAGCGCGTGCGGGTTGAGCTGACCGAAGGCACGCTGTTGCGCCATCCGATGAAGGTGCGCAGCAGTCTGGAGCGGCTGATCCAGTTTGGTGTGCATACCGCGCTGGATGACTTTGGTACCGGCTATTCCTCGTTGAGCTATCTGCATCAGTTCCCCTTGCAGATGCTGAAGATCGACCGATCTTTTGTGACTGCACTCGACGAGGATGACGGCAGCAGTGGTACCGCGATCGTGAGTGCGATCCTGGCCATGGCGGCGTCGCTGGATCTGCAGGTTGTTGCGGAGGGTATCGAGACCGAATCCCAGCGCCGGCGCTTGATCCACATGGGCTGTCGCTACGGCCAGGGTTTTTTGTTTGCGCGTCCGCAGCGGCTGAATCTCCTCTAGGAGGCTGTCGAGCTGTCTCGGGTGGGCGAAATCGCGTCCGATTTCCGCGAGTCGACAGGCGCCCAACGTGGCAAGCTGGCGTCCTCCTGTTGCACAGCCACGCTGCCATGCCCTCACTCGATGCGGACACCTGCTACCGCCAGTTGATCAGTCGTGATGTCACGGCGGACGGGCGTTTTTTTGTGGCGGTACACACGACCGGCGTGTATTGCCGTCCGATCTGCCCCGCTAGGACCCCGCGACGCGAACATTGCAGTTTTCATGCGACTGCTGCGGCCGCTGAACATGCAGGATGTCGACCTTGCTTGCGCTGTCGGCCCGAGCTTGCGCCGGCGCAATGGCCGATGCGGGATAGTGACTCGTCACTCGGTCGTGCGCTGGCACTGCTGTCGGACGGCATCATGGAGCGCGGTGGTGTGTCAGCGCTTGCCAAGACAGTGGGTTTGAGCACACGTCAATTGAGTCGGTTGTTTCAGCGTGAGCTTGGCGTTACCCCCATGGCGATGTGGCAAACCCAACGCCTACTGCTGGCCAAGCAACTGTTGCACGACAGTCGGCTGCCGATCTCAGATATCGCCCTGGCGGCGGGTTACCGCAGCCTGCGTCGCTTCAATGAGCATTTCCTGTCGGTTCACGGTCACGCGCCGAGTCGGCTACGCAGAGAGGGTGTTGCCAAGCAGGGCCTGCCACTGCGTCTGGGCTATCGGGGTGACTACGATTGGACGGCGATGCTCAACTTTCTGCGCCTGCGAGCGTGGCGCGGCATGGAGTCGGTGGAGGCGGATTGCTATCGCCGCGCGGTGTGCTTCGATGGTGGTGTAGGCGCGATCCAGATCAGTCACCTGGCGGCACGCCGTGCTTTGCAGATCGAATGGCATGGCGTCAGCGCAGCGCATCTGCCAACCCTGCTACGCAACGTGCGACGCCTGTTCGATCTGGATGCGGATTTGCCCACCATTGAAGCTCATTTGCGGGCAGATCCCGACTTGTCGCCACGGCTGGCTGCGCGGCCGGGATTGCGCGTGCCCGGTGCGTGGTCGGTGTTCGAATGCGGGCTGCGTGCACTGTTGGGCCAGCAGATTACGGTCACAGCGGCGCGCCATCTTGGCGAAGTCTTGCTGGACGCCTGCGCGCTCGAGTGCAGCGACTTGCCTTGGGGATTGTCCCGAGTGCTACCAGCGCCGGCCCAAATTGACGCATCAGATTTGCCCGGACTGCGCATGCCGCAGGCGCGACGCCTCGCGATCCTGAAGTGGATCCAGCATCAGGCAGAACCAGCGGCGATCCAGCAGCGTGGCCGGTCATTGCAGGATTCCCTCCAGCAGCTCCTGTCCCGCCCGGGCATTGGTGACTGGAGTGCCAATTACATCGCACTGCGTGGACTGCGCGAACCGGATGCCTTTCCCGCCAGCGATATCGGGTTGTTGCGGGCGATGACATCGGCAGATCAGCCGCGAATGGCTGTGGCCACGTTGCGTTCGCGCGCCGAAGCCTGGCGGCCCTGGCGCGCCTATGCGGCACAACATCTCTGGGCGAGCGATACGGTTTTCGCCCGTTTCAACAAGGAGCCAACGCATGTCACTTGAGCTGTATCGCGAAACCCTTGCTACACCCATCGGCAAACTGATCCTGTTGTGCGATACGCAGGCGAATGTGCGTGCGCTGGACTGGTGGGACTTCGACGAACGCATGCATCGACTGCTCGATCGGCAGTACGCCAAGGGTGGTTGGAAAATGCTCGACGCCGCAGGCGAGAGTGCCGCGCTGCGCGCACTGCGGGCGTACTTTGGCGGTGACTTGCAGGCCTTGGTGGCGCTTGCCGTCGTGACCGCAGGCAGCCCGTTTCAACAATCTGTGTGGAGCGGCCTGCGCGCGATTCCCGTCGGGCAGGCTTGGAGCTACGCGCGTCTGGCAGAACATCTGGGTTGCGCAGGCAGCGCACGCGCAGTGGGTTCTGCCAACGGCGCCAATCCTGTGGGTCTCATCCTGCCTTGTCACCGTGTGATCGGTGCCAATGGGCAACTCACCGGTTACGCCGGAGGCATTGAGCGCAAGCGCTGGCTGCTCGAACACGAAGGGGTACTGCCGCGGCCCCTGTGCGGGCACAGCAATGCAGGGCGGCGATTGTCCTGAGCGTTTGGTCTTGAGCGAGGTGGATTGGAAGATTCTCGACCGCTGCCACGAACGCAGACACTCAGGCCGTCACATCCAGCAACCTGCCCAGTAACTCATCCTGGGTTTTCAGGCTGACCATGTTCGCCTTGACGGCATAGCTGGCGGATTTGGCGTTCAACAAATCGGCGGTGTAGTCGCCAAACGGGTTGCCCGGTGCTTCGGTCACCGAGCCGCGCACGCCGCCGCCATTCTGTGACAGTGCCACCACCTGTTGCCGCGCGTAACCAGCGGTCTGGGCATTGGCAATGTTGTTGGCCGCCACACCCAAGGCGAGCTGGGCGGTGCTGATGCCGGAAGTGGCGATGGACGAGACGCTGTTCATGGCGGCTCTCCGCAGGAGGACGGTACAAAGTGTAGCGCGGGCGGCCGTCGGTCGGACTGTGCCGCGCCGCGCAGAACACGCTCGCCATCGTCAGGAGTTTCCCGACAGCACTACTGTCTTGGTCCGCGCGAATTGTCCGGTTGGCCGGGTTCACTGCTGCGCCAGGGATTGATGTCCAGTCCGCCGCGTCGGGTGTAGCGCGCATACACGGTCAACCGGGTGGGGCGGCACTGTCGCCACAGATCCAGCCAGATGCGCTCGACACAGTGTTCGTGGAAGTCGTTGTGTTGCCGGAACGCGATCAGGTAGCGCAGCAAGGCCTCGCGATCGAGTCGCGGCCCCTGGTAGGCGATCTGCACGCTGGCCCAGTCTGGCTGGCCGGTGACCGGGCAGTTGGATTTCAGCAGATGCGATACCAGACACTCATCGACAATCGCGTCAGCGCACTGCAGCGCGTGTTGATCGGGGTTGGAAAAGGCATCGATGTCGAAATCCAACGCATCGATGCAATCGCCCGGCAGCGCCTGCAGAGCGGCTCCTTCGAGTGCCTGCAAGTCGATCAGTTCCACTGCGATTCGGGCACCAGCCGCGTGCGACAAATCGTCGATCAGACGCTGTTGTACCGCCTGTATCGATGCCATTCGCGTCTGATTGAAGCCGTTGAGATACAGTTTGAACGACTTTGATTCAATCAGGTTCGGCGACTCCGCGGGTACGTCGAAGCGCGCCACGGCAACCTGCGGCTTGCCGCGAAGGTTCAACCAGGAAAGTTCGTAGCCATTCCAGATATCGACGCCGCGGAACGGCAGCGCGGCGTCGTTGATGCCGAGCGCTTGCCGATTACGCGCGCGCGGAATCGGAAACAGCAGACCGGGGTCGTAATGGTCGCCATACGTAACGGGTTTGCCGAGTGTGGAGGTTTCGGCGGCGTGGTTGAGAGGTTCGATTGCCATGTGCGAAGTCTAGTGCCTTCTGGCGTGAAACCGCGGCTTGCTCCCGCCGCCCATGACCATCAGCAGCTTGCGCTCCTCGCTGCCTGCGTTACGCTCCCCTGATCACGAAGGGGAGTTCGTTATGCGATTGAAACCGTTGTTTGGTGCATTGAGTCTGGGGCTGTCCGCAGTCATCGGCAGCACAGCGGTGCAGGCGGCAAAGCCTGAGGCTGAGCCGAAGTGGGACGTGAACGCGGCGCATGGCGAGACCAAGCAGGTACGTTTTTCGACCAGCGAAGGCACTTGGATGAGTGTCGATGTCAGTCCCGACGGACAGCAGTTGGTGTTCGACCTTTTGGGGGATCTATACCTGCTGCCGATGACTGGCGGCGAGGCAAAGCGCGTGACGCAAGGTTTGGCATTTGATGTGCAGCCACGTTTTTCGCCGGATGGTCGCGAAGTGTCGTTCACCTCGGATCGTGGCGGCGGCAACAACATCTGGCGTATGGCCTTGTCGGGTGGCGATCCGGTCGCGGTCACCAACGAAGATTTCCGCTTGACCAACAATGCCGAGTGGACGCCGGATGGCGATTACCTGATCGCGCGTAAGCATTTCACCGGACAGCGTTCGCTCGGCGCCGGTGAGTTGTGGATGTACCACCGCAGCGGCGGTAGCGGCCTGCAATTGACCCAGCAGAAAAACGATCAACAGGATTTGGGCGAGCCGGCGATTAGCCCGGATGGGCGTTACGTCTACTACTCGGAAGACGTCACCGCCGGTCCGTTCTTCCAGTACAACAAGAACCCCCACGATGGCATCTACGCCATCAAGCGATTGGACCGCGAGACCGGTGAAACCGACCTGCTGCTCAGCGGTGCGGGCGGTGCGGTACGACCGCAGCCTTCGCCCGATGGCAAGTCGCTGGCCTTCGTGCGTCGGGTGCGGGAAAAATCGGTCTTGCATGTGATGGATCTGGAAAGCGGTGAGATCCGTCCGGTCTGGGATGGCTTGAACCACGATCAACAGGAAGCTTGGGCGATTTTCGGCCCCTATCCGGGTTTCGACTGGACACCCGACAGCAGCCAGGTGGTGATCTGGGCGCAGGGCGGCTTGTGGAAGATTCATGTCGCCAGTGGCGAAGCGGAGCGCATTGCGTTTACCGCGCAAGTGGACCAGACCGTGACCGAGCCGTTGCGCTTTGCGCAGACCCTACCGGACGGCAGCTTCACGCCGAAGATGATCCGCGATGTGGCCACCAGTCCCGATGGGCAGACAGTGATTTTCCATGCGGCAGGCAAGCTGTATCGGCGCACCTTGCCCGACGGTCAGTCGCAGCGGCTGACCATTGACACCGGCTACTTCGAATATCAACCGAGCTTCAGTGCTGACGGGCAAACCGTGCTTTACACCCGCTGGGCCGACGATAGCCTGGTGCAGTTGATGGCGCTGGATCTGGCCAGCGGCGAGCGCCGACAGCTGAACGCCCAGCCCGGATTCTTCTACAGCCCGCGTTTTTCGCGCGATGCCAGCAAGGTCGTGTTTGCGCGTTCGGCCGGCAGCGCGCTGACCGGCAGTCTGTGGGCGCGCGAGCGTGGAGTGTTTTGGATGCCTGCCGAAGGCGGCGAGCCGGTGCAGGTCGCCAAGGATGGCTACGAACCACAGTTCAGCGCCGATGGCACGCGTATCTACTATCTGGTCGGCGGCGGACTGTCGAAGAAGCTGATGTCCGTCGGCTTGCATGGTGAAGAGCCGCGCGAGGTCTTCAAGCTCAAGTACGCCGACAACCTGATCATCAGCCCGGACGGTCAATGGGTGGTGTTCAACGAATTGTTCAATGCCTACTTGGCACCGCTGCCGCAAACCGGTGGCAGCATCGAACTGTCCAAGGACAGCAAGGCGATTCCGGTGACGCGGATCACCGCCGATGTCGGTAGCTACCTGCACTGGTCGGCAGATAGTTCAGCCGTGCACTGGATGGTGGGGGACGAGTACTTCACCCGCAACCTGAAGGACGCCTTCGGCTTTCTGCCGGATGCGCCAAAGACGCTGCCCAAGCCTGCAGACGCGCGTGGTGTGTCCCTGGGCTTGCAGTTGCCGGTGTATCGACCCAACGAGCGGGTGGCGTTCATGCATGCGCGGATCATCACCATGCGCGATGCTGAAAAGACTCAGGAAGTGATCGAGGACGCCACGTTGATTGTGGAAGGCGACCAGATTGTCGCGGTGGGCCCGAGTGGCAGTGTGCCGGTGCCTGAGGGCGCGCGGATGATCGATGCCACGGGCAAGACCGTGATGCCCGGCATTGTCGACGCCCACGCGCACGCGGCACATTTCGGACAGGGCGTGATCCCACAGCAAAACTGGGCCTACTACGCCAATCTCGCCTTCGGCATCACGGCCATGCACGATCCCTCGGCCACGACGGAGTTCGTGTTCTCGCAGGCCGAGTTGGTGCAGGCAGGCGAGATGGTCGGACCCCGCGTGTTTTCCACCGGCACCATCCTGTATGGCGCCGACGGCGATTTCAAAGCGGTGGTCAACTCGCTGGACGATGCGCGCTCGCATCTGCGTCGTATGCAGTCAAATGGCGCGTTCAGCGTGAAGAGCTACAACCAGCCGCGTCGCGATCAGCGTCAGCAGATCAATCAAGCCGCACGCGAGCTGGGCATGCTGGTCGTCGAGGAAGGCGGTTCCACCTTCTTCCACAACCTGACCATGGTGCTGGATGGCGTGACCACCATCGAGCACAACCTGCCGATCGCGCCCTTGTATGGCGATGTGATCAATCTGTGGAAGGCCACCGATGTGCGGAACACGCCGACCTTGGTCGTCAGCTATGGCGGTTTGTCTGGTGAGTACTGGTGGTATGCCCGCGACAAGGTGTGGGAAGAGCCGCGCCTCAACCGTTTTTTCCCGAAAGAGACGCTGGATGCGCGCAGCATTCGTCGCGAGACCGCGCCAGACTGGGACTACTACCACATCGACGTCGCCAAGGCCGCCAAGACGCTGCGCGATGCGGGCGTCAAGATCCAGATCGGTGGGCATGGCCAGTTGCAAGGGCTCGCGCCACACTGGGAAATCTGGATGCTGACTCAGGGCGGCTTCAGCAACTTCGAAGCCCTGCGTGCGGCGACCATCGATGGTGCGGATGAAATCGGATTCGGCAAGCAACTGGGTTCTCTCGAAGTCGGGAAAAAGGCCGACCTGATCGTGCTGAGTGACAATCCACTGGACGACATCCGCCACAGTGCGTCGACCGTGATGGTGATGGTGGGCGGTCGCTTGTTTGACGTGACGCAGGACATGGCGGAAGTCGGTGGACGCGGTGCGCTCGCGCCACAGTTCTATTGGCAACGGCATGGAGAGAGTCGCAGCTTCGGATTGGAGTACGGCCCGACCATGCCGTGTCACTGCCCGAAGTCGGGCGTGGCGCATACGCATTGATACCACTGAAAGTCCAATAGCAAACCACTGCTAGACCAATCCCGCTCGAAGCCTTGTCGAGCGGGATTTTTTTCATCAATACCAGTGCGCATCGCAATGCGTCATCGGTACACTCGGGACGATCACATCGACCGAGTCATTCGCATGAGCCCCAATCCCGAGCTTCGTCGCACCAAAATTCTCGCCACCCTAGGCCCCGCCACCGACGCGCCCGGCGTGCTGGAAGCCGTGCTGGCTGCCGGGGTGAATGTGGTGCGACTCAATTTTTCGCATGGCACCGCCGAGCACCATCGTATTCGTGCCAATGCAGTGCGCGAATTGGCGACCAAGTTCGGACGCGAAATCGGCATTCTTGCGGACCTTGGCGGACCGAAGATTCGTGTCGAGAAATTTGCCAATCAGAAGGTCCAACTCAAGAGTGGCCAGTCCTTCGTGTTGGACTGTCGCGTTGATGCGCCCCCGGGCGATGAGACACGGGTGGGCTGCAGCTATCTCGGCTTGCCACAGGATGTGCGGGTCGGCGACACGCTATTGCTTGACGATGGCCTGATCGCTCTGGAAGTGCTGAGCGTCGAAGGCCAGGAGATCCACACCCGCGCCATCACCGATGGTCCACTCTCTGACCGCAAGGGGCTGAACCGCCTTGGTGGTGGCCTGTCACTGGGTGCGTTGACCGACAAGGATCGCGCCGACATCCGCACCGCTGCCGAACTGGGTGTCGACTTCATCGCCATCAGTTTCTGTCGCAGTGCGGCGGATATCGAAGAAGCCCGCACGCTGGCGCGGGCTGCGGGCAGCAACGCACAGATGGTGGCCAAGATCGAGCGTGCCGAGGCAATTACGAACCTGCGCGAGATCGTCGATGCCAGCGAGGTGGTGATGGTCGCGCGCGGGGATCTGGGCGTGGAAATCGGCGATGCGGAATTGCCGGGACTGCAGAAGACCATCATCCGCGAAGCGGTGGAGCGCGGTCGCGTGGTGATTACTGCTACGCAGATGCTGCAGTCGATGGTCGACAATCCGATCCCGACACGCGCTGAAGTCCTCGATGTGGCCAACTCGGTGATTGATGGTACCGACGCGGTAATGCTGTCGGCTGAATCCGCTTCCGGGGCGTGGCCGCAAAAGGCCATCGAAGCGATGGCGCGCATCTGTCTGGGTGCAGAGCGTCAGTTCAAGACCGTCGCCGATTTTGGTTCCGCACAAGAACATCTGGCACACGTCGATCAGGCTATCGCGATGGGCGCCATGTTCCTGGCAGAACACATCAAAGTGCGGGCCATCATTGCGCTGACTGAATCGGGTGGTACGGCGCGCTACCTGTCGCGCTTTCGCAGTGCCGTGCCGATCTTCGGCCTGTCGCGCCACGTCGCCGCACGGCGGCGTATGTCGATGATGCGCGATGTGCATCCGGTGGATTTCGACAGCGGTGATCTGTCGCCACGCAAAGCGGCGCGTGCGGCCGTGGAGAAGCTCTTCAGTCTCGGTTTGCTGGCCGTCGGTGACCGCGTGGTAATCACCGCGGGCGATCACATGCAACAGCATGGCTCGACGAACACCTTGCGACTGTTGCGCGTCGGAGAGGGCGGCGTGGCTGAAGGACTGGGCAAGCTTTGAGGTGCTCGGCATGTGCCCGGCGGCGCGTGTCCTTTGCGCAATCGCCGCCGACCTTGCCGCGTAATCCAGAAGGGGTGCGGGCCAATCGGCGCATTGAAGTTCGGGACAGAGATGTCCAGACTCCAGACGTCACTCGCCTCGGAGGCTACGGATGTCTACCGGCATTCAATCGCTAGGCAAGACCGGATTCATCAGTCTGCTGGCCCTGTTGATCGCCGCGTTGATCGCGGCATTTCTGATCGCACAGGATCGCCTGACTTGGCTGCTGGAAGTGATGTGGGTTCTGCTCGCCTTGCCCTTGCTGGTCGCCACCCGGGCGCGGTTTCCGCTGACGCGCCTGCTGTATGTGCTAATCGGTGTGCACTGCCTGATTCTCATCTACGGCGGTGCCTACACGTATGCGCTGACGCCGCTGGGCTTGTGGGTTCAGGACGCCTTCGATCTGGCGCGCAATCATTACGACCGCCTCGGTCATTTCGCTCAGGGCTTCATCCCCGCCATCCTGGCGCGCGAACTACTGCTGCGCCTCACACCGCTGCGCCGTGGCGGTTGGTTGTTCTACCTGGTGGTGTCGGCATGTCTGGCCTTCAGCGCTTTCTTCGAAATGATCGAATGGTGGGCGGCGCTGATCTGGGGCGGTGATGCGGACGCCTTCCTCGCCACCCAGGGCGATGTCTGGGACACCCAATGGGATATGTTCCTCGCGCTGTGCGGTGCCATCACCGCGCAGCTTGCGCTGGCGCGTTGGCATGATCGGGAATTGGTGGCCACGACTGACTGAGGGGTTTGCGGTCACCGCTTGACAGCATTGTTTACGCGTGTAATCTTTCGACAACGATTACACGAGTAAACGCTAATGCAGATCAGTGACGCCGAGGCGATCGTGATGGACGTGCTGTGGGCAAACAGCCCGCGCTCGGCAGAAGAGGTGGTGGCTGCGTTGTCGAATGCGCAGGACTGGCAGGAAGCGACCATCAAGACCCTGCTCAATCGTCTGCTCAACAAGGGCGCGGTTCAGGCCGAGCGCGACGGGCGACGCTATCTCTACTCGCCGGTGCTGCGTCGGGAGGACTACGTGCGCTCACAGAGTGAAGGCCTACTGGATCGTCTGTTCGGCGGACGGCTGGCGCCGCTGGTGGCGCAGTTCAGCGAACAACGGGGCCTGAAGCGCGAGGACATCGCGGAGTTGCGCGAACTGCTGGATCGCCTGGAGGACGAAAGTCCAACGACCAGCGCAGGACAAAGCCGCAAGAACCGCAACGGGAGCGCGCGATGAGCATCAATTCGCAGAACCTGCTCGAAAGCCTACTGGCGCTGACCCTGGCCGTTGCCGTGGTGATCGCGCTGCGCGGCGTGTGGCGACGATGGTTTGGTGCGACGGCCAGTTACGCGCTATGGCTGCTGGTGCCACTGGCCACGGCCGCGGTGTGGTTGCCTGCGCGACCCATGCCAATGCAGAGTTTGAGTGTCACGGCAGGGCTGATGGCGCACGTCGCAGCCGCAAGCCCGCCAGTGTTCGTGAGTGCCGATTGGACGGCGAGCCGAATCCTGTGGATCGTGTGGTCGCTGGGAATGTTCGCCTTTGGCTGGCGGCTGTTGCTTCAGCAGCGCACCTTCCGTCAACGGCTTGGTCAGCTGGTTGAGTCAGGCGAGGGCACTTGGCGCGCACAGTCGTCTCATGGGCTGCCCGCCGTGGTCGGCTTGCCAGGACGCATCGTCCTACCCGCGGATTTTCAGTCGCGCTATGACGCCGAGCAACAGGCGCTGATAGTGGCGCATGAGCGCGTCCACCTGCAGCGTGGCGACCTATGGGTCAACAGTCTGGTCGCGCTGATTCGCTGTCTTTGCTGGTTCCATCCACTCCTGCATCACGCCGCACGATTGCTGCGTTTCGATCAGGAACTGGCCTGCGATGCGCGTGTGTTGCAGGCCCATCCTCGGCTGCGTCGTCGCTACGCCGAAACCCTGCTGCAGGCCGAGTGCATCGGCCAGCCCGTGCCCCTCGGCTGCCACGCCTTCGGCACCCACCCCCTCAAGGAGCGCATTGCCATGTTGACCCGACCGCTACCATCCACGCCAAGACAACGATGGGCAAGTGCAGGCCTATTGATTGTCTCTGTGCTCATCTCCGCCTTGGCATGGGCAGGCCAGGCACCCGTGGCGACGGACGACTCCCGCGCCATCGTGGTGGATCTCGCCTTCGACTACACCACCGTTAGCCTGCAAGGTGATGCAATCATCAACCGAGGCGACGGTAAGCCACGCTTGATGACACTGCCCGGAAACGAATTTGCCATTGCCGTCGGCGAGGCTGGTGAACAGTGGAAGGCGTCGTTCACGGCCAACGAAGTATCGCCGGGCAGATTCGACCTCACCGGAACGGTTCATTTCAAAGACGATCTGATCAGTGAACCGCGCTTGCGGGTGGATGCCGGAAAGAGCTCAAGAATCGACGTCAGTACGCGCGATGGGCAGCACCGGTTTTCGATGGAAATGCGCTTAGCTTGGGGGAATCTGACAGCACCACCAGCACCGCCAGCGCCTCCTTCACCTCCTTCACCTCCTTCACCTCCTTCACCTCCTTCACCGATAGCACCGATAGCACCGATAGCACCGATAGCACCCATGGAACCCATGGAACCGATGGAACCGATGGAACCGATGGAACCGATGGAACCTCCAGTGATGCCTCCACCAAGCGCCAAGACATTGCCGCATGGATCGGCGCCTGAAGCACCGGCAACACCCGCATTACCCGCACCTCCTGCCGCACCAGCACCACCTTTGCCACCACCGCCGTTGAGCCGAGAAGTCAGCATCGTTCATGCACCTGCACCCGCGTATCCCGAGATCGCCATCGCCGAAAGGCGTGAGGGGAGGGTCATCTTGAAGCTGTTGGTAGAAGAAAGTGGCAAGCCAGCGCAGGTGTCAATTGAACGAAGTTCCGGCGACAGCGAGCTTGATGCCGCCGCCATTGCCGCCGTCGAACAATGGCAATTCAACCCTGGACAACGGGGTAGCAGCCCGGTGGCGTCGTGGATCATGGTGCCTGTGCAGTTCAGTCTCGAAGACGAAGCAAGCGCGCCGACAGCGATCGCGCCGGAGTCCTGAGTAGACCGTGTCAACCAGACATGCCTGTCGGCGTTGAGGACGGATTTGCAGCCCAACTGCCATTGGGAGCGGTGGTCTGCGACCATTGATGTGGCAGTCAGCACGCTGCCCGTCAACCACCAACGCCACAGGAATCTCGCAGATGCCATGCCGATACATGCTTGCCCTCGTCGCGCTTGTCGCGACACCGACGATGGCCAATGAGGTTGGTCGGACGAGCCAAGCCTTCAGTGGCACGGAAGCGATCCGCAGCTACGACTTTCTCAACGCGCGCTTCTACAGTCCGCTTGCCGACACGCTGGTCAAGCTTGATGCCGGCAGCGCGGCGACCGGTGTTTCCGCCTTGTCGGTACAAGTCGTCTTTGGCGACCTGGACGGTGATGACAACGAAGAAGCGGTGGTCGTTTGGCAAGATGAGGGCGCGGTGGGCGGCAGTTCGGGCGGCGAGGTCTACCGATTGCAGGAAGGGGAATTGACGTCGGTCTGGAAGATTCCCGAAGCCTCGCGCATCGATGGCTGGTTACAGAAGGCCATGGTGGAACAGGGTGATCTGGTACTCGCCCGTGCGCCCGAGCAGTCTCCAAATGCCGACTACTGTGACGGTGCGATGTTGAGTCGGCTGTATTACGCCCAGGGCGAGTTTCGCGTGCGGCAAACCTATTGCGACGATGGCAGTGATCCGAGCTCACCCTTGTTGAAAGCCACCATGCCGGATGAACTGCGGGCCTTCGTCGAACGACGCGAGGCCTGCGATCATTTTCGTGGCGAACCCGTGGAGGGCGAGGGAGAGGAAGCCCTGGCTCGTCTCGAATTCGTGCAACGGCAGATCTTCGAAAGCTGCAGCGGAACCGATGCCGAGCTGCAACGCTTGCGTCGTGCCTACGCTGATGATCCAGCATTCCGCAAAGCGCTGGCAGCATTCGAGTACCCCATCGAAACCGCAGGTGAGCGTGCTGGGCCGGATAGCGAGATCGACATCGCTGCCGAGCAGACCTTACAGTCGGGCGTCTACGGTCCTCTGGTGCTCGGTGTGGATTCCGCCAACGGCCGCTTCAGCGGCGTCTATCACGCATCGGGCCAGCCTGAATGCAGTCTGCGCCTGCACGGATTGATGGATCGCGTGGACGAACCCCTGCGCGTGGCGGCACAGGTCCATCGGGATGCGCACAGGAACCCCGAAGAGAATATCGGCGTGGTCAGTGGGCGTCTCGTCGCCGGGCTGGATATCAAAGGAACGCCGACCGCATGGCTACGCCTGGATCAGATACCGCAAGGCTGTGCCGCGTTGAGCGGATTGTCGGATGCACAAGCCAAGCCGTTGCCGCAAACCGTCTCAGGCGAGTGGATCAGCGTGCATTGGACGGTGACAGAGCGGGCCTACTTCCACACCGAGCCGGATGCCAGTACGGCCAGAAAGGCCTACGTCGTGTCCGGCGATACGCTGCGCGGCTATGGCGAGACAGCCGAGTTCGTCGAACTGGAATTCGTCGCCCCAAGCGGACGCGCAACCAAGGGCTGGATCAACTGGATGGATGTGATGCCGAGCCTATGGTTGGGTGACGGTGCGGAGATGTAGCGGGTGTCAGAGACCAATGCCTGCCAGCGGCATTCGTCGCGCGTGCGCTCAACGGTGGCCCCCGATTCAATCGGCACCATTGCAGGCTGATAGACTGCGGACCCCATCCTGCTAGCTATTCAGATTGCCGATGTCCGGACTGAAAATTTCCCTGGGTTCTGGTGGTGTCCGATTTCAGGGCTGGACACATGTCGATGCAGACCCCCAATGGCAGCCGGATGTCACGGCGGATCTGTCGCAACCGCTGCCATTTCCCGATGCGTGCGCCGACTTTCTGCAGTCTGAAGACTTCATCGGGCAGTTGAGTATTGATCAGGCGGATGCCTTCTTTCGCGATTGTCATCGGGTGTTGCGTGCCGGCGGCGTCATGCGCTTGTTGACCCCAGATTTGGCGCAACTGGTCGCCATGTACCAACAACGTGATTTTCGACTGCGCGACCTATGGGAGCGTGAGGTCGGAATTCCATTGCGGACTCGCACACTCGGTGAGTTGGTGCACAAGGCGATCACGTTTGCCCAGCAACAGTCCTTCTATGACGAAGAAACCTTGCGAGCGCTGCTGGAGCCAATCGGCTTTGTGGTCAAGCGGGTCGGCTATCAGCAAAGCGATTTCGTGGAGTTGCAGGGCCTGGATCAACGCTCCCCAGACAATGCCATCAGTCTCTACCTCGACTGTGTGAAATCGCCTGGTCCCGACCACTGAAGCGACGGACTCTATGCAAAGACCTTATCGCAAGTGGAAACGTCAACTGCGCGAGTTGGTCGAATTGTTCTTGCTGCCGGTCGCGGCGACCCTGTTGCCATGGCGATGGAGTTTGCGCCTGTTCCGCTGGTTGTCGCGATGGCAAGGTTGGTATCGCGAAGAAATTGCGTTGTCGATCGCACACGTTCGCGCGCTGGGCGTTGTCGAGAACATCGATGAGTTTGCGCGTCGCCTGCGCTGGCGATTGCTGGTTGAGCACATGGACTGTTTTCTCGTGCCAATGCGCGGCAGGCGCTACTTGCAGCGTTGGGTGCAAGCACATGGCGATCCGCTCCCCGAGCGTGGGCCGGTCCTGTTCATTGGTACCCATCATGGCTGCGGCTATTGGTTCTTGCCCTATGTGAAGTCGCAGCGCCTGCGTCCGAACATTGTTGCGCCGCGCCTCGGGCCACTGCTCAGTCGGTCAAGCCTGCAGGGAAATCTGTATGTGCGTCTGCGCCACAAACTGATTGCCTTCGCGGCAGGTCGACCCTTGGTCTACAAGGGCGGCAGTGCAGGGGAGGCGATCCGCCAAATGCTGAGCGAAGGTGAGGTGTGTTTCGGTTTGTGCGACATGCCGACCAACCGCCCCGATGCTGTGCCGGTCAGGCTGCTCGGTTTGTCCACGCAATTGGCACAAAACATGTTCGAGATCGGCTTGCAGACGGGCGCGGCCATCTATCTGTTCAGTTCGGATACTGATCTGCATACGGGTATGCGGCATGTGCATTTCCAGCGGGCTGACGGCGGTAGCCCAGAGGCAATGGTGCGCCAGTTTGCGGACCTCCTTAATGTGTCATTGCTGCGTGATCCTGCGGGCTGGCGTTTCTGGTCCATTGCACCTTCGTTCTTTCCCCTTCCGTTCGCTGCTCCCGAGCGCCCTGACACATGCGCGTGATCCTCACTTACCACGCCACGCGTCTGCAGCGCCTGACGCGCGAAGGCAGTGACCTGCTGTCGCTGCATGCCGACCTGGAATGGCTCGCGGATCAGGGTATTGCGGTCATGTCGCTGGACGAGCTGCTGGCCGATCCAAGGCGTGCAGGTGTGGCGGTCACGTTTGATGATGGCAGTCGATTGGATGGCTTCCCGCACCTGCATCCGGGCCTTGGCTTATTGCCCTCGATGTTGCAGGTGCTAACGCATGCCAAGCGGCGCTTGCCAGGCTTGTGCGTCAGCAATTTTGTCATTGCCAGTCCGCAAGCGCGCACTGTCCTGGCGACCCACTTGCGTGCCGAGTTCGGTGCGTCCTTGATGGATTCGGATTGGTGGACAAGCGCGCATGCCAGTGGCCTGATGCAACTGGAAAACCATTCCTGGGATCACAACCATCCGCTCCTGCAACACAGCGTGCAGCGTGACAATCAGCGCGGCAATTTTCTGGTCATCGATAGTGCAGAAGATGCGGAAGCGGAGATCGCGGTTGCCAGTGATGTTATTGGTCATGCAACGGGGCGGCGGCCGCGCTATTTTGCCTACCCATTCGGCGACGTCAGTCCCTACCTGCGGGACGTGTGGCTGCCTACGCGGGGAGCCGCGATTGGATTGCGCGCCGCGTTTTCAACGGAACCGCGTGCGATCCATCCGGACGACACTGCATGGGCGCTGCCACGATTCGTGTGCGGTCGCGATTGGGTGTCGGATAAGCAACTGGCGGCGATCATCCAGCACGCACGCCTGTCCGGCGTCTAGGGATCCGTCGGACCGGATTGATCCGTAGGCCGGGGACGCGGCGGAAAACGAATCACCACCCCGCGTTGGGTTGCGTCATCGCGATGCCGAAGTGGGCCCTGCCAAATCGGCTGGACCGCGCTGGGGCGTGCTGGTTCGCTATCGTCCGCGTCCAGTCGCAGCTGCTCGGCGGCCAGTGCTTCTTCGATTTCCCAGCTATAGACCTTCCGCGGCGGCAATGGGTCCAGCTTGGACCAGATCAATCCGGCAACGACACCGCACAACGCGCCACTAAGGTGGTACTCCCACGACACACCGGGTTCGCGAGGCAGCACAGTCAGCAACATCCCGCCGTATAGGAAGAAGGCAATGAAGCCAGTGGCGACCGCGACGCGGTCGCGTCGAATCAGGCCGAGCGTCAGCAGCAAAAACATCAGTCCGTGATTCAAACCACTCGCACCAATGTGATTGCTGCCGCGGGCCAACAGCCAGACGGCAATCCCGGAACCCAGCCAGATCAGTGGCGTTGCGCGAGTTGCGGCGCGCGGAAACGAACTGAAAGCGAGCGTGCCAAGAATCAGCAGAGGCAGCGTGTTCGAGACCAGATGCTTGAACGAGCCATGCAGCAGTGGTGCCGTGAACAGGCCGAGCAAGCCCCACGCCTCGCGTGGACGGTTGCCGAGGGCGCTGAGGTCGATTGCGAAGCCAATCTCAAAGGCCTTGATCCACCAGAGCAGGGCCACGAACAGCGCGCTGATCAGCAGGCCAAAGCGCAGTTTTCGACGGTCCTCGCGTGCTTGGGCAGCAGGGTCGGCGGGCGTGGCGAGTAGGGGGATATCCATCCGGCATGAATGGGGGCAGGCATTCGCGACGCAAGAGTGCGCCAAGCAAGGGGTCAGTTCAGTGTTCGCTTGGCGAGGTCGGTGGCGCCTTGCCAAGCTGCGCGGCATGCTCTTGGAACAGTCGGGCAAGGTCGCGTTCTGCGCTGATACTGCTTTGCACCAGAGCCGCCTCGTCATCCCAGATCAGGTGTTGTTCGCGCAGCAGCGCTTCGTCATGGTCGCGAAACAGCGAGATGCGCTGGTCGACGACGTGTCTGTCCACGCCGAGTGCGAGCATGACGGCGCGCGATAGCTCCAAGCCGCCGGGAAAGTTCTCACGCACAACGCTATCAACAGAAAGATCCATCAAGCGGAACGCATGGCGTCGATTGCGGGCACGCGCCAATACGCGAACATTCGGGAACAATCGCTTCACCATGCGTGCAGTGCGCACGTTGACATCCGGATCGTCGGTGGCCAGCACGAACACTTCGGCGCGTTCGATATGCGCGGCACGCAGCAGGTCAGGACGACTCGGGTCGCCAAAGTACAGGTGTGCACCGAAACGTCGTGCCAGTGCCAATTGCTCGGGGTCGTTTTCCAGCGCAGTGAACGGAATACCCTGTGCGCGCAGCAGTCGCGCAACCACCTGACCGACGCGCCCAAAGCCGGCGATGATCACGCGCGGCTGCTCAGAGCCTGCCAAAGCGGGTTCATCCGCGTGCGGCTTGACTGGCGTGGCGCGCGGGTGGGTGCGATCAATCCACATCAGCAGCAGCGGTGTCAACGCCATGGATACGCCGACAATCACCACCAGCACATCGCGTTGCGTCGCGCTAAGCAGTTGCGCGCGGGAGGCCTCGGCAAAAACCACAAAGGCGAACTCGCCGCCCATCGACAGCAGGCCGACGAGCTGCAATCGGCCTTCATGTGCCAGTCCAGCAATTGCGCCGGTTGCATACAGGACGGCGGCTTTCAGGCTCAGCAATAGAACCACTCCGGCCAGCACGGTCCAAGGCAGCGCGACGATGACATCGAGGTCGACATGCATGCCGACCGACATGAAGAACAGACCCAGCAGAAGCCCCTTGAAAGGTTCGATATGCGATTCAAGCTCGTGGCGAAATTCCGACTCGGCAAGCAATACGCCGGCGAGAAAGGCGCCCAGACCCATCGACAAGCCTACTGACTGAACCAGCCAGGCAGCCCCCAGAACGACCAACAAGGCGCTGGCACTGAATACTTCCACCGATTGCGCCCTGGCAACCGCTCGAAACATCGGACGAAGCAGAAAACGTCCACCGATGACGATTAATCCGATCACGCCAACCGTGGCCAACGCACGCTGCACGATCTCGTCGCGGGGCGCATCGGCAGCACCGCTGGCCAGCAGAGGAATCACGGCCAAAAGCGGAATCGCGATCAGGTCCTGAAACAGCAGAATGGCGAAGCCCTGTCGTCCATGGGCCGCGGTGATCTGTTTGCGCTCGGACAGCAATTGCAGGCCGACTGCCGTCGATGACAGCGCTAATCCCAGGCTGACGACCAAGGTGCTTCGCCATTCTTCGAGCCAGAACAGGGCGGCCCCAGCCAGCAATGCGGTGGACAGCAGAACCTGTAGCCCGCCGTAACCGAAGACTTGACGGCGCATTACCCAAAGTCGACCTGGCGAAAGCTCCAGGCCAATGATGAACAACAGCATCACCACGCCAAATTCGGACGCCGTATGGGTTGCACCTGGGTCGGCGATCAGGCCCAGCATATCGGGTCCGATGACGACGCCTGCACACAAGTAGCCGAGCACACTGCCCAAGCCGAAACGTCGGAAAAAAGGCACCGCAACCACTGCTGCACCGAGCAGAATCAGGCTGTCGAGCAGAAGGCTGTCAAACGGAATGTCGGGAGAGGCCATGTGCCGATTGTGCCCCAAGGGCCTGCGGAACCGTTGCTTGCGATGCCTTGCAAGTCGCGTGACAGTAATCGTTACCGTTCTGCGATTGCGATATCGTGATGTTGAATTGTGCGTGAGCATTTCCCTAGGCGGCTTATCAGTCCGCTCTAATGGAGGTGTCATCCGCGACTGCTAGACTCACCCGTCGGGGTTCGTTGGCGTTTGCTTGGTTTCCGAGCGAATCCGGCACGGCGGTGACAACGAGCGCACGGCACACCGTCTAGCAGGCGTTAGCCTGCGGGCGGTCAACCATCAGAATGGCAGCAAGGCAGGGGGCAGCATGCGAAGCGGATTGGTCGGCAGGATGATGGGGTTCGCGTGTCTATTGTTGGCCGGGGCAACGCATGCCGCGACCTACAGCGTCTACATCGATTCGGACAACGATGCGCTGACCGGTTGTACCGTCAGCACGGCTGCGGGCAATGCCGGTGGCGTGGACTGGCGTTTATCCGCCAGCGGCAATGATGAGCCGCCCGCCATCAACACCCTGACACTGGCGGAATGCACAGGCGGCAGTTTTCCGCTTGGCGTGTCCGTGGGCGGTGCGTATCCGATCGGCATTGATCGCATAGCCGGCGCGACCGACATCGTCGAACTGGCCTTCCCGCGTGAGTTGATCACTGGCGATGTGGCCACCGATTGGAACCTGTTCTTTGTGGCGGAAAGCAGTTTGCTGGGCGCGGTTGACGCCGCCGGACCGGTGTTGGTGCCCACGCTTGGACGTCCGCTGCTTCCCGACCCGGTACCGCACCTGCGGTCATTCCGGGTACGACGACCTGGGGTTTGGTGCTGTTGGCGATGGCGGTCGGCTTGCTGACCGTGTGGGTGGCGCGCCGTCATCCTGGCATGTTGATCTGGGTGGTGGTGATTGGCGGCAGCTCAATGCTGGGCATTGCCTGGGCGGCCAACTATCTGCTGGATGGCGAAATCGGTGATTGGGATGTCCCGGCCGTCGTTACCGATGCCTCCGGTGATCCGACCGCGGATGAACCGCAAGTAGATGTGCTTGCAGGTTTTGCGGTGCGCGCCGGTAATCAGATTTTCTTCCGCATGGATGTGCGGGAAACCCGCCTCCCGGTGGTTCTGCAGCCGCGCTTGGTATCGGCGCTGGCGACACCGGAGAACACCGCGAATGGCAGTGTGATCGGTTCCTTGCGCGACAGCACCACTGGTTTGGCGGGTCTGCTGACTTTCAGTCTGCAGTCGCAGGCGCCGAGCAGCGGTTTTGCGGTGGCCAGCAATGGCGATGTCAGTGTCGTTGACAGTGCGCAGCTTGATTTCGAGACGCGTCCCAGCTTCACCCTGCAAACACAGATCGGCCTGACGGGTGTGCCCGCGCTGAGCATTGCGCATCCGGTTACGGTCACGCTGAGCGATATCAACGAAGCCCCGACCGTCAACGATCAGGCGTTCAGCGTGTTCGAGAATGATGCCAATGGGACCGTGCTCGGCACGGTGATTGCGACGGATGCAGATGCAGGCGCGGCGGGTCAGGTGAGCTATGCGGTGACCGGCGGCAACGGGCAGGCCGCGTTTTCGGTAAATGCCAGCACCGGACAAGTCACCGTTAGCAATGCCGCCGCCTTCAATCTGGGTGGATCGCCCTATACGTTGAATCTGACCGTCACTGACGGTGGCGCGCCGGGTTTGTCGGACACCGCGGTGATCACGATCAATGTGCAGGACGTCAACAATGCGCCGAGCTTCACGCCGGGCCCTGCTGTGGTCGTCAACGAGGACAACGCCTATGCCGCAATTTGGGCGACAGCGATTGATGATGGCGATCCCGCCGCACAGACCCTGACCTTCGAGATTTCCGGCAACAGCAATCCGGCGCTGTTCCAGATCGCACCGGCGCTGGCTGCCGATGGCACGCTGAGCTTCACGCCAGCCGCCGACGCCAATGGCAGTGCCTCGATGTCCATCGTGCTGCGCGACAACGGCGGCACGGCGAACGGCGGTGCGGATATTTCTGCTGCGCAGACGCTGAGCATCACGGTCACGGCGCAGAATGACGCCCCCGTGGTTGACCTGAATGGTCCAGCTGCCGGCAGTGGGTTTGCCGCAAGTTTCACCGAAGGCGCGGGCGAGGTGGCGATTGTCGATGCTGCAGCACTGTCAGTCGTCGATATCGACTCGACACAACTGCAGCGCGCGGATGCCGTGATGGCGAGCGTGCCGGATGGTGCGCAGGAGTCCTTGCTCGCCGATACCTCGGGTACCAGCTTGGTCGCGACGTACACACCGGGTACTGGGACCCTGAGCATCGTCGGTAACGCGCCACTGGCGGACTATCAGACCGTCCTTCGGCGTCTGCGCTACGACAATACTTCCACCAATCCGACGACCACGGCCCGCAACGTGCTGGTCAATGCTGTCGACCTGGAAGGTGCCATGAGTGCACCCGTCACCAGCGTGGTCTCGGTCGCAGCAGTCAACACGCCACCCTCCTTCACCGCGGGCGGTAACGTCACCGTGCTGGAGGATGCGTCTGCGGTGAATCAGGTTTGGGCCACCGCCATTTCGGATGGCGATGGTGGCGGCCAGACCCTGAATTTCGAGATAGTGAGTAACAGCAATGCGGCACTGTTTTCGGGCGCCCCAAGTATCAACGCCACGACAGGCAATCTGAGCTTCACGCCCGCCGCCGACGCCAATGGCAGTGCGACGGTGGTGGTGCAACTGCGTGACAATGGCGGTGGAAGCGATGTCAGTCCGACCGCCAATTTCGATATCACCATCACGCCGGTCAACGATGCGCCAAGTGCGAACGTGCCGGCCAATGCGCCAGGGGCTCTGGAGAACAGTGGCGCGCAGACGGTGGCGGGTTTCGTCGCTGCCATCGCCACGGGACCTGCTGATGAAGTGGGACAGACTCTGACATCCACGACGTCGGTGCAATCAACAACGGGGACCCTCGGATTCCTGGTCGCGCCTTCGATTGATGTCGCCACCGGCACACTGAGCTATACACCGGCGACCGACACCTCCGGTTCTGCGGTGGTGCGCTTCGTTCTGCAGGACAACGGCGGCACCGCCAACGGGGGTGTCAATGCATCGGTCGACTACGATTTCACCCTCACGATTGGCGGTGTGAACTCCGCCCCAGTCTTTACTCCGGGCGCCGCAACCGTAACGGTCAATGAGGACAACGGTGCCTACGCCGCTGCTTGGGCCAGCGGCATCAGCGATGGCGACGCGGATGAAGTGCAAACCGTCAATTTTGTGGTGCTGAGCAATAGCAATGCGGCCCTGTTCAGCAGTGCGCCCGCCATTGCCAGCGACGGTCAATTGAGCTTCACGCCCGCGGCGAATGTCAGTGGTGTGGCCACTTTGAGTATTGCACTGCGCGACAACGGCGGCACGGCGAATGGTGGAGACGACGAGAGTGATCCAGTGGCGTTGCAGATCAACGTCCAGTCGGTCAACGATGCGCCGAGCTTCACGATCCCTGCCACCGCGCCAACAGTTCTGGAGAACGCGGGTGCGCAGGCCGTGAGTGGCTTTGCAACGGGAATGAGTGCGGGACCGGCCGACGAGTCCGCGCAAACGCTCAACTTCGTCGAGAACGTCACTGCAACGACCGGTTCACTGACCTTTGCCGCACCTCCTAGCCTTGACCCGCTGACGGGGACGCTGACCTACACACCTACCGACAACACGTCGGGTACGGCTACCGTTAGCGTGGTGTTGGCTGACGATGGCGGAACCGCGAACGGGGGCGTTGACACGTCCGCTGCACAGGTGTTCACCATCGAGGTGGAGTTCGTCAATGATCCGCCGACCTTCGTTGGCGGCGGTAATGTCACCGTCAATGAAGATGCGGCGCCCTACAACACAGTCTGGGCAACGGTCATCGATGACGGTGATTCGGGCGTGACACAGGGCCTCAACTTCCTTGTTCAGAGCAATGACAACCCGAGCCTGTTCAGCGTGGCGCCCTCGATCAATAGCGTAACGGGCAATCTGAATTTCAGCTTGGCCGCCAACGCCAATGGAATCGCAAATCTGAGCGTGGTGCTGCAAGACGATGGCACGGGTTCAAACACCTCAGCCCTAGTGAACTTCAGCATTTCTGTCACTGCGGTCAATGACCCGCCTGTGGTCACGCCACCGACCAACGTGGCGGTGACTCGTCATATTGGCCGCAGCTTCGCGGCGGCAAGTGCCGATGGACTGTTGGCGAACGTCACCGACAGCGCCGATGGTGCCGGTGGCGCGCCATTTGCTGTCACCGCGCAGACTGCCGCCGCCACAACCAATGCTGGCCGCGTCACCGTGGCGAGTGATGGCGCATGGAGCTACGAGCCCCCCGCAGGCTCGACGACCGCCGACAGCTTTGACTATGAAGTCTGCGACAGCGGTGTTCCCTTGCCAGCGGCCTGCACCACCGTCACCGCAACGATTGAACTGTCAGGGAATATCGTCTGGTTCGTCGATGACTCCGCGGCGGCGGGCGGCAATGGGACCTTGGCCAAGCCCTTCCAGACCATTGCGGAGGCAGTGGCAGTTGCGGGTACGGGCGGACGCATCTTCGTCGCCAGTGGTAACTACAGTGGCAGCATCACTTTGCTGGCCGGGCAGCAACTGATTGGGCAAGGCGTCAGTGTGGCCAGCGGCACCAGTTTCGACACGGTGTTCGGAATTTCCCCGCCTTCGAGCAGTGCGGCGCGTCCCGTCATCGGCGGCACGCGTCCAATCCTCACGACAGCCGCCGGTGATGCGATCACGCTCGGAACTGACGGCACGATTCGCGGAATCGAGATTGGCAATACGGCGGGCGTCGGCATTGCGGGAGCCAATTTCGGCACCCTGACGCTGGGTGACAACGTCATCAGTGGTGCCGGGCAGGCGCTGAGCCTCAGCACCGGCACGCTGGCCCAAGCATCGGGCGCAAACGCTTTCGATTCGATCACCTCCACCAGCGGCAGCAACAACATTCTGTTGTCGGCTGTGGGGGGAAGCGCCAACTTCGGAAATGGCGCGCTGTCGGGCGCGACCAACACGGCCTTCCAGTTCAGTACGGGAACGGCGACCCTCAGCTACGCGGGCTCAATCAGCAAGACAACCGCCGGTCGCCTGATCGACATCGACGGTGCGGGTACTGCCAATTTGACCTTGAGTGGTGATCTGGCCTGTTCGGCGAGTTGCGGCAGTGGCGCGGGCAACCAAGGCATCCGGATCAATGGGCGCAGCGGCGGCACGTACACCGTCAGTGGCGCCAACAAGACCTTCACCGGCACCAGCACGAATCCCGCATTGCAGTTCACTTCGAACACGGGTGCCACGATTGCCCTCAGCGCCGCCACAACGCTGGGCACGACCGGCAATGCTCTGGCAGGCACGGCCATCAGTGCCACGGGCGGCGGCACCTTGACCCTGAACGGAACCTTGGACATCACCACCGCCGGCGGGCGCGCCATGGTGATCTCGGGCATGACACTGGGCGGGACGACCAGCGGCAGCATCGTCACCAATGGAGCCTTGGGTGCAGGCGTGACGGTCATTGACATCCAGAGTAGTGCGACCTCCGGTACCTTCGTATTGGGTTCGGAATTGGTCCTGGATCACGACGATGTGGGCGAAAGCGGTGGCGGTATCAATCTGGTCAACAACACCGGGACATGGTCCTTCCCGAACGTTCCGCGCATCTCGACGACGGGCGTCACTGCGCTGCGGGCAAACAATGCGGGAACGCTCACCTTTGGCGAGACTGTTCGCGGACAGTTAGTCGCCTTTGGCGTACCGGCGCTGGATGTGCAGAACACCACCATTGGCGCGGCGGGCCTGAATGCGGAGCGTATCGACGCAGGCACCAGCGGCATCGGTATCGTGTTGAACAACACCGGTGCGTCGGCTGGCTTGACGGTGACCGGAACCGGGACGACCGCCGGCTCGGGCGGCACCATTCAAAATGGCAGCACCGGCATCAGCCTGACCAATACGCGCAACGTCTCTCTGTCGAACATGCAGTTGAATGGCTTCAGTGACTATGCAATTCGCGGCAGCGGCGTGGTGGGTTTCAGCCTGACGCGCACCACGGTCAGCGGCATCAATGGCGATGATGCGGGTGCGGACGAAGGGTCGATCCGCTTCACCGAATTGACCGGCGCGGCCTCGATCACCGGCTGCACCATCAGCGGTGCGGTCGAACACAACATGCAGGTGGTGAACACCTCGGGTGCGCTGGGATTGACCGTCACGGGGACCACCTTTGGCAGCATGAATGCTACGACCGGCAGTGACGGCCTGATGATCGAAACCCAAGGCACCGCCGTGATCAATGCGACCGTGAGCAACAACACCTTCACGTATGCGATTGGCGATCACTTCCAGTTCTCCGCGAATTCTTCGACGACCAACGATGTGGTCTTCAGCAACAACGTGCTCAGTAATGCGGGCCCGGCGGTCGGCGGCGGCGGCGGCGTGCGTCTGATCGGCGGCAGCAACGCTGGACCGATCAACGCGAGTCTGAGCTACGACGTGCTGAACAACACGATTCGAGATTCGCGTGGGACGGCCATTGCGGTCAACAAGTTGGGGGGCAGTGGCGTGTTCGCTGGCGTCATTCAGGGCAACACCGTGGGTGTTCCCGGGACCGTGAATTCGGGTTCGTCGGAAGGTTCGGCCTACTTCCAGATTCACGACAATGCGGGTGAACACAATAGCGCGGTGCGCAGCAATGTCGCCTACCAGTACGCCAACTACGGCATTTACCTGCAGGCCGGTGGTAGCGGCACCGTGGGCAGCGGCATTTTCCACAACACCATTACCGGCAACACCGTGGCCAACCCAGGAACGGCTGTGTTTCCCAAGAACGGCGTTCATCTGAATGCCGGATCGACGCCGGGAGACACCTACGCCTTGTGCACGGATGTGGGAGGCGTAGGCGTGTTGTCGAATACGCTGACGGGAAGCGGCACCGATGGCGGCCAAAGTCTGCGGTTGCGGCAACGTCAAAGCACAACGGTGCGTTTGCCGGGGTATGGGGGCGGGGCAAGCGATACCGCCGCTGTCGTCGCCTTCGAACAAGCTAGAAACAACGTCACCGACGCGTCGGCAGCGGTTGCGTCACCTCCTGGCGGCGGCTTTGTCGGAGGCGCAGCATGTACCCAGCCCTGAGTCGGTCCAGCGACTTCATGCGGAACCACGTGAAACCAATCAACAACGGAGTGCGTCATGGCTGAGCCATTTCTGTCGGAAATCCGCCTGATGAGTTTTTCGTTCGCGCCGCGGGGTTGGGCGCTGTGCAACGGCCAGCTTTTGCCGATTAATCAGAATCAGGCGCTGTTCTCTTTGCTGGGAACGACTTATGGTGGCAATGGGCAGGTCAACTTTGCGTTGCCAGATTTTCGCGGTCGGGTGCCGATCCATGTCGGGTCTGGACACGTTCTCGGTGAGCGAGCTGGTGAGCAGGCGCATACGCTCAGCATTGCCGAGATCCCGGTCCATACCCATACGCTGCGAGCATCGTCGTCGAGTACGGGCACGGTGGCTTTGCCGACCAATAACTTCCTCGCGCCGGTCAGTAACAGCTATGGCTCTGCGACCAATCTGGTGGCGATGGCACCGTCATCCATCGCCAATGTGGGCGGCAGTCAGGCACATCTGAATATGCAGCCGTTTCTGACCATCAGTTTCTGCATCGCCTTACAGGGCATCTTCCCCTCACCCACCTGATCCGGTCGAGTGCGCGATATTCGTTGCAGGACAACTCATTGAGGTATTCACGATGTCACAACCCTATGTCGGTGAAATCCGGATGTTCGCGGGCAATTTCGCGCCCGCTGGATGGGAGTTCTGTAGTGGTCAGTTGATGCCGATCTCCGAGAACGAAACCCTGTTTCAGTTGATCGGCACGACCTATGGCGGTGATGGTGAGTCGACCTTTGCCCTGCCCGACTTGCGTGGGCGATTACCCATTCATCAAGGCAACGGCTTCATCCTTGCCGAGACGGGAGGTGCCGAGGAGATTACCCTGTCCGTCAACCAGATCCCCTCACATACCCACCCGCAATTGGCCCGAGGCAGCAGCGGCGGAGACAGTTCGCCCGCGGGTGCGGTGCTGGCGCAGACCGATGGGACGATCCAGCCCTTTATCAGTGACGTGACGTCGGTGAACATGAATCCCGCCAGCGTCACCTCGGTCGGTGGCAGTCAGCCGCATACCAACCTGCAGCCTTTTCTGTGTGTCAATTTCATCATCTCGTTGTTCGGCATCTTCCCCTCGCCGACCTGAAGGACTCGATCATGGCCGATCCGTTTGTTGCTGAAATCCGCATGTTCCCCTTCAACTTCGCGCCGCGTGGCTGGGCGTTCTGCGATGGGCAGTTGCTGCCCTTGTCGCAGAACACGGCGTTGTTTTCGCTGTTGGGGACGACTAATGGCGGCAATGGCAAGTCGAACTTTGCCCTGCCGAATCTACAGGGGCGTGCACCCATGCATCCGGGACAAGGTCCTGGTCTGAGTCTGCGCGACTTGGGCGAGCAAGGCGGTGTCGAAACCGTCACCTTGCTGGAGTCGGAGATTCCCTTGCACGCACATGCTCAGCGCGCTGCGATTGATCCGGGCGACCTGTTTGCACCGAGCAACAATGCACTGGCTGTCTCGGTGGGCGCGGCGATGTATCAGACTGGCGCTGCACAACTGGTCAACATGGCCGACGTGTCGCTGGCACCCGCAGGTGGCGATCAGCCGCACAACAATATGCAGCCGTATCTCACCGTCAATTTTTGCATTGCCATGCAGGGCGTGTTTCCGCCGCGTACTTGAGGATCGACATGAAACCTACCCATAGCCCAGAGCGCCGGCGACTGTTGCAGAGTCTGAGTGCGGGCGTTCCTGCCGCGATTGCCATGCCCTTGGTGTACGGACGAAGTGCAGTCGACCGCGATTCGCGGGCCGCGAATTTCGTGCTTTACCATCGACCAGCGTCAGGCGGCCTCTATCGCCGCTGGGACGGCGTGGCGGCGTCTGCCGCCACGGGACTCGTGGAAGTCCAAATGCATGCCTTCGAGGGCGTCAATCTTTCGCTGCCGTGCGAGTGGTCAGTTGATGCCATGGTCGCCACCCCCGATGCACCGCCAGTCGCGTTCACGGCGTGGCGATATTCGAGTGAACGTCCCGACGCGGGCAGTCGCAGCGCACGTTTCGTAGCCGGCGCACGGCAGTGGCGAGGTGTACGGCTTCGTTTCCGCGAGATGGATGGCGACACGGGGCACACGCAGTATCTGCCGTTGGTGCAGGAAGGCAGCGCCAATCTAGCGGAGGGCGCCTACTTGCTGCTGCGGCTTCCGGCGGATCAGCAGCACGATACCTTGGACCCGTCGAGCATGCAGGATCGGGGTATCAGCGCCGCGCTGGCCTTCGAGGTACGCGCCTGGGAGGCGCCGCTTGACGAGCTGCCACGCGCTGACCTCGCGGCGATTCGTGCCGCGCAGGAGCCGGTTGAAAGTCTGGCCTGATCGGTGACTCGGGTCGTCGATGTGTTGAACGCCGACTGGCCTGGCAAGCCACCCGGCCTGCGTTTTCGCGACGAACTGGAAGACGATCGTGACGTCGCGATGGCCCTGTATCGCAGTGTGCGTGAGCCAGAGTTGGCCTTGACGGATTGGGATGAGTCGATGCGTCGTGCCTTTGTGGCGCAGCAGTTCGATGCGCAGGCCGCGCAATACCGGCAGCACTATCCGGGCGCAGAGTTCCTCCTGCTGCAGCGTGGCGACCGTGTGATCGGCCGCCTATACGTGCATCTCACCCAGGCCGAGCTGCGTCTGATGGAGGTGACCTTGCTGCCGTCCGAGCGCGGCAAGGGTCTTGGAACTTCGCTGACCAACGCGCTGTTGGCGATCGCGGATCAGCAGCAGTTGCCGGTGACCTTGCACGTCGAGCCCTTCAATCCGGCTTATCGACTGTATCAACGTCTGGGCTTCGCCAAGCTACGTGAGCACAATTACTACCATTTTCTGCAGCACCTGCCGACCTGTGCCGAGCCATCGGTCTGAACGTGCGCTGCGTCGTGCGATCATTTGCGGCGATGCGATTTGTCGCGAGGCGCGTGCTGAAGGGGCTCCATGCAAGGAATAGCGATAGAGCAATGGTTGTGGGCGCTTGCCAGCCTGACTGTCGTCGTCATCATCGGCCTGCTGATTGCCTTGTTCAGGCGAGTCACTCCGGCGGCGGATCTCCGCCCCGATCTCGAGCAGATCCGCGCTGATCTGGAGCGCAACGAGCGTGGCCTACGCGAGGAATGGCGAGAAGGTCAACGGATTTCCCGGGAGGAACAGGCGGCGACCTCATTACGTCTGGAGACCGCCCTGCGGCAACAACTGGACAGCGCTGCGCAAACGCAACAGCAGCGCACGGATGGCATGGCGCAACGGTTGGATCAATTCACTCAGCGCACCGATCTGCGCCTGGAGGGGCTGCGTCAGAGCCTGACGGAGGACGCACGTCGCGGCCGCGAGGAAAGTGCCGAGACACTGAAACGGTTTGGCGACTCGTTGGATCAGCGCGTATTGGCACTGACCCAGCAGAACGACCAGCGACTGATCGAAGTGCGTGCCACGTTGGAAGCACGTCTGAAGGATATCCAGGCCGACAGCGCCGCCAAGCTGGACCAGATGCGCGCTACAGTCGATGAGAAGTTGCAGCGCACGCTGGAAACCCGCCTCGGTGAGAGCTTCAAGCAAGTCTCCGAACGTTTGGAGCAGGTGCATCGGGGACTCGGTGAAATGCAGACGCTGGCGCAGGGTGTGGGCGATCTGAAACGCGTGCTTGGTAATGTCAAAACGCGGGGCACCTACGGTGAAGTGCAGCTTGGTGCGCTGCTCGAACAAGTGCTCACCAGCGAGCAATACGCGGCCAACGTCGCCACGGTGCCGGGCAGCAATGAGCGCGTGGAGTTCGCCTTGCGACTGCCCGGGCACACGCCGGAGTCGCCGGTGTGGTTGCCCATTGATGCCAAGTTTCCCCGCGAGGACTACGAACGTTTGCTGGACGCCCAAGAGCGCGCTGATCCCGAGGCGGCAGCGATCGCAGGCAAGGCCTTGGAGGTTCGCGTGCGCGAGGAAGCACGGCGCATTCGCGACAAGTACATTGCGCCGCCGCACACCACCGATTTTGGGCTGCTGTTTCTGCCCACCGAAGGTCTGTACGCCGAAGTGATCCGCCGTCCCGGTCTGTTCGAGTTGCTGCAGCGCGACTTCCGCATCACCTTGGCAGGGCCGACCACACTGAGTGCCCTGCTCAATAGCTTGCAGATGGGCTTCCGCACGCTCGCCATCGAAAAACGCAGCAGCGAGGTCTGGCAGTTGCTGGGCGCGGTGAAGAACGAATTCGGCAAATTTGGCGAAGTGTTGGACAAGACCCAGAAGCAACTGGACACGGTCAGCAAAAGCATCGGGCAGGCCGGTATCCGAACCCGTGCGATCGAACGCAAGTTGCGCGATGTGGAAGTCTTGCCCGGCACACCTGCACTCGGCTTGGAGAGTTTCGACGCCGATGCCGACAATGAGGACGATCGCGCATGAGCCCATCGAACGCGCCCCTGGCAGTGGAGATCATTCCGGTTACGCCGTTCCAGCAGAATTGTTCGCTGCTGATCTGTACCGCTACCCGCAAGGCCGCGCTGATCGATGCCGGTGGCGATATCGAGCGCCTGCTGGCGGTTGCGGAAAAGCACGCGGTGGTGATCGAGAAATTGCTGGTGACGCATGGACATCTCGATCATTGCTCGGCGGTCGCGGACTTGCGTGATCGATTGCAGGTGCCGGTAGAAGGGCCGCACCAGGACGATGCCTTCTGGATCGACCAGATTCCGCAGCGCTGCCAGGAATACGGTTTCCCGCCCGCGCGCAGCTTCACACCAGCGCGCTGGTTGGCGCATGGCGACGAGGTCAAGGTCGGCGATCTGTTGCTCAACGTCGTCCATTGTCCCGGTCACACACCCGGCCACGTCGTCTTTGTGCATGCGCCCACCGGAATCGCCTTCGTCGGTGATGTGCTGTTCAAGGGATCGATCGGTCGCACCGACTTTCCGCGCGGCAACCACGCCGACCTGATCCAAGCCATCAAAGAACGCCTGTTTCCACTGGGCGACCACATCCGTTTCGTGCCGGGTCACGGACCGATGTCCAACTTCGGCGACGAACGCCGCAGCAACCCTTTTGTGCGGGGCTAACAAAAATCAAACAGTCGCGATCTCCGTTGATCTCACGGGCATCTTCCGGGTAACCGTCTGGACATCAGCGCGTGCTATGCGCACACTACGCCCCCGGCGCCAGGGTGGGGCGCGGACGTGAAGGATCGGGCGTGGCAGAGCTGCTGTTGTTGAACGGGCCGAATTTGAACCTGCTGGGCTCGCGCGAGCCCGAGGTGTATGGCCACACCACGCTGGGCGACATCGAGGCGGATCTGCGCGCACGCGCGATGGCGGCAGGACATCGCCTGCACTGCCTGCAAAGCAATGCCGAGCACGTCTTGCTCGACCGCATCCACGCAGCGCGGACCGACGGTATCGACTGCATTCTCATCAATCCGGGCGCCCTTACCCACACCAGCGTGGCCTTGCGCGATGCCTTGGTGGGCGTGGCCATACCGTTCATCGAACTGCATCTGTCGAATGTGCACGCACGCGAGCCGTTCCGTCAGCACTCTTATTTGTCCGACAAAGCGGTGGGTGTGATCACCGGGTTTGGCGTTGACAGCTACCGCTTGGCGCTGCAGGCAGCGTTGTCACGATTGTCTCTCTCGCCGGCGGCCTGAGCCCGCCAGCGATTTCCGAATGAATGAGGTTCACTGAGGTATGCCCATGGATCTGCGCAAGATCAAGAAACTGATCGACCTGTTGGAAGAGTCCAACCTGACCGAAATCGAGATTCGCGAAGGCGAAGAGAGTGTGCGCTTGTCGCGCCTGTCGAAAGCCGTCGCTGCCGCGCCCGCACCACTGATGGTGACGGCACCCGTTGCCGCTTCGGTGCCAACGCCGGCACTTGCCCCCGCTCAATCGACACCGGTGGACGCCGCCAAGGGTGGACGTGAATTGCCCGAAGGGCATGTCGTGCGTTCGCCGATGGTCGGTACCTTCTATGGCTCACCCAATCCCGATGCACCGCCATTTGTCAAAGTGGGCCAAACCGTCAAGGCCGGTGAAACACTTGGCATCATCGAGGCGATGAAGATGTTCAACCCGATCGAGGCCGATGTGTCCGGTACGGTGCAGGCCATCCTGGTCAGTACGGGTCGTCCGGTCGAATTCGACGAGCCAATGTTCGTCATCGCCTGATGCGGGTGATCGAATTTCGCCCGACCCCGGGCATTCAAGGAATTCCATGCTAGATAAAGTCGTCATCGCCAATCGCGGCGAGATCGCCCTGCGCATCCTGCGCGCTTGTCATGCCTTGGGCATCAAGACCGTCGCCGTGCATTCCACGGTGGATCGCAATCTGAAACATGTGGCCATGGCCGATGAATCGGTCTGCATTGGTCCCGCGCCCGCGGCGGAGAGTTATCTCAACGTGCCCGCGTTGATCGCGGCAGCCGAGGTGACGGATGCGCAGGCCATCCATCCAGGCTATGGCTTTTTGTCGGAAAACGCCGACTTTGCAGATCGCGTCGAGAGTTCGGGGTTCATCTTCATTGGCCCTAGGGCAGAGACGATCCGCCTGATGGGCGATAAGGTCGAAGCCATCAAGGCCATGAAGGCCGCAGGCGTGCCCTGTGTGCCGGGTTCGGGCGGTCCGCTCGGTGAGGATGCGGCCGAAAACATCCGCATCGCTCGCGAGATCGGCTTCCCGGTGATCATCAAGGCCGCGGGCGGTGGTGGTGGTCGCGGCATGCGCGTGGTGCATTCTGAGGCGGCCTTGGTGAACGCCATCGCGACCACCAAAGCCGAGGCCAAGGCGGCCTTCAGCAACGACATGGTCTACATGGAGAAATTCCTCGAGAACCCGCGACATGTCGAAATCCAGGTTTTGGCCGATGGACAAGGTGGCGCGATTCATCTGGGTGAGCGCGATTGCTCGATGCAGCGCCGTCACCAGAAGGTTGTCGAAGAAGCGCCGGCGCCTGGCATCACCCCGGAACTGCGCGCCGAGATCGGCAAGGTCTGCGTTGAGGCCTGCATCCGGATTGGCTATCGCGGTGCGGGGACGTTCGAGTTTCTGTTCGAGAACGGGCGTTTCTATTTCATCGAAATGAACACGCGAATCCAGGTCGAGCACCCAGTGACCGAGCGCGTGACCGGTGTCGATCTGGTGCGCGAGCAGTTGTTGATTGCAGCCGGACACAAGCTGTCGATCAAGCAGGACGACATCGTGATGCGTGGGCACGCCATCGAGTGCCGCATCAATGCAGAAGACCCCGAGACGTTTGTGCCGTCGCCTGGTCTGATCAAGCATTTCCATGCCCCCGGTGGCCCCGGTGTGCGTGTCGATACCCACATTTACGCAGGCTACCGCGTGCCACCGAACTACGACTCGATGATCGGCAAATTGATCGTGCATGGCGCCACCCGTGAGCAGGCCATCGCCCGCATGCGCGTGGCGCTGTCGGAAATGGTCGTCGATGGCATCAAGACCAACATCCCACTGCAGCAGCGGATCATGGCTGACGCAGGATTTCAGGCGGGCGGGGCCAATATCCACTATCTGGAAAAGAAGCTCGCCGATGCGCGCGAGAAAGGCATCGGGTTGGGCTGATGGCCTTCTTGCAATTGCAGTTGCGCTGCACGCTGGCGCAGCAACCCGCCGTTGAGGAAGTCCTGGAAGCCATGGGCGCTTTGTCGGTGACTTTGGCCGACGCCCATGCGGATGCACCGGATGAACAGGCGATCTTCGAGCCCGGCGTCGGTGAGATGCCGCTGTGGAGCGAGATCGTGGTGCAGGCCCTGTTCGACGCAGATGCTGATCCCGCGGTGTTGCGCGAGGCCGTGTTGTCACAAGTGGACACGCTGGATGCCGATGCGGTGGCTTTCGAGCACGTGGCGGACCAGGACTGGGAGCGGGTCTGGATGGACCGTTACGAGCCGATGCCATTTGGTCTGCGGCTGTGGGTCTATCCCTCGTCCATTGCGCCGCCGGAAGACGCGGATAGCGTGGTGGTGACGCTCGATCCGGGCTTGGCCTTTGGCTCAGGCACGCATCCGACGACCGCACTTTGTCTGGAATGGCTGGACGACCTTGCTGCTCGCGGCGAACTCGTCGGCAAGCGGGTACTCGACTTCGGTTGCGGCTCCGGCATTCTGGCAATTGCGGCCTTGAAGCTGGGCGCGGAAGCGGCGGATGGCATCGACAACGATCCTCAGGCGCTGGTCGCTAGTGCCGACAATGCTGAACGCAATGCGGTGCAACTTGCTGTCTATCTGCCCGAACACGATCCTGCGCAGCGTTATCCGGTCGTGGTCGCCAACATCCTCGCCAATGCGCTGGACGCACTGGCCGAGGTGCTGGCCGCGCGCACCGAGGCCGGTGGGCGAATTGCGCTATCAGGCATTCTGGATGGGCAGGAAGACGAACTGCTGCTGCGCTACGCGCCGTACTTCACGAACCTGCGCGTCAGCAAACGCGAAGATTGGATACGTATCGACGGTGTGCGCCGGGCGTGATTTCCCGCTGTAGGTTCAATCGCCCGCCGCTTTGGGTGGACGACTGGAACCGAGCTTGCGGGTCAGGGTGTTGCGACCCAGGCCGAGGCGCTCTGCGGCGTGCTGACGGTGTCCACCCGTGACGCTCAAGGCCGCGCTCAGCATCACCTGTTCGAAACGTTCAAGTGCGCGCGGATATAGCTCGCGCTGTTGCGCGCGCAGCGCAGTCTCTGCCCACTGTCGTAGGGCGTCCTCCCAATCCGCAATACCAGCGATGCCGTTTGTTGGCCGCAGGGTGTCAGGTAGATCCGTGGGCATAATGACTTCGCCTGGCGACAGCGCTGCCACGCGCCAGCAGAGGTTCTCCAACTCGCGAACGTTGCCGGGCCAGTCGTAGGCAAGGAATCGGTCCAATGTGCTGCGATCAAAGCGCTTGTTGCCACAGCCCAGCTTGTTGACCGCGTCGGCGAGAAAGCGCTGCGCTAGTGCAGGTACATCCTCATGGCGCTGCCGTAGTGGTGGCAGATTGAGGCGAACCACATCCAGACGGTGCAAGAGATCGGCGCGGAAACGGCCATCGGCAACCAGCGTGTCCAAGGCCTGGTGCGTGGCGGCAATCACCCGCACATCGACACGAATCAGTTCGCGGCCACCAATCCGGAAGAACTCGCCTTCCGCCAGCACCCGCAACAAGCGCGTCTGAAGTGCGGCGGGCATATCGCCGATCTCGTCCAGGAACAAGGTGCCGCCATTGGCCTGTTCGAAGCGCCCGAGTTGCCGCTTGGCTGCGCCGGTGAACGCGCCGGGTTCGTGGCCGAACAGCTCGGATTCGAGCAGTTCGGCGGGAATGGCGGCGGTATTCAAGGCGACAAAAGGTTGCTGCGCGCGCGGCGAATGCCGATGCAGCGCGCGCGCGACCAGTTCTTTGCCGGTACCGGTTTCCCCGATGATCAGCACCGACAATGGCGCCTGGGCCAATTTGCCGATCGCCCGGAACAGTTCCCGCATCGCCGGGGCTTCGCCAACCAATTCAGGTTCTACATCAGTTGGCCCGGGCGGCTCGGCCGCCACCGGGTCTTCCTGCTGCAGGGCGCGGCGCGCCATGGCAATGGCGACGTCGATGTCAAATGGCTTGCTCAGAAAATCATGTGCTCCGCCGCGAAATGCCCCAGCTGTGCTGGCGATGTCGGTGTAGGCACTCATCACCACGACCGGCAAATCGGGATGGTCAGCCTTCAGTACATTGAGCAACTTCAGCCCGTCCATATCGGGCATCCGCACATCGGTGAATACGGCATCGGGACACTGCTTGGCGAGTGCGCTCAAGGCGGTTGCGGGGCCGTCAAATTCGCGAACCTGGTAGCCCACGGAACGCAGAGCCTCAGCCAGCACGAAGCGCACTGAGCGGTCGTCGTCGATCACCCAGAGGGTGCGCGCGGAGGCGGCTTGCCGGGCAGTGGTATCAGCGGGCATCGTGGTCTTCCTCGGGGACAGGCAGCAACAGCGTGAACAGGGTGTGGCCCGCTCTCGAACGATAGCTCAGTGATCCGCCGTGCTCACGCGCGACTTGCTGCGCCAGCGGCAAGCCAAGGCCAGTACCTTGCGCACGTCCTGAAACCAGAGGCAAAAAAATGCGCTCGGCCAGTTCCTCAGGTACGCCGCGGCCGTTGTCTTCCACCTCAAGACGGATGGCCAGACGCAGACGTTTCTCCGCGATCAGCACGCCATGCTCAGCGCGGGAGCGCAGGCGCACCTCGCTGGCGCCCGATTCCAAGGCGTTGCGGACCAGATTCCACAGGGCTTGGGTGAGCCGATCCGGATCGGCGGGCAACTCGGGTAGGCTGGGGTCATAGTCGCGCAGCATTTGCACGGACCAGCCAGCTTCCGCTTCAGCCAACAAGCGCACGCGTTCCAGCACCTCGTGCACGTTGGTGGGCACTGGATCGCGCAGCGGCGTGGGATTGAGCAGGCGCTCCACCAGATCGGCCAATCGCGCCGACTCGTTGAGAATGACGTCGATGTAGCGTCGGCTGTCCGGGTCCTCGACGCGCCGTTCCAACAATTGTGCTGCGCCCTTCAATCCTGCCAGTGGATTTTTGACCTCGTGCGCCAAGCCTTTGAGTGCCGCACTGAGTGCCGCCGGCAGCGTTGTTGCCGGGTCGGCGCCGGGAAACTCATCGCTGGGATGAAACTCCAGCAGCAGCCCGACGTGGTTCTCCAGCGGGCTGGCATAGACATCCGCAAAGCGCTCACCGACATCACTCAGCAGGCGGATATGCCTGCACCGCAGCGAGCCTGGGCGGCGCAGCAGTTGCAGCACCGCTGCCGTCAGCGCGCCATCCGCACCATCCAGTAGAGCGAGATCTCGGCCGATCAGCCGTCGCTTGGATGCACCAAGCCACGTCGCGGCAGCCGGATTGACATAGTTGATGCGCGCCGCGCCATCCACACCCAACACCGGCGTGCTCAGTTCTTCCAGCGCATGCAGCAGTGCGCTGTTCACGCGGCAGCAAAGGCGTCGCGGGTGAGGTTTTCCGGTAGACCGTGAGTACAGACCACGTCGTCTTCGATGCGCACGCCGCCGAAGGGCTTCAGACGCTCGATCAGTGCCCAGTCGATGCGCTGACTCGGCAAGCGCTCACGCAGTGGTGCCAGCAGACTCTCGATGAAGTAGATGCCGGGTTCGATGGTCATCACCATGCCCGCGCTGATCGGACGGGTCAGACGCAAGAAAGGATGGCCTTCCGGTCGTTCGATGTGCCCACCGGCATCGCTGGCGGCAAATCCCGCCACGTCGTGAACCTGCAGGCCGAGCAGATGCCCCAGGCCATGCGGGAAGAAGGCGGCGCTGATGCCCTCGGCGACGGCGGCTTCAGCGCTGCCCTTGAGCACGCCCACATCTCGCAACACGTCGGCCAGTCGATGATGGCATTCGACGTGCAAGTGGCGGTAATCCACCCCCTCACGCACACCATCGACCAATGCGCGTTGCGCCGCGTCCACACCCTGAATCAGCGCGTCGAACAAACGATCACCATTGCTCCAGGTGCGCGTGATGTCCGCCGCATACCCGGCCACGCTGGCGCCCGCGTCAATCAGCATGGATCGGAATTCGGCCGGCTTGAGTGGACTTTGATACTGGTAATGCAAGGTCGCGCAATGTTCATTCAGGCAAACGATATTGGTATAGGGCAGATCGAGATCGTTGTGCGCGGTGGCAGCGAGATAGGCCCGATGGATGTCCAGTTCGGATCCGCCCGCGCGAAAGCTGGCCTCTGCTGCACGGTGGCCGCGCACGGCGCGTGCACTGGCTTCTCGCAATAGCGCAAGTTCATAGGCGGTCTTGCTGGCGCGGTGGTAGTGGAGGTAGTCAAGCAGTGCAGGCGAATTGTCTGGGACATAGCTTTGCAGTGCGGCATCTGCTTCGCCCACGATGGCGCAGTCAATGGCCGGCGGCAGCAGTGCACGGGCGTCGTCTGGCGAACGGATCAGCGAGATTCGCCAATGATCGATCCAGTAGCCTTCCGGCGCGCGGGGTGGCAGATGCCAGAAATCGTCGTTCAGAAGGTAGATCAGATGCGGCGTTTGACCTGGCGTGATGATCAACCAGCAGTCCGGATACTCCGTCAATGGGAGCCATGCCTTGAAGTGCGGGTTGACCTGGAATGGATAGGGTCGGTCATCCAGAAAATGGTACTTGGTGACACCCGAAGGGATCAGCAAATGCTGCTTTCCTGCGCGTCGCAGGGCTCCATCGGCACGCTGCATTAAGGTGGCGAGATGTGCGGAATACAACGCGGCGGCGGCGGGGGATTCGGGATGATGCACGGGCAATCCAAGGGTTTCGGCGCGGGATGAACAGCATACCTGCGGCACGTCGCGGGCGCCGCGTGGATTCGGCGCATTGTTGCAGTGCACAGAAGGTCATATGCCGAAACGTGCAAGTTCCGTAAAAAATTGGTAAACAGTCACCACGATTTGGCACTTCGTTGCGGCATGCGTCCCGCGGGGAGCAAGCAACACGGGCTTGTATCCGGCGTTGCGCACAAATCGATTAGTGGTCGCCCCCCTTATTTTGGAGGTTCTCTCAATGCGTAAGCTTGCTCTTTCAGTGGTACTTGCCTTGGCCTCGCCCTTGGCGTTCGCGGGTAGCATTTCCGGCACGGTCACGTTGGCATCCGACTACCTGTTCGATGGTGCCAGCCAAACTCAGGGCGACATGGCTTTCCAGACCGCGTTGGACTGGTCGGGTGACAGCGGTTTCTATGTGGGCACCTGGTTCTCCAACGTGGATTTTGGTGAAGGCGATCCCGCCGATTCGGAAGTTGACTACTACGGTGGCTACGGCTGGGAAATGGATGGCGGCTGGGCATTTGCTGCCGGTTTCGTGCGTTACACCTATAACGGCGCGTCTGACTACAACTACACGGAACTGACCAGTTCCGTCACGTTTCCTTTCGGCACCGAGGTGCTGGCCTACTTCGCGGATGATGACGCTCTGGGTGGCAGCGCCTACCGCGTGAAGGGCAAACACAGCATTGCCCTGCCGGCCGACTTTTCGCTGGACCTGGAAGCCACGCATACCAACTATTCGTCCGCCGATTTCGTCGACTTCAATCATGCGCAGGTCGGCGTGTCGCGCGCTTTTGGTCCGGTAACCGCGTATCTGGGCTACTCCGATACCGATGACAGCGACAACGTGGCACGTGATGGCACCCTGCTGTTCACCTTGTCGGCCTCGGCGGATCTGTTCACCTACTGAGTCTGTCTGCAGGGTCAGTTCGAAGCGCGCATCGGCAACGGTGCGCGCTTTTTTCTTGTCTCAGTGACAGTCGTGACCAAGCTCGAGCAGGGTGATTGGCGCGTTCGGTGTCATCAGCCACTGCAATCGGGCATTCAGTGCAGTGCTCACCGAAAGGTGGCCTTGGTCGTCCATGCGCAGCACGCAATGCACCCGCAGTTGGCGTGCGATGCGCTCGAAGTCGGCATCGGGTGCTGCCATCAATGCGGTTGCCGCGGCGTCCGCGAACGCGGGGTCGCGGTGCAGAACGCTGACCGCGCGCTGACCCTCGACGGGTTCGCCCAGACGCGGGTCGAGCACATGGGCCAGACGCGTGCCTGCAGCGCTGTCGACAAACCGCGCATAACTGCCCGAGGTGAACAATGCCTCCGCATCATGCAGATCGATCGATGCGAACGCACCGCCTTCCGGGTGCCGTATCGCCACACGCCAAGCGCGGTCTTTGGCCTGACCAAGCGCATAGACATCGCCACCCAAGGTGATCAGTGCGTGCTCGATGCCTTGGTGCTGCAGCAAGCCCGCGATCTCACGACTGGCGACGCCTTCGGCAATGGCATTGAAGTCCCATTGCAGCAAGGGATGCAGGCAACGCGCCTGATCGCTCTTGAACGCGATGTCGTTCATCCCGACCGGTTTCTGGCGCCATTTGGTGAGCAACTGAGCACTCGGTTGCATGCCAGCGGCAGGCGGCGAGTGATGAAAGCCCCACGCGGCGATCAAGCGGCCCGCGGCAGGATTGAACAGGCCATCACTATCACGCCAAACAGGCAACGCGGCGTCATACAGCACCTGCAGCGCTGCCGGCCACGTGAACCACTGCCCGCTTGCACAGGCGCGATTGGCGCGCGTGAGCGCACTTGGTTGCCAGACATGCCAGTCACGCTCGCGCTTGGCCAAGTGTTGCAAGACAGTTGCGAGCGCCTTTTCCGACTGCTCGGCGTCGGCGGCGCGCCAGGAAAACTCGGCGCGACTGCCAAACACCAAAGCCTCATGCTGAAAGACCTGCTGCCTAGGCTCACATCCATGCAGGGCGAGTGTGCCAAGCAGCAGCAAGATCCACCAACGGCGATCAGATCGCCGCTGCGAATCAATCAAACTGACCGCCCGGTTGCTCGACCCAGCGGATGAGGTGCTCAGCGTCCGCTGGCGCAATATCGATGAAGCGGAATCCGCACCAGAACTGGCCCGGCACATGGGTAGTCTCGGACCACAACTGGTGCGCGCCAACTTCCATCACGCGGGACGGTACGCCGTTGCCACCCAGCGTGAAGCGCAACTGGTACAGCGCATCCTCGATGAGCGGTGCGGTGGCTTGCATCATCATGCCGTTTTCGGACAGGTTGCCAATGCGTCCGACGGCGTGCTCGGTCATGGTGTCGACGACGTCGATATTCTCTTGTGCGCGCTTGCGCTTGGCGCGTCGGTGCTCGCTCATGAGCTGGCTCCTTCAGCGGCTGGCTTGCCTGAAAATGACTTCAATGCGCCCATGATCGACTGCCATGCGCGATCAATCATCGTGCCCTGTTCGGCCATGACGATGGTCGCCTTGCCGCTCAACAACAGTCGCGCGAGATGGGCCATGTCGTACTCGCCTGCGCGTTGTCCCCGATGATTGACGAACAGTGCGTTGTTGGTCACGGTGCTGAACCAAGACATGCGACGGCGCACGACGACGCCCTGATCTTCGCGGAACTCGAACCAGGTGCCGAATGGCAAATGGCGAATGCGGTCGTACTGCGCCTGCTCTTCGGCACTGAGCACCGGCTTGGGTTCGGTGTGGTGCGATTCGCCGGTCGCGCCCAGACGAGTTCGCGATTTCAACTTTAGCGCCAGCTCGGTTCGCGTCGAGGCGTCATCCGCGCTGACTTCATCCGGACCCGCAAGCAAGCGAGCGACGAGCGCATTGGCATCGTTCTCGTGGTAACCCACCTTCACCAGCGCGTGTTCAACATCCTCGCGCAACCCTGCCAGTTCAGCACCCGCCAAACTGACCTGGCCGGTCGAAATGCGGATCAACTGATCCACGATCTCGATTTGCCGCTGGTAGACCGGCGACTCCTCACCACCGCGCAAAAGCGACAAGGCCAAAACATCCGTCCACGCCTGATTGAGCAGCGCGCTGACAAATTTGGGTACGTTATGTCCGGCAAGTCGTGCAGCAACGGCTGCTTCGGCGCCTTGACGCGCGAGCGCGAGCTTTTCCTTGCCACGCGCGGCTTCGACATGACGACGCTCGGCAACTTCCGCCTTGCGTGCCTGCGTCTGCATTTGCTGTTCAAGATCGCCGACCGTGCTTTCGAAGATCGCCGGATCGTCATTGAACTCGTGGGTGACCTTGTCAACGACGAGATTCAGTTTGTCGAGCAGGCCTTGATCGATGTCTTCCCCATCACGCAACCAGGTGGCGCCGGTTTCCGCGACCGCGTTCAGCATCAGACGGGCAGGGTGTTGCCGACGGGTGAAAAAGCCGTTGTCCGACAGCGCGACACGCAGCATCGGGACTTGCAGCTTGGCCAGCAATTGCGCCGCAGGGCTGGTGGGGCTGAACTCCCGGCTGATGTTCTCGAACAGCAAACTGAGCAACTCGACAATGTCATTGTGCTCGGGAGAGAGCATCGGTGATTGGCCGGGCGGGGTTACCTGACGCAGTTGCGCCAACATGTCCTGTTTGACATGCCCGATGCTGCGCATCACGGGTTTGCCATCCAATTGCATGCGTGGAGGCTCGCGGCCTTGCATCAGCGACAAAACCGCCTGCACGTCATCGCGTGTCGCCGTGTAGGCGTTGGCAGGCGGCGTCGCGGTGTTACCGGAAAGTTTGCCGAGCAGGGCACGTCGACCTGCGAGCAACTGCCGCAGCACGTCGAACATCTGTGCGTCATTGCCGCCGCCGTCCATTTCCAGCGGCTCAGGATGGGTGGTGCCTGGCCAGGCGGTAAACGGCTTGGCGGCGTTGGGTGTCGCGACACCCACCGAGCCGCTGGCCGCAGACATCGACTGACCCGGGGAAGGTGCGGTGTTCATGCCCGCGAATGGCGAAGCAACCCCGGGTGGCACGTGCGGAATTTCGAAGCCACCCGTGGCTGGCATACCCGCTGGGGCCATGCCGGCAGGCATGCCAGCGGGTGCTGCAGTCGGCGAGCCCCAACTCGCATGCGGGACGTGCGGCACAGTCTCTGGATTGAAGGTGTTCGCCGAGCCGGTTTTGGCGCGTTGGGCGGGGTCATTTACTGGCGCAGCACTGCTCGGCGATTTTGGCGCTTGCGTCGCGGCGCTGCCCGCGCGCGGTCGATTGGGCACAGCGCTCAAGTGCGGCAGGACTTTTTCGCGCGCCAAATAGCTGTTCACTGCCTCATACAGCGAACCAATCAGGTGCATGACCTGACGGTCGAATTGGCGGAAGAACAACAGGCGGTACTCAACATTCAGATCAAGTGAGTGCACCGCTTTGCGCAAGCAACGACAGAGCAATTGGGGGCCAATCGGCAGTCGTTCGCTTTCAAATGCGGGTTTTCCTGCAATGACTCCGAAACGTTGCCCCAGCAGGAACAGCGGAAGACTGTGGCGGATTTCTGCGCGCGAAGAGATCTCGTTCAATACGATGTTCTCTTCCAGTTCGATGTCCGCCACCAGCGCCAATTCGCCAAAGCTGGCGCGATGTTCGTTCGGGTCTGGCTCGGGCGTCGCATCACGGACACTGGCGAGTACGGCTTCCAAAGCGATCAGGAATCGCGGCGTGAGATCGGAGCGGCCGCGCTTGATTTCACGAAGTGCTTCGAAACAAGACGCCTGGGTCGCAGAGTTTCGCGCTTGCTCCGCGAGCTTGAACAGCTGCTGCTCAAATTCGTCCAGTGTGGCGCGCATACCGCGCTCAACTTCGTCCGATGCAAACTTGAGAATGCCCTCTAGCAACGCGCGCACACGACGTGGCAGAGGACGTTGGGCGAGTCGTGGAGGTGCGGCGGTTGGTTCGGCGTTCATGCTGCCCACTCGACTGCGCATGGCGAAATTCCTGTGATCATCATCACGATTCTATCAGCATGAGTGGAACCATCAGCAGCGCAATTTGGCTCTGATCACGCGGGCTGCGGCGCACCATCAGAGATTGACACGAGTCTGCATGCCCCGCGAGGGTTGCCTGAGGATCGCATCGGCATCTGCCAAGCAGACATACGACAAACCGTCCGTGTTAGTGCCAAAGATGCCCTGCAAGAAGCTTGCAAGCAATATTGCGGCGAAGTGTGACCGCATAACCCACCACGTCGGCAAGCCCGCACACGACACCCAAAAGGACACCGATCAACCAGGGGCGCTGGTTGATCGGCAATGAAACACGGGTAGGTCCACCGGCGCCTCTGGCATACCGTTCAGAGCGTGCTTTCCTGCATTTTCTCAAGGTTGCTAGTCCGGCAAAGGCATGGGCTCTCTCCCAACGAATCAATCGCTTTCGCGATTGGGTGGCGGTTGCTGGGGCATCTGCACGGGATCCCTACGCGCTCAGTCCTTGGCGGCACGCCAGCGCAGCAGCAGCCAGCCATTCGCATCGTCGGTATTGAAGCCGCCCGCTTCGGTGTACTGGCGATCCAGCAAGTTATTGAGACGCGCCTCCAGCTGCCATTGCGGAGCCACTTCCCATTGCGCAGTCAGGTTGAGTAAGCCGTAGCCCGCCAAGTCGCCGTCAAAGTCACGACGCGAAGAGTAGCCGACCGTTTCGACGCCAAAATGTATCCGCTCGCCGACGGATCGTTGCAGTTGCAGCGAGGCTTTGCGCGTGGGGCGGCGTAGCAGTGTCAGCCCGCTGTCGATGTCGCGCGGGTCTTGCCAGGTCGCGTTGGAAACCAGCTGCCAAGCGCCGAGCTGTTGCGAATAGCTCAGTTCCGCTCCGTCAATACGCGCCCGCAGGATGTTGATGGCCTGAAAGGTTGCGCCGCCAGCGTAGGCAATCAGGTTGTCGATGTCATTGCGGTAGAGGCGCAACTCGGCACGCTGCGTCGTGGCCGGGTGCCATTGCAGAGCGAGTTCGATGGCTTCCGAAGTTTCTGCGCTCAGCAGCGGATTACCTGCGTAATAGCCGCCAAAGCCTGGCGCATACAGTTCGTTGAAATTCGGTGCGCGAAAGCCTTCGCCAGCACTGGCGGAGAAGCGCCAGTGCGAGGCGAGCTGCCACGCCCATGCCACTTGGGTGGTGAACTCACTGCCATAGGCACTGTTGTCGTCCAGACGCGCGGAGAGTTCCCATTGATGCGCGTCGAAGTCAGCGTTCCAGTGTGCGAACGCGGCGCGGTTGCTGCGCGACCGGTCATAGGTGGAGACGCCGGAGAAGGCATCAATCAACTCGCCGGTCTCATGCATCCATGCCATGCCGAGCTGCAGTTGTTGCCTGCCAAGTTGCAAACGATGCACCCAGTCGGCCTGTTGGCGGCGTGTCTCAAAGGCACTGTAGAACGCCGGCGTAATCAGTGACTCGCGGGCGTGCGCTAAGCGCAGTTCATGCGACCACTGCGAGGACACTTCGCCATCCAGACCCACACTGCCAGCGTGATGGCGCACCGATGAGATGCCCTGATCAAACTCGATGACGTTGTCCGTAGCCAACAGACTGGCGCTGGCGCGTTGGTCGCCGAGTGCCCACTCGCCCCAACCGCTCAGATTGCGCAGCAGGCTGCCATCATTGTCGGGATCGAAGCCAAAGCCACTCGGGTTCTGTGCGTTGAAGCCATCGCCATCCAAGTAGCCGATACGCAGGCCATAGCCGTATCCACTCTCGCGATGACCCAGGCCCGCTTCGGCGCCGAAGGTTCGGTGGCTTGCCGCCAAGACGGTGGCATCGAGGCCGTTATCGCGCCGGGTGAAAATCTGGATCACGCCACCAATGGCATCGGAGCCCCATTGCGCGGCACGTGGGCCACGCACGATTTCGATGCGCTCAATCTGACCGAGCGGGAGGTTCTCCCAAGCATAGCCACCGGTATTGGCGGAGGCGATCCGCACACCATCAATCAATACCAGTACGTGATTGGAATTGCTGCCACGCAAGAACAGACTGGATTGCTGGCCCAGGCCGCCGCTTCGCACGATGTCGATGCCCGCTTGCAGGCGCAAAAGATCGACCAGATCACGTGTCACGGCGCGGTCAATGTCTTGGCGCGTGATGACACTGACGCTGGCCAAACTGTTGTCGAGTGTTTGGGTGCCGCGCGTTGCGGTGACCACGACCTCTGGTTGCGTCGTTGCCGCGTGTGAAAACGTTGAGACTGCCAGCGCACTGGCAAGGCCCAGGCTGAGCTGGGAATGGGATGGAAATGACATGGAACGCTCCTGATTGCTCACCCGCAGGAACACAGGACGGAGCGCAGGCGTTGCCGCACGGGCGAACACCCGCACGGCCCGCCGCAGTGCGTTGTGACAGCTCGACGCATGCGAATGGTCGCGTCAAACTGCACCTCAGGCCGGTCTCCGGACTTGCAGGGTGACACCTGAGCGACCGGTGTCATGTCGAGCCGCCTTCCCGGAGTGATCCAGTGGCTGAGTGGCCGACTACGCCTGCTTACCGTTGCGGGGGCAGCGCCGGATTCTCACCGGCTTCCCGTACACCTGAAGCCGCGACAGTCTATCAAGCGGGCATAGAAAATTTCACTCTGGCTCGACAGGAGTGATCGACTGAATCGCCAGTACCTTGTCAATGCGATGGCCATCCATGTCCACCACTTCGAGGCGCCATTCCTGCAGATCAATGTGGTCGGTGGTGTGGGGCAACCGGCCGAGCAGAGTAAGAAAGACACCATTCAGAGTGTGGTAGTGCGCTTCCACTTCAGCGGGAAGCTCGCCCAGGTGCAAGGTGTCGCGCAGGATGGGTAACGGCGTCAGTCCGTCCAATAGCCAGGAGCCGTCTTCGCGCTGGATCGCCCAGGCATCATCTTCTTCGACCGACAGGAATTCCCCGGCGATGGCTTCCAGCAGATCGTGCTGGGTAAGGATTCCCATCACATCGCCATATTCGTCGGTCACAAAGGCCATTGGCGCACTGGATCGCCGCAGTTTGTCGAGCACTTCCATGCCGTTCATGCCTTCCGGCACAAACAGAGGGGGTTTCAGGTGACCCTCGATATCCAGCGGCTGGTCATTTAGGACCTGTGCCAGAACGATGCGAGTTTCAATAATCCCGAGTACTTGATCGAGCGAGCCACGAGCAACGGGCATGCGATGGTGGGTGCCTTGGGCCAGCCCGGCACGAACTTGCTCAGCCGTGTCATCGAGGTCAATCCAGCTCACATCGCCGCGAGGCACCATCAACGACGCTGCTCGACGCTCATCCAGACGGATGACGTTGCGCATCATGGTGTGCTCGTGCTGCTCGATCACCCCGGATTCGCTGCCTTCCTTCAGCACTGCCTGAATGTCTTCGCTGGTCATCGCGCCAGCGCCTTCTTTGTGCACGCCCAGCAAGCGCAGCAATACCTTGGTCGAGTAGGTCAACAGCCAGACAAACGGACGCGTGGCCTTGGCCAGCAAGGCCATCGGAATCGCGACCCGACGTGCCACGGTGTCGGGGTGCGCCTGCCCAAAGCGTTTGGGCACCAGCTCACCCACCACAATGGAGAAATAGGTCACCGACGCCACAACAACGGTCATGGCCAGATAGTGCGCGGCATCAGGCGTCATGCCCCAGGCCACCAGATGCGCGGCGAACGGATCCGCCAAGGCGGCCTCGCCAGCGATACCGCTCAACAGACCAATCGAAGTAATGCCGATTTGCACGGTGGACATGAACTGAGTCGGATTTTCACCCAGCTTGAGCGCGGCGATTGCACCGGCATCACCGGCTTCGGCACGCGCTTGCAAACGGCCACGCCGGGCGGTGACCAGCGCGATTTCGGACATCGCAAACAGTCCATTCAAAAGAATCAGACCGGCGAGCAGTGCAATTTCCACAACGACACTCCATGAAATGGACAGCGCGACACTGTCAACACGGGGGCAACCAATAATGCCTCAGTTGAGGATTTCAAGTTTCGCGTAAGCCAACACCAACCATTTGCTGCCTGCCAACTCGAACTGTACGTGCACACGCGCATGCGCGCCGCTGCCCTCGACGTCAATGATGACGCCATCGCCAAAATTGCCATGGCGCACCGACGACCCGAGTTTCAATCCAGCCGGCATCGACTCGGAAACACCGTGGATTGCAGTTCGCTGAGCAAAGGCGGGTCGCGAGACCTGCACGCGGGGTCGGACTTCGCGCAAAACGGCGCTTGGAATCTCACGCAGGAATCGCGACGGCGCGCCCCACGTGTCCATGCCATGGATACGACGGGTTTCCGCGTAGGTCAACACCAATTGCTGGCGCGCGCGGGTAATTCCGACATAGGCCAGCCGGCGCTCCTCTTCCAATCGTGCGGTGTCCTCCATGGATTTCTGCCCGGGAAACAGGCCTTCCTCGACCCCAACCATACAGACCAGCGGGAACTCCAGTCCTTTTGCCGAGTGCAGGGTCATCAACTGCACGCAGTCTTCCCATGCTTCGGCTTGCGCCTCGCCTGCCTCAAGTGCCGCATAGGCGAGGAACCCGACCAACTCAGGTAACGGTTCGGCACCTTCTTCAATTGCAACCTGCGCAAATCGACTGGCGACGGTGACCAGTTCGTCCAGGTTGTCGGTGCGTGCGTCCAGTGTGCCGCGTGAGGCTTCCGCATAGTGCGCGTATAGGCCCGACTGTTTCAGCACGAAATCGATCTGGTTCGACAGCAAGGTGTGCTGCGTTTCGCGGGCCAAGGCGTCGATCAGTTCCACGAAGCCCAGCAATGCGGATTTGGCGCGGCCGTTCAGTGTGGCGTCCTGGATGGCACCCAACGCGCTTTCCCAAAGCGACTGATTGTGCTTCTGCGATTGCGCTCGCAAATGTTCGACCGTGCGCTGCCCGATGCCGCGCGTCGGGGTATTGACCGCACGCTCGAACGCGGCATCGTCCTGACGGTTGGCCAACAAACGGAGATACGCCAGCGTGTCCTTGATTTCAGCGCGCTCGAAAAAGCGCAGACCACCATAGACACGGTATTTCACTTGGGCCGCGATCAGCGCTTCCTCCAGTGCCCGGGATTGCGCATTGGATCGGTACAGCACGGCGCAATCCTGTGCCGCCGCGCCGTCGTGGATGAAACGCTGGATCCGCTCAACCACGAAACGCGCCTCGTCGATTTCGTTGTAGGCCGCGTAGAGCTCGATCAGTTCACCCTCGGGATCTGCGGTCCACAGGGTTTTTCCAAGCCGACCCGGGTTGTGCGCAATGACCGCATTCGCCGCATTCAGGATGTTGGCAGTGGAGCGATAATTTTGTTCCAACTTCAACGCGACCGCGCCGTCGAAATCGCGCAGGAATTGCTGAACATTCTCGACCTTGGCGCCCCGCCAGCCATAGATCGATTGATCATCGTCACCCACGACGAACACTCGCCCGGTGCTGCCAGCCAGCACACGCACAAACGCGTACTGCACGCTGTTGGTGTCCTGAAACTCATCGACCAACAGATGGGTGAAGCGCTGCTGATAGTGGTGCAACAGGGCGGGCTGCTGCAGCCACAATTCGTGGGCACGCAACAACAGTTCGGCAAAGTCCACCAGACCGGCACGCTCGCAGGTGCGCTGATAGGCGTCGTAGACACGGATCAATGTATCGGTCGAAGGGTCGCCTCCGGCGATGTGCTTCGGTCGTTTGCCTTCATCTTTGGCCGCGTTGATGAACCAAGCGGATTGGCGTGCGGGCCAGCGCTTGTCATCCAGGCCCAGATCGGCGGTAACGCGCTTCAACAGACGGATCTGGTCGTCACTATCAAGAACTTGAAATGTCTCTGGTAGTCGCGCCTCGTGCCAGTGCAGTCGCAGAAGGCGATGAGCGATACCGTGGAAGGTGCCGATCCACATGCCACGACTGCCTTCGCTGCGCATCTGCTGAATCCGATGACGCATTTCACTGGCGGCTTTGTTGGTGAATGTGACCGACAGCAAGGCGTAGGGCGGTACGCCCTCGACCTCGGTCAGCCAGCCAATACGATGCACCAAGACCCGGGTCTTGCCCGATCCAGCGCCGGCGAGAACCAAGGTATGGGGATTGGCCGTGGTGACGGCCTCGCGTTGGGCGGGATTCAGCGCATCCAGCAAGTGGGAAACATCCATGGACGCATTGTAGCTGCGGCGATGCTCGGTGACTCAGGTCGCCGTGTTCGCAAAGCCCAACGCGCTCAGCCAGGCGTCGAAAGGCATCGGTCGCGCCATGAGGTAGCCTTGCACTTCATCGCAGCCGTGGTCTGCAAGCCATTCAAGCTGGTCATTGGTTTCCACACCTTCGGCCACCACACGCAGGCCCAAGGCGGAGGCCAAAGCAATCACTGAGGTGCAGATGGCCGCATCGTCCTCGTCTTGTGGCAGATCGTGCACGAATGCCCGGTCGATCTTCAGGCGATCAAGCGGCAATCGCTTGAGGTACGCAAGACTGGAATAACCAGTCCCGAAATCATCCAACGACATCGAGACGCCGAGATCGCGGAGTTCCTGCATTACGGCAATCACGACCTCCGGACTTTCCATCACCACGCTTTCGGTCAGCTCAAGCTCGATTGCACCGGAGGGCAAGGCAAATTCAGTTCGAAGGGCCCGCAAGTCGGTCAACAGATCACCGCGCAAGAATTGCCCTGCCGAAACGTTGACGGCAATTGACAGGTCCGCACGCCCCAGTTGCTGCAGCCGCGCGTGGTAGCGACAAGCCTCCCGCAAAACCCAGCGGCCGAGCGGAATAATCAGCCCACTCTCCTCACAGATCGGTATGAACTGTGCGGGCGGCAACAAGCCCTTTTCCGGGTGCTGCCAGCGGACCAATGCCTCGATCCCGGTCAACTGTCGACTGTCGGCAGTGAACTGCGGCTGGAAGTGCAATACGAATTCACCATCATCAAGTGCGCGCCGCAGTCGCGAGACAACATCCAAGCGCTCATCGACGTCGGTCTCGAGTGTGCGGTCGTACTCCACGCATGTGTTGCGGCCCTGTTGCTTGGCACCGTACATCGCAAGGTCTGCATTCTTCAGCAAGGTATTGGCGTCGCCACCGTGCTGCGGGAAGCAGGCAATGCCAATACTGGGCGTCACGTATCGGAGTCCTCCCATCAATTCGACCGGCTCGGCGATCAAGTGCAGCAGGTCGTGTCGCGCAACGTGATCGATGCCGTGCGGAATGACTGCGACGAACTCGTCGCCGCCAAAGCGACCCACCAGCGCGTCACCCGAGAACAGCGTACTCAAGCGCAAGGCGATCACCTTGAGCACTTCATCACCCATGGCATGGCCGAGGCTGTCATTGATCACCTTGAAGTGGTCAAGGTCGATCAGCAACACGCAGACCTGCGTGCTGTCACGCTCCGCGCGCTGGATCGCCGCAGCGATCTTCTGCGTGATTGCGACACGATTTGGCAATCCTGTCAGTGCATCGTGACTGGCCTGCCAGGCCAGTTCAGTTTGATAGCGATGTCGCTCGCTGGCGTCAATCATGCCGCCGACCACACGAACGACTTGGCCGTAGTCATTGCGGATCGCCTTGCCTTGATCGTTGACATCCATATAGGTGCCGTTGTCGTGGCGGAAGCGATAGTTTTCCTGCCAGCGGTCCGTCGCGCCGTTGCAGAAGTCGGCAAACGTGGTTTCGACGCGCGGGCGATCATCGGGATGAATACGGTCGAGCCAGAAAACCACTTCGTCCCCGACCTGCTCCCGGGAAAAGCCGAAGGTCTCGTAGAACGAGTCGCTCCACCACAAGCGATGCGTCGCCAGGTCCAGGTCCCACACCGCGTCACTGGTCGCTTGGGCAACCAGTTGGAAACGTTGTTCGCTGACGGCGCGTTCCTGCTCTGAATGAATCCAGTCGCTGATATCCATCGCCAGCATCAACCACGCCGAAACCCCTTGGTAGTCCATGCGCACGCAGTAAACCAGCACATGCAGAACGAGACCGTCTGCACGCACGTGACGCCACAAATCTGCTGAGCGTTCGTCGTTGCGGCGATGGGCGAGGCTGCGCCTTAAACGATCGCGATCCTCCTCGGGTACCAGCACATCCAGCGCTAATCCACGGAACTGAGTTTCTGTGCGTTGATAGTGCGCCAAGGCCGCACTGTTCACCTCGAGAAAGCGAAGGTCATCAGCGGCCACAATCCAAAGGGGCATGGGATTGTTGGCGAACAGGAAGCGATAGCGGGACTCGGTATCGCGCAAGCGGGCCAGCACCAGCACGCTATCGGTCACATCCTGTGCCGTGCCGCGCAGTACAAAGCGATTCGCCTCACGTTGCAGTGAGCCACGGACGCGTAGGACCTTCAAATCACCTTGTTGATGGCGAACGGTCACTTCGATGTCCAGTCCGTTGCGACGAATGGACGCATGGGTGCACGCCCGCCGAAGGGCTTCAAGATCGCCCGGCGCAACAATCTCGCGTAGAGAGCCAGCCAGCGTGCGGTGTTCATGCCCCAACAGCGTTGCCAGTTCCTCCGACGCGCGCCATTGATGCGGGCGACCACTGATGGTCCAGCCGCCCATCTGAGCGAGTTCTTGTGCTTGGCGGAGCGCATCGCGACTTTGCTGAAGTTCGTTGGTGAATGCCTTCTGTTGCAGGTAATTGCGTGCAAACGAACGCAACGCGACCCACCAGACCAGACCGCTGAGCAGCATCACGAGGACCAGCAGGCCAGCGGGTAGCCAGAGCGCCATGGCGCTCTGGCGCGATGATCCTGCGGTCACCAACAAGGGATAGGGTTCTACCTGACGGGTTGCCGAGTAGCGGAACACGGCAGGGCGTGTCGAATCTGCAGAGGCGCTTTCAACGTCGACACTCGGGCGATACTTGCCACTGACCGCACCCTCTGCTCCTGCACGTATCGGTGGGTGACTTCTGCCCGTCGACGAGCCCGCGCCCGAACCCGCCAAAATGGCGCCAGACTCGTGCGACACCAGCAAATTGCCCCGGTCGCCGAGATCCTGTTGCAGCGAGATCTGTTCAAGCCAATGCAAATCCAGCTCCGCTTGTATCCAGTAGGAGCGTGTGTCATCCAAGGGCAAGCGAAGTGGCAGGCGCCATTGCCCTTCGCGTTGAAACGGTCCATCGACGCAGATCCGAATCCACTGACCATCGTTTTCGCAGGCACGGTCAATCCAACTCGCGGGATCCACCTCAACCACGCGCAAGTCAAGCAACTCAGGGTGTCTGGCGCGGATTTCCGCCATAAAACTGGCTGGCAGCGCGGGCGGCAGCTCTGGGCGAGTGATGCGCTGCCCAAGCACAGTTTGGCGCACACCCAGCAACGAGCGCTCGATGCTTCGCAAGGTTGACGTGGTGAGTTGCGCGACGTGCGTGCTGACGGTTGCAACGAGGCGTTCGGTGCCACGTTGTTGCTCTTGCATCCCGCGCCACAGCAGTAAAAAAAGCGCGAAATACAGCACGGCGAGCACTCCCCAACCCAGCACGGCTGCCCGGCGGAACGCAGTCCGCCCGGTGGCATCGCGAAGAGAGTCCTTTACCGCCATGCGTTCCCCTGAAGCAAAAGCACCGACCGCACGCTCATGCGGTCAAATTGTCGACGGCAAACGCATTGGGTCGCGTTGCACGGAGCCCCCACAGACTCCGCCCGCAGCCTGCGTTACACGCGGGCTCGGGTCAAGATGGCTTTCAGGGACATGCCGTTCTGGATGCAATTGCTACGCCACATAGCGATTTGGTCCATACGGTGGCGTTGGGTTCGGGGCGTGACTCAGCCCGTTCTGCGCGCGATGCGCTTTTTCATCTGTGTGAAGTAAAGGTCGGGGAAATGGCGCTTCCACCACCAGCGACGGCGTTCGACTGCCGTCGGAATGATGAGGAACTCGTCCTTTGCTGCCGCCCGCTGGATTGCCGAGGCAATGTCATCCGCTGTTTGCGAGGCCTCGTCCATGAGTTTGGCGGCGGTTTTCAGCATGCGCGGTGTGCCGCGAAAACTGTCGAGCAACCGTGTTTTGAAGAATGCCGGGCAGGCGACGGAGACACGCACGCCTTGCGAGGCCAACTCGGCGCGTAGCGACTCGCTGAAGGCAACCACTGCGGCTTTGGCAACACCATAACTTCCCAAGCCCGGCGCGCCGGCGAGGCCTGCGAAGGAGGCGATATTGATGATCTGCCCCTGACCTCGGGTCAGCATGTCCGGAACGAAGCAACGACAGCCTCGAACCAAGCCAAGGAGGTTCACATCCAGCATCCACTGCCATTCGTCCATGTCCGCAGCCAGTGTGGGACCGCCAGACGCGACGCCGGCATTGTTGATCAGGAGATCGACCACGATGCCTTGCTCGGCCAAGGCGAGACGCAAGTTTTCCCAGTCCACCTCGCGCGTGATGTCGATCTCAAAGGCGGTTGCGTGGCCGCCTTGCGCGAGGATGCTGGCACGAGTCTCGTCGGCGCGCGTCGCATTCACGTCAGCAACAATCACCTGACAGCCTTGGCTGGCGTAAAGACGTGCAAAAGCGGCTCCGAGTCCGCTGCCGGCGCCAGTGATGAGGACGGTCTTGGTCATGGTGGCGTTCCTGTTGTGCGCAGTCTGGATGGCAAAGGCATACATGTTGCAAACGATGTTGAGGCCGGAGTGTACGAACTCTGCCCTGGACTTCGTGGCGAACTTCGCTGACGGCGTCCAGCGTCCCGCGCTACATTGCGCCCATCCCCACGACAGAGGCCAACAACGTGATCGTGACGGTCAGCAACAACAAAGGTGGCGTAGGTAAGACTGCGTTGGCAGCGCATTTGGTCTTTCGCGCGGCGGAACACGGGCGCGTGCTGGCAATTGATCTCGACTCGCAAAGCAATCTGACAGCGACCTTGATCGCCAGAGCGGACAAACACGGGCGAGCCGCCTCAGATGGCTTGTTTACCGAAATTGATCTGCCGCAACCCATGGCAACGGTTGACGCTAACATCGATTTGTTGCCCGCCGCCGCCGGTCTGACTGGCGTAGACCGACAGAACCTGTCTTCGGGGTTTTCCGCGATGGGGCATATCAAGTCTCTCGCCAAGCAGTATGACGCGGTGGTGATTGACACCCCGCCCGCTCTCGGGCTGCGATTGATGACGGCGTTGGCGTGTGCGGATCGGGTGTTGGTGCCGCTGGTGCCGGAATCCTATTCGGTCGATGGTGTGGCAACCGTGTTGTCGGAGATTGCGTCGATCGGCGAGAACTTAATTCCGGCGATGCGGCCCGCTGATTTTGTGATCAACCTGATGAACCCGCAGGCGAGACAGCATCGACGCATTGCCGAGCAGATCGCGGCCAACTTCAAGGTGGCGCAACCATGGTTGAGCCGCTCGGTTGCTGTTGCAGACGCGTTGGCTGAGCGTCGCCCTGTCTGGCGCAAGACGACATCGCGAAACGCGGCGGTGCAGTGGCGCACGCTATGCGAAACCTTGCTGCGTGACTACGGTGTGCTGCCAGTAGAGGATTGAAGCGCCGCAAAGAGATCGACATCGGACAGGGCTGATTGCCAGTTGAAGCGGTGCAGGATCTTTCGCCATTCGACATCCAGCGGTGCCTCGATGGTCATTGCAGTAGCCAACACGGGATGTTCAAAGCGCAGCCGCCACGCATGCAATAGCATCCGATGCACGCCGAATTCGATCCGGAACAGGCGATTGTGACGACCTTCGCCGTGACTGGTATCGCCGATCAGGTGGTGTGAGATGTGTTTCAGGTGACGCCGCAGCTGTCGATAGCGGCCGGTTTCCGGCTGCAGTGCCAGCAATGAGTAGCGAACGCTGTCGTAGCGACCGAGTGCAATGGGTAGTTCGATACTGGCAAGCCGGCGATAGTGGGTGATTGCGGCTTTGGCGTGCGGCTTTCCAGGCGCGTCGAGCGGATGATCAATGCAGCCTTGGTCATCGACATGGCCGCGGGCGATTGCCAAGTAGGTTTTACTGACAGCACGAGACATGAATTGCTCACCCAGCAAACGCGCGATGGTGGGCTCAAAGGCAACCAGCAAGGCGCCACTTGTTGCACGATCCAAGCGATGGATCAGATGACAACGTCGGCCCAGCTGTTCACGCAGACGATCCAGCAGGAATTCGGTTTCGTAGGCTGCCAGCCCACTGCGATGCGCGAGCAGGCCGGCCGGCTTGTTGACCACCGCAAGATGATCATCCAGATAGCACACCTCAAGTGCCGGCCCGCTGGAGTCACGATTGCCATCCGGCATGGCGGCATCAGTCGATGGGGACATTGGGCAGGTTCGTTGCGGCAAAGGGCCGCTATCATGCCTGCCCGCTAATCTTCCCGCAGGAGACCATATGAATCCCGCCGCCGACATCGCCAACTGGCTTGGGTCATTGCAAGGCCGCATTTGCGAAGCCTTGGAGCGCGTGGACGGCAGCGCGATTTTTCACGAGGATGCGTGGACCCGCGAGGAAGGCGGTGGCGGTCGAACACGCGTGCTGCGCGATGGCGGTGTATTTGAGCAAGCCGGCGTCAACTTTTCTGAAGTCAGTGGTTCACGATTGCCGCCTTCAGCGAGCAGCGGACGCCCCGAATTGGCCGGTGCGGGATTTCGTGCCATGGGTGTGTCGTTGGTTTTGCATCCACACAGTCCTTACATCCCGACCACGCACATGAACGTGCGTTACTTCCAGGCGCTTCGTGATGGGCAGGTCGTGGCTTGGTGGTTTGGTGGGGGCTTTGATCTGACGCCCTACTATCCGTTTGACAATGACATCCGTCATTGGCATCGCACCGCCGAGCAGGCATGTGCCACGTTTGGAACCCAACGCTATGCAGAGCACAAGCGCTGGTGCGATGAGTACTTTTTTCTCAAGCACCGGCAGGAGACACGTGGCGTTGGCGGCTTGTTCTTTGACGATCTTCACAGCGACGGGTTTGATGCCGGTTTCGCCTATACACGTGCGGTCGGTGAGGCATTTCTGCCTGCCTACCTGCCCATCGTCGAGCGCCGCAGGCACTTGCTCTGGGGTGAGCGCGAGCGCGAGTTTCAGCTTTACCGGCGTGGTCGCTATGTGGAGTTCAATCTGGTGTTTGATCGCGGCACGCTGTTCGGCTTGCAGTCTGGTGGGCGTACCGAGTCCATCCTGATGAGCCTTCCGCCACGTGTACGCTTCGAGTATGGCTATCAGCCCGAAGCCGGTTCTGCGGAGGCGCGGCTCCAGGACTATTTGCGTCCGCGTGATTGGCTGAGTGAATTGCCTGCCGGCAGCGAAGCATAAAAAACCCCGGTCACGAGGGGAGGCGTGACCGGGGTCGGGATGACGAAATGGCGTGGGGGCGTCCGTTTCGCCGGATTCACTCGGGGAGGGAGTGAGTGAATCGGGTGGGCGTTGCGTCCACCGCGAAGAGAGATGGCGCGCGATGGCGCAAGTTCAAGCGCAAGCCCGCAGCCGTTCAGGCATCGCTTAGCTGCGTGACGACATGGTGATGGCCAAATAAAAAGCCCCGAGCGCCTATGGGGGAGGTGCGCTCAGGGCTTGGGGGTTGGAAGCGGATTGGGGAGATCGCTGCTTCCACTGATCTGCGAGAGGGGGAGTTCGCAGATCTGGTGACATTGCGTCACCGTGCTGCGAAGTCTACGGATATCAACTGAAAACTCCGTGACTGCGACTGTTAAAGAGTTTGACGGTTCAGAATGGATTCACGCCATGCGACTTTCGCCGTGGCGGGTGCGTAAGCCATATCAATGTGCCTCGTCCCAATTGGCGCCCACACCGCAATCCACCACCAAGGGAACACGCAGGGTGGCCGCCATCTGCATGCGTTCACGCGCCTCGGTGATCAGGACCTCGCAGAAGTCTGCGTCCACTTCGAATACCAGTTCATCGTGAACCTGCATCAGCATATGGGCACGGTCATGCTGGTTCAGCAGCCACGCATGCAGGTCGAGCATGGCGCGTTTGATGATGTCTGCGGCGCTACCCTGCATCGGGGCATTGACGGCGGCGCGTTCGGCGCCCGCACGCAGGCCCTGATTGCGTGCGTGGATATCGTTGAGGTACAGCCGGCGTCCGAACACGGTTTCAACGTAACCTTGTTCGCGGGCTTGCTGCCGAATCCGCTCCATGTAGCCTTGCACGCCGGGATAGCGGGCAAAGTAAAGCGCAATGTAGTCCTGCGCCTCACCGCGGCCAATACCTAGCTGCCGAGCCAAACCAAACGCACTCATCCCATACATCAGGCCGAAATTGATCGCTTTGGCGGCTCGGCGCTGGCCGCTATCCACCTGATCGAGCGGGACACCGAACACTTCGGCAGCAGTAGCGCGATGGACGTCCTGACCACAGGCAAATGCAGCGAGCAAACCAGGATCTTCCGAGAGGTGCGCCATGATGCGCAACTCGATTTGAGAGTAGTCGCAGGCGACGATCCGTCGTCCTTCTGGCGCGATGAACGCGCGGCGGATACGGCGACCATCCTCACTGCGAATCGGAATGTTCTGCAAATTGGGGTCGCTGGAGGACAAGCGGCCAGTGGCAGCGCCGGTCTGATGATAGCTGGTGTGCACCCGGCCGGTTTGCGGATGGATCGCCTCGGGTAGCTTTTCGGTGTAGGTGCTGCGCAGCTTGGCGAGCCCCCGATACTCAAGAATCAATCGTGGCAGCGCATGCTGATCCGCGATGGCCTCCAGTGCTTCCTCATTGGTGCTCGGCGCGCCAGTAGGGGTCTTCACCAGCGCGGGGAGACCCATTTCGTCAAACAGCAGCGCTGCCAATTGCTTTGGTGAGTCGAGGCTGAAATGTCGATTGGCGATTGCGAATGCCTGCTGTTGGGTGCTCAGCATTCGACGCCCAAGGTCGTCGCTCTGGCGCTTCAATTCACTGGCGTCGATCAGCACGCCGCGCGCTTCCATCGTGGTCAATACCGCGACCAAGGGCAACTCGATTTCACTGTAGACCTTCATGAGCGTGGGCTCGGTCTGCAGGCGTGGAAAAAGCGTCTGCTGGAGGCGCAGCGTGATATCGGCATCCTCGGCGGCATAGCTGCATGCGGTATCCACATCGACCTGGGAAAAGGGAATCGATTTGGCGCCTTTGCCTGCAACTTGTTCGTAGCTGATTGGCGTGTAGCCAAGATAGTGCTTGGCCAATGAATCCATGTCGTGACGTGTGGCGGTGGAGTTGAGCACGAAGGAGGCCAGCATGCTGTCATGCTGCAACCCCTGCACATCAATGCCGTGACGGCGCAGGACATGCAGGTCGTATTTGGCATTTTGTGCCAGCTTGCCAATGGCCGGGTTTTGCAGGATGGGTCGCAGTGCATCCAGCACGTCGGCGCGCGGCAATTGGGCGGGCGCTCCGGGATAGTCGTGGGCCAATGGAATGTAGATCGCCTCGCCAGCGGCGATGGCAAATGACAGCCCCACCAGATCTGCGCGCATCGGATCCAGTGAGGTCGTCTCTGTGTCAAAACAAATCAACGTCGCCGCACCCAGCCGATCCAGCCAAGGCTGCAAGGCGTCCCAGCGTGAGATCAGGTGATAGCGACCCTTGGTGGCGGCATTGATCGCGACGACTGGCTCGGCTGCTTTGCCTGGATGCAATGCCGGATTGCGCTTGGGGCCGTCGCCAATAGGACTTGCATTGCCTTCCAGGTCACGCAACGCGGCATTGAAGCCGTAGCGCAAAAACAACGCTTTCAAGGCGTCAGTATTTCTGGGCTGCAGAACCAGCGCCTGAGGCGAGCGATCCAGGTCGACATCAATTCGGATCGTGGTCAGTGTTCTGTTCAGTGGCAATCGGGGTAGTGCAGCGCGCAGGTTCTCGCCAATCTTGCCGCCGATCTGACTGGCATGATCCATCACGCCCTGCAGGGACCCGAACTCTGCCAGCCACTTGGCGGCGGTCTTCGGACCGCATTTATCAACGCCTGGAATGTTATCGACGCTGTCGCCCATCAGGGCCAGATAGTCGATGATCTGATCCGCGCGGACACCAAACTTCTCGATCACGCCCGCCTCATCGAGCGTGCTGCCGCTCATGGTGTTGACCAATCGGATTCCGGGCCGGACCAACTGAGCGAAATCCTTGTCGCTGGTGGACACCGTGACATCGATGCCTTGCTCGGCTGCCTGAACGGCCAAGGTCCCGATGACATCATCCGCCTCGACGCCGGGGACACGCAGAATCGGAAATCCCAGTGCGGCAACGATGGCCAGCATCGGTTCGATCTGGGCGCGCAAATCGTCGGGCATTGCTTCACGATTGGCCTTGTACTCGGGGAACAATGCGTCGCGAAAGGTTGGGCCGGAGGCATCCATGACGAAAGCGGCGAAATTCGGCGCTTCCTTGAGGGTCGAGCGCAGCATGTTGACGACGCCAAACAATGCACCCGTCGGCTCGCCAGCGGTATTGCTGAGCGGGGGCAGCGCGTGGAACGCGCGATACAGATAGCTGGAGCCATCAATCAGGACGAGTCGATTCATGCGGCATTGTAGTCCGCGTTGTTTGCAGCGCAGTATGCTGACAATAACTTCCCCACCGGAACGAACGCCATGCATCAAACCCTGCGAATCAGTTTTCTGTTGGGTCTATCGTTGTCCGTCACGGCTCAGGATGACGCGTCGAATGCCGTTGCGCGTGAGGAAGCGCCCTTGCCTCCCAAGGTTGAACTGACGCCTACGCCGGAGGACGCACCTGTCGTTTCGATCCGGCGCGATGAGTCCACCGGCGATGTCGTCGAGGAGTATCGACAGAACGGCCGCATCTACATGGTCAAAGTGACGCCTCAGCAAGGCCCTGCGTATGCGCTGATCGACACCAACGGCGACGGCAAGCTCGACAAATCCGATGGTGAGGGTGTTCGTCCGGTGTACTGGACGATTTACGAATGGGATTGAGTCGACGCAACAGGTCCGCGAGGGAACGCGTTCACGCGCCTTCCTCTCTGTAAACGGACGCTTAGCGCCGCACGCGCTCCAGAATGCCCTCGAGTTCATCCAGGCTGAAATACTCCACCACCAGCTTGCCGCGCCCACCGCGGCCATGCTGGATGGCGACTTTGGCGCTCAACAACTCGGCCAGTTCGCGCTCCAGCAGTTGTACGTCGGCGTCGGGCTTGCGGACAACTGGCGCGGCGGCCGACTGGCCACGCTGCAGCGCTTGCACGCGGCGTTCGATCTCGCGCACCGACCAGCTTTCGTCGGCAGCCTGTTTGGCCAGTGCCAGCGCGCTGTCCGCCGGCAGTGTCAACAGCGCGCGCGCGTGACCCATCTCGATACGACGTGCTTCGACCAATTGGCGAATCGCATCAGGAAGTTCAAGCAGGCGCAGGAGATTGCTGACCGCCGCGCGCGATCGACCAACCGCCTCGGCCGTTTGCTGGTGGGTCAGTTGGAATTCGTCGATCAGTCGCTGCAGTGCCAAGGCTTCTTCCAGCGGATTCAGGTCTTCACGCTGGATGTTCTCGATCAATGCCATGGCGAGTGCGGCGTGATCGTCGGTTTCGCGGACTACGCAAGGCACTTCGCGCAGCGAAGCCAACTGCGCGGCACGCCAGCGCCGCTCGCCCGCGATGATCTCGAAGCGTTCACCCCCAAGCGGGCGAACAATGATCGGCTGAATCAGTCCTTGGGCGCGAATCGAGTCCGCCAGTTCGCCCAATCGTTCCTTGTCCATGCTGCTACGCGGTTGGTATTTGCCCGGCTGCAGGGATTCGATAGGAAGATCACGAAGGCGTTCGCTTTCGGTGTTGCTGCTGGGCGATGCATGCCCAGCCCCCCCGAGCAGCGCATCCAAACCACGCCCGAGACCGCGCTTCTTGGTGCTCATGTGGAAGCCTCCATGCGTGCCGTATCGGTGCTTGTCGACACGGGGTGTTGCTTCTCCCGTCGAATGACCTCACCCGCCAAGCCGAGATACGCAATGCTGCCGCGCGAACTGCGGTCGTACTCGACGATGCTCTGTCCGTGGCTGGGCGCTTCGGCAACACGGACATTGCGGGGAATCATGGTGCGGTAAACCTTGTCGCCGAAATGCTGCAGCAACTGATTGGAAACTTCGTTGGCCAGGTTGTTGCGCACGTCATACATGGTGCGCAGGATGCCCTCCAACTCCAGTGCAGGATTGAGCCGTTGTTTGACTGCCTTGATGGTGTTCATCAGTGCCGACAAACCCTCCAGGGCGAAGTATTCGCATTGCATCGGAACCAGCACGCCATCTGCTGCCGTCAGGGCGTTCAGGGTCAACAGGTTTAGTGAGGGTGGGCAATCAATCAGGATGTAGTGGTAATGCTCCCGCACCTTGGACAGCGCTTCTCGCAAACGGTGTTCCCGCGCCAAGGCATCCATCAATTTGATTTCCGCGGCGGTCAGATCCGCGCTGCCAGGCACGACATCAAAGCCGCCCGAGGATTGCCGCAAGGCATCGCCGACGGTGGCTTCCTCCAACAACACGTTGCAGCCGTTTGGGCCTTCGGCATGCTTGTCGATGCCAACCGCCATCGTGGCATTGCCTTGCGGGTCCATGTCCACCAGCAACACGCGACGCCGGGCTTCGGCCAGACAGGCGGCCAAATTAACGGCTGTCGTGGTTTTCCCAACGCCGCCCTTCTGGTTGGCGATTGCGATGATGCGACCCATGCTGCACTCCAGTCTGCGTTACTGCGACCGCTTCGGGCGGATTCAATGACGCTTTTCCAACACAACGATATGGCGCTCCGCGTCCAAAAAGGGGACGTGCAGGGCCGTGACTTCAATGACATGCCAGCCGTTCGGCAGTGCCTTGATCTCCTGGCTGGGAAGCTGGCCTTTCATGGCCAGAATCTGTCCGCCGTCGCGCACGAGATGCCCGCCCCAGGCGACGATTTGCGCAAGACTACCCAAGGCGCGCGCAGTTAGACAGTCGTACGTCACGTCAGCGGGCACATTTTCCGCACGGCAGTCGAACACTTTACTGTGCGGCAATTTGAACTGACGAATCGCTTCGCGTAGGAATCGTGCCTTCTTACCAACGGGCTCGACCATGTCGATGCGGCGATTCGGCTCTGCTAGCGCCAAAGGAATGGCCGGCAGCCCGGCGCCTGCGCCGATGTCGATCTGCGACCTTCCCTGTGTCCATGGATACAGGCTCAATGAGTCCAGTAGATGCAGAGTGACCATGTCATCCGCGTTGCGAATGGCCGTCAGGTTGTAGGCGGCATTCCAGCGCAACAACAGGTCAACAAAGGCTTGCAAGGGCTCATTCAGCCCTGTGGGCAAGCCAAGCTGCTGCAAACCGAGGTCGAGTTGGTGTTGGGCGAAAGGCGAGAATGTCACGTGTAATCCGGACTGGCCGGATCAGGACGATTGCCGGCGAAGGCCGGAAGTATCGACCGCTACCGCTGCCTGTGCAAATCGTCCGGAATCAGGCGGCAGCGTTGTCGCGCTCGGGTTGCCACTGGCAGCGAACCACGCGCAGTCCTTGCGCCACAAACTGTTGATTCAATGCCAATCGCAATTGCTGTGCGATGGTTTCCGGCGCCCGATCAACGGGGTGCTGCTGCGAAATGGCAGCCAATTGCAAGGCGGTTGCGTTGGCAACCAGACTTTCCGGGTCAGCCAGCGCTGCGCCGATCTGGTCGGCGTCGAGAATCTGAAAATGCACCGCCGCGAGACCGAAGGTCGTTGCATTGACGTTGACGCTGTGCCCGATCAGGGGAACGGTGGTGCCGACGCGTTCCCAGCCCGGAATGATGACGTGGATGCCAGCCGGCAGGACTCTGGTAAAGCGCGTTCTGCGGAATACGGTACGAGCACAGCCGTCAGGCACCCTTTGCACGGCGAGGTGAATCACCACGAAAGCAATCGTGACAAGTACTGCGCTGATAAATACCATCTGAATCATAGATATGCAGAGATAACATCGCGTGAGATGTGAGGAACACTCGCCAACAATCTGTTATGACGTGTGTTTCGCGCAAATCTATCGCATGTCTTCCCAATGCAAAGTGAACCGTTCTGCATTTCGCAGACGGGCTGCTGCTAAGTTCAGACGGCGTTTTGGCGCAGCGCGGCCAAGGCCTGCATCTCGGTTTCTGCCGCTGTTTGGCAACGAGCGACGATCTGGCGGTAGCCCTGCAGCACCGCTTCGCCCAATGGCGTCAGTTGCGCACCACCGCCGCGCCTGCCGCCGATCGCCGTGGTCACCATCGGCGAACCGAAGTCCTGATGCAGTGCTTCAACCAGCAACCAGGCGCGTCGATAGCTCATGCTCATTCGACGACCGGCCGCAGCAATGGAGCCGGTTTCAGCAATGCCTTGCAGCAGATCGGCACGTCCTGGTCCCATGTAGGCACCGTCGCCCAGCATCACACGAAGGCGCAGCCAAGGGAGTTCATCCGTGGTAGCGTTTGGTGCATCGGTCATGGTGGCACTCCTTAGCCGGGATTTTGCAGCAATTGGCGGAGACGACGCGGTTGATAGATCAGACCGACCAGTTCCTGCTCGGCAAGCTGCCGTGCTTCCGCGGGGTCACGGTGGCCGCGACGATCGCAGATCATGCGTAACAGGGCGAGCGAGGCGCGATCAGCACGCATGCCGCCGCCGCCGCGAGCGAGTTGCTCGGTCAGTTCGGATTGAATCGCGGCCAGTCCGCTGCAATCACCTTGCAACACGCCAATCCTCAGGGCGCTAAGGCCAATTCGACCCAGACGCGGATCGGTCGAAGCGAGTTTGGCGCGACCAATCCGGAGTGCTTCATCGGCGCTACGTTGTGCATTCTCCACGTCGCCGAGATCAAACAACGTGTCCGCGTAGGCCGCGCGCCAGAGTGCAAGGTCGGGATGATCGCTGCCAACCTTGGCTTCGATAACTTGCAGTGCGGTTTCGAATTCCGCCCGCGATCCGCTGAGATCGCCCTTCTCGCTGAGCAACATGGCAAGACTGGCGCGACTGACGCCGGTTAGAAAATGATCCGCACCGGATAGTGCGATCGTCATTTCCAAGGCTTCACGTTGATGCGTTTCCGCGACGTCGAGATGACCCAGTGCTCGCTCAAGGACGGCCAAGTTGCCAAGGATTGCGGCGACGGTCGGGTGGCGGGTACCGAAGGCGGCGCGCGCGGCATCCAGCGCCTCGCGCAAGCCCAGCATGGCGCCCGGCATATCGCCCAATGTCTGGGTCACGATCGCGAGGCTGTTGAGGCTGCGCGCAACATCGGGATGGGTGGGGCCGAGCAAGTCACGTTGCAGCGTCAGAGCCGATTGGAACAAGGGCTTGGCCTCTGCGGGCCGGCCCAATCGCTGCAAGGCACCAGCCAGCTCATAACGTGATCGCGCTACGTCTGGATGATTCTCGCCGAGCAGTCGGATGCGCATCGCCAGCGCACGCTCCAATAGTTGCGCGGCTTCATTGGCTTCGCCTTGTTGCAGGCGAACCACTGCGAGGTCGTTGAGTACACGGGCAAGCTCGGTGTGTTCAGCAGGCAGCCAAGTCTCGGCATCCTGCAGGGTCGCACGCAGTTGCGATTCTGCACCGCCGACGTCTCCGCCCATGAAGCGCACCGTGCTGAGTGCGGCTTCATTGCGCAGACGCAACAGCGGATCGGCGATGCGCGGTTCGTGCTCTGCCTCAGTGAGTAAAGCCAACGCGGCAGGTTTGTCGCCCCGCTCCGCGAGCATCTCAGCCAATTGCGCACGCGCCAATGTGCGGGTCTCGATGCGCTCTGCGGTGAGTGCTGCGCGGAAGGCCAGTTCGGCGGCGTCAAGTTGACCCAATTCGCGCAGCGTGCGTCCGCGCTCCAGCTGAGCGGCGGCGGTCATGTCGTCATCCTTGGCTAAATCAAGTGCGCGCTGGGCGAGTTCGTCCGCATGTTCCAGCGAACCCAGCTGGCGCCAAGCCGAGGCCAGCGCAACCAGCAACTCGCTGCCCAGTTCCGGCGTCGTTGCGAGCGTTTCCAGCAAGCGAATTTCACCGCGCTGTAGCAACTCCCGCGCGCTGATGTCACGACCTCGACTTTCATCGGGTGTGATGCCAGAGAACAGGTCAAGAATCAGATTGCGCACGGACTCAGCGCGCAAGGCTTGTCGTTGCGCCTCGTTGGCGGCCAGTTGCGCGCGCTCCGCTTCGCGAATGGTCGACAGCACGCCGGTGCTGACACTGATCAGCAGCAACACCACGGCGATCACCCCAACGCGGTGGCGGCGAACAAAGCGACCCATTCGATACCCGATACCTGCCCGCCGCGCCCTTAGCGGGCGTTGGCTCTGGTGGCGATTCAGGTCATCGACCAAGGCAGCGACACTCGGATAGCGGTCTTCAGGTCGTTGCGCCAGAGCGGTCTCCAGCAAGACATCCAAATCGCCTCGCAGGGCCATCACCAATGGACGCGAGGCACAGCGGCGTTGCGCAGCCAACAGGTCACGGTCAGATCGCGCGGCCAACTGGGCGGAAGGTTGGCGCAAACTGCCGTCCTCGCGACGTTCAGGTCGCAGACCTGTCAGTAGTTCGTGCAACACGACGCCCAATGCATGGACGTCGGTTGCAGTCGTGATGGCATGGCCCTCGAACTGTTCTGGCGCGGCATAGGCGGGCGTTAGGCGCCGAAGTGCGGTGCGGGTCTCATCGATGCGCTCGGAATCATCAAGCAGTTTTGCGATACCGAAGTCCAGCAATTTTGGCTCGCCTTCGCGTGACACCAGGATGTTGGCGGGCTTGAGGTCGCGGTGCACGATCAAGGCACGGTGTGCGGCGTCAACCGCCGAACACACGCGCAGAAACAGCGCGATGCGTGCCGTGACGTCGAGTTTTTGCTCGTTGCACCAGGTCAATAGCGGTGCGCCGTCAACGTACTCCATGGCAAACCATGGCACGCCGTCATCGCTGATGCCGGCATCCAGCAGCCGCGCGATATGCGGGTGCTCGAGCCGCGCGAGGATGCGTTGTTCGCGTTGGAATCGGGCTTTCTCGAGTGGATCACGCACGCCGACGCGTAACAACTTGAGTGCGACGTTCTGGCTGAAACCGTCATGCGTGCGCTCGGCGAGGTAGACGCTGCCGCTGCCGCCTTCGCCGATCAGTCGCAACAGGCGATAGGGGCCAACCACGTCCTCGGCGCTCATTGAACTGGGCGCTTGCGCAATGACTGCGGCAACCTGTTCCGGGCTGCAGTCGAGCAAACCCTTGGACGGTTGAGCGGCCAGCAACTCTGTCAACGCGAGACGCAGTTCCACATCCGCGATCTGCGAAAGTGCATGTGTGCGTGCAGGTTCTTCCAGATCGAGGAGTTGGTCCAGAAACGGACTGAGTTCCAACCAGCGTGACTGCACTTCCGAGGGTGTCATGGGCCGTCCTGCGCAGAGAGTGCGTGATGCAGCAACAGGCGTGCCTTGTGCCAGTCGCGCACGACGCTGCGCGGATGGATGGCCAGTGCCTCGGCCGCATCCTCTACCGAAAGGCCAGCGAAAAAGCGCAACTCAACCACGCGCGCAAGCCGGGGCTCCAGTGTCTCGAGTTGGCTCAACGCGCTGTCGAGCGCAATCAACTCCCCTGCCATCGAGTCAATCGCAATGCCCTCGTGAGCTTCGGCGATCCAGTCCAGGGGCACCAGATCTCCGCGCCGTTTATGCGCATTGCGGCGCCGCGCGTGGTCGATCACGATGTGGCGCATCGCGGTGGCGGCATAGCCAAGGAAATGTGCGCGGTCCCGCCAGATGGGGTGCTCCGGATCCATCCGTTGCAAGTTCAGGTAGGCCTCATGAACGAGCGCCGTCGTGTTCAGCGTATGCCCGCTCTGACCACCCAGATATCGGTGCGCCAACTGGTGCAATCGCTCATAGACCTCGGGCTGCAAGGCATTTTCAGGTACTTGGCCGGTGCTCATGTCACTCGGTCGCTCAAGACGAAGCGGGATGTGAGTGTAGCGCGTCAGATGGCGGGTTCAGCGCGGCAGGTACGCACGCAAGAACAGTTCCAGCACCGAGTCGATGTGCTGTTGTGGATCGCAACTGGTAACGCAGAGTGGGCAACCCAGCAGTTGCAGCATATGGCCTTCGCCCTTGAGCAGGCAGAAGAAGTGACTTGCTGCGCGAGCGGGGTCGGGAATATCCAACTCACCACTCTGCTGCGCGCCCTGCAGAAAAGTCTGAAAGGCACTGATCACGCGACGCGGACCACTGTCATAGAACAACTCCACCAGTTTGGTGTTGCTGGCTCCTTGAGCGATCAGCAACCGGTGCAGTCCCAATGATTCGTCGCTCATGACCAGTTGATGAAATCCCCGTGCGATGGCGCGCAGGCGCTCCCGAACATCACCTCGCAAAGAGACATCGAACACTGACTCGGGCAAGGCTTCTTCGCATTTTGAGCGCACTGCGGCCTGAAACAAGGTGTCCTTGTCGGTGAAATGGCTGTAGACCGTGAGCTTGGACACGCCTGCCGCCGTGGCGATAGCTTCCATGCTGACGCTGTCAAAGCCCCGCTGCGCAAACAGGGTCTTGGCAGCAGTCAAAACGGCGGCGCGTTTGTCGAGGTCTTTGGGGCGACCTGGGCCTTGGCGGGGAGCGGGCTTGGGCATGCGGGCAAGTGTAATCGTGATGTCAAATAAAATACTAGACCGACTGGTATTTTAATTCTAAGCTGCGAGCCCGACACCTCGTGAATACGCAGGTTAGACCTGCCCAACGTCATTGGAGCTGACATGAATTTCGCCTTTCGAACGGGTTGGCTGTGTTTGCCACTGGGCATTTTGCTGACGGCGTGTGGCAGTGCACCGGAACCGACCGAGGTGGTTCGTCCTGTGCTGGCTGTGCAGCCGCAGGTCGCCGCCAGCCGATTCGATTCGTTTGCCGGGGAAATCCATGCGCGCTACGAGCCCACGCTGGCTTTTCGAGTGGCAGGCAAAGTGGCCACGCGACGGGTTGATAGCGGTGATCGCGTGACCGCAGGACAAGTCCTCGCGACCTTGGATCCTGAGGATCTCCGTTTACAGGTCGACGCCGCCAGCGCGCAGCTTGCCGCTGCCGAAGCCGATCTCGCTCTGGCGCAGGCAGAGCAAACACGGTATGCCAACTTGCTTGATCGGCAGTTGATCAGCAAATCCCAGTTCGACCAGGTCAATACACGGATGCAAGCGGCCAAAGCGCAGCTGGAAGCCGCACGTGCGCAGCGCAACGTCAGCGCCAACCAAGCGGCCTACAGTGAACTTCGGGCGCCGGCGGATGGCGTGATTGCGAAACGCTTGATCGAAGCCGGGCAGGTGGTCACTGCGGGGCAGGCAGCGTTTGTGCTCGCGCAGGATGGTGAGCGCGAAGTGGCGATCAGCATCCCCGAGCGCGATGCAGCCAAACACGCCGTCGGTCAGTTGGTGCGTGTCATGTTGTGGTCACAGCCGGAGCAGCCGCAAAACGGCAGTATTCGCGAACTCTCCCCGACCGCCGACGCCGCATCCCGCACCTTTGCCGCGCGAATTCAGATTGATGCAACCGTCGAGAACATAGAACTCGGCGGCAGCGCCCGAGTTTTCATTGGAACAGGCGAAGGGACGCAACTGGCATTGCCATTGTCGGCCATCAACGCCGATGCGGGTGAGGCCTTTGTCTGGGTGATTCAGCCCGAAAACGCACAGTTGCAGAAGCGTGTCGTGACGCTCGGTGCGATGACCGAGACCGATGTTCCGGTACTGAACGGTGTGACCAGTGCCGATTGGGTGGTTGCCGGCGGCGTACACCTGCTCCATGAAGGTCAAACGGTTCGCGCAGTTGATCGCGACAATCGTGCAGTGCAGCTGCGCACCGCGACGCAGGGCGGTTGAGCCATGGCAGGTCTGAATCTCTCCGAGTGGGCACTACGCAATCGTAGTCTGGTGCTCTACAGCATGCTGCTGCTGGCGGTGCTGGGGATCGTTTCCTACCAGCGATTGGGCCAGAACGAAGATCCGCCGTTCACCTTCAAGGTCATGGTGGTTCGCACCCTCTGGCCAGGTGCCAGCGCGGAAGAAGTTGGTCGGCAAATCACCGACCGGGTCGAGAAGAAGTTGATGGAAACCGGCAGCTACGAGTTCATCCGCTCGTATTCGCGGCCGGGCGAATCGATGGTGATGTTTGCGGCGCGTGACGCCATGCGCTCAAGCGAGCTTCCTGAACTTTTCTATCAAATACGAAAGAAAATCAACGACATTCGTCTGACCTTGCCGACGGGTATCCAGGGGCCATTCTTCAATGACGAGTTCGGTGACACCTTCGGAAACATCTACGCGTTGACCGGTGAAGGCTTTGACTATGCCGTGCTAAAGGACTACGCCGAACGCCTCGAACTTGAACTTACTCGCGTCAAAGACGTTGGCAAGATCGAGTTGCTCGGCGTGCAGCAGGAAAAGATCTGGATCGAACTCTCGAACACCAAGCTGGCAACCTTGGGGCTGCCATTGGAAGCCGTGCAGGCCGCGTTGGATGCGCAGAATGCGGTAGTGGATGCGAGCTTTTTCGAAACTGCAACGGACCGCATCCGCCTGCGCGTCACCGGCCGCTTCACCTCGCTGAGCGATATCAGGAACTTCCCGTTGCGGATCGCTGACCGCGATTTCCGGATTGCAGATTTGGCGGAGGTGTTTCGCGGCTTCTCCGATCCGCCCGAGCCGCGCATGCGCTTCATGGGCGAAGACGCCATCGGCATCGCGGTATCGATGCGCAAAGGCGGCGACATCATTCAGTTGGGCAAGGCGCTGGATGCGGAATTTGCACGTCTGCAGTCGAGCTTGCCGGTGGGCATGGAATTACGACGGGTCGCTGACCAGCCGCGCGCCGTCCGCAACGCCGTTGGCGAATTCGTGCGCGTCTTGGCCGAAGCCGTCATCATCGTGCTGATCGTGAGCTTTTTCTCGCTCGGTTTTCGCACCGGGCTGGTGGTTGCGCTATCGATCCCACTGGTGCTCGCAATGACTTTTGCGGGCATGTACTACCTCGATATCGGCCTGCACAAGATTTCATTGGGTGCGTTGGTGCTGGCGCTTGGGTTGCTGGTGGACGACGCCATAATCGCGGTCGAGATGATGGCGATCAAAATGGAACAGGGCTTTGATCGCGTGAAGGCAGCTGCGTTTGCGTGGAACTCGACGGCCTTCCCGATGCTGACAGGCACGCTGATCACGGCGGCGGGCTTCATCCCGCTGGCCATAGCGCAATCCAGCACCGGCGAGTTCACGCGTTCCATCTTCCAGGTGGTGACGCTGGCGCTGCTGGTCTCTTGGATCGCTGCGGTCGTGTTTGTTCCCTACCTCGGCGACAAACTGTTGCCAGACTTGGCGCGCTTGCATGCAGAAAAACACGGCACCGCGCAGGGTACGCACGACCCTTATCGATCAGGTTTCTATGTGCGTTTCCGGCATATTGTCGAGTGGTGCGTGCGCTATCGCAAAACCGTCATTACCGTCACCGTGGCGATGTTCGCGCTCTCGATCGTGATGTTCCGTTTTGTGCCCCAGCAGTTCTTCCCGGCCTCGCCAAGGCTGGAGCTGATGATTGATCTCAAACTTGCCGAAGGCGCATCGCTGCTGGCTACCGACGCCCAAGCACGCAAGGTTGAGGCGCTTCTGAAGGACAAGCCCGGGATCGAAAGTTACGTGGCTTATGTGGGGACAGGCTCACCGCGTTTTTTCCTGCCTTTGGATCAGCAGTTGCCACAGCCAAGCTTTGCGCAATTTGTCGTTGAAACGCATGACATCGAAACCCGCGAATCGATCCGGCAATGGTTGATCGAGACCCTGCCGGAAGCATTGCCGGACGTGCGTTCGCGCATTACCCGATTGGAAAATGGTCCCCCGGTGGGCTATCCGGTGCAATTGCGACTGTCTGGCGAGCACATCGACGAAGTACGGCGCTTGGCGCGCAAAGTGCAGACCGAGCTGATGAGCAATCCACACGTCAGCAACGTGCATTTGGACTGGGAGGAACCCAGCAAAGTGGTACACGTGGCGATCGACCAGGCGCGCGCCCGGGCGCTCGGGATCACGTCAGCACATGTTGCGCAATTCCTGCAAGGCTCATTGTCCGGCACCCCGGTCAGCACCTATCGCGAGGACAACGACCTGATTCAGATTGCGCTGCGGGGCCCAGCGGAGGAGCGCGCCAGTCTTTCGATGTTGGGAAGTCTGGCCGTGCCTACGGCAAGTGGCGCAGTCGTCTCGCTGTCGCAGATCGCGAGCTTGGAATACGGCTTCGAGGAAGGCATCATCTGGCATCGCAATCGACTGCCAACCGTCACCGTGCGCGCCGATGTGTATGGACAGGTACAGCCCGCCTCGGTGGTTGCTGAAGTGATGCCCAAGCTGGACGCGGTGCGCGCTGCGCTGCCGTCCGGTTATCTGTTGGAGATCGGCGGCACCATCGAGGATTCGACGCGTGGACAGAAGTCCATCATGGCGGGCATGCCATTGTTTTTTGTGGTTGTCATGACGTTGCTGATGATCCAACTGCGCAGCTTCTCGCTGACGGCCATCGTCATTCTGTCCGCCCCACTCGGCTTGATCGGAGTGACCTTGTTCCTGCTCTTGTTGGGTCGACCGTTTGGTTTCGTCGCGATGCTTGGCACCATTGCACTGGCCGGCATGATCATGCGCAATTCGGTGATTCTGGTGGACCAGATCGAGCATGACATCCGCGATGGATCTTCGCCGTGGAACGCCATCATTGATGCCACCGTCCGGCGTTTCCGGCCGATCGTGCTGACCGCACTGGCGGCGATTCTGGCGATGATTCCGCTCTCGCGCAGCGCCTTTTTTGGACCCATGGCGGTCGCCATCATGGGCGGATTGCTGGTCGCGACTGCACTGACCTTGCTGTTCCTGCCCGCCTTGTATGCCGCGTGGTTCCGGGTCAAACCCAGTGAGGCCTGAATCCGCCAAGCGTCACGGTGACTTCCGACACTACACCGGGCGCATGGTGGGAACCGATGCTGTGTGCGACCCAAGTCGGCATTGGTCGGCCTTGCCGCATGGCACTACAATCAAGGCCTTGCGTCCATTGTCGGACTAGTCCTCAGGAAACTCCCCATGCCACTGGATATGGAACACGCACGATTTGCCATGGTTGAGCAGCAGATCCGCCCTTGGGAGGTTCTGGATCCGCGTGTGCTTGACACGCTGTCCACCCTCAAGCGCGAAGACTTCGTGCCGGCGCGGCACCGCAAGTTGGCTTTCGCCGATGTGGCTTTGCCGTTGGAACACGGCGAATTCATGTTCAAACCCGTGCTCGAAGGGCGCGTCTTGCAGTCGATTGCGTTGCAGGCAACCGACGAAGTGCTTGAAGTCGGCACCGGCTCGGCTTTCCTGACGGCTTGTCTGGCGCAGTTGGCGCGCGCAGTGACCAGCATCGAACGTCACGCAGATTTGGTCGAACGTGCCAGGCAGCGACTGGAGGCGACGGGATTGACCAACGTGCGCGTTGAATGTGCGGATGCCTTTACCTACCAGCCCGGACGCGAGTTCGATGTGGTCGTGATCACGGCGGCAGTGTGTGAGCTCCCGACGCATTTTGCTTCCTGGGTGCGGCAAGGCGGTCGTTTATTTGTCATAACGGGCGATAGCCCGGCGCAAGAAGCCGTGCTGCTGACCCGTACCGCTGCAGGTTGGCAGCGCGAGAGCCTGTTCGATACCGATGTGCCCTATCTGTACGGGGCGGAACCCAAACCTGAATTCGTGCTTTGAGTTGAATTACCGCGAGGAAAGATCATGCGCCTGCCGTTGCTTCGTCCCCTGAGTATTGCGTTGCTGTTCGCCCTGGGTGGTCAGGCAGCGGCGGCAGATTTGCTGCAAGCCTATCAATTGGCTCGCGACAGTGATCCACAGCTGTCGGCCGCCGAATCCCAGCGTTTGGCCACTGGCGAAGGGGTCGTGCAGTCGCGCGCCGCGTTGTTGCCGCAAATCAGCGGCAATGCGACTTTGTCCGATAGCGATTCAAGCAGCACGTCGTTCAGTGCGGTTCCTGACGAAAACGGCGATCTGGTCTTCGGTCGCGCGACGACGGATTCCGATAGCCGTAGCCGGAACTTCGGTGTTGACCTGCAACAGTCGCTTTACAGCCACGCCAACTACACGCGCCTACGTGCGTCCAAGGCGCGCTCCGCAGCGGCAGAGGCCGATTTGGATGCGGCGGTGGATGGTTTGGCGCTGCGGGTTGCGCAAGCGTATTTCGGCGTCCTGACCTCCATCGATACGCTGGCCTTTGCGCGGGCCGATGAGCGCGCAGTGAAGCGTCAGCTGGATCAAGCCGAACAGCGCTTTGAAGTCGGGCTCACCGCGGTGACCGACGTGCACGAAGCCCGCGCTCGCTATGACAGCTCGCGCGCCTCGGCGATTACGGCGGAAAATGCGCTGGACGACGCTCGCGAGGCCCTGGCGGAAATTACCGGAACCTGGATGGAGAACTTCAAGGGGCTCGAAGACAGCTTTGTCCCGGTGCTGCCAGAGCCCTCTGATCTGACCCAATGGGTCGACATCGCTTTGGCCGAGAGCCCCACCCTGCGTTCGCGGACATTGGCTCTGGAAGCCTCCGAGCAAGACATTGCCTCGGCACGTGCCGGACATCTGCCCTCGCTGTCGGCGTTCGTGAGTTACGACAAGGGCGCTGGCTGGGGGGATCGTGTGCTCAGCAGTGGATTCAGCGTTCCTGCGAGTAGCGAAAACGATGGCACCACCATCGGCCTGAGCCTCAACGTGCCGATCTTTGCCGGTGGCGCAACGCAGTCTGCCGTGCGCCAGGCCGTGTATGGCCGCGATGCGGTTGCTGATCAGCTCGAACAACAGCGCCGTGCGGTGACCCGCACCACGCGCAACGCCTATCGCGCCGTGCTGGCGGGTATCAGCGAGATCGAAGCGCGCAAGCAGGCCTTGGTGTCTGCGCAGAGTGCGTTGGAAGCGACCGAGGCAGGGTTTGAGGTCGGTACTCGTACCATCGTCGATGTGCTGCTCTCGCAGCAGGTCCTGACCCAGGCTCAGCGTGACTACTCCAACTCACGCCACAACTTCCTGGTTAACACGCTGGCGCTCAAGCAGTCGGCAGGCGTTATCGATGTCAAGGATGTTGAAGCCGTCAATCAACTGCTGACGCGGGACGCCGAGGCTGCGCTGACGGTTGTTACCGAAGCACAGTGAGTACGTGATTTGCAGATGGGCACCTCTGCAACAGGGGTGCCCGTCCTTTTTGTGGCGTTCGCCGATCCCGATCGCCTGTGTCCGATCCGCCAGCGCTCAGCCGACGTGAATCGATCGACGCGAACCATTGAGACGCCAACGTCGTAGTGCGCGCCTGAAATTTGCCGGGTCCGCATAACCGAGCGCCAGCGCGATCTCGGGTACGGTCCAGTCCGGCTCGGCGAGATACTCCCGTGCGAGTGTGGCACGAACCTCTTCGACGACAACCCGAAAGGTCGTGCCTTCGTCGACCAGCCGCCGGTGCAGTGATCGTGGCTGAAGTTGGAGCAACCTGGCCGCTGCTGGCAGCGATGGCAAGCCCCCGCGCCTGCCGAGCAGCAGTCGATGCAGTGCAGTTGAGACGGGGCGGTCGCCGGCTTGTGAGGCGAGCTCTTGCTCGGCACGGCGGATCAGTGCAGCGAACGCAACGGGATCCCCGCCGTGCAGAGGCAAATCGATCTGGCAAGCCGGCAACACAAGTCCAGTGAAGCTCTCTCCCCAGCGCACGGGGCGGTGGAGCAGGGCACGTGCGAAGTTCGAATACGGTGGCGTTCGATCATCAAAGGCGATGCGAATGATTGCGGTAGTTCCTTGCGCGATCGCCTCGATCAACTTTGCGAGCGCGACGACGACCGCTTCCAGCAAGGCCCGGCGCATTTGGCCGCGTGGAAGTGCGTCGCGCACAAGCAGTCGAAACTCATTTTCGCTCTGGACGACATCAAGTCCGACTAGTGGCGCGCGCGCGTCGAGTTGGTCCACCAGCAGCCGGGCGACCTCGCGCAGTGTGGTTCCACGCAGGATCGCTGCGCCGAGCGTCCCGTGAGACGTCACACCCAGTCGATCGCCGACCAGCAAGCCCAGCGCTGGTTCGCCGGTGGTCATGATTGCGTCGCGCAGCAGGTGAGCGAAGCTCGTCAAGGGAAGTTCAAGCGCGGCATCGTCGATCGCAGCGGGGTCGATGCCGTTTCGCGAGAGCAACGTCCGCGCGTTCGCGCCCGATGCGCTGATGCAATCGGCAATGGCTCTAAGGTAGGGGCCGGCGAGTGAAAGGTCCGGCAAGTGATCGGGCGACGCGGGCATGTGGGTCGATGGTCGGCCGTGATGGTATGAGTGTCAATAAATGACCTCCCAAAGATGCATTGTCGCCCCTACGCTTGGCGGCAACCTGATCTCGCTGGTATTCACTGATGGCCATGAACACCCGTGAGATCTGCACTGCCACGATCAATGGGGCGGTGACGTCGGTGTATCCCGGGCAGACGCTACTGGATGCAGGACTGGCGGCCGGCATCGCAATGCCCTTCGGCTGCCGTGTTGGTGGATGTGGGACCTGCCGTTGCCGGCTGCTCGACGGTCGCGTGCGTGAGCTGACCGAGACCGCCTATCTGCTGGAGGACATTGAACTCGCGTCAGGGATCATTCTTGCCTGTCAGAGCGTGCCGATCGGCGACGTGCGCGTCGCATTTGATGTCACGTCGACTGCAGCGCGTCGACAGGTCACTGGACGAGTTCGCGAGCAGCACCGGTTGACGCCATCTATCACTCGGCTCGTGGTTGAGCTTGATCAGGGCTTGCCGTATCTGCCCGGGCAATTCGCAATGCTCACGGTGGCATCGTTGCCTGGCGTGACCCGCAGCTATTCATTTGCAACGCCGCCTGCTGCGCAGCCCGTGGTCGAGTTCCACGTCCGCCACGTGCCGGGTGGCGAGTTCACCGGGCATGTTGCCAATTGCGATCTCACCGGTGAAACGGTGATCGTTGATGGCCCCCTGGGTGACTTCGCGCTACACGCGGGCGAGAGGCCGCTATTGTTCGTAACCACCAGCACCGGGCTCGCTCCGGTGCTGGCGATGCTGGAAGCTGCGCTCAAATCTGGCGAGACGCGACCGGTGACATTGCTGCATGGCGCGCGGACGCATGAGGATCTTCATGCGCTCGACAGGCTCGGCCGCATTGCGCGCGACTGGCAGGGAAAGTTCTGCTTCGTGCCGGTGTTGTCGCAACCTGACGCGAAATGGAAGGGTGCACGCGGACGCGTAACCGCGCACCTCACTGGGCGCGCCGGCCCCGACGTCGATGGATACCTCTGCGGTGCCGCGGCGATGACAGACGATGTTGCTTCGCGCTTGGAAACCCTCGGGCTGCCACGCGCGCAGATCCGTGCTGATCGCTTCACGACCCAAGCGGATCCCCGCGCCGGAGGCGCAGCGTTGGCGGCCGCGCCGAAGATGCCGCTACCGATGCGACGCGCGACACCGCCGGAGCATGCATCGACCGTGATTGCGCCTACGGTTGATCGCGAGGCCAGTCTGCTCGATTACCTCAAGTTCTTCCTTTTCCATGCAATCGGCCTTTGTTCGATCATCGCCATGCTCGCGGGTGGCCAATGGACGACGGCGGGGTTGCTCGCCATCGTCGTGTTCTACGTCGGTGGCGACGCGCTGTTTGGCGACGACACCAGCGCTCCGCGTTTCCATCATTCCCGCGTGCTGACCCTGCAGCTCTGGCTCGCTCTGCCATTGGTCATCTGGACCGTTTTTACCGCCGTGTGGACGGTGAGTCCCGGTGACCCGCTCGGCTACGGCACCTGGATTCAGACCGTCAGTGGCTGGGATGTCCTTAGCGCGCGGAGTACCAACCACGCCGGTCATCATCTGTCCGCTGTCATCCTGACAGGACTGATGATCGGGATGGTCGGGACGATCCCTGCGCATGAGCTTGTGCATCGCACCTGGGATCCGATTTCGGCCGCAATCGGGCGAGCTCTGCTGGCTTTCAGCTTTGATACTGTGTTCGCAATTGAACACGTTTACGGCCACCACCGTTACGTCGCGACACCGGCGGACCCGGCCACGGCACCGCGAGGTTGCAATGTCTATGTCCACATCCTGAGGTCAACCTGGCTGGGCAATCGCTCGGCATGGCGTATCGAGTCCCGACGCCTGAAACGTCGTGGCCATCGTGTGCTGGGGTGGCGAAATGGCGTGATTCGCGGTCATCTCGCGAGCGTCGCGCTCATCGGTGGTGCGTGGGCCATGGGTGGCTGGGTCGCGGCAGGGTTTTTCGTCGCCAGTGCACTGTGGGGCAAGGCGCTGCTCGAGATCGTGAACTTCATGGAGCATTATGGATTGGTGCGCGATCCGCTCACTCCGGTTGCACCGCGGCATTCATGGAACACGAATCGGCGCATCAGTTCATGGTCAATGTTCAACCTGACCCGTCACTCGCACCACCATGCGCAAGGTGAAGTCGCCTATCAAAATCTCAGGCCCTTCCCGGATGCACCCATGATGTTGGGTGGCTACCTGACGACGATCATCGTCGCATTGCTCCCACCGCTATGGCATCGGCTGATGTCGCCTCGGCTAGATGCGTGGGATCGCGATCATGCGACGCCCACAGAGCGCCATCTCGCGTTAGAGGGCACATGGCGCCAGGCCAGTCGCGGCGCAAACACACCTGCGTCGGCTCGCGATCAGGGCGCGCGAACGTAGCGAGGCCGCGCCGAGCGCGCGGCGACGCGAGCCATCTCAGCCGGCGCTCAAGCCAATCGACTCGCGCCACGCAGCGTAGAGTGATTCCAGAGCGAATTTTTCGTTGGCAGTCCATTCCTGTGCAGCCTGCTCCAGGCCCTGACGCTCGCCCCAACGCTCGGGCAGGGCACGGACTGCAGCCTTGTAATAGCTGAGGGCAAGATCGCGGTCGCCGCTTTGCCAAAACGCCAGGGCAAATAACGGTGGCACCCAATCCGGCTTGCCGCCATGCAGTTCTGCGGCAATTCGCCATTGCTCAACTGCCGCCGCGGTATCACCGCCACGCAGCAGCGCCCATCCATAGTTCCAGTAGGCGTAGCGCTGCAGGCGGCTGCCTGCTTCGGCAACCCGGATGGCATACTCGAACTCCTGCCCTGCACGTGCACGAAGGCCACGACCCAGCAGCACATGGCCGCTCTGCACCCGTGCCGGCACGTTGCGCTCGTCATAGCTCAACAACTGCTCAAGCTGCTGCACCGCACGACGATCCTGTGGATCAATGGTCTGGGCGAACTGCGCTGCGTTGTCTGCGTCGACATAGTTCTCGTCGACGGATGGCAATCCCTCTTGTGCCGCCAGTGTGCCGGCAAACAGCCATAATCCAAGCCAAAGCAGGCTGTGAACACGCTTCAGAAGAGGATGTTCGGCGCCAAACCGGGCGCAGTTTATGGATCCGCTCATGTGTTCCCCCGAAAGATGAATGCCCATCGTCAGACGCGGACGAGGCGTCGCCGTTGACGAAAGTCAGCTTTTGCGATGCAGCAATTTTCTGCCGAATCATACCGATAGCCTTCGCAGCGTGCTGCACCGTATACCGGAGAAAGCTCGGGTGGAAAGGTTTCAAATGTTAGGATTTGTCGCTTCGCCCCCAGTCGGTCGCCCGAACGATGTCTGTCCCCGTCTCATCGCCCGCCTCCACGCTTGATCTGCAGTACACGCTGGAAGACAAGTACACCCGCGAAGCGGGTCGCATCTATCTCAGTGGTGTGCAGGCGCTGGTGCGTTTGCCGCTGATGCAACAGATGCGTGATCGTGCCGAGTCGCACAACACCGCGGGTTTCATTTCCGGTTATCGCGGCAGCCCCTTGGGTGGCTTCGACCTCGAGCTCTGGAAGGCACGCAAACATTTGGCGGCATCCGCCATTCACTTCACCCCCGGCGTCAACGAAGATCTGGGCGCCACCATGGTCTGGGGCAGTCAGCAGACCAATCTGTTCGAGGGCGCCAGGTACGACGGCGTGTTCTCGATGTGGTACGGCAAGGGGCCCGGTGTGGATCGCTGCGGCGACGTGTTCAAGCACGGCAATGCCGCAGGCACCTCGCGTTTTGGTGGTGTGCTGGCCCTGGCGGCTGATGACCATGCCTGCCGTAGTTCCACCTTGCCGCATGGATCGGAACTGGAGTTCGTCTCGGCGATGATGCCTGTGCTGAATCCGGCCGGTGTGCAGGACATTCTCGACATGGGCCTGCTGGGCTGGGCGATGTCGCGATTCACGGGGCGCTGGGTCGGTTTCAAAACCATTGCCGAAACGGTCGAATCCTCCGGCTCGGTCAACGTCGATCCGCATCAGTTGCACATCATTACGCCGGACGATTTCGATATGCCGGTCGGCGGCTTGAATATCCGCTGGCCCGATCCGCCGATGGATCAGGAAATGCGTCTGCATCGCTACGCGGTGGCTGCCGCGCAGGCGTTTGCGCGCGCCAACAAGATTGACAAAGTGGTGCTCGATTCGCCGCGCGCGCGCTTCGGCATCATCACCACCGGCAAGAGCTATCTCGATGTGCTGCAAGCGCTGGAATACCTCGGCATCGATGAAAAGGTCGCCGCCGATATCGGTATCCGCGTCTACAAGGTCGGTATGACTTGGCCGCTCGAACCGCAAGGATTGCAACGCTTCTGCGAAGGCCTGGAAGACATTCTGGTCGTGGAAGAAAAGCGCGCCTTCATCGAGTCGCAGGTGAAGGAGTACATGTTCAACTGGCCGAACCACCCGAGTGTGGTCGGCAAGTACGACGAGCAGGGCAACTGGATTCTGCCCAGCACCGGCGAACTCACACCTGCAACCATTGCGCAGGTTATCGGCAAGCGCGTGCAGCGCTTCTTCAACACCGAATCCATCGAACAGCAGATGCGCTGGATGGAGGCCAAGGAAGCCGAGCTGGCACTGCCGCGTGCTCTATTCCCTCGCGTGCCGCACTACTGCTCTGGCTGTCCGCACAACACCTCCACCGTCATTCCCGAGGGCTCGCGTGGGCTGGGCGGCATCGGTTGCCATTACATGGTGACTTGGATGGATCGCCGCACCGATACCTTCACCCAGATGGGTGGCGAAGGCGCGAGCTGGTGCGGTCAAGCACCGTTCACCGACACGCCTCATGTGTTCCAGAACCTCGGCGATGGCACCTATTTCCATTCGGGTTCGCTGGCGATTCGTCAGGCCATCGCCGCCAAGGTCAACATCACCTACAAGATTCTCTACAACGACGCCGTCGCCATGACAGGCGGACAACCCGTCGATGGCAGCTTGAGCGTGCCGGAGATTGCGCATCAGATGCGTTCAGAAGGTGTGCAGACCATCGTCGTGGTGTCGGATGACATTGACAAATGGTCGCGGCCAGAGATTTTCCCGAGTGGCGTCGAGTTCATCCATCGCGACCACCTAGACGCCGTGCAGAAGCGTCTGCGCGAGGTCAAGGGCACCAGCATCCTGATCTACGACCAGACCTGCGCCACCGAAAAGCGTCGCCGCCGCAAGCGCGGCAAGATGGTCGACCCACAGCAGCGCACGGTCATCAACAGCCTGGTCTGCGAAGGCTGCGGCGACTGCGGACAGAAGAGCTTCTGCGTGTCCGTGCTGCCCAAGGAAACCGAGTATGGCCGCAAGCGCGAGATCGACCAGTCCAACTGCAACAAGGACTTCAGTTGCGTCAAAGGCTTCTGTCCGAGCTTCGTCACCGTCAAGGGCGGCAGCCTGCGGAAGAGCAAGCGGGTCAATGCCGAAGCCTTGCTGGCCAGTCTGCCTGAGCCGACGCTGTGCAGTGATCTGAGTCAGCCGTGGAACATCCTCATCACTGGCGTCGGTGGCACGGGTGTAGTGACCATTGGCGCCTTGCTGGGCATGGCCGGTCATCTGGAAGGCAAGGGTGCCAGCGTGCTGGATCAAACCGGTCTGGCGCAGAAAGGCGGCGCCGTCACCACGCACATCCGTATCGCGCGCACACCGGCTGACATCCATGCCGTGCGCATCGCGGCGGGTGAGGCCGATCTGGTGCTGGGGTGCGACATCGTAGTGGTCAACGATTACTGGGCACTGTCGAAGGTGCGCGGCGAGCGCAGCCATGTCGTGCTAAACACCTACGAAGCGATGCCCGGTCCCTTCACCATGCAGCCGGACATGAAGTTCCCCGCCACCGAGATCGTCAAGGCGGTCAAAGTCGCGCTGGGCGGACGTGAGCCGATGCTGGTCGATGCCACCCAACTGGCTACGGGCCTGCTGGGCGATGCCATCGCCACCAACCTGTTCATGCTCGGCTATGCCTGGCAGCAAGGTCTGGTGCCGCTGTCACGCGAGGCCATCCTGCGTGCCATCGAGTTGAACGGTGCAGCCGTCAGCATGAATACCCAAGCCTTCCAGTGGGGTCGTCTGGCGGCGATCAATCTGACCGCCGTCATCGACGCCGCAGGCATCGATCACCACGCCGTGCCCGGTGAGCGCGTGCCCGATCCCTTCGATGACAGCCTGTTGTCCAGCTCTCTGGACGAACGCATCGCCCGTCGTGTGGCCATGCTCACCGACTACCAGAACGCCGCTTATGCCGAGCGCTATCGCGCATTGGTCGAGCGCGTGCGCAGCAAGGAAGCGCAGATCGCCTCCGGCAGCACCGCGCTGACCGAGGCCGTTGCGCGCTACGCCTACAAGCTGATGGCCTACAAGGACGAATACGAAGTTGCTCGCCTGTACACCTCCGGCCACTTCCTCAAGCAGATCGAAGCCCAGTTCGAAGGCGACTACCGTCTGCACGTCAATCTGGCACCGCCCATGCTCGCCAAGCGCGACGACGATGGCCACTTGGCCAAGTCGGAATACGGCCCGTGGATGCTGAAAGCCTTTGGCCTGATCAAGCACCTGCGCTTCCTGCGCGGCACCGCCTTCGACCCGTTCGGACGCAGCGAGGAACGCCGCACCGAACGCGCCTTGATCGAGGAATACGTGCAGACCATCGAGCAACTGCTGTCCCACCTCAACCCGGAACGCATCGACCTCGCCACCCAGATCGCCGCCGTACCCGAACACATCCGCGGCTACGGCCACGTCAAAGAAGCCCACCTCGCCAAAGCCAAAGCAGAGCGCGAGGCCCTGCTGGCGCAGTGGCAAGGCAAACGGATGGGGTAGTGGCTTGAGTGAGGGAAGGCGGGCAGTGCGGATCGTGGCGGGTTCATGCCTGGTGTGAAGGCACCCGCCTTTTTTCTTCGACTATGACGAGGTGCGCGCTTGCGCGCTGATGCGGTTCGAAGCCGTCTTGCGCGCCACCGCAAGCAAGCGTCTCGGCCGCGTCACGCTGGCAGAACTGAGCGCCACCCCGCAGCCGATCGGCCTGTATTTCCTGTTCGATGACCAACAGTGCCTGCAGTACGTGGGCAAATCATCAAGTCGAAGCTTCATTGAACGCATTCCCTCGCATCTCGATCTGCGCCCGGACGGCTGGTTCAACACCTTGCCGAAAAAGCTCATCGCGCGTAGTCCTCACATCGACTACCGCAGCGCGCTCGAACACGCGCTAGGCCTTGATCTGGTCCTGCTCGGCGTTCCACAGCAGCCCATCATCCAGCGTCTTGAAACGACACTGCGAAGCTGCCTCCAGCCCGCACTGAATGCGGGCAAGCCTGCGGCATTCGCGCGAACACGGCTTCTGTCACAGTGTGCGGGATAGTGCTTGGATCAAGCCGGGCGCGTATCAGCACGGCGATGCGGGGCGAGATTGTGTTCAGGCCCCGCTTCTGGCTGCGCACCGGTAGACCGGAGTCACGCATTGTTGCGAGTCGCGGCGTATGAACGCACCCAGTGCTTCCAGCTTGGACGATAGCGACCGAGCAAACCACTTTTCCATTTCGTCTTGCGTCTCTCGGCACATGCTGGCGGCAAGCCAGAGCGTTTTCGGATCTTGATTTCTCGTCTCTTGCACAGAGCGTAAGCGACAGTGGCAACACCCATCCAGAGCGGCATCGATATGGTTCCCCCATTGCGACGCATGGTTGTCATTCTGCTTTCGAGCTGTTTGTTCCTTGCTGCGTGCTCCCTGTCACCACGGATTTCCCAGATGCCGAATCCACCCTTGCCCGAGCTTGATCTGCCTCGCTTCATGGGGCGCTGGTGGGTGATAGCGAATATTCCCTACTTTGCCGAGCGCAGTAAGGTGGCGAGTTCCGACAACTACACGCTACGCGATGACGGTGCGATTGATGTTGTGTACGCCTACAAGTCGTCATTCGATGACATCGACGAACGTACCCTGCGTGCGACAGCGCGCCCGCTTCACCAGAGTAACGCGCACTGGAAACAACGATTTTTCGGTGTGTTGAGCGTGCAGTTGCAGGTGCTGGAAGTCGATCCCGACTATCGCTGGGCACTGATCGGCAATCCAAAACGGAGTCTGGCTTGGGTCTTTGCGCGAGAGCCGCTGATGCCTTCTGCCGACTACGCGACCGTGGTCGAGCGGCTGCGCGCTCATGGCTACGAGCCCGCTGACCTTCTACGCGTGCCTCAGCATCCGGACCAGGTGGGCCAAGCAGGTTTTCAGTAGTCAGCGGTCCACTGGTAGCACCCCGAAGAATCGCCACCATCGCGCTTGCCTTGCGCCAGCGCTTTCCAAGATCTACTTCTTCCCTGCCTCACCCTCCGGCACATACACCATCGAGCCATCCTTCATCATGTAGGCCACGCCTGCCTTGCGGCCTTCGCCTGCGCCGATGTTGCCGGTGCTTTCGTAGCGTTCGATTTTCTCGCCCTGTTTGACGATGACTTGCATGTCGGGTTGGCCGGGGTTGCGGATCAGGGTGTAGTTCTCGTTGGCGGCGGGGCTGAAGGGGCTTTGTGCCATGGCGAGCAGCAGGGCGGCGACGAGGACGAGGAAGACGTCGATCAGGTTGACGACCGAGAGGGTCGGGTCGTCTTCGCCATCTTCGAGCAGACGCAGGCGGCTCATGCGGGCAGTTCTCCGGCGACGGTTTCGGCGTGCGCGGCTTGCCTCAGGCGCTGTTCGAGGCGGCTCAGTTCCTGCGCGTACCAGCGCCGTCGCAGGCTGACCCGCCCAAAAGGTCGTGGCGAACTTGAAACGTTGTACGGCGATGACTTCGGGTTCGGCGAAGCTCAGCATTGGTTGCTGATGATGCAGGCACTGCCGCTGGTGATGCGGGCACGCGACTTCTGCCATTACCCCAGGAAGCCGCCGGGGCGGCCTCCTGTGCCGAACACGGCAGGGACTTCGGTTCAGTCATCCCACTCGACATCACTGTGCAACACGCGTCCGTCGCTGCCCGCCAAACGAAGTTCGACGCGTTGGCCGCGTGGATCAATGGCCTCTGCACTCCAGGTTCCGCCGTCGCGTTCCAGGTCGCTGACCTGGCTGTAGCCCTGGCGTTCGAGCGCGGCCAGTGCGCCGACCAGATCGAGTTGGTTGGCGGCGCTGGTGCCGTCGAACACTTCGCCCGTCGCGGGATCAATGTGCACTTCACGCCAGCGACCGGCGCTGTTGCGAACCTCGGCCTCCCAAAGGCCGTCGTCAAACTCGACCTCGCTGACGTCGGTGTAACCGGCGGCGGCGAGGGTGGATTGCACGTCTGCGGCACCGCCCAGGTTGGAGGCCGACACCACCAGCGGGGAAATGGCGGCAAACGTGGTGGCGATGATCAAGGTCTTCAGGATGGTGATGTTCATGGTGATGCTCCTTGGTGTTGGGGAAGACGGATGCCGGGATGGAGTCCGTTGGCAGCGCAGTCTCCGGATCGCCCCTAACCGGGAATTGATCGTCTGGTTCACCGGGCGTTTAATGGCCGCGACCAGCATGTCATCTCAGATGCCTATCCTCCTGCGCCCTCGCCGTTTCGCCCCTGGCCGCTGCGCCGCACTCGTCACGGCGGCGTACCTCGCCCTGTCCGGTCTGCTCGTTCCGGATGCGCTTGCGGTTGATGATGAAGACGTCCGCCGCGCCCGCGAGGCGGTTTCGTCGGGCGGCTACGTTCCGCTTGAGACGCTGATCGCCGACGCACTGCGGCGCAGGCCCGGCCAGGTGGTGAATGTCGACCTCGACGAAGACGAGTACGAGATCGAGGTGCTCGATGAGTACGGCGTGGTGTGGGAGCTGGAGTACGACGCGCGCACGGGCCGCATGACCGACATGGAGCGCGACGACTGATGCGCGTGCTGGTGGCCGAGGACGATGCTGAGCTTGCCGCACGTCTGTGCGCCGTGCTGGCTGAAGCGGGCTTTTCGGCGGAGCACAGCGCAGATGGCCGCGACGCGGAGTTTCGCGGCGCCACCGAGGCCTTCGACGCCGCCGTGCTCGATCTTGGTCTGCCGGGACTTGACGGTATCGGTGTGCTGCACCGCTGGCGCGAGCAAGGCTTGCGCCTTCCGGTGCTCGTGCTGACCGCGCGTGGCCGCTTCCACGACAAGCTCGCAGGCTTCAATGCCGGTGCCGATGACTACCTCACCAAGCCGTTTCAGCTTGAGGAAGTGGTGTTGCGAGTACGTGCGTTGATTCGTCGTTCTGCCGGGCATGCGCATCCGGTACTGCGCTGCGGTGGCCTGGTCCTGGACCTCAATGCCGGTCGCTTCGCGCTGGACGGCGCGCCGTTGTCGCTGACCGCCCAGGAGGCGCGAATCCTGCACTATTTCATGCATCACCCGGGTCGGATCATCCGTCGCGGCGAGCTTGGCGAGCACGTCTACGAGGGTGGTTACGACCCCGATTCCAACGTGATCGATGTACTGCTGGGACGGATTCGCCGAAAGATTGGCCCAGGCCTGTTGCATACCCATCGCGGACAGGGTTTCCGGCTCGAGGCCGAGGTGTGAGCGGTCGCCGATCACTACGTTGGCGCCTGCTGTTGGCGGGTGCCGCGGGCAGCGTGCTGGTGGCCTTGCTGGCGGCTGTGCTGCTCGGCGAGGCGTTTGAGCGCGCCGCAGGTCGCGCGTTCGAGCGCGCGTTGGTCAACGAGCACGCGGCGTTGGTGGGCTTGCTTGAAGCCTTGCCTGACGGCAGCGTCGCGCTGCGCGATCAGCCGGGTGACGCGCGTTATCAGCGGCCCTACTCCGGCGCTTACTGGCAAGTCGGCGAAGGCCCATCGGCGCTGCGCTCCCTCTCGCTGTGGGATGCGGACATCGCGTTGCCCGCGGCGCGCGTGGACGGTCGCCGTGAGGTACTCCTTGCCGCGGGCCCGTCCGGACAGTCCTTGCGGGTGGTACGCCAGCGCCTGCGACTGCCGCGCGCGAATGTCGACGTGGTGGCGTGGATAGCCGCCGACGACGCTCCGGTGCGCGAGGAAGTGGCCGACTTCCGAGCATTGGTCGCCATCGCGGTGGGGCTGCTGTCGGCGTTGTTTATTGGCGTGCTGGCGGTACAGGTGCAGGTGGGTCTGCGTCCACTGCGTGCGCTGTCCGAGGCGCTGTGTCGGGTGCGAAGCGGTGACCAGGATCGGCTTGAGATCGAGCGACTGCCGGACGAGATCGTGCCGCTGGCCGGACACCTCAACGAGTTGCTGGCGCATCACGAACAAGCGATGGCGCGCGCGCGACACGCCGCCGCCGACCTTGCGCATGCGCTGAAGACGCCGCTGGCCGTGCTTGACGCTGCCGCGCAGCGTCCTGGCCCGGATCTTGCGGCAGTGGTGCGCGAGCAGGGTGCGCGGATGCAGATGGCGGTAAGGCGTCAGCTTGCCTCGAGCGCCGGTGCGGACTTCCGCGCACGCACGCCGGTGCGACCGGTGGCCACGACGCTGGCAAACATGCTCGCCAAGGTGCACGCCGAGCGTGGCGTGATGATCGATGTGGCGGTGCCTGAGGGTTTGCGCTTCGCTGGGTCGTCCGAGGATCTTGAGGAGATTCTCGGCAATCTGATGGACAACGCCTGTAAGTGGGCGGCAACCCGGGTGCGTGTCGGAGGCGCCCTCGATGACAGGAGCGGGCTGTCGCTGTGGGTCGATGATGACGGCACCGGCCTGTCACCTGAGCAGGCCGAGCGCGTGCTCAGTCGCGGCGTTCGTCTGGATGAGCGCGTACCGGGTTCGGGTCTGGGTTTGGCGATCGTCGACGACCTGGTGCGCGAGCATGGCGGCCAACTGGTGTTCGCGCACGCGCCGATCGGCGGGCTGCGTGCGCAAGTCGTGTTCGCACCGATCAGCGCGGGACACTAGCCATGTCGTCATGCCAACCTGCTCGCCTCGGACTGCCCCACCGAGGCGAGTTCTCCAGTGCGGCTACTTCTTCTCCCCCTCACCCTCCGGCACATACACCATCGAGCCGTCTTTCATCATGTACGCGACACCGGCTTTGCGGCCTTCGCCTGCGCCGATGTCGCCGGTGCTTTCGTAGCGTTCGATTTTTTCGCCTTGTTTGACGATGACTTGCATGTCGGGTTGGCCGGGGTTGCGGATCAGGGTGTAGTCCTCGTTGGCGGCGGGGCTGAAGGGGCTTTGCGCCATGGCGAGCAGCAGGGCGGCGACGAGGACGAGGAAAACGTCGATCAGGTTGACGACCGAGAGGATGGGGTCGTCTTCGCCATCTTCGAGCAGGCGCAGGCGGCTCATGCGGGCAGGTCTCCGGCAACGACTTCGGCGTGTTCGGTGAGGCGGCTCAAACGCGGTTCGACATGGCTCAATTCCTGCGCATACCCCCGTCGTCGCACAACGGTCGACGCGCAGTTCCAATTGGGCGCCTCCACGCAGCCACAAGTCGTCCTGGAATCGCCTTTACGTTGCCCTGTCTGGATCGCATGTCGTCGCCACGCTGTTCGCCGGATCGCAACGAGGAACGGACATGCAGTTTGCAGCATTCACGGTAATGGCCCGCTGGCCGCGCTCATTGCGCGAGTTTGATCAGGTGATGACGGCCACGCGCTTGCCGCTGCAGTTGCCGCGCTGGCAGCGCTTCATGGCGGAATTTCTGTGCTTCGGGATCAAGGAGGCGCGCGCCTGTCTGTTTGCGGGGCTGTTCTTTCTGGCGGTGTTTCTGCTGCCGCGTGCCGGCGTTGCCGGGGTCGCGCGCTATGACGTGCTGCTGCTGTTCGCGGTGGCGGTGCAGGCGTGGATGCTGTGGACGGGTCTGGAGACCTGGGACGAGCTGAAGGCGATCTCGTTGTTCCATGTGCTTGGTTTCGCCCTGGAGGTGTTCAAGACGTCGCCCGCCATCGGTTCGTGGTCGTATCCCGAAGCGGGTTTCAGCAAGCTGTTCGGCGTGCCCCTGTTTTCCGGGTTCATGTACGCGGCGGTCGGCAGCTATCTGATCCAGGCTTGGCGCCTGTTCGAGTTGCGCGTGCTGAATCATCCGCCCTATTGGATGGCGGGTCTGATGGCGACACTGCTGTACGCCAACTTCTTCACCCATCATTTCATCGGTGACTATCGCGGCGTGCTGGCGGCCTGTGCCTTGGGTCTGTATGCGCGCACGACCGTGGTGTTTCGTCCGCTAGATCGCGAGCGACGCATGCCGCTGTTGCTGGCCTTCGTGTTGATTGGTTTCTTCATCTGGCTGGCCGAGAACGTACAAACCCTGTTCGGCGTCTGGCGTTATCCAAACCAACTCGGTGCATGGTCCAGCGTGCACCTTGGCAAGTGGAGCTCTTGGTCCCTGCTGGTGATCATGAGCTTTACCCTGATCGCCAATCTCAAGCACATCAAGGCGCACATCCATGTGCCATCCGATGGCGATCAGTTGCCTTCCAGCCCGTCGGCAAACACGAAGGCGTAAGGTTGATCGATGACGATGATGTCGGTCAGCGTGTCGACGCCCGTCATCGAGAGGTTGATCCCATCGGTGATCAGCACCGGCTCGCTCGCGTCAATCGAGACTCGTCGCAGCCCACCCAATCGACCTCCGATGCCTTGTTCGCCTGCTGGGTCCGCACCAAAGCTCGACATCGGCCCAAGGTCGACCAATCCGGTCAAACGGGGCGGGTCAAGGGCGAGATCATCGGCCGTGGCATAGGCGACTGGCGAGTTGCCATTGGCAGTGAAATAGCTGAACACGAACAAGGGATTGTCGGGTGCATCCGAGGGACGCTGAACGCGCGTCATCCGGAACGCGGCGCTGCCAGTGGGAAATCCCGGGAAGCTGCTCCCGGCCAGTCCCCAAGTCACCGCTTTGATCGCGCCGGTTTGCAGATGCATGGCGGCGATGCCGGTGATGCCGAACGCACTCACGCCGCCGATGGCAGGCGTCAGCACGGCGTCGCCCTGCGGCGTGAATCCCAGCAGCCGGGGGTTTCCGGACGGCATTGGGCCGACGAAGGTCAATGCCAGCGTGTCAGGGTTGGCGATGCGTAACCCGTCCTGACACCCGGACAACAGGATTCGTCCATCCGGATGCACCTGAATGTCGTAGGCGGTCGCCAAACACATGTCGGTGGGCAGGGTGGTGCCGCCAACTCCACTCAAAGTGGTGGCGTCGAGCACCGCCAGATCAAGACGTGTGACGCCGTCTTCGGTGACTTGCTTCCAGGGTAGACGCGTTGCTCATCCGCACCGCGGTGACACGCCGGAAGGCAGTGTCGATGCGATAGATCTGACCGGCTGCACTCAGCCCACTGCCGCTTGAACGCCAACTGGAAAGGAAGATGACCTTTCGGTCGTTAGTGGTCACCATTCGACTTGGCTCGTCGCCGACATTGGTCAGTGAGCGCTCAACCGTCAGCGTGTCCATATCGATCACGCGAACCGCTCGATTGCCGGGGCTGGACACCTGACAAACGCGAACGGCGCCGCCTGCAGTGTGGCAGGTCGATGTCAGCAGAATCAGCAGACCCGCGAGCGTGCGGGTCGAAAACGACGTCAGGTGAGGCATGCGTGGCACTCCAAAGAACGGATGTCTGCTGTGAATGCCTGAGTGCACCGAAACCGAACGGGGTGGTCGAAGAATTTTGGTAAGCACCATGGATCGCGCTTTCAGCCGGATCCGTGTCGTGTCGATAAACACCGCGTGCGAGCGTGCCGCATGCGAATCCGGTGAAAAACGTTTTTTCGATCAGGCGTTCGCTTTTGCCAGTGTGGGGCATTCCGCATCAGTGATTGACGGCTGCGCCCTGCGTCTACGGTCGACCGGATCCCCCTAGGTTGGAGTCGCCATGCAAGCCTGCTTAAGAATCTGCTTCCGCCTTGCGGCGACTGTTTTTGTAGTCCTCCTGCCCGCATTGAAGGCGCACGCGGAGGTGCGCTGTGTCGATACCGTTCCGGAGTTGAATGGCGCCATCTCTGCGGTCGTCAACTCCGAGGATATGGAGATTCGCCTTGTACAAGGTACCTATGACCTCACTGGCTCATCTCTTGACTCCGCGGTGGGATCCTATGGCACTGCTGATCTCGTCATCAAAGGCGGCTACAACGCCAACTGCGTGTCGCAAATTACCGATGCCAGACTGACCGTGCTGACGCGGCCTGCGGGTGGCGTGGAAATCCGCACTGCAGGCATCGACGATGAAAGTACCGGTGATATTGGCATTCACAACCTGACGTTCCGCGATGTGCCAGACGGCGTTTCCATGAATACCGTTGGATTTACTCCCAATCCGACCAGATAGTGAACCTGTCCAGAGTCTGGTTCGACGAAGCGCCTGTGGTCATTTCATCGGTGGACGTATTCGCCACGCATGTGTTGGTCGCGGACGCGCCCGGCACGTGTGCCATGCGGATCTACGACTACCGCCTCTCCAGTTCGTCGGATTGAGTTACGTCGGCTTGAGTCAGGTGACGATCGCCAACAGTGCGGGCGATGGGTTGTGCGTGGGAACTACCTTCAACGATGCTTGGCGCATGGTGATGCAGAACAGCATCGTGTGGGGCAGTCAGGACGACGACATCGTGCTTAGCAAAGCAGGCAACGGATCGATCGACGCGGCACTGACACAGCACCTACGCCACACTCAGCACCAATCTTCCGCTGGCCTCGTCACCGGTCGCGACCTTGAACAGCGATCCGCAGTTCGTCAACCCAGCGATTGGCGATTACGAACTCGGCGGTAGCTCCAGTTCGATCAACTCGGCCCTGCTGCTGGCCTATAGCTGGAGCGACAAGGACCTCAAGGGCGATGCGCGCCTGTTCGGTGCCGGAGTGGATCGCGGTGCGCTGGAATCCCCCATTGGCAGCACCGCGGCGACCTTGACGGTGACCAACAGCAATAACAGTGGTGCGGGCTCGCTGCGCCAGGCTGTGTTGGATGCCAATGCATCCAGCAATTTGAATACGATCGAGTTTGCGATCGGCAGCACCTGTGGACCCCACATCATCAATCTGGGCTCGACCTTGCCGGACATCACCGGCCCCGTGCACATCGACGGCTACAGTCAGCCGGGCGCGGTAATGAACAGCAGCGAGATCGGCAACAACGGCACCGTCTGCATTGTCTTGAATGGGTTTTCCGGTACCGGCAGTCTGGCGGCGATGGTGGTACCGCAAGGCGGCCGAGGGCACCAGTGTGCGCGTCGATGGTCTCGCCTTCAGTGGCTTTGATCTGGCAGCCGTCACCTTTTCCGGTGGCAGCGATCACGCCGTCAGCGGTTCGCGCTTCGGCGGCAGCCTGGGCGCCACGGTACTGGACCCCAGCGGCTACGGCGTGCAGGTCGGTCGCGACATGACCGGCGTGCATTGGTGGACCGCTGCTGTCGGATCGCAATGTCTTCGCCGATGCCACCATCGCGGCCATCTCCATCGCGGGCACCGGCAGCGTGCAACCCTCCGAGGTGCTGGTCGAGAACAACTACATCGGTACCACGCCGGGCGGTGGCGGCGCCGAGCCCAATCAGCGCGGGATTATCGTGCGAGGGTTCAACAACCGCATTCGCAACAATCTGATCTCCAACAATCTGCAGAACGCCATTGAGCTGGATGACAGTCTGGCGACGGGCAATATTGTCGAATACAACACCATCGGCCTGCCGCCACTCTGCGTGTTCGGGCCCTGCGAATCGAACGGTAATGGCTTGCACGGCGTGCTGATCCAGGATGGCGCCGCGCGCAACACGGTGCGCAACAATGACATCGCCTACAACGGGGGCGATGGCATCGCGGTGGTGGCTGCCGCAGACAATCCCTTCTACGCCAACGCCATCTACGGCAACAGCGGCGAGGGCATTGATCTTGGCGATGACGGATTTACTGCCAACAATAACGACAGTTCGATCACCCTGCCGGTGCAGGCGGGTAACGAGAACATCAATTCGCCCGTCCTGGGGACGGCAGGCGGTGGTGCGGCCAGCGGCACGATTGCAGGCAGCTACAGTTCGCGCAACGGCTGGTATCGACTGGACTTCTACGCCGCCGATAGTTGCCCCAGTCTGATTGCCGCCGACGCGGGTCAGGGACGCTATCGCCTGACCTCGACCACGGTGCAGATCACCAACGCCGGTGGCGGCACTGACGGCAGTGTGTCATTCAGCGCGGTGCCCATTAGTCGCGCCAACGCCCCGACATTCTTCGACCAGCCGCGCTATGTGCTGGCGACCGCGACACGCTATCAGGGCACATCGCCCTCAGGTCCCTTGTCAGGAACCTCCGAATTCAGCAAGTGCTCGCTCTACCAACGCTCGGCGGCACTGTTTGCGAACGGGTTCGAGTAGAGCGGACTCCGCTCTGCACACGGTCTTGCGCTGCGGCGGTCTACAGTGGGTGCATGCAGACACTCATTTTCGACAATCGTTTTCGCACGCTGCCGGGTGAGCAGGGCGATCCTGTTGCCAGTCGCCAGGTGTGGAATGCGCTGTGGTCCGAGGCGCGGCCCACGCGGATGCCTGCGCCGACCTTGCTGGCGGCGTCCAGCAGTGTGGCGGGCGCGCTCGGGTGGTCTGCCGACGATGTCGCCACGCAGACCTTTGCCGAGGTCTTCGCTGGCAACGTCCTGTTGCCCGGCATGCAGCCTTGGGCCAGCAACTACGGTGGGCATCAGTTCGGCGCTTGGGCGGGGCAACTGGGCGATGGCCGGGCGATTTCATTGGGTGAGGTGATTGGTGCCGATGGCTTGCGCCACGAGCTGCAACTCAAGGGTGCGGGGCTGACGCCGTATTCGCGGCGCGGCGATGGGCGTGCCGTGTTGCGCTCGTCGCTGCGCGAGTTTGTCTGCAGCGAGGCTATGCATGCGCTGGGTGTGCCGACCACGCGTGCGCTGAGTCTGGTCGCCACGGGCGAGGGTGTATTGCGCGACATGCTTTACAACGGTCGCGCTGCCCACGAGCCTGGTGCCATTGTCTGTCGCGTTGCGCCGTCGTTCCTGCGCTTCGGGCACTTCGAGTTGCCGAGCGCGCGTGGCGATTTCGCCTTGCTGCGCACGCTGTGGGATTTCATGGTCGAGCGCGACTTCGCCGAGCTGGCCGATCAGCCGGATCGCGACATCGCCGTCTTCCATGCGATCTGCGAGCGCACCGCCTTGATGATCGCGCACTGGATGCGGATTGGTTTTGTGCATGGGGTGATGAACACCGACAATTTTTCGGTGCTGGGCTTGACGCTCGACTACGGCCCCTTCGGTTGGATGGAGGAATACAACCCGGACTGGACGCCGAATACCACCGATGCCCGCGAGCGACGCTATCGCTTTGGTGAGCAGCCGAATGTGGCGCATTGGAATCTGTCCTGTCTGGCCGGTGCGCTGTCGCCGATCATCGACGATCACGATGGACTGCGCGAAGGCTTGCGACGCTATGTGCGGTACTTCAATCTCGAACATACGCGGATGAATCAGGCCAAGCTGGGCTTGCTGAGCTGGCGCAGCGAGGATGCTGATCTGCTGCAGCGCCTGTATCGTCAACTGCATGCCTCAAGGCTGGATTTCACCCTGTTCTTCCGCCAACTGATGCACGTCGATGTGCGCGATCTGCAGGTCGCCGATCTGGCATCCGCCAGCTACGATGCGGCGGAGTTTGAACGCGAGGCAACGGCCCTGCAGGAATGGCTGCAGGGATGGGCTTCACGCGTCCGCACGGACACGGCCGACGAGCCGAACGCCGTGATTGCCAGCAAGCAAGCCATGCGTCTGTCAAATCCCTGCTATCTGCCGCGCAATTGGGTGTTGCAGCAGGCAATCCAATCTGCCGAGCAGCAAGACCTCGCGCCATTGCATCATCTGCTTCGCGTACTGCAGCGACCCTACGACGAACAGGCCGACGCCAGCGCCTTCGCGCAGCGCCGACCAGAGTGGGCGAATGACTTGCCGGGGTGCACGGTGCTGTCCTGCAGTTCGTAGCGCCTGCGCCTCACATTCAGGCGTTCGAGTGCAGGCCGATCAGGTTGCCGTCGGGATCATTCACCATCGCGACGAAGCCATATTCGCCAATCGACATCTTGCCGCGCGCCAGACTGCCACCTGCCGCCACGGCGCGTTCTGCCTCGACGGCACAGTCGGCACAGCTGAAGTAAACAATCGTGCTGTTGCCACCCGAGGCCACACCGGGCACCGCGATCAGCGCGCCGGAGCAACCACCGGCATCGGGTTCCATGTCGAACGCCCACATCTCGATGCCATCGACCGCAAGCCGATTCAGCGTTACCTGCAGCGTCTGCTGGTAGAACGCGCACGCACGCGGCATGTCCTGCACATAGATCTCGAACCAACCCACGGGATTGTGTTGCATGTCGATGTCCTCCTTCCAAGGTATGGCGGAGCATAGCCCCGGAATCGTGTCAGTTGTTCTCGTCAGTGCCGCATTGACCGCCATGCCAGGACCGTGCACCCTCGCGGCAGTGTCCCGCAGGAGTCCCGTGATGCGCCGATTCGCCCAAGTGGATGTGTTTGGCCTGCGTCCTTTTGCAGGCAATCCAGTCGCCGTGGTGCTTGATGCGGAAGGTCTCAGCACGCAAGACATGCAGGCCATGGCGCGCTGGACCAATCTGTCCGAGACGACCTTCGTGCTGCCGCCGAGTCACGCCGAGGCGAGCTATCGGGTGCGCATCTTCACGCCGCGACAGGAATTGCCGTTCGCCGGACATCCCAGCATCGGCACCGCCCACGCGGTGCTGGAGGCAGGTCTGGCCACGCCGAATGCGCAGGGCGGGCTGGTGCAGGAATGCGCCGCCGGACTGCTGCCGCTGCGGATCGATATGTCCGGCAGTCAACGGCAGTTGTTTGTGCGGATTCCATCGGCGCGGCATCAGTCGCTGGACGCGGCCTTGCAGCAGCAACTCTCGACAGCGCTCGGCGCTGACATCACCCCGGCTGAGTGCGTCAATGTCGGTCCGACCTGGATCGTTGCCGGGCTGGACTCGGGTGCGGTGGTGCGCGCCTTGCAGCCCGATCAGTCCTCGCTGGCTGCGCTCAGCCGCGCCACCGGGGCCGTGGGCATCAGCGTGTACGGGCGAGATGCCAGTGGCGAAGCGGATCTGGTCGTGCGTTCCTTCGTGCCCGCCGATGGCATTCCCGAAGATCCGGTTTGCGGTAGTGGCAATGGCGCGATTGCGGCCTATCTGCAGGCGAATGGCGCGTTGCCAAGTCGGAACTACTGCAGCAGTCAGGGGCGTGAGATCGGCTATGACGGACGGGTGTATCTGCGCCTCGACGAGGAAGATCGGGTCTGGATCGGTGGTCATGCAACGACCGCCATCCACGGCGCATTGAACAGGTAGTCCGTCGCAGCCGCTACCATACGCGGCCCATGAACATGCCTCCTCATTCGACGGGTTTCGATACTCGCCAACTTCGCCGCGCCTTTGGCCGCGCTGCTTCCCGTTACCAAACGGCGGCCGTGTTGCAGCACGAGGTTGAAAGTCGTTTGCTGGAACAACTGGATTACCTGCAAGCCACCCCGCAGCGCGTCGTCGATCTGGGCGCTGGCCCTGGCAATGCCTCGCGGGTCATGCGGCAGCGCTGGCCGAAGGCGGAGTTGCTGGCTTTGGACATGGCCGTTCCCATGCTGCGTGAGGCTGGTCGCGACTGGCGTTGGTACACGCCTGCACGAAAGCGGTTTGGCCGTATCTGCGCCGATGCACGCGCCTTGCCGTTACAGGACCACTCGGTCGATGTGATTTTCTCCAGCCTGTGTCTGCAATGGGTGGAAGACCTGCCCAGCGTGCTCGACGGCGTGCGTCGCGTCTTGCGGCCCGGTGGACTCTTGTTGTTCTCGACCTTTGGTCCGGCCAGTCTGCAGGAACTGCGCGAGGCGTTTGCCGCCGTCGATGGCGAGCCACATGTCAGCGGCTTTGCGCCGATCCAGAGCGTGGGCGATGCGCTGATGAGTGCGGGCTTTCGCAATCCGGTGCTGGATTCGGATCGCTTCGAGCTGACCTATCCCGATGTGCCCGCGCTGATGCACGAACTGCGCGCCATCGGTGCCAGCAATGCGCAACAGGATCGACGCCGCACGCTCACTGGCAAGCAACGCATGCAGCGCGTCTTCGAGGCCTATCCCGCGAACGCCGATGCGCGCTACAGCGCGACCTACGAAGTGATCTACGCCCACGCCTGGGGCCCGGAACCGGGTCAACCGATGCGGTTACAAGGCGGCGGTGAAATCGCCAGCTTTCCGGCGGGGCGGATACCGATACGGCGGCGCTGGCCGGTTTAGAGCAATGCGTCGCGGCAGTCGATGTCGATGATGTCTGCGTTGACGGTTCTTTAAGTTCCAATGGAATTTAAAGAAAAGTGAAAGCACTTCCATCGCGTTCCACCCTACTCCGAGGACGTCGACCTTCCTTACGCACACCCGTGGCGACTCGCCGCAGCAAGCGGCGTGGCGCGCCGCAGGCTACTCGAAGCCGTTGCCAAACACCTGATCGGGTACGGCGATCAACTGGCCAAGCGCATTGATACAGTCGAGGAAGGGATAGCTGCGCCCGCTGATGCTGTCGGTGACTTGGGTGGGGGCATTGCGCATGGCGGTTTCGCGTTCGGCGACGCTGCTGTTGGGGGCTGCTTGTTTGAGTGCGATGGCGCAGGCGGCCACCATGGGCGAGGCGAAGGAAGTGCCATGCAGGTTGCTGCCGATTCCGCCACCCATTGCAGTGCTGGTGAGATAGGCACCTGCCGCATACAGATCTGTGGTGGTGCTCCGATTGCTGAAACACGCTGGCTTCTTGGGTGCGGCGGAGTCGCTGCAGCCGAAGATCGTGCTGCCTGTGCCAGTGAAATCCCACGCGGCGGCCGTACCCATCACGTTGCCGATACAGGCCGGGCTGGACATGCTGGTAGAGCTCTGTTGATTGCCGCTGGAGGCGCTGATCACCGCGCCAATCGCGCGCAGATTGTTGACCGCTGAAGTCAGCGATCCGCTACTGCTGTCGCAATTGCCGCCAAACAACTGGGACGTGCCCAAACTCATGTTGACCGCATCCACGTCGGGATGATTGACCCGCACCCAGTCCAGCGCTGAAATGATGCTGGAGAGATTCTGGAACGACTGGTTGGCATCCAGCACTTTGACGGCGACGATCTGCACCGCAGGCAGCGCCCCCCGTGGTGCGACATCACCATCACCGGCGATGATTCCCGAGACCCAGGTGCCATGGCCGTTGTTGTCTTCGGCCGCATTGCTGCCGCCCGGGCAACAACCGCTGCAAAAACAGGCCTGCGCGACGATGCGCCCGGAAAAATCCGGGTGATCGGTATCGATGCCGCTATCCAGAATGGCGACCTTCATTCCGCTGCCATCGGCGCCCACAGTCAACAGGGGGCTGAGCCCGTTGAGATCGAGCGACTCATCCACCGTCAGGCCGTGACCGACGCCGCCCACGTCGATCTCGATTTGGCGGATGTCGCTTCGGCGTGCGAGTTGTCGAAGTGTTGCCTCGTCCACTTGCAGGGCCAGCGCGGGGACTAGTTGATAGCGATAGTGCAGGGCAAAAGACTGGCCTATGAGCGCCTCAAGCACGCGCTGTTGCGCGGCATGCACACGTGTTGCCTGCGCTTGGGATGAATGCGGGGTGGAATCCGCGTTCGCCAGATTGACGATGACCCTCGTCTCGCCGTGACGTGCCAGTTCTTGCCAGATCGCAGGGTCGATCTGCGCAGCCGCACTCGTCCGCGTAAGCAGGACCGCAAATACCAACGCGAGTGATGAGAGAAGTCGCCGACGCACACCTTTCCCCAGATAACCCAATGCGCGGCCGTGGCGGCGCGAAAATGGCGCGCAGTGTAACGATTGCGCGATGACAGTGGACTGAGTGCGCGGTTTCGGCACATTTGCGCGCAACGTGACAGCAAGGCTTGCTTGGCTGAAATGCTCGCAAGCCGCACAATTCGGCGTCGATTACCGGAGTTGCGCATGTCAAGCAATGACGCGCTGGGTCAGATTACCGCCATCCTCTCTGCGGCCGGAGAGGGCAATCCGCTGGATACGCTGTTGCCGCTGGTGCACGCCGATCTACGCCGGTTGGCGCGCGCGCAACGCAGGCAGATGGAGCCCGGCGAAACGCTGTCGACGACCGCACTGGTCAACGAGGCCTATCTCAAATTGCGCCGCGCGGATTACCCCAATCTGGCCAATCGCGCCCATTTCTTCTCGTTGGTAGCGCGCGCTATGCGCCAGATACTGATTGACCATGCGCGCTCGCGTCTGGCCGAGCAAAAACGCATGGTGCATGTGGAGCGCGAGTTGCGCGACAAGCCGATGGACGATGCGCAGGATCTCGCCCGGCTGATCGAAATCGACTCGGCGTTGGATGAGTTGGAAAAAGTGCAGCCGCGACTCGCACAGGTCGTCCTGTACCGTTACTTCGCCGGGTATTCACCCACCGAAACCGCCGAGTTGCTTGATGTCACCGAGCGGACGGTCAATCGGGACTGGCACAAGGCACGGGCGTTTCTGACCTTGGCGCTGGAGCAACGTGGCATGCCAGTGCCCGCAGAAGGCGAAGCTTCGTGAGTGAGGCGTTGGCGGCACGCTTCAAGCGGCTAGAGCCCTTGATCGACCGCGCGCTGGACCTGGAAGGCGAGGCACGTGAGCGTTTCGTCGCGCTGTGCGACGAAATTCATCCCGATCTGAGCGATGATCTTCGCAAGGCGTTGCTGGACGACACGCAGGCCTTGCCCGCATTGGGTGGATTGGCGGCGGATGTCACTCGCGAACGACCGACTGATCGGCGTGGACTGCGTGCCGGGCCATGGCGATTGCTGGAAAAGCTCGGTCGTGGCGGGATGGGTACGGTCTATCTGGCCGAACGCTCGGACGGCGCGTTCGACAAGCGTGTTGCGATCAAACTGCTGCGCGATTCCGACTTGCGCTTCAAACAGCATCTGGAGCGCGAGCGCCGGGTTTTGGCGCGACTGGAACACCCCGCCATTGCGCGCTTGCTGGATGGCGGCGAAACCGCCGATGGTCAGCCCTATCTAGTGATGGAGCTGGCAGAAGGGCTGGATCTGGACAAATGGCTGCAGGCCAGAACGCCTGATCTCGATACACGCTTGCGGGCATTCCTGCAGGTTTGCGGAGCGGTCAGCGACGCCCATGCGCACCTGATCGTGCATCGCGACCTCAAGCCCTCCAACATCCGTGTCGCCGACGATGGCAGTGTGAAGTTGCTCGACTTCGGCATCGCCAAGCTGCTGTCGGCAGATGGCAGTTCGCGTGGCGACACGCGCGCCTTGGCATTGACGCCGGAGTTCGCGGCGCCCGAGCAGTTGCGCGGCCAGCCGGTGACGACGCGAACCGATGTCTATGCGCTCGGCGCATTGCTCTATCAAATGCTGACCGGACGTACGCCACATCCGGATTTCAACGGTGACTGGGCGAGCTACATCACGCGCGTCTGTGAAGAAGATGCGCCGGCGCCAAGTGCGCATGTCACGCAGGAGCTCCCGCGTGCACGTCTACGCGGTGATCTGGATGCGATCGTGCGCATGGCCCTGCAGCGTGATCCCGCCCGACGCTACATCAGTGTGGATGCGCTGGCGGCCGATTTGCGACGCTATCAGGACGGTCGTCCGGTACATGCGCATCCGCCGTCACTGACCTACAGCTTGCGAAAGTGGTTGAGGCGCTGGCGTTGGCTGGTGCTGGCGGCGTTGGTGCTTGTTTCCGTCCTGTTTGCGGCCATCGCCGGCGTGCTCTGGCAGGCGCGGGATACGGCCGCCGAGCGCGATGCTGCGCGGTTGGAAGCGCGTCGCTATCTCGCCGTGCTCGACTATCTCGGTAGTCGCTTCCGCGAGGTGGGGGAAACCGGCACAGCGGACTCTGCAACGGCTCAGGCGCTGCTGCGTGGTTCAGTCGACAGCATCGAGCGCAGCTTCGCGAAAGACGCGTCTACTGCCCGCCTGATTCTCGCTACGCTCGGCGAAATGCACATCTACCTGGATGACTTTGTCACTGCGGAAACACTGCTGCGGCGCTTCATCGAACAAGAGGATGGCAGCTCGCCGCTGGAACTACGTGGCCAGGTTGACTCGGATCTGGCTCTGGCGGAACTTCGCCAAGGGCGCATTGACGCCGCGTGTGAGCGCATCGAGCACGCGATTGCTCTGCTGCGCGCGTCACCATCGACGCAGGGTTCGCGGGTCGCCGACGCCATGTCGGTGCGAGCGCAGTGTCTACGCCACAAAGGCGATATGGTTGCTTCGCTGGATACCTATCGAGAGGTGCTGGCGTTGCAAAAGGCGGCGACCGGACCACGCAGTCGACAGGCCGCCGCGGCGCTAAGCAATCTGGCAACGGCGCTGATGCAGAGCGGCGCACGAGAGGACGCCAAACGCGGCTTTGAAGAAGTACTGGCGATCTATCGTGAACAGGATCTCCTGCATTTGGCAGCTGCCGCGACCACGCTAAGCAATCTCGCTGCGCTGAATCTCGTCGAAGGCAATCTGGACCCGGCGCAGGCGTATTTCGACCAGGCCATCACGGCATTGCAGCGCACCCAAGGGGAATCGGCGGCCTTGGCGGCTGCGCTCAATAACGCAGCGAAGCTGAAATTGCTTCGCGGTGAGCTTGACGCCGCAGAGGCGCTGCTGTCGCGCGCGCTGCCCATGCAGCAGGCGCATGTTGGTGCAGAGTCTCCGGATGTGGCTTTCAGCGTGCTGACACGCGCGGATGTGGCGCTTGCGCGGGGTGATCCACGCGCTGCGCTGACGGGTATCGACACTGCTGAGCAGATCCTACGCTTGCGCTTCGGTGACCAGCACTTCCTGCGTGCACGGGCGCAGTTTGCGCGGGCACACGCCTTGTCACTGGCGGGGCGCGCGAGTGAAGCCAGTCAGCAGTTTGAAGCGGCGCTGACGATCAGTCGGCAGGCGAGCGGTGGCATGGCGGAGGAGCTTCGCGCGCAAGGGGCTTGCCAGGGCTTGATCCACGCGCTGCGTCATCGCCTCGCAACGCCCGCAGCGTGGCTTGGTGATTGCCGGCTACGTTTGAGTCAGCGGTCGGCGGATCACTACGAAGCTGTAGAGACGCGGATCGTGATGGCCTTGGTCAGCGGGGGAGCCGCGACTGAGCAGGACGCCGACATGAGGCAATTTCGCGATCAGCTTGGCGCGCAAAGTCCGCGAGTACTCGCCTTGCAGGCATTGCCATCACGCTGAGCAGTTTATCGATTGCGGCGTTTCGGTTTGCCGACATGCTGATCGATGTAGTCGACGATGGCACCGGCGACATCGACGCCAGTTGCGGCTTCGATACCCTCAAGCCCAGGTGATGAGTTCACTTCCAGCACCAAGGGTCCGCGCTTGGACCGCAGCAGATCGACACCCGCGACATGCAGCCCCATGACTTTCGCTGCGCGCACGGCGGCGTCAACTTCACTCTCGGTCAGTTTGACTGCCTTTGCCGTACCGCCGCGATGGAGGTTTGAGCGAAATTCACCTGCCTTGGCTTGGCGTCGCATGGCAGCAATGACGCGACTGCCGACCACGAAACAGCGCAAATCGGCGCCCTTGGCTTCACCAATAAACTCCTGCACGATGAAATTGGCATACAGGCCACGCAAGGCCTCAATCACGCTGCGCGAGGAAGATTGGCGCTCTGCCAGAATCACGCCGGTGCCTTGGCTGCCTTCGGTCAGTTTGATGACATGCGGTGGCTCGCCGAGCATGCCAAGCAGGTCTTGCGTGTCGTCAGGACTGTCGCCAAAGACAGTGTCAGGCAGACCAATGCCCTGTGCAGCCAGCAATTGTTGGCAATGCAGCTTGTCGCGCGCGCGCTGGATCGCATCCGCATTGTTTGGCGTGTAGGCGCGCATCATCTCGAACTGGCGCAACACCGCCGTGCCGTAGGAAGTGATGGAGGCGCCGATGCGTGGCAGCACCGCATCAAACCCGGTCAGCGCGCGTCCTTTGTAATGCATCTCGAAGGCACCCGAACCAATCCGCATATAGCAGCGCAACGGATCAAGCACACGTACCGTGTGTCCGCGCGTTCTCGCGGCGTCGACCAAGCGCTGGGTGGAATACAACTTGGCGTTGCGAGACAGGATGGCGAGTTTCATGAGGTCAGCATGTGGTGCGTCGGGGCGCGCGCAGCATGCCTGAACTATCGGTCGAAAGGGTGACAAGCGACCACGTCAGGTTGGCCCGAACTCAGCAGATAGCGTTGCTGTGCGTCCACCCGATAGCGTCCCGCCAAGGCAGTACGCCCCAAAAGCATGGGGTAGCGCAGATTTTGTCGATTGGCGAGGTTGACTTCGATGGTGATGGCATCAGTGCCGATCTGCACTCGCGTGTGGAAAAAAAGTCGATCGGTGACATGACCGCCGGAGTCGCGCACCGCCCGTCGATCGATGATTTGCGCTTCGGCTTCATGCAGTTGCGCATGCTCCGTACGCAGCGCAAACCGCACCCAATCCGTGTCGTCGCGCTGAAACACCTGCCACCATTCGGCATGGAGACAGGAACTGCGCGCGCCGGTATCGATCTTGGCCTCGATACGCGCAAGGCCAAGATCCGGCAGGGCCAGCCATTCACACCAGCCAAGGATGGGCAGGTCCTGCATTCGCGCTTCAGCTCTTGCGAGCGTCCAACACCGCGTTCCACTCCGTGATACGGGCCGCCTGTGCAGTCAGCAGTGCTGACGCGTCACCGTCGATCTTCACGCTGTTGATGAGATCGCCGCCGCGAATGGCGTCGACAACTTTCAGGTCATCAGCCACGCTGACTTCACCAAACACCGTGTGCTTGCCGTCGAGCCAGGGGCAGGGCACATGGGTGATGAAGAACTGGCTACCGTTGGTGCGCGGACCGGCGTTTGCCATCGACAACACGCCACGCTGGTGCGGGTGCTTTGGGCTGCACTCGTCTTCAAATCGGTAGCCCGGACCGCCGGTGCCAGTGCCACTTGGGCAGCCACCTTGCACCATGAAATCGGGGATGACGCGATGAAAATTCAGGCCATCGTAGTAGCCACGGCTGGCCAGATTGACGAAGTTCGCCACCGTCACTGGCGCGGCTTCTGCAAACAGACGAACCCGGATCAGACCGCGGGAGGTATCGAAATGGGCAATCAACTCGGACATCGGATTTCACCTTTTGGAGGGGGCGACAGGATAGCTGTCTTGTGCCCATGTGGGGCGATGGGCTTTCCGAGATATCGGTAGCGCGAGAGCTTTGTTCTAAGGCGACCGCCAGCTGAAAAATGGCCGCAAGTCCCATGGAGAGCGCGACGAGCGGCAGCCAACCATGCGGTCATCTGACCGACTTTTGATGACATGTCGTTGGGTCAAAATCAATGTGCCATTAGAGCAAGTCATGGTCACCATGACTATGAGTCTTGACAAACAGCAGCTCATGGCACGGCACCTTGGCGGCTGGTTTACAAGTCGCGCCTATCGGAGCGACTTTTTAATGAAGCCGACGGCCTTTTCCGAAAAGTCATCCACGCCCTTGTCTGCCTCGCCGCCCAGTAGCCCGCCGATTTTCCTGTCAATGACTTCACCGGTGGCAAGCACTTCTCCGGTCGATTTGACTTTGAGATAAACATCAACCGCAAATTTCTGCGCACCTGCACCAAACCCGACAAAATAGCGTAGAGCTCTAGATCCCGGTTTGAAGTCAGACACGACGCCCCCGAAAATTACCGCACGCGTTGCATCGGGGCAGCTTTCCCGACCCACGCGCGCGCCTGTCGCGCCCTGTATGCCCAAAGGAACCTCCAACGCGACGGCGTCCTGCAGCTTTTGAAGAGATTCCTCAGGAATCGTTGCTGCACGCTTGTCCTGTTTGGATTCAATGGTTGAACGATCCACCTGGAAAATTTCGACCTCTACGCAGTTAAATTCATTAGCATCAACAGTGGAAAAAAATAGTAGAGAAACAAAAAACAAGACTGGATGAAGAGCTTTCATGCGCACTATCTCGGGTGTTTTCAGTGTGTATTTGATACACCATGCCGAATGGATGTTCAATTGGGTCGTTGTTCTTGTTTGAATTTACTTCTTGTTGCGTCGGGTACTTCATGCAATCGCAAAGCGGGAGAGCATGGTGCGTTTCAATTGCAGAGCACCTGACGCGCAAGACTCAGGACGCTTCACTGCATCTCGCCCCGATTCAGCCACGCTCCGGCTATAATGTCGCGTCGTATCAGGCGCTTGCCCCTCGGGCTTCGACTTTTCCGGTCGTCATCCGCGCGCCATCAATCCACTTTCAGAATCGCGGTCCGCGTTTTGCGGGCTGCAACGGTGCCTTTCAGTCATGATCCAGAATCTTCGCAATATCGCCATCGTCGCGCACGTTGACCATGGCAAAACCACGCTGGTTGACCAGCTCCTTAAGCAGTCCGGTACGTTCGGCGAGCGCGAGAAAGTTGCCGATCGCGTGATGGACTCGAATGATCTGGAAAAGGAGCGTGGCATCACGATCCTGTCCAAGAACACCGCGATTCGCTGGGCCTCGCCCAGTGGCGAGGAATACCGCATCAACATCGTCGATACGCCCGGCCATGCTGACTTTGGCGGTGAGGTTGAGCGCGTGCTGTCGATGGTCGACTCGGTGTTGATTCTGGTCGACGCCTTCGATGGCCCGATGCCGCAGACCCGCTTTGTGACGCAGAAGGCGTTTGCGATGGGCTTCAAGCCCATTGTGGTGATCAACAAGGTGGACCGTCCGGGCGCGCGTCCGGATTGGGTGTTGAACCAAACGTTCGATCTTTTTGATCGCTTGGGCGCGACCGATGAGCAGCTGGATTTCCCGGTGGTGTACGCCTCGGGTTTGAACGGCTACGCAGGCATGACCGAAGACGTGCGCTCGGGCGACATGACGCCGCTGTTCCAGACCATCATCGATCGCGTCTCGCCGCCACCGGTGAATCAGGACGGCCCGTTTCAGATGCGCATCACCAGCCTCGACTACAACAGCTACGTCGGGATCATCGGCGTGGGTCGTATCCAGCGCGGCAAAATCCGCACCAATATGCCGGTCACGGTTATCGCCACCGACGGCAAGACCCGCAACGCGAAGGTGCTGCAGGTCCTTGGCTTCCACGGGTTGCAGCGGCACGAAGTCAAAGAGGCGCAGGCGGGCGACATCATCGCGATTTCCGGTGTCGAAGGGCTCGGCATTTCAGAAACCGTGTGCGAACCGACTGGCGTTGAGCAATTGGAAGTGCTGACCGTCGACGAGCCGACCATCAGCATGACGTTTCAGGTCAATGACTCGCCGTTTGCGGGCACAAAAGATCGCAGCGGCGGCAAGTTCCTGACCTCGCGCCAACTGCGCGATCGTTTGGTGCGTGAGACGCAGCACAATGTCGCGCTGAAAGTCGAAGACACTGAAGACGCGGACAAATTCAAGGTCAGTGGTCGTGGTGAGCTGCATCTGTCGATCCTGATCGAGACCATGCGACGCGAAGGCTATGAGCTGGCGGTGTCGCGTCCTGAAGTGATCATCAAGGAGATCGACGGCCAGACGATGGAGCCGATCGAGAGCTTGGTGGTTGACCTCGAAGAGCAATATCAGGGCGGCGTCATGGCGCGCCTGGGCGAGCGAAAAGCCCTGCTGCAAAACATGGAACCCGACGGCAAGGGACGGGTCCGCTTGGACTTCATGATTCCGGCGCGCGGCTTGATCGGTTTCCAGACCGAGTTCCGCACCATCACTGCGGGTACCGGGCTGCTGTTCCATGTCTTCGATCACTACGGGCCGAAGGCGGATGGCGCCATTGGTCAGCGTCAGAACGGCGTGCTGATCTCGAACGGTACTGGTCCGTCGCCTGCCTATGCGCAGATCGCCATGCAGGAGCGGGGGCGCTTGTTCCTCGATCCGGGTGAGGAAATCTACGAAGGCCAGATCGTCGGCATTCATGCCAAGGACAACGACCTCACGGTCAATGCCTTGCGTGGCAAGCAGCTCACCAATTTCCGTGCCTCCGGTAAGGATCACGATGAAGGCTTGGTGCCGCCGATCAAGTTCTCGTTGGAACAAGCGCTTGAGTTCATCGACGACGATGAGTTGGTTGAAGTCACGCCGCTGGCGATTCGTCTACGCAAGAAGCACCGCACCGAGAACGAGCGCAAGCAGGCCTCGCGTCGCGGCGACTGATTCGAGCTGAGCACCGCGCGATGCACCGACGCCGCCGCGTTAAACCGGCGGCGTCGTGCTGTCTGGGCCAAACGAGGCATGAATGCCGGTTGGTCGTCGTCACTGCTTTATCGCTTTGCTAACGCAAGCATCGCAGTGATACCCGTAGGCTGCGCGACTTTGCAACCGTGAAAGGTGCTTGGCATGTGGGTTCGACGGATTGGATACTGGCTGAGTGTGTGCGCACTGGCGCTGCCGATGGCCTTGGTGGCACAGGCGAGTGATCCAGCCACCGCGCAGTTGGACACCGTGCTGGTCACCGGGACGCAGTTGGGGCCCGGCCTTTGGAAAGTCAGTAAGGATGACCATGTGCTGTATGTGCTGGGCATCCAGTCGCCGGTGCCGAAGCGTATGGCGTGGTTCTCGGAAGATGTGCTTCGCACGGTTGCCGAGTCGCAAGTCGTGCTGGCACCACCGAGCGCGAACTTCACCGGGATTGGCTTCTTCCGTGGTCTGACCCTGTTGCCGTCGCTGTTCCGGGCGCGCGAGAACCCTGACAAGCAAACGCTGCAAGACGTGGTTCCCCCCGAGTTGTACGCGCGGTGGCAATCGCTCAAGGCAAAGTACTTGCCGCGCAGCCGCAAAGTGGAACGTTGGCGGCCAGTTTTTGCGGGCTTCAAACTATATGAAGAAGCCATCGAAGAATCGGGATTGCGGTCCGACACCGGCGTCTGGAAGACCGTGCGCAAGTATGCGAAGAAACATGATGTCGAAATTGTCCTTCCCGCGGTCGAGATCACCCTGACGGAGCCCAGGGACAGTCTGAAGGCCTTTGCACAAGGTGAGTTGAATGACATTGAGTGTTTTGATCGCACCCTGCAGCGTCTCGAGACCGATCTGGACGCCATGCGTGCCCGCGCCAATGCGTGGGCGGTAGGTGACATTGAATTGCTGCGCGAACTGCCTTTTCCCGACAACAATGCCGCGTGTCGCGATGCCTTGCTGAATGCCAGTGTGAGTACCGAGAAGGGTTTCGATCAGTTGCCAGCGCAGATCCGCGAAGCGTGGCTTAGCGCGGCGGAAGCGGCTCTGGCGGAGCACGAGCAGAGCTTTGCGGTGCTCTCGATCCAACAGTTGCTGGACGCCAACAGCTATTTGGATGCGCTGGCCGCGCGTGGCTACGACATCGAGGCGCCGGAGTGACTGGCGCGCGATCTCACAGCGTTCAGGCCTTGCGGTAAATCACACTCGCCATCCGGCCGCTGCACCCATCGCGACGATGCGAGTACCACTGCTCCGGCGCGCTGATCGTGCAGAAGTGGCCACCGTAGATTGCCGTAACACCTGCCGAGGCCAGGCGCTGGCGAGCCAAGCGGTACAGATCGCATAGCCAGTGTCCAGGGCGGGTGCGTTCGAACGCGAGCGCAGCCTTCGGGTCCATCGACACGAAGGCGTCTCGCACCTCCGCCCCGACTTCGTAGGCATGCGGTCCTGCGGCGGGTCCGAGCCATGCCTGTAGCTGCGACGGCGCGGTACGCATCGCGGTCACCGTGGCTTCCAGCACGCCCGCAGACAAGCCACGCCAGCCTGCATGGGCGGCAGCGACCTCGCTGCCATCGTGCGCGGTGAACAGCACCGGTAGACAGTCGGCGGTCAGGATGGCGAGCACGACACCCGGAACGGCACTCACCGCCGCATCGGCAGCGGGTGCACAGACCGCCGGCGCGTCGAACCGGACGACATCAGTACCGTGCGTCTGCCGCATCCAGCAGGGCTCACTGGGCAGACGCGCGAGTTCAATCAGTTGCACGCGATTGGCGAGAACATGGTCGGCGCTATCTCCGCAGGCCGCGCCGAGATTGAATCGATCGAACGGAGGCGCCGACAGGCCAATGTCTGCCGCGCGCAAAGCGCGCGTCGTAGTGAAGGCGACGACCCCCGCTGGCGACGGCCAGTGGGCCGCGATCCGATATGTCTCAGTGGCCGAGGTCACTGGCGAGCACTTCCAGTAGCGTTTGCAAATCCGTCGGTCGTGGCGCGTCAATCTGCAGCCGTTCTCCGCTGGTCGGATGAGAAAATGCAATTTGTTCAGCGTGCAGGGCCTGGCGCTTGAAACCGCGCAGGGCTTCGATCAGCGCCGGGCTCGCAGCACGCGGCAGTTTCAGCCCGCCGCCATATAGCGGATCGCCAAGCAGCGGATGGCGGATATGCGCCATATGCACGCGGATCTGATGGGTGCGACCGGTCTCCAGATTGGCCTGCACATGGGTGTGGGCGCGAAACCTTGCACGCACTCGGTAGTGGGTCACGGCTTCCTTGCCGTCGGCGATGACGGCTCTTTTCAGGCGATCCACCGGATGCCGATCCAAGGCGGCGGTTACCGTTCCACCGGCCACCATCAACCCGTAAACCACGGCCTCGTACTGGCGATGAATCTCGCGTGCTGCCAGTTGTTCGACCAATGCGCTATGGCCTTCCAGACTGCGTGCCACGACCAGTGCGCCGCTGGTGTCTTTGTCGAGGCGATGGATGATTCCCGCGCGGGGCAAGGCCGCAAGACTGGGGTCGCGATGCAGCAAAGCGTTCACCAAGGTGCCGTCTGGATTGCCCGCGCCGGGATGAACCACAATGCCCGCCGCCTTGTTGAGCACAAGTACATGAGCGTCTTCGTACAAGACGTCCAGTGCAATGGCTTCGGGTCGTGCGTGCTCGACCGTGCTGCGTGCCAGCCGAATCTCAATCTGCTCACCGCCGCGCACGACGCCCTTGGGCTTGGCGTCATGCCCGTCCAGCAGTGCGTCACCGGACTTGATCCAGGCGGCCAGACGTGAGCGAGAGAATTCGGGCAACAATTCGGCCAGTACTTGGTCAAAGCGCATGCCCGCCAGTTCGATAGGGACCAGAAGGGTACGAACTTCAGCGTTGGCGGGTGTTCGGTCAGCATTCATCGGCAGGCTAGACAATCGGCGCGACACCAGCGGGCTTTGTGAGGTGAACCTTGCGCGCCAAACGTGTCTTTAATGCGGGGCTGCTATCATGCCCGACCTTCACCCGTCCCGAACAGGAATGCGTTTCGTGATGAAAGCTCAAGCCGGACGCTCGCGATTACTGTTTCTTGTGTTGACCGTCATTCTTCTGGCCGGCTGTGGTCGCCTGTTCAATCGAGATGACCCGCTGGAAACCCTGCCCGTGGATGCACTCTACGCCGAGGGTAAATCCTCCTTGGAGAAGGGCAACGTGGGCCGGGCGCAGCGCTACTTTCAGCGATTGATCGCACGCTTCCCGTTCGGACCCTACACCGAGCAGGCCCAATTGGAACTGGCCTATGCGCTCTACAAGGGTGACAAGGCGGAAGAGGCGACTTCGGCGGTGAGCCGATTCATTCGAACCTATCCGACGCACGCCCACATCGAATATGCCTACTACTTGCGTGGCTTGATCAACTTCGATCAGGAAAAGGGTTTTCTGAGCCGTGTCGCGCGGCTTGATGTGACCCGTCGCGATCAGGGCGCGCCCAAACAGGCCTTCAATGATTTTGCCGAATTGATTCGACGTTACCCGAACAGTCGCTACGCGCCGGACGCGCGCCAACGCATGATCTATTTGCGCAATCAGATGGCGCGCTACGAGATCAACGTGGCGAACTATTACTTGGAGCGAGAGGCCTATGTCGGTGCGGTCGCGCGCGCCAAATTCTTGCTCGAAAACTATCCGCAGTCGCAGTACACGGGCGACGCATTGGCGGTGATGGCGGAAAGCTACAACCAATTGGGGCAGGACAGTCTGGAGGCGGATACCCGCCGCGTGCTGGAGCAGAATTTTCCGCAGCACGCTTATTTCCACGGAGGCTGGCCGAAACGTCAGGCCAAGTGGAAGAAGTTGATCCCGTTCATGGGTGAAGATCGCGGCTGATCGCCGCTGCCAGCCAAGCGCCGACCGCAGGGTCGGCGTCTTTGTTTCAGACGCAGTGAACTCAACGCCAGCCCGAACTGATCGGATACCGGCGTTCGCGATTGAATGCGCGACGCGTGATCTTGGGGCCAGGCGCCGCTTGGCGGCGTTTGTATTCACTGCGGAAGACGAGCTGTGCGACGCGTTGCACGGTGTCTGGATCGAAGCCCTGTTCAGTGATTTCGCCCTGCGATAGTTCCAGTTCGATGAAGCGATACAGGATGGCATCCAGGATGTCGTAGGGCGGCAGCGAATCCTGATCCTTCTGGTCGGGCTTCAGCTCGGCAGAGGGCGGTCGGTCGATGACGGCCTGCGGAATCACCTCTCCGGTCCGGTTGCGCCAGGCACACAGTGCGTAGACCTCGGTCTTGTAGACGTCGATCAAGGGTGCATAGGCGCCGCACATGTCGCCGTAGATCGTTGCATAGCCAACCGCGTACTCGCTTTTGTTGCCGGTCGTGAGCAGCAGTGCGCCTTCCAAATTTGACAATGCCATCAACAGTGCGCCGCGTGAGCGGGACTGCAGATTTTGTTCGGTCAGATCGCTATCGCGTCCGGCAAACAAAGGCTGCAACGTGTGTAGAAAGCCGCCAAATGGCGCTTCGATGGGCAAGGTCAGCAATCGTACACCCAATGTTTGCGCCTGCGTGGCAGCGAGGTCTTGACTGAGATCCGAGGTGTAACGCGATGGCAGACGCACCGCCGTGACGTGGGCTGCGCCCAGCGCATCGACGGCAATCGCCAGTGTGAGCGCTGAGTCGATTCCACCGGAAAGCCCAAGCAGTACGCGCGAAAACCCCGTTTTTCGGACGTAGTCGCGTGTGCCACGTACCAGTGCTGCGTAGTTCAGCGCGGCGCGCGAATGATCCTCGTCCTGCGGCCAGGTGACAGCGTGAAACGCTCCTTGTTCGGCATCGAGATCGACCTCCAGCAGGACATCAGCGAACGCCCGTGCGGGCGCATGCGAGCGCCCGTCACGGTCAACCAGCATGGACGCGCCATCGAAGACCAGTGCATCCTGACCGCCGACACTGTTGAGGTAGGCAATCGGCAGCGAAAAGCGCTGCGCTTGACGCAGCAGCATGGCGTCACGCTCGGCGCTCTTGTTGGATTCGTAAGGCGAGGCATTCAGACCAATGCAAAGTTGTGCATCGGCTTGCACCAAACCGTGCATTGGCGCCTCGTGCCAGAGGTCCTCGCAGATCGCGAGTCCGATTCGAAGGCCGTGGAGGTCGAAGACCGCCGCATTGGCAGAGCCCGACGGACCGGCCGCGAAGTAGCGCTTTTCATCGAATACCGCGTAATTGGGAAGGCGCTGCTTGCGATAGGTGTGTGCGATGCGCCCCTCAATCAGCACGCTGGCCGCGTTGTAGAGCAGTGCGCCTTCACGGGAAGGATGGCCGACCACAACCGCAATCCCCATCACCTGTTTCGCCATACCTTCCAACGCAGTCGCGCAGGCGTCGACAAAACTCTCGCGCAGCAGCAGATCTTCGGGGGGGTAGCCGCACAGGCTCAGTTCGGGAAACACGATCAATGCTGCGCCGCCAGCGCGTGCTTGACTGACCAGATCCAACATGCGTGCGGCATTGGCAGCCACGGCACCTACCGGGAAGTCGAATTGGGCGAGGGCAATGCGCATAGGGATGTGGTGGCGAGTGCGGGCAACAGAGTTTAGTGTGCGGAGCGCTTGCCCGGCGAGTTACTCAGCATGCGGTGCTCCATGGCCGCAGATTGCCTTGGCGGCAAGGCGAACCCTGTGATGTTCTGGCGCCTTTGCGCGAACAACGGCACATGGGCAACGCCGCCCGACCATCCCAAGCGAGTAATCCGTGCTTCCAGTTGTCCGTGCCGATCGCCTGCCAGCCTGCGTATCCTGTTTGCCAGGCGCTGAGACCGTTTGGATCGTTGTCGACGGCGAGTCTTCGCGTCTGCTGGCGACCGACCCGCTTGCCGGACGCCGCATGGCGCTGGGGCCCACTTTCAATGGTCGCGGGCCACATGGCGTGCAACCCTCGACGGCAGCAGACCTTGCCGCCGCGCAAGGAGCTCTGCTGTGACCCGTGATGAGCAGACCGCCTTTCTCGATGCACTGGATCGCCATAAGGGCCTGCTTTACAAGGTCGCGAACGCCTACTGCGCGCGCCGCGAGGATCGCGGCGACCTGATTCAGGAGGTCATTGCCGAGCTCTGGCGTGCGTGGCCGAGGTTTGATGGGCGCGCCTCGCTGGCAACCTGGATGTACCGGATCGCGGTAAACGTGGCGATTTCAGTGCATCGCAGCGAGTCACGCCGCATTCGTGACGCATTGCCTATTGAAGACTTCGGTATGGACCTCGCCGCCGCCGATCAAGTGCGGGATGCCGAAGGCGAGGATCTCCGAGCCTTGCATCAGTTGATCGGCCGCATCGACCCGATCGACCGCGCGCTGATCCTGCTCTGGCTCGAAGGTCATGCGCAGGATGAGATCGGCGAAGTGCTCGGACTCAGCGGCAGCAACGTCTCCACCCGTATTCACCGCATCAAACAGAGGCTGCAGCGTGACTACGCCGCCTCGGAGGGACTCGCATGAACACATTCGACTTCGATAACCTGCGCGCGCGCTGGTCCGAACAGGGCCGCGCGCTCGATGAACGGCTCGGCCTGGATATCGCTGCGGTGCGTGCGCGCCTAGACCGCAGCACCGCATCGGCCTTCCGGCGGCATCGCGGGTGGCTGCTTTTGGGCCTTGCGCTGGCGGTCCCGATGATACTGGGCCTGCTCGTCTTCATCGCTTTGCACTGGGGGCAGTGGGCCTGGGTGCTGATGGGCGCTGCCCTGTTGCCGCTGGCGATGAGCGAACTCACCGTCGGTGTCGCCGAATGGCGGGCGCTGCGTAACCTTGATTTCGAGACGGCGGCGGTCGAACTGCAGCAGCATCTGGATTTTCTGGAGGCGCGTCGTCAACGCCAGACCCGCGCTGTGCTGTCCTGCAGCGTGCTGCTCTGGTTGCCATTGCTGGCGGTACTGCTGAAGGGGCTGTTTGGTGGTGATCTGCTGCATGGCCTGCATCCGAGCGTATGGTGGGTCAACCTCGGTCTTGGCCTCATTTTCATTCCGATCAGCTTGGGTGCAGCGGCCTGGTGGCGTCACCATCGTGCCGTTGGCGCCCGGCTTCAGCACGTTGGTTCGGGCGACAGTTGGACGCGCGCGCGCGCCGAGTTGACGGCGCGGCTCAGCTTCGAGCGCGCCGCCGCGGACGATGCCGAAGTCGCGCTGGCGGCGCAGATGCTGCCTGAGGTCGTGCGCGTCGCAATTTGCGCGCTGCGCCGCCGCCTGTTGCTGGGCATCCTGATCTACGCCACCGGCCTGATCCTGATCGGTCTGTTCAATGCAGTGCATGGCGGGACGCCTCAGTTCATCCTGCCCGGCGTACTGATCAATCTCGCCTTGGTCGCGCAGATGGCGCCTTCGATTCAGTTGCGGCTAGCGCTCAATGCGGCGCCGGGCGATCAGACGGCGTTACGCGTCAGGTTTGAATCTGCGCTTCAGTTGCGTCGGCGGTTTGCGGTCGGTGGCGTGATCTCGCTGCCGCTGTTACTGCCTCTGCTGGCACAGGTTCTCGGTAGTGCTGCACTCGGGATGGATCTGTTCACAATGCTTGGGGCATATGCCAGCGGTGGCGTACTGACGATGGCTGCGGGCGTGACACTCGCTCTGGCGACGCGCATGCGGCGATCCAGCATGGTGCATCAGTGCGCGGATGCACTCAGCGGCTTCTCGTTGGCGTCAGGCGAGATGCTGCTACGGCGCTGGGAGGGCGTCTGAGCGCCGTTGCTAGGGGAGGGCGCCACGCGCCGCTGTCCTGTTGATGCCCTGCGGCTAGCACGACGCAGCACCGAACCTGCTACACAAAGGCCGCCCGAAGGCGGCCTTTGTCTGCAAAGGTGTAACGATTGCGCTTACTTGTTCATCAAATCGAACAGAGCCTTGCCGAGATCGGCTGGGCTGCGCACCGTCTTCACGCCTGCCGCTTCCAGTGCGGCGAATTTGCCTGCCGCCGTGCCTTTGCCGCCTGAGGCGATGGCACCGGCATGGCCCATGCGTTTGCCCGCGGGTGCGGATGCACCGGCGATGAAGCCAACCACGGGCTTGGTGACATAGCTCTGGATGAACTCGGCGGCTTCTTCTTCGGCACTGCCGCCGATTTCGCCCACCATGATGATGCCTTCGGTCTGCGGGTCATCCTGAAACAGCTTCAGTGCATCGATGAAGTTGGTGCCATTGATCGGGTCACCGCCGATACCGATGCAGGTTGATTGGCCGAGACCGACATCGGTGGTCTGCTTGACCGCTTCATAGGTCAGGGTGCCGGAACGCGACACGATGCCGACCTTGCCGGGCAAGTGAATATGCCCCGGCATAATGCCAATCTTGCATTCGCCTGGTGTGATGACACCGGGGCAGTTCGGGCCAATCAGCACAACATCGTCATAGCCATTCAGCACGTTCTTGACGCGCAGCATGTCCAGCACCGGAATGCCTTCGGTGATGCAGACGATGACGCGAATACCCGCATCGGCGGCTTCAAGAATGGCATCGGCGGCGAACGGCGGCGGCACGTAGATGACCGAGGCATCCGCACCGGTCGCGTCGACCGCTTCTTGCACCGTGTTGAATACCGGCAAGCCGATATGTTCGCTGCCGCCCTTGCCGGGGGTGACCCCGCCGACGACCTTGGTGCCATAGTCGAGCATCTGTTGTGCGTGAAAGGTGCCCTGCTGGCCGGTGAAGCCTTGCACGATCACCTTGGTTTGGGAGTTGACCAGTACGCTCATGGGGAGAATGTCCTTGCGTGTGGAGTCCGTCGGCACCGCCTCGCCATGAGGCGCGGCAGGCCGTCAGGAATTACTTCTGGATGGCAGCGACGGCTTTCTTGGCGCCATCGTTGAGATCGTCGGCGGGGGTGATGGCGAGACCGCTGTTACGCAGCAGTTCCTTGCCTTTCTCCACGTTGGTGCCTTCCAGGCGAACGATCACCGGCACTTTGACGTCGACTTCCTTGACTGCCGCGATGATGCCTTCCGCAATCATGTCGCAACGCACGATGCCGCCGAAGATGTTGACCAGGATGGCTTCGACCTTGTCCGAGGACAGGATCAGTTTGAAGGCCTCGGTGACGCGCTCCTTGGTGGCGCCGCCGCCGACGTCGAGGAAGTTGGCCGGTTCGCCACCCGCCAGTTTGATCACGTCCATGGTCGCCATCGCTAGCCCAGCACCGTTCACCATGCAAGCGATGTTGCCATCCATGGTTACGTAGTTGAGGTCGTACTTGCTGGCCAGCACTTCGGTTTCGTCTTCCTGACGGATATCGCGCATCGCCACCAGCTTGGGCTGGCGGAAGCTGGCGTTGTCATCCGAATTGACCTTGCCGTCCAGCGCCACCAGATCGCCATTGGCAGCAATAGCCAGCGGATTCAGCTCAACCAAGGACAGGTCGCGCGCGTTGAACAAGTTGTACAGGCAGATCATCAGTTTGCTGAGTTGACCGACCTGCTTGGCGTTCAGGCCGAGCGCAAAACCCAGCTTGCGGCACTGATAGGGCTGCAGACCTTCGACAAAATTGACGATCAAGGTCTGAATTGCTTCGGGGTTTTCTTCAGCAACCTTTTCAATCTCGACACCGCCCTCGGAAGAGGCGATGTAGGTGATCGCCTTGGCGCCGCGATCAACCAATACCGACAGATAGAGTTCTTTGGCGATATCCGTGGCTTCAGTGATCAACACCGTGTCGACGGGCAGCGCGACGCCGCCCGACTGATAGGTTGCCATGCGGGTACCCAGCATCTTTTTGGCAGCTTCGCGCACATCGTCGTAGGTTTTGACCAGTTTGACGCCACCGGCCTTGCCCCGGCCGCCCGCGTGAATCTGCGCTTTGACGACCCAATGGTCGCCGCCCAGTTTCTTGGCAGCGTCGACGGCTTCTTCCGGCGTGCGGGCGATATAGCCAGCCGGGACGGGGATGCCGAATTCGGCGAAAAGCTCTTTGGCCTGATACTCGTGAAAGTTCATGCTGCACCTGTCTGAGGTGAAGGGGCCGGAAGCGCGGGAGCGGGACCGGTCGGGTGTCGCAACGCAGCAAAAAGCGCCGATGCGGGCCCGCTATTGTTGCCGAGCAAGCCCGCAAAGGCAAAGCAAAAACGCATATCAGTGCTTGCTAAAGCGCCATGTGGCCCGTGCTGCAACTGCGACAAAATCTGCTGCGACGCGTCGGGGAGTCGGCCGAAAACAACCACTTGCAGGCCACTTGCCGTTTGCACGCGCGTTGGCCGTGTCGGGTTTGATCGGGATCCAATGAGCGGCATTCGACCAAAGTGCACGTGGCTGCAGGCGGCAAACCCTCAAGGCATTGCGACGATCAGTGCAGGCGGGACGGGTCCCCGTGGCACTTCTTGAATTTTTTGCCGCTGCCGCAGGGGCACAGGTCGTTGCGACCAATATCCGAGGACTCGCGTCGAATGGTCTGCGGCTTCAGTTCTTCCATATGCCGTAGGTGCATCAAATGCAGGATGCCGGGCAACTCGCTGATGATCTCGATGCGTTCATGCAACTTGAGCGGGGCGTCGAGCATTTCGTCGAAGGCGAGCGCTTCGTCATCCATGTCTTGATCCGCTTCCCAAGCGGTATCCGCAGTGTCCCGCAAGCTCTCGACGTTCTGCAAAAAAGCTTCGATATCTTCAGCTCGGGAGGGGTCGTCTTCCACTTCGGCATCGGGACTTTCAGTGCTTTCGGCCTCTGCTTCCGACGCGTCGCCCTCGGCATCTGGATCCTCGGTACCTTCCATCAGCAGCGAAATCATGGCCAAGCCATCGGCCAATGCTTCATCTTCAAGACTGCGCGCATCCCAACTTTCCTCGGCAAACTGGGTGCCGTATTCGAAGCCAGATGCCCAGTCCGCACCAAACGGATGCTCGCTCTCCATCGACTGCAGGTCGTCCGATTCCATGGCTTGCAGCACTTCTTCGGTCAACAAGATCGGTGGAACCGCCTCACCACCCAATGACTCTGGATCGCGACTTATGCGCTTGCCAACGTGCGTCCAATAGCGCGCCAGCAATTGGTTGATCTCACTCACCAACTCGGTATCCAAGGTGTCTGACGGCGCTTCCACCCAGACCAGAGCGATCAGATGTTCAAGCAGGACTTCAATTGGCCCGACAAACATGGCACTGAAAAACCCATCCACGGCTTCCAGGTTCATCCCGCCGTTGGCCGCCACATGATCCCAGAGCAGATGGTCGAGACGCGCGAGGTCGGCGTCATCAAATGGCTTGAGTGGGGCGGTGATGGCAGGCATGGGCAAACTCCAGAACAGCGGTCGCCAAGTGTACGCCGGGAGCAAAGCCGTTGACCCGCTTCCCGTGCGCCGAGGCGCAATCAGGCGTCCAAATCCGGAATGAGCTTGCTCTCCAGATACGACAGCATGTCCTTGATGCGCAGTTTGCGCTTCTTCAATCGACGTAACTGCAGTTGGTCGGCGCCTGACTTGGCGCTGAGCTGCAGAATGGCCTCATCCAGATCGCGATGCTCGATGCGCAACCAGGTCAATTGCGCGATCACATCGCTGGTGTCATTCGCCATGCGTTTCCCCAACGCCCTGCGGAAGCAGTGAGCTTACTCCGGCCAAGGCGTATGTGAAAACTCGGCGGCGGAGGTCGCCTGTTAAACTCGCGGCCCCTTCTGCTGGCCGTATGCCTCACATGTCGTCCGATCCCCGTAAAGCCCAATTCGAGCAGCAAAAGCTCAACAAACGCCTGCGCCGCCAGGTGGGGGAGGCCATTGCTGATTTCAACATGATCGAAGAAGGTGACAAGGTGATGGTGTGCCTGTCCGGTGGTAAGGACAGCTTCACGATGCTGGATATCCTGCGTCAGTTGCAGGCCAAGGCGCCGGTGAATTTCGAACTGGTGGCGGTCAATCTGGACCAGAAGCAGCCCGATTTCCCCGCGGATGTGTTGCCGGACTTCTTGCGCGTCGAAGGCGTGCCTTTTCACATCATCGAGCAAGACACCTATTCGGTGGTCAAGCGTGTGGTGCCGGAAGGCAAGACAATGTGTTCGTTGTGCTCGCGGTTGCGGCGCGGTTCGCTGTACACCTATGCCGCTGAGCAGGGTTTCACCAAGATCGCCTTGGGCCATCATCGCGATGACCTGCTCGCGACGTTTTTTCTCAACCTGTTCCACCACGCCAAGCTGTCCGGGATGCCACCGAAACTGCGCTCGGATGACGGTAAGCACATCGTGATCCGTCCGCTGGCCTACTGCGCCGAGGCCGACATTGCCGCCTATGCCGAGGCGCGGCAATTTCCGATCATTCCCTGCAACCTCTGCGGATCGCAAGAGAACCTGCAGCGCAAGCAGGTTCGCCTGATGATGGATGCATGGGAAAAGCAGTGGCCGGGCCGGCTGGAAACCATGGCGCGCGCCTTGGGTGATGTCCGTCCCTCGCAACTCTCCGATCACAAGCTGTTCGACTTCCTACATCTTTCGCAAGCCGAATCCACCGTCGTTGCTGCACCTTGCGACACGCCGGATCGTCACGCCTGGCTGGCGGGCGACAGTGAGGCATCGCGTCCGTTTGAAATTCCCGTCGTACTCCACGCCTGATCGCTATCCGCGATAGACCACCAAGGACTGACCATGCTGTTTCGCAATCTCACCCTGTTCCGTTTTCCGTCCTCTGTGCTGGCTGATCTGGAGGCATTGGAAGAACGACTGGCCGAACATGTGCTGCACCCGGTCGGCGCCATGGAGTTGTCCTCGCGCGGCTTTGTTTCACCCTTCGGACGCGGTGAGTCCGAGTTGTCGCATCGGGTCGGCGATGCCTTGCTGCTGACCCTCGGTGGCGAAGACAAGATTCTGCCCGGCGCGGTCGTCAACGCCGTGCTGGCCGACAAGCTGGATCGCATTCGCGAAGAGGAGGGTCGCACGCCGGGTGGCCGTGAGCGCAAGCGCATCAAGGATGAAGTGCTGACGGATCTGTTGCCGCGCGCCTTTGCGCGCCCCTCGCGACTGCAAGCCTTTCTTGACCTGAAGCTCGGTTGGTGTGTGGTCGATACCTCCAGCCGCAAGTCGGCAGAGAACTTTGTCAGCGCGGTCCGCGAAGCGTTGGGCTCCTTTCCTGCCGTGCCTGCCAATGCCGAATCCAGTCCCCGTGCCCTGCTGACCGCATGGATCGCGGGTGAGCCGATGCCCGACGGCTTCGTGCTGGGCGACGAGTGCGAGCTGCGCGACCCCGTGGATGCGGGCGCGATCATCAAATGCCGTCGTCAGGAACTCGAAGCCGACGAAATTCGCGAACACCTGAAAACCGGCAAACAGGCTTTCCAAGTAGCGGTGACTTTCGATGATCGATTGAGCTTTGTGATCGGCGAAGACCTGGTCATTCGCAAGCTCAAGTTCCTTGAAGCGGCCATGGAAAGCCTGGAACAAGGCGAACGCGACTCGCAGCGTGCCGAGATCGATGCGGTATTTGCCCTGATGAGTGGCGAACTGCACGTCTTGTTGCAACGTCTGGGCGAGATTTTCAGTTTGAGTCAAGTAGAGGCGTGATCCGGAGTGGGGCAATAATTGTGATGTTTGTCTGGAATCACTTAGTGGAGGCTTGGCGTCGAATGAGGGCTTGAGTTAGCCTCCCATTTTTGAATTCTCACAAGGAACGCGTGTGAAGTTCACTGCCGTCTGTGCCCGCTTGGCTTCGCCTTGTCTCGTCGCGTGGTTGGTGCTGTCGTCGGTGATATATGCGCAGACGGCGACTGCGGCGACCGGTTCTGCCGATGGTGGAGCAGAGGTGGTCGAAGTCATTGGAGTCCACGGACTGATAGACATTGACGCTGACGGTTCAGTGGATCAAGTTGCGCTGATTGACAGCCCGCTGCGTCATGACATCGGCGAGCGTTTGGTCGAAACTCTAGGGGCAGAGATGTTGATGTTGGTTCGGGTCCAGGCCGATGGCAGTGTTGCAGGGGTGGAGCCCGTTCGCGGTCAGATATTCGGTAAGCGAATCCGAAGCGAGGAGTCCCACAAGAAATTCTTGAACCCATTCATACGATCCACAACAGATGCGATGCAAAATTGGCGTTTTGGCTATTTCCTTCCCCCTGCCGACGGAGGTAGCACCTACGTGCTCATCCCGGTGCGCTTTTCTTTGGGTCGGAGGTCTTCAAAGGTGTTGCCTCCGGCGACATCCGCTCCCCAGTTGTTTGATGCCGCAACCCGGTTGAGTACGCCGTTGGCGGATCTCCTGTCGCCAGAGAATCGCTTGAGCGATGACCCGGATGCGCCGATCAGTCTGGAATCCGAGTCGCGCATTCAACCACTCGAAGAGAGCATTGAATCAACCGTTGTGCTGTAGCGCGGCCATCGTTTCGATACGCGCTTATTGGGTCGAACCGGTGCACTGAGCGCAAGGACTGAACCCACGCAGTGCTGTGAGTAGTCGTGGGTTCCAGTGAGGCGTGCGCGTTCACTCCCGCTTGAGCATCGCTTTCAAATTGGCAAATGGGTTGCTGGTGGCGGCGGCTTGCGCATTTTCGGCGGCGCCGGCGCTCACGCCGGTGTGATCGATATAGCGCGAGTGCTCGTTGTCGTGGCAATACAGGCAGAGCAGTTCCCAGTTGCTGCCGTCCGGCGGGTTGTCGTCGTGATTGTGGTTGCGGTGATGGACGGTCAGTTCGCTGAGGTTGGCGCGGGTGAACTCGCGTGCGCAGCGACCGCAAACCCACGGGTACATCTTCAGTGCCTGTTCGCGGTAGCCCTTGGCGCGCTGGTCGGCATCCTGCCGCGCTTTGGCAACGATGCGGTCCAAAGCGTTGTGATCAATCGGTTTCGAGCTCATGGTTTTTCCAATCTGACGGGCATACGCACTATTTCACCACGCGCACCGTGTCGCCTACCCGGATCAGCCCGGTTCTGCGGGGGATCAGGTTCTGGCCGAAAGTGATGCCACGCGCACTGCGGCGGTATTCCTTGAGTGTCTGCAGTGGCTCACCGTCGCTTCGTCGTTTGCCGGACTGCGGATCGACGGTGGTGAAAACGCAGCGCGTGCAGGGCTTCACCACGTCGAATTCGATCTCGCCGATACGAATGCGCTTCCAGTCGTCTTCGGCGTGTGGTGCGCAACCTTCGATCAGCAGATTGGGGCGGAAATGCAGGGCGCTGACTGGTTGGATGAGACGCGCATTCAAGGCATCCACTGCCGAGCTGCTGAGCAACAGGACGGGAAAACCGTCGGCAAAGCTGACTTCGTCACCAAGTCGAGCGTAGTCGGCGGCGACTGGGCGAACGGCCTGTTCGTCGCGGTGAACCAGAGTCACCCTCTGCCCAAGCCAGTCACTCAGCGCGTCGTCCGCATCTGGCCAATGTGCCGCCGACACGGTGTCTTTCCACACCGTCACCGCGATCCGCTGCGGTCGATCGGGGCGCTTGACCTGCGCTCTGGCATTCTTGAAGTGCAGTTCGAGGCCAGTTGCGCTCGGTAGAACCCGTAGGCGAACCAGCTCTGGGTGTAGGCGTCCAGTAACGAAACGCCCGTCGACATCAACCAACATCCAGCGTCGATCATCGTCCAACCCCAACGGCGTCACGTGCGCTTGATCCAGCGACAGACCGCCCGCCGACTTGAGCGGGAAGACATGCAGTGCGGACAGGCTGCAAACCATGCGGGCGCGTTCCGTGGGCGGTGATTTGGCACAGTGCCTATTGAGTGGCTACATCGCAACCTTCTGTGACAACGGAATCCGTTAGCGAGGCCGCTGTTCGGGAAGGTTCGCGTTGCGGATCTGGCGATGTTGCCGCTTGGTCCACCAGAGCATGGCACCGGTGACCAACAGGAACGCCGGAGCGATACCAAGCGCGAGGACGCTGCCGAGCCAGATCACGCCGCCGACAAAGCCGCCGTGGACGGGATAGAGCGCTTCATCCAGACGTGAACCCCAACCCTGCATCGTCGCGTCGTGTGTTTTCGCGACACGGGCCTCATACGGATCAATCCAGATCACGCTACGACCGTTGGGATGCCACTCAGCAGGTTGGCGGGTTCGGATCACCACCCAAGCATTGTCGGCATGTGGAAAGGCGACACGGCGCAGTTCGGCTTCCGGCATGGCGAGTTGCGCGGCGCGCAAGATGGCCTGCCACGGAAATTCGGCATGGCGACTGGGTAGCGGGGCAGGGACGACCAGCTCGGCGCCTTCGCCTGCCATCCAGCGTAGGCTGGCGCGAACGGGGCTGCCGTAGATCATCGCCACCCCCGTCAAGCCGAGTGTGAGGAGTCCAGCGAACACCATCGCGCCGCTGGACCGATGCCAACTCAGCCACCGCACCACGGTGGGCTTTAGATGCCAGCGCAGACTGCTTCGCAGCAAGTGCCAACGTGGCCACCAGAGATACAGGCCACTGGCCAGCAGCAGCAACAGGCACAGACCGGCAATTCCCAGCGCCTGCTCGCCGATTTCACCAGCCAGCAAATGGGTGTGCAGATCGCGCAGCCACAACAGCCAGTCATTCCGAACGTCGCGGGTCAGCAGCCATTCGCCGCTTTGCGCATCGAAATAGTGCCGACGATCTTGCGCTGTGTAGGCTTGCCAGACAGGAAGGCGTTCCGTGGGCAGGTCAATCGCGCTGATCTCATCGGCGGCGGCGCTGTGTGCGATGCGGTCGAGCGCCGCGGCCAACGCCTCGTTCGATGCGACAACCGCTGGCCAGTCAGGGTGCTGCAACCGGAGGATCTCGGGTTGCAGCGCCAGCAAACTGCCTGACAGACCGATGAGCGCAAACAACAGGCCGAGCCCGAGGCCCAGCCAACGGTGCAGCCAGCGCAGACGGGCACGCCACCGCGCTGGCTTCACGGCTCGCCCGCCTCGGGGCAATACGATCTCGCTCACATCCGGGGCCAGATCAGAATCGATGCTGCCAGCCGAGCGTCACGACGCGTCCGCGACCCGCCGTGTAGGTGTCATTGCGCGGCGTGCTCTGCGAGTAATAGGTGACGTACTGTTCGCCGAGCAGATTCTCGACGCCCACATTCAACTGCCCCAGCGGCAAGGCGATTCGGGCCAGTGCGTCGACGGTGGTATAGCCCTCGAAGCGCGCAACCGGTGTGCCCAGACGATCGAAGTCGCGGTCAAAGGCGTGGCTGGCTTGCAGATGCAGATTCACCGATTCGCTGATCGCCGTGTCCCAGAAGGCGGTGACGCGATCGGGACTGATGTTGATTCCCGGCAGGTCGCTGTCGACTCGGTTGTCGCCATTGCTGTCGTATTCGCCGACGCTGCGTGCATAGGCAAGACCGGCGCGCTGATGGGTGCCGAAACGGTAGGACAGGCTGCCATCGAAGCCGCGGATTTCGGTGCGTTCACGGACCACGTTGTAACTCTGTGTGGCGTTGTCGAAGGCCAGACGCGCACCGAGATCGGAATCGGACCAGAACAGGGCGGCATGGATCAGCCAGCGCCCGTCATCGTAATCGGCACCGACCTCGCGGTTGTCGGCAATGACGGGCTGCAGGTCGACCAGATTCTCGACTCGCTGATTGTTCGCGGTGATGGCACGCAGCACGCGACCTACATCGGCGACGGTGTAACCCTCGGCGTAGGAGGCATACAACTTCAACGCGGCACTTGGTTCCCAGACGAGGCCCAGGTTGGGCAAGGTCTCACTGGTATCGGGTGTGCCACCGGTCACTAGGTAGCGGGTGCCGCGGACACCCGCAGGTGAATTGCGTTGGTCCGGGATGGTCAGATAGTCATCGACCTGCATTTCGCCGCTCTCGTGGCGCAGCCCACCGGTGAGCATCCACTGATCCGCCAGCCACCATTCGGCCTGCAGAAAGGGGGAGGTGGATTGGTAGGTGGTTTCGGGTACCCAGTCGATGTCTGCGTACACCAACGCCTGATGCGTGGTGTCGCGGGTCAGGTCAAGGCCGAAGGTTGTGCGCAGATTGAGTCCAAACAGGTCGTCGCGCGACCAACTCAGCTTGCTGCCCAGCTTTTCAGACGCATTCTGTGACTGGTCGTACCAGTTGGGATCGCGTCCATCGCCCCAGAAGTCGCCCCAGTAGCTGCCACCGTAGAGCGCCGCGAAATCGACCCAGTAAAGCTGTGCTTGAAGGTAGCCTCCGGCCAGATCGTCATCAATGTAGTCGACGGTAACCGACGTGGACCGGTTGCGTGGACCTTCGCCTTCGCTGCCACCCGCCGTAGATGTGGCGAGTAGACCCGTACTGATGTTGCCGTTGACCGTGCGATAGTCGTTGTTGCCCTGGAGTTCGAAGTGGTTCGCGCTGATCTGCAGTCGGCGTCCTTCGCTGAGCTCCCAGCCCAGCTTGAGGAAGGGATTGCCGCTACGCGCATCCATCAGATCGCCCTGCACATCGTTCACCGCAATTGCCTGACCATCGGCGTCGTAGAACAGACCTTCGCTGGCAATACTCAGTCCCGCCACCCAGTCGAACGTGCCATGGCGTTGCCCATGCACCCAGGACGCCTTGTAGCCCAGGCTGTCGCTTTGCTTGGGCAGGGCAAGGCTGGTCGCCAGGTTGAGGTCGTCATAACTGCCATTCTGGCTGGGCGCGCGCTTGGTGATGATGTTGATGATGCCGCCCGAGGCACCCAGGCCTTGCAGCGCATTGGCACCATGGATGACCTCGATTCGCTCAATCATGGCCGGATCAATGGTATGGCCATCGCGACCGCCCTCACGCAGCGGCGTGGACTGCGGTACACCGTCGACCAGATAAAGTGGCTTCCGCCCTCGCAGGGTTTCTCCGGCGTTGGTCAGTTTCTGTCGTGACGGTGTGAAGGACGGTATCAAGTTGGCCAGGATTTGCGACAAATCCTGCGTAATCGACAGCTGTTGATCGAGCTGCTCGCGGTTGATGATCGTGATGGTGTTGGGCAACGCTGCGTCGGACTCCGGCAGGCGACTGGTGCTTGCAGAGACGGTGATGCGATCCAGCGCTTTTGTGGTGTCTGCGAGACTGGCACCGGAGGACAGGAGGGCGCTGATGAGAATGGCGAGCGAGGTGTGTGGGGACATGGTGATTGTCGCAAATGGGAACCAGACGCAAGTATAAATGCGAATGACTCCTGTTTGCACGCACCACTTTTGTCACGTGGCGCCGCGTTGCGGCGCTTTCGCGTGGTGCCCGAGCTTACTTACCTTGCGTCCGACACACAGCGTGCGAAGGTTTGCAGACAGCGCTCCACCGCGGTGTCATCGATATCCAGATGTGTCACCAAACGCCAGCGCGGTCCGCGGCCGGCAGCGACGCGGATACCTGACGCCGCGAGATGGGCAGCGAGCCCTTCGGCGCGTGTTTCTGGCACGTGGATGAACACCATGTTCGTGTGCTGGGCCAGCACGTCGATGCCGCGAATGGCACTTAGACCATCGGCAAGACGAACGGCCCGGGCATGATCATCGGCGAGCCGTTCAACGTGATGTGTCAGTGCATAGAGTCCGGCGGCCGCCAGATGACCTGCCTGACGCCACCCACCGCCAAGTACCTTGCGCCAGCGGCGCGCGCGTTCGATCAATGCGGCGTCACCGAGCAATACCGAACCGACAGGCGCGCCCAAGCCTTTCGACAAGCAGACTGACACGCTGTCGAAGGGCGCAGTGATGGAGCTTGCTTCGATGCCCTCGGCAACGGCGGCGTTGTAGAGGCGCGCGCCATCGAGGTGGAAGACCAACTGATGTTGCTTGGCCAGCGCACCAGCGGCTTCGATGTAGCCGCGGTCTAGCACCCGGCCATGCCAAGTGTTCTCCAACGCCAGCAAGCGTGAGCGCGCAAAATGCGGGTCGCCTAGCGGTTTGATTGCCGCGCGAATGGCGTCGAGTGGCAGCCGACCATCGTCGCCTTGCACAATCGGCTGCGGCTGGATCGAGCCCAGCACGGCGGCACCACCGCCTTCATATTTGTAGGTATGCGCGTCCGCGCCGACCAGATACTCGTCACCGCGCTCGCAATGGCCCATCAGGGCCAGCAGGTTCGACTGCGTACCGCTGCTGACGAACAGCGCGGCGGCAAAGCCCAATTGTTCGGCAAGATAGTCCTGCAGTGCGTTCACACTGGGATCGTCGCCAAACACGTCGTCACCCACGGGTGCTGCGGCCATCGCTGCCCGCATGGCCGCGGTCGGTTGGGTGACGGTGTCGCTACGCAGGTCGATGGGACACTTAGCCATCATTCGGTTCAGACCAGCCGTGCCAGCACCGCTTCAGCCGCTTGCTCGGTATTCAGTGCGGTTTGACCTTTGACCGCGATATCACCGGTGAAACACCCGGCGTACAGGGCATCACTGACGGCCTTCTCAATGGCGGCGGCTTCGGCTTCCAGGCCCAGCGAATGACGCAGCAGCAACGCAGCGCTGAGGATGGTGGCGTAGGGATTGGCGATGCCGCGTCCGGCAATGTCCGGTGCCGAGCCATGGATTGGTTCGTACAGACCGATGCGACCTTCACCCAGCGAGGCCGAGGGCAGCAGGCCGAGCGAACCGGCCAGCAATGAGGCTTCATCGGTGAGGATGTCGCCGAACATGTTCTCGGTGACGATCACGTCGTACTCGCGAGGGCGTGCGATGAGGTGCATCGCCATCGAGTCCACCAGTTGGTGTTCGAGGCGGACATCGGGAAACTCCTCTGCACCGATGCGCGTCGTGACCTCGCGCCACAGACGCGAGGTGTCCAGCACATTGGCCTTGTCCACCGACACCAGATAGCCGCGGCGGGCCTGGGCCAGACGGAAGGCACGACGCACTACGCGTTCGATCTCGCTGCGGCTGTAGGCGCATTCGTCGGTCGCGTGATCCGCTGTGCGAGACCGCTTGCCGAAGTAAATGCCGCCGGTCAATTCGCGGACCACGATCATGTCCACGCCCTGCAGCAATTCGGCCTTGATCGGCGCACGGTCGAGCACAGCAGGATGCGTACTGACCGGACGCAGGTTGGCATACAGTCCCAGCGCCTGACGAATCGCCAACAGCCCTTGCTCGGGGCGCACGGGCGCTTTGGGGTCGGACCATTTCGGACCACCCACCGCGCCAAGCAGCACCGCATCGGCGCCACGACAGGCGTCGAGTGTGACGGCAGGTAACGCCTCGCCGCTGGCATCGATGGCAGCGCCGCCGATCAGATGGGTCTGGAAGCGGAATTCATGCCCAAATTTCTGCGCGATCTGCTGCAACACCCGCACTGCGCAGGCAGTGATTTCCGGACCGATGCCGTCTCCCGGCAATACGACGATGTCAGCCTGCATGGGCGAGTTCCTGTTCGCGGCGTTGTTCAAAGGTGGAGATGGCATCTGCGCGAGCCAGCAGGTAGCCCATCTCGTCCACGCCTTCGAGCAGACAGGTGCGGGCGAAGGCATCCAGCGGGAAGGCGAAGCGCCGACCGTCAGGGGTGCGTAGGGTGTTGCCGGCGACGTCGATGTGCAACACATCGTCCGGACGCAGCATCAATTCCTGCACTATGGCTTCGTCCAGCACGATGGGCAGAAGGCCATTCTTCAAGGCGTTGTTGCGGAAGATGTCGGCGATCTGGCTGCTGATAACGGCGCGCAGACCGAGGTCGGTCAGTGCCCAGGGCGCGTGTTCGCGTGAGGAGCCGCAGCCGAAGTTGCGTCCCGCGATGAGAATGCTACGTCCGGCGTTGTGTGGCTGATTGAAGGGAAATTCCGCGCGTGGCTGGCCGCTGGCATCACGTCGCCAATCGCTGAACGCGTGTTCGCCCAGGCCCTTGCGCGTGGTCGTGGACAGGAAGCGCGCCGGGATGATCTGGTCGGTGTCGATGTTCTCGTTCGGCAGCACCACGCAGGCCGATTCGAGTTGGGTGAAAGCAGTCATCAGATGGTCTCCGCAATGCGGTCGGACAGAAACACGCCAGGATCGGTCACATAGCCGGTGACCGCTGCCACGGCGGCACTCAGTGGCGACGCCAGCAAGGTGCGCGAGCCGGGTCCCTGACGACCTTCAAAGTTGCGATTGCTGGTGCTGACGGCGGTCTGGCCTGCGGCCACGATGTCGCCATTCATGGCGATGCACATCGAACAACCGGGCTCACGCCACTCGGCACCGGCGGCGCGCACGATGCGATCAATACCTTCGGCTTCGGCCGCGCGTTTGACCTGCTCCGAACCTGGCACCACCAGCATGCGCACACGGGGATGCACGCGACGGCCTTGCAGCACCATCGCCACATCGCGCATGTCGGAGAGTCGTCCGTTGGTGCAACTACCAACGAAGACCACGTCCACCTCGCGACCGGCGACCGTTTCAGACGCTTGAAAACCCATGTAGGCGAGGCCCTTGCGCGCACTGTCGTCTGCAGGCGCGGGGATCGGCGCATCGACCGCAATCGCGGTGCCGGGATGCGTGCCCCAGGTCAGCGTCGGGCGGATATCGGCAGCATTGATCTTCACTTCGCGATCAAATGCGGCGCCGTCATCCGTGCAGAACTGCGACCAGCGCGCCTTGGCGTGCTCGAAGGCCGCACCCTTCGGTGCGCGCGGGGTATTGGCGAGGTAGGCGAAGGTGACCTCGTCGGGCGCGATCATGCCGGCGCGCGCACCCGCCTCGATCGACATGTTACAGATCGTCATGCGGGCATCCATGTCGAGCGCACGAATGGTCGAGCCGCGGTACTCGATGACATGCCCGGTGCCGCCATTGACGCCGATCACGCCGATCACATGCAGGATGATGTCCTTGGCACCAACGCCGGGCCGCAGCGGACCATTGATCTCGATCGCCAGCGTCTTCGCCTTGCGCTGCAAAAGGCATTGCGTGGCGAGCACATGGCCAACCTCGCTGGTGCCGATGCCGAAAGCGAGTGCGCCAAACGCGCCATGCGTGCTGGTATGGCTGTCACCGCAGACGATGGTCATGCCGGGCTGGGTCAGTCCTTGCTCTGGCGCGATTACGTGAACAATGCCGCGTCGCGCGTCGCCCATGTCAAACAGTTCAATGCCATGCTTGCCACAGTTTTCGCGCAATGCGTCGACCTGCTGCTCGGACGCAACGCTGGCGTAGGGCAGTTTGCCCTCCGCGTCCGCGGGCAACGTCGGCGTGGAGTGATCCATCGTGGCGATGCAGCGCTCAACCCGGCGCGGACTGAGGCCGCGAGTCGCCAGTTCGGTGAAGGCCTGCGGTGTGGTGACTTCGTGCAGCAGGTGCAAATCGATGTAGAACACGGCAGGCGCCGCATCCGTTTCGGGAACGACGATATGTGCGTCCCAGATCTTGTCAAACAGGGTACGTGGGTTCATGGCAGATCCATCCGCGTTGGCGAGGTGCCGAAGCAACAACAGGAATCCCGCCGGTGTCCCGGCGGGCCAATGACTCAGGCGCCTGCGACGCGGCGCCGCAGCACGCGATTGGCGACATCCAGCCACGCCAGCGCACTGGCTTCGATGATGTCTCGGCTGACACCAATGCCGGTCAGTTCTTCTTCCTCGAACAGCACCGAAAGGCTGGCCTCGCCACGGGCATGTTCACCCATGCCGATGCTGTGCACTTGATAGCTTTCGAGCTGCAGGCTGACGCCGGTAGCGGCCGCCATGGCTTCGAACAAAGCGGCGACCGGGCCATCGCTTTCGGCTTCGCCAGTCACGCGATTGCCTTCGGGATCGGACAGTTCAACGTCCGCGCGCGCCTTGCCGCCCAAATCACCCAGTTTCATCGACGCCAGACGGTAGCCTTGACCCGCGACGGCAGAACTGCCGAGGATGAGTTCTTCCAGATCCTTGTCGGTCACCACCCGCTGGGATTCGGTGAGGTCTTTGAAGTTGTTGAAGACGTGTTCGAACTCGCCTTCCTCGAACACGAAACCCAGGGCACGCAAACGCTCGGAAACTGCGGCGCGACCGCTGTGGCGGCCCAGCACCAGCTCGGACTTCGGCCAGCCGACGTCTTCCGGGCGCATGATTTCGTAGGTTTCGCGATGTTTGAGCATGCCGTGCTGATGAATGCCGGCTTCATGCGCGAAGGCGTTGACACCGACAACCGCCTTGTTGCGCTGGACCATCATGCCGGTCAGGCGCTGCAGCAGGCGTGACGTTGGCACCAGACGTTCGCTGTGGATGCCAGTATCCGCTTCGTAATAGGCCTGTCGAACGCGTAACACCATCGCGAGTTCTTCCACAGCGCAGTTACCCGCCCGCTCGCCGATGCCATTGACCGTGCATTCGACCTGCCGCGCGCCACCTTCGATGGCCGCCAGCGAGTTGGCGACCGCCAGACCAAGGTCATTGTGGCAGTGCGTGCTCCAGATCAGATGCTCACCCGGCACCGCAGCGCGTAGACGCTGGAACAGGCTGCGAATCTCGTCGGGCGTGGTGTAGCCGACCGTATCCGGCACGTTAAGTGTCTGCGCGCCGGCGGCGGCGGTGGCGGCGAAAATCTCGGTCAGAAAATCGAACTCGGTGCGGATCGCGTCTTCGGCAGAAAACTCGATGTCATCGAAATAGCGCTTGGCAAAGCTGACCGCGGACACGGCACGTTCCAACACTTGTTCACGCGACAGTCCGAGTTTGAACTGTCGATGCAGCGGACTGGTGGAGATGAATACGTGGATACGCGGCTTGTGCGCATGCTCCATCGCCTTCGCGCAAGCAGTGATATCGGCTTCGGCACAGCGCGAAAGCGTGGCCAGCGTGACGCTCTTGCCGACATCGCGGGCGATTTGATCGGTGGATTCGCGGTCGGCTTGGGAACTGGCGGGAAAACCGGTTTCGATCACGTCGACGCCAAGCTCCGCGAGCGCACGCGCCATCACCAGTTTTTGTGCCGGGCCCATGCTGCAGCCGGGCGATTGTTCGCCGTCGCGCAGGGTGGTGTCGAAGATGCGGATGCGTTGGCTCATATCAGCTCCAGAAAACGTGTGACGCCAGTGTTGCTTCAGTTTGGGGGACTTGCGTGACCGCAAGTGTTCACATGCAAAAAACCCCGCACCAGTTGCCCGGTGCGGGGTTCTCTCGAATCAGGTCTGCCTTGGCGCGCCTAAACCCGGAGTCCGCAACCGGACGATCCGATAAGAATAAGAAGCTTGCGACGAAGCAGCGCCGATGCGATGGCGGCGGAAGCAATCGGGCGAGGATTGGCGGTCAAGGTGTGCATGCGGCGAGTTTCCAAGCCAGCCGCGCAGCTTGTCAATACAGACCATCGGCGATACATCCTTGCTTCATGTGCCGCGCAGCGCTTGATCGAGCTCGGTACGCAAATCGTCGAGGTCTTCCACGCCGACCGACAGACGCACCAGATTGTCGTGAATACCCAGACGAGCACGCTGGTCGGCAGGGATTGAGGCATGCGTCATGATCGCTGGATGGTTGATCAGACTTTCGACACCACCGAGGGATTCGGCCAAGGCAAACAACTGGCAGCGCTCCATCATGCGTCGCGTTTCGGCCAGACCACCGCGCACATACAGGCTGATCATGCCGCCGAAGCCTCGCATCTGTTGTTTCGCCAGTGCGTGCTGTGGATGCGAGGCTAGACCCGGATAGATGACCTTGTCGACGTTCGGGTGCGTTTGCAGCCAGGCCGCCAGCGCGCTGGCGTTTTCGCAGTGCGCGCGCATGCGCAGGTGCAGCGTCTTCAAGCCACGCAGCGCAAGAAAGCTGTCAAACGGGCCTTGCACGCCACCTACGGCGTTTTGCAGGAAGGTCATTTTCTCCTGGAGTTCAGCATCTTCGCCGACCACCACGATGCCGCCCACCATGTCGCTGTGGCCATTGAGGTACTTGGTGGCCGAATGCATGACCAGATGCGCACCCAGTTCCAGCGGGCGCTGCAGCATGGGTGAACTGAAGGTGTTGTCGACGGCCAGCCAGAGACCGCGTGCGCGGGCGAATTCGGCCAGACGGGCGATATCGACAATCTTCAGCATCGGATTGGTCGGCGTCTCGCACCAGATCAAGCGGGTCGTCGGCTTGATGGCCGCTTCAAGCGCAGCGATGTCATTCAGATCGACAAAGCTGAAATCCAAGCCGGCGGACCGACGCCGGACACGCTCAAAGAGGCGGAAGGTGCCGCCGTACACATCGTCCATGCAGATCACGTGGCTGCCGGAATCCAGCACATCCAGCACGGTCGATGTGGCAGCCAGGCCAGACGCAAACGCGTAACCGTGCGTACCGCCTTCCAGATCTGCGACACAGCGCTCATAGGCGAAACGTGTCGGGTTGTGACTGCGTGAATACTCGAAGCCCTGATGCTCACCAGGACTGCGTTGCACATAAGTTGATGTGGCGTAAATCGGCGTCATCACCGCGCCGGTGCTGGGATCGGGCGACTGACCGGCGTGGATGGCACGTGTGCCGAGACCAAGGAGGGTGTTTTCTGTTGAGTTCATGGGGTCTCTCGGCAGCTATTGCACGCGACGGCGCAAATAATTGAGCAGGTCGATCCGGGTAATCAAACCCAGGAAACGTTCACCATCCATGACGATGGCGACATGTCCGCGTTGAAAGACCGGCAGCAGGGATTCGACCGCCGCATGCACATCGATCTTGTCGAGCTGGTCGATCATCGCGGTGGCTACCGGATCGCGGAATCGTGACTCATCACCATAGACATGCATCAGCACATCGGACTCGTCGACAATGCCGACAATCTGGTCGTCGACCATCACGGGCAATTGTGAGACGTCGTAGAGCTTCATGCGTTGATAGGCCACCGTCAGCGCATCGGTGGGGGCAATGACGACAGTGTCGCGCTGCGAATAGGGCCGCAGGATCAAATCACGCAGATCGCCATGGTGGGGGCGTTCGAGGAAACCGTTGTCCAGCATCCAGTAGTCGTTGTACATCTTCGAGAGGTACTTGTTGCCGGTATCGCAGACAAACATCACCACATTCTTGGGCGAGGTCTGTTCGCGGCAATAGCGCAAAGCGGCGGCCAGGATCGTGCCGGTCGATGAGCCACCGAGAATGCCTTCCTTGGCCAGCAGTTCACGTCCGGCCAGAAAGCTCTCGCGATCGGACACCGCATAAGCCTTTTTCACATGGCTGAAGTCGGAAATCGGTGGCAAAAAATCCTCGCCGATGCCTTCCACCAACCAACTGCCGGATTTGGTGCTGAGCGTGCCCTCATTGATGTACTGCGCCAGAATCGAGCCGACCGGGTCAGCCAGCACCAGTTCCACCTGCGGCGCCTCACGTTTGAAAAAACGCGACAGACCGGTGACGGTGCCAGACGAGCCCACACCGAAGACGATCGCATCCATCTGGCCGTCCATCTGTGCCCAGATTTCCGGGCCGGTGCCTTCTTCATGGGCGCGTGGATTGTCGGCGTTGCCGAATTGGTTGATGAAATAAGCCCCGGGCGTGTCTTTGGCGATCTGTTCGGCGAGGTCTTGATAGTAGGCAGGATGACCCTTGGCCACATCTGACCGCGTCAGCACGACTTCCGCACCCATGGCCTTGAGGTTGAAGATCTTCTCGCGACTCATTTTGTCCGGCACGACCAGAATCAGCCGGTAGCCTTTCTGCTGCGCAACCAACGCCAAACCAATACCGGTATTGCCCGCGGTGCCCTCCACGATGATTCCGCCGGGTTGCAGATCGCCACGCTGCTCGGCGGCTTCGATCATGGTCAAGCCGATGCGGTCCTTGATCGAGCCCCCTGGATTGAAAGCTTCCAGCTTGAAAAACAGCGTGCAAAGACCCGTGTCCAAGTTGCTGGACTTGACGATGGGGGTGTTGCCGATCAGCTCGGTGATGCTGTGATGAATGCGCATGCGCGGTGGCTTTGAGGAGCGGAGCGTCATTCTACGGGCACGAGCTGTCAGCCCGCGAATGAAGTACCACAGCACTGTTGCGGCGATGCAACAGAGGTGTTGCGTGCTATTCCCCCGTTAAGGATTTGTTGTTATTCTCGACGAGCCGCCTATTTCACAGGGAATAGAACCCTGCGTTGTCGGCACTTCCAAGGACACGGAAGACTGTTGTCCCGACCCGTGTTTCGTCACTCTGAACGTTGGAGAGTAGTGAATGAAGATCAACCGTAATCTGCTGAGCGACGCCGTTCGCTACAGCCTCGCCGCCGGTGCGGTGGGTGTGGCCGGCCTGAGTGCCACCCCTGCTTTTGCGCAGGAAGAAGCCACCCTCGACCGTATTGAAGTCACGGGTACCCGCATCAAGCGCGTCGACTCGGAAACCTCGCAGCCGGTTTTCTCGATGAGCCGCGAAGACATCAAGTCCCAGGGTCTGACCTCGGTCGGTGACGTTATCCAGAACATCACCTCGAACGGTTCCGCGCTGAACTCCACCTTCAACAACGGTGGTAACGGTGAAACCCGCGTCAGCCTGCGTAACTTGGGCTCGGCCCGCACTCTGGTGCTGGTCAATGGCCGTCGCTGGCCGGGCGGTACGGGTCTCGGCGGTGCCGTCGACCTGAACACCATCCCGACCGCTGCCGTTGAGCGCATTGAAGTCCTGAAGGACGGCGCCTCCACCATCTACGGTTCCGACGCCATTGCCGGTGTGGTCAACGTCATCCTGCGCAAGGATTTCGACGGCGCCGAGTTCAATTCCTACTTCGGCCAATTCGACGAAGGCGACGGCACCCGTCAGTCCTATGACATGACCATCGGTTCCACCGGTGATCGCTTCAGTGCGATGTTCGGCGCGGCCTATGTGAAAGAAGAGCCGGTCATGGCTGGCGACCGCGCCATTTCGGCGGAGCCTGTGTACGGAACGGGCGTTGCGTTTGGTTCTTCGACGACGCCCGTTTGGTCGATTCGAAATCTGCAATACCGCCACCGCTGTCACCAACCCGCTGTCGTGCCCGACCGCCAACCGCCGTCGTCCCGATGGCACGGCTGGTCAGTTCACCTACAACCCGGGCCAGAGCGGCACCAACTGGCGTAACTTCACCGGCGCGGACTTCTACAACTTCGCCCCTGAAAACTACCTGCTGACCCCGCAGGAGCGCACCTCGATCTTCGGTCAGTCGACCTTCGACGTCACCGACGATATCCGCTTCAACATGTATGGCACCTACAACCAGCGCAAGTCGGAGCAGCTGTTGGCAGCGATGCCGATCGTGCTGGGTACCGGCCCTGGTGCGGGTTCGCAGGCGCGTACGGTGCTGATCTCCGAACACAGCATGTACAACCCCTTCGGTGCCCCAGTCACCCGCATTCAGCGTCGTGCCACGGAAACCGGTGGTCGCAGCTTCAACCAGAACGTCGCCACCTACGCCTTTACGGCAGCTCTGGACGGCCAGTTCGAGCTGGGTGACCGCTTCTTCTCGTGGGAAGCGGGCTGGACCTATGCGGGCAACAACCAGAACGACACCACCATCGGTCTGTTCAACGTGCTGGCCCTGCGTCAGGCGCTTGGCCCCTCGATGATGGTCAACGGTGTGCCGACCTGCGTCGCGACCCCGGGCAATGCCGCTACCGCGATCGGCGGCTGCGTGCCGCTCAACCTGTTGGGCGCCAATGGCTCGATCACACCGGAAATGCTGGCCTTCTCGTCCTTCGTCGCCCACGACGAAACCCAGAGCGAGATGCTGGACTACTTCGCCAACCTGTCGGGTGACCTGTTCGAACTGCCGGGCGGCATGAGTGCCTTCGCGTTTGGTCTGGAGCGCCGTGCAGAAGAGGGCTTCAACCAGCCCGATGCACTGATCTCCTCGGGCAACACGACGGGCAACGCCAGCACCCCGACCAGCGGTAGCTACAGCCTGCAAGAAGCCTATCTGGAACTGCAGCTGCCGCTGCTTGCCGACCTGCCCTTGGTGCAGTCGCTGGAACTGTCGGTTGCGACCCGTTACTCCGACTACAGCAACTTCGGTGATACCACCAACAGCAAGGCGGGCCTGAAGTGGAAGCCGATCGAAGACCTGCTGGTTCGCGCCAATTGGTCTGAAGGTTTCCGTGCGCCGTCCATCGCAGAATTGTTCCAGGGCGTGTCCGACTCCTTCCCGCAGGTTCAAGATCCCTGCAACACGGATCGCTTTGGTACTTTGGGTACGGAAGCACGGTCGCGTTGTACGGCGCAGGGTGTGCCGGCCGGTGGCTATGATCAGGGTAACCCGCAGATCCGCATCAGCACCGGTGGCAATCCCAACCTGAATCCTGAGACCTCGACCACCCAGACCTTGGGCTTTGTCTACAGCCCGAACTATCTGGAAGGCTTCGACGTGTCGCTGGATTGGTGGAAGATCGAGCTGGACAATACCATCACCTCGTTCGGCGCCCAGTTCATCCTCGACGACTGCATGATCAACGACAATCAGCAGGCTTGCTCGCTGTTCTCGCGTAACTCCGACGGTTCGATCGCCGATCTGTTGTCTGCTGGCCTGAACATCGGTGCGCAGGAAACGGAAGGTCTCGACCTCACCTTCAACTATCGTCTGCCGGAGACCGATTTCGGTACCTTCAGCTTCACGTTGGACAACGTCTACATGGTGACCGACCAGTCGGATAACGATGTTGACGGCGATATCGACGCGGATGACGGCGGTTCGATCGTGGGTGAGTACTTCGACCGCAGCAACAACTGGCGTGTCCGTTCCAACCTGACCTCGCGTTGGGAAATGGGCGATTTTGGTGCGACGTGGAACACCCGTTACTACTCGCGTCAGGAAGAAGACTGCCAGTTCATGGTGGACTACGGCTTCGCTGACCTGTGCTCGGATCCGGATCGCGTTGATCCGGCAACCGGTGATGCAGCAGCGCAGAACGTGTTGGGTGGTACCACCTACCACGACGTGTCGGCTTACTGGAACGCACCGTGGAATGCCCGCATCACGTTGGGCATCAACAACATTGGCGACAAGAACCCGCCAGTGTCGTTCACCACGTTTGCCAACTCGTTCGACCCGCAGTACGAAGTGCCCGGTCGCTTCTACTACCTGCAGTACAACCAGCGTTTCTGATCGGGTTCTCCCGGTCTACGTTGGCAGGCAACACCACTACGGCCCCGCAAGGGGCCGTAGTTCTTTGTAGGGTGAGCAGGAGTGTGATGGGTATGGAGCACGGCTTGAAGCGGGCAGAAGACCTGATCGCGCAGCGCCACTACGCGCAGGCGTGCGACCAGTTGCGAGCGCTTGTTGACGAACAACCAAGGTTGGCGACTGCAAGATTTCTGTATTCGCGGGCACTGTTTCACCTCGGCGCTTTCGCCGATGCCGAACAGCAGGCCATGGCATGCTTCAAGCTGGGTAGCGACAAGCCGGACCTGCTGTTTGGCTTGGCACGCCAGCTTGGAAATTTTCTGCGCCTTGCCGAGGCGCGCACGTGTTTGTCCCATCCGCGCTTCCGTCGCGACGCGCCACCGGCGGTGTTGGCGGAAGCGGCCGTGCTACTCAATGGCTTGGGGGACAGCGCCATGGCGTTGGAGTGCGTGACGCTCGCGCTCGCGCGGGATCCCAAACATGCCCCCGCGCTGTATTTCCGCGGCAACTTGCGGCTTTTTGCGGGGGATCTCGATGCAGCCGACCACGACTATGAGGCTTGCCTTCGTGTTTCCCCTGGCTATGCCCAGGCCGCGTGGATGCAGTCCAGTTTGCGTACCCAAACGGTGGAGAAAAATCACGTCGCGCGCTTGCAAAAGCAATTGCGCAATGCCCAAGTTGGCATGGGCGGAGAGATCTATCTGTCGTTTGCCATGTTCAAAGAACTGCATGATTTGCAGCGCTATGACGAAGCTTGGACTGCATTGACCTACGGTTGTCGCGCCAAGCGGGCTCGTCTGAACTACAGCATGGCGGCCAGTGCGAGCTTGTTTGATGCCCTCCAAAATTCGCGCTTGCAGCCGAACGCTTCCACCTTGCCGCAGGCCAGCGTGACACCCATCTTTATTGTGGGCATGCATCGCTCGGGTACGACACTGCTGGAGCAAATCCTCGCGGGTCACAGTGCGGTAACAGATGGCGGAGAAAGCTATGGCTTCAGCGTCTCCATGCGTCGAATTGCCAATCAAAGCGCTGGCGGAGCCGTCGACCGGGTGTTGGCCGAGAAACTCAATGACCAGGACGCTGCCCTTCTGGCGCAAGACTATTGGCAGAGCAACGCAGAAAGGGCACAAGGTCGACCGTACTTGACCGAAAAGTTGCCCTCGAACTTTCTCAATCTGGGCTACATCGCCGACGCATTGCCGAATGCGCGGTTCTTGCATCTGGTGCGGGACCCGATGGAAACCTGTTTCAGCAACCTTCGTGTCCTGTTCTCCGATGCGGCCCCCTACAGCTATGATCAGGCTGAAATGGCGGACTACTTCATTCGCTACCATAGGCTGATGCGGCATTGGCATGCGCGGTATCCGGGGCGGATTCTTGACGTTGATTTCCGTGCGCTGACCACAGACACCGAAACCGTGGCCCGCGAGGTGATGGCATTTTGCGGGTTGCCGTTTGAAGCTACGGCAGGCGACATCGGCGAACGACGCTCCAGCGTCGCTACCGCCTCGGCGGCGCAGATTCGTCAGCCGATTGAGGCGCCCAAGGCGTCCGCCTGGCTTCCCTACGCCGACCATTTGAAAGCACTGCAAGCGCGCCTGGCCGAGGCGGGTCTTGTCTGATTCCCAACAGCCTTTCGGGCATAAAAAAACCCGCAGAGGCGAAGGGGAGGCCTGCTGCGGGTTGAATGGTATTGCCCCGATTACCGTGAAACTGCCAGCCACACGTTGGAGGAGTGCTCTGCAATTGCCACCGGCGAGCGAAGATTAGAATTGGTCGAATTAAAGCCGTGTTAAGGGCATCTGATCACGATGTTAATCGGCCGCACTATTCAGCCGCTGGACGGGTGCAGGACGGGTCAGCACCAATACGCCGAGCAACACAATGGCGCTGCCAAGCAATTGCCAACCGGTCACCTGTTCGTCCAGCAACCACCAGCCCAGAAACAACAACGCCAAGGGGCCCGTGAAGCTCATCTGTGCGGTGGCAGAGGGACCAATGCGGGCGATGGCGAACATGGTCAGGTAGACCGGCATGACGGTACACAGCATGGCATTGAGCAAAGACCAAGCGTGTATGGGCCAAGCGAGCAGCAAAGTATCGACTTCGCGAAGGAGGACGAACTGCAGTAGGCAGGCAAAGGTCGATACGCTCATCGCGTAGGCGACCAGGCGCAGGCTTCCGACACGCTGCACTAGACGGCCGGACAAGACAAGATAGGCGGCATAGCTGAGGGTGGCGCCAAACACCAGCGCGCTGCCTAGCCAGAGTTGGCGGGCTTGTCCTGTGGTGTGTTGACCGAGGAATACCAGCACAACGCCAAGGTAGCAAACCGCCACCGCGATCCATTCGCGGCGACTGGCACGCCTGCCAAGCCATAGGGTGCCAAGCAACATCACCACCGTCGGGGTGAGAAACAGGATGATGCGTTCGAGCGCGACCGGGATGAACTCCAGGCCCCAGAAATCCAGGTAGCTCGACAGGTAATACCCGAGCAGCCCCAGCAAAACCACCTGGGCACGCTCGTGCCAGCTCAGATGGTCGCCACGGGCGCGGGCACGACGGGTTTCCAGCCATGCCACGGTTCCGAATACCGGCAAGGCGAAGGCCATGCGCAAGGTGATCAGTGTGACCGCATCAATGCCATGGCGGTAGAGAATTTTGGCCAGAATGGCCTTGGCCGAAAACAAGATGGCGGCCAAGGCCGCCAGCCACCAACCGATTCGCTGTCGGCGAGAATCAACGGCGACACTGGCGCGCGAATTGTCACTCACACGGCGGCAGTGACGACGATTTCGATCTTCCATTCCGGTTTGGCGAGCGCAGCTTGCACCGTTGCGCGTGGCGGCGTCTGGCCTGGTACGACCCATGCCTCCCAAATGGCGTTCATGGCCGCAAAATCCGCCATGTCGGGAAGGAAAATCTCGGCCCGCAAAATCTTGCCGCGATCACTGCCCGCACGCAGCAACAGCGCATCGATGGCCGCGAGCACCTGTGCCGTCTGACCGGCGATGTCGGCGCTGGCATCTTCCGCCACCTGACCTGCGAGATAGATCGTGCTGTTGTGCACCGCCATTTCGGACATGCGCGGACCGACATCGAATCGCTGGATCATGGCTTTGCTCGCTTGCGTTGCGTACGCGTTCAAAAAGAAAGGGCAGCTTGCGGCTGCCCTTTCCTCTCTGTCAGCAAGGATACGGCGCAAGCGCCGCATCGTCATGGCGCATTTATTTGCTGAAACGACGGAACGCGAGCGCGCCCAGACCCATCAACAACGCCAATACGCTCAACCCCCGCCAATCGCTCGCCGGAATGACGTCCGGCTGCGGCACGGGATTCGGCAGCGGATTGAACCCGCCAACCGTGCCGACGATCTGGAACAGGAAGTCGGGCTGATTCCCACCGATCGTTGCGCAGGTCAACATCGGTGTCCAGTTGGTGCAACCGGACCCAAAGCCATCGCCAGGGTTGCGCCAAACAGCCGGGGAGTTACTTTGCGTGCTGCGATTGGACCAGAAGTGCTGACCGTTGGAGCCGAATGCTTGATTGGTTTGAATGGCTACCCAGTAGGTGCCCGGTCCGACCACGCAGGCTGTCGGCAGGCCGATCTGGAAGGAACCCGCCGTGTCGGTCGGGATGATCCCGCTATAGGTGCAAACCGGTGTGCCGGGCACGTTGAAGCCCTCAACCGGAACCACGTCGTCGCTATAAATTGTCAGATCGACCGAGGCGCCGCCGGGTGTGCCGGTAGTACCAACCGTATTGACTTGGGTGATCGTCCAGCCACTGTTGTCAGTCACCACAAAGTCGTCGGCGCCTTCCGCGTCGTAACTATCAAACGAAGTCTCGAAATCCTGATCTGGCGCACCGTTCGCCGCCGGATTATTGGTCTGGTCATAGAGCACCACGGCGGCACCGGTTGGCGCGGGGATAATGGCGGTCTGGGTGGCCTCGGGGGCAGAGCGTTGCAGGGTGGCGGCGCTGGCCGGAGTAGCGATAACAAGGCTGCCAACCAGCGCAGCGACAATCGGGTTGAATTTCATGTGGGACTCGCTCGGATAGGTCAGAAAGGAAATCAAAACCGGCGCGATGCTGCTCGACCATCGCCAGCCTGCATCACGATCAGAAAGGCGGCTCACGCCGCATCTTCGCGGGATGGAGTGAGCAGACCATCACAATTATGAACTGTAATTCAGGCTGAATCCAGCCTCGTCCTCCGCCTTCAGTCCAGCGGAGGCAACCATGCTGCATAGGGCTGCCAGCGTCCGATGCCGCGCTGGTCAATGGGTTCGCGCACCTGCGCAGCACTCGCGGTTCGCACGCTGCGTTGAGCGTGCTGAGGCTGCAAGCACGCGGGATCGAAGGGCAATCGGCAGTGCGCCAGCAAGCGACGAATTTCCGGCTCTGGCGCTTCAACGAGGCTTTCGTAGTGCATCCGCAGACATTGCTCAGGAAAGGTGGTGAGCCAATGCGTCGTCAAGCGACGGTAGTCGAGCAGGTAGCTGCGGATGTCATTCAGGTCGTAGCTGAAGGCGTGACCCTTGGCGAAAAACTGCTGGTAGCAAGACAGCATCACATCACGCGGATCTCGATCGCAGAACACGACGCGTGCACGAGGCAGTGCCCGCAGAATGGCACCGATGTAGAGGAAATTTTCAGGCAGTTTGTCGGTGCTGATGGGGCTTTCCGTGCGCCAGCGGCGGGTGCGGTCTAGGTAGTCCAGGCCAATCGTATGCCAGTCATCGGGCGTGCTGTCCTGCACCCAAGAGGGAAAGGACGTGTGGCGCGTCCGGCTAGCTTCGTCCATCAGACGGGGAAAGTCAGGAAGCTCACTGGCGCCACTCACATGCGCATGTGCCGCCAGAATCTGTTCCACCAGGGTGGACCCCGAGCGCGGCGGACTGACCACGAAAATGCACTCCGAACCCAGCGTCGATTGCGCTTCCGTGTGTGCAAATGCAGCCATGACGTGGTCGGCATGACTGGAAAACGCCGTTCTGTCCCACGCAATGCGGCGACGTTGCAGGTGATTTGCGCGGTGTAGCGCCTGCATCGCGGTTTCGTATTCACCGCGATGCTCCAGTGCACGCGCAAGTGCGAACTCGATTTGCACCCGGTCCTCAATGGGACGATCCGGCAGTGCCTGCAATGCCTGTTGCATCGCGGCAACGTCGCTCTCTGTCAGGCGAACCGTTTTCAGGTTTGCCAATCCCCACCACGCGGCCCCTGCGGCCGGTCGTTCGGTGATCGCGGCGCGGAAGGCTTGGCGGGCTAACGACACATCACCGTTAGCCTTCGCCAGATCGCCCTGCACGATCAGGGCGCCGCTATGCTTGGGCTCCAGTTGGACGGCTGTGGCGATGGCCTCGGTCGCCTCCGCTATTCGCCCTTGATGCTTGAGAGCCTTGGCCAGATTGAACCAGATGGCTGCTCTTCTGGGCTCAATTGCGCTGGCGGCTCGAAACGCCTCAATGGCCTTCTCCGCCTTGCCAAGCGCGCGCAAGACGCTACCCATATTCATATGGGCAAGTGCAAAGCCGGGCAGGCGTTCGACAATCTGCTGCAGCAACGCCATGGACTCGGCATGACGTCCTTGTTGATGGATCGCAACCGCGAGCAAACGCAAGGCATCCGCGTCGTCGGGGCGAATCTGCAAGTAGCGCCGCAGCGCCGACTCGGCGACGTCTGGGCGCTGCTGCTGCAGGGCAGACTGCGCCTCGGCAAATAACGGGTGGGCTGGCATGTTGATCTCATCATCGCATGGGTGTCGCACGCTCTTGGCACGCCATACACCATTGAGCGCGTTACACTGTGACACCCATCATGTTCTGGACTTTCCGATGTCGCTTGATCCTGCCCTGCGTTCCCGTATCGACTCGCTGCTGAATCAGCATCGCGTGGTGCTGTTCATGAAGGGAACAGCGAGCGCGCCGCGCTGTGGGTTTTCGGCGAAGGCAGTTGGCGCTTTGTCTGCTGTGGTGGATGCGTTCCATACCGTCGATGTGCTGGCGGATGCAGATATTCGCGAGGGCATCAAGCTCTACGGCAGTTGGCCGACGATTCCGCAGCTCTATGTTCAAGGTGAACTGGTCGGTGGTAGCGACATCATCGAATCGATGTTGAACTCGGGTGAGTTGCATGCGCTATTCGGGGTTGCCGCGCCAGATCGCACACCACCCGAAATCCAGATCACACCGGCAGCGGCTGATGCCATTCGGTCGGCCATGCAGAGTAACGATCCCTCTTTAGTGCTGCATCTGGGTATTGATGGTCGTTTCAACGCGCAGTTCCAACTGAAGCCTGTCACTGGGCAGGAGATCGTTGCCGAGTCGCAGGGCATCCGCGTGCACTTCGACCTCGCCAGCGCACCGCGCGCGCGCGGACTGGAAATAGACTGGGTCGAGGATGTGCGTGGCGCAGGACTGTCGATTCGTAACCCAAACGCGCCACCGGCGGTACAGCCGCTGACGGTGCAAGCGCTGGCTGAGCGCATCGCCCGCAATGACATCACGGTGATCGATGTGCGACCGGATTCGGATCGCGGTTTTGCGACCTTTCCGCACCCACATCAGGTGCTCAACGAGGATTCCGCGCCGCAGTTGGAGGCGTTGCCGAAGGATCAGGCATTGGCCTTTCTTTGCCACCACGGCATCTCAAGCGCGCAGGCGGCGGCGCATTTCCGCGGCTTGGGCTTCCGGGAGGTGTTCAATGTCGAAGGTGGTATTGAGGCGTGGTCGCAACAGATTGACCGCAGTGTGCCGCGCTATTGAGTGGCACCGTCGCGGTGACTGGCGGGGATGGCTGAGGTTTTGCATGGAGGCTACAACGAAGCGCCGCAGAGCGCGTTGAAACCACGCGGCGTCCACTGTGGAGCCGCATCCAGACGGGAGGCTGTCATGCGTAAGTGGGTTTCGATAGTTGCCATGCTTGGGCTGACGGCCTGTGGTGGCGGTTCCCATGAGGCGGCTTTAGAGGCGTGTTTTGCTTCTGCCGAAGCGGCGTTACAGCGCGACGGCGGCTCGTTCGAAATTGATCGGGGGCGCAGTGAGAAAACCCTTTCCGTCAATCCGGATGGCACGATCGAGTTGCGCGTCGTCAGCTTTCTCAGCAAGCAGGGCAGCCAACCTCAGCAACAGGACTTTGCGTGCAAGGTGAGGTTCACCGAAGGCAAACCTACCCCGGACGTCATCTCGTTTACGTTTCTTTGGGAGGCGGCCAGTAACTGACTTGGTCAGTGACGTGCCGCATCGCCAATGCTCAATCGAACCGCAAGTGCTTGACCGACTTGCCGTGGCGCCGAATCAGCCGCAGCGCTTCGATACCAATTTGAATATGGCGTTCGACGAAATTCTCGGTGATTTTCTTGTCCGAGGCTTCGGTCTTGACGCCTTCGGGAATCATCGGTTGGTCGGAGACCAGCAGCAGCGCGCCACTGGGAATGCTGTTGGCGAACCCCGCCGCGAATATCGTCGCGGTCTCCATGTCGATGGCCATGCAGCGCAGCTTACGCAGGTAGTCCTTGAACGCCTCGTCATGCTCCCAGACGCGCCGGTTGGTGGTGTAGACGGTGCCGGTCCAGTAGTCGTGGTCAAGATCGCGAATCATGGTTGAGACCGCACGCTGCAGGGCAAACGCGGGCAATGCGGGGACTTCGGGAGGCAGGTAGTCGTTGGACGTGCCTTCGCCGCGGATGGCGGCAATTGGCAGCACCAGATCACCCAGTTCGTTCTTGCGTTTGAGCCCACCGCATTTACCGAGGAACAACACGGCCTTGGGCGAGATGGCGCTCAGCAAGTCCATCATGGTGGCAGCATTGGCGCTGCCCATGCCGAAATTGATCATCGTGATGCCATCGGCGGTGGCGCTGGGCATCGGACGATCAAGGCCAACAATCTCGGCACCGGTCAGACGACTGAAGGTGGTGAGATAGCCTCCGAAGTTGGTCAGCAGAATGTGCTGTCCGAATTGATCCAAGGCCAAACCGGTGTAGCGCGGTAACCAGTTGGAGACGATTTCTGACTTGTCTTTCATTGTTATGGTTTTCCAAGTGCATCGTCGGCGACGCCACGCCGAAACAGACCGCGAACAAGCAAACTCGGGACACAGTGTAACGATCCGGACCGTGGTGCGCCTGTTGCGCTGCGGCTCGCGCCGGTGCGGCATATGGTCAGCGACGCCCGCCACACATCCGCCGTTCCTCCTCGATCAGTTGGCGGCGTTCGGTATTCGTGATGTCCGAACGCATCTTGCGGGCGACATCGGCGCAATCATAGTCACGTGCACCAAACAGCATTCCGGTGATGGCCTGCACGCGCTGTTGCGGGGAGGGGCGATCACGCGTGTGGATGCCTTCGACGAACGCTTCCTCGCGGCCGGGCAATCGGGGCGCGGGTCGACCACGCCAGGAATCGACGGAACGCACCGGCGGCGCTGGTGTGTCGAGCCAGCCCGGCAGTTGATCTTGCAGGCGGCGTTGAGTCCGCGGCGCCGCTGGCGCGATGGCTTCTGGTGCGGTCGGTAAGACCGTCAGTGAGACTACTGGAGGAGGTTGACGCACCTTGACGGCAATCGCAGCTGTCGACAGCGCTGGCGGCGCCAGATCGCGCGAGGGTGGTCGCTCGGCACGAATCCACTCGACCTGCAATGCGGCGTCGTCGTCAGGTGGCGCATTGCTGCGTTCAATCTGACTCAACACGAAAACCGCCAGCACGGCCTGAATGACCAAGGTCAGCGCGATCGCAGTTCGGCGCAAGCCGGGAATGGCCGGCTCGCGGGCAAAGGGCAGCGGGCGTTTGGCAGCGATGGCGAGTGCATCCGACATTAATCAAGGCTAATGGCAGTGGGGTTAGTCGTAAGTTAATCCAGCGTGTGAGCCGTGCTGGACTCGCCAACGCGTTCACCCTCGCACGCTGGCTTGACGGCGGTGTCCAGGCCATCCTTGAGGCACAATGCGCGCATGGAAAAGCGCCAGATCGAACGCATCCACAATTTGCATCGTCTGCTCAGTCAGGCGCGCTATCCCATTCCTGCGCCGCGCCTGATCGACGAGTTGCAATGCTCGCGTGCTTCGCTTTATCGCGATGTCGCCTTTCTGCGCGATCAACTCGGTGCGCCCTTGGAGTCCTCCGAAGACCCGCCGGGATTTTTCTACGCCTCAGGCGAAGGGCAGCGTTTCGAGTTGCCAGGCTTGTGGCTGAGCGCGGACGAATTGCATGCATTGTTGGCCGCGCAGCAGCTATTGGCACGCACCGGTGCAGGTTCGGAGTTGCTGGCAGAGGCATTGGAGCCATTGCGCAGTCGCATCGATGCGCTGTTGGCTGAGCAAGCGGGCGGCAAGCGTTGGCCCCTGGAGCGCATTCGTGTGATCGGCTACGCCAGTCGTGCGCAGGAGCAGACCAGTTTTCGCCCTGTGGCCAGCGCGGTGCTGGAACGCAAACGACTGCGTTTCGACTATCGTGCGCGATCGACCGACACACCGACGCAACGTCGAGTATCGCCGCAGCGTCTGACGCATTACCGCGATCACTGGTATCTGGATGCTTGGGATCATGATCGCGAAGCCCTGCGCAGCTTTGCTCTGGATCGCATTCGGCAGGCGCAAAGCCTTGATGAGATCGCGGTGGATGTTCCCGAAGACGCGTTGAAGCAACATCTGAGTTCGAGCTACGGGATTTTTTCCGGTACCCCGAAAGCGGTCGCAACCCTCGTGTTTTCCGCGCATGCGGCGCGTTGGGTGGCGGACGAGCATTGGCACTCGAAGCAGGAAGGCCGTTTTCTGCCGGACGGTCGCTACGAATTGAAACTGCCCTACAGTCATCCGCGTGAGTTGCTCATGGATATTCTGAAGTACGGCCCGGATGCCGAAGTGATCGCGCCACCTTCACTGCGACAGGAAGCGCGCATCCTTCTGCAACTGGCATCGGCGGCCTATGCCGGTGGTTGAGTTGACCACACACCAGCCCTCGGCGGCGCTGGTGCTGGGCTCCGGCGGGGCACGCGGCTTGGCGCACATCGGTGTGATTGAAGCCTTGCAGCGCGAGGGCTTTCGCATCGCGGGAATCGCCGGATCGTCGATGGGAGCTCTGGTCGGTGGGATTCACGCCGCCGGAAGCCTGAGCAATTACCGCGATTGGATTTGTGCGCTGCAACGCAGTGATGTGCTGCGACTGTTGGACTTCGGCTTCGGCGTGCCCGGACTGATTCGTGGCGAACGCATCATTGGTGTGCTGCGGGAACTGGTCGGCGAACACGCCATCGAGAATCTGCCGATTCCGTTCACCGCAGTGGCCACTGACCTGCATGCACAGCGTGAGGTTTGGCTCAATCGCGGCCCATTGTTCGATGCGATCCGTGCCTCCATTGCGATACCGGGTGTTTTCACTCCGCATCGTCTGAACGGTCGCGACTTGGTCGATGGCGGTCTGCTGGCACCAGTGCCCATTGCGGCCACCCGCCAGATGCACGCCGATGTGGTGGTGGCGGTGGAGGTCAATGCGATCAATCCCCACCGGCCCTGGATGCAAGGTGACAAAGTCATCGCAAAGCCAGTGCCCACGCCTGCAGGCGAGGGCTACCGTGCGCGCGTCAGCGCGTTCATTGAATCGATTACGGCAGGCTTTGCCGAACGTCGTGATACGCCCGCGGTTCCGCCATCCCCGGGCTTGGTGGACCTGATGGCACGTTCGCTGGATACCATGCAGGCGCAACTCGGGCGTATGCAACTGGCGATGGATCCACCCGACATCGTGATCCGCGTGCCGCGCGACAGTGCCATGTTCTATGAATTCTGGCGTGCGCCAGAGTTGATCGACATCGGCCGCGAAGCGGCAACCGAAGCGCTGGCGGATTGGCGCTCGCAGCGTTCGCTGTGAGCTGTCTCAACTGCTGAGACGAAGGGCGCTCAGGCTGTGTACTCCCGCACTGGAGAACCTCGCATGTCGTCTCTTACAACGATCCGTGTTGCCGATAGGGATTGCGTCCAACAGCGCTTGCGTCTGGGACTCTGGCTATGGTTACTGGCTGGCACAGTGTTGGTACTGCTGGGCCCGATGCACCAGCGCTCTCTGTGGTTTGGCTGGCTGCCGTTCTGGGCAGTGGTCTGGCCAGGGCTCAGCCTGACCCTGCTGCGCTTGCTCGGGTTGGCGCATCCGCAGGTCAATGCGGTGTCGCGAAACCAGGGGCAACTGGTGGTCGCGCCGCGTTCACGTCGCAACACGCCGCTCAGAAGCACGGCAAGGCGCAAAGCCTCACCGCGCACACTGAAGCACCTCAAACCGGCTTGAGGTCGGTCTTGATATGCAATTCCTGCAACTGTGGCGCACTGACCGTTGAGGGCGCGCTGGTGAGCAGGCATTGCGCTGAGGCCGTCTTGGGGAAGGCAATCACGTCGCGGATGGATTCGGTGCCGGCCATCAGTGCCGCGATGCGATCAATGCCGAAGGCGATGCCGCCGTGCGGCGGCGCGCCGTAGCGCAGAGCTTCGAGCAGGAAGCCGAACTTCGCTTCCGCCTCTTCCGCGCCGATGCCCAGCAGGTCGAACACCGCCGACTGCATTTCAGGCCGATGAATGCGAATCGAACCACCGCCGATCTCATTTCCATTCAGCACCATGTCATAGCCGCGGCTGACCGCGATGCGCGCATTGGCGCGCAAATCGGCGACGTCATCCACCGATGGCGCGGTGAAGGGATGATGCAGAGCGACGTAGCGGGCAGCCTCTTCATCCCACTCGAACATCGGGAAGTCGGTCACCCACAGCGGCTTCCACGCATTCTCGACCCGACCGAGATCCTTGCCGACCTTCAGTCGCAGCGCGCCCATGAAGTCGCATACGGTCTTGTAGACACCGGCACCGAAGAAAATCATGTCGCCGCTCTGTGCCCCGGTGGCTCCCAATATCGCGTTCAATGCGGTCTCGTCCAGGAACTTGGCAATCGGCGAGTTGATGCCCTCGCGACCCTTGGCGAGATCATCGACGCGCATCCACGCCAGACCTTTGGCGCCGTAGCGCGCCACGAAGGCAGCATAGTCATCGATCTGTTTGCGTGACAGCGTCGCGTTCGGTACGCGCAATGCCACCACACGACCGTCTTCATGATTGGCCCAGTCGGTGAACACCTTGAATTCGCAGCTTGTCACCAACGCAGCGATGTCGGTGAATTCCAGATCGATACGCAGATCCGGCTTGTCCGACCCAAAGCGGCGCATGGCTTCGGCATAGCTGATGCGGGGGAATGGGGCGACGAGTTCGACCTCCTGCACTTGCTTGAAGATGTGCCGGATCATGCCTTCGACGAAGTCCTGGACGTCGCGCTCTTCGACGAAGGCGAACTCCATGTCGAGTTGGGTGAACTCGGGCTGGCGATCCGCGCGCAGGTCTTCGTCGCGGAAGCATCGGGCGATCTGGTAGTAGCGGTCCATGCCCGCCATCATCAGCAACTGCTTGAACAACTGTGGCGATTGCGGCAGCGCGAAAAACTCGCCTGCGTGAACCCGCGAAGGCACCAGATAGTCGCGCGCGCCTTCCGGCGTTGCCTTGGTGAGGATCGGCGTTTCGATGTCCTGAAAACCGCGCGAGTCCAGGTAGTGGCGCAGCGCGCGCACCAGTGCCGTGCGCTTGCGCAGCATGCGCTGCATTTCCGGGCGACGGATGTCCAGATAGCGATATTTGAGGCGCACGTCCTCGCCAGGATTTTCGTGCGAGTAGAACGGCAACTTGGCCGCCTTGTTGAGGATTTCAATGCGCTCTGCGACCACTTCGATGCGCCCGCTGCGCAGCTTTTCGTTGGTGCTGTGACGCGCACGAATCGACCCGGTCACGCGCAGCACATCTTCGTAGCCAACCTGCTCGGCCACTGCGAACACCTCGCGCTGATCAGGCTCGATGACCACCTGCACGATGCCCTCATGGTCACGCAGATCGATGAAGCACACTCCGCCGAGATTGCGGGCGACATCCGTCCAACCGCACAAGGTGACCGACTGTCCGATCAGGGTCTCGTCGACGAGACCGCAATAATGGCTACGCATGGAAACTCCGGGGCCGGAACGGGCACGGCCAGATGGCAGAACGAAAGGCCGCAAATGGTAGGCTTCGGCGACACTGGCCGCAAACTTTCCAGGCAAACTCGGATCAAATCCGAGATTCTGCCGGCCATGCGTGACCCGCATGCAGATCAATCACGCAAGCGCTTGATTCGCCGGAGCGCAATCCGGACGGGGGCCAGACTCGGCGCGACAGCCAAGCCCAGCGCCGGCATTTTCACGCCCGCCCAGTCCTACGACGCCGTGTCAAAGCTCGGCGCCCCAAGGCGCAGGCGGCGCGTCCACCGGCTGTCTGAGGTCGAACACCACACGGAACAGTCGTCCTCCCGGGCGCGAAAGCTCATAGACGAACTGCTCGCCGGGGCGAATCTCCATCGCCCATGTGTTACTCGTGGACACTTCGCGCCCTTCGGCGCGGAACAATGTGATCGACTCGGCGTCGACCGGGAACTGCTGACGTTCCGCGGTGCCGGCGTCGGTCGTATCACCGCCATACAGTGTGGTGGCATCGGGCGTGCCGTCGGCATGTCGATGGTCATGCTTCAGTCGCAGGCCGCTGCCGGCGCGGGTCAGCACCCACGTGCGCGAGCGATCATCGCCCACATGAAATGGAATCCGTACGCCATCCTCGGGACACTCGCGCACATGCATCAGCAGCGTTTTACCCGCGAAGGGATTGGTGGGTTCGGCGGGCGTATCGACCGCCACGTGGCCTTCGAAGGCGAGTCCGCACAGCGACTGCAAGCGCTGCAGGAAGACCTTGGACGGCACGTCGATTGACGCGTCATCGGCGGACGCCAATGGCATGGCGGTGGCGAAGGTCAGGGCCAAAGGCCAAAGCACGGTGCGTAGAGTCATGCGGTGACCGTAGCGGCACGTGCCGGTTTGCGCAAGTCAGGCTATTTGCAGGCTTGCCGAACCCGCTCGTCCCACTGCGAACGACGATCAAAACTGGCGGTCAGGCCTTCGCGATCACGCTCATCGGCCACCTGTGCACGCACTTGCTCGCATTGGCTGACGCGCGTAGCGCGTCGATTTCGCCTTTGCGCCACGCGATCCATCGAATCTGCCTGATACAGTCGGCCTTGCCGCGAGCGTGCCTGCGGATCGACCTCGACCGGCGTGACCGACTGCGTTTGCGTCGAACCCGTGCAAGGCGTGTCCTGAATGCTGACCGCACCTCGACGATCGACGCATTTGTATAGAGCGCCACTGGCGAAGACCAGTGACGGCAGGCTATGACCCAACAGCAACGCCAACCCGAATGCCCATGAACGCATGGAGAAATTTCCTCGCACGATGATGCAAGGATCGCATCGTGCGCCGCCTCGCCTCAAGCGTGGCGATCGGGTTTAACCGGCGAGATCGAGCCGGTAATTGCGGAACACCGTGTCGTGTTGCCAGCCCATCGATTCGTACAAGGACTGCGCGGCGAGATTGCTATGCGCAGTGCTGAGCTCCAACCGTGACCAGGCTTGCGTCTCGGCAACGTCCCGAGCAGCCTGCAAGAGCGCGCTGGCCACACCGAGACGCCGCACCTCGGGGCTGACATACAGGTCATACAAGACGCCATAGGGCTTGGCAGCGACAGAGCACAACGCAGGAAAGAGTTGGGCGAATCCCACGGCGCCGCCATTCCCCTGAATCGCCAGCAGGATATGCGAATCGGCGCGCGCGAAGCGATCTGCCAGAAATGCGTGCGCCTTTGGCAGGTCGGCCGATTTCGCATAGAACTGCCGATAGGCATCAAACAGCACTGCCACGCGATCGAGATCGGCATGCGTCGCGGCGCGAATCCGCCCAGTAAAAGCAAACGGCTGCATCAGTCAGCGGCTGGACAGGCGGGCGTACCGCAGGCACCCGACGGCGCTTCACAACTGGCAGCGCCGCTGCCAGCGGTCTCGGCCAGATTGCGCTTCTTGTCACCGTCCTTCTTGAAGTCCGTTTCGTACCAACCGGCACCAGCGAGACGGAACGCGGGTGCGGTGATCTGCCGTTTGACCTGTTCGGCCCCGCAATTCGGGCACGCAGTCGGATCGGGATCGGACAATTTCTGCAATCGATCAAAGTGGTGGCCGCAGGCCGAACACTCAAAACCGTAGATGGGCATGGTGAAACTCCGAAAAGCACGCTAGGCGCCGACAGTGGGGCGGCAAGCAACACAATTCAAGTCCCGTCGTGGGTGGAGGATGGCCCGAACTGGAATTTGCGGCGCGATGGTGACCGCCACGAGGACCCTGGCTACGCACCGCGCTTCGCCGCATTTCCACTTTGTCGTGGCAAGTCCTTCACCCCCAACACGCCATCCAACTTGCGTTGGCAGCGGAATCCGGCGCGCTCCAGGCGCTTCAAGACTTCGCCGGGGACGTCGCGGCCGCTGGTCAGGCGGTTGGGACTGCCAGTGTAGTGGAACAGCGGTGCGCCAGGGCGCAGGACGCGGGCGAGTTGGTCGTAAAAAGCTTGCGAATACAGTTCACCCGCGATGCCGAAACGCGGCGGATCGTGCAGGGCGGCATCGAAGCTGGCGGCGGGCAGGGTGCTGATCGCTTGCGAGATGTCGGCATGGGTGAGTTGGAAGCGCTCACGATGGTCGGCGGTGTCCGGATCGGGTGACCATGGATTGAGACGGCGCAGCCACAGCACATCGGCGTTCTTCTCGAAAGACTGCACCTGCATCGCCCCCAGCTGCAGACACCAGGCAGCGAAGTAGCCGAGGCCGCCACAGGTGTCGAGCACGCGGCGACCGCGTGGGGCGATCAGTTCGACCTTCTGTCGCGCATCTTCCCAGGGCGAGACTTGGGCGCTGGGTAACATCTTGATGCCGTCGATCTCGAACGTGGGCACTTGCCAGTCGGTTGGCACCAGCTTGATCAGCTTGCCGCCGAAGTGGGCCACGGGCGCGAAGCCAGCACCATCCCAAAAATAGATCGTGCGGTCCTTCAGCGATTCTGGCCAAGGGTACTGTTGTCCCTCCCAGACCCAGCAATCCGACCGCAGACAGGCCCGCTGCTGCCTGCGTCCAAGATCCAGCGAGCCCTCCCAGTGATCCGCGCCGGTGGCGCCCGCCGTGCGCATCGATGCAAGCGTTTCGCGTGTCAACAATGGGCCTGTGTAGCGCGCGCTCATCGGTCGCAACCGGCGCGAGCAAGAACGCACTGACTCACGCGCCTTGCTCCAACTGGTCGTGCAACTGCAGCCATTCGTCTTCGAGCGTGGCGTGCTCACTGCCCAAGCTGTGTTGCTGTTGACTCAAGCGGGTCGCCTCTTTGCCGTCACCGGCGTACAAGGCCGGATCGCCGAGTTGGGATTGCAGCGCGGCGAGCTCGACGGCGAGCTTTTCCATGCGTGCTTCGACCACTTTCAGCCGGTTACGCAAGGGCCGTTCGCGGTCGCGTTGTTCGGCTGCGCTGCGGCGGCGTCCGTTGCGTTGTTCAGCGCCGCCGTTGTTGCTGCTGGCCGCACTGGCGGACACGCCGCTGCTGCGCTTGCGCAACCAGGCCGCGTAGTCGTCGAGATCGCCATCAAAGGCCTCGACCTTGCCATCCGCCACGCGCCAATAGGTATCGCAAACCAGACCCAGCAGGTGGCGATCATGCGAGACCAGCACCAGTGCGCCGGGATACTCGGCCAGCGCATCGGCGAGCGCTTCGCGCATGTCCAGATCGAGATGGTTGGTCGGTTCGTCGAGCAGCAGCAGATTCGGCTTTCGCCAGGCAATCAATGCCAGTGCCAGACGCGCGCGCTCACCGCCGGAAAAGCCTTCGACCGACTCAAACACGCGTTCCCCGGCGAAGTTCCAGGTGCCGAGATAGGTGCGTAGCACCTGCTCGCCAACTTTGGGGGCAATCTCGGCCAAATGCTGCATCGGGCTGTGCCCTTCATGCAGCTGTTCAACGGTGTGCTGCGAGAAGTAACCGATATTGACTTCGCCATGCGCCAGACGCTCACCATGCAAGGGCGCCAGATCGCCAAACAGGGTCTTTACCAGGGTCGACTTGCCTGCGCCATTGCGGCCCAACAGACCGATGCGATCGCCGGGTTCCAGCGAGAACTTCACCGCATTCAGAATTGGCGTGCCCGCATACCCCGCGTCAACCATATCCAGTCGCAGCAAAGGCGTCGGCAGCTTGTTGGGGGGTGGAAAATTGAAGCTGAAGCCGCGCTCGGCACGCACTGCTTCGGTGCCTGCCAACTTCTCCAGTCGTTTCATGCGCGATTGCGCTTGCTTGGCCTTGCTGGCCTTGGCTTTGAAGCGATCAATGAAGGCTTGCAGATGCGCGCGCTCGACCTGTTCCTTCTCGAAAGCAATCTGTTGCTGGCGCAGTTGCTCCGCACGCTGGCGCTCGAAGGCCGAGTAGTCGCCGCTGTAGAGTCGCGCCGTGCCGCCATGCAGATGCAGGGTATGAGTGACCATGCCGTCGAGAAACTCGCGATCGTGCGAGATCACCAACACAGTGCCCTCGTAGCGCTTGAGCCATTCCTCCAGCCACAGCACGGCGTCCAGATCGAGATGGTTGGTGGGCTCGTCGAGCAGCAGTAGATCGGACGGCGTCATCAGCGCATGGGCGAGGTTCAGGCGCACCCGCCACCCGCCAGAGAAACTGCTGACCGGCATCAGATGGGTTTCGGCTGGAAAACCCAGACCATGCAGCAGGCGGCCGGCGCGGGCACGCGCGTCGTAGCCGCCCAAATGCTCGATATCGTGGTGTGCATGCGCGGCGGCTTCATGATCGCCACGGGCTTCGGCCTCGCTGGCCGCACGCAGCGCCGCAGCCACAGCCGCATCACCCTGCAGCACGAAATCGATCGCCGCATCCGGCAGCGCCGGTGCTTCCTGCGCCACCGAGGCGATGCGCAGGCCCGCCGGTCGATCGATGCTGCCGGCGTCGCTTTCCAACTGGCCCAGGATTGCCGCGAACAGACTCGACTTGCCACACCCATTGCGCCCGATCACACCGACCCGCCAACCGGCGTGCAGCACGACATCGACGTTTGACAGCAACAAACGCTCACCACGACGCAGGGCGAGACTACGCAACGCAATCATCAGGACACTCTAGTGGCGCGACAGGCAAGGCCGCGCATCTTCGCGCATTGGCGCGGGGGAAGCGAGCCAATGCGCGGTTGAGTTTGTGTGGTGCTGCCCCATTACTCCAACGTAAACCACTGCACTTCAACACGGCGATTCAAATCGCTGTCGGGGCCGGCGGGTTCTTCCCAGCCGCGGCCGACGAGTTCGATGCGTTTGACATCGAGTTTGGGATGACGGGCGAGCAGGGCGTCGCGGACGGATTGGGCGCGTTGGCGGGAGAGCTCCATGGCTTTCAGGGCCATCGAGCGGACCAGCGATTGACCGCCTTGTTGCTCGAACTCGGCGACACGGGCGTTATCGACATGCCCGCGCAACAACACGATGGAGCCGGGACTGACCTGCAGAAAGCCCTTGATGGTGTCGAGGTAGTCCTGGTTTTCTTTGGCGGCGGGATCGAGTTCGGCCGAGTTGGGTTTGAAGAAGAAGCGGATGTCGCGACTGAGCAGGGCATCGCCTTCGAGTGAGACCGGTGCGCCGGTCTTGATCGGCGCGATGGCAATTTTCTGTTCCGCAAAGGCAGGCAAGCCTTGCAGGCTCTTCAGGTATTGCAGGTCGATGAAGCGAGTCGGGTCGGCGGGGTTCTTCAACAGGCCGGTGCCATAGGCGAGCACAGAAGATTGGTAGATGCCTTGAAAGGAGCCGGCTGCGTCGATGGTGCCCTCGAAGAAGGCGAGGTTTTCTGGCAGGTTGGAAAGGTGCACCTTGCGCAGTTCGTCGCGGGTTTCATCCACTTCCCAGCCTAGCGCGCCCGCGATCTGAGCGAGGTGCGGTTCGGGGTTGTCGCGCACTTGGCGGTTGCCTTCCAGCAAGCCATGCACGAGTCCTTTGACCCAATCGGGATGGGCCGTTGCGAAGCCTTGGTTGACCATCAGGATGTCGGCGATGACCAGCAAGTTTCGATTGCTGACCAGCGCCTTGGCGCGGCCATTGGACGCTTCAACCACTTCATCGGTGCGTGGTGACCAGCCCACACAGCCGTTCAGTCGTGGTTTGCGTTGCGCCAGTTCGTGTTCGTAGGCGTCGCAGGCGACAAAGGCATCTTCATACATCACCAGTCCGAGTTCATCGGCGGCTGGGCGCGCGTCGAGATCGTGCAACACACGGACCTTCACGCCCGCTTCGGAGGCCAGATAGCGGATGAAAAACTCGGCTTCGTTGAACTGCGACGAGGCCAACACCTTGCCGCTCAACTGGTTGATGTTGGGGATGCCTGCATCCACCACGACCATGTCGGCACCGCGCGAAAAGCCGATCTGCACCGGCGCGATGACCTCGAACTGACGACCCATGATCGGCAAGGTATCGGCAGTCGTTACCGAGGCCGCGATGCGGCCATTGTTGAGTTTTGACCAGCCTTCCTCTTCGCTCAGGGTCAGGCGCACCTGAAAACCATACTGTTTGGCAAAGAGCGAATCCGGATTGGGCGCGAGGCCGCCATTGGCGACGATCAGACCGGCATAACCAGCGTACTCGCTGATGTCGACATCGATGATGCCGTCCTTGGGCTGATAGGCCGCTGCGGCATCCAGCGTGGGAAGCCGGGTCAGTGGCTCGATAGGTGTCGGTGCATCAGCGCTGGCCGAGCTGCTGTCGTCATTGCTGCGGGGCTCATCAGCCTGATCGACCTGCGTGCGAACCTCATCTGGTGGCGTCTTGCCTTGATCCTGCAGGACCAGCCAACCGCCCAGTCCAAGCAGCGCGAGGACCAACACGAAGGTGATGAACTTCCCAGCGGCGTTACCACGCTGGCGGGGGATTGTCTGTGGCGTCATACCTTGCTCCTCGGATCGGGGTGCGGTGTCTGCGGGCGGGTGAAATTGTTACTGCGTTTGCGTCGGGCGCTTGCCTGGCAGCGGCGGCGGTCCTTTCAGAACGCGTTCGGGCAACCGGTGTGACGTCAGCAAGTCCATCGGTTCGAGCAGATCACGCTGGCTGCTGAGCCAGCGATTGGCTTCGTTGAAGGACGCCGCCAAGGCATCCAGGGAACTGCCGATGCTGTCTTCGTTGGTCGACAAAAGTGCCTGCTCGCGAATCAGTGCAATCTGTTGATCGATGCGCGCGAGTTCGGCATCAACATGTTCCAGTCGACGTTGCGCATCCAGATGGGCGGCTTGACGTTGGTCGATCACCGATTTCTGCTGTTCCAGTGAGCGACGCAGTTCCGGACTGAGATCGGTGGCGGCGAGCCGTTGCTCGATCTGCTGCTCCTGCTGATCGAGGCGTTGCGATTCGACGCTGGCGGTTTCCACCACGCCGAGAATGGCGCGCCGCGCCACCAGCAGACGCAGATGCAGCCAGACCAGTTGTTCCAGGCTGTCGACATGCGTGCGCAGCATGGGCGAGGCATTGAGGGTGGCAAAGATCTCGCGCGAGCGCGCTTCAATACGGCTCTGCTGCCCTTGGGATTCGCGATCGAGCAGACCGAGTTGACTGGCATAGCGCTGATCCTGCGGGTCTTCGGATTGGCGCTCGGCATCGACCGTGCGGCGGAAGCGCGCGTTGCCCGAGAGCAGGGCGAGGTAGGCAATTTCCAGCCCGGCGCCGAGCACCCAGAAGCCCGGATTTAGAAACGCGCCGAGTAGCCCGAACGTGGTCAGGCCAAACAGGTTGGGCGGAATCGGCATGCCGAAGGGCCGCGCCCAGAACGCTTTCCACAGGTAGCGTGGGGTGCTCATGCGGCCTCATCCCCCAGCGCGCGCAGACTGGGTGGCACAAACGCCATGTCGGTCGCTTCGCGAATGGCGATGCGCATCTGGTAGCGCAATACATCGGCGGGCACCGGTGCCTGATAGCCATCCAGACTGGCACGCAGCGCCTCCAGTGGTGCTTGCGACTGCGTGCGGCTTTGCCGATAGACCTTCACCGCCAAGGCTTCCGCCGCGCCGGGCGTGAGCAGAATCGGCAGCGGCAGGCGGGCCAAGTCCGCCACCGACAAATCGATGTCGAAGCGTTTGAGCAGAGCGCGCAGCAGGCCCGCGCTTTCTTCCACGCTGGTGGTCGGCAGCAGCGGAATCTTGACGTCAACACGGCCGGGTCGTTTGAGATCGACCTCGATCAGATCCGGTCGCGAACTCGCCAGCAGCCACATCACCCGGCCGCGATTGGCGCTGTTCGACATTTCCTGCGCCAGCATCGAATAGATGCGACCCGACAGTCCGCTGTCACTGCTGCCACCGTCGCGCTTGCCCAGAGTCTGGTCAGCTTCGTCAACGAACACCATGCAGCGGCCCAGCGCACGGATCAGGCGGAAGATCTTCTCCAGATTGCCTTCGCTGGAACCGACCCAGCGGTCACGGAAGTTCTTCAGTTTCACCACTGGCACACCCGCCTCACCGGCCAGACATTCGACCAAATAGGTTTTGCCGGTGCCGACGGGTCCACAGAGCAGATAACCCATCGGCAGCGCGCGAAGATCGCCTTGCTGCCAAAGCTGCATGTCCTGGCGCAGCCAGGTCTTGAGTGCCTCTTGCGCGTGGTAGTCGTTGAGGCTGCGGCGCGATTCGATGAACTCGATCAGATCGCCTGCTTCAGTTTCGATCAGGGATTTTTTGGCCGCTGACCAGTCCTGTGGGCCCAAGCGCCGGTTTTCGTGTGCGCGCTCGCGAACCAGGCTTTGCAGGGCACTGAGACTGACGCCTGCCAGCGCCTGGGCGGCCTCGCGGTCGCCCACGTCGGGATCGAAGGCTGCCGGATGTTCGACGCGCAACTGTGCGAGGGTCTGTTCCAGCGTGTTGACATCCGGCATCGCAATACGCGCCTTGGAGACGCGCGGGTGCATCACCAACAGCGGATGCAGATCAGCCAGTTGATCGACGATCAACACCGAGGCAAAGGCCATGTCGGCAAACGGCGATTCGGTCGCCCAGTCGCGCAGCAGGCTGGCCATGGCGGCGATTTCCGTGTCGCCCTGCCGCGAGGCGGGCAACCATTGCTCGACCCCGCGCAGGATCACCGCCACATGCTCTGGCTCGACTTTGCCCAAGGCGGCAAGATTGGCGCGATAGCGCAGATAGCGGGTAATGAGCTCGATGGCCGCACGCGGCTCGCGTGGCAGTGCAGGCATGTCCTTCATGGCAGGCCACTGCGCCAGACGTTCGCCGCCGCGCAGCAAGCTCAGGCCATTGCCGGCGTCAAACACGAAGACCAGCTCGAAGCTGCCCAGCAGCAATTGATCGAGACAGCGCACCAGTCCGACCCGGCGACCATCCAGCAGGAAGCGGTCGGCGACATTGCCATGCAGGATGAATTGCCCGTGCGCGCCGCTTTCAAAGCCGCGCGCCAGTGATTTCGCCCAGTCCGGTGCGTGGTCGGGTAGGGCCATCTCAGGCGGACTCGCCTTCGCTAGCGGGCTTCGTACCCATGCTGCGCGAGGTTGCCGCGGGTGCGGCCTCGCTGTCGCCCAAGCTGATGCCTTCGGCGGCCGCAAAGTCCGCCAGCGCTTGATCCGCCAACGCCTTCATTTCGGCTTCCTTGACGTTGACATCGCTCATGTCGAGCGAGTCGCGCGCGACACGGGCGCGCCCGGCAGCCTTGTTGCGCTCTTCCTCGACCATCTCGTGAAGGCGATTCAGCGTATCGCCCGAGCCGCCGATCTGCCCGATCATCCCCGAGGCCATCTCGTTCATTTCGGCCATCGCGGTCTTCATGCGCATGTCGTTGATCGCACCTTTCAGGCTTTCGATTTTGGCGCGCGCGGCGTTTACGGCCACATCACGCGCACGGATCAGGTCCGAGTAGGTGGTCTCGGCCTGATCCATCTGGGCGCGATTTTCGGCCAGTTCGCGGGTCACAGTCTGCAGTCGCAGTGCGTGCTGTGCCGCCGCATCCTTGTTGCCAGCGCGCAGATGCGCAGCGGTTCGGGCGCGGAGTTCTTTTTCCTCGGTTTCGAGTTTGCGTACCTGCCCGATCAGACGCTCGGCCAAACCGGCATGCGCGGCCAAGCCCTGGTTGTAGCTGGCGATCTGCTTGCGCAGGTTCTCCTGTTCGAGTTCGAGCAGAGCTTCTGGATTCTGTTTTTCGAGCCCCGTGATGAACAACGAGAAGAAGCCTCGAATCAGGTTGGAAATGCGTGAGAACATGTCGCCTCCGATGGCAGCGCCGAGTGGTGACGCATTGTGACGAAATTAGCGCCGCAAGGTGACACGTCTTCTGTCGTCGGCGCGTCGCAGCCCGCCAAACCGCGTCAACGCGCCCGGTGGGCCTTGCTGGTGGTGGCAGCCTTGACCCTTGCATTGCACTGGCTGCCTGTGCCGATCTGGTTGCATTGGCCGATCCTGCTGGGCTCCACATTGGCGCATGAACTCGGGCATGGCTTGGCGGCACTGCTGCTCGGTGGATCGTTCGAATCGCTGGCGCTGTTTGCCGATGGTTCGGGTGTCGCCAGCTATCGCGGGCATTTCAATGCGGTGCAGAGCGCCTTGATCGCTGCCGCCGGTCTGCTTGGTCCACCCCTCGCCGCGAGTCTGTTGTTGCTGGCTGCCCGCCACGAACGCAGCAGTCGTATCGCCTTGATCCTTTGCGCACTTTGTTGCGCCTTGTTGGTTTTGCTGTGGGCGGGCAATCTGCTGACGCTGTTCTATGCCGGCGTGCTCGGCTTGGGTTTGGCGGCCTTGGCGCTGCGTGGCGGCCCGGATCTGCTGCAGTGGAGCAGCCTGTTTCTTGCCGTGCAACTCGGTCTCGCCAGTTTCAGTCGCGCCGACTATCTGTTTACGGCGGTCGCGCAGACCGACGCGGGCCCAATGCCATCGGACGTCGCTCAAATCCAGGCGGCGCTGTGGTTTCCCTACTGGTTTTGGGGTGCATTGCTGGCGCTGCTGACCGTCGCAATGCTGCTGCTGGCAAGCTGGCGTTTTTTGCGCACTTTGGCTGTGGGCGACGTGGATCCATTGCGGTCGATCAGGCGCTGAGCAGCCGACCCCTTGATCGAAGTCCGTCGCTCCCGTCGCATCCACGTTGTAGGCTTGGCCGATGCCTGTGTTTGCGGGAATGCCCATGACCGAGTCGATTCAACGTTCGCCCGACTTCATCGAAGTCTTCGAAAACGCGCTCAGTGCAGAGTTCTGTCAGCAGTTGATCCAAGCCTTCGAGGGCAGCGGTCGCAAGCTGCCGGGCGAAGTGGGCGGTGGTGTGATGAAAGAGCTCAAGGACAGCGACGACATTCTGGTCAGCGGCCCGCCGGAGTGGCGCCAGGCCGAGGACCAGATCAACGCCGCCATTTTTCCGTGCCTGTTGACCTATTTGCGACGCCACGCCTACACGGTGTTGGCACCCTTGATGCTGCAGAAGCAAAGCCCGGACGGCAAGCGCGTGCAACTGGACGCCGACGATATCGCCAACATGGCGGAGAATGATCTTGCCAATCTGGTGCGGACCGTGTTTCGCCCCGGCAAGATCAACATCCAGCGCTATCGTGCGGGCAAGGGCGGCTATCCGTACTGGCATTGCGAAACCTATCCCAAGGACGAATCCTGTGAGGCGCTGCATCGCACCTTGCTCTGGACCACCTATCTCAACGACGATTTCGCGGCGGGTGAGACCGAGTTCTACTATCAAGGTCGCTTGATCACACCTCAGCGTGGCGCGGCGCTGATTGCGCCATCCGGTTTCACCCACACCCATCGCGGCAACACGCCGCAAGGTGGCGACAAGTACATCGCGACGAGTTGGATTCTGTTCCAGCGTGCAGAAGTGTTGTTTGCCAAGCAGTGATCGCATCCAGCCATAGCGGCGAGGAGGGGAGATGAGCGCACAGGTGACGAGGTCGGCAACGCGTGGGCTTTGCCTGCTGGTGCTGCTTGGATTGGCTGCATGTGCGGGCAACGAGGACGCCCAAGGACCGACGGTGGCAGTGAATTCCAAGGCGGCGGCTGAGCAATTGCTGCTGTTCGAGGAGGCGCGTGCGGCCGGGCGTGGTCAGTTGGCGCGGGCCTACGCCGAGGATATTCGCAAGAAGTACCCCGGCTCGCCCGCGGCGGCACAGGTTCAGTTGGTGATGGCGGAAGTCATTGCAATGGCTGATGCTGAGCGCGAAAAGACGCGTCTGGCCAATCTGTGGATCTACCACCGGGTCAATGAGCAGAAAGGTCCGGTGTTTACCGCATTCATGTATGAGTCGGCGTCCAAGGACTTGGATCGCGACGCGCGACCCAAGTTGGTGCTGCGTCAGCATCCGGAATGGGGTCGCAATGTCTATCTGCTGTTTCCGGGTGGACGCTTCACTTGTGGTGCGCGCTGCAAGGTGCAGATCGCCTTTGATGACGCGGCCGCCAAACCATTTGAAGCCAGCCAACCCGAAGGCGCGCCGGAACCGGCGATGTTCGTTGAAGAAGCCAAGCGCTTTCTCGACGCACTGCCAAACGCGCATTGGGTGACATTGATCATGCCAGTGCGCGGCGGCACGACGTCTTTCCGTTTTGAAGTGGCCGGTCTGGACATCGCCCGATTGGGCCCAGCGCCTGCCAAGTAAGGCCTTCACCTGTCTGCAGCGAAAGTCTGCTTCATTGATTGCGCACAAGCGGCGACAATAGGCGTTCGTCAACGCCGCTTTGTGGGTTGGCAACATCATTGGCCGCGACCACTCGGGTTGCGGCATCACACGGAGAGAACCATGACCGAGCCCGTCATCACCGCCCCCGCCGGTGGCGCCAAGATCACCATCGAGAACGGCAAGCTGAATGTGCCGAACAACCCGATCATCCCCTTTATTGAAGGCGACGGCACCGGTGCCGACATCTGGCGCGCCTCGGTGCGCGTGTTGGATGCCGCGGTAGAGAAAGCGTATGGCGGCAGCCGCAAGATCCACTGGCTGGAAATCTATGCCGGTGAGAAGGCCAACAACCAGTTCGGCACTTGGCTGCCCGATTCCACTGTGCAGGCTTGCCGCGACTACCTGGTCTCGATCAAAGGTCCGCTGACCACGCCGATTGGCGGGGGCATCCGTTCGTTGAATGTGGCGCTGCGCCAGATGCTCGACCTGTATGTTTGCCTGCGTCCGGTGCGCTGGTTCAAAGGTGTGCCCAGCCCGGTCAAGAACCCGGCCGCCGTGGACATGGTGATCTTCCGCGAGAACTGCGAAGACATCTACGCCGGTATCGAATTCGAGCAAGGCAGCGACGAGAACGCCAAGTTCCTCGCCCTGCTGAAAGAACACTTCCCCAAGAGCTACGGCAAGATCCGCTTCCCGGAAACCTCCGGCATCGGCATCAAGCCGGTGTCGAAAGACGGTTCCGAACGCCTTATCCGCTCTGCCATCGAATACGCCATCGCCAATGGCCGCAAGTCGGTGACGATCGTGCACAAGGGCAACATCATGAAGTTCACCGAAGGCGCCTTCCGTAACTGGGGCTACGCCTTGGCCGAGCGCGAATTCGCCGACCAGACCTACACCTGGGATCAGTGGGAGCGCACCAAGGCCAAGCTGGGCGAAAAGGCCGCCAACGAAGAGCAGGCCGCTGCTGTTGCCGCAGGCAAGGTCATCATCAAGGACGCGATTGCCGACATCACCTTGCAGCAAGTGCTGACCCGTCCCAACGAGTTCGACGTCATCGCCACCCTCAACTTGAACGGCGACTACCTTTCCGACGCCTTGGCGGCCCAGGTCGGCGGCATCGGCATCGCCCCCGGCGGCAACATCAACTACGCCACCGGCTATGCCGTATTCGAAGCTACCCACGGCACCGCGCCCAAGTACGCCAACCTCGACAAGGTCAATCCCGGCTCGGTGATCCTGTCCGGTGAAATGATGCTGCGCTACATGGGCTGGACCGAAGCCGCCGACGCCATTATCGCCGCCATGGACGCCGCCATCGGTGCCAAGCAAGTCACCTACGATTTCGCCCGCCTGATGGAAGGCGCCACCGAAGTGAAGTGCTCGGAATTCGGCGACGCCTTGATCAAGGCGATGTAAGTTCGTTTGCCCGCCTGCGACACGATAAGGCCGCCAAAAGGCGGCCTTATCGTTGGTGTGGCAAACGCCTCAGCCGTCCGCCAGCACGTCACGCACTTCCGCTGCCAGTGCGCTGCGCAGCAGCGCCGGATCAATCTCGATCTGCAGGCCGCGCTGGCCGCCATTGAGATAGACCGTGGGGTGGTTCAGTGCGTCGGCATCGAGCACCGTCGGTAGGCGGCGACGTTGACCCAGCGGGCTGATGCCGCCGACGTGATAGCCGGTCAGGCGCTCGGCTTCAGCGGGCGCCTGCATCTGCGCGTGTTTGCCACCGAACGTCTGGGCGAGCTTTTTCAGGCTCAGCTCGCGATCCGAGCGGATCACCGCACACACCGGCTTGCCGTCGACTTGTGCGATCAGGGTTTTCAGCATGCGTGCGGGCGGCACGCTCAAGGCCTCCGCCGCCGCCATCCCAACCCGATCAGCGTCGGGGTCGTAGACGTAGGTATGCAACTGAAACGCCAGTTTGGCCTTCTGCAGCGCGAGCGTGGCGGGGGTGGATTTGGCCATGACGTGCGTCGGTGCGGTCAATGTTTTCGGGAAGGCTCAGCCGAGGCACACAAGGCCTCCGGCAACGCCTCCTCATCCACCGGTACCACAGTCACGGCCACTTCCGGTTCGCTGCTGCCGCCGCCGAGGATGATGCCGCGCAAGGGGGAGATGTCAGAGAAGTCGCGGCCGTAGGCGAGGGTGATGTGTTCGGTGTCGGGCAGGAGGTTGTTGGTGGGGTCGAAGTCGATCCAGTTTTCAGCGCGATCAGGCACATAAACCGCAACCCAGGCGTGTGAGGCATCGGCGCCGATCAGGCGTGGTTTACCGGCGGGCGGGCGGGTCAGCAGATAGCCGCTGACATAGCTTGCCGCCAAGCCGAGGGCGCGCAGGCAGGCGATCATCAGGTGGGCAAAGTCCTGGCAGACGCCGCGTTTGTGCTGCAGCAGGTCCATCACCGGGGTGGCGACCGAGGTGGCGTCGGGGTCGAAGGTGAACTCGCGATGGATCTTGGCCATCAAGGCCTGCGCGCCGAGCAGAATCGGGCGTCCTGACGGAAAGCAGTCCTGCGCGTAATGCGCGAGTTCATGCTTGATTCGGACGTGCGGACTCTCGAACAGAAAGCGCGTCGCCCGCAGGTCTTCAGGCTGCGGCTTGCCCGCGCCATAGGCCAAGCGAGCGCGGACGTTCTCCCAAGCGGGTGAATCGGTCAGCAGGGTGGCGGGTCGTGCTGTCGAGCGCAGGCTGACCCGTAGCGTCGAGCGCAGCAGCAGGGTCGTGTGCGGGGTGTCAAAGCCGAGCCAAGTGACTGGATTTCCGAAGGCATCTTCACCATCCCGACGCCACGTCGGGCGAGGTTCGATCTCGATCTGCTGCGCGCTGACCTGCTGGCGCGCGAGCGCGCGCGGCGCCAGATGCAATTGCTGTTGCGAAAGCGACACGGCGCTGCCGTAGTCGTAGCGGGTTTCGTGGACAACCAGATAACGCACTGTGCGCATGCTCAAAACGCCATGGTTTGGCGGCCGACATCGCCGACATGAGTGAAGTAGCGTGCGCTCAGGACATCGGAAATGTGCTCGGCTGCGACTTGCAGGTTCCCCAACTGCTCCGCCAGCGCCGCCAAGCCAGCCGGTTCTGATGAGCCGCCCGCAGGCTCGCCTTCATCCTCGAGCTGGGTCAGATCAAAACGCCGCAGTGCGGCGAGCGCTTCCGCCAACTCCGGTTCGAACTGGGTATCCAACTCTCGCGCTGTGCGTTGCAGATAGCTCACCAGCATCTCGGCCTGAAACACCACGCCATGGGGATTGCTGTCCTCGAAGACCAGCAGATCGATCACGGGCAGGCGTTCGGGGCGGCGCAAGTAGCGCGAGCGATAGGTGATGATCGAGTCAGCCAGTTCGAGCAGCCAATCCAGACAACCCGGTGTACTGGCATAGCGCTGCCGCAGAAACCCTTCGATGGCACGGGTCAGAAATCCCAGGCGTTCGAGACGCCGCCCGATGATCAGGAAACGCCAGCCGTCGTCGCGGGTCATGTTGTCCATCGCGAAGCCCGTCAACGAGGAGGAAATACTCAGCACGCGATCCAGAAACGCGATCGCTTCGCTGGGCGTCGGCGGGTGTTGCTGCGCCGCCTGCAACTCGCGCTGCAATTGCGTCAGTGAGTGCCAGTGATCGAGTGCCAGCCGCTCGCGAATCTGTGTTGCAGACCAGATCAGGCTGCGAATAGCACCAGCGAGACTGCCGGCCTGCTCGGAGTCGTAGATCGCCGCCAGCAAGTGATGCTCACCCGCCGACGCGGCGGCATCCTCGGTTCCCGGCTCGGGCAGGATTTCCAGATGTGTGGCCAGTGCTATCGCGGCGTCGATCGCCGCCGTTTTGGTGCCACCGGTATCGATCAGGCGCGACAGCGTGACGCGCAGCATGCGCGCCGTATCGTCGAAGCGTTCGGAATAGCGACCGAACCAGAACAGGTTTTCGACCACGCGCGAGCTGAGGTTGGCACCGGCACGTACCAGGTCGGCCACGCCCAGTCGCGACTTCAGCAGGGTGAAGTCCTTGACCGGACCGTGCGAGAGCACCCAGGCATCTTTCGATGCTCCACCGCGCTGCATGGAAATCACCCGGGCATCCAAGCCGCTGGCAACACGCGCCAGTCCGCCGGGCATGACGCTGTAGGCACCATCCGCATTGACCACGGCATAGCTGCGCAGACCGACTGGTCGCGACAACAAGCGGCGCTCGTGAGCGCGGCTCCAGGTTGGCGCCTGCGATAGTTCGATCATTTCCTGCGCCACATAGGCATGCGGGCGGGCTTCGATTCGGCGCAGCATTTCGGCGCGGGCGACGCCCTTCAGGGCGGAGCCAAAGACCGGCTCCATGCGCTGGGTCGGGTAGGTTGGCTTGATGACCAGACGATCGAAGTGCTTTTTGACGTAGTCGAGTGCGGGCTTTTCGCCGCACCACCACGTCGCCACCGATGGCATCTGCAAGGGTTCGCCCAGCAGACGTTCGCAAATCGCCGGCAGAAAACCCATCAGTGCACTCGAACCCAGCAGACCACTGCCAAGCGCGTTGGCCATCACTACGCGGCCAGCGCGTGCCACATTGAGCAGGCCCGGCACACCCAGCGCGGAATCACCACGCAGCGACAACGGGTCGCAATAGTCGTCATCCTGACGACGCAGGATCACGTGCACGCGTTTGAGTCCGCGCAGGGTGCGCAGGTAAACGGTGTCGCCACGCACCGTCAGGTCTTGCCCTTCGACCAACGGAAAGCCGAGATAGCGCGCCAGATAGGTGTGTTCGAAATAGGTTTCGTTGTACGGGCCTGGGGTCAGCAACACGATGTGTGGCTGCTCACCGGGATCCAGTGGTGCCAGGGCCGACAGCCCTTCCTGCTGGTCGCGGAAGAAATCCGCCAGATGCTCGACTTGCAGGTCACTAAACATGTCGGGAAAGGCGCGCGACACGGCCAGCCGATTCTCCAGCGCGTAGCCAGCACCGGAAGGTGCCTGAGTGCGATCTGCAATCACCCACCATTGACCGTTTGGCGCCCGCGCGAGGTCGGCTGCGTAGTGGTGCAGCCAGCGCTCGCCCGCTGGACGCATGCCCTGGCACGGCCACAGAAAGCCATGTTGTCCAAACACCAGCGCTGGGGGCAGCAAGCCTTCGGCGAGCAGGCATTGCGGCCCATACAAATCGGCCAGCAGCGCGTTGAGCAGACGGGCGCGTTGGGCGACCGCAGGTGCAATCCGTGACCATTCGTCGGCCGGCAGGATCAGCGGCAGTGGATCCAGTGACCACGGTCGATCCGCACCGTTGGCATCGGCATACACGTTGTAGGTGACGCCGTTCTCCTGGATGCGCTGATCGACGCGGTCCAATCGACGCTGCATGTCCTCGCTGGGAATACCCTCCAGATGCGCAAAGAAGCGTTGCCAATGCGCGCGCAAAGCGCCGTCACGAGCGAGCATCTCGTCGTAGTGCGCGGTCTTTCGCGGATAGAGTGCCAAGAGAGTGCGGGCCATAGCGCCAGGGCAAGTAGGGAATCTGGCGTGCCGGGGTGACCGTATTCAGCCACCCGCAGCCCGCGGAAACATCATCATGAACGTCGCAAGTCTAGTGTAAACGGGTGCTCCGAGCTGACTTCAGCGGTCGCCACCGAGATCTTGCCGGGCGTGTGCCCGAAGCGGAAGAAGCGCGCCAAGCGGCGGCTTTCGGCTTCGAAGGCATTGACCGGCAGAATGTCATGGTTGCGTCCGCCAGGATGCGCGACGTGGTACTGGCAGCCGCCCAGCGAGCGTTGCATCCACGTATCGACGATGTCGAACACCAAGGGCGCGTGCACACCGATGTGAGGATGCAGACAGGACGCCGGTTGCCAAGCGCGATAGCGCACGCCCGCCACGAACTCGCCGATCCGACCACTCGGCTGCAAAGGCACGGCGGCGCCGTTGCAGGTCAACACGTACCGATCGGGAGGCATGCCGGTGAGCTTCACCTGCACGCGCTCGACTGAAGAATCCACATAGCGCACGGCGCCACCGGCGCTACCTTCCTCGCCCATCACATGCCACGGCTCCAGCGCGTGGCGCAATTCAAAGTGCATGCCCTTGACCGCAAAGTCGCCATGCTTTGGGAAACGGAACTCAAGGTGCGGCGCAAACCACTCGGGCTGGAAGGCGAACCCGGCCAGACGCATTTCCTCGATGACATCGGCAAAGTCCTGCTCGACGAAATGCGGCAGCATGAACCGGTCGTGCAGCGCAGTGCCCCAGCGCGCCAGTCGCTGTGGTCGATAGGGCGTATGCCAGAAACGCGCGACCAGTCCACGCAGCAACAACTGCTGCGCCAACGACATGCGCGCATGCGGCGGCATCTCGAAGGCGCGCAATTCCAGCAGGCCAAGGCGACCCGTCGGACCATCGGGTGAGTACAGCTTGTCGATGCAGAACTCGCTGCGGTGAGTGTTGCCGCTGACATCGATCAGAAGATTGCGCAGGATGCGATCAATCCACCATGGCGGTGTCGCCTCACCGGTGTCGAGGATCTGCTTGAAGGCGATCTCCAACTCATACAACGAATCATTGCGCGCCTCATCCACACGTGGCGCTTGACTGGTCGGCCCGATGAACAGCCCGGAAAACAGATACGACAGGCTGGGATGGTTGTGCCAATAGGCGATCAGACTGCGCAACAGATCCGGCCGGCGCAGGAAAGGCGAATCATTCGGTGTCGCCCCACCCAGGACGAAATGATTACCGCCGCCGGTGCCGGTATGCCGACCATCGAGCATGAACTTCTCGCTGCTCAGGCGCGACAGATGCGCTGCCTCGTACAGATGCGTGGTTTGCTCGACCAACTGCGGCCAGCTTGACGCCGGATGGATGTTGACCTCGATCACGCCCGGATCCGGCGTCACGCGGAAATGCGTCAGGCGCGGATCGGACGGCGGCTCGTAGCCTTCGAAAATCACCGGAAGCTGCAGCTCTTCGGCAGTCGCCTCAACTGCGGCGACGATCTCCAGATAGTCATCCAGCGTCTGCGTGGGCGGCATGAACAGATAAAGCCTGCCATCGCGCGGCTCGGCGCACATCGCCAGACGGGTGATCCAGGCCGCCGATTCGTGCAAGCCCGGCTCACTGTCGGCCGGTTTGTCCCAAGGCTGATGTGCCGCAGGGGCGCGAGTCGGGCTCTGCCCTTGGGATTGCCATTGTGGTGGCGCGGCGCTGTTCGGCGTGCTGACGCCGCGGCGCAAGGTCGCATGGCTGGCCAGTGGATCGCGCGGAACACTGCTGTCTGCCACCTGCAGATAGGGAAAGTCGGCCTCGCTGGCCCATGGCTGCGAATCGATCGGCAGCCGATAACCCATCGCCGAATCGCCCGGAAACAGGTAGCAACGCTCCGAACGCAGGAACCACGGTCCGGTTTGCCACTGCTGGCGCGCGTTCTTCATGATCGGAAGGACATGCCCGACGGATTGCGTGAGGCCCTGGGTGAACACCTTCATCAGGCGCTCGCGTTCGAGCGGGTCATCCACGCGCGAATCGAAGGGATCGACATTGCCCGGCAAGCGACGCTCACGCCACAGGTAATAGTAGACGTCCTCAAAGGCCGGAAACACATGCTCGGCGGTGACGCCCAAGCGCTCGGCAACGCGCTTGAGGAAGTGCCCCGCCCGGTCGGCGTCCACCGCATGATCGCTGCGCTCGTCGGCATACAGCGTCGGCGATCGCCAAATCGGTTCGCCATCCTTGCGCCAAAAGCAATTCAACGACCAGCGCGGCAATTGTTCGCCGGGATACCACTTGCCCTGACCGAAATGCATCAGGCCATTCGGCGCGTATTTCTCGCGCAGGCGATGAAACAGATCCGCCGCCAGCAGACGCTTGGTCGGCCCCAGCGCGGCGGTATTCCACTCCGCACCATCGCGATCCTCCAGCGCCACAAAGGTCGGTTCGCCGCCTTGGGTCAAACGCACATCCAGATGGTGCAGTTCCGTATCGATGCGGTGGCCGAGTGCGTCGATCTCGACCCACTGCGCCTCGCTGTAGGGCTTGGTGACGCGCGGCGCCTCCCAGATGCGGCTGACCTGCATGTGGTGCTCGAAGGTGGTCTCGCACTTGTCGATGGCGCCGCTGATGGGTGCGGCCGACGCGGGCTCGGGCGAGCAGGCCAAAGGAATATGGCCCTCACCTGCAAACAGCCCGGAGGTGGGATCGAGCCCGATCCAGCCCGCACCGGGCAAATAGACCTCAGCCCAGGCATGCAGATCAGTGAAATCCGCCTCTGGCCCGGACGGGCCATCCAATGACTTCACGTCTGCCGTGAGCTGGATCAGATAGCCCGACACGAAACGTGCGGCCAGCCCCAGATGGCGCAACACGTGCACCAGCAACCACGCCGAATCGCGACACGAGCCACTGCGCTTGGTGAGGGTTTCTTCCGGCGTCTGCACGCCCGGCTCCATGCGAATGGTGTAGCCGATGTCCTTCTGTACCTGCGCGTTCAACGCGACCAGAAAATCCACGCTGCGCATCGGCTCGCGCGAAATGGCCGCCACATAGGCGTCCAACTGTTTGCCGCCTGTTTGTTTGGCCAAAAACGGCTGCAACTCGTGGCGTAGATCCGCCTCGTAGGCAAACGGAAACTGCTCGGCCTGCGGCTCCAGAAAAAAGTCGAAGGGATTGATCACCGACATCTCGGCGACCAGATCAACCTCGACCCGGAACTCGCGGGTTTTGTCCGGAAACACCAGTCGCGCCAGATAATTTCCCTGCGGGTCCTGCTGCCAGTTGATGAAATGCGGCTCTGGCGCGACCTTCAGCGAATACGCCAACACCCGCGTGCGTGCATGCGGACAAGGACGTAGCCGAACAATTTGCGGACCCAACTGGACCGCGCGGTCGTAGCGGTACTGAGTGACGTGATGCAGCGCGACATGGATGGACACAATCCCGCTCCCGAAGAAATCCCCGCAGCCATGCTACGGGGAAACGCCAGCCCAATGCTAAGGACGGTTTTTGACTTTCGTGCGGGATCGACAGCGGGTCGCGGGCAGGTGTGCTGCGCTGCGGGAAAATGCGCCGCGCCCACGCACGGATTCACGGCAGGGCGGGCAGTCCAAGTTCGCGCAGGAAGTCGTTGTGACGCCGCTTGGCGCTGTCGATCTCGGTCTCGATCCGGCCCAAGTCCGCATGGATGGCGCTCAGATCAATCTCCGCCTCGCCGACCGCTGTGCTGATGTAGCGCGAGATGTTCAGGTTGAAATCGTTCTTCTCGATCTCGGCCATCTCCACCCGGCGGGAGTAGCGCGCCTCTTCCTCGCGGAACTGGTAGGTGTCGATGATCTTGGCGATGTGCTCCTCGCTCAGTTGGTTCTGCCGCTTGCCTTTCACGAAGTGCTCGGCGGCGTTGATGAACAGCACGTCGTCGGGCTTCTTGCACTTCTTCAGCACGAGGATGCAGACCGGGATGCCGGTGGAGTAGAAGAGGTTCGCGGGCAGGCCGATGACGGTGTCGATGTGGCCGTCCTTGAGCAGCTTGGTGCGGATGCGTTCCTCGGCACCGCCACGGAACAGCACGCCGTGCGGCAGGATGATGGCCATCACGCCTTCGTCTTTGAGGAAGTGGAAGCCGTGCAGCAGGAAGGCGAAGTCGGCGGCGGACTTGGGGGCGAGGCCGTGGCTTTTGAAGCGCACGTCGTCGGCCAGCGCGTCGGTGGGCTCCCAGCGGTAGCTGAAGGGCGGATTGGCGACGATGGCGTCGAAGCTCGGCTTCTTGGCCGGGTTCTGCTCCCGCATCATGTCCCACTCGTTGAGCAGGGTGTCGCCGTGGAAGATGTCGAACTCCGTGTCCTTCACCCCGTGCAGCAGCATGTTCATGCGCGCCAGGTTGTAGGTGGTGATGTTCTTCTCCTGGCCGAAGATTTTGCCGATGGTGCCGCCGGCCTTGTTCACCTTCTTGCGCACGTTGAGCAGCAGCGAGCCGGAGCCGCAGGCGAAGTCCATCACGCTCTCCAGCCGCTTCTTGGTCCCGGTTTTCGGTTCCTGGCTGTCCAGCGTGACGATGGCGGAGAGGATGTCGGAAATCTGCTGCGGGGTGTAGAACTCGCCCGCCTTCTTGCCGGACCCGGCGGCAAACTGGCCGATCAGGTATTCATAGGCATCGCCCAGCGCGTCGATGTCCGTGGAGAACTCCGCCAGCCCTTCGGCGATCTTCTGGATGATGGTGCAGAGCTTGGCGTTCCGGTCGGCGTAGGTCTTGCCCAGCTTGGGGGAACTCAGGTCAATCTCGGAGAACAGGCCCTGGAAGGTGCTCTCAAAGGATTCCGTCTCGATGTATTTGAAGCCCGCTTGCAGCGTGTTCAGCAGCTCCGCGTTCTGGGTGCGGGCCAGGTTGGCGATGCTGTTCCAGAGGTGCGCGGGCTGGATGACGTAATGCACCTTGCGGCGCATCTGCTTCTCGAACGCCGGGATGTCGTCCACGTTGTTCGCATACCAGAGCGCCAGCGGCACCTTGCGGGCGTCGCCGCCCACATCGGGGTAATCCTTGCCCCAGCTCCTTCTTCGCCGCCGTCTCGTAGTTGTCGGAGAGGTAGCGCAGGAAGAGGAAGGACAGCATGTAGTCGCGGAAGTCGTCCGCATCCATCGCCCCGCGCAGTTGGTCGGCGATGCTCCAGAGGGTGTTGCCCAGTTGTTTTTGGTTGGTTCGGTCATTTTTTGGGGCGTCGTTTGATCTTGGTTTCCAGCGCAGTGAGGTCGGCCTCGTCCTGCTGGTCGGCTTGTATGGCTTCCTGCTTTTTGCGGTCCTGGTCGAACTTGAGGTAAAGCTCGCCCGTGCGCGCTTCCATCTGCTCATGGCTGATGGTGCCGGCGTTCGGGAGCAGCGGGAAGCCGTTGGAGGTGATGATCTGATCCACGTTCTGCTTCCAGAAGGCCATGCGCGTCTCCTGCTTGCCCTTGGCCCGCAGTTCAGCGGTTTCCAGAAAGATGACCACCAGCCGGTTCAGGGTGTCGATCTCGTCCTCGGTCAGGTAGTTCTTGGCGACGACGATGTCCGCCTTGCGCACTTTGTCACCCTTCCAGGCGAGCAGGCCAAAATGCGGATCGGCGGGATTTGCCCGCGCGGTGATGAGTTCGGCGGCGGTCTGCCGCGTCACGGCAAAGATCAGCAGGTTCTGCACGGTGGCGAAGAAGACCTGCGTGGCCTTGTCCGTCTTGTCGTAGTCGCTGGAGAGGGCAAAGAGGTCGCGCACCTTCTGATAAAAGCGCTTCTCGGAGGCCCGGATGTCCCGGATGCGCGCCAGCATCTCGTCGAAGTAATCCGGGCGGCCATCCGGGTTCTTCAGCCGCTCGTCGTCCATCACGAAGCCCTTGCTCAGGTACTCCTTCAGGATGCTTGAGGCCCAGCGGCGGAACTGCACCCCGCGCGGCGAGCGCACCCGGTAGCCCACGGCCAGAATGGCGTCCAGGTTGTAGAGCGTAACGGGGCGCTGCACCTCACGGCTGCCCTCGGTTTGAACTGTCAAGGAATCCTTGACAGTTGCCACCGCGTCCAACTCCCCGTCCTCGAAGATGTTTTTCAGATGCAGGGAAATGTTCTGCTTCGTGGCATCGAAGAGCTCCGCCATCTCCAACTGCGTCAGCCAGACAGTCTGCTCCTGCGCCCGCAGTTTGATCTGGCTGCGGCCGTCTTCGGTGGTGTAGAGAATCAGCTCGTTCATGGGGCTGTGGCCGGTGTAGCTGCGGCGGCAGGAAGGGCTGCGGTCGGTGGCGCACCAAGGATATCCGGCAGCTCAAACTGAAACTTGGTAGTGAAGTCTTCCAGAATGCGCCGGAACAACGCTTTGGTGTCCTCGCCCATTTCCGTCGGTTCATGGATCGCGTACTTGCCATGGCTGAGCAGGTTCAAGGCGCGGTTGTAGAGCACCAAATCTTCGCTGTTCAACGCCTTGAGGCAGAAGGAAATGTCCGCGTGCCCAAAGAACGACGCCGTTTTTTCCATGATGCTGCGCAGGGCGTTGAAATGAAAAGTGTAGAGCTTGCCAGTGTCGGGGGCAGCGGCCATTTGCAGCTCGGCGAGTGACGCAACATGGTGGAAGAACGGCGTGTCTTCGGTAGCGCGCAGCGTGTAGGCGCCTTCGCCGTTCGGGCGGTGCAGAAAGTAGCGCTTGTGGGTCACTTTCGGCTCCCCTTCTTTTGCACGGCCTATTTCATTGCACATCACGTTGAAGAACAGGGCGTGGTGGGTGGAGAACACCACCTTGATGGGCGCGGGCGCGCCGTTCTGGTCTTTGCGGCTTGTAGCCCGGCGCAGGAGTTGCGCCAGGTCGCAGGCCATGGCAACGGCATTGTTGTCGTCCAGTGACGAGATGGGGTCGTCGATGTAAAGGTATTTCACCCATTGATACGAGATATGTCCATCGAGCATGCGCTCACAGATGGCCATGAACAGGCACCAGATAAAAATATTCTGTTCGCCACGCGATATCTTTATATCGGTCTCATCGCCTTTCCAGAAATTGATATAACTTAGGCGCGAAAACGATTCGGCTCCATGTCTTACTTCCGAATATGTAGGCGTAAATCTGAAATCGGCATAGCGATGCAGATATTCATAAATTGCCGGCTCAAGAGATAAGTCTATAAACCCATCGAAAAATTTCGAATCGTAGTTAATTTTTAGTCTATGAAATTGATAGTTCTCAATATCATTTTCCCAAGTGAAAAGATCCTCGGTGTAGGCATTAAAGTAGAGGGTGTCCGGTGTGCCATTGGGATTTTTCTTCTTCTTGCGTTTCCCCTCGTTCTTGAACTCCATCGATAGCCGCGTTTTGCCCGTGCGGTTGTATGCATACAAAAGCACGGTAGTTGCCGGTTTGTTTACGACTTTCTTTTGGGATTCGGTCTCACGTTGATTGAGATCGTCGCGCAGACGTGTCACTAAGGTGCGCAGGCTTTGATAAGTGCGAATACCGCTCATGCCTCAACTTCCTCGGCGGATGGGAAAAGCTGCTGCATCAGGCCTTTCTTGTGGGTCTTGAGGGCTTCGAGCTTTTGGGTTTCGGCGGTGATCAGGGCGTCGAGGCTGCTCAGGCACGAGGCGATGCGTTGTTGTTCGGCAAAGTCGGGGACAAGAACCGGCAAGGTCTTCAACTCACTTGCCAGAATGTGTTTGATGGTGTTGCCCGTGGTGATCTGGAAGATGGCAAGTTCACCAATCGGCGAATAGAAGTAGTGAGCAAAGAAGTCCGAACTTAGCTTCCGTTTCGGAGTGAGAATGACCAGAGCGTGACAATTGCATCCCGCGAACTCGGAGCTAACGACCGCGCACTCGCCAACATGACCTGATTGAACCATCAGGATGTCACCTTCCTTCAGGTGGGATTTGCGCTGCCGATTGTGGAATTCGTTGGTGATGTAAATCAAGTTATCGGCTTCAATCCGTCCTTGCTTGATGTTCCGTCCCTGGAGGTATCGAACCCCGTCGCTGGTGGTGTAATACGGTGTCGCAGTGCCGACAAAGCCGTTCCGAATGGGATCAAAGTAATCACCTAGACTTGCCTCCTCCCACTCCCCGGCGTTTTGGAATTCGGGGAAGCGGAGGCGGGGTTGGGTTTCGCCTTCGCGGGGGAAAAGCTGCTGCATCAGCCCTTTTTTATGGGTCTTGAGCGCGTCCACTTTCCGCGCTTGCGCGGCCATCAGCTCATCCACCGAACTCAGGCACTCGGCGATTTGTTGTTGTTCGGCGGGTGTGGGGACAGCGATGTGGAGCGCTTCAAGTTGATGCGGATAAAGGTGAACCACCGTGTCGCCTTGAGCGACTTTTGCGATGTCCAGCCGTTTAGGTCCATTCAGGTAGTAGCTGAGAAACGTGCCGTTCAGCTTCGACCTGATGACATTCAAATCCCCACCAAGCGCAATACCGCCAGCCAAAACACAAGACGCCTTGGCAATGTCGATTTTGGTTTCGCCCGATGACGGAATAATCACGTCGTCGGGCTTGCTGAGAAACAACTCTGAAGTCGGAACCTTTGTGCGTGACACCGCTTCCCTGATTGTCTCGCCGTAGCGGGTATACAGTTCGCCGTAACGAATGCAGGCCTGCGAGCCGTTCGGATCAAGGTCGGCCTTGGAAATTCCTTTGCCCTTCAGGATGGATGACTTTTTTCCAAGCGTTGCCGGTTCCCACACTGCCGCCCCCCGAAACTCCGGAAACCGCAGCTTCGGCTCTAATTTTTGTCCTTTACTCATTTCAACAAGCTCCGGCCCTTTTCGGTCAGGCGGTATTGCTGCAAGCGGCTGTTGGGTTTGTCGGGGATGGTTCGCTCAATCAGCCCTTGCGCCAATGCGGGCGCGAGATACAGCTTTTCGAAATTGTCGCGTCCCTTCAGGCTGAGTTTTTCCATCAACGCTTTGCGGCTCCAAGACCCCTCACCCATGGCCAAGAGCAGGACTTCGACTTGCCCTGTGACTTGCCCTGTGACTTGCCCTGTGACTTGCGGAGTTACGTGTTCGTCAGCGCCTTCCCCTTGCGCCTGCGGCCGTTGCACCCTGGCGGTGAACTGGTTGCCGCTGACTTCGCTGAGCAGTTCAATTTGGGGCCACTCGCCCAGCGCGCGGGGGATGCCGCTGCCCATGCCTCGGTAGGGCAGCAGCCGAAAGGCATGCTCACTCAGCGTGGGGTTGCGGCGGTTGGTTTTGCCGTGGCGTATGTCGTCAATGCTCAGGCTGTCGGGCAGGGGGCCTGGGCTGATGATGTCGATGCGGTCGCGAAACACCAGAATGCGGATGGACGCGCTGGTGAAGTAGTCGCGGTGCACGAGGGCATTGACCAGCAGCTCTTGCAGGGCAACTTCGGGCACTTCCAAGATGCCCGGTGAGTTGAAGCCCTGGTCGCCCTGCACGCGGCGCAGGTTGCGTTTGATAAAGGCCAGCGCCTCGGCATATTGGGCAGGCAAGGTGCCACTGAAGTCCTGGCTGTCCTGGTAGTGGCTGTCGGCAATGCTGGTGCCGAAGAAGGCGACGGCCTTGATGGTGAACGCGGGCCGCCAGCGCAGGGGGTTGCGGCCAAAGAGCATGAGGCCGGCGAGGGTAAGTTCGCGGCCATCGCCCAGGCCCAGGTTTTGCAAAATGGCATCGAGCGGCAGCCCGGTTTGGGCGGTGTCTGCACTGTAGTGCTGGCTGAGGTAGCGGCGAAAGGTGGGTTCATCCAAATCGGCGCTGGTGGTGCCCGTAACAGGCACCACATCGGCGTAGACCAGCCCGCCACTTTGGAACATACGCTGCATTTCTTCGCGGGCAGTCACATGGCGTTTGTCGGCGCCTTGTTTGACCCAGATGCGGCCTTGCTGGTCCAGATAGGGTTTGGCCAAGCCGTTGGGCACGGTCACCACCATCACCAGCCCGGCGTGGGTTTGCACGTTTTCGGTGTGAGGGTGAATGGGCGGGCGCACATGCTGGCTGCTGGCGTTGCTGAGCATTTGGTTGAGGTGGCGGATGTCATCCGTGCTCAGGCCGGTAATGGAGCCGTCGTCGTCTACGCCGATCAGCAGCGTGCCGCCCCCACTGTTGGCAAAGGCAGCCAATTCGGCGGCTAGTGCGTCGGGGTTGTTGAAGTGGCGCTTGAACTGCTGGCGGGTGTGTTCACCCAGGGCGATGCGCTCCAGCAGCGCGGCTTCGGTGAGCGGGGTCTCACTCATAGGCGCTGAGCCCTGAGATATCGCGGCCTCCGGCTCGTTTGACCAGGTAGGGAGCGCAGTCCTGCATGAGGCAGAGTTCCTTTTGAGTGCGCTCTTTCCAGCCGAGGTCATACGGGGCGTAGAGGTCACTGAGTTTGTCGCCATCGAAGATCATGCGGTCGAGGATGCCGTCCACAAAGCTTTGCAGGGCGGCTGGTTCGAGGCCGTGCCGCGCGGCGATGGCGGCGAGTTCCTTCGCGTTCTTCGCCGCCTTGAAGTGGGTGTAGCCGTCGCGGATGGCGGTTTCCGACAGACCTTCGCCAGCCTTGAGCGTGCCGATGTATTCGGCGATGTCGTCGCGCTCGTTCATGAACTTGGCGTCGGCGCTGATGAGGCCGATGAGTTCTTCGCGGGTCATCTTGGACTTGCCCGGCCCCTTGGCCGAGAACTTGGCGATGAGGCCCATGATGTAGTCGTAATCAATGACGGCGGAGGCGAAGAGGACGAACTCGAAGTCGAGCTGATCCACGGGATCGTCGGTGCCGGATTTGTCGCCGCCCTTGCCCTGCTGCTCTCTGAGCTTTTTGGCGGTTTCCAGATACTGGCCTTTGAAGCCGCGCAGGTTTTCCTCGGGCAGCACCTGCTCGATGCTGGCTTTGTTTTCCTGGGTGAGGTCGGTGTATTGGTCGAGCTGGGTCTTGAGCCGCTGGACTTCCTTGAAGTGGGTGATGAAGGCGGCGCGGGCTTCGTCGCCCTTCAGATTGGCGACGGCGGAGGGCGTGCAATCCAGCCCTTGGGACTTCATGAAGTCATCCAGCTTCTGCACGGCGGTTTCCAGTTTCTGGATGACCACGGGGGCCTTGTCCACCAGCCAGATTTCCCGCGCCTGCTCGCCGGTTTTCTCGCCGGAAAAGAGGGCGATGGCGGCATCGACTGAATCTTGCTGCTGGCGGAAGTCGAGGATGTTGCCGTAGGGCTTGGTGCCGTTGAGCACGCGGTTGGTGCGGGAGAAGGCCTGGATCAAACCGTGGTGCTTGAGGTTCTTGTCCACGTAAAGCGTGTTCAGGAACTTGGAGTCGAAGCCAGTCAGCAGCATGTCCACGACGAGGGTGATGTCGATTTTCTGCGTTGCCGGGTAATCGGCATTCGGCCATTGCTGGTCTTTGATGCGCTTCTGCACATCCTGGTAGTAGAGATCGAACTCACTCAGGCGGTGATTGGTGCCGTAGCGGGCGTTGTAGTCGCCCACGATGGATTCAAGCGCCTGCTTCTTCTTCTCTGGCTCGACCTGGTTGTCCGCCTGTTCTTGCGGGAGGTCGCTGGACAGCTGGTCGATGTCCTTCCTGGCCGCCTCGTTCTCCGCAAGCTCGGCGGGTGGCGAGAAGACGCAGGCGATGTTCAGCGGCTTGAATTCGGGATCGGCGGCCTGTTTTTCCGCCTGCATCGTTTTGAACAGCGTGTGATATTCGATGGCGTCGTTGATGGACGATGTGGCGAGGATGGCGTTGAAACGGCGTCCACCGGTGGCGGCGTGGTGTTTGGCGAGAACGGCCTCGATGACGGCTTTCTTGGCGATGGCCTCGCCGGGCTTCGGCGGATTCTTGCCCTCGGGCTTGAAATAGTCGATGTGGAAGCGCAGGACGTTGCCGTCTTCGATGGCGTGGGTGATGGTGTAGGCGTGGAGCTGCTTCTGGAACAGGTCTTCCGTGGTGCGCATCGACGCGGTGGTGTCCTCAATTTTCTGCTGCGAGGCGTTGGCGTCAAAAATGGGTGTGCCGGTAAATCCGAACAGCTGCGCCTTGGGGAAGAAGTCCTTGATGGCCTTGTGGTTCTCGCCGAATTGCGAACGGTGGCATTCGTCGAAGATGAAGACGATGCGTTGGTCTTGCAGCGCTTCGAGCTGTTCCTTGTAGGTGGCTTGGCCGTTCTTGCTGCGCTGTTTGTTGCGCTTGCTGTTTTCGTCCAGCGCGAGGCCCAGCTTCTGGATGGTGGTGACGATCACCTTGTCCGCGTAGTCCTCTGACCGCAGGCGGCGCACCAGGGCGGCCGTATTGGTGTTTTCTTCGACGCAGCCTTCCTGGAACTTGTTGAATTCCTCCCGCGTCTGGCGATCAAGGTCTTTGCGATCCACCACGAAGACACATTTGTGGATGTGCTCGTTCTCCTTCAGCAGCGTCGAGGCTTTGAAGGAGGTGAGCGTTTTTCCTGAACCTGTGGTGTGCCAGATGTAGCCGTTGCCGTTGTCCTCGTCGATGCACTTCACCATGTGCTGCACGGCATAGACCTGATAGGGCCGCATGATCATGAGCTTCTGCTCGCCGGCGAGCAGCACCATGTAGCGGCTGATGGTGCGGCCGAGGTCGCACTTTTTCAGGAAGGCTCGGCGAACTCGTCGAGCTGGGTGATCTTGCGGTTGTCTTCGCTGGCGAACTCGTAGATGGGCAGAAAGCGCTCGTCGGCATTGAAAGCGAAGTGGCGGGCGTTGTTGTTGGCGAAGTAGTAGGTGCGGTCGCGGTTGCTGACGATGAAGAGCTGCATGAAGCACAGCAGCGTCCTGGTGTAGCCATTGCCGGGGTCGTGCTTGTACTCGACGATCTGCTCCATGGCCCGGCGCGGATTCACGCCAAGGGTCTTCAGCTCGATCTGCACGCAGGGCACGCCGTTGATCAGAAGAAGGAGGTCGTAGCGGTGGTGGCTGTAGTCGGTATTGATGCGGAGTTGATTGACGACCTCGAAGTGGTTCTTGCACCAGTCCTTGAGGTTCACCAGGGAGTAGTTCAGCGGCGTGCCATCGTCGCGGGTGAAGGCGTTGATGCTGCGCAGGGTCTTGGCCGCAGTGAAGACATCCGGGGTGACGATTTCATCGAGCAGGCGGGCAAACTCGGCATCGGTGAGCTTGACCCGGTTGAGCTGCTGGAACTTCTCGCGGAAATTCGCCTCCAGCGCGGCGCGGTCTCGGATGTCTTCGCGATACTCGTACTTGAGGCCTTGCAGTGTGCCGATCAAGCCGTATTCGATGGTGTTTTCCCTGACGTGCATGCGCGTCTCGCAAGTGATGGTCCGCCGTTTTGTGTGGGCGCGGATTCCAGATGCGTGAGTCTAACGGCTGTGATCGTGTATCGCTGATCACGCACCCGGTGCGAGGCGGCATGGGAATGCGCGTGCGATGGTTGCGCACTACCCAATGCCCGCCAAACCGGGCGGCTTGGTGATCTGCACGAACTTGCAGCAACCGCGATTTCGCGACTGTGTGCCGAGCGGCGTGAGACGCGTGGGCGCGCCGCATCGCGGAATTTCGCGATTGCGTGGTCTTCAGCACAACGCGTTTGCGCGACAGGATGCCCTGGCACGGAGATTGGCTTGGGACGCGATGGCTGCTTGGCAACTGCCAGCGGTGCCTGGGTTCAGCGCGCTTTGCGGGCGGCGCCGAGGAGCACGATGCCGCCGATCAGGCTCGCCACACCGGCCCAGATCGGGATGTGTTGGTAGCTTTGCTCCTGTACCTGCACCTGCAGCGGGCCGAGGTCGATGGCGTGGGTATCGCGGGTGTAATTGAAGCCACCGTAGATCAGCGCCAGTGTGCCAGCGACGATCAGCAGGATGGCTAGTGCGCGCATAGGATTCATTGGTTGAGCCTCAGGCAAAGTGACAGTCAGTCTGCGCGGCCTGGGTGATCCGCTCTGTGCGCTGTCGTACACAGTCGCGTTGGCGAGCGCGGTTGATTGGCACGCGCCTGTGCTAGGCATGAACTGTGTGCGGCAACGAACTGAACCCGCGATTGCCGAGGCCCATGCTGAGGGTCAATTCGCAGGAGAGTCATCATGCCCACGCCGAACCCCCAATCGATCGCACGGACTTTCGCCCAGCGCATTCGTCGCTGGCCTTTTGTGGTGGCGTGTGTGCCACTGCTGTTGGTGGCATGTGTGAGCACGCCGGTCTACGACCGCCAGATGGCGGCGGCAGAGTCTGCCGTGGAAACTGCAAACACCACGAGTACCCAAACCGATGCTGCGCTCGAGTTGCGCATCGCGACCGACAAGCTGGCGGCCGCGCAGCGCGCGGCACGTTCGAAGAAGCCTGCGCTGGCCCTGCAACTGGCCCAGCAGGCGGAGTTGGATGCCAAGGTCGCGGTGCTCACGGCGCGCTCGGCACGTGCGTTGGCCGCTGCGCAGGAATCGCAGGAAGCCGCACGCATTTTGCAGCAGGAGATGCAGCGCGACGGTTCGCGTTAACCCGCCTGTCGGGCGTTTGGTCGCGAACGCCAGACGCGCGGAACGCGATTTTCTTAACGGTCGAATTCGCCAGCCTTGCGTGGCGCCATCGGCCAACCACTCGGCGAACCCTGAACTACGCCAGTTGCATGCGCGGCTGGCGGTCCAGCGCGCCGATCGCCTACGCCGATCGCCTAGGCGATGCGCTTGTCCCATTCGGCGGTCGCGCCGCCAACCGGTCGCTTCACACCGCTCTCTCTCACCAGGAACCCTCCCATGAAGATTCAACAAGTTTCAATCGTCGCCCTCACGCTGGCGGCAACGCTCGGCATCGCCGCCTGCAGTACCACGCCCAAACGCAACATGGCGCTTGAAGAGGCGCGTCAATCACATCAACGTGCGAAGTCCAGTCCGCAGGTGCTCAGTCTTGCCGGCGAGGAGATGGCGCAGGCCGATGCGGCCTTGGCACAGGCCGAACGCGCCTGGAACGCACGCGAACCGCAGACCACCGTCGACCATCTTGCCTACATGGCTGGTCGCCATGTCAGCTTGGCCGAAGCCACCGCATCCAGCATTGCCTCGCAGGCGATTGTCGATGGTGCAGGCGCCGAACGTGATCGTTTGCGCCTCGCACAGCGCACGCAGGAAGCCAACGCCTCGCGCGATGCCGCCGAACGCAGTCAGATGGCGGCAGACAATGCGCAGCGCGACGCCTCGCAGGCACAACGCGATGCGGAATACGCCCAGCGGGAGACACAGATCGCGCAGGGCGATGCGGATGCGGCACGGCGCGAGATCGACAGTCTGGAGGCTGACTTGGCCAGCCTCAACGCGCGCAAGACCGAGCGCGGCATGGTGGTCACGCTGGGCGATGTGCTGTTCGATACCGCGCGCTCCGAAGTGCGTCCGGAGGGCACAACCAATCTACGCAAGATTGCGGATGTGCTGCGTGCCCATCCTGCATATCGCGCAGCGATCGAGGGCCATACCGACAATGTCGGTAGCGCCAGCTCCAACTACCTGCTGTCGGAGCGTCGCGCCACCGCCGTGCACCAGTCTTTGGTCAATTTCGGTGTGTCTTCAGAGCAATTGAGTATTACGCCACGTGGTCAGGAGTTTCCCGCCGCCAGCAACGAAACCGCTTCAGGCAGGCAGATGAATCGACGCGTCGAGGTGATCTTCAGCGCGGTCGAGCCGGTCGCTATTCGCTAGATCGAATGCCCTCTGAGGGCGTGTTCCTCGCCGGATTCCAGTCGCGCGCCCGCACTCGCTGCGGGCGCGCGACTGTCCGCCCGGCGTGGGGTTGCTAGCGTGGCAACGGAGCGCACATGGATCTATACCGCAAGGGCTTTGTGATCGCTGTCGTTGCGCTCTGCGCACTGGCGCTGCACTGGATGCTTGCGCCCTTCTGGAGTGCCATCGCGTGGGCCATCTGTCTGGCCTATTTGTTGTCACCGGTGCATGGCTGGTTGACCCGCAAATTGCGGGGTCAATCCACTCTTTCAACGGGCATCCTCACCTTGCTGGTGCCGATCGTCCTTGCTGGCCCGCTGATCAGTTTGGGGATGACCTTCGCCAACCAGTTCGCTGAGCTGGTAGCGCGGCTGCAAGCGCTGCAATTGCGCTTCGACGATAGTCTGTTCGCGCAGCTTGAGAGCTATCCGATTATTGGTAGTCTCAGTGTCTGGCTTCGGGTCAACCTGACCGCCACCAGCGCGCAACTGCAGAGCTGGCTGGAAAGTGGCGCAGCGCTGCTGATGACGTCGCTGGCGGCCAGTGGCGGCAATATCCTTCTGGGTGCCTTGGGCACGATCATGAATTTCTTCGTGATGCTCTTTCTGCTGTTCTATCTGCTCCGTGACGGGCACCGGCTGCTCGCACGCTGCTGGCGTTTGCTGCCGATTGCCAAGCAGCGGCGGCAGGTCTTGGTCAAACTGATCGGCGACACGACCCGTGCCGTGGTCTATGGGGAAATGTTGACCGCGCTGGCCCAGGGTGCGCTGGTCGGGATCGGTTTTGCCATTGCCGGTTTGCCATCGGCGATTGTGTTCGGCGTGTTGTCTGCGTTTCTTGCCTTGCTGCCCGTGCTCGGCGCGGGCTTGATCTGGGGCCCTGCGACGCTGTATCTGGCTGCAACAGGCGCGTGGGGCTGGGCACTCTTCATGTTGCTCTGGGTGCCGGTGTCTCGGTCTCGGACAACCTGCTGCGCCCTTTGCTGATATCCCATCACACGCCAGTGTCAACGCTCGCGGTGTTCTTTGGTGTGATTGGCGGTGTCTCTGCCTTTGGTGCCATCGGCGTAATTCTGGGGCCTGTGCTGTTGACCACGATGGGTGCCTTGTTGCGCTTCGTTGAAGAATCGCTGGTCAAGCAGACGCAGCGAAAGGTTCCGCCAACCTGATCGCGCGGAGGGCACACCCTGCGCGAAGGGTGGTCATCGGAGCCTGCGTCGTTGCCGCGAAATGGATGCTTGTCAGGCCTTGACTACGTGCGATAGCGAACGGTCAACCGCGGTCAGATGGGGCATCTTTGGCTACCGCCATTCACCGCGAATCGCGGTTCCTTTCACCCCGGAGAGCAACATGAAAAACCTATCCGAAACGATCAGTACCGAACAGTTGATTGAAGACTTCTATGTCGTCGTCGCCGACGCCGAAGCACTGTTGAAAGCCACCGCTGATCAAGGTGGTGAGAAAATCGCCAAGTTGCGTGCCAAGGCGGAAGCGTCGTTGAGCACGGTCAAGGAGCGCATGGCTGATGCGCAAACTGCGGTGGTGTCAAAAACCCGCGCCGCCGGCTTGGCAACCGAGGTTTACGTTCACGAAAATCCGTGGAATGCCATCGGCGTTGGTGCTGGTATTGGTTTGCTGCTCGGCTGGATCATGGGTCGTCGATAGTCGCCATGTCTACACAGGCGTCCGGCACCCGCCAAGGCCTGTTGGCCTCCCTGAGCGCTTTGGCAGCGACGTTCGTGGCCATCGTTCAGACACGACTTGATCTGTTGTCGATCGATTTGGAGGAGGAGCGGGCTCATGTGTTCTCGCTCCTTGTCTGGATGCTGGCCGCGCTGTGTTGTCTCGCGATTGGTTTGCTGTTGGGCGCGCTCCTGCTGGTGGCGGTGTTCTGGGACACGCATCGTTTGCTGGTTCTGGGTTCGCTCGCTGGCTTCTTTCTCGTCGTCGGTGTGCGGCTTGGGCTGTCGTCCGACACAAGGTGAACAGCAAACCGCGTGCGTTTGCGACAACGCTGGGGGAGTTTCACAAGGATCGCCGACAGTTGTCGCGCCCATGAATGGCAAACTCGGATCACTGCAGCAACGCCGCGAGCGGTTGCTGGCCAAGGCCGCCTTGCAGCGCATTGCTTTGGCGCGTGACATCACGCCTTGGCGAGGTCCGCTGGCGCTGGCCGATCAGGGTCTGAACGCGCTGCGCTATGTCAAACGCCATCCCGTGTTGGCGATCGGCGGCATGGGTTTGTTGACGGTCTTCAGAGCCACGCGATCATTGCGCTGGCTGCAGCGTGGCTACGTGGTTTGGAGGCTCCTCCACGGGATGCGCGACCGTTTGGCGGGCGTCGGCAAACAACGAAGCTGACGCAGGCATGGATTGTCGCGTGGTGTCGCCGTTGGCAAGCGCGAAATTGCTGGCCCACTGGCGCGACGCGCAGGTGCTGCTGATGCCATGGATCACCAAACCATCAAACGACAAAGCCCCGCATTGCTGCGGGGCTTTGTCGTTTGCCGGATCCGTCCGGAAGCAGTGGTCGTTACCGACCACTGCATGTCCTTGCGGTTTGCTGGATCAGAAATCCATACCACCCATGCCGCCGCCGTGACCGGCCGGGGCGGGTTCGTCCTTCTTCGGCAGTTCGGCCACCATGGCTTCGGTGGTGATCAGCAGACCGGCGATGGAAGCGGCGTTCTGCAGGGCGGTGTCAGACCTTGGTTGGGTCCAAGCGGGAAAGCCTTGGTGTGCGGCAAGTTCGCGACTGTTGGCGCTGAAAAAAGAAACCCCGCCGAAGCGGGGTTTCTTGTGACACAGATCAGCAGGCGCTGGATCAGAAGTCCATACCACCCATGCCGCCGCCGTGACCGGCAGGAGCGGGTTCGTCCTTCTTCGGCAGTTCGGCCACCATGGCTTCGGTGGTGATCAGCAGACCGGCGATGGAAGCGGCGTTCTGCAGGGCCGTGCGGGTGACCTTGGTTGGGTCCAGAATGCCCATTTCGATCATGTCGCCGAACACGCCAGTCGCGGCGTTGTAACCAAAGTTGCCGGAACCTTCAGCGACCTTGTTGAGGATGACGCTGGGTTCTTCGCCGCAGTTGGTGACGATTTCGCGCAGCGGGGCTTCCATGGCGCGCTTGGCGATCACGATGCCGTGGTTCTGCTCTTCGTTGATGCCCTTCAGATCCCAATCGCGTGCAGGGCACGAATCAGGGCCACGCCACCGCCGGGTACGACGCCTTCTTCAACTGCAGCGCGGGTGGCGTGCAGGGCGTCTTCGACGCGGGCTTTCTTCTCTTTCATTTCGACTTCGGTGGCTGCACCGACCTTGATCACCGCCACGCCGCCAGCCAGCTTGGCCACGCGCTTGCAGCTTCTCGCGGTCGTAGTCAGAAGAGGTTTCGATCTGCGCCTTGATCTGCTGATGCGGGCCTGGATGGCTTCGCCGTCGCCAGCGCCGTCGATCAGGGTGCTGTATTCCTTGGTGATCTGCACCTTCTTGGCGCGGCCCAGATCCTTGATGGTGGCCTTCTCAAGTTGCAGGCCGACTTCTTCGGAGATCACGGTACCGCCGGTCAGGATGGCCATGTCTTCCAGCATTGCCTTGCGACGGTCGCCGAAGCCCGGTGCCTTGACGGCGCAGACCTTGACGATGCCGCGGATGGTGTTGACGACCAAGGTCGCCAGCGCTTCGCCTTCGACTTCTTCGGCCACGATCAACAGTGGCTTGCCTGCCTTGGCGACGCCTTCCAGCACCGGCAGCAGTTCGCGGACGTTGGAGATCTTCTTGTCGTGCAGCAGGATGAACGGGTCATCCAGCTCAACCTGCTGGCTCTGCTGGTTGTTGATGAAGTAAGGGCTCAGGTAGCCGCGATCAAACTGCATGCCTTCGACCACGTCGAGTTCGTTGTCCAGACCGGAGCCTTCTTCAACGGTGATCACGCCTTCTTTGCCGACCTTTTTCATCGCGTTGGCGATGATCTTGCCGATCGACTCGTCGGGTTGGCGGAGATGGTGCCGACCTGGGCGATGGCCTTGTCGTCAGCGGTGGGCTTGGACTGCTTCTTCAGCTCGGCGACAGCGGCGGTGACGGCCTTGTCGATGCCGCGCTTCAGGTCCATCGGGTTCATGCCGGCAGCGACGGCCTTCATGCCTTCGCGGATCATGGCCTGAGCCAGAACGGTGGCGGTGGTGGTGCCGTCACCGGCGTTGTCGGAAGTTTTGGAGGCCACTTCCTTCACCATCTGCGCGCCCATGTTCTCAAACTTGTCAGCCAGTTCGATTTCGCCAGCGACGGACACGCCGTCCTTGGTGATGGTGGGGGCGCCGAAGCTCTTGTCGAGCACCACATTGCGGCCCTTCGGACCGAGCGTAACCTTGACCGCATTGGCCAGGACATTCACGCCGCGCAGGATCTTGGTGCGGGCGTCTTCACCGAAACGTACGTCTTTAGCTGCCATGAGAATTACCTCGAAATACTTGAAATGGGGAAACCGCAGAGCGGATCAGACAGACAGCGCGCGGCATGCACGCGGGTGCGCGCTGCGCCTGCTGGCCGGGGTTATCAGCCGATGACGGCGAAGATGTCGTCTTCGCGCACGACCAGATATTCGGTGCCGTCGAGCTTCACTTCGGTGCCGCTGCCCGCCGAACAGCACCTTGTCGCCAACTTTCACGGCCGGAGCGCGCACGCTGCCGTTGTCGAGTGGCTTGCCTGTGCCTACCGCCAGCACTTCACCGCGGATGGGTTTTTCGGTGGCGCTGTCAGGGATCACGATGCCGCCAGCGGACAGGCGCTCTTCTTCCATGCGCTTGATGACGACGCGATCATGCAGGGGTTTCAGGTTCATGGGAGCCTCGTGAAGTGAGTGATTGGATTGAAAGGTCAAGGGATTGTTAGCACTCGCCTTGGGTGAGTGCCAAGTTTAACCGACGAAAACGCCGCAGTGAACTGTGGCGGTCAGGGGTCCGCCAGATGTGGGGCGGCTGGATGCCGCTTTCAAGAGGCTGAGGTGAAATGACCGTTCACGGCTACCATCGCACAACTCTGGCGCACTGATCAGGCCACGCATGACCCCTTCGCTGCAGCATCATTTGGCACTCGATGCCCGCTTGCTCGACGCGGTGCAGCGTATTCGTTTGCTCTCGGCCGTCAGTTGGCCGATGGCGACGCAGGCTGCGTTTCTGCAGAACTGGCGAGCAGGGCAACCGCGTTTGCCTGCACCCGATTACCTGCGTCGCGACATGCGTGAGGTGATTCAGACCTTGCAGGCGATCCATGCGCAGGCCGATCCCGCGTGTCCGATGGGCGAGTATCTGTGTCGCACGACGGATGGCTGGCTGGTCGCGGCGGAGCTGATCCAAAGCGTTGGTGATGCCGGGTCAGCCTGCATTCGCAGCGTCTGTTCGGACGGCCCGGCGACCGTCTGCCTGGTTCAGCCTTGACCAATGTCGATGCCGCACGCCACTTCATTGCGATTGCCGACAGTGTGGATGGCGAGGGCGCGATCAGCGAACCCGACTATGTGCTGTCGGCCGAAGTGATGCGTGACGAGTTGCAGAGCGCGCTGGACGCGTTCTTCGTCGGGCACCGCGTCACGGTGGAGATCGATCCTGACCTGATTGCCAAGGCGGCTGCGGGGCCAACCCGCATTCGTTTGCGTGCCGACACTGCGTTCACCGAGTACGACCTTCGGCAATTACTGGAGCATGAGGCATTCGTGCACTCATTGACCGGCTTGAACGGTCGCGAGCAGCCGCACGTGCGCAGTCTGTCGCGCACGGCACCGCGGGTGATAGCGACCCAGGAAGGTTTGGCAACGTTTGCAGAGTTGATCACGGGAGCGATTGATCTGCCGCGCCTGAAGCGACTTTCGCTGCGCATCATCGCCATTGAAATGGCCTTGAACGGCGCCGACTTCATCGATGTCTTCCGTTATTTTCTGGAACAGGGTCAGAGCGAAACCGAGAGCTTTCCTCAGCGCAACGGGTGTTCCGCGGCTGCCCGACCAGTGGCGGCGCCGCGTTCACCAAAGACGCGGTGTATCTGCATGGCATGTTGAGCGTGCATACCTTTTTCCGCTGGGCGCTCAAGCATCGACGCCCGCGTCTCACACATCTGTTGTTCGCGGGCAAGATGGCCTTGCATGACGTGTTCACGCTGGAGCCCCTGTTCGAGGACGGCACCATTGCCGAGCCGCTCTATTTGCCGCCTTGGGCGCAGCGCGCCAATGGGCTGGCGGGCTTTCTCGCCTTTTCGCTGTTCGCCAATCAGATTCGCATCGATCAGGTCGTGGCGGAGGATCTGGTGTTGGGCCTGTAATCGTTCGACGGTGCGGTTCAGCGCCACCAAAACAGTTCCGCCCAACGCACTTCGGGGAGCAGAAAAGCCCCGTGTTCACCGCGATTCCAAACCGCCGAACCATCGCCATCAAGATCAGCATCGTACCAACTGCCAGCGGCGAGGGCGGTGACGGCGCTGGCATCGTCGCAGCGCAGTGACAAGGTGAACTCGTAGCACTGCTCGAACTTGGCATAGGGTTCGATGGCACCGCACACGGTGGGCTGCAGATCCACCAGTGCCTGCAAGGTCTGTACGCACAGTTGCTGGACGTGCGCGCTGTCTGTCGCATCGACCAGCACGCGCAGTTGCAGCGTGCGCGGTGCGTTCGGGCGCACATGACCGGCTTGCGACAGCGCAGCGCGCGCCATCATCAAGACGCTGATCGGTGCAGTGATGAACAGGAACATGGTGATCAGCAATTCATGCGCGCTGGCCTGACCGGCCAGCGCGTTGATACCCATGGATGCAATCAGCACGCCACCCACGCCCAACGTGGTCGCCTTGGTGGGTGCCTGCACTCGCGTGTGGAAGTCAGGCAATCGGGCCAGACCCCACGCGCCAATCAGTGCAAACAGACTGCCAGTGACCAGCACGATGGCGATCAGCCCTTCGATGAGCTGTTGCAGGATCGGGTTCATTCGAGAATGTTCCGCCGCACCAGGTACTTGGATAGCGCCAATGTGCCAACGAAACCAACTGCGCCAATGATCAGCGCGATCTCGAAGTACAGCAGCGAACCCTGGCGCATGCCAAACAGCACCAACAAACCCAGGGCCAGAATGTCGAGCATGGCGAGTGCCAAGATGCGATCCGGAATACGTGGACCCATCAGCAGTCTGTAAAGGCAGAGCAGGAGTCCGACCAGAAGCAGACCGATGCTCAGGTTCAAAGACGTGGCGATCATTCGAAGATCTCCTTCAGCGGGCTTTCATCGCGGGACTTGATCTGCGCGATCGTGGCTTCGGCATTGGCATGCAAAGCGCGCAGCCCAGCAGCGGCCGTTCCTGAGCAGGGTTCAGGTGAGCGAGATCGAAGCAAGAGGACAAAGACGCAGCGCCAACGTTAGTGCGATCCGCACCATGAGCAGAAGATAACGCCGCGAACGGTCATTTTCCATGTGGTACGACAAATGTCTCGGCAGGTGACTGGATGGGTGGCGCGTCCAGCCAGAGTCAGTGCGCCCATTCAACACTCGAGCGTCGCGGGAAATACGGTGTTGTCGGGCTAGGCCAGAATGCCCCGCGCTGCCGTCGAACTGAGCGATCGCCCGCGTCAGCAGCGGCAAATTGAAGCCATGAAAAAAGGTGAATGTGTTGTTCAGGCAACGCGTGGACAGGAAGCGAATCGGATAGGCAATCCTTGGCATGACGAGTGACGCTTCGAAACAAGTGTGGTTGATCAGATGCAGCAAGCCCGCGACCACCGCGCGCGGCATGGATGGTCCAAGCAACAAGCTGATCAAGACCAGATGCGAGATGGTCGAATAGACCAACTGTCTCGTCAGATCGCGCGGGAAAATCGCGGTTGATGGACGGGGCAGTGGACTGGATACCGCAGGCACTCGGACATTCCTGCCGATGACTTGCGACAATGCCGCAATGCAGATTTTTTGCGCCAATTGCGGGTGCTGCCACGTGTCGAGGATTCATTGACCAGCATGACGACATACCTTTGGGGCGCTAGCGGTGCCGTGGGGCAGTTCGTTCTGCCGTTGCTGGCACCGGCGCCGGGGCGTTTGCTGGCCTACAGCAGGCGCCCGCAGAACGCGCAAATGCCGACGGTCGCGCAGGCGGGTGTTGAGTGGCGATGCGCGGATCTCAGTCAGCAGGAACTGCGATTGAATGACCGGGATTCGAATGTCCTGATCTGTGCTGGTCCGCTGGATCACTTCACAAGGTTGATGGGACGCACGGTCCTGCCCGCAGGGACAAGAATTCTTGCGCTGTCGTCCTTGAGTGCGCGCTGGAAGGCGGGCTCACCAAACGTTGCCGATGCCAGACTCGCCGCTCGCCTGCTGGATGCCGAGGCAGAACTGGTGTCTCGCTGCGAAGCCATGGCTGCGACCGCGTGCATCCTGCGCTGCGGACTGGTCTATGGCGCGGGCGTGGATCGCACCCTCACGCCGTTGCGTCGAATCGCCTCTCGATGGCGGATGTTGCCTTGGCCGCGTGGCGCGCGAGGACTGCGCCAACCGGTCCATGCGGACGATATCGCGCGGGCTCTGGCGCATGCCGCTCAGGCCAAGGTGCCCTTGCATGGCGTGTTTGAACTTCCAGGGCCGGAACGACTTTCCTGGCCGGTCATGTTGCAGCGGGTTCTGCAGACAACGCCGACACCCGCACGCCTGTGTTTGTTGCCCGACTTTGCGCTGGAGCGCGTCTTGCGTGCACTCACAAGGCGCGGCGAACCCTGGGCATCGAAGCTGTCGATGTTGCAGCGCGTATACGAAGATCAGGTAAGTGCCGTCGATGACTGGTATCGGTTTGGGGTGATTCCGCGCGCCTTCTCGCCAACCCCAGCGGACTTCTCCTTCGATGGCGCGTCGATCAAATCAATGGCTTAGTGTCCATTTTCAGACGTTGGTTGCGATCGCTGAAGGGGTAACAAGGTGCGATCCAATCAAGCGCGAGATTGGTGTATGTCTGAGTCGTATTGTGCGCAGCAACATTAGCGTTGACTGTGACCATACGGCGCAGAATTGCCAGCGCTCACAAGCGATGGATATATTAACGGTCGATTCATCACCCCGGTCACCAGAAGGACATGAACATGCAGGCTCGATTGACCCTGTCGATGGCCCTGTCGGCGTTGCTGCTCTCTGCTTGCAGCAGCTCCAGCAACAGCCCGCGCGCCGTCGCCACCGCCCCCGCCACCAACGACAGCGGAAGCGCCGTCAATGGCGTCATCACCGCTCGCTTCAATCCTTCTGCGGGTGTGGTTCCGCTGCCGAACAACTTGCTGTTGTCCGGTACGCGCGACCTGACGCTGAACATCCCGCTCGGGACTGGAAATCCGGCCGATTTCAGCAATCCGCAAGTGGCGCTGAACACGCTGGATGGCTGGAGCACAACGACGCCTTGGACCTTCGCGTTCAGCGCTGCTCCCAACCCTGCGACGGTTATCCCAGGTCAATCGGTACGCATGTTTCAGGTCACCCTGACCGGTCCGGGTGGCGGCACCAACGGACTCACGCGTGAATTGGTTGCTGGCGTCGACTTCGTCACCGCGCCAGTTTCGAGCGATACCACGGGGCGTACCTTTGCAGTTGTTCCACATGCCGTTGGCGCAAATGACTTCGTACATGGTCGTGGTCACCGACAACGTGCGCGACGCCCGTGGCAACGATGCCACGCCTGAGCAGACCTACTTCCTGACCAAGCGCACCGCGGCGTTGTGCTCCGGTGGTGTCAGCACTGAGCCGATGTTGCCAACAGCGACGGCTTGCGCGCTTGAACCATTGCGTCAGTTGACCAATTCGCACCTTGCGGTGGCCGCGGCGGCGGGCATTCCGCGTGACGAGGTCGTCGTTTCTGGGGTGGCGACCACGCAGAGCGTCACACCGGTCATGCAGACTGTTCGCGCCATTACTCAACCGGGCGCGGCGACCTTGGTGCCAACCGGCATGACCACAGCTGCTGCTGGATTGCCGCCGGTGGCGGACATCTACATCGGCACGCTGACGGTGCCGTATTACCTGTCTCGCACCAAGTGCGGAGAACCCCACCGCACCGTTGAATGGATTCTGGAAGGCGGCACCGGGTGCCTACATCTCGGCACTTGCCAACGCAGGACTGGACCCCACGTCAACCAACATCACCTTTGCCAATCCGATTCCTGTCGCTACCGGCAGTCAGACGATCCCGGTGATTGCGACGGTGCCGAACGCTGCGTCCAATCAGTTCAAGCCAAGTACTGGTTGGCCAGTCGTGATCTTCCAGCACGGTATTACCCGCAACCGTTCCGATGCACTTGCGATTGCCGCAACCTTGGCGGGTCAGGGATTTGCTGTCATTGCCATCGATCTGCCCCTGCACGGTCTGCCTGTCAGCAGCCCGTTCAACATCGAAAATTCACCTTTCGGCCCGGCAGCCAACGAGCGCACGTTTGCAGTCGACTACGTCAACAACAGCACCGGTGCCGCCGGTCCGGACGGCAATGCGGATGATTCAGGCACGCACTTCATCAACCTGTCCTCATTGCTGACCTCGCGTGACAACGTGCGTCAGGGCGTGGCCGATCTGTTTGTTTTAGCCAAAACCATTCCCAGCATCGATTTTGATGGCAATGGGGCTGACTTCGACGGTTCACGGATCGCCTTTACCGGCCAGTCGCTTGGCTCCATCGTGGGAACGCAGTTCGTCGCGCTGGAGCCGACCGTCAATCAGGCGGTGTTGTCGGTGCCCGGCGGCGGCATTGCTCGCTTGCTGGAAGCCTCGCCGACCTTCGGTCCGCGGATCCGTGCGGGTCTGGCGGCATCCGCTGGCCTGCAACCCGGAACACCGAACTACGACAGTTTCTTTGGCGCAACTCAGCAAGCCATTGATTCGGCTGATCCGGTCAACTACGCGTTTGCGACCCTGCAAAAGTCGATCCTGCTGCACGAAGTTGTCGGCAACGGGACGGATGTGTTGCCCGACCAGGTGATCCCGAATGCCGTCGCCGGCGCACCACTATCGGGTACCGAGCCATTGATTCGTGCCTTTGGCCTGTCGACCCTGACGAGCACCACCCTTTCGGATACCCGCGTACGTGGTGTCGTTCGTTTTGTCGCCGGTGACCATGGATCTTTGCTGTCTCCCACCGCGTCCCTGCTGGCCACTATGGAAATGCAAGGTCAAATGGCCAGTTTTCTCGCCTCGGGTGGTACTGCGGTGCTGATCCAGAATTCTTCCGTCATCCGCACGCAGTAAGCAGACATCAAGGAAAGACACATGTCCACTCAATCATTGAATGCCCGTTTGCATCGTCTGACACCACTCAGTCTGGCCGTGGCGACGGCCCTGTTTGCGCAAGGCGCGTTTGCCGTCGAGTTCAGCCGTGGCGATCTGACCGGCTCCATCGACACGACCATCACTTGGGGCGCATCCGTGCGCGCAGAGGATCGCGATGACCGTCTGATCGGCAAGGTCAATCTGGATCCAACCATTGGCGCACGGGTGACGGCATTGCAGGCTCAGGGCCGCTATGTCGAAGCGCAAGCGCTTGCCTTGGCGGCGCCGGGTCGCTTTTCGGTCAATTCCGACGATGGCAATCTGAAATACGACAAAGGCGATCTGATTTCCAATGCCCTCGGCTTGACCACCGAGCTGAGTCTCGATTGGCGTGGCTGGGGAGCCTTCGTGCGCGCTACCGGTTTCTACGACTTCGAAACCATGGATCGTGACGACATCAGCGACGTGGCCAAAGATCAAATTGGCAATCGCACTCGCCTGCTTGATGCCTTCATCTTCCGCGACTTCGAGTTTGGCGATGCAGTGACCGGCAATTTCCGCCTCGGTAAGCAGGTGGTGAGTTGGGGCGAAAGCACTTTCATTCAAGGTGGTATCAACGCCATCAATCCGGTCGATGTGTCGCGCTTGCGGGTGGCCGGTGCGGAGCTGAAAGAGGCGTTTCTGCCCATCAACTCGGCGTGGGCATCGTTCAATCTGACCGACAATCTGGCCATCGAAGCGTTGTACATGTTTGAGTGGAAGCCGACCGAAGTGGAACCGTCGGGAACCTACTTCGCCAACAACGACTTCGGTCTGACGGGCGGTGAGTTCGTGATGCTGAACTTCGGTTTGGTGGACGAACCGGCGGACTACAACGTCTGTCGTACCAACCCGGCGGCTGATCCGCGCTGTGCGGCGGCCTTCCCGCGCGCGGCCGACAACGAGGCTGGTGACAGCGGCCAGTATGGTCTGGCGATGCGCTATTTTGCTTCGGAATTGAACGATACGGAGTTCGGTCTTTACTACCTGCGTTATCACAGCCGACTGCCCTACATCTCCGGCACGGCAGTGACAAATTCGTCGACGACCTCAGGGCGCTATTTCATTGAGTACCCGGAAGACATCAATCTGTACGGTTTGAGTTGGAACACGATGTTGCCTGCCGGTGTCGCCTTTCAGGGTGAGTTGAGCTACCGCGACAACATGCCTCTGCAGATCGACGACGTCGAAATTCTGTTCGCCGGTCTGAGTCCGCTCAACGTGCTGATTGCCGAGCCGTACCTGCGCTTTGTCAGTCAGTTGGGCCAAGCCGCGCCCGGCGAGTATCTGCGCGGTTACGAGCGGCATGAGGTCAGCCAATTGCAGTTCACCTTTACCAAGGTGATCGGCCCTGGCAACTTCCTTGCGGCAGATCAGATCGCGACCGTGGCGGAGTTCGGTGCAACCAAGGTTTGGGACCTGCCGACGCTGGATGTCCTGCGCTATCAGGGTGATGGCACAGACACAGGCTGCGGCCCGGATGCGGCAACCGGCAATGGTCGCAATCCCTACACCTCCTGCGTTGGTTTTCCGACCCAGTTCTCCTGGGGCTACAGGTTGGCTATGCGTGCGGACTACAACAGTGTCGCGGGCAAGGCCATCAATCTGGCGCCACGCATTGCGTTCAACCATGACGTCAATGGCACCTCGCCCGGACCTGGCGGTAATTTCTTGGAAGACCGCAAGTCGGCGACGCTGGGTGTTGAGGCCAATTACCTCAACCGCTGGGTGTTTGACGTGTCATACACCGCCTTCATGGGTGGTGGTATCTACAACTTGACCAGCGACCGCGATTTCTTCGCGGTGACTGCCAAATATTCGTTCTAAGGCCCGAAGGGAGACAAGCGCATGCGTAACTTCAACTATCTCGCTTTGGCGTTGGCAGGACTGACCTTCGGTAGCGGTGCAATGGCTGCGGTGGGTGCAGATCAGGCTGCCCGTCTGGGTAAGGATCTGACACCAATGGGTGCCGAGAAAGCCGGCAATGCGGCAGGCACCATCCCGGCATGGGACGGTGGATTGACCACGCCACCGGCAGGTTACAAAGTCGGTGATCATCACCCGGACCCGTTTGCGGGCGAAAAGCCGACGCTCAGCATCACACCCGCCAACTACAAGCAGTACGCCGATCAACTGACTGCAGGCCAAGAGGCGATGTTTGCCCGATATCCGACATTCCGGATGGATATCTATCCCACCCACCGCACCGCCGCTTTCCCGCAGCGTACCTACGACTTCTCGATTCAGAACGCCACTACGGCGAATCTGACGGCTGGTGGAGATGGTGTGGAGAGTGCCGCTGAGGGTGTGCCGTTTCCGATTCCGCAAAACGGTCAGGAAGTCATCTGGAATCACAAGATGAAGTTCAAGGGCGTTTCCAGCGCCCGTTGGAACAATCAGGCGGCCGTGGCACCTGGCGGGCAATACAATCTGGTGCGTCTGCGCGAAGAGTTCCTTGGCCTGTACTACAAGCCCGGCAACACCATCGCCGATATCAACAACATCCTGCTTTACTTCTACCAAGTGGTCGAAAGCCCCGCACGTCTGGCGGGTCAGGTGTTGCTGGTGCACGAAACGCTGAATCAGCAGGCACAAGTTCGTCAGGCATGGGTCTACAACCCCGGACAACGTCGTGTGCGTCGTGCGCCAAACGTTGCGTATGACAATCCGGGTACCGCTTCGGACGGCCTGCGTACCAACGACATGACCGACATGTTCAATGGCGCGCTCGACCGCTACGACTGGAAACTGGTGGGCAAGCAGGAAATGTACGTGCCCTACAACTCCTACAAGGCGCATAGCGACAAATCGACGCTGGCAGACATGCTGACGCCGAATCACATCAACCCGGATTACCTGCGTTACGAACTGCATCGTGTCTGGGTGGTGGAAGCGACGCTGAAAGAAGGCAAGCGCCACATCAATCCGCGTCGTACTTTCTATGTCGACGAGGATAGCTGGCAGATCCTGACCTTGGACCACTATGACAGTCAGGGCAATCTGTGGCGTTACTCAGAAGCGCCTTCGATCAGCTACTACGAAGTGCCGGTGTTCTGGACCACCATGGAAAACCACCATGACCTGAAGTCTGGTCGCTACATTGCTGGCGGACTCGACAATCAGGACGAGATTGTCGACTTCTCGCATCAAAGTGGTCCCGACGACTACAACCCGCAGAACTTGCGCGGACGTGGCGTACGCTGATTTCGTCCGGCCCGTGTGAGCGGGCTGTGCGGGTAACGCCCGCAACGGGATGAATCGACAGCCGCGACGCCCGTGTCGCGGCTGTTTTTTTGCCGGAACTCCAAGGATGGTGCGTTTTTGTCCGGTCAGGCACAGGCGTGTGATGACCTCAAGAACCGCGCCACGACTTTTCGATAGCCCTATCGCTCAGGACAGGCATGAAGACATTCGCCAGCAAGCTCCCCCTTTTCGTCGCTATTGCCCTGACGGCCCCGGTCTCGGCGACCACCGCTGAGGATGTTGCCGTGACAGCAGCACAGGTGGCAGAAGCGATGCCACTCGCCGCGTCGCGTGGCTTGGTCCTCGATGTGACCAATGGCGACAGTCGAGCGATTGCCGTCGGTGAGCGGGGACATGTGCTGGTTTCGGAATCACGCAGTGATTGGCGTCAGGTCGAACGTGTTCCTACGCGCGCCAACTTGACGGCGGTGACGACCGCGGGCGAAGCGGTCTGGGCGGTTGGCCATGACGGCATGATCCTGTTCAGTGCAGACGGTGGATTGAACTGGCAGGTGCAGCGACAGGATGTCTGGAAGCCCATGCCTGATGACGCGGATTGGGATGCGTTTGACCCGACACAGGGTGCCCCATTGTTGGATGTGCTGGCCCTGGATGAAAAACGCCTGCTTGCGGTGGGCGCGTATAGCTTGATGTTGCGCTCGGAGGACGCGGGTGTGACATGGAACAAAGTGGACCCGAACGCGCGACCATCGGATGCAGCCGCGCCAGACGAACAGCCTCTTGTTGCGGAGGAAGCCATCGACGCTGAGGATCCCGATGCTGCAGCCAGTGACGACTGGACCATGGATGCCGATGCGCTGGTGCTGGATGAAGAAGACGACCCGCATTTGAACGGCATCGCGCGCGACGCGCTTGGACAACTTCTGGTGGTCGGTGAGCGTGCCGCCGCGTTCCGCTCGCGCGATGATGGTGTCAGTTGGGAGCGCCTCAGCTTGCCCTATGACGGATCGATGTTTGGCGTCCTCGCGCTGGGCGACGGGCATTTTCTGGCCTATGGATTGCGCGGCCACGTGCAGGAAACCCATGACTTTGGCGACAGTTGGCGTGAACTCGACACGGGAACCGAGTCGACATTGCAGGGCGGTGCAAGAACACCCGATGGCGGCGTATTCCTGGTCGGCAACAACGGCACGGTGTTGTATCGCGCTGCGGGCGCAGAGTCCTTCGATCTGCTGACCTACAGCGACGCCGAGCAAGAATCGCCCGTGCTCTCCAACGCGCTGGCATTGGAGAATCGTGCCGTCATCGTGGCAGGCGAAAAAGGCCTCGGCCGATTCCAACTGAACTGATCAGGGACGACAAAGACCATGGCTCTCAGCTCCAATTTCAAGCCCACCGCGTTTCATCGCTTTGCGGAATCGCTGGTGTTCGGGTCACGCCCCGTGATTCTTGCCCTGTTTGCGATAGTAACGGTGGTGATGCTGTATTTCGCCACCGAGTTGAAGGTGGATGCAGGCTTCAAGAAACAGATCCCGCGCGATCACGAATACATGCAGACGTTCCTGCAGTACGAGCAGGATTTTGGCGGCGCCAATCGCGTCTTGCTCGCCGTTGTTGCCAAGGAAGGCAACATGTTTACGCAGTCCTTTTTCCAGACCATGGAGAAAGTCACCGCCGATGTCATCGCCATTGAGGAAACCGATGACGCACGCGTGCGCTCGATTTTTACGCCCAACGTACGTTTCGTCGAGGTGGTGGAAGATGGCTTTGCCGGCGGCAATGTCATCCCGGCCGAATTCACCCCCAGTCTTGACGGCTGGACGGCTAGCGAAGAGGACTTCGCCACCGTTCGCAGCAACATCGTCAAGGCCGGTATCGTCGGACGATTGGTCTCCAAGGATTTCAGTGGCGCCATGGTCTGGGCTGACTTGATCCCGGAAGATTCGGGCAAGAAGTTGGACTATCAAGCCGTGGCTGCGCAGTTCGAGGCAATTCGGCAGAAGTACGAAAACGAACAAGTCACGGTTCACATCATCGGCTTTGCCAAGATGGTCGGCGACATTGCCGATGGTGCGCGCTCGGTGGTTGGCTTCTTCTTCCTGACCATCGGCATGACCTGGCTGCTGCTCTTCCTGTATTCGACCTCCGGCAAGCTCGCCAGCCTGACGGTGCTGGCGGCCTTGATCTCCGTGGTGTGGATGCTGGGCGCGTTGCGCTTGATGGGCTTTGGCATCGACCCGATGAACATGCTGACGCCGTTCCTGATCTTCGCTATTGCCGTCAGTCATGGCGAGCAGATGATCAACCGCTTCCGTGGCGAGATATTCTTCGGTGGTCTTGAGGAAGGGTCCGTCGAAGAGCTTCGCGCACGCGCCAAGGATGCGGTCGGCCCGCTGGAGGCGGCGCGCTCGTCATTCCGCATGCTGCTTATTCCAGGTACCGTTGCCTTGCTTGCAGGCTGCATCGGTTTTGGTGCGATTCTGGTCATTCCCATCGATATGGTTCGCGAACTCGCGATTACCGCGACCGTCGGCGTCGCGCTGACGATCTTGACCGATCTGATTCTGTTGCCGGTATTGCTCAGCTACACCCATCTGCGCAATCTAGACCGCAAGCGTGAATACCGTTTGCGCCAATTGACCCAGTTCGATCGCATCTGGTCATTTCTGGCGAAGGGCAGCCGACCGATTCCCGCCATTGTTCTGGTCGCCGTGGCAACAACGCTGTGGTTCTTTGCCGAACGTGAAGGCGACAAGGTGATGACGGGCGATGCCCGGCGGTGTGGCCGAACTGTGGCCAGACGCGCGCTATAACCGTGACGCCGAGATGATCAGCAGCAAGTTCGCCTTGGGCGTGGATATTCTCAACGTCATTGCCGAAGCGGGTCCGTCGGCATGTACGACCAGCTATCCGGCAATGGAATTGATCGACCGCTTTGCTTGGCACATGCGCAACGTCGAAGGCGTTGAGCAGGTCATGACCCTACCCATCGCGGCAAAGCTGGTCTACGCAGGTTACAACGAAGGAAACGCGCGTTGGCGTACATTGCCGCGTGATGGTGACTCATTGCGTTTGGCTACGCAGAGCTTTGAGACCGACTCCGGACTGCTCAATTCAGATTGCAGTGCCATGTCGATCATGATGTTTCTGAGCGATCACAAGGCCACCACCATCGACCGAATCGTGGCGGCGGTGAAGCAGTTCCGTGAGGCCAACAGTGCTTATGACGTGAACTTCCATGTGGAGCGTGACAAGGCGATCACAGCCGCCGCAGAAACGGGCGAAGAGTGGCATACCGATGCCGTCAATCTGCGCCTTGGTACTGGCAACATCGGTGTGATGGCGGCCATCAATGACACCGTGCGTGCCTCTGAACACACCATTTTGTACCTGTTGTACGCGGCCGTCTTCGTGATGTGCCTGATCAGCTTCCGCAGCATTTTGGCGGCCCTGTGCATTTTATTGCCGCTGGTGTTGGTGACCGAGTTGGGCCACAGTCTGATGGTGCATCTGGGCATAGGCATGAAGGTCAACACGCTTTGCGTGGTTGCACTCGGCGTCGGTATTGGTGTCGATTACGGTATCTACATCTACGCACGTATGGCAGAAGCATTGAAGGCAGGACACCCGCTGACAGATGCCTACTTCATTGCGCTCAAGACCACGGGGATCGCGATTTTCTATACCGCGCTGACCTTGGCGGCCGGCGTCGGCACGTGGGTGTTCTCTGCGCTCAAGTTCCAAGCCGATATGGGACTGATGCTGACCTTCATGTTTGTCATGAACATGATTGGTGCGGTGGTCCTGATGCCTGCAATTCTGCGCGTCCTGACCTGGAAGAAGACTCCGCAGGCGGCCTGAGCTCACGACCTCGCGATCCCCGCACGTTGCGCGTCGGGGATCGCGAGGTCGACATGGTCGCGCCGTGGTGTAGCGAGTGACGCGTCGCTTCCGGCCCTGCGTGAGTGAGACATCGCGAAATTGCCGCCTTCCTGCCCGCAATTCGCCATGCCGATGCAACAGTCTTCCGGTGCGCAGTGCGGCGGGAGCCGCTCGCATTGCCTGTCTGTCCTCACTGTTGCCACTCCCAGCGGAGAATTCCCATGTCGGATGTTTCAGGTGCACGTCGTCGATTGTTTGTTCTAGGTTCCCGTTTGGTATTGGCGCTCTCAGCCAGTGCTGTCGGTTTCACTGCGCATGCCGTGCCGGTTTTTCTGGAAGATGGCCGCGTAGCGCGTGCATTCGCAGAGGCGCAGCTCGAGGGTTGCTTCGTACTGTTGAATGCACAAACCGGACGCTATAGCGGCTACAACGCAGACCGCGCCGCGACGCGGTTCACCCCGGCCTCTACCTTCAAGATACCCAACAGTGTGATCGGTCTCGCGACGGGTGCGATCTCCAGTGTCGATGAGGTGTTGCCCTGGGGTGGTGGCAAGGCGTTCCTTCCCAGTTGGGAAAAGGACATGGGGTTGCGGGAGGCGATCATCGTGTCCAATGTGCCCATCTATCAGGAACTGGCGCGACGAATCGGCTTGCAGCGCATGCAAACCTTGATACGCCTGTTTGATTACGGCAACCGGGATGTTGGCGAAGTCGTCGACCAATTCTGGCTGCGTGGCCCGCTGCAGATCAGCGCCATAGAGCAAACGCAGTTCCTCACCCGTCTCGGCAAGCGCGAGCTGCCGGTCAATCGCATCGCACAGGACGCGGTGGCGGAAATTATCCAGCAGGACAGCGGTGTCGATGCACAGGGGCGTGCGTGGTCGCTGCATGCCAAGACCGGCATGTCGCTGCCAGACGACGGTAACGGTATCGGCTGGTGGGTGGGTTGGGTGCAGCGCGAAGACGAGGTGTTTGCCTTCGCGCTGAATATCAATGTGCAGGATATGGCGCAAGGACCGCGGCGCGCCGAAATTGGCAAGGCCGCCTTGCGTGCGCTCGGCGTACTGCCGACCGAATGAGGCATCCTTGCTGCGGCGCGTGTTCCTACGCGCCGCAGGCATGAGCGAATCTTCAAGCTTTCTTGACGAATTCCGACTTCAGTTTCATCGCGCCAATGCCGTCGATTTTGCAGTCGATATCGTGATCGCCATCGACGAGACGGATATTTCGTACCTTGGTGCCGACTTTCACCACCAGCGACGAGCCCTTGACCTTCAGGTCCTTGATGACGGTGACCGTGTCGCCGTCACTCAGCACCGCACCATTCGCATCTTTGATGATCCGTGTCGATTCACCGACCACTTCGGTGTCCTCGCCAGTCTTCCACTCATGTCCACACTCGGGGCATATGAACTGGCCAGCATCTTCGTAGGTGTATTCGGAGTGGCATTTGGGGCAGGGCGGCAACGTGCTCATGTCGATTCCAAAAATAAAAACGCATTATCACACTGAGCACCGACTGCAAGCGCGAAGCTATTTCCAGCGCGACACGGCGTCCGCATGTAGCGCAGCGCAACCAACTATTCGAAGCTGTCGCGGAACAGTTCCGGCGAGCGCAGGCTGCCGAAGATCAGATGCACACCGCCTCGGGTTTCAGAGCCCACTTTTTCGCCCGGCACGCCGATGGCCAAATCGTCTACGCCGTCACCGTTGAAGTCACCTGAGGCCAGGGCGCTACCAAAGCCGTCGCTGATCTCGGCGCTGTCGTTGATGCCATCCAACCCCTGCCGCAGCCGTTGAAGACGCCCGAGATCCAGTCCGCTGGGATTGCCATAGATCACGAATACGTTGCCGGAACTGCTTCCGCCAAGATCACCGCTGCCTTGCACGCCGATCGCGAGATCGTCGACGCCATCGCCATCGAAGTCGCCTGCAGCCAGCGAACTCACGAACAGAAATGAAGCCACCGGCTCATCGGCGGGGCGAATCTGCAGGTCGGTCAGGCGTTGCAACTGGCCATTGCCGCTGCTCGACGCGTGCGACTTGCCGATCAGAAAAACCTCCCAGAGCACGCCGCTGACACCGCCCTCGGACAGGACCGCCAGCGACTCGATGCCGTTGCCATGAAACTTGCCCTTGGTCAACTGTCGCGCGAAGTTGGAGACCGTGGCGGTTGGCGCGGGACTGAGCGAATTTCTGCTGAAAATCTGCGGGCCGCTGATCGCTTCGATGTCACGCAGGATGAACAGCTTCTTCGAGCCCGGCGTGTGCGAGGCCAGCATGTAGTCCCCCTCGGTGGCATCGCCGAAAGCGAGTACGTTGCTACCCCAGCTGTCGCCCGCGACGGCGAGTGTGCTGACATCCACTGCATCAATAGACCGATAGTCGAAGCAGGTCGAGCAACTGCCGCTGCTGCCACGAATATCCACCCGGCCTGCATTGTTCAAGCCAGCGGGGTTGTCATTGCCTGGCCGTCCCGACACAACGGCATCAAATGCGAATCCGCTGCTCATCGACAGCATGGAAGCCACGCTCTCTCCCATGCGATCCCCTGCCTTGGCCACAAACGAGGCACCGTCGTCGCTGGCGGGAATGACATTTGCTGAGGGCGCGACCACCGCGTCGGCATCGCCATGGAAGACAAACACGCTGCCCGAATCGACCAACGAATTGCCATTGAGGGAGACGTCTTCGCCAGGAACGCCGACGATCAGATCGTCGCAGGTGTCCAGGTCATGGTCGCCGATAGCAATGTCCGCACCAAAACGGTCACCCGTCTCCGCGCTGTCAGGCACGCCCGCCAAGTTCTGATGCAGCTCGAAGCTGGCATTGGCATTGGGACGCCCCAGCGCGACGGTGCTGGGGATCAGGGTCACGCTACCGGCGACCACGCGGGGACCGCCGCTGACGAAAATCGACGCATCCGGCTGCCCGACCGCCAGATCATCCAGACCATCGCAATTGAGATCACCTGCTGCGATCACGGTGGCCCCGAACTCCGCGTCCGGATCGCCCTTCATCAAACCCTCGCCAACCACAAAAAACACATCGCCCGTGCCCGTCAGCTGCGCCATGGCAAGTGGCGAGAGCGCATTGAGCGCAAGGAGCAGCAGAAGTCGGACAGCACGCATGGAAGACCTCATCACTGGATTGGTTTACCGCAATACCCGGAGTGCCAGTGATTTCCGCCATATGCGCTGCGCGCAGCGTTGTGTGGCTGGATATCGCGAGGGGTGTGCGTGGGGCCTCAAGCGCAGATCGACGAAGCGACAGGCTGGCCTGAAGCCGACGACGACCGGTTCGATAGGCCAGCTGGCTCGACCTAGGCGCCTCAGGTGATGCGCGCGCAGCGCCAGGCTGAGCTGCGGTTGTTTTGCGGCATGCCGATGCCGTTCAATATGCGCTGGCAACGCGATCTAGGATTCGCCAGTTGAAAACCCACCAACAACTGATTTCCCTCGCCCTCGCTTTCCTCGTCGGATGCGCCAGTGCGCCAACCAGTCACCAAGCTGCCGGTTCCGGGCAAACCCTGCTTACCCCCCACCAGGCGATCTTCATGGCCGCAAGCGCTGCACCGGCCGGCGTCGAGGGTGTGTTTGCGATGCGGGTGCAGGCGACTGGCGCGCAAGGCCAACTGACCTATCTGAATTCCGAACAGGACTACCGCGATCAACGCAATCTCACGGTGGCGATTGCCCCCGAGGCGGTGCGGCAGCTCACCGAGCGTTTCGGCGAACATCCAAGGATTTCGCTCAGGGACAAGGACATTCGGGTGCGTGGCAGCGCTGTCCGCACGACGATCCGCTTTTATGCCAACGGGAAGCCTACGGCCAAGTATTACTACCAGACGCACGTCAATGTGACCGATGCCGGGCAGATTGAGGTGGCAAAGTGAATCGCCATTCCTGGATCAGCTGTCGAAGATCCCGGTAGAGGGGAATTTCGTTACTGAATACGTACAAGCCGTCACTCGACTTGGATTAGGGCACCTGTTCGCGAACAGGAACACAGAGCAATTCCGGGCGATGGTGATCCCAGCGTTTTTCTCGCAGCATCCTGATCGATGCTCGAGCACTGCATCCCGGCGACGCTGACCTCACCGCCTACGCGGTGCCGTGGGATCGCGAGCTGGAAACGGCGCAAACAACCTGACTACAGATGTCGAGTCGTCAGCTGGCTGTGTTTCGTCGGTTACTGGAGAAGGGCGAGTTCTGGACTCGATACCACTTTGGCAGGGGCCCGGCCTCGATACACACGGGTGGCCAATTGAAGGCGTAAGCGGGCGCCAGCACCAGTTCTTTTCGACGGCAGAAGACGTGCCTCCAGAGCTTGAGAGTGCCGTCGAATACCTCGTTCACATCGCTTTGGGGCGCCATATCCCGCGCTCGTTACCTTCGACTTTGATCCAACACCGGCCTGCCGCGCGTCGTGGATCGTTATGCTGCCCGGGTCCGGTTTTTGGGAGCTTGCTCGTGGAATTACAGATGACATCGCCGCCACTGTTGCTGGCGGACAGCGTGGCGCAGGCGATTCATGATGCCTTCGAGGATTACCACGCGCGCTTTCGCGAGATCACCCAGCGCGCCAAATCGCGGTTCGAGCAACGGGCCTGGCTGGCGGCGAAAAGTGATGCGGTGGAGCGCATCGAGTTGTACGACCAGTGCATCGCGACCATTCGAGCGCGTCTGGTGGTGCAGTTGGGTGCACAAGCGCAGGATCGGAGTCTGTGGGCGGCGGTCAAAAAGCGCTTCGCCGAGCTGATCGAGCCACTGGTCGATGGCGAGTTGTACAAGACCTTTTTCAACACGCTGACGCGACGCTTTTTCGGTACCCAAGGCGTGGATGCAGACGTCGAATTCGTGGCGCTGGAGATCGAGCCGACCGAGCGCATCTCGCATCCGGTAGCGCGGCGTAGCTACACCGCGATCACCAATCTGGAAGGTGTGGTTGAACGTATCCTGCAGGACTACGCGTTCCAGGTGCCGCATGTGAATCCCAGTGCGTGCGCGCAGCAGATTGCCGATGCATTGCGTGCCCATCTGGCCCATTGGGATGCGCCGGCAGTGCGAGCTATCGAGTTGATGCAGACGGTGTTCTATCGCGAACGTCGCGCCTATCTGGTTGGTCGGGTGTTTGGCGAGTTTCGTTTCTCGCCGCTGGTGATCGCCTTGATGAATACCGATGAAGGTATTCGTGCCGATGCGGTGATCACCCAGCGCGAACAGGTCAGCGTGTTGTTCGGCTACACGCGCAGCTATTTTCATGCGGACCTTGAGACGGTCGGCGATGCGGTGGTGTTCCTGCGTACCCTGATGCCGCATAAGCCCGTTGATGAAATCTATACCGTGTTGGGCCGCGCCAAGCAGGGCAAAACCGAACGCTACCGGCACTTCTTCGCCCACCTGCAGCGCCAGCCGGACGAACTGCTGGTTAACGCGCCGGGTGAGCGCGGCATGGTGATGGCGGTGTTTACGCTGCCCTCCTATCCGGTGGTGTTCAAGCTGATCCGCGACAAGTTCGCCTACCCGAAGAATGTGGCGCGGGCTGAAGTTGAAGAGAAATACCGATTGGTGTTCAACCACGACCGCGCCGGTCGTCTGGTGGATGCGCAGCAGTTCCGTCACTTGCGATTCCCCAAATGCCAGTTCGCGCCTGAGTTGCTGACCGAACTGGTGGAAGGCTGCAGCGAAAGCGTGCACGAGGACGGGGAGGACCTGATCGTGCGACATTGCTATGTCGAGCGCCGCCTGCGTCCGCTCAACCTGTATCTGCGCGAAGTCGAGCGCGACAAGGCTATCGCTGCCATCGTCGACTACGGGCAGTCGATCAAAGACCTGGCGCGCAGCAACATCTTCCCCGGTGATCTGTTGCTGAAGAACTTCGGCATGAGCCGCAACGGGCGGGCGATCTTCTACGACTACGACGAACTGTGCTTTGTTACCGACTGCAACTTCCGCGCCTTGCCCGAAGCGCGCGACGACGATGAGGAAATGCACAGCGGTGCCTGGTACTACGTCGGCGAGAACGATGTTTTCCCCGAGCAGTTTCCACAGTTCCTTGGACTCGATGCAGGCTTGCGTCAGGCACTGATGGACGCCCACGGCGACATCTTCGATGTGCAATGGTGGCTGGATCTGCAGCAGGGCCTGAACGCCGGGCGTTTTGCCGATGTGCCGCCGTATCCGCAGCGGATGAGGCTACGGCCAGAGCTTTAACGCGCCGGGTGGCATCACCCTGTATCCGGCCCGCTGACACGCCGTGAACGTTCCGTGTGCTAGCGTTTGCCAACCCAGTTTGGAGAGAAACCGCCATGCGTTTTGCGCCGTTGTCGATCGCCCTGTTGCTTGCCCTCACCGCTTGTTCGCCGTCGTCCGAGCCAGCAAAAGACCCTGCCACCAGTGCCAGCAGCGAACCCGCACCGGTGACTGCGCCGGTTGCTGTTGATCCGCTGGATGCGGCGATTGCCGGCGCGTGGCGTGCTCCCGAAAACGTCGCCCGCGATATCTACCGGCACCCGAAGGAAACCCTCACCTTTTTCGGTGTCAAGCCTGAGCAGGTGGTGGTTGAAATCACTCCGGGCGGCGGCTGGTACAGCGAGATTCTGGCGCCGCTGTTGAAAGGCAAGGGGCGCTATATCGCGGCAGTCATCGATCCGAGCAAAACCACCAATGCCCGCGCTGCGGAATACTATGGCGGCGCGCTCAAGGAGTTGCAGGACAAGTTTGCGGCCTCGGCTGATCACTACGCTGAAGCGCAGATTCTGCAATTCGACCCCGCCGCGCCTGCGTTTGCCGAGCCCGCCAGCGCCGATGTCGTGCTGACCTTCCGCAACGTCCATAACTGGCTGGGTCAGGACAAGGCACCGATCTACTTCAAGGGATTTTTTGATGCGCTGAAGCCCGGCGGTACCTTGGGTGTGGTTGAGCACAGTTCGGCGGCTGGCGTTACGCCGAAAGAGGATTCGGGCTACATGACCGAGCAGCAGATCATTGATCTGGCGACCGCAGCGGGCTTCGTGCTGGCCGAGCGCAGCGACATCAACGCCAACCCGAAGGACACGACGGATTACGCCAATGGCGTGTGGTCCCTGCCACCGACCCTGCGAGGTGGTGATCAGGATCGGCAGAAATTCATCGACATCGGCGAGTCCAATCGCATGACGTTGCGTTTCACCAAGCCGGAGGTCGCTACCGGCGCGAATGCCAAGCTCGCGCCCACCGATACGTCACCCCAGCAGTGATGGTTGACTGGCAGGGCACCTCCTTGCGGTGATCGTATGTTGATTGCGTTCAACAAGCCGTATGGCGTGCTCTGCCAGTTCACCGATCCGCAAGGACGGCCCACCCTGGCGAATCATATCGAGGTGCCCAGTGTGTATCCCGCCGGGCGCCTTGATCACGATTCCGAAGGGCTGATGTTGTTGAGCGATGACGGCCCGCTGATCGCGCAGATCAGCCATCCGCGCTTCAAGTGGCCGAAGACTTATCTGGTGCAGGTCGAGGGCGATCCGAACGATTCCGTCCTGCAAGCGTTGCGACGCGGTGTGCTGTTGAAGGATGGTCCGACCTTGCCCTGTGAGGTCGAGCATCTTGAGGCGCCGCCGTGTTGGCTTTGGCCGCGTGTGCCACCGATCCGCGAGCGTATGTACATTCCCACCACATGGTTACGATTGGTGCTGCGCGAGGGCCGCAATCGGCAGGTCCGGCGCATGACCGCTGCGGTGGGTTTTCCAACCTTGCGTTTGATTCGCGAGCGTATCGGTGACCATGCGCTGGGTGATCTTGTGCCCGGACAATGGCGCTGGCTGGATGAGCGTTCGGCACAGCGTGGTATGCCGGCGCAGCGCAACCCCGTGAGGCCACGAGCTTAGCGTTCAGATCGCGCAAGTGCGGCGTATCATCGCGATCCAACGTCACGCGAGGACTCGATGATGCGCAATGCCCTGAGCTGGTTTCCCTGGCGCATCCTGTGCGTGTTGCCCGCGGCATGGCTGCTGGCGGGTTGCTCGCGCGAAGAAGGCCCGCGCATCTTTGGCTGTGTGCAGAATTACGTGTTCTACGAGTCCTATCGCGGGCCTTACGAAGCCGCTCTGATTGTCTTCGAGTGCGGTGAGGAGAAGCCCTACACCGCTTCCATCGTGATGTATCCCGTGGGTGGCGCGCCCTTCAATGGCGGACAACACACACGCATTGCGACCTTGTTCGCCACCCAGCAGCAAGTCGACATGGGCCTGGTCGAGTTGACCGAGCAAGGCGCACCGCCGCTGAGTTTCCGTTGGGTATCCGATACCGAACTGGAAATCGAATACGACCCGGTGGCGATGATGCCGGAGAAGCTCGACAGCTATCGTAACGTCAAGATCAGCTACAAGCAGGGCAAGCCTGCGATCAATTTCAATCGCTGAGAATCTTCCCCATTGCGCGGCGACGCGCCACGGTGTGGCCGTGCGTTGCGTGGATCGCGGGCGGTTGACACGAATGGCGACGCTGTTTCGTTGCATGGCATGTCGTCCTCAGGAGTTCTCCGCCATGTCATCCACCACTGCAATTCGTTTGCTCGCGCGTGGCCTTGCTTTGAGCCTGTTGCTGCTGGCAAGCAGCCTGCATGCGCAATACACGCCATACACCAATACCTTGAACGGTCGTCAGTTCAGCAACATGTATGCGGCGCATGCGGATTTTCTGATCTCACAATCGATCCAGCGCGGCAGCTTTCAGATGCGCGCTCAGGCGGTGCAGGAAGCAGGTCGCGATGTCATGGCGGGACAGCCTGTCCATCTGCCGCCGCAAGTGATTGCTCCACCCGCCAGAGGCTGGAACCACGACATTTCGGCAACGGACTTCGTCGCGCGGGGTGATCGACAAACGGTGCCTGCCGAGATGGCAGATGCCGCGCGCTTGGAAGGCCGAGCACGGCAGGAATGGATTGATGCCGCGTTGACGCTTCAGCAAGCGGTGGAAACCATGCCTGATTTTCGTCGCAACAACCTCTCGTACGCGATGACGCTGGCGCTCGGCGTGGCGATCCAGGTTCGTTACGGAGGGGAAATCGGCGACGCGGCTGAGGACGCCTTGCTGCGCTCGGTCAACGATGCACTGGGTGACGCTGAGGGCTGGCGCAATATGTCGGCAGCAGAGCTGACGCGTGCCTACGACACCTTGGTCATCACCGGCGGCTTGATGGCAGGCATGGCCGAGATGGACGATCCCGCGATGCGCGCAATGGCCCGCGATATGGCTGATTCCACTTTGCAGGCGTTTGGTTTGACGCCCTGATCCTGCGGTCGCGTATGCTCCGCTGAGGCTGACCGACGGTCGCTTTGCGTTCGCGCAAAGGGCGTATCGAAGGCATGCGCCAGACTCATCCGAGTTGGTGGCAAACCACGGTGGAGGCGAGCAATGGGTGTGCTTAGAAATCCGGGAAGTCGCGGCTTGGCGCGGCGCACGTTGGCGCTGGTTTTGGCGGGTGGTCGGGGTTCACGTCTGATGGACCTCACCAATAACCGGTCCAAGCCAGCCGTGCACTTTGGCGGCAAGTTCCGAATCATCGATTTTGCTTTGTCCAATTGCCTCAATTCGGGCTTGCGACGCATCGGCGTCATCACCCAGTACAAGTCGCACTCCTTGTTGCGCCATTTGCAGCGCGGCTGGAGTTTCATGCGCAACGAAATGAACGAGTTCGTCGACTTGCTCCCTGCGCAGCAGCGGGTGGATGAGGAGCACTGGTATCGCGGTACGGCGGATGCGATCTGGCAAAACCTCGACATCATTCGCAATTCCACACCACCGGATTACGTGGTGATTCTGGCCGGTGATCACATCTACAAGATGGATTACTCGGTGATGTTGGAAGACCACATCGCCAGCGGGCGTGGTGTCACGGTGGGGTGTATCGAGGTGCCTCGGGACGAAGCCAGTGGTTTTGGCGTGATGGCGATCAATGCCGATCGGCACATCATCGACTTCGTCGAAAAGCCCGCCAATCCGCCCGCCATGCCGGAGAAGCCCGATGCAGCGCTGGCGAGCATGGGGATCTATGTATTCAGTGCTGACTACCTGTTTCGACTGCTGGAAGAGGACGCCATCACGCCGGGTTCCAGTCATGACTTCGGCAAGGATCTGATCCCCAAGGCGGTCAGTGAGGGCCAGGCATTTGCCCATCCCTTCTCCTTGTCGGCGATCGCCAATGCTCCGTACTCGCGTCCGTATTGGCGTGATGTGGGAACGGTTGACGCGTACTGGGCGGCCAATCTGGATCTGGCCTCGATCACGCCCGAGCTGAACATGTACGACAAGAACTGGCCGATCTGGACCTATCAGGAACAGTTGCCGCCGGCCAAGTTTGTGCACGATGAAGTGGGTACCGGGCGCATCGGTCATGCCATTGACAGTCTGGTTTCGGGCGGTTGCATCGTGTCTGGCGCGCGCATCAAGGATTCGGTGCTGTTTTCCAACGTGCTGGTGCGCTCGTATTCCAGTGTGGAGAAGAGCGTGGTGCTGCCGGATGTGCAGATCAATCGGCACTGCCGGATTCGCAATGCCGTGATTGATCGTCGCTGCAAGCTGCCGGAGGGCTTGGTGATTGGCGAAGATCCCGCGCTGGATGCGCAGCGCTTCTATCGCAGCCCGAACGGCGTGGTGCTGGTCACGCGCGGCATGCTGGCGCGCTTGTGAGTCGTTCGGTCAGCAAGAAAGCCGCGCCGCTGCCGGTGTTGCAAGTGTGCGCGGAAATTTTTCCACTATTGAAGACTGGCGGCCTGGCCGACGTGGCCGGCGCCCTGCCGTCGGCTGTGCGCGCGCAGGGCGTCGATATGCGGGTGTTGTTGCCGGGCTTCGCGCCGATACTGGCGGGCATGGTGTCGGCGCGCGAAGTGGCGCGACTGCCTGCACGTGGCGATGTGCCCGCAGCACGTCTGTTGTATGGAAGGCTTCCCGCCTGCGAATGCGATGCCTACGTTATCGACGCGCCCGCCTTGTATCTGCGCGAAGGCGGACCGTATGCGGACGCGCGGCAACAGCCCTTCGCCGACAATCACCTGCGCTTTGCGCGTTTGGGTTGGGCGGCGGCGGAGATCGCCAATGGCGTCGATTCGCAGTGGGTTCCTCGCGTGGTGCACGCGCACGACTGGCATGCGGGTCTTGTGCCCACCTGCATGCGCCAGTTGGCGGTCGCTGCAAGGTCGGTGTTCACCATCCACAATCTCGCCTATCAAGGTTTGTTCCCGGGCGAAACCTTCCAAGAGCTGGGGCTGCCCGCCGCCTGTTTTGCGATGGATGGGCTGGAGTTCTACGGCCAAGTCAGCTTCATGAAAGCGGCCCTGCAGGACGCCGACCGCATCACCACCGTCAGCCCGCGCTATGCCCGCGAAATTCAAACGGCGGAGCAAGGCATGGGACTGGATGGCCTGTTGCGATCCCGTGCGACGCGACTCAGCGGCATTCTCAACGGCGTTGATACGGCGGTGTGGAATCCTGCCCGTGATGCCGCCATTGCCGCGCCCTATACGGCGCAGGACCTACGCGGCAAAGCGGTATGCAAAGCCGCCCTGCAAGCCGAGTTGGGATTGCAGGCAGCGCCGGAGCGCTTGTTGCTCACCGTGGTCAGTCGCCTGACCGAGCAAAAGGGTCTGCCGCTGCTGCAGGTCAACCTGCCAAAGCTCCTGCAACGCGGTGTCCAGATCGCCATGTTGGGCAGTGGCGACGCCGAACTGGAGCAGGCTTTCACCGCCATCGCCAAGGCGCATCCCTTGCAAGTCGCCGTGCGACTCGGCTACGACGAGCCGCTCGCGCATCGCCTGATCGCGGGCGCGGATGTCATCCTCGTACCCTCGCTGTTCGAGCCTTGTGGCCTCACTCAACTCTACGGACTGGCCTACGGCACCTTGCCACTGGTGCGGCATGTCGGCGGCCTGGCCGACACTGTGGTCGATTGCAGTCTGGAAGCACTGCAAGAACACACCGCCAGCGGATTCGTTTTCCACGACTTCAGCCCCGAAGCCATGGACGCCGCCCTGCGCCGTGCCGAGCTGTTGTACGGACAACCGACGTTCTGGCAGCAACTGCAGCGGACCGGCATGGCGCAGCGACATGATTGGGAAGCTGCGGCGACGCGGTATGCAGGCCTGTATCGTGACTGCTGGACCGCTGCCAAGTGAAAAATCAGCACGAAGCTGACGAGCGAACAAACGCAAGGCCGCGCTTACCTCTCACCGCCAAAAAAGAGCGGGGTCCGTCAATTGACGACTTCGAGCTACACATCCAAGCGCCAGCAAGTTCACATCAAGCGCTCGGGATGGCGATCGCACCACTCGACGAACCATCTGAATCGACGACGTGGGCTTCCAATACATCGTTTGACGTTTGCTTTCCCTACAACCCCTGCGTCGGCGTTCTCGGCACCGCCACCGGTTCAGTTTCCGGTGAGATGGGTTCGGCATCCTGCGTATCCACGTCGTCGGCATGCAGCGTTTCGCCCAGCGTTTCTTCTTCGCCGTGCTGGTCGCCGCGTTCGTGGTGCTGGATCAGTTTCAGGTTGCGCAGATACACCACGATGCCGAAGCTCTGGCCGAGGATGATGACCGGGTCGCGTTGAGCGATGGCGTAGGCGAGCAGCAGCAGGCTGCCGCTCATCGACAGATACCAGAAATGGATCGGATTGACCGAGCGTTGCGCGCGTTCGGAGAAGTACAACTGCACGACGAAGCGGCCGGTGAACAGCACTTGACCGACCATGCCGAGCACGATCCAGAACACCGCGACTTTGCTGATCGCATGGGTGACGGGCGCGGCGTGGCTGAACCAGCCCGCGGCGAGTGCAATCAGGCTGAGGCCAAGCCAGGGCCACAGGAAGAACAGATGGCGGCGGCCTTCGTGGCGCTGGATGAGTTCCAGGTTGCGCAGGTAGATGGCCAGTCCGGCCATCTGGCCCAAAGCGATGATCAGGTCACGTTGATGTGCGGCATAGGCCAGCAGCAGAGTGGACCCGGCGAGACTGAAATACCAGAAGTGAATCGGCATCAGGCTGCGGCGAGCGCGTTCGGATAGCAGCCATTGCACCAGGAAGCGTGCCGAGAAGGCGATCTGGGCGGTCAGGCCAATGCCGATCCAGATCGGATTGGTTTCGGTCATGGACGGGTTTGTTCCTGCACGATGGTCGGACGCGAGCGACGACCCAGCCAAGCCACACCGAATAGATCGACGATGCCGACCCACAGACGGTTCCACAGGCCGTAGTGCGAACTGCCTGCGCCGCGCGGGCGATGGCTGACCGGCAAGGTGTCCACGTCCCAACCGGCCTGACGGATCAGCGCCGGGATGAAGCGATGCATGTGGTTGAAGTTGGGCACATTGAGCAGGGCTTCGCGCTCCACCAGTCGAATGCCACAACCGCTGTCCGGCGTGGCATCACGCAGCATGCGTGAGCGCACGCCATTAGCGATCTTGGACGACATTCGTTTCAGTCCGGTGTCGCGACGAGTGGTGCGCCAGCCCTGAATCAACTTGAGGTTCGGATTGCCACGACGTTGCATCTCATCCCACAGACGCGGGATGTCAGCGGGCACGTTCTGCGCGTCGCCATCGAGGGTGGCGATCCAGGCGCCACGCGCATGCCGCACGCCATTGCGCAGCGCGGCGCTTTGACCGGCATTTTTCAGATGGCGCAACACACGCAGTTGCGGCAGGCGGGTCTGCAAGTCGGCAAGCACTTGTGGTGTTGCATCACTGCTGCAGTCATCGACGATGACAATTTCGTAGTCGGTACGGCCGTTCAGTGCGGTGATGATTTCCGCAATAAGATCGGGCAGGTTGCCGGATTCGTTGTGAGCGGGAACCACGACAGAGAGATTCAATGCGGACATGGTGATTTTCAGGGATTTCAGGGTGATGTGGCGGCGCGATACCCTTCGGCATCGATGCAGGAAACATCCACCGCCAGCGGCGGAATCAGGAACCAGTGGCGACGATTGGAGATGCCGACATCCAGAATCCACTCGCGCTCGATGCAAGCGTCCAGCGCGATACGCGACATTAGCAGCCAATGTGTTGGATTTTCCTTCAACCATGCATAAGCGAGCGCTTTTTGTTCCTCCAGCGGACGCTTGAAGCCAAAAGCGCGTACATCGCCTTGCGCTTGCAATAGCAGTTGCTCAGGCACACCGACCAAACCGAGTGACACCTCGGCCGGCTGTTGCTTGGCAACGCGTTGCATGAGCGCCTTGCCAGAGCGCGCGTCGGTCATCTGCGGAAAGCCGAATAGGCCATAGCCCGACCAGACCGCCAGCATGAAGAGCCCGAAAGCCGCCCAGCCGCGCCGCCACAGCATCAGGCTGACCACGATGCCAACCAGACCGACCGCCAGCAGCCAATCCCAAGGAGCGACGCCATTGTCGGTTTCCACTTTGACGGCAAAGCCGGGTCGGCCGAACAGTGCCGTCGCCGCGGCACCGGCAATCACCAGACCCAATAGCAAGGTCACGATGGCGCCAGCGCGTTGCACTGCCAGACGACGCAACAATCCCGGCAGTAGCGGCGTGAAGGCCAGCGCCAGTGCAGGCAGGGCAGGCAGAATGTAGACATGGCGTTTGCCCGGCGATAGCGAGAAGAACAGCACCACCAGGGCAATCCACGCCAAGGGCAGCAGAATCCGCGCATCACTGCGTTGCAGGCGCCGTCGCCATGCGGGAGCCGCCCACACGGCGAGTAGCGAGAAGGGCAACCAGAACACCGGAATGACGTCAACCACGAAGTACCAGAACGGTTTGTGGTGGTGCCAAGCATTGGCATAGCGCGTCACCGTCTGGCGCAGCAGCAGATCGTCGCGATAGGCCAGCAGCTCTGCTGTGGGGGCGTTGATCGACATCCACAGCAACGGCAGCAGCCACAACAGAATCGGCAGCAGCATCCCCAGCGGTCCCAGCGCCCACCGCCATCCTCCCTCAAAGCGTGGCAGACCGGGCCATTGTCGCCAGCGCGCAAATACATAGGGAATCATCAGCAGCCAGGGCAGAAATCCAGTGCCCTTGGTGATCACACCGACGCCCGTGGCAATCCCGCCGATCACGTACCAGCCCCAAGCCGGACCGAGCAGCAGATGGCGCAGCAGGCCATACAGTCCAAGCGTGGTGCAGAACGCCAGAACGGCATCAATTTGCGCTGTGCGACCTTGCAGAGTGAACTGCACGCACAGAAGCAGGGCAAGACTGCTCCAGAACGCCGCCTTACGTGACCACAGTCGACGCGCCAGATCAAAATGCAGCACCAAGGTGCCCAATGCGGCGAGCATCGAGGGCAATAGAAAGCTCGCACGCACCGATCCGGTCAGGCCATAGGCGAGTGCCTGCAACCAAAGAAACACCGGTGGCTTTTCGGCATACAGCTCCGGCCCGCGATGCGGCAGAAACCATCGCCCGCTCTCCCAGATATCGCGCCCGATCAGCGCAAACCGAGGCTCATCGGCAGGCCAGGGGTCACGCAGCCCATAGCCCACGCCCAACAGTAGCAACGCCAAGCCAAACAGCCACCACAGATCCAGCGGGGCTTTGGGCGCGATCAGGAAGGCAGCATTTGGCGCTTGTTTGTCAGCCATGCGTAAGCAGTCATGCAGGGGCGCGTAGTTTGGCGCAACCATGCCGATCATGCGACGTGCGTGTTGGTTGCGTGGAATACCACTCGGGTGCGCTGGTGTAAGGTAAAGGACGATCAAACTCAGGATAGTCAGCACATGAGGCGGCAGTGGTCCATTCGTGCGCGTGTGGCGATCACCATTGGCGTGTTGGGTCTCGCGCTGGGGTCGACGTTTTCATACACCTTGATGCAGATTGCGGAACGGTATGAACACGTCATTCTTCGGACGGTGCTTGCTGCCGAAGCGGATTCTGCAAAGGAGGACATTGCCGATGGCCGCGTACCCCGGATGCCCCACACCGCGCATCTGGAGGGTTGGCTGGTGCCGGACATGGCTTCAGCCAAGCTCCCAGAAGCGCTGCGTGGGTTGCGCCCGGGCATTCATGAATATCGGGTTGGCAATGGTGAGGAACCCCATGTGGGCGTGTTTGCCGCGCCCAACGGGATGCTGGTTTACAGGATAGACATCGGGCAAATCGAGGAGTTGGAAGAGGCCCTGCAGTTCTGGCTCTGGATGTTGGTATTGCTCAGCGCAGGAGTGACGACGGCGATCGGGTGGTGGCTCGCGGGGCGCGCCGTGGGGCCGGTGGATGCACTCGCGAAGGCGGTTGCAACGTTGCCGCTGGAGCCTGCCCCGACGGCATTGGCGGCCAATCTTCCGTCGGATGGGCTGGGACGCTTGGCGGGTGCAATAGATCACTACCAGTTGCGTCTCGCGGAAGCGGCAACGGCGCAGAAAATTTTCTTCGCGAATGCCAGCCATGAGCTGCGCACACCCATCACGGCCCTGCGTGGCGCAGTGGAAGTTCTGCTGGATGATCCGTCGGTCAGTGTGCCGCAGCGGCGGCGCCTGCAGCGACTGGAGCGGTCGGTCACGCATCTGCACTGGCTACTGGACGCGCTCATCTGGATTGCGCGTGGACCGGGCGAAGCGGAATCACTGAGCTTCAAGTCCCAAGTTGAAGCCGCTGTTGATCGCTTGGCTCCACGCCTCTCGCATCGTGGGGTCGTTCTCGACATCACGTGCGGCGACGGTGAGTTGGTGGCGGCACCAAGGCGCTGGCTGGAAACCATGCTCCTGAATCTGCTGCGCGCCGTGGTTGATCAGAGACCACCCGGTCCGCTGCCGCTGCATTGCTCGGAGGGATCTCTGCGGCTTGGTGACGAAGTGCAGCACTGGATGCCAAGTCGCAGCGATCAGGGCATCGGCATCACGATGGTCGAACGCATGGCTGCCGTGCTGGGCTGGCGTGTGCGTTGCGGGCTGGATGTTCGCCAGTTGTTTTCGGTCGAACTCGACACGCGTAGCAAGCCGGCAGAGTGGTCTTGAGGAATCTTTAACACTTGGTTGGCAAGCTGGGACTCGACAGTTTCTTCACAGTGTGATCGATGTCTCAGTCTCAATCCAAGCGGTCGCCGCTGGCCTCGCCGTTGTCGGTCTTGGTCATCGGAATTGTCCTTGTCACCCTGATCGGAGTTTGGGCGCGGCCGTTCGCATTCCCCGTCGATGAGACGCGCTACCTGGCCGTTGCATGGGAAATGTGGTGGCGGGACGACTTTGTCCTGCCATGGATCAATGGGCAACCCTACGATCACAAGCCGCCCCTGCTGTTCTGGTTGATCCACGCCGGTTGGGCTGTGTTCGGCGTGAACGATTGGTGGCCCCGGTGGATTGGGCCGCTGTGCATTCTGTTGGCAGCAGTCGCGTTGGCGAAGCTTGGCCGACGCGTCTATCCGCAGGTTGCCGATGCGGGTGCGTACGCCGCGCTGTTGGTTTTCAGCACCACGTATCTGGCGGTGTATCAGACCGGCATCATGTTCGATGCCTTGTTGTTGGTGGCCATCACGACGGGGTGGCTTGGGCTGCATGCTGCGGTGACGCGCGGCCAATGGCGAGACTGGGGTCTGTTTGCGCTTGGCGGTGCCTTGGGCATGCTGACCAAGGGTCCAGTCACCCTGCTGTACTTGCTGCCAGCGCTTTTGGCGGCCACGTTGTGGCGTCCCTCCGGGGCGCCGCCGCTGCACCTGTCACGCGCGGTGGTAGCGGTCTTGGCGATGGTAGTGCCGGTCTTGCTATGGGCTTTTGCAGCCGGAATGCAGGGTGGTGAACAATACTTACGCGATTTGCTCATTGGTCAGACGGCAAAGCGCGTCCAGGGCGCCATGGGTCATCCGCGACCCTTTTACTGGTACCTACCGCTTCTGCTGCTGTTGAGCCTGCCCTGGCTGCTGTGGTGGCCGCTCTGGAAGGCCGGTTGGTCGAGTTGGAAACACTCGACGCGCGCCCGTCTGGCAATGCCTTGGTGGCTGGCGCTCCCCGCACTGCTGGCGCTGATGCTGGTCTCCGGGAAGCAGGTGCACTACCTGATTCCCATCATGGCTGCGCTGGCATTGCCACTCGCTGCGGCCCTGCAGCGAAGCGACGCTCGCGCCAGCCGCTGGCATGCCATTCCGATGGCCGCGATGAACGGTGTGCTGTTCCCCGTGTTGATTTTGTTGTTGCCAGCCTATTGGCCGCAGGCGAATCCGCCAACCATCGTGCAATTTGCCGCTGCGGCAGTGGCGATTCTGACGGCCATCGCCATGTTGTTGTGGGCGTCGGGGCCAGCCAATCGCGTAGCGACCCATTTCGCCTTGCTGCATGTCATTGCATTGGGTGCGCTCTTGGTAGGCGTTATGTCGACCATTCGGCCCGACTATGACCTCCGACCGATGGCAGTGTTTGTGGCCGAGCAGCAGGCGCAGGGGCGATCAATTGGTTATGTGGGCGTCTATCAGGGCGAACTGCATTTTGCTGGCCGGCTCAAGCAACGAATCGAGCCGGTGCCGGTGGAAGACGCGTTGGCGTGGAGTGCTGCGCACCCGCATGCCTTGCTAATGATGCGCAGCAAGCGGGTGAACCTGCTGCCGCAGGCCCATGTCGAGGCACGGACCCGCTACAAGCGCGCGGAGTGGTTGGCGATCAGCACCGACGAGTTCACTTCGGGTCGCGCCGAGGTCATTGACCCCTTGATCCGTTCAGAGCGGCGGAATACCGATGGCTGACGCAGCATTCCAACGCCGGTCGACTGCGCCTGCGGGGCGCAATACACATCCCGTGTCGTGCGCAGGATTACGCCGCGCCGAATTTGGTTTCGAAACGGATACCCACCGAGCGGAGCAGATCAATTGGCAGTACCCCTCCTGCGCAGACGATGACGAAATCGTTCGGAATGGTCTGTGCGGCGCCATCATTCGTGAGCTGAACGTGACCGGGAAAGATTTCCACGACTTCGCTGCGGGTTTGCAGTGTCAGTTGCTGCGCTGCGACCGCGGTGTCGAGCCGCTCACGGTTCTTCCGTTTGACGCGATTGAATGCCTCGCCCCGGTAACTCAGGGTGACGCGTGCAGCTGCGGCGGCGCAAGCGAGTGCGGCTTCCACGGCGCTGGGGTTCTACCCCGAAACCACGGACGGTTGTGAACGGGTGTCGGCCTCCGGAGACGCGCGGCCGGCGTCGGGGGATATCGAGGCCGAGCAGGTGCTGATCGAATCATCGGGTCAGGGCCATCGTTTGCAGTTGACCTTGTCACGGATCAGGCCCTGAAGGAGAGTGAAATCGCGAAATGAATGGGGCTTGGTTGTCCTGCGCAGACACGCGTAAATCCCCATTCACTGTCATTGAAGGGGAGTGGTCATGCGTACTGGCGTCGGAAAGCTATTCGCGTTGAGTTTGTTGGCGCTCTGGCTGGTTCCCTTTGACAATGTTTGGGCGTCACCGGAGGGTGATTGCATCGTCGCCGCCACCGCACGCGACACGCGGGTGGCCGACGCGCAGACCCTGCTGATGGCGGACAATCAGCGCCTGTATCGCGTTGACCTTACCCAGTCGTGTCCGGCGCTGCTGGATCTTCGCAGCATCAGTCTGCGTGCTCGCGAGGGGCGCTTGTGTGGCAGTCGTGGCGAGGCAGTGATTGCCAATGGGGATATTTGTGAGGTCGCGGTGGTTACGCCGATCGAGGCCAGCGAATATGCGCGTCGCGCGGGCATGAGCGAGGCGCAGCTGGCAGCGGAACTGCCGCCACAACTCGATGCCACCGAAGTCACAGCCGCGCGGTTGCCGCGCAGCTTCACCAGTGGAAAATTCTGTTTCGATCCCAGTCGCGCCACCGGCTGGCAAATGATTGAGGGCAATCGGGTTCGCGTGGACCTGAGGCGGCGCGGAAAAGTTGAACTGACGCTGTCCAGCAGTTGCCCAGAATTGGAGCAAGCCAGTGCACTGGTGTTCCGTTCCGGCTTGGGCGTCGGTACGGTGTGTGGCAATGCCGGGGACCGGATCGTGCCCATTGAAGAAGCGCCGCAATTTGCCGGTCCGATGCGGTCGCGCCTGTTCACGTGCTTCATCACGCGTGTCGAGCCGATTCTGGCACAGCGTTGAAAATCGGTTTGCGCTGGAATGGCGAGTGCATTGCTGGTCTCGCCGACCTAGCCACTGTGCCGAACGTGCACGTGAATGGAGAAAGCTGACGTCAGACGTGGATGCTCGCTACAGTCTGCATGCGATCTTCCGCGGAGTGGGGCATGACGAGCGACACGCAATGGCAATCCGAGCTGGATGGTTTGATCGATTCACGCTTGCGCAGCTTGGGTGAGCTGGATGACCTTGCCTTTCATGCCGCCATGGCACATCCCCTTGGGTGTCATTTGCCGGCGCTGCTGGCCGTCAGTGACTACGCGTTCGAGCAACTGCGACGCCATCCGGACTGGCTGGTCGCCCTCGGAGACGCACCCGCGCCACCGGATTTGCGCGCTGGCGAGGAGGCGCGCTGGCCGGACCAGCTTCGGGTCTGGCGACATCAGCGCAGCATCGATTTGATCCTGCGTGATGTGGCTGGCATCGACCGTGTTCAGGACACCTTGCGTGGCAGCAGCGAGCAGGCCGAACTGTGTTGCCAATGGGCTCTGGATGCCCTGTATGCAGGGGATGGTTGATCGCCACGGTGTGCCGCGATCTGCCAGCGGGCAAGCACAGCAGTTGGTTGTATTCGGGCTGGGCAGTTGGGTGGTGGCGAGTTGAACTTCAGCTCTGACATCGATCTGGTGTTTGCGTATCCAGCGCAGGGCGAGACCGATGGCGCACGGCCAATCGACAACGAGACCTTTTTCGTGCGGCTCGGTCAGCAGTTCATCAAACTGCTCGGTGATACCACCGCAGAAGGTTTCGGCTTTCGGGTCGACATGCGTCTGCGCCCATTCGGGACGGTTGGGCGCCTGGCCTTGTCCTTCAATGCCATGGAGCAGTACTTCCAGCGTGAGGGGCGCGACTGGGAGCGTTACGCCTGGATCAAGGCGCGACCCATCGCGGGCGACATCGCGGCGGGCGAACGCTTTCTGGGCACCCTGCGACCTTTCGTGTATCGGCGTTATTTCGACTACACCGCGTTCGAAGGCCTGCGCGAAATGAAGGCGATGATCGAGGCCGAAGTGCAGCGTCGCGAGCTGGCCGACCATCTGGAAACTCGGACCAGGCGGCATTCGTGAAATCGAGTTCATGGTGCAGTTGCAGCAGCTCATTCGGGGTGGACGCGAGCCTGAGTTGCGCCAACGCGGTCTATTGTCTGCACTGCAGGCTTTGCAGGCGCACGGACATATCGACAGCGATCGGGCGGAAACCTTGCGCGCTGCCTATTTGCAATTGCGGCGCAGCGAGAATCGCCTGCAAATGCAGCGCGAGGCCCAGGTTCACAGTCTCCCGGAGGCGGCTTTCGAACGTTTTCGATTGGCGCGTGGATTGGGTTTGCGAACGACACCGCGTTGGTGGCGGCGCTGGATCAACAGCGCGGTTTCGTCCGGACTGCATTCGAACAGGTGTTCGAGTCTGGTCGTCGTGTCGCGCCCAGTGGTGAGCGCCATACCGTCTTGGTTGACTACTGGCGGCAGATTGATCGTGAAGCGCAGGCCGACATGCTGGCACAAGCCGGTGTGCCTCAGGCGGAGCAGGCACATGCACGGCTGCAGGAGTTTGCCCGCAGCTCCGCACGCGCACAGTTGTCGGCGCGCGGCAGCGCTCGGCTCGATCGCTTGCTGCCGGTCTTGTTGGATGCCATCGCGCAGCGTGCTGACTGCGTGGCCTTGCTGGATCGCGTGTTACGACTCTTGCATGCCGTGTTGCGGCGATCCAGCTATCTGGCTTTGTTGGATGAACAACCAGCCGCGCGGCAACGATTGATCGACACCATGTGCGCCAGCACCTGGATGGCCGAGCGTTTGGCGCAGCATCCACTCCTGCTGGATGACCTGCTGGATACGCGCAGCCAAACCGCACCCGAATGTGCGGATCTGATTGAAGCGGAATGCACGCGTGCGTTGCAGGCGATTGATGAGACCGATCCCGAGGCGGTGCTGGTTGCACTGAATGAACTGCGCCAAAGCGTGGCATTCCGCATCGCCCGCGCAACCTTATTTACGCAGCAGGAACCCGCGCAAAGCGCGCGTCAACTGGCTTGGCTGGCGAATGTCATTGTTCGACGCTTGTTGACTTTTGCCAGCAATGAGGTCGCCGTTCAACATGGAAGACTGCCGGGTGGTGGCTTGGCGGTGCTCGCCTATGGCAGCTTTGGGGCGGCTGAGCTGGGCTTCAATTCCGATCTGGATCTGGTGTTTCTCTATCGACCGGGTTCGGTCGGCGAGAGTGAAGGGCCGCGTCCGCTCGACGCGCAACGCTATTGCAGTCGCATCGTGCAAAAGGTACTGAGCCTGCTCAGCATGCAGACCACAGCAGGCCGCCTTTACGAAGCCGATCTGCGGCTGCGTCCGGATGGCAGCAAAGGCATGCTGGTGTCGACGTTGCAGAGTTTTCTCGACTACCAACGCGAACGCGCCTGGGTATGGGAGCAACAGGCTTTGGTGCGGGCGCGATTTGTTGCGGGCGATACGGACATGGGGGCGCGCTTCGATGCCGCACGGCGCGAGGTTTTGCAGCAGTCGCGGCAGCAATCGGAGGTCTTTCGCGAGGTGGCCGCGATGCGCATGCGGATGCGTGTCGCGCATGATCGCAGTCGCGACGAACGCTTTGATCTGAAACAAGGCGAGGGTGGCCTGGTGGATTTGGAGTTCCTGCTGCAGGCGCTGGTGTTGACGCATGCAGCGCATGTTCCGGCACTGGTCGATGCGCGCGAAACCGCTGATTTGATCGCTCGCTGTGGCGAGGCCGGTTTGTTGTCTGGCGCGCAGGTCGCGCAGGCGCTGGCGGCGCATGCCGTGCTGCTGGCGCGAGGTCTCGCCTGCACACTCGACGGTCGGGCCCGCATTGTGCGCAGCGATACGCCGATTGAGCATGCCAGAGTCGCCATCGGTCGACTCTGGATTGCTGTCGGTTTGCCGCCGACCGTGGTGGATTTGCGTGCTGCGAAAAACTGAACGCGTCGGTGAGTGCCTATACTGCGCGCCTGTCCAGAACCCCGGAGGCTTGCGCATGCGTAAGGTGATGTTTGGCGCCACTATCATGCTGTTTGCTTGCGCGCGCGTTGCGGCGGCGGATGCTGTCACGCCCCCCTCGGCCCGCAATGAGGTCACCTCGGTCTACCAGCATCTCGTACACCAGGCAGTCCGCGAACCCAGCGTCGACTGGGCTGCACGGATCGATGCGCTGCTGACGGAACAACCCGGCGATGTGGTGATCACGGCGGTCGGCGACATGATTTTCAACGAGCCGATCAGCCAGTTGGAAGCGCCCGAGCGACGCCAGTTGATCCGATTGATGCAGGAGGCGGATATCGCCTACGGCAACATGGAGTTTTCGATCAACTCCAAGCCGGAACTGCTGCGTCCGTTCTACAACTTCGGCGTGCCGCGCGACTTCGCCTGGGAGGTCGCGCGGGTCGGCATCAATCTGGTCAGTCTGGCCAATAACCACACGCTGGACTTCGGCCCCGAAGGCCTTGCGGAGCATCTGCATATTCTCGATCACAGCGGCATCAGCTACGCGGGCGCCGGACTGACGCTGGCCGATGCGCATGTGCCCGCCGTGGTGCAGGCCCAGCATGCGCATACCTCATTTGCCCTGCTGTCGTATCTGCGCTATTGGCATAACCGCTTCCGCAGTAAGGACGCCAGTGGTCCATCGATTGCCACCATTGATCCCGCGCAAGTGGTGTTCAGTCGTGGCAAAGGTCAAACCGAAAGTGTTGAAGGCCTGCTCGAAGATGATGTGGTGGCGATGGAAGATGACATCGTGCTGGCGCAACGCAAGAACGATCAGGTGTTCGTCGCCCTGCACGTGCACGATGTGAGTCACGCGCGTATCCACGGCATCCAGAACCAGACGCCGCCAACCGAAGAGATGCTGTTCCGGCGCGCGGCGGATGCCGGCGCGGACGTGGTGTTGGGGCACGGACCGCATGTGCTGCGCGGTATCGAGATATACCAAGGCAAGCCGATTCTCTACAGCTTGTCGAACTTCATTTACCAATACCGTCGGCCGGAGCTGATCCCGGTGGACATCCTGCATCAGCGAGATCGCGAAATGCCTCGCCCGGCCAATGTGTCGGTGTTTGATCGCCGCGATTCGCCGGAGGTGATGGAGGCGGTGATGGCGCGTTTTACCTACAACGACGGCAAACTAAAACGGCTGCAACTGATCCCGGTCACCATCGACGACGAAGGCCCGCTTTACGGCACGCCGCGCCTCGCCAGTGATCAGCGCGGCGCGGAAATTCTCGCCACCGTGCAACGGCTATCCGCGCCCTACGGCACGACGATCAAGAGGCAGGGATGGTATGCCGAGGTTGAGTTGAACACGGCGCAGTGACGGCATTGGATCATTGCCGCAATGCCTCGATGGGATCCAGTTGCGCCGCTTTGCGCGCGGGATAGAAGCCGAAGAACAGGCCAGTGGCGACAGAAAATCCTGTCGCCAGCAGGATGATGTCAACGTTGAGTTGCACCGGCAAACTGCCGAAGCGCTCAGCCAGCAATGCGCCACCCACACCGAAGGCGATGCCGATCAGACCACCCCCCAGCGAGATCATCATCGCTTCGGCCAAAAACTGCCGCTGGATATCGCCCGGTGTGGCACCCACGGCCATGCGTAGGCCGATTTCACGAATGCGCTCGGTGACTGACACCAACATGATGTTCATGATGCCGATGCCGCCGACGACCAAGGAGATGCTGGCGACCGCGCCCAGCAGCAGTGACATCAGGCGCGTGGTTTCGTTGCGCGCACTGACCATCTGAGTGAGATTGCGCACCATGAAGTCGTCGTCCGCACCGGGTTGGATGCGGTGCAGCTCGCGGATCAGTTCGTTCAGTGCGGTTTCGACGATGGGCAGATCGCTGGCCCGCGAGGTGCCGACGGTGATCTGCATGAGGGTGCCCGGTGGCATCTGCAGTTGCCCCATCAAGCGCCGACGCGCCGTTTCCAGCGGCACGAAGACCACGTCATCCTGATCGCCACCCCAGCCGCTCTGCCCTTTGGCCGTTAGCACGCCCACGACCGTGAAGGGCACGCGGCCCACGCGGATGCTGGCGCCGATGGGATCGGACTCACCGAACAGCTTGTCGCGCACACTTTGGCCCAACACCACGCTGGTGCCTGCGCCGCGATAGTCGGCATCGCTCAAGCCTTCGCCGAGCGCTAACGGCCAATCGTTGATGGTGAAAAAATCCGCTTCCACGCCCTGCCAATTGGTCGACCAGTTCTGCTCGGCCTGGATCACCTGCGTGCTGCCACGCACGATGCCGCTGACATAGGTCGCCTCGGGAATCCGCTCGCGGATTGCAGCGGCGTCTTTCACGGTCAGCGAGAAGATGCTGCCGGCGCCCATGCGCACGCCGCCTTGCCGCCCGAAGTTCGGCATCACGTCGACACGATTGCTGCCAAGTTTGGCAATCGTCGCATCGAGTTGCGCCTGCGTGCCCTGACCGACCGACACCATCACGATGACGGCAGCAATGCCGATAATCACTCCCAGCGCCGTCAGGATGCTGCGCATCCAGTTGCCACGGAGTGCAAACAGCGCCATGCCGGCGATGTCTGACCAACTGGCGCGACCGATTGCGCTGGCGCGAACGCCTTGTGCGGCAGTGCTCATGCCGTCTCCTTCAGTACGCCGTCGTGGATTTCCAGCATGCGATCGGCATGTTGAGCGACTTGCGGGTCATGCGTGATCAGCACCACGGTATGGCCGTCATCGCGCAGGCGATGGAACAGGGTGAGAATCTCTGCGCCGGTGCGTGAATCCAGCGCGCCGGTTGGTTCGTCGGCCAGCAGGATCGGCGGATCATTGATCAAGGCGCGGGCAATTGCCACGCGCTGTTGCTGTCCACCCGACAATTCGCTGGGACGGTGGTGGGCACGCTCGGCAAGGCCAACCGAGGTCAGTGCAGCCAGACCCAGGTTGCGACGTTGTTCACTGGGGACACCCGCGTATATCAATGGCAGGATTACATTATCCAGTGCACTCATGCGTGGCAGCAGGTGAAAACTCTGGAACACGAAACCGATCTTGGCGCGGCGCAATTCGGCACGTTCGGCGGCATCCAAGGTGGCGATATCCACGCCATCGCACACATAGCTGCCGCGACTGGGTGCATCCAGACAGCCGATCACATTCATCAGCGTCGACTTGCCAGAGCCCGAAGGGCCGACAATCGCCACGAACTCACCGCGCGCAATGTCGAGATTGACCTCGCGCAATGCTTGTACCTCCGCCGCGCTGCCTTCGCCGTAGATTTTCGACAGCGCCTGCAAATGGATCACCGGCGCGACATTCATGGCGTGGCGGATTCCGTGCCGATGAGAATGCTCATGCCTTCCTTCAGCGCCGGGCTGCGCACTTCGGTATGCGTGGCGTCGGCGATGCCGCTCATCACCTTGATCGGCGTCGGTGTCTTGCCCTCCAGCGTCCACAGCGTGACTTGCCGCGCGTTGAGTTGCTCCAGCACCCCGGCTTCGAAGGCGGCTTTCTGTTCGCCGCTCAGCAAGGCGGTGAACTCGGCATAGTTTTCCAGCACGCGCTTGGCGATCATCTGCGCGATGGCTTCGGGCGAGGGTGCTTCTCCGCCACCCATCGACATCATGGGCGGGCCACCGGGACCGCGCTGTGCGGCATTGGCCGCGCGCTGCGCTGCGCGTTCGCGGGCCGCAGCGGCCGCCTTGTCGTAGGCGGTTTGCTGCTCGGCGTTCAGACCGAGGCTGGCGACCACATCACCCAGATCCAGATTGGCACGCGCCATGCCCGTGGCGGGCGTGGCGCTGTCGGTCTCGGTGCCGGGCGGCTTGAAGCGCAGGGCCGCATTCGGCACGCGCAACACACCACGGCGTTGTTCAACCTCGATGGTGGCATTGGCGGTCATGCCCGGCAGCAGGCTGAGGTCGGCATTGTCGACCTCGATCACCACGGGATAGGTGATCACGTTCTGGGTATTGGTGGCGGCCATGCGCACCTGTCTGACGGCCCCGCGGAACTGCCGTCCGGGGAAGGCATCGACAGTGAAACGTGCCGGTTGCCCGGTGCGAATCTGGCCGACATCGCTTTCATCCACGGCCAGCTCGATCTGCATCTGCCGCAGGTCTTCGGCGATCTGGAACAACACCGGCGTCTGGAAACTGGCCGCCACCGTCTGGCCGGGCTCGGCAGCGCGCAGCAGGACTACGCCGTCGACGGGTGAGCGAATCTCGGCATAGGTCAGATCGAGTGCCGCATCGGCCACCGCCGCGTCGCGCTGTTCGATGGACGCCCGCGCCGACGTGACGCGGGCGCGCGCCTGATCGCGTGCCGCCAGGGCCAGATCCAACTCGCTGCGCGACACCAGTTGCCGCGCCGACAGCTCGGTCTTGCGAGCGAAGTCGGCTTCGGCATTCTTCAGATTGGCCTGCGCCTCTTGTAGTCCTGCACGCGCACTGGAGAGGTCCGCCTTGGCCTGCGTCAGACGCGCCGCAAAATTCGCAGGGTCAATGCGCGCCAGCACCTGTCCCTTGCTGACCTGTTCGTTGAAATCGACATTCACCGCGGCAATCTGGCCGGAGATCTGCGAGCCGATATCCACTGTGGACAGTGCCTTCAGGGTGCCGGTGGCCGATATGGTGACGCTGACATCGCCAACCTCCAGCTTGGCGCTGCGGAAGCGCACCTCGCTATTCGGGCTAGGCCACAGCCACCAAGCCGAGGCCGCGACGGCAACAGCCGCCAGCACGAGCAGGACACGCGGTAAACGAGGCTTGGACTTCGAAACATTCATGCGATCGGACCCGGCAAACAAAAGAAAAGGAAGCAGAAAGACGTGCAGACACCCAACGTCGGCCAGCGCGCGATCCGTCGCTCCCCGACAAACCCACCACCACCACGCCAACCCATGCGCAATCCTCGGCGCAGTCCGCTTCCCAATCAACGGAAATCTCAAACCCCATCATTGCCACGAAGGCGGCAATCCAGCTTCTTGGATTTGGGAATGTCAAACCCCGTCATTGCCACGAAGGCGGCAATCCAGCTTCTCGCCTTTGAGAATGTCAAACGCCGTCATCGCCACGAAGGCGGCAATCCAGCTTCTCGCCTTTGAGAATGTCAAACCCCGTCATTGCTGCGAAGGCGGCAACCCAGCGTCTTGCCTTTGGGAATGTCAAACGCCGTCATTGCCGCGAAGGCGGCAATCCAGCTTCTTGGTTTTGTTGGGCTCCCGCCTTCGCGGGAGCGACGCATCAGGGCCATTTTGATGTGCCGCATGGCTCCCTGCTTGGCGACACAGAGGCAACAGCATTCACTGCCAGCGGCCTGACCCTGGGTAGATGCGGAAACACCGCCCTCAACCGCCAGCGAGGTCAAGAATGCCTTTATCTCACTTGCCCCAAGTTCCACGGGTGCCGTTTGCCGTGAAAGTAGATGAAACGTTTCCTGATTAGCGCGATCCGTCAGCCAAGTCTCTGCTGCTGAGACGAGCGCGTCGGATGCTTGGTCCTCCAGCAAGTGGAGGATGCGGCGATGGCGATGAATCGGGTGCAGTTTCAGCGGGGGCTGTCTTGGCGCGACGTGCAGTCGCGCTACGGCAACGAGGCGGCCTGCGAAGCCGAGCTGACCCAGATGCGCTGGCCGGAGGGATTTGTCTGTCCGCGCTGTGGTGAAGGGGCGGCGAGCACGTTTCGCCATCGCGGCAAGCCGCTGTGGCAGTGCAGTGCGTGCCGCCTGCAGACCAGTCTGGTGGCCGGGACGATGTTCGCCCACAGTCGACTGCCGTTGATCGTGTGGTTTCAAGCGATCTGGCTGCTGACGCAGAGCAAGAACAACGTGGCGGCGCTGGAACTGAGTCGTTTGCTGGGCGTCTGCTATGCCAGCGCGTGGCGGCTCAAGCACAAGCTGATGCAGGCCATGCAGTCGTCTGAAAGCACGCGGCAACTGGGCGGTCTGGTGCAGATCGACGACGCGTATCTCGGCGGTGAGCGCAACGGTGGCAAGGTCGGGCGCGGTTCGGAGAACAAACAAGCCTTCCTGATTGCCTTGGAAACCACCGAGGACAATCGGCCCATCCATGCCGTACTGACCCCGCTCGCCGGTTTCAGCAAGACCGCCTTGGCGGCGTGGGGCGAGCGTCATCTGGTCCCGGATGCCGAGGTGTTTACCGACGGGCTTGCGGCATTCAATGCGTTGCGCGATGCCGGACATCCGCACACCGTGCTGGTCGCTGACAGCCGTCGCGGTGCCTGCAATCAAGCACGCAGCCGCTGGGTGAACACGGTACTCGGCAACGTCAAGCGCTCGCTCGATGGCACCTACCACGCCATTCGCTTTACCAAGTACGCCCACCGCTACCTCGCCGAAGCGGCGTGGCGCTTAAACCACCAATTCAACCTGGCAGCCATCCTGCGACACGCCGTTCACACGCTCATCCACGCCAAACACTGGTCAGAAAAGGCGCTCCGCGCCATTCCTTCCTGTCTGGCTGACGGATCGCGCTAATCAGGACCTTGCTTGGTGCGCAGGCTGTAGTGCCTAATCCGCAGCGTTTCAGGCATTGCGCTAAGGATGTATTCATGGTGAAAGCAGACGTCATGTTACATGGCAAGATCGGCTGTTACGCTGCACCAACGGTGCAGTCGAATTTGCCTTATACGCACAAGCTCGCCCCTTCATAGCGGTTGCCAAACGAAAGTGTTTTGTATACTATGAGTCACATGCAAGACTGCACTGGAAGTAAAATGAAGTTTCTTGAAGTTAATAAAATCCATCAGGGCCGATCAGAAATACTAATGAACCAGATTGAACCAGAATCTGTCGCTCTTAGCTTTTGGTCTCCGCCTTACTTTGTCGGCAAGGAATACGAGAAGAATGAAACCTTTGATTCTTGGCAGGCCATGCTTCGCCAAGTTATTCATTGTCATTCAAAAGCACTCAAGCCAGGCGGCTTTCTAGTAATAAATATTGCTGACATTCGCTGCTTCAAAGACCAGAGAATTCCACGCTTCCAAGCAATGAACATCTCTATGCAAAAATCAAAAATTACTAGAGAAATGGTGCTTAAAGCAAAAGCACAATTTCCTGAATTTAGCCGGTATCAACTAGCGGAACATCTTGGTTGTAGCGAGCAAACAATTGACAGAAGGCTAAACGGAAATAATATTCGAGGTGGAAAATATGAAATACAGACGAGAGTAAATCTTGTGGGTGGGCGGCTTCAAGCATACGGGCAGGAATGTGGCCTTTATTTGTATGACCACAGAATTTGGGCTAAAGACCCAGCATGGGCAAATTGCAAGTGGACTTCAAACTCGCTTAAGTCAGTTGATGAATATGAAGACCTTTACGTTTTTTGGAAACCGGGTCAGCAAATCATAGATAGACAGAAATTAGAACCTCAAGAGTGGAAGGATTGGGGGTCAAGAGCTATATGGTTTGTAAAAAGTGTGCGTGCAAACGATGACCATGAAGCTAAATTTCCACTGGAACTTGCGTCAAGAGTTGTAAGGTTGTACACAGATAAAGACGATGTTGTGCTAGATCCTTTTATGGGATCTGGCACAACAGGTATAGCTTGTATTCGTCACGGCAGGAGATTTATTGGCATTGAAAAAGAGGCTGAATATGTAGCGCTGGCACAGGAAAATATAAAAAAAGAAATGAACCAGCTAAAACTAGATATTTAAGGAAACGGGGCTTTAATGGTCTGCACTCTCCATGAAGCAATTTTTTTTAAGATCTCAAAACTGACGCGAGCTCGTAACTTTCTTGGGTCTTTGGATTTATCATCTTTTCCGGGAAACAATAAACCATTATACGCGCCAAGATAATTCGGCTGCTGTGTTAACAAAAGCCCATTCGGAATGCAGGCAATATCAATTCTTTCCAATGGTTGCCCATCATTTCTAGCGCCTACAACATTTGTTTGCAACATTCGATATACGGGTTTCAAGGCAATCATTACAAGCGGGGCAACAGTACCGTCCGAAAGAACAAAAACCGGAGGAAGGCTTGCATGAAAATCATGCGATGTCCGCGCTCCAGTTGCTTGTAATATGGTATTTTTAACCCCATCTGCGGGATTTGTCCAAATCCCATCGCCCGAAACTTGGTTGTGACTCATAACTGTGTGATGTTGATCATCTCTTGGGCCTACACTTTTAATATCCACAAAGAACCATACTGAATTCGTAAATCCACCTGTTGCAGTGGAAATCGCATCATCAGTAAGTACAAATCGCTGATCTGAACCCGTTGGCAATCCAGTGTCTCTAACTCGGAATGACGAATCTAATAATCTTGGCAGTTTTGAACCAATCGCGTGCTCACCAACTTCAATCCAAGGGTATTGGTCTTTAATTGGCTGACGCCCTCTATCTTCAGGAGGATAGTTCTCCCAAAAAGGATAGAGATAAGATGCTTCATTGTAATCTTGTTTGATTTCAACAATATTTGCGGTAATTATCGAAACGAGATGGTTTGTCAGAAACTTCTCAAGCTCAATCAAAAGAATCGGGTTGGCTATGAAGTGATTTCTCGCTGAATTATAGATATTGAATTGATTTAGTCGATGAACATCAATCACAGTAACTAGCCTCTCACTTGGGGATCCGCAAATAATTCTTGAATATCAACATCCAAAGCCACGGCAATTTTCTGTACGATTTCAATCGTAGGATTTCTAACTCCGCGCTCGATTCCGCTTATGTAAGTGCGATGAAGTCCCGACTCTTCAGACAGCCGGTCTTGTGACCAGCCCTTTTTTTCACGGACTAGTCGTACATTTTGGCCAAAAAGAAGTTGTATGCTCATATGTGTGCATAATGGCCTTGTGTTACTTATTGGTCTATAGACGATGAGTCACAAAAAGAATGCGTATAACAAATCGCTCAACACCGGCAGGCAAAAGCAGTGCTTCGCACTGCTTTTGCCTGCCGGTTAGCTCTAACTACAAGAACCTTCCCACAGTCAAGCAAAGCGTTGCCGTCCGCAGCTTGATTCTGCGGTTGTCTTATCTGATCGCGCTTCACGCTTTGTTTTGATACTTCGCGTCGACTTCAGCCAGAGGGAGGGACTGGCGAGACCACAAACGGTCATGTGGTCGTGTGAAACGACGGACCCTGATGAAAGACGCGCGGGCGACCCATTCGTTAGTCGGCAATCGCGGTTCCCATTGAATTAATCGGTCACTGCCCGCGCAGATCGAGGCTGTGGAGTGACCGGCTCAGATCGGCAGCCGGGCGGGCGTCCAAACCGATCAATCACGACGGCAGATGGCCGAGCGCCGCGAGTACCTGTGCGCGTGCCACCCGAGCTTGCACCGAAACTGCTTTGCTATCGTCATCGACGCCATGAATCGCAAACGCATTCTTAGCAAGATCCACCCCAACGCACACAATCGCCATGACCACCTCCGGAACGAGGGATGAAGACACCCCTCCCATCGTCACGCACGACCACCAGGCCGAACTACCGAGCGCCGCATCGGGTGCGCGGTGGGGAAGGTTCTTTCATTCGTTAGGCATCAGAGACCCACTGTATCGTGCTCCCGCCCTGCGGGTTTGACTGCACTTTGCTATAGTTGCTGTCATCGACTTCAGTTCGGAGTGTGTGACGATGGCGATCTTGACGGTTCGGAATGTGCCTGACGAGGTGCACCGCGCGCTGCGCTTGCGCGCTGCTGAGCATGGCCGCAGCACCGAAGCGGAGGTGCGTGAGATCCTCGCACTGGCCGTGAAGCCAGCCCAACGAGTGCGCATGGGAGGGGCGATGGTCGCAATCGCTCGCGATGCGGGCGTGACCGAGTCGGACGTGTCCGCGTTGCGTGCCGTGCTAGACGACGCAGCCCGCAGAAAACCCGCCGAACCCATGAGCCTCAAATGATCGTCCTAGACACCAATGTTGTGTCGGAAACGTTGAAGCCGCAGCCAGACCCTTCTGTTCTTGCTTGGCTGGATTCACAACTTGCTGAGACGCTGCACCTTTCAAGTGTGACAGTGGCTGAACTGCTGTTTGGCGTTGCGGTACTGCCCACTGGGAAACGTCGGGACCGGCTTACTACCGCAGTGGATGGACTGATTGGCTTGTACCAAGGTCGAATACTTCCGTTTGATGAAGAGGCGGCTCGGGCCTACGCAGCACTGGCGGTAACGGCGCGTGCTAGGGCACGCGGCTTTCCGGTACCGGACGGCTATATTGCCGCAACCGCGGCCTCCCGAAGTTTCATCGTGGCCTCTCGTGATGCATCGGCCTTCGAGGCTTGCGGTTTAGAGGCCATCAACCCTTGGACGGCCAACGCATAGAGTCGCGCGCTGATGCCTAACCCCTCGCTCAACCGGACCCGCTATGCAGACCCTTACCGCCAGCGAAGCCCGGGCCAACCTTTACAGACTCATGGATCAGGCCGCGGAGTCCCACCAACCCATTGTTATTGCAGGGAAAAGAACCAATGCGGTTCTGCTTTCCGCCGAAGACTGGGAGGCCATTCAGGAAACGCTGTTCCTGCTTTCCATTCCGGGCATGCGGGAGTCCATCAAGGCCGGCATGGAAGAGCCCCTTGATTCCTGCTCGAAGGAGTTGGATTGGTGAGCTGGCAGCTCATCTATACCAAGCAGGCCCAGAAAGACGCTCAGAAGCTCGCATCATCCGGCCTTAAGGAAAAGGCGAAGGAATTGCTCAAGATCGTCGAAAGCAATCCCTGCCAGAATCCGCCCGCTTACGAAAAATTGGTTGGTGATCTCGCGGGCGCATATTCGCGCCGTATCAACATTCAACACCGGCTTGTTTATCAGGTGATCGAGGCGGATCACGTCGTGAAAGTGCTTCGTCTCTGGACACGTTACGAGTAACGCGTGTTGCCCGCCAACCATTCTCTGCAGGCGCGACGGCCCTGACGGGCCGCGGCCTGAGCTCAAACCACAAAGACCTTCCCCACAGCCAAGCAAAGCGTTGCCGTCCGCAGCTTGAGTCTGCGGTTGTCTTATCGGACGGCGCTTCACACTTTGCTTTGATATTTCGCGTCGACTTCAGCCAGAGGGAAGGACTGGCGAGACGACAAACGGTCATGTGGTCGTGTGAAACGACGGACCCTGATGAAAGACGCGCGCGGGCGACCCATTCGTTCGTCGGGAATCGCTGTTCCCATTGAATTAACCGGTCACTGCCCGCGCAGGTCCAGGCGGTGGCATGACGAGCCCGGTGCTGAGCACCTGGGCAGGTCACCAAGCCGATCAAACACGGCGGCAGATGGCTGAACGCCGCGAGACCAGTTCGAGGCCAAGTCTTGTTGTGCTACATCCGCACGGGCGATGTCGGCGTCACGAGAGGTTGGTTGTGGGATGGTTAGCGTATTTGCTAACGTTAGGCATGGCGTTTGAAATCACCTACTTCCATGAATGCGTTCTTTCCGAGATCCAGTCATGGCCGGTTGATGTTCTTGCTGACTACGCTCGATTGGTCGAGCTCCTAGCGGTGCATGGTCCTAGCCTTCGTCTGCCCTACTCTCGGGCCTTTGGCGATGGCCTTTTTGAGCTGCGCCCTCGTGGGCGGTCGGGAATCGGCCGCGCCTTCTACTGTTTTCTTGTCGGCAAGCGCATCGTTGTCCTGCACGCCTTCATCAAGAAATCCCAGCAGACGCCTGACAGTGAATTGAAACGTGCGCGTAAGCGCCTAAAGGAGGTTCAACATGGCTGACCTGAAGTACACGCCCGTTGGTCACAATCACGCCGAGTTCCTGGCTAAGGCCAAGCAACGACCGGGCTTTGCCGAGGCGTACGACTCTCTCGAACTCGAGTACGCCCTGGCTGGGCAAATGCTCAAGGCGCGCGCAAAGGCCGGCCTTACCCAGGATGCAGTGGCAGAGCGCATGGGTACGACCAAGAGCGCGATCTCAAGGCTAGAGGCCGCCGGGCGTCACACTCCCTCGCTCGCAACGCTGAAAAAGTACGCGGCCGCTGTGGGCTGCGATCTTCAGGTCAAGCTGGTGCCACAGAAGAGTGCGTGACGCCGAGCGCTCGAAATTTCTGGGCCGATTGACTGAACGAATTCGTCGGGTGACCAGACGTTGGATGAGGTCAGCGTTTCTAGCGGCGCTGTGCGCGCTCATTGTTGGCTGCGCGACCGGAACGGTCTCCTCGCCGAGGCAAACGTTCGACGAACCTGCAGACCTGACTGCGTCCGGCCACTCTCTGGAGGAATTGGAACGCCAAGGATGGGAGATTTCGGCCCCTGTCTCGGCTTCCGAGGCGGCAAGAGCGCATGGAATCAAGGCGGAAGACAGGTCCACCAGTGACGGTCAAGAGTGGCGCTCGTTTACAGCTAAGCTGCAGTTGGGTGGCGAGCTCAGGCCGGTTTGGAACAACGCCGGGGTCGGGTATGCCATTTTTCGCGATGGCATGTTCGTTGACATGTTTCTGTACATCATCTTCTAAGCGCTTGCTGAAAAACAGGCTGTGCAGGGGGGGGGGCAAGCATCGAGCAGATTGGCCCGCAGTCAGTAGCGCAAGGGATCGATGACTGGCGGCGCCCTTGGCGCAAATCAGCGACGAATCAGTTGAAGCAGGGGAGCGCGGGTTGCGCTAACCCCTCGCTCAAGCTGACCCGCTACGGCAGGCTGTGTAAGCCGTGCCACGCTGCAGCAACGATGCGAGTTGATGATCACGGCCTGTGTGCGGCCGCCGGTTTGGCGGATTTCCGCGCTGGACTGCGTATTCGTCCTCCGCGCTTGAACAGAATCTGCCTGCGATTTGCCATCTGTCTGCAGTACAGTCTGTTTGCCGCAGTCCATGGTTGCCACGGGAGGCACGGATGTCTGCATGTTTGGAAGGAAGGCGTGGTTGGTTCTTGCCGTGGACGGTCGCGTTTGGCGTGATGTTGGGCATGGGGTCGCCAGCGCAGGCGGAATCCGACGAGGCGCTGCAGGAATGGCAGGGCCCCACGGCGGGCTGGCGCTATCACGGCTTTGGTACGTGGGCTGAGGAGGCGCGGGTGGCGTATCCGACGCCGCCGATTGATCGCGGTGCGCAGCGTGGTCGAACCTTGATCGAGGGCCGACTGGCCGCGCAGGGTGAACGTCGCCCGCGTCACACGCTGGCGGTGAATGGCAATCCCATGCCGCTGCTGACCGATGCCGAAGGTCGCTTTGCACGGCCCTATGCCTTTGGTGCGGGTTCCAACAGTGTGGCGGTGGTCAATGACGAGGGCGAAACCCTCAAGCAGGTGCAGTTCTACGAGGCCAATGCCTTGCGAACGCCCGCGCGTATCCGGGTGGTGCTGGCTTGGGATGATCCCGGTGCCGAACTCGATCTTCATATCCTCACGCCGGACGGACAGCATGCCTACTGGGCTGACCCGGTGATGAGCAATGGCGGCGGCTTGGATGTCGACAGTGTCGATGGGCCCGGGCCGGAAATGTTCACAATGACCGCGCCGCTGCGTGGCTTGTATTCGGTCTACGTCAACTACTGGGGCAACTACGGCGCAGGCGGTTACAACTTTGATGAAGACAGCAACGAGCAGGAAATGATCACCACGCGGGTCAGCCTGGTCTTCAACGAAAACACGATCAACGAACGCCGCGAAACCTTTGTGGTGCCTTTGCGTGGCATTGGTGACCTGCAACTGATCAAATCCTTCCGGTACTGAGCGGTTCCCGTGGTGGCGCAGTCCGATGGACACGTGCCTCCCATCGCGCAGTTCGCCACCCACTTCACTGCTTCATCTGATAGGCCGCCCATGAGCGCAACCGATTCCTCTTCCGTCACCGCCACGCCCACTGAATCAACCCCGGCACCCAAACCAGGCGCCCGCGGCGGCGTGGTGTTGCTGATGTTAATTGCGGCCGCCGTGGTCTGGTGGTTTTGGCCCAAGACGCTGCAAGTCAGTAGCGACTTCGCAGAGCACAGTGCGTTGCGTCTGGATTTGCACAAGCCTGACGCGTTGATCGAAAGCCAGCACCTTGCGCGTTTGCCGCGCGATCTGTTGAAGGTGCCGGTACTACGCGATTTGCTGAGCGAGGACTTCGTCTTCTATTACGAAAACAATGCAGATCGCCTTGGGGTGGTCGGCACGTTGCGGCGCATCGCCTATGAGCACCAATTGGAATGGCGCGATGAGTTGGTCGCGGAACTGCTCGACGAACCTGCGCAGATCGCGCTATGGCGTGGCAGCGACGGCAAGCTCGCGCACGCGCTGATCCGTCTGCGCATGGGCGTGATGGCGCAGATGGGCAAGTCATTGGCTGAAGTCGCCGCGAAAGACACCCAACTGCAACAAGTTGCTGTGATTCGTGGCGCGGGCGAGGCGGTGGCGGTCTATCGATTGCGCTATGGCTGGGAGCGCGCCTTGTTGTTTGCCAGTGTGGACGATCAATTGCTGGTGTTCACCTCGCCGGGTTTGCTGGAAGCGGACGGCGAGGCCGCTGGCAAACTCGGTCAAGCCCAGGTTGAGCAACTGGACGAGCTGCTGCGTGGCAAGCCGGTATTCGCGCCGCGCTTTGCGCTGAGCAAGTTGGACGACGAGCATCGGGTCAGCGTGTCCACCGACTATCTGGCGATGGGCTACGGGCGACTGTTGCCGCAATGGGGTGCAGTGCGCGTGGACTTCGATGGCAGTCAGTGGTCGGCCTTCATGGCCGTGCAAAACCTCGATGTGCCGGCGGTGGACTTCGCGCCACTCTGGCAAGCGATGCCCAATGCGCCAGCGGCCTGCGTGGCTGTGCCGGTATCGCAAGACGCTCTGACCGCCGTACTTGGCAAACTCCGTGCTGCGCAGTCGTTTCCACCCGCCGTGGCGGAGCAGTTCGGTGGCCCGGCGGCGCTGTGCTGGTATGCCGACTCGCGCTTGCACACGCCGCTGTTGGTGACGCGTCTGCGTGGCGATGCCAAGGCCGATGACGCTGCGCTGGGTGAGGCGTTCGCACAGATGATTGGCACACCCGAACCGAGTTATGGCGATCAGCCCTTCGCGGTCGAGCACGTGCAGCGGGACGGGCACACCCATTGGTCGCGTCGAGTGACGTCGCTGTGGGGTGTGCATGCGGCCGAGGAAGCCGACAATGCGGACAACCTCGAGGGGCGGCGCTTTTTCGACGTGGGATTGGCACGCCACGGCGAGATCTTGCTGTTTTCGCTGGACGATCGGTTGGTGACTAACGCCATCGCAACCCTGGACCGCCGTTACCCGCCACTGGCGGATAGTTTGCCGGAAGCTGTCGTTCCCGCGCTTATTGCACCGCAACGTCTGGCAACCTTGATCGAGGCTGAAGTGCTGAACAGCTTGCCGGGGGATGTCGAGACAATTTTCCGCAACGCTGCCGAAGCGCATCTGTTGCCGAAACTGCGTGCTATGGGGACGCATCCGAACATCGCGATGCGCTTGCCTGCTGACGTCGCCAAAGACACGGATGCGCAGTGGGTGCCGGTGACATGGTCGCAGTGGTGAATCTGGCGCGTCGCCATTGTATGCACGCGGTCTTGCTTGGGCTGGGACTAGTGGCGACCAGTGCGACCGCCGACTCGGCGACTGCGCCGGTGCGGCTGGATGCGCAGCAGACCCGAGCGTTTCGCGCTTGGTTCGTGCGCATCGTGCAGGAGCAGCTTCGGCAAGGCCCCAGTCCGCGCTGGTATCAGCAGGACTGTGCAGGGTTGGTTCGTTTTGCAGCCAACGAGTCGCTGAAGTCGCACGATGCGCGCTGGTTGCGCAGCATGGGAATGTCGAATGCTTGGCTGCCACCAGAAGTCGCTTACACACCTGCGCAACGCCACTTGGCGCAAAGCTGGCAGCAGGGTGGTGGTGAGCGCGGCCCGTATGTCGATGCGATCAAGCTGGTCCAGCACAACAGCGTGCTGGTCAGCCGCGACCTGCAGCAGGCGGAAGTCGGCGATCTGCTGTTCTTCGATCAGGGCGATGCGCAGCATCTGATGATCTGGACGGGCCGCGACATCGTCTATCACACGGGCAGCGCGCGGCCCGGCGACAACGGCATGCGCCAGGTCTCGCTATCGCAATTGATGCACTGGAAAGACACGCGTTGGGTTCCCGACGCCCGCAATCCCAATTTCATTGGCGTCTATCGCCTGGGGTTTCTCGCACCATGATGACCACCAACACCACCGCCCTCACTGTCACCCGCTTGTCCGCACTGTTGTTGGCCATCGGGCTGAGCTGCGCCGCCGTCGTCCAGGCGGAACAGAACGAACAGGTGCCGAGCAGCGACTACCGTCCCCTCGAAGGCGAGCAGTTCTTCCTGCTGGCCGACAGCAGTTACGCCGCCAACGAGCAGGCATTGGTGCGGCTGGAAGCGCCCGGACGCGATTACCGGCGCTACAGCATGGAAGCCTATGGCGGTGCCGATGTGCGCCTGTATCGCATCGACGAGCCGTTGGCGTTTCTGCAGCGGCAGAAGAACCTGCATCGCATCAAGATCGAGGGCAATTATCGCGGTGAGGGCGTGGCGAACGCGCTCGGCTATCTGTGGGATCACTGGTATCGGCAATCGCGGCGTGCCATGCAGCGCGTGTTCAACGCGCAGACCCGGCGCAACGTCACCGAGCAGATGCCCGAGTTGAAGATGGGCGAGGCGATGGTCGCGCCGACCCGTTTCAGTCACGAAACCCAGTTCGAGCCGATTGCGGGACTGCCGCTGGTGGATCGCTTCCGCTATCCGCTATGGGAGGCGCAGCCCATCGCGCCACCGGCCGACGTCAACCTGGCCGGTTCCTCCAGCGAGTTCATCGAGCCCAAGCCGGGCAATGTCTATATCCCGCTCGGCAAGCGTGCGCCGGGCCTGTATCTGGTCGAGGCCATCATCGGCAAATACCGCGCCACGACGGTGGTGTTCGTGTCCAACACGGTGGCGATCACCAAGATTGCCGGTGACGAATTGCTGGTCTGGACCGCGCGCAAGCAGGAAGGCACGGCGGTCGCTCAGGCAGAGGTGTTGTGGAGCGATGGTGTGGGCGTGCTGACGCGCGGCAAGACCGATGCGCAGGGTCTGCTGCGACTGAGCCATGCCAGCCCCGAGCGCTCGTATGTGCTGGGTCAGGACAACGAAGGCGGCGTGTTCGTGTCGGAGAATTTCTATTACGACAGCGAGATATACGACACCAAACTCTATGGTTTCACCGACCGCCCGCTGTATCGGCCCGGTGACTGGGTGGCGGTGAAGATTCTCGGACGCGAGTTCAAGAGTGCGCGCGAGTCGGCACGGGCGCAGGACGCGCCCATCGACCTGCAGGTGCTGGATGCCAACGGCACGGTGCTGCAGCAGCTTCGCCTCGACTTTACTGGCGAGCGTGGTGTCGATACGCGCTTCCAGTTGCCCGACAATGCCACGGCAGGCGGTTACGAACTGCGTTTTGCCTATCGTGGCCAGCTCTACAGCAGCGCCTTCCGGGTCGCCGAATACATCAAGCCGCATTTCGAAATCGTGCTTGATCTGGACAAGGACGAGCTGCATACCAACGAAGCGGTGCTGGGTGAGCTGAGTCTGGTGTATCCGGATGGCAAACCGGTAGCGGGTGCCAATGTGCAGCTCAGCCTGCGCGCCCAACAGTTGTCGATGGTCGACAACGAATTGCAGTACCTCGGTCAATTTCCCATCGAATTGAGCAGCGCGGAACTCAAGACCGATGCGGAAGGCAAGGCACGACTGGAACTGCCTGCGGCCGACAAGCCCAGTCGCTATCTGTTGACCGTATTTGCCAGTGATGGCGCGGCGTATCGGGTCAAGACCAGCAAGGAAATCCTGATCGAGCGTGGCGCGGCGCAGTATCGCGTGGTCGCCGACAAACGCTTCAGTGCGGCAGGCGAGTCGGTCAAGTTCAGCTATGCATTGGAAGGGCTCGGACAGCAGAAGCCCGTGCGCTACGAATGGGTGCGACTGGAAGATCAAAGCCGAGGCGGCGATAGCCTTGCTGCAGAAGGGCAGACCTTCGGTTTGGCCTTCGACAAACCTGGTACCTACAACCTGAGCCTGCTGGATGCCGATGGCATGATCCTCGGCGGTACCGGTCACGCAGTGAGCGGTGAGGGCATCAAGAGCACGCCAGGCAGCATCGAGATCGTGTTCGACAAGCTGCAGTATCAGGCCGGTGATACCGCGCAGGCTCTGATCACTTTCCCCGAGCCTGTCGGCGATGCGCTGCTTACCCTGGAGCGTGATCAAGTTGAAGCGACTGCTTTGCTGAGTCAGTCCGCCGACTGGCTGCAACTCAAGCGCCTCAACGATACCCAAGTGGAAGCGCGCATCGCTGTCGTCGACGCGTTTGCCCCCAATCTGACCTTTTCCGTGCTCTATACCAAAGGCGGCGAATACAGCTTCCAGAATGCCGGTATTCAGGTCGCGATGCCGAGTGTCGATGTGGCAATTTCCAGCGAGCGCGAGGTCTATGCACCCGGCGATATGGTGACCGTGGACCTCCAGACGCGCGTGCTGGAGCGTGGCGTGCCGACTCGCCTCACAGTTTCCGTGGTCGATGAAATGATCTATGCCTTGCAACCGGAGATTGCGCCGAGTATCGGCGAGTTTTTCTATCACCCACGCCGTAACAACGTCCGTACCAGTGCCAGTCTCGCCTTCATCGCGTATGACATGGCGATGCCAGGCACACCCGCACCGCCGAGTGCCAGCAATCGCAGTGAGCGTGGCGTCAAGGTGCTGGAGCGTCCGCGTCGCGAGGAGGTTGATACGGCCGCTTGGGAGGCCGATCTGGTCACCGATGCACAAGGCAAGGCGCAGTTGCGCTTTCGTATGCCCGATTCACTGACCCGCTGGCGCATTAGCGCGCGGGCGGTCGCTGCCGATGGACTGGTCGGTCAGCGTCGTGCCTTCGTACGCAGCGACAAGTCGCTCTATCTCAAATGGACTGGGCCGACCCTGTTTCGTGCGGGCGACGAGCCGACGCTTGGCTTGCTGGCCTTCCAGAATGACGACTCAGAGCAAGCCGTCGACGCCGAACTGATCACCGAATGGAATGGTCAGACGCAAAGCCAGAACGTGAACCTGACGCGGAGTGCAAGCTGGTTGCCGCTGCCGCGCCTAGCGGTGACCGATGGCGTGCTGAAGGCACGTCTGCAACGCGCGGGCAAGACCGTCGATGCGCTGGAAGTGACGCTGCGTACCGATCCACTCGCGTGGCAGGCGTTGTCGAGTCGCGAACTGCGTCCAACAGCAGCCTCCACCCCGCTTGACCTGCCTGCCGATGCTCACGCTATCCAGTTGCAACTGGCGACCGGTGGTGAAGCGCTATTCGGTGGCGCATTGGATGATCTTCTCGACTATCCATGGGGTTGTGTCGAACAGACCGCCAGCCGTCTGCTACCACTGAGCATCGCCTATCCCTTGCTGCGTGAAGGCGAAGCGCGGATTGATGATCGTCTGCGCCTCAGCCTGCAAACCGCGCGTCTGCGCCTCGTGCAGATGGCCGGGCCGGAAGCGCATTTCGCTTGGTGGGGCGGGGATACCGAAGGCGATGCCTTCCTGACCGCCTACGCGTATTACGCCGATCTGCACGCGAGCAAAGCCTTGGGCCTGAGTCTGCCGCCGGATCATTTCCAACGCGTGCTGGATATCTACGCCACACAGGCCGAGCAATTGCCGCTGTTGCAGCGCGTGCTGATTCTCGACTTTGCGCAGGCGATGGAGATGCCGGTGAAGTCGATGCTCGAAGGCGTGATGGCACAGATGACCGAAGCGTCGTCCGGTCAAAAGAATGCCGCGCGCAAACTGGGCTCGGTCAACGACTTCAGCGCCAATAGCGCCAGCATGGAAGACGACTGGAGCGACCCGCAAAGCAGCCTGCTGTTGGCGGGACCGGATTCCGCGCTGGCGCGCGATGTGGCGCAGTGGCTGGCCTTGCGTCTGGCGCGCGACGTCGGTGCCAGCGTGCCCGGCGAACTGCAGGCGCGCTCCGCGGCGATCCAGTCGCGGCTGCAGCAGTCGAACCTGCCCTTCGTGCGGGCGGCGTTGATGCATCGTGGCGCGGCGGATGCCACCCGTGCGGCCGACATTCTGGCGACGCTCGCGCCGCAGTACGCCACCATGGATCGTGCCATCGTGCTGAGCTGGCTGCAGTCCGCGGCCAGCGCGGAGGCGAGCGCTGACCTGCCCAATCCGCAGGGCCAGTGGCAGGCCATTGCAGGGTCGTTGTCGCCGCGCTGGACTTGGCAGGCAGCGCAGCCGCCTGCGACGCTGGACTTGTCTTCCGCACCGGATGGCTGGCTGGCCGCGCGGGTCAGTTTCCAAAGTGCCAGCCCGGTGGAAAACGCCTTGCCAGTGAAGATCGAACGTCGCCTGTGGAAGTTGGTGCCGGGCAACGACGCCTTCGCCTTCGCGGCGGTGGCGGTTGACGCGCCGGAACTCGACAGCAATGCGCTCTATCTAGACGAAGTCGTGCTGCGCAATGGTAGTGATACGCCGATGCGTTACGGCTTGCTGGAAGTGCCGCTGCCACCGGGCGCGGACGTCGAACGCACGACGTGGGGCCTGCAAATCAGCGGACTGGCGGGCGACAGCAATGGCGCGCTGGACGGCGCACGCCATGAGATGGGACAGATGAGCTACGCCGTGCCCGTCGATAGCCTGAGCGGAGAGATCGTCCTGCGTCACCTGCTGCGCTTCTCGCAGAAGGGCGAGTTCGAGTTGCCGCCAGCACGCTTCCATCGCATGTATCAACCCGCGCAACAGGCTTTCGAGGTCGCGCCGACCTTGCAGAAGATTCACGTGCGCTGAGATCGTGCCGCGCCAGACCGCCCACGCCCTCGCCATGGTTGGCCTGCTCGCCTGCGCAACTGCGCAGGCCGAGCCATTGCGCTGGGCCGAGTGGCGGGAGGGTAGAACGCATTCCCGGTTGATTGACAGCGAGGGCCGTCTCACACCTGTTGCCGATGCCGAGTGGCAGACGCCACTGGGCAGTCTGTGGAAGCTGTTTGTTTACATCTGGCTGCGCGATCAGGCGCCGCTCGAAGCGCCGTATGTTTGTCGTGGGGGTGATCCCGAAGAGGTGTATTGCTGCGATCCGGGGCAGTCCATTGATCGCGATGCCGCGCTGCTGAAATCCTGTGGACGCTACTTTGAGCCAGCCCGGCTCCGCATCGATGCTGAGCGATGGCGCACCTACTGGCAGTCGCAGAGGGGCCCCGATTGGCTAAGTGATCTATCGCGTCTGCAACCTGCGACTGTGGTCGGGGTCGACGAGCTATTGGCCACGCTGGCCCGCTTGCCGCAGCAGGCAGCTACCCGCAAGGCCCTGTCCGCGGCCTTGCTCAAGGGTGGCGATGGCGAATGGGCAGCCAGCATTGGTTCGCGCCTGCGCGTGAAAACCTGGAGCTGGCATCGCGGCGATAATCCGCAGGATCGCATTGGTGGCTTTGCCGGTTGGCGAAGCGATGGCGTGCCCGTCTGGGCACAGGGCGAGGGCAGCAGCGTGCAGGTGATTGAACACCATCATCGCGCCATCGCCGCCCAGTTGCCGTCCCTCTGGCCGGCAGAAACGGGCCCCTGTGTGGACGTGCATCTGTTCGCCCGCTATCCCTTGGCCGAGGTGCTCGATGCGGAAAACCGCGCCGCCACACCGGGTGTGTTGCAGGGGGTCCATCACGTACGCTTCCAGCGCGGTACACAAACGGAACTGCGCAGCAGCGGCGAAATCCTGTTGGATGTCGAAAATGAGCGACCGCGATTGATCGCTCGTCTGAGTCGCGAAGACTACGTCGCCCGCGTGCTGGATCGCGAAGCCAGTGGCGAACCGGTTGACGCTGCCCGCGCGTTGGCCATCGTCATCCGCAGTTATCTGCAACAACAGGCCACGCAGCAGGATCGTTGTCTGGCCATCGATGACAGCAGTGCCACCCAGCGTGTTGCCGCGCGACCACCGAGCGCCGCCGCCCGCGCTGCCAGCGCTTTCAGTGCCGATTGGGTGCTGGCTGGATCGCCGGTGTTCTTTCATCTCGATCAGGCCGGTGAAAACCGCTTGAGCTGGAGTGACGCCGTGGCGCGTGCGCGTGAAGGGCTGCGTTTCGACGCCATCCTGCGCAGCGCATTTCCGCGCGCCGATCTCGCCACCTGGGCGGATCCCTCGGCGCAGTGCGAAAACCTTGTCGATGCCGAACGCTGGCTCAACAATCAACTGCCACGCTGGCGACCACGCATGGCTGCCGTGCCCGGCTATGACGAACCTGCGCACTGGCAGGTCTGTCGCCTGCTGTCGGGTAAGCCCTACACCGATCGCGCCCGCGCGCGCCTGCATGTGCGCCCCTTGCGCAGTCAGCAGGATCGTCTGGCGCTCACCCACGAATACCTGCACCTCGCCTTTGCCGCGCACCCCGATGGTCTGGACGAAGACTTCGTCGAAACCTGGGCGCGCCGTCTGATTCTGGAGTAAGCCCACGTGAGCAAATCCCTGTTCCGCCCGCTCTTGCGTCACCTTGCCCTGCTATGGGTCCCCGTCGCCTTGATCGCCGACGCACAGGCTGGGGAGACAGCGGCCAGCACCGACATTCAACTGGACACGCCCATCGGCGGCTGGCGCACTGGCGGCAGTGAAGGCGTGTCCTTCAGTCAGCGCGTCAGCTACCCCGCCAACAATGTCAGCACGCCCGACGACCAGCCCAACGCCGCACGCATTCGCGGCAGCATCGCCAACGCGCCGAAAGGGCCCGCCACGCTGGTTGTTAACGGTGTGTCGATGCCGATGCGGGTGGAGGATGACGGCAGTTTTGACCGGCCTTACCTGTTTCCTTCCGGCAGCAACAGCATCGAAGTGCGAGCCGGTGAAGGCGCTCGGCGGGTACAGTTCTATGCCCGCGAAGCCAGCGGACGCGCCGCCAAGCTGCGTATCGTGCTGGGCTGGGACAGCGACAACACCGACCTTGATCTGCACGTTGTCACGCCGGATGGCGAACATGCTTGGTACGGCAATCGCGTGCTCGGCAACGGCGGTGCGCAGGATGTTGATGTCACCAGCGGCTTTGGTCCGGAGATCTTCGCCTCACCCACGCCACTCAACGGCACCTATCTGGTCTACGTCAACTACTTCGGCGGCGGCTGGAGCTACGACGAAGACGGCAACGCGAGTGCGCAACAAGCCCTGACCACCGCCAGCATCACCCTGATCACCGAAGAAGGTAGCGTCAACGAAAAACGCGAGACCTTTTTCGTCCCCATGCGTGAGGCCGGCGAGCTGACCCTGGTGAAGCGACTGGTGTATCCGTGAGTGAGACAGATGATCACATCGTGGATCGGTGGTCGCAGGGGTTCCACTTGCGTAAGCGGGGTGACGCGTTGATCGTGTATCGAACATCCAACCCACGCGGATCGGAGATCGCGTGCCGAGCGTTGGGTGCGATTTGCCTGTTGATGGCAAGTGCGCTAACAGCCAGCACCCTGCAAACACCGCGCTTCGACATTTCCATTGAAACGCTCTGCGCCGAGGGGGAAGTTAGCTGCAACGATGTCCGCTATGTCGGGATATCCAAACGCAGCGGCGCGAGCATCACCTTGCGAGGCACGACCTTGCACCGCGCCTGCAAGGATGGATCGCCGTGTCAGTTTCTGGGCTACCAATTTCGATCAGGATCGGTGCGGTATCGGGTGTTCGAAGACGGGAGGCTGGAAGTGACGGACGGCACCAAGGTGTTAGTGGATGAGCGAGGTGAGTGGCAGTGGTGACTCGAGTGGGAACCACCCGTCGTTTGGCGTGATGCCAACAGATGGATGATGGGTCGTCCGATGCGCGAGAAAACCTCACCCGAATGAATGGGGAATCCACAGCAGCAACAAACCAAGAACGGCAGGTACTGCCTGCACGAACAGAATCTTGCGACTGACCGTGAAAGCGCCAAACAGGCCGGCAATCACGACGCAGCCGAGGAAGAAGGTCTTGATGGCGAGCCCTCCTGAGCCGAGGCTTAGGCCCCAAACCAATCCGGCAGCAAGAAAGCCGTTGTAAAGCCCCTGGTTGGCCGCCAATACCTTGGTCATTCTGGCCTTTTCTTCACTCAGGCCGAATGCGCGTCGACCGTAGGGTTTGTCCCACAGGAACATCTCCAGCACCAGAAAATACCCATGCAGCAGTGCGACCAGTGCGACCACGATGTCTGCGCCGGTGTTCAGTAGCGATGCCATGCCTTTTCTCCCTTGCGGTGATGTCGCGCAGCCGATCGTTGTCGACAGCAATGCGCGCATTCCAACATGAATCGTCGAAGGCGCGTTGTCGCCTATGCTGGACTCTTGTACTGGCGAAAAATGCCAATCGCAAATTCTCCCAGCCGGTCAGTTGCGCACCAGTGTCCAGCTAACACGCAGCGTGCCACCTTCTATCGTTCGGGTGTGTTCACCCGAGGAAATCGGGCCGGGCTTTGGGCCGAGTTCAAGGACGGCAACCGGCAGGGCATTGCCACGTTCGGTGCGTGCCGCGTTGCCGTTACCTGCGTCGCGGGTAAAGCCCTGTGCGGTCGGTGAGATGATCCGATAGCGGGTCTCGCCACGCCCGAGGTCGGTCTCGATGGCGACCAAGGTTTGGTTTGGATCGATCGCAGCGCTACCGTGTGTCAGCACCGGCGGCTCGATGCCCATGATGGTCGGATCATCCAGTTGGATGGCATCGTTCACCGTCATTGTTCCGCTGCAATCGTCATTCAACCAGTGCTGGAAGCTGCCCGCAGCGGATTCCAATGCACGAGCAGCGGTGTCGCGCTCGCTGGTGCTTTGGGTGGCCATCTCGCCCATCGACTGCATGAGTTGTGGATTGCCCTGCATCGCGGCCATCACCTGCATGCCACACGTCGCTTCGCTGCCGCCCTTGCGCTGGCATTCCTCCATGTGGCGCTGCAATGCGTGCATGCTCGAGATATCGTCCTGTGAGATGGCCGATACATGGCGCGTCGCCACTTCTTCGAGCGCTTGGCTCGCTGCCGTCTGTTCGGCTGTCGGCCCCTGAAGGACCGAAATGTTCTCGACGTGGCTGGCGAAGAGGGGACACACGACTTCGGTGACGTGGTGAATGCTCGTGACGTCGGCGAATTCGCCGCGCGACACAAGTCTTGCCTGCCATTCATAGCGAATGCGAAGCGTCGCTGAGGTATCCGGTTCGGTGGGTGACAGTGCATTCCCGGCCAAAGCAGAAAGACTGATGCTGGACAGCCACGCGGTGGCGATCAATCGAAATACGAACATTTTGAAATGCTCCACCCATTCGAGGGGAACTGGCCTTTGGTCAGCAAACAGCTGGACTAGAGACCAACCGATCGACGTCCGTATCCAAGCCTGTTGAAACCGAATTTCCCATTCGTCTGTGGATGAAACGTCCCTTGACCCAGAAACGTGTCATCTCTCCCAAACCGAGCGACCGACGGTGCAAAGGCAGGGTGCATCGCGGTTTCGAAAGCAACGCCCCAAGTCGACCTCAATCCACGTCGAATCCGTGACGAAAGAGCCCCGCATCACTCTGGCGGCGCAGGACGACGGCGCGTGCGCCTGCTTCGCCTGCCCATCGCGCGGCGGCTGCAATGTCGCCGCGAGAATTGATCGCATGCGCGGCAAGAACACGCCAGCCTGGATTGTCCGCCACCAGATCGTCGATCGCGAAGAGATCGTCGCCAATCAGCAACCACGCTTGGCTTGCGCTCGGATGATCAGGATCGTATGAGAGGCCGACAATTTCGCCCGCAGCATTGATGCCGTTCGGCCGTGCACTGATACTGCTAGGTAGTGTCGGCAACGGTACTGCCGTCTGCTCAGGTGAATGCAAGGACCAGCGCAATGGCAGTTCCCTGTAGCCATCATTCGTGCGCTTGGATCCGATAACCACGCCATGCTGATTCAATGCGATCGGCGTCTGATAGCGTCCAGCATCACCCAAGGGAAGCCACTCGCCTTGAGACAGAAAAACGGGCTGGTAGTCAGCAGAAGCGCGATCCATCACGGCGAATCCGACGATTTCCTCGTTTTCGTTGATCGCACTGGCAGTTGTGTCCCAGCGTTGTTGGTATTGACCTAGACCGGTCACGGAGATCGTGTGATCGGGTCCAACGCTGGCACGGTAGCCTTGGAAGACGTACGGCTGTCCGCTCTCGACGATGGTCAAACTGCCGACAAAGGTCCCTGCATCGTTGATGTCATAGGGAAGACTCGAGGTGTAAAGCGACTGGATCGATTCGCAGTCGAATGGCGACGGGATGCAGCGCAATTCGTCGCTGATCCTGACCCAACCCAGCGTCGAACCAGGGAGACTCCCGATGATCAAGCCATTTGCGTTTCCGGCACGGACGATACGGTCATCGTAGTAACCCCCGTCGAAGAACTGCAGGGCGCCACCCGCATCGAGTACGAAGGGCTTTCGCCGACCTGTGCTATCCGTAAAACTACCCGTGATCGTCCCATTGTCCGCGACGTCCACTGCGACGCTGGTGTGAGGGCTGGGCAGAAGCGCGCTAAGGTCATCCACACGATAGGTGGGTGTGCCTAACGTGTTCGCCCCGCTGGCGAGATACATGAACACCAGCGCGTTAGCAGGCATGGCGGGGTCTCCTCAGATCATTGAGCGTGCAGAGTATTGTTCCGACGTTGTCGGTGAAGGTCTTGTCAGTACCTGATTAGCGCGATCCGCCAGCCAAGCAGCCAAAGACCCGGCCCCATTGACGCGCCCGAACTATGCCCAGACCAAGGTCATCCGGCGCAAACGCGTTTTGGCGGGTTTGGCAAAAAACATGCGTATCCCCCGTCAAGAGCCTTCCGCGCTCGCCCCGATTGAGGCGACGCCGCAGGCATTCACCACTCTTGCCGAGGTTTTGCCATGTCAGCCATTCACACACGCATCTGCTCACGACATCCTGAGACTAGCCGAAACCTTGCCCGCGACATTTTCCGGAAGTCAGTGCGCGGAATCGAGGGCAGAACGTGTTTCGAGCGCAGCCAATACCGGATGAAGAACGGGCTCCTCTGCGCGCTACCTCTAGCATGGGGATTCCGTGGTATTGCGCACGCGGTCATCTCATGCGTAGACAAGGTCACCGGGTTGCGAAACGCATTCACGACCATCGCAAGCGACACCTACCCGTCGGCGTTCAGCTTCACCACCTCAATTTTTGGCTCTTCGGTTTACCGCTTGCTACCCATGAACACTTCCCGCCTCGCACGCGACGCCGGGTCGAAAGTACCTGAGGACACCATGACAACAAAGGCCAAGGCAAGGCTGCCATGGCGTGCGCTACGGCTGATTACCGTGCTCGGACTAGCGAATCTTCTAACGATTAGCATCGGACAAGCCGCAGTAGTCTGTGTATCCAATACGCAACAATACCTGACTGCATTGCGGGCCGCGGAGTCAAACGGAGTGGACGACACAATCCTTGTGAAGTCTGTGACGCTATCTTTTCCGTCAGGCCAGAGACCAGGGTATCGACCGAAGGATTCCGATGCCTTTACATCAATAGAGGTAATCGGTGGCGCTGACGACTGCACCTCGAATCCAGTTTCAGCAAGCCATCAAACAACCCTCTATCCCGTTCCTTCGGACCCGTTGAAATTTGATGTCAATGGTGGTTTCACCCATGAGGACGGCACTGTTGTTTCACCTTTCGATTTCGGTGGCAAAATCACGATTCGCAATCTCTCAATCGTTGACTTAAATGTTAGTGCGCAGGTCAAGATGCCCGGGGTCACACTCGACTCGAATCGCATCTTGGCCACAGCCAAGCTGGAGCTTGATCGCGTCCGGCTCATCGGCTTTGATAGCGATGCGCCTGTGTTGGACTTGAATTTCGGGCCGTCCGGCACAGCGGTCGTCAGGAACAGCTTAATCGCTGAAAATCTGACCAGTAGCAATAACGGGGTAATCTTTCTTAGAACCGATGGCAACGCCGTGATCCGTTTCTCCAACAATAGCGTGAACGACAACGTCAGTCCGCGAGGCACGGTCTATGCATCTGGAACCATCGACTTTGCAAACAATGCAATAGCTGACAACCAAATTCTAAGCGGTGGCTTAAACGAGCAATGGAATTGCTCCAGTACTGAAAACTGCCAAGGAATCACCCTGCGGAACAATCATTTTGGATCCTACTTCAGCAGCAATGGCAGCGTGTTTCAAGACGTTGGAACGTCGATTGGAGATGCCGTTTGGACATTGAATCCCATTTATTTCTCTCGTACACCGAAACGCGGCTCACCACTTGTTGACAGCGGAGTCACCTCAGTTGCGGGTGGGCTCGGCACAAAGGACATCCTCGGTGGCGTTCGCGTGGCGGGAGCTACCGTGGACCGAGGGGCTGTTGAATTGGGTCAGTTGTTCGCGAACGGATTTGAGTAGCAGAGACAACGTGAGCGACGTCTCGCTTGCTGGGGCGGGCGAGGCCGAGTTGACTCAGATGCGCTGGCCGGAGGGATTTGTCTGTCCGCGCTGCGGTGAAGGTGCGGCGAGCCTGTTTCGCCATTGGGGTAAGCCGCTGTGGCAATGCCCCGCGTGCCGACTGCAGACCAGTCTGGTTGCCGGGACGATGTTCGCGCACAGTCGTCTGCCATTGACCGTGTGTTTTCAAGCGACGTGGCTGCTGACGCAGAGCAAGGGCGGCGCTGGAACTGAGTCGTTTGCTGAGCATGTGCTATGCCAGCGCGTGGCGGCTAAAACACAAGCGGATGCAGGCAATGCAGGCGTCTGAAAGCGAGCGACAACTGGGCGGTCTGGTGCAGATCGACGACGCGTATCTCGGCGGTGAGCGCAACGCGCGGCAAGGCCGGGCGTGGCTCGGACAACAAACAAGCCTCCCTGATTGCCTTGGAAACCACCGAGGAAAATCGGCCCATTCATGCCGTACTGACCCCGCTCGCCAGCTTCAGTAAGACCGCCCTCGCCACATGGGGCGAACGCCATCTGACCGCGGACGCCGAAGTGTTTACCGATGGTCTTGCGGCATTCAATGCGCTGTGCGACGCGGGACATCCGCATACCGTGCTGGTCGCTGACAGCCGTCGCGGTGCCTGCAATCAACCCCGCAGCCGTTGGGTGAACACGTTGCTGGGCAACGTCAAGCGTTCTCTGGATGGCACCTACCACGCCATTTGCTTCACCAAGTACGCCCACCGCTACCTCGCCGAAGCCGCTTGGCGCTTCAACCACCGATTCAACCTAGCAGCTATCCTGCGACACGCGGTTTACACGCACATCCACGCCAAACACTGGACAGAAAAGGCGCTCCGCGCCATTCCTTCCAGTCTGGCTGATGGATCGCGCGAGTCCGGTGCCAGCAAGGAATGCAGCAAGCCTCAGTGATTTGCAGAAACTGTGGTCTATGCAAAGTCCCAATCGGCTTGATCACAGTCAGTCCCGAATGGGCTGATTTATGCTGCACTGCACGCCCCAAAACTGCGGAGCGTGTCGTGAGTGGATCCTTTCCCGAATTGTTGACCAGCCTGAACAAGCACATCCGCGAATTGCGCGGCGATGTGCCGGAAACCATGCAAGCGTTCAGTGGTCTGGCGCGTGCGGCGCTGGACCCAAAGGCGTTGGATGTGAAGACCAAGGAACTGATGGCCATTGCGATCGGGATTGCGGTGCGCTGCGACGGCTGCATTGGCTTTCATGTCAAGGCTGCGTTGGCGGCAGGTGCCACCCGCGAGGAAATTGCCGAGACGATTGGACTCGCCATCTACATGGGTGCAGGCCCGTCGATGATTTACGGCGCCGAGACGCTGCGCGCGTTGAACGAACTGGCACCCGCGCCGAAAGCCTGAGGCCGGTCACATGATCACCGGCGCGCCTTGGTTTGCGCGCCGATGATCGCTGGACTCAGGGTTGTATGGGGTCGAGCGGTAACCAGGTGTCATCACCGTCGAATCCGTCGTTGAACACCCCGATGGGAATCCGGATGTCTTGCTTGGCCAGGGTCTCATTGCTGGCAGCCGAGACCAAACCATTCTCCGAGACGCCGCGGACCCGATAGACATAGGTGGCGCCGGTCAGCGTGGTCAAGTCGATGAAGCCGTTCGTGCGGCTGGCACCAATCAAGCTCCATGCACTTTGCGAACCATCTGGCAGGACCCGTGCGCGTTCGATTTCGTAGCTGGCGACCTGCGGATCGCTGGCCGCCTGCCACTGCAACACCACATGCCGGTCGCCTGCGCGCAGCAAACTACGCAGGTCTTCTGGCGGCAACAGACCGCCCAGCTCGATCCACGCCAGATTGTTGCGCATGTTCGCCTCACGGATATCTCCCGCGCGATTGAGCGCGACATGCAGCGCGAGACGCTCGGCGGGGTCTATCTCGGTCGGTACCCTCAGTGATAGCCGCAGAGTTTGCATCCCGCTGCTGTCCAGACTGCTCAGCAATTCGCTGGCAGCGCGCTCACCGACGCCGGGCGTGGCGCGCCATGCGGCCTCGACGCTCAGCGGATGACTCCCGTCGTCAAGCCACTCAGTCCCCTGACGCCGCAACACGACATCGAGGTCGAACGTGTCGCCAGGAATGAGGCGCGTGCTGACTGGCAACAGTTCCACCACGCTGAAGTCCAGATCACTGTCGAGGGTGAATTGCAGCAGGCTGCTGTCGAGCGGTTCGCCTTTCAGGCCAGTGTCAGGAAGTCGATAGTGCAAGGTCTTCTGCACATCCTCGGTTTGCAGCACAGGTAGCGCGGCAGCATCGGCAAAGACCAGCATGGCGCCACTTAGCGGGTGGCTCACACTGATCGGATTGAAGTAAAGCTGACCATCGTCGCTGAGGGCGATGGGATTGCTTGGCAGCGCGTCGAAGCGGGGTGACAGGCTCATCAGTTCGCCGCTGCCGGCGACCATGCCCAGACTGTCGCCAGGCATCACCCGTTGACCTTGCGCGTTCGGACTGTAGCCGAGGCCGCGAAAGGCAACGCTCACCGCACCCTGCGAGTTGCGGCTCAGGCGCGGCGATTCGGCGCGGATGCGACGGCCAAAGCTGTCGGCCTGCGCTTGTACAGTGAAATTGCAACTGCTGGCTTGGCACATGCCGCGTGCGGACCACAGTTCCGCCTGATTGCCGATCGCAGCGGCGCTGGGCGGGAGCCGCCGTAAAGGCCAGCACGGCGCGATGTTGCGCATCGCGCTGCAGGCTTTGCCAGATCACCCCAGTCGGTGCGCCACTGACTTGCTGCGGGCTGCCGCTGGGATGCAAGTACATTAGTCGGCGCGTTTCCTGCGCGCCGATGCTGCGTTGATCGCTGCGCGTGAATGTGACCAGCGGCACGCCATTGAGGTAGACCGCCTGCGGGTGCATGTCCGTCCCGCTACCGGCATTTGTCAGGCGCGCGGGCGTGCTCCAACCGCCGTTCTGCCAGAACGCGTGCCAAATTTCAAAGGCATAGCCGAAGGCATCTGAGCCCGCGTCACGGGTCCATACTGCCATTACCGTGCCGCCGGCGGGACAGCCTGCCTCACCTTGCGGACAGGCTGCCAATGCCACCTGCGCTTCCCCGCCATTGTTGCTGGTCAACGATTGAGCCGGACCCCAGATGCCGTTTTGCAGCACGCGGTAGCGCAGCGCGCGACTGCGCGCACCGGTGAGCAGGTCGGATTGCAGGAACTGTGCGCTGGAGAGTTCGGACTGAGCGTAGACCATCACCGCGCGCCCGGGAGCGTGGAATGCCTGCACGATCTCACTTGCGCCTGGGGCTTCACCCAGATCGACGGCACTGCCGAACTGGCTGCCGGTCCAGGGCCGTACCTCAATCCGTCCATTGGCGCTCAGTGATGCCAGAGCGCCTTGTCCCAAGCTATCGAAGGCTGGGCTGACTGGTGCCGTGCGCAAGATCCCGAGATCCGCCAGCGTCCGAGTATCACGTGCCTTGGCGCTCAGGCCCGGCACCGTGCAGCCATTCGGCGCGGTCTCGTCAATCGCGGCGACGCGGTCATCGGCCTCGATGCAGGTCGGACAAATGCCGACCGAGACCACGTACTCGATCCACAGTTTGAAGTTGAAGCAGGGCTCACTTTCCGCGCTGATCTTTTCGCCCTGACGCAAGGTGATCGGCATCGCCACGCCAAACGTCGGCTCAAAGCTCGCGGTCAGATCGACCAGTCCCAAAATGGCGCTGACGTTGATGAAGGCCTTGATCGCGCCGCCAACCGCCGGCGTGGTGCGCATCAGGCTTTGCAGATTCCCGGTGTAAAGATCCAGCTCCGACTTGACTTCGATCATCAAGTCCGCCCAAAACCGGGCATCCATGCCAAAAGTGGCCGAGGCGATGGGCGGCAGCCCCCATGCGTAGCGAAACACCGGGAAGTAGCCGGTATCGAGGATGCGCTCTGGTCCCCAGGTGTAGTCCACGCTCACGCCACTGGAGGTTTCAGTGGCAGGCGACGCACTCTCGTTGACCACCGCATTGTTGCTGTCGCTGCGGCGGTGAAAGCTGCTGAGTCCATTCGCCGCCACCATGCTGCTAAGACGATCTTCGCCATCGGACTGATTCTGCAGCGTTCCCATGCCGTAGCCGGGGTCGGCACTGATCGCCGTTGGCGCGGGACGTTGGGTCATGTAGAGCCGGGTCAGTGATGGCGACCACTCGACACTCCGGCTCTGCAGCGTACTTGGCGGATTTCGCCACCACGCGGGCGCAGCTTGGGTTTTCAGGTCGAATGTGTATTGGCCTTGGCGTGAGGCGGTCTGGCCCTGCACCTTGATGCGATAGCGCTGCTCACCATGCGCCGCACGATGCATGTTGGGCATCAGGTATTCGTACTCGGTATCGCCCGGACGGGCACAGGCCTGGTCTGCGCGAACGGGAAAGTCGGCGATCCAGGTTTCCTGATTGCCATTGAGTTGCACGAGTTGCGCGTTGCCGACAATGCCGAACAGATTCTGGTCGAGCGTGAAACGGATCGGCAGGTTGCCGCCGATCGTCAATCCGCCGGCATCGTTGTAGCTGTTGCCGGGGAAGGTCGTCATCGGCCCCCACAATGCGGGCCAGCGATCATCCTCGCTGCGTGCCAATCCACCGATGTTCGGATCCAGCGGCAGATTGATCACGCCGGTGTAGGGAATGAACGTGTACTCCAACACTGGATCGTGGCCCAGCAGTCGTGCGCATTCGAAGAACTCGCTTTCCGCGCCACCACAGAAGTCGTCCTGAGTGTGCCGGTAGAGCAGCGGATATTCGATGCCATGCGCGATATGCGGTTGTGTTCCGGCCGTGAATCCCGAAGGCAGTGCGCTGATGCGCAGCAGCACGAGGGACAACAACGGGAGGTTGTCTCCGGGGCCAGAAAGATTGCCGTCTGCGGCCTGATGGCCCAGATGCAGCGCTTGCGCAAACAGGAGATCAAAGTCGGTGAGTTCGATCACCACTTCACCTTGGGCGTTGCTTTCGCCGCGCCAGAGTGTGATCGGGCATTCGGCCTCGATCCGCTGTTGCAGTTGTGGCAGCACATCCGCGAGCAAGCCAGTGAACTGGGTGTTGGGTGTCAGCAGCATGCCAGCCTGCGATAGCGCGCTGCTGCCCACGCCGCTCACGGCGCGCGATCGCACCAATGCGGACGGGCCTTCTTCAAGGTCTTGTTGGATCTGCCCGATGCCGTCGATGGTGATGACGGCCCCCTGAATTGGCTGGCCTTGGGCGTCGCGCAGTCGCACGGTGACAGACACGCTGCCCGTGTCGTTCTGATAGGTCTGCGGGCCGAGCGGATAGCTGAAGCTACCGCGACCTTGACCGCCTTGCTCGGGCTCGATGAACAGCAGATCGGTCTGGCCTTGGCCGCCATCCTGAAACACGAAATGCCCGCCGGCCCACGGTGCCCTGGCCCAGCCGCGAATCGTGAAGCTGCCATTGGGCGAAACTGTGGCCAGGCCATCATCCAGGAGCAGTACCCGACCATTTGCCGTGCGATGCCGCAAGCGTGCGCGCAGGCCCATTGGACTGCCGCTCTGCAGCTCCAGGCGACCGCTGATCTCGAAAGCCTCACCGATGCCGAGTTGCGCGGGCAGTGGGCTGAGGTTGAGGACGCGCAAGGCACCGCTGAACCCGGCGCCGACCACGCGCACTGGCGTTGCACCCCAGGCAATGCGTTGCGAACCGAGCGTCTGTTCGGCGCTCAAGGTGCGCTCACCCACGGGTGTGTTCAGCGGGATCTGCACGCTGGCGTGATGCACGCCATCCTGTGCGGGCAGGGATACGGGTCCGAGCAAACGTTCGCCATTCAGAAACAGTGATACCGGTGCCGCAAGCAGATCGCGGAGCTCCACGTTCAGACTGTCGCCCGGACGTGCACTGGTTTCCAGTACACGCACATCGAGCGCCGTGCGGACGGTGACGGGTGTGCTGTCGACGCTGCCACCGCTTGCGCTGGCTTCGCTCAGCACCAAGTTGTAGTTGCCTGCAGCGATGTTGCCGAGCGTCAGTTCTGTTTGCAGCCAGCCATTGGCGTCGGGGGTCAACGCGCCTGTTTGGGCCACATTGCCGCCACCCGCCACGCGCAGCGAAAAGAAGTAGCTGCCGGCGCGTGGCGTCGTGCTGGCAATCCGTAGGCTGGATTGTGGCGTGGGGGTTTGTGGACTGAACTGGATCGCGGCCAGGATTGACGCCGGGCAGGCCAGCAGAGCAGCCAGCAGGCCCGCGATCACGGATCGAAAACTCATGAAATACGCCTCGCCATGTGTGGACCTACACGGGAATGCTGCTACGTGGTAAATGCGAACGCTTGTGGCTCAGGTCTGACCCACCGTTCCGACCAACGGTCGCGCAGTGTCAATCGCGCAGTGCCTGCACTTGCGTGCATTGGTCGGCGAGTGGCGGCTGTTGGCAGCGTTGCAGTAAATCCGCCAGCAAGCTGTCGATTTCGGTCGACGGGGCGTTTTGCTCGGTCAACACTTCCGCGAGCTGCAGCCGATACTGGAATGCCGGGAAAAGCGCATCCGGTCGCAAGTCCACAACGCGAATGGCTTCGCGCAGTGCTTGCGTTGCGCCATCCCAGTGCTTTCGCTGGCGCTGGGTCTGGGCCAGACGGGCCAGCAGCATGGAGTTCTGGAACGCATCGGCACCGAGTTGTTTGCGCAGTTCTTGTGCCGCTTCAGATTGCACACGTTCGGCTTCGTCCAATCGACCCAGGGCCGCCAGCGCATTTCCCCATTCACTTTGCGAGAACCAGGCCAGTCCGGGCGGTGCGTTCGATTGGGCCTTACGCATTTGCATCGCTTGGCGCAGGTCTGCTTCGGCCGCTTCCGCATGGCCTCGCATAAGCTGAATCGTGCCGCGACTGGCATACACCTGGGCCAGTGCGTTGAGGTCGCCATCGGGCGTTGCTTGCTGGGCGGCATCCAGCGCCACCACCGCGTTTTCGAGATCGCCCTGTTCGCGATACAAGGTGCCCAAGCGCGTCCACAAGGTGGCCGTTTGCGCGTGTCGCTCACCGAGTTGTTGGCGGGCGATCTGCAAGCCGCGCTGCAGGCTTGCCTTCGCGGCGTCAAAGTCTCGCCTGCGAAGTTGTATCAATCCCTGTGCGGAAAGCAGTTGTGCCAGACGGGCATCCTCCGCACCGGCAGTGGCTTCGATCGCCGAGCGCGCAACTTCGAAGGACGCCAGCGCCGCGCTGTCATCGCGTAGTTGCTCCTGAATCATGCCGACACGGAAAACGGCGACCGCAGCCGCCATTGCGTGCGTTGGGCCGGCGGTCTGCAACACGCTGGCGGCGTGTTGTGCGGCGGCCAATGCGTCGGGGAAGCGACCAGCAGTGACCAAGGCCTGGGCCTGCTCGCGCTCGATCATTGCGAACTCCACCGAGTTGCGTCCGGGACTTGACTCCAGCAGGCTCAGCGCCTTGGCAAACTGCGTGAGTGCGGCATCCGTCTGCAGCGTGCGGACGTCCACGGCGGCGCGTGCGGCCCACCACTGTGCGCGCAATATCGCATTCACTTCCGCGCTTTCGCCCAGCGCACTGGCTTGGTCGAGCACGGCGCGGCTGCCCGGGATATCACCCAGATTCAACTTGGCTTCGGCCAGCACGGTCAGCAAGCGCAGCCGCGAGTCAGCATCGAGTCCCGTTTCCTGCCGCACACGCTGCAGTGCGGCATCAATGCCCTCGCTCGGTGTGCGCGCCGTGGCGGCCGTGCGCTGCAGCGGATCGTGTTCGCGCAGTACCGCCGTCAGCAGGTCGTTGATGCGTTCGGCACGCTGCAGTTCACGCTGCGCCAGTTCGGCCGATTGACGCGCCAGCGTAGCCTGCTGGACGGCAACCGCGGTACCAATCAGCAATCCGAGCGCGGCAATACTTGCCGCAGCGACCGGCAGTCGGTGGCGGCGCAGGAAGCGCGTCGCGCGATAGCGCCAGTCTGGCGCGCGGGCCTCTACGGGACGCGCGTCCAGATAGCGCTGCAGGTCTTCCGCCAGTGCCAACGCGGAGGCATAGCGCGCCTCAGGCTCGGTGCGCAGGGCCTGCGCGATGATGGCATCCAGATCCCCGCGCAGGGCCAGCACGGGGTAGGGCAGCGGCTGCGACTTGGCCAGCTCGCTGGCGCTTTGTTGCACGGGGTCGCGGGCGCGCATGACGAGTTGTGGCAGCGACAGCGTGGCGCGTCCATCCGGCAAACTGCCGGTCAGCAACTGCATGAGCAGCAGTCCCAGCGAAAATACATCGGTCGCCGTGCCCACCGGCTCGCCCAGTAATTGCTCCGGCGCAGCATAGGCGGGCGTGAGACTGGTGACGGTGGCCTCGCGCTGGGTGTCATCCATCAATTTGGCAATACCGAAGTCCAGCAGATGTGCCTGACCTTGCGCATCCACCAGCACGTTGGCGGGTTTGAGGTCGCGGTGGATCACCAGTTGCCGATGCGCCGCATGGACGGCCTGGCAAATCTGCTGGAACAGACGCACGCGTTGAGGCAGCGAAGGTTGTTGCTGCACAGACCATTCAGTGAGCGATTGCCCGTCGATGTACTCCATCGCCAACCACGCCGAGCCCTGCGAATCCAGACCGGCATCGATGAAACGCGCAATACCGGGATGCGTGAGGCGCGCCAGAATGCGGCGCTCGGCGCGCAAGCGTTGTTCGAACGCCGGTGCTTCCACGCGTACCCGTTTGATGGCCACCTGTTGCGTGATGTCGCCATCACATCGTTCGCCGAGCCAAACTTCCCCCATCCCGCCACTGCCCAGCAAGCGTGTCAGCCGGAATGGACCCAACGGCTCGGTACTAGCGCGAGACGTCGCTGGTTGTTGCTGATTGGCATCCAACTGTCCCAGCACGCGCGAGAGCTTCAGCAGCGCCTGCACTTGCGGGTGCGACTTGAGCGCATCAGGCAAGGTCGCGGGGTCGATCGCCTCGCCGCCGCTCAGGCGATCAATCAAGGCATGCAGTTCGTCGTTCATGCGTGCGCCTCGGGGCCGGCGATTCTTGCCATGCGCGCAATCGCGCGGTTGAGCTTCATTCGGACACCATCCTCACTGCCGCCCAATTCGCCACTGATTTCCACGAAACTCATGCCGAATTCGAAACGCATCAGCACCAGATTGCGATGTTCGATATCCAGCGATTGCAAGGCTTGCTCATAGTCGAGCCAGTCATCGTGTGCGACATCCTTGGCCGCCAGGGTGTCGGCCACATGATCGGGTAGACCGGCCTGGGTTGGCGCCCGTTGCAGTCGGCGCAAGGATTCATTCAGCGCGTTGATCAGCACGCTGCGCAAGTAGGCGAAAAAATCCCCTGGGTGATGACTCTCGATCATCGGCAAACGATCCAGCACGCGTAGCCATGTCGCCTGCACCAAGTCAGCCGTGTCCTGCTGGTGGCGCAGCAGTTGCGGCACACGGCCGCGCGCAAAGCGCTCCAGCAAGGGGCCAATACGCGCGACCAACGCGCTGTGTGCCGCGCTGTCGCCAGCGCGAATCCGGTGTAGCAGCATTGCTGTAGTGTGCGGATGGTTGGTCATGCATGCCCTCAGGGACGCACTCTGCAGGGTGGCAGGATTTGGATCAAGTCGTCAGTCGTGCTCCCTTGTTTCGGGGGGTGTGCGGCGACGCCCGGCGGGTTTAGTCTGTGCGCGCCGCTTCTGTCGCGGCCGGCCGGTAACCGTGGGGTTGCGCCGCAAAATTGTCGAAAGGGGCGTGCGATGTTCAGGGCAGCAGCAGTAGCAGTGGCGGTAGTCGTGTGCGCAGCGTTGGCGCTGCCTTCATCCGCAATGGCTGGCGATGAGGAGTATGTGGACGTCGTGCAGAGCCAGTTGGATGCAGTGAAAGACTTCGCGAGGAGCAAAGGTTATTCCGGAACCCACAATGAGCACGTCGACCGCTTGGGTCAAGGCGCGTCGGACGATTACACCTTCCAATTGGCCGAGGGCAAGGACTATCTGATTGTTTCGGTCTGCGATCAGGATTGCTCAGATCTGGATCTGACCTTGTTTGACGAAAACAACAACGAAATCGCCACCGATACCAGCACCGACGACGCGCCGGTCGTCGAGGTTTCACCGCGCTGGAGCGGCAAGTTCCGCCTGAACGTGACGATGTATGCCTGTGGCAATGCGCCGTGCTATTACGGTATTTCGGTGATGGGCAAGTAAGTTCCCGAGCAACAAAAGAACGGGCCTAGCGGCCCGTTCTTTTGTCGCAAGCACCGACTGCTTCAGCGTTCGACGATGGCGGTGACACCCATGCCGCCAGCGGTGCAGACCGAGACCAGTCCGCGTCCGCTGCCGCGTTCTTCTAACAGCTTGGCCAAGGTTGCGATGATGCGTCCACCGGTCGCCGCGAAAGGATGCCCAAATGCCAGTGACGAGCCGACCACGTTGAGCTTGTCAGAGTCAATGCTGCCCAACGCGCCATCCAGGCCGAGTTTGTCGCGACAGAAACTGTCCGATTCCCAGGCGCGTAGTGTGCACAGGACTTGCGCCGCAAAAGCCTCATGGATCTCGTAGAAGTCGAAGTCCTGCAGACGTAGACCTTGGCGGGCCAGCATCTTCGGCACCGCCCAAGCGGGCGCCATCAGCAGGCCGTCGCCATGCACGAAGTCCACCGCAGCTACCTGCGCGTCCACCAGCCAGGCTTGCACCTTCAGGCCATTGGCCTGCGCCCATTCCTGCGTGCCCAGCAACACTGCGGAGGCACCATCGGTCAGTGGGGTGGAATTGCCCGCCGTCAGCGTGCCGAGACCCGAGATCTTGTCGAAGGCCGGTTTCAGCGTGGCCAGCTTTTCGATGCTGGTGTCGGCGCGCAGGATGGTGTCGCGGGTCACGCCACGGAAGGGCACCACCAAGTCGTCGAAAAAGCCGCGGTCGTAAGCGGCCGCGGCTTTGCGATGCGAAGCAGCCGCCAAGGCATCCTGATCGGCACGTGCAATCTGCCATTCGCGCGCCATCAGCTCGCAGTGCTGGCCCATGCTCTTGCCCGTGCGCGGTTCGCCCACGCCGGGGAACTCGGGCTTCAACTCGCGAGGCGAAAACCCTCGCAGCGCCTTGACGCGATCGCCTGCACTGCGCGCCATGTTGATATCCAGCAGTCGCCGACGAAGACGGCGACCGACATTGATCGGCACGTCTGATGTCGTGTCCGAGCCACCGCCGATGCCGCTATCGATCTGGCCCAGCGCAATCTTGTTGGCGATATGGATCACGCTGTCCAAGCTGGTGCCGCAAGCGCGCTGCAGGGTGATGCCCGGCGTGTAGGGCGACAGGCCCGAGGACAGGGTTGCCTCGCGGCCCAGATTCCAATCGCTGGAATGCTTGAGCACTGCACCAAGGGCCACTTCGCCCACCGGCTTGCCTTGCAAGCCGAAACGCTCGACCAGCGCCCCCAGCGTGCGGATCGACATGCCGAGGTTGCCGACATCGGCGTACGCGGTGTTGTTGCGACAGAAAGGGATGCGGACACCGCCAAGGATGCCGACCGGACGCACGGAACGCGGAGCTGTCATACGAGGCAAAACCGAAGGAAAGTGCCCGGGACTATACCGCAGCGTATCCGAGTGTTGGCTCGGGCTGTAGTGTGATTCGACGCGGCTTGCGGCGAGTGACGTCCTACCGGTAAATCCACCAGCGCGCCGCCACAAAGCCGACTGCCGCGAGGGTTGCGTCGATCAGTGGCTTGCCCAGCCAGGCCCAGTAGAGGCCGTGGGCCTGATCGAGCAGGTCGACGGCCAGCGTGCTGAGCCCGCTCATCAGCAGCCAGAACAACAGGAAGCGCAACAGTTGGGGCTTGCCCAGTTGTGGCACGCCTTGGCGTGCAAAGGTGAATCGCCCATTGAGCCAGTAGCCAAGGCTGGCGCCGCTGACACGGCCGATCAGATTGGCCGCCACGACATCGGCACCCAGCGCGCTGAGCGCAACGAAGCAGGCCCAGTCGGCGAGCAATTGAATGCCGCCGACCAGACCGAAGCGCCAAAGCTGATGGGCGAGCGAATGGCTCACGCCTGCGTGAACGGGACGCCGGTTTTTTCCTTCAGCTCATCGACGCTGACGCCGGGCGCGGCTTCCACCAGCACCAGACCCGCGGGCGCCACATCCATCACCGCCAGTTCGGTGATGATGCGATTGACCACGCCGACACCGGTCAATGGCAGCGTGCACTCGGGCAAGATCTTGTGTTCGCCGCTTTTCGCGGTGTGCTCCATCAACACCACCACGCGTTTGACGCCCGCGACCAGATCCATCGCGCCGCCCATGCCTTTGACCATCTTGCCTGGCACCATCCAGTTGGCCAGATCGCCGCGATGGGTGACTTGCATCGCGCCGAGGATGGCGAGGTCGATGTGGCCGCCGCGGATCATGGCGAAGCTGTCGTGGCTGCCAAAATAGCTTGCCCCCGCGCGCGCCGTGACCGTCTGCTTGCCTGCATTGATCAGGTCGGCGTCGATGTCGGCCTCGGTCGGGAACGGCCCGATGCCAAGCAGGCCGTTTTCGGATTGCAGCCACACATCCATGCCGTCGGGAATGTGGTTGGCGACCAGGGTCGGCAAGCCGATACCCAGATTCACGTACGCGCCATTGCTCAATTCTCGGGCGGCGCGCTGCGCCATTTCATCACGTGTCCATGCCATGTTGATGTCCTCAGGCGGCGCGCACGGTGCGCTGTTCAATGCGTTTTTCGGGCGTGGCGTTGACCACGATGCGGTCGACATAAATGCCGGGCAGATGCACGTGATCGGGATCGATCTCGCCGATCTCAACCAGCTCCTCGACCTCGGCCACGCAGACCTTGCCCGCCATGGCACAGGCCGGGTTGAAGTTGCGTGCGGTCTTGCGGAACACCAGGTTGCCCGCCTTGTCGGCCTTCCACGCCTTGACCAGTGACACATCGGCCTTCAATGCCGTTTCCAGCACATACCAATGACCGTCCGGAAACTGCCGCGTCTCCTTGCCATCGGCCACGATGGTGCCGTAGCCCGTCCGCGTGAAGAACGCCGGGATCCCTGCACCGCCTGCGCGAAGGCGCTCGGCCAAGGTGCCCTGCGGGTTGAACTCGAGTTCCAGCTCGCCAGACAGATACTGGCGCTCGAACTCCTTGTTCTCGCCGACATAGGACGAAATCATCTTCTTGATCTGCCGCGTGCTAAGCAGCATGCCTAGACCGAACCCATCCACGCCCGCGTTGTTGGAAATCGCCGTTAGCCCGGACGCGCCGGAATCGCGCAAGGCCGCGATCAGCGCCTCGGGAATGCCACACAAGCCGAACCCACCCACTGCCAACGTCTGCCCATCGGCCACCAGGCCAGCCAAAGCGGCCTCGGCGGTCGGATACACCTTGTTGATACCACCAGCCGTCATGGCGAACCTCCGTGCATGCGAGACGCGCAGTGTAACGGCAGCCCCCCGCACACAGGCATGTACCTTTGACCGATGTGGCGATGCAGCATGGGGGCGACTGTCGATCTTGAGCGTTATCCTTGCAGCCTGTTTTCTGGAACCACGTCATGAACGATCTGTTGCCTGTGATTTTGTCCGGGGGTTCGGGTACCCGGCTTTGGCCTTTGTCGCGCGAGTCCTACCCCAAGCAGTTTCTGCCGCTGGTCGAGGACATCAGCATGTTGCAGGCGACGTGGCGGCGGGTGGCGCCGTTGGCGGGGCGGCGCCCGATCGTGGTGGCCAATCAGGAACACCGTTTCATGGCGGCCGAGCAGTTGCGCGAGATGGGTGCGGAGCCGTCGGCGATTCTGCTGGAGCCGGTCGGGCGCAATACCGCACCAGCGATTGCGGTGGCGGCGCTGGAGGCCATGCGGGATGGTGAGGATGCGTTGCTGCTGGTGCTGCCCTCGGATCATGTGATTCGCGACGAGGCGGCGTTTCATGCCGTGGTGCGGGCGGCGCTGCCCGCGGCGCGTGAGGGGCGTCTGGTGACGTTCGGCATCGTGCCAACCGCGCCGGAAACCGGGTATGGCTACATCCAGGCGACAGCGGGCGAGGGCGTGCGTGCGGTGGCACAGTTCGTTGAAAAGCCCGACCGCGCCACCGCCGAAGCGTACCTCGCGTCTGGGGCGTATTTCTGGAACAGCGGCATGTTCCTGTTTCGCGCCAGTCGCTATCTGCAGGAGCTGCAGCGTTGGCAGCCAGCGATGTTGGCGGCCTGTCGGCAGGCCTTGGATGAGGCGCGTCGCGATACCGATTTCGTGCGGCTGCAGGCCGAGCACTTCGCCGCTTGTCCGTCGGATTCCATCGACTACGCGGTAATGGAGAAGACCGATGCCGCAGCGGTCATTGCATTGGATGCCGGATGGAACGATGTTGGCTCCTGGGCAGCGCTATGGGAAGCCACGGCGCAGGACGCCGAGGGCAATGCGCATCATGGCGACGTGATTGCGCTGAACTGTCGCAACACCTATGCGCACGCCTCGCGGCTGGTCGCGATGATCGGGCTCGAAGACGTGGTGGTGGTGGATACCGACGATGCGCTGTTGATCGCACATCGCGATCAGGTCCAGCAGGTCAAGGACGTGGTCGGCAAGATCAAGGGCAGTGGGCGCACGCATGCGGTCACACACCGCAAGGTCTATCGACCCTGGGGTGCGTACGACTCCATCGACAATGGCGAGCGCTTCCAGGTCAAGCGCATCACCGTCAAACCCGGCGGCGCGCTGAGTCTGCAGATGCATCATCACCGTGCCGAGCACTGGATCGTGGTCAGTGGTACCGCCAAGGTCACGCGCGGTGACGAGACCATTCTGCTGGCCGAAAACCAGAGCACCTACATCCCGCTGGGCGTGGTGCATCGTCTGGAAAACCCCGGTCGGCTACCGTTGGAGCTGATCGAAGTGCAGTCCGGTGCCTACCTCGGTGAAGACGACATCGTGCGCTTCGAGGATGTCTACGGCCGTTGAGCCACGCTACCTGCGTTGACCGCAGGTAGCGCGTGTTGTCTCATGGTGGAAGCGCGCCACGAAAAATCTGGTCGAGCGCCTCGATGCTCCAGACCACTTCGCCATCGCCCAAGTCTTGCAGGACCAAGCGCACCCCGGCGGCTTGCCAACGGCCGGCAGAGGTTGCCACGCCCATCGGTGGTGCTTGATACAGAAGCCGCGACGACAGCACGAGAAACGGTGCGTAGGCAAAGGGCAATTCGACGGCATTGGTCGTGGACGTGCCGCTGGTGCTGGCCAGTTGCCACTGCCAGCGCAGCCCTTGCGACGTATCGGCAGCCAGCCCGGAGCTCATGGTGTGGTCGGCATTGGCTGAACGGAACTGGCGCGTGTGGGATCCGAGCGTTGGCAAGCGTTGTGCCTCGGGAACCAATGGGTCGGGCGCACCCAGGTCCGCGCTTAGATCGGGGCGCGCCGTGGCCTGCAAGCGGTCATCGCGCAACACGATGTCGACGACACCCTCGGCCTTCACGCCGTCACCCGCAACGGCACTGCCATCGGCTTGCAAAAGGGCGCCGCGCAAGGGTTGAGCGAGGTATCGCCAATGCAGTTGCGCACCTTGCGGGTGTTCGCGTGCGACGGCGTCGAACTGTCGCAACGGCTCGGGGAGCACACTGGCGCTGACCTGCGCGGGTAAATCGATCAGCAGTTCGTCGTGTAGCGAACCGGTATTGCTGTCGATCAACAGCAACTTGCCGCGACCACTGCTGCCCGATTGGCCCAGTGCCAGCCAATAGTGATCCAAGGCAAGCAGCAGCTTTGCCGGTTGTTCGGCACGCCACAACAGGCGGGCATCCTCGAGGGATCTGGCCTCGGGTTGACCGCTGGGATCTGACAGGTAAATCCGCTGCTGCGCTTCATCCACCCAAACGCCAGGACTGAGCGCCACCAACGAAACGGCATGTGCCGCGTGACTGACCAATAACAGCGCCCAGAGTGGCAGCAGCCTTTGCATGCGTGTGATCGTCTTGCGGTTCATTCGAATCCATCCCTGAAGATATCCGTCGTGGATGACAGGTCCAGCAACCATGCGCCACGACCCAGCGTGCCGGCCAGCAACACCTTGTCCACGTGGTCGTATTCCAACTCGAACACGATGGCATTGGGCAGGCCGGTACCCAGCGCATTCCACTGGCTGTAGCCATCGCTGGCGAGCGAGAAATACACCCCGCGATTGGCGGAGACAATCAGCATGGGATCGCTGCCCGGAACAAACGCCATGCTGCGCAGTCGGCCAGGTGCAAGTCCGCTGACCAGATTGCCGGTCACTGCGGCAAAACTGCTACCCCCATTGCTGGAGTGATGTACCGTGGTTTGGGTGATCGCAAACACCGTGTTTACCTGCGTGGTGTCGACACTGACATCCACCACGGCTGCGGCCAGAGTGTTGATCTGGACCAGACTGCTGGCATCGTTTGCGCGCTGGAACAGGTTGTTGCCAGCACCAAACAACAGGTATCCCGGATTGCCATCAACGCCATAAACAACGGGATCGCCATTGAAGGCATTGATCTTGGCGGTGCTGATCTGGGTGATCGTGTCAGCGGCGTCCAACGACTCGTAAACGCCATTGTTGGCGCCGATGATCAGGCGCGTCGCGCTGGCGTGGTTCACCGATAAGGGCGTGTAGAACTGTGCCTCCAGCGCGGGGCTGCCATTGAGCAGGCTCAGACTGGGGTAGGTGAACGACGTCAGTGTATTACTGGCATTGAAGCCGCGTCTGAGCAGCGCACTGAGAAATTGAAAGCTGGAATAGCGGGTCGAGCTGCTCGCGGATGCGCGATCTTCGACCACGGGATCGCCACCGTCACCCGTCGATACGCTGTCAAAAATAGGCGAGCCAGGCGTGCGCAGTTCGGTAGTTCCGGTGTCTTGGGCGCCGCCAATGACGCGGTTCGATACGGCATCCCAAGCAACACCGTGGTACTCGGCGGTTTGCAAATCGCCATTCAATGAGAACCAGGACCCTGATGCCGTGGCGGGTTGGGTACGTTTGTAGATCCCGCCATCATCGGTTTCGATGAGGTTGCCCGCGGCATCGAAGGCCATATCGCGGGAATCCGCATGGGGAGACGAATTGTTGGGTGTGCCGGTGTGGGTCAACGGTGACCAGCGCGAGCCGGCCGCGAGACTGGCGTCGCCGCGAAACAGACGACCCGAGTAATCCAGCGCCCCCAACGAATTGGGGAAAAAACTGTTGCTACCCGATACACCCTCGCCAAAATACGGTTGACGGTCACCGCCGATGTAGACCACCTGCGAATTGCTCGGGTCGGCGGCCATCGAAAAATGAACACCGCCTTGTCCCCCGGGATGAACGCCGAACAGCACGCCATTCTGTTCCGAGGTTTGCGGCACACCAAGATCGGTCCAAGGCGCGTTGCCATCGGCTGAGCGCAATACGCCGGACAAACGTCCGTTGTCGCCGACGACGGCGACGAAAACGTGACCGGCGGCACCAACGGCGACCTCGGTTCGTCGTGTTCCCGTGCCGGCGTTCATCAGGGTTTCCACTGTGCTGTCGGATACCCGCGTCCACGTAGCGCCGGTATCGGTGCTGCGGAACACACCGCGGGCCACGCCGCCGGTGACCGTGACGTAGAGCGTGCCGAGCGCGCCAGATTGCCCCGCCAGATCCATGCTGGTGCCAAGCGGCAAGCCGCTACCTCCCGCGCCAGACAACAGTGTGAAGGTGTTGCCCGTGTCGGTTGAGCGATACACCCCGTTGTCGGTCGCGGCGACCAGTGTCGCGCCGCGTGCGGCAAGACCGTGGATTTCGCGGTTAGCCAGTGCAGACAGCACGCTCCAACTCGCGCCATTGTTGGTGGTACGCAACAAGCCCAGCAGCGCACCACCATCGCGCCCCAAACTCGAAGTGCGCGCATTGCCAGCGACGAGAGTCTGCAATTGCGCATCGGTGGGATCAAACTCGATGCTGCCAATCGAAAGCGAGCCGAGCGAATCCGTCAACCGCGTCCAGTTCGGCGCGCTGGCGTCGGCATTCAGGCTGCGCCAGACGCCACCATTGACGGAGCCAACAAACACCACACTGGCATTGCTTGGGTGGGTCGCAACCGCATTGACCGCGCCAACGACCTCGCGGTTGGTGATGTTCTCCACTTGGCCGCCGTGCGATGGACCAGGCCCCAAGGCCTGCCAAACAGCCGTTTGCGCCAACGCGCTTTGTGAAGCCAAGGCAAGAGCCAAGGCAAGGATCCATGGCGTATGCATCACGTGGGCGTCCGCAATCGGGTGGGAGCAGAAGACTTGCGTTATCGCCTTGCAAAGTCAATCAGGCGCGGCCTGACAAACGTGCAAGTCGCCGTGTGACACGGCATTCGCGTGCGTGAAAGAACATCCTGACGTTCGCAGGTGCTGAGCGTGGTGCTCACTTCTTTGGGAAATGCTTGAGATTGGTCAAGTCGGCGGCGGGTACCGGGTAGACACTGAGGTGTACCCCACAGGAGCGGAGACCATGTGCAAGTTATTGCGACGTGTGGCAAGACTGTTGGTGTCGACCAGTGTGTTGGCCTCGGGAGTGCTTTGCGCACAGACCGTGGGCTATCAATTGCAGGTGTGGCCTGAGACACGGTTGGAGCGTTTTACCCTGCCAGACGTGCAAAGCGCTACCGTCGTCGGTCCGGTGAGTCAGGCGAGTCTGTTTGGCTTCGCGTATGACCCATACAGCGGGGAATTGCTGGCTGCAGGCGCAGGCGACACGGGTGTGAGCCTAGGACGGCTTGACCCTGAAACGGCGGCTTGGACTCCAATTGTCGTCTTGACTGGGGTCGAAGGCAATGTGATGGGTCTGGCGACCTTGGGTGGTGATGAGCCCTTGTATCTGGTTACGTCGGATGGCGACGGCACGCGCCTCTACACCATCGATCGGGCGACGGGCGAGAGCACGCTGCGCAGCAGCTTTTTCGGACGGATGTTTGTTGACATTGCCGTGGATGAAACAGGCTTGTTGTTTGCGCATTGCATCATCAGTGATGCCATCTACCGGATCGACAGCACTGGCAACGCGACTTTGATTGGGCCCACCGGACTGTCAGCGAATTATGCGCAAGGCATGGACTTTGACCGCAGCAGTGGTGAGTTGTATGCCTGGATCTATGTCGACACCACTGGATCGACCGCGTTTTCGCGAATCAATCTGGAAACGGGTGCGGCGACCGTGCTGCACCCACTGGTGGGCGAGTTTGAAGGCGTTCTGACGGGCCCTGGCATCAGGATTTTCGGTGACGGTTTCGAACCATAGCTTGCGGACGTAGTGCGTTGTCATGTTTGGCGGATTGGGGCGAGTTTCGTTGCGCGGGCTTTGCACGCTCGCGCGTCACGCGGAATCCGCGGCGCGCACCCGTCTAGTCACCGTGTGCACAGCAATTCGTTCGCTCGCCATCCTTGCGGCACAGCGTCCGCTGTTCTGATCAGTCACACGACTTGGCGACCATGCGTTAGCGTGGCAAAGTCCATGGTTCAATGGGTTGCGAGACGTGATCCGTGACGCGGCCAGTGCCGAGCCTCTATTGTTGGCAAAGACTTGTCGTGGTGCGATTGAGCGCCCACCTCCCGGGTCGGTACCCCCGTCGGGCATGGCGGGGTGGTTGTGCTGTGGTCAAAGCATCCTCGGACAGCAGGAAAAGGCGATGGCGTTGGAGGAGATGACATTTGGCCGGCGGCGGGACAAGGTGAGGCGCTCATGCGATTGATCCGCAGCCCGCTGCGCCTCCTCACCATCCTGCGGGTTGCCGCGCGCTACCGGTTGGATGGCTTGCTGGAAGGTACGCGTCTGGCCCGCGTGCTGCGGGTGCTGAACTGGGTCATTCCGCGTGCCAGCGCCGAAGTGACACAGGCGTCGCGAGGACGGCGTTTGCGCCTTGCGTTGCAAGCGCTGGGTCCGATCTTCGTGAAGTTCGGACAGGTTCTTTCCACGCGGCGTGACCTGCTGCCCGCCGATATCGCCGATGAACTGGCGATGCTGCAGGATCAGGTCGCGCCCTTCGACAGCGCCATCGCGATTGCCCAGATCGAGCGCTCGCTGGGACAGCCAGTAGCGATGTTGTTCGCGGAGTTCGATGCCCAGCCTTTGGCCTCGGCGTCGATTGCGCAGGTGCACGCGGCGCGGTTGGCCGATGGACGTGAAGTGGTCATCAAGGTCTTGCGTCCTGGCATTGCGGCGCTGATCGATGCCGACATCGGTCTGCTGCGCGTGTTGGCCTCCTTGGCAACGCGCTTTGGTCCAGATCCCGAGCGCATCCGCCCGGATGAAGTGGTCGATGAAATTTCGCGTTCGCTGCGCGACGAACTCGACCTGCAACGCGAAGGTGCCAATGCCTCGGTGCTGCGGCGTAATTTCCTCGACTCCGATGACCTGTACGTGCCGGAAGTGCACTGGACGTTGACCGCCGAATCGGTGCTCACCCTGGAGCGCGTGCGGGGCATCCGCAGTGATGACATCGCCGCGCTGGATGCGGCGGGCATTGACCGTAAGCAGCTGGCGGCGAAAGGCGTTCGGCTGTTCTACACGCAGGTGTTTCGCGACAACTTCTTCCACGCCGATGCGCATGCGGGCAACATCTGGGTGGATGCGACACGACCAGAGCATCCGCGCTACATCGCGCTGGATTTCGGCATTGTCGGCTCGCTTCCGGATGCCGATCAGTACTACCTCGCCGAGAACTTCACCGCAATCTTTGATCGCGACTACCGGCGCATTGCCGAGCTGCACCTGGAAGCCGGTTGGATGCCTGCGTCTGTGCGGATCGATGATCTGGAAGGCGCGGTGCGCGCGGTCTGCGAGCCTTACTTCACCCGCCCCTTGTCCGAGATTGCACTGGGCGAAGTGCTGCTCAAACTGTTCAAGGTGGCGCACCGCTATCAACTGACCTTGCAGCCGCAATTGATCCTGCTGCAGAAGACCTTGCTCAACATCGAAGGCACCGGCCGCCTGCTCGATCCCAAGCTGGACATCTGGGCCACCGCCAAGCCGGTATTGGCCGAGATTCTGCGTCAGCGTCACAGCCCCAAAGCCTTGCGCCAACGACTGAAACAGCGTCTACCTGGCCTGCTGATGGCCGCGCCCGATGTGCCACAGTTGGCGCTGGATTATCTGCGCCAGGCGGTTGACGGTCGCGCCACCTTGCGACTGCACTCCGATGACCTGCGCCGCATGGCTGAAGCCACTCAATCCGGGCATCGCCAGACCGTTTTCGCGGTGTTCGCTGTGGGCCTGATCGTCACCGCCGCCCTGTTGCTCGGCATGCAGCCCGCAGGCCCACACTGGTGGGGCGTGCATTGGGCGGTCTGGCCCTTGTCAGGATTGGGTCTGATCGCGGGAATCGCCGCCTGGCCGCGACGCGGTTGAGATTCAGGGCTAGGAGTCTGTGCGGCAGAAGCGATCGAGGCGAAAAGTCAGCTGCGCGAGGACAGGTTTTCGACGATTCGCCGGTCCATAGCACGGTTATGGGCCAAGAATCGGCGGAAATAATGGACCGCGCAGACGGCTTTGCAGACCGGTCGGCTTCTGCCGCGCAGGCTCCTGGGTGCCTGAGTGATGATTTCTACCGCGCAGGCTCCTGAGGCAGCACCGTCAACGAACCCAGAAAGGCCGTCGCCGCGGCGCGCCCGGGCGAGCTGCCCTTCTGAAACACCGCTTGGGCGAATACCAGTTCCTTCTCGGTGACAAACATCCGCGCCAGCACGGTGGTCTGACGATTGTTGGCCTCGATCTCGCGACCCGGCAGCGTGCCGATCAGAATTGACCGCTGCGTTGCGATCTTCATCCCCGGCATGCCGCCTTCAATGCTGCGCGTCATCGAGTCGAAGTACGCCTCGCCATCGGCAGCGGCAATGCCACCGTAAGGCGCAATCGTGCCAACCATCCGCAGCGCGGGCGGCTTCTCCACCACATAGGTCACCCGCGCCGCACTTTCAGTCTGACCCGGCAAGGTATCCCGGATCACCCGTGGCTGATCCGCCCCAAAGTCCACACTGTAGGCCCCGGAAATCACCACCGGGTGAGGCGTGCTTTGGGAGAAGGCGAGGCTGCTTGGCAGCAGGGCGAGAAACAGTACAAATGCGCGAGATGATGTCTTCATCATTCCAGTTCTCTAAGTCGCTGAATATGGCGATCAAACCCGTCGTGTTGATCATGGTCGCCGATGACCAATGATCCTGCATCGCAGCCCGATGCGAAATCCTCGGCGGTCACCTTCCATGACTTGAGGAACAACAGTACCCAGTCGCCTTGCCATGCAAATGGCCCACCCAAAGTGCAGGAATCGACACTTCGAAGTTGCGCCAAATGCATCGTCAGCGGTGTTTGCTCAGGTGGCTTGCCCTTGATTACCTCAATGATCTCGATTTCGGCGTCGAGGTAGGAGTCAATGTGCGCTGGAGTTGCAGTACTGGCAGCCTGGCGTGTCGTATGGCCGACTCGGCCAATCACGACGAAATTGGCGGTCTCATAGGCGACTTCGAGTTCGTCCTTCACGGGGTCGCCGCTTAGGCAGACACAGGCGTTCGCGTTCGTGGACGCGAAGATGAGCGCAGTCAAGGTGGGGAGAAGTCGGTGTTTACTCCAGCAACGAGTGAAAACCTGCCTCCACCGGTGCGGCAAGCCATGTGTCTCGTCTTGCTGGCATAGATTGGCGTGCGGCGAGTCCATATCTACCTGATCGGTGAGCAACTCGTAGGTCGGCCCTTCGTTCTTGCACATTCGTCTTGCGTTGGCAATGACACGTGCAACGATTCGATTGTTCGTCGTCAGTGGACGCTACGGTCGAAGCGCCTGCACTGGATGCTGCGGGCTTTTGCCATTTGGGCCTCTGCACAACCGGCGCTGTGGTTTGGATCAGCCCAAAGGGTCGCCCGCAGGGAGGCGGGCGATGTTTTCGTCGGGACACGGATGTGCCGTCGAAAACACTTGATCTTTGCTGCTTCAAGCAACAGATCATTGACGCGAGATCAGCGCAGTTCTGGATACTCGCCTGCGCGAGTATGACGAGCGGAAGAGTGACGCCAGTCGCGCGTCGGGCGAGCGAGCACGCCCCGCCGAGGCGTCGACGGAACTCCCCTTCATCCGCCTCAATGCCCCGGCGTGCGCTCCGACAACCCATACCCCAACAACCAATCCACCTCCGCATCGTCAAATCCGGCCTGTCGGCGGGCGTCGATGTTGAAGGGTGGGCGCAGGGCGTTAGGGGCGTGTTCGGCGAGGAGTTGGCGGAACGTGCTGGCGGGGTCGAGACCGCGTTGTTGGCAGCACCACAGATACCAACGACTGCCTGCGGCGACGTGGCCGATTTCTTCGTCGAGGATGATCTGCAGGGCGGCGACGCTGGCGTGGTCGCTGTGGTGGCGTAGTTTGTCGATCATCGCCGGGGTGACATCCAGACCACGCGCTTCCAGCACGCGCGGGACCAGGGCCATGCGGGTGAGGCAATCGTCGGCGGTCAGGCAGGCCATGTCCCACAGGCCGTTGTGGGCGGGGAAGTCGCCGTAGCCATGGCCGAATTCGCGCAGTCGCGCTTGCAGCAGGGTGAAGTGACGCGCTTCATCATCGGCAACGCCCACCCAGTCGTCATAGAAGCCGCGTGGCATGTCGCGGAAGCGGTAGACCGCATCCCAGCCGAGATTGATGGCATTGAATTCGATGTGCGCCACGGCATGCAGAAAGGCCGCGCGCCCGGCGGGCGTGCCGAGGCCACGTTGCGCCAGGGCGCGCGGGGCAACCAGTTCGGGCTTGTCCGGGCGGCCCGGGACGGGCAGGGGCTCGGCGGCAATATTGCTGCCGAGCGTGAGTTCACCTGCGCGCCAGCGTGCGGCGGTGTCGGCGGTAGCGCGTACTTTGTCGGCGGGATCACGCAGCCGCAGAACCTGCAGCGCGGCGTCGTGCAGGTTCATGGTGTCAGCTCTGGCGGCGGCGGTGCTTTGCCTCGTCGGAGCGCAGCTGGCGAATCCGCTCGAAGTAGCCGGGCTGGATGCCGGTGACGTACTCGCCGGTGAAGCAGGATGAGTCGAACTGGGTCAGACGTTGCTTGGGGCCGCCCACGGCGGCTTCGAGGTCGGCGAGATCCTGATAGATCAGCCAGTCGCAGCCGAGTTGCTGCTGCACCTCGAGATCGTTGCGACCATGCGCGACCAGTTCTTCCGCAGAAGGCATGTCGATGCCATACACGTTGGGATAACGCACCGGCGGCGCCGCTGACGCCAAATAGACCTTGCGCGCACCGGCCTCGCGAGCCATCTGGATGATCTGTCGGCTGGTGGTGCCGCGTACGATGGAATCGTCGACCAGCAGCACCACGCGATCCTTGAATTCAAGTGGAATCGGATTGAGTTTGCGACGCACCGATTTCACCCGCTCGCCTTGGCCCGGCATGATGAAGGTGCGGCCGATGTAGCGGTTCTTGATGAAGCCTTCGCGGTACTTCACGCCCAGCACGTTGGCCAGTTCCAATGCCGAGGTACGCGAGGTGTCGGGGATCGGGATGACCGTGTCGATGTCGTGATCAGGGCGCAGGCGCAGGATCTTTTCGCCGAGTTTCACGCCCATGCGCATGCGCGCCTTGTGCACCGAAACATCGTCGATCATCGAGTCGGGACGCGCGAAGTAGACGTATTCGAAAATGCAGGGCGTGTGTGGACGCGCCGAGGCAACACAAGGTTGCGCATGCAATTCGCCGCGCGAGGTGATGACCACGCACTCGCCGGGTGCCACGTCGCGCACGCGCTGGAAACCGAGGATGTCGAGCGCGACGCTTTCCGAGGCGACGGCATACTCGACGCCCTCCATGGTTTCACGGCGACCCAGTACCAGCGGGCGGATGCCGTGCGGATCGCGGAAGGCGACCAAGCCCAGACCCAGCACCAGACTGACCACCGCATAGCCACCGACGCAGCGCTCGTGCACTTCACAGACCGCTTGCATGGCGGCGGAGGGGCTTAGTTCACCCTGCTTCGCCAAGGCATGCGCGAACACGTTGAGAAGCACTTCGGAGTCGGAATCGGTGTTCACCTGTCGACGGTCCTGCGCAAACACTTCGCCGCGCAGTTGTTCGGTGTTGATCAGGTTGCCGTTGTGCGCCAGGGCGATGCCATACGGCGAGTTGACGTAGAACGGCTGGGCTTCGTCCGAGCCTTCCGAACCGGCGGTGGGATAGCGGCAATGACCGATGCCCATGCGTCCGCTCAGCAGGTGCATATGCTCCTTGCCGAACACATCCTTCACCAGACCGTTGCCCTTGTGGACGCGCAGTCGTGAGCCCTGCGCGGTGGCGATGCCTGCGGCGTCCTGTCCGCGATGTTGCAGGACGGTCAGGCCGTCATACAGCGCAGAGGCGATTTCACTGGTGCCGACGATGCCGATGATGCCGCACATGCGGGGAGTTCCTTGGTTGCGAGACGTGCTGATTCAAGTGCCAACGGGGGGTGCCGGGGACTGGGGCGCGGGGGAGGAGGGTGCGGGTAAGCGCAGTTCGATGACCGGAACGAAATTGACTTCCTGCGCCACGGATTCCGGCAGCCAGGTCCGCAGCCATTCCGCACCGCGCTGAAAGGTCGGAACGATGCGCGATTCCTGCCACCAGGGATCGGCAGGCAGTGGGGTGAATCCCGCCAGCAACACGGCCACGCTACCCAGCGCGGCACCGCGCAGTAAGCCGAACAACATGCCGAGCAGACGGTCGGTGCCAGACAAGCCGGTGCTTTCGACCAGTTTGCCGAGTAACCAGGTCGCGAGGCCGCCCACAATCAGCGCCAGCACGAACAGCATCGAATAACCGAGAAACAGTCGTGCCGACGGTTGCGCCACCTGGGACTCGAACAGCGCAGACGCGCTGTCGCCATAGGCGAATGCGATCCAGAACGCCGCAACCCACACCGCCAGCGACATTACTTCGACGATGAAACCGCGCCATAGGCCAACCACGGTAGACAGGCCAAGGATCACCAGCAGCGCGATGTCGGCCCAGGTCAGCATGCGGTGTCAGGCGATAGGAGGAGACAGGGGATCACAGGCTCAAGGATGGCTGACGATCATGCCGTCGAGCGACATTTTGGACTTCAACTCGCCGCGACGACGTTCGGCGGCGGCGCGATCAAGTTCGGGACCGACGCGTACACGCCAGAGTTGCCCGGTATCCGCGTTGACGCGTTCAGCAAACGCGGTAAAGCCAGCGCCGCGCAAGCGTCCGACCAAGGTGTTGGCATCCGATTCGGCACGGAAGGCGCCGACTTGTACCGCAAATCCGCGGGTGAGCGTGGGGCGGACGGGCTCGGTGCGTTGAGTCACGGCATCCAGGCTTACCACGCTGGTGGGTAGGTCGGCCTGCAGGCGCAAGGCAGCGGCGCGGGCGCGCTCGGCTTCAGCGCGTTGAGCGTAGGGTCCAAGGCGAATGCGGCGAACGGCTTTGCCATCCAGCGACATGCTTTCCGCATAGGCATCCAGGCCAGCAGCCTTGAGTTTCGCCAGCAAGGCGTCGGCATTGGCAACGTTGGCGTAGCTACCCACATTGACGGCGAAATTGCCGCTCGCGGTCGTGGCAGGCAAGGGCGCTTCGGTGGTCGTTAGCGCCGGTTGTGGTGCAGGTGCGGCCACGGTTGCTGCCGGTGCTGCTGGTTGACTGCTCGGTGCTACCGGCATCACGGCCGGTGCAGTCTTCAGGGCGGTGCTTTGGCTCTCGGTGGACGCGGCCGCCGCTGCGCTGGTGCCGCTGCCGGTCGTGTCAGATGCGGTGCTCTGAGGCGTTGCGGTGCCCACTGGCGTCAGTGCTTCGCCACTGACCGCATCGATCCGCGGCGCAACCGTGGTATCGACGGTCGCTACGGCGTTGGGATCCTCGCTGAGCGTCGGAGTCGCACTGGCAGGCGATGGCGTCGCCCCGTTCGGCAGCGGCAGCAGGATTTCGCGGGTTTCCAAGGGGCGACCTTCGGTGTCCGAGGTCGGTTTGGGTGGGGCATCCAACGACACCGTTTCCGCCTCGGATTGCGCCGGTTCGGGTCCTTGCACCAACATCGGAAGAAAGATCACCGCTAGAGCAACCAGCACCGTGGCGCCGATCAGTCGCTGTTTCAATGCCGCATCCATGACGCCCCCAGGGCCGTCCAAAACCGATGCGAAGTATAGCCGTCAGAGCTGAATGCCTTCGTCCTGCAGTGCGAGACAGGCTTCCGCGACGGTGTGAAAACTGCCGAAAACGAGAACGCGATCACGCACGGTGGCCGCGCGGCGCGCTGCGGACAGGGCGTTGGCGACACTGATATGGGTTTGCCAGGGCCCGGGCCAGCGATCGACGCGGGCCTGCAATTGCGCCGCCGATTGCGTGCGCCCAGCGACTTCCAGGCCCGCCAGATGCCAATGCGCGATGCGGGTGCCCAATGCGTCGACGATGCCAGCTGCATCTTTGTCGCCCAGTGCGGCAAACACCGCATGGGTTGCGCCGCAAAGGGGATGGCTGTCCAGCCAGCGCGCCAACTGCTCCGCCGCCTGCGGGTTGTGGGCAACATCGAGCACGATGTCCGGTGCCTTCGCGACAATCTGCAGACGGGCTTTGGCGTGGGCGGTGGCGACACCCTGTCGACAAGCGACCTCGCCGATGCCCAAAGCCCGCATTGCGCGCACGGCACAGGCTGCATTGTCGCGTTGGCAGTCCGCCGCCAGCGCCGGCGTTGGCAGGCGCCAGTCGGTGCTGTCATCGTGATAGCGCCAGTGTTCGGCATCCAGCGCACGCGCATCGAAATCCTCGCCAATCCGTTGGATCTGCGCGTGCTGCTGTCGAAGTGTCGTCAGTAGGCCCTCCGGCGCATCGCGATCGCCGACCACCGCCAGTCGCCCAGGACGTGCGATGCCAGCCTTCTCTGCGCCGATCAGGTCGCGGTTTTCGCCCAGCCAGTCGGTGTGGTCCAGTCCGATACCGGTGATGACTGCAATATCGGCGTCGATCACGTTGACGGCGTCCAGTCGTCCACCCAGGCCGACTTCTAGAATCGCCAAGTCCAGACCCGCCTCGGCAAAGATCAGCAAGGCGGCGAGCGTGCCGAATTCGAAATAGGTCAGCGGAATGTCCGCACGCGCCCTGTCGATGCACTCGAACGCCGCAATCAGACGGGCGTCATCGACATCCTTTCCGTCCAGACGAATGCGCTCGTTGTAGTGCAGGACGTGCGGTGACGTGAAGGCGCCTACGCGCCAGCCCGCAGCGCGCGCGCAGGCTTCGAGAAACGCTACCGTCGAGCCTTTGCCATTGGTGCCCGCGACGCTGACCACCCTCGCGGCAGGCGCAAGTACACCCAAGCGCTCAGCGACGGCGCGCGTACGTTCCAGGCCAAGCGCGATCGCTTTTGGGTGCTGCTGGAGCTGATACGCCAGCCATTGGTCGAGAGTGCGTGCAGACAAGGCGAGCTGACCTTTCTTCCGGGTGGGCTGCAAGCGTAGGCAGCATGCCCATCGCGCGCAATGCACTGCGCCCAGCGCGATCAGCGCAGTTGCGCCAACCAGCCGAGCAGTGCGCCAAGCGGCTCGGCATCGTTGAACAAATCTGGCGCGCCCTGGTGCAGGCGTTGGCGCAAGTCATGGGCGAATTCGGTGTTACACGCGACACGCACTGCGGTCGCGACATAGTCGTCTGGCGTGGCGGCAATCAATTCTGCGACACCGCATCGACGCAGCATGGCTGTTGACTGGCGGCTGCGCATGAACTCGCCCGGCAGGGTTACCAGGGGCAAGCCCTGAGCGATGGCGTCGAGCGAGGTATTGCCACCCGAAAACCGCACGGCGTCCAGCATCACGTCACTGACCGCCAAGATCTTGCGAAATTGCTCGGGTGTGGCGCGCGGCAACCAGCGCACATGGTCAGCCAACGTCAATCCTGCTGCATGGAAGCAACGCGCAAGCCGCTGTTGCAGGCGAACCGTGAGCGCTGGCGTACCGTCCGCAAACAGCAGGAACGCCGCGTGTGGATCGGCTGCAGCGATGCGAACCAGCAGAGTGTCCAGTTCGGGATGAATTTTGACCGCCGCGTGCGGGACAACATACAGATGGCGAGTGTGCGGCAAGCCCAGCTCCACTCTGGATGCGTCAGACACGCGGGCAGGCATCGGGTAACAGGTGCCGAGCCCGGGCAGGAGCTGCAGGCGTTCGCGATAGTGCTGCTGGGCGTTCGTGGGTTCCATTTCGGCGCAGCTCAGCCAGAAGTCGATCGTGGCCAGACCACTGGTGACAGGATGGCCCCAAGCGGCGATTTGCGTGGGTGCCAGCCGCAATGCGGCCAGCGCGTGGACACGCGGGCTGAGCCCGATTTCCGGATACAGGATGATGGCAGGTGCGCGTTCCCGCAGTGTGCTGACGACGGTATCGAGTGCCCCGGGAAGGTGCAGAAAACAACTGGCTTGCGCAGCCAAGGCATCGGTCTGCGGGTCGGTGGCCTGATCCAGATGAATCAGATCAACCTCCCAGTGCGCGTCACGCAGAGCCTGAATCCAGCTACCGAAATAGGCAGCTACCGTGCCGAGCATCCAATGCGCGGACACCAGCGCAATGCGTCCGGCGACTGGTGTTGGCGGCGCTGGCGCGTTCGCCAAGGTCTCCGCCGCACGCGTGTACCAATCACCGAAGCGGCTTGCGAGTGGCAGATCATCTTCGCCGTAGTACGCGAGTTCCAAATGGCGATGGGCGAGGTCGTCCAAGCTGGCGGCACTCTGACGCAGGCGCTGCGCCGACCATGTGTTGCTCAGGTCCTGCACGCCACGGACAAAGTTGGCGCGTGCCTGAGTAATGTCGGCGATGTCGTTGGGAACTTTGGGAATCGCGAGAGCAGCAATGAGCGAGGCGGCGAGTTGGATTCGTGTGTCGGTGCTATTTTCCCGGGCGGCATCGGCGCAGTCGCGGGCGGTCGTCACGTCTCCGCAGTCCAGAGCGGTGCGCGCCATCTGCAGCCGTTCCGACGCGCTGGCATACGCGCTGCCCAGTGCGAGCGCCGCGCTGGCATGCGTCTGCTCGCCAAGCTGCAACCATTCCATGCCCAGCCGCAGGGTCTGTTCGGGCGTGCATTGCGCGAGGTCAAACTCCCCCAAACAACGACGAGCCTCATCTGTGGCGCCTCGAAGGCGCTGGCAGACGGCAGCCTGCAATCCAGCGTCGAAGTGAGCCGGAGCAATCGCGAAGCAGGCTGCATAGGCGTCGGCGGCCGCGCCAAAGTCACGACGCGCCTGCAATAGTGCAGCCAGATTGAACCACGCTGTCGGATTGCGCGAGTCCACGACGAGCGCTTCGCGATAGTGGCCTTCGGCGCGGACCTTGTCGTCCATTTGCCACTGGCTCGCGCCAAGGTTGTTGAGTGCCATCGACAGCGCGCTGCGGATTCCCGCGTGTGCCGGTAAAGCGCTGTGCAGGGCCTGGAAATGCGTGACCGCCACCATGTGTTCGCCGAGCTGCATGGCGGCATTGGCCAGCACCGCGCGTGCACGCAGCTCGGTTTGCGAATCGCCCAGGCAGGTCAGCGCAATGTCACTTGCCTGTTGCCACAAGCCCTGACGAAGCAGGTTTTCGGCGCGTTCAATGGGCGGTGGTGTGGTCGTGGACATGTCCTGCAGGGTATGCGAGCGCAGTCTGCTGCGGCAATCCGGGACGTCGCTGGCGTTGCCTGTTTGGCCAGCGTCGGCTGCGACTCAGCCGAGCGGTTCTATACTGCGCGCCCCCGTCACCGTGGAGTCGGCCCATGGCCAACCTGATGAGAGCCTTGGTCAAACGTGAAGCCAGCAAGGGCATCTGGATGGAAGAGGTGCCGATGCCGCAGATCGGCCCCAATGAAGTGCTTGTCAAGCTGGAAAAGACCGCGATCTGCGGCACCGATCTGCACATCTACAAGTGGGATGAGTGGAGTCAGCGCACGATCCGTCCGGGGCTGGTCATCGGTCACGAGTTTGTTGGCCGCATTGTGGAGCTCGGCAGCGCAGTCACGGGCTATCAACTGGGTCAGCGGGTCAGCGCCGAAGGTCACATCGTGTGCGGCGTCTGTCGCAACTGCCGTGCGGGCAAGCAGCATCTTTGTCCGAATACGGTGGGTATCGGTGTCAACCGTAATGGTGCCTTCGCCGAGTTTGTCGCGGTGCCGGCTTCCAACCTGTGGCCGATCCCCGATCAGATTTCCAGTGAGCTGGCGGCGTTCTTCGATCCCTACGGCAACGCCGCACACTGCGCGTTGGAGTTCGATGTTATTGGCGAAGACGTGCTGATCACCGGTGCCGGGCCGATCGGCATCATCGCGGCGGGCATCTGCAAGCACATTGGTGCCCGCAACGTGGTGGTCACCGACGTCAATGACTACCGCCTGAAACTCGCTGCCGACATGGGTGCGACGCGTGTCGTCAACGTCGCGCATACCTCGCTCAAGGAGGTGATGAAGGACCTGCACATGGAAGGCTTCGACGTGGGTCTGGAGATGAGCGGCAATCCACGTGCTTTTGCCGACATGCTGGATTGTATGTACCACGGCGGCAAGATCGCGCTGTTGGGTATTCTGCCGCAAGGCGCTGGTATCGACTGGGACAAGATCATCTTCAAGGGTCTGACATTGCAAGGTATCTACGGCCGAAAGATGTACGAGACCTGGTACAAGATGACGCAGATGGTGCTGACCGGGTTTCCGTTGCAGAAGGTGTTGACGCACCAGTTGCCGATTGATGACTTCCAGCGTGGTTTCGAGCTGATGGAGTCTGGGCAATGCGGCAAGGTGGTGTGCAGTTGGTTGTGAGAGCCTGCTTCGCTGCGGCACTGTGGATGAGCGCGCTTCCCATGCACGCAGCAGACAACGCGATGCACGATTCTCGCGACGCGCTGCCATTCGAGTCGGAACCTGCGTTGGCAGCGGCTGATCTGGTCATCCCGGCGCTGTTGAACGGTCCGGGTTATCGGGTTCGACCAGCGGCAGCGGTGCACGGATTGCAAGCCAGCTTCGTCATCGAGACGGCATGGGGCGAGCTGCGCGCGGAAAGTGTTGAGTTGCTCGCAATCCGTGTGGGTGAAATCCCCGCTCTGGAAGCGCTCTACAGTGAATCGGTAACGCAGGCTCTGGTGAAGAGCGGAGCCATGGCAGTGACCGCGCCGATCCGCGCCGTGGTCAATGTGGCGCGCGAGCCCGAGACCTCGCTCCGCGGATTGCCTATGGGCGTCTGGCGATTTTTCAGTGAGCGTGTGATCAAGCTTGCGCGCCAGGCTCAGCGGCTTGGTTCGCGTGCCGACCAGCGCATCAGCCATGACGGCTCGCCTTACGATGATGCCGACGCTCCGCTGACCGCCACACGCAGGGCTGAGACTGCGGAAGACAGTTGGTTCGGCAACATCGGTGAGGAGGTCGGGCGCCTTGCCAAGAGCGAACTGGGCTTTGGTTCGGCCAAGCGGGCGCTGGCGGCACGACTCGGTGTTGACCCTTACTCCGGTAATCCCGTGCTCCGCGAGCGTCTCGACAAACTGGCGTGGGCGGCGACGGTGGGCAAGCTGGGCGTTGGTCAGGCGATGGGTTTACTGGACCCCTTGGTGACCACTACTCTCGACACTGCCAGCACGGTCAATCGCGTGGTGCTTGAACTGCCGATAGAGGACCTGCGCCAGCGCAATGACGAGGCCTTGGCACCGCATTGTGCGGACGAGGATCAACGCTTCCAGTTTCTGCACTTCGCACGCTTCTCGCCGACCTTGCAGACCGAATTGACGGATCGCATTGCAGCGATGCGAATCACCGCAGGCTGCAGTGACGTCCTCGATGCCGCCTTGATGGCCCAGAACGAGGTCGAGGCACGCTATGTCGTGAACACCCTGAAACTCACGCAAGCCTATTTGGGCGAGCGTGCCGAGGGCGGCACATGGATCGGACTGGGCGCGGTACTCAGTTACCAGACGCGGGATGGCGAACGTGTCCTGCCTCTGCCTGTCGATTACTTGAGTTGGACTGCGGATACCGCACGCTGGTTTGCTCAGCAGGCGCTATGGCAGCACCCGCAGCGTAGCGTGATCAGCAACGGGCAGATCAGCGTGCAAGCACAACGTGCTTTGACCAGCGCAGGCTGGAGTCTGATGACGGGTTTGTCGTATGCCGGCTCACCGCCGTATCTGCGTGTGCTGGAACTGGCGCCTGTGCGATGAGTTCGACAGGCGCCGCTCCCGATGGTGGCGTGCGGTGTGATTCAGCGCAATGCAAACCAGTAGGTCGCAGCGGCGATCGCCAGCGCTGCGATGATGATGCCTGCAATCATGCCTGCATTGCCTTGGCGTACTTGGGCAGGCGCGGAGGTGGTGCTTGGTGCGTGCGCGTTGGTATTGGCGATTTCCTTGCCAGGCACGACCAACATGAAGCGCACCGCATCCAGTCGCAGCTCATCACCAGCCTTCAGCAAGCCGCTCTGCACGCGAGAACCATTGATGTAGGTGCCATTCGACGAACCGAGATCTTCTACCAGCAAGCCGTCGGGTGTCGGTTTGACCTGCGCGTGACGGCGTGAAATTTCCTCACTGGCAATCGCGATGTCGCAATCGTGTTGGCGACCGATGACGGTGGGTGCGACGACCGGAAAGGTCTTGCCGAATGTTGCGCCCGAGACTCCGCGCAGTACGTACTTGGGCAGTGCCGCACGGACACGGGTGGCGCCACTGTCGTCAATCTGTGCAGGCTTGGGTGTCGAAACGGCTGCCGCACGCTCCACTGCAACCAGTCGGCAGGCAACTCCGGCGACCGCGAAGGCATCCCCGGGATGCAGGACATGGCCGTCAGCAACCGGCTGACCATTGGCAGTGACAACGCCATGCGACGATCCCAGTCGGACCGTGGCGGTACTGCCCGCCAACTCCAATTCGCAGTGTTCTGGCTGGATGCCAGCCGACTGCAGTCGGATCAGTGCTTGCTCGCTCGAGCCCAGTCGATTGCGCCCAGCGCTGAGCAACACCGCGCCATGTTCACCATTGGGAAAGATCAGCTTCATGGAGGTCTGCCTGTCGAGTGGGGAGAAAGGGGTGAGGAGAAATTCTGGTGGGATCAGCGCGCCGCCGAGCGTATTTCCCGCGCCAGTCGGATTCCGATGGTATTGAAGCCAGGGTCGACTGCAAAGCCTGCACTGACGGGCTCGTCGTCGCCGGAGTACCAACTTGCGCCCAGCGCGATGTGCTCCGAGCACTGACTGTTGGCGCAGTCGCTGAGCCACTCGCGCACATTCCCGTCCAGACCACGCAAACCGTGCGCGCCGGTGGTTCCTGCCTTCGCTGCGCGTGTCCATGCGGCACCATCGTCGCAGGATGCCGCCTCGCGGGCTTCCCAAGCACGATGGGCTTGCGCATCGCGGCGATTGTCATTGCAGGCGGCGCGTTTTGGCAGCAAGCCAGCCAGTTCGGTACGCGCCGGCAAGCGGTAGCGTTCGCCCGTCTGCTGACTTAGCCAGTCGGCGTAGGCTTCGGCCATGGCTACATTGACGCAAACCACCGGATGTTCTGCGTCCTGGGCAAATCCCGGTGCCTGCCAGGTTCGGGTTTTGCTGCTCCGGAAGAACGACTCGCGGTCTCGGCAACTGGGGGGGGCAAGGCGGGCGCGATCCGTCGCGCGCCAGAACTGCGTGAATTCGCCGACCGTTATTTCCCGTTCGCTGATGGCCAATCCGGCGCTGATCACGCGCAAGGACGGGCCCGCCTGACCGTCGTTCAATTTGTCGTGGAAGGCATAGCCGGGCTCTCCCAGACCACGCGCGGTCTTTTGCAGCGCACTCAGTCGTGGATGCTGGCTACCGATAGCTGCCAGGGATGCCAGTGCTTGCTCCGCATCTGCACGATTCCATTGCGTGATGGCGTGCTCCACCTGCTGGATCAGTGCGGCTTCACGCTGCTTCAGCAGATCATCGGCACGAATCGCTGCATCCTGGAGTTTGGGGTGGCTCGCGGCGACCTTGCGAAGGCAGTCCAGGTCGGCTAACCACGCGGCACTATCCATCTGCTCCGCTTCGGCCTTTTGCGCGCAGGCATCGGCCAACGCGCGCAGGCCATCGATTGCACTGGCGTTGTCGGCCTCGATCAGGAATACCGTGCGCCAGCGATCCAGTGCGTTGCGTTGCGGGGGTTCGAGCCACCGGCCCGCCTCCAGATTGGCGCGTCCCATGGCCAGAAAGTCCAACACCGGATCGCGCACCGTGGGGAGGCTATCCAGCGCGATGCTCTCGGTGACCTCTTCGATCGCATCTTCAGTAGGGGTTGCATCGTCGCGTGCCTCCGCTTCTGCGAGACCGATACGGTCCAAGCTGGTTTGTGGCGGGCGCCGCTGTGCGCTTGCTTGCTCCTCAGACGTTTCAGCAACCGCTGGCAGTGCTGTTTCGGTGGGAGGCGTGTCGTTCGTCGGGCCATTGGCTTGTCTGCCAAGCCACCACGCCAGGCTGATGATCGCCACCAAACCGAGGCCGAGTCCCAGCCCGGCGACAAGCGTGGACCGCGGGATCGCGCGTAAAGGACCAACGAATGGCGGTGCGCTCGGCGCGTCTTGCGCACGTACACTGCGGGCTGGTGTTTGGGTCCGCGACGGGGCAGTGACCGTAGTGCTGATCGCGGGCCGCACACGGGTTGGCTCTACCGCCTCACGTGGCATCGTCGGCATCGGCACGGCGGATGGCGGCGGTGACGACGTCGGCAATGAGGCCATCACCTGCGCTGCGCTCGCTCCGCTGACCGTGCGTGCGGGTGGTGGAATCGGCGTGTGTTCGACGGGGCGCTTGCCGATCACCAAGTCAATTGCGCGCAACAGTTCGGCGCAATTCGGGAAACGCTGCTCCGGCGTCTTGGCGAGACAGCCTTCAATGACCGGGCGCCATCGGCTTTGTGCCTCACTCAATGGCGGTATCGGCGTGTTGACGTGCGCATAGGCGACCGCAAACGCATCACTGCCGGGAAAAGGCGGCTGCCCGGTCAGGATTTCATAGAGGATGACGCCGAAGCTGTAGATGTCCGAGCGTGCGTCTACCGCCATGCCGCGCGCTTGTTCGGGGCTCATGTAGCGGCTGGTGCCGATGCTGAAGCCCTCCGCCGTGAGACCTGCCGACCCGAACGCCGCCTTGGCGATCCCGAAGTCGGTCAGGACGGGGCGCTCATTGGCGTCAAACAGCACATTGCTGGGGGTGACATCGCGATGCACGCAGCCGCGCGAGTGCGCGTAACCCAGCGCCGCGCAGAGCATGCGGATGATGCGATACAGGCTTTCCCCGGGCAGTCCGGCGCGGATGCGTTGGGCAAGGTCGCCGCCGGTCAGCAATTGCATCGAGAAATAGTGCAGGCCGGCGTCGGTTACGCCGACGTCATAGACCGGCACGATGGCAGGATGCTGCATGGCCGCCAGCACGCGCGCCTCCTGCAGAAAGCGCGCCGCTTGCGCGGAATCGCGCGCCAATTCCGGCGCAAGCACCTTGAGTGCGACCTCCCGATCCAGCAGAACCTGCCGCGCACGGTAAACCGTCGCCATGCCGCCGCGCCCGATCTGCTCACTGACGTGATAGCCGCTTACCTCAATCACTGCCCATCCTGCAGTTGCCGGAAAATTCACAAAATGTTCCAAAGTGTAAACCGATCAACGCTACCTGGCGGACGACTGGCTCACGCTTGGGAAAAAGCGTCTGGCCGGCGGCGCAACCTTGCGGTTCAACGATGCGTGGCCTTGATCGAAGGAAGCGGTGGTTTCATGGTCCGACCGAGAAGTTTTTCGCCACTGGGCATCGCGCAACGTAAAATGCGCCGATGAATCCCCTCTATGTTCCTGGACAGCGTTGGCTGTCGACCGCCGAGCCCGAGCTCGGCCTGGGCACGGTGATGCGCCTGATTGGCCGCAGCGTGCAGATTGTTTTCACCGGTAGTGGCGTGGTCCGCCAGTACGCGATGGAAACCGCCCCCCTCACCCGCGCCGAGTTTCGCGTTGGCGACAAGCTGCGTGCCGAGGGCATCGAGCATGTCGTCGAGAGTGTCAGTTTGCAGGATGGCCTCTATCTGTATGGTGTTGCAGGGCAGAGCTTGCACGAGGGGCTGCTCGATGCCGAGCAGCCAGTATCGATGGCGGATGCCCGTCTGCTGGGTGGGCGAGTGGATCGCAATCCGCAGTTCGAGTTGCGTCGTGAAGTGCTGCGCCGACGTGCCGAAGCGCAGCGCCATCCCGGTTGGGGCGTGCTGGGCGCGCGGATCGACTTGATTCCGCACCAGTTGCGCGTGGCTGAACTGGCCGCCGAGCGCCGTCAGCCTCGCTTGTTGTTGGCCGATGAAGTGGGGCTTGGAAAAACCATCGAAGCCGCCATGATTACCGCCCAGCAGCTGGCCACTGGGCGCTCCAAGCGGGTGTTGATTCTGACCCCGGAAAGCCTGACGCATCAGTGGTTTGTCGAGCTGTTGCGGCGCTTCAATCTGCGCTTCGCCTTGTATGACGAAGAACGCTGCGAAGCCATTACGGAAGTTGATACGACGGCCAATCCGTTCGAAGACGAGCAATGCGTGATCGCGGCCGTGGACTGGTTGGCGCGCGACAAAAAGCGCGCCGCACAATTGCTGGAAGCGGGGTGGGACTTGCTTGTGGTTGACGAAGCCCACCACTTGGCATGGACCCCGGATGCACCCTCGCGGGAATACAGTCTGGTCGAGGCGCTGGCGACACAGACTGCGGGCGTGATACTGCTCACCGCGACCCCGGAGCAACTGGGGCGCAGCGGCCATTTTGCGCGTCTGCGTCTGTTGGATCCTGCGCGCTACGACAATCTTGAACACTTCACGGCGGAATCGGATCGGCATCTAGCCCTGTCTTCGATTACCGATGCCTTGCTCGAGGGCCACGCGCCGGACGCCAATGGAACCCAGCTGCTCGATGAACTGTTTGCCAGCGAGCCCGATGTGTTGGCGAAGTCGCTGGCGACCATCCAATCCGGTGATAAGGCGGCAGGCTGGAAATTGGTCGAAGCGCTGATCGACCGCCATGGCACGGGACGCGTGATGGTGCGCAATCGACGTGCGGCGGTGGGTGGATTTCCGGTGCGCGAGCCACACATCGAGTATCTCAACGACAAGCAAGCCGATCCCGCGCTGTTGGGCCGACTGCGCGCCGAAGCGCTGGCCGACTTGGGTGTGGCGGGGCACGTGGAGCCTGAGCATGACTACACCCACGACCCCCGCTTCGAGTGGCTGCTGGCCACATTGGAGGCCATCGCGCCCGCCAAGGCGCTGCTGCTGTGTCGATCCCGCGCCAAGGTGCAGGCACTGGAAGACGCCCTGCGCGTGCGCAGCGGCATTGCGGTGGCGCGCTTCCATGAAGATTTGAATCTGCTGCAGCGGGATCGCGCGGCGGCCTACTTTGCCGATCCGGAAGGTGCGCGCCTGCTAATTTCCTCGGAGGTCGGTGCCGAAGGGCGCAATTTCCAGTTTGCCCAGCATTTGATTTTCTGGGATTTGCCGCTCGATCCCGACATGCTGGAACAGCGCATTGGTCGCCTGGATCGCATTGGTCAGAAGGGCGATGTTCACCTGCATGCCTGTGCCGTTAGCGGCAGCGCACAGGAATCGTTGCTGCGCTGGTACGCCGACGGCCTCGATGCGTTCCGTCAGGTCTGTGCGGACGGGCGCGAATTGCTGCGTCGGTTTGGTACAAGCCTGCAGGCGCTGGCGCAAACGCCGAGCGACGCCGCGCTGGATGAATTGCTGGCGCAGTCGCAACGCGACCATGCCGAGTTGAGCGAGCGCATCCACAAGGGGCGTGATCGACTGCTGGAATTGGCCAGTCAACGGGGCGCAGGCGCGGGGCGCCTGCAACAGGCACTGGCCCTGGATGACATCGCCGCAGGCATTGAAGACTACCCGTTGCGACTGCTGGAACAGTTCGGGATTCACAACGAGCCGCTGGGCAACGAGATCGTGCTGCTCGACCCTGAATACGTCACTCTGGACGCTTTCGAGGACATGAAAAACGGCCCGCGGCAGGCCACCTTCAGCCGCATGCGTGCCTTGGCGCGCGATGACCTCCTGTATCTGCGCGCCGATCATCCCATGTTGCTGGACGCGGAGGCCTTGCTGCTGTCCTCGGAAACCGGCAATGCTTGCGCACTGGTGGATGACAGCCTGCCGCCGCGCAGTGTGCTTTTGGAGGCGGTCTATGTGCTGGAGTGCGTCGCCGCCCAAGGGCTGCATATCGAGCGTTTCCTGCCGCCGCTGCCGCTGTCCAGTGTGGTCGATACCCGATTGACGCTGCGCAATGACTTTCTGCCGTCGGCGCGCGCTGCACGCGCGGCGGGAGATCGTACTCTCGATCTCAGCAAGCATCGCAAGATACTCGCGGCCTTGTTGCCTCCCATGCTGGAAAAGACCCAAGCCGATGTGGAAGCACAGGCGCGCGAGCGCATCGAACTGGCGCTGGGGCAAGCCGAGGCGTTGCTGGATGGTGAAGTTGACCGTTTGCAGCGGTTGGCCAAAGTGAACCCGGCGGTTCGGGCCGATGAAATCACTGGACTGCAGGACGAGCGTTGCGCGTTGTTGACCGTGCTGCCACAGGCAAGACCCCGCTTGGATGCCTTGCGATTGATTGTCAGTCCCGATTTCATGGCGCTGCGCAGCGCCTGATGCGGAATGCCGACGTGTTGCCGCAGGCGGCGCGTCGGCTCGATTGGCCCGCACATCCTCTGTTCATCGGCGTCACGTCGAGACGTTGCCATGCTTTGGCGTGAAATTCCCTCGCACGCTGATGTGATCGGTGTCACGCACCAAGCGTCTAGCCACGAATCCGTCGTTGCCCGTGGCACGCAGATTGCCTCCCGAGCCTTGAACGTCCTGGGTATTCGCAGTCTTGGCGAATCCGGTGATTCCACGGAGAGCATCGATGAGCACACCTGCACAGAACATTTTCGGTGGCGCCCAAGTGGGCGTGGATGCCGAGCGCAACAAGGCTGGCGCACAGGTCAGCGAGTTTCTGACCTTCACTCTGGGGGCGGAAGAGTTTGGCGTTGACATCCTCAAGGTGCAGGAGATTCGTGGTTACGACACCGTCACGCGCATTCCTGACACGCCGGACTACATCAAGGGTGTGATCAATCTGCGCGGCACCATTGTCCCGGTGGTCGACATGCGCCTGAAATTCAAGCTCGATAAGGCGGAGTACGACAGTTTTACGGTGATGATCATCCTCAACGTCGACAAGCGGGTGGTCGGCATCGTGGTCGACAGCGTGTCCGATGTGATCGGACTGACCAGTGAGCAGTTGCGCCCACCACCGGAATTCGGACGCGCCGTCGACGCGCAGTTCCTGACAGGCATTGGTGCATTGGAGGATCGCATGTTGATTCTCGTGGATATCGAAAAGCTGTTGCGCAGCGAAGAGTTGGGTCTGATCCCGCCGAGCACGCATTGATGCGTCGGAAGACGTGATTGCTTCCCTGGGCAGGTTGTCGGGCTTTTGATCACTGGCTGCCAGTTCGCCACAAACCAAGCGCCTCTCGCCGACTTCTTGGTCCATAGCACCAGGTCGGGCCCGCGAATCCGACAAAAAATGGCCTCGCTGGAGCGGCTCTTCGCCTCCGATGCCCAAAGCTCCACCGGATCTTGACGTTAGCCGCTGCGGCGCAGCCATGGCGTGCAAGAGATTGCCTGTGTCCATGCATGGATATCGGTCACACGGAAGATGATCGTTGTCAGGAGGATAGACGTATGCGCAACAATCAGCCGGTCACTGGCAAGGAAGTCCTGCTTGAGGACGGTCAGACCATCGTCTCGCGCACCGATCTCAAAGGTGCCATCAGCTATGTCAATCGTGACTTCCTGTTGATCAGTGGCTTCACCGAAGCAGAGTTGATTGGCCAGCCGCACAATCTGATTCGCCATCCCGACATGCCCGAAGCGGCCTTTGCGGACATGTGGAGCACCCTGAAGGCCGGTCGTCCTTGGGTCGGCATGGTCAAGAACCGGTGCAAGAGCGGTGACCACTACTGGGTGGAGGCGCACGCCACGCCGGTGTTTGAGCAAGGCAAAGCGGTCGGCTACCTGTCCGTGCGACGCAAGGCCAGTCGCGAACAGATTGCGCTGGCCGAGCGCCAATACGCAGCCATTCGCGCGGGACGTGCCATGGGTCTGGTGGTGCGGCGGGGCGCGGTCAAGCGTCTTGGCATGAATGCCCGCTATAACCCGCTGTGGCGAATGAGTTTAAGGCAACGCTTGCTGCTGTCAGCGGGTGGAGTCAGCGTGTTCGCGTTATGCATGATGTGGGTGTCGGGGGCGGAAACGGCCGTTGGCATGCGCTGGTCGATCTTTGTATTCGGCGCGCTGGCCGCGTTCTACAGCGCATGGTGGTTGGCGCACGACATCGGTTCGCGATTGCGCGACGCCGAGCGGCAGTTCAGGGCGATTGGAGGCGGTGACTATCGACAAACCATTGCGATCGACCGCAATGATGAAGTGGGTGCCGTGCTGCTGGGCCTGAAGTCGATGCAGATTCGACTGGGCTTCGAAGTACAGGAGCACAAACGAATCGCCGAAAGTTCACTGCGGATCAAGCAGGCGCTGGATGTGGCGGCGACCAATGTCATGGTGACCGACCATGACCTGAACGTCGTCTACGCCAATCCGGCGATCCAGCACATGCTCAAACATGCGGAATCGGACTTGCGCAAGGAAATGCCGCACTTCGATGCCGACCATGTCTTGGGCAAGAACATCGACCATTTCCATCGTCATCCCGAGCATCAGCGCAAATTGCTGGCGACGCTCGATCGCACGCACAAGACCGTACTGCATGTCGGTGGCCGCACCATTGATCTGGTGGTCAATCCGGTGCTGGATGAGGCGCATGAACGCATCGGCCTGGTGACCGAATGGCGTGATCGCACCGATGATGTGGCGGTCGAGCGCATGGTCTCCGAGTTGGTGCAGGCGGCAGGCCGGGGCGATTTCAGTGCAAGGGTCGATACCGTTGGCAAGAATCAGTTCGTGGTGACTCTGGGCAATGGCTTGAACGCACTGCTCGACACCACGGAACGTAGCCTGGGCGCGGTAACCGCCGTGTTGAGTGCCTTGGCTGCGGGGGACCTCACCAAACGAATCGATACGGAATTGCAGGGGCGTTTTGGTGAAATCAAGGATGCCACCAATACAACGGTGGAACAGCTGTCGGGGATGATGGGTGTCATCAAGAGGGCGGTCGATTCGATTCACGTCGCTGCGCGTGAAATTTCTGCCGGTAACACCGATCTTGCCAATCGCACCGAACAGCAAGCCGCCGAGCTGGAAGAAACCGCCAGCAGCATGGAAGAACTTACGGCAACCGTGCAACACAACACCGAGCATGCGGGCGAGGCGAATCAGTTGGCGCAAAGCGCCGCCGTTGTGGTGCAAAAGGGTGAAAGTCTGGTCCAGCAGGTGGTTGCCACCATGGGCGAAATTGATGCCTCGTCGCGACGCATCGAAGACATCATCGGGGTGATCGATGGCATCGCCTTCCAGACCAACATCCTCGCCTTGAACGCCGCCGTGGAAGCTGCACGCGCGGGCGAACAGGGTCGTGGATTTGCTGTGGTGGCATCCGAAGTGCGCTCATTGGCGCAGCGCTCAGCAACCGCTGCGCGCGAGATTAAACACCTGATCGCAGAGTCGGTTGAGCGAGCCCATCGCGGTGCCGAAGTCGTGGATGAAACCGGTCGCACAATGGCGGGCATCCTGAGCAGCGTGGACCGTGTCAGTTCGATCATGGGCGACATCTCGGCGGCGACTCGCGAACAAGCTGCCGGCATCGTGCAGGTCAACAGCACGGTGATGCATCTGGATCAGGCGACCCAGCAAAACGCCGCGCTGGTCGAGGAGGCATCTGCCGCCGCACGCTCACTTGAAGAACAGGCGACGGCTCTCGCAAGCGAGGTGGCACGTTTCCGTTTATAGGCGTCTGTTGGGCTTTCGGTGGTCGGTGACGGCGCGCTCGCGATCAGGTTCGTCGCAACGCACCGATCCTGATCAGTCCGAGGATGCAGTGTCCAGCAAGTAGGCGATGACCTCACCTTTGACCTTCAAAGTCATGGGTTGGCCACGCCGGTCCAGCGTCTTGCCAACCGGCACCCTGACCCAACCTTCGCTGATGCAGTATTCCTCGACATTGGTTTTCTCCTCACCGCGAAAACGAATGCCAATGCCGCGTTGCAACAGTTCGGCGTTGTAGAACTTGCTGCGGGGATCGGTGCTGAGGCGGTCGGGCAAGGCGTCGGTCATGGTGTTCTCGCGGAGTAGTGTCGATGCCTGAATGATAGCCGCGCGCGCACGGAACTGCAGTGCGCCGGGTTCGTGTACGCTGCCAGAACATTGCGGGATTCGAGTTTGTTCATGCCATCCGAGTTGCGTCTTCGCCGCATCGATACCATGTCACGGGCGCACCAACGGCGTGTTCGACTGATGTTGTGGACAGGCGCAGGTGCCTTGTTGCTGATGGCACTCATCTGGGGCAGCTTCTTCGCGGTTCGTGGGCACTGGCTATTGGTGGCCTTGGATGGGCTGATGGCATTGCTCGCGATCGCGGTGATGCAGCGTACTCGTCATGACGCGTTGTTGGGTGCCGGTCTGCTGTTGATCATTGGCTTGTGGGCGGTGCTGATTGTGTTGGCGGTGTTCTCGGATGTGCCATCGCCGGTTGCGCCACGCTCCGTGCATGTCTATCTGCTGGCACTGGGCGTCGTCTCCACGTTGATTTTTCGAGGTGAATCCCGTGTCTTTCGGCATGGGCTTCCAGTACTGTGCTTTGCGACCTTTCTGGTCTTGGCCAGCACCCAATTCGGTGTCGATAGCGTGATGTCTCTGGGCGATGATGTGCGGCGTCTGGGCGGTTGGATCAACAACGCTGCGGCGATCATGCTGCTTTACGCGGTATTGATCCTGTTACAGATCGACTTCGCCGAGAAAGATGAGACCGAACAGGCCATAAAGCGTGCCTTGAGTGACTCGCAGTTCGTGCTGTTCTACCAGCCGCAGTTGCAGGCCGATGGCCGGGTGATCGGTGCGGAGGCATTGTTGCGTTGGCGCCACCCTGAACGAGGTTGGATCGCGCCTGCCGATTTTATTCCACAGGCGGAAGCAAACGGCAGCATTCGCGCCATCGGCGCATGGGTGATGCGGCAAGCGTGCGCGCAGTTGGTCAGTTGGGGTTCTGAACCTCTGCTGGAGCCGTTGCATGTGGCGGTCAATGTCAGTGCGCGCGAATTCCGCCACCCGGACTTCGTGGTTGATGCCCTCGCAACCCTGCAAGCCAGCGATGCGCGCGCGGGGAAGCTCACGCTCGAACTCACCGAAAGTGTGTTGGTCGACAAGCTTGACGAAGTGATCGCGACGCTTTCGGCGCTGAAGGCCCAGGGCATCGGCCTGTCTTTGGATGATTTTGGAACCGGCTATTCGTCATTGAATTATTTGCGTCGTCTGCCACTGGATGAGCTGAAGATCGACCAGAGCTTCGTGCGCGATGTGCTCACCGACCCAAACGACGCCACCATCGTCCGCATGGTCATTACGCTGGGCCAGAGTTTGGGTTTGCAAGTGATCGCTGAGGGAGTGGAAACCGAGGCGCAGCGTGATTTTCTGGTGGAGAACGGGTGCGCGCGGTTTCAGGGATATCTGTTCAGTCGGCCCATGCCATTGGCCGAGTTCGAGGCGTTTGTTCGGGCGCGCAATGGCTGAGCCCTGACATGCGGCCATCATGCGCAGGGTCTATTCTTGTGGCCTGATCGCTTGATGGGTATGCCGAATGAAGACGACCTTTGGATTTCTCATCACTGGCTTGATGTCTGCGGTCGCCGTGCTGTTGGCCGCTTGCGCGAGCACGCCGACCGTCGAAAGGTCTCCGCTGGAATTCAGCACGAACGAACAACTGCCCCAGCGTGCGCACCATGACGAATCGCCCCGGCAGTGGTTCGAGGCGGGGGCAAGTGTCGCCAGCGAACGGGGCGCCGGAAAGCAGAACGCGCGCAACCTGATTCTGTTTGTCGGTGATGGCATGGGGCCGACCACGGTGGCTGCCGCGCGCATTTATGCGGGCCAGGCACAGGGCGGCAAGGGCGAGGAGAACCTGCTCAGCTTCGAGCGTTTTCCTTACACCGGCTACAGCAAGACCTACAACGTCGATCTGCAGACGCCGGATTCGGCAGGCACCATGACGGCCATGATCACCGGGGTAAAGACCCGCGCAGGGGTGATCGGCATCGACAGTTCTGCGTTGCGTGGCGATTGTCGTGGGACGGCGGTTGCCGCGTTGCCCAGCCTGTTGCACCTGGCCGAACGCCAAGGCATGGCAACGGGCGTCGTCACCACGACACGCGTGACGCACGCGACGCCTGCCTCGAGCTATGCGCATGCGGTTGATCGCAACTGGGAAACCGATGCCCTGATGCCACGTGAAGCGCGCGATGCGGGTTGTCATGACATTGCGCGGCAACTGATCGAGTTCGATGAAGGCGATGGTATCGACGTGGTGATGGGCGGTGGACGGCAAATGTTCTTGCCAAGCGGCGTCAGCGATCCCGAGTATCCGACGGTGAACGGTGGCCGCATCGATGCGCGTGATCTCACCGCCGAATGGCAGGCTGCGCATCCGAATGGCGCCTATATCTGGAATGCCGAGCAGTTCAATGCGCTGGATTTCGCCAGCGTGGATCGCGTGTTTGGCTTGTTCCAGCCCGGTCACATGCAGTACGCGCACGATCGGCCCAAGGATGCGGCGGGAGAACCGAGCTTGGCCGAGATGGTGCACGCCTCGATCACGCGTCTGCAGCGAGAACCCAAGGGCTACCTGTTGGTGGTCGAAGCCGGTCGCATCGATCATGCCCACCATGCCAACAACGCCTTCCGCGCCCTGACCGATACCGTCGCCCTGTCGGAAGCCGTACAGACCGCCGTGGACATGAGTTCCGCAGCGGATACGCTGATTATCGTCACCGCCGATCACTCGCATGTGCTCAACTTCGCAGGCTACAGCGTGCGTGGCAATCCGATTCTCGGCAAAGTCACCGACGCCCATGGCACCCAAGACACCGATCTGCTTGGACTGCCCTACACCACGCTGGCGTATGCCAACGGGCCGGGCTACGCGGGCGAAAGCGACCTGCAGCCCGAAGGACCAAAACGTTTTTTCCACGAGCCGAAACAGTCGCGTCAGCCCAGCCGTGGACGCCCCGATTTACGCGATGTCGATACCACCGCGCCTGACTATCTGCAGGAAGCCATGCTGCCGCTGGATTCCGAAACGCATGGCGGCGAAGACGTCGGCGTCTACGCGCGCGGCCCCGGTGGCGAAGCGGTGCGTGGCGTGATGGAGCAGAACGTGATCTTCCATCTGCTCGGCCTGTCGCAGCCCTTGTTGCGCGAACACATGGACGAGGCCGGCCCGACCGGCGATTGATAGCGTCAGTCCAGCAATGCGCGTATCCGCTTTCGCAAGTCGGGAACAACGTTGGCATCGAACCATGGGTTGTTGGCCAGCCAAAGTTGATTGCGCGGGCTGGGATGTGGCAGCGGAAAATGCTGCGGCAGATAGTCCGCATGATTACGCACGGTTTCGGTCAGTGTGGGGCGGCGTCCTTCGCCGAGATAGCCAAGCTGCGCGTAATGACCGATCAGCAGAGTCAGTTCGACGTTCGGCAGCAGGGCGAGAATCGGCGCATGCCAGGTGGGCGCGCACTCTGGGCGCGGCGGCAGGTCGCCCGCCGCGCCCTTGCCCGGATAGCAAAAGCCCATCGGCATGATGGCGACCGTCTGCTCATCGTAGAACTGCTCGCGCGACAAGCCCAACCACCCGCGCAGACGGATCCCGCTGGCATCGTTCCACGGAATGCCTGTCTCGTGAACCTTGCTGCTTGGCGCTTGGCCGATGATGAGTAGGCGCGCGCTTGGTGCGGCACGCAGAATTGGGCGTGGTTCGAACGGCAGTTGAGAGGCGCACAGGCGGCAGGCGCGGATGGTGGTCAACAATGAACCCAAGGCACCATCAGGTGCCAAGCTCACATCGACCTCGGCCGCTGGTCGAGCATATGCAGGCGGCTGAGATGCTCAAGGACGTCGGCTGCGCTCAAGGCTGCAAGATCCGGCACGTTGACAGCCCTGAAATGGTCGGTTTCTATGCCAGTTTGTGCGGAGTGTGTATGTGGTCCAAATATTGCGATCCCGGTGCAGTCCAACGCGGAAGCGAGGTGAGTCGGACCAGTATCGTTGCCGATGACGAACGCAGCTTCTCGAAGGATGCCCGCAAGCTCGAACCAATCGAGGAATCCATCTGCCCGCGACAGCCGCTTTGCGGGCAATTGACTTGCCAGTTCCATTTCATCTGGGCCGGGTACGGTGACTACAGAGAGGCCGTGCGCCAGCAATAGTCGCGTAAGCTGCGCGTAGTGCGGCCAGCGCTTGTGCGGATGCCTCTTGGCAGAGCCAATATTCAAGACGACATATGGTGCGTAGACGCCCTGCTCCTTCAGATACGTGCGCATGTCATCTGCCATCCATTGAACACTGGGAGGCATGCCGTGGGCCGTATCCAGTCCAGCCAGTTTCAGCTGCGCTGCGAAGGTTTCCCGCAGACTTCCGCCGTGTTTGTCAGACTTGTCGCCATACCAGTCGACGTCGGGCAAGAGCCATCGTCTGTATAGACGTGTTCGGGTCGATTTTTGCAGATCGTATACGCGCGAGAAGCGCTCGTTGTGCAAGGTTCTCGCTAGGTGGAAATGGTGACGAACTGCCCATATGGATGGTCTTGCGTCGACAATGACCCGGTCAATAAAGGGGCAGCGAGTCATCAGGCGCCGGTACGCTGGGGTGGTCAACAGAACCAGCTCTTCGGTAGGGTGCCCAACGCGCAGATTCCGCAACGCACCGGACGCTTGGATTAGGTCACCAAAGGCACCATGCTTGATGATCAGGATCCTGTTTCGCTCAGATGGTTGAGGCGCGGACATGGTCACTGAGTATCGCTCCTTAGATGTTGATCATTCGGCGAGATGGGTTCTGGCAACAACTTTCCCGGATTGAGAATGCCCTTGGGGTCGAACACCGCTTTGATCGAGCGCATAAGGTCCAGCGTGTGCGCGTCGATGGCGCGGGGCATGAAATCGCGCTTAGCGAGGCCGATTCCGTGTTCGCCGGACAAGGTTCCCTGCAGTCCGATAACCAGTGTGAACAAGGCGTCCAGGCAGTGTTCGGCGGCGGCAGTTTGAGTTGGGTCGTCGGGATTAATCATCAGGTTGACGTGGATGTTGCCATTGCCCGCATGGCCGAAATTGACGATACGGATGCGGTGTTCGCGCGCCAGTGCATCGACACCGGCAATTAACTCGGGCAGTCGCGACACCGGGACGACCACGTCTTCATTGATTTTTTTCGGTGCGAGGCGGCGCAAGGCGGGTGAAAGTGCCTTGCGTGCGGCCCACAGGTCTCGGTTTGGGTGGTGTCGTGGGCCCTAGGACATTGACCAAGCCAAGTCCTTCGGCGGCAGCCAATACCGCCTTGCAGGCAGCGTCCAGCGCACTGGCTTCGGCATCAACTTCGACCAGCAGCAGTGCATCTCCGCCAGGCAGTTCGATGCCGCGTTCGCGCACCAGTGCAAGCGCCTCGCGGTCGATAAACTCCAACGCGCAAGGTGTGACTGGCTGCGCCATGATGCGTGCGACGGCAGCGGCAGCGTCTTCGATGCGCGCGTAAAGCAGGCGCAGTGCGCGCTTGGCAACCGGCAGCGGGACCAGTTTCAGGGTGGCTTGGGTGATGATGCCGAGCGTGCCCTCCGAGCCAACCAGAAAGCGGGTCAGGTCGTAGCCGACCGAATTTTTGCTGGTCAGCGATCCACAGGAAAACACCTCGCCGCGACCATCGACCGCCATCAACGCGAGCGTATTGTCGCGGCTGGCGCCATATTTGACCGCCCGCGGGCCACCGGCATTGCAGGCTAGATTTCCGCCGATACTGGAAAATCCCGCCGAGGTCGGGTCGGGTGGCCAGAAAAAGCCGAGTGGCTTCAGCGCAGCTTGCAGATCACCATTGAGGACACCCGGTTCGACCACGGCATAGCGGTCAGCGGTATTGATGTCGAGGATGCGCTGCATGCGTTCCAATGAGATCACCAGCCCGCCTGCCATCGGAACACTCGCGCCGGTCGTATTGGTGCCGCGACCGCGTGCAGTGACGGGAACGCCATGCGCGTGACAGATCGCGAGCAAGGCGCAAACCTCGGCAGTGGTTGTACAGAGGGCAACCGCTTGCGGCCTCGCCATGCGTTTGGAGTTGTCAAAACTGTAGGCGAGGCAGTCTTCAGCGGCAGTCAGCCACTGATCGGGGTGTGTCAAGCACGCACCGAGTTGCTGCAGTACGCTGGGCGTCATGGCATGGGACATGACCCCATTCTAGGGGTCTGCTTCCGAATTCGCGCAACAGGAAGCGGCGTCTCTTCTGACGTGGGCGGGCATTACTCGTCGTTGCCTCGGCGGATGGTTGGGAAACTGCCAGCATGCGGGTGTCCAAGGTGGCGGCGAGTGGGCCCACTGCGTACGTTGACCGCGTTGACGTAGAATAACGTACGAAAATATTCGTCATTTAATGGTCGGCCATCGACCGCCACAAAAGCGTTGAATTATCAGTGGCCTGTCGGATTTCTACGTGTACGAATATTTTCGTTGACATGTGAATCGCGAGTCGATAGGGTTTCGCAGGTTGCAGGAGGTGACTCGCCATCTGCCGACGTTAGACGACTTGATTTGGAGTGCCTTCTGATGAAACTGATGCGATGCGTTGTGCTGATTTTCGCCCTTGTCACCTCGTGGATGCCCGTGAATGCGGCAACAGGTGACACTGACCGCTCGAGCGGTGCGCAAACCCTCTCGGAAATCGATCTTTCGCAGAAATTTCGTGCCGAACGTCGCCGCATCGAGCGTGACATGGCGCCGGAAGGCAAGTACGGCGGACTTTCCGAGACCGAGAAGGATCAGGTCCGCGATGCCTTGCAAATAGCACACGTGAAAATTGGCGACAGTGGTCGTTTGGCTGATCTCAGTCCTGCTGATCAGGTCGCAGTGTTCAACGAACTGGAGCGGGTCAATGTGCTGCTGGCCCGAGCCCCAGAAGGCACCCGCAAAATTTGTGAGCGCGTGCTGCGGGTGGGCTCGAAGATTCCCGAGACAGTTTGTTATACCGAGGACGAAATGCGCGCACAGTCGCGCGGCGCGCGCGGTGCCAAGGAGTATCTTGAGCAACGCGGGCGTCCTGGCTTCGATGACGTTGGTGGGCAATAGATAGCGACGTTTTGACTGCAGCAGTTGCCGATGCTGCATGAAGTGCTTTCATGTCATGGGCTAGGTGATTTTCTTTCGCATGAATAACATCGTTGCCAAAATGCGCGGGTCGCCAATCAGCAGGTCAGGCTGTGGAACGCGGTTCGCGGTTTGCTGCGGTCAAACGACCTGAAATGGAGTGCATTCAGATGAAAACGATCCTAGGTGTTGCGCTGACTCTCGCGCTACTTGCTTGGTTGATGCCGGCAAGTGCGGCACTGAGCGAGACCGACCAGTCGAGCGGCGCGCAATCGCTGTCTGAAATTGATCTTTCGCAGAGATTCCGCGCCGAACGTCGCCGTATCGAGAGCGGTCTGGAGCCGGAAGGCAGGTATGGCGGGCTTTCCGATGCCGAGAAGAATCGGATTCGCGAGTCCTTGCAACGAGCCCACGAGAAAATTGGCGGTCGTGGTCGCTTGGCGGATCTGAGTCCTGGCGATCAGATCGTGGTGTTCAATGAATTGGCGCGGATCAACACGGTGCTGGCGCAGGCACCGGACGGCAGCCGCGAGATATGCGAGCGCGTATCGCGGGCCGGATCGAAGATTCCTGAGACCGTCTGCTACACCGAGGCCGAAATGCGAGAGCAATCGCGTGGCGCGCGTGGTGCCAAGGAGTACCTTGAGCAACGCGGGCGGGTACCGGATCGACCGGCTTCAGCGAGACTGGAACGCGACCAGTAACAATGGGCAAACAACACTCGCCAGTAGCGTTGCGACTGGAACAGTGATGCGTCGATAGCGTAGTGTCAGGACATCGTTTCTTAGCGCGAGGCGTGCATGCCCCATCCCAAACCCACCGAATCAGAGTTGGCCATTTTGGGCGTGCTTTGGGAGCACGGTCAGGCGACGGTTCGCGATGTCTATGATGCGCTGTATCGAGAAGATGGCGGCGGCTACACCACGGCACTGAAGTTGCTGCAGTTGATGCACGCCAAAGGCCTGGTGGAGCGTGACGAATCACAGCGTGCGCACAGCTACCGTGCAGTGATCAGCAAGGACTCAACCCAATCGCGCATGCTCGGGGAATTGGTGCAGAAGCTGTTCGATGGCAGCGCCAGTGCGTTGGTCATGCGCGCACTTGGCACCGGAACAGGGCCAGACGCTGAGGAACTGAGCGCCATTCGCGATATGCTGGATCAGCTGGAGAAGCGCCGCGATGTGGATTGAATCCGGGGGATTCCAGTCGGCCGCACAGGCTGTTTCGGCGATGGTGCTTGCCTCGCTTTGGCAATGCCTTTTGGTGGCCGTGGTCTACAGTGTGCTCCGCGCGTTGATTCGTCCGCCCGGTTGGCGAGTGGTGCTCGGCTACGTGGCGTTGTGGTCATGCGCGGGCTTGGCGATTTGGCAATTCTGGCAGGCGTTTCCTGCCATGGGTTCGGCGAATTTTGACGGACAAGTGCTGCACCCCATCAGGTCATCGCCCGACAACGCGGCCGTTGGCACCGGCGCGACAGCGGTATCACACTGGCAACTGATCTTGGCGGGGTTCTGGTTGCTCGGTGTCCTCGCGCAGTCGGGGCGCGTCGCGCATCAATGGTGGTTGATGCGGCGATGGATACGTCAGGCATCGCCGGTTGTGCACGCGCTCCACCTGCGCACCGTCGCGCTGGCTGCCACGATGGGCGTCCGGCGAACGTTGCGGGTGCTGGTCTCCGAGCAGGTATCGTCGTTGATGACGGTTGGTTGGATTCGCCCGGTGATCCTCATTCCTGCCAGCGTCCTGACGGGCATTCCCGCTGCGCATCTGGATTTGCTCATCTTGCATGAGATCGCCCATATACGACGTGCGGATTGGCTGCTCAATCTGGGTCAACTTCTGGTCGAGACCCTACTGTTCTTCCACCCCGCTGTGCATTGGATTTCAGCCACGGTCAGGCGTGATCGGGAGCTTTGCTGTGATGACCTAGTGACTCGGCGTGGCGTTGCTCGACTGGCTTACGCACATGCTTTGCTGCAGCTCGCCGAGATGGGCCAGATTTTGCCGTCCGCGCGCAATCGATTGGCGATGGCCGCGGGCGATGGGGTCTTGTTGCATCGTATCGGTCGAATTGTGAACGTGCATCCCGATCCGCGTGCGCGCCGACCAATGCGGATCGCCAGTTTCCTGCTTTTTCTAGCCGGAATCCTCGGCTTGCTGGCAATGTCGCATTGGCGCGCGAGTCAGCAGTCAGCGATCGGCTGGGCGGCGCAGTTAGAGGGCGCGCGCGCGATCATCGGTGTCTTGCCGCTGCTCTGGCGGGATACTGCCTCGATGAAGCCGGTCCTGAGCGAAGTCAATGACATCGCGCTGACATTTCACAGCCCATCACACAATCTCGAAGACCCGCGAGCGGCGCTAACTGATCTCGTGGAGCGCGGTCATTCCTTGGTTCGTGTATCTCCACAGCTTGACTCGCAGGCATTGGATGTCGCTGACTTGGAGATCGATGTGACGGATCCTCAAGAACGTAGTCCGGAATCTTCGCAAACCGACCAGCAGAGCGACCTGCGTCCGCTAGCCAGTCCCCAGCCCAGTTATCCCGTGGCTGCGCGCCGCGATGCCAGTGAAGGCCGCATCGTGCTGCGTTTCAAGGTGGATCAGCGTGGTCGAGCGGTGGATGTCCAGTTGCTTGAACAGCGTGGCGTCGATGCGTTCCTTGACGCCTCCCGACAAGCACTGGGTCACTGGCGATTCCCGCCACAGGCGGCATTGTCGGATTGGCAGCAAGTGCGCTTCGACTTTGCACTCGGCGACACGGCACCGAAAAGCACATCACGTCGTGATTGTCAGCGCATTGTGGGATCCCGGATCTGCTGGCCGATGCCCTGATTGTTTACGCGCGACACGCTGAAATCACCGCCTGTGGTGACTGGGCAAGGCTGATGGCGCCAAAACTGGAGCGGTTTTGCCGCACTCAGGAGGAAATTGGCTGGGTTGCTTTGCGAGCGGATCTTGCGGCGCCTCGTCGAAATTGCCAATCGCTGCCATCTCTGGTCGCATAATGGCGACGGAACCAACCCGCTAACGCGTGTTCTGATGTTCTACCGTCGATGGGCGGTATCCTCCAGCCAACAGGTGGCGAATGCGTATTCTGGTCATAGAAGACAACTCTGATATTGCCGCCAATCTAGGCGACTATCTTGAAGACCGCGACCATGTCGTGGACTTTGCCGCGGATGGCATCACGGGTTTGCATCTGGCGGTGGTCAATGATTTCGATGCCATCGTTCTGGACTTGAATCTGCCAGGGATGGATGGCCTGGAAGTCTGTCGAAAGCTGCGCAATGACGCGCGCAAGACCACCCCCATTCTGATGTTGACGGCGCGCGATGCGTTGGAACAAAAACTGACCGGCTTTGATGCAGGTGCCGACGATTACCTGGTCAAGCCGTTTGCCTTGCAGGAAGTGGAAGCACGCCTCACGGTGTTGGCGCGGCGCGGGCGCGGTTCACCTGCACGCATCCTCGATGTGTCCGACCTGCACTTCAATCTGGATACGCTGGAAGTCAGTCGGGCGGGCAAGTCGATCAATCTCAATCCGACGGCATTGAAAATCCTGCAGTGTTTGATGGAGTCGTCACCCAACGTGGTCACGCGGCAGGAATTGGAGACGGTCGTATGGGGTGAGGAGTTGCCTGACAGTGATTCCTTGCGAGTGCATATTCATGGTCTCAGGGCCTTGCTCGACAAGCCGTTCAGCAAACCTTTGATCCATACCCGTCATGGCATCGGTTATCGCCTTGCCGACCTCGAAACAGTACCGACGTAGGCTCAAGAGCCGCATCATCATCTCGTTTCTGCTGTTGGGCACCGGCCTGACGGCAGGATTTGCATTGGCCACCATTGCCCTGCGAACACGCCTTGAAAACCAATTGGTCGACAACTGGCTGCAGCGCGAAGCGCGCAATTTCACCGAGTTCAAACGGGAAAATCCTGAGCCACAGGCTGAGTTTCATTTTTCTCGCCAAATTGAAATCAATATCTTCAGTACCGCCAAACAAGCCAACATTCCGTTTGCATGGCAGGCACTGAACACCGGCGTCCATGATGTTCAAGAGTTGGATGCAGAGGGACAGCCAACGCACTACAAACTGGCGGTCTATCGTGCCAGTGATCTACATACGTTCTTGCGTTACGACTATTCGCAGGAAGCTTTGGGGCATCGCCAACTGCTGGTCGCATTGGCCGGCGCGGTGCTGCTGTTTTCTTTGCTGGCGTGGTTGATCGGGGTATGGTCGGCGCGGCGCGTCATGCGCCCGGTGTCGGATCTCGTGCAACGGATTGAAGGCTTCAATGAAGGTGTGAAGCCTGAACGACTGGCGCCGCATTTTGCGGATGACGAGGTTGGGCAACTGGCGCAGGCACTCGACGACTACTCAGCACAGTTGAATGAACGCGTTTTGCGAGATCGCGAGTTCAATGCCGATGTCAGCCATGAATTGCGGACGCCGCTGGCGGTGATTCGTGGGGCGGTCGAACTGCTGATGACGCAGCCGGACTTGAGCGAAAAGACTCGCGGCCGCTTGCTGCGTATTGAGCGTGCGGTGCAGCAAGGGACCGATCTGACCACCGCCCTGCTGATGCTCTCGCGCGGAGAGCGCGGCGATGGTGTGACCGATGTGCGACGACTGGCTGAGCAACTGGCCGAGTCGCATCGGGTCAACCTCGGCGCCAAGCCAATCGACGTGAAGGTGGAAGGGCAATCGGAACTGTTGGTCGAGGCGCCGGACGCGATTTTGTCGGTGGCACTTGGAAATTTGATCGTCAACGCCTTCAAGTACACCAAGCAGGGCGAAGTCGCGATCCATGTCCTCGGTGATCGGGTCGAGGTCCATGACACCGGGCCAGGCATTGATGCGGAAGAAGCCCTGCATCTGTTTGATCGTGGCTACCGTGGACGCAGTTCTGAAGGCAGCAAGGGTGCAGGCATTGGACTCGCGATCGTGCGCCGCTTGTGCGAACTCTATGGCTGGCGGGTCAGTCTGCGACCGCGACAGGATCGGCTGGGGGTCATTGCCTGCTTGCAGTTCGAGGATTGGCGGCGCCGCTGAATGCGCGGCTGTATCGCGTCGACCCCGTGTCGGGTCGCTGCTGGTGGCGTGTCAACCATTCCTTCGACTGCACGTTGAGTCTGGCCAAGGTCGCCATTGCGTGGCTGACATTGCCAAGGAGAGAACCATGAATTCGTTGAAAGTTTGCTTGATCGCGGGGTTGGCTTTGCTGCCGATGGGTGCGGCGTTGGCGGGCACGCCGGTCATTGATCAGCGCCAGCAGCGGCAAGAAGAACGCATTGATCAGGGAGTCGCTTCGGGCGAGCTGACGAGACGCGAGGCGCGGCGCTTGGAAGCACAGCAAACCCATATTGATCGCATGGAAAATCGTGCCAAGGCGGATGGTGTAGTGACCGGCCGTGAGCGCGCGCGAATCCACCAAACGCAAGATCGCGCCAGCGCGGATTGCCCGAAACAAGCATGAGCGGCAGGCTCGTTTCTGAGCAAACTTTCCTTGAGTTAGACACAAATCAAAGGCCGGGCAATGCCCGGCCATTCATTGCGTGGCATGCGTGTTGGCGATCAGGGATTGACTGGCTCCAGCCAGCCATGGCGATCCGGCGTGCTGCCGTCAAACAGGCCAAAGAACAGCTTCTGCAATTTGAGCGTCAGCTCGCCAGGTTTGCCAGCGCCGACTGGCTTGCCATCCACACTGCGGATCGGGGTGATTTCTGCTGCAGTGCCACACTGAACAATTCATCGCACAGGTAGAGGTATTCGCGCGGCATGTCGCGTTCGACCACGTCGATGCCGATGTCACGCGCCAGCGTCGCGATGCTGTGACGCGTGATGCCGTTGAGAATCGCGGCGCTGGCCGGGGTGGTGTGCAGCGCACCGTTGAAGACCAGGAACAGATTCTCGCCCGCGCCTTCCGATAGCAGCCCGGTCGATGCCAGCGCGATGCCTTCGCCAAAGCCAAGTCGACGTGCTTCACGTGCGATCAACTGACCAGACAGGTAGTTGCCGCCCGCCTTGGCGCCGGTCGGAATGGTGTTCGGCGCCATCCGGTTCCAACTCGAAACGCAGGCGTCGATACCCTGCTCCAGCACGCCTGCGCCGAGATAGGCTCCCATGTTCCACGCGGCCACGGCGACATCGGTCGGACAATCGGCGGATAGACCAAATCCACCCAAGCCACGGAAGGCCACCGGACGCAGATAGCCCTTGCCCAACTTGTTGGCGCGCAGAATCTCGCGGCAGGCCGCAGCGAGGGTGGCCAGGTCGTAGGGCATCGGGATGTCGTAAATCTTGGCCGAATGAAACAGGCGTACCAAGTGATCAGTGAGTCGAAAAATCGCTGGGCCGTTCGGTGTTTCGTAGCTGCGGATGCCCTCGAAGACCGATGAGCCGTAATGCAGCGCATGTGCCATGACGTGGGTGGTTCCTTCGGCCCACGGCTTGATGCTGCCGTTCTGCCAGATGAATTCGGGGTATTGCATGCTGCTCATGGGGCGTCCGTTGCGGAGGGCGATTGGGACCGCCATTATCACGCGACTGCGCGGCGGCGCACAGTGCGCTGAAGCAGCGAGTATCGATTGCGGCCATGCGCCTGCCGCTTTGGCCGCCGAACTGCGTTTGCGGGGTTACCTACTCACAGAGACTCCTGCCATGCGCCATTCCTCCTTTCTTGCGGCCAGCGCTTTGTTGGCAGTCGGATTTACCGTGCACGCCGGAACCGTGCCTGCCAACTACTACAGCCTGTTGGACCCAACGTTCAATCCGGGACTGCCTGGTCGAGCCACCATCGCCTTCGATCAATCCGGCACCGCGTTCACCGATATCGGCGTCAATGCGTTTTCCGATCCGGACCTGGGCAACATCACGTCGGTCGCACAGATCGACATCAATAACGCCGATCCAAACCTGGTCGGTATCGGTCTGGCCCGCACGCAGTTCAACGGCTTGCCCGATACCGGCTTTCAGACCAATGGAAAGCGGGTCAAGGATGCTTTCCTGACCAGCGTGGTGGATGCCTGTGTCGACCCGAATGGCCGGATTGTGGTCGCGGGAATGACGCCGGGGGCGAATGGCTCTGGCGGTGCGAAGGATCTTGCCTTGGTGCGTTTCAATGCCGACGGCTCGGACGATCTGTCCTTTGCTGGCGATGGCGGTATCGCCTTCAGTTTGGCTAGCGAAGGGAGTGGTGGCGAGTTCGATGAGGGCATTCGCGATGTGGAGTGCCTGTCGAACGGGAACATTCTGGTCGCGGCTTGGTACGATCAGGGCTTTGGAAAAAACGCGCTGGTGGCGGAGATGGCGGCAACGGGCCTTGCCAATCCAGTGCGTGTTCAAGGCTTTGGGAATAGTCCGGGCATTGATTTCGTGGCGACGTTCGCGGCAGAAGCCGACGGCGGTATCGTTGTTGGACTTCATGCCTACGGGGCGTCAAATTCCGCCTTTGTCAGGCCACTGATTCCAAATGGGGCGGCCTACGCCGTGGTGCCTGGTCGCGACCAGGCCTTCGGCACAGGATGGCCGACGAATTGCGGAGCCATTGCGCAACCTCAGTTCTTTGGAATGGCGAGACTGGACGCTGGCGACTATGTGATCTCCGGTCTGCGCAATGATGGGGTTAACAACGTGCCTATTCTGGTTCGAATCCAGTACGGTGAAGCGACTCGTGTCACCTGCGTTGATATCAATAACGGCGTGAACAATGCCTACGTGACACCCCCCACCGTGTTCAGCGATCTGGTGTTTGTTGCCGCTGGCCTGCAACCTCTTACCAGCAGTCCTCTGACCAGTCGTCTAAAAGCCTATGTGGCGCCCGTCGACGGAGGTGCACTAGTACCTGCGCCGGGTTTTGGCAGCAATGGCATGGTCGAATGGAGCTATCCCTATGCGACGATCAATGCCAATAACAATCGCTCCTTTGTGCAGCGCTTATACATTGATCCGGCCTACGGTTTGATGGCGGTGGGCACGCGCATTTGGAACGGCAACGACAGCGATGTCGTGCTTGCTCGATTCGGATCAACTGGGATTGTGTTTAGCAACGGCTTCGAGGCCGACTAAGTCTGGTCCGTGCGAGCGTACCGCGCCATGCCTGAGGGTCTGCGTGAACCGATGTCCTTCAGGCAGATCGACTCGCATGCAACGTCCTCAACCCCAATCCCTCGACCCAGATCGTCGGCAGTAAACGCGTTTCGAAGCCAGTGCATTTGCGAGTCTGTCGGTCCTTCGATGGCAATGATGTCGAAGCGGCAGCTGCGCAGTGCCAACGCGGGATTGGTGGCCAAATATGCGGATGCAGCGGCAAACAGTCGGCGCTGCTTGCGCTGGTCAACGCTGTTGGCAGCACCCCCGAAATGCGCGTGAAGGCGAACGCGTACTTCAACGAAAACAAGTGTGTCGCCGTCGTCCATCACCAGATCGATCTCACCAAAGCGATAGCGTACGTTGGCGGCGCGAAATCTCAGGCCCACGCTTTCAAGGTGCTTACGCGCGCGCGACTCACCCTCGCTGCCACGCAATTGACGCGAGAACAGGGTGCGCAACATGACTCGTCAGCGCAGGGGCGCAGTGGTGGATCCCATCGGTGTCAACTCGTCTTCTCGCAAAGCGCGCGGCCTGGCGCCGACATAGCGCGCCCAGCCGGGCTGCCTCAGGACGCTGCCGTAGCCATCGAGGGCCAGTTGTCCCGTGGCGCCACTTACTGTGCCCTCAGACATCAACTGGGGCAGAGCTTGCAGCAGACGGTAAGCGTCCATCCCGAACGCAAAAAGACGTGCCGAGGCGCCCTTGGCGGTGTCCAGTCCGCGCAGTTCGGCGCTGCGCGGCAGGTCGGCGGGCGCTGTATCCAGCAACCAGGGCAGTTCGGTGAATTCGACACCGTCGAGGTCGCGATCCAGGCGTGGGTTGGCACCAGCCGCATAGATCTGTGACGTGGCGATCATGGGTAGGCCAAGTGCGCCTTCGGCACGCAATTGTGGGATCACGAGGCGCGCCTCAGGTCCCCCTACGGCTAGGTAGATGACATCCACATCGACTTGGCGTGGTTGCGCGGCGGGCGTGGCTGCTGGACTTTGGCTGAGCGTTTGCGTGAGGATCTCACGCCAACCGATGTGTTGATAGGCGGTGCGGATCAGCGCGCCGTAGTCGGGACTATTGCTGGGTAAATCGATGCGCTGGATGATCTGACCTCCCTCTTGTCCCAGCGCCAAGCTGAGTGCTTGGGCGGACCGCTTGGACGCCTCATCACCACTTGCCACCAGCAGGACCCTTGTCATGCCAAGGTTGCGGATTCGCGTCGCGGCGGCGCGGCCTTCATCTTCGGGGCTGAGTGCAAAACTCAGACTGTGTTCGGGCGTAGGCACCGTGGCACGATTGAGTGCCAAGGTCGGTATGCGAATCTCGCCGAGCGAAAACAGTGCATTCACCTGTTCGCGGCCCAACGGTCCGATGACCTGTTCAGCGCCTTCGGCAACGGCGGTCTGGTAGGCCGTCACCGCAGACACGTCGGAATCGCCACTGTCGTAAAACCGCAGGTCAGGGCGATTGTCGGTATCTGCGTAGTACGCGCTGAGCAGGCCGTCGCGAACCGCGCTGCCAGGCGCGGCGAGTGGGCCACTCAAGGGCAACAAAACGGCAATATTGGCTGCCTGGCCGGAGCGAACGTGCAGACCGCTTCGCCGCCCGGGTATGGCCAGCCCCAATGCTCGCAAGGTATCGGCAGCAAAGTCATACAGGGGATCTTCATGATCCAGCTCGGCGGCGGCGGCCGACAGTTGGCGGGCGGGTAACTGGGTCAATAGTGCACTGATGGCGGCGGCGTTTTCCGCTTGGTCGCGTGCTGGAAGGTAGGGCTGCAGGGCGGCGCGCTCTCCGGCTGCGGCGAACGGCTGACTGAATGCTGCAAATGCTTGGGCCCGCAGGAAATGAAAACGCTCGCGCAGGCCGGCGGGGACGGTAGACGACGGTATCGACAGCGTGTCCAGCGCACGCTGTGAGTCGCGATCCAGCAAGGCGAGTTCGGCACGCAGCAGATCGGCACGCAAGGCTTCTTCGCTGCTCAGTCGTTCCAGTCTCAATTTGCTGAGTAGGGGACGCGCATCCTCGATGCGTCCCTCCTCCCGCCATGACTCGGCAGCGCGCAACGTCAGTGCGTCGCGGTGTGATCGATCACGCCGAGCGGCGTCCTCGAAGGCGGCGGCTGCTTGCACGAAATCGCCTTCGTCGAACAGTCGTTCTGCCATCAACGCTTCTTCGGGCAAGGGAGCCCGTGTGCCGCCGACATCGCAGGCGGCCAGCAAGACGCTGAGAGTCAATGCAAGCAGGGCGATGAGTCGACGTGGCATGGAGAGTCCTTTAGGTCGAACGGCGGCAGGAGAGTCGACGACTACTGCGCACAAGTCGAATGGGCCTGCGCTGCAAATCGCCGTCGTTGTGCCTATTGTAGCGGGCACCGCAGGGTGGCAATGACGGCTTTGCGTACACTGTGCTGTGGTGCGCCTCACGCCAGCGGAGCGCCGGGTGGTTTCCCGACTGGCGCAGTGTCGACTGGCGAAAGGAACTGGAGATTGAAGATGGCGAACCTCGCGTCTGGGTGTCTATACGTGGTGGCGACGCCCATCGGCCACTTGGACGATCTTTCGCCACGCGCGCTGAAGGTGTTGGCGGAGGTGGACGTGATCGCCGCCGAAGACACCCGGCACACTCAACAACTACTGGCTGCCAAGGGCTTGCGAAGGCCGCTGTTGGCTCTGCATGATCACAACGAAGCGCAGCAAATTGTGCACGTGCTCGCACGCTTGGCGGACGGGGAGCAGGTCGCGCTGGTTTCTGATGCAGGAACGCCTCTGATCAGTGATCCCGGCTACCGCTTGGTGCGCGCTGCGCGCGAAGCGGGGGTCAAAGTCAGCCCGATTCCGGGGGCCTGCGCGGCGATTGCCGCGCTTTCGGTGGCCGGTATTGCATCGGATCGCTTCGTGTTCGAGGGTTTCTTGCCACCAAAGGCGAGCGCACGTCGCGAGCGCTTGGCGGTTTTGCAAGGTGAGACCCGGACCCTGCTGTTTTACGAATCCAGCCATCGCATCGAGGAAAGTCTGGAGGACATGATCAGCGTTCTGGGCGCGCAGCGTGGCGCTGTGCTGGCGCGCGAATTGACCAAGCTCTTCGAGACGGTGCTGTCGGGCACGCTGGATGAGCTACGCATGCAGCTTGCGTCCGATGCCAATCAGCGCAAAGGCGAGTTTGTGGTAATTGTGCAAGGTGCCCACGAGAATACGGACGCCAGACTGCTCGAAGGTCAGCGTGTGTTCGCCTTGCTGCGCGAGCATTTGCCTGCTTCCAAGGCGGCCAAGTTGGCCGCGGAAATCTCGGGTGCGTCACGCAAAGCACTCTATTCAGCCGTTTCCACGGACTGAGCGGGTAGACTGCGCGGGCGAAGTGGGCTGGATCGTCGCGGCATGGCTTGCCCATGTCGAGGAAAGTCCGGGCTCCACAGGGCGGGATGCCAGGTAACGCCTGGGCGGCGTGAGCCGACGGAAAGTGCAACAGAGAACAGACCGCCGAACGGTGTTTCGACACGCGTGGTAAGGGTGAAACGGTGCGGTAAGAGCGCACCGCGGACCTGGTAACAGGGACGGCACGGCAAACCCCATCCGGAGCAAGACCAAATAGGAACGCATTGGCGCGGCCCGCGTTGCGTTCGGGTAGGTTGCTGGAGCCTTGCGGTGACGCAAGGCCAAGAGGAATGACGGTTCTCGACAGAACCCGGCTTACAGGCCCACTTCGCCCTCTTTTTCTCATTGGTTCCCGCCGGCGTTTGCGCTGGCGGGTTCTGTGCGCGCGCTCACAACACCGAGATACCTCCTGAACAGTCTTTTGCCTGATTTTAGGAAGTTTTTATAAGCAACTGTATTTGCAGGTTTTTACTCAATTGAGGAATTTGTCAATTCAGGAAAATATCAATCCTGACAGTGGCTTAGCGCAGTTTTTCTTGACACCGCAAAACGACGTGGCTACTGTGGACATGTGTAGAAAAAACGGGTTTTTGGTGGGGATTTGTGGGAGTTGATGGTCTGATGTTCCAAGGTGAAACTGCAATCACGATCGACGACAAGGGACGACTGGCGATTCCGACCGCCTTCCGTGAGCTCGTCGCGCGTGACTGTGGCAACCGATTGGTCATTACCTACAACCCCTATGAACAGGGCTGCTTGTGGCTGTATCCGGTGCAAGCCTGGGAACAGGTCCGCGATCAGGTCAACGCGTTGCCCAATGCGCATCGGGTGCATCGCGCGCTGCAACTCAAGCTGGTCGGCGCGGCAACCTTCGTTGATGTGGATGCGAATGGGCGCCTGTTGCTGCCGGGTAGCCACCGCAATGCCTGTGGTTTGGAGAAAAAGGCCGTCCTGCTGGGCATGGGCGGGAAGTTCGAGTTGTGGAGCGAGCAGGCGCACTTGGCTCAGATTCGCCAGACCATCGGTGAAGACGATCTGAGTGCCGCCATGCTCGATCTCAAGCTGTAGTCGGGGGAGCAGGCGATGCGCAACGACGCGCAGTCGGCCGAGCACATCCCGGTGATGTTTGCGCAAGTCCTGGATGGCTTGCGTGTGGCCAAGGACGGCACTTATTTCGACGGCACTTTCGGGCGCGGCGGACACGCACGAGGTGTGCTGCAGCAATTGGGGCCACAGGGGCGCTTGTTGCTGATGGATAAAGACCCGGAGGCGATTGACTGTGCCGAGCGCAGTTTTGCCAATGACGCGCGCGTGGCGATTCGCCGTGGCAGTTTTGCCGCGCTGGCGGACTGGTCTGCGACAGCGGATGGGTTGGATGGTGTGTTGCTTGATTTGGGGGTCTCGTCTCCGCAGTTGGACGAGGCACGCCGCGGTTTCAGTTTTCAGTCGGATGGTCCGTTGGACATGCGGATGGACCCTGAGCGCGGCGAGAGTGTGGCCGATTTTCTGGCGCGCGCGGATGAAGCCGACATTGCGGATGTGCTGTGGCAGTTTGGAGAGGAGCGCATGAGCCGCCGGATTGCCAAGGCGATTGTGGCGCATCGTGCCGAACAGCCCTTGCTACGCACGGAAGCCTTGGCCGACCTGATTGCTTCGACCATTGGGCGCCGTGAGCCGGGCAAGCACCCCGCAACGCGCAGTTTTCAGGCTCTACGCATCTACATCAATCAAGAACTCGCCGATCTCGATTCAGGGCTGGCGGCCGCCTTTGCTCGGCTGAAACCGGGCGGGCGGCTGGCCATTATCAGCTTTCATTCGCTGGAAGATCGGATCGTCAAGCGCTTCATGCACGGCAAGGCCAAGCCGGCACCGGGAAATCGTCGCTTGCCGGTTGCCGACATGTTCCGCCCCGAGCTGCGTTTGGTTGGCGACCCGCAGCATGCCGATGCCTTGGAATTGCAACGCAACCCGCGCGCTCGCAGTGCAGTGTTGCGCGTGGCGGAGCGACTGCCATGAACTGGCGTCTGTTGATTGGCTTGCCACTGCTGCTTGGCGTCATTGTCACCGCGATTTCCGTGGTTGAGTCGCGCCAGCAGCATCGTCAATTGTCGGTCGAAATGACGGCGCTGGAGATTCAGCGCGATGAGTTGAACATCGAGTTTGGTCGTTTGCAGTTGGAGCAGGCTGCTTTAGGCAAAACGAGTCGAATCGAGCGCGTGGCTGCCGAGCAGTTGCTGATGCGCTCACCCAGCGCAACCGAGGTGGAGGTACTGCAGCCATGACGGCTCGTCGTCTGCCAGTGCGTCGGATACAAGGACCGCAGCGCGGTCCCAACCTACGTGGACGGCTGCGCCTGATGGCGGTGCTGTTGGGGCTTTGTGGCGTTGCTTTGGTGGCCAAGGCTGCCGAGATGCAGTTGTTGCGAAGTGAGTTCTACCAGGCGAAGGGCGACGCGCGATTTGTGCGCGAGATTGCCATTCCAACCTCGCGCGGCATGATCACCGACCGCAATGGCGAACCTTTGGCCATTTCCACGCCGGTCGAGTCGATCTGGGCCAGTCCGCGTGAGCTTCTCAAGCATCCGGCGCGTCTGGCTGACCTGGCAATGGCATTGGAGCAGCCGCTGGAAGAGTTGAAGGCGCGCGTCGAGGCGCGGGCGGAGCGCGATTTCGTCTATCTGCGGCGCCGTATGACGCCGGATCAGGCTGAGCCTGTGATGGCGCTGAAGATCCCGGGCGTCTACAGCACTCGCGAGTACCAACGCTTCTATCCATTGGGTGATGTCGCTGCTCATGTACTGGGTTACACCAACATCGACGATCAGGGACAGGAAGGTCTGGAGTTGGCCTTCAACGACTGGCTGACCGGAAAGCCGGGCGCCAAACGGGTGATCAAAGATCGCTTGGGGCGTGTCGTTGAGAACATCGAGTTGGTTCGCGCCGCAGAGCAGGGGCGCACACTTGAACTGTCGCTGGACCGCCGACTGCAGCATCTGGTGCACCGTGAACTACAGCATGCGCTGCTGGAGAACGCTGCGACGTCGGGCAGTGCAGTGGTGCTGGATGTGGCAACCGGCGAAATCCTCGCCATGGTCAACTTGCCCTCCTACAACCCGAATCTGCTGGAAAGCGTGCCGGCCGCGCGGCGCAATCGCGCAGTCACCGACGTGTTCGAGCCGGGCTCGGTGATCAAGGCATTTACCGTCGCCGCGGCATTGGAAACAGGCCGAGTGATGCCAGATACGGTGATCGAGACCAGTCCGGGCTACATGCCGTTGGCGAACCACGTAGTGCGTGACATTCGCAACTTTGGCACATTGACCGTTACCGGCCTGTTGACCAAGTCGAGCAATATCGCAGCGACCAAGCTGGCGCTCGACATGCCAAACGAGCATTTGCATGACGTCTTGCATCGCTTCGGGTTTGGCGAATTGTCTGGCTCGGGCTTTCCGGGTGAACAGGCAGGTGTGCTCACCGCACCGCAAGGTTGGGGGGTGGTTGAAAAGGCCACCATTTCCTACGGCTATGGTTTGTCCACGACGGTGCTTCAACTTGCCCAGGCCTATGCTGCGCTGGGCAATGGTGGTGTCTGGATGCCCGCAACGTTCGTGCATGGCGGCGCAGGTGAGGGGCGCGCGGCGATTGATCCGCAGTTGGCGCAGACCATGCTTGGCATGCTGGAAACGGTCACCGGTCCGCAGGGCTCAGCACAACGTGCCGGTGTGCCAGGCTATCGCGTTGCCGGGAAGACCGGAACCTCGCGGCGTTCCATTGCTGGTGGCTACGAGAAGCGCTACATCAGCGTGTTTGCGGGCTTGGTGCCGGCATCCAAGCCGCGCTACGCGATGGCGCTGATGATCAATGATCCCGATCCCAAGCAGTACTACGGCGGCTTGGTGGCGGCGCCCGTCTTTGGCCGTGTAATGGCGGACGCGTTGCGGCTACTGGATGTTCCGCCTGACAACGTCGAACAACTGCTGGCGGCAGCGCCTGCCGTGCCTGCTGAGGCAGCCGACGCATTGACGCTGGAAGCTGAATCCGTTGCCGAAGCGCTGGACGCGGCAGCCGGACCAGAGATGCAGGCAGCCGATGGAGCAACGCGATGACGACGTTGCGACCAGTTGATCTGTTGCCGGAATGCGCGCATCTGGGCGATCTGCGAGTGGCTCAGTGGCGCTTGGACAGTCGCCACATCGCACCGGGCGATGGTTTTGTTGCGCTGGCCGGTGCGCAGCGGCATGGTCTTGAGTTTGCCCAGTTTGCCGCTACGCGTGGTGCGGTGCTGGTCATTGCAGAGCCAGGTGCTGCGGTGCCCGCGCTGGATATTCCAGTGGTCATCGTTCCTGGACTGCGTGGGCGCCTTGGCGCGCTCGCTTTGAAAGAATCGTTACTCGATATTCTCGGTCCGACCGTTGTTGGCGTCACTGGCACCAACGGCAAGACCTCGACAGTGCAATTGCTGGCGCAAGCGCTGACCCTGTTGGGACAGACAGCTGCGACCATCGGTACCTTGGGGGCGGGTCTGCATGGGCATCTGCGCGCTGGTGAACGAACCACGCCGGATGTCCTGGAGGTGCACCGATTGCTCCGCGATTTGCGTGATCAAGGGGCGACTACCGTAGCGATGGAGGTGTCATCGCATGCGTTGGATCAGGGACGTGTCGATGCTGTGCCCATCCGAGTGGCAGTGTTCACCAACCTGAGTCGCGATCACCTTGACTATCACGGTAGCTTTGCCGCTTACGCTGCCGCCAAGGCCAGTCTGTTCACGTTCGACAGTTTGAAGGCGGCGGTAATCAACAGGGATGACCCGCAGGGCAGTCTGCTCGCGGAAGGTCTACCGGCACATCTGGATTGCTGGACAACAAGCGCGCTTGGTCAATCTGCGGCACGCGTTGCTGCGTCCGATGTGGAAATGCGCGCATCCGGTCTGCGCTTCACGCTGCGCATCGGCGATGTCGCTCGTGCAATCCAGAGTCCGCTGCTGGGACAATTCAATGTCGACAATCTGCTCACTGTCGCGGGTGCCCTGGGTGCGCTTGGCGTTGCTCTGGAGGAGGTGTATTCCCTGCTGCCGCGATTGCAGCCTATTCCCGGTCGAATGAATCGCTTGGGCGGTGACGGCCGGACGCCATTGGTTGTCGTCGACTATGCGCATACCCCGGACGCTTTGGCGCAGGCATTGCTGAGCCTGCGCGGGCATACCACCGGGCGCCTGATCTGTGTCTTTGGCTGTGGCGGTGAGCGCGATCGTGGCAAGCGACCGCAGATGGCTCGTATTGCAGAATCCTATGCGGATAGCGTCGTCGTGACGGATGACAATCCGCGTGGTGAGGACGCGCAGTTCATCGTTGCAGAGATACTGGCGGGGTTTGCGGATCCGGCGAGAGCACGGGTACAACAGGACCGCGCGATGGCGATCCGTGACGCGATCCAACAAGCACGCCCAGGTGACACAGTGCTGATTGCCGGCAAAGGGCATGAGACGTGGCAAGAGATCGCCGGAGAACGGCTGCCTTTCGATGATTCGGCGCACGCGGCAAGTTGCTTGGGAGTCGCCGCATGACGCCCATCGACGTCATGGAAATTGCGCGTCTGGTGAATGGCGAAGCACATGGTGTTGCGCCAGAAACACAGGTGCGTGGCGTGCAAACCGATTCCCGCGCGATCCGCCCAGGCGACCTGTTTGTCTGTTTGCCCGGCGAGCATGCGGATGGACACGACTTTGCCGCCGCCGCTGTCGACGCCGGCGCCGCTGCGGTATTGGCCAGTAAAGCCCTGCTCGACAGAATCCCGCACGTTGTCTGTGTGGATACGCAATGGGCGCTCGGGCGCATCGCCGCGATGGTGGCGTCGCGGCGATCGACACGTGTGCTGGCAATCACCGGCAGCAACGGAAAAACATCGGTCAAGACTCTCCTGCAGGGCATTCTGTCGCGCGTTGCATTGAGTTATGCCAATCCTGGCAATCTGAACAATGAAATCGGTTTGCCCTTGGCTGTGTTGGGGCAACCACAAGACGCGCGATTTGGTGTCTATGAAATGGGCGCGGGCAAGCCAGGTGACATCGCGTATCTGTGCGATGTGCTGACGCCGGATGTCGCGCTCGTCAATAACGTGGCTCCCGCGCACTTGGAGCGCATGGGTAGCATGTTGGGCATCGCGCAAACCAAAGGCGCGATCTACCGCGCGCTGCGCAGCAATGGTTATGCCGTGATCGCAGCAGATGAGGCGTTTGCGCCCTTGTTTGAAGACTTGGCCGCGCATGTTCGTGTCCTACGCTTTGGCATCGAATGTGCGGCTGAGGTCATGGCCAGGCGCATCGCATTGACGGCAACGTCGAGTCGTTTTTTGTTGACCACGCCGCAAGGTGATGCCGAGATCGTGCTGCCATTGCCAGGGCTGCATAACGTGCGCAATGCGCTGGCGGCTGCCGCCATGGCCCTTGCTGTGAATGCGCCGCTGGCTGACATCGTTGCCGGCCTGCAGCAAGCGCAGGGAGTCGCTGGGCGTTTGCAGAGCCACGTACTGAGCGATTCGGTGCAGTTGCTGGACGACAGCTACAACGCCAATCCTGGCTCATTGAATGCGGCAATTGCGGTGCTGGCCACACATGGACGCAATACCAGTTTGGTCCTAGGTGACATGCGGGAATTGGGGCCGGATGCGCTGGCATTGCACGCCGAGATGGGTCGGCTGGCGCGGGAAGCGGGGATCGGCGAACTGCATGCGGTGGGTGAACTGGCTGCAGCAGCCGTGGAGGGCTTTGGCAATGGCGGCGTTGTCTACCCCACCCAGCAAGCACTGATTGCCGCACTTCCCGCACGTATGGCTCCCGGCATGTGTTGCTTGGTGAAGGGATCGCGGGGCAGCCGCATGGATCGGGTCGTGAAGGCCCTGCTGGACAGTGATCGGGAGAGACAAGCCCATGTTGCTTGAACTGGCGCGCTGGCTCGAGTCCTTTGATCGCGTCTTTGCGATGTTCAACTATCTGACCCTGCGCGCGATTCTGAGTGCGCTGACAGCTTTGGGTTTGTCACTGCTGTTTGGGCCTGCATTCATCCGCAAATTGGCGCGTTTGAAGTCGGGTGGTCAACCGATCCGCAGCGATGGTCCCCAAACGCACTTCTCGAAGGCCGGCACGCCGACCATGGGCGGCGGGTTAATTCTGATGGCGGTCACGGTATCCACGTTGTTGTGGGCCAACCTTTCGAATCGCTACATCTGGATTGTGCTGGCGGTGATGGTCTCGTTCGGCGCGATTGGCTGGTTGGATGACTACCTCAAAGTCGTCAAGCGTGATCCGCGCGGCCTTGCGTCGCGCTGGAAATATCTGCTGCAGTCGATCTTCGGTCTGTTGGCTGCCATATGGCTGTATTCCACCGCCGATGTCCCTGCGGCTACGGCCTTTCACGTGCCCTTGCTTAAGGATGTCGCGGTTCCGCTGGGGCTCGGCTTTATCGCGGTCGCCTATTTCTGGATCGTCGGTTTTTCCAATGCGGTCAATCTGACCGATGGACTCGACGGTCTGGCGATCATGCCGACCGTTCTGGTCGCGGGCGCATTGGGCGTCTTCGCCTATCTATCCGGACATGCGCAGTTCGCGCACTACCTGCTGATTCCTGCCCTGCCCGGTAGCGGCGAGCTGATCATCCTGTGTGCAGCGATTGGTGGTGCGGGGCTCGGGTTTCTTTGGTTCAACACATTTCCAGCGCAAGTGTTCATGGGTGATATCGGCGCATTGGCATTGGGTGCGGTGCTGGGTACCGTCGCCGTCATCGTCCGTCAGGAGTTGGTACTGGCCGTCATGGGAGGAATATTCGTCATCGAGACGCTGTCGGTGATGATCCAGGTCGCGAGCTTCAAGCTTACTGGGCGTCGGGTATTCCGAATGGCGCCAATCCATCACCACTTCGAATTGAAGGGCTGGCCGGAGCCGCGCGTCATCGTGCGCTTCTGGATCATCTCCGTCGTGTTGGTGCTAATTGGTCTTGCGACCCTGAAGGTGCGCTGATGCTCGGGATAGAACTGCCTCAGGCGATGCGACTGAACCAGATCGAGGGACGCTTCGACAACATCATGTTGAGTGCGATCATCGCTCTGGCCAGCATTGGCCTGGTGATGGTTGCCTCAAGTTCCATCGCAATCGCGGAAGGGCTGCGAACCGGGCCCTACACGTACCTGGTCAAACACGCGGTGTTTCTCGTTACTGGTCTCGCCTTTGGTCTGGCGCTATCGCGCATCGAGCTGCGGATTCTGGAGTCCTGGAGCAAGCTGGCACTAATCATTGGAGGACTGCTGCTGATCGCCGTGCTGGTGCCGGGAATTGGTCGTCGCATCAATGGTGCACAACGCTGGATCTACGTCGGCCCGATCGGATTTCAAGTTGTCGAAATGGTCAAGCTGATTCTGATTGCTTGGCTGGCGAGTTACATGGCGCGCTATCGGGATGCGTTGCAGAACACCTTCTGGGCCGTGTTCAAACCGATGGGTGTTGTCGGTGCCATGTTCGTGCTGTTGCTGTTGCAGCCGGATTTTGGCTCTGCCGTGTTGTTGGGTGCAGTTGCCATGGGGATGCTCTGGCTTGGCGGCGCGAAGCTGATCTGGCTAGGCTTGCCGATGCTGGGCGCGCTTCCGTTGGTGGGCTATGTCGCGCTGTCCGAAAGCTATCGCGTGCGCCGACTGATCTCGTTCACCGACCCTTGGCAACATGCTTTCGACTCAGGATTCCAACTGACGCAGGCGTTGATCGCGATCGGACGAGGAGAGGCCACCGGCGTTGGTTTGGGTGGAAGCGTGCAGAAGTTGTACTACCTTCCTGAGGCGCACACGGATTTCATCTTTTCGGTGGTCGCCGAAGAAATGGGCTTCATCGGTGTGCTGTTCCTGATCGCTTGCTTTGCAGTGCTGACGTGGCGAGCGTTCGCCATCGGTTGGGAAGCACTGCAACTGCGGCGAGACTTTGCGGCACATGTTGCGTTTGGCGTCGGTCTGATGATCAGCCTTCAGGCGGTCGTCTCAATAGGTGTGAATATGGGTCTGTTGCCTACAAAAGGTCTGACCTTGCCATTGATTTCCGCCGGCGGTTCCAGCGTAGTCATGACGTGCATGGCGCTGGGCGTGTTGATGCGGATCAGCTATGAAGTCGATCGTGCTAAGCGCCAGTCTGCGCGACTGCGTGGCGAGGAGTTCATGACTCCCGAAGAACTGCTTACCGTGGCGCCAAAAGCGTCAGTGCCAGTCGTCGCGACGCTGGAGACTGGTGAACGCGGCGCGCGCGTGGCGGGAGAGCGGGCACGTGTTGAGCCCAGTCTGGGAGATTTGCCATGACTGGCCCGCACATCATGATTCTGGCGGGTGGCACGGGAGGACACATCTTTCCCGGCCTCGCCGTCGCCGCAGAGTTGCGTGCGCAACATGCGAAAGTGAGTTGGATGGGCGCCGAGGGTGCGATGGAAACCCGTCTGGTTCCGACCCACGACATCCCACTGCATACGCTGCAGATTGCGTCATGGCGCGGGAGTGGTGTTGTGCGGATGCTGCGGGCACCCTGGCAATTGCTGGCAGCGGTGATTGCCGCAATGCAAATCCTGCGCACGCTGCGCCCCAACGCTGTCATCAGTTTTGGCGGCTTTGCGGCGGGACCGGGTGGCTTGGCCGCCTGGTTGCTGCGAACCCCCTTGCTGGTTCACGAACAGAATCGTGCGCCGGGTTTGACCAACCGGGTGTTGGCGAGACTTGCGCGGCGTGTTCTGTGCGGCTTTCCGCAGTCCTTCGGTGTTCGCGAGGAGTACGTCGGAAACCCAGTCAGGGCCGAAATATTCAACTTGCCAGCGCCCGCAGAACGCAGCCCGCAGCGTGCTGTCGTGTCGATTCTGGTGATGGGCGGCAGTCAAGGCGCAGCGTCACTGAACAAGCGTCTACCAGCAGCGCTGGGTCAGCTCGCAACAGCAGTGCACATATGCCACCAGTCTGGCACGCGGCATGTTGACGTGACCCGCGCAGCGTATGCGGCGGTGGGTCTGACGGCTGATGTGGTCGGCTTTCTGGAAGATATGCCCGCCACTTACGCGCAGGCAGACATCGTGATCTGTCGTGCTGGCGCGTCCACTCTGGCAGAACTGTGCGCAGCTGGAGTCTGCTCGGTACTGGTGCCACTTCCGACAGCGGCAGATGATCATCAAACCCGCAACGCGGACTTTCTTTGCGAGCAGGGTGCCGCCGTCCTAGTGCCGGAAGGCGACAACTTCGAACAGCGGATAGGTGAGGCGGTTGCGCTATTGGTCGCCGATCGCCAGCGTCGTTTGGAAATGGCGGACGCAGCAAAGCGACTCGCTCGCCCGCTGGCTGCGCGACACGTGGCTGAAGCCTGTCTCAGCGAGGTGTCCATATGAAGCGCCTGCAGCAGGACGGCGACATCGCCAGCGTTTTTCGGCGCGTCCACTTTGTGGGCATTGGCGGTGTTGGCATGAGTGGCATTGCAGAGGTGCTCTGCACGCTTGGCTACACCGTCTCCGGGTCCGATCTCGGTGACTCGCGCGCGACTCGGCGTTTGGTGGAGCGGGGTGCAAACGTGTTCCGGGGCCATGCGGCCGAGCACGTGGCGGGCGCCGATGTGGTCGTGGTCTCCAGTGCCATCCAGTCAGACAATCCAGAGCTTTTGGAGGCGCGCGCGAAACGCATTCCTATTGTGCCGCGCGCAGAAATGCTGGCCGAGTTGATGCGTTTCCGACGTGGGATTGCGATTGCGGGAACGCATGGCAAAACCACAACGACCAGCCTGACTGCCAGCGTGTTGAGCGAAGGCGGACTCGACCCGACCTTTGTCATCGGTGGGCAGTTGCTCTCTGCTGGTGCGAATGCGGGATTGGGACGGGGTGATTGGTTGGTGGCTGAGGCCGACGAGAGTGATGGCAGTTTTCTGCGACTCAATCCGATCATTGCCATCGTCACCAATATCGACGCCGACCATCTCGAAAATTATGGCGGTGACTTCAATCGGGTACGCGCCGCGTTCAACGAGTTTCTGCATCGTTTGCCGTTCTATGGCCTGGCGGTGCTGTGTGTGGATGATCCTGAAGTCCGCGTGTTGGCAGCCGAAATGCCGCGCCATCTGGTCAGCTACGGCTTTTCTGACGACGCCGATGTGCGCGCCACTGATGTGCATCAGGACGCCGGGCGCACCCAATTCACGATGCACCTCCCCGATGCCGATGCCATCTCGGTTTGCCTGAATTTGCCAGGAAATCACAATGTACAGAACGCCCTGGCTGCAGCGGCGGTTGGATGGCAGTTGGGGGTTTCAGCCGAGGCGATTCGACGCGCGCTAGAGCGCTTCGAGGGTGTTGGTCGTCGATTCAACCAGCTGGGCGAATTGGCGTTGCCACAAGGCACAGCGCTGCTGGTCGATGATTATGGACACCATCCGCGTGAATTGGCTGCGATCTTTGCTGCCGCTCGGGCGGGCTGGCCGCAACGACGTCTGGTGGTGGCATTTCAGCCCCATCGCTACAGCCGGACCCGTGATCTGCTGGATGACTTCGTCAACGTGCTGTCGACGGTGGATGCCTTGGTGCTGACCGAAGTCTATCCGGCGGGCGAAGCGCCGATTGCCGGTGCAGATGGTCGCTCGTTGGCGCGTGGCATTCGCGCGCGAGGGCGCATCGAACCCGTTCTGATTGCGCATCCGCGCGACCTCGCAGTGACCTTGCCGGATGTTCTGTGCAACGGTGATCTGTTGATTCTGGCTGGGGCGGGCGACATTGGTCGTGCCGCACAGACTTTGGCGAAAGAAGGTTTGCAATTCAACTTGAACAACGACGCAACACGGCAAGGAGCGAAACCGTGAGCACCAATGGAGGCATCGAATCGGTCATTGATGTCGCTCGGTTCGGACGGGTAGCCGTTGTGATGGGCGGCGACAGCGCCGAACGCGAAGTCTCATTGAACTCAGGTGCAGGTGTGCTGGAGGCATTGCGGTCGCGCGGCGTCGACGCGTTTGGCGTCGATGGCATACCAGCCCTGCTGTCGGCGATTCAGGCGAACCACGTCGATCGGGTCTTTAACATCCTGCATGGCCGTGGCGGGGAAGACGGCGTATTGCAGGGGGTCCTATCGGCGTTCGGTGTGTCGTGCACTGGCTCGGGTGTGCTGGGCTCTGCGTTGTCGATGGACAAAGTGCGGAGCAAGCAGGTCTGGCAGTCGTTGGGTTTGCCAACCCCGGACTTCGCGGTCCTGCATGCAGGAGATGACATCGCGTGTGCACTAGAGAGGATCGGATTGCCTGCAGTCGTAAAACCCTCTCGTGAAGGCTCAAGTGTTGGCATCAGTCGTGTGCGCTGTGCAGGAGACATGTCTGCTGCCATCGAATTGGCGTCGCGCTATGACGGCGAGCTGCTGATCGAACGCATGATCGAAGGCGACGAGTTGACGGTAGCCATTCTTGGTGGTCAGGTGCTGCCCAGCATCCGTATCGTGCCGGCTGGCGAGTATTACGACTACCACGCCAAATACATCGCCGAGGATACGCGGTACGAATGCCCCGGGTTGGCGGACAAGGTCGCGGAGCAGGCTTTGCGCGAACTCGCGCTGCGGTCCTTCAGCGCGCTAGGTTGCAGCGGCTGGGGCCGCGTGGATGTGATGCGTGATCGCGCGGGCAACAATTGGCTGCTTGAGGTCAACACCGCCCCCGGCATGACCTCGCATTCATTGGTTCCAAAGGCGGCTGCCGCCATCGGAATGACGTATCCCGACGTCTGTCTGCAGGTGCTGGCGCAGACCTTGGGGGTTAGGTCATGACTGACTTCCTCAGGGCAATGACATGGGTCTTTGCCAGTCTGCTCTTGATCCTGCCTGTGCTTGCTGTACTCAACGGCTGGCTGGCGACGCAGCAGTGGCCCGTGCGTCGACTGCATGTGCAGGGCGAGTTCGCACAAATTGATGAGGCGCAGGTCAGCGAGGCTGTCATGCCGTATCTCGAGAAAGGGTTCTTTGCCTTGCCCTTGGAAGATGTTCAGCGCGCATTGGTCGCGCTGCCCTGGGTGGCAGACGTTCACGTCTCGAAACGCTGGCCGGATGCCTTGGATATTCAAGTGCGGGAGCATCGTGCAGCGGCGTTGTGGGGAGAGTCGCAGCTGTTGTCCGATCGCGGGGTGCTGTTTCCCCGCCCGGCTGGTATGCGCGATGAGTCCCTGCCGCATTTTCATGGGCAACCCAGAGACGTCGAAAGTGTTGTGGCGATGTATGCCGATGCGCAACGGTTGTTTGGGCCACAACAGCGTCAGGTGGCGCAGGTTCGGCTGAGCGGACGAGGCAGTTGGAGTCTGAACTTTCGGACCGGCGAGGTCGTCATGGTTGGTCGCAGCGAACCGCGCCTCAAGATGCGCCGATTTGCCAGAAGCCTGCCGCTCATCGCGGTGGTCCCGGGGCGCCGTTGGTTGCGGGCAGATCTCAGATACAGCAATGGTTTCGCTTTGAAATGGTCGGCGCCGGAATCGCCGACCGAGAGGGAAATGGACAACACATGAATCGCAAAGGCGACAAATCGCTCATCGTTGGGCTCGACATCGGAACCTCCAAGGTCGTGGCCTTGGTCGGTGAATACAGTGCACATGAACCGCTCGAAATCATCGGCATAGGTTCCCATGTTTCCAGCGGTCTGAAGCGGGGTGTGGTAGTCGACATTGAATCAACGGTGCATGCCATTCAACGCGCCGTTGAAGAGGCAGAGGTGATGGCTGGCTGTGAGATTCGTTCGGTATATGCATCAATCTCGGGTAGCCACACCCAGTGTCGAAACTCGCCGGGTATCGTTCCCATTCGTGATGGCGAAGTCACTTTGGCAGATATGGAGCGTGTACTGGAAGCGGCCAAGGCCGTTGCAGTGCCGTCCGATCAGAAAATACTGCATGCCATCCCGCAGGAGTACATCGTCGACAACTCGCAGGAAGGCATCCGCCATCCCGTCGGCATGTCGGGTGTCCGCCTCGAAGTGCGCGCGCATCTTGTGGTGGGCGCGCAGTCTGCTGCACAGAACATTACCAAATGTGTGCAGCGCTGCGGCCTGCAGGTCGATGATCTGGTGCTCAGTGGCCTGGCGTCATCCAAGGCCGTGCTGACTGAAGATGAGAAGGAGCTTGGCGTCGCTTTGGTCGACGTGGGCGCTGGGACGACCGATATCGCGGTCTACGCGCAGGGTGCGATCCGACATACCGCCTCGCTGCCTATCGCGGGTGATCAGGTCACCAACGACATCGCCCATCTGCTTCGCACACCGACCGCGCATGCAGAAGAAATCAAGGTTCGCTATGCCTGTGCATTAGCGCAGTTGGCGACAGCAGACGAGAGCATTCAGGTGCCAAGCGTGGGTGATCGTCCGCCACGTCGACTGGCGCGGCAAGCACTGGCTGAAGCCGTGCAGAGGCGCTACGAAGAAATTTTCGAAATGGTGCAGGCCGAGCTACGTCGCTCAGGTTTTGAAGAACTGATTCGCGCCGGACTGGTGCTCACAGGCGGCGCATCCAAGATGGAGGGTGTCGCAGAGCTCGCCGAAGAGATGTTGCACATGCCGGTTCGCATCGGTGTTCCGTACTCGGTTTCGGGTCTGGGCGAGGTGATCGGAAACCCGGTCCATGCGACGGGCGTCGGCCTCCTGCTGCACGGCAGTCAGATCGAGGCGCCACGTCGTACGGTGGTCGTCCCCGGCAAGGTCGGCAGCTTGTTGGGGCGGCTTCGCAACTGGTACCGAGGCGAGTTTTGAGCAAGGCATCGGAGCGGGCACTTGAACGTTCCGGTGGTGTGAATTCAGGGGATGGTGGTTCTCGCGCTTATCGAATGGACTTGGAACGGAGGAGTGGGACATGTTTGAACTAGTCGAACGGGTAGCACCCAATGCGGTAATCAAAGTGGTGGGCGTTGGCGGCGGTGGCGGAAATGCCGTAGCGCACATGGTTCACTCCAATCTGGAGGGCGTCGAGTTCATCTGTGCCAACACCGATGCGCAGGCGATTCGCAGTACAGGTGCGAAACACATCCTGCAATTGGGCGGCAACGTCACCAAGGGGCTGGGTGCTGGTGCCAATCCTGAGGTGGGTCGGCAGGCGGCGCTGGAAGATCGTGAACGCATTGTCGAGGCTCTGACGGGTGCCGACATGATCTTCATTACCGCGGGAATGGGCGGTGGCACCGGCACGGGCGCTGCGCCGGTGATCGCGCAGTTGGCAAAGGAAATGGGCATCCTGACGGTGGCTGTTGTCACCAAGCCTTTCCCTTTTGAAGGCCGTCGGCGTATGCAGGTCGCCTTGAAGGGAATCGAAGAGATGGCCAGTCATTGTGATTCGCTGATCACGATTCCGAATGAGAAATTGCTCAGCGTGCTAGGTCGTTCCGCGACCTTGCCGCAGGCATTCAGAGCGGCCAATGATGTCTTGCAAGGTGCCGTGCAGGGCATTGCCGACCTGATCGTGCGTCCAGGGCTGATCAATGTCGACTTCGCCGATGTGCGCACGGTCATGAGCGAAATGGGCATGGCCATGATGGGCTCAGGCAGTGCGCGTGGCGAAGAGCGTGCGATGGAAGCCGCCGAAAAGGCGATCAGCAATCCGCTGTTGGAAGACATCAATCTGTCGGGTGCCTGCGGCATTCTGGTCAACATCACGGCTGGGCCGGATTTCACCATGGCCGAGTTTGACGAAATTGGTCGAACGATCGAAGAGTTCGCCTCTGAGGATGCGACCGTGGTGATTGGCACCGTGTTGGATCACGACATTCAGGATGAGGTGCGTGTCACGGTCGTGGCCACCGGGCTGAATCGCGGCGTGAGCATGCGAGCTGCACCGCCACGGGTTGAGCAGCCGAAGCTGCGACAGGTCGTCGGATTGCGTGACGCAACGACGGGACTGTCGTTGGATGAGCGCGTGGAAGCGGGCTCGTCAAGCGGGCGTCGCCACGACAATGAATCGAAGATTGCTGCGGATCTGCCGATGGACTATCTCGATATCCCCGCATTCCTAAGGCGCCAAGCTGACTGACGCGACAAGTCGGCATCCCCCGGCCCGTTCCCCGGGGTGGTGCCGACAATGCGTTAATGTTGCGTTATTACCACAGCATTGTGGTTTTGTTGCTTTTTTGTGCTTGTTGCCTAGCCGCCCTGTGCTATTCTCCGGCCACTTTTCTTCGCCGCCTGTCTGGGGTTGCTAGTCGATGATCAAACAACGCACGCTACGCAATGCCATCCGCGCAACGGGTGTGGGTATCCACTCCGGGCGCAAGGTCTATATGACCATGCGCCCTGCCGCGGTCAACACCGGCATTGTGTTCCGTCGAATCGATCTTGCCGAGCCGGTCGAGGTCAAAGCTGAAGCGCATCGTGTCGGCGAAACCACGATGAACACTGCGCTCTGCAATGGCGATGTCAAGGTGTCAACGGTCGAGCACCTGCTTTCTGCCTTGGCGGGCTTGGGCATCGACAACTGTTATATCGACCTCTCAGCCCCGGAAGTTCCTATCATGGATGGCTCTGCCGGGCCGTTTGTCTTCTTGATTCAGTCGGCAGGCATTGAGGAACAGAACGCCGCGAAGCGATTCATCCGCATCAAGAAAACCGTTACCGTCAAAGATGGCGACAAATGGGCCAGATTCGAACCCTACGACGGTTTCAAGGTGGGCTTCTCGATTGAGTTCAAGCACCCAGCGTTTTCCAAGTCGACCTCTTCCGCAGAAATTGATTTCTCTTCGACGTCCTTCGTCAAGGAGATCAGTCGCGCCCGTACCTTCGGCTTCATGAAAGACATTGAAGCGCTACGCGAGCGCAATCTGGTGCTCGGTGGCAGCATGGACAACGCCATCGTGCTCGATGACTATCGTGTGCTGAACGAAGACGGCCTGCGCTACGAAGATGAGTTCGTCCGCCACAAGATTCTGGATGCCATTGGCGATCTTTATCTTGCCGGGCACAGTCTGGTGGGGGCGTTCTATGGCTACAAATCGGGCCATCACTTGAACAACCAGTTGGTCAGGACATTGCTAGCGGATGCGCAGGCATGGGAACTGGTCAGCTACGACAATAGTCGTCCTGCGCCGATTTCATTTGTGCAGCCAGCGCATGCAAGCATTTGATCTGAAGCGCGTCGTCCCGCGGGGCGGTGCGTTTTTTTGGGCGATCAGTTGATCGACCGGTGAAACGGGACTCAGTCCCCGGCCAAGGAGGCCAAAGCCAGCAATTGCTGGCGCAGATCGACGTCTGTAAGCCGTTCAGCGGCTTCGCGGAGACTGCCCGCAGCGGCTGGAGATAGTGGTTTGTGCGGTGTTGGCGTCAGGGGAGACGCAGCATCAAACACCACTGTTGCCGTCACTCGATTGGCGGTTACACCCAGTGTGTGGGCATGGCGCAGCAATGTGTCGCTTTCCATGCGCAGTCGGGTGTGCCAAATCGATGAAGGCACCAGAAATATCAGTTGTCCCTCACGAATGTTAGCCAGCGTGCAGTGCTTGGCAAGTTCCAGGGGCAAACATCGACGCAGATTCTGGTCGAGCGCGCGCAGAGCGATCGCGCGATCTGCCAGAGGTCCTAGCGCGGAGTTCCGGTGCAGTTGCTTAAACGACCGGGGTGACGTGTGATCGGACATCTGCATTGGCGCCAAGTGTGATTTGGGGGTGGAATGAACGTCATCATCGTAGCGGGATTTCTCAAAGCACCGCTGAAACTGCAGGTACGTGACCCGCGCGTCATTCTTGGCTTGATGTTGACTCTTGGCATGGTCGGCTCGTTGAGTGCGCTGCTGGGATGGATGCTTCGGGCCAGCGACACCATGATGTTGCAGCAGGTTGAAAATGCGCAGCAGACTATCCTTCTGCAACAGGGTGAGCTGGCCGAAGTCCGCGCTAAAGCAGAGCAGGATCTCAATGCCATGGCCGCAAAATTGGGCCAGTTGCAAGCCCACGCCAACCGCCTGAACGCGCTGGGTGAGCGACTGACGGAGATTGGCAAACTTGATGACGGTGAGTTCGATTTTTCGTCCGCGCCTGCATTGGGTGGCCCGGAAGCGCTGGATACTGTGAGCAATACTGCGCAGCACGATTTAACTGATTCGCTTGAGGCCCTCGCGGCACAATTTGCGGCCCAAGCGCAGCAGTTGGATGTGCTGGAGCAGGTGTTGCGTGACCGTGATCTCGAGGCGGCACTGATGCCAACCGGCAGTCCGGTGCGTGCAGGCTATGCATCGTCCACGTATGGTGTGCGGATTGATCCGTTCACGGGACGCAGTCACTTTCATGCAGGAGTGGATTACAACGGGCCTCGTGGCACCGAAATTCTGGCTGTGGCAGACGGCGTGGTGCGTTTTGCCGGCCGCAGTGCAGGATATGGCAACACGGTGGAGATCGACCATGGCAACGGCTACGTCACACGCTACGCGCACAATCAAGAAAACATCGCTCCGGAAGGTGCGCGTGTGCGAGCGGGGGACGTTATCGCGAGAATGGGTAGCACAGGGCGGTCCACAGGGTCTCATGTTCACATCGAGGTGCTGCACAACGGGCGTGCCATCAACCCGATGCCGTTCTTGAAAAAAGCCCGCCAAGGCTGATGTCGCGGTCTTGATTCGCGCAGTCTTCACCCACACGTTAAAATGCGCGGCGGACACTCCGTCACGCGCCCGGCAGATCACCTACTAGCGATCTGCCAACCTTGCGGCCGCGATGCGGCCCTTTTGCTTTTTTGCGGTAGTGATGTGCGTACAGCGACGCTACGTACTCGCCCGTTCTGACTCACTTTTTTGGAACAACCCATGTTCAACGCGCTTCTCACCAGCATCTTTGGCAGCCGCAATGAGCGTCTGATCAAACAGTTCTCCAAGACCGTTGTGCGAATCAATGCGCTCGAAGCACAGATGCAGGCATTGAGTGACGACGCGCTGCAAGCAAAAACCGCCGAGTACAAACAACGCATTGCTGGTGGCGAAAAAGTGGATCAACTGCTGCCCGAGGCATTTGCCACCATGCGAGAAGCGGCAAAGCGCGTGCTTGGCATGCGCCACTACGACGTACAACTGATCGGTGGCATGGTACTGAACTCGGGTCGCATCGCTGAGATGCGCACGGGTGAAGGCAAGACGCTGGTCGCCACCTTGCCGGTATATCTGAACGCGCTGGAAGGTAAAGGTGTTCATGTCGTCACCGTCAACGACTACCTCGCCAAGCGTGACGCCGCCTGGATGGGTAAGGTCTACAACTGGCTGGGTCTGTCGGTCGGGGTCGTCTATCCGGGCATGCCACATGGGGACAAGAAGGCCGCGTACTCGGCAGATATCACCTATGGAACCAACAACGAATACGGCTTCGATTACCTTCGTGACAACATGGCCTTGTCGAAAGATGATCGCTTTCAGCGCGGCCAGCACTACGCCATCGTTGATGAAGTCGACTCCATTCTGATCGATGAAGCGCGAACGCCCTTAATTATCTCGGGGCCGGCGGACGATAGTCCGGAGCTGTACATCCGCGTCAACAAGATCGTCCCCAAGCTGGATCGCCAAGCCACCGAAGAGGGCGAGGGTGACTATTGGGTTGATGAAAAGGGTAAACAAGTTCACCTGTCGGAACAGGGCATGGAGCACGCCGAATCCCTGCTGCGTGAGGCGGGAATTCTGCAAAGTGATGAGGCGCTCTACGCCGCCAACAATTTGGCCGTCGTCCATCACCTCAATGCAGCACTGCGGGCGCATGCGCTATATCAACGCGATGTCGACTACATCGTTCGTGATGGTGAGGTCATCATTGTTGATGAGTTTACTGGCCGAACCCTGCAAGGTCGCCGCTGGTCCGATGGATTGCATCAGGCCGTGGAAGCCAAAGAAGGTGTGCCGATTCAGCGCGAAAATCAGACCCTTGCCAGCATCACGTTCCAAAACTATTTTCGCATGTACAAGAAGCTGTCCGGTATGACCGGTACAGCCGACACTGAGGCCTATGAGTTCCAGACGATTTACGGACTGGAAACGACGGTTATTCCCACGCACCGACCCATGGTTCGCAAAGACGCGGCAGATTTGGTCTTCCTCAAGCGCGAGGCCAAGTTCAAGGCGATCGTCGAAGACATCAAGGCTTGCCATGAGCGCGGTCAGCCGGTTCTGGTCGGTACGACCTCGATTGAGACTTCCGAGCTGATCGCCGGAATTCTCAAGAAAGAGGGCATTCCGCATGAAGTGTTGAATGCCAAGCAACATGAACGAGAGGCCCATATCGTGGCTCAGGCAGGTCGCGTGGGGGCTGTGACAATTGCCACCAACATGGCCGGGCGCGGCACTGACATTGTGCTGGGTGGTTCGTTGGAAGCGGAACTGCACGCGCTGGGCGAGGCCCCCGATGCGGCGGAAATCGAACGTATCAAGGCGGAGTGGAAGCTGCGTCACGATCAGGTCTTGCAAAACGGCGGTTTACACATCATCGGTACCGAGCGGCATGAATCGCGCCGCATCGACAACCAGTTGCGTGGCCGCTCCGGACGACAGGGCGATGCCGGTTCGTCACGTTTTTTCCTGTCGCTTGAAGACAGCCTGATGCGCATCTTTGCAGCCGATTGGGTGCAACGCGCAATGAAGTTCCTCGGCATGAAGGATGACGATGCGATTGAGGATCGCATGGTCAGTCGGCAGATCGAGAAAGCCCAACGCAAAGTTGAAGCACACAATTTCGACATCCGCAAAAACCTGCTCGATTTCGATGACGTCAACAACGACCAGCGCAAAGTCATCTATGAGCAGCGCAACGAACTGCTGGAAACCGACAGCGTGCAAGATGCCGTTGCCGGTATCCGGGCGGATGTGGTTGATGGCTTGACTCAGCGCTACGTTCCGGTCAATTCGGTCGACGAGCAATGGAATTTGCCCGGTCTGGAGGCCGCTTTGCAGGGGGAATTCGGGTTGCCGCTGGATTTGCAGGCGCTGATGAAGCAGCACGAAGAGTTCGGCGCGGAAGACATCGCCAAACACGTACAAGACGCTGTCGAACGACTGTTCCGCGAAAAGGAAGCGCTGATTGGCAGCGAGATGATGCGGGCATTGGAAAAACACGTAATGCTGACCGTGCTTGACACTAGTTGGAAAGAGCATCTGGCGCGCATGGATTATCTGCGCCAAGGCATCCATCTTCGCGGCTATGCGCAGAAGCAGCCGAAGCAGGAATACAAGCGTGAAGCCTTCGAACTGTTTTCGGAATTGCTCGACAAGATCAAGAGCGAAGTAGTGACCTTGCTGGCTCGTGTGCGAATTCGCAGCGAGGATGAAGTCCAGCGGTTGGAAGCTGAAGAGCGCCGTCGCGCGGAAGCTGAAGTTGCACGCATGCAGTTTCAACATGAAAGCGTGGGTGGCTTGGGTGTGGACGAAGAGGCCGCTCAGGTTCAGCAGGCGCAGGGTACGCAGCAGCCTATTGTCAACGCGGACCCTAAGGTGGGCCGCAACGATCCCTGTCCTTGCGGTTCCGGCAAGAAGTACAAGCATTGCCACGGACGTTTGGCGTGATGATGCGACGGTCCGGGTAAGTCAAACACAGGCCACGCAATGCGTGGCCTGTGTGCTTTCGGCTCACCACGATGGCAAACGCGTTCCAGTCATGATGACTTTCGAAGACTCCTTGCACGTGGTGGCTGCCGTGCTTCGCAAATCGACCGGCGAAGTGCTGCTGGCACGCCGTCCCGCGGGCAGCGAAGACGCCGGATACTGGGAGTTTCCGGGTGGCAAGCGCGAGTCAGGTGAAAGCGCGCACGCTGCATTGCAGCGTGAACTTCGCGAGGAACTCGGCTTGCAGATTGAGCGAATCGCGCCGCTGATGCGCATACCACAGCAACAAGCTGGACGGCATCTGGTTCTGGATGTGTGGCTTGCCGACGGCGAAGGATTGCAACCGCAGCCATTGCTGGGACAACAACTGGCTTGGCAGCACCCCGCGCAGATCGACCCTTATAGTTTGCCCGCGGCAGATCGTCCTGCCTTGGCGGCACTGGAACAGCCGGGGTTTTACGCGATTACCCCGGACTTTCCAGATGGCGACAGCGCGGTGGCCAGCGTGATGGCCTGCATCGCACAGTTTCAACGGTCTGGAATCCAACGCCTGCAAGTGCGCTTGCCGCAGCTTTCTTTGGACCGTCGTGCCATGGTGTTGTCGCTGGTCCAACAGCAATTTCACGGCGAGGTGCTGTGCAATGCGCGCGATGCCGCGGACATGGGACTCGCTGAGCGGGCGGGTGTTGGGCTTCATCTGTCGCAATCCTTGCTGCAATCGCTATCCAAGAGGCCGACCGGCTTTGAATGCGTGGTTGGCTCCGTGCACGATGTCGATGCATTGCGGCATGCGGAACGTTTGAGCCTTGATGCTGCCGTGCTCGGCCCGATCAAACCGACTCGGACGCACCCTGAGGTGACCGCTATCGGCTGGCATGGATTTGTCCGCTTGCGCGAACAGAGTGCGTTACCGATGTACGCATTGGGTGGCCTGTGCGTCGATGATCTCGCCATTGCACGGCAGCACGGGGCCCAAGGCATCGCTGCAATACGTGGCTTCGTCAAAAGCGATCCGGCATGACGACTGAGCGCTTCGCCATTCGAAGTCGCGCTATGCTTCTGCCGTTATTCATCCATCGGGTCAGGAGAGTATTCATGCGCACACGGCATCGGGGCAGGTTCGCGTTCATCATAGTGGCCATGTTGATGGCGGGAGGCGTGATTGCCCGTGATTACGACAAACAGGCCGCAGAGGCTGCGGGTGCACAGATGGACGCGGTGACGGTGTTCGTGGACGCTGATTGGGGCGGTCGCGAGGATGGCGCCGCGCGTGAGATCACCCGAGCCCACAAAGCCTTCCAAATGCGCGGCTATCGCCTGTTGGGAGTCGAAACCTATACAGAGAACGGCGATCTGGAAGGCTTTTTTGTGAGTTACGTTCGCGGCGAGCGTTGAGTTGGTTTGGCGACTGATGCTACGCGGCTCGTGAAGGCTTGTTGGCGGGAACGTTCTCGCACTGCGCGAAATGCTGTTCTGCCAGCCGATATTGATGCGTGATGTCCTGCGCGTCATTGACCCGCGCGCGAAACTGCGTGGATTCGCCCTGCTGTCCGGCATACCAACCCAAATGTTTGCGGGCGATACGCAGTCCTTGTTCTGGGCCATAGAATTCGTAGAGGGCGCGCAGATGCCCGAGTAAAACCCCCGCTGTTTCCTGTCGATTGGGTGCAGCCAACAGTTGTCCGGTCTGCAGGAAGTGGGCAACCTCGCGGAATATCCACGGACGACCTTGCGCGGCGCGACCGATCATTACCCCATCCGCACCGGTTCGACGCATCACTTCGGCGGCTTTTTGTGGACTGTCGATGTCGCCATTGACCCACAGCGGAAGCGAAACCGCAGCACGAATCTCGGCGATGGTGTCGTACTCGGCCTCGCCTTGATATAGATCTTCGCGAGTGCGTCCATGCACCGCGAGCGCGGCAATCCCACTCGCTTCGGCAATCCGCGCCACGGCAACGCCATTGCGATGCGCGCGGGCCCAGCCGGTGCGGGTTTTCAGGGTCACTGGGACGTTAACGGCTTTGACCACAGCCTCCAGAATCTTGCCGACCAGCACTTCATCGCGCATCAGTGCGGATCCCGCCCACGCGTGACAGACCTTCTTTGCCGGGCAGCCCATGTTGATGTCGATGATCTGCGCGCCATGATCGACGTTGAAGCGTGCCGCTTCGGCAAGCTGCCACGGCTCTGTGCCGGCGATTTGCACCGAAATCGGGTCCGGCTCGCCAACATGATCCATGCGCTGCTGCGATTTGCGGGTCTTCCACAGGCGCGGATCGGAATGGGTCATTTCTGACACGGCCAAGCCGGCGCCGAGTTGCTTGCATAGCATGCGAAACGGTTTGTCGGTGACGCCCGCCATCGGCGCTAAGGCCAAGGGCGGACTGATTTGGTAGGTGCCGATCTGCATTGGCTCAGCCAAATCGCTCGGCGACTTCGGCCGCGTGTGGAATGGCCAGCGCGGCGCCGCTTCGTTCGGTGGAGAGCGCAGCCACTTTGCTGGCCTGCGCCACCGCTTGGGCAAATGGCGCCAGCGGTGCAGTGACCAGCGCGGCTGCCAGCGCGCCAGTGAAAGCATCACCTGCGCCGGTTGTGTCGATCGCCAGCACGAATCTTGGCTCGACACGATAGTACGCGACCGCGTCACCACGACGTTGGTCTTCTGCGTGAGACACGAACGCACCCTGCGCGCCGAGCGTGATGACCACGGTGGCCTGGCTGATGGCCCGGCACCAGGCATGCAATTGCCCATCGGGCTGGAGCCCAAGGTTCGACGCGTCGACATCCATCACCTGGGCTAGACACAGCAGGTGCACAAACTCGGTTTCATTCGGCGTCAGGATGTCGGCTTGCTGGCACAGTTGGTGCGCGATGTCGTCAACCACGGGCGGTGCAGGGTTGTGCAGGCACAGGACCTTGGCGGCTTTCGCCAAGGTCTGGGCGGTCGCCGAAGCGGCAAAGGCGACTTCATGCTGAGTCACCAGCACGCGGGCCGCCCGCTCTAGGCAATCACGCTGGGATTCAATGTGAGTGGTCGATAGCGCCGCATTCGCTCCTGGGCCGACGACGATCAGATTCTGCGCATGGGCGTCGACGATGATCGCGGCGGTCCCCGTCGCCTGCGAGGCATGTTGTTCGCAATGCGTGTGCAGGCCCTCGTGCGCGGCCAGTGCGAGCATTTCGCGACCAAAGACATCCGCGCCCAAGGCACCGATGAAATGGGTCTCCGCGCCTTGACGGCATGCGGCAATGGCTTGATTGAAACCCTTGCCGCCGGGGCCACTGCTGAATTCGCCTAGACGCGTTTCACCCGGCAGTGGAAAACGCGGCGTGCGCCACACCATGTCCTGGTTGTACGAACCGACCACGACGACTGCCATGGAAATCGAGACCTCAGACAAACTTGGTCAGTACGCCCGCGATGGTCGCGGTCATGAAGGTGGCAATGCTGCCACCCAATACGGCGCGCAGGCCAAAGCGGGCAAGATCGGGACGGCGACCTGGTGCCAGTCCGCCGATGCCTCCAATCTGGATGGCGATCGAACTGAAGTTGGCGAATCCGCACAATGCATAGGTAAGGATCAGTTTGGTCTGCATGCTGATCGCGCCGACACCGTCGCCAACCGGAACATCTGCCAACTGGCCGTAGGCGATAAATTCGTTCAGTACGATCTTTTGCCCGATCAGGCCGCCCGCGATGATCGCGTCCTCCCAAGGCACGCCGATCAACCATGCGATTGGCGACAGCACCACACCCAACAGGCTGCCTAAGTTGAATGCAAATGGCGTCTCACGGCCTGCGTTAATCCATGCGGTCAGGCCGGTGGCATCACCGCCCCAGGCAATGATCGCGTTCAGGAGGGCGATCAGGGCAGTGAACGCCAGCAACATGGCAGCGATATTCAGTGCGAGCTTGAGGCCATCCGCAGCGCCACTGGCAGCCGCATCAATGATGTTTGCGGTGGTCTTTTCAACATGAACCTTCACCGATCCGCGAGTCAACGGCTCACCGGTTTCTGGAATCAGGATCTTGGCAATGATCAGAGTGGCGGGTGCGGCCATGATCGATGCTGCCAAGAAGTGCTTGGCGAATATGGCCTGCGCTTCCGGGTCGCTACCGCCGAGCATCAGGATATAGGTTGCCATCACTCCGCCTGCGATATGCGCCATGCCTCCAATCATCATGGTCAACAACTCGGAATTGGTCATGCGATCAATGTAGGGACGCACCGTCAGTGGAGCTTCGGTCTGGCCAATGAAAACGCTGGCGCACACCGAGGTGGTTTCGGCGCCAGAAACCCGCATCACCTTGGTGATCGCCCAAGTCATGCCGCGCACGATGTATTGCATCACGCCAATGTGGTAGAGCACGGCCATGAACGCGGCGAAGAAAATGATCGTCGGCAGCACCTGAAAAGCAAAGATGAAACCGAATTTGTTCATGTCGACCAGATCACCAAAGATCAGTTTGGAGCCTTCGGCCGTAAATGCAGACAATTTCACGAAGCCATGCGCTAGTGCGTCAAACACCTTTGCGCCCCACGGGGTGAGTAGGACGATCGAGGCGAAACCCAACTGCAGCAGAACGCCAGTCCCAACCAGCTTCCAATCGACCTTGCGCTTGTTGTCCGAGAATGCCCACGCAATACCGAGCAGCGAGGCCAGCCCAAACAGGCCAAACAGAATGTCCAACATGCCAATCCCCCGAATGACCTAAGCGGTCAGTGCATTTCCCCAGAAAATCCGTGTGGGCAGTTCCAGACCCACGACCTGATGCTGCCTCGCGCCAATCTGTCTCGTCCTCGCCAACGCCCCAGAGACGCGATCAGTCTGCGAGGGTAGGTTACCCGCACATAGCCCGCAAGCCGCAAATGCGTGATGCGCGGTTCCTCAAGGGTGCAGTTGCGCAAGCGGTTTTGGCCATGCGGCGGCGACCGCCAGCAGTAGGAACAATGTCGCCGCCGCCCAGCGCGCATAGCGCAGTGGCAGCCGATCTGCGAAGCGAGCGCCCAGCGCGACCACGGGAAGATTAGCGATCAACATGCCTAGCGTCGTTCCCAACACGACCATGCTCAGCGGTTGATATTCCGCCGCCAGCAAGACCGTGGCGATCTGCGTCTTGTCGCCCATCTCGGCGAGAAAGAACGCCAAGGTGGTGGTGAGGAAAGGGCCAAAACGTGGCTTCGCTGCATCGTCGTCGTCAAGTTTGTCGGGAACCAAGGTCCACGCAGCCATCGCCAGTAGTGAAACAACCAAAGCCCAGCGCAGAACGTCGGGTTCGACCAGGCTGGCAAGCCAGGCCCCCAGCCATCCGGCAAGTGCGTGATTGAGAAGTGTGGCCAGCAAAATACCCCAAGCAATCGGCCAGAACTGCCGATAGCGCGCAGCGAGGATCAGGGATAGCAATTGGGTTTTGTCGCCGATCTCGGCGATGGCCACCAGAGCGGTGGAAATCAACAGGGCATCCATCGAAGTTCCAGATATTCGTGGCCGGGTCACGCCAGGTCGACAGCGACCAAGACCCGGCCAAGAGTGGGCGAAATCAACCAGCGGTCTGGTTCGACAAGGGTCTGTTGACCCAGGCTCTCGTGCGCCATGGTCTGCCGACCAAGTGTGTTGACGCATGACGGGCCAGCGGCCCGCGAACTACTCCCCGATGGAAGCATGCAGTGTAGAGCCCTATTACGTGACTTAATACCGAAGGATCCGTTTCGTCCCGTTAAACCCGGTGGCCGGAGTGAATGGCGACGATGCCACCAGTCAGGTTGCGGTAGTCACAACGCGCAAATCCTGCTTCTTGCATCATGCTGCGCAAGCTTTCTTGCGGTGGGTGTTTGCGGATGGACTCGGCCAGATACTGATAGCTGTCCGCATCCCCGGCAAATAGTTGCCCCAAGCGCGGCAACACGTGAAAGCTATGCAGGTCATAGACCTTGCGAAGGGTCTCGTTGCGCACTTCCGAAAATTCCAGGACCAGCGCCCGACCGCCAATCTTCAATACCCGGTGCATCTCACTGAGCGCACGCTGCTTGTCGGTCACGTTGCGCAGCCCGAATGCGATCGTCACCAGATCGAAACTCTGATCAGGAAACGGCAACGCTTCGGCATTAACCTGGGTGTATTCAAGACGACGCACCAGTCCGCGATTGGTCAGGCGATCGCGTCCGACGCGGAGCATTTCGCCATTGATATCCCCCAGCACCACCGAACCGCTATCGCCAACGCGATCCTGCAGCAGCGCGGCGATGTCGCCAGTGCCGCCAGCCAAGTCCAGCACCCGATCTCCACGCTTCACGCCGCTGGTGCCTACGAAATAGCGCTTCCAGAGACGATGAATCCCGAAGCTCATCAGGTCATTCATCAGGTCGTAGTTGTGCGCGACGGAACTGAAGACCTGTCCAACCAATTTTTGTTTCTGCGCGATCGGTACGTCGCGGAAACCGAAGTGGGTGGTGTCGTGAGGATCGGTGCTGCGCGGTTCGTCGGGTCTTTTCATACAGGGCATTATCCCACCAACACCCGATTCCGGCGCATACAATCCGGAGTGGATGCGAGCATTTTCACAAGGCGCTCAGATGGAAGTGTGGGTCACCTTGGTTTTCGTGCTGGTTTACCTAGGCATGGCGCTGGGACGCGTTCCGGGCTTGCGGATCGGGCGCAGTGGCATGGCCATGAGCGGTGCCGCGGTGCTACTGGTGAGTGGAGCAGTACCGCAGGGTTTGGCTGCGGCGATGGACTGGCCTACGGTCACGCTACTGTTTGCCTTGATGTTGATCGGTGCTCACTTTGCGGAATCTGGCGCGTTTGCCGTGGTGGCTGCGAGACTGGCGCGGCTGCAGGTGCGCGCTACCGTCTTGCTTGCGTGGGTCGTCGGCATTAGTGGCCTGTTGTCTGCCGTGCTGGTCAATGACATCGTGGTTTACGCGCTGGTGCCGATGCTTGTTGTGGGCGTACAAGCGCGTGGACTCGATTCGCGCCCATATCTGTTGGCGACGGCGATGGCGAGCAACGCGGGATCAGCGGCGAGTCTGATCGGCAATCCGCAGAATCTGCTGATCGGCGAGATAGGCCGACTGGATATGCTGGATTTTCTGGCGTTGGCGGGCTTGCCGGCGCTGGCAGGGCTGGTCATCACCTATGTCGTGGTGCGCTGGTTTTGGGCTGAGCAACTGGGTGAGCCCATGGCAGGCCACGCATACCTGCCGGCGATCATGCCTCCGGTACTGAAGCGCAGCATGGTGTGGAAAACTGCACTGGCATTGTTTGCTGTGCTGCTGGCGATGTTGCTGTTGGATCAGCATCGCGATCTAGCGGCGCTTGCCATTGCATGTGCGCTGCTATGGGGTCGACAAATTCGGCTGGAGGCATTGTTGCAGCGAGTGGACTGGGGGCTGTTGTTGTTGATTGGCAGCCTGTTCGTGGTGACTTCTGCATTTAGTGCGCAGCCTTTGGCGGGCGATGCGGTGAACTTCCTGTTGGCTCAAGGCTGGTCTCCCGATCATTTGGGGCAACTCGTGCCAATCGCCTTGCTGGCAAGCAACACCATTGGCAATGTGCCGATGGTGGTTCTGTTGGTCGAGATGTTGCCCGACCTCAGTGCCTCGACCTTGAGCATGCTGGCCGTATTCTCGACATTGGCAGGCAACCTTTTGTTGATCGGGAGTTTGGCCAACCTGATCGTTGCCGAACGCGCCGCGGAGTCGCAGGTCAGGCTGGGATTTGCTGACTTCGCGCGGGTCGGGATACCGATCACGCTGGGTTCGACAGTCGTTGCGATGCTTTGGTTTGCCGGAGTGGGCTATGCGTGGTGAAAGGGTTGGGCTGCGATGGCAGTGTGGAACGGCGCGACACTTGGGTTTGTCGGCGTTTCACGCAATGCTTGAACTGCGCGCCGACGTGTTCATTGTTGAACAGCAATGTGCGTATGCCGATATAGATGGTCGCGATTTGCTCGAAGGTGTCAGACATCTGCTTTGCTGGCGCGACAAGACCCTGCTGGCGTGCGCTCGCCTGTTGCCACCCCTGACCGTGTACGACGGTTCCACCATCGGGCGCGTGGTCGTGGCTCGACAGGCCCGAGGTCATGGACTGGCTCACGAACTCATTCGAAGATCGATCAATGAATGCTACCGGCGGTGGCCAACGCAAGACATCTGGTTGGGGGCTCAGGCCCACCTCCAACACTTCTATGCGGCCCATGGTTTCGTGCGTTGCTCTGAAGACTATCTGGAAGACGGAATTGCGCATTTGGACATGCGACGATGCGTGCAGGCTCCGCCAGCCCGAGGCTGATCAGTCACTGCAGGGCAGGCAAAGCATGCCATCAATCAGGCGGATGGCGATCGCCTGCAGGTTTTGGCCACGGCACGGCCCGCTGACGCAGCTTCCGTCAGACAGTCGGAATGCGGCACCGTGCGCTGCGCAGATCAGTCGCTGGTCCTGCAACAGGAATTTTCCCGGTGCGTAGTCAAGCCTCCGACCTGCGTGTGGGCAAATGTTGAGAAACGCCTGCAGTGTCGTACCATCGCGCCAAATCAGCAGTGACTGGACCTCGCCGTCAATCCAGGCGTCGATCGCGTGGATCTCGCCGGGAGGACACTGATCCAGCGGGCAAAGGGTAATGGGCTCGGCGGGCATGGCGTTGGTCTGGAAGGGGTTTTGAGCGGTGCTCGAAGTCTGACAGACTCAGCGACAGCGCTGTGTGGATGTCCACGCTTGTTTTTGTGTCACATGCACAGACATCTGGCGTCTGACCCTGTTCACGCTTTCATGCAGCGGTCAGTCTCGCGACTGCAGCAACCATCGGAGCCGAACATGCCGCCACTGTTTTATTTCCGTATGCCTCGCCATCCGTTATTGCGACTGCTGTTGGGCATTGTCGGAGTCCTGCTGATGCTGGCGTTCTCGATTGTCGGCATCGTGCTCTTTGCGAGCATTGCGTTGATCTGGAGCGCGCGCTTGGCGTGGTTGCGTTGGCGAGGCACGCAGCCATCTGGCGAAGTTTTTGGCGCGCCTCCGCGTTCGTCGGCCAGTGCAGCGCGAGGCGCGGACGACAGCGTCATTGAAGGCGACTACGTGGTTTTGGATTCCCCATCACGCGAGGGATCACCTGTTGATGTGCAGCGAATCCCCTAGCGTCCTGCCGTTGGTAGCACACCAATTCGCTGGGTTCAGGGCAGATTAGGAGGTTGTGGTGTTTTGAATTGCCGGCTGCAGTTCAGCCCGAATGTTCCTGTTTTCGCCGATTTCCTGGCTCACAGAAGCAGGACGGGTTTGCGAAGCAGACAAATACACGCCGCGGCGGGCGCAACGTTTGCGATTGGCGGCCAAGAGCTGACTTGCGCCTAGAGGTCTTGGTGGTACCGAACGTATGGCACTCTACCGCTGGTTTCATCCGCGTCGGGTAACTCTCGAAGGGGCCATTGTCCGACGTCACCATGCGACCAGAACTGGCTGGCACCCACGCTCAACTCACCCTGCCATGGGGTACGCCACGTCACGCCAATATCGATCGTTTGAACGCGGCCGACGCCGGCATTCGAATGCAGTTGCGTGCCGCGTACGCCGGCACTTAGGCGGCCCATTCCGATGTCCAACTGCAGCACCTCAACGCTCATGCGCTGCGGTAGCTGCAAAAAGGTGTCATTGCGAGTCGCAAGCCAGGATTGCGCACCCTGAACACTGAACCAACCGCGCTCTCCCAACTCGACAACGCTGCCAATTTGGAGCGTCGTGCCCTGAATCTGCAGCGAATCCCAGGAGAAGGGGGCTACAGAATCGCGCAACGAAGACTGAAACAGTTGCTGCGCGGCGCTGCCCTTCGGTGTATCGGGATGTTCCAAATTGTCCAGCCAACTCAGTCCGAAGCGCAAATCCACGGATTGATTCTCAGACAACCATGCGCCACCAATGCCGACGCCTTGCCCGTAGCCAGGTAGGCTATTGCGAGATTCCAGTTGTCCCAGCAAGCAACGCTGGCCGACGCTTCCCAACGCACCCGCGATGCCAAAGCCCTGAGTACACAACAATGCCAGATTGGATTGGGGATCGATTTGCAGCACGGCGTCAGATGTGCTGGCGTGCGATGGGCGACCGCGCAGGACGCGTGAATCAACAATTGATCCACCCATCAAGCGCTGCATCACGCTGCTTGCAGACGCGTCGTGTGTCGGTGGCAAAAGCATGTCCGGTGTCTCAGTCGACAGCACCCACATGCCCTCGCTGGCCACCTGCTGCGCATTGGTTGGCGTTGACAAGGCGGCAAGGCTCAGTGCAAGCACCAAAACCGACTGCAGTGGAGTGAAAAAAATTCGCATACCGAACTCATGGACCTTGGAAAACAGCCAGCGTCTGAGCATCTTTCGATCCGGCCCATGGCCAGAAGTTCATCTGAACAGCTGCAATCGGCGTGCCCGAGACCCATAGAGTACCGAATCGGCCCCTACCGGTCACGTCAAGACCAGCCAAACAGCCCATCTGAACGCCGCATCAGGATCGACAGCGACACTCATGTCAACTAATGTTACCAGTTGAACGGCCAGCTGAACGCATTCGGCGAGCTGCCCAGATCGATTTCTATGAGGTGAACACGAGAGCCATGGCAGCGGCGGATTTTTTCGCGATGACAATGCGGCTTCCCGAGGCATCGCAATCCACCGGCTCCTGTGTGAGTGAGGAATTGCTTCCGGTGCTGGAGGGCTCGCGCTTGCCGATCCTGCTGGCATCGGCTCGAGCACATCTGGCTGTGCGGTGGCCGGACACCCATCTGGCGCTTTGGCAGAAGGCTGCCAATGACTGGGTGTTGCATGCAGGCCAGTGCGATGCGCGTCCCGAAATGCTGCCTGATGGCGTTTCTTTCTTCTGTATGCCGAAGATCCGCTGGCAGGCGGTACCTTATGCGGACGAGCATGCGCTGTGGCTGGTTGCCAGTGCATCTGAGGCGGAGTCGGTCGAATTCGGGGAGTCACTTTCGCTGCTGGCACGCGCCTTGAGTGTGCGCGTTGATGCGGCTGTGCAGTTGGCGCAATTGACCAGCGCCGTCGATCAGTTGGCGAAGGCGGAGCGCTTGCAGCGCGCGCTCTATGCCATCACTGAATTGGCAGGGTCTGACGTCGAGCTGCCTGACATGCTCGCCGTGATCCATCGCATTGTTGGCGAGTTGATGTACGCCGAGAATTTTTTCATTGCCCTTCTGGACGCCGAACGGCACCTATTGCGCTTTCCGTATTTTCGCGACACCGAAGACTCTTGGTCGGTGCGTGATGCCGAGCGCGTTCTCGACCTGGCCGGATCGCGCGGATCATTGACCGAGTGGGTCATTCGCCATGGCGAGACTCTTATGGGCCCATCGCGCGACTTGCAGCATCGCGTTGGGCTGGCTCTTGACGATGCGAAGTACGGGCCACAATCGGTGGATTGGTTAGGTGTACCGCTACGCCGCGGCGAGGACATATTTGGTGCTGTCGTTGTGCAGAGCTACGATCCGACCTACCGATACGGCGATGATGAGCGCGCGTTGTTGGGTTACGTCGCGCAACACATTTCTACCGCGCTGGAACGTCGCTTTGCGCGAGACAGCTTGGAACGACATGTCGCCGAGCGCACGGATGAGTTGCGGATCGCCAACCTGGCGCTACGGGATGAGATTCAGGAGCGGCACCGCGCAGAGCGCTTGCAGGCGGCACTATTCCGCATTGCGGAGTTAGGCTCGAGTACGGTCGGCTTGGGGGCGTTCTTCGAGAATCTGCATCTCGTGGTGTCCGATCTTTTGCATGCAACCAACTTCTACATCGCGCTGCATGATGTCGATAGCGACATGCTGAGTTTCCCCTACAGCGTCGACCAACATGATCGCCAGCGCGAACCTCGACGGCTGGCGCGGGGTATGACTGAATATGTGTTGCGTGAAGGTCGTGCCGTGCTTGCAGATCGCGCTGTCATTGATGGGCTTAGCGCACAAAATGAAGTGCAAAGTCATGGCACCCACGCGCGCAGTTGGCTGGGTGTGCCCTTGATCTGTTCCGATCAAGTGGTGGGTGTGCTGGCCGTGCAGTCATACGACGATTCGCACCGTTACACGCCACGCGACCAGGAGTTGCTGACGTTCGTGTCTTGGCATATCGCCAATGCACTTGAGCGGAAGCGCGCCGCCGCATCCTTGCAGTCGGCCTACGCGGAACTGGAGGTGCGGGTCGAGCAGCGGACTGAGGCGCTGTATGCCGCGAACCGGGACTTGCGAGAGCAAATCGCCGAGCGGGAGCGGGCGGAGTGGCAGCTCAGGCATGCGGCCCTGCACGATCCACTGACCGGTTTGCCGAACCGCACCTACCTGATGGCACGGTTGACTGAATCCATTGCTCGCCATTCGACACATCCGGAGCAACGCTATGCAGTGTTGTTCCTCGATCTGGATCGGTTCAAGGTGGTCAATGACTCAGTTGGGCATCTGGTTGGGGATGAGTTATTGAAGGAGGCTGGCGCTCGAATCGCCGCCAACGTTGGCCGCCGAGGCACGATCGCGCGACTTGGCGGTGATGAGTTCGCGGTCTTGGTTGACAGCGTGCGCGAAGCAAGTGAAGTCACGGATGTGGCGGAGCGCATCATTCTGGCCATGGAGGAACCTTTCCGCGTTGTCGGCAAGGAACTCTACAGTTCGACCAGTATTGGAGTGGTGCTGGCGGATTCTCACTATGCAACGCCGGCCGAGATTCTGCGCGATGCGGATGTCGCTCTCTATCGGGCCAAGGCCAAGGGCCGGCGCTGCTATGCCCTGTTCGATGATGCCTTGCGGCAAAAAGCGCTGCATCAACTCGAGTTGGAAAGTCAGTTACGCCGCGCCTTACAGCGCGGTGAATTCGAGCCGTTCTATCAGCCGATCATCGAATTGGAAAGCGGTTCGGTGGCGGGGTTCGAGGCACTGTTGCGATGGCGACACCCCAGTCTGGGCATGTTGGCGCCGTCCGAATTTCTCACGCAAGCAGAAGAGTCTGGCTTGCTGGAAGCGATCGATTGGCTGCTTTACGAGTGTGTGTTCGCTCAGATTCGCCAATTCCTGCAGCCGCAGCAGTACGTCAGCATCAACGTGGGTGCAAGGCATCTCCGCTCCGCCAGTTTTGTGGCCCGATTGCGAGACTTGCTGGCCAGCAGTGACGTTCCCGCGCATCAGTTGCAGATTGAAGTCACTGAGCGAAGCTTGTTTGAACAGCCTGAGTTCGCCAGTGACTTGTTGGAATCTCTGCGCGGATTTGGCGTGCGCGTGGCATTGGATGACTTTGGCACCGGCTATTCGTCGCTCAGCTATCTGCATCAGTTTCCTATTCAGGTTTTGAAGATCGATCGATCCTTTGTGGACGCGATTGGGCGGGCTGATGCTGGCAGCGCATTGGCGGTTCTCAATGCCATTTGTGTGCTCGGACAATCGTTGGGCATGGATGTCGTTGCCGAAGGCATCGAAACCCGCGACCAATGGCAAACCGTGCGCGAGCTCGGTTGCCGTTTTGGGCAAGGATTCCTGTTGGCAACGCCGCAATCCCTGCAGACAACGTGTTGCGACAGCAAGTAGAGCGTTTCGAATCGGAATGCGCGCGTGCGACCTCGCATTGTGCAAAGACGTTAGCGTGTGTTGCCGGGAAGTTTGCGCATGCCGTTTGCGACTGCCTTCCTTGGGTGACTGTCAACGCCTGCTGCAGTGCGGTAGTTTTCGTGCAGTCCATCGAGGAGACTGCCCTGTGAGTGAAGTCCCGGCATTCCAAGCGTTGCCATCGGCCTCGGAGCGAGGTGACAACGAGACCTTGCGTGAAGTCGACCTGCCGCCTGCGGACCAAGCATTGCGCGAGGACGTCAAACGTCTGGGTGGCTTGGTCGGTGAGGTCATTGCCGATCAGGAAGGCGAGAGCTTTTTTGATCAGGTTGAGCGAATTCGGCGCACCGCAATTCAGGTGCGGGAAGGGCAGGCGACGCTAGATACGTTGATGTCCGCCTTGGAGCAGCAGCCACTTGATCGTGCCGAGGCACTCGTTCGTGCGTTCGCCACCTGGTTTGGCGCGGTCAATCTGGCGGAGCGCGTTCATCGCATCCGTCGCCGACGGGATTACCAACGGGACGCAGCGGATACGCCCCAACCCGGTGGATTATTGGCGGTGATCAAGGAGCTTGCTGCCGATGGTTTGAGTTTCGAACAGTTGTTGGCCTTGCTCCGGCGCATGCATATCGAACCCGTGTTCACCGCGCATCCCACCGAAGCAGTGCGCCGTGCACTACTGGAGAAGGAAGCGGAAATCGTCCGCTGTCTGATCGATGACATCGACCGGACTCGGACACCACAGGAGCAACGTGTCGATCAGGCGCGCATGCGCATGGCGCTGACTGCAGGTTGGCAAACCGCAGAAAACGTCACCGAAAAACCCACTGTGGCGGATGAGTTGGAGCACGTCAGCTATTATTTCGGTCTGCTCTATCGCGTCATTCCGGTGTTCCATGAATTGCTGGCCGATGCCGTTCGCGATGTCTATGGAAAGTCCCTGCCTTCGTTGCCAGACCTGTTGCGATTCGGCACCTGGGTCGGTGGCGATATGGACGGCAATCCGAATGTGGGTGCCGATACTCTTCGCGCCACACTGTTTGCACAGCACACTCAGGTGCTAGCTGCCTATCGCGCGGATCTCGCGCACTTGCAATCCTTGCTGAGTCAGTCCAGTGGGCGGATCGGTGTTGATCCGCGCGTGTTGATGCGTATTGATGACTATCGTGGACGACTGGGCGAGGAGGCGACAGGTATCGTCAAGTCCCGCCATGCGGACATGCCGTACCGCGTGTTGATCGGCCTGATGCACCTACGTTTGGAGGCCACCGTGCAACAGGCCCCGAATGCATATCGGGACGCGCATGAGTTGCTAGATGATCTGCAATTGATCGCGCACAGCTTGCAAACTCAGCGTGGTGAGCACGCCGGTCTGTTTGCCCTGCGGCGTGTGATGCGGCGCGTTGAAACCTTCGGATTTCATTTGGCGACGCTGGACCAGCGTCAGGATTCGCGGGTTCATGAGGCGGCGCTTGCCGTGCTGTTGCAGACCCCAGATTGGGCCTTGCGAACCGCTGAGTCGCGTGCGATGACATTGGCCGAATGTTTGCGTGAGCTGCCGGCACTGCCTGCGCGGGAGACCTTCGATGAGACGACGCGACAATGCCTGCAGACCTTCGAGGCACTCGCTGCGCTGTCCAAACAGTTTTCACCCGCGGCGCTCGGGCCCTATATCGTCAGCATGAGTCGAAGCGCCGCCGATGCACTGGCAGTATTGGTGCTGGCGCGGTTCGCAGGACATGTGGATCGCACGGGCGATGTGCCGATTGACGTGGTGCCGTTGTTCGAAACGGTCAATGATCTGGATGCCGCCACCCAAGTGGTGACGGCCTTGCTTGATGATCCGGCCTATCGGTCTCATCTGCAGCGGCGTGGAAACCGACAGATGGTCATGCTTGGCTACTCCGATAGTGCCAAGGACGCCGGACTTGCCGCTTCGCGTTGGGCCATTCAGCGTGCGCAGATCGCGCTGACGGCACTCGCTTCCGAACACGGTATTCGTATCGTCTTCTTTCACGGGCGGGGTGGATCTGCCAGTCGTGGTGGCAGCAAGACGGAACGCGCCATCATTGCCGCGCCGCGTGGATCGGTGGATGGTTATTTGCGTTTAACGGAACAAGGCGAAGTTATCCATCGGCGCTATGGCATTCGTGCTTTGGCGTTGCGAAATCTGGAGCAGGCGACCAGCGCGGTATTGCGCGCGACCGCGCGACCACGACCGCCCGAGCCGCGCGAAGGGGCCTGGCGGCAAATCATGGGACAGATCGCAGAAGATTCTCGGCGCACCTACCGTGAACTCGTGCATGAGGACAAGGGCTTTGCTGGCTACTTTAGGGCGGCAACACCGATCGATGTCATCGAACGGCTGAAGTTGGGCTCGCGTCCCGCGAAACGGGCCGCCGGTGGGCAGGCGGGAGTGGAGTCACTGCGGGCGATTCCCTGGGTTTTTGCGTGGTCCCAGAACCGTTGCGGAATGACGGCTTGGTACGGCATTGGCAGTGCCTTGCAGGCAGCGATCGAAACTCATGGCCTTGAAGCTCTGACAGAAATGGCGCGCGATTGGCCGTTTTTTGCGACGTTCATCGATGACGTCGAGATGGTGCTGGCCAAGACTGAGATGGCGATATTCACCCGCTACTCGGTCCTGGCGGGGGACGCGCACGCGGACTTTTACCCGCGCATCAAAGCAGAATTCCTGCAGACACAAGACGCTGTACTGGCGATCAAGGGCAGCCCGGAACTGCTGGCTTCGGATCGACGTCTGCGAATCTCCATTCGATTGCGCAATCCCTATGTGGATCCCATCAGTCTGCTGCAGGTCGATTTGTTACGCCGCTGGCGAGCCGCCGGTCGTCCCGATGATGGCTTGTTTCATGCCTTGGCTGCCACGGTGAATGGCATTGCTGCCGGAATGCAGAACACCGGCTGATTCGCAACTGGCAATTGCGAAAGAGGTGGTGTCAAGGTTGTAGCAATAGCACTTCGACGCCATCGTCGCGGCGTACCGGCTTGGATTGCAAAAGCCCGCCAGCGCCCAACAATAGTGCGTTGCGCGCTGCATCGGTTGGCGTGTCGGTACGCCACACGGTGAACACGTACCAGATGCGCTGCAAACGCATGCTGGATACCGTGCCCTGCCAAACGCGCGCTCCGGAATCGAGGCGCAGTGGTGACGGCCAAAGCCTCACAACCCAACGGTGCCCCGCTTGCTCTGCCGGACGGGTGAGAATCAAGGCGTCGGCCCTGCCTTCATGCGCGGCAGGTAGCGGGGGAAGGTTGTTTTCGCTCGCGGCACTATCCAGCGTGCGCATCAATGCGTGCCAGCCCTTTTCATCGCTGCGCTGCCAGCCGGCGTTCTGCAGTACTTTTGAGAAGTGATCCAAGGAGCCGGCGTACTGGATATTCAGCGTCCAGTCTTGCGGCCCACGAAGGTCGTTTCGACGCGCGGGAAGTTGCTGCCAATCACCCGCTAGCCATGCTGGCCGTGTGGTAGAGAGCGTCAGTTCCGGCGGCTCAAAACGCTGTAGCGTGGATTCTAGATTGCCGCGCAAGAACACCACGAAACTGGCGAGCAGCGCGAGCGAAAATAGCAGACCCAAATGTTGGGCACGAAATGCGCGCGTTGCGCGTCGGCGGTAGGCGATGCCAACAATCGCAACCCAGGTCATTCCAAGTGTTAACCCGGCCAAAATGTCGCTCGGCCAGTGGGCTCCAAAATACAGTTGGGCCACGGCGACACCTGTAGCCAGCACGGTGGCAGCAACATAGGGCCAGACCGCGCGTCGGTCGCGCACTTCGCGTGCCAGCAGCACGGCGAAAAATCCGTACACGACGGTGCTCATGCTGACATCCATGGAGGGAAAACCAAACCCCGCGACCAGTGTTGATTCCGGCGGGCGAGGTGGGTCGATCAGGGCGCCGAGCGCAATGATCAGTGCTAATCCGAAGGCGATCGAGGCCACCCAATGCATGGCGGCGAGATAGCGCTTCCGCCAAATCAGGTAGGTCATGACGACACCGGCTGCAGGTGCCCAAACCTGCCAGCGACCCAAGCCGGATAGGGCGGCCATCAACGGATCGGCAAGGGGATGACGCAGGCTGAACAGCCATTGATGCAATTGAAGGTCGAGACTGAGCGGCTCACCCCGCATCACCACCGTCGACAGCGTCCAAAACAGCCCCAAGCCTGCGGCCAGCAGTGCACTGGCAAAAACCGCCAGCGAGGCAGATTCGGGTTGCCTGGGATCGATCAAGGCAGATGACCAGCGTCCCAGAATCGGGTGCCGATGCGACCATGCCAAGGCACCATCGAGCCAGTCGCCAGCATGGGGCGCAATCGCGTTCCAAAGTGTTCGAGCCGAGAAAACCGCCAGCACAATGGCAGCAAGCACGACCCCGGCGACAATGGCCAGTCTGCCTGCCACCGCAGCGAGCAGGTCAATTGAAGCGCCAAACAACCAGCCGGGTAGAACAAAGGTGGCACCCCAACTCAAACTGGCGCCCAGGCTGGCGGGGACATAGTGCGCCGGCGGCATTTTCAGCATGCCAGCGACGGCAGGAACCAGTGGCCGAACCGCCCCGACGTAGCGGGCAATGAAGATGCCTTTCAAACCGTGCTTGGCGAAAAACACTTCGCCCGCGGGTAACCACTCGGGATGACGCGAAAATGGCCAAGTGCGACGCAGCGCATCGCCGTAGTGGCGACCAAGCAGAAAGCTCACGCCGTCCCCGGCGAATGCCCCCAGTCCTGCAGCGATGATCGCGTAGGTGCCGTCTATCAGACCCAGTCCGACCAGCGTGCCAACGCCAAACAGTAAAGGCACGGCAGGAACGAGAAAGCCCAGAATGACAATGGCGTCGAAGAACGCGATGGCAAACGCCAAGGCCCCCGCCGCAATCGGGTGTTGGCTGGACCATTGCAGCAAGCCATCAACGTTCAGCAAGGGAAGTCACCGGATCTGCGGCAAAGGTGCGGGAAGTATAGGAAGCGAATGTGACCTTGTATCGAACTGGGACAATTTCTCTTGTTTTCAACCGTGGGAGAATTTCAGTGCCGCTGCCAAGTCATCGATCAGATCGTCGGCATGCTCAAGGCCCACCGAAAGCCTCAGCAGGGAGGAGGGAGAAGTGGGGTGAGCGCCCTCGACCGAGGCGCGATGCTCGACAAGTGACTCGCAACCTCCCAGTGATGTCGCACAGTGGAAAAGCCGCGTTGCGGCGGCGACACGGATTGCGGCGTCACGTCCGGCTTGCAGTTCGAAACTCAGCATGCCGCCAAAGTCGCGCATTTGTCGTGTCGCCAAGGTGTGTTGTGGATGACTGTGCAGTCCAGGGTAATGCACGACCGAGACTGCGGTATGGTCGCTCAGCCAACGCGCGATGCGCATGGCGTTTTCGCAGTGCATGCGCATGCGTGCCGGAAGCGAGCGCAGGCCGCGCATGACCAACCAAGAGGCAAACGGATTGGCCGACGCGCCGTGCAGTTTGCGGACCTCGAAGCATCGTTCGCTCAGATCGCCAGAGGTGGAAAAACTAAGGACGCCGCCCATGACGTCGCTATGGCCGCCGATGTACTTGGTGGCCGAATGCAGCACGATATCTGCGCCAAGTGCCAATGGCGATTGCAATACCGGGGAAGCAAACGTGTTGTCGACAAGTGACGGGACCCCCAGCGACGTGCCCAGCACCGCGATGGCTGCGATATCGACCAAAGTCAGTAAGGGATTGGAAGGCGTCTCAAGCCAGATCAAGCGGGTATTCACATCAATTGCTTGCTCCATCGACGCAAGATCGGTGGCATCGACGAAGCGCGCCTGCAGGCCCCAGCGCGGCAGCCAGTCTTGTGCAAGAACGCGAATGCCGTGATAGAGGTCCGACGGGAAGATCACGTTTCCGCCTGCTGGAAGTGCCTGCAACAAAGCGCTTGCCGCAGCCATCCCTGTGCTGAAAAAAAGTGATCGCGATGCACAGTCCAGAGCGGCCAATGCCTCCTCCAGACGAGCTTGGGTTGGGTTGTCGTAGCGTTGATAGATCCAGCCGTGATCCAGCTGGCCGTCAGCCGCATGCAGGAATGTGGTGGACAGATGCAGTGGGGGCGCAATCGCGCCGCTTTCCGCATCGGGTTCAGCGCCTGCATGAACGGCGAGTGTTTCAAAGCGCATGAAGGTTGCTCCAAAGGAACGTGCATTCTGAAGGGTTGGCGAGACGTTTCGCCATGACAATGTGAACCAGGCTGTGATCGTGTCTGCACGGCGACGTTGATCGACGATACTTTGCGGCTGGCACACGCAAGGTTGGCTACCCATGAGTGAATCATCAGCACAGTGCGTCGCGTTGGCGCAGCAGTTGTTTGTCCCGACCTACCTCCCCCGCGCGATCATTCTTGAACGAGGCGAGGGATCTCGGGTATGGGATCGCGATGGTCGCGACTACATCGACCTCGCCGCAGGTATCGCCGTCAATGCACTGGGGCATGCGAATCCGCTGCTGCAGAAGGTGCTGAGTGAGCAGGCAGCGAAGCTGTGGCATACCAGCAATGTTTTTCTCAGCGAGCCGCCGATCCGCCTGGCCGAAGCTTTGCTCATGACTGCGCCGTTCGCAGATCGGGTTTTCTTGTGCAACTCGGGTGCTGAGGCAAACGAGGCCGCGATCAAACTGGCTCGACGGCATGCCAGTCAGCAGGGGCGCGATCCCGATCATCGCGTTATTCTCACCTTCCGAGGCAGTTTTCACGGCCGCACCTTGGCGACCGTCACGGCGACTGCGCAGCCGAAGTATCAGGCGGGCTTCGAACCGCTGCCCGGCGGCTTTCGATATGGTGAACTCAATTGCATCGACCAGTTAGACGGCGTTATGACGGAGGATGTCTGCGCTGTTTTGGTGGAGCCGATTCAGGGCGAAGGTGGTGTCGTGCCCTGTGCGCCAGGCTTTCTTGCCGAGCTGCGACTGCGATGTGACCGTATAGGCGCATTGCTGATACTGGACGAGATTCAATGCGGGATGGGACGGACCGGGAAGCTGTTCGCGCATCAGTGGGAAAACGTACGTGCTGATGTTGTGACATTGGCAAAGGCCCTTGGGGCAGGTTTTCCCATCGGTGCGATGCTGGTTGGGCCAGTTGCGTCGAAAGTTCTGGATTTCGGTAGTCATGGCACGACCTTCGGCGGTAATCCTTTGGCGGCTGCCGTCGCGCTGGCAGCACTTCGCGAAATCTCCAGCGCCGTGGTGCTGGACAACGTCATTCATCGTGAACAGCAGTTTCGCGCTGGTCTGCAACAGCTCAACAAGGAGTTTGAGCTGTTCGCCGAAGTCCGTGGTCGCGGCTTGATGTTGGGTGCGCAGCTCGCGCCTGCTTATTCCGGTCGTGCTGCCGGCTTGCTGGATGCAGCCGCGGCAGAACGCTTGTTGTTGTTGCAGGCGGGACCTGATGTGCTGCGCCTCGTTCCCGCACTAAACATCACCGAAGATGAAACGGCCGAAGGAATGGCACGCTTGCGAAGCGCGATCCTGCGATGGCGCTGACTGCGCCTGTCCTAGGCGCTTTGCGGCACCTGCCTCAGTTTGCTGCAATCTCTGCAAATGCGCCCTTTGCGGCCTCAATGGTGGCGTCGATATCCGTGTCGCTATGCGCTGACGACACGAAACCTGCTTCAAATGCAGACGGTGCCAAGTAGATGCCTCGCGCAAGCATCGCGTGAAAAAACTGATTGAACTGCGCCACGTTGCAGGCAGTCGCTTGGGCGTAGGTCTCCACTTTCTCGGCGCTGAAGAACAGACCGAACATGCCCGGGACCCGATTGCTGGTCAGAGCAACGCCGAATTCGCGCGCGGCGGCCTCAAGGCCATCACAAAGTCGATGGGTACTGGCTTCCAATCGGGTGTGGAAGCCTGGCTCACTGACCAATTTCAGCGTGGCGAGACCTGCCGCCATGGCGACCGGATTGCCTGACAGCGTTCCTGCTTGATAGATGGGACCGCTGGGGGCGATCTGCCGCATGACCTCAACGAGCCCGCCATAGGCGCCGACAGGCATGCCGCCGCCAATGATCTTGCCAAAGGTCGATAGGTCGGGCTGCACGTCAAAAAGCGTCTGTGCGCCACCTTCGGCGACACGAAATCCCGTCATCACCTCATCAAAAATCAGTAATGCCCCCGCTTGGGTACATAGGTCGCGAAGATGTTGCAGATACCCGTCGCGCGGCAGGATGCAGTTCATGTTGCCCGCGATGGGCTCCACGATCAGACCTGCGATTTCGTGACCAATTGTCGCGAACAACTCGCTGGCCGCATCGAAGTCGTTGTAGGGCAAGGTCAGGGTCAGATCAGCCAGCGCTTTGGGCACGCCAGGGGAAGTCGGCACACCAAGCGTGAGCATGCCGGAGCCTGCCTTGACGAGAAAAGCATCACCATGACCGTGGTAACAGCCCTCAAATTTCACGATTCTGGCACGACCTGTATAGCCCCTTGCCAAGCGAATCGCCGACATGGTGGCCTCGGTTCCGGAGTTCACCATGCGACTCATCTGCATGGATGGAACCATGCGGCGAAGCGTTTCCGCCATCGTGACCTCAAGTGCATTCGGCACTCCAAAACTTAGCCCGTGCGCGGCAGTGTCTATGACTGCGCGAACGACTTCGGGATGGGCGTGGCCAGCAATCATTGGCCCCCATGAGCCTACGTAGTCAATATAGCGTTTGCCTTCCACATCCCATAAATAAGCGCCATTCGCGCGAGCGGCGAAGAATGGCTCTCCACCGACCGAGCGAAACGCTCTTACCGGCGAATTCACGCCACCTGGCATCAACAGTTGCGCGCGCGAAAACAGATCATGGTTTGTCATGGTTTCAAATACCCTTGGATCGATAAAAAGCGGTGCGGTAGCTGTGCAGGGCGGCAACTGGGTCGGGTGCTGCAAACAAGCCTTGAACGACCGCGATCAAGTCCGCGCCCGCAGTAACAAGTTTGTCGACATGCCCTGGCTGGATACCGCCGATCGCTACCTGAGAGATCGATGACGGCAAGTCCCTGCGAAACAGATGCAACGCGGCGGTCTTGGCGTTGGGCTTGGTTTGCGATGGGAAGAACGCTCCGAACGCGATATAGCTGGCGCCGTTCGCGATGGCCTCTAGGCCAAGCGATTGTTGGTCATAGCACGAGGCGCCGACAATTGCATAAGGTCCCAGTAAATCACGAGCGGAGCGAATGTTTCCGTCCTGAGTGCCGAGATGCACGCCACAACCAAACTGCAGCGCAAGTTGGACGTCATCATTGACGATCAACGGCGTATTGAAGGCGTCGCAGGCGTGCTTTAACGCGGCAACATGGCCCGCTCTTGCATCGTGTCCATCTCGCAACTTGTTTCGATACTGCAACGCAGCGATGCCCTCCGCTAAAAGCGCTCTGCACACGGATAGCACCTGTGCAAAATCGACGGGGTCAGGAGTGATTGCATAAATGCCCTGGGCAAGGACAGGAGGACTTCGCATGTCGGAACTCTAGGGCAGGCAATCGTGGAAGAATAGCGGTCAAAAAATGCAGGACGGGACAGAACAATGGGTACAAGCGTGGGACGCGACGGAGAAAGAGTATGGATGTGCGTGGTGTGCGGCTTCCTCTACCACGAGGCACAGGGCTTGCCCGATGAGGGCATCGCCGCCGGGACGCCATGGGAGGATGTGCCGGACGATTGGTTGTGTCCGGATTGTGGCGTTGGAAAAACGGATTTCGAAATGATCCAGATATAGTTGACGAGCGGCTACGGCTGTCCATCACGGGGAATTTCGGGGGCTAGCGTGAGAATCGCGCCCACCTCAATCCCGTGACGTACAGACGAGCCTGCGTTCAGTTCCAGCGTGAACTTGGCGGGAGCGTCGCTCGGATAGCTTGGGCAGGAGGCGCTTCGGCACGGAGGAACGTCGCGCAGAACCTTCACGATACGTCCGTGGCGGTCCGCGTAAATGATGTCTAACGCAATCAGAGTGTTCTTCATCCAGAACGCGCGCGGTTGCTCGTCAGAAAAAACAAACAGCATCCCGTGGTCCAGCGGCATGGATTGCCGGTGCATGAGTCCTTCCTGCCTCGCGGGCTCGTCAACTGCAAGCGCAACAGTGAATCGTTGGTTGGCAACTTCGACCCATGATTTCGATGCTTCGGTACACCCCACAAAGGGCGAAGCGATAGTCAGAAGCATGAGAAAGAATGGGAAGCGTGGCATGTCTGGCTCATTGATCAAGTGGGGTTGGTGGGCAGGTTATCCCCCTCTGGCCTGAGTGCAAAGATCAAGTTGCCGCCATCTTGACACGAGCGAGTGAGGGGATATTATGTGCGGCTCCCGGCGACGCGGAGCGCATTGAAGAGGTGCGCGGAAGCGAGGCGGGGAAGCGGAGAGAAGTTGAAGTTGAGGTGTTGACGGAAACGGAAACTGCTGTATGATGTGCGGCTCCCTAGGGCGAGATGCTCGAGCGACGAAATGTGGCGAAAGGGACGCGGTAGAGATCTTTGACAGTGTGCGCAGGTAACTTGTGCGGACGCCTGCAGGGACGGCTGAGAAGTCGAACTTGTTGAGTGTCACGTAACAAAACCAAGAGTCAGCAATGAACGCTTGGGGTTGGACATTCAGCTCAAAAGATTGCGTCGCAAGGCGCAGAAAATTTAACTGAAGAGTTTGATCCTGGCTCAGATTGAACGCTGGCGGCATGCCTAACACATGCAAGTCGAACGGCAGCACGGGGGCAACCCTGGTGGCGAGTGGCGGACGGGTGAGGAATGCATAGGAATCTGCCCAGTTGTGGGGGATAACGTAGGGAAACTTACGCTAATACCGCATACGACCTACGGGTGAAAGAGGGGGACCTTCGGGCCTCTCGCGATTGGATGAGCCTATGCCGGATTAGCTAGTTGGCGGGGGTAAGAGCCCACCAAGGCGACGATGGGAGGCAGCAGTGGGGAATATTGGACAATGGGCGCAAGCCTGATCCAGCAATGCCGCGTGTGTGAAGAAGGCCTTCGGGTTGTAAAGCACTTTTGTTTGGGAAGAAATCCGGTTGGTTAATACCTGATCGGGATGACGGTACCAAAAGAATAAGCACCGGCTAACTTCGTGCCAGCAGCCGCGGTAATACGAAGGGTGCAAGCGTTAATCGGAATTACTGGGCGTAAAGCGTGCGTAGGTGGTTTGTTAAGTCAGATGTGAAAGCCCTGGGCTCAACCTGGGAACTGCATTTGATACTGGCAGGCTAGAGTGCGGTAGAGGGTGGTGGAATTCCCGGTGTAGCGGTGAAATGCGTAGAGATCGGGAGGAACATTCGTGGCGAAGGCGGCCACCTGGACCAGCACTGACACTGAGGCACGAAAGCGTGGGGAGCAAACAGGATTAGATACCCTGGTAGTCCACGCCCTAAACGATGCGAACTGGACGTTGGTCTCAACTTGGAGATCAGTGTCGAAGCTAACGCGTTAAGTTCGCCGCCTGGGGAGTACGGTCGCAAGACTGAAACTCAAAGGAATTGACGGGGGCCCGCACAAGCGGTGGAGTATGTGGTTTAATTCGATGCAACGCGAAGAACCTTACCTGGCCTTGACATGTCTGGAATTCTGCAGAGATGCGGAAGTGCCTTCGGGAATCAGAACACAGGTGCTGCATGGCTGTCGTCAGCTCGTGTCGTGAGATGTTGGGTTAAGTCCCGCAACGAGCGCAACCCTTGTCCTTAGTTGCCAGCACGTAATGGTGGGAACTCTAAGGAGACTGCCGGTGACAAACCGGAGGAAGGTGGGGATGACGTCAAGTCATCATGGCCCTTACGGCCAGGGCTACACCGTACTACAATGGTCGGTACAGAGGGTTGCAATACCGCGAGGTGGAGCCAATCCCAGAAAACCGATCCCAGTCCGGATTGGAGTCTGCAACTCGACTCCATGAAGTCGGAATCGCTAGTAATCGCGGATCAGCATGCCGCGGTGAATACGTTCCCGGGCCTTGTACACACCGCCCGTCACACCATGGGAGTTGGTTGCTCCAGAAGTAGGTAGTCTAACCGCAAGGGGGACGCTTACCACGGAGTGGTCAATGACTGGGGTGAAGTCGTAACAAGGTAGCCGTATCGGAAGGTGCGGCTGGATCACCCTCCTTTAGAGCATGACGAATCGACGTGTCTGTCGGGCGTCCGCACAAGTCACCTGCACATCTCAAGTAGCGCCTGACTGTGGGCTACGAATCCAGCCAATGGGTCTGTAGCTCAGGTGGTTAGAGCGCACCCCTGATAAGGGTGAGGCCGGAGGTTCGAGTCCTCCCAGACCCACCATGGATCTGGATGACGCGTATCGGGGCCATAGCTCAGCTGGGAGAGCACCTGCTTTGCAAGCAGGGGGTCGTCGGTTCGATCCCGACTGGCTCCACCACGCGGGTGTTGAGATGTGACTGCGCACACTAACTATTTGACGTTCAGGCATTGTGGCTTGGGCGTGTTCTTTGACAACTTGGGACGTAACAATGCGTTTGAGATCCTGTCTCAATACGTGTCGTTGAGGCAAGTAAGCGAAACAGTGGTTTGACGACCTTGAGGCGACTTGAGGTTATATGGTCAAGCGACTAAGCGCATACGGTGGATGCCTTGGCAGTCAGAGGCGATGAAGGACGTGGCAGCCTGCGAAAAGTGTCGGGGAGCTGGCAACAAGCTTTGATCCGGCAATGTCCGAATGGGGAAACCCACCCGCAAGGGTATCGTGCAGTGAATACATAGCTGTACGAGGCGAACTCAGGGAACTGAAATATCTAAGTACCTGAAGGAAAAGAAATCAACCGAGATTCCCCAAGTAGTGACGAGCGAACGGGGAGCAGCCCAAAAGTCGAGCATGCTTTAGAGGAGCGGTCTGGAAAGTCCGGCCATAGAAGGTGATAGCCCTGTACTTAAAAGGGCATGTTCGATGAAATTGAGTAGGGCGGGGCACGTGAAACCCTGTCTGAACATGGGGGGACCATCCTCCAAGGCTAAATACTCCTGACTGACCGATAGTGAACCAGTACCGTGAGGGAAAGGCGAAAAGAACCCCGGCGAGGGGAGTGAAATAGAACCTGAAACCGTGTGCATACAAGCAGTGGGAGCCCGTAAGGGTGACTGCGTACCTTTGTATAATGGGTCAGCGACTTACATTTTGTGGCGAGCTTAACCGTATAGGGGAGGCGAAGGGAAACCGAGTCTGAATAGGGCGAATAGTCGCAAGGTGTAGACCCGAAACCGAGTGATCTATCCATGACCAGGTTGAAGGTCGGGTAACACCGACTGGAGGACCGAACCCACTCCCGTTGAAAAGGTAGGGGATGAGTTGTGGATAGGAGTGAAAGGCTAATCAAACTCGGAGATAGCTGGTTCTCCTCGAAAGCTATTTAGGTAGCGCCTCGTGTATCACTGTTGGGGTAGAGCACTGTTATGGCTAGGGGGTCATCGCGACTTACCAAACCATGGCAAACTCCGAATACCAACACGTGTCGAGCACGGGAGACACACGGCGGGTGCTAACGTCCGTCGTGAAAAGGGAAACAACCCAGACCCTCAGCTAAGGTCCCAAAATTACCGCTCAGTGGGAAACGATGTGGGAAGGCATAAACAGCCAGGAGGTTGGCTTAGAAGCAGCCACCCTTTAAAGAAAGCGTAATAGCTCACTGGTCGAGTCGGCCTGCGCGGAAGATTTAACGGGGCTAAGCGGTATACCGAAGCTAGGGATTCAATCGTAAGATTGAGTGGTAGAGGAGCGTTCCGTACGCCTGTGAAGGTGAGTCGTAAGGCTTGCTGGAGGTATCGGAAGTGCGAATGCTGACATGAGTAACGATAAGGGGGGTGAAAACTCCCCGCCGAAAGCCCAAGGTTTCCTTGCGCAACGTTAATCGACGCAGGGTGAGTCGGCCCCTAAGGCGAGGGCGAAAGCCGTAGTCGATGGGAAGCTGGTTAATATTCCAGCACCGTTTGTGATTGCGATGGGGTGACGGAGAAGGCTAGGTGTACCGGGCGTTGGTTGTCCCGGGGAAAGGAGGTAGGTGGTGATCTTAGGCAAATCCGGGATCACATACACCGAGCACCGAGACGAGTCCATTAGGACGAAGTCACTGAGGCCACGCTTCCAGGAAAAACCTCTAAGCTTCAGATCACAACGACCGTACCGTAATCCGACACAGGTAGGCAGGGTGAGAATCCTCAGGCGCTTGAGAGAACTCGGGTGAAGGAACTAGGCAACATAGCACCGTAACTTCGGGAGAAGGTGCGCCCTTTTTGGTGGCTCCATGCGGAGCTGGGCCAAAGAGGGCCGCAGTGACCAGGCCGCTGCGACTGTTTATCAAAAACACAGCACTCTGCAAACACGAAAGTGGACGTATAGGGTGTGACGCCTGCCCGGTGCCGGAAGGTTAATTGATGGGGTTAGGGAAACCGAAGCTCTTGATCGAAGCCCCGGTAAACGGCGGCCGTAACTATAACGGTCCTAAGGTAGCGAAATTCCTTGTCGGGTAAGTTCCGACCTGCACGAATGGCGTAACGACAGCGGCGCTGTCTCCACCCGAGACTCAGTGAAATTGAAATCGCTGTGAAGATGCAGCGTTCCCGCGGCAAGACGGAAAGACCCCGTGAACCTTTACTATAGCTTTACACTGAACGTTGAGTTCTTCTGTGTAGGATAGGTGGGAGGCTACGAAGCCAGGACGCTAGTCTTGGTGGAGCCATCCTTGAAATACCACCCTGAAGTGCTTGACGTTCTAACCTAGGTCCGTAATCCGGATCAGGGACCGTGTATGGTGGGTAGTTTGACTGGGGCGGTCTCCTCCCAAAGAGTAACGGAGGAGCACGAAGGTGCGCTCAGCACGGTCGGACATCGTGCAGTGTGTGTAAAGGCATAAGCGCGCTTGACTGCGAGATCGACGGATCAAGCAGGTACGAAAGTAGGTCTTAGTGATCCGGTGGTTCTGTATGGAAGGGCCATCGCTCAACGGATAAAAGGTACTCCGGGGATAACAGGCTGATACCGCCCAAGAGTTCATATCGACGGCGGTGTTTGGCACCTCGATGTCGGCTCATCACATCCTGGGGCTGTAGTCGGTCCCAAGGGTATGGCTGTTCGCCATTTAAAGTGGTACGCGAGCTGGGTTCAGAACGTCGTGAGACAGTTCGGTCCCTATCTGTCGTGGGCGTTGGAGATTTGAGAGGGGCTGCTCCTAGTACGAGAGGACCGGAGTGGACGTACCCCTGGTGTTCCGGTTGTCACGCCAGTGGCACTGCCGGGTAGCTATGTACGGAAGCGATAACCGCTGAAAGCATCTAAGCGGGAAGCGCGCCTCAAGATGAGATCTCCCGGAGCTTTAAGCTCCCTAAAGGAACGATGAAGACTACGTCGTTGATAGGCGCGGTGTGTAAGTGCAGCAATGCATTGAGCTAACGCGTACTAATGATCCGTGAGGCTTGATCATATAACCTCAAGACGCTTCAACCTCGACACACGTCGAGACTTGATCCCAAACTTTGTTACGTCCCAAGTCCCCCATGTGAGACGGCGCTGCTCTATTCAGAGCATGCGACACTCCACCGTCTCCTTGGCGACCATAGCGCTGTGGTACCACCCGATCCCATCCCGAACTCGGAAGTGAAACGCAGCTGCGCCGATGGTAGTGTGGCTCAAGCCATGCGAGAGTAGGTCATCGCCAAGGTCTTTACATAAAACGGCCCATCTTTCGATGGGCCGTTTGCTTTTGCAACTGACGAAAACTAAACCGTGGCTCCGCAGCACCGCTACTGAAGGCGGGGGGACGTCATACTCAAAATGGGGCGGGGACGTCGGGGACGTCGCGAACAGGGCGGTGAACTGCCCCGGCGTTGAACCCACTCCACAAGTTGGACAGTCCCGATCCCGTCGATCAGGCGGTGTTTCCCAACCCGAATTCCAACGGGGTGACGACGTCCCCCGAGCTTGATTCGTTCGTCTCGGTAGTAGCGGATTTTTCAGACACGCATACTCTGCCGCGCGATGCTTACCGCGCTTGGCGTCAAATACGAACAAGCCGCCGATCATGCGGTGACTAGGCTTCAAAGAACGTTCATCGACGACAAAAAGACACCGCGATGCTGGACTCAGCATGAAGCGGAAAACCGATGATTTGCTCTTCCGAAAAAACGATTCTTCACACCCAACTTCCACCCTAGGGGAAGTTGAGTTCGACCCGCCTACCTTCTCAATATCGCAAGACGCTATTAGAAAATATCAAAGGTTTCGCGATTTGTGGATTTCTCCGGGGCACTCGATCGTAATTGTTCGATTCGAGAAAGATCCTCGGTGCGAAAATACTCAGAAATACGTTGTGAAGTTGAGTCTTTGCTAGGTAGCCCCGTAGTTGGATCGATGAGTGCTGAAACTATGCCATTGGGAATTGACTCAACCAGTTCAGGTTGGCCGAGGAGAGCTTCTTTCATATATCCAATCCAAATTGGCAACGCCGCCTTGCCGCCGAACTCGCCGTTGCCCAAAGAAGCGAAATCATCCATTCCAACCCATGCGGTTACGGCTAATCCCCCGCCGAAACCGGAAAACCATGCATCTCGATGGTCATTGGTAGTGCCGGTTTTTCCACCAATGTCACTCCGCTGCAAAACCAAAGCTCCTCTGCCGGTTCCCCGCTTTACCACATCTCTCAACAGAGAAGCCACAAGGAACGTGGTTTGTTCGCTTACCGTTCTGGGAGCCAAGGCGTATTCGGGCGGGCCAAAAATCACGCCCGGCGCAGCTTCAGGGACAGCTCCCCCTAGGTTGAAGCCCTCTGTCACGCTTTCAGCGTCTTGCGCGACGCGCTCGGGGCAAACTCGACATGCGCGGACCGGCCCTGCTTGGAAAATCACAATTCCATTTCTATCCGAAATTCGATCAATGACATAGGGTTCAATTAAGAAACCACCATTGACGAAGGTTGCATATCCACGTGCCATTGCCACCGGAGGCGCGGAGCTTGTTCCAAGCGCCAGCGATAGATTTTCGGGCAAGCTTTCAGGTAGAAACCCGAAACCCTGAATGAATCTGCGCGCATAGCTGGCTCCAATGGCATCGAGAACCCGCACGGAAACGAGGTTGCGTGAGGTCACCATCGCCTCGCGTAGACGCATTGGTCCTACAAAACTCTGATTGTCGTTCTGTGGTCGCCATGTTTCTCCGTTGGCCTGTTGAAAAACGACAGGTGCATCTAGAACAATGGAAGCTGGCGTAAATCCGCGCTCGAATGCTGCAGCGTAGACAAAGGGTTTGAAACTAGAGCCTGGCTGCCGTTGTGACTGCGTCGCGCGATTAAATTTGTTCAGAGCAAAACTGAAACCTCCGACCATTGCGCGAACGGCACCGTTTTCCGCATCCAGTGCAACGAGGGCGGCTTGGGCTTTGGGAATTTGTGCCAATTGCCAAGTGTCATCGGCGAGTCTGACAACGCGCACAACATCTCCTGGCGCAAGTAACGCATCGACGGCAGTCACTCCAGGTCCGCGCCGGTTTTCATCGATGTAGGAACGCGCCCATTGAACACCTGCGAGATTCATATCAATGACAGAGCCGTCACCAAGAAGGAGGGACGAGGTCTGCGAATCCGCCTGAATGACGAGTGCCGGATGCAGTTCAGCGATCGTTACCGTCTCCCGTAGTTGGGCAAGTATTGCGGGGACTGTGGTGTCGTCAAGGCCAGAGGCGGGCAAGTCAATTTTTCGTTCGGGGCCGCGCCATCCATGTCTTTGATCGTACTCCAGCAGGGATGCTCTCACTGCGCGGTTTGCTGCAATTTGCCCCAAACTATCGATTGTGGTGGTTACTTGCAGTCCTTCAGACATCGCGTCTGAACCAAATCTTTCGACGGCGTGTTGACGAACTATTTCGGCGACGTAAGGCGCATCGACTTCGATCGCTGGGTCATGCGGTGTTGAGTTATCAGGGGTAGCGATCGCTAACGAGTAGTCCGCTTCAGTGATGAACCCAACTTCCCACATGCGCAGCAAAATGTAGTCGCGTCTGATGCGGGCGCGTTCAGGGTTCGTTATTGGGTTCCCGCTCGAGGGAAACTTCGGAATTCCAGCCAACATTGCAGCTTCGTGCAGTTCAAGTTCCTGCAACGTCTTGCCATAGTAAAAATCTGCCGCAGCCGCAATGCCGTAGGCGCGGTTGCCAAAAAAGCTCTTGTTCAGGTAAAGCTCAAGGATCTCGTCCTTGCTCAGCTCGCGCTCCATCTTGAGGGCCAGCAGCATTTCGGTGAACTTGCGTATGTAGCTATATTCAGAGCTCAGGAAGAACATCTTGGCGACTTGCTGAGTGATGGTGCTGCCACCAGGCACCCTTTCGCGATCGGTGACGGTCAGTAGCCAAACCGCACGCAAAACGCCACGCCAGTCAACGCCTGGGTGCTCGTAAAATCGCGCGTCTTCGATCGCGATAACAGCTTGCTTTACCCGATCCGGGATGTCGTTCACCGCAACTGGTTTGCGGCGTGTCTCGCCAAACGTCGCGATCAGCTTGCCATCTCCGGAATACACAGACATGGGAACCTGCAAGCGAATATCGCGCAGGCTTTGTACGTTTGGAAGTGTCGGTGAGACAAGCCAGTACATCACCGCAAGCGCGGAAACCCCCGTGACAAAGCCAAGCAGGATCAACCAAAGGGTGATCCGCAGCAGACGTTTGAGTAGTCGCATGGCGCGTAAATGCCGATTCAAGATGGGCATGGAGTATAGAACCTGCGCGCCATGCATACCCATATCTGCCGAGGCTGCCCTGCCGGGTGGGCGTTGACCGGCAAGCGCAAAGAGCGAGCTTTTTGAGGCGACTTTGAGCCCGCAGCGGGTCGACTTGTGAGCGGTTTCACATCCCGGTTGCAACGGATCAGTTGCCAGACTGCAAACAATCGTTATTTAATGTAGATGTGTAGTAATTGCTCGTAAGAGCTTGTGGGGAGAGAAAAACGTGGGGCTGTTCGCAAACAACAAGGTGCCCTTGATCGGTGTGGACATCAGTTCCACGGCCGTCAAGCTGCTCCAGCTCAGTCAGAGCGGTGCTCGCTATCGCGTGGAACATTACGCGGTCGAGCCGCTTCCTCCCAATGCCGTGGTCGAGAAGAACATCGTCGAGGTTGAGGCGGTGGGCGAGGCCATCAAACGGGCCCTTAATCGTTCTGGTGCCAAGACACGCTTCGCGTCGGCCGCCGTCGCCGGATCTGCCGTGATTACGAAGGTAATCCCGATGCAGGCCGATCTGACTGACGACGAGCTTGAGGACCAGATACAGGTTGAGGCGGCGCAGTACATTCCTTATCCAATCGAGGAAGTCAGTCTGGACTTTGAAGTGCTTGGTCCGGTCAGAGACAACCCGGAGATGATTCAGGTTTTGCTTGCTGCATCGCGAACCGAGAACGTCGAGCTGCGAACTGCCGCTCTTGATTTAGGAGGGCTGACCGCGAAGGTGGTCGACGTGGAAGCGTTTGTGATGGAGAACGCCTTTCGATTGATCGCCGATCAAATCTCGGTCACCCGTGACGGCTTGGTTGCGCTGGTCGACATTGGCGCGACGATGACCACTTTGAATGTCCTGCGTAGCCAGCGGAGTATCTACACCCGCGAGCAGGTGTTTGGAGGCAAGCAGCTCACTGATGAAGTCATGCGGCGCTATGGACTCAGTTACGAAGAGGCGGGTCTCGCGAAGCGTCAGGGTGGCTTGCCAGAAAGCTACGAAATCGAGGTCTTGGAGCCTTTCAAGGAAGCGATGGTTCAACAAGTCAGCCGCCTGCTGCAGTTTTTCTACGCCGGTAGCGAATTCAACCGCGTGGATCAGGTTGTGCTCGCCGGTGGTTGTGCATCCATCGTCGGTATCGCTGAGTTGGTTGAAGAGCAGTTGGGCATCAGCACGATCGTCGCCAATCCACTTGCCAACATGTCTTTGGCATCGCGAGTGCAAGCGCAAGCGCTCGCCCAGGACGCTCCCTCGCTGATGATCGCCGCAGGATTGGCTCTGAGGAGTTTCGACTGATGGCCAAGATCAATCTATTGCCTTGGCGTGCTGAACGTCGCAAGCAGCGTCAAACCGAATTTGTCGCAATGCTTGGAATCTGCGCGCTGGTTGCTGTGCTGGCGGTGTTTGGTGTCATCAAGTATTACGATGGCGTCATCGCGACGCAGCAGCAGAGAAATGCGCTGTTGCAGCGTGAGATCAAGTCGCTTGAAGCAAAGATTACTGAGATCGAAGATTTGGAGAAAACCAAATCACGATTGGTCTCGCGCAAAGACGTCATCGAGGAACTGCAGGCGAGTCGCTCGCAAATGGTGCATTTGTTCGATGATCTTGTACGGACAATCCCCGAGGGGGTCCGTCTGGGATCAATCAAGCAAGCCGGCGATAAACTCACATTGGAAGGCGTCACGCAATCCAGCGCGCGAGTGTCTGCTTACATGCGCAACATCGAGGCTTCTGGCTGGATGACCAAGCCGGATCTGAGTCTGATCGAAGCCAAAGGCCCGGACAAGATCATGCCTTACATCTTCAAACTTGAAGTCACCGTGGCATCTCCAGCTGCTGACCAGGAGAACACCGCTGTTGACGCGGCGGGGACTGCGCCATGAAGAACTTTGATCTCAATAACCTGGACTTCAACAACTCCGGTGCGTGGCCTGTCCCGATCAAGGCGTTCTTCGCCGCCTTGATCGTCATCGTGATTCTGTTTTTGGGCTGGTACTCGTTTGTAAGTAACCAGCAGTCGCAAGTTGAACAACTACAGCGCACCGAGCAGGATTTGCGACGTGACTTTGAAGCAAAACAAGCCAAAGCGGTCAACTTGGAGCCACTGACTGCGCAACTGAAAGAAATGGAGGCGATGTTGCAGCAAATGCTGCGACAGCTGCCCAGTCGCACCGAAATGCCGGATCTTATCGTCGATATCTCACAAACTGCGTTGGCATCCGGTATCCAGAACGAGTTGTTTCAGCCTCAGCCCGAGAACCGCAAGGCTTTCTACGCCGAAAGGCCAATCTCGCTTCGGATGGTGGGGTCCTATCACCAGTTCGGTGATTTTGTGAGCGGTGTTGCCTCATTGCCGCGGGTCGTCATCATGACCATGCATGACATTTCCCTGAAGCCCAAAGACGGTGCGGCTGACCCTGGTGGGCAGTTGGTGCTGGAAGGCACAGTGAAGACCTATCGATATCTGGACGACGAGGAAGCTGCGGAAGTGGCGGCTGCCGCTGCAACTGCACAGGGAGGCAAATAATGTTCAGAAGCGCACTTCGCATGCTGGTTCCGCGCGCGCTGCCGATGATGGTACTGCTGGTCTTGGCTGGCTGCCAAAGTGACATGCGTGATTTGGAGAACTACGTCGCGGATGTCAAGGGCCGCCCTGCACCACCGCTTGATCCGTTGCCGGTGATGAAGCAGTTCGAATCATTTGTCTACAACGCGCGTGAACTGAGGGATCCATTTGCATTACCGCAGGAAAAGGATGCGGAGCTCGCAAGAGTTGACGGGCCACGTCCCGACCCAGAACGGCGTAAAGAGTTGCTGGAGTCCTTCCCGTTGGATGGTTTGGACATGGTCGGTACGCTGGGCGATTCCAGCGTCCTGATCGCCTTGGTAATGGATCCGTCGAAGGTCATTCATCGTGTTCAGGTGGGGAATTACCTTGGCCAGAGTGATGGGCGGATTGTCGAAGTCCGTGAAGATGGTTTGGAAATTGTGGAGCTGGTGCCCGATGGCAACGGCAACTGGATGGAACGCCCAGCGCGCCTTGCGTTGGAAAACGAATAAGCAGTGGGGAACAGCATGAAGCACATTACCAAGATGATTCCTGGGACTGGTTCCACCCTCAAGACTCCAGTGCTTGCTCTGGCGATTGCGCTTGTCTCAGGGTCTGTCTGGGCGGGTGGAACCTTGCAGGACCTCGGATACGCCTCTGGGCCGGGTGGCAGCGTCGACATCACGCTTACCCTGAGTGAGCCAGCGGCTGAACTGCCAGTGTTCACCATGGATGACCCGCCGCGTATCGTGTTGGATCTGCCGGACACGACCAACGGCTTGGCTGAGCGACGTAAAGCGATCGGCGTCGGCGCAACCAGTGCCGTATCCACAGCGGAGGCCGCCGGCAAAACCCGTGTGTCGGTTGACCTGTTTCGATCCGCGCCCTATCAGGTCCGTGCTGATGGCAACAAGGTCATTCTGAGCATTGGTGGTGGTGCGACATCGAGCGCGTCACAAGCCCTTTCCAATGATCCAGCCAAGCGCATCGCAGCGACCACCGAAGTGGCCAATGTGGATTTTCGACGCAGTCCGCAAGGCTCCGGTCGTCTGATACTGAAGTTGACCGGTGAGGGTGCTGCATCAGAGATGTCTGTCGACGGTTCGAAGATAGTGGTCAGGCTGGCCAATGTGGCGCTTCCGGATTCTCTGGTGCAACAGCTGGATGTCACGGATTTTGCCACCCCAGTGGAAAATGTGACGATAGCGCGGGTTGGAAACGCCACCGAACTGACACTCACTGCGGCAGGGGCTTTCCAGCCGATGGCGTACCAGACAGGCAGCGAATTCGTCGTTGAAGTGGATCCTGTTCGAGAGGCTGTCGTTACTGCGGACGGGCAGGTTATTGCCCCGGAGAAGGGTTACGTTGGCACACCGGTGACGTTCAACTTTCAGGACATTCCTGTTCGCACTGTTTTGCAGCTGATCGCAGAAGAGTCCAGTTTGAATATCGTTGCCGCGGATAGCGTTCAGGGCAATGTCACGCTACGTTTGATCAACGTCCCGTGGGATCAAGCCCTGGATCTGGTGTTGCGTGCCAAATCTTTGGACAAGCGTCGCGATGAGAATGTCATTTGGGTCGCTCCGCAAGCAGAGATCACTGAGTACGAGAAAGCGCAAGCGGATGCGCGCATCGCGTTGGAAAAGCGCGCAGAGCTGGTGACCGAGTACATCGCGATCAACTATGGCAGCGCTGAAGAAATTGCCAAGCTGTTAACCGACGAAAGCAAAGGTAGCCAGCAGGGTGGAGCGGGCGGTGGACAAGAGGTTCAGGATCGCGGCGGGTTCCTCTCCGAGCGCGGCACCGTGAGCTTCGATCAACGCACCAACACGCTGTTGCTCAGTGATGTTCCGGCCAAAGTGGAGGAAATCAAACGCCTCGTCGCATTGTTGGATCGTCCGGTCGATCAGGTGCTGATCGAGGCCCGCATCGTCATCGCCTCTGAGAGTTTCGCACGCGAATTGGGTGCCAAGTTCGGCGTCAGCGGTGCTGGCGATGATAGCGACGGCAACATCTATACCGTGTCTGGAAGTCAAGCCGCGAACAATGCGATGGTTGGACGTGCGATCGACAATCGTCTGGCCAATCGCCCGGGCTTGTCAGGTATTGCGCAGGATCTGGATTCACTCTCCTCCAGCCGTCTGGGCGTCAATCTGCCAGTAGTCAATCCCGCAGGCTCCATTGGCTTTGCGATTCTTGGAGCGGACTATCTGTTGGATCTTGAGCTCTCGGCACTGGAAGAAGAGGGGCGTGGCGAGGTGGTGTCCAGTCCGCGCGTCATCACGGCAAATCAGCGCGAAGCCAGCATTAAACAAGGCGACGAAATTGGCTACACGACGCTGCAGCAGTCGCAAGGTGGTGCAGCGCAGTACACCGTGGCATTCAAGGAAATTGTGCTCGAATTGTTGGTGACGCCCACCATCACACAGGACGGCCGTGTGTACCTCGTCTTGAAGGTGAAGAAAGACCAGCTGGCTGGTTTTGTGCAGTCGCCGCAGGGTGCCGTCCCGCAGATCAGCAAGCGCGAGATCAGCACCGCCGTGCTGGTGGACGACGGTCAAACGGTGGTCATCGGTGGCGTGTATGAATTCAGCAGTCGTGAAGATCTGACTAAAGTACCGTTCCTTGGAGACCTGCCTTTGCTGGGCAACCTGTTCAAGACAACCAACAAGGAGTCTGCAAAAGCTGAGTTGCTGATCTTCGTCAGTCCCAAGGTCTTGGCTGTAACAGGCAAAACTGCGCGCTGATTGCGAGAAATCTGAAACCGACACGTGATTCGAGTTCGCTCACACGTGTCTTTGGAGAAGTGTATGAAGTTGACATCTGTATGGAAGTTCGCGTCGGCGGTATCGTTGGTATCCCTTTTGACCGCCTGTGGCGGCGGCGGCGGTGGAGACGACACCACACCGTTCCAGCCGGGATCGGGAACGATCACCATTCAGGCAACCCGAACAACGTTGCCCAACAACGTATTCAACGTGTCGCCATTCCTCGGATCCCCTTACATGTCGGAAATCACCGTGACGGTGAGGACGGCGAGTGGTCAGTTGGTCAATGCAGCAGATGGCTTGGCTGTTTCAGTGAACCCGGTGGGAAGCACGGGTGGCTTTTCTACGCTCGATGACGGTACAACGGCTGATGTAAACGAGTTCCTGATTCGGCTGGGACAAGGTCCGGTGGACATCACAGCAGGCAAGTCAACGTTTTTCTTGCACTCCTTTGAGTTCACGGGAACGACAACGCTGACGGTAACGGCGACCGACCCCGAGACCCGCCGAACCATGACAGCGTCGCAAGCCTTTACCATCGTCTCCAACGTCAGCAACGCACCAGCCAACGTCTTGTTGTCGCCGACGACATCACCAGTCTATATCCAAGGATCGGGTGGCAATACAACCGGCCAGATGGAGATCCGTGTCAACGATGGAATCGGCCAGCCGGTTCCCAACCCCAGTGCGGGAAACTCCGCTTGGAACAACATCAAGATTGATCTGGTTGGCGACGGGTCGGCGGCTGCAGGTGAGCGCATCACGGCAATCAACGCGGGTGGCCAATCGGTCAGCGGTCAAAGCATTGCGATCAACACGACGGCCGGCATTTCTGCGATCTCGTTCATCTCAGGCAACCGCACTGGCAGCACGATTGTGCGTGTCACCGCAGATCGTGCTGACAACAATGTCGATAACGGTATTCAGGACGCTGTCACCGCTGAACGCGCGGTCATTGTCTCTGATGGGCGCCTGTTCAGCCTGAAACTGACCAGCCCGTTCTTGCGTGCGATTACGGCCAATCCGATTGATCCGACTGTGGTTGTCGAAGAAGGCGAACTGCTGCCGCTTGACGGCACCTACAGCTTGACCGTCAGTGCGATCGCTACCGATCGCCAAGGCAACCCCGTGCTGGCGGGTACACCCATTGAATTCGGCCTGATCGACGAACCAGCGTTCGGATTTCCGGAGGACGGCCCCGGGTTCTTCTCCATCAGCGGACTAGACGGCAATCCTCAGGAAGACGGCTTCCTGTTCACCGCACCGACCGGCGCATTCCGTACGGCTGGTGGTGGTGCAGGTCCTGGCGATACGGTGGTGGTATTTGGCGAAGAAGTGCCGGGTAACCGCGATCTGGAGAGTGCTCGAACCATCTCAACAGTGAACAGCCAGACCTCCCTCAGCGTCGTTCAACGCTTCAATCGGAATGATGACACCGGGGCGATTGTGGACTACGGGAATGTGATTCCCTATGTCATCGGCCGCGCTACGGACGGCAATGTTGGTGCCACAGCGACGACCGACGCCAATGGCGTGGCAACAACTCAAATGAACTACCCCGTTTCCACCATCGGTAAAGCCATTGCGCTATGGGCACGCGGTACCGCGACCACAGCAGTGGGACAGGAATTGATCACCGACGCGGGCATTGCGAGCTTCCCCGCGATTTCGCCGCTGACGCTGACGGCCAGTCCCTCAACGATTCCAGGCAACAACGATGCCACCGTCACGGTCTGCTTGTATGACGCTACCGGCGCACCTGTACAGGGTGTATTCGTGGACTTCGGCTTCTCGTTGGTCAGTGGCAGTGGTCGTGTTGACGGAGTATCCGCTGCGGGTAGCCTTGCAACCGCCACGGGTGCAGGCGGTTGTGCACTCGCCAGTGTCGAAACGTCGGGTATGACCCAGACGGGAGATAACCAGTTGATCTTCTCCGCCGGCAGCGCGGAACCGGCAGTTGTGGAGGTTGCGCTTGCTGAGGGTCTGATCCTGCAAGCGACACCGTCAACCTTTGTCGGAGATGGCACACACACGGTGACCCTGCGACTGATTGACGGATCGGGTAACCCAGTCGTCGGCGCGCCATTGACCGGAACCTGCACCGCCGGATCAGCGTCGGGCAACTCCAACGTGTCGCTGCTGGATCAGATTCCGTTGACAAACGGCTCAGGCATTTCGACGGTGCGCGTGCGTGCATCAGAAATGGACGGCCCGAATGAGCGCGCAGAGTGGACCTGTACCTTCGCTGCTGCGGGCGGTGAGCCCACTGCAGATGTTCTCTTCATCGGTCGCGATATCTGTCTGTTTGGAACGAGCCCGCCGCCTCAGGGATGCGGCAATGATGCCACCAGGTTCACGGTCACCCTCAATCTGACCGGTGGTGCACCTGGCGGTAATGTGACGAGCACGCCGGAAGGCCTGAGTTGTACGGTCGCCAGCGGCGGAACTATTCCCTGTACTGCGCAGTTCGATGAAGCAGCAACCATCACCGTCGTCGCAACGCAGGGCAGTGGTGGGGACGGAAACATCACAGTAACTGGTGAATGTACGACGAGTAACAGCAACTCTCCGGTCTTCGTCATCATCCCGTCAATCAGTGCTGCACGAACCTGCAATATCAATTTCCAGTAGGTTTGCGTTGAAACCAAAGGGCCGCGAAAGCGGCCCTTTGGCATTCACGGAGGTGCGAATGAACAAAGAAGTCACGCACCATCTGACTGCCGAGCAGGTTTTGTTCAGGGAGGGCGACCCGCCAACCACCGCGTTTTTGTTGGAGTCGGGTCGTCTGCGCATTACCGCACGGGCAGAGGATGGCGAGCGCGTGTTGGCGGAAATCGGTCCTGGCGAGTTGGTCGGAGAAATGGCCGTCATCGATCAATCGCCGCGCACCGCCACGGCAACCGCAATGGCCGACTGTGTATTGTTGGCAATCGACGCCGCACAAATATCCGAGCGACTGACCAATACCGATCCGATTGTGCGGGCGTTGCTTGAAGGGCAATTGCGCCGCTACCGTGCAACCTTGGCTACCATTCAGGGCCAACAGGCCGACGCTGAAAATCCCTACCAGAACGCTCCATTGGGAATTCACAAGATTCGACTGGAGTCAGCGCTGCGCGAATCGTTGCGAAATGATGGACTGGATCTCCGCCTGCAGCCGCTGCTGGATGTGGTAAGCGGTTCAATTGCGGGCTTTGAGGCGCTGGTGCGCTGGCAACATCCCGAGCGTGGGGCGATTTCTCCGGCCGAGTTCATTGCACTTGCTGAGGAGACTTCATTGATTGAACCGGTCGGCGATTACGTCATCCGACGAACCCTGGATGCCTTGCTCGACCTTCGCAAAGCCGGCGTACACACGCTGCCATTCGTCGCGATCAACGTCTCTGCGCGCCAAATGTCGCGGGTCGATCTGGTTGAGCGACTGTTGGCGGATTTGAAGGTTCGGAACCTGCCGTCATCTGCCATCAAGCTGGAAATTACCGAAAGCCTGCAGCTTGACTATGCCCGCGTCGCGGAAGTGATGGCGCTGGCACAAGGGCGGGGTATCCGCATCGCGCTGGATGACTTCGGTACCGGCTATTCCAACTTGCAGCACATGCATCTACTGCCGTTCGATACGCTGAAAGTGGATCAATCGCTCGCGCGAGGCATGGTCAACAGTCAGCGCACCCGAACATTGCTGCGAAGTATTGTGCAAATGGCTAGGGATCTGGATGCCGATGTGGTTGTGGAAGGCATTGAGACCGAGCAGGAGTTGATGGTGCTGAGAGAACTCGGCGTCCACTACGCGCAAGGCTGGTTGGTGGGAAGGCCCGAGTCGGTCGACATCGCGATTCGCCACTACTGCGCGGGCGTCAATGCGCGCGAAGGCGCACCATCCGGTCGCTGAGGAAGCGTGGATCAGTCAAGCGTTTCCGCAGGCCATGTGTGACCTTAAAAGGGATATCACACACGGTTTGCCGCCAAGCCGAGCCCGCACGCGTCGAACCTGACAAGTCCAGGATGGAAAACGTCAGACCATCCCAACACGGAAAACGCCATCCCTGACCGATGGGAGATGCGCAGCGCGGTGCGCCTGCGCATAGTGGCTCCAGAAAAATGGAACCTGTGCGCCAATTCGCGGTCGCAGGCGCGTTGAATTGACCTCCGGAATGACCCATGCAAGAGCAAGCTCACGCTGATGACGTCGTGGCCGCAAGTAGCGGGCTGCACCAACGCTTCCAACATCTACGTGCCGCGCTAGCCGCGACCGTCGTGGGGCAGCCCGCGTTGGTGGACCGCCTGTTGATTGCGTTGCTCGCCGATGGGCATTTACTAGTTGAGGGCGCGCCGGGCCTGGCCAAGACGACGGCGATCAAGGCGCTTGCCGAACGGGTTGAGTCGACATTCCATCGTTTGCAATTCACCCCGGACCTCTTGCCCGCGGACCTGACGGGAACGGATATTTATCGACCGCAAGAGGCGCGTTTCGAGTTTCAACCCGGACCCTTGTTTCACAATCTGCTGCTCGCCGACGAAATCAACCGCGCGCCGGCCAAGGTCCAATCCGCACTGCTTGAAGCCATGGGCGAACGCCAAATCACGGTCGGGCGGGTGACGTATCCCTTGCCCAAGCTATTTCTTGTGATGGCGACTCAGAATCCAATCGAGCAAGAAGGCACCTATCCGCTGCCAGAAGCGCAACTCGATCGGTTCCTGATGCATGTCCGAATCGGCTACCCCGAGGCCAGTGCCGAGGCTGAAATTCTGCGCCTGACGCGCGAGCATGCCCGCAGCGGTGCGCGGTTTGGCGCGCCAATGACAGAAGCAAAAATAACCGAAGCCGAAATTTTCGCTGCCAGACAGGCCGCATTGCATATCTATTTTGCACCGGAACTGGAACGCTATCTGATTGAGTTGGTGCTGGTGACGCGGGATGCGGGTGCCTACGGCGACGAATTGAAACGGCGCATCGCTTTCGGCGCCAGCCCGCGCGGCTCGATCGCCCTCGAACGCTGTGCTCGTGCGAGTGCGTGGCTGGCAGGCCGAGACTACGTCACGCCACAGGACATTCAGAGCGTTGCCGCCGATGTGCTGCGGCATCGTGTGCTGATGAGTTTCGAGGCGGAAGCCGAAGGCATTACCAGTGATCAGGTCATCGCCGAGCTGTTGGATCGGGTTCCCTGTCCCTGAGGCGCACGCCGCGTGAATCACTCTCTATTCGAACCCACGCTGTCAGAGCTACTGCGGTTGCGTGCACGCGCCGGTGAGTTGGCCAGTGGCGCGCGCCGCCGCTCTGCGGATCGGGATGCCGGCACGCGGCATTCGCCGTTCCGTGGTCGTGGCATGGACTACGCCGAGTCTCGAGCCTACGCCTTGGGCGATGATGTACGCCACATTGATTGGCGTGTCACGGCGCGCAGTGGCGAGTTGCATACCAAGCTGTTCGCGCCCGAGCGCGAACGCACCTCAGCCGTGGTCATCGATACCACGGCGGCGATGGGATTTGGGACACGAGCCTGTTTCAAGTCCGTTGCGGCAGCACGCTTGGCGGCACTCTTTGTGTGGGCTGCCGTCGCGCAAGGTGATCGCATTTGTGCGGCCAGTTTTGGTCAGCGTGTGGGCCTGATTCCTTCTCTGGCGGGCCGCCGTGGCGCCTTGCGCGCACTCGATGCCATCTGCCAATGGTCGGCGCGTTTCGATTTGGCTCCCACAACCGGTAGTGGGAGCAACAATGCGCGAGTGTCATCGAGCGGCTTGAGCGCAACCTTGGATGGCTTGGCGCGTGGTCTCAATTCGGGTGCACATATCTTGCTCGTGCTGGATGCGCGAAGTCTGGACGAAGAGGCGGAGCGTTCCTTGCAGCGCCTGCGACGCCATCACGATGTCATGGCCGTGGTGCTGACCGATGCCTTTGAGCGCAGCCAGCTGCCGCCGGGAAGTTATCGCATCGCTGCGCTGAGTGGTGAATCACAATTGCGGGTTGAGACCCACGGTCAAGCGGTTTGGCAGCAAGTATGGAAGGCGCGTCAGGAATCCGTGGTGTGGCGTTTGCGGCGTCTCGGTGCCGGCGCAATGATTGCGCGCAGCGATCAAGATCCGGTGCAGGTATTGCGTGATCTGATGCGTGGTGTGCCTTCCGTAGCGGTGGGTGAATGAACGCACCTCAGCCAGAAGGCCCCGTCTTGCGGGATATTCACGTGCCACTCGAGCCGCCGATTTGGCCGCCTGCCCCGGGGTGGTGGGCGCTTGCCATCGTCGTCCTTGCACTCTTGGCTTGGGGATTCTGGCACCTTCGGGCGTGGCGCAGTCGCCAGCGACGCGCCGAACTTTGGATGCAGGCGCATGATCAGGCCGCGCGGATGACATCTACGTCGTCGCGCGTGCTGGCAACCGTCATCGTGCTGCGGCGTGTCGTGGCGGAGTACCAGCCGCAGTCCGCCGCGTTGGCGGGTGATGCTTGGTTCGACTTTCTGCAGTCATTGCAAACGAACTCGCCTTTGGATGACACGCTGCGCACGCTATGGCGCGAAGGTCAGTGGCAGGCGGAGATCGATGCCGCGATGGCCGAGCGCTCGATCGAGGCAACCCGAGTGCTTGTTCGGCAGGTAACCAAAGGACGGGCGCCGAGATGATCGAATTCGCTTGGCCATGGCTAGCCGCGGCGCTGCTGTTACCTTTGCTGGTGCGTTGGCTGCCACCAACCGCACATGTGTCTGGCAGCCTGCTGCGTTTGCCGTTGACGATAGAAACGCCTGATCATGTGCGCGCCCGAAAGGTGTCACGACTGCGCCCGACCGCGTTGCTTTTCGGTTTGGTCTGGCTGGCACTGGTCGCAGCCGCGATGCGTCCTCAGTGGCTGGGCGAAGTGGCGCAGCCACCTCAGACTGGGCGCGATTTGCTGCTGGCCGTCGATGTCTCCGGCAGCATGGCCGCAGAAGACATGGTCATCGGTCGCCGTCGTGTGGATCGACTTACCGCCGTAAAAGTGGTGCTCGGCGATTTCCTCAGTCGTCGCATAGGTGATCGCGTTGGTCTTCTGTTGTTTGGGCAGCAGGCCTATCTGTTGACACCGTTGACCTTCGATCGTGCGCATGTGCGCTATCAATTGGAAACCAGCGTGATCGGCATGGCCGGACGCGAGACCGCCATTGGCGACGCCATTGGATTGGCCGTCAAACGACTGCGCGAGCGGCCCGAGTCGCAGCGGGTGCTGGTGCTGCTGACGGATGGTGTGAACACGGCGGGTACGCTGCAACCGCTCAAAGCTGCCGAACTTGCATCCGCCGAAGGCGTGCGCGTCTACACGGTCGCGATCGGCAGCGAGCGTGGGCAAACGCAGATGTTTGGGCTGCAATTGAACACGGCCGGGGCCGAGATTGACGAAGCCACCCTGATCGCGGTCGCAGAGCGAACCGGCGGCCGGTTTTTCCGCGCACGCGACACCGGCGAGTTGGCAGGTATCTATGCGGAAGTGGATCGTCTCGAACCCATCGAATACCAGGGCGAACCTTTGCGTCCGCGCGATGAGTTGTATGTCTGGCCGCTTGCCTTGGGCTTGCTGTTCGCACTCGTCCTGGTGGCTTTGAGGGTTCGGGAGGGCATCGTATGGAAACGCTGAGCTGGCTGCGACCGCTCTGGCTATGGGCCTTGTGTGCCTTGCCGCTGTGGATCGTGGTGTGGCGCTGGCGTGTCCATCGTGCGGATCCATGGCGTGCCGTGTGTGATGTCGAGTTGCTGACCGCGCAACAAGTGAGCAGCGGGCGTAGCGATCGCCAGCACTTGCTGTGGGCCATGGCGACTTACATCTGCGTGGTGCTCGTCCTCGCGGGGCCGAGTTTGGGACGTGAGCCTCAGCCACTCAGTCAAACTCGGGATGCACTGATCATTGCGCTGGACCTCAGCGATGTCATGCGCGCGGCCGATTTGAAACCCGACCGGCTGAGTCGCGCACGCTTCAAGTTGACGGCGCTGTTGCGCCAGCGCAAAGCCGGGCAGACGGCACTCATTGCGTATGCTGGCGAGGCATTTACTGTCGCACCGTTGACTGATGACCTGAGCACCTTGGACAACCTGGTGCAATCGCTGGATCCCTCGGTGATGCCGGTCTCTGGTCAGCGGCCGGAGCGCGCTATCCGCATGGCCCAGCGCATGCTTGATGACGCAGGGCTGGCGAGCGCACGCATGTTGCTTCTGGCAAGCGCCAGCAGCGATGCCGCCGAACAGGCGGCAACCGTTGCGGCGCAGCGTGGCTTGCAGGTATCTGTGCTCGGGATCGGTACTGATCGCGGCGCGCCGGTTCCGGTCGGAGGCGGTGGCTTCCTGCAGGATGCGCAGGGCGGCATCCTGTTGCCGAAACTGGACGACGACGCACTCCGCATGTTGGCGAAGGCCGGCACAGGCAGCTATGTGCGAATTCGCGATGATGAATCCGACCTGCTGGCTTTGGGGATGCTGCAGGTGGCTCACACCGACACCGAGTTCACGACATCCACTGAGGAGAGTCTGACCCGAGCGCGTGATGACGGCCCTTGGCTGCTGTTGATGGTGTTGCCACTGGTGGCGTTCGCGGCCAGGCGTGGTGTTTTGTGGTCGCTGCTCGTTGCCCTGCCAATGATTGGCGTGGCACCGCCGTCCAGAGCAAGCGTTTGGGAGGATCTCTGGCAGCGACCCGATCAACAGGCGTGGCAGGCCTTGCAAGCCGATGATCCAGCGCGTGCGCGTGAGTTGGCGCAGGACCCGGGACTGCGAGGTACGGCGGCGTATCGGAGCGAAGATTTCAACGCCGCTGCGGTGGATTTTGGCGCGGGCAGCGATATCGACAGCGCGTACAACCACGGTACCGCGCTCGCCAAAGCACAGCGCTTCGAGGAGGCCATGGCCGCATTGGATGGCGTACTGCAGCGAGACCCCGGGCATGTCGACGCCAAAGCCAACCGAGAGGCCATCGCTGAATGGCTGCAGCAACAAAAGCAACAGGAAGATGCCAATCAGCCAAAATCTGGCGAGGGCGGTGGACAACCTGGTGAGGGAGAGCCCTCAGAGGGGGCCGACGAGGACGCAGAGCCAGGCGAATCAGGCGACCCGAAGGACGGTGAGAACCCGAACGGTGAACCGAATCCTGGCCAATCTGGCGAGCAGCAGCAACAGCAGGGCGCCGAGGGCAGCGAAGGCAATCAGCCGGCGGATGCGCAGGCGGAGGATTCGTCCGAGGCAGCGTCAGCCACAGCGCAGGACTTTCAGAAGGAAATGCAGCAGGCGTTGGAGGCGCAGCCCTCCAAGCCAAATCAGACTGCGGATGAGCAGAACGCGTCAGCAGCACTCAGTGACGAACAAATCAGTGAGGCGGAACGCGAACAGGCCATGCAGCAGTTATTGCGACGGGTACCGGATGATCCTGGCGGCTTGTTGCGTCGCAAGTTCATCCTCGAATACCAGCGCCGACAACAGGAAGGAAACGAGTGATGAGATGGCAGGTGGCAATCCGTCAAAGCAGGGCCTTCAGTAGCAGAGTGGCAATGATCGGACGTGCTTTGTTGGTGGGTCTGCTGCTGTTGTTGGGCCTGCAGAGCCCGCAGGTCAACGCCGCGGCGCGGGCCTTTCTGGATCGCGACAGCATCGCGTTGGGCGAGACGGTGACCTTGAATGTCGAAGTTGACGGGATTGGCACAGGTGAGCCTGATTTGTCGGCATTGGCGGGCAATTTCCGGGTGTTGGGAAGCTCCAGTAACACGCAAGTCAGTCTGGTCAACGGTCAGCAGTCGGCGCGTACGCTTTGGGGGGTGGTGCTGGAGCCATTGCACGAGGGTGTGCTGGGAATTCCGGCGTTGAGCGTACGTGGCGAAACCACTGCGCCGATGACTTTGACGGTTCGCTCGCCTGCGGCGACTTCCGCCGCACAGGGAGACGTCTTCATCGAAGTCGAAACCAGCAGCACTCAGCCTTACGTTCAGCAGCAGATCGTTTACAGCATTCGGTTGTTCTACGCAGTGACATTGCTGGACGGGCAACTGGATGATCCGCGCATTGATGCGGCGGAAGTCCGTCGTATTGGCAGTGACGCGACCTATCAGAGCGAACGCAACGGTCGGCGTTACAACGTCATTGAGCGTCGCTATGCGATCACCCCGCAACGCAGTGGCGAATTGACCTTGCCCGCCTTGCGTTTTCGTGGGCGGGCGTTGTCTGACGCCGGCCGCGGTCGGATGTTTGATCCGGGGCGTGCAGTCAGCGCACAGGCCGATGCGACAACCCTGCAGGTTCGCCCAGCGCCGTCGTCGGCGGCAACCCCTTGGCTTCCCGCGCAGGCATTGCAATACACCGCGCAACTCAGCGCCGCCTCCTCGCCGGCCAAAGTCGGTGAGCCGATCACCCTCACCTTGCGTCTGCAAGCGCAGGGCCTAGCCGCCGAGCAATTGCCGGAATTGGTTCTTCCAACGATAGATGGGGTGGATGTTTATCCAGACCAGGAGAGCGCGCAGAGCCTCGATGGCTCGGGTTTGATCGTCGGCGAGCGTGTGCGGCGATTCGCCGTCGTGCCGAAACAGGCCGGGCCACTCGCGATTCCCGCACTGCAAATGCACTGGTGGGATGTGTCGAAGGATGCCGCGGCAACAGCAGAAATTCCCGCCCGTCAAATTGCGGTCGTGGCGAGTGACGGTTCGACGTCAGTACCTCAGGATTCAACGATTCCAGCAGCCGGCGCTCTGCCAAGTGATTTGCGTACGTCAGAGGAGGCGCCTAATCGAGATGATGGGCCGTGGCCTCTGTTGAGCGCCTTGCTGGCGGCATTGTGGTTGGCGACGCTGGCGTGGGTTTGGCGGCTGCGTCGCCGACAAATGCCGCCGGTTGCCGTCTCTGGTGCCCACACGCGGCCTGTTGACGGACGCGAATTGCAGCGCGCCTTACAAGGAGGTGATCTGCCGGCCATCGCGACCGCCCTGCGTGCAGTTGCCCCGACAACGCAAGCACAACGTCGATGGTCGCTGCAGGCGGTTGCGGATAGTCTGCAGGACGCTGCTCAAAGCGCTGCTGTGCGTAAGCTGGAACGACGCCTGTATGCGCCTAGGGATGCTCAGGAAGCGATCCAGGCAGCGGAGCTGCGGGACGAGTTGCGTACTGCTTTTCGACAGTCGCCGCGTTGGCAAGAGGACAACGCTGCCGACGCAGCGCGCGGCGGCCTGCCACCTTTGTACCCGCCGCGCTGAGTCAATCACGCGCGGACGTCGCGCCTGATTCGATCGGGCTGTCAGGAAAAGCGGAATTGGCGAGGTAGCGATGGCACCTCTGCCCCAGTGTGTGTTGAAGACCTTGCCTGTCGCTCCGGAGCGTGGAACGGTGCCTGTTCGCAGGCGGCCAAGAGCTCGAGGGAGTGGCATCTCACGGCACGCGCGCGTCTCGGTGGTCGGCGAGACCATCTGCGGACGGAGTGCTGGTGTACCATCGTTAGTGATGCATCGCCATGGTGATGCGAGTCGCGGCATGAGAGGGCATGCCGCAGTCAGGGCCGCAGACTGGGCGACCATCCGGGGAACGTAAGCAAATGACAGGTTTTGACAGTGTCATTCAGGGTGTCGAATGGAGTGCGCGCGTCGATCTGTGGCAAGCGAGTCTGGATCAGCAGATTGATGGCTGGCTCAGGCCATTCGCCGATGCCGTGTCAGCGCTGATTTTCTATGCGGTTCCGCTCGCGACCGAGTCCGGAGAAGTCATGTTTCCGTTGATCGTGGGCTGGTTGGTGCTCGGTGCGCTGGTGTGCACACTAGCGCTGCGCTTCATCAACGTGCGTGGCTTTATGCACGGCTTTCAGTTACTTCGCGGAGACTACAACCATCACCATCACAGTGCCGGTGGCGAGGTCAGCCACTTTCAAGCATTCACATCGGCGGTGTCTGGCACAGTGGGTCTGGGGAATATCGCTGGTGTGGCAGTGGCCATTACCTTGGGTGGGCCTGGAGCGACGCTGTGGATGATTCTGGCTGGCGTGCTAGGCATGTCGGCCAAGTTTGCCGAGTGCACGTTGGGCGTGAAGTACAGAAGGCAGCATGCCAATGGCTCGGTGTCTGGTGGTCCGATGTACTACCTCACACGCGGTCTCTCTGAGGAATACCCCCGATTGCGCTGGTTGGGTTGGCTGCTGGCGATCATATTTGCCATCTGCACGATGATGGGTGCCATTGGTGCGGGCGGCATGTTCCAGTCCAATCAGGCGTATGCACAGATTGTCGCGGTCAGCGGAGGGCAAGAGAGCTGGTTGGCGCAGCGCGCATGGGTATTTGGCGGCGTGATGGCAACGCTGACCGGGATTGTGATCCTGGGAGGCATCACCCGGATTGGTCGTGTCACGGAAAAGCTGGTGCCAGTCATGGCGGTGCTCTATGTAGTGGCGTGCTTGGTCGTGATCGCGGTAAACATCGAAAACGTACCTGCGGCAGTGGTTGCCATCATCGACGGTGCATTTACGGCTGATGGTGTTCAAGGTGGAGTGCTGGGTGCGCTGATTGTCGGCTTTCGCCGCGCCGCGTTTTCCAATGAATCCGGTCTCGGTTCGGCGGCGATCGCACATTCGGCCGTCAAGACCCATCAGCCGGTCACCGAAGGGTTCGTCGCCTTGTGGGAGCCGTTCATCGACACCGTTGTGGTTTGCACGATGACGGCGTTGGTGATCGTCATATCCGGTCAGTATCTGCAGGGCAATGCCGATGGTGTGCAACTCACCTCCAACGCCTTTGCCACGGTGTCGTCCTGGTTTCCGTACTTTCTGACATTGGCCGTCCTGCTGTTTGCCTATTCAACGATGGTCACCTGGGGCTACTACGGCGCCAAAGCGGCGAGCTTTTTGGCTGGCGGCTCGCCCATCGCCTTGTATGGCTTCAAGCTGATCTATCTGCTGGGCATCGTGGTGGGTTGTACGATGCCGCTGGCGAGCGTCGTGGACTTGGCCGATGGTTTGCTGTTCATCATGGCAATTCCGAACCTGATTGGCGTCTATCTGCTGCTGCCTGTAGTGCGTCGTGAGTTGGACACCTACTGGAGCGCATTGCGTGCCACACAGTCCCGCAAATCCTGAGTCTTCCCAGCCGTCAACCTGGCGGCGCACTGGAGTTGAAGCATGACCTCTGGCAACAAACTCACTCGCTGGATTTTGATCGCCCTGCTGTTGGGGGTGGTGTGTGGCCTCGCCATTCACTATGCGATGGACGATCCGGGTCAAGTTGTGCAGCACTTTGGCCTGGTGACCACGATCTTCCTGCGTCTGATCAAGATGATCATCGCTCCGCTGGTCTTTGCCACGCTGGCGGTCGGCATTGCCAAGATGGGCGATGTCAATGTGGTTGGTCGTATTGGTCTGAAGGCGATGCTGTGGTTCGTGGGGGCGTCGTTGATGTCACTGACGTTGGGACTGGTGCTGGTTAATTTGTTTGAGCCGGGTGTTGGTCTGACGATTGCGTTGCCTGATGCGGGTGCTAGTTCCGGTGTCGTCGCGACGGGATTGACTCTGGCCGAGTTCGTGACCCACTTGGTTCCCGCCAGCATCGTGGATGGCATGGCAAAGAACGAGATCCTGCAGATCGTGGTGTTTTCAGTGTTTTTCGGCGTTGGATGCGCGGGCGTCGGCGAAAAGGCCAAGGCTCTGGTCGATGCGCTGGAAGGGCTTTCCTACGTCATGCTCAAGGTCACCATGCTGGTAATGTGGTTCGCGCCCTTTGCGGTCTTCGCTGCCGTTGCGTCTGCAATTGCCAAGAGTGGCCTCGGTGTATTGGCGACCTACGGCGTCTTCATGGCGGAGTTCTATTTCGGCATCCTACTGTTGTGGTTGCTGCTGTTTGCGGCTGCCTGGGTCGTACTGCGCGGGCGCGCGGTCACTCTGTTCAAGGCCGTACGTGAGCCAACCTTGCTCGCGTTTTCGACGGCATCCAGCGAGGCCGCCTATCCCAAGACGCTGGCCTTGCTCGAACGATTTGGCTGTTCCAATCGTATTGCTTCGTTCGTGCTGCCCCTGGGTTACTCGTTCAATCTCGATGGATCGATGATGTATTGCACGTTTGCCACCGTCTTCATTGCGCAGGCTTACGGGATTGAGCTCAGCTACGCCCAGCAGTTGACCATGCTGCTCATTCTGATGGTCACCTCGAAAGGCATGGCAGGTGTGCCGCGTGCATCGCTGGTGGTGATTGCTGCCACGCTGGCGCAGTTCAATATTCCTGAGGCGGGCTTGCTGTTGCTGCTTGGCATCGACCATTTCCTCGATATGGCGCGCTCGGCCACCAATGTCATTGGCAACAGCGTGGCAACGGCTGTGGTGTCGAAATGGGAAGGACAGTTGCGCACGGAGGACGAGGTGGCTGCAGAGCTTGAAAACGCGACCGAGCCGTCACCGCCACACCAAGGAATCGGCTGACCATTTCCCTATGATTCATAGTGAAGAATTCCGCGACGAGATTACCCAGCCGCTGCCCGCGATGGAGGTCGCAGGGAGTGAGCTGACGCAACTCCTGCAGGCATGGCGTGGGGGAGATCGCAGTGCGCTGGATCGTTTGTTGCCCGAGGTCTACAGCCTGTTGCGGCGGATGGCATCCTCACGCATTGGTGTCAACGATCGCACGCCAACGCTGGAGCCCACCGCGCTGGTGCACGAAGCCCTGCTGCGGTTGATGGGGCAGGGCGCCGACTGGCAGAACCGCTCGCACTTTCTTGCCATCGCTGCACTGCAGATGCGCGCGGTGCTGGTCGATCATGCGCGGTCGAGAATGGCCGCCAAGCGTGGCGGTGGCGCGGCCGTCCTGACGTTGGGAGCCTTGGATGCCGAATCCAATGCCCGTAACGAGATCGATCTGCTGGCATTGGATCAGGCCATGGACCAACTGCGTGCTCAGGATGAACGCACGGCGCGGGTGATCGAGATGAACTATTTCGCCGGCATGCAGCGCGAAGAGATTGCCGAAGTGCTGGCGGTATCGGTGGCAACCGTGGATCGCGATTTGCGCTTTGCACGCGCTTTTCTCAATCGGCAACTGAACGGCTGATCGCTTGCTTGCGATGCCTCAGCGCGCGTCGCCGCAGCGCAAAACCATCACGATGAGCGCCCCCGCGTTGTGCAACGTCGAGGAACGGGCGTCTTCAACATGCAGCAGATGCGATGTTGCGATGGTCATCGCCTCACTGCCGTTTTGCCATTGCGCGGTACCTTCCACCGCATACACCAGCAGGTGATCCGCGTGTGGCAGCAGGCGCTGGTCTTCGCCGCGAATCACCTGCACCGTACTTGACCACGCGGGTGTGCGGACCATCAGGTTGAAATCCAAAATGGGACCGTCCTCAAGCTGCGCAAACGTCCGCGCGCCGCCGTCAAACCGGGCGATGTCAAAGCGTTGCCGCAGCACCTGAGTGTCATTTGCGTCATGCGTCAGGTGCAGCCCATTGCCGCGCAGCAGAATCAGGGTGCGTTGGAATCCGGCGAAGTCGGAAAACGCACCATCCTCATTGACCGGCGCCATGCTTAGCCGCCACTCGTACGCCTCCGGACGGGGCCACGCCAGCAACTCGGTGGTCTGGCCGCGGCCGTTCTTCCAACCGACTTGGCGAAATGTCTGCGGACCGTAAAGGTGTGCGCTCATTGGCGTTGCTGTCGGGTGTCGCAAACGACACCCGACGCAGGGTGACTCACTGTGCGGCAGGTGCCGTCGGCGCGGCCATCATGGCGTCGCGCTTGCTGCGGAAAGCACTGCTCGGGTACCAGTTGGGCCATTGCTCAGCGTTGGCTAATGCGTCGCCGACGCCGTACAGCACCACAAGGTCTTCCACCACGCCCGACAGGTCCCAGCTCGCATCAAACTGGTCGGATGGCTTGTGATAGTCCTCGGTGGTGTAGCGACTGGCTTGCGCCTTGCCATATTCCGCGCCTTTTTCGACGTGATCGAATCCGCCCTTTGCGTAGAGCGCGGGGACACCCGCTTTGGCGAAGTTGAAATGATCACTGCGGAAGTAATAGCCGTTCTGAACCTCGACTTCGGGGAAGGCACTGCGTCCCTGCGCTTCCAGCAGCGGTGTCACTAGGTCTTCGAGTTCCGAGCTGCCCTTGCCAACCACCACGAAATCCTTGGTGCGACCCAGCACGGTCATCGCATCGAGATTGATGACGCCAACGGTCTTGTTTAGCGGCACGGTTGGATGCGCGACGTAATACTTGGAGCCGAGCAAGCCGGACTCTTCCAATGTCACGGTGAGAAACAGCAGGCTGCGTTGTGGCCGAGGGCCTTTGGCAAACTTCTCTGCCAATTCCAAGATACCAGCGACGCCAGTTGCGTTATCAATGGCGCCGTTGAAGATGCCGTCACCGGTGGCCTGAAAGGTGCGTCCCAGATGATCCCAGTGCGCCATGTAGATGACTGCTTCATCCGGCCGCGCGCTACCCGGCAGCAGCGCGACGACATTGTCCGACTTGCCCTCGCGCACGGTGCTTTTGAAGTTCGCGCTCAGGCTTGCCTGCATGGCAAACGGTTTGAAGCCCGCCGTGCTCGCCTCACGACGCAGGGTCTCAAGGTCCTTGCCGGTGCTGGCGATCAACAGTTGTGCCGACTCGGCGGTCAACCAGCCCTGCATCGGCAAGCGTGGTTCCGGATCTTCGCTGGCAGGAAGATCAAACTGCGGACCACTCCAGCCGTTCTGCACGACCGCCCACGGATAGGCTGCACCGGCGTCGTCGTGGATGATCAGAGCCGCCGCTGCACCCTGACGCGCTGCTTCCTCGTATTTGTAGGTCCAGCGGCCGTAATAGGTCATGCGGCGACCTTCGAACAGGCTTTCGTCGCCGGTGTGGAAGCCGGGGTCGTTGATGAACATCACCACCGTCTTGCCTTTTACATCCAGATCGGCGTAATCGTTCCAGCCCAGTTCGGGCGCATTAACGCCATAGCCGACGAACACCACTTCGCTGTCTTTAAGCACTGTTTCTGGCGCACCGTTGCGTGTGCCCAGCACCATCTGCGTGCCGAATTCCAACGCGTGCGGCTGGCCCGCCACGTTCAGTGTCAGGCTGGCGCCTTGCTGTGTAGTGGTCGTCACCATCGGGACAGTCTGAATCCAGCTGCCATTGTTGCCAGGTTCGAAACCCATGCGCTGATAGTGCTGGATCAGATATTCGATGGTCTTGGTCTCGCCCGGGCTACCGGGGCCTCGACCTTCGAGCTCGTCTGAGGCCAGCACACGCGTGAACTCGGCATAGTCGGCCGCGGTGATCTCCGGGCTGAATGCGTGTGATGTGGCACCTTCCGTCTTCGCAGCGGGTGCGACGGCGGGTGCAGGATCGGCTGGCGGCGTGTCGTTGGAACAGGCCGCCAGTCCAATCAACACGGACGTGACAAGCAAAGCATGACGCATGGTGCACTCCCTGATGTGGCAACAAGGCGTCGATGATAGGCCGCAAAGAGTCATTGCAGTAGTAACAAACGTCGGTTTGCATGCGGTGTCTATGGCAGGGCCTCAAAGCCATCTGCAAAGATCGGCAGACCTTCGTCACTGCTTTGGAGCAGGATCACTAGTGCTTCGTTGTTGATGCCGGTGAAATTGACCGCGGGAAAGTCGATGCGATAGCGCAGGCCATCCTGCGAGCGCGTCACGATGCCACTTTGCATGGCATTGGCGCTGTCATTCCACAGATGCACACTGGCATCGACCAGCGTATTTCTCCAACCGGCCGCCAGCATATCGATGTGCTCCAACGTGGCTGCGCCATTGGCGGCCGGAAGAACGAACAGGGCGCGTTGATTGGCATTGTCCGATTCGAAGGCGTAAGTCTCGATGGCAACATCGGGGTGACTCAGTAGTCCAGGCTTGCGCAGCAAGGCCGTACGGTCTGCTGGCATGAACGCGTGTAGTGCATTCAACGCGTCCACGCCGCGCGTGCCAATTGGGCCATCACCACTTGCGTAGAAGATGCTGCGCACCTGTGATGGCGCGAGGCCGCGCGACAACCACACATCCATGATGCGCGGAAAACTGCTCATTGCCGCCAGACCGCCTCGGCCTTCACTGGCCGCGCGGACGCCACCTTCCTCGGTATGGAACACGCCTTGCGCACTTGTACTGCCATTGAGCCAGGTGTCCCACACCGTGCGGATGGTTTCGCCGTTGGCATTGATGACGTAGTGCACATTGAGCAGATCCAGCAGGTCGCCGAAGCGTTGTCCAGCGAGGCTGGATGCCAGCGGTTTGGCGTAATTGGCGAAGGCTTGCCCTGTGCTGTTCAACTCCACCTCATAGCCAACGATTTCGTAGTCCATCAGTGCCTGCAACCAGCCACCGTTGACGCTGCTGACCGTGGCGGCCGGTGCCATGATCAGCACCCGAGTGGCGTCGGGCTCATTTGCGTTAGCGGCCAGGATGGCCTCGATCGCCAGCGCCATCTGATACTCGACCTGATAGCCGATGATGCCGCGGTCGTTGGCGCGCTCAACGTGGGACGGGTTGTCGTTGAATGGTGAGTTTGGATGCGGATAGGGCAGGTTGTTGGCTGTCAGCCACGTGCCGATGGTCATGCCCGGCTGGCCTGCGTAGATCTCGTTGCCCAGTTCCCAATACGCGCGATGGCCGCCCGCGCTATTCCGTCGCATGCCATTGATCATCGCCACGGCCAGCTGCTGCACGTTGGCACGCCAAGCGGCGCCATGGTCGGTACGCACGGCATTGAAAAAGGCATCAACGTCGGTCTGCTGGCGATAGTTGTAACCATCCTGCAGATGCACCCAATCGTGCTGCGCCAGCACTTCATCCAAGCGCTCCGGGTCAATGCTGCTGCTGATCGCAGCATTGTTGGCATCGCGTGGATACCCAGTGCGCACCGTCGTACGCCAGACCTCAGTGCTGAATCCAGCGGCGGTGTTGGCACCGAAGTACTGCTGCCATGGCGCGCTCTGCGCCAAAACCGGTGCCATGCAGATCGCGAACAGGGTAAGGGCTACTACCCTCGCGATCCGTGGGTGTCTTGACGATGACATCGGGCAACCTCCTGTGCGGCGACGCGCGGGCTGGCAATCCGGTATACCAAACGCCACCGGCCAGCATCGGTTGACAGCGATTCCCGTTCGCGCCGCGTCGGCATCCGCAGCGGCATAGTGCAGACTCTTGCGAGCAAGCGCGATTCACGCAATCTGGAGGAGTCCACATGGTTTGGCGCACATGGATTTTTCTGCTCGGCGGGTCGTGTTTCAGTGCTGCGGCATTTGCCGAAGCGCCGCTGCAGGGTTTGCTGACCTTGCCGGAAGTGTTTGGTGAGCTGCCGTGCGAGGTTTTCGAGCCGAAGGAGATTGCCCTTCTCAGTAGCCCCGCATCCGCGGCGCATATCGGCCGAATTCGTGTCGCACAGCCATGGACACAGTTGGGCGAAGGTGGTTGCGCCGGGCTGCGTGTCGACGTGGTGTTTGACACGGGTGTGGTCGCTGAACTGCCGCAGCGGGAATTGAACTACGAATCGCCCGCCGTGATCGTGCTTGAGGCGCGTTCGCCGTGGTTTCGCGTGCAGTTGCCGGCGGGTAGTGCGTGGCTGATGGCCAGCGCGCGCGATCAGTATTTCCCGCTGGTCGCGCTGTTGCGCGATGGGCTCAGTTACGTCGCAGAGCCGGAGCTCATTGCATGGGACCATCCCGGCGGCAGTGCATTGCCGCCGGGATGGCCCGTGGGCACGCCGGTACGCGTGCGTGAATCGCAAGTTGTCGACGACGCGCTTTGGCTGAGGATCGAGATTCTCAGCCATTCGGTGTGCGACGCAGCGGAGCGGCCAAAAGTGCTCGCGCAGGCGTGGGTGCCCGCGCATGCCGCCTATGGAAAACCCAATTTGTGGTTCTACTCGCGGGGCTGTTGAGGAAGGTGGTTACAACCGCGCCGTTGCAAATGTGTCGCAGGCGCCGACATCGCCTTGGTCGAATCCCAGCCGAAACCAACGCACGCGCTGGGCCGAGGTGCCATGACTGAAGGCGTCAGGTACCACGCGACCCTGTGCTTGCTGCTGCAATCGATCATCGCCGATGGCACTGGCCGCATTGAGGGCTTCTTCCAGATCGCCGGGCTCCAGCATGTCGAGGCGTTGCCGCGCGGAGTGCGCCCACACGCCCGCATAGCAGTCGGCCTGTAGCTCCTGACGCACCAGCAGACCGCCATCGCCTTCGACCTTTTGCCCGCGCTGGCGTGCCGCATTGACCTTGGCCGATACGCCCGTCAGGGTCTGGATGTGATGCCCGATCTCGTGCGCGATCACATAGGCCTGCGCGAAATCGCCGGCAGCGCTGAAACGCTGTTCCAGCTCGCGGAAAAACTGCAGATCGAGATAGACCTGTTTGTCCCCGGGGCAATAGAACGGCCCGACCGCCGAACTGGCGTAGCCGCAGGCAGTCGTGACGCCGCCTTCGAACACCACCAGTTTGGCCGGCGGATAGCGCTCACCGCTGGCGGAAAAAATCTGGCTCCAGGTGTCTTCGGTGTCACCCAGAATGGCGCTGACAAAATCGATGGTCGGATCGCTGCGATCCGCTGGTTGCCCGCGTTCCGGCGCAGGTGCGCTGGTGCTCTGCGATCCGCTGTCACCCAGCAGGGCGAGCATTTCCAGCGGGTTCTTTCCCATCACGAAACTGAGGATCACCACGATCACGATGCCGGTCAGGCTGAAGCGAATACCGCCACCTGGACCGCGTCCGCCGCTGCCACCACCGAGCCCACGACGATCCTCCACCTGATCACTTCGACGCGCACGATCCCAACGCATGAACGGCTCCTGGCCACGACAACAGCGCACGATGCTACCGCAGTCCCAGCTATTGCGAGTCTGAACCGCACCCCCGGCCTGATCCTCGTGCAATGCAACAATGCCCTGTGAATCGACTAGAATCCGCCACCGTTTCTTTCTGCACCCTCGGCCACTGGTCGCTTCCTTGCATCGCTCGCCGCCACGGAAATCTCGTGCGCTGGTTGGATGCCTTCACCGCGGTGATGTGTGAAGCCTCGTTCTCCGGCCTTCAGGTGCCTCATCCCGGAGTACAGCATGTCCAGTGAATCCGCCGCGCCTGCGGCAGACGTTCGTTTTGCCGATCTTTGTCTTTCTGATCCTGTCATGCAGGCCATTCGCGAAGTGGGTTATGAAACCCCGTCGCCGATTCAGGCCGCCACCATTCCGCCTTTGCTGGATGGTCGCGACGTGCTTGGCCAAGCACAGACTGGCACCGGCAAGACCGCCGCCTTTGCGTTGCCGATCCTCTCGCAGCTCGATCTCAACCAGAAGTCACCGCAAACACTGGTGCTGGCGCCCACCCGCGAATTGGCGATTCAGGTCGCCGAAGCCTTTCAGCGCTACGCCTCGGGCATGCCCGGGTTCCATGTGCTGCCGATTTACGGTGGCCAGAGTTACCAACCGCAGTTGGCTGGACTGAAGCGCGGCGCGCATGTGGTGGTGGGGACACCTGGCCGCATCATCGACCACCTCGAACGTGGCTCATTGGACTTGTCCAAACTGCGCTGGGTGGTGCTCGACGAAGCCGACGAAATGCTGCGCATGGGCTTCATTGACGACGTCGAGAGCATCCTGCAGAAGACGCCTACCGAACGCCAGGTTGCGCTGTTCTCGGCCACCATGCCGCCACGTATTCGAAAAATTGCCCAGACCCATCTGCGCAATCCCAAAGAAGTCACCATCGCGGCAAAAACCACGACTGCCAAGAACATTCGCCAGCGCTATTGGTTTGTCAGTGGCATCCATAAACTCGACGCCCTGACCCGGATCCTCGAAGCGGAATCCTTCGACGCGATGCTGGTCTTTGCGCGTACCAAGCAGGCCACCGAAGAGCTTGCGGAAAAGCTCGCGGCACGCGGCTTTTCGGTCGCGGCACTGAACGGCGATGTTGCGCAAAATGTGCGCGAGCGCACCGTCCAGCGCATCAAAGATGGCGATCTGGATATCGTGGTGGCGACCGATGTGGCAGCGCGCGGACTGGATGTCGAGCGCATCAGTCACGTGCTCAACTACGACATTCCCTACGACACCGAAAGCTACGTGCATCGCATTGGCCGTACAGGCCGTGCCGGGCGCAGTGGTGAGGCGATCCTGTTCGTCGCGCCGCGCGAGCGCAACATGTTGCGCACCATCGAGCGCGCCACCCGTCAGCCTATCGAGCCGATGGAATTGCCCAGCGTCGAAACCGTCAACGAACAGCGCGTCAGCAAGTTCAAACAGCAGATTGTCGGGGCACTGGCTGACCCGCAGTTGGATCTGTATCGCCAGATCATCGAACAGATGGAGCGCGACCAGAACACCCCGGCCATCGAAATCGCCGCGGCATTGGCGCGACTGCTGCAGGGCGATACCCCTTTGTTGCTGCCACCCGATCCGCCCTCGCGCGGCAAGGCCGAGCGTTTCGATCGTCCGGAGCGTCCCGAGCGTCCGCAGCGCGGTGAACGCTTCGAACGCAGTGATCGGTTCGAGCGCGACAGCAACGAGCGTCCACCCCGTGCGCCGCGCGAGTTCGCCGAAGGCGAGCGCGCCCCGCGACGTCCTGCGGCAGGCAGCGAAGCGGGCATGGAAACCTTCCGCGTCGAAGTGGGCCATGTGCATGGTGCCAAGCCCGGCAATCTGGTCGGTGCCATCGCCAACGAGGCGGGATTGGAATCGCGCCACATTGGCCGCATCGACATCCGTGGCGACCACAGCCTGATCGACCTCCCGGTCGGCATGCCGGACGAGCTGATGCAGCATCTCAAACAGGTCTGGGTCGCCGGTCAGCGCCTCAAGATCGCGCGCGCCAGCGCCGCCGACAAAGCCGCCAGCAGCAATGAACGTCCCGCCCCGCGCCCGCGCGCACCGGGCGGCGCACGCTTCGAGCGTGGCGATAGCAAGCCCGGTGGCTTCAAAGGCAAACCTGGCGGCGGATTTAAAGGACGTCCGCGCGGCTGAAAAGACGCTCCGCCCTGACATGCAAAGGTCAGGCGGACTCTCAAGAGCGATGCCTGAGATGTCGGCGCGACGCGTTCCGTCGCCGAGGTCGTGCACCTGTCTTTCCAGGTCTGGATAGACTGCATTCATGCGCAAGATCGTTCACATCGACATGGATGCCTTCTACGCCTCGGTGGAGCAGCGTGACGATCCTGAGTTGCGCGGCAAGCCGGTCGTGGTGGCGTGGCGCGGTGCGCGTTCGGTGGTTTGCGCAGCGAGCTACGAGGCGCGACGCTTCGGCGTGCGCTCGGCGATGCCCGCCATTCGTGCCGAACGCCTGTGTCCGCAGGCGATCTTCGTGCCGCCTGATTTTGGGCGCTACAAGGCGGCGTCGAAGCAGATTCGCGCCATCTTTCAGCGCCATACCGACCTGATCGAACCGCTGTCGCTGGACGAGGCCTATCTGGACGTCAGCGACAACCGGCAGAACCTGCCCAGCGCGACTGCGGTGGCGCAAGCCATCCGCAGCGAAATCCGCGACGAAACTGGACTCACTGCCAGCGCAGGTGTGGCCGAGAACAAGTTCCTCGCCAAAATCGCCAGCGACTGGCGCAAGCCGGATGGCTTATTCGTGATTCGACCAGAACACGCCATGGAATTCCTCACGCCCTTGCCCGTTGGGCGTTTGCCGGGCGTTGGAAAGGTGATGGAGAGCAAGCTCGAAGCCCTTGGCATCCGCAGCGTCGGCGAACTTCGGGCGGTGCCCATCGAAGTATTGGATGCGCGCTTCGGTCGCTGGGGACGTCGTCTGCATGAACTATCGATGGGCATCGACCTGCATCCGGTGGAAGTCGAGCGTCCAAGCCTGCAGATCTCCGCCGAAGACACGTTCGTCACGGATCTCAGCCTGGAGCAAATCGGTGGCGAACTTGCGCCGCTGGCCGAGCGCATCTGGAACAGCGCACAGCGCAGCGGACGCCTCGGGCGCGGCGTGGTGCTCAAACTCAAGACCACCGATTTCCGCATTCTCACGCGCAGCCAAACTCTCGACAGCCCACCCGCCAACGCCGCTGAAGTGTTGGCGATTGCGCTGGCACTACGACAACGCGTTGGATTGTCTCCCGACACGCGTTATCGCTTGGCAGGCGTCGGGCTGATTCACCTGGTCGATGCCAGCAGCACGGCCCAGCAAGCATCGCTGTTCGTGTAAACCAACGCCACTTGCGGCGCATGGCGAGTCGTAATCTCAGCGACAACACACAGCCGGCCTGAGATGAATCCAGCCGTCGTTCTTTGTTTGCATCAAGCTTGGCCAGATGCGCGCGGGCACGCGCAGACTGGCGCATGCTCCACGCACAATGTGGCCAACCAGGAATTACTCAAAACCATCCATAAATAGCTCCGGCGGCAGTGGCTCGGGCTGTGGATTGCTGATGCGCGCCAGGAACATTTGTGTGCTGTCCTGTTCCGGCACGCCGGGACGCACATCAGCGAAGGTGCCAGCGATCACGATGCGTCCATCGGCTTGTTGAACGGCGGTGGAAGGGTATTCGTCAAAGGCGCCAGGCAGGTCCGGGAAGCGCAGTCGGCTGCCGTAGCCAGCGCCAAACGACGGGTACGCAATTCGATCGCCGAAACGGTCGAACTTGGTGATGCCCACGTCGTAACGGCCGAATACCGCTTCCCAAGGTGTTCCCTGTTGGTGACTGCCGACCACGACCATGCTGTTGTCTGATTGCGGCAGGATGGCACTGACGCTAGCGGTGTCGCCGCTGCCATTGGTGTAGTAGTCGACTGGCGCAACCCCACCCAGAGCAAAGTTGAGATCGACGGCATTGCTGGGCAGCAGGCGCAGCACCGCACCACCGGATGACAGGCTGCAGCCGAGCAGTCGCGCGTTGCTGCCGTCCACCGCCAAGGAAAAGCTGGCTCGACAACCCGTGCTGTTGCGCAAGCTGATCCGTTGCTGGGATTGTCCGTCCTCCGCAATGTCATAGAAGAGCGCCGACTCATCGTTGGCTTGCGAGCCCTCAGTACCCGCTACGAGGATCCGCCCGTCGAGGTCGACGGCGAGACTGCCAGTTCGCATTCGCGAAGGATTGGTCGATGAAATCAGTCGGACCATGCCATTGGTGCCGAAGCTGGAATCAAGGCTGCCATCGGCAAGCAGACGCAAGACGAGCCCGCATTCATCGTTGAGGTTACCAAAGCCGCAGGGAAAGGCAGGATCCTGCACGCCGACGGCGGTGCCATCCGCCAGCAACAGAATGCGTCCTTGTGCATCCTGTGCCATGTCGCTGAAGTACGCCGAGATTTGTCGTGTGCCAAGGCCAAGATCCTCGCGTAGCTCCAACATGCCATCACCCCAGAACTGGGTGTCCAGACTGGCGTCATCCTGCAGACGGATTACGGTTGCGGTGTAAGCGGCACCTCCACGCCAGCCAGCCACCAGCAGTTCGCCGCTGGGCAGCGCCTCGACGGCATTGCAGTAGGTTTCGCCACCCGCAATCAGGCTGATGCCACGTTGGCCGTTGCCGGAGAAGCTTGGATCGGGCTGACCATTCGGCAAGCTGCGGCTGATGCCACAAACCGCACTGAACGGCGCGGTTTCCAAGTACAGCGAGCCGACCACGATGGCGCGTCCCTGCGCGTCAAGTGCCAGGTCCTCCGCCAGCGTCGATCGACGCGGTCCCGTGACATCATCGATGTGCTGTAGGCGATACCCGCGGTAGCTGAAGTCCGGATCGAGAAAGCCGGCGTTCACGCCGGGATCGGCCATGCCCAGACGGGCGATCAGACCATACGTTTCGCTGGTGCCTGCGAGCGCGCTGGCATAGCTGCCGCTGAGCACGACGCGTCCGCGCGCATCCAGGCGTAGTTCGCCCAGTTCCTCAAGCTTGTAGTCGGTGTTCTGCCAGAGGTCGATGGTGTAGTGCGATTGATGCGCGCCGGCGAGGCCGTAGGAACCGTCCGCGCTGCCATCGGTGTTCAGGCGGCTGACGTAGAAATCCTGCAGGTCGGGATCGCCAGGGCTGCGCACCAGTGTGCCGCCCACGACCAATTGGCCGTTCTCGGTTAGCGCCACGCGTGGTGCGCCGCGCAGGTAGCCGAATGGCGAGTTCCACGCCATTGGCTCGACATAGCCATCGCCGCCGAAGTCAGTGTCCGGTTGGCCATCGCTGCCGAGACGCAGCACCCCAGGCGCGGGAATCAGGCCCGCGCCGCTTGGATCAGGCTCGCAGCCCAACACCATGCGGTCCTGCGCGTCGAGCGACAGCGACGTCACTCGATAGCACTGGCCCAGAAAGCCGCGCCCTCCGCCGCCGATACGCAGCGGTGCATCCATGCCCAAGCCGAAGTCGAGATCGATCTGGCCGTCATCGAGCAGGCGAAAGAGGACGCCGGCATCGGGCGTGCCCGGATTGACGGTGTGGCCCATGACATACACGCGACCAACGCTGTCGACCGCCGTGCTGTGGGCGAAGATCGTGGGTGGGTTGTAGTCGGCCAACGGCCGCGAGCCATCGATGGCAAAACTGCTATCCAGATTGCCGTCGCCGAGCAGACGAACAATCAGGCCACGTGAGGTGCTGTTGGCGGAGTTCAGTACCCGACCGACCGCGAGGAGGCGCCCTTGCGCGTCCAATGTTCCCGTGTTCAACAGCGTCTGCTCGGTGCTCTCGCGCCAACTGAAATCGGTATTGAGCACCCGCATGCCTTGCTGCTGAAAACTGGTATCCAGCAAGCCGTCGGGCGTCAGCCCGATGATCAGGGCCGAGTATTGGCCGTTCGCCTGCAAGCCGGTGCCCAGAACGCGAAAGCTGCCATCTGGCAGTGCCAGTACTTTGCTGCAGAAGACTATGCTCAAACCGGGCAAGGGCAACGTGCTGGCTCCGTTGAATGCGCTGTCGCGATAGCGCACCACGATGCACTGCGGCGACCCGCTACCCTGGCTTCCGACCGCCACGAACATCCCCTGTGTGTTCTCGGCGCTGCTGGCCAAGCGCTCGTTTTCGCCGCGAAACGGGCCTTCGCTCCAGCCGAAGCCGTTGAAGCTCGGGTCAACAAATCCACCCAAAGATTGCCCACGTGCAAGTGGTGCAGCCAGCAGTAACGCCAGTACGACCAGAAATCGGAGATGGAGCAACATGGAGAGCACCTGAGAGAGATCGGTGCCCACACGTACGCCATGCGCTGCAGTCACCTGACAGACCGGGCGAAAACGGCTAAATCCCTGTCACCGCATACCTGTCAAGCCACATCTGTCCCGTCACGTTAGCCTTGCATCTGCGCATCAATGCGTTGATCGGCGCGTCAATCAACGCAATGGTCTTCTCATTTGGCAGATGACTCATGACACCAGGTGATACTCAGGCTCGCGCCAACCGCTGGTCACGCGATGAAATGTCCAGCGCTCGGACCCGCATCCGAGGCCAAGACTACGTTCCGTGGCTGCATTCGAGCGAGGGAGTTGACACAACAACAATGCGCCATCGTTGCCCTAAAACCACCGTTCGACGTGGTGAAGGCGATCCGCCTCAGCCGCACGCCGTAACGCCGCTGCATGTGCCGGTGGTGCATCCAGCACGATCCATTTCTCTGCTTCGACATCGCAGCGCTCGGCGGCGCGTTGCGCCGTCTCGCAGCCGCCAAGCAGAAGCACAGAAATTGTGAATGTGGTGGCGGCTGACCAGCGCGACCTACAGAACCTGCCCGACGCGGATCAGTGAACCATCGTCATCGACGATGGCAAACTCGCGCATGCCCCAGGGTTTGTTCTCCAGCGTTGTCATGCGTGGGATGCCGGCGCCGGGCAAGTTGGCGGTCGAAAGTTGCGCGTATAGCGCATCGACATCGCCCACCCGAAAGTAACAACCGAAGGATGACTCCTGCGGAATCAGACCCGGATGGTGGAAAAAGTGCACTTCCAGTGCCCCTCGATGGCCAATCGCGTAGTCCCCAGCGGGCGAAACGACCTCGACATCAAACCCAAGGCGCGAATAGAACGCGATTGTCCGCACCATGGACCGAGCGGGAAGTTGCGGGATGGCGATGTCATGGACAGGCATGTGGAACTCCTTGGAATCCAGCGGATTACCGTCACCGTGAACAATGAAACGAAGATCGACCGCGCAAATCAAGGCTGGCCGTATCCATCAAGACCGCCGTCGACGCGTGCTCCGATTTTGCCGATCTGAGTACTGTTGTCGCGAGGCCAGGGCACGCATGCAGTTCGTCGGGAATGCGCTTTGGAGAGTATCTGAGCCCGCTATCCCGCTGTCGTCTACTCGCGTGCATTCCAGTGATTCACTGGCGGTAGCACCTCGGGTGAGTCCTCATCGTATTGGTGAAGCACGGCATCAAATCCAAAGCGTGGCGCCCATCCCAGCTCTCGTTGGATCTTCGCATTCGAGTACACGCGGTCAATGCCTGAAGGCACCATCCAGCCTCGCCTTGCGAACGCCTCAGCGATGGCGGGCGCGCGCTCCTGAATGACCACTGCGGCGTTGGCCTTGAGCCGAAAAACGTCTGCCGGTTGAAATGGCGTCGTTCCAGAGACAACGAATACGCGAAATGGCTGTTCATTGGTTGTCAGTGCCAGTTCGTGTGCCGTGGCGACATCTCTCACGTCGATACCACGGTGCAGTCGGTACATCGCCATGATCGGCGCGGGTTCCGGAAAACAGCGCGACATGCGGATCACGGTCACACGCAACTGCCCGCTGTTTGCTGCGGCACAAAGCAATGCTTCGGCCTTGAGTTTGGTGGTGTGATAGATGGTCAGCGGAACCGGATCGATTTCTTCGGTTATCCAGCTGGCACGCTCGATGGGCGTGGCCGCAGCGCCATACAGCGCAGTTGTGCTCGTGTACACCAGATTTTGCACGTTGTACCTGGCGCAACAGCGGATGATGGATTCGGTACCGGCGATGTTGATCTCGTTGAACACGGCGTCGGGCACGTGTGAGACGTGGGGCGCATGCAACGACGCCGTGTGAACGACCGCGTCAACGCCCTGGATGGCTTTCCCCAAAGCAAGCTCATCCGCCACATTGGCAATGACGTGCGTGGTTGACGCAGGGTTCCTGTCGTAGCCGATGACGTCGTGATTGCGCATCAGGCGCGCAACAATCGCGCGTCCAATGCGGCCCGAGCTTCCGGTGACTAAGACTTTCATGTTATAGCGGCTCCCGGTGGGTCGACGCTTCACGGAGGGATGCGTTCGGATATGTGGCGAATCCGCGCTTGCCCACGGATTTGCTGACGGGCGGTTGGCGCGTACGTTTTGCGCGTGAGCTTAGGCGGAAACACGGGGACGGTGTTGCGTGCCCGCGCCACGGGTGACGAACAGCATGCGGCTTGGGGCGAAGGCGCTGGCGGTATGCCAGACGCCGCGCGGCACGACCACCGCGCCACGGTCCGACAATCGAGTCGTCGTGGTGCCTGTTGGCAGTTCCAGGACTAGCGCCACTTCGCCACTGAGCAGGTAGACCAACTCGTCAGCCTCGGGGTGCATCTCCCAGTTGGTCCAATCCTCGGCACAGACAAACTCGGTGATCAACCAGCCATCATCAAGCGGGGACATCGCCTCTGCAGGCAAGGACCAGAACGCCGCACCACCTGGCAGGGTCTGGATCGCGCCATCGTTGGAGAGATGCAGATAGCTGGTTTCGGGATTCAGAGGCATGTCGGCTGGTTCGGGTTTCGGGCGGTGGCAACAGTGGTGATCCACATTGCGCTGGAAAAGTGCACGTCAGGCGTTCAGTGCGAACACCAACCCACCATTGTGTCGTTTGGCGTTGGGTGCACGAGTGAAAAGCAGGTCATTGGCTCCCGCGCCATCTCATACGCGAGGTAAAGATACGTGCCCCGATAGTGGCACGTCAGCCACACCGCCTCCTGTCCAGCAAACGTCCACCGATTCGCATCGCCGCGTGGCGTATCGAAGGTCTCGCTTGTACTGTCTGGCGCAAGAATTTCCCAGCTGTCCGGACCTCCGGTTCGAAATCCGATTCCTTCGAGTCGTGCCAGCTTCGGATTGTCGTTCTTCAGCCAATCGGGGGCGGACGGTGACACGACTTGCGCCACTGCTGGAGCGCCGATTGCCTGTTGTTGAGTTTCAAGCGTTTCCGGGCAGGGAACGGGAACATCGATGGCCGCGCAATCAACCGAGAACGCAATAAGCGTTGCCAACGCCAAACGAATTACCACGGGCTATAGTCCTTTGGATTGGGATGGGGCTGGGAAGCCATGGGTTGGTATCAACTTCATGACCGAGATTTGCCGAGTAGCCTGCATCTTGGGCTCCTGAAAACACGGCGTGCCAGGCATACGGAGTCGGTCGGATATCGCTGCCAGTTGGGTCTTGAATTACTGGAATACGCGTCACAGGTTTAGAACGTGTCCTGATCTGCCCGAAGTGTCAACGCTCAGGGAGGGTCAAGCGAGGCATCGCATGCGTGAAATGTTCCTTAGCAATGTGGGTGAGCGAGCGGCTCATAGCTCGCATGGGTGGATCGCCTTTCGGTGGGATGACTTCCAGCACTGTTAGGTGTAGTAGACAACCAGCACACTACACCTGCAGCGATTGCGCTGCTTCCCGGAGCTGCCCATGAAACGCCTTGCATTGAGTATCGCCCTCGCGTCGTCGAGTGTTCTGATGTTGCCGTCCACCTCGCAAGCGATGGTCGCTGCGGTGGCGGCGCAGGCGGCGACCGACCCGGCTGTGCAGATTCTGCAGATGGCCGAGTATTTCCGTCGCAACGATGTGCAGGCCTTGGTGAGTGCCGGGTTGCCGCCGGACAAGTATCAGTTGCTGTTGAGCGAGTATGAGGAGGAACGCCAGCGCCCGATATCCGAGGCCGAACGGGCTGAATTCCTGGAAGGCATTGGACAGTTGACGGCGGATGGGGCGGTGGATCGTCTGATGGAGGAAATCACGCCCAAGCTGGAGGAAGGTGCGGCGCAGGCGGCGGGGATGACCTTGATGGCGATCGGCGCGCTGAACATGGCGGTGACCTCGCCCGAGTCCGATCTGACCGATGCACAACGCGAGTCTTTGCGCATGGCCTTGCCGGCGATTGAGCACTGGTTGAGCGTGACCGATTTCTTCAGTCCGGACCTAGCCCGCGCCGCGTTGACGGCAGTGGCCGACGGTGTGCGTGCAACGCGGATTGACAGTCTGGATGGCTTGCGTCGTCTGTCACTGGATCAGTTGCTGCAGCGTGCCAGTGGTGTGCTGGCGGCGGCCAAAGAGGCGGTGGTGGTGTATGGCATTGATCTGGACGCGATTGCATCGAGTCTGCAGGTGGAAGTGCTGGAGATTGAGGGCGACCGCGCGCGGGTGCGGACCACCATCGAAGTGTTTGACGCCCCGATTGCTGCTGAGCACGAATTGGTGCGCATCGAGGGTCGCTGGTATGGCGAGCACGCCAAATCGACATGGCAGTTTGGCGACGATGACGCCGACGCAGACGTCGACGCCAATGTCGATGGTGACGTCGAAGTGGAAGTGAAGGGTTGAAGACGGTGACGCGTCGCGCATTCAGCGCGGCGCGTCTTCCTGTTGTTCAGGTGCGGCCTGCTGGAACTCGGGCAGCGCCAGGCAGGCCGCTTCGATGCGTTGCAGGGTGGGGTACTGCGCGATGTCCATGTGGAATCGCCGCGCGTTGTACATCTGCGGGATCAGGCAGCAATCGGCCATGCCGGGCACTTCGCCTTCGCAATAGGTACTGGTGGACGGATGATCGGTGACCATCTGTTCGAAGGCATGCAAGCCCTCGTGAATCCAGTGCCGCACCCAGGCTTCGCGTCGTGCCGAGTCGATGTGCAGTTGGTTTTCCAGATACTGCAGGACGCGCAGGTTGTTGAGCGGATGCACGTCGCAGGCGATCAACAGCGCTAGGGCGCGCACGCGGGCGCGATCGCGCGCGGCAGTCGGAAGCAGAGGGTGTTCGGGAATCGTGTCGTCCAGATATTCGATGATCGCCAGCGACTGACGAATCACGCGCTCACCATCGACCAATACGGGTATCAGTCCCTGCGGATTGACCTCGCGAAACTCGGGCAGACGCTGTTCGCCGCCCTGATTGAGCAGGTGTACCGCCTTCTGGGCGTACTTCACTTGCTTGAGATTGAGTGCAATACGCACCCGATACGCGGCGCTGGATCGCCAATAGCTGTAAAGCGTCAGCAACTCGGACATGGTCGACCCTTCCTTCGACGTGTGTGTCGACAGCGTACTCGCAGCGTGCTGGAAAACGCGAGGGATGGCGAGTGTTCGTGTGCTCTTGTTCTGGCCCCTTGGGCACCTTGCGCAACTGGCACGGTGCTTTGGTTGGCGGCAGAACATTCGGGAGGCCCTTGGCTTTTTGTCTCTGTGCAGGGAGTCAACAGCCAAGCGCAATAGAGCGATAGCCGCCTTCGCGCGCATGGCCAGCACGTTGGACGCGGAGCTTCACTATCCGTGTGGATGACGAAAAAGACGCAAGGCAAGTTTTCACGGCCGCGCTCATGACACCGATCGAATGACGCTACCAGCGGTGATCGCGCATCCGTGCCTGTGTTCGTCCTCAGTCGGCCGCGCGTTCGATGATCTGCTCGATGGCGCCAAACACGCTGTGACCGCTGCGATCCAGCATTTCAATGCGCACGCACTCGCCGAATTTCATAAACGGCGTGCTGGGCTTGCCGTGGGCGATGATCTCAAGCATGCGTTTTTCGGCCAGACAGGAGGCACCGCGGGCTTCGTCCTGATTGGCGACGGTGCCGGAGCCGACCAGGGTGCCTGCGCAAAGCGGGCGGGTCTTGGCGGCGTGGGCAATCAGTTGGGCGAAGTTGAACTGCATGTCTTCACCGGCTTCGGGCGCGCCGAACCATTCGCCATTCAGATGGGTGAGCAGGGGCAGATGCACCTTGCAGTCGCGCCAGGCGTCACCCAGTTCGTCAGGGGTGACGAAGACCGGCGACAGGGCCGAGCGCGGCTTCGACTGCAGGAAGCCGAAGCCCTTGGCCAGTTCGTCAGGAATCAGATTGCGCAGGGAGACGTCATTCACCAGACCGATGAGTTGGATATGTGCCTCGGCATTGGCCGCCGTCACCCCCATGGGGACATCGTCCGTCACCACGACGACTTCGGCTTCCAGATCGATGCCGTAGGCCTCGTCGGCAACGCGCACCGGGTCACGCGGTCCATAAAAACCCGCACCGACGGCGTGGTACATCAGCGGATCGCTGTAAAAACTCTCCGGCACGGTCGCGCCGCGGGCGCGACGTACGCGTTCGACGTGTGGCAGATAGGCCGAGCCATCGACAAACTCATAGGCTCGGGGCAGAGGTGCGGCGAGGGCGTGCATGTCCAGTGCGACGGCATGTGCGCAGTCGCCTGCGTTCAGGGCTTCCGACAGCGCGTTCAGACGCGGCGCGCAGGCCTCCCAGTTTTCCAGTGCCTGCTGCAAGGTGGGGGCGATGTCGCGGGCGATCACCGCGGTCTGTAGATCACGCGAGACCACGATCAGCGTGCCGTCGCGGCCACCGGCTTTGAGGGAGGCGAGTTTCATGGCGGTATCCGTCGCTCGGAATCAGGGGCGGGTGGGATCAAAATGTTTGCGCAGGCCGGACCAACAAGCGGTGTAGCCGCTTTGCCGGTGCGTGGCGCGTACGGCCTGCAAGGTGGGGCGAATGGTGGCGCGACACTCGAACATGAAGGCCATGGTATCGGTCAGGACGTCGGCTTTCGACAGATCGGCCGAGCTTGCCTTCTCGAAGGTCGCCGCGTCCGGGCCATGCCCGCTCATGGTGTTGTGCAGCGAGCAGCCGCCGGGCAGAAAGCCATCAGCTTTGGCATCGTACTCGCCACGCACCAGACCCATGAACTCGCTGGCGACGTTGCGATGAAACCACGGCGGACGGAAGGTGTCCTGTGCCACCAGCCAGCGCGGCGGAAAAATCACGAAATCCAGATTGCCCACGCCAGCGGTATCGCTGGGCGAGTTCAGCACCAGGAAGATGCTCGGGTCTGGATGGTCATAGCTGATCGAGCCGACAGTGTTGAAGCGGCGCAGGTCGTATTTGTAGGGCGCGTAGTTGCCATGCCAAGCGACCACGTCCAGCGGCGAATGGCCGATGGGCGCACGCCAGAGATGGCCTTGGAACTTGCACAGCAGGTCGAAATCGCCTTCCCGATCGACATAGGCGGCGACCGGTGTGAGGAAGTCACGTGGATTGGCCAGCCCGTTGCTGCCGATCGGCCCGAGATCGGGCAGGCGCAGCAACGCGCCGAAGTTCTCGCAGACATAACCACGCGCCACGCCGTCGGGCAGGTGCACCTGGAAGCGAATGCCGCGCGGAATGACTGCGATCTCTTGTGGTTCGACCAGCAGCACGCCGAGTTCGGTGGCGATGCGCAGACGCCCCTGTTGCGGCACGACTAGCCACTCGCTATCAGCGCTGTAGAAAAAACGCTCGGTCATGTCGGCATTCGCCGCGTACAAATGGACACCGATGCCGGTCCCGGCGTCGGCACTGCCGTTGCCACCCATGCTGAACAGGCCGTCGATGAAGTCCGTCTCGGGCGAGGGCATCGGCAGCGGGCTCCAGCGCATCTGGTCGGGCGGCACCGGGCCGCTTTGCCAGTCGTTATGGAAGCTCGGATGCGCGTAGGGCGAGAACTCGCCATGGATCGCGGCGGGCCGGATGCGATAGGTCCAGACGCGGCGATTTTCCGCGCGTGGCGCGGTGAACGCGGTACCGGAAATCTGTTCGGCATACAGGCCATAGGCGCAGCGCTGTGGGGAATTGCGGCCTTCCGGCAAGGCGCCGGGCAAGGCTTCGCTCGCGAAGTGGTTGGCAAAGCCCGATTGGTAGCTCAAATCGCTCATGGCTTGGTTTCCGTCGCCTTTACAGCACGCCGCGCTTCATCTGGTCGCGCTCGATGCTCTCGAACAGGGCCTGAAAATTGCCCTCGCCGAAACCTTCATTGCCCTTGCGCTGAATGATCTCGAAGAAGATCGGGCCGATGCAGTTCTGGGTGAAGATCTGCAGCAGCTTGCGAGTTTTTGTTTCTGGATCAGCATCGATCAGGATGCTATTGCGGCGCAGGCGATCAAGGTCTTCGCCGTGGTTGGGAATTCGCAGGTCGACGACATCGAAATAGGCAGTCGGTGTGTCGAGGAACTTCACGCCTGCGGCGTGCATCAACTCCACCGTGCGATAGATATCATCGGTGAAGCAGGCGATATGCTGAATGCCTTCGCCGTTGTAGGCCTCGAGAAACTCGTTGATCTGCGATCTGGGATCGCTCGACTCATTGAGTGGAATGCGCACGATGCCATCCGGTGCCGTCATGGCCTTCGACAGCAGGCCGGTCTTGGCGCCCTTGATGTCGAAGTAGCGAATCTCGCGGAAGTTGAACAGGCGTTCGTAGTAGTCGGCCCACGTAGCCATGCTGCCCACGAAAAGATTGTGGGTGAGGTGATCGATGAAGCTCAGTCCGAAACCTTCCGGCCGTGGATCGGCGCCGTCGATGGGGACAAAGTCTTGCGCGTACGCATCCCCGCGTTCGCCGTAGCGATCCACCAGATAGAGCATGCAATCGCCAATGCCCTTGATGACTGGCATGTCGACTGCGCGAGTGTTTTCTCGATCGGGCGCTTCGGCGCCGCGGGTGATCGCCTGCTCGCGAACCCAGAAGGCGGGTTTTTGCACGCGGATCGCAAAGCCACAAGCACTTGGGCCATGCTTGGCAGCGAAATCGGCGGCGAACGAGTCCGGATCCTCATTGATCAGGAAATTGACCCCGCCCTGCCGATACACGGTAATGGCGCGGTTACGATGACGCAGTGTGGGCGAAAAGCCGAGTTGCTTGAACAGGGTGTGCAAGTGCTGCGGTTCGGGTGAGGCGAATTCGACGAATTCGAAACCGTCGATACCCATCGGGTTATCAAAGGTGGTGACCTGCATGCCGGGATTGGGCTGCGCGCTCATCGGGCCTCCAGAAGGATTGCAGTGCGGGCGGTAGGCGAATCAGGAGATTAGTTTCATATGAAACCATATGCAAGATGCAGTGCACGATGAGCAAGCCCGACCTCGATTGTCCACGAGCAGAGCGCACGCCCAGCGTGCTGGAGTTGGAACATTTCCTGCCGTATCGCCTGTCGGTGCTATCCAATCGGATAAGTCAGGCCATCGCGCGCATTTATGCCGAGCGCTTCGATCTGTCGATTACCGAGTGGCGCCTGATGGCGGTAATGGGGCGCTATCCGGACCTCACCGCGGCGCAGTTGGTCGAACGCACGGCGATGGACAAAGTGGCCGTTAGTCGCGCCGTCGCGCGTCTCTTGGAATCCGGTCGTGTGATCCGCACTCAATGCACACAGGACCGTCGGCGAGCACCGCTGCGTCTGTCCGTTGATGGGCAAGCGGTCTACGAGAAGGTCGCGCCACTGGCGCTGGACTACGAGCGCAGTTTGATCGGTGCGCTCGACCATGAGCAGTGCGCTGTGCTGGATGCCCTGCTGAAGCAGCTGGATACCGCGACGACGATGGCCGAGAACCGTTTGCGCGCGAGCGAAGAGTGACGTGCGGAGGCTGAGTTGCGCGCTCAGTCGCGATCACGAAACACGGCCAGACCACGCAGCAGGTTCAGCGCTTCGCCCACCGCGTAGTCATCAGCCACCGTGGCTTTGCCATCTGCTTCCACCGGCAGGGTCTCCGCGCGCAAATGGCCGGGCAGGTTGGCTTCGCGAATAGTTGGGGCCTGAACTTCCTCGGTCTTGACGGTGGCGTTTTCGAGCAGTTCGATGTCCGGCACGATGCCAGTCGCCTGGATCGAGGTGCCATTTGGCGTGTAGTAGCGCGCCGTGGTGAGTTTGATCGAGTCACCATTGTCCAATGGCAGCACCGTCTGTACCGAGCCCTTGCCAAAACTCCGCGTGCCCATGATGACGGCGCGCTTGTGGTCGCGGAGCGCGCCCGCCAGCACCTCCGCGGCAGAAGCGCTACCGGCATCAATCAGCAGCACGATGGGCGCGCCATCCAGTGCGTCGCCGCGATGCGCGCTGTATTCGTTGGTGGCATAGGGCAGACGACCACGCGTGCTGACGATCAGGCCGCGGTCCAGAAACACGTCTGCCACGTCGACGGCAGCGTTGAGCAAGCCGCCGGGATTGCTGCGCAGATCCAGCACCAGACCTTTGAACGCACTAGCGCGTTGTGCGATCAGCGTGTCCAAGCGTTTGCTGACTTCCATGCCGGTATCCGCCTGAAATGTGGCGATGCGCAGATATAGATAGTCCTTGTCCAATACTTCGATGCGAGCACTGTTGACACGGATGATCTCGCGGGTGAGTTGCACCTGAAGCGGCTCGGCGACGCCTTCGCGGATGATGGTCAACGTGATCTGCGTGCCGGGATCGCCACGCATCGATTCAATCGCCGCATCCACACTGTCGGCAGTGATGACTTCGCCATCCATCGCCGTGATGACATCGCCCGGCTGAATGCCTGCGCGTGCCGCTGGCGTATCGTCAATGGGTGCAATCACGGTCAGGCTGCGATCCGGACGCTGAATGATCTCCAGCCCAAGGCCACCATATTCACCTTCTGCCATTTCAGTGAGAGCCGCTGAGGCTTCCTGATCCAGATAGGCACTGTGTGGATCGAGATCGGCGAGCAGGCCGCGGATCGCGGCGCTCATCAGGTCGCCGTCGGCGACCGGATCGACATAGGCCTGTTTGACGGCACGATAGACCGATACAAAGCGCCTGATCTCTTCCAACCCCACGCGGTCGCCCTTGTCGACGACATCGACCTTGGTGCCAGTTGCTTCGGTGGGCGGCGCCGTTTGCGCAGGCACTTCGACGGCGGGTTCCTGTGCATCAGTTCGACCGGGGAAGCACAGGCTGGTGCTCGATAGCAGCAGGGCAGACAGCAGATAACGCGGCGGGCGGGCATTGTTCATGCGCAAAGTATAGAGCGCACGATGGGGCCACGGGATGGCCTCAACGCTTCAGCCACAGACGTGGATCGATGGGCTGACCGTTGCGACGTAACTCGAAGTACAGCGCAGGTCTCGATTGCCCGCCAGAACTGCCCGATTCGGCGATGGCGTCGCCCGCATTGACCCAATCGCCGGGCTCGCGCAACAGCGCATCGTTGTGCGCGTACAGACTCAAATAGCCATCGCCGTGGTCGAGAATGAGCAGCAGGCCATAGCCATTCATCCATTCGGCGAACGCTACCCGTCCGTGTGCAATGGCTTTCACTGCGGCACCCGCCGTGGTGCCGATCAGCCAGCCCTCGCTGCGCCGTCCATCGGGTAGGGCGGCACCGAAGCTGCTCAACACCGGCCCACCGGTCGGCATTGGCAACTGTCCACGATGGGCGGCAATCGACTGCTCGGACTGCAATTGCTTGGGAATGTCGGCGAACACATCACGCAGCGTTTCCAAGAGTGTCCGCAAGGCCTGTTCGTCGCGCCGGAGCATGCGCAGACGCACGTCCTGATCACGTACGCGGGATTGCATGACGTCCAGCAACGCGGCGCGCTCATTGCGCTGCTCATCGAGTGCCTGTCGTCCGACATCTGCGGCCTGCATCGCTTGGGCAAGCTGATCGCTTTGCTGGCGAGTTGCCTCGGTCAGCGCCGCCAACTCGCGTAGTTCATCGAGCATGGTGCGCACCCGCGCCAATTGATCGCGTTGCAGATACCGATGGTATTCGAGGACCCGCGCTGCCGCGCTGAGGCGGTCCTGTGACATCAGCAGCCGCAACTGCTGGTGTTGACCCAAGCGGAATGCCGAGCGCAACAATTTGCCGAGGTCGATGCGCTGCTTCTGCAGCCGGTCTGCGGCCTCGGCACGACGTGCGTCAATATCGCGCAGCGCGGCTTCCTGTGTGGTGGCTTCCGCTTGCAGAGCGCGCTGCGTGGCGAGTTGTGCTTGTACCGCTTGATCCGCTTCGCGCAAGTCGGCTTGGCTACGCTTCACTGCGTCCTGCAACGAGGATTGCTGTGCCATCGCGGCATCGATATCGCTGCGCAACGCGGCAAGCTTTGCTTTGGCGGCTTCTTCGCGCGCACTCAGTTCCGCGTCGTTGCTTGCTGCGGTTTGCGCCATCACCGTGCTGTCAAGCAATGACAGCCATGCCAGCGCCAGCAGCAGGAGCAGGCGTCGGGTCATGCGTCAGGAGTGTCTTGCAGCAGGTTGCGGCCGGTCATTTCGGTGGGCACTGGCACACCGAGCAAGTGCAGCATGGTGGGAGCGACGTCGCGCAGCGCGCCGCCGGACCGCACGCTCGTGGCAGCGCCAACAAACACCAACGGGACCGGGCCAACCGTATGCGCCGTATGGGGCTGGCCGGATTCGGCGTCGCGCATTTTTTCCAGATTGCCATGATCAGCGGTGACGATCAGTGCGCCGTCAACAGCGCGAATCGCTGCAACGATACGGCCGAGCGCCAGATCGACCGCCTCTGCAGCGGCCACGGCGGCCGCCATCACGCCCGTGTGACCCACCATGTCGGGATTGGCGATATTGCAGATGATGACGTCGAAGGTCTGCCCGGTGATGGCCTCAACGAGTTTGTCGGTGACTTCAGGGCAGCTCATCTCGGGCTGCAGATCGTAGGTCGCGACCTTCGGTGACGGCACCAGTATCCGAGTTTCGCCCGGATACTCCGCCTCCACGCCGCCACTGAAGAAAAAAGTGACGTGGGCATATTTCTCCGTCTCGGCAATGCGCAGTTGGCTGAGTCCATTCGCGGACAGAACCTGCGGCAAGGTGTTTTGCAGGGTTTCCGACGGCCAGGCCACGGTGGCGGGCAGATCGGCGGCGTATTCGGTCAAGCAGACGTAGTCAGCCAGCGCGGGCAAGCGCCGTTCAAAGCCGTTGAAGTCCGGTGTGACGAAGGCGGCGGTGAGTTCGCGGGCGCGGTCGGCGCGAAAGTTCATGAACACCACGGCATCACCATCGACCATAGGCACGTGCCCGGCGATGACGCTGGGCTGCGCGAATTCATCGTTTTCGCCACGCGCATAGGCGCTTTGTAGCGCTGCCAGGGCGCAGTCGGCGGGCTCACCTTGGGCGTCGACTATGGCCACGTAGGTACGTTGCACTCGGTCCCAGCGCTGATCGCGGTCCATCGCGAAATAGCGCCCGGACACCGTGCCGATGCGATAGCCCAATGCGTCACACTGTTTCTGCATCAGGCGGATGCTGGGCCCGGCCGAACGCGGCGGTGTGTCGCGGCCATCCAAAAAGGCATGCACGCAAAGCTGCTGCACACCTTGTTGCTTGGCGAGATCGAGCATCGCCAACAGGTGCAATTCGTGACTATGCACGCCACCCGGTGAGAGCAGGCCAAACACATGCAAGGTGCGGTGCGCTTCGCGCACTTTCGCACAAGCACCAAGCAAAGCAGGATTGCGAAAAAACTCGCCAGTCTCGATGGCGTGATCGATGCGGCTCAGATCTTGATAGACGATGCGTCCGGCACCGAGGTTCATATGACCAACTTCGGAGTTTCCCATCTGGCCTGCGGGCAATCCGACATGCACGCCAGAGGTTTCAATCAACGTGTGCGGATGCTGTGCCAGCAAGGCATCCCAGTTCGGTGTAGTGGCCACCGAAATGGCATTGTCAGGCGCCGCCTCGCGATAGCCCCAGCCATCCAGAATCAGCAGCATCACGGGCTTGGGACGGTTCACAGGCACACTCCGGGAGCTGGCGGGATTGGTCCTCGCATCATACCTAAGCCGCCGATTTGCCCATCGGCTGATGCGTCGAACCACTGAAGACGCGTCCTGTCGTCCCCTCGCACTGCGTATTCGTTAAGGAAGTCACACAAGGCTCAGGCCGCTGCAGACATGCTGTCGGCCACAGGTGCCAGGGGGCAGACATGAAACGATTCATCCGATACTTGGCTGTGTTCGGTGCGTTACTGACGTCGATTTGCGGCGCCAACGACGCAGCGGACCGTAGCGTCCTGCTGGCTGGCACCACGACGCCGCTGTCGCTCGAACTACGTGAATCGTTTCCCTTTGCCAAGGATTTCCGACTGGTCGAACACGGCCCGCTCGGGCCCCGCACATTGGACCTGCCCAAAGCGCGTTACTGGGTCGGACGCACGCTGGATGGTACCGGCAGCGAAGTGCTGCTGATCGAAACGCCGGAGGGTGGTGTGGATGGTTTCATCCAGACGCCAAAACAAACCCTGCGTCTGAGCGGCGAGTCGTCGGCGCTGCGCGCGACGCCGATCAATGACGCGACCGTGCGGGCTTGGCTGCAGCGCGTCGCCAAGTCGCCGAGCGAGAACGGCATGTGTAGCGATCAGTTGCCGGTCGCACCCGACGATCCGCGGGATGCGCAGGCGCTGCAATTGCTGACTCCAGAAAGTATCGCCGGATCGACCTACGGCGTGCGCTTGGCCATCGATACGGACTTCGAGCTGTACCAGAAGCTCGGCAGCAGTGCGGCGTTGCAGACCTATGTCGGCGGCCTGATTGCGTCGATTTCCTCAATCTACGAAGGCGAAGTGAATACCGAAGTGCAGGTCACCCACCTGGAAGTCCGCAGCACCAGTGGTGACCCCTGGACCGAGACGACGCCTGCCTGTCAGTTGTATGCGTTTGGTCGCGAGTGGAACACCAACTACACCGCCATCACGCGCAGTACCGCGCATATGCTCAGTGGCAAGACGCCGGGCGGTGGTGGTTGGTCCGGCATCGCTTGGGTCGGGGTCTTGTGCAGTGGAGCATTCGATGACGATGCGCCTAGTGGTTGCAGTTCGGTGAGTGGTAACAGCAACTTCGGCGGCGGCTATGGCACCACCTTCGGCATGAGTGGCAACAGCAGTTTTCTGTCGATCGAGCGCTACGTGGTCGGGCATGAGTTGGGCCACAACTTCAATTCACCGCACACCCATTGTTACGGCGGTCTGAATGGCAATGCGTCGCCCATTGATCAGTGCTATGGCGGTGAGACGATGTCGGGTGCCACCTGCCATTCTGGTGCCGCGAGTTTGCCCGGACCGCCCGGTGCGGGCAGTGGAACCTTGATGAGCTATTGCCATTTCCTGTCGCCCGGCAACTCCAACATCACCCAGATTCTCGGCGCGGGCCATCCTTACGGCGTTGCACCGGAACGCGTGCCCAACCGCATGCTGCAACACCTTGCCTCGCGCGCCAGCAGTAGCCCGAGTTGTCTGGCGCCCTTCGTGGCCGCGCCTGAGGCCGATCTTTCATCGGCGCTGGCGATCAACCAGAATCCGGCACCGACCGGATCCAATCTCGTCTACACCGCGACGGTCAGCAATGCCGCGGGTGGCGATCCCTCAACGCCCACCGTGGCGCTTACTTTGCCCAACGGTGTGACCTATTCAACGGCAACTGGCAGCGGTTTCAACTGCAGCCACAGCAGCGGCACGGTGACGTGTGCGGGAACGTCCACCTTGGCGGCGGGCGGCAATCGCTCTGCGACGATCACCGTGGCCTTGCCAGCCAACTATTCGGGTGCGGCCAACCTGTCGGCCAGCGCGACGGTCAGCAGCAGTGTTGCCGACACCAATGCGGCGAACAACACAGCGACGCTCAGTACCCCGGTGCAACTGCGCACCGATCTGTCAGCGGCACTGTCGATCAATCAGAACCCGGCGCCGACCGGCAGCAATCTCGTCTATACCGCCACCGTGAGCAACGCGGCTGGCGCGCAGTCGTCGACGCCAACCCTTGCCGTGAGCTTGCCCGCTGGTGTGACCTTTTCCAGCGCGACCGGCAGTGGTTTCAACTGCAGCCACAGCAGTGGCACGGTGACCTGTGCGGGCTCGTCCGCCTTGGCCGCTGGCAGCAACCGAAGTGCAACGATTGCCGTGGCCTTGCCCTCGAACTATTCGGGTTCGGCCAGCCTGGCGGCTTCGGCGACGGTGAGTGGGAGCATCACCGACAGCAACATGGCAAACAACACCGCGACGCTGAACACGCCGGTGCAACTGCGTACTGATCTGTCGGTGGTCTTGAGCATCAACCTCAACCCAGCGCCGGTCGGTTCGCCGTTGGCTTACACGGTGACCGCCATCAACATGGGGGCGGGTCAGCTATCGACGCCGACTTTGACCATGAGCCTGCCCGTTGGCGTGAGCTTTCAAAGTGCCAGCGGCAGCGGCTACAACTGCACGCACAGCAGTGGCGCGGTAACCTGCTCTGGCTTATCTACGCTCGCCGCAGGCGGCAGTCGTGCTGCCACGGTGAACGTGCTGTTGCCAGCCAACTACGCGGGTAGCGCCAACCTGAGCGCCAGTGCCGCGGTCAGTGGCACGATCATCGACACCAACTCGGGCAACAACACCGCTGCACTGACGACGCCGGTGCAATTCCCCGGACCGGACGACATCTTTGCGAATGGATTTGAGTGAGGGTTCGCTGGCTTTAAACCGATCCGCATCGTGCCGCATCCGACTCAGCACCCGACACTTGTTGTCGTCTAACTGAGGATTGCCATGAATCGCGTTTCCCCCCGTCTTGCCTCCCGCCGTACCGTGCTGCTGACCGCATTGCTGTTGGCGGCCTCTGGCGCGCAGGCGGCGCGTGATATCGACAAGGTTAATGCCAGCATCCATGCCCGCGCCGGCGAAGCCTATGACAGCTTGGATACGGTGAATGGAAACATCACCATCGATGGTGGTGTGGTGGTGGACTCGGCCGATACGGTCAACGGTGCGATCCAGATCGGTGATCAGGCCGAGGTGGATCAGGCCGAAACCGTGAATGGCGAAATCACCGTGGGGCAGGCGGTTCGTCTGGGCAGCGCCGAGACGGTGAACGGCGAAATTCGCATCCAGTCCGGCAGCAGCGTGAGCCAATCTCTGGAGACCGTGAATGGTGAGATTCACCTCAGCGCGGTACAGGTGGGTGGCGATTTGAACACCGTCAACGGTGACATTTCCGTGCTCGATGGCAGCGTGGTGTCAGGCCGCATCCTTGTCGAGAAGCCCAATGGCGGCTGGTTCAACAACAATAGCAACCACCGCGTGCCCAAGATCGTGATTGGTGCGCACAGCGAAGTGCGCGGCGAATTGCGCTTCGAGCGTGAGGTCGAGTTGTTCGTGCACGAAAGCGCGCGGATTGGTGCCGTGGTCGGCGCTTCACCGACGCGTTTCAGTGGCGAACAGCCGTAATCTGCGCTGCAAGGTCAGTCGTTGCGCCTAGGCTCGGCGACTGGCCAGCACCGCCAGCAGTTCATGGGCAACGCTGGCAGCCGCCAACGCAGTGATTTCGGCATGGTCGTAAGCGGGAGCCACCTCAACAACGTCCATGCCGATCAGATTCAGGCCCGCCAAACCGCGGATCAGCCGCAGCGCCTCATGCGTGCTGAAACCACCGCAGACGGGGGTGCCCGTACCCGGCGCAAAGGCCGGATCAAGAAAATCGATGTCGAAGCTCACGTAGCAGGCGCGCTGCCCCACGCGCGCATGAATTGCCTGCAAGGCGGCATCAATGCCGTCCCGATGCAAGCGATCCGCATCCCAGACCAGAAAGCCGTGGGTTTCCTCATTGAAGGTGCGCATGCCGAGCTGAACGGAAACGGCAGGATCGACATACCCTAAACGGGCGGCATGGAAAAACATCGTGCCGTGATCGACACGGCCATCGTCATCGCGCCAGGTGTCGCTGTGTGCATCGAAATGGATGAGCGCGATGGCGCCGTGTTGCTCGCTGAGCGCGCGCAGAATCGGAAAGCTGACGAAGTGATCGCCGCCCAGCGCCAGTGGCGTGACCGCGTGCGCGAGGATGTCCCGCACCTGTTGGTACAGCCGCTCGGGAATCTCGGCCGGGCGGCCCGGGTCGAAATACAGATCGCCAAAGTCGACGACCTGTAGTCGCTCCAGCGGATCAAACCCCCAACGATACGGTGGACACCAGGCCAGCGAAGCTGACGCACTGCGGATGGCGCGGGGCCCCAGCCGCGCGCCGGGACGATTCGTGGTCGCGAGATCGAACGGTGCGCCGAACACGGCAACATCCGCATCTCGTAAGTCCTTGCGGTAGGGCCGACGCAGAAAACTGGTGACGCCGCTGTAGGTCGGTTCCGCCAGTGTGCCGTAGGGCGACGAGCGGGTGAGCGCGGTGTCGACGGTCGTTGGTGTCGCAGCGCTTGGTGGTCTTTCCTGCATCTGATTGGACATGGTGACGTCTCAAGTTTCTGAGATCGTCATTCCGCTTTTCAGCGCCGGGACGACGTCACCGGTCGCCGGAAGCAGGGCTTCCGGCACAGGAGAATCACTTCATGGTCGGCATGACGAACTCGGCACGAACCTCGGTGGGCCAGCGCGCTGTGATCGTCTTCATGCGAGTGTAGAAACGCACGCCATCCGGGCCGTGCATGTGCAAGGGGCCGAACAGTGAGCGTTTCCAGCCGCCGAAGCTGTGAAAGGCCATTGGTACAGGAATCGGCACGTTGATGCCCACCATGCCGCATTGCACGCGGTGTGCAAAGTCGCGCGCCGCACCACCGTCGCGGGTGAAAATCGCGCAGCCATTACCGTATTCGTGGTTGTTGATCAGCGCTGTGGCTGCCGCGAGATCGGGGACACGCACCACACAAAGAACCGGGCCGAAAATCTCCTCGCGGTAGATGCGCATCTCGGGTGTGACGCGATCAAACAGGCTGCCGCCAAGATAGAAGCCTTCGAGGTGTCCTTCAACCTGTGCGGTACGGCCGTCAACGACCAGTTGTGCGCCTTCGGCGACACCCGAATCCACATAGCTCCGCACCTTGTCACGGTGTACGCAGGTCACCAATGGACCCATGTCCGGATTGCCGATGGCGCCATTGCCGATCCGCAATGCCGCGACCTTGGGTGTCAGTGCGGCAATCAGTCGATCCGCCACGTCATCGCCCACACAGACCGCTACCGAGATCGCCATACAGCGCTCACCCGCCGAGCCATAGCCGGCACCGAGCAGGGCTTCGGCCACCTGCTCGACATCGGCATCGGGCAGTGCAATGAGGTGGTTCTTCGCGCCACCCAGTGCCTGTACGCGCTTGCCACTGCGCGCACCGCGTTCGTAGATGTACTGCGCAATCGGCGTTGACCCGACAAAGCTCACGGCCTGTACGCGCGGATCGTCGAGCAACGTATCGACCGCTTCCTTGTCGCCGTGGACGACGTTGAATACACCGTCCGGAAGACCGGCTTCTTTCAGCAGGCGTGCCAGCAGATTCGGCGTGCTCGGGTCACGTTCGCTCGGCTTGAGAATGAAGGTGTTGCCACAGGCAATGGCGACCGGGAACATCCACATCGGCACCATCGCCGGGAAGTTGAAAGGGGTGATGCCCGCGACGACGCCGAGCGGTGCCATCTCGCTCCACGAGTCCACATCGCGGCCCACGTTCATCGAGTGCTCGCCTTTTTGCAGATGCGGGATGCCGCAGGCAAATTCGACCACTTCCAAGCCACGTGTGAGTTCGCCGCGCGCGTCCGCCAAAACCTTGCCGTGCTCGGCAGTAATGCAGGCTGCAATCTCATCCGTATGCGCTTCGAGCAGCGCCTTGAACTTGAACAAGATGCGCGAACGGTTCAATGGCGTCGTTGCGGCCCAGGCCGGGAATGCGGCTTGGGCGACCGCGATGGCGCGGGTAACCTCGACTTGGCTGGCCAGCGCGACGCGCGCGCTGATCTTGCCAGTGGCGGGGTTGAAGACATCGGCAAAGCGACCATCGGGCGAGCCTGCGACGGTCTGGCCGCCGATCATGTGCGGAATCTGTGCGCTCATCTGGGCGTGCTCCGGCGAACTCAGGCGGTGGCGCGCAGGGCGCTTTCCAGACGATCAAAGATCTGATCGATGTGTTCGCGCTGCAGAATCAGCGGCGGCGACATGGCAATAACATCACCCGTCGCCCGAACCAGCAGATCGTAGTCGTAGAAGGCGCGCGTAAACGCCTCGTAGCCGCGCGCGCCCGCTGCGCCGGGGCGCGGAGCGAGCTCAATGGCGCCAATCAGTCCGAAATTGCGGATATCAATGATGTTTGGCAAGCCTTTCAGTGCGTGCAGGCGGTCTTCCCAATACTGCTCAAGGCGTTGCGCTGCATTGAAAAGATCTTCGTCACGGTAGATGTCAAGCGTGGCGATGGCGGCAGCACAGGCTAGCGGATGTCCGGAATAGGTGTAGCCGTGGAACAATTCAATGGCCCCATCCGGCCCGTTCATGAAGGCATCGTGGATGGCATTCGAGGTGAACACCGCACCCATCGGCACGGTGCCGCTGGTCAGGCCCTTGGCGGTGGTGATCATGTCGGGAATGACCCCGAAACGCTGGGCGGCAAAGGCGTCGCCAACGCGGCCGAAACCGGTGATGACCTCATCCATGATCAGCAGGATGCCGTGCTTGCTGCAGATCTCGCGGACACGTTGCAGATAGCCCTTGGGTGGCAGCACCACACCGGCGCTGCCGGAGATGGGCTCGATGATTACCGCAGCGACCGTACTGGCGTCATGCAGTGCGACGATGCGTTCTAGGTCTTCTGCCAATTCCACGCCGTGCTCGGGCAACCCGCGGCTGAAGGCATTGCGTTCGATGTCGAGGGTGTGCCGCATGTGATCCACACCGGGCAGCAACGGCCCAAAGAACTTGCGGTTGTTCGGCAATCCGCCGACGGCGATGCCGCCAAAGCCCACTCCGTGATAGCCCTTTTCACGGCCGATCAGGCGCGTGCGCTGACCTTCACCGCGCACCCGGTGATAGGCGATAGCGATCTTCAGTGCGGTATCGACCGATTCCGACCCGGAGTTAGTGAAGAACACATGTTTCAGCGGGTCGGGTGCAATCGCAGCCAGTCGCTCGGCCAACACGAAAGGTAGCGGATGTCCCATCTGGAAGGTGGGCGCAAAGTCCAGCGTGGCTGCCTGTTCGGCGATGGCTTGCACGATGCTTGGGCGCGAATGTCCCGCATTGCAACACCACAGTCCCGCGGTTCCGTCCAGAATGCGGCGTCCGTCGACGGTCTGATAGTGCATGTCGGCAGCCGAAGCGAGTAGCCGAGGTGCCTTCTTGAACTGCCGGTTGGCCGTGAAGGGCATCCAAAAGGCGTCCTGTTGCTCGGGGGCGCTGGTTGCGGCCTGATGTACGGAATGGGCGTCAGACATGGTGGGACTGCTGTAAAAATGAAGGGGTAGTTCACGCTATCAGTGTTGAATAAACTTTACAACCCGATCGAAGCGTAGCTCTCGCCGAGGCTGAATTTTTGCTTTCGATTGTTGATTTTTATAGGGAAATGCGTGCCATGGGTGAGTTTGACCGGTCCTCATGCAGGTGTTTAATATCTAACAACACTTTGTCGGGGTAAGTCATTGGACATCGGACTTCGGCTGCAAGCCGTCCGCACGCTCAAAGGTCTCAGCCAACGCGAATTGGCCAAGCGCGCGGGCGTGACCAACAGCACCATCTCGCTGATCGAGCAAAATAAGGTCAGTCCTTCGGTCAGTTCGCTGAAAAAGGTGTTGGGCGGCATACCGATTTCGCTGGCGGAGTTCTTTACCTTGGATATCGCCGAGAGTGAGGACAGTCCGTTCTATCCGGTCGAAGAACAGCCCGATGTCGGCACCAACGACATTCACTACTACCTGATCGGCAAACACCGTGGCAATCGTCAGATTGGTCTGTTGCGCGAGGTCATGCCGCCCGGCAGCGATACCGGCGCAAGCATGCTGGAACACGAAGGCGAAGAGGGTGGTGTCGTCATTCAGGGTCAGATCGAACTGACGGTCGGTGAGCAGGTGCGTGTGCTTGGGCCCGGTGAGGGCTACTACTTCGAGAGCCGTATCCCGCATCGCTTCCGCAACGTCGGAGACACCGACGCCATTCTCGTCAGCGCCAATACCCCAGCCAGTTTCTGATCGGAGCTTTCATGAAAAACCCCAAATCCTGCAGCGAGTGGCAGACCCTTTCCGAGTCCCTGAACCTGCGTACGCGGGCCTTCATCGATGGGCGCTATGTCGAGGCGGCCTCTGGCAAAACCTTCGAATGCCGCAGTCCCATCGATGGACGCTTGCTGGCCAACATTGCCGAATGCGAGCAGGAAGATGTCAACCGTGCAGTGGCGGTGGCGCGTCAGCGATTTGCGGAGGGCGTGTGGTCGGAAACCAAGCCGACGCATCGCAAACGTGTACTGCAACGGTTTGCGCAGCTGATTGAACAGCACGCTGAAGAATTGGCCTTGCTGGAATCGCTCGACATGGGCAAGCCGGTCTGCGACGCCTATAACATCGACCTGAGCGGCACCATCCGCTGCATGAGCTGGACTGCCGAAGCGATCGACAAGGTGTTTGGCGAAGTGGCGCCCACCGGCCCGGGAGAACTTGGGCTGGTGACGCGCGAACCCCTGGGTGTGGTGGCGGCCATCGTGCCCTGGAACTTCCCGTTGCTGATGGCCACGTGGAAAATCGCGCCCGCGCTGGCGATGGGTAACTCGGTGATCCTAAAGCCGTCGGAAAAGTCGCCGCTGTCCGCGATTCGATTGGCCGAGCTGGCGGTCGAGGCGGGTATCCCGGCGGGCGTTTTCAATGTGCTGCCGGGCTTCGGCAAGGGTGCCGGTGAGCCGTTGGCCTTGCACATGGACGTCGATGGTTTGGTGTTCACCGGCTCGACGGCGGTGGGAAAACACCTGCTGCAATGCGCCGGTCGATCCAACATGAAGCGTGCCTTCATGGAATGCGGTGGTAAGAGTCCGAACATCGTTTTTCCGGACGCACCCAACTTGCAGCGCGCGGCGGAAGCGGCGGCGATCGGCATTTTTTTCAATCAGGGCGAGGTCTGTACGGCGGCATCACGCCTGTTGGTGCATCGCGATATCAAGGATGAGTTTCTGGCCGAGGTCGCCAAGGTCACCGCCACCCTGCATCCCGTACATCCTTTCGAGCCCAACGCGCCGATGGGGGCGATGGTCGACGAAGGCCAGACTCAGCGCGTGCTGAACTACATCGACATTGCACAACGCGAAGGCGGACGCGTGGTCTGCGGAGGTGAGCGCGTGCATCCGGTGGCCGGTGGTTGCTATGTCGCACCTACCATCATTGATGGCGTGCAGGTCGGTCATACCGTGGCGCGCGAGGAAATATTCGGGCCAGTGTTGTCGGTGCTGAGCTTCACCGAAGAGGCTGAAGCGGTAAGGATCGCCAATGACAGCGACTACGGGTTGGCGGCGGCAGTGTTCACCAATGACATCAGTCGCGCGCATCGCGTGGCGCGCAAACTGCGAGCGGGCAGCGTGTGGGTCAACTACTGGGATGGCGGCGACATGACCGCGCCCTTCGGTGGCTTCAAGCAGTCCGGCAATGGCCGCGACAAGTCCTTGCACGCCTTCGAGAAATACACCGAGATCAAGGCCACATGGATCAATCTTGAGCCTTGAGATGAGTGTCGGTGCGCGCGCCTCGCGGGCGATGTTTCGGACGCTTCTGGCCTCGTCGGTACTGTGGCTCAGTGGTTGTATCACCCGTGAGGGCGAGCCACCCGCGCACTTTCCAGCACCGCTGTACGACAGCGGCTGTCCGGTGATCAGTGGCAGTTACCGCCTGCAATTGGACGCGGGTAGCCAAGGTAGCTTGAGTGAGGCTTGGTTCGGACCACAGACGGCGACCTCGGTGAGCCTAAGTATCGACGATGACCCTGATGAGCAGCAGTGGCGCATGACGTGGTATCGCGACCCGGTGATCTATGAAGCGGAGATCACGGCGCTTCGCAAAGCTGAACCAAAGCGCTTTCAGCAGTGGATTCGCGAGGCGCGGCTGATGTTGGAGCCGCTCAGTTCGCGCTATCAGTCGGATCGCGAGCAAGCGATGCGTGCGCTTGCCAACTTGGGGCCGACGCCCGAGCTGCGTTTGCATGGACATAAATGGTCGTGCGAGGACGGCTGGTACGTCGATTGGCAAGGCGACAAGGCAGTGCGAATGACCGCAGATGTGGCGGATGGCCTTTTGATTCAACTGGATACAGAGACACGCAGCGAGCTGGGGATTTGGTGCGGTGATGGATGCAAAGGGATTCCTTACTACCTGGATATCCAATCCCGCTGGCTACGCCTGTCGCCCGTAGCGAAACCGGCGGCGTGGTATCCACCGGAGGTGCCGTTCGCGGTGGAAGATGTCGGTGTGACGCACTACGACGACCGCGATGTGCGCGTGACTGCGTTGCGCGAACGGCTTCTGGCGGCGCTGTCCGACCAGATGCAACTGATCAGTCTGGAGGAATGGCCAGATCATATTGCGCTGTCCATTTTCATCGATGGAATGGCCTCTCTGCCCGACATGACGGACTGGCTGCGGGATCAGCCGGAAATCGAAAGCGTGACGCAAAGCAGTCGCATGCAGATGAGCGGAAATCGCGTCCGCATCGTGTTGGAGATCCGTTTCAAACGATGAATGGTGGGGAGATCTCAGGGCCGGAATTTCTCGTCGCGTCGCCGACGTGCAGGCTTCTGTGTGCTGCCACGCGGCAGGCCGCGATCTTCACGCTGACGCGCCTGCAGTACCTCGGCGGCATGTGCGAGTTCGGTCTGTAGTTTGCGGTAGTTGGACCATGCGCCAACGTCGATTTCGCCGCTGTCCAGACCGGTCTGAACCGCGCATCCGGGTTCGCGCTCATGTTGGCAGTCGCGAAAACGGCATTGTGTGGCGAGACTCTCGATCAGATCGAAGCCGCTGCGGTCGAGGGTTTCCTCGCCGGTGAGCTTCAGTTCGCGCATCCCCGGCGTGTCGATCAGGCAGGCGCCGGAATCCAGCCGCAACAGGCTGCGGAAGGTCGTGGTGTGGCGGCCTCGGCTATCCGTCTCGCGAACGTTGGCGGTGCGCTGCCTCATTTCACCAAGCAGAGTGTTCGTTAGCGTCGATTTGCCTGCGCCTGACGAACCCACCAGGACGGCGGTCCTCCCGGCATGCAGCCAGGGACGTAATGACTCACGTGTCTGCGGGTCTTTGGCGTTGACGGTCAGCACGGCCGCGCCGGTGTCGGCCAGGTGTTGCAACAGTTCGATGGCAGCTTGGGCCAGCGCAACGCCGGACTGATCGGCTTTGGTCAGGACAAAGACCGGTTGCGCGCCGGAGCCGCGAGTCAAGACCAGATAGCGCTCCAGACGACGCGGATTGAAGTCGCGGTCCAGCCCGCTGACGATGAGCACGACGTCGACATTTGCGGCGATCAGCTGTTGCTTGTAGTGCTCGCCGGCGGCGGCGCGTTTGAGCGCGGAAAAGCGCGGCAGACATTGCAGAATCAGATCTTCTTCCAGGGCCAACGCCACCCAGTCGCCGACCGCTGCACGATCCTGCGGAGGAAATCCGGCACGAATCCACGCCGCTGGTGACTGCACCGCAAACTCGCTGCTGCCATCGTCGACGCGATAGCCTGAACGGTGCTGTTCGATAACGCGCGCCAAGCGCGCTGCGGGCAGTGCAGCCAAGGCGGCCGCGGCAGGCAGGTCAGCTCGCCAGCCAATGCCGGTCAATCGTGCTTGTTGATCAGGGGTTGGCTGCATCGCGCCATTGTAGGTGCAGCGGGATCACGGTGCCTTGATTCCCTGCAGTGCATGGTGGCAATCCTTGAAATGCAGGAGTGCGCCATGCGCCTGGTGCGTTGGACGCTGTGGCTTGGCGGGTTGTGCTTTGTTGGGTTTGGTCTGGCCAGCTTGATCGATCCGATCGGGTTGCTGGGGTCGGCAGGTGTGGTTCTCAGTGGTGATGTCGCGGCCACCGAAGTGCGCGCGTTCTACGGTGGTCTGGAGCTGGGCTTGGGTGCTTTGTTGCTGGCCGCGGACCTGTACGGGAAGCGCCGGGAAGGATTGTGGCTCGTGCTTGCCAGTTACGGAGGCATCGCCTTGGGGCGCAGTATTGGCTTGCTGATTGCGGGTCAGGGAAGCTCATTCCTGTGGTTTGCCTTGGCCACCGAGTGGAGTCTGACCGGTCTGGCAGTCTTGGGCTTGCGACGCCTTGGATCACGTTGACGGAGCGTTTCGCGCTGCCGTGAAAAACCGCTAGTCTTGGGCTCCGCTCCCTGTCGTTGAATAGTCGCCATGTCGCACCGCCCAGTTCCCACCAGTCAACGTCTTGAACAAGTTCGCTACGAAATTCGCGGCGAATTGGCCCGGCGAGCGCGCGAACTGGAGGCGGCGGGGCGCAAGTTGCACAAGCTGAATATCGGCAACCCCGGGGCTTTCGGGTTTCATGCACCACCGCATATCCAGCAGGCCATTGCGGACCATATCGCCGACAGCGATCCCTACTGTCATCAGCAAGGTCTGCCAGAGGCGCGTGAGGCGGTGGCTGCGTTGCACCAACGGCGCGGCGCAACCGGCGTAACGGCGGGGCATGTGTTCCTCGGAAATGGCGTCAGCGAGTTGATCGATATCGCGCTGCGCGCCTTGCTGAATCCCGGCGAAGAGGTCCTGTTACCCAGTCCGGACTATCCACTGTGGACAGCAGCGACCCTTCTCAATGGCGGCAATCCGCGGCATTACACCTGCGCGCCGGAAAATGGTTTTCTGCCGGACCCGGAACAAATCGAGGCGATGGTCACCATGCGGACCCGTGCCTTGGTGCTGATCAACCCGAACAACCCCTCGGGTGCGGTTTATCCGCGCGAACTTCTGCAGCAGATCGTCGACATCGCCGAGCGGCACCGACTGGTGCTGATGGTTGACGAAATCTACGACGGACTGCTCTACGACGACGCGGAGTTCGTGCCATTGGCGTCGCTGGCAGGTGATTTGCCCTGTCTTTCCTTTGGCGGACTGTCGAAAGTGCATCGTGCCTGTGGCTACCGCGCAGGATGGGTGGTGTTGTCGGGCGACCGCAGCCGGACGACCGAGTATCACCATGCGCTCGATCTGCTGGGGGCGTTGCGTTTGTGCGCCAATGTCCCGGCGCAATGGGCAATTCCGGCAGCACTCACCGGGCCGGACACGGTTTCCGGGCTAACCTGCAAGGGCGGACGATTGTATGAATCTCGACAAGCGATTGTGGACGCCTGCGCGCGCAGTCAACGCTTGTCAGTGGTTGCACCGAAGGGCTCGATGTTCGCATTTCCTGGCATCGATACCCACGATCTACCGGGCTTTGATGACTATCAGTTCGCCTTGCAGTTGCTCGAAGTCGATGGTGTCCTGATCGTGCCCGGCAGCAGCTTCAACGTGCCCTATCGCAACCATTTTCGAGTGACCTTACTGCCGAGTGCCGAGGTGATGGGCGAGGTGTTTGAACGCATCGAAGCTGCCCTGCAGCGTGTACAAAGTTCCGTCAGACGGGTGGTTTCGGCAGCTTGACCAGTTGCGTGCGACTGGCGAGATCGTGCCAAGTTCGGGCTTGCGGTTCCCAGAGTGGCCACAGCCAGCCAATTCCAAATAGCGCCCACGAAAAATGCGCAGTGAGAAAGCGCAGCCACAGCGCAGGCAATGCCGCGCGTTGACCGTTGAGGTCGACCACGCGCAGCCGCCAAGCACGCATGCCGATGGTTTGACCGCCGAAACGCCATGACAGCACGGCATAGGCACCCGTCACCAACCAGAGTGCGGCAAACTCGAGCCAAGCCGAAACGCTCCCAGGATCGACGGGCTGCGCCCGACGCGCCCAGTAGAAGAGTGCCGATACGCTCATCCACAGGGCAAGCAGCGGCAACACGTCGTAAAGCATGGCCGCAAGGCGCTGCCATAGAGCCGCAGGGCTTGCAGAGGTGCGTGGAGGGCGGGAGGTCATATGGCAAGCATAGCGGCGTTGGTACGGGCGGGGGTATGATCTTCACATGAGTGATGCAATGGATGACCGGCTAACGCGATCCACGTCTGCACCAGCCGGATCGCGCGCGCTGGCTCGGGCTCAAACGTCGGCACGGCGCCAGCAATCGCTGCATCTGCCTGCAGCCAGCGAGGAAGATCGTTACGCCATCGATCGCTTCATCGAGCAAGTATGGGCAGAGGATGGCTTGTCCAAGCAAACCCAGGATAGTTATCGGCGCGATCTTGAGGGTTTCGCCCGCTGGCGTGCGAGTCAACAGGCTGATGCCCTGAGCACCGTGCAACGTGCCGACGTATTTGCGTACCTTCAATGGCGCGCGGCTCAGGGCTATCAGGTGCGCAGCACGGCGCGGTTAATCTCTACGTTGCGGCGCTTTTATGCAGCGCAGATTCGTGCGGGCACCCTTCGCGAGGATCCGACCGCGTTGATCGAGATGCCCAAATTGGGTCGCCCTTTGCCCAAAGCGGTCAGTGAATCCGAGGTGACCCTTCTGCTGGATAGTCCGCCGGTTGCTGAGCCGCAAGGACTGCGCGACCGAGCCATGCTCGAGCTGATGTATGCCGCGGGCTTGAGGGTCAGTGAGTTGGTCGGGCTCCCCACATTGGATGTCAACCTGCGACAAGGCGTCTTGCGGATCACTGGCAAGGGCAGTAAGGAACGTCTGGTTCCAATAGGCGAAGAGGCGGCACATTGGCTGGCCCGCTACCTGCAGGAGGCTCGCCCGCTGCTGGCTGGCAAGTCGCAACCGGTGCATCTGTTCCTCACACGCAAGGGTGAGGAGATGAGCCGGCAGATGTTTTGGTATGCCATCAAGCAATACGCCCGGCGGGCTGGCATTGACACGGATCGGATCAGTCCTCACACCTTGCGGCATGCATTTGCCACGCACCTGCTCAACCACGGTGCAGATCTGCGTGCGCTGCAAATGCTGCTGGGCCACAGCAGTCTGTCGACCACCCAGATTTATACCCATGTTGCCAAGGAAGGGCTCAAGCGACTGCACGCCAAGCATCACCCGCGCGGTTGAAGGACAAACGGCCAGGCCGACATTGCACGCTGCTAGACTGCGCGCCCGAAAGGCATCGGAACTTGCTTCCATCGCCGTGGTCGCAGTTCCGTTGGCTCACTCTGTCACCGAAAGGAACCCTCTATGAAGCGTCTGTTTGGCCTCGCCCTGCTGGGCTCTTTTTCCCTGTTTTCGGCGGTTGCTCCAGCCAGTGACGATGTGGTCCGCGGTGCCATCGAATCACTGGTGCCAGGCGCGAAAATTGACTCGATCACTGAAACCGTCCTGCCGAACATGTACGAAGTGTCGATCGATGGTCGCGTGGTGTATGTCAGCGCGGATGGCAAGTATTTGCTGCAGGGGTCGATTTATGACATCGCCAACAAGATCGACTTGACCGAAGCCAGTCGTGCTGGCGCTCGCAAGCAAGTGTTGGGGGAGATCAAGGACGGTTTCATCGTTTTTGCGCCCGAAAATCCCAAGTACAGCATCACCGTGTTCACCGATATCGATTGCGGCTACTGCCGCAAACTGCATGGCGAGATTCAGGCCTATAACGATGCCGGTATCGAAGTGAAGTACCTATTCTTCCCGCGTGCGGGCGTCGGTTCGCCTTCGTTTGCCAAGGCCGAGGCGGTGTGGTGCGCAGCAGATCAGCGCAAAGCGATGACCGATGCCAAGGCTGGTGTTGATGTGCCCAGCCAGCAGTGCACGAATCCGATTGCCGAGCAATATGCACTCGGACAGCGCGCTGGTGTGAACGGTACGCCAGCTATCTTTACCCCTGACGGTGATCAGCTGGGTGGCTACGTGCCGGCTGCGCAGTTGCGTCAGCGCCTGGATCAGTTGTCAGCCAAGTGATTGATTGTAAAGACTGGGCGCAGATGGCGCTGCGTCCAGTCATGGCGATCCCGTATCATTCGCGGCCCAAGATTGCTACGCGCAAGTGCGTGACAAGGTCAGCATGATCGTGTTTAAGGGCGAAGCCGCCCTGTCCTCCTTCCGTGTGCGGGCATTGACCGAGCGCCTTAACGCGCTTTCATCACCGCTGCAGGTTCTAGCCACCCATTGGGTGTATTTCGTCGATCTGGCGTCGGCGGTGGAGCCGCCATTGGCGGTCTTGCAGAGGATTCTGCGCGCCGAGGTCAGTGCAGACCTGCCCACTGCGTTGTCACCTTGGGTCGTGCCTCGCCTGGGCACACGCTCGCCTTGGTCGAGCAAGGCCACCGAAATTTTGCGTGGCGTGGAGCTGCCAGTGCGGCGCGTCGAACGCGGTCTGGTGCTGCAGTTGAACGCCTCGGTTGAGGGCGCAGCAACCGGTGCATGGTCGGTGCTGCATGACCCTATGACCCAGTCCATCTGCTTGAACGCCGCCGCATTGGACAGCCTGTTCACCCAGGGTGAATCGACGCCGTTACGACGTGTTTCGCGCGATCAACTGACGGCAGCAAACCGGAGTCTCGGTCTGGCGTTGTCTGGCGACGAGATCCACTACTTGCAGGAGCAGTTCACCCAGCTCGCGCGCGATCCCACCGATACCGAATTGATGATGTTTGCGCAGGCAAACTCCGAGCACTGCCGGCACAAGATTTTCAACGCCAGTTACCGCATTGATGGTCAGGACCAGCCTTACTCGCTGTTTGGCATGATCCGCAACACGCAACGTGTTGCGCCGCAGCTGACGTTATCGGCGTACAAAGACAATGCTGCCGTTGTCGAGGCCTTCACTGCTCGACGTTTCGCGCCAGACAGCACGGGTTCTTACGCTGTCGATGGACCGCGCCCTGCGGCATTTGCGATTAAGGTGGAAACCCATAATCACCCGACCGCTATATCGCCATTTCCGGGCGCTGCGACTGGCAGTGGCGGCGAAATTCGCGACGAAGGGGCGACTGGCCGTGGCGGAAAACCCAAGGTTGGGCTGAGTGGATTCAGCGTGTCGCATTTGCGTATTCCTGGCCTGTCGATGCCGTGGGAACAGACCCGCCCGCTCAATCCCCGCATGGCCAGTGCCTTCGAGATCATGCGCGATGGTCCGATCGGCGCGGCAGCCTTCAATAACGAATTCGGACGTCCCGCCTTGTGCGGATATTTCCGCAGTTTCGAGCTGCGCTCGCGTGAGGCGGCGCTGTGGCGCGCGTATGACAAACCAATCATGTTGGCGGGTGGAATTGGCAGCATTGAACCGGCACAGGTGGAGAAGCGCCGTCTGCGGCCAGGCGATGCCGTAGTTGTGTTGGGTGGCCCTGGCATGTTGATTGGTCTTGGTGGCGGTGCGGCCTCTTCGGTCACTTCTGGGCAGAGCAGCGAGGCACTGGATTTTGCCTCGGTACAGCGCGAAAACCCGGAGATGCAGCGTCGCTGTCAAGAAGTGATTGACCGTTGTTGGCGATTGGGCGAAGACAACCCCGCGTTGACCATGCATGACGTCGGTGCGGGCGGGTTGTCGAATGCCATTCCCGAACTGCTGCACGATTCCGATCTTGGCGGTGAGATCGATCTGGCGCGCGTGCCCAGCGATGAGACAGGTCTTTCCCCCATGCAGTTGTGGTGCAACGAAGCACAGGAGCGTTACGTGCTCGGTATCGCCGCTGAATCGCTGGCGTGTTTCGAGGCATTGTGTGTTCGCGAGCGCTGTCCCTTTGCGGTGGTGGGGCAGGTCACCCAGGCGCAACATTTACGCGTGCTTGACTCACGCGACGGGGTCGCCGATTCCGACCGGGTTGTCATCGATCTGCCGATGTCGGTGCTGTTCGGCAAAACACCGCGCATGCTGCGCGATACGCAGGTTCCGCCGGTCGAGGATTGGCCGAGACTGGAAATTGAGTGTTTGGATCTTGCCGAAGCGGGCATGCGAGTGCTGACGCATCCCAGTGTGGCCAGCAAGAACTTTCTGATCACGATTGGTGACCGCTCCGTCGGTGGCCTGTGTGCGCGCGATCAGATGGTTGGCCCTTGGCAGGTGCCGGTCGCCGACTGCGCGCTCAGCTTGGCGGATTTCAGTGGTCATGCTGGGGAGGCAATGGCGGTAGGCGAGCGCACGCCATTGGCCTTGATCGATTCAGCCGCCGCTGCGCGAATGGCTGTCGGCGAGGCGCTGACCAATCTTGCGGCTGCGCCGGTCGCGGGTCTTTCGGAAATCAAATTGTCGGCCAACTGGATGGCCGCGAGTTCGCATCCCGGCGAAGACGCCCTGCTGTATCAGGCGGTTGAGGCGGTGGGCATGCAGCTTTGTCCGGAGCTCTCGATTGGCATTCCGGTAGGCAAGGATTCGCTGTCCATGCAGGCAGGCTGGCAGCACGAAGGCGAGACGCTGCGCAGCGTCTCGCCTGTCTCTCTGATCGTGACCGCCTTTGCGCGCGTCGCCGATGTTCGCAATGCGCTGACGCCGCAGTTGGTCAATGAGCCAGATACCGAGCTCTGGTTGCTGGGGCTGGGCGCCGGTAAGCAGCGTCTGGGCGGCTCGATTCTGGCCCAGTGCTATCAGGCCTTCGGCGGCGCGGTGCCCGATCTCGACGAACCGGCGCGGTTGCGCAATCTGTTTGATCTGGTGCAGGCAGCACGCGCGGAAGGCCTGTTGCTGGCATATCACGATCGCTCGGACGGCGGCGCATTTGCGGCGGTCTGCGAGATGGCCTTCGCGGGCCATGTGGGTGTTGATCTGCAGATGGATGCATGGTCAGAGCAGGTCTTTCCGGCCTTGTTTGGCGAGGAGTTGGGTGCAGTTGTGCAAGTGCGTTGTGCGGATCGTGCCGCATTCGCAGATCTGGTCGAGCAGCATGAGTTGATTCATTGCACGCAGCGGATCGGGCGCGTTCATACGCGCCCACGCATTCGCGTTTTGCAGGGTGATCGCATGCTGGCCGAGTGGCATTGGGAGGCGTTGTTCGATGCCTGGTGGTCGGTGTCGCATGCCATGCAGCGCATGCGTGACGAACCCGGCTGCGCCGATGCGGAGCGCGATGCGGTCAGGCGTTTCGACGCACCATCGCTGCAGCCTGTAGTGAGTTTCGACCCGACGGACGATATCGCTGCGCCATTTGTCTTGCGGGGAGTCCGACCACGGGTCGCGATTTTGCGCGAGCAAGGCGTGAATGGGCAGATTGAGATGGCGGCGGCTTTTCATCACGCCGGTTTCGAGGCGGTTGATGTGCACATGAGTGACCTGTTGGAGCGTGCGGGTGATCTTTCCCGATTCGTTGGTCTTGCAGCTTGCGGCGGCTTCTCCTATGGCGATGTGCTTGGCGCTGGTCGCGGCTGGGCGACGTCGATTCTGGAGCATTCGCGTCTGCGCGAGGTCTTCGAGGCCTTCTTCCATCGGTCGGAGACGTTTTCGTTGGGCGTCTGCAACGGCTGCCAGATGCTCTCGCAACTGAAACCCTTGATTCCCGGGGCGGCGGCATGGCCGCAGTTCGTGCGTAACGTCTCTGAGCAATTCGAGGCGCGGTTCTCGATGCTCGAAGTGCTGGATTCACCCTCGATTTTCCTGCGTGGCATGCAGGGGTCACGCCTTCCCGTGGTGGTCTCGCATGGCGAAGGTCAGGCGAAGTTCGACGCCGCGTCGAATCTGGCAGGAGCGCATGTTGCGTTGCGTTATGTGGCAGGGGATGGCAGTCCAGCGATCAGCTATCCCGCCAATCCGAACGGCTCGCCGCAAGGAATTTCCGGTCTGTGTAGTGAGGATGGTCGTGCCACACTGATGATGCCGCATCCAGAACGCGTGTTTCGCACGGCGCAGATGTCTTGGCATCCTGCGGAATGGCAAGAGTACTCGCCATGGATGCGCCTGTTCCGCAATGCCCGCGCGTTCGTGGGCTGAGGAGAGAAGTGAGGATGCAATTGTCACCTTTGCGGCAGTTTTTGCTGGCGGCGGCACTCTGGTTGCCGCTGTGCTTCTTCCTGTGGGCAGTGTTGATTGCGCCCTTGCTATTGCCGGTGGCCAAGCTGACCAATCTGGTTCTGCAAATGCTGATGTCGGACGTCATCGAGATGGTCGAGCAGGATGGTGCGGCGTTCAACGTCGTCACCCGATTGCTCACCGAAGCAGATGCCGGCGGTCGAATTGGACAATTGATCCTGTCATCGACGCCGATGATCTATGCCTGGTGTCTACCCTTGTTCGCAGGCTTGGTGATGGCGGCGCCGGTCAGCATGCGGCAACGGTTGTTGCAGTTTTCGGTCGGTCTGCCAGTGCTGTGGTTGGTGATTACCTGGGGCGCCGTGTTCGATGTGTTCTACTTGCTGCAGTTCAAGGCGGGCGCGCTGGGAACCGCTGCACTGGAGTCGCATGGATTCAAATCCAGTGTGGTTGGATTGGGTTACCAGTTTGGCTATCTGATTCTGCCCACGGTAACGCCCGTGGCGCTCTGGATCATGTTGAATCAGGGTTTCGTGAATCAATTGGTGGAGTTCACCCGGGAACCCGAAGCCGACGATCCGGTCTGATCGCTTTGGTATAGGTAGCGCTTGAGCACGTCCCCACAGGATTGAGGTGATTGGCAGTGAATGCGGTCTTGGCAGAGCAACTGAATCCCCAGCTCGATCTGGAAGAGCGCATCAGTCAGCAAATGTTGACGCGTGGTCGTTTGAAGGAAAACGATCTGGCGCGCGCGCGTCGCATCTTGGAAGAATCTGGCGGCAGCTTGATCGGATTGATGACGCGGATTGGACTGGTCTCTGAACGCGATGTCGCCGAAGCCAGCGCCGAAGTGCTAGATCTGCCCTTGATGGCCGCCAAAGAGTGTCCAGATGCGCCGCCGCCGAACACCCAACTGTCGCTGCGTTTTTTGAAGCAATATCACATCTGCCCGATTGGTGAGACAGAGGCGCATGTGGATCTGCTGGCAGCAGATCCGGTTGATGCCTATCCGTTTGACGCGGTACGCATGGCGACGGGTCGCGAGGTGCGACTGCACGTTGGTTTGCGCTCTGAGGTGGATGATCTGATCGAGCGCTACTACGGTGCAGGTCGATCGGCGATGGGCGCCATCGTCGAAAATCTCACCGAAGGCGATAACCGCAGCGAAGATGATGTCGAGCATTTGCGTGATCTGGCCTCGGAAGCGCCAGTTATCCGTTTGGTCAATCTGTTGATCCAACGCGCCGTTGAAGGTCGCGCGTCGGACATCCATATCGAGCCATTCGAGAATCGCCTCAAGGTGCGCTATCGCATTGATGGGGTGTTGCATGAAGTCGAATCGCCGCCCGCCAGTTCAACCGCTGCGGTGATCTCGCGCATCAAGATCATGGCCAAGCTCAACATCGCTGAACGCCGGTTGCCTCAGGATGGCCGCATCATGCTGCGTGTGCAGGGCAAGGAGCTCGATCTGCGCGTGTCCACCGTGCCCACGGCGCATGGTGAGTCCGTCGTCATGCGTATTCTTGACCGCGAGTCGGTGGTGTTCGACTTTCACAAACTTGGCTTCACCGACGAATTTCTCGGAAAGTTCATGAAGGTGCTGGACCTGCCGCACGGTATCCTGTTGGTCACCGGGCCGACAGGCTCCGGCAAGACCACGACGCTTTACACCGCGCTATCGCAGATCAACACGCCGGACGTGAAGATCATCACGGTCGAAGACCCGGTCGAGTATCAGATTGAAGGCATCAATCAGATTCAGGCCAAGCCGCAGATCGGACTGGACTTCTCGCATGCCTTGCGATCGATCGTGCGTCAGGACCCGGACGTTATCATGATCGGTGAAATGCGCGACCTCGAAACCGCCAAGATCGCGATTCAATCGGCGCTGACTGGACACTTGGTGCTTTCGACCTTGCACACCAACAATGCCGCAGGTGGCGTCACCCGCTTGCTGGACATGGGCGTGGAGGACTACATGCTGACGTCCACCGTCAATGGCATCCTGGCGCAGCGCTTGGTGCGAAGACTGGACCCGACCTCCAGCGAGCCCTATGCGGCCTCGCCTGAAGTCGTCGAACAGTTCGGCCTGCAACGTTTCACCGACGCCAATCCCATCATGTTGTACCGGCCAATGCCCTCGGCCAATACGCCGACCGGCTATCTGGGACGCACCACGATCATGGAATTTCTGGTGATGAGCGACAATTTGCGTCGTTTGATCATGCAGCACGCGGATATGGGTGTCATCGAGCAGACCGCGCGTGACGAAGGCATGCGCACCATGTACGAGGATGGTTTGGTCAAGGCGTTGCAAGGTGTCACCACCATTGAAGAGGTCCTGCGTGTGACGCAGGAAGGTTGAGTCGCGCATGGCGCAGTTCCGGTTCAAGGCACTCAGCTCGTCCGGTGAGACCATCGAAGGTGTGATGGAGGCGGCCAACGCCGAAGAGGTGGTGGCCAAGTTGCAGGATGCCGGCAATATTCCGATCAAGGCGGTACCGGCCGATCAAGCCGAAGGCAAAGGCTTGTCCGCGTTGTTCAAGCGTTCGGCCATGGGGCAGACCCAAGTTATGCAGTTCACTCAGCAATTGGCAACCTTGCTGGGTGCCGGGCAGGCCTTGGATCGCGCCTTGCAGATTCTGCTCGATCTGCCCGAGTCAGCGCAGGCACGCAAGATCATCGAGCAAATCCGCGAATCCGTGCGCGGTGGCGCGCCCCTGTCGCAGGCACTCGAACAGCAACACGGCGTGTTCTCCAGGCTTTACATCAATATGGTCCGGGCGGGCGAAGTGGGTGGCAGCCTGGACGACACCTTGCGGCGATTGGCGGATTATCTCGAACGCAGCAAGGCGCTCAGGGAAAGCGTGATCAACGCGATGATTTATCCGTCGATCCTGATCTTGATGGTGGTGGGCGCTCTCGGATTGCTGATGGGCTACGTCGTGCCGCAGTTCCTTCCGTTGTTTGAGGATATGGGGGCGGAGTTGCCGATGCTTACCGAGGTCATTCTCGCCATGGGTACTGGTTTGCGCGAGTATTGGTGGATGCTGTTGCTGGTGATTGGCGTCATTGCCTATTTGCTCCAGCGGATGTTTTCGGAGCCGGATCGACGCCTGCGATTTGATGCGTGGCTGCTGCAGCGAGGTTTGCTGGGGACCTTGTTCGGCAAACTGGATACCGCCCGTCTCGCACGAACCCTCGGTACGCTGGTGCACAACGGCGTTCCCCTGCTTGCCGCACTGTCGATTGCGCGTAACGTGCTGGGGAACTCTGCGCTGGCGGAGTCGGTCTCTGAGGCGTCAGAAGAAGTGAAGCGTGGCGGTGGACTGTCGATTGCGCTGGCGCGCAGCAAGCGATTCCCGCGGCTGGCTTTGCAGATGATTGCGGTCGGCGAGGAATCCGGCGAGCTGGATACCATGCTCACCAAGGTCGCCGACACCTTTGACTTGGAAGTAAAGAACACCGTGGATCGGCTGCTCGCTGCACTGGTTCCGGTCATTACCGTTTTGATGGCCGCCGCGGTCGCGGTCATCATGATGGCCATCCTGATCCCGATTTTTGAATTGACCAATGCTGTGGGGTAATCCGATGCAACGCAATCCAGTCCATTCCCGCGCTCACTCCTTGCGCGCTGCGCTCCAAAACGGTTTCAGCTTGATTGAAATCCTCATTGTCGTGGCGTTGATCGCCGTCATTGCGGGCATGGTGGCCAATCAGGTTTTTGGCGGCCAAGATAAGGCCAAGTGGAACCTGACCCGCACCCAGGTTCAAACCCTGACGGGCAAGATCGAGCAGTACCAGTTGGACAATGGCGGGGTGCCAAGCAGTCTTGAGGACTTGATTCGGCAGCCTTCCGGTGCCAACAGTTGGCTCGGGCCTTATGCCAAGGAAGCAGACCTCAAGGATCAATGGGGAAAGCCCTTGAACTACAGTCAGGAAGGTGAAGCGGGCTATACGATTGCCAGCTATGGCAAGGATGGAAAGGCCGGCGGCGAAAGTTGGAATCGCGACATCTCCAGCGCCGATTGATTCGTGCCGACCGCCGCGTGAACGCGCCTCATCTCATGCGCCAACGTGGCTTCACCCTGATCGAAATTCTGGTCGTGGTAGCCGTGATCGGCCTCGCCATGACTGTTGTCGCCGTCTCGATCAGTGGTGGTTTCACCAGTGCCAAGGTGCGCGGTGCGAGTCGCGATTTGATCGCCAATTTGCGCTACACGCGCGGTCAAGCGATCGTCAAACACGAAGCCAAGGTGCTGATGCTCAACGTCGATGAGCGGCAATACACGGCACCCGGCAAGAAGCCCGTGACCTTGCCGGATGGTATTGATATCACAATCGAAACCGCGCGCCAGGAGCAAGTTTCTGAAGGCGAGGCAGGGATCCGCTTCTATCCTGATGGCTCCTCCACAGGTGGCAATATTCAGTTGAGCCGTGGGGAGACGGTGTGGCGGATCGATGTGAACTGGCTGACTGGCGAGGTGCGCTTACGTGAGCCGGAATAGTCCTCATCGGCGAAATCAGCGTGGATTTACCCTGATTGAGATCGTGATCGCTTTCGCCATTCTTGCTGTGGGATTGGGCTTGGCAATGCAGATCGCGACCAGTGCCCTGCGCCAGACGCGACAAGCTGCAGAACAGACGCAGGCAGCCTTGAACGCGCAGTCTGTGCTGGATATTGCTGGCGTCGGTCAGCGTTTGAAGGAAGGTTCTGAGTCTGGTGAATTCGAAGACGGCAGTCGCTGGGAGTTGGAAGTTGCGCCTATCGAGATGCCCATGAGTCCGAAGTCCCCGGTTGAGACAGGTGCGTCGCCAATTCAGTTGTATCGACTGCAGTTGACCGTGCGCTGGGGCGATCCGACACACGAACGGTCCGCGGTTTTCAGCACCTTGCGCGCACTGACGCCAGATCCGAATGGGGGAGGCTGACATGCGCAAGATGCACGGCTTCACGCTGTTGGAAATCCTCTTGGCCGTATCGTTGTTGGCAATCATGGTGCTGGTCGCCATGGGCACACTGAGCACGGCAGTGCGCGCGATGCGCAGTGGTGAGCGGGTCGTCACTCAGACCGACAGCGTGCGCATCGCGCAGGAGTTTGTGCGTCGCCAGATCAGTCATGCCATGGCTTTGCCATTTCAGCGCGAAGAAGACACCGGCATGATGTACGTCTTCGAAGGTGACGAGGCCAGCATGCGCTTCGTTGCTCCGATGCCGGGCCATCTCGCCAAGGGTGGGCCTCATGTACAAGAGTTGCACATCGCCCGTGGTGCCAAGGGGCTGCAATTGGAATTCACTCATACCTTGTTGAACGGCTATGACGAAGCCAGTGCCGCCAGTGCGGAGCGTCCACCAGTGCTCATTCTGGATGGAATGGCGGAAGCGAGTTTTGAGTATCGCGGCATGACCGATACCGGTGAACTCGGGGAATGGGCATCGCAATGGGATGCGCCGCATGCGCCACCGATGATGGTTCGACTGGTCGCGGAGTTTCCCCCCGAGCGGCGTCAGTTCTGGCCGCGTCTGGAGATTCCGGTGATGTCCGGTGCACTTGGTGTGGCGAACAGTGCCTTGCCGTTCGGCAGTCTGCGCGACAACGAAGAGCGTCGTGACCGGCGTGCACGGAGGCCGTTGCAGTGAGGACACCAGCGTCTCGCGGGCGAGCGCAAGTGCGTGGCGTCGCGCTGATCTTTGTGCTGTGGGTGATCGCATTGCTGACTTTGATGCTCGGTAGCTTCGCCTTGATCACGCGCACGGAGTCTTTGCAATCGCGACATCTGTTTGACACTGCCAAGGCCCGATATGCCGCCGAGGCCGGAGTGAACCAAGCAGTGTACGCATTGTCTCTACCGGACCCAACGCAGCGTTGGCTGCCCGATGGACGTGCCTACACCGTGCAATTTGATGATGCCACCATTGAACTTGCGATTACTGACGAGTCAGGTCTGATTGATTTGAACGCGGCGGAACCGTTGACATTGATGTCGCTGTTTCAATCAGTGGGGGTTGACTTGCAGCTGGCAACGGCGATCGCCGAAGCGATCGTGGATTGGCGTGACGCCGATGATCTCAAGCAGCCGAATGGTGCTGAGGATCGTGACTACGATGCGGAAGGCTACCCCTATGGAAGCAAGGACGCGCCCTTTGACACGGTGTCTGAAGTACAGCAAGTCATGGGCATGGACTTCGCGCTGTTCCAGCGTATTGAGCCTGCCCTGACTATCTATTCCGGTCAGGCTTTGCCCAACATGGCATTCGCACCACAAGAGGTGCTGCAGGCATTGCCCAACATGGATCCCGGCCTTGCGCAGGCATTGATTGAACAGCGTCATGCCTGGACGCCACAGGCGGGCGGTGTGCCGCCCGTGACGCCGGATGGCACGCCTTTGATGGTCGAGGGCGGTACAGGCACGTATAGTATTCACGCAAAGGCGACGCTTTCGAACGGTGCGTGGACTGAGCTCTACTCCACAGTTCGCTTGGGTGGCGCTGGCGTTTCCGGGCTGGCATACAGCGTTTTGCGCTGGCAGGACGGAGACGGTCGATGAACAACCTGCGGCTTCGCAGACGTTTTCTCTGCTCGGCGAAGCCCGCCAGCCTTGAATTTTCCAAATCCCTGAATCCGGTGTTGCCTGCATGAGTGTTGCGGACGTCATTCAACCAATGCTGCTGCAATTGCGCGCGCGCTACGCGCAGACGGCGTTGCCGGCGTTTTTCGCTTGGTGGTGGGGCGAACTACGCTCGCTGTTGCCCGCAGGATGGCGGCAAGCACTCGCGGCGGAGTCCGCCAGTCTTGCATTCACGGTGGTGGATCGAGATGTGCGCGTCGAGGAAATCCGCTCCGGGCAGCGGCGCGAGGTGATGCTGTTGATCGGCGATCAGTCGACGGCATGGCAGGAACAGCTTCAGCGCGGTTTGACGGACGCCTTGCGGGAACTCCCCAAGATTTTGCTTCTTCCCTCTGCCGTAGTCTTGCGTCGCGCATTGCCACTGCCTTTGGCAGCATTGGAAAACCTGCGTCAGGTGTGCGCCTTTGAATTGGATCGGCAGACACCGTTCAAGCTGGACCAGGTGTATTTCGACAGCCTCGTACTGCGCCGCGACTTGGTTGCCAAGCAGGCCCATGTTGAACTTGTGGTGTTGCCGCGTGCGGTCCTTGATTCCGCAGTAGTGTCTTTGGGATCACTCGCCACACAACTTAACGGCGTGGACGTGATGGCCGACCACGGTGCGTTGCTGGGGGTCAATCTTTTGCCGAGCGAGCGCCGCGCAGCGCGTGGACACTCCCAGCTGTACCTCAATTTGGGGTTGGCGATGGTCAGTCTTCTGCTGGTGCTGATTGGGATGTCGGCAGTGCTCGAAAACCGCTTGCAAGCGGTCGCCGCGATGGAGGCAGATGTGGACGAACAACGCACAGCGGCGCGGTTGACGGCGGGGAAACGTGAGCAGTTGGGTCAGGCAGCTGAGGCGGCAAATTTTCTTGCGGAACAAAAGCGCCTGCAACCCTCCATGGTGCTGATGCTGCAAGAGCTGACGCACAACTTGCCCGACGATACGTTTTTGGAACGCCTCAATGTCTCCAAGGCCGAGTTGAGCATCACTGGACAGAGCGCAAAGGCGGCACAGTTGGTAAAGCGCATGCAAGACTCCAGCATGTTGGAATCGCCAGCGCTCAATGGGCCAATTCAACCGGATGGCCGAACCGGTTTGGATCGCTTCACGCTAACCATGCATTTCATTCAGACCATTGGTGACTCAACAAGCCAGGGCGCGAAGCCATGACCGTGGCATCCCTCCGCGCAGGTCACGGCAGATTGATGGCGCTGCTGCTGCTGATCGGCGTGGTGCTGGTCGGCTATTTCGTTTTCGTACATTGGTGGTTTACGGAGCCGTTGTTCGCAGCGCGGTCGCAGTTCATCGATTTGCGCGAACAGGAACAGCGCCTTCGCGCCACCGCGGAACAGGGGCCTCAAGTCGATTCGCTGCTGGCCGAAGTCACCGCATTTGAGCAAAGCAACCCGGGGTTCCTGACCGAGTCCAACTTTGATCTCGCAGCATCGGCATTGATTCAGCGACTGCAAACCGCGGTTGACGAGCAGGGTGCGGGTGAGCGCTGTGTGGTTGTCAGTCGAAACGCCTTCCGTAATCGAGATGATGAACCCTTCCAGCGCGTTACGATTCAAGTCCGTCTGCGCTGCGAGCTGGAGAACCTGTTGCCGGTGCTGCATGGCCTGGAAAGTGGCAGTCCACAGTTGTTCATCGGCGATCTCGGCATTGTTGCGCGGCGCTCGCCCCCGCAGCCAGGGCAGCCCGCGCAGGCCGGTTACGTCGATGTGTCCTTCAACTTGTACGGGTACATTCGTGAGCGAGGGACAAAGGCATGAATCTGCGTTCAAGCCATTGGTGGGTCACAGCGGCACTTGCTGCGTCGGCAGCCTGGAGTCTGTTGTTCGCGCTGGCGGCATTTGCGGGATTGGGCGGGCGTTATCAGCCGCTGGCTGCGGATGCGTCACTGGCACCGCCGGTACCAACGCTCGATTTGCAGCGTGCGACCAGCAGGTTGGATTCGGTATCTGCCTATGCTGAAATCGCGGAGCGACCGTTGTTTAACCCGGATCGTCGCCCCGTCCCACCGCCTGACAGTGCTCAGGCCAACGCGCCGGTCGCGGAAAATACGGCCAATTTTGAGGTGATCCTGACCAGTGTGTTGTTGCGTGAAGACCTGGGTATTGCGGTGGTTTTGCACTCGCCCAGTGGCAATAGCCACTCCGTCAAACTCGGTGAAGAACTCAAAGGTGATCTGGCTGGGTGGAAACTGGTGGAACTTGCGCCTAGAAAGGCGGTATTTGAAGGCCCTGGGGGGCGAAAGGAAGCGGCTCTGCGTGTTTTCGACGGCACGGGTGGGCAAGCGCCCACAGCCGTAGAAACACCTGTTGCGCCCAATGCACCCAATCAGGCAGCCGCCGATTCGATGGCGCAGCCTGCGCAACCCGGTGCTCCTGCGGCGGTCGGAACGCCGGCAGCCGATACGCCCGAGGCTCGCGCTGAGTTGATCCGCAAGCGGATTGAAGAGCGACGCAGGCAAATGCGAGAAGAGGCGGAGCGCAATCGTGGCAACCAGTAGCGTTGGGCAACAAGATTCGCAACGCAGTCGCAGAATCAGCAGCGTGACGTGAAGGATGAATGGTTTCAATGGAACGTGAGGCTGCGATGGTGCGCCCTTGCGCGGCAGTGAAAGTTCGAGCAGGTCGGTGCCGACTGTTTCGGGAAATGTTGAGGAGCGGCAACGTGTTGAAATCTGCGAAATCAATCGGGTACCTCTTGGCAATTGCGGCCCTCTCGGGTTGTGCGTCAACGCGCGATCCTGGCTTTGTCATGGCGGGGCACAGTCGGTTGTCCGAGTCCGCGGCGGAGCTATCGACCCAGGCAGACAAAGAACGCGACGCACGGTCTGCTGAGGCAGAGGGGCTGGATGAGAGAGACTCCGATGAATCCAAGCCGGATGTTCAGTTGGGTTCGGGTGCGTTTATCAATCAGGCCGCCGCAGCGCGTGGACCTGCGGCAGCTGGCGCAGAAGGTGAAGTGACCTTCAACTTCGAAGGTGAGGCGTTGCATGCCGTCATCAAGGCCATTCTTGGTGACTTCCTGCAAGAGAACTACGTTGTTGCGCCGGGCGTGCAGGGAACGGTGACCTTTTCGACCGCCAAGCCGCTGCGCGGCGAGCAGGCGTTGTCCGTGCTGGAGATGTTGCTTCGCTGGAATAACGCGACGCTGGTCTGGCAAGACGGTCGCTACACAATTCTGCCCGTCGCTCAGGCCCTTCCAGGCAATCTGACCCCACGTACGGGCTCCGCAGCTTCGGCGCGGGGTTACGAAGTGCGGGCAATTCCCTTGCAGTACATCGGCGCCTTGGAGATGGAGAAACTTCTAAAGCCCTATGCCAAGCCAGAAGCACTTGTCAGTGTCGATCCGGCACGCAACATGATCGTGCTGGCGGGCACTGCGGCGGAGCTGCTCAACTACCAACACACGGTCGAGGTGTTTGATGTTGACTGGCTGGCTGGCATGTCCGTCGGTACCTTTGCGCTGCAGCAGGCGGAAGCCGCCAAGGTCATAACCGAACTTGAGAAGATTTTTGGCGAGGGCTCCAATACGCCGTTAGCGGGTATGTTTCGCTTCATACCGCTTGAGGGCGTCAACTCGATCATCGTGATCACACCGCAGCCGAAGTACTTGCGGCAAGCGGAGGAGTGGATCGAGCGCATTGATGCCGGCGGCAATGAGGCTGGCGCGCGTCTCTATGTTTACGAAGTTAAGAATGTCAAGGCTGTCGACCTTGCGGCGACACTTGGCGAGATATTCGGCGGTCAAGCACGGCAATCCACTGCCGGCCAGTCAGGGTCGGTCGCCCCGGGGCTTGAGCCGGTGTCGGTCAGCACACTTGGACGAGGACAGCAGCCGTCTATGGGCGCGCAGTTTCAGTCGACGGAATCAAGCCAAAGCACGGGTGCCGCAGTGTCATTCGGTGGCGGTGACAGTTCGACGGAAGATGGCGTCGCGAAGCGCGATACTGGCCCGGTGGTGGATGCCGCTGGTGGCATCGCCTTGGGGGCCGAAAAGGACATTCGCGTTTCCGCCGTGGAGGACAGTAATTCTCTGTTGATCAAGGCGACCTCGGCGCAATGGGAGTCCATCCGTCGTGTCATCGAACGTCTGGACCAGATTCCGTTGCAGGTGATGATCGAGGCGCAGATCGTCAGCGTCCTGCTTAACGATTCGCTGAGTTATGGCGTCAACTGGTTTTTTGAGAACGGAATCACCGATGCGACAACGCGCACGTTGGCCACGGGTCGCGGTTTTTGGGGAGATACCGCTGGATCGATACAAGGCACTGGCCTGACGACGTGGGATTTTGTCGGACCAAGCGCAACGGCTGCGTTGAAGTTGCTGGATACGGTGACTGAGACGAAGGTGCTGTCTGCGCCCTCTTTGATGGTGCTGAACAACAAGAGTGCGATGATCAACGTAGGTGATCAGATCCCAGTCAGCAGCGTCTCGATCGGACTGCCTGGGGTGGGGACGGGAACCGGCAGTACCGCTACCAGCAGCTACACCCAATACCTCCAGACAGGTATAACCCTGAATGTGACGCCTCGGGTCAATCCGGGCGGGCTGGTATACATGGAGATCGAGCAAGAAGACAGCACGCCGGGTGAACCTGCTGAAGGCTCAACCAATGCACCAATCAGTACTCGGAATATCACCAGTGAAATTGCAGTGCAGTCCGGTCAGACCATCATTCTTGGTGGACTCATTAAAGAATCCAACGATCGGAACAGCAGCGGTCTCCCGTTCCTCAGCAGAATCCCGGTGTTGGGCGGTCTGTTCGGATCCCAGAAACGATCAACGGATCGCACCGAGCTGCTGGTGATGATCACCCCGCGTGTCATCGCCAGCCCCGTCGATGCCAAACAGATCACCGAAGACTACATCCAGCAGTTCCGAGCGTTGGAGCCTCTCAAATCTCTCCGCGCTGTCCCCGGCGATGCCTCCACTTCTGAGTGAGGGCGTTGCTCATCAATTCACCCAAAGAAGCCAGACCCATGAAAAAGCTCACATCCCTGTTGCCGTTGATCTTGCTGGCGCTCACTGCAGCCTGCGCATCTGGCGGTGGTGTCCGAACAACCGAAACAGCAGAACAGACCATCGCAAGGCGTGCCGTCGAGCGCTGGGGTTTGTTGGTGGAAAAAAACACCGAGGCTGCTTGGGAATACCTTAGCCCTGGCTATCGAGGGGCGCACGATCGTGAAAATTACCTGACGCAAATGAGCAACCGTCCGGTGACCTGGACGAAGGCCGAGTACAAAACGATGGAATGCGACGAGGCGCAGACATCCTGTTTTGTGCGCTTGATGGTGACCTTTCGCGTGCGGTCTTCGCTGGGGATGGTTGGAGAGGTCGAGGCGCAACAAGAAATTGGCGAGCGTTGGATTAACCTCGAAGGCACCTGGTACGTGCTTCCCACCGACTAAGCGCAACATCTGAAGCAGCGAGCACCGCATTGAGTAGGATTCAGGCAGTGTCGGAACACTTGCTGGTGCGTCGCAATCGCTTAGCGTTGTGCCGGAATAGGGTGCGGATTTTCGGAAAATCGTTGGCACATCGCGAAAAAATCGCATGTTTCTTGTTCGTGGGGGATTGCGAGGCAAGGATTCATGTGGCAATCTTGCTGCGCTCTTGTCTAACCTCGCCCATGGAAGGCGGGTGAACACCGCTGCCGTGGCGTGCGGTTCGGGTTGGCGAGGCACACAAGCCCTGTGGATGTTTCTTTTAGGAGTGTTCTGATGAAAAAGAGTTCTTTGACCACGGCCGTGGTCGCTGGCATCGCCGGCGTTGCCGGTCTTGTGAGCGTCTCCAACGCCGTCAACATCAATCCGGATGGTCTGGGTCAAGTCCTGATCTATCCGTACTACACCGTTAACAGTGGCAATGCCACGCTGATCTCGGTGGTCAACACCACTGACGAAGTGAAGGCTGTCAAGGTCCGCTTCCTCGAAGGCCGTAACTCGCAAGAAGTCCTCGACTTCAACTTGTACCTGTCGCCGTTCGACGTTTGGACCGGTGCCATCACTGGTGCTGCCGAAGGTTCCGATCCGATCGACGCCGCTGCTGCTGTGTTGAGCACGACCGACAAGTCCTGCACCGTGCCGGCCATCCCCGCGGCAGGTCAGCAGTTCGTGAACTTCCAATATGCCTTCAACAACGATGACGGTGGTCCTTACGAGAACAGCCGTACCCGTGAAGGTCATATTGAAATGATCGAAATGGGCCGCGTCTCTGGCTCGTTGGCAACTGCGGCAACCCATAACTCCTCGGGCGCGCCCGCCAACTGCGGCACCATCCGTGCGGCATGGGATGTCGGTGGTACTTGGAGCGTCAACCCCAGCGCGCAGATTCTGTTCCCGAACGGTGGTTTGTTCGGTGGTGCGGAAATCGTCGATGTGGCTAACGGCACCAACGTCAGCTACAACGCTGATGCGATCGATGGCTTCTTCGTCACCGCCACCAACCAGAACCTGCACTCCAATCCGGAATCCGTGCAGCCGTCCTTGGAATCGGCGCGTAGCGATGATTTCCTGAACGCGCAGGCAGTGGTGTTCCATGCTGGCACCTTGGCGCAGTTTGATTTCCAAGCGGTCGATCATGACACCGCAGGCCTGAAGGCGGTTTCTGCCATCTTCATGCATGACGAAATCTACAACGAGTACGTCACGTCGTCCGGCTTCGCTTCTGAGTGGGTTGTGACCTTCCCGACCAAGCGTATGCACCTGCAGCGCTCACGCGTTACCGGTAACGGTAACGATGACCGCGAGCCCTTCGTTGCGTTCTATGACGGCGACGACAGCTCACCGGTCGGCGCATGCGAGCCCATCACGTTCCAGTACTGGAACCGTGAAGAGCAGCGTCCGCAGGGTGGCAGCGTCGGCTTCTCCCCGCCGCGTCCGGGTACCCCTGGTCTGAGCCTGTGCTACGAAGCGCAAGTGGTCGCCTTCAACCAGGACAACGTGCTGGATGTGTACTACGGTGGCAACCAGTCCGATGTGTTGGGTTCGTACTTCGCCAGCAATATCGTCCTTGCCTTCTCCGAAGGTTGGGGTCGCATGGGCATGGGTGATGCGGACAACGTGCTCGTCGATTCCGATGGCGCCGTGCTGCAGGGTCTGCCGGTCACCGGTTTCTGGGCGGGTGCTGTGACGCTGAGTGGCTCGGGCGGTTCGGCTCTGGCGAACTTCTCGATCGTGCATAAGCACCGTGCGGGTCGCTCGTTCACCACGCAGACTCCGTAATAGGGTCAAGTGTTGGTGTAAGTTTAAGAAGGCCCCGAAAGGGGCCTTCTTTTTTGGTTTACCGCAAGTTAATCGCCAGCCTTGACCGCGTAGGATCGCCAGCTCAGAATCGAATCAGTCACCAGCTGGGTGCCCGAATGGCAGTACGCCATCCTGACCGCAACGAAACAGGAATTCTTATGCGCGCAAACTCCATGACTACCCAACGATCCGCACTGGTTTTTGCCTTGGCTGCGCTCAGTTCAACAGGGTTGTATGCGCAGACTATCAGCATCAACAATACCAATCTTGCCCCAATACCGCTGAGCGGTTCCGTTACCGTAGACGCCAACGGACAACTCAGCGCAACGTGCACCGGGTCGACGTGCGCAACGCTCGGACAATCTGGCGGTAGTCCAGCATCCGTTAGTTTGCCTGCCGGACCGATTCAAACAACACAAAGTGCGGCAACCACCGTGGCAATGACAGTGACCAACGCGCCGGTCACTTGCATCGGCACGTCGATCCCCTCGACAGGTGTCACCGGCTGGGTGGGTAACGATTTGCGAACAACTAGCGGCAACGCGTCCGTGAACTTCGCAAACATTGGCACTTTTGCACTAACTGCCAATTGCTACAACGCAGATGGCAGCGCGGGTGCGGATAGTGTCGACGTCGAAGTTGCGTCTGGTAGCGGCGGTGGCAACACCCCAAATCCGGATAGTTGCATCATTGACGGGCAAACCATCGCTGGCTCGACGAGGCCTTCGGGCTATGAATTCATTCGGCCCGCCGGATTTACCATGTTCAACAGGACGTGGGAAAATCAGTTCAATGGTCGCGAGTGGGGAGCACAGATATCCTACTTGGCGCCTATTGGTTCATTCTCCGTGGGTGATGCACAAGCGGCAGGGATGTACATCACGATCCCGTTCCAACCAACTGCCGGAACGATCTACGTTCTTGAGTGGTTTGAAGCACAGTCGGTCACCAACGCCAATTACTTCAACCCGAGACGCTCGACTTCGGTATCTGTATCTGTCAGCCCTTGCGCAGGGGACGTCAGACCACGCGTTGCGACGTCAACCAATCAATGGCTGAAAGGCTGCAAAAAGCAAAGTTCCCAAAGCAATCTTGGTTTCTCTACCTTGGCCGGCTCAGGGTGCCGTCTTAATGCGGGTGAATGGTACTGGCTGACAATTCAAATGGCTGATGGCACAGATGGTTCGCTGACACCCACCGAACACACCTGTGCCGACGGAAGAACACAGTGCGAAGCGAACTTTGACTTGAACTTCTAAAACCATCGTTGGTCAATCGACCCCGAAGCCGGTGTGCTACAACCACACCCTTCGGGGTTTTTTATAGAAGATTCCCGAACATCCCGTTCGCAGTAACGACTTTGGCGTTGGAGTTATACGATGCAAATTAGAAGTTTCGCACTGTATTTTGTTGGCTTGGTTTCAGGGTATGCCCCGCTATCCATCGCTGCAGATGAGGTGGTAGTAGTAGAACGAGGCGGAGTTCAGATCACAATGTCAGAAATTGACGCGAAAATCATGGAGCTTCCAGTCGACGTGCGACCTAGCTATCTGGATAGTCCTGAGCGCCTACAGAATTTCGTGTCCAATCTGTTGCTTGAAAAGCAAGCGGCGCAACTTAAGTCCCAATACAATATCGAAAGTGGCCTCTACTATTCCCGCCGAAAAGAACAGGCACTCATCGCTCTGGATGCCAGAGAGGTTCGTGCTGCGGTGCTAGCGAATATTCGCGCCACCATGCCCGACATGAAAGCGTTGGCGAAAGAAAACTATCTGGCGAACGCGGACCGGTACGCGCAACCGGAACAACTCACGCTTCGTCACGTACTCATCAAGGTGGAAGGCCGAACTGAGGATGAAGCGCGCGCAATTGCTGCCGATGTTCGTGACCAGATGCTGCAGCAGGGTCTCGCCGGTGATGATGCGCTTGTCGCAAAATACACAGAGGAATATACCGGCTCTGAAAAGACCGATGGTTACCTTCGAGGGGTGAGACGCGGTGCGATGGTTCCATCATTTCAGGATGCTGCGTTTGCGTTAAAAAATGCAGGGGATGTATCTGACATCGTAAAGACACGTTACGGATTTCACGTCATTCGCTTGATTGATCGGAAGGAAAAGGTTGTTCCAGCGTTCGAGGAAGTCGCCGAGCGAATCATCAAGGAGCTTTCGGAGGCCTATGTCAGCACAATGACAAGGAAATTCGACGACGATTTGCGCAATGCGCCGCTTGCTGCCGACCCCGCACTGATCCTCTCATTGAGAACACGATACTACGAGTCTGCCACTGGCCAGCTCCCCGCCATCGTTGAGCCAGAAGGGCTTCAATCGACAGCTGTGGGTAAGCCGTAAGGGATGGCGAAAAGAAGCGCAATTGGTGTCAGTATGAGCCAAGCTGCATGGGTTGCGGTTTCCCGAAACGCAAGAATTTTTGCGATGGATGAACTTCGTCAGCGATTTGCTGACGGAGTTCTTGGTGCATTCTGGGTGCTCTTGGCACCGCTTCTGCAATTGGCGGTGTTCTACTTTGTATTTGTCGAACTTTTTCGCTCGCGTGCGGCGGAGACTGGGAATTACCTGGTCTTTCTTGCGATAGGGTTCTGGCCTTGGATGGCTTTTTCGGAGACGGTTTTGCGAGGAACAGCCTTGTTCGTCGAAAAGGCAGGCCTTACGCAGAAAGTGCGTGTTTCGAAGATTGGCATGTTTATGGGTGTCACACTCGCCAGCTTTCTACTCCATGCTGTTGGTTTTCTGATGGTCTTGAGCGTTCTGTTGTTCTCTGCGGAGATTTCCGTTTCCATTCAGTGGCTTCTTTTGCCCTTGATTTGGCTCGTTCTATACGTATTCGCTGTCTCCGTGGGGCTGTTTTTCTCGGTCGTGAATGTGTTTGTCCGTGACACGGCGAAAGTTGTTGGTCTAGTGATGACCTTGTGGTTTTTTGTCACGCCGATCTTTTACCCGGTATCCGCACTCCCCTCCATTGCACTGCAACTTCAAGCCTACAACCCCCTATCAATAGTCGTTGAACTTAATAGAGGGATTGTTCGTGCTGAAATAGTTGACGTCGCGCTCTACCCCATGTTTGTGGTGGTGACTGTTTGTGCGACATTGGCCGCTGGTCTTTACCGGCGGGTGTCGAGACGCTTGGAGGAGTTTCTTTGAGCGGCACGCCTCTTGTTCGCGTCAAGAATCTATCCAAGGCTTGGTCGCTGTGCTCAACACCCGCGCAACGTGCGCGCGCGCTTATCAGTGTGCTCCTGGGTAGACAGGCGGAAGGGTCGGTGACCCTCGTTGATATCAACCTGGATGTCTACCGTGGTGAGTCTCTCGGAATTATCGGCAGCAATGGTGCTGGCAAGTCGACGCTGCTCAAGTTGATTTGCGGTGTATTGCACCCAACAAGTGGTTCAGTAGAGCTAAACTGCAAAATTGGCGCGCTCATCGAGCTTGGTGCCGGGTTTGAGGCGGAGCGCACTGGTCGTGAGAACCTCTACATTTCTGCTGCATTGCTTGGTTTTGAGTCGTCCGATCTTTCGGATAAGATCGCCTCAATCATTGCGTTTGCAGACATTGGTGCATACATCGATCAGCCAGTAAAACACTATTCTTCAGGCATGGTGGTCCGACTGGGCTTCGCATTGATTTCCGCTTGGCGACCGGAAGTTCTTATTACGGACGAAGTTCTCGCTGTCGGGGATGAATCTTTTCAACGGAAATGTATTCGCTGGATAGAGCAGTATCTTGCTGATGGCGGAACGTTATTATTGGTTTCACATTCGACCTATCATATCCAGAAGTTATGCAAGCACGCACTTTGGCTAAAGGACGGGCGGGTTCATGCCTATGGCGATGTCTTCGATGTCACGCAGGACTATCTGGCTTTTCACGAAAGACTTAGTGACGCTGATTCGAATACACTTGAAGCATCGGGTTCTCCGAATGAATATCGTATTTCAAGTGTCCTGGTAAATGGTGAGTCGGAGGAGAGAATCCGTCCGATTGAAAAATTGATCCACTGCGCGGTGTGCCTTCAATCTCCTGACGGTCGTGTGCCTCGTCTTGGCTGGGGGATAATTCGTGGTGACGGTACCGCCGTCTATGGTGCGGTATCCGATATGCTGGATGCATTACCGCGCGAGTGTGGTGGGCATTTTGAGTATCAACTGGAGATAGACAGCAGTAGTCTTTTGCCGGGTCAATATACGCTGCGTTTTCACGCAATGGATCCGGAAGGTCTCCGTATGTTTGATTCAGTTGAGCGGTTTTTGACGATTCGAGGTGCAACTCGAGAACTGGGACTTGTGCGTATTCCGCACAAATGGTCAGCTCCGTCAGGAGAGAGCGCATGAGTTGGACCGTCATCATTCCTGCCTATGGCGCACGAGAAGTGCTTGCGCGTTGTCTTGAGTCGGTGATTGCGCATGTGGCGGGGAACGTAACGGTTTACCTTGCGGACGATGCCAGTCCAGGTGATCCATTCAAGGAGCTTGTCGAGCACGTTGGCGCGCAGATTGGTGTTCGTTTTCAGTCTGTTCGACGACCAAGGAATCTCGGTTTTATAGGCAATGTAAATGCGGCGCTTGCTGACACGACGGGCGACGTGGTGCTGCTGAACAGCGATGCGATCGTGACGCCGGGATGGTTGGATCGATTGGCCGGTGCCTTCGCGAGCGACCGTCGAATTGCAACGGCGACACCCTGGTCAAACAACGCCGAAATCTGTTCGCTTCCAGACTTTTGCCGCGCAAATCCCATTCCTACTGATCTGCCTACCTGGGCGCATGCCGCTTCTGAGGCCGGGCCTCCGCTATATCCCGATTTGCCGACCGGTGTTGGTTTTTGTATGGCGATCCGGCGTGCTGCGCTGGAGCAGATTGGCGACTTCGATCAAGCGACGTTCGGAAGAGGCTACGGTGAAGAGAACGACTTTTGTTGCCGCGCCGAAGGTCACGGCTGGCGGAATGTGCTTTGTGACGATGCATACGTGGCCCATGAGGGTGGAGTGACGTTTTCTGCGGAGGGCATGCAGCCAGGTGGCGAGAATCTTGCTCGCCTTGTTGCGCGCTATCCCGACTACAATCGCCGGGTGGCCGAGTTCATCATGGCCGATCCTTTGCGGGCAAGGCGCGAGGCGGTTGTCGCCCGATACCAAGAGTTGAGTCGCCGCGTTGACCTATAGGGCGCGGCGCTTCCCAGTAGAGTGTGGCTGAATGAGCAATGGAAATTTTGCGCTTGAGTTCACCGGCGAGCGCTTTACGCCTGAGTGCGTTCGTGAAATCTGGTATGAGCATTTTCACCGTTATGCGTTCGCGCTACCTTTGGCAGAAGGTAAGCGCGTATTGGATGCCGCGTGTGGTGAAGGGTATGGCAGTGCGCTCCTCGCAACACGGGCCGCCGCCGTACTTGGATTGGATATCAGTAGTGATGCCACCGCGCACGCTGCCGTCAGGTATGCGAGATCGCGACCAAACCTGTCCTTTCAGGTAGAAGATGTCTCTGCGCTGGAGGCGATGCCGGACGCGAGTTTTGATCTGATTTGCAGCTTTGAAACACTGGAGCACCTGCAGGCGCAGGAAGCGATGCTCAAGGGCTTTCGAAGGCTGCTGGCGCCTGGCGGTTTGCTATTGGTGTCGACCCCAGACAAGAAAAACTACTCGGATATCCCGGGGTTTCGTAACGAGCACCATGTGCGCGAACTCTATCGTGACGAATTCGAGGGCATGGTGAAGGCAGAGTTTTCAAATGTGCGTATCTACGCGCACAAGCTCGCGTTCCAGTCATTGTTGTGGTCGATCGACGGTGATCGTGATCGTTATGTTGCTCAGGTTCTGGACAGCGAAGGAAGCGTGGTGGAGCAGCTTGCGTATCCGCCTCTCTACTACATCGCAGCCTGCAGCAATGAGTCGTTAGTTGATCTACCGTCGCTTTCGCTGTTTGGCGATGCCGCCGAGTCGGTGTATGCGCACTACTACCATGAGATTCGCAAAAACATGAACGCTGGCGCTCGTATCCAGGAGTTGGAGGCGGAGGTTGAAGCGTTGCGCGCGCAGTTAGGCGCTCTGGGGACGACAAGATGAGTTACGGTTTGAACTGGAGTACTACGGCAGCCATCACGGATCGGCGCTTGTTTGCAACCGTGCAAGGTGCGGTATTGCCGCTGGGAAATGATGAAGCGCTTTTCCAGGAGACCGTCAGCGGCCGTGGCCATGTGATGACCTTGCAGGTACTGCAGGCGCTGGACCTGTGTCGATCCTTCCAGACCCTGGACAGGCACGTAGGTGTGATCTGTCAACAGATCGAGGCTTTGCGAGGTCAGCAAACTGCCGTGCGAAAAGTACTGGAGTCGCTGGCAAATCGCGAAGTGCTGATCGAGGCCGATGCGTTCGTCAAGCAACTCGCGAGTCAGCCGGTACCCGATCCAGCGCCGCTGGGGGCTGTCATCATCCGAACCTGCAATCGCCCTGTTTCCCTGCAGCACTGCCTTGCGTCCGCGTTAGTCTACGAACAACGCTGGAAAGCGCGCAGGCGCTATTGGGTCGTGGATGATTCAGACGATTCGCGTGTTGTGGCCAGCAATGCAGAGCGTGTCAGACATTTTTCGGAAGCCAGCGACTGTGAAGCACGCACAATCACGCGCGCGGATCTCGATGTCTGGTTTGGCCGTTTGAGCAAAGGATTGACCAGTTCTCAGCAGGAATTCGCCGACCACCTGCTCAGCCGTGCGCCTGATAGCGCGCCGAATCTCGGTGCTCACTATGGGCGGAGCATGAACTGGATGACCCTATTGACGGCAGGCAGCCGGGCGATTTGGGTCGATGACGATCAATTGTTCGACTATCGCTGGCATCCGCAACGCGTTGAGGGGTTCCAGTTGGAAGGTGCCTTGAACGCGGAGCGCGTCTTAGCAAGTCTGGGCGATGCGACGAGCACAGGACGGGTGGTTGATGAAGATCCGCTTGAGTTGCATCTGCGCTGGTGTGGACGTTCATTGGCGGATGTTCTGACGGTGTCACCCTGGGCACCCAAGCCAGAACAATGGGTTGGACTGGCGCCCAGCCTGACGCCAACCTTGCAGCCCGGGAGTCGCATTGTTTCTACGTTGCATGGCCATCGTGGCGATTCGGTAACCGGACAGTCGGATTGGATCATGTCCTTGCCGCGTGACGCGCGCGCTGGATGGTGCGGGTCACGCGACAGCTATCTTGCAGGCTTGCAGCGCCCGGAAGTATGGCAAGGCAGTGCGCGTGCAGGGTTGCATCCACCTGCAGCCATCACACCGAGCAGTGTCGATGGCAGGGCGGTTTTGCCAGCGGTACCGCGTCGTGGCCGCGGCGAAGATGCGCTCTTTGCAGCGCTGACGGCGTTGATGAATCCCAACGGATTGCAGTTCGAATTGCCCATGGCGATTGAGCATCGGCGTGAATCGAACGCGGATCGGGGAGACTTCAAAGTACGTCCTGCTCGGGCGGAGTTCGCGTCGGCCGTGACGGATGTTCTGCATGAACGCATGGGAATGGTGCAAGCAGGCACCCCACAACAGCGACTTCGCAGCGCTGCCGACTTGCTGCAGGACTTTGCCGCGATGCCATCCGAGCAATGCGCCCGTTGGTTGCAAAATCTCACCGCAAGTCGACGTGCGGGCAGCGTACAGAGACTGCAGGCGGCAATCGCCGAGGACAAACACGCAGCGGTTTACTGGCTCGCCGATGCGCGTTCGCTCATCGAAGTCAATGCCAAGGCTTTGGTTGACCCGCCTGAGCTCAGTCTGGCCGGTTGGCCGGAGCAGGTGAGTGGACGAGCGTGCGTGGATCTCTTCCAGGCAGAACTCCGCGACTACGCGGCAGCCCTGCACGTTTGGCCGACGCTGTTCGAAATGGCGCTCAGCAAACCACTGCCGACATGAGCTCGCCCAGCTTGGCTCGCAACGTCAGCGCTATCGTCGTCACCCACCACAGCGACGCGGTGCTGATGAAGGCACTGCATGCGCTAGAGCGGCAGCCCGCGTTGAAGGATATCGTTGTGGTCGACAACGGCTCCAATCCGTCGCCGGTGGTGCCGACACGTCTGGGGGATGTGCGCGTCGAGTTGCGTTGCAATATCGATAATCCGGGATTCGCGGTGGGCTGCAATCAGGGCGCGGCGGCCGCCTTGGGCGAGTATCTGTTGTTCGTCAATCCGGATTGTTTCTTGCACGACGGTGCGCTGGCAGCGATGCTCCACGTGTTTTCGCAGCAGCCACAGGTGGGTGTCGTGGGTGGCTTTCTGCTCGAGGCGGACGGCAGTCCGCAGGTGCAGGCTCGGCGGCTCGATCCCACGCCTGAACGCTTGTGGTCAGCGCTTCGTGACGGACGCCAAGCGCTCCACCCGGTGCTTCCTGCAGGCGATGGCGTGGAGCAGGTTGAGGCGATTTCCGGCGCGCTAATGCTGATGCGACGCGACGTCTTTCATGCGCTTGGCGGTTTTGATACCGGCTACCGGCTGCATTTCGAAGACCTTGATCTGTGTCGTCGCCTGCGTCAGCAGGGCTATGCGTGTTACGTCCAGCATGCCGCGCGAGCATTGCATCTGAAAGGGGCGTCCAGTCGGCGCAATCCTGTGTGGGTTGAGCTTCAGAAGACACGCGGATTTCTCCGCTATTTCGAGCGCTTCGATGCCGATGGCCGTCCGGCTTGGCGGGTTTTCGCCTGGCGCTGGGCGATTGTCCTGCGTGGTGTGGTATCCATGCTCTGGGCAACCCGTTGGTGGGTCATGCGGCGCTGATCAGAACAGCAACGCCACCATGATCTGCACGACCAAAAGATAGGCGAAGGTCAACGGCAGTCCGGCACGCAGCAGATCACGGCGTGTATAGCCAGCAGGGCCGGTAATCATCGACAGCACCGGGTTGCTGGCATTGATGAAATTGTTGGAGGCAGAGAGTGCCACCACCATGGCGAACGCAACAGGATGGCCGCCGACCGAAATGGCCATGTTGATTGCGATAGGCACCATGATGACGGTCGCCCCCACGTTGCTGACCACCAACCCGAGAAAAATGGTGATCAGGCCAATACCGGTTTGCAGAATCCACACAGGCAGCTCACTGCCGCCCTGCATCAGCCAATTGGCCACTTCTGAGGCGAGGCCAGACGAATCGACTGCCCAGCCTAGTGGGATCAGTGAGGCCATCACGAATACGGTCTTCCAGTTCACCGCCGCGTAGGCCTCATCCATGTTGAGCACCCCGGTCAGCAGCATGCCGACAACACCTGCCATCAGCGCGACGGGCACTGCGACTTCGTGCGACAGTGCCAATCCAAGTGAGATGACGAACACGCCAAGTGCATACCAGAGCTTGTGTGGGCGTTGTTCGTCCTTTGGAAAGTCAGTAACGACGACGAAATCGCGCTTTTCCGCGGCTTGAGCAAGGTCACTCCAGATGCTGTGAAAAACCAGAAGATCGCCGACCCGAATGCTCAGTTTGCGCAAGTCCTCCCGAAATACCTGACTGCCGCGATACACCGCCAGCACGCTGATGCCCAGTTGTTTGCGCAACCGCAGATCGCCGAGCAACTGGCCGATAAAACGCGAATTCGGCGGTACAACTGCTTCGGAGATGCCGGCACGACTGGGGTTGAACAGCTCGTTGAAGTAGCGCATGCGAACATGCAAGCGCAAGTTCATCCGATCCGCATAGGTCTGTACGCTATCGCGTTCGGCCATCACGCCGAGCGTGCTGCCGACCCAGATCATTTCGTCCGCCGGTGGCGCAAGTCGCGATTCGTTGCCTGTGCGCAGCGCCAGAATCAGTGGGGTACCGGGCTGGGCTTCGGCTTCACCGATCGACATGCCAACCAATGGACTATCTGCGGTTACTGTCAGCTCGTAGACATCGCCGGAAATACCGTACGTGCGGGCGAAGTAGCTGTCGGTGCGGAACGGTGCCACGCCCTTGTCGTCCGACTCCCCTAACCAGCGCTTTCCGAACAACCGGAACAGCAACAAGCCCATCCCCAATAGCGCCAGACCAAAGGGGAGCGGGGCAAACATCCCGAGCGGTTTGAGCGAGGCGACACCAGAAGGCAGGTTTCGATTGGCCGCGACCAGCAAATCGTTTAGCAGGATCATTGGTGAGGAGCCGACCATGGTCAGCGAGCCACCGAGGACGATGCAGGCGGCAATGGGCAGCAACAAGCGCCCGAGGCCAATGCCGGTACGTGATGACAATCGCGCTGCGACCGGCAGGAACAATGCCGTCACCGAGGGATTTTGCATGACAGATGACACCACGCCCGCGGCCGCACTGGTGTAGAGAATCAGGCGCTCCTCGTAGCCCTTGGCAGCACGCAACAAGCCCACAGCGATACGATTCAGCAGTCCGGTGCGATCCAGTCCTGCGCCAAGGATCATGGTGGCAATCACGCTCATGACCGCATTACCCGAGAAACCGTCAAACAAATGTTCGACAGGCACCACGCCAGTCAGCCCAAGGACGACCAAAACCAACAGTGCGGTGACATCCGCACGCAGTCGCTCCCACACAAACATGACCATGGTGAACAGCACCAAGGCGAAGACGATCCAGGCATCAGTGGAAACCTGCGTGTCGAAGTCCATGTCCGGTGGCCGTAGGTGGCCGATCTCCACGATGTTGTTGGGTGAGACAAACGACACCCGGTTCGCGTTCGGGCATCTTGGCAGTGGCTAGTCGTTGCGACGGTACAGCAAATCCCAGACTCCGTGACCGAGACGCTGACCACGCCGTTCGAAATGGGTTTCCGGACGCCAGGCAGGTCGTGGCGCCGATCCACGCGGGCCGTTCACGTTTGAAAGCAAGCCTTGCGCCTCCAAAAGGTCCCACATGTGCTGTGCATAAGGCTCCCAGTCGGTAGCAAGATGCAACAAACCACCGGACTTGAGCTTGCGGCAGAGCAGTTCAACGAAGGCGGGTTGGATCAGTCGACGCTTGTGATGCCGCTTCTTGTGCCATGGGTCCGGGAAATAGATGCGAACCTCATCCAAGGCGTGGTCTGCGATGTCCTGGGTAAGCACCTCGACAGCGTCGGCGCAATACAATCGCGCGTTGCCGAGGTGTTTGGCGGCCAGACTGGCCAGCAGCCGACCGACGCCCGGTTGGTGAACTTCGATGCCGATGAAATCGCGCTGTGGCTCGTGCTCTGCGGCCCAAGCCAGCGCTTCACCGTTGCCTGTGCCAATCTCCAACACGTGCTCAGCCCGCCGGCCAAACAGCGTGTCCAGATCGCGCGGCTGTCCAAGCAGGTCGAGTCCGAGTCGATCCCACTGCGATTCCAACGCGCGTTGTTGACCCTCGGTTAGCCGACCCTGCCGACGCACGAAACTTCGAATCGCGCGATGCGTCGTCGCGATCGCGCCGTTGTCGTCGGTGGGGGCGTTGTGCATCAGAAAAACAGTCCATCCACCGGCGAAGACGCACTCGCATAGCGTTTGCGCGGAATGCGCCCGGCAAGAAAAGCCTCTCGACCTGCTTCCACCGCCTTACGCATGGCAGAAGCCATCAACAGCGGTGATTTCGCGCCGGCAATCGCGGTATTCATCAACACGCCATCGCATCCCAGTTCCATCGCGATGGCGGCGTCCGATGCCGTGCCAACACCCGCATCGACAATGATCGGCACCTTTGCGGCATCGATGATCTCCAGCAGGTTGTACTTGTTTTGGATGCCCAGGCCAGAGCCGATAGGCGCAGCCAAGGGCATCACTGCGACGCAACCGATCTGCTCCAACTGGCGCGCGACAATCGGGTCATCACTGGTGTACACCATCACCTCAAAGCCATCCGCGACCAGTGTTTCAGCGGCACGCAAGGTCTGCAGCACGTCAGGGAACAGTGTCTTCTGATCACCAAGAACTTCCAGTTTCACCAAGTTGTGGCCATCCAGCAGTTCGCGCGCCAGACGACAGGTGCGCACCGCATCTTCCGCGCTGTAGCAGCCGGCGGTGTTGGGCAGCAGGGTGTAGCGATCTGGGGGTAGCACGTCCAGCAGGTTTGGTTCATCCGAGTTCTGGCCGATATTGGTTCGACGAATGGCAACGGTCACGATCTCCGCGCCCGCCGCTTCGGTCGCCAGACGGGTTTCCTCGAAATCGCGGAACTTGCCGGTGCCTGTCAGCAGGCGGGATTGAAAGGTGCGCTGACCAATGCGCAGCAGGTCGGAAGGAGCAGGGTGGGTGTTCATGCGTGAATTATCGCCCGTTTTGACACTGCTGCATCACCCTTGCGAAGGCCAATGATTCCCTCACGCACGAGTCTGCAGACCGAGATCAGCCGCCGCCCAAGGCAGTGACAAATTCGACGCGATCGCCGTCTTGCAGCTGCCGTTCGGCGTGCTGTCCGCGTGGCACGATTTCCGCGTTTACTTCGACGGCAACGCGGCGTTCTGTCCAGCCGAGTTGCGCGAGGAGATCGGCTACGCTGCTGGCGTCGTCGAGAAGCTGCCGTTTGCCGTTGAGCATGATCTGCATGGTGTGGTTGATCCTTGTCCGTGGCGCGTTTTGCGTTGCGCAAGCCTCACGCTGCGACTATTCTGGTGCGGCGGGTGTAGCTCAATGGTAGAGCAGAAGCTTCCCAAGCTTACGACGAGGGTTCGATTCCCTTCACCCGCTCCAGTCTGTGGCATCCCCGTCATTGCAGAACCGAAGCCGAGCCTTGCTGGCAGCGGCTACGCCTGTCCCGCTGATTCGCTCGGACGTGACCACGTCACTCGCTCGATGGCGCGTCCCAAACGCTGTTGCAGTGTGTTCGCCTGCGTGTCGTTGGCATTGACCAGGACGACGCGTTGGCTCGCGGCAAACAAGGGTGTGTCGGCCAGGCTGTCGCTGTAGACGATGGCGTAGGGTGGGGGAAATCCAGCTTCCTCCAGCATGCGCAGCTTCTCGCTGCGATGGCAGTGCTGAGCGAGCGCGAGCCCGCCGCAAAAGCGGCGCGTTTTGCTGCCAATGACCTCGGGCATGCTTTTCAGGACAGGCTGTAGCAGAGCGCGGACAAGATCAGGCATCGCGCCGGTGGCGATGACGACGACCGTGTCTTGCGCCTGCGCTTCGCTGAGGGTGGCCAACGCTTGCGGGAACAGTCGTTCACGCAATGCCGCCCCATGGACAGCGAAGAAGACTTGCTGGTCGTCGTTGCGCGCTGCGACCGTACTCAGCCAATAGGCGATGCCAATTCCCCATCGCAGACTGCGAGCGTGCAGGAAAAGGGGCGCATAGATCGGCAACAACAGCAGGCTCAGGGCGCAGCGCCATGGCGACCGCAGGATGCGCGAGTGGGTGATTTCGAAGCCGATGTCACCCGCGAAGATCGTCTGGTCGAAATCGAAGACGATGGTCTGGCGTGCGCTCGAATCAGCCAAACAAACGTTCCAATTCGGCACCGGGATCGTCAGCGCGCATGAAGGTTTCGCCGACTAGAAATGCGTGCACACCTTCGGCGCGCATGGTCAGCACATCGTCTTCATTGCGGATGCCGCTTTCGGTGATCAACAGGCGATCCTTCGGCACAGCAGGAATCAAGTCCAGCGTGGTGTCGAGCGAGGTATGGAAGTCGCGCAGATTGCGGTTGTTGATACCGATGAGCTTGGTCGGCAACTTCAAGGCGCGTTCCAGCTCCTCGCCATCATGCACTTCCACCAGCACATCCAGTCCCACCTGATGGCCCAGTAAACACAGCTCGCGCAAGGCAGCGTCTTCCAGCGCTGCAACGATCAACAGAATGCAGTCGGCACCCAGTGCGCGCGCTTCGAATACCTGATACGGATCGATAGTGAAATCTTTGCGCAGCACCGGCAGTTTGCAGGCGTCACGGGCTTCGATCAGGTAATCATCGCAGCCGTGGAAAAAGTCCACATCGGTGAGCACCGAGAGACAGGTTGCGCCGCCGCGTTGATAGCTTCGCGCAATGTCGGCGGGCGAGAAATCGGGGCGAATCACCCCCTTGCTCGGACTGGCCTTCTTGATCTCCGCAATGACCGCGGCCTCGCCATCTTTGATGCGCTTGACCATGTGGGCATGGAAGCCGCGCGCCGCCGGAGCGGACTTTGCGGCGCGCTCCAGATCGGAAAGAGGGCGCGTTTCGGCGCGTTCAGCGACTTCTTCGCGCTTGCGCGTCAGGATGCGATTCAGGATGTCAGGCATGAGGCAATTTCGTCGTCGGTTGAGGCGTTGCAAGGTTGCCGTGATCAGCGCGTGGCGACAAGTCGACGTTGCTTAGGCGAGGCGGTCGTTTCATGTCTGACCGCGCAGTTGTTGGGTCAAGCGAACGAAGTCCAGCAGCTTTTGCATTGCCGAGCCATTGGCCAGTGCGTCGGATGCGAGGCGCATGCCACTCGCGATCGAGTCCGCCACATTCGCGGCATACAACGCGGCGCCGGCATTCAAGGCAACGATGTCACGCGCCACACCTGGCTCGTTGACCAAAACCTCCATGACCCGCGCTCGCGATTCATCGGCATTGCCGACCTGCAAATTCCGCGACGAGGCCATACTCAAGCCGAAATCTTCGGGTTCGATCTCGTACTCGCGCACGATGCCGTCCTTCAACTCGCCGACCAGTGTGGCGGCACCCAAGGTGATCTCGTCCATGCTGTCTCGGCCATAGACCACCAGTGCATGCTGGGCGCCCAAGCGCTGCAGAGCGCGCACTTGGATACCGACGAGGTCGGGATGGAAAACGCCCATCAAAATGTTGGGTGCGTCGGCCGGATTGGTCAGTGGGCCAAGGATGTTGAAAATCGTCCGCACGCCCATCTCGCGCCTTACCGGCGCCACATTTTTCATCGCTGGATGGTGAATTGGCGCAAACATGAAGCCCAGTCCGAGCTGTTCGATACAGGAGGCGACTTGCGCGGGTTGCAGATCGATGGCGGCGCCCAACGCTTCGAGCACATCGGCACTGCCCGACTTGGACGACACGCTGCGGTTGCCATGCTTGGCCACGCGCCCACCCGCAGCGGCCACCACGAACATCGATGCCGTCGAGATGTTGAAGCTGTGCGCGCCATCACCGCCGGTGCCAACAATGTCGACAAAGTGCGGGTGTGGCGCAACCTCCACTTTGGCGGCCAATTCGCGCATGACCATCGCGGCACCGGCGATCTCGCCGATGGTTTCTTTCTTCACGCGCAGGCCGGTGAGAATGGCGGCGGTCATCACCGGAGACACCTCGCCGCGCATGATCTGGCGCATCAGCGAGATCATTTCGTCGTGAAAAATCTCACGATGCTCGATCGTCCGTTGCAGGGCCTGTTGCGGCGTGATGTGGATTTCGCGCGTGCTCATGCGTCAGCCTTGAAGAAAGTTTTGCAGCATGGCGTGACCATGCTCGGTGAGGATGGACTCGGGGTGGAACTGCACGCCCTGCACCGGCAGTGTGCGATGCCGCAGGCCCATGATTTCCTCCCGGCTGCCATCGACATTCTGTGTCCAGGCAGTGACCTCAAGACAGTCCGGTAGGCTGGATTGTTCGACCACCAGTGAGTGATAACGGGTGGCTTCAAACGGACTGGGTAATTCGGCGAAAACGCCGCTGCCGTGGTGAAACACCGGCGACGTTTTGCCATGCATGATGCGGCTGGCGCGGATGACTTTGCCGCCAAACGCTTGGCCGATACTTTGATGGCCAAGGCACACACCGAGGATGGGTACCTGATCACCCAGCCTAGCGAGCACATCTAGCGACACGCCCGCTTCGTTCGGTGTACACGGCCCCGGCGAAATCACGATGCGCTCTGGTTTGAGCGCAGCGATTTGTGTCACGCTCAACTCGTCGTTGCGAATGACTTTGACTGCCTGACCCAACTCGCCGAAATACTGCACGAGGTTGTAGGTGAAGCTGTCGTAGTTGTCGATCATCAGCAGCATGAAAAACTCCGGAAGCAATGCGTTTTGCGCGACGATAGAAGGCTCACAAGCCGCCTGCCGCGCGGGCCACGGCGCGGAACAGGGCGCGGCCTTTGTTGAGGGTTTCCTGCCATTCCAGTTCGGGGTCGGAGTCGAACACGATGCCCGCGCCGGCTTGCACATGCAGACGGCCGTCCTGAATGACGGCAGTGCGGATAGCGATGGCGGTGTCCGCATCGCCGTGCCAGCCCAGATAGCCAACGGCACCGGAATAAATGTTGCGTTTGACCGGTTCCAGTTCCTGGATGACTTCGAGGGCGCGAATCTTCGGCGCGCCGCTGACCGTGCCTGCCGGGAACGTGGCGCGCAGAACATCGCCGAAACTCAGTCCATCGGCGAGTTCGCCTTCCACTTGGCTGACGATGTGCATGACATGCGAATACCGCTCGACGACAAAACGGTCCGGCACGCTGACACTGCCGGTGCGCGCGACGCGACCGACATCGTTGCGGCCCAGGTCGATCAGCATCAGGTGTTCGGCGCGTTCTTTGGGGTCGGCCAGCAGTTCGGCTTCCAGCGCCTGATCTTCGTCCACTGTGGCGCCGCGCGGGCGCGTACCGGCAATCGGACGCAGAGTGATGCGACCGGCTTCCAGACGCACCAGGATCTCTGGCGATGAGCCGACGATTTGGGTGCCGCCGAGGTCGATGAAGTACATGTAGGGCGATGGGTTCAGAGCGCGCAGCGCGCGGTAGACGTCAACCGGACGAGCGCGGAACGGGATCGACATGCGCTGCGACAGCACCACCTGAAAGATGTCACCTGCACGGATGTACTCCTTGCAGCGCGCGACCGCGGCGAGAAATCCGTCCTTGGTAAAGCCGGAAACGAAGTCGGCTTCGTTGACGACCGAGGGATCAAGCACCTCCGGATAACTGCGCCCGGTGTGGCGCAGGCGATGGGTGAGCTCATCGAGGCGTCGCACACCGCGCGCGTAGGCCTGCGCGTGCGTGGGGTCCACGTGCACCACCAAGTACAGTTTGCCGTGCAGGTTGTCGAACACGGCAACTTCTTCGCTCAGCATCAGCAGCGCGTCGGGCGTGCCGAGCATGTCGGGCTTGTCGACGCGGGCAAAGCGCGGCTCGATCCAGCCGATGGTCTCAAAGCCGAAATAGCCGACCAGACCGCCGGTGAAGGCGGGTAGTCCCTCAAGTTTTGGAACCCGGAAACTGGCGCGCAGGGCGTCGATTTCGGCAATCGGATCGGCGACTTCGCGGGTGGATGACACTTCGCCGCAGTCTTCGATACTGAGTTGGTGTCCACGCAAGGTGAATACCCGTTTGGCGGGCAGGCCGATAATCGAATAGCGCGCCCAGGTTTCGCCGCCCTGCACCGATTCAAAGAGGTAGGCGTTGGGGCCGTCCGCCAGCTTGAGATAAACCGACAGTGGTGTGTCGAGGTCGGACAGTAGTTCGCGCACCAGTGGGATGCGCGTATAGCCTTCAGCGGTGAGAGCATTGAATTCGGCGGGGGAAATCACGGCAGACCCGGGGAAACGAGGAGGTAGCAGTATGCCAGTGCCCATCTTGAATCGTCGGCGCTTGGCCGTGACGTTGTGGAATGTCATGTGGCAACAGAGCCCGTGCAAAGGTGAGAATAGCCACGCTTGCCCAGCGCATCCGGCGCGGCCTCTGATGGAACCTGCATGTCGACCTTTGACCTGATCGGCTTCGACGCCGATGACACCCTATGGCACAGCGAGGTGTATTTCCGGCGCGCCCACGCCGAGTTCGAGCGAATCGTTGGGCACTACGTCGACTTGAGCGATATGCGGGCGCATGAGCACCTGTTGGAGGTCGAGCGGCGCAACATCAAATTGTTCGGCTACGGTGCCAAAGGCATGTGCCTGTCGATGATCGAAACTGCCATCGCCCTGACTGACGAGCGCATCAGCGGTGCGGATGTGCATCGTCTGGTGCAGTTGGGCAAGGACGTGTTGACGCATCCCATCGAGCTACTGCCGGGCATTGCGGAAGCGCTTGATGCGGCTGCAACATTGGCGCCATTGCTGTTGATCACCAAGGGCGATTTGTTTCATCAGGAAAGCAAGATCGCTGTTTCCGGGTTGCAGAGCGTGTTTCCGCGCATCGAGATCGTGTCCGAAAAAGATCAAGCGGCTTATGCGCGCGTCTTGCGCGAGTGCCACGTGCGGCCTGAGCGTTTCGTGATGGTTGGCAACTCGCTGCGCTCAGATATCGAGCCGGTATTGGCGCTGGGGGGTGCGGGTGTGCACATGCCCTATCACGTGACTTGGGCCTTGGAAAATGAACATGCGGTCGACCACGCGCATGCGCGCTTGCGGGTGATCGCAGCGCCGAGCGAAGTGCCTGCCGCGCTGCGCTCGCTGGACGCGGCGTGAGCGGTGTTACGACAGGTGTTATCGCCGCGCGGCAAGGTACGCGGATTCTGGGCATTGATCCGGGATCGGTGAGGACTGGTATTGGCATTGTCGATGCGGACGCGATTGGTCGCTGTGTGCACGTGCATCACACGGCATTGCACATCGGGGGCGAAGACGATTTTCCAAAACGACTCAAAGCGCTGCTCGATGGTCTATGGGCATTGATCGATCGGTACCAACCCGAAGAAGTCGCGATCGAGCGTGTGTTCCTGGCGAAGAACCCGGACTCTGCGCTCAAGCTCGGCCAAGCTCGCGGCGCGGCGATTTGCGCTGTCGTATCACGCGACTTGCCGGTGCATGAGTATTCGCCGATGCAGATCAAAGGTGCGGTGGTCGGGCGCGGTGCGGCCGACAAGACCCAAGTGCAATACATGACGAGCATGTTGCTCGGCATTGAGAAAAAATTGCAGGCTGACGCCGCGGACGCGCTGGCCGTAGCGATCACGCATGCGCATACCCGCACGCTGGCGCAACGCACCGGCGTGGCAGCCTCTGCCCTGATTCGCCGACGCGGCGGACGCTGAGCGCATTGCACAGGAGCAAGACATGATTGGACGACTACGCGGCATCCTGATTCATAAAGCGCCACCCCAACTGGTGGTCGATGTGCATGGTGTCGGCTATGAGTTGGACGCACCGATGAGCACCTTTTACGACCTTCCGGAGTTGGGGCGTGAAGTCAGCTTGTTCACGCACTATGCGCAAAAAGAAGATGCGGTGAATTTGTACGGCTTCCTCAAGGAATCCGAGCGTCGTCTGTTCCGCGAAGTGCAAAAAGTGACTGGCATAGGCGCCAAGATCGCATTGGCCATCCTGTCGGGGGTCAGCGTGGACGACTTCAGTCGCTTGGTGCAGGGCGGTGATGTCACCGCGCTGTGTCGGATTCCCGGCATTGGCAAGAAAACCGCCGAGCGCATGGTGGTGGAGTTGCGTGACCGTGCCAGCGCCTTGGGTGCAGGCTTGCCGAACGCGACTTTGAGCTTGAGCGGCGCGGTTGCCACCGATCCCGTTTCGGAAGCCTTGGTCGCGCTGCAGCAGCTGGGCTACAAGCCCGTCGAGGCGCAACGCATGGTCGAGAAGGTCAAAGCTGAGGGTGACAGCGCCGAACAATTGATCCGCAAGTCACTGCAATCTGCATTGCGCCAGTGATCTGCGTCGCAGGGCTGCAATGCCAGCGCCGAGACCGTAGACTGCGCAGCAAGGATGGCGCACGTCCTCCCTGCATCCGGCTCAGCACATCCCATGTCCGAAAACCGCATCGTATCGCCTGAGGAGTCGCTGGACGAAGCCCGTCTGGAGGCGACTATCCGTCCCCGTGTGCTGGATGATTATCTCGGCCAGCAACCCGTGCGCGAGCAGATGAAAATCTATATCGAGGCGGCCAAGCGACGTGGCGAGGCGATGGATCATGTGTTGATCTTCGGGCCGCCAGGCCTTGGCAAGACGACGCTCTCTCATGTGATCGCCAATGAATTGGGCGTCAACCTGCGTCAGACCTCGGGTCCGGTGATCGAACGTGCAGGCGATCTTGCCGCGCTGCTGACCAACCTGCAGCCGCACGATGTGCTGTTTGTCGATGAGATTCATCGGCTTTCGCCCGTGGTCGAGGAAATCCTCTACCCGGCGATGGAGGATTACCAGATCGACATCATGATTGGCGAAGGGCCGTCAGCGCGTTCAATCAAGCTCGATCTGCCGCCCTTCACCTTGATCGGCGCGACCACCCGTGCGGGTTTGTTGACCAGTCCGTTGCGTGATCGCTTCGGTATCGTGCAGCGGCTGGAGTTCTACTCGGCCGAAGAGCTCACCGACATTGTGCGGCGCTCGGCGCGCATATTGAGCATCCAATGTGCGCCGGAAGGCGCAGCAGAAATAGCCCGCCGCTCACGCGGGACGCCGCGCATCGCCAATCGTTTGTTGCGTCGTGCACGGGATTACGCGCAAGTGCGTGCGGATGGCGTCATCACCCTGCCGGTGGCTCAGCAGGCGATGGCGATGGTGAAGGTCGACAGCGAGGGCTTTGATGACCTGGATCGCCGTCTGCTGCGCACGCTGGTCGAGAACTTTGATGGTGGTCCGGTTGGGGTGGAGTCGCTGGCTGCCGCCATCAGCGAAGACCGCGGCACCATCGAAGACGTGATCGAGCCCTACCTGATCCAACAGGGCTATCTCGTTCGCACCGCGCGCGGTCGCATGGCCAGTAACAAGACCTGGCGCATGCTGGGTTTGAAGCCGCAGCGGCCCTCCTCGCCCGATCTGTTTGAGGATCCCCAGTTGTGACCGATGCGGACATTTACCGCCAATTCACTTGGCCGGTGCGGGTTTACTGGGAAGATACCGATGCGGGTGGCGTGGTCTACCACACGGGCTACTTGCGCTTCATGGAGCGTGCGCGCAGCGAGTGGCTTCGAGCGGTCGGTGTGCAGCAGGCTGAATTGCGTGAGCAACAAGGTGTGATGTTTGTCCTGTGCGCTGCGCAGATCGATTTTCGACGCGCCGCACGTTTGGACGATCTGCTGGAGGTGTGCTGCACGGTCACGGAGCGCAAACGTGCCAGTCTGTGTTTTCGTCAAGAGGTTCGCGACGCAGCAGGTGTGCTGGTGAGTGGTGTGATTCGCGTGGCCTGTGTCGATGCACGCACATTTCGTCCGCAGGCGATTCCTGCTGGACTGCTGCCTTTGATCTGTATTTCGGAGTGATGTGTCAATGAGTGATGGCAACGGTTTGAACCTGCTACAGCTGATTCTGGAGGCTAGCCTGCCAGTTCAGGCAGTGATGGCACTGTTGGTGCTTGCCTCGATCTCGTCCTGGGTGATCATCCTGCGCAAGAAGCGCGTGTTGGATCGCGCAGCCAAGGGGGCTGACGATTTCGAGGAGCGCTTCTGGAGCGGCGCCGACATGAGCGCACTGTTCCGCGAGATCAATGGACAGTCGCAGCGCAATGGCCTTGAGGCGATCTTCGAGTCCGGTTTCCGCGAGTTTGCGCGGATGCGGCAGAAGCGCGGCATGGATAACCGCACCCAGCTTGAGGGCGCGCAGCGTGCCATGCGTACTGCACTCGCTCGCGAGATTGATGGCTTGGAACATAATCTGGAATTTCTCGCCAACGTGGGTTCGATCAGCCCTTACGTCGGTCTGTTTGGCACGGTCTGGGGCATCATGATTTCGTTCCAGGGCTTGGCCAACATGAAGGAAGCCACCATCGCAACAGTGGCTCCGGGCATTTCCGAGGCGCTGATCGCCACTGCGATGGGCTTGTTCGCCGCGATTCCGGCGGTATGGGCTTACAACCGCTACGCCACCAAGGTCGAACGCATCAATGTGCGCTACGAGACCTTTGCCGAAGAACTGTCATCCATCCTGCAACGGCAGTCGCATGTCGATGGTTGACCTGTGCATCGTCGCCCCAAATCGGCAGGAAATCTGACGCATGTCTGCTCGCAGTCGAAAAAAACGCAAGCTGAAGGCCGAAATCAACGTCGTTCCCTACATCGACGTGATGCTCGTGCTGCTGATTATTTTCATGGTCACTGCGCCGTTGCTCAATCTGGGTGTCGATATTGAGTTGCCGCAATCCAACGCCAAACCAGTCGAGACCCAGAAGGATCCGATCGTGGTTGAGGTCAGCTCGGATGGGCGCTATTTCCTGACTTTGCAGAAGGCTTCCAGCGAGGAGCTGGACGCCGAAACCTTGGTCGCCAAAGTCGGTGCCTTCGTGCGCCAGAACCCGGACGTGCAGGTATTGATCGCGGGTGATACGCGAACCGACTACGGCACCGTCTATCAGGGCATGGTGTTACTGCAGGAAGCTGGCGTGTCACGGGTTGGATTGATGAGCAAACCGGCGGAAGACTGATTCCAGGATGGAAACCTCCCAAGACAAATGGGTATCACTACTGCTGGCAATCGGCCTGCACCTAGCGCTGTTCGGCCTGCTGTTCGTCGGTGCGCTGTGGCATACCCAGCCCGAAGTGCTGTCGATCCGTGGCGAGCCCATCGAAGCCATGTTGATGAGCGCGCCGCCGCCATCGGGTGCGAAGCCGTCGCAGAAGCCGGTCGAACGCCCCGCGCAACCGAAGCCGGAAGAGCGCGAAACCGCGCCCGCACCGCAACCGAAACCGTCCCCCAGCCCGCAGACCGCGAACGAAGCGCCACAGCCGAAACCACAGACGCCCGTGGCACAACCCGACACCGTCGACCGCGAAAAGGCGGCGCGTGCGGCGCTTGCCGAGCGCGAAAAGGCAGAACAAGAGCAAAAGGAACGTCGGCGTCAGGAGCAGATTCTGCTCGACGAGCAGAAAAAGCAGGAAGAAGCTGAACGTATGCAGCGCTTGCGCCAACAGGAAGAAGAACGCCAGAAACAACTGGAGGACATCCGTCGCCAGCGCGAGGAGGCCGAAAAGAAGCGCAAGCGCGAGCAGGAAGCGCTGCAGCAACTGGCGGATCGTCGCGCCAGCCAGAATCCGCCCGCGCAGCGGGTGGACACGCGGGAAACCCGGCCGGTGCAGGAGATTGGGAACCGTGGCGTCGATGAGAGTTTGCTGGGTCGCTACAAAGTCGCCATCCAACAACTCGTAATGGCCAACTGGTCGCGGCCTGAGACGGCGCAAGCAGGGATTCGTTGTTCGCTGAAGATCGTTCAGATCATCGGTGGAGAAGTGATTCAGGCTAGCGTCATTTCGCCATGTAATGCTGATCCGCTGACGCGGCGCTCGATCGAGGCTGCGGTGTTGAAAGCGCAACCGTTGCCCTATCAAGGCTTCGAGAGTGTGTTTCAGCGAGAGATTGTCTTCAACTTCACCTACGACGGTAATTGAGCCCCATGAAACGATTGCTCATCCTGCTTTCAGTTCTGTATGCCGTGTTTACGAATTTGCCTGCTCACGCGCAGGGTCTGCAAATCGATATCGTCAATGGCAATGCCGCCGCGCTGCCGATCGCCGTGGTGCCCTTCGAGTACTTGGGCGTCAGTGCTTCACCCGAGACGGACATCTCCGCTGTGATTCGCGCCGACCTCAATCGTTCCGGCTCGTTTCGCGCACTGGCCGAGCAGGATGTGATTGAGAAGCCGATTCGCCAGGCTGACGTTAATTTCGCCACCTGGCGACTGCTTAAGCAGGACTTTCTGCTGATCGGTCGCGTGTTGGACAACACCGATGGTGGTTATCGCGTCGAGTTTGAGTTGCTCGATGTGGCGAAGCAGGAGCCGATGCTGCGCATGGCGTTCTCGGGTCGTGCGGGCGGGATGCGCGATGTCTCGCATCAGATCGCTGACGAGGTGTACGAGAAAATTCTGGGCGTTCGCGGCGCGTTCTGGACCCGAATCGCCTACATCACCGCCAGTGGCCTCGGTCGCGACATGAATTACGCCTTGATGGTCGCTGACTCGGATGGCTTCAACCCGAAAACTGTCGTTCGTTCCAGAGAGCCGCTGTTGTCACCTGCATGGAGTCCCGACAGCAAGCGCCTAGCTTATGTCAGCTTCGAACGCGGGAATTCGTCGATCTACATCCAAGAAATTGCCAGTGGCGCACGTGAGTTGGTGGCCAGTTTCCGGGGAATCAATGGCGCGCCTTCGTTCTCGCCGGATGGCAGTCGCATGGCACTGACACTGTCGCGCACCGGGAACCCGGAAATCTACGTCATGGACCTTGCCAGCAAGTCTCTGACGCAGGTGACGCGTCACTGGGGTATTGATACGGAGCCTACTTGGCGTGATGCCAACACCCTTTATTTCACCTCTGATCGCGCGGGAAAGCCGCAAATTTACGAGGTTTCGGCCACGGGCGGCGATGCCAAGCGGGTGACTTTCCTCGGTGATTACAATGCGCGAGCAACCGCTTGTTGCGATGGCAAGAAGCTTGCTATGGCGCAAGGGCAAGGAAATGTTTATCGTATTGCGGTTCTGGATCGCAGTATGGGCGGGCCCGGCCAGCAGAATCTGGTATCGACCGGAAATCTGGACGAATCGCCCAGCTTCGCTCCAAACGGCAGCATGTTGCTGTATGCCGCCCGCGAGGGTAGGCGTGGCGTCCTGTTCGCCGTGTCCGCTGATGCACGTGTGCGTCAGCGGTTGGTTATCGCCGATGGCGACGTCCGGGAGCCCGCCTGGTCGCCCTATCGGCAACGCCGGACTGATGTCCAGCGTTGATTGTGTGGGACTGACCGGTCCCCGAGCGTGCTACATCGGATGTGGCACGTATCGAAGGGAACCTGTATCGGTTCCGGTGGGGCGCAATCGCAGTGATGTGGTTGCGTAGTCGGCAAGAGCCTGGAAAGGCTTCGTCTGACGTATCCGCCAGGATGGGCTCATCCACGTTGCCTGATTATCGTTTTCAAGCTGTGCCCTCAACCTTCCTCAAGGACTTTGCTCCAATGAACACCAATCGTATCCTCCTGGCTGTTGCCTGCTGTGCTGCACTGGCTGCCTGCTCGAAGAAAGAAACTGTCAAGCCGGAAGCGCCGGCTGAAACCCCGGCTGTGACCAACACGGCGCCGGTTGACGATGGCAAGTACGATCCGTCCGATCTGGACACCGATCCCTGCCTGATCAAGCGCGTTGTGTATTTCGATTTCGACCAGACCGAAATCAAGCCGGAATTCGCCGCCATCCTGGCCTGCCATGCCAAGTATCTGACCGACCGTCCGTCGGCACAGATGACCTTGGAAGGCAATGCTGACGAGCGCGGTACCCGCGAGTACAACCTCGGTCTGGGTGAGCGTCGTGGCAATGCGGTGTCGGGTGCGTTGTTGGCCAATGGCGGTTCCGCCAGCCAGGTCAGCGTCGTGTCCTACGGTGAAGAGCGTCCGACCTGCGCCGACAGCAGCGAGTCCTGCTGGTCGCAGAACCGTCGCGTCGAGATCGTGTACACCGCGAAGTGATGCGAACGAACACTGCTATTGCAGGCGTTCTGGCAACGGCGGCCCTCTGGGTCGCCGTTGCTGTTCCAGCCTTCGCCCAAGGGTCCCGCCTGAGTCTGGCTGACCGTGTCGCCCGACTGGAACAACAGCAGGCTGCGGGCAACGATGCCCAAGCCAATATTCAACAACTCAATCAGGTCAGTGAACTGCAGGCGGAAGTCGCCACGCTGCGCGGGATGATTGAGCAACAGGCTTTCGAGATCGAATCGCTACAGAAGCGCAATCGTGATCAGTACATTGATCTGGACGCGCGACTGGCACGCATCGAGAGTGGTTCGTCCTCCATGCCGACCGGTGGCGAAACGCCCGTCGATCAGGACGCGCCGATGGCCGCCGAGGACGTGCCGCTGGGCCGTATTGACGGAACGCCCGTCGGTAGCCCCGATTCACCTGTGATGCAAGAGCCTGAAATTCGCGCCCCGTTGGATGCCGAAGCGGGCACATCAGGCATCGGATCGGACATCGAGCCTCAGGTCGCGGAAGCACCTGCCTCGCCAGAAGACGAGCGACGCGCCTATGACGGTGCGTTCAACGAGCTGAAAGAAGGTCGATACGCAGAAGCTGCGCGCCAGTTTCAGAGTTTCTTGCGCCAGTTCCCGGAGGGTGATTACACGCCCAATGCGCACTATTGGCTTGGCGAGTCCTACTACGTGACGCAGAACTACGAAATCGCACTGGATAGCTTCAACCAACTTCTGCAGCGATTCCCGAACAGTACCAAGGCCCCGGATGCGTTGCTGAAGCTGGGCTATTGTCAGTATGAGTTGCGTCAATGGGCTGAAGCGGAAGCCACCCTCAACCGCGTGATCCAGCAGTATCCGGACACGACGGTTGCGCGCTTGGCCCAAGGCCGCTTGCGCGCGCTTCGGCTGGAAAGTCGTAGTTGATCGAGGTGGCCGCAGACCCTGCGGCCAGCGCGATGTCTGTCGCCATGTCTGATACCGCTGATCGCCTTCGCCTGACGGAAATCTTCTGCTCCTTGCAGGGCGAATCCCGAACTGTGGGCTGGCCAACCGTCTTCGTGCGCTTGACCGGTTGCCCTTTGCGCTGTGGCTATTGTGATACTGCCTACGCCTTTCATGGCGGTGATTGGTGGAGCATCGACGCGATCTTGAGCGAAGTCGCCAGTCATGGCGTTCGTCATGTCTGCGTGACCGGGGGAGAGCCTTTGGCGCAGAAGCGCTGCCTTCCCTTGCTTGGTGCGCTATGCGACGCGGGATACGAAGTCTCGCTGGAAACATCTGGCGCACTGGACATTGCGCCAGTCGACGCGCGGGTACATCGCGTGATGGATTTGAAGACGCCGGGTTCTGGCGAGGTGTCACGAAACCTTTGGGCGAATCTGGCGGCGCTTGGCGCAAACGATCAAGTCAAGTTCGTCATCTGCTCACGTGCAGACTACGACTGGGCACGCGATGTCATTTGTCGAGAGAATCTGGCAAGTCGCTGCGAAGTGTTGATATCGCCAAGTCACGCCCAGGTTGACCCGACTGCGCTGGCGGACTGGATAGTGCGTGATCGCTTGCCGGTCCGTTTCCAATTGCAATTGCACAAAGTGCTGTGGGGAAACCAGCCGGGTCGCTGAATGACGGCACGGAAAGTGACCTGCCGCGCGAAAGGAGATCGGCTATGCAAAAACGTGCTGTTGTTCTGCTCTCTGGCGGCATGGATTCGGCTGTCGTGCTTGCGCATGCAATGGACAGCGGATTCCTTTGCCATGCCTTGAGTGTCTCCTACGGTCAGCGGCATACCTCCGAGCTTGCTGCGGCTGAGTTGTTGGCGAAGCGTTACGAGACAACCTATAAACGCGTCAGCATCGATCTGCGCGCGATTGGCGGCTCTGCATTGACTGACGACATTGAGGTGCCTGAGTCCGGCGGTACAGGCATTCCAGTAACGTATGTGCCCGCACGGAACACCATCATGCTGAGCGTGGCGTTGGGTTGGGCGGAAGTGTTGGGCGCTCAGGACATCTTTTGCGGCGTCAACGCGGTGGACTATTCGGGCTATCCCGACTGTCGGCCGGTTTTCATCGACAGCTTTGAGAAACTTGCCAATGTCGCCACCAAGGCGGGGGTCGAGGGTCAGCGACTGCGGATCCATGCGCCGCTCTTGCACCTGAGCAAGGCAGACATTGTGCGTGAAGGACTGCGTCTTGGCGTGGACTTCAGCGCTACCGTGTCGTGCTATCGCGCGGACGCTGTGGGTCGCGCATGTGGGCATTGCGATGCCTGCAGCTTGCGTGCGGAAGGTTTCCTGACTGCTGGTGTTGCAGATCCCACGCGCTATCGCTGAGATATCACCTTAGCGGCAAAGCTTGTTCTGATCTGCCGGCACCACTACACTATGCGGCTATGCTGGAACGCCGCGTGGTTTGCGGATGTCTCAAGCTGCTTCATCCTCGTTGGGTCGTTAGCTCAGTGGTAGAGCTGCGGACTTTTAATCCGTAGGTCGATGGTTCGAATCCATCACGACCCATATCTTCCCAGATGGCCACAACGACTCCGTGCTGACATGAAACGGTCATCCGAGTGACATCGCGCTGGAAGATCTGCCTTCTGTAATACGGCTTTCATCTTTGGAAGTCGCCATGCGCCGCCACCCACTCTGTCTTGCCCTCTCCTTGGCTCTTGCTTCCTCTGCGGTTCTGGCAGAGAGCGCAGACTCAGCTGATCAAGCGCGCCAGCTCGATACCATCGTGGTGCAGTCAGAAATTACCTACCGTGACCGCACCGAGGCGACGGTGCCAACCTTGAGCTACGACCTCGAGTTCTTTCAGCGCTTCGAGCCTCTGACGGTGGGCGATATGTTGAAGCGCGTGCCGAGCATGAGTTTCGTTTCAGATGTGTTGGAATTCGATGGTGCGCGTCTGCGAGGTCTGGATCCTGGCTACACGCAGATTCTGATCAATGGCAAGAAAGTGCCTGGTGCGGGCGATGATCGCTCGTTCTTCGTGGACCGGATCCCGGCCGAGTTGGTCGAGCGCATCGAGATCGTTCGCTCTGCTTCTGCCAACCGTTCTGGTGATGCCATGGCAGGTACGCTAAACATCGTGCTTCGCGACGCGTATGAGTTCGACGGTGCCTACCTGCGAGCCGGTGGCATGGTCTTTGATGACGGTGAAGTGAAGCCCAGCCTTGGTGCGGTTAGCAGCGGAGCCGTCGCGGGCGGGCGTCTGCTTGCGGGTGTCAACATGCAAGGTCGCTATAACCCCAAGGACAAGTTGAGCCTGCGCTACAACGAACCGAACGGCGACTTCGATAATCGCGAAGACCAGTCGGACACGCGCGATGGCACGGACTACTCGGCAAATCTCTCGTTCAACCGCGAGTTGGGCGATGCGGCCAAATTCTCAATGGATGGCGTGTTTGTTCGAACGGATCGAGAGGAGCGCGAGCACTCGGAGGAGTTCAATTCCTTGGCGGGCACATCGCGCGACAATCTGCTTTCTGTCAACGATCAGTTGGAAGATATCGACCAGCGCAACTATTCCATCGGAGCCGAGGTGGAGTTCGTGGCCTTTGGTGGCTATAACGAAATCAGTGCCTCAATGGCCAATTTTTCGGAATCAACCGTTTCGACGGAGGAAGAGGTCGGCTATGACGATGACGACACGCCGCCGTCCTTTGATGCATTTGAAGGAACTCGAGAGCTGGTCGATATCGACGACAAGGAATATGGCATCGAGTTCGAACATCAGCGTTCGCTGAGCAGCGGTGCAGAATTGGAATTCGGAATCGACTACCGCAACAAGCAGCGCGAGTCCGCGTTGGCTGTGAGTGAGGTCGATACGGATGAAGAAGGCGCGCCGTTGCCACCCTACAGCGAGTTCGATCTGCTGGATGCGCGCATTGAGGAGCGCCGACTTGACCCCTACCTGATGATGGTGGGCACGGCGGGCGCGCTGTCCTGGGAGACTGGTCTGCGCTACGAAACCACCGAGGTGGAGGTCAGTACCCTGGGTGGCGATCGTTTTGAGAATGATTTTGGCGAGCTGCTGCCGTCCGCACACCTGCGTTGGGACGTTAGTGATGCATCCCGGCTAACCGCTTCGTTGGCGCGAACTGTGCGTCGCCCGAACTTCAACTTCCTGAATCCCACCGAGCTGGAAGGCGAGTACGGCGACAACGATTTCGTCGGCAATCCGCTGCTGGAGCCGGAAACCGCGTGGGGCGTGGATTTCGGCTTCGAGCACCGGTTGGGTCGCCAGGGTGTCGTGGGCGTCAACGTGTTTTATCGTGACGTGAGCGATCTGATCGAGATCGTCAATACCGGTGAACCCAGTGCCGAATCGCGGGATGACTACGAAGACGATGTCGAGGATTTCCTGGACGAAAACCCCGGGGCGGACGAAACCACACCGGGCTATCCCGAGTTCGATCCGGAGAGTTTTGTCTACAGCGCTGCCAATGTCGGTGACGGTAGCGTGTACGGCGTCGAGTTTGACCTGTCGACGCCGCTGACAGCGCTTGGGCTGCCCGACACAGGTGTATTTGTGAACTACTCATGGCTCGACAGTGAGGTCGATGATGCCTTGGGCTCACGCACCTTCAATGATCAGGCGCAGTACGTCTACAACGTGGGCTTCATCCACGATTTGACGGATATCGGCATGAGCTTCGGCCTCAGTTATCGCAAGCAGGGCGAGGCCTACTCACGCTTGTTGGCCGAGGAGGTCACTACCACGTATGGCGCCGATCTCGAGGCTTTCGTGGAAAAGCGCTTCGGTGAGCACCTGTCGATTCGCCTGACCGGTTCCAACCTGCTGGATGCCAGCAAGGACGAACTGTTCAACAAGTTCAATACACTGGGCGAGCAGATCGATCGGGACTTCGATGAATTCGAGATCGAGACGGAGTCGTCGGGTCCGGTGTACCAGTTGATCGCGCGCTACGCGTTCTGATCGGCGCGGTAATTGGTTCAGGCGGCGGTCCGACAGACGCCTAGGCGCGGGGTATTCTCCGGCCGCATCAACGACGTGGAGAATGCGATGTCCCTGCTGATACGTTCCATCCTCGCGCTGTCGCTGCTTGCCTTGACCGCTTGCGGCGGCGACAACGTACCCGCGCCTACCCAAACGGATGCGGTGGCGCCGGGCGCCTTGGTGGGCGCCGACGTTCCGGAGCCCGATGAGGCCGATGACGTTCTGTTCGCCGCTGTGCAACCGGCGCATGTGGTCGTCAAAGAGGCGTATGTCAGCCCCGCCACACCTGAAGACAACGTCGATTCACCAACTTTCTGGCTGACCCCTGATGGGGAAGCGTGGCTGATTGCCACAGCGAAGAAATCGGATCAGTTGATGGTGTATGCGGGGGACACAGGGGAGTTGTTGCGTCGTGTGGGACGCACTGGCAAAGATCTCGGCGAGTTCAAGCGTCCGAATGGCGTGTTTGTGATGGATGACAAGGTGTTCGTGGTCGAACGCGACAATCATCGTGTGCAGGTGTTGCAGTTGCCGGACTTCAAGCCACTCGGCAGCTTCGGTGAAGATGCCTTACGCCAGCCCTACGGGTTATGGGTGCAGGCCAACGATGCGGGGTACGACGTGCGTGTCAGCGATGCCTACATGGACGGTGATGACGACAATGAAGTTATTCCCGGGCTGTCGGCATTGAACGAGCGTTTCGAACGTTTTCAGGTGTCCTTGGGGGATGCAGGCTTCCGGGCAACTGCTATCGGCGCTTTTGGTGACACCGATACGGCGGGTGCGATCCGAATTCCCGAGTCGATTTGGGGTGACCCGACACACGACCGACTTCTGCTGTCAGAAGAGGATCAAGCGGATGGCACGCGAATCAAGATTTATGGATTGGATGGGCACTATCAGAAGCAAGATCTCGGTGCCGATCTATTCAAGGCACAGGCGGAAGGTATTGCGCTGTTTCAATGTGCGGATGGCAGTGGGTATTGGCTGGCGACAGATCAGTTCAAGGATCGCTCGGTTTTTCATGTATTCGACCGTCGCTCGCTGGCGCATATCGGCGCCTTCGTCGGTGACGTCGTGGCCAATACGGATGGCGTTTGGCTGTCGCAAACCGCCACGGCGCGTTTCCCGGCGGGTGCCTTCTACGCTGTTCATGACGACCAGGGCGTAGCGGCTTTTGATTGGCGTGATGTCGCCTCGGCTCTCAATTTGACCGAGGCTTGCCCGGTCACTGCACCGTAATCACGAGGGATGCATTGGAAAGGCTGCGTTCGCAGAACGCAGCCGTTACCATGGTGAGCTGACTCTGTTGGACCTCATCATGATCGCTGAAGCCGCTCGCGAAGCGCTGCGTCGTCGTACCTTCGCCATAATTTCCCACCCTGACGCTGGCAAGACCACACTGACGGAAAAGCTGCTGTTGTTCGGTGGTGCCATCCAGATGGCTGGTTCAGTGAAGGGACGCAAAGCGGCAAAACATGCCACCTCCGACTGGATGGCGCTGGAAAAGGAGCGTGGCATTTCGGTGACCAGCTCGGTCATGCAGTTTCCCTACGAGGATTGCATCGTCAATTTGCTGGATACACCGGGACATGCCGACTTTGGTGAAGACACCTATCGGGTGCTGACCGCTGTCGACTCCGCGTTGATGGTGATTGACGTGGCCAAGGGCGTCGAAGAGCGCACGATCAAGCTGATGGATGTCTGTCGTCTGCGCGATACGCCGATCATGACCTTCATCAACAAGCTGGATCGTGAAGGTCGCAATCCGGTGGAGTTACTGGATGAAGTCGAGCGCGTGCTGGGCATCGCGTGCGCGCCAATCACATGGCCACTGGGGATGGGTAAGCGCCTGAGGGGTGTTGTGCACTTGCTGAGCGGTGAGGTGCACGTGTTCGAACAGGGTCGTAACTTCACGCGTCAAGACTCGACGATCTTCGCGAGTCTGGATGCGCCTGGCGTGGTCGAGGCGATCGGTCAAGCCCTGCTGGATGAGGTGCGCGAAGAGTTGGAACTGGTGCAGGGCGCATCGCTACCGTTCAATTTGCAGGACTATCTTGCTGGCAAGCAAACCCCTGTGTTTTTCGGTTCTGCCGTCAACAACTTCGGCGTGCAATTGCTGCTCGATTTCTTTGTTGAGCACGCACCGCCGCCAAAGGTACATGCCACGACGACACGGGCGGTGCGTCCCGAGGAAGATGCTCTCACCGGCTTCGTGTTCAAGATTCAAGCCAATATGGATCCACAGCATCGTGACCGCGTTGCCTTTATGCGGATCTGCTCGGGACACTTTTCGGCGGGCATGAAAACCCTGCACGTGCGTACCGGCAAGGAGATGAAGCTTGCCAATGCACTGACTTTCATGGCCTCGGATCGTGAAATCGCCGTTGAAGCATGGCCGGGTGATGTAATCGGTATCCACAACCACGGCACGATCTCGATTGGTGACAGTTTTACCGAAGGCGAGCGATTGAGCTTCACAGGCATTCCCAATTTTGCGCCGGAGTTGTTTCGGCGGGCACGTTTGCGCGATCCGCTGAAGTTGAAGCAACTGCAGAAGGGCTTGGCGCAGCTATCGGAAGAAGGTGCGACGCAGTTTTTCCGTCCGCTGATGAGTAACGACCTGATCTTGGGTGCGGTCGGCACCCTGCAGTTCGATGTTGTGGCCTATCGACTGAAAGATGAGTACAGCGTGGAGGCGAGCTTCGAGCAGGTCAGCGTGGCGACAACGCGATGGATTCGCTGTGACGACGCAAAAAAGCTCGAGGAGTTTCGCGACAAGAACGCGATGAATCTTGCCTTGGATGCGGCGGGGCATCTGGTCTACCTCGCGCCGTCCAGAGTCAATCTTCAACTCACTCAAGAGCGCTGGCCGAGCGTGCAATTCGATGCCACCCGCGAGCACGCGCAGGCGCAAAGCGTGGATTGAGAGCCTCTATCCTTGGGCAGATAACAACAAGGCCACCGGCAGAAATCGGTGGCCTTGTTGTTATCTCAGGTTGCCGACGGATCGGACTATCAGAACTGCAGGTTCCACTTATCCAAGGTGCCGGTATCGCCTGTGGCGCCGTCGTAGACGCGCAGTTTCCACGTGCCGTTGGCCACTTCACTGGACGCATTGATGGTGTAGGTGCCGGTCAGGTTGTCGGCACTGCCGCCAGTGCGGTTGTGGATGTTGTAGAGCGAACCATCCGGGGCTACCAGATCGACCTTCAAGTCCCCACGATAGGTGTGCAGGATGTTGACGTAGACCTTCAACGTGCTGGGCGCGTTGCCGGTACGGCCAGTGACGACAATCGGACTGTTGATGGTCTTCTTGTCGAGGATGGCGAAGTCGGTGGTGTTTTCGAACGTGGCGCCAGTCGGAGGTGGCGGTGTCGTGCCGGTGCGATATCCAGCGAAGCTAGTGGTGCCAGTGCTGCCCGGATCCAGCCAATCGCGCAAGCGTGTGGTTGCGGTACCGCCGCCATTCCAAGATACGGACAGACGGCCGTAGTAGTCGGACAGATTGTTGCCGCACGCTGCCGAACCGCCATGCAATTGACCGACCAAGCGCTTGTTCTGATTCCATAGTCCCGATCCGGATGAGCCGCCTTCGGTCGTCCCCTGATCCCAGTCGTTCACACGCCAATGCGTGGTTCCCGAGCCGCCTCCGTAGGCGCTGATGGTGAGTGCTTGATCTTCGATAGAAATGCGCTTTTCATGCCCGGCTGGGTGGTGAATACCCGCCGCAGAGCTCGGTGCGGTGCCGGTCGCATCCCAGCCAGAAAAGAACGCGTTGGCGCCGGTGGGTACGTTCGTCGACAAGCGCAGCAAGGCGAAATCGCTGGCCGCATTGGTGGCGGTCAATGATGCGCCGGACTGCGAGTGAGTGGCCACCGATTTGGAAATCGGGGTGCCTGACGAAGTGGAACCTGGCGTGCGGCAGGTGCTGCTTTCGTAATTCCAGTACACCACCACGGTACCTGCCACGGTCGCCGTGCTGACACAGTGATTGGCGGTCAGGAAATAGGGTGTGGTGGTATTGCCTGTGTTGCCCAGCAACGTGCCGGTACACACATATGAACTGCCGCTCTGGCTGAATGTGTACTGCCCGACCGAATCGATCTGGTCGCCCCAGCCAGTGCCCGCGGAACACACGACATCCACATTGCAGGAGCCGGATTTGCTGAAGTCGCTGCTCGCTTCGAACAAACCGCGATAGCCATGCGTGACCTGCGCGAGTTGCACGTCGAGCTGTGCCCGCTCGCGGGGGCTGACGCGAATTTCCAGACTGGCGGTATCACCGATGATGTAGGGTGACCAATATTCGCCGCCACTCAAGTCAGACGCTTTGATGATGCGCTGATTGTCTTTACCCTCACCGGCAATGATCAGCTCTGCATTCCCCGGAAGCCTGAGCGTCGAAAAATGGAAATCCAAGGACTTCGCGCCAGGCGAAGCAAGTTCCCACCGCAAGCTCAGTCTGCCGTCATCTAGGCGCTGCCACTGCCCATGACTGGTCCGTTTGCCATTCGCTTGTAGAGCGTCGAATCCGATCTGAATGCCATAGCGATAGGGAAGGCCTTGCGCCTTGCTGTCTTCCAAGGCGAGCTTGGCCAGATCAGGACTTGCAAGAATGAACCGCTCACCGGCCATTTCGAAGTTGCTGGCGGCAAGGCTGAGCGGCGAGAGTGCGAGCGCAATGAGCGCTGTCAGCGCGCGGGTAGTAGTCTTCATGGTGAACTCCAGAGTGAACTCCAAGCGCGTTTGTCTTGGAGGTGGGTGCTCAGAAATGCGGGAGGGGCGAACCCCTCCCGCCAAGCCTTCGCTGCAAGATCAGAATTGCAGGCTCCACTTGTCCAAGGTGCCGGTATCGCCTGTGGCGCCGTCGTAGACGCGCAGGTTCCACGTGCCGTTGGCCACTTCACTGGACGCATTGATGGTGTAGGTGCCGGTCAAATTGTCGGCACTGCCGCCAGTGCGGTTGTGGATGTTGTAGAGCGAACCATCCGGGGCCACCAGGTCGACCTTCAAGTCCCCACGATAGGTGTGCAGGATGTTGACGTAGACCTTCAAGGTGCTGGGCGCGTTGCCAGTACGGCCACTGACCGCGATCGGACTGTTGATGGTGGCGCGATCGCGAATGGCGAAGTCGGTGAGATTCTCGAAGAACGAGGGCTGTGTACCGCCACCGCCGCCACCTGTGGTGTACGCACCGGTCAAGCTGAGTCCGGAGAACGCCGAGTAGCCATTCAGCATGACGTAGTAGGTACCCGTTGATGGCGTGGCGAAGCTGCAGGTTTCGCTATTGCCGCTGGCGTAGGGTCGGCAGTCATACGATGACGTGGTGGGTGCCGAACCAAACTTGACATACATGTCGGCGTCACCGGTGCCGCCAGCCGTGGTGAAGGTCAGGTTGGTCGCGCCAGCCGGGACGGCCATCGTGTAGTTCAATTGGCCGCCGGTAGCCGCAGACAGTCCCGTGGCTGCGACGCCATTGGTCAGCACATTGGTCGGTGGCGGCGGTGGCGGGGTACCACCAACGGCATTGATCGCATTCGCGGCCTGCACGATGCCGCTACCGCACCCGCCGCTGCAGGTTCCCGGCAAGGCTCGCGCGGTGCTCTTCAACAGGCTCTCGACGGTGGCTGGGGTACTGACAGCCTTGCTCTGCATCAATGCGACCAAGCCCGCCACATGCGGTGCAGCCATCGACGTACCCTGATAGAACGCATAGCTCTCCGTACCGGGCGTGGTGCTGCCGCTATTGAGTGTCGACAGCACACCGTTGGCGGTGGTGGCGGTTTCGCCACCGGGCGCAGTAACGTCGATCAGCGCGCCATAGTTCGAGTACGAGGCGCGATTGCCCTCTCGATCGTTTGAGGCCACTGACACCACGTTGTTGCAGTTGGCTGGCGTGAAGCCGGACACATTTGAGTTGCTGTTGCCCGCGGCGATGACCACCACGGTGCCGCGACCCACGGCCCCATTGATGGCGTTCTGCGTTGTGGTGTCGCAACTGCCGCTGCCGCCAAGACTGAGGTTGATCACTTCCGCCGGGTTACTGTTCGTTGTCACACCTGAGACGGCGCCACCCGATGCCCATGTGATGGCGTCGGCGATATCAGAGGTGGTACCACCGCCACGGCCGAGCACGCGCACCGGCATGATCTTGGCATTGAATGCCACGCCCGCGACGCCAGAACTGTTGTTGGTCACTGCCGCGACCGTGCCTGCGACATGCGTACCATGCCAAGAGGATGAATAGCCGCCGGAGTAGTCGCCTTCATCGTTCGGATTGGAGTCACGGCCGTTGCCGTCGCCAGCGGTGGTGCTGCTGCTGATGAAATCATAGCCAGCGACCACGTTGGCGTTGAGGTCGCTGTGATTGGTGATGCCGGTATCCAGCACCGCGACGACCACGCCACTGCCTGTAACCAGATCCCAAGCGGCGGGCATGCCCATGCCGCCAGTGGCTTCAAAGTAGTGCCATTGCTCGTTGTAACGCGTGTCGTTCGGTGTCATCGCTGCCTGCATGATGCGATCGGGTTCGATGAACTCGATAGTGCTGTCCTTGGCCAGCTCATTCATCAGCTTCAGCGCTTCCGCTTTGCCCATAGACTTCGAGACCGATACCACCTGACCACCAACACTCAGGGTGCGTTCTTCGCGCAGCGAAACGCCCAAGGCGGCGGCAGCGGTATTGAACACCGAAGCACGCGATGCAGCGGAGCTGGCCTGTCGCTCGCCATCGCGGAACTTGACGATGAACTGTGTGTAATTGGCGCCGTCTTGCAGCAAGTGCACATGTGCAGCATTGCGCGGGCTGGTACGCGCGGAATCCGAGATCGACTGTGCTTGCACTGAAGCGGAGAACAACGCGGCCGTGGCGGCCGCCAGCGCCGTGCGGCGCAGCAGAACTTTGTATGACTTCACGTTCAATATCCCCAGAAAAAAGAAAGTGACGGTTGTCGATCCATTCGGATGCGACCCGAGTCCTTTCGATGCCGGGCACGGTTCCCGAGAACCGTGCTCTGAACTTCCATCGCCTGCTCCCCAGCCTGCGACTGCATCGACACTGTGCAGACGGTCCCCTCAGAACGTCTCACAAGACCGACCCGGCAATCACCTCCGCTACCGTCCCCATGCGAAGGCGACGCGGACGCTAACAACCCAAAAGTCACATCGTCAAGATGTGTCACGCGGTGATTTTTGCATCGCTGTGCGCATGTTCCGGTGTTGAATATTCTGAGCGGAAGTAAATCACGCAAAATCAACAACAAAGGTGCTTCGATAGTGCCGGGCGACAGTGTGGCAGTACGATTTGGATGGCCAAAAATCGTCGCAAGTACGGATGTGTGTCGGACATGAACTGAGAACTTGATCACGCTTGCGTGTGCGCGATGCGCGCGAATTGCGCGCGGGCCATCCGGCAAGGCGAGGCTGACCACCGTGTGCCCTGCGTGTTAAGAAACCGTTGCATGGTTCTTGACTGATATCAAAACACAGGCCCCCGAGTACGCGGACACTGCGCCCACCAAGTGTCACCCCTTCAACGTCAGAGAGAGATGATCCCTATGAAGACCCCGATTCTTGCCGCACTGGCTCTTGCCACCGCTACCCTTCTGCCGATGCAGGCCAATGCGCAGGACGATTGGTTCGTCCGCGTTGGTCCGGTGATGGTCAATCCGAAGTCTGGCAATGGTACTTTGGCTGGTGGTGCGCTGGCTGTCGACATCGACAGCAACACTCAGTTGGGCTTGGCCTTTGGTCGGTACCTGTCGCCGAACCTGGCAGTTGAACTGCTGGCGGCCACGCCGTTCCACCACACCGTTGCGCTCAATGGCGCCGACGCGGTTGATTTCAAACACCTGCCGCCGACCCTGAGCTTGCAGTATTACTTCGCTCCGGATGCTGGGTTCAATCCCTTCGTTGGCGCCGGTTTGAACTACACCCTGACCTTTAGCGAAGACAGCTATGGCCCCGTCGCTGGCAATGAAGTGACCATTGGCAACTCGTGGGGCTTGGCCGCTCAGGTTGGTGCCGTGATCAAGATTGGCGAGACGATGGACCTGGTGGTTGATGCACGTTGGGCGGACATCGACGCTGACGTACAGTTGAATGGCGCCGAAATTGGTACCGCCAATGTTGACCCGCTGGTCTATGGTCTGACCTTGGGCTTCCGCTTCTAAGAAACACCACGATTCACCTGCAGTAGTCCCCTCTCCTGTAGGCACTTGAACCCGGAGTCGACTCCTTGCGACTCCGGGTTTTTTTATGCCTGGCTTTCAGCCGGACGGGTCGGAAACTAACTGCGGCGCTTTGCTCGAGGATGTGCCGCATCGTAGACGCGTGCCAGATGCTGAAAGTCGAGATGGGTGTAGATCTGGGTTGTCGCGATATCGGCATGACCGAGCAGTTCCTGCACGGCGCGCAAGTCGGATGACGACTCGAGCACATGACTGGCACAGGAGTGGCGCAGCAAGTGCGGATGCACGCGCTTCCAAATGCCCTGTTGCTGTGCCGCGCCGCGAACCCGTTGTTGAACGGCTCGTGCACTCAGCGGTTCGCCACGCGGATTGCAAAATACGGGTTTGGCATCATTGATATCGGCATCACGGTGTGCCAACAGTGCATCAGTAGCGGCGCGGCCGACTGGAACGATACGGGTCTTGCCGCCTTTTCCAAGCACTCGGACCATGCCTTCCTGCAAATCGAGATCTGCCCAGCGCAGGCCAATCAATTCAGATAGGCGAAGGCCCGACGAGTAGAACAACTCCAGCATGGCACGATCACGGCGCCCCATCTTGTTGTCGCTAGGCAAGGTTACCAAGGCCTGCATTTCGTCGACATCCAGCACTTGGGGCAGTTTGCGGGTCGCCTTGGGGCCGCGCACTCCCGTGCTGGGGTCCAGCGTGATGAGGTTATTGCGCTGTAGTTCGCGGAACAAACCACGGCACGCTGAAAGCAGGCGCTGCACGCTCTTTGCTGCCAGTCCAGCGCGGTGTTGGGCGGCCAGAAACTGTCGCAGGTGTTCGCCCCGAAGAGTGCTCCAGTCCGTTATCCCTTGGTCGCCGCACCATTGCACCAACTTGCCCAAGTCGCGCTGGTAACCGTTGACCGTGTGGGTTGATGACGCACGCTCGATCTTCAGCCGCTGCAAGTAGCGCCCGATCGATTCCTGCAATGCATTGCTGGTTTCAGGCGCCGTGGTCATGCGCGAATCGCGAAAGCGCGGCTGCGATGGTTTCGCCCATCATGCGCAGGAATAACGTGCCCATGCCAGGGTAGAAGTGGTTGGCTTCACGACTGCCGATGGCGAGCAGACCGAAATTGGGTAGCGCTACTAGGGCGGCGGAGTGCACTGCATCGGCGTGTCCATCGAACAATGCGCGCAATTTGTCTGTCGGCAAGCGACCGCACAAAGGCGCACCCAGTCGGAGGAACTCATCGAAAAGGCGGCATTCCTCTTGGGCAGCAGAAAACTGTTTCAGCCAGTTTGCATCTGGTAGCGTCGTGTCCGTGGGCATGAGAGCGACGCGGACCAGATCGCTATTGAACTGTTCAATCAAGCTGGCCACCAGACTGCGCAAGGTTTCCAGCATGCTATTTGAACGCAGCAGGGCCAAGGTGAGTTGGTGCGTGCGCAAGGTCAATCGTTCGTTTTCCTGAGCGATGCTGTAGAGCTCTTGCATGCGGCGATTGAGTTCGCGATTTTTGTCACGCAGCACATCAAGCTGATAACCGGTGAGCGAAGTGGTGCCTGCTTCATTGCGCGGTGCATTGAGTGAGACCGCCAGATCCGGGAAATCATTGAGAAAGCGCGGATGGCGCCTCAGGAAGGCCGCAACCTGCTCTGCACTGGGCAGTTGAGGACGTTCGATGCTCATGCGCAGAGTTCTCCTTCAAAGACAAATAGCGCGGGCCCACGCATGTGGACCGGATGGCCAACACCAGGCCAGTTGATGCGCAGTGTTCCACCACGTAGATGGACGTCAACGCACGCATCGACGCGTCCGTCGCGTCGCATCGCGGCCACTGCAGCGCAGGCTCCGCTACCGCAGGCCAGCGTTTCTCCGACGCCGCGCTCGAAGACGCGAAGGCGCACCCGTCGACGATCGACGAGCTCCACAAATCCGACGTTCACACCCTCCGGGAACTCGCCGCTGGCCTGCAATGCCGCACCCCATTCGGCGACAGGCGCATCGTCAACACGCGGCACTTCGATGACCGCATGGGGATTTCCCATCGAGACCGGCAAGTACTTCTGCCATGGCATCGCCGGTTCAATCGCCCGCTCAGGCGGTAGATTCGCAGCAGCGAACGCAGGCTGGCTCAGACTCACCTCGATGTCGGCTGCGGCATGAATCCAGACTTGCACCGGTCCACTCGGGCTGTCCATCCAAAATGACGATTGCCTGCTCATGCCATGCCGCCAGGCCCAAGCCGCCACACAGCGCGCGCCATTGCCGCATTGTGCTGCCTTGGTGCCATCGGTGTTCCAGATGCCGTAACTCAGGACGGTCGGAGACGACGACGGTGGTTCGATGGTCAGCAACTGGTCGAAGCCGACACCGTGGCGTCGATCCGCCAAAAAGGCGATCAGTTCGGCACTTAGCGGTGTGGGGTCCTCGCGGCGATCCAGCACGACGAAATCGTTGCCGGCACCCTGCATTTTGCAAAAGCGCAGGCCAGATCCGATCATGCTCAATCCCTTTGCGTGTCGGTGTCTTGCGGAGGCGCATCCTTGGGCAGAACCAGCGGGCCGCGGTTGCCACACGCGACCAAGGTGAGCAAGGTGAGCAGAAGGAGTGCTGTCAGTTTTGGTCTGTTCATGTCGCAATTATAGGGACAGACAGGATCTCAACGTTCAAGTCAGCAAGCCTGCATCGCGGATCCGCTTCATTTCATCGCGGATTTTGGCAGCGGCTTCGAATTCCAGATTTTTGGCGTGCTGATACATCTGAGCTTCCAGCTTCTTCAGGCTGGCAGCCATTTGCTCGGGCTTGAGCGGGCGATAGTCACCAGGGACTTCGGCGACGTTGCGCATCGCGGAGGATTTGCGGCCCTTGCCTTTGCCCTGATCTGGATCGGCGCGCGCGCCTTCCATGACATCGGTAATCTTGCGAATCACCGAGGTCGGCGTGATGCCATGCAAGGCGTTGTATTCGGTCTGCTTGGCGCGCCGACGTGCGGTTTCATCCAGCGCCGCCTGCATTGATCCAGTGACGCGATCGGCATAAAGAATGGCTTTGCCACGGATGTGGCGGGCCGCGCGGCCGATGGTCTGAATCAGCGAAGGTGCCGAGCGTAGATAGCCTTCCTTATCCGCGTCCAGAATCGCCACCAGTGAAACTTCTGGCATGTCCAAACCCTCGCGCAGCAGATTGATGCCGACCAACACGTCGAAAACCCCCAAACGTAAGTCACGAATGATCTCGACGCGCTCAACGGTATCGATATCGGAATGCAGATAGCGGACCTTGATGGCATGCTCGCCGAGGTATTCGGTCAAATTCTCGGCCATGCGCTTGGTCAGGGTGGTGACCAGTACCCGGTCGCCCATCGCAATTCGCGCATGGATTTCCGACATCAGATCATCGACTTGAGAGGCCACCGGACGTACCTCCACGTCAGGATCGATCAAGCCCGTTGGGCGAACCACAAGTTCCGTAATTTGGCCACGTGATTTTTCCAGCTCATAGCGGGCGGGCGTCGCTGAGACAAAGATCGTTCGCGGCGAGCGCAGCTCCCATTCCTCGAATTTGAGTGGGCGATTGTCCAGCGCCGAAGGAAGACGAAATCCATACTCGACCAGATTTTCCTTGCGTGAGCGGTCGCCCTTGTACATGCCGCCGACCTGCGGCACGGTGACATGCGATTCGTCGACAACCAAAAGTGCATCGGGTGGCAAATAGTCGAACAAACAGGGAGGTGCTTCGCCTGCCATGCGTCCAGTCAAATGGCGCGAGTAGTTTTCGATGCCTTGGCAAAAGCCGACTTCGGCCATCATTTCAAGATCGAAGGTCGTTCTTTGCTGCAGTCGTTGAGCCTCCACGAGCTTGTTGCTGGCGTAGTACGCATTCAGCCGATCCTGCAATTCGACCTTGATGGCTTCGACGGCTTCCAGCACCGTGCGCCGCGTGGTGACGTAGTGGGTTTTGGGATAGATCGTGAAGCGCGGCAAGCGTCGCTGAATTTCGCCGGTCAAGGGGTCGAACACGGCGATGTTCTCGATTTCGCCATCAAATAACTCGATGCGCACCGCCTCGCTATCGCTTTCGGCAGGATGCACATCGATCACCTCGCCGCGCACACGATAGCAACCGCGGCGAAGCTCGAACTCGTTGCGGCTGTATTGCAGTTCGGTCAGACGGCGGATCAGTTCGCGCTGATCGATGCGCTCGCCGCGCACCATGTGCAGGACCATCTGGAAGTACTCGTTCGGGTCGCCCAAGCCGTAGATGGCCGAGACCGAGGCGACGATCAGCGCATCGCGACGTTCCAGCAGTGCTTTCGTGGCTGATAACCGCATTTGCTCGATGTGCTCGTTGATGGCGCTGTCTTTCTCGATGAAGGTGTCGCTGGCGACGACATAGGCTTCTGGCTGGTAGTAGTCGTAATAGCTGACGAAGTACTCCACCGCGTTGTTCGGGAAGAACTCCTTGAACTCGCCGTAGAGCTGGGCGGCAAGAGTCTTGTTGGGCGCGAGCACGAGGGTTGGCTTCTGCACCGCTTGCACGACGTTTGCGATGGTGTAGGTCTTGCCGGAACCGGTCACGCCCAGCAGGGTTTGATGTGCCAGACCCGCTTCAAATCCTTCCACCAACTGGCGAATGGCTTGCGGCTGATCGCCGGCGGGCCGGTAGGGTGAGTGCAACTGGAAGGGTATGTCAGCGGAGGCTTCAGGACGGGTCATGACGGCAGTATAGCCAGAGGGGCGCCAGTCGCCTGTGCCGCTTTCGGTGCCCAAAGCTCGACAGGCTGCCAGAGGCAGCACTTGGCCTTGCATGCGTGAACGACTCTGTCATCAAAGCCGGAATTTTCTGACCTGCGGCAAGGACATGCGCTGATCGCAGCACTGCCGTGGCGCATCGACACTGCGTTCACCACACACGTCTTGCCCTGTTGGAAATCCTCATGACCTCATTAGTGTTCCACCATGACCGCCTGCAGCGCGGCTTCAGCATCATTGAAATCATGACCACGCTCGCGATCAGTGCGGTATTGCTGGGCGTTGCCTTTCCGAACTTTGCTGGGTTGCAGGAAAAGCAGGCATTCAATACCGCACACAACGATCTGGCCGCCGCCTTTCACTTCGCCCGTGCGCTGGCGGTGACCGAGCGCCAGCAGACCGTGGTCTGTCCGAGTACTGACGCACAGTCCTGCAACAGCCCCGCGGTTTGGGATCGGGGATGGATCGTGTTCGTGGATCGCAATCGCAACAAACAACGGGATGCGGAAGAGCCTTTGCGGCGCGTTGAACAACGAGACCGAAAAGAGCTCGGCATTCGGACCAGTGCCTCGCGACCGCTGGTGGTGTTCCGGCCCAACGGCGGCAGCGGTGGTGCCAACATGAGTTTGCGTCTGTGTAACGACGACGGCGAGCCCATCAGTGCGCTGGTGCTCAACAACACGGGTCGCCTGCGCAAGGCCAGCAGTCGCGAAGCTGCAGCAATGGCGAGTTGTTCCTGAAATCAAGGCGATGAGGCTGCGAATCTCCGGCCTTTTGGACGACAGCACTTGACCGCGAAAAATCGCTGGCTAGAATAGGCGGCCCGTTCCCGAGTAGCTCAGCCGGTTAGAGCACTTGACTGTTAATCAGGGGGTCGTCAGTTCGAGTCTGACCTCGGGAGCCACATTGAAGAGCCCGTTGCGCAAGCAGCGGGCTTTTTTGTTTTGCTCTGTTGGCGTGTTGCTGTGTTTCGGGCATGGCTTGACGACCACTTATGCTCAACTCTAGCATTACGATGCAGTAATGCTCTTTCTGAGCATAAATCGTCTGCGCAACCCTAGACAGCGAGGTCGCCATGTCCCCAGCCCTGAATGAACTGTCGCCCGTGAATGCGGATTTGTTTGCTCGGCATGCCGTCCTGCGTGAGCGGACCCGCGCGGTGCTGGGTGATGCCGACTGGGCCGAGCACTTGCCCTACGTTGATGCCATCCTGTCGCTCAAGCGCGAGAAGCGTGCAGTGATCTTGGCGCACAACTATCAGGCGCCGGAGATTTTTCACGGGGTCGCGGATATCGTCGGTGACTCGCTGGCCCTGGCGCAGCGCGCGGTCGATGTGGATGCCGACATCATCATCATGGCCGGCGTGCATTTCATGGCCGAGACCGCGAAGCTGATGAATCCGGGTCGTACCGTATTGATTCCGGACACTGCGGCGGGCTGCTCCTTGGCGGACAGCATCACTGCCGACGATATTCGCTTGCTGCGCCAGCGCTTTCCGGGTGTGCCGGTGGTGACTTACGTCAACACCAGCGCTGAAGTAAAGGCCGAGAGCGATATCTGCTGCACGTCGGCCAACGCGGTTCAGGTGGTCGAATCGCTGGGCGTGCCGCGCGTTCTGTTTTTGCCCGACCAGTATCTTGGCCAGTACGTGGCATCGAAGACCCGTGTCGAAGTCATCCTGTGGCAGGGCAGTTGCGAGGTGCATGAGCGCTTCACCGGGCAGCAATTGCGTGATTACCGTGACCAACTGGGAGAGGTGCATCTGTTGGCTCACCCCGAGTGTCCGCAGGATGTGCTGGCGGAAGCGGACTTCGTAGGCTCCACCGCCGCGATGATCCATCATCTGGGCCGGGTGCGTCCGCCGCGCGTGGTCATGGTTACCGAGTGTTCGATGAGCGACAACGTCGCGGTGCAGTTTCCCGATATCGAATTCACCCGTCCCTGCCAGCTATGTCCGCACATGAAGCGCATCAACTTGCCGGGCATTCTGGCGGCCTTGCAGCAAGAACAGCATGTGGTCCAGGTGGCACCTGCCATCGCGGCCAGGGCACGCCTGGCCGTGCAGCGCATGCTCGACATCGGACGGCGTGAGGCGGCCTGACGTCATGCATGCGGATGTGATCGTCATCGGGTCGGGCGTTGCCGGGCTGAGCGTGGCATTGGCCGCTGCGCCACGTCGCGTATTGCTGCTCAGCGCGGGACGCCTAGCCGTCGATGGCGCTAGCCATTGGGCGCAGGGCGGCATTGCAGCCGCACTAGGGCCGGGGGATTCCGCCGAACTGCATGCGCAGGACACGTTGGCTGCCGGGGCGGGTGCAGGTGATTTGGCGGTGATTCGCACGATATGTGCGGCAGCACCGGAAGCAATCACCTGGTTACGCGGTTTGGGCTGCTGCTTTGACGTGTCTGCGGGACAGCTTCAGCTCGGTCGCGAGGCTGCCCACAGTCACGCTCGTATCGTGCATGCCGATGGTGATGCGACCGGTGCGGAAGTCATGCGGACGTTGGCCCACGCGGCGCGGCGGAGTCCATCGATCGAGGTGCAGGAGGGCTTTCACGCATGCACACTGTTACGCGATCAGCGGGGGCGAGTGGTGGCGGTGCGTGGGACGGATGCGCAGGCTCGGGCCTACGTGTTTCGCGCACCGGTGTGTGTGCTGGCGACCGGCGGTGTAGGTCGGCTATTCGCGTACACGACCAATCCAAAGTTTGCGCAAGGGCAGGGTCTGCAAATGGCCATGCAAGTCGGGGCAGAACTTGCCGACCTGGAATTCGTGCAGTTTCATCCCACCGCGTTGCGCCCGTCGGACGTCACCGATGTGGCAAGGTCGGGCGCATTGCCCTTGCTCAGCGAAGCACTGCGCGGCGCTGGCGCTGTGTTGGTGAATGCGGCAGGCGAGCGGGTGATGGCGGCAGTGGAGGGCGGCGATTTGGCTGCGCGTGATGTGGTGGCACGGGCGGTCTACGCAGCGCATCTTGAAGGTGGTGTTTGGTTGGATGCGCGCACGGCGATTGGTAGCGCATTTCCACACCGTTTTCCGGCCGCCTTCGCAGCGTGTCAGAAGCAGGGCATTGACCCGCGTCTACAGCTGATACCGGTGGTGCCCGCAGCGCATTACCACATGGGTGGTGTGCGCACCGACGCGCTGGGCTGGAGCACGTTGCCCGGCTTGGCCGCCGTGGGCGAGGTGGCTTGCAATGGCCTGCACGGTGCCAATCGCTTGGCCAGCAATTCCCTGTTGGAAGGTTTGGTCATTGGCCGACGTCTCGGCGCGCAATTGCGCGAGATGTCTTTGCCACGCGTATCCGATGTCTGCCCAGCTCCCGCGGAATCAACATCGTCGGATCTGGCGCAGCTCGCCGTCTGCATCGAGTTGAGATCCCTGATGTGGCGAGCGATGGGCCTGCAGCGTAATGCGTCGGACCTGCGATCCGCGCTTGGGCGTCTGCAGGATATTGCGGTCGCTGTATCGGCGACGCCCTCGCTGGGCCCGCTCGGCTTGATGGCAGCGATGCTGCGAGCCGCCCTGGCGCGCCCACAGAGTCTGGGCGCGCACTGGCGTCAAGACGACCTGCGGCCGCCGCCGGGCGGTTCAGCATCAGGCTGCACCAACGCCGCCTGAGCCCTTCCGAGTGCGGGCTGCTTTCGATACCCTCGCGGGATATTCAGGGCGAGCAGTCAATGCGATGGCGGTGATCGACGAAAGCGATGATGAGCTTGGCCAGCAGGAAGACCGCAGTGGTGATCAAGCGATGCACCGGGAGCTTTACTTCTTTGCGCTGTTTCGCCTGTTGGAAGGTTCAATGCTGGTCTTCATGCTGCTGGGCCCGAGTGTGCTGGGCACGGTGGAACTCGCTTGGCCAATGCTGGCGCGTGGCGCTGCGATGGTCTATCTGGTGGTGGGCCTCGCCCTGCTGATCGTCGCGACGCAGACTCGGTGGAGCATGACCTGGCAGGTCGCCATGGGCTTGTTGCTTGACCTCTGTGTGGCGGCGCTGATCCTGCGAACCAGCAGTGGCGCGGATACCGCCATCAGCATGTTGTTGTTGGTTAATGTGGGCGCTGCCGCACTGTTGCTGCCGTGGCGGCCGACCGCAATGTTTGCCTCACTCTCGGCGGCACTGCCGGTGGCGGGGTATTTCCTGCAGCAGTTCGGGCGCACGAGTGCTGATTCGCACGCCGAGCATTCGTTGGCAGAGGCGACGATGTTCTCCATCAGCTACGCCTCGGTGGCCCTGCTGACCCACCTGTTGGGACGACAAATGCGTGAGCAGGCGCAGTTGGTCGCGCAACGTGGGGCGGATCTTGCCAGTCTGTCGCAGCTCAACGAGTTGATCATCCGGCGCATGCGCATCGGCGTGTTGGTGGTGGACGCTGCAGGCGGCCTCCAGCTCAACAACGAAGCCGCGTGGAATTTGTTGGGCCAGCCTTCGCCTTCGCTGCGCGATTTGAACACGCTCTCCCCAGCGCTTATGGAGCGCCTTCAGCAATGGCTGCAGGGCAGCATTTCCGCGACCGAGCCGCTCGATCTTGGCTATGACAATACCGAGGTGCTGCCGCGCTTCGCACGTCTGCATCAAGGGGATGGTTTGGTGCTGATTTTTCTCGACGATGCGGCGTTGGTGTCGCGGCGAGCGGAGGCGCTGACCGTGTCTTCATTGGGTCGCCTGTCGGCCAGCATCGCGCATGAGGTGCGCAATCCGTTGGCAGCCATCAGCTATGCCGCACAACTGCTGGGCGAATCTCCTGACCTGCACAGCACGGACAAGCGCTTGACCGAGATCATCCTCAGTCACTGTCAACGCATGAACGGAATCATCGAAAATGTGCTCAGCTTGTCGCGTCGTGAAGTGTCCCGGCCCGAGCAGCTCGAACTGATGCAGTGGGTGCGCCAGTTCGTCGATGAATACAAGGCGGCGCATATGCTGGATGTGGCTCAATTGCGAGCCGAAAGCGGAACGGGACGGCTGTATGCGATTGTTGATCCGGCGCAATTGCATCAAGCGGTGACTGTGTTGGTGCAAAACGCACTGGACTATGGGCGTCAACCTGGGCAGCCGCCGACGGTCACCCTGATCGCTCGCCAAGCTGGCGAGTTTGGTCCGCCACTGATCGAAGTGACGGATGCCGGTCCCGGCATTCCAGCAGCGCAACACGCCAGCATCTTCGAGCCGTTTTTCACCACCCATGAGCATGGCACCGGACTCGGTCTTTACATTGCACGACAACTCTGCGAGGCCAATCAGGCGAGTCTGGAGTACGTCGCCGGTGCGACATCCGGTGCATGTTTCCGCATCACCTTGGCACGCAGTCGCGCGCTGACGCAGAGTGGCGGCATGGGCAGTTGATCCGGGTCAGATGGTTGAACTTGGCCCCAACTCGGGCGCTTCGCTGTCGCTGCCGACAATGCCCGACCGATGACAAGCACTCATCTTGGCGGTGCCTTGAAGTAAAGTGCAAACTGCGTTTCGCCGTGCCATGGTGGCATCGCGACCTACCACCCCCCGGATCATTGGCTACATGGTCACTACCCGTTGTGCATTGATCGTCGATGACGAGCGTGATATCCGCGAACTCCTGGTGTTGACGCTGACCCGGATGGGGCTGCGCGTGGAAACCGCTGCTGATCTGGGACAGGCCCGCGAGTGCTTGCAGCGGCAACGTTACGATCTGTGCTTTACCGACATGCGACTGCCGGATGGCAGCGGACAGTCGGTGATCGAGCTGATTGCCCAGCGCTACCCCGAAACCCCGGTGGCGATGATTACTGCCTATGGCAGCGTCGATGCGGCCGTCAATGCACTCAAAGCGGGTGCCTTCGACTTTGTCACCAAGCCGGTCGATCTGAATGTCCTGCGTCGATTGGTCCAGAATGCGTTGCAACTGGGTGAACAGCGTCGTGCGCAGCAACAACTGACCGCCAACAAGTTGCAGGGTGAGTCGGAGTCGATGCAGCAACTGCGCGCCACCATCACCAAACTTGCGCGCAGTCAGGCACCGGTCTACATCAGCGGGGAATCCGGTGTTGGCAAAGAACTGGTCGCACGCCTTATTCACGAGCAGGGTCCGCGGTCGGACGGCCCGTTTGTTCCGGTCAACTGCGGTGCCATCCCTTCGGAGTTGATGGAAAGCGAGTTTTTTGGACACAAGAAGGGCAGCTTCACCGGAGCACAAGGTGACAAGGATGGTCTGTTTCAAGCGGCCAACGGTGGGACCTTGTTCCTTGACGAAGTGGCCGAATTACCAGTGCATATGCAGGTGAAGCTCTTACGTGTGATTCAGGAGAAGTCCGTCCGTCCGGTTGGCGCCAACAGCGAGCAGGCAATCGACACCCGCATCCTCTCCGCAACGCACAAGAATCTCGCCCAACTGGTAGCCGATGGGCGTTTTAGACACGATCTGTATTACCGCATCAATGTGATTGAGCTGCGCGTGCCACCTCTGCGCGAACGGGCCGAAGATATCCTTCCACTTGCGCAGAGCATTCTGCGGCGTCTCGCGGCCGAAAATGGCGATGCACCCTATACCCTGGATGCTGACGCGGGGCGGCGTTTGAGCGGCTACCCATTTCCCGGCAATGTCCGTGAGTTGGAAAACATTCTCGAGCGCGCGGTGGCACTGTGTGATGGTGGCGTCATCACCGATGCGGATCTCTATCTGCCGCAAAGTAGTCCCCTGGCATCGCCGGTGGCGAGTCCGATCGCGCAAGGGTCTGCTGCACCGGCAGTTCCCGTTGCCGAGTCGGCGGGTCGCGCGCCCAGCGAACCATTGACAGATTTCATCGAGCAAGTCGAACGCGAAGCGATCATGAAAGCGCTGGAAGAATGTCGCTACAACAAGACACGCGCTGCGGCCAAATTGGGCATCACCTTTCGTGCCTTGCGCTACAAGCTGAAGAAACTCGGCATTGACTGACTTGGCACTCGCCGCCCAACAGAGCGCGGGCAAGCGACCCTTCGATGGGCTGGACCCAGATACCGTGTTGATGGCGGTCGAGTCACTTGGCCTGCAGACCGACGGTCGCGTGATGGCCTTGAACAGTTTCGAGAACCGGGTGTTTCGCATTGGCATCGAAGATGCCGCGCCGCTCGTCGCCAAGTTTTATCGCCCGCTGCGCTGGAGCGATGCGGCGATCCGCGAGGAGCACCAGTTCAGCGCGGAACTGCAAGCCGCCGAGTTGCCAGTCGTTGCGCCGTTGCAGTTTTCCGGTAATTCGTTGCACAGCGCGCAGGGCTTTCGATTCGCTTTGTTTCCGCTGCAGGGCGGGCACGCGCCCGAGCTGGAGCAACGCGAAACCTTGACTCATCTCGGCCGGATGCTGGCACGCATTCACACCGTAGGCGAGAGTCGGCTGTTTGTGCATAGGGCGCATCTGGATATCACCCGTTTGGGCGAGGATTCGGTGGATTTTCTGCTGGATGGCGAGTGGCTTCCGCAAGATCTGTCCTTGGCCTTCGAGCGGATCAGTGACGATGTGCTGGATGCCGTGCACGAGATTTTCGATGGGGTCGGAACGTACCGCGAACTGCGTCTGCACGGCGACTGTCATCCGGGCAATCTGTTATGGCGGCATGACCAGGCGCACTTTGTTGATCTCGATGACGCGATCAATGGGCCCGCCATCCAGGATTTGTGGATGTTGCTGTCCGGCGAGCCCAGCGACATGCGGCAGCAGTGGGAGTGGCTGATGCAGGGCTACCGCGAGTTTCGTGCGTTTGAATGGCGGGAGCTGGCACTGGTTGAAGCCTTACGCAGTTTGCGGCTCCTGCATTACAACGCTTGGCTGGCCAGGCGCTGGGATGATCCGGCGTTTCCGGCCGCGTTTCCGTGGTTCAACGAGACCCATCACTGGCAGAATCTGATCCTGCAACTGCGCGAACAGTTGGCTTTGCTGCAGACACCGCCTGCGTTGTTGGCCAAGGCATAACCGGGCTTTGTGGGCTGCCTGCAGGGGCAAAATTTTCTATCGGCGAGCGAATCCATGTCTTTAAATCCGCACTTTCGTTTCGCGCTTCCTGACGATGCTGCAGTGATTGCCGATCTGGTGGAAAGCGGCTATCGAGGCGAACGCAGTCGGTCAGGCTGGACCACAGAAGCCGATTTTCTGCTGGGTCAGCGCACTGATCCGGCAGCTGTGTCTGATCTGATTGGCCGTCCGGGGAGTCTGATTTTGCTTGCCGAACAGGCCGGTGCGATTTGCGCATGTGCGCATTTGGAGCGTCATGCTGAATACGCCTACTTCGGCATGTTTTCCGTTCGTCCGGATCGGCAGAATTCGGGCTTGGGACGCGGGATGCTGAGTGAGGCGGAGCGCATCGCTGCCGCGCATTGGGGTGTCAGCGAGATGCGCATGACCGTCATCGACATCCGCAGCGAATTGATTGCCTGGTACGAACGGCGCGGCTACCAGCGTACTGGCGAGCATCAAGCCTTTCCCTACGGCGATGAGCGCTTCGGTATTCCACTGCGCAAGGACTTGCGCTTTGAAGTTCTTCGCAAGCGGCTGTGCTGAGTGGGCTTGGCAATCGCTCGGTCACAACGCTGGAATCGCCGCAATCAGCGTATCCAGCCGGGTATGCGGGCAGTCCAGTTGCAGCACCTGTTGGCGGGTTTGGTCGTCCAACGGCAGCAGTTCGGCGAGCCGATAGCTGAGCCAGTGCGGATTGTCGCGAGTCTGCTTGTCCACTTTCGCATGTGGCCCGCCGACGTGCTCCAGTACGTGCTCCAATAAACTGTCGAGCAGCAAATGTTCGGCGCGCACGGGTCCAACGTCGGCATCCGGCAAATAGTCGATACGCGCATTGACCAAGCCATCGTCCTGGCACTGCACGGATTGCAGGCGGAAGCGTGCCTCGCCACGTACCCGAATACCCAGCAATCCATCCGGCAAGGTGTCGAAGTCGATGATCTTCGCGCTTGTCCCGACTTTTGCTGTCACGGTTTCGCCTGCGTGCGTTTGGCTATCTAGCAACAGTGCAATGCCAAACGCCTGCTGCCCTCTGGCGCAATCGCGGATCAGGCGCAGGTAGCGTGGTTCGAAGATGCGCAAGCTCAACTCACCGCCCGGAAACAACACGGTTCGCAGCGGAAACAAGGGTAGGGCGCAGGCAGTGGGCGTCATGCCTCCAGTGTAGTCTGCCTACCCCATGCAAGCGTCGTGAAGAGAGCGGCAACGGGTATCATGGCGGCCGAACCCCCGCAGATATCAATGGATTGGAAGATGCGCAAGCGACTGATGGCGATCTCGTTGTTGCTCCCGCTGCCTTGTTGGGCCGCGCCTGCATTGCGCGATGACGCACGCGAGGCATTTGTCGCGGAGGCGGTCGCTGCGCACGCGCTGGATGCTGCTGAGGTGACCGCGTGGCTGGGCAAAGCGCGGTATCAGCAGAGCATCATCGATGCCATCACGCGGCCAGCGGAAGGCAAGCCTTGGAAAGCCTACCGACCGATTTTCATGAATACCGCGCGGATCGACGGCGGCAAGGCATTCTTGCGTGACCACTGGACCGCGCTGTCGGCGGTTGAGCAACGCACTGGTGTCCCTGTCGAGTTGATCGTGGCCATCATTGGCGTGGAAACCAACTACGGCCGCATCACGGGTAGCTATCGCGTGCTCGATGCTTTGTACACCTTGGGCCTCTTTTACCCACCGCGCGAGGCGTTTTTTCGTGCCGAACTCGCAACGCTGTTCAAGTTGGCGCAGGAAGAACAGATCGATCTCGACAGTGTCAAAGGCAGCTATGCCGGGGCAATGGGCTGGGGGCAATTCATGCCATCGAGTTATCGCGCCTACGCTGTTGATGGTGACGGTGACGGTCGACGAGATCTTTGGAACTCGCAGCACGATATTTTCGCCTCGATTGCCAACTACTTTGTTGCTCACGGCTGGCGTGCGGGAGAGCCGGTTGCCATTCCTGCCAACAAAGACGCGCTGCTGGAGGAGTTCGTGCCGACTTCGCTGGAGGCCAAGTTCGGCCTGGCAGCGCTTGGCGAAAAGGGTTATCGACCGCAGCACGCGGTGGGTCATGACATTCCGGCAACGGTGCTCAATCTTGAGGGCGATTCGGGTCGTGAATACTGGATTGTCTTCAACAATTTCTACGTGATTTCCCGCTATAACCGCTCGCCACTGTATTCCCTGGCGGTCTACCAGTTGTCGCAACAACTGGCACAAGCCCGCCCCTCAGCGATGGCATCCAAAGCGCCGTGATGGCTTGGCGGTTGGTTCTAGGGCTAGCGGTGCTTTGGTTGGCCGCCTGCGCGGGTGCGCCGCACACGTCGCCGCCGCTGGATCGCGGCGGGGGTGAAGGCAATCGCAGTGCGCCAGTGGCGCCAGACTATGTTGCGGGTGGCCTCTACAAGCCAGGCGTGCCTGATGGCGGGCCCGCAATTCCGCCGGACATCAGCGCCTTGCCGGAACCGGTGCCGCGTGCCGAGCCGCGTGCGCGCTATGGCAACAAGTCGCCGTATTCGGTGTTGGGAAAGCGCTACTACGTGCTCGATAGCGCCGAGGGTTATGTCGAGCGTGGCATTGCATCCTGGTATGGGACGAAGTTCCATGGCCGCGCGACGTCGAGTTTCGAGCCCTATGACATGTATCAGTTCACCGCTGCGCACAAGACCTTGCCATTGCCGACCTATGCCGAAGTCACCAATCTGGACAATGGCCGCAAGGTGATCGTGCGGGTCAATGATCGCGGGCCGTTTCATGAAGGCCGAATCATTGATCTTTCCTATGCAGCGGCCATCAAGTTGGGCATTCATGTTCGTGGCACCGGTCGGGTTGAAGTACGCACGATTACCCCGGATGGGCATCATCGGCGGGTTGCTGACCTGCCTTCAGGCCAGAGTTCTCACCCGAGGCAAGGCGAATCGCCGGTTCGGCAGGTGGCAGAAGTCGCGGCAGCCGACCGTGTTTCCGTTCAGGTGGGCAGCTTTCGCGAACACGACAATGCACGTCGCCTCCGGCAGCGACTTCGCGACGCGGAGATATCTGACGTGGATATCGACGCGACGCGAGTCGATGGCGGGCGCATCTATCGCGTGCGGGTGCAGCGAGTAGCCGGTCGCGACCTGCAAGCGTTGCTGAATCGCTTGGCTGCACTGGGGCTCTCCGGCGCGCGTGTTGTGCGAGAGTAAGTCGCCGTGTTTTGTCGAATCGCGTTTTTTTCTGTTGAGGTTGGTATGTTGAATTCTTTGGCTATGCGTGGATCTTGGATACTGTCGTTGCTGCTGTGCTCGCTTGTCTCGAATGCACAGGTACCAGGTGTTCCAGCGCCCGCACCGGTACCCAAACCCGTTGCAGCCCCCGCGCCCGCCCCTTTGCCGCCGAGCATCGAAGGCGCCGCTTGGTTGTTGATGGACGACAGCACCGGCCAAGTGCTGTTGGGCAACAACGTCGATACGCGGGTCGAGCCGGCCAGTATCACCAAGGTGATGACCTCCTACGTGGTTTCCGCCGAGATCAAGGCGGGCAAGCTCTCGCCCGAGGATCAAGTGCGGATCAGCGAGAACGCCTGGCGTGGCGGCGGCGGTGGTACGGATGGTTCGACCAGCTTCCTGCCGGTGAATTCCAGCATCGCCTTGAAGGACCTGCTACACGGCATGATCATCCAGAGCGGCAACGATGCATCGATCGCGTTGGCGGAACATGTCGCTGGCAGTGAAGAAGCCTTTGCCAGCTTGATGAATGCCTATGCCGAGCGCTTGGGCATGCGTGGCTCACACTTCGTCAATTCACATGGTCTGCCCGATCCGGAGCACTACTCGACGGCGCATGATATTGCGCTGCTGTCACGCGCTTTGATTCGTGATTTTCCCGAAGACTATGCGATCTACAAACTCAAGGAGTTGACCCTCAACGGCATCACCCAGCACAACCGCAATTCGCTGTTGTGGCGTGATCCTTCGGTGGACGGCATCAAGACCGGTCACACCGCCGCCGCCGGGTATTGTTTGGCGGCATCGGCCGAGCGCGAGGGCATGCGACTGATCACGGTTGTGATGGGGTCAAGCGGCGAGAAAAAGCGCGCAGACGACAGCCAGGCCCTGCTGAATTTCGGGTTCCGCTTTTACGAGTCGCACCTCATTTATGCGGCAGGCCAGAGCGTGGTTGAGTCGCAGATTTGGAAGGCTGAGCAGGACAGCATTGCGCTTGGGCTGTTGGAGCCCCTGCAGGTCACCGTGCAGCGTGGGAAGTACGACCAGATCAAAGCGGTGATGGACTTGCCAAAACCGTTGCTCGCGCCATATAGCAAGGGCCAGCAGGTCGGCACATTGCGGCTCAGTCTGGACGATCAGCTGCTGATCGAGCGACCGCTGGTGGCCCTGACTGATATGCCTGAAGCCGGGTTTTTCGGTCGAATGAGCGATGAATTGATGCTCTGGTGGGAGTCGGAATGAACTGTTTTTGACAGAATTCCTGAACGTCGTGCTGCACAGTGCTACTCCCAGCGACGGATCGGGGAGCGCGACTCGTTGAAGCAAGGGAGAGCGCACCACTGACAGGGCGTTCTCCTTTCCCCACACGACGAGGTGTCACATGTCCAACTTGACGAAGCGAATCGCAGCCGCCAGCGCGGCACTGCTACTGGTGATCGGTGTCGGCGCCGTGGCGCGACCCCATGATGGGTGTGGTAGGGGCAGTCATGGCATGGGTTTTTCAGCCGACATGGATGCCGATGCCGACGGTAAATTCAGTGAGGCCGAATTGTCGGCGGCATTGGCCAAACGCGCGACCAACATGGATGCCAATAGCGATGGATTCATTGATTCGGTCGAGGTTGAGGCGTATCACGTGGCGCGCAAGGCAGAGCGCCGCGAAGCGCGATTCGCGCGCATGAGTGAATCGCTGGACGCCAACAACGACGGCAAACTGAGCGTGGACGAGTTTGCTGCCGGCGCGCACGATCGGATGATGAAACGCGATCGCAATGGCGATGGTGTGATTGAGCGTGGCGAGGGTCGTGGCGGACAACGTCGCGGACAACGTCCACCGATGCCGCCGCAGAATTGAGTTCTTGCGACCGACATGAGTCATGAGGTAGTCACTCGGATGCCACAGTCGCCAGCCGATGCGTGCGTCGATGATCCGGATCTGGCCCTGCTGCGTGCGGCAGGGCTAGGCGATCAATCGGCGGCACTGCAGTTGGTGCGTTTGCATGCGCCGATGCTGCATCGTCTGGCTTGGCGCATGCTTGGTGATGAGCATGAAGCGCAGGACGTGGTGCAGGAGACGTGCTTGCGACTCTGGCGCGTTGCCGCTGACTGGCGTGCGGGTGAGGCCAAGATCAGCACCTGGCTGCATACCGTGGCGATGAACCTCAGCAGGGATCGTCTTAGACGCCGTCGTGAGACGTGTCAGGTCGATTCCTTTGATTGGCTGGCGTCGGAGGACTCGCCCGAACACGATTTCGAACGTGAGCGTCAGGGGGAGCGCGTTCGTCTTGCGTTGGCGCAATTACCTGATCGTCAACGCGAAGCATTGATCCTGAGTCATTTTGAAGGTTGCACACAGACAGAAGCCGCCACGGTGATGGGCGTGAGTGTGGAAGCACTAGAGTCCCTGTTGTCGCGTGCGCGCCGCAGTTTGCGGCAACGTTGGTTGATTGGAGAGAACGCGTCATGAGCCATTCGCATTCTTCAGAGGTGCCTGCAAGCAGTGGTCGCCGAGTGCGAGAACTGCTGCTTGCCTACGGTGCTGACCCCGCACGGTGGCCTGCAGCCGAGCGCACTGCGGCCCAATTGACCTTGGCGCAGTGGCCGGAATTGCTGGCATTGGCAAAGCGCGAGGCTGCGCTTGATGCGATGCTTGAACTCGGCGAGTTGCCGGCTTCCATGAAGATGGACGAAGCTGCTTTGGTGCGTTGTCTGCCGCCATCTGGTGTGTCGATGTTGCCGGTCATGACCCGCCATGCGGATAGTTCCATGCAAGTGCGCAGTGATTCAGGCTGGCGCTGGGCTGCGCCGGCGTTGGCTGCGGCCATCAGCTTGGGGATCGGCATGGGCTGGTGGTTGCCACAAGTCGATCCATCGACGGGCGTCACGACTGTGGCGGATGTCGAGGATGTCATCGAATATGCGCAGATCGATGCGGAATACGAGGAGTTCTTGCCATGACCGCGACATCGCCGCCGGTCGGCAGGCCCTACGTGCTATGGGTGTCTTTGCTGCTGAACGCGTTACTGGTCAGCGCCTTGGGAACGGTGTTGCTTCGTTCGGTTCCGTCATCCCCGCCAGGGCATGACAGCTCGCTTCGACTGCCGGATCCACACCGAATGGAGCGCCTGCTGCCACCGGAGCGTCGTCAACTGGTGCGCGCGACGTTCCAACGCCATCGAGAGTCCATTCATCCGCATGTTCATGACTTGCGGCGCGCGCGACGGGCGGTGGCAGGTGCGATGCGTACTGAGCCGTTGGAGATCGATACGCTGCGTGAGGCGTTTGCGACCCAGCGCGAAGCGGAAGCTGCTACAGCACGGGAAATTCACGCGATGCTGATCGATCTGGTTCAGCAACTGACCCCTGAGGAGCGTCGCGCCTTGAACAAGCTCATGCGTGAAGGTCGTCGCGATCGTGATGGGCGACGTTCGCGCGAGTAAGGCATGAGTGGCAGATTGCAGCAGGGCGATGCACCGCCCACCGCAAGCATCAGCCAGTCTGGCGACGAACCGGGCTTGGCCGAGGGTCAGACATCCGGGCCAGATGACTGAGCTATCGCGGGAAAACACCGGGTGCGTCGCGTTCGCTTGGGATTCACCGCTGGCGCCCTGATAATAGAGGCATGAACGATGCCACATGTCCCCTGCAGGACCCGGATCTCGGGTTACAGTTTCCCTGCCGTATCGAGATCACTGCAATAGGTCTCGCCGACGCCGACGTGGCGGGCTTGCTACCCGAGCTCCTTCGCCAACGTGGCCTTGACGCCGACGTGGACAGCGTCAAGACGCGCGCTTCTAGCGCGGGCAAATATGTTTCCGTGACGATGCTGTTCCACGCGCAATGTCGCGCCGACTATGACGCCGCGCACGGTGCCTTGCGTGCGCATCCCGCCATCAAGTGGACGCTTTGAGCAACGCAGTGACCGGCGCTGCCGCTGACCGTGAGCACCGGTCTGTGCAGACCGCGCGCCTCCGCAGCCTGGGGCGTCGCGAGTACGTTCCCGTGTGGCAGGCCATGAAGGATCTGACAGATCGGCGGGATGCAGAGGCCGACCATGAGATATGGGTCGTCGAGCATCTTCCCGTGTTTACCCAAGGCCAAGCGGGCAAACCAGAGCACCTGCTGATGCCCGGTGACATCCCGGTGGTTCAGGTAGATCGCGGTGGCCAAGTGACCTATCACGGACCGGGGCAAGTGGTGATCTACCCATTGCTTGACTTGAGGCGTTTGAATCTGGGCGTGCGTGATCTGGTCTGCCGCATCGAACAGGCGGGAATCGATGCCCTGCGCAGCTGGGGCATTGCGGCACATCGTCTCGACAGCGCGCCCGGGGTCTACGTGGCGGGCGCCAAGATCATGGCTTTGGGCCTGCGCGTGCGTCGTGGTTGCACCTTTCATGGGCTGGCCTTCAATGTCGAGATGGACTTGAGCCCATACCAGCGGATCAATCCATGCGGTTATCAAGGTCTACCTGTCACCGATCTGTCACGCTGCGACGTGCCTGTCAGCTGGCATCAAGCGAGCGACATGCTGTTGCAACAATTGGCCCATCAGCTCGGATTGCGGCTTGCTGCTGCCGGGGCCGGAATGTCCGATATTCCAGTGAGTGAAGAGCATCCAACATGACCACTTCCAAGCCCGGCGCCGGGCGCGAAATACCCGTGCTGATCACTGGCGAGAAACAACTGGGTGAAAGCAAGATCGCGCGCAGTCCGGTCAATTTCGCCGATGCCCCCACGTTGCGAAAACCGTCATGGATTCGCGTGAGACTGCCTGCTGGCAATGCAGTGCAGCAATTGAAGCAGCGCCTTCGTGCCAACGCGCTGGTGACGGTTTGCGAGGAGGCCAGTTGCCCGAACATTCACGAGTGTTTCAATCACGGCACGGCGACCTTCATGATTTTGGGCGAGGTTTGCACGCGACGTTGCAGTTTCTGCGACGTGGCACATGGGCGTCCAAAGCCACCTGATGCCGACGAGCCGCGCAAGCTCGCCGAGACCATCCGTGACATGCAACTGCGCTATGTGGTGGTTACTTCGGTGGATCGCGACGACCTCATGGACGGTGGCGCGCAGCATTACGTTGACTGCATCCGCGAGACGCGGGCGCTCTCACCGACCATCAAGATCGAAATCCTCACCCCGGATTTTCGCGGCAAGGGGCGTATGGAACGCGCGCTGGACGTGATGCGCGACTGGCCGCCCGATGTCTTCAATCACAATTTGGAAACTGTCCGCGCGCTTTATCCCAACGTGCGGCCTGGTGCGGACTATGATTGGTCTCTGCGTCTGCTGCAGCAGTTCAAGGCAATGCACCCCAACGTGCCCACCAAGTCCGGGATCATGCTGGGTTTGGGTGAGGAACGCGATCAGGTGATCGGTGTGTTGCATGATTTGCGCGCGCATGATGTTGACATGATCACGATTGGCCAGTACCTGCAACCCACCCCGCATCATCATCCGGTGCTGCGCTACTGGACGCCTGAGGAGTTCGCCGAGTTCGAGCAAATTGGACTTGCCATGGGTTTCACCCATGTCGCGTCCGGACCGCTGGTGCGGTCGTCTTACCATGCGGATCGAATGGCGAAGGAAGCGGGCTTTGTGGACGTGTAAGCAAGGTGTGTTGTTGCAGTCATCGCAACACGCCGTGGACGATTACTCCATTGATCGCTCTTGCTGCCTCATTTTCAATATCTCCCCTCTGCCCAAGGAACCTCACCATGTCACTGAAGAACACCACGCAAAACTGGGGCAGCGTCGCCCGTTTGCTGCACTGGAGTACGGCAGTGCTGATCATCGCTACCGCGATCATTGGCCTGACGATGGAAGACATCGATGTTCCGACCGTCTACAAGCTGCACAAGTCGCTGGGCCTGACGGTGTTGTTGCTGGTCGCCGCACGCCTGATCTGGCGTTTGCTGGATCGACGCCCGGCCTATCCGTCTGGCATGCCCAAGCTGCAGCAGTGGATTTCTAGCAGCGCGCATGGCTTTCTGTATGTATCGATGATCGCCATGCCGATGTCGGGCTGGATCATGAATTCCGCGGGTAAGCGCCCGTTGCCGCTGGAGTGGTTCGGGCTGTTCCCGGTGCCCGCGATTTCCGGCCCGAATCCGGATTTGCGTCATCTCGCCCACGAGGTGCATGAGATCGGTTTCTACATCGCGGCAGCCCTGCTGGCGGTGCATGTGCTGGCCGCACTCAAGCATCACTTCGTGGATCGCGACCACACCCTGTCGGGCATGACGCCAGGCGTGCAGCCTTTGCCGCCCAAGGAGTGAGACATGCACTCCCGTTTTGCTGCCGTTTTACTGTTGCTCGGCATCGTGGACATCGCGCAAGCGATCGAGTGGCGAGTGGATGCGTCGCATTCCAGCCTGGATTTTGAATTCACCTACGAGGGTGAGGCTTTTCCGGGCACATTCAGCCAGTTCGCTCCGAAGATCGCATTTGATCCGGCGACAGCGACCGGGCAGTTTGATGTCAGCATTGACTTGGGCAGCAGCAGCACCGACGACAGCGAATGGGACAGTTACCTGCATGGCAGCAACTTTTTTGCAGTGAAGAATGCGCCCATCGCCCGCTACCGCGCGGAGCGCTTCGAGACTACCGCTGAGGGTTACGTGGCGCATGGTGAGTTGAGCCTGCGCGGCAAAACTCAACCGGTCGACTTGCGCTTCATCTGGGCGGGCGATCCCTCGGAGTCCGTGCTGGAAGGTGAGGCCAGCCTGCAACGTCTGGACTTCGATGTCGGTGGTGGCGAGTGGGCGGATGACGAGACTGTTGGTGCGACCGTCATCGTGCGCACACGATTGCTGTTGATGGCGCAATGAACGCCTGCGGGCAACGCTTCGGGTGAGCAGGTTCGGTCACTGGTGGCGAGGCAGGCGCGCGGCGCGGTTTGCCACGCCCGCGGCGGCGCTGGACGAACTCAGTGCGCAAGCTGCCGACAGCTTGCGTGCCTTGTTGGACGATCCCAAAGTGCCCGACGAATTGCGTCGCGAACTGGCCTTGGATTACGCCGAGGTCGCTGAGTTGCTGGCGCGAATCGAACAGGGGCGACTGCATCTGGCGGCATTCGGGCGCGTCAGTGTCGGCAAGTCGTCATTGTTGAATGCCTTGGCGGGCGAGGTGCATTTCGCCACTGGCGTCTTGCATGGGACAACGACCACGCGTGCGCAGGCGGGTTGGCAGGAGACCGAGTCGCACGGGGTGATATTGATTGACACACCGGGCATCAACGAGCTTTCGGGTGAAGACCGTGAGGCTTTGGCGCTGCAGGTGGCCTCACGCAGTGACCTGCTGTTGTTCGTGGTGGACGGCGACATGACGTCCTACGAGCGTGATGCCTTGCGTGCCGTCGCTGCCCAGCATCGTCCATTGCTGCTGGTGTTGAACAAGGCCGATCGCTATACCACTACAGATCGCCAGCTGCTGCTGCAACGCCTGCGCGAGCATGTTGTCGAGTGGGTCGCGCCGGAAAACGTTCTGGCGGTATCGGCGCATCCGGCACCCGAGCACGTGCTTAGAGTGCTGCATGACGGTACTGAGGAACTCGTGTTGCGTGCACGTGCAATGGACATCAGCGAGCTCAAACAACGCATCTTTGCCATCCTCGACAAGGAGGGCAAAACGCTGACCGCGCTCAATGCGGCGCTATTTGCCGGTCAACTCAGTGACGCATTGGGGCAGCGATTGTTGGCGGCGCGTGCCGATGTGGCCGCACGCACTACGCATAGCTATTGTCTTGCCAAGGGTGTGGCGGTAGCGCTCAATCCAGTGCCGGTTGCGGACTTGTTGGCGGCGGCATCGCTCGATCTTGCCTTGGTCATGCATTTGGCCCGGATCTATGGATTGCCGTTGACGCGCCGCGAAGCGGGCCAGGTACTCGGCACGATTACCGCGCAGTTGGTGGCCTTGATGGGCGCAATCTGGGGCGTGCATCTGGTGGCCAGTGCCTTGAAAGGACTGAGCGCGGGATTGTCGACTGCGCTGACTGCGGGCGCGCAGGGCGCGCTGGCGTGGTACGCAACCTTGCTGGTCGCACGGGCATCCGAGCGCTATCTCGCCCAAGGCAAGAGTTGGGGGGAGATGGGTCCGAAGCGCGTGGTCGAGGATATTCTCGCGCAGTTGGATCGCGACTCGATCCTGCGCGAGGCGCGCGCTGAAATCAGTCGTCGGCTGTACGAGCGAAATTCCGCCAATTGATCCCCTTCCGCTTTGCGAGAGCACGTATGTTCACAGGAATCATCGAAGCCGTCGGCAGCATTTCGGCGCTGCAACCGAGCGCTGGCGATTTGCGCCTGCACGTGGCGACTGGATCATTGGGCATCGCCGATTTGGCATTGGGTGAGAGCATCGCCGTCAACGGTGTCTGTCTGACCGTCGTTGCGTTCAGCGCCGAACACTTTGAAGCCGATGTCTCGAACGAAACTTTGCGCTGTACGACCTTGGGCGCATTGCAGCCAGGCAGCAAAGTCAATCTGGAGCGCGCCATGCGTGCAGACGGTCGCTTTGGCGGACACATTGTTTCCGGACATGTCGACGGGGTCGGTGAGGTGCAGTCGATCACGTCTGAATCGCGCTCGCAGATCTGGCGCTTTCGTGTGCCCGAGATACTGTCGCGCTACATCGCGGAAAAAGGTTCGGTTTGCATCGATGGGACCAGCCTGACGGTGAATGCGGTCGAGAGCAATGAATTTGAGGTCAACCTCGTGCCGCACACCTTGGCGAATACACGCTTTCATGCGCTTTCGATCGGTGCGCGGGTGAACATCGAAGTGGACCTCATCGCCCGCTACGTGGAGCGACTGCGTCATGCCGGGACCGCCATGTCCCGTTGAGTGTGCGGCCGCGCTGCACAGAGTTCAACGCCCAGAGTGACGCGCAGGCGCCGCTCCCGGGAGTCACTGCCCACACGACGATCGAATCGCTTCAAGCGCAAGGTGTGGTGGTGCCCAGCGAATATGAGGCTGTCTGACACAGGTAATCAGATGCCTGTTTCGAAGGCGCGTTGGTGTGTGAGCTACCTCGAGGCCAACTCTTAGCAGCTGTCGAGAGTCAGTGAGACAACGCCATGCTTGGTGCCGCAGGTCGCACCGGAACGCGCCAGCACACCGCTACAAAAAGACCGTGGCTGCGCAGGCGACGTCGTCACAGCATCATGACCTTCACACGCAGGGTTCGCTCGCCAAAGCACTCGCCCTGAAGGAACTGGCGTGTCCAATGGTATTGCTCATGCGCCGATGCCAAGGCACGCCAACGCCGGCACCAACGTCATGGCGCGCGCATTGAGTCCCAGGCGTAAGAGAAAAAGCGGCCCATCAGAGGACGGGCCCCAGGGATGAAGGGATGTGCACGACGTTACTTGGGCATGATGACCGTGTCGATCACATGGATCACGCCGTTGCTTGCCGGGATGTCGGTCGCCGTCACGGTTGCGTTGTCCACCATCACCGTGTCGCCCGTAACTGTGATGTCAGCGATCGCGCCGTTCACCGTCGTCGCGTTGTCCAATGTCACCACGTCCGCTGCCAGAACCTTGCCGGCAACGACGTGGTAGGTGAGTAGCGCGACCAGCTTGTCCTTGTTCTCGGGCTTGAGCAGGTTCTCTACCGTGCCAGCCGGCAGCTTGGCGAACGCTTCGTCTGTGGGAGCAAAGACCGTGAATGGGCCTGCCCCGCTAAGGGTTTCGGCGAGGCCAGCCGCGTTCACAGCAGCGACGAGGGTTTCGAAGTCCGCATTGGACGCGGCCACTTCGACAATGGTGCCGGCCGCTTTGTCATGCGTGCCGTGGTTGCTCGCGACGGCGGGGATGGCGATGACGCCAGAGACGAGGACGGCCAAAAGGCTCTTGCGAAGAATATTCATCGTGGACTCCAAGGTGGGGTGTGCCAACTGCACGCAGTCAGAGTGCGCTCCCGGGTGTCGCGGCAGCGTCGCCGTGGCGTCAAGGGTGCGTCGGTTTTGCGTGCAGGCGACGTGATCGGCGATGACGCGGGACGGGGCAAGTTGTTACGCTCGGCTGCGTCCTGCCGGCGTGTGGCGCGCATGCTCCCATCGTCGTTGACGTCCCGAGTGCCTGTGGTGCGGAAACGGCAGCAGTTCACGATGGACGGCGTGCAGCATGGACTGCGGATATTGCGAGCTGCTGTGCCAAGACGTTGCCGCCAGTTTCGATGCCTGCAGCGTTGGTCGCCGGCATAGCGATTGGCATAAGGATTGGCATAGCTTGGGCAGGCAACTGGCGGCGATATTCGCGCCGGCCCCCGAGGGGACTGCGCCGGCGTGGTGCACATGGCCACCGGCGTTCCCGCAGGTGCGGCACTTCCGTGGGTGCCAGCGGCTGGAATCCCCCTGTTTGTGCATTCGCTGCCGCTGGTTGCCGGCGTATAGGGTTATTCCAGTGGCCATCGGCTGCGCCTTGCTTGCCGCAAAACGGCGCAAATGATGTGAGACTGGTATAGCTGCGAGTGCCTGTGCTTGGAGTGGGACTCACCGGCTCGCCTTGATTCATTGAAAGAGCACAGCAGGCCGCTGGAGGGGCGGGCTGCTGTGCGACGATCTTGCCCTCGATGAAGGACTTCTGATGACTCCCACGCGTCAACTTCCCGGCCTGCTGATGGCCGTCTTGGGTGCGCTCTCCAGCGTTGCCCCCCTTCGTGCCATTGCGGCGGACTTTGTCTCCACCAAGCCGGCGCCGCGTATTGAATATTGGCAGCAGCGACAAGCCACCATCGACGCCCAAGTCGCCGACAGCGCCCATCTGGCGGCTGTGAAGCTGGTGTTCGTGGGCGACTCCATCACCGACTTCTGGCTGTTGGGCGACGACCCCTGGATCCCTGGGCGTCTGCACGGCCGCAAGATCTGGGATGAGTCGTTTGGCGGTACCGTGCCAGAGAACTTGGCCTTGAACATCGGTATCTCGGGCGACCGCACCGAGCATCTGCTCTACCGCATCCAACCCAAGGTCCAGGGTGGTCTGGGTCAACTGGATTCACCCACCTTGGCGCCCGAGTTTTTTATTCTGATGGTCGGTATCAACAACTCCTACGCCGCGGAGTCGCCGGTGGCCGACAGCGTCTACGAAGGGGTGCTGGCCGTGATGCGCGCATTGCATGCACGCAAACCCCAGGCCCGGCTGCTGCTGCAGTCCATCCTGCCGACCGCGGAACCCGCGCGTGACGCCGCAGTGGTGCGCCCGGTCAATGCCCGCTTGGCCGCTCTGGCCCAAAGCGCCGAGTTTGCCCCCTTCACTGTGTGGCTGGACCTGACCCCCTCGTTCGTTGACGCCCAAGGCCGCCAAGACCACCGTCTCTTCGTCGACGGCCTGCACCCCAGTGAGGCCGGCTACCGGGTCTGGCGCGACCAGCTGTTGCCGACGTTGAGGGCGGCACGGGCGCAGGAGCGGTGGCATGAGACCGTCGGCAACGATCAATCCCCTCAGCCGTAAAGCGCTTCCTCCTAGGTGCCTGGAAATGGCCGGGCCCACCTGTTCACGACGAAATGGGAATCTGATTCGCTACGGTCACGACCAGGCTGGGCTGCTCGGGTTGTTGTCGGGAGTTATTGAGATATGGCGCTTGTTCCGCGCCGCAAGGCCGCCCGGCGATGCTGACATCCACCGTGTCACACCGCGATCCGCACCATCGAAGTGCCCAAATCGGCGCGTGTGCGACCGCTGCCCGCGCTGCAGACTGCGTCAAGTGCGCGTGAGGTTTCCATGCGCGACAGGTGATGTCCGCTGAGCCAGGGCGAACGCGCAGATCGAGGGCGCGAAGCGCTTGCCGTGCAATCGGTGAGCTTTTCCGATGCCGGATTTCGTCAGTCCATATAGGCCTCCGCCGCAACCGAGCTCGATTGCGGCGGATAGCGCAATCGGGAGGTGAGGCAATGAACAGATTTGCGACCGCGGCGCTGGCCGCCCTGCTGATGCTTGTGGCCGCAGACGCGCGCGCCGCGCTGTACTGTGTCGACAACGAAGCACAACTACGCGCTGCGCTGGCGACGATCGGCTCGTCGTTCGATACCTCCGTTCACGAGATCCGCTTGACTCAGCGCGTGTTCTTCACTGGCACCCAGGGTTTTGCAGTGCAGGTGTCGGGGCCGACCGGCGATACGGTCATCAGTGGCGGTTGGAGCGCGGGCGCGAGCAGCGCCTGCGATGTGCAGACCGTCGATGCACGCTTGACCGTGCTGGATGCACAGGGCACATCGAGCGTGCTGAGTGTTCGCCGCAACAGTGTCAGTGGCGCTGCAACACCGCTGATCCGCGTCGCCAACCTGACTCTCCGCAACGGCAACGCGGAATCGGCACCGGTGGGCCTCAACTTGGCAAACAGTTTTGGCAGCATCGAAGTCGACAACGTGATCGCCCACGGGCATCGCGCGGTGGCTTCCCAGTTCATCCAAGGCGTGGCGATCCACCTTGACTCATCCAGCAACGACATCAGTCTGCGCAACAGCCTGATCTACGACAACGTGGGCAACTTCATTGGTGGGTTTCCGCTGTCGAGCGTGCTGTTCACCTCGCTGAGCCTCAACAGCAACCGCAACTGGTACGTCACCAACAACACCATCGTGGCTGCACCCAGCCAGGCCGACAGTGCCTTGCGCATCCAGAGCGATGGCAACTTCTGGGTGATCAACAACGTGTTGCGCGGCGCTGTCGCCTACACCAGTTCGATCACGGGCGCTGGCGCAGCCGTCGATCCACTGGTGCGCCAGTTGTTCAACAACCTCGCGTCAACGCCCTTGACCGACCGCGCAACCCTCGTACTGAATCAGGGCAATTCCTTCGTGGAGCCCGAGCTCGATCCGATCACCCGTGCCCTGTTGCCAAGTTCGCCGTTGGTCAATGCCGGGCTCGGTGCTCCGCCAGGCGGCGTACCTGCGCTCGACGCGTTCGGTCAGCCGCGCGTATTTGGCATCTTCATTGATATCGGTGCGATTGAGTTGCAGCAGCCACCGGTGCTGCCGGTGCGGATCTTCGGCAATGGCTTCGAGTAGACCCGCCGTGGGTCAGCGTGGTGATGGCGTGTCGAAGTCGCGCTGATCGCCCGCTATGTGGAGCGACTCCCTTATGCCGGGACTGCCGCGTCCCGTTGAGTGTACGTGCCTCGCTGAGCGTGGGTTGAACACGCTGGGTGATCAGGTCTTCTGGCACGCTTGACATCGCATGCCTTGATCTAGAGTCCAGTTTTGCTGCGGCGAAACTGGAACTGCACATGCAACCGAAGCGCGATCGTCTTGCCGGTTTTCTGTACTTCCTTGTCGTCGTGACGGGGATCTTCAGCTTGGCCTATGTGCCGTCGAAGGTGTCCCTTGCAGCGAGCCCTGCCGAGCTCTTGGCAAACCTTGAAGGTGCTGAGTTTCTGTTTCGCCTGGGGATCGCGAGTTTCGCGCTTGAACAGATCGTGTTCCTGCTGCTGCCATTGGTGCTGTACCGCTACTTCCGCAACTTGAACGTGGTGGCAGCCACCTTGATGGTGCTTTTCGCATGGATCGGCGTCCCGTTGGCCTTCGTGGCCTTGGGGCATCGACTGGACTTGTTGGCATTTCTCAACGAGCCCGCTTGGACCGCCATGGGTGACCCGTCCTTGCGCCACGCCGCCGTTGCCAGTGCAGTGAGCGAGTATCGAAACGCCATGGCGATGACTACCTTGTTCTGGGGTTTGTGGCTTGCCCCATTTGGCTATCTGGTCTTTGTGTCCGGGCGCTTACCGAGGCTGCTGGGCGTTTTGTTGATCGCAGGCTGTGTTGGCTACTTGGTTGATGTGTTTGGAAGTGTGGTTTTCCCCGCTTATCCCGAGTCATGGCTGGCGCCTTACGCTCTGCTTCCCGCCGCTGCGGGCGAGATTGGCACGTGTTTGTGGCTGCTCTTTTGGGGCTATCAGCGCCCTTCCGCCGGGCAGTGACCACTCGGGATTCTCTGGGGAACGCTGAGAAAAGCCGTCTTTGGCTTTATGCAGCTCACTTCGTGCCGGTACACGCCCGGCACGGGCACCCCGAATCAAGGGTTTGCGCCCTTGTTCGCGTTGGTGCATCCGTGCGCCAAACAGTAAGCGCTGGATTGTTCAGCGACTCATTTTCTTCACATCGCATCCCGCTCAGGAGATCAGACAGATGCCGTTGTCACCAGACGTTCCCGTTTCCACGCGACTCAAGTTGAGCGCGGCATGGGCATCGACGATGTTCTGCTACCTCTACTGTGACTATTTCGAACTCTATGTTCCCGGCAAGTTGTCGGACATGTTGCAGGGTGACATGGGGCCATTGGGGCAAGTGACGCAGGCGGTGCTGCTGGGAACCGGAACCTTGATGCTGGTTCCCAGCCTGCTGGTATTTCTCTCGGTGGCGCTCTCACGCAACGCCGTGCGTTGGCTGAACGTGTTTTTCGGACTTTTCTACAGTGCCATCATGGGACTGCTTCTGGTGATGGCAGGTTGGTGGTTCTACACGTTGTTCGCGGCAGTCGAGATGATGTTGACCGTTTACATCGCTTGGACCGCATGGCGCTGGTCGGAGGATCGCTGATCCCGGTCGGGGTGCGGAGTTGTCGTTCCCAGCCTTCCCGCGACTTATCGCAACACGGAACTGCATGACGTATGGGGTGCGGGAATGCCTCTGTTCTGCCCAAGGACCGAGTGATCGAGACCGTTCCCAAGGCAGCGAGTGCATGCGTCGTTGATCGTTGCTGTGACGATGGCACTTTGTGACTTGATCCGCATGATTCGCCATGAATACGAATGCAAGTTCGCTGAACAATCGGCCGCGTTCAATCGAGGGGTGTCTAATGGCCGCGCACTGAGTCTTCTGGCGCCACAGACCGCGAATGCGGCAGGCCACGGGATGCGTGCAACCCATCTTTCGCAGCTTCCTGGGAGGGAATCATGCGTCATCTCGTCGCTCGTCTGTCCGCTACGGCGGTGTTGTTCCTGGGTGTGCTTTTCGCGCTGTCGACCAGTGTCTCGGCCGCGATTGATGCCAGTGCCCTGGGTGCGCGTTACAACGGCAGCAACATCGATTTCAAAGTGTTTTCGTCGCGCGCCACGCGGATTGAAGTGTTCATCTACAAAACACCTTCCGGCGCGCAGGAAGTCGTGCGCTATGTGCTGACCAAGAATGCGATGACACAATGTGTGGTCGAAGTCGGTCGCGGTTTCCACCTTGCGCAACACCTATGGCATCACCGGGACGGTCTATTACGGCTACCGTGCCTGGGGCCCAAACTGGCCGTATGTCAGCACCTGGAAAAAGGGTCTGAGCAACGGCTTTGTCAGCGATGTCGATCCGAACGGCAATCGCTTCAATCCGAACAAATTGCTACTTGATCCCTACGCCCGCGAAATCAGCCATGACCCGAATACGCCGAGCTGTCTGGATGGCACGATCTACGCGAGTGGCGCGACCCATCGCAACAAGGATTCCGGCGCCTGTGCGCCCAAAGGCATCGTGCTGGCGACGGACACCACGTCGATCGGCAGCAAGCCAACACGCGCCTTGCGTGACGATGTGGTCTACGAGGTGCATGTGCGTGGCCTGACCATGAACGGCACCAGCATCCCGATAGCGCAGCGCGGCACGTATGCTGGCGCGGCACAGAAGGCGGCCTATCTGGCGAGCCTTGGCGTGACGGCAGTGGAGTTCCTGCCGGTGCAGGAAACCCAGAACGACACCAACGAGGTCGATCCGACCTCCACCAGTGGCGACAACTATTGGGGGTACATGACGCTGAACTTCTTCGCCCCGGATCGGCGCTATTCCTCGGACAAGACGCCGGGTGGCCCGACGCGCGAGTGGAAGGCGATGGTCAAGGCCTTCCATGACGCGGGCATCAAGGTGTTCATCGATGTCGTCTACAACCATACCGGCGAGGGCAGTGCCTGGGGCGGAACGGATGGGCTCACGGTCTACAACATCCAGTCGTTTCGCGGGCTGGACAACCCGACTTACTACTCGCTGACCTCCAACTACCAGTACCCGTGGGACAACACCGGCGTTGGTGGCAACTACAACACGCGCAACACGGTTGCGCAGAATCTGATCGTCGATTCTCTGGCCTACTGGCGCGACAGCCTGGGCGTCGATGGATTCCGTTTCGATCTGGCCTCGGTGCTGGGCAACACCTGTCAGCACGGCTGCTTCAACTTCGACAAGATGGATGCGAGCAACGCGCTCAATCGCATCGTCAACGAGCTGCCACCGCGTGCGGAGTCCGGTGGCAGCGGCATCGATCTGATCGCCGAGCCCTGGGCCATCGGCGGCAATTCCTATCAGGTCGGCGGCTTTCCGAGCGGGTGGGCCGAATGGAACGGCAAGTTCCGCGATGCGCTGCGCAAGAAGCAGAACCAGTTGGGCGTGGAAACCGTGTTGACCGCCGAGCTGGCGTCGCGCTTTGCGGGTTCGTCGGATCTGTATCAGGACGATGGTCGCAAGCCTTGGCATTCGGTCAACTTCATGGTCGCGCACGACGGCTTCACGCTGCGCGATCTGTATGCCTACAACAGCAAGCAGAACACCCAGCCGTGGCCGTATGGCCCATCGGATGGCGGCGAGGACAGCAACCACAGTTGGGATCAGGGCGGCATCGGCGCCGATCAGCGCAAGGCGGCACGCACCGGACTGGCTTTCATGATGCTGAGCGCGGGCGTGCCGATGATCACGGGTGGCGACGAAGTTCTGCGCACGCAGTTCGGCAACAACAACGCCTACAACCTCGACTCGGCGGCCAACTGGCTGGACTGGAGCTGGGACAGCTACGAAACCAACCATCAGATCTTTAGCCAGCGCATGATCGCCTTCCGCAAGGCGCATCCCGCCCTGCGCCCAAGCAACTTCTATTCGGCGCTCGACACCAATGGCAACGTGATGGAGCAGTTGCGATGGTTCAAGCCCGATGGCGGCGTAGCCGACATGGCCTACTTCACCAACCCCAGTAATCACGCCATCGCCTGGCGCATCGACGGCAGCGAGTTCGGCGACAGCGCAAGCGCCATCTACCTGGCCTACAACGGTTGGTCGGGCAATGTGAACTTCAGCCTCCCGTGGCCCGGAACAGGCAAGAACTGGTACCGCGTCACCGACACGGCGACCTGGAATGCCGGTGCCAATGCCGTGGCGCTTCCCGGCAGCGAAACCTTCATCGGCGGCGAATGGACCAGTTACGGCATGGAAGGACGCTCGCTTCTGGTGCTGATCGCCAAGTAGCGATCCCGATCACCCAAACAGGATGCGCTGAATGACTCAGCGCATCCTCGGTCGCCACGACAAGCCGGTGATTGGTGCCGCTGGGTGCGAGGCCCGGCGAAGCGCTGTGGCGCATCCCGTACACTACGCACCCTTGATCGATCGCGTTGGATGACCGTGTCCTTTGCCCCCATTCCCGAACTGCTGGACGAACTGCGCGCTGGGCGCATGGTGGTGATCGTTGACGACGAGGATCGCGAGAACGAGGGCGATCTGATCATGGTGGCCGAGTTGGTGCGTCCGGCCGACATCAATTTCATGGTCACCCATGCACGCGGCCTGGTCTGCCTCAGCCTGACCCGCGAGCGCTGCGCCCAACTGGCGCTGCCACCCATGGTGGTGGACAACACCTCGCCGTTTGCGACCAATTTCACGGTGTCCATTGAGGCGGCCGAAGGCGTCACGACGGGCATTTCGGCTTATGACCGCGCCCACACCATCCGTACCGCGGTTCGCCCGGATGCCAAGCCAACCGATCTCACCCAGCCGGGGCATATCTTTCCGCTGATGGCGCAACCTGGCGGCGTGCTGACGCGCACCGGGCATACCGAGGCTGCTGCCGATCTTGCGCTTCTGGCAGGCTTTGAGCCCGCTGGGGTGCTGGTGGAGGTTCTGAGCCCCGATGGTGGCATGGCTCGCCGCCCCGAGTTGGAGCAGTTTGCTCGCGAGCATGGACTGAAGATCGGTTCCATCGAAGATCTGGTGGCCTATCGCTTGGCCAATGAGCACACCGTCGAGCGCATTGACGAACGCGCCATCGAGACACGTTATGGACCGTTCCGTCTGATCACCTATCGCGACCGGATTGGCCGCGAATTGCACTTCGCCTTGGTGCGCGGACAGCCGGACGCGACGAGGGCCACCCTAGTTCGAGTGCATGTGCAGAATCCGCTGGCGGACGTGCTGCATTGGGAGCGCGCCGATTTTGGTGTGGCGGTGACCGATGCGCTGGAGTTGATCGCAGAGGCCGACTGCGGTGTGCTGGTGGTGCTGAATGAGCCACAGTCAGCGGACGCATTGTTGGCGCGGGTACAGTCTGCGGCGATGGCGTCGAGCGGCAAGGGCAGTGTGGCGCAATGGCGGCGCAATGGCGCGGGCGCGCAGATTCTGGCGGATCTTGGACTCAAATCGCTGCGTGTGATTGGGACGCCGCGCCGTCAGGTTGGCTTGGCTGGATTTGGGCTGGAAGTCATTGAATATGTGGACGCCGCCGGGGTGAGCAGCCCGACCTGATAAACTGCGCGACCTTGGTTTTTCGCGGGTTGGGTCAATGGCGCATCTGGAAGGTGATTTGCGGGTGGCAGAAAGCGCGCGATTTGCGATTATCGCCAGCCGCTGGAATCCTCGCATTACCGATACGCTGGTCGAGGGTGCGAGAACGGCCTTGGTGGGCAATGGCGTGACTGCGGCCTGCGTCGATGTGGTGCGTGTGCCGGGCGCATGGGAAATCCCGCTGGCGGCGCGCGCCGTGGCGGCGGCTGGTCACCATGCGGCCGTTATTGCTTTGGGCTGTGTTGTGCGGGGTGATACACGTCACTATGAGCACGTCGCCGACGGCTGCGCGCAGGGATTGGCCCGCGTGGCATTGGATTTTGGTCTGCCAGTCGCCAATGGCGTGCTGGCAGTGGAGCGCCACGAGGACGCCGAAGCGCGCGCCGGTGGCGGCCATGGAAACAAGGGTGAAGAAGCAGCGCTGGCAGCTCTGGAAATGGTCAGTCTGTTGCCAAAACTTGGCACCGCCGTCAGCAGGAGAGCGTGATGAGATACCAGCGTCAGGATGGCATTGATCCCGCGGCTCGCTCACGCGCGCGGCGACGCGCATTGCAGGCGGTTTACGCTTGGCAGATGTCGGGCAGCAGCATGAACAAGGTGCTTGAACAATTCCGCGACGAACAGGACATGGAGATCGCCGATCTGGCGTATTTCGAGGATCTGTTACGTGGGTTGGAGGGCCACTTGGGGGATATCGATGTGGCTTTGCTGCCGTTCCTCGATCGAGCCGTTGAACAAGTGGATCCGATCGAACGTGCGGTGCTGCGGCTGGCAACCTATGAGATGCGCTATCGCTTGGATGTGCCGTATCGCGTGATCATCAACGAAGCCATCGAGATCGCCAAGCGCTTTGGTTCGGATCATGGCCACACCTACGTCAATGGCGTGCTCGACCATGCGGCGGCTGATTGGCGCAGTGCTGAAGCGCGCTCCAGTCGCGCATCGCGTTGATACAGACGTTCGCTCGCGATGGGTGAATTCGATCTGATCGCCCGAATCCGCGCGAGATGTCTGCCAAGACCGGATGTGTTGCTGGGTATTGGCGATGACGCTGCTTTGCTTCATGTGCCTTCGAACTGTGCATTGTGTGTGAGCGTGGACACGCTCATTGCGGGGGTGCATTTCCCCCGTGATACGGCCGCTTACTCCGTAGGCTGGAAGGCGCTTGCCGTCAACCTGAGCGATATGGCGGCGATGGGAGCCAAGCCCATGTGGGCGACCTTGGCGCTGACCTTGCCGGAGCCGGATTACGCTTGGCTGGATGGCTTCCTGGACGGATTTTTCGCTCTGGCGCAGGCCGAAGCAGTGGCCTTGGTGGGCGGTGATACCACGCGGGGTCCGCTATCCATCACGGTGACGATCCATGGGCTTGTCGCGGCAGCAAAGGCTTTGCGGCGGGATGCCGCACGCGTTGGCGATGTCATTGCGGTTTCCGGCACGCTGGGCGATGCGGCGGCGGGTCTGCGCATTGATCAGTTTTCGGCAAGCGGTGGAGATCACGCGTATTTGCGTTCGCGCCTCGACTGCCCGACGCCGCGCGTCGCGCTAGGACAGTTTCTGGCCGGCCGGGCACGGGCTGCAGTGGATATCTCCGATGGCTTGCTGGCCGATCTGCAGCATGTGCTCAGTGCCAGTGGGCTCGGCGCAGACATTGAAGTCGATGCTTTGCCCAGTTCGGAAGCGCTGCGCGAGGCAGTGGTGAATCCACACGACAGAACACAACTGCAATGCAGCGGTGGTGATGACTACGAGCTGTTGTTCACGCTTAGCATCGAGGCATGGCAGGAGGTGTGTGCCGAAGCCGAACGCCAAGCCTGGCAAGTGACGGTCATCGGGCGCGTCAGCGCTGACACTGGCCTGCGTCTGTGGCAAGACGGCAAGCAGAAAGCGTTACCCGATACCGCCGGCTGGAACCATTTTGGAGATTCGTCGTGAGCCCAAATCGCGCACTGCTCCGGCATCCGGCGGGCTGGATTGCAACCGGCTTTGGCTCGGGCTTTGCGCCCAAAGCCTCTGGCACGGTAGGCAGTCTGGCGGCCTTGCTACCTTGGTGGTTCCTGCGTGAGTTGCCGCCGTGGGCCTATCTGGCGGTTTGTGCAGGCTTCTTCGCGCTCTCCGTGTGGGCGGCGCAATGGGTGATCGATCAGATTCGTGTCGACGATCCAGGGCTTGTGGTAGCGGATGAGTGGGTGGGGCTGTGGTTGACCCTGTTCCTGCTGCCCGATGGTCTTCACTGGATCGCCATCGGCTTCGCCGTGTTTCGATTCTTCGACATCCTCAAACCTTGGCCGGTCAGTTGGGCCGATCAGAAACTGCACGGTGGTTTTGGCAGCATGCTCGATGATGCACTGGCGGGCGTATACGGGTGGTTGACCGTCAGTGCATTGGTCGCACTGAGTTCGCGCGGACTCTGAAACGAAGCGCCCCCAATGACGGGGGCGCTTCGTTACTCAGGGGTTACCTTGCCGCGTTAGTGTTCATCGTCGAGTTGCGACTGCTGTTCTGGTATTGCGCGGGGTCGCGCATGCCGGTGGTGTGGCATTGGCCAGTGGCATGTCCGCGATTGACCGCGCCGGAGAGTTGGCCGTAAGCCTTCTCTGTGGTGCCGTCGTCCGGGTCGCTGAGCACCAGATCAGTGGCGGCGTGGCAGTAGTCGTAGACCCAGGAGCGATCCGTGAACGAGGTGGTGTAGTAGTTCACCTTGGCGCGCGAGGCGGTGGGGATGCCCGCTAGCCAACTGGAGGCGCCGCTGTAGCTCAGGTTGCTGTTGGTCCCGCAGCCCACCCCAAACCAGGAGCCCAGCGAGGCCAGAATGCCGGCCAGATTGGTGCCTTGATAGGGCGTACCGACCGACTGGATCAGTCGACTGCCAGTCGCGTAGTCGAGTCCACTCCAGTAGTAGTTGTAGAGATGCAGCGCGGCTGCGCCGCCCTGGCTGTGTGCAACGATGCCGTAGGAGGCCCAGGTGTTGCCAAAGGTCTGGATGCGGCGGGCGAAATCATCGTGGCTGCGATTGGCATTGAGGTCGAGGAATTTCGACGCGTTGGTGAAGTTGCTGGCTGGCCAGACATCGCCCGAGCAATAGCCGTGCACCAGCAGCAGCCGTGAGCCGGTGCCCTTGGATACATTGGCTTGAGCGGGGCGATTGCCCATGCGCATGCTGTCATCGATCTGGATGTCCTGCGCGTAGGCCTTGCTGTCGAGTTTCGGCAGGCTAAGTGGCAGGGCGCTGGCTTGGGCAAGGCTGACGAAGTGATCCGGGTCTTCGATGCGCAGATTGCGCAATTCGAAGCGTCCTTGTGCCTTTGACAGCGCTACCCAGCGGCTGTCGAGTGCCAGGCTGAGTTTTCCGTCCTGTGCTTCGGCCATGCCGCCAACCCAAGCGATGGCCTTCATCGTGCCCTGCGCATCTTGTCCCCAGACTTCCGCATAGGCGCGGTAGTGTTGGCCTTTGCGCTTGGCCACGACGGGAATATCCAGCAGCCAGCGGCCGTTGTCCGTGCTGCGCACGCCGATGCTGGCCTTGTCGGTGGCCAGTTCGATTGTGGGTGTCACCACCGGGATGACGTGCTCGGCAGTGCGAATCAGCGAGCGGCCAGCGGCATTGGTGCCACGTACGACGACTTGCGCCAGCCAAGCGCCTTCCTGCGGGGTGGCGAAATCGCCGCCGTAGATGCCGTCATTGGCGTCCGAATCGGCATGCAAGCCATCGTCAAACATCGGATGTGTTTCCACTGCGCCGTTTGGTGAGGTGACGCGCAGGCTGGCGTGTTGGATGCGTCCGGCCGCATTGCCGAGTTTGGCCTCTCCACTCAGGGCAGCGTCCGAACCGTCAGTCAGCATCGCCACGATGCCCATGCGTGCGCCGACTTTCTGGTTGCGATGGGCGGGATACGACGCCAGTTCGGTGCTTGCATCGCCCTCGACTAGGACAAACCCACCGCGTTCCTGACCGGGTTGTGCGGACAGCTTCAGGGTGCGCTCACCACTCAGGCCCACCAGATCGAATTGTTGTGCAGGAAACGACTCGCCGAGCAGGCCGAATTCGGTGTTACGCACTTGGCGGGCCAACGACTTCGCGTTGTTGCTGCTCCCATCGGGGTTGCCAATTTCCACGTCCCAGCCGGAAGCTTCGCCAGAGAACACCAAAAAGCGCAGGTCACTTGTTTCCGTTGGTAGGCTCATCTGCCACTGTTGACGTCCGGCTTTGTCGGCCAGCATCTCAACGGCGATCAGCGCGGACTTCGAGTGGATGGCAGCCGCTGCAGGGTCAGGTAGACGCATGCTGGCAATGTCATCGGCTGGTCCGGCCAGTTGTTTCGGGACCGGGCCATTCGCGGCCAACAGCGCGCTGGAAAATAGAACGGAGGTAACAGCAGCGGCAAGCAATTGTTTCTTCACGGGTGATCTCCCCAATCTGGACAGGGCCAGCGCGTTGACTGGCCTACGGTTAGCGGCTTGCTGGGCGCGATATGACGTCCCCACGTCACGGCCGAAGCACCCTACGCTGCCGCATGGAGGCTTATACCTGAAAGTCAGGTGAACAAAATTACGCGCTGCAACAATGTCGGGCTTTCACTCGCGCTCTCTTACAATGGCGGGCATGGACATTCTGCTAGCCAATCCGCGCGGCTTCTGTGCGGGCGTTGATCGCGCCATCGAGATCGTTAAGCGCGCCATTGAACTGTTCGGCGCCCCCATCTATGTGCGCCACGAGGTCGTACACAACCGCTTTGTCGTCGAAGACCTGCGCGCGCGCGGTGCCGTATTCGTCGAAGAGCTGGATGAAGTCCCGGACGCAGCGACCGTCATCTTCAGTGCACATGGTGTATCCCAAGCGGTGCGTGCGGAGGCGGCGCGTCGTCAATTGAAGGTGTTCGACGCCACCTGCCCCTTGGTCACCAAGGTCCATATGGAAGTCGCGCAACACTGTCGTACTGGTCGCGATGTGGTCTTGATCGGGCATGCCGGGCATCCCGAAGTCGAGGGCACCATGGGGCAGTGGGATGCGCAAGGTGGGCGAGGGCAGATCTACCTTGTGGAATCAGTGGAGGATGTGGCCAATCTCAAGGTCGAGCAACCAGCGAACCTTGCTTACACCACACAGACCACGCTGTCGGTGGACGACACGCGCGACATCATCGATTCTCTACGGGAGCACTTTCCGCAGATACAGGGCCCGCGCAAAGACGACATCTGCTACGCCACGCAGAACCGTCAGGACGCCGTTCGTCGTCTGGCGGAGCGTTGCGATGTGGTGCTGGTCGTCGGATCGGTGAATAGCTCCAACTCCAACCGTCTGCGCGAACTGGCTGAGAAACAGGGCGTGACCGCCTACCTCATCGACGGCGCAGAGCACATTCGCGGTGAATGGGTGCAGGCACCGGCACGTATCGGCGTCACCGCCGGCGCGTCGGCGCCGGAGCTATTGGTTCAGGGCGTGATTGCGCGCCTCCAGGCCTTGCGAGGAGGGGCAGTGTGCGAGCTGGATGGTGAGCCGGAAAACGTCATATTTGCCCTGCCCAAAGAACTTCGCATCAACCTGATCAGCTGAAGTCGCAGAAATGCAAAATGCCCTGCTCGTTGATCATGCTCCAGTGTCTGCCTATACTTGCGGCCCCTCGCCGGAATAGCTCAGTTGGTAGAGCGGCGCATTCGTAATGCGTAGGTCGTAGGTTCGATTCCTATTTCCGGCACCAGCTTCGGCCACAGGCCAAGACAGATCAGCCCGCTGCCGAACCGGTCGCGGGCTTTTTTGTGCCCGCAAGCGCAATCTCGCGCGGCACTGCGATCAACCACTGCGAGGAGTTCTGCATGGCCAAGCCCAAAACGGCATTCGTATGCAGCGAATGCGGCGGCAGCAGCAACAAGTGGCAGGGTCAATGCAGCGATTGCGGGGCGTGGAACACGTTGAGCGAAATCGTCCTCGCGCCCAGTGCTTCAACTGAGAATCGACGGATGGGTTACGCCGGGCAGCCGGCCGCGGCGGTCGTGACGCGTCTTGATCAGGTGCCACAAGGCGTGGAATCACGCACGGAAGTCGGCATCAGCGAGTTGGATCGAGTGCTGGGCGGCGGCTTGGTGGATGGATCGGTGGTATTGATCGGCGGCGATCCGGGCATTGGAAAATCGACCTTGTTGTTGCAGGCGTTGGACGCCATGGCCGCTCGGATGCCGGGTCTGTATGTCACTGGCGAGGAAAGTTTGGCGCAGGTGGCCAGTCGCGCTGGGCGCTTGGGGCTCTCGCTCGCGGGTCTGCATTGTCTGACCGAAACCTGCGTCGAACGCATCATCACGCACTTGATGCAAGCAAAGCCGCGCCTGGCGGTGATTGACTCTATCCAGACGATCTATTCCGAGCAGTTGCCCGCAGCGCCGGGCTCGGTCAGTCAAGTACGTGAGTCGGCGGCACGTCTGGTGCGACTCGCAAAGGAACAGGGCATCAGCATCTTTCTGGTCGGTCATGTCACCAAAGAAGGCGGAATCGCCGGGCCGCGCGTATTGGAGCACATGGTCGACGCGGTGCTGTATTTCGAGGGCGAAAGTGGCAGCCGTTTTCGTGTCCTGCGTGCGTTCAAGAATCGCTTTGGCGCGGTGAATGAACTGGGCGTGTTCGCGATGTCGGATCGTGGTCTGCGCGAGGTACCCAATCCCTCGGCGATTTTTCTGTCGGGTTCGGCGATGGACACACCCGGCAGTATCGTGATGGTGACCCGCGAGGGTACCCGACCGCTGTTGGTTGAAGTACAGGCGCTGGTCGACCAAAGCTCGTTGGCCAATCCACGGCGGGTTTCGCTGGGGCTTGAACAAAATCGCTTGGCGATGTTGCTGGCCGTGTTGCACCGCCATGGCGGGCTGGCAGTGTTCGATCAGGATGTGTTCGTCAATGTGGTTGGCGGAATCCGTGTGCAGGAGACTGCTGCCGATTTACCGGTTCTGCTTGCGGTGCTGTCCAGTTATCGCAGTCGGCCTCTGGCGGAGAAAACCGTGGCCTTCGGCGAGGTCGGGCTTTCGGGTGAGATTCGACCCGTTCCGAACGGTGAAGAGCGTCTTCGCGAGGCCGCCAGCCATGGGTTCAAACGCGCCATCGTGCCGCGCGCCAACGCGCCACGCAAAGGCAGCTTCAAGGACATGGAAGTGATCGCGGTTGATCGTCTTACGGAGGCTTTGGAAGCCGCAGAGTGATCGGTCACCCGGTGCCGAGCGCTTCCAGTTCGCGCTCCAACATGTCGGTATTTCCAAGGTTCAATTCGATCATGCGCTTCAAACGCAGAAAGCTGTCGAGATCAATGCGTTGACAGCGGAATCCTAGGCTGTCCTGGTGAACGTGTGCCAAGGTGACCGACATGCCGATAATGGGGCCGCCCTCCAGCCGCATATCGAGTCGATAGCAAGCGCCCAGCGCGACGTCGAAGCCTTTCGGGCGTTCAACCAATGCGCCACGCAGCGAGACATCAAGGAGTTCGGTGTTCCACATGGCAACGCCAGAGTAAACGCGCACGCTTCCTTCGAGGGGAAAGCGGTGGAATTGACGGCGTGGTGGGGTGACCAAGGTGGGCATGGCTACTCAGGTACGTTGCAGGATCAGTTCCAGAACCAGCTTGCTACCGAAGAAAGCCAGCAATAGCAGGCCCATGGCAAGCAAAGTCAGACGAACGGCCTTGCGGCCGCGCCAGCCGTATCGTTGGCGACCAGCCAAGAGTACGCCAAGCACGATCCAGGAGAGGATCGAAAGTACGGTCTTGTGAACCAGATGCTGGGCAAACAGATCATCAATGAACGCGGCGCCGCTGACTAACGTCAGACTGAGCAGCACAAAGGCGGCCAGCAACAGTCGAAACAGCAGCGTTTCGATTTGGATCAATGGCGGCAGGACGCTGCTTGTGACGAGCGTGCGACGCTGGCGTAGACGGCGTTCCTGGGCCGCCAGCATGAGTGCCGTCACCGTGGCAACGCTCAACGTGGCGTAGGAGAACAGCGCAAGCCAAGCGTGCCACTGGATGCGCCAGTCTAGTTCGAGCGGGGCCGCAGGATTCGGTTGCAAAGCGAATGGGATGACACACGCCGCGGCAATTGGCATGACCACGATATGCAGTGCAGTGGCCTGCTGCCGCACGGACTGCAGCAAGGTCACGGCCGCCATCGCCATGCCCACCAACGAAAGCGCAGCAAAAAAGTGCAATTGCGGCGTGCCAGCGCCCCAAGACTGCAAGGCATAGCCGAACGCATGCATATCAACTGCAACAAATCCGGCCAGTGCTGTCAGCACGTTGCTACGCTGCTTTCGAAGCTGCTCGATGGCAAGGTAGGCGGTGCCGAGGTACAGGATGCTGGCGCACAACTGCAATACGAGACTGGTCATTCACAAAGTGTCGCACACCGCGCCCTCATCAGGCAGTCCATGACGGTCCGTAGCCAGGTCGAAAAACGCGGTCATTTGACCGTGTCAGAGGTGCTATCCGCTATACTCCGCGCCCGGTTTAAAGGTCTTCCAAAGCCATGTTCGAATCTTTAAGTCAGCGACTGTCCGCGACTGTTCAACGACTACGCGGGCGCGGTCGTCTCTCCGAAGAAAACATCCGTGACGCGCTCCGCGAGGTTCGCGTGGCGCTACTAGAAGCGGATGTTGCGTTGCCGGTTGTTCAAGCCTTGATTCAGCGTATCAAGGTGCGCGCGGTGGGGCAGGAGGTGGTCAAAAGCCTGACGCCGGGTCAGGCACTCATCAAAGTGGTGCGCGATGAGTTGACCGCCGTCATGGGTTCGGCAGCACAGGATCTCAATCTCAATGTGCCGGCGCCTGCCGTCATTTTGATGGCTGGCTTACAGGGCGCGGGTAAGACCACGACTGTGGCAAAGCTCGCGAAGCTATTGCGCGAACGACGCAAGAAGAAAGTGATGGTGGTGAGCTGCGACGTTTATCGCCCGGCGGCCATTGCGCAACTGCAAACCTTGGCGGAACAGGTCGGCGTGTTATTTCACCCCAGTCAGGCCGATCAGAAGCCTATCGACATTGCATACGCGGCCCTGGATTCGGCGCGCAAGCAGTTTGTGGATGTCGTGTTGGTCGACACCGCAGGTCGATTGACCGTTGACGAAGCGATGATGGCCGAGATCAAGGCGTTGCATGCGGCCATCGCACCCGTCGAGACCCTGTTCGTGGTGGATTCGATGACCGGCCAGGATGCCGCAACGACCGCCAAGGCGTTTGCCGACGCTCTGCCTTTGACGGGGGTGGTGCTAACCAAGACCGATGGTGATGCGCGCGGTGGCGCGGCGCTATCCGTCCGGTACGTGACCGGACGCCCGATCAAATTTATTGGGATAAGCGAAAAGCCGGAGGGTCTGGATGTGTTCCATCCGGATCGCATCGCCAGTCGAATTCTCGACATGGGTGATGTGCTGTCGCTGGTCGAAGAGGTGGAGCGCAGCGTCGATCAGGAAAAGGCGGCCAAACTTGCGGAGAAGGTTGCCAAAGGCAAGAAGTTCGATTTGAACGACATGCGCGACCAATTGGAGCAGATGCAGAACATGGGCGGCCTGAGCAATCTGCTCGACAAGTTGCCAGGTGTCGGCGCCATCCCCGAGAGCGTGAAAAGCAAGGTCAACGATCGCGAAGTGCTGCGCATGATCGCGATCATCAATTCCATGACGAAAAAAGAACGGCGTTTTCCCGCGGTGCTTAATGGTTCGCGCCGTGCACGTGTTGCAAAAGGCTCTGGAACCACCCCTGCGGATGTCAACAAGCTGCTAAAACAGTTCATGCAGATGGAAAAAATGATGTCCAAGCTGTCAGGCGGTGGGCTCAAGGGCATGATGCGCGGCATGCGAGGATTAATGGGCGGGCGTGGACCTGGCGGCATGCCGTTCGGTTGAATTGTGAGCGCTGGGTCATCGTCTTGCTTTGCAATCTGGCCGACTCGCGTTATCATTCCGCGTTCACTTGGGCGCTGAACGCGCTCAATCATCCCCTGCGAACTACAGAGCTCATTCCTATGGTCAAGATCCGTCTGACCCGCGGTGGCGCCAAGAAGCGCCCCTTCTATCACATCGTTGTGACCGATCAGCGCAACAAGCGCGATGGTCGCGCTATTGAGCGCGTCGGGTTTTACAACCCGATTGCACAAGGCTCGGAAGCCAAGGTTCAACTGGATACCGCACGCGTTGCCCACTGGGTAGGCGTAGGTGCACAGATGTCCGAGAAAGTCGAGGCGCTCTACAAGGAAGCGTCGCGCGCCGCCGTAGCTGCCTGATTCCATGCCCGGCGTGGACGCAGAGCGACCGCGACGGGTGATGATTGGCCGTTTCGTGGGGGTTTCCGGAATTCGTGGGCAACTCAAGTTTGAGTCCTACACCGAGCCCCGCACGGCAGCGTTTCAATACAGGCCATGGTGGCTTGTTCAGCGTGGCGAAGAGTGCCTAGTTGAACCGGTCGAGTTGAAGCCTCAGGGCAAAGGTCTGGTCTCAAGGATCGCAAATTGCGACTCGCGAGATGCTGCTGAGCGCTGGGTCGGTGCCGAAGTCTGGGTTGATCGCGCGGTCCTTCCACCGGTGAGCGATGACCAGTTTTATTGGGTTGATCTCGAAGGTCTGACTGTCGTTCACATCAGCGGACAGGTTTTCGGTCTGGTCAAGCACCTTTTTGCAACGGGTGCGAATGATGTCATGGTGGTTCAGGGCGACCGTGAGCGTTTGCTCCCGTTCGTGATGGGTGCCGTGGTACGCAGCGTTGATCTGGATGAACGCCGGATTGTTGTGGACTGGGATCCAGATTTCTGACGTCCAGTGTAGGGAGTAGGTCGATGCGGATCGACGTCATCAGCCTGTTTCCCGAGTTCATTCAACAGTGCGTCTCGTTTGGTGTTGTTGGGCGAGCGGTGCAACGGCAGCTGCTGCATGTTGAGGCTTGGAATCCGCGCGATTTTGCTTTTGACAATTACCGCACGATCGACCACCGGCCCTACGGTGGCGGTCCTGGCATGGTGATGATGGCTGGGCCCCTTCGACTGGCGTTGGAAGCAATTCGCGGAGCCGATGCCCGACCGGTTCGCACGATTTACCTAAGCCCGCAAGGGCGTCCGCTGACGCAACAGCGGGTGCGCGAATTGGCGCTCATGCCCAGACTGGCGCTGCTTTGTGGTCGCTATGAAGGGGTAGACGAGCGCTTGCTTCAAACCGAGATCGATGAAGAGATTTCGGTCGGTGACTATGTGTTGTCCGGCGGTGAATTGGCGGCAGCCATACTGATCGATGCTGTGGGTCGATTGCAGGACGGTGCGCTCAATGCCGCAGAGAGCGCTGCGCAGGATTCGTTCGAGAATGGATTGCTCGACTGCCCTCACTACACTCGCCCAGAACAGTACGAGGGTGGTGAGGTTCCGGCAGTGTTGCTGTCGGGTGACCACAAGGCGATCGCGCGCTGGAGGCGCATGCAATCGCTGGGACGCACTTGGCTGAGGCGTCCTGATCTGCTGGACGACCTCGAATTGAGCGCCACAGATCAACAACTGTTGGAAATGTTCCGAGCTCAGATGAGCAAGGACGGAAAGTAATCTGGTGCGGAGCTGACCAAAGCTCAGGTTCGCGTTACAATGGCTGATTCTTTGCGGGTGGGTAGTGTCATGAGCAAACTCAACAAATCGATTATTGCGGAGTTCGAAGCGGCGCAGATGCAGCGCGTGCTGCCTGATTTTGGCCCTGGTGATACCGTGGTCGTCAATGTCAAGGTTAAGGAAGGCAATCGTGAGCGCGTCCAGGCCTATGAGGGCGTGGTAATTGCCAAGCGCAATCGTGGCCTGAACTCTGCTTTCACTGTGCGCAAGATTTCGCATGGCACGGGCGTCGAGCGTGTCTTTCAGTCGCATTCGCCGCTGATCGATTCGGTCGAGGTGAAGCGTCGTGGCAAGGTTCGTGCAGCCAAGCTTTACTACTTGCGTGACTTGGAAGGCAAGGCGGCTCGCATCAAGGAAGATCTCGGCGCTGCCCGCTGATCCGTTGCTGGGGCTTGCCTCAGGAGTGGTCAGTCGATTGGATCTCGAAAAACATCGCCACGATACGTTCGTGGCGATGTTTTTTGTGCGTGTGAGTAAATGTTGTGGCGTGCCTGATGGCTGTAGCCAAGTTACACTGCGGTTGCCCGATCATCTTGGAAGGATCCCATGCGCCTGATCTTGAGCACCTTCGTGTTAGTTCTGGCAAGTCCAGTTTGTTTTGCCTCGGTTTGCGAAGGCAAACTGGAGCAGCCCCTGTTGCGCAGCGATGTCCGCATGCCTGGTGTTGAGTCTGCCTTGGCGGGTGTTTCCAACAGCGTCAACATGAGTGTCGCCGCCGTCTTGGTGCGTCAGCAGTTGGCGAATTGTGGTCCGCTTGATGCTTATGCGGGCTACAAGCCACGCACAGCGCATGACAACACCCCTTGGCGGTTCAACATGAAGCCTGGCCAAAAGCTCAGTGCGGCAGAATTTGATGCGTGGATGAGGAGTCGGGGTGTGCGCGTCGCCACAGGCAAGCCGGCCGAACCTGTGGCACAACCGGCTGAGGCAAAACCCTAGTTCCAAGCATTTTTATCGGGTTGTTTAGGTTGGTTGCGGTGCAAATACATAGTGAGCAACCAACCATTCATTGCCCTCTGCGTAGCCGAACAGTTCTGCGCAGGCCATCCAGAACATACGCCAGCGTTGCACCCACAGAGCGGCGTCCCGCGGCCCATAGGTCTGCTTGAACAGAGCAAGGACTTCCTGATGGTGGGAATCCTGATTGGCAAGCCAGTCGTTGGCAGTTTGCTGATAGTGTCGACCGGACATTCGCCATTGCTGCATGACGCGAAGGTCGGATTGAAAGTGCAAAAAGGTATCCGCAGCGGGCATTAACCCGCCGGTAAAAAAGTGCCTTCCCATCCAGTTATCGTGACCTTCAGTCTCGAACGGGTACATCAGTTCCCGGTGGCAGAAGATGTGAACAAACAGTCGACCATCATCGGTAAGCCAATGGCGGATACGTCGGAGTAGTTCAGCGTAGTTGCGGACGTGCTCAAACATTTCTACTGAGACCACACGGTCAAAGCGTTGTTGAAGTTGCAGATCGTTCACGTCGGTGGTCAGAATCTCGACGTTGGTGAGGCCGCGCGCCTGGCATTGGGCCAGGATGTGCGAGCGCTGGCTGTGCGAGTTGGATACCCCCAGAATGCGACTGCTGGGGAAACGTTCGGCCATGTAGAGTGTCAAAGAGCCCCAGCCACAACCGAGCTCCAGAATTTGCTGGCCATCGCGTAATGCGGCACGCTCGGCATACAGCGCCAGCATGTGCTCCTCGGCCTGATCCAAGGTCTCGTTGCCATCGGGGTAGAAACAGCTGCTGTACTTCAGACGCTTGCCCAAGCAAAGTTCGAAAAATCGCGCGGGAACTTCATAGTGCTGCGTATTGGCGGCATCAGTCTCGATAGCCAGAGGACTACTTCTCAGCTCGTTCAGTACGCTCTGAAAGCGGTCCCAAGCGCGCTCGATATTGGCACCGCGTTCTTCCTGAAGGCGCTGCTGGCACAAGCGGCGGATGCCGCGACGGATCAGAAAGTCGGGAATCCAGCCGCGCTCACTAAGATCAATCAAGTTCATGGAAACATGTGTCCGTACGGTGACGTCAATCGGAAGCGCGCGCTTGTGTGTGCTCGCGTGGCCACCAGGGAAAAAACCGGTTCACCTCACGCTGGTAGACCCGGTAATTCTCGCCGCGTGTGCGCAGAGCTTGTGCCTCGGTAAACGGAATGCCGCTGACCCAGCGCAAGCTCACCAGCATCAGAACCGGCCCAAGCAAAGCCAGCCACCAGTTTGACGACCCGATAGCCAACGGAAGATAGCCAAACCAGTGCAGCCACTCGAAGAAATAATTCGGATGGCGCGAGTATCGCCAGAGGCCCTGACGGCAGGGATGCGTGGCCGATTCGGGCCGACTGCGGAATCTGGCAAGTTGATGATCTGCGAGACTTTCTCCGGCCAATGCCAGTGACCAGACAATCAAGCCGAGCGCAGTCCACCCAGTAAACGCACCCGCTGGGTTGCTCGCGACCGCCAGGAAGGGCAAAGAAAATACAACCACGAACCCGGCTTGCAACATGAACATGCCAAACATGCGGCCTTGGTGATCGTTCCAATGTTCACGCAATGCCCGGTATCGCCCATCCTCTGCCTCGTTGAGCACGCGACTGAGCAGATGCAGACTGAGTCGCAGGCCCCAGATGCCGCCAAGCATGACAACCAACAAGCGAGGTAGGCCCGCGCCTGAGCCTGCAATGCCGTAGAAGACCGCTGCAAAGGCCATCATGGCGGACCAGCTGACATCGACATAGCCAGCATTGCGGGTCCGGCGCTGAATCAGCCAGGTCACCGTCATGGCGATGATCGACAGTAGTGCAAGCCAGCCAATTTGCGTAGTGAGATTCATCCGTGTGCCCTCGTGGCATCGGGGGCCCAGCGATTGGACAATGAAAGCAGCGCCGGGGTCAGCAGCGCCCATGCGATACCGATAGACACCAGCGCAAGCGCATGCTCGGCAGGAAGTGATACGGCTGACCATGCGTTGGCCGCAATCCAATAGGCCAACGGCCCACCGACGAGGCCGAATGCCGCCGACCACAGCAGTCGTTGCTTGAACAAGCGCAACGAGTGATTAAGAGTCAACGCGAACCCCATCCACATGGTGACAATCCAAATCGGCGCCATGTGCACACTGGGTGTCGGCGCAGTGAACTGCAGCCATTGCGCCTGAACCCAAAGCGAGTCGACCAAGAAGCCCACGACCGCTGCGACTGCCATCAAGCGCATATCGGCGCGTCGGCAGTCGCTACGTGGCAGTTGCCAGAGCATGAAAGCCAGCAACGCCAAAGGACCGGCCCACCACCAACCACGTGCTGCGCCGCCAACACTTGACATCCATACAACTTGAAAGGCGATTGCATTGCCAATGACGTTCATGCGTGCAGGTCCGGCAAGAAACTTGGGCGCCGACAGCGCGGCGCAGTCAACAACATCTGCACGACGGAGATGGAACGTTCTTCGAAACCACCTTCGCAGTAGCAAAGATAGAACTCCCACATGCGGACAAAACGCGCCGGATAACCCAATCCCGCGACTTGCGGCAGACGCGCCAGGAAGCGTTGTCGCCAATGCCGCAAAGTCAGTGCATAGCTGCTTCCCATGTCCTCAAGGTGAAATAGCTTCAGATCAGTGCTGCGACTTATGGCGACTTGCATGGGTGCAATGGCGGGGATAAAGCTGCCAGGAAAGATGAAACGTTTGATGAAATCGACACTTCGAACAGCTTGTTCGTAGCGGTGGTCTTCGATCGTGATCGCTTGGATCAGTGCCATTCCAGCAGGCTTCAACAGTGATCGCACTTTGGCGAAGTAGGTGTCGAGATACTGGTGCCCGATGGCCTCAATCATCTCGATCGACACCAACTTGTCGTAGCTGCCCTGCAAGTCGCGATAGTCTGACAACAGCACCTCAACCCGATCGCTCAATCCCGCATCCGCAATACGTTGCAGCGCGAGATCACGCTGCTCCTTCGACAGCGTGGTGGTCGTCACGCGCACGCCATAGTGACGCGCGGCATGGATGGCAAAGCCGCCCCAGCCCGTGCCGATCTCGATGATGTGCTCACCCGGTTGCAAATCCAGCTTCTGACAAATGCGATCCAGTTTGCGCGTCGAGGCCGTTTCCAGTGACTCATCTGGCGCGACAAAAAGGGCCGACGAATACATCATGTTTGCGTCGAGAAACAAACCAAACAGCGCGTTCCCTAGGTCGTAATGGGCAGCGATATTGCGGCGACTGCCGCGCAGCGTGTTACGACGCAGGGAATGCCACAACGTCAAGGCCCAGGTGCCAATGCGTGCAACGCCTTGCGTCTCCATGGCGTCGAGCAGATCGCGGTTGCGCACCAGTATTCGGATCAGCGCGACGACATCATCGCACTGCCAATGCCCGTCCATGTAGGACTCGCCAGCGCCAACCGAGCCTTGCAGAGAAACTGCCAGATAGAAGTCCGGATTGACCACACGCAATCGGCAACTCAAGGGTGTATCGAGTTGACTGTGCCCGTCGCCAAGCGTTTCCAGCCCGTCTGCGTCTTCCAGCATCAGGGTGCATTCGCGAAGTTCGGCAAGACGCTTGATCAACTGTGCCCTGAGGCGTCGCTGCAGTGTGGTGAGCGGCAACATTGAAAACGCCTCGGCCGGTGTTTCCGACCAGCAGTCATCCGTTGAAAGGGAGTTTGAAACAGCATTCATCGGGCACCTCAATTTCTGGTGACGCTGGGGGTTGTCGGGTGATCGAACACCGGGGTGCCTTTCAGCCACAATCGCAGGGCTTGCCAATGGATGGCGAGCAAGACACGCAAACTCATCCAAGGAAAGCGAATCAGGCAGCGCGCGAGTTCCGATCCGGTCAGTGCTTTGCGTCGAAGACGTAACGTGGCATCGAAGCTGCGCACATTCCCTTGATTGATCTGCATGGCGACGTGCAGATGCGACGCCGGTGGACTCAGTCGCCACTTGTAGATGCAGTCCATCGGCATGAAAGGTGAGACATGGAAAGTCTTCTGGAACTCCCAAACAAACTGCGCAGGATTCGCAGTCAGGGAGTCGCCATCTGCCGATTGCAGCGGGAGCACATAGCTGTGGCGTTCCTTCCACGGGGTGTTGGTGATCTCTGCGACGATGCCGACAAGGCGCTCGCCGGCGCGGTCATTTTCAAAGCAGTAATAGAAACTGACCGGATTGAAGCTGAGCCCGAAATAGCGCAGATGAGTGAGCAATCGAATGGCGCCATTCGGGCGGACACCGGTGACTTCCGCATAACGACGACGCACGGCTTCGTCGAGCGGAAGCGTTGCATCGCCGAGAAAGTCGCGACGGTGGAAGGCGGCTACGTTGCGTCGATTGACTGACCACAGCCAGCGACCGGCGAAGACCGTTTCCAGTTCTGCGAGGTCGAGGTAGAGCATGAACAAGGGATAGCCGAAGCCGTGTGGGGTAGGCTGGTGCCGGACGTGCATCACCTTCCCCAGATAGATGGCGCTCTGTGTCGGCATCAGCTTCCCCACCGGGCACCGAGTGCTTCAGCGACATCCACGGCCGAACGCAGGCCATCCTCATGAAATCCCCAGCCCCAGTAGGCGCCACAAAACCACACGCGATCGACCCCGTTGATCTCGCTGCGCCGAGCGCGAGCGGCGACGCTGGCGTGGGTGTATTCGGGATGCGCGTAACGCATCCTTGCGATGATGCGAGCAGGATCAATCGCATGACTGCGGTTCAGTGTGACCACGAACGGTGCGTTTGAAGTGACGCCCTGCAACAAATTCATGCAATAGCTGACAGTGCAGGCTTCGTTGGGATCGCTGGGAACGTACGCATTCCACGCGGCCCAAGCACGGCGATTGGGTGGTAACAATCGGGCGTCGGTATGCAGAACCGTGTCATTGGGTTGGTAGCGGATCGCGCCGAGAATGGCGTGTTCGCGTTCGCTCGGGGCCGCCAGGAGACGAAGTGCCTGATCGCTGTGGCAAGCCAACACGACCTGATCAAACGTCTCGCGACCCTGATCGGTGTCCAGCACAACTGCGTTTTCAGTGCGTGCGACCTGACGAACCGGCGTGGCCAGACGAACCTGCACCGACCACGCTGATTCCAAAGCTCGCACATAGCGTTTCGAGCCACCACTGACCACGCGCCAAGCCGGACGACCTCCTGCCTGCAGCATGTGGTGATTGGCCATGAACTGCACCATATACTTGGCAGGAAATTGCAGGACACGTTCGCTTGGCGAGGACCATAACGCGGACGCCATCGGTACCAGGTGATCGTGAATGAACATGGCGCCGAACTGGTGCGCCTCCAGATAGTCGCCCAAGGTCGGGCCATCACTAGTGAGTCCGAGTAGATCCGGCGCTTGCCGATAGAATCGCGCGATGTCTCTCAGCATTCCCCAAAAGCGCAGGGAAAAGAGGTTGCGTCGCTGGCAGAACAGTCCGTTCAAGTGACTGGCGTTGTATTGCAGACCGTTGCGTTCGTCGTGGACCGAAAAGCCCATCTGGGTTGCATGTGTCGCGACCCCAAGCTCCTGAAACAGTCGTGTGAGTAGCGGATAGTTTTCCGCGTTGTGCACGATGAAGCCGCTATCGATTGCGTAAGGACGGTCCTCATGCCAAATATCGTGCGTGTGCGTATGGCCGCCCAGCCGGTCGTCTGCTTCAAACAGGACGACGTCATGATGCCGCGATAGCAGCCATGCCGAGCCCAACCCCGCGATGCCCGATCCGACAACGGCAATCCGCATGTCACTTCACCCCTAGGTGTTGGCGACTAGGGGGGGCGGGTTTCAAATCCCAAATCAGTCCAACCAGGGCTAGCAAGCGAAGCCCGTAGTAGGTGATATCGACCTCCCACCAGCGGAATCCTTGCCGTGCCGAACCGGGGAAGAAGTGGTGGTTGTTGTGCCAGCCTTCACCAAAGGTGAGCAATGCCAACCAGAAGTTGTTGCGGCTGTTGTCTCGCGTGTCGAAACGTCGTGAACCGACGCGATGCGCGAGCGAATTGACACTGACGGTCACGTGCAGAAGGACGACAGTGGAGACGAAAAATCCCCAGATCAATAACTGCGCACCGCTGGTTCCCAGCGAAGGATGCGTGCTCTCAAGCCATGCACCTAGCGCATACAAGGCAGCCGCGAGGATGAGCGGCACCAACGTGTCAAAACGATCAAGCCAGCGTAGCTCTGGAAACTGGGCGAGGTCTGCCACCGCTGCATGCTGGGTGGCAAATGCATCACGCCGCAGGAACCACACCAGATGGCTGTGCCAGAAGCTGTGCTGAACCGGCGAATGCAGATCCGCAGGCTGATCCGAGTGTCGATGGTGATGGCGGTGATGTGCAGCCCACCACAGGGGACCACGCTGCACGCTCATCGCGCCGATGACCGCGAAAATGAACTGCATGGGCCGTGAGGTTCGGAACGCCTTGTGCGAAAAATAGCGGTGGTAGAAGCCGGTAATGGCAAACATCCGCAAGCCATACAAACCAAGCGCGACGATCAACGCAGTCGTCGACACCCCAACCCACCAAACGCCAACGCAAGCCACATGCAAGAGGATGAATGGCAGCACGCGGGTCCAATCAATGCCTTGCGGGGAGGCATGCTCTGTGTCGTTCCCACCAGAGCGGGTATCGATCCATCGCATAATGGCAATACGCGTGCGGCGTAGGGCAGATGATGGCAGAGACGTTGACATGGACACCGCGGGAAAATGAAGACAGTTCGCATTGTTGGCAGTGGCGGTGATTTGCCGGTGAACCTGTACTCGCGTGCTATCTACGTTTGCGAAAAATGTGTGAAGGATCGCTTGCCATGAGCACGCGCTATGGGCTCGCTCGAGTTCTGTCAAAGCGTGGTTTGTGCTCGCGCAGTGAGGCCGAGCGACGTATTCGAGCGGGCGAGGTCACGGTGGCTGGGCGGGTGGTTCGCGATCCGGAAGCGCCTACCCGTTTGGATCAGACCGATATCGTGTTGGCGGATGTGCCAGCGGCTTGCGCGGCAAGGCGCTACCTTATTCTGAACAAGCCACGAGGATTGGTGACCAGTGCCCGAGATGAACAGGGCAGGGACACGGTCTATCGGTGTTTCGACGGGCATGAGCTACCATGGGTGGCGCCTGCGGGGCGTTTAGATCAGGCCAGCGAAGGTCTGCTTTTATTCAGCAATGATCCTGTCTGGAATGCAGCGATCACCGAACCGCGCACGCCGCTCCACAAGACGTATCACGTGCAAATCGGTGCGATCCCCGATCCCGAGCATCTGCAGCAGCTTCAGCAGGGAATCGTGGATCAGGGCGAGCGCTTGCGTGTGGTCAGCGCGGACCTGTTACGTCATGGCCAACGCAATGCGTGGCTGCAGATCGTGCTGGATGAAGGCCGCAATCGCCACATCCGACGTCTACTGCAAGCACAGCAGTGGAGCGTCCTGCGTTTGATCAGAGTGGCGATTGGGCCAATCCACTTGGGGGAACTCGGCAAGGGACAGTTTCGCGACCTGACGGAGGCAGAGCGCAGCGCTCTTGCCGCGCTCTGAGCGGCGCTGCCTTACCAGCGATAAATCTGTACCTGGCCGGCATTGCGAATGCCACCCGCGCGGGTCGATCCGCCGAGTACCCAGAAATTCTCGCCGGACAACGCGCCTGCTGCGCCATGCAATGCGACCGGTAGTGGTGGCAGCGCCTGCCAGCGTTCTTCGCCCGCAGCAATGGCTTCTACCTCACCGCGCAACAGCGTGGCGCCGTAGATGGCTTCGCCACCCGCCACCAAAATGGCGTCTGCACTGGCAGCAGCCGCAAATCCCCCGCGGGTGGTGAGCATCCGCGGACCACTTCGCCAGCGCTCGCTGGCGGGGTCGTAGATCGACACCGCGGCGGTTTCGCCGTTCAGCTCACTGCGTCCGCCGACCAGCCAAAGTTCACCTTGAAAGGCCACCAATTGAGAATGATCGCGAGACAGCAGACCGTCACCGCTGATCAATCGCGAAACATCACGGCGTGGATCGTACTGATACAACTCGCCTGCGCTGCTCGCGAAATAGAGATACCCATCCAGTGTCGCCGCGCCGCTCGCTTCGACGCTGGGCAAGCCGGGCAGATGTTGCCAGCGATTCTCCGCCTGCAAGTAACGCCAACCATTTTCAGCCTGATTGCCTGCGCCATTCGGATAACCGCCGGTGACAAAAAGATCACCACCAAAAACCGCCGCACTGGCGTGATCACGACCTGCCGGAAGGTCGGGAAGTACGGTCCATTGTCCGCTGAGGGTGTCAAAGCGCTTGACGCCTTGCACATCGCCAAAGCCCGCCACCACGTAGATGGATTCCTTATCGCGAGCAAAAGCGACCTCGGACTGCGGCTCGGGCATGGCGTTGCCCTGCGTCCAGGAGCCGCCGGCGGGCGACCTGCCGGGAGCGTCCCGACAGATCGTGCTGGCCAGACGATTGCTGCGAATCGGACGCAGTTGACCAGCGCCAAACGCCGCATCGACCGAGCTATAGTCAAGCGTCGCGCGATCACACGTCGTGAACTGCATCGCGAGACTGCCCCAAGGCAGGCGTTGCACAGCGGTGGCATCAAAGTGCTCGCCAAAATGCGTGCCCTTGGGTTGCAGGACGTCGACAAACTCGAAGCGATCGTTCTGTCGCGCACCCAAACCAACCATCCAGGCGGGTCGTCCTTGTTCGTCGTAGCTGAACCAGTAGATGACTGCCAGTTCGGCGTTGAACTCTTCGACCACCCAGCCTTCGCCGCTATGCACCGGATCGAACCAGGCAGCACTACGTTGGCGCAAACCCTGAGCGGCGCGAGTACCAGTCGGGGTCAATTGCAATTTCGGATCACAGCCTGTTTCGTCAATCGCGCTGGCTCGAACCAGTGTTTTCTGACCGTTGCCCCATTCGGGTGGGCCATTCCACTGCACTTGCCCTTCGCTGCACGAAGAAAACTGAAAACGGATGCTTCCCCACGCTTGGTACTGCACGTCTGCAGGATCGAATTCGCTGCCAAAACTCGGCCCGCGCGTGGTGAAGGTCTGCGAAAACCGAATCGTGTCGCCTTCGATCACACCCCCTGCACCCAGTATCCAAGCCTGCTCGTCGGTGCTGCCCAATGGCGGAAACGTGAACCAGAACAACGTCGCCGTGGCGTCGTCCTGAATTTGCAGAATGAAGCCTTCACCGCTGCGATCTGGATTGAACCATGAGCCAGAGTGCGCCGGACCAACCCAGTGCGCGCTGTTAGCCGCTTTGGGCAGCCCGTGAAGGCGATTTTGCGGCGCCCGAAGGTGCAAGGCGCATGCGCTTGCGACACCGACCGCCGCCAGTCCCAAAAACAAAGCCATCGTGGTATGTCGCCATGTCGCCATCGTCATCTCCCCGGTCGAGCTTTGGAACCACAGCCACGGACTGTCGAACCCATCAATGTTGCCGTCTGGTCGGGTCCGATGGTGTCACTGGCTGGGGGATCGCTGTGGTTCTACGAATAAATTCGTGAACTTGGCTCTGTGGATTAAAACGGGATTGCGCGGTGAAATTGTTAAATCGCCGACCGCCTGTCGGCTCGTAGAGCAAAGTCGCACTTGAACCGCACGTAGACGCTAGCTTCCGAACTCGGTCGCCCGCGCTGCTGCGTCGGCACTTGTCGAGGTATTGGTTCAGCGCCACGGAGATATTTGGCAATCCACGTGTGCGATCCGGCTGGCTTCATGCGTTCGAAGCGCGGAATGCCCTCCAATAGCAGGGCATTCCGCGCGGTAGTGGCATGCAAGGACTAAGGGGCGACGGTGCAGGCAGGAACGTCGAGGGTGCCACCGGATCCGGGTAGCTCGCCGGCCTCGAAGCCGCTCTTGAACAGCACGTTGAACGTACTTTGGACGCGGATTTCGTCAAGGTAGAAGCCGGCTTCTTCCGAACCTGGATCGGATGAGAATGCCCAGCGCAGTTGCACTGTATCGCCAGCGTAGGCGGCCAGGTTGGCGTTGTAACTGACAAATTGACCAGCGCTGCTGCCGCTGAAGGCGGCTTGGCTGGCCGGATAGCCGCAAGCGTTCACGGCGGGTGAGCCGGTTTGGGCAAAGCTGCTCGGGTAGCCGCCATTCGGGGTCAAGGTGGACCAGTTACTGCCGCCGTCGGTGGATATTTCCAGCACCACGCCGTCCCATTCGGCTTCAAGGTCAAAACGTGCTTTGAAGCTCAAGCTGCCAGCATCGCCCACGGTCAGCGGCGGTAAGGTCAGGTAGGCGCAGGTGTTGGCGCTATAGGTCGATCCATCCGGGGCATTGTGATAGCTGTAGCTGCCGGCGCTGGCGACGGTCGAATACTGCCAGGGTGCCTGCAGTACGGCGTAGGCGCGATTGTCGACATCATCGAGGAAATCCCCAGCCGACGGACCCTGCGGACCAGAGGGCGTCGCGGCGATGATGCGCGTATCAGTGATCTCGTTGCCCAACGAGTCCTCGGTGGAGAGTCGATAGAAGTTGACCTGATCCTGGATCACCGAATCGTCGTTCAGGGCCGAGCTGCTCAAACCAGTTGCGATTTCGGTGGCACCAGCCATGTTGGGGGTGCTGGCACGTTCGACCCGGTAGTTGACGCCACTGGCAGTGGGGCAGCGAGACGTCGAGTCGTTCCAATCGAGGGCCACCCGACAGGTGACATGGCTGGCATCAACGTCCGCGGGCGACAACGCCAACTGCGGTGGAAGGTCGCAACTGTCCAGTGACACCGTATCCACGCAGGAAGACGCATTGCCTTCGATATCGCCGCCGACCGCGCGCATGCGGTAAGCATAGGCAAAGCCGCCGATGGTGAGGTCGTCTGTCAAGGTACTGCTGTTTCCGTGTTGAGCGAGGCGGAAGTCTTCCGACGAAACGTCTTCGCACAGCCCATCAGCTCGATAAAGTTGATAGCTGCTGGCGCCGCCGACACTGCCGCCCTGTACCTGCACGCCACTGGTGTTGTTGCTGGCCACGTTCATGCTTGCTGGCGCTGCCAAGGGGGCGGCATCGGGCAGTGCGAACGCACCTGAGGCCACCAGGCCATAGCCTTGCCGCGCGCTGCCAAGGCTTCCATCGCCAGGGACGGACGTGCCTTTGACACGCAAGGTGTAACTGCCATCGGTCGGTGCCGTGAATCGCACCTGTTCAACCGTGTTGCGGCTGTCAGCAGAGCCACCAGTGACGGATACCGCACTGCTAGTGACGTTGCCAAGGTAGGTGCCACCAGGGCCGATGACCTCAAGGTCGAGGTTGTTGACGATATTGATGGCCGAACCCAAAGCGCCTGCCACGTCAAACCAGGTCAGCGTGGCGCGGAATTCCTGACCCGCACCGACGTTGCTGATGACATATTCGTGCGTTTCGCCGGTCGCAAGGCCGGTATCGTCAGTGCGCTCCCAGATACGCAGCCTTCGGGCGTCGGCACCCGCACCGATGTCGCTGTTGAAATACAAACTGTGCTCCAGCCATAGCCGTCCCCAGCCGAAGGTGTTGCCGGGCCATGTCGTACCAATCACTGCCGTGCTGTTCAAGAGCAACGCTTTCATGACCATCCCGCTGGGCCGATACGCGTCTTCGGCAGTGATTTCGCCACGCGGATAGAAGCCGTCCATCAGGTACTGGCGAGCCAAGGTGGCGGCGCCGGAGATGGTGGGCGTGGCCATCGACGTGCCGGACTTGCTGGACGTCACGCCACTTTCCACTGTGTCGCCATTGGTCGTGTCGCCAGCTGCTGAGACGGTGCTTGACCCCGGTGCAACAATGTCGGGTTTGATGCGATTGTCGTCTGTGGGCCCACGACTGGAGAAGCTGGCGATCGTGGTTGAATTGCCACTGCCCAGTGCGCCAACCGTAATCACGTTCTTGGCCACGCCGGGCGACCCGATGCTGCCCGCACCGGGACCGGCATTACCCGCTGCAATGACTGCGACCAGATCGCGTTCTATACGGGTTGCGTTGTCTGCGGATGCATCGTTGCCACCGTAGGCGCCCGCAGAACTGTTGCCCCACGATGCACTGTGCAAGCCAGCACCGGCATCCTCTGCTTGCTTCAAGGTGCCCGAGAAGTTGGTAATCGACAGGCAGCCGCTGGTGTCATTGCCAACGTCCTGAAACAGGATCTGCGCGCCGGGTGCCATGCCGTCGCCACTGTCGCGCGCGGCGGTCGAGGGTGTCGTGGTGCTCAAGCGATCACCCGCAACGGTGCCGCTGACGTGGGTGCCATGGAAGCCGGTGGGGTTGGATGTGCACGTCTGGTTGTTGTCGTAGGCGGTTGCACCCGGCTGCACCCAATAGGCATAGATCTTGGCATTGGGGTGAGTCGTTCCCAGCGCCGGGGGTACGGTCGCTTCAGCCGGGGTAATAAAGCGCTGGATGCCCGCGCCAAAATCAATATCGACAAACCAGTCCTCGTTGCGGTCGAGTCCCGAGTCGGAAATCGATACCACCTGACCGGACCCGGTCAATCCGCGATTGAAAATCGGTGTCCAGGCGCCGTTACCGGTAGGGTTGGTGGATGCCGAGTTGTTCTGCATTGGCCCCACGGCGTTGTTGTTGGACAGTTCATCGCGCAGGCGTGGTGCGATCCACCGAACATCTTCGGCCTGCAGCAGCGTGTCCACTTCCTGCCCAGCGGCATTCGAAAGGCTCACGTCAATGAACGGCAGGGTCGGGTCGTTGGTCCGCACCGTGACGCGGGCGTTCGGCGCGTACTTTCGTGTCAACAAGGCCAGTGCATCTGCAGACACGCCGTCATAACCGAAGATCCGGATCGCGTTGCCCCCGTCCGTGCTCTGCAGCGTGCTATCGCGCTCCGAAGGCCACAGTGAAGGATCGAGTCGCAGGATGCTGGGCGTGCCGCCAATAAAGCGAACACCCGCCATCTGCGCCAGGGCGTTCAGCGATGCGCCATTCAGTCGGACCTGCCAGGCGCGTTGTGGCAGATGCTCGATGACGTCCAAGCCGTGTTTACGCAGCCATGCCGCCATGTCCTGTCCAGAGGCGACGAAACCTTGATCGAACTGCACGATCGCGTAGCGACTGCTGCGCTGTGCGATGAGTCCAACCGCACGCGAGTCCAACTGTTGCAGGCGTGGGTCGAATGCACCCGCGCGCGTCAGCAAAAGGTTGGGATCCTGCAAGGCGTCCAGCGCCTCCGGTGAGAGCGGTTGCGGCCGGACATCTTGCTGCGCGAGCGACAGCCCAGGTTGGATACAGGCCAACAGAGCGAGGCTGAGCGCGTTGCGGCGCAGGCGAAGAGGTAGCGTTGAGGACATGCGTGAAGCTCCGAAGTTGAGGCTGCCAAGAACGGCAGCGGACGGAGCGCGTCGCCACGCAGGCGAGAACTGATCGAACAGCCCCCACAGCAGACCCACCCCCTGAAGGTCAGGACGCGCTGCCGCGTCCATGACCAGACCTTATTACAAACGCTTGCTGCGATGCCACTGCCGTCGGTCCGGGTCGTGGTGCGTTGCGGCTGCTTGATGACGACATCGAGTGGTCGCTGGCAGGCCCATTGGACACGTCAGAGGCATGATCGCCCACCGCAGATGAGCGGGCGCGGACAAGCAAACCACGATCGATTGCCCACCAATGTTGCACACCGATCTCCTTTGGCACCCGTACCTCAGTTTGTTGTCAAGCGGTACGGTCGAACTCATGTACGAAGTTTCCGATGGTCTCATCCGCGGCGAGGCGAAAATCGCCTCATGTCTCATCCACTGAGGATGCGGCAATGATCCGGAACGCCTATCCCACTGGCTTGGCGCGGTGCCTGCACATTCCGGCGCCGGTTTTGTATTGCCATATGTGTCGGCGTAACGCCGCGGTATCGAAAAGTGCAGGCGACCCGATTGTTTCGCCGGGTTTTCGCGTCCTGCGCAGCCACGATTGCCTGACCGACTGTGTGCGCGTCGGTGACAACCAGATCTTGCGTCGAATCCCTCACTGGCTGGTCGCCCACGGTTTCCTCTGGCACCTCGCTAAACTGATCGCCGGTCCTGCAGGGGTGACGTGATGACGGCTTCGGTTTTCTGTTTTGGTGCGTTGGCTTTGGAGGTATCCGCGTTGGCGGGTGGGGACGCGAGTGATGTCGTGCAGTTCCCTTCGGGTCGTTCGGTTCTGGAGCGCGAGGAAGGTGGTGCGCTGGTGGAGGGCATCAGTCGGGACTTGCTGCGTTTGCTGCCGGATGTGGCATCGATGGATCTGGGTGTGGCGCTGGCTAATTTCGACAGTGCCGAGCTGTTGCGTCCGGGTTGGCCAGTGCATGCAGGACTGGGGGAGTTGCTGCAGGCGGCGCCCGGCAAGGATGGGCCGCGTATGGCCGCGTTTTTTGCGCACGCGGGCAAGATGGCGAGCCCTGCATTGCAGCCCGAGCCATCGCTGCAGGGTGGGCCGATGCGATTGGTTCCCTTTGTGCTGGCGGGAGACGCGGCACTGGCCAGCCGAGTGGGGCGGCAGATGGAGGCGGTGCTGATGGAGCAGGGCATGGCTTCAGCGGAAACTGCCTTGGCGGCGCAGGGGGCTTTCGCGTTGCCACTTGAACATGCGCGCTACGTAAGCATCCACGACCTTTGCGCGATGACGGCGATGCAATACCAGCACGGCGGGCTAGCGGGACTCTGGCAGATCATCGAAGCGGCCTTGCTAGCGCCGGATTCAGAGGACGTGTTCGAGGACATCGACGAACCCATCGCGCTGTACACCGGAGCGCAGGCGGTACTGGCGCTGCGGGAATATGCGTGGTGGAAGGCCGCACAGGCGCAGCCGGAGCAAGTCAGTGAACGCCACTATCAGGCGCTGCAGAGGCGCTTGCGACAATGGGAGGCGGTGTTGACCGCACATGCCATTCCGGTGCGCACCATGACCTTGCGCGACGAAACGGATGTATTGCAGGCCGCAAGGCGTCATTGAGCGCTGCGGGTCCGCAGGCAGTTGACGGCATCCTCCTCAGGCCAGCGTCTGCTCGAACATCCGGTAGTGACTTTCGTGCATACCGAGTCGGGCGTAGGTTGCTTGCGCGTGCAGGTTGTCGCGCTCGACGTAGAGGCGCAGTCCGCAGACGTCGGAACGCTGTTGTGCTTCATGCATGACGTTCCGATACAGGGTGCTGAACACGCCATGGCGACGCTTCTGTGGCGTCACGTACACGCTCTGAATCCACCACCACCAGGCGTTGCGCCAGTCGCTCCATTCGAAGGTGATCATCAGGCAGCCCGCGCGTTGTTCTTCACGCTCCGCGATGCGATAGAAACCGCGTGCGGCATCGGTCAGTACCGCGCGTATGCCCGCGTGCAGCCCTGCGCTCTGCAGTTCGAGTTGCTCCGTTTCGAGCGCCATTTGCAGATTGCAGCGAACGAGAAAATCGAGATCGTCGAGCGTGGCCGGTCGGGTGTGGGTCGGGTTGGGTGGCTGGGTCATGAGGTCGCTTCGCTTGTTGGATGAGGGCGCTAGGGCCGCGAGTTGGAGCGGATACGACGTTGGAACGCGCTTGACTGTACACTCTGGGCATGAGCTTTCAGGATCATTTCTCCGGTCACGCGGTGCAGTACGCGCAGGCGCGTCCTGACTATCCGCCAGAGTTGTTTGCCTGGTTGGCGAGTTTGCCAGGTGAGCGCGAATTGGCGTGGGACGTGGGCTGTGGCAACGGTCAAGCGGCGTTGGCGTTGACTGACCACTTTGAACGGGTCATCGCCACCGACGCGAGCGCGGCGCAGGTGGGTCAGGCAGAGCCCCATCGTGCGATCGACTATCGCGTCGAACCCGCAGAGTTGCCGACATTGCCGTTACACAGTGTTGACTTGATCACGATCGCGCAGGCGTTGCATTGGTTTGATATCGAGGCGTTTTACGCAGTCGCACGCTGTGTCTTGCGGCATGACGGCGTGATTGCGGCATGGTGTTACGGCATTTCGCGCGTCGAACCAACCATCGATGTGGTGTTTGATCGGCTGTATCGTGGTCTTCTGGCGCCTTTCTGGCCCGTGGAGCGCAAGCACATCGAAAACGCCTACGCCGATCTGGCATTCCCATTCAAGACGGTTGCCGCACCCAGTTTCACACTGCGCCAGCATTGGACACTCGACCAGTATCTGGACTACCTGCGGAGTTGGTCGGCGAGTCAACGTCATCTTCGCGAGAAGGGCATTGATGCGGTCGATGCGATCCAGCCCGATATGGCCCGTGCTTGGGGCGACCCGGCGCAAACTCGTGACGTTCTCTGGCCGATGACACTCAAGGTAGGGCGTCTCGGCTGAGGCCTCTGGCTGTTTCTGTGTGTCGACGCCCCGCCAGTGGCCATGCGCCGCTACACTTCACGCATGCCTGCTTTTGAATACCAAGCCCTCGACGAACAGGGGCGTCAGCGCGGCGGCGTACTTCAAGCCGATACGCCGCGCGCGGCGCGCGCGGCCTTGCGTGAGCGAGGCCTGCATCCACTTCGTGTCGAACCAGCCAGCGAAAGGTTGGCGCGTACGACGTGGTTGGGGCGTGGTCGGCTCAAGGCGGCACAACTTGCCTTGCTGATGCGGCAATTGGCGACTCTGGTGGGATCTGGCCTGCCGATGGATGAGGCGCTCGCTGCGCTCGCAGAAGGTAGCGAGGGGCGATTGCGAAGCCAGGTCATGGCCCTGCGGGCTCGCGTGATCGAAGGTGTGCCCTTGGCCGCCGCGATGGGTGAATTTCCAGAGTCGTTTCCCGCGTTGTATCGCGCATCGGTGGCTGCGGGTGAGTCGGCAGGCAAGCTTGATGGTGTGTTGCAGAGCTTGGCTGAACATGCAGAGCAGCGTGATTTGCTTTCGCGACGGATTCTGCTGGCGCTGACCTATCCAGTGTTGCTGACGCTGGTTGCGTTGGCAGTCGTTAGCGGATTGATGATTTGGGTCGTGCCACAAGTCATCGGCGTGTTTGATCAGGTCGGAAGGATTCTGCCGCTCCCGACGCGTGTTCTGCTAGCACTTTCCGACGTGACTGCACGCTTTGGTGCGGCCTTGCTGCTGACTTTGGTGGCGTTCCTTGGGATCTCCGTGCTGGCGCTCAGACAAGCGTCGGTGCGCCAATGGCTGAGTGCGGTGCTGTTGCGTGTGCCGCTGCTCGGTCGATTGTTACGCGCGCTCGATACTGCACGTTTTGCGCGCACGCTAGCGCTGCTGGTGAATGCGGCGGTGCCGTTGCTGGAGGCGCTGACGATCGCCACGCAGGTGGTCCAGAACCCTCTCTTGCGTGGGCACCTTGCGCAAGTAGCATTGCGGGTCCGCGAAGGTCAGGGATTTGCGCGGGCGCTTGCGGACTGCGGGCAGTTTCCACCAATTGCAGTGCGTCTGATCGCGAGTGGTGAGCGTAGTGGCCGACTGGATGCCATGTTGGCCGAAGCGGCCCAACATCAGGAACGCGAACTTGACACAACCATGGGCGTCGCCATGGCAGCGCTAGGGCCTGGCGTCATTCTGATGATGGGCGCGCTGGTGCTGTTCATCGTACTGGCCATTCTGTTGCCGATTTTCCAGATGAACACCTTGGTGCGCTGATGGCCTTGCTGACTTTCGAAAACGTCTGTAAACGCTACCCCAGCGGGCAAGATGCCCTGTTGGATGTCAATTTCCAGATGGATGCTGGCGAAATGGTGTTTCTTACCGGGCACTCGGGTGCAGGCAAGAGCACGGTTTTGCGCCTTGTGCATCTCGCAGAGCGGGCAAGTCGCGGCTCGGTCGTGTTGGAAGGTCGTAACTTGGCACAGGTTCGCGCACATGGCGTTCCCGCCGTACGACGCCGTTTGGGCATGGTGTTTCAGGACCATCGACTGCTACTGGATCGCAGCGTCTTCGAAAATCTGGCGTTGCCGTTGATTATGGCGGGTGCTACCCGGGCGGAGATTGGACGGCGTGTCCGCGCCGCGCTGGATCGTGTCGGACTGCTGGCGCGCGAGGGCGCTTTGCCGACTGCGCTGTCGGCTGGTGAGCAGCAGCGTGTGGGTATCGCGCGTGCGATCGTGGTACAGCCGGTCTTGTTGTTGGCAGATGAACCGACCGGCAACCTCGATCCGCAGTTGGCCGCAGACATCATGGGCTTGTTTGCCAGTGTCAGTGCGCAGGGAACGACGGTACTGGTGGCGAGTCATGATTTGCATCTGGTGCGCAAGATGAGCAAGCGCGTACTGGTGCTGGATCACGGCCGTCTGATCGACGACTTTCGACCGGGGGTGGCATGAATCGACGCGTTCGAACGACGACCTTGTCCGCCCAAGCGTCAGCGAAGCCCGCTACCCCTCGAGGTTGGCCCGATGCGATGCGCGCTTGGCTTCGCGCCCATGGGTATTCGGCGCTGTCCAGCCTTGGACGACTTGCCGCACGCCCCGCGTCGAGTGCGTTGAGTATCGGTGTGATGGCCGTTGCGCTGGCTTTGCCGCTTTGTTTGTGGGTGGCACTTGCCAATGTTCAACGGCTTTCTGGGTCGATCGAGCAATCGCGCCAGCTCAGCGTTTTCATGCAGTTGGATCTCGATGTCCCAAGCATTGAATCTACCGCGGAGGTCATCCGCACAACGCCGGGGGTTCGGTCGCTAACGGTGCAAACCGCAGCACAGGGCTTGGCCGAATTTCGAGCGCTGGCAGGATTTGACGAGGCGCTGGACCTGTTGGATGAAAACCCGATTCCGGCCGTGTTGCTGGTGGGACTGGACGATCGGGTTGAGCCCGAGGTGTTGCAGGGCACGTTTCAGCAGTTGCCTGGCGTCGATGCCGTGCAATTTGACGCCGAGTGGCAGCGACGGCTGGAATCCTGGTTGTATTTTGGTCAGCAGTTCACCATGACCGTGGCGGCTCTGCTGGGGTTCGGGGCTTTGCTGGTGGTGGGCAACAGCATTCGTTTGGCGATTGATGGGCGTGCGGAAGAAATCGAGATCATGCAATTGTTAGGTGGCAGCGATGCCTTTGTGCGACGCCCCTATCTTTATCTGGGATGCTGGATGGGATGTGCGGCTGGCGCGGCGTCTCTGCTGGTGTTGCAAACAGTGCTGTGGGCCTTGCAGGGATCTGTTACCGCGCTGATCAGTGCGTACGGTGCTGGGTTCCAACTGCGCGGATTGGGTATGCTGCACGGCCTTGCGGTCTGGGCGTTGGCGGCGTGCCTCGGTTGGCTGGGCGCATGGTTGGCCGCTGGTCATTGGCTGCGAAGACATCGATCAGGAAGCTGAGCGGATGAATGTGCAAACAAAATTGAGAGACACAGCATCGTTCGATTTGCGCCAGTCGGAGCGCAAATGAGCGGTCACCACAGCATTACTCGTCACATCACCTCGGACAATCCGCGGGTCATGGTCGTGGATGGCTCGAAGCTCGTTCGTCGCATGATTGAACAAGTGTTGAAGCAGGAGTTGCCGCAATTGACGGTGGTTTCCTGTGAATCCGGAGCGGCCGCCAAGGACGCATTGCAAAGTGGGGTGGTCGACTTGATCACGACCGCCTTGCGTTTACCCGATATGGACGGCATGGAGTTGGCGCGCTTCGTGCGTGAGCATGCGCCGCAGGCCTTCATTCCGATCATCGTGGTCTCCGGCGATGTCAATGAGCGCCTGCTTGAGCGTAGCTTTACCGATGATGTGACTGACTATTTTGACAAGTCGATGGGTTTTGCCAGTCTGGCGGAGTTTATTCGCGGCTATGTGCATCCGCAGGATGTTATTGGCGGCGAAGTGCTTTACGTCGAGGACAGCAAGGTGGTTGCCGTCGCGACACGGCGCATGCTTGAAAAGCATGGCCTCAAGGTTACTCATGTGGTCAGCGTGGAAGATGCGCTCGCCCTGTTGGATGGCTACGTCGCAGAGGGGCGAGTCCCGGGGCCGGATATTCTGTTGACGGATGTCTACCTGAAAGGCGGATTGACCGGGCATGACTTGCTTGAGCAAGTTCGAGGGCGATTTGCCTATGCACGTGCCCAGCTGCCGGTGCTCGTCATGACGGGTGACGACAATCCAGCGAATCAGTCGGCACTGCTGCGTGCTGGTGCCAATGATCTGGTGCAGAAGCCGATCGAAGAGCGCTTGTTGGTCACCAAGTTGCTGTTTCAGTTGCGCGTTGGACGCATCATGCGGTCAAAAGTGGCGCGCAAGGCGAGCTGAGAGCCGTGCCAAAGCCGATGCCAGAGCTCTCCCGCGTGCGTTTGCACGAGAGTTGGAAATCGCGATTGGTCGATGCGCTGACCTCGCCGCACATGCAAGCGTTGCGGGCGTTCCTGTTGCAGCAACGCGAGCGCGGCGTAACGGTATACCCGCCTGCTGGACAGATATTTGCGGCGCTAGATGCGACACCGTTTGAACGCGTCAAGGTTGTCATTCTCGGGCAGGATCCCTATCACGGACCGAACCAGGCGCATGGATTGAGTTTTTCCGTGCCGCGCGGCATTGCGGTTCCGCCTTCCCTGCAGAATATTTTTGCGGAAATTCAACGTGACTTGGGACTGCCGATCCCTGATAGCGGGTGCCTGCAATCATGGGCGGAGCAGGGCGTCCTGCTCTTGAACTCCGTGTTGACCGTCGAGGCGGGACGTGCGGGATCGCATCAAAGCAAAGGCTGGGAACCCTTTACCGACGCCATCATTGATGCCCTGTCGCAACAGCGACTCGGCTTGGTCTTCATGTTGTGGGGCAGCTACGCTCAGGCCAAGGGACGGGTGATCGATCGCAATCGTCATTGCGTTCTCAAGGCGCCACACCCCTCACCGCTGTCTGCGTACCGTGGCTTCATGGGCTGTGGGCATTTCTCCGCAGCGAATCGCTACCTGCAGGGTGAGGGTCAGATACCCATCGATTGGCAGTTGCCAACCTGAGAAGTTCACGCCTTCATGACTTTGGTCAGGTAGACTTCCGACCTATGCCGGTCCTTCTAGGATCGGTCACTCCAAGGGGAGTAGCTCTTCGCGGTGGGGTCGTCAGTACGGGGCAGCAGCCTCCGGTCCCATCGGTGATTCGTCACGAGCAAGACCTTGTCGCCTCCATTGACCGTCAACTGGCAGTCAAGGTGTTGTGCGGCGGGTCTCATTCCCTGGGCCCGGTGACTCAGGGCGCTTGATTGGAATCTGTTATGCAAACGATCGGTGAGTGGTGGATGTGGGCGGGCTTCGGCGTCTTCGTCGTTGTCGCCGTGCTCGTGGATTTGCTGCTGATGCGGCAACAGGGGCCGCACAAGGTCAGTGTCAAGGAAGCCAGCATCTGGACCCTGATATGGGTCGCTTTGGCGCTGATTTTTGCCGGATTGCTGTGGTGGTACTTGAAGGGCGCAGTCGGTATTGAGGCTGCCAATGTGCGCGTGTCGGAGTTCCTTACTGGCTACCTGATCGAAAAGTCGCTGTCGGTCGACAATATCTTTGTCTTCCTGATGTTGTTCACCTATTTTGCCGTGCCGGTGGAGTACCAGAAGCGGGTCATCATCCTTGGCATCGTTGGTGCCATTGTACTGCGCGCGATCATGATCCTTCTGGGTGGACTGCTGATCGCCAAGTTCCACTGGATTCTGTATTTCTTTGGCCTGTTCCTGCTGGTCACTGGTGTGAAGATGTTGTGGTTTGCGGACGCGACGCCAGATCTGGAGAAAAACCCCGTGCTGCGCTGGATGCGTGGCCATTTGGCGATCTCCCGAGATTTTCGGGGTGAACAGTTCAGTTTCATGGAGGCTGGGAAGCGCTGGTTCACCCCGCTGTTCGTTGTGGTGATTCTGGTCGCGGTTACTGACATTATCTTTGCGGTGGACTCGATTCCGGCGATCTATGCGGTGACGGATGACCCGTTCGTTGTCATGACGGCCAATATCTTTGCCATTCTTGGACTTCGAGCGCTGTACTTTCTGCTGGCCGACATGAAAGAACGCTTCCACCTGTTGACCTATGGCTTGGCACTTGTATTGGTATTCGTGGGCACCAAAATGCTCTTGGTCGACGTCATCAAGGTGAATTCTCTGGTGTCCTTGGGTGTGGTCTTGTCCATTCTGGTGACCAGCATCGTGATCAGCCTGCTGTGGCCGCCCGGAGATGCGCGCAAGGGTAAGGGCCTGGAACCAGGCACCTGAATCGGCAAGTCATTTGCTGAGGGAACTATTTGGTCTTTTTAGCACTCGTACGACTAGAGTGCTAAAATTCGCCTCCAAGGAGACGTTCATGAGTCAAGCTCTGATCACCCATAACCTGCCGATCCCCAGTGCACTGGGTTCGTTGGATGCTTACATCAGCTCGGTAAACCGGATTCCGGTGCTGAGTCCGGATGATGAGCAGGCGCTAGCTCGCCAGTATCTGGAGCAGGAAGATTTGTCGGCGGCACGTCAACTGGTGTTGTCCCATTTGCGTTTTGTCGTGCATGTGGCGCGTGGCTATAACGGGTACGGACTGCAGATGGCGGACCTGATCCAGGAAGGCAATATCGGTTTGATGAAGGCAGTGAAGCGTTTCGACCCGGATCAGGGTGTGCGCTTGGTGTCGTTTGCGGTGCATTGGATTCGTGCCGAAATGCACGAGTTCATCCTGCGTAACTGGCGCATCGTCAAAGTGGCGACCACCAAGGCGCAACGTAAGTTGTTCTTCAATTTGCGTAAGAGCAAGAAGCGCTTGGGCTGGATGAACCACGAGGAAGTCCAGACCATCGCGCGTGATCTGAACGTGCCGGTTGCTGAAGTGTTGGAAATGGAAGCGCGCCTGAATGGCAAGGACATCGGTTTCGATGCGCCTGCCGACCAGGACGAGGACGATGCGCGGCCAGCGCCGGTCGCCTTCCTTGAGCAACATGGTGCGGATCCGTCGCTGCGTTACGCGGAAGATGATGAGGAAGAAAACCGCCTTGACGTGTTACGCGAAGGACTGGCTGGGTTGGATGCGCGCTCACGCGACATCATCACTCGCCGTTGGCTTGCTGACAGCAAGTTGACCTTGCAAGATCTTGCCGACGAGTACGGCGTTTCGGCAGAGCGCATTCGCCAGATCGAGTCCGTGGCAATGAAGAAAATGAAGGCATTGTTTGTTGCCTGACAGTCGATCAGCACGACAGTGACAAGGTTGACTCGCACAAAAAAGAATACGCCCCGGAAACGGGGCGTTTTCTTTTACTTCGAGAACATTTGAAGGCGTCTGTTGTGGTGTGCCGGCGTCAAGCCAGGTCGGGTCGCGGGCTGACACCGTGCCTACATGGTCAGGCGACCATTGATTGACGCAATACGTGAACGCACATTCCAAACCGACTCATTGACCCGTTCGAACAATCGGTAGCGTGCCTGACGCGCACCCGCCAAATGCAGCGTGATGGCTGCTTGTTGGCTGGAAAGATTGCGCCCGCGATGCGCGCAATGTTGGTCGCGATCAAACCAGATCGCATCACTCTCACCCAGCCAGGTCATGCGCTTGCGCGTCGGCGCCAGACCGTCATCGCTGAGTTGATATTCCTGAACCTCCAGCGAGCCCTGAATCACCAGTTCCATACCCCAACGCCCGCGCAACTCATTGAGCGGCGTGACGTGCCCCGGCGGCCAGACAAGCAGAAAGGCGGAATACGGCGGGCGCTTGCTGTCGCTGATCAACCACCGCGAAAAGCCCTTGGCACGACTGCGCAGCCCGTTGAGTTGCTCCAGATATCGACCATCTGACGCAGTGTGCACCAGTGCGCCGAGCTCGCGAGCGAGAAACGCCAAGTCTGGCTGGCTGCTATGGATGCTGTCATCCACAACGCTGCGGATCAGTGGAATCAGACGCGGCTTGCGGGCCATGCCAACCTCCTTCCTCAATCGAAGGCGTATCAGAACATGGTCAGCGTTAAGGGCCGGGTAAATTGACGTGGCAATTTGATGGCAAAACGTGAAGCAACGTCACACTGCCATGGTGCAGCGCAATCCGCTACGCGCCGAAGTTGATGTTTGACCTCGGCGCGTGGCTTGATCCTCAAGCGGCATGGTTTATCTGCGCGTTGCGGCGGCGCGTCATCGTGGCGGATTCGAGATCTGCGGAGTCGAAGTCATCCACGGCAATGATGTCGTCCACCAACAGCCGAACCTCGTGCAGCATGGTGGCTTCCTCGTTACTGAGCAGTCCCTTCAAACGGGCTTCCTGCAGTTGTGCTTCAGGATCCAGTGCGCTGATTTCGCCTGCTTTGATGGCCTTGAGCAACTTGCGTTCTACCGGCTCGGCGGCAATGACCTTTGGCAATGCCGCATTGACACGACCGGCAGGATTGTTGGCGCAGGGCGTGGTAAACACACCTTCACTCAGACGGTCGCGCGTGTCGCTGGGCGTCAGCAACAAGCTGGCAGCGCGATGACCCAATCGATCTGACGGTGCCTGCGCGCGACGTCCCCATGGGAAAACCAACAGCCACAGCAGCCAGCCAACCGGCCGGATCGGGAAATTGCGCAGTGCCGCCGACAGCGCCAGTTCGATGCGATGGTTGATGTCGAACAGCGCCCACGCCAGCAGTGGCTGTTCGCCGGCCGGACGATCACGGTCTTCGTAGCGCTTCAGTACCGACGAAGCGATATAGAGCAAACTGAGAACATCGCCCAGTCGCGCAGACAGGCTTTCCTTGAACTTAAGCTTGCCGCCCAGCGTCAGCATGGAGGTGTCAGCAACCAAGGCAAGGTTGGCGGAATAGCGATTGAGGCGGCGATAAAATCGCCGTGTATAGGCATCGCCAGGCACACTGCCGATACGCGCCGCAGTCAGGCCAAGCACCGCGCTGCGAACCGCGTTGGAAACCGCAAATCCGATATGTCCGAATAGCGTGCGATCAAACTCCTTGAGACGAGTGCTTTCGTCGGGATGCTGTGCAGCCTGCATTTCCTTCAGAACCCAAGGATGGCAGCGAATAGCGCCCTGACCAAAGATCATCATGCTGCGCGTGAGTATGTTGGCGCCTTCGACGGTGATCGAAATTGGCGCGCCCTGCCAGGCGCGGCCGAGATAGTTGCGAGGTCCGAGCACGATGCCTTTGCCGCCGTGCACGTCCATGGCGTCCTTGATGACTTCGCGCATGGTTTCAGTTGCGTGGTATTTGGCGATCGCAGACGGCACCGAGGGCTTTTCACCGCGGTCCACGGCGGCTGCGGTCGCTTCACTGAGTGCACTGATGGCATACGTGCGACCGGCGATGCGGGCGAGGGCTTCCTCGACGCCTTCGAAGCGACCAATTGGCAAGCCGAATTGCTTACGGATGCGTGCGTAAGCGCCAGTGGTCAGTGCAGCCAGCTTGACGCCAGCCGTGCCTCCGGAAGGCAGCGAGATCGCGCGTCCCACGGAGAGACACTCCACCAGCATCCGCCAGCCTTGGCCGATCATCGCTTCGCCACCAATCAGATAATGCAGCGGCACGAAGACATCCTTGCCGCGCACGGGGCCGTTTTGGAACGGGATGTTGAGCGGGAAATGGCGGCGGCCCACTTCCAGACCCGGCGTTGCACGAGGAAGCAGCGCCAGCGTGATGCCGCGGTCTTTGACGTCGCTCAGCAAACCGTCCGGATCGTGCATGCGGAAGGCGAGACCAATCACGCTGGCCACCGGCGCCAGGGTGATGTAGCGCTTGTCAAAGTTCAGTCGAACACCGACCACGTTGGCGCCTTCCCAGTTGCCCTCGCAAACAATGCCGTAGTCGGGCAGCGAGGTAGCATCCGAGCCGGCATTGGGACCTGTCAACGCAAAGCAGGGGATTTCGCGACCATCGGCCAGACGTGGCAGGTAGTGTTGCTTTTGCTCGTCAGTGCCGTAGTGCAGGATCAACTCTGCGGGCCCAAGCGAGTTAGGGACGGCGACGGTTGAACCGAGTGTGGGCGAGGCCGAGTTCAATTTTTGCAGCACGCGCGAGTGGGCCAAGGCGGAAAAGCCCAGACCGCCGTAGTCACGTGGAATGATCATGCCGAAGAACTTGTGCTTCTTCAGGAATTCCCAAACCTCGGGAGCGAGATCGGCACGCTCATGGCAGACCTCCCAGTCATTGTTCATCTGGCAGACCTGTTCGGCGGGACCATTGATGAACGCGAGCTCCTCGGCGCTGAGTTCTGGTTTGGGCTGGCTCAGCAGCGTCTTCCAGTGCGGCATGCCGGAAAACAGCTCGCCCTCCCAGCCGACGGTGCCTGCTTCGAGCGCGGTCTTTTCCGTGTCGGAAAGTTGCGGCAGCATCTTGGTGTAGATCTTCAGCAGGGGTGCCGAGAGCTTGTGACGGCGTGTCGGCGCATGCAGCAATGGCAGTGCTACGACGGCATACAGCAGTGTGGCGATGGTCGTCGCGATCAGACTGGCGTGCAGCAAGACCGCGATAGCCAGTCCGGCGATCGAAATCGCCGCCCAAACGCGCAAGGATGTGCGCAGATAGGCGGCGATCAGGCCGGCTGCCAGGAGGGACAGAAAAGGCAGGACGATGCTCATGGCAGGGCTCCTTAGGCGTGGATGGCGGTGTAAGGGACATGGATGCAGTAGCGTCCACAACCCAAACACCATACGTCAGAGTATGGGAGAGCGTTGCTGTCGTAGTCAATACGACTGCGTATGGATTTGTTGGTGTTCGGTGTTGCACCGCAATGCGCTGATTGCAAAAGACTTATCCTCCAGCTGCGCGATCACATTGGTTTGCAATACGCCTGCGCACGGCTACACTGCCAAGATGAATGACGTCGCCGCAAAGATGGAAAAGCCCTCACGCCTGAGCGCGACCGATTGGGCCCAAGGTGCTTTGGCACTGATCGCCGAGCAGGGTGTGAATGCGGTTGCAGTCGAACCTCTCGCGCGACGACTGGGTGTCACCAAGGGCAGCTTCTACTGGCACTTCCCCTCGCGTGAAGCCCTGTTGCGAGCGGCCTTGGAGTTTTGGGAGCAAAACGAACTGGAAGATGTCTTCGCGCGTTTGGAGGGCATTACCGACCCGCGCGAACGTCTGGAAGAATTGTTCCGTCGAGTGGGTTCGGAAGCGCCGACCCACGCGATTTACTCCGAACTGCTGAAAGCACTTGATCATCCAGTGGTGCAGCCGGTCATGCAGCGGGTGACACAACGACGCACCGACTGGCTCAGTCTGGCTTATCGGCAGGTCGGCCTCCCGCGAAGCGAAGCACTACAGCGCGCCCGACTGACCCACGCCGCCTATGTCGGCTTTCTGCAGATGTCGTTGCAGTTGCGTCAGCCGCGCATGACGCACGAGGAGTTCGACGACTATCTTGCGCACGTGATGACGACGCTGATTCCGCGCCAGTGAGTGCGTCGCCCTGGCTTGGATGAGCGGGCTGCGGTCAACCGGCGCCGCGATGCTGCGTTGAGCCCGAGGTCTGTGCCTAGGAGTTGCTGGATGCGCGCCCGCCTTGTGGTGTCCTTGACGATTTTCGCTTGCCTGTCGGCAAACCCATTGCATGCCGATGTGTGTACGTTTGGTGCTGCCACGGCGGCCTACCAGTCGTTCATCGCAAGCGAATCGCTGCCGGGCGGTGCCATCCTAATCGGCAACCGCCAAGGCCTACTCTACGAGGCCTATCTGGGCAGCTACACAGCCAAGACGCGCGTGGCGATCGCCTCGGCCAGCAAACTTGCCAGTGCCATCCGGATCGTGCAGTTGATCGACCGTGGGTTGATCGATCCGGAGGCCCCTGTCACCCGCTATTTGCCGCAATTCACGGGCGACAAGGCCGACATGACAATGCGGCAATTGTTCTCGCATACGTCGGGCTTTGGCAACGATTCGGGGGATCCGATCATCACTGACGACAGCATCACGCTGGCGCAAGCGGTGGACCAGATCGCGTGTTGCCGTGACTTCCCCGCAGGCTTCAGCGTTGGTGGGCAGTTCGCGTATGGCGGCATCTCGATGCATATCGGTGGTCGGGTAGCTGAAGTTGTCACCAATCAGGACTGGGAGGCGGGGTGGCAGGCAGAACTCGGCGCGCCGCTCGGGATAAGCAGTATCGATTGGCAAGGTCTGGGCGCAACGCAGAACTATCAGATCGCCGGCAGCGCCAGAAGCACCTTGCGTGACTATGGGCGCCTACTGCATATGTTGCTCAATGAAGGCTGGGCCAACGGTCAACGGCTGTTGTCGCGCGACGCGGTATTTCGCTTCTGGCAGAACAACGTGGGGGATTTACCCGTGATCGATCCACCGCCCACGGTGAGCGATCCAGTGCTCTATGGTCTGGGCAGTTGGCATGACAACACGCGCCCATTGACCGACCCGCCGCTGATCCACAGTCTGGGGGCGTTCGGCTTTTTTCCCTGGGTTGATTTCAAGCACGGTTTATATGGGGTGTTCATGAGTCGAGGGCTCCCCGGTATCAACACGCGCGGCTTCGACATCTATCTCGGCATGCTGCAATCCATCCGCGAAGAAGTCACCATCGGCAACTGTGATCGGGTCACCACAGAGAATGATGTCTTCGCCGACGGCGGCGAAGGTGGGCCGCCGCCGCGTTGATCAGGGCTGGTGGCTACGCTTGCGTTCCTGTTCGTAGTCCTCGAAGCGCAGCCGGTTGAGATGCGCTTCGCACCGCTTGATCTCGCCCAGCGGCTGCTGCTGGCAGTCGTCGGCGGCACTTCGCTGCATTCCAGCGTACCAGGCCTGCTGACTGCAGCCTGCGGCAAACAGCCAAACACCGATCAATCCCATCTTGCGCAATGTGCTCATGTGAGTCGCCTCGCTTAGCATGTGCCTTCTACCATCATCGGGAATCCTGACGTGCAGAATCAACCGGCCGCATACGAACCCGCCCGGATTGGCATCGTTTCCATCAGCGACCGCGCTACTGCCGGCGTCTATGAAGACAAGGGCTTGCCCGCGCTGAAAGACTGGCTGGAGCGAGCGTTGCACAACGCGCTCAGCTTCGAAGCGCGTCTGATCGCCGATGAGCAGGGTGTGATCGAGCAAACCCTGATTGAACTTGCGGAATCCTGTTGTCTGGTGCTGACCACTGGCGGAACCGGCCCGGCGCTACGTGATGTCACGCCCGAGGCGACACTTGCGATTGCCGACAAGGTGCTCCCGGGCTTTGGCGAACAGATGCGTGCGGTCAGCTTGAAATACGTGCCGACGGCTATCCTGTCGCGCCAGGTTGGTGTGGTTCGCGGCCGTTGTCTGATTCTCAATCTGCCGGGTCAACCGAAGGCCATCAAGGAAACGCTAGACGGCATTTTCGCAGCGGTTCCCTACGGCGTTGATCTGATCGGTGGACCGTATCTGGAAACACGCAGCGACGTCGTGCAGGCGTTTCGACCGGCATCGGCGCGGCGCTACTGAACTGATACTTTGCATTGCCACGCGACGACGGGGCTTCCTAACGCTCGCCTTGCTGGCGCTGGAGGCTGAGGTTTGCCAGCAGCGGCGTCACCTTGGGAATCGTCAACATCGTACTCATGACCGCCATCAACAACAGCGCGGTAAAGGTCTCTGCGCTGATGATGGCTTTGTCGAGCAGGATGCTGGCGAAGATAATCATGATCAATGCCTTTGTTTGCAGCAACCAGCCAATCAAGCGCGATTCCTGACGTGGCCAGTTGAGCAAACGACCGGCAATTCCGGTGCCCAGCAATTTCCCACCGACTGAAGCGACCAGCAGCAACCCTGCTGCGAGCACCACGCTGCCCCCGCCGATATCCCAGTGTGTGCGCAAACCAGTCGAGAGGAAGAACACCGGCATCACAACCAGCAGGACGTGATGGCGCAAAAGATCGACGCGTTCGCGATTGAACCAGTGACCGTCGATGACTGCGCCGGACAGAAACGCGCCGACCATGAAGTGCAGGCCCGCCCAATCGGCGGCGAAGCCACAGAGTGCCAGCCAAATTAATCCGACGTACCAGCGATCCGTTTCCGACAAGCGACACATCAGCGTGCGGAATGTCCAGGCAGCCAAGCCAAACCCGATCAAGAATCCCGTTTGTCGTCCGACGCGCGTCCAGTCCAGCATGATCAAAGCTAGGACACACCAGATGGCGATGTCGTCCATGCTGGCGTAACGCAAGACGCGCTGTCCGAGTGGCTTGCGCAGGATCTCGATTCGCTCCATGAACAGGATCAGGATAGGCAGCGCAGTCACCGAGCAGGCCATCCCGATGCCAACGACGAACTGCCAGTTTTCCCCCTGCGATCCCAGCCAGTTGTCATGCCAAGCCAGCATCACGAGCGCGGCTAGGCAACCGGTTAATAGTGGCGTTCCCAAGGCCAGACTCGCCGCAATGGTGGTCTCGCGGCGGTTGCGCCAGACCTCGTGAAGGTCGAGTTCGATGCCGGCGATCCACACGAACAGCATGACTGCCCACCAGGCGATCCCGTTCAGCGACTGCACCACCTGCGGGCTGAAGACAAAGTTGTAGTAATCCGGATATATCTCCCCCAAGACGCCCGGTCCAAGCAGTATTCCGGTCAGAATCTGCACGACCACCAACGGTGCGTAGTACTCGGTTCGACCAAGGCGCCAGATCAGCCATGGCAGGGCGAAGATCAGTGCCAGAGCGATCAGAAACACTTCGGTGGTCGTGATGGCATGCGTCATGTGGCAAGTGAACGAAGGTGATCCAGGCGATGAGTGTAGTGTGCAGGTCACGCTGCGGCGCAGCGACATTCGTATTCACCCCGCCGCGCGATTTCAGCGTTCTACCATCGATGGGTATTTCGACATCGACTTGGCAAGTTCAGGAGCTCCGCATGCCTACCATTCGTCATGTTCTTCTGTGCGCATGCCTCACCGTGACCAGCATCGCGCATGGCAATGGCTGGCGCAGTGTGCAAGACCTTCCAGATCGCGAGACCTCGGCGAGCGGCGTGTCGTGGGTTGGGCCACACGAACGTCTGCAGATCGCCGCGTTCGATGAAGGCGTGATGCGTGTCCGCTATGTACCACTCACGAGCCCGGGACGAGACCATTCCTGGGCCGTTTTGCCGAGCGCAGAACGGCCAACGGTGACGATCGAACAGACATCAGGTGCGACCGAAATTCGAAGCGCTGCAATCCATGCGCGGGTGCAGCACTCGCCGTTGCGAGTGGCATTCTTTGATGCCAATGGCAATTCGCTGGATGCCGACGATCCGTTGCGTGGCATCGGCGTGGTTGGAGACAGTGTGCGGGTCTGGAAGCAGTTGCGGCCGAACGATCAGGTCTACGGATTTGGCCAGAAGAACGGTCGTCTCAACAAGCGCGGTTGGGCACAGGGCGGCTATCACTACACGATGTGGAATAGTGACACCTTCGCTTACGACAGTTCGACCGATCCCACTTATGTGTCGGTGCCGTTTTACCTCGTTCTACGCGAGGGCACTGCTTACGGCGTGTATTTCGACAACACGCATCGCAGCAGTTTCGATATCGGTCGCGAGGCGCCCGATCTGCTCAGCTTCGGTGCGACCGGCGGTGAGCTCGACTACTACGTGATTGCGGGTCCGACGCCGAAGGACGTGATCGCGCGGTATACGCGTTTGACCGGTCGGATGCCTATGCCGCCGCGCTGGGCCTTGGGCTTTCATCAGTCGCGCTGGAGCTATCACCCGGCCAGCAAAGTCCAGTGGATTGCCGACACGTTCCGCAGCAAGCGCATCCCGGCGGACACGCTGTGGTTGGATATCGACTATCAGCAGGACTTCAAACCGTTCACCTGGGACCGCGCGCAGTTTCCCGATCCGGCTGGTTTGATCGGCGGACTGCGTGACCAGGGTTTCCGTGTGGTCACTATCGTGGATGCGCATCCGCCACAGGAACCCGGCTATCGCATCTATGACGAAGGACATGCGGCGGGGCATTTCGTCACGCGCCCGGATGGTAGCGAATTCAGTGGCCCGGTCTGGCCATCACAAGCGGCCAGCAACAAGCGCGACAGCGTGTTTCCCGACTTCACTCGGGCCAGCACGCGCGACTGGTGGGGTGGGCTTTACGCCAGTCTGCTGGACCTCGGTGTGGCCGGAATCTGGAACGACATGAACGAGCCGTCGGTATGGATCAAACCGGCCTGGACGATGCCGCTGGATCTGCGTCACGACAACGACGGACAGCCCACCGACCATGCGGAAGTGCACAACGTCTACGGAATGCTCAATACGCGATCGACATTCGAAGGGCTGCAACGTCTGCGCCCCGAAACGCGCCCCTTCGTGCTGACCCGCGCCACGTTTGCGGGAGGCCAGCGCTATGCGGCAGTCTGGCCAGGCGACAACACATCGGACTGGAGTGCATTGCGGCAATCGATCCCGACCTTATTGGGCTTGGGACTCTCGGGGTTCCCGTTTGTCGGTGCGGACATCGGCGGGTTTGCCGGCAGCCCGAGTCCGGAGCTGTTCACCCGCTGGCTGCAGGCAGCGGTGTTTTCGCCATTCATGCGCGCTCATACCGAGCAGCAATCGGCGGATCAGGAGCCTTGGTCGTATGGTGTGCGCCACGAAGCCCTCAATCGCACCGCCATCGAGTCGCGCTATCAGTGGCTGCCGCAAATCTACAACGAAATGGCAACCGCTCACCGCAGCGGCATTCCCGCCATGCGGCCGCTGTTTCTGGATTACCCGAACGATCCCGAAACCTGGTCGCGTGACGATAGTTTCCTGTTTGGCAGTGACTTATTGATTGCACCGGTGCTGGTCGAAGGCGCAACCCAACGGGAGGTCTATCTGCCCGGAACCCGCTGGTACCTGTTCGATTCGGTGCAGGGTTTCAAGGGCCGGCATTCGCATCGGCTGCCGGTCGAGATGGGCAGCCTGCCGATCTTCGTGCGTGACGGTGCCATCGTGTTTCGTCAGCCTGTCGTGCAGCACACTGGCGAAATGCTGGGACAGGATCTGATCGTGCAGATCTATCCAGGCGCGCAGGGTGAGGCGAGTTTGTACGAAGATGACGGTGAATCGATGGCGTTTGCGCGTGGCGATTTTTCGCGCCGACGCTTCGTCCAGCGCCAGTCAGGTGGGCGTGCCGAGCTGCGGATTGAAGCACAGCGGGGTCCATGGCGACCCGCGCCACGCGATTGGCGCGTCGAGTGGATGGGGTTGTCGACCATCCGTAGCGTTCTCGATGGTCGCCGCATGCTGGCGAAGGTGGACGCTGCCGCGCTGGGCGAGTGTGACGCCTGCTGGACTCAGGCAACGGATCGAATCGTGGTGCGGCTGCGGGATCGCGCAGACGCGGTGCAGTTGGTGGCAAAGTGAGATTGCACGCGGATCAGTACAGATCGATCGGGTCGATATCCAGCGACCAGCGCACTTTGCGTGCGCTCGGCAAGGTGTACAGCGCCGTGCCAAGGCTTCCAAGCAGGCCTTGCAATGCCGCACGGCTGGGCGCCGAAAGTAGAATCTGACGCCGCCAACGCCCTTGTCGGCGTGCCATCGGTGCAGGTAGCGGGGCATGGACTCGACAGGACCCATGACCAGCGCTGTGGCGTCGCAGCAACGCCAGGGCGTCTGTTTCAAAGCGTTGCAGAGTGGCCTGCTCGGCGCTCTCGTGACGCAGCAATGCGAAGGCGCAAAACGGCGGCAACCCCGCGGCTTGGCGCGCTTGTAGTTCGCTTTCCGCAAATGCCCGATAGCCACCCTTCAACAAGGTTGGCAGCAACGGATGCTCTGGCAGATGGGTTTGCAGGAGGACATCGCCCTGTGTGCACGCCCGGCCTGCACGACCGCTGACCTGAATGAGCAGTTGCGCCAAGCGTTCCGCGGCGCGGAAATCGGTGCTGAACAAGCCTTCATCAATGCTGACGATCACCACCAGACTGAGTCGCGGCAAATCGTGCCCCTTGGCCAGCATTTGCGTGCCGACCAGGATTCCGGCTTGGTTTCCAAGCCCTGCCAAGTGCTTTTCAACAGCGTCACGATGTTGAGTGGTTTCACGGTCGATACGCACCACCGGTACGTCTGGGAAGCGTTCGGCCAAGGCCAACTCCAAGCGCTCCGTACCCGCCCCCTGCGGAACCAGTGCCAGTCCACCACAACTTGGACAGGCTGGCGGTGCGGTTTCGCGATGACCACAGTGATGGCAGATCAACTTTTTACTGCCATGCAAGGTCAGCGCCGCATCACAGCGTTGACACTGGCCGCGCCATCCACAGTCATGGCACAAAAGTACCGGCGCAAAGCCGCGACGATTGCGGAACACCAGTGCCTGTTCGCCGCGCTGCAATGCCTGATCAATGGCCTGCAGTGCAGGCAGCGACAGTCCATTCGGCAACGCCATGCCGCGTACATCGATGACTTGGACACGGGTCGGGTGCTTGGCGATGGCGCGCTGGCGCAGATGGATGGCGCTGAAACGGCCGCTGCGGACGCCTTGCAAGGCCTCCAGCGAAGGTGTGGCACTGCCCATCAGCACGGGAATCTTCAGGTTGCGCGCACGCACCATGGCGACATCGCGGGCGTGGTATCGCCAACCCTCCTGCTGCTTGTAGGACGTGTCGTGCTCTTCATCCAGGATGATCAATCCACCCTGTGGCAGTGGCGCAAAGATGGCGGAGCGGGTACCGATGAGTACACGACCTTCTCCGCTCGCCATCGCCGTCCACGCCCGCACACGCTCGGTTTCGTTCAGGCCCGAATGCAGCACATGCACGGGTACTGGCAGATGGTGTCGAAAACGGCGCAGCGTCTGTGGCGTCAGGCCAATTTCGGGCACCAGCACCAGAGCCTGCTGACCGCGTTGCAGACACGCATCGATGGCATGCAGATAGACCTCGGTTTTGCCGCTGCCGGTGACGCCTTCCAGGATCAATCCAGCAAACGTATCGAAGCAGTCCACGACGAAACGCAGTGCGTCGGCCTGGTCGGGATTGAGTTGGCTGCGGCGCGCAAGCAGAGCAGGGTCCGCATAGGCCTGAAGACCCAGTTCCGGGCGTGCGGTGTCGCGTTCGGAATGCACCAGGTTGCGTTGCATCAGTACGCGCAGTGTTGGGCGCCAAGCGGCGTCATGTGCAGCCAACATGTCAGCATCGGCGCGCCCACACTGAGCGAGAAAATCCGCCAAGCGGCGCGGGCGCGAATTCGCGCGAAGGCTTGGCCGCTGAGTCACGCCTGCCTCACTCAATCGAAACCACGCCACTGCGAGGTCCGGCAGCGCGTCACCCTCGCGCAAGCGCTGCGGTAGTGCAGTTGCCAGCACGTCACCGAGCGGGCGTTGGTAATAGCGCGCCAACCACAGGATGCTTTGCCACAGCTCGATGGGCAGCAGCGCCTGCGTGTCAATTCGCTGCAGGATCACCTTGATGCCGGGCTTGATTTCGCTGTGATTGACAACCTCGATGACCATTCCAACTTTGTGTTGGCGTCCAAATGGGACCTGCACACGGCAGCCAACCCAGCGCTGCAGGCTTTCAGGATCCAAGCAGGTGTCGACGGGCGCCAGGTAGTCAAAGGTCTGCGCAAGCGGCAGCGGCAACGCGACGCGGAACACGGGGTAAGTCATAGGCTTGCAGTGTAGCGGGCGGCTGCGTGCTGACGGCGTCCAGATCGCATCAGGTATCTGCGGGGTGTTGTTGTCATCAGCCTTATGAAGTTGGTCTAAGTGTCGAGTGGAAAAGAGGAAAGCGGCTTATCCACACAATCTGTGGATAACTCGGTGGATGACGTTTGGATGACAATGCGCAAGTCGCATAGCTGTAGCCCGTGAATCGACATGGCTAAATTTTAGCCATCTAATAAAAGTCATATAAAACAGTGTTTTGCGATTTGCTCGATTGTCAAAATTCGTACATGCGTGGCTTGCGCAGGCGGCTTTGCGCCGCCGGGCAGGCTGTGAACAACGGCAATCATGCGCAAGCCAAACAGGCTGCGGGAGAGCAGGTTTTGATGTGCTGTCAAGCGAATTTTTCGCAGGCACGTCGACGCATGCTGCCAAGTGCCTCCCGCATTCGATAGAGAGGAAAAAGGAACCGCATGCCTTCGGCTCGACAGCCCATCCCACGCCAAGTGCAAAGGCACATTCGCGGACATGGCCGCTGACTTTTCCAGTGCGTAAGGCACACCTGTCACGCGAATGGCACACTACACTGTCGATCAAAACGAGGAGCGTGACGAGCGTTGGATCACTGCCTGTAAATCCACCCAAGCGGTCACTTTTCGTCGACTTCTTGGCCCGTAGCGCCACAATGGGCTCGCGAATCCGACATAAAGCGTGCCTCGTCGGATCGGATTTTCGCTTTCGGTGCTCAAAGCCTGCCAATCTCCCAGGTGGTCATCTCATGCGCTGCAGGGATCTGCGCCGATTCACTTTGCCTGCTACCTAACCCATGGATTGACGCTTAGGTGTGAACACGCCATCTGCCAGCACTACGCCGCCCTTGGCATCCCTCTTGCGGGAGCGCGAAAGCACGGCCGCAGCATTCGGGTCTGTCGAGTGGCAGAGCCGCTTGCCAGTGTTGTGCCTCCGGCATGCGCTTTGGCTCGGATTGCCGACGATTCGTGCGCATGCGGTCTGGCAGATTGCGCTTCGCCGAGCGGGTCTGACGGCGGCTGGCGAGCTGGATTCGGATCAGCTTCGGCGCCTGCTGCAACAATGGTTCTTCGTGCTGGATCAGAGCCTGCACGGCACGTCGAAGCCGTTGCCGCTTGCGGCAATGCATGCGCGGGTCGCTTTTATGCGGATTGTCTTGGGGTTGCCTCTGGAAGCGCTTGCCGACTGTCTGGAGCTATCTTTGTTGGCGGTGTCACGACACTGGCGAGACGCGGCGGAAGCTCTGGTGCCTTTGGCTGCGGCCGATGGCAATTCTCGTGCGCAGACACTGGCATGGTTTCGCGGTTTGCATTTGGCGCAGGAAAGTGAGGCGACGCCGCCAAGGCGATCCGGGCGCCCGATCCTGCGGGCAGCAATGCTCCTCTTGCTCTGCGCGGGCATCGGAATCGCGGCATGCGAGGCTTGCCTTCAGAGGGCTCAGCAGTGGCTTGATGGTGTCCCTGAAGAAGGGGTTCTGGCGGAAGACGATGCACCCATTCGGCGAGTGCAAGAGCAGGTCCCGCTGTCCTCCGGCGACTTTCTGCTGTTCGCTGATGGCGTCGAGTACAGCACCTTGGAGCGGCTCGATTGGCTGCTATGGCGGCAACCTTCCGTGCGTCTGCAGAGCGGTACGCCGCCTATGAACGCCGACAATGCATCGTCGCCGGCATTCGACCCGTGGCAGACGCTGCCAGCAGCCATGCGCAGTTCCTTGGGTGCCTGGGAGTCCGATTGGGGCAGTTTGGCGTCTGCGCAGCGCGCGATGCTGGTGCAGCATGCCTATCGTTGGGTGTCGCTGGATTCAAGCCAACAACAGAATGCCCTGCGTCGTGCCAAGGCTTGGGTCGACCTGGATCCGCTGAAACGAGCGCAACTGCGCGAGCGTTTTTCGGTTTGGCAGGCGTTGAGCGCAGCGCAACAGCAGCAACTGCGGGAAGAGCAGGATCGCCTCGCAGCGCTGCCGTCTGAGCAGTTGTCGACCCTGACGACAGCGTTCGCCTCCTTGACGGCTGCAGAACGTCGCGCGCTGCTGTTGCTGGAAGGTTCTGACGTTGCCATGGTCGCCGAATCTGCGTTCGCCTTTGTGCCAGAGGGCGAGCGTGACGCCACCCTGCAAATGCTTGCGGATTGGCCGATTGGCGAACGCGAGCTGCTGGTCCGGGTAGCGCAGCGACTGGACGCACAGGGACGCGAACAATTGCGTCAGCAGTTGCTGGCAGCACCGCCAGCGCAACGGATCGCTCTGCTGAAAGCCCAAGCGCTTAGTGTTGGCGTGGCGCCCTGAACCGGCAGCGCAAATCGCCTTGATCGTCGGTGGGACCCGGAAAATGCGGCCTTGTCAGCGTTGATTCGATCACCAGACAGACTTTTAGAAAATTACTTTGTTTTGTGCGCCGCGTGGCCGCCGTGTGCGCGAACTCATCGCTTGATCGATGAACTCGCGGGAATGAGCGTGGGCAGCCGTCGGAATCGCGATCTTGAAACGGTGCCGGGGCACTTTCTCAAAGGATGGCTATAACGTGACCACATTGATCGCCAGATTGAAGGCGGCGCCTAGCGACAGCAGGATCAGGTAGCAGGTGCCGAGGAACATCGACTTCAGCGTGGTCATGATCCAGCCCTGCCGGTAAACCCATTTCAACGTCAGGAACAAATAAGCGGGAATCCACAGCCACAACACCAGGCTGATCGTTTGACTGACTGTGGTGAACGTCGGCCAATCCAGCGAATCGCTGGCGAGGCTCAATAGTGCAGTCAGCAGCAGAACCAAACTGATGAACGCATGGCTGTGCAAGGCCATGATGAGGTGCTCCATGTAGAGTCGGCGCTTCAGTAGATAGAGCAGTTTCAGCAATAGGGCGAAGACCGGCACGAGCACGAACAAGGTCTGTGGCAGCGAGTTGATGAAGGCTTGGCCCAGCAGTGCCGGATGCTGGCGAATTCGGGCAATGTTGCCTTCCGCTTGAGCAGCCCAGACATTGAGCTTGCGATTGGCGACTTCCGGAAATGCGTCAATCTGCAGCGGGTTGGCTGTCGGATGCCACGGTTTGTCGCCGAAGGAAATGTGTGGCGAAGCCGTGCTTTGGTCGACCGATTCCGCTGGTTTCTCACCGCGAAGCTCTGCGCGACGGTTTGCGCCGGCCTGCTCAATGGCTTGTCGCGCAGCAGCAAGGTCGGCTTGGCCATTGGTTGCGTCGGCAAGCGCACTCTCGGCGTTGGTCAGTGCGGTGAGTGCGTCAGCCTGTTGTTGCGCTAGTTCGCCCTCGTCGCGGGCGTTCGCGAACTGCCCCGAAGGGTCCAGTTGAATGGGGTCCTCATCCCAATGGATGCTCCATTGCATCGCCAGAAATGCCAGCACGCTGAGGAAAACGAAGAGCCGCACGGGGCTGACGAAGCGCACGCGGTGCCCACGCAGATACTCGAGCGTGAGATGCCCGGGGCGCAACAAGAGTGGCCAAAGGGTGCGCCAGATTCGCCCGTCAATATCAAACACGGTATCGACGAAATCGCCGACGATGCTGGGGAAGTGTCGAACCAGTCCCTTGGTGGGTTGGCCGCAGGCATAACAATGTTCACCGTGCAAAGGTGCGCCGCAGTTTTCACATGGACGCGCAGAGTCAGTCAGGGGGATGTCGTTCAAGATCTTCTGCCTCGCGCAGACATGTTTGGTGTCCAGAATGCCAGACTGCTAGGCACTTGCCCTGTTGCGGAAGTTGGGTGGTCCCGACGTCGCGTTTGGTTTACGCCTAAGATGCGCGTCCGCTGCGGACGCACATCCCCATGAAATCTGTTCCTGTTTTTCATCGCTTGCGCAACGAGATGCGCGCCACCAGTGCGTTGGCGTTGCCCTTGGTACTGGGTCAACTGTCGTCGATGGCCATGAACGTGGTTGACACCATATTGGCGGGGCGTCACTCGGCGCTGACGCAGGCGGCTGTGGCCATCGGCACGGCGGTTTGGTCGGTCGCCATTCTTAGCCTCATCGGTGTGATGATGGCCGTGCCGCCCTCGGTTGCGCAGTTGGATGGTGCAGGGCGACGCTTGGAAATCGCCAGTGTGTTCCGACAGTCGCTGTGGTTGGCGACGGCGATGGGCTGGGGCTTGTGGGGTTTTCTTCGGCATGCGGATTGGTTGTTGGCCTTGGCCGGTGTGGCGGCCGATGTGCAGCCGCAAGCGCTGGGCTTTCTGGATGGCGTGTCGTGGGGAGCGCCCGCGCTGGCGCTCCTGCTGTGTTTTCGCTATCTGAGTGAGGGAGTTTCGCTAACCCGTCCGACCATGGTGATCGGCTTTGTTGGCTTGGTCTTTCTGGTGCCCTTGGGATACGCATTGATGTTTGGTGCGTGGGGCTTGCCTGAAATGGGCGCACGTGGTTTGGGACTTGCGACCAGCCTGACCCTTTGGTGTCAGGTGATCGCGTTCGCACTGCATCTTTCGCGCGGACGCGGCTATGTCGATTTGCAGCTCTATGCCGCATGGGAGTGGCCACGTTGGAAACCCATTGCGCAACTACTGAAGATCGGGCTACCGATGGGCTTTTCCGTGTTCATGGAGGGCGGCCTGTTCATTGCCACTGCACTCATCATTGGCAGCCTGGGCACCATCCCGACCGCGGCGCATCAGGTCGCGGTAAATCTGGCGTCGGTGACCTTCATGGTTCCTCTGGGCGTTGCCATGGCAACCACGGTCAGAGTGGGCAATGCCGTGGGTCGGGGTGACGCAGCCGGTTTGCGCTGGGCGGGTGCTGCAGGTTACGCGATCACTCTGATCACCCAGGCAGTCTCGGCGCTGATCCTGCTGTTCGGCGCGCCATGGATTGCCACCGTCTGGACCAGTGACGCCGCAGTCGCCGCATTGGCAGTGCAATTGATGTTGCTGGCGGCGGCCTTCCAGTTTTCGGATGGGATACAGGCCGCTTCGGCGGGCGCATTGCGTGGCATGAAGGATACGCGCATGCCGATGCTGATCACGGTGCTGGCCTATTGGGGGCTTGGCATGCCGATGGGCTATTGGCTCGGCATCGTGCACGGACAGGGCGCAGCCGGCATGTGGGTCGGCTTGATTGTCGGATTGACCGGCGCTGCGGTGTTATTGAGTTGGCGCTTTCAAGTGCTGTCAAAGCGCCTTTTGTTGGCCTAGACATCGATTTCACATGACCTTCAGCGCTTGCACGCGCTGCGATGCCTACGCATGCTTGCCCCAGTTCCCCTGAGATTTCGACCATGGCTCAATCCGATTCCAACGTTTTTGTGCGGTCCCTGCGCTTTGTCTGGGATGCCGTCAATTTCAGCCGTCGACTGGTGTTGAATGGCTTGTTTGTGTTTCTTGTCGTGGTATTAGTGATTGGTGCCTTCGCGGGTGGTGCCTCGCTACAAGACCGCACGGCGCTGGTGCTCACGCCACAAGGCAGCCTTGTTGAACAGTATTCGATTGACCCGGGCTCGCGCGCCTTGGGTCAACTCACCGGCGATGAAATCGTCGAGGTTCAGGTCCGGGATGTGGTGCGTGGCATTGATGCCGCCGCAACAGACGCTCGCATCGAACGCTTGGTCATTCGACCCGACCAGTTGGCCTCTGCCGGCATGGTCAGCCTGCGTGAGGTCGGCGCTGCGTTGCAGCGCTTCAAAGCGGCGGGCAAGCAGATCGTTGCCTATGCGGATGGTATGGATCAACGCGGCTACTACCTTGCCGCGCATGCTGACGAAATCTATCTGCACCCAGGCGGCGCGGTGTTGCTGGAAGGGCTTGGTCGCTATCGCGCCTATTACCGTGAGGGCTTGCAGGACAAGCTCGGGGTGAAAGTCCACCTGTTCCGGGTCGGGGAGTTCAAGTCATTTGCTGAACCTTACATCCTTGATGCGCCCTCCGACGCGGCGCGTGAAGCCGACTTGTTCTGGATGGGAGACGTTTGGCGTCGCTATTTGCAAGACATCGCTGGGTTGCGCAACTTGGATGCGGACACGCTGCAGGCGGCGATTGATGGCATCGATGAGGAAATTGCCGCGGTCGAAGGCGATTTGGCGAAGTTGGCACTCAAACAGGGTTTGGTCGACGAATTGAAGACGCTGGATGAGTTCCGCGCCATGATGATTGACCGTGGTGTGGCGGACGAAGACGGCAGCACCTTTCAGCAAATCGACCTCGATGGTTACCTGAGTTTCGTCGATCGCGAAAATCTGCCGTTCGACGCCCGTCCCCAGGTTGCGGTCATTGTTGCGCAGGGTGGCATTACTGATGGTGAGCAGCCGCAAGGCAGCGTCGGCGGGGTATCAACATCTGCGTTGATCCGCCGTGCGCGCGAAGACGATGATGTGCATGCCCTGGTGCTGCGCGTGGACTCGCCCGGCGGTGGCGTGTTTCCTTCCGAGCAGATTCGTCGCGAGGTGGAATTGACCAAGGCGGCAGGTAAGCCGGTTGTGGTATCGATGGCCAATGTGGCGGCTTCGGGTGGTTACTGGATTTCGATGAACGCCGATGAGATTTTTGCTGATCCCAGCACCATCACCGGGTCGATCGGGATTTTTGGGCTGTGGCTGACGGGCGAAGAAACCTTGGCCAAGGTCGGCGCGCGCGTCGACGGCGTGGGCACCACCGCCATTGCCGGTGCGTTCGACCCGATGCGTCCGATGAACCCGATTGTCGGCAAGGTGCTGCAAAGTGTCATCGAGTCCGGCTACCGCGATTTCATCGGCAAGGTGGCAGCAGCGCGAGAAAAACCGCTGGATGAGATTGACGGCGTTGCGCGCGGACGGGTTTGGAGCGGCGCGCAGGCGTCCGAGCGTGGGTTGGTCGATCGCTTGGGCGGGTTGCAGGAAGCGGTCGCTTCGGCCGCTGAGCGGGCCGGTCTGGAGAAAGATGGGTTTGGTACTCGCTATGTGGAAGAAGAGCCTAGCCCGTTTGAGAGCTTCCTTGCCAATCTCTCCCGCAACGCCACCGCCCAATCGCTCGCCAGCAGTCTGGGGTTGCCCGCCGCGCTGGGGGCCAACAATGCGCACCTGCAGCGTTTGCAGGCCGAATTGGCACAAATGGCTGCGCCCGTTCGTGGCACACCGATTCGTGCCGTGGCCCACTGTTTCTGTGAGTTGGATTGAGGCACGCCTCGTCAGCGGAGCGGGGCGCCAGCCGCTCCGCTGAATGCGTAGCGGTTGCGCGTTGTTCGAACAACCTCAGAGCGGCGGGCTCTTTCAACGCGCCATGATTCGGGGGCGCGGCGTGGCTTCGCTTGCGCCTCCTTCCTCAAACCGGTAGCGTTCTCAGGCTTTGCTGCCCTGTTCTGGATCCCTACATGCTGTTTCAGCACGTCTCCATCGCCAGTGTGGTGCATATTGATGCCCCGCACGCTCTCAGTTCTGACGACATCAACGAGCGTCTGCGCCCAACCCTTGACCGTCTGGGGATTCGTGCCGATGTGCTCAAGGACATTGCCGGAATTCACTCACGACGCATGTGGGACGACGACACGCTTGCTTCTGATGCGGCAACGTTGGCAGCGGAAAAAGCGCTGGCGGAAGTCGGCGTCGATCGTGCACGGATCGGCTTGCTGGTGAACACCTCGGTCAGTCGCGATTTTCTTGAGCCGTCGACGGCAAGCATTGTGTCCGGCAATTTGGGCTTGTCCGAGATTTGCCAGAACTTCGATGTTGCCAACGCCTGTCTTGCCTTCCTCAACGGCATGGATATCGCCAGTCGCATGATTGAGCGTGGCGAGATCGATTACGCCTTGGTGGTGGATGGCGAGACGGCCAACCTGGTCTACGAAAAGACCCTGCAACGCATGTTGTCGCCAGAGATCACCGAAGAGGATTTCCGAAGCGAACTGGCGTCGCTAACCCTCGGTTGTGGCGCTGCTGCGATGGTGCTTGCGCGCCGCGAATTGGCGCCTGACGCGCCGCGTTATCGTGGTGGCGTGACGCGCGCTGCCACACAGTGGAACGGCCTGTGTCGAGGCAATCTGGATCGCATGGTGACCGATACCAAAATGCTCCTGATTGAGGGCATGAAGCTGGCCGCGACGACCTTTCACGCCGCTCGTCAAGCCTTGGGTTGGGCGGTCGACGAGATTGATGAGTTCGTGATTCATCAGGTCAGTCGGGTGCACACCGACGCATTGGTGAAAACGGTCGGGATTGATCCCCGCAAAGTGTTCACGATTTTCCGTGAGCACGGCAATATTGGTCCTGCATCCGTGCCGATCGTGCTTTCCAAGCTCAAAGAAATGGGCCGCTTGCGCAAAGGACAACGCATCGCGCTGTTGGGCATCGGTTCGGGTCTCAACTGCTCAATGGCGGAAGTGGTCTGGTAGGCAACCCGAGGCAGCTTTCGCATGCCTTTGTGTGCGTGTTGGTCGCCAGCTATTCCAGATTGTCACTTGCACGCAACCGCAACGCAGCCACCTTCGGGTGGCTGCGTTGTTTTCAGACAGCGATCGTCGTTTCAAGTCGTTGATTTCAATTGCATGTCATCGCAAGCTGGCCGACAGGCGCTGGCGCCAAGTTACAAGTATAAGAAATGATGATGTTTTTTATTGAAACATTTGTGTTTGAAATTGCTGCCATGCGGCATACGGTGGCGCTCCCCGCAACGGAGCATGTCCATGAGCCAGGCCGCCGCCCAACCCAAGGTCCACATCGAAGTCGCCTCCGATCCACGTGCTGCCAGCGTGTTGACAGCAGATGCGCTTGCCTTGCTCGGCGAGGTTCATGCGCGTTTCGAGGCGGCGCGTCAGGGCTTGCTGGCAGCGCGCAAGCAGTTCCAGGCGCGCATCGATGCCGGTGCGCTGCCAGACTTCCGCGAAGACACCCGCGCCATTCGCGACTCTGACTGGTGCGTGGCGCCCACACCTGCCGCCTTGCAGGATCGACGGATCGAGATCACCGGACCGGTGGATCGCAAGATGATCATCAACGCACTGAACTCGGGTGCGAAGGTGTTCATGGCGGACTTCGAGGATTCCTCCAGTCCCACACGCGGCAACATGCTGGATGGCCAGATCAACATCCGCGACGCGGTCACCGGCGACATCAGTTACACCGCTCCGGAAGGCAAGCATTACGCGCTGAAGTCGGAAGGGTTGGCAACGCTGATTGTGCGCCCACGCGGCTGGCACCTGAACGAGGCGAACCTTCGCTTCGACGGGGTACCGATGTCAGGCGGTTTGTTCGACATGACCTTGTTCGCATTCCACAACGGCAAGACCTTGGCAGCCAAGGATCTCGGTCCCTATTTCTACCTGCCGAAACTGCAGTCGATGGAAGAGGCTGCGCTGTGGGAGGAGGCACTGAGCTTTGTCGAAGTTCGTCTGGGACTGCCGATTGGCACGATGAAAGTAACCGTGCTGATTGAAACGCTGCCTGCGGTGTTTCAGATGCACGAAATTCTGCACGCACTCAAGGATCGCATTGTCGGTCTCAATTGCGGTCGCTGGGATTACATATTCAGTTATATCAAGACGTTCCGTAAGCACGCGGACCGCGTATTGCCGGATCGCAGTCAGGTCACCATGACGGTGCCTTTTCTGAAGGCGTACTCGGAATTGCTGATCCAGACCTGTCACCGGCGTGGTGCACATGCCATGGGCGGCATGGCCGCGCAGATTCCCATCGGCAACGATCCCGTGGCCAATGACGAGGCGCTCGCGCGCGTTCGCGCCGACAAACTGCGCGAGGTCACGGCGGGTCATGACGGTACCTGGGTGGCGCATCCCGGTCTGATTCCGGTGGCGCGTGAGATTTTTGACCAGCACATGCCGACGCCGAACCAACTGCAGGTCAGGCGAGAAGACGTGCAGGTGGGTCGCGACCTGTTGATCCATCCCAGTATTGGCACGATCACCAAGGCGGGCTTTTTCGGCAACATCGACGTGTGCGTGCGCTATCTCGCTGCCTGGCTTGATGGGCAGGGCTGCGTGCCGATCCATAACTTGATGGAAGACGCCGCGACCGCCGAAATCAGCCGTGCCCAATTGTGGCAATGGCTGCACACGCCAGATCAACGATTCGATGACGGCGACCGCATTGACTTCGCGCTATTTGATCTCGCGATCGCGGGTGTGGCGCAACGTCTGCCGCGCAGCGGCCTGCCAGGCCAATCGCGCTTGGCGGAGGCCGCGGCGCTGCTATCGGAGTTGACCCACGCCAGTGAGCTTTCCGACTTCATCACCTCACCTGCCTACGCCCGACTGGACCACGGCTGAGTCTGTCATCGCGGCGTTTGTTCACGCTTCGCCCCTTCACCGCAATCCCCCCGTCATCACATCCGCCACGCCACACCCTCGAGGAGTCTGTCATGAGCCAATTGCCCACCGCCGAACAGCTGCAGCAGGATTGGGATACCAACCCACGCTGGAAAGGCATTACCCGCAACTACAGCGCGGCCGATGTCGTGCGCTTGCGTGGCACCGTACACATCGAGCATTCGCTCGCCCGTCGTGGTGCAGAGCGACTGTGGCGTCAATTGCACGAGATGCCGTTTGTGAATGCGCTGGGCGCGTTGACGGGCAATCAAGCGATGCAGCAAGTCAAAGCGGGGCTGCAAGCGATTTATCTGTCGGGCTGGCAGGTCGCGGCCGACGCCAACATCGCTGGCGAGATGTACCCCGACCAATCCCTGTATCCGGCCAACTCCGTGCCCCAGGTGGTCAAGCGCATCAACAACACCTTGCAACGCGCGGACCAACTTCACCACGCCGAAGGCAAGGACGATACCGACTGGTTTGCGCCGATCGTGGCTGACGCGGAAGCTGGCTTTGGCGGTGTGCTGAATGCCTTCGAGTTGATGAAAGCCATGATCGAAGCGGGCGCTGCGGGCGTCCATTTCGAAGATCAGTTGGCCTCGGTGAAGAAATGTGGGCACATGGGCGGCAAGGTGTTGGTGCCCACCCGCGAAGCCGTTGAAAAGCTCAATGCGGCGCGTCTGGCCGCAGATCTGATGGGTGTGCCAACCTTGATCGTGGCGCGAACTGATGCCGAGGCGGCTGACCTGCTGACCTCGGATGTCGACGACAACGACAAGCCGTTCTGTACCGGCGAGCGCACCGTCGAAGGTTTCTACAAAACAAAGCCCGGCCTGGACCAAGCAATTTCACGTGGCTTGGCCTACGCGCCCTATGCCGACCTGGTCTGGTGCGAAACCGGCAAGCCCGATCTCGCCTATGCCAAGGCGTTTGCCGAAGCCATTCATGCCAAGTTCCCCGGCAAGATGCTGGCCTACAACTGCTCGCCCAGCTTCAACTGGAAGAAGAACCTCGACGACGCCACCATCGCCAAGTTCCAGAAGGAAATTGCCAGCTACGGCTACAAGTTCCAGTTCATCACCCTGGCCGGTTTCCACAGCCTCAACTACTCGATGTTCAACCTGGCCTACGGCTATGCCCGTGAACAGATGACGGCCTTCGTCGAACTGCAGGAAGCCGAGTTTGCCGCCGCCGACCGTGGCTTCACGGCAGTCAAGCATCAACGTGAAGTGGGCACCGGCTATTTCGACGCGGTCACCCAGACCATCCAGTCCGGCCAATCGTCGACGACGGCACTGACCGGCTCGACGGAAGAAGAGCAATTCCACTGATCTGAAATCAGCGGGCACCGATGGTGCCTGATGCGGGACAGCCAACGGGCACCTTCGGGTGCCCGTTGGCGTTTCTGGGCCGGATCGGCACCTCAGCCGGGCTTTCCGCTGATGTCTGGCATCGAGGCTGCCACGCTGACCGTCGGATAACGCAGGTGCCATGTGCGATTCGCCATCCCGGCAAGTGCCAGCCCGCGCTTTGCCACTGTGATTCCATTCACAAGTTCAATCAGTGTGGCATTCACAAGTGTGTGTTTGGCCTGTGAATTGCAGAAGCCTCTGACTGCCGATTCCGGCGTTTGCCAAGTCACGCTCAGGTGAGTTCAGGGATGTTCAGTAACGCATTGAACAGAAACAACAAATGCATGGCCCGACGGGCGTTTGACGCGTGTCGACTGTTTGGCGTTTCACTCTTGACCGCTATTTTGATCGCCTGCGGACCCGCGCCAGAGACGGCGGCACCCTCCGAATCCGCGCCAGCATCCATTGCCGACGCGCCGACTGTTGCCGAATCGCCTCAAATCAAGACGTTCGCAGAAGGCTTTGTGATTGAGGCGCCCGCCGAACTACGACTGCGCGCGGGCGAGCGTAGCGAGGCAGTGACGGTGCGTTTCCAGGTGGCAGATCCGGCGCACCTCGTCGTTCGCATCGTCAGCGCCGACACCACCCTGTTGGCACCGCAGCAAATCGAATTGAGTGGCGAGGGGGCGGAACGCACGCTGCGCATTCAAGCAAACGATCAGACCGGTGCCATCGAAGTTGCCGTGGTGGCCTTCGATGGTCAAGCCACTGCACGACATTCCCTGCGGGTCGTCATCGGCGATCCGTCTGATCCACCTGCAACACCTGCTTCTCCTACCGAATCACCGTGATGCACGCAAGCCACCGTCGTTCCCCACCTCCAGCAAGAGAGAGCACGCCATGAACCGAGATCAACACTTCATCCAATCCGACCCCGGTCGGACGGAGGGCAGGCACTGGCTTCGCAGCCTGCTCGGGTCAGCCGTATTCATGGCGTCCGTGGGTATTGCTTCAGCGGCACCTCCGACCTTCATTTCCTCGCCAGGTAACTCGACCATCAACGAGGACGGCAGCATCACGGTGTTCGCCAACGTGTCCGATGCGGATGGGGATCTGATCTCGCTCTCTGCCGCTTCCGGTAACACCACGATCATTCCGAACGGCGGACTAGTTGTCACGCCTAGTGGATTGGCTGGCAATGGCCTTCGCACAATCACGATTACGCCTGCTGCCAATCAATGGGGTTCGCCAACGCTGATCACCCTGACTGCGGTCGCCAATGGGGACACGGTCACGGCCAATTTCTCGATCACGGTGAGCTCTGTCAACGACGCACCCGTCGTGACCGACGACTCGGCCAGTGTGGACGAAGAAGGTACGTTGAATGGCAGCAGTGTGCTCGCGAATGACTCGGACTTGCACAGCGGCGCACCCGGCGAGAACAACACGCCGTTGACAGCCGTGTTGGTGGCAGACGTGGCCAATGGCTCGCTGACCTTGAACACGGATGGCACCTACACCTATGTGCCCGATGCTAATTTCTTCGGCCCGGACAGCTTCACCTACCGTGCGGAGGACAGCTTGGGGGCGCAATCCAGTATCGCGACGGTGAGTATCACGGTGAACTCGGTGAACGACGAGCCGGACTTCACGGCGGCGAACCCGGCGACGGTGCTTGAAGACGCGGGCGCGCAGACGGTGGCGGGCTGGGTGACGGCCTTGATCCGGGTCCGGCGAACGAATCGGGCCAGGGCGTGCTGGGCTACACGGTGGACAACCTGAGCAATGCGGCCCTGTTCAGCGTGGCGCCGAGCGTGGCGAGCAACGGGACGTTGACCTACACCCCGGCGGCGAACGCCTCGGGCGCTCGACCTTTGAGGTGGTAGTGCAGGACGACGGCGGCACCGCGAATGGCGGTGACGACACCTCGGCGATTCAGACCTTCACGATCACGGTGACGGCAGTGAACGACGAGCCGAGCTTTACGGCGACGAACCCGGCAGCCTCGAACGAAGACGGCGGCGCGCAAACGGTGTCGGCCTGGGCCAGCTTCAACGCCGGCCCGAACGAAGGCAGCCAGAGCGTGCTGAGCTACACGGTGAGCAACGTCAGCAATCCGGGCCTGTTCAGCACACCGCCTGCGGTGGCGACCGACGGCACCTTGAGCTACACCGCGGCAGCGGACGAGTTTGGTAGCTCGACCTTTGACGTGTTGGTGCAAGACGACGGTGGCACGGCGAACGGCGGTGACGACACCTCGTTGACGCAGACCTTTACGATCACGGTGAACTCGGTGAACGACGAGCCGGACTTCACGGCGGCGAACCCGGCGACGGTGCTGGAAGACGCGGGCGCGCAGACGGTGGCGGGCTGGGTGACGGCCTTTGATCCGGGTCCGGCGAACGGATCGGGCCAGGGCGTGCTGGGCTACGGTGGACAACCTGAGCAATGCGGCCCTGTTCAGCGTGGCGCCGAGCGTGGCGAGCAACGGGACGTTGACCTACACCCCGGCGGCGAACGCCTCGGGCAGCTCGACCTTTGAGGTGGTAGTGCAGGACGACGGCGGCACCGCGAATGGCGGTGACGACACCTCGGCGATTCAGACCTTCACGATCACGGTGACGGCAGTGAACGACGAGCCGAGCTTTACGGCGACGAACCCGGCAGCCCCGAACGAAGACGGCGGCGCGCAAACGGTGTCGGCCTGGGCCAGCTTCAACGCCGGCCCGAACGAAGGCAGCCAGAGCGTGTTGAGTTACACGGTGAGCGGTATCAGCAATCCGGGCCTGTTCAGCACACCGCCTGCGGTGGCGACCGACGGCACCTTGAGCTACACCGCGGCAGCGGACGAGTTTGGTAGCTCGACCTTTGACGTGTTGGTGCAAGACGACGGTGGCACGGCGAACGGCGGTGACGACACCTCGTTGACGCAGACCTTTACGATCACGGTGAACTCGGTGAACGACGAGCCGGACTTCACGGCGGCGAACCCGGCGACGGTGCTTGAAGACGCGGGCGCGCAGACGGTGGCGGGCTGGGTGACGGCCTTTGATCCGGGTCCGGCGAACGAATCGGGCCAGGGCGTGCTGGGCTACACGGTGGGCAATCTGAGCAATGCGGCCCTGTTCAGCGTGGCGCCGAGCGTGGCGAGCAACGGGACGTTGACCTACACCCCGGCGGCGAACGCCTCGGGCAGCGGACCTTTGAGGTGGTAGTGCAGGACGACGGCGGCACCGCGAATGGCGGTGACGACACCTCGGCGATTCAGACCTTCACGATCACGGTGACGGCAGTGAACGACGAGCCGAGCTTTACGGCGACGAACCCGGCAGCCTCGAACGAAGACGGCGGCGCGCAAACGGTGTCGGCCTGGGCCAGCTTCAACGCCGGCCCGAACGAAGGCAGCCAGAGCGTGCTGAGCTACACGGTGAGCAACGTCAGCAATCCGGGCCTGTTCAGCACACCGCCTGCGGTGGCGACCGACGGCACCTTGAGCTACACCGCGGCAGCGGACGAGTTTGGTAGCTCGACCTTTGACGTGTTGGTGCAAGACGACGGTGGCACGGCGAACGGCGGTGACGACACCTCGTTGACGCAGACCTTTACGATCACGGTGAACTCGGTGAACGACGAGCCGGACTTCACGGCGGCGAACCCGGCGACGGTGCTGGAAGACGCGGGCGCGCAGACGGTGGCGGGCTGGGTGACGGCCTTTGATCCGGGTCCGGCGAACGAATCGGGCCAGGGCGTGCTGGGCTACACGGTGGACAACCTGAGCAATGCGGCCCTGTTCAGCGTGGCGCCGAGCGTGGCGAGCAACGGGACGTTGACCTACACCCCGGCGGCGAACGCCTCGGGCAGCTCGACCTTTGAGGTGGTAGTGCAGGACGACGGCGGCACCGCGAATGGCGGTGACGACACCTCGGCGATTCAGACCTTCACGATCACGGTGACGGCAGTGAACGACGAGCCGAGCTTTACGGCGACGAACCCGGCAGCCTCGAACGAAGACGGCGGCGCGCAAACGGTGTCGGCCTGGGCCAGCTTCAACGCCGGCCCGAACGAAGGCAGCCAGAGCGTGTTGAGTTACACGGTGAGCGGTATCAGCAATCCGGGCCTGTTCAGCACACCGCCTGCGGTGGCGACCGACGGCACCTTGAGGCTACACCGCGGCAGCGGACGAGTTTGGTAGCTCGACCTTTGACGTGTTGGTGCAAGACGACGGTGGCACGGCGAACGGCGGTGACGACACCTCGTTGACGCAGACCTTTACGATCACGGTGAACTCGGTGAACGACGAGCCGGACTTCACGGCGGCGAACCCGGCGACGGTGCTTGAAGACGCGGGCGCGCAGACGGTGGCGGGCTGGGTGACGGCCTTTGATCCGGGTCCGGCGAACGAATCGGGCCAGGGCGTGCTGGGCTACACGGTGGGCAATCTGAGCAATGCGGCCCTGTTCAGCGTGGCGCCGAGCGTGGCGAGCAACGGGACGTTGACCTACACCCCGGCGGCGAACGCCTCGGGCAGCTCGACCTTTGAGGTGGTAGTGCAGGACGACGGCGGCACCGCGAATGGCGGTGACGACACCTCGGCGATTCAGACCTTCACGATCACGGTGACGGCAGTGAACGACGAGCCGAGCTTTACGGCGACGAACCCGGCAGCCTCGAACGAAGACGGCGGCGCGCAAACGGTGTCGGCCTGGGCCAGCTTCAACGCCGGCCCGAACGAAGGCAGCCAGAGCGTGTTGAGTTACACGGTGAGCGGTATCAGCAATCCGGGCCTGTTCAGCACACCGCCTGCGGTGGCGACCGACGGTACCTTGAGCTACACCGCGGCAGCGGACGAGTTTGGTAGCTCGACCTTTGACGTGTTGGTGCAAGACGACGGTGGCACGGCGAACGGCGGTGACGACACCTCGTTGACGCAGACCTTTACGATCACGGTGAACTCGGTGAACGACGAGCCGGACTTCACGGCGGCGAACCCGGCGACGGTGCTGGAAGACGCGGGCGCGCAGACGGTGGCGGGCTGGGTGACGGCCTTTGATCCGGGTCCGGCGAACGAATCGGGCCAGGGCGTGCTGGGCTACACGGTGGGCAATCTGAGCAATGCGGCCCTGTTCAGCGTGGCGCCGAGCGTGGCGAGCAACGGGACGTTGACCTACACCCCGGCAGCGAACGCCTCGGGCAGCTCGACCTTTGAGGTGGTGGTGCAGGACGACGGTGGTACCGCGAACGGTGGTGACGACACCTCGGCGACGCAGACCTTCACGATCACGGTGACGGCAGTGAACGACGAGCCGAGCTTTACGGCGACGAACCCGGCAGCCTCGAACGAAGACGGCGGCGCGCAAACGGTGTCGGCCTGGGCCAGCTTCAACGCCGGCCCGAACGAAGGCAGCCAGAGCGTGCTGAGCTACACGGTGAGCAACGTCAGCAATCCGGGCTCTGTTCAGCACACCGCCTGCGGTGGCGACCGACGGTACCTTGAGCTACACCGCGGCAGCGGACGAGTTTGGTAGCTCGACCTTTGACGTGTTGGTGCAAGACGACGGTGGCACGGCGAACGGCGGTGACGACACCTCGTTGACGCAGACCTTTGCGATCACGGTGAACTCGGTGACGACGAGCCGGACTTCACGGCGGCGAACCCGGCGACGGTGCTGGAAGACGCGGGCGCGCAGACGGTGGCGGGCTGGGTGACGGCCTTTGATCCGGGTCCGGCGAACGAATCGGGCCAGGGCGTGCTGGGCTACAGGGTGGACAACCTGAGCAATGCGGCCCCTGTTCAGCGTGGCGCCGAGCGTGGCGAGCAACGGGACGTTGACCTACACCCCGGCAGCGAACGCCTCGGGCTCTGACCTTTGAGGTGGTGGTGCAGGACGACGGTGGTACCGCGAACGGTGAGCGATGGCGATCTGACTGCGACCGACACCTTTGTGCTGACGGTGGTTTCCATCAACGACGCTCCCGTGTTCGAGATCTTCCCGTCCGACATCCTGGCGATGAACGAGGACACCTCGCTTTTGACCATCAATGGCACGGCCTTGGCCCTGCGCGTGGTGGACCCGGAAGGTGATGCGCTGACCGTGGCGGCGGTGTCGGGGAACCAGTACCTGTTGCCGAATGCCAACCTGGGCATCCAGGGCTCGGGCAATGAGCGGACCATCGAGTTGACGCTGGCACCGGACAAGAACAGCGCGACCTCGGTCATTGACAGCCAGTCCGGCTTCGTCACTGTCTCGGTGACGGCGTTTGACATCAATGGCGCGAGCACGATCGAGGATTTCCTGATCCAGTCGGTCACGCCGGTGGACGATGCGCCGAGCTTTGTCCCTGGCGGCGTGCAGACAGTCGCGGAAGATGCGGGCGCTCAATCGACCGCATGGGCGACGAGCTTCCGCTATGGCCCGAATACGGCGACGGATGAGACCAGTCAGACGGTCGTCCAGTACACCTTGACGCCGGTTCCCGGTGGGACCGTGACCTTTGCTGTGGCACCGAGCATCAACAACAGTGGCGTGCTGACGTACACCACCGCGTTGAACGCGTTCGGCACCGCGGCCTATGAGGTCCGCGTGATTGACAGTGGCAGCAACGTCGCGCCGAACGTCAACACCTCTGCGGCGCAGACCTTGGTCATCAATGTCACACCGATCAACGACGCGCCGGTGGCTGACAATGGCTCGGCAACGCTGGCGGAGGACGGCGCTGCGGCGATCACGTTGACTGCCAGCGATGTCGACGATGCGCCGGGTGTGCTCACCTACGCGGTGGCCACGCCACCCGCCAATGGCTCCTTGTCGGGCACGGCACCCAACCTGACCTACACGCCGAATGCCAACTTCAACGGTGGGGACAGCTTCACCTTCACCGCATCCGACGATGATCTGGCAACGTCGACGCCTGCGACCATCACCATCACCGTGACCGAGGTGAACGATGCACCGGTCGCGGGTGACGATTCGGTGGCGGATGTGCTGGAAGACGCGCCGATGTTCTCGACCAGTGCAGCGACCTTGCTGGGCAACGATGGCAATGGCGGCGGTACGGACGAAGCCGCACAGACGCTGAGCGTCACAGCGGTCGGCTCGGCGGTGGGTGGCACGGTGGCGTTGAATGCGGGCAATGTGGAGTTCACACCGGCACTCGACTTCAACGGTGCGGCGAGCTTCGTCTACACCGTGACAGACAATGGCACCACCAACGGTGCACCGGATCCGCAATCCGATACGGCGACGGTGAGCTTCTCCATCACCGCAGTGAACGATGCGCCGAGCTTCGCGGCCGTCAGTCCGCCAGCGGTGAATGAAGACGCCGGTGCGCAGACGGTCAGCAGTTGGGCCAGCTTCACGGCGGGTCCGGCCGACGAATCGTCGCAGACGGTGCTGGCTTACAGCGTGTCGGGTGTGACCAATCCGGGCCTGTTCAGTGCCGGTCCGAGTGTCGGCACAGATGGCACGCTGAGCTACACGCCAGCGGCTGGCATCAGCGGTTCGTCCGATTTCACCGTCCAGGTGCAGGACAACGGCGGTACAGCCAACGGTGGTGTCGATCTGTCGGCCACTCTGACCTTCACCATCACGGTGAGCGACGTGAACGATCAGCCGAGCTTCACCGCCGCTTCGCCAGCCGCTGTGCTGGAAGATGCGGCTGCGCAGACCTTGGCAGCCTGGGCAACGTTTGATCAGGGTGCAGGCGATAGTGGACAAGCGGTGCTTGCCTACAACGTCACTGGTGTCACCAATGCCGCGTTGTTCAGTGCAGGCCCGAGTATTGGCACGGATGGCACGCTGAGCTTCACGCCAGCCATCAACGCCAATGGCAGCTCGGACTTCACGGTCACCGTGCAGGACAACGGTGGAACGGCTGCTGGTGGCGTGGATACTTCGGTGGCACAGACCTTCACCATCACGGTGACGGCGGTCAACGATGCACCCGGCTACACCATCGGTGCGAATCAGGCGCCAGCGCAGGGTTCGACGGGTGTGCAGACCGTCACTGGGTGGGCGACCGACATCAGCGCGGGCCCTGCCGATGAGGCGGGTCAAGCACTGAACTTCACGCCAGCCGAAGTCACCGACCCGAACAACATCGTCAGCGGTGTCAGCGTGGCCGCCAATGGCACCTTGAGCTACACGCTCAATGGCCCGGCGGGTACGGCCACCATCTCGCTGACCTTGAGTGACGACGGTGGCACCGCCAACGGTGGCGTCGATACCTCGACGGCCTTGACCTTCACCATCACCACGCTGGAACCCTTGGCCGACTTGGCGGTGAGCAAGTTCGCCCAGTACGCACCGGGTGATCTGGTGGTGTGGGATGTGGTGGTCGAGAACCTTGGCCCCGGTCCAGTGACCGATGCGCAGGTCATTGACACGCTGCCGGCCGGTATCAGTGGTGCCACATGGACCTGTGCCGTGCTGAGTGGAACGGCTTCGTGCGGTGCCAGTGGTAGCGGCGACATCGATGAACTGGTCGACATGAACGCCGGTTCGGCCCTGTTGTTCACTGTCACGGCGACCCTGACCACGCCGGATGCCACGATCAGCAACACCGCCAGTGTTGTCGCACCAGTCGGCGTCACCGACAACGTGCCGGGCAACAACACGGCGACGGTCGTGTTGACCGTGCCGATGTTTGGCGATGGCTTTGAGGGCTCCGGCCTGCTGGTGCAGGGCGAGTTGAAAGCTGCCGCAGTGGGTGTGTGGCAGGCCATGCCGATGAACGCCGATGACATCGCCGACCGCGTTGCTGACTTCCGTGGTCTGACCGTGGCGAGCTTCACCGCACAAGGCCAGACCCTGAAGGTGATGGCACGTGCGGTCGACGGCGCAAGCGAGGCTCGCCTGTTGCGCCGCGATGCCAAAGGCCAGTGGACCAGCACGGCGTGGGTCACATTGCGCGATGGCGGCCTGCTGCAACTGCAGTGGCTGCAGCAGGGTGACTTGCTGGATGCCCGCATCGACAGTCTCGACTGAGGCAAGCAGGACATGACCGTGCAACGGTCATAAGCGAACCGAAAAGGCCCGCGAAATGCGGGCCTTTTCGTGAGGCAAGATTGCCCTGTTACACTCCGCCCGACACTTTCATGTTTGTGGAATGCCGCCATGTCCGAAGTCCATGAACCCGATCCCGACGAGTGCACTGCAGGCCAGAGCGATGGCGCGGGCAATGAAGCGCGGCGTCTCAGCGATTTTGAATTGGACGTATTTCGGCGGGTGGCCGAAAAGCGGCGACTGAGCGCGGGTGATCAGTTGTTCCGACGCGGCGAGTTGGGCCGCACGATGTATGTCATCGAGTCGGGTTGTATGCAGTTGGATTTTGGCGACGGCTTGCGTGACAAGCGGCTCGGGGCGCGGGAGTTCTTCGGTGAGTTGGCGCTGTTCATCGGCGATCACGCCCGCTTAGCCAGCGCCAGCGCGTTAAGCGATGCCGAAGTCTTGGTCATTGTGCACGCCGATTTTGATGCCTTGCTGGATGACGAGCCTGCGATCATGGCGCGCTTCATGCGCCGCTCGTTCACCTATCTGGTGGCCAGCGAGCAGCGTCTGATTACGCATCTGAAGCGACGCAATGAAGAACTGTTGCTGACGCTCGATTCCTTGCGTCAGACCCGTACCAAGCTCACATCCGCCGAGCGCATGGTGCAAACCGACGAACTGACCAGCCTGCACAACCGGCGTGGTTTGTACGCGCATCTGGAAGAGCGTGCCCGCTGGCAGAAGCCAAATCTGGGACTGGGTCTGCTGCTGATTGATCTTGACGACTTCAAGCAAATCAACGACCAGTACGGCCATGTGGTCGGTGATCGGGTGCTGGAACTCGTGGCAGCGCAAATCCGACGCGGCATGACCAGCCTCGATCTCGCCTGTCGATTGGGTGGCGATGAGTTCGCCCTGTTGCTGCAGGTCACCGAGCCTGCCGAACTGGCGGCACGGGCGCGTGCGTTAGTGGAAGGTGTGCGCCGTCTGGTCTTGCCGGATCCGCTGTCTGGCGTGTCACTGAGCATCAGTGTGGGTGGCACCTGGTGCGAATCCGATGCCAGTTGGTCGATCTGGTATAGCCAAGCGGACGACGTGCTGTATCGCGTCAAGGCCGAGGGTGGCGACCACTGTCAGATCGCTCCGCCTGGAGATATGGGTCCGCGTCTGCCGTCTGCCTGAGCATCCGTTCCCCTGCCCTTTGGCAGAGGAGCGACCTCGCATCTGACCTTACACTTCCGGTTTTGCAACCTCTGGAGTGAAGGCATGCGTGTGCTTGCTGTGGCCGTACTGGCCGTTTTGACCGCCCCGGCGATGGCCGCCGAAGGCATGTGGACGCTGGACAACCTGCCGAAACAGGCCATGCAGGCCGAGTTCGGCTTCAGCCCGGATCAGGCTTGGGTCGACAAGGTCATGAAATCCTCGGTGCGACTGGCCGGTGGCTGTTCCGGCTCGTTCATTTCACCCGAAGGTCTGGTGATGACCAACCATCACTGCGTGGTGGACTGCGTGGCGCAGTTGTCGAGTGAGGGCAGCGATTTCGTCAAGAACGGCTTCATCGCCCGCGAACACGGCGACGAGCTGAAGTGCCCGGACATGGAGTTGAACCGTCTGGAGCAGATCGCCGACGTCACCGATCAAGTCCGCGCGGCCACCGATGGTTTGAATGGCGACGCCTACAGCAAGGCCAAGAAGGCCGTGCAATCGCGCCTGGAAGCCGACTGCGTCGGCGACGACTCGCAAGCCACGCGCTGCGACATCGTCGAGTTGTATCAGGGCGGCAAGCAACATTTGTATCGCTACACGCGCTTCCAGGATGTGCGTCTGGTCTTTGCACCGGAAGTGGCCGCCGCCTTCTTCGGTGGTGATCCCGACAACTTCAACTTCCCGCGTTTCAACCTCGACATGGGCATCCTGCGGGCTTATGTCGATGGCAAGCCCGCTAAGCTGGACAACTGGTTCGGCTTCAAACAGGCGGGTGCAGCCGAAGGCGAGCTGGTGATGATCACCGGTCATCCCGGCTCGACCCAGCGCCTGCTGACCGTGGCGCAGTTGAAGGCGCTGCGCGATGGTGGGTTGACCGACCGCCTGTTGTATATAGCCGAGTTGCGCGGTTTGCTGACCCAATACGGTGCTTTGGGCGAGGAACAGGCACGCCAGGCGCAGCCGGATCTGTTCGGCATCGAAAACGGTTTCAAGGCCCTGCGTGGTCGTTTGGATACCCTCAACGACGACGCCTTCTTTGTCCGCAAACAGGCCGAAGAAGACGCCCTGCGCGCCTTCGTCGCCGCCGATCCCGGCCTGGCCGAAAACGTGGGTGATCCCTGGGCGGCCATCGCCAGTGCGGAAGCCACCTTTGACGAATTCGCCGATGCCTACCTGCTGATTGAAGGCGGTCGCGGTTTTGCCACCGAGTACTTCGGCATCGCACGAGGTCTGTATCGTGCCGGCGCCGAGCGCGAATTGCCCAATGAAAAGCGCTTGCGTGAATTCACCGAAGCCGGGCTGCCGCGTCTGGAGCAGACCCTGCTGTCGGACGCGCCGCTTTATCCCGACTACGAAAAGGTCAAGCTGGCCTGGTCGCTGACCAAATTGCGCGAGACCTTGGGCACCGATCATCCCTTGGTCAAGCGCATTCTTGGCAAGGAATCGCCGCAGCAACTCGCCGCCCGCGTGATCGACGGCACGCGCTTAGGTGACGTGGATGCGCGCAAGGCGCTGTGGCTGGGCGGCGCCAAGGCCGTAGCGGCGTCGGATGACCCGATGATCGCACTGGTGCGCGACATTGATGCCGCTGCCCGCGAACTGCGTCTGCGCTACGAGACCGAAGTCGAGGCTGTCGAACAGAAGAACGCTGAGCGGATCGCCCAAGCGCGCTTTGCCAAGGACGGTACCGGCGTCTACCCGGATGCCACCTTCACCCTGCGCCTCTCGTATGGCGCCGTGCAGGGTTGGAACGAAAAGGGCACCGACATCCCGGCCATGACCCACATCGCCGGCATGTTCGAACGTGCCACCGGTGCCGATCCCTACAAGCTGCCCGATAGCTGGCTACAACATCAGGCCGATCTGGATGGCAGCCTGCCGATGAACTTCGTCTCCACCAACGACATCATCGGCGGCAACTCCGGCAGCCCGGTCATCAATGCCAAGGCCGAAGTCGTCGGCCTGGTGTTCGACGGCAACATCCATTCATTGGGTGGCGCCTACTGGTACGACGGCCGCCTCAATCGCGCTGTCGCCGTCCACCCCGCCACCATCATCCAAGCCCTGCGCAAGATCTACGGCGCCGGTGCCTTGGCCGACGAGATGACCGGTCAGTAATCAAACGGTCCGGGGTGCGTGAACAAGCGCATCCCGGACGGTGATAGCGGGAGTCCCTAGGCGCTCGCCTCCGTGTTGCGTGGTCGGACAGGAATGATTTTCTCGTTTCTTGCGGGCCGCATAGGCGCTCGATGTGCACCCGTCTCTCCTTGCGGGAGATGGGCGGTAGCGCGGGGTAGTGCGCTGGCGCAGCGGTGGCTCGCCCGCATGCAAAACGCGGTTCCCACACTGGCGACGCACGCTTTTGCTCGTCATTCCGGACTTGATCCGGAATCCAGCTTTTCCTTGGCGAACGCGTACGCGTTACAGCACGCCCAACATCAAGCCCAAACCAATGCCCCACAAGGCGATGGCAACCACCAACTGCACACCGCGCAAGGTCACCTTGTCCAGCAGGCGAGAGCCCAGCCACGTGCCGAGGAAAGCGCAGAGCGTGCCGATGAGGATCGGCAGCAGCAAAGTGGAGTCCGGTTGCAGCGCGGTACGCAGATCGCCCAAGCCATACACGCCGATGCGGCTGGCATCGATGATCACCGCAATCACCCCGCCCGTGGCGACGAAGGCGCGCTTCGGCAGCCCGAGTTTGATCAGGAAGGCCGAGCGCAGCGCGCCCTGATTGCCCGACAAACCGCCGAAAAAGCCCGACAACACACCACCCACCGGCAGCCAGCGCGGCGGCAGCGCCACCCGTGCAAAGCGACTCGACATTTCCAGCGCCGCAAAACTGCAGATCAACAGCCCGATCAGCGCCTTCAGCGGCGTGATCTCGAAGCGCCGCTCGCCCAGCGACCACATCAACCAGGTCGGCATCTCGCCAATCCACGCCAACAGCAAAGCGCCCAACACCGCCGCCGCCATTGCAGGCAAACCAAAGCGCCACACCACCCGCCAATTGGCATGCTTCACCAGCAAACCGAGCTTGAAAAGATTGTTGGCCAGATGCACCACCGCCGTCCCCGCAATCGCCAGCGGCAAGGGGAAAAACAAGGCAAACACCGGCGTCAGCAAAGTGCCCAAGCCAAAGCCCGAAAACAGCGTCAACCCGGCAGCAAAAAAGGCGGCAAGGCCGATCCACCACAGATCCATGCCCAGTCTCCAAGAGGTAATGCAAGGCTCTGCATCACAGCAGGCTGGGGACTGGGTCGCAAGTGAAGGTGATCATGGCGGGGCGATAGTGGGGTAGAGCCCGTCAATCAACACATACCCAAAGGCGATGCTCAGGCTCCAGCCAGCCGCCTTCGAGCCTGTCGAACACCCAAACCTCTGAGACGCACCCATCTTCTCTCCGGCAGTAGAGCACCCGACCTCGGTTGTCTTGATACCAGCGCGTTTCAAACTGGTTCGATGGATCGGCGGCGCTGCTCTCCAGGCCCCGAGCCGCCTCTTGAAGCTTAACGGAGACGCCGGGCACCTCGCGCCATAGATGCGTCGAGCCAACGAGGCAGCTGTCGTAAGGCTCAGTCCCGCTCGGTGTGGACGCACAGCCACATACGATCGAGCAGGCGAGCACGACCATTGCGAGATCAAGCCGCATCAGACTCTAGTGGCCGGGTGATTGTGATAGCTAGTGATAGGCCTCAGTCGCGGCGCAATCCGCTGTCGAATGCTTGAGGAGCCCGCTCGCGGCGGGAAGCGAGCGAGTGAGTGGGCTCGGACTGCGTTGGCAGGGCCAATAGGCACACTACTCATAGATCACCATGGCTGCCGACTTCGGGTACTTCTCGGACATTTCGTCCAGCGCCGACTTCAGTTGGTGTGCTTCGCGTGGTAGCCGAGCCTGGAAACCGGGCCAGCCCGAAAGCTTGAGCCGTTTCGGCATGTCGACTACCCCCGTGATGGCATCCCAGAATGCGTCCCAGTTCATTCCGTACCAGTCTGGGAAGTCCAGCGCGTCTTTCAGCGCCGCGTGCAGGGCTTGTTTCGACTGGATTGGGGTGAGGTCAACAGCGACGGACTCGCGGCGAGACATATTTCTGAGGCCTAACGAATGAAAGGACCTTCCCCACCGCGCACCCGATTCGGCGCGCGGTAGTTCGGCCTGGTGGTCGTGCGTGACGATGGGAGGGGTTTCTTCATCACTCGTTCCGGAGGCGGTCATGGCGATTGTGTGCGGTGGGGTGGATGTTGCCAAGACAGGATTCGCTTCATGGCGTTGATGACCCGCCATGCCACCCAAGATCCCAATCATGGCGTGGGCCAGAAGGCGTCGATGATGCTCGCTTCCGCGATTTCAGGGCTAGATGGCTTGCCATTGGCGCGTCGTTTGATCGCGGGCTACGCGTCGCGTTCTGGTATCTCGGTTGACTCGCGGTCGTAGTACTCGACCGCGCCCTCGGCTCGGAACAGCTTGCGCAAGTGGGAGTTTGGGGACGTGTTCGCGAACACACCGATCTTCTGCGAGTCGGGGTATTCGCAGACCTCCGTTGTCGAGACCGTCGAGAGCGACAGATAGCGAAGTGGCGTTTTCCCCGTGTTGATGATCTGGTGCGCGACCTCGGGTCCGCCTGTTGGGCAAGCGATCACGTCATGGCGTCGAAGTGTGAAACGCTGCTCGCCGAAGCGCAGCTCGCCTTCGCCGTCGAGGATCAGGAACATCTCTTCTTCCTCTCGGTGCGAGTGGAAAGGGCATTGCGACTTGCCGGGTGGCAGTTCCGTCAGGTTATAGCCAAGCTTTCGCGCACCAATGCCGGCGCTGAAAAGGGCGCGTCTGGAGGTGTAGAACCCGTTCTCTTCGATGTCGTCGAACGCAACGTCATCGAGATTCACGAAGGGATTGGACATGTCGACTCCGGATAATCAGTTCATTGCCAAGGACGCGCGCCCGCTCAGACCCGCGATGTGTGACCTCGAGCTAACCGGCGCTGCGCGGGTCTATCGCGTAGCGTCCACCAACCGAAGGGAGCGAGGTTGAGCGCAGGGTTAAGGGTCATAGGTTTGCGAAATACTTTTTGTTTCTAGTGGCAGCTGGCTCAAGCGCCTTGAGCAGATCAAAAGCAGATGCCTTGAGCGGCAACCAACACGGATGACTCATGATTATCTACTTAGAGTGAGTCAAATCGACTTTGTAATGAAGACGACAAATCACCAGCGTTGCTCCAAGTAACTGACGATTCTTCGCAAAAGCTGATCTCCTGACCTCCAAGCAATTGATTGTAGCCGTTAGGGCCGCCAGGCGCGTCGATTGTTATGAAAAACCCCCGATTGGCATGATTGATATCAGTGGGTGAAAAAAACTCTCCGCATAGCATGTATTTCGTTTTCGATTCAGAGGTCAATGCATATCCGAGGCGCACATTGCGGAAGTGGAGATTTTCCGCTGGAGGGCGCGCACGAAAATCTGTGGCAGCAGATTTGAGCAGAAATTCCATTGCGACCGCTTCTGACGCTTCATGCGCATCGGTACGAACTAGAGTAGAAGGCTGCGGCATTGCGCTTTTTTCGTCTCTGACTGTGGCAGAGTTGCAGGCCATAAGCGTCATTGCTGCAAATATTGTAATGAGACTTCGCACGATCTCTCCTTGGGCGTTAACGAATGGGTTCTACCCCGATATCACGGACACTTACTCATGGCTCCTCCTCGCCTGGTACAGCGGCGTTTTTAGATGATCCATCCGGACCGTAAATGTCTAGCGCTAAACCGATGTGCCTAGACCCTAGTGCCAGCAATGTGGATGGCGAGATATCTTCGCCTTCGTTTCCTTCATCCATGAACCAGCCACAGAAGAGGCTCACGTCATACCGATCTGCAAGGTTAGCCCAAGTAATTAGGTCTTGTGTGAGGCTTCCAAGCAAGGACGCAACCTGGCCATTGAAGTCCGATGGTTCCATTGGCGTTGCTTCTAGCCTCCACATGCCTACCTTGGCGATGCGTCCAGTGCGATCAGAAAGCACGTCACCTTTGCAGTGAGATCGTGACGGCTTGACGCCCAGTAGTCGAGATATCTCATCTGGCTGCAAGTCGTCGCCAAAGACTCGAAGTGTTGCAAGGGCTCGATTCAGTGTTGCCATTTGAAAAGTCTAACGAATGAAAGAACCTTCCGCACCGCGCACCGGATGCAGCGCTCGGTAGTTTGGCCGGGTGGTCGTGCGTGACGATGGGTGTGGATTCTTCATCGCTCGTTCCGGAGGCGGTCATGGCGATTGTGGGCGTTGGGGTACGTGTTGCCAAGGCGAGACCACGAACAATGACCGGAGAGGTCAGAGTGAGCATCCATTCGCAACTTGCGTTCGGATCGCCTGTGGGCGTCCTTCATCAGGGTCCGTCGTTTCACACGACCACATCACCGTTTGTCGTCTCGCCAGCCCTTCCCTCTGGCCGAAGTCGACGCGAAACATCAAAGCAAAGCGTGAAGCGCCATCAGATAAGACAACCGCAGAATCAAGCTGCGGACGGCAACGCTTTGCTTGACTGTGGGGAAGGTCCTTGTAGCCGCATTAAGCCGCCGCGGCGCGGAAGCTGGTTTGAGCGAAGAGCCGAATCCGCGGTCGGCTTGAATGCATAGTTAGACGTTTTGACGGTCATTGCACAAAGTCCATTAACAGCTCCTCTGAGGACGCGATCTTACGCCTGTTACCCCAGGTTGTAATAGCCCATGGCGCCGAGGCCAAGTTCTCCAAGGCCCGCCAAAAGCTTGCCAGCCTTCCCCCGGACTCAACGGCAAAAAATTGAACACACTCACCGTTTCGACTTATCTCCACCGTGGGACCGCCTGAGAAGTAGATGCCTTCAGGGACCGGCACGCGCAGTTCCAGAGCCCGACGAAATGCCTTTTCAAGAAGCTCGACCAACTCCTGGTGCACTTCCAGCTCGCGAACCTTGAGCTGCGTTTCGATCCAACCCGCGCCCTCTTCTCTAGGGAGTGACCATTCATCATTCCCCCAGACCGCTGTTCTAAACCGGACACTGCGGATTACCCACCTCTCTCCTGATTCGTATAGCAGCCAGCCTCTCTCGGGCGAACCGTCTCCGGGTACAACTGAGAAGGAATAACCCGCCTTCCCGTCAATACCTCTTTCAATCAGTCCACGTATTCTGGAAGAGTGGAAACTGTATTCGCATGGTGCTAGGACATCTTCGGCTCTTACCGAAAAGCTCACGAACATTAGCAACCAGATCACGCGAAGGATAGTCACAACGTCTAACGTGCAGCTAAGGGGCGCGCTGAAGGCGCGTCCCAGCGACCAAAGGGAGCGAACTTGAGCGTAGGGTTAGGCATGGACTGCCTCCACTGCAACTAACCCTCGCTCGCCGCCAGAAAAGACATGCTCTTCACAACGAACTTGGGAACCAGGTGCAAATTCCCAAGACTCTTCAGCAGGAACCTCACCGAGAATTAGAAAACTTTTGTCTGTGATTTGCTTTGCCATGACAGGACGCCAGACATCGGTGCCTTCTTCGAGTAGAGCTACATAAATTTTATGCTCTGCGATCATTGGAATGCCTAACAACGAAGCTAACCGGCGCCGGGTCGGCGGAGTTTGGTTTACGCCGCAGTGCCTCCCCGGCGTCCGGTTGGGCGACCAGTTAGACGGCGCCAGATGAACCCCGGTTGATTACATAGTTGGACGTTACTCAGCACGAAACTCCCAACGCTCTAAACGACAAACAGGACCTATTTGTCCAGTAAATGCGCCAACGGTTCTAATGGCGCCGTCCTTGTGTGCACGAAACACACCTTGAACTTCAACAAGCTGCCGATCGTTCGCCTTGGTGTCCAGTGACGCATCTACAGGTTTTCCGTATTCGACATAAGGTACATATATGCCGATTGAACTCTCACTCAAGCCGAGCAAGTACTCGTTCTCAGACAGGTAAAGTGCATCACCCTCATATTCAAACCTAGCATAGCCAACCACTCGAACCTCCTTTCCGTCCCATTTCTCCGGGTTTGCGACCAGTTGTATCAACGGCACTCGGTTTTCTAGAGAGTCGTCGCATGGGACAGCACTGCTGGCTTCGTCAGCGGCGCCTAGTATTCCAGCAATGAAAAGCGCGATGAAAGTCATAACGTCTAACGCTTGAACTAAGCGGCAGCTCCAATCGCGAAGCGATTGGACTGTCCGCTTGAGTGAACAGTTAGCGGTTACCCGCTGTGAGGTTGGTAGTTCTCAAACTCCCACTCCATGAATTGACAGAGCTGACCGGCAGCTTGCTCCCAAGTCTCTGCCGATACGCTTGATACGAGGCGACTGACCATTCTTTCCGCTTCCTGCCATGAGAACTCGGGCATCAATAAGTATCCACGCCCCCAACGCGTTTCTGGCCACTTCGCCAAAAACTTGGGTGTTACGACCGTAAAGGTGAAGTTATCCGCACCTTCACGACCCGCAATGCCGACATCCGCATGCATCAGCACTGCGCAGCAGTCTGGCTCATGAGGTATCTCGGGCTTGTTGTATTCCGGGCTAAAAATGCCCTTCAGTTCGATTCGCATAGTTGACCGCTAACGCCCGATATACACCGCAAGCGGTGTATATCCAGTCATGGGTACGTGTATATCCACTGAGGCTGCTGCAAATTCGCGTGTTTTCCGATGCCTTTCAGACTGCATCACACCTTTTCCCATCTTCGAATGCCTACCCAAAACGTTGCCGATGTAGGTAGGCGTCAACGCCATCCTGCAGTTTGGTGGCGCTGGCAAAAGATCACGATTTGCGTGGGGCGTCAAGCGGGGACGCCACTGGGTATTACGCAGTGGGAAGGGGTGGCGTTGCGGTGCGCTTTCTTCTTGGCACGTCGAGAAACCGCTGATAGGTCGTTCCCGCGAAGGCGGGCGCGCGGTAGGCAGGCGATATGGATACCCGCTTTCGCGGGTATGACGCGCCTCATTTGATGCGTTCGACAGGGTGGCGTTGTGACGGTTTGATGGGGCCGGACTTTGTTGCGCGCATTGCGCGCCAGTCGAGTGGCACGCAATGGTTTGCGCTATTCGCTCGATACGCTCAATGCGAAATGGCTGCCCTCTGCGTTTGGAATCGCCTTCACACCAACCCAAACGGTGCACGCCCACTGGCGGCGCAGATCAGGCCGAGGACGCGACTGTGTTCGGGGTGCAGCATGTGCCAGTGGAAGCGCCAGGACCAGTTTTGCGGGCCCATGGTGCCGGGGGTGTTCATGCGGTGGCTGGCGTCCAGGCCGAGGACGTCTTGCAGTGGGAAGATCGCCATGTCGGCGACCGAGTTGCAGCAGGCGCGGATCATGCACCAGTGGATGTCGGCGTCGCTGGCGGCCAGGTAGCTGCCCGCAAAGCGGCGTTCGGTGTCGCTGGCGGCTTGCCACCAGCCGCGCACGGTGTCGTTGTCGTGGGTGCCGGTGTAGGCCACGCAGTCGCGTTGCCAGTTGTGCGGTAGAAATTCGTCGCTGGCGTCGGTGCCAAAGCCGAATTGCAGGATCTTCATGCCGGGGAAGCCGCAGTCTTCGCGCAGTTGCACCACATCGGCGGTGATCAGGCCGAGGTCTTCGGCCACGATGGGCAGTTCGCCCACGTCGCGGGTGATGGCGTCGAACAAGGCTTTGCCGGGGCCGGGCAGCCATTCGCCGCGTTCGGCGGTGGGGCAGTCGGCGGGAATCTCGTAATAGCCGGCAAAGCCACGGAAGTGATCGATGCGGAAGATATCGGCCTGCGCCAGTGCGCGGCGCACACGGGCCGACCACCAGGCATAGCCTTCGGCGGCCATGCGGTCCCAGCGATACAGCGGATTGCCCCAGCGTTGTCCGGTCGGCGCCATCGCATCGGGCGGACAACCAGCGACCACGGTGGGCTGACAGTCGGCGTCGAGGAAATACAGATCGGGGCGTGCCCAGCAGTCGGCGCTGTGATGGGCGATGAAGATCGGCAGATCGCTCATTAACAACACGCCCTGCGCGTTCGCATAGCGTTTGAGGGCATCCATCTGGGTGTCGAAGCACCACTGCACGAAGCGCCAGAAGGCGATTTCTTCGGCATGCGTCTGGCGTGCGGCGGCGAGTGCGCTGGCGTCGCGATCACGCAGCGCAGCGGGCCATTGCCACCACGGTGCGCCGTGATGCGCGGTTTCCAGCGCCATGAACAGGGTGTAGTCGTCCAGCCAGTCGCGTTGGTTCGCCGCCCAGGCGTTCAGTGCGGCCTGTGCAGCGGCATCGGCCTGCTGGCGGAAGCCCGCAAACGCGGCGCGCAGTTGTGCCAAGCGCCACGGCACCACATGCGAGAAATCCACCTGCGGCGCGTCGAATCCGTGTCCCGGCAACGCGGGCGTTAGCAACCAGCCGGCGGCGATCAGCGGCTCCAGAGCCACCATCAGCGGACTGCCCGCAAAGGCCGACACGCTCTGGTAGGGCGAATTGCCGGGGCCAATCGGATTGGTCGGCAACAACTGCCAGATACGCTGGCCCGCCTGCGCCAGCCAGTCGACAAAGCGGACGGCATCGGGGCCAAGGTCGCCGATGCCATGTGGGCCAGGCAGGGAAGTGATGTGCAGCAGAACGCCAGCGCGGCGGGTATGGAGTGAGGTCATGGACGTGGGCCTTCAGCAACCCGGCGCAGCACACTCAGGGTGTGGGCGGGAACGCTCAGCGGGGATTCGCACAGGGGACACAACGCCGCCTCGGGCGTTGCACTATCAAGGATGCACAGCCAGGTTCCCTCGGGCAGAAGGAAACGCCTTGCCTCGGCATCCGGGTTGAACAACAACAGCAAGCGGGGTTTGTGGGGATCGGTGGCCCACAGTTCGCAGGCCAGCGCGTGCTGATCGGCGGCATGCCAGTCGCTGACCTGCATTTCGTGCCCATTGGGCGCGCGCCAGCGCAGCGCCACCTGATCGGCGGCGACGGGCTGTTCGACGAACCAGTGCGGATGCCGCAGCAAGGGTTCGTCGGCGCGCAGGGCCAGCACTTTGCTCACCCAGGCCTGCAGTCCGACATCGGCCTGCGACCAGTTCAGCCAAGCGAGCGGCGTGTCCTGGCAGTACGCATTGTTGTTGCCTTGCTGCGAGTTGCCGAGCTCATCGCCTGCCAGCAGCATCGGCGTGCCCTGCGACAGCAACAAGGTCGCCAGCAAGGCGCGTTGCACGGCGGCGCGTCGGGCGCTGATCTGCGCATCGTCGCTGTCGCCTTCGATGCCGAAGTTGGCGCAGGGCTCGTTGTCGCGTCCGTCGCGGTTGTCTTCGCCATTGGCCTGATTGTGTTTGCGCGCGTAGCGCACCTGATCGGCCAAGGTGAAGCCGTCGTGCGCGGCGATGAAATTGACGCTCGCGGTCGGCTGCCGCGTGCCGTGATGAAACAGGTCGCTCGAACCGGCGAAGCGACGCGCGAATTCGCCGCGTGTGCAGCCAGTCTGCAGCCAGTAGCGCCGCACGCTGTCGCGGAAGCGGTCGTTCCAGTCGAGAAAACGGCCCGGAAAGCGCCCGACCTGATAGCCGTCCGGGCCACCGTCCCAAGGCTCGGCGATCAGGATGGCTTCGGCCAGAATCGGGTCTTGCCGCAGTGCAATGAAGAACGCCGCCTGCGGGTCGAAGCCATGCCGGGTGCGGCCCAGCACGGTGGCGAGATCAAATCGGAAGCCATCCACGCCCATCTCGCTGGCCCAGTAGCGCAGGCAGTCCAATACGAACTGCGTCACGCGCGGGTGTTGGATCAGCAAGGTATTGCCGCAATGACTGTGGTTTTCGTAGCGACTGCGGTCGTCCCCGAGCAGTGAATACCAGCTCGCGTTGTCGAGTCCGCGAAAACTCAGGGTCGGGCCGTGCTCGTTGCCCTCGGCGGTGTGGTTGAACACCACATCGATCACCACTTCGAGGCCTTCGGCATGCAGGGCATCCACCATGCTGCGGAACTCCTGCCGCACCGCCGTGGGATCGCGCTGTTGCGCAAAGCGCGGATCGGCGCTGAAGAAGCCCAGCGTGTTGTAGCCCCAGTAGTTCACCTGTCCGCGTTGCACCAGTGGCGCTTCGCTGAGCGCGTAATGCACAGGAAGCAGCGACAACGTGGTGACCCCGAGTTGTTTGAAGTGCTGGATCGCGGCCGGGTGCGCCAGCGCCGCGTAGCGTCCGCGCAGTTCAGCGGGGATCGCCTCGCATTCGGCGCTGAAGCCTTTGACGTGAACTTCGTACACGACGCGATCCGATGTGGCGACAGACGGGCGTGTTTCGCGCAAGGCGGGCAAGGGCGCGGCGACGCGGGCTTTCAGCGCCATCGCCGCGTTGTCGCGCAGGTCCATGCGCCGTGCGCCATCGGGATGGCCCAGCGTGTAACCGTAGTGCGCGTCGTCCCAACGGAAGTGCCCGATGATCTCGCGTGCATACGGGTCGAGCAGCAGTTTGTGCGGATTGAAGCGATTGCCTGACTCCGGCACGCACGGGCCGTAAGCGCGCAGGCCATACACCAAGCCCGCACCAAAGCCGGGTAGAAATCCGTGGAACAGATCATCGTCCGGGCCATGCAGGGCATAGCGACGCAGTTCGCGGGTGCCATGGGTGTCGAACAGGCACAGCTCGATGCGCTCGGCGTGCGCCGAGAACACCGCGAAGTTCACGCCGCCATCCAGGACATGTGCGCCGAGCGCCTGAAGGCGGCCGGGACGCAAGGTTTCTGGCAATCGCACGCTCATGCGGGCAACAGGATCAGGCACGCCAGTGGCGGCAGGTCCAGCACGATGGCCTGCGCACGACCATGCGCGCCGTGCGATTCGACCGGCAAGGCACGCGAGGCGTTGCCCATACCGCTGCCGCCGTAGCAGGGCGCATCGGTATTGAGCACTTCGCGCCATTGCGCGACACCCTCGGGTACGCCGAGTCGATAGCCTTGGCGTGGCACCGGCGTGAAGTTGCAGATCACCAGCGCCATGCCGCCGTCGCCATCGCGACGCAGCCAGGCAAGCAGCGAGTTGTCGGCATCCTGCGCGGCGATCCACTCGAAGCCCTGCGCTTCGCAATCCAGTCGATGCAGCGCCGGCACTTGCCGATACAGCCGGTTCAGATCGCGGATCAACTGCTGCATGCCCACGTGTCGCGCATCCTGCAGGCATTCCCACGGCAGCGCGTGGTCGTGATGCCATTCTTCGCGCTGGGCGAATTCCTGTCCCATGAACAGCAGTTTCTTGCCGGGATGTCCCCACATGAAACCGTAGTAGGCGCGCAGGTTGGCAAAGCGCTGCCATTCATCGCCGGGCATCTTGCCCAGCATCGAGCCTTTGCCATGGACCACTTCATCGTGCGAGATCGGCAGGATGAAGTTCTCGCTGAAGGCGTAGATCAGTCCGAAGGTCAGTTGATCGTGATGCCAGCGGCGGTGAATCGGGTCCTGCTGCATGTAGCGCAGGGTGTCGTTCATCCAACCCATGTTCCATTTGAAATGGAAGCCCAGCCCGCCCGCGAAGGTCGGTGCTGACACGCCCGGAAAGGCGGTCGATTCCTCGGCCACCGTGATGGCACCGGGAAACTCGCTGCCGACGCGTTCGTTGGAGACGCTTGAACAGGGCGATGGCTTCGAGGTTTTCGCGACCGCCAAAGGCGTTCGGAATCCATTCGCCGTGCTCGCGCGAATAGTCGCGATACAGCATCGAGGCCACCGCATCGACGCGCAGGCCATCCACCCCGCGTTGCAGCCAGGACAGCGCGCTGGCGATCAGAAACTCGCGCACTTCGGTGCGCCCGAAGTTGTAGATCAGGGTGTTCCAATCCTGATGAAAACCCTCGCGCGGATCGGCGTATTCGTACAGCGCGGTGCCGTCGAACTGCGCCAGTCCGTGCGCGTCGGTGGGGAAGTGCGCGGGCACCCAATCCAGCAGCAGGCCGAGCCCGCGTGCATGGCAGGCGTCGACAAAACGCGCGAAACCCCGCACGTCGCCATGGCGTGCCGTTGGTGCGAACAGACCGAGCGTCTGATAGCCCCAGGAGCCATCGAAGGGATACTCGCTGATCGGCATCAACTCGATATGCGTGAAGCCCAGTTCGGCGACGTAGTCGGGCAGTTCGGCGGCAAGCTGATCCCAGTCGTAGAAACCGCCGTCGCCGCGGCGTCGCCACGAGCCGATATGCGCTTCGTAGATGCTGATCGGCGCCTGTCGCGCATTGGCCTGCGCACGATCTGCAGGCAATGGCTGCGCAAGCGGTCGCGCGGCGACACGACTGGCGGTGCCGGGTCGCAGTTCGCTGGCATAGGCATACGGATCGGCCTTGAGCGGCAGCAGATGGCCTTGCGCATCAAGTAACTCGAACTTGTAGAAATCGCCGATCTGCACATGCGGCACAAACAACTCCCACACGCCAGCGGTGTGCCGCAGACGCATTGGATGGCGTCGACCATCCCAGTCGTTGAAGTTGCCGACCACGCTGGCCCGTCGCGCATTCGGTGCCCAGACCGCAAAACGCACACCGTCCACACCGTCGATGGCGAGCGGATGCGCGCCCAGCAATTGATCGGCGTGCGGATGCTCGCCATGCGCCAAGGCCCAGAGCGCGTCTTCCGCTAATTGCGGCCCGAAGGCATAGGCATCGGCGTAGTCGCCATGACTGCCATTCGCCCACTGCACACGCAGTCGATAGTCGAAGCGTGCGTCGCCCAGCAAGCGCATCGGCCAACGCCCGACAAACCAACCGCAGCCTGCAGGCAGATCGGGCGGCGTGCTCAGTGCGAAGTTGGCCGACGCATCCTGCGGCAGGATCAGATGCACCGAGATTGCCGAAGGCAGCAAGACGCGGAGTTCCCAAGCGTCTTCGCAGGCGTGCAGACCCAGCAGTGCGAAGGGATCGCCGTGCTGTCCTGCCAGCAGCGCCTCGATGGCAGCGTGATCAAGCATAGGCTTGCGGTGCATCCTCGCTCAGGCTGGCCACTGACCAGACCCGATCCACGTACTCGGCAATCGTGCGGTCGGTCGAGAAGCGCCCCATGCCCGCCACATTGCGCAAGGCGCGCTCGGCCCACGCGCTGCGGTCGCGATAGCACTGATCGACTTCGTGCTGCGCCTCGACATAGGCGGCGAAATCGGCCATCAGGAAATAGCTGTCACGCTGCAGCAGACCGTCGATCAGTCCCACATAGCGTGCCGGTTCGCCGGGGCTGAACTCGCCGCTGGCAATTGCCCGCAGCACGCGTTGCAGGACACGGTTCTGTTCGGCATACAGGCGCGGGTCGTAGCCGACGCGCTGCAGGTCGGTGATGGCTTCGGTGCGCAGCCCGAAGGTGAACATCTGCGCCACGCCCATGGCTTCGGCCATTTCGATATTCGCGCCGTCCCAGGTGCCGAGCGTGCAAGCGCCATTGAGGGCGAACTTCATGTTGCCAGTGCCAGAGGCTTCGGTGCCTGCGGTGGAAATCTGCTCCGACAGATCGGCCGCCGGAATGATGCGCTCGGCCAGACTGACGCTGTAGTTCGGCACGAAGACCAGTCGCAGCGCGCCGCCGATGCGCGGATCGCTGTTGATGACACGCGCGATGTCATTGGCAAGACGGATGATTTGTTTAGCGGTGTGGTACGCCGACGCCGCCTTGCCCGCCAGAATCACCGTGCGCGGCACCCACGCCTGCCCGTCGGGGCCATTGGGATTTGCCAGAATGGCCTGATAGCGCGCCACCACGTGCAGCAGGTTCAGCAGTTGGCGTTTGTATTCGTGGATGCGCTTGACCTGCACGTCGAAGAGGCTGGACGGATCAAGCACCACGCCCAGCTCGCGCCGTACCCAGTCTGCCAGCGCCTGCTTGTTGGCATGCTTGATGGCAAGAAAAGCCTTCTGCGTATCGGCATCGCTGGCCAGCGCACCCAGCTCGGACAACTGACGCAAATCGCGTCGCCAAGCCGAGCCGATCCGCGCGTCGAGAAAAGCCGCCAGCGCCGGATTGGCCTGCGCCAACCAGCGGCGCGGGGTGACGCCATTGGTGACGTTATGGAAGCGCTCGGGCAGCAGCTTGGCGAAGTCGGCAAAGATGGTCTGCACCATCAGCTTCGAATGCAATTCGGCGACGCCATTGACCCGATGCGAGGCGATGATCGACAGCGCCGCCATGCGCACCCGCCGACCGTGCTGTTCGTCGATCAGGGACACGCGTCCGATCAATTCGGCATCGCCGGGCACACGTTCGCGCACGCTGTCCAGCCAGTGTTGATTGAGTTGATAGATCAACTCCAGATGGCGCGGCAGTAGGCGCTCGAACATCGCCACCGGCCAGGTTTCCAGCGCTTCCGGCATCAGCGTGTGATTGGTGTAGCTGATCGCCTGCCGGGTGATCTTCCAGGCCGTGTCCCAGCTCAGTCCATGCTCGTCGATCAACAGGCGCAGCAGCTCGATGGGCGCCAGCGCCGGATGGGTATCGTTGAGATGGATGGCGTTGCGCAGACCCAGCGACTGCAGATCACCGAACTCGCGCACATGGCGGGCCAGCAGATCCTGCAACGACGCACTGACCAGGAAAGCTTCCTGCTTCAAGCGCAGCTCGCGACCCGCTTCGGTGCTGTCATCGGGATAGAGCACCCAGTTGAGGGCATCGGCGGCGACGCAATGGCGTGCCGCTTGGGCGAAGTCACCGCGCGAAAAAGCCACGAAATCAATGGGTGTCGCCGCCTTCGCATGCCACTGGCGCAAGGTCGAGACGCGCTCGCTGTGCTGCGCCGGGACGATGAAGTCGAAGGCTTCGGCCTGCAGTATTTCCGCCGGAATCCAATGCCGCTGCTGGCCTTCCTGCACAACGCGGCCACCAAACCCGACGCGATATTGCAGCTCCGGACGCGCAATCTCCCAGGGATTGCCGTGGCGCATCCAGTCATCCGGTTGCTCGATCTGGCGTCCGTCCTGGATCGCCTGCGCAAACATGCCGTACTGGTAGCGCAGACCGTAGCCAAAGGACGGCAGGCCCAGTTCGGCGAAGGAATCCAGAAAGCAGGCCGCCAAACGGCCCAGACCGCCATTGCCCAGCGCGGCGTCGGCTTCGCATTCCAGTACGTCACTCAAGGCCACGCCGTGCTCTTCGCAGAGCGTCGCCAGCGCGGGCTCCCAGCCGAGCGCGGCCAAGGCATTGTGCAGGGCGCGGCCCATCAGGAACTCCATCGACAGGTAATGCACCCGTCGCACAGGATGCGCCGCGCCGCGCTGCGCGTCGTCGGCCTGTGTTGTCGCCCAGCGTTGCAGGAGTGTGTCGCGGCAGAGTGCCGCAGTGGCACGCAGCAGACTCGTGCGCAGGTCACCCTCACACTGTGTTGTCAGGCGCTGCGCAATATCGCAGCGAATCGCATCGACCGCGCTGCGGCCCAGGCTTTCGGTATTCATCAGATTGTCCCCTCATCACCCGCCCTGACTGGTTTGTCGCGCCCGAAATCGCCGGCGCAGCATCCATGCTTTGCGGTGTCTAGTTATGACCGGGACTGTAAAGCCTGACACACCCCTCTGGCGGGCAATGAAAACGTATTCATTGCATGGCATATGCGGCGCGGTGCGCATATCAAGCGTACAAGAGTCAGGAGCGGCGAGACCGACGGCAGTCGAGACGTGTGTGGCCTGCGGTCTTTGACCAATCCTCCCAATGCCGCAAGGTGCGCAGGCGACATTGGGAGGGATTGCGTCATGGATCAGCGTTTCAACCGCGCCAACACCCGCTGGCGCTCGACTTCCAGCGCTACCGGGACGCGGTCGCCGAGTTCCTGCAGAAAGGCGCCGATGTCGTGGAATTCATCGCGCCAGGCGTCGTTATCGATGTGCAGCAGGGCGCGCAGTTGGGTATCGCTGATGGCGAGCGCGTCCTGCCGCAGAGCGCCTTTCGCCGGGATGCGTCCAATCGGTGTCTCGACGGCGGCAGCGCTGTCATCGCAACGACCTAGAATCCACTCCAGCACACGCATGTTGTCGCCAAAGCCCGGCCACAGGAACTTACCGTCGTCGCCTTTGCGGAACCAGTTGACGTGGAACACCTTGGGTAACTTCACGCCAGGCTTTTCGAAACTGAGCCAGTGGGCGAAATAGTCGCCGAAGTGGTAGCCGCAGAACGGCTTCATCGCCATCGGGTCGCGGCGTACCACACCAACGGCGCCGGTCGCGGCGGCCGTGGTTTCCGAGGCCATCGCGGCACCGGCCAGCACGCCATGCGTCCAGCTTTCGGTTTCCAGCACCAGCGGCACCAGCGAGGCGCGACGGCCACCGAAGATGATGGCGTCGATCGGCACGCCCTGCGGGTCGTTCATGGCCGGTGAGGCCGACGCACACTGCGCGGCACTGACGGTAAAACGTGAATTGGGATGCGCGGCGGGACCGTTCGCCGAGTCGAACTCTCGACCCTGCCAGTCGGTGACGGGTTCACCGGGCAAACCTTCCCACCATGGTCGCTGTTCGGCATCCACGGCGACATTGGTAAAGATCGCGTCGTGGTCGAGCATTGCCAATGCGTTGGGATTGGTCTTGGCACTGGTGCCCGGCGCCACGCCGAAGAATCCGGCTTCGGGATTGATCGCATACAGACGGCCATCCGCACCGGGCTGCATCCAGCAGATGTCATCGCCGACGGTCCAGACCTTCCAGCCCTCAGCGCGATAGGCTTCCGGCGGAATCAGCATCGCGAGGTTGGTCTTGCCGCAGGCGGACGGAAAGGCAGCGGCCAGATAGCGCGTCTCGCCTTGCGGGTTCTGTACGCCAAGAATCAACATGTGCTCGGCCAGCCAGCCTTCGCGCATGGCCTGATAGCTGGCAATGCGCAGGGCATGGCATTTCTTGCCCAGCAGCGCATTGCCGCCGTAGCCCGAGCCGTAGGACTGGATGCTGAGTTCTTCCGGGAAATGCATGATGAAACGGCGCTCGGGATCGAGCTCGCCGATGGAGTGCAGCCCCTTCACGAACGACGGGCCCGTTCGGCCCGCTGCCGCGTGTTCCACACCTTCGCGCTCGATTCGCGCCAGTGCGCCTGCGCCCATGCGGGTCATGATGCGCATGTTGGCAGCCACGTAAGCGCTGTCGGTGATTTCCACACCGCAACGCGCCAGCGGCGAATCCAGCGGCCCCATGCAGTAGGGCACCACGTAGAGCGTGCGACCCTTCATGCAACCGTCGAACAGCGCATTCATTTTCGCGTGCGCGTCGGCGGGTGACATCCAGTGATTGTTCGGGCCGGCATCGCTGCGATCTGTGGTGCAGACGAAGGTGAGATGCTCAACGCGCGCCACATCCGAGGGATGCGAGCGATGCAGGTAGCAGTTCGGATGGGTCTCGGGATTCAGTGCATGCAATTCGCCGCTGGTGAGCATCCGGGCGACGAGGAGGTCATATTCAGCGGCACTGCCATCGCACCAGTGAATCGTATCGGCTTGGGTCAAACGGGCGACTTCCTCAACCCATTGGTTGAGTGCGGCAAGCTGGCTGGACATCCACTTCTCCGGTCGACCGACGTGCAGCGCCCATGGCTGCAACGGGGGCGTCAGACGACAACGTTGGGGGTCGCAGACACTAGCCGTTCAGAGTCGATCAGACAAGTCCAATTCCAGTCCACTTTGGGCAAAGCCCCTTTCGGGTCGCCCTCTGCCGCCGTGCGCTGACATCCGAAGGGCCGGATGTCGGCGCACGCTTGGCGGGTCAACTGCCTTCAAATCCATTCGAGAACAGTGTTGTCGAGCGCGGGGCGCGGCAGCTTTCTGCCTGCCCGCCGTCCACGATCAGGTTGAATGCGGCGTTCGGTGGGAAGCTCGGAACCGCGACGCCTTCGGTGATGGGATTCGATGGCGCACTGACGCTCGTATTGGCTTCAGCAACCACAAACCACCGACCTGGTGCGCCTGGGCCACTGGGCGCACGATATTCCACGCTGAAACCCTGCGCGTTAAGGGTCGTGTTGCTGTCGAGCGGATCGTCCGTGCGTCCAATCAAGGGGGCGGCGCAAGCGTTGTCATCCAGCAGTCGATGGAACAGGGGAAGCTCGCGGACGATCTGTCCACCTGATAGCACTTGCGCGGCATTGGGTGACAGCAACGGAGCCACCGCGACGTTGAAGTTCATGCCGACCGGCATGGCGCTGCCATCCTCATTGCGAATCTGCCAGCGGCCACCGCTGCCGTTGGTCCACGCCATGCTGATCGGCACATTGTGGTAGGTGCCGGTCCATTGTTGCAGCGGAATCGCAATCGCAAAACTCAGTCCGTTCAGGGCGCTGCTGTCGATGCGGCTCAGGTTGGCTGAGTTGTTGGCTGCCGAGGTGGTGTGAACGAGCCCGGTCTTGCTGGCAAAGGGAGCGAGCACACTGAAGCGCTGGCCGGTTGGCACGTTCTGCGTGAAGTCCTGAAAAAACACCGACCAGACACTGGCGCCACCATTCAGATAGACACCCAGGCGCTGGGCGCTGCCGGGCAACGCAGGCGTGCTGCGATGTGCCGTGGCAACCAATTTGTCGGAGGCGATCAAGGGCACGGGGAACGGGGTGACTCCGACTTCGTTGAAAGACGTATTGCTGGCCGTGGCCGTCAGTTGTGTGGCGCCGTCGCCATTGGCCTCCAAGGCACCGACATCGATGGTCCCAAACGCCAGACGACGCTCGCCATTGGCATCGAACAACAGGCTGCTGGCTTCGGCATTGTTACCGGCATCCAGTGCGGGTGAGGCGTTGACGGGACGCGGATACGCAGGGTCCTCCAGCAAGGGATCGACCGTCAGCGTGGCGGGGCCGGGCGTCCAGTCATTCCAGCCATTGCCAAACACCAGGTTGTTGGGCGCACTGTGGCTTGCAGTGCCGTTCTGAATATACATGCCCTTGGCCGTATGGAAGGCGACCAGATTGTTGGCCACCCGGACATTGGCGGGTTGACTCACGCTCAGTCCCGTCAAGGCCAAGCCGTAGTTGCCGTGCACCACGGTATTGTTGAGCGCGGTCAGGTTGCCACCGGCGCTCTGCAAGATCGCGCTGTAGGCGTCGGGCGCGGTGACACGACCACTGACGATGTTGTTGTCCATCTGCAGCGTTGAGGTGACGTCATAGGCCCACACCAGGATGCCGTCGTTGAGCCGATCTCCCAGCAGGCGATTGGCTGAAAGGCGGAAGGTGCCTGGGCCACGCTGCACACCGAAGATGCCCATGCCGGGCAGGGTCGAGCCGGGGACACGATTGCGCTGGATTTGCGTGGTCAAACTACCGGTGCCACTGAGTTGGTTGACGCAAATGCCGTGAAACGTCTCGCTGGGGCGGCCACTGCCGCGCTGCACCAGACTGTCGCTGATGGTGACTTGCTTGCTGCCTTGTCCGGAGACGGTCACTTCGATGCCACATCCACCCGCAAACGCGGTCGATGCGCCGAGGTCGAGCAGGCGGATGCGCGAGAACTCCAGTAGACCGCCGTTGACATTGGAAGGCTCGGAAACGCGGATCGCACCGCGCCGCAAGTTCAGATCACTGATCCGCACGGTATGCGCTGCGTCGGCGGTCAAACCCACGTAGATCGTTCGATCTGGCGCCAGCACGGCGTCGATACCCGCGGCCACTGACAGGCTGATCGATTGTGAAATTGTCAGGTCTTCATCGATCAGCGTGTAGCGATTCGGGTTGGTCACTTCGTCCGCGACAATCACCACGCTATCGCCGTCGCCGGCTTGACTGATACAGGCTTGAAGACTGCCTGCGCAAGGGCCGGCAAACACCAGATCGGGCCAGAACCAGGTGGCCGCAGCACTCGGTTTGGCATGCAGCAGCGCCAAGGCGAGCACCAGTGCTCTGGAAAACTGTCTTGCGGTCATCGACGGATACTCCAATGGGTGGGGATAGCCCTACATACGCACTATTCCGCCGAATCCGAACATCCGCGGGTCGCGGGCTATCCATTCGCCTCACTTCAGGAGGGTAAGACAGGGCCTGCGGCAAAACTCGCGTCCGAGATTTCATTAAATTGTCATATTCCTGTGATCCATCGGCCGCGCGGGCCCGCTAAAGTCCTAGTGCTATGCCTATGCCTCGAGGTTATTCGTGTCGAAGTCCCCAACCGCAGAATCATCAAGAAAGCCCGTGGCAACCAAGAAGGTTGCCAGCAAGGTCAAAAAGAAGCCGACCGTCGCGCCTGTTGCGGTCAAAAAGAAGGCGGTCACCAAGCCCGTCGCCAAAGTCCGCAAGGCCAAGGTCCGCAAAATCAAGGACCGTTTCGCCATGCCGGAGCACGATTTCGCCTTGATTGCCAAACTGAAGGAGCGCGCCAAAACCCAAGGCCGCGTGGCGAAAAAAAGCGAACTGCTGCGCGCCGGGTTGCAAGCCCTGAATCTGCTGGATGAAGTGGAATTGCTGGCTGCGTTGAATCGACTGAAGTCCTGAGTCACTGCATCGGCGCCAGACAGCACCGGTGCGTGCTACCCGCGTCGCCGGCGTACGTTTGATGATCTCCGCGCGGCGTCCAACGTCGCAGGTCAACGGGATGCCGCCCGCAACGTCGGTGTTGGCGTGCTCAAGCGCCCAATGAGGTTGGCGCCAATTGCGCAGAATCAAGCGCTTGGGCTGCTGGCGTGCTGGAATACAGTCCTGCATGACGCCGAGGTGACAGATGGACTGGACGGCTTGGATTGATCGTTGGGGTGAACCTTCGGTGCTGGCCATGACAGGTGCCGTGGTCGGCTTGGGGTTTGGTTTCTTTGGCCAGCGATCCAAGTTCTGCCTGCGCGGTGCCGTGGTTGCGTTCTGGCACGGCCACTTTGGTGACAAGTTGGCGGTGTGGTTGCTGTCGTTTGCCAGTGCGGTGGTTGCAATTCAGGCAATGATCTTGCTCGACTGGCTCGATGTGAGCACGGCGCGTCAATTGGCCGCGCGCGGCAGTATGTCCGGGGCACTCGTGGGCGGCTTGATGTTTGGCATCGGTATGGTGCTTACACGGGGTTGCGCCAGCCGTCTGTTGATTCTGTCGGCAAACGGAAATCTGCGCGCACTGCTGGCGGGGTTGGTGTTTTCCGTGGCGGCCCAAGCGGCCAGTCAAGGCGTTCTGGTGCCCTTGCGCGAAACGATCGCGGGATGGTGGACCGTGGAAGGTGGTGGTTCTCGTGACCTGCTGGCGATCCTCGGCGTGGGCCACTGGGGTGGACTGGCGTTCGGGCTGGTTTGGGGTCTTGCCGCACTCTTCTACGCTTATCGCGCGGTGGGTAGCGTCTGGCAATGGGCGAGTGCCATCGGCGCCGGACTGATGGTTGCGCTGGCGTGGTGGGCGACCTACAGCATCATGAACAACTCGTTCGAGCCGGTGCAGATTCAGGGCATCACCTTCAGTGGCCCCTCATCCGACTGGCTGATGCGGGTGTTGGTCGAACCCGATGGCCCTTGGACATTTGCACTCGGTTTGCTGCCGGGCGTGTTCCTTGGCTCGCTGATTGGCGCGCTGATCGGCAAGGAGTGGCATGTCGAGACGTTTGGTCCGGGCTACAGCGTGCCGCGTTATGTGATCGGTGCCGTATTGATGGGCTTCGGTTCGATGATGGCGGGTGGTTGTGCAGTCGGCGCAGGCATCACTGGTGGTTCGGTTTTCGCTTTGACCGCGTGGGTTGCACTGATCGGCATGTGGCTGGGTGGCGGCATTGCCGACCGCCTGATCGATGGTCCCAAGGGCGCATCGACCTTCCTGCCGCGATTGAATGGCGCGAAGCCCTGAACGACCGTCAGGCTGCTGCGGTGGATGGGGGCTCAGCTCGCGGAATCGTTGGCGACTGATCCCGCAATCTCGGGGGTGATTTTCAGGATCGAATGGCGCAGTTCGCGCGACAGAATCAGGCGCGCATCTTTGGCCCAGCTTTCCAATGCCTCGTCGAAGGCCAGCTTGCTGTTTGCGTCCAATCGAACGATGCCCATCTGGCGCAGCTTGCTGATGAAGCCGCGGAACAGGCTGCGGTCGAAGAACTCCGGTGCGGCTTGCGAGTAGAGCAACGACAGCCGTTGCGCGGTGAGTTGGCAGAGATTCTCCAGTTCACCGCTGCCCAGCACACCGCTGCCATTTTTCACCAGAATCGCGATGGCGATGTAATAGCGTTCGAAGGCTTGTTGCAGGCTGTGCGCAATCACGCGCAACTGGAACACTTCATCGGTTTGCCCAGGCCCGCGCTGCAGCATGCCGGTCTCGGCGTCATACGTGAACAGGCCGCGGGCGATCAGAAGTTCGATGGTGGCCTGAATGCGTGCGGCAAATTCATCCGCATCCCAAGGCAGAAACAGCTCGGATTGGACGAACGCATACAGTCCGCGACCAAGTTTCTCAACGGCGGCGCGGCTCAAGCGACGGTTGTTCTGGAAGCAGCAGGCGACCCAGGATGCCGCGGCAAACAGATGCACGACGTTGTTGCGGTAGTAGCTTTGCAGCACCGCTTGCTCACTGCCGTAACCCAGTACATCGCCGAGCGGATGGCGGGTGCGCAGCAGAACACCGGCCTGTTCGCCGTGCGCGATGATCTCGTCGGGACTCAGTGCGGTGATGGTCACGCGCCCGGAGTAGGGCAAACCTTCCATCAACGATTTCATCAGCTCCAGACTGGCGCGCAGATCGCATTCGGCCATGGCGTGCTTCGGTGTCGAAAGCAGGCAAAGGGCCAGTAAATTGATCGGATTGATGTCCGCGGCCTGATTGATGGCGCGCTGGATTCCGACCGCTAGATCGTCCACCGCCGCGTTGATCCAATTGGGCTTTTCTTCGAGCTGGGTTTCGAATCGGCGCCAATCGGGGTCGTGTCGATCCAGGATTTCCTGCAGGAAAATCGGCTCGCCGAAATTGACCGCAACCTTGCCGTAGTTGTGGCGGAGCTTGCGGAACGCGCCCAGCAAACCCAGCAGCGATTCCTTCTTTTTCGGTGCGCCGGAAAGTTCGGCGAGATAGCTCTTGCCCTCCATCACCTGTTCATAGCCGATATAGACCGGTTGAAACACGACCGGTGTGCGGGGTTGGCGCAGGAAGGCACGCAGGGTCATGGACAGCATGCCCGCCTTCGGTTCCAGCAGTCGGCCGGTGCGCGAGCGACCGCCTTCGATGAAGTACTCGATGGAAACGCCCTGGCTGATCAAGCGCGCGACATACTCGCTGAAGACCGCCGAATACAACGCATTGGATTTGAAGCTGCGACGCAGGAAAAACGCGCCGCCGCGTCGCAGGATAGGACCGACCACCGGCAGATTGAGGTTGACGCCCGCAGCGATATGCGGAGGCACGATGCCGTTGACGTAAAGCAGATAGGACAGCAGGAGATAGTCGATATGGCTGCGGTGGCTGGGCACGTAGATCACCTCGTGCCCCGGTGCAACCTGCTTCAGCGAATCGAAGTGATGCACGGTGACGCCGTCGTACAACTTGTTCCACACCCAGGTCAGCAGGAACGAGGCAGAGCGCACGGCAGGATGCGAATAATCGGCGGCAATTTCCAGCGCATAAGTGCGTGCCCGACCGGTGGCCTGGGCGACGCTGAGTTTCTCTTTGCGGGCCAGATCGTTGATGGCCGTTTGCACCATCGGAGCCGCTAATACGCTATCCACCAGTGTGCGTCGATGCGAGAGATCAGGTCCAATGATGGCGGTACGGATACGCCGGAAATGCGCCCGCAGCACGCGCGACAATTTGCGCACGGCACGTTCGGTGGGCAACCCTTCGGCGACCACTTCGCGCAGCGACACGGGCGATGCAAACTGGATCAGGGTATCGCGGCCATTCAGCAGGACCGACAGGAAGCGCCTGAAACGCCCGACCATCGCCCAGTTTTCCGAAAACAGCACGCGGAACCAACCACTCTGGCGATTGGGCGCGCGACCCACAAAAATTGAGACTGGCACTATCTGCACATCGAGATCGGGGTCGGCCACGGCGGCGGCGATCAGTCGTGCAATACCCACAGAATGCGTGCGATTGCGTGGACGTTCGCGGAAGGTTCCGTGTCGCCGCGACAATGCCAGCATGGCGCGACCATTGCCCAGCAGGTCGTTGGGCTCGAGAACGGCCCAAGGCGCTGGCAGTCCGGACTCCTCACAAGCGCGGTTGAGGATCAGCGTATTGGATACACCATAGCGCTCCAGCACGTAGCACACTGGCTGGTCGTTGCGGATCGGACGATGCTCGGGAAGCGGCAATTGCTGTCGCAAGCTCACCCAAGGCCGCATCCAGCGCCCCAACAAACGTTGCCACCACGGGGCATGACTTGTGCGATTCACGGACGAGTTGTTCATGCGGTCATTATCGCTGCAGGGCAGGCTGTGGTGTGAGGTGCAAAAAGTACAACGCCCAGCCAAGGCCGGGCGTTGTCCATGTGCGCTGACGAATGCGCCTTGCGATGCATCGACGTTATCGACGCATCGCTGGTGCGCGCTTACTCGCTGGCCGCTTCTTCGGTCACTGCATCTTCTTCGCCATCGACGGTTTCATCAATGACTTCTTCCTCGTCAATGACGACTTCTTCAGCCGCCGGTGCCGGGTTGAAGGCTTCGGCAATCTTGCCCATCGAATCCTTGCTGTACCAGCGCTCGCCCACCTTCATCATCTCGGACTGGCTGCTCAGGTTCTGGCCGAACAGGGTATAGCTGACCTTGACTTTGGCGGTATCGCCTTCCTGCGAGACGATCTCGGTTTTCATGCTGTCGAGGGTCGCATCCAGATCGAAACCGTAGACCTTGAAGATCTTCTTGAGGCCGTTGAAGGCCACGCCCGCCTTGCCCAGCATGTCTTCAAAAGACATCGTCTGCAGCTCGTCCAGTGAGCTCATTTTCAGTGCGCGGGCGGTGGCGACCGCTTCACCGACAGCCTGACGCACCAGAGCACGATCCGACAGCTTGACGCCACTCAACCAGTTGCCGAGCGCATCGATGGCGGCAGTGGCTTCGGTCTTTTGCTCAGCGGTCAAGGTCGCGTCCTGCTGAATCGCCTGCGCGGCAAACCCACGGCCCATGCCGATCATCATCGGCATTTGCGCAGCGTATTGGGTGTCAAACATGGCCAGTTGCGGTTCGAGTTCGGCCATCAGAGCATCTTCGGCGCCATCCGCCGTGAACTTGGCGATGGCTTCGGCAAACTGGGCCTTGTCTTCATCGCTGGGGGGATTGGCTTTCAGGCCTTCCTCATACTTGGCTTTGGCTTCGGCGAACTTGTCTTCCGGGAGCACCAGACGGACGGTCTGCAGAATGTCACCGGTCTTCAGGGCTTGTGCGCTGGCGCTGATCGCACCGGCGGGATCTTGGGTGGCTTTGGCTGGGTCTTGCGGGGCTTCGGAGGAAGAACAAGCAACCAGCGAGGCCGCGAACAGAGCGCTGACGGCCAGTTTGACGAGGTGTTTCATGGGTGAGCTCCAGAGAGATGCGGCGCGAAATCTAGCAGATTGGGACGGTGTCCGCTCGGACACAGAGGCAGGAACGGCGCGCAAAGTTGATTCCGGACGCGCCAAAGCTGCTCGGCAGCGGATCGGTCCCGCCTCAACAGCGTGGTCGCAAACGCAGTCGGATGTCGTCGCCCATGCCAACATGTTCCACAACCGCCATGCGCAGTGCATTCGCGAGCTGCGAAGGATTGAGTCCTAGCAACAGCGGGCGAGCCTGATCGCCAAGAAAGACGGGTGCAACGTAGAGCAGCAGTTCGTCGCACAAGCCTTGCGATAGCACCGAAGCAGCCAGCGTGGGGCCGCACTCGAACAGAATCTCGTTGCAGCCACGTTGCGCCAGTGCATTCAGCAACGCCTGCAGATCCAGCCCAGCATGGGATGAGGTCGCGCCCTGCGCGGGCAGCGCCAGATTCTCGACCTCGCCGAGCGGCGTCGCAGGGACGTGCTCAGCGTGACAACGCAGTACGGGAGCCAGACCGTCAGTGGCAAGCTGACTGTGGGCGGGCAATCGCACGTGCGAGTCCAAGATGACCCGTAATGGCGGCTGGAAGGCCTGATCGGACAGGCGCACCGTGAGCGCGGGGTCATCGGTCAGTACGCTGCCGATGCCGGTGACGATGGCGGAGCTGCGTGCACGCCAGTGCTGCACGTCGGCGCGGGCAGCTTTGCCGGTAATCCATTTGGATTCGCCAGAGGCCAGCGCAGTGCGACCGTCCAGACTCATGGCGAGCTTCAATCGGACGAACGGCCGTCCCGTTTCGACGCGTTTGAAGAAGCCGATATTCAGCTCGCGTGCCGCGTCGCGGAGCAGACCGAGTTGCACCTGGATGCCCGCCGCACGCATGCGCTCGATGGCGCCGCCTTCGTGCTGGAACCGGTCTTCGCTGGCGATCACCACGCGGGCGACACCCGCCTGGATCAGGGCATCGGCGCAGGGCGGTGTGCGCCCGTGCAGGCCGCAGGGCTCGAGCGTGACAAAGGCGGTTGCGCCAAAGGCCCGCTCGCCTGCCATGCGCAACGCGTGTATTTCCGCATGCGCTTCACCGGCGCGCTGATGCCAGCCTTCGCCGACCACCACGCCCTCGCGTACCAGCACGCAGCCAACGCGTGGGTTGGGCTGGGTCGTGGTGAGTCCGCGTTCGGCAAGGCTCAACGCGTGCCGCATGTGCCGATCATCGTCAGCGCTGAACAGGCTCACGGCGCACCCGTCGATGGGCTGTCGAGAGCAGGCGGATAGCGCATGATGACGACCTGGCTACCGTTCAAGTCGGCGCGCTGCTCGAACTGCCATCCGAGTGCGCGATACCAAGCCTCGCCGTCAACCGTAAACAATCGGAGTTGGGTCAGTGCGTGTTGCTGCGCGTGGTGCAGGACATGCTTGACGAGGCGTGCGCCAAGGCCATGCCGACGATGTTCGGGATGCACCCACAAGCTGGCAAGCCATGGGCCGTTGAGGTGTTTGAGCGCGGGCGCGTCTTCGCGGATCAGGCTCACCGAGCCGCACAGGTGGTTGTCGTGCAGGGCCAGCCATGTCGTGTCGACGCTGGCGTTCGCATCCACGTGGGATTGCAATTCAGCCAATGCGACGGATGGTGTCCAATCCGCATAGAGGTGTGCCCATTCGCGATGATGCCACTCGGCCAGCGTGGGCAAACAGCACGGCTGCGCGCTCGCGTGCACGATCTGCAGCGTCATGTGGTCTCAGCCGCCACGACGGATACGGGTGGGGCGCGTCTCGATACCTTCGAGCGGCAGCGGCAGACTTTGCGAGGCTGGCAAGTCGCGTTCGAGTTTTTCGATTTCTTCGCGGAAGGCTTGCACATCTTCAAAGCTGCGATACACCGAAGCGAAGCGCACGTAGGCGACTTCGTCGAGACGCTTGAGTTGCTCCATCACGAAGTCGCCAATCCGTCGCGAGGCCACTTCGCGCTCGCCATGCCGGCGCAGTTCGTTCTGCACCTGACGCACGGCGAGGTCAATCTGATGTGCGCTGATCGGGCGCTTCTGTAGAGCGCGCTCAAAGCTGTAGCGCAGCTTGCGCTCGTCGAACAATTCGCGCCGACCATCGCTCTTGATCACGGAGGGCAGTCGCAACTCGGCCATTTCGACCGTGGAGAAGCGTTCGCCGCAGACCGGGCACTCGCGCCGCCGACGGATGCTGGCACCGTCATCGCTGGCGCGGGAGTCGATCACGCGCGTGTCTTCATGTTGGCAAAAGGGGCAATGCATGCGAGCGCGGCAGAACCTCGTGAGCGGCGATCAGCCGTAGACCGGAAACTGGCGACACTGCGCGGTGACTGCATCACGGACGCGAGCAATCACTGTGTCGTCGTTCGGTGCATCGAGAATGTCGGCAATCCAGCCCGCCAAAGCGACACACTCAGCCTCGGTATAGCCGCGCGTGGTCACGGCAGGCGTGCCAATGCGCAGACCCGAGGTGACAAACGGCGAGCGTGGATCGTTCGGGACGGAATTCTTGTTGACCGTGATATGCGCTTTGCCCAGTGCGGCCTCCGCATCCTTGCCACTAACCTCGCGACCGATCAGGTCGATCAGCATCAGGTGGTTTTCGGTGCCGCCAGACACGATCTTGTAACCGCGCGCGATCAAGGTCTTCGCCATGGCTTGGGCGTTGACGACGACTTGTTGCTGGTAGATCGCGAACTCGGGTTCGAGCGCTTCCTTGAAGGCAACGGCCTTGGCGGCGATGACGTGCATCAACGGACCGCCTTGGGTGCCGGGAAACACCAGCGACTGGAACTTCTTTTCCAGTTCTTCGTTGGCCTTGGCCAGAATGATGCCGCCGCGCGGACCGCGCAGGGTTTTATGCGTGGTCGAGGTCACCACGTCGGCATGCGGCACCGGATTGGGGTACACGCCAGCGGCGACCAGACCCGCGACATGCGCCATGTCCACGAAAAAATACGCGCCGACAGATTTGGCGATTTCGGCCATGCGCGCCCAGTCGATCTTTTGCGAATAGGCCGAAAAACCACCGACCAGCATCTTGGGTTGATGTTCCTGTGCTAGACGTTGGATCGCGTTGTAGTCGAGCAGGCCGTTCTCATCCACGCCATATTGCACGGCGTTGAAAATCTTGCCGCTGAAGTTGACCTTCGCTCCGTGCGTCAGATGACCACCGTGCGCCAGCGACATGCCGAGAATGGTATCGCCGGGCTGCAGCAGGGCCAGATACACGGCGGCATTGGCCTGCGAGCCGGAATGCGGCTGCACGTTGGCGTAGTCGGCTCCGAACAGTTGTTTTACCCGCGAGATCGCCAGTCTTTCGGCGATATCCACATATTCGCAGCCGCCGTAATAGCGCTTGCCGGGATAGCCTTCGGCGTACTTGTTGGTCAGCACGCTGCCTTGGGCTTCCAGCACGCGCGGGCTGGCGTAATTTTCCGAGGCGATCAATTCGACATGGTCTTCCTGGCGCTGCCGCTCGGCGGCCATCGCGGCGGCCAGTTCAGGGTCGTAGCCTTCGATCTTGAGCGTGGAAGCAAACATGCGCGAAACACCAGTCTGGCGGAGGGCTGCATAGGATACTCCGCGAGCGCTGTGCTCAGGATGGATCAGGCGCAGGATCTGCTTCACTGCTTTGAGCGGGCGGAATCAGCGCCAGCACCCGGCGCACGATTTCGTCCCGCAGCGCGCGTTGCGATTCGACCGGCTGGATGGGCAGGGCGAGCTGGCGTTCGCCGAATGTCATTTCGAGAAACTGGCTCGCACCGCCGATGGCGCGCGGTTCCTGCTCGCGCCAATCCGTGGACCAGACTCCCGCTTCCGTCAGCCACGCGGCGAACGCGGACAGTTGTTCCGCGGCGACATGGGTCTGGTGACGTACCGTCGTGCTGGCGTCATAGCCACGACTGTGTTCGATCAGCGTCGAGCCATCGGCGTCAATGCGGATACGTATGTCGCGTCTATGCGGTGGCGGCAAGCTGCCGTTGTTGCTGTTGTAACGGATGCTCAAGGCGTCGGATGCAGGCATGGTCGAGGGCGCTCCGGCGAGGCGGGTTGCCGACACTAGCAGTGCGCTCAACAACACGAGCAGCCCGCCAATGGCGCTAACGCGATGCCCCCGAGCGACACGCCCGGTCGGCACCCTGAGTTGGTGACGGATTGGCATCTTTCGCTCCAGAGGGAAAGGCTGAATGCCGAAGGCAAGTAAACTAGCGCAATGATCACCAATATTGCCGTCTATCACTTTACCCCCCTCGAGGACCGCGACGCACTTGCGCGGCTGTTCCGCGATCACGCTGCGCGTGATGGGCTGAAGGGCACTGTGCTGCTCACGCCGGAAGGGATCAATCTGTTTCTCGCCGGGACGCCTGAGGCCATCGCTGCTCTGCTTGACACGCTGCGGGCGCAGCCACGTTTTGTCGATCTGCAGGTCAAGTACAGCTTCAGTCATGCAATGCCGTTTGAACGATTCAAGGTCAAGTTCAAGAGCGAAATCATTACCTTTCGTCATCCGGAACTCAAACCTGGCGAAGGCCGTGCGCCCAGCGTGCTGCCGGCTGATTTGCAGCGTTGGTTGCAACAGGGGCGGGATGACGCCGGCAAACCGGTGGTCATGCTGGATACCCGCAACGAGGAGGAATTCGCCTATGGGACGTTCCAAAACGCACTGACCTTGCCGATTCGCAAGTTCACCGAGTTGCCCACTGCACTGGCGCCGCATCGTGAGGCATTGAAAGACGCCACCGTGGTGAGCTTCTGCACTGGCGGCATCCGTTGTGAAAAGGCTGCCATCTGGATGCACAACACCGGCATGGACAACGTGCTGCAACTCGAAGGCGGCATCCTTGGCTACTTCGAGCAGGTTGGTGGCGAAGGCTATGACGGCGACTGCTTTGTATTTGATCAGCGGGTGGCCTTGCGGCCTGATCTGACCCCACTAGTCGATGCACAAGTGACGCCGCAGGTGCTGGTCAGCGTCGGATGAATGTGTCCGCGCCGGTGGTTGGCGTCATTGGCAGTGCCGGTGCCTACGGACGCTGGTTGACGCGATTTCTGCGCGAGCGGATGCAGTTGACGGTGTGGGGGCAGGACCCTGCCGATTCTGGAAGCCACAGTGCGCAGGCGCTCATGGCTGTCTGTGATGTGTTGATCTTCAGCGCGCCCATTCGTCACAGCGCTGCGGTGATCGCCGATTACGCCGCCTTGGCCGGATCACGCTCGCAAACGCAACTCTGGCTGGATGTCACGTCGATCAAGGTCGAGCCGGTGGCGGCCATGTTGCGCTCGGAGGCCGAGGTGGTCGGCTTGCATCCCATGACGGCGCCGCCCAAGGCGCCGACCCTCAAAGGTCGGGTCATGGTGGTGTGCGAGGCGCGACTGCGGGTCTGGCGACCTTTCGTCGAGCGCCTGCTGACTGCGCTGGAAGCCAATCTGGTGCACGCCACGCCCGAGCAGCACGACGGCATCATGGCGGTGGTGCAGGCGATGGTGCATGCCAGTCACCTTGCGCAGGCGGCGACGCTGCGCGCGTTGCAAGAAAAGGTCGGTCACCCCGCGGATATCCTGCCCTTCCGTTCGGCGTCGTTCGAAATGGATTTGCTGATGATGAGTCGGATTCTTTCGGGCAATCCGGCGATTTACGAGGACATCCAGTTCGGTAATGCGGCCGTGCCGCAAGTGCTGGATGAACTGAGTCGACAGATGGGATTGCTGCACACCGCAGTCGCGCGGGGCGACAAGGGTCGCGAAGCCTTCCGTACGCAGTTTCTTGAGCAGCCGCGCGTGCACTTTGGCAGCGCTACGCTGGCAGAAGGCAATCACGCCTTCGAGCGGGTTGGCTACCTGCTGGCGGATCTGTCCGACAGCGCTGCTTTGTCCGTCCACCTGCCCGAAGATCGCCCCGGATCGCTCCGCGCGCTGCTCGTGGTGTTTGAGGCAGAAGGCATCAATCTGGCTTCCATTCATTCCTCGCGAACGCCACTCGGCGAAGTGCATTTCCGTTTCACCTTTACACCGCCTGTCAACGAGGCGCACCTTCTTCAGGTGGCGCACCGTATCAATGCCGAGGGCATTGGTCGCGTTCTTGGCTGAGCGGCTTGCCAGCCAATGCAATCGAGACACGCGATCAACGCTCATAGACAGCCAGCAGGTTTTGAAAGCGCCTAGTCCGGGCGGACGTGGATGATGCGGAAGGCGCGCTCGGAGTCAATGCAGAATTCGCCGGCCGTTCGGCCATTCAGCATGATGCTGAAGACGCAACGCGGGCAGCTATCGATGTGCTCGAAATTGTCTCGATAGACCAAAGTCTGGGTCAACTGCATGGCGCGTCGGTGGCGTCTTGGCAGCGATATGAAGTACGTCTTGCCACGTACAAAAGCACTATCGAGGGTCATGACTCCACCTGCAAAGGTGCGCGGTCGGTTGACGTTCAAAGCGGCTCCCAACGCATCGCATCGGGGTTCGTCAAGGCTATTGTGCAGTGCGGCAATTGACCGCCGCAAGCAGAAGAACACTGCTGCGGCGAATTGCGAAGAAAATTTGTGCAGTGGCACACAAAGATGCGATCCAGTGCCGGGTGCGGCGCCCGACGGAATACCATTTGCTCCGGCGCTACCCAAGTCAACTCAGGTTAGGGGCTGGGACAGCGGTCTCTTCCATCGCTGGAGCGGCGCTGGACGGTCTGGCGCGTTGACCCGCTCGCTGTCCGTTTTCGCCTCCGACATCGCCGTTATTGTGATTTGCCAACGCATGGCATCCGTCGCGTTGGACCCCACGATGGCGGAGTTGAGTGTCAGTGCGCGGGTCGAATCGGCTGCGGTATCCGCCTTGCTGGCGCGTTCGGTTGCCAGCCGACAGCTGGACGAGGTGCTGCCTATGCCCGGATTTCAGCCTGCAACGTCGCGTCTGGGCTGCACACGAACAGGGTGTAGCTCAACACCCTGTTCGTGATGAAATTACGAGATTCAGCCGGTCCATTGGCCCAGCGTGGCCAGACCATTGTCACGTGCACGCGCGTAGACAATCTGCTGGGCTGCCGCGTAGTTGCCTTTCAGATCTTGCGCCCAGAGTTTCAGTGCTGCTTGCTGCATGGCGCGGCCATAGGAAAACGACAATGGCCAGGGAGCGTGACCCAATTGATTCATGGCGTTCAGATGGGCGGTTGCCGCCGCATCGTCTTGACCACCCGAGAGAAACACGATGCCGGGCAGATTGGCAGGCACCGAGGCTTTCAGACAGCTTAGCGTGGCAACGGCGACTTCCTCGACACTGGCTACTTCGTCACAGTCCTTGCCGGGCAAGACCATGCTGGCTTTGAGGATGGTGCCTTCAATCAATACGTCCTGTTGGTAAAGGGCGCCAAACAACGAGCGCAGGGTTGCTTCGGTGACCTCGTAACAGACCTCGATGTCGTGATCGCCATCCATCAGGATTTCCGGTTCCACGATGGGTACTAGGCCCTGCTCCTGGCAAAGCGCCGCGTAGCGGGCCAGCGCATGGGTGTTGGCGTCAATGCAGGTACCTGAGGGGGTTTCACTGCCGATGGTGATCACGGCGCGCCACTTGGCGAAGGTCGCGCCGAGTCGGGCGTATTCCTTCAACCGTTCGCGCAGGCCATCAAGGCCTTCGGTCACCAGTTCGCCCGGAAAGCCAGCCAGGCTTTGCGTGCCCTTGTCGACTTTGATGCCCGGCAAAATGCCTGCTTCGCGCATGACCTGCGCGAAAGGAACCCCATCTTTGGTGGACTGCCGCAAGGTTTCATCAAACAGGATCGCGCCAGAGATGTGCTCGCCGAGCCTTGGGGTTGTCAGCAGCATTTCGCGATAGGCCCGACGATGCTCTTCGGTGTTTTCGATGCCTACGGCTTCAAAGCGCCGTTTGATCGTGTTGGTGGATTCATCAATCGCGATGATGCCTTTGCCCTCGGCGACCAATGCCTGGGCGATGTCTTCCAGTTGCTCGATGCTCATGTGTTACTCCGAAGCGCGATGGGTCAATGCGACCGCATGCAAGAGGCGGGCGAGTATAGCGGGGCGACGATGACAGCCTGTGCGCAGTGCAGCACGATGCGCTGTCCTTTGGTACCACAGCCATCGTTGCGCGGGTGGCGCTAGGCTTCGTCGGTGGACACGGCTCAACCAGATGTCGATGCCACTACCCTGGGGAGGGAACGCAATGCAGCGATTCACGTTAGGCGGCGCCGCCGTCATGCTTTTGGTGTTGTCGGTCAGCAATTCGGCATTCGCGGTTTGCCGCGACAATGTCGTGCTGGTGCATGGCAATACGGGCAATCCATCGGATTTCGCCAAGACCATTACCGAACTGAAACGTCGCGGTTACGCGGACGCGGAGATTTTTGCGCCGAGTTGGGGCAGCAAGGTTTGCGCAGCCTGCAACGACCACAACGGCAGCGAGGAGACGCCCGTTGAAGATGCCTTGGTCAATGCCATCGCCGCCTCCTGCACAGGCAAGGTTGATGTCATTACGCATTCGATGGGCGGCACGTTGGCCGCTCGGGTCATCATCAAAGACGGCCTTCGACCGTACGTGCAGAACTTCGTCGGAATCGCCGGCGCGTTCCGCGGATTGTGGTCGTGCGGCACCTATCCGTGGAACGTGTGGAGTTCGACCTGCGGGAGTTGGGGTCTGTCGGTGAGCAATCCGTTTCTGAACAGCATTTCCGGTGTGCGTTTCGCGGATCGTATGCATTCCATCAAGTCGAATATCGATCAGATCGTCTGCAGCACCGGCGTCTGCACCGTGGGCGGCGTGCACTCGTCGTCCATCTGGAACCAGACCAGTACCACGACCTATGCACTTGGGCATTTCGGTCTGCTGTCGGACACTGCGGTCAAGCAGGTGGATTTGATTCAGTAGCGCTTGCACGCGCTTTGGCCTGCGAAGCGATGTTGAGTCATCGTTTCGCAGGCCGCATGCATCAGTCATCCATGCACTGGATGTGCGTCGGTTCGGTGACTCGGGTCAGCGTGTAGTTGCCGCTACCGAGGCTGGACTGGAAGTTGAACTCGGCGTGATGACAGTCGCTGAAGCGGATCGTCAATTGACCCCATTGCGCGTTGCTCTGGACCTGGGATGTGGCGAATGCAGCGCCAAACTGTCCGCCACTGGTGATCTGCATGGGCACGGTGACTGCCTCATCTCCCCACTGGAACGCGGCCGCGCCGTTCATCCAGATCTGCTCGCCGGCCGAGTAGTCGTACCAGTAGACGATCATCAAGGGTTGCTCGCCGCCGCCGGAGGCACGGGCAATTTCCAGATTGAAGCCGCGCCCGCTGTTCGCTGGATCGAACCAGGAACCGGCGTGCGCGTCGAGAATCGGGAAGTTCTCAACCCGAACGGCACGGCGAACCACCGGGAACAGGACCGGTTGATCGCTGCCTGCGAAAACCGCCGTATTGTTCAGTTTAGCCAGCGTGCCGAGACCGTGCGCAACACGCCCAAACACGGTGAAATTGGCATCCAAATTGCTGCTGTTGTTGCCGGTGTTGATGTAAAACGCCGAGGTCGCACTATTGACATTGGTCTGTCCGGTTATGCTGGACGTCAGGGCCATGGCGATGTTGCCGTAGGTATTGCTGAGCCCATTGCCACGTTCAGTCGCAATGGCCGGTTTGGCGCTGATCGTGGCACCGGAGCTCTTCAGGCTGCCACTCTGTACGACGAAATTTTTGACGACACGCTGGATAATCATGTCGTTGAAACTGCCATCGTCGACATAGGCCAGAAAGTTGGCTGCCGTGCGTGGTGCGCGAACGGTGTCGAGTTCCAAAATGATCGGACCTTGCGTGGTATCCAGCAGAACCCGTGGGTTTGAGGTTTGCGCGATGCCAAGCATCGGCCACAGCGAGGCAAGGACAAGCAGGGGAAAACGCAGGGACATGGGTGGACTCTCATCGGCTTGCGCGCCCATCGTGGGCAGGGCCACCAAGGATACGGATTGTGCGAATTTCTGGCAGCCCATCCGCTACCTGGGAGCTTGAGTTCACTCAAGCGGCACAGGCCAAACGGCACAGGCCAAAAGTCATGTGCCGTTGCACACTGCGGGCATACTCACTGACCAACGCCGGTCCGGGAACCCGGACGACGACGGAAACCATGCATCCACGCGTTCATAGTGGCGCAGAAAATCTGGCAAGGAATCGCTTCATGAGTGGGATCAATCAGGTCTGGCACGCGTTGCTTTTGGCGTCCCTCGTTGGTGGGCTGGTGGCGTGTGGTGGGCAGAACGCGGCAGCGCCAGGGGGCGCCATGGCGCCCGTCAAGGTGGTTAGTACGGTCGTCGCCCCGCAGCCGTGGGTGGATACCATCGAAGCGCTGGGAACAGCTCAGGCGCGCGAGTCGGTGACCCTGAGTGCCAAAGTGACCGAGGTCGTCGAGCGGGTCAATTTCAATGATGGCGATCTGGTGACGGAAGGTGATCTGCTCGTCGACCTGTCGGGTCGCGCTGAAATTGCTGGACTGGAAGAGGCGCAAGCGACCTACAAGGAAGCGCAGCAGCAGTATCAGCGCTTGGAGGGTCTGGTCGCCAACGGCACCGTGCCGCGCAGCCAGCTCGATAGCCAGATTGCCACCCGCGATGCGGCACGAGCACGCGTCGCGGCCATTCGCGCGCGCCTCCAGGATCGCGTCATCACCGCGCCGTTTTCGGGTGTCCTTGGCTTCCGTCAAGTCAGTCCAGGCACCTTGCTGACGCCCGGGACACCGATTGCAACCTTGGATGCGGTGGATGTGGTCAAGTTGGATTTTTCGATTCCAGAGACCTTCATGGCGGCCATTGCCGTGGGCCAAACCGTGCGCGCCAAGAGTGCCGCGTTCGCCGGACGTGAGTTTGCCGGCAAGGTGGCCGCGATTGGGTCACGCATCGATCCCGTCACCCGGGCTGCGACCGTACGTGCGGAAATCCCCAATACCGACCTTGTATTGAGGCCAGGCATGTTGTTGACCGTTCTAGTCGAGCGCCCCGCACGTCAGGTGCTCGCCTTGCCCGAGTTGGCGGTGATGCAGATCGGCACTCGCACCTCGGTGTTTCGCGTCAACGTGGAGGGCAGGGTCGATGATGTGGCGGTGACCACCGGTGCGCGATCGGGGGGATGGGTGGAGATTGTCGCCGGACTGCAGGCGGGTGATCGCATTGTGGTCGAAGGAATCGTCAAGCTGCGTGCCGGTGCGCCTGTCAGCGAAGCGGAAGCGTCCACGCCAAGCGCCGAAGGCTGAGGAGGATTCGCATGCGCCTGTCGGAAATCTCGATCAAGCGGCCGGTGTTTGCCACTGTGATGAGCCTGCTTTTGGTGGTCATTGGCCTGATGGCCTACTCGCAGCTCACATTGCGCGAGCTGCCGAATATCGACCCGCCGGTGGTCTCGGTGGGTGTCACCTACCCGGGCGCGTCCGCTGCCGTCGTGGAAACGCGCGTCACGCAGATTATTGAAGACGCCGTCAGTGGCATCGAGGGTGTGCAGACGCTGGAGTCGCGATCGCGCAACGGTCGCTCGGAAGTGACCATCGAGTTCACCCTGAGTCGCGATATCGAAAGCGCCGCCAATGACGTGCGTGACGGCGTCAGCCGCGTGTTTGATCGCCTGCCGGATGAAGCGGACGCGCCGCAGGTGGAAAAGGTCGAGAGCGATGCCGAAGTCATCATGTGGCTCAATCTCAACTCCGAGCGGCTCGATACGCTTGAATTGTCGGACTACGCCGAACGCTACGTGGTGGATCGATTGGCCAGCATTGATGGCGTTGCCCAAGTTCGCATCGGGGGACAGCAGCGTTATGCGATGCGTGTCTGGCTGGATCGCAATGCACTGGCTGCACGCGGATTGACGGTGGGTGACATCGAGCAAGCCTTGGCGCGTGAGAACGTCGAGCTGCCTGCGGGACGACTGGAATCGACCACCCGTGACTTCACCCTGCGGGTCGAGCGCGGCTATCGCGCTGCCGCGGACTTCGCTGCATTGGCCGTCGGCAAAGGGGCGGATGGTCACATCATCCGATTGGGCGAGATCGCCAAAGTCGAGCGGGACACCGCTGACCGGCGCGCCTATTTCCGCAGCAATGGCGATCCAAACATCGGCCTTGGCGTGATCAAGACGTCGACCGCCAATGCGCTGGATGTGGCGCGCGCGGTCAAGGACGAAGTCGACACGATCCAGCGCAGCCTGCCGGAAGGGACCCGGATCGTGGTGGCCTTTGACACCACTGTGTTCATCGACGAATCGGTCAAGCGCGTATTCCAGACATTGTTTGAAGCCGTCGCCTTGGTGCTGATCGTCATCTACCTGTTCCTCGGCAGCGTGCGTGCGGCACTGATTCCGGCGGTGACGGTGCCGGTGTGCCTGGTGGCCTCCTTCATCGGCCTGTGGGCGTTCGGCTTTTCGATCAACCTGCTGACCTTGCTGGCGCTGGTGCTGTGTATTGGTCTGGTGGTGGACGATGCCATCGTGGTGCTGGAGAACGTTCAGCGGCGCGCCGATCTGGGCGAGCCAACCCTGTTGGCTGCCTCGCGCGGAACCAAGCAGGTCGCGTTCGCCGTGATCGCGACCACCGCGGTGCTGGTGGCGGTGTTTCTGCCGGTCGGCTTCATGGAGGGTGACACCGGGCGCATGTTTCGCGAGTTGAGCGTGGCGCTCGCTGCCGCGGTCGCCATTTCGGCGTTCGTTGCCCTGACCCTGACGCCAATGATGTGTTCGCTGCTGGTTCGCCCGCATACGGCACCGACAGGATTCAACGCGATAACTCAAGGCTGGATCAACCGCGTCTCGGAAGTCTACGGGCGCGCGATGGAGCGAGCCGTCGAACGGCCATTCCTTGCCGGCGCGGTAATGATCGGTGCATTGGTGGCGAGCGTTGCCCTGCTGAAGGTCGTGCCCAAAGAACTGGCGCCACCCGAAGATCGCGGTGCGTTCTTCGTATCTGTCGTCGGGCCGGAAGGCGCAGGTTTCGACTACACCGTGCAACAAATGGCCAAGGTCGAGGAAAAGCTGTTCGCTCAGTTGGGCGAAGGCAAACCGATCATGCGCGCCAACACCCGCGTCCCGGGCGGCTTCGGGGCCAGCGAGGAAATGCATACCGGGCAGGCCATTGTGATTCTGCAGGACTGGTCGAAGCGAAGTGAGTCCACTGCGGAAGTCGTCGACAGTGTCCGGCTCGCCTTGGGCGACATTCCCGGCGTGCGTGCGTTGGCGCAAGCGCGCACCGGTCTGGTGCGCTCACGCGGGCAGCCCTTCAATATCGTGCTCGGCGGCCCTGAATACGATGAATTGGCCCAGTGGCGAGATCGTCTGCTGGCGCGAATTGCCGAAAATCCGGGCTTGTTCGCGGTTGATTCCGACTACAAGGAAACCCGACCGCAACTGCGAATCGACATCGACCGCACGCGCGCTGCGGATCTTGGCGTGTCGGTGAGTGAAATCGGTCGCACGTTGGAAACCATGATGGGGTCGCGTCGTGTGACCACCTACGTCGAGAACGGCGAAGAGTACGACGTGATCCTGCAGGCGCAGGACGGTGAGCGCTCGTCGCCCAGCGATCTGAATGGGTTGTACGTGCGCTCGCAGCGATCGGGTGAGTTGATTCCGCTGGCGAATCTGGTGACCTTGCGCGAGCTGGCCGAACCCGGCAGTTTCAATCGTTTCAATCGTCTTCGGGCGATCACGATTAGTGGCGCGGTGGCGCCGGGATACACGCTCGGCCAGGCGATCGAGTGGATTCAAGGTGTGGTCAAAGAAGAGTTGCCTGACTACGCCCAACTCGACTTCAAGGGTGAATCGCGTGAGTTCGCCAGCTCCGGCAATGCCGCGCTGTTCACGTTCGCCATGGCTCTGTTGATCGTTTTTCTGGTGCTGGCAGCGCAATTCGAGAGCTTTGCGCATCCGTTGGTGATCATGCTCACTGTGCCATTGGCGGTGTTGGGCGCTTTGACTGGGCTGTATCTGGTTGGCAGCTCGATCAACCTGTTCAGCCAGATCGGTATCGTGATGCTGGTCGGACTGGCCGCGAAGAACGGCATCCTGATCGTTGAATTCGCCAATCAGTTGCGCGATGAAGGTCGCAGTGTGCACCAGGCCATCGTGGAGTCGTGCAAGGTCCGTCTGCGGCCCATTCTGATGACCTCGATCGCCACCATCATGGGCGCGGTGCCCTTGGTGATTTCGCAGGGTCCGGGTTCTGCCAGCCGCTACACCATCGGTATCGTGATTGTGTTTGGCGTGGCATTCTCGACGGTGTTGTCGCTGTTTGTGGTGCCCGCTTTCTACGCTTGGATCGCACCGTGGACGCGTTCACCGGAAGCGCTGGGGCGAGAGTTGGATCAACTTGAAGCGAACACGCCCGCCTCACATGAAGAATTGACTGGAAACGCTGCCCCATGAGCAATGACAAACGTCCGCCCGCGTGGCCGGGCAAGCCGCGCGCCGATGCCAACAAGCCCCGGAGTGAGTCGACTGCGCGACCTGCGCGTGAGGACTGGCGACCACGCGAGTCCTCGCCCAGTGGCGCCTCGCCGTATCGTTTGCCACAGCCGTTTGCGAAACCTGCCGCTGCGTCTGCAGACCGACCCCGCAAACCCGGTCCGCCGTATCGCACGCAGGAATCCACCGCGGATCGTCCACCGCGCCGTGAAGCACGTCGCGAAGACGCGCCGCGCTACGCTCGCGACACTGCGTCGAAGCCGCGTCGAGACGAGGTGCCCGCACGTCCCTATTCCGCGGATCGCGACCCGCGTCGCGATAGCCGCCAAATGGCCCAGCGCGAGGATGGCAACGCGGCGACGGGAGCCAATCGCTCACCCTATGGGCAATCCGCCCGGACATCCGAGCGCACCGCATCGGCTTCGCCTTGGCAACGCGCGGATCGACCCGAGATGAGTGCAAGTTCGCCGCGCTTCCAACGAGATGTGAGTGCCGACACGCCCGCGCTGCCGTCCGCTGCGGAAGCGGCCTGGACGCCGCGTCAGGAGCAGAAGATCTATGGCCTCAATGCCGTGCGCGCAGCATTTGCGGCGCGACCTGCTGCTTTGCGCAAGGTCTATCTGCTCGAATCCCGACTCTCCGACCTGCGCGAACTGCTGGCGCATTGCGTGAGCGAGCGACTGGGCTACCGCGTGGTGCCTGCCGAGGACATGGATCGGCTGTGTGCCAGTCAGCACCATGAGGGTGTTTGCGTCTTGATGGCACCTCCGGAATTGCCGAGCCTGCCGCAGTTGCTGGCGTCCTTGTTGGACGAGCCGGTGCAGCGATTGATCTGGCTCGACGGCGTTGGCAACCCGCACAATCTGGGTGCGGTGCTGCGCAGTGCGGCGCATTTCGGCGCGGCGGCCGTGTTGCTGCCCGAAGACAGCACCTTGGGCTTGTCGAGCGCCGCTGTTCGCGTCGCCGAAGGTGGCGCGGAAGTGGTTCCGCTGCTGCGGCTGGACGACAGCGCGGCGGCCATCTCGATGCTGCACGACGCGGGTTTTGTGCTGTGCGCCACCCTGCCGCGCGATGGCGTTGATCTATATGCCGAAGCGCTTCCCGACCGTGCGGTTTTCGTGTTTGGTGCCGAGGCGGCGGGCATGCGTGATCAGACCATTGCGCATTGCGATCGTCGCCTGCGAATTCCCGGCTCAGGCAAGGTCGAAAGCCTCAACATTGCCAACGCGGTTGGCGTCGTACTGGCCGAACATTGGCGACAGACGATGGGGTGAGATGAGGCGGACTGGGCGCTCGGCGCGTTTCACCGGGTGTCCAGAGTCGGCGTCAAAGAGTCGCCCGTTGCTCGCAACATTTGGCGTTGCACATCGATTTCGCGTCCGCCCTGTTCCAGTACTTCGATCCATGCCGCACTGAACAGTGCTTCGGCATTGCCGGTGTCCGGCAGCGAGCGGCTATCCTCGTTCAGCATGTCGAGTTCTCGCAGGCTGGTTGCCGCGTCGGCAGCATCGGCATCACCCACCGCGAGCAGCGACCAGATCCGCGCTCCAACGCGTTGATCCATCAAAGAATCACCATGGGTTGCAAGTAGTCTGGCGAGGCGGCGGCAGCTTGATCGCCGGTCTGGCGTGATGGTTTCGGGACCGCAGACGGCATGCAGGGTCTTGGCGGTCACCAATGGCGAGGTGGCGATGGCGTATTGCAGGCTCTCGATGAGTCGATCAGATGCGCCGTGCGCCGACTCATTGGCGCCGATGTCTTGTCGGTTTGCGTGCTGAGGTCCGGTTGCCGGATGAGGGCCAAGCACGCGCCACCACGTCGCCGCCATCGGCATCCAAGCGCGACTGAACTGTGCTTTCTCCTGCGCCTGGGTCAGCAGCGCATCCAGATGTTCGGATCGTGGATGCGGCTTCTGCAGTTCCGCTTGCAGTGCCACCAGCCAAGTCTGCGCATTGTGCGGATCGTCGGCGATCAGTCGTTGCAATGCTTCGGCGCGCTGCTCGGGCGGCAGGGCGATGCGCGGGTTGAGGACGGTGTCGTAGAGCAGATGAGGTGCGACCTGATGTGGATGCAGCAAGGACTGCCAGAGCGCCAGAACATCATCAGCATCATGCCCGTCAAACGCGTCGTTGGCTGACGCGTCAAGGCAAGCCTCCTGATCCCACTGCAACAACTTGGCGCGAACCCAAATCGCCTCGGCCTCATCACCCGAGGCGGCAGCAAGTTGTGCCTCGTGGGCGCGTTGGACCGACTCGGATGCGGAAATCCGGCATCTCGATGCTTCATTCACGTCGCGATCCACAGCAGAAGCGAAGGTGGTCGCGATGCTTAGCGTGATGAACAGAACAGCGTGGCGAATCATGTCAGATGCTCGCTGGGAATAGCTTGGCCAGACGGCGTGCGTTGTGTCTTGTGACTGCCCCGCAAGTCGCCGCTAAAGAACGCACGGATCACGCCGATAAAGAAGGCCGACGAAGTATCAATTTCTGAAGGGCTGGTCATGCAAGTTATCAATACCAATGTCGCTTCGCTGAATGCCCAGCGCAACCTGACGACCTCCGGCTCGTCGTTGGCAACCTCCCTGCAGCGCCTGTCATCGGGCCTGCGCATCAACAGTGCGAAAGACGACGCGGCGGGCATGGCGATTGCCGACCGCATGACCTCGCAGATTCGCGGTTTGAATCAGGCCTCGCGCAATGCCAATGACGGCATCTCGCTGGCGCAGACGGCGGAAGGTGCTTTGGACTCGGTGTCCAGCGCGCTGCAACGTATGCGTGAGTTGGCCGTGCAGGCCGCCAACGCCACCAACAGTGCGTCCGACCGTGCTGCGCTGCAGGACGAAGTGGAGCAACTGGTGCAGCAGATCAACACGGTGGCAACCCAGACCTCGTTCAACGGCGTCAAGTTGCTGGACGGCACCTTCACCTCGCAGACCTTCCAGGTTGGCGCGAATCAGGGTGAGACGATTGATATCTCCTCGATTGCCAGTGCGCGTTCCGATGCGCTGGGCGTGGGCACCACCTCGTCCTACTCGACCAGCCTGACGGCGACGGTGATTACCGGCGCGATTACGGCGGGCGGTGTGACGGTCAATGGCTACGGCATTGGGCCGACGGCATCGGATGGCGTGTCGAGCACCTTGGCGACCAGCAGTGCGATAGCCAAGGCGGCGGCATTCAACTCGGTGTCGGGTCAGACCGGTGTGTCTGCGGTGGCGACGGCGACGACAGTGACGGGACTTGTCACCCTCCCAGGCGCCCTGGATGGGACGGCCACATCGCTCAGCATCAACGGTGTCAACATCGGTGCGGTCGCTGCCGCTGTGGGACCCGTCGAGAAGGCCAGTAATTTTGCTGCGGCCATCAATGCCGTCTCCAATCAGACCGGCGTCACCGCCACCTTCGACACCACAGGTGGCAATCTGAGCCTGACCGCTGCCGACGGGCGCAATATTCAAATATCGGAGACAGGCGGCGCCGCGGCGATTGCCGGACTGACCGTGGGGACAAGCTTTGGTGGCATTCGTCTGACCTCGACTGCATCGGCAGGCATCACGCTGGGTGGCGCGAGTTTGGCGACCACCGGTTTGGCGGCTGGCTTCACAGCGGCGACTGCAACCTTCGGCGCAGGTGTGGCAGCGGTCGACATCTCAACGGCATCGGGCGCGGAACTGGCCTTGGGCACGATTGATTCGGCACTGGCCACGATCAACTCCAGTCGCGCCAATCTGGGTGCCTTGCAGAACCGGTTCTCCAACGTAGTCTCGAACCTCGCCATCAACAGCGAGAACGTGACTGCCGCACGTAGCCGGATCCAGGACGCGGACTTTGCGGCGGAAACCGCCAATCTGACCCGCGCACAGATCCTGCAACAGGCCGGTACAGCGATGTTGGCCCAGGCCAATCAGGTCCCACAGAACGTCCTGAGTCTGTTGCGTTGAGCAAATCGGGTGTCGGTTGACCGCTGATGCCTGCGTGAAAGCGCAGGTGTCCAGGTTACGGCTATGGTCGCCATCTGAGGCTACACTGACGGCCCCTCGTGCACTGAACCGCCATGTCCCGCACCATTGCTCTGGTTGAAGACGAGCCCGCTATCCGGGCCAATTATGTGGACGCCCTGCATCGATATGGCTATCACGTCAGTGCCTACGTCAATCGACCTGAAGCACAGCGAGCCTTCGAGGTCCGTTTGCCGGATCTGGTGATCATTGATGTCGGTCTGGGTGACGAGCCCGAGGGTGGCTTCGAGCTGTGCCGCGAATTGCGTGCCAAGTCCCCAACCCTGCCGATTCTTTTTTTGTCGGCGCGCGACGAGGATTTTGATGTCATTTCCGGGCTGAGACTTGGCGCGGATGACTATCTGAGCAAGGACATTTCCATCGCCCAGTTGACGACGCGGGTGGCTGCGCTGTTTCGGCGCCTGGACGCCTTGCGGCAGCCGACCCTCAAGGACACGGTCATCCGTCAGCGTGGCATGACGCTGGAAGTGGAGCGCATGCAGGTCCGCTGGAACGATCAAGAGGTGGCGTTGACGGTGACCGAGTTCTGGATGGTGCACTCGATGGCGCGACATCCTGGTCATGTGCGTTCGCGCGATCAGTTGATGCGCGATGCGCATGTGCTGGTCGACGATGCGACCGTGACTTCCCACATCAAGCGTATCCGGCGCAAGTTTCTCGCCGTCGACGCCGCATTCGACGAGATCGATACCGTGCATGGCGCGGGATACCGCTGGCGCGCGTGAGGCTCGGCACCCAACTGTTGTGGCTTGGCTTGTCGGCGCTGTCCCTGCCCTGGGCGGCGTGGGTGTTTGTGGGCGAACTGGAACGCCTGTTGCGCGAGGGCCAAGAGCAAAGTCAGCAGGAGGTTGCGCGTACCTTGGCGGCGGCGTTGGCGATCACAGTTCCCACGCTGGATGCACCACGTGCTGGCTTGTACGTGCTGCCGAGCGCGCAGCCGCCGATTCTGGATGGGTTCGCGACGGATTGGGATCCGAGCCTGGCTGCGCATTCATTGGACGGTGCTGGGCGCTTGCGGCTGCGTTTGCAAGCGGTTGATCAACGGCTTTTCGTGTGGGTTGCGGTGCAGGACCGCACGCCAGAGCGCAGTCAGGGCAATGCGTCCGACGTCGCTTGGTCGGACCACGTGCAACTCGATGTGCAATCGCAAGGCCGATGGGAGACGTTTGTCGTGCCGCGCGTTGCGCCTGGCGTTTTACGCGTGCATTCGCTGCAGGGGACCGAGGTACGGGGCGCTTGGCAGGAACAGTCCGACGGCTATGCCATGGAACTGGCGTTGCCGGTTGCACTGAGCCCGCAGGCGATTCGCCTGACCGCGATGGATGTCGACGGTGTCCGGCGCGAGCAAATCGGTAGCGGGATTGCGCAACCCCTGATGCAGCCATTGCCAGCACTGAGTGCAGCGCTGCGATCCTTGCTGCCGGAGGCACGCTGGGTGCGGGTATTTGATCCCCAGCAGCGCTTGCTGGCGCAGGCGGGAAGCCTGCCGGAGGATGTGGCGGTATCGCCATGGCGGCGCTGGCTTAGCGAAACGCTTGGTGGTGATGTACTTGCAGTCGATGCTGAAGCGCCCGCTGCCGTCGAATCCCGCTGGGCCGCGCTCGAGCGCGGTGAGTCGCAACACGTTTGGCGCTTGCGCGGCGGTGCCCAGCAGTGGGTCTTGGAAACCTGGACGCCAGTGCGTTCGGCCAGTGGCGAACGCATCGCCGGACTGGCCATGCAGTCGGGCAGCGATGCGTTGCTGTTGGCCGATCGCGCCCTATCCCGCCTGTTGCTGATCACCTTGCTTGCAGCAGTGATGGTGGGCCTGATCCTGCTGCTGTATTCGGCACGATTGAGTGCGCGCATCCGGCGTCTGCATCGACAGGCCGAGCAGGCTCTGTTGCGCGAAGGGCGCGCTGACGCGACGTTCGTGGTGGATCAGCGCACCGATGAGTTGGGCGATCTGTCGCGCAGCTTTGCCCGTCTGCTGCAGGAAATCGACGCCTACACGCAGTATCTGCGCACGCTGGCGGGCAGCCTGTCGCACGAGTTGCATACCCCGCTGGCGGTGGTGCGCTCCTCGCTGGACAACCTGGAGAGTCAGGCCCGCGACGAACAAAGCCGAACCTGGCTGCAGCGCGCGCAGGAAGGCGTCACACGGCTGGCCTCGTTGCTACGCGCCATGAGCGAAGCCACACGCATCGAGCGCGCCATGGCCGCCGCCGAGGCTGAGGATTTCGATCTGGTGCCGATGTTGCGGCAATGCGCGGCAGGCTGGGCCGCGCTGGACGAATCGGCGCCATTGCACTGGCGCTTGGAATTACCGCCGCACTGCAGTTTTCACGGCGCGCCGGATTTGATCGTGCAGGCCCTGGAAAAACTGGTCGACAACGCCCGCTCGTTCTGTCCGCCCGGCGGCCACATCCAGATTCAATTGAGCAGCCATGCCGAGCGCATTCTGCTGGCCGTCTGTAACGATGGCCCGCCACTGCCGGAAGGCAATCCGGCACGTCTGTTCGATTCACTGGTCAGCGTGCGCAATGCACAACGAAACGCAGGCCGCGCACCGCATTTGGGACTCGGTCTGCATATCGTCAGACTGGTCTGCGAACTGCACGGCGGATTTGCCACCGCCGAAAACCGCGATACCGGCGTCTGCTTCACCCTGCACCTGCGCGGCATGCCACGGCAGCGCTGAAGGGAAGCTCGAAAAACCCGTCATTCCCGCGAATGCGGGAATCCAGCGCCTTGATTCTTCTGGGTTCCCGCATTCGCGGGAACGACGAATCTGGGGTATTTCGAGGTGCCCCAAAAGCGCTTGGCATGGGATAGCGCCCGACACCGCCTACACGCGGCTCTACCCTGACGTCACTCAGCCAAGGCCACTCAATCTCCAGCACCTGACAGGGAAACGCCGCACTCAGTCGCAAAGGAGGACAGGAATCCTCCACGTCGCTCGATCCCAAATTCCAGAGGTGCAGCTAGCCGTGAAAGTCGATGAAACGTCTTGTCCAGCACGTGTAAGCTTGCTCGGCGCGCAGGCTGTAATGCCGACGGTGCAGCGTTTCAGACATCTGATCTGGCGGCCGTGGCGCTTGCGCTACGGAGGTATTCATGGTGAAAGGAGACGTCATGTTACACGGCAAGATCGCCTGTTACGCTGCACCGACGGTGCGGTCGAATTTGCGTTAGATTTCTTCGCGAAGCAGTCGCCGACAACGCCCTATCTCCAACTAGGCCACCATATGAAAAAGCAATTCGACTGGTACTTCAATCCGACAAAAGAAGAAATCGATGATGCATGGAAGCGTGGAATATTGACGGTCGACACGAATGTGCTTCTTGATCTGTACCGTTACCACGAGGGCACAAGAGATAGCTTGATTCAGAGCCTTCAGAAGTTTGAAGGTGAAAAATGGCTGTCGCATCAAGCTGCTACAGAGTTCTTTAGGAATAGAACAAAGGTAATTGTCTCATCAGAAAAAGCATTTAAGCAGGCGCAAGATGAAATCGATAAATTGAACGGCAGCTTGGAGTCGGCCGTAGCGCAACTAAAGGGAAATCGAATCATTCCTTCAGAGGTCGCTAGCGAACTTGAGGATGTCGTGAGATCTTCGATCTCAACAGCGCAATCAAAAATAAGTACAGCTAAGGAGAGTTACCCAAAATTCCTTCAAGAAGACCCCATCCTCAAGCAACTTTCCGAAATGTTCAATGATGCAGTTGGTGAAGATTTCAAAGAAGAAAGCAGGGAAGAGATAGCTGCGCAAGCCGAAGAAAGAAAGAAAAATAAGGTGCCTCCGGGGTATCTGGACGACGGAAAGGACGAGGATCGTCCGTACGGAGACTATTACCTTTGGCTGCAAATCATTGAACATGCCAAAGCTAAAGCGTGCCCTGTTGTGCTGGTTACCTCTGAACGCAAAGAAGACTGGTGGGAAAAAGTCTCTGGGAAAACTACTGGTCCAAGGCCCGAACTACTGAGAGAGGCAAAGCAGATTTCGGGGCAAAGAATACTGATATACCAAACCGAGCGTTTTTTAGAACATGCTCTTCAGCGTTTTCAGCAACCAGTAAACGAAACCGCCATTGAAGAAATTCGTGCGGTAAGTACCTGGAGGAGTGAGCTTGAAGTTGCGGTAAGACTGCGAGAGCAATCTGTAACTGAGAGCGCCAGTGATAAAAACGCAGGCGCTTTGCGTGTTGAGCTAAGGCGCCCTGTGAGGAACTTTACAGTGAGTGGCCATTTGAACCCCAACATGGCCAATGTTCCCCACCTAGTAGCTCGCTTGATAAGCGCACCTGATTCTTTGCCAAGGCATAGAATCAATGTTGGAACCGGTACAACGCATGACTTTAACATCCACATTATTTGCGGGGAGCCGGGTGTTCAACTTCCTGTCGGCTCCTACGTGTTTGAATACGAGGCAACGTGCGAAGCACAGGTTAGCGACGTTGAAGCTCCAAGCACACCAGAAATCTAACCCTGCAGTCGAGCGGGACAGCCAACAAGCTGCGCTTGTTGGTTCCCTCCGTGCTTCGCACTCCGGCTGCCCCTCACTTCCACGTTATGCCCCGCAGGAGTCGGCGTATGAAGTCGTGGTGTGAAGGCCCAAAAGAAATCCTCCACGCGGCGCATCGAATTGCCGCTGAGGATCAGAAGGGCTGCACTAGGATTGCACTCATCCTTATCGACAACGCAGTTGAGGTAATGGCAAAGACCTTTCTCTCCCTGCCAAAACGAGTCACTGGCGTCAACATTCCGCGCAAGGAACTCGACGGCATATTTGAGAGTTTTCCTGCAGTAATGTCCTGCCTGGAGAAGAATAGCGGCGATCGCCTAAATCACATTGATCTTGGTGAGATCGAATGGAATCACGGGCTTAGGAACAAGCTCTACCATGATGGTTCCGGCCTCACAGTCGAGAAGTCCAAGGTTGATGTCTACTTCTCGCTAGCTGCAGAGCTTTTCAAGGCGCTCTTTGATGACCACATTGACCTCCCACCTACAGATCGGGAAGAGCGATTGATTGGCACATTTCTCTCTAAGTGGGTCACCCTTGAAAAGGGACTCATCATGTTCAGCGAATTCGTTGGCGAGACTTATGGTAGGACCCCAAATCTACGTGCAGGTGTGCAGTTGCTTGCGGAAGAGGGAAAAATTGATCGCAGCCTTGTGGACGAAATAAGCTCTTTGCAACAGTTGCGCAACGCCGTGGTGCACGGCCAAGTCGAGCCATCTAGAGCTATTAATGCTGCCACACTCCAACGGCTCGAAACAGTGGATTCTTGGCTGAAAATGCAGTGCCCGGAGTACAAAGGGGCATAACAATTCATTCAAGCCGACGCCGCTTCGCGGCGCGGCTTAATTCGTTAGCTCTCATCTGGAGGCTAGAGGTGATTTCAGTGATCTCCCCAATCGTCATCGCCATTGGCGCTGTACTTGCAGCGCTGATCGCTGGATTCTTCTCCTTCGTCAATCTGGTGAGCGCCAAGGAATCCAAGGTTTCCGAGTTCCGCCTCAGCTGGATAGATGGTCTGAGAGAAGAGATCGCCAGATTTACGGCATCTGTCCATGAACTTGTTCGAATGCACGGACACAAGGGCGACCTGACAGCGAAGGAGTGGCTGGACGTAACCTCAGAACCATACCGTCACGCAAGGGAAAGCCTAACTGCCATTCAACTGCGACTGAACCCGAAGCATGTCGAGGAGGAGCCGAACAGCTCGGAAGCTAAGCTGATGAGCCAGATACAGCTCATGCGAGACGCCTTTCTCAAAGCAGACTACGATCAAGTCGTAAACGGCGTTGACCAAGTGCGTGTCCTTGCGGCTCCGCTGTTGAAGAAGGAATGGGAGCGGGTAAAAGTGGGCGAACTTACCTTCCGCCGCGTTCGCCTTGCAGCGATGCTCCTTCTTGTTATAGGGCTGTCGCTTCTTGCTTTTGCGGGTTATCGGCTCACGTTTGGCCCTGAACTTGAAACTCAAGTGCAGCCACCGTCTGCACCCCTGCCTGTGGTTCCTCAGCAGATCTCTCCTACGCAGAGTCCCGACTCCACAACGCCCGAGGCTGAGCCGGACGAAGAGAGTGTCGCTGATGGTCCGGCTGCCCAGAGCTAACTGTGTATTTAAGCCGACCGCCGAGGAAGTTGCGCGTTTCATCCACACGCCGTCGCGCGGCGGCTTAACGTGGCTACGAGGGCCTTCCCCACAGTCGAGCAAGGCGTTGCCGTCCGCAGCTTGAGTCTGCGGTTGTCTTATCTGATGGCGCTTCACGCTTTGCTTTTGTGCGACGTGTCGACTTCAGCCAGAGGGAAGGACTGGCGAGACGACAAACGGTCATGTGGTCGTGTGCAACGACGGACCCTGATGAAAGACGCGCGCGGGCGATCCGTTGGTTGGTCGGGAATCGCTGTTTTCATTGAATTTCCCCGGCCACTGCCAATGTGATCGAAGCCATGAATGGCAAACACATTCTTGGCAAGATCGCCCCCAACGCACACAATCGCCATGACCGCCTCCGGAACGAGTGATGAAGAAACCCCTCCCATCGTCACGCATGACCGCAAGGCCGAACTACCGAGCGCCGCATCGGGTGCGCGGTGGGGAAGGTCCTTTCATTCGTTAGCTTCCATGGCGAGCGCTCTCGCAAGAGTCCTCTCTTTTCTCGCAATCGTCGCGCCTTTGCACGCGATTGCCTGTGAGGTACTGGAGGAGATGCCACATCCCGGCAGTTTCAAGAGGGAGTGCCCGCACTTTCCATGCCCGCCGGCGTATCCCCAAGCCGCGATAAGAGAGCGCCTGGAAGGCGATGTAGTCCTGAGTGTTCACGTGGCAGCAGATGGGGCTGTTCTCGAGGCTAAAGTTGTCTCGTCGTCTGCTCACTCAGTACTGGATGACGCTGCGGTCCGCAACGTCCGTGCCAGTCACTTTCCGGTCTACACGCCAACGGGTTCGTCGGCTTCAGCCTGCTACGTGGTGCGCGTGCCCATCGCTTTTCGGTTTGATGGCTCCGGCGATGGAAGCTAACTATGTGGTCAAGCGGACAGTGGAGAGAGGCTATCGTGTGTCCTGATGTCGTATCGTGCCGCTGCCGCTTACCACAGCGTTAGCCTGCTAGTTGTTGCACCGGTCCCCGCTACACCACGCCAAGGAGAGTCTCTGTGCGCAATTTTGTCGCAATCATGGTCTTGCTGTCGTCCACCTCAGTGACATCGAAGGACACGATGGCTATGTTTTCTGGTGAGGTTCGGATCGGAGCATCTGATCCTCATGCGTTTGATGTCGTTGCGGCAATCGGTGACTCTGAGTCGGTGAAACTCGAGAGCGGGTACGTCCTTGAGCTCAACGTGCCCTCATTCAATAGATCTGTCGTGACTCTCAAGGGCCAGGACGGTGATGTGCTGCATACATCAACCTTCACTGGGCCGCTTCAGGATCGCCCGAGCTTTGCTTATCAGGTTTGCGACGGCGGCGTGCGCTTTGTCTCGCCAGTTCCGGCGGACTTGGCAGCGTGTTCAGAGTGACGCTCCCCAATTCGCAGGCTAACTACTCGCTCAAGCGGACAGATCAATCGCTTCGCGATTGATGCTGCCGCTCAGCTCCAGCGTACAAGTTGAACCGCCCCGGCATTTGAGGAGGGCGAGTACTTCATGGTGTTCGTCATCAGCTCTGGGACATCCGCCGGACTTCAACGCGAAATGTCGTCGTTCGAGCACTTGGTTGCCGACTACACGGAGTAGCGAAGCGAGCGATGCCTGACGCCTCGGCCAACGCGCGGCCTGTCGTCCACGAAGCGGAAATTGGCGAGGCTTTGACCCATCGTCTGACGACGCGGGTGACAATGGAGATCGAACGCGCTCAAGCGGCTGATGGGTTCGGGCGGGATGGCGTGACGTACTACTTCCGGGTCGGCGATTCGCGTTGTGCGGAAACAGGGAGTCCAGAGCCGGGCACGCGCCAAGCGAAGCGCGTAGCAGTCATACAGGGCGTGGCCGAGGTCGCACACGCATCGCGGCGGCGGTCCCGCGCACGCGCCGTGGCGACAGTGGAAGGACTCCTGGCTGAGCTCGCCGAAGAGTAAGGCCGGTTCGGCGGCGTCCTGACCGTCCAACGTCCGTGGGTACATCACTCCTTGGGCGATCCACATTGGCGCCGCAGGGCGCGACAGCGTTGAACGGACTTCTCGCCGCTGGGGTGTCAGGAAAATCCTGACTCACTGGCGCATCAGACATCGCTAAAGATTTCCCGTGGGACACCGATAACTGGGTCAGCAGCGGCAATCACAGGTTCACAACCTCAAGGCCAATGCTGCAATTCACGCCAGTTTCGACTGACGATCAACACGACCCACGAGGAGAGTCATCATGCAAGTTATCAACACCAATGTCGCTTCGCTGAATGCCCAGCGCAACCTGACGACCTCCGGCTCGTCGTTGGCAACCTCCCTGCAGCGCCTGTCATCGGGCCTGCGCATCAACAGTGCGAAAGACGATGCGGCGGGCATGGCGATTGCCGACCGCATGACCTCGCAGATTCGCGGTTTGAATCAGGCCTCGCGCAATGCCAATGACGGCATCTCGCTGGCGCAGACGGCGGAAGGCGCCTTGGACTCGGTGTCCAGCGCATTGCAACGTATGCGTGAGCTGGCCGTGCAGGCTGCCAACGCCACCAACAGTGCTTCCGACCGTGCATCGCTGCAGGGCGAAGTGGAGCAACTGGTGCAGCAGATCAATACGGTGGCAACACAGACCTCGTTCAACGGCGTCAAGCTGCTGGACGGCACCTTCACCTCGCAGACCTTCCAGGTCGGTGCGAATCAGGGCGAGACGATTGATATCTCCTCGATTGCCAGTGCGCGTGCGGATGCGCTGGGCGTGGGTACCACGTCGTCCTACGCAACCAGCCTGACCGCCACGGTGATCACTGGTGCCATTACGGCCGGCGGCGTGACGGTGAATGGTTACGGCATCGGGCCGACCAATTCGGATGGTGTGTCCAGCACCTTGGCCACCAGCAGTGCGATTGCCAAGGCGGCGGCATTCAACTCGGTATCGGGTCAGACTGGCGTGTCTGCGGTGGCGACGGCCACCACGGTGACGGGTGCTGCGGGTACCTTCGGCGCGGTGAACGGCGTCGCTGATTCGATCAGCATCAACGGTGTCAACGTCGGTGCGATCGACGCGGGTGCGAATGCCATTGAAATGGGCAGCAACACCGCAGCGGCGATCAATGCGGTTTCCAATCAGACAGGTGTGACGGCGACCTTCAGCACAGCGACCGGCGCCGTTTCGTTGACCGCTGCCGATGGTCGAAATGTCACCATTGCGGCAACCGGTACGGCGGCAGCGGAGACTGGTTTGACGGCAGCGACGACGTTTGGTGGCATTCGTCTCACCTCAACGTCATCGGCGGGAATCACGCTGGGTGGCGCGAGTTTGGCGACGACTGGCTTGGCGGCGGGCTACACCGCAGCAACGGCGACCTTCGGGGCCGGTGTGTCGGCGGTCGATGTTTCCACGGCATCGGGCGCGGAACTGGCCTTGGGCACGATTGACTCGGCACTGGCCACGATCAACTCCAGTCGCGCCAATCTCGGTGCCTTGCAGAACCGGTTCTCCAACGTAGTCTCGAACCTCGCCATCAACAGCGAGAACGTGACTTCCGCACGTAGCCGGATTCAGGACGCGGACTTTGCGGCGGAAACCGCCAATCTGACCCGCGCACAGATCCTGCAACAGGCCGGTACAGCGATGTTGGCCCAGGCCAACCAGGTCCCGCAGAACGTCCTGAGTCTGCTGCGTTAAGGTAAAACTCCACAAGGTCCCGGGGGTGCGGCGGCCACCGCACCCCCAAGGGATAAAGGGTGATAGCCATGTCTACCATTACACCCACAATCGGTTCTACCGCCGCAGTGGCTCCGGTACGCAGTACCGGGGCTTTGTCGCGTTCAGCGCCGGTCGAAGCGGCAGTTGCGGTTGCTCAGGCATCCACAGCTGCTCTGGCGCAAGCGCCGGCGCGATCCGCGCAGGTGGCTGAACGTCAACCTGTCAATCGCGCCGACCTTCAGAAAGAACTCGACGAGACGCTAAAGGATGCACAGACTGCGCTGCAGTTCCGCGTTGATGATGATGCGCAACGCGTCGTGGTCAGCGTTGTCGATCGGGAGTCCGGAGATGTCATCTACCAGATTCCCACCGAAGTGGCACTGCGCATTGCCAAGCGGATTCGTGACGCCGGTCAGGGCATGATCAGCGAAAGTGCATGAGTGTGTCGCTGAGGATTTCGTGTAGTCGACGGTTTCAGGAGTAGCAGTCATGGCGACCATCACAAGTGCAGGATTGGGCTCGGGTCTGGATGTCTCCAGCCTGGTCAGTCAGCTGGTGGCCGCCGAGCGCGCACCTGCGGAAAATCGACTGAATCGGATCCAGTCACTGGCGAGCGCACAACTCAGCTCGCTCGGGACCATCAGCGGCGTATTGGCATCCTTGCGCAGTGCTGCACAAGGATTTGTCGGAAGCAGTGGTTCCTTCGGCGCACGCACCACGTCGCTGTCCGCGACGGGTTTCTTTACCGCAACGGCCTCAGCCTCGGCGCAATCGGGATCCTATGCCGTCGAAGTCAAGGCATTGGCGACCGCCAGCAAGCTGGCGTCGTTGCCGCAAGTTGATGCGGAAACGCTGATTGGTGATGGTGACCTCACGCTGAGCGTGGGCGCCGACAGCTTTACCGTCAATCTGACGACCACCACGGGTACGCTGGAAGGCATCCGTGATGCCATCAACAATGCCTCCGACAACACGGGTGTCACCGCGACATTGGTGAGCGCCGATGATGGTGTTCGGTTGGTGCTGAGCGGGCGAGAAACCGGCGCCGCCAACGCGGTCGCTGTCACCGGCAGTACGCCGGCATTGACGGCTTTTGCGGCTGGACTGACGACCACGACACCTGCCGCCGACGCGGAAATCGAGGTCGATGGCTTTGCCGTTACCCGTGACAGCAACAGCATCACCGATGTGATTGACGGCGTGACCATCAACCTTGGCAAGGCTGAGTTGGGCACACTGACCACGCTGACGGTGGCACGCGATGACAATGCAGCGGTCAACCAAGTGCAGGGCTTGGTAACTGCGGTCAACTTGGTGTTCAGCACAATCAAAAGCGCCACCAAGTACGACGCGGACACGAACACCGCCTCGGTATTGACCGGCGATGCGATGGCGCGCTCGGTGCAAACCCAGTTGCGCAGCACCCTGACGGGCGTGGTTTCCGGTGCAGGCGTTGAATTCGACATGCTCAACGATCTGGGAATCACCTTTCAGGCAGACGGCACACTCAAGCTGGATGCCTCGGTATTGCGCGGCAAACTTGCCGATGATCCGGCAGCGGTCGAGCGCGCGTTTTCTGGTACGAATGGCTTTGCGGGCAAGTTGGTGGCGCTGGCGGATGGCTTTATCGGTTCCGCGGGTTCACTGAGCGGCCGAACCTCGGCATTGAATGACCGCTTGGCCAGTGTCAGCGATCAACGTGAAGCGCTAAATCTGCGCATGAGTGCCATCGAATCTCGCTATCTGAAGCAGTTCACCGCACTCGACACGTTGATTTCCCAGCTTCAATCGACCAGCAGCTTTCTAACCTCTCAACTCGCCAATCTGCCGGGCGCCTACTCGGGCGAATAGTCGGTCAGGCTTTGGAGTGAACCATGTACAGCGCACACGCCTACGTCAAGGAATACAAGGACACGCGACTGGAAGGTGCCATTGAAGGCGCCAGCCCGCATCGTCTGGTCGGACTGTTGCTGCGCGGTGCGCGCGAACGCATCCAGACCGCTGTGGCCCTGCTCGAGCAAGGGGATCTCGCGCGCAAAGGGCAGTACATCAGCGCCGCATTCAATATTGTCGACAGCTTGCGGAGTTCGCTCGATCATCAGGCCGGCGGAGAGATTGCGGACAGTCTGGAGTCAATCTATGACTATGTCGGACGCCGATTGGTTGAGGCACATGCCCATAACGATATCGCCAAGATGCAGGAGTCCGATCGTTTGCTGGGCGAGATCGAGGCGGCTTGGTTGGCCATTCCAGGCGCGGGCTGAGCAGCATGCAAGCCATCCTGGACCGCTTTGAACAGATCGCCGAATTGCTCAATGACGGGCAGTTGGATGCGGCCGAGTCCGCTTTGCGGATTCATGATCGTGCGGTGCGGGCGGCATTTCTGAGTGCGATACCGCCAGACGCCGCATTGACCCAGCGCTTGCTGTTGCGGCAGCAAATTCTGCTCCAGCAACTGTCGGAAGCGCGCCACGCCTTGCAGCAGCAACTCGGTACCTTGCGCCGCGATCATGCGGCGACGCGCAGCTACCTAGACGATGCCCGGGCCTGACCCACACACGCTGCAACCTGATGAAGCTGAGCAGTATTTGTTCGGCGATACCTTGGTTTCCATCGAATCCCTGCCTGTCCGACTGGTGGCGGTCAGTGCGGCTTCATCCGGCGACGTGCAGGCGCGTGCCGAGTGGTTGCTGCGGTTACTTGGTCAGATCGAGAGCGGTGCGCCCGAGCATGACGAGGAGCACACCGACCCCAGCTTGCGGCGCATCGAGGCGAAACTGGACCTGGCATTGGACCTGCTGTCTTCCGTGTTGGTATCGACCCGATCTTCGGCATTGACGGTTGATCTGCGCTGGTCGCATCTCGGCGTGTCCTTTGTCTCACCGCAGAGTTCGCCGATCGACCGCTCGGGTGTTCTGCATCTGTATTTGCGCTCGTGGTTACCAAGTCCCTTGGAGTTGCCAGTGCGACAGCTGGCACAGGCAAGTGACGTGGGTGGTGAACGCCTCTGGCTGGCGTTTCAATTGGATCAGCCTGGCCTGCAGCGTGCGTTGGACAAGCTGTTGTTCCGCCAGCACCGTCGGCATATCGCGCAAACGCGACGCGAGTTGTGACCCATTGCGCTTGGGCGGGGTTTTGCCGGCATGGCACGGCCAGGTCGGGTGCGCTCGCAGGGGCTGGTCCAGGTCCTGCGGTCGCTTTTCGGGCGTGGACTCCCCAAGCGCGGTTTGATCGAGTACCTTGAACGCATTCAGCTCAGGTTAGGAGTGTGATGCGCGTCTTGCTTGCCGATGACCACACCTTGGTGCGTGCCGGCGTTCGCCGCCTTCTGGAAGGCATCGCGGGTGTCGAAGCGGTAGATGAGGCGCAGGATGCCAGCGAGGCGCTCTTGCTTGCGCAACGCCTGCAGCCCGACGTGGCCTTTCTGGATATCGCCATGCCAGGGCGCAGTGGTTTGGATGTGTTGCCCGAACTCCGCGTGCTAGCGCCCGCAACGGCAGTCATCATGATGTCGATGCATGCGGATCTGGCCTATGTGCGCTCTGCTCTGGAGCGCGGCGCGCGTGGATTCGTTGTCAAGGATTCGGCTCCCGCCGAGTTGGAATTGGCGCTACGCGCGGTCAGCAGCGGTGAGACCTTTCTCAGTCCACGCTTGTCCTCACGGATGATGGGCTTGACCGGTACAGGTAGTGCGCGCAGCGATCTGGATGCACTATCGCCGCGTCAGAGCGAGATTCTGCGTCTGATGGCCAAGGGGCGCGGCACCAAGGAAATCGCGTCGGACTTGGGGATCAGTGTCAAGACCGTGGAAACGCATCGCGCACGCATGATGGAAGCGCTCGGTATTCGGCGTGCGAATGACTTGTTGCGATTCGCCGTACAGCGTGGCTTGAACAACTGATCGAGTTTCCCCTGCCTCTCGGGGTGTCGTTGACCCGTTGCGCAAGGCGGCGGGGAACCGACGCGTCAAAATTCTCATCGTGTGGTTGCGTGCAATGGCGTCGGAAATTCGTCTGAGCCGTTGCTTTGCTTGCGCCGAAATCGGCCCGCAGCGCCGATTGCATCACGCGATGTACGGGTTTTCCCCACAGACGTGGGGTGCGTCCCGATTCAATGCTTGGCGTCAAAAATCCAGAATCCTCCCAAGCGTCCGTCAATTCGACGGCACTTCGCCGCATCACCGACAAAACACTGTCGGTAGGTATTGGGTCAGTGGGGAGGACGTATGAAACACGCATTGCGGCAATCCATGGGCCAACAGTTGAGCTTGACGCCACAACTGTTGCAGTCGATTCGCCTGCTCCATCTCAACGCGATCGACTTGGAACGGGAAGTGGCGCGCGCGCTGGAAGATAACCCCCTGCTCGAGGCGGATGCAGACGATCACAGCGATACCGATGTTGAGCAGGATGTGGCACCTGTGGAGCTGGAAGAATCCTACGACTTCGCGGTTGAGACCCGTATGCAGGATTATGTGGATCCCGGTCTTTCCCGCATGGGGGCCGGAAGCGGCGAGGATGATCCGGTGGCGCGCTGCATGGCCCGCGAGACTGGCGGTGTCAGGCAGTTCGTGTTGGAGCAGTTCCGTTTGGAGCTGAAGCGTAGCGAGGATCTCGCGCTGGCGGAATGGCTGGTGGATCAGGTCGATGATGCAGGGTACCTGGAGATGTCGCTCGAGCTCTTGGAACAGGCCGCAATCCAGCGTTTTGGTCACGTTGGCGAGCGTGTGCGTGCCTTGCGCGAGCAAATGCTGCGCTTGGAGCCTGCAGGCTACGGAGCAGCGGATTTGCGCGAATGTCTGCTGGTGCAACTTGATCTGCGCGACCATGATGAAGCAGGTTTTGGAACCGCCAAACAGATTTTGCGGGACCACCTGCATGTGCTGGGCAGTCACGATCACAACGCATTGGCAGCCGCCCTCGGCGTTGAAGCCGATGAGGTGATTTGTGCCGAGCGCCTGATCATGAGTCTTGACCCCAAGCCTGGCGGTCAGCATGAATCCGAACCGCAGCAGTACGTGATTCCGGATGTGATTGTGCGTAAAGGTCGCCATGGTGCCTGGGTCGTCAGCCTGAATCCGCTGACGGCGCCAAAAGTCAGAATCAGTCCGTTCGTGGAGTCCGTGCTGGACAGCGCGGCGGATGAGTCGGGCATGAAGCGCATGCGCGAGCTGTTGCAGGACGCGCGTTGGCTGACCCGCGGCCTGTCCATGCGCTACGACACCTTGCTTAAGACCACGCAAGCCATTGTCGAACGACAACTGGCCTTCTTCGACCGTGGCGAGGAGGGCATGCGCCCGCTGACCTTGCGCGAAGTGGCCGACGCGATTGGCATGCATGAGTCCAGCATCTCGCGCATCACGACCGGCAAATATGTGCAGACGCCACGCGGCACCTTCGAGTTGAAGTATTTTTTCGCGGTGCGTCTGGAAGGTGCTTCGGTGGCAGGCGTGGCGGTGCGGGCCATGGTGAAACGTTTGATCGAGGGCGAAAACCGCTCCTCACCACTGGCCGATGACACCATCGTCAGTCTGTTGGCGCGCCAAGGTATTCATATCGCTCGCCGCACGGTCGCCAAGTATCGAGAAATGCTGCACATCGCTTCGGCCAAGGAACGGCGTGAGCCCGGCCTGACTTCCCACACTTCGCTGCGCGCGCATGCGCCCCTGAGGCAAGCCCAATGAACCGACTGACTGTATTGCTGGTGGATGATCACGATGGTTTTCTGAATGCAGCGATGCGCCATTTCCGCAATGTGGGATGGTTGGAAATTGTTGGCCGCGCCATGAATGGCCTAGAGGCCATTTCACGGACCGAAGAGTTGAAACCGGCCGTGGTGCTGATGGACCTGGCAATGCCGGAAATGGGCGGACTGCAGGCCACGCGCCTGATCAAGGCGCAGACCGCGCCGCCCTACATCGTGATCGCCAGTCACTTCGACGATGTCGAGCATCGCGAGCACGCCGCGCGCGCGGGCGCCGATGCGTTCATCAGCAAGCTGAATTACGTGCAGGAGGTGATGCCGATTCTGGCGCGCCTCGCGGGGGAGAGAGGTCATGTCTGAATCGCGCATTCTGGTGATCGATGCGGATCGCTCGCGCGGCGAGCGGATCGGCACGATTCTGGACTTCATGGACCTGACCCCGCGCGTGGTCACCGATGCCGATGAACTTCACCTCAATCGGCACGATCCACAGGATTGGTTGGCGGTGGTTCTGGGTGAAGTGACCGACAAACGCACGTGGAAAGCGTTTCTCGATTGGCTGAAACGTGATCCGCTGCATCCTCCGGTGTTGGCACTTCCAGAGCATCATCTGGACGGGGCCGCCGACTACGCATTGAACGAAGCCAACTTCTGGCCGCTCGACTATCCGATCAAGCAGCCGCAACTGGTGGAGTTTCTGCGTCGCGCCAGCATCAAGAAAATGGAAGAAGTGGCGGATGTCGGGCTGCCGAAGGGCGGGCCGACTGGCTCCAGCGGTGCAGTGCAGAAATTGCGGCGCATGATCGACCAAGTCGCCAGTTTCGATACCACGGTCCTGATTCTGGGTGAGTCGGGTACCGGCAAAGAAGTGGCGGCGCGCGCCATCTACGAACGCTCGGCGCGTCGCAGTGGGCCGTTTGTGGCGATCAACTGCGGTGCGATTCCCTCGGAATTGCTGGAGTCCGAGCTGTTTGGGCACGAAAAAGGTTCGTTTACTGGCGCACTGACTTCCCGCAAAGGTCGCTTTGAGTTGGCCGAGGGCGGCACCTTGTTTCTGGACGAGATCGGCGACATGAGCATGCCGATGCAGGTCAAATTGCTGCGCGTATTGCAGGAGCGCAGCTTTGAACGTGTGGGCGGCAGCGAGACCATTCGCTGCAATGTTCGCGTGATTGCCGCCACGCATCGCAATCTGGAAGAAGCCATCGCCAAGGGCAGCTTTCGCGAAGATCTGTTCTATCGTCTGAATGTGTTTCCGATCGAAATGCCGTCGTTGCGGGATCGTCGCGAAGACCTGCCGGAGTTGGTTGCTGCACTGACCAAGCAATTGGAGAAGTCCGGCCGTGGCAGTGTGCGTTTGTCGCCCGAGGCACTGGCCGTCCTGCAGGCCTATCAATGGCCTGGCAATGTGCGTGAGTTGTCGAACTTGATCGAGCGTTTGGCGGTGCTGCATCCGGCCGGACTGGTTCGCGCCCGTGACTTGCCCGCACGGTACCGCGACGGCATTGAACTGCCCGAGGAAACCGAGCTCGATCTGGCCGAGATTGAACCCGTCGCCGTTGTCGACAGCTTGCCTGCCGAGGGCATCGATTTGAAGGATCATATTGCCCGCATCGAAATCAATTTGATCAAGGCGGCGCTGGATCGTGCCGAGGGCGTGGTCGCGCATGCCGCACAGCTTCTTGGATTGCGCCGCACGACCTTGGTGGAGAAGCTGCGCAAGTACGGTTTGGGACGTGATGGCGACATAAATTTGACGTCAGAACCCTGACACAGTGGGCATGGCTCTTGCTAGGAACTCGGTAGACACGTTTCCCGCAGAGCCTTCGCCCCATGAGCGACGCCACCATTACCTCGATTCTTTCGCAGATCCGCAGCCTGCAAGGGCAAAGTACGGCGCTGCGTCCGAGTACGACCGAGTCTACCCCGGTGGTGGCCGAGGGCAGCTTCGGCGCGACGTTCAAGAAGGCCTTGGATCAGGTCAACACACAGCAACAGGAATCTGCCGGTCTGGCGCGCGCTTTTGAGATGGGCGATCCAAACATCGATCTGGTTCGTGTGATGCTGGCGCAACAAGAGGCGTCCGTGAGCTTTCGCGCCACGGTCGAGGTCCGCAACCGTCTCGTCCAGGCCTATCAGGACGTGATGAACATGCCCTTGTGAGACTGAGCCATGGCTACTGATCTGCGTCTTGCCAATCTCAAGGACATTCCGGCCATCCGCCAGACCGGTGCCTTGTTGACCCTCGCAGCCACCATTGCGGCAGGTATCGCCTTGTTTTTCTGGTCCCTGTCGCCGAGCAAAGTACCTTTGTTCTCCGGGCTCGGTGACCGTGATGCCGCCGAGGTCGTTGAGGCCCTGCGTGCGGCGCAGATCGAGCACGAGGTGGATCTGGTCACGGGTGAGATTCGCGTGCCCGAGGCGAAAGTACGCGAGGCACGCATGAAACTCGCCACGCTGGGGCTTCCGCAAGGTAGCCGCGCGGGCGTCGAGTCGATGAGTGAAAATCCTGGCTTCGGTACCAGCCAGTTCGTCGAAACGGCGCGCTATCAGCACGCGTTGGAAACCGAAATCGCCCGCACCATCCGCGAGTTGCGTCCGGTGCGTGAGGCGCGCGTGCATCTTGCGCTGCCCAAGCCGAGCGCGTTCACGCGGCAACGTCAGCCCGCGAGTGCGTCCGTGATGCTGCAGTTGTATGCCGGTCGCGCGATGGAGCGGGCCCAGGTCGATGCGATCGTGCATCTGGTGGCTTCCAGTATTCCGGATCTGTCGCCAGAGCGGGTGACGGTGATCGATCAGGCTGGGCGATTGCTCAGCCAGAACGACCCGGATGATCCGAACGTGATGAGTGCACTGCAGTTTGAGCAGCGGCGGCGCATCGAGCAGAACCTTATCGAGCGCATTCAATCCCTGCTGGAGCCGATGGCCGGGCCGGGCAGGGTCAGCGCGCAGGTCAGTGTCGATATGGATTTTTCGGTGATCGAAGAAGCGCGTGAGTCGTTCAATCCCGACCCCGAAAAACTGCGCAGCGAACAAGTCGCCGAGTCAACGACAGCGACCGCGCAAGCCGAAGGCGTGCCGGGTGCGGTGGCCAACACGCCGCCGGGTGCCGCGGATGCAGCGGCCAACGGTCCGCAGACAGCATCGCGCAGCAGCACACGCAATTTCGAACTGGATCGCACGCTGAGCCATAGCCGCAACAACACCGGACGGGTCACGCGTGTTACGGCAGCGGTGCTGATCGATCACATTCTTTCGGCGACTGCATCCACGGCGATAGCGGCCACCGATCCCGCGGCAGATCCTGCGGCAGATCCTGCCGCCGATGCGGATGCCGATCCCGCTGCCAGCCCCGCCACCGTGACAGCGGCAGCAGCGCAGCCCTTGACGCCCGAGCAATTGGCGCAAGTCGAGGAACTGGTCAAGCAGGCGATTGGCTTCAGCGCCGAACGCGGCGATGCGGTCACCGTGATGAACTCGCCGTTCGTGCGAGAAGCCGTGGATTTTGTCGAAGAGGAAACTCCGCTCTGGCAGCAGCCTTGGGTACTCGACATCGGTCGCATGGTGCTTGGCGCGGGCATCGTCCTGCTGTTGATCTTTGCCGTTCTGCGCCCGGCATTGCGCGCCATTACCCAACCTTCGCCGCGCGCGATCGCTGCGGACGATGCCGAAGATCACGATGACGAGCGGGAACAACGCTTGTTGGCAGGTCGTCGATCGCACGCCTTGCTGGCCGATGAGTCGGAGGGCGAGGGCGACGGTGGCGCGGGCAAGACGGATCCCAACTCGCTGGATGAAAAACTCAAAGTTGCGCGTGCTGCGGTGTCACAGGACCCCAAGGTGGTTGCGCAAGTAATCAAGAACTGGGTGGCGACCGATGGCTGAGACTGCACAAGAACCGCTGACCGGCACCCAGCGTGCCGCCGTCCTGCTGATGTCGCTGGGAGAAGGCGAGGCGGCCGAGATATTGCGCCAGCTCAACGCCAAAGAAGTCCAGAAGCTGGGCTTGGCCATGGCCACGATCAGCAATGTCACGCGCGATCAGGTGGGCGAGGTCGTGGATGCTTTCCATGCCGAACTGGGCACACAGACCTCGTTTGGCATGGGCGCCGATGATTACGTGCGCAAGGTACTGGTGCAGGCGCTTGGTGAGGACAAGGCGGGTGGACTGATCGACCGCATTCTGCTTGGACGCAACAGCAAAGGGCTGGAAACCCTGAAGTGGATGGATCCCCGTGCGATCGCCGACCTGATTCGCAACGAGCACCCACAGATCATCGCCATCGTGTTGGCTTATCTCGACAGCGATCAGGCGGCAGACGTCATCAAACTGCTGCCGGCGCGTTTGCGCGCCGATGCGTTGATGCGCATTGCCACCCTGGATGGCATCCCGCCGAATGCGCTGAACGAGTTGAACGACATTCTCGAGAAGCAGTTCTCGGGCAACCAGAACATGAATTCCTCGCAAGTGGGCGGCGTCAAAGTGGCGGCGAACATCATCAACTTCCTCGATGCCACGACCGAACAGGCGATCAGTAGTGCCATTGCGCAAGTGGACCCGGAGTTGGCGGCCTCGATCCAGGAGTTGATGTTCGTGTTCGACAATGTGGCCGATCTCGACGACAAAGCGGTCCAAACCGTGTTGCGCGAAGTGCCCGGCGACAAGTTGGGCCTCGCACTTCGCGGGGCGGATACCAAAGTCAAAGACAAGATCCTCAAGAACATGTCGCAGCGTGCGGCTGCCATGCTGCAGGAAGACATGGAAGTGCGTGGGCCGGCCAAGCTGTCCGACGTCGAAGGCGCACAGAAAGAAATTCTCTCAATCGTGCGTCGCATGGTCGAGGCGGGTGAGATCCAGATTGGTGGCAAAGGTGAGGAGTTCGTCTGATGACGACCGCTGGCATGCCGCGCTCTGTGTTGTCTGACCTGCCGGGTGCGGTGCGCTGGGAAGTGCCCTCGTTGGATGCCCCAAACGGTCAAGGTCAAAGTGGTTCCGAGCCTTTGCCACAGCCACCAACACTGGAAGAAATCGAAGCCATTCAGCGTGCGGCACATGCGGAGGGCCACGCCGATGGCTATCGCGAAGGGCAAGTTCAGGCGCAGGCGGAGTCACGCGTGGTGGTGGCACGTCTTGAAGGCTTGCTGGATGCCATGTGGCGGCCGATGGCGCAGCTGGAAGACGAGGTCGAGCAAGCGTTGGCAGCACTGGCGACGCGGATCGCTGGCGTGTTATTGCGAGAGGCCTATATCGAGCAACCGGAGCGCTTGGCGGCGCTGGTGCACGAGGCTGTCGACAGTTTGGGCGAAAGCCGCCGACGACTCGAGGTGCGCCTGCATCCGGATGATCTGAACCTGCTCAAGCCGCTGTTGAGTGATCTGCACCACGCCCGTCTGGCGGTGGACGCCAGTCTTGCCAGAGGCGACTTGCGAGTGCATGCCGAAGATGTCCGACTGGACGCTCGCATCAGCACGCGTTTGGAACAGATTCTGCACCGCTTGCGTAAAGCGCCCGCAGCGCAAGACGTTGCCAGCGACAACGCTGCCGTTGAGGATCAATTGCCATGAACGCCGCGGTGCCCGTTGGCTTGCAGGCACGCAATCGCCGCTTGGCGACGCGCTTGAACGGGCGGCTGCCGGAACCTCTGTATGCGCGCGAATTTTTGCGCGAAGGCGTCCTCAAGCGGGTGGTCGGTCTCACCATCGAGGCGGTCGGTTGCGAGATGCCGTTGGGCGCCAATGCGCGAATCGAAACCCATGCCGGTGACTGGGTGGATGCGGAGGTCGTCGGTTTCGCGGGCGATCGCACCTTTCTGATGCCCAGTACCGAGGTACAGGGCTTGTTGCCAAACGCGCGTGTGGTTCCCATGGCCGGCGAGGGGCTGGTTGCGGTGGGTGAAGCGTTGCTGGGGCGGGTGATTGATGGGGAAGGTGTGCCGTTGGATGGCCGCGGCGAATTGCGCTTGGATGCGGCAGTCAAGCTGACGGGAACGCCGATTAACCCGTTGCAGCGCGAGCCCATCCATCAATCGCTGGATGTCGGCGTTCGCGCCATCAACGCATTGATTCCCATTGGTCGCGGGCAACGTGTCGGACTGTTCGCCGGCTCCGGCGTGGGCAAGTCGACCTTGCTCGGCATGATGACGCGCTACACCTCGGCCGACGTCGTAGTAGTTGGCCTGATTGGCGAACGTGGTCGCGAAGTTCGCGACTTCGTCGAAAATACACTCGGTCAGATGGGCCTCAACCGGGCCGTCGTGGTCGCCACGCCGGCGGATCGCCCACCGTTGGCGCGGCTGCATGGCGCGTATCGCGCCACCGCGATCGCCGAGTATTTCCGTGACCAAGGCAAGAATGTGCTGCTGCTCATGGATTCCTTGACCCGCTTCGCGCAGGCTCAGCGAGAGATCGGCCTCTCGGTCGGGGAGCCACCCACCACGCGTGGCTACCCGCCTTCCGTGTTCGCACGTCTGCCTCAACTGGTGGAACGCGCAGGGAATGGCTCGATGGGCCAGGGCTCGATTACGGCGTTCTACACCGTGCTGACCGAGGGCGATGACGTGCACGAACCGATTTCCGATGCCTCACGTGCCATTCTGGATGGTCACGTCGTGTTGTCGCGTGCGGTGGCCGAAGGCGGGCGCTATCCGGCTATCGATGTCGAAGCCTCGGTCAGTCGCGTCGTCACCGACATCACCGACGCGAAGTGGCGTACCCGCATTGCCGAGGTGCGCCAGTTGATGGCGGCCTATTCGAGCCACAAGGATCTGATCGCCATTGGTGCGTATCAAAAAGGCTCCGATCCACGCGTGGACGAAGCGCTGCGGCGTTGGCCTGCGTTGATGCGTTTTCTTGGCCAGGACGTCAACGACGCGGCGGACATCGCCAGCAGTCGGGCGGCGCTGGATGAACTGTTGGCACGCGAGGTGTAAGCATGGATACCCAACGTCTGAAGCCGATCCAGCAGATTGCCGAAAGCCGCGAGCAGTCGCGCGCCAAAGTGTTCGCCGAGCGCGGACGTGCGCTGGACGCACAGCAGAAGCGTCTCGACGAGTTGGCTCAATACGCCCGCGAATACGCCCAGCCCGCGCAAAGCGGGAGCACGGTGACAGCCTCCATGCTGCAGAACCGAAGCGCGTTTCTGGATCGTCTCGACGATGCGGTCCGAACGCAGTCGAAGGCAGTCGACAAGGCCAAGGAAAATGTCGAGTTGGAGCGCGCCCGTTTGCTGCTCGCCAGTCGTGAAGTGGCGATGCTGGACAAGCTTGCCGACAGTTATGCCGTGCGCGAACGCCATGTCGAGGCGCAACGCCTGCAGAAAGAACTGGATGACCACGCGCTGCGTGGCCATCGCGGGCCGGGAGAGTCGGCATGAGCGGCATGCCGAGCGTTTTTGCTGCCGGGCCGTCGAAATCGGTCGCTGTCGCTCAACAACGGGAGGAAAGGCTGGCTGAGGTGGCGGGGCAGGCGACGGAATTCGCCAGCCTGCTGTGCGCTGGCGATGATGCGCTCGATGATGAGCGATTACGGCGGCGGACCACCGAGGTCGATGTGGAGGATGCCTTGCTTGCGGCCACGCCAGATGGTGATCTTGCTGTAACGCCGTGCGCGCCGAACCACGACGCGCCCATGATGTCGGCCGCAGGGTTGGGCCTTGCGCTGCCATGGTTGGATGCCGCACTGCAGTGGCGGGAGAGCGCTGGCGCAGCCGGCAGTGGCGTGTCGCGCGAGCGTGATTCGCTCAACGAGGCCCTATCGCTGACGCTGCCAGGACGGAGCCCGAGTCCGAGTTCCGCATCGTCGGCTGTCGCGGCGGCTGCAAGTGAGGCGATGGTGGCGCAATCTGCGGAAGTGTCCTCGGTTGCCCGTGTCAACCTGCCGGTGGCCGAAACGAGCGCGGATGCCGCCACGTTGCGCCTCGCGACGGCATCATGCGCCCCATCGCCCGCAGTGGCCGCGCCGCGCAGCGAGTCGGTCAGCCCATCGCGACCGCCCACCCTGGCGGCGGAAAGCCATCGTTTGTCCGAGGTGCCGACATCGGAAACCGAAAGCGCCGTGCTGCCCATCGCGGCAGAGAGCGAGGGCGCGCCGGGAATGCCGAGCGCCGCCAGCGCTGCACCCAAAAAAGTCACTCTGCAGGACTCGGCGCCGCCCGCACTGGAAGCCACGGTTCGATCCGCACGACCGACCGATAGCGCTGACGGCGGTGCCGCAGTCGCGCGATTGCCGAGTGCTGAGCGTGCCGAGCCTGCAAAGCAGGAAATGCTGACAACGGGCTTGGCGGCGCTGCGCCATGAGTCTCAGGCGTGGTCACCGTCGCCGGTTTCCCATCTGGCCACGAACGCGTCGGCCAGCACTGCGCTTGCTGCGGTGAGCGACGCGCTCAATCCGCAGCACGCTGACTTTGCCGACAAGCTCGCCACACAGATGCAGTGGATGGGTCAGCAAAAGCTGCAACGTGCGGAGCTGGAGCTGCATCCGGCAGAACTGGGAAGGCTGGACATCACCTTGGAGCTGGACGGCCAATCGGTGCGTGCGGAGTTCGGCAGCAGTCACGCTGAAGTGCGTGCGGCCATTGAATCCCAACTGCCACGCTTGCGCGACTTGCTGGCAGCGCAGGGCTTTCAACTGAGTGATGCGCAGGTGGGCAGCCAGCAGCGAGACTCCCGTTCAATGGTCTTCCAGCCACCTTCAACGCGCGAGGATAAATCGCTGGTCGGCGAGGCCGATTCGAGCACGACGAATGTGCTGCACGCGGCGCGCAAGGCCGCAGGCAGACTTGACGAATTTGCCTGAGGTGTTGTTTGACTGACGCATGGCAGCCTTGCCGAGCAACCGCAGCGTATTTCACTGCCTCCGGTTAAAGCAGGCGCTGAGCAATTGCCTTGACCACCGCGTGGGTGCGGTCACGACAGTCGAGCTTTAGCAGAATATCGGTGATGTAGTTCTTGATCGTGCCTTCGCTGAGTTGCAAGGCGCGGGCAATTTCCTTGTTGGAGTAGCCACCCGCGACCAGTCGAAGGATGCTGGCCTCGCGTTCTGTCAGGTGCGTGCCGTTGCCATTGGACGTGCTGGCCAATTGCGCGCGAACAGGGCCCAGGCTGACGGGTTGCAGCAAGGTTTCGCCATTCGCCAGGCGCTGGATGGCTGCGCACAATTCTTCCGGTGAGGCATCTTTCAACAGGAACCCCTGTGCGCCAACCCGCAGTGCAGCCAGCATCAGATCGCTGTCATCGAAGGTGGTCAATAGCAGGACGGGTGTGACATTGCCCGCTTCGCGCAATGCAGATACCAAGCCGATCCCCCCCAGGCCCGGCATGCGGATATCGCTCACGATGACTTGCACTGGGCGAAGCGGCAGAGCGCGCAGCAGGGACTCGGCATCGCTGCATTCGAGGGCGACATCGATCAAGCCGGTGTCGCGCAGCAGTGCCGACAGGCCGCGCAGCACCAGCGCCTGATCGTCACACAGCGCGATGAGAATCGATGTGCGATGGGAATCGCTCATGTCATCGGCCCCCTGATCGTCGCTTGCAGTCGCAGCCCATGGGGGCTTGCCGTCTGCAGGCTCAGTTCGCCGCCGACGGCATGCAATCGCTCGCGCATGCCAAGCAAGCCGTTACCGAAGGTTGGCGGCGCGGTCGCATGGCCATCGTCCTGCACGTCGAGTTCAATGCCCTCGGGTGTCTGCCGACACACCACCCTGATCTGGTTGGCACGGGCATGTCGTAGAGCGTTGGTGATGCCTTCCTGTGTGGTTCGCAATATGGCTTCCGCCTGAGCCACGTCGCGGACGCGCAGTTGCGGGTCAACCTCCATCAGGATCTGCACGCCAGCGACCGGTCGGGCCAGCGCATGCAGCGCCGCCTGCAGATCTAAACCGTCGTGCTGACGCAGTTCGCTCACCACGCCACGAATATCACCGAGCAATTCGTCGGCCAATTCACGACTGACCAGAAGCGCTTCGCGATCCGCCAGTTCAGGGTCGCGCACCAGACGCGCCAGATGCAGCTTGAGGGCAGTCAGTTTGTGTCCGGCCACATCATGCAGTTCACGCGACAATGCCAAGCGCTCTCCCGCGCGAGCGCTTTCCTCAAGCAGGCATTGGGTTGCCTGCAATTCTGCATGCGCAGCAGACAAGGCCTCATGGGCCGTTTCACTGCGCAGTTGGTAGTGCGCACTCATGGCGGCAAAGGCCTGAAAGCCCACCAGTGGCAGCAGCCACAGCAGGGCTTGCGCGGCGTCCACGTCACGTTGCAGCCAGGTCGCGAACATCACGCTATTGAATAGTCCCAGCCAACTCATGGCGCGCCATCGATTTGGCAAGTGCATCAACTGCGCAGCAACGATGATCAACAAGACCAGGATCTGGCCTTGGCGTAAGCAGTGTTCGGCCACCAAGGTGGCGATGCCTTGCAGCACGACGAGGGCTTCTGCCAGGCCGGGCATCGTCTGGCTGATCGGTCGGCTGACGACCCGCATGAAGCCGAGCAGCATCAGCAGCAAAGCGATGCTGCCCGCCCAAATGCGCGGTGTGCCGGCCATCAGTTGGCCGAAATCGACGGCGGCCACGCTGATCGCAAGCCAAGTCATTCCGGCTGCCCAATTGAGCGGTTCGGTCCACGGGCTGCTGCAGGGCATGGCGGTGCGCGCAGTGGCGGTACGATTTTGCGTGGGAGGTGTTGTTTCGGGACTGTGCATGCGACGCAGTATGCCGCGCTGATCACGCGTGACCGTACCCAGGTGACTTTTCTCACCCCTAGCAGGTGACGAGCCTCACCTGCCGGTGTTACTGCGATGCGCTCAGGCTATGTCCCAGTTCACACAGTGGTGGAGCGTGCGATGGATGTCTATGCGGGTCTACTTGCGGTGCATGGCGTGGCGGGTGCAACGGCTCTTCTGACGTTCTGGATGGCAGCCTTCGCGCGCAAAGGTTCGCCCCTGCATCGCGGAAGTGGCAAGACCTATCTGATCGCCATGTTGGCTGTGATGGCAACGGCACTGCCCATGGCCGGATTTTTCTTGGCGCGTGGCAAGCCGGGGACCGCGACATTTCTGTTTTACCTGGTGGTGATCACCGCGACGTCTTGTTGGCTGGGCTGGCGGGCCGTTCGACGCAAGTCGGATCAGCGCGGTTTCCGCGACCGACGCTATGCCGCCGTTGCCGTCTTCAATTTGCTGACCGCGCTCGTCGTGGCAGCCTATGGCGTGCTGCATGGTCAAGCATTGATGATGGGCTTCAGTCTGGTGGGCATTGGCATCGGTAGCCAAATGCTCTGGCGGGCGCGTCAGCCCTTGCCACCGCAACGCTGGTGGTTGCGTGAGCACTTGGGTGCGATGTTGGGCTGCGGCGCCGCGACGCATGTGGCGTTTCTGTCGATTGGCCTCAACCGAGTTTTGGACGGCTTGCAGGTCAGCCCGCCGCAGGGCTTTGGCATGATTGCGTGGTTTTTGCCCGTGGCGGTCAGTACTGCGTTTGCGCTGTGGTTGGATCGCCGCCATGCGCCACACCCGCCGAGGACGCCCGTTGCGGTGCGTTCTCCGCTTGCAGATCCAGCCACACCAATCGGTGGTCACTGACAGTCACCCAGTCCGCGCCGATCTGCTCAGGCGCGGGCCAAAAGACGCCGCTGTTGACCACACGGAATTGACGCGATGGCAGCACGTAGTCGACGCGCAGATTGCCCGACCGCGGTCCAAAATTCCCAGTGTCTTCGTCGGGATCGCCCTGCTGAGTGAGGTTGCTGCCACCGGCACGCTCTGCGGCGATGCGGCCTTGCGTGCTGCGCGGAGCGGGATAGTCCAGCACGCGGGGATGTGACAACAGCTGCACGATCGCGTGTTCGATGCTACCACCATCGACCGGGTCGGCATTTTGATCGCCGAGCAGCACGAAGGACGTTTGCTCAGGCAAGCCCCCTTGACGGCCTTGGTCGTCGGTCAACCAAGCGTCCTGCGTGTTGTTCAAGTACTCGACCCACAGACGGATCTCGTCGAAGTTGCGTAATGCATTGCGCTTTTCCGGGCCATCGAAAACGGGTGGTGTGGGATGTGACGCCAGCACATGCAAACGCCCTAGCGGGGTTTCGATGGGCACATCCCAATGCGACTTTGACGAAAGCCGCAACTGCGACCAGATATCGCTGCTGTACCAGTCTTTGCTGGCACCAGGCTGACGTGGCTGACGGGCACCTGGCAGACTGGACCAGCGTAGGTTCTGGAACGTCCGCACCGCAGTGGCATCCAAGGGAAAACGCGATAACAGCAACATGCCATATTGGCCCGCATGTCGGCCAAATCCCCACGCGTCGCCGGGTCCATCGGTGTGGCCATCGCTATCGATATCCAACCCGCTGGGCAGGCCGGTATTGACGGGCGCGAGATAGCGATGCGGGTAGTCGATCGGTGATTGGCCGTACTGGCCTCGATTCAGGAAACGCTGCTGAAACAGGTCGGCCGCACGATGATCTGCGTCATAGTCGAACTCATTGAGCAGGACGATGTCGGGTCGCACATGTTGCAGAACGGCTGCGATCTTACCTGCATGCACATCGTCACCCTGCAGGCGCCGGATCAGTCCGCCAGGAGCGTCGTCGTTCAACGACGTGTTGTAGGTTGCGACGCGCAGACTCATGGTTGGCGGTGCTAGCTCGGCAAGGGTAGCGGGTGGACTCGGGAGGTCACCGTGTTCTGAGGGTCCGCACGCGGTCAGCACGCCCACTACCAGCGCTGCGAAACCCGCGGGCAGGCGACCTCGGAACGTCACTTGTTGGTGGGTGGTGGGCATTTGATTGTTGCCTTGCGGAAGCGCGACAGTTTAGCAGCGTGTTGAGAAGCTCCTTGCGGGTACACGGCCAGGATGGCGCTCTCGCAATTTTGAGAAGGCGCGAGGAAGGCCTTTCTCAAAAGCGCTGTTAGCGCCACGCGCGGTCCGTGTGTTTGCCGTCAAGTTCAGGCAGTTCGCTGCGGCGTTGCGGTTTCAACAACACCAGCGCGGCGCCGGTACCACCCTGAGCGAGCGGTGCCGAGGCGAAGGCCAGCACCTCGCCATGCTGGCGCAGCAGATGGTCGGTCATCTGTTTCAGCACGGCACCACTGTCTTTGGAGCGCATGCCTTTGCCATGCACGATCCTGATGCACCCATGACCGGCCAGTCGAGCTTGCGCAAGGAACTGCCGCAGCACCGGTTCGGCAATCGCGACACTCATTCCGTGCAAGTCAATTTCGTCCTGTACCGCATACAGGCCACGTTTGAGTCGCCGCAGTGTTCGTGGCGGATAGCCATCCCGCAGGAACGCCAGTGCATCGGCGCCGTCCATATCGCCAAATTCGAACGGTCGCGTTTTGAAGTCGACGGCGGCTTGAAACTCATCCGCGATGCGCTGGCGCGGCAGTGGCGCCGGCGTGGGTGCTGCTGGGCGCGGCGCGACCTCCTGCATTCGCCGCACTGGACCTATGGCCTCGTGAAACAGGGCGAGATCTTCCTTGCTTGGCGGCGTTGGGCGGCGTTTGCTCATGCGCTCAGGCTAGCGTCTGAAACGGTGAAGCGGAAGTCGGCGTGCTTGCCGGTATCATGGCGTGCTTGTTCCGACGGTCTTTGGAAGCGTGATGCGAATTCTGGTCAGCAATGATGATGGGGTCGATGCGCCTGGCATCAAAGTGCTCGCCGATGCCTTGTCGGCACTGGGGCGAGTGACCGTGGTCGCACCAGACAGGGATCGCAGTGGTGCCAGCAATTCGCTGACACTGGATCAGCCTATTCGAGCTTTGCCAGTGACTGACGCGGTTTGGCGGGTGGCAGGCACGCCAACCGACTGTGTGCATCTGGCACTGGCCGGCTTGTTGGATCATGAGCCGGACATCGTAGTCTCCGGCATCAATAACGCGGCCAACCTTGGTGACGATGTGATTTATTCCGGCACCGTCGCTGCGGCAATGGAAGGTCGATTTCTCGGTCTGCCCGCCATCGCGATGTCGTTGGTGACACGCGATGGCAGTGGCCGGCATTTCGATTCGGCCGCACGTGCGGCCTGTCTGCTGGTGCAACGTCTGGTCGCCGATCCGCTGCCTGCGGACACAATTCTCAACGTCAATGTGCCTGACCTGCCTTGGGATGCGATTTCTGGCTTCGAGGTTACCCGTCTAGGACATCGCCACCGCGCCGAGCCTTGCATCGCGCAGCATGACCCGCGCGGACGTCCGATCTGGTGGATTGGACCGGCAGGCCCGGAGCAGGATGCTGGTCCGGGGACGGACTTCCACGCAGTGCGCATGGGCTATGTGTCGGTGACGCCAATTCATGTTGATCTGACGCGCTATCAGGCGCTCGAAAAGGTCGCCGGATGGATCGGTTCGCTTGACCACAGGTTCTTGCAGGGATGAGTTCCGGGTTGCGCCTGCCATTGGAAGCGGCTGGGTTGGGTATGACTTCGCAGCGTGCGCGTGATCGATTGGTCGAGCGTTTGCGCGAGCAAGGCATCCGCGATGCCCGCGTGCTGGAAGTGATGCGAACGCTGCCGCGCCACTTGTTCATTGATGAAGCCTTGGCCTCGCGTGCCTACGAGGACACCGCTTTGCCGATCGGCCGCTCGCAAACCATCTCGCAGCCCTATGTGGTGGCCCGCATGACCGAGGCGCTGATCGAATTCGGCCTGCCGCAAAACGTTCTGGAGTTGGGGACCGGCTCAGGCTATCAAGCTGCCGTGCTGGCGATGCTGGTCAAGCAGGTTAACTCGGTCGAGCGCATTGAAGAGTTGTCGCGGACAGCGCGCAAGCGCTTTCGCAAGCTCGGATTTTCGAATGTGCGGGCGCGATTTGAAGACGGCCGCCTGGGTTGGTCCGAACATGCACCCTTCGACGCCATCATTGTGACCGCCGCCACCGAGCGCGTTGAACCGCAGTTGATCGCACAATTGCGTCCCGGAGGCGTGTTCATCGCGCCGGTGGGTGGTCCCGATGGACAACGGCTGATGCGTCTGCGCTGGATTGAAGATCGTTGGCAGCAGGAGGATCTTGGCCCGGCCATGTTCGTACCGTTGCTGGGAGGCACACTGGGATGAAGTTGTTTGAACCTTTATATGCGCGAGCAATGCAGTGGGCGCGGCATCGGCACGCGACTGCGCTTCTCGCGCTGTTGAGTTTTTTCGAGGCAATTATTTTTCCCATTCCGCCCGAAGTCATGCTCGCGCCGATGTGTCTCGCACAGCCAAAGCGCGGTTGGTATTTCGCTACCGTCAGTCTTCTCGGGTCGATGGTCGGCATGTTTGTTGCCTACGCCATTGGCTACTACGCGATCGAATTGGTGATGCCTCTGCTGGAGAGACTTGGCTACGCTGTGGAGTTCGAAGACGTCAAACGTCAGGCTGCAGAGAACGGATTCTGGCTCTTGCTGATCGCTGGATTTACGCCGGTCCCGTTCAAGATATTCACGCTCGCTTCGGGTGCAGTAGGGATGCCCATGCTGCCCTTCGTTGCGGGTGCCATGATTGGTCGCGGCAAACGGGTCTATTTGGTTGCGGCTGCCATTCGTCTGGGCGGGGCACGTGCCGAGGCAGTGTTGCATCGATATGCAGAACGTATCGGATGGCTGGCAATGGGTGCGCTTAGTGCTGCTTGTGGCCGTGCTCTGGGCGCGCGGAGGTGCAGGGTGAGCCTGCTTCGGCTTCTCTCAGTGGCGATGGTTTTTTTGCTCCTCGCCGGCTGCGGTCAGTCCACCGTGGTGACTCGCAAGCCCATCGAGCGACCGACTCAGCGACCGCACGCGACGCGGCCTGTCGGGCCCAGTTATACGGTGCAGCGTGGCGACACGCTTTACGGCATCGCTTTCCGCAACAAGCAGGACTTCAAAGATATTGCGGCCTGGAACGGAATCGTTTCGCCCTATGTGATTTATCCGGGACAAGTCCTGAAATTGTCGCCCGCCACCGGCCCGCAAGTCGCGTCGCGTTTCCCGACGCCTCCCGCACCGCGTCCTGATCCGCAAGGTCTTGCACCAACCGGGAAGCCCAATCGGACATCAGGGACCGTGCAACGCGTCGCGACTGATTCTGGTGTGTCGGGGCAATCTTCGCCCGATCCGCAACCCGTAACGGCACCGGTCGCCGTCTCGCCCGCGCGCGCCGAGAACGGATCGACCGAAGCATCAACTTCAACGACGCCGGCTGTTGGCACAGCCCTGAGCTGGCGCTGGCCCACCGCGGGTGATGTGGTCAGCCGATTTGTCGCAGGCGACCCGACGCGACAAGGCATCAACATTGGCGGCGCTGCGGGGCAAGTGGTCAATGCCGCTGCGGACGGCGTGGTGGTGTATTCGGGCGCCGGTCTGATCGGCTACGGGGAGTTGGTCATCGTCAAACACAATGACGAATTCCTCTCGGCCTACGGCCACAATCGCAAGCGATTGGTTGCCGAAGGAGAATCCGTTCGCGCGGGTCAACCGATTGCTGAAATGGGACGATCAGGCGCCGCGCGGGACATGTTGCATTTCGAGATTCGGCGCAAAGGCAAGCCGGTTGATCCGCTGGCCCATCTGCCACGCCGCTGATCGCTTAATCAGTGGGCGGCCGTGCACGGCCTGCTGCCTCTAAAACAAGAACAACGTGGCTACCCGCCGCCCCTCGGCAGCCAGCAGGTTGTAGGTGCGCGCTGCGGCGCCGTTGTCCATCACTTCCAAGCCGACGCGTTTGCTCAAAACGTGGCCAAGTATCGCGGGCGCGGGAAAATGCTGGCGCATGCCGCTGCCCAACAGAATGAGCTCCGGTTGGCGTTCAAGCACACGGTCGAGATGGGCTATCGTCAGTGACGCAACGCCGTCTGGCCAGTGGTCTGGGAACGACTGCTCGGGAAGCAGCAAGAAGCTCTGACGAAATTCCACGTCGTCGACAGCAATGCGATCTGCGCTAACGAAGCGCACGACGTGGATGCCTTCTGCGCGCTGCTCAACCAAGCTCATGGCCAGTGACCGTTCTTAGCGTGGCAGCGTGATCTGGGCTTGATTCCGGCTACGTCGGAACAGCGTCGCAACGTGTCCAATGCGCTGAACCAGCTCGGCATGACTGCGAAGCACAAGCTCGGCGACGATTTCGTCGCGTGATTCGCGATCTTCCGCATGGATTTTCACTTTGACCAACTCGTGGTGCTCAAGCGCGCCATCAAGTTCGGCAATCAAATTGTCGCTCAGACCTTTGCCACCGACCAAAATGATTGGTCGCAGTGAGTGCGCCAGACCGCGCAGGTAGCGTTGTTGGGTGTTGCTCAATTGTCGGAACATAAAACGCATAAGAATCAGGGTAGGGCAGGGTATCATGCGGCACTGAAGCACGCCGTGTGAGCTAGGAATGTCGCGTAGCAAGAGCAGCCAGCGCTGGTTGCGTGAGCACTTTTCCGACCCGTTCGTCAAACGGGCGCAGGCAGAAGGCATGCGTTCGCGAGCGGTATACAAGCTGGAAGAGTTGATTGAACGCGATCAACTACTCAAGCCAGGCATGGTGGTGGTCGATCTTGGTGCAGCACCCGGAGGGTGGTCGCAACTGGTTCGTCGTGAATTGGGTGATCGTGGCCGAGTGGTCGCCTTGGATATTCTTGAAATGCCGCCCTTGGCTGGCGTCGACTTTATTCACGGCGATTTCAGGGAGTCCGAAGCACTGTCGCGTTTGGAAGCTGTTCTGGGCGGCGATGCGGTAGACCTTGTGCTTTCCGATATGGCCCCCAATATGAGCGGCATGACGGCAGTAGATCAACCTCGCGCCATGCATCTTTGCGAGCTGACGCGGGAATTTGCTGACCAGCATCTGAAAACGGGCGGAAACTTGCTGCTGAAAATGTTTCATGGGCAGGGATTTGACGCTTTTATCCAGGATTTGCGACTTCGCTTCACGAAGGTGCAGATCCGCAAACCCAAAGCGTCACGCAACCGTTCCCCGGAAGTCTACGCATTGGCCACCGGCAAACGCGCTGGTGGCAACGAGGCCAAATCATGAATGACCTTGCCAAGAATTTGCTGTTGTGGGTGGTCATCGCTGTCGTATTGATGGCGGTGTTTCAGGGCTTTTCGCCGCGCGCTGCCGGTGGGCAGCCGATGTCCTATGACCAGTTTCTCTCTCAGGTCCGGGATGGTGCGATCGCCAAAGTAGACATCGAAGCCAATGGCATCGGTATTTCCGGCGAACGCAAGGACGGCACACGTTTCTCGACGCAAGCGCCCCGCGATCAGTATCTGGTCAATGAGCTGCTGGAAAGTCAGGTTCAAATCAAACAGGAATTGCCGCCTGGCCCGGGTTTGATGGATGTGCTGTTGACGATCCTGCCTTACGTGATTTTCATCGGTATTTTCATTTTCTTCATGCGGCAGTTGCAGGCTGGTTCCGGCGGGCGTGGCGCAATGAGCTTTGGCCGATCGCGCGCGAAACTGCAGGGCGAAGATCAGGTCAAGATCACCTTTGCCGACGTCGCGGGCTGTGATGAGGCCAAGGAAGAAGTCTCCGAGTTGGTCGAGTTTCTTCGTGATCCCGGCAAGTTCCAGAAACTGGGTGGCCGCATACCGCGTGGTGTGTTGATGGTGGGCTCACCTGGCACCGGTAAGACCTTGCTGGCCAAAGCCATTGCGGGTGAAGCCAAGGTGCCGTTTTTCGCGATTTCCGGCTCGGATTTCGTGGAAATGTTCGTTGGCGTGGGTGCCTCGCGAGTCCGCGATATGTTCGAGCAGGCCAAGAAACATGCGCCCTGCATCATTTTCATTGACGAAATTGACGCTGTCGGTCGTCATCGCGGTGCGGGTTTGGGTGGCGGACACGATGAGCGCGAACAAACACTCAACCAGTTGCTGGTCGAGATGGATGGTTTTGAAGGTAGCGAAGGCATCATCGTGATCGCTGCGACCAATCGCCCTGACGTGTTGGATCCAGCGTTGCTGCGTCCGGGGCGGTTTGACCGCCAAGTCGTGGTGCCTTTGCCTGATTTGCGTGGGCGTGAGCAGATTCTCAAGGTTCACATGCGCAAGGTCCCGATGTCTGGCGATGTGGATCCCTCTGTGGTCGCACGCGGCACGCCCGGCTTTTCCGGTGCTGATCTGGCCAATTTGGTCAACGAGGCTGCATTGTTTGCAGCGCGCGAAAATGCCAAGGAAGTGCGTATGGCGCACTTTGACAAAGCACGTGACAAGATCATGATGGGTACCGAGCGGCGCTCGATGGCCATGAGTGAGTCTGAAAAGAAACTCACTGCTTACCATGAAGCGGGCCATGCGATCGTCGGTCGAATGGTTCCCGATCACGACCCTGTCTATAAGGTGAGCATCATTCCGCGTGGCCGAGCGCTGGGTATCACCATGTACCTGCCAGAGCAGGATCGTTATAGCTACAACCGAGTCGCTATTGAATCCCAACTGTGTTCCTTGTACGGCGGACGCGTAGCAGAAGAGTTGATTTTTGGTGCGGACAAGGTCACCACCGGTGCGTCCAATGACATTGAGCGCGCCACAAAAATGGCTCGCAATATGGTCACCAAGTGGGGCCTTTCGGATGAAATGGGGCCGGTCGCGTATGGCGAACAGGAAGACGAGGTCTTTCTCGGTCGTTCCGTCACCCAACATAAAAATGTATCGGACGAAACGGCGCGCAAAATCGATGATGTCGTGCGCAGCATCCTGGATCGCGCCTACGCCCGGACCAAGGCAATCCTGACCGAGCATTTGGACAAACTTCATGCCATGGCAGATGCGTTGCTGACCTATGAAACCATCGACGCCAAGCAAATCGATGCGATCCTGGAAGGACGTGTTCCACCGCCACCGATGGACTGGGCACGCACCGATACGAAGCTGCCAAAAAACGATGACACGGGTTCTGCCCCCGGCGCTGTTGGCGGCCCTGCGGCACAGATATAGGTCAGATATCGAGTGTTTGAAGCGGATCTCATCCCGCAACTGGACTGCAATGGTCGAGCCCTCAGGCTCGACCAGGTGCGGATCATGGGGATACTCAATGTCACTCCGGATTCTTTCTCTGACGGTGGTCGATTTGCATCAATCGATGCGTGCCTGTCGCATGCGCAGGCGTTGGTCGATGCAGGTGCGGATGTCATTGACGTCGGCGGGGAATCCACGCGTCCTGGAGCGGTTCAACCCAGTGTCGAAGAAGAGTGCAGTCGCGTTGTACCAGTGATTGAGGCGCTTTGTAGAACTTTCGAGGTTCCGGTTTCGATCGACACCTCGCGGCCAGAAGTCATGCGCGCCGCAGTGCGTGCGGGTGCAGGTTTGATCAATGACGTGAGGGCATTGCGGGTGCCGGGGGCATTGCAGGCTGCGGCGGATTTGCAGGTGCCCGTTTGTCTGATGCATATGCAGGGGGAGCCGGAGTCGATGCAGGTAGCGCCTCACTATGACGACGTGTTGAGTGAGGTGCGACGATTTCTTGCTGATCGGTTGTTCGCCTGCGAATTGGCTGGAATTCCACGCAAACGCCTGCTCGTCGATCCCGGATTCGGTTTTGGCAAGACGGCCGAGCAAAACTTCGATTTGCTTGGGCGGTTAGCGGATCTGCAGTCTTTGGCCTGCCCCATTCTCGTCGGTCTGTCGCGTAAATCGATGCTGGGTGAGGTCACCGGAAAGCCAACGAATGAACGATTGTCGGCTTCGGTGGTCGCAGCCGTGCTGGCTGCCGATCGTGGTGCGCACATTGTGCGGGTGCATGACGTGGCAGAAACGCGCGATGGTTTGTCTGTGTGGCGTGCTCTGCCGCGTGCCTGCAGCGTGCGGAGGCAATCTTCGACTGCCGTTGCTTGGCCAGACGACGAGTGATATCTGGCGGAAAGTGACGATTTTGTGCTGCGAATGTATGATCCAGCGCTTGGCTGGGTGGCTGTCTACCCTTTGTTCTAATCAGGAGGTTGCATGAAGTTGCGCTTGTTGGTTGCCTTGATGGCGACTTTGAGTTTTAGCGCTGTAATGGCCCAGGACACCACCTCGGACAAAGGCAAGCTTAGCTATGCCATGGGATACGAGATCGGTCAGGACATCACCCAGCGCAAGCTGGATGTCGATCTGAATACGGTGATTCGTGCCATCCAGGACGGATATGCCAAGAAAAATCCGGCCGTGCCGGAGGCAGACATGCGTGCGGCTTTGGAGGCGATGCAGCAGCGCTTGATGGAGCAGGCCAAAGCGGAGTTTGAACGCGTGGCTGCGGAGAACAAGGCAAAGAGCGATCAGTTCCTTGCGGCCAATCGCAGCAAGCAAGGCATTCAGACCTTGCCCAGTGGAATTCAGTATCGCGTCATCGATCAAGGTGCTGGCCCGCAGCCCACGGCCAACAGTTCGGTCGAGATCCATTTCCGTGGTTCTTTGTCGACCGGTCAGGAATTCGCGAGTACGTACACCGGCAACCAGGCGGTCACAATGCAGGTATCTGCCGCACCGATCAAAGGCCTGCAGGAAGTTCTGCCCCTGATGAAAGCCGGTTCGCGCTGGGAAGTCTTTCTGCCACCGGATATGGCCTATGGCGACAGCCCGCGCTCGCCGATTGGTCCCAGTCAAGCGGTCGTGTTCGATATCAAGTTGGTCAGCGTCAAGTAATCTGGCGCTTACCGTTGGAGTAACGACGAAGGGCGCCGCTGCGCCCTTCGTCGTTTTTGGATTGCCGTTGTCTTCGGCGCAGGCCTCGAGAGAAGGGTGAGCTACAGGATGTCAGGCGGTACGGCGATTCTCAGCCCCTGTGTGGGCATTTGCGCTCTGACAGATGCTGGTCTGTGCCAGGGGTGCCTGCGGAGCCTGCGCGAAATTGCCGAATGGTCCCAGATGAGTGCTGCGGAGCGCAGGCACTGTATGGAAGTTTTGCTGCCAGCGCGAGGCTGTCAAGGAGACGAAACATGATCTGGCAGCGTGTTCAGCGCGCGTTGTATCCGTTGCCTATGGCGCCACAAATCACGGCTCCAACTCAGGCTGACTACGCGGACCTGTTCGAGCAACGCAGTGAGTTCGTGGCCGCGGCTGTGCTATTGGGGCTGGTTGAGCGCAAGCGGCACGAGCCCAGCATTCTGCTGACTCGGCGTACCGAGAGACTCAGTCAGCATGCGGGTCAAGTGGCACTGCCCGGCGGTCGTATCGACCCTACAGACGTTGACGAGGTTGGCGCGGCCCTGCGCGAGGCAAACGAAGAAATTGGCCTGCAGTTTCAGCACGTCGAGCCGCTGGGCTTTGTCGATCCAATATGCACCATCACGGGTTTTCGGGTAGTGCCCGTGGTGGCGCGCATCGATCCTGCGCATGTCTCGCGTCCCTGCGCCGACGAAGTGGCTGAGATCTTCGAGGTTCCGCTCGACTTCATTCTTGAGCCGTCCAATGCGCATCGTGTGCAGACCGATTTTCAGGGAAAGTCACGCCACTACTGGCAGTTCGAGTACCGAGATCAACGCATTTGGGGTGCAACCGCGATGATGCTGCTGAATTTGCGGGATCGGATGACCGCTTCTGGGCGCTAGTAGGACCGTGCTGAAGGGCGTGACCCACGGCGCCTCAGATTTTTGAAGCGCACAGGCGTCGTGCAAGGGGCTACTCTGTTGCCAGCGAATTGGGTGCATCACTGACATGCCGAGCATGGCGCAGAATGTGTTGCTGATTAACCACTGCTGGAGGCGGTCGAATGGCGGATTGGACGACGCTGGTGACAACGGCGGAACTGCAAGCAAATCTGGACGCCGCGCAACTGGCAATCGTCGATTGCCGATTTGATCTTCGTGACCCACAAGCGGGTCGCCGCCTTTTCCCCTTGGGACACATTGCTGGTGCCTGCTATGCCAGCTTGGATGATGATCTTTCCGACCTGTCGAAAGTTGGGCGTGGTCGGCATCCGTTGCCGGACGTGGATCAATTTTGCTTGGCGCTCGGGCGCATGGGGATAACGGCACAGCATCAGGTAGTCGCGTATGACGGACTGGATGGATCGATTGCGGCCCGTTTGTGGTGGATGCTGAATTTGCTCGGGCATACCCGTGTCGCTGTGCTGGACGGTGGCTTGGAGGGTTGGATACGACAAGGTGGTCCGATGGCGACTGGCACGCCACGGGTTCGTGCGAAGATCTACAAGGCACGCTATCGGCCGGGGGCGGTGATTACGACAGCGGTATTGGCGGCGCGCCTCGCGAGTGGTGACACATTGCTTGTCGATGCCCGCGCCGCCGAGCGATTTCGTGGTGAAGTTGAGCCGTTGGACCCGGTCGCAGGACACATTCCGGGCGCGCGGAACCGACCGTTCACCGAGAACCTGGCTGGCGGAATGGGCTTCAAGACAGCCTTGCAGTTGCGACTGGAATACGACCGCTTGCTTGCCGGAAAGGCGCCTGCTGACACCATTCTGATGTGCGGCTCGGGCGTCACAGCCTGTCACAACCTGTTGGCAATGACCCATGCTGGCTTGCCGGGGGCGCGGGTATATGCCGGCTCGTGGAGCGAATGGTGCAATGATCGCTCCCGTCCCGTTGAGCGCAGCCTCGGCTAAGCCGCAGTCGCCAAGCCCGCTGATACTTGCCTGTCATCAAATGCTGGCAATCTGACTCGCTTGTTCTTGCAAGTGCGTGGGTGACTCATGCTGCGGCGTTTGATCAGTGTTGGAGTGGGATTGGTGGTTGCAATTGCTGCGGCGCAGGCGGCAGACAGTCGGGTGAGAATCCATGGCTCCAACACGGTGGGCGAGCGACTTATGCCGGAGCTGCTGGAGGCTTGGCTGCGCAGCAAAGGTCAGGATGAAGTCATTCGCCAGCAATTGGCCTTCGAGGAGTTGCTGTTGGTTTCCAGCGGTGGCCTGGGCAAGGTGGAAATTGAATTGCATGCGCACGGATCGACGACCGCATTCCAGGACCTGAGCGCAGGTACGGCCGACATCGGTATGGCGTCCAGACGGGTGACGCAGGCCGAAATTGATCGTGCTGCACACCTCGGCGCATTGGACGCCGCGGATCAAGAGACAGTGCTGGCGCTGGATGGTCTGGCGATCATCGTCCCCAATGCCAATCCGCTCAAACAGGTGAGTTTGGGCGAGGTGAGGGATCTTTTCGCAGGGAGCGTCGACAATTGGGGTCGGCTGGGTTTGCCGCCCTATCCGGTTCGCCTGTTTGCTCGCGACGAGCGCTCGGGAACGTGGGATTCCTTCCGGCAAATTGTTCTTGAAGGTCGAGACTTGTCCTCAGACGCCGTGCGTTTTGAAAGTACGTCTGAGCTGGCGGCGGCGGTCGCAGGTGATCGCGGTGGAATCGGGTTTGTTGGCCTAACGGGCGTCTCTGGTGTTCGCGCAGTACCTGTATCCCATGGCGGTGATGCCTTGCCGCCAACGCCACAAGAGGTGGCGGTTGAGGACTATGCGTTGTCCAGGCGGCTCTATCTTTACTCGAGCAACAAGCCACAGCCGCTGGTTAGCGACTTTCTCGCCTTCGCGCGGTCCGATGCTGCTCAGGTCATCATCGAAAAGGTCGGCTTCGTATCCCAGCGCGTGCGCGCATACCAACCCGAGCTTAGGGCGGGGGCATCAACCGCCTACCGCGAATTGGTTGCGGGTGCGCGACGTTTGTCGCTCAACTTCCGATTCAATCCTGCCAGTGCCGCACTGGACAATAAGTCACAACAGGATATCCAGCGCCTGCGTGAGTTCATGCGACAACCCGCACAACGTGATCAGCGTTTGATTCTGGTGGGGTTTGCCGATGGCGCAGAGGTTGTGCCAGTGCAGGCGGAACAGTTGAGTAGCGAGCGCGCCGACCAAGTCGCTGCGGCCCTTTTGGCCTACCAGATACCTGTCAGTAGGGTGCGCGGTGTTGGTGGTACTGCGCCGGTCGCGCCGCGCATCAGCGCACTTGGGCAAGCCCGCAACCACCGTGTTGAAGTCTGGATGAAGCAGTCGCCGTGAAGTGAAACGCCCCAAGTAGAGGGCGAAGTGCGTCTGACGTTGGCTTTCGGCGCAATTCGATCCGACGGGCGCTGGCTGCAAGGCGCGGTTCAGGCTATCCTTGCCGCCCCGCGTCCTGTGAGGGGTGCCCGCAATCTGTGGGGCTCGGGCGCGGTGCCAATTTCGGAGACTTCGAATGACCCGTTTTATTGAATTCGTCATCGCTTTGCTGCTGGTGGCTGTTCTGTTTGTGATTGTGGGCGTGGCTTTGCCCGACCACCGCAATGTGCGGCACAGTGTTGAAACGAATCGGCCGGTTCGGTTGGTGTATGACCTGTTGAATGGATTTCAGCGCTTTGCCGAATGGCACCCGCTTCGTATGCATGATCCAGCGATCAAGTACACCTTGGAAGGCGAGGGACGGGGTGTCGGTGCGGTGCTGCGTTACCAGAGCGAGAACGACAAGATTGGCACGGGCACGCTCACCATCACCGATTCAATCGAAGATTCCAGTATCGAGTTCACGATTGAAAACGCTGCCTATGGCACCAACAAGACCAGTGTGTTCACGCTGGATGAACGCGGAAAGACCGTTGATATCAACTGGGAATATGACGTTGACTATGGTTGGAACTTGTTTGGTCGCTATGCCGGACTTTACGTCAGCCGTACCGTGGGTGATGACCTCAAATTGGGGCTGGGCAACCTGACGGGGTTGCTGTCTACCATCCCGAACCATGACTACAGCACGATTGTGATCGAAGAAGTGGACCTTCCCGCCCGCAACGTCTTGTTTGTCACGACGACTGCCGATCGCAACATTACGGCCGTCGAAGAAGGCTTGGATGCGGGTATCAAGCAGGTTCGCGCGGCCATGTCGGCAAATGGACTCGAAGCGACTGGTCCGGTTCGCTTGATTACCACCAACTTTGCAGACAAAAAGTATGAGTTTGATGTGGCCATTCCGGTACAGCGTCCAGGCGCTGCGTCGGCTGAGCCAAGCGCCGCCGAAGGCGATGCGACTAGCATGACCGAAGTGGCTGTTGCGCTTGCTCCTGAGCCCTTGGAAGGGCTGAAGTTGCCTGAAAAGGTGCAATTGGGTGTGTCCTATGCGGGCAAAGCGCTCAAGGCCCACTATGCCGGTCACCCTGCGTCACTTCCGTTAATCCGCGATATGGTCCGCGCATACGCTGCGACCCATGGCAAGCCTGTGCATGACCGTGCTTTCGAGGAGTACCTCAACGAATTGAACGTTTCGGTCGATCAGACGGAGTTCGAGGTGTACTGGCCGATCAAGTGATTGCTTAGCGGTCTTGAAGGAAAGCGCGACGGGCGACCTTCGCGCTTTTTTTCTGCCCGTATTTTGCGGAACTTTTCGCGCCCAACGCTGTAGACGCTGGGCGCTCGAACACGCTGCAGCGACCCACCACCGGGTCGATTTCCGGCGTGCCTTCGAGTGCCTCCGATCAACAACAGATGTCAGGTCAATGCAATGATTGAAGTGCAGAAGTTGGTTAAGCGTTACGGCGTCTTCACCGCCGTTGACGATGTCAGTTTCGCTGTTCAACCGGGCGAAGTGCTGGGATTTCTTGGTCCCAATGGTGCCGGAAAATCCACCACCATGAAGATGATCGCGGGCTTTCTCAGCCCGACCTCCGGAACCGCAAGGGTCTGCGGGTTCGACGTGCAGGAACAGCCCATTCAGGCCAAGCGCGTGTTGGGCTATCTACCAGAAGGTGCGCCAAGCTATGGCGAAATGACGGTGCGTGCGTTTCTGCGCTTTGTTGCGGACCTTCGAGGCATGGGGGTGGCTCAGACTCGGGTCCGCATGGACGAAGTCGTTGGCCGACTGGGTTTGGAACGCGTGCTGGAACAACCCATTGAAACACTGTCGAAAGGCTTCAAGCGGCGTGTGGGTTTGGCGCAGGCGATCCTGCATGATCCGCCGGTACTTATTCTGGATGAACCGACGGATGGCCTGGACCCAAACCAGAAACATGAAGTTCGCGCGTTAATTCAGTCAATGGCGCGCGACAAGATCATTCTGATTTCCACACACATTCTTGAAGAGGTGCATGCGGTCTGCCAGCGCGCCGTCATCATCGCGCGTGGCAAGGTCCTGGCGGATGCGCCCCCCGCTGAACTGGAATCGCGCTCGCGCTACCACGGTGCTGTCTCGCTGACTACGGCGAACACCGTCAGTGTCAAGGAGGGACTGGCGCGAATCGAAGGCGTGGCCAGCGTGGAGATTGATCCGCAAGATGGCCGAATCACGGCGTTCCCGCGAGCCGGTCAGTTGATTTGGGAGCGTATCAACGGGTTCATTCAGGATCAGCAGATCACCGTCAGCGAGATGCAATTGGAGCGCGGGCGACTGGATGAAGTGTTCAGACAGATCACCACGACCCAGGAGATGCGCGCATGAGCCCGGTTCAGGCCATCGCTCGTCGCGAATTGGCGAGCTATTTCGCAACGCCCGTGGCGTATGTTTTTATCGTGATATTTCTGGCGCTTGCAGGGGCGTTGACGTTCTACATGGGCGGTCTTTACGAGCGTGGCGAAGCTGACCTGCAGCCGTTCTTTGCCTTTCATCCTTGGTTGTATCTGTTTTTGGTTCCCGCCGTTTCGATGCGTCTGTGGAGCGAGGAGCGCAAGTCGGGTTCCATCGAATTGCTGCTCACATTGCCTGTCAGCATGTGGGAAGCCGTGCTGGGGAAATTCCTTGCGGCTTGGTTATTCGTGGGTATCGCCCTGGCGTTGACCTTTCCCGTGTGGATAAGCGTCAACTATCTGGGCAATCCAGATAACGGCGTCATTCTGGCCAGCTATCTGGGCAGCCTGTTGATGGCGGGAGGGTTTCTTGCGGTCGGGGCCACCTTGTCTGCAGCGACGCGCAACCAGGTGGTGGCCTTCATCCTCACTGTCGTGGTGTGTTTCCTGCTCTTGCTCGCGGGCTTTCCGTTGGTATTGGATTTTGCGCGTGCCTTCTTGCCCGAGGTGCTGGTGGATGCAGTGGCCGGATTGAGTTTCATGACGCATTTCAGCGCGATATCAAAGGGTGTGTTGGATATTCGCGACATCCTGTTTTTCCTGCTCAGCATCGTGTTCTGGCTGATGGCCAGCGCGGTGGTGATCGATCTCAAGAAAGCCGACTGAAGGAGCCTGACCATGTCATTGATGAATCGACGTGCGCTGACCGGCTCGACTTTGCTCGTGCTGGCGGCCTTGTTTCTCGCCCTGCTGATGTTGAGCAGTCTGCTGTTTCGAGGGTGGCGTCTGGATCTCACCGAGGATCGCCTGTACACGCTGTCGGAAGGTACACGCAGTCTGATCGCAAAGGTCGATGAGCCGATCCGCTTGCGGATGTACTTTTCCGAGTCCGCCGCAAAGGACTATCCCGCCCTGCGCACCTATGCCAATCGCGTGCGCGAGATGCTCGAGGAAATGGTCGCTGTATCGGTTGGTAAACTGAGTCTGGAGGTTGTCGATCCGCAGTCGTTTTCGGAAGACGAGGATCGCGCAACGGAATTCGGACTGCAGGCGGTGCCATTGGGCGCAACTGGTGAAACCCTGTTCTTTGGTTTAGCGGGCAGCAATTCGCTGGATGGTCAGGCCGCGATCCCATTCTTTCAACCAGATAAAGAAACCTTCCTTGAGTACGACATCGCCAAGCTGATCAGTAGCTTGGCAGAACCGGAACGCCCGATCCTAGGCCTGATGAGTGGTTTGAATCTGTCCGCAGGTGTGGATCCAGCGACGGGGCAGTCGACTCAAGGTTGGGTCATCCGTGAGGAAATTGGCAAGCTGTTCAATGTCCGCACCTTGGAGAGCAACGCGGCATCGATTGCCGAAGATGTGCAGTTGCTCGCGCTCATCCATCCGAAGGCGTTGACCGACGACACGCTGTATGCGATTGACCAGTTTGTCTTGCGTGGTGGGCGGTTACTGGTGTTCGTTGACCCCAATGCCGAGGCTGAACAACAGGGCGCAGGCGCTGATCCGATGTCGGCGATGTTTGCGGATAAGTCCTCGAATCTGGATGTCTTGTTCAAGGCGTGGGGAATCCAGTACGACCCGGCTAAGGTTGTGCTGGATGCGGAAAATGCGTTGCAGATTCAGACTCAGCAGGGCAGTGCACCGCAGCGCCATCTCGCTATCCTTGGCTTGGCGTCCGAGGATCTCAATCAGCAGGATGTGATCTCGGCGCAGCTCAAGGCTCTCAATCTCTCGACCGCAGGGTTCATCAGTTTGGCGGACGACAGTCCTTTGCAACTGGAGGCCCTGGCGCAATCGTCTGGTAGCGCCTCCACGATAGCGACTGAGCGCGTTCGATTCGTGGCGGATCCGCGTGAGCTGTTCAGTGACTTCAGCGCAACCGGTGATCGCTACGTGCTGGCCGGACGACTGAGCGGAAAGCTGAAAACCGCCTTTCCGCAACGCAGTGGTAGTGGCCATCGCGCCGAGAGCGATGGCAATGCCAGCATCGTTGTGGTGGCAGATACCGATCTGTTGACTGACCGTTTGTGGGTACAGGTGCAGTCATTCTTTGGTCAGCGCGTGGTGAACGCGTTCGCAAACAATGGCGACTTCATCATCAATGCGGCGGACAATCTGGTGGGGAGCAGTGATCTCATCCAGGTGCGTGCGCGTGGTTCGTCCTCGCGCCCATTCTCGACTGTGGAGGCACTCAAGCGTCAGGCGGATGATCGGTTCCGTGCCAAAGAGCAGGAACTCCAAGCGCAATTGGACGAGACGGAACGGCAACTGACCGAGTTGCAGGCGCAGAAATCGGACGGCAATGCCATGTTGCTGAGTCCTGAACAACAAGCGGCCATCGAGCGCTTCCAAGCGGAGAAGTTGCGTATTCGCAAGGAGCTTCGCGAGGTTCGCCATGACCTCGATAGCGACATTCGTGCACTTGGCAACAAGCTCAAATTTCTTAACATCGCAGGGGTTCCGATTCTGTTGACGGCCATCGCGCTGGGCTTCGTCGCATCGCGAGTGCGTCGTCGTCGTGGAGGTGTCGCATGATTCATCCAAAGAGTTTGATGTGGACGGGCGTGCTTGGCGTCGTGCTGTTTGCCGTGGCCGTCTACATAGGGGACAGCCGCAAGCCTGTACTCGAGGCGCCAGCGCCTGGTCCTTTGGTCGATGGCCTGCATGCCAAGCTCAATGACGTGTCTGGGCTAAAAGTTACGGGTGCCAGTGGTCGCGAGTTGGTCCACCTGCGACGTCAAGGCGACCAGTGGGTTGTGGTTCAGCGCGACGGGTATCCAGCGGATGTCGATAAGTTGCGTAGCTTCCTGTTGAAACTTGCGGATGCGCGCCGAATCGAAGCCAAGACCAGTAGGAAGGAGTCCCACGCTGCACTGGGTGTCGAAGATATCAGTGATAGCAATGCCCGAGGTTTGCAGGTCGTCCTAGAGGGCGTGAATCCCGAAGTCAGCCTCATATTCGGACGCAGCGCCAGCCAGGGCACTGGCACCTTTGTTCGCGAGTCGGGTGATGACCAAAGCTGGATGATCGATCAGAACATGGCAGTCGATTCTGCCGTGTCGAATTGGCTCCAGCGGGATCTTCTGGACTTGGCAGGCAATCGGATTGCGTCGCTCGACATTGCCGCTCCAAAAGCCAAATCCCTGCAGATGATTCCAGTCGCCTCCTCAGGAATTGCGCAGTTCCAGTTGCGTGATATGCCACGCAATCGTGAATTGGCCAGTGACCTCGTTGTCGACAGCACGGTGGGCGCTGTCAGCGGCCTTCGCTTTGACGACGTCGCGTCTGTTTCCGCTTCCCCGGCAGCAGACGCGGATGCGGTGACAATCGTCACAGTCGTGACCCGCGAAGGCTTGCAGGTCCGTGCCCGATTGTGGGACGTGGATGGTCTTGTTTGGTCAGCGTGGGAGGCGAGTCTTGATGCCGATCAACTTGCTGCATGGGTGCAAGCGGAGCAAAAGCGCGAAGTCGACGCCTACCAAGCGCGACAGGTTGCCAAACCCGATGATGCTGCTCCGTCGGTAGACAATGGTGGTGCAGACGCCGTCACGCAAGCCGCAGATGAACCGCAGCCGTTGGCGTTGATGGATCCCGAAGGGGATGCCGCACAACGCCGTTCCGCAATAGAGAAAGAACAGCAACGTCTGCACGCGCGCTTTGAAGGACGTGTCTTCCAATTGCCTTTGTTCAAGGCTGACTTGCTGCGCAAATCGCTCGAGGCCTATCTGAAGCCCAAGGCGTAAGGTGAAGCCAGGTGGCGGGCGGTTCAGTCGACCCGCCGCCTCGTTGTCTCGCGAGTGAACGCTCAGGTTGGCATCCAACGGTTGCCTGTCGGGCTGTGAGTACGACTCGCGAGAAATTGCCCCGTCGAGTTCAGATTTTTGTCGTGTTCGCGGGTCCATCATGCTGCTATGGGCCAGAAGATCAGCGAAAACCGAATTTTTCGGGGAGATCGGCAGCGGTGATCCAAAACCCGACAGGCTTCTGGAGGATGGTGGGTGGCTATTTTTGACCGTGTCATTGCCGCATGGGCGGCACTTTACTGTTCGAGTGCCATCGCGTTCGGTGCATACGCTTCGCACGGACTTCAGGGGCAGTCGCAGGAATGGGCACAAACCGCGGTGGCCTACCTTTTACCGCACGGCATTGCCTTGTTTTTCCTGGCTCGAATCTCGCCCACCCGAATCCATCGCTTGTCACTCCTGATTTTGCTGGCCGGGTTAACGCTGTTTGCCGGTAGCCTTCTCGGCGCGGCTCTATGGCATTGGTCGACTCGCTTTGCACCACTTGGCGGCAGCTTGTTGATGCTGGGCTGGCTTGTTCAGGCGGTGAGCGTTCTGCGTCGCTGAGATTTTGTCGCTGCCTCTGCTGCATGCTGCGATTGCCTGTGACAGACTGGCCGGGTACTGAGCGAGGTGTGCATGCGCGCGGATCCTTTTTTCGTGGCAGTTACCGGTGGTATTGGCGCAGGCAAGTCGGAAGTCACTCGGCGCTTCGAAGCGTTGGGTGTCGCGGTAATTGATGCTGACGTCATCGCACGGGAACTGGTCGCTCCCGGGCAGCCTGCATTGCAGGCGATTCGGCAACAGTTCGGCGGTGCGGTTTTGGCGCAGGACGGCAAGTTGGATCGCCGCCGCATGCGCGAATTGATTTTTTCCGATCCGGGCAAGAAGCAGTTACTAGAGGCATTGCTTCATCCACTCATTGCCATGGTCATGCAGCAGCAAGCACGCGCAGCGTCTGGGCCCTATGTGATGTTGGCGATTCCGCTGCTCGCGGAGTCGCATCGATATGATTGGGTGGATCGCGTATTGGTTATCGATGCGCCAGTCGAGCTACAGCGCGAGCGCATCATGCGCCGCGATAGCATCACCCAGTCGGAGGCTGATGAAGTGATTGCCGGTCAAGCAACTCGAGCGCAGAGGATCGCCTTGGCAGATGATGTGATCATCAATCAATCAGACCTCGCAGAACTCGATGAGGCGGTCAAGCGATTGCATTCGCGTTACCTCGAAATTGCACGACGGGTCCGAGGTTCCAGTGATCCATCGGGTGAATGCGAGTGACGACGTCCTCCGCATGGTTGGATTTTTTGCCGCGTCGTTGGCTGGACAGGGCCCTGTTGCGTGATTTTTTGAGCTACCTATGGCATCGATTTGTTGAAGATCGCTGTTTCGAAACGGCTAGTGCGCTGGCCTACACCACGGTATTTGCGTTGGTGCCGCTAGCCGCCGCAGTCTTGGGGGTGATGTCATCGTTCCCCGTGTTCCAAGCGTGGACCGAGCAGTTGACTGCATTCTTGTTTGCGAACTTTGTGCCGGCGTCCGCGCGCGCGGTGGAGGCTTGGGTTCGGGATTCAGCGCTTAGTGCGTCGCGACTGACCGCAGCGGGAGTGATCAGCTTGCTGATCATTGCGTTGCTGCTGATGAAAAATATCGAAGACACCTTCAATCGTATCTGGCGAGTTGGCAACGCGCGCCCGACGCTTGCGCGGGTGCTGATGTATTGGAGTGTTCTCACGCTGGGGCCAATCTTGTTGGTCGCCAGCCTTGCGGTTTCGACCTCATTGCTCGATGTTGGATTGGGTCCTGATCCCGACCACATACGCACGCGAGGAGCCGTGTGGGAATGGCTGCCAACGTTGTTGGAACTGACCGCTTTTTCCTTGGCCTATTTGGTGATTCCCAATCGACGAGTGGGCGGCATCAACGCCTTGGCAGGTGGTGTGTTGGCGACATTGTTGTTCGAGTGGGCAAAAACCGGATTTGCGTTCTATCTCCGGGAGGTGCCTTCCTACGAGCAAATATACGGCGCATTGGCGGTCGTGCCGATTTTCCTGCTCTGGGTTTACCTGTCTTGGCTGGTTGTTTTGCTGGGTGCTTCGCTGGCAGCGTCGCTCTCGTCGTTTCGCTATCAGCCGGCCGCAGCTCGTCTGCCAAAGGGATACGAGTTGTATGGTCTGCTTCGTGTTCTTGCACGCTTTTCCCAAGCGCAGCAGTTGGGTCGGGGTTTGCATACTCTGGATCTGCGATCCTCCGAACCCACTTTGAGCGACGATCAGTTGATGTGGATTATCGAGCTGCTCGCGCGGCACACGATCCTGCAAAGGATTGAGAGTGGTGCGTGGGTATTGAGTAGAGATTTGGATGCGCTGATGCTGGAAGATGTGTACGAGTCGACGGGACTGCGAGTTCCACTTCAGCCAGTACCACAGGAGTTGCATCAGGATCCGCTTGGAAAACAGATTGCGACGGTTCTGCAAGGGCTTGCCAGCGATATGCGCCCAGCGCTTGGCCTGCCGGTCAGCGCTTTGTTCAGGGTCGTGACGCAACCCAGTGAGGACAGGATATGAAGAGTGCAGGATGCTCTGTTGCTTGGCTGATGTGGTGTGCACTTGGATACGGTGCGAACTGTCTGGCTGCTGACTCCCCGACAGAATTGCCTGTGCTTAGCGTTGACACGGTCCAAGGGCGGACTTTTGATCTCAGTCAACAGCGCGGCCGATGGGTGATCGTCAACTTTTGGGCAACGTGGTGTGCGCCCTGCAGGGAGGAAATTCCCATGTTGTCCGAGCTTGATGAAGATCGCGAGGATGTCATGGTGGTCGGACTGGCCTTTGAGGAGATCAGTCCTGCGCACATGAAGGTCTTCATCGAGCGTTACGCGGTGAAATACCCAATCAGCATTGTCGATGTTTACGCGCCTCCAGAAGATTTTGCCGTGCCACGTGGACTTCCTACGACCCATGTCATCGCCCCCGACGGCACCGTCGCAAAGCAGTTTTTGGGACCGGTGACACGTGAAGAGCTTGAACGCGTTGTTGGATCGCCACAGCAATAAACTTGAGACGGAGCACCCCTTGACGTGCGTGCAGTTGCCGATCCGTTTCTTGACGGACTGTCGTTGCATCTTTAACATTCCACAGTTCGCGTGACCCGTTAGACGGTCAACCGGCGAGGGTTTCTGGCCTGTCGGGGTATAGCACAGCTTGGTAGTGCGTCTGCTTTGGGAGCAGAAGGTCGGGGGTTCGAATCCCTCTACCCCGACCAGATGGCTTCGAGATCCCGCGCAGGCGGTACCCGATTGCAAGCGCCTGTAGCTCAATCGGATAGAGCACCGGCCTTCTAAGCCGGCGGTTACAGGTTCGATTCCTGTCAGGCGCGCGATTGCAACTAGAACATATGGTGGATGTAGCTCAGTCGGTTAGAGCATCGGATTGTGATTCCGAGGGTCGCGGGTTCGAGTCCCGTCTTCCACCCCAGCATCAAGATGCGGCACAATACGCGTCGGTCGTCGAAAGGCGATTCAATCAGGTCGGGCCGTTAGCTCAATTGGTAGAGCAGCGGACTCTTAATCCGTAGGTTCAAGGTTCGAGTCCTTGACGGCCCACCATCTCCCGTCTTGTCGGGTTCCCAGCAGCAACGCGAAAGTGGCGAAATTGGTAGACGCGCTGGATTTAGGTTCCAGTGGGGCAACCCTTGAGAGTTCGAGTCTCTTCTTTCGCACCACGGGCACATCGGTTGAGCTGATGTGTGAGTGGGCCAGGGCACCTGTTTCAGGATCCGCCATCAGCGACGTGCGCTGAACTTGTTGTTGTCTAGGAGTCACCATGCAAGTGTTGGTTGAAAACATCGGCAAGCTTGAGCGCAAGCTCACCGTCAGTCTCCCCGCCGATGGACTGCAGAATCAGATTTCTACCCGTCTCCGCCAGCTTGGGCGCGAGGTGCGGATCAAAGGATTCCGCCCAGGCAAAGTGCCTGCGCGCGTGATCGAACAGCGGTTCGGTAGCCAGGTGCGTAGTGAGGCCTTGGGCGAGGTGATTCGCAGCGCTTTGAACTCCGCCCTGATGCAGGAGAATCTGCGTCCCGCTCGGGCGCCTGCGGTCGAGGCGACCAAGGTGGATGTCGACGGAGAGATTGCGTTCACGGCGACCTTCGAGGTGATGCCAGAAGTTGGCACAGTTGATGTGTCAGCGCTGAAAGTGATTCGCCCGGTTGCTGAAGTGAAAGATGCGGACATCGATCACATGATCGAAACCCTGCGCTTGCAGCGGCGCAGTTGGAACGAAGTGGAACGTGCCGCCACTGTCGGCGACATGGTGATGTTTGAGTCCTCTGCGCTGACCGAAGAGGGCCGAGTGCCGGCAGAAGGCGTGGAACGTGCCGGTACCATTATTGGCTCTGGAGCGCTTTTTGCTGAACTTGAGCAGAAACTGGTTGGGCTTGCGGTCGGCGCCGAAAGCGCTTTCGACATGACCTTCCCAGAAGGGTATCGCGTGGCAGCTTTGGCCGGCCGACACGCCAAACTCAACATCAAGATTGCGCGCGTTTCTGAAGCGGCGCTGCCAGTGGTTGATGCTGAATTTATTCAGAGTTTCGGGGTTTCCGATGGCGCGATGGACACCTTCCGTGCGGAAGTTCGGGCCAACCTTCAGCGTGAGCTGAAGGGGGCATTGATGGGGCGATTGAAGGCGCAGGTCGTTGAGGCCTTGGTTGCCTCGCATGCTGAGCTTGATCTCCCCAAGAGCATGGTCGAGGCCGAGGCAAAGTCGCTTGCTCAGCAGGCGTCGCAGGCCGGCGCTTCGCGCTCGAACGCCAACCAAGTGGATCCTGCGCAATTTGCCGACGTGGCCGTGCGCCGCGTCAAAGCGGCAATTTTGCTCGGGGAACTTGCGCGCCAGAACAGCTTGCGCCTAGACCAGAATCGTCTGAACGAGACCATGGCGATGATCGCGTCGACGTATGAAGATCCGCAGGAGGTCATTGAACTTTACCGTCGAGACCCCCAATTGATGCAGAACCTGCAGAGTCGTGTCATTGAGGATCAGGTCATCGATTGGATTGCTGACCACGCCGACTTGACCACTCAGGAACTGGCTTTTGCGGAGGTTATGCGCCCGGCGGGTGCGTAATCACGGATTGATCCGACCTAGCAACGGCCGCCGCGAATCAACGTTGGCGGCCGTTGCTTTTTCCAAATTCGCACACAGAGGATGATCGCATGAGCATCACGAATCTCAATCTGGTCCCGATGGTGGTTGAACAGACCAGTCGCGGTGAGCGCGCCTACGACATCTACAGTCGTCTTTTGAAAGAGCGGGTGATCTTTCTGGTCGGGCCCATTGACGATCACATGGCGAATGTCATTGTTGCCCAGTTGTTGTTCTTGGAGTCGGAAAATCCTGAGAAGGATATCCATCTCTACATCAACAGTCCGGGTGGTGTTGTCACTGCCGGCATGGCGATCTACGACACCATGCAGTACATCAAACCGGCCGTGTCGACGATGTGCATCGGTCAAGCAGCCAGCATGGGGGCTTTGTTGTTGGCTTCCGGTGCGGCGGGCAAGCGTTTCGCGTTGCCGCACTCCCGCGTCATGATTCATCAGCCTTTGGGTGGCTATCAGGGTCAAGCCAGCGATATCGAAATCCATACGCGGGAAATTCTGACCATTCGTGATCGCCTGAACGCGATTCTTGCGCACCATACGGGGCAACCCGTGGAGCAAATTGCAAAAGACACGGATCGAGATAATTTCTTGTCAGCGCCCCAAGCGCGGGACTACGGCCTCATCGATGCGGTTCTGGAGCGTCGACCAGAGGATTCGGTCAAGCCCGCGTAGACACGAGGCGCCGAGTATTTAAGGTGATCTTGCTTGCGGATCGCTGGGCTGTTGTCTGGCGAGTCCGTGCACTTGAAGGGCGCGTTGACCCGGGTCGCGAATGGCCTGTGGTATTCTCGAATCGTCGTTGCTCCCAGCGCCTCGCGTTGACTGCGACGAATGATGGTTGTTGTATTTCAGGAACTGCCTCATGACTGAAGAGCGTCAAGGTCGCTCAGGTGACAGTGGGAAAATTCTCTACTGCTCGTTTTGCGGCAAAAGCCAGCACGAAGTTCGCAAGTTGATTGCGGGGCCCAGCGTCTTCATCTGCGATGAATGCGTTGAGCTTTGCAACGACATCATCCGCGAGGAACTGGAGGAAAAGGGCAGCGCTACGCGTAGTCACTTGCCTAAACCCCGTGAAATTCTGGATGCGTTGGATCAATACGTTGTCGGTCAAGCGCGAGCGAAACGCACCCTGGCAGTGGCGGTGTACAACCACTACAAACGCGTCGAAGCGCGGAGTCGAAACGATGAAGTGGAGCTTTCAAAGAGCAATATTTTGCTGGTCGGGCCAACCGGGTCAGGTAAGACTTTGTTGGCGGAAACCTTGGCACGATTGCTCAATGTTCCCTTCACCATCGCGGATGCCACCACGCTGACCGAAGCGGGCTACGTGGGCGAGGATGTCGAGAACATCATTCAGAAGTTGCTGCAAAAGTGTGATTACGATGTAGAAAAGGCGCAGACAGGCATCGTGTATATCGACGAGATCGACAAGATTTCGCGCAAATCGGAAAACCCGTCCATCACCCGCGATGTTTCTGGCGAGGGTGTACAGCAAGCGCTGCTCAAGCTCATTGAAGGCACGGTTGCTTCCGTGCCACCGCAAGGCGGACGAAAGCATCCGCAGCAAGAGTTTCTGCAAGTGGATACGCGGAACATTTTGTTTATCTGTGGCGGCGCTTTTTCGGGTTTGGAGAAGATCATCCAGCAACGCTCGGCCGATGCATCGGGGATTGGTTTTTCTGCCAGTGTGCGCAGCAAAGACCAAAAGTCCGATGTTGGACGTCTGTTGGCCGATGTTGAGCCCGAGGATCTGATCAAATTTGGATTGATACCTGAATTCGTCGGACGCCTTCCGGTCGTCGCCACCTTGGAAGAATTGGATGAGGCCGCCCTGGTGCGCATCCTTACTGAACCAAAAAATGCGATCACCAAGCAGTTTCGGCGTCTGTTTGAACTGGAAGGCGTCGATTTGGAATTTCGTCCAGACGCGCTGTCAGCGGTTGCTCGCAAGGCGCTGACGCGAAAGACCGGTGCGCGCGGTTTGCGGACGATTCTTGAGCAGGTGCTGCTGGATACGATGTATGACCTGCCTTCTATCGACGGCGTCTCCAAAGTGGTCGTAGACGACTCTGTGATCAACGATAAATCCGCACCCTACCTCGTCTATGACAGCGCACCGCTGACATCCAAGGCATCTTCAGAGTAGTGACCACGCGCGTGAAGCGACTTCGCGCGTGTGTGCTGCTCGTCTAGCCTGGCGTTGCTTTGCCAACGTGTCGAGCCCGTCGGCAAGGTGATCCTGCTTCCATGACGGGGCGGCTCATCCTGCTCATCGTGGCTGACGGCAATGACGAGCGTGGCAAGTTGGATGGGCTCGACGACCAATCGATCGCGTGAATCTCTCGAAGCCGTCTTGTTTCGCTCGCTTGTGACCCAATCTCCTTTGGGCTCGCGTCTAGCGCCTGTATTTTGAACAATCCTTGCATGGTGAAGATTTTCAGCGCATGGATGTTTGCGCTGTGGGACGGGGGTTGCTGTCCCCTGCCACGTTTTCGAACCCGATTCGGAGTGTTTCGATGAAAGCTGCCAAAGGCCATCCTGTTTTGCCGGTGCTGCCACTTCGGGATGTTGTCGTATACCCCAACATGGTTATCCCCTTGTTTGTGGGGCGAGAAAAGTCCATGCGTGCTCTGGAGCGGGCAATGCAGGCGGACAAGCAGATTGTGCTGCTTGCCCAAAAAGCTGCCGAAATTGACGATCCCGGCGTTGACGATCTCTACCAAATTGGTACGTTGGCTCAGGTTCTGCAGTTGCTGAAATTGCCCGATGGCACCGTGAAGGTGCTGGTGGAGGGAGGTGAGCGCGCGCATGTTCATGGCCTTTCCGAAAGCGACGGTGCTTTGGAAGCACAAGTTGAGATCATCGAAACGGCGCCTGTCTCGGACCAGCGGGAAGTTGATGTGGCTGTGAAGTCACTGAACGAGCTTTTTGAGCAGTACGTCAAGACCAATCGCAAGCTGCCCCCTGAGCTGCTGACAACGTTGGCGGGTATTGATGAGCCTGGTCGCTTTGCCGATACGGTTGCCGCGCACTTGGCAATTCGGATTGCGGACAAGCAGCAACTGCTCGAGACCGCTGATGTCGCGAGGCGACTTGAGCTGCTGTTGGGGTTTGTCGAGGGTGAGATCGATGTGCAGCAGATCGAGAAGCGCATCCGTGGTCGGGTTAAATCGCAGATGGAGAAGAGCCAGCGCGAGTACTACCTGAACGAGCAGATGAAGGCTATCCAGAAGGAGCTCGGAGAGCTTGAGGATGCGCCGAATGAGATGGAGGATCTGGCCAGCAGGATCGCCAAGTCCGGAATGCCAAAGGCCGTTGAGACCAAGGCGCGCGCAGAGCTCAACAAATTGAAGCACATGTCGCCGATGTCAGCGGAAGCTACGGTCGTGCGGAATTACGTCGATTGGATGGTGAATGTGCCTTGGAAAGCGCGAACCAAGGTCCGTCGAGATTTGCCCCTGGCTCAGCAGGTTCTTGATGAAGACCATTGGGGTCTGGAGAAGGTCAAAGAGCGAATCCTCGAATATCTCGCAGTACAACAGCGTGTCCGCAGCATGAAGGCGCCAATCCTCTGCTTGGTTGGACCGCCAGGTGTTGGCAAGACGTCGCTGGGACAATCCATCGCAAAAGCGACCAATCGAAAGTTCGTTCGAATGAGCTTGGGCGGCGTACGCGACGAGGCCGAAATCCGCGGCCATCGACGGACCTACATCGGTTCGATGCCCGGCCGGTTGCTGCAGAATCTCGCCAAGGTCGGTAGCCGGAATCCGTTGTTCGTGCTGGATGAAATCGACAAGATGAGCATGGACTTCCGGGGAGATCCAAGTTCGGCGTTGCTCGAAGTTTTGGACCCCGAGCAGAACTCGGCCTTCAATGATCATTACTTGGAAGTCGATTTCGATCTTTCCGAAGTGATGTTTGTGGCGACGGCTAACACCTTGAACATTCCTGGCCCCTTGCTTGATCGCATGGAGGTCATCCGCATTCCTGGGTATACGGAAGACGAGAAGCTGGCCATTGCGCAACGCTACTTGTTGCCCAAGCAACTTAAAGCCAACGGACTGAAGTTGGATGAACTGCGTGTTGATTCTGAAGCGGTCAGGTCGATCGTGCGCTACTACACGCGTGAATCCGGCGTGCGTGGTCTGGAGCGCGAAATCTCAAAAATTTGCCGCAAGGTCGTAAAAGCCCTTTCTCTGGATGAGTCTGAGTTGATAGGAGCAGCCAAGCCCGCGGGAAAGCGACCAAAGTTCAAGGGCTTGATGGTCACCGGTGACAATCTGCATCGCTTCTTGGGGGTGCGCCGATTCGACTTTGGGCGTGTCGAGCAGGAGAACGAGATCGGACTGGTGACCGGACTGGCGTGGACGGAAGTTGGAGGTGACCTCCTGCAGATTGAGGCGACCGTCATGCCCGGCAAGGGGCTCTTGATTCACACCGGTCAGCTGGGCGATGTCATGCAGGAGTCGATCAAGGCCGCGCAGAGTGTGGTGCGCGCGCGTGCCGAGCTCCTCGGAGTGGATCCCGAATTCCATCAGAAGTTGGACATTCACGTGCATGCGCCAGAAGGTGCAACACCAAAAGATGGCCCAAGCGCGGGTATAGCGATGTGCACGGCATTGGTGTCGGCGCTGACTAGGGTGCCGGTCCGCAAGGATGTTGCGATGACAGGCGAGATTACCTTGCGTGGTCGCGTCCTGCCGATTGGGGGCCTCAAGGAAAAACTGTTGGCAGCCTTGAGGGGCGGGATCAAGACGGTGTTGATTCCAGAGGAAAATGCGAAGGACTTGGCCGATATTCCTGCCAATGTGACTGAAGGGCTGGATATTCGCCCAGTACGATGGATTGATCAGGTCTTGGACATTGCGTTGGTGCGAGCACCGAAGCCCGCGGTGCATTCGCGTGACGCCACGCCGGTAGTTCCCGTTCGTCCAACAAAGAGCGGTCGCGCAACGCGCGCTGGAAAATCACGACGCGCGCATTGACCTTGTGTCGGGTTGTCACGCTGTAACCCCTGATATCACTGCATTTCAGGTTGCGTGACCAGTCGCTCGCTGGTATAAAAACCGTGACGCTCAGGGCTTTCTGGTGGAGCGGCAAAGTCGGTCGGGGACAGGTCCGTTCGGGCGGCGGCAGGGGAGTGTCCGGCCATCAAATCAATGAGCGACCGAATGGTTGCGATGGGAGTGATAGCAGCATGAACAAGGCTGAATTTGTGGCGGCTGTGGCGGACGCAGCAGAATTGACCAAGGCGGACGCTGGCAATGCGGTCGATGCCGTCATTGCAGTGATCAAGAAGGCGCTGAAAAAGGGCGATTCGGTGACCCTGGTGGGGTTCGGGACGTTTGAGGTGCGTAAACGTGCAGCTCGCACGGGGCGGAATCCTCGCACGGGCGATACGCTCAAGATCAAGGCGTCGAAAGTTCCAGCCTTCAAGGCTGGCAAAGCACTTAAGGATGCTGTAAACTGACGAACTTCGTTGGGTGCTTAGCTCAGCGGTAGAGCGTCTCCCTTACACGGAGAGGGTCGGGGGTTCGAAACCCTCAGCACCCACCACCGCCTGCTAAGCAATTCGGGTTGTCCCTATAGACAATCTGGCATTTTCTAAAGATAATGCCGAGCGGTTCAAGTGCGGAGTGGTAGTTCAGTCGGTTAGAATACCGGCCTGTCACGCCGGGGGTCGCGGGTTCGAGTCCCGTCCACTCCGCCATTTGTTCAAAAGGGCGCCGCATTCGGCGCCCTTTTCTTTTGTGTTCCGATTGCTGATTGAATGAGAGGTGGTGTTAATCACCGTCGTGATTCAGTTCAGGAACGCTCCGTTGTTACTCTGGAACTGAACGGTTAACTCACATGTTGCAGACACTGCGCGAGAAAATTACCGGTTGGGTTGCTGTCGTTATTGTCGGCATCCTAATTGTCCCATTTGCATTTGTCGGGATTGAAAATTATCGAACCCGTTCGATTGCCGACTATGTCGCCAAAGTGGGCGATGTTGAAATAAGTCAGGCGCAATTTTCACAGCGCTTGGATCAGCAGCGGACCCAGATGCGAAATGCAATGGGCGATCGCTTCGATGCGGCATTGGTCGAATCACCGGAGTCCAAAAGACGCCTGCTTGATAATTTGATTGATGCAGAACTTTTGCGTCAAGGCGCGACCTCGTTGGGTATTCGTATACTGCCCGCGCAACTGCAAGAAGAAATTGCTGGTTTCGAGGCGTTTCAGGTGGCGGGAAAGTTTGATCCCGAGCAATATCGATTGGTATTGGCTCAACAGGGACTGACGCCGGCGGGATTTGATCGCCTGATGGCGGATGATCTATTGGTGCAGTCGCTACCCGAAGCGTTTGCAAAGAGCGCGATAGCCACGCAGGCGGATCTGGACGGCTACCTGAAACTGCGCGATCAAAAGCGCAGCTTCCGCTGGTTGAAGCTGCCGGTGCCCGCGGTGCAAGAGTCGGTCGAGCTGGCTGACGCGCAATCCTACTTCGATGCGCACAGCGCCGACTACATGACTGAAGAAACCGTTCTGCTCGACTACATCGAGCTCAGGGCGGCCGATATGGCGGTCGATGCGGTGGTCGATGAAGCGACGCTTCGCCAGCGTTACGAGGACGCGAGCGCGCGTTTTGTGGAGCCGGAACAGCGATTGGCAAGCCATATCCTGATTCGTTTGGAGGCCAACGCTGATGCGGAAGCGCAACGGATGGCTTTGGAGCAGGCTCAGCAGATACGTACCAAGGCAATGGCCGATGGCGCTGATTTTGCCGAAATTGCAAAGGCTGAGTCTCAGGACCCTGGGTCTAGAGCGGCTGGCGGCGACCTTGGCTGGCTAACGCGCGGTTTGACAGACCCGGCGTTTGAAGATGCCCTGTTTTCGATGGCTGGAACGGGTGTCAGCGAGCCGGTGAAGTCGCCAGAGGGTTGGCACGTGATTCAACTGCGGGAAGTTCGCCCGGAAGTGGCCAAGGCATTTGAGCAGGTCAAGGAAGAGTTGAAGGCTGAAGCTCTTAACGAGGAGCGTGAGCGGTTGTTTTCCGAGCAATTGGGACTGCTGGTGGATGCCATCTACCGAGACCCGACACGTTTGGAAACCGCAGCTAGCGAATTGGGCTTGAGTATTCAGCAGACTGAAGCATTCACTCGCTCTGGCGGTACTGGGATCGCGTCCAATCCCAAAGTCATTGCCGCAGCGTTTTCGGATGCCTTGCTGAAGGATGGCAACGCCAGTGATGCGCTCGAGATCGATTCTGGCCATCGCGTGGTCATCAAAGTAGCCCAGCATCAACCGGCGTCCCTGCAGACTTTGGAGGAGGTACGGGCGCGGGTGGACGCTGCAGTGCTTGCTGAGCGCCGTGAGGCTGCCGCCACGCAACAACGTGATTCTGCCTTGGCAGCGTTGCGGTCCGCGGAGAAAACAATGGAAACGCTCGCCGCGGCCAACAATGGCGAACTGATGCAGGCGGAGGCGGTAGGGCGTCAGGGGCTTGATACCGACCCTCGTGTGCTTGCGGATGCGTTCAAGATTGCTCGATCGGATGGCAAGTCGGCTTTTGGATATGCCATGCTGGGATTGGGCGAGTACGCAGTGATTGAGCTTCAGTCGGTGACTGAGGCCGATGTTTCGCAAGTGCCTGAGACTGAGCGTGACTCCTTGCGTAGTCAGTTGGCCCAAGGCATTGGCGCAAGCGAAGTTCGTGCCTATCTCAATGCGTTGCGTGAGTCCACGCCAATTGTCATTGCGGAAGATCGTATTCCGTAAGCGGCGGTGAACGGATCATCGGCTTCGTCGCCCACTGAGGCGAAGCCGACGATTGATTTGAACGTGCGTGAACTGCGGCGGAGCCTTGCATTTTCGAGCGGCACTGTTTGTTTTGCAGGTCACACGCCGCTACCGTTCGCCATTGCGGCGGGTTCGTCAATCGGTGTGTTTTGTTCCGAAAATCTTGTCACCCGCATCGCCCAGCCCGGGCAGGATGTAGCCAACGTCATTCAAGCGCTGGTCAATTGCGGCCGTGTAGACCTCAACATCCGGATGCACGGCCTGTAATTTTGCCAATCCCTCCGGAGCTGCAACCAGAAACAGTCCTTTGATGCGTTTACAGCCTGCGTCCTTGAGCATGTCAATGGTGGCGATCAAAGTGCCACCGGTTGCCAGCATTGGGTCGACGATCAGGGCGATGCGTTCATCCATGTGCCCGGTGAGTTTCTCGTAGTAGGTTACGGGGCGCAGGCTGTTTTCATCGCGCTGAATGCCAACCACGCTGACTTTCGCCGAAGGAATCAGCTCCAGCACGCCGGGTAGCATGCCGAGGCCTGCGCGGAGGATGGGCACAATGGTGATTTTTTTGCCCTTGATGCGCTTGACGGTGACGGGTCCTGCCCAACCGTGAATCACCTCGTCCTCTGTTTCGAGATCCTTGGTTGCTTCGTAAGTCAGCAACGAGGCGACTTCGGCCGCGAGCGTGCGGAATTCGCGCGTGCTGATGTGTAACTCGCGCATCAACCCCAGCTTGTGTTGGATCAATGGGTGTTGGACTTCGGTGATTGGCATGACGATGATCCGATTCAAAGTTCGAGAGAGGCCAGATCGCCTTTAGTTTCCAACCAGTGTTTGCGGTCGCCCGCGCGCTTTTTGGACAGCAGCATGTCCATCAGCGCGCGAGTGTCATCAGGCGCTTCGATGGTGAGTTGCACCAGGCGCCGTGTATCAGGATGCACTGCTGACTCACGCAACTGCGAGGGGTTCATTTCACCCAGACCTTTGAAGCGCGTGACGTTGATGGTACCGCGCAGCTTTTCGCGTGCAATACGATCCAGCAGAAGGCGCTTTTCTTCCTCGTCGAGTGCATAGAACACCTGCTTACCGACATCGACACGGAATAGTGGCGGCATCGCCACGAAGATGTGTCCCGCCTCGACCAAGGCAGGGAAGTGCTGCAGAAACAGCGCGGACAACAGGGTGGCGATATGCAGGCCATCCGAGTCTGCGTCGGCGAGCACAATGATCTTGCCGTAACGCAACCCGCTGATGTCGCGGCTACCAGGATCGCAGCCGATGGCCACGGCGAGGTCGTGTACTTCTTGCGATCCCAGCACCGCGCTGCTTTCGACTTCCCACGTATTCAGGATCTTGCCGCGCAAGGGCAGGATGGCTTGGAAGTCCTTGTCGCGTGCTTGCTTGGCGGAGCCGCCGGCAGAGTCGCCTTCGACCAGGAACAGCTCGGTGCGCGAAAGATCCTGACTGCTGCAATCGGCCAGTTTGCCGGGCAGGGCAGGGCCTTGCGTGATCTTCTTTCGAACGATCTGCTTTTCGGTCTTGAGGCGCGCTGCGGCACGTTCAATGGCAATCTGCGCGATGCGCTCGCCGAGTTCGGTGTGTTGATTGAGGAACAGCGAGAACGCGTCATGGGCCGCGCCTTCCACGAAGGCGGCGGCTTGCCGTGATGACAGGCGTTCTTTGGTCTGCCCCGAAAATTGCGGATCGGTCAGCTTCAGACTAAGCACGCAGGACACGCGATCCCAAACGTCTTCCGGCGCCAGTTTGACGCCACGCGGCAGAAGGTTGCGGAAATCGCAAAATTCGCGGAGCGCGTCGGTCAAGCCCGAGCGCAGGCCGTTGACGTGAGTGCCGCCTTGCGCAGTGGGAATCAGGTTGACGTAGCTTTCCTGCACCAGTTCGCCCTCGGCAGACCAGCAGACGGCCCATTCCACCGCTTCGGTGTCGCGTTTCAGCGCGCCTACAAAAAGCTCGGCAGGCAGGTAGTCACGATCTGCCAGCTGGCCACGCAAGTAGTCGCGTAGGCCATCTTCGTAGAACCAACTGTCACGCTCGCCACTGGCTTCATCGAGCAGGGTGACCTTGAGTCCCGGACAAAGCACGGCCTTGGCGCGCAAGTTGTGGCGCAGGGCACGCAAGTTGAATTTGACGGTATCGAAGTATTTCGCCTCTGGCCAGAAACGTACGCGGGTACCGGTATTGCGTTTGCCAACGCTGCCGACGATTTCCAAAGGCGTCGTGCGATCGCCATGCGCGAATTGCATGTGGTACTCGTTGCCGTCGCGCTTGATGAACACGTCCACGCGGGTGGACAACGCGTTGACCACGCTGACGCCCACGCCGTGCAAGCCACCGGAAAACGTGTAGTTCTTGCCACTGAACTTGCCGCCCGCATGCAGTCGGGTGAGGATCAATTCGACGCCTGGAATGCCTTCGTCGGGATGGATGTCGACCGGCATGCCGCGACCATCGTCAGAGACCTCGCAACTACCATCGACATACAGTGTGACTTCGATGCTGCGCGCATGACCGGCCAGTGCTTCATCAACCGCATTGTCGATCACCTCCTGCGCCAGATGATTGGGACGGGTTGTGTCGGTGTACATGCCTGGTCGGCGTTTCACCGGGTCCAGACCAGAAAGCACTTCGATATCGGCGGCGTTGTAGCGGCTGCTCATGGGCTCTATCAACCAAAATCCAGTCGGCGAGGATGGGGGAGAACGCGCAGACGTTCAAGGGCGACGTCGCCATTCCTTGCTCGGTTTGCATTACCCTGCGCCGGGTCGATGCATGAGCGGTCAGATCATGAGTGTTCAGTTGAGTCTGTGGACGCCCGAAGGGGTCCGGCGATTTTCACCAGAAGGCTTGCCGGTGGCCCTGCGGGCAATTGCTGCCAGCAGTTCGGACCGCAGCCTGTACGTGCCTACGCTGCCGAATCTGCACTCGCATGCGTTTCAACGCGCGATGGCCGGACGGGCCGAGCGTCGTCAAAACAGTCACGACAGTTTCTGGACCTGGCGCGAGACCATGTATGCCGCCGCCGCACGCTTCTCTCCAGAACTGCTGCGCGATGTGGCGGCACAGCTCTACGCGGAAATGTTGCAAGCGGGCTACGGTTCGGTCTGCGAATTCCATTATCTGCATCATCAGCCTGATGGCAGCGTTTATGCTGATCCGGCGGCCATGTCGCTTGCCTTGATCGAAGCCGCCGAGTTGACCGGGATTCGTCTGACTCTGCTGCCGGTGTTGTACCAGTGTGGCGGCTTTGATGCACGTCCACTCAGCCCTCGTCAGGTGCGGTTCCACAACAGTTTGGAGCAATGGTGGGAGCTGTTTGAGCGGCTGCGATCATTGCAGATGCCGCGTTTGCGGGTCGGTTGTGCTCTGCACAGTCTGCGCGCTGTGCCCGAATCGGCCCTACGCAGCCTCGTGGACGCACTGCCATCCGGTACGCCGATTCACATGCATATCGCTGAGCAGATCGGTGAAGTAGAGGAATGCCTTGCCCTGCGCGGTCAGCGCCCGGTGACTTGGCTGCTGGACCATGCGCCGGTGGATGGGCACTGGACGCTGGTGCATGCGACGCACCTAGACCCAGCAGAAGTGCAGGGTATTGCCTCGTCCGGCGCCGTGGTAGCGCTGTGTCCGAGCACGGAAGCCAATCTTGGCGACGGTCTGTTTCCGCTGGCCGAGTTCATCGCCGCGGGTGGCCGTTTTGGCGTGGGCTCAGACAGTCATATATCGGTTTCGGTGGTGGAGGAGCTGCGCTGGTTGGAGTACGGCCAACGTCTGAATTCAGGGCAGCGGACGGTTGCCGCTTCGCAGTCGGAGCCACGCGTGGCGGACTTTTTGTATGCGCATGCGTGGCGTGCCGGCCCCACCGCGACAGGCTGCGCGCCTGTGCCGATGGCGACCGACTGGTTACGGCTGGACGGTGAAGATCCTGCGCTCTGCGGCTTGGCACTGGACGATCTGCTGTCGGGCTGGATATTCGCCAGCCAGCGCGCGTCGGCCATTCGTGAGGTTTGGATCGATGGCGAGTGCCGTGTGCGCGACGGTCGGCATGTCCTGCATGACGAAATTGCTCGGCGCTTTGCACAGGCGCAGCAACTTCTTTGGCGCTGATGGCAAGTTACGCCAGCGCCGACGCAGATGTGTGCGAGTGCCTATGGCCTTCACCCCGCCGCCAACCTGTGCCATGCTCGCGGGCCACGCGAGAAGGGTCTGCTTCTTTTCGCGTCGTGGGTTGGATTGCCCAATGGCATCGGCAATCGAGCCTGTAGGCACGGCATCGTGCCCGTGTTTCCGAGTGCGGGTCTGCATGGCTGCGACATGGCCACTCGGTTCCCCTTGATTGATCCAGGAAAGTGAATGAATCCAACAACCGTCAATGCGCGCGTGTCTCCGCGCGGTGGTCTTGATGTTCTCTCGCGCAGCGAAGTCAGTCGACTGCGTGATGCTTCGAAAGGTGGCTTGCATGAATTGTTGCGCCGTTGTTCGCTGGCGGTGCTCACCAGTGGCAGTGCCAGTGATGACCCACGCGCCGCACTGGAGCGCTATCCCGACTATGACATCCAGGTGCAGCAGCAGGATCGTGGTATCCGGCTGGAACTGAGTCATGCCCCAGCTCAGGCTTTTGTCGATGGTCGATTGATTGTTGGCGTGGCTGAGCTGTTGTTCGCAGTCGTGCGCGATATCGCTTACACCGCCACCGAGATTCAAGCCAGTGGTCGTTACAACCTTGATGACTCGCACGACATTACCAACGCGGTGTTCGAGATACTGCGCAATGCGCGTGTGCTGACGCCGCACATGGAACCGAATCTGGTCGTGTGCTGGGGTGGTCACTCGATTGCCCGACTGGAATACGAATACACCAAGCGTGTAGGTTACGAACTGGGTTTGCGTGACCTCGATATCTGCACCGGTTGTGGGCCCGGTGCGATGAAGGGGCCGATGAAGGGCGCGACGATTGCGCATGCCAAGCAGCGGCGCCGCAACAATCGCTACATCGGCATCACCGAGCCCGGCATCATCGCGGCCGAGTCGCCCAATCCGATCGTCAATCATCTGGTGATCATGCCGGACATCGAGAAACGCCTCGAAGCCTTTGTGCGCATGGGGCACGGCATCATCGTGTTTCCAGGTGGTGTCGGCACGGCAGAGGAAATCCTCTACATGCTCGGCATCCTGTTGCACCCTGACAACGCAGGCTTGCCGTTCCCATTGATCCTGACCGGGCCCAAGGAATCATCGACCTACTTCGAACAAATCGACCACTTCCTCAAGTTGACCTTGGGGGATTCGGTGGCGGAGCGCTATCGCATCATCGTCGATGAGCCACGCGAAGTGGCGCGCGCCATGGAGCGTGGTCTGCAGAAGGTGCGCGAGCATCGGCTGGATACCAAGGACGCGTTCTTCTTCAATTGGACGCTGAAAATCCAGCCGGAATTTCAGCATCCCTTCGCACCGACCCACGAAAACATGGCCTCGCTCAAGTTGCACCGCGAGCAACCCGCACATCTGTTGGCGGCAGATCTGCGTCGAGCTTTTTCTGGCATCGTGGCGGGCAATGTCAAAGAGGACGGCATGCGGGCCATTGAGCAGTTTGGTCCTTATGTAATCAATGGCGAGCCCGCGATCATGGAGGCGCTGGATGCCTTGCTACGGTCGTTTGTGGCGCAGTCGCGGATGAAAATGAGCGGCGAATACAAGCCTTGCTACCGTTTGGGTTGAGGAACGGCCGACCTATCCGAGGCAATGAACGAGGATCGCCCGCGGGAAGGGGAACTTCCCGCGGGCGTTTTTACGTTGCTTTTGTGCCGCTTGTCGCCAAGTGACACGCGGTGGTGGCAGACCAGTCCATTTTGACTATTATTAGTCAATGCGACTTTCAAGCCAGCAACACGACATCCTGACCTTCATCGAGTCTTGCCTCGATCAACAAGGCCGTCCGCCCACCCAACTGGAAATCTGCGCCGCCTTCGGCTTCAAGCAGAACGCCACGGCCAGCTATCACCTGCGTGCGCTGGAAGTTGCTGGTCATATCGAGCGTGCGGCGGGTAAATCGCGCGGTATTCGCTTGCTCAAGCGGGGCAGTCAGCTCTCGACACAGGCGGAGACCGTGCGCTTGCCTATTCTGGGACGTGTCGCAGCGGGGTTGCCGATGGGTGCGGCGGTGGATCTGGACTCGGATGAAGCGCGCTGGCTGGATTTGAACTGCTTTTCCCCGCGTCCGGATTACCTCTTGCGTGTGGTCGGCGAGTCGATGCGTGACGAAGGCATCCTCGATGGTGATCTGGTCGCGGTGAAGCGTGCGATGGATGCCGGCTCGGGCGAGATCGTGGTCGTGCGCATCGATGGCGAGATCACCATCAAGCGTCTGCAGCGGTTGCCGGATCGGCTACGGCTACTGCCGCGCAACCCGGATTTCGCCCCGATCGATGTGCCCCCCGATGCGGACTTCGCCATCGAGGGCATTTATTGCGGCTTGTTGAGGCCGGGGGCATGAATACGCAGCCAGTGTTGGAGCCGTGGATTGATGGCCGACACGTCTGGCGAGGGCGTACGCCACGGGTATCATCCGGTGCGCAATTGCCTACTGGGTGGGCTGCACTTGATGACATTTTGCCCGGTGGTGGCTGGCCTGCGGCAGCGTTGACCGAAATCCTGCTGCCGCTCGATGGCGTCGGCGAATTGCGGCTGTTGTGGCCGAGTCTGGCGCATCTCTCCCAGCAGGGGCCTGTTGTGCTGATCGCACCACCGTACGCCTTGCTGGCGCCGGCGTGGCATGCCGCAGGGGTGTCTTTGGACAGTCTGCAGGTGATCAGGCCACACGTTGGTAACGAACGCAGCTTGGACAAATCGGATCGGCAAGCGTTGTGGGCCGCCGAACAATGTTTGCGATCCGGTGCTTGCCGCGCCGTCGTGTGCTGGCCGCAATGGGCTGATGATCGTGCATTGCGACGTTTGCAAGTGGCGGCTGAAAGTGGTCAGTGCCCTGGGTTTTTGTTCCGCTCGATACAGGCGGCACACAACCCATCGCCTGCGGCATTGCGCCTGCAACTGCATGTTCGCCCGGCGGAAGTGCAGGTGCTCAAGTGCCGTGGTGGCTGGGCGGGTCAACGTTTGCGGTTGGTCTGAGAGAAGACCATGGAGTGGGCGTGCATCGGCTTGCCGCAACTGGCGCTGGACAAGCGTCAACGCGAGATGGAGAACCCCGCACAGCCTTTGGCATTGCTGACTGGGCCGATACAACGCCGGGTGCTGCACGCGGTCAATGTGGCTGCGCAAGGATTTGGCTTGAGCATGGGGATGCCATTGGCCAGTGCACAGGCCTTGTGTCCGCAGGTGCAGTTGCATCCCTTTGATCCGGTAACGACGGAGCAATTGCGACAGAGGATTGCTGCCTGGGCATACCGTTTCAGTGCGCAAGTCAGCACCGATTTTTCCGAGGCAGTGGTGTTGGAGATCGGCCGCAGTCGACGTTTGTTTGGAGAATGGCCTGAGCTGCAGGCGCGCTTGCGTGATGAACTGCAGGCGTGGGGGATCACCCACCGATTGTGTGCGGCACCGTATCCCACGGCGGCTCATGTGCTCGCCATGGCGGGTGATGAGTTCGATGGTTGGGGCGTCGATGCCAGTCGACTTCAGGCCGCCTTGGGTTGCCTGCCAGTGCATCGGGCTGGCCTGGATGCTGCCAGCGTGCTCAGTCTGCAGCGTTTGGGCTTGCGTCAATTACGCCAAGTCTTCGATTTGCCGCGCGACGGTCTGGCGCGACGGACATCGCCACAGGTGTTGCTGCAGCTGGACCGGATGCGCGGTCTGCTGCCGACGCCAGTGCGCTATTACCACCCACTCGAGCAGTTCGATGCGCGGATCGAGTTTGATGCCGAGGTGGAATCCCATCTTGCGCTGGCATTTCCTTTGCGACGTCTGATCGATGATCTGGCGTTGTTTCTGTCTGCACGCGATGGCGGTGCACAGCAGTTGAGTTTGTATCTGGACCATGAGGGCCGGCCTCAGACCCATGTCGAGGTGGGCTTGCTCAGTCCGGAGCGTGATTCGGCGCGGCTGTTCGAGTTGGCGCGGACTCGACTGGAACGGGCGGAGTGTCCCGCACCCGTGCGTGGTTTGCGTTTGCGGGTGACCCATCTGCCGCCGTTTGTGCCAGGCGCGCACGATCTGTTTGACAATCGGTCACAACAGACACTGACTTGGCCGCAATTGCGCGAACGCCTGCGTGCTCGCTTGGGCGATGCATCGGTACAGGGCGTAGGGTTGCGCGCGGAGCATCGTCCCGAACTTGCCACTTTGCCGCATGTGCCGTCGAAGGTGGTCGCGCCGCCAGAGCAGGCACGACCGGCCTGGTTGTTGTCAGCACCGATACCGCTGCGCGAGCGGGTCGTGCAGATAGTGAGTGGCCCGGAGCGGATCGAGAGCGGTTGGTGGGATGGTGCGGATGTGCGCCGTGACTATTACCGTGTCGAGACAGCGGCGGGGCAGCAGGCCTGGGTGTTCTGTGCGCCGGGCGAGCGCGGCCCGTACATGTTGCATGGCTGGTTTGCCTGATGTGGCCAGATTATGCCGAGCTGCATTGTTTGTCGGCTTTTTCCTTTCAGCGCGGTGCATCCACGCCGGATGAGCTGTTTGATCGCGCCAAGGCCTTGGGTTATCGCGCTCTAGCCATTACCGACGAATGCTCGCTGGCGGGCATCGTGCGTGCGTTCGAGGCCAGTCGACGTACGGGCGTGCCTTTGATCATCGGTAGCGAACTGTGCATCGAGGACGGGACGCGTCTGGTCCTACTGGTGGCGGATGCCTCGGGTTACGTCGACCTGTGCCACCTGATCACCACCGCACGACGCCGCGCCAGCAAAGGTCAGTACCGGGCTTGTATTGAGGATGTGCAGGCCCTTGGCGACGGCATTCGCTTGTTGTGGTTGCCGCCCGCACAGACCAGTGACGAACTGATGCCGCCGATGTGGTTGCAGGAATTTGCCGCTGCGCACGTCTGGATGGCACTGGAGTGTCACCACGGTACCGATGATGCGGCTCGTCTGGCGCACCTGCGGCAATGTGCGATGCGTTTGCGCTGGCCTTTGCTGGCCGCTGGCGATGTCCACATGCATGTGCGACGTCGGCGTGCTTTGCAGGACGTGCTGACCGCCATCCGGCACCACACCACACTGACAGAAGCCGGGTTCCGGCTGTTTCCGAATGGCGAGCGCCATTTGCGCACGCGGCAGGCATTGACGGCGATCTATCCTGCCGATGCACTGGCAGAAACCCTTCGTTTGGCGGAGCAATGCCAGTTCCAGCTCGACAGCTTGCGTTACTGCTATCCGCAGGAAGTCGTGCCCGCGGGTTTCACCGCGGATGTCTGGTTGCGGCATCTGACCTGGCAAGGTGCACAGTGGCGTTGGCCAGCCGGTGTGCCGGAAAAAGTGACCGCCCAACTGGAACACGAGTTGAGCTTGATTGCCGAACTGGGTTATGCCGCCTACTTCCTCACGGTGCAGGATCTGGTTCGCTTTGCGCGTCAGCGCGGCATCTTGTGTCAGGGGCGTGGATCGGCAGCCAATTCCGCGGTGTGTTTTGCCTTGGGGGTGACCGAGGTTGACCCGACACGGATCAATCTGTTGTTCGAGCGATTTGTTTCACGCGAGCGCAACGAGCCGCCGGATATCGATATCGACTTCGAGCATGAGCGACGCGAGGAGGTCTTGCAGTACGTGTTCTCCCGCTATGGACGAGCGCGCGCGGCGTTGACTGCCGTGGCGATTTCCTGGCGTGGCCGCAGTGCCATGCGCGAAGTCGCGAAAGTGCTTGGGTTTGCACCCGATCAGATCGATGAACTGGCGCGCAGCATGGATCGCTGGGGGGATCGACCACCGCATCCGGACTATTTGCGCGAGCGTGGATTTGATCCAGAGACGCCACTGATGCGGCGCCTGATCGCCTGCGTATCGGAGTTGATCGGATTCCCGCGCCATCTGTCGCAACATCCGGGTGGATTCGTGATTTCAGAACATCCTTTGCATACCTTGGTGCCGGTCGAAAATGCCGCGATGGAAGGGCGCACGGTCATCCAGTGGGACAAGGATGATCTCGATACGCTCGGCTTGCTCAAGGTCGATTGTCTGGCGCTTGGCATGCTCAGTGCCGTACGCAAGTGCTTCGACTTGTTGCGCCAGCATGGGTGTGGTGACTTCAGCATGGCGACCATTCCGCCCGATGATGTGCTTACGTACGACATGATTGGCCGCGCCGACACCATCGGCGTATTCCAGATCGAATCGCGCGCACAGATGGCCATGCTGCCGCGTCTCAGGCCGCGCTGCTTCTACGACTTGGTGATCGAAGTCGCCATCGTCCGACCCGGGCCGATCCAGGGCGACATGGTGCATCCCTATTTGCGGCGTCGGAATGGCGAGGAGCCCATCGACTACCCGCCTGCATTGCATGCGGTGTTTGAGCGAACGCTGGGCGTGCCATTGTTCCAAGAGCAGGTCATGCAGCTCGCCATTCTTGCGGCCGACTACAGTGCAGGCGAAGCAGATGCATTGCGTCGCTCGATGGCGGCGTGGTCACGCCGCGGTGGTTTGGAGCCGCATCGTGAGCGACTGTTGCAAGGCATGCGTGCAAACGGCTACAGCGATGCCTTTGCGGAGCGGTTGTTCGAGCAGATCAAGGGCTTTGGCAGCTACGGTTTTCCCGAATCCCACGCGGCCAGTTTTGCGCTGATCACCTATGTCAGTTGCTGGCTGAAATGCCATCATCCAGCGGCTTTTGCCTGTGCCTTGATCAACAGCCAGCCCATGGGTTTCTACAGCCCCGACCAACTGGTACAGGATGTGCGCCGTCACGGCGTATCCGTGCTTGCCATTGATGTCCAGCGCAGTGAGTGGGATTGCACGCTGGTATGTGATCGCCATGGTGAGCTGGCCGTGCAGTTGGGTCTGCGTTTGTTGCAAGGATTTCCGCAAGCGGTTGCCGAGCACTTGGTACGGACGCGTCCTGCGACCGGCTTTGAGAGCGTTGCGGCGCTGTGTCAGCACCTTGGACTGGATCAACGGCAGCGTGCTCTGCTGGCGGATTGCGGCGCGCTCAAATCATTGGCTGGGCAGCGCCGCAAAGCGCGCTGGGCAGTGACCGGTATCGAGAATGGCCTGCCGCTGTTTTCCGGCGTGGGGGATTCACACGAGTGCACGCCGAGCTTGCCCTTGCCTCACGTTGCCGAAAAGCTGGAAGCGGACTACGCCTTGACCGGCCTTACGCTCGGGCCGCATCCGCTCAAGCTGTTGCGCGAGGCGTTGCGGCAGCGGCGTTGCCATAGCGCACGGGAACTGGAAGTGCTTCCCCATGGACATCCTGTCCGTGCCGCTGGCTGGGTGCGTCTGCGACAACGGCCATCAACTGCCGGCGGCGTCACCTTTCTCACCCTGGAAGATGAACACGGCATGGTCAATGTGGTGGTCTGGCGCGAACTGGCCGAACGCCAGCGGCGGATTCTGCTGGAGTCACGATTGCTGATCGTCGATGGACATATCGAACGCAAAGATGGCGTCCAGCACGTCATCGCCAAGCGCCTGCACAACGGTAGCCCGCTCATGCAGAGCCTGCGGGCCAGCAGTCGGGACTTCCATTGAGCAGATCGACAATGACAGTGTCCGCCAGCGGCCCGAAAACTGTTGAGTTCAGTACAGCACGCGTGTCCGCAAGGTGCCGGGAATCTCGTTGAGTGCGTCCTTCAACACCTGTAAGCGCTCACGTGTTGTGGTCACATCAATCACCACATAACCGATGCTGGGATCGGTCTGCAGGTACTGACCGTCGATATTGACGTTCTCGCGCGAGAAGATCTCGTTGATGCGCGACAGCATGCCGGGCATGTTGCGATGGATGTGCAGTAGGCGTTGGCTGTTCGGATGCTCGGGCAGGGAGACTTCGGGGAAATTGACGGCCGACAGGGTCGAGCCGTTGTCGCTGTAACGCACCAGTTTGGCGGCCACCTCGATGCCGATATTGTCCTGTGCTTCGAGCGTGGAGCCGCCGATGTGCGGCGTCAGTATCACGTTGTCCATGCCGATCAGTGGCGACACGAAGGGATCGCTGTTGCCTTGCGGTTCGACCGGGAACACGTCGATGGCGGCACCACCAATATGACCGCTACGCAAACTATCGGCGAGCGCATCGATATCCACCACGGTGCCACGCGCAGCGTTGATCAGGATCGCGCCGCGCTTCATTCGGGCCAACTGTGACGTGGCAATCATGTTCTGAGTGGCGGGCGTTTCCGGGACATGCAACGAGACGATGTCGGCGCGCTCCAGCAGATCGTCCAGGCTCGCGGCGCTGCGCGCATTACCCAGCGACAGTTTGGTTTCAATGTCGTGATAGATCACGCGCATGCCCAGACCTTCGGCCAGCACACCGACTTGGGTGCCGATGTGACCGTAGCCGATCAGGCCCAGCACCTTGTCGCGCACTTCGAAGCTGCCGGCGGCCGACTTTGACCAGCCGCCGCGATGGCATTGCATGTTCTTCTGCGGAATCCCGCGCATCAGCAGGATGGCTTCGGCAACCACCAGTTCAGCGACACTGCGAGTATTGGAGTAGGGCGCATTGAAGACCGGAATGCCCAGCGTCTTCGCCGCCCCCAGGTCAATCTGGTTGGTGCCAATGCAAAAAGCGCCGATGGCGTTCAGACGCTTGGCGTGCGACAGCACCTCCGCCGTCAGTTGGCTGCGCGAGCGGATGCCGACGAAATGCGCTTCGGCGATGCGCGCCTTCAGTTCGTCTTCTTCCAGCGCCTTGGTGTGAAACTCGATATTGGTGTAGCCCGCCTGTTCAAAGGTCTTTACGGCGCTCTGGCTGACACCTTCCAGTAGCAACACGCGGATGTCCTGGCGCGGAAATGAGGTTTTCTTGCTCATGGGGCAAAATCGATGGCGGAACCGGGCGCTGACTATGCCAGATCGAATCACACGGGTGCGGCGCTGCAACACGTGTGGGCCAAACAGTGATTTGACGGATGGCTGTTTGGTTCAGGCCTCTGGGTCTGTTCAAATGTGAGTTCGCCATGTTCTGGTCATTCCCGCCATGTCTGCACTTGTGCTCGAAGATTTGCGCCAGCGCTTGCCCGCGCTATTGCTGAAAACTGACCCCGCCGATCTGCAGTATTACGGACGCGACTGGACCCGTCGATGGACACCCGCACCGCTGGCCATCGCCCTGCCTGCCAGCATCGAGGAGGTGCAAGGCATCGTGTGTTGGGCCAACGCGAATGAGATCGCGCTGGTGCCTTCGGGTGGGCGTACCGGCTTGTCTGGCGGTGCGGTCGCCGCGCAGGGCGAGTTGGTGGTCAGCACGGAACGCCTGAACAAAGTGCTGAATTTCGATCCGATTGACCGAACCCTCACCGTTCAACCCGGCGTGCCCATCGAGGTACTGCAAAACACGGCGCGCGAACATGGGCTGATTTACCCGGTCGACTTCGCCGCGCGTGGCTCAGCCGCGATTGGCGGCAGCATCGCCACCAACGCGGGCGGGATTCGCGTGGTGCGCTATGGCAACACCCGGGAATGGATCGCCGGCCTCAAACTGGTCACCGGCAATGGCGACCTTTTGGACCTCAATCGTGGGCTGATCAAAAACAGCAGTGGCTACGACTTGCGGCATCTGGTGATCGGCTCCGAAGGAACGCTCGGCATCGTGGTCGAAGCCACCGTGCGGCTCACCGAGCCGCCGCCGCTGTCCAATGTCATGCTGCTGGCCTTGCCCTCGTTCGATGGCTTGATGCAGGTCTTCGCCGAACTGCGCCGTCGCCTCAGTTTGTCGGCCTTCGAGTTCTTCACCGACATCGCCCTCAAGCACGTCTGTGCGCACGGCGCACAGAACCCGTTCCGCGAGGTGCATCCCTATTACGTGGTCACCGAATTCGATGCCGCCAGCGAAGATCAGCAGAGCGCTGTGTTGAGCGCATTCGAGTCGCTGCTGGAAAAAGGACTCGTGCTGGACGGCGTGATCAGTCAAAGCGACGCGCAGGCCGCCGCCCTCTGGCGATTACGCGAAGGCATCACCGAAAGTCTGGCCCCGCACACGCCCTACAAGAACGATATCTCGGTCCGCGTATCCGCGATGCCCGCCTTCCTGGCCGAAGCGCAGAGCTTGCTGGGCGAAGCCTATCCGCACTTTGAAGTCGTCTGGTTCGGCCACATTGGCGACGGCAACCTGCACATCAACGTGCTCAAACCGACCGAGTTGGCGATGCAGGCCTTCGTCAAGGACTGCGAACACGTCACCGAACTGCTCGCCCAGGTCCTGCACCGCCACGGCGGCAGCATCTCTGCCGAACACGGCATCGGTCTGGTGAAGAAGAAATACCTCGGCAGCACCCGCAGCCCCGCCGAAATCGCCGTCATGCGCGGCATCCGTCAGGTGCTTGATCCGAACGGCATCATGAACCCCGGGAAGTTGATGGATTGAGGGCGTGCATGGATTGCGGTGCGGTCAGTTCGCAAGGTGGCTCTGCGTATGCTCAGCGTGGCTGATGAGCGATTTCACGGCCCTCACTCGGGCAGCTTCTGCTGACGCTCGATGTCTTCCAGTACCACACCAAGTGCCTTGGTCGACACCAGAATCTCGGCCAGCGATAGCAGTAGCGAGCCGCTGAGCGAGGCAATCGAAATCCCGAACAGCGCGTGGCCCCAGATCTCGTTGTCGAAATACAGCGCCAGCATCGCCAGCGCACATAACAGGAAAGCCAGTGCGCCCAGGCTCTGCATGTACTTCACCAGTTCGATACGCAGGCGCAGGCTGGGAAGCTGACGCAGGGCGGTATCGGTGACATGGCCAGACTCACCTGGATGCAGTTGCCGCACGATCTGCCCCAGCGCCAGAAAGCGATTGCCATAGGCCAAAAGAACCAGCGAGATGGCCGGGAAGAGCAGAGCGGGCGTGGTTAGGTTGAGAGTGGGCATGGTGTTTCCGAGTAAATGGCGAACTTGGGGAATCTGGCCAAGTCAGCGTTCAACGTAGTCGTTGTCATCCTGACCGCTGCGGGCGAAGACCGAGGGTTTGATCTGGTCGATGAAGGCGCGGGCGGCGGGGCTGAGGCGTTTTCCTTTGCGCACCACGACGCCATAGCTGCGTTGCGGGAAATGCTCGCGCAGATTGTGGATGGCAAGCCGTTCGCGATCGCTATGACTGATGCACAGGCTGGTGATGATGCTGATGCCTAGCCCCATGATGACGTATTGCTTGATGACCTCCCAGCCATCAACTTCGAGCGCCACGTTGTAGGGCACCTTGCGTTGCTGGAATACGCGGTCGATCAGACGATAGGTGGTAACCCGACCAGGCGGGAGGATCAGTCCATAGGGCGACAGGTCTTCCAAGTTGACTGTGGACTTCCTGGCCAATGGATGATCGAGCGGCATCACCAGCAACTGATCGAAGTTGTACAACGGTGCGTAGTCGATATCGCTCGGGCTGTCGAGCATCGAACCCACCGCCAGATCGACTTCGTCGGCACGGACTTTCTGCAGTCCTTCGTTGCCCGACACGCTATGCAACTTGAGCTGGATATCCGGGTGTTTGCGGCGGAACTCGGCAACCAACGCGGGCAACAGATAGAGAATCGTTGATGATCCTGCAGCGATATTTAGTTCGCCACCTTCAAGGCCCTTCACCCGGGAGCGGAAATCACCGTCCAGCGCGTCTAGGCCGTCCACCAGTGGGCGGGCCATGTCGTACAGCAGTTGTCCTTCGGCGGTGAGATTCAGGCGACGCCCATGGCGCTCGAACAGCCGCACGTTGAGCTCGCTTTCCAAGGCGCCGAGTTGCAGGCTGACCGCAGGCTGGCTGAGAAACAGTGCTTCGGATGCGCGAGTCACCGAGCCAAGTCGCGCGGCATGGCAGAAGGCGCGCAATTGCTTGAGCCGACTACCTTTGTAATAGAAACGTGGCGTGCTCTGGGTCATTGGTGTGACTCAGGCGGCCGCATCCGCGCCTCGTTGTTCGCGCCACCACGCGCCCAGATGGCGCAAGCCTTCGATGATTGATACGCGCGGCTGGTAGCCGAAATCGCGTCGCGCCGCGCCGATGTCGTAGAAATGCGGCGTCGACAATTGTTCGGCGAGGAAGCGCGTCATCGGCGGCTCGCCGCGCAGCGGCAGTGTGCGGTAACCAAGCTCCATCGCCGCACCCAACCACCAAGCCGCACGGAAGGGAATTACCTGGCTGACAATCGGTGCGCCTGCGGTGCGCAGCAGGCTGTTGATGATGTCGGCCACCGGGCGCGGCTCACCGTTCGAGATGAAATAGGCCTTGCCCGCGCAGCGCGCGTCCGGCTGTTCGTGCAAGGCATCAAAGGCATCGAGGTGCGCTTGCGCCGCGTTGTCGATGTAGGTGGTGTCGATGCGATTCTGGCCGTCGCCGACGATGCGCAGCTTGCCTGCCTTGGCGCGCTCCACCAGACGCGGCAGCAGATGGTTGTCGCCCGGTCCCCAGATCAAACGCGGACGCAGCGCCACCGTCGCCAGTTGCGCACTGTTGGCCGCCAGCACCATCTCTTCGGCAACTCGTTTGCTGGCCGGGTACCAGGCCTTGAAGCCCTTGGCCAGTGGCGTGTTTTCCTCGTTGCCACTTTCGCAGGCCGTGGTGCCACGATGTGCGACGCTGGGTGTGCTGGTGTGGATCAGGGTCTTCACGCCATTGATGTGGCAGGCCGCAAGGACGTGACGCGTGCCGCGCACGTTGGCGTCGAAATACTCGCGAAAGCTGCCCCATGCGCCGGCTTTGGCGGCAACGTGGAAGATGGCATCCACACCGCGTGCCGCATCAATGACGGTCTCGAAGCTCGCCAGATCGCCTTGAATCTGCCGCACACCCAGTGCCGCCAGGGGCGAGTAGGTGCCGCGGTTGAAGCTCAGCACCTCATGGCCGCGACTGACCAGACGCGAGCAAATCGCCTGACCCAAAAAACCGCCGCCGCCAGTGACGAGGATTTTCATCGGGGAGTCTCCAAGGTGAGTAGTGGGTGACCAAGTGAGTTTGCGGTTTTTGTGTGGAAAATGCAGCGTCGTGGTGTGCAGGTTCGTTGGGAGATGCGCAGCGCGCCTTCGCGATCGCAGTCTTGGCCGGCCGGACGGGTGTCATTTTCAATCGTTCAGGAGCAAGTCTGCCTGCATTGTCTCAGGTGCGAAGGCACTGTGGGTTCACCTATTTTACAATCTAAACAATAGGTTGCGTTGATTTTGACAGGTGCAACATCGCCGTCGTCCACCAGCTGAGTGTGCCTCGACACCCGGCAGATGCCCTGTTCAATTGGCACCTGCCGTCTTGGGAGGCCAGGTCAATGTTCACCGAGCTGTAAGGACAACAGCGCGCTTTTTACAATTCAGTCAATCCAACTGCATTGAAACCCTCTTTTCTTGCAACGCCGACGCCTTGGGCGGCAAATGCAACGCTTGCCGAACGCATTGGGTGATCGGTCAGAACGGACCGATGTCGGACTCCTGAGTTCGACAATGCCCAAGCCTGGAGTCATTCAACAAGCGACTGGGCTATTCGAACTGCTTCATTTTTCAGTGGGTCAGCGATATGCTTCATTTCAATTCGGCCATTGGCCGGGTTATCCGTTGTTGCAAACTGTAGCGAGATACCACCAGGGAGATTCAAAAATGTCTGCAATTAATCTGAACGATCTGACCCCGAGGCAGCTTGACGAGCTGATGGCACAAGCCGCTGAGGCCAAGCGCCGGATGCAGCGTGAGCGCTTGGGTGAGGTGCGTCGCAAGCTGACTCAATTGGCCCGCGAAGAAGGCTATTCGATCGAAGAGCTGTTTGGCGGTGATGCCAAGAAGACCCGTGGCGCGGGCAAGTCCACCGGCGCAGCCAAGTTCGCCAACCCAGCCGATGCCTCGCAGACGTGGACTGGCCGTGGCAAACGTCCGGGCTGGTTCAAAGCCGCTTTGGCGAGTGGGAAGTCTGCCGACTCGATGCTGATCTGAGTGCTGAACTAGCGAGTTGCAGAGTGAGGAGTGCTTGGGGGCAGTCCGCATTTGCAACAGGCTGGAGAGACGATGGTTGGAACAAAAAGGGCGCTCTGAGCGCCCTTTTTGTTTTTTCGAGGTGCCCGATTACTGCAAGCGTCGGGTAATGGCCTCGGCGAAACTACGTGTTGTGCCAGTGCCACCAAGGTCTGGTGTTACCTGGTCTTTGGCTTCCATGGTGGAAACAATCGCCGCCCGCAAGCGACGTGCATGTGCCTCATGACCCAGATGTCCAAGCATTTGTGCGGCACCCAGCAGCAGCGCACAGGGATTGGCGATCCCGCGGCCTGCGATATCCGGTGCGGAGCCATGAACGGCCTCAAAAATCGCGGCGTCCGCACCAATGTTCGCGCCGGGTGCCAGACCAAGTCCCCCGACCAAGCCGGCACACAGGTCGGAAACAATGTCGCCAAATAGATTGGTCGTGCAAATAATGTCGAATTGCTCGGGCCGCATCACCAACTGCATGCAGGTGTTGTCGACAATCATTTCGTTGCATTCGATATCCGGGTACTGCTTCGCGACTTCGCGTCCGACCTTCAAGAACAGACCCGAGGTGCTTTTGAGAATGTTGGCTTTGTGCACCAAGGTGACCTTTCGACGCCCGGCACTGCGCGCCAGTTCAAACGCATAGCGGACAATCCGGTCCGAACCTTTGCGGGTGATCTTTTGGGTCAGTGTGGCGACCTCGCCGTCCGGCGAGACGGTTTGCCCCTCGCCAATGTAGGCGCCCTCGGTATTCTCGCGCACGGTGATGAGATCAATGCCGGTGTAGCGCGATTTGGTATTGGGGAAGGAGATGGCTGGACGTACGTTGGCATACAGGTCAAAGCGCTTGCGGAGCTCGACATTCACCGAACTGAAGCCCTCACCCACCGGTGTGGTGAGCGGGCTTTTGAGTGCGACCCCCAAGCGTTTGATCGTATCCAGTGTTTTCTGGGGCAGCAGCTCACCATGGTTCTCGAGCGCAACCATGCCGGCATCCACAAATTCGTAGGAAAAACCCAGCTTTAGTTCGTCGAGAACGCCAAGAGTGGCGTCCATGATTTCGGGGCCGATTCCGTCGCCCCGAATCACCGCAATGGTGTGGCTCATCGATTTGTCATCCTTGTTGAAAACGGTCTAAAAACCGCTGTGTGCTGCGGTGCAGTGGACAGCGATCACTGGGTGGCTTGGCTTGTGCCGGGCCGGCCAATCTCCAAAATCTTGTTGACCGCACAGTGGTAACCACAGCATACCGATATGCCGAAATGTCCCGCCATTATCCGAAAGGCGGGGCATCGGGTACAGTTCTCGCATGAACCTTCGGCACGTCTCTTTGTTGCTCCTCGTCCTGCTGCTTGCCGCGCCTTGGCGTCTTGCTGCCCAAAACGGGCTGGAGATCACTCTGCCAGACAACCCGCTTGCGCTGGGTGACGAGGTGCACGTACAGGTCAGTGGTCGCTGGTTGACGGGTTGTCCACCGCAATTGGTTGCCGCGCATCTGCAAGGATTGCAGATGCGCTTGCGGGCCAAGCAGCAGCCGAGTGCCGCTTGTGCCGGTCAGTCAACCGAGATTTTGTTGGACACGCGTGTTCTGGCAAAAACGATGAGGATTCGGCGTGCGGGAGTCTATCGCGTGCAATTGGATGTCGAGACACCAGACGGTATAGAGACGCATGCGTTTGCGCTGCTGCAGATCGGTCCTGTTGAATGGCGCGGTAAGCCGGAAGCGGGGTTCTGGTGGGGGGCGACAAAGGGTGAGTTCACTAACGCGGGTCCAGGTCTCGGGTTCCAACTGGAAGTCCAGCAGAACCAACTCAGTGCGCTACTGGCGGGTTACGACACACAAGGCGAACCGCGCTGGTGGCTGGGGGCGGGTCAGGTACGTGGCAATATCGCCGCACTGGAGTTGAGCGCATTGCGACAAGGCGGTGGGCCTTTTCAAGACTATCAATCGCCAAAGACCTCGGTCGCAGAGGGCATGGCTTGGTTCGAACTGCAGGGCCCGGCAAACGCCGTGGTTTGGTTGGTGGATCGAATCCGTGCGGATGGCACAGCATTGGATGTCCGGCCGCACTCCATCGTTCGCTTCAACTTTGCCGCCAGTGCGGCGGAGGGCATGCTGGGGCGCTGGTGGATTGGCGAAGACGGTGGTGTAGCGAGTGAGCGCGCTCAGCTCTGGGTTGAGTTCAGCAAAGTGCAGGTCGAGTTGGATGGGTTTTCTCTGCACGACAGCGATGGCTGGTATCGATTGCAGTGTCAGCAGCACGCAGAGGCGCGTGACGCGGTGCCAAGCAGTTGTCGGTTGTATTCGGCGCAGGCATCGATAGAGTTTGAATTTGATCAGATCGCCATTCAGCAATGGCGCGGCCAAAGCAGTCGTGGCAAGAGTGCGGTGGCTGTCCGCATCGATGCATTGCCAGCTGATGATGTTGCACATTGAGCGCAGCGACGGACATGCGTTTTTAATCTTGGTCGTGCAGTGATTCTTCGTTGTCCGTGGTGTCACTGAGCGTCCGCAAAGCGTGCCTCACGTGGTCCATCGAAAATCCTCGTCGCAGCAGCGTGTTGGCGATGCGTCGGTTTTCGCTAGGAGAATTTTCCGACTGCTTATTGCAACGGCGCTGCGCCAACAGCGCGGCGCAGGCGTTCCAATCGATAGCCAGGCTGTCGAACTGCATGTCGATGCTGGTGCTGGTCAATCCATGGAGGGCGAGCTCGGCGCGGATATGCAATGGCCCATGTCCGGACTGTGCGCGGCTGCGGATCAGATTTTCCGCAAAGCGCTCGTCACTCTGCAGGGACAGGCTCTGTAGTCGGCGGATCGCAGATCCAACTTCCTCCGGCTCGAGTCCACGTTGCACCAGTTTTCGACTGAGCTCTCTCTCCGAGTGTTCGCGGCGCGACAGCAAGCCGACTGCGCGGTTGAGTGCGCTGGCCGGCGGGCGAGCCCGCCGGGTGTTTACGGTCTTGGGCGCGTCGTGATCGTCTTCCACCCCTAGATCGCTCAGTCTTCCGCCGTGTCTTCAGCGTCAGCAACGACGACGGCAGGCGCAAACTGCTCTCGCAACTTGGCTTCCAGTTCTGCGGCCGCTGCACGGTTGTCTTTCAGCCACTGGCGAGCGTTTTCCTTGCCTTGTCCGATGCGTTCGGTGCCGTAGCTGTACCAAGCGCCGGATTTCTCGACCAACTTGGCCTCGACACCCATGTCGATCAGCTCGCCTTCGCGACTGATGCCTTCGCCATAAAGAATCTCGGTCACCACCTGCTTGAACGGTGGCGCCATCTTGTTTTTGACGACCTTGATCTTGGTCTGATTGCCGATGATTTCATCGCCCTTCTTGATCGCACCAATGCGACGGATATCCAGGCGTACCGAGGCGTAAAACTTGAGCGCGTTGCCGCCGGTGGTGGTTTCTGGGCTTTGTCCGGGCATCATCACGCCAATCTTCATGCGCAACTGGTTGATGAAAATCACCAGGCAATTGCTGCGTTTGATATTGCCGGTCAGCTTACGCAAGGCCTGACTCATCAAGCGTGCCTGCAGGCCGGGTAACTGATCGCCCATGTCGCCTTCGATTTCAGCTTTGGGTGTCAGCGCGGCCACCGAGTCGACCACCACCATATCCACCGCATTCGAGCGCACCAGCATGTCGGCGATCTCCAAGGCCTGTTCGCCGGTGTCGGGCTGGCTCACCAACAGGTCGTCAACATTCACGCCAAGCTTCTGTGCATAGCCGGGATCCAGCGCGTGCTCGGCATCCACGAAGGCGGCAGTGCCACCAAGCTTTTGGCATTCGGCAATGGCCTGCAAGGTCAGTGTGGTTTTGCCCGACGACTCTGGGCCGTAAATCTCGACCACGCGTCCTTTGGGCAAACCGCCAATTCCCAGCGCGATGTCCAACATCAGCGAGCCCGTGCCGATGACTTCGGCCTTTTCGATCGCTTGGTCGCCCATGCGCATGACAGCCCCTTTGCCGAACTGTTTTTCGATTTGCGACAGCGCTGCAGACAGGGCGCGTTTCTTGTTGTCATCCATGGGTTAGTCCTCGATTGAGCGTTGGTGTGGATACAGCGTGCGGCAGGTCTGTCTCAGTAGGTGAGACAACGCCGGTCGGGTGGAGAAATGCTGCAAATTCGCTTGGCAGCCTGCCATCGGTCGAGCACGCAAATGCACGTAGGAGTTTTCTGCGCAGGGCTCATGTTTGCGGTCTCAACAGGCCGCAATAGATGCCCTCAATGGCGAAATCCTGGTCCGGTTTCACTTCGATGGGATCGTGCCAGGCATTGCGCGGCAGTAGGCGCAGGCGCTCGCCGCGCAGACTGAGTTCCTTGACCGTGATCTCGCCATCAATACGTGCGATCACAATTTGTCCGTGATGCGCCTCCTGTGTACGGCGTACCCCGATCAGGTCGCCTTCCAGAATGCCTTCATCACGCATCGAGTCGCCACGAACACGCAGCAGGTAGTCCGGGTTCGGGCGAAACAGGCTGGCGTCGATCAACAGATGACGCTCTGCTTCGGCATGCTCGGCCGCCCCGGAGCCGATGGGCAGACCAGCAGCAACGTTTCCAAGGACGGCCAGCAGAATGCCCTCTGCACTCGACGTCAGTGGCCTGCGACTTTCTTCGCGCAGTTCCGGGGAATGTAGTACGCGAATAGCGCGTGCGCGTCCTGGCAGGCGTTCGATGGCGCCGGCCGCCTCAAGCGCTTCGAGGTGATATTGCGCAGCGCGCAGGCTCTTGAAGCCGAATGCGCGGGATATTTCGGTCTGAGTGGGTGGCATGCCCTCGGCTTCGATGCGCTCGGCAAGAAAGTGCAGGATGGCGTGCTGGGTATCGGTCAAATCCATGTGGGTAGTATTACTACTAATGAATTTTTCCGCAAGAGGCGATTCCAGGAATGAAATCGCTCGTCAGTCGATCAGTCGCAGTAGCCCGCGCAGGGCAACATCCACCGTTTGCCGTCGGATCGCGTCGCGGTCACCCGCAAACTGGTGCAACTCGGCTACCGGATATCCGCCGCGTCGTTTCCATGCCAGCCATACCGTGCCGACCGGTTTGTCTGGCGTGCCGCCACTGGGGCCAGCAATGCCAGTCACCGCCACGGCGACAGTTGCGCCCGCATGGATCAGTGCGCCTGAGACCATTTCCAACACCGTTTCCTCACTGACTGCACCCTGCTTGTGGAGAATCTCCGGACGCACGCCCAGAAGTGCCTGTTTGGCCTCGTAGCTGTAGGCCGCGATCCCACATTCAAACCATGCGGAACAGCCGGGCACGTCAGTTATGGCTTTGGCGATCCAGCCGCCCGTGCAGCTTTCAGCGGTCACCAGCGAAAGATGCTCTGCGGTCAGCCGGACGCCGACGGTGCTGGACAAGGCATACAAGTCATCATCGCTGGGCAAGGTTGTGGGGTCGGAGATGCGCATGGTCGATCCATGGTCAATGTCGATGCATCAAGCCTAACAGCGATCCTGCTGGAGCATGTCGATACACTGTGCGCTCATCTCTGACAGATTCCCCATGTCCACTGCCACACCTGTCGAACATACCCCGCTGATGAAGCAGTTCTTCGCCGCCAAGGCGGAGTATCCGGACATCCTGCTGTTTTTTCGCATGGGCGATTTTTACGAGCTGTTCTATGACGACGCCCGAAAAGCGGCGCGTTTGCTGGATATCACCCTTACCCAACGGGGCAGTTCAGCCGGGCAACCCATTCCAATGGCGGGTGTGCCAGTGCACGCTTACGAAGGTTATCTGGCGCGTTTGGTTGCGCTCGGTGAGTCGGTGGCGATCTGTGAGCAGATCGGTGATCCCGCCTTGGCCAAAGGTCTGGTCGAACGCAAGGTGGTGCGCATCGTCACACCGGGCACAGTGACGGACGAAGCCCTGCTGCAGGAACGTCGCGACACCCTGCTGATGGCGGTGGCGCGTGGCAAGTCCGGTTTTGGGCTGGCCTGGGCCGATCTGGCAGGTGGGCGCTTCCGGGTCAGCGAAGTGGCTGATAGCGATGCCTTGCTCGCCGAATTGGCGCGGCTGGAGCCCGCCGAACTGTTGCTACCAGATGACGATGGCTGGCCCGAGGTCTTTGTGCATCGCGCTGGCATGCGACGGCGCGCACCGTGGCTGTTTGATGCCGACTCGGCGCAGCGCGCCTTGTGCCGCTTCTTCGCGACCAAGGACCTGTCCAGCTTCGGTGTGGCGCACTTGCCCACGGCCATCGCGGCGGCCGGAGCCTTGCTTGGCTACATAGAGGAGACGCAGAAGCAATCCTTGCCGCATCTGCAGAGTCTGGCGGCGGAATCGCCGGACGATACCATCGCGATGAATGCTGCCACGCGCCGGCATCTGGAGCTCGATCAACATGCCGAAGGTCGCACCCAACACACGCTATTGGGCGTGTTGGACAGCACCTGTACGCCCATGGGCGGACGCCTGTTGCGGCGCTGGTTGCATCGGCCTTTGAGGGATCAGGCGGTGTTGCGCCAGCGTCATCATGCCGTGGCGCAACTGCTGGAATCCAGCCATGGCGAGTCAATGCGTGAAGCACTGCGGGGCCTTGGCGATGTCGAGCGAATCCTGACACGCATCGCGCTGCGCTCGGCACGGCCGCGCGATCTGTCCACCTTGCGTGATGCACTGCTCGCAGCACCGATCTTGCGCGAGGCATTGAGCGTCGTTGACTCGCCACGCATCGCCGCGTTGGCGCAGGAACTTGGCGAGCACCGCGACAGCGCGGCGTTGCTGCAACGCGCAATCCTGCCGCATCCGCCGGTGCTGCTGCGCGATGGTGGAGTGATCGCCGATGGCTACGATGGCGAACTCGATGAGTTGCGCCAACTGGCGACCAATGCCGATCAGTTTCTGCTTGACCTCGAAGCGCGCGAGCGCGATGCCAGTGGCATCGCCAGTCTCAAAGTCGGCTACAACCGCGTGCATGGCTACTACATCGAAATCAGCAAGTCGCTGGCCGAGCGTGCGCCGACCCGGTACACGCGTCGGCAGACTTTGGCCAACGCCGAGCGCTACATCACTGAGGAGCTTAAGCAATTCGAGGACAAGGTGCTGTCGGCCCGCGAGCGCGCCTTGCAGCGCGAACGGTTGCTCTGGGAGGGCTTGCTGGATGCGCTGAACACGGTACTCACGCCACTCAAGCGCTTCGCCGAAGCGGTTTGTGAAGTCGACGTGTTGTGTGGCTTCGCTGAACGCGCCCGCGCACTGGATTGGGCGGCGCCGGAGCTTACTGACGCACCCGGCATCGAAATCGGTCGTGGTCGGCATCCGGTGGTCGAGTCGGTGTTGGACACGCCTTTCGAACCCAATGACGTGCGCTTTGATGCGCAGCGCCGGATGCTGGTGATCACCGGCCCGAACATGGGCGGCAAGTCCACCTACATGCGGCAGACCGCTTTGATTGTTCTGCTGGCCCATATTGGCAGCTTCGTGCCGGCCAGCAGTGCACGCATCGGCCCCATCGACCGCATTCTCACTCGCATCGGCGCGGGAGATGATCTGGCGCGCGGGCAGTCTACTTTCATGGTCGAGATGACCGAAACCGCCAGCATTCTGCACAGTGCCAGCGCCCACAGCTTGGTGCTGATGGATGAAATTGGTCGTGGCACATCCACCTACGACGGCTTGGCGCTGGCCAAGGCGTGTGCGTTACAACTGGCGCGCGTGAATCGGGCGTATACCCTGTTCGCGACGCATTACTTCGAATTGACCACGCTGGCGCGTGACGTGCCAGGCATTGTCAACGTGCATCTGGATGCGGTTGAGCACGGCGACCGCCTCTATTTCATGCATACGGTCAAGGAGGGACCTGCTAACCGCAGCTTCGGCCTGCAGGTCGCCGCACTGGCGGGACTGCCAAAGTCCGTTGTCAGCGCGGCGCGTCACTATCTCGCCGAACTTGAACGTCCTGCGTATCCAGCGCCCGCCGTGCCACAACTTTCGCTTTTCGACGCACCGCCAAGCCCGCCTGAAACCTGCAAGGCAAGTAACCCGCAGGTGGACGCAGTCAGGGAGGCATTGGCGGATATCGATCCGGATCAACTCACCCCGCGGGAAGCGCTGGAGGAGATCTATCGGTTGCGCGAGTTGTTGACTGGATGATCGCGAAAATGCAGTGTGACCACTGGCCCATTTGGCTTGGGGAACCCGCTGTCTGTGCGCGTGCTCCTCTTCGAAATGTGATCACTTTTGTGAGCGCAAGCGCCATATTTCATCACCGCCAAGTCATCGCGCACGCGGATAGCGTACCCACCGGCGTGCGCACCGAATTACTCGACAAGGGCTCTCGCCATGAAGATTCAGATCGCACTGGAGTGGTTTCTCAACCCCGATCACCTGCCATTGATTGTCGGTATCACCGAAGGCTGGTATCACGCAGCAGGCCTTGACCTCAGCTTGGTGCAGCCAGACGACCACTACGATGGACTGGCTGCGGTGGCGGCCGGCCAGATTGCATTGGCCTGCAACGAGCCGTTGCACATGGTCGATACCCAACGCCCCGGATTGCGCGCGCTGGGTTGCTTTTTCGAAACAGAGGGTGGCGTCATCCTGCATCGGGCGAGTGCAGAGCGTTTGCTCTCCGGTGAACGAATTCGCTTGGCATCGCCTGTGGCCGGTGGTGTCACCGACGCCATCGCCCGCGAGATTCTGGGCAATTGGGCGCGTCGCCAGGGCTGCGAGATTGGTGCCGACGCCATTGCTGTCGAGAGCGCGGGCTTCATGCATTTGGAGAACATGCAGAACGGATTTGACGGCGCATGGTTGTGCTTCGCCAACTTTGAAGGCGTTGAGGCGCGTGCGGCCAAATTGGACGTGGTCTTCGTGACCGCCGCGATGGGCGACTTCCCCAACTTCAGTGCACTGGAACTGTTCACCAATTCGGCATTCTTGGCCGAGCATGCGGAGGTGATCGAGACCTTGCGCACATTGATCAGTCGAGGTGCGCGCGCCTGCATTGACGATCCGACCTTTGCCGCACGGACATGGTATGCCTACTCGAAGACGACACCCGATGCGCTGATGGACGCCATTTTGCGCGATACCTGTCCGCGACTAGTCGCACCATTGGTACGTGATGCGCAGCGCTGGCAGCCGATGTGGGCCGCATTTCAGGCACGTGGCATGTCGGCTGTCGATGCCGGCGGATTTGCCGCGCTGTATGACTAGCGCGATGTTGAAATGTGCCATTTGCAAACAACACGATCCCTTGTTGGGATACGGAAACGCATCTTCAGAAAGCAGTGGCGAATGAAGGTCAGTTGGCGACTACACTTCTGCGTTGGTCACTGACGGAGTGGGGCACATGTCATCAGGCATTTTGCGTTGGCTCGTCAGCGTCTTGCTGGTAGGGGCTTCTACGCTCGCCAGCGCCATGGATACGCACCGCTGTCACGGGCGCATCCTGAAGGTTGGTGACTGGGAAACGCAGGCGGAGGCGCTCTGTGGTGCGCCCTACTACGTCGACGATTGGACCGAATTGAGCTATCGCCAGATTGATGCGCAGCGCAGTCTGCGGCAAGCGGTTGAATGGTCGGACCGCTATTTCGATCCGGGTCCGGGTCGCATTCTGTTTCGCGTCCGATCGCGTCAGGGACAGATTGTGGCGATTGACGATCTGGGTCGTCGTGGCGGACCGCGCGTGGCGGGCGATTGCAGTTTGACCGCGCTGCAGAAGCATCAGACGGTTGGCGAGATCGCACACCGCTGTGGACTACCCAGTCAGCGCCTTGATCTTGGTCAGACGATTGTTGCCGCCGATGATCGATCGCAGTCGATGCAAGACCTGCGTCATCAGGAATGGCTCTATCCGGGGCCGCGTGGGCTGACGTTGGTAATCGAGGTGCGCCAGGGTCGATTGCTTGGAGCGGCATGGCGTTGAGGCATGACTTTCGCCGCATGGGTCTGGCGATAACGCGGCCGTGATTCGCGGCAACAATTCATTGAAGCTTGCCAGTGCGGTTCACGCGCGTCAGGCTTGGGGCTCGCTTTCCCGCTGAAAAGGATGTCCTCATGCAGTGGTTGCGTTGCCCTCATCTGTTGATCGAACCGGCGGAAGTCCGCGAGCTTGATCAGGCAGCTCTGCTGCGCGGGCAGCCGAACTTTGTGACGCGGCGTGTCTGGCGCGCGTTGTGCTCTCATCGCGATGGAGCCTTTGCCCTCACGGATGCGCAGTTGGCGCTGCTGGGCCGAGCCTCGCCACGCGAACCGCAAGCCCCCGACCTGCTCAGGGGTTCGGCCAGTGAGGCCGAGTGTCAGGCGCTATTGGATGCAGGGTTGCTTCGCGAAGTGAATGACGATGGCAACAGATTGCCAGCGGATGTCGCCTGGCATCCCCTGGCCGCCGTGTTGCATCGGCAGTGCCGCTGGTCCGACGTGGATTCGCGCGAGACCGATGCCCGCCTCGAAGCCGTGGGTGGTATGGCTGGGCTTGAAGCGTTGTTCGGTCCTGTGCCTGACTCGCATCTCAGCTGCGGTGATCCAGCGCAGCGCTTGGCCTTGCCGTATGCCGCATCCACTTCGCTGTCGAAGTCATTGCAGCAGCGCAGCACCTGCCGCAATTTTGATCGAACGCGTGCGCTTGCCTTGCAGGATCTCGCCAGCGTGCTGGGTCATGTCTACGGCGTGCAGGCCGAGGCAGAAGTGTCGGGATTGCACGCGCTGAAAAAGCTCGTGCCGTCTGCTGGTGGCCTGCATCCGGTGGAAGCCTTCGTGCTGGCGCAGAACGTGGCCGGCCTGGCGTCGGGTTTGTACCACTACCACTGCGTGGCGCATGCGCTGGAGCCATTGCGTGGATTGTCGAGTGAGGAGGCTCGTGACTTGGCCGCACGTTGTGTGGCGCACCAAACCTGGTTCGAAGATGCACCCGTACTGATCTTTTTGGTCTGCCGTTTTCAGCGTACGTTCTGGAAGTATCGCGAGCACGCCAAGGCTTATCGTGCGGTGACCGTCGATGTCGGTCATTTGTCGATGCTGCAGTACGCCGTCGCCACCGAGTTGGGACTGGGCAGCTTCTTCACTGCCGCGATCAACGAAATGGCAATTGAGCGCGCGCTGAACCTCGACCCGATGCAGACCGGCGTCATGGCGGTTACCGGACTGGGCTGGCGCGCGGCGCAGATGCACTCACTGGAGTTTGATCCGCTGCGGCGGGTTTGGCCCGACTGGTCGGGTGCCATCGGAACGCCCGCGGGCACGTGAGGCATTTGGCAAATCGTTCAACGGTTCGTTGCTGTCAACCCAGCCGCCGCTCGTGCGTTGTATGTGTCCATCAGGCACGCCTGCCGAGGGACAATTGATGCTCTGCTCTGCCACCATTTCAGATGATTTCAGCATTGGCCAACCTGTACCGATGAGCGATGCCGACGAACGCGAATGGGTTGCCGCGCTGGATGCGTTTCTGCGTCAGGTTGAGCGGCGCGCGCTACGCATGGCGGAATTGTCTTGTGGGCATCGCGAAGACGCGCTGGATATCGTGCAGGACGCGATGATGTCGTTCGCCCGGCGGTATGGCCGCCATCCCCAGGCGGAATGGCCGCCGCTGTTTCATCGTGTGTTGGACAACCGGATACTCGATCATCACCGTCGGCAGACTGTGCGCGGTCGTTGGTTGAGCTGGCTAAGACCGCAGGACGACGAAGACGATGTTGACCCGATGGCCAATGTCGCCGACTGTCACGAACCGGGTCCGCTGCGTCGAATGGCCGATGAAGGGATGCTGGACACCTTGCAGGCTGCCCTGCGCACGTTGCCACATCGTCAAAGGCAGTGCTTTTTGTTGCGCATTTGGGAAGGCTTGGATGTCGCCGACACAGCACGCGCGATGGACTGTTCGGAAGGCAGCGTGAAAACCCACCTGTCGCGAGCGCTGGCGCGCTTGCGCGAACCCCTGGAGCCTTGGCAATGACTGGTCACGACCCTAATGCACATATTCCGCCCGCCGAGCCGCAATGGCCTGCGCGTGCGAAGGCGTTGCGTGCAGCGCTGCAGCAGTCAGCCGAGCAGTTGGACGGGGCAAGTGCTTCGCGACTGAATCGGTCGAGACACGCTGCCCTGCAGGCGAGCATGCCGACGCGCAGCGGCATGCATTCGGCGTTTCGTTGGGGACTGGGTGTGGCGGCGACGGCGGCTCTGGCGGTGATGCTGTGGCCCTCGACAGCGCCGTATCCGGTGATGGATGCCGCGACATTGCAGGCGGAAGATCTGCATTTGATGGTGGAAGACGCAGACCCCGAACTGATCGCCGATCTGGACTTTTATGCGTGGCTCGATGAACAAGGTGAGAGCGCTGCAGCAGAGGCCGAGGAAGACGTGTGGGAAGGCTGATGCGCGTGCTGTGGTCCGGTGTGCTCTTGGCGGGCGCGGCGGCCGCCGAGGAGGCATTGCCCGACGCCGAAATGCTGATGTTCTTGGCCGAGTTTGCCGATGACAGCGGGGATGTCGTTGACCCGGAGGCATTGCTTGATGCCATGACACCCGTTGCCCAGACGGGCGAAAACGAAACGCAGGACGCGGCACCTGCAATCTCCGGCGTGACTGCGGATGAGGAGAATGATGATGTGGACCTTTGATCGACCATCCTTGCCGTTTGGACGCGCCGTTCTCGCGACTGTGCTGCTGACGTTGGCGATGCTGGCGCATGCGATGGAGTCGTTTTCCGCCTTGCCACCTGAAGAACAGCGCGTTCTGATGCCATTTGCCGAGCAGTGGAACGGTCTGTCCGAGGAGACCCGAGCCAGTCTGCGCAATGGCGCACAGCGCTGGCAGCAGATGAGTCCTGAACAGCGGCATGCCGCAGCGGAACGGTTGGCGCGTTGGCGCGACTACTCACCGGAGCGGCGTGCGCAGGCGCGCGAGCGTTTTCGCCAGTACCGGGCGCTACCGCCGGAGCAGCGTGCGCGATTACAGCGTCGCTTTGCGCAGTTCCAGAACCTGCCACCGGAGCAGCGGGCTCGGATGCGCGCCCGATTTGAACGTATGTCGCCCGCCGAACGGCGCGCGTTTCACCAAGGCGCGCGGCTTGGTGCTGCCGCGGCGGGCCGACCGGCTGGCCTGTTGGCCGATCTGCCGCCGCACGAGCGTCGCGCTACCCGAGAGATGATCCAGCAACTTACACCCCAGTCGAAGCGTGCGCTGCGTCGTCGTGTCGAGGCCGCGACGCCCGAAGAAGGGCGCGCCTTGCTGCAGCGGATGCGTGACCTCAGTCCCGAGCAGCGTGAGGCCGAACTACAGCGCTGAGGCTCGGCGAGGAATCACTTCGCGACGACGGGCGGTGGCACGCGCCCGAAATCACTCGGCGCATCGGCAGCCATCCAGGCCAGCACGGCGTACGCGGCAACTTGCTGATCCAGCGCTGCAGAGTCGATCCGCTCCAGCACATCATTCGCGGTGTGATGGGTATCGAAATAGTCCGTGCCATCTTGTGCCAGTTGTGCCCACGGCATGCCGCGTACGACCAGTGGCCCGACATCGGGACCGGCACCACCGCCGGTTGGTTCATATGGAATGCCCAGCGGTGCCAATACCTCTGCGATCTGCGCAAAGCGCGATTGGTATTCGGTGCTGACGCCCGCGCGCAACGCGTAGACGCGTCCCGCGCCGAAATCACTTTCGGCGCCCAGGATGTGCTGGGTGATTTCCTTTGCGTGCGCAGCGGCGTAGGTATTGGCGCCGTGCAGCCCTTGTTCCTCGTTGGCCCAAGCGATGACCCGCACAGTGCGCAACGGGCGCTGTGCATGCGCCAGGATGGCTGCACCTGCCGCCATGGTGATTCCGACGCCCGCGCCATCGTCGATGGCGCCGGTGCCCAGATCCCAAGAGTCGAGATGTCCACCGATGACCACGACTTCCTCGGGTTTGCTGCGGCCACGAATATCACCGATCACGTTGTAGGACAGTCCTTCGCCGCGCAGTTCCGCGCCGATGTCGAGCGCGAGCGTGACCGGCTGACCGCGCTGGATCATGTGTTGCAGCAAATTGGCATCGGGCACCGACAGCGCCGCTGCAGGAATCCGCGTCACGCCTTCGGCATAACGCATCTGGCCGGTGTGGGGAAAGCGGTCGAGATCGGTGCCAACCGAACGAATGACTACGGCCAGCGCGCCCTTCTTGGCGGCCTCACTGGCGCCATTGCCGCGCTGTGCCACCGCCGGGCCATAGCCGCGACCGTCGCGAAAGCGCTCCATGCGGCCATTGATGAAAGCGATCTTGCCGCTCAGGCTGCCATCCGCCGCAGCTTGCAAATCCGCCAGAGTGTCGAACATCACCACCTCGGCCTGCAGCGGCTGTTCGCCAGTCCCAATGCTGCCGCCCAGCGCGGTGATGCGCAGCGGTTGTGGATACGGTGCGATCACTTCGGCATGTTCGCGACCACGCGTCCACAGCGGAAACTTCACCGGCTCGATTCGTACCTCATCAAACCCCAGCGCCGCGAATTTCGCGCGCGCCCAATTCACCGCCCGCATATCCGCTTCGGTCCCTGCCATGCGCGGCCCCACCTCGGTCGTCAGGGATTCGACAATCGCATGGGCAGCCCCAGGCACCACACTGTCGCGCAGTTGCGCCGCCTGCACGAGTTGCTCGCTGCGGTAGTCCGCAGCCGAAACGCTGACACTCAAGATTGCCAACAAGAACGCCGGAATTGAACGCACGGTAGAGATTCCCTGATCGGTGTCAGCTCGAGTGTGCGTGCTGCAAGCGCTTTTGGGAATGCCCGAACAGCATTGAGCGGGCTGAAACGAACATCTGCGCGGCGGCAAGACCAGGGGCAACGGCCGCCGTGGCAAAGAGTCCGTGCGCCGTAGATGCATCGACGCTGCAGGTGCCTCGCATCAACCAACAAAAAACCCGCCATCCGTTGCCAGATGCGGGTTTGATGTGTGCCACGGTGCGACAGGGCCGTGGCGAATTGGTGGGCAGTACAGGGATCGAACCTGTGACCCCTACCATGTCAAGGTAGTGCTCTACCGCTGAGCTAACTGCCCGTCGAAGCGGGCGCGCACTTTAGCACAGCGCTTCGGCGAATCCAACGGGGGATGGCGATGACCTTCGCCTGCGCCGTCGACATGACGGATGCTCGCGCTGTCTTGACGGCGCCATCTTGGCTCGGGAGACTCTCGGCTCAGCGTCTGCGTGGCCAAGGTCGTGGGGGACCAGTGTCAATCGTCGCAGGCGCGGTAATCCATTGCAGCGTGGCATCCGTTGTTTGCGTACGTGCAGCACGGTGTGCGGGCGGGGGCCCGTGACATGACGGCGTGGTGTGGATGTGCAGTGTGACGAGCCACTGCCATGGGTGGAGCCGCAGCAGGCCAGAGATCCTTGGCCTGTTTTTTTGCGCCGAATTTGTCGGGTTATCGGAAGGAATCTCTCATGCGTTTGAGTGTCAATCGTGCTGGTCCCGTTGCAAGGGCGAGGTCGACATCGCGTCGCGTCGTGTTTGCGCTATGTGCATTGTGGTGTTCGACGGTCTCGCCCGTGCTGGCACAACACCTCAACGATACCGGCCAGGGAAACTGTCATGACGCAACGGCCAGCACCCTTGGCTCCGATCCCGAGACAGCCAGTTTCGACTTGCAGAACTGCACGCACGAGGTGGCAGCGACGGTTGGCGCGGCCAGTGCCGAGTCCGCGTCGCCGCAAGTGAGTCAGCGCGGGATGCCGGAGAAACCGGCAGGACTGGACGATGCCGGTTGGGACTCGTTGAAACAGGCCATCCGCAGCGCAACCGCGCAGCAGGCAACGCTGATGGGTGATCATTCGCTACCTGGGGCCGACGGCGAGGCGTATGACTTGTTCGGCGTCTCGGTGGCCCTCGACGGCGACACCGCGCTGGTGGGGGCGTACCACGATGCGGTGGGTACCACCTATCAGGGCTCGGCCTACGTGTTTACCCGCAGCGGCAGCACGTGGACGCAACAGGCGAAGCTGACGGCGGGCGACGGCGCGGCGGGTGATCGGTTCGGCGTCTCGGTGGCCCTCGACGGCGACACCGCGCTGGTGGGGGCGTACTACGACAAAGTGGGTGCCAACGACTATCAGGGCTCGGTCTACGTGTTTACTCGCAGCGGCAGCACGTGGACGCAACAGGCGAAGCTGACGGCGGGCGACGGTAGGACGTATGACCTGTTCGGCGCGTCCGTGGCGCTCGACGGCAACACCGCGCTGGTGGGGGCGTACGGCGACGACGTGGGAGTCAATGGCCATCAGGGCTCGGCCTACGTGTTTACCCGCAGCGGTAGCACGTGGACGCAACAGGCGAAGCTGGTCGCTGGCGACGGCGCGATCACTGATCGCTTCGGCTTCTCGGTAACGCTCGACGGCGGCACAGCGCTGGTGGGGGCGTACGGCGACGACGTGGGAGTCAATGGCCATCAGGGCTCGGCCTATGTGTTTACCCGCAGCGGCAGCACGTGGACGCAACAGGCGAAGCTGGTGGCTGACGACGGCGCGCCGAATGACTATTTCGGCGCGTCCGTGGCGCTCGACGGCAACACCGCGCTGGTGGGGGCGTACGGCGACGACGTGGGAGTCAATAGCGATCAGGGCTCGGCCTACGTGTTTACCCGCAGCGGCGCCACGTGGACGCAGCAGGCGAAGCTCGTCGCTGGCGATGGCGCGGAGGGTGACGAGTTCGGCTCCTCGGTGGCGCTCGATGGCGACACCGCGCTAGTGGGGGCGATTTACGACGACGTGTCCAGCAGCAATCAAGGCTCGGCGTACGTGTTTACCCGCAGCGGGACCAAGTGGATGCAACAGGCGAAGCTGACGGCGGGCGACGCCGCAGCGGGTGATCTGCTCGGCAGGTCGGTGGCGCTTGACGGCGACACCGCGCTGGTGGGGGCGTACACCGACGACGTGGGTGCCATTAGCGATCAGGGCTCGGCCTATGTGTTTACCCGCAGCGGCAGCACGTGGACGCAGCAGGCGAAGCTGACGGCGGGAAACGGCGCGATGGGTGACCGGTTCGGTATATCGGTTGCCCTTGACGGCGATACCGCGCTGGTGGGGGCGAGAGGCGACGAGGTGGGCGTCAACAGCGGACGCGGCTCGGCGTACGTGTTTACCCGCAGCGGTGATACGTGGACGCAGGAGGCGAAGCTGACGGCGGGAGACGGTGCGGCGGGTGATAGGTTCGGCTCCTCGGTCGCGCTCGATGGCGACACCGCGCTAGTGGGGGCGATTTACGACGACGTGTCCAGCAATCAAGGCTCGGCGTACGTGTTTACCCGCAGCGGGACCAAGTGGATGCAACAGGCGAAGCTGACGGCGGGCGATGGAGCGAACAGTGACGAGTTCGGCTGGTCGGTGGCCCTTGACGGAGACACCGCGCTGGTCGGGGCGTACGACGCCAAAGTGGGAGCCAATAGCGATCAGGGTTCGGCCTATGTTTTTACCCGCAGCGGGAACACGTGGGCGCAAGAGGCGAAGCTGACGGCGGGCGATGGCGCGGCGTACGACCAGTTTGGCTGGTCGGTGGCCCTCGACGGCGACACCGCGCTGGTCGGGGCGTACGCCGACAACGTGGGTGCCAATATCGATCAGGGCTCGGCCTACGTGTTTACCCGCAGCGGCAGCACGTGGACGCAAGAGTCGAAGCTGACGGCGGGCGACGGCGTGGCGGGTGATTTGTTCGGTGTCTCGGTGGCCTCGACGTCGACACCGCGATTTGTGGGGCGGACTTGGACGAGGGTGCCAACGATACCAGGCTCGGCCTACGTGTTTACCCGCATCGGGACCGCGTGGATGCAACAGGCGAAGCTGACGGCGGGCGACGGCGCGGTGGATGACGAGTTCGGCTTCTCGGTGGCCCTCGAAGGCGACACCGCGCTGGTGGGGGCGCACTACGACACTGCGGGTGCCAACAGCTATCAAGGCTCGGCCTACGTATTTACCCGCAGCGGCACCACCTGGACGCAGCAGAAGAAGCTGGTGGCCAGCGACGGCGCGGCGAATGACTATTTCGGCAGGTCGGTTGCCCTATCGAGCACGATGGCACTGGTTGGAGCGCCGAATGTTGACGGGTTGCCGCCCTACGGTAACCCTGATGAGGGCGCGGCGTATGTCTTCCGAAGCGTTCTCGGTGTGTTCGCCAATGGCTTTGAGGAACCCGCGCGCGCTATCACGGTGCCGAGGCGCTGAAAACGAACAAGCCGCGCCAGGTCATCTGGCGCGGCTTGGTTGTTTGTGATTGCTTGTTGTGGCGGCGTTGCCGCCAGCGTTTTCGTCAGGCCATCTGCTTCGCAACAAAATCCCAGTTGACCAGATTCCAGAAGGCTTCGACGTACTTGGCGCGGGCGTTGCGGTAGTCGACGTAGTAGGCGTGTTCCCACACGTCGCAGGTCAGCAGGGCGCGGTCTTCGCCGGTCAGTGGGGTGGCGGCGTTGCTGGTCGACACCAGTGCGAGGCTGCCGTCGGGGCGCTGCACCAGCCAGGCCCAGCCCGAGCCGAAGGTGGTCAGTGCGGTCTGGGTGAACTTTTCCTTGAACGCGTCGAAGGAGCCGAAGGCGCTGTTGATGGCGTCCAGCAGCTTGCCTGTGGGCTGACCACCGGCGTTCGGGGCCAGGCAGTTCCAGTAGAAGGTGTGATTCCAGACCTGGGCGGCGTTGTTGAACATGCCACCGGTCGAGCTGCGGATGATGGTTTCCAGGTCCTTGCCTTCGAAGTCCGTCCCCGCGATCTGGTTGTTCAGATTGGTGACGTAGGTCTGGTGGTGCTTGCCGTAGTGGAAGTCGATGGTTTCGGCAGAGATATGCGGTGCCAGGGCATCGCGGGCATAGGGCAGGGCGGGCAATTCGATGGCCATGGAAACTCCAGATTGGGTCGAGGCTGGCGGAAGAGTGACGCGACGTTGGTTCGCGACGGAACGGTCACACGCGCAGGAAATTCACCTGCATCATGCTGGCGTGTGGGAAAATTGTAGCAAGCGAGATGCTGGCGCTTGTTCACATCGAGTGATCAAGCGGGGTGGTGACTATTTTTATCGCCGATTTCGTCCCGTCAGCGCGCAATGCCGCAGGAGTTGAATCATGACCATGGAACGTATCAAACAGATTGTTGAAAGCCATCCGATCGTGTTGTTCATGAAAGGAACGCCACAGTTTCCGATGTGCGGCTTCTCCAGTCGGACAGTTGAAGCCTTGACGTCGGTGGGGGCGAGCTTCCATGCGGTGAACGTGCTTGCCGATCCTGAAATTCGGGCCAACTTGCCGCGTTTTTCGAATTGGCCAACGTTTCCGCAGTTGTTCATTCAAGGTGAGTTGATCGGTGGTTGTGACATCACCTTGGAGTTGCAGCAGGTGGGCGAGCTGGCGCGGATCACGGCTGAAGCGCAAAAGGCGTCGTGAGCATGGTTTCCTCTGCGCGTCTGCAAGGACAGGTGGTACTTGTTGTCGGGGCGCACGGCGGGCTCGGTTCAGAAGTTGCGCGCGCCTCAGCGCGCGAGGGCGCGACGGTTGTGCTGCTGGGACGTCGGGTGCCCAAGCTGAATCAGGTCTACGATCAGTTGGTAGCCGATGGGTCGCCGCAACCGGCGATCTATCCCTTGGACCTGGAAGGGGCAAGCCCAGCAGATTACGAACAGTTGGGCGACACCTTGCGGCGCGAGTTCGGTCGCCTCGATGGCGTGTTGTTTGCCGCGGCAGAATGCAAAGGACTGGCATCGATCGAAAACGCCGATCCGATGGACGTGGTGCGCGCCATCCATGTCAATTTGACTGCGCCAATCCTGCTGTTGCAGGCATTGCTCCCGCTGCTGCGTGAAAGCAGCTCGGGTGCGCGAGTGGTGTTGCTGATGGATTCGGATGAGCGGGTGCAACGTGCATTCTGGGGCGGCTACGGGGTCTCCAAGGCGGGCTTGCAAGCGCTGCTGCGGATTCTGGCCGATGAACTGGAAGGCAGTGCCGTCAAAGTGATGGGCATGTGCCCAGGGCCGATGCGTACCAATTTGCGGTCGCGAATTTTCTTTGCGGAAGATCCCGCGCAATGGCCAGCGCCGCAGCACTATGCGCCGCAGTGCGTGGCGATGCTGGCCGGGTTTGATGCCACGCCACACGGCCAGATTTGGGTGTCCGCCGCATGAGTATCGTTTCGGCGGCCATCTTGCTGTTTCTGATTCTCGACCCGCTCGGCAACATTCCGGTTTTTCTGAGCTTGCTGAAGCCCTTGCCGAGCACCCGGCGCAACTGGGTGTTGGCAAGAGAGCTGTTGATTGCGCTTGCGGTTTTGCTGATCTTTTTGTGGGCAGGACAGTACATCCTGGCGGCCATGCATCTGCGTCAGGAGTCGGTCTCGATCGCGGGCGGCATCGTTCTGTTCTTGATCGGCATTCGGATGATCTTTCCAACGGCCGAAGGCATTTTCGGTGACGTTCCGGACGGCGAGCCGTTCATCGTGCCCATGGCAATTCCCTTGGTTGCAGGCCCATCGGGCATGGCGGCGGTCATGCTGATGGGTAATTCCCAGCCGGGCAGGCTGTGGGATTTCAGTTTGGCCTTGGGTATTGCTTGGCTCGCGACAGCGCTGATTCTGTTTTCGGCGACGTCGCTCTACAAGCTCCTGGGGCGGCGCGTGCTGGTCGCGGTCGAGCGACTGATGGGGATGCTCTTGGTGGCATTGTCGGTGCAGATGTTCCTTGACGGAATCGCGGCCTACCTGGCCCGTCCGAGTGCGGCTGGCATGATGGGCTGAGGCGTGTCGCACGTTCATGAGCGCAAGCATCGGCGGCGTGCGTGTTGCGTAATCGTAGAGCGAATCAGCATTTCCGTCGGACGACCCTACGCCACTCGATGGCTCTCGGTGAAATGCTTGAAGTGCTGCGCGCTGGCTGTCGCTGTATGAGATGCCTGCGCATTCGAGAAGCCTGGATATGCTTCCGGCCAGCCGCTCAGATGCCGCTCAATCAGCGGTAACAGGGCGTCCACGTGAGCAGGGCTGGCATTCAGGGCAGGAATGTACCGCAGCGATTCGCCGCCTGAGGCGACGAAAGCCTCCGCGTTCTGCATGGCGATTTCTTCGAGTGTTTCCAAACAGTCCACTGCGAATCCTGGGCACACGACATCCAGCTTTCGGATGCCTTTGGCGGCGAACTGAGGAATTGTCTCGTCAGTGTAGGGACGCAACCATTCCTCGCGTCCGACACGTGACTGGAAACTCAGTGTCCAAGCCGAACGATCAAGTCCAAGGCGTTCGGTGATGGCGCGTGCGCTGGCCTGACAATGGCAAAAGTACGGGTCGCCTGCGGCGAAATACCGTTTCGGGATACCGTGAAACGAGAATAGTAGGTGATCACCGCGGCCATGCATGTCCCAATGTTGATGGATGGATTGCGCCACGGCATCGAGCCAGGCCGGGTCACGGAAATACTCGTTGACGAAACGCAATTCGGGCAACCAACGCTCCTTGTTCAGTGCCGCTGCCACGCCGTCAAAAACGCTGGCGGTGGTCGTTGCCGAATACTGTGGATACAGCGGAAGTACCAGCAGTCGTCGCACACCGGCACGACGCATCTCCGCAATGATCGAAGCGATCGACGGGTTGCCGTAACGCATGGCGGTTCGCACGACAATGGGCCGGTCAGCGGCAGCAAAGGCCTGTTGCAGTGTCGATGCCAGCGCATTGGTGAAGGCGAGAAGCGGCGAGCCTTCTGACGTCCATACCTGCGCATAGGCATGCGCTGACCGCCGAGAGCGGAACGGCAGAATGACCCCATACAACAGCGGCAGCCAGAGCAGTCGCGGTAGCTCGATGACCCGTGGATCGCGCAGAAACTCGGCTAGGTAGCGGCGCACAGCGCCGGGTTGCGGGGCGTCTGGCGTGCCAAGATTGACCAGAAGGATGCCGCAGCGGCTTGGCGTGTCATGGCGAAATTCTGGTTGGCCAACGTAATCCATGTGTTTCCCGGCAATATTGGTGTGGCAAGGCTTTGATTTGACGAAACTCGCTGCTATTCTCCGCCCGAGCGCCGTCAGAGCGCAGTGACGACTGATATGAACCTTTGACAAGGATAGCGGCCATGAGAGCTGCCATGTGCCGGATTTTGTATGGATGTTTGCTCAGCGCGTTAACGATCGCGTTGCCGCTCCGTGCCGAGCCGGTTGCCTTTACAACGGGGTTGGACACCAGCAGCGGTGTCGACACCCTGTATCGCGTTGACTTGGCAACAGGTCAGGCGACGCGTGTCGGTCCCATCGGTTATGTCGACGTGGAAGGTCTGGCTTTCCATCCGGATGGCGGTCTGTATGGCGTCGCGGATGGGTCTGCCGACGGTGGTGCGTTGACGGATCTGTTGATCCGCATCAGTACCACGACCGGTTCGGGGACCTTGGTAGCCCCGTTGGCGGGTCTGGCCAATCAGGGAACCGGGCTCGGACAACTGGATTACGGCTTGGCGACTACCTGTGATGGCCGCATGTGGTTGGCATCGGACACCCTCGGTACGATCTGGCAATTGGAACGTGATTCAGGCGCAGTGACGCCTTTGGTGACGGGCGGGCCTCGGCTCTCCGGCCTCGCCTCGCGCAACAACGAGCTTTACGGCATTGCCATCGAAAACGACGAAGGGCTGTACCGGATTGATCTGGCCAACAAGACAACGCAGCGTATCGGGTCTCTGGGTCTTTCGGACAAGGTGTATGACGCTGGTCTCGATTTCTCGTCGGACGGTCGACTGTGGGCGTCACTTGATTATTTGACCCCGCCGGACGGCGCGACGCTGGTCTTGCGAAACGATACCGCGCTCATCGACACCACGACTGGCTTGGTCACTGCGCGCTTGGCTGTCCGTGGTGTGGGCGAAGGTCTCAATACCGTACAGATGGAAGGTATGGCGATCAGCCCGCCGATCTGCGTGCAGGGAACGCCTCCAACGGCCGTTCCTGCGCTGTCGTGGCAGTCAGGGTTGCTCATGGTGCTTGGGTTGCTAGCTGCGGTTGCTTGGCTATCCTCGCGACGTTGAGCACTGGGATGGGTCTTTTCCCATAGGCACTTCTGGTGTCTGGCCTAGATTGACTCATTGGGTGTTCACTCGGATGTGCAGATACTGCACGCACATCTTCGACGTCTGAATATCCCAACGGAGCTAACGCATGCGTGTTTATCGACTTCTGCTGTGCCTGATGCTGGCGATGGCCTCCGCTGTGACATGGTCTGCCCCAGATCCCGAGACACGTGTCAAAAACAGCAGTCGCGTGCTGGATGAAATCATGCGAACGCCCGAGCGACGCATTCCGGAGCGAATGCTTCGCGATGCGTATGCGGTCGCCATCATTCCGGACGTGGTCAAGGCGGGTCTGGTCATTGGCGGACGACGTGGACGTGGCGTAATTGCTGTCCGCGGTGCGGATGGCGTCTGGAGTCATCCAAGTTTCTTGACGCTGACTGGCGCCAGCATTGGATTTCAGGCGGGTGTTCAATCCACCGATGTGATTTTGGTCTTCCGCTCGCAGCGCGGAGTGGACTCCATTGTCAATGGCAAATTTACGCTGGGGGCCGATGCTTCTGTGGCGGCGGGTCCCGTTGGGCGAACTGCGCAGGCGGCTACCGATGCCGACTTGAAGGCCGAGATCTACTCATACTCGCGCGCACGTGGTCTGTTCGCTGGTGTGGCCTTGGACGGTGCGGTGTTGGCGATTGACCATCGCGCCAACCAGAATGCCTACGGACGCAACGTGACTCCGCGGGCAATATTTGAAGGTCGCATCACCAGTTCACCTGCCGTAGCGGTGGATTTGCGAGATCAGCTCGAAGAGTACAGTCAACGCTGAATGCCTCGAACGATGATTGCCAATCGCCGACAGTTTGGCAGTCGCGTGGCATAATCCGAAGCTTGGCACGACAGTCTCGCGTGCTCCCCGTCAAGCTGAGGACCTTTCATGTTGGATTTCCTGATTTCCCCTGCGTTCGCTCAAGACGCCGCTGCACAGCCGTCGCCACTGCAGCCGCTGATCATGCTGGGTATTTTTTTTGCGGTGTTCTTTTTTCTGGTGATTCGCCCTCAGATGAAGCGCGCCAAAGAGCATCGCAACATGGTCGCGGCGCTTTCCAAGGGTGATGAAGTCATCACGGGTGGTGGCATTCTCGGCCGCATCGAAGAGGTCGGGGAATCCTTCATTTCAGTCGAAGTCGCCGACGGCATCCGCTTGAAGATGCAGCGACAATCCATCACGGCGGTGCTCCCAAAAGGGACGCTGAAATCGTTGTGATGGGTGACGCTTGATGTCAGGTTGATCGGCCATGAGACTTGAATCCTCGTGGCGTGACGCCATACAGCTTGCGTGCCGATGCAGTTGGCGCATCGGCGATGTTGACGATGGTGGCATTTCCAAATAGTCCGCCACCTTAATTTCCCTACGTTCTTGTTGCCGGACTTCGCGCCGGTGAGGTGCCCGTAAATGCTTGAGTTCGCGCGCTGGAAATATGCCTTGATGGCATTGTTGATCGCGGTGTCCGCGTTGTATGCGCTACCCAATGTGTTTCCGCAGGACCCCGCGGTTCAGGTAACTGCAGGTCGTGGCGGCGTCATGGATGATGCGCTGGTTGAGCGTATTCGTGGCTCCCTGCAGTCCGCGAATCTGGGCTTCCGCAGCGTGGCGATGGAGCAAGGCGCCGTGCTGGTTCGCCTTGACTCGGTTGACGCGCAAAGTCAGGTTGCCAGTGTCATCGAAACGGCAATTGGTGACGACTATGTCGTTGCACTCAATCTGGCATCGACGGTTCCGGCATGGCTGGAATCCTTGGGTGGCAAGTCGATGGTGTTGGGTCTGGACCTGCTGGGCGGCGTGCACTTTCTGATGGAAGTGGACGAACAGGCAGCGATCGAAAAGCGTCTGGATGGAATGGTTGACGACATTCGTGCGCTGCTGCGAGAGCGATCGTTGCACTACACCTCGGTCAATCGCACCGGCGAAACCATCGAAATCAGCCTGCGCGATGCCACTGAACGTGATCCGGCTGCGGCCGCGATTTTGGCTGTGATGCCAGGCGTGCAGATGACCAACGATCCGGCAACCGCCAACAAGCTGACGGCGTCACTCAATCCGGAACAGCGGGTCGCCATGCTGGATGGCGCGCTGGAGCAGAACATGGTCACGCTTCGCAACCGCATCAACGAATTGGGCGTGACCGAGCCGATCGTGCAGCGTCAGGGCAGTACGCGGATCGTGGTGCAGTTAGCGGGCGTGCAGGACACTGCACGGGCGAAGAAAATCATCGGCGCAACGGCCACGCTGGAATATCGCGCAGTTGCGGAGGGCGACGCGTATGCGGCGCGCGATACCGGACGTGTGCCACCCGACGCGCGGTTGTATTACCGACGTGACAAGGGTGTCGATGGCAAGCCGGTTCCCGTGTTACTGAAAAAATCGGTGATCGCTTCCGGTGATCAGCTGACCGGGGCAACCTCGGGCATTGATGCCCAATCGGGCACGCCCAAGGTGGATGTGACACTCAATCCCATGGGTGGGCAGCACATGTTTGAGTTCACGCGAGACAATGTCGGCAAAGGGATGGCCGTGGTGTTTGTGGAACGTACGCCGGACACCAAGGTGGTGGATGGCCAGACCCTACAGACTTCGCGGACCGTGGAAGAGGTCATCAGTGTTGCGACCGTCCAAGGCGTCTTTGGCCGCCAGTTTCAAACCACAGGGCTCGACAGTCCGGAAGAGGCGGCACAGTTGGCTTTGCTGCTGCGCGCGGGTTCATTGGCAGCGCCCATGGAGATAGTGGAAGAGCGCATCGTTGGGCCGAGTCTCGGCGCGGAGAACATTCGTGCTGGCGTGGCGGCAGTAACGTACTCCTTCATCTTCGTGCTGGTGTTCTTCGTCGTCTACTACAAGATGTTTGGCGTGATTACCAACCTCGCGCTATTTATCAACCTGCTGATGGTCGTGGCAGTCATGTCAATCATTGGCGCGACGCTGACGTTGCCGGGTTTGGCGGGCATTGCGTTGACGGTGGGTATGTCGGTGGATGCCAACGTACTGATCAATGAGCGTATTCGAGAAGAGTTGCGCGCGGGTAATACGCCGTTGACCAGCATCGCGAATGGGTACACCAAGGCTGCCGGGACCATCGCGGACGCCAACCTCACCGCTATTCTCGCGGGCGTAGCCCTGTTCATCTTCGGGACTGGCCCAGTCAAGGGTTTTGCAGTCACTCTTATCATCGGCATTCTGACCTCGATGTATAGCGCCGTCTCCGCATCGCGTGGCATTGCCTCGCTCATCTATGGCAGCCGTCGCAAGCTGTCTGACCTCTCGATCTAAGGCGCTCTGGTCATGAATCTGTTTCCCTATGACAGCCGGTTTGACTTCATGCGCCTGCGCGCCTATTCGCTTGGCGTTGCGCTGCTGCTGCTGCTTGTGGCAGTTGCGGCAATGAGTACGCGCGGTTTCAATTTCGCACTGGACTTCACCGGTGGTACGGTGACGGAACTGCGCTTCGAAGGCCCTTTGGATGTCGATGCTGCGCGCAGCAAGCTCGATGACGCGGGCTACGATAGCGCCCAAGTCCAGACCTTTGGTGCTGCCAACGACATCCTGATCCGCCTGCAGCCAGCGGCAGGACAGGAAAATGCCGCGCAGACAGGCGGGGCCGTCTTGGACGTGCTGAACAGTGCCGAGAATCCTGGTGCCGTGGTGCGAAGTGATTTCGTCGGCCCGCAGATCGGCAAGGAGCTTGCGGAAAACGGGGTCTATGCCTTGTTGCTGGTGGTGCTGGGTTTTCTGGTCTATATCTCGCTGCGTTTTGAATGGAAGTTCGCGGTGGCTGCGATCATCGCCACGTTGCACGACGTGGTCATCGCGATCGGTTGGTTTGCGCTCAGCGGTCACGAGTTCGATCTCAATGTGCTGGCAGGTATCCTTTCGGTAATGGGCTACTCGATCAACGACACGATCGTGGTATTTGACCGCGTGCGTGAGAACTTTCGGACGCTGCGTTTGGGGCCTGCCGAAGTGTTGAATCGCTCGGTCAATCAGACTTTGTCGCGCACCATCATCACCTCGTTTGTCGCCCTGCTGACCGTACTTGCCCTGTATTTCTTTGGTGGCGAGTCTCTGCGCGGTATGGCGGAGTCGCAGATCATTGGTATCGTCATCGGTACGCTGTCGTCAATTTTCGTGGCCTGTCCCTTGCTGATGTGGCTGGGCGTGACCAAGCAGGATTTGATGCCGAAAGCGCGTGATGAGGCCGAGTTGGCGCGTCGTCCCTGAGTAATCGCAGCGGGACAAAAGAAAGGCACCCGTCGGGTGCCTTTCTTGTTTCCGGAGTGGCGAAATTCAATCGCAGGCGTTGGCGTAGCCCGTGCTGACAATCATCTTCTGCACGGCCTCACCGAGTTTCAGATTGGACGCAACGATCTGGCCATTCTTGAACATGTCCTGGCCGCCGCGGTAATCACAGCACCGGCCCCCTGCTTCGCGTACCAGCAATACGCCGGCAGCAATATCCCACGGCATGACGCCAGCTTCGAAGTAGGCATCGGCACGCCCGCACGCGACATACGCGAGGTCCAAGGCGGCAGATCCGGTGCGCCGGACATCCTCGGCCTCTTGCAACAAGGCTCCGAGACACTCCAGTTGCTTGACCGCTCGACTCCGCTGGCGCGGCGCGAAGCCAGTAATCAGCATTGCGCCTTTGAGTTCGGCACGTTGACCAATCCGGATGCGGCGCTCGTTAAGTTGTGCGCCTGAGCCTTTGACCGCGCTGAATATCTCGTTGCGCATGGGGTCGTAAACGACACCCAAGACGGGTTCTTGTTGATCCAACAGCGCAATCGAAACACAAAAATGCGGAATGCCATGCAAAAAATTGCTGGTGCCATCGAGTGGATCGATGACCCACGTGAAGCGGGACTTGCCGGTTTGACCCGACTCTTCAGCGAGAAACGCATGATCGGGGAAAGCCCGCTTCAGCTCCTTGATGATCTCGACTTCGGCCAGTTTGTCGACTTCGCTGGCATAATCCTGCTTGGCCTTCTCGAACACGTTCAGGCTGTCGATACGGCCGACATGGCGAAGAATGATGTCTCCAGCACGGCGCGCGGCCTTGACCACGACATTCAGCGCGGGCTTCTGCATACGGACTCTCGCAAATAGTGAAAGAACGCCTTACGACGCTTTGGCCGCAGGCTGGGGCGCGGAGTTTACCGTAAACCCATCGTTTCGCCGACGTGGTGTGGCCAAGGCTTCAGTCTAGGTTGGCCATCGTCACGCATAGGAAGCTCAATGTCCGCACTTGCTGCGATCCACATCATTCTTGTTGGCACCCAACACCCCGGCAACATTGGTTCTGCTGCCAGAGCCATGAAGACGATGGGTCTGACCCGGCTCAAACTGGTGCAGCCGCAGCGCTTTCCCGATCGCGAAGCCTTTGCGATGGCTGCGGGTGCGGATGACCTGCTGGAGCGGGCTGAGCAGTTCGAGAGCCTGGCCGATGCGATGGCGGATTGTCGCGTCGCATTGGGATGTACGGCGCGCCGCCGTGGGATTTCATTGCCGGAGTATCGGCCACGCGAGGCGGCTGCCCGGATGCTCGAAGAGTGCGGTCAGGCGCCAGTGGCATTGGTCTTCGGAAGGGAACGGACCGGGTTGACCAATGAAGAATTGCAGCGTTGCCATGCGGCAGTGCATATCCCTGCCAATCCCGACTATTCCTCACTCAATTTGGCGGCAGCGGTGCAGATTCTCAGCTATGAACTGCACCTGCAAGCCTTGGATCGCGATGGTGCAGTCAAACTTCGCGCGACATCCGACGCGCACGGGGCCGTTGGTGGCCCCGTTCCGCAGCCGCATTACGCATCGGAGGATCCGCCTGCCAGCCAAGCACAACTGGAGCGCTTCTTTGGGCACTTGGACAGTGCGCTGCATGCCATCGACTTTCACAAGGGGCGAACCCCGGAGGTTGTCATGCAGCGACTGCGTCGCTTGTATATGCGTGCGACACCCGATGAACGTGAGTTGCGCATACTGCACGGCATTCTGGCGGACGCGGAGCGCATGGCGATGCTTGCGGCACAGCGCACTGGGGGCCGAGGGGAGGGATAGTTGGTGATGAATTGGAAAAGTATGCCAACTGGCCTATGGGAATGATCTGCTGCCGTGCAACAATTGGAAAAACCGTCAGGAATTGCGCCATGTCATACCCACACCGTTTCGCTCTGCTCCTGTTGTTGTGGACAGGCGTCGCCGTTTCCGCCAAGGATCAAGAAGCCCACCAAATCGCCTTGGATGGCGGATTTGCCAGCACCCGCGATGCGATCATCAAGGAGGTCGAGCGTGGTGACCTCTATCGTGAGATCACGGAAGCACAGAAACAGACTCTTTTTGCCGGTCTCGACGAGATTGATCGTCGTCTGCAAACGCGGACCGGTGCCAGCGACGAGGCGAAGAAACTCCAGCAGGATCTCAATGCATTGCTTCTTCAGGTTGCTGCAGACAGCAAGCTGATTTGCCGGCGTGAGCGCGGCTTGGGCAGCAATATTCCCACGCGAATCTGCATGACGGTGGCGGCACGCAAGCGTCAGGAAGAGGCCATGTCAAAGGATGATCTGCGTCGTCAACTCGCGAGCCCAAATGGTTCTGGCGGTTGATTCGATGAATGTCAATGCTCGTTGCCGCCTATGATGCTGCCGTCTTCAGTGTGCAAGAGTGCGCTCTCGATGGCGATGCCAATGCCTTTGCAAAGCAGATCAAGAGACATGGAGGCGGACTGAACATGGTGGATCGCTTGTTCAGGTAGCCACGGTACGTGCACGAATCCGGCTCGGCAGTTCTCCGCTGGGGCTGTTCTGATGTGATGCATCAATTGATAGAACACCGCATTGCAGACGTAGCTACCAGCCGAGAATGAGAGCTCGGCTGGGACCCCGGCAGCGTGGCAGGCAGCCTGCATGCGTTTGACGGGCAAGCTTGAGAAGTAGGCGGCTGGGCCGCCCATCACGACTGGGCAATCGGTTGGCTGCAGACCTTCGTCATCAGCAATGCGTGCATCGATCAGGTTGATCGCGACACGTTCAAACGACAAGCGGCTGCGCCCACCTGCTTGACCAACACAAAGCACGACTTGCGGACGACACGCATCAATGGCATCGCACAGCAATGCACCTGCACGTGTGAAGTTCACAGGGAGACAGAGTGGCTCGATGCGATGCCCTGAAATGCGCTCTCCGCCTAGTTCTCTGAGCAGCACGTGCGACGGGTTTACCTGCTCGCCACCAAACGGCTCGAAGCCGGCCAGAAGAACCCGACGGAACGCCATCAGATGCCCTGCGGCAAAACCTGAGTGGAGACCGCCACAAAGTGCGCCGCACTACCCGCAAGCACGAACAGGTGCCAAATGGCATGCGAGTAAGGCAGGCGCTCGAAGTGATAGAACACGGTTCCTAGTGTGTAAGCGAGTCCGCCAGCCAACAGCCAAGCCAAGGCTTCCATCGAGAGGTTCTCCATCATGGGCTTTGCTGCGATGACGACCAACCAACCCATGGCGATGTACATCATCGTGGATAGACGCGGAAAACGACCGGTAAAAAACAGTTTGAATACGACGCCGAGGACCGCCAATGTCCAGATAACGCCGAATAGGGTCCAGCCCCAGCTTTCACGCAAGCCGATCAAGGTGAAAGGAGTATAGGTGCCTGCAATCAGCAGAAAAATCGCGCAGTGATCGAATATCTTCAGCTTGGCCTTGATGCGCTCGTGGCGAAACGCGTGGTAAAGCGTCGAAGCTGTATAGAGCAGAAGAAGCGTGGCGACAAAGACCGAAGCACTCACGACTTGCCAAGTGTCGCCGTAGACCGCTGCCAAAGTGATCAGAACTGCGCCGCCAATCGCGCTGGCCAGGGCGCCGACGCCATGGGTAAGAGCATTGAGAAGTTCTTCTCGTTGTGACAGTGCGTCGATGCTCATGCAGGTAGGTCGGTGAGGAAGAAGGTCAAAGCATACTGGCTCGCGAACCGCTTGCAGGATATTCGGATGCAGCGGCGGTTCACTGGGGTATTTGGGGTCAGTATGGATCCGCTACGAAAAACTGGCGAAGCCATAAAAAAATAATAGATACAATGGGTTATGTTTAATTGCGAGCGCCACTCTGCCAGCAGGGTGTAGGCCAGAGGGTATTTTCGGCACAGCCCTCGTTCAGTCGATTTCCCGCAGCACGTCGCGTCCCCAGTCTTCCAGCGCATCCAGCAGGCCCTGCGAGGGGGGTGAGTTGGCATGCTGAAGGCGCCACTGCGCGATGCTTTGAAAATAGCTTTCGAAGGTGTATTCCGACAAGCCGCAATCGCTGAGCAGGCGTTGTCGACGGTATTCGTTCCAGGCGGCGTGATCGCTGGCCGAGAGTGAATCGGGGCGGTTGCGCGCGACATAGCGTGGCCATAGGGCCTGCAGTCGCGCATCCTGGAATTGCGGCATGTAGGACGCCAGTGACTCTTCTCCGAGGCGCCGAATGGTCGCGCTCTGCTGTTTGTCCGCGTCACCAACGAATCCGTCGTAAATGGACTGATCGGCATCGCGAGCGCTCGAATGGCGCTGCTGAGGTCGTTGAAATACGTCGCGGACGCGATCAATCAGGTCGCTCATTTGCCGGAGGCTTTGCCAGTGCGTGATGGCCCGTTGGCGATCCAGTCCCAAACGCAACAGTTCTTCATCGGTGAGATGGCGAAGTTCCACCAGTGCGGGGCAGCGATTGAGGTGGATTTCCTTTAGCGGTACACGCGATTCACCTGCGGGAAGATCCGCCAGGGGCGTGTAGAGTCGATCACGAATGTCCTCCGCGCTCATCTCGACAAACAGCGACGGATCAGCCGCCAAGTCAAGCACGATGACGCGATTGGCGATGTCAGGATGAGCGCATAGCGGTGCCACGATGGCTGCGCATCCGTTGGCAGCCGAAAACTGTCCGGACACATGCAGGACCGGCGTGTGCTCGGCGACATTCAACAGAGATTGCGCCCGCGCTTTGCGACGGAAGCCCAAAAAATAGTCGAACATTCTGGGTTGTGCATCACGCATCCGGCCTGCCAGCGCAATGAGCGCCTCCACATCGGACAAGGCGTCATGCGCTCGAGTGTGGGTGATACCGTTGGCAGCGGCCAGGTGTTCCAACTTGAAACTCGGCAATCCATCGTCGCGTCGCGGCCACGTCAGACCCTGCGGGCGCAGTGCGTAGAGCAGTCGCGCTAAATCGAGCAGATCCCAACGTGAGTTGCCATGCTGCCACTCGCGCTGGTACGGATCGTAAAAATTGCGGAAGAGCGTGTGGCGGATGAACTCATCATCAAATCGCAGGCTGTTGTAGCCGACAGCGCAGGTGCCAGGTTCGGACAACAGGTCATACATCTCTGCACAGAAGTCACGCTCGCAAAGGCCCTCGCGTTGGGCAAATTGCGGCGTGATACCGGTGATCAGCGTCGCCTCCGGTGAGGGCAGCAGGTCACGCGCGGGTTGGCAGTAGCGCACCACGGCGTCGCCTATCGGACGCAGTTGGGTATCCGTGCGAATGGCCGCGAATTGAGCAATGCGAGACCGTCGCGGGTCTCGGCCAAAGGTCTCCAAGTCGAACCAAAGAAAGCTCTCGCGCATTCGGCTTAGACCAGCAAAGCGAACAGAAATACACCAAGCATCATGAAGGCGAGTGCGATTTTCAGCACCGAACCCAACAGGAAGCCTAACCAGGCGCCCAATCCGACATGTGTGGCGCGGTGCAGCGTCGCACCGGCGATCAACTCGCCCAGCAATGCGCCAATGAAGGGGCCGAGGATGAGCCCGAAAAGGCCAAAGAACAGACCGATCAAGGTGCCGAGTGCCGCGCCAGCCATCGCCCAGCCACTGGCACCCACCCGCTTAGCACCCAGCAGCCCGGCAACAAAATCACCCGCGATCGAGATGGCTGCCAACGCACCGAGGAGGCTCAATGTCCAGCCGCCGATTTGCTGAAAATCCCCCATCCATGCACTCAGAAGCATCCCGGCAAACATCAAGGGGACACCCGGCAGTGCGGGCAGTACGGTGCCCGCGAAGCCCACCAGAATCAGCAGGCCTGCCAGTACATGAATGGCGATCGGTTGCCAGTTGGGAAGATCCATTGGTGTCCTCAAGGTGGGTGGTGTCGGACGACGGTGGTGTTTCCGGAGCCGCAAGATACCCCGAATGTGACATCGTCCTATGACCGCCATGGGCTGTTTACCGGACGGACACTGTGCAATAGTGCTTTGCAACATCTGTCGACACCGGGTGGGGACTCCGTGCGCGTACCGAGCAATCCAGCGTTCTTCGATGAGATGCACACCACTGAGGGTTCGGTCAGGGCGCACTACCAGCCGTTCGCAGAATGGTTGCAGCGGACGCCTGAGCCGCGTATTGCGCAAAAGCGTCGCGAGGCCGAATTGGCTTTCCATCGGGTGGGAATCACCTTCACCGTCTACGGCGAAAAATCTGGCACTGAGCGACTGATTCCGTTCGACATTGTTCCACGAGTCATTCCGGCGACCGAATGGCAGGTGCTGGATGCCGGACTGCGCCAGCGAGTCAAAGCGCTGAATATGTTTCTGGGTGACATTTATCACGCGCAACGTATTGTCGAGTCCGGCGTGTTGCCACGTGAATTGGTGCTTTCCAATGAACAGTTCCGCCCGCAGATGCGCGGGATCCGTGTGCCTGGTGACATCTATGCGCACATCGCGGGCATTGACGTGGTGCGTGCTGGAGCGGGTGAGTATTACGTCCTGGAGGACAACCTTCGGGTGCCCTCGGGTGTGTCATACATGCTTGAAAATCGCAAGATGATGATGCGTCTGTTCCCCGAGTTGTTCGCGCGGCAGAGCATTGCGCCCGTCGAGGACTATCCGGACGCGCTCCTTGAAAATCTGCGGTCGGTTGCGCCTGCCGGAATTGAAGATCCGACGGTCGCCGTACTGACGCCCGGGGCCTACAACTCGGCCTATTTCGAGCATGCGTTTCTGGCCCAGCAAATGGGTGTCGAACTTGTCGAAGGTCAGGATCTGCTCGTCCGAGATGACACGGTCTACATGCGGACGACGCGCGGTTTGCAACGCGTGCATGTGATCTATCGCAGGATCGATGACGACTTCTTGGACCCAGAGGTATTCCGTACCGATTCGATGCTCGGCGTGCCTGGCCTTTTGCGCGCCTATCGTGCGGGACGTGTGACTCTGGCCAATGCGATTGGCACGGGTGTCGCGGATGACAAGTCGATCTATCCTTATGTCCCTGACATGATTCGTTTTTATCTGGATGAGCAGCCGATTCTCAACAATGTGCCAACCTACAAGTTGCGCAATGCGGATGATCTGAAGTACACGCTGGATCACCTGCCGGAACTGGTGGTCAAAGAGACCCAGGGCGCAGGCGGTTACGGCATGTTGGTCGGGCCCGCATCAACGCGCGAGGAAATCGAGAACTTTCGAGCACGCATCCTGGCCAATCCGGCTGGCTACATCGCCCAACCGACCTTGGCGCTGTCAACCTGCCCCACGTTTGTGGCAAGCGGCATCGCGCCGCGACATCTGGATTTGCGTCCCTATGTGCTGTCGGGCGAGTCGATTCGCATCGTCCCCGGCGGTTTGACCCGTGTCGCCTTGCGCGAAGGTTCGCTCGTCGTGAACTCCTCGCAGGGAGGCGGTACCAAGGACACCTGGGTACTGGAGGCTTGAATGCTTTGCCGAACCGCCAGCGATTTGTACTGGATGTCCCGCCATATCGAACGCGTTGACAACACGGCGCGTCTGATTGATTACGCCCACCGTGTTGCCCTGTTGCCTGCGCAGCGTGAAAACAAGCTCCGCAACGAAGAGGCATGGTTACGCGTGGTGGACAATTTGGGTCTCGGCACGGAGTTCGGTCGCCGCTACGGCGCGATCAGCGAGAAATTCGCGCTGCAATACTTGGTGTTCGATGAGCAGAACCCCTCATCAATCTATAGCAGCCTGCAGTCCGCAAGAGAATCCGGACGCGCCCAGCGTGGTGCGATCAGCAGTGAAATGTATGAGGACATCAATGCCTCCTGGTTGCGCATGCGCGACTACGATTGGGACCAGTTAAGCGCTGAAGGACTGTCGCAGTTTCTGGACTGGTTGAAACGTCGCGCAGCTTCCTTCCGAGGGATTTCCTTGGGCACCTTGGTGCGTGATGAAGCCTACGAATTTCTTTTGTTGGGAACTTTCATCGAGCGCGCTGACAGCACGTTGCGCATGCTGGATTTGCACTTTGGTGGAGTCCGGCAACGTCCGCCGCAGGAAGCCCGCACCGCTGTCGAGTATTACCAACTCAGCGCCATGCTGCAGGCCATTTCGGGCTTCGAGACCTACCGCAAGATCTATCGAGACACCCTGACTCCCGAGCGCGTCGCTGAGTTGTTGGTCCTTCGCAAAGACATGCCGCGATCACTTGCGGCATGCATGTCGGCGGTGCACCGGAGTATCGAGGCCCTATCCGGCGGGCGTCCGATGGAAGTGAGCCGACAGGCAGGCGCTCTGGCCAGCGAATTGCGTTACGGCCGCATGGACGTCTTGTTGCAGCAAGGCACAGGCCACTTCCTGAAGTCGCTTACCGGCAGACTTTACGCGTTGTCCGATGCTATCCATCAGCAGTTCATGATGTCGGACGACGTACTGCACGTGTGAAGCGTCCCCGCGCCCATAGCGCAATGCAAATCAGCACGTCGTGGGCCGGGTGCATCGCCTCTGCACCCGGCGGAGCAGTCGCGTTGAATCAGCCTTCGAACTCGTCATGACAGGACTTGCATCCCTGCCGGACGAGATTCAGGGCTTCAACCTGCTGAGGGCACCCGGACCAATCGGTCTGCAGCGCCTTGTCCAAGCGATCGCGCATCTGCTGGCTCTGCTTGCCAAACAGCTCCTTGTCGAATCCACGCGGAACGAAGATCGCATCCAGATCGTCGCTTAGGGCCCGCAGCGTTGCGAACTGTCGCTGTGCACTTGCGCCGTTGGGGCAGCCAGGGTCGATGACGCTACGTGCAGTGTCCACCTGATACTTCATCATCAGCATCACGGCTTTATGGGTTTGTGGGCCACGATTCAGAACATTGAGGGCGGTGACACTGATGAGTGCGCCCAACATCAGTCCTACCACGAGAAACGCCAGTGCACGCATGCTTCCATCTCCGAGAGAGTCAGGTTCTCCATGATACGGCCGCGACTCGCTTTGCTGAAATGCGGCATTCCGGAACGGACCGATAGCGGCGTTTTATGATGTGCTGTCGGAACGGGAAGCAAGCCACATGGAAATGTCCGCGCGTTTTGCTGGAATAGATCGACTCTACGGGCGTGGCAGCGTTGCGCGCCTAGCCCAAGCACGTATCGCCATTGTTGGCATTGGCGGGGTTGGCTCATGGGCAGCGGAGGCACTGACGCGCAGTGGGGTCGGGCACCTCACCCTGATCGACGCGGACGACATTTGCGTTAGTAACGTCAATCGCCAGTTGCATGCACTGGATGGCGAGTTTGGTCGATTGAAGGTCGACGCGATGGCCGAACGATTGCGAAAGATCCAGCCAGACATTGACGTCGATGCCATTGCGCAGTTTCTTACCACCGACACCATGGAGCACTTGCTGCTGCGTGACTTCGACTATGTGCTGGATGCGTGTGATGCATTTCGCGTGAAGGTGGTCATGGCGGCATTTTGTCGTCGTCGCAAGATTCCGTTGGTCATCGTTGGGTCAGCGGGCGGGCGTTCTGACCCTACGCAGATTGAAATTCGCGACCTCAGTCGTACTGAGCACGACGCGATGTTGGCATTGGTGCGCAAAAAACTCCGCAGCGAGTTTCACTTTCCCAAGAACCCGGATCGCTATTTCGGTATTTCGGCGATTTTCTCTCGCGAGAACGTTCGCTACCCGCAGGCGGATGGCAGCGTATGCGGCCTTCGCCCCGCCGTTGATTCCGGCGGACGTTTGGACTGCGCCAGCGGAAATCTCGGGGCCGCTACGCATGTCACCGCAAGTTTTGCCTTCGCCGCGACAGGGCGGATTCTGCAGCGGTTGACGCAAGCCTTGCCCTGAGCTTCCTTTGTTGCGCGCTCGAGAACCTGCATGGGTCTGAATTTTGCCCCTGCATCTTGAGGGTGTTGAGCCGCACTTTGATCGGATCTGGCATCAATAGCGTGGGTGCAACCCTCAGCGCATGCAGCAACACACTTGCCCAGCCGCCGGTTTGGCCGTGATGACGGGCCTTCGACGCAATGCCGCGGAGCGCGTTCATTCGGCAAGAGCACGCTTTGCCATCGGCATCGACCTCCCGAAATAGGGGCGGCGCATTCGGAATTTCGGCGAAACCTAATACTCCAGTTTGAAATGGTTAACAACTGTGAAAATGACGCGTTCAAAATGCGAACACGATTGCAAAATTAGGTCAAATGTTCAGATAGGCTGCAATTCACCAGGGCCAATTCATACGTAAGGATCTGAACATGAAGAAGTTTCCTCTAAAGACACTGCCTCTTGCAGTGATGGCAATTAGTGCGGCTCTGGCACCATCTGCCGAAGCAACAGAGTGGGGTGCGGGCACTCAGATCGTCGGCGGGTTTGATTTTGCGATTGCGTCGCGCGCTGGTCGCGAAGTCTTGATTGCGCAGTGGCTGACCTACGACGCCTATGGACGCCCGCTGCGCTTGCTGGGCATCGGCCCGGTCAAAGGCAATGGCGCAACGATGAGTTTTTATGCGGTCAGCGACAGCTTCGTGTTGGCTTCTGACGAATATCTGCTGCCGCCGCCGAGCACGGATGAGTATTTGTTGCCGCCGCCGTCGAAGGAATATCTGCTGCCGCCACCGAGTACCGACGAGTATCTGCTGCCGCCGCCGAGCACGGATGAGTATTTGTTGCCGCCGCCGTCGAAGGAATATCTGCTGCCGCCACCGAGTACCGACGAGTACTTGCTGCCGCCGCCGAGCACGGATGAGTATTTGTTGCCGCCGCCGTCGAAGGAATATCTGCTGCCGCCACCGAGTACCGACGAGTATCTGCTGCCGCCGCCGAGCACGGATGAGTATTTGTTGCCGCCGCCGTCGAAGGAATATCTGCTGCCGCCACCGAGTACCGACGAGTATCTGCTGCCGCCGCCGAGCACGGACGAGTATTTGTTGCCGCCACCGTCGAAGGAATATCTGCTGCCCCCACCGAGTACCGACGAGTATCTGTTGCCGCCGTATTGGGGCGAAGTGTCGATCGAGTTCACCTCATGCAGTGCAGCATCGATCATCGCGATGACGGCTGACGGATCAGGCAAGCTGAACACAGTGCTGACTGCGGCTTCGGCGAAGTCCTGCGTCAATCCGATTGACGTGATTCGTGCCATGCCGCGTGACGGACGCTTCTAGCAGGCCTCTTGAGAGTCGCTGGAACGCACAGTTCGCGCCGCTGTGACTGTCTTGAAGGAGGCTAGGTATCCGTGAAGACCTGCGCCATGTCGGGTCAATGTTCGCTGGCACCGGCTCTGATCTGGAATGCGCCCGATCTGCCTACAGTCGGATGAGTCATTGTCTGGAAAGTGCCTGGCAATCGCCAGGCACTTTTGTTTTGAGGGAAATCCCTCAGTAATCCCTTGACTCAGGCGCTGGCGCGGCGCAAAAAGTACCCATGATGACCACCCCAGCACGTTTATTCATTTGCACATTGTTGTCGTGGAGCCTGTTGGGGCTTCCGGCATTTCCCAGCATTGCGGCGATCGAGACGGCCCGGTTGCAGCCAACGCCTGCACAAGTCGGCGCCGAGTATGGCTACGCCTTGGCTGCCGAACATCCCGTCTGGGTTGTGGGTGCGCCGGGCGCTGCGGCGGATGCGGGTGAGGTACATGTCTTGGATTGTTCTCAACTTGCATGCGAAACCACACAGACATTGACCGGCGCGCTGGATACCGGTTTCGGGCGATCTTTGGCGCTGAAGGGAGACTGGTTGGCGGTTGGGCAGCCGGATGCGCAGCGCGTGCGTCTCTATCGGCGTCAAAGCAGTGCTTGGCAACTGCACTCGACCTTGCAACCTGCCGTTGCATTGCCAAGTGGTGCATTCGGTAAGGCGCTGGCGTTCGACGGTAACAGTCTGGCGATTGGTGCACCCAACGAGCAAGGCGGTGCAGGCGCGGTATATCTGTTTACCGAGACTGCAGAGGTGTGGAGTCAACAGGTACGCCTCGGTGCACCCAGCACGTTGCGACACCTGGGTCACAGCATTGCCATGAACGGGGGCACGCTAGCCATTGGTGCGCCGTTCTCAGCCCTCTCACCTGCCTACGCGGAAGGCCGCGTGTGGGTATTGACTGGCGCGGAGGGAACCTGGACGGAGGTTGCCACATTGTCCTCGCCATTGCCGGTATCGGCGGAACTGTTTGGCTACGCGTTGGCGTTACAGGGCGACCGTCTGGTTGTTGGTCGCCCAGGTGCCAGTCAAGGGACAGCCAATCAGGGTCTTGTTGACGTGTTTGAGCGCGATCCAGGCGGTCTTTGGAGCCACAGTGCATCGATCGGTGCGCCTGCTCCAATGGTGAATCAGCGATTGGGTTGGTCGGTGGCATTGGAAGGCGATGCGGTGTTGCTTGGAACACCATTTGCTCTGGCGAACCAAGCATTCCAATGTGGCCAGTCGAATCGGTTTATCAAACAAGGCGGTGCGTGGCTGGCAACGGACGATGCCGAGCATGATCGTCTGCCGGGCAGCCTTGCAGGCTTTGCTGTCGCCATGTCTGCGCAACGTTGGATGAGCGGTGCCCCAACCTTCGCCGAAACGGCGGGATCAGGGGCCGGGGTGGCGTATTGGTTTGATACGGTACAGGGGCTGTTTGGGCACGGATTTGGGCTTGCGGATATCAGTTGCTTGCCTGAAGCCAATCTATAGGAGTCTTGGGGTCGAAAATCTGTCCTCGCGACGCTGCATTTTCACCCTCAAACGTTCCGCCGCCGAGACTATTGGGGAAACGCTGATCACGTTCGCGTTTCCGCAGGCCATCGCTGGTCTGCACGCGGATCAGACACTGACGTGATTGATCCGGCGGTGACGAGGCTGGAATTGAAGCGGACTCTGCGCGTCTGGCGAGTCCAGCATGGACTTGTCCATCGCATCCCGTGATGAAGGCGAGGCGTGCGATCCGCGTCGGCGGACGTTTAATCCGACACGCAACTTCGAATCATCGTCGTCCCGCGATTCGATCGCCAGTAGTCAGCCCGGTGCTTCGTGAACCACGTGGCCGTCTGATGCGTAGAGACGGGCTGGCGGTCGACGCAGCACGGCCACTTCACGACCCGTCGGACTTGTGGCGAATGCTCTTTCCGCACGCTTGGGGTTGCCGCAGCAAGCGTGGGCAATGAAAAGCGCTTCTTGTCAATGTGGCGCTTTGGTTCACTGCGCGTTGTCAACCTGTCTTGCCATCCAACAGTTTGTGTCGAACGGCATAGCGGATCAGTTCTGCGGTGTTTCGGGCTTCCAATTTTGCCAGTACTCGCGAGCGATGGTTTTCCGCAGTCTTGCTGCTGATATCGAGATGTTTGGCGATCTCTTTGGTCGTCATCCCCTCAACAATCAAATGGAAGACCTCACGTTCGCGCGCAGTGAGCTCGCGATACGGATCCTCCAAGCGCCCCGTTGGGTGCTGAACTTGCTGCGCAAGGATGCGAGACGCATGCACGCCATAGAACGCGCGACCCTGCGCCAACGCTTTCACGGCATTGAGTAGTTCACTGCCGGCACTGTCCTTCAACAGATATCCCGCAGCGCCCGCGCGCACGACATGCAGGACATACTCTTCCTCGGTGTGCATGGTTAGCACCAGCACCCGTGTATCGGGTAGCTCGTGGTTGAGTCGACGTACCACTTCGATGCCATTCAGGCGAGGCATGGACAGATCGACCACCAACACTTCGGGGCGATGCTTGAGCGTGCATTCGAGCGCTGCCATTCCGTCGGCAGCTTGCGCAACGACATCCACTTCGCCACTCGCCACCAGCAGTGCAACGACGCCTTCGCGAAGGATGGTGTGATCATCGGCAACAACAACACGGATCCGGTTCATGACGCGGAGCTCGCTGGATCAGCGTCGACCAATGGCAGGCTGATACGGATCTGCGCTCCCTCGCCGGGCGCCGAAATCATCTGCAATTGACCTCCAAACAATCGTACGCGCTCACGCATGCTGGAGAGGCCACTGCTCAATCCTTGGCTGCCTTGTGCCAAGGCTGCAGCGGTATCGCAACCGACACCATCATCGACCACCAAAATGTGCAGCATTCTTGCGCGCTCGAACAGACGCAACACAATGGTCTGTGCTTGGGCGTGTTTCAGCGCATTGTTGAGCGCTTCCTGAGCTACCCGGAATACCAGTGTGCGCAGTTCACCATCGAGTACGTTGTCCAGCCCGCTGGCATCCAGCGAAATCTGCGGTCCTCCGTCGACCGCTGCCGTTCTTGTCAGCCATTGCAGGGCTGCCTGCAGGCCCAGATCATCGAGTATCTGAGGCCGCAGATTGCGCGCCAATGCGCGGGTTTCCGAGATCGCCAGATCACACAATTGCAATGCCTCCTCGACCGCCGCTGGCGGCGTGCCATGCGGGGCGATCTGTTCAATGCGATGGCGAATCGCGGTGAGGGTCTGCCCCAGACCGTCATGGAGTTCGCGTGCCAATCGGCGTCGCTCGTCCTCCTGTACACGCCAGACTGAGCGAGCAAGTCGTCGGGACTGCAATTCGCCACGTTGCAGTCGCGAAAACAACCGTTCCTGTTCCTGTCGCAACTGCAGAAGGTGGTCGCCGAGTTGCTTCGGGTCCATGGGTAGCAAGTCAACGCTCATGGGGAGGCCTTTGGTTGGTCGAGCATGCGTTGGCTCACTTCGGCGAAATGCGTGCTCATGCTGGCTGGCATGCGTTGCAACAGGGTTTGGCGAGCCTCTACAGCCGATGTCAGCGCCTCTGCGTTCAGCGGCGCAGACAGGTGTTGCGCCGCCAAATGCAGCTGAAAGGCATGCCGCCAAGGGCCAATGCGTTGCAATAGCGATCTGGCCTCGCGGTAGTCGCTCGGTGCGTTGGGTGAGCGGATGCGCACGCTGGCCAGAATCAGTTGCAGGCGCAGATCAACACTGGGATAGCTGTCCACAAGTTCCCGTGCCTGCTGCAGGAGTCCGACCGCGGCGGTCGAATCGCCCAGCGCATCGTGTTGCATGGCGAGTGCCAGAAGCGTCTCAGCTTGCAGTGGCAAGCTATGCGCGGCGGCGGCGTCGACACGAGCCTTCTCCAGCAACTCGGTCAGATGTTCGGGGGCTTCTTGCTGCGCGGCGCGTCCAAGCAGCAGGTGCCACTTGGCTTGCTGTTCGGCACTGTCTGGCGGCAATTGCTCCAAACGAGTGGCAGCTTCCGACCAAGCTCTAGGATCAAGACTGTCGAGAGCGATCTCCATCTGCAACAGGCGCATTTCGGAGGCGCCGCGGGCATCATTGCGTTGTTCGAAAAGCGCCAGCGCTTTGCGAGATGCATCGAGCGCGGCATTCAGGTCGCCTGTCAGCAGTGACCATTGCGCACGTAAGGCATAGGCCGTGGGGATGTCCTCACCCAGTTGCAAGGATTCTGCTTGCTGAATCTGCTCATCGATCAGTCGCGCCGTTTCGGGGAATTCTCCCCGTGCCATCAGTGCGAGGGCCTTGGCATGGTTGGCCTGAACGATACGGGCAACGTCCCGGGATTGGCTGGCTTGGGTTTCCGCTTGTTGCCAGTAGACCTGAGCGTTATCGAACTCGCCCAGTTGGTAATAAGCGAATCCAACGTTCAGCAGGCTGCTGATGATCTGTGAGGCGTCACCGGTTTCCTGCCGGTGCGCCAAAGCTGATCGATAGGAGCGCAGTGCCTCATCAAAATGGCCTTGTTCCTCGTATAGAACGCCAAGATCATTTTCAACGTCGGCCAGCAGAGAACGGTCTCCCAATTCGCTGGCCAGTGTCTCCGCGCGTCCGAGTGCTGCAGAGGCTTCCCCAAAGCGCCCCTGCAGACTGAGTTCGCTGCCGAGATTCAGTAGGGCCGTTGCTTCGCCGTCGGGTTGACTCTCCTGCTGCCAGAGTTTTGCCGAGCGCTCGAAGTTGTCGATCGCTTGGTCGGGTTGCCCCAACGAGCGGTAGCCCATGCCAATGGCGTTGGTGATGCGTGCCTGTGCGCGTCGGTCTTTGACGCGATTCGATAGCATCAGCCCACGCAGCAGATAGTCCTCGACGGCAGTGCTGGCATCGCCGGTCATGATGGCCAGGCGTCCAAGTTGGAACCAGATCTCTGGATTGTTGTGGTCGATCTCGGCCGCCTGCAGCCAAACCTCGCGTGCTTCCGCGTCCTTGCCCTGATCGAGCAGACGCAAGCCAAGTTGATACTGCAGAACCGGGTCGGGACCGGAGGTGAGCGCTTCGCGCAATGTCGCCTCCGCTTGCTCATCGCCCAGCAGTGACAATGCCAGCGAACGAACACGCTGCGCGGCCAGATCCTTGTTTTCGGGCAGCGCTGATAGTGCTTGCTCGGCCGTTTGCAATGCGGATTCGGACGGTGGATTGCTCAGATCACTTTCCAACCGGGCGCGCCAAAATGCCGGATCGACAATGCCTTGCACAGGCAACTCGTCGCGGAGAATGGCTTGCAAGCTGGCAAGTTGCACTGCCGGTTGCCATTGCACGCCTTCTTGCGAGAGCAGAGCGGTGCTCAGGCGCGAGACGTCGTCGCCAAGCGCGGTCAGTGAGGTGATCGGCGTTTCGGCCTGCAATGGTTCATCGGGTGCATCGGCGTGACTGAGTGAGACCCGCAGGATGGCGCCATCGCCTTTTTTTCGCAGATCGACCGTCAGCACGCGCTCGACGTTGAGTGTCTGCATAAGTTGTGCGCGATGACGCATCGCGGTTTCGCTGTCGAATCCCAGGGCCTGCAAGCTCCGCTCAGTCAATTGACGTGGCATCAGTGCGATGGGCTCGATGGATTGTCCCTGCGCCTGCAGCAGGACATAGGCCGCTTCTGCCGCGGCGTGCCATGCGTGACCGGCGTCTTCCGGTGCTGCGATCAGGTCTGGATCAACCCGCCAAGGCAACATCGCCAGATCAAAAGGTGCCTGGGTTACCTGCAACGAATCGATGATCCGATCCAGCATTGGCGGACGCAGAACCAGCAGGCTGCCCACTGCCAAAATGGACAAGGCAAACGCTAGCGCGACACCTAGGCGTCTGAAGCGGCGACGTTGTCCGCTGGATCGCTTTGCAAGGCGACCTGACGCGATAGCAGTGGCGACTTCATCGGCAGATTGCAGGCGATGAGCGGGTCGAATCTCGAGCAGCGCACTGCAAAGTTGAACCGCAATTGTCGGCAAACCTGGCTTGAGCGTGTCGGGCGCATCCGGCGAACGAAACAATCGTTGCGCCAGCATCTCGGCGGCAGTGCCATTGCGGAACGGCAATACGCCGGTCAGCATTTCGTAGAGGATCAGGCCAAGCGCATACAGATCGCTGCGGCCGTCCAGAGGGTCGGCGCGGGCCTGTTCTGGCGAAAGATAGGCTGGCGTCCCGATGACCACGCCACTGCCGGTAATGCCAGTAGAACCTGCGCTGCGCGCAACGCCAAAATCGGTGATGCGCGCCTCGCCGGTGTGGGTTAGCAGGATATTGGCGGGTTTCAGATCACGATGAATCACGCCCCGGTGATGCGCTGCCGCAAGGCCTAAGGCGATTTCGCGTGCGATTCGCAGCGCTTCGTCTGCGGGCAGTGCACCCTCGCGATCCAGTCGACGCTCCAAGGACTCACCGTCGACAAAGTCCATGCTGATCATCCACGCGGCCTCATGTCGCACCAGATCGTGGATGCGGACGACATGCGGGCTCGAAACCTGACGCGCCAGCAGAAGCTCCTGCCGGAAGCGCTCGAAGGCATCCGGGCGCGATGCCAGTTCCGGGCGTAAGAGCTTGAGTGCGATCGGGACGTTCAGTTCGTTGTCCCAAGCCTGGTACACGAGGCCCATGCCGCCCATCCCAAGCAAGTGCTCGATCCGGTAGCGCTGGGCAACAATGTCGCCCTGACGTAACTCGCTTGCCATCAAAAAGCCAGTCAGCGTGGCCATGCCGACTGTGACTGCTTGCTGGAGTTCGCGTCCTGGTTGGGTCATGAGTGGGGTGCTTGCCAATGCAAGGCCTGCGTCTGCCGCTGTGCGCTTTGCGAGCCGACATTCAACCAGCTTTCCATTTGCAGCAATTGCTGTTCGATCTGCTGCGCGACCAGCGCGGTGGTCGCTTGATCGACCAAGGCCGACATCAGTTCGGCATCCAGGTCAGTAAAGCGGCGGCTGCTGTCGTCTGTGTCGGCATACACGGCTCCCAGTAACTCACCTTCATTCAGCAACGGGAGACAGACCAAGCTGCGTAGTCCACCTGCGACGACGCTGGCTTGTGCGGAAAGCCAAGCTTGATCCTGTCGCGAATCCATGTAGATCGCGCGTCGCTCACGCAACGCCCGGTCAACCGCACTGCGACTGCCGGCAAATCGGTGGTCAGTGATGTCGTCCGGACTGATGGCATAACAGGCGCGGACATGCAGTTGTTCGGGTCGCAAACCTAAAAGCAGGAATCCGCGGCGGCACTCGGCAAGTTCGACGAAACCCTTCAACAGCTCCGCAATGATGTCCAAATGGTCTTTGCTGCGCAGTCGTTGCGCCAAGGTCTGGGACAGCGTCCGGCGCTGCGCATCGATGTGCTGCTGCTTGTCCCAGTCCGCGATCGGCAGGCTTTCCAGTTGGCAAAATACGTCGCCGATACTGAACCAGCCTTCGGGGCCAAGTATCGCTTGTGCGACAGGCTTCCCCTGGACACGGAGCCCATTCTTGGAACCGAGATCGGTGATGGTCAGTTTGTCGCCATCATCGTCGAGTCGCGCATGACGACGGGAGACCGACACATGATCCACCTGGACATTGCAGTCACTTGCACGACCGAGCTGCCAGCTTCCAGGACGATGCAAAATCTGCACCTTGCTTGGCGCATCTGGCAGATGGGCGGTGAGACGGAGCAACATCATCTGGCTCAGGGCGCGCCGCCCAAGCGCGCCAGTGCGAAGGCCAAGGGGCCTGAGCTGCCCAAAATCTCGCCTTCCAGTGCAGCGCTTCCAGCGACTGACGCTTGCCAACTGTTCGGGATGCCAACCCCGCCGAGCGAATCCACGTGCGCTTCGAATTCGAGCACATGCGTCGCCGCCGCGTTGAAGTTGCCGGTCTGGTAGGCAGCCTCAGCGAGATCGAGATCAAGCGCAAGCACCGTGCCAGCCGCTGCCGCGATAGTTGGGTCTTCCAACAGGTTGCGCAGTTCGAAAAGACTCTCTGCGACCTGCTGGTGATAGTCCTGATTGGCTTCGAATCCCAGCAGGAATTCAGAGAAGCGTCCGCTCCGACCGCGAGTACGGATGCTACCTGCGCCCACAATGCCAGTGATGTCTTTGAGCGCACCGTCAACCGGGCCTTTGAAAAACCGATAGCCAGAGCCCGGTGTGAAGACTACGTGCTCATCGGTGTGGAAATCGATGTCGACATCGCCGCGAAATGCCAATCCACACGCAGCGGGCGGTTCAACACGAACGACCACGGGAAACTCGGTGGCGATGGTCTGCGAGGCTCTTGGCAGACGCGCATTGATCGCAGCCTGCTGTCCGGCGTCGAGGAGCTCAGCAGAAATACCAAGACAGGCTTCGGTCAGATTGTCGACATCATCGAAATGCAGGTCGAAGTCGAGTTGATATGTCTCAACGCCATCCGTTAGCGAAATATCGACCTCCACTTCATCGCCGTCGATGGTGACAACAATACTGTTGCCCGGATCGCCGCCGAACGCCGGAAACGCGCAGCAAAAACCCAGCAACCAGAAGGTTCGTGCAAGGGGGCATTGAATGCGCATGGTTGGTCTCCTGCGTTCCGCGATGTGCTGGATCGGGTTGTCTGCGTAAGCGCTACGCCATCGCAGACGCCGTTGGAAACCCTCATTCAAGTCGGGTTTCCTGCTATTTCGGCACGCAAGCCTATGCCATCCGCGCCAGTGGGTCGATGCTTTGGCGCATCAGTCATGCGTACTGAGTGAAACTCACCGCGACAGATGAGGGAAAACCCTTACGTGTGTGGCTGCTTGAATGCTAAGACTGGGTTCGCTGAGGGGTTCCCCACGCCGTGCTGAGGGATTCTCCGGATAGGTGGATGGCGGCGACATGCGCAAGCTGTCGTTGTGCTCAAGCACACCATTTCCCAGGAGGTCCACGATGAAATTTCCCTCTCTTCGACATTCTTTGATGGCACTTGCCATGGCTGCCGGCATGAGCGCCGGCAGCGCAAGCGCCGTCACCATCACCCGTGAGTTCACCGCCAACTGGTTTGATCCCAGCCACAGCGGGCATGGCTTTGGCATTGAAGTGATTGATGCGCCCGTCGGCAAGACGCTCGTCGCCTACTGGTTCACGCATGATCTTCAGGGCAAGCCGATGTGGGTGGTCGGTTCCGGCCCGGTAGAAGGCGACAAAGCCCTGGTGGATGCCTACGTGACCAGCGGTGGCGCCTTCACCAACGATTTCGCGCCCGGTGCTGTTCAGACAACCCCTTGGGGAGCGCTGGAGTTCACCTTTGCCGATTGCAATAGTGGTTCCGTGCGCTATGTACCGGATGCTGCGGGCGCGCCCACTGGCGTGATTCCGCTGACTCGTGCAACCAAACTCTTCGGTAGTGCTTGCAGTGGCGGCATCTCGGATGATCGCAAGGCAAACTCCAGCGATCAGCGCGTTGTGCAGTATTTCAACAATACCGGTGTTCATGCCCTTGCATCCGGCAAGACGCGCTTCGAACAACGCAGCGACCGCACCGACTTTCATGTCGAAGTGGAGCGCCTTCCGGCCGGTCAGTACCAACTATCCGTTGGTGACGCAGTGGTGGCAGATCTGAATGTTGCCTTGGTCGGCACCGTCGCCCGCGGCGAAGTTGAATTCCGCAGTCCCGCAGAGCCTGGTCATCCTTTGTTGGACTTCGATCCGCGCGGACAATCGGTGGATGTCCTGCAAGGTACTGTGGTGGTGCTGAGCACGACAATGGGTGATGGGTCCTCGGGCTCAGGCAATGGCGGAACTTCTGGCGGGGCGCCGGATTTTGGCAACGATGCGTATCAACTCGTGGTTGAGCAGTTCAATGACGGTCCCGAAATGGAGGCAGAGCTGGAGCGCCGTCCAAACCGAGTTGAGTTCAAGGTCGAGCTGGAGGATGTGCCTGTTGGCGACTACACGTTAAACGTCGGTGGGCAGGATCGCGGCACCTTGAGCGTGGTTGCTGTGCCAGGCGGGGCAGAGGGAGAACTGGAATTCCGGAATCCGGAGGATGCCACGCATTTGCCGTTGGACTTCGATCCCCGCGGCCAGGTGGTTCGTCTGACGGGTGGCGCTGGTTTCGTGATTGAAGGGCTCTTCCCTACCGAACCAAACAACGACTTCGGTGACGACGACGGCGGCGACGGCGACGGCGACGGCGACGGTGATTGCGAAGAAGGTGATGACTGCGGTGGCGACGGCGACGGCGACGGTGATTGCGAAGAAGGTGATGACTGCGGTGGCGACGGTGATGGCGACGGTGATTGCGAAGAAGGCGATGACTGCGGTGGCGACGGCGACGGCAACGGCGATTGCGAAGAAGGCGATGACTGCGGTGGCGACGGTGATGGCGACGGCGATTGCGAAGAAGGTGATGACTGCGGTGGCGATGGTGATGGCGACGAAGACGGCGATTGCCAAGAAGGTGATGGCGATTGCGAAGACGAAGACGAAGACGAAGAGGAATGCGAAGAGGGCGACGAAGACTGCGACGATTGACGGTCGATCAGCGGGCGAGCTGCATGAGTGGTGTTTTGATGCGTGCGGAACGTACCCGTGGCGTTGACGCATCAAAACGGATGAAGGTCTCGACACAAGGATGATCGGGACTCGGGGGCGCACAGGAAGCACGCAACAGGCGCATGGCAACATGCGCCTGTTGTTTTTTGAGATGCCTGTTCAGGCAACTGGCAGACGGAACAAGTTGCAGGTGTTGCGGCGAGTCGCCCTTGCCAAACTGAGCGTGTCGATGTTGCGTAATCTGGCGATGTGCTCGGCAATGTGTACCAAATTGGCGGGTGTGTTGCGTGTGCCACGTGCCCACGCGGGCGGTTGATCCGGGGCGTCGGTCTCAAGGATGAGGAAATCGATTGGCATGTTGGTGACGACCCGCCGCAATCTTTGCGCTCGCTCATAGGTGACTGGACCGCCGATGCCGAGATAGAAACCCAGTTTGAACAGCTGACTTGCCTGTTCTTCACTGCCAGCATAGCTGTGCACCACGCCGCGCAAGCGCCCGGCGTAACGACGAAGATGAAGCAGGATGGCATCGACCGCGCGACGTGCATGCACGATCACGGGCAAGTCGAACTCGACGGCCAGATCAAGTTGGCCGCGCAAGTAGTTTCCTTGGGCAACGGGGTCGAGTTCAGGAAGGAAGTAGTCCAAACCGCATTCGCCAACCGCAATCGGCCGTTCGCGCTCGATCCACTGGCGAAGCGCCAGCAGATGATTGGGGCGATGGTCGTTCAAAAACATCGGATGCAGGCCGTAGGCCGGGAACAGAGCCGCATGGCGGTCGCAAAGTGCCTTCAATTGCGGCCAGTCGGCGGCCCGGATGGCAGGCAGGATTTGCGCAGCCACACCCGCTGCACGTGCGTCTGCAATGACGAGGTCACGGTCCGGGTCGAACTCGGAAGCATCGAGATGACAGTGGCTGTCAATCCACATGGCGCGTGGGCAACGCTGCGTCTTGGTCGGTTTGGCGTCGTCGCCGCCACGCCGCCAGAGTCAGCGTGCCAATCGTCAGCAGCAACTCATCGACGAAGGGCAGTGGGTCGGGTACCACTACGCTGATCAGCCACAGCGCGGCGGTCAACAGGAACAGGTGCGGAAAGCGCAGCGATTGCAGTCGTTTGTCGATAAAGCGGGGCAACAGGCGAAACATGGCGTTTTCCGGCATGGTCAGCGACATTGTGAGTATAGAGGTCATCGTGCCTCGCCCGGACACGACACGGCCCGGTCGAGCCGGGCCGTGCAGATTCATCTGGCAGGTGATCCTTGGCGGGTCAACCTTGACCAAACCGTGGTCTCGCTGCCGGCTTGCCGGCGGGCGCGCGCCCACGACTGGCGTGGCCATGTGTGGTGTTACGTGGCGGTGCGCCGCGCGGTGGGCGTGGCTGCGGAGGGCGCTGATTGCCGCGCGCCGGACCCTTGGGCGCTGGGCCGGTCATTTTCAGCGGCAGTGTCGGCACGAAGCCTTCGATCTCATGGCGCGGAATCTCGCGTTGCAGCAGCTTCTGGATATCACGCAACTGACCGGACTCTTCCTGACTGACCAGCGATATCGCAAAGCCGGTCGATCCGTTGCGGCCCGTACGACCGATGCGGTGGACGTAGTCCTCCGCCACCATCGGCAGGTCAAAGTTGATGACGGCAGGGAGTTGCTCGATATCGATACCGCGAGCCGCGATGTCGGTGGCCACCAGAGTGACGACACGACCACTCTTGAAGTCCGCCAGTGCGCGGGTACGTGCACCTTGACTCTTGTTGCCATGAATCGCGGCCGCTTTATGGCCTGCGCTTTCGAGGATCTGCACCAACTTGTCAGCACCATGTTTGGTGCGACTGAAGACCAGTGTCTGGCGGCGACTGTCCTGGGCCAGTACGTGCAGCAGCAAATCACGCTTGCGTGATGCATCGACCGGATGCACGCGATGCTCAACCGTGTGCGCGGCGCTGTTCTTGGCTTCCGCTTGAACTTCGACCGGGTTGCGCAGGAACTGCTGTGCAAGGGCTTTTATTTCATCCGCAAAGGTCGCCGAAAACAGCAAGGTCTGGCGCGCGCGCGGAACTGCAGAAAGTACGCGACGGATGGCGGGAAGAAAACCCATGTCCAGCATGCGGTCAGCTTCATCTAGAACCAGTATCTCGACATTTGACAAGTCGAGTGTGCGCTGGCCGAGATGGTCAAGCAGACGTCCCGGTGTGGCGACTAGGATATCGACGCCACGCCGCAGCGCCTCAACTTGCGGTTGCATGCCGACACCGCCAAATACCGTGGTGGAGCGCAGTCCGAGGTGACGTCCGTATTCGCGGATGCTCTCCTGCACTTGCGCAGCGAGTTCGCGAGTAGGCGTCAGCACCAGTCCGCGTACGCGGCGAATGCCTGAACGGTCACCAGCATTGGCGGCCAAACGTTGCAGCATGGGCAATGCAAAAGCAGCCGTCTTGCCGGTGCCGGTCTGGGCGCCAGCGAGGATGTCGGTGCCAAGCAGCGCGTGCGGAATGGCTTGCGTCTGGATCGGGGTGGGTTGGGTGTAGCTGAGGTCGGACAGCGCGCGCAGCAACGGACTGGACAGCCCGAGGGATTCAAAAGACATGGAATTTCCGATGCGTGGGTCGCCGCGCTCCCAAATTCCGCGCGATGACATGGTGTGAGGTGAAGCGGGCCGGAATGGCCGCGTCTGGCGAGAAGTGCGGCGGCGGGACAGCGCGAAGGCGTCCTGGGAGAGCGCAAGGCCGAGCCAGAGCGGGGCCAAGAGTACGCGACTATGCGCAGCTGGTCACGCACCAATCGATCCCAGACGCGGTGTCGCCCGGTGACGGTTCAGTTTTCGCTCCCCGAGACACTCAGCGCAGCACGCGGCGGGCGCCAAGAAAACGCGGCTTCCAATAGGCTGAGTCAAGATGATCGAGGCGCACCGTACCGCCACTGCTGGGTGCATGCACGAAGCGCGACTCGCCGACGTAAATGCCAGCATGCGATACGGTGCTGCGATGGCCAAAAAAAACCAGATCGCCGGTCCGCAAATCACGCCATGGCACGGGATCTCCGGCTGCTTGAAACAATGCACGTGTGGTGCGAGGCAGTGCCAGCGCCAGACTATGCTGGAACACGTAGCCGATCAGTCCACTGCAATCGAAGCCGGCTTCAGGTGTGTTACCGCCATAACGATAGGGCGTGCCCACCAGCGATAGGGCGAGGAACATCGCCTCGTTCGCGGACAGCGAGGTAAACCTTGGCGCGTGGTTCATTGAAACGGTCTCAGACGCGGGCAGGGCTTCCATGCGTCTACTTCCGCCAGCGCATGCACTCAGGAGGACGGCGGCAATGAGCAGCCAGAGCGATGGACACGGGAAGGTCAGCTCGCGCCACATGAAATTTGTTTCACCTCGCTGAAGGACGGCATCAAAGGTGACGTTATTGCCGCACGCCGGTATCCTGCGCCGTTCAATTTGGCCTCTTTGGCCGTCGCACGACTGGAAATTCCCATGAATATCGATGAAAAGAGTGTGGTCCGCCTGCATTACACCGTCTCCGATGAGGCGAGCGGTCGCATCGAAAGCTCGCGTGAAGGTCAGCCACTGAGTTTCCTTTACGCCAAGAGCGGCATGATCCCTGGTTTGCATGAAGCCTTGGCCGGTCGAGTTCAGGGCGACACCTTTGATATCACCATTCCGCCAGAAAAGGCCTACGGCGAATACCGCGAAGGCTTCATTCAGCGCGTGCCGAAGAAACACTTCAAGGGCCAGGTGCCGGGTGTCGGGCACGTCGTGTTGGTGCCGACCCGCGAAGGCCAGCGACCCGCCGTGGTGCACAAAGTGGGCATGTCGGTCATCGACCTTGACATGAATCATCCGATGGCGGGCAAAACTCTGATGTTCGAGATCGAAGTTGTCGAGGTGCGCGAAGCCACTGCGGAGGAGTTGGAACATGGGCACGTGCATGGCGAAGGTGGCGTTCAGCACTGAGTGATTGATTCGTCGATTCGCTTCACAACGAAGGCCCGCGATGCGGGCCTTCGTTTTTGACACGTTGTGCCAATCCTTCTCGTTAGGAGCTCCGAAGTTCACCTTTTGGAGAGCGCTCCCATGCGACAGGTTCTGTTGTTGTTTTGCTTCATTCTGTTGCCGGACGGGGTATTGGCCCAGCAGGTTCTGTGGCGGTCTGGTCCTCTGATGTATACGCCAGCCTATGACTTCACACTTGGCTACATGCCCAACGGTACCGGCTATTACGTTTCGCAGGCCTACATCGCCAGTCCGCCGCAGCCCGAGGTCAACCAGGTCTTCTACGTCAGCGTGGTGATGAATGGCATCGCCTCACCCGCAGCGGGTCGCTTGATGGCTTTCCACTTCATTCCACCGGCAGGCACAAGCATCGTGGCAAATGCGGCGACGCCGGTGCGCTGCTTCTATCGCGCGATGGACGGCAGCAGCACCCAATACGAGTTCACCAACACAGCCATCACCGATGTGTCGTTTGGCGCCAGCCTGCGCATCTTTGGCTGTCCACAGCCAGCTGCCAGCGGCAATCCCTACAGCATCGTGACGCTACCGAACGGAAACGGCAACGCGTACTTTCTGGATCGGCGTGATCCGCAGCGACCCGGGCAAACCACTTGGCCATTGGGTAGTCAGGCCGGGTATGAGTTTCTGATTCCACTGGTCAGCGCGATCACCATGGACGGCTTCAGTGCGGCGTATCGCGCTTACGCGCCGATCCAATCCATTCAGGGAGATGGTCTTGATCCATGGACTTACCCCTACTTGGCACTTCAGGTCAGCCCGGCAAGTGCGACACCCGTTGCCGACCTTCAGGCCGGCCCGCCAACAACGCCTGCACCGCCACCGCCGGGACGTGTCGGTACGCAGGTACGCTGCTACAACGCCGGGCCGAACGTCGCCCAGAACGTCAGTTGCGGTTTCAACAACCTGCCTGCCGAGTTGCACCCGACCATCAGTTGCCAACCCAGTAGTCCTCAGGCGAGCCTCGCCGTGGGGTCGGCCATGCTTTGCGGCGTGTCACTGGATCGCTTCATCGGCTTCCGTACCATCCAAGGCTTCGCCGCGACCACCAGTGTCGACAGCAACCTCGGCAATAATGCGCACAACGTCAATCTGTTCGGAGGCCTGACCGTGCAGGTGTTTGGCAGCGGATTCGAGTAGGCAGCGAATGGTTGCGTGATCGACCCAAAAACAACAAACCCCACACAGGGTGGGGTTTGTTGTTTTTGTCTGGTGCCCAAGAGAGGACTCGAACCTCCACGGGTCGCCCCGCTAGTACCTGAAACTAGTGCGTCTACCAATTCCGCCACCTGGGCAGGTGTTAGTCGTTCGGGCGCGGCCCAGAACGAGCCGCGCACTTTACGGATGAGCGGCTGAACTGTCAACGGTTTGCGCCCCGATGGCGCGCGCGACCCACGCGTTGTTTGGGTCCGCGCGCGAGACGATTTCGATGTGGCTGCTGCATAGCGCGTAACATGGTGGGCATGCGAAAAAAATCGACTCCACCGCCGAAGCGCGGCAAGCCTTCCTCTACCGCGTCCGCCGCCAAGCCGCAGCGTGCGCCACGCAAACCGGCCCCATGGCTACCTGATCTGCCCGCCGTTCCGAATGCGCGATTGGGGCCTGTTCCGAAGTTGCAGGAGTCGTCACGTGCGGGTCGATCAGGGCCGCGCGGACCGAGTGACCCACTCGCCGAACGTGAGGCCCTGCGCTACGCCCACCCAATCGCAAGTCGCGAGGCAATTCTCGCGCACCTCGAAGCGCACGGAGAGCCGATGTCGGCAGAAGTGCTCGCGCGCGAGCTGCAGTTATCGGCGCCAGATCGCTTCGACGCACTAAGCAAACGTCTTGCCGCGATGTTGCGCGACGGACAATTGCTGATGAACCGGCGTGGTGGTTATGCCGTGGCCAGCAAACTGGACTTGGTAGCCGGGACTGTGCTGGCCAATGCCGATGGGTTTGGCTTTTTGAAGCCGGATGTGGGGGGCGAAGATCTTTTCCTGCCGCCCGCGCAAATGCGCCAAGTGATGCATGGCGATCGCGTGCTGGCCAGCGTGACCGGATTGGATCGGCGTGGGCGCCCGGAGGGTGCCATCGTCGAGGTGCTGGAGCGCAAAACCCTGCGTTTGGTCGGGCGCTTCCAAGAGAGCGATGGCATCGCAAGTGTGGCGCCGGATGATCGCCGGATGCAGCATGACGTGCTGATTCCGCCAACGGCACGCGGCGAAGCACGTGCCGGCCAGATCGTGGTTTGCGAAATTACCCAACCGCCAAGTCCGAATCGATTGCCGTTGGGGCGGATTCTGACAGTGCTTGGCGAGTCGCTGACACCGTCCCTGGCGGTGGAAATGGCGATTCATGGCCACAACATCCCGAACGTGTGGCCACAACCCGTGCTGGAGCAAGCCGCAGACGTGCCTTTGCAGATCGCGGACACCGAATTGGCGAATCGGATCGATCTGCGCGAATTGCCATTGGTTACTATCGACGGCGAAACCGCGCGAGATTTCGACGACGCGGTGTATTGCGAAACCACCCGCAACGGATACCGCTTGGTGGTGGCAATTGCTGATGTGTCGCATTACGTGCGACCGGAAACGGCGCTGGATGGCGAAGCGCACAATCGCGCAACATCGGTGTATTTCCCGGGCTACGTGGTGCCGATGCTGCCGGAGACACTCTCCAACGGCATCTGTTCCTTGAATCCCAATGTGGATCGCATGTGTTTTGTCTGCGACATGCGCATCAGCCACGCGGGAGAGGTCAGCAGGTCGACCTTTTACGAGGCGGTCATGCGCTCGCATGCACGACTGACCTATACCCAGGTCTGGTCGGCCATCGGCTTGAAGGAAGAAGGCGCACGCGCACAAATCGGCAAGTTGTTGCCACACATCGAAACCTTGCACGCGCTCTACCGTGCGCTTGAGCAGCAGCGGCATGCACGCGGCGCGATCGAGTTCGAGTCTGGCGAGGTTGAGTTCCGTCTCGGGCCGTCTGGCGAGGTCGTCCAGGCCGCGATGCAGGAGCGCAACGATGCGCATAAGTTGATCGAGGAATGCATGATCGCCGCCAATGTCGAGGCCGCGAAGTTCCTGCTGAAGAAAAAGATCCCCGCGCCCTACCGCGTTCACGACAAACCGCCGGAATCCAAGTACGCCGAGTTGCTGGAGTTTCTGCGCCAGTTCGGCTTGCGCTTGCCGGCATGGTCGGAAGTCACACCGGCGGCCTATACCGCGCTGCTGCGCAAGGTGCGAAAACGCGACGATGCCGCGCTGCTCGAATCGGTACTGCTACGCTCGCAGGCGCTGGCCGTATATCAACCCGAGAACATCGGTCATTTCGGTCTGGCGCTGGAGGCCTACGCCCATTTCACCTCGCCGATCCGGCGCTATCCCGACTTGCTGGTGCATCGCGCGATCAAGCATGCGCTCAGTGGTGGTCGGTCAACCACCTATCGCTATGCGGCACATGACATGGCGGCGTTGTCTTTGCAGTGCTCCGAGCGTGGTCGTCGCGCCGAAGATGCCGAGCGTGAGGTCGATGACCGCTATCGCTGTGCCTTCATGGAACGGCATGTGGGTAGTGCCTTCGACGGTGTGATTTCGGGTGTGACTTCGTTCGGACTGTTTGTGGAACTGAAGGAAACCCGCATTACCGGATTGGTGCACGTAACCCAGTTGCCGAACGATTACTACCACTTCGATCCTGGCCGTCGCTTGTTGCGCGGAGAACGCCGAGGTGTGAGCTTCCAATTGGGTGACCCGGTGCGGATTCAGGTCTTGCGGGCTTCAATAGACGAACGCAAGATCGACTTCCGTTTGCTGGAATCCGCAACAGGCCGCGTGGACATTGCAGCGAGCCAGGCGCCGCCGGGGGCGAAACCTGCGAAGCGCAAAAACAAACGATAGGTCGCGATCGCGCGATGGAGTAAAATAGTAATGACGGATGCATGGATTGCCGGGATCAATGCGGTCGCCGCCGCATTGGAAGCAGGCGCCTCACTGACCGAAGTAGTCATCGAGCAACGCGCGAAGAATCCGCGCTTGCAGGAAATCGCAGCGGCAGCCAAAGCCGCCGAGATTTCTGTGCGCTTTGTGCCCACCGAGCAGTTGGATCGCTTGGCGCAGGGGGCGCGACATCAAGGTGTGGTCGCCCAGCAGGTCGAGCAACGCAACTATGATGAGCGCGATCTGGAAGGTCTGATCGAGTTTGTCGCCAAGCCTCTGTTGTTGATTCTCGATGGCGTGCAGGACCCACACAATCTGGGTGCTTGCCTGCGCACCGCCGCGGCAGCCGGAGTGACCGCAGTGGTCGTGCCCAAGGATCGTGCCGTCGGGCTGACGCCCACCGTGCGCAAGATTGCCGCCGGTGGTGCCGAGCGTGTGCCATTGGTACGGGTCACCAATTTGGCCCGCACGATGAAGCAATTGCAGGAGGCGGGTGTCTGGATCGTCGGACTTGCCGGTGAGGCAGCATCGAACTTGTATGAGATCGATCTCACGGGGCCTATCGCCATTGCGATGGGCAGTGAGGGCGACGGTCTGCGTCGTCTCAGTCGTGAGCATTGCGACTATCTTGCGCACATTCCGATGCACTGTGGAATGGAAAGCTTGAATGTGTCGGTCGCCACCGGCATCTGCCTGTTCGAAGCACTTCGGCAGAGGCGCTGAGAGCACTTCCGGTAAACTCCGCGCCGATTCCCACGTTCGACATGTCGCGCTCGCTCCCTGGCGAGCGGGTTTAACGGAGTTCTGTCATGAGCATCAAATGCGACAAATGGATCCGCCGCATGGCCGAGCAGCACGGCATGATCACGCCCTTCGAGCCCGGGCAGATCAAGCACGACAGCGCAGGTCAGCGGATCGTCAGCTTTGGCACGTCGAGCTATGGCTACGACGTGCGTTGTGCGCGTGAATTCAAGATTTTTACCAACATCAACTCCACCATTGTCGATCCGAAGGCGTTTGACCCCAGTAGTTTTGTCGACGTCGAAGGCGATACCTGCATTATTCCGCCCAACTCCTTTGCGCTGGCTCGCACGGTGGAGTATTTCCGAATCCCGCGCGACACCTTGGTGGTGTGTTTGGGCAAGAGCACTTACGCGCGCTGCGGCATCATCGTTAATGTCACACCCTTGGAGCCGGAATGGGAAGGTCATGTGACCTTGGAATTCAGCAACACCACGCCGCTGCCAGCGCGCATCTATGCCGGCGAAGGCGTTGCACAGATGTTGTTTTTCCAGTCCGATGAGGTCTGCGAAACCAGTTACAAAGATCGTGGCGGCAAGTATCAGGGTCAGGTTGGCGTCACCTTGCCGCGAACGTGAGCGTCTTCAACAGAACTTCTTCGACGGATTGATCCTGTATGGCCGGTTCCAGCCTGTTTGCCCTGATCGACGATATCGCCTCGTTGCTTGATGACGTCTCCATTCTCACCAAAGTCGCTGCAAAGAAAACGGCCGGTGTGTTGGGTGACGATCTGGCGTTGAACGCGCAACAAGTCGCCGGTGTGCAGGCGGATCGCGAATTGCCTGTGGTCTGGGCAGTAGCCAAGGGCTCACTGCTCAACAAGGCCATCCTGGTACCGGCGGCACTCGCGATCAGTGCGGTGATGCCCAGTCTGATCGTGCCGCTATTGATGATTGGCGGTGCGTTCCTGTGTTTTGAAGGTGTCGAAAAACTACTGCATGCGTGGTTGCATCGTCGCGACGAGGACGTCGCCCGTCATGAGGCAATGGTTCGCGCGGTGGTCGACATAGCGATCGATATGGTGGCCTTCGAACGCGACAAGATCAAAGGCGCGATTCGCACCGACTTCATTCTTTCGGCCGAGATCATCGTCATTACCTTGGGCACCGTGGCAGATCAGATGTTCGGCAAGCAGGTCGGCGTGCTGGTCGGGGTATCGCTGCTGATGACTGTCGGTGTCTATGGCTTGGTGGCTGGCATCGTCAAGCTCGATGACGCCGGTCTGTACTTGTTTCAGCGGACGGGTGACAGTGTCTGGAACCGCTTCCAGCGCGCCGTCGGCAGCGTGTTTTTGCGCGGCGCCCCCATGCTGATGAAGTTTCTCTCCATTGCCGGAACGGCGGCAATGTTCTTGGTCGGCGGTGGCATCCTCAGTCACAACGTTGGCGTGCTGCATCACGCGCAACAAGCGATCAGTGGGGCTACAGGCAACACCCTCGGCTGGCTTGTCAGCATGGGCTTTGATGCGTTGGTCGGCATCATTGCGGGCGCATTGGTGCTTTTTGGCGTGAAGGTCATTACGCGACTGCGTGGCAAATCCGCGCACTGAGTCTTCCTTCGGCGTTGTTTTGGCTTGCCTGCATCGGCAATCAATTGCAAGATCACCGCCAACAGGGCAGGGGAGAGCGCGAATGATCCGGGTGTTTCTGGTCGATGACCATGACATGGTGCGATTCGGGTTTCGCAGCTTTTTGTCCAATCAAACCGATATCGATGTGGTGGGCGATGCGGCGAATGCGGAAGACGCCCTGCTGCAGCTCAAGCGTCAGCCTGTGGATGTATTGGTATGTGATCTGCATCTGCCCGGCATGAGCGGTCTGGAGGTGACTGAGCGTTTGGTGCGTAGCGAATCGCCGACGCGCGTCATTGTGGTGTCCGCCCAGTTGGACGGCCCCCTGCCCAAACGCGTCATGGATGCCGGCGCGGCTGGATATCTCAGCAAACATTGTGGGCCGGATGAATTGGTACGCGCGGTGCGTGATGTGTCACGGGGCAAACGTTATCTGGCCGCCGAAATCGCCCAGCAATGGGCATTGAATGGCGGTGGCGCTGGATCGCCCTTCGACGGATTGACAGCGCGTGAAATGGAAGTGGCGTTACTTCTGATCAAGGGCGCGCGTTCCGTGGAGATCGCCAAGCGACTCAATTTGAGTGAAAAGACGGTCTCAACTCACAAGACACGCTTGCTCGAAAAACTTAATGTGAAAGATGTGGTGAGCATTGCCCATCTGGCCCGCTTGCATGGGGTGATCGACGCCAATGGTTCGAGTTGATGGCGGCTTTTGCAATTCCCAGCCGTGTTGCCGATGCATTGCGTTCGGCCACCTTGCAGCTGAGCGGTGACGATGCCCGCCGTGAGGCCGAGATACTGCTGGGTGCCGTGCTGCAGCGCGGCCGAACGTGGCTGTTTGCGCATGCCGATGCCGTCCTCAGCGAAACCGAGTTGGCGCGCTTCAATGCACTCCTGCAGCAGCGAATCGAGGGGCGACCTGTGGCCTACCTATTGGGCCATCGCGAATTCTTCGGGCTTGATTTGCGCGTCTCTGCCGAAACCTTGATTCCGCGTGCCGACACCGAAACGTTGGTCGAGCATGCCTTGCATTTGCTGCACGGCAGATCCGGCCTGCGCGTGCTGGATCTCGGCACGGGTAGCGGTGCCATTGCGTTGGCATTGGCGCGGCACCTCCCGGAGAGTGAGGTCTGGGCGACCGATCGTAGTGAGTCCGCATTGCAGGTGGCGCAGGAGAACGCACGGCAACTCGGCATCCACAATGTGCGGTTTTTTGCCGGCGATTGGTGGTCTGCGTTGTCACCCGACGCAGCCAAGTTCGACCTGATCGCCAGCAATCCGCCCTACATCGATGCGAACGATCCGCATCTGAGGCAGGGTGATTTGCGCTTTGAGCCGCGCAGCGCTTTGGTTGCGGATGAACAGGGATTAGCCGATCTGCGCCGCATCATTGCATCTGCGGCCGTGCATCTGCGACCCGGCGGATGGCTGCTTCTGGAGCACGGTTGGCAACAGAGCGAAGACGTGCAGAACTTGCTGAGCACGGCGGGAGCGCAGGCAATTGCCACTTTGGTGGATCTGGGTGGCCAACCGCGGGTCAGCCTCGGGCGTTGGTTCTGATGTCGGAATTGCTTGCGGGCAATCAATCCCCGGCAGCGTGCGCGCTGCATACTCCTCTACCCGAATCTCGAGGCTGACCGCCATGACTGACCATTTCGCTGCCGCGCTGATTACTTTTCGCGATCTGCTGGAAGAAGCACGTTCTGCAGGCGACCCCGAACCCACCGCGATGAGTCTGGCAACGGTCGATGATGAAGGGCAACCTTCTTGCCGCACCGTGCTTCTGAAGGATTTTGACGAGCGCGGTTTCGTGTTCTACACCAATACGGAAAGCCGCAAGGGTCAGCAATTGCATGATCGTCCCAAGGCAGCCTTGCTTTTTCTGTGGAAGACACTGCGCCATCAAGTGCAGGTCAAAATTGAAGGCCGTGTGGAGTCAGTCAGCCGCGAAGAAGCCGATGCCTATTTCGCCTCCCGACCGCGCGGCAGCCAACTGGGAGCTTGGGCCAGTCAGCAATCGCGTGCATTGGATCACCGCGAGACGTTGGATCAACGCTTGGTCGAATTTGAGCGGGAGTTCGAGGGGCGCGAGGTCACGCGCCCACCTTACTGGTCTGGCTACCGCGTCGTGCCGCACCGGATCGAGTTCTGGTACGGCGTGCCTTACCGTCTGCATGATCGGCATGAATACCGCCGCGTGGATGGCGAGTGGCACCATCAATTGCTCTATCCCTGAGCGCTTCCTTCGGCTATCAGCGGACATCGTCTCGGACGATGCCGAGTGCCTCTGCCATTCTCGGCGTCGCGCTAGACGAGTCGTTTGCATGCGCGACAGATGCGCCGACGCGCCGTCCGTTTTTTTGCGCACCGAGAAGGTCTTCCTCAATGCCCTGTCTGTTGAAGGAATCGACGCGACTTCCAGGTTGGCGCACGCTCGGCACGGCCGCGCTGTGGGTGATGCAACGCCGATAGTGCCCTAGCGAGTGACAATCTCGCGATGCAGCGGGGCGAGTTTCGCCAGCAGCGCATTCTGCGATGAGAAGGCGATTCCGCGTGCCTGCATCGCGTCCTGCAAGATCTCAACGAGCGCATTGAAGTCAGCCGTTCGGATATCCAAGGATTCGTGGGATTCGAGCATGGTTCGACCGTCATAGACACAGTCACCGCCGAGGATCACGCAGACTTGATCCGTCAGATGGCGCTCGACTTCGATGTGATCAGCGAACTCAAAAAACGGTCGTGTACGAGGGTCCGCCAAGAGACGCGTCATGGTGTCTTCCATCAACGCGGCAATGCCCTCCCGCCCACCAAAGTCATCGAAAACCGCACGTAACTCCGGATGCGCTGGAGCAGGATTCATTTGGGCCTGCAACGCGTTGCTGCCTGTGCCCATGGTCAATGCGAGCAGGAGCGTTGGGAGAAGGTATCTGGGCATGAGCGATTTTCCTGTTCAGAAACCGATTTGCAGCGATGCGTACCAACCACGTTGGTCATCGGCGATGACAATGTTTCCAAGGTCGACATACGCAACGGTCAGTGAGAACTGCTTGTTGGGTGCCCAGACCGCAAACACATCCCACGCATCCTCTTCAATCGCAAGACGCAGGTTGTTCGGCTTGCTTCGATACTCGGCTCCGAGGGCGAAGTCGCGACGCAGGAGATAGGCGATGGAAGCCTCGAGCTGCAGACTGTGGTTGTCGCGAAGATCTCCGCCATAGCCCAGGATGCCGAATTGGTTGGCCCGCGTCAGGCGAGCGGTGCCGTTGATGAGCAGACTGTGCGCCAAGAGCAGCTTTGTCGCACTCAGGTAGAGCTCCGTGTCGCTGTCGCGAGAGGCACCAATGGCCGCGAGCAAATCACCCTCGCCATTGCGCTTGTGCTGTATTCCCAGACTGATTTGCGGTAACCAGGTGTCTTGGTTGAGAACAGCATCGCCGATCAGTTTCAGTTTCACTCCAAGGACATCCTGCCGGATTGCAAAGCCACGCCCCAAGCCAAGGGCCATGCCGACATCCTGCGTGTCGAAGTGTTGACGAGAGAGGCTCAGTTCGATTCGGTCATGCCAGCCCACCGCCAGACCGATGCTACGCAACTGGTAGTCGCCGAGATTGACCTCCGTCAGGAACGCGTTTGCGCCGACTTGGTCGCGCGTCCCATAGCCTGCGATGACCGCCCATGGGCTCAGGCCTCCGCCTGCCGCACCTTCGACCTGACTCACACCCGAGGTCAGCAGCAGTTTGCCGCTCCTGTTGGGTGGAGCTTCGTCAGACGATTCCGAACAAAATGCCGCGCTCGGCAGCAAGCTCACCCAAAGCGCGATCAGTACCAGCTTGGCAGCGAACCTGCCGCGCCCATGTTGCACAACATGCATCGTGGTTCTCCTGATAGTGCGGTGCTCGGATGCCTCGATTGCGAATTGACGATGGCCTTGTCGAACGTTGCGAGCGGTGAAGCGCCAAACGCGCGACCGTGAGTGCGTGCAGGGATTCGCGCTCAGTGTGTACGTCCAATGTCGGAATCGTGTGAGTACGCGATGAAATCTCCTCAACTTAGCCAAGTACAAATCAAGATGGGCGTGCTCGTCACCGGCAATTGGTCGGATAATCGCGGCATGACAGACATCATCCTCACCACGCTCAACGCGCGATATGCACACGCTTCCCTGGGGCTGCGTTATCTGCGCGCCAATCTCGGCGAACTGCACGAGCGCTCCGTCATTCGTGAATTCGTCATAGGGCAGAAGACCGAGGAAATCGCCGAAAAGCTCCTTGCTGAGCAGCCCAGAGTGCTGGGGTTGGGTGTCTACATCTGGAACGTTGAGGAAAGCACGCGTCTGGTCGCCATGCTCAAGCGTTTGCGACCCGAGTTGATCATCGTGCTGGGTGGCCCCGAGGTCAGCTACGAGGTTGATGAGCAGCGTATTTGTCAGCTTGCTGACTACGTTATCACTGGCTGGGGTGACGTCAGTTTTTATGCGCTGGCAAAACAGCTCATGTCTGGCGAGCGTCCGACGCAGAAAGTCATCGTCGGTGTGCAAGCGCCGCTGGAAGCCTTGGTGCTGCCGTATGACGAATACACCGACGAAGACATCGCCAAGCGCCACCTGTATGTCGAGGCATCGCGTGGTTGTCCGTTCAAATGCGAGTTCTGTCTGTCCGCGCTGGACAAGACCGCGTGGCCGTTTCCGCAGGCCACTTTCCTGCAGGCACTGACGCGGCTGTATGCGCGCGGCGCGCGACAGTTCAAATTTGTGGATCGAACCTTCAACTTGAAAGTGGATACCTCACTGCAGATTTTGCAGTTTTTTCTGGAACGCCTTGAGGCAGCACCCGATGACGCCCTGTTTGCGCATTTTGAACTGGTGCCGGACCATCTGCCCGAGCGACTGAAGGACGCCGTGGCCCGTTTCCCGGCCGGTAGTCTGCAGTTCGAGATCGGCATACAGACCTTTGATCCAACAGTCCAGGCACGCATTTCGCGCCAGCAGAAGAACTCCGTGGCAGAAGACAATTTGCGCTGGTTGCGTACACATGCCAAGGCGCATCTGCATGTCGATCTGATCGCAGGATTGCCAGGCGAGTCGCTCGACAGTTTCGCGGCTGGCTTTGATCGTCTGGTTGCATTGCAGCCGCACGAAATCCAGTTCGGCATTCTCAAACGCTTGCGCGGTGCACCGATTGCGCGGCACAGCGAGACCTTCGATCTGCGTTTCAGTGCCGATCCACCCTACAGCATTCTTTCGACACGCGATCTGGATTTCCCGACCCTGCAACGAATGAATCGCTTCGCGCGCTACTGGGACATCGTCGCCAATTCGGGGCGCTATCCACGAACCTTGCGCTGGCTCTTGGCACCGACGCCTTTTCGGTCTTTCATGGCCTTTGCGGATTGGCTGTATGCGACGACGGGCCAAACCCATGCGTTGGCTCATGAGCGTTTGGTGCATTTGCTGCGAGACTACCTGTGCGAGCAAGAGCCGTCCGCCGTCACCGGGATCGACCGCGACCTGATTGACGACTATCACGCTGCCGGGGGGCGCAGTCGCTTGCGCTTTGAGGTCGAAGAACGCAGTCTGCCCAGGCCAGAGTCGCGCTCGGCCAAGGCGGCTCTACCCAAACGGCAGGCACGGCATCTGCGCGCCGACGTCCGCTGAAACGCATTTGCGCAGGTTGCGTTCACAAGGGGAATACTCATGAAGTCGTGGCTGATCTGTGTTGCCTTGTCGGTGTTACCGGTGTCGATGGTCCGTGCGCAAGACCCCAATGCGGCGGCGCTGGATGCTATGAATGCTTACATGGATTTTGCGGAATACGGTGGCAGCCTGATTTGGCCTGCGCAGATTCCGTTGGAAGACTGGTCGAAGATTTTTCTGATTGATGCCCGCGATGCGACGCAGTTCGAGAAAGAGCATATTCCGGGCGCGATCAATATCGAGTGGCGGCAGATATTGGCTCGCCGCGATGAGATTCCACAGGACCGCATGGTTGTGGTGTATTGCAACTCTGGCTCGCTTTCTGCGCAGGCCGTGTTTGCCTTGCGCGTGTTGGGCTGGGAGAACGTCAAGGTTCTGCAGGATGGGATGCAGGGTTGGAAATCGCTGTCGCCGGATTCACCGACGTCGCATTGAGCTGCGCTGACACATCCCATGCCCAGTGCTTTTTCATCTGCGTGAAAATTGCGTTTTTGTCTATCTGCAATAATGTTGCGGAATGACGGTGCATCGTTGGAGTTCGGGGGAACCGGCGTTGTTGAATAGTGCTTGCTCGCTGTCTCGGGTTTGGCGGCGCAGTCGCCGCTGCGGTGCGTGCTTGCTACTGTTCTTTGCTGCGATTTGCAGCATGGAGCATGCGCAAGCGCAAGACCGATGGGAGCCGGGTATTGCGGATGCGCGATTGCGTGTCTGCATTTGGCCGGACTATCGCGGTATCAGCTTTCGCGATCCGCGTAGTGGTGAGTTATCGGGTATTGATATCGACTTGGCGCGCGCCTTTGCGGCGGATCTCGGCAAGGTGCTGGAGTTCGTCGACAGCTCGTTTTCGCGCCTCGTCGCCGATGTGCAGGGCAATCGTTGCGATGTGGCGATGTTCGGAGTCGGTATGACTCAGGAACGCGCCGCGGCACTCGCGTTTACACAGCCCTATCTGGCCAGTGATATCTACGCGATCGCGCTGCGAAGCCAGGCGCGGATACGCAATTGGGACGATATTGACCAGCCTCAGGCGGTGGTTGCGGTGGCACGGGGAACGCTCCACGAGGCGTGGATGCCGCGCGTTATGCAGCGTGCACAGATGGTGGTTTTGGACACGCCTGCTGCGCGCGAGCAGGAAGTTCAATCCGGCCGTGCAGATGTATTCCTGACCGACTATCCGTTTGCCAGCCATCTGGTTCGCGAGGCGCGTTGGGCGCAGTTGATCGCACCGCCACGGACGATGCAGCTCACCCGCTACGCCTATGCAACGCGTCCGGCATTGCCGAGATGGACCGCGCGGGTTGATCGCTTCGTCAGTGACATCAAGCGCGACGGCCGTTTGCGGGCGGCCGCAACGGCGCATGGTCTGGAAGCGATCATCCAGCCATGATTCGTAGCCTGCATCAGCTCCGCCGCAACGTGGTGCTCTGGTACCTGTTGTTTCTTGCCTTGTTGGCGGGTTTGTCGAGTTACACCGCGTGGCGTTTGAGCGTGGAAGCGCGGTCGGCAGCGCATGCGCAGGCGGCCATGTATGCGGACAATTTCGGGCAGTTCATCGACAACAGTCTGCAAGCTTCCGACTGGGTGTTGGCGAGCATGTCCACGCACGCCGGTGATGTCCTGAATTCCAGTCAATTGGATCCGCTCTATCAGCAATCACTGGTGCGTGCACCGTTTGTGCGTTCGCTCTCGGTACTCGATTCCAGTAGTACGATCATTGCCAGCTCCAACCAAGCCAACCTGGGTGTGGTGGTGAACACGCAGAATTTTGTGCCGCCGCCGAGTGGGGATTTCGCGGCACTGCGTATTGGTTTGCCTTGGCAGGGCCGGGATTTTTTCAATGCCCGGCTGGTGACTGACGCCACCGCACTGGACCCCACGCAGCCTTGGTTTATTCCAATCACTCGCAATATCCAGCTAGGCGAACGCGCGCTGACCTTGTTGGTGGCACTGAATCCGGACTACTTTGCGGCGCAGTTCGCGCATCGCCTTGAGCAGGCCGGCGCACGGCTGCGTTGGTATCGATTGGATGGCATTTTGTTGCTGGACAGTCGTGCCGAGCCGACCGCGGAGCGACTGGCGGACATCGCGGATTTGGGGTTGGTGAGCGTCGATGAACGGGAGCAGCTTGGCTCGCCCATAGCAACCGCTGTCTCCATGCACTATCCCTCGGTCGTGCATATCGAAATCGATTCGGATCGGGTATGGCGCGCCTGGTGGCAGGAGGTGCGCGTGTTGACCGCGCTGGCAGTGATAACGGCCATGCTGGTGCTGCTGCTGTCGTTCGGTTTTTACCAGCGGCAACGTCAGGCAATGACACAACGCTTGGCGGATATGCAGGCGCAGCGCATTCAGGCCTCGGTGTTTGCCGCCAGCAACGAAGGTATCGTCGTCGCCGATGCCGCGCGGCACATCATTGCTGTCAATCCAGCGTTTACCCGTGTCACCGGCTATGCCTTGCAGGATGTGGCCGGCCGGCATCCGATCCTGCTGGTTGTGCAACCCTTGCCTTCGGGAATTGATCGTGAGGTCGAAGCCTCCCTGCGTGAGCATGGCTTCTGGCGTGGCGAATGCCCCGCGGTCCGCAAGGATGGCAGCCGCTACGATGCCTTGATCACGATTACGCCTGTGCTGGGCGCGCTCGGCGAGGTTGAACGTTATGTTGGCGACATCGCCGACATTTCCGCGCGCAAACAGGCCGAACAGCGACTGCATGTGGCGGCCAGCGTGTTTACCCATTCGCGCGAAGGCATTCTGATCACCGATGCCAAGGGCGACATCGAAGACGTCAACGAGGCGTTCTGCGTGATCACGGGTTACACGCGTGAGGAGGTGCTTGGTCGCAATCCGCGCCTGCTGCAATCCGGCCGCCAGGCCCCCGAATTCTATGCTGCGATGTGGCGGGCCCTGCGTCAGCAGGGCTTCTGGACAGGTGAAGTATGGAATCGGCGTAAGACCGGCGAAGCCTATGCGGAAATGCTCACTATCAGCGCGATTCACGACGAGGTGGGCGAGGTACAACGCTATTTGGCGTTGTTCTCTGACATCACCGCCATCAAGGAACATGAGGTTCGTCTGCAGCGGGTGGCCTACTACGATGCGTTGACCAATTTGCCCAACCGGGTGCTGTTGGCGGATCGTCTGCGACAGGCGATGCGCCATTCTCGCCATTCGCGCCAGATGCTGGCCTTGGTCTACATCGACTTGGATGGCTTCAAATCAATCAATGATGCCTACGGCCATGTCGCGGGCGATCAGTTTCTGTCGATTGTCGCCGAGAATATGCAGACCGTACTGCGCACCGATGACACCTTGGCGCGGGTCGGTGGAGACGAGTTTGTGGCGGTCATCCGTGAGGTGGCCGATGTCGAATTTCTCGCCCCGATCCTGCAACGCTTGTTGGAAGCTGCGTCGCAGCCGGTTCAGCTCAGTGGCGTGCGGTTGTCGGTCACTGCGAGCTTGGGCATCACCATCTATCCGCAACGCGAAGATGTCGACGGAGACACGCTGCTGCGCCAGGCAGACCAAGCGATGTATCAAGCCAAGGAGAGCGGTCGGAATCGCTGGCTGTTCTTTGATTTGGAGCAGGATCAACGGGTTCGCGGGACCCAGCAGAGTCGCGAACGTCTTGCAGAAGCGCTTCGCACCAACGAACTGCTTTTGTACTACCAGCCCAAGGTCAACATGCGAACAGGTGCACTGATCGGCGCAGAAGCGCTGATCCGCTGGCAGCATGGCGAACAAGGCTTGCTGTTGCCGGTGACCTTCCTTGGTTTGGCCGACAATACCGATCTGGAGCTGCAGATCGGTCGCTGGGTCATTGAGACGGCCTTGCAGCAAATGGTGATCTGGCAGCGTTCAGGAAATTCGATTCCGGTGAGCGTCAATGTCAGTGCGCGTCAGTTGATGCATCCCGGCTTTGTTGACGACCTTGCTGCGGCCATCGCCAGATTTCCAGAACTTCCCGCAGATTCGCTGGAAATCGAGATTCTGGAAAGTAGTGCCTTGATTGGCTTGCAAGCGGCGAATGGTGTGATTGAACGTTGTCGCGCCTTGGGCGTGCAGTTTGCGATTGACGATTTTGGCACTGGCTATTCATCAATGACCTATCTCAAAGCACTGCCTGCGGCGAGTCTCAAGATCGATGCCAGTTTTACCCGCGACATGCTGACCGATCCGGATGATCTGGCGATTGTGCATAGCGTCGTCAACCTGGGCGTATCGTTTCGTCGCAAGGTGATTGCGGAAGGTGTTGAAAGTCTTGCGCACGGCGAATTGTTGTTGTTGCTCGGCTGTGAACTGGGGCAAGGCTTTGCGATTGCGCGCCCCATGCCTGCACAGGAGATGTCCAGTTGGCAAGCCAGCTGGACACTCAACCCCGCATGGGCGTCACGCAAGTCCGTACCGCGCGAGCAGTTGGGAATGCTGTTTGCTGAAGTGGAACATCGTGCCTGGGTTGCGCAACTCGAAGCCTTTGTGCGCGGAACGCATCCGCAGCCACCTCAGCTCGATCCGCATGCCTGTCGGTTTGGGCGTTGGCTGGATGAGGCATTGGCGCAGCAACTGTCGCGCTACAACGCCGGTGATCTGCTGGTGGCGATGCATCAGGTGTTGCACGATCTTGGGCATGAACTCGTCGAATTGACGTTGGCAGGGCGGAGCGCGGATGCGGTGCCGCGACTTTCGGAGTTGCGCAGCTTGAGCGATGCCATCCACGAACAGTTGCGCTGGCTGTTGGCGCGCAGCTAGATCGGTCGGCGTCGCGCCACGCGGGTTGGGTCAGGCCAACGTGTCGCGTTGGTGGATTCCAGCGGGCCAGGGCCATCGCGACCCGACGCCTGCGTTGAGCATGCAATGCCGCCATATCCGCGCCGTTCGACTGGCAGTGATAAATCCGACCTGCGATGCTGCGCGTGCAGCATGCGCTGCTTTCCCCAATGGAGTCTCTCGTGTCCGCTTCCACCGCCGTCGTCCCCCCGAATGCCGTTGCCAACTCACGCTCCGCGTGGTCGGTGCTGAAATTCGGTGGGACCAGCGTGTCGAAACGCAGTCGTTGGGACACCATCGGACGGCTGGCAATGGCGCGACAGGCCGAAAGCGGCCCCGTGTTGGTGGTAGTCAGTGCGATCTCCGGGGTGACCAACGCCTTGCTTGCCATCATCGACGCGGCGCAACGGGATGCGGATAAGACCGCCGCATTGGTAAGTGCGCTTTGCGAGACGCATCGTGAGTTTGCGGCGACGCTGCAGATTGATGCTGATGGGGTGATCGGCCACCGCTTCGCCGAGTTGCGGGCATTGAGTGGCGATGCCCGCGCGACCTGTGCAGACGTTGGCTGGCAAGCCGAGCTGCAGGCGTTGGGTGAGTTGATGTCGAGTGCGCTGGGCGAGGCGTATCTCAACCAACAAGGCATTCCGATTCGCTGGATCGATGCGCGTCAGCACATGCGCGCCATCGTGCTGCCCAATACCACGGAATGGGCAGCGCGGTTGTCGGTGAACTGCCATATCGATACGTCGCCCGACTATCGCGCCGCCTTTGCGGAACAGGGCGCACTGCTGATCACCCAAGGCTTCATCGCACGTGATGAGGCGGAACGTACGTGCATTCTCGGTCGTGGTGGGTCGGATACGTCAGCGGCCTATTTCGGTGCCCGTTTGCAAGCGGCGCGAGTGGAAATATGGACCGATGTGCCAGGCATGTTCAGCGCCAATCCGCGTGAGGTGCCTCAAGCGCGCCTGTTGAGTCGACTCGATTACGAGGAAGCGCAGGAAATCGCCACCACCGGCGCCAAGGTGCTGCATCCGCGCTGCATCGGGCCCTGTCGCGAGAGCCGCGTCCCGCTATGGATTCGCGATACCGAACGGCCTGAACTGGCCGGGACCTTGATCGATGCCAGTGCCGCCGATGCAGCACCCGGTGTCAAGGCGATCAGCACCCGCAAGGGCATTGTGCTGGTGTCGATGGAGTCGATTGGCATGTGGCAGCAGGTCGGCTTTCTGGCCGATGTGTTCGCGATCTTCCGCGCGCATGGTCTGTCGGTCGACCTGATTGGTTCAGCGGAATCCAATGTCACCGTGTCGCTGGATCCCAGCGAGAATCTGGTCAGCTCGAACGTCATCGATGCGCTATGTGCCGATCTTGCGGCGTTTTGTCGCGTCAAAGTCATCGTGCCCTGCGCGTCGATCACCCTGGTGGGCCGCGGCATGCGCTCGTTGCTGCACAAGCTGAGCGACGTCATGGCGGTGTTTGGACGCGAGCGCGTGCATCTGATTTCGCAGTCGTCCAACGATCTGAATTTGACGTTTGTGGTGGATGAGGCCGCCGCAGAAGGTTTGTTGCCCAAACTGCACGAATTGCTGATCGCCTCTGGCGCGATGCCGGTCGATGAAGCCGCGGTGTTTGGCCCGAGTTGGCGACAGATCAGTGGTCAAGCGGCCGCGCGTGCGGCGTGTTGGTGGCAATCTCGCCAGACTGCACTGCTGTCCTTGGCAACCGGCACGCCGCGCTACGTGTATCACCTGCCGACCGCGCGCGCGCGCGCGCAAGCGCTGGCCGCAGTCGAGGCGGTGGATCGACGCTTTTACGCGATCAAGGCCAACCCGCATCCGGCGCTGTTGCGCACGCTGGTCGATGCGGGCTTCGGATTGGAGTGCGTGTCAGAAGGCGAGTTGCGACATGTCTTCGCCAGTGTGCCGGGACTGGATCCGGTGCGGGTTTTGTTCACCCCAAGCTTTGCGGCACGCCAGGAGTATGCCGAAGCGCGCGCACTTGGCGTTCGGATTACGCTGGATAGCGTGTACCCGCTGCAGATGTGGCCTGCGCTGTTTCGGGGTCTGGATTTGCAACTGCGCATCGATCCAGGATTCGGCAGCGGCCATCACGAGAAAGTGCGCACCGGCGGCAAGGGCGCCAAGTTCGGTTTGCCAGCCACGCGTCTCGCGGAGTTTCTTGCGGCAGCCGATGTGGTGGCGGCACGCGTGGTGGGCTTGCATGCGCACATCGGTAGCGGCGTCACCGATGCTGCGCACTGGCGCACGGTGTATTCGCAGTTGGCGGGATTGGCCGAACAGATCGGCACGGTGGAGAGCATCGATGTTGGCGGTGGTTTGGGTGTGCCTTACGAACCGGATGCACCGGATTTCGATCTCCAGGCCTACGGGCGCGCGCTGGCCGAAGTCAAAGCGGCATGGCCACAGTACGAACTGTGGATCGAGCCGGGGCGCTATCTGGTGGCTGAAGCGGGCGTCCTGCTGACCCGCGTCACCCAGTGCGTGGACAAACTTGGTGTGCGGCGCATCGGTGTCGACGCGGGCATGAATGCACTGATACGCCCCGCGTTGTATGGCGCGTATCACGAGATCGTCAATCTGAGTCGGCTGGAGGATGCCCCGGGTGCACCGGCGGATGTCGTTGGGCCGATTTGCGAGTCGGGCGATGTGTTGGGCCGGCGGCGGCGCTTGCCCGCCAGCACCCAGGAGGGCGATGTGTTGCTGATCGCGACCACGGGTGCCTATGGTGCGGCCATGGCCAGCACCTACAATCTGCGGGCCCTGCCTGCCGAGGAACTGCTGGATGACTGAGTGGACCTTCGATCGCGATTCGATTCGTAGCTTCCGCTTTGTCGATGCGGGTATGGATCTCGCCACGGGTGAGGTTTGGTTGGACTATGCGTTTGATGACTCGCCGCCCCTGCGCGAGCGTTTGCGAATTCCCGGTGCGCCGTTTGTACTGGATCCGCAGCGCATGAGCGCTGCGCGACGAGCGCTGCGCGTTTTGCACCTGATCGCGGGTGTCAGCTATTACAAGGCCGCCGCACCGCTGCAGATGGAGATCGGCGGCCTGGGACTGAGCCCTGCGCTGCATGCCTTGCTGGACTCGGTGTATCAGCACGGGCTTGGCGAGTTCGCCCATCGCAACGGACTTTCCATGCGCGCGCGAGCGCAATTCCCCTCGCCTAAATCCGCGCCAACGCCTGCCCCAAGCCTGGGTTTGCCATCCACCGCGCTGGTGGCCATTGGCGGCGGCAAGGACTCGCTGGTCAGTATTGAGACATTGCGCAAGGCAGGCGTCGCACAAACCGTGACCTGGATCGGCAGCTCGCAATTGATTGCGGCCTGCGCCGAGCGCACTGGCTTGCCAACGCTACGCATTGAGCGTCAGCTCGCGCCGGCCTTGTTCGAGCTAAATCGACGCGGCGCGTACAACGGCCATATCCCGGTCACTGCAATCAACTCGGCGATTCTGGCATTGGCGGCCATCCTCAGCGGGCATGCTGCGGTGGTGTTCTCCAACGAGCGCTCGGCCAGCTATGGCAGCCTGATTGCGGGTACGGGCGAGGTCAATCATCAGTGGAGCAAGGGCTGGGATTTCGAAAGACAGTTCGCCGGCTTGTTGCGCGCCGAGGTGGCGGCAGATCTCGACTACTATTCGCTGCTGCGTCCGCTATCGGAGCTCGCCGTGGCACGTCGATTTGCGGCCATTGATGCTTACGACGCCCACTTCTCCAGTTGCAACCGCAATTTTCATCTGCTCGGCGAACGCCCGGCGGAACGCTGGTGCGGGGTGTGTCCGAAGTGTCACTTCGTGTTTCTGGCGCTCGCGCCCTTCATGTCGAAGCCGCGTCTGGTCGGTATCTTTGGCCGCAACTTGCTCGATGACAGCAGTCAGATGCCCGGATTCGATGCCTTGATCGAGTACGGCGACCACAAACCCTTTGAATGTGTTGGCGAGGGTAAGGAGTCGCGCGCTGCGCTGGCCGAGCTTAGTCGCCGTCCGGTCTGGCAAGAGGATGCGATCGTGGCGCGTTTTGCGAACGAGATTGCGCCGCAACTCGATGCCGCGGTGCTCGCCATTCAGCCCTTGTTGATTCCCGAGGGCGAGCACGGCATCCCCGCCAGACTGTGGGAGCGCGTGCGTGCGGATTTCGGCGCTTGAGGGCCGCCGTGTCGCGATCTGGGGCTTGGGTCGCGAGGGTCGCGCGGCGCTGACGCTGCTGCGCTCGCGCCTGCCGGATCAGCGCATCACGGTGTTCTGTTCGACCGAGGAAGCGGCGACACTGAGCGATCAATCCCTCGTCGTGACCCGCGCCGATGCGCCCGATGTCGAGGCATTGGCCGAATTCGATGTGATCATCAAATCGCCGGGGATTTCGCCGTATAACTCGCCCGCACCCGAAGCCGCGGCACGTGGTGTGCGCTTTACTTCGGGTACCGCAATCTGGTTTGCAGAGTTGCAAGCCCTGCGTGCGCGGCCACGTATCGCGGTCATCACCGGCAGTAAGGGCAAGAGCACCACCACCGCTTTGGTCGCGCACCTGCTGCGCGCAGGTGGGCATCGCGTAGTGCTGGCAGGCAATATTGGCCTGCCTTTGTTGGAGACGTTGGATGACGTTGCCAAGGCCGCGTTCGCGATCGTCGAACTATCGAGCTATCAGACCGGCGATGCGCTGGCACCCGACGTGGCCTTGCTGCTCAATCTGTATCCCGAACATCTCGACTGGCATGGCACGATTGAAACCTACTACCGCGACAAATGTCGGTTGCTCACCGAAGCCCAGCCGCGTGTGGCGCTGGCGCCGCTGAACGTCGCCGAGGTGGCCGCGCGCGTGGCCGACGTCGCCGCCCTGCGTGATTTGAATCAGCAAGCCTGGCAAGTCCGAGACGGCTTCATCGCGCGCGATGCGCAGCCTCTGCTGGCGTGTGCCGATGTGCCATTGCCCGGCGAACACAATGCGCGGAATCTGTGCGCGGCATTGGCCGTGATAGAGGCCCTCGGCGTCGACGCCATGCCGTTGTTGCAGGCGGTGCGCGACTTTGTGCCCTTGCCGCATCGCTTGCAGACACTCGGCTGGCGAGACGGCATCCGTTGCGTCAACGATTCCATCAGCACCACACCGCACGCCAGCTTGGCCGCGCTGGCGCACTTTCGTGGCGCCGAGGTGGTGATCCTGATCGGCGGGTTTGACCGTGGACTGGACTGGTCGGTGTTCGTGGACGCCATGCGGCAGCAGGCGCCCGCAGCCATCATCGGCATTGGTTCGCAAGGCGCGCGCATTGTCGAGTCATTGCGGGACGCGGCGATTCACGCCGAGTTGGTGACATGCGGCGATTTGGCAGACGCGGTAGAAAACAGTCGCCGTTATTTCGCATCGCGGCCCGTCGCGGTTGAGCGCGTGTTGCTGTTATCGCCGGGCGCGCCGAGTTTTGGTGCCTATCGAGACTATGCCGAGCGGGGTCGACATTTCGCCGCTTTGCTCGGTTTTGATCCGCAGCACACTGGGGCCATTCAAGCGTTGGGCTTGATCTGAGCCGCAGTCGCGTGCGCTTTTGCGCATCAGGCACGGTGCATATGCCGGATCGGAAGACCGCTTTGTTACATTTTCGTTGACGCCCATTGGACTTTGGGCCTAGGTTTGCGTGTCGGGCGCGTTATCGCCGCACCGGTCAGGGTTCTATATCCGACACCAACCAGCCAACCAAGGGGGTTTCATGTTCAATCGCAAATTGCATCCGCTCAGTGCCGTCATCGCGCTCACACTGCTCAACGCGAACGCCGTCCAAGCACAGGAAAAGGACCAAGCCGCAGAACTCGATACCGTGGTAGTCACCGGTACGCGTTCCGCCAATCGCACGCTTGCTGAGTCGCTCTCGCCGATCGACCTGCTGTCGGCCGACACCCTCAACAACAGCGGTACACCCGAGTTGAACCAGGCGCTGTCCAGGCTGCTGCCTTCCTTCAACTTTCCACGTCCGTCGATCACCGATGGCACTGACCATGTGCGTCCGGCGCAACTGCGCGGCATGTCGCCGGATCAGGTGTTGGTGCTGGTCAATGGCAAGCGTCGGCATACCTCTGCGGTGGTCAATCTCAACGGCTCGCAAGGCCGCGGCTCGGCGGCGGTCGATTTGAATGCGATTCCGTTCTACGCAATTGATCGCATCGAGGTGCTGCGTGATGGGGCCTCGGCGTTGTATGGCTCGGATGCGATTGCGGGTGTGATCAACATCGTTCTGAAAGGCGGCGATGAGGGCGGTACAGTGGAAACCCGCTATGGTCAGATGAGTGCGGGCGACGGCGAGTTGATTCAGGCCGGTGCGGACATGGGCGTCAAGCTCAACGCAGACGGTTGGATCCACCTGTCGGCCGAATACCGTGATCGTGCCGACACCAACCGTTCGCGCCCGGATTTGCGCACACTGCAAACCCCGGCGACCTACGCAACCGTCAATCATCGCTTTGGCGATGCCGATACCAACGATCAGATCTTTTTCTTCAACGGTCAGGTTGGATTGCCTGCGGAAGCCGAGTTGTACTTCTTCGGCAATCTGGGTGATCGCGAGGGCGATGCGGCGGGTTTCTATCGTCGCGCCTTTGACTCGCGCAACGTGGTGGCGATCTACCCGGATGGCTTCTTGCCGATCATCAATTCGGTGGCGGAAGACACCTCGGTCGTGATGGGTGTGCGCGGCGATACGGAAGGTGGCTGGACATGGGACGTCAGTGCCAATTACGGCGCCAACGACTTCGACTTCATCATCACCAATTCGCTCAACAACAGCTTGGGCGCGGCGTCGCCGACCGAGTTCTTCGCGGGTACCTTGCATGGCGCGCAGAACCTGTTCAATGCCGATGTCAGCAAGTACTTCGACGGGTTGATCGGCAACGGCTTGAACGTGGCCTTCGGCGCCGAACATCGCAAAGACAGTTACCGCATCGAGCCGGGTGAAGAAGCGTCCTACGTGGGTACCGGATCGCAAGTGTTCCCGGGCTTCCGTCCACAGGATTCCGGTTCATTTGATCGAGACAGCAACGCGGTCTATCTCGATCTCGAGTCGGATGTGACCGATCAGTTCGCGACATCGTTGGCCGTGCGTTACGAGGACTACAGCGACTTCGGTTCGACCACGTCAGGCAAGTTGTCTGGCCGCTATTCGTTCACCGATACGGTGGCCTTGCGCGGTACCGTTTCCACCGGCTTCCGTGCGCCCTCGCTGGCGCAGCAGTTCTACGCGACAACGGCGACCAACTTCATTGGCGGCGTGCCCTTTGATGTGCGTACCTTTGCCGTGACGGATCCCGTCGCGATCGCTCTGGGTGCCGAACCGCTGCAGGCCGAGGAGTCCACCAACGTCAGCTTGGGTTTGAGTCTGCAGCCGACCGACGACCTGAATATCACCATTGACGCCTACCAGATCGATGTCGATGACCGCATCATCCTGTCGGAGAATCTCACCGGCACAGCGGTTCAGCAGTTCCTTGCGTCGCAGGGCATTCTGAATGCCAATGGCGGGCGTTACTTCACCAACGCGATCGATACCCGCACACGCGGTCTGGATATTGTCGCCAGTTATGGTTTCACGCTTGGTGACGGTGATTTGAGCGTGACTGCTGGTGTCAACTTCAACGATGTCGATATCACGGCAATCGCGCCCAATCCCGAAGAATTGCAACAGGGCGGCCTGCAGTTGCAGCGTATCGGTCGCGTGGAGCAGGGGCGAGTCGAAGTGGGTTCGCCAGACAACAAGTTGAACTTGGGTGCGGATTATTCTCTGGGCAACTTCAGCCTCAACACCAATCTGACCCGCTACGGCGAAGTCTCGGTGCTGAATACCAATCCTGACCTCGACCAGACCTTCGGTTCGGAGTGGGTGTTGGACTTCTCGGCGAGCTACACGTTGGATGCCTGGCGCTTCACCGTTGGTGCAGACAATGTGCTCGACAACTATCCGGATGAAGTGCTGTTCGCCAACAGCACCAATGGCATCCTGCCCTACAGCAGCACCTCGCCGTTCGGTTTCAATGGCGCGTTCTGGTATGGCAAGGCAACGTTCCGCTGGTAAGCCGAAGGCTTAGCGCAGGCGTTCAAACAGGCCCGGATTCCGGGCCTGTTTTTTTTGATGCGATGCCGCATCGTTATGCGGTTTCGGCGACGCGCATCGAATCGTTCTCGACCTTGGTCGAGCGCACTACAATGCAGGCAAGCAGATCTGCTGCTGCACCTTCTTGGTGTTCGTGTCTCGCCATCCAATCACTGCAAAGGAGCTCTCCATGACGATCAAAGTTGCCATCAATGGCTATGGCCGCATCGGCCGCAATGTGTTGCGTGCCTTGTATGAAGCCAAGCGCACCAACGAAATCCAGATCGTCGCGGTGAACGACCTTGGCGATGCGGAGACCAACGCGCATCTGACCCAATACGACACGGCGCATGGTCGCTTTCCGGGTGAGGTCAGCGTCGATGGTGGTGATCTCGTCGTCAACGGCGATCGCATCAAAGTGTTCGCCGAACGCGATCCTGCCAAGCTGCCTTGGGGCGCGCTGGGCGTCGATGTGGTGCTCGAATGCACCGGTATTTTCACCAGCAAGGCCAAGGCCTCCGCGCATCTGGCCGGTGGCGCGAAGAAGGTGATCATCTCTGCGCCAGGTGGCAGCGATGTCGATGGCACCTACGTCTTCGGCGTCAATCACGACACGATCAAGGCCAGTGATCAGGTTATTTCCAATGCCAGTTGCACCACCAACTGCCTGGCGCCGTTGGCCAAGGTGCTGCATGACGGCATTGGCATCGAGCATGGCTTGATGACCACGATTCATGCCTACACCAACGATCAGGTGCTGACCGACGTGTATCACTCGGATCTGCGTCGCGCGCGTTCGGCCACCATGAGCCAGATTCCGACGAAAACCGGTGCGGCGGCCGCCGTTGGCTTGGTATTGCCAGCATTGAATGGAAAGCTGGATGGCTTCGCGATGCGCGTACCAACCATTAACGTCTCGGTGGTTGATCTGTGCTTTGTCGCCAAGCGCGCCACCAGCAAGGATGAAATCGACAGCTTGGTGCGTGCTGCGGTGGCTGGTCCACTCAAGGGCATCCTCGACATCAACACCAAGCCCTTGGTGTCGATCGACTTCAACCACAACGCGCACAGCTCGGTTTACGACTCGACCCAGACGCGTGTGATGGGCGGCACCTTGATCAAGGTCCTGTCCTGGTATGACAACGAATGGGGTTTCTCCAACCGCATGTTGGACATGACGCTGGCGCTGATGGCGGCCAAGTAAAGGTTGGTGCGGTTCTTCCAGACGCCGGGCCGCCACGTGCGGCCCGCGCGTTTTCAGCCGCCAAAGGGCTCACTCACTGCCATCGGGCAGGGCCCCGTTCTGGCGACGCAGTTCCTGACTGAACAAGTTGCGAAGCTGACGTTTTTCGTAGCCGACGAGGTCGCGCTGCAGGCGCTGCCGACCGGCGATCAGCAGTTGCCGATCGATCTGCGCGGGTACCGACTGCGCGCCTGCGCCAAGTGATTCGCGTATCTGCTCCAGTTCATCAATCGGCAGTCCGGATAGCACCAGTTGCACGGCTTCATGCAACAGTGTTGAAGGCGAATCGTTGCTGTCGCTGTCGTCAAAGCTGTCCGTCTCGTCATTGATGCGCTCGTTGACGCTGATGAAGCGTGCCAAGTCTTCGCCCTGGATGAACGAGGTGGTGTCAGCCTCCTGCAGCAGCATGGAGCTCTGGTTACGCTCACCTTCCGGGTCGGGAATCCCGACCAGATGCACACGCACGCCGTATTGCTGCGCCAGCACCACACCCACCCGAATGTCTTCGTCGCCGGTCAACAGCACCACATCACTCATCGCGCGGTTCTGTGCCAGATTGGCCATGTCCATGATCAACAGTGAATCCACTCCGCGCTGCTCGCCGCTGAGACTCACCATGCCGAGGCGCAATTTGACGTTGGCTTGGTAGGCGAGTTTGCGGTGCGCTCCGGTGGGTCCGGTGGAGGTGCCGTCGTACCAGTAAACGCGCAGCAATTCGCGTCCGCTGAGGTGTTGGGCGCGCTCGATGATAAAGGGCAGAAAATCCTCATAGGCCAAGGTGATCGCGCTTCGCGATTGCTTCATGCCGGTAACGGCTTTGATGGAAGCGGCATAGAGATAACCAGCGTCAATAAATACGGCGACACGATTCATAGGGAGTCCTAAACACGCGAAAGCAAAAATAGGGGCAGACGGTCAGCGTGGCTTGCCGGGCAGGGGAAACGGGGTGACCACGCGTTCGCCAGTTTGCGCGTCACGGATGCGCAGCTGGCTGCGCTGATTGACTTCTTCGATCTTGACGATGGCGTGCATCGGTAAATGCAGCACACGGGTATCGCCAAATTCATCACGTAGGCGCTCTTCCGTGGGATCAATCAGCATCCCATCGCCATTGTCGAACACCAGTTCGGCAATCTCCGTGAATCCCCAAAGCGCGCTGCTGCTGACTTTGCGCGCATACAATTCGTAGAGTTTGCTCGCGTGGTTGAAGGTGACTTTGTAGAGCGTCGGCGTTGACATGGTGGTGAAGACTCAGTGGCGAGTGCGCAAGCGGCGGTTGACGCCTCTGCGCATCAGGGCTGCGGACAATACACCGAGTGCCAGGCCGGATAGATGTGCGGCCCAGGCGACGCGTCCCAACTCCGGCCCGACATAGGCAAACACCAGTTGCAACAGCGCCCAGATGGCGATCAACCATGCGGCAGGCATGCGGACGAATTCCAGGTACAGGCCCAGCGGCAGTACCAGGCTGAGTTCTGCGCGGGGAAACAAGACCCAGAACGCGCCAATCATTCCTGAGACGGCACCGCTTGAACCTACCAGAACCGCACCCGTGCCATCCAGCGCCCACGCCGCGGCAAGGTTGGCTGCCGCGCCAGACAGTAGGAACAGCAGACCGAATCGCATGGGGCCCAGCGCGCGTTCGGAAGGCAGTCCAAAGATCATCAGGAACAACATGTTGCCCAGCACGTGCAGCCAGTTCGCATGCACGAACAGCGCCGTAAACAGGCTCAGCCCACGACCATCGAGTAAGGTCTCGCGCCAATGTGCGGGCAGAAACAACGCTTCGGGCGCGGTTCCCCACATCAGCAGTGCGGCGACGCGTTGATCTTCCGGCAGTGTCGCCATCCACACAAAGGTCCCCATGCTGAGCGAGACCAACAGCGGTGTGACCCAAGTGGGCGGTGGTTTGCGGCGCGATGGCACATGCACAAACATGCTCAGGGCCTGTCCAGCAACAGTTCGCGGCCGTTGACAGCCAGCAGGCTACCGTCGCGACGGATCGCCTTCAGTTGCACGCCCTCGGCGATCCACTGGCCTTCGTGATAGCGCTGGCCATCGATCAGCACGGCGCGTTTCGCCGGGTCCTCGGCGTACACATGCATGCTGACCTTGAGCGGCGGCAACGCACTGCGCTCCGCGGCGGGCAATTGATCCACTCGCAACCAGATTGGCAGCGAGGCAGTGCCGATGGGCATCGCTGCGTCCGGCTCGGACTGCGCCGGCGTCGCGGGCGCTGCAGGTGCGGCGACGACGACTTGCGGGCCGCTTGCGAGTGCGGTGTTAGCGGAGGGTGGAATCGGGCGGCTAGGGGGTGACGAGATCGCCGCCACACTGGCATCACTCACCGCTGCCAGCTTTGCCGCGTCAACAGTCCGTTCATGGGTTGTGTCACTCGCGACGTTTGCAGCGGACGGTTCATCGCCCGTTGTCGGCGCTATCTTCGCCATTCCCTCGACGGGATCGCTTGCGCGACTTGCCGAGGCGTGGGGGACAGCGCGGTCGAGCGCCGCTGGCGGCGCGCGCAGTGTCCACACGGTGCCCGCGATCGCGAGCACGACGAGCAGGGCCAGCGCGGCCAGCATCCACAGCCGTTGTCGGCGTTCCGCTTGGCGCAGTGCATGGGTCATGGCCGACCCGACCGGACTGAGCAGCGTCGGTGTCTCGCCAAGGCGCCGCTCAGCTTCGGATTTGCGCAGCGCTTCCAAGATCAGTGACATGACTCAGTCCAGCCTTCGCAAATGTGGGCCAGACTGGACGCGACTCTGCGCCGCGAGCAAGGTCTCTGGACCTGCGATGCCATCGGGGATCAAACCGTGCGCCATCTGCAGGCGTTGCACGGCGGCTTCCATCGCCGCATCAAACAGCCGCGGCCCGGTTTCCGCGCCGCGCAGCATGCCGTGTTCCTGAAGACGCTGCGCCAGCGCATCAACGCCCGCGCCGATATCGCCGCGTCGCAACACACCGGACAGTGCGGCATCGCCAACCCAGAGCACCTGGAATTCGCCGAACCAAAGGTCTTCCAGTGCCGAACGCCGAACGCGCACACGTTCACCACCGATCCACAGACGAACATCCGATTCGCCTATGCCCAGCAACAAGGCCCAGGCGTCGCCATCGGGCAAGGTGAGATGCAGGACCACCGGCCGATCGAGCTTGGCCAATTTGCCCAGCGAGCCGGAAGAGCGCAGGCAGTAAATGCCTGGCGCAAGCAGCGCAGCGCAGCGCTGCGCGGTCGGTACGTTGACCTGATCGGAGCTCAACTTCCAAAGTGCCAGCAAGCGCCGCCAGGCCACACGGGACTCGCGCCCATTGGCTGCCGCCAGGTCTTGCAGTGCGGCGGTATCCAGCCCGGCAGGTGGCGCGTCCGCGTGTGCGGCCTGTGTGTCGATGGCCTGCGCATCGGACGCCACGTCGGCGTCCGGGTCAGGCTCAACCGAGCGCGTCTGCCACCACCACAATCCGAGTCCGCAGATGGCGGCCGCCGCAAGCGTCGCCAGCCAAGGCGTCGCCCTGCGAAGGGGTGATGCGAGCGCTTCGCGCGCTGCGCGATCAACAGAGCGCTCGCCGATCTGCAGTTCTTCCTGCACGTAGCCCGCCATCAAGGCGCGGTCGGCAATCACGTTGATCAACCGCGGCACACCTTGCGCGTGGTGATGGATGCGACGCACGGCCAAGCGCGTAAAGGGAAAACGCACCGATCCGGCCACCGCCAGACGGTGGCGCAAATAGGCTTCGGTCTCCGCTTCGCTGAGCGGGGTCAGGTGGAAGCGCGCGGTGATGCGCTGGGCCAGTTGGCGCAGGTCTTCGCGTCCGAGCATGTCACGCAGTTCGGGTTGACCGAGCAGAATGATCTGCAACAACTTCTGCGTGGCAGTTTCCAGATTGGTCAGCAGGCGCACCTGTTCCAACGCCTCGAATGACAGGTTCTGCGCCTCATCGATAATCAGCACGACCCGCAAGCCTTGCGCATAGGCGCTCAACAGAAACGCGTTGAGTCGGTCCACCAAGGCTTTCAGGCTGCCGCGTGCGCCGTCCAGTTCGAGATGCAACTCCTCGCCGATGGCTTCCAGCAGTTCGACGGGCGACAGACGCGGGTTGAGAATCAGTGCGACGCGGGTGTTCTCCGGCAGTTGCTCCAGCAGCAGGCGGCACAACGTGGTCTTGCCGGTGCCGACGTCACCCGTCAATTGTACGAAGCCGCCGCTGCCGCCTTGGCCAATGCCATACAGCAGATGCGCCAAGGCATCCCGATGGCGCTCCGACAGAAACACGAAGCGTGGATCAGGCGTGATGGCGAACGGCGCGGCGTTCAGTCCGTAAAACGGCAGATACATGGAGTTGGCGGATTCCGGGCGAGAGACGAACGTTACGCGTGCAGCACACACCGCGGGTTAGCTAGCGGTTAACCGAGGCGCAGCTTAACCCGCATAGTTACCGGAAGTCGGAGCGAGACAGTCGATCCGCGACGCCATTAGTCCTCCGGCGCCAACATCTCCCACAGTTCCGCCTCACTGAGGTTGCGGCTGTCGCTATCGCGACGACCGCGGTATTCGAAGGTGCCTGCGGCCAGGCCGCGCTCGGATACCACCACGCGATGCGGAATGCCGATCAGCTCGATGTCGGAGAACATCACGCCTGGTCGCAGGCCACGGTCATCCAGCACGGCCTCGAAGTCTTCCGCCAGCAGCTTGAGATACAACGACTCGGCGGCTGCGGCGACGTTGGGGTCATTCTTGGGATTGATGATGCACACGGCGATCTGGAATGGCGCCATCGGCTGCGGCCAGAATATGCCGTTGTCGTCGAAATTCTGTTCGATGGCGGCAGCGACGATGCGGCTCACACCAATGCCGTAGCACCCCATGTACATCACTCGCGATTTGCCTTGCTCGTCGAGCACGGTCGCCTTCATGGCTTCGGCGTATTTTTGCCCGAGCTGAAACACGTGGCCAACCTCGATGCCACGCGCCAACGCCAACGTACCCTTGCCATCCGGCGACAGATCACCCGCGACCACGCTGCGGATATCGGCAACGAGGGCGGGCTCGGGCAGATCACGCCCGAAGTTCACGCCACGCAGGTGGTAGCCGTTTTCGTTGGCGCCGCAGACGAAATCGGCCATGACTGCGACGTCGCGATCCACGACGAGCGTGAATGTTTGGCGGGCATGGATCGGGCCGAGAAAGCCCGGTTCAGCACCTAGCACCTCAAGAATTTCCGCTTCCGTCGCCATGCGATAGTCAGCCAGGCCATCAAGTTTGGACAGCTTGATCTCGTTGACGTTGTGATCACCACGTAACAGGGCCAGCACAAAGCCCTGCTCGCCCATCAAGGCGATGGATTTGACCGTGCGTGTCAGCGGCAGTCCCAGCAAGGCAGCGACATCCTCACACGTCTTCTGCGTCGGTGTGCTGACTTTCTCCATCGTTTCGCTTGGCGCGCGGCGCGGGCCGGCCGGTGCCAACGCCTCGGCCTTTTCCACATTGGCGGCATAGTCGCTGTCCACCGAGTACGCCAGCAGATCTTCGCCGGAGTCGGCCAGCACATGGAACTCCTGCGAGGCATTGCCACCAATTGCACCGGAGTCGGCCATTACGGCGCGGAACTTCAGTCCCAGACGGGTGAAGATGCGTTCATAGGCACGGAACATGTTCCAGTACTCGTCGGCCAGACATTCCGCTGTCAGATGGAAGCTGTAGGCATCCTTCATCAGGAATTCGCGCGCCCGCATCACGCCGAAACGCGGGCGGATTTCGTCACGGAACTTGGTCTGGATCTGATAGTAATTGCGCGGCAGTTGCCGATAACTCGACAGCTCGCTGCGTGCATAGTCGGTGATCACTTCCTCGTGGGTCGGGCCGTAGCAGTACTCGGCCTCCTTGCGGTCCTTGATCTTCAACAACTGGCCACCAAACTTCTGCCAGCGGCCAGTTTCTTCCCACAATTCGCGCGGCTGGATCGAGGGCATCAGTACCTCAACGGCACCGGCGCGGTTCATTTCCTCGCGCACCACGCCTTCCACCTTGCGCAACACCCGCAAGCCCAGTGGCGTCCACGTGTAGATGCCTGCCGCCAGTTTGCGGATCATGCCCGCGCGCAGCATCAACTGGTGACTGACGATCTCGGCGTCAGCCGGGGTTTCCTTGGTAGTGGTCAACGGGAACTGCGACAGGCGCATGGCACATCCAGAGCAATCAAGCGGGGCCGCGATTGTAGCGGCTGAGTTGCCCGGCGGGGACGCTTGCGGCAGTTGACGGTGGAACTAGTCCGCAGCCGCCTCACAATACTGCGCCACGGCGCGCTGGTTGGCTTCGATCTCGAGCTGGCGGCGTTCTGCTGTCATGGCTTCGGTGCTGCCCTCACTGCGAATGCTGACGTTCTCGGCTTGCGTCAGTACTTCGAGGTTGCGCTTCGCGCGCTCGCACCACATGGCACGATCCTGTTTGCGTTTTTCCGCTGCGGCAGCAGGGTCGGTCGGGACCTGTTCGGAGCTCGTCGCCTGCGCTTCCACTGGTGCAGCGGGCGGCGGGACGTGTACATCAAGCCGCTCGGCATTGGCGTCTTCCGGCTTGCGATCCCCGTAATGAGTGACGCCCTGAGCATCCTTCCAGCGATAGACCTCGCCAGCCCACGTGCTGCCGGATAACGCAATGCTGCAGAGGATCAGCGCAAGCATCAGGCGGGAAAGGGCGTAACGGGACATGACGGGGCTCCAATACAGGTGTCGGCGTGCTGTCTAACACTACGCCTGATCTGCTGGCAAGGTGTAAACACGGGTTGTGTGATCCAGTCGCGCTTGGTCGCGTGGGCTTGCAGCAACATTTGGTCTGTGTGCTGAGTGGGCGACGAGGTCGCAGGTGTGCCGTAAACTGCGGCATGCTGGCTGCAGGCGCAGTTGTCGCCGCGGTGTCTGGTTTTCTTGCGGGATGGTCCATGAGCTCCGAACCCAATACGTCGCCCAACCCCGATGCGCCGCGCCGTCCGCGTGGCATTTATCTGCTCCCCAATCTGTTCACGACGGGCGGCTTGTTCGCGGGTTTTTACGCGATCATTGCCGCAGCCAGTGGTGACTTCACCTCGGCGGCCATTGCGGTGTTTGTCGCGGGTCTATTGGATGGTCTGGACGGTCGCGTGGCGCGCATGACCAACACGCAGAGCGAGTTCGGTGTGCAATACGACTCGCTGGCCGATCTGGTCAGCTTTGGCATGGCACCGGCGCTGGTGATGTATCACTGGTCACTGTCGCATCTAAAGGTTTACGGCCCGCTGTGGGGCAAGCTGGGCTGGACCGTCGCGTTTTTGTATGCGGCTTGCGCGGCCTTGCGTTTGGCGCGCTTCAATACTCAAGTCGGCATCGTCGACAAACGCTACTTCATCGGTCTCGCCAGTCCGGCGGCGGCGGCCAGCCTGATGGCCTTTGTCTGGTTGTTCAATGAGCTTGGCTTTACGGGTGTCGATCTTGAATACATCACGCCGGTGCTGACCGCGACTGCTGCGTTGTTGATGGTCAGCCGGATCCGCTATAACAGTTTCAAGACCTTGCCTTGGGGTGATCGCGTGCCGTTTGTCACCGTCATCATTGCCTTGGGCGTGTTTGCGGCGCTCGCCGTGGCGCCATCGCGGGTCTTGCTGGCGATTGCGTGGGTCTATGCGGCATCGGGTCCGGCAACGTGGCTGTGGCAGCGTTTTCGGCCGCGGACAGACGACGCACCACCATCCGCACCGGCGGCCTGATGTCGACTCCGTCTGCCGAGCCGCGTGAGCGCACGCTGCTGTCGCGGCTGGCGGACTTGAGCCAACGTCTGGCCTTGTCGCTGGATCTCGAGCAGACCTTGCGTCAGGTGGCGCGCCTTATCGCCGAGTCCATGAACGCCGAGGCGTCGGCGGTATTTCTGCTGGGTGACACGGGCGAGCGACTGGTTTGTCGGGCCTGTTCCGGGCCTGTGGATATCGAGGGGCTGACCTTGCGCGCAGACGAAGGTCTGGTCGGTCGTGCGATCAGCCGGCAGCAGTGCGAGATTGTGCGCGATGCGCTCGCCGATCCGGATTTCGCCGGTAGCCGCTGGGGTGACATGGCAGGCTTTCGCCCGCGCAGCGTGTTGTCGGCACCGCTGTTGACGGCGCATGGTCCGATTGGCGCACTGCAGGTGCTCAATAAATGCTGCGGCAGCCTGTTCGACGATGAAGATGTGGATGCTCTTCGTGTGCTGGCGGCGCCCACGGCCTTGGCAATCAACCATGCGCGTCTGGCGGCCCAAGTCGTGCAACAGGATCGCCTGAAAAAGGAACTCGGCATGGCGCGCCGGTTGCAGCGTTCGCTGCTGCCCAAACGTCGGCGCGGCAGTTTTCCTTTGCGCGCGCTGAACTTCCCGGCGCGTGAGATTTCGGGCGACTTCTACGATTTTTTTGATCTGCCGGACGGTCGGATTGCCTTCACTGTCGGCGATGTCGCAGGCAAGGGCTTGGACGCTGCCTTCGTGATGGTGCGCTGTGCCAGTTTGTTGCGCTGGGCAGGCAAGGAGGGCTTGCGTCCGGGCCACTGGTTGGCGCGCGTCAACGACGAGTTGGGTGAAGCCATTGCCCCAGGTATGTTTGTGTGTGCGGTGGCAGGCACCTTTGATCCCTGGTCGCGGTCGTTGTGTTGGGCCAGCGCGGGGTTTCCGCCCTTGTTGCGTATGGCTCGTGACGGCACGCAGCAGCGCTTCGAAGCCGATGGGCCCCCGTTGGGGATACTTCCCGGCATGCACTTCGGCGAGCAACAGGTGGCGCTGGATGGGGCGTCGATGTATCTGTTCTCCGATGGGCTTACCGATGTGCGCGGCACCGATGGCGGCATGCTGGGCATGGAGGGTGTGAGCGCATCGATCGCCGCCATGCGTGATCTGCCGGTTGAAGCGCGCCTGCGCGCCTTGGTCGCAGGGTTGCGGCAGATGACGGTGACCGACGACACCACCCTGATGGTGATTGAAGGCGGCGAACCGTTATGGCTGCGCTATCGCTTCCTGGCCTGTCCGAATGCCTTGCAGGGCATGCGCCATGCACTGGATGCCGCATTGCGGGCGCAGAACGTCGAGGAAGCACTGCGCGCCTCGTTGGTGTTGGCGGTGGATGAGGCCTGCGCCAATGTGATTCGACATGCTTACGGCGCAGGCGCTGAAGGCGAAATTGAACTCTGCGTGTCGCCTTTCGACGACGGTATTCGTTTGGTCATTCTGGATGACGCACCGCCAGTCGATCCGACCCACGTGCGGCCGCGCAATTTGGACGAATGCCGGCCCGGCGGGCTGGGTGTGTGCTTTATCGATGCACTGATGGATGACTGGCGACTTACGCCGCTGTTGGGCGGTGGCAATCGGCTGCAAATGTTCAAACGCTGGCCCTTGGCAGCAGAGGAGACGACATGAGTGATCGCAGTTGTGTCACCCGCCGTGAAGGCGCCTACGCGGTCGTCCTACTGGTCGGCGAGGTCGATCTGAGCTGGTCGGCGGAAGTTCGTGCGGCCGTGCTTTCGGCCTTGTCCAGTGCGCCACGCGTGGCGGTTGATCTGGCTGCAGTCAGCTATATCGATTCATCGGGTATCGCTGCTCTGGTGGAAGGATTTCAGAATGCGCGGGGCAAGGGTCAGGTGTTTGTGCTGCTGGGGGTCAGCGCACCGGTGCAGGCGGTACTGAAATTGGCCAGACTTGATCGCGTCTTCACGTTGGTCGCGCAACTTGACGCTGAGAACAGTGCGGACGCATGAGGGAAGCACTCGCCAATGCGCTGGATCGTCTCGGGCGGCGGGTGATTTCCGCGGTGGACGCGCTCGGTTACATGGGCAGCCTGTTGGTCGAAAGCGTGTTTTTCACGGCCATGGGTTGGACACGTGGACAGCCAGTGCGCTGGCGAATGGTGGCCGAACAGGCGCGCCAGATCGGCGTGGATGCGATTCCCATCGTCAGCCTTTTGTCACTGACCATTGGCGTCATGCTGGGCATTCAGTTCATTGCCGCGCTGGGCGAGTTTGGCGCGCAGAATCAAGTGGTGATGGCCGCAGGCAAAGCCATCACCCGCGAGTTCGGCGCGCTGATCACTGCCATCGTCGTGGCCGGGCGCACGGGTTCCTCGCTGGCGGCGCGCCTGGGGTCGATGGTGGTCTCGCAGGAAATCGATGCGCTGGCCGTGATCGGTATCGAGCCCGTGCGCTATCTGGTCGCGCCGGCACTGATCGGGCTGCTGTTGATGATGCCGGTGCTCACGGTGTTCGCCGATGCGGTCGCATTGCTGGGCGCTGGGCTGTATGCCTCGGGATCGCTGGACATCGACATCGCAACGTATCTGCTGCGTACCTTGCAGACCTTGGAACCGCGCGATCTCTGGGAGGGCTTGTCGAAAAGCGTGGTGTTCGCGCTGTTGATCGGATTGATCGGCGTAAGCACCGGCTTTGCGGTGCAGGGTGGCGCGGAGGGAGTTGGACGGGCAACCACGCGCGCGGTAGTGCGGTCGATCACGGCGATCGTCATTGCCGACATGCTGTTTTCGTTCTTTCTCAATCGTTGAATGCGGCCATGAGCGAACAGCCACTCATCGAAGTCACGGGGCTGCAGGCCTTCTACGGCAAGCGTCGCATACTGCATGGCGTTGATTTCCGCGTCATGCCCGGCGAAATTCGCGTGATCATGGGCGGATCTGGATCGGGCAAGAGTACCTTGCTGCGTCATTTGCTCGGCTTGCAGGCACCTGCGGCCGGACATATCCGCGTGCTCGGTGTCGATCTGGCCATCGCCACGGCTGCCGAGAAATTGCGCTTGCGCAAGCTGATCGGGGTGAGCTTTCAAGGCGGTGCACTGTTCACGTCGATGTCGGTAGGTGACAACGTCGCATTGCCGTTACGTGAGCACACGCGACTAGACGAAAACACGATCCGTATCATGAGTCGATTGAAACTCGAAGTCGTCAATCTGGGCGGCTTTCAAGACCTGATGCCCGCGCAATTGTCGGGCGGCATGGTCAAGCGCGCTGCACTTGCGCGTGCCATCGTGATGGATCCGAAATTGTTGTTCTTCGACGAGCCTTCAGCCGGACTGGATCCGGTGGTCTCGGCGGAACTCGACGAATTGATCCTGCAATTGCGTGACGCGTTGCGCATGAGCATCGTGGTGGTGACTCATGAGCTGGAATCGGCCTTCAAGATCGCCGATACCATCACCGTGCTCGATCACGGGCATGTGTTGATGACCGGCACTGTGGAACAGGTACGGGCCAGCGAGAATGAGCGAATTCAGGATTTACTCAATCGCCGCCCGCGCGAAGTGGAGGTGAATGTGGACGACTATCTGCGACGGCTGACCGAGGAAGAGGCATGAAGCGCGATGCGATCAATTACACCCTCGTTGGCCTCGCGGTCGTGGTGGCCGTGGCGGTGCTGCTGGCCAGCCTGTTCGCCATTACCGGTCGCGGTACCAACGTGCGCGAATACACGGTGCGCTACGCCAACGTGACCGGACTGAATGCGGGCGCGCCGGTCTACTACGAAGGCTTCCGTATCGGCCAGGTGCGCGACATCCAGCCCGAGCGCGAGGCGGGCAAAACGCGCTACCAGGTGAATCTCGCCGTGCGCGACGACTGGCCGATTCCGAGTGATAGCGAAGCGCGTTTGCAATCCAGCGGCTTGCTTGCGGATGTGGTTGTGGCCATTCACGAAGGCCGCAGCGACGTGCTGGTGGCGGATGGCGGCGAACTGCGCGGCGTGGAAGGCGGCGACTTGTTCCTCGCCTTGAATGGTTTGGCGCAGGAGGTGAACAGCCTGACACAGACCAAGATTCGCCCCTTGATCGATACCTTGGCAGAGCGGATCGAGTCGATCGGTGGCGCGATTGATGCCAGCGCACCCACCTTGTTGAGCGAGGCCCAGGCCTTGTTGGGGCGTTTGAACAGCGCTGCAGATCGGGTCAATCACGTGCTGGATACGCCCAACCAGCAGGCAATTCGTGACACCCTGGCCAATGTGCGAACGCTCAGTGCTGATCTGGCCGCCACACAGCAGCGTGCGGACGCGCTGCTCGACAGCCTCAAGGACGCCGTAGACGAAAACCGTCCGGAATTGCGCCAAGCCGTGCAGGATCTCGAGCTCACCCTCGGCGTGATTGCCGGCCGCATCGACAGCATCACCCACCATCTGGAAAACTCCAGCCGCAACATGGATGAATTCACTCGCGAAATCCGTCGTCATCCCAATCGCTTGATCGTCTCGCCACCGGCCGACGACGTGGAGGCGCAATGAGCATTGATCTCTGGCAGTCGTTGCGCAGCGTGCATTACCTTTCGCTTGGCGTGTGCCTGCTGCTGGTGGCGTGCGTCAGCGCACCGAGCATCCCCGAGACCACATGGCACCGCCTGCCAGCGCCCGGCAAGGTCGCGCCGATGACCCACCCAACGGCGTTGCCGCTGGCCGTGCATCGCTTCGAGGCCGACGGTTTGTATGCCGATCAGGCGCTGCTGTACGCGTTGGATGCCGATGCTCAGCAATTGCGTGCCTATCATTACCATCAATGGATTGACCCGCCGGGCACCTTGCTGCAGCGGCGCTGGATGCAAGCACTGCAGCAGGCGCAGGCTGCCGCGCAGGTGGTGGAGCGAACGCAGGCCGGAAGTGACGCATGGCAACTGCGCGGGCGTATCGTGCGCTGGGAGCGGGTGCCGATGGCCTCTGGCGCATGGCAGGTGCAGATCGACCTGGAACTCAGCCTGCAGCGTGGGCGGGCGTTGCCGCTGCTACGTCAGCAGTACAGCCAGCAGGTGCTTGCTGCCGACGCCAGTATCGAAGCCAGCGTGCAAGCGGTTGGTGCGGCACTGGATACGATCCAAGGCGCCTTTTTGACCGACATGGCGCGCGTCTTTGTCACCGAGTCTCAGCCGTGAGTCTGGCGCCGCACGCACGGTTGCAGGTTTTGCAAGCGATGGGTTTGCCGCCACTGCGGCGACGTCCGCAACCACTGCCCAAGCTGCGAATCCGTGGTGCCCACATCGACGACCTGCAAGGCCCGGAGTGGAAACTGCTGTTACAGGCGCTGGGCATCGCGCTTCAGCGCTGTGCGGTTGAGGCCGCAGATGGCCCGACCATCGAACTGTGTTTTGCCGACATGCAAGTGCGCCTGTTGGCAGACGATTTGCGCAGCCTGCGCGGGCATCCCGCCCGCAAGCGTGAATGGTGGCCGCAACTGCGTGCGCTGCGGCGCGCGCTGCAAGACGCTGGCGGCCGATGAACGCCCGCCTCAAGTCCCATCCCGCCCGCTTTCGCACGATGAGCGAAGCCGATGTCGACAACATCATGGCCATCGAACTGATGGCCTATCCATTTCCGTGGACGGCGCAGATCTTCACCGACTGCATCCGTGCCGGCTACGCCTGCTTTGTGCTTGAACGTGATATCGAACTGGTCGCCTACGGCGTGCTCAGCGCTGCCGCAGGCGAAGCTCATATCCTCAACATCTGCGTCAGCCCCGACGCTCAGGGCGAAGGCCTCGGTCGCCGCATGCTGCGCCGTCTTATCGACGCCGCCCGCTGGCATCGGGCCGAACGCGTGTATCTCGAAGTGCGACCCTCCAACCCCAACGCCATCGCCCTCTATGACAGCGAAGGCTTCAACGAAATCGCCCGCCGCCCCAACTACTACCCCGCCCACAAAGGCCGCGAAGACGCCGTCATCATGGCGCGGGAGTTGTTGGCGGAGGAGGAGTGAGTGGGTGGCGGTATTGACCACCCGCGTGACATTCGCAGCGGGTAGCGCGGTTACTTGCTTGCCAGCCCCGCCGCCACATCCCGGAACGAGGCTAACGCCGCTTCGAGATGGTCAATGATTTCTTGCTGCAAGACATCCGGCGGCGGCAGGTCATCCAAGTTTTCGAGGCTGTCGTCCTTCAGCCAGAAAATATCAAGGCTGGCCTTATCGCGGGCCATCAGGTCTTCGTAGCTGAAGTACTTGAAGCGCTCTGTCTCGGTCCGCTCGTGCCGGTTGTCGGGGTTGTAGCGGGTCACGAAGTCTTGCAAGTCGTCGAGCTTCAGCGTCCGCGTCTTCAGTGTGAAATGCTTATTGGTACGCAGGTCATAGAACCAGACGCCCTTGGTGTGGATGTGGCCGTCTTTGGGCTTGGCGTCGAAGAACACCACGTTTGCTTTTACGCCCTGTGCGTAGAAGATGCCGGTGGGCAGCCGCAGCATGGTGTGCACATCGCAGTTCTCCAGCAGCTTGCGGCGGATTTTTTCGCCGGCGCCACCTTCAAACAGCACGTTGTCTGGCAACACCACAGCCGCTTTGCCATCCGACTTCAACATGCTGACGATGTGCTGCAAGAAGTTGAGCTGCTTGTTCGACGTAGTTTCCCAGAAGTCCTGCCGCTCGTAGGTCAGTGCTTCCTTGTCCTCTTCGCCTTCCTCGTTGGTGAAGGTCATGCTGCTTTTCTTGCCGAATGGCGGATTGGCCAGGACGTAATCCACCTTGCGCTTGGGCTCGGAAATCAGCGCATCGGAACGCTCGACCAAGGGTTCGCCGTCCAATTCGCCAATGCTGTGCAAGAACAAGTTCATCAGGCACATGCGGCGGGTGTTGGGCACGATCTCATTGCCGTGAAAGGTCTTGTCGCGCAGAAACTCTTTCTCGGGCTTATTCAACCTAGCACCTAGCCGCGTCAGCCAGTTATAGGCGCCCAAAAAGAATCCGCCGGTGCCGCAGGCTGGGTCCGCGATGGTTTTCATCGGTTCGGGCCGAACACAGGCCACCATGGCTTCGATCAGCGCCCGTGGCGTGAAGTACTGGCCTGCACCGCTCTTGGTGTCTTCGGCGTTCTTCTGCAGCAGGCCTTCGTATAGATCGCCCTTGGTGTCGGCATCCAGACTGATCCAGTTTTCTGCGTCGATCATCTGCACCAAGCGCGACAACTTGGCCGGATCCTGAATCTTGTTCTGTGCCTTGAAGAAGATGGCGCCCAACATGCCCGACTCTTGCCCTAGCTTGTGCAATACCGCCAGATAGTGCGACTCCAGCGGCTCGCCCACTTTTGTTGTCAGGCTGGCCCAGTCATAGCCCTTGGGGATATGGGTGTCGCGGTTATAAGGTTCTTGCGCGTACTCGTGCGCCAGCTTCAGGAACAGCAGATAGGTCAGCTGCTCCAGGTAATCGCCATAGCCCACGCCGTCGTCGCGCAGGGTGTGGCAGAAGTTCCAGACTTTCTGGACGAGGGTGGAGGTGTTCATTTAGTTGTCGTTCCTAGCTTCGGTACTAGCAGGGGCCGGACAAGCCCGAGGCGAATTATTGGGGTCTTGATCAAATAACCATCAAATAAGAACCGATCGTGTAACACATTGATTGCGCGCCACAAAATAAAAACCTCCCATGTGAGGCGTAGCTTGGAACGTGCAAGTCATCAAATACCCCATCAAGCCCACGCAGGCAGGTACTTCATGTATTTGCGTGACGCATCCTCGTCGTGTGCACGGATGACCTTTGCCGTCAGCGCCTCTTTGATCAAGCGCGACGCCAGTGCGCTGTTTTGCTGCTCGATGCCGAAACGCTCGCGCAAGCTGGCATTAGTCATGAAGTCACGCTGCACATAACGCAAGCAGGCGTGCAGAGAACAGGCCCTGATACGGTCTGTCTGATCCATCTTCGTCAGCGTGCGCGGGGTGAACAGGGTTGCACGCGTATGTTCGCCCGTCGTCTCGAACGCCGGGGCAGGTAGCTGGTAAAACTCGGTCTGCGAAACCACTTTGTCCACACCGCTGCCGCGCTCTTCGCAAATCCCGACGCGCCGCATCAGCGAGGCCAGCGCCTCATTACGCGAGCGCGGCGGATTGTCGAGGAAGCGAGCCGTATCAACTAGTGGCAAACCGGGATTAGTAATCTCCATGCGGTCATCGAAGATCTCCACCGTCGGGCCACTGCCACTGACAAAAAAGTCCTGATGGATCAGCGCATTCGCTACCAGTTCGCGAATCGCCAGTTCCGGGTAGATAGGCACCGTCTTGCGTAGCGCCTGCCCGATCACCTCGTTGCTCGGCAACAGGCCATTGATGAAACCGATCAGTCCCTCAAAACCGGCCGCGTAACCCCGAGCGCCCTCCTGTTCGCGGACGGTTTCCACCCGACTATGGCCTCTGTAGGCAATGACGCGCACCGCCTTGCGCTTGAGAGTGCTGAAGTCGGCAAGACGCTTCGCAAAAAGGATCGCTCCTAGATTGCGTATGCTCCAGCCGCCACCCTCGCGACGTTCAATCAACTCATCTGCCGCCAGTGCCTGCAAAATCCCCTCACGATTGTCTGGCAATGGTCGCCCCAACAAATCGAAGTAAGCCGGGTAATCCAGCAAACGCAGCACATCCTCCGTACTCGCCCTCTCCAGTGCGGGCATTGCCTCAAAGGGTGTGGCATCGAATATCCGCCACAACGTCCGTTCTTTTTCGGGGAAGTCTTTCAGCTTCTTCTTGTATGAGCCAATGCGGATGAACTCAACGCCGGCAAACTGCACCGGATGCCGGAAGGCGCGGCCGATTTCAAGCAATACGACGCGGCCGGACTCCATCTCCACCGTATGGAAACGGAAATCGATCTTTGGCGAGAGTTGGCGCAATAGCCAGCTTTCCAACTCCTCATTGCCAATCTTGCTAACCTTCGGATCGAAGTGAGTGCCGACGACGCTATGTGTCGCATCGTCAATGCCCCACAACAAGTAGGCAAAAGCTTTTCCATCAAGCGCCGCTGAATTCGACAGCGCAGAAAGGTACTCGCCAATTTGCTGCGCATCGGCATTGTTGTGCTTGAACTCGACCCAGCCCGTTTCGGCGGGCAGCGCCACCAATTCCTTCACCAGGCTTTGCCGGTATGCTGCTTCCTGACTCATGCGGCCCCCTTCGTAATGTGCCCGCGCGGTTTCTTAACTTTGTTACGCGCGGCCCGCTCGGCGCGGATGCGTTCGAGCAATACGCTGGCTGGTTCATCGTTCGGGTCTTGCGGCACCAGCTGGCCGGCGAAGGCAGCGCGCAGGATGTTCTGGCGTTGGGCGGTGGATTGTTTGAGTGACAACCCAACAGCCGCTTCCTGTGCTGCGGTCTCCCTCGTTGCAGCTCCCAACAAGGCAATCAACTCATCTTGTTCTTGGATCGGGGGCACGGGAACTGCGAGGCGCGTGAATCGTCCTAGGCTGACCTTTTTTTGCGCGACGCCCTGCGTCATCGGTTCAATCTGCTGGCGCCCGATATGCGAGTTGATCGTCGCCTTCAGGAGGTCAGGACGCACAAGCCCTGCCCAGCAGCGGACCTTTATGCAGTCCGCTGTGATGATCGCGGGCGGTTGACCATCTGGATACACATCCGCGTCACCTGGTGGTTCGCCCATCTTGGTGATCAATACATCACCTGCATCCACGCGGTGAGCGCTGAGTTCTTCGGCCTTTTCAGGCGTCACGTATTTGGTGTGTGTGCCGCCGTAGTTTCCTGACCGGATGTTCCGTACGAAGACCAGCGGAACCCCAGATTCTCGGTAGTCGGGCACTTTCAGGTTGCTCCCAAATGGGCCAATCGCGAGGCTGTACGGTTCGTCAGATGCGATCTGCTCCACGCTCGCCCACACCCACCCCTCCGGCAACTCTGGCAAACCGCTGGTGTCGGGCTGCACCGGCTCGGGGTATTTCTTCTGCCAGTCTTTGGGCGGGGTCTTGCCTTGCTCGTTGAACTTGGCGAGTTGCTTGGCTTCCCAGCGGGCGCGGCGTTCGGTGAGGATGCGTTGCAGGAGCTGGCCGCCGGTTTCGCCGTTGCCGTCATTCCCGCGTAGGCGGGAATCCATGTGGCTGGCGATATCACCCGGCAAAATGCTGGATTCCCGCTTTCGCGGGAATGACGAGGCGATGGTCGCGGTGCCCACAGCGCGCGCTGCGCGCCACTCTGCTGTGAGTGCGCCTTCCACAGCGGCCTTGAGCAGCGACTGGCGGTATTGCGCCAGCTTCTTCTGCGCGGCCTTGAGTTCGGCCACGCCGGCATCGAGGTCGGAGAGCAGTTCTTCGAGTTTGGCGACGATGCGGGTTTGTTCCGCCAGCGGAGGCACTGAGATTGCAAGAAATGTGCTCCTCGGTTTGAAACACGACTGGTGGCCCGAGCTCGCCAGTTTTCAGCCAGGGAATCGTGCCCGAGTAGTAGCTGGGATTGCTTCTCGAAGGCGTACCGCCAGACGACCACTTGGCAATGTCCTCAAGAGTGGCGGCTACCCAACCGCTAGGTACTTCACTCACGCCACCAACTCCCGATTCATCTCATCCATCAGTCCATCCAGTTCGTTGCCAAACACCTGCCACACGCGCTGCAGGCCGCCTTTGTCGGCCAGTTCGGCGTAGTCAAAATCGTCGCGGGCGATGCTGCAGCTGCTGGCGATGTGGTCTTTCATCAGGCGCAGCCAGTCGGTCTGTTCTGTGGTGAACGCGGTGCCGCGTTGGGCGTTGTGGCGGAAGATCCAGGCTTGGAAACGTTTGTCGACGTCGTCGGCGAAGGGTTTGAGTTCGGCGTCTTCACCGTCCAGCCACAGGGCAAAGCGCACCAGGCTGATGAGGTCGGTGAGCTGGCGTTTGCGGTCTGCGCCCTTGACCTGATTGGCCTGCACCCGCGCATAGGCGCTCCACAGCCGCTCGGTGGTCAGCATCAGCGGCGGGCGGCTCAGGCGCTGGTGCAGGTCTTCGATCATGTCGAAGGTGAGCGCGCGGCGCTGGTAGGGCTGTTGGTAGAAAAAGTCGAGGGCAGCAATCTCGTTTTTGTGCTGTTTCAGGTAGTCGGAAAATTTCTGGATCACGGCCTTGGCTTGTGCTTCGGCCTGTTCGCTGAAACCGGAGAAGATGATTTCATCGAGGTTGATGTGGTCGATGATCTGCTCGCGTTCGCGACGGGCGTTTTCGATTTCGTCGCGCAGTTCCGGTTTGTCGAACGGCGCACAGGCTGCGGCCACGCGCTCGGCGCGAGCGGCTTGGATTTCCTCAGGTAGCAGGCTGTCTTCGTCGCGGGTGATGCCTTTCGCCTGCGCGGCGGCCAATGCGGTCTGCACGATGGCATCCGGGTCGAGTGCGGCGATCAGGGCTTTGCCCAGTTCGGCCACTGGCACGCCGCCGCTGGCTTTTTCAATGCGGGCCTGGGCTTTGTCGTCCAGTTGCTTGGCCAGGCGCACCAGGCGGTTGGCGAGCGAGAGCACGGTGTCGTCGTCGCGGCTGCCCATGGCCACGCCTTGCAGCAGGTCTTTCAGCGCCACGCCAGGTTTCTTTTCCAGCGGGCGGCTTTCGGTCTTCAGTGACTTTTCCACGCCCACCGCGTCGATCAGCACGAAGCGGGTTTTGGCACCGTCGGCGCTGTTGCTGACGCGCTTGAGGCTGTCGCCATCCAGCGAGCGCACGCCACGGCCTTTCATCTGTTCGTAGTAGCCCTTGCTGCGCACGTCGCGCATGAACAGCAACACTTCCAGTGGTTTGACGTCGGTGCCGGTGGCGATCATGTCCACGGTGACGGCGATGCGCGGGTGGTAGTCGTTGCGGAAGCTGCTGAGGATGCTGTCGGTGTCTTCTTCGGCGCGGTAGGTGACCTTTTTGCAGAAGGCATTGCCTTGTCCGTAGACCTCGCGAACGATGCCGATGATGTCATCGGCGTGGCTGTCGGTTTTGGCGAAGATCAGGGTCTTGGGCACCTCTTGTCGGGTGGGGAAGATCTGCGTTTCCACCGCCGTCTTCATGGCCTGGATGACCTGCCGGATCTGGTTGGGGTTGACCACGGAGCGATCCAGCTCCTGGCCGGTGTAGAGGGTGTCTTCTTCGGTTTCGCTCCAGCGTTTCTTGCGGGTGGCGCGGTCGCGATGGTCCACCCACTCTTTGGCTTTCAGTTCCGCGCCCTTCTGGGTGATTTCGGTGACGATCTCGTACACGTCGTAGCCGACGTTGACGCCATCGGCCACCGACTGTTCGTAGGTGTATTCGGCGACGATGTTTTCGTTGAAGAAGCCGAAGGTGCGCTTGTCGGGCGTGGCGGTGAGGCCGATCAGAAATGCATCGAAGTAGTCCAGCACCTGCTTCCACAGGTTGTAGATGCTGCGGTGGCATTCGTCGATGATGATGAAGTCGAAGGTTTCCACCGGCACGGACGGGTTGTAGCGGACGAACTTTTCCTGCGCCTTGGTTTGCTGGGTTTCGTTGAGCGACAGGTCTTCGGCGGATTCATCAATCGGCTCGCCGGAAAGGATGGAGTACATGCGCTGGATGGTGCTGATGCACACCTGCGAATGCGGATCGATGTTGGGCGAGGCCAGCCGCTGCACGTTGTAGAGCTCGGTGAACTTGCGGCCATCGTCCGGTGGCGTATAGGCCATGAACTCCTGATGCGCCTGTTTGCCAAGGTTGCGGGTATCGACCAGGAAAAGAATACGCTTGGCTCCGCCGAACTTGAGCAGGCGATACACCGAGGTGATGGCGGTGAAGGTCTTGCCCGCACCGGTAGCCATGTGCACGAGGGCACGCGGCTTGTTCTGCACCAGCGATTGTTCCAGCCCGGTGACGGCACTGATCTGGCAATCGCGCAGATTGCGCTCGGGGAGCACAGGCATTTGTTCTGCCAAACGGCGACGCAGGGTTTCTGTTTGCGCCAACCACGCCGCCAGCGTTTCCGGCTTGAAGAAGTGGAAGATCTCGCGCGAACGCGGCACAGGATCGGCGTTGTCAGTGAAACGGATGATCTGACCGGTGGCTTCGAACAGAAAGCGCAGTGGCGTGTTGTCCTTGCGCCATTTGAGGTTGGCGTGGGCGTAGCGCTCGGTCTGGGTTTCGGTGACGGTGAGGTGTTCGCCCGCGCTGTCTTTCTTGGCTTCGATGACCCCGACCGCATTGCGGTTGACGAACAGCACGTAGTCCGCCGGGCCGCTGTCGGTGGGGTATTCGCGCACCACGACACCGAGCGCGGCACCGAGGTTGAGTTGCTTCATGTCCTGAATGACCCAGCCGGCGTGTTCCAGCTTCAGGTCGATCTGCTGGCGAGCTTTCGCTTCTGGAGTCAAAGGTCCGTCCTTTCAGTCGTCTGCCGCACCCATGTCACAGCACGTTCATCTGATTCTGGATTGTAGCGTGTGACCTGTCCCGGCAATGGGCGGATTGCCAATGCTGCCTCTCACGATGGGAACACGATGCATGGCGTGGCAAGAGGGACAGTTCGAGGCGAGTTGGTCGGCAGTTCCTGATCCTTGATCGTTGTCATGGCTGTCTTGCGGCGTATCTGTAAGCATCAACGCATCGCTCTTCGAGTGCTTTGTCATGACTCTGATGGATGCGTTGAGGTGGGCCTTGGCGGCGCTCATCCCGGCGTTGGGGTGTTGCGACCGTATGCGCAGCGATTCCTGGGGTTGCCGAGTCGGCTGCGCTTTGATGAGCAAGCGGTCGCGGCATCGACGGCACCGCCAGTGCGAGTGCGGCTTCAGCACCGAACTTCTGTCCTTGATCGACCGCTATCGCTCGCCCTGGGTGATCGATTCTGCGGACGCGTCTTTCCCACTGTGGCGGTTTTTCTGATTGGAGGTCGCAAAGATGTTCAGAACATTGGTGTTTCTCATCGCTTCGATGGCCAGCGGGATGGCGTGTGCTCAGCTTGCGTTGACGCCGCAGTTCGCATTGGACGTCACCGAAATTGTCGAGCCTCATTTGCCGGGCGAGGGTGTCGGCTACGCGGCGGTGGGTTTTGATGGCACCGATTACTGGATTGCTCGCTGGTCTTCCTCGCGGTTCACCCGGATATCGCAGGCAGGCGAGTATCTGGATTCCTTCGATATTCCCAATCTGAGCGGAACGCGAAGTCTGACCTGGGACGGCACGCACTTCTGGGCGGCCAACAACACGACGACCTTGAGTCGGATTGATCCGGTGACCCGAACGGTGGTCGCGACGCTGACCTTGCCGGTGACCGCCAGGTATGCGAGCTATGACGCCACGGCCGATGCAGGCGGCGGCGGATTCTGGATAGGTGAATTCAGTAGCGATATCCGTCTGGTGGACATGGTCGGCAACGTGCTGCAGACGATCTCTGCCGAAACAGTGGGCTTTGGTGGTCGCTACGGTGCTGCCGTGGACAACAGTGGCGAGTCGCCCGTGCTCTGGTTCTTCTATCAAGGCGGGTCAAACAACGTCGAAATCGGCGCGATCGATCTGCCCAGCGGCACACCGCGTTCCGAGTCGCTGGACCTGCTGGCTTGGATTCCCAATGCGACCAGTGCTGTGGCAGGCGGTCTTTTCCGCACCGATGCGCTGCCCGGCGGGCAGAATCTCCTTCTCGCGTTGGCGCAAGGCACTCCCGATAACGGCTTGGTCGCGGTGAGTATCGCAACGCGTACGATCTTCGATGATGGCTTTGAAGACTTGCCTGCGCGCTGAGCTTGAGTGAGGTATCGATTGGCCGACACGCCACCGTCGAGTGGGGCGTTTCTGCAGCCTGCCGCGTGGGATTTGTCGTTCTCGCGTCGACGGATTCACCCCGCTTGATCATGGTCATGGTCGCCCGCCCTTGCTTCCCCGAGCATGGCCGCCTCTTTTCGCGGGTGTTGAGCCATGACTCTGGCGGTAGAACTGTTGCGGGCGCTGAAGACGCAGGGGGCGCGGGAGATTTTCGGGATTCCGGGCGATTTCATTCTGCCGTTCTTCAAGCACATCGAGGGCAGTGGGATTCTGCCGCTGGTGTCGCTCAGTCACGAGCCTGCGTTGGGCTTTGCGGCGGATGCGGCGGCGCGGATGAATCTCGGGCTGGGCGTGGTGGCCGTGACCTATGGCGCGGGTGCGCTGAACGTGGTCAATGCCATCGCCGGGGCCTATGCCGAGCAGTCGCCGGTGGTGGTGCTGGCCGGTGCGCCGGGTACGCTGGAAGGCCATGCAGGATTGGTTCTGCATCATCAGGTTCGGCATCTGGATTCGCAGTGGCGCATCTATCAGGAGATCACCTGCGATCAGGTGCGATTGGATGATCCCTTGACCGAACCGGGCTTGATCGCGCGGGCCTTGCGCAGTTGTCGCGAGTATTCGCAGCCGGTGTTGATCGAGATTCCGCGAGATATGGCAGATCGCGTGATCGGCGAGGTGCCTATCTTGACGCCGAGTCCGGTCGTGCAGGCGGCCGTTGATGAGTGCGCAGAAGAGTGGTTGGCGCGTATCCGCAAGGCGCAGACGCCAGTGCTGGTGCTGGATGTCGAGGTTCGACGCTTCCGGTTGAGGACAAGGTCGCCGAACTGGCGCGGCGTCTGGATCTACCGGTGCTGACCACCTTCATGGGACGCGGCTTGCTGGCCGACGCCGGTCTGGATGTGCGTGGCACTTATCTCGGTGTGGCGGGTGATCCCGAGGTCAGTCGTTTGCTGGACGATTCGGATTTGCCGGTGATGCTCGGGGCGATCCTGTCCGACAGCAATTTCGGCGTCAGTGCGCAGCGCATGGATTTTCGTCGTGCACTGATCGCGGCGCATCGCGAGGCGCGTGTCGGGCATCACGTGTATCACGATATTCCGTTGGCTGATCTGGTCGATGCCATGCTGGCGCGGGTGGCGCCGGCGTTGCCGACGCGCCCGCCGAGTACGCCGCCGACAGTGCCGCGCGGACTGCTGGCCGATGACACGCCGGTGCGTGCCGCCGATTTGTCGATGGCATTGAACGATTGCATTGAGCGCTATGGCCGCATTCCGATTGCCTCGGATATTGGCGATTGCCTGTTCGCGGCGATGGAACTGAGCCCGACCCCGCTGGCCGCGCCGGGCTACTACGCATCGATGGGCTTTGGTGTGCCTGCGGGATTGGGCATGCAGGTCACCAGCGGCGAGCGCACGCTGATCCTGGTCGGCGATGGTGCTTTCCAGATGACTGGTTGGGAGCTGGGCAATTGCCGTCGCTACGGGCTCGATCCCATCGTCATCGTGCTGAACAATCAAAGTTGGGAGATGATTCGCGCCTTCCAGCCAGAATCGCAGTGCGCGACCTTGGGCGACTGGCGCTATGCCGATCTGGCCAATGTGCTGGGTGGCGATGGCTACCGGGTCCGCACACGGCCCAACTCAAGGCCGCACTGGACACGGCATTTACGACCGGCGGGCGCTTTCAATTGATCGAGGTGATGTTGCCTGCGGGCGATTGCACGCCGACGCTGGCGCGTTTTTCCGAGGGCATCCGTGCGCTGCGGGCACGCGCGACTAGCGCCTGACCCGGCATCGCTAACGTCAATCTAACAACGGTCCGAGCAAGACTTAACGTCTGCGCACGACACTGGCCGCATCTTCCAATGAGAGCGGTTCATGTCGTTCGACTCTGCCCTAACTTGCCCGTCCAGTGCAGCCAGCGCGATGGCCTCCACCACACCGCCCTGGTCGTTGGAGGCGGTGCCGCGCCATCATCCACGTCGCGGCGAGATCGAGTCCTTCATCAAGCAATGCTATGCCGAGGTCTACGGCGCGCAGTTGCGGACGCTCGCGCCCTGTCTGCTTGCGATACCCGCTGCGCAGCACGGTGAGCTTCATGCCGCAGTGGGCATGCGGCGGGCCAGCGAGGGACGTTTATTTATCGAGCAATACGTCGATCAACCGTTGGAGCAGGCAGCGGAAATCGCTGCAGGGACGCGCATCCATCGCGAGGCATTGGTCGAAATCAGCAGCTTTGCGGCGCATGCGCCGGGTGATGCGCGGGCAGTGATCGTGGGTCTGACCTGCGCCTTGCACGCGATGGGGTTCCGTTGGGTCGCGTTGGTGGCTACCCGCCGCTTGCGCAATGCCTTTGCCCGCTTGGGTTTGGCGCCGGTGTCCTTGGGCGCGGCGCGGCGCGAGCGCGTGGCCGATGACGGCACCGACTGGGGCAGCTACTACGATGCGGCACCCGAATTGCTGGTGGGCGACATCGATGCCGGCATGCGCTATCTGATCGCCTGCGGCATGGTCAGTGGGACGCCCGATCGGGATGCGCTTGCATGAGCCTCATTGCACAGGCTTGGCAAGCGCGGTCCGACGGCGCGGCTTGGCTGTTTTCGGCGACTGAGTCGCTTGATGGCGCGCAACTGGATGCGCGCGTGGCGGCCTGGGTTGCGCGCTTGCAGGCGGTGCAGGCGCAGCGGGTCGCGAGTCGCTTGGACAATGGCATCGACTGGCTGTGTCTTGATTTGGCGATCCACGCGATCGGTGGCGTGCATGTGCCCTTGCCGGTGTTTTTCTCGCCCGCGCAAATCCAGCATGCGATTGATTCGGCAAGCGTTGACGTGTGGGTGTTGCCGACGGCCCAGCCGGTGCCATCAGGCTGGCGTGCGCTAGCGCTACCCAGTGCGGATTCACCCAGTCGCGTGTGTTGTCGGTGCGAAGGGCAGGGTGTGGTAACGCCGCTGCATGCGGGCACGCAGGTGATCACCTACACCTCGGCACGACCGCGCAGCCCAAGGGTGTCTGCCTGAGCATGGCGCATCTGCAGCAAGTGGCGCAGGTGTTGGTCGACGCCACGGCGCCGTGTGCGCCACGCAGGCATCTGTGTCTGATGCCGCTGGCGACCTTGCTGGAAAACGTCGGCGGTTTGTATGCACCCATAGTGTCAGGCGCGGAAATCTGTCTGCCGAGTCTGGCTGAGATCGGTTACAGCGGGCAGGTGGATTGGACATCGCCCAACTGCTGCGTTGTCTGCATCACTATCAGCCGCACAGCGTGATTCTGTTGCCGCAATTGTTGCGTGCGCTGGTACTAGCGGCGGAGAGCGGTGCGCCGTTGCCTCCATCGCTGCGCTTCATCGCTGTCGGTGGCGCGCGTGTGGGTGCTGGCCTCATCGAGCGCGCCATGGCGCTTGGCTTGCCGGTGTTTGAAGGCTACGGCATGAGCGAATGCGCGTCTGTGGTGTGTCTCAATCGTCCAGATGCGCAGCGTGCCGGTAGCGTCGGACGCGCCTTGCCGCATGTCGCCCTGCGCCTTGGCGAAGGCGAGGTGCTGGAAGTGCAGGGGCCGCACATGCTGGGCTATCTCGGCCAGCCCGCGCCTTCAGGTGATCTTTGGCGTACCGGTGATCTTGGCCGCATCGATGACGACGGCTTCGTGCACGTGCTGGGTCGCGCCGACAACGTCATCGTCACTGCTTATGGCCGCAATGTCGCGCCAGAGTGGGTCGAGTCCGAATTGCAGCAGCACGCGGCCATCGCCCAGGTGGTGATGTTCGGCGATGCCCAGCCTTACAACACGGCGGTGATCGTGCCGCGCAATGCAGATACCGCCCTGACGGCGCTGCGCGATGCGGTGCGACGCTGCAATGCCGATCTGCCCGAATATGCCCGGATTGCGGCCTTGTCGTGGCGGAGTCGCCTTTCAACTCGCCAACGGACAGCTCACTGCCAATGGCCGACCGCGCCGCGCGGTCATCGCACAGCATTACGCCGATGCCCTGTTGGGCCCTGCGTCCGCAGGCCGACCTGCTGGGTACGGATTTCTCTTCCCTATTGCAAGGACAGCCCACATGAGTTTCTTCGAACAGTTGCAGCAGGCGACCGCAAGCGCACGCGGCGAGTTGCAGTCGATTCCGGTCATCCTCGATGCCATCCAGGGCAAGGTGACGCGCGACGAGTACCAGCGCTTTCTCACCGAGGCCTATCACCACGTCAAACACACCGTGCCGCTGCTGATGGCCTGTGGTGCGCGCGTTCCAGCGCAATGCGAGTGGTTGCGCACCGCCATTGCCGAGTACATCAAAGAAGAGATCGGTCATCAGGAATGGATTCTGGATGACATCGAAGCCTGCGGCGGTGACCGCGAACAGGCCATGCAGTCCGCGCCGAGTGCCGCGACGGAGCTCATGGTGTCTTACGCCTACGACACCATCGCGCGCGGCAATCCAGCAGGCTTTTTCGGCATGGTGCATGTGCTTGAGGGCACCAGCGTGGTGCTGGCGACGCGCGCCGCCGACGCCATCGAGCAGGCGCTTGGCCTGCCGCGCACCGCGTTTTCGTACCTGCGTTCGCATGGCGATCTGGATATCGAACATGTGGGCTTTTTCGAGTCGCTGATGAATCGACTCGACGACGCCGAAGCGCAGCGCGCCATCATCCACGCCGCCAACATGTTCTACCGCCTGTACGGCGACATCTTCCGCAGTCTGCGGCCCGCATCGGCAGCATTGGCGGAGGCGGCCTGATGGCGCTGAAGGGTATTGCCGTACTGGTCACCGGTGCGACGGGTGGCATTGGTCAGGCGCTGGTGCGCGAATTGGTTTCGCAGGGCGCGCAGGTGCTGGCGGTCGGGCGTCGTGGCGAGGCTTTGCACGCCTTGGCATCCGGCTTGGGCGAGCGTGGTCGGCAGGTCCAGCCAGTGCAAGCCGATGTCGCCACCGAATCCGGTGTGGCGAGCATCGTCACTGCCTGTCGACAGTCGGTCGCGCCAGTGCGTGTGGTGATCCATGCCGCTGCCATTGGCGGCTTCGGCGGATTCGAATCCACCCAGCCAGCGCACATCGCTGCCAGCTTGCAGACCGATCTACTCGCGCCATTGCTGTTGACGCAGGCATTGTTGCCACTGCTCAAGGCGCAGCCGAACGCGCAGGTGGTTGCCGTCGGCTCAGCCTTGGGACACATCGGCTATCCGGGGCAAGTGAGCTATTGCGCGGCCAAGTTCGGCTTGCGCGGCGCCTTTGAGGCACTGGCGCGCGAATACGCCGACAGCACCGTGCAGTTCCAATGGTTGTCGCCACGCGCCACGCGCACGGCCTTCAATTCCGCGGCAGTCGATGAGCTCAATGCACGCCTGAAAACTGCCGTCGACGCGCCCGAAGCGGTCGCCGCGCAGTTGATGGGTGCAATCCGCAACCGGCGCGCACGCTTGCAGATTGGCTGGCCGGAGAAACTCTTCGTGCGCCTCAATGGCGCCTTTCCCGCACTGGTGGATCGCGCGCTACGAGGCGACCTTGCCGTCATTCGCAGTTTTTTCAATCGCACGGCCACGCCCTCGCTGCTGGCCGCTTCGAACACCCAGGAGAGATGAAATGACACCCCAAACCCTCGCATTGACGCTGGCTGGCGTCTTGTTCGTCACACCGCTGTGGGCCCAGAACAACGCCGCATTGGCAACCAGCACTCCCACCGAATCACGCGCGCCCAGGGCGGATGCGCCCTATCTCGCATTGCAGCAATGGGAACAGGCCAAATACAACACCCCGGAAGCCGAGCGCGAGAAAGCGCTGGAAGCCTTGAGCAATCAGGCCAAAGCCGTGATGGCCGAGCATCCCAAGGACGCGTCCACATTGATCTGGAGCGCCATCGTGCTGTCGAGCTATGCCGGTGAAAAAGGTGGCTTGGTGCGTTGTCGCTGGTAAAGGAAGCCAAGGTATTGCTGGAACAAGCCATTGAAGTTGACCCCAATGCCTTGAATGGTTCGGCCTACACCTCGCTCGGCAGTCTCTACTATCAGGTGCCCGGTTGGCCGGTTGGTTTCGGCGACAGCGACACCGCTCGCGAAATGCTCGACAAGGCCTTGGCGACGGCCCCGGATTCGATTGACGCCAACTACTTCTACGGCGACTTCCTGCTCAGTGAAGAGGACTACGCAGGTGCCATCGAAAAGTTCGAGAAAGCGCTGCAGGCCGCCCCGCGTCCTGGCCGCGAACTGGCCGACAGCGGCCGGCGACAGGAAATCGAAATGGCACTGGCGAAAGCCCGCGCCGAGCTTTGAGCGACAGAAGGTGTGATTGATGGAAGTCGGCCTGGTGGTACCAGGTCTGGCTTCGTTCGAACTATTGCCCTGCACTCAACCTGGACGCCACGCTCGACGATGTCGGCAACTTCACCGGCCAGATCAGCAGCGGGCAGAGCTACCCGTTCGGCTATGACCCGCTGAATCGTCTCAACGACCTGAGCCAAGGCAGCAGCGTTTTGGAACACTTCGACGACGACGCCGCATCATTCCACCGCAAAGCGTCTTCCAACGCCCTGCTTTTCGCCGGGCGTTGTCGCACTGCTCAGCCGATGAGCTGAGCGATGGTCTGCCTCAGCGCGCGCTGATCGTCATCGCTGAGCTGGCCGAGGGTTTTGATGACGAGCTTGGCCTCGACCGTGAGCAGGATCGGTTTGATGACGCCGGGCAGAAGGAGGCCGGCGGCTTGCATGTTGCTGACCGGTGCATCGCCGAAGCGGGTGGAGCCGGGGTTCTGGCTGGTGATCGGCATCAGGATCAGGTCGGGCCGTTCGCGCTGGTAGCGTGACGAGCTGACGATGACGGCGGGGCGCTTTTTGCTGCCGCTCTGGTCCGTGAAAGGGAACGGAACCAACACCACGTCGCCGAAGCTATAGCCGGTCATAGGCGGCGTCGGCGTCGTTGTTCCAGACGGCGGAAAGCGTGGTCTCGCTGACCGCCTGCGCGGCACGCACGATGCGGCGGTCATGTTCGCGCACGGCAATGAAATCGACGAAGTCGACGACCTCGGCAATGCGCTCCGGCGGCAGTTGCGCGAGTTTTTCGGTGAGCTGATCGATCACGGTACTCATGGGGTGATTCTCCTAGCTTCGCGCGGGTTCAATGATCGGCCTGGGTCAGCACGGAGTCGAGCGCCGGCGTGACCGCGCGCTGTTTCGCTTTGGGCAGGCGGCTTGGCTTCGGCATCCTGATGGCGGGACGGCGCTTCCTGAGTGCCGCTCGTGCTGCTGCCGAGATGACCATGGGGCGAGCGGTGCGGGTGCGGTGGGTGCCCATACGGTAGCCCTGGTGCGCATTCCACGCAAACCGGTCAGCGACTCCACCTCAAGGCGGCGGTTTCCACGCCACACCGATCGGCGCGACGCAACGTATCGAGGCCTGCCGCTGAGGCTCTTGGTGCATCCCGGAAATGCCGCGGAAACCCGAAACTGGATGCCACCCTCAATGACGTTGGCAACTTCACCGGCCTGATCAGCAGCGGGCAGAGCGATGAGTTTGGCTACGAACCGCTGTATCGTCTCACCGAACTCAGCCAAGGCAGCAGCGTGCTGGAACACTTCGACGGCGACGCCACCAGCAATCGCAGACCTTCGTGAAGCTTCGGATCAGCTCTAGCATTGACGCACGCGGATGCCATGACCGGCCCGGCGCTCAGCCTGAATGCCACGCTGGATGACGTCGGCAACCTCACCGACCAGATCGCTGCTGCTCAGGGCAGACAACTCGGCATTGAGCGCTGGTGGTGCGTGCCAGGTGCCTGCTATTTCGCGCCCGTCTGACGACGTCGCGAGATCGCTAAATCTGTTGAAATGCGTCTTTCAACGGTTTGGAGCGGGCGATGAAGTTTCTGCATGCAATGGTGCGGGTGCGTGATCTGGAAGCGTCGCTGCGCTTCTGGTGCGAGGGTTTGGGGCTGATCGAAAACCGTCGCAAGGATTATCCGCAAGGACGCTTCACGCTGGTCTATCTGGGAGCGCCGGAGAATCCCGAGGCGGAGATCGAGCTGACCTGGAATTACGACGACGAGGACTACGGCAGTGCGCGAAACTTTGGTCATCTGGCCTTTGCCGTGGATGACATCTACGCCACCTGCGCGCATCTGCAGTCGAAGGGGGTGGTGATCCAGCGGCCACCACGCGACGGCCACATGGCCTTTGTGCGAAGCCCGGATTGCATATCCGTCGAACTGCTGCAGAAGGGCGAGCGACTAGCGCCCGCCGAGCCTTGGTCGTCGATGCCGAACATTGGTGTGTGGTGAGGTACTGCGTGCGATGGATGCGCACGTTCGCTGGGGTTTTCGGCATGGTGATGGCGATGCAAAGTCCAGCCTTAGCCGCAGCGCCTGCCGAGTTGCGCAGTCCGCAGGCCTTGCATGCGTTGATGGTCTTGCCTCAGTCAAGTGACTCACCGGCGCGTATCGTGGCGATGGATCAACGTCGCGGCTACTACGAAGGCTGGACCCAGCACTGGCGAAAGGGTGCCGGCTATCGCATTGGCGATGTCAGTTTGATCGAAGGTTTTGCCAGTCGGGTGGAAACGGAATGGCTGACACGATCCGCCGCCGCGCAAGAACATATCCATCCGCATGGTCATGAGGCGCGGCGCCCGCAGGCGCGCGAGTCCTTGTGGCTGCATCGCGGCGATACGGCCCTCACCTTGGTGGTCCAAAGTCAGCAAGCGCAGCGCTTGGGCTTGATGCCACTCTGGGGAATCAGTGCAGGGCGTCCCGAGTTGCAACATGGCCGTCAGTCACTCTGGTTGGTGAGACTCCCCGAGCAGACGGATCAGCGGGTTCCAACGGTGGTCGCCATCAGTGCCAATCGACCATTGCACTGGATCGCGGCGGCCCGCGCGGAATTGCCAACGAACTTGCAGCAAGCGGCACGTTCGCAGCACGTGGCGATGACGCGCGAACCGCAGAATGAGCTGCAGTTGCACCTGGTGTTTGATCGCGATGCAGAGGCCGCGTTGCGGAGAGCGCGGGATTTGGCGGCGCAGGACATTCCCGCCGTTTTGCAGCAGGCCGCTTGGCGCGATCTGTCGAAGGGCTGGCTGTGGACGCCCGATCGCGCATTCAATCGCGCGCTGCTGTGGGCTCAGTGGAGCGCGCTGGGCTTCCATGTCGATGAGTTCGGGCCGGGAATTTGGGCTGGCCTACCCTGGTTTCGTGATAACTGGGGGCGCGACACGTTCATCGCCCTGCCGGGCACGCTGCTGACCAGTGGTCAATTCGATGCCGCCCAGCAGGTGATCGACGCGTTTGTGGCGAGACAGCGAACTGGTGATCCACAGGATCCCGATGACGGTCGTATTCCCAACCGTGTAGCCGCGAACACCGAGACGCTCTACAACACCGTGGATGGCACGCCTTGGATGATTCTGGCGGCTTGGCGGCTTGCACAGCACAGCGGCCGCTGGGATCGTTTGCAGACATTGCGTCCGATGATGGCGCGCTATGTCGACGGTGCGCAGCGCCATCACCTCGACGCTGCGGGCTTGCTCACGCACGATGATGCGGACACTTGGATGGATGCGCGCATCGAAGGACGCGACGCCTGGTCACCACGTGGCAATCGTGCAGTAGAAGTGCAGGCGCTCTGGTATGCCGCGCTGCAAATCGCCGCACGGACCGAGCAGCATGCAGGCGACCTCACTCGGGCGGCGCGCTACATTGACCTTGCGGCAAGGCTGCGGGCGGCGTTTCGTGGCAAATTCTGGAATGGCCGGCAGCTCGCGGACCGCATTGATGCGGACGATGTGGCGGACTTTCGCTGGCGACCCAATGCACTATTGGCCGTGAGTCTGCAGGCCGAGGATTTGGGTTTGGCGACGCTACTGAGTGCTGCCGAACAAGCGCGGGTGGCAGCCGACACACTCCGTCATTTGGCCTATCCTTGGGGGCTGGCATCGCTCGACCCAGAACATCCTGACTTTCACCCGCGTCATGTCAACGAGGCCTTTCACCACAAGGATGCCGCGTATCACAACGGCACCGTTTGGCTGTGGAATAGCGGCTTTGCCGTCTCTGTCCTGAGTCGATTGGGAGCGCTCGACGAGGCGGCGAAATTGATGCGGGGGTTGGCCCAGCAAGTGTTGCTGCTTGACCCGCCGGGAACACTCAGCGAGTTGGTCGATGCGTGGCCTGATTCGCATGGACTGGTCAGGCCGTCGGGTACGTTTAGTCAGTCATGGAGTGTCGCTGAATTCACTCGTGCAGCGTTTGCCGATGTGCTGGGTTTTCAGCCGCAGTTGCTGACCGACGCGTTGCTTTTCCGTCCCGCACTGCCAGAGCAATGGCAAACCATCGATGCGAACCTGCCGATTGGCGCGCGCGGTGCGCTGCGGGTAGCCCTTCAACGGCGCGACGGTGGACAGTTTTGGCGCTTTCAGGCCACACAACATTGGGCCAGCCCGCTGCGCCTTCGGTTGGAATTGTTGGACGCCAGCGGTGCCCGGCAACGCCTGCAGGTGCTCTGGCATGGGCAGCCACTGCAGGTTGACTGGGCGGCTGGCGTCGCAAAGGTCAACGCAGAGCAATGGCCTGTTGAGCGCGTACAGGAATCGCAGCGCAGTGCGTTTGGTGATACGCAATGGCTTGCGCCACCTCACTATCAGGACGGTCTGCATCCCGTCACGCGCGGTGAAAATGTGCTGCGAAACCGGATCCTCGGTGAGCATTGAGGCGCGTTCCGCGATGTGTACGGTCTCGATAGGTGATCATGGACAGCTCTGCTGCGGCTTGACTCAGTCAGGGTTCGGATCGTTCACTCGAACCTGAACGAGTAATGCCAGCGTCTGATTTTGGATGCTTTCCATACAGCTTCGACAAGATCAAATGTGCGTGTGTCGGCCGTTTGCCGATAGTTTCCGCAACGTGCGGGGAGAGTAATGCCATGAAGTCGGTTCAGTGGGTGGTGCTTGCGATGCTGAGCTTGTCGTCCGCACTGGTGGACGCGCGCGAGCCTTCGCGCAGCCGCGATGCGGACTATGGGTCGCAGGGCGGATCTGAGGCCAAGGAGGAGTCACGCGAGTCTGGGCGTGGTGGACGCGAGGGTGGTCGCGATGGCGGACGATCCTCGCGCGAGGAGTCTCCGCGTCGCGAATCGCCGCAGGTCTTTCAGGCGCAGCCAATGCCTGAACGTTCTTCATTCAACCCCGGTCGCACGGGGGGTGGTGATCGCGGGGATCGTGGACGCGAGGACAGTTACTCGCGCCAGCAGGCGGAACATTTGCGTGGGCAAAATGACGATGCCCGTGGCAACAGTCGCTATGTAGAAACGCGAGGTCAAGATCGCCGGGAGGATCGTCAGGATCGCCGAGAAGATCGCCAGGATTACCGCGAAGATCGTCGTGACCGTCGCGAAGACTATCGGGATGTCCGTGAGGATCGTCGTGATCACCGCGAAGATCGTCGCGACTGGCGTGAGGATCGCCGCGACCGAAACCGCTGGAATACTTGGAACGACTGGTATCGGCATGACTATCGACAGGATCAGCGCTACGACCATCGCTACGGTAATCACCGCGACGACTGGCGACGCAGCGACTGGCGGCGCAGCTGGCGGCACGGTTGGGCAGGATCACGCTACCGCGCGCCCCAGCGGTACTACTACCCTAGTGGGTTTAGCTATCGCTCATGGCGTGTCGGGTATGAGTTGCCATTGGCGTACTTGATTGCGGATTACTTTCTCGATTACCGCCCCTATGGGTTGTCGCCGCCGCCCTATGGCTGTCGTTGGCTGCGAGTGGGTGATGATGTGATGCTGGTGGATATCCGTTCCGGCGTCATCGTCGACATCCTCTACAACTTCTACTATTGAATTAGCCCTGATCGTTGAATCAGGCTAGATCGACAGGCCGGACTTCGTGTCCGGCCTGTTTCTTTGTGGGGCTGGCACACTTCCTGCCATCGCTGGGGATCTTTCTAGTGGAATTTCTGCATGTCTTTGCGTCTTCGCCTGATCCTTAGCGTCATGACGTTACTACTATCGCTGGCAGTGTTGGCAGCGGTGGGCGTGCGTGCATTAACCGCTGACTTACAGAATGCGGTTAGCGAGACGGCAACGCGCGTTGGGCGTTCCATGGTGACCGTGCTTGAAAAGGAGCGGGTTTCGCCACCGGACTCGAGCAGGTCAGCGCAGCCACCATCGGATGCGCAGTTGTTGCAGTCGCTGCGCACCGAAGCCAGGGCTGCCCTTGCGGGCAATCGCGCGTTGACCGATGGCGACCGCGAAATGCGGGTCATCGTCAATGGCAAGGTGCTCAGTCCGCGTGATATCGCGGACTTGCCCGATTGGTCACCCGACGCTATGCAGCGGGTGGAGCAGTCTCTGGAAGAGGATCTGGACACCGTAGGCGGGCAGTCGACACGTCACGAATTTCGTATCGAAGTCATTCGCGACACCGATGCACCAGCGCTGAGGGTGCTCGGGCCTGCGGGTTTTGATCTCATTCCGCTGTCCTCCGCACCGGTCGATTCTGCAGTGCAGCGATTCGCGTCACAGTTGGCATGGGGGGCGCTCGCATTGCTGGCGTTTGGCATGCTGGCCGCTTGGTGGATGGCAAGCCGGATTGCTCGTCCGCTAAAGTCTTTGTCGGAGGCGGCCTTGCATGTGGGAAGCGGCGAGGCAGGCTTTCAGGTCGACGAATCGGGTCCACCGGAAGTTCGCGACAGTCTGCATGCCTTCAACCGGATGTCGGCCGATCTCGCGCGTTTGCAGCGCGAGGCGGATGCATCCCGGGCACAGCGTGAATTGGCTGAGTTGGGTGACATCGGACGAGGTCTAGCGCATTCGCTGCGCAATCCTTTGCATGCGCTGGGTCTTAGCGTCGAGGCACTGGCGCAGTCGTCGAACGATCCACAGGCGGTACAGTTGGCGACACTGGGTCGCGAACAGTTGCAGCGCATCGACCAGGCCCTGCGGGGTTTTCTTGCGCTGTCATCCGGTGTCGATGCTGTGGTGTGTGACGTGTCGGTTTCGCTGACCTTGGATGATGTCTTGTTGGAAGCGGCGCAACGTGCCGGTGGCAAGGTGTCGTTTCGAAAAACGGGCCAGGACTGCAGCATTCGCGCTGTCCCAGCGGAACTACGTATCGTTTTTCACACAGTGATCTTGAATGCCGTCGAGGCGAGCCCCGTTGGGGCGGCTGTGGACGTGCTATGGCATGCGATTGAGGATGGGGTTGAGCTCAGCGTGCGGGATATGGGTGCCGGCGTTCCAGCGTCGGTGCGCGAGCGATTGTTCCAACCACATGTCAGCAGCAAGCCCAGCGGCGCAGGCATGGGCCTGTATCTGAGCCAGCGAATCGTTCGCCAGCGCTATCGGGGCGATTTGCGTATCGCATCGCCCGAGGATGGCAGCGGCGGAACGCTCGCCACCGTGCGAATGTTCTCAAGGGTCGCTGCCGGTGAAAACAGGAGAGTCACCGTATGAGTGCCGATCACCCGTCGGTTCACCTGCTTCTGGTCGAAGATGACCCAGCGCAGCGATTGTTGGTTGGTGACTTGCTTGTTCAGCATGGCTATGTGGTGCATCGTGCTGCCGGATTGGAGGATGCGCGCCTTCTTTTGTCCGAGCCAAACCTGCAACTCGTGATCTCCGATTTTCAGCTTGGCGACGGCGATGGTCTGACCTTGCTGCGCGAGGTACGCGCGCGTCGCGCGGAGCTTAGTTTTGTATTGGTCACCGCGTACGGAAGTGTCGAGCACGCCGTCCAAGCTGTGCAGGCTGGTGCGGACGACTACCTCACCAAACCTTTTGAACGTCAGGCGCTGCTGCTCGTGGTGCAGAAGGCTTTGCGCAGCGGGGCATTGCGTGAGGAAAATCGGCGACTCAATCAGGCGCTGGATGAGCGCGAACAATTGGTTGATCTCATTGGGCGCGCGCCCGCCATGCAACGCTTGTATCGGCAAATCGAACGGCTGGCGAGTACGGATGCCACGGTGCTGATTGAGGGCGAATCTGGCACGGGCAAAGAGTTGGTGGCGCGTGCACTGCATAAATTGTCGCGACGATCCGCCCGCGCATTTGTCGCGGTCAACTGCGCAGCGATTCCCGAAGGTCTGTTGGAAGCCGAGTTTTTTGGTGCGGAGCGCGGCGCGTATACGGGCGCGCAGTTGGCGCGGGTGGGGCATTTTGAGCAGGCGGATGGTGGCACGCTGTTTCTGGATGAAATCGGGGAGTTGCCACTCAGCCTGCAGCCCAAGTTGTTGCGCGCACTGCAGGAAGGTCGAATCACACGGGTCGGAAGTTCGCGGGAGCACACCGTTGATGTGCGTCTACTGGCGGCCACCAATCGTGATCTAAAGCGCGAAATCGCAGAAGGGCGATTTCGCGAAGATCTGTATTGGCGACTGAACGTGGTTGGGCTGCATCTGCCGCCGCTACGGGAGCGCCGTGAGGACATCCCATTGCTGGTTCAGCATCTCGCTGCGCGCGTTGTCCGCCAACACGGGTTGCCGCGCGGTGTGTTTCCACGTGCGGTGTTGCGCGGGCTGATGGACCGTCCTTGGACGGGTAACGTGCGGGAACTGGCCAACACGGTTGAGCGCTTGTTGTTGCTAGCCGATGACGGCGAGCCGAGTCTCATGGATCTGCCGGATGCGCCTGTCGCTGTGTTGGACGGTGGCATTCGCCTACCTGCCGAAGGGCTTCACTGGGATGCACTCGAGCGCTCGCTGTTGCAACAAGCTCTGCAGTTGACCCAAGGGCAGCGCAAGCGGGCGGCAGTCCTACTTGGCTTGCCCTACAAAGCGTTCCTTTATCGATTGGAAAAACACGCGCTGGGTGGTGAGGGTTAGGTCGATGTCTGTTCCCGATTTCGGGATTGGCGTCCGCATTTGGGGTCTGGTCGCGCGTGATCATCCCGGTTATCCGGCAGCTGGCGTGCAGTATTCGGGTTGGCACGTTCTCTGCTGAAACGGTGGGTCCGCCGATAGGCAGACAGATTGTTCCCCTCATGTTGGAAACCAAGGAGTTCGAAATGCACCGCAAAATGGCCAACCACCTTCTGCAGCAGCTAACGCCCATTGCCATGGGTGCAGTTTTCATGTGGTCCGCTGGCGCCTCGGCGCAGTCGCAGGATGTCACTACGGTAAAACTGCTCGCAAACGGCAGTGAACAAACCATTGAAATCGACATGCAGGCGCTGACCGTTGGACAAAGCCGACAACTTGCAGCCTCCTCCGGCTTGCCGGCAATTGTTACCCGCACCGATGATGGACTGATCGTCGAGGTTGCCGGTGTGCGCAAAGAGATCGCCCTACCTGCGGTTGATTGGGTTGAAATCGACGGTGCTACCGGTTCGGCCAAGCAGGTCAAGGTGATTCATCTGGATACAGATCAGGCGGATGACACTGCTGGCGAATCACTGGGCGAATCGCGTCGCGTCGTGCGGGTAATTCGCGAAACCGGGTCTGCGCCAGCAACCGAGGCTGAGATGGCTGAGCTGATTGCCGAAGCAGAAGCCGCAGCCGCGGAGGCCAGTGTGACGCCTGCAGACGGCGAGGATCGTGTGATCGTGATTCGCAGAATCGAGAAAGACGACCAGCAGTAGTTGTGCCTGAATGGCAGAAGGAGATGCGTTGCACTCAGCACGAGACATGGCAAAAAAACCCGCGCATTGCGCGGGTTTCCGAGAGTCGTTCAGGACGCGGCCATCGCGTTGAAAGAGTCAGTGCGAGCGCGGCATGGATGCTGCGCTCGTGGCGATGAGAAGTTGCAGTGACGCCCTTCATCAATGGCCTGTCAGGGCTTCGCCAGATGGCTATGGCGGTGACCGTAGGCGTAGTAAACCAAGAGGCCAATGACGGTCCAGCCAAGGAACATGCTGATCGTGTACATGGAGAGGTTCAGGAAAAGCAGCAGGCAACCCATGACTGCCAGTGGGGCCACCACCCACACAAAGGGCGTGCGGAATGGCCGTGGACGGTCAGGCTGCTGCACACGCAGAATCATCACGCCAATCGCGACCATGATGAAGGCGAACAGTGTGCCCGAGTTGGAAATGTCGGCCAGCACACCGACCGGAAACATCGCGGCAAACAGTGAGACGAACACGCCAGTCAGAAGCGTGATGACGTGCGGTGTGTGAAATTTTGGATGGACCTTGGACAGCCGTTCCGGCAACAGTCCGTCACGCGACATGACAAAGAAAATGCGGGTCTGGCCGTAGATCATCATCAGGATGACCGAGGGCAAGGCCAATGCGGCGGCGAGGCCAATGGCATTGCCCAAACTGGCAAATCCGAGAAGGCGCAGGACATGAGCGAGCGGTTCCTTGCTGCAGACCAGTGCCTCGGAGCCTGCGCAAGCCGCAGCGAGCTCGGCGCTACCGGGGTGCAGCGGAACGCCATCCGCACCCAGCACCGGTTGGGAGCCAACCGCACCCACGGCACCGTAGCTGACGAGCATGTAGAAGACGGTACACACCGCTAACGAGCCAATCAGTCCAATCGGAATATTGCGATTGGGGTTTTTGGTTTCTTCGGCTGCCGTTGATACCGCATCAAAGCCGACGTAAGCGAAAAAGATCGAAGCCGCCGCACCCAGAACACCAATGCCCCCCATCGGACTACCCCAACCCGCAGGCAGGAACGGCTCAAAGTTCACATCTTGTACTGCGGGGACGGCGACGCCAATGAAGGCGATCAGAGCCACAATTTTGATGGCGACCAGAACCGCGTTGACCTTGGCGCTCTTCGATGTGCCAATCACCAATAGACCGGTCACGACCAGCGAAATAATGAAGGCCAACAGATTGAAACTGCCGCCGTCCATAGGTCCGGTGCGCAGCATCTCTGGCAAGGGCATGCCGGCACTGATCAGCAAGCCGTTCATATAGCCGGACCAGCCCACTGCCACCGCACCCGCAGCGACAGCGTATTCCAGCACAAGTGCCCAGCCGACGACCCAGGCTAGCACCTCACCCAGAACCGCATAGGTGTAGGTATAGGCCGAGCCCGACACCGGAACCATGGACGCCAGTTCCGCGTAGGCCAGGGCCGCGAGTGCGCAGACCACTGCCGCGATCACGAAAGCGATCATCATGCCCGGGCCGGCTTTCTGCCCGGCTTCGGCGGTCAGCACAAAAATGCCTGTGCCGATGATGGCACCAATGCCCAACATGGTCAGTTGGAATGCTCCCAGCTGACGTTTAAGCGCCTTTTTTTCTGCGGTCTGAAGAATCAGATCAAGCGGCTTTACCCGATGAAACTGCATTGAAACCCCCGAAACACTGATGCGTGATGGAATCCGGCATGCCGGAGACGTGGCAATGAGATTCGCTGGTCGGCGGATGCCAACGCAGCAAATGCCGTGGGTAGCGACACTGCTGATCGCGCAGTGCCTTGCCCTTACGGCCGCCTCAGGTACTCTCCCGACCTTCGGCGTCAAGGTGCGGCGTACCTTACCCCGCAGGGTAGGTAGCAGCAAGGCGCGGTGTGCCAAGCGAGCCCGCCATGTCTGCACACAACGGGCGCTGAGTGGGATTTCTGGAACAAAATGCGAGCATCTGGAGCCGTATGAACACGATCAGTCTTGGCCCCTTGGCGATTCCGTTGCCACTGCTGTTGTTGTTTCTCGCGGCAGTCTCCGCGCAGTGGCTTTACGCAAGGCAGGTTGACCGCAGCGATGTCGCTTTGGCACAGCAAGGTGAGCGGGGATTGTTCATCGCGCTGCTTCTGGGGGTTGTTGGTGCTCGCGTGGTCTACGTGTTGACCTGGTCTTCTGCCTATCTGGCAGCACCATGGAGCGTGCTGAACATCCGTGATGGTGGCTTTGATCCGTGGGGTGGCGTGCTTTCCGCACTCTGCACACTGGTCTGGATGCTGGTTCGCGGCTACGGTCCGCCGCGCGCCATGGCAACCGCGGGCGGGGCCGCACTGTTGGCGTTCAGCTTTGCGCAGTTGGGTACACAGCACTATCTGCAGGCGCTGCATCCCGCGTTGCCCGATCTGCGTTTGGTTGACTTGGACGGGCGCATTCAGCCTCTGCAAGCGTGGCGCGGGCGGCCCTTGGTCATCAACGTGTGGGCGACATGGTGTGGCCCATGTCGGCGCGAAATGCCGGTGTTGGCGGCAGCTCAAAAGACCCACACTGAGGTCGATTTCGTGTTCGCCAATCAGGGTGAAGAGGTGAGTGACGTGCGCACGTATCTGCAACAGTCAACGTTGGATCTGCGTGGCGTGCTGCTCGATCCGGGTTCGGAGGTTTCAAAGCACTATGGCGTGCGTGGTTTTCCAACCACGTTGTTCATTGATGCAGAAGGCAAACTGCAGCATGCACGGGTTGGTGAGCTGTCCGCCGGAAGCCTGGCAGAAGGCCTGGAAGCCATCCGTCAGTGAGTGTTACGGAGCGGGGTTTTCAGCATCGCTTGCGTAGGCAAAGGGTTGCCATCATTTGGCGCAGGTTCGATGCCCAAAAGCGAACACATCAGCGCGTAGATGTCCACGCTGGCGATGGTGTGCAGAACGATGCCGGATTTAACGGAAGGACCATGGGCGACAAACAGTGCTTGCATGTCATCGAGCGCCGGATCAAAACCGTGTGCGCCAAGGTAGACGCGTGGTTGCAGCGCGTAGGTCGGTGTGCGGGTGGCGCGCTGGTTGGCGATGATCCAAGGCGGAACCGCTTGGCAGATGATGGCGGGCACGCGCGGATGCGTGCCGTAGTGCCAGCGCGTCGGTAGTTGGTCACGCCGGTGGCAGCTCATGTGCGGATGCGGTGCCAGCAGGACCGCTTCCACGGCTTCGCGATGGCTTGGCCTGGGCTCAATGCCTGCTAACGCGCCATGGCTGATCAGCTCATAGCTGTCATCGGGCAATAGCGCGTCAAGTTCAATGTGATGATCGGGATCGACGGCGGTCATGCCGTGATCGGAAACGATCAGCAGATTGACCGCGCCGTCGGCGAGTTCATCGATCATCTTGACGATCTTGGACAGCTGCGCATCGACGTCGCGAATGGCTTCACGCGTCGCGGTGTCAGTTGGCCCCTCGTAGTGCCCTTGGGTATCCACTGACTCGAAATACAGGGTCATGAAGTGCGGGCGTTCAAGGGCCGGACGACGAAGCCAGGACTCAACCACGCGCAGACGCTGTCCATAGTTGAAATGGGCATCATAAGTCCGCCATTCGTGGGGGTGTTCCCCTTGAATATCCGCTTCCGCACCGGGCCAGAACATGGTCGCAGTGCGCAGGCCCGCGCGTTGAGCGGTCAGCCAGATTGGTTCGCCTTGCCACCATCTTCCATCCTCGACCGCATCACGGATTTGCATGGCGAATCGACCCAGCTGCGGGTCCCGCATGTTGTTGTTGACGATGCCATGCTGGTCGGGGTGCAACCCGGTAACCAAGGTGTAGTGATTGGGGAAGGTCAACGACGGATAGGACGGCCGCATGCCCGGGCTGAACGCGCCGCTTTGCGCCAGATGGTCGAGGGTTGGCGTGTCGCCACGAAACAAATAGCTGGGCCGAAAGCCATCAATCGACACCAACAATACGGCGGGCCGATGCGCGGTGAGCGGCAAGGGGCGTTTTGGCACACTGCAGGCGGCGGTCAACGCGCAGAGCAGACCGATCAAGATCAAACGAGACATGGGCTGCAGTATGGCAGTCGCGTCAAAGCACTGCATCAGCGACGCATGCAACTCGCGTAGTAGCTCGTCGTTGCCGGCCAATCGGAAAAGACGCCGACCACCCCGACCTTTTGCGCAAGCGCATCCAAGATCCGCCAGGTGTCGCCAGGACCATTCACCGCTTGCGAGATGCCTTGCAGGTAGTAGTCATTGTCGTCTTGCAGTGTGCCCGAACGCTCCAGCGTCCAGGTGATCAGTTCAAAGCCATGATGCTTGGCATCAACGGCCAGTGGCGATGCGTGCAGTTCGCCATCTTCGTCACTGCGTAGTAGGGCCCACAAGGGCGGAGCCAATGTGTGGATGCCCTGCTGTTGCAGTTCGGGCAATTGGCTGCGGAGTTGCTCTGCGGCGACCGGATCGGCGAGGTCGAACAGGGCGATTGCTTGCTTCGCGAACTCCGCATGGCTAGTTTGCCAATGCAGGATATCGGCGATGCGGAAGCTCTGGGCGCGCACTAGGGACGCGGGGACTCCTGCATCAACATAGTCATTGAGCATCTGCTCAGCGAACGCTTCCTGTGAGTAGTCGCCATCAAAAGGCATGCTGACTGCCGGTGTTTTGAGCTCCGGGGTCATCGCGACGCCCAGTTGTTGGAACAGCGCTATCGCCTCGCGGTGGGTCATCAATGTGCCGGTGGCGATATACAGCTCGGTTCGCCACGCAGGTGTGCCGCGCATGAAGTCGTCTGTCGTTCGAGCCTGTGGATCGACACCGTCCATCTTGCCGCGCAGTTGCTTGAACTCGGCAAGCGTCAGGTCGCTGGTGCAACAGCGCGCTGAGGCCGGCGATCGGGTTTCGGCGTCGTATGGTGTGAATCCCTGGCTGCATTTCGCGGCGAGTGCAGGAATCGCCAGAATGTTGGTGGTTGCGTGCAGGTCACACTGATCGTGTCGGCAGACCAGTTCGCGATCCTTGGTAAACGTGACGTCGCACTCGATCATCCCGGCCCCCATGCGCGCAGCGGCCAGATACGACTCACGCGTGTGCTCAGGAAATTGCAGTGGCGCGCCACGATGGCCGATGGAGAAACGGCTGCGTTGTATTGGCTGGTCCAAACAGGCCTGCAGCCGCGATTTGAGGTCGCCAGCAACAAGTTGGTCGATCAGGTAGGCCGGTCGCGGCCCGACTTGAAATCCTGCAGCAGCTTGCGCCGCCACGCCGTTCGTGCAGGCCAGCAAAACGGCAGACGACACGATGAACATCCTTCGACTTGCGCGCATCTCCGCGTCTCCATCTACTCGTCTGCCATCTTCACCCGGTGTTATGTCACTGATTTGACGCGGATGTCCGGCGCCTTGTGGCGCTTGTATTGCAGTTCTTTCACTCAATTGGCATCTGACTGACGCATCATATGCGCGCCAGCACGGAGTGCATGGCATCCCTGTCCTCAGCCATCAGACCCCATGAATTCTCCAGCGCTCAGTTCCGCGAAGCCTTCGGTCGCCTCCGACCTGTCACGACTCATTGCCGCTCTGGCCTTTGTGCTCGGCGTCGCCGCGTATACGTACTACACCGTGGGTCACGCCAGTTTGACCCTGATGATGGCGGCGGTGTTCGCGGCCTATATGGCCATGAATATTGGCGCTAACGATGTCGCCAACAACGTTGGTCCTGCCGTAGGCTCGCGGGCCATGAGCATGCTGACGGCGATCCTGATCGCTGCCGTTTTTGAAGCCGCAGGCGCGATCATTGCGGGCGGCGAAGTGGTTAGCACGATCAAGGACGGCATCATCGACCCTGCCAAACTCGCCGACACGCAGACATTCATCTGGTTGATGATGGCTGCGTTGCTGGCGGCGGCATTGTGGCTGAATGTGGCAACGGCATCGGGAGCACCCGTCTCAACCACGCACTCCATTGTCGGTGCGGTGCTAGGTGCGGGGGTCGCGGCGGCGGGTGTGGACATCGCCAACTGGGCCAAGGTTGGGCAGATTGTGGCCAGCTGGGTCATTTCCCCGGTGCTGGGCGGCATCATCGCGGCGGCATTTTTGTATCTGATCAAGCGCACCATTACCTACCGCAATGATTTGCGCGCAGCGGCAGTTCAGATGGTGCCGGTGCTGGTTGGCTTGATGGTCTGGATGTTCTCGACCTACCTGATTCTCAAGGGGCTGAAACAACTGGTCGAGGTGGAGTTTGCACCTGCGCTCCTCATTGGTCTGGTCATTGGCGCGGTGGTTCTGGTGGTGGTGCGTCTGCGCCTGAAGGCAGTTTCGCATCGGTTGGAGAGTGACAAGACTGCGGTCAATAAACTTTTCGTGATCCCACTAGTGTTCTCTGCTGCCTTGTTGAGCTTCGCGCATGGTTCCAATGACGTCGCCAATGCGATCGGTCCGCTGGCGGCAATCAACGACGCATTGATGGGCTCGGAGATCCACGGCAAGGCAGCCATTCCTGCCTGGATCATGTGGATGGGCGCGCTGGGCCTGTCGCTTGGTTTGGCGCTGTATGGCCCCAAGCTGATTCGTACCGTGGGCAGCGAAATCACCGAGATGGACGAGATGCGCGCCTACTGCATTGCGATGGCGGCGGCGGTGACGGTCATTGTGGCGTCCAGGCTCGGACTGCCGGTCAGTACCACGCACATTGCGATCGGTGCGGTATTTGGCGTGGGCTTTCTGCGCGAGTACTTGAAGGCCAACTATCAGCGCGCCATCGAAGACATCATCCTGCACCACCGCGATCAGGGCGCTGACGAGGAATCAGTGCGTATCTTCCTCGCCCAATTCGAGGTTGCGCCCGTTGAGCAGAAAAGCCTGATGCTTAAGGAGCTGAAAGCGCGCGGCAAGCGCGGCGAAAGCCAGTTCAGCAAGGCCGAACGCAAGGGTTTGGGCAAGGTACACAAGGAAAACCTGGTGAAGCGCGCATTGGTGGTGCGCGTCATTGCGGCCTGGATCATAACGGTGCCAGCATCTGGCCTGATGGCAGCGTTCCTGTACTACACCATTCGCGGTTTCATGCTGCCGTGAGTTGACGCGGCGCTTTGGTCATGGTCTGGCGAAAGCGCCGCAAAATCGGCTCCAAACGGTCAGCATCGATCAGAAATCCGTCATGCCCGTGTTCCGAACGCAACACGCTCAATTCGGCGCAGGGCAGGGCTTCCACCAAAGCAAACTGGTCCGCCGGGACATACAGCGCGTCGGCAGGAATCGACACGACCTGTACCGGGATAGTGATCTGACCCAATGCCTTGCAGACGCCACCACGACCACGGCCGACATCATGACTGTCGAGCGAGGCCAGCAGGGTGTCGTAGCAATTGGCGTCGAAGCGCGCATTGAGTAGATCGCCGTGATGCCGCAGCCAGTGCGCAACCGCGAAGTCGCGCTCCTCCGCGGGATGCGCTGACACCTTGTTGCCAAATGTCTCGTTGCCGACGCGTCGGCCAAAGCGATCTTCAAATGAGGCTGCGCTTCGGTAGCTGGCCATGGCGATGGCGCGTGCGGCGGCGAGTCCAGCCAATGGCGGGTGTTCATCGCTGTAGTTGCCGTCGTGAAAGTTGGCATCTGCACGCAGCGCGATACGCTGCGCCTCGCTCCAGCCGATGCACCACGCCGAATGTTTGGCCGACGCCGCGACAGAACTGACCGCTTGCACACGGGTCGGATCCAGCAGCGCCCATTCGATAGCCTGCAGACCGCCCATCGAGCCACCAACCACCCACGCAATGTGTCGAACGCCAAGCGCATCAAGCAGATGCATCTGGCTGCGGACCTGATCACGAATGCTGACTCTCGGGAAACGCGTCGCTTGGCGACGACCTTGCGCATCGCGGCTGGCGGGGCCACTGCTGCCATAGCAACTGCCCAGTGCATTCGCACAGACAATGAAGTCCCGCTCGGGATCCAGCACCTTGCCAGCGCCAAACAGCGGTGCCCACCAGCGATCCGCGTGCGGATCGCCGGTCAGTGCGTGACATACCACCACGGCATTGTCGCCGCGCGCATTGAGCTGGCCCCAGGTGCGGAAGCTGAGCTCGATGCTTTCAAGCACTGCGCCATTGTCCAGCAGAAAGGGCTGTGGGCTGCGCCAGTGGCGAAGACCTTCCTGATTCACGCCGATACCTGCGCCAAGGCCTGAGCGAAGTCATCCTTGATGTCATCGATATGCTCAATGCCGACCGACACGCGAATCAGATCCGGCGTGACGCCGGAGGCCTGTTGTTCAGTTTCGCTCAATTGCTGATGCGTGGTTCCCGCAGGATGGATGACCAGCGTTTTCGCGTCGCCGACGTTAGCCAGGTGACTGGCAAGCTTGAAGGCATCGATGACCTTTGTCGCTGCGCTTGCGCCGCCCTTGACGCCGAAGGTGAGCACGCCGCCGAAGCCGTGGCGCAGATACTTCTTCGCCAGACCGTGATAGGGGTGATCGGGCAGGCCGGGATAGCTGACCCACGCGACCTGCGACTGGGTCTGCAGCCATTGCGCAAGTGCGAACGCATTGTCGACATGTCGCTGAACGCGCAGGCTGAGTGTCTCCAGACCTTGCAGCAACAGGAAGGCATTGAAGGGCGACTGGCTGGCGCCGATGTCGCGCAAGCCTTCGACGCGCGCGCGGATGGCAAACGCGATATTGCCGAAGGGGCCATTGCTACCGAACACCTCCCAGAAGTTCAAACCGTGATAGCCCGGCGAGGGTTCGGAGAACAACGGAAACTTGCCATTGCCCCAGTTGAAGGTGCCAGCGTCGACGATCACCCCACCAATACTGGTGCCATGGCCGCCGATCCATTTGGTGGCACTTTCGACAACGACATCGGCGCCGAAATCGATGGGACGGCTTAAATAGCCACCGGCGCCGAAGGTGTTGTCAACGATCAACGGGATGCCGTTGGCATGGGCGATCTTCGCCAGCGCTTCGAAGTCGGGGATGTTGAAACTCGGGTTGCCGATCGTCTCGACATAGATCGCTTTGGTTTGAGCATCGATGGCGCGTTCGAAATCGGCCGGGTTGTCACCCGATACAAACTTCACGCCGATACCGAGGCGCGGCAGGGTCACTTTGAACTGGTTGTAGGTACCGCCGTAGAGCGAACTGGTGCTGACGATATTGTCGCCCGACTGCGCCAGATTGGTGATCGCAAGAAATTGCGCCGCCTGTCCTGAACTGGTCGCCACGGCGGCGACACCGCCTTCCAGCGCAGCGATACGTTGCTCGAACACGTCCACGGTGGGATTCATGATCCGGCTGTAGATGTTGCCGAACTGCTTCAGCGCGAACAGATTGGCACCATGCTCCGAGCTATCGAAGGTGTAGGACGTGGTCTGGTAAATCGGCACCGCACGCGCATTCGTGCCCGGTGCTGGGGCTTGACCGGCGTGAACTTGCAGGGTTTCGAAACGGTGGCTCTGGCTCATGGTCTGGCTCCTTGGGTGTGGGTGGCGACCTGAGCGACGAGAATCCCGTTCGGCCAGGCCGCAGCGGGATCGAGAGAGGGTGAACCTATCCAGCGAACCCGTGCGTGTGCGCACAGCAGCACATGCGACAGCACATGCAGAGACACATCGAACGAGTGGTGGTGGTTTTTGTATTCATCGCGATGAAAAGATATGTCGCGGAATGTGCGCCCTGCAAATGACGTTTTGGCATGGCGATAGAGCCCATACATGGAGCGTCAGGCGGTACGCGGCCACCGCGGCAGAACCATCCTGGAGGCGGCTGCGCTCAGCGCGGATGACGGGTCTCGTCCATCCGCAGATAGGCCTGCAGGCCAGACAGTGCGGTCAATGCTGCGACCACCCACATCGCTGCCGCGAGGCCAAACAAGTCTGCAATCGCACCCGCCAACAGGGCGCCCGCCACATAACCAAGATCGCGCCAAAGCCGATAGACTCCGACCGCGCTGGCGCGCCAGCGGGGATGGGCTACATCACCGATGGCGGCCAGCAGGGTGGGATAGACCGCAGCAGTGCCCAGCCCAAGCAGTACGCCGCCGAAGGCGAAGCCGCTGGTCGATGAGCTGGATGCGGTGACGGCGATGCCGATGGCTTGCAGCACCATGCCCGTGACAATCAGCGGCTTGCGTCCGATGCGGTCCGACCAGATGCCGGTGCCAATCTGGCTCAAGCCCCAGACGGCGGGATAGATAGCGATCAACCAGCCGACTTCATCAAGGGCGAGTCCAGCGGCGGCAAACCACAGTGGGAACAGTCCCCAGGCCATCCCATCATTCAGATTATTGACGAAGCCGACCTGACTGACGCTGGAAAGATTGCGATCCTTCCAGGTGGCGCTACGGAAGATCTCGCCTGCACTGAGTTCGTTTGGCGGACTCGTGTGGTTGAGCGATTCCTGCGCGACATGATGGCGCGTCTCCCGTACCGCGAACGCGGAGATCGACGCGCCCGCCAGGACATAGACCACGCCGAGATAGAAAGGCTCAGGCCGCAGGCCATAGGTTTGGGCCAGCCAGCCGGTGGCAAGCGCGCTGGCGGCGACCGCAAAATAGCCCGCGAATTCGTTCAGACCCATCGCCAAGCCGCGCTGCGCGGGACCGACCAGATCGATCTTCATGATGACCGTGGTGGACCAGGTCAGGCCCTGACTGGCCCCGAGCAACACGTTGGCAACAATCACCCAGCTCCACGATGGTGCCCACATCAGCAGCAAGGGCACCGGTGCGGCGATCAGCCATCCGGCCAGTAGTACCAGCTTGCGTCCGAAGCGATCCGACCAGCGGCCGGCCGCGTAGTTGGTCAGTGCCTTGGTCAAGCCAAACACGGCGATGAAGGACAGAATGGCGCTGTGCGCCGCCAGATGAAATTCTTCTTCCGCGAGCGCGGGCAGGATGCTGCGCTCCAGTCCCACCATCGCACCGACAAAGGCATTGACCAGCACGAGCAACGCAAACTGCGCGAGGTTGGGGCGAAGACCCAGACGAGCGGGTTCGAGGTCGGCGTGGTTCATTGGGTCAGAACACCAGCACTTTGTCGGCCTCGACGGTCCATGCGGTCAATTCGGCGAGGGTGCTGGCGTGTGCGCTGTCGATCAGCTCGCTGGCGCTGATGCCGCGCGCGTCCAGACAGGTTCCGCATACGGCGACCGCAGGGCCAATGCGACGAAGCATGTCTTCGCAGTTGTAGTAGCCAGTCGGTACCTTCTGTCCTGCCTTGGCGCAAGACACGGCATCGCCCATCAGAAACACGCGGACCTCCTCTGCATCACGCTTGCTGAGTGACAAGGCCAAACGCAGGGCGTTGTAGCTGCGCTCGGATCCATAAGGCGCTTCGTTGAGGATGAAAAGAGTCGTTGTCATGACATTCTCCGACTGGATGTGCGGGCGTGATTCGGGCGCGTTGGAGCTGGCGACGGCACCTCAAGAGCGAGACCCGCGGCTCGCCACTCGTTGATACCGTCGCTGAGCTTCTCCGCCATAAAGCCGTGCTCTCTCAGAAGTTCGACGGCTTGATCCGACATCACGCAAAACGGTCCTCTGCAGTACGCAACGACCGTCTGATCACGCGGCAGTTCGTCGATCCGCAAGCGGAGTTCGGACAGCGGTAGTGAGCGCGCGAACGGCAAGTGAGCGCAGCTGTACTCGGTGGCGGGCCGAACATCGATCACGGTGATTTCGCCGCGCTGCGCGCGATGCATCAGTGACATTCGGTCTTCGCGGGTGAGGGATGTGGAATGGCTGCCCAACTGCTGCATCGCCAATTGAAGTTCCAGCAGGTGTCGCTCCGCGCTGTCGCGCAGGGTGACCCACAGCAAAGCCACTTCATCGCTGGCAAGGCGATAGAAAACGTGTTTTCCCGCACGTTGGGTTTGCACGAGGCGTGCTTCGCGCAGGGCTCGCAGGTGAGCACTGCACAGACGCAGGTCGATGGCAGCTTGCTGCGCCAGTGTCTCGACGGGCTTTTCGCCCTGCGTCAGTAACTCCAGCAATTCCAGCCGTTTACTGCTGGAGAGGGCTTTGCCAATGCGAGCGACCTGCTCGTACAGGTAATTCTTGTGTTGTCGCGTATCCATGCAAACAATCTAACAATCGTTTGATTGTTTGTCGATGCGGTGGGGCATTCGATTCGCTCGCGGTGTCCGCGCGAGGTGTCGCGCTGAGGCAACGCGCGTGCAGGGTGGATCGCCTACGCATCCAACGTGTCACTGCCCTCGGCAATTCCTTCGAACAAGAAGGTCGAAAGGTAGCGCTCGCCTGTATCGGGAAGCATCGCCAGCAACACGCTACCTGGTTCGGCCTCCTTGGCAACTTCGAGCGCGGCGGCGACCGTGGCGCCTGCGGAAAGTCCGACGAAAATGCCTTCCCTGCGCGCCAAGGCGAGTGAGGTATCGCGCGCTTGCTCATCGGTGATGGCGATGTTGCGGTCGAAAATCTCCCGGTTGAGCACGCTGGGAATGAAGTTTGGGGTCCAGCCCTGAATCTTGTGCGGCGACCATTCGCCGCCCGCAAGCAGCGCTGCGGCTGCCGGTTCGGTGGTGCAAATCCGGATGTCAGGTCGGGCCAGTTTGAGCATCTCGCCCGCGCCAGTGAGGGTGCCGCCAGTGCCCCAGCCGGTCACGAACCAATCCAGCCGCTTGCCTGCAAAGTCCGACAGGATTTCAGGCCCAGTACTGTTGCGGTGAAATGCTGGATTGGCGGGGTTGTCAAACTGTTCCGCATAGAAGGCACCACTGCGTTCGGCATAGGCTTTGGCCGCACTGACCATGCCGGTGCCGCGCTCTGCTGCCGGTGTCAGCACAACTTTTCCTCCCAGTGCACGAATGAGTTTGCGACGCTCGATCGAGAACGTTTCGACCATGAAGGCGACAAACGGATACCCGCGCGCAGCGCAGACCATCGCCAGTGCAATGCCGGTATTTCCGGAGGTGGCTTCGACGACGGTTTGCCCAGACTTGAGCACCCCGCGCTGTTCGGCGTCCAGAATGATCGCCAGGGCCAATCGATCCTTGACCGAGGACATCGGATTGAAGGCTTCGATCTTGACGTATAGCGAAACGTGCTCGGGAGCCAGGCGATGCAGTCGCACGATGGGCGTGCGGCCAATGGTATCGAGAATGCTGTCGTAGATCACTGGGTGAACCTCGTTGGGGACGCCGCATTGGGCGTGCGGAGGGTGTGCGGCAACAAGTGTCGCCCGCGCCTATAGTCCGGGCGGTTGTATCTCCTGCAATCCTTTGCTGCCGATGCGATCAGTGAAGTGCGCCCGTGCGGTGTCGGCTCAGCGTGGGCGATTTATTGTCGAGTATCCAGCGCAGGTGCGCTGCCGCCACCGGCGAAGAGTTGCTCCACATCCAACTTGTCGAAGTGATAGTGGTGGCCACAAAACTCGCAGATGACTTCGATCCGATCCTCGGCCAATGCGGCATCGCATTCTGCGCGCCCCAAGCCAAGCAACATCGTTCCGACACGCTGACGAGAGCAGCTGCAACCGAAATGCAGGGGCTTTTGTGCGACCAAGGCGACTTGCTCCTCATGGAACAAGCGATACAGCAGTGTCTCAGCAGGCAAGGTCAGCAGCTCCTCGCGGGTCAACGTATCGAGCAGTGCATGCGCTCGCTGCCATGCCTCTGGATCGTCACTGGCGCCGGGCAGATGTTGCAGCATGATGCCGCAGGCGTGATCACCATCGGCGGCCAACAAAATCCGTGTCGGTAATTGCTCTGATTGGGTGAAGTAGTCCTCAAAAGCTGATGAGAGCAGAGTCGTTTGCAGACTGACCAGTCCCTGATAGCGTTGCGGTTCTTGGCCGGGTCGCGCTTCGCCCTCGATAGTGATTGCCAACATCGCATCGCTACCGAAATGGCTTGGATCCAGCGGCGTCGGCAGTGGTGCCTGCCAGCGCGCCAGACCGCGTAGGCTGCCGCCTGCCGTGCACTCGGCAAACAAGGTGCGGAGGGCGCCTTGACCACGCATCTGTATCGATAAGCGACCTTCCACTTTCGCGTGTCCAGTAAACAAAGGGGCAGCAGCGAGTATTTCTCCGAGCAAATCCCGCAGTGGGTCCGGATAGGCGCTGCGGGATTGCACGGTCTTCCACGCGTCACTGAGCTGAACCAGCACGCCGCGCAGCCCGGAACGCTGCAATAGGAAGCGGCTGAGGAAATCGTTCGCTGCAGTGAGAAGTGTTGAAGACATGGGCAAAATAGGGCGATGACAGACAAGGCACGGCACTATGCGGACGCGCGCCGACGACCGCAAGCGCGCCAACTCCGACGCAGAAGGTATTGGCGCTGGCTGCTCCTGCCAGCGCTGATCTGCGCATTCCTGCTGGTCGCGATGCGCTGGATAACGCCACCTACCACGGCTTTCATGCTGGCATGGCGAATCCAGCACGAACAGCGTCCGGATTGGCGCTGGCGGCCATTGGGGCAGATCTCGTCCCAGTTGGCGCTTGCGGTGGTCGCGGCCGAGGATCAGCAGTTTCCGAACCATTGGGGCTTCGATATGGGAGCCATCCGTTCCGCCATGAAGGACCGTGAGCGTGGACGCAGCCGGCGCGGTGCCAGCACAATCAGTCAGCAAGTCGCCAAGAACATGTTTTTGTGGTCGGAGCCCAGTTGGTTGCGCAAGGGCTTGGAGGCTGGATTGACGCCCAGCCTCGAACTGGCTTGGGGCAAGCGACGGTTGTTGGAGGTGTACTTGAACGTCGCAGAGTTCGGTGATGGAATTTACGGCGCAGAAGCAGCTGCGCAGCAGTTCTTTGGGGTTTCTGCATCTGCCTTGTCACGCCGTCAGGCGGCACAATTGGCGGCCTTGTTGCCCAATCCCAAGCGACGCTTGGTAAGTTCGCCGAGCAGGGCGCAGCGGGCTCGCGTCGCGTGGATCGAAGAACAGATGGTTGCGTTGGGTGGTACGGATTATCTGACGACCTGCTGTTTGCACCCGTAATGCGCTGCGAGTCGGTTTGACTGGACTGGTAGCATGCGTCCGTCTTTGCTTGGTTTGGGGGCTGAAATCGTGAGCGCAAGCCTGACCGTTCTGGTCCCTGCGTACAACGAGGGTGAGGGTTTGCGGGAGTTTCAGCGCCGAACGCTCGCGGTGCTGGACGCGCTGCCACTGCGCACTCGAGTTCTTTATGTGGACGACGGCAGTGGCGATGACACTTGGCCGGTCATGCTCAGCCTGGCCGCGGCGGATGCGCGGGTCGGCTTGCTGAAACTTAGTCGCAATTTTGGCAAGGAACTGGCCTTGACTGCCGGGTTGGACCACTGCGACAGCGATGCTGTGGTCATTCTTGACGCGGATCTGCAGGACCCACCGGAACTGATTCCCTTGTTTGTCGAACGTTGGCAGCAAGGTGTGGATGTGGTTGCGGGGCAACGCGCTGAACGGCAAGGCGAGTCGTGGTTGAAACGCGTGACAGCAGCAGGCTTCTATCGCTTGATGGCGCGACTCGCCGCCACACCCATGCCGCGCGATACCGGCGATTTTCGCTTGATGTCGCGACGTGCGGTCGACGCCATGCATGGATTGCGCGAACGTCAGCGCTTCATGAAAGGATTGTTCGCATGGGTAGGATTTCGGCAGGAGGCGTTGGTGTATCAGCGCGCGCCGCGCTTTGCCGGGCGCAGTAAGTTCAATTACTGGCGGTTGTGGAATCTCGCGCTGGAGGGCATTACCTCGTTTTCCACCTTGCCCTTGCGGGTGGCCACCTACATCGGTGTGTTGACCTCTCTTGCCGCGTTCTTGTTTGGCCTGTGGATCATCGCCAAGACCTTGCTCTGGGGCGAGTTCGTGGCGGGTTATCCCTCCTTGATGAGCGTCATGCTGTTTCTCGGGGGTGTGCAACTGATGGCCCTGGGTATTATCGGCGAGTATCTGGGGCGGCTCTACATGGAGTCCAAGCAGCGGCCACTGTATCTGGTGGATGTCCACGCGCCGGCCGCTTGTTTGACTTCGGGACCGAGCAACGTGGTGCCGAACTGATCCATGGACATCGCCACGCAGCAACGATTGCAGGCACTGATTGCGCAGTTTTCACGCAAAGTGCGAATGCAGATTGAATCCAATCGGCTAGACCAGCACGGCATTGACGTGGATGACATCGAGCAGGAAGTCCGCATACGCCTTTGGAAAACGCTGGAACGTGACCCAAAAGCCGAACTTCCTGCGTCTTATGTGCAGAAGGTAGTGGTCAGCACCTTGGTGGATGCCGTCAGACGCGCGCAATCGCGACCGATCGAGCAGCTTCCAGAGAGCGAGGAGCAATGGGTGGACTGGCAGCACGACCGTCGTAGTCCCGATCGCAGTGCAGGTGATGCACAGCATTTGGATCGCGTTCGTGAGTGTCTGAGTGCTTTGCCGCAGCGGCGACGCGTTCCGGTCCAGCTTTACCTGCAAGGGTATGCGCTGCAGGAGATCGCCGATCTGTCTGACCTTACCTTGGACGCTGCCCGCAAGCTGGTTTATCGCGGGCTTGAAGAAACCAAACAGCGCCTTCGGGCTCTGGGATTGGGAGAATTTGATGACTAATCCATCGTTGTCTGCGGTGTATCGAGACGGTCGTGCCGAGGATGTGGTGTGGGACGCCGAGCGTCTTGCTGGCGTCCTTGGTGGTCAGTTCGGATCGCGTGATTTGCGCGACGACGCATTGGGCGCATTGGCCGATTCACCACTCAATGCGCGGGTGCTGCGCGTTGCACTTTCACTCGGATCTGAGGCCGAGGCGTTGTCCGCAGCGGTGCGCGAAGTGCGCGTTGTTCCTGTGGCGCGCCGACTGCGCCCCTCTTGGGTGGCCTTGGCGGCGAGTGTGTTTGCAGCGGCGCTGCTCGTCTCACTCAAGCCTGCGCAAGACGCAGTTCCCTCAACCATGGTTGAGCAAACGCCTGCGCAGACGATCAGCGCATTGTCCTTCGAAGGCGCCACTAGCGTCGCGGTGCAGAAGCAAGACGAAGCGCCGATTTTCGTCGCCGATTTCGATACCTGAACCATCGCGCAGGGAACATTCGGCAAATCTGGTGTTGGAATGCCCACAAACAAAAGCCCCGCATTGCGGGGCTTTTGTTTGTGGGCATTCGGCCCGTCGAATTGGTCGGGGAGACAGGATTCGAACCTGCGACCTCTACTTCCCGAAAGTAGCGCTCTACCAAGCTGAGCTACACCCCGATATCGCTTTCGCGAGCCGCGCATCTTACGGATTTGTCACTGTTCTAGCAAGCATCGGCGGTGCCTGCGGCACGCCGGTCTGGTAGCCTTGTGCGGTTCGTTTGCCCGTCGGAGTCTGTCTTGATCAAGCCACGTACCATGCCCGGAGTCATGGAGCTGCTGCCCCGCGACCAGATCGCCTTTCAGCGCATGCTCGACATCATCCGTGACAACTACGAGCGTTTCGGTTTCCTGCCGGTCGAGACGCCGGTGATGGAGTTGTCCGAGGTCTTGCTGACCAAGTCAGGTGGCGAGACCGAGCGTCAGGTTTACTTTGTTCAAAGTACCGGCGCGCTGGAGAAGCACGAGACCGGGCAGATGCCGGAACACGCATTGCGTTTCGACCTGACCGTGCCTTTGGCGCGCTATGTCGCCGAGCATGAGCACGATTTGTCGTTTCCCTTCCGCCGCTACCAGATTCAGCGTGTCTACCGTGGCGAGCGCGCCCAGCGCGGTCGCTTTCGCGAATTTTATCAATGCGATATTGACGTCATTGGCAAGGATCAGTTGTCGGTGCGTTTTGATGCCGAACTTCCGGCGGTCATCAACGCCGTGTTCACCGATTTGGCGATTGGACCCTTCACCATTCAGATCAATAATCGAAAATTGATGCGTGGGTTCTTTGAAGGTTTGGGTGTGACAGATAGCGACCAGCAAGGATTGGTCCTGCGAGAAGTCGACAAGCTCGACAAGCGTGGCGCCGAATACGTGCGAGAGACACTGATGGGTGAGGGATTTGCGTTGAGTGCGGACGCGGCTCAACGCGTCCTCGACTTCGTGCAGATTCGCTCTAGTGGCCATGCCGATGCGCTGGCCAAACTCGCTGCGTTGGGGCAGGGCACGGAAACGTTCAACCTTGGTCTGGCTGAGCTGCGCGAGGTTCTGGAACTGGTGCGGGCCTTCGGTGTGCCTGAAAGTCACTACGCGATCAATCTGTCGATTGCACGCGGGCTCGATTACTACACTGGAACGGTCTACGAAACGACTCTGAACGACTACCCGCAGATCGGTTCAATCTGTTCCGGTGGACGCTACGAGAACCTTGCGGGTCACTACACCCGGTCGCATCTGCCGGGTGTTGGCATCTCGATTGGCGCCACGCGCTTGTTCTGGCAGTTGCGCGAGGCTGGGCTCATCAAGACAGCGGAGAGCAGCGTCGAGGTATTGGTCAGTCAGATGGACGAAGCGCGGCTGCCTGAATACTTGGCGCTTGCCACCCAATTGCGACGCGCTGGCATCAATTCCGAAGTTCAACTGGAACCGAAGAAGATTGCGCGTCAATTCCAGTACGCCGACCGCGCTGGCATCCGCTTTGTGTTGATGCTGGGTGATGATGAGGCTGAGCGCAGTGTGGTTGCGGTCAAGGACATGCGCAAGCAAGAGCAATTCGATGTGCCGCGCGACCAACTGGTCAAGACACTGCGCGTTGAACTGGAACAGGCGCGGGTGATGGCAGGGCGTGGCGAGGCCAGCAAGCACTGAACGTGCACAGTCGCCCGTTCACTCAGAACCACCCGCCGATCCATTGCACTGCCTCGCCGGCAAACGACAGCGAGGCAATCAGTACACCGATGCCGAGTGTCCAAGTGATCAGCAACAAACGCCCGTCACGCTCGATCAAGGCCAGCGCATAGCCCAGCAACAACAAGCCGAATGGATAGTTGGTGAAGGGAATCGGCAGCGCCAGCAAGATGCCGAGCAACAGTAGTTGAATGCCACTGAACGCCAGCGCGGGTTTTGCCTCGGTCAGCCAAGGCAGTCTTGGCTGGCAGAGCTTTTCGACACGCCGTATCCCGCCGCCGAAGCGTTGTTCAAAGCGCCCCAGACTGTCGCGCCCCATGCCGCGCTTGCGCAGTGTTTGTGGCAGCCAGGGCTCCTTCATCAACAGCAACATCTGCAGGCCCAGCAGACTGACCAAGGGACCGCTGATCGCGCCAACCCCGACGGGTGCGGGAATGAAGGAAGGCAATACGGCGATGAACAACAAACCGCCAAAGGCGCGGCGTCCGAATGCGTGCAACAGACTGTCGAACGAAACGCGGTCGCTGGTGTCGTCCTGAGCCAGTCTATGCAGGATCTGACTGGTGCTGGTGAGTTGGGGTGATGTCATTCCGCAAGAGTGTCGCATGAAGACTGAACTATTGGTCGCGAAGAGAGACCGCCGCAAGGAACCACTGCGGCCTGGCCGTTGCGACAGTGCATTCCTGCTGGTTCTCAAGGCGGGGGCAAATTCGGCACGGGTCGGAACGTTCTCTAGATGAATCCACTACGTTCGAGTTCGTTCGGAAAACACGGCTTCGTTGCCACAAATCAAACCGGTGCGTTTAGGTCCCGACGGGCGCGCAGTTCGACGTGTCATCCGTATGTCACAACACTGCAATAAATTGCACACTTCGTTCCTCTAGGTTTCCAGACTCTCAGCGCGCGATATCACGACGTGCTCATCCTGGACCCGTTCAATCCGATGGGAGTCCCTCATGCGAGGTGGCCTGCACGCAATCTGGATGTCCTGCTTTCTTGCAGGGTGTGGCACGCCGCCGCCCAGTGAGGTGGTGCGCGTCGATGGCTCCAGTACCGCCTATCCCCTGATGGAGGCCGTTGCCGAGGAGTACATGCGCACCCAATCGGGGAAGGTTCGAGTGACCGTCGGCGTGTCGGGAACCGGTGGTGGCTTCAAGAAGTTCTGCCGCGGCGATATCGATATTGCCGCGGCGTCGCGCCCGATTGCCAAGGAAGAAGCTGCGCGTTGTGCCGCTGCTGGCGTGGCGTATGTAACGTTGCCAGTGGCTTACGATGCAATCACGGTGGTAGTGCATCCGAAGAACACGTGGGCTGAGGAGCTCAGCGTCGCACAGTTGCGACGTTTGTGGCAGCCCGAAGCACAAGGCGCGTTATTGCGCTGGAACCAACTGGACCCCGCGTTTCCCGACCGGCCGATCCATTTGTACGGCGCAGGCGCGGATTCCGGCACGTTCGACTATTTCACCGAGGCGGTCGTGGGTAGGCCGCGCAGCAGTCGGGGTGATTACACCGCAAGTGAAGACGATAATTTGTTGGTCACGGGTGTGGCAGGCGATGTGGGTGCACTTGGTTTTTTCGGTTTCGCTTACTACGAAGAAAATGCCCATCGCCTGAAGGCAGTGCGTATCCGGCAGGATGCCGATGCGGCGGCCGTGTCACCATCGCGTGAGTCTGTGATGCAAGGACGCTATCGACCGCTGTCGCGGCAGTTGCTGCTCTACGTCAATACCCAGCATGCGCAAGCACGACCGCAGATCGCCAATTGGGTGCATTTCGCCTTGAAGCAGGCGCAGCCTCTGATTGATGAAGTTCGGAATATTCCTCTGGAGGCCGCGGCCTATGAGCATGCCTTTCGTCGTTTCGATGCGGCGATAGCGGCTTTGGGTGCAACCGAAGTCGTGGCGGCGCAGCCGACAGCAAAGCTCGGTACTGTCGATGTCCGCTAGTCTTCACGGTAGCTCGGAACGGGCGGCTTTTTTGCGTCGCCGTCAGCGCAATGAACGCTGGGCCGAGTGGGGATTGGGTGCGGCTGCGTCGCTTGCGGTTTTGATTACGTTGGGGATTCTGCTGACCCTGATCATTGAGTCGTTGCCCTTCTTCCAGGCCGTTGGCCTGTGGGACTTTCTGTTTGATCCCGAGTGGACGCCGCTTTTCGAGCGCGCGCATTTCGGCATCATGCCCTTGCTGTCGGCCACCTTGCTGACGGGCTTTATTGCGATGAGCGTTGCCATTCCCTTGGGGGTGGTGACCGCTGTTTGGCTCAGTGAATTCGCCGCGGCGCGTACGCGGGAGTGGGCAAAGCCTGCCCTGGAACTCTTGAGCAGTATTCCTACCGTGGTCTTTGGCTATTTCGCACTGTTGTTTGTCACGCCCGCGCTGCAAAAGCTTGTTCCGGAATTGCCGACCTTCAACCTGTTGGCGCCCGGGTTGGTCATCGGCTTGATGATCATCCCCTATGTCAGTTCGTTGTCCGAGGATGCCCTGCGTGCGGTCCCGATGAACCTGCGCGAAGCGGCTTTCAGTCTGGGTTCGGGCAGACTGCGGACCGCGCTTTGGGTGGTGCTGCCTGCAGCCGTCTCGGGTGTGACGGCGAGCGCCGTCTTGGCCTTGTCACGTGCCCTGGGTGAAACCATGGTGGTCGCGATTGCCGCTGGGCAACAGGCCCAGTTGGTATTTGACCCGCGCGAAGGCGCAGCGACGCTGACTAGCTATATTGCGCAGGTAGCGATGGGGGACGTGCCAAGGCACTCCGTGGCGTACCAGAGCCTTTTCGCAGTGGGACTGAGCCTTTTTCTGCTGACCTTGGTATTCAACGTCGCCGGACATTGGGTGCGCAATCGCTTTCGTGAGGCGCACTGATGGGCGGCTCACGCAACTCGCGCGGCAAAATCTTGCATCGTGGCGAACATTGGCGGGATATCGGTTTTGAGGCGCTTGGCTTGTTGATCATGCTGGTGATCCTGCTGGTGCTTGCCGCGTTGTTTGTGCAGTTGTGGATCGATGGCGCGCAGCGCTTGAATCTGGATTTTCTGCGGCAGTTTCCTTCGCGTCACGCTGACCAGGCAGGTATTCTTGCGGCTTGGGTTGGCAGTGTTCTGGTACTGCTCGTCACCGCGGGTGCCGCGGTGCCGCTCGGCGTGGCAGCAGGCATCTATTTAGAGGAATACGCGGCGCGCGGTCGCTGGTCGGCCTTGCTGGAAGTCAGCATTGGCAACCTCGCGGGCGTGCCGTCGATCGTCTATGGCCTGCTCGCTCTTGGTTTGTTGGTGCAGGGGTTGCACCTCGGGCAAAGTGTGCTCAGTGCCGGACTCACTCTGGCGATGCTGATTCTGCCGATGGTCATCGTGTCCACGCGTGAGGCGCTGCGCACGGTGCCACAAGCGTTGCGAGAGGCCTCTTTTGGTCTCGGTGCGTCGCGCTGGCAGACCGTCTGGCATCACAGTCTGCCGCAGGCCACGCCGGGCATTCTGACTGGCGTAATTCTTGGCCTGTCGCGTGCGATCGGTGAGACGGCACCGGTCATCGTGATCGGCGCGCTCAGCTTCATCGCATTCCTTCCACCGTCGCCGGTGTCCAGTTCGCTGCCATTCCTCAACTTCGACTGGTTGTACTCACCGTTCACGGTCCTGCCAATTCAAGTGTTCCACTGGATCTCGCGACCCAATCCGGAGTTTCATGCCAACGCTGCCGCGGCTGGGGTGATTCTGGTATTGCTCAACGTGGCCATGAATGGCGTGGCGCTTTGGGTACGTCAACGTGCGCGCAAGCGTCAGTTTGGATAAGTCATGAAATTGAACGCTAGCGTCAAGGCAGAGGTGCGCAGCCTGGATTTCCACTACGGTGATTTGCACGCGCTCAAGCACATTGATCTACAGATTGCGGAGCGCGAAGTCACCGCCCTGATTGGTCCATCAGGATGCGGCAAGACCACGCTCCTGCGTTGCTTCAACCGGATGCATGATCTGTATCCGGGCTGTCGCTATCGGGGTGAGATCCGCTTGCAGCCTGACGATACCAACTTGCTGGATGCGGCGATGGACCCGATCGAGGCGAGATTGCGCATCGGGATGGTGTTCCAGAAGCCCAATCCTTTTCCGAAGTCGATCTTCGACAATGTGGCGTTTGGATTGCGCGTGCAAGGCGAAAAGCGCAACGCTGTGCTGGCGGAGCGGGTGGAGCGTGCGCTGCTGGAAGCGGCACTTTGGAACGAGGTGAAAGACCGCTTGCATCAGTCGGCATTGGCCCTGTCCGGCGGGCAACAGCAACGCCTGTGCATCGCCCGCAGCTTGGCAACCGAACCGGAAATCTTGCTGTTCGATGAGCCAACGTCGGCACTTGATCCGGCGGCAACCGCGAACATTGAAGAACTGATCATGGCGCTGAAACAGCGCATGACCGTGCTGATTGTGACGCACAATATGCAGCAGGCGGGGCGGGTGTCGAAATACACCGCATTTCTGCACGCGGGGGAATTGATCGAGTTTGGTGAAACCGAACAGATGTTCACCCGTCCGATGAAAAAGCAGACCGAGAATTACATCACCGGCCGCTTTGGGTGAGTCAAGGAGAACAGGGATGTCGTTATTGCCAGGTGGGCACACGCTCAAGCGTTTTGACGAGCAACTGGGTGTGTTGCGCGATCTGGTGATCCAGATGGGTGGCGTCGTCGAGGATCAACTCGCCAAGGCCATGCATGCGCTGGCATCGGGTGACAGCCGCCTTGCCGACATCGTCGTCCAGAGTGATCGACAGGTGGATCGCTTTGAGCTGCGCGCCGATGAGGAAACAGCGCAGTTGCTGGCATTGAGGACACCTCTGGGTGTGGACTTGCGCACGGTGCTGGGTCTTTCCAAGACGGTCAACGATCTGGAGCGGGTTGGCGACGAAACCAAAAAAATTGCTCGAATCGCGCTGAAACTGCAGCGATTGCAAGATGGTCATGGCGCGCGCGCGGTGCCCTTGTTGGAGGACATTGAGCGTATGTCACGCGCAGTGGCGGCTGTATTGCGCGGCGCCATGGACGCGTTGGCGCGGCTAGATCTGTCTCAAGCGCAATGGGTCCTGGATCAGGACGCCCAGGTGGATCTGGCCTACAAGGCGCTGCTGACGCGACTGACGGCGTTGATGATGGAGATGCCAGAGCAAGTTCCCTCCGCTGTGCAGGTCATCTTTGCCGTCAAAGGTTTGGAGCGCATCGGTGACCACGCAAAGAACATCGCGGAATACGTCTTCTATGTCGTCGAAGGGCGCGATGTGCGCCATCCCAAAGCACAAGCGGCGGGCTGAAGGCGCCGTTCAGAACATGCCGACCTGAAGGCGAGCCGCTTCGGTCATCATCGCTTGTGTCCACGGCGGATCGAAGCTCAGGTCGACATCGGCTTCGACGACAGTGGGGATCAACTCCAGTTTGCTGCGCACGTCCTGCACCAGTACTTCGCCCATTCCGCAACCGGGCGCCGTCAGTGTCATGCGCACCATGATGCGCCGCGTACCCTCTTCGCGGTGTTCGACATGGCAGTCGTAGACCAGTCCGAGATCGACGATGTTGACTGGAATCTCGGGGTCGAAGCAGGTCCGCAACTGATTCCACGCCAGCAGTTCCACATCGTCATCACTGGCGCCCTCAGGTAGCTCAGGTTTCGGGATTGGCGCTTTGCCAATCGCATCACCGTCATGCCCCGCGATGCGGAACAGATTGCCCTCCACGAAGACGGTATAGCTGCCACCCAAAGCTTGGGTGATATAGCCCGTGCTGCCCGCAGGCAACGTCACTGCCTCGCCTTGCGGCACCATGACGACGTCACAGTCACGCACAAACTTGACTGGTTCGGAGGTGCGACTGTAGCTCATGCGAATAGAGTTCTCGGAGAGGTGGAAACCAAGGTCGTCAGCATGCGGAAGAAGGTCAGCCAGAGACCAAGCGAACGTACGCTGTCGACAACAACTTGCGTATTCTAGTCGTCACCCGCGTCAAAACGACGCGAGCATGCAAGGAAGATGCGTTGGCAGCGCAACAGGGTTCTCCTCATTCGGTCGGTATCTGGGTGTTGGCCTTGCTCACCTGCGGTATCGCTATCGCGGGCGTCGCAGCCTTGTGGAGTGGATTGCAGTGTCGGTTGGGCGGCAACCACAGTTGGATGTTGCCGTTCGTCGTGCTGGATGCCGCACTATTGCTGCGTTTGAGTCAGTTTCCGGCCGGGCCCTGGCGCGTGATAGGCATTACATTGGTCACTGCGATCACGACTGTGCTCACCGCTGCTCTCAGTTTTTCAATGGTGTTGCTTGGCGCACTGGGTGTCGCCCCATTGCTCGGTCTGCAACAAATGTCCTGCGGCATGCTTTGGCTGCATTGGTGGCCGCGTCTTGGGTCGATGGATGTGGGCTATGCGGTGCTGGCCGTGATTGCGCTGGTTTGGGTGGAACGCAAAACGGTGTTCAAGCACTGAGCGATATCAATCCTCGCGATCATCGCGGACATACACCACACCCGCTTCGATTTTGAGCGGGAATACATGGATCGGTTCATACGCGGGTGCGCACAAGGCGGCACCCGTTCGAAGGTCAAAGCGTGCGCCATGGCGCGGACACTCGACCACACAGCCGTGCACCGCGCCGCCCGCCAATTCGGCACCGTCATGCGTGCAGACGTCCTCGACCGCGAACCAGCCCTCTGTGGTGCGATATACCGCAATCGCGTTGTCACCGTCCCAGACCACTTGGAACTCGCCTTCGGCGAGTTGTTGCTCGCCGCACACCGCTTGCCACTCGGACATCGTCATCTCCAAAAAAACGGTCGGCCCGAAGGCCGACCGCGAAAGGTTCGCGCATTGCACCCGAAGGTGCAATGCGGAGGGTGTTGTTGTCAGAAGCGGTAGCGGAAGGTCAGCTGAGCAGCCCAACGCGATTCGCCGGTGACATCCCGCAGCGAAGAGGCATCCACGTCGTTCAAGAACCCGTAGACGTATTTGCCGGTGGCCGGATCGATACCGCCAAAGTAGGCCACGCCACGATTTGACGGGAAGCCGATTTCGTCGATCTGCCCCCAATCCTTGTTGATCAAGTTGCCGACGTTGAGGATATCCAGCGCGATTTCTGCCTTGTTGTCGCCAAAGAAGCCGGGCAGTTCCTGACTGATGCGGACGTCGAACTGATTGACCCACTCATTGCGTTCCGTGTTGCGGCCGGCAACCTGGCCCGCAAACGCGCCAGTTCAGGTGTGTTGGACAGGTATTCAAAGAACGCCGCTTCTTCGTGATGTCGGGAGTTTCGCAAAGATCACGTCTCCCGGCGCGGACGGCACGTAGAACAGGTCGTTGACCACGCCATCACCGTTCATGTCGTTCTGGAAGACCCAGCTATAGGGTTTGCCAGTACGGCCTTCGTAGAACAGGCCGAAATCCGTGGCGTAATTCTCGAAGAAATAGTGGCGATAGCTCAGGTTGGCACTGAAGCGGTCGCGAATGGTGTAGTTCGTGACACCGGCGACTTCTTCATTGGCCTGGAAGACGGCGTTGTTGTTCCAGTTGGACGATGCCTGCGAACTGGTCAGCGGATTGACTTCGGTGGCGTTGGTATAGGTGTAGGCCACCTGCCAACCCCAGTTCTCGGTCATCGGTTTGGTCAGTGCCATGGTCAACTGTTGGCTTTCACCCTTGTTGGTCGGCAGCGCATAGGTGACGATGTCCACACTGCTGGGACGATTGCCGCGGTTTTGAACTGAGCTCGCGGCCGTCCACGTATTGCTGGCGTTGACGTTCCAGTTTGCCGGGCTGTAGCCAGCAGCATTCCAGTACATCATGCGGCCGTCCTGGCCCGAGCGGGTCGGGTTGCCCAGATCCAAACGCTGGTAGTAAAGCGCCATTTCGTTCTGGGTCAGGATGGCTTCGGCACTGGCGACGACGCCCCACCACGGCAACTCATGCTCGAAGGCCAGATTGGCTTTCCAGATGCTCGGCTGTTCGAGGTCGCCCGACACGATGTCGATAGCTTGACGCAGCGTGGTACCGGCAGGCACCGGTTGGTTGTTGGGGTCCGGAGAGAACACGACTTGCGAGCCGGCGGTCTGCTGACGCACCACGAAGTTCAGGCCGGTATTGGAGAACGGATTCGACAACCACACGTTGGCAGCCGCACCTTGGAACAGGCCGATACCGCCGCGCAACTGGGTCGGGCGCTCGCTGTCGAAGGTGTAGTTGAAGCCCAAGCGCGGCTGGAACAGTGAGTTGCCGTCGATGGTCTGGGTGTTGTCCAAGACCATACAACGACTGCGCCAGCGGATTGCTGATCGGGGCATCGTCCACCATCGGAGTGTCGTAGCGGAAGCCGAACAACAGATTCAGGTTGTAGTTGACGGCCCAAGAGTCTTGCACGAACACGCCAAGGTTCTCGAAGGTCCAGTCCGCAGCAATGCTATTGACATCGCCATTGGTCGCGGCACGCGAGGTGTAGGCCGAAGGCTTGCCGATTCGGAAGTCAGCAATCGAATTGAAGGTGTAAACACCGTTCAGATCTCGGCCAAACAGGTTGTAGATGTCGTTGCTGGAGTAATCAACGCCGAACTTGACCTGATGGTCACCCACGTACAGGGTGCCGGCGCCGAAAATGCTGGTTTCATCGGTCAGCAAAATGTTCTTGTGGCGGAACTGCTCGGTGCCGAGGTTGAGGGTGTTGCCGTTGGACAGGCGCACGGCAATCGACGGCAGGTCAGAAAAGGTGTCGGCAATGGAGTCATAGGACTTCTGCGACACTTTGAATTCGGTCGAGAAGGTGTCCGACCAGTCGCTGTAAACCTGTGCCACGTGGCTTTCAAAGGTCTTGACTTGGTTGTACCAGTAGCTGTTCAACGACAGTGAGCGCGAGCCGAAACCGGGCAGGACCGGATCAGTTTGCTCAGTTTTGCTGTAGCGGTAGCTGGCACGGTGATCTTCGTTGATGTTCCAGTCGAGCTTGATCGCGTATTCCTCGACATCCGTCTTCAGTGCGTCCGGCACGTCCAAGGTGCCTGGATCGAAGCCCCAAACGCTGGACGCGATGTCCTGGACTTCGGCAATTTCGGCGGGTGTGATGGTGACCGTATTGGAAGCGCCGGAGCCGGCGATGCCGAACGACGGACCAGGGGCATTGCGGGTGAATTGCTCGTAGTTAGCGAAGAAGAACAGGGTGTCCTTGATCAGCGGGCCGCCAAAGGTGGCGCCGAAGGTTTCTTCGTCCTGGAAGCCGGCAAACGGGGTGCCGTTGGCGTTATCACGCACCCAGTCGTTGTCGCGGAACACGTAGTACACCGAACCGCCGAATTCATTGGTGCCCGACTTGGTGACGGCGTTGATGATGCCGCCGGTGGCGCCGGTCAGGGTGGTGTCGTATTCAGCAATGGCGATCTGCACTTCTTCGATGGCGTCGATCGACACAGGCTGACGCAAGGTCGGCAGGTTGTTCGATTCCAGGCCGAACGGATCGTTGGTGGAGACGCCGTCGATCTTGATGGCGTTGAAGCGGGTGTTCTGACCACCCACCGAGATTTCGCCGCGCTGCTTGTCGGTCTGCGACACGCGCGGGTCAAGGCGGACATAGTCCTGGATGTTGCGGCCAATCGACGGCAGCGCGCGGATCTGCGCCTGGCTGACATTGGTGCCGGCGCCCATCTTGTCGGGTGAAAACACGCTGACGTCGCCCGAAGCAACCACTTCGATGGCGTCGAGTTGTGCTGCGGCTTCGGCCAGATCAACCATCACCGGGGTGTTGTCACCCAGATTGACGAACAGGTTCTCCGTGGTTTCACCCTGGTAGCCATCACGCATCACCGTGACGCTGTAGGGACCACCGACGCGCAGACCGCGCGCATTGAAACGACCCTGCGCATCCGTGGTGGCGCGCGAAGTGGTGCCGGACGGGGTGTGCACGATGACCACATCGGCGCCGACCAGAGCTTCGCCCTGTTCTGTCGTCACGCGACCATTCATCTGGGCCGAAGTGTTTTGCGCGAAGGCTGGCGTCGTGGTGGCCAGCACCAGTGCCAGCGCACTGGCAAGGTGTTTGACCCGCATCTGCTTTTTCATGGCATGAATCCCTGTTGAGGTTGAACTAAAGAGCGAAGAAAGCTGTTTCGGCGTCCTGCCTGACTCTCCCGGATGACGCAAACGTAGCGGCAATGCCTGCCGCCTCCGGTGTTCCGGGCCGAGGTGGACGGGCGGTCGAGAAGAATTCCGACTGGTCTAATGTGCTCGCCGCGAGCGCATGGCCATTAACTCCAGTTTAACAGCACCACATGACAGATTTGTAACCCAGCCATCCGAATGTCATGTCCTACATCGTTGGTATGCGCTGTAAGTGATTGAAATCAAGCGCTTGTGCTGTCGCCGAGATAGCGAGTCCGTTTGTGCGGGCGAAGCTGCTGCAGGTCGATGCGGATGAGGCCATCCACGCAGTGTCCGAAGTCGGCGTCCACGCCAAAAGCCAGGAAGCGCACCCCATCGGGCGCACAGAGGTCAACGTACTGCCGGTAGAGTGTGGGCAGTGCACACTGCATGGCAGTCAGTCGTTCGCGCAGAAGTCTGAGGGCAAGTTCGGGGTCTGCAGCGACCAGCGCGGCTTCGGATTGGATGGCGTTCGGCACGCGCAGCGGCGTGTGTGCGTGGGCCTCAACAGTCGGGGTGGAAAAGCAGGCGGCATGCGTCGCCACGATCCAGTCCCGTGCGGCTTCGGGAAGCGTTGCTGACAGGCTGACCGGACCCAACAGATAGCGCACTTCCGGGTGTTTGCGCAGATAGGCACCAATGCCTTGCCACAGGTAGTCCAAGCTGCGACTGCCCCAGTAGCGCGGCTGTACAAAACTGCGTCCGAGTTCAATGCTGTGTGGCAGCCATTGCAATGCGCAGTCGTGGTAGTGAAACAGAGTGTTTGAATACAAACCCTCGAGGCCAAAGCGTTCCATCACGCGCGCGCAGTCGGCCACACGATAGGCACCAACGATCTCCAGCGAGGGCTCATCCCACAAGACGATGTGGCGATAGTGCGTATCGAAACGGTCAAGATCGCGCTTCAGTCCGGTGCCTTCGCCCACTTTGCGGAAGCTGAGTTCGCGCAAACGGCCAATTTCCTTCAGTGCGATGTTGTCCGATGCGGCATCCAGCAAATAGATGTGCTTGCCGTCGCGGGTCGCACCAAGACATTCGGCCTGCTGCAACGCGGCACGCACGGCCAGCGCGGATTGCGGGTGGGCAATGGCGCTGGAGGTAGCAAACATTGGCGGCTTGCGGCGTGCCAAACGATACACATGAGCGTGCATGCGTTGGGCAACCTGACGTTCGTTCAAGCGTTCAGGACTTAGCGACACGGTGCTGATGGGCGCGCCAACGGTGAGACACATGTTGCGGCGCTCGGTCTTGAACATCTCGCGCGGCAGCATCAGGGTTGCGAGCGGTTTGGCCAGCATTGACAAGCCATAGAACAGGGGTGAGTTGTGTGCCGCAATGTGCACCGGAACGACAGGTGCGCCCATACGCTTGGCAAAGCGTAGAAAGCCTGCACTCCAGCGACCATCGCGAACCCCATTGGGACGGATGCGGCTTACTTCGCCCGCCGGGAAGACGATCAATGCCTGTTCCTGCTCAAGTGCGCGGAAGGCGGCACGCAGACCGCTTGGCGACTCAGCTTCACCAAACACGTCGATCGGCAATAACAGATCGCGAAGTGGCGTCAGACTCATCAGGACGTCGTTTGCCAGGACCTTGACGTCGCGTCGCACCGATCCGACCAAATGCAGCAGCGCCAGCGCATCAATGGCACCTAGCGGATGATTGGCAACAATGACCACGCGGCCTTCCGAGGGAATATTGGCGCGATCCTGATGGCCGACTCGGTAGGTCTGCTGCAAATGGTCGAGTGCGGCCTCGACGAAATCGAATCCGTGGCTTTCATGCAGTGTGCGGAGCGTTTGGTTGACGCGCTCCTCGCAGACAATACGGCGCAGCAAATCAATCACTGGGCGGGAAAACGCGCGTGCGGTGCCTTCGGCGAAGGCCGGAAACGCGTGGTAGAAACGCTGCTCGACACTGATCACGGCTGCCCCTCCGCTAGTTGATGGGCAGCCTATGGCCTGTGTTTTGCCGCTTCGTGACAGCGCGCTCTCTATACTTTGCCTTACCCCCGATTTGGAGCTGCCGTATGACCGTCGACGCCGCCACTGCCACTCGTCGCCACGATCCCTCGCGCATCATTCGCGCCCCACGTGGTTCGGTGCTTCGCTGCTTGAGTTGGCAAACCGAAGCGGCTTATCGGATGTTGCACAACAACCTCGATGCCGAGGTGGCAGAAGATCCCAGTCGGCTGGTGGTGTATGGCGGAATCGGTCGCGCAGCAAGGGATTGGGCCTGCTTTGATGCGATCGCGCGGGCACTGGAAACGCTGCGTGACGACCAAACCCTGTTGGTACAGTCGGGCAAGCCAGTCGGCGTCTTCCGCTCTCACCCGGATGCACCGCGGGTGCTGATTGCCAACTCCAATCTGGTTCCGCATTGGGCCACGTGGGAACACTTCCACGAGCTCGATCGCAAGGGGCTGATGATGTACGGACAGATGACTGCAGGTTCGTGGATCTACATCGGCTCGCAAGGCATCGTGCAAGGCACCTATGAAACCTTTGTCGAAATGGGCCGCCAGCACTACGCGGGCGATCTGACCGGACGCTGGATTCTCACCGCAGGACTGGGTGGCATGGGCGGCGCGCAGCCTTTGGCAGCAAGCCTGGCGGGCGCGTGTTCGCTGAACATTGAATGTCGCCAAAGCAGTATCGATTTCCGCCTGCGTACGCGCTACGTGGATGAACAAGCGCATGACGTGGATGATGCACTGGCGCGGATTGCCCATTACACCCGGTTGGGTGAAGCAAAGTCGGTTGCCCTGCTTGGCAATGCAGCCGAGTTACTGCCCGAATTGGTGCGGCGCGGTGTTCGTCCGGATGCGGTGACCGATCAGACTTCCGCCCACGATCCGCTGCACGGCTATTTGCCGCTGGGTTGGACGCTAGCGCAGTGGCTTGCGGCGCAGGTCAGCGACCCGGACAGCGTGGTACAGGCGGCAAAGCAGAGCATGCGCGTGCATGTGGAGGCGATGCTGGGCTTTCAACGCATGGGGATTCCCGTCTTCGACTACGGCAACAACTTGCGACAGATGGCGAAGGACGTCGGTTGCAGCAATGCATTCGATTTCCCCGGCTTCGTGCCTGCCTACGTTCGACCCTTGTTTTGTCGTGGCGTCGGCCCGTTTCGATGGGTGGCGTTGTCCGGCGACCCCGAGGACATCCGCAAGACCGATGCCAAGGTCAAAGAATTGATATCCGATGATCCGCATCTGCACCGTTGGCTGGACATGGCCAGTGAGCGGATCGCCTTTCAAGGGTTGCCCGCACGCATCTGCTGGGTTGGCTTGGGGCAGCGGCATCGGCTGGGTCTAGCATTCAATGAAATGGTTCGCAGCGGCGAACTGAAGGCGCCGATCGTGATAGGCCGCGATCACTTGGACTCGGGATCGGTCGCCAGTCCCAATCGCGAAACCGAAGCAATGCTGGACGGCTCGGACGCGGTATCCGATTGGCCGCTGCTGAATGCGATGTTGAACGTGGCAGGCGGAGCAACGTGGGTCAGCCTGCACCACGGCGGTGGCGTGGGCATGGGCTATTCACAACATTCTGGCGTTGTGATCGTCTGCGATGGCACGCCAGCAGCGGATCGCAGGATCGAGCGTGTGCTGTGGAATGATCCTGCGACCGGGGTCATGCGGCACGCCGATGCGGGCTATCCGATCGCCATCGCCTGTGCACGGGAACAGAACTTGCCTCTGCCCATGCTGGAATGAGACCCATGCCTCCCACATGTCCCTGACGATCCCGAACCGCTACGCGTCGTCTGCCGACCTGCCTTGGTTCCACTGGCGGGGCGTCGCTCTATGTCGGTTGCAGGTGGCGCTGGCGATGTTCACCTGCCTGTGGGTGGTTTCAGGGTTGGCAGCAGAAGCAAGGCCCTTGCGGGATTATCCGCGCGTTGCCTGGACAGCGCGCGATGGGCTGCCGCATCAGCACATCAATGCACTGGCGCAAACACCGGATGGCGCGTTATGGGTTGGTACATTCGAAGGCTTGGTGCGCTTCAATGGGGCCAATTTTACCGTCATGCGACCGAGCAACACGCCCGTGCTGCCGGATGCCTCGATCATCGGGCTGTCACGGGCTCAAGACGGCAGTTTGCTGGTAGTGACCTCCGGACGCGGCATTGCGCGTTGGCGTGCCGGTCAATGGTTGCCCATTCCAGAAGGGATCAATTCGCCCAAGGATCGAGTAGACGGCGCGTGGGTGGATGCACTTGGTCAACTGTGGGTTTCGTTGCGGGATGGTGGTCTGTGGCGAGTGGATGCCAATGGAACCAAGCGTCCTATCAAGGATCAGCCAAGCTCCCCTGTGTTTGCGATGCAGGACGACGCCAGCGGCACGATGTGGATTGCCGGTGCGTTCGGCTTACGCCGTATAGAGGGCGATCAAGTTCAAAGCTTGGCCCCGGATAGTGGTTTTCCGGCAGTTTCGGTTCGTGCACTGCACCGGACTCCGGGAGATGGCCGTCTGGTGGTGGTGACCGCGCTTGGCGTATTCGTGGAACGCGCTGGGCGTTTTCTGCCCCTGGCACGAGAATTGGTTGGTATCAACGCGCGTGACTTGGACTTCGGTCCACAGGGTGAAGTCATCGTCGCCACGACGGATCAAGGGGTTTTGCGTCTGTCGCCGCGCGGTGAGTTGCAGCGCTTTGCAGCTGAAGATGGCTTGCTTGGAACGCGCGTCAATGCGGTGCTGACAGATCGTGATGGTGACCTGTGGATTGGCACAGGCAATGGTTTGCAGCGGCTTGCAGATCTTCCGGTGAGCATGGTGAGCACTCATCACGGGTTGCGCAATCCGACCATTCGAACCTTGTTGTCTCGGCCGGATGGCAGCGTTCTCGCAGGCGGTACAGGTGGGCTCTATCGGATTCGCGATGGGGTTGCTGAGCCAGTGTTGCTGGAAGGGGTAGCGTCCGTCGGGACGATTCTCAGCTTGATCCCGAGCGCAGACGGCGAGGTTTGGGTGGGTAGCGACTTGGGCGTGGTCTGGAAGGGTGATGCGGTGATGCGTCGCCACGCGGTAACAGATGCTCTGCCAGGGGGGTTCGAGGCGCGCACACTGGCCGAAGATGAGCGAGGTCACCTTTGGTTGGGTGGCAATCTTGGTGTGGCGCGCTGGGACGGTGAGCAGTTGCTGCACTTTTCCGAGGCCACCGGTTTGCGGCGTGACTATGTGTTGCGCCTGCAGTCCGCGCGCGAAGGTGGAGTATGGATCGGATTCAATGACGGTCTCGCGCGTTATGCCAATGGCGCTTTCAGCGCTGTTGATGTTTCGGGTGAAAACGCAGCGCGCGAGGTATTTAGTATTCTCGAGGATGTGGACGGAACGCTCTGGCTGGCGACGGACAGGGGGTTGGGGCGCCATCGTGCAGGTCGAACACAACACGTGGACGTTCGCCACGGGTTGCCAGAGAGCAAGTTCTTTGAGGTGGTCGATGACGCGCGCGGCAACTTCTGGTTGACCTCGAATTCCGGCATGACGCTCGTACCGCGCGAAAATGCCGAGGCCGTGTTGGATGGTCGGGGGAACACCTTGGGCAATGTCACGCTCAACGAAGCTTTCGGCATGGCCGTGTCGCAATGCAACGGCGCAGCCGGGCAGGCGGGCATCATTCACGACGGAGAAATCTGGGCGGCGACGTCGGCAGGCATTGCGCATGTCTCGGCCGACCGAGCGATGCGATTCGTCAGTTTGCCTCGCGGTGTCATGATCGAATCCATGCGTGTCAATGGCGAGGTTGTTCCGCATGACGTCAATCCGATGCTTCCTGCGGACACCCAGCGCGTCGAGTTCGATGTGGTCAGTCCCACCTTTCGCGCGCCTGACAGTCTCTACTATCGGCACCGTTTGACCGGTTTCGATGCAGACTGGGTCATCGGTGACCGCATCGGTTCGCGTGTGCAGTACACCAATCTGGCGCCTGGCGAATACCGTTTCGAAGCGCAGGCGTCGGCCGATTTCCTGCATTGGTCGGGCGACAACCAGGCGGTCGTGTTCCAGATTGCCGCGCACTGGTGGCAAAGGATTGAATTCGTCGTGCTGGTAGCGGGCGGCAGCTTGTTGGTTCTGTTTGTCGGCTATCGGCTACGCATACGCAACTTGCAGCTCCGGGAGCGGGCACTTGCCATGTTGGTGGCCGAGCGCACCGCCGAACTGCAATCCACCAATTCACGCTTGCGAATGCTCAATCAACGGGAAGCGGAGCGCTCCGCTGATTTTCAACAACAAGCCATGACCGATGCCCTGACGGGGCTACCGAATCGGCGCGCGTTTGAGCATCGGCTCGGTCTGCTGCTGCAGGACAGAGTTCCTTTGGTCCTTGGTTTGCTGGATGTTGACCACTTCAAGCGGATCAACGATCAGTATTCGCATGGCGCAGGCGATGAGGTCTTGACCGCTCTTGGCCTGCATCTTCGCGAGCGGTTGTCTTCGACGGGATCGCAGCGACGCGGAGACCCATTTGTTGCGCGTTGGGGAGGCGAGGAGTTTGCCATTCTCTGGCCACATGCGGCGCTCGCAGATGCTCGCGATGTTGCGGATCGCTTGCGCGAAAGCGTCGCTCAGCGTGCCTGGCCGCGTGAAGGCGGTGCGTTCCGATTGACCGTCTCGCTCGGATTGGCAGAGCGTTGGGAGGACGAAAGTGCTGATGCGTTCGTGCACCGTGCCGACGCACAGCTTTACGCGGCAAAACATGCTGGCCGCAATCGCGTCGAGGCCAGCGTAGACGGCTAGGTGCCTGTCGGACGCCCGCGACAATGCGTCGGGCTTACCGCCGTCTGAACGGCCAGCGGCCTCGCCAGTACTGAAGGATCAGGAACCCTGCAGCCATGCCACCGAGGTGTGCAAAGTGCGCGACGCCCGATTGTGTGCCTGTAACGCCCAACAGCAGTTCCAGCACGCCATACACGATGACCAGAGTGCTCGCTTTCATCGGAATCGGCGGAATCAACAGCATGACTTGTCGATTCGGAAACAGCATTCCGAAAGCCAGCAGTACACCAAAAACGCCACCAGAAGCACCGACGGTGGGATACAACTCGCCGTTGCTGGCCGCTTGCGTGGCCACCAGCAGCTGGACCAGACCGGCACCCGAAATGCAGCCCAGCACATAGAACAGTGTGCGGCGACTGCCCCAAACCATCTCAAGCGCTGCGCCGAACATGTAGATGGCGAGCATATTGAACAGGAGATGGCTGAGTCCGCCGTGGATGAATCCATAGCTCAGAAGTTGCCATGGCATGAATCCCACCGTGACTAGCTGGCCATCGGCATAGCCGGCCGGCCAATCACCTGCCGGCCAAAGCATGAAGTCGATCAGCCAGGTTTCACCGAACACCTGCTGGGCAAAGAAAACCAGCGTGTTGACGATCAGAAGGGCGCGAGTGGCTGGCGGGATGCGATCCATGCGGATGGTTCTTCAATGGCAACAGAGACACTTTAGCAGGCGGGCGCGTATCGATCGTGTCAGGGATGCCACAGCATGGCATCCAGATCGCGCGCCGCACGCGCTGCAATTCGGCCATTGACGACGCTGACGCCCTCCGCCAGAAGGCGGCGGCGTTGCATCTCGAAGTGTTCGGAGTTTGCGGGGAAGGCTATCCGACCATCCGCCCGGAGCACGCGATGCCACGGCAAATCATGTGCAGTCGATTGCGTCAGCACCTTGGCAACCAAGCGCGCGCGTCCCGGCAGACCTGCTGCGCTTGCAACCTCACCGTAGGCACGCACCTCCCCCCGCGGTATGGCGCGAATGGCAGCACAGATCTGCGTGCGACGAATGTCGGCGCTATCGTTGAGAGCAGGTGCGGTATTTGTCATTGATCATCCCGAACTACCTATGCGCACTGGTAGCATTGTGCCTCTGTCGCGGCCGGGCTGTCTGGTGCGCGTCCTTGGAATGATGACTTGAGGCGATCTACCCCATGCAGAACTTCGAACAAATCCGTGCCCATGTGGATGGCCAGTATCAGATGGTGCGCAGTGAGCCCTATTTGATTGGCCTAGAGTTGACGCTCAACCATGGCGCACGTCACCAGGGCCTTTTTCTGACCGAACTTGAGGATGAGGATGGACGCAAGTTTTTGCGTGTCAGTACCGCACTGGCGCCGACAACGGGTATCGATCTCGCGCGCGCACTGAAGTTCAACTGGGAGCAACGTGTAGGTTATCTGGCCATTTCCGAACTCGATGGACTGACCTATTTGCAGCTCTGCGAGAACCGCCCTTACGAGGGTTTGACCGGTGCGGAAGTTGATCGCCTGGTGCTTGAAATCGGTGGGCTTGGCGATCGCATCGAGCGCGCGTTTTCTGCGGGTGGCGATCTGTTCTAAGCGGTCACGCTGCAATCGACCAGCGCTGGGGCGCTCTGCGCCATGCGTGCGAAGTCAGCTTCAAAACAGAAGGCGCATCTTTGCGGGATGCGCCTTCTGACGTACTGCAATGACGTAGGTCAGCCACGTCGCGTTGGCAAGCCCTCGTTGCACCAAGCGATCATACCGCCATCCAGATTGATCAGGGCAACATCACCGCGTTCACTGCGCAACCGGGCGATGGCGCGCTGCGATCGCATTCCGCTGCGGCATACGACGAGCAACTCGCGAGTCTCTGCAGCGATGCCAGCGTTTTTCAGTGCGTTCCAGCCGTAGGCATCCACATCACCCAGCGGCACATGTTTGGCTTGATCGATCATGCCACCAGCGACTTCGCTGGCTTCACGAACATCAATCGCGGCAACACCACGTGCCAGCAATTGCTCCGCCTCGCGCGGTCCGACGCCGCCTGCTTGCCCTGAGAAAACCTGTTTCAGCCAGTCCATCGGGTTGGTCATATCTTGGCGCCTCCTCCGCAGTAGATCCGATGCAGCACAGCGATGATGTCGTGAACCGGACCATCGGCCAGTGAGTAGTAAATTGTTTGTGCGTTGCGACGGGTCTTCACCAATCCTTCTTCACGCAGCACAGCCAGGTGCTGCGACAGAGCGGATTGCGACAGGTCCATGCCAGCATTGATGTCACCGACCGCCTGCTCGCCGTCGGCCAACATGCAAAGGATCATCAGGCGGCGGTCGTTGGCAATCGCCTTAAGCAGTCGCGACGCGTCACTGGCGTGATCTCGCATTTCGGCTGCTTCCGAGGCCACCAGTGCGCGTGAGTGTTCGATCTGTTCGGCATTCATGGCAGTTCAGCGCGTCGTAACCGGCTGGCCGCGCTCGGTCCACGCAGTGATACCGCCGGCCATCGAGCGAACGTTGCTGAAGCCCATCTGCTGCAATGCCTCGGCTGCGAGCGCAGAACGCCCGCCGGTGCGGCAGTAAAGCGTGATGCCACGACTGCGCAATGCCAGTGCCGGATCAGTGGCGCATGCCATCGCCGGATGTGCTTCAACTTGAAATTCCAGAACGCCGCGTGGAATGTTGATCGCACCAGCGAGATGGCCCATCTCAAACTCGGCCGGCTCACGCACATCAATCAAGACATCATCACGGTGCTCTTCGGCAGCAAATGCGTCGACGCTTACCTCAGTGATGCGAGTCTTGGCAGCAGCGACCAAGTCGCTTGCGGAAAGGGACATCGGGGCTCTCCTGTAAATATGAGTTGACACTAATATAAGTGCAAACTAAATTAGCGCCAATCAAGCATACTGCGTTCGCCGAAATTACTCCACGGCAGTGGCTCATGTGTCGCTACGGCAAGTGATATCCGCGTGGTCGATGGCGGGTAATCTGCTGATGTTGTGAAATCGGCGTATAAAAAACAGTGCTCGCCCTTCCGGCAAGAGCGTGACACATCTTTCGGCCGGGGAGAGGGAGACACGTCACATGGCTAAGATCGTTGTACTGGGTGGGGGCATCGGCGGCACCAGCATGGCTTATGAACTGCGCGCCGCGCTGGGCAAGGAACACAGCATTTCCGTCGTGGGCGACACCCCACTTTTTTCGTTCACGCCGTCCAATCCATGGGTGGCGGTGGGTTGGCGCAAACCGAGTGACATCCAGGTCAACATCGGTCAGTACCTCGCCAAGAAGGGTATCGCCTTCAATCCTGTCGGGGCGCAAGAACTGAAGCCTGCCGAGAACGCCATCATCCTGCGCGATGGACATCGGATGGAGTATGACTACCTCGTCATCACCACCGGCCCACGATTGGCCTTTGACGAAATTCCCGGCTTGGGTCCGGACGGTCACACCCACTCGGTCTGCACCACACCACACGCGCTGGAAGGCTGGATGGCCTATCAGGAATTCGTCAAGAATCCGGGTCCAATCGTGGTCGGCGCTGCACAAGGCGCGAGCTGCTTCGGGCCAGCTTACGAGTTCATCATGATCCTTGATGCGGACCTGCGTAAGCGCAAGATCCGCGACAAGGTGCCAATGACCTATGTCAGCAGCGAGCCCTATGTCGGTCACATGGGTCTGGGCGGCGTCGGTGATTCGAAAGGCTTGCTCGAAGGCGAATTCCGCCAGCGTCATATCAAATGGGTGGTCAATTCCAAGATCACCGAAGTGCGTGATGGCGAGATGGCCGTGCAGGAGATGGATGCCGATGGAAAGCCGCTGCGCGAGCACACGTTGCCGTTCAAGTATTCGATGATCCTGCCGGCGTTTACTGGCGTGGACGCCGTTCGCACCGCTCCCGAGATGTGCAATCCGCGTGGCTTCGTGTTGATCGACAAGCATCAGCGCAACCCAAAGTACGCGAATGTCTATTCGGCAGGTGTCTGCGTTGCCATTCCGCCGGTTGAACCCACACCGGTGCCAACCGGTGCGCCCAAGACGGGTTTCATGATCGAGTCGATGGTGACCGCCATCGTCGACAACATCAAAGCCGAGCTGACCGGCAAACCGGTTGAGGCCGTTGCCACTTGGAACGCCATCTGTCTGGCAGATATGGGCGATACCGGCGCCGCGTTTGTCGCCTTGCCGCAGATTCCGCCGCGCAATGTGACGTGGGCAAAAGTGGGTAAATGGGTGCATCTGGCCAAGATCGCCTTCGAGAAGTACTTCCTGTTCAAAGTGAAGTCCGGCAACAACGAGCCTGTTTACGAGAAGTACGTGCTCAAGGCGCTGGGCATCATGCGTTTGAAGTGATTGCGTTTCCTACTGGAGAGTTCAGATGAATCTTGATCGTGCCATCTTCGCCTTTGCAGGCGTGATGATCTTGGTCAGCCTTGCGCTGGGCCACTACGTGTCGCCGTACTGGTTGTTGCTGACCGCCTTTGTGGGCTTGAATCTTCTGCAGTCGGCGTTCACCGGCTTCTGTCCGGCGGCGATGATTCTTGGCAAGTTCGGCGTCAAAGCCGGTTGCGCGTTCAAGTAAGGAAAGCGCCATGCAGATGCGAACCCGACTGAGTGCGCTGGCCTTGGCCAGTGCACTGCTCTTTGGCCTGACGGCCTGCGGTGACGAGTCCAAGCTGACAGTGGCTAAGGCAACGGGTGAGTTGCCGTTTGCCACCTTGACTGTCTCGCCGGTATCCGCGCAGCGCGAGCGCATTTGGGATGGCGTCATCGAAGCGGTGAACCAGGCCACCCTGTCAGCTCAGACAGGTGGCCGTGTTCGCGAGATCGCTGTGGACGTCAACGACTACGTGAAAACGGGTGATGTCATTCTGCGGTTCACGGATGTCGAGCAGCAATCCGGTATCCGTCAGGCGCAGGCTGCCCTGGCGGCAGCGAAGGCCGCCATGGACGAGGCAGAGTCGGATTTCAAGCGAGTCAGTGAGATATTTGGCCGCCAACTCGTTTCGAAAGCGCAGTTGGATCAAGCGACGGCACGCCGTGATGCGGCCAAAGCGCAACATGACTCTGCTAAGGCGGCGGTGCGTGCCGCCAATGAACAGGTGGACTACACCGTGGTGCGTGCGCCGTACTCCGGCATCGTGACCGAGCGGCATGTCGAAGTGGGCGAGGCAGTCAATCCGGGTCAGCCGTTAATTTCCGGGCTATCGCTGGACAAGCTGCGCGTCAACGTGCAAATCCCGCAAAGCGATATGGCGGCGATTCGCGAACATGCCAAAGCAGCACTGGTGCTCGCAGATGGCAAGCGCATTGATGCCGAACAAGTGATCGTTTTTCCCTATGCCGATGCCACCACGCACACCTTCAGTGTGCGTCTGGAATTGCCGCAAGCAGAAACCGGGTTGCAGCCGGGAATGACCGCCAAGGCCGCCTTTGTCATTGGCGAATCAGAACGCCTGATGGTGCCCGAGTCGGCACTGGTTCGTCGCAGCGAGGTCACCGCGGTGTACGTGGTCAGCGACGGTCGGGTGAGCCTGCGTCAGATTCGTCTTGGACATCGTTTTGGTAACGAAGTGGAAGTGCTGGCTGGATTGGCTGCGGGTGATGCACTGGCGGCCGACCCTGTGGCGGCAGGCGTCTATCTGTCGCGCTTGCACGCGCAGGAGTCGGCGCAATGAGCGAGCGCGAAGGCGCGGGGCACATGGGGATTTCGGGACGTTTGGCGGCGGCTTTTCAGTCCAATCCGTTGACCCCGATTCTGGCTATTGCCGGCCTGCTGCTTGGCATGGTTGCGGTGATGATCACGCCGCGCGAAGAAGAGCCGCAGATCGATGTGACGATGGCCAATGTGACCGTGCCGTTTCCCGGTGCGCCAGTTGATGATGTCGAAAACCTGATCAGCGTACCGCTGGAGCAAGTGCTGTCCGAGATCGACGGCATCAAGCACGTCTACTCGGTATCTCGCCCTGGTGTGTCGATGACAACCGTGGAGTTCGATGTTGGCGTGCCCCGCGCCGACGCACTTGTGCGGCTCTACAACCAGATCTATTCGAATCTCGACTGGTCGCCGCAGGGCCTTGGTGTGGGACAGCCATTGGTGCGCCCGATGGGTATCGATGACGTGCCGGTGATGGGGCTCACCATTTGGACAGACGACCCCGCGCGCGGCGCGACCGATGTCGCCGAAGTGGCGCACACGCTCGAAGCCGAACTGAAGCGCGTACCTGGTACCCGCGATGTCTACACCATTGGCGCGCCCGATCGCGCAGTGGTGGTGGAACTGGATGCCACCCGATTGGCCGCTTACGGAATGGATATTGCTGATCTGTCCAATGCGCTCATGGCAAGTAATGTGGTCACCCAAGCCGGTGATCGGATCGGGCCCGAGGGTCAAGTGCCTCTAACCGCGGGTACCTATCTTGCCGATGCGCGCCAGGTTGCGGAGTTGGTCATCGGGCTGCGGGACGGCAAACCACTGTTTCTCTCGGATGTTGCGACAGTGCGGCGTGGTGCCGATCGGCCGACGCAGTACGTGTGGCACGGCGTGCCATCAGGCCAAGGTGGCCCCGAGCAAGGCATTGCGCCAGCGGTAACGATTGCGGTGGCAAAGAAGCCCGGTGCCAATGCGGCGGATATCACCAAGGCGATCGAGCATCGAGTCGAGATTCTCCGCGGCAGTGTCATTCCTGAAGGCGTGGAAGTGACTGTCACGCGCGACTACGGCAAGACGGCCAATGACAAGGCGATCAAGCTGATTCAGAAGCTGGTGTTTGCAACCATGGCGGTGGTCTTGCTGGTGCTATTCGCATTGGGCTGGCGCGAAGCCATCGTCGTTGGCGCAGCGGTCATCATCACCCTCGCGCTGACCTTGTTCGCCAGCTGGGCGATGGGATTCACGATCAATCGGGTATCGCTTTTCGCACTGATTTTCTCCATTGGCATTCTGGTTGACGACGCCATCGTCGTGGTTGAGAACATCCATCGTCACATGGCGAAAGGTGGGCGAACTTTGTTCGAGGCGATTCCGCCGGCAGTAGACGAGGTCGGCAGCCCCACCATTCTGGCGACCTTCACCGTCATTGCGGCGCTGCTGCCGATGGCCTTCGTGACCGGACTCATGGGCCCGTACATGCGGCCAATTCCGATCAATGCCTCGGTCGGCATGCTGCTGTCGTTGGCGGTGGCATTGATCGTCACGCCATGGCTGTCATTGAAGTTGCTGTCGCGTCATCTCGGCGCGCCTGCGCACGGCGAATCCCACGGGCATGGAACCGGCGTCGCGGCGCGACTGCACGGCGTGTTTGACAAGATCATGCGCCCCTTCCTGGACACGACAAAAGGTGGACGACGTCGAAACGGGTTGTGGGCGGGTATTGCGGTGGCACTGGTCTTGTCAGCAGGCCTTGCCGTCGTGCAGTTGGTCGTGCTGAAAATGCTTCCTTTCGACAACAAATCAGAGTTTCAGGTGGTCGTGGACATGCCGGAAGGCAGCACGCTGGAACGCACCAACGCGTTGCTGCAGGAATTGGCGGGCGTTGTCGCAGAACTGCCAGAGGTGAGTGACTATCAGGGTTACGCGGGGACTTCCGGGCCGGTCAATTTCAATGGGTTGGTGCGCCAGTACTACGTGCGTCAAGGCCCGATCGTTGCCGATCTGCAAGTCAACCTGGTCGACAAGCATGATCGTGCGCGCAAGAGTCACGAGATTGCGCGGGCAGTTCGCCCGCAACTTGCTGAGATCGGCAAACGCTATGGCGCCTCGGTGAAAGTGGTCGAAGTCCCGCCCGGACCACCGGTGATGTCGCCGCTAGTGGCAGAAATCTACGGCCCGGATCAGGCGACCGCGCGCGCGATCGCACGTGAATTGATCAGCAAGTTCGAAGCGACTGAGGGCTTGGTCGACATCGACACCACGGTCGAATCGGAATCGGCACGCGACCTCGTTCTGGTGGATCGCGCCCGTGCGGCACAGATGGGCGTGAGTCAGGCAGCGATTGCGCAAGCCTTGCGGACGGGATTGTCGGGCGATGACGCCACCTATCTGCGGGATGGCGCGTCAAAGTATCCGGTGCCGGTGCGTTTGCGTCTGCCGGCGGGTGACCAAGCCAGCATGGATCAGTTGCTTGCCTTGCGAGTTCGCACTCAGGATGGCCGTTTGATCCCCTTGTCCGAAGTCGTCACAGTGCAGCGCGTGGCTTGGGAAAACGCGATCTACCACAAAGATCTGCTACCGGTGGTGTATGTCATGGCGGACGAGGCAGGTGCGCTGGACAGTCCCTTGTACGGTATGTTCGACGTGGTCGGGCAGTTGGGCGACGCCACCTTGGCAGGCTATGACATCAAGCAGTATTTCATTGCCCAACCGGAGTCAACGGCCGACTTCGGCATCAAGTGGGATGGCGAGTGGCAGATCACCTATGAGACATTCCGTGACATGGGCATTGCCTATGCGGTCGGTATGGTGCTGATCTATCTGCTGGTCGTCGCCCAGTTTCGCAGCTATGTCGTGCCCTTGATCATCATGGCGCCGATACCGCTGACGGTAATCGGGGTCATGCCCGGGCATGCCTTGCTGGGCGCGCAGTTCACGGCGACCAGCATGATCGGCATGATTGCGTTGGCAGGCATCATCGTGCGCAACTCGATCCTGCTGGTGGATTTCATTAACAGCGAACTCGCGACCGGACGTCGACTCGATGACGCCGTGATCGACGCCTGCGCCGTGCGCGCGCAGCCGATTGCGCTGACCGCATTGGCGGCAATGCTGGGCGCGCTGTTCATTCTGGATGACCCCATTTTCAATGGCCTCGCCATCGCCCTGATCTTCGGCATCTTGGTCAGTACGGTGCTGACCTTGGTGGTGATCCCCTTGCTCTACTACGTGTTCCTGAAACGTAAACAGCCCAACGAGGCGCAACCATGACGGATTCCGATTCACTGATCATTGCCTGTCCCAACTGTCATGGACTCAATCGTCTACCGCAGGCGCGGCTGAAAGATGCGCCACACTGCGGTAAGTGCGGCGCAACGATCTTTTCAGGCAAACCGTTTGAGCTGGACACGAGTAACTTCGATGTTCACATCGCCCGTTCGCAATTGCCGGTACTGGTGGACTTCTGGGCGCCTTGGTGCGGCCCCTGTCGTCTTATGGCGCCTGCGTTTGCGCAAGCGGCGGGGCAATTGGAGCCGCAGTTCCATCTGGCCAAGGTGGATACCGAAGCGCAGCCGATGCTTGGTCAGCGTTTTGGCATTCGCAGCATTCCCACGCTGGCGCTGTTTCACAATGGTCAGGAGATTGGCCGTCAGTCTGGAGCATTGCCGCTGGGCGAAATCGTGCGTTTTGCGCGAACCCAGTTCATGAACTACGTGGCAGGACTCTGAGCATGTCTGACGTCGCTTTCTCGCTGACGGTTGAACAGGAATCGGACTACGTCTTTCGCATCCAGTTTGATGACACCGCGATTCCTGATTTGCTCACCGACGAGCCAGAACCGCTGGGTAGCGGCAGTGGTCCCAATCCCTCGCGCATGCTGGTGGCAGCGGTAGCCAATTGCATGAGCGCGAGTCTGTTGTTCTCGCTGCGCAAGTTCAAGAACACACCGGGCACCTTGGTCACCAAGGCCACCGCGCACATGGGGCGTAGTCCCGAAGGACGCCTACGAGTCGAGCGCATTGATGCGGACATTCAACTGCCCGAAATGGCGGGCAGCTATGCCCAACTGGATCGCATTCTTGGACAGTTCGAACAGTTCTGCGTCGTGACCGAAAGCGTGCGCACGGGTGTAGCCGTGAACGTTCGTGTGGTCGATCCCACGGGCGTGGTGTTGCATGGCGAATAAGTTCGCCACCGAATTTCTCTGATGGAGCTACGCCAATGAAATATCTCGCCATTGCTGTGAGTCTGCTGATGGCCGGCTCGGTCGTCTCGGCTCAGGATGCGGCAAACCCAGAAGCTGCGAATACCGCCAAAGCGCAAGCGGCGATAAAGGACTTGGGCCAATCCCTGCGCGGTGCGTTGGTCGCCAAGATGCAGTCGGAAGGCCCGGTGGCGGCGGTCAATTTCTGCCACGACGAAGCCCCGCTCATCGCCTCCCAGGTCGCCGAGCGTCATCAGGTGCAGATTGGACGCACGGCCGATCGTCATCGTAGTCCGAGCAATGCACCGAGCGAATGGCAACAGTCGGTGCTGGCGGGATTTGCCGCCAAGGTGGCAGAGGGCAATCCGGCTGCTGGAATTACCACGGCACGTACGGTGGAGGTCAACGGACAGGCCCGCTTCCGCTTCGCGCAGAGTATTCCCACCGAAGCGCCGTGCCTGGCCTGCCATGGTGACAACGTGGCTGCACCAATCAAAGCCGAAATCGACAAGCATTACCCCAATGACAGCGCGACTGGGTTCAAGGAAGGCGACCTGCGCGGCATGTTCTGGGTGGAGTTCCCGATGATGTCCGGCGCTGCCCCGTTGTCGCAGAATCCCCCCGACGCGCGCGCGCCGATTGTCATGAGCGATGCGCAGCGCGAGTCACTGCGACACGAAATGCGCGGCCGCATGGAAACGCTGCAAGGAGTGACGTCCGCCCTTGCAGCAGGTGACTGGGTGGAGGTCGCCAAACGCGCCGAGGTGGGAACGCGCGGGCAGCATGTGGGTGTCGAGTTTCGATCGGCATTGCCGCAGGCGTGGTTCGCAATGGCCCGTCCGATGCACGGCGAATTTGCTGCTATCCAGCGGGAAGCTGAGGGACAGAAGCGCGTCGAAGTCGCTCTTCAGCACCTCGCCAACGCGGGCCAATACTGCACGTCTTGCCATGCAACGTTCCGACCCGTGACACCAAGCGAGCTCGCCGTCGCACAGCAATGAGTCCGCACCTGGCAAGTCCACGAGACTATTGGGATTCGCGTTATACAGAAATCGACTGTCTGTATGGGCAACTTCCCAATGCGTGGCTCTACGAATGCGCCATCAGTCTGCCGCCGCAGGGTGGGCGCGTGTTGTGCCCCGCCGAAGGGCAGGGCCGAAACGCGCTCTGGTTGGCAGCCCAGGGGTGCGAGGTGCACGCGGTTGATATTTCCGCTGTGGCGCTTGAACAGCTGGAAAGGCGCGCACGTCAATCCGGCCTACCGATTACCTGCGAGCAGGCGAATTTGTCAACGTGGACAGCGCCGGCCCAGACCTTTGATGCAGCGCTGCTGATCTTTGCCCATTTCCCGCCCGAGGTTCGAACGCATGTCCATGCGCAGGTTCAGCGTGCCCTGAAACCGCGTGGATGGTTGGTACTCGAAGCGTTCACGCGAGAGCAACTGGGGCTGGATTCGGGTGGCCCGCGCAACCCGAACTGGCTCTACAGTGCCGACCTGCTGGCCGAGGATTTTGCCGAGATGCAAATCGCGGCGTTGAGCGAATCGCGTATCCGCCTTGATGAAGGCCCTGGCCATCAGGGCGAAGCAGCGGTCGTTCGCCTTCTGGCGCGACGTTTGGTCATGCCTGAGGCCTAGTCGACAGCGCACACCGCGCTGACTCAAGTCATGCGCGTCCGTCGGTTGCGATCTACCGACCGTCTGGCGTCGCTGGAGTCTAAAAAATCATCGGCTTAGAGTCCCCTAGTCAGCAAAAGGGGGGAGAAGTGCATGCGCACAGGGAGTGATTCTTGGCCGTCGGACAGTCATTGCTGCAGCCGATTCAATCGCCAGCAAGGCGTGACCTTGATGGAGTTGATGGTCACCATCGCAATCGTCGGCATCGTTTTGTCGCTGGCGCTGCCAAGCTTCAATGAGTCCATGCAGCGTAATCGTATTGCCGGGCAAGCCAATGATCTGATGGGCGCGTTGAGCCTGGCACGCATGGAGGCAGTTCGGAGCAATCGCCCCGCGCGCGTTTGTGCAAGCTCGGATCAGGCTACCTGCGGTGCCAGTTGGGCAGATGGTTGGATTGTACTGGCAGACCCGGATGGCAACGGCACGGAAGATTTGTTACGCGCAGGGACGATAAGTGACAAGGATACTGTGACCGCCACCGCAACACAGTTCGCGTTTGACGGACGTGGTCGACGAACTGCACCACCTCCCGAGGATGACGCGGGTCTTCAGGTGCAACCCACCGATTGCCAAGTGGATTTCCCCTTCCGTCGGGAAATTTCGATTACGGCGACGGGTGGGGTTGTATTGGATGATCGCGCCGATCACAAAAAATGTATCTGACGGATACCACATGACTATTCATTCGATTTCAAAGTCCCGCGGTGTATCACTGATTGAGGTGATGGTGGCCGTTCTGGTCCTGTCAATTGGGTTGTTGGGAATGGCGTCGTTGATGGGGGTTTCACTGCGCAATACCCAGAGCGCCAATTACCGAACTCAAGCCGCCAATCTCGCCTATGAGTTCGTGGATACCGCGCGCGCCAATATTCTGAACGTTGGGGTGTTCGCCAGAACGAACTGGACAACACCTTCCTGTGATCCTGCGACCGCGCCTTCCTATGCGTGTGGCAGTGGCGCGGAGTCAGCGGCGTGTGACCGAGATCGTGTTGTCGACCACGTGTGCCGCACCCTGCCGAATGGTCGTATTCGTGCAGCGGTGGTGCCTGCCGCCGGAGACCCAACGCGTCTGACAACAACGGTAGACATCTGCTGGACCGATGATCGCTCCCAGACGTCGGGAGACTGCGATTCTGCGCTGGCGAATCCCGATGAAAGCGGTGCGTCTTCGGTATTCCGTTTGGTGACCGAGCTATGAATCTCATGCCAAGTAGAGAATTCACGACCGCCCGTTTGACGCTCACCGAATCGATGGGGCGTCGGCCCTCGCGGGGTCTATCGCTGGTGGAATTGATGGTCGCCCTGGCGATCGGCTTGCTTTTGTTGTTGGGGTTGGTTGAGATTTTTGGTGCCTCACGAGCCGCGTTCAGTTCCGCTGAAGGGAGTGCGCGAATTCAGGAAAACAGTCGATTCGCGTTGGAGTTCTTACGCCGAGATGCGCGAATGGCTGGCCACATGGGCTGCCTGAACGAGCTGGGCTACCAGGCGATGCCAGACCTGATGTTCAACCACAATGCGGTTGGCGTTGCCACGGCACTGACATCCGCTGAATGGGCAATGCGCATTGACATGCCATTGGAAGCCTATGACTACAACGGCACGGCGCCCGCAGCAACGTATGTGTTGTCAGACGTCGAGGCAGCGGACGGTGCGGCGGATTGGACTCCGGCGCTGCCTGCATCTTTGCTGGGTGTATCGACCGAAGCAATCAAAGGTAGCGATGTCCTTGTGTTGCGTTACTTGAGCGCTGAATCGGTGGGGCTGGATGGTTTGGGTGTGAATGTCGATGGCGCGGGCGGGTCGGCAACCGTGGATGCCATGACAACCGACCCTGCTTGGACTGCCTTGTCACCGTTCGTGGAAGCAGAGCGCATGTATGCGGTTACCAATTGCCAAAGACTGAGTCTCTTTCAGGCGACGACCGGCGCCGACGCGGCCGGAATGTTCAATTCTCAGAATTCTGGATTGAATGTTTCCGGCTGGACGGGAAATGAAGTGTATGGAAGCAGCGGTTCGCGTTTGTACCGCTACGAAGTCGCAGTCTTTTACGTGGCATTGGACGTTGGTGGTCAACCAGCGTTATTCGTAAGGCGGTTCCAAACGGATGGGGCAAACCGTCTAAGCGACAGGGCGGCGTTGGTTGACGGTGTGGAAAGTATGCAGTTGGTTTTCGGCAGAGACACGAGCAACGCCATTGCCGCAGGCGGGCGAGATGACTATGCGGACTCCTACGGCGCAGCTTCGGATGTCGCTGCTGGTGCAATGGATGCCACGGCATGGCAGAACGTGATCTCAATGCGGATCGGCTTGCTGGTGCGAAGTCCGTCTCAGGCGTCAGCGGTCGAAGGCGCGGCGCCCATTCCGTTGCGCGTGGCCGACACCGTCATTACGCCCCCCGATGACCTGCGGCTTCGGTCTACCTATGAATCCATGGTCGCGGTGCGAAACCGCGTGAGGAACTGACGATGTCAATTAACCCCAATATGCTTTGTGCCATGCAGTCACGTCACACGCAGCGAGGCGCTGCCTTGTTTGTGTCCATGATGATTCTCATCCTGCTCAGCATGCTGGCCCTGTCTGCATCGCAGGTGACCAGTCTGCAGCAGAAGATGGCGACCGCCTACTGGTCGGACCTGCGTGCATTCGAGAGTGCGGAAGCACAACTCCGCGAGACCGAAAAGAAGGTCCGCAACGGCGACCCCGACAACCCCGACCCCTGTGGGGCTCAAGTCAGCGTGACCGATCCCGCATCCGGTTGGGTGGCATCTGCACCTTCCGTCGCCGAAGCGACCTATGAAAACCTCAACAATGGCCTCAGCCAAGGCAGTCGTGGCCTCGGTATTGGTGGAAGCATTCGCTTTGGCCAAGCGAGAGAGCGCGGCGACGTCTCGTGTTCGTACTTTCGCGTCAGCTCGGCGGACTTTGACAGCGCCACTGACCCTTCCGCAATGGCGGTCGTTCAATCATTGTTTGTTCCGTAATTCGGGAGAAGTCTCATGAAGATTTCAAGAACTGCATTTTCCTCAGTGATTGCCGCGATTGTGGTCGCAGCAGGTCTCTCTACGCCGGCGTATGCAACGTTTAATGTGGCGCAAGCGCCGCTGTACCTTAAAGTCGCGGTGCCGCCTCTCAATATGCTGGTTCTTGGTAAGGACCATAAGAATTACTACGAAGCCTACAATGACGCTTCCGATCTGAACGGAGATGGTGAGTTGGATGTCGGGTACAAGCCCGATGAAATTGATTATTACGGCTATTTCAATAGCCGTGTTTGCTATTCCTGGAACAGCGGCAGCAACATGTTCACGCCCTCTTCGGCGGCATCGGGAACCAACGGCAAGCGCTGTACTGGGATGTGGAGCGGCGACTTTCTGAATTACTTGACAACGGGTCGCCTAGATGCGCTACGCAAGGTGCTTTACGGGGGCTATCGCAATGTAGATACCGACTCCGAAACGGTTTTGCAGGGTGCCTTCTTTCCGCAAGACGCGCACAGCTGGGGCAAGGAGTACCAAAGCATTGCGCGGGATGGTTACAACATCGCTGACTACGCCCCACTGGGTGCCCCGGGTGTGGGTCGCTATCACCTGTTCGCGGTGACGACCGTCACGGATAACTCGGCACCGCTATTTCGCGTGCAGAGAAACACGCCATACCGTGTTTGGGAGTGGGTCTCGAAGGAAGGCCCTGTCGCGCACTTGAAGTGCGCGACAGGGAACAATTTCGACGAGCGCGATAAGGACTGTGCAAATACCAATCAATATGGCTTCTCGTTTGGTCCTGAGCCGCGGTTTTTTGAATACACATCCATGCAGTATCAGACATGGCGCACGGATTGGGCTGCGCCGGCCCTAGCCACCTCCCGTGCCAATTTGAACACCGCGTTCAACACCTACGCAACGGCTGCAAGGCGATGCGGTATTGGTACATTTCCTACCAGCCCTACTGGGACTAACCTAAGTCGTATAAATCAAGATTGGGCTGATATTGATCCTACTTCTGGTGAGAACTGGCAGATCAATCCTTTCGCGGGCGTGAATGCTTGCGACTCCGGTAGTTTTCTATCGGAGCACCTGGGCACGTTTGTGCCAAAAATGACAGGAAACTGGACTGCGAGAATTACTGCGGACAAGTCCGCATATCTTCAGATTACGAACAAGGCGACCGGCGCTAATGTAGGAGCCGGTTACGTTGAACGGTATAACGGGGGCGACAACTCGGCGCGCGAGGGTACATTTGCGCTGGTCGCTGGCACTGAGTATACCGTGCGGTATCGAACGCAGGCGTTTCAATGGAACGACATGGGGCGGCAACTGGTCAGGTGGCGCTTTGTCGGAGCGGAGGGCATGGAAGGACGGGATGATTACAAGGTCCGTGTATCTGTGTGCCCCTCATCGGATGCTTCGCTTCGCGAAGCCAGCTGTAAGCGATACCCGGATGGAAACTGGAAGCCGACGGGCATTCTGCACGATTATGGCGAAGATGAACGGATGTACTTCGGTTTAATGAGCGGCACCCAGGCGAACAATATTCGCGGTGGTGTGCTCAGGAAGAATATGTCGTCTTTTGCGAATGAAATCGATCCGGACGACGGCACGTTTCTTTCGTCAGTCGATGGCATTGCCAGTGCGCTGGATGGGTTGAGGATGGTTGGTGGGGCCTATCGCTACAATGATAGTGGGACAACGTACGAAACGAGCGATAACACGAGCACTAGTTACAATTGGGCCTGGGCTGCCGGGACGGGTAATTGTGAATCTCAAGGTGATCGCGCAATCAATAACGGCGAATGCCGCATGTGGGGCAATCCCATTGGCGAAATGATGTTCGAAACCTTGCGATATTTCGCGGGAGCAGAGCCGCATGCCGATTACAGCACGGGTGGGTCTGCTGAGGGGCAGACCGAGGATTCGACGCTGGGCTTGCCTGAGCCGGACTGGAAGGACCCGTATGGCCCCGTTTCCGACCCGCCGGAGACGGATGATGGTTTGGGCTTTGTCAGTTGCTCTAAGCCCGTGATGACGGTGATCAGCGATATCAACCCGTCCTACGATTCCAACTTGCCTGGCGGCTGGGACGCGCCAACATTTGCGCTGCCCAGCAATTTGTCGTCTTTCAGCCTTTCAACGGTTGGACAGGCGATGTGGAATACCGAGTTTGGCGGCGCACGCAGCGTTTTCATTGGTGACAACGGGAGCACAGATGGTGCGCCGACCGCCAAGACGGCGAGTAGCTTTGGCAATATCCGCGGGCTTTCTCCCGAGGAGCCCTCGAAGGAAGGCAGCTTTAGCTCATCGGCAGTTTCATTTTTTGGTTGGACGAACCCTCTGCACGCACACACGAGCAGCACCGAGAACGTTCGCACGTACTCCGTTGCGCTCGCCTCACCGTTGCCCAGGATCGAATTTCCGACGGGTGGTCGCGTCGTTGTCCTCGTTCCCTTTGCCAAGACGGCGGGTGGAACGTTCGGTGGTGGCACGCGTAAGCCAGTGAACACGATTGTTGATTTCTATGTGGAGGAGTACCAGAACTTCCCTGGTCAGCCTTTGAATGTGAGCGTCAACAGCGGCCGACCCTACGGAATTTTCCGGATCAACTACGAGGACGTGGAGCAAGGCAACGATCACGACATGGACGCGATCGGTCGCTACGAGGTGAAGGAAAATGCCGACGGCACCGTAACGGTTCGAGTGCAGTCCGAGTACGCTTCAGGCAGTGCGATCCAACACTTGGGGTACGTCATTTCGGGCACAGAGGAGGATGGCGTCTATCTGGAAGTACGTGACTCGGACACCGAGCTCTCTGCGAGTCCCTCCTACAAGTTCAACACGCCGCCAGGTCGTGCGCCGGGTTATTGCAATGTCGCATCACCACCGACGGATTGTGCGGGACTTCCCCTTGAAGCGACACGGACATTTACCCCATCGGATGGTGGAACGGGTGTCACCCAGCTTCGTGATCCTCTCTGGTATGCCGCCAAGTTTGGCGGGTTCAACGACGATAATTTGAATGGCGTACCCGACAACGGCGAGTGGGATGACGATCTTGACGGGAACCCGGACAACTATTTCCTGGTGACCAACGCGAGCCGGTTGCGCACCCAGTTGGACGAGGCGTTTGACCAGATCATTCAGGACGCATCGCCGACAGGTGGTGTTGCTGCGTCGGGTACTCGCCGTGATGCAGGCTTCATGGTTTACATCCCCGAGTACAAACCAGTCGATTGGACAGGCGCTTTGAAGGCTTTCCGTACCACGGCCAGCGGCGGTATCGGCGCATTGGTTTGGAATGCGTCCGACAAGCTGGCCCTTGTTTCACCTGCTGCCCGAAACATCTATGCGACGCTGGAGGATTCCGGCGATTTTGAACTGGTGCCATTCGAGCTGGGCGATTTGGGTGGTGCGACGTCTGCCGAGTCGCTATTGGACATCGGTGCGTCGGACTACGCGGCCTATGGCGGGAGTGTCGATGTCGAGGACGTGATCGATTGGTTGCGCGGTGACATGTCGCTTGCGACGACGGCATCGGATCCACTGCGAGCGCGCTCTTCCAAGCTTGGCGACATTCTCAATTCCCAACCGGGCATTACGACCAAAGCGAGCTTCGGCTACACGACCTTGCCTTTGTCCATGGGCGGTGGTAACTCCGGAGCGGGCTCCTACGGCGCATTCCTGCGCGATGTCAAAGAAACGCGTAACCCGGTGATTTTTGTGGGTGCCAACGACGGCATGCTGCATGCGTTCAGCGCCTCTGAAACCGGTGGTGACGAGCTGTTTGCGGTCATTCCCAATTCGGTGTTGGAGAATTTGAAGGAACTTCCCAAGAAGTCATACCAGCATCGCTACTTCGTTGATTCCTCTCCGGTCATTGCCGATGCGCGCCTCGGTGGCTCCTGGAAGACGGTATTGCTGTACGCGACTGGGGCGGGTGGTGACTCGATTTCCGCAATTGACGTGACCGATGCCGCGACAGGTTTCGATGAGAATGACTTCCTTTGGGAGTTCCAGCATGCGGACATGGGCCTTGCGATGGTTTCCCCGCAAGTGTTGTTGCTGGCCGACGGCACGTGGGCGGCCATGTTCGGCAATGGCGTCAACAGTGCCAATCATCAGGGCAAGGTGTTCCTCGTTGATCTGGAGGATGGCAGCGTTATTTCGGAGATTGCCACGGGCTCTGGCGGAACTGCCGCCGACTCAAACGGCGTCATGTCGGTGGCGGCGGCAGATACCGACTTTGATGGCTACCCTGACACCGCGTATGCAGGCGATCTGCAGGGCAAGCTGTGGAAGCTCGCTATTGCGTCGGATGGTTCTTTGTCGCTGGCCAATAGTGGCTTGCCATTGTTTGCCGCGAAAGATGACGACAATGTTCGCCAAATGATCACTGGAGGCATTGAGATCGCATTGCATCATGTGCGTGGCCAAATGGTGTTCTTCGGTACTGGCAAGTACTTCGAAGTGGGTGACAACGCGCCTGTGGCCAATCCGCAAGTGCAGACCTTCTATGGCGTGTGGGACGATCCGGATGGATCCGGCACGGTCGATCGCGGTGACCTGCAGCCACAAACGATCGGCGGGCAAACTACCGAAGATGGCTACGAGTTGCGCTCGGTTTCCGATGATCCGGTCGACTGGAGTAGCCAGAAGGGCTGGTATCTCAATCTCGCCGTCGGTGCTTCGAATAGGGGCGAGCGTTTCATTGGCACGCCGCGCGTCGAGATAGGCAATGCGATCTTTACGACATTCACCTCACTGGGTGACGAATGTGATCCGGGCGGTGAGAACTGGTTGTATGTCCTAAACGCCATCACCGGCGCACGGGCGCTCAATATTGGGGCTTCCGGACAGGCTGGTGCCTTGTTAGCTGGTACTGGTGCTCCGGCGATTAATCCACCAATCACCAACACGAGAGGCAGTAACGGTCTTGACAATATTTTGGGTATTCACGGCGAACCGGTTAATTATGTCGATGAGGACGGAAATCCTTGTGATCCAGAAACCGGGACGGGATGTTCGCTTGTTCCAGCGGCATCTGATGGCTGTACGAATGATGTTGGTATCGTTCTTAGTACAGGTATCCGTCGGTTCGCCACGCTGTCCTGTGGTCGCCAGTCGTGGCGTCAAATGCAGTAGTGCTGACGCGGAGGGCTAACTGCCTTCCGCGTTTTTTGGGAGATGTTCATGTTCAATCGCAAAACGCAGCGTGGGTTTACTCTGATCGAATTGATGGTCGTTGTGGCTATCGTGGCAATCATCATGGCGATCGCCATCCCGAGCTATCAGGAGCAGGTGCGCAAGTCGAATCGCGGTCTTGCCAAGAGCGATCTGTTGGAGCTCACACAGTGCGCGGAGCGATTCCACACGACGAATGGCACCTACACGGGCTTCGACGCAGCCGCGGCTTGCGATGTCGATGGAAAGGATGCTGATCGCTATGACTTTGGCACTGCGGCCATTACGCGGACGACGTTTACGCTCAGTGCGACGGCTCAGGGCAGTCAAACCGACGATAAATGCGGCGACTTGGGTATCAATCAAGCCAATGTCCGCACGCATTCTGCAGGCACGGCGGCAGATCGTTGCTGGGAATAGTGGTGACGGGTTGTTGCAGTAGTACGGACGAAGGGCGAACCCATCCAGGTTCGCCCTTCTTTGTTACGCGCCGCAAACCCCACTCACATGTTGCGGCGATACCGGCCACCGGCAGCGAACAGCACGTGGGTGATTTCGCCAAGTGAGCAGGACCGGACGGCATCCATCAGGGCGGCAAAGACGTTTTCGCCAGACAGTGCGGCTTCGTGTACCTGATGCAGGTGATCCGATCGGTGGTTGGCATGCCGCTGCTGGAAGTCGCGTAGTCGTTCAAGTTGCGAGCGCTTTTCATCTTCCGTTGAGCGAGCAAGTTCGATGGGGCGATCGATGTTCTGGCTGTCAGGGCCCAGGAACGTATTGACGCCGATGATGGGCAGACTGCCGTCGTGTTTGCGGTGTTCGTAGAGCAGCGACTCGTCCTGGATCTTGCCGCGTTGATAGCCGGTTTCCATGGCGCCCAGAACGCCACCGCGAGAGGTGATGGCATCGAACTCGCGCAGCACGGCTTCTTCCACCAGTTGGGTGAGTTCGTCAATGATGAAGCTGCCTTGCAGAGGATTTTCGTTCTTCGCCAAACCGAACTCACGGTTGATGATGAGCTGGATCGCCATCGCGCGCCGCACCGATTCGTCGGTCGGCGTGGTAATCGCTTCGTCATAGGCGTTGGTATGCAGGCTGTTGCAGTTGTCGTAGATGGCGAGCAGTGCCTGCAGCGTGGTGCGGATGTCGTTGAAGTCCATTTCCTGCGCATGCAATGAACGCCCAGAGGTCTGAACGTGGTACTTCAACTTCTGGCTGCGTTCGTTGGCGCCGTACTTGTCGCGCATGGCGATGGCCCAGATTCGCCTCGCCACACGGCCGATCACGGTGTATTCCGGGTCCATGCCATTGCTGAAGAAAAAACTAAGATTTGGCGCGAAGTCATCGATGCGCATGCCTCGAGCGAGGTAGCTTTCGACGTAGGTAAAACCATTCGCCAAGGTGAACGCGAGTTGGCTGATCGGGTTCGCGCCGGCTTCGGCGATGTGATAGCCGGAAATCGAAACTGAGTAGAAGTTCTGCACCTTGTGTTCGACAAAGTAGGCCTGAATGTCGCCCATCATCTTGAGCGCAAATTCGGTGCTGAAGATGCATGTGTTCTGGCCTTGGTCTTCCTTGAGGATGTCGGCCTGCACGGTGCCGCGCACGGTTTGCAGGGTGCGAGATTTGATGGACGCGTCTTCGGCAGTTTCCGGCTCGCGGCCATGCGTGCTGACAAACTTGGCGCGCTGCTGGTCGATGGCCGTGTTGAGGAACATCGCCAAGATGATCGGTGCGGGACCGTTGATGGTCATCGATACGGAGGTGGTGGGCGCGCACAGATCGAATCCATCGTACAGCGCACGCATATCGTCCAATGTGCAGATAGAGACGCCCGCGTTGCCGATCTTGCCGTAGATGTCGGGTCGCTCATCCGGGTTCCAGCCATACAGCGTCACCGAGTCGAAGGCGGTTGATAGCCGATGCGCGGGCATGCCTTCGGAGACACGCTTGAAGCGACGATTGGTTCGGAAGGCATCACCTTCGCCCGCGAACATGCGCGTCGGATCTTCGCCTTCGCGTTTGAATGGGAACACCCCGGCGGTAAACGGAAAATAGCCGGGTAGATGTTCACTGCGCAGAAAGCGGAGGAGGTCGCCGTCACCAAGGAAGCGAGGTAGGGCGACCTTGGCAATCGGGTTGCCGGACAGCGTCTCATGGCGGAGTTGCGTACGCAGTTCGCGATCCCGGACGTGCGTGATGAAGGCTTCGCCGGTATAGCGATCCGCCAAGGCGGGCCATTCGCGCAGCAGGCGCTGGCTATGGCCGTCCAGGCCCGATGCAACACGTTCCGCAGCGACTTGCCAATCCTGCTCTGTGCCAAGATGGTCTGGCAGCAGTGCACGCGCTTGTCGCAAAGCTTGCGCTTGCAGCGCGAGCAGCGCTTGTCGCTCAGTGGCCCCGTGATAGTTGCGAACCGCGTCTGCAATCTCGGAAAGATAGCGCACGCGCTCCGGTGGCACACCGGCACGGCGGTTACTGGAAGCCTTGACCGAAACCGGCGCAAGTTGACCCGCTTGCAAGCGCAGTCCGTGTTGCGATAGCAGCGGCCTCAGGGCTTGATACAGCGCGGTGACGCCGTCGTCATTGAAGCGCGCCGCCATGGTGCCGAAGACGGGCATGGTATCGACGGGATCGGCAAAGCGCTCGCGGTTGCGCTGGACCTGCTTGCGCACGTCGCGAAGCGCATCCTCCGCGCCTTTGCGGTCGAACTTGTTGATGGCAACGATGTCGGCAAAATCGAGCATGTCGATCTTTTCCAGCTGCGAAGCCGCACCAAACTCGGGCGTCATCACGTACAGCGAGATATCCACCAACGGTACGATGGCTGTATCGCCTTGGCCGATCCCAGAGGTCTCGACGATGATCAGGTCAAATCCGCAGACCGAGCAGGCGGCGATCACATCACTGAGCGAATCGGACACCTCACTGCTGGCCTCGCGGGTGGCCAAGGAGCGCATCAAAATGCGCGGGCTTTCGATGGCATTCATCCGGATGCGATCACCCAGCAAGGCACCGCCTGTGCGGCGGCGCGTGGGATCGATGGAGATGACCGCGATGTTGAGTTGGTCGTTTTGATCCTGTCGCAAACGCAGGATCAACTCGTCGGTCAGCGAGGACTTGCCGGCACCGCCCGTGCCGGTGATGCCAAGACGCGGTGTTCCGCGTTGCCGCGCCGCCTCACGCAATGCGCCGAGCGTTTCACTGTCGTAGTGCGAATTCTCGATGCCCGAAATCGCTCCCGCCAGAGCGCGTCGATCACCGGCCTGCAGTTTCGCCAGCAATTGGTCGGCAGCGGGGGCATGCGTACAGATGTCGAAATCTGAGGACAGCAGCAGGTCGGCGATCATGCCCTGTAGTCCCAGCGCCGCGCCGTCGGCGGGTGAATACAGGCGAGTCACCCCATAGCCCATCAGATCGCGAATTTCGGCCGGGACGATCACCCCACCGCCACCGCCGAAGACGCGGATATGCGCGCCGCCTCGTGCGCGCAACTGATCGATCATGTAGCGGAAAAACTCGTTGTGGCCGCCTTGATACGACGTCACCGCAATGGCGTGTGCGTCTTCCTGCAGCGCGGCGTTGACGATCTCGTCCACCGAACGGTTGTGGCCGAGATGGATGACCTCCGCGCCCATGGACTGCAGGATGCGCCGCATGATGTTGATTGAGGCATCGTGACCATCGAACAGCGATGTTGCGGTGATGATCCGAATCTTGTGCTGCGGGCGATAGTTGGCGGAGGTCGACATGGACAGACGGCAGACGCGGGGGGAAGGTCATCTTACCTGCCGCATCCGCGCATCGTCGAAAAGGCGATTGGGGGCGATCGCCGTGGCGTGGCGCGTTGATCAGCGCTTGGGTTGCAGCAAGGTCCCCGAACACGCGTTTGCACCACACAGGCAGGCCCAGAGCTTTTTCAACTTTGGGGTATGTGGCACCGAAAGTCGGATCCCGTAGTTGTAGGTCAGTTCTTCACCCGGCGCGATATCCCGCAGCGCTTCGATGACGACACGATCCCTACGCGGGTTTCCTTTGCCAGATTCGATCAAGAAGGCCTGGCAGTTCGGTTCGCAACTGTGATTCAGCCAGCGCGCGACATTGCCTCGCACATTGGCATCAATCAGGAAGTGCTCGTTGAGCGTGAACAGGAAGGTGTGACCACTGTCGATGCTGTCACCGTAAAGCGCATCGGCCTCTTCGTGGGTGCGCAGAAGGCCCTTGTATTCGATGACGTTTTCACCGGCTTGAATGGGAGCGATGGCGAACACGCCATTGCCATGGATGCGTGAGCGACGTTGCTGGATACGGGCGGACATGGGGAGTGGTTATTCCGATTGCGAAGGCCTGGCACGCTCGAATTGCCAGCGCTCGCCAGCATCCGTGATCAGTTCCAGATGTTCAACGCCGACCTGAAGCGACGTCACCCGATGAAGTGCGTCGAGGTAGGCGATTTCGATGGCCATGCGTGCGGATTCGCAGCCCATCTTGCTGGCGGCAATGCCAGTGATGGCAATCCTTGCATCGGACTGCCACTGCAACTGGCCCATATAGCGATTGCAGCCGTCGAAGCCGCTGATGCGCGTTTCCTCGATGTGCAGTGTGGGTGGGGCGAGTGCAATGCTGTCGGCATCCAGTAGATCGGATGCCGACAGTTGCCAGTCGCCTTGCGCGGCGGCTTGCGGGCTTTGCTTTGCCTCGGTGCGCATGGATTCATTGGCTCCCGAACAAGCCAGCAGGCTCAGTGACAACAATGTGCTCATGATCAGCGACGTGCGCACGGCGTTCTCCTCAGCAGCAACCATGATCGCCAAAGCCATGCCCACCCGCGCTGACGGCGACTTGTGTCGTCTCGCCGCGTTGGCTTGCCTGGAAATGCTCGGCGATGACGCGAGCAACGGCCTGCGTCACGCGCTTGCCCGTTGGGATGTGCAGGAATTCGTTCGGGCCATGGGCATTACTGTGTGGGCCGAGCACGCCGGTAATCATGAACTGCGCGCCGGGGAACTTGTCGCCCAGCATGCCCATGAACGGAATCGTGCCACCTTCGCCCATGTACACCGCCGATTGACCGAAGGCGTCCTGCGACGCGTGATCGATCGCATGCGAAAGCCAGTGCGACATCGCGGGCGCATTCCAGCCGGTCGAGCTTTTTTCCAGTTCGAACTCGACTTTCGCACCATAGGGCGGGTTGTCGAGCAGCAGCTTACGCAACACTTGACCCGCCTTGTCGCCTTCCAAGGTCGGCGGCAGGCGCAACGACAGCTTGACCGCAGTGTGTGGCCGCAGCACGTTCCCTGCATTCGAGAGTGGTGGGATGCCATCCACGCCGGTGATCGACAGGGCCGGACGCCAGGTGCGATTCAACACGAGTTCGTGCAGCTCGCTCGCCATGGGTTGCATGTCGGGCAAGAAGGGGAATTTGTTCCAGATCGCGTCGCCTAGGACGGTTGCGGCGCGCTTGGCCTGTTCAATACGCTCGGCGGGAATGTCGACGAACAGTTCTTCGACGCGAACGCGGCCCGTGGTTTCGTCCTCAAGGCGCGACAACAGTTGCCGGAGCACGCGGAAGCTCGATGGCACCACGCCGGAGGCATCGCCCGAGTGCACGCCTTCGGATAGCACCTTCACGACCAGGTTGCCGCCTGCCAAGCCCCGTAGCGAGGTCGTACACCAGAGTTGCTCATAGTTGCCACAACCCGAGTCGAGGCAGACCACCAAGGAGGGCTTGCCGATGCGTTCAGCCAGATGATCGACGTAGTGCGGCAGATCGTAACTACCCGACTCCTCGCAGGCTTCAATCAACACCACACAGCGACAATGTGGCAGGCCCTGCTCCTGCAGGGCACGAATCGCCGCCAGCGAGCCGAACAGCGCGTAGCCGTCATCAGCACCGCCGCGACCATAGAGCTTGTCGCCTTTGATGACCGGCTTCCAGGGGCCAAGATCATCAGCCCAGCCGGTCATTTCGGGTTGCTTGTCGAGATGACCGTAGAGCAACACGGCATCCGTGTTGTTGGTGTCTGAGCCGGCAATCTCAATGAAGATGAGTGGTGTGCGGCCAGCCAGCCGAACGACCTCAAGCTGCATGCCCTTGACCGGCTGCTTGCGAGCCCAGCTTTCCATCAACGTTACCGCGTCGTCCATGTAGCCGTGAGCGACCCAGTCGGCATCGAACATCGGTGATTTGTTGGGGATGCGTATGTAGTCGACCAACTGGGGCACGATCTCGTCGTCCCAAAGCTGCGACACAAATTGCGAGCACTTTTGCGAATCCATGGGCGTTCCAAGACTAAGGGGCGTGGGCCAAGTTTATCGCTTGGCTGTCGGAATCGCAGGAGGCGGGTCAGAAAAAACCGACCCTGTGCTGCGCAAAGTTCGCACCGCGACTCGGGATTTCCGCTGATCGTGAAGGCGTGGGTGAATCCGGAGACTGTCCTCACTGGCCGAGCAACGGTCAGCCCACCCAAAACACACTGAGAGGAGAGTCACCATGAACCGTTTCGCCATGATCCTGAAGTCCTTCGTCCTGTCGCTGGCTTTTGTCGGTGCCGCATTCGCATCCGCTGGCAAGGTCGACATCAATACCGCCGACGCCGCCACTATTGCAGCTGCTTTGAATGGCGTCGGACCCGCCAAGGCAGAAGCGATCGTCGCCTATCGCACCGAGCACGGCCCGTTCAAGTCAATCGACCAGTTGGTCGACGTGCGTGGCATCGGATTGGCGACGGTTGACAAGAATCGCGAGTTGATTGTGCTGGGTGGTGCCAAGTAATCGGATCCAACAGCGATCTCGTGTTCGAATCCCGGCCTGCGCTGCTGAGGCCGGGATTCGCGTTGTTCAGCGACTCAGGACCATTCGGTCAATCCTTCACGGGCGTACAGTTCCGCAAAGCTCGGTCGTGCCTTCATGCGGGCGACAAAGGCAGCGCAGGCCGGCCAGGTGGTCGCCGGACGCGGCATATTGCGAGACCAGCGCATCAGCATGAACAGAAAGAAATCCACCGCATGAGGTTGTTCGCCGCACAGATAGCCATCGGTACTCGCCAACTGCGAGTCGATGCGGGCGAACAGGTTCTCAATGCGTTCCCGGGCGCAGGCTTTCGCGCCATCAGTCGCCGCTTCACCCGCCGCTTCCTGCGGATAGAACCATTGCCGGAACGCGGGCTGCAAGCCATTGGCGAGCAGCAGGAACCAACTCAGATAGAGGCGCTCCTCCGGGCTGCCAGGCTCGGGCGAAAATCGCCGTTGCGGATCGTTGCTGGACAGCCACATCAGCATGGCTGCGGATTCGACCATCGGCATGTCGTCGACTACTAGCGTTGGCACCACTCCGCCAGGATTGAGCTTCAGGTAGGCCTCGGTTTTTTGCTCGCCTTTGCTGGTGTCCACGCGCTGAAGTTGGTGCTCAACTCCCAACTCGATCAGCAGATGATGTACGCAGAGACTGGCGGCACCGGGTGAGAAGTAGAGAGTCAACATGGCAAATTCCTGTGGGCGGCAAGGTGGTGATTCGGGTGACTGCGGTTTCTATTCTGCGATGATGTGGGTTTCGAAGTGAGGCGGTCATGATCTTGCCGCAATACCGAGTTGGGCCTTCGTTGATTCCGGGAGCGGGGCGAGGGGTGTTTGCTGCTGAGAATATTGCGGCTGGCCGGGTCATTGTGGCGCCGGACGCGATTCCCTGCGTACACAGCATCGCGGACGTTCACGCCATGCCCAATGCGGACGCCGCGCTCTCAGCCTGTGTGCGTTGGTTTGAAGACCGATTCACGGTGACACCGGAATGGCCAGATGAGTGCTATCTGAATCATGGCTTTGACGCCAATGGCCTATGGCATCTCGGCTTTGTTTTTGCAGCGCGTGCGATATTGGCTGGCGATGAAATCCTGATCGACTATCGACACTTGCTGGACGAGGGTCAGGAAGAAGTGTTTCTTGATGCACTGACAGGGACGTCCATTGTGGGATGGTCTTGGGCAGAAAGTCTGCGGCGATCCTCAGCGGAGTTGGCGAGACTGGCTGCAAACCTGCATGCTTGATACGGACGTCATGGGTGGCGGCAATGAGTCGCTTCCGATGGTGGCTGCCCGCTCCTCCGTGTGCAGGTGAAGAATCCGTTCAAGGTCAGGCGACCGTGAGACGGGTCGGTGGACAGAAGGTCGTCATTGAGAATGTGGCTGCTATGAAAAATGGCGCCGTCGTAGAAGATCATCCGATTGAAGCGCGGTGGAATCGTGCACACATGGGTGAACCACGCGCTACTAAGGTTCATGTAGCCGGGCTCAAAACCATAGCGCGCGGCAAATTCTATGGCCCCCAACGCACCGCTGTCGTGAACTAGTTGATTGACGGTCTGCGCATCGACGTTTGGTTTGAAAAAACTCGTTCCACCGAGCGCTGTGTTGTGGAACAAGTACGTGACGCTCGCGGCGACGCAGTGTTCAGCGGGCACAAACAGGCGATCACGATGGCATATCCACTGCGGTGGGCTGAGTTCGCTCGATCGTTTTGTCACCAGAGCCAGACGGGCATGACTTTGCAGCACCCGATCACCGGCGAGGTAAGGCGCAATCGCTGTTTCATAGAGCGTATTCAAACGCTCGGCAATCCGTGCAGGCATGCGCAATTCGATACCGGGATAGGCGTTGTGCGGCGCCGCGGCGAAGGCATGTGCCTGTTGGCTGGCGCGCTCTACCCAGCGCTCTGGCTCAGCCAATGCGTCATCCAACACCACCACTTGATGCGGACCGAACAGCGGGTGCAGGCTCAGCTTGGCCTTGCTATTGAACATGGCCGTTCAGTTACCGTCTTGGGGTGATTTTCCGAACAGGAATCGCAGCGGCTGATCCAAGCGATTTGCCCAGGCTTGCTCGCTGTGTTCCGCACCCGGAAAGTACCGCGACTGCCAATCGACCTGTGTGTAGCCATGCTTCGTAAGGATGGCGTCCACCTTTGGCTGCAGGACGGGGTAAAGCGCATCAAGCGTGGCATCGCCATGGTCGAAATACAGGCGGTGTTTTCCGGCGTGGGGTAAGTCTGCATCCAGCCACGCAAACAATGCCTCAGGCAACGGATTGTCTTCGAGGCGGAACAGTCCCGGCCAATGTGTCGACAGGCACGCAGCGCCAGCGAAGGCATCGGGGTATTTCGACAGCGCGTAAACGGAAATCAGACCGCCCATGCTGGATCCCATCAGATAGGCATGCGCTCCACCCTTCGCGACTGCATACTCGCGCTCGATCACAGGACGCAGTTCTTCCACCAAAAAACGTGCGTAGGCATCAGCAGCGGGCGGTATGGCGAACAGAGCTTCATCGGATTCGCGCTGCAGCGCGAGCAGTTCATCGCGCTGTGGTGGGGTGAGATAGTTGAGCGCGCGCTGTGGAAAGAACTCGGCGTATCGCGACGTGCCGCCGTTTGCTATCGCAACCACAATGAATGGACGAACGACGCCATGTTTCATCAAGTCGGTTGCGACTTCATCGACCCGCCACTCCTGTTGATTCCATGTGTTCCCTGCATCGAAAAGCATCTGCCCGTCGTGCATGTAAAGCGTTTCGTACGGTGCAGCATTGGGATAGTCAGCAGGTAACCATATGTCGACCGTTCGAGTGTCAACGCTCTTGAACTCCAGGCCTTGCAAACGCTCGATGCGGCCGCTGGAGACCGTTGGCAGGGTGGCGTCTGAGCGCGCAAACGCAAGATGCGCCGGTGCAGCAAAAAGGGCCACTATCAGTATCAAGAACGACTTCGACTTCATCGCCAAATTCCTCGCCGGGGCACGTCAGTCTAGCGCCGCGCAACGGCTTAGCGCACCGCCCACAGCCATGCACTTTGCGGAAACGCTTGACGTTTCGCGGCTGTGTTTCCCAATTTGGGATGGATGTGGTGCGAAAGCCATTGCGGGGGAAGATACTGCGCCTCTGTTGTCTTGCAAAAAGGCTGGATATCGACGATGCCGGTGGGCTTGGGTGAAGCGCTCTCGGTAGCGTGTGCGTTGGCGTGGGCGGTGGGCGTCATTCTTTATCGACGTTTGGGCGAGCACGTGCCGCCTCTTGCGCTGACCTTCGTCAAGAACAGTCTGGTCTGGGCGATGCTCGTGCTGAGTGTCCTGGTGGTTCACGGTCCTGCATGGCCAACGCTATCTCCCGCGCATTGGGGCTTGACTGCGCTTAGTGGCGTGCTTGGAATGGCGCTGGCAGACGTGTTGTATCTGCGGGCATTGAACACGATTGGTGCGGGCGCGATGGGAGTCGTCGGAAACCTCTACAGCCCGTTCGTGATAGCACTATCGTTCGTGTTCCTCGGGGAGCGCTTTGGACTGCAACAGGTCGTTGGATTCGCGTTGGTCATGTCCGGCGTACTACTGGTTGGTTACCGCGCGCCGTCGAAGGTGGCCGTGCCGGGACAGCGCAGGGGCATGCTGCTGGGGGCACTTTCGATTGCTGTGATGGCCGTGGCGATCGTGATCGTGAAACGCGTTCTGGAAGACAGTCCGTTGCTGTGGATCACGTTGATTCGTATGAGTGCCGCCCTGGTGGTTCTGGGAGCTGTACTCATCTGGCGTGGTGAACTTGGATCGTTGATTCGCGGACTGCCCGTTCTACCCTGGCGCTTGTTGCTGCCAGCAGCATTTGTCGGGCAATACCTGTCAACGCTGATGTGGTTGGGTGGCTACAAGTACGCGCCAGCCTCTGTTTCCGCAGTGTTGAATGAATCCGCATCGGCATTCATCGTCTTGCTTGCATGGCTGTGGCTGAAGGAATCGGTTAGTCGGCGAGCAGTTTTTGGCATCGCTCTGACACTTTCAGGAGTCGCAGTGATGTTGTTGTAACAGGCTGTTTAGACACATGCGGATCTTAAGCAACAAGCATTTGGTTCGGCGAATCGACCTTCCAAGCGATGGACTCGTCTTGTGGAGGCCAAGAAACGCCTGACTCGCAATCTCGCGCTAGCGCGTGGACTTGTTTGCGCACCGGGCGGTGGCGTAGCGGCACACGGGAGACAGTGCGATGCGCGTCAGCATCTTTTGCAGAGACGCAAATAAAAACAGGGCTTCCTGTGGGAAGCCCTGCAAAATCAAGCCCTGACTTGATTCTCTCGGAACAGGCCTCTTCAGCGAGGCCCAAAAATTAGAAAGCGACCGTCCAGTTGAGTTCAACTTCTAGCTGGCGACCTGGCTGATAACTTCGGCCATAGGGCGACACCCCGAGGAAGTACTGCGACGGCGCGTAGCTGGCACCCAGCGCCAACTGACCGAAATTGGCAAAGGAGCGCCGGTAGGCAGCTGACAGGTTGAGATCGGTGTAATCCTCAGCAAGCGCCATATCCAGCAATTGCGAGGTGGGGGACGGTTGCTGACGGGTTGTGTAACGCAAGGACCATTGACCGTCGAAGCGATCACGAACGGTGCCTTCCATCGCAAAGACCGTTAAATCTTGCCAAGCAAAACTTGGCGACGAGCTGTCCCCAAGCAAGGCAAGAAAGCGAGCCGGTAACGCACCTGACGTGAAAGCCTCGACATCACTGTAGAAGACACGATCAACACTGGCAGAAACCGATACCACATCGCTAGGCAACCATGCCAACTGGGCGCTGACACGCCCTGGAACATCAAAGTCACCGGGTTCCGAGTAGACGCCTCGGTAAGACTTGAACGCATCCATATCAATTTGAGTTTGCGCGGCCACTTGCCAGCGAAGATCGGGCAGCGCCGGACCGGCAAACCCAACGTGCATGCCCTGACCTGAAGACCATTCGGACCGGGCGCCAGGCACCAGTGCTCCGCTTTGAGCGTCGACGGATGATTGCCCAAACCCTGCCGTCGCAAAACGCTGCGACGCAATGACAACGCCCAAATGTGCATCTACGGATGCACCGATAACGGTGTTCAACGTTGGGGTAAACCGGTCGGATTCAAAACGCGAGGACAGCAAGTGACGCGAGGCAGGCGTCCACGCCTGGGGCGAGAAAACTGTGCGCGATCCGGCCCCGTAGGCTCCGGGTAGCGCGGCAGCGATGCCGCCAGCTTCAAACTGCAGAGTCTCAACGCTTAGCGCGAGTCTCAGTCCCGCAGCATGAAGATCCAAAATTTTGCTCGATGGGGTACGTCCCCGCTCAGATGACGCTGCGCCGACAACGGCCCAGTGAAAATCAGGCGTGAGACTCGCCTTCATGTAGGCTTTCCAGTCCATTGTTGCTGCGGATGTATCCGAGCTACAGGCAAAAGCGGCCGCGACGGCGAAAGCCAGCAAGGTCGTTTGAGCAGGTGGACGCGGGATATTCAATGTGGGTTCCTGAAAAACTAGGGTCTTGCAGCCTCATCGCTCAGCGAGCCCAACAGCAGCAGCGCTTTCAGCAGATATCAATATGCATAGGCATTTGGCCAAAAAGCAACACGCAAGTCAAGGGTTGTGGTGAATATGCGACGCGATGGACGCGACGCGAGTGATGGCCCCGAACAGAAGTCGCTTGGACTAGGCCGTCACGAGCTACGTGAAACGCCGACCAGAAGTGCGCGCACGGCCGCAGCACAAGAGATGTTGCGAAGGTTCGATTGCAGGTGGCTGTCGGTTGCGGTTGCGCGATGCGTTTGCTTGGTGGCGCAAGTTTGTCCGTGTAGATCACAAGCGCGGTGCGGTATCAGCAGGCGTTACCCAAATGACCCATGGCTGTCGCTAAAAAGCAACACAGGGTGATTCCCAAGGCCACCTTGTCCAATGCGCGACAATTGGGTCTGTTCGGTGGGTCTGGCAAGGAGCGGCTTATGGAGGCGAATCAACGTTGTGTGTCGGTCTTGAGCATTGCCGGGTCTGACTCCGGAGGTGGTGCAGGGATTCAGGCTGATTTGAAGTCATTCATGGCAATGGGCGTGCACGGTTTGACCGCAATCGCGGCGCTCACGGCACAAAATACGCGCGGTGTGACCTCAGTCTGGGTTCCGCCGTGCGAGTTTTTGACGCAACAAATTTACTGTCTGCTGGAAGACTTCGACGTGCGCGCGATCAAGATTGGCATGCTCGCCGACGCCGAACGAATCCGGTCTGTCGACTATGCACTCCGAGACTTCACAAGACCCGTGGTGCTCGATCCGGTGATGATTGCCAGTAGCGGAGCCTCTTTGCTGGAGGACACTGCGATCTCTCACTTGCAGAGCAGATTGGTACCCAGGGCGACCTTGCTCACTCCCAATTTGCCTGAGGCAGAAGTGCTAGCTGGCTTCAGGATCGATGGGCGCAACGATCTAATGCGTGCCGCCAGTGTTTTGCTTGAGCGTGGCGTGCAGGCGGTCCTCATGAAAGGCGGGCACTTCGATGAAGGCCAAGAGGTTGTGGACCGATTGTTTGTTGATGGTGTCGTCCACGAGTTTCGTCATGGCAGATTGTCGCTATCGCCGCACGGCACGGGCTGCAGTTTGTCGTCCGCAATCGCTGCGGGATTGGCGAAAAACCTCACCCTGCTGGATGCCGTTACTGAAGGCATCGCGTTCCTGCACCGCGCGTTGCAGAGTGCCTATCGACCAGGGCTGGGTGACCTCGTTGTGCTGAATCATGCAGTCGCCAAGCATCACTGACCGGTTCTCAGCAGGTCTCCGCCGCGGGGTGATTTGCGTTTCCGCGCAAACGGCCGACACAGCAGAGAATTGGGCACTGATATGATCCGCAGATTCTGCCATCGCGTCGAGGAAACCATGCGCCTGTCGCTACGAGCTTTCATTTTTATATTGATGACGCTACTTGCGCTTCCAAGTTGGGCTGCGCCAACGATCGAGTGGCACCCGCTTCAATTGCGTGGTGGCAAGGCAGCAGGCAAGCCGCAGACTCGGTTGCCGGACCGGCGCCCGGTGGAAATGCAGCTAAGCGCGTCTGTCTTGAATGATGGGCGAATTGCGGTGCAGTGCGATGCGCCGGAAACCGTCGATTTCGCGCCGCACTTGACGAAGAAGTCGACAGATGTGCGTAGCGAGGGGGATTTCCAATGATCATGCGTACCTGCGTGTTATGGTTTGTGCTGTGCGCTGGGTCCACTCTGGCAATGGCTCAATCGACGCCGGTGCTCGTCGCGCCCGGTGTGCCTCAGACCTTCGATATGGCTGCTTCATCGGCAACGACGAGCTTTGCGGTTGATGTTCCGGGTGGCACGCGCTCAATACGCGTCGCCCTGACTGCGGCGAATCCCAGTCATGATGTAGACCTTCTGATACGTTACTCGCGCCCCTTCGAGTTGCGATCAGAGGGCGGCGTAGATGATGTTTTCTTGTTCGACCAAGCCCAATATCGTTCGGCGTCGGCGGCAGGAGAGGAATATGTGGTGATCACAGACCGCAACCCGGTTGCGCTGACGCCCGGGCGCTGGCACATCGCGCTCATCAACTATCATGCCAGCATCGTCAACGCCCAACTCAGCGTCAGTTTCGACACTCAGTTGCCGGTAGCCGCGATCTCGATGGTTTTCGATGATGCGGGTGATAGCAGTGATCCCTGCGATATCAGTGGCTGGAATGATGCCACGGCGGCCACACCCGTCCGTGGGAATAGCGGATCAACACTTGGCGCGCAGCGACGACTTGCCGCGCAAGAAGCGGCGCGCTTGCTGACCGATCAACTCAAGCCGCGAGTTCCTGTGCGTGTGCGTGGCTGTTGGAAGAACCTGGGTGAGGGGAATAGCCTCACGTTGGCGCAAGCAGGCCCCAACTATTTTTTTGTCGATGACCTTGGAACGTGGGCGCATCTGCCGGGTCTCGAGCGGGGCTACACGTGGTTCGCCGCGGCCGCAGCCGCACAACAAGTGGGAACCACCCAGTGCAGGATCATCGGAGGAATGAGTTGTGCAACCGCCTATGAGGTTGACGCGACGTTCAATACAACCGTCGATGGACCGAATGGTTTGGGGGCACGTGGATTCGACTATGGCTTCACTCAGACTGGTGCACTCAATGACCCCAGTTTTGTCACTGTAACGATGCATGAAATCGCCCATGGTCTGGGTTTCGTCGGTCTCATCAATACGGGTTTTCGTGCTGATCAACCGTTGGGGTCGAAGATTCGTCTGTTGAACAACGCGCCGCTCTACGATGATGCCTATGGTGCGCAGACGCGTTGGACGCCAGCCGACGTGGGAAGCAGCGGATTGTCCTTTCTGGCGATCACGGATGAACAACGTGTCAGCGCACTGACCTCTCTGGTTCACCTGCGCTTTGCCGGTGAAAATGCGATTGCGGAAGCTGCTTTGGCCAGCAACTTTGGTAGCGCGCCTGCGCCGGATAATTTTCTTTGGCTCTATGCGCCTAGTCCCATCGAAGGCGGCTCGTCTTATTCTCACGTTGCGAACAGTCGCTACACGCTACAGCCACAAATGATGCTGCCCGGGATTATTTCCAGCGGTCCGCGTGATTTGGGCGTTGGCAAAGGCGTGCTGAAAGATGTTGGCTGGCGAACCGACGGGGCGAGAACACGGTCATTCAGCGAGGCACCCAGCTTCCAGTATTTTGATCCAACTAGGAGTGGGCATGGTATTGATTTCAGGAGGATTTCGCCTGCCTTGGTTGGCGTCGACAGTGAGTATTTCCTGGGTTTCTATAGTTATGATGCGCAGGGTAAGCCAGAGTGGTATGTCGCAAGCGGCCCCGTCATTGATGGCGTCTTTGTTCCCAAGCGGTCTGTCAATGGCGACAGCTTGTTGCGCATGTTGTTTACCGCCGATGGGCGATCTGTCGAAGACGCCAGCCCTTCCTATAACGGTCAAATTCGCATCGATTTCAACGATGCTCAGTTTCATCCGGCGTGCGCGGACGGTAACGCAGCGCGTCGTCTTGATGGACCGCTTGCCGTCATGAGTTATGTGATCGGCGGAGAATCCGGTCAGTGGTGCATGCAGCCTGTCGTGATTCCGACGCAGGTACAGACGGACGTCAGCAGTATCTGGGCCGATCCAGGTGAGGCAGGTTGGGGCATCGCCATGCAGAGTTTTGACGGAATCGGTGGCGACGGGTTGTTTACGATTCTGTTCTATCCAGACCAACAAGGACTGCCGCGCTGGGGTATTTCGCAAGCAGTGAATTTCACCAACGGCACTTCGATCGATGTCATGCAAGTCAATGGCTACTGCCGTAGCTGCCCCATGCCTGCGGAACAGACGTCGTTCCGGGTTGGCAGCCTGACGTTGAATCTGGTGAGCGGCGGAGCGGGTATCGCGGGCAGTCGAGTCACTGTTGACGCCAGCTTTGACAATGCAGCCGGTGGGAGTTTCCGACGCACTCAGGCAGCAATCTTGTCCTATAGCGACCCGACGTTGGGCGGCGATTGAAGCCCAACGGCCCCGCGATCATGAAGGTGTGATTGCGGGGGGGGGATGGGCTTAGGGAACTAACGCGTTATCGAGACAGATTCAAGTCAGCCACGCCATTGCTTGGTCGACTTTTCGGCTTGGTTTATCGGCATTGTTGCACCGGCAATAAGCCAAGCCGCGCCTACAGCATCTCGGATGCGAAGTCAGCCAAACGGGAACGCTCGCCACGCCGCAAGGTGATATGCGCGCTGTGTGCCCAATGCTGAAAACGATCAACAGCGTAGGTCAGGCCCGAAGTGGTCTCGGTCAGGTACGGCGTATCGATTTGCTCGACATTGCCAAGGCAAATCATCTTTGTACCCGGACCAGCACGCGTAAGCAGCGTTTTCATCTGCTTTGGTGTCAGGTTCTGTGCTTCGTCGATAATGACATAGCGACTGAGGAAGGTCCGCCCGCGCATGAAGTTCATCGAACGAATCTTGATGCGTGACGCCAGAAGTTCATTGGTTGCAGCGCGCCCCCATGCGCCGCCCTCCTGCGGTGAGGTCAACACTTCTAGATTGTCTGTCAATGCGCCCATCCACGGCGTCATCTTTTCTTCTTCAGTGCCGGGCAGGAACCCGATGTCTTCGCCGACGGAAACCGTGGCGCGCGTCATGATGATTTCCCGATAGCGCTGCTGGTCCAGTGTTTGGGTCAAGCCAGCGGCAAGTGCCAGCAGGGTTTTCCCGGTGCCTGCCGTTCCAAGCAGTGTGACAAAGTCGACGTCGGGATCCATCAAAGCGTTGAGCGCAAAGTTCTGCTCGCGGTTTCGTGCGGCGACGCCCCAAACCTGATGGCTTGTGCTGCGGTAGTTGTTCACCATTTGCAGCACGCAACGCTCGGCGTTGCAATCAATCACGCGAAGCTCGACCTGATCATCGCCCGGAAGATACAGAAACTCGTTGGGACGCCAAGCTTCATCCGGCATTGGGCGAATTTCATAGCGGGTTTGGCCGCGTTCGATCCACGACCGAAGATCGCCTTCGTGTCGATCCCAAAAATCCACAGGAAGCTCTCGCGCCCCACTGTAGAGCAAATTGAAATCATCAAGCGCCCGATCATTCTCGTAGTCTTCGGCAGGAATCCCCGCGATGGTTGCCTTGATGCGCATGTTGATGTCTTTGGACACCAGCACGATTTCCGCGCTCGGGCGCTGCTTGCGCAGCCCGATGATCGACAACAGGATCTGATTGTCCCCGCCAGAATCACGCTTGTTCCGCGGCACACTTTCGCCATCCGTCTGAAAGAACAGCCGGCCGATATCGCCGTTCGCGCGCAGGTTCAACGATTGTGGGCGCAACAGACGGAGTCCTTGATGGATATCGCCTGCGCCGTTAGCTTCAATCAGTTCGTTGATGAATCGACTCACCTGGCGCGCATTGCGGGCAACTTCGGTCGTACCCTTCTTCCCAGAGTCGAGTTCTTCCAGCACGGTCATTGGAAGATAGATGTCGTGCTCTTCGAATTTGAACAATGCCGTCGGGTCATGCATCAGCACGTTGGTGTCGAGCACGTAGATCCGCTTGCCGTGAGTCATCATCGAAAGGCTCCACTCCGTAGGAGGTCAGGCGTTTGAATGGCGAAGCTGCTGAAGTTTTTCCAACACGTGTTGCGCGTGACCTTTTACTTTGACTGGGCTCCAAACAGCACGGCAGATACCAGTGGGATCAAACAGAAACGTACTGCGAACCAAGCCCAGGTAGCGTTTTCCGTAAAGCACTTTTTCCTGGATCAGATCCAAATGTTGGCAAAGAACCTCTTCGGGATCGCTGATCAATGGAAAGGGTAGCGCCTGTTTGCTACGAAACCGCGCGTGCGATGCAACTGAGTCACGTGACAAGCCAAAGACATCCGTGTCGAGTGCCAGGAACTTGTCGTGGACATCTCGAAAATCGTTGGCTTCCTGTGTGCAACCGGGCGTACTGTCTTTCGGGTACGCATACAGCACCAGCCAGCGACCTTGGCGAACCGAAACGTCGGTGTAGGTTCCATCATCTAGCGCAACCTTACCTGCGGGCAGGGCAATGGACTTCGTCATGTCAAAACTTCATCGGGTCTAGGATGGCGTCGAGATTCAGGTGGTCGCAAAATTCCAGAAAGTCGTCGCGCAGTGCCGCGATATGCATGTTGGACGGGATACCCACCGTCAATTGCGCCGAGAACATATCTGCACCGGTTTGCATGGCGCGGTACCGGGTACTGTGTAGCGTCTCGATGGTGATGCCTTGCCGATCAAAAAAGTCCGCGAGTTGATAAAGAATGCCAGTCTTGTCTGCTGCGACCACTTCGACAATGTAGGGAAGCAGATTGCTCTGCAGCGGCTTCGGACTCGTGCGGTACCACACGAGTCGCATGCCTTCATCGCGCTCCAGACGACCCAGTGCAGATTCGAGCTTTGCGATCGCATCCCATGAGCCAACCGCCAGCGCAAGCACGGCAACATCGCGTCCAACAGTGGAGAGTCTGGCATCAACAAGATTGCAGCCGCTGTCTGAAATTCGACGTGAGACCGCCAGCAGGGGGGACTCTGGATGCACCGAAAATGCATTGATGAGGAGATGGTTCTCGTTGGCTTGTGGCCGTTGCGGCAGATCGCTCAAGCGTGGTTCTCATCGGTGATGGACAGGTGATCACTGTAACTGCTGCGGAGCGTTGAGCGAAGGGGGTTGCTCGCGATCGGATACAAGATCAGGTTGCAAGGGCATCCTGGAACTGAGTTGAGTTGTCATGGTGGTAGCAGGCAGGCAAACTCGCGGCCCCGGCGCGGCCGCCAACCGTTTATCGGCCGCAATCCGCTGATTTGATCCTGTCTCCGTAGGCTTGCGATTCAGTCTCACAGGGTCGCCGACCTTGCTGCGGCGTTGGCGCGGTTCTACCATTCGGCCTCTGGAATTGGCGACAAGAATCTTGCGCCTGTTCGTTTACTCCACAGGCTTCGGTCTGAACCCGCCACGCGGCACTGAGGATTGCGAATTGCGTTTAATCGGCAGCTACACCGCATTGGCGACCCCTTTCGACGACGGCTCAGATCTGGACGTGGATGCATGGGTTCGTATGGTTGAGGCCCAGCGCATCGGCGGCTCCGCTGGGATTGTGGTGGCAGGCTCGACAGGTGAAGGTCAGGCCCTGGAAGAATCCGAGTTTACGAAGCTGCTGACCTTGGCCTTGCGCCATGCGGGTGAGATGCACGTAATTGCTGGCACCGGCACCTACAGCACGGCGAAGACACTACGTCAGACTCAATTGGCGCGGCGTCTTGGGGCCCATGCGGCGTTGGTGGTCACACCGCCCTACGTGCGACCCACGCAGGAAGGTCTGTTTGGGCACTACGCGCAACTTGCCGATCAGGCAGGTCTCCCCATCATTCTGTACAACGTTCCGACGCGAACGGGTTGCGATCTGACGCCCGCGACCGTGGCGCGACTGGCGCCGTTCGAGACCATCATCGGCATCAAGGAAGCGTGTCCTGAGGCGGACCGAATGGCAGCGCTCCTGGAGTTTGCTTCGGATGGTTTTTCGGTGCTCAGTGGTGACGATGGCAGCGCAGCTCGAGCGATGCTGTCTGGTGCGCAGGGTGTCATCTCGGTGGCCTCCAATATCGTTCCTGCGTCGTTTCGCAGGCTCTGTGATCATGCGCTGGCTGGACGCGCTGATCTGGTAGCCTCTCGCATGGCCGGTCTGATGCCGTTGGTGGCGTTTCTGTCTGTTGAGTCGAACCCGATACCATTGAAGGCGTTGTTGGCCACCAAGGGATTGGGTAGCGCGGCGCCAAGATTGCCGCTGACACGAATGAGTGAGGAGTACCGATCCTCGCTAGAGGCATTGTTGCCAGCGCTGGTCGCGCTGGAGTTTTCCGCGGCTGCTGAATTGGCAGCTTTGTCTGTCTGAACAGGGTGGCCTACCGGCCTAGGAGTTAAGAAATGATGATCCGTTTGCCTACAAGTCGCCGTCAGCTCGCTGTCGCGTTACTTGCGGCGCTGGTGGTGGCGAGTACGGGATGTTCGTGGTTTCGTGGCAAGTCTGGCTATGAGCAAAGCCCTGAGCACCGCCCGCTGGAAATTCCACCGGGTCTCGATGCGCCGAATACGACCTCTGCGATGCGGGTGCCCGAATTGCCCGCGAGTGCCGGCGCGACGACGGCGCAAACTGCGTCGGGCTCGAGTGACTTCGTGGTTGCCGACCAAGTCGGGAGCACATGGCGCAGAGTGGGGCTTGCGCTTGAGCGCATTGATGGGGTTGAAATCAAAGATCGCGCCGAGTTGATCAGTGCGTATACCGTGGTCGCTGGCGGACAGCAGTTCCTGCTGCGGATAAGTGAAGACAGCGCGGGCAGTCGGGTTTCTGCGTCCGACAGCAACTCCCGCCCGGTAACCAGTAGCGAGGCTGCTCGCGTACTCGGTGAACTGAAGACGCGTTTGGGCGGATAGAGTCAAATCACTATGCTGAACAGGATGATTCGCGCCTGCGTATCATCCTTCAGCGTTGCAGATGCGCTAGTTTTCCAGTAACACCATCCCACTCAGCCGCGTCGGGGAGGGGTTCTTTGCGGACAGTAATCACTGGCCATTGCCGACTCAACTCTGCGTTGAGTGGGGTGAAATGCTCCTGACCTGCGGGGACATCATCGACCGGAAAAATGGCCTTCGCTGGGCATTCCGGCTCGCAGAGCGTGCAGTCGATGCACTCGTCCGGATCAATCACCAGAAAGTTGGGGCCTTCGTGAAAGCAATCCACCGGACAGACTTCAACGCAGTCGGTGTACTTGCAGCGGATGCAGTTTTCGGTGACGACAAAGGCCATGATGGATGAACTAACGGTACGAATTCAGGAAAAAATGGCGCTCCCTACGAGGTTCGAACTCGTGTTTTCGCCGTGAGAGGGCGACGTCCTGGGCCGCTAGACGAAGGGAGCGCGGTGTTCAGTCACACCAGAGACCGTTAGTATAGCAGTGCCTCAGCAGAAAAAATTGAGTGTAGACAAATCGCGCTCGTGGGCACGACGTGATGTGAGGCTGCAAGTGCCCGTCGGCGAGTTCTCGCCCCAAGCAGATGGATTTGAGTGGATTCCAGTCGGTTACAACCTCGTGTGATTCCAAGGCAGGATCACGGCATCTCGCGCAAGCAGATCAGTCCCAACGCGCTGCGCGTCCTTTATCGTCTGCATGAAGCGGGCTTCGCTGCCTATTTGGTGGGAGGCGCCGTGCGAGACCTTTTGGTCGGCGGTGCGCCCAAGGACTTTGACGTGGCGACGGATGCCACGCCGGATCAGGTACGTAGCTTGTTTCGCAACTGTCGGCTGATTGGGCGTCGTTTCCGATTGGCGCATGTGGTCTATGGGCCAGAGATCATCGAGGTGGCCACATTTCGTGCCGGTGAGGACGATGGCTCTGGCGCACGCGAGATCGAGAATGGCGTTCTGGTTCGTGACAACGTTTACGGCACGATTGAAGACGACGCGGTACGCCGAGACTTCACTGCGAACGCGCTGTATTACGCGATCAGTGACTTCTCTGTGCGTGATTTTGTCGGTGGCTACGAAGACGTTCAGGCCCGCAGTCTGCGGCTGATTGGCGACCCGATAACGCGCTATCGCGAGGATCCGGTCCGAATGCTGCGCGCAGCGCGACTTTCCGCCAAGTTGGGTTTTGCCATGGATACCGCAACGGCTGAGCCAATCGCGGCGTTGGCATCGTTGCTTGAAGGTGCCTCCAGCGCACGTCTTTTCGATGAGTCTTTGAAGCTGTTCATGGCGGGGCACGCTGTGCGGAGTTTTGAGGTGTTGGAAGACCAAGGATTGCTGACGGTTCTGCTGCCTGACTTGGCGCGGGCACTTTGCAGTGATCCGAGTGGGCAGTGTCGGGACATGGTCCGCCAGGCGTTGGCGATGACCGATGCGCGTGTTGCCGAAGAGAAGCCGGTGACGCCGGCGTTCCTGTTTGCAGCGCTGCTCTGGCCAGCGTACGCGGCGGAATTGCACCGACTGCTGATGTCGGGAGCTGACTTGGCCGTTGCTGAGCAGCGTGCTGCAGATCGGGTCACTTTGCGCCAGACCGACCGCTTGGCGATCCCCAAGCGATTTACCGTGCCGATGCATGAGATATGGTGGTTGCAGTCGCGATTCCCTTTGCGCCAGCGCAAGCGGGTCATGCGTCTTTTGCATCATCCAAGATTTCGCGCCGCCTACGACTTCCTGGAATTACGCGCACATGCGGTTCCTCAGCTTATGGAGGAGCTGGCTTGGTGGCGCGAAGCTCAGTCCATTGAGGCGGACGCCCTTGCGGAACGTCTTCAGCCAAAAACTGGTCGTGGCTCGGACTCCGAGGGTGATAGTGGCGCACCGTCGGGACGTCGACGCAAGCCACGGCGACGCTCTGCTCCGCGAAACCCATGAGTGCAGAACGTATTGACGCGTTTATCGGGATTGGTAGCAATCTTGAACAACCCAAGCAGCAAGTAGAATCCGCCATTGTTGCCATCGCGGGTATCCCGGAGTGTCAGATTGTTAAGGTATCCAGCTTGTACCGGTCCGCGCCCGTTGGACATAGTCAACAGCCGGATTTTGTCAACGCGGTGGCGATGGTTCAAACATCACTCTCGGCAAAAGCGCTGCTGAATCATCTGCTGGCGCTGGAGAATTTGGCTGGACGTGTCAGGCGTGAGCGTTGGGGGCCCCGCGTTCTGGATCTCGACTTGCTGATGTATGGTGCTCGGGTACGATCCTCAGGTCTACCGTTGCTGCCACATCCACGTATGCAACAACGTGCCTTTGTGTTGGTGCCACTGCTCGAAGTGGCTGCGGATATCATCATTCCCGGATGCGGTTCGGCGGCAGATTGTTTGCGCAATTTGGGGCCGCAGCACATTGAGCGGATCCAGTAACCCTGATCCATCCCTAATCGGCCAACAGACGGACCTTTCAGCGATGTATAGCAGCAATTCTGCGCCGACAACGCGTGCAGCGATGAGTCTCCCCGAGTTGATCGCCATGAAGCGGTCCGGTCGAAAGATCGTATGCCTGACGGCCTACGACGCGAGTTTCGCACGCGCGATGGATCGGGCAGGCATTGATCTGGTTCTCGTGGGAGATTCACTTGGTATGGTCGTGCAGGGGCATGGATCCACGTTGCCCGTCAGTTTGCGTGACATGTGTTATCACAGTGCCTGCGTCGCCAAGGGGCTGCAGTCCGCGCTTCTAATGGCAGACTTGCCTTTTCAATCCTATGCCTCGCCAGCTCAGGCGCACGCGTCGGCAACCCAGTTGATGGCTGAGGGCGGAGCGTCGGTGGTCAAGTTGGAAGGTGCGGGCGTCATTCTGGAGAGTATTCGTTATCTGGCAGACCGAGACATTCCAGTCTGTGCGCATCTTGGATTGACCCCTCAGTCGGTCATGCAGTTGGGTGGATTCAAGGTGCAGGGTCGCGATGAGGCGTCGGCTGATCGTCTGATGAGGCAGGCGGTTGAGGTTCAGGCGGCAGGCGCATCGCTATTGGTGTTGGAGTGCATTCCGGCGACTCTCGCGACTGAGATCAGTGCCATGTTGACGATTCCTACCATCGGAATCGGTGCAGGCCCTGGCTGCGATGGTCAGGTCTTGGTGATGCACGATCTGCTTGGTTTGGCTGGCCGCAGCAGACGTCCGCGCTTTGTCAGGAATTTCCTGCAGGGTCGCGACTCCATCGACGCTGCGTTTGAGGCTTATGCGAATGACGTACGCGAGGGGCGATTTCCTGCGGCGGAGCACATCTACCAATGAATCGAATCGATCAGCCTGATGCGGTGCGCGCTCAAGTGTGCGCATGGCAGCGAGCGGGGCAGCGGGTTGCGTTTGTTCCCACCATGGGGAATCTACACGCCGGACACTTTAGCTTGGTGGAGTTGGCCCGACGGAATGCCGATCGGGTGGTCGCGAGTATTTTTGTCAATCCAACTCAGTTTGGCCCCAGTGAAGACTTTGCCCGCTATCCGCGGACGCTCACCGAGGATGCCGAGGGGCTCAATCAAGCGGGTTGTGATCTCCTGTTTGCTCCGTCCGTGGAAGCGCTTTATCCGCTGGGCGTTGCAGAGGCAACCCGTGTCGACGTCGCAGGACTCGGCAATATTCTGTGTGGTGCGCACCGAGCGGGGCATTTTTCGGGGGTCGGAACGGTTTTGTTGCGACTTTTCCATGCGGTTCCCGCTGATGCTGCAGTGTTTGGCAGCAAGGATTATCAGCAGCTTCAGATCGTCAGGCGGCTGGTGCGTGACTTATTGCTTCCGATTGACGTGATTGCAGGTGTCACTTGTCGGGAGCCGGATGGCTTGGCAATGAGTTCGAGAAATCAATACTTGACGCCTTCGCAACGTGCTGTGGCGCCGATGCTTTACGGAATGCTGCGAGAAACCGCCGTCTCCATCCAGATGGGGCATCCGTCGATATCCGTTTTAGCGACAGGTAAACAGAAACTCTGCGATGCAGGATTCGAGCCCGACTACTTTGAGCTCCGCGAGGCAGGGACGCTTGCCCCATGGCGCGACGAATTCCGGACGGGTGTGCTGCTGGTGGCGGCTCGGCTCGGGTCCACACGATTGATCGACAATGTCGAATTTGTACTTGTCGAAGACTGACGAGCAAGTCACGTCGGCGAACGGGTAGCGGACTGTTGTTTTTTTCCAAAACCTGTTGTAAGCTGGCAACAACTTGAGTGATACGCGACTTTGGCGCGCCCACTCGGTTACAGCAGGGCGCTGTCAGGTCATCGTCACTCCGTTTACTCCCCGCAAGGTTACTTGCGGGGTTTTTTTTGGCTGAAATTTGCGTCTCCTAGTGTTGCTTTTTAGCAACACCTGGATCCGGACAAATCGGCGGCGAAAGCCGGCCCCGATCACAATCGCCCAGCCATCTGGCAATGTGTGCGCTCAACGAGGATGGGGTTCAACGCAATGAGCGCAGCACTGCTGAAACACTGGGACCGGCTCGATCGCCACGCGGATCGCCTGCAGCAGGGCTCCTTGGCTGACTTGTGTCGCCAGCCAGACAGGGTGCGGAAGTTCTCGCGAGTATTGGATCGCCTGCATTTCGTCTTCGCTCGTCAGCGTATCGACGACGCAGTGTTGGCGGCGTTGCTCGAGTTGGCCCGCGAATCCGACCTGCAGCATCAGTTCCAAGCGCTGATGAATGGACATCAGGTCAATTCCACGGAGTCGCGTGCCGCTTTGCATTCTGCGCTCCGTTTTGGTGGCGCGACGACTGACGGCGCACTGGCGGCGCGTGATGAAGCGCTGTCAGTTCGCGAACGTATGGAGGAAATGACCGCAGAGTTGGTGGCAAGCAACGTAGAGCATATTGTCAGTGTGGGGATCGGTGGTTCCGATCTCGGCCCCCGACTCGTCGTCGACGCGCTGCAGGAATACCACGATGGTCGCTTTCGGGTGCATTTCATCGGCAATGTGGATGGCAGCGGTGCGCATCGGCTATTGCCTACGCTGGATCCTGCTAGGACAGCCGTTATTCTGGTGTCTAAGAGCTTCACCACGCAGGAGACCCAGCTCAATGGCAGGATCCTTCGTGAGTGGTTGGGTGACGACTCACGGTTTTACGCGGTAACGGCCAAGCCACACGCGGCGGTTGAAGCTGGAGTCGCGCCCTCTCGAATTCTCCCGATGTGGGATTGGGTGGGGGGACGTTATTCGCTGTGGTCTGCTGTCGGCTGGTCGATTCGTTTGGCGCTTGGTTCGGAGCGATGGGATGCGCTGTTGGACGGTGCCGCAGCCGTTGACGAGCATGCTCTGAATACGCCGCTCGAGGACAACCTGCCGGTCCTGCATGGCCTGCTGGCAATTTGGAATCGCAATTTCCTCGGCTACCGGACGCAAGCCATCCTGCCCTATGACGAGAGGCTTGGTCTGTTGCCGGACCATTTGCAGCAAGTTGTGATGGAGAGCTTGGGCAAGTCTGTCCGACATGACGGTACGCCGGTCGCCTACGACACTGTGCCCGTGCTTTGGGGTGGGACCGGTACAAGCAGTCAGCATTCGTTTTTTCAGGCCTTGCATCAGGGAACCGAAGTGGTTCCTGCAGACTTCATCGGGGTGGTCGTCCCGGATCACCGGCATGTCGACAATCATCAAGCACTGTTGGCGAACTTGCTTGCACAAACGGAAGCGCTGGCAACGGGCAGTGATTCGCCGGATCCACATCGGTGCTACCCAGGTGGTAGGCCGTCCTCATTGATTTTGCTGGAACGTCTAGATCCGCGATCCTTGGGCATGTTGCTGGCCATGTATGAACATTCTGTCTATGTGCAGTCGGTGGTCTGGGGGATCAATGCGTTCGATCAATGGGGGGTCGAGTTGGGCAAGCGACTGGCCAACGAACTGCTGCCTGCTCTGCGCGGCGAGGGCCAGGCGGGTGACCCGATCAGTCGTGAAATGGTGTCCTTGATGCGTGCTATGGCGAGCTCACACTGAGTTCAGATCGCGCTTCCGGTGCTGTTCGATTGCCCACGCAACATGCTCGCGGACAGTGTCAGAAGGATCGTTCTGCCGACGCATCAGTGCGTCCAGAATGTCGTTGTGAGATGGCGCGTTGCCGAGGGCGATGGCGATATTTCGCAACCAACGCTGGTGGCCAATGCGGCGTATCGCGGAGCCCTCGGTGCGGGTCAGAAACGTGGCCTCGTCCCAGGCGAACAGGTCGACTAGTGACTGCCGATCCAAACTGTGGCGCGCGAGAAAATCGGGCTCTGCGCTGATCTTGGCGAATTTGTTCCAGGGGCAGACCAGTTGGCAGTCATCGCAACCGTAGATGCGATTGCCGATAGCCGCTCGAAACTCGGTTGGGATTGTTCCATCCAGTTCGATGGTCAGGTAGGAGATACAGCGGCGCGCATCCACCTGGTAGGGCGCGACGATGGCCGTGGTAGGACAGGCGGTGAGACAGCGGGTGCAACTGCCGCAGTGGTTGGTGCTGGGCACATCGCAAGGCAAGGGCAGGTCAGTGAATATCTCACCCAGGAAAAACCACGATCCAGTGCGGCTGTCGATCAAATTACTGTGTTTGCCAATCCAGCCGAGTCCTGCGTTGCGTGCCAAGGCCTTTTCGAGCACCGGCGCCGAATCGGTGAATACGCGATAGCCGAACTGGCCAAATTCCGCGGTGAGGCGTTCGGCAAGCAGCTGCAGGCGCTGCCTGAGAACTTTGTGGTAGTCACGGCCCAGCGCATAGCGCGAAATGTAGCCAAGCGTGGCGTCGCCGAGTACCGCTTCTGCTTCATCCGCGCCCTCGGGCAAGTAATCCATGCGGGCACTCAACACGCTGAGCGTTCCTGGGACCAGATGGTCGGGTCGAGAACGTTTGAGGCCGTGCCGCTGCATGTAGTCCATCTCGCCATGGCGACCCGCTGCAAGCCATCGCACCAGATGTTGCTCATCTTCGGTCAGATCAATCGAACTGATCCCCAGCGCCTGAAAACCCAGCCCTGCTGCTGCCTGTTTGGCAAAGCTTGCACAGCGAACTGCGACATCTGGTCGCACCCTTTGACTTGGATCAAGCACGCTCATTTTGCTCCCGCTCACAATTCGCCCGACTCATAGAAGGGGACGCCCCGATGGCGATTGCAATGGATAAATCGAGTTTCTACAACGACAAAGTGGTACGTCAGTTCGCGGTGATGACCGTGATCTGGGGCATCGTGGGGATGCTGGTCGGCGTGATCATTGCCGCGCAGCTGTTTTGGCCCGACCTGACGGCAGGGATACCTTGGTTGTCCTATGGTCGTCTGCGGCCATTGCATACCAACGCGGTGATCTTCGCCTTCGGTGGTTCCGCTCTGTTCGCAACCAGTTACTACATCGTGCAACGTACTTCTCACGCTCGTCTGTTCGGCGGGCCGTTGGCTGCCTTCACCTTCTGGGGTTGGCAATTGATCATCGTTCTGGCTGCGGTCAGCCTGCCCTTGGGTATCACCCAAGGCAAGGAATATGCCGAGCTGGAATGGCCCATTGACTGGCTGATCACCGTCGTCTGGGTGGTTTATGCCGTGGTGTTCTTTGGCACCATTGCGATGCGCAAGGTCAAGCACATCTACGTCGCCAACTGGTTTTTTGCCGCCTATATCATCACGATTGCAGTCCTGCACATCGGCAACAACCTGATGATGCCAGTCACCGCGACCAAGTCCTATGGAATCCTGAGCGGTGCAGTTGATGCCATGACCCAGTGGTGGTATGGCCACAACGCGGTCGGCTTCTTCCTGACGGCGGCATTCTTGGGAATGATGTACTACTTCATCCCCAAACAGGCCGGTCGGCCGGTGTTTTCCTATCGTTTGTCGATCGTGCACTTCTGGGCCTTGATCGCGATCTATATGTGGGCCGGTCCGCATCATCTGATGTACACGGCGCTGCCAGATTGGGCGCAGAGCCTCGGTATGGTGTTTTCTTTGGTCCTGCTGGCGCCATCTTGGGGCGGCATGATCAACGGCATGATGACCCTGTCGGGTGCATGGCACAAACTGCGCACTGACCCGATCATCAAGTTCCTGATCGTTGCCCTTTCGTTCTACGGCATGAGCACCTTTGAAGGTCCGATGATGTCGATCAAGACCGTCAACTCGCTGTCTCACTACACCGACTGGACCGTGGGGCATGTGCACTCCGGTGCCTTGGGTTGGGTTGCGATGATTACGGTGGGTTCGCTCTATTCCTTAATGCCGCGTTTGCTGGGTCTGTCGTCGATGTACTCGGTCAAGCTGATTGATACGCACTTCTGGATTCACACCATCGGCGTGGTGTTCTACATCGCCTCAATGTGGATTGCCGGCGTGATGCAGGGCCTGATGTGGCGAGCCAACAATGCCGACGGCACACTGACCTACACGTTTGTCGAATCGCTGAAAGCCACCTATCCGTACTACTTGTTCCGACTGCTGGGCGGTCTAATGGTGCTGACCGGCATGCTGATCATGGCCTACAACCTCTGGCGCACGTATCAACTCGCCAAGACGGTGCAGGATCACCCGGTGCTTCCGCCAGCGGCTGAACCTGCCCACGCCTGACCAATCAGGCCGCCATCTTAATGATGGCGGCCCAAAAGGAGCTTTCGCATGTACCACGAAAAAGTAGAAAAGAATATTAGTGTCATGGGCATTCTGATCGCGGTAGCCATCTCGTTTGGTGGCTTGTCGCAGATCATCCCGCTGATGTTTCAGGCCGAAGCCATCGAGCCCACGCCGGGTGTGAAGCCTTACCCGGCGCTTCAGTTGGCCGGCCGCGATATCTACATCCGTGAGGGATGTTACAACTGCCATTCACAGATGATCCGTACGCTGCGTTTCGAGACGGAGCGTTATGGTCACTACTCGCTGGCTGGCGAGTCCGTGTACGACCGACCGTTCCAGTGGGGTTCCAAGCGTACCGGTCCAGATATCGCCCGTGTCGGTGGTCGTTATTCGGATGATTGGCATCGTGCGCATCTGATCAATCCGCGTGACGTTGTGCCGGAATCCAACATGCCGGCCTACTCCTGGTTGCTGGATGCCGAGGTCGATGGCGCGCAGATCACGACGCATATGAAGGCGCTGCAGACGATTGGTGACCCCTACACCGATGAAGAGATTGCTGGTGCGGCCGCTGCGGTTGCCGGCAAGACCGAAATGGATGCAGTCATCGCCTATCTGCAGGGGCTTGGCAAGCACGCTCCGCGTCTTGGCGCGGCGAGTGTCGCCGCTGCGGAATCGGCACCATGAGTCAAGGTACCTACTCCGGTCTGGTCACACTGTTTCTCTTTGTCGCTTTCATCGGCGGCGTGTTCTGGGCTTACAGCAAAAAGCGCAAGCCTGAGTTCGATGCCGCGGCTCTCCTGCCGCTGGATGAAGAAGACACCCCGAACGCCAACCGTCCGGTGGCATTCGCAACACACAAAAGCGAGAACGCCCAATGAGCGCATTCTGGTCCATCTACGTTATTGCTCTCGTCGCGATCAACCTGATTGGTTGTATCGTCCTCATCTACTTCACCGGTCGTTCACGGCCAGGCGATCCCAAGGCTGATGACACCAGCCATATTTGGGATGAAACGTTGACCGAGTACAACAAGCCGATGCCTGCTTGGTGGGTCAACCTCTTCTACGCGACGGTGTTTTTTGCGGTCGGTTACTTGATCTATTACCCGGGCGCCGGCGCGTTCAAGGGTGTCGGTGGGTGGTCGTCGGCCGGTCAGCACGATGCTGATATGGCAGAGCAGGAAAAGCAGGTTGCGCCGTTGTTTGCACAGTTTGCCAATGTGCCGATTGCGGACTTGGCAAAGAATGCCAAGGCGGTGGAGCTCGGGCACTCGGTGTTCGCCAACAACTGTTCGATGTGCCACGGTTCGGACGCCAAAGGCAACAAAGGGTTCCCGAATCTGACGGATACCGCATGGAACTGGGGTGGCACGCCGGATGACATTCTGACTACCGTTCTTAACGGTCGTCAGGCGGCCATGCCTTCGTTTGCGGCAGTGATCGGCAATGATCAGGCGATTACCGAAACGGCGGCGTACGTGCAAAGCCTGTCCGGCATCAAGGCTGACCCAGCCTTGGCAGCGGCTGGCAAGCCACGCTTCGACATGGTTTGCACGGCATGCCATGGCCCAACTGGCACCGGTAACCCGTTGCTCGGTGCGCCCAACTTGACCGATGGCGACTGGTTGTATGGCAGCGACATCGAAACGATCAAAGAGGGCATCATCAAGGGGCGCGCTGGCATGATGCCGCCACATGAACCGATCATTGGCAAGGATCGCGCCCGTCTAGTCGCTGCTTACGTTTATTCGTTGACCAACGCGCAGCCGGCTGCTGGCGGCTCGGATTGATTCGCAGTTTGCTTCGATCAAAAGGGCACCTTCGGGTGCCCTTTTGCGTTTTCGTCATACCCGTAGGGGTATGACATGTTGACTGTTACATGTTCGCTTTTTTTGATCCAGAACAGGGCATGTGTTCCGTAGACCTGTCAGCCTTCTTGGACAGATGCACGTGAGATTGACTTTGAGGAGGCACAGCTAACGCCATGTCAGACATGCAAATTGCGAACAACGATCCGCCGCCGCGTCCCTTGGTTCAGCGCTTGGGCGCGATCTTGTGGCCGAGTTTTTTTGCGGCCGCAGTGGCCAATGCGGTGTTCTTCGCCTACATCGATCCGCTGGTGCTGCGCGAAATGACCTTTCCCGATCTGCCGTTGACACGCGAGCTTGGCTACACGCTCGGCTTCTTCGCATTCTGGTCTTGCACGGCCAGTTCCAGTTGGTTTACCTGGATCTTGTTGCGGCCCACCTGTCGTTTCAATCAACCGTTGCCGCCGGAGCGCTGAGTCATGAGCAAAGAAATTCCGGTCGAAGTCGTGAGCGGCAACGCGCTCTACCAGTCCGAAGGGAAGATCTACCCGCGCGAGATCAGTGGGCGCTTTACGCGCCTGCGCAATCTCGCGGTCTTTGCTTTGTTGGGCATCTACTATTTTTTCCCCTGGTTGCGTTGGGATGGTCGTCAGGCGGTGCTGTTTGACCTGCCAGCACGCAAGTTCTACATCTTTGGTTTCAACTTCTGGCCGCAGGACTTCATCTTTCTGGCCTTGTTGCTGATTCTGGCCGGTCTGTCGCTGTTTTTTTTCACGGCGTTGGCAGGGCGACTGTGGTGCGGCTATGCCTGCCCTCAAACGGTCTGGACCGAGGTTTACGTCTGGATGGAGCGCTGGTTCGAGGGTGACCGCCCCAAACAGATGAAGTTGGACGCAGCACCCTGGAACAAAGACAAAATTTTGCGAAAGGGCGGGAAATATTTGGCTTGGGGCTTTTTCTCGCTCTGGACGGGCTTCACCTTTGTCGGCTTTTTTACCCCCATTACCGATTTGAGCGCGCGCCTTCTCGACTTCAGTTGGGGTGGCTGGGAGACCTTCTGGGTTTTGTTCTACTCACTCGCCACATGGGGCAATGCGGGTGTGCTTCGCGAGCAAGTGTGCAAATACATGTGCCCCTATGCGCGCTTCCAAAGTGCGATGTTTGATCGCAACACGCTGATCATCAGTTATGACCCGGCGCGAGGCGAACCACGTGGACCGCGCAAGCGCGGTCTGGGAAGCGTACTTGAGCGTGCGCGCGGTCTGTTGAGCAACGAGGCAGCCAATGCGGCGGTCATCAAGGCCGCTCACGAGAACGCTGCGGGAAACGCCAAGGTCAGCGCGCGTGCAACCACAGCCTTGGCCGTTGACGCTCTGGATACCAGCGCGGCACCGACGGTGCGTGGACATGAAGATCTTGGTGACTGCATTGACTGCACCATTTGCGTGCAGGTGTGTCCGGTTGGGATCGATATCCGCAATGGCCTGCAATACGAGTGCATCGCCTGTGGCGCATGTATCGACGCCTGCGATGAGGTCATGGACAAAATGGGTTACCCGCATGGTCTGGTGCGTTACACCACGCAGAATGCGGTTGATCACAAAGACACGCGCGTGCTGCGTCCGCGCATCATTGTCTATGGCCTATTGTTGACGGCAATTTTCATTGGATGGATGTGGGGCGTCATGCATCGCCAGGAGTTCATTGTCGATGTCCTGCGCGACCGTAACGCGCTATATCGAACGCTGGATGACGGTGATATCGAAAATTCCTACACCGTGAAATTGATCAACAAGTTGCCCAAGGCGGCCCGCTACTCGATTACTTTGGTCGAGGGAGAAGGGATTTCCTTGGTCGAAGCGCCTCTGGAGGTCAGTACCAATCCGGAAGAAGTCGTCAATTTGTCAATCACGCTCCATGCGGAGGCTGGGACGATCAAGGGGCGCCGCGACGTCGTGCTGCGCGTGCAGAGTCTGGAGGCGGACGGCACTGCGAGAGATCATAAGACGAGCTTCTTCTCGCCAATGTAGTGAGTGGAGTCACCGGCATCGGTCCATTTGGATCGATGCCGGTTGAAGCTTTGGACAACGCGATTTACCGTTGCGGACGGATCGGTTGACGCGATGCGGTGCGGGAGGTTGCGTGGCGGAGCAAGCGTGGGCGCTGTCCGAGTGGTTCGATGCATTGGTGGACCTTCCCGCCGAGCTTCAGAACGCGCGTTTGTTGCAGGCACCGGAATCTCTGCGGGAGACGCTGCGCAAGCTGTTGCTCGCTGACCAGCGCTCTCGATCGGAACACGCCGACCCCTTGGGTTCGGCGTGTGAGTCCTTGGCGCGCAGTGTGCTTGAGTCCAATTTTTTCGGTTCGGGTGAACGCCAGATCGGGCCCTATCGGATTCTGCGCGAACTGGGTTCCGGTGGGATGGGTACGGTGCTGTTGGCGGAGCGCGCAGACGGCCTGTATGCGCAACACGTGGCCATCAAGCTGATTCGGGGATTTCCCACCGAGGAGGTCAAGCGGCGTCTGCGCCTGGAACGCCAGATCCTTGCGCAGTTGGACCATCCCAACATTGCACGACTGCTGGATGGGGGTGAGACCAACGATGGCCAGCCCTACGTGGTGATGGACTTCATCGATGGCGTGAGTGTGTTGGACCACATCGCGACACGGCGTCTTGATTTGAAAGCTCGGCTGGCGCTTTTCGATCAGATTGCCGCTGCTGTGCAGCACGCACACGAACGCCTCGTCATTCATCGAGACCTGAAACCTGGCAACGTGTTGGTGCGGAACGACGGAGTCCCCAAGCTGTTGGACTTTGGCATCGCCAAGCTTCTGGATGTCACCGAAGACGCGGCGACGGGATTGCGGCAAACCTCGACCCGAGTTTGGACGCCCGGTTATGCCAGCCCAGAACAGGAGCGTGGCGAACTGGTGACGACCGCCAGTGATGTATTCGGCTTGGCCATTCTGCTCAGAGAAATGCTGTGTGGCGAACGTTTGCCGGGGCAATTGTCGGCGCTGCCCGCTGGATTTGAGGCATGTACGCTGGATCGTGATTTGCGAGACATCCTCGCGGCCGCTGCCGCGCGAGATGTCGCCGCGCGCTATCCAACCGTCGAGGCGCTGCGGTCTGACCTGTTGCGCTGGCGTGAAGGGCGAACCGTGCGAGTGGCGTCGCGCTCGGGTGCCTACCGCCTGCAGAAGTTCGTGGTGAGGCATCGCTGGGCAGTGTCGGCAGCGATTCTGGTCGGCATGCTGACTGTGACCGGGCTGATTGTGCTGGAGTCGGCGCGCAGTCGTGCGGTACTTGCCGAGCGCGAAGCCGAGCACGCGCGTGATCTCGCCAAGCAGGATGCGGAAAGCGCCAAGTCGGCTTTGCGACTGTTGACCGATACCTTGGTCAGCGTGGCACCCGAGCAATCGATGTCCAAGTCCGTCAGTGTGCAAACGCTACTGGACGCGTTGGATCATCGTGTCGACTCGCAACTGGCCAACCAACCGCAGTTGCGTCAGTTCACGCAGGTGCTGCTCGGTCAGATGTACCTGTCAATGTCAAACCCGGTCCGCGCATCAGCATTGCTGGAACAAGGGCTGCAAGGCGCGCAGCCAAACTCCGTCGAGGATGCACTCGTGCTTGCAGACGCCTATGACTCACTCGCGTCGGCGCAGTGTGCGCAGGAAAAAGGCGATGCGGCGCTGACGTCGACCCAGCGCTCCAGCGCATTGCGCGAGCAGTACGCGGCTGACGACTTGGCTCAACAACTCAGGGGCCAGCATGCGCTGGGCTTTGGGCAATACTGCACAGGTGAATGGGAGCGTGCCGTCGAGATGTGGGAGGCGTCGAATCAGCGTGCTCAATTGTTGAGTCCATCGCCGGTGGATTTGTTGATCGACAACCACCGCATGCTAGCCGGTGTCAAGGTTCACTGGGGGCAATTCGCCGAGGCCCTGATGCACGCCGAAGCCGCCCTGGATTTGAGTCAGCAAACAGCACGGCAGGGTTCGCCGGTGCATATCGCTTTGCTGCGACACAAGGCAGAGGCGTTGGCCGGATTGAACCAACTGCCGCAGGCGCTGCAGGTGCTGGACCAAGCCTTGGGCTTCCTCGACAAGGTGTTCGAGCCTGACACGCATCAGCGCATGTTGATTTTAAATGTACGTGGCACGGTGTTGAACGATGCAGGGCGTTTTCGCGAGGCGCTGGTCGATTTTGACACCATCCTTGCGATCAATCGCAAGCTCGGTTTGGGCGCGGGCGATCTGGCCAAGTCTCTTGGCAACATTGCGACGGTGCGAGAAAGCGCGGGTGACTACCCAGCGGCCTTGCAGGCCTTTGATGAAGCGCTGGCGATCGAGCGCTCTCGCGGCGATGCGGATGCCCGCGACATTCGCACGCTGCAAGTGAATCGCGCCCGCACGCTTGGTCAAGCAGGGCATTTCGTGCAAGCGCGCGAGTCCTTGCTGGCATTGCAGATGCAGGTCGCCAGTGATGGCGATACGAGTGCGCTGGATCGCGCGTTCATCGACTGGCAGTTGGCGGTGCTTTCCTGCAATGCGCGCTGGGCGGACCAAGCCGCGCTGTTCTTGCCGCGGGCCTTGGATGGGTTCCAGTCTGTGCTGCCGGAAGGGCATGTCGTGTTCGCCTATGTGGCGCGGTATGAGGCCATGTTGCTGATGATGCGCGGCGAGGTGTCCGAGGCGCTCGGGCGCGTCGACGTCGCATTGACGGCGCTGAGTGCCGTACCTGGTCGTGAATTCGATGTGGCCATTGCGCAGATCGACAAGGCGGCAATCCTGTATCAGTTGCAACGCAGGCAAGAAGCGGCAACCGTGCTTTTGCAAGCCCTGCCCATGCTGCGGTCTGCAGTGCTGCCCGCGCAACGAGATCGCGCCAGGGCCGAGCGCATGGCGAATGACTGGGGTATCGCAGCCGGCGCGTGAGCACGTTGAGGGCGTTGCATTGGATCGTTTCGGGTGAATCCGGTTTCCTCACGCGCTCAAACCTTGGCGCCAGAACTCGTTCGATAGTTCACGGCATGGCGTTTGCTTCTCACCCACGTATTGGCGGGCGCTCCGGGCGTGGTCCTGCCTCGCATCGGCGCGCGAGTCGCCGCGGCCCACAGGGAGAGGACAGATGACGAAGACAGCAGGCATCAAGGGCAGCGCGGTAGTCGCTGGCGCCACCGATTGGAGTCGCGTGCGCGAGACGGTGCTGATGATGGAGTTGGCCGTCGGGCAGATCGAAGCCGCCATGCGAGACAGTGATAGTTCGGTCAAGGTGCTTACCGATACGTTCACTACCATGGCCAATGACATGCATCTCATCACCGAGATTGCGCGTGACCTGCCGGATGAAGAACGTCTGAGCGGCGCGCGAAAAACCCTTATCGCGTCAACCAGCAATCTTTCGGTCATGGTGTCGCAGGCGATCATCGCGTTCCAGTTCTATGATCGACTGGTGCAACGCTTATCGCATGTCAGTCATAGTCTGGAGTCACTGGCAGAGCTGGTTTCAGACGAGCACGGCGTTGTTGACCCCTCGCGTTGGGCGGAATTGCAAGTGCAGATTCGTTCGCGCTACTCGATGCCTGAAGAAGTCGAAATGTTCGAGGCCGTGCTGATCCACGGTATGTCGGTGCATCAGGCCTTGCAGAACTTCATGGAGCGCATGAAACATCGGGTCGACGATATCGAGCTGTTCTGAGCACCCGCTCCTCTGCGTTCGTTGCATCGCAAGGTTGGAGCGGGGGTTCGCATTGCCGTCTACACTTCAGGCATGAAGACCGTTTCCTGCGTGCCAGCCGTGTTGGTGCTGCGTGCCAATGACCTCGCTGGAATCTTGCCTGCCCGTGACCACGATGCGCACAAGGGCAGGTTCGGTCACGTGCTGCTCCTGGGCGGGAATGTGGGCTATGGCGGCGCATTGATCCTTGCCGCGCAAGCGGCATTGCGTGTCGGTAGCGGCTTGGTCAGCGTGGTGTCGCGCCAGGCGACGGTGGATGCACTGCTGGCGCGTCAGCCAGAGTGCATGGGCGTTGCCTTGGAATCCTCAATGGATTGGCATCGCGCGGAGTTTATCCGCATGCAACGTCGAGCCAATGCGCTGGTGATCGGTCCTGGGCTGTCGAATGATCGCTGGGCGCGCAAATTGTGGGATCGGTTTATCGATGATGTGCGACCGCGGGTCATCGATGCGGATGGGTTGAATGCCTTGGCGCGGTCACCGCGAGCACTGCAGGGCGCGGTGCTTACGCCGCATCCCGGCGAAGCGGCGCGCTTGCTGGGCCGCGAAGCGGCGGATATCCAGGCGGATCGCGTTGGCGCGTTGCAGTGTTTGATCGAACGTTTTGGCGCCGTCGTCGTGTTGAAAGGTGCTGACACTCTGGTCAGTGGCCCGGGCAGCCCGATCTTTCGGATCCACGCGGGGAATCCGGGCATGGCGGTCGGTGGCATGGGCGACGTGCTCAGTGGGGTCATCGCTGGATTGCTGGCGCAGGGACTGGGCGCCTTGGATGCTGCGCGCTGGGGCGCGTTGTTGCACGCGGTGGCCGGGGATCACGCCGCGAGTGTGGGACAGCGCGGTCTTTTGCCCAGCGACCTGCTGCCGTATCTGCGCGCGGGGTGCAATCGATGACGCAGGCCAAAGCAATGATCGTTTTTCTTCCCGATGAGGCCGCGACGCAGCAGCTCGCACAGCGGCTAGCAGAACACCTTCCGCTGCGAGCGGCGGTCTACCTGCATGGTCACCTTGGCGCAGGCAAGAGCACGCTGGCACGCGCCATGTTGCGTGCGCTCGGTGTGACTGGCGCGATCAAGAGTCCGACCTACACCCTGATCGAGCGCTATCCCGGCGAGGGTGGCGAGCTGGCGCATCTGGACCTGTACCGGATTGGTGATCCCGAAGAGCTCGAATTTCTGGGTTTGGATGACCTGCACGCGACGGCGAGACTGTGGTTGATAGAGTGGCCGGAGCGCGGACTGGGTGGACTACCCGAATGTGATTTGGATATTGAACTCAGTGTTGAAGGCAACGGTCGCCTTGCTACTCTTCATGGCATCAGCGTTGATGGACAGCGCTGGCTTACAACACTCTGAGCGCGCAGGTTGCGGGTGCGTGCGACAGTTCATTCGAGTGGATCGAGTCCACCCCGCCAAGTCGCGGGTGGCGATCCAGGCGCAATGCGATCCTGCAGATTCCGACATGGGCTGCACCCGATGGTTGGCGGTTGGGTAGCCGAGTGATCACGTTGCAATCGAAAATTAGCTGGCTCTGATGTTCTTGTGGCGTGCAGAAAATTTGACCCTTGTGGACGCACCAAGTGCTATAAATCACCCCGGTCCGGGGGAGCCGGGCTCACCACTCTGATTTAGGGGTATCTGTCATGCGTCTTGTCCAAGCCATTGCGCTCGGCCTGTCCGGCCTTGCCATGTCCAGTGTTTCACTTGCTTCTGTCGAAAAGGCGGAAACCGCCAGCAGTGCTGCGGCGCTGGAAAGCTACATCGTCAAGTTCGGTGAAACCGGCGTATTGCATTACGCGGGCGATCTGCCGGGTATGCGTGCCACACGTCCTCAGTCGACGGGTCTACGCAAGTTGGATGCCAAATCACCGGCGTCCCTGGCATACCGCGACTATCTGCGTGGAATTCGCGAAACACGTTTGGTCGAAATCTCGTCGGCCATCGCGCGCCCTGTCAGCGCAGCCCATGACTACGACATCATGTTTCATGGCGTGGCGCTTGATCTGACGGCTGCAGAGGCGCAGCGACTGCGCTCGGTTCCCGGCGTGATCTCGGTCGAGCTGGGCGGCACCTATGAGCTGGATACCGATGCTGGCCCGGCGTTGATTGGTGCGCCCAATGTGTGGAATGGCAGCGCGGTGCCGGGTAATGTCAGTGTGCGTGGCGAAAACGTCGTGGTTGGCATCATCGACTCTGGCAGCAATGCCGACCATCCTTCGTTTGCCAACAACATTGATCTCACCTGCGGGTTTACCGAAGTCAGCCCGAAGTTGATCAGCACCAAGGACTGCTTGGAAGCAAACTGTGTAGGTGGCAACCCGGAAGATTCTGATCCCAGCGGCACAGGCCATGGGGTGCACACCGCCTCCACGGCGGCCGGCAATGCGCTGGCGACTCCCTTGACCGTGGCCGGTGTCGAGTTGCTGATGCCGATCAGTGGCGTGGCGCCTTGCGCAAACGTTCGAACCTACAAGGTTTGCGCCACAAATTCCTGCAGTGGCACAGCAATTGCGGACGCCATCGAGGAAGCGATCATCGACCAGGTTGACGTGCTCAATTACTCGATCTCCGGCGGCCGTACGCCGTGGGCGGATGCCGATCGTTCTTTTCTTGATGCCATCAACGCGGACATTTTCGTTGCTGCCTCCGCGGGCAACACCAACACGACGATCACCAATCCGGTCGGACAGGTCAATCATCGCGGGCCCTGGATGATGTCGGTGGCGAACTCGACGCATGACCGCGTTGTCGCCTACGACTTGGACGTGGCTGGCAGTCTGCAGAACGTCCCTGCACAGCCCGGTAATGGCGTTGCGTACCCGAATGGCGCGACCAGCGCAACGATCACCAGTGCAGCGTCGCTCGGCAACGAAATCGGCTGCACGGCAGGTGGCGGGTTCCCGGCCGCGTCCCTGACTGGCAGGATCGCGCTGATCTCACGGGGGACGTGTACCTTTGTCGAGAAGATCAACAACGCGTCTGCTGCCGGTGCCACCGCAGTGATTGTTTACAACAATGCGGGTGGTCCTCCGACCGTCATGAGTGCGACGGGTACGACCATTCCTTCCGCGATGATCGCGCAGGGTTCTGGCGTGGCGATTCGCGATTTTCTGGCCAGCAATCCAGCCACGGGTGCAACGGTCACCGCGCCTGCTGCGCGGATCACCGATCCCGCCTTTGCTGACATCCTTAATTCAAGCAGTCTGCAAGGTCCCAACGACGATTTCGATGTCACCAAGCCCGACATCACCAATCCAGGTACCAACATCTATGCTGCCATCGGGGATATCGCCCCGGCGGGCGGCAATGCGCAGTTCGGTTTCTTGTCCGGTACGTCGATGTCCTCCCCGCACACGGCAGGTTCGGCGGCGCTGATTCGTTCCGCGCATCCGACCTGGACACCGCAGGAAGTGAAATCGGCGATGCAGTTGACCGCAAAGCGAGAAGGCCTGTGGTCGGATGCACTGACGCCGTGGAATCCGGAGCACGTCGGTAATGGTCGCGTGGATCTCAACAAGGCGCTGCTGTCCGGCTTGGTCATGAATGAGACATTCGCCAACTTCGTGGCGTCCAATCCGGCCACCGGTGGAAATCCGCGCACCCTGAACTTGCCGAGCATGCGCTTCACCAATTGCCCCGGTGAGTGCGTCTGGGTGCGTACCTTCCGCAACACCTTGGGCGTAGCGACGACCTGGAATGCTGTAGTCGATGCCCCGCCGGGAGTGTCCGTGACCGTGACGCCTTCAAGCTTCAGCTTCACAGGCAATATCAACGAAACCCAGACCGTGACCATGAGCGTTCGCTTGAGTGAAGCGGTCAGCACGCGGCGCTATGGTCGGGTTAACTTTGTCGAGGCGGCGGATCTCGCACCGGACGCCAGCTTGAGCTTCGGTATCACGGGTACGGCGGCCACGACACCGGCACCGGGTCCGAGCGATATCTTTGCCGACGGTTTCGAGGCTGCGCCACCGCAATAAACGAAGGCCACCACCGTCTTCAACAACGCGCCCTTCGGGGCGCGTTGTCATTTTGGTAGTGCCGGATTATTCGAATCCGTTCTGGAAGATGACATTCCCGGAGGAAGTCTGGAACCAGGCGGCGACCGCAAAGTCGTCATCGCTGGGGTCGGCAAAGTGTCGATAGCCGGCGAGGACCGTGCGATCACCGTCAGCCAGCATGTCAGAGACAACATTCAGGGTGGCGCTGCCACTGGCGGCGGCAAACGTCGTGTTGGTCAGGCCATTCGGCGCAAAGCTGGCATCCAGCGCACCGCTTGGCAGAACCTTCAACAGTGCAAACTGTTGCAGGCTCGCGTCGGCATTGCCGGTGATTCCGCCGAGCAGGAGATTGCCCTGAGGGTCGAAAAGCGCGGCATTGAAACGCAGGTCAGTCGCTGGGAATGGCGCGTCAAATTGCTTGAACCCGTCGCCATCGAAGCTGTCGTCGAACTCACCGTTGGCACTGACTTTGCTGACCCAGCCACGGTGATTGGTGCTGCCGACCAGATTGACGAGATTCTGGCCCACCACCGCGAACGCACCGGACGTGGTGTCGATCGCAAGGCCACTGGTTCGCATCGTGGTGCATGCATCGAGTGTATCCGGCAGCAGGACGCTGGCAACCACGCCTGCGCTGACGCTCATCGGCGAACCGCCCGAGATCTGCACACGCATGCTGCGCATGCCACAGCCCGATGAGGTGATTGCCGAAAATGCCAGAATCGCGGCACTTTGCGCAGGTGACCAACGCATCACCCCATCGCGACCGGCAAAGGTCGAATCAATGAACGCGATGTCGTCGGAGACGCCCTGTGGCGTCAGTATCTGCGCAACGGCGCTCCATTCTGCGCCGTTAGCGGACTGTCGATTGAAGAGCAGGATTGCATCGGTTGGTGTCGTTACCACCGCCATGGGTTCGGCGTAGGTAGCGTTGTCGTAGACCGCCAGGCCAAAGAATCCGAAACTGCTGTCGACGCTGCCGTCGGCAAACAGTCGCGCAACGCCAATGCGCGTGCCGAAGCCCACACTGTCCGGTAACGCGCCCACCAAGATAATGCGACCTGCCGAATCAACGGTGGCATCGCGCAGGTCGAAGCCGGCACCCAGATCGATGTTCAATCGACCATCGCCTCCCATGAGGGTGCTCAGCGAACCGTTGTCCGCGATGGAGGCCAGCGCCACGTCGACGCTGGCATTGTTGCTCGCGGTGCCAACCAGCAAGTAGCCGCCCGTCGAGTAGGGGAATATGCGTTTTGCACGATCCCGCTTGCTGGCGTCCAGATCAAAGGCCACCGTGGATTTCCCATCAGCCGAAAAGCTCGGGTCGAGTTCGACGCTGTGGCCGACGGTCGGCAAAAGCAACAAGCTCAGCACGGTACTCAGGCGCATCGGATTTCTCCAGTGGTGGTGGCAACTCACCCACAAACGCAGTTTCATCGGCAAAGCGGCAATGCATCGGGCATGCCAGCCGCTCATGGTTGCTGAGTACCGCTGGTCACAATTTCTGCGCGCTGACGTATGAGCCGTGGCAGTGTGCCAATCGCACCCATCGGAGGCTCTCAACATGTCAACGTCAACAACCGCTGGCAGCGCCAGTCTAGGCAATGCGCTGGTCGATATCTTTCTTGCGCCGCGTGCGCTGTTTTCCGCGCTGCCGACCCATCGGCGATGGACGTGGATTGCACTTGGGTTGCTGGTTCTGTTTCAGATGGCCAGCGTCTACGTGTTCTTCGGGCCCATGTCGGCGGACTGGCTGGTCGAGCAACAACTGGCTAGTGCGGACATTCCGGCCAACCAGATGGCGCAGGCCAAGGCGACCATGCTGCAGGTGGCGCCCTATACCGCACACATTGGGGCGGCGATGGGCGTGGTGGCAACGGTGCTGATTTCCGCTTTGGTGGCGTTGGTGCTGTTTGCAGGCGAACGCGTGCTGGTGCCTTCGCGGCAGAGCTACGGCCAGTGGTACGCGGTGACGATTTGGGCGCAAATGCCGATGATCCTGAGTGCGGCGGGCTTGATTGTGCTGAGTTTGCTGTCGGCCTCACCTGACCAGCCCTTGTCGGTGGCGAACTGGGCGTCGCTCAACGAGTTGGTGTTGGGCCTGCCGATCGGTGACGCCTGGTATGCCTGGACCGAGGCCTTCAGCCTGTTCTTTTTCTGGACTATCGCCTTGATCGCCATCGCCGCGCGGACCGCGCAATCGGTGGCTTGGCCGCGGGCCCTGCTGCTGGGCAGCTTGCCCTACCTGCTGAGTTTCGGCATCTGGGCCATCTTCGTTTGATGTCGGGAGCAGCGCGCATGCGTCATCGCAAACTCTGGGTGGGACTGGCACTGGCGGTCGGTTTTGCCGTCATGTTGGGGATTGCCTCACAGCGCCGTGGCGCAGCGGTGGAAGTCAATGTCGCGGCAGTCACCCGTGCCGCATTGGCCGATACGACGCTCGCGTCCGGCAGCCTGATTTACGCGCAGCAGATTCAGTTGCGCTCCGAGGTGACGGGACGCGTCGCGGACGTGCTGGTCGAGGAGGGCGAGCGCGTCAGTCAGGGGCAGGTCCTGATGCGGCTTGATCCGGATGCCTTTCAGGCCGATCTGGAAGCGGCATCGGCGGGCGTGCGCGCTGCGGAGATCGAAATCGAATCGCGGCAGGCGCGACTGGACGAACTGCAACGGCAGTTGGCGCGCCAGAAGGTCTTGCTGGGACGGGGACTGGTCGGCCGTGAGACCTTCGAGCAACTGGAAAACGACACCCGCATCGCCGACATCGCCGTGCGTGCCGGTGCGCAGACTTTGCGTCAACAGCGCGCGCAACGCGACGTGGCGGCAGATCGGCTGGAGCGCACCGTGTTTGCCGCGCCCATCGATGGCCTGCTGATTTCAGTTGATGTGAAACCAGGTGAGACGGTGATCGCGGGGACGCTGAATATCGTTGGCTCCGATCTGATGGTGCTGGCAGATCCGAGTGTCTTGCTCGCCGAGTTGCGGGTCGACGAGGCCGACATCGCGCAGGTTCGCCTGGGGCAGTCGGTCCAAGTGTTTGCCGCGTCTGCGCCCGCGACACCGCTGACCGGTGAGGTCATCCACATCGCCAGCTCTGCGCGGCAATTGGGCACCGCGCAAAGCTTGGCCTTTCGCGTCAAGGTGCGTTTGCAGCCGAGTGAGTTGGCACTGCATCCCGGCATGAGTTGCCGTGCCGAAATCCTCACGGCGACCGGGGAGCCAAGTCTGAATGTGCCGGTCGCCGCGATTCGTCGGGATGGCGATGCGCAGTACGTCTGGAGTGTGTCCGCAGACCAGATAGTGGAGCGCGTCAGCGTTGTGCCGGGCATGGCCAACGATCTTGATCAGGCGGTCGAAGGTGCACTGCAGGAAGGCGATCAGGTGGTGACCGGGCCGGGCCGTGTGCTGGCCACGTTGCAGGCCGGTACCCGCATCACGATCAAGCCCGCCGATGCCGACGCCGAGTCCGCGACAGACAGCGCCGAGGACGCGGCGAAGTGAGCACGGATGACACTTCCCTTGCGGATGCGCAGGCGGTCATTCGTCTGCACGAAATCAGCAAGACCTATCCGATGGCGGACAGTGACTATCTGGCCTTGGACCGGATCGATCTGCAGATTCCCGAAGGCGACTACGTCGCCATCGTCGGGCCATCGGGCTCGGGCAAATCGACCTTGATGAATCTGCTGGGCTGCTTGGATGTGCCCACCGCAGGCCGCTATTGGCTGCGCGGTCGCGATGTGGCGAAACTTGACGACACCCAACTGGCCGAAGAGCGCAATCGCTCGGTTGGCTTCATCTTCCAGAGCTTCAATTTGCTGCCGCGCATGAGCGCGCTGGCGAACGTGATGCAGCCCTTGGTGTATCGACAAATGCCGGCACGCGAGCGCAGGGAACGCGCGCTCGACGCGCTGCGTCGGGTCGGCCTTGCCGACAAGACTGAGCATCGACCGAACCAGTTGTCCGGCGGTCAGCGGCAGCGGGTGGCGATTGCGCGGGCATTGGTGACGCGCCCTGCGATCCTGCTGGGTGACGAGCCCACCGGCAATCTGGACAGTCGCACTACGGCCGACATCATGGCCTTGTTCGATGAGTTGCATGGCGAGGGTCACACCATCGTGCTGGTCACCCACGAGCAGGACATTGCCGACCACTGTGATCGCACGGTGCGTCTGGTCGATGGACGCATCGTCGATGACGTACGGCGGCGGTCACGCATGAGGGTCGACGCATGAGTGCACTCGATGGCAAAACCCTGCATGCCGTCATCGAAGGCAGCAGCGCGGCATGGCTGGCGATTCGCGCCAACGCGTTACGCAGTGCGCTGACCGCGCTGGGCATCATCATTGGCGTGGCAGCGGTCATCGCCGTCGTGGCCGTGATGCAAGGCCTGTCCAGCACGATCACCAAACAACTCGACGATCTGGCCTCCGACATGGTGATCGTCAGTGCCGAGACGACGCCCGAGCAAGCCATGATCGGCCTGCGTAACCGCCTGCTGTTCGAGGACTTCATTGCCGTGCGCGAGCGCGTCAAGGGCATCCAGGACATCACCGCGATGATGCAGCCGCTCAACTTCGGCGGTCGCGTCGCACAGGGCCGCCACAGCACCACGGCGCAGATTCTGGGTACCAATGCCAACTATCAACAGGTGGTGCGCGTCTACACCGATCAGGGGCGGTTTCTGTCCGAGAGTGATGACCTGCGTCGGCGGCGTGTGGCGGTGCTGGGCGCAACCTTGATCAAGAAACTCGAACTGCCTGCCAATCCGGTGGGTAGTTTCATCCAGTTGGGTGGTGAGTGGTTTCGCGTGATCGGTGTGGCGGAATCGCGCGGCACCTTGTTCGGTTTTGATCAGGACAATTTCGTCATTGCGCCGTTTTCCACCCTCAAGGCACTCTCGGGTGCGACGCAGGACGAGGACGTGCAGATCTACTTTCGGCCCCAGGTTGGCGCTGACCTCGACAGCATCGAGACGCAGGTGCGTCATGTGCTGCGCTCGCGCCGCGCCTTGGCCGAGGACGCGCCTGATCCCTTCCAGTTCCAGACCGCCGAACGCACCCGCAAAAACTTCGATGGCATCGTCCAAGGCGTGACGATGGTGGCGGGCGCCGTGGTGGGCATCAGCCTGATCGTCGGCGGCATCGGCATCATGAACATCATGCTGGTCTCGGTGACCGAGCGCACCCGCGAGATCGGCATCGTCAAGGCGCTGGGCGCGACACCGCAGTTCATCCTGATCCAGTTTCTGGTCGAAGCGCTGGTGCTGTCGTTGTTTGGTGGTGTGGTCGGCTTGGCCTTGGGTTGGGGCCTGGCGTTGCTGATCAGTGTCAGCGTGCCGGGCATGACCGGCGCCAGTGTGCCGCTTTGGGCGGTCGCCTTGTCGTTCGGATTCACCACCGCAATCGGCGTGATCTTTGGCTTGGCACCGGCCATCAAAGCCTCGCGCTTGCATCCAATCGATGCCCTGCGATACGAGTAGCGCATGAATGCTCCGTTGATGGATGACACGCCTGCCGCGATGCCTGAATCGACACCACTGGCGCAACGCTGGTGGCGTAGTCTGTGGCAGGCGAGTGCGGCTTACTGGAGTGTGCAGGCGCTGGTGTTTGTCGGCTCGCTGCTGCTGGCCTGGGTGGCGCTGCGCGGGCTGAATCCACTGCAGCAGGACGCTGCCAACGCCGTGCAGATGTTCCTTTTGCGCAATGGGATGGAAGCGGGACTGTTTGCCGTGATGACCCATCTTGGTGTGCGCCCCGCGCTGCGCCTGTTCTTTATCGGCAATGCACCTGCTTGGCCGAGCTGGCTCGGCTTGCTGCTGTGGTTGTTGATCGTGGCGGCGCTGTCGGTGGGTTTGGGCTGGCTGCTGGATCACTCCGGTTGGATGCCGTCGCCCAACATCACCGGCATCGAGTTCAAATCCGGCGACACCGCCTACGGCATGGCCATCGTCGGGCCGCATCTGTATGTCGTCGCCATCTTCAATCTGTTCGTCACCTACGTTTTCTGGTCTGCGCTCTACCTCGCATGGCACGCTTTTCGTGTGCGCCGTCGGCTGCAGGCACAAGTACGCGAAGCGCGCATGCGCCAGCTCACCCACCAGCTCAGCCCGCACTTTCTGTTCAATGCCTTCAACAGCATTCGCGCCCTGATTTTCGAAAACCCGCAACGTGCCGCTGACCTGATCACCCAGCTATCCGAACTGTTCCGCTTCCATTTGCAACACGAGTTGCGGCATGAGCAGACCTTGGCCGATGAATGGCAGTTGGCGCAGCGCTATCTGGATCTGGAGGCTGTGCGACTGGAATCGCGCCTGCGTCTGGATGTCGATCTGGACCCGGTCTGTTTGACCCGAACACTGCCCGCCCTGAGTCTGCTTTGCCTTGTCGAAAACGCCATCAAGCATGGCATCGCGCCCAATCGCGAACCCGGCCAGTTGCGCGTCCGTGCGCGTCCCGCCGCCGAAGGCTGGACACTGGAAGTCAGCAACTCGTTCGGGGCGCAACAAGCCACGCTCAGCACACAGACTGGCCTTGCCAATCTGCGCGAGCGTCTGGCCTTGGGTTTTGGCGACCGCGCTCGCCTGCAGATCGACACCCTCGACGGGCGCTTTCGCGTTTGCCTGCACCTGCCCGAAACCCGCAGTGCACCGCCATGAGCCGCCTGCGCGTGGTGATTGTCGACGACGAACGCTTGGCGCGTGCCGAACTGCGCCGCCTGCTGGCCGCACACCCGCAGGTGGAGATCGTGGGCGAAGCCGAAGACGCCGATGCCGCACTGGCCCTGATTCGCGAAACGCAACCCGATCTGGCCTTTCTGGATATCCAGATGCCCGGCATGAACGGCCTGCAGTTGGCGGCGGAAATCGACAGCGCCTGCCAGTTCGTGTTCTGCACCGCTTTCGACAGCTTCGCCATCGACGCCTTTGGCCTGAACGCGCTGGACTACCTCGTCAAACCCGTGGTGCCCGAGCGTCTGGCACAAACCCTGGCGCGCGTCAGACCACGCAGCGATAAACCGGACACACCGACCCTGCCGATGGAGCACCCGCTGCTGCTGAAGTTCGGCGAATCCGCCCGCATCGTCCGCCTGCGCGACATCCACCGATTCGAAAGCGTGGGCAACCACGCCGCCGTCTACACCCCACACGGCCGCGCCTTCCTGCTCAGCTCACTCAGCCGCATTGAACAACGTGTCGACCCCGCCTACTTTGTCCGCGTCAGCCGCGCCGACATCCTGCGCCTGGACGCCATCAGCCGACTGGAACCCGACATCAGCCAAGGCATGATCGCCCGCCTGCACGACGGCACCGAAATCAAAGTCAGCCGCCGCCAAGCGCAATTACTCAAAACCCAAATGGGTAGCTTGTAGCGGCCGAGTGGTGAAATGCGCAAAGCAACAACATTGAACCGCATCACCGCCAACACGCCCTGCGAAACGGACCCGCAATAACGTATCCAACTTACCCAATCACAACCACTGCAAAGCCCCTTTCCCAAACGTGGGAGAGGCGTTGGGGAGAGGGTGGGGCAACACAGCACACTGGCAACCTGACCTCAGGCTCACAGGGCATCCAGCGGGCTCAATACACCCCGCGCGCCTTTGTTGAGCACATGCGTATAGATCATCGTGGTCGCGACATCCGCATGCCCCAGCAGTTCTTGCACAGTGCGAATGTCGTATCCGGCCTGCAACAAATGCGTGGCAAACGAATGGCGCAAGGTATGCGGCGTGGCGAGCTTGGTCAGATCCGCTGCCTGTACCGCCTTTTTCATTGCACGTTGCAGCAGCTTTTCGTCCATGTGGTGACGTCGCAGCGCACCGCTTCGCGGGTCGGTTGAATAGCTGCCCGCACAAAACACGTACTGCCAGCCCCATTCCTTCGCCGCATTGGGGTACTTGCTCGCCAGCGCATAAGGCAAATACACCTCGCCACGGCCTATTGCCAAGTCGTCGTCAAACAGCACTCGACGCGTGCGTAGGTGTGTTTGCAAGAGCGCCTTCAATGCCGTCGGCAACATCGTCACGCGATCCTTTGCGCCCTTGCCATCGCGCACCAGAATCTCCGCACGCTCAAAGTCAATGTCCTTGACACGCAAGCGGACCACTTCCATCAAACGCATGCCCGTGCCGTACAGCAATCGCGCCATCAATCCGTGAACCCCGGACATGCGATCCAACACCAACGTCACTTCGCGCTGTGTCAATACCACAGGCAATCGCGCCGGACGTTTGGCCCGAATCATTTCGCTCATCCAGGGCAAGTCAACGCCCAATACATCGCGATACAGAAACAACAAGGCCGACAAGGCCTGATTCTGGGTGGACGCCGCCACGTTGCCGTCCACCGCCAAATGCGAGAGAAACGCCTCAACCTCGGCCGCACCCAGGTCTTTCGGATGGCGTTTGCCATGGAACACGATGAAGCGCTTGACCCAATTCACGTACTGTGTTTCCGTGCGGATACTGTAGTGCTTCAAGCGAACCTTCGTGCGTACCTGATCGAGCAGCTTCGGCGGCGGTGGCTCTGTCGTTGGTAAAGGTGTGTTTGGTATCATGAAATCATTGAAAATCAACAAGGTAGGGTCACAATAAGTGAATATACACCTATCTATAAATGAATATACACCGCTTGCGGTGTATATTGGACGTTAGATGCATGGTTACTCTTCGCGCGATCATCTTGATCCCATTCTTCGTGGCACTCTCTGGCTGTGCTCCAGCGATCGTGCGTCTCGCCTGCGAGGGCAGCCGCTCGGGTCAAGATATGAGTGCCGTCACATACGAAACTGCGATTGAACTCTCCTCAAACTCTGGCGAATCTCGCCGAAGCATGGCCTTCGAGTGTAGGCCGCGTGGCTACTACTGCGGCGGCGGGGAGTGGCACGCGCAGTTTCCGCCATCTGATCACACCGGTTTTGTGTTTAACGCAGCGATTGGCGAGCTTTCTGTTCCGCTACCCAACTGCCCGCAGCCGGGTCAGATTGGGTCAGAGTGGGTGCAGGTCATTAGCCAGCCCGTCGCGCGACTACAAGTGGGCGATGATCAGTACGTATTCAACGAGAAGGAGCTACGCCAAAGCAGCGCCATCGCCATCGTGGGAGTACGTGTGCAACGCTATCTCATTCGGCGCGTTGACCCGGTTCAATGACATTGGGGCGCATGCATCTAACTATGTGGTCAAGCGGACAGCGGGGAGAGGCTTCAATGTTTCCTGATGTTTTGTCGCGGCGCTGCCGCTTACCACGGCGTTAGGGCGCAATTGCAGATTCTCAGGAACTTTAGGAGAGATTATGAAAGCTAAGGAAATACTGGCATCCCTATCTGGCGTTTCAATCCCGATCTTCGGTATTCAATGGCAGCCTGCCAAAGCAGATATAACTATTGCTAGGCACCTCATCCGAGAGCTAGAAGACCGTCGCGCTCTCTATCGCGACTATGAAGCGGAAGGGGCGTCCTATTGTATTAGCTCGGTTGAGGATATTCGCGGGTACCTAACGGCGGCGGTTAAAGACGCGAGCGAAGGAACGGAACTCTATAAGCGCATACAAAAGATGAGGGGGGCTTGTCGCGAATTCTGTGACGCTATCCAGTCCCCCGCCTTCGTTACCTCACCTAACACTGTTCAACGATCTCTTCTTCATCGCCATCTGTTTAAGCTACGCAGCATATTTGGGCTGTGCGTAGGAGAACTTTCAATTGGTTACGGGTTGGACGTGGACGATGATCTTGCCTCAATCATTCCATTCAAAGTTGCGCCCTAACAATTCCGTAAGAGACTTCCCGTCAACCTCAGGCGAATGACTCCCTTGCCTTGAGCTTTAGACGGTTGCTGGCGCTTAGGTTTTTCATGCTGCATGAATCAGTTCGAGAGGGTGACGACGTTGCCAGACTGCATTTCCGTAAACGGTCTTGTTGCGCCGCTGCTGCTGGTGCGGACCAGGGTATAAACCGCGCCCGGAGACCTCGTTCGTTCATCGGGTTCGTCGGTGGTCGGGGATCAGCCGAATCACCCTGTTGACGTCCGAATAGTTAGTCAGGTTCTCTCCAGGTGGGTCTGACCCGTTGTTACCCGCTCGCTCTGACGTTGAAACGTTGAATCAAAATCTTTGCATCGCTATGCGCTGGTGGCGTTGTTTGCCGTTGCGACTGATCGCGGTTCGTGATGAGCGTGACGCTGCATCGCATGGGGGTCATAGTCGACGTCATGCGCGAGCATCGCCCAGATCTGGCGGGCGTGTTTGTTGGCAATGGCGACCAGCACTTTGCCGAAGGGCATACGGACAGCGAGTTCGCGAATCCATAATTGCTCGGGCGTGGCGGTATCCGTGCGCGCACTTTTGGCGCGCTGCAAGCTGCTGCGTGCCCCTTGAATCAACAAGGTCCGCAGATAGGCATCGCCACGGCAACTGATGCCGCCCAGACGCGAGCGCCCACCGCTGGAATGCTGAGTGGGTACCAGACCCAGCCACGCCGCGAGTTGTCGACCATTCTTGAACTCTTTGGCTGAGCCGATGCTGGCGACCGTTGCGTCTGCTGTGAGCGCACCGATACCGACCAATGCGCGAATGCGTCTGCAGCGTTGATCGCTCTGTGCATGCGCTTCGATCCGACGATCACAGTCCTGCATTCTTGTGCGCACCACTTGCCAGTGCATGTCGAGCTCGACCAGCAGTTCCTTGAACTCATGCGGCAAAGAGTGCATCGCAGCCAGCTCAGCGAGCACACAGCGCAACGCCAGATCACCATGGGCAACCACCACGCCAAACTCAGCCAGCAAACCACGCAGGCGATTGCTGATCGCCAACGCCTCGGACTTGTAGCCTTCGCGAACCCGATGCCACGCCAAACGCGCCTGCTGATCGATCGACTTCACCGGCACAAGCGCATGTTGCCCTGTCGCGCCGCTGTCGCAATGGCCTCGGCATCATTGCGATCGTTCTTTGAGGTTCGGCTTTTGCGGAATGGGGTGACGAATTGCGCCGCCATCAAGCGGGGCTGCAATCCGTGTTCAGACATCGGCGCGCCCAATGGTGCGCGCCTGTACAAGCTTCCATCGCCACGACCGTGCCCGCCGGAACCTGTGCCAACCAAAGTGCAAAAGTTTCACGACTCAAATCACGACGACCGACCACATGGCCCGTTGCCGTCATCTCGCAAACCGAAAAAACCCGCTTCGCCAAATCCACACCCATGGTTATAGTGCTCATCGAGACTTCCCCTTCTGTTGACGGTCGTTTTGCAACACCATCATGGCCCTCGAGGCCGATGAAGCGGGAAGTCTCTTTTTACTCGTTCAAGCCGACCCCGCATCGTGGCGTCGGCCACGTGCCTACGCTACGCTAGCACGCGTCCGCCGCCCCGCTGCGGGGCGGCTTAACTCAGGCTACAAGGACCTTCCCCACAGTCAAGCAAAGCGTTGCCATCCGCAGCTTGAGTCTGCGGTTGTCTTACCTGATCGCGCTTCACGCTTTGTTTTGATGCTTCGCGTCGACTTCAGCCAGAGGGAAGGACTGGCGAGACTACAAACGGTCATGTGGTCGTGTGAAACGACGGACCCTGATGAAAGACGCGCGCGGGCGACCCATTCGTTAGTCGGGAATCGCTGTTCCCATTGAATTAACCGGTCACTGCCCGCGCAGGTCCAACCTGTGGCATCAACGCGTGCCGTCTTGCAGAGAGTGAGTGCGCTTGAGGGTTTGCGTTGCCGTGGCGCTATGGCATCACGAAGGCTTCTCCGTGCCGCAACATGGCCCAGGCCATGCGTGCGTTCTTGGCGGCCATGGCGACCACCGCGCGCCAGTAACCCCGGCGCGCCTCCAGCGCCAGAATCCACCGACTGATGGCATCGTTTTTTCCCTTGGCGCTGGCCAGTACGGCACGCGCGCCCATCACCAGCAAGGAGCGCAGATAGGCGTCACCGGCTTTGGTGATGCGCCCCAGGCGCGCCTTGCCGCCTGAGCTGTGCTGTCCGGGGACGAGCCCCAACCAGGCGGCGAGCTGGCGACCGCAGTGGAAATCCTGTCCGTTGCCGATCTGACTGACCAGTGCCGTTGCCGTGGTATCGCCGATGCCCGGCAACTGTTGCAGTTGCTGGCAACGAGGATCATCGCGTGCGATGTGTCGAAGGTGGGCGTCATAGTCACTGATTCGCTCATCCAGCCGCGCGAGTTCATCCAAGGCATCACGAGTGGCGACGCGCATCCAGCCGGGCAGGCTGTCGACCTGTTCGCTGGCCAGTCGCCGCACGGTGGCCGCTTTTTGGGCCATGACGATGCCGAACTCGGAGAGCAATCCGCGTAGTCGATTGATCAGCGCGGTGCGCTGTTCGACAAAGCCCTGACGCATGCGGTGGACCGCCAGCCGTGCCTGTTGCTCCACCGATTTGATCGGCACAAAGCGCAAATGTGGCCGTTGCACGGCTTCACAAATGGCCGCGGCATCGGCGGCATCGTTCTTGCCCCGCTTGCCACTGAGTCGATAGGGGGTGACGAACTTCGGCGCGATCAAACGCACCTTGTGGCCCATGGCCAGCAATTGACGCGCCCAATGATGCGCACCCGAGCAGGCCTCCATGCCGATCAAACACGGCGGCAGATTGCTGAACGCCGCGAGTAGCTGGGCGCGTGGCACCCGAGGTTGCACCCAAACCGCTTTGCCAACGTCATCGACGCCATGAATGGCAAACACATTCTTGGCAAGATCGACCCCAACGCACACAATCGCCATGACCGCCTCCGGAACGAGTGATGAAGAAACCCCTCCCATCGTCACGCACGACCACCAGGCCGAACTACCGAGCGCCGCATCGGGTGCGCGGTGGGGAAGGTCCTTTCATTCGTTAGAGATTTCAATGTCCCGCGCATACCAAAGCTTCGAATACGGCATCAAAGACGCAGAGGAGTTGCTCGCGCATTTCGATGCCGTCAACGCCAATCCTCCGCCTGCAAACGCTGAAGTTCTGAAGCGAGCCGGTCTTGTTATGGCCTTAACAGCATGGGAAACCTATGTTGAAGATCGCCTACTGGAAGAAATGAACAAGAAACTTGGTGTAGTTGCCGGCAGTTATGTCGGCGATTTTGTCCTGAAGAAATTGCAAACCGATCTGAAGCAATTCCACAACCCAAGTTCGGACAAGACAAAACGCATATTTCAAGAATACCTTGGCTTTGATGTCACCGAAGGGTGGTCATGGGCCAACTATGAGCCGGAAAAAGCCAGAACCACTTTGAACAGTTGGATTGGCAAGCGAGGGGATGCCGTGCATCGATCAAAACCCATTAACAACGGTTCGCCTGTTGCACATCTAATCAAGCGAGATGAACTAGAAAAAGTAATTCGCTTTATCAAAGACCTCGTAAAGGCCACTGACACCTATGTCGACAACCATCTCTAACATGGCGCTCAACCTCGCTCCCTTCGGTCGCTGGACGCTGCGCGATAAAGCCGCGCAGCGCCGGTTAGCTCTACGTTAGACACCGCAGTGGACGCATTCGGCAGATTGACGCGAGATGAAATCCTTGGCGACTTCGACGCTCTTCGAGACGAGCCCGGATTCCTCGCTTTTCGCAACGTCTATCTGGAGCAGGCCGTGCAGCAAGGCGATCTTCCGCTTGCAAAGGCAATGCTGGAGTTGGGTGCCGATCCCAACGCTTCTGAAGTCGCCGATGAGGGCTACTTGCACGACCTGTACTGGCAGTATCGTCAGCGCCCCTCTACATCCGAGCACATTGTGCTATCAATCGCCACTCTGCTCCTTGAGGCAGGTGCTGATCCAAACCGTATTGGCTGCAACAACTATCGTGCGTACGATCTTGCCTTGCAGTCGGGTGCGTCGGAGCTTGCATCCATCCTGCTCTTGGCGGGGGCGCACCCAGCTGAGAGGCCATTCGTGTGATCGGCTCGCACGCGGTGCCTAACTATGTGTCCGAGCTGACCGCTGGGGATATGCTTGGTTCGAACCTATTGCTGCCGGCCAGCGGCAGCTCAACACGGCGTTAGCCCCTTCAGGAGTGCCCATGCGTTATCTTGTGTCAGCAATGCTTGTTGTAGTAGCCGTCATTCACTTGCTTCCACTATCAGGCGTGCTTGGGAGCGAACGGCTTGCAGCGCTCTATGGCGTGTCCTTCAACGAGCCCAACCTTGCCATCCTCATGCGCCATCGCGCCGTGCTCTTCGGCCTTCTTGGTCTATTCCTTCTCTTCGCCGCCTTTCGGCCCCCATTTCAGACAATCGCGTTCATAGCTGGCTTTGTCAGCGTTGTTTCTTTCCTGTGGCTAGCCTGGTCTGTCGGCGGTTACAACGCTCAAGTTGCACGCGTTTTCATGGCCGACATCGTTGCCCTGGCTTGCCTCATCATCGGTGTTGTGGCGCATGTGTACGTACAACACCGGGGCTAACCATTCCGTAAGAGACTTCCCGTCAACCTCAGGCGAATGACTCCCTTGCCTTGAGCTTTAGACGGTTGCTGGCGCTTAGGTTTTTCATGCTGCATGAATCAGTTCGAGAGGGTGACGACGTTGCCAGACTGCATTTCCGTAAACGGTCTTGTTGCGCCGCTGCTGCTGGTGCGGACCAGGGTATAAACCGCGCCCGGAGACCTCGTTCGTTCATCGGGTTCGTCGGTGGTCGGGGATCAGCCGAATCACCCTGTTGACGTCCGAATGGTTAGTCAGGTTCTCTCCAGGTGGGTCTGACCCGTTGTTACCCGCTCGCTCTGACGTTGAAACGTTGAATCAAAATCTTTGCATCGCTATGCGCTGGTGGCGTTGTTTGCCGTTGCGACTGATCGCGGTTCGTGATGAGCGTGACGCTGCATCGCATGGGGGTCATAGTCGACGTCATGCGCGAGCATCGCCCAGATCTGGCGGGCGTGTTTGTTGGCAATGGCGACCAGCACTTTGCCGAAGGGCATACGGACAGCGAGTTCGCGAATCCATAATTGCTCGGGCGTGGCGGTATCCGTGCGCGCACTTTTGGCGCGCTGCAAGCTGCTGCGTGCCCCTTGAATCAACAAGGTCCGCAGATAGGCATCGCCACGGCAACTGATGCCGCCCAGACGCGAGCGCCCCACCGCTGGAATGCTGAGTGGGTACCAGACCCAGCCACGCCGCGAGTTGTCGACCATTCTTGAACTCTTTGGCTGAGCCGATGCTGGCGACCGTTGCGTCTGCTGTGAGCGCACCGATACCGACCAATGCGCGAATGCGTCTGCAGCGTTGATCGCTCTGTGCATGCGCTTCGATCCGACGATCACAGTCCTGCATTCTTGTGCGCACCACTTGCCAGTGCATGTCGAGCTCGACCAGCAGTTCCTTGAACTCATGCGGCAAAGAGTGCATCGCAGCCAGCTCAGCGAGCACACAGCGCAACGCCAGATCACCATGGGCAACCACCACGCCAAACTCAGCCAGCAAACCACGCAGGCGATTGCTGATCGCCAACGCCTCGGACTTGTAGCCTTCGCGAACCCGATGCCACGCCAAACGCGCCTGCTGATCGATCGACTTCACCGGCACAAAGCGCATGTTGCCCTGTCGCGCCGCTGTCGCAATGGCCTCGGCATCATTGCGATCGTTCTTTGAGGTTCGGCTTTTGCGGAATGGGGTGACGAATTGCGCCGCCATCAAGCGGGGCTGCAATCCGTGTTCGTGACATCGGCGCGCCCAATGGTGCGCGCCTGTACAAGCTTCCATCGCCACGACCGTGCCCGCCGGAACCTGTGCCAACCAAAGTGCAAAAGTTTCACGACTCAAATCACGACGACCGACCACATGGCCCGTTGCCGTCATCTCGCAAACCGAAAAAACCCGCTTCGCCAAATCCACACCCATGGTTATAGTGCTCATCGAGACTTCCCCTTCTGTTGACGGTCGTTTTGCAACACCATCATGGCCCTCGAGGCCGATGAAGCGGGAAGTCTCTTTTTACTCGTTGCAGCCGACCGCCTTCGGCGGCGGCTGAACTCAAACGTTAGCTGTAGCAGGAGACCTCATGGCGATGTCAATCTACTACTCCGCGACTCGTCGATCCTCGCTTTCTTCTGATGAGGTAAGGCAGGTACGCGCCATTGCTTCGCGGTTCTCCGTCGATGCTCGAGTCGAGGAATACGTGCAGTTGGGAGAGGGCTTGAACTGGGAGTCATTTTCCTACTCCGTCAACCCGGGGCGCTTCACATCCGCCTGACAATGGCATTCGGCCGACGCGTTCACAAAGGAACTCATCACCATGACACTTGCTCGCGATATCAAGGAGATACTCACGGATTTTATTCGTGAGGTGTGGAGCGAGGGCGATGTCGAGGCCGCCGATAAGTACATCGCGCCGAAATACACGATTCGCCATGATCCGGGCGATCCGTGGGAAGGTCAGGCGCTGGATGTCGCCGGTTACAAAGAGCGGGTGCGGACATTGCGTGCCGCATTTCCCGACCAGTTCTTCGATATTCAAGGACTCTTCGCCGATGGCGATGCCGTCGTCATGACCTGGCTGTGGTCGGCGACACACCAAGGCGACATTCCCGGTTTTCCGGCGACAGGGAAGCGAATCACCATGTCGGGCGCCACGGCCTACTTTTTCCAAGGCGACAAATTTGTCGGACATTGGCAGATCACTGATCGGCTTGGCGTGTATCAGCAACTTCAAATGGCAAAGGCCGGTGCGCAGGCGTAGACACCAAGCCTGTGCTCAACCAGACGCGGTGGCGCAGCGGCGGTTGCCTGGAACGACAAAGACCTTCCCCGCAGTCATACGCCTGTCCAACCGCAGTCAGAGTCTGCAGTTGTTTTGTCCGCAAGCGCTTCAATCCTTGTGTTGATGTTCTGCCTCAATGTGGGCCAGAGGGAAGGACTGGCGAGACACAAACGGCCATGTGCTCGGGTGAAACGACGGACTCTGATGAAAGACGTGCGCGGGTGATCGGGTCATGTGTCGAAGCACGTGTTGCACGTGCCGTTCGCTGCCGGTGGTCCCGCCTTGGCAAGGCTCACCCCAGCGCCCACAATCGCCGTCACCGCCTCCGGGACGGATGATGAAGAAATCCTTCCCATCGTCACACACGATCACGTGGCCGAACGACCGAGCGATGCATCCGGTGCGCGGTGGGGAAGGCCCTTTCATTCGTTAGACCGCAGAACAAGCATTCGACGATCGTTGGAGAAGAGCAATGAAGCGTGTGACGGGCATCGGCGGTATCTTCTTCAAGTCGTCGGACCCAAAGCGCCTAAGCGCGTGGTATCGCGACCACCTTGGCTTGGACGTCAGCGACTGGGGTGGAGCGATATTTCAATGGGGCGGCCCGGAGAGCTCGCCGGGAATGACTATCTGGAGCCCGTTCGCCCACGATACGAACAAAATGGCGCCAAGTGCCGCGTCTTTCATGATCAATTTCCGCGTAGCTGATTTGGACGCACTTCTTGCCGCCCTGCGCACTGAAAATTGCAACGTCTTAGACACGACAGAGTCCTCGGACTTCGGCAAGTTTGGCTGGGTCATCGACCCTGATGGCAACAAAATTGAGCTATGGGAACCGCCCGCCGACCAGTAAGCAGCGCTGCGGTCTAACAGTCGTCCAAGCCGATGCCGCTCCACGGTGCAGCATCGTTCAAGGTGTTCTACCCCGATTTCACGGACACTGACGAGAAGGCCGTTCGCTGCCCGTGGTCCGGCATTGCAAGACGCCCCACCACTGCGTCAGCGCCCCGGTGGGGAAGGCCCTTTCATTCGCGTGGTATCGCGCGATGTACCTCGGAGATCGGTGAGAACGTATGCGACATATTGAGCGGCACAGAACGCATCGAACAGGCTGGCTACGTGCCGCCGTTCTTGGGGCAAACGACGGATTGGTGTCGACGGCCAGCCTTGTCTTGGGCGTCATTGCGGCGGGTGCCAGCACGCATTCCATTCTCGTTGCAGGGGTGGCAAGTCTGGTGGCGGGCGCGATGTCCATGGCGGCGGGCGAGTATGTCTCGGTAAGTTCGCAAGCCGATACCGAACGCGCGGACCTTGACCGCGAGCGGAAGGAGTTGGCTGAAGATCCCGAACAAGAGATGGAAGAGCTGACATCCATCTATGTGCGTCGCGGTTTGGACAGGTCCCTGGCGAAAAGTGTTGCCGTGCAGCTGATGAACCACGATGCGCTCGGCGCGCACGGAAGGGATGAGCTGGGCATATCTGACACGCTCGCGGCCAAGCCTGTGCAAGCGGCGCTGGCCTCGGCAGGCACATTTGCCGCCGGTGCGGCCTTGCCACTGCTGATGGTTCTGATTTTGCCGAAGGTGGCTCTGCTGTGGGGCATTGCGGGAAGTGCACTGATCTTTTTGGCGCTGTTGGGCGTGGTGTCGGCGCGCACAGGCGGTGCCCCCGTCTGGGCGTCCGTCATCCGCGTTGCTTTCTGGGGTGCGTTGGCGATGGGAATAACGGCCGGCGTGGGCTCGATGTTTGGCGTGCCGGCATGACAGGCAGGTCGTCGGGTCTGTGGCGGTCGTTTGCTTTGTTTATGACGCCGCGATGTGGATCTGGCCGGTGAGTTGCCGATCGTTATGTGCTTGCGCTTCTGCAGGCGCGATGTCGTGAATGGGTTTGCGCCGTCGGTGGCGGGTGAACCGACGTCGTCTAAAAATTCCAGTTGCACGGTGGTTCGCGGCCCCACGGCGTGGGTGTGCGGTGATCGCGTTTGCGGCTGGTCTTGTTTTCGCTGATACGATTCACATCGCTTTTTCGTCAGCGATTCAACGGGGGCAGCGTGCCCCTGATCCAGAACGGGAGTGACGTGCGATGGATGCCAAAGGCAGAAGGGGCGCGGGTCGTCGGGCGTGCGTGCGTTGGGTGGTGTTGGCGTGGGTGGCGCTGGCACCGGCTGTGGTGTTCGCGCAATCGCAGCCTGCACCGGGTTACGCCTTGCGGGTGCTCGATGGGCAGGACGCCTTTGGGGAGCATTTCGCGGTCACTCGTTTTGGCGTCAACGATCAATGGACGGGGTTTCATTACCTCGCCAACGAGCAGGCGTTGTTTGCCGGTTCCTGCGGTGACGGTTGCGTGCCCGAGTACCGCCTGACCAGCGGTGCGGACCAGGGTCGCTTTGTCAGCGCGGCGCGGCGCAGTGCGCTGTCGCAGCGTCCGTTCGCGGCCTTCTACAACGCCACCACGGGCGATCTGGAGGCGGTCGATTGTTTTGATTCGTCCTGCAACTCCGCCACATTGCGCGTGCTCGATACCGTGAATGACGTCGGCGCGGGAACCGCAACAGCAATTGATCCGGCGACGGGTTTCCCTTACGTGGCCTATTACGACGCCAGCAACGGCGATCTGCGTCTGTATCGCTGCGCAACAGCGACCTGTGACAGTGGCAACAGTGTGCTGCTGGATGCCACCAGCACACGTGGGCGCAATCCGTCGATGGGGTTTTCCAACAGCGCGCTGTGGATCGCGTACGACGATACGTCGACCGGTGAGGTGTATCTGGCGCGCGGCGTGGCGCCCTTTGCTGCGGCGAATTTCGATGTGTTTTCCGCGGGCATGGGCGGCGATGCGTCACTCAGCATTGATGCCAGTGGATTCGTCGATCTGGTGTTTCGTGGCGGGGCCAGTGGCACGCTGGAACGTCTGCACTGCAACGATGCCAGTTGCATTTTGGCCGGACAATCCACGCTGGATGGTGCAGGTCGTGGCTATGCACCGTCAGCCACACGGCTGCCGAATGGCAACCTGCTGGTGAGCCATCACGAGCTTGCCACGGGCGCGATGCTGGCCACAGTCTGCAACGATGCCGCGTGCACTGCGCCGCAGCGCCTGGTGCTGGAGAGCGGACCCGGTTATGGCCCGTCCAGTGTGGCGGAGGTCTATGCGTCCGGTCGGCCGTTGATCCACTACGGCGACACGGTGCTGACGGAAATGCGTTCGACTCAATGTACGACGATCGCTTGCACGAGCCTGCTTCGGCGCATCGCTAACGGCGTGCCGGCGTTCTTACCCAATCTGGCGCTGCGCACGGATGGCCGTCCGGTGGCGATCTGGACCAAGCTGCGTCGGCCCCGTATCGGTGTGTGTGCCGATGCGCAATGTACGTCGGTGACCTACCGCGACCTGGGCGGAGCCAATGCGGATTCGTCGCGGCCGTCGATTGCCATTCGGCCCGACGGTCGGCCGTTTGCCTACTACTCGAATGTGGGTGGCAGTGCCGCCTGGGATTGTGCCGATGCCGACTGCACGACGGGTACGCAGCGCGAGGTCAGTGGTTCGGGCAACTCGACCAGCAATTTCACCGAGCTGGCGATTCGCGCCGACGGTCGTCCGGTGATGGTGTATGCCAATGTGGCGACGAACTCGGTGTACCTGTTTTCGTGTGCCGACGTGAACTGCAGCAGCGGGCAGTCACGTTTGCTGGCCGATGAGCCGGACCCGGCGGTGCAGTCAACCTCGCTGGGCAGTCTTGGACTGGCGATGGGCGGTGACGGGCGGCCGGTGGTGAGCTGGGGGGTGTTCAGTCAGTTGGCGGGCAACACCGTTGGTGCCTTGCGGTTGGCGCGCTGCAACGATGCCGAGTGCAGCAGTGCGACGGTACGCTCGGTGGGTAGCGAACCGGTTTTCAACAGCAGTGGAATCGCGTTGCGGGCTGACAACCGCCCGGTGTTGCTGGAGAACACCTTCGCGGGAGCGCGCAATCTGGTGACGTGCGACGACGCCACCTGTTCCAGTGCCGCACGTGTCGCGTTGCCCAATCCGTTCGACATCAGCAATCAGTTGGTGTTGGGCGCGGGCGAGGTGCCGTTCTACGTCAGTGGCACGATCGGCAACGGCGGCTGGTGGCAGTGCAGTGACGCGATCTGCGGTGGCTTGGCGTTGAACACCATGCTGACCGACACCGAAACCAGTCAGCGCGGCTTCACCGGGCGCATCGCCTTCGGCGCCGATCCGCGACCCTTCGGCATCTTCGGCGAGCAGCAGTTGGTGGACGTGTGGCTGGCCGTGCCGATGCCAAACCAGATTTTCGCCAATGGCTTTGAGCCATGAGTGACGCTGGAAGCGGGTGAATCCCACGCCTTAGGCAACTGCTAGCATGCGCGTCGGAGGACCCTGTATGCAGACTGCGGATTCATCGACCCAAGGCATTACCTGGTTGTTGTCGCGCGTGGAGGCGGGTGACAACGCCGCGCGTGAGGGTTTGGCGCGGGCGGTGATGGCGCGTTTGCAGCAGATTGCGACGCATGAACTGGCGGCGCTCAATGCCGGTGGTTTGCACGGGCTGACCCACGAGCCAGCGATGTTCGCCAACGATGCGCTGTTGAAAATGCTGGCGCAGCCGCAGAACTTCGAGAATCGGCGGCATTTTTTCGCTTACGCCACGCAGGTGATGGTGCGGGCGATGATCGACTATCAGCGTGCCCGGCATGCGCAAAAGCGTGGCGGCGATCTGCAGCGGGTCAGTCTGAGTGGGCTGGATCAGTGCATGAGCGTGGATGTCGAAGACGCCAGCGAAGTGCTGGCTGAACTGGAACAACTGGATGCGCGCAAGGCCGATCTGGTGCGGTTGCGCGTGTTTCTGGGTTTCACCGCCGAAGAAGCCGCCGAAGCGTTGCAGATTTCCCTGTCGACCGTCGAACGCGATTGGCGATTTCTGCGCCACTGGATGGCAGCGCGGTTGGGGGCTTAGCAAGTCCGTCAGGTCTTGGATCGCCGGCTGCAAAGCCACCCGAAGGGTTCGCTTTTTCGCAGAATTCTTGGCCCAAGGCGCCACCATGGGCTGGCGAACCCGAGAAAAAACAGGCCTCACCGGCGCGGATTTCCGCTTTCGGTCGGCAAAGCCCGACTGGCTTCCAGCGCACGGATTAAAGGTCGTCGCAGCGCTTTCCCCGTATAGCGCGGAGAGTTCGGCAGCGGGTCGACTCCTTCTGCGCACGCAGATGTCATTCGAGACGATGGGGGCGGCATGAAAAAGCTCTTTACCGATGCCAGTGGACGCATTCGGCGCACGACCTGGTGGAAGGGATTTCTGGTGATTGTGGTGGCATCGCTGGTGGCGGCGGTCGTGTTGTCGCCGGTGTTGCTGGCCTTGGGTATCGTCGGTCGCTTGCTGATGTTTGCGTTGTCCCTGGTGTTTCTGTACGGGATGCTGATGCTGGGCAGCAAGCGGCTGCACGACCGCAACAAGGATGCGATGCCGCGTTTGGCGTTTTTCTATGGCCCGAGCGTGTTTTCGCAATTGTTGCAGGCACTCGGCATCGGGTGGCAGGCGATGGAAGTGGCCGGGCGTGAGGTGATGGTGCCCGGTCTCTTCGGTGGCATCGTGCTTTGGGTATCGATGGGCTTTGGCATATGGGCGCTGATCGAGCAGGGTTTTTTGTCCGGTGATGTCGGCAGCAACCGCTTTGGGGAGGATCCCAAAGCGCCGTTGCCCAGCGGCTGAGCCGTGTGTCCGGGCATCGCGCCGCGATGGCGGCGCGGTGCCTGAGGTCTTCAGTCTCGCTCGCTCGCCGGCTTGTCCTTGCCGACCGCTGCCGGTTGCTCGGTCTCGGTCGTGGGCTCGGTGCCAGTGCGATTTTCTTGGCGTGTATCGATGCGATTGCGCAGGTTCTCGCGGCTCGCGTCGAGGTGATCACGCATCGCTTGGTAGCTCGCTTCGCTTCGGGCTGCCATTTCTTCGCGCGCGGCGGCATTGCGTGCCGCGATCTCGGCATCCACCGCTGCGCGTTGTTGCAGGATGGGTTGCAGACGTGCGCGGATGTCGGGCGCGCGCGTTTCCGGCAGATTGACCTCCACCAGTGGCCGATAGACCGGTGCCAGCGCGGGCAGGGCAGGCGTCATGCGTTGGGCAAGATCGAGTACGCGCTGGGTATCGATCGCCAGCGAGGAATTGCGCAGGCCGGGCAAAAATTCGGCACTTTGCTGACGCTGCACCATTTCCTGCAGGCCGAAGTCCAGACCGCGTGCACGGGCGACCAGCAGTTCGCCTCCTGTGCTGATCCAAAGGTCGTCAATGCGCCCGAGACGTTGCTGGATATCGCGATCCCATGCGCTTGGCAGTTCGCGGTCGCTGCTGCCTTCCCAGATCGGCAAGTGGGCGTTGCGACGCCAGAGCACGATCGCCAAACGCGTCAATTCGCCACGCTGACGACGCGCACCCGTGCCACTCGGGCTATGCAGCAGGGTGGCGTCCTGTTGGTATTCCACCAGCCACAGGGTGTGGTCGGCATCGTCACGCATGAGCACGTCGCCAAGCGCCAGCGAGTTGCCGGACAGGGCAGGGATGGATTGCAACAAAGGCAACAGGCGTGTGGACTGCGAATCTGCAGAGACGACCTGCATGCCCAGTCCGTTGGCGATCTGTTGCAGTTCCGCCGGCGCACTGATCTCGGCGTGTTGGCTGCGAAGCCATTCGTCAATGAGCAGAATCGCGCTGCCCGTGACGATCACCGTGCCCAAGGCGAGCAGCAGTTTCTTGCGACCTGATCCAAACCCTGCACTGATGCTCATGCCGTACTCCATCGCTGATTGTCATTGCTGCTGGCGCTGCGGATCTATAGCAACCCGTCCGCCAGCGGCGAAAACCCGCGCCGCGCTGCGGTCGGGAATCTCATTCGGCAGGTGATACGCGATCGGGCCGCGTTGGCCCTTCATGGTCGGCGCCGCGCTCGATCAGTGACGGCGCTCTGTCGCGCGTTGGGCAAGTTCCGCTAGTACGCGGGTGTCACCCGCGAGGTCGGACAGTGCGTCGTCCATGCGCTGTCGTTGCTCTTGCAGCGCCGCTCGCGCGCCCTGCATGCCAAGCAATGCGGGATAGGTGGACTTGCCTTGCGCGGCATCTTTGCCGGCGGTCTTGCCGAGGTCAGCGGCGTCGCCTTCGATGTCGAGCAGATCATCGCGAATCTGGAAGGCGAGACCGAGGGCGCTGGCAAAGGTGTCCATGCTGCGCAGTGTCTCGGCATCGGCATCGGCGGTCAGCGCGCCGAGCCGGACCGAGGCGCGAATCAGCGCCCCGGTCTTGAGGCCATGCATGTGCTGCAGGGCTTGCAGTGTTTGTTGTTGTCCAGTGGCATCCATGTCCAGCGCTTGGCCACCAGCCATGCCAGCAGCCCCGGTTGCCTGCGCGAGCGTGGCCAGCATCTGCCGTGCGATGGCATCGGGCACGGGTGCACGGCAGAGCGTGTCGAAAGCGCAGGTCTGCAAGGCATCGCCGGCCAGAATGGCCGTCGCCTCATCGAACGCGATATGCACCGTCGGTCGGCCACGCCGCAGGGCATCGTCGTCCATGGCGGGAAGATCGTCATGGATCAGCGAGTAGGCATGGATCATTTCCACGGCGACCGCAGCCGCGTCAAGGTGCGCCGGTGCAACGCCAAGACTGTGGCCGCTGGCATAGACGAGCAGTGGACGAAAACGTTTTCCGCCGCCGAGAACCGCGTAGCGCATCGCGCTGTGCAATCGCTGTGGCGCGCAGTCGCCCGCCGGGAGCGCCGCATCCAGAGCGGCTTCGCAGCGCGCCAACCAATCGCGCAGCATCGATTCAGGGGGCATCGGGCTGGAAGGGCTGTGCGCTGGCCGGATCGTCGATGTCACTGAGCAAACGCACGCGCAATTGCGCCTGTTCCAAGGCCGTTTGGCAATGGCGATACAGCGATACGCCGCGCTCGTAGGCTTGTAGCGATTCATCCAAGCCGAGATCACCCTTTTCCATTTTCAGGACCAGTTGTTCGAGCTCATCGAGCGAGCGTTCAAACCCGGCGACGGGAGATTCTTGAGTGCTGACGGGCTTGGATTTGGACATGCGTGCAGTGTGCCCAGCGGTCGGGTGGAGGGTCAATTGTAAGATGGAAGAACGGCACCCGGGCGAACCCAGTGCAGTTGGCGACCGCCGCTCTGCAGCAGACGCTGCAAACGGTCTGAAATGCACACATCGCCCGCCGCCAGCAACTCCCCGTCGGGTGCGAACAACAGGGGCAGTCCAGCGCGTTGCCAAGGCGGCAAGTCGGCTTGCTGCAGCAGGTGTTTCAGTTTGTGATGGTGGGCGCGACCCGGGAGTCGGATGCGTTCGCCGCCGCGGCGTGAGCGGACCTCGAAGGTCTGGGTCCATGCGCTTGCAGGGGCCTTGTCCAGGCCACCCGACGGCAATGGACGCAATTCGAGTTGCCCGCCATCGGGCAAACACAGGGGGTGCTGCCCATCCCAGCACAGATCCCAGGGGTCGGGAATGGTGTCCGCCAATCGCAACGCATGCAGTTGCCCGCGCCAATGCTGGATTCGTCCCTGTGCCCAATCACAATGCGCGTCGCTGTCGTGTCTGGCCGGGAGCAAGTCGCGCTCGATGGCGTGCACGCTGGCCAGCGGTAGTGGCAGAAAGCCCAGTTTCCCCACCCAGCGACGCAGAATCCGCGCCCGTGCAGCAACCGACAAGGCGCGCAGGTCTTCAAGGCGCAGCACGTCGGGCTGTGTGCCAGCGATTGACGCCAGCAGCGCGTCGTCCTGTTGCGTCAACGCATGGTCGGCGTCGGCGCACCAGTGTGCCGACAACGCGAGTTGCCGCGCGGCCTGCGGCCAGCGGGTTTGCAGCAGGGGCAGGACCTGCTGGCGAAGAAAATTGCGTTCGAAGCGTTGATCGCCGTTCGAGTGGTCGTCGATGTGGGCGATGCCATACAGCGCGACATAGGCTTCGAGTTCGCGACGTGAGATGCCCAACCAGGGCCGCCAATGTTGTCCGGCTCCGAAGCGTCGCCATGCGCGCATGGCGGCCAGCCCGGTTGGTCCGGCGCCACGCAAGGCGCGCAGCAGAAAGGTTTCGGCCTGATCATCCTGATGATGCGCGGTCAGCAGCCACTCGCCGGGCCGCAGGTGTTTTCGAAACACGGCGTAGCGTGCCTCGCGTGCGGTGGCTTCGAGATTGCTGGCGTGTGGGTCCAACGCCAGCGACTCGACCTGCAAGGGCAGGTTGGCGTCTGCGCAAACCTGACGACAATGGTCGACCCACTCTGCGGATGCCGCTTGCAAACCGTGGTCGATATGCACGACGCGCACATGCTCGCGCCCATGGCACGCCACCCAGGCGTGCAGCAGCGCACTGGAATCTACCCCTCCGCTCAGCGCCAGCACGACGCCACGCGAGTCATGCGAAGGCGCGTCTCGCAGGGCGGAAAGCAGGCGTGATGAGGTCTCGGACATGCCGACATGCTACCAGCGTGCTCCGTCGGCCTTGCGTGTGCCGGTGGGCGACTGACCGCGAATGCGCGCAGGCCGCGTGCCTGCGCGCAGCGCCGCTTCAGAAGTTGAAAACCACCTTCACGCTGGCATCCACTGCCGCATCGTCGACATAGCCGATGGCACCCGGCGTGCTGGCCACTTTGGCCACTACGCCTGCATCCGTGGCTTCTTCGAGTGGGGCTTTGGCGCGCCCGGTGAAGATCAGTTTCGACCAGTAACCGGTGAGTTGCGGGCCAGGTTTGCCGAGCACTTTGTCATCGAAGGCCACGCGCGTCGGTGCGCCGGGTTTCTGGTAGACCAATACTGCATTGGCACTGCCCACCTTGTTGGCCTTGGCCATGAAAATCTGTTGCACTTGAGCGTGGTCGAGCGTGCTGGCATCGGCATTGGCGGCCACGATGACCGCGCCGGCATGGGCAGCATTGGCGGACAAGAGGAGCGCCATGCTGAGCGCCAGGGTGAGAGAAGGGGATTCGGTTTTCATGGCAACACCTCAGAAAGAAAAGACCACGCCAGCAGAGATCAGATGCGCGTCGAGGCGTGTGCTGATATCCGAACTGAATCGCGTGTAGTCGAGCTTGAGCGCGGTGTTGGAGAGAAAGTCCCAGCGCAGGCCTGCACTGATGTAGCTGTCGTCCAGTTCATCCTTGAGGATCGCGTTGCGAACTCGGTTATAGAACGGATCGTTGGGCGCGAATTCGTCCAGAAATTCGAGTTGTGGATCGCCCGAGCGATGCCCGTAGGTCAGTAGCGGCGTGAAGGCACCTGCGCGGTAGCCGACACTGGTGTACCAGTCCTGTTTGTCGGAAAAGTGCGCGGCATTTTCGCGCTTGCGCGAGGTGAACTCGGCATTGACGAACCAGTTGCCAAGATCCACCTGGCCAGCAATTTCGAAGAACTTGGCGGTATCGCCATCGGTGGCCAGACGACTAGCCAATTCCGGCCTTCCATCCGCGATCAGCGCATCCACCAGAGTGTCGAGTGCGACGCCACGAACGGAATTTCGCGGCAGGTGATAGCTCAGTCGCAGGAATGCCCAAGAGTCGTAGTCGAGCTCCCAGACAAAGCTCATGAGGTTCTCGGTTTTCTGTTGCTGAACGACGCCGCCGACCTTGACGTCACCTTCGTATCCACCGTAAAGGAACTGCGCATAGCTGTTCCAACTGCCAAAGCTGTGCGCGTAGTTGAAACTGATGCCGTCCACATTGCGCAAGCCGGCGGTGTATACGGAGCTGGGTGGCCGAATCCAAGGATAGGCATAGCCGACGTCCAGATAGTCGGAGTAGCGATAGAAAGCTAGTCGTTGGCGACCCAGTTTCATGCCCAGGCCGTTCTCGAAAGCGAAGTTGATATAGGCCCAGGCAAAGTCTGCTTCGAAGTCATCCGCACCCGAGGCCACGATCTGGCCGACGGCACTGACGGTGTCGTTCAACGAGGCGTTGATCTGCACACCGAACAAAGATTCATTCTTCCAATCGACGTTGTCGTCATACAGCGAATCGGGAAACAGCGCGGCATCGCCACCCGCTTGGCCGACGACGACTTGTCCAAAGCCGGAAATATCCACCGCTGCGTGAGCGGAAGAAGCCAGCAGCAAAGCGCAGACAGCCGTCACGAGTGTTTTGGATTTCAGTGACATGAGAGATCTCCATAGGCAACAAACATTGCAAGGTTTTGGCGCACTGACAGGTGCTGGGCAGAGATCGCCAGTGAGTCGCTGATGCGATTCAGTCAGTACCTGTTTGTGGATTTTTATTTGCAATTGATGTGCCGAGAGGAGATCAGTCGGCCATGCATCGTTGCGCATCGCGACGCATGCCCGCGGCAGTCGTCGCGCGGGCATGCGTCGCGGCGTTGTCGCGATCAGAAGTTGAAAACCACCTTCACGCTGGCATCCACTGCCGCATCGTCGACATAGCCGATGGCACCCGGCGTGCTGGCCACTTTGGCCACTACGCCTGCATCCGTGGCTTCTTCGAGTGGGGCTTTGGCGCGCCCGGTGAAGATCAGTTTCGACCAGTAACCGGTGAGTTGCGGGCCAGGTTTGCCGAGCACTTTGTCATCGAAGGCCACGCGCGTCGGTGCGCCGGGTTTCTGGTAGACCAATACCGCATTGGCACTGCCCACCTTGTTGGCTTTGGCCATGAAGATCTGTTGCACTTGAGCGTGGTCGAGCGTGCTGGCATCGGCATTGGCGGCCACGATGACGGCACCCGCCTGTGCTTCCATAGTGGCAAGCAGCAATATCCCGCCCAGCAGAGCAATTCGCGTTTTCATATAAATTCCTCGCATTGGTTTGAGCGGGTCACGATTCAGAAGGTGAACACGACGCCAGCCGAGATCAAGTCGCTGTCAGCCACGCCTGGAATATCGGATCGGTAGCGGGTGTAGTCAGCCTTGAAAGCGACGTTGCTCATGAAATCCCAGCGCAGGCCAATGCCGGCATAGTCTTCGTCGGCGGCCTGACTGCTGACTGCGCCGAGGATGGGCAAGTAGAACGGGTTCTGGGTTGGAATGCCGTCGAGCAGCGCCAGTTTGGCATCGCTGGATTTGTTGCCGACGGTCAACACCGGCATCACGTTGCCGAAACGTTAACCCGCGCTCAGGTACCAGCCTTCGGTCGGAGCAAATAGCGAGTCATCGATATCGGTGCTGGTGAATTCTGCAACCAGCAATATGTTGCCGCGATCAATCTGGGCGCCCACGCCCCAGAACACGCCTGGATCGCCGTCGTACACCAGGCTGCTTGCCAATGCGCCGAAGCCGTTGCCGACCAGCAGCGCTTCCAATGTATCCAGCGAGGTGCCGCGCACGTACTCGACGTCAGCCTTGTAATAGGTGGCGCGCAACGACAGCCAATCGCTGTAATCCATCGTCCAGGACGCACCCATCAGGGACTTCAACTTGGTGTCAAGGTAAACGCCACCAAAGCGTGCGTCCCCACTGTAGCCACCGATAAACAATTGTGCCTGCGAATACCAGTCGCCAAGTTGAGCGTCGTGCGAAAGGCTAAGGCCATCAGCATTGGAAAAGCCGAGGTTATAGACCGACACGGGTGGACGAATGAAGGGATAGGCATACCCAACGTCCAGATAGTCCGAATAGCGAAATAGCCCGAGGCGTTGCCGACCAATCTTCAATTTGAAGGCATCACCCAGCCGCATGTTGGCGTAAGCCCAGGCCAATTCGGCCTCAAAGTCCTTGTCGCCGCGCGCGAGGATTTGTGCGATGACATCAATGTTCTCGTTCAAGTCGGCACTGACCTGAACGGCAAACAGGGATTCTTCCTTGAAGTCGGCATCCGAGTCGAAATTGCGCTCGGGAAATGGTTCAGCGTCATCACCAGTCGTTCCCACAACGACCTGGCCGAAGCCACTAATGGTGACGGCAGCATTGGCAGTGGATGCGAGGGACAGGGCTGCGGCGCAGGCGGCAGCGATCAGCAATCGATTCATACAGATCTCCGGGACGAAAGGCCCGAAGCGTCGGATGCATCACGCGTGCCGCGCCGCCACGCAGCGTGCGGCGGCGGCATACCGAACTGACGGACGGTCGTCAGGCGGCGTAGGCGCCGTAGCGACGCAGGCGCTGGTAACGCTGCTCGAGGAGCTCGCTGACGGCAAGACGCTGCAATCCATCGACTTCAGCCAACACGGCTGTCTTGAGTCGCTGCGCCATTTCTGCCGGATCACGATGCGCGCCACCCAAGGGTTCCTTGATGATGCGGTCGACCAAACCGTGCTCCAGCAAGCGTGGTGCGGTCATGCCCATTTGTTCGGCCGCATCGCGCGCTTTGTCGGCGGACTTCCACAGGATGGAAGCACAGCCTTCGGGCGAGATGACCGAATAGGTGCTGTATTCGAGCATCAGGGTGCGATCACCGACACCAATTGCCAGCGCGCCGCCGGAGCCGCCTTCACCAATCACCGTGCAGATCACCGGAATGCGCAGTTCCGCCATTTCCAGCAGATTGCGGGCGATGGCTTCGGACTGGCCGCGTTCTTCCGCGCCGACGCCGGGATACGCGCCGGGGGTGTCGATGAAGGTCAGCAGCGGCAAACGGAAGCGCTCGGCCAGCTTCATGATGCGCAAGGCTTTGCGATAGCCCTCAGGGCGTGGCATGCCGAAGTTGCGCTTGATCTTGGACTTGGTATCGCGACCTTTCTGATGCCCGATGATCGTGACCGGGCGGCCATCGATGCGACCGATACCGCAGATCAGTGCCGCATCATCGGCGAAGGCGCGATCCCCGGCGAGTTCCTCGAACTCCTCACAGATCGCGTCGATGTAGTCCTGCGTGTAGGGTCGTTGCGGGTGACGCGCCAGTTGGGCGATTTGCCAAGGTGTCAGCGCCTTGAAGATTTCTTCGGTGCGCGACTTGAGTTTAGCCCGCAGGCTGGCAATGTCTTCCTCGATGTTGAAGGCCGAGCCTTGGCTGGCATGTCGCAGTTCCTGGATCTTGGCATCCAGTTCGGCGATGGGCTGTTCGAAATCGAGGAAGTTCTGATTCATTGCGAGCTGGGCGACCTGCCAAAGGAGCGCGAGTATAGCCAGCGCGCTCGTTGGTCGCACCGATACGGCGGCGGATGGCGACGGGTGGTGCCCGCCGCCATCGCCGCTTGCATCAGAAGTTGGCGGTGAATTCCACGCCCCAGGTACGCGGCTCGTTGATGAAGCCGGTCAGGTTGTTGAAGTCGATGCCGCCGACGGCGATCACCTTGTCGGTGATGTTGCGGCCAAACAGCGCTACCTCGTACTCGCCATAGTTCCAGTTGTAACCGGCGCGCAAACCGCCTTCCAGCAGGGCCTTGCCGCGGAACTCTTCGGCTTCGTACAGGAAGAAATTCACCGCGCTGCGATACGCCCAGTCGGTGTAGACGAACCACTCGCCGTCGTCGACCGGAATGCCATAGCGCGCGGTCAGGTTGGCGACGTTCTTGGGTGCTTGCGGCAGCGGATTGCCATAGATCGACACGGTTCCTGCGGTCGCGCCGGCGGGATCCAGCACGGTGCAGCCGCCGCCGCAGGGCGCGATGGCCAGGTTCGGGTCGCGGATCTCGGTGTCGTTGAGGCTGTAACCCAGAGTCATCAGCAGATGATCGGTAACATAGGCTTCGACATCGACCTCGATGCCCTGACCAATCGATTTTTCCGCGTTGATCAAGGTATTGAAGTTGGCGGTGCCACCGACGGCGGTGAGCTGCTGGTCCTTGACTTCGTAGCGGAACACGGAGCCATTGACGCGAGCACGACCGTCGAGAATTTCTGACTTGACGCCCACCTCAAAGGAATCGACGGTTTCGGAATCGGCGATCGACAGGCTGTCGCCGAACAGCAGGCGACCCTGGATGCTGGGCGCACGGAAGCCACGGGCGTAGCGACCATAGACGCTCAGGTCTTCGCTCAAGGACCAACTCAACGCCACATCGCCACTGACATTCGAATCGGACGGGTTGGCGGTCAGCAGACCAGAGGGGCCAGCACCGATGGGACTGACGATGCGACGGGCTTCAAAGTCCTTCTCGTCGCGGGTGTAACGCAGTCCACCGGTCAGCTTCAGCGCGTCGCTCAGTTCGACATCGGCAGACGCAAACGCAGCCCAAGCCTTGTTGCTCTGGTTCTGGTAGGCGTAGCCATTCTCTTCGCCGCTGAAGGTGTTGTAGTTGAAACTGTCGATGGTCAGGTCTTCATCGAAATAGAACACGCCCGCCTGCCAGTCCACTTTGCCCCATTCGTTGGAAGCGACACGGAACTCCTGAGTGATCTGCCGATGCTCCGGCAGGCCGTCCGCTGATTGCGCGTCGAATGGAATGAAGCCGGGGCCGAACGGCGGTGCGTAACTTGCGCCGAAGCCACCATCGATATCGCCCCGCGAGTAGCTGTTGACCGTCTCGTAGCCGGTGACCGAGTGCAAGGTGACACTGCCGAGGTCAAAGCTCAGCCGTGCGCTGCCGCCGGAGCCGTCCAGATCCTGATAGTTGATGCCATCGATGGCGATTTCCGCAGGGTCGAAATCGCTGACCAGATCATTTGTGCCGGGCACGAAGATGTTGGCGCGGAACAGACGGGCGGTGCCTTCGAGTTCGCGCTTGTGCACGTTGAACAGCATCCGTGAGCTGTCGGTCTCGTGCAGGAATTGCGCGCGATAGGCCAGCTCCTTGTAACCTTCCAGAGCGTCGTCTTCGCCAGTGAACGCGTTGTCGACCCAATCTTGGCGGCGCTGATACATGCCGGAGAAACGGGCTGACCAGGCGTCGGTCAGCGGTCCGCCGTAGGCGCCTTCGAAGTTCAGCGTGCCGTAGCTGCCGTAGGAAAGTTGGGCGTAGCCACCTGCCTCCTGCGAGGGCTGGGCGGATTCGAACTTCAGTGCCCCGGCTGGTGTGTTGCGACCGAACAGCGTGCCCTGTGGTCCACGCAGCATTTCCACGCGATCCAGATCGAAAATCGGGAAGCCCTTCAACAACGGATTTTCCAGCACGACTTCGTCGTAAATCAGTGAAACCGGCTGCGAGGCATTCAAGTCGAAGTCGGTATTGCCGAGGCCGCGGATGTAAAAGCGCGGAAATGCACGGCCAAACGACGATTCGATGTTGAGACTGGGCAAGCGCGCGGCCAACACGCGGATGTCACCGCCGCTGGAGGTGATGATGTCGAGCTTCTCGCCGCTGACCGGGGTGATCGCCAGCGGAATCTTCTGGGGATCCTCGGCGCGACGCTGCGCGGTGACCTGAATGTCATCCAGTTGAGTGGCTTCCGTGCTGGCTTGCTGCGCCGAAACGACAAAGGGCAGAGCGAGCGTGATGGCGAATGCCAGATGCTGGCGGCGGAGCGAGCGGACCGTCGAGTTCATGCGGGACCTTCAATGTGGCGAGTGGAGAGAGGGGTGGTATGTGGCTGCGTCCTGAGCGCAGGTCAGACCGGTGTCCACGGTGCCTTTTCGGTCACCCAATGGACATCACGGTTTAACCATACCGTAACTTTCCCGCGGTTTGCCACCGCGTCCATATGACGAGCGATGCTGTGCGGTACTACGGCGCTGTCAAGTGCTGGCGGGAAGGTCGGCCAACAGACGGCGCGCGCAGCTGGCGATGGCGCGCCTGCGCAGAATGAGATCCCAATAGCTGCCGCCAGACTGTCGCCACAGTACGGCGGCCCGCATGGCGGCCAGCAGCATGGCGCGCACCTGAGAAACCACCAGCGCTTGCGACAAGTGCAGCGGATTGCCTTGTACCAGAACACGCGGTTTGAGCTGGCTAATCGTCTCGGCGTACAGATCGCCAAGTCGACTGACTACCGTGGGATGCAGTAGCCCGAAGTGTTCGCGCTGACGATCGATGTTCTCGACGCCTTCGCCGAGGCGTTCGAGCATGTCCGACCGGCGGAACAGCTTGCGTTCGACATGCAAAATCGTTGCGGCGATGCGCAGTTCCTGCTGATCCCGGTCAGTGACGCCATCCAGATGACCCAGTAGCAGGCGCAATCCTGGGCGCAGCCCCGGTAATCCGTTGAATACGGCTTCAGTGCTCGCGGCGCTGCGTTGAAACACCGCATACAAGGGGGTTTCGCTCAACTGGGAAGGTGCGCTGCCGGTATTGGCCAGGGCGCGCACCGCTGCCGCCGCTTGCAGTAATGCTGCCAATGCGATGACGCGGTCTTGCAGCGGGTGCGTTGCCAATGGGGCGCTCATGGGGTCAAGGTTTCCAAACGCGATCTTGCAGGGTCCAGCGGCGCGTCGGTGGCATCGATCACCGCGCCACCCAGGCAGACATCGTTGTCATACAGCACCAGCGATTGGCCTGCGGTGACGGCGCGCTGGGCGGTGTCAAAACGCAGGTGCAGTCGTCCATCTGCGAGCACGCGCACCGTGCAGGCTTGATCGGTCTGTCGATACCGGGTTTTTGCCGTACAGCGGAATTCGGAGGCCGGGGCCGCACCAGCGACCCAGTCCACGGCTTCGGTGAGCAGGTGTTGCGATTGCAACCACGGACTGTCGTGGCCTTGATCGACGATCACGCGATTGTGCGCAACATCCTTGCCCACGACAAACCAGGGCGCTTGGGCACGGCCGCGGACACCGCCGAGTTGCAGGCCTTCGCGTTGTCCTAGAGTGTAGAAGAATGCGCCTTCGTGGGTGCCCAGCCGGATGCCCTGTGGATCAACCAGTTCGCCACGTTGAGCAGGCAGGTAGCGGCCCAGAAACTCGCGGAAGTCGCGTTCGCCGATGAAGCAGATGCCGGTAGAGTCTTTCTTGGCATGGGTGGGCAAGGCGGCCTCGGACGCCAGACGCCGAACCTCGACTTTGGGCAATTCACCGACTGGAAACAGTGTATGCGCCAGTTGCTGCTGGCCCAGAGTGTAGAGGAAATAGCTCTGATCTTTGCTGGCATCCATGCCGCGCAACAGTTCGAATCGCCCCTCGCGTTTGCGCACTCTGGCGTAATGGCCGGTGGCAATGTGTTCGGCACCCAGACTGCGGGCATGGTCGAGAAAGGTGCGAAATTTGATCTCGCGATTGCACAGGATGTCCGGGTTTGGGGTGCGTCCCGCACGATACTCGGCGACGAAATGAGTGAAGACGTCATCCCAATATTCGGCCGCAAAGTTGCGATGGTGAAAGCGGATGCCGAGTTTTCCGCAGACGGCGAGTGCGTCTTTGCGATCAGCCTCGGCGCGACAAGGTCCGGAGCGCTCGTCTTCCTCCCAGTTCTGCATGAACAGACCTTCGATCGACACACCGTCGCGCTGCAGCAGCAGCGCGGCAACGGATGAGTCGACGCCGCCGGACATGCCGACGATGACCTTGCCGGTCGCACCGGTCATGCCAGTTCCCGCAACAAGCTCAGGGGGAAGCGCTGTCCGGCCAGGTAGTCTTCGATCAGCGCCAACACCAGCGGACTGCGCAATCGATCGGTTTGCGCACGGAGTTCCTCGAGGCTGAGCCAGAGCGTGCGTTCAATGCCGTTGTCCAGTGCTTGTTCGGGGCGGTGTTGCACCGCTTCAGCGACAAAACCGAAGCGCAGGTAGGTCTTGCCGGTGCTTTCGGCAACCCAGCGATAAGTGCCGACAAAATGTTGAAGACGCGCCTCCCAAGCGGTTTCTTCGAGCACTTCCCGGATCGCTGCATCGATCAGACTCTCGTTAGGTTCGAGATGACCAGCGGGCTGATTCAGCACCAGTCGCCCACGAACGTTCTCTTCGACCATCAGAAAACGCCCTTCACGAACCAGGATGGTGGCGACCGTAATGTCGGGATTGAATTGGTGATCGGACTTGGGCACGCGGGATTCCAAGTGGCGCAAGGTGTGAAGGTTACATCAGCCGTTCATGTCACCAAAATGCGGCGCGTGCGAGATTCGCTTGCATCCCCCCTTGCAAGTCGGCCGCGCAGGTTTCATATAGCAGGCATGCGATCACCTGATTTTTCACCGTTCCTGCACCCGGTCCCGCCACGCGCGGGCGACGATCCTCCGGCTGGCGATGAGGCCCAAGGCTCGCACAGCCTGGTCATCGAGCCAGTCAAGACTCGCGTTGGCCCGCCGCCAATGTGGCAAGTGTTGTTGCTGAATGACGATTTCACGCCAATGGAGTTCGTCGTGGACGTGTTGAAGACGTTTTTTGGAATGAACCACGAGCGTGCCACCCAAGTGATGTTGCACGTCCATACACGCGGCAAGGGACTTTGTGGGGTATATACCCGCGAAGTTGCGGAAACCAAGGTACAGCACGTCAACGAGTATTCACGCGCCCATCAGCATCCGCTGATGTGCAGTATGGAAAAGGCCTGAGTCAGATCCTCAGGCGACCCGCAAGGAAATCACCATGTTCAGCAAAGATCTCGAGTTCAGCATCGGCCACTGCTACAAGCAGGCCCGCGAGGCGCGTCATGAGTTCATGACGGTCGAACATCTGTTGCTCACGCTGCTGGAAAATCCCTCGGCCTCCGGGGTGCTGCGTGCCTGTGGCGCCGATTTGGGGCGTCTGAATGACGACCTGCGGAGCATCATCAACGAAACCGTGCCGGTGCTTGGTGTCGACGATCAGCGTGATACCCAGCCAACGCTTGGCTTCCAGCGCGTGCTGCAACGCGCCGTCTATCACGTGCAGTCGTCCGGACGCAAAGAAGTCACGGGCGCCAACGTGTTGGTGGCGATTTTTGGTGAGAAAGACAGCCACGCTGTGTACTTTTTGGGGCAGCAGGAAATCAGTCGCCTGGATGTCGTGAACTACCTGTCACATGGCGTTGCGAAATTGGGGAACGACGCGGCAGCGCCAAAATCGGCGGAATCCGAACAGGGCAAGGAGGGTGAGGCCGAAGATCCGAAAACCAATCCGCTGGCCGAATACGCCTCCAACCTCAATGAACTCGCGCGTCAAGGCAAGATTGATCCGCTGATTGGCCGCGCCGAAGAAATCGAACGGACCATTCAGGTGCTCTGTCGTCGTCGCAAGAACAATCCCTTGTTGGTTGGCGAGGCTGGCGTTGGCAAAACCGCGCTGGCAGAAGGCTTGGCCAAACGGATTGTCGACGGTGACGTGCCGGATGTGCTTGCTGAGTCAACCATCTACGCGCTGGATCTGGGCGCGCTGGTGGCCGGGACCAAGTATCGCGGTGACTTCGAGAAGCGCCTGAAGGCGGTGATCGCGCAATTGAAGAAGGAGGCGCACGCGATTCTGTTCATCGACGAGATCCACACCATCATTGGTGCGGGTTCGGCGTCGGGCGGGACGATGGATGCCTCCAATTTGATCAAGCCGGTGCTGGCATCGGGCGAGCTGCGGTGCATTGGTTCGACGACGTTTCAGGAATACCGCGGCGTCTTCGAAAAAGACCGGGCACTGGCGCGGCGCTTCCAGAAGATCGATATCGTCGAGCCGTCGGTGGCGGAAGCCGTGGCCATTCTTAACGGACTGAAATCGAAGTTCGAGGAGCACCATCATGTCGAGTACGCCAGCGATGCGTTGCAGGCGGCGGTTGATTTGTCGGTCAAGCATATCGGGGATCGATTGTTGCCAGACAAAGCGATCGATGTCATTGATGAGGCCGGTGCGCGGCAACGCCTGTTACCCAGCGAACAACGCAAGGTGTTGATCGATGTGGCTGAAATTGAACTGATCGTGGCGCGTATGGCGCGCATTCCCGCGAAGCAGGTGTCGGCCTCGGATCGCGATGTGCTGCGCAATCTGGATCGCAACCTGAAGATGGTGGTGTTTGGGCAGGATCAGGCGATCGACACGCTGGCGTCTGCCATCAAGATGGCGCGCTCGGGGCTGGCAAATCCGGACAAGCCGATCGGCAGTTTTTTGTTCGCCGGTCCGACCGGTGTCGGCAAGACCGAGGTCACTCGCCAGTTGGCGATGCAGTTGGGTATCGAGTTGGTGCGTTTCGACATGTCGGAATACATGGAAGCGCATTCGGTCAGTCGCCTGATCGGCGCGCCTCCAGGCTATGTCGGGTTCGATCAGGGCGGATTGCTGACCGAGAAAATCGTCAAGACGCCGCATTGCGTGCTGCTGCTGGATGAAATCGAAAAGGCTCACCCGGATGTGTTCAACATTCTGTTGCAGGTGATGGATCGCGGCACACTGACCGATACCAACGGTCGCGAAGCCAATTTCCGCAATGTGATCCTGGTGATGACCACTAATGCCGGTGCCGCTCAAGCGGCGCGGCGCAGCATCGGCTTTGTCGAGCAAAATCACGCCACCGATGCGATGGAAGTAATCCGCAAAGCTTTCACGCCGGAATTCCGCAATCGTCTGGATGCGGTCGTGCAATTTGGCGGACTCGACTTTGAACACATTCTGCGCGTGGTCGACAAATTCATCATCGAGCTGGAAGCACAACTGCAGGAGAAGCATGTCGTGCTGAGCGTCGAGCCCGAAGCGCGTCGCTGGCTGGCACAGAACGGATTCGATCCGCAGATGGGTGCGCGTCCGATGGCGCGGGTGATTCAGGATCAGGTCAAACGACCCCTCGCCGATGCGCTGCTGTTTGGTGATCTGGTGGACGGCGGCCGGGTCAGCGTCGACGTGTGCGATGGCAAGTTGCAGGTGGCCACCAGCTCGATGGAAGCCCAGGAACTTGCTGAATCCGCCGTTGACTGAGCGGCGCATGTGCTGCAGCCAGTCCATGCGACTGGCTGCAGCAAGGCCATCAAATCAGAAGCCTCGATCACCCGAGAGGATGTTTCCAAGCCCGCCGAGCACCGAGCCTTCATCACGAGTCCCGCCCTTCTGATACGCCGCCGCCATCATGCGGCCAGCCATGCGCGAGAATGGCAGCGACTGCAGCCAGACATGGCCGGGGCCGGTCAATTGTGCGAGAAACACGCCCTCACCACCGAACAGCATTGACTTGATGCCGCCAACCGGCTTGACGTCGAAGCCGACGCTGTCAGTCAACGCCACGACGCAGCCGGTATCGACGTCCAGACGCTCGCCGGCCTGCAGTTCACGTTCGATCACTGTGCCACCCGCGTGCATAAAGACCATGCCATCGCCTTCCAGCTTCTGCATGATGAAGCCCTCACCACCGAATAGCGCGGTCATCACCTTTTTCTGGAAAAAGATGCCCATCGTCACGCCGCGCGCTGCGCACAAAAAGCTGTCCTTCTGGCAGATGATGCGACCCCGATAGTTGCTCAGGCTCAGCGGAATGATGGTGCCGGGGTAGGGCGCCGCAAACGCGACTTTGGCTTTGCTGCCTTGTCCGGCATGCGAAAACATCGTGATGAACAGACTTTCCCCGGTGATGACGCGTTTGCCAGCGCCCAGCAGCTTGTCCATGAAGCCACCGCCTTGGCCGCTATGGCTGCCGTCACCGAAGATCGTTTCCATTTGCACCGAGGCTTCCTTGTACATCAATGCGCCCGCTTCGGCGACGGCACTTTCGCCAGGGTCGAGTTCGATCTCGACGAACTGCATGTCCTCACCGTAGATCCGGTAATCAATGACGTCAGCACCCCGTCCAGCGGCGGCCGGAGGTGGCGCAGGCACCGGCATCGAGCCGCCCTGCAGTTCGGCACAGGCCCGAATGGGCAGCCATTCATTCATTCCCGCGCGCCAGCAATAGCCTTCGGGATTGCTCTTGGCCTGCGCTGCGGCGGTGGCAAGTTCGAAGGGACCAGTCTGCTGCCCGTTGTAACTGAGATACCAGGTGCTCATCGCATGCTCCATTGAATGGGGTTGATCAGGATTGCGCGTGTTGACCGAGCATGTGCTGCTCGATCTGCTGGCGCTGTTCGGTGCTGAGTTGCAGTGCATCGCCAAGGCGCGTCAGCCAGGCGCGTTCCTTGTCGGTGTCGACATCCATTGACAGCAGTGCTGCGGCATAGACTTCAACTGCCTGATCCGGCTTGGTTTGCTGAGCCAGTTCAGGGATGGACAGCGGGCGAGCGAGTTCCGCACCAAGCAAGGTCTGGTCATCGGCATCGAATCCCGCCTGCTGGGCATGGCTCAGAATGCGCTCGCGTTCGTCGCCGTCAATCAGACCGTCGGCAGCCGCGGCCGCAATCATGCTGCGCACCATCAACAATGCTGCCACCTGTTCCGCGGGCAAGTTGCGCAAATCCATGGTTGGCAGGTGGGGTGGTGCTGCAGTTGGTGGAACCGGGATGACGGGCGCTGCCATGGGTGGTGGGGGAGGAAGGTGACTTGTGCTCGGCGACGCAGGCGTCGGCGCCTTTGACTGCTGCTGATAGTGCTCGAATGCGGCCATGGCGATGCCGACAATGCCCATGCCTAGCTGAGCTTTGGTTCCCGTTGACATGCCGCCGAGCAGGGAATCACCGCGTCGCCGCTTCTTTCCACTGCCACCACCACCGAGCAAACCGTCCATCCCGCTACCCAGCATCTGACCTAGTAGTCTCTGTGCATCAAACATCGGTTGTTCTCCAATTACAGTGGGTGTTTGTCGACATCCTTCATTTGCCAGACGTGGCCATCGTCTCGCTGTGACGGCGCTTTTTAAGTCACTGAATACGTCCTTGCTGCGCTGAAGCGGTCATGCAGTAATTTGGTGCCTTGCGCGCTGTGGGGCATCATACGAGGACAACGTCAAGCATTTGTGCGGGTTTTTCGGCGCGGTGAGCCCTTCGGGCGACGGATTCATGTGGCGCTGATCGTGGCGTCAGGTGCGAGAGCAGGTTGGGAAGCAAGGCATGGCAGATAGCAGTGGCAGCGCGATACCAAGGGGCCCTTTGGGTGTTGTCAGAGCAATGCGCTGGTCGCTGATGGGCTTGCGAGCGGCATGGCGAGTCGAGTCGTCGTTTCGGCTTGAGGTCTATCTCGCCACACTGATGGTGCCGGCGGCATTGTGGCTGGGCAGCGATGCGCTTGAGCGTGTGCTGATGGTAGGCAGTGTCTTGTTGGTACTGGCCGGTGAGTTGCTCAACTCCGCCTTGGAGGCGGCAGTTGATCGCTTCGGGCCTGAGCGGCACGAACTGATTGGACGCGCCAAAGACATGGGCTCCGCAGCCGTCTTCGTGTTGATGGTGAACGTGGTGTTTTGTTGGAGTTTGCTGCTCTTGAACTGAGCAGTTTTTCACTGGTGTGGAGCGGCGCTCCACGATTGCGCGCAGGAATCAAACCTTGGATTGGATATTCAATACGGAGATCTGGTTGGCTTTGCTGACCCTCTCGACGCTGGAAATTGTGCTGGGTATCGACAATCTGGTGTTTGTTTCGATTGCGGTCAGCAAGCTGCCGCCGGATCGCCGCCCATGGGCACGTAAATTTGGCTTGGCACTGGCGTGTATCACCCGCATCATGCTGTTGGTTTCGTTGGTTTTTCTGGCGCGCATGCAGGCGTCTCTGTTCAGTCTTTTCGGACAGGAGTTCTCGATTCGCGATCTTGTTCTGATCGGCGGCGGCTTGTTCCTGCTGATCAAGGGCACGATGGAAATCCATGATGCCGTGGAGGGTGCCGCAGAGGGCGACTCTGCCGGCAGCAAGCCCTCTGCGGTGTTCGGCATGGTGATCGCGCAGATTGCGGTCATCGACATCGTGTTTTCGCTCGACTCGGTTATTACAGCGGTCGGCATGGTCGACAATATTCCGGTGATGGCCGCGGCCATCATCATCGCCGTTGGCGTGATGATTTTTGCCAGTGATCCCATCGGCGATTTCATTGATCGGCATCCAACCGTCAAGATGCTGGCCTTGTCCTTCCTGATTCTGGTCGGCATGGCGCTGATCGCGGATGGTCTGGAGTTCCACATTCCGCGTGCCTATTTGTATTTCGCCATGGCTTTTTCCGCCATGGTGGAGATGCTCAACATGGCGTCGCGTCGCAAGCAGTCACGCAAAAAGGAAACGGCATGAGTGGTCCCGAATACCCCGCCTTGTATCTCAAGCGCGGCGAAGACAAGCGTCTGCGAGCGGGGCACCTGTGGGTGTTCAGCAATGAGGTTGATACCGCCAAGTCGCCATTGCCGGAGTTTCCGGTGGGCGGGCCGGTGTGGATCTTGGATGCCAGCGGCAAGCCGCTGGGCACGGGCTACGCCAATCCGTCCACTTTGATTTGTGCGCGCTTGGTTGATCGTGGTGGCAAGCCGCTGGATCGCTCGCTCATCACCCACCGTCTGAACGTGGCCTTGTCGTTGCGCGAGCGCTTGCGCCATGAGCCGTTCTATCGGCTGGTGTTTGGTGAGGCGGATGGATTACCGGGTCTTGTGATCGATCGGTTTGATGACATCGTGGTGGCCCAGCTCAATACCGCGGGAATGCAGGCGGTGAAAGATGAAGTGCAGGCTGCCATCGAAAAAGGTGCTCAAGCCTTCTGCCTTAGTCTGGAAGAACGACAGTTCCGCACGCACGCTGGAAGGCTTGCCGGAGCAGGTTGACGTTGTATTTGGAACGGTGCCCGAGCGCGTTCGTGTGAAAGAAGGTGGCTTGGACTTCGAACTCGATGTGCTGCAAGGGCAAAAGACCGGCTGGTTCTACGATCAACATGACAACCGCGATCGTCTGCAGCCATGGGTCAAGGGTGCCAGGGTGCTGGACCTATTCAGCTACGTCGGGGCGTGGGGCATTCGTGCTGCAGGGTTTGGTGCCGAAGATGTGACTTGCGTGGATGCGTCGTCGTCGGCGGTGGCGCAGATTGAAGCCAATGCGCGTCTCAACGGGTTTGCCGGGCGCGTGCACGCAGTGCGTGCCGATGCCTTCGAGTTCCTGCGTGACGCGCGTGCGGAAAAGCGTCACTGGGATGTGGTCGTCCTCGATCCGCCGGCCTTCATCAAGCGACGCAAAGACTTCAAGGAAGGTGCATTGGCCTACCGGCGCATCAATGAGATGGCGATGCAGGTGCTGGCGCGGGACGGCATTTTGGTCAGCGCGAGTTGCAGTCATCACATGGGGCGCCCCGCCTTGCTGGAGGCGATTCAAACCGGTGCGCGGCATCTGGATCGTCAGGTGCAGGTCCTCTGCCAGTTGCAGCAATCCGCTGATCACCCGGTGCATGCTGCCATTCCCGAGACCGACTACCTGAAGGGGTATATCGGCCGCGTATTGCCTGCCTGACGCCATGCATTACCTGCACGACATCGATCCTGTCGCGATTCATCTCGGTCCATTGGCCATCCACTGGTATGGCCTGACGTATTTGATCGCGTTCGGACTGGCGTATTGGCTTGGTATGCGGCGCCTGCATTTGGGTCGCTTGCAGATCAATGAGCAGGCATTTTCGGACCTGATGTTCTACGGCATGGTTGGCGTTGTGGCCGGTGGACGAATCGGCTACATGCTTTTCTACGGCTATGCCAAGCTGGCAGCGGATCCGCTGTCGTTCTTCCGCGTGTGGGAAGGTGGCATGAGCTTCCATGGCGGCCTGCTGGGTGTGATGTTGGCCGTCTGGTGGTGGTCGCGGCGGCATCAACTCGCGCTGTTTGACACGCTCGATTTTGTTGCGCCCCTGATTCCCACCGGATTGCTGTCTGTGCGTTTGGGTAACTTCGTTGGCGGTGAGTTGTGGGGGCGAACCACGGATGTCCCGTGGGCAATGATTTTTCCGAACGCATTGCCGCAGTCCTATCCCGCCGAAGTGTTGCGCGAGATGCAAGCCACTGGTGCGCTCGAAGGATTGGCCCGGCATCCCACGCAGTTGTACGAGGCCGCACTGGAAGGCGTCGTGATGTTTCTACTGCTATGGTGGTTTTCGCGCCGACCGCGACCGCGTTACGCGGTATCTGGGATGTTTGCCTTGCTCTACGGGGTGTTTCGCTTCGCCGTGGAGTTCTTGCGTGAGCCAGACGCCCACATCGGCTTCATCGCTTTCGACTGGTTGACCATGGGCATGCTGTTGAGCATGCCGCTGATTTTGGTTGGTCTGGTGCTGTTGTTCGCGTCGCATCGTGCTCCAACCTTGCCGCTGGCGCGGCGTACCGAGGTCAGCCCATGAAGACCTATCTGGACTTGCTGCACTTCGTGCTGGAACAAGGCTCGGACAAGTCTGACCGCACGGGCACCGGTACGCGTTCGGTCTTCGGATGGCAAATGCGCTTCAATCTGCAGCAGGGCTTCCCGCTGCTGACGACCAAGAAGTTGCACCTGCGTTCGATCATTCACGAGTTGCTGTGGTTTATTGCGGGAGACACCAATACCGCCTATTTGAAAGCCAATGGTGTCAGCATCTGGGACGAGTGGGCCGATGCCCAAGGCCATCTTGGACCGGTCTACGGCAAACAATGGCGCGACTGGGTGGCGCCGGATGGTCGCCATATCGACCAGTTGCGCTGGGTGGTCGACGAAATCAAACGCAACCCGGATTCGCGCCGCCTGATCGTGTCCGCCTGGAATGTCGGTGAGCTGGATCAGATGGCGCTGATGCCATGCCATGCACTGTTTCAGTTCTATGTCGTGAACGGACGCCTGAGCTGCCAGCTTTACCAGCGCAGCGCGGATATCTTTTTGGGCGTGCCGTTCAACATAGCCAGCTATGCCTTGCTGACCCACATGATTGCGCATGCTTGCGATCTGCAGGTGGGAGACTTTGTGCATACGCTGGGTGACGCGCACCTCTACGACAATCATGTTGAACAGGCCCGTGAGCAATTGCGCCGCGCGCCACGCGGGCTGCCTAGGCTTTGGCTCAATCCACGAGTTCGGGATCTGTTTGCATTTCGTTTTGAGGACATTCGAATCGACGATTACGATCCTTGTCCGGCGATCAAGGCGCCGGTGGCGGTGTGAGCGCGCCTTCGTTGACTCTGGTCGCAGCATTGGATCGAGAAGCCGCCATTGGTGTTGCCAACGCGCTGCCTTGGTCGCTGCCCGATGACCTCAAGCAGTTCAAGGCATTGACGCTCGGCAAACCGGTTCTGATGGGCCGCAAGACTGCGCAATCATTGGGGCGTGCACTGCCTGGGCGTTTGAATCTGGTTCTTACTCGGCAGGCCAACGTGCCCTTTGATGGTATGCAGGCGGTGCACAGTATCGAAGCCGCGTTATCAATGATCGCGGCACCGGAGTTGATGGTTATTGGCGGTGCTGAGGTGTATGCATTGACCTTGCCCTTGGCAGAACGCATGGTGCTGACCCACGTCTACACAGAGGTGCCCAATGCCGATGCGTGGTTTCCGGTTTGGAATCCGGGAGAGTGGCACTGTGTCGCAGAGCGTGATCACCTGGCTGACGCACGCCACGCCTTCGATTTCTGCGTGCGCGAATACCGGCGTGTTGCACGGGCATGAGGATTCTTTGCTTGGCTGAACGGTGGCCAAAATCACTGTTTTGCGTTCGTGTTGGCTCTTGAAATCCCGATCCTCGCGTCGCCATTTTGCTTGCGAGAAGCCGCCGTGGTGGCGGTGTTTGGCAGGAGAACGAGCATGAGCAACGCGCGCATTTCAAGCAACTTGCAGAACCCTTCGACCCGTCAAAACGGTTTGCACTCGGAGCTGAAGCAGGCCATTGAGCGGTTTTTCGGCGATGCCGATGTGTCGAATGTGGTGACGAGTCAGTGGCAACCTCGCGTCGATATCAAAGAAGAGGCGCAGCGCTTCGTGATTTTTGCGGACATTCCGGGTGTCGATCCACAACAGATCGAAATCCACATGGACCGGGGTATCCTCAGCATCCGTGGTGAGCGAGCCAGCGAGTCGACGCAAGAGGGCGAAAGGTACTCGCGGGCAGAGCGTTCGCGTGGCACCTTCTACCGTCGTTTCGCGTTGCCCGATAGTGCAAATCCAGAGGCGATCGAAGCGCGCGGAAATCATGGAGTGCTGGAGATCAGCATTCCCAAGAAGGCGTCGACCACGCCGCGAAGGATCACCATTCAGACCAATTGAATTGGTTGACTACGGCTGGAGAAATGCACAGGACGTGCGTTTCTCCAGCGCCACAGAAACTTCTCAAGGCACCGCCATGCAGTTCAAGGATTACTACAAGACTCTGGGCGTCGAGCCCACCGCCAGCGATGCCGAAATCAAGTCCGCGTACCGGCGTTTGGCGCGCAAGTTTCATCCCGATGTCAGCAAGGAGACCGGTGCGGAAGAGAAGTTCAAGGCAATCAATGAAGCCTATGAGGTGCTCAAGGATCACGGTAAGCGCAACGCCTATGACCAACTGAAGGCGGGTGGTTATCGCGGTGGTGAGGACTTTCGCCCACCACCTGGCTGGGGCGATCAAGGGGGCTTCGACTACAACGTTGGTAACGGCGGTTTCAGCGATTTTTTCGAGTCGTTGTTCGGCGGTCAACGTGCGCGACCGGGACGCGGTACACCACCGCCGCCGCCGAAGGCTGAGCGCCGTGCCAAGTTGGAGCTCGATCTCGAGACCGTTTACGCAGGTGGCAAGCAGCGCATCGAAGTGGATGGGCGAACCCTAGAGGTGAAGATTCCAGCCGGCATTCAGCCAGGTCAGCAGATACGTTTGGCGGGTCAGGGCGGCCAGGGAAGGGATCTGCTGCTGGAAGTCGCGTATCGGGCGCACGCGAAATTTGAGGTCGAAGGGCAGACCATTCTGCACCGTTTGGCGATCATGCCTTGGCAGGCGGCACTTGGCGGGACTGTCAGTGTGACCACGCTCGCGGGCACGGTGGATCTGCGAATTCCGCCCGACAGCGATACCGGTAAACGTCTGCGCTTGCGCGAGCGAGGCCTTCCGTCAACGGCGAGTGGCGGAGCGGCAGGAGATCAGATTGTTATTTTGGAAGTTCACGCACCCGCACCGAAGGGTGAACGCCAGCGCGAGGTCTACCGTGAAATGGCGGCAGCGTTCTCGGAGCCGCCGACGGTACGTTGAAGCTAGCACGCAACCAATCGCTACACTTGGTGGCGCGGCAAGCATTGGTGCGCATGTCACTGGTAGCCAAAGAATCCCTTCAGAATGACCTCGTCACCGGCATAGTCCGAGGCATCGGTTTCCTTGAATCCGGTAATACCCAATTCCGCTAGGACTTGCGAGGCGGCAGCGCTCTCGTGCAGCTTGAGGAGTGCATCGCGAACGGCGTTGCGGTCAACTTCCGGGACACTGGATGCGGCGCTGATTGCGGGTCCGGGCAAGGTCTTGCTTTGTGCTACTTCAACAAGGTTCGGATACAGATCGGCGATATACCGCGGCACCATCGCGGCATCCGCTTCGTCGCCAAAAATCATCTCGACACCGTCACGCCACGACGCGGCCTCAGAACGGATATCGGGCTGCGCGACTGGATTGGTAAACAGCTCCGCCAACATGGCAAAGCCCAAGCTTGGGGACGGCATGCAGACCACGCGGCGACCGATCAAGCCATCAAGTCCGCGTTCGGCGACTTCCGGCAGCGCAATCAGTGAGTATCGGCTGTCTTCGATCGTGCGAGCGATTGGCACGAACTGGTAACGCTGAACCCGGTAGTCGACAAACTGCGCTTCCTCGAAGACGAAGTCCGTGGCGATATTCTGACGAAGGTCACGCCAGAAGAAATGGTGATTGCGTGGTGCGAGCAGCGTGAATTGATGCCCGGTCGACTGCTTCAGATAGTCGAGCAGAGGTTGATACACCTCCGCGGCGCGCTCCGGCGTATAGGTAGGCTCTACTGTGAAGGTGTAATTGGCGGCAATGGTTTGAAATGACATCAGCATCAAGGCAAGCCAGAGACTGCTCAGCTTGCCTGCGGACGAGTGCGGGCATCGTGATACGGACATGCGGTCCCCCCTGAGGACGGCTGGACGAAAAAGCAACTGTGCGCGGCAAGCGACACGCAGCGACTGCGTTGAATCAAATTGTTGTGAAGCGACGTTTCAACACAATGGCCCCACGCCAGTGCGTTGAAGCTGCGGTTGATAGCAGATCGCACTCTGCAGGTCTATTGTGCGGCGCGGCAGTGGTCCGTGTTTGACAGCGCGCAGGCTAGTCGAACGCGTTCGAAAACGGCAGCCGAGAAACGCGATGTCCCTCTTCTGTTTGCAGTTCACCGGGGATCGGGTTGTCCTCATCTTGCGCAGACAAGCACGCCAGTGCCTCCCATGCGTTCGGACCGACGTGCAACGAATTCATCACCGTTGCGACTTCACGACCTTCGCACAACAGTTTGCTTCCATCGCGCAACAGGCTGTCCGCAGCAATCCGTGTGAGTTGGCGATGGCCTTTGCCCAGGTAATGCGTTCGCGCAACGATTTCCTGACCCGGATAGCATCCTTTTGACAGGCTTAGCGCTGGTAGACGATGCAGGCCCAACTGATGGGCGGTCAGCTCGCTCCCTTGCTCCTGCAAATAGGGCAGGCCGCGCCGAAGATTGGCGAGCTGCCAAGCCGTTTCAAACGCTTGGCTTGCTTCTGGGCAGGGGGTGTGCGTTGAAATCCTCCAGCGCCGGCCACTGCGGTCATCCATTTCGCCAAGCCACTGTTCTTCGCCAGTCGATTGGCATGTTCTGTCTGGACGAGTTTCGCCCGCCTGGGTGTCAAAGCAGCCCCAAAGACGCGCACCCTCGACGACCTTGAGTGTGACTTTGCGACGAAATATGGTGCGTGACAACGCACTAGCCAGCGTGGCGGCAGGCATGCCTGTGCATACGGCGCGCAGGCCTTGTTCACTGCTGCGAAGCAGCATGAACAGTGCAACCCCTCTCCCTTTGGCAGTGAGCCAGGCGTTCCACTGCCAGGTGTTCACGGCGAGCGCACGGACGTCGTTGGCAAACTGCGACTGCGCAAAGTCAATGGCGTCGACGCCCTCCAATGCCAGAATGGACGTGTCGTGAAGCGGCTCGAACAGGCTTTCTGATGCGGTTTCGTGCATAGGTTTCGACCATGGTTTTGCTTGCGGCACCTACGTCGAAAGAGTACCCTTCGAGAGGTTCAGTCCCGCCATGATAGGCCAAGTGCAGCCAGCCCCCGAGCCCGCCGAAGCCTCCTGTGCAGTGCCGCAGGAAAAGCTTGAGAACACGCCACGTGAAGCCCCGCTTCCGCGTGAAGTGGGTGGTCGTGCGGGGTTGGAGCCCACTCGCTACGGCGATTGGGAAAAGAACGGTCGCTGTATCGATTTTTGAACCGTTGCGCGAGTCGGGCAGGGCGGAACGTCAGTCCGTTTGTTTCAACTCATGAGAGTCTGTCCATGTCTCAGCGCGAGCGTCCGCTGTCACCGTTCATGATCGGGCCGTATTACCGGCCGCAGATCACCTCGGTGATGTCCATCCTGCATCGCATTACCGGCGTGGTGTTGTCGGTCGGTGCATTTTTCCTTACTGCTTGGTTGGCCGCGGTCTCGCTGGGGCCAGAGGCGTACGCGGTGTTTGCGTCCTATGCCGATTCATTGATCGGAAAGATCGTTTGGGCAGGCGTTTCCTTCTCGCTGATGTACCACCTGTTCAACGGGTTGCGGCATCTGGTCTGGGACCTGGGGCATGGTTTCAGCATGCAGGGCTTGTATCGCGGTGGTTGGATCGTGATCGGGTTGACCACGCTGTGCACGCTGCTGCTGTGGTTTTTTGGCTTCAGTGCAGGAGGTGCGGCATGAGTCTCTTGAAACCCAGCTTGCGTGATCCTTTGGCGCGTGTGCGCGGTGTCGGTTCGGCACGTCATGGCACTGAGCACTTCATTCTGCAGCGAATCAGTGCGGTCATTCTGGCGCTGCTGACGCCTTGGCTGCTCTGGCTGCTGATCACGCTGATCCCTGCCGACTATGCGACGGTGCGCGCTACCCTGTCCAACCCCATTCACGCCATCTTGTTGCTGTCTTTCTTGATGGCCCTGTTCTGGCATTCGCGCTTGGGTCTGCAGGTCGTGATCGAGGACTACGTGCATCATCACGGCTTAGGGATTTTCGCCCAGATTCTTGTGCTGTTCTGTTGTTCGCTGGGCGCATTGGTGTCGCTGCTCGCCATCAGTCGTATCCTTTTCGCCGCTTGAGGTCGCCATGACGTCTGCTTACAAGATCATTGAACACAAGTACGACATGGTTGTGGTGGGTGCCGGCGGAGCCGGTTTGCGCGCCACCTTCGGACTGGCCCAGAAGGGTCTCAAAACCGCCTGTCTAACCAAGGTTTTTCCGACACGCTCGCACACGGTCGCTGCGCAGGGCGGTATCTCAGCCGCGCTCGGCAACATGGGTGAAGATGACTGGCGCTTCCACTTTTACGACACCATCAAAGGTTCGGATTGGCTGGGCGACCAAGACGCCATCGAATACATGTGCCGTGAGGCGATTCCGGCGATCATCGAGTTGGAGCACTACGGGGTACCTTTTTCGCGGACCGAAGACGGCAAGATCTACCAGCGCCCGTTTGGTGGCATGACAACGCACTATGGCAAAGGCACTGCGCAACGCACTTGTGCTGCGGCTGACCGTACCGGTCACGCGATCCTGCATACGCTGTATCAGCAATCGCTCGCGCACGACGCGCGTTTTTACATCGAGTTCTTTGCACTCGATCTGATCATGGATGACGAAGGTGCTTGTCGCGGCGTGTTGGCTTTGGAAATGGCCACCGGCGACCTGCATCTGTTCCGTGCCCATGGCGTCGTGTTGGCGACCGGCGGTTACGGTCGTGCCTACTTCTCGGCGACTTCCGCGCACACCTGTACCGGTGATGGTGGTGGCATGGCTTTGCGTGCGGGATTGCCGCTGCAGGACATGGAGTTCGTGCAGTTTCACCCCACCGGTGTTTACGGTGCAGGTTGCCTGATCACCGAAGGCGTGCGTGGTGAGGGTGGATATCTCACCAACTCGAAGGGCGAGCGCTTCATGGAGCGCTATGCCCCGAATGCCAAGGATCTGGCCTCGCGCGATGTGGTCAGTCGGTCGATGACGATCGAGATTCGCGAAGGTCGTGGCGTCGGTGCAGGATCCGATCACATCCACCTGAACCTCATGCATCTTGGCCCTGAAGTTATTCACGAAAAGTTGCCAGGCATTGCCGAGACCGCGAAGATTTTTGCGGGCGTCGATGTCACCAAGCAGCCTATTCCGGTCCTGCCCACGGTGCACTACAACATGGGCGGCTTGCAGACCAATTACCACGGCGAAGTAGTCACCCTGAAAAACGGCAATCCGGATACCGTTGTGCCGGGTTTGTACGCCATCGGCGAAGCGGCCTGCGTATCGGTCCACGGCGCCAATCGGCTTGGCTCCAACTCGCTGCTGGACCTGGTGGTGTTTGGTCGCGCAGTTGCCAATCGCTGTGCGGAAACCATCAAGCCCAGCGCCTCGCACAAGGCCTTGCCAACATCAGCCTGCGACAAGGCACTGGCGAACCTCGACAAGATTCGTTATGCCAAGGGCTCGTTGCCCACGGCGAACATCCGTATGGACATGCAGCGCACGATGCAGGCGGATGCCGCGGTGTTCCGCACCAGTGCCACGTTGGCGCAGGGTGTGGAGAAGATTCGCAAGGTTCACGATAGTTTCCAGGAGGTCGGGATTCAGGACCGTTCACTGGTCTGGAACTCTGACCTGATCGAAACCCTAGAATTGCAGAACCTGTTGGGCCAAGCCGTGGCGACGATGGTATCCGCCGAGAACCGTAAGGAGTCTCGCGGTGCGCATGCGCACGAAGACTTCCCGAATCGCGACGACGTCAACTGGCACAAGCACACCCTGTGCTGGGTCGATGACAAGGGCAATACGACCCTCGACTACCGGCCTGTGCATATGTACACGCTGAGCGACGAGATCGAGCCCGTGCCACCAAAGGCGCGAACCTACTGATGAACGACCTGACTGGACACGAACCGGTGTCAATTCATCTTGGTTGCAGTAGCTGTGAGGAGCCTGATTGATAACATGACCACGTGGATGTGTTCATCGTCGGCCCTCTCCCCTGGGTGCTGGTCGCGCTGTTGGGCTCCTGGCTGGGTCTGATCGCCTTTCTGCTCGCGAAGCCTGCGCTTGCGCCGACGATGAATGGATCTTCTGCAAATCACCCCGTACCTGCAAACACAGGATCGCGTCATGGCTGAATTCAAGTTGCCGAAAAACTCCCAAGTCACCAAGGGCAAGCATTTCCCTGCGCCTGCGGGGGCGAAGAACGTGCGGACCTTCAAGGTCTATCGCTGGAGCCCGGATGATGACGCCAACCCGCGGGTCGACACCTATGATCTCGATCTCGACGCCTGCGGTCCGATGGTGTTGGACGCCCTCATCAAGATCAAGAACGAGGTTGATCCCACGCTGACCTTCCGCCGCTCCTGTCGCGAGGGCATCTGCGGTTCGTGCGCGATGAATATCGACGGCACCAATACGCTGGCCTGCACCAAGGCGATCTGCGACTGTGATGGTGGCAAAGAAGTGCCGATCTATCCATTGCCGCACATGCCGGTGATCAAGGATCTGGTGCCGGACCTCTCACATTTCTACGCGCAGTACGCGTCGATTCGTCCCTGGTTGCGGACCCAGAGTGCGCCACCGCCGGATCGCGAACGACTGCAATCGAAAGATGATCGCGCCAAACTGGATGGACTGTACGAGTGCATTCTGTGCGCCTGCTGCTCGACGTCCTGCCCAAGCTATTGGTGGAACGGCGAGCGCTATCTTGGCCCGGCGATTCTGCTTCAGGCGTATCGCTGGATCATTGATTCGCGTGACGAAGACACTGGTGCTCGTCTCGACGATCTGGAAGATCCCTTCCGCCTGTATCGTTGCCATACCATCATGAATTGCGCGCGGACCTGTCCCAAAGGACTGAATCCGGCCAAGGCGATTGCCGAAATCAAGAAGCTGATGGTGCAACGTCGCGGGCTTTAATCTTGGCACTTTGGACGGCCTGCCGCAGCGCTGCGGCAGGCCGTTGTCGTCTCTGGAGAAACGACCATGAGGAACCCATGGATCTGGCCAATGCTGGCGATGGTGATCGTGACCTTGATGGTCTGGTTGCGAATGTACGCCGAGCGACTTGGCCAGATGAAACGCGAACGAATCCATCCGCAATCCGTTGCCAGTTCGGCACAGATGTATTCGCGGCTGGCCGACACGCGTGCAGCGGACAACTTTCGGAATTTGTTCGAACTGCCGGTGCTCTTTTATGCGGCCTTGCTGTTTGCGCAGACGACTGCCGTGAACAGTTTTACGTTACAGGTTCTGGCTTGGGGATTCGTGCTGGCGCGCGTGGTACACAGCGTCATCCACTGTAGCTACAACAGGGTGATGCACCGCTTTACGGCGTATGTGGCGGGTGGTGTGCTGCTCTGGGCGATGTGGGCAGTTCTGCTGGTGAACTGGTGGTGACGATGACGTCGGCTGAAGTGAGCCGCCTGCGCTGGCGCTCGCGACGAGGCATGCGCGAACTGGATCAGTTGTTCGGGCGCTATCTTGAGCTTGCCGTCCGCGCTCCCGAGCGATTTGATTTGGCAGCCTTTGAAGCCCTGCTGGTCTGTGAGGACGATGCCTTGTGGCGTTGGTTCATTGGTCGCGAACGTCCCTTGGACCCGCAAATTGCGAGCATCGTGGATGTCATCGTCGAACTCCCTCCGGCTTGAGCTGCGGACGTCGCGGTGGCTGCAGTGTGCGCTTTGCTGTCTGGCGGTGACGGCGGCGCTGGGGGTGTGGCGCGCCTCGGTGCCGACTTGGGTGTTTGGCCTGGTTCCGGTGTTGTTGGCGCTGAGCCTGCTGGCCTTGCATCGACAGCCGCGTGGCTTGCTGGTGCTGCAGGCGGACGGACGCGCACTTTGGACGGCTCACACATCGGCCGAGGTGCGAATTCAGCAGTCGGTGGAGGCGGTGTTGGTCGAGATGGAAGCGCTGCAACTTCGCGGGCCATTGACGGTCTTGGCGTTCCGCGTGTCAGACAGGCGACGGGATTGGTGTGCGGCGCCTGATACGCTGTCCAACGTCGAGCGACGGCGTTTGCGTCTCTGGATGCAAACCCATCATGCCAATCCGGGCTTCTCATCAACGAGGTGAACGTGTTTCGTCCCATCGAGCTGGCGATTGGCCTGCGCTACACCCGCGCCAAACGGCGTAACCATTTCATCAGTTTCATCTCGCTGGCCTCGATGCTGGGCATCGCCATTGGCGTCACTGCCTTGATCACGGTGATCTCGGTGATGAACGGGTTCGAGGGTGAGTTGAGGCAGCGCATTCTCGGCATGGTGGCGCACGCGACCATCAGCGGCGCGGGCCAGCCGATGGCGGATTGGGCCATCGCGATCGACGCAGCCAAGCGCGATCCACGCGTCATTGGTGCGGCGCCCTACGTCGAACGTGAAGCGATGTTGCAGGGTGGACGCACCCAAGGCGCCTTGCTGCGTGGCATCGACCCCACGCAGGAGCCCGAGGTCTCCGAACTGGACGCCAAAATGGTCAAAGGCGAGTTCGGTGCATTACAGCCGGGTGCGTTCAATATTGTGCTTGGCTCGGAGTTGGCGCTTTGGCTGGGCGTCGATGTTGGCGATCAGGTCACGGTGTTCGTGCCGGAGTTTCGCAGCACGCCGGTTGGGGTGATGCCTCAGATGAAACGCTTCACGGTGGTGGGTTTGTTCACCGCCGGCATGCAGGAGTACGACCGTCAATTGGCGATCATCCATATCGGTGACGGTCAACGACTGTTGCGCATGGGCGAGGGCGTCACTGGAGTTCGACTCAAGCTGCGCGACATGTTCGATGGCTGGAAAGTGGCGCGTGATCTGTCCGATCACCTCGGCAGTTTTTATCGTATCCGCGACTGGAGTGCAGACCATGCCAATTTCTTCCGCGCCATTCGCATGGAAAAGACGGTCATGTTCATCATTCTCTCGCTGATTATCGGTGTCGCTGCATTCAATCTGGTCTCATCGCTGGTGATGCTGGTCACCGACAAACAGGCCGACATCGCCATCCTGCGCACGCTAGGCATGTCGCCACGCTCGATCATGGCAGTGTTCGTGGTGCAGGGCAGTCTGATCGGTATCGTTGGCGTCATCCTCGGTTTGATCGGCGGCCTTAGCCTGACGATCAATCTGCAATGGGTGGTCAAGGCCATCGAGAGCCTGATGGGGACGGAGTTGATGCCGGCGGATGTTTACTACATCACCGGCGTGCCGACCGAACTGCGACAGTGGGATGTGGTGCAGATCACCCTCGTGGCACTTTGCATGAGCATGCTCGCCACCGTGTATCCCGCGTGGCGTGCGGCGCGTACCGAGCCTGCGGCCGCACTTCGCTATGAGTAAGCCTGAAATGACGGATGCCATCGTTCTGAATTGTCGCGGACTGGCCAAGACCTATGCGGAAGGCGACCTGCATACGCCGGTGTTTGCGGATGTCGACCTGCAGGTCAAACGTGGCGAAACCGTCGCCATCGTGGGGGCCTCCGGCGCGGGCAAGTCAACCTTGCTGCACTTGTTGGGCGGTCTGGACACGCCCAGCGCGGGCGAGGTTGATGTGGTCGGTCAACCGATGAGCCGCCTGAGTGATCGCGAGCGTGGGCGATTGCGCAATCAGGCGCTCGGATTCATATACCAGTTTCATCATTTGCTGGCGGAATTCAGCGCCGTGGAAAACGTCGCCATGCCTCTGCTGATCGCCGGTGTGGCGGTGTCCGAAGCGGAGGCGTCCGCCGAGCGTTTGTTGACCCGGGTTGGTCTGCAGCATCGATTGCGCCATAAGCCAGGCGAGCTGTCGGGCGGCGAGCGCCAGCGCTGCGCGGTGGCGCGCGCATTGGTGACGCGACCGGCCTGCGTGCTGGGTGACGAGCCGACCGGCAATCTGGATGAAAAGACCGCTGCCGTGGTCTATCAGTTGATGCTGGAACTCAATCGCGAGATCGGCACCAGTTTCGTCCTGGTGACGCATGATCGGGCGCTGGCGCGCACCATGGACCGCGCGATGGAACTGGTCAGCGGCGTGTTGCGGCCGCTGGCTGCGGTCTGATCGGCCTCGCGTGAGGACGCAGACCGAATGACACTGCGGCTCGCGCTTCCCTCGTTGACGCCGAGTCTCGCGTTTGCCGCCTTGGCGGGTGCGGTGGTCGCCCTCATGTTGCCGACGCTGCCGTCCCTGTTGGGGTTGGTGCTTGCATTGGCCATGGGTGCCTTGTTGCTTTGCTGGACGCCAGGCCGTTGGCTTGGCGCGGGCCTTGCGGGCGCAGCCTGGTTGCTTTTGGCAGCGACGGAGCGCATGGAAAGTCGCTTACCTGAGGCGCTGGCAGCCCAAGATTTGCAGATTATAGGTCGCGTCGAAGGCTTACCGGACCGTGAGCCGGAGGTCTTGCGGTTCGATTTTCGCGTTTCAAGTGCGCCTGTCGACGCACCAATGCTGCAGGGGCAGTTGTTGCGCGTGGCTTGGTACCGTACGACGGCGTCTGTGGAGGCGGGAAGCGCGTGGCAACTTACGCTGCGCCTCAAGCCACCGCGGGGGGTGCGGAATCCCGGTGGTTTCGACTTCGAACGGTGGGCTTTACAGCGTGGCGTGGCGGCGACGGGCTACGTGCGGGAGTCGCCGGACAATCGGGTGTTGCATGCGGCGTCCGGTGTCGATGCCCTGCGCTCCAAACTCTCGACGGCGCTATGGGCCGCGATGGGCGGTGATGGGCCCTTGCATCGGGAATCGCGTTACCTGCGCGCGCTGGCGGTTGCGGATACGCGTGGACTCGATGAGCAGGACTGGGAAGTGCTGCGCGCGACCGGTCTCAGTCATCTGATTGCGATTTCCGGATTGCATGTCGGCCTGGTGGCGGGATTCGCGGCGCTGCTCATGCGTTTGTTGTATCGGGGCTTGCCTGGCTTGGGTTTGCGGCTGCCTTTGCCGATCAGCGCGGCACTGGCGGCGCTGGTCGCGGCTTTTGGTTACGCCGCCTTGGCAGGTTTCGGATTGCCGACACTTCGCACCGTTGCGATGTTGGCCGCCGTCGTGCTGGCGGTGCTCAGTCGTCGCGCGCAATCCACCTGGCAGGTGTTCGCGCTGGCATTGCTGGTGCTTCTGTTGCTTGATCCGCTCGGAATTCTCGGTGCCGGGTTCTGGTTGTCATTCGCGGGCGTCGGATGGCTGTTGTGGTGTTTGCCAGGTCGAGAAACGCACTGGCTGCGCTGGCGCAGTTGGTTGCATGTGCAATGGGTCGCCAGCCTTGCCTTGCTGCCCTTGACGGTTTGGTTCTTTGGGCAAGCCTCGTTGCTGGGGTTTGCAGTCAATCTGCTCGCGGTACCGTGGGTCACCTTGGTTGTCGTGCCGCTGGACCTGCTCGCGACCGCTGCCCTGATGGTATCGCTGAATTCACTGGCCAAACCTTTGCTGATGCTCTCGGCATGGGCCATGAATACGCCGATGCAATGGTTGTCAGATGCGCCGCAATGGCCGCTGGCGCGACTGTTCCTGCCTGAGCCGGATGGCCTGAATCTATGGCTTGCAATGCTGGCGGCAGCCATCCTGTTGTTGCCGCGAGGCGTGCCTGGCAAGGCGCTGGCTGGCTTCTTGCTGTTGCCGCTGCTGTGGCCGCGAAGCGAGGTACTGCCGCCCGAACATGTGGATGTCCATGTGCTGGATGTCGGTCAAGGATTGGCCGTCTTGTTGCGTACCGCCCATCACAGCCTGCTGTACGACACCGGACCGCGATTCGGTACCGGTCTCGACATGGGCGAAGCGGCGGTGGTGCCAGCCCTGCGGGCGCTGGGAATACCTCGTCTGGATCGGCTGATCGTCTCGCACGGCGATGCCGATCATGCGGGCGGTATGACGGCCGTGCTGCGCGCTTTTCCTGCGCCAGTGAGCAGTTCGGCAACCCGGCAGCTTCCAGCGGCGCAAGCGTGTCAGCGGGGAGAACGTTGGCAATGGGATGGCGTGGACTTCGAAATTCTGCATCCGCCCGAGCATTTTCCGTATTTACGCAACGAGAGCTCGTGTGTCTTGCAGGTGCGCGTGGGGAATACCGCGCTGTTGTTGCCGGGCGACATCTCATCGCAGATCGAATCCCGACTGCTGCGCGACTATGGCGATGCCTTGCAGTCCGAGGTGATTCTGGTTCCGCATCATGGCAGTGCTTCATCGTCTTCTGCCAACTTTGCGCAAACGGTTCGCCCACAGCTTGCGCTGGTCTCGGCAGGTTATCGCAATCGCTTCCAGCACCCGCGCGAGACAGTGGTCACGGCATGGTCAGAGAGCGGTGCGCAGGTCTTGAACACGGCGGAAACCGGGATGTTGCGTGTGCGCCTGGATCGCACAGGCGTATCAGTGCCCAGCACATGGCGACAGGAAACTCGCAGATTCTGGAGCGCGCCACTGGACGAATGAACGACGTCAACTACACACCCAAGCGCGCACACTGTTCATAAGCCAAACGGAAGGGAACAACAGTGCAAGGAGCAGGGAGCGATGTCGATGCATTCATTGAGCGGTGACGACGCGTGGTTGCGCGAGCGTCTGGCCCGCGCGCGACGTATCGCTGTGCTGGGAATCAAGACTGAGTTGGCCGCGGGCCAACCTGCCTACGATGTGCCGCGCTATCTGCAACAGGTGGGATATCAGGTGATGCCTGTGCCGGTCTACTACCCGGATGCACAACAGATACTTGGTGAGCCGGTTGCGCGGCGCGTACAGGATGTAATGGGTGGCATCGACATCCTCAATGTGTTCCGGCGCAGCGGCGACTTGCTGCCGCATCTGGAGGATATTCTGATTGCCAAGCCTGCGCTGGTCTGGCTGCAATTGGGTATTCGCAATGACGTGTTCGCTGAGCGTTTGCGTGAGGCGAATATCGATGTGGTACAGGATCGCTGCATTCTGGTCGACCACAGGCGTTTGCTGGGCGCCGCCTGATCACGGCGTCTCAGGCGCACATCAGTGCGTTCACGTTGTTGAGGAACACCTCGCTGCCGTAACGCGCCCACAGCCAGCCGATCAGACCACACAATAGCGCGGCAAGCACGCCAATCAACCACACTCTGCGATTCATGCGCTGCTGCCACAGAGTACTTGCCGGGACGGCATCGCGCTGTGGTCGCGCGTCAACGCGCTGAGTACCGACGCAATCACTGCCAGCCCGATGCTGATCAGCCAGATCAGCTGATAGCTGCCAGTCTGGTCGAACAATCGTCCCGCCCACCAGGCACCGAGAAATGCACCCAACTGATGGCTGAGAAAGACGATCCCGTAGAGAGTTGAAAGCTGACTCATGCCGAACATCGATGCGACCGCGCCGCTGGTCAGCGGGACCGTGCCCAGCCAAAGAAAACCGAAGGTTGCGGCGAACGCCAGTGCGGTAAGCGGGCTGAGTGGCAAGGCCAGAAAAATCACCATCGCGATTCCTCGACTGGCATACAGAAAACTCAACAGCCAGGGCCGCGAATGACGGCCACCCCAGACACCGAACAAATAGCTGCCAAGGATATTGAACAGGCCGATCAGGGCGAGCGACCAAGCACCAATGTGCGCATCGAGCCCCTGATCGACCAGAAAGGCGGGCAGGTGCGTGCCGACAAAGGCGACGTGGAAACCACAAACAAAGAATCCGCCATTCAGCAGCCAATAGTGCCGATGCCGACTCGCCATGCGAAGCGCGCAACCGAGCGTCAATGTACCTTCGGACGATGGCAACACGCTGCCGCTGTTTTCTCGTTGACGCCCGGGCAGCCCAAAAGCGGCAATCACGATGACCAGAATCAGCGAACACAGCGCCCACAGCGCACCGCGCCACTGCAAGACCGAAATCAGCGCCTGCGACAGGGGTACCACGGCAAACTGCCCAAGCGAGCCACCGGCGGTGACGATGCCGAAGGCGACACTGCGTTGCTCGGGACTGGCGATGCGCCCGACGGCACTCAACACGACAACGAAGGTCGTGCCACTCAGTGCCAGCCCCACCAGCACCCCAAGCGAGGCCATCAGACTTTGGCTGTCGGTAGCCAGCGCGGCCGCCGCCAGACCGATGGCATAGACCACGGCACCGAGAATCAGGGTGGGTCGCGTACCGAAGCGGTCTGACAGTCCGCCAATGAAGGGCTGCGCCAAACCGAACAACAGGTTCTGCAGCGCGATGGCAAAACCAAACGACTCTCGCACAATGCCGAGTTCACGGCCAATCGGCTGCATCAACAAGCCGAAGCTCTGCCGTACGCCCATGCTCAAGGTGACGATCAATGCGGCGGCGCTGATGGCGAAGACCAGGCTGCGGGACCATGTCTGCTGATGGGCCAATGGAAATCCATGGTGTTCAAGTTGCCCTGCCGGCTTGGGCGGGTTCACCGTGCAAGCGAAGGCTAAAACAAAAGTTGTGAGTTTGGCGAGGGATTGCGTGCCGGATGTCAAAAAGCGAACGCCCAGCCGCAGGCGACTGGGCGCTCGGTCGATCCGTCAGCTTAGTCTTAGCGTCGGCTGCGGAACTGCAGGAACGCGGCCATTCCCGCCAGCAGCGCAAGCAATGTCAAGCCAAGTGTCGTATTGGAAGGGATGACGCTCGGCTGTGGCACGGGCGTGGGCAGAACGCTACCCCGGATTTGGAACGGAAGGCCCTGCTGATTAGTCCCATCGACCATTGTGTTCCAAGCTGAACCGTCGAATTGCAACGCATCACCAGTGACTGCCTGACCTGTGATCGTAATTGGCGGTGCCCAAGGCCCCGAAGCCAGAGTCCCGCCGGTCTGCCAATCGACCCAGTAGGTCCCTGCGGGAAGCGATAGCCCTCCTAAATCAACAACCTGCTCCATGATGGGGCGAGTGGTATCGCCGGGGGATGATTGCAATGTGCGATAGGCGTTCGACCATTGCGAAAACAACAAACGATTGGTTGTCGTGTCGCCAAACACGACGGAACTTCCCATGGAACCGGGGACACCATTCCAAATCCGCAGATTGACCGAGGTTATGGTGGACGCTGTCGTTGAACCAGTCTGATATGCATACAGGGTGATACAGCGCAGAGTGGCGTTGGTACCCACGGTGAACTGATCGGCAACCCGGAATGCGCCGGCGGACGAGTGACTGAAGCCGAAGGAGCCCAGGCCAAGGGCGGTGTCCTGCAAAACGCTCTGGTCGGCTCCGGCGGGCCCGCTGCCAGGTGAGTTGACGGCAGATCCGTTATCAACGATGACGGTGCCGCAGTTGACTCCTTCCGGAAACTGCCCGGCGGCGGGGTTCAACGGTTGTACGGAATAGACAAAAGTCTGTTCTGGCGACGAAATCTCAGCGTGTTGCGCGAAAGCGACGCTTCCCACTGGAAGAGACAGAAGCACAACTAATAGCGGTCTAACGGACATTAGCGATCCTTTTCGGTTGCAATGGCAAATTGCCTGAGTCGGCATTAGGTTACCGGTCGGCCTTTCGCGGGTCCACGGTGCGCTCGTGCGGACGATCAACGCACGGCTGTCATGCAAACTGCAGGCGCGCCAACTCCGCATACAACCCGCCTTCCGCCATCAAGTCGTCGTGCGTTCCTTGTGCGACGATTCGTCCGTGGTCCATGACGATGATGCGGTCGGCGCGACGTACGGTGGCCAGCCGATGGGCGATGACCAAGGTGGTGCGGCCTTGCATCAGGCGCTCGAGCGCCTGCTGGATGGCGCGCTCACTTTGCGCGTCCAGAGCGCTGGTGGCCTCGTCCAACAGCAGGATCGGTGCGTCCTTCAACAGCGCGCGGGCAATGACCAGACGCTGCTGTTGTCCTCCCGAAAGGCGCACGCCCCGTTCGCCCAGAAAGCTCTGATAGCCCTCGGGTAGCGCACTGAGAAACTCGTGCGCTTCGGCGCTGCGTGCGGCAGCAGTGACGTCGTCTGGGCTGGCCAGAAGTCGACCATAGCGCAGGTTTTCCAGCGCATCGGCGGCGAACAGCAACGGGTCCTGTGGAACCAAGGCGATCTGTTCGCGCAGCGCGGCAGGATCCAGACTGCGCAAATCGATGCCATCCACGCAAATGCGCCCCGAGGCTGGGTCGTGAAAGCGCAGCAGCATTTGCAGGACGGTGCTCTTACCCGCGCCGGAGGGGCCGACCAGTGCGACGGTTTCACCGGGTTGGATGTGCAGCGAGAAATCATCCAGCGCCGCCTGATCCGGGCGCGAGGGATAGCGAAAACTCACCGCGTCGAAGCGAATCTCGCCACGCACTGGCAGAGGCAGGGGGCTGGGCTGTGTCGGTGCGGTGATGCTGGGAGTTTCGGCCAGCAGTTCCTCGATGCGCTGCATGCCTCCGGCAGCGCGCTGCACCTCGCTCCAGACTTCACTCAGGGCACCGGCTGAACCTGCGCCGAGCATGGCGTACAGCACGAATTGACTGAGTGCGCCTGCCGTCATGGTGCCTGCGATGACGTCCTTGGCGCCGACCCACAGCACCGCCGTGATGGCGCCGAAGATGACCACAATGACGGTCGCGGTCAGCGCAGCCTGCATGCCGATGCGTGAGCGTGCGGCATGCAAGGCGATCTGCACGGCGTCTGAAAATCGGTTGGACTCATGGTTCTCGCGTGCATAGCTCTGCACCGTGTGGATGGCACCGAGGGTTTCACTGGCGCGCGCATTGGCGTCTGCCACGCGGTCTTGGCTGGCGCGTGAGCGCTTGGCCACACCCCGGCCGAACACCACAATGGGCAGCACGATCAGCGGAATGCCGATCAGCGCGAACCCCGCCAATCGCGGACTGGTCCACGCCAATGCAGCAGCGCTGCCGAGCAAGGTGATTGTGCTGCGCAAGGCCACCGAGGCCGAGCTGCCCACCACGCTGCGCAGCAGTTCGGTATCCGCTGAAAGTCGTGACACCAGTTCGCCTGCGCGCGTGCGTTCGAAAAAGGCCATGTCGAGCCGCAGCAGGTGCGCGTACAAGGTTTTACGCAGATCGGCGATGACTTTCTCGCCCAGCAGGCTGACAAAGTAGAAGCGCCCAGCGGTCGCCAGACCCAGCAACACCGCGACCGCCATCAGGCCGAGAAACCAGCGATCCACCGCCGATGGATCATTGCCGCCAAATCCGCGATCAATCATGAAACGTACCGCGACCGGCAGACTTAAGGTTGCCGTGCTGGACAGCGCCAGAAATCCCAGCCATAGCGCGACCAGGCCGCGATACGGTCGAACGAACGGCCACAGGCGTTTGAGTGGCGCGGCGGTACTGAGGCTGGCGCGTTTGGACTTGGGTGTCTCGCTCATGGCGGGTAAATTCGACAGGCGTCTTGACGCGAAGCCACCACATTGGCGGCGCTGCGGCAGAAACTCAAGCGCCGCACGCGTGCGGATCGACTTCGCGTGAGTTTCGCGCACGCATCGCAGACAATGTGCCGAGGGCAGCAATCCCTGCCGATGTCTGGAGAGTGTTCGAATGCGTACGTGGGGTGTATTGGGTCTGCTGGGCCTGTTATTGACGTCCTGCTTGGCGATGGCCAAGCCGCCAGTGCCGCTGCTCTGGAAGTTGAGCGATGCCGATAGCAGCGTCTATTTGCTCGGCTCGTTCCACATGTTGAAGGCGCAGGATTACCCGCTGGATACGTCGGTGGAAGCGGCCTATGCGGATGCCGAAGTCATCGTCTTCGAATTGCCACCTGAAGCCATGCAGGATCCGGGTGTGCAGGGCAAGTTTTTGCAGGCGGCCAAGTTCAGCGATGGACGTACCTTGCGCGAAGTTTTGCCGGACGATATCGAGCAAAAGTTGGCAGCCTTCATGGGCGGTGAAGCGGCGGTCGCCAGCTCGGATGCATTGCAGCCGTGGTATCTGGCGCTGAACATGTCGGTGATGATGGTCGTGCAGGCAGGATTTGATCCAACCCTCGGTCTGGACATGCATTTCATGCAGCGCGCTCAAGCAGATGGCAGATCCACTCGTGGCTTGGAGACCATCGATGATCAATTGGCTGCGTTGGCCGGCGCGCCGATGGACGAACAGATTTACTCGTTGGGCGAAGCACTCAAACCGGCAGCAGAGATGCGTGCGAAGTTCGACACGCTGTATGAAGCTTGGCGTGCGGGTGACACGCGAACTGTGGAGGCGGAGATGGTGCGTGAGATGACCGAGCAGACGCCAGTCAGCGCGCGCCTGCTGGCTGATGAGCGCAATCTCAAGTGGCTGCCGCAGGTGCAGACGATGCTGGCGACTGACCAGAACCATCTGGTGATTGTCGGCGCGTTGCATTTGCTGGGTGACAGCGGCGTGGTGGCGTTGTTGCAGAAGCAGGGCATCACCGTTGATCGCGTGCAAGCGATCGACTGAGCTTGAGGTCGCTCGTGCAGCCAGCCCAAACAGAAGGCGACGACGTGCTGGTCATTGGCGGCGGCGTGATCGGTCTGTCGGTTGCGCTGGCGCTGCTGCGTGCAGGACGTTCGGTGCGCGTGTTGGAACGCAGCCACGTGGGCGCTGGCGCTTCGCATGGCAACTGCGGAACGTTGACGCCCAGCCACGCGCCGCCATTGGCCGCGCCGGGTGTGTTGCGCAAAGCGGTGCGCTGGATGCGCAAACCAGATGCGCCGTTGTACATCCGGCCGCGCCTCGACCCCGCGCTGTGGGCGTGGCTACTGCACTTTGCCGCGCGTTGCAATGCGCGTGATTGGCAGTCCTCAACGCGTCATCGGGCAAGTCTTTTGAATGCCTCGCAAAGTCTGTTGCGCGAACTGATTGCTCGTGAAGGTCTGCAGTGCGAGTACGCGCAAACCGGCCTGACCTATGTGTTTCGCGAAGCGTCTTTGTTGCAGGAATATCTCGACGAACTTCCTGCGCTGCAGTCGATGGGCATTGCCAATGAGGTCATTGATGGCGCCCGACTGGAATCACAAGAGCCGGCCCTGAAGTCGGGCGTGGCAGGCGGCATCACGTTTCCGGACGATTGCCATCTGCGCCCGGATCGCTATCTGGCGGAGTTGCAGCGCTGTGTCGAGGCGTTGGGTGGCGTGATCGAGTGCGGAGTCGAACTATGCCGTGTGGAGACATCGGCTGGGCAGGTCTGTGCCATTCACACGCTGCAAGGGAGACGTGCAGCACGCGATGTTGTGCTGGCAACCGGGGCTTGGTCGCCCTTGTTTGCGCGCAACCTGGGCCTGCGTCTGCCGATTCAACCGGGCAAAGGTTATTCGATCACCTGGTCGCGGCCACCGTTGGTGCCCAGTCGTCCGCTGGTGCTCAAAGAACGCTCGGTCTGCGTCACGACTTGGGAGAGTGGGTTCCGACTCGGCAGTACGATGGAATTCAGTGGTTACGACCGTTCGCTCAATCGCGTCCGATTGGACGCCTTGATTCGCGGCGCAGGTGAGTATCTGCACATGCCCGTCGGGGAGGAATTGCGCGAGGAATGGTATGGCTGGCGACCAATGACTTGGGACGATTTGCCCCTGCTGGGTGCGGTGCCGGATCGACGCGGACTCTGGTTGGCGTGCGGACACGGCATGATGGGAGTCAGCATGTCGGCGGTGACGGGGCACCTGTTGGCGGATCTGATTTGTGGGCGCACACCAGTGGTGGACCCGACACCGTTCGACCCGACCCGATTCTCGCGCTGAGCGCACAATCCGGCGCTGAGTCTGTTTGCGCATTGAGGAGAATTCATGCCTGCCGAGCCACCGGTTTTTCGTTTGCACGAGGGGCAATTGCCGTTGCTGATCAGCATGCCGCATGACGGCACTGCGATCCCTGCGCGATTGCGTGACGAGTTCCGTGACAGTGCGCGTGGCGTACCGGACACCGACTGGCATATCGCCACTCTGTATGAGTTTGCGGCGGCCTTGGGGGCCTCGCTGCTGGTGCCCGGCTACTCGCGTTACGTGGTCGATCTCAACCGGCCTGCGGATGGCAGCGCCTTGTATCCGGGGCGAGTCGAAACCGGTTTGTGTCCCTTGGTCACGTTTGCGGGTGAGCCGCTGTATCGGCCCGGGCGCGAACCCGATGCCGATGAGTTGGCACGGCGCCGCAACGATTACTGGCAGCCCTATCACACGGCATTACGTGACGAACTCGCGCGCTTACGCGCCGCGCATCCTCAGGTGCTGCTGTGGGAGGCGCATTCGATTCGAAGTGAGGTGCCGATGCTGTTCGAGGGTCGGTTACCCGACCTCAACCTTGGCACCGCGGATGGCGCGAGTTGTGCGCCTGCCGTGCGGCAGGCACTAGTGGACTGTCTGCACAAGCAATCCGCCTACAGTTGGGTGGTCGATGGTCGTTTCAAGGGGGGCTACATCACGCGTCACTACGGGCAGCCGATACGTGGCATCCATGCCGTGCAACTCGAGGTGGCCCAGCTCACCTATATGGACGAGCAGACGTTTCGCTACGACGCGCGTCGTGCCGGGCGTTTGCGGGGACTATTGGAACGCCAACTACAAGCTGCGCTCGCGGCACTGACATGCAAGGAGTAAGACATGCAACAGGTACCCGCAGAGACGGGAAATGATCCGGTGGGCATCGAGCATTTCGGCGCGATCGTCGGGCGCAATACTGCCGACAACCTGCTGCGCACGGCGCAGCAGCATCATGTGCAGCTGTCCACCATGGCCGACATGAAGGCGAACATCCTGATCACGGTGTCGTCGATCGTGCTGACGCTCAGCCTGCGCGAGCTGGCAACACCCGAGTTCAAATACGCGGCATGGGTACTGGCGGGATTTACCTTGGCGGCCCTGTTTCTGGCCGTACTGGCTGTATTGCCAAAATATCGTCCGTTGCGGTTGGCATCGAGCGAGGCGCCGCTTCCCAATGCGTTCAATGTGCTGTTCTTCGGGCACTTTGCCGAGCTGGATCAGGATCGCTTCCAACGTGAAATTGCTCAGCGCATGCGCAACGATGCCGCGGTCTATGCGGCGCAAAGTCATGATCTTTACAGCCTTGGCGTCTACTTGGCGCGCCACAAGTACCGCTATCTGCGACTGTCTTACCTGTTTTTTCTGAGTGGCTTCGTTGCGGCGCTGCTTGTCAAAGCACTGATGTGGGCTGGTGCGTAGTGTTTGGCGCAGGGGGATTGCGCGACGCTTGAAGCGCTTGCCGCAGCACGACCAGACAACTGGCGTGGATCAAGGGCAGCAGCAAGGCGTCAAAAGGCCACAACAACCAGCGCGAGGCAGTGATTGTCGTGGCCAACCAGTGCAGGTGATCTACTTCGGGGCCATCGACGTTCAGGCCGCCTTGCCACCAAAACACCAGCAGTAGCACCACGAACGGGATCAGCAGCAGAGCACTGCTGTAAAGCGTGCCCGCAATCGATGCATACAAGCTACCGATCCACCAGCGTCCGCGCATCAAGTGGACGCTGCGGCGCAGCAAGCCGATTGGGAACGCGCCGCTTAGCGCGCCAAGATAGGGCAGGGGCAGCAAGGCGATGGACAGCCAGATCGCTGGAATCGCCGCGATACTCAAGAACAGCAGCGCTGCCAACACTTTCATCAGCAGCGGAATCTGCAGCGTCGCCAGGGTCACGATCAACCAAGGTGTTGGGCCGATGCTCACCAGACAAAGTCCTACGTAGAGCAGGCTGCAGGCAGACATTGAAACAAGCGCTCCCAGGACGCCGAGATGCCGCGTATCGACCGTCAACAGACTCGTATCATCTAGTTGCCGCCATTGACGGCGGATGATCACGGTGTGGCACGTGAGGGTGGTCACTAGCAAAAGCGCGCCAATCACCAGAGCACTCAGCGGAATCTGCGCTACCAGTACACCGAGCGCCGAGCGCCCTTGTGGATCCGTGGTCAGGAAAGCGTCGGTGATGGCCTGCAGGACGGTCACTACTTCGGTATGCCCCAACCAGAGCAAGGCCAAAGCACCCGGGATCGCTGCCAGCAAGGCGTCCCCACGCAGGCTGCGCAACCACAAGCGGGTCAGGTCGAGCATGCCCTGCTGCAGATGAGTGATCATCATGGCGCTCAAGGTGGTAACGTCGCACAGCCCAGAATCTGCAATGCCCCATGGATCGCTGGCAGGTGTGCCAGCCATGGCGCTGCCAGTGTCAGGATGCCGGCAAACAACACGACTGTGGCTGCCCAGCGACGTGTCTGCCCTTGATTGAGCCAGCGTGCCGCGCGTGCACCGCTGTAGGTGAGGGGCAACATCAATGGCAGCGTACCCAGACCGAAGGCAGCCATCATCAAACCCGCCTGCATGGCGTTCGCGGTGAGCCAGGCAGCCGTCAGCAGGCTGAGACTCAGACCGCAAGGCAACCAGCCCCAGAGCATGCCCAAAGCGAGTTGTCGGATTGGAGTGTTGGCAGGTAAGAGATGACGTTGCAATGGCGCGATCTTCTGCCACAGCGCGATTCCCGGTTTGCCGAGCAGATTGCCGCCTCGGCCTGGAAACATCAGCCGCAAGGCGATCAGGATCAGCATCAATCCCACCGCCATGCGCATGCCAAACAGCAGGCTGTCAAGACGGAAAAGCTGGATCAAGCCTGCGCCAAAGCCGCCGACCAGCAGCCCTGCCAGGGTATAGCCAAGCACGCGTCCGACATTGCTGAGCAAGGCGGCGCGCAGTGCCTCGCGCTTGTCACGTGGTTGTGCGCCGACGGCAATTCCCGCGGCCACACCACCGCACATGGCCACGCAATGCACGCCGCCCAACAAACCGCTGAGTAAGGCCGCACCGACGGCTAGCCAGTCAATCGGCACGGTCCGAAGACTCCTTCGGCATCACGGCTTGGCGCGGGTCGCGCAGCGGGGTTTCGCGTTCGTCGCTGGTGAGGATGTCGATCGCCGGCGTGTCGAGGTTGTCGAACTGGCCACGCTTGACGGCCCACCAGAACGCCCAAAATGCCAAGCCCAGCAGGATCAGGCTGACCGGCACCAGATAGATCAATACGCTCATGGGGATTCCTTGCTGGATGGCGATGCAGCGCGCCAGACGGTGCGACTCAGCCGCAATGCGTTCAGAGTGACCAAGAGCGAGGAGCACGCCATACCCAACGCTGCCATCCAAGGTGTCACCCAGCCCATCGCCGTAAAAGGCAGGGCGAGCAGATTGTAGGCCAATGCCCAAGCCAGATTTTCGCGAATGATGCGGCGCGTGCGGCGGGCCAGCGAGAACAGCTCCGGGATGCGCGAAAGGGCATCGGCGGTCAGCACCAGATCAGCAGCGCGATGCGCCATCGAGGCGCCGCCGCCGAGTGCTATCGACACATTGGCCCCCGCCAATACGGGTGCGTCATTGATACCGTCGCCCAGCATGGCGACGCGATGGCCCTCGAACTGTCGTTGTCTTACCCAAGCAAGTTTGTCTTCGGGGGATTGACGGGCATGCCATAGGCTGACCCCCAAAGCGCTCGCAGTGTCTTCAACGGCTTGCGCTGCGTCGCCACTTAGAATTTCGATGCGCAAGCCGAAGGCGCGCAGTGCATTGATCGCCTCCGCGGCATCTTCGCGCAGCGCATCTTGCAGTTCGAAGCGTGCCCAGCCGCGCTGGCCGTCACCCAGCCAGATACCGTGATCGTCTTCGATACCCACACTGGATAGCCCGCAGGCCCAGGCGTGTTTGCCCAGTCGCCACATGCGACCGTCGAATTTACCCTCAACCCCGGCGCCCGGCTCCACCCGTACCTGTTCGGCGGGTGGACTGTCGATGTGCGCAAAAGCCTGCGCGAGCGGATGGCCGGTTTCGCGTTCCAGCGCCGCCGCGACCCGCAGCGCATCCGTCGCTTGCCAGCCCTGCGCATCAGCGGCCGGCAGCAGGCCAAGTGCGCGGATTTCGGGACGACCGCGTGTCAGGGTGCCGGTCTTGTCGAAGATCACCGTGTCGACCTCGGCCAGTTCGGTCAGCGCATCCGGCTTCAGAGGCAATGCGCCCAAGCGTGTCAAGGCGCCTGCCGCCGTCGCCAGCGCAGCAGGCAGTGCCAGCGACAAGGCGCAGGGACAACTCACCACCAGCACGGCCAGTGCGACTTCGAAGGCGCGTTCCGGTGTGTACAGGCTCCAGGCCCAGTACACGCCGAGCGCAATGACAGCGAGTGCGGCGACAAAATGCGCAGAAATGCGGTCGGCGAGTTGGGCGATTTTGGGTCGACTGTTTTGCGCACGCTCAACCAGTTGCACCAGATGCGACAGGCGAGTGTCCTGTCCGGTACGGGTTACGCGGAGCTGCAGCGGTACCCGTCGGACTGTGCTACCAGCGAAAAGGGCATCGCCAATTTGTTTTTCCACTGGGCGCGATTCGCCTGACAGCAACGCCTCATCCACCTCGCCGATGCCCTCCAGCAGGTTGCCATCGGTCGGAACGATTTCTCCAACACCGACGCGGACAAGATCATCTGGCTGCAATTGCGCCACCGGCACCTGCTCTGTGCCGCCATCAGCCAGAACACGCCAAGCCAGCGCGGGTCTTGCGCGGGCGAGCGCATCCACGGCTGCGTTGGCGCGCTGGCGTGCCATACGCTCGACATAGCGCGCCGCCAACAGCAGAAAAACAAACATGACGGCGGCATCAAACCACACGTGGCGACCGCCACGCACGGTCTCGTACAGGCTGGCGAAATACGCCAGCAGCACGGAGCTGGCGACCAACGTGTCCATGCCGAAGCGTCGATGTTGCAGCTCACGCCACATGCCAACCAGAAACGGCCAACCGGAGTAAAACACCACGGGCGCGGCCACCGCGAAGGCGATCCAGCGGAAAAAGTCTCGCGTTGGGTCGGACATCTCGCCCGCCGTGTCGAGATACAGTGCTTCTGCAAACATCATGGTTTGCAGCGCGCCGAGGCCGGCGACGCCGAGACGCATGAGTAGGGTATTGCGCTCTTTGGTGCGTGCCTGTTCCAGCGCTTCACCGGGCGCCAGATGTGGCGAATAGCCGAGCGCCGCAAGCCGTTTCAGCGACGCCGACAACGGTGTTTTGGTGGGCTGCCAGCGCACCTGAACGCGGCCGCTCATGGCGTTCGACTGCACTTCTTCGACACCTTCGATCTGCGTCAACGCGCGATCAATCAGCCAAGCGCAGGCCGCGCAGCGCATGCCCTCGACGACCAAAGTGATCTCGCGGCAGTCGGGCGAAACCTGGCGGCTATGTTCGCGTTGCACGTCATCGCGATCAAACGCGCTGAAGTCGGTTGCTTCCTCTCCAACGCGCTGCCCCTGCTCGGCGCGCAATTGATAGTAGTCGTTGAGGCCGGCATCGCTGATGAACTGCGCGGCGCCCGCGCAGCCGGTGCAGCAATATGCCTGCCGGTTGCCGTGAATACTGCGAACAACTGGTGTGGCCGGAAGGGCTTCGCCGCAATGTTGGCACGCCCCAGGCAGGTTCGATGCGGTCACGTGCAGCCCTCAACTGCCATACGGGAACGGCGTGACGCCATGTGCAAGTGCTCAATCACCCGTTGACAGCATCGGCTGCAGGTCACTACGAGTAGCATCCAGATCGAGTCTGCCGCCGAGGCGCCATGCGCGTTGTTCGCCTTCAATCTCGACATTCCACACCTGACCTGTGACGCCTTCCACACGGCCCAGCCAGGCATCGTTGGCACGGATCAGGCGCAATTCCTGATCGGCACTGGCGCGACCTGCGTGCAACAGTTTCAGCGTCAAGGTGTTGTCGGTTGTCACCAAACCCTGCACACGAACGGTGACGGCACCGCTTTGCGGCTCGAGAATCAAGTCACCCCGCAAGCCCAGTTCTATCGCGCGCCGATCCGCGCCCATATCAGACTCCTGAATCTGCGCGGTGCGCTTGACGACATCAGGAACCGCGTCGGTGGAACCCGAGCGGATCGCGATCATCAGCGTAACGATGCCAGCCACGACAGCCGACAAAGGCAGCGCAATGATCAACCAGACCATCGGCTCGCGGAACCAAGCACGGGATTGTTCGGACATCAGGATTCGGCCACGGAAAAAGAGGCTACAGAGTAGCGTCTTACATCCGCAGGCGGTTGAGGTGGATCAAGCGACGACCGCACCATCCGCAATTGCCCGCTAGTGGGGCCCAATATCCCGCTGGCGAATTAGCGTGAAACCAGCGCCCGCAGGGCAGAGCTCACCGGCCTCGTGCTGCTCAGACTGCTGCCTTTCTGCGTCAAACCCGCCGCAAGCATGCGACGGAAAGGTGAAATTCGAGCGCCCAAAGCCAATCCGGCTTTGCGGGCCAGACGCGCCGGTGGGCTGTCGTTGGTGTAGAGCCGGATGATGGTGCGTGTGGCAAGATACAGCGGGCGTGTGGCGCGCCAGAGACGGCGCTCGTACTGCGCCAACAGGCCATCCGCGCTGATTTCCGTTCCGCGGTGGTGAGCATCAAGAATCGCCTTGCTGAGCAAGTCCTGACCCAACAATCCGAAATTGAAACCATGTGCCGTTACGGGATGCATGCCCACCGCAGCGTCACCAACCAGCGCGAAGCGGGTACCAGTGAACTTGTGTGGGTAGACGCCCACCAGTGGATAGGCATGCCGGGTACTAGTCAATTGCATGGCGCCCAAGCGTTGCTCAAAGCGCTGGCTGAGCTCGATGTTGAACGCGGTTTCATCGGTGCTCATCAAGCGTTGGACCTGCGCATGTGGCAGCGTCAGAACTACCGAAGACTCATATTCGTTGAGTGGCAACAATGCGAGCGTCTGTGAACTGCCAAACCACTCCCAGGCAACGTGCTCGTGGCGACCTTCGTGGCGCATCCTGCACACCAACATCGTCTTGCCAAAGTCTTCCATGCTGGCACCAATGCCAACCGCGCGACGTGTTTCGGAGAAACGACTATCCGCGGCAACCAGCAGGCGACCACGCAGCACGCGGCCATCGGACAACTGCACCTCTGCGCGCGTCGCATTGGTCTCGGCTGCGATGGAGCGCAGTCCTGCATACAAGCTCAGGTTCTGCTGGGCTTGGGTGGCCGCATAGGCGGCCTGTCGGATCAGATGGTTGGCAACCAAATAGCCCAGTTGGCTGGCTTTTCCTTCGCTGTGATGGATGGTGAACTGCCGCACGTCATTGTCGCCATCCATCACTCTGGCATCGCGCAGCATGTGAATTTGATCTGCAGGGATGTGCTGCCAGACACCCATCGCCTGCATCAGATGCACGCTATGGTGAGTCAAGGCGATCTCCCGACCATCAAAGGCTGGTTCCGCCAATTGTTGCCGCGATTGCGGCTCGACGATAGCAAGCCGCAGTCCCGAATCGGCCAGCGAGCGCGCAAAGCAAAGGCCAGCAGGGCCTGCGCCCACGATAATGATGTCGTACTCGCTATGTTCGACCATGCACTGTCCTCCCTCCTGTCGAGCCAAGCATAGGCAGGGATCGGCCTGCAGGAATTGACATGGATCAGTCTTGCGACCGTTTAAGCGTCAGCGTTGCGGCGGGTGGCGAGGCACTATTTGAGAGAGACCTTGTCTTGCCACAGCCATGGCAAACCTTCAAATCAAGGCATCCCAGCCTCGTCTCGGCTTGAATCGATCACCATGCCGGTCGGCCAGTTGCTCCAGTCGCGCCTTGAGTTTGGCGGCGCCTTCGCTACGAATATGCGCGATCGGGCCGCCACGGAAGGGCGCGAAACCGGTGCCGAAAATCACGCCGGCATCCAGCAAGTCTTCGTCGGCAACAACGCCTTCCTGCAGGCAGGCCACGGCTTCGTTGAGGAAGGGCAGGATCAGCCGATCCGTCAGGTCTTCAGGGGCGCGATAGTCCTTCGGCACCTCGGATTTCTGTGCGCGGCCGTCGACCCATGTATAGAAGCCTTGGCCGTCCTTGCGACCACGTTTGCCGGTGGCAAGGAGTCCATCCAGACCGCTGGGGATTGGCAAATTGAGGAAGTCTGCCAGTAGCTTTCCGACGCTGGCAGCAACATCAAGACCCACGGTGTCAGCGAGTTCGATTGGCCCCATCGGCATGCCGAACGCCAAGGCAGCCTTGTCGATGACAGGACCTGGAATACCCTCGCTGTAGCAGGCCATGGCTTCCAGCAGATAGGGCATCAGGATGCGATTGACCAGAAATCCGGGTGAGCCGGCGACCGGCACGGGCAGCTTGTCGATGGCGCGGCAGAATGCGGCCAGCCGGCGCTCGGTATCGGCATCCATACCATCGTGACGAACAATCTCGACCAGCGGCATCATGGCCACCGGATTGAAGAAATGCAGTCCGGCAAACTGCGCTGGCCGCCGCAGCCCGGCGCGCAAGTCAGTCAACGGAATGGATGAAGTGTTGGACGTCAGCAGACTACCTGCTGGCAGCGTTTCCTCGACTTTGGCGTACAGATCACGCTTGGCCTCGCTGTTTTCGTAGATCGCTTCGATGACCAAATCCGCTTTCGCGACCTCGTTGCCTTCCACGTCGGGTTTGAGGCGAGTGATCGCAGCGGCACGCTTGGCTTCCTGCTTGATTTTTTTGCTGTAGAAGGCGTGCGCGCGATCGATTGCTGGCTGCACTTGCGCCATCGAACGATCCTGCAAGCTGGTGTCGAATCCGCGTAAAGCGCACCACGCGGCGATGTCGCCACCCATCACCCCCGCACCAATGACATGGACCCGCTGCAAGCTCGGCAACGCCGTGCCCTGACTGTCCTTTCCACCCAGGCTCTTGAGGCGCTCTTGCAGAAAGTAGACCCGAACCAAGTTTCGAGCGGTCGCTGTTTGGGCCAGCTTGGCCACTGACTTGGCTTCCAGAACTAAACGGTTTTCGATACTGCCGCCGCTTCGGCGCCACGTTTCAATCAGTGCAAAAGGTGCCGGGTAATGTGCCTTGCGGGCTTTGCGTGAGACTTGCTTCAGCAACAGGCGCGCGAGCACTTGCCGCGCAAGCCACGAGGTGCTCAGCCATGCCGTTGCGCGTTGCTTGAACGGGCGACTGACGCCGCGTTGCAGCAGTTGCAGTGCCGTATCGAGCAACAAGGCCGGCTCGCAGGTTTTGTCGAGCAATCCGATACCACGTGCCGCTGCCGCCGACAGGCCTCGACCGGTCAGCATCATGTCAAAAGCGGCTGGCGCGCCCACCAGATCTGGTAAACGTACGCTTCCGCCCCAGCCTGGATAGATGCCGAGCTTCACTTCGGGCAGCGCAATTCGTGTGCTGTCGTCCGTGCTGGCGACGCGATAACGACACGCCAGAGCCAGCTCTGTGCCGCCGCCCATGCAATGACCGTGAATTGCCGCCACCGTCGGGCAGGGGAGTTCAGCTAGTTTTTGTAGCACGTTCTGACCGAATCGAATCGACTCGAAGACGGTGCCGCGTTCATCGAAGGTTTTGAACTCTGCGATGTCCGCACCCGCGATGAATCCTGCTGGCTTGCCAGATCGGATGATCACTCCCTTGGGCTTTTCGATCGCGATACGCTCGATCATCTGCTCCAGTTCGCCAAGGACAACCTGAGCGAGCGCATTCACCGATTGGCCGGCACGATCCAATGTCAGCACAACAACGCCGTCAGCTCGCTGTTCCGTTTGCCAGTGCGCAAATCTCAAGCCATCAAACATCAGGGTGTCTCCAGGTGCGGGTTGGGGTTGGATGCGGGCAGCACGCTCCGTGCGGACTATGATCCAAGTCGTCAGAGCAAATGGTCAATCCGCCGGCGTACGGAATCTCAATTTGGCACGTGCTCAGGCCAAGCGACGCCGTCACATGCTGCGATGGATGCGCTTTATTTGAGTGAACTTTTTGTTTGCCTGCATGTCTCAGCGTGCGATTTGGGCCCTACGGATCATTTGAATGAGCGTTGCCTACATGGATGCGTCTATGCTGTTGCCCTCACCACTGCGTTTGCGGAACGTGATCGCAGCCATCACTACATCGTCGACAACCCAGAATCCGCATGCTGTGGTCAAGCTTGGGTCGGAACGCACGGATACAGGAGCACGACCCGGGATGGTCGAGCAGGAACCCAATGTGGATTTGGCGCTAGTGCAGCGCGTTCAGGCGGGTGACAAACGCGCGTTCGATCTGTTGGTGCGCAAATATCAGCACAAGCTGACCAGCGTGATTTCACGCTACATCCACGACTGGTCGGAATGTCAGGACGTGGCGCAGGAGAGTTTCATCCGCGCCTATCGTGCGCTCGGAAACTTCCGTGGCGATGCACAGTTCTACACGTGGCTCTACAAGATCGGCGTCAATACGGCAAAGAATCATCTGGTCGCCAAAGGGCGGCGCCCGCCGACCGATGACATTGACGCAGGTGATGCCGTTCAATACGACGGCGGCGTGTTCCTGCGCGATGTCGATACGCCCGAACACGAACTGGCGCGTCAGGAAATGGAACGCATCGTGACTGCTACCGTCGCGGCCTTGCCCGACGAGCTGCGTACGGCAATCACGCTGCGCGAAGTGGACGGTCTAAGTTACGAGGAGATTTCTGAAGCGATGGGATGCCCTATCGGTACGGTGCGTTCACGCATCTTTCGAGCGCGTGATGCTATCGACCAGAAACTCCGTCCCTTGATGGGCACTGAGCGGGTGCGGCCATGAACAACGAATTGAACGAGCAGATTTCCGCTTTTGCAGATGGTGAGCTCGAAGCCGATCCGGCGCGTTTTCTGGCTCGTCGAGTCAGCACTGATCCGGTATTGGCGCAGACTTGGGCGCGTTATCACCTAATCGGCAATTGTCTGCGCGGAGAGACCTGTCCGCCGCTGCGCGACGGGTTTGCGGATGCCATTCGGATGGCGTTGGATACGCCCGCGTCAGGCGCTGGCCGCGAAGCCACAGGTTGGGCGTCGCGCACGTTGCGATGGGCTGGCGGTGCCGCGGTGGCGGCGTCCGTCGCGGTGGCCGCGTTGCTGGTGATACCGGTGGGGCAAGAGTCCACTGGCGGCACGTCGACGCCTGGGGTTCTGGCTGTGAACCAATCTGAGGTCGCACCATCGGGCCTTCGCGAACAGGATCTGCGGCCTGATCTTTCGCGGGCAGCACATACGGTGGCGGCCACGCGTCGCTCGCAACCGCTGATGCCGCTTTGGGTGCCCAATGCCAATGGGCAGTCGCAGTTGATTTATCTGCCACTGCAGTCAGGTCAGTATGGCGCGGCAAGCGGCAAGCAACAGTTGTCGCCCTTGATGCCGGAACCCCTGCAGCCGATCCAGCCACCACTTCGTGATGCAGGATCTCGCTGAGCATTTTTCGTCACCGCGCATTCGTCCAGCATGGGTGGTTGGCGTCGACGATCGCTACTGGCATTTGCAGCTTGCCCCCAGTTGCCACGGTTGTGGCGGGTGCGCCGGCAACTGTGAGGTGATCGGATCCATCGATCGGCATATGCGGTTGACGCGGGCGACCCAGGATCCGATTTTGCACGTCGGGGTTGAGGTAGAGCTGGTCCTCTCCGAGGCAAGTCTTCTACAGCAGGCATGGTATGGCTATGGATGGCCTTTGCTCGGCATGCTGATCGGTGCGGTGTTGCTGAATCCGTTCGGAAGTGTCGCAGCGGCACTGGGTGCGCTGGCGGGAACTTTGGCGGCGGCGCGCATTTCCAAGCGTCGCGCCATGCGGCACACGTTTTTGCGACCGCAAATTCGACGGGTGCGCAGTGCGGTCTGATTGAAATCATCAACGCGAAATCTGGAGAACTTCTGATGAGCCTGAGTCTGCGTAAACGGATGGGCGCAGTTTGCCTTTTGGCGGGCGTCCTGTTCAGTTCAACTGTCGTATCGCAAAACTTGCCGGACTTTACCGGACTGGTGGAGCAGGTTGGCCCTGCCGTCGTCAATATTGAAGCCACGAGAACCGCCGAGGCCGCGGCGCGCAGTGGTCAGAAGGGCATGGATGATGCCGAGATTCCAGAGGAGCTGCGGCGATTCTTCGGCATGCCTGGTATGCCTCAGATGCCGCGCGATCGTACTTCGATGGGCACCGGATTCATCATCTCCGGAGATGGCTATGTGCTGACCAATCATCATGTGATTGATGGTGCGGACGAGGTCATTGTGCGATTGCGCGATCGTCGCGAGTTGGAGGCCACCGTGGTTGGCAGCGACGAACAAAGCGATGTCGCATTGCTCAAGCTTGAGGCGAAAGACTTGCCGGCCGTGCGGCTGGGTGAAGCCAAAGCCTTGAAGCCTGGCCAGTGGGTGCTGGCCATAGGTTCGCCGTTTGGATTCGAGCACTCCGTGACTGCGGGCATTGTCAGTGCGGTTGGGCGCAGCTCGCAGATGACCGGGCAGCAGTACGTACCGTTCATCCAGACTGACGTACCGATCAATCGCGGCAATTCGGGTGGGCCGCTGATCAACATGGATGGCGAGGTTGTGGGCATCAACTCGCAAATCTTTTCCAATACGGGCGGCTACATGGGGGTGTCGTTTGCGATTCCGATTCAGGTGGCCATGAACTCGGCGGATCAACTGAAGGACAAGGGTTTCGTCGCGCGTGGTTTGCTGGGCGTGACGATTCAGGATGTAGCCCGCGACGCAGCCGCCGGCCTTGGTCTGGATAAGCCTGGTGGCGCATTGGTCAATGGTTTCAGTCCTGACAGTGCGGCGGAAAAGGCCGGCGTGGAAATCGGTGATGTCATCCTCAAGTTTGATGGTGTTGAGATTGGCCGCTCAAGTGAGTTGCCGCCCTTGGTAGGCGCGGCCAAGCCGGGCTCGACCGTGGCTTTGACGATCTTCCGTGATGGAAGGCAACGCGAGATCGATGTCGTGATTGGCGAACTGCCGCGCGATACCGGTACTTTGACGAAGGCAGGTGCGAAGCAGGGGCAATCGGGGCCGCTGGGATTTGCGGTCGATGAATTGAGTGCAGAGCAGCGTGATGCGTTGGGCTTGGGGCGTGGTGAGGGTGTGGTCATTGCGTCGGTCACGGGTGCTTCGGCGCGTCGCGCCAATCTGCAACCAGGTGACATTGTGCTGATGGTCGGGCGAAGCAAAGTGGGAAGTATCAGTGCATTCAATGAGGCAGTCGCGGCAGGTGCCGCGGGAAAGCCCATCATGCTGTTGATTCGACGCGGTGAGCAGACCAGTTTTGTCAGTGTGACACCGGATGGTCAGGCTGACTGATCTGAAGTCGACAGAAAAAGAAAAAACGCCCGATCAGGGCGTTTTTTCTTGGCGGTGTGAGCGGTCCATCATGGATTTGACACTCAAAAATCATCTGTCCCGAGCAGTTCTTTCTCCAGGTCGTCGGCGTACTGCGCAACGTAGAAAATCGCTTCGCGTATCTGGCTGGGCGTTGATCGCGAGGCCATGCGTGCAATGTTGTAGACCTGATGTTCCTGCAGTGCCCAGAAGCCGAGTTTCGAGGTATTGCTCTCGGTCAACAAACGGGTGGCCAAGGCAATGGGCAGCTGTTCGCCTTCCTTGATTTCATAACCCAAGGAGTAAATGTCGCGGTATTCGTGCTGCTGGAAGCGAAAGGTCTTGGATTGCAAACGTACGATCTGGCTGCGATTCTCGTCCGTCCATTCGATCAGTACGGACAACTCGCCCGTGTCGAGAATTTCGTACTTCAGGCCTTCAGACTCCAGCGCTTCGATGAGCCGCTTATCGGGTTGCTCGCTCTCTTTCTCCACCGCTTCTTCTGCAGCGATTGGGCCAGCAAGACCCAGTCCCACGATGCACAGCAGTGACCACAGTTTCATCAGAACTCTCCTTTGGTAGTGACGCACATCAATACGCAAGGTAAAGCACTCGAGTGCCATTCGGTCGTGGCTGGGCTCAATCCTCGACCAGGTTGGGTCGTCCGCCGGATTTGCCGGGCACCTGAATGACACGAGGCCACTCTGCATCCAGCTGTAACGCAGTCAGCGGTCCGCCCCAGACACAACCGGTATCAATCGAGAAGACGTTGTTGGTCATGCTGAGTCCGAGTGTAGACCAGTGCCCACACACCAGCCGCAGCTCACGCTGCGCGTGACCAGGAACTTCAAACCATGGGTAGAGCCCGGGCTTTTGCGTGCCGGGTCGCCCTTTGGCATCAAATGCGATGCTGCCCTTCGGGCTGCAAAAACGCATTCGCGTAAACACGTTGATGATGGCGCGCATGCGTTCTGCGCCATTGAGTTTGGGCGACCACGTGTCGGGCTGATTGCCAAACATGCCACGCAGCAATTTGCGATAGTCGGGGCTGTGCAACCGCGCTTCGACCTCGTGGGCACGTTGGCGCGCCAGACGGATGGTCCATTTGGGTGCCAGGCCTGCATGCACCATTGCCCAGCCACGTGCAGCATCGACGTGCATCAGCGGCCGCTTACGCAGCCAGTCGAGCAGGTCTTCGCGATCCTCGGCGAAAAGTACGCGCTGCAACTCGGCATTGACTTTGCGTTGCTCGTCTTCGCGGCGCATGGAAATTGCCAGCAAACTCAGATCATGATTTCCAAGTACGACGTGGCAGTGGATATCCAGCGCCTTGATCAACCGCAGCACTTCCAGAGACTGCCCGCCTCGATTGACCAGATCACCGCAGAACCAGAGGTGATCGGCGGCAGGATCAAAGCGCAGCTTGTCCAGCAGGCGCTGCAATGGATCTAGGCAGCCCTGCACATCGCCGATCGCGTAAACAGCCATCAGTGCAATGTCCTAGGGCCGCTAAGCGTGAATTCCGGGATCGGGGTGTCAAACTCTCGTCCGCCGTCCAGTTGCCACCGATAGGAGCCCTGCATCGTCCCGACTGGCGTTGCGATCACTGTGCCCGAGCTGTACTGGAAGGATTCCCCAGGCTGCAAATGCGGATGCTGTCCGACCACGCCATCACCGCGGATTTCCTCCGTGTGTCCGCTGGCATCACGCACAATCCATTGACGGCTCAGCAGACGTGCGGCGACGTTGCCAACGTTGCGCAAAGTGATGGTGTAGGAGAACGAGTACCGAGCCTGGTCCGGCGCGGACTGCTCACGCAGGTAACGTGTGGTGACGGAAACTTCAATGGCTGGGGCGATGGATGGCATGCGGGCATTTTAGCAGCGGGCGACGCAATTCCCCGAACTCTGTTGCGCTGGCTGTTGCGCGCAGCGCTGAATCGTCAAGTGTGCCGCCGTCACGTGGTGCCGCCGCCGCGCTCGTGCTGATCATCCTGCGCCAATGTATCCAGCGAAAGCGCCTTGCCTTCTGCGTGCAGCCGGTTCGCCAAAGCAATGTAACGAGCAACCGCTACGGTTTCGGCACGGGCACCGGGATCAATGTCCACCGCGCGCAAGTCGGCCTCGTTGCAAACGTCGGAGAGCGCGTTGCGAAGCGTTTTCCGGCGCTGTGCAAAGGCGGCGCGCACGATCTGGGAAAAACTCCGCGAGTCATCAATGACGCATTCGTGTGGCGCACGCGGCAGCAACCGCACCACGGCGGAGTCGACTTTGGGTGGCGGTTGAAAGGCACCAGGCGGCACGATGAACAAGGGCTCTACCCGGCAGCGTGCCTGTAACATGACCGAGAGGCGGCCATAAACTTTGCTTCCAGGGCCCGCAGCCATGCGGTCGACAACCTCTTTCTGCAGCATGAAGTGCATGTCGCGGATGCACTTTAGGTGACTCAGGGCATGGAAGAGGATGGGAGTTGAAATGTTGTATGGCAGATTGCCTATCAACCGAATGGGCTGATCGCTCGCCAATACGCAAAGATCAACATTGAGCACGTCGGCATGAATGATCTGCAAGTCCCCAAGCCTACCGCCCAGCTCACGCAATGGTTGGATCAGATCACGATCAAACTCGATAACCGTCAGTTGCCCATGCTTGGCCAGCAACGGCGCGGTGATCGCGCCTGCGCCAGGACCGATTTCGACAAGGCGATCCCCAAGCATTGGCGCGATGGCCAAGAGGATTTTGTCGATGATGCCGGGTGAGTGCAAAAAATGCTGACCCAGTGATTTTTTGGTTTGGTGGCTCATGCGAAATGCCTGCGACGCTGAGTGACGAATGTTTCGGCATAACGCAAGGCCGCGTGCAGACTGGAAGGGTCGGCGATGCCTTGGCCCGCCAGATCCAGTGCCGTGCCGTGATCGACGGCCACGCGGACGTAAGGTAGTCCGAGACTGATATTCACCGCTTGTTCGAAGCCGCTGAATTTCAGTACCGGCAGGCCCTGATCGTGATACATCGCGAGCACGGCATCGAAACTTCTCAATCGTTGCGGCAGGAAAGCGGTGTCAGCGGGTAGCGGTCCAACGAGATCAAACCCCTCGCGGCGCATCGAATGCAGCCACGGCTCGATGATGTCGCGCTCCTCGGTGCCCAGGTGTCCGGCCTCGCCAGCGTGTGGGTTCAAGCCCAAGACCGCGATACGCGGATGAACGATTCCGAAGTCGCTTGTCAGGCGGGCTACCAGCACTCGGGTGACGCGCGCAAGCAACGTGGCATCAATGGTCTCGGCGACATTGCGCAGCGCTATATGGGTGGTTACCAGGGCCACTCGCATGGTGGAATTGGCCAACATCATCACCACATCGGATTCGGTGAGCCCCGCCTGTTCCGCTAAGAAGCCCGTCATGCCTGAAAAATGCTTGCCCGATTGGCTCAATACTGCCTTGTGAACAGGCGCGGTCACCAGTCCATCAAGTTCGCCGGCCAAACAGCGGCGACTAGCGTCCTGCAAGCAGGCGATGACGTGCGCGGCGTTGCGCACATCGATCTGTCCTGGCTCGACAGGAACGGCAGTCGAATTGCTGATGATGGCCAATTCGCCCGCACCGCAGGGTAACGGGTTCGATGCATCGTATTGCCTCAGGTGCAAGGGCAGCCCCAAGCGCTCGGCTGCTTGCTGCAACACCAAGGGATCGCCGAAAGCGAGTAGCGCAGATTGTCGTGCGCTCTGCGCAAGCTTGACCACAATCTCCGGCCCGATGCCTGCAGGTTCACCAACAATCAGCCCCAAACGAGGCTGTGGATCCATCGCGCATTCAGGTGCTTGCACGATCAATTCAGGCGTGACTCCACATAGGACTCTTCGCGCAACTGTCGCAAAAAGCGGTCGTACTCTTCTTCGGATTTGCGGCGGCCCAGGGTTTCACGGGCCTGATCGCGTTTGACTTTGTCGGTAATGTCCTGCTCACGCATGGCAACGCGCTGGACCAAGTGCCAACCGGCGTCGGTTAGCACCGGTGCGGATATCTGCCCGTCCGAAAGTGCCAGCAGCGCGTCACCAATCGATTGACCGAAGGCGTAGGGCGCAAACCAACCGAGATCGCCGCCTTGATTGCGTGTCATTGCATCTTCTGAGCTGCTACGGGCAACCTCGTCAAATGCCTCGCCATTGTCCAGCCGCGCTTTCAACAGTTCGATCTTGCTGTGCGCGTCTTCGGTAGACGTGACATCGTCAATCTTCACCATGATGTGGCGCGCACTGAACTCGGTGACCCGCTGCGCATCATCATTGCGGACTTCGAGCAGCTTCAGCATGTGAAAGCCGCTGGGGCCGCGCACTGCGGGTGAAACATCACCCGGCTGCATGCCTTGCAACATGCTGGCAAACATTGCAGGCACTTCGTCATAGCTGCGCCAACCGAGGTCGCCACCTTCCAGTGCATTGGGTGCATCCGAATAGCGGATGGCTGCTGCAGAGAACTCGATTTCACCTTTCTCGATCAGATCGCGAACGCCCTCGATCTTGCTACGCGCTGTTTCAATTTGTTCGGCGCTGGCGCCATCCGGCAAGCCGACGAGAATGTTTGCGGCACGTACCTGGCCAGTTTTCAGGCTATTGCTGGCCAGCAGAATATCCACTTCGGTTTCGCTGACCTGTACGCGACTCTGGACAACGGATTGACGCAGGCGCTGAACGATCATTTCGTCACGCAAAGAGCGCGCGAACTCCATAAAGGGAATGCCATCGGCCTCCAATTGGGCACGCATCTGATCCACCGTGATGCGGTTGTTCTGCGCGATATTCTGCAAGGCGGCTTCGATCTCGGGATCTGCAATACGCACGCCGCTTTCGCCTGCCCGCTGTACCTGCAGGCGAACCAAAATGAGGCGTTCCAGAACTTGTCGCTGCAGCACGTTTTCCGGCGGCAGTTCACTACGGCGGTCTGCATACTGAGCAAGGATGTTGGACACTGCGCGATCCAGTTCGCTGCGCAGAATGACATCGTCCTCCACCACCGCGATGATGGCATCGACGGGTTGGGTCGGAGCAAGCAGTTGAGCGTGCGCAATGCCAGTCCAGCCGCTGAAGGCCAGAACCGCCATGGAGGAAAGTGCGCGGCAGAAGGGCGACAAAAAAAGCGATTTCATGCGCTAGGGGTTCTCGAACAGATCAGTGCGGGCGGCTGCCAAAGGAAGCAGATCCAAGGATGCATCAGCGTGACACGTCGGACTTGGATCAGGGTTAAATGGACGTTTTTCGGTGCATTTTCATGCGTCAACGAGCGTACCCGAGGATAGCACGCTGCAGAAGCTCATCCGAGTCGCGACCAAAACGGCCGAGCCCTTTCAGTTCGATCTCAAGGTAGAGCGCGTTGCTCTTTTCTCCCTCGCGGTTTCGCACGTAGTGGCGCCCGAGCAGGCGAACTGCCATGCAGCAACTTTCCCACTGCACACCGCCGAATGCTTCCAGACTGGTGCGGTCGGTCAACGAATAGTTCCAGCGCCCCACCAGACGCCAGCTTTCGGAGACCGGAATCAAGGCTGTGGCATCGATTTGTTCGACCGGATCGCCGGCAGTGCGACGGAACCGATAGGCGAGGTTGGCAACGCCAGCTTCGCCGAAGCGGTACTGTCCACGAACCGAACTCAACTGAGTCTGCTTGACATTGCCATCCCACTGGGTGGAGAAGCCGCCGCTAAGTCGATTGGTCAGGTTGAACTGGATATCCGCGATGTACGGAGAACCTTCCAGCACGCTGGGCGCCGCCAGCGGATCCAGTTGGACACGCTGTGGGTCGAAGTAGTGGATCTGGCCGATAGTGGCAGAGGCGCGCTCTTCACCGGTATCAGCATTGAAAAAACGGGTGCTGAGCGCTGCCGCCAGCTGATTCGCATCCATCTGGCGGTCCGCACCGGTGAATCGATTGCTGCGAAACAATTGGGCGTAGCTGAAACTGAGTTCCTGGGTATCAAACAGCGGCAAGTCGGTCTGGTCGCGATAGGGCACACGCAGGTAATACAAACGTGGTTCGAGTGTCTGCAACAAGTCGCGATTGAAAAGACGCGCAGGACGCTCAAACAGCAAGCCAGTATCGAGACTGGCAATCGGGGTGCCGCGTGAGGGCGAGCCGTCGTTGCTGATCAATTCACGGTCGAGCGAATAGCGGGTGTAGCGATAACCCAATTCCGGTCGGATGAAGCCCCAGGAACGCTCGATGGGGGCCTGCAAGAAGGGATAGAGGTCGAGTCGCTGTCCGGCAGCCAATACCGAATGATCAAAGCCGACCAGTTCGGAACGCAAACCCCATTGCAAGCTGCTCCAAGCGGTCGGCCTCAGGGCGTCGAATCGCATCTGGGGTATCTGGCGAAAAGGCGTTGCTGCGTTGTCGATCAGCGGGTCAACCAACTGGAAGTCGCGCAACAATGCGCTGGCCGTCCATCCCTTGCCACGCCCGAAAACACCCGTGCTGCTCTCGATCAGCGTGGTGGAAATGCTGGTCAGAGAATCACCGAGGTCTTCGAAGTAACGGTCGTCCGATACCCGGTAAAGGTCTGCACGCACTTGCCAATGGGCGTCAAGTTGCCCAAGGTGGTGATAACGGAACGAGCCGCGGTCACGCTGACGAATGTCATCATCGGGTAGCCACTCGGCTTCGAGGTTGCCGTTGAAGCCTTCGCCAAGATAGCGAAACTCACCACCGATCATGAAACCTCGGCGGCCCAATGATCTTGGCGTCAAGGTTGCGTCATAGTTGGGTGCCAGATTTAGGTAGTAGGGCTGACGGATATCCAGTCCAGTATTGCTGCCAGTGCCAATGATCGGATACAGAAAGCCGGATCGACGGCGGTCGTCGGTCGGAAAACTGACGTAGGGAAGGTAAAAGACTGGGACATTTCCAATGTGCAGTCGGGCATTGCGTGCGACGCCGACGCCTGCCTCATTGTCCAGGTCAATACGTTCGGCCTGAAAGCGCCAACCATTTGAGCCGCGGTCACAGGTGGTGTAACTGACTTGCTGCAACGCCGCCTGCTTGCCGCTCAGTTCTGCCAGTTCCGCGCGTCCGTTGCCGCGCCGGTTCAATAGCAGGTAGTCGACACCATGCAAGGTCGAACGATCCTTTGCCAGATCCCCGTCGGCTTGCGTCGCTTGCAGCAGGAACCCGCGATCCTGATAGCTCAACCCGTCCGGACTGCTGAAGGTCTGGTCGGCCTTTGAAAACAGCAGGCGCGGCGCTTGCAGGAGTTGATCGGCGCGCTGAATTTCGGCATCACCGATGAGTTCGTAAACTTGGCTATCGCTGACATTGAAAACGCGCGCCGAGGCATCCGCTGGCGCACTTTGACGATCGGCTTCGGTGGGCAAGCCATGCCGGTAGAAGGCGAATAGTTCCTGCTGCTGGCATAGTAACCAAGGGTCGGCCGAGACTTCAGCGGCCGCCAGGGTGGTGGGCAGTCCGAGACAGCAGCTCAATGCAAGAGACAAGCGACGCGGTGAGATGCGCGGCATTAGTATCGGGAGGAGAGGATGAGCCATCGAAATAAGTCATTGATTACGCAGCGCGCTGCGGGAGGCCGTCGTACCACTGGTGTTGCCTTAGCTTGCAGCAAGTGCGTGGTCGCAGCAAACCGGCAAGGAGAACGCTGGTGACGAATTCGCATGAACTTCCCATTGATGACGAAGGTTGGAGGGCGCGACTGAGTCCGGAACAGTTTGCCGTTTGTCGCTGCTCGGCCACTGAGCCACCTTTCACCGGCGCGTTTTGGGATCACCATGCCGACGGCGTGTATCACTGCGCGGCTTGTCATGCAGCACTGTTCAATGCGTCGTCAAAGTACGATTCTGGTTCAGGGTGGCCCAGTTTTTATGCGCCGGATTCGCCCTCGGCAGTTGTCGAACGCGCCGACAGGTCGCATGGCATGCAACGGGTCGAGGTGCAATGTGGCCGCTGCCAAAGTCACCTGGGTCACGTATTCCCGGATGGCCCCGAGCCCACTGGCTTGCGTTTCTGCATCAACTCGCTGGCCTTGAACTTTGTTCCCGAGGCGGAAGTGCGATGCCCTTGATGTCATCGAACCTCTCAGAGGCACATCCTCGCCTTGAAGGATCGGTGATTCTGGACCTGGCTGATGCTCGAATCGTCGATGTGAATGCCATCGTCGCGGAGTGGCTGGCGCGCGAGCGCGAAATCCTGCTTGGGCAGGTGATGACGGAATTCTGGTCCGACCATGACTCGCGGGTAGCGTTGTGGAACGCGGCACTGCTTGCGGACCGTGAGATTTCCACGGAGGTTGGGCTGCTTACTGCGAACGGCAGCGTGCTGCGCGTGGGCATGCGCTGCGAGCGGCAGCGACGCGAAGGGCGCGACGTCGTCAACTGCATGTTGACTCCGATTCTGTCCGGCGCATCGGCCGAACCACCTAGCGATGTGCAAGGCGCTACCTATCGCTCGATGTACGTGGAGGCGACTGAAGGGATGTATCGAAGTCTTCCCGCGGGTGGCTTCATTGATGTCAACCCGGCGATGGCTCGACTGTTTGCGGCCGATTCTCCCGAACAAATGCTCAAGGTATTCAGCCGAGATGCGAGTGTCGTCTACGCGGATCCCGAAGAGGGACGTCTATTGCGTGACTCGTTGTCCACCACCGGCTCGTTGACCGGTGCACGGATTCGCATCCGTGCCTTGGACGGCAACGTCCGGATGGTCTCCGAGAATGCACGTGCGGTGAGGGATGCGGGTGGGGCCCTGCTTTTCTTTGAGGGTTCGATGACCGAGATCAGTGAGCATGCTGCGACAGAGACCGCCCTCCGCGAGTCCGAAGCCCTGTATCGGTCACTGGTCGATTATTGTCGTGATGGCGTGTTCCTGATTCAGGATGGGCGCTTGCTGTTCGTCAATCCAGCACTGGGAGAAATGTTGGGCTATGCGCCAGAGGAGTTGGTTGGTCGCGCTTACATGGATTTGGTGGCGGAAACTGACAAGGCGTCGCAAACTGAGCGCCGGCAGTCGCGCGAAGATGGCTCGACCGAGGTGCAGCGCTATCAGATTGCCTTGCGCCATGTGAGTGGACGCACGGTGGTTTGTCAGGTCGTCGCCGATGCGGTTTTTCATCAAGGCGCGATCGCCTCGGCCGGCGTGATTCGCGACATCACCGACGAACATCAGCAGCAGCTTGCCTTGCGTTTGGCCGAGCGACGCTACCGTGAGCTATTCGAGCAGTCGCCGGTCGGCTTGTACCGCAGCGATGAATCCGGCGTCATCGTCCAATTCAATGCGCGCATGGCGCAAATTCTTGGCTACCCGGATAAGGCAACCGCGCGTGCCGAAATCCACAACATCATTGATTTGTACGCGCGACCTGAAGAACGCCTAGGCATTGTCAACGCTGTGCGTCAGCGCGGCGCCGTCATTGATGAGGTGCTTTCGCTGCGGCGTCGCGATGGTGGCCTGATCTGGGCCAATCTCAACATTCAGCGGATCGAAGATGCAGATGCAGGCGTACAGATGGCCGGTTCAGTTCAGGACATCACGCCACAGATCGAAGCGGAGCAGAAGCTCATCGAATTGGCGACCCGTGATCCGCTGACGGGTCTGCCCAATCGTCGCCAGTTTGAGCAGCAACTGGCGACGCGCTTAGCTCAGGCAACTGCCAATGGCGCAACTGACTACGCCATCCTGTTTCTGGATCTGGATGGCTTCAAATGGATCAACGATGGCTTGGGTCACGGCGCAGGTGATCGTTTGTTGGCGGCCATTGCAGCTCGACTTTCTCAATGTCTGGCCGGGCGCGCGTCGTTGGCACGCTACGGCGGTGATGAGTTCACCGTGCTGCCATTGCATGCGACCCATCGGGCGCACGTCGAAGCGTTGGCGGACGATATTTCAGCAGCCTTCGAGCAGCCATTCGATATCGACGATCAGGTCGTTTATTCGGGTGCGAGTATTGGCATCGTGTTGGGTCATCCCGACTATCGATTCCCCGAACAGATGTTGCGCGATGCGGATACAGCGATGTATCGCGCCAAGTTGGCGGGCAAGGGCAAGCATGTCGTGTTTGACGAGGCCATGCATGCCGAAGCGAGACAGCGATTTGACTTGCAATCGGCGATGCGGGCGGCTCTGGAGCGCAATGAGTTCTGCATTCATTATCAGCCAGTGGTTGATTTGCGCGATGGTCGTTGGCTTGGCTGCGAGGCACTATTGCGCTGGCAGCATCCGCAACGGGGATTGTTGCTGCCTGGCGAGTTTCTTCAAATCGCAGAGGACACCGGCTTCATTACCGTGCTTGACACGTGGGTCTTGTCACAGGCGCTTGTCGAGGTTGCTGGCTGGGCGCATCGTTCAGGTGCGCCGCCGCCCATGCTGAACGTCAACGTGGATGATCGTCAGTTGGCTTCAGGACGTTTACCAGGCCAAGTAAAGCAGGCGCTGGCAGCCAGTGGGCTGCCTGCCGGTTGTTTGCGCCTTGAGGTCACCAAGACAATCTTTCGCGACGGTACGGAGGCGACCAATCAGCGCTTGCACGCATTGAAATTGGTGGGCATTGGGCTGGTGGTAGACGACTTCGGAACGGGTTACTCGTCGCTCGACAGTTTTGCTTCCTCGCCGTTCGATGCGATGAAAGTGGATCGCAGCCTGGTCAAAGACATCGACTGCAATCCACGCCATCGTGCGATCGTGAATACCATCGCCCGTTTCGCCGAAGAGCTGGGGATGGAGCTGACCGTCGAGGGTGTGGAGCGCGAGTCGCAGCGTGCGCACTTGCTCGCGGCTGGCTGTGTGTTGGCCCAGGGATTTCTGTATGCCAAGGCCTTGCCCGCGGAAGCGTTTTTCCTACGTTGGCAAGCGCAGATTGCCGCGCGACCACAGGCGGGCTGACAGTGGTCAGCGTGTTCGGGTATCCATGCAACCTGCAAGTCCCCGGTGGGCGGGGCTCGGTCGCCAAGTTCGTGATTCGATCGCGTAAGTGATGGATTCGTCGTTGGAGAGTCCGGCCATGGGCCGGGCTGACCAGAGTGAGAAATTGCAGCAACGCACTTTCTCAACAGCCTGTCAGTCGCGGAAATTGTTGAACTGCAGTGGCATTTCGAATTCGCCCTTACGTAGCTCTGCAATCGCGGCTTGCAAATCGTCGCGCTTTTTGCCGTTGATTCTCAGCTTGTCACCATTGATTTGTGCGTCGACCTTGAGCTTTGCTTCCTTCAGGCGAGCAATGATCTTCTTGCCCAATGCCTGTTCAACGCCCTGCTTGACAGTGATCTTCTGGCGCGCGCCGGAAAGGTTGCTTTCAACCGCGCCGACGTCCAGGCAACGGACGTCAATTGAACGCGCTGTGAGCCGCTGGCGCAGGATGTCAAGCATCTGCTGCAGCTGAAACTCGCTGGGTGCCGTCATGGCGACAGTGGCATCCTCCAGTTGGAAGCGTGCATCGGTGCCACGAAAGTCAAAACGATTGGTCAGTTCGCGATTGGCTTGATCAATGGCATTGGTGAGTTCGTGTTTGTCAATTTCCGAAACGACGTCAAAAGAGGGCATGTCGGTTCCTGGGTTCTGGTTCGCTGGGGGATCAGGATTTGTGTGAATGATCGCAGTGAGTGCCACACTGGGGTGCTTGTTTGCGCGGCGGTACTGGATCGAGACCGCCCTCGCAAAAAGGCTGACAACGCGCAAGACGTTTCAGCGTGAGCCAACTGCCTTTGAAAACACCATGAATGTCGAGCGCCTGCATCGCGTACTCGGAGCAACTGGGGTGAAAACGACAGTGCTGACCCAGCAACGGGCTGACAAAACGCTTATAGAATCGCAACAACGCTATCAATGTCTGGCGCACCAACTTGGCAACCTCTGCAGGAAAAGTGAGGCATGCTCACTCAGGTCATCGCGAGAGCGTAAGGATAGCGGTATAAATGCGTCGTCGGGCGGCTGAAGAATTTCAGCTTGCTGCGCGAGGGCATGTAGGCGTATAAAACGCGCCCGCCGTGGCTCAAGCAATCCAACAGGGAAGGGCTTAACGTGGCAGCGAAGTCAAAATCGTCCAAAGTAGCGAGCAAGTCGAGTGTGAAGACTGCAAAGCCGGTCAAAGGCAAAGCGGTCGTTGGGTCGGCAAAGTCTGCTGCAATCAAGACCAAAGCAAGCGCCAAGACGCCTGCGGTGTCCAAAGCGGGGCCCGTCAAAAAGCCGCTGAAGGCAGGTGCTGCGAAGTCGGTGGCCACCAAGGTCAAATCCGCACCGGGAAAAACTGCGGCCAAACTTGCCAAGCCGTCAGCAAAAAAGCCCGTTGCCAAGACTGTCGTGACGGCAAAGCCCAAGGTCACTGGCGCAAAGGTGACGGGCAAGTTACCCAAGCCAGCCGTGGCGTCAAGCAAGAAGGCCGCCGTGCCGATCGTCAAGGTCACCGCAAAGGCGACCAGCAAGGCCAAATCAGCGTTGGTGACGGTCGCGAGGAAGGCTGCGGCCAAAGCGGCTCCGAAACCGCTGCAAAAGAAGGGTGTATCCAAGCCCGCCAGCAAGGTGTCCGTGGCAAAGGTGCAGAAGTCCAAGCCAGTCGCACCCAAAGCGACCAAGCAGGCCGCACCCGCTCGAAAGTCATCAATGCTGGGCATGGTCAAGTCCGCCACACGCGCCATCGCGCAAGCCGTTGTGGGTGGAAAGCGCAGCAAGGGCCCGTTGGTTGTAGCGCCGAAACCGACTCCCAAGGCGGTCGCGAAGCCTGCGCCGGCTGTTCAGGCGGGGAATGCCAAAGTTGTCAAATCTGCGACGAGCACGCTTGCCTCGGCGCCGCAAAAATTGTCTACCAAACAGACCGAAAAACTGTCTTCGGCCAGCAAGAAAGCGCTGCCAGTAGCACCTGCCGCGGCTGAGAAGCCGATGGTTGCCAGCAAGAAAGCCTCACCACCCGTGGCGAAGACGGTTTCGTCCTCGTCGGGTTCTCCGAACGAAACAGGTAATTCAATGAAATCCAGTGGTACCCGTAGCACGTCCTCAGGGCAACCCAGTACAACCGCAACCGGAGGTCGAGCTGTCGGCGTCAAGAGTGCGAAACCCGCCGCAGTGCAGGCGCCACTGACTGCCGTCAAGGTGGTGCGCGTCGACCTGCCAGAGGGGTATCGACCCTCGCGGAGCGAGGAGTACATGAATCCTTTTCATCTGGAGTATTTCCGTCAGAAGCTAATCAACTGGCGTGCCGAACTGGTCGAGGAGTCCAAGCAGACCATCGACAATTTGCGCGAAGAGGTCCGCGATGTGGGTGACGAAGCCGAGCGCGCGACTCGCGAAACAGAGAACTCACTGGAGTTGCGCACCCGGGATCGCTATCGCAAGTTGATCAACAAAATCGAGAAAGCCATCAAGCGAGTGGATGAAGGGGAATATGGCTATTGCGAGGAAACTGGCGAGGAAATCGGTCTGGAACGACTCGAGGCTCGCCCGATCGCCACCCTTTGTCTTGATGCTCAGGAGCGCTACGAGCACCGTCAAAAAATGATGGGTGACTGATTCTCGCCAGATCCGCTGACGTGCCCACACACAAGAACGCGCCCCAGAGGCGCGTTCTTGTGTGTGCCGCGGGAATGCAGCACAACCGCTGATTGTCAGTTGCCGTCGAAGTGCCAGTGGGCGTCCGGGTCTTCCAGGGTGCCAAGCAGGCGGGCGCGAACCAAATCGATTGGCATCGGGCCGCCCCGCAGGATTTGATCATGGAACTGCAGATCGCTCATTCGGCCGCTGTCGACCATTTCCATGCGCAAGGCGCGAATTTGTAATCCTCCCAGCATGTAGGCCGCCTGATACAAGGGTGACCAGTCCCCATTGAACGAACGACGTACTTCCGCAGCGGCGTTTTCGCGTTCGTGACCCACTTCATCGACCAGAAAATCCACCGCTTGCTGCGGACTCATCTTGCCAAGGTGAAAGGCCAGGCTGAACTGGATACGCGCAGCACGGTGGCTGCGCCAGAACAACATGCCGATGCGATCTTCCGGCGACTGCGCAAAGCCGCGCTGGTACAGGAACATCTCCCAGTACAGTGCCCAACCTTCGGTCCAGAATGGCGTCGCAAACAACTGCCGGTGCGCTTGGTAGCGGCTGTTGTAAAAATGCTGCAGGTGATGGCCGGGAATCAACTCATGATGGACGACCGCGCGCGAAAAATGCCGATTGTTGCCACGCAATGCCATGCGCTTTTTCAGGTGCGGCATGCTGTCATGTGGGTAGGCCACCCAGACGTCCTCGCCACCAAGGAAGAATGGCGCTTCCAATTGTGCTTGCGGACTGAGCATGTTCATGCGCCAGTCTCGGCGCGACAAATCCGGCACCGTGACGAGTTGGTTTTCGCTGACATAGCGGATCGCTTCATCCGCCAGTTGAACCACCAGGTCCGGCTGTTGGCCAGGCGCTGGCGAGCGCTGTTTGACGACTTCCAACGCATCCTGCCAGTGCTCGAAGCCCATTTCCTTGGCCGCTTTTTGCATTTCGTCACGGCACCAAGCGAGCTCGCGCTGTGCAATCGTCAGCAAGCGCTCGGGTGAGTAGGGTATGCGTGCCGACTCGAGTTCTGCCAGCAAAGCCTCGCGACCGATCGGGTCGCCAACGATGACTTCGGGATCTTCCGTGTGGGCCAGCGTGCGCTGAATGTCCTTGATCAAGGCTTCGGTTGCGTCGACGTAGGCCTCGAATGGTTTGCGGGTCCAGTAGGAAAACGCGGGGTCGAAACCATCCTGATGTGCATGCCACTCGCGCATGGACGCGAGCGTGGTGTTGAGGATGCGCACGGCACGTTGTGCTTGGGCAGGCGTTGTCGTGCTGATTTCTGGTGTCGGTTGTTTCAGCGATTGGCGGACGTCTTCGATGGCGGCGCGCGTGGCGTCGAGAATCTCCCCGCTGCGCTGCCCATCGGCCTGTTGCAACGCGCGTCGTGCTTCGGCGAGCTGCAGCAGCGCATCCAGGTTTGGCAATAGCGCATTTACCTCCTGAAGGCGTTTTTGCTGGAACGCCAACAGACGGCGCTGATTTCGCAGTTCGTCACGCCACAAGGTCCAGTCGATACGGTCTTCCAGCGCGAGCTGGTCGAAGTCCATTGCCTGCAAGCGTTCCTGCCAGGCGAGGTAAAACGCCTCCAACGCGGCGGCGCGAGCAGGGCCCCATTCGATATCGTGGACATGCAAAAGGCTGTAAAGATCGGTTTGGTAGCGATTCAACAGCGGTGCGAGGCGTTGCGCCGATGGCGCATGGTCCTCAGGTGACGGCAGCCAGACTTGCGCAGTGATCGTTGGATCCCCAGGGTGCGCGTTGGATGGCGCGATCAGGCACGTCAGCAAGGCAAGGCACAGCGGTCGAAGGTTCATGTCTGGCCAGACTCTTGGGAAGCCAACAGGTGTTTTGCGTGTTCACGGATCATCGCTAGCAACGCTGCATGCCCGTTGCTGCGCGTGGGTGACAGGTGCTTGGCCAAGCCAATGCGGGTGATGTAGTGCGGTTCTATTGATGCAATTTCCTCGATTGTGCGTCCCGAATAGACCCGCAGCGCCAGATAAATCAGTCCGGACACAATGGTCGAATCACTGATGGCGTGGATGTGCAGGTGCTCACCCTCTTCTTCGATAACGACCCAGACCATCGACTGACAGGCAGTCAACCGATTGGACTCGATTTTCCACGCGTCGGGAAACGCGGGCAGTTTCTTGCCGAGATCGATGAGGTACTGATAGCGCTCCGACCAGTCGGAAAAAAAACTGAACTCGTCGGCGATGGTGTGTTGCGCATCCAGCGCTGTCGCTTCAATGGGGAACAGATGTTTGCTCATCCAATACGTTTCCAGCGTACCCCTGTTGGGGTGTCTTCCATGGCGATGCCCTCGTCCAGCAGTTGTTTGCGAATCGCATCGGCACGTGCGAAATCACGCTGCTGCTTGGCCTCGTTGCGTGCATCAACCAACGACTGAATTCGTGCCTCATCGTCGGCATTGCCACCGCGACCAAACCACTCGGCAGGCGCTTGTTGCAGCAATCCCAGCGCACGCCCTGCGGCCACTAGTTCGGACTTGCAGAGCGCGGCAGCTTGGCGATTCTCTGCACTGTCCAAACTGGCAAGGGCAAGTTGGCTTTGTCTCGCGCGCGCCGCGATTTGTTGCACTTCCGCCAGTGCCAACGGTGTATTCAGGTCGTCGCACAGCGCAGCGTCGACTTTTTGCGGAATGGGTAGATCCGCAGCCTCAACCGCCTGCAAATCGCGCAGCGTGCCGTACAAGCGATCCAGCGTCCGGATGCTCTGTTCGATGAGCGATTCCGACCAGTCGAGCGGCTGCCGGTAGTGCGCCGAAAGCAGTGCAAGCCGCAGCGCTTCAGGCGGTTGTTTGCGGATCAGTTCGTGCACCGTACGGATATTCCCTACCGATTTCGACATTTTCGAGCCGTCGAAGGTCAGCATGCCGTTATGCAACCAGAAGCGCGCAAAAGGCTTGCCGCCATGTGCGCAGACGCTCTGGGCGATTTCGTTTTCATGATGCGGGAATTGCAGATCAACGCCACCAGCATGGATGTCAATGGTCTCGCCAAGATGTGCCTCACACATCGCCGAGCACTCGATGTGCCAGCCGGGTCTTCCACGACCCCAAGGACTGTCCCAGCCCGGTAGTTCCGGGGTGGATGGCTTCCAAAGGACGAAATCGCCCGGTTCACGCTTGTATGGCGCAATCTCCACACGGGCACCCGCGAGCATTTCGTCGGTGGACCGCCGTGAAAGTTGCCCATAGGCTGGGTAACTGCTGACCGAAAACAGGACATGACCCTCTGCCGCGTAGGCATGTCCACTTGCAATGAGTTGCTCGATCATGCGGATCATCTGCGAAATATGTGCGGTAGCGGCGGGCTCAATATCCGGCAGCCTCACACCCAGCGCGCTCATGTCCTCGCGATAGATTGCTGCATAGCGATCCGTGATGGCCGTGATGGGTACCTTTTGCTCCAATGCAGCGGCATTGATCTTGTCATCGACATCGGTGATGTTGCGGGCGTAATCGACCTTGCCAAAGCGGCGCCGCAAGACATCGACGAGTACGCCAAAAACCACCGGGCCACGGGCGTTGCCGATGTGCGCGTAGTTGTAGACCGTCGGTCCACAGATGTAGAACGTGACGCGGTCAGGATGCTGGGGAGTAAAGGTTTCGACGCTGCGCGTCAGACTGTTGAAAAGGCGAATGTCCATGATTGGCAGTGTAACGCGGGTCCGACGAGCGCCAAACATCTTCGTGGTTGGGTCGGGGAGCGTGATTTAACGAAAATCTAAAGCGCTGATTCAGCGCCAAAGTGCTCCAATCAACGTATTGCGCCAGTTGCTGACGATGGAAGTCGGCCAACCGTGTCTGATGAGGAGTGTGTCATGTCGAGGTCGTTCTCCTGGGGTTTGATGGGGCTGCTGTGGGTGGCGTCCTCAGTGGTTTTTGCTCAGGCCAGCAGTGCGGTGCGCGGAGAGAGTGTCCGCTACACCTATGCGACGGTCCTGAGTGCCGTGCCCGTCTACGAAACCGTCCGCTACACGGAGCCGCAGCAGGAATGTTCTGATGAACGCGTTGTCGTTCGTGAACGGGAGAGCGGTGCGGCCGGTGCGGTCATCGGCGCCATCATTGGTGGTGCGCTCGGCAATCAGGTCGGCGGTGGTGATGGTCGGCGCGCGGCAACGGTCGCAGGTGCGCTGGCAGGTGGTGCGATTGGCCGCAATGTTGATCGCAACAACGACCCGAATCGTGAGTATGAAGATGTCGAAAGACGCTGTTACACGGTGGAAGTGGAACGCGAGGAGCGCCGGATCAACGGCTATGACGTTGAATACAGGCTCAAGGACGAGGTCTACTACGCGCGTCTGCCATACGACCCGGGCAACAATCTGCGCGTTCGCGTTGAGGTCACGCCGGTCGAATAAGCCCAATTCTCATACGTGGCGTATTGCAGCGCGCAATGCGCCTGTGCAACCATCCTCTTCATGTTGACAGTGTCTGCCCACGCCGACGTCATGAGTAGCGCCTACATGGCTGCTGGCATGACCTCGCGCGCGCGCCGACCGGATTGCCGCTTCGCTGGGTAAGCCGCACGCTGTCATGCAGATGACTCACGGAAAGCCCAGCCCCGCGCTGGGCTTTCGTGTTTTTTCGTCCTCGTTGCAAACACCATGAGACCGCTGATGAGCGCATTCCCGATGACCCACTTCTTGAACACTCAGGACTGGAGCCGCCCTGATCTGGACGCATTGCTGGCGCACGCTGCCGAGTTCAAGCGCAGCAAGCTCGGTGACCAGCTCAAAGGACGTTCGATTGCGCTGGTATTCTTCAACCCTTCGATGCGTACCCGCACCAGTTTTGAATTGGGTGCATTCCAGCTGGGCGGGCACGCCATCGTGTTGCAGCCAGGCAAGGATGCGTGGCCGATCGAGTTCAATCTTGGAACGGTGATGGACGGCGATACCGAAGAACACATTGCCGAAGTGGCACAGGTGCTCGGGCGGTATGTTGACCTTATCGGCGTACGGGCCTTTCCCAAATTTGTGGATTGGGCCTATGACCGCGAGGACATCGTGCTGAAGTCATTCGCCAAATACTCTCCTGTACCAGTGATCAATATGGAAACGATCACCCATCCGTGTCAGGAATTGGCACATGCGTTGGCATTGCAGGAGCACTTTGGCACGACAGATCTGCGTGGCAAAAAGTATGTGCTGACCTGGACCTATCACCCCAAGCCCTTGAACACCGCCGTGGCCAATTCGGCGCTGACCATCGCGACTCGGATGGGTATGGACGTGACTTTGCTGTGCCCCACGCCTGACTACATTCTGGACGACCGCTACATGGGCTGGGCGGCGCAGAACGTTGCACAAAGCGGTGGTTCGCTGACCATCAGTCATGACATTGCCAGCGCTTATGCCGGTGCCGATGTGGTGTATGCCAAAAGCTGGGGAGCGCTGCCGTATTTCGGAAACTGGGCACCCGAAAAGCCCATTCGCGATCAATATCAGCACTTCATGGTCGATGAGGCCAAGATGTCCCTGACCAACCATGGCGTGTTCAGTCATTGCCTCCCATTGCGGCGCAATGTCAAGGCCACCGATGGCGTGATGGATTCGCCGCAGTGCATCGCCATCAACGAAGCGGAAAATCGCCTGCATGTGCAGAAGGCGGTAATGGCTGCGTTGCTCGGTCAGGTCTGAGCCTCGATGTATCAGCCGTCTGCCTTCCGCGAGACTCGCGATGAAGCCTTGCAGGACTTCATGCGTGTGTACCCATTCGCGACGCTGATCGTGCACGGTGAAGGCGGATTGTCTGCCGACCATCTTCCGCTGCTTTGGGAGGACGGTGTGCTGCGTGGCCACATCGCCACGGCGAATGCACTTGCGCGAATGGATGGCGCGGAGGTGCTGGTGATTTTCCATGGTCCGCAGGGCTATGTCAGTCCTAACTGGTATCCCAGCAAACACCTGACCGGGCGCGAAGTGCCGACCTGGAACTACACCGTCGTCCATGCACATGGAAAATTGAAGGTGCTGGATGATCCGGTTTGGACGCGCGACCTGCTGCAACGGCTGACGCAGTTGCACGAAGCCGATGAGCCGAACCCGTGGTCGCTTGCGGATGCACCGAATGACTATATCGACGGGCTGCTGAACGCCATTCACGGCGTTGAAATTTCGGTTTGCCGAATCGAAGGCAAGTTCAAGCTGGGCCAGAACAAATCCGACGCCAATCGACGTGGCGTCATCGACGGTCTGCAGCGACGCGCGCGCAAAGATGATCACGCGCTGCGGGTCATGACCGAGCAGACCTTGACCTCCACTCATTGCGTTTCAACAGGACCGGTTACTCATGAGCAATAAAGACATCGTTCTCGCTTTCTCGGGTGGTCTGGACACCAGCTTTTGCGTGCCCTATCTGCAGGAGCGCGGTTGGGCAGTCCACACCGTGTTTGCCGACACGGGCGGTGTAGACGCCGACGAACGCCACTTCATCGAGCAGCGTGCCGCGGAACTGGGTGTGGACAGCCACCAGACCGTCGACGGCGGCGCGGCGATCTGGGACGGCTTCGTCAAGCCATTCGTCTGGGCTGGCGAGGGCTATCAGGGGCAGTATCCCTTGCTGGTCTCTGACCGCTATCTGATTGTTGATGCTGCGCTCAAGCGTGCGGCCGAATTGGGTACGCAGACGGTTGCCCACGGCTGCACTGGTATGGGCAACGATCAGGTGCGATTCGACCTGGCAATCAAATCGCGTGGCGACTATCAGATCCTTGCACCGATTCGCGAGATCCAGAAGGAGCACACCCAAACGCGCGCATACGAACAGGCGTATCTGGAGGCGCGGGGATTTGGCGTGCGTGCCAAACAGAAGAGCTACACGATCAATGAAAATCTGCTGGGACTGACCATGTCAGGCGGCGAGATCGACCATTGGGAAGTGCCGGGCGAGGGTGCGCGTGGTTGGTGTGCGCCGCGCAGTGCGTGGCCAACAGTGGCGCTGCAGGTACGACTGCAATTCATCGAGGGCGTCGCGGTCGCGCTGGATGGGAACGTCATGCCTGGTGCTGCCTTGCTCGCCAAGCTCAATGCGCTGTTCGCACCCTATGGCGTCGGTCGCGGCGTCTACACCGGCGATACCGTGATCGGCCTGAAGGGCCGCATCGTGTATGAAGCCCCTGGCTTGATCGCATTGCTGGCGGCGCATCGTGCGCTGGAGGATGCGGTATTGACCAAGCAACAGAATCGCTTCAAACCGGATGTCGCACGCAAGTGGGTCGAGTTGGTCTACGAAGGCTTTTTCAACGATCCGCTGAAAACCGATCTTGAAGCCTTCCTGAAATCCTCGCAGGCCAAGGTCAATGGTGAAGTTGTGCTGGAGACTTCGGGCGGACGCGTCGATGCTGTGGCTGTGCGTTCGCCACATCTGCTCAATGCCAAGGGCGCGACCTATGCGCAGTCGGCGGATTGGGGTGTGGAAGAGGCCGAAGGTTTCATCAAGTTGTTTGGCATGAGTTCCACGCTCTGGGCCGAAGTCAACCGCTGATCGCGCTCGCCCGAGCACCTCGCGTCGCCGGCGATGCGCGCATTTTGGCGCTGCGAGCGTCTTGTTGAACCACCTGGAATCCGACCGCGATGTTGCCCACTGTTCTGACCCACCTCGAACGACTGGTGTCTTTCGATACCCGAAATCCGCCACGTGACATCGGCACGGACGGCATCTTCGATTATTTGCGGTCGGTGTTGCCGGGGTTTCGCATCGAGATCACCGATTTTGGTGCGGGTGCGGTGGCCTTCTTGGCGATCCGTGGCAATCCGAAGATCGTCTTCAATGTGCATTTGGACACCGTGCCGGATTCGCCGCATTGGACAGCCGACCCGCATGCCTTGCGTGTGATCGAGGACCGTGCCATTGGCTTGGGTGCCTGTGACATCAAGGGCGCGGCCGCCTGTTTGATTGCCGCCGCTGCGCAGACCACGGGCGATGCGGCGTTTCTGTTCACCACGGATGAGGAAGCCAACGACGCCCGCTGCATCGCGGGTTTTCTCGCCCAGAAGCACGACTTTGAAGCGGCCATCGTGGCCGAACCCACTGCTGCCGAGGCCGTGCTGGCGCATCGTGGAATCAGCTCGGTGCTGATGCGATTCACCGGGACGGCGGGACACGCATCGGGCGCGCAGGCGATGGAAGCCAGCGCTTTACATCAAGCGATTCGCTTTGGTGGCCGTGCACTCGATCATGTGCAGTCGCTGGCGGACGCCGAGTTTGGCGGCCTGCGTGGCCTGCGCTTCAACATCGGTCGGGTCGAGGGTGGTATCAAGGCCAACATGATCGCGCCCAGCGCCGAATTGCGCTTCGGCTTCCGTCCGCTGCCCTCGCAACCGGTCGATGATCTGCTGGCGCGCTTTCGTAGCATGGCCGCACCGCAAGCGCTGCAACACTTTGAGGAAACCTTTCGTGGCCCGTCTTTGCCAACGGGAGAGAACACCGCGGACAAATTCGCGCGTGCGCAGGCGCTTGCCGATGCACTCGCGTTGCCGATGGGTGCTCCGGTGGATTTCTGGACGGAAGCGTCACTGTTTTCTGCTGCAGGCATGACCGCGCTGGTCTACGGGCCCGGGCATATCGCACAGGCGCATAGCGCAGACGAGTGGGTGGCATTGGCGCAACTGGTCACGGTGGCGGAAACCTATCGCCGACTGCTGACCGATGGCGCGTCATTGCGCGTGATGCGATGAATACCTGGTGGCCGCGTATCTGGCTCGGCGTGGCGCTGTTGGCTTGGGCGTCGCTGTTTCCTGCGAGTTTGTTGGTTTTTGACAGTAGTCGGGATTTGGCCAACGGCCTAGCCATTGCGCTGGGTTTGAACTTCCCGAGCGCTGGGCCGATCGTCAACTTCAGTCGCTTGTTCGGGCCATTCTGGTTCTACCTCTTGTCTATTCCGTTTGCCTTGGGGGCGGGCGTCAAGCTGGTGGTGTGGGGAATCGGGCTGTTGTCTGCCGCCAAACTCTGGGTGGCTTGGCGATTGGGTCGCGAGTGGGGCTCGCCAACGCTGGGGCTGGCGTGGGCTGCGCTGTTGCTGGTGCCAGGCTGGGCGATGGTCAGTGCGTTGGTGCCCACCCATGTCAGCGTGGTCGAAGTGTTCGTGCTGTTGGCCTTGTGGTTTGCCGTGCGCGCGGGTGCGAACGGTGGACTGCGCGATCTCAGTCTGATGGCGGTCGCCTTTTCGTTGGCTATGCACGGGCACCCGACGAGCGTGATCTATGCGCCGATGCTGGCGTGGCTCAGTCGACGCGCGTGGTGGTTCCGTCCGCTGCGCCTGAGTGCCGCACTTGCGGCCTTCGGCTTGCCATTTCTGCCCCTGATCGTGAGTGTGCTCGCCAGTGCTGCAAACGAGTCCGGCACGGAAGCCGTTGCAACTGGTGGGTCCATGGCAGAGGTGTTGGCCGTTCTTTGGGCGCGCCTGTTGTCGTTTCCGGCAGTTGCTTGGTCGTGGACCATGCAGGTTTCGGAGTTGCCAGCGTCGGTTGCCAATGGCAGACCGGGCGCCACATTGCTGCACGCACTTTGGCTCCTGCTTGGGCTGGCAGCGGTCGCGGGTGGCTTGCTGGCCCTGTGGCGGCGCGATTGGCGCCTGATCGCATTGATCGCCTATGTCACGGCATCGTTCTGCGTCATTGTCCTGATGCGCGATATGCATGGCGCCTGGATGTTTATCGCCATCCTGCCAATCACTGCGTTGGCCATGGTGCTGACCATCGCGCACGTGCTGCCAGGCCGCTGGCATGCGGCGGGTAGTTTGTTGTTGGCGGTGTGCAGCCTTTCGGCGGTGTTATGGACTGCGCAGATGCTCAAGCACGTCGAAGACGATGGCGAGCTGAGTCTGTCCAATCGGGTCATTGCGGATGTCGCGCAGTGGGCAGACCCAGAGCCATCGCCACTGCCGTGGATTCGTGCAGATCGGCACGATTCGTTGGCGCGTCGCCTTTGCGGGCAGGACGATCTGCGCCTTCACGGCGATGTCGCCGGCCTATTGCGGATGAGCAACGGGGTTGCGTTGGCGCGTCAGTGTGGCCCGCGTCAGCAGAGTTTTCTCGGTGGTGTCGCAGGCATGAGCCAGGCCGGTTTGCCCGCGGGCATGTTGCGACGAATGGGCATGCCGGAGGCGCATTTTCAGGTGGATCGAATGGGCTTTGTGGCTCTGCAGCCGACTGAAGTCCTGACTGAGTTCGGCGGATTTCCCTTGCGACTGGATTGGTTGTTCCCGGTTCCTGATCCAGCCTGGTGGGCAAATCGCAGCGTGACGACTCAACAGGTGGATATTGCCTGCCCGAAGGACGAGTGGCTGCTGATCAGCGATCTTTCTGTTGGCCTAAATCTGATGACGTTCGAGGTGGCTTCGGCGCAGGGCCCGAGAACGCCCGATGCCACGACGATGTTGACCTCGGCCTGGCGCTGTGAGGGTGACAACCTGCATCTGCAGGTGACCGCCTTCGACATGCGACTGGTCGATGTATTTCGTATCTCCATCCAACGTCCCTCTGTGCCATCGATGTTTGCCTACCCGGCGAATGTTGAGGGCGACTCCTCATCCCACTAGTCAGCCCGATCATGGCCAAAGACCTTCGCCCCACTATCGTTCGCTTGCTCTCCAACATGGCCAGCGCCAAGGAGATTCAGCAGTACCTCAAACGTTTTTCGCAGATTGATGCCGCGCGCTTTGCGCTGGTGAAAGTGGGTGGCGCGATCCTGCGGGATGAGCTGGACGCGCTGGTGAGTTCGCTGGCTTTTCTGCAGCAGGTGGGACTGACGCCCATCGTTCTGCATGGTGCGGGGCCGCAGCTCGATGACGAGATGAAGGCCGCCGGGATCACCAAGCAAACTGTGGACGGCTTGCGGGTAACCACTCCGGAAGTGCTGACCATCGTGCGCCGCGTTTTCCTGCAAGAGAATCTGCGTCTGGTCGAGGCGCTGCAAGCCGAAGGCGTGCGGGCCACCTCGATCCAGGCGGGAGTATTCGAGGCTGACCTGTTGAACAAGCGCAAGTACGGACTGGTCGGCAAGGTCAGTCGCGTGCATCTGCAAGGCATCAATGCGGCGATCAAGGTCGGTTCGATTCCGGTCATTACCAGCTTGGGCGAAACCGCCAGCGGGCAGATCGTCAATCTGAATGCCGATTGGGCCGCCAATGAGCTGGTCAAGGAAATGCAGCCCTACAAGATCGTGTTCCTGACCGGCACCGGCGGACTGCTGGACGGCGAGGGCAGGATCATCGATTCGATCAACCTTAGCACCGAGTATCAGGATCTGATGCTGCAGCCCTGGCTGCATTCGGGCATGAAGGTGAAGATCGAACAGATCCACGATCTGCTGATGCAGTTGCCGCCAGCCAGTTCGGTGTCGATCACCAAGCCGGACGAACTGGCCAAGGAGCTGTTTACCCATCGCGGCTCCGGCACCCTGGTGCGGCGCGGTGAAAAGATACTGACCAAGAAGAGTTGGAAGGGCATCGATCTGGCGCGCATGAAGTCGCTGATCGAATCGGGCTTTGGCCGTAAATTGCTGCCGGATTACTTCGAGAAGACCAAGCCGTATCGCATCTACGTCAGCGAACACTACCGTGCCGCGCTGATTCTGACGATGGAAAACGGCATTCCGCATCTCGACAAGTTCGCGGTCAGTGATGACGCGCAAGGCGAGGGTCTGGGACGTGCGGCCTGGCTGGTCATGCGGGCGGAAAACGCGCGTCTTTTCTGGCGCTCACGTCCGCTCAACAGCATTAACGAATTCTATTTCAGCGAGTCCGATGGCTGCATGAAGGGCGACAAGTGGAACGTGTTCTGGTTTGGCCTCGACAGTTTCGATGAAGTGCGTTTTGCCATCGACCACTGCCGCGCGCGGCCTGCGACCTTGAAGGGCTGAAGCGATGAACACCGACTTTCGCCATGTGCCGACGCTGCAGGGTCAGCATTGCCATCTACTGCCGCTGTTGCGCGAGCATGCGCCCGCCCTGGCAGAGGCGGCCAGCGATGGGTGTTTGTGGGAGCTTTGGTATACCAGCGTGCCGTCGCCCGACACCGTGGATGCCTACGTGCAACGCGCCCTGGATGAGTGCGCGGAAGGACACAGCCTGCCCTTTGTGGTGCGGGATGCGCAGGGCAAGGTCGTTGGGTCAACCCGCTACTGCCATATCGATGCCAGCGTGCCGCGCGTCGAGATTGGCTACACCTGGTATGCCAGACGTGTGCAGCGCACGGCGCTGAATACCGAAGCCAAGCGTTTGTTGCTGGGGCATGCCTTTGATGTTCTGGGTTGTGCGGCGGTCGAGTTCCGCACGCACTACATGAATCACGCGTCGCGAACGGCGATCGCACGGCTAGGCGCCAAGCAAGATGGCATCCTGCGCAACCACATGCGCATGCCCGATGGCAGTCTGCGCGATACCGTGGTGTTCTCGATCCTTGCCAGCGAATGGCCGACCGTGCGTCGCCATCTGGATTTCAAATTGCAGCAGGAGTCGGCGTGATGAGTGCTTCCTTTCGCGTCGGACTGGTCGGTGCGCGCGGCTATGTCGGCTCCGAGTTGATCCATCTGATCACCGCGCACCCGGACTTGCAGCTTGGCTTCGTCAGTTCGCGCGAGCGCGAGGGACAGGCCGTGGCGGATTTCGAAGTGGGTGTTGATCCGGCATTACGCTACGTCAACTTCGATCCAGCGCAGGTGGCAACGGCAGACTTCGACGCATTGGTGCTGGCCTTGCCCAACGGCAAGGCGGCGGCGTTTGTGGCTGCGCTGGATACCGCTGGACGCGATCCGGTGATCGTCGATCTGTCGGCCGATTACCGGTTCGACGCGGCCTGGTACTACGGACTGCCCGAGCTGACCCGCTCGCGCGCGGCGGGACAACGCCGCATCAGTAATCCCGGTTGCTATGCCACCGCCATGCAGTTGGCGATCGCGCCCTTGCGCGAATTGCTTGATGGACCCGTGCAGTGTTTTGGCGTCAGCGGTTATTCCGGTGCGGGTACCAGCCCTTCGGACAAGAACAATCCCGAACTGCTGCGCGACAACCTGATGCCTTACGCCTTGACCGGACATATCCACGAGCGCGAAGTCAGTCGGCACATGGATCACGCCGTGGAGTTCATGCCGCATGTCGCGGCGCATTTTCGCGGTATCTGCATGACGGTGAATCTGCACCTTCGCGAGGCGCTCAGCCGCGACAACGTGGTGGCGCGCTACCGCGCGGCCTATGTTGATGAACCCGTGATCCGGATCGTTGACGACGCGCCCTGGGTCAGCCGCATCGCGCACAAGCATGGTGTCGAGATCGGCGGCTTTACCTTGTCGGCGGACGGACGTCGCGTCGTCGTCGTCTCGACGCTCGACAATCTACTCAAAGGTGCGGCGACACAGGCATTGCAGAACCTCAACCGTGCGCTGGGCCTGCTGGAACACGCCGGTATCGATCCCAAGGAGTGGCACGCATGAGTCAGTTGTTGTGGCAGAAGCCGGGCGTGAGAGTCGACGCGCGCATCCAGCGCTTTCTGGCGGGTGAGGATGTCATTCTGGATCGCGAATTCCTGCGCTACGACATTCGTGCCAGCCGCGCGCATGCGCAGGGCTTGCAGCGCATCGGCCTGTTGCGTGACACGGAGCTGGCAGGTATCGAGCGTGAGCTGAGCGCACTGGATGCCGCCGTCGTGGCACGCGAATTCGTGCTGGATGAGCGCTTCGAAGACTGCCATTCCGCCATCGAGGCCTGGTTGATCGAACGCCTCGGCGATGCAGGCAAGAAGATTCACACAGGTCGCAGTCGCAATGATCAGATTCTGGTTGCGACGCGGCTGTGGTTGAAGGATCAACTCGCGCGCGTCGACGCGTTGGCGCGTGAAGTGGCCGAGGTGTCGCTGGCGCGCGCCGAGGCCGAGGCCATGCTCGCGCTGCCGGGATATACCCACATCCAGCGCGCCATGGTGTCGTCCTGCGGCATGTGGTGGGCGGCCTGGGCCGAGGCGTTTATCGATGATGCGCAGCGTGCGCGTGACACCTTGGCTCTGATCGATGCCAATCCCTTGGGGAGCGCAGCAGGCTATGGCATCAATCTGCCACTGGATCGCGACTACACCACGGCGGCATTGGGGTTTGGACGCCTGCAAGTCGCGGCGACGTATGCGCAGCTCTCGCGCGGCAAGTTCGAACTGGCCGCCGTTGAAGCCCTGGGTTCCGCCACGCTGGATCTGCGTCGTCTGGCTTGGGATCTGTCGCAGTTCACCAGTGCCGAGTACGGCTTTGTCGCGCTGCCTGCTGAATACACCACGGGCAGCTCGATCATGCCCAACAAGCGCAACCCCGACGTGGTCGAACTGATGCGTGCCGTGCATGCCAGCGTGGCCGCCGCGCGCACCGAACTGGAACAACTGCTCTCGCTGCCTTCCGGTTACCACCGCGATCTGCAGTTCACCAAAGGTGCCATCGTGCATGCCTTCGCACGCGGTCTGGGGGCGTTGGAATTGTTGCCCGACCTGTTGCGCAATCTGGAATGGCGCAGCGAGCGCATGCAGGCCGCGCTGGAGCCATCGATGTATGCCACGGATCTGGCCGTCGATCTGGCGCGGCAGGGCATGCCCTTCCGCGATGCCTACCGCGAAGCCGCCAATCCTGCCCGTTGGGCCGAAGGCGACTCGCAAGTAAGCCTGCAGGCCCGCGTGTCACCGGGTGCGGCGGCGAATCTGCGCTTGGATGTGTTGCGGGCACGCCTGAAGGGCTTGCGCTGACGATTGGCTGAAGCGTCGATCGCCCCGGTGTTTTTACCGGGGCAGTCGACTGTCTGCCGTCATTGCTGCGGCAAGGTCGTTTCCACACGCGGCTTGCTGGGCGGTGCATCGAAGCGCAACTGTTGACCGTCCCACCACATGGGCGTGGACACGTTGCGGGTGTCGCCTTCATTGCCCATGAAGTTGCGCAGTTGGGTATCGAAACTCGCCTGTGACACTTCCTTGGGCAGGCTGCGCGTGGCCGCGGCGTCGACACGATTGCCCACCGCGATCCAGTTGAAGCTCAGACCGGATTGCGGGCTGGTGGCCACCACGGTGAAGCCATCCACGCTGACCGACTTCAGGTACAACTGTGCGGGTGCGCCAATCGGTGTGAGGGTGACCACCGGCTTGTCGCCGAGCATGTCCACAAAGGTGGCGCTGAACGGCACGAACACCGATTCGCCGGTGAGTTCGCCAAGGCCGCTGTCGTAGACCTTCAGCTCGGGCGATGTCACCGCATAGGCCGGCGCGCGCTCGCCAGCGCCACGGCTCGGGGCAGGCAACAGATCCGCAGAATAGCCGCTGTTGTAGACCGGGCCGAGATTGTAGGAAGCAAACATCTCACCCGATGACACGGCACCCATCACCTCGCCGCGCGACCAGGAGCCAATCATTCCGCCCACGAAACCGCCACCGGCACCCTGCTGCTCTGCCGTCAGGCCGCGACCTGTGCCGCTGCCCATGGCATTGCTTCCATAGACACCATAGGTCACCGTGCTCGCCGCCTTGTACCCAAGCGATCCCCAGTACTGACCGTTGATCTCCGCGCCAATCACACCACCGGTGCGACTGAAGTCGTTGTAGTTCCAGCCACCCACGCCAAAGCTGTAGTCGTCGCCCCAGAAGCTCATCCCGGTCACACCTGTATTGGAGCCGTTCTGCCCATAGCTGGCGCCAGTGTTCTGCGAGTTGCGATCACGGTAGCCATAGATGCTGGACTGCCCGTCGCCAGTCGCCGTCTGTTGCTGGCGATAGACAAACAGTTGCGACGTGGCTTGTAACGGGTAGTTGATCGCCACGCTGGTGCCATTGTCCTGGATCATGGCGTTCCCCATCGTGGTAGCGCCCGTGAACTTGCCCAGGTAGTTGGTGTTGCCGTTGACGGTGCCAGGGCCAGCCGGACCTTGCGGCCCTTGCTGGTCCCGTCGCGCCCGCTGGACCCGCGGGGCCAACCTCGCCTTGTGGCCCAATCGGTCCCGGATTTCCTTGCGGACCCGCAGGTCCCATCGGCCCCGGATTGCCGTCCATGGCGAACTGCGCGACCGGCGCTGCGGAAACCGGCTGACGCGGCAGCGTCACGCCATTGACGGTCACTTGCAGATAGCGCTGCTCACCCGTGAAGGCATCAGGAAAGGCCAACGGGACGGTGAACACGCCGTTCGTCACCGGCCAAGCGGGCTCATCAATCGTACTGCCGATCTGGTTGCCGCCGCTGGCGGCATCCCACAGCGAAAAGGTGAAGTCGTAGTCGCCATTGGCGGGCGCGTTGGCCACTTCCAATCGACCCTGATACGTGAAGTCCGGCAGCTGCGGATTGGGGGTGCCAGCCATCGCTAGGTTGGCACACGCCAAGGACACCGCCAGCGCGGCGGCAAGAACAGTGCGTTTCATGTGTTGCTCCCCTAAAGATCAGTTCTCGAATCCATCAGAAAAAACGGCCATCGGCGGATCACTGATCGTTGCCGGAAAGCCACTGGTCAAACGCACATCCGCTTCGCTCAAGCTGCCCTGGCTGGCATCGCCAAAGGTGCCGATCAATCGATACGGCGGTGCCGTGCTCACGCCGCCGCCCCCGGTGATGGTGGGATTGCGGACGTCGACCTGAGCCAGCGCCAAGGGGCTGAGCAGCAAACCCAGCAGCGCCCATCGGTGATGCGAGTGCAGGGTCTGCCAGATCCGTCGCCAGGCGTCGATCTTCTTCATGCAAACTTCCTTCGGTGGATGATGGTGGGGACGACAGCACTAGCGATGCTTCCGTAGTGCCATCACTGACGTTGCGGGTGCCGTTGATGCTCGATCCAACGAACGAACGTACCCGCGCACACTTGTCGAGCAAAGTTGCCGTTGTCTATCACGGGTCGCTTACCGGACCGTATCGCGAAAGGCCGCCAATTGCCCTGCGAGTACGGTTCAATCGACGGCCGTGTTGGTCGCACAACCGGGTAGATCCGAAAGCACACTGCGCACGGATACAACGCCCCAGATCGCCAGCACCGCCGTCAGCACGGACAAGACCAGCAACGTGACGGCGCGCACCTGCACCGCGCGGCCCCGTTGAATCCGCGTTCGACGCAGCACCCACGCACCGGGCAAGGGAAACTGACCCACCCGCCATAACCGCAGTGCCAACGGCAGCGCCCACAGCACCACGATCAACGGCAGACCCAGCAGCATCGCCGTTATCACACCGCGCGCCAGACGCACCGCCTCGCAGGGCGGCAGCACCTGCATCTGCGTGCGAAACCACGGCAGCAGCCAATACGTCACTGCTGCCCCGAGCATTACCGCCACCGCGATCAGCCACAGCAGCTTGCGACGGTCTTCGGGTGTGGGGTCAATGAAGTCATCAGTCATGCGCGCAGTGTGGCAGAGCGGTGGGTGGCGTGGTGAGTGCGGTCGACGCCGCGCTGGTTTCATCTGCTGCCGTGCCAGGGCAACATTCACGTTCGCGGGGTTCTCCATCGTTCGGATTGAGAGTAGGGGCGAGCGCTTCACTCGGGTCCCACGACCGCATCTGCAGAGTAGCGTTAACCGACACGCGCGAGTTCTAAAAATGAAAATGTTCAGCGCTTTGCTAATTGGGATTGCTGTGTGTGCGTCAAATCAGGCGCTGGCGCAGGACGGAAAGGCGGCTCTGGTGCCGTTGCCCTCGGTCGACGACTTCAGTAGAGGCAATGATGGCTGGGGCTTTGGATTGGGCTTTGGTGTTGAATATGAATCTGCATACGAAGGCTCGGACGAATTCGGATTCGAGATTGAACCCGCGGGTGCCGTGCAATGGCGGCGTGGTGACGATGTTTTCTTTTGGGCCGGTGAGGCGCTGGGCTGGCGTGGTCTTCGTGCCGATACGTGGCTGCTCGAGGCCGTCGTCGCCTTCGATGAGGGCCGGGAAGAAGGTGAATCCGACGATGGGCGTTTGAATGGACTTGGCAATGGGGACGAGGAGACCGAGCTGGTACTCCAAGCGCGACGCGCACTGGATGCCGATTGGCGCTATTGGCTGATTGGTCGAGTGGTGACTGGCGGCAGTGGAAATCTTGGCCTGTTCGGTTTGGGTTATCGGTTCGGGGACCGGGATGATGGAACCGGTTCGGAGATCAATCTGGTTGGGGCTTTTCACGACAGCGATTTTGCCAATAGAGATTTCGGCATAACTGCCCAGCAGTCGGTTGCATCGGGATTGGATGAGACCAGACTTAGCAGTGGATTTCGATCTGTCGGGATTAACTATAACTATCGTCACTACATCGCGGACAATTGGCAGATTTTCGGCGAGGCGCTCTATGAGCATTACAGTAGTGGCGTTCAGGAGAGTCCGATCGCGCGAAGCAATTATGAAGCCGAAGTCAGCATTGGCTTCCTCTATGTATTCTGATTTGCGTGCCGCTACACCGTCCCGTTCCGGTCAAGTTCACTCGAAGGCTTCCTGAAACGGTCCACTCGGTTGCGTCGCCGACCGTCAGTGATGCGCTGGGAGCGGCAGGGCTTCGCCACGCGTTCCTCTACCGTGGATATGGCAGCTACGCTCGGCGATCACAAAGGGGGATCCGTTCGGATGTCTTACGCTGGCGAGGGTGTGGTTGTCGACGAGGCGCTGCAATGAGTGTCGTGGTGGCCGCTAGGCGGTTCGGTGTTCTGTTCTGGGCCTTTGTGTGCGTTGCGATCTCGGGCTGCTCGTTCACGGAAAACCGCACGGTTGGCGTCCGCCCCGACCAATTCGCCTGCACTGTCAGCAGCGATTGTGCCTTCGCCCACCTTCGTTGCAACTCGTGCGGATCGTACGTCGCAAAGGAACACGCGGCGATCCTGTCGGCGCAGCAGCGCGACCTCTGTCGTCGTTATCGTGGGCCGATAGTGGACTGTCGGCCGCTGGAGGATGCGGTTTGCCGGGATGGTTTCTGCGTGACCGAATTGGCGCAGTGGCCGTGCCGCCCGGCTGCTCCCGATTGCCTCACCTCACCCAGCGCACACTGATCCCCACACTGCGTTCCGGGGCCAGCGCGGAGAGTTCGTCGGCGGTGGCGACATAGTTTTCGTTGAGGGCGTTGCGGGCGTAGAGCTGCAGGGTCCACGCGACGCCCAAAGGAACGCTGACATCGAGATCGATGAGGTCGACGGCGGGGCGTTCGACTTCCTCGAAGCCAGGGCGGGTCATGGCGGCGCGGTGTTGGTAGAGCATGCCGAGGCTCAGGTGTTCCCACTGGTAGCGGGCATCGAGGGTCAGGGTCAGCGGTGGTGCGCCGTACAGCGGATCGCCGGTGGATTGGTCCTTGCTGCGCACCACAGCACTGCTGGCCTGCAGAAGGAGTTGTTCGTTGGCTTGCCAGCCCAGTCCCAGTTCGAAGCCGTGCAGTCGTGCCTTGCCGACGTTGCTGTAACCGTTCACGCCGGTCGCGAGCGCTTGCAGTTGGATGAGGTCGTCGACGTCGGTGCGCCACAGGTTGGCTTGCACTTGCCATGCGCCGACGTCGATGGCGTAGCCCAGATCCAGCCCAATCGAGTGTTCCGAGCCAAGGTTGGCATTACCGACGATTTCACCCTGCGGCGTCACGCCGCTGAAGAAGCGCTCTTCCAGCGTGGCGAAGCGGTAGCCGGAGGCCAGATTCAGGGTCGCGCGCTGACTGTTTGCCGGCGTCCAGATGAGGCCGAGATTGAGGGCGCTGTCGTGATCGGACGATTCGGCACCGCGCTGCGATTGATCGACATGGCTGCCACGCACACCGGCCTCCACGCTCAATCTATCCAGTGGCGACCATTCGGCGATGCCGAACAGCGACCACAGCGATTCGCTGCCATTGAGCAGGCTGTAACTGCGTGCGCCGAGATTGCCACGCGCGTCGAACCCGTTGACATCACGGCGGGCGAGATATTCCACGCCAACGTTGTAGTTGACGGACTGATGTTGCCAACTGTGCTGCGTGGTCAGACTCCAATCGGTGCTCTCCACGTACGCCCAGGTGTCCGGTGAGCCGGGGCGCTGGTTGTAGGTGAGCAGGGATTGATCATGGGCAGACAGGCGCGTTTCGAAGCCACTGACGTGTCTCAGATGCAGGCTGCCGAGATCGTGCTTGTCTTCCGGATAGGTTGAATCGCGGGTGGGGAAACGACTGTTGGACTTGCCGATGTTCTCGGTGCGCGAGGGCAACAGCAATGCGTCCACTTGCCAGTCACCGAAGGCGCGCTGCCACTGCAGGCTGGCACTGTCGCGCTCGTAGCTGGTGTTCAGCGGCGTGCCGTTGGCGGATTCGCTGTCGCCCGCGTGATGGCGCGCCACGCCCAGCGAGAAATGCTCGTTACCGTGACCTGCCAGCCAGAGCGTGTCATCGCCCGCGCTGGCGTAGCTGCCCAGCAATTCGGTGCCGTCGAACCAGTAAGGTTCGATGGCGATTGCACCGCCCAATGCGCCAGGTCCGAAATGGACCGTGGCCGGGCCGCGGGTGACGTTCAGCGCGCCCAGTAAACCGGGTTCGACAAATGCGATGGGAACACCGGCGCGGCGCTGGGCGGTGATTGGCATGCCGCCGAGCAGGACCAGAATGCCGTTGCCGCCACTGCCGCGAATCGAAAAGGTCTCGAAGACGCCATTCTGGCCGGTCGCGCCGACTCCCGGCACGCGCACCAGCATGTCCTGCACATCCAGCGGTGCGCCGGGTGCGTCGCGCCAGTCGATGATTTGTGTCGACAGGGTTGAGGGCAAATCCGCTGCGGTGCCTTTGGCCACCACAGTGACTTCGTCGAGTTGCGCTGCACGCGGCTCAGCACTGGCCCACGCGCTGGCATTTGGCAGTGAAAGGGCCAACAAGGCAAGGGTGATGGCAGAACACAGAGCAGTGCAGCGCATGGGGGTATCCCTGATACAAGTCGGCGAATGGTAGGGATGCCCACTGGTGATCACATCCTCCGCAAGGTGGATGACGATGTGCAGAGGCAGGTTTGGCTGATCCCGGCTTATGCTTGCCGCTGCATCGCGTTCACACTCATCGCGAGTGCGCGTCGCCCAACAGGAAACGGCATGCGTGGTCTTCGCTGGCAATTGGCGTGGTTCTATCTGGTGTTGGCCATCCCCGCCTTGCTGGTTGTGGAGCGGGCGGCGTTCGGCTGGAAATTCGAGTATCTGCTGACCCAGTTGGACGACGGTCGGGTACAGCGGGCGCTGGAAGTCGAATTACGGCAGTTGCTAACGGCTGCGCAGGCCGGGGCAAGGGATGCCGAGTTGGAGCAGCGATTGCATGCCTTGGTGCTGCGCTTGGAGCGTCCGCGTGAAAGTTTGCAGACTCGCGCAGCATTTGTACTTTTGGAGCTGGCCGAGCATCCGTTTCAGGTGCAATTCCGGCTGCCGGGTCGCGGCGTGTGGCAGGTCGGTGGCAACGATCACAGGGATGCGGCGGTGCAACGTGACTGGCAGGTAACGGCTGCCGTGCCCTTACATGACGCGGAGGCGGAACTTCGCTTGCGGCTGGCAGTTGCCTCGCCTTGGCAAATCAATCTGAGTGTGTTGAGCTTTGAATGGACGCTTGCAGTGGCCTATCTGGTTCTTTTTCTGTTTGGTTCGGCGTGGTTTCTTCGTCAACGCGTTTTGCAACGCGTGGCACGCATTGGCGATGCCGCACAGCGGTGGGCTGCAGGCGATTTCAGCGCACGTTTGGCGGATGCCTCGGCAGACGAGTTGGGGCGGTTGGCCGACGACCTCAACCGGATGGCGCTGGATCTGGCGGCGCTGGTGGAAACCCGTGCCGAGCTGGCCACTCTGTCAGCACGTCAGCAGGTCGCGCGCGATCTGCACGATACGGTCAAGCAAAAGGTGTTTGCCCTGTCGCTGCAATTGGAAGCGGCACGCAGTGCAGTCTCGCCGCAAGTGGCGCACCAAGGCGTCGCCGAAGCCTTGAGTTTGGTCGCCGAAGTGCAGGCCGAGTTGTCCGAGGTGCTGCTGGAGCTGCGTTCTGATGCCGATCCCTGGGTCGATGTCGTACTGCCATTGCAGCAGCGCCTGCAGGATTTTGCGCGTCGCAGTGAGTGCCGCGTTGACAGTGAGCTTGTCGCGTCCTTGCCACTGGCGGCGGCACAGGCGGATGCGTTGCTGCGAATCGTCGATGAAGCGCTAGCCAACGTGTGGCGCCACGCTCGCGCGACCGCTGTCGAAGTCATACTGTCGCGACGCGGCGTGCACGTCACGTTGATCGTTGGCGACAATGGTTGCGGACTGACATCGGTGCGTCAGGATGGCATGGGGCTGTCGAACATGCGCGATCGCGCTAGAGAATTGCCGGACGGCGCGCTGCAGCTTGCAAGCGCTGAGGCTGGAGGAACCCAAGTGCGACTGAGCTTTCATTGCGGTTCGGAGTGCGGCTCATGAGTCTGCGTGTGTTGCTGGTCGACGATCATGCAGTGGTGCGTCAGGGCTTGCGTGCCTATCTCGAATTGCAGCCAGGCATGACGGTTTGCGGAGAAGCTGCCGATGCCGCGCACGCCGTACAACTTGCCGCAGAGTTGCAGCCGGATGTGGCCTTGGTTGACTTGGTCATGCCGGTGGAAGATGGCGTCTCCGCGACCCGACGTATTCGTGCCTGCAGCCCAACGACGGAAGTGCTGGTGCTGACCTCTTGCCTTGAAAGCCACGCGGTCGCGCCGGCGTTTGCAGCGGGTGCGTGCGGCTACACCTTGAAAGAAATAGCCGGTAGCGAGTTGCTGGATGGCATTTTCCGTGTGGCGCGCGGCGAGCGCGTCCTGCATCCGCGTCTATTCGCGTTTGCTGCGCCCGCCGCGCGACGATCACGTCAGATCGTGCAATCCGATCCCTGTGTTGCGCTCAGTGCGCGAGAGCGGGAAGTGCTGCTGTTGCTGGCGGATGGCTGCAGCAACACGCAAATTGCCGAGCGCTTGGGGATTGGCGAAAGCACGGTCAAAACCCATGTCGGCAATGTGCTTGGCAAACTGGATTTGGCGGATCGTACGCAAGCAGCCGTTTGGGCATGGAAGCAGCGTCTGGTGGGTGGTCAATGACGCGAATGCCGGAACTAACGCAGCGGACCGGTGCACTGGCAGTGCCGTCGGCGCAAGCACGTCTGTGGGACATCTCGCCGCCGGTCGATGAGCGAACGCCGGTGTTTCCGGGCGATGCGGCATACGCGCAGCGCTGGAATTTTCGTTTGAGCGACGATTGTCCGGTCAATGTTGCCACCGTCAGCCTTTCGCCGCATGTCGGCGCACACGCGGATGCGCCGCTGCACTACGATCCTCTGGGTGAGCCGATTGGCGGTCTTGATCTGCAACCGTATCTCGGCCATTGCCGGGTAATCCACGCGATGGATCGTGGTGGGTTGGTGACTTGGGAACATGTGCGACACGCCTGCACAGACTTGCCGCCGCGGGTATTGGTGCGAACCTACCGTTGTCAGCCTCAGACGCAGTTCGACATGAATTTGCCCGCATTTTCCGCAGCGCTGATCGAGCGCTTGGCCGATCTTGGCGTGCAATTGATCGGTATTGACAGTGCCAGTATCGATCCGGCCAATAGCAAAGCCCTGCCGAGTCACCAAGCGGTGCGCCGTCGCGGATTGCGGGTGCTGGAGAATCTGTTGCTGGACGCTGTGCCGGAAGGCGACTACGAGTTGATTGCCTTGCCGCTGCGTTGGATGCAAGCCGATGCGTCGCCGGTGCGAGCGATCTTGCGGGAGTGGCATGCATGAGCATCACACGTGACCAGGCCGTCGCGATGGATGTGGACGATCGACTGGCGCCACTGCGCGAGCAGTTTGTTCTGCCCGAAGGTGTGATCTATCTGGACGGCAACTCACTGGGTGCGTTACCCAAGACCACCGCATCACGTGTGCAATCGGTGATCGCCAATGAGTGGGGGCAAGACTTGATTGCCAGTTGGAACTCGGCGGGCTGGATCGATCTGCCACGTCGTACCGGTGATCAGATCGCCCGATTGATCGGTGCACGCGCGGGTGAAGTAGTCGTCGCGGACTCCACTTCCGTCAATCTGTTCAAAGTGCTGAGTGCGGCAGTGCGAATCACCAAGGCGCGCGACCCGGAACGGACCGTGATTGTTTCCGAGCGCAGCAATTTTCCGACCGACCTCTACATCGCGCAGGCCTTGGCTGAGCAATACGGATACCACCTGCGCTTGGTAGAAAAGGAGGAGATCGTCGATGCCATCAATCCGCAGCTTGCGGTACTGCTCTTGACGCATGTGAACTACCGAACCGGTGCCATGCACGACATGGCGGCGCTATCAGCAAAGGCGCATGCGGGCGGGGCACTGATTGTTTGGGATTTGGCGCACAGTGCCGGCGCAGTGCCGCTGCACGTGCACGCGGATGATGCGGATTTCGTCATTGGTTGCGGTTACAAATATCTCAACGGCGGACCAGGTGCGCCAGCTTTCGTGTGGGCGCATCCGCGCTGGGTCGATCGGTTTCAACAGCCGCTGTCGGGTTGGATGGGGCATGCGGTCCCGTTCGCATTCGAGACAGGGTATCTGCCCGCATCGGGCATCGCGCGCTACCTGTGCGGTACGCCGGCGGTGATCGCCATGGCAGCACTGGCGTGTGGGGTGGACTCCGTGCTCGCCGCCGAGCCTTATGGCGGCATGGCCGCATTGCGCGCCAAGTCGCTGGCGCTGACACGACTGTTTGCCGACCGCGTGAGTACTTTTGCCGCCGAGTTTGACCTTGCAATCGTCTCGCCGATGGACGATGCACTGCGCGGTTCGCAGGTGTCGCTGGCCTGCGAGGCGGGTGGCTACGCCATCGTTCAGGCGCTGATCGCACGCGGCGTGATCGGGGATTTCCGGGCGGGCGACGCACTGCAGTCGGCGGACATCCTGCGCTTTGGTTTTACCCCGCTCTACACGCGCTTTGTCGATGCATGGGATGCTGCATGGCACTTGCATGAGGTGCTGCGCAGCGGCATCTGGCGTGATGCCTGCTACGCAGAGCGCCATGCAGTGACATGAGCGCCAGCTTACAGCAGGACAACCTCATGCTCGCCACGTTCATAGACCACATGGGCGCGGCCAACCAGCAAGGGATCAACGCGACCAATCGTGTCCAGATTCTTGTTGGTATACGGCAGCTTGTGCAGCACATAACGCATTGCGTTGAGGCGGGCGCGCTTCTTGTCGTTTGACTTGATCACGGTCCAAGGCGCATCGGCCGTGTCGGTGTTCAGGAACATGGCTTCCTTGGCGCGGGTGTAGTCTTCCCACATGTCCAATGACGCCATATCAATCGGTGACAGCTTCCATTGCTTGAGCGGGTGACTCTTGCGCTCCTTGAAACGGCGCTTCTGTTCGTCACGACTGACCGAAAACCAGAACTTGATCAGATGAATGCCGCTGCGTACCAGATTGCGTTCGAACTCCGGCGCCTGTCGCATGAATTCCTGGTATTCCGCATCGCTGCAAAATCCCATGACCCGCTCGACACCGGCGCGGTTATACCAGCTGCGATCCAGCAGGACGATCTCGCCGCGAGTTGGCAGATGCTGCACGTAGCGTTGGAAATACCACTGGCCACGCTCCACTTCGCTGGGCTTTTCCAGCGCCACGACGTGCGCGCCGCGTGGGTTCAGGTGTTCCATGAAGCGCTTGATGGTGCCGCCTTTTCCGGCTGCATCGCGACCTTCGAAAAGGATCACTACGCGCTGACCGGTATCCTTGACCCATGCCTGCAGTTTCAGTAGTTCGGTTTGCAGCAAGAACTTTTGCTTCTCGTAAGTCTTGCGACTCATCAGATTCTTGTAGGGGTAGGCACCGTCGCGCCAGCCCGGGGCCAGCTCCATGTCCAACACGGCGCGCTCTTTTGGTTCCTCGCCATGGCTTTCGCGCTCCAGCAACTGTTCCAACAGTCGGCGGCGGTCTTCCGGGGACTTGCCGTCCAGCAGTGAAGCGATCGTCGCGAGCTCGGTTTCCAGTGCGCCCTCCTCATCCGCTTGTGTTTCGTAGGCGCGGATGCCCTTGGCACTGAGCTGCGGTGGCACATCGCCACGGGATGTGGGTCGCGCAGCACTGGATAACGGCGTGACCGTGCCTTGCTTGCGTTCGCGTTTGCCGTCCGCCATGGGAACTCCCTGTCGAAATTTGGATGCGGGTATTCAGCGCCGATTGGCGATGTGTCGGTTTGATGACGGTCAAAAGTCCTGCAACAACGAGGCCACGAAGCGGTGCCGATTGACGTCACGCGGGGTCTGCGGTCGGGGCAGAGCGCACCTCGGTATGTCCGCGACTGATATCCCTGACCTGCGCCTGCAGTGCGACCAATTCGGCGGCGGGAAGGGCAAACTGCAGGATGGCGCCGTCTGCATCGAATTGCTCACCCGCCTTCAACGCTCCAGCGTGCTGCAGTGCCAGATGGATCGAACCCAAGTGTTCGAATTTGCAGCGCAGTTGATAGTTCTCACGAACAATGACGGTGCGCCGTGCGGCCGTGCGCAGACATTCTGCCGCGGCGCCGCTGTAGGCCCGCACCAGGCCGCCAGCGCCAAGTTTTGTGCCGCCAAACCAGCGCGTCACCACGGCCATCACGCCGTCCAGCCCTTGCCCGTCGATCGCCGCAAGGATGGGCCGCCCGGCCGTTCCGCCGGGTTCGCCGTCATCCGAGAAGCGGTATTGCTGGCCAATCCGGTAGGCCCAGCAGTTGTGGGTGGCATCGTGGTTTTGCACGGAATGCAGAAAGGCCAACGCCTGCTCCGGAGACTCGACCGCTGCAGCCTGGCAGCGGAACAGGCTCTTCTTTACTTCCAGATCGAAGCGTACGGGCTGCAGCAGGGTTTCGCTCATGTGCCACTCGATTCCTGATCTGGACGCAGCAGGACGTCGCCATCCTTGAGTTGCAATCGGATGCGGGTAGCGGGCTCGACCGCGGTTACCGAAGTCAAAAGTTGGCCGGTTCCTGCATCCCGTGCGATGGCGTAGCCTCGCTGCAGGGCAGCCAAGGGGCTGAGTGCAGCCAAGGTACGCGCCAGTTGATTCAGGCGGGCATGCGGCGCAAGACTCAAGCCCGTGCCTTGATGTCGCAAGCGCTGGCCGAGCGTTTGCAGCCGTGCGCTTGTGCGATGCAGAAGGTGCACGGGAGAGGCACCGGCCAGGCGTGCACCAAGCCACTGTGCCTGCGCGGCGCCGTCGCGGATTCTGGCGTTTGTGGTCAATCGCAAGCGTGCATGCACGTGCTGCAAACGCTCGCTGCCGCGCTGCAGACGCTGTGCTGGCGCGTGCAGACGCAAATGGGTGACACGTTGATCCAGTGTTTGTGCCCAGGTATTGAGACGATTGGTGAGACTGCGCTGCAGGCGAGAAGAGATGTGTTGCAGGCGTTGCGCGAGTTCGCCCTGATCGGGCACTAACAGCTCTGCCGCCGCTGACGGTGTCGGTGCACGCAGGTCGGCGACCCAGTCGGCAATACTGTGGTCGGACTCATGACCCACGGCGCAGATGAGTGGGGTCTGCAAATCGGCAATGGTGCGCGCCAGCGTCTCATCATTGAAGGCCCACAGGTCTTCCAATGAGCCGCCACCGCGCGTCAGCAGCAGCGCGTCGTAGCGTCCACAGGCATCTGCACGACGCAGCGCATCAACGATACGCGGTGGCGCATCGTGACCCTGCACGGGAATGGGTAACAGATCGATTTCAAGCAGTGGAAAGCGCCGTCGCAGTACGCTCACGACATCGTGAATCGCCGCACCGACCGGTGAGGTCAGCACCGCGAGGCGATGGGGCGGGTAGGGAAGCGTGCGCTTACGTGCTGGGTCGAATAGCCCTTCCTGCTGAAGTTGCTGGCGCAAACGCTCGAATTCACGCTGCAAGGCACCTTCGCCTGCCAGTTCAAGATGTTCCGCAATTAACTGGTAGTCGCCGCGTGGCTCGTAGAGGGAGATGCGCCCGCGCGCCAATATGTGTTGACCATTCTCAGGCGCGAAACCCATCCGCAAGGCGTTGGCGCGAAACAGTGCTGCGCGTACTTGGGCACGCGGGTCCTTGAGCGTGAAATAGTAGTGGCCAGAACTGGCGCGGGTGACATTGCTGAGTTCGCCTTCGACCCAGATCAGCCCCAAGGCACCTTCAAGCAGATTGCGCGCCATCGCGTTCAAACTCGATGGTGTGAGTATTGGTCGTTGGGGCGCCGTTGGCGTGGGGGATGTCTGGGACACGGTGGCTATTCGCATCGGGCTGCGGATCGTAACAGGAGCATCCACCGACGCGCCGCTGGTTTGCCGCAGGCAAAGTTTGCGCATCGGCAATTGAGTGCGCCGGTTCGCCTGCTACACTCGGTCAGGTTGTGGTGTGTTTAGCCCGCTTCTTGCAGAGGACGGGTTCAGTCGCCGCAACTGGCTCGATTCGGGGGCGAGTCGGTAAGGGTCCGCATCGAAATTCGCTGCGCTGCAGAGTTTGTGGTGATGTTCGAATCCTGGCATGGCATGTAAGAGAATCCCGCAATGTCTGATGCATACGCACAACTCGGAGAACGCTTTCCTCCCAGGGCTCTGGTGACTGCCGGGCCAGTTCCGGTCGATGCCAAAGGTGTGGCTGCCTGGGTGGACGCCTTGCCGCGTGCCAATCAACAGGCAACCCTGCAGCAGTTGATCAATGCCTTTCAGGTCTGGCGCGGTGCGGCAATGATCGGTGTGCAACGCGCGACCGTCATGGAGGCGGTGCGGCCGGTCGCCCTCGAGAGCATTGCCCTGATTGAACGGGCGCTGCAGTCAGCAACCTTTCCCTTGACACCGCAGCGCGCGCAGATGGCCGAGACCTGCCAGAGTTTGCATCGCGAATTGGCGCTGGGTTACCGGATGGCGTTGCATGAATTTTTGGCACCCAGTGGCAGCGTGCCGTTTCTGCGTGGTGGTGCCGCCGCGGGTTTGGCGGTGCGTAGTGCCTGGCACTACAGTCGACTGTTGATGTTGTCTTATTTTCTGTATCGCGTGCCACCGGAAGACAACTGGTTTGGTCTGCATGCGATTTATCGTTTCTGCGACCATGCGGGTTTGCTGGCCAAACAGGTCCAGGAAGTTGCCGAAAGTGCGCCGCGCACCGTCGCGCAGCTCTATCAGCAAGCGGTACTGCTGGCGCTGTCCAACCCTTATCGATTCTCGCAACGTGAACAGGGCGAGTTGTGGTCGCTGACGCGTGAGTTGGGCAGTCTGCTGCAGTTGTCGAACAAGCCCGGCGCGCGGGACAGTTTTATGATTGCGATCGACACCGATCGTGGTCCTGGCTATACGCCGGAAGAGCGTGAATCCGGAACCGCGTTGGGCTACTGGTTTTGTGTCCAGCCATTGCGTGACGTGCTGGACGCACCGTTGGCGCAGGCTGGGGTCGAGTCCGTTGCCATCAAGTTGCCACAGCTGCGTGTCCCTCTGCAGGCGCCGGCGGATCTGCTGCGGCGGCTCCGTGCGGGTTGGGCTACGGCTGCGGAGCGACGTGCACGGCGGCTGGGTGCGACGCACCACTTGGATACGGTGCTGGGCTTGATTGGTCTGCATTTCTATCTGGCCGGAGGTTTGGATTTCGACACCTTTACGCGGGAGATTCGCGGCTATAGCAGTCAGGCGGCCGCCGAGCGTGCGTCCTGGGCGAATGCCAGTACGGATTCCGTTCGGGCATCGCGCGCGAAAGCAATGGTGTTGGATCAGAGCTTGGGCGGTTACCGATTGCAGTGGCCACGTGAGGCGGGACTGCGTATCCGTGTCGGTGAGTTGATCGGACTGTCAATTGCGCACGAAGAAGACGATCCCCTGTGGATGGTTGGCGTCGTGCGCTGGATTCGCTATGCCAGCGATGGCAGTGTGGATGCGGGGGTTGAATTGCTGGCGCGGCGCGCGCGTGCAGTGAGTCTTCGCACGCTGGATCCACTTGGGCATCCCAAAGCGCCGCAGCGCGGCGTGCTGATCGACTGGCTGCGCGAGCGCGGTGATCCTGATGCGGTCTTTGTGGTGGCGCCGAGTCAGATCGACCTGCAGGCCCACCGTCTTGAGGTCTCGACCCCTTCCGAGGTCGATGCGGTTGATCCGGATGCTTCCTCCACCCATCACTATCACGACATGAACGCCCTCGAGCAGGCGGGCGATTACGTCCTGCTGAAAGTGCGACAAACGCGAACCGAAGTGAGTCACTGAATGCCTGTGTTGCAAATGATTCAGCGCCATCGCACGCATGCGGTGGCTATCAACGGTGTGCTGGTGGGTGCGGGAACACCGGTGGTCGTGCAGTCCATGACCAATACCGATACGGCGGATGTGGCTGCGACGGCAAAACAGGTCGCGGAGCTGTGGCGTGCAGGCTCAGAGTTGGTGCGGGTGACGGTTAACACCGTCGAAGCCGCCGCCGCGGTGCCACGGATTCGTGACCGGCTCGCGACGATGGGCGTGGAAGTGCCCTTGATTGGTGATTTTCACTACAACGGTCATCAATTGCTGGCAGGCGAGCCGGCGTGTGCCGAGGCGCTTGCGAAGTACCGGATCAACCCCGGCAATGTCGGGTTCGGCGCCAAGCGTGATACCCAGTTTGCACAGTTGATTGAATTTGCCGTGCGCTACGGCAAGCCGGTCAGGATCGGCGCCAATTGGGGGTCACTGGATCAGGCGCTGGCCGCACGCTTGATGGACGAAAACGCTCAGTTGGCGGAGCCCTGGGATGCCGGACGTGTGCTGCGCGAGGCCTTGATTCGCTCGGCGCTGGAATCGGCGGATCGCGCGGTGGCGCTGGGCTTGCCGGCCGACAGGATCATTCTGTCCTGCAAAGTCTCGGGTGTGCAGGAGTTGATTGCCGTGTATCGCGATCTGGCGCGGCGTTCGTCCTATGCCCTGCATCTGGGATTGACCGAGGCCGGGATGGGCTCAAAAGGGATCGTGGCGTCCACGGCGGCACTGTCGGTGCTGTTGCAGGAGGGCATTGGCGACACGATTCGCATCAGTCTGACACCCGAACCCGGCGCGTCACGCACTGCCGAGGTGGTGGTGGCGCAGGAATTGCTGCAGACCATGGGATTGCGGGCGTTTACGCCACTGGTGACAGCGTGTCCCGGGTGCGGCCGAACGACCAGTGAGTTCTTTCAAGAATTGGCCAAGCGTGTTCAGGCGCATGTGCGCGAACGCATGCCCGAATGGCGAGTCACACGGCCTGGCGTTGAGAGCCTCAGCCTTGCGGTGATGGGTTGCATTGTCAACGGTCCCGGCGAAAGCAAACACGCCAACATTGGCATCTCGCTGCCCGGCACGGGCGAAGCGCCTGCTGCGCCGGTGTTTGTGGATGGCGTCAAGACGGTGACCTTGCGCGGTGATCGCATGGTTGAAGAATTCATCGACATCATCGAGAACTACGTCGCCGCCCATTACCACGCTGGTTGACGAGGATTCTGCAGCTAGCGCACGCCAGGAAAAGACTCGACAAATTCAATTTCCAGATCAGGAAAGCTGTCCACGAACTGCACCTTCAGGTCCGGAAAGCTGTCGACAACTTGCCATTCGCCGCAATTGTCCGGGAAGGATTCAACGGTCTTCACCTTCAAGTGTGGAAAGCTGCTGACGACCTTGACTTTCAAGTCTGGGAAACTCTGCGTGTAGGCGACTTTGCCCTTCAAAGGAAAGGACTTGCCATCGATTTCGATGCGGCAATCGGCGGCGTTCAGACTGGCCTCACGGGCATGGCTGCTGGGTGTCCCCGCGAGCAAGAGAATTGCGGCCAAAGCGGCTGCGCTTGGCCAAACGCGAGTCGTTGGCATGGTGCCATCCTGTTTGCAAAACCGTCGCGGTATAGCGTAGCCGCCCGTACTCAAACTGACGAATGGTCGCCATAACTATACAGAACGTACTGTATAGTTTTAGCATGACCAGACAGCCCAAGGCGCGCCAGAAAATCCTCGACGCTGCGCGCCGGATCGTGGAATCCCAAGGTGCAGGGCACCTCACCTTTGATGAGCTCGCGGTCGAAAGCGGCGTCACCCGAGGTGGGATCACCTACCACTTTCCGACCAAGGAAGCCTTGCTGAAGGGGCTGATTGAGGTCGATATCGCCGATTGGGAGCGCGCAGCACATGAGACCGTGCCCGAATTGGGTTGTCGCAAGACGGCGGTGATTCTGGGCCACCTGCGCTGCAATCTCGATTCGGAGGACCTGCAACATCGCCGTTTTGTCAGCGGCATGCTGAGCGCAGCGATGATTGATCCGTCCTTGCTTGATCCTGTCCGTGAGCATCAACGCCGTACGTTCGACGGCTGGGACTGGAGCGACACCGATTTGATGCGTTACGTCATCCTGATGGCGTCTGAAGGGATGTTCTGGCAGTCGATGTTCGATATGAATCCCCTGCCGCCATCCGTCCATCAGCGTGTGGTGACGCTGATCCGCAGTTTGGCTGAAAACCCCTGCGCCATGCCAAAAAACGCATGATCTACGGCATCAGGACAAACATGAATTTTGTATTCCCAAGGAGATTTCCATGACCTCGAATTTCTATCCGCATGCGCGCGGTCTGCGGCTCAGCGCGCTGGCTTTGGCGCTGGGTTTGGTCGCTTGTAGCGGTGACGGCGGTCAGGAACAGCAGATGCCACCGCAAGGTGTGTCAGTGGCGGCGGTCGTGCAGCAGGACATTGCACCGTGGAAGGAGTTCACCGGTCGCATCCAGGCCGTGGACGCTGTCGAACTGCGCCCGCGCGTGGGCGGTTACCTGGCCAAAGTGCATGTGCGCGAAGGCAGTCTGGTTGCGAAGGATACGCTGCTGTTCAGCATTGATGACCGCGAGTATCGCGCAGCGGTAACGGCTGCGCAGGCCGATGTGGCGCGTGCCGAAGCACGGGTGCAATTGGCGCAGACCGAGTTTGATCGCAGCGAGGCCTTGATTGCTTCCCGAGCGGTGTCCCAGGGCGATCTGGACGCGCGTGGGCTGGAGTTGGCGCAGGCCAAGGCGGATGTGCAGGCGGCGCAGGCACGCCGACAACAGGCGGCGCTGAATCTGGAGTTCACTCAGATCAAGGCCCCCGTGGCCGGTCGGATCGGTGCTGCGATGGTCAAGCCGGGCAATTTGGTGGCGCCGGGCGAAACCTTGCTCTCCACACTGGTTTCGGTCGATCCGGTGCATGTGGTCTTTGAGGCCGATGAGCGTACTTTTCTGCGCTATCGCGCCAGTGCCACCCAGGCGCTCAGCGATGACGCTGCCGTTCCGGTGCAGATCGCTTTGGCCGATGAAACCGAATTCAAGCACGCCGGCAATCTGGATTTTCTCGACAACCAATTGAACACGGTGACAGGAACGGTCATGGCACGCGCGGTCATGGCCAATCCGGCCGCAGATCTGGTGCCTGGACTTTTCGCGCGCGTGCGGCTACAGGCAGAAGGCAGTAAGCCAGCACTGTTGATTCATGATCAGGCCGTGCTGACGGATCAGGATCGCAAGTATGTCTACGTGCTGGGTGAGGGCAATGCTGCTCAGCGTCGAGATGTGCTTTTGGGTGCCGAGATCAACGGTTTGCGCGTTGCCGAAAGCGGTTTGCAGCCCGGTGACCAGGTCATCGTCAATGGCACGCGCAAGATATTCTTCCCTGGCCAGACCGTTGCACCCGTCAGTGTGCCGATGGAGGCACCGAACAGTGCTGCCGCGCAGGCCGCACCCGATGCAGCCAGCGCGCCGGAGGCCTGATCCATGGCGCATTCCGACTTTTCCCGCATCTTTGTTGATCGTCCGATTCTGGCGGCGGTGTTCTCGATCCTGATTTTCGTCGCTGGATTGATCGCACTGCCGAATCTGCCGATCAGTGAATACCCAGAGGTTGTGCCACCCTCGGTGCAGGTGACCGCGATTTATCCCGGTGCCAATCCCAAGACCATTGCCGAGACCGTGGCGGCACCGCTGGAAGAAGCCATCAACGGTGTCGAGCGGATGATCTACATGAAGTCCGTCGCGGCGTCCGATGGCTCACTCAATCTGACCGTCACTTTTGCGCAGGGCACCGATATTGACCTGGCAGCCATGCAGGTTCAGAACCGCGTGGCGCAAGCCTCGCCGCGACTTCCCGAGGCGGTGCGGCAATTGGGCGTCACCACGGCAAAGTCTTCGCCGAACATCACCATGGTCGTGCACCTGACTTCGCCAGATCATCGCTATGACGCGTTGTATTTGTCGAATTTCGCCAATCTGCGCGTCAAGGATGAATTGGCGCGATTGAATGGTGTCGGGCAGGCGCTGGCGTTTGGCGCAGGCAATTACGCCATGCGGATCTGGCTCAATCCCGATGCGGCGGCGGCACGCGGTATCACGGCGGGCGATGTGGTCTCCGCCTTACGCGAACAAAATCAGCAAGTTTCCGCGGGTGCGATTGGTGCGTCGCCCATGCCGGGTGGTTCGGGTGTGCAGTTGTCGATCAATGCTCAGGGGCGATTGGACTCACCAGAGCAGTTCGCAGAGATCATTGTCAAAGCAGACGGTAGCGCCCTGACCCGATTGAAGGACATCGCGCGTATCGAGCTCGGTTCCAATACCTACTCGCTTCGTTCGCTGCTGAAGAACGAGGACGCCGCAGCGATCGTGATTTTTGAGGCGCCCGGCGCCAATTCGATTGCGCTGTCGGATGCCGTTCGCGCCCGCATGGCGGAGATTTCCAAGACCTTTCCGGAAGGGGTGCATTGGAGCGTTGAATACGACCCCACGGTTTTCGTACGGCATTCGATCACGTCGGTGGTAACGACGCTTCTGGAAGCGGTCGCATTGGTCGTGCTTGTGGTGGTGGTTTTTCTGCAGACTTGGCGGGCGTCATTGATACCGCTGCTGGCCGTGCCGGTGTCGATTGTCGGCACGTTTGCGGTGCTGTGGTTACTGGGCTTTTCGCTCAATGTGCTGACCTTGTTCGGTCTGGTGCTAGCGATCGGCATCGTGGTTGATGACGCCATTGTGGTGGTGGAAAACGTCGAACGACACATCGAGGAAGGATTGTCACCGCTGGCAGCGGCGCACAAGGCCATGAGTGAAGTGTCGGGTCCGATCATCGCCATTTCGCTGGTGCTCGCCTCCGTCTTTGTTCCGCTGGCTTTCCTGACGGGCGTGACCGGACAGTTCTATCGGCAGTTTGCGGTCACCATTGCGGTGTCGGTACTGATTTCCGGCTTCAACTCGCTGACCCTTTCGCCCGCATTGTCGGCCGTCCTGTTGCAGCCGCACGGTGCGCCCAAGGATGCTTTGGGGCGTTTCATGGAGCGGATCTTCGGGCGTTTTTTCGCGGCCTTCAATCGCGTGTTCAAACGTAGCGGTGATGCGTATTCGCGGCGCATTGGCGGTACCCTGAAACGGGCTCCGCGGCTGTTGATGTTATATGCCGGCTTGTTGGCAGTGACCGTGTTTGCCTTCCGGGCGGTGCCAACCGGTTTCATTCCGACGCAGGACAAGCAATACCTGTTTGCCGCGGCGGTGTTGCCGGAAGGTGCAACGCTGGATCGCAGCGATGCCATGATCCGTCGCATGGGTGAGATCGCGATGGCCCATCCGGGCGTCGAAAACGTCGTGCAGTTCCCCGGCTTGAATGCCATCCACTTCGTCAATACGCCCAATGCCGGACTGATGTTTGTCGGCCTCAAGCCTTCCGAAGACCGCGCTGAGGATGCTGCCGAGATTGCCATGCAATTGAACATGGCCTTCAGTGAAATTCAGGACGGTCTGTCCTTTGCTTTGCTGCCGCCGCCGGTCATGGGGCTGGGCAATGCGGCCGGTGTGGAAGCCTTTGTGCAAGATCGCATAGGTCTTGGCTACGGCGAGTTGAACAATCAGACGCAGGCCTTGGTCGGTACCCTGCGCCAGACGACCGGTTTCGATCCGTATTCGGTGCAGAGCCTGTATCAGGCAAACGTGCCGCAGCTCGATGCCATGGTGGATCGCGATCGCGCCAAGCAACTCGGTCTGCAACTCACCGACATCTACGATGCCTTGCAGGTCTATCTGGGGTCGGCCTATATCAATGACTTCAATCTGTTTGGCCGAACCTACAGTGTTTACGCGCAAGCAGACGCAGCGTTTCGCGACGAGGCAGGTGACATTGATCGCCTGAAAACCCGCAATGCGCAAGGCGCCATGGTGCCACTGGGCAGCGTCGTTGAGGTCAAGCAGAGCTACGGGCCGGACCCGGTCATTCGCTATAACGGTTATCCGGCAGCGGACCTGTCTGCGGCCGCCGATCCCTCGCAGATGTCCTCCAACGAAGCGCTGCTGGCGGTCGGTAAACTCGCAGAGCAGACCTTACCGCGTGGCATGAATATCGAGTGGACTGGCTTGACCTTCGAACAGGTCAATCAAAGTTCGACCGCCTTGCTGGTCTTTCCGCTCTGCGTGTTGCTGGTCTACCTGGTGCTGGCGGCCTTGTATGAAAGCTGGTCCTTGCCGTTGACCGTCATACTCATCGTGCCAATGTGTCTGCTGTCGGCCATGGGTGGTATCTGGCTGGTCAATTTCTTTCACGGCATGAGCTTCATGATCTGGCCGCCGACCTATCCACCGAGTTTCCTCGATAACAACATCTTTACCCAGATTGGTCTGGTGGTGCTGATGGGGCTGGCTTGCAAAAACGCCATCCTGATCGTCGAGTTCGCCCGCGATCTTGAGGAGCAGGGACATGGCATCGTGGAGTCCGCCATCGAAGCCTGCCGCCTGCGCCTGCGCCCGATCCTGATGACCAGCTTTGCGTTCTGTGCCGGCGTGCTGCCGCTGGTGTTTGCCAGTGGGGCAGGCTCAGAAGTTCGACATGTGATGGGTGTAACCGTGTTTGCGGGGATGCTGGGGGTCACGTTCTTCGGACTGTTCTTTACGCCGGTGTTCTACGTCGTGATCCGCAAGCTCGGTGAGCGTCACGCCGCGAAACGGCAGACCACGTGGATTGCCAAGGAGGGTACAGATCATGGTTAAGCACGCGCTTGGTGTAGTGGCAGTCGCCGTCAGTGCGACCCTGTTGGTGGCATGTACGGTTGGCCCGGACTACGTACGGCCCGACTTACCACTGCCGGCGCATTTTGAACAAGCCAGCGAAGAGGCGGCAGCGGTTGGATTTTCCAGTTCGGTTTGGCAGGCGTTTGATGATGCGGCGCTCGACGGATTGATCGCCCAGGCACTACGCAGCAACACGCAGATTGCCCAGGCGCTGGCACGGCTCGACGAATCCCGGGCCATCAGTGGTCTGGCGATCTACAGTCTGTTCCCCACGGTGACAGCGGCCGGAGAGGGCACGCGCACCGCATTCAGCAGCCAGGATCCAATGTCCTTCCCGGGACTAACCAAAGTGGATACCTACGAAGTGGGTTTTGATGCGCGTTGGGAAATCGATCTGTTCGGTAGTCTGCGCAACCCCAAACGCGCCATCGTGGCGCGCACGCAAGCCGCCGCTGCGCAATGGCATTACACACGGCTGAGTGTGGTCGCAGAAACGGCGCAGGCCTATTTTGCGTTGCGCGGCGCACAGCAACGCTTGAGCCTCGATCAGCGCAATCTGGCGATGCTGGACGAGGCGGTCACCCTGGTGATGGCGCTGGAGCAGGGGGGGCGGCGCAGTGGCTTGGATGTCACGCGCTTGCAGGCGGAACGCGCAGCACTTTCGGCGACGCTAGCCAACAGCGAGACGGATCTGGTTCGACAGGAGCAGCGTCTAGCGGCGCTGACAGCCTCGCCACTGGTGGACGTGCGAGGCTTGCTGGAGAAGAGTCAAGGCATGCCGAATTTGCCCATTTTGCAGACCGTCGGAACGCCGGAAGACTGGCTCAAACGTCGTCCGGACATTCAGGCGGCAGAACGTGAACTGATTGCGGCCACCCATGATGTCGGTACCGAGGTGGCGGAGTATTTTCCCAAGCTTGATCTGCTCGGTGCGTTCGGCTGGACTGCGCAGTCGTTCGGTGATCTGGGCAGCGGCGGCAGCGAGCGTTGGCGCTGGGGGCCGAGCTTGAGTTGGCAATTTCTCAACATGGGTCGCGTGCGGCAAAACGTCAAAGCGGCCGAAGCGCGCGCCGATGCCGCCGCCGCCGCTTGGCAGCAAACCGTGCTGCTGGCCTTGGAGGAAACGGAAAACGCACTGGCCGGTTATCGCGCAGCCAATCGTGCGGCCTTCGATCTTGCCGAAGCGGCTAGTCGTGCCGGTGAAGCGGCGCAGATGGCGCGTGTTCGCTTTGAGCAGGGCGCAGACGATGCATTGGTGGTGATTGATGCCGAACGTACGCGAATCGGTTTTGAGCAACAGGCGGTCGCTGCCCAGATCCAGCGCGGCACGGCGCTGGTCGCAGTCTACAAGGCACTGGCTGGTGACTTTGGCACGGCTGAGTTGGTGGCCGAGTGAGGCAAGCCGCCGCGGCTGAGTTCCATCTCGGCCGCGGCGCATTCTGTGTGGGTCAACCCATGCAGAAAAAGTTGAGTTTGTTGCCGTCCAGGTCGCGGAAATAGCCCGCGTAGAAGCCTGGGAAACGCTCACCGACATCACCTTCATTCTGCCCGCCAAGCGCCAATGCCTTGGCATGCAGTGCGTCCACTTTGGCGTGTGAGTCCACCGCAATGGCGATCATCACCCCATTGCCAACGCTCGCCGGCTTGCCGTCAAAGGGTAGAGCAACGGCAATCGCTGGCGACTTCGGGCTGTTTGACCAAGCGACAAATCGCGGGCTCTGCATGGTGCGCTTGGCGCCCAGTTCGGCAAGTAGCACATCGTAGAAATCACAGGCGCGTGCCAGATCATTGGTGCCAAGGGTGACGTAGCCAATCATGGGTGCTCTCCGAGCATTTCAAGGTCTTGCAGCATAGGCTTTGCAGGGACAAGCCGTATTGGCCCGGAAGTCATCTTCATTGCCAGTGATCCCTGCCGCGTCGCAACACACGGGCGCGATGGTTTCACTGGCAACATTCACCTCGCGACCGGTATCCTTTTGGTCTCTTTCCACCCACGCCGTGAAGCCCCCACATGAGCGATCTTTCCCACGCCGCACCTGCGGTGCGTGCCGCCGTCGAGTCTATTCAGAGCGCGCTATTCGCCGGTTTGCCCGCGCCCGCGCAGGCCGATGCCAGTGCTTTCTGTCGCGCCTTTTTCGCGCGGATGCCCGAGGAGGAGTTGAGCGCACGCGATCCGCAACGTTGGGCAAGCATGCTGACGGCATTCATGCAATTCGCCAAACAGCGCAAACCGGCACTGCAGTCGCTGCGAGTGTTCAATCCAAGCTTGACCGAGGACGGTTTTGAGTCGGTCCACACCGTGGTGCAAATTGTCAATGACGACATGCCGTTTTTGGTGGATTCGGTGACGATGGCGCTGGCCAATCTGGACATCCAGATTCACACCCTGATTCATCCCGTGATGCGGTTGCAGCGCGATCCCAGCGGGCATCTGCTGGGTGTCGGTGAGCGTGGCAAAGACGAGTCGTTGATGCACATCGAGCTGGATCGACAAGCCGAAGCGACGGATCTGCGGCGCATTGAGGACGCCATTCAGCATGCCCTGAACGACGTCCGCGCTTGCGTCAACGACTGGCCCAAGATGCGTGATCGCATGGTCCAGTTGGTTGGCGAGGTCGAAACACGGCCGATGCCAATCAGTGACGCGGCGCGCAAGGAGGCCTGCGATTTCCTGCGTTGGGTTGCCGACGATCACTTCATTTTCCTCGGCTATCGTGAGTACCGCCGTGAGGTGCGCGACGGTGTCGACCTGCTGTACGCCGTAACGGGCACCGGCGTGGGTATTCTCGCTGGCAAGGATGAGTCAGCCAAACCGCGGCCCTTGCAGACGCTCGCTGCCACCGAGATGCCGCAGTCAGGATCCGCCTGTGCGCTGATTCTGACCAAAACCAACGCACGCTCCTCGGTGCATCGTCCAGGCTACATGGACTACATCGGCGTACTGAGTTTTGACGAGAACGGTGTGCCGGTGGCGGAACAGCGCTTCCTTGGACTGTATACCTCGGATGCCTATACCGCCCGTCCTTGGAATGTGCCATTGGTTCGGCAACGCTACGACTATGTGTTGCAGCAGTCGGCCTTGTCGGCGAACAGTCATAGCGGCAAGGCGCTCCGGCATTTGCTGGAAAGTTTGCCCCGCGATGAGTTGTTCCAAGCCGATGAAGCAGAGTTATTTCACACCGCGATGGGCATTCTGTCGCTGCAGGAGCGACCGCGCACGCGCGTATTCCTGCGACGCGACCGATACGGTCGTTTCTACTCGGCATTGATCTACATTCCGCGTGACCGTTACAACACGGAGGTCCGCCTGCGCGCGGAGGCACTGTTGCGCGAAGCCTTGCATGGCGAGCGTTTGGACACCAATGTGCAGATGGGCGAGTCGCCGCTGGCGCAGTTGCACATGATCATCCGTCCGCGCAGTGGCGAAGCGATCGCGGTAGACGTCGATGCCATCGAAGCCCGCTTGGCGCAGATCGTGCGCAACTGGCATGACGAATTGCGTGACCGATTGGTTACCAGTTTCGGTGAGGAGCGCGGGTTGAAATGGGCGGCGCGCTACGGCAAAGCACTGCCTGCAGGCTATATCGAGCAGGCGACGCCCGAGGTCGCTGCGATCGATGTGGGTCAATTGGCGGCGCTGCGAGGCCCGGATGATTTGCGCCTCAACCTGTATCGGACCAGCAGTGCCGAACATAGCCGCCTGCGCTTCAAGACCTTCCGCTATGCGTCGCCTTTTGTGCTCTCGGATGCCTTGCCGATGATGGAAAACATGGGCATGCGCGTGGTGACCGAGCATCCTTATGAGATCGACATCGGTGACGAGTCGATTTTCATCCAGGATTTTGAAGTGATCACCGCACAGGATCAGGGCAGTTTCGAGTCGCTCGATGTGGAGGCCTTGCGCGGCAGTTTTGAGCAGGCCTTCGAGCAAGTCTGGCGTGGCCATGCAGAGAACGATGGATTCAATCGGTTGATCCTGCTGGCCGGTCTCGACTGGCGTGAGGTCGCGGTGTTGCGCGGCTACTGCAAGTATCTGATGCAGGCCGGGGTGCCATTCTCGCAGGCCTATGTCGAGCAGACCTTGGCGCGCTATCCCTTGCTGGCCCGCATGTTGGTTGAACTGTTCAAGTCGCTGTTCGAGCCGGTGCGCGACTGCGAGGATGATGCCTGTCACGTGCAGGCGCGCGAGCAGTTGATGTTGGCCCTGCATGGCACCGTGGATGCGGCGACGGCGCAGCGCTTGGCAACGGTGATCGAGCAGGTCGCCTATGCGCGAGGCTTGGATCGCGGCGCGCAGATCGACGCGTGTGATGATGCGATCGCGATATTGCTGGAAGAGGTTGCCAGCATTGATGAGGATCGCATCCTGCGCAGCCTGAAGGGCGTCATCGAGGCGACCTTGCGGACCAGCTTCTTCCAGACCGATAACGGTCGCGGACGCGACTACATCAGTTTCAAGTTTGATCCTGCCAAGATCGCGGATCTTCCGAAGCCGCGACCCTATCGCGAAATCTTCGTTTACAGCCCGCGTGTTGAGGGTGTGCATTTGCGCTTTGGGCCGGTGGCGCGTGGCGGCCTGCGCTGGTCGGATCGCCGCGAGGATTTCCGTACCGAGGTGTTGGGCCTGGTCAAGGCGCAGATGGTCAAGAACACGGTCATCGTGCCGGTGGGTGCCAAGGGTGGCTTCTTCGTCAAGCGTCCACCGCTCAACGGCGATCGTGATGCGATATTGGCCGAGGGCATTGCCTGCTACCGCATCTTCATCAATGCCCTGCTGGAAATCACCGACAATCTGGGGCCGCAAGGTGTGATCCACCCACGCGATGTGGTGCGTCGCGACGCGGATGATCCCTACCTCGTGGTGGCCGCAGACAAAGGCACTGCCACGTTCTCGGACATCGCCAATTCGATTTCGTTGGCACACGGGTTCTGGCTTGGCGATGCGTTTGCCTCGGGCGGGTCCGTCGGTTACGACCACAAGGGCATGGGCATCACCGCCAAGGGTGGCTGGGAGTCGGTCAAGCGCCACTTCCGGGCCTTGGGGCGCGATTGCCAGACGCAAGATTTCACCTGTGTCGGGGTTGGCGACATGTCGGGCGATGTGTTCGGCAATGGCTTGCTTCTCTCACGCCATATCCGCTTGGTTGCTGCATTTGACCATCGGCACGTGTTCCTCGATCCCAGCCCGGACGCAGAACGCAGTTTTGTTGAGCGTGAGCGGCTGTTCCGATTGCCGCGATCCAGTTGGGACGATTACGACAAATCACTGATCTCACCGGGCGGCGGGGTGTTTCCGCGCAGCTTGAAATCGATCCCGCTGACTGCCGAGGCCAAGGTTGTGCTCGGTATCGACGCGAGCGTGACCGCGCTCAGTCCCAATGAACTGCTGTCGGCGATTCTGTGCGCGCCGGTCGATCTGCTTTGGAACGGCGGTATCGGCACCTATGTCAAAGCCGAACGCGAGTCGCACGCCGATGTGGGCGATCGCGCCAACAATGCGTTGCGCATCAATGGCCGTGACTTGCGATGCAAAATTGTCGGTGAAGGCGGCAACCTCGGCATGACGCAGCGTGGGCGCATCGAGGCGGCACTGAATGGTGTGCTGCTCAACACCGATTTCATCGACAACTCTGCTGGCGTCGATACCTCCGATCACGAAGTCAACATCAAGATCCTGCTTGACGATGCGGTCACGCGTGGTGAGCTGGATACCGCAGCCCGCAATATCCTTTTGGCGCAGATGACCGATGAAGTAGGTGCGCTCGTGCTGACCGACAACTACCGCCAGAATCAGGCGATCAGTGTCATGGAACGCATGAGCGTGGCGCGGTTGGGGTCCAAGCAGCACTTCATCCAGGTGTTGGAACGCAAAGGACGTCTTGATCGCGCCTTGGAATACTTGCCGACCGATACCGAGTTCACCGAACGCAAGGCCGCAGGCTTGGGCCTGACCCGGCCTGAACTGTCGGTCCTGTTGTCCTATGCCAAGATTGTCGCGTTCGAGGAGCTCTTGAATTCGGATGTGCCTGAAGACCCGTACTTGTCCAAGGAGTTGATGCGTTACTTCCCCAGTGCGCTGCAACAGGGCTATGGCGAGCACATGCAACGGCACCGTTTGCGTCGCGAGATCATTGCGACGGCGGTGACCAACTCGATGGTCAATCGCATGGGGGCGACCTTCCTGCTGCGCATGCAGGAAGATACCGGGCGGAATTCGGCGCAAATCGCCAAGGCGTATAGCATCGCGCGTGAGGTCTTGGATTCCCGCGCGATGTGGGCGGGCATTGACGCGCTGGACAGTCAGGTGGAAGAGACCGTGCAGGTCGATGCGTTGTTGGCGATCTGGAGTCTGCTGCGTGGCATGACGCGCTGGTTGCTCAATCGACCGGGTGATCGTTTTGATATCGCCGAAGCAGTGATGCGCTTCAAACCATCACTGGACCAATTGCGTAGTGGACTGGGCAAGGTTCTGAGCACCACCGAGTTGACCGAATTGAACGACGCTACCGCGCGTTGGTCGGTCGCAGGCGTGCCGGAACTTCTCTCCGCGCAACTCGCGTCGATCAGTTATCTGCATTCCGCGTTGGACATCATTGAGGTGGCGTCTGCCAGCGGCCAATCGGTGCTGGAGGTTGCCAAGGTGTACTCCATTCTTGGCGAATCGTTGACCTTGAAATGGCTGCAGCAACGCATTGATGAGCTGCCGGTGGAAGGCCGTTGGCATGCGCTGGCACGAGGCTCGATGCGCGATGAGCTTCAGCAGCAACAAGGTGCTTTGGTGGCCCAGGTGCTGCGTCAGGGCGAAGGCGATACCACGTCGCGCGTGCAGCGCTGGATGGAACAGGGTGGCGATACGCTCAAGTTCACCTTGAGCATGTTTGCGGACATGCGTGCTTTGCGCAGCATGGACTACGCCACGGCGTCGGTGGCTGTGCGACGATTGGCGCAGCTTGTGATTGCTGGGGAACGCTGATGCAGATTGCTTTCGTTGCCAGTCGTGCGCCTGAGGCGGTGGCGGCGAAAGCGCTTCTGGAACAACGTTATGCCTGCGTCGAGTTGCCGCAGGCGACGGTCGTTGTCGCGATCGGCGGCGATGGCTTCATGCTGCAGACCCTGCATCGCGTTCAGCCGCTTGGATTGCCGGTGTATGGCATGAAGACCGGGCACGTTGGATTTCTCATGAACCAGTTTCGCGAGGACGACCTGCCCGCACGCATTGAGCTTGCCCATGCCAGTGTTTTACGGCCGCTGGAAATGCTGGCGATCAGCGAGTCAGGGAGCAGTACCGGGGCACTCGCCTTCAACGAAGTGTCGCTGCTGCGCCAGACCAAGCAGGCCGCGAAAATCTGCATACGACTGAACACGTCGGTGCGCCTGCCCGAGCTGGTTTGCGATGGCGTGATGGTTGCCACGCCGGCCGGTTCGACCGCGTACAACCTCTCGGCGCATGGGCCGATTCTGCCGCTGGAAAGTGCGGTATTGGCACTGACGCCAATCAGTCCGTTCCGACCGAGGCGTTGGCGTGGTGCGATCCTGCGCGCCGATACCGAAGTGGTTTTCGAAGTGCTTGATCCCTACAAGCGCCCGGTCAGTGCGACCGCAGACTCGACCGAGATCCGTGACGTGGTGGAGGTGCGCATTCGGCAGTCGACGACGCGCACCGTCACCCTGCTATTCGATCCGGAACACAATCTGGAAGAACGTATTCTTGCGGAGCAGTTCGAGGCCTGAGTGGCGTCTGGGCGTTTGCGCGGCGGAACCATTTTGGATTGCAAATCCCTCCCCGTGCCGGTGTATTTCGCCTCGAACTTTTTCGCCGCCCAGGCTCCTGGCGGTGCGTGCGGGGTGGCGTATGGGATACTTCCTCACCCCGTTTCGATGAGAATTTCGGATGTCGCCGCGATTGTTGCGTTGGATCATGAATGCGTGGCCGCCCTTCCTGTTTTCCGGCGTTCGGGTGGAGTCGATCAGCGCAGATTGGCGACACGTGCGGGTACGGATGGGCCTTCATTGGTACAACCGCAACTATGTAGGTACCCATTTTGGTGGCAGTCTGTTTTCGATGACCGATCCGTTCTGGATGATCATGGTGCTAAGGGCCTTGGGTGATGACTACATCGTTTGGGACAAGGCGGGTGAGATCAGCTTCGTCGCACCGGGTCGAGGGACCGTGCGCTGCGAGTTTCAGTTGAGTGACGATGTGCTTTGCCAGTTGCGGGAGCAAGCCCAACACGAGCGCAGTGTCCTGCACTGGTTCGAAACCGATGTGCGTTCATCGAGCGGCGAACTGGTGGCAAAAGTGCGCAAGCAGATTTATGTGCGCCGCAAGCGTCTGGCAGAACAACCACCTGCGGCGGTGCAATCAGCACTGTCCTGACAGCAGGCTGCTGCTATCCTGAATCCGTTCCCCATTCTGCATAGCATCTCCATGGCATTGGCTTCGGAAACTTCGCCTATCGCTGGCCTGCCAGAGATCGACGGCTACCGCGTGATTCGCCCACTAGGGCGCGGCGGGATGGCGACCGTTTACCTTGCGCAGCAGCTCAGTCTGGATCGCGAAGTTGCCATCAAGGTCCTTTCCGGCTTGTCTTCACAGGACGAGGAGCTGGCGCTGCGCTTTGAACACGAGGCGCGCATCATTGCGCGTCTGGAGCACCCATCGATCGTGAGCGTGCACCACGTGGGGCGCACGGCCAGCGGACAACCGTTTTATGTCATGCCTTGGCTGTCCCGCGGCGATCTGTCGCAGCGCAACCTGCAGCACAACGAACAAGAAATCGCCGATGTATTGCGTGCCTTGCTGGACGCCCTTGGCTATGCGCATGCACGCGGTGTCGTGCATCGCGATGTCAAGCCGGAAAACGTCTTGTTCGATGCCTCTGGCCGTCCGCAACTGGCCGATTTCGGTATTGCGCTGGCGCGTCGTCAGGTCAGTGATCGAATTACCGGAAACGGGCTGGCGTTGGGCTCGGGCGGCTACATGAGCCCGGAACAAGCGCGGGCGCAAGAGGTTGACGGGCGCGCCGACCTCTATAGCGTTGGCGTTCTTACCTATGAACTGCTGACGGGCGAACTGCCTTTCCGCGCCACCGATCCCTTGTCACTTGCACTCAAACATTCGCAGCAGGCGGTGCCGCGCCTGCCCGAATCATTGCATCATTGGCAGGGGTTCATTGATCGCGCGATGGCGAAAAACCGCCGGCAGCGCTTCCGCAATGCCGAGACCATGCGGCGCGCATTGGATGCGGTGTTGAATCGGACCCTGCCATTGCCGCTGCAGACCGTAGACACATTGCGTTCCTTAACGCGCGAAGCCGTGCGGTCTCCGTGGTGGCTTTTTGCCACCGGTTTGATACTGGCAATCGTGGTGGTCTGGGGCTATGTACACTGGTGGCGACCCGCGCAAAGTCTTGAGGCGGACGCGGTTTCGGATTCGCCAAGCGCGCCTTCCATGGCCGCCGTTGCGGCGATCGCTGCGCGTTTGCAGGAAGCACGCGAGCAACTCGGGCGCGGCGCGATCGTGACGCCCGCTGGTGAGAACGCCGCGGAAAGCTACCTCGATGTACTGAAGGCCGAGCCAGACAACACGGACGCAATGCAAGGATTGGATGCGGTGTTTGCAGCCCTTGCCGAGTCGATCATTGTTGCTTTGGCGGATGGCCGCGACATCGAAGTACGCCAACTGTTCTCTCAAGCGGAAATGTTGGCAAACGAAGGTGGGTTGGGGAAATTTTCCGGTTGGGCACAGTTGCAGGAATCGGTATCGGGCGTGCTGGGGCGGAGACTTCGCGATGCGGTCGCACGTCTCGATCGTGCGACAGCCCTTGATCAGGTGCAAATGCTGCGAATGCTGAATCTGCAAACAGCGGATCTGGAGACATTGCGGCAAACCGCAGAAGCATTGCCACAAGCCGGACAGCAGTTGCAGGATTCCGCCGGGCCACCATTGATTTTTCTGCCCGCCAGGCTGGGCGGCTCGCAACTGGATCGGCCGATGGCGATGATGCAACGCGAAGTGACGGTCGCCGAGTTTGCACGTTTCATTCAGGACAGTCGCCATCGCATGGCGGACTGCACTCGGCGCGATACGCGTTTGCCGTCGGTCGCGGGCCATCGGTATTGGCACAAGCCCGGTTTCCCGCAGGGCGACAATGAGCCAGTCGTGTGTGTCAGCGCGTCCGATGCGGATGCGTTTGCGGACTGGTTGTCGCAACGCACGGGGGCGCGCTATCGGGTACCGAGTCTGGCGGAGTGGCGCCATGCCTCGCAGATACCCGCCGTGGTCGAATGCGGCAGTGGCAATCTGCATGATCGTCGTGGCTGCGATGATGGAGTGGGGTTCACCTCGGTCGCTGGACGGTTTGCTGCGGATGCTCTGGGGTTTGTCGATGTGGTGGGAAACACCAGTGAGTGGACGGCGAGTTGCGATGCGATTGGCTGTGGCAAACGTTTGGTGGCAGGGTCGTCGTGGCGGACTGAGCGAGAATCCGCGCAGAGCATGACCGTCTCGCCGGCGCAGATGCTGGCGGCGGACGTTGGTTACGACGACGTGGGTCTGCGTTTGCTTCGCGAGGTGGACGCTTCGTCCCTGCCAGCCTTGCAAACGCGTCGTGCCAATCAACCCTGAAAGGAGTCAGCGCACCGTGCGGAACTGGCATCTGCAACGCAATTTGCTCACCGGCGTCCTGATCGTATTTCCAGTCTGGCTGACATGGGTCGTGTTCGAGATCGTCCTTCGCCAACTGTCCCGTTTTGGGGCGCCGTGGGTGGATGCTGCATTGGGCGCGTTGGCAAACGGGTTTCCGCCCGTGGCGCCTTGGCTGGATTTGCAATCGCTGCGCTTTTTCCTGGCAGTGGTTCTGACTCTGGGTGGGCTGTATTTCCTCGGTTGGCTTGCAACACGCGTGATTGGTCGTCGATTGCTCGGCCTGCTGGATCGGGCAATCAACCAGATTCCCTGGGTCAAGGCGGTCTATGGAGGCACCAAGAAGTTGATTCATGTGCTGCAAACCAAGCCTGAGGGTGCGCAGCGCGTGGTGCTGATCGATTTTCCCAACGCAGAGATGAAGGCGATTGGATTTGTCACTCGCATCATTCGTGAAACCGGCAGCGGTCGAGAACTCGCTGCGGTGTATGTTCCAACGACGCCAAATCCCACCTCGGGCTACTTGGAGGTCGTTCCCGTGGACCGTTTGACGCCGACCGATTGGACCGTGGAACAGGCCATGGCTTTTATCATCTCGGGCGGTGCGGTAGCACCCAGCGAGATGCCTTTTGCGCGACCGAATGTCACTGAGGAGAGTGAGGATGCAGGCTGAACTGGGGCGCGCGCAGCGACTGTTCGTCGTCTTGGCAGGGTTCTTTGTTTGCAATGCCCTGCTGGCCGAGTTCATTGGCGTCAAGATTTTCGCCTTGGAAGATACGCTCGGCTGGGCACCATTCAACTGGACGTTGTTCGGTCAGACCGGGTCGCTGAACTTTACGGCGGGTGTGCTGCTGTGGCCCGTGGTGTTCGTCATGACCGATGTCATCAATGAACACTACGGACCGCGCGGCGTGCGTTTGCTGTCGTGGCTGACGGTGGCCTTGGTGGTGTACGGATTTGCTTTCGCCTATCTCGCCATCGGATTGCAGCCAGCGGACTGGTGGCGTGGCGTTAACGTGGAACAAGGTGTTCCGGACCAGCAGGCTGCCTTCGCCGTCATCTTCGGTCAGGGACTTTGGACAATCGCTGGCTCGGTCGCTGCGTTTCTGTTGGGGCAATTGATCGACATTGCAGTATTTCAGCGTATCCGCCGGCTGACCGGCGAGCGCTGGATATGGATGCGCGCAACCGGTAGTACCTTGGTGTCGCAACTGGTCGACAGCTTTGTAGTGCTCTACATCGCGTTCGTGTTGGGGCCTCAGCAATGGTCGCTGAGTCTGTTTGCGGCGGTGGCGAGCGTTAACTATGCCTACAAAGTCGTGGCGGCATTCGCCATGATTCCACTGCTATATCTCTCACGTCGCTGGATCGTTGCATGGCTCAACGCGCCTGTGGTGGCTTCGGAAGCGAGATCGGAGTAATTGGCGGGGCGGGATTGCCATTGGCATCGGTGGCTGCCGGGAAGGCATCCTCAGTGCCTGGCACGGCAGCATCGGGCGACTGCAGCGCCGCATCACCGTCCTCACTCATGCGCGCGGCCGCTTCTGCCGCTTGGCTCATCACGATGATGCTGATGCGCCGGTTGATGGGGTTGGTGGGATTTTCCTTGTCGAATAGAACAGAAGACGACAGGCCAACCACACGTGACAGCTTTTCTTCCGACAAACCCGCCGCGACCAAGGCTCGGCGCGCCGAGTTGGCACGGTCGGCGGAGAGCTCCCAGTTCGAATAGCCGCTGGGGCTGGCATAACGCGATTGGTCAGTATGGCCAGTAATGCTGATGCGGTTTTCCACCTTGTTCATGTAGGGCGACAGTTCGCGCAGGATTTCGGTGGTGTAGTCCTTCAGGCGCGAGCTGCCCATGTCGAACATCGGACGATTCTGCTGGTCAACGATCTGGATGCGCAAACCTTCGGGTGTGATGTCGAGCAGCAGCTGGTCTTTGAACTGGGCCAGTGATTCGCTGGTTTCGATGGCTTCTTTCAATTCGGCCAGCAGTGACTCCAGTTTCTGCTGCTCCATCTGACGCGCAATTTCCTTGGCCTCTTCGGCGTCTTTGGGGGATTCCCCCTCGCCGACTTTGGGACCTTCGCCACCCATGGTTGGCGAGGTCATGTTTTTGGACACTTTGACGGGATTGGTGCCCGCACCGCCCGCACCCAAGGCATTGGGTGGCGGGGTACGTGAGGTGCCGCTCAGTACACTGGGGTTCTTGAAATATTCGGATATGCCGGAGAGCGATTCCTCGGGCAAAGTGCCGACCAGCCACATGACCAGGAAGAAGGCCATCATCGCGGTCACGAAGTCCGCATACGCTACCTTCCAAGCGCCGCCGTGGTGCCCGCCGCCGCCCTTTTTGACCTTCTTGATGATGATCGGTTGTGCTTTGTCCTTCTCAGCCATGCCAGATCTCCGCGAATTCCGCAGGCATGCTCACGATGACCTGCCCGGGGGCGCTCATTTGGTGGCCTTGAGTTCGGTTTCGAGGTCGGCAAACGACGGTCGCATGTCGGCAAACAACAACTTGCGGGCGAACTCGATGGCCACCGGCGGCGGGTATCCGCGCAGGGTCGCGACGAGCGTCATTTTCACCATTTCGAACGGCTTGCTGTCCTGATGCGCACGTGCGCCCATCGCGGCGGCCATCGGGCCGATATAGCCGTAGCCCATCAAGATGCCAAGGAAGGTTCCCACCAGAGCCGAGGCGACCTTGGCGCCGATGACTGCGGGTGGCGCATCACCGACGATCGACATCACTTTGACGATACCTAGGACCGCCGCCACGATGCCGAACGCGGGCATGCCATCGGCGGCGGTCTGGATGGCATGGCTGGGTTCCAGTGCTTCGTGATGGTGGGTTTCCAACTCGGTATCCAGCAGTGCTTCCAGTTCATGCGGCGCCAGATTGCCGCCGATGATCAGGCGCAGTGCGTCCGTGATGAAATCGAGCAAATGATGGTCGTTCAGGACCTTGGGATATTTCTGAAAGATCGCGCTGGATGATGGATTTTCAACGTGTTCTTCAATGGCCATCAAGCCATCTTTGCGGGCCTTCATCAGCAGTTCGTAGAGCAGTTTGAGCAGCTCGATATAGTCGGCGCGTTGGAACGGCGGTGGCTTCAACAGGGCGATGATGCCAGCGATGCTCGCTTTGACGGTTTTCATCGAATTGCCAACGATGAAGGCACCAAGTGCGCCGCCGCCAATGATGAACAACTCGATCGCTGCGGCTTCGACGATGACCATGATGTGGCCACCCGCAATGATGAAGCCGCCAAACACGAAGGCGGTGACCAGAACCATTCCGACAATAACCAGCATGGGAGCCTCTCAGCGAGATCGAATGGCGATCTCGTTGCAAAGCCTGTGCGCGAATTGCGCAGCGCAATGTCTACGCACAAAGACGCGGTGATGGCCACCTGCAACCGACCGTCACGAGGCACTGGCGACAAGTGCTGAACGTGCGTTCGCGGATGCTCGCCCATCACTGATGTGATGCCGACGGCATTTGGGGCGTCGAGGTGCCGATGTGTCGAAAAGTTGACGTCGGCAGCGTTTGGTCGTGTGTCGCCAAGCGACGGTCATTGTTGATGCAATGCGTGCGTAGGCATCAATGAATGATCCAAGCTGTTCAGGGCCGGGTCCGGTTCAAGCCGCGTGGCTGAAATTTGCGATTTGACCCACGGGACAGGACCCAACGACAGACGCCTGCTGGCGAAAGGCGTATCTGGCAGAATCAATGGGCCACGCTGCAGCGCTTGGTGAAGTTGTGGTGCGGTGCGGCGCGGATTTCGCTGTTCACAAGGGCGACACTTTGGCGCAAGCTGGTTTGCGTTTTGCAGTCGCTATCGCACAGGGTTGGGAAAATTCCCGCCGGTGCACGGCAAGGAAGCCGCGCTCGCGAGTCAATCGCGTAAGCGATCGATTTGCCGGGTGTGTGTCCAGACATATGCTGGACTCACGACGTTGGGTACGTTCAGGAACGCACTTTCTCAACCGAGTGGTAGTGAAACCGCCTTGCCATTGATGTCAGCACGGAGTGCAGTGACTCGCATGTCGTCCAATCCCATCACGGCCGATACCGGAATCGTTCCGGCCATTACGCGTGCCTTGACCTTGTTCGGCACGGTGCCGGTCATCGTGCTGGGCCTGTTGGTGGGCGTCTTTGACTTCCAGATTCGACGTGTGCAAGCCCAAGCGCATGTCACCGCGACAGCAAGCACCGTTGTCGAAGATCTGTCGCTGTTTCTGAGCGTTCATCAGGGCGCCATCAAGCAATTGGCTGGGTTGATGCCGATGCGCGCCGATGGACAGATTGCTTCCGAACCTGCCCAGCGTGTCCTGGATGGCCTACGGAAGAGCTTCCCGGGATTTGTCACCGCAATCATTGCGGATGACCGTGGCAACGTCTTGGCTGGATCACATGACGGCGCTGCAGGCGTGTCGGAAAGTTGGCTCAACATGAGCGTCGCGGACCGCGCGTATTTTCGCTTTGCAAGGGAACAGCGACGCGCCTATCTGTCGAGCGTGTTTATCGGCCGCGGTTTTGGAAAGGATTTGTTGTGCGCGGCCAGTGCGCCCGTATTGGGTGAAAAAGGCCAAGTGCTCGCGGTTGTGCAGGGAGCCATTTCGCTATCAACGTTGGCCGGGGCGTTCGAGTCGGCTGCCTCACAGCCGGATCTCGAGTTGCTCGTGCTGGATTCGGATGGCCGTGTCGCGTTTCGCAGTGAGTCACTTCCTTATGCCGTGTTGCAGGTCACCACTGGCGAGTTCGATGGGTTGCCGAAAAAGGCGAGTCAGCACCAGTCGGTCGCGCTACGCATGGCGGATGGTGCGTCGCAAAGCTATATCGCCGCGCGCGGATTCACCCCTCAGGGCTGGTCCGTTATCGCCGTGCGATCCTCAGGTTCGATCATGCGTTTGACGCTTGTCGATATGGCACTGGTGGCACTGTTGGCAATCGCGGTGGGATTGGCTGCCAGTATCCTCGGGCGACGTTACGCCGCCGGCCTGCTGCATCCGGTGGTTGCGATTGCCGAGCGCATGGACGAAATGTCCATCGCAGCGCATCCGCTGGCTGAGCATCACCCTTGGCGTTTTGCGGAATTGGCGCGACTGGAGGCGGCGTTTGCACGCATGACCCAGCGCCTTGCCACCAGCTATCGAAAATTGCAGGACGACTTTGAAACCGAGTCTGCGCTGCGTGTCCAGTTGGCAAGAGCGCAGGTGCAATCCGAACGCATGGATCGCGAATTGACCGTCGCCCGTGACATTCAGTTGGCAATGGTGCCGTCGGAAGCTGCCTTGGATCTGGTCTCGGATACGATCGAGTTGGCCGGGCGGCTTGAGCCGGCGCGTGCTGTGGGTGGGGACTTCTTCAATGTCGTCGCCGTCGACGACAGTACCTTGAGCTTCTTCATCGGTGACGTGTCCGACAAAGGCGTTCCTGCGGCACTGTTCATGGCTCGCTTGGTAACACTGCTGGATGGTCCACTGCGGCGTGGCGATCGCCCAAGCGATGTGCTCGCAAAAGTAGGCCGACACATCGCCATCGACAACCCTGCAGACATGTTTGCCACCACGCTGGTCGGACAAATCGACTTGTCCAGTGGTCACCTTCGTTTGGCCAGTGCAGGACATGACGCGCCCCTGTTGATGCATGCCGATGGCGAGATTGCCGCCGTGCGAATCGAAGGCGGACCGGCGCTGGGGATCGAGTTGGAGGCGCAGTATCCGGAGGTCAGCGTCAAGTTGCAGCAGGGCGATGTGCTCTTGCTGTTCACGGACGGCTTGGTCGAAGCCGTTCGTCATGACGGTGAAATGTTCGGGATGACCCGGGTCATCGAATGGATGCAAGGGTTTCGTTCGCGAAGCGCGCATCAGGTGGTGCTGGCCCTGACTCAGGCAGTGCGGCAATTCCAGTCCGATACGCCGCCCAACGATGACTTGTGCATGCTTTGTCTGCGTTTGCCACCCGAGTTGAGCGGACAAGTGCTGCAGGACGGCGACCTGCTGCAATCGCGCGGCTTGGATAACTTGCCGGCATTGCTGGATGCCATGGAACGTCGCCTGCGCTTCTTGGGGTTCCGGCAGAATCTTCGCGATGACGCGCGTCTGGTCACCGAAGAAATCTTCACCAACGCCTGCTTGCATGGATCACGCGGCCCCACTGACGTGACCTGCGAAATCCGTTCAGTACCTTATGAGGATGGGCTATTCCTGGAATTGATGGATGACGGCATGCCCTTCGATCCTCTGGCACAAAACCTGCCTGACGTTGATGCGGAGCTGGAGGATCGCGAAGTCGGCGGATTGGGCGTGTTTTTGGTGCGTACGCTGAGCAGCGAAGTCAACTATCACCGTGAGGGCGATCACAACGTCTTGCAACTGGTCTTGAATGCCGGGCGCAAAATCAAAGGAGCATGAGATGAGCTTGAAAATCGCTATCGGCGCACGCGTCGCTGACCGGCAAGTGGTGGTTGTGGAAGGTCGCTTGGACTCCATCAGCTATCACGAACTGGATCGGCAGATGACGGATGTGATCGAAGATCCCGCCTTGGAGACCTTGGTGTTTGATCTGGCCAAGCTCGATTACATCTCCAGTGCCGGTATTCGCAGTGTGTTCCGTGCGCGAAAGGCGCTGGCGGCGCGTGGTGGTCGGGTATTGATCGTCAATCCACAGGCGCAGGTCGAAAAGGTCTTCGATATCGTCAAGGCGGTGCCGGTAAAGGAGATTTTCCGCTCAACTGAGGAGCTTGATCACTACCTGGATCGCATTCAGAAACGCATCGTCAATGGCGAGGATGATTGACGCCCCGCATGTGCATGCGATGCGAGCACGTCACTCAATGGTTGCGGTCGATCGCGTAGTGGGCGAGGCCACGCAGGGCTTGACGAAACGCTGAGTCGGGGCAGTCCAGCAGTGCGTTTTCGGCCTGCGCTGCATACGCGTTGGCGATGTTGCGACTGTAGTGCAGGCTGCCCTGCGCATGAATCGCCGCAACGATCTCGGGCATCGCTTGCAGGTCGCCACTTTGAATGGCAGCGGCAATCCGCTCACGCAGCGCGACGTCACAGTGATTCATGCAGTGAATCACCGGCAAGGTCGCCTTGCCTTCAGCCAGATCATCGCCGAGGTTCTTGCCCAAGGTTTCGGCATCTGCGGTGTAGTCCAGCACATCGTCAGCAATCTGGAATGCGAAGCCCAAGGCCAAGCCAAAATCAGCCATCGCCTGTTCGGTCTGCGCATCGGCACCCGCCAGCACGGCGCCCAGGCGCGTTGCTGCTGAAAACAACACGGCGGTCTTGCGTTCGATCACCCGCAAATACGCCGGTTCGTCGGTGTCTGGATTGTGGACGTGCAACAGTTGCAGTACTTCGCCCTCGGCGATGGCATTGGTGGTGTCAGCCAGAATGCGCATGATCTGCATGCTGTCGAGTTCCACCATCAACTGGAAACTTCGCGAGTACAGGAAGTCGCCAACCAGCACACTGGCCGCGTTGCCCCACAGGGCATTGGCGGTTTTTCGGCCGCGGCGCAGATCGGATTCGTCGACAACGTCGTCATGCAGCAGGGTTGAGGTATGGATGAACTCGATGATCGCGGCCGCCTGAATATGCGCGTTGCCTTGATAGCCAAGCGCACGCGCCGCCAGCAGCACCAGCATCGGACGCAAGCGCTTGCCACCTGCCGAAATGATGTGCTCACCAATCTGATTGATCAGCAGAACGTCCGAAGCCAGGCGACGGCGGATCAAATGATTGACAGCCGCCATATCCTCACTGACCAGTGCGAGGATGGCCGTCAGGTCAGGCGGTGTGGCTTGCTGGTGAGGGGAGGACTGCGCATTCATGGTCGAGAAGTATAGCGGGCATGACGCGATGCACCGCGCAGGCTGAGTGAACGCGGACAGGGATTTCCTACCCTGCAATGCGCTGCACTCCGAGAGTGGAGCGCGTTCACGCGGGTATACTGCTGGCCTGTGCCGTTGTCGAACGGCGCCATGCACAACAGGAGCCCCCATGGCACGTGGCATCAACAAAGTCATTCTCGTTGGCACCTTGGGCGCCGACCCGGAAACCCGTTATCCGGCCGGTGGTGGCGGTGCGACCATTACCTCATTGCGCCTTGCCACCAACGAAAGCTGGACCGACAAACAAGGTCAGAAGCAAGAGCGTACCGAATGGCACCGTGTGAAGTTCTTCGGCAAGCTCGCTGAAATCGCCTCCGAATATTTGCGCAAAGGCAGTCAGGTGTACGTGGAAGGCAGCCTGCGGACTGATAAGTACACGGATCGCGATGGCGTCGAGCGCTACAGCACCGACATCATCGGCAACGAAATGCAGATGCTCGGCGGCCGCCCACAAGGCGAGCGCAGCGAACGCGCAGACACCGGCGGCGACCGCGGTGCAGACCGCGGCGGCTACTCCCGCAGCGCCCCGCCCCGCCAGAGCAGCGGCATGCCCCCCCGCGACAACAGCCCCTCCGCCCCAATGCCCGATTCCCGCATGGCGGATTTTCCTGAGGACGATATTCCGTTCTAGACAACACATCTTTAAGAGTGTTGAGTAAACATCAGAGAGGCCCTGTTTTTACAGGGCCTTTTCTGTTTTTCTGAGTCTCTTGCGTAGTCGAAAAAGAACTGTATAGTCGTACACATGCTTGAATCGGTGAGTAAAGCTATGCCTACGCTGTCAGTTCATGTGCTTGGCGAGGGTGAGCGAGTTCCGATGCTCCACGATGAGCAGGGCGTGCCGCTCTTCTATCCGACGCTGTTCGCCACGAGCCAGCTCCGGAATGCCGGAGCTGCCGTCAACACGATCCGCAACAAGCTGTCTGATCTCGTCGTGCTCATGCGTTGGGAACAGAAACACGGGCGGGACTTGATCGACGAGTTTCGCAGCAGTCGCTTCCTCACCGTCGCGGATGTGGACTCGCTACGCGACTTCGCCAAGCTCGACATGCGGCATTGGCAGCCCGATGGAGACGCGTCATCTCACCAGCGGGATGGTGTCATTGACTTCATCGAGGCCAAGGTCGCAAGGAAGCAGACTCAGCCCACGATTGGCGGACAGCAGCATTTCAATCGCCTCAGCACATTCGCGGACTACCTCGAATTCACGGCGTCCGTCGTCACGCAGCACCAGAACTCACGCAAGGTCGCGCAGGAAATCGAGCGGATGGCAAAGACCATTCGCAAGCACCGACCGAAAGGACTGGCCAAGCAACCTGATGAGAACCAAGACCTCCGATCGCCACCGACGGAGTTGGTTGACCGCTTTATGGCGGTAAGTGCGGAAGGTGATCCGCGCAATCCGTTCCGGGATCCCGGCGTCCAGCTTCGCAATGCCATCCTCTTCGGTCTGGCTCGTCTGACCGGTATGCGGCGAGGGGAGTTGCTCAGCCTTCGCATTGATCAGTTCGATCTGGGGCACGAGCCGCATGTCTGGGTTCGGCGGAACCAGGACGACCCGCATGATTCGCGGCGCCACCAGCCAGTAGCCAAGACCAAAGAGCGGCCACTGGCACTGCCAGAGTCGCTGAAAAACCAGATTGAGCGATACATCTTTCAGGTGCGGGCCAAGATTGGCCCGGCCAGGCGGCACCCTTATCTCTTCGCGTCCCATCACAAGGGCAAGGACTGGGGAAGGCCGCTTTCGATCTCCGCGCTCAATCAGATGTTCGAGCGGATGCGAGGGGTGGATGCTGCCTTTGAGGCGATCCACACCCATGCTTTCCGGCACCACTTCAACTACGAGATCTCCATCAGCATTGATGAGCACAATGCCAAGGCACGGGCAGAGACGGAGGGGGCTCCGTTGCCGCCGATCAGCGAGGCGCGAGAGCTGGATATGCGTGCCTTCGTGAATGGCCATCGGAGCAAGGCTTCGGGCGCGGTTTACAACAGGCGTCACGTCCGCGAAGCCAGTGACAAGGCTGTGCGCCTAGTGCAGGCAGGGCTCAAGCGAGGTAAGGACGTATAAGGAGGACAGCGATGAGTCGCGTTAAGCGTTCGCAGCCTGATGCTCGCAAGAGGATGTCTGCGCCGACGGTGTCCAAGGACGGTTACGAGTTTGACGCATCTTCTGACTATTGGCGCCTGAACAAGGACGTGCAGATCTCGCTGGTGCTCCCTACGGCGGTAGAGGCCGATACCGAGACAGGGTTCCGCGCCACATTGCGGCGATACGCTGAAGAAGCGTCGGCGCGTCACACAGAAAATATGGTCACGCGCTTCAAGCGATTCCTGAGGGACACCGGGGCTTTGCGAGTGACCTCGGCCAATCTCATCAACTGGCGCGCCAGCTTGGGCGCCGACGAGCAGTGGCAACTCGGTGGCCTCAAGGGCTTCCTCCTCGCTTGGCATGACTATGGATTTGAAGGGGTGTCCAAGGAGGTCGCGGACCTGCTCCAAGGCTGGCGAATCCAAGGCAACGAGAAGGGTGCCGCCGTTGCCGGCGGATGCCCCGAGACGGGTCCCTTGACCGACCTCGAGGTTGCGGCCTTGCTAGATTGGGCAAATGTGGCGGTGGGCCGGAAGGACATTGCGTTCGAGGACTACGCCTACCTCCTTACTCTGGTGGTGACGGCGCGACGCACCGTTCAGATCGCAGCGCTCAGGGGACGGGATGTGGTTCAAGTGGCAGGGAAGGAAGCGTCTCTCTACAGGTTGAATATCCCGCGAGCCAAGCAGCGAGGTGTGAGATTTCGCAGGGCCTTTCGGTCTTTGGCCATCCTGGAGGACCTCTTTCTGATCCTGAGGGCCCAGCACCAACAGTCCGTTGCCGCAGTCTCAGAAGCCATCGGAATGGCACTCGCTCCGGAATTGGCGGACGAGGTGCCAATATTCATCAACCGGACCAGACTCAAAGACATCCGCCGTGTCGATGAGCTTCAGGATTACCTGGCCGGGCGCGCCCCGGACCTGCTGCACGCGACAACGGCACAGCTTAGGCAGGCCCTGCAGCGTTGTGCGAAAGCCTCTACAGCACGTTCAGAGCGCACCGGCGAGTTCATTCGCCTGTCGGCAACCCGATTCCGGCACACGCGCGGGACAAAGCTCCGGCGCGAAGGCTTCAGCGTCTTCATCATTGCCGAGTTGCTTGATCACTCCGGCATCCAGAACGTGAAGGTCTATACCGATAACACTGCGCAAGAAGCGGTGGCCATCAATGAACTCGTGGGCGCTCAGCTCGCTCCCCTTGCGCAGGCCTGCCTAGGCCGATTGGTCCGTTCCGAGCGCGAGGCGATCCGGGGTGACGATCCCCGCAGTCGCGTGCCGAACGATCGGCAGCACACAGTGGGGACCTGTGGAAACTATGGCTTCTGCGCCAGCGGATTTCGCGCCTGCTACACCTGCTATCACTTCCAGCCCTGGGTCTTTGGGCCTCATGAAGAAGTCTTGGCAGATCTCTATGGTGAGAAGGAACGTGTTCGGGCCGCCGGCTGTCCGGAAGTAGTGGTCAATGCCAATGACCAGTTGATCTTGGCTGTCGAACACTGTGTTTCGATGTGCAAGGACGCCAAGTCGCGACGAATCCAGGTGAGACTACTGGAGGCCGATTGCCATGGGTGAGATCGTCCAGTTCGTGCCTTGCGCCGAGCGCGATGCCAGCGCCAACCTGGCAGAATTTATTCGTCTGGCAAGGGAGGACCTGACAGCCTTTGCCAGTGGCGGCGCCTGGGAAAGCGACAAGTGGCATCACAACGAAACCGTTGTGGTCTTCGCCACCAAGACAGCGCCATTAAATAGCTATTCCTTTACCCCCATGGCCGAGCCATTCAAGCACTTTGCCAAGGCGTACGTCCGGTATCGCTACAGCCATAAGCCGGTAAAGAGTCTGATGACGATGCTCCAGGCGCTGCGGTGCGTAGAGGCGGGCCTGCTGGCCGCCTGCGGTCGCGCGGAGGTCGGGCTGCTGTCCGGGGCAGTGATGGACGTGTGCGCCCAGAAGTGCCTCCAACAATATTCGAGCGAGGATGTGCATCACAAGACCGGGCTTCAGATACAGTCGATATTCGACTTCTTGCGTGAACAGCATCTGGTGCCTTCGCTTCCGGTCTGGAGGTCGCCCTTCAAGAAGCCGGTCATCCTGACTGAGGACTTGAGTGAGGCGGGTCAGGCACACCGTGAGGCAAAGCTTCCCTCGAATGAAGTCATGCTGGCGGTCGCCGATGTCTTTGCGCTGGCTGACGACGCGGAAAGTCTTTTCTACTCGTCGATATTCATCCTCCTGATGGTCGCACCCAGTCGCATTTCAGAAGTCTTAGAACTTCCCATCGACTGTGTTCAGTGGGATAGCGATGAGCGCGGACAGCCGCAGATGTTCCTGCGATGGCGCGCGGCCAAGGGCAAGGGGGCAACCAAGAAGTGGGTCGTGCCCGCCATGCATGAGGTCGTTCAGGAGGCTGTGCGAAGGCTTGTCGAGATTGGAGCCCCAGCGCGCGAAGCGGCAAGGCGGGCAGTCGCACGTAGCCAGGTATCGCATCTGGACGACGAGGTGCGTGATCCCGTCGAGGAGTTTGGAGGGTTCTATTGGCCGTACTTGGACGAAAAGAAGTCGCTCGAGACATGGGACGCGCTTTGCCTTCACAGGAGCCACGAGTTCCATACTCAGCGGGCTGCAAGAGCCGCATCGTGGCGAATCCCAAAGGCCAATGACGTGAACAAACGTCTTGGCGCTGGAGACTCCATTTCGCTATTCGAGCGCTTTGGTCTGAGGAATGCTGATGACACGCCGATCAAGCTTACCTCTCACCAGTTTCGTCATTGGCTCAGTACCCTGTCTGAGCGGGCAGGCATGGACGACTACACCCTTGCGCAGTGGGCAGGGCGCGCTCTGATTGCCGACAATCGCCACTACGACCACCGCACGCCTGAGGAACGCCTGGAGGCGGCGCGAGAGTTGCTCCCCATTCGGCCTGCCCCGTTGCTTGAGCGCATCAAGCACCGTCAGCCTGTGACTTACCAAGAACTCGGTGTAGATCGATTGGGCACTGCCAAGGCCACGCTGTACGGCATGTGCGTCCATGACTTCGCGATGGCGCCTTGCCAGAAGGAGCGCGAATGCATGACGTGCGAGGAGCACGTTTGCATCAAGGGCGACCACGTTTCATTGGAGCGGATCTGCCTACTCGAAGCGCAGACCGAGCTCTTGCTACATAGGGCGCAGAAGGCGCACGAGGACGGCGACTTTGGTGCCGACCGCTGGGTCGACAACCACAAGTGGAAGCTCGCGCATGTCAGGGCGATGCGGATGGCGCTCGAGCATCCGCAGAACCCAGATGGCTCGATCCTGAGAATTCCGGAGGGGCATGATCCTTCTCCGGTGCGTCGCGCCCTTATAGAGCTCGGGATGGTGGAGGTGCCAAGCCTTCAGGCCATCAATCCCAATGTTATTCCGTCGATGCTGGCCTGATGTCCGATGCCCAAGCAGATCATCACCAAATCGACGCTGCCCAAGATCATGCGGGAGCTCGATCGATGGGAAGGCAAGCTGACCTGGCCGCTGTTCTGCGAGCGCGTCGCCAAGGTGCTTGGCGTGGCTTCGATCTCGAAGCACGCCATGTACCTGTACCCCGCCATCAAGGCGCGATTCCAGCAGCGACAAAAAGACCTTCGCGAGGCGAGAGAAGCACTCCCAAGAGACTACACGCTGGAGGCCGCAACCCGGCGAGTCGCGGATCTGGAGGCGCAGGTCAAACGGCTGGAGGAGACCAACAAACTCCTTCTCGATCAGTTTCGGCGCTGGCAGTACAACGCCTATGCCAACAACGTACGAATGGAGCTTCTGGAGTGGGACAAGCCATTGCTTGAGGTGAACCGTTCGGGCCGGCCACGTTCGCAGTCGAAGAAGTCGAAGAACAATAAACCAGCATGAGGGTTCTACCCCGACATAAACACTCCTTATGGCCTCGATCGGCCTCCTCATAACTGTCCGTGATATCGGGGTAGGACCCCCAAAAACGAATCAACCACAAGTAGAATACGGTCATAAACAAGTAGAAGCAGATACAGGGAACTGAAGCGCCCCGGGTTTCGTGGAGGCCGTTTGGTTTAAGTCATGCCTCCACCATGGAGACCTGACCGGCGAGTTGCCGATAGTAGTTTGCCTCAGCTTCGGCAGGTGGGATGTATCCGATGGGTTCAGGTAGTCGGTGGTGGTTGAACCACGACACCCATTCCAGCGTTGACATCTCCACTGCCTCACAGGCTGGCCAGGACCGACGATGGATGACTTCTGGCTTTATAGCCCATTGATCGTCTCCGCCAGCGCGTTGTCGTAACTGTCGCCTTTGCTACCCACCGACGGCTCAATCCCCTGCCTCTGCCAGCCGTTCGCTGTACCGAACAGACACATATTGCGAGCCTCGGTCGGAGTGATGGATCAGTTCGCCATCACGCTCTGCTTGTCTGGCATAGAGCGCCTGCTCCAAGGCATCCAGAACGAATTGCGTGTGCATCGAACGACTGACCCGCCAACCCACGATACGGCGCGCGTAGCCGCACCGCGCCGCCGCAGTGGCCGCAGGTGTTGATATCGATGCCAAACACCCGCTTGAGGCGTTGCGCCCAGTTCATCGCACGGCGCTTCTGCTCGGGGCTGCCCGGCTCGTCGTTCGCGCTGACGTCAACTGGCGCTGCATCGGGCGCAGGCCGCTTGCCTCGCCCCGACGGTGTCAGCTGCGCGCGCAGGGCAGCGTTCGGGGCAAAGATGCCGTGAAACCGGGTGAGATGCGCGCGGGGTGGCGGCACCAGCGCCGCCAGCTTGGCGATGAAGTCCACCGCATCCCATTCGACATGAGTAGTGCCGTTCCGCCACGGGGTCTTGAGCTGATAGCGCACCCTACCCTGCGGCGAGATCGACAACCGCTTCTCGCTGATCGCCGGACGCGTGATGTAGCGGCACAGCTTTTCCAGCTTGTGGCTCTCGTGCGCCTCGGCGGCCACGCCGGCATGCAGCGAGAAGCCGCCGACCTTGCCGGCATCGCCCTCCAGCGAGCCTGCGTCACCGGGCAGCGTTTGCAGCGTGACGACCTTGCGCCCGGCGTGCGGGCCGGTGGCAATGCGGTAGGAGATCGAACTCATCCGCAACCCGTCCATGCCGTCCTCGCTACCCGCGCTGTCGGACAGGAGCCATCGGTGGCTGGCCATGCTGGAGAGCGGTGAGGTGTCGTCGCTGAGGGAAATTGCGCGCGGTGAAAAGGTGGATGACAGCTACGTCAGCCGCATGGTCAACCTGACCAACCTGGCGCCGGACATCGTGGCGGCGATCCTGGCCGAAACGTTGCCGGGGCACATCACACTGTTCGAGTTGGCGGTCGATCCGCCGGCGCTGTGGGCTGTGCAAATGGAGGCGCTGCTATAGCAGGAAAGCTTGATGGCTGGACGCCACCGATGATGTGCGGTCAGGCTCTGCATGGCTTTCGACAGAAAGCGACCAGGAACTGAAGCCTCGAAGTGAACCTTGCCCCATTCTTACTCCCGTTTTGGGCTCAGATGTGCGTGCGCATCGATCCGCTTGCCGGTCAACTGAGGCACGCCGCGGGCTCGATCATCTCATTTTGGCTGACAAACGTGGATTGTCGAAGTGAGGTCTGTATCTGGCCTAAAATGAACGTGTCCCTCAGTACGTGCCACCCAGCCAGATCCAGCCGGTGAAGATAACCCTCCCTACTTCGGGGCAGCCGACGCGGCCAGCGGAATGCATGCTCTTTGCCGATGTCTCGGGCAGCACGGCGCTGTACGAGCGCATAGGTGATGCGCTTGCCGCGGAAGCCATGGACAATATTCTGAAAGCCCTCGTGGATCGAGCGGTAGCCGAGCGTGGCCGGCTGATCAAGTCGATTGGCGACGAAGTCATGCTCCTGTTTCCGCATACCGACCACGCGATCCGTGCTGCGATTGCGATGCAGGAGTTCGTCGCCCAGCCCAATGGCGATCCGGACGCAATGGGGCTCAGGGTGGGGCTATGTTCGGGTCCAATGGAGCATCGGGCAAGAGACGTGTTCGGCGATACCGTCAACACCGCCGCCCGACTGACCTCCCTGGCGCGTCGAGGCAGTATCACCACTGACCGCGCAACGCTGAACTCGATGCGCTCGACAGTGCCGGGGTTCCGGAGCATCGGTTGGCATGCGCTGGCCGGCAAGCAGGCTCCAGTCGAATGCATAGAGATTCTCTGGTCCAGTGAGGGCCTCACCGCCGCCGAAGATGTCCGTCGCCCACTGCTACGCCGGAGCTTGCTGCTCCGCCATGACGGCACCGAAGTCATGCTACAGAGCAGCGACAGAGCCACCATCGGGCGCGATCCGGACTGCGACCTCGTGGTGGCAGACGAACGTGTCTCCGGCCGGCATGCGGTGATTACCGGCTCAGCAGGCAACTTCGTGCTGGTCGACACCAGCACCAATGGAACAACGCTGCTGATTCCGGGACAGCCGACGATCACGCTTCGACGGGAACGGACGATTCTTGTCGGGCTCGGGCGCCTTGTACTCGGTGTACCCGGCGAGAATGACCGAACCATTTCCTTTGAAACTAGGGAGGGGTGACATTGGCGCTTTTCTTCAAGGAGCACCGGGCTCGATTCCCCGACGAGCGCTTGCAATGCTGGATTTCCCAGGACGGATGCGTCGCTGCGCTGGTCCGGTTCAGGCACGGCGTCGATCGAGCGGCATTTGTGGGCATCCTCGACGAGATGCGCAGCGAAGTCGATGCACTCAACGTCAGCGACACGCTCGACATGGTGCAGTATGCGACGGCCGATGCAGGTGACTGCGAGTCCGTCTGTGCGCTGGCCAGCGACGGTGAGCACGTCTACTGGGTCACCAAGGGCGAGGCGACCTTGGTTTCAGTATCCGGACGCCAGACGGAAGTGATTGCTGACACCCAGGGCAAGCGCGCGCTCGCGCCAGGTGCCTATTTTCTGCTGCTGCAGGGCTCCGTCGAACCGCGACAGGTTGCTCGTCTGGCACTTGCCCTGGAGCAGGAGTCGGCCACATTCCTGCAGCAATCACTGACTGAGGCAAGTGCCGGTCACCCGTGGCAGGCATTGGTCTTCCCGATCGAATCCACCGCGACCTGGCGGGATCCGCAGTGGCCGTACGACCCGTTCGTCGGCTTTCAGGAGTCGCAGCCACACGAGCGACTCGGTTTGCGCCTGCTGGCTGATGCCTTGTTCAAGCGAAAGGACTTCAGCGGGTTCCGAATCATCGGAGGCCATCACGTCGCGCTGAAGCGCGGATCGCGCCTGCTGGATGGCATCCTCGTATCTCCGTGGGGCGTACACCTGCTCGAACTCAAGCATGTTGCAGGCGAGGTCACCCTGGAGCCGCAAAACCGCAACACCGGCATGCGGATCGTCAAGGGAGGCGGCGTTCGCACCGATACCAATCCCGTATTCAAGATCGAAGAGGCACTGAGGCAGACGCTCGCAGGCCTTGACCTCGGCGCGGACGTCCCGCCCTTCCTGCGCAAGGGAATCCTGCTCTTCACGCACCCCCGCGCCCATTTACGCTGCCTCGACCCGTCGGGCCAGTCGGCAGCGATTCCGCAGACGGTCGGCAACGTCATGATCGGCACCCCGGCAAGCATCGCTGCAGAGATTGTCGGTCAGATCAGGAACTCGGAGGGAGGTCGTCGTGCGGACTCGACGACGGCACCGATCGATCGCGAAACGCTCAACAGGATTGTCCATCGCCTCGGCAAAAGCTCCGAGCCAGCCGCTGCGACAGGAAGTCCGAGCGGTGCCCGCCAGTTCGGACGCTTCCTGGTCGATGGCGTGCCGATGGAAGCAGAATCCAACGAGCACGTGACTGTCTTCCCCGCCCGCATCGAAGGCAAGTCGACTGCGTTATGGGCCAAGCGCTTCCTGCTCTGCTCAATGGGCAAGGCCGAATCGCTGGACGACGAGGTGGCGCGCGTCGGACGCGAAGTCACCGCGCTGCAAGACCTGTCACGCGAGCCCGGCATACAACGCTACTGGGATCGCTTCGTCGAGGGCTTGCACCTCTATGTGCTCGTCGACCGGCCGAGCGGGGTGCCGCTTGACCAGTGGCTGCAGCAATCGCCACCGACGAACCGTCGCATCGACATGCTGCTGGCCCTGGCCCGGGTGCTGTGTGCGCTCGCTTCCGAGGGCGTGGTGCACAGGGCCATCAGGCCATTCAATGTCCGAATTGACGAGCAGGACCAGCCGATGTTGATCAACTTCGACCTGTGCCAGATCGGAAGCAGCGCGACAGTCGACGCAGCCTCCCGGCTGCGCCTTGACGCCGCATTCCTGTCTCGCGAGGCACTGACGCCAGGCGCGAAACTCGGGCCCGCCGACGACGTGTACAGCTTCGGAAAACTGGCCTGCACCGTACTGTTCGGCCGGCAGCCTTTTGGCTCGCCTATGGAACAGATACGGTTCGTGGCAAAACCAGCGAACTGGGCAGCGTTTGCGGCGGAAGCGGGCCTCGATCCAGTGATTCTTGCGGACATCCAGGCCATGGTCGCCCTCGATCCCGCGCGCCGACCGATTGGCGAACTGCTGGTCGAACGTGTCGCAGCATGGCCAAAATGATGATCGACTTTCCTCCTGGCACCCAGTTCGAGTTCGACCAGCCCACGGTGTTGACCGTGATCGAGTGTGTGTATCGATCAGACCAATCCGGGCGAGCGCTATACAAGGTCCACGACTCGAATGTCGGCCTAGTATACGCGTTGAAGGTGTTTCTGATCGGCGACGGTCAGTCCATCGAGAGCATTCGACGGGAGGTCGTGGCCCTGAATCGCCAGATCCAGCACCCCGACCGCCTGCCCCGGGTTCGCAGCATCCAGCTCGCGGACCGTCTGGCGTTTGTTCTGATGGACTGGATGGATGGCGTTCCCCTCGACGCGGTGACCAAGGGTACGCCTGCCGTCTCGCGTGAGGACGCGGTTCTGCGTCTTGGGTTTGCCGCCGAACTGTGCAGGACAGTCGGGTATCTTCACCAGACGCGGACACTTCATCGCGACCTGAAGCCACAGAACGTACTGGCCAGGGATGCACGCAACCAGCGCGCGGGTGTTTCCGTGCTCGATCTCGGCTTGTCGGTACAGAAGCGCGGCCCGGTTGAGGAAGGCACTATGGGGTATGCCGCACCGGAGCAGACCGGCCAGCGCAATCTCAACCTGGGCCCGCAAACGGACGTATTCGGAGTCGGGCAGGTGCTGTGTTTCCTGTTGCTCGGCGAGCCCCTCACACTCTATCCCGACGACTCAATGCGCAAATGGAGCGTCGACGTGACCGATCTGCTACGTACGCGCCTGCACTCCGCCGTTCCGGAGCCGGTGGCCGCATTGATCGGTCGCTGCCTGGCGCTGGTTCCGGAGCAAAGGCCGGCCGACGCGCGGGCACTTCAGCGGTTTGTTGAAGCGAGTACACGCAAGTGATCGCTGGAAAGGGCTTGTCCACTGCGACAGATTCGATCGAATACAGCCTCGGCGCCCCGGCCCAGTCAATCGAATGCAGGATCCCGCTGTTCCGAAACGAGCGGAAAGACCAGCGCGCATTGTGGCCGGATGGAAACTCGCCGGACTGGAACACGCTCAAGCGCGAGCTTGAATCCAGTCGTTCTGCCCTGTTCATCGTTGACGACAGGCCGGGGCAGAATAGCCATTCGCTGCGCGCGCTTACCGGGCGCCTGTTGCTGCGTTGCCACTCCTCGCTGTCGCAGGATGGTGCGCGGCACGTCCTGTGGGTCGACAGCATTCGCCATGTCAACGCCTTCGAGCGAAAGCAGTTCGTCGTTCGCGGCCAACCGGTCAGGCACCAGGGCTTCATGCTTGATTCTCCGGTAGATCTGCGCCACACATTGCGCGACGAGAGCGAGTGGCCGGAAGACATGGTCCAAGAGCTTCTAGAAGCGCTGAAAGCGTCGATGGAAGACCCCGCCGCCACATCAACGGCGCTCGCAGTCGACGACGGGAATCAAAGCAAGGCCGAGCTGATCGAGACACTGAGAGTGTTCGTCGACGCCGAGCACGAACTGGAGCATCAGGCTGCACAGAGTGAGGCAGGCTTTACCTACCACACGGTGACGCCCGAGACGAGCCGGTCCCGCTTCAAGACCCTGGTTCGTTTCTCTCTCGTCGGAGACGACTGGCAGCGCCTGGCGCGCCAGCAACCGCCGCTGCAGATGCTGTCGGTGCGGCTGGACGACAACGAAGACCTGATCGTGGGCGTCGAGCGTCTTGTCAATCGCGACGGCGCCACCGACCTCATCGGTTCGATTGCCGACCAGCGGGGAGCGCTGGCCCTGCCGAACAGTGGAACGCTCCTGCGCGTTGCAATGGATGTACTCAAGCGGGTACGCAACAGCACGCTCGACACACTGCGCGACGAGCGCTCGATGAATCCTTGGTTGACCGCTGTCGCGGCGGGATGCCACCCGATGCAGCCGTTTCCTGCAGTCAGCCTGGATGACATCGCCACCGCCGCCACGCTCAATCCATCGCAGCGCGAGGCGGTTAGCAAGGGGCTCGGTACACCCGACTTGCAACTCGTGCTCGGTCCGCCAGGAACCGGCAAGACGACTGTCATCCAGACCTGGGTCGAGAAGATCGTGCGCAGCGGTGGTCGGGTACTCGTCACGTCGCAGAACAACAAGGCAGTGGACAACGTTCTCGAGCGCCTTAAGCGCGATCCTGCAATCGCCTGCGTCCGGCTGGGTGATGAATCACGCGTATCGAGCTCCGTTGTTGAACTTCTGATCGACAACCGCGCGGTCGAACTTCAGAAGCAGCTGCTGGGCGGCGTCGAAACCGGCCGCGAACTCTTGTCAGCACTGGAGAGGTGTCTGCAGCAGGGACTTGATTCAACTGACGCCCCGGATGGTCCAGTCCAGCTCGAGGAAGCAGGCAGGTCCATTGCCGCACTGATCCAGGGGTCGGGCGCTCCTGCTGTCGAGGCACTGGGCCCCAGCGCCGGACCGATCACCGATGGCCATCTCGATCACAGCCGACTGCTGGCGCGATACCGTGCGCTGTCAACGGAAGCCGACTCGCGACGCCAGCGTGACGGCTTTCTTGCCCTGTGGCACCGGTTCCGCGCCTGGATGCTCAGTCGATCTGCAGCTCGCACCCGTTTCCAGGCGGACAAGAGCGCCAGGAATCTGCGCGCCCATTACTGCGCGGCGATAGACGTCCTGAAGAAGATCAGTCGGCGCGTCGGCAACTGGCACCAAACGCTTGGCCAGGCGCGCCAGGAGGATCTTTACCCATTGCTGATAAGCCTAGTGGATGTGGTCGGCGCCACCTGCATCGGTATCAACACAAACCGGCAGTTCCGCGAAGTGGGCTTCGACATGACGATCGTCGACGAAGCCGGACAGATCCAGTTGCACAACATTGCAGTGCCTCTGGCGCGCGCGCCACGAGCGATCCTGGTCGGAGACCACAAACAACTGCCTCCGGTAGTCCAGGATGAGCTGGTCACCGAGGTAAGCCTCCGTGCTGAAACACTTCCGTTCGAACTTGACCAGTCGCTACTGCGAAAGAGCTGGTTTGAAAGTGCCTGGGACCTTCTTCCGCCCTCCCGTAAATCGATGCTCGACACGCAGTTTCGCTGCCCAGCGGTCATCAGCAACTATATTTCCCAGGCGTTTTACGAAGGGAAATATTTCGCAGCTGCCGGAATGCACGCGAAGCGCCCGCTGCTTGACTGCTTCAGCAGCCCGATGGTTTTCGTCGACACCTCCGATGCAAGGCCCGGGACGCGATGCGAGCGCTCATCCCGCGCGTCAGACCGCGCCGAGGTACTCGGCAATCCGTACGAGTCAGAGATCATCGCCCGGCTCCTTCGTCTGGCCTGCCGCCATTCGCCCGACACGGCCGCCGCCGGCGAGATCGGGATCATTGTGCCCTACAAGAAGCATGTGGAAGAAATACAACGACGGATAGAGCGTGATCGACACGGGGGACGGCTGCCCGGACTGACAACGCCCACGGGCGAACTGGTCGCTTCGGTCGACAGCTACCAGGGCCAGGAGCGGGACCTGATCCTGTTCGCCTTCACCCGGTCGAACCCGGCAGGCTCAATTGGTTTCCTCGCCGACTGGCGACGTCTCAATGTGGCAATGACGCGCACCAAGCGGCAACTGGTCATGGTCGGCGACCTGTCGACACTTACGCGCCGCTCCCGCGCAGGTGCCCGGGACACCGACTTCAAGCAGGCGGCGTGTCTGCTCCGGGACCATATGCAGCGCAGTGGCCAGGTCATTCCTTCATGCAAACTGGATGAGGTTCTCGGTGCCGACTAATCCTCACCCTCCGCAGAAATCCAAGTCTGCAGCGTTCTGGGCGCAGCGGCTCGCGCGCGAATGGAGCGCGCAGGGTCGCAATGTTATTTTCCACCAAGAGGCGCTGTTCCCGGTCCTTTGCATCGACGTGGTGTTGCTCGAGCGCTCGCGCGAGCAGATGAGCTCGCTCGAACTCATGCTCCTCGGCTTGATTGCGGACGGCGTGTCGTCTGTCGACTCCATTGCATTGTTCACGGGACTGAGCGAACACCGAGCGGGCTCGCTACTCGAAGAGTTGTTGCACCGCGGCTTGATCGAAGCAGCGGGCCCATCCCGGCAGCGTGAATCCGACCTCGGCAGGATGACGCTAAAAAGCGGCTGCCTGACCATGCGAACCACCCGTCGGATGCTGCTGTGCGCACTGAGCGGCCGACCTCTTCCTGCGGCGGCGTATCAGCTGCCGCGGCTTGGACATGCCGAACTGGTCAACCGTCGAAGCCTTCCAGCCATGTTGCTGAGGAATGCAGATAGCGTACCGCTGCATTCGCTCGATGACGGCCTGCTGGCCAGGCGGGCTGAAGTAAACCTCCCGGACGAAGCAATCGCGATCGAAGGCGTCCGGCGCGAATCCGCCGAGGCGATATGCATCGAGGTGGTCGCTGCGGTCGTGTCGACGGGAAATCGTGAGCACACGTGCGAACTTCACCTGCCGGGCTACAACAGTTGCATTGACTGGCTCACTCAGGGGCAGGCGATCGGACTGCTGGAGCCGCTCGGTTTTTCCTCCCAGCGCGAGCCAGTCCAGGTCCTCGCCGAGATCGAGCAATTCTTTGTTAGCGCCGGCATACAGGTGATGTGCAGCAGGCTGGATGCTTGGGGCAGTCCGACGATTACGCTTCGATCTGCTCCGGACGATGTCCTAGCGTCACGCTTGCTTGAGGAGCGCTTGTGCATGCAAGTGAGAACATCGACCACTCCAGGCGTGTCGGTCAGCCGCCTTTCGATCAAAGCCGGTCCGAGCGGACCACGGGAGGAACTGTTGCGCGGACGCGTGCTGACCATTGTCGCGGCGCCCGGGTCTCCGATCGAGAAACGCGCAGCACTCATGACGCGTCTCATCGCGATGGACCGGAGGATCCAACGGACGCTTCATGCGCATGACGAAGAGTCGGCGCCCACTGAAGAAGTGCTGACCGAATTCCAAGAGTTTGGACTGGACATGGACGACGCAATGCAGCTCGCAGGGCTGTTGCGGCTTCCGAATCTCTTGGGATTGTTGTCCTAGGGTGCCCGGCGTTGAGCGAGGCAAGGTGCAGGGCACTCGCGCACGCGTGTTCGTGAGATGACGGCAGTGAACCGCGTGTTCTCGCAACTCGCGGCACTGAGCCGCTATTCAATTTCTGTCCGTGCCTGTCGCCCCTGTCTGACTCTACGCCCGCAGAGGACAGCCGCTCTGCAACGTCAGCCAGTAGTGAAGATCGTCCTTGAACTTGGCGTATGAGAGACTGGGCTGAAATCGCTCGCGCAACTGTAGCGTCGCCAACAACTGCCGCATCGGGTTTTCCAACGAAAGCTTGGATATTAGCCGCGAGTGTCGCTGTAGCCTTTCATGCAAGATCGACAAGTCTCTGTTGGGGCACCACTTCGCCCCTAGCGCCAAGCAAGCGTCCATCGGAAAGCGAATAAACGTAGCCATTGGCATCAGTCCCCCTCAGCAGCTTCATCGCGTTTCTGGTCGATGTTTCCAGCATCGCGGCGATGTTTACTGCGTCATCGCCGATTTTCCACTGTAGCGGCGTCACCCATGTGTGACTGGATGCCACCTTCGGTATCGGCCGCATGCGGCCAGCGATGCGATAGCGGACATGCACGTTGGGACTGATACTGACTCATAGCCCTATGCTCGCAATAGCTCAAGCTTCAGCGAACAAGTCTGCACCCGTTACCATCGTCACCCATTCCAATCAGCAGCACCAGCTTCACTCCCGCATCCGACGTCCCACCTGCCGAAGCTGAGGCAAACTACTATCGGCAACTCGCCGGTCAGGTCTCCATGGTGGAGGCATGACTTAAACCAAACGGCCTCCACGAAACCCGGGGCGCTTCAGAACATTCTATACTTGAAGTAGACAGCACCAATCCACTCTGGTTCACGTCGCTCGAGCACGCCAGAACGGTGATCTCGACCTGGCGCCGGGACTACCCGACCGCACAGCGCGATCGGCAATCTCACCCCGGCCGCTTTTTGCAGCCACGATCCGGGACGGACGATTCGCAAAACCCACCCCGAGCTATATGCTCGCCAACTAGGACTCTACGAAGTAGCCGCTGGCCTTAAGATTGGGGGCAGATAATTCCATAGCCGAAGCATCAACTGGACAGAGCGCCCTGATAGCGTAGGAACTAAGATTCGATTAAATACGGACTTATGGAAAAGCCAACGCAATGCCGCTGACCGACGTTCAATACAAGTCTGACTATAGGTCCAGTGACAGCGACCCTGTCAGTGACTTCTACGTTCCTAGTTTGCTGAACGCGAGGTCATACATTCGGGCGGCAGGCTATTTCAGATCCAGCATACTGCGCTTGGTGGGGCCTGCCTTTGTTCAGTTCGGTCTATCAGGTGGCAAGGCTGTATTGATCTGTTCTCCCGAGCTTACGGAGGAGGATGCTAAAGCGATTGAGGCTGGTGTACTGAATCGGGAGGAGGTCATCTCGCGGCGCCTGACCCAAGACGTGGATGATCTATTGAGAGCAAGTCTCGATCAAGGAGTATTGGGGACTCTAGCGACCTTGGTGGCTAGCGGCGTACTGAACGTGAGAGTTGCGTGCCTCTTGAATGGCCATGGCATCTATCACGAGAAGTTGGGTAGATTCCAGGATTCCAGCGGGAATATTGTCTCTTTCATTGGCTCAGCAAATGAGACCGGCTTGGCGTGGAGTCTCCGGGGGAACTTTGAGTCTATTGAGGTGTTCTGCTCTTGGCACTCAGATCAAGATCTTGCACGAACCGAACGTCATTCAATCTACTTGGAACAACTCGCGGCGGGAGATGTTCCTGGTCTTCACGTTTTGGCGTTCCCTGACGCTGCAAGAAAAAAGCTTATCGCTTTCGCAAAAGACAGTCTTGAGGCGTTGCTGAATCAAGAGTCAGGCGAAAACCGAGGCGCGCGCCGGTTACAGCGAACTCCGCTACCGCATCAATCAGAAGCAATTGCATCTTGGAAGAGGGCGAGCTACAGGGGAATCCTCAAGCACGCAACCGGTAGTGGTAAGACTTTCACAGCGATCTGCGCGATCGCCGAACATGTTGACGCCGGAAGGCCTGCCTTAGTCCTGGTTCCTAGCCAATTGCTGATGTTGCAGTGGATACAAGAGCTAAAGAGTGAACTGCCGAACGCGGTAATTCTTGCTGCCGGAGGCGGAGAAACTCGATGGAAGGCTCCTGGTGTATTAGCTGCGCATACAGGTCCTGACGATTTCGGCTCCCCGCTCGTAACAGTGGCGGTAATGGCCTCAGCATCCTCGAAGGAATTTGTCGCAAAGATTGATGGTGGCGAACATCTGCTTCTTGTAGCAGATGAGGTGCATCAGGTTGGAAGTGCGGAATACTCGCGATCTATGAGTATTCCCTCTGGGAAGAGATTGGGGCTCAGTGCCACGCCGGAGAGGTTCGGAGACCCAGAAGGAACGCAGCGAATTACTTCCTACTTCGGGAGTGTTCTCCAGCCCGAATTTACGTTGAAGGATGCCATCAACTCGGGGCGATTGGTTCCATACGAGTATCACCCAATTGCCGTAAAGCTCACTGAGTCTGAGTCGGATCAGTGGAAAGATCTAACCAAGAAAATCAGTCGACTCGTTGGCAGGCAGGCCGGCGGGTCGGCAGTAGTCGGCGGCGAGCAGAGGGAAGAGCTGAAGAAGCTGATGCTTCGTCGAGCAAGGATTGCAAAAAAGGCGGCGGCGAAAATAGAGGCCGTTTCGCACCTTATATATAAGAACTATGCCAGTGGATCAAGCTGGCTGGTCTATTGTGAAGATGTTGATCACATGGAAGCCCTGGCAACCAGTCTTCGGAGATGTGGGTTGGAGCCCACTCTCTACTATGCCGGAATGAGGGCTGATAGAAATCAGACTCTAGAATGGTTCCGCTCCTGCGGTGGATTAGTGCTTGCCGTCAGGTGTCTAGATGAGGGCATAGATATCCCGTCCGTTTCTCATGCAGTACTAGTCGCATCGTCTCAGAATCCACGCCAGTTCATTCAGAGGCGCGGTCGCGTCCTGAGATCTGCGCCTGGGAAGACGAGCTCAGTCTTGTTCGATATCTTAGTGCTCCCGGTTGATGGCGAAGATGATCCACTAAGAGCGCTGGAGTCCGAGTTTGTTCGCGCCTTGGAGTTCGCGCAGGACGCCATGAATAAGGCAGCTCGACTTGTCGTGCTCGACATGGCATCCAGTTGCGGCATAGACTTGCTAAACAGTGAAAGCAATCCGATTGAAGAGGGTAATAGCGATGATCAAGAAGCCTGATGACCATGGTGCGAGTATTCTTCGGAATCTAGTAGAAGGACGGGGCGATGATGTGCCGTTATCTCTGATACTGGATCTATATCAGATTCAAAGGAACCACCAGTTTGAAAAGGATTCTTCCATCGCGAACCAAAAGATGGAGCAGCGAATAATCATGGAAGTCGATCAACTAAAAGTATCCTAGTGGAGTTGCCATAAAATGCGACTTATTGAGCTCAGAATACGCAACTTCATGCCGTTCAAGGCGGACCAGCGGATTGAGTTTCCTGTCGACGGGTTAAGAAATGTTCTCCTGATCTTCGGCGATAACATGCGGGGCAAGACAAGCCTCCTAAATGCGGTTAGATGGGTGTTCTATGGAAAAGCTATTGATCGCTATGGGGATGTTGTACCTACGCAGAAGATCGTCAATGTGGACGCGGCGCACGAAGGAGACTTTTTGATCTCCGTCGAGATCTCCTTTGAGCACGACGGCTACTCGTACCTGTTGGTTAGAAAAGCAGACAAGAAGAGAGGTGTCGGTACGCCCGTTCGCCCAGAGGACTTCCAGCATGAGGTTCACCTAAGAAAAGATGGTGAGGTAATCCGTGCCGACCTGGTGGACTCCGAGATAGCTCGGATTGTTCCGGAGCAAATATCCAGGTTTTTCCTGTTCGATGGCGAGCTTCTGCAGGAGTACGAGACCTTGTTGGCAGAAGATGGGGGGCAGGGCAAGCGAATCAAGGAAGCTATCGAGGACGTTTTGGGTGTGCCGGCACTTTCAAATGGCCGATTGCAACTGGCCTCACTGCGGAAGAAATATGAAAGGCAAGCGTCTGCTGACCTGAAGAGTCACGAGAACGTTCGGCGATTTACGGAAGCATTGCAAAATCTTGGCCAGGAAAATGAGGTCCTTGATCGCGACATGGTCGCCGCGCGTCAGATACATTCAGAAATGCGCAAGGAGTATTCGGAGCTGCAGGAGCTTATCTCAAGTTCTGAATCAGTGTACGTCCAGAAGGTGAAGCTTGATGGTCTGCAGAAATCACTAAAACAGATGGAGCAGATGCGGTCAGATCTGGAAGACCGTCGAATGGCCACTTTGCAGAATGCGTGGTTGGAGCTGCTGAAACCTAAGCTTGAGGGGGCTAGGCAAAGAATCTCTAGGCAGTATGACGAAGGGATGGGGCAGCTACAGGCATCCTCAAGAAACGAGGCAATGACCTCTCTCAGAAAGGCGTTGCTGAAATCCGGACATTGCGATGTATGCGAACAGGACGCCAGTGATCAGGTGCTGAACTCTGTTCGAGCTAGTCTTGAGCAAATAGAGACGGCTGAGCGCGAGTTTGAGGAGAAAAGTGCTTTGCTTTCGGATCTGCGAAGAAAGGAGCGCAAGTTAGGTGCACTTGAGTATCCAAGCGTCAGGGAAGACTTGTCCCAGATAGCGAAAGAGATGCGTCGACTCGCGGTCGAAGAGACGAGCACTACGAATGTGGTCGATGAGCTCCGTCGTCAGCTAGAAGGATTTGACTCCGAAGCGACGGGCAAGGCGAGGAGGAAGAGTGAGGCCATTCATCACGCCATTCGTGAAGCCGAAGCGAGTATAGCGGATATTGAAAAGAGGCTGGAAGAGAATAGGCGCAGACGCGATGCTGCAAGACTAGCCCTCAGTGACAGCGAAGATGCAAAGGATCTGCGCAGCACGCGAATTCTGAATCTTGTATCCAACTTGGAGCAAGTGTTCTCAGAAGCTATAGGTCGGTTGCGTGATGAACTTAGAGCGGTAGTTGAGAAGCGAGCTACTGAGGCGTTTCTTGCGCTTACTACAGAGCAAACGTACAGAACCCTTAGGATCAACCAAAATTACGGGTTAACCATCGTTGATGAAAAAGGGCGTGATGTTGCACTTCGTAGTGCGGGCGCGGAGCAAATTGTAGCGCTGTCTCTGATTGATGGGCTGAACAGAACAGGGCGAAGTGCTGGGCCAGTGCTAATGGATACTCCATTCGGGCGACTTGATCCAAAGCATCGCGCGAAGGTGCTTGGCCACCTCCCCGAGGCGTCCTCGCAGGTAGCGCTATTCGTGCATGAGGGGGAGGTCCAGCGAGGGCAAACTATGGACGCGATTAGTTCACGAATTGGGGCTGTATATACGATTCAGCGGGTCTCATCATCCCAGTCCAGGATTGTTAGGGAGACCGGAGCATGAGTCAGCATCGTCTAGAGCCTGCTCAGATAGGCCTGTCGGAATTAGCACATCATCTGTTGGATAGAATGGTCAGAGACCGCCACTTCTCCGAAATGCGCGATGGGTATAGATTTGCAGTGGCCCTTGCGCTAGCAAGAGAAGCTGATATCGAACGCCCTCAAGGGGCACGTAAAAATATCTTTTCAACTTCGACCCTGGATCCAGATCAGTTGCTTAAGCTGGCGATTGACACTCTTAGGCCATCTTCTGATGAGCCTGCGTATAGGATCGCTGAGAGGTTGGCGGATTGGGGGATTTCTGAGATGAATCGACACCTTTATGACGAGTATGGGTCGATCGAAAGTCTGTTGGTTCAAAAAGTTTGATTTAGGGTCTCGGCGAGAAAGTCTTGATGGCAAAGATTGTTGGGAGGGATTATCTGGCGGCGCTCTCTCGAGCACCGAAGGCCATTCTTGAGCAGAATGTTGAATGGTTGGAGCTCTCGAAACGCGCTCATCATCGGCTCGCGTCGGCGGGAATTGTGAAGGTGGAGCAGCTCCTTGGGATAAAGCCAGATACCCTACTAAGGATTGATGGCTTCGGGGCGAAATGTCTGGCCGAGCTTGTGCAGGCAATAGAGCAGGCGACTATATTTCACTTCTCGAAAGAACCATGTGATGTGTCCAATGGCTCTTTGGTTAGTCTCAATGAAGTCGCGGGAGTGGATGGGGGGGGGGCTGAGGGTTTGATAGGCGATGTTGGGAGGCATGAGGGCTTTCGTCTGGTAGCCGATGGCGAACTGGCTAGGCACCCTGCCACTGTCGTGCCGCTGCAGAAAACAATTGCTGAGTGGCTCGCGTCGTTGGATGTCAGGTCCGCAGAGGTAATACGCGCCCGAGCGGGGGGCGGCGTCGCTCAGGAAACTCTGGAGGCACTTGGGGAAAGGTTCAACGTAACCCGTGAGCGAATTAGGCAAATCGAAGCAAGAGCTTTTCAAAAGTTCCGTGCGATAGATCAGACTGTCGCAAAGCGAATTAACGAAGCGCTGGATGAGATTAGGGAGAGTCGGACGGGGCCAGTTTTCCTAAGTGGCGTTCCCGCGGAGAGCAGCTACTTTGACGGCCTTAAGAATGCGGAGAGGTGGTTAACATTCCTCATCCAAGGTCTCGGTGACTGCGAGTTCCGGTTGATCAAGATGCACGGAAGGCAGGTTGCGTCTAGATTGGCTTCTGAGGAATGGGATGACGTTGTTAGGCTTGCGCGTGACCTTGTGAAGCGATCAGTCGCAAGAACACCGGTCAGATCCGATCTGCAAAGAGCAGTGGAGACTCTTCTTGGCCCAAATTGCGTCGAATTGAAAGATGAGTTGTGGCAGAGGGTCTCTGAGCATGCGGTATTTGGAAACCTTCCTGGCGAGAGAGAGCCAAGGTTGGTTGCGGTTGGCAGATCGGTAGAGGCATATACCATTCGTGTCCTGGAGGAGACCGAAGAACCACTCCACTACCGGGACGTGCATCAGAGATGCCAGATGGCGCTGGCTGACGCCGATATTCGCCGCGTTCACAGCGCTTTAGCTGACGTGGGATTGCTGCTTGGTCGAGGTGTCTATGGGCTCAGAAAGCATATTCCCGTGTCAAACTCTGAAGCCCAGGTTATTGCTCATGAGTGTCAGGATATTATCGAGGAAGGCCCAGATGGGCGGCAGTGGCATTCAAGCGAACTGCTCTCTGAGATCGAGCAGATTCCGGGGTTGGCCGATAGAATTTCTTCCTACCAGTTGAGCGCTTTGCTACAGGTTCACTCTTCGCTGAAGTATATGGGCAGACAGATATGGGTCATCAATGATGGCTCGCGACGCAAGGAGCATGCGCGTCTAGATGTGATGAATGCCGTAGTTGCAGTTCTTGAGGAGGCGAGGCGGCCCATGACGCCTATAGAGATCTTTACCGAGCTGAAGACGATCAGGGGCATGGGGGAGATATTTCAGATTCATCCCCGTGGGCGATTAGTCAAGGTGAGTCGTGACCAATACGGACTGGGCGATCGCGATGTGTCTATCTCTCATCATGATATGCGGTCGTTTCTGGAGAACTTGGAGGAACATCTTCATCGTAGCCAACGAGCCGTTCATGTGTCAGAGATAACGGCTGTTCTTGCGCTGGTCGACAAGCCAGACGATTTCGCGTGGCAAGTCTATGGGCATTGTCAGATTGATGAACGCTTTTCTACGAAGGTTGGCGATTTTGTCTGCCTGAGTGGTTGGAATTCCACTAACAGAAAGAGCGTATATGAAGCTGCCCTCTCGGTGAGACATCTCCTAATATCTGGAGCTCCCATCGAAGAGGTGACCTCGAGGGTCGCCCAGGAGCTTGATAGGCCCGTGAGTGCTGATCAGGCTCGAGCAGCGATTAAAGCCATTGGTGCGAAGTTCGATGCCGGCAAGCGGTTATGGGTTTTGGATGATATTGCGGAGGAAGATTCAGAGTCCGGCTGATCGTCGGGCTTGTGTGTTCTGTCGTTGTTAGCGGTCTGATTGGCTGTATGGCTTCCGTGAGCCCAGCGTCTGCCCGCCACACACAGCAAGCGCCTCCTCGTTAGACGGGTCGCTCCATGAGGTTGCCGGGACCTTGTACTCGGTCTGAGCCATGCGGTTGGGTCCATTGACCCGGTCGGTGGGAAATCGACCGATTGCTCCGCGTAGATAGTTCTCGCTGAGGTCACAGCATATCCATTTCCGTCGGAGTGAGTCCGCGACAGAGCCAGTGACGCAGGATCCACCGAACGGGTCAAGAACCGTGTCGCCAATGTCCGTGAGCATTCGGATGAAAAACTCCGGAATGGCCGATGGAAATCTTGCAGGATGGGGCTCAAGACCATTCGACCTGCAATAGGCGTGATAAGGGTCGTTTGAAGAGGTGTTGGGTGCCGCAATCAGATTTGGTGCAATGGCCCCGCCATTGTCTCGCCCCCATTCTTCAGAAACTATGTGCCCGGATGGACGTTGTCCAGAGTTGTAGCCGCTTGAGAATAGCCTCTTCTGTCTTTCGCCGTAGCTTGTCAAGACCCGACGATTAGAAGCTTTCGGCCACGGGGTCGGCGAAAGCCACCAAACGGGATTTACAGAGTCCTTAACACGTAGTCGCCGGATGTTTACCCACTCAGCCGGCGCTGGCATTCGGGATGGGTTCCACCAATAGAAATCTTGAGCGAGATGGAAACCGAATTCCTCACATAGCATACAAAGCAACGTGAACTGATAGGTGCTCTTCGTCGGAACGCCTGGATTCCACGCAGGGCCAATATCAATCACCAAGCTGCCTGTATCCTTCAGGACTCGTTTTAAGCCGGACGCGAAGGGTCGAAACCAATCAAGGTATTCGGACGAAGGAACATTCCCGTAAGCCTTCTTTCTCACAAGGCCAAAGGGGGGCGAAGTGACAATAAGATCTATAGATCTTGGCTTAAGCGTCCGATGGAGTAGACCCAAGCTATCGCCTAGGTACATTTTGCCAAGGGAGTTCTGCCAGAAGACCTCTGGGGCGTTCAGCGCTGTACCTGGTTCGCCGCCGGATGACCTAGTTGAGCCCGAAAGCGGCGGCATGGCGTTCCCGACTAGAGATCTGATGAATGCGCTCGCGCTGCGGAACCCGTTTGCCGCCGCAACTTCATGCAACTGGGCTAGTTCTTCCTTAGTCATGCGGAAGTTGAATACTTTTGACCGTCCCTGAGTCATCAACGTTGCACTCCAGCCTGCTTGTAAGACAAATTTAATCTAGCTGACGCCGTTTGTCTTTACAAGTTTGCAGGACGACGTCCCCCCGCCTTTAGTTCGAAGCATTCAATCCTGCGACACCAGCGCGCCCACTGCCTGCGCCAACCATGCGGGTAGGCGTGCACGTGCCGATGCGAGTTCCTGCATCTCTGTCGGCGACAGTTTGGCGCGTAGCGTTCCCAACGCGTCACCTGCTTTCTCTGGCCCCAGCCATGCCAGCGCTCGCACGACATCGCCGGCAGCGCGGCCAGGAAGAATCAGCTGCCACTTCGGTGCGTGCCTGAGTTCGACGGTCTGGGCACCCAGCGTCAAACGGCGGTTGGGGCCGGAGCACAGAAAGATCGCTCGCACCGGAACTTGAGTGGTGAGGCCCAGTACGTTCGCGGCCGCCGCGCCATGCGACACGATGGTTTCTCCGCGATGGCGAGCTACCCCTTCGACCAATTTGGAGGTCGAAGGAGCGCGCGGCCCGAAGCGGCTTGCCACTGGCTGGACATAGATGCCGCGGCCAGCGCGCATCAGAGCGCCGCGCCGCACGAGCCGGGACAGTGCTTGATCCATCGCCGCCCGTTTTCCCAGGTGCAGCAGTTCCTTGGCTACCAAGGGAGTGCCTTCCGGCAATCCGGCAGCGTGTTCTAGCACTTGTTTGGCGAGGGGCTGCATGGCGGACAAATCCTGACGAATAGGAGTATTTGGGAGCGGCAACAAAGCCTAGACGGAAATCATTTGGGGCCATCCGTCTAGCCGCAAGCTTTGAACTGGCTTGAGGCGCAGTAAGCTGAGTGCGACCTTGTTGATCGTCCGGCGAGCTTAGATCTATCCAGCAGATCAGCAAGGGTGAAAGTTGCCGGCGCAGCACGAGACGACTGTGAACGTTTATCCAGCGAAAAGCGAGATGCACCGATTCGCAGGATAAAGTCAGCAAGATCAGCTGTTTAGCGGTGAGGATCTGGAACAGACGCTGCTGCGATAGGTGGCCCTGTAAAACCGTCTTTGGCGATGTTGAGCAGGAGCGCCGAATTTGCATACGTCTCCGGATGCTCCCATTCATCGAGCCAAACCGGCAGGGGCGAGATGTTGATGCCGGTGTCGAGCTGCACGTCATGCGGCATCGGCCAAGGTTGTCGTCAACACACGTCGATGCTCGCCGTTCATGAGCACAGCCACATCGGCTTCGCTGTCAGGGCGGTGCGTGCCACGAGCGCGACTGCCATAGACGATGGCGCCCGCCACGCTGTAGCGACCGCCCAGCAAGGCGAGAAAGCGCCGTACGGCTTCTTCTGTGGCGTGGTCAATTCGATTCATAGGAGCGCCATCAACTGCAGCCTGGATCATAGTGCGGTGGCCAGATGGGTCTTGCTGATGATCGAGCTCGGTGTTCATCGGCCTCGGCGGGTTGGGGGATGGGGCGGAGTCTGTCAACTGTCCAGTGGGTACCGTTCGTCGAGATATTGCGCGGCCGTGATTGCACCTTCCGGCGCATGTTCAGCGCACCGAGTCAGGTAAAAATGACCATTCACCAGTGCTTGGCCGGGTCGACCGCACTCCTCGCAAATGCGCGCAGACATCGCTTGTGCCATCCAGATCATGCCCCACTGCGCTTCGTTGGGAAGGCCTCTTGGGTAAAAGCGCAGTTCGCCCCATTTTTCCTTCACTTGGACGGCAACTATTTGGGGTGCCTTGTTGTGATCCGTCCAGAACTGTAGCCGCTCGCAGAGCGTGTCGATCAGGTCAAACCAGCCGTCCCCGCACGCGAACCCCCAGCACATCGCGGTTTCCTTCATCGGCAGGTTTCGCTCCGCGAAGATCAGTGGGTAGCGGCTACACAGAAGTGCATCGAGTTCCTCTTTCATACGCTCTCCTTTGACAGGATCATTCAGTCTGCGGCCTGCCACTTGCGCCGAGCCCCGATATTCCGGGCGGCTTTCAGTGCTGGCATTCCCTCAGGGTGCTGGTCTCGCCCGAGCGATCATTTTTGCGCGCTCGAATCGGTCACTCAGTTCAGGAGTCCAGGCAAGGGTAGATCGGACACCGCATTGGGGGCAGTCCACTTCGAGTCCGCCCGGTGCGTCCCGCGTGTGGGTGTCCTGAGCGCCACATGAGGGGCAGTCAATGAAACGTAGGGTTCGCCAGTCGCTGTAGGTCGTCATGCGTGGTTCTCCTGGTCATTTTGTTTTCGGTCGAACGTCCAATGCCCCTCATTCTTCTTGATGCAGTGCAGGTTACCGGGCAGTTCGGATGCCCGCCGATATTCAGTCGACCGGTGTGTGGGGTTTGGTGCAGATCGGATTGCCTGCGCTGCGTCATGTGCTTCTCCATGGTGGTGCCCCTGGTCGGAATCGAACCGACGTACACCCGCTTATCTGGCGGGCGCTGAACCGGGGTATAAGGCCGGCGCTTGGACCAACATCAGCTACAGGGGCGTGATTGCCGTGAGGCTCACGGGCCCTGTATTCGTTCGCGTAAGGGATAGGGATGGCGTAAGTCGCGCTTGTCGACGTCGATAACGCTCTGCTGGCGCACCAGCGTGGGGTCGGTATCCACGGCCGCATTGGTGCGCTGGACCACCTCGCGGAGCAATGGCATCAGATGCCCTCCTTTGCTAGGCGACGAATCGCGTGAAGGTAGCCCGCTCTGGCGGCGTGTGCATCAACCAAGGCGTGGTGCCTGCGCTTTCGCTCCTCGGCGCGCTCGTAGAAGTACCACTCCAGCCCGTTCGTGTAATGAGGATCCAGCCTGTTCAGGTCGAACCACTGCACGGGTGGAGGAATCGTTGCGAGATCGCCGGACGGGCCATGCCACGCCGCGCCGAACAACGCGCGATCATTCCAGAAGTCGTAGGCCACAGTGGGGGACGCCCCGGTCTCCTTGACCACTCGGAAAATGAAGGCCTGCAAAGACTCTGCGATCTGGCAATCGCCCATCGCGTAGGTGCCCCGCTCCAGCAAGGGATACACGACCTGATGCACGAAATCCGGTGCCGATAGCGGCAGCGGATCGCGCTCGGCATACCACTTAAAGCGCTCGTCATAGCCGACCAGCCCGAGGGAGACGAGTTGGCAGCCCTCCGACGTCGAGTCGGCCCATTCGGTATCGAGGAAAAGCATCATAAGAGGGTCTCCGTGTAGAAGGAGGAGACCCTGCCGGCAGCGCTGACTGGATAGCGTGCTAGGCGGCAGGGACCAGCAGAGTGCTGGTCCTGCATATGAGAATCTGAGACGGCAATTGTCCGATCATGGAACCAAGCATACACAAAATCAGCGGGGAGTCTCCTCGGGCGGTTCAGGCTATAGCGAGGTTAGTTCACGATCGCGGAATTCGATCTCTTGAGTGGACTCCTGCGCTCGGGCCGCCCACGAGCCGCTTCCCTTCGCTGTTCGAGACCGTGAAGAAATCGGGGTACCTCTCGGGTCGGCGCCCTCGCGCTCGGATCAAATTGGGTGAGCAAAAGGTAGAATTGAACCCTCTGAAGGGCCTTACTCACCGGTTCTTACAAGAACAGGTTGGTAAAATACCACGTTGAATGGGTTAAAAACATTTAAAAACAATAGCTTGAGGCGTTTTGCTTGCCGCCAGTACTTCCTTTTTTGTGTGCACAACCGTTTTAGGAAGCACCAATCTGAAAGGGTTGAGAAACGTGTAACGAGAGCCCCGTTTTTGCGGGGCTTGTTTTTTCGCAGTCACTGCCCATCGGAAGCCAAATCGGAATCGGCACTTGTTCGGATGCCGATAGCTTGTGAGCGAGCGTTGCCGCAGTGACAGGCGGTGGATGCGCGTAGAGAGTTCCTAGGCGGCTGCGACCAATGGCATCATCCTCACGGAGCTCCCTCCTTTTCTGCGTGGCCAGAAATGCAGTTTGTTCGTAACGGCCCCGATATCCCAGAACTTCTCCTGCAGGCACACGAGGACGGCCGTGTGGTTTTTTTCTGCGGGGCGGGAATTTCTTTCCCGGCCCGACTGCCTAGCTTTTCCGGTCTGGTTGACAGGCTCTACGAAGCCCTTTCGGTCACTCCCAATCCCGTGCAGCAGTCCGCCATCAAGGCTGGGCAGTTCGACACTGCCATTGGTCTGCTGGAAGCAGCAGACATAAGAGGCAGAGAGGGGGTGCGTCGCAAGATGGCGGAAATTCTAACGCCGGATCTCACGGCTCCGAACGCAACGGCCACGCACGAAGCACTGCTGACGCTGGCGCAGAACCGCAAGGGCCATATCCGGCTGATCACCACCAACTTCGACCGCCTGTTCGAGGAAGTCAGGGCAGCGAGATCGCTGACGTTTCAGGGGTTCAAGGCCCCGCTACTCCCAGTGCCTAAGACCCGATGGGACGGCTTGGTGTATTTGCACGGCCTGTTGCCGGATACGCCAACGGCGAGTGATCTGGATCGGTTGGTGGTTTCCAGTGGCGACTTCGGGCTCGCCTACCTGACCGAACGCTGGGCCGCGCGCTTCGTTAGCGAGCTGTTCCGCAACTTCACCGTTTGCTTCGTTGGCTACAGCATCAACGACCCTGTCCTGCGCTACATGATGGATGCACTGGCTGCCGACCGGTTGCTGGGCGAATCGCCACCGGAGATGTTCGCCTTCGGCAGTTATTCCAGAGGCAAGGAGGTGGAGCGTGCCAATGAGTGGAGGGCAAAAAACGTCACACCAATTCTTTACCGCGAACCCAAGCGTCATGACCATTCCTACCTGCACAAAGCCTTGCAGGCTTGGGCGAAGACCTATCAAGACGGGGTTCGCGGCAAAGAACAGATCGTCGTCCAGTCAGCACGCTTCCGCCCATTGGCGAGTACGAAGCAGGACGATTTTGTTGGGCGGGTGCTCTGGGCGTTGAGCGATCCGGGCGGCTTGCCTGCCAAGCGGTTTGCGGAACTTGATCCTGTGCCGTCGCTGGACTGGCTGGAGCCGCTGAGCCAAGACATCTACCGTCATGCTGACTTGGGGCGGTTCGGCGTATCGCCCAGGGTCGCCGTGGACGACACGCTGACCTACAGCTTGACCAGCAGGCCGACACCGTATTCGCACGCGCCGTGGATGGCGATTGCCGATTCGGGGCAGCGTCGCAGCCAATGGGATGCTGTGATGCACCAGCTTGCTTGCTGGTTGGTCCGCCACCTCGATGATCCCAAACTGTTGCTCTGGCTGATCAAGCATGGTGGCCAACCTCACGATCAACTTGTCCGGTTGATTGAACGTCGTATTGACGATCTGGACAAACTCGCCAGCAGTGGCAACACGACTGAATTAGCCCGCATACGGGCGAATGCGCCCAACGCCATTCCACGCCCGGCAATGCGCACGCTCTGGCGTTTACTGCTCAACGGGCATGTGAGGTCCGGGCGACGCGACCTGAGCATCTATGGTTGGCGCAATCAATTCAATCGCGATGGGCTGACAGCCAGTGTGCGCCTCGCCCTGCGGAAAGCCTTGAAGCCTTGCCTGTCATTGCGCGAGCCGTTTCGTTGGTCCGGCCAGGGAGTCGGCGAAGGGCCGCAGGATTGCATCAAGAACATCGTCGAATGGGAGGTCGTGCTGGCTTCGGATCATGTCCATTCCGGTCTGCGCGACCTGCCCAAGAACGAACAGTGGACGGCAGCACTACCGGAATTGCTGGATGATTTCAGCGCCTTGCTGCGCGACGCTCTTGATCTAATGTGTGAACTCGGCGGCGTGAACAGCCAGAGCGATGGCTCATACGTTCACCAACCCTCGATTTCCGATCATTCGCAGAACAAGGACTTCCGCGACTGGACAGCGCTGATTGAGCTGACCCGCGATGCCTGGCTGGCGACTGCTGAGATACTGCCGGGACGAGCACGAATCGTGGCCGATCTGTGGGCGCACGGGCCGTACCCAGTGTTTCGACGCTTGGCATTTTTTGCCGCAGGTCGGGGTCGCGTGGTTCCGCTTGGGCAGACGCTCGATTGGCTTCTGGCAGATGGGCGGCGATGGCTATGGTCGGAAGAAACCAGACGCGAAACCATGCGTCTGTTGGTTTCTATGGCACCGCAACTGGACGCATCGCTGCTGGCTGAATTGGAACAGGCCATTCTTGCCGGACCGCCCCGCGATTTGTACCGCGCCGACATTGAGCCTGATGTTTGGAACGACATCGTGGATCACGGTGTGTGGCTGCGGCTCGCGAAAGCGGCTCAGGCAGGTGCCGCCCTCAGTGCAGAAGGAAGGTCTCGGCTTGATGCGCTCTCTGCACAGAATCCGTGGCAACTGGCGGCGGATGAGAGCGACGAGTTCCCAGTCTGGATGGACGGAGGTTGGGTCGGGGATCGCAACCCGTGGTGGCCATTCACTCCTATCCCACGCACGAGGTGTGGCGTACTCGATTATTTGCGGGCGCATCCCATACTGAAAGACTCGCAGCAAGATGACTGGCGCAAGCTATGCTCAGAAATGTTTCAGGCAACTGCCTACGCCCTGTATAAGCTCGCACAGCAGAACAACTGGCCGATCGAACGCTGGCGTGATGCCTTGCAGGCGTGGGGAGAAGAAAAGCTGCGCGACCGCTCGTGGCGCTTCATGGCTCCGGTTGTCGTCGGTGCGCCGGATGAGTTGTTTCAAGCTTTGTCTCACGGCATCGGTCGGTGGCTGCAAGCCGTAGGGAAATCCTTTGAGGGTCACGAAGACCACTTCCTGACGCTCGCCCAGCGCATCTTGAAGTTGGAATACGAGAATGATGAGGACACTGATGATCCCGTGTTCCGGGCTATCAATCATCCTGTCGGCCATATCACGCAGGCGTTGCTGGATTGGTGGTATCGACAGAACCCGGACGATGGGCAAGGGCTGCCAAAGGCGATAAAGCCCATCTTCACCGACATTTGCGAAACTCAGATTGCCAAATTCAGGCACGGTAGATTGCTGCTCGCAGCCCATGCCCTGTCGTTGTTCCGGGTGGACAAGGCTTGGACGGAACAACACCTGTTGCCTCTGCTCGACTGGAGTCGTTCCGAAGTTGAAGCCCAGGCAGCGTGGGAAGGGTTCCTTTGGTCGCCACGGCTGTATCGCCCATTGATGGAGGCGATCAAATCTGTCTTTCTCGATACGGTCCATCACTACAATCAGTTGGGAAAGCACAACGAGCAGTTCGCGGCGTTCCTTACGTTCGCTGCGCTCGATCCTGGCGACACCTTCACGACTACGCAACTTGTCCCAGCCATACGGGCGCTTCCTGCGGATGGCCTGCGCGAATCGGCTAAAACCTTGGTGCGGGCGTTGGAGGGTGCCGGCGCCCAGCGTGAGGATTACTGGAAAAACCGGGTCTTGGTGTTCTGGGAAAAAATCTGGCCGAAATCCACAGATCAGGCATCGGACGCTGTTGCCGAGTCTCTGGCTCGCCTGTGTATCGCTGCCGGTGGCGAGTTTCCGTCAGCGATGGCAGCAGTTGGAAATTGGCTGCGCGTGATTCAGCACCCCAATTACGTGATTCACCGATTGCTGGAATCCGGTCTGTCCTCTCGTTTTCCAGAAGACGCGCTGCGACTACTGTCCACCATTTTGGGTGATTCTCCGGCGTGGCTGCCCCCGGACCTGCGTCAGTGCCTTATTGCCATCTTACGGGCGTCGCCACACTTGATTCGTGATCGAAGGTACATGCGGCTTGACGAGCTGGCGAGAAGGTTTGGTTCGGAGTGACTTTGGTGTTGGTGATTCGCGGCGCGATTTTCGTCCAAAGTAAATGTTGAGAGGATGGCTCCCGACAGCAGCGTGGAGCCCATGCTCAATCCCTCAAAGCATCCCTCGCTGCGTCCTGCAGGCGTTGCAGGTGGCGATCCAGTTGTTGCAGTCGTTGCAGTGCAATGGTTTCGGTATTGGGGACAAAGCGCAGGCGGTCGCTGGGGGCGAGTTGGGCGAGGCGCGGGTGGTCGGCGCTGGGGATGTGGCCGATTCGTGGGTAGCCGCCGATGGTTTGCGCATCGGCCAGCAGGATGATCGGTTTGCCTTCGGGGGGCAGTTGCACGGTGCCGATGCTGACCGGCTCGGACAGGGTCGGCTGGTTGGAGACGGCGAGGGGTGTTTCGGCGTCGAGCCGCAGGCCCATGCGGTTGGATCGTGAGTCGACCTGGAACTCGGTACTGAAGAGCGTTTCGTTGCCTTCAGGCAGATGGTGGCCGGGTAGCAGGCCGATGTCGGCGACGGGTTCCAGCGTCAGGGCTGGCGCGGGGTTGGCCCACCAGCGCGCAAGCCGCAGGCCAATGCTCTGGCGTGGCCAATGTCTGCCCAGGCTGAAACAGTCGGCTAGTGGAAGGCTGTCACCGGCGCGCAGGGCGCGTCCTTGCCATCCGCCGAAGCCGCCATCCAGTGCGGTGGCGCGGCTGTCCAGAATCACCGGGCAGTTCAAACCACCTGCGATCGCCAGGTAGAGCCGTGCGCCGCGTTGGCTGTGTCCGATGTCGATGATGCTGCCCGCCGCCACGCGCATCGCGCGCCACATGGGCAAGGCCAGATCGTCGAGATTGGCCTCAAAGCGCCCGCCACAGAGTGCGATGACGGCATCTTGCGTGAAACGCAGGCGCGGTCCGAGCAGGGTAATTTCCAGCGCGGCGGCATGTGGCTCATTGCCAACCAGGGCATTGGCGACTTGCAGGCTGAAGGTATCGACGGCGCCGCCAACAGGTACACCAAGCGCGCGGTGATTCGCGCGTCCGAGATCCTGCACGCTGGTCAACAGGCCAGGCTTGAGTACTTCCAGACTCATCGCGTGGCCTGTGGCGAGGCGTCAATGTCCTCGGCGGCGGTTGGCACGAAGCGTAGCCGGGATCCGGCCCGCAGCAGGGTGGCGGGATGGCGCTGTGGATCAAACAAGCGCAGCGGCGACCATCCGATCAATTGCCAGCCGCCGGGGCTGGGCAAGGGATAGATGCCTGTCTGCGCGCCGCCAATGCCCACTGCGCCCGCCGCCACACGGGTGCGCGGTGAGGCCAGACGTGGCGTTTCCAATCGCGGGTCGAGCCCCAGCAGATAGGGAAAGCCTGGCTGGAAGCCAAGCATGGCCACACGGTAGATCGGCGCGCTATGGCGTGCGATGACTTCATCCACCGACATCCCGCAGTGAGCGGCCACGTGGTCGATGTCCGGGCCGAAGTCGCCGCCGTAGCAAACCGGCACCGGAAGGATGCTCTGATTCCAGATGTCCTCAGCGCCGGGTTGAGGTTGGCGATGCGCTTCCCAATGCAGGTGCGACCAGGTTTGCCTGATCCAGCTTTCGACTTTGCGGCGGCTCTGGTCGGCGGGCGAGTCCATGCGCAAGGGTAGATAGTGGACGGCGACCGACGCGTAGGCGGGCACGATGTCGATCACGCCTTTGAGTCGTTGGCGATCCAGTTCGTCTGCCAGCGCGAGCGCTGCCGTGTTGAGGTCGGGATGAATGCGGTCGCCAAGTACGGCCAGCACCGCGCTGTCGCCCAGCGGTTCCAGCATCAATCCCGGTTGCACGGCGGCATTCATGGGGCGGATATCGCCAGTTCGCCGGGCTTGGCAAGGCTTGTCAGCGCCGCAAGCAACTGCTGGCGCTCGTCCACCCAGAACGTGTCGTCGCGGCTTTCGGCCTGTCCCACGCCCCAGATTGGCCCGGGCCATGCGGCGTCACCGACATGGCGTGCGACGACATGGACATGCAGTTGCTCGACGATATTGCCGAGCGCTGCGGTATTGAGCTTGGTGGGCTTGGCAACCTGCAGCAGCAAGCGGGAGCTGAGGTCGATTTCGCGCATCAGTTGCGCCTGTTGCGGGACATCCAGGTCAGTCAGTTCACGTCGTTCAGGCAGCCTTGGCACCAACAGCAGCCAAAGCCAGCGCGCATCGCGCATGCGTCGTAACTGGCACAGCGGCAGATCAAGCAGCAGGTGACTGTCGGCGGCCAGACGGGGATGCAGGCTAAATTCATCCATGGCTAGTTGGCGCCTTTGCCCAGTTCGCAGCGAAGAAACTGCAGGGTTTGCGCAAATGCGGCATCGGCGGCTTCGGCGTTGTAGTCCGCGCGTTGTTCGCAGTTGAAGCCATGTCCCGCGTCGTGGATTTCGATCTGTGCCGTAGGAAATGCCCGCCGCTGTGCTTCCACGTGTTCGGCGGGAATCAATGGATCGTGGCGACCAAAATGCATCAACAGCGGCGCCTGCGGGCGCTCGTATCGGAAGGCCATGCTGCGTCCACCGTAGTAGCTCACGGCAGGCAGGCCAAGGCGCGTGCAGCAGAGCAGGGCAACGGTGCCGCCGATGCAGAATCCGACCACGGCGGCGGGCAAGCCTTGTTGACGCAGCACGTCACTGGCGGCTGCACAGGCGGCGACACAGCGATCAAATCCGACTTCGGCCATGATCTCGCGCCCAATCGCGACGCCCTCGGCGTTGTAGTCGAGTTCCACGCCTACGCGCACAAAGTCCATGACCGCCGGTGCAATCACCACCAGGCCAGCGTCGGCAAAGCGTTCGGCAACTGCACGGATATGCGCGTTGACACCAAAAATCTCTTGCACCAGAACCACGCCGCCCAGCACCGCCTGATCGGCTGATGGATCGGCGCGCCAGGCGCTGATCTGACCATACACGGTACCAAGCGTGAGTGTGGACATCATCTGTCCTTCAGCGATCAGTGACGGCGAATCAGCACGACCGTGATGTTGTCGGAACCGCCACCATCCAGCGCAGCGACAATCAACTGGTCAACACATTCCTGAGCGCTGAGATCGGCACGGCGAAGCACGTTGGCGATGCCCGCGTCGTCGACTTCCTCGGTCAGTCCGTCACTGCACAGCAGCAACTGCATCCCCGGCTTGAGTTCTCCGCTCAGCGATTCCACCCGGAGGGACTGTGGGTCAGTGACACCGAGTGCTTGAGTCACCACATTGCGATGCGGATGGCTACGTGCTTGTTCCGCAGTAATTGCTCCCTGTTCAATCAACTCCTGAACGTAGGAGTGATCGTGAGAAAGCTGCTGCAATTCGCCATTCCACAGGTAGGCGCGACTGTCACCGACCCACGCCACCTCAAACCGATTCTGATGAATACGCGCCGACGCCACCGTGGTGCCCATCGGCAAGGCATCGTTACGCTGTCTGGAGTGGTCGATGATCTCGCTATCCGCGCGGCGGATGGCATCGATCAAGTGCGTTCCACCACGCACTTCGCGAACGATGATGTCGCGCGCCATGGCGCTGGCCACCTCACCAAACTCGTGTCCACCCATGCCATCTGCCACCAGCCACAGACCGAGTTCGCTGTCGCCATAAAAGGTGTCTTCGTTGTGCTCGCGGCGGAGTCCAACATGGCTTAGCAGGCCGAATTCGATCATGCGGGGCATTCATTGGGGAAAAAGGCGGACGCTGCTCGAAAGCACAATCCGGGTTCGGCTGCAGGTTCACACCGCATGATGCCGCGCTGGTCCGTTGGCATGCAACCGATATACGTCAATCGATGCGCTGGCCTGTCACCGTCATGACCCAGACAGAGGCTGGATGCTTGTCGTCAGACTGGCCTGCGCGTATAGTTCGCGGCCCTGACCGCGGCACCGCAAGGCGTCGCTGCACCTGTTAACGGAGAGGTGGCAGAGTGGTCGAATGCGCCGGATTCGAAATCCGGTTTACGTCTCCGACGTAACGAGGGTTCGAATCCCTCCTTCTCCGCCAAGCTGAACCAGAAAGGCTGCCCGCACAGGCAGCCTTTTTTGTTGCTGCGTGCCAATCGGGGAGATCGGTTGCGCGGGCGGAGGATGGTCTTGTGTTGGCGTTTTTATGCATTCACCGCCGGGGTTTGGCTCCGGCGGTGAATGGGGCTTTCCTGCCGTTGGCAAGGGCGTCAGCCGTCGATGCCGGTCATCCCAAGGATGTTGTAGCCGCCGTCCACATAGGTGACTTCGCCAGTGATGCCTGCGGCCAGATCGGAGCACAGAAATGCCGCTACGTTGCCGACGTCTTCGATACTGACGGTGCGGCGGATTGGCGCGTTTTCTTCGACATGGGTCAGCATCTTGCGGAAGTTGCCGATACCCGCCGCAGCCAGCGTTTTGATCGGGCCGGCGGAAATGGCATTGACACGTGTGCCTTCCGGCCCAAGGTTCAGCGCCAGATAGCGCACGCAGGCTTCCAGACTGGCCTTCGCCAAACCCATCACGTTGTAATTCACCAGCGCACGCTCTGCACCCAGATAGGTCAGGGTGAGAATGCTGCCATTGCGGCCTTGCATCATCGGACGGAAGGCTTTCGACAACGCCGCCAGACTGTAGCTGGAAATGTCGTGGGCAATACGGAAATTCTCGCGGTTGAGGCCATCCAGAAAGCCGCCATCGAGGGCTTCACGCGGCGCGAATCCGACTGAATGCACCAGACAGTCCAGTCCATCCCACTGCTTGCCGAGCTCGTTGACCACGGTGTCGATCTCGGCATCCACACCGACATCACAGGGCAACACGATGCTGGAGCCAAACTCTTGGGCGGCTTCCTCAACACGCGATTTGAGCTTCTCGTTCTGATAAGTGAAGGCCAGTTGCGCGCCTTGCTTGTGCATCGCCTCGGCGATGCCCCAGGCAATGGAACGGTGGCTGGCGATGCCGACGATCAGTGCGCGTTTGCCTTGCATGAAGCCCATTGGAACTCTCCCTTTGCGATGACATCGCGCGCCGAAACTTTCCGCGCGCAACGAAAAATAGTGTTGAATCAGCGGGTCACAGAGGCCACAGGCTTCTGCCGACGGAAAGTATGCACGCAAGCATGCGCACTTCTGCAGTGCGCCACCGTATTGAGTTTGCTCATGGTTCCAGTTTGATCCTTTGCCCGATGCGCAGAATCGAGTGCGCATTCAGGCGATTGAGCCGCATCAGTTGTGAGGTGCTTTGCCCATAGCGCTTGGCGATTCCTGACAAGGTGTCGCCCGCTGTTACCTCATGCATTCGCGGCTGGGGAAGGTTGACTTCACCCAGAGCGAGTTGGCTCGCGAAGCGCTTGACGGCGGCATGCGCGGATTTCGGCAACAGCCAGTGCACAGAGTTGGGTCCGAAGCCACCATGCGCCAAGCTGGGATTCCAGAACACGATTTGCTGTTGGCTCAGGCCGGTCGCTTGCGCCAGCACGTCGAGCGAGCGCAGGGTTGGGCGCGCGGCCTGAAGTTCCAATGGGTCCGGGTCGGCAAGGCTTGGCAAGGTCAAGCCAAACTGCTCCGGGCTGACAAACAGACATGACCAGGCGCGCAATTTGTCGAGGTATTCCCGGGTGCCTCTGGGCGTGCCCACCGGGAGTTCCTGTCCCTCTTGCAATGGCGACCTTTCGAGCAGTTTGCGGATGCGAAATCCGCCCGCGTTATAGCTGGCCATCGCCAGAGGCCAGCTCTGGTAAGTGTCGAAATAGTGTTGCAACAAGTCCAATGCGGCATCGGTCGCTGGGCCGGGTAGCAAACGCTCATCGACGCGGTTGTTGACGCGCAGACCGCGTGATCGCGCGGTATCGGCGGTGAACTGCCACATCCCAGCGGGGCCAGCGCGTGAGCGCGCCGCCGGGTTGTAGTCGCTCTCAATCAATGGAATCAATGCAAACTCACCGGGCAGGCCACGCCGCTCCACGCCGCGCAGCACGTAATCCAGCAAGGGGTGGATGCGTTCGATGTGCGCGGCAAAGCGTGGTTGTTTGCCGGCAAAGAGACGCGCCCAACGTTGCACTGCATCGGACTCGGCGCACGCTGGCGTTTGCAGTTGACGACGCAGTCGGTCATGCACGTTGAGCAAAGGCTCAGGAGCTGCAATCGGTGCGGCTTCGAGCGGTGCGGCGGTCACCGCAGTGGCGGCGGGCTCGTCTGGCGTCGTCGGTGCGACTGGCGCAGGCGCTGGCAAGGTCGCGCAGCCACCGAGGATCAACAGAAAGGCGAGGCAAGCAGCGCGACACCGTGACTTGGTCATCGAAATTCATCCTTCCAGCGTCGCAAGCCTGCAAACACGGCGACCGGATCGGTGAGCGGCGCACCGCAATGCTGCGCAACCGCTTGTTGTATGGCGACCTCGCCAACCCGCAGGAAGGGATTGCATTGCAACTCGCTGTGCAAGCGAGTCGGCACACTGGGGAGTCCCGCCGCGCGTTGTTTCGACACTTCCGCGAGGCGTACCGAGAGGGCGGCATTGTGTGGGTCGACGTGTTGCGCGAAATGGCCGTTCGACAGGGTGTACTCGTGTGCCGGGCAGATCAGCGTATTGGCGGGCAATTGAGCGATGCGTTGCAGTGAGGCATGCATCTGGGCGGGGCTACCCTCGAACAAGCGACCGCAGCCGAGACTGAAAAGCGTATCGCCACAGAATAAATGCCCTGCGCCGAAGTACGCCACGTGGCTCCGGGTATGGCCGGGCACCGCCATCACCTCGAAGTGCAAATCAGTGCCCGCAGGCGCAATTGACGCGCCGTCGGCGACCGCCTGCCATGTGCCCGGAATACGAACGTCCGCAGGCGCAAACACGGGCAAGCCGTAGCGCGCCTGCAGTAGCTCGATCGCCGCCACGTGGTCGCCGTGATGATGGGTGACCAGAATCGCTGCCACCGCCATGCCAGCATCCATGGCGCGGATCGCGACTTCCGCATCGCCCGGATCGACCAGCACGCCTGGACGGTCGGATTGGCGCAAAAACCAGATGTAGTTGTCATCCAGCGCCGGGAGCGCAATCAAATGGTGCATGCGAGTCGACTGAGGCCGGCAAAGGCGCGGAGTGTCGCACAGGCCAATAGGCCCAAATGTTGGGTTTTCGTTGTCAGCGCGTTCACCGCCTGCATCGTCCAAGCGTAGGCTTCAGTCGATGCGCACACTGAGCTGGGCAATGCCTTCGACGGCCGCCAACAAGTGATCGCCATGTACAACCGCGCCGACGCCCGCTGGTGTGCCGGTAAAGACCAGGTCGCCTGCCTGCAGACGAACGAAGTGCGACAGGTTGACCAGCAACTCGGGTACCGACCAGATCAGATCGCTGATCCGCGCGTCCTGCTTGAGTTCGCCGTTGCAGTGCAGGGTGATACGTGCATCCTCGGGGTGACCACATTGCGTTACCTGTACGATCGCGCTGCAGGGCGCCGAATGATCGAAGCCCTTGGCCATGTCCCAGGGCTTGCCCGCTTTCTTGAAACCAGCCTGCAAATCGCGGCGGGTCATGTCGAGGCCGACCGCATAGCCGAATATCGCGGCCTTGGCTTGTTCAGCGCTGAGATTTGAGCCGCCGCCGCCCAGTGCCACGACCAGTTCAGCCTCGAAATGGAAGTCCGTTGTCTGCGCGGGGTAGGGCACCACGCCGCCATCGGCAACCACCGCGTCGGCGGGTTTCATGAAAAAAAACGGCGCCTCGCGGGTGGGGTCCGCGCCCATTTCACGCGCATGTTCGGCGTAATTGCGGCCGACGCAGTAAATGCGGCGCACCGGGAAATACTGCCGTGTTCCAGCGACCGCCACCGAGGGCATGGCTGGGGGTGGAAGCACGTAAACCGAATCATTGGCGGAGAAGGGCATGGGCGGGTCTCGCAAAGGACGAAGGAGCCACAGAATAGCGAAGCCGAGGCGTTTTCCCTTGCAGGCAAGCGATCCAGCTTCCTTGCGAGCGTGGGTGCAGGCGTCACCCTGCTAAACTGCGGTTCTCGTTTTTCAGTTCCCCGCCATGACCGACGCCTCAGACAGCAGCACTTCCGTGCGCAATGATTTCATCCGCCAGATTGTTCGCGAGGACATCGCCTCCGCGAAGCACGACCTGATCCAGACCCGCTTCCCGCCAGAGCCGAATGGCTATCTGCACATCGGTCACTCCAAATCGATTTGTCTGAATTTCGGCATTGCGGGCGAATTTGGCGGGCGTTGCAACTTGCGCTTTGACGACACCAATCCCGCCAAGGAAGACCCTGAATACGTTGAGGCCATCAAGGACGATGTGCGCTGGCTAGGCTTCGAGTGGAACGAGCTCAGGCATGCGTCGGACTATTTCGAAGTGTTCTATCAGGCGGCGGAAAAACTGATCCGACAGGGCGATGCCTATGTCTGTGATCTGACTGCAGACGAGGTGCGCGCTTACCGCGGCACGCTGACCGAGCCCGGCCGAAATTCGCCATTTCGGGAGCGCAGCACGGACGAGAATCTGGCGCTGTTCCGTCGCATGCGCGCAGGGGAGTTCGCCGATGGTGCGCGCACGCTACGCGCCAAAATCGACATGGCGTCGGGCAACATCAATCTGCGTGATCCGGCCTTGTTCCGGATCAAGCATGTCGCCCACCAGAACACGGGTGACGCGTGGTGCATTTATCCGATGTACGACTACGCACACTGTCTGTCGGACGCCATCGAAGGCGTTACGCATTCACTCTGCACGCTGGAGTTCGAGGATCACCGACCGCTGTATGACTGGTGTGTGGACAGGGTCGATCTGGTCAATCATCCCGAACTGCTCGCCTCGCTGGCGGAACGCGGTTGGCATCAGGCCGCCGCCAAGCCGCGCCAGATCGAGTTCTCGCGCCTCAACATCAACTACACAGTAATGAGCAAGCGCAAATTGCTGGCTCTGGTCAGCGAAAAGCTGGTGGCGGGTTGGGATGACCCGCGCATGCCAACCTTGCAGGGCATCCGGCGTCGCGGCGTGCCACCGCAGGCATTGCATCTGCTGGCCGAGCGCGTGGGCATTTCCAAGCAGAACTCGGTGATTGATTTCTCGGTGTTCGAGGGCTGTATCCGCGACGCACTGGATGTGAAGGCGGTGCGTCGTTTGGCCGTGCTGGACCCGCTCAAGCTGGTATTGACCAACCTTCCTGAAGACCTGCGCGAAACACTACGATTTGCCAATCATCCCAAGGACGAGTCCTTCGGTCAGCGCGACGTGCCGTTTTCACCGCAACTGTGGATCGAGCGAGAGGATTTCATGGAAGTGCCGGTCAAGGGCTTCCACCGTCTGATGCCCGGTGGCGAAGTGCGGCTTCGCGGCGTGGGTATCGTCAAATGCGACGCGGTGGTGAAAGATGGCGAGCGCGTCGTCGAGCTGCGTTGCACGCTGGATCTGGATACCCGCCCTGGCGGTATATCGGTGGATCGCAAGGTCAAGGGCACCATCCATTGGGTCAGTGCCGTGCATGCGGTGGCTGCCGAAGTTCGCCTGTATGACCGGCTGTTCAAGGTTGCCGATCCGGATGACGAGTCCGAGGGCAAGACGTATCGCGATCACCTGAACCCGGATTCGATCCGCAGCGTGCAGGCGTGGGTGGAACCCGCTCTGGCCACGTGCTCGCCAGAGACGCATGTGCAGTTCGAGCGACTGGGCTTCTTTGTCAGTGATCGTCGCGATCATGACGCGACCCGGCCGGTGTTCAATCGCGCGGTAACGTTGCGCGACACCTGGGCCGCCAAGTGACCCGTTGGGCGCTGATCATCGGCCTCACCGGCTGGTTGGTCAGCGCCTGCACCGCCAGCGCCGAGAGCCCGACGTCAGTCGCAGGTTCCTCGACGTCACCGATCTCGCGTGTTTGCCAAAACGATGCCGATTGCGCCATCAAAAACGTCGGCAACTGTTGCGGGTACTATCCGGCCTGCGTCCACAAAGATGCAGAAACGTTTCCTGAGCGCGTGGCCGCCGAGTGCGCGAAACACGGTGTTTCGTCCATCTGCGGATTTCCCGAGATTCCCGGTTGCCGGTGTGCGGCCGGTCAGTGCGAAGCCAAAACGCTCGAACACCATCCACACGAGTGAACCATGCTGTACGCACAAATCCATTTGACCCTGCCTGCCTGGGTCCACGAACTTGCGCCTGAAGGCGTCGTCTATGCAGGCGATCAGGCGAAGATGCAACTTGCCATCGAGTTGTCGCGTCGCAATATCGATGCCGGCAGTGGTGGGCCATTTGGTGCGGCGATCTTCGATAGCCGCGATCGCTTGCTGTCGGTCGGCGTCAATCGGGTCGTGCCGCAAAGTTGTTCCGTCGCGCATGCCGAGATGATGGCCTTCATGACCGCACAAGCGCGCACACAGCGTTTTCGACTGAACGAAGGCGAGGACAACGTCACCTTGGCGACCTCGTCGCAGCCCTGTTGCATGTGTTACGGCGCGAGCTTCTGGGCCGGTATCGACACCTTGCTGATTGGCGCGCGCGCCGAGGATGTGATGAGCCTGACGGAATTCGATGAAGGCCCGCTGCCGACCGACTGGGCCGGTGAACTCGAAGCCCGCAGCATCCGTGTGCGACGGGACATTCTGCGTGAATCGGCATGTGCGGTGCTGCGTCACTACAGCGAAAGCGCTGGAGCAGCGTATTGAACACCTCCGCACACGGGTTTTATTTGCCCTGCCGCGCCGGATTCGAGCCGGAATGCGCCGCTGAGATCGCTGACCAGGCGGCACGTTTTGGCGTGCCGGGCTATCCCAAGGCCGAACGTGACAGTGGATTCGTACGCTTGCTGGGGCTCGACCTCGCCGCCCAAGCCTTGGCGGAAAAGCGTTTGTCCTGGCGGGCATTGATTTTTGCGCGGCAATGCCTGCCAGTCTTTGCCGAACTCATCGAGCTTGATCCGAAGGATCGTCTGAGCCCCGTGCTGGCTGCCGTTGCTGCTCGGGGGCAGCGCTTTGGTGATCTTTGGATGGAGCATCCCGATGCGGATGAAGGTCGCACCTTGTCAGGTCTGGCTCGCAGTTTCGGCAATGCCCTGCGCGGCGGGCTGCGGCGGGTTGGCTGGCTGACGGCGGTAACCGATCTGCATGCGCCGCGCTTGCACGTCATTTTGTTGGGTGGCACGCACCTCTTGCTGGCGCACAGCGACCCGACGGACAGTTCGCCTTGGGTGCAGGGCATTCCGCGCCTCAAGCTGGCGCATGACGCGCCCAGTCGTTCGGCGCTCAAACTGGAAGAAGCACTGCTGACCTTGATGAGCCAGGATGAGCGGTCGCGCTGGATGAAACCAGGTCAACGTGCGGTCGATCTCGGCGCCGCACCTGGCGGATGGAGTTGGGTGCTGACACGGGCCGGATTGCAGGTCGCGGCGGTCGACAACGGTCCCTTGGCGGAGAGCGCCATCGGCACCGGGATGATCAAGCACTATCGTGCGGATGGTTTTCGTTGGCGGCCGGAGCATCCGGTGGACTGGTTGGTCTGCGACATGGTCGAGCAGCCCAAGCGCGTGGCTGAGTTGATTGGTGACTGGCTGATCCAAGGCGATTGTCGGCGCGCAATCTTCAACCTCAAGCTGCCGATGAAGAAGCGCTATGCCGAAGTCGGTCAGATTCGCGAGCAGTTGATGCAGCGCTTGCACGACGCCGGTATCGATCTGCAATGGCGTGCCCGTCAGCTTTACCACGACCGCGAGGAGATCACGGTGGCGCTGCTGCCCGGCAACTACTGAGCGGCTGTGGGAGATGGCGTTGGCGCATCCGCCACCAGGCGTATTTGGCCGCTCTCCCAGTCGCGTCGGAATATGTGCTCCGCGCCGTCGGCGAACTGCACCCGGAAGTCCAGTTGCACGGTGTCCAGCCAGCCGGGAAACGTGCTGTGCAGGCCCTTCTGGCTGCGCCAGAGTTCCAGCGCGTCCTGCAGCGCAGGATCGCGTGCCAGAAGCGTTTCGCCCCGTTCCAGCAAGGCGTGTTCAACGCGTGCGCGTGCGGGCCAGTCTTCCGGGATGTCATGGCCGACGCGTATCACGCCGCTTGGGATCTGCAGTTCCTCCTCCCTGACGGTAACGCGGATCTGCATGCTGCCATGACTACCCGCGTGCAGTCGCGAGAGGCGTTTTGCCATGGCACGAAGCGGCTCGGGAATCTCGTTGATTGCGGCAACCGGCGCCTGTTCACGCGCACCCGCGGGGGACCGAGCGGGCACGAGATAGGCGTACACCTCGCCATCGCTGAAGTCCGCAACTAGGTACTTCGCAGGAGTCCGCAGCGGTGCGGGCAACTGCGCCAGACGCTGGGCTTCGGCGCATTGATCGCAGCGCAACAGTTCAGCGGCAGCAGGCACAGGGAAGAACACAGTGGCAATGCCGCAGACAAACGCGATTGCACGTTGGCACCACATGAACAGTCCATCCGGGATGCAAAAGATGGCGAAATGCTAGCAGTCTTCCGCGCACCACCTGACTTCCGGCCCACGCTACTGCGCGCATGTGCGCGTAGCGTGCTGTGGCCTTGTCAGGAGATATCGCCATGTTCCATTCCACACGTCGCGAATTGCTGAAGCTGGGAATGGGGGTGACCGCCGCCTCGCTGTTGCCGGGTCTGGCCGGTGCCGTGGCGAAGGCCGACAAACCCCTGCGTATTCTGATTCTTGGCGGCACCGGATTCACCGGACCCCATCAGGTTCGCTACGCCTTGCAGCGCGGGCATCAGATCACCTTGTTCAATCGTGGTCGCAAGCCAAAACAGTGGCCCGGCGAGGTCGAGGAGTTGCTGGGAGATCGTGACACGGGTGACTATCAGGCGCTGGACGGTCGCGAGTGGGATGTCTGCATCGACAATCCGACCTCCGTGCCGGTCTGGGTTCGCGATGCGGCGGAAGTGCTCAAGGGGCGAATCGGACAGTACATCTTCATTTCGACCATTTCTGTCTACGCAGACAACTCGCAGCCCGGCATGCAGGAAGATGCGGCCGTCGCACGCTACGAGGGCGTGGATGCCATGGCGGAGACGATGGCCGGGCTGCGCGCCAACATGGCGCTCTACGGGCCACTGAAGGCATTGAGTGAAGCCGAGGCGCGGGGGCAGTTCGGTGCCGACAGGGTGACGGTGATCCGCCCGGGTTTGATTGTCGGTCCGGGCGATGAGACCGATCGGTTTACCTACTGGCCTGTGCGCATTGCGCGTGGTGGCGAGGTCGCCGCGCCGGGCGATGGCAGTGATCCCGTGCAGTTCATCGACGCCCGCGATCTTGCGGAATGGACGATTCGCATGGCTGAGTCACGCGTGATCGGGACCTTCAACGCCACGGGGCCGAACTACGAAATGAGCATGGCGGCGATGCTGCATGGCATTCGCGCTTGCACGACGGCGGGCGCAACTCTGCGCTGGCTACCCAGTGATTTCTTGTCGGCCCAGCGTGTGCAGCCATGGTCAGACATGCCTGTGTGGGTACCCGGGACGGGTGAAAGCGCGGGATTTGCGCGTGTCAGCAATGCCCGTGCCATCGCCCAAGGCTTGCGTTTCCGGCGTTTTGTCGAGACCGTCGCGGACACCTTGTTCTGGTTTGCAGAGCAGCCGCCAGAACGCCAGGCGAGTCTGCGTGCAGGCCTGCCAGCGGCGCGTGAGCAAGCCTTGCTCCGCGATTGGGCGGCCACATCCTGATCCGTCGACCGGCGCAGGGCCACGATGCTGGCGTGGTTGTCGAATGATGGACTGAGGGGGCGTGTACCTCGATGCCACTGCACCGGCCATGGCGTTTTTCGCGGTCGCTTGCGACGATTGAGGGGCGTCATGCGTCCCTGCGGAGGATGAAATTGCCACTCCTAATTCTATTGCTGGCGGCGTCCGATGCCTTCTGCGCGCAGGATGTGCCGATGGACACGCAAATTTCCTATCGTGTGTATCCCGTTTTCGCACACCGCACCGATGCGCTGGGTGCGGAACTGAAGGCTGCAACGCGTGCGCAGGGGATCGCGCAACACGCCGCAGGCAGCACCACGGCGTCTCTGGATGTAGAGCGATTTCTGCAGCAGCAGGCGCATGGTTGTGTGGTCGAGTCACTACGAGTGCGCTTGCGCGTTGAAGTCCTGTTGCCCGAGTGGCGTCCCTTGCGTGCGCCATCCAGAACCCTGCGCAAACGCTGGGAGGCGGTGGCGCAGACGTTGGCTGCGCATGAACAGGGGCACCTCGACTACACGCTGGAAGCAGCGCAGGCACTTCGCACGGAGCTGGCAGAGATGTCCGCGATGTCCAGTTGCGAGGCAACCGACCATGCGATTGATCGACGATTTCGTCGCGCTTTGATGCGTTTGAACAGTCAGAACGTCTTGTTTGACATCCGCACCAACCACGGACGACGCGGCGCTCCGACCTTCTGAGGAAAGGAACCTGCGCCTCGCGGCAGCAACCGTGCGGCGACTCCCCGATAGTCGGCAGGGCAAAGGCGTGCCATCGCGGGTTGCAGGCGTTATCCTGTCAGGTACCGCCTGACTTGCAAGGCGTTGGGGAGATTTATTGATGAAAGTGATCAAGTTCGCCAGGCTGATGGCCCTGGCGGTGACGGGGGCATTTGCCTTTTCTGTGGTTGCGGCTACCGTCGAGGCACCCAAAGCGGATACCGATTACCAGCCGATCCAAGCGCTGGGCGTTGACCAATCAGTCGATTACGCCAGTCTTAGCAAGTTCGGTCCGTGGGATGACCGCAACTACCAGTTGCGTGCCGAGGATCTGCGCATCCTGCCGGATAACGATCGTTTCGTTCCTGGCGTTCCCGCGTTCTTCAAAGTGTTGAAGCGCAAGGAAATGATCGAACAAGGGTTCCCGTTGGAGACGGAGCTCTATCCGCGCGAGTTCGACAAGGAATACCAGTACCGTTTTGGCGGCTTGATGCAGGGCGGCAAACTGTTCCTGACCGAGCGCGGCAAAAACCACTACAAGGGCCCGGAAAACGCCTCAGCACCGCCAGCGCCAGCGCGTTGGGCCACCGATCCGGTGGATAAAAACGCCAAAGCGGCCAATGTGCTCGCCGAGGGGCCGTTTGATACCACGCTCAGCAACAACGAAACCACCATCGAGTACCACCCGACCAATCCGGACATCGTGATCGCCGGTTCGAATGGCAGCGGTGGACAGCGCATGTCCTTTTCATCGGATGGCGGTGTCACTTGGGGCAACGCGGGCGCCTTGCCGGGAACCTGCTGCGACCCCGCGATCGAGTTCAGTCCGGACGGCAACATTGCTTTCGCTGCCACCTTGGGACAGTCGGGCAGTGGTTGCGGATTTTCGCTGTGCAACACGGTCTACTGGTCGTTCAACAACGGTCAGAACTGGCTTGGCCCTGTGCATACCTCGACCGCAAGCTCGGACAAGGAGTTCATCCACGTTGACAAGTCGCCAAGCTCGCCCTACTTGGGACGGCTCTACGCGACCTGGCACCAAAGCAACGTGATGCAGTTTGCGCGTTCGACCGCCATGCCGGTGAATGGCGGCAGCGGGTTGACCTTTGCGCCTACACAGTCGTTTGCGGCCGAAGAACGCGGCATTGGCAGTGACATCGCAACCGACCGCCAAGGGCGCGTCTATTACGTCTATCCCAGCATCACCTCGGGTTCGGCCGAAGTTCGCTTGCTGCGTTCGGATGACGGTGGTGACACCTTCATCGACATGAACGGTGGCGACGCGGGTCTGTCCAAGATGGCCTACGACCTGCATGGTCGCTTCGATTTCGCCATTCCTGCCATGGAATCGCGCCGCGTGTTCATCTACACCGTGGTCGATGTCGACATGAGCGGCGGCGCACGCGACGGACGCATCTACATCGCGTTCACCGACGAAAACGCTGCAGCAGGCAGCCCCGGCAATGGCGGTGGTTCCGCTGCGGCCAGTCATGGTTGGATTCAGTTGGTGTACTCGGACGACCAAGGCGCGACATGGTCTGTTGCGGCGACCCCGCATTCCACGGCCGATCAAACCACGGTGGATCGCTTCCAGCCGTGGATGAAGGTGGACAGTTTGGGCAACGTGCACATCGGCTGGCAGGACACCCGCAACTCCGGCTCAGGTCTGCGCGACAAGGCCGACTGGTATTACGCCGTGTCCCGCGATGGTGGTGCGAGCTGGGAGGAAGAGACACGGGTTTCTTCGGTGGTCTCGCAGAACATCGCCAATGGTCAGGAATGGGGCGATTACAACGGACTGTCGGTCTCACCCATCAGCGACACCGTTGGCATGACCTGGACGGACAACCGTATTGTCACACCGCCGTCCACGACGTCGCAGCGCTCGTTTGCCGCAATCGTCGAAAACGTCGCGGCGGGTCCGAGTTACTCCATGGGTACGTCCGCGTCGACGTTTAACCTGTGCGCGGGCGATCCTGTGCCGGATGTCAGCGTGCAACTGGCCGCGGCAGGCGGCTTCACTGGATTGGTGACGCTCTCGACCCCGGGTTTGGACAATGCCGTGTTCCCGACGGCGACGTTTACGCCCAATCCCATCGCGCCGGTGGAAGGGGGTGTCAGTTCGGTGTTGGCGATGACCACCAATGGTGCAGCCCCGGCCGGTGCCTATCCGATCAGCATCTCGTCGACGAATGGTGGCGGCACGCCGATCGTTCGGTCGGATGTGTTCACCGTCAATGTGGCGCAGGGTGTTCCGACTGTGGCGACCCTGTCTTCACCCTTAGATGCTGCAATTGGTGTGTCCACCAATGCGGTTCTGGCATGGGATGCGTCTCCTGGCGCGCAGGAGTACGTCGTCGAAGTCAGCAACACGCCGACTTTCGTCAATGCGATTGCGGGTGGCACCGTGACGGGAACCACCTTCACGGCGACTGGCTTGGAGCCGGACACCGAGTATTTCTGGCGCGTCCGCGCCGTGAATGCCTGCGGTGATGCCACCCTCTCCACAACCCGCAGCTTCACCACCGTGGCGGAAATTTGCTTTGACGGCAGTGTGGCCATTCCGGACAACAACACGACCGGCGTCGACAACACCCTGAACGGCTTCGCTGGTGCGCTGCTGAATCTGGACGTCTACGTCAAGATCGATCACACCTACGTGGGCGACGTTGTTGTCACACTGCGTCACGACGCGGGTGCGCCTGTGACGTTGATTGACCGACCCGGCGTGCCGACGTCAACTTTTGGCTGTTCGGGCGACAACGTTGATGTCACGCTCAGCGACGCGGGGACGGCGCCCGTTGAATCAACCTGCGGCACGACTCCGCCGGTTGTGTCGGGGGTTCTTATTCCGAACGCGACGCTTTCAGCATTCGATGGTCAGGACTTCGCTGGCGCTTGGGTTCTGAATGTCTCCGACCGTGTCGGCAGCGATACTGGCAATCTGGTTCGTTGGTGCCTGCTTCCGAGTCAAGCGCAAGCGTCGCCGGACCTGATTTTTGAGGATGGCTTCGAGTAAGCCATTCGCAGAAATCTGAGGCAAGTCCAGCGGTTTAGGGATGCCCCGTGCCTTCCTTGCCGGTCAGAGTGATGCACCCAGTAGCCCCGCGAAAGCGGGGCTACTTTTTTGCCCCGTCGCAGTGCATTGTTTCAAATGGTTGGAGACTGGCCGATGCCACCCTGTGCATGCGGTCCTTTGCCCGCTGATGTTGCACAGCATCCAGCAATGGCGCGATGACCGTGACCGCAAACGGAATAGTGTCGTCACATCAAGTTCGGGAGAGACCTGGCCGTGCGCGATCTGTCTGCGTTTCCGATTACCCGCAAGTGGCCCGCCCGGTATCCGGATCGGCTGCAGTTGTATGGACTGCCAACCCCGAATGGCGTGAAAGTGTCGATCATGCTGGAGGAATGCGGCCTGCCTTACGAGGCGCATCGTGTCAGCTTTGACAGCCACGACCAGCTTTCGCCCGAGTTCCTCTCGCTCAATCCCAACAACAAAATCCCCGCGATCCTCGACCCCAATGGACCCAATGGCCAAGCGTTCACGCTGTGGGAGTCGGGTGCAATCCTGTTCTACCTGGCCGAGAAAACCGGCCGCTACCTTTCCGCCGAACCGGCCTGTCGTTACCAGACGTTGCAATGGCTCATGTTCCAACTCAGCGGCATTGGCCCGATGTTTGGGCAGTTGGGTTTTTTTACCGTGTTTGGCGGTCAGGACATCGCCGATTCCCGGCCGCGTGAGCGCTACGTCAATGAGTCGAAACGCCTGTTGGGGGTGCTCGATCGGCACCTGCGTGGGCGCACATGGATCATGGGAGATGACTACAGCATTGCCGACATCGCGACCTTTCCGTGGATTCGGACGCTGCTGGATCGCTACAACGCCGCCGCATTGGTCGATTTTGCGCAATTCACTGAGGTTTCGCGCGTACTGGCGGATTTTCTGGCTAGGCCTGCGGTACAACGTGGCTTGGTAGTGCCCTAGGCGCAACTCTGCGGAATTGCCCGGAGGCTCGCTGGAGATGGAGGAATGCCCGCAATGATTTCGGAATCGGAAGTCGTTCCACCCAATCCGCCATCCGCTGCGGAAGATCTCTTCACTCAGGTTTATGATCGCCTGAAAGCGATGGCCAGTCGTCGCCTCGCCGCAGGTCCGCGCCACACGCTCAACACCACGGGCTTGGTTCACGAACTTTATCTCCGCATGGCGCACGAGGATGGACCGCGCTTTGCAGCACAAGCGCAGTTCTTCGCCTATGCCGCTCGCGCCATGCGTCACCTGCTGATGGATCGCGCGCGCAATCGCCTGAGATTGCGTGCCGGAGGCGATTGGGTGCAGGTCACCCTGGATGGCATCGACGCCCAGGTGTCGCTCAGCAGCGCCGAGGAAGCCTTGGCGCTGGATCAAGCACTGGCGCACCTCGCCGAGGTCGATCCCCGCGCTGCACAAGTCATGGAACTACGTTATTTCGGGGGGCTTTCGGTGCCGCAAGTGGCCGAGGTTCTCAGCGTGTCTTCGCGTTCGGTCGAGCGCGATTGGCAGTTTGCGCGCGCCTTCCTGCATGAGGCGCTGCGTGGTGCTTGAGTCGGTTGACCCCGGTGAAGGCGCCATGGCGGCATGGCATGCCAAACGGCGTTCTCAGCCCATATGAGCGAAAGACCGACATCTTCGGAAATTCCCCCCGGCGCGTTGCGCACTCTGTTTGATGCGGCGATCGCGTTGCCATTGGCAGCGCGAAGCGCCTGGTTGGACGCCCACGTGTCTGCGCTGCCGCTGCGCGAGCAATTGCAACGGATGCTCGACGCGGCCGACGGCATCGGGGCACTTGACCGGCCTGCCATTGAGCTTGCGGAGCGGATCGGTGATGTCGCTGCGATGGCTGCCAGTGAATGGGTGGGACGCCGGATAGGCCCGTTCCGGTTGCTTCGCCAGATCGGACAGGGCGGCATGTCCTTCGTCTTTCTGGGTGAACGTGCCGATGCGGGCTTCAATCAGCGGGTGGCAGTCAAGCTGTTGCGAATGGGTTTGTCTGGCGAGCTAGAGCGCCATCTGTTCGAGCGCGAACAGCGCGCCCTCGCGTCGCTTTCGCATCCCAACATCGCACGATTCATCGACGGCGGCGTCACTGAAGGTGGCGTGCCGTACTTGGTGATGGAGTATGTGGATGGTCGGCCGATCACCGAGGACGCCGCAACGCGGCGCCTTGGGTTGCGCGAGCGCGTGGCAACCATGATCGAAGTCTGTGCCGCCGTTGCCGCCGCCCACCGCGCGTTGATCGTGCATCGCGACCTCAAGCCGTCGAACATTCTGATCGATGCGGAGGGCCATGTGCGCCTGCTGGACTTCGGCATCGCAAAGCTGCTTGATGACGGTGCGGGACCGTCCACCCAGACCGTTTTTGGCGCGCTGACGCCCGCGTATGCGGCGCCGGAGCAATTTGCCGGACGATCGATTTCGACCGCCACCGATGTCTATGCACTTGGCGTCACGCTGCACGAACTGCTGCTTGGTCAGCGCCCGCGTGAGGGGGCAACGTTGCGCGCGTCGTCACGGGTTGACGCCGCCGTGTTGGTGCCTGCGGGTCTTCCGGTCGACGCTGGCGCGCTGCGTGCCGCATTGACCGGCGACCTCGATAACATTCTTGCCAAAGCGCTCGACGCCGACCCTGCCCAGCGCTATCCCGATGCGGCGGCACTCGCCGACGATCTGCAGTGTTACCTCGATGGCCGTCCGGTCTGCGCCTATCCGCCATCGCGACGCTACCGTGCGCGCAAGTTCGTCAGCCGACACAAGGGCGCGGTCGCCTCATCACTGGCGTTTCTGTTGGCCTTGGTGGTCGCGCTGGGGACCGCCTTGTGGCAGGCACAGGTAGCCCGCGAACAGGCACGCATTGCGCGCAACCAGTCCGATCGAGCGGACGCCACGCGCGACTTTGTTGTCGAGTTGTTGCAGACCGCCAGCGCGGATTTGCCCAAAGATCAGCGCCCCACACCGGAAGCGCTGGTTGCCGAGGCTGCTACGAAGGCGCGCGAAGAACCGGATCTTGATCCATTGGTGCGCGTACAGATCCTGCTGACGCTCAGTCGTGTGGCGCGCAGCACCAGCGACTTCGATGCTGCCGAAGACTTGATCGACGACGCGATCGAGCGCCTCCGCGTGCTGGGTTTGCCGCCGACGTCGGACGAATGGATCGCCGCGATGGTGGCCAAAGGCAATCTTCTGCACAGCACCAATCGGAGTGCCGAAGCGGACCGGCTCATCCAGACCTTGCTACCCGCACTCAACGACAACGACTCCGACTATGCCGTGTCGGCACTGATGCTGTACGGGGCCACACGGGCGTTTGCGGGCGATGCTGACCGCGCGGTGGCTATCGCGCAGCAAGCGCTTACCAAAGCACAGCGGGTGTTTGGCGCGGATTCGGTGAACGGCATCGAGACGGCAACGTATCTCGGCCAGCTCTGCGCCTCGCTGCGACGGTATCGCGAGAGCAGCGCCATCTTGGAAGAGGCGACGGCACGCTGGCGGCGCCTGCAGCTCCCGCGGAATGAGCAGTTCGCGCGCAGTCTGTTCCAACTTGCCGTTGCGAAAGAGCGAATCGGTGATCGTGCAGCGGTTGAGCCGCTGTACCACGAGGGTATCGAGCTCATGCGTCGCGTCCACGAAGGCCCCTATCACCGACTCGCCCCGGCACTGATTGGCTATGCGCGGTTCTTGATCGACGAGGACCGTTTTGACGAGGCGGCCGTCGCCGTTCAGGAGGCAATCGCGATCAACCTCGCAGTCTTCGGCCCGGACCACGTGGAGACTGCGGCTGCCATTGGTTTGCGTGGGCTGCTCCAGGCCGCGCGGCAAGACCATGCTGCTGCCGAAGTCGACACCCGGACTGCCTATCAGGTCTTGCTGCAGCATGCGAAGCCGGCGGGTTACGAAGACCGACTCGTCGGAATGCGTCTGCAGTTGGCCGACCTACTGTTGACCCTTGGTCGCGCAGAGGAGGCGGCGGCGTTGCTGGCAGAGCCTGACCCGGACCTGCTGCGCGTGTTCGGTGCCAACAGTCCCGAGTCCGCGCAAAGACAGCAGCTCGTGGCGCGCCTCGACCTGCTGCAGGGGAACACCATTGCCGCGCTGGCGACGATTGATCGCGCGCTGGCGGAAATGCAAACGGCTGACCTGCCAGCGCCGATGGTCGAGCTCCGGACGCGTGCTTTGCGTGCCGAGGTCCTCTTGCGGCTCGCACGCGGTGACGAAGCGCTGGCGGAAATTGATCGTGCGCTGGCACTGCAAACGGCTACCCGTCCCGCGGCAAGATCCCGTGCCATCGTGCTGCTTGCACTGCGCGTCCGCGTGGAACACGCCCAAGGCGACAGTGCAGCGGTTGCGGCAACCCGTGCGCAGGCTCACGCCTTGCGCGTCGCGCCTCAGCACATCGCAGCGGGCGACCGCGCCAGTCTGCAGATTGGCGATCCCTAGACCACTGATCAGGCGAACCCGACCGCGCACTGGGGTTCGGGTTGTGGCGGCAGTGCTCGGCAAGCGGCGTTCCTCGTAAACAGTCCACTGTTTTGCGAGGAGTAGCGCACCATGATGAGTGTCCGCATTGCGACAACCTTCTGTATCGGTGTTGCATCGCTGATCGGCGCATCCCATACGTTTGCGGCAACGTTCAGCGTTGGCAGCGACGTAGCGTGTACGACCAACAGTTTGCAGTCTGCCATCACATCGGCCGGAAATAGTCCCGGCCCGGACCTGATCCGCGTCGCCAGCAATCAAACCTACACGGCACAAGCGCTGACGATTGGCCAGCAAGACCTCATCATTGAGGGTGGCTATGCCGACTGCAGCGCTGCCACGCCAACCGCCAGCACCCTGATCAGCGGTCAAGGCGGGTCGGCAGCCTCGGTGTTTCGCATCACCGGATCGGGCGTACGCGACTTGCGCCGCATGAGCATCATTCGCGGTGATGTCTCGCCACTGACTGGCGAGGGTGGCGGCATCAACTTTGCGGGTAGCGGCGAGCTCATCCTCCGCAATGTGGCGATCAACCAGAACACAGCAGCCTACGGGGGTGGGATCAACTTCCGCGCGACCGCCATTCCGGCGGTGCTCACCCTCGAATCCGGAACCACGGTGTCGTTCAATACGGCGCAGATCTCCGGCGGCGGTATCCGCATCGAGGGCTACCCCGCACGGTTGTTCATGCTTCGCTCGCAAACGGCGGTATTTTCCAACATCGCACTGGGTATCGATCCGGTCAGTGGTCAGCCCCAAGGCGGCTATGGCGGCGGCATCATGGCGCTCGACGGGGCAAGAGTGGATATCGCGTCGACAGGCTATGGCGGCATCGCGGCAATCCAGGACAACGAGGCGCAATACGGCGGTGGTCTGGCGATCGTCGCCAACACCATCAGCACGCCAACGCTTCGTCTGTTCCGCGTTGACCCGGCGGTGCCGCCAACCGTGCGTGGCAACCGCGCCAATCTGACCGGTGGTGGCATCTATCTGCGGCCGATCGATGAAGGGCTGACCTTGGAGCCCAAAGCTTGTCTGTTTGGCGCGTACCTGGAAAACAACATTGCGCAGAACGGCGCGGCAGCCTATGTCGATGGCGATCCTGGCGGTGTCTTCGTCTTTCCCTATGGTGCATCGTTGCTGATGCGCCGCCAGCCCGCGTCCAACGCCAACCTGGACATCTGTGGCATCGAAGCGCCGGCAACGCTTGGCGCGGTCGTTTGTGCGTCGGGTGCACCATGCAATCAGATTCGCGGCAATCTCGCGCAGACGCTTGCCGGTGGAGCGACCGATGGCGCCATCGTGCTGGCGCAAACCGAGACCGAGCTGTCGCTCGGGGATGTGGCGATGGTGGGCAATACCGCTCGCAATCTGGTCCGTAGCTTCAACGACATCGCCTCTTCGCGACCGGCTTTGTCGAACTGTCTGCTCGCCAACAACACGGTGTCCGGCAGTCTGCTGCGCTACTCCGAAAGTGCGCGGATGGATCTGCTCGATTGCACGATCGCTGGCAATACCATCGGTGGCACCCACGTGGTGCAGGCTGACAACGCCAATGGCGGCAGCTTGACGCGCACCCTCATCTGGCAGCCGGGGAAGCCCATCCTGTCCTATCCGGGTGGCGGAGCAAACGCCAACATCAGTATTTCGCGCAGTTTGGTCAGCGACCGCACCACCTTGCCGGATGGCCCGGAGTACCTTGGCGGTGAGCCACGCTTCAACGACCCGGCGAGTGGCGACTGGCGCCTCAGAATCAGCTCTGCCGCTGTCGACCGCGCCATGCCAGTGCCAGGCGATGATCGCGATCTGACTGGGGATCCGCGCGATCAGATCATTTATCCAGCGCCCATTCAGACCGTTCGCGATGCCGGTGCCTTTGAGCGCCAACAAAACGCACCACTGCTGGTCAACGCGACCTTCGCGGGCAACCTGAGTGCCTGGAGCGTGCGGTCATCGCCGTACACCACCTATGACGCGCTCAACAACGATGGGGCAGACGGCAGTGGGTCGGTGCTAGTCAGCATTCCCATCGAGGTTGCCGCCTCGATGACCGAAGCCGAGGTGTTGTCGCAGTGCTTCAACGTGCCATTTGCGGGTGTCTATTCGCTGAGCGCGCGCGCGTCGGCCAATGGCACGGCACAGACGCGCGATGTCCCCAAGCTGTATTGGCGTTTGCGGGATAACAGTGCCGATTGCACGGGGCCGGTCTCGGCGCAGGGCGTGAGCTTTTTTCCCGGGGCTGGCAGCAGCTTTGCCAGCGCCACGGCGAGTGAAATAACCGTACCGAGCGCCACATTTGGTCCGAGCACCAGCATCGAAGTGCTGCTAGCGGTGGGGCACAACAGCAACGCCATCGGCAGCTTGCAGGCGCGCTTTGACAACCCCGAACTGCGGATACTGTCTGGCCCATTGCTGCCGTATCCCGTGTTTGCCGACGGCTTCGAGTAAGCACGCGGGCCGCAGACGGAACTGCCAGCGCGCCGGTGGCGCACTGGCCTCTGCGTGCTCAAAACGCCTCGCGCTCGGCTTCCAGATAGGCGAGGCTGGTGTACTTGCCAATGGTGTCGTCAAAGCCTTGCATCGTCTTCGACCGTAGGGCAGTGGACATGCACGCGGCTGACCTGTCTTGCCCGATGGTCGAGCTCCAGACGCGTTCTCTGCGTGCTGAGCTCTTTTTGCAACCTCACGCATTCGTCCTCAGCCTGCTTTGGACATTGGCTGCGAAGTGGCGGCTTACACCATTGGACGGCGTTCCTCGTAGTCGGCGCATCGTCGCGCCACGAGGAACCGACCATGAACCTACTTCGCTCAATCCGCGCCGCCACTCTTGCCGGACTGATTATGTCTGTCGGCGCCGAGGCCGCCGTTTACACTGTGGGCACCGACTTCCAGTGCTCCCATAGCACCATCCAGGCGGCGCTGGATGCGGCAGTCGCCAACCCGGGCGCGGACACGATCCGGATTGCAAACAACCAGACCTATACGGCACAGGCGTTGACCAAGCGCCGAGGTAGCAATGCCGGCGGCTCCCGTCTCGAAGTGATCGGTGGCTTCAGCGACTGCAGTGACCTCAGCCCATCGGGCAATACGGTGATCAGCGGTCAGGGCGGCGTCGAAGCGTCAGTCCTTACCATCGAGTACGGAGAAAACGTCCTTGTCAATCTCACCTTGATTCGCGGCGATGCCTCAATGATCGACGGACAGGGAGGGGGCATCCGTTTCTTGGCCAACTCGATGAGCACGATCGAACGCCTTGAGCTCTACAACGTTGTGCTCAGCCAGAACAAAGCGGCATTTGGCGGTGGCCTGGATGCAAAGAATGGCAGTGTGGTGATTGGACCCGGCACGCAGTTTGTGCTGAATACAGCCCAATTCAGCGGGGGAGCCATACGCATCCACGGCGACGCCAATATCGCCATGTCCGGCGCCGACAACATCGCGATCAACAACGAGGCGCTAGGGATCAATCCTTCGACCAATCAGCCCTCGGGCGGCTATGGCGGGGCTGTTCTGATCGAGGCGCCAGCCACAGCGACGCTGCGCTTCGATGCCCCGGGCGGTGTATCGGGCAATCTCGCCCGCTACGGTGGTGGAATCGCGATCCGGAACCAGCAAGGCAATGGCAATAATCTTGCGGTCAGCATCGGCGCGCCGGATTCGCTGGTGATCGCCAATAACGTCGCCTCGGTCGCAGGCGGAGGCCTCTGGGTCGAGGGGTCCAGTACCGACGGAACCGGCAGTGACGTGGAGGTCTGCCTGTCCAACTTCCGATTCGAGGGAAATAGTGCGCCAAGCGGCGCGGCCATTCACGCCGGCTTATTGGGTGCCGTCTCCGGTGGGGATCCCTCCCGAGCACGGGTCGCGCTCAACGAAAACTGCAGTGGAGGCAACGTCGAGCCAACGAACGTGCCATGTGCGCTTGCGGGAACCTGCAATCGCTTCATCGGTCACGTGGGCAACATGGGTTCGCTGCTGCAGTTGGGTCCTGGCGCCAGGCTGGATGCCCAGCGCGTTGTGTTCTCCGACAATCAGGTGCAGCGCCTCATTGACGCCGCGGCAGGCGAAACGATTTTCCTGAGGACCTGCGCTGCCACACGCAATACGCTTGCTACCTCCTTGCTGCGAGTGCGCTCACCGCTCGGCGCGGTCACGTTCGATGAATGTACGGTTGCCGACAACAGCATCGGTGGCAGCTTCGTGCTGGAGTTTCCCGATGGCGGTGCGCTGGCGCTGCGCAATGCCATTCTTTGGCAGCCGGGCAAGTTGATGGTCTCCGCGGCCGGCGGCGGCAACAGTCTGGGGGCAACGGTGCAGGCGGTGATGGTTAGCGAGCGCAGCACCCTGCCAGAGCTACCGGGGTACATTGACGGCCCACCGGCGTTCAATGATCCCGCAATGTCAGACTATCGACTGCGCATCGCTTCGCCCGCAGTTGACGCTGCCAACACGCGCGGTGGATTCGACCTGCTGCTGCAGCCACGAGACCGCCAGATTCGTCCCGACGCATCTGTCATCCGCGACATTGGCGCTTTCGAGCGGCAGCAGAATGCGCCACTGCTGGTCAACGCGACCTTCGCGGGCAACCTGAGTGCCTGGAGCGTGCGGTCATCGCCGTACACCACCTATGACGCGCTCAACAACGATGGGGCAGACGGCAGTGGGTCGGTGCTAGTCAGCATTCCGATCGAAGTGGCCGCCTCGATGACCGAAGCGGAGGTGTTGTCGCAGTGCTTCAATGTGCCATTTGCGGGTGTCTATTCGCTGAGCGCGCGCGCGTCGGCCAATGGCACGGCACAGACGCGCGATGTCCCCAAGCTGTATTGGCGTTTGCGGGATAACAGTGCCGATTGCACGGGGCCGGTCTCGGCGCAGGGGGTGACCTTTTTCCCCGGGGCTGGCAGCAGCTTTGCCAGCGCCACGGCGAGTGAAATAACCGTACCGAGCGCCACATTTGGTCCGAGCACCAGCATCGAAGTGCTGCTGGCGGTGGGGCACAACAGCAACGCAATCGGCAGCTTGCAGGCGCGCTTTGACAACCCCGAACTGCGGATACTGTCCGGCCCATTGCTGCCGTATCCCGTGTTTGCCGACGGCTTCGAATAAGCACACGGGCCGCAGACGGATCTGCCAGCGCGCCGGTGGCGCACTGGCCTCTGCGTGCTCAAAACGCCTCGCGCTCGGCTTCCAGATAGGCGAGGCTGGTGTACTTGCCAATGTTGTCGTCAAAGCCTTGCATCGTCTTCGACCGCGCGGCCACGCGCGGATCGCTCAGCACCAACGCTTTGACCTGATCGAGCGGTGTACCGTCCTCGACGGCTTGAACACAGGTCTCCCAGATGCCCTTTAGGAAATTGCCGTAGTTCACCAGCAGGTCTTTGCCGGGCTGACCATGGCCCGGCATCCAGAGCTGCTCGCCTGCTGCGGAAGCCAGCGCATCGAAGTAGCGGAATGTGCCGGGATAACTGCCGTCATCCATGTTGGCGATGCGATTGCCCATGGCGATATCGCCAATCTGGGTGACCTGATCTTCCACCACTTCGACGCACAAGTCGGCGGGCGTGTGTGCGTGACCATAAAAGTGCATGCGCAGCGTCACATCGCCAAACGAAAACGTTTGCCCATGCACAACAGACTGATTAGGAGGCACGATCACGGTGCCCGCCGTCGCGTGTTCGGTCCACTGTTCCATCGCCTCAAGCCACATCTTGCCGTCGTAGCTTTGAATGCGCTCAATGCATGGCTGCAAGGCGTAGATCGGCAAGTCTTTGCCAAAGGCTTCGGCAAAGGCCTGATTCCCGAGCCAGTGATCGCCATGGAAGTGACTGTTGAAGACTGCGATGACTGGCTTGGGTGTGATGCTGCGGATCATCCGAATGGCCATCTGGCCGATCTGCAGCGATGAACCCGAATCCAGCACCACCACGCCGTTGCGAGTCACCACAAAAAAGAGGTTCGACATCATTCCCTGGTTGCGAGGGGTGGGAAAACCGTCATCCGCAAAGATCATCCACACATGCGCCGAGAGTTGCTGTGGCGCGATATCGCGCATCGCCGGGCCGGGCGTCACGGCAGGCGTCGATTGCGCGTTCACAAGACGCGCCGACCATCCCGCACCGAAGGCCGCAAGCAAACCGGCTTGGCCCAGCCCCAGGATAAATCGCCGCCGCGCCGTCCCTGAGCGATCGCGATCCGCCGCCGCGCCATTGGCACGCGCCAGGTCCGGCAATGACCGCGCGTCAGGGCGATCTTGGTGAGGGGTCAGGTCGGGCATGGGAATCTCCAGAGCGTGGCGTGCGCAACACAATGACAGCACACCAGCCGGAATATAAGCCAATGGCGATACGACTCGCCGCGTGGCGATCGGACGACGGCAACACGCACTCGCGAACGCCCCGGCGGAAGCCGAACCTTCCAGGCTCGCCTCAGCAAGCCTGCCCGTCATACCCGCGAAAGCGGGTATCCACGGACTTGCCTCTGTGGTGTGAGGCATGGACACCCGCCTTCCCCGGGCCCCCTTTTTGGGGTTTCCCGGCTTCCCCTGGGGGGGGGGGGGGGGCGGACACCGGCCGACGCGGGTCCGCCGATCTGAGAAGATGCGCACCCATTGGTCAACCCATGGCGAGCCCCTATGAGTCACGACATTGTTCTGCGTCCTGCCACCCGCGATGATCGCGACGCGCTGTGGTCAATTCGTTACGCCGTCACCGAAAACACCCTCCCACCAGGGCGCATCGGCGATGACGAGTTGTTCAGCGCCATCGAAGACACTGGTCGCGGCTGGGTTGCCGAGCACAACGGCAACACTGTGGGCTTTGCGATCGGTTTGTTCAGCGGCCAGGTTTGGGCGTTGTTTATCCATCCCGACCACCAAGGCCGAGGCATTGGCAGCGCCCTGCACAGCCACATGCTGGCGTGGTTTGCCGAACAACCAGTGCCCGTGCTCTGGCTCTCGACAGGCCTGCAAACCCGCGCCCGAGCCTTCTATCTGGCGCACGGGTGGCGCGAGGCCGGGCCCTATGGCGCAAACGAAATCCGCATGGAGCGTGATAACGGTGGCAGGTAAGGTGCGTCGACGGCTGCCGATCGTGTGGTGTCTGCTGTTAGGGGTGCAAATGTCTTCGGCATGGGCAGCGCGCTGTGTGCCACTGGATGGCGAGTATCGCGTCGAGGGCGAAATCAGCACGCTCGATGATGTGCTGACCGCGCTGCAGGCGAGGGCATCGGCATCCAGCGGCAGCGTCATTCGCCTGCGCAGTGATGCCGACGGCAGCCTGCATCTGTGGTTTCAGCATCGTGGCGAAGCCATGTGGCGTTCTGCGTCTGATCAGGTTTTGCGTGCACCCGATGCCATCGAGTGCGTGGATGGCTGGTGGCAGGTCCTTCCGGCGGTTCGTGCCTCGCGAAAAAACGAGCAGTCGGTGTACCTGCAAGGTCAATCACAGCTCGCGCTCGCTGCGGCATCCAATGGCAACCTGCAATTGCGTGTCCACTTTTCTGGCAGTGAGCGAGCCAATCTGTTTTCGTACGAATCGGCGCGCGTCAGCCTGCCGATTCCGGGCTCCGGCGTCGCTATGACCGAACGCCTGATCTGGCGCGACAACCGCAGCATTGCACCCGATCCGCCACCGCCACCCGCACCCGCACCGGAACCAGCTGCCGCCCGCGACCTACGCACAAAAGTGCAAGCCGCATTGCCGCCCACGGCCACCCTGCGACAATTCACCATGCGCGAAAAACAAGCGGATGCGCACATCTACACGCGTAACAGCAAAGAGATGGCGTCCGTGGAAGATCGTCTGCATGCGGCAGGCATCCTGTATCAGGTCATCAGCGAGCCGCTCTGGAGTGGCAATGGTTGGCTGACGACGCTGCGCATCGACGCTGCCGGTGCGGCAAGCCCGTCAGCATGGTCACCCAGCCTGTTCCGCGTGGCGTTTGCGCTGGATAGCTACGGCGACCCCGCATTTGCGACAGGGCGTCCCACGGGCGCGGCAGGCCAGTATCGCGTGATCGTGCGCAGCCCCGAAGGCCGCACGGCAGACCATTACCTCGCCCGTTTGCGCGCCAACGCGCCCATGTTTCGGCAAATCGAGGTTGTCAGCGAACACTTCGAGGGTAAAAGTCGAGTCGTCGAGGTGGGACTGAGAACGCACTAAGCCCACGCGTAATTTCGCGAATCAAATTCGTCCCGCATCCGCACCCGCTGATGGCTGACCATGCCCGCGAACGGGCGTATCCAAAAACTCGCCTCACAAAATCGGCCCGTCATACCCGCGAAAGCGGGTATCCACGTACTTGCCCCACCTATCAAGCAGGCCATGGACGCCCGCCTACGCGGGAGTGACGGCAGGCAATACCTACCAAACCCCTCACATACCCGCGAAGGTCGGAATCCACATCCTTACCTCACCAATCGGCCCGTCATACCCGCGAAAGCGGGTATCCACGTACTTGCCTCACACCACAGCCCAGCGCAAAACAGCGCGGAACTTTGCGGCCTTGCCGTAGTCTTGCCGACGCGCTCAAATGCGCCACCTTCCACCTCAACCCACGAGAGGTTCGACCATGAGCCGCTGGCGCGCCTTTGCCATCCACCTTCTTATCAGTGTCCTGATTGCCGGTAGCGTCGCTGCCGTGTTGTTCCTGGTCTGGTATCCCCCCAAATTGCTCGGTTTTGCGGGTGCGGAAGGCTTGTTGTTGCTGATGGCGGGCATCGACATCGTGGTGGGTCCGTTGCTGACCTTGATCGTGTTCAAGGCGGGCAAGAAATCGTTGAAATTCGACCTGTCGGTCATCGCGCTCGCCCAGGCGGCTTTTCTTGCCTATGGCGTGTGGACGAGTTGGGTCTCTCGCCCGGTGTTCATTGCGGCGGTCAAGGGCGATATTGAAGTGGTGTTTGCCAACGACATTGCGGAGGAGGAGCTTGCCAAGGCCAAAGATCCGGCCTATGCCTCCTTGCCGTGGGGTAAGCCGAAACTCGTCGGCACCAAGCTCAGCGCAAGCCAATCCGTCGACAGCTTGTTTCTGGCGTTTGCGGGCAACGACATCGCGCAGCGACCCGAGCTTTACGTGCCCTATGCGGAAACCGCCGCCGAGGTGTTGGAAAAATCCATCAGTATCGAGGACGCCATCGCCAGCGAACCACGATTGAACGAGGCCTTCCAGAAGGCGCAAAGCGTCTACCCCAGCGCACGCGTGGCCCGCGTTTATTCCGCCAGGTCTGGCGCCTATATGCTGATCGACCCGCAAACCGCTGAACCGCTGCAAGCCGTTTGGTGGAAATAGCGGGCAGCGTCAATCGCTTGGCACAGACACCTCAAGACAGCGTGGAACGCTGAAACTGGATGTCACTTTGTGACCATAAATGGCGATTTTCAATATGTAACATTCCGTCGCGAGTGAAGCCCGACACAGAAACTCTGTGCGCTGTAACACTACGCAATAGATGTGTCCCAGTTCACAAACTAACATACTGAAAAATAAAGACAAAAAGTTTTTTCGTCGACGGTATTGTGCACTTGGCACGGGTTCTGCTTTAGTCTATCTGCGCCCCGTGTAGAGCTGGCTCGATGAGCCAGGGAACAAGGCCAACAGCCAGTTCCGCGCGAGGTGAGCACGTTAGCTAACCCGCTTGAAAGGAGTTTCACTATGAACGTTAAGAAGATCCAGCAAGGCTTCACCCTGATCGAATTGATGATCGTTGTCGCGATCATTGGTATTTTGGCCGCCATCGCGGTGCCGCAGTATCAGGATTACATTTCGCGCACGCGTACTGCCGGTTGTGCTGCTGAATTGGCAGGAATGAAGCAGGCTGTCAGCCAGTGTATTGCTGATACCCAGACTGCAGCTGGCTGCAACGCTGGTACCAACGGTATTCCTGCAGCTGCTGATGTTGCTGTCACCGACAACCTGACTGCAGCTCCGGCTGTTGCTGCTGGCATTATTCGAGCAAACTGTGGCGGCACGGTTTCCAGTGGTGGTCCGAATCTCACAATCATTTGGACGCCTAGCGTTGCTGCTAGTGCATCTATCGAGTTCGCCAATACTGGTTCGACCTGCAATGATCGCCGCGGTTTCCGTGCTGGTCAGGGTGGTTGCTGATAAATCGCTGCAAGTTTAATGTGTGTTAGAAGAGGCCCCTGAAAATGGGGCCTCTTCTTATTTGTGCGGGCGGTTACCGAAAACTTACCGTGCCGATTTTTTGCTGTGGTGAGGCATGTATGGTGGATGCCTGCTTTCGCTGGCATGACTGAGGTGAGGCGTGGTTTTGTTTGTCACTCCGGCGTAGGCGGGAGTCCAGCGCATCGTGGGTGAGGCAAGTACGTGGATACCCGCTTTCGCGGGTATGACGAGAAAGGTAACGACGGGTATCTGGAGCCCTGCTTTCGCGGGTATGACGACAATTTTTCAGGCGGTGATGTCGGGCCAGAGGTCGCGCCAGGTGGGGTTGGTTTGTTCGATCAGGGCGATCTTCCAGGCGCGGTTCCAGTGTTTGAGCTGTTTTTCGCGACTGATGGCGGTCGTCATGTCGTCGTAAAGTTCGAAGTAAACCAACGGGTGCACGCCGTATTTCTGCGTAAAGCCTTTTGCGGCGTCATTGCGATGCTGCCAGATGCGCTGCGGCAGATTGCTCGTAACGCCAACGTACAAGGTGCCGTTCTGGCGACTCGCGAGTCAGTAGACAGCTGGTAGTTTCACCCTCGACGCCTTCGCAGCGTGTGCGTCTTTGGCAAAGCTCAGCGCATGCCGCTGTAGCTCAGATACGCATTGACGATCTGTTCGCCCCACAGCAATTGCACCCAACCTGCAGCGGCGAGATAGGGGCCGAAGGGAATCGGCGTGGCCTTGTCTTTGCCGCGAATACTCAGCCATCGCTGCCCACGACGGCGCCAATCAACGAAGACATCAGCAAAGTCCGGATCAACCGCGTTGACGCCGCACCGAGCGCAAAGGGCGGCGACAGTTTGAAGTCGCCATAGCCCATGCCTTCTTTGCCGGTCAGCAGTTTGAACCGCCAGAACACGCTCCACGGCTGAGATAGCAGGGCAGCCGCGCCGATGATGGCGGACGGGGCATCGACGAAGACAGGTAGCAGACTGATCAGCAAGCCGAGCCAGAGCAGTGGCAAGGTCAAACTGTCGGGCAATAGGGTGGTGCGCAGATCAATGCCCGAGGCGGCGATCAACACGGCTGTGAATACCAACGCGGCGAGGGCTTGCCAGCTCATCCCGAATTGCCAAACCACCGCGCCGAAGGCAAGGCCGGTCAGCAGCTCAACCAGCGGGTATTGCAGGCTGATTGCCGTGCCGCAGCCACGGCAGCGGCCACGCAATGCCAGCCACGACAGCACGGGAATGTTCTCCCACGCCGCCAATGTGTGACCACACGTAGGGCAGTGCGAGCTTTTGACGACGATGCCCGGTGGCTCGGGATCGTCGACAGCAGGCAGTTCGAGGATCTCGCGGGCATCGCGCTTCCATTGCCATTCCATGCGCGGCGGAATCCGCAGGATGACGACATTGAGAAAGCTGCCGACCAGCAGGCCCAAAACAACAGCGCTGGCAATGGCCAGCGCTGGGAATGCGAACCAGGCGTCGAACACGTGGTTTCCTTACATTGCGGCTGCGAGTTTGAAGATGGGCAGATACATGCCGATAACCATGCTGCCGACTAGTACACCAATAATAACCATGACGAAAGGTTCAATCATAGTGCTGAGTGTATCCACCGAATTGTTTACTTCCTGCTCGTAAAACTCGGCTACCTTGAACAACATTGTATCCAGTGCACCAGCCTCTTCACCGATGGCAGCCATCTGCACAACCATGTGTGGAAACAGGTTGACTTGCCGCATCGCGACATTGAGCTGGTAGCCCACCGACACATCGTCTTTAATACGATGCACTGCGTCCGTGTAGACGATATTGCCGGTAGCGCCGGCTACGGTATCCATCGCTTCCACCAGTGGAACACCCGCTTTGAAGGTGGTCGCCAAAGTACGAGCGAAGCGTGCGATCGCCGCGTTGTGCATGATTTGCCCAATAACCGGAACCTTCAGAAGAACTCGATCAAAGAAGCGGGCAACTTTCTCTGATCGCTGCCTCGCCAAAACAAGTCCAAATATACTCCCGAATATACTGCCAAATACAGCCCACCAATACGAGATCATGAAGTTGGACAAATCAATTAGCATTTGCGTGAATGCCGGAAGGTCTGCGCCGAAACTCTTGAAAACGGTGCTGAATTGGGGGACTACGAATATAAGCAAAATCGCGGACACCAATAGTGCGACTGTTATAATGATTGCTGGATAAAAAAGAGCCTTCTTTATCTTTGATTTTAACGCCTCAGTATTTTCTTTATATGTGGCGATGGTGTCCAATATGGTGTCGAGCACACCAGCGCCTTCGCCCGCTTTGACAAGATTCCTATACAGTTCATCGAATTGTACTTTATAGGACGACCTAACGCCCTGGCATTTAACGTACTGCCGCTTTGATATTGGATTTGATGTCATCCAACATGTCTTTCATCCGCGGATTCTTCTGTCCACCAGCAATAATCTCGAATGAAGTCACCAAAGGCACGCCAGATTTCATCATGGTCGCTATCTGGCGGCTGAAAACAGCAACGTCTCTGGCTGAAATGGTCGAGCCTGCCGCACCAAAGTGCGGTTTTGACTTTGCCTTCACAACTTTGTCGTAATGCCCTGACGCCAGTTCGGCTTCAGCAGATCGGGTATTCTTCGCCAACTGCTCGCCTTTCATTACTCTGCCGCGTTTGTCGGTGCCAGACCAGGTAAAAGTCTGCAGGCCACTGCCTTCGCGCTGGGCAGCGGGGCGGCTTTTGTTGGGCGGATTTGGTCGCTACGGCCATGGTTTAGTCCTTGGTGACGTGATTGATTTTCGGCAAGGCTGCGGACGCCGTTTTTCACTTTGACCAGAGCTTTTGATTTGCGCAGGTCGTTGATGCCTTCGCGCTCCGCTTCGGCCGCGATCTGCATTGTATTGCCGCCTTC
>JADKCY010000002.1:1552500-1887222 GCA_016718605.1 Lysobacterales bacterium | reverse complement strand
GAACTTTTCAAGCAAATCAACTGGAACGCCGTCCGCTTCCATCGCCTGCTTGTAAGCCTTGTAGGTCGCCCCACGAGTCAAGAAAACAGACTTCTCGGCGTTGAGCATTCGCAGGAGCCACCTCCATATGACCAATTGCTTCTCATTGGATAGGTAGATCGAGCCCACAAACGGGGCAACGATCAAAATCTGATCGGCCAAAAGGTTCCACCTAATGACAAGCTTTTCAAGAATGTCCATGGCCTCGTCCTTGGATACGACGCCATCCAACGTCTTCTCCATCATGGCGCCGGAAACGTCGGCGAGAAGAAAGTCATCTTCCGAGCTCGGACCGGACTCGGTGCCCAACGCCAGTCGCGCATAGTAGGTGGCCGTGTGCTTCCCGCCGCACGAGCAGGTCAGAGGAACACGCGCCAATGCAATATCGTGGTCTGCCCCTCCTTTCAATAGGTAATTCACCGCGGTGTTGTAAGCTGCAAGGATTCCGGCAATGTTCGCTCCCAATGCGTGCTTCGCGAGCACCTCCAAGTTGGAGGAATCCTTCGCGCATCGGTAGAGCGAGACCGCCGAGTAATTGAATGACCAGGAATTTCGGTTCAGATCAATGTTGTGTTGGAGCACGTCGCGCGCGACGACTGCCCGATCTCCATCGAAGGGCTCCTCATGGCGCGCCCTTATTTGCCTGCTGAGGTTGCCATCTGACTCCCGAGGATTGCTGAGTTCGATAACAAATAGCTCGTTGCACTTGGAGCAGTTCACCTCCCAATAGCCACGGTCATTCTCAAGCGGAAAAGTAACTTCGAAGTAATGGTGAGGCTGGTCGCATCCAGGACAGTTCGCGACATGTGCGACTGTCTCCACGCCATCCGGGTTCATCGAGGTCATTGAACGATCCGTGGTTGACACGGGTACCAATCCTACTCGACCTGCAGGATCTGTTCGCCTTTGGCGACGTCCCCCCAGCATTGATCTCGCCTGAGGCGAAGAATCGCTCCCGCGTATGAGAGATCGTTCGCGCCGAGCCTTGAGCGGCCGGTCCTGGCCGGGAGTGACCGTTCATCTGGTCGCTGCATAGATCAGTTCCCCTGGCGAAGCCAGTCAGTTTGCGCGGCGAAACTGGTCAGATCGCTGACGATTTGCATCTCGGATTCGTCGCGGTGAACTGGGCCACGACGTAGCTTTCGATCGGCACTGTCAGCTTCGTCCATCGGGGATCGTCGTGGTGAGCCTAGCCCCTACGAACGACGAAGGCTTAGCGACATGAAGCATCTGGGAAGCCCTTGGGTCGATTTCTACCCGCTCACCATCTGTTGCCTTGGCAGTTCAATCAGCTCACCAAAACCTACTGTCGTAGTTCGGGTCCACGTCATCCGAGTCACGGTTCCGCCAGAAAGCCTTGCGCAAGGCATCAAGGTTCTCTTTGCTGGGTTCGGCGATCACGGTCTCCACGTAGTGCATGAGACTCTCGATCGCACGACTGACGCGGAAGAGTTCACGCGACACATCTACCACTTCTCGGGCGGTGAGTACTCGCTCATCACGCCGTATGCGATCAAGCTCCTGAAGGATGCCCACCAGCATCTGGCGTGTGTCGATCTTGAAGCTGTCCACATGGGCTCGGTAGTCGTCATCCTCCATGAAGTGCACGATCGTCGGCCCCCGCCTCTCATTTCGCGGGCGAGGCACATGCAAGGCGAGGATCTCCGACGCACCCTCCAGCGTTGAAGTGTAGGCCGCTGTCTCGTGGCTGAGAAAAGGGCCGTGGTACTCCCCGGCGTGCTTCACGACAAACAACTGGTTGTCCACATTACCTCCGGCATTCCTCTGTATCGAATATGTGGTTTCGACCCACAATCGGATTCCGGTCCCCTACGTGCTGGCGCACAGCGCCGTGGCAATGCAAGACAAGCCTGCTGTTCGCGGATCCCGCCCCCCGCCGCGGCAGGTATTGCGGCCGCCTTCAACTATCCAAGATATCCGGATTCGATCGATGCCAAGTAGGCCAGAACGGTATCGGCACGACCCTCGGAGACCATCTGTGCGGGTGAATGGTCACCGCGTCCTGAGGGGCTGATCCATCCAAGCGACGGCTGCGAGCCGACTACCAGCAATGGCCTCTGCAGCACTGATAACACGTTCGAACTCCGCTGATTTGAAGTCATCACCCATGACTGTGCTCCAAAAACTTTGCTCTGTAGTCAGTACGCACGGACAGGATCGAAATCACAGACGCCAAGTTGTCGAGGGCTCTACGGATGCGGTCGTCAGGACGCATGAATTTATGCGTGACAGCACTTGATCGCATGGTAACTCGTGCATGCCAGTAGCGGTGGCTGGACAAATAAGTATCCAAAACTGTTTTTGCTCGCACCGTGTACTTCGCGCATATCGAGTGCTGTACTAATTGCCAATTCAAGAGGCTCGGCCGTGTTGCGAATTCTGCCGCTCCTGCAGCCGCTACAGACACTCTACAGTTGGTGCGGAATGACCCACGCACTCAACAGCGGAGTTCGTGCGACTGATACGAGCATCGCACTGTTCGGTCAGCCATATGCTGGCCTGCGTCACGACTTCCCTTCAAATCTCGATGCTCTTTGCGAGCGGACGGGGTATCAGCTCGGCGAGGCACGGCAGATCGCGCTGCACCACACACTACTGGGCTACTTCTTGCCTTTGGTAGACGCCGTTCGCGCGGACCGCGTCTTGTCGTCTCTCAAGGAGGGCAGCATCCCGCAGCTGAACATGCAACTCGGGATAACTGCGAGCCGCATCGGCGGTCACCATCCCTTGAAAGCATGCCGTGCGTGCGTCGCAGTTTCCGAACGAGAAACTGGCGGCGCATTCTGGCGAATTGACCACCAGCTCCCGTCTTCGTTTGTTTGCCGATTACACGGCACCCTGCTCGCTGCGGCCTGGGACGCGGTCACGCCGGTCCACCGACGGAGGTGGCTCCTGCCACTTGGTGAGCCGGCCTGCACGTGGACTGAGCACGCCGGCGTTACAAATCGACAGTTCCATGTGCTCGATCGTCTCCAGTCGGACTCGTGTGCATTTGCCAAGCTACCTGCCGGGCGACTGGACGCGCGCCGCTTGGCGTCGACGTATCGCACGGCAATGTGCCAGGAGGGAATGGCGACCTCCCGGGGAAACCTGAAACTCGAACGGCTCGTGCGGCTGGTGCGGGGCCACTATTACGGGCTCGAGCACCTCCCGGGAATGCAAGTACTCATGTCGATAACAGATGAGTGGCCGGGGTTGGCTGCCTCGCTGTCGCGCCGTGTACCGAGGCCGGGGCATCCCTTCAAGCACCTCTTGCTGATCACGTGCCTATTCGAAAGTTGGCACGCCTTCCTGGAGGCATATGACTCTTCCCAGGAAACGGGCAGCAAGCATTCTCTTCCAACTGTGCCAGATCCACTGCAGGTGCAACGGACGGAGTTCAGGCGTCTCGTCGAAGAGCAGCATCTGAGCGTTCGGTCGGCCTCGGCTCAGGTAGGCATTTCCACGACGACCGGCGTTCAATGGGCGAGGCAACTTGGCCTTGCCTTCACTGCTCGACCTAAAGCGCTCACTCGAAGAGTCGAAGCGGCGATCCAGCGACGTCTTGGTCGCGGGGATCCTGTTGAGAGCATCGCTTCAGCGGCGAGCGTGTCAGTTGTGACGGTCCGGCGCGTCCTAGGAAGGAGCTCGGAGACGTCCCAGCGTCGTCAAACCTGCGTGACCGGCAAGAAACGCGACGTCGCGAGGAATTCCTTCTCGGTGCTTTGCTCGAGAAACCCCGGCGTTCCCCTGTCCTCGCTGAGGTCTATCAAGGGCAATTCCTATGCATGGCTGTACAGAAACGACCGTGAGTGGCTTGTGCGTCAGCTGCAGCAATTCGGGCGAGCGCCGCGTGGACACTAGCGATCCTCAGGCGACGCGGTGAGCCGCAAGCGTTGCTTCTTCATGCCGCTGCTTCGGACGGGCGACTTGTTGTTCAATGCCGTCGTGCTGCAGGCTCGAATGGTAGATCGGACAAGCGTTTCAGAGGCGCTGGAGGCCGTGCGCGGCAGCGTGGGCGGAATGGCCCGTGATCTATTCGGGCATAACGTCCACGGACATCTCGGCACATCTGCTCGGCAATGAGACCTACGTCGACCGCCTGTTACAACAGCACACAATGTTCGGGGTTTTCCGGCACGCCCTAAGTGAGTCGTCGGTCGCGAGGTGGTCTGACGGTCTCAAGGCGGGCCGCCACCATTCGAGCCTGCGAGCGCTCGGGGTATCGAGTGCGGATCTGGGAGCTTTGTTCGCTTCAGCATTGCGTTCATGCCCCTCGTGCATAGCAGGCGACAAGCAGCTGCAGGGCTTCGCCACCTGGAAGCTAGCGCATCAGGTCTCCGCCATTGATCGCTGCCCGGTGCATGGAGCGCCCCTGACACCGGAAATCCGTCCAACTGGCGGCACTCATGAGCGAATCTGGCCACTCCGGCTACCAGGCGAGAGTTGTGCATCTTGCCCCACGCCTTCTTTGCTGCCGCCATCTGATGGATATGCGGCCTACCTTAGTCTGTGGAAGCGGATCCTCACGGACGATCTCCCATGGCTCAGGCCGGCCGCATGGATCCGTTCGATGCAGTCTGCTGTGTCACGGCTTGGCGGCATTGACTCCGCAACTGACGTACTCGACAAGGACGTTCTCGGAGCGTGGGGCGTGCCGATCAACAAGATCTCGGCTGAGCTCTTCCTCGACGGCAGGGATGGCGCTATCCGCGAGGAGCTCTCGCTCCAATCCCGGCCGAGGGATCTCGCGAGGCGGTTGCTGATGCACGGCTGTCTGGATCGACTAGGACTGGATCTGGTCGGCGCGGATGAAGGTGACCAGCGAGCGCTGCCTTTGTCCGGAACGGTGGGATTACGTATGCCAATCGCCGAAAGCTCGAGTACTAAACGACTTCTTGAGTTGGCGGACCAGTTCGGGCTTCCTTTGGCATCGATCAAGCTGCCAGAACTGGACGCGGGATTTCGATGCGTCGCGCAGACCATCGGAACACATGTCTCTTATTTTTGTAAGTTTGCCGCTTCGCTTGATGAAGACTTGCTGCAGGATCTGTTGGACTCTCCCCAGTTCAGTGCTGAATCCTGGGTAGGTATCACGATGGCCAGCAGACACAGGCTGAGAGGGGCTATTGGCGCACGGGCAGCGGAGGCGGCCCCAGCATGAGTTACGAACCCAGCAGTTCGCGCTGACTCTCGCCCAAACCCGCCATGATTTCGAGCACGCGCGTGGACCTGCGCAAGTCTTCAGGCGTGGTCTTCTTGAGCAGTTCGGCATCCTTGTTTGCCTTGCGCTCCTTCTCCTTGGCCCGACGCTGGGCGTCCTTCATTAGCCGCTGAATCGCCTTGGGCACTGCGTTCGGATCCGCGTTGGCTTTAGCCGGGGTCGACTCAGTCGTTGCGCAGTCCTGAGCGGCCGGGTTGGCCGCTGCCGGCGCACTCGCAATGTCATCGAACGCCCCCGCCCGTGCATCGCCTCGCATCCATTGGGCCATTCGGTAAAGTTCCGTGCAGCGCGGCGAATGCCGTGAGTTCTGAAAATCAGCGAAAGTGACGGTCGCCGTGTCACCGCGCCTGAGAAGAGCGATCCGCTGCGCCTCCAGCCAACGCGCGACGAACAGTCCGCGACCGCCCCCTGTTTCCTCATGCGAGCACTGGACAATCTTCTCGGCGTCCTCGACGGCTTCGCACAGCAGGAATCGCATCACGCCAGGCACGTAGGCTTTCGACCAGGAGTGGTCCGAGACGTCAGCGGCGCGACGCAGTTGGAAATAGCCGATGTCTGAGAAGCGGCGCATCACTTGGCCTACGACGAGCAGGCTGGTAAATGCTGAGGGATGACCACACAGCAAGATCGGGATCCCGAAGTTCATCACCGCGAGGAAGAACAGCACGAACTCTCGCTGCCATGCGCACTCGTCAAAGTTGTCCTGCTGACCCTCGTCGAGCACAAGCATGCCGGTGCGATGCACCGACAGAACCTTCATGACGAACACCACCTGAGCATCGAGGTTGCGCAGCTTCCTGAGGTTCTCGCTGTAGCTGGACCCCATGAGGGCGTCAACGCCGCCGATGATACGGGCCAATAGCCCGCCTCTGGACCCGTTGAACGGGAGGTCCACGTGTAGGTAGCAAATCTGCGTGAACCTGGTCCAGCCACCTGCCTGAGAAGGAGCGTGCACAACGACTTGGTCGGGCGCAAACACTTCCAGTGCGCGCCGTGCAATGGTGGTTTTTCCCTCGCCTGTTTCTGCAGCGACGATTCCGCCGCTTGCAGGGCAGGCGAGCGACTGAAGCATGGCGCGATCGACGTCGCGGCCCAGGAGGGCGAGTTGATTGATCCGCCGCTGCTCTTTGGCCAGGAGTGGATTCCGCCGCATGACGCTGGCCCGCACGCCTTCCTGGATGGCAGCAGCGATCGAGACGGCCTCCTCGGTTGGGAAGAAGTGCGACTCCTGAGCAGCCAACAGGGTTACGCGCGACTCCGGTGGGACCTGGCGCCAAGGTACGCCCTTGAGAGGTTCGTTCCACAGCTTCTCTGGCAGAGAGGACAGGGGTACGAATGGCGAGTAGGGCTCGAGCAGAGGATTGGGTCCAAAGACACCTTCAGGATGCTTCACGGCGTCCCATCCTGCTTCGACATCGAAGCCAGGAAGTTGGCGACCGCCGCTTGCGCGGCGCTCGGGATCTGGGCCTGTGCCGGATCGGGCTCCTCCGGCTGTCTTCCCGAATTGAGAGCCGGGTTCAGGGGCGGCTTGAGTGCCTCCAGTTCAGAGGCTGCGTTGTCGCGCAGATTCTCGCGCTGCTTCCTCTTACTCGGCTTTCCGTTGCGAGCAGCCTCCTCGCGCGCCTGCGAACGCGCAGAATCAGTCGTGGCCTCTCGCTGGAGCAACTGGTTCAGCTTGGCTTGCTGCTCGTCGCCAGCTGTTTTCCGGCGATGCTCGTCCTCCGTGTCCATGTAGTCCAACAGATCGGAAACCGTTCCCTCGCGCAGCAACTTGCTGTCGGAATGAACATTGGGGATGCGCTGCAGTCGGCCTCCCGTGGCGAACCAGACCGCCCCGAGGTCGTTCCCATCACACCTCACGTCTATCGGTATACAGACCCTGTTGCGCCTGGCCCGATCAAAGCGATGTTCGCTATTGAGGACCTCACTGAAGAAGCGGACGTCTGGCAAGTTCCGCTTACCGTCCGGAGATTTGAGGATTATGCCGTTGTGCTGCAGGACAGCCGGCCACGACGGGAGCGTCAAGGCGCGCAGGAGCGCGAGATCACAGGAAACATCGGCCCTTTGGTCATGGTCTCGCAGCCACTTGAAGATGTTTATTCGGGTCGGCCGGATGCCGGCGACCTTCATTGCAGTGGGCGCGAGATGCGCAACCTCAGTGTTGTTGTAGTTGATGATATGGAGCAGCAACTGGTGCATGTACTCGTAGTGGTTCCAGAGCGCGTCATCGAGGGCGTTCGGCATCCCGCGCTCACGGCGCTTTCCGCGGTTGCTGCCCGGGACCTTGTGGTCGACCATCTTGTGGTCGGTATTGTGCTGGGCCTCGACGTCCCCTTTTCCCGCACCGTGATAGGTCTTGGCGAACTCAATGTTGAAACCGATTTGCCGCTCGGCCTCGGTTGCTTCCTCAGCGCGCAGTTCTCCGTTGTCTACGAGGTTCGTCCTGCACAGCATGCCCGGCCAGGCTCCAACGGGAATTTCGATGCCGTACTTCGCGCAGAACGTCGACTTGTCCTGGGCCCCACTAAGAATGGCCAACAGCGATGTCCGAGGACTGGGTTTCTCCCAGCCAACATGCAGACCGAGGATGGCCGTGCTTCTCAGTTCCTTTACCAGCGTTCTCGACTGCGGTGGGAGCTTTCGAAGTCGCGAGTAGATGGAGGTCAGGTACACGTCCGTCGAGGTGGCGTCGATCATCGAGTACTGGCCCACGGCGCAAACCAGATCCTGGGATGACCCACCGTGATGAGTCGGCGGTTCCTCGGCTGCAGAGAAGCCAAACCAGCGCCGACGGTCAATGGCACCCGAACGCCGCCTTCCCCAGTCGTCGAACTGGGCGAAGGACGGCCGGAGGTGCGGCTCCCACAGATCGGGAATGCGCCCGCCATTGCTTGCGACTGTGGTGGTCGCCCAAAACGCGGCTGATACCAGGAGGAAGGCATCCATCTTCGAAAGCGTCGGTCCGATCAGTGCATAGCCTCGGCCGAGGCGCTCCTTGTCCTGCGCCGTCAGCACATAACCCGGAGAGTCGATGCAGCCACACCTGTAAGCCTTCGAGTGAGGCCCGATGTGCTTGGACTGTTCTCGCTCCTGACCCGGCCCACCGCACCGGTCGGTCCCGGGAAGCAGGCCATTCAAGATCGAACCATGCGCGAGGTACAAGTGAATGCGGCTGTAGAGCGTGGACGCGTTCACTCTGCACTCGTTCGCACGCTTGATGATCATCGCCGAGGCACGCGGCAACTTCTTGACAAGCTCCGCGGTCGTGAGGTGACTGATGATGGGCGAGATCGACTCCCAGGTCGCATCCCGTCGCTTCTGACGACTCCTGCGCTGGCCCCGCTCTTTCTCGTTCGGCGCGCTGCTCAAATAGTCCGCATCGCTAAGAGCCCAGTGGGGTGGCTGGTCAAACTGGCCGATCTTGAGCGATCCGGCCTTCAATTCGGCTTCGATCGCACTCAGGGCCAAGGCGATAGGGCGCGTCATGTACGGCTTGTTGGTCCCCGACATCGTCTGGCGGCGCAGGCTGATGATCCATACCTTGTCGTTCTCGGAATCGACTACGAGGACGCGGTGGGGCGATTCGATGAGTTGCGTCCCCGATTCCGGAGTAAGAATCGTATTGGGCGCGATCACCATGACATTTCTCCAAAGATGTTCTTACGAATGGTGTCCCGCGCAGCACGACCGCCGGGCTGAATGGGCTCAAACATGGAGATAGGTCGGAGAAGGTCGACATCGAGGTCCAGACGCCACAGAGCGGTGTGCGTGCAGAAGCGAATGACGTGATCTGGCAAGTTCAGCCCTTTGCTTGCCTCACTTGCTGCGACCTTCAGCGGCGTGGTGTAGGCACGAGCGTTCAAGCGGTCGATGAAGGCCCGATAGCGGTTCGATGTGCATATCGCGTTGAGCTTGTCGCGCGCGACAAGCGGAGCGAGCCAATCGAGCTGCCGGTGCAACGTCTTGGGAATCTGCTCGGGATGAACCAGCAGATGCTTCAGCTCTGCAACGTCGCAGTAGCGCCGGTCCAGTTCGAGGCGTTCGCGAATACGGTCACTGGGCGATGTGTCGATCAGCTGACTGAGCGGCTTGCAGCTGATGCCGACGATTTGTGGCTCGTCGTTCTGCGGCGGCAGCGTGACGAACTGGTCGATTGAAAGGATTGCGGGCACTGCCAATCCCCTATAGGGACGAAGTGCAATGCCGGCGTCTTTGGCAATGACGCTGACACCTGGGTGCTGAGGCCTGGGTCTCTCCGAATGCTCCAGCATCGGGTGCGGGTGCGGCCAGGGCCAAAGCGGGAACTGTTCGCGCACATCCATCACGCCCAACCAAAGAAGTAAGTGAGCAAAGTGCTTCTCACCTCTGGACAGGAAGTGGAACTGCCGGGCGAAGCCAGGCATGTGGGCAATGCTCTGGTTCGACTTCGAGGACGTGTTTCTCTTGGTGACTCGGATCCAGGACTGATATGCGTCCCCGAGACCGACACCACGTCCTTCGAGGATCTGCGAATGCAGTTGCCGGAGGGACATCGAGTCCTTCATCGCCCGCTTCTCGATGTCGGAAACTCGCTGGAAGGGGCACTGCATCGCGCTCGAGTGGCCTCACCCGAGCAGTATCCAATTGCACCGGCGGCCGGCCACGAAGGCGGCGTTCGTTTTTCTGGCATGGCTGTACCCTCAGTACTTCCGCGAGTGCGGCGTTGCACTGAGGCCAGGGCCCTGCAGCCTGCCAGGCCGCGAAACGATCCCCGACGCTTGACGGGGCAATAGAGGTCTGGCAGCCTGATGGCGTCGGCTGGAAATCGACACCTATCGCGTCTGCTACAAGGCTTTCAGAAGCGGCAAAGGGCTCAAGCGGTCGCACGCTTGGGCCTTTGTCGTTTCGGGCCCCTGAATCTGGTCGGCTGGATCTGTCGCTACGTCATGGCTGCCTCCTCAGTCGCGCTGGAAATCAGTGCCCAACAACGGTTTCCAGCCAGGCAGCCACGTCCGCGGTGCTCGCGAAACGGCCTTGCCGACCAGGGATGAAGAACACCTTGAATCCCACGCGTCCGCGCCTCGCGGCGGACTTGAAAGCCTCTACGGTCCGGAAGCCTGCGACGCGCGCTAGGTCGGCGCCACCGATGAGGGGCCCGTACTGCTCGAACAACTGGATTTCGGTTCTGGCAGGGGCCGCTTGACTCATCGCGTATGACCCGGATTTGCCCGGTAGGACCCTACTTCACCCGGCTGAAATAGTGGTGGTGAGGATTTGATTTCAATTCCTCACCACGGTGATTCAGTACTGCGCCGACACGGCGAATTCGAACTGCACATCGACTAGACTGGGTTGGTGGATTTCTTCCGTCCGCCGACATCGACGCCCTTGCTGCTCCAAGCGCTGCGTTCTGCTGCCTGCTATGCAGAGCTCGCAGTCCTGTCCGGGAGTTGGGACCCGAACGACATCGAAGAGAAAGTCTTCGATCGCAGCTACAAGAAGACGGGACCCGCGAAGCGAAGAGCGACCTTCTACAAGGCGATGCACGGCACCGTGGTGCAGCCGCGGTATCTACCGGACATCGAGAGCATCTTTCTAGACACTCGTATCCGATGGTGGCGCGCTCACCCGTTGGGAGAAATTCTCTGCAATGCGGCCCTCGAGCAGGATGGTGTACTCAAGGCCTTGAAGACGTGCCCGGCAGGTGAAGTGCGGAAGCTCATGTGGGATGAAAGCTGTGTGGGAGCGTTTTCGTGCGAGCAGTTCCGCGTGGAGCTTCCTGATAGCATTGAAACAATTGAAGCGCTCGTTCGGATCGGTACCGTCGAATCGCTTCTTGTGCTGGTGGGGCGCATGCGATTGGCGCAACTTCGGGGCCGATCAGAACTTGATTCGGAATACGAGCACGCTGTCTTGAAGACGCTCCCAACGTGCGTGGCGCGATCGCCTCATCTCCTTCTCGGATCCGAAGCATTGCTGGCTGCGCTCGACGGGTTTCTCTCCTGGGCGCCATTCTCTGACAGCCGGTTCATAGGTCTATTCTGGGACAAGCAAGCTATTGACCTTCGGCACTCATTCGATTCTCGGTTGGCGCACGAGATAAAGCGGCTTGGTGTGCAGGCCCCGCCCGCGGAGCACTTGGCGATTCGAAAGTTAGCAGTTGAAAAGATCCTGGCAGGACAAGTCTAGCCGCGCCTGGTCAATTTTCAACGAGCGGCAACAGTGATGGCGTGCTGTCGTGACTTGGGCGTCGATCGAGATTCGATGCCCTGGCTCAAGCCGACCAAGTTCTGAGCGGTGCCTGTCAGCTGGGCGTGCCGAATTGGTCCATGGCCCCATCAATATGCTACCCGCACTTTTCCCATCCACCCCTGGCCTGGGATGCCCAACGCGATGAGTACGTGGCTCACGGCCCCTTGTGCGCGCTGTGATCCTGTTAGCCGTCGGCGCTGACCTGTCTCAGTCCGTGCGACGCGCAAGAAGGACGCTACGTTCGTTCCATCAGACGAGGATTGAGCCATGAGCACCGGGTCCCTGTTCGACGCTCTACGGCACGCGCTCCTCGCTAAAGGCTTTGAATCGCCCGCTGTGGGAATAGATCTTGGCACCACCAAGAGTTGCATCGCAGTCGCACGCGTGGAGGACGGCGAGATCGTGTGCCGTTGCCTGCCGGTTCCCGAAATCGGTCAACCGGCGGGCGAGTTCGCCATGCCTTCCGTCGTGGCGATCCGCGACGGAAGCCTGGTCGTGGGACATGCGGCGCGGCGTCTCGCGCGCAACCCTGGATTCCTGCAGCACCGACGTTCGTTCTCCGAAACCAAGAATGAAATGGGCCTGCGTTGCACGTATTCGGGCGCACCTGAGGGCTTTCGCACCGCGACCGACATTGCCGGGGTCGTACTCGATCGCCTCGTCGAGCGTTCTGGCGTGCAGGACGACGAGACCCCCGAGTATTGGGTGATCACAGTCCCGGCGTCCTTCCATGGCGCCCAGCGTACGGCAACGCTCGAGGCTGCCGCGCGGAGCCAGTGGTCGGTGGATGCCGAGGTCAGCTTGCTCGATGAACCCTACGCCGCCATGCTGGACTTGCTTTTCCGTCGCCCTGAGGTGCTGGCTCAGGGTCTCGCGGATAGTACACATTGTCTGATCTTCGACTTTGGCGGCGGCACCTGCGATGTTGCGCTTTTCGAACTCGACGAGTCCGACCGCACCAGCCTTGCTCCGCGTCTTCGCGGTACCAGCCGCTATCACCGCATCGGCGGCGGGGACATTGACCGCGCCATTGTCTATGGCCACCTCCTGCCGAACCTGCTTTCCCGCTACGGCATTGGTCGTGCCGAAGTCTCGTTCCGCGACAAGCGTCGCGTATTCGAGCCCGCCCTGTCACATATCGCCGAGCAGTTGAAACTCGCCCTGTGTCGGCGCCTGAGGGCGCTGGAGTCGAATGGCTGTGATGATTCTGCCGTGGAAGTCGTCGCGACTGGCGATGTCTGCATCACGTGGCAGGGCCGCGAACTGTGGCTGAGTGATCCGGCTCTGAGCCGCGAGCAATTCGAGCACATTCTCGAGCCGTTCCTGAATCCGCATCCAGGCATGTCGCTGTCCGACGAATATGTTGAGCGCGAGTCGGTGTTCACGCCCATCATCCAGACCCTGTTTCGTGCTCACCTCGAACCTGAGGACATTGGCCTCGTCATCCTCGCCGGGTCGAGTAGCCTGATTCCTCAGGTGCGCCGAGCATTGGCTACGTTTTTTCCCGAGGCCAGGCTTGAGGAGCTTGGCGATGCGCGCGCTATGCAGGCCGGCGTGGCACGTGGCGCATCCCTCCAGGCGCTGGCTCTGGCCGCTACGGGCAAGCCGCTCATTTCGCAGGTGTGCAGTTCGGAAATCGCCCTCCGCACGCGCCAAGGGCTTCTGACCTTGGTGCCATCCGGTGCTGCCTTGCCCTGCGCCTCATATGAACCGTTATGGCTTAGCGCTCCCCAGACGCGCGTCGATCACCCGGTTGATCTTGCCATCGAGGTGCTGGCCGACGAGGGAAAGCGCACAGTCGGACGATCGGTCTGGCAACTTGAAGCGCCGGTACAAGCCGGGGAGCGGCTCGCGCTGCGTTGGACTTTGGACGCAAACCAATGTCTGGCATTGCGCCTTGACCGCATCGATGCGAACGAGGAGGCCGAAGTCTTCGAGGAGCGGTTCGACGCCCCACTCACCCACATCGACCAGCAGCAAGTGGCGCGCTGCCGCATGCTCGAGGCTGCCGAGGCGGTGCGCAATGGCCTTGTGCCGCGCGAGGCTCTAAGCGACACGTTCACGAGAATGGCCCAGGACGCCAACCGCCTTGGCCAGACCGAGCGTGCATTGCATTTCGTGTCCAACGCTATCGCACACGGCAAGCCGACGTTCCATCTGCTCAACCTGCGCGCGATCTGCTTGGAAAACCTCGGCGACGATGCGCGTGCTGAGGAGGTCTACCGCGAGGCGGCGGAATGGTCGGTCGCGCGCTTCAACCTTGCGCTTTTCCTGCACAAGCGCAAACGACATGAGGAGGCGCTGGCCCAGATCGAGCGCGTGCTCGAAAGCGGCGGGGATCCGGCAGCCTATGTGCTCAAGGGCGACATCCTTGCGGCGATGGGTCAGACCCAGGCATCGCGCCTGCATTATCAGGAAGGACTGTCCCGCGCGACCGAGCCAGAATCCCAATCCCCATGGGTATTGGGGTGGCTGGCGCGTGGTGCGCGCCAGCTCGGCCAGGATCAGTTCGTCGAGCGACTCAACGCCGCACGCACGCAGCAGGTCAAGGCCGAGGAAGATGCCTATCTGCAGGGAGCACCGTGGCCTGATCGGTTGCAGGACGCCGACCAACGCTCTCGTGCGGCGTAGGGGCACCTACCATGAACCAAGCAGTTCCCCCTCACCCTGATCTCCGCTTCGAGATCGAGGCCCGGCATGGTCGCTCGCGTCGATTTCGGAACCGATTGACCATATGGTTGAGGCGTCGCTCAGCGGCTTCAGGCTCTACGAACTGTTCCGGCTCGAAGGCCCCAAGGAACTCATTCACTACGTCGATGTGGAGGTTCACGTGGCGCATCGTCCTGAGGTGACTTGGTGGCCCGAGGCGTGGATCGATGGAGAGCCGCCGTACTTCTGGCGAACGCCTCTGCTCGCACCGCCATGGTTCTGCGAACACAGTAGCGTTTCCGAGTTGCACCGACGCTGGGTCGACTCAGGGTTGGTCGAGCGTTCGGTCGAACTGTCTTGCGCACGTTGGGCAGATATCGAGATCGCACGCGCACGCATCAGCAAGTCCGACGATCCGCTCGTCAGGTTCGAGCTCGCATTGATCGATGCCGGCGCGCATGACAACGATCGCGCACTGCTCGAACCGAATTCGTGGCCCAATCTGACGCGGCACTTTCGGTTCCGTGCGAGGAGGCTTTTCAGCGACGCCGATTACACACTGATTGAGGCGTTTCTCGCGCATCCCGCGATTGACGCTTTCACCCATCGGGGACGTGGCGATTGGTTTGTGATCAAGCTCGCCTGCACCGAGCAGTTTCGACGCTGTGGCGGCGTCCCTTGCGGAAGCGAGTGTGCCTTCCCGATTCGCGCGCTGATGCCGGGATCAGGACGCGAGCTCTTCGACTGGGACCGTGGTCGCCGCTTTTCGCTCGACGAGCGACCGGCATGGACGCGCGGGGTACGGTTTCAGAGCGAGGGGGTCGAGTTCGGCGGCGTGTGCCTCGATGAGGGTGGCTTCGGCGGCGTGCCCATTGCAGCCAGTGAACAAAGTTGCGCCTACGATGAGGTGCCTGTGCTGTTAACGCCCCGTTCGTGCCGAGCGGAGCCTTCGCCCAGGCGCTGGTTTATCCGCGACGCCGGGCTGGATATTGGAATACTTCCCGCTGTGGCCGATACCTTCGGGCCGGTACTTCAGCGCCATGGTTGGATTTTGACGTCATGATCCTCGGTACACGTCGACTGCCGAAGGGAATCACGAAGCGCAATGCTCGCGTCTTCGCCTACCGTGCAGTACTTCTTGCACTGCAGAATGCGTGGACCGACGTCGATCCGTAAACACTACCGCGTGGTGATTGCCGCGCCACCGTTTCAATCTCTCTGGAGATGACGATGCACGAGGATGCTGACGAGTTACTGCAAGCTGGGGCGGAAAGTACCTCCCAGGTCAGCATTGAACGCTGTGGTCTGGTCACACCCTGCCGTCAGTCTTGGGCTGGGCTGGAGCCACTGAAGGATCAACCCTATGTGCGCTTCTGCGGGCAGTGCCAGCGCGCGGTGTTCCTCAGCCGGAATGACGCCGAATTCGACAAGCACGTTGCGCTTGGGCGTTGCGTGGCCGTCGTGCACGAGTGGGCGTCGGTGGTAGGTCGCGCTAACGAATCCAGATACTTCGTCGCGCGCAAATGATCGAGGTCGTTTACAGCGAGGCGATGCTCGCGCCCAATCAGGGCTATTCGCCCAGCGCCAGCAAGCCCGCAGCGGTGGTCGCGGCATGGCTTGCGCAGTATCCCCAGCTTCGCGTGATCCAGCCGACTCCGGTCAGCGAAGTGGATTTTTGTCGTGCGCACGATCCGCGCTTCGTTGAGGACATCATCGACCTGCGGCTGCCCAACGGCTTTGGCACCTACAGCCGCGAAGTGGTGGACTCGCTATTCCACACTTCCAGCGCGATGCTGACGGCAGCGCGCCGGGCACTCGAGACCCATCAACCCGTAGCAGCGCCCTGTTCAGGGTTTCATCACGCAGGCTGGGATGAAGCGCGAGCTTTCTGCACGTTCAACGGACTGATGGTCACAGCCTTGGCTCTGCAGTCCGAGGATCCTGGCCTGACGATCGGCATCCTCGACTACGACTATCACTACGGTGACGGCACTGATGACATCTTGGGTCGCTTGCAGTCGCGGAACATTGTCCACGTCACCGCTGGCGCTCAATGGCAAGCGCCGCAAGATGCGGTCGCGTTTCTCGACCACATCCAATGGGACCTCGAATTGATGGCCCGATGCGACGTAGTGCTTTACCAGGCCGGGGCGGACCCGCACATCGATGATCCGCTTGGTGGTTTCCTCAACAGCGCTCAGATGGCATTACGCGACTGGAAAGTATTCAGTGGTTTGCGCAGCCTGGGTATTCCGATCGCATGGAATCTGGCGGGCGGGTACCAGAAACCCATGAGCAAGGTCGTCGCCCTGCACGCGAGCACGATGCAAATGTGCATCGAGTCGCTCGTAGCCTCAGATTGAGGAGAAGCGTCATGCCGCAACTCTGTAGTGGTCGCCACGTTGGGCTCGCACCTGGCCCGTTCCTCTCTTGGTTGGAGCAAGCCAGTTGGGGGGATGCCGTGCTGCTAGTGCCAGAACTACAGGAGTTTAAAAACCTTCTCCGTGTTATCAAAATCGTGGAGTATCGCGACACCCTGCAAGCGGCTCCCAGCCCGGACCAACCATTGCTCGGCGAACCGGTGGTCAGTGAGTGGACTGTCCAGGACGCGCTCGACGGAAAAGCTGGGTGGTCTGAATCCGAACGCGCTTGGTTCGTCGACTGGCTTCAATCGTCTCGCGCACAAGATTTCCTCGCAGACCTGCTTGTGCAGGTAATGGAAATCATCCATGGCAAGCCTTTGCCGGAGAGCCTGCATGGAATCCTGGATTGACCATGTGGCGTACTCTCGTACCCAGCGAGATGGTCAGCCTTGGGCTTGATGTTTCACATGTTGATTGCTCGCGCAACACACAAGCTTATCTTGAGCGTGCCTTCACTTATACTCATCGGTCGAGGAGTTCCCGAAGCTCGTGCTTCCGCTGGTAGAGCGTGATTGAACGGCTTGCAATGGAGTTGCTCGGAGGGATCCCGACAAATGCTTGGCATATGGCAGATCGGTCAAGTCGCCGCCCATAAGAAATCGCAGATCGTGAAGTGCACACCAGGGTCATACGCAGGTTCATTTGGCAACATCGGGCTTGTAATTCCGCCGCCACCAGATGATCGGTTGGGGTGTCGATGGACGACAATGTCTTCGGGCTAGCTCCACTGCACTAATTCGCAGGGATAAGGGGACGATCGCTGCATTTGTCCGCTCGCCTATACTTTCGATGCGTCGCACCACCGTGAGTGCAATAGGCGTGCGTTGGACGATTGGGGGGCGCTTCGAGCGGCAGTGTGTTTCAACCCAAGGGACCTAGGAACAATGAGGCAAGAAGTCAACCGAGAGCGCCACGCAAGGATCGCCCAAGTCTTGGCGCCGACCACTCTTGTTCCAGCCCTTTGCGCATGATTTCGCCGATTAATAACTCTGAGTTGATCGCCTTTCCAATTGGCTCAATCGCGCTGGAGCGGTTTGGGTTAAAGTTCTCGGCGGGTGGCACGCATATTAGTCGGACGATGATGTTGGCTGAACTCGGGTCGGTACTTGCTGCTGTTCCTGTCGGTGCCAGCTCGGCGGACTATAAATCGGCGATTCTCCAGCTCAATGTGTTGTGCAAGACTACCGACAGCACTCGGAAGAAATCGCTGCGACACTTGCGCGAACTATATGCGCTCGATGAAAACGTCCCGATTTTTCGTCTGCTGCGCACGCTTCAGGCGTTCGACATTGGGGCAAGCCTGCCGCTGTTGGCGCTGCAGGTCGCGTGGTCACGCGATCCACTTTTCCGGTCCACGACTCAACCTGTGTTGTATGCATCAGTGGGGGAGAAGGTGGACAGGGAAGGACTGGTGCAAGCACTTGCAGCAACATTTCCGGATCAGTACTCGGAAGCAAGTGTGAGAACTGCAACTCAAAATGCCGCCTCGTCATGGACGCAGTCCGGGCACCTGGTCGGCCACGTGATCAAGATACGCAGGCAGGTGAAGCCTACACCCGTGGCCGTCACCATGGCGCTGTTCCTAGGGCAGGTCGCAGGCTCACATGGTGCCGCCGTATTTTCAAGCCCTTGGGTCCGCCTTCTCGATCTCGATGCCGACCGCGCCCGTGCCCTTGCGCAGGAAGCTCATCGGTTAGGGCTGCTTAACCTACGTTCCGTCGGAGAAGTTTTCGAGCTGAGTTTCCCCCTACTGGCTGGTCTCCAAGGCATAACCGAATGAATGCGATTGACCGCCTTCTCGCCAACTACTCGCGCCAGATTCGGCTCCCCTGGACGAACAGTGTGGCCGGCAAGCAGCGAGTGTGGTTCGCCGTATACCCGCCTGCCGAGGAGCGCCGGTTGAGGGCACGGCTGCCGCAGTTTGAGGCGACGACCCTCGAGGCTCGCTGTGGTTGGCTGACAGTCGACTTGACGGATCTCCTGCCCCAGTGGATTGCAGCACATGAGTACCGTGAGGCGATCTTTGCAGAGCCGGAGCACTTCAGTGTCAGCGGCGAACTAGAGGACCTGGCCGTCGAGAGAGTCCGTCACGCCTGTAACAACGACGATGCAGACGCCAATTGCGTGGTGGCCGTCGCAGGCTTGGCAACGCTGTTCGACTTCATGCGTGTCTCCAGCTTGGTGGAGCGCGTCGAAGACAGTGTCCGCGGCCGGCTCCTGGTCCTCTTCCCCGGCGAGTACGCTGGCAACGTGTACCGATTCATGGACGCGCGCGACGGCTTCAACTACATGGCCGTGCCCATCACTGCAACTGAGAGCTTCCTCCCGTCATGATCAATCGCAGTCTCTACTTCCGTGACCCCACGACGCTGGAGTTGCTCAACAACGGCGTCTCGAAGGTTTCAGAGATCGGCCGCGACGCCGGCCAGATCAGGACGTTGCGCTTCGAACTACTGAACTTCGTGTGCGACGGCGAGTACGCCCGCGGCATGGAACGCATCCTGAGCGCTTACCTCGGCGGCCTGGGCAAAGCAGAACAGCGCGCAGTTTGGGTTAGCGGATTCTTCGGCAGCGGTAAATCGCACCTGGTGAAGGTGCTGCGCTACCTGTGGGAGGACTATCGCTTTGAGGATGGCGCCACCGCCCGCTCGCTGGTCACATTGCCCACCGAAATCAGCGCCTTGTTGACAGAGTTGAGTAACCGCGCCAAGCCGCTTGGTGGGCTAAGGGCTGCTGCCGGCACACTGGGCGCCGGCTCAATGGACAACGTACGCTTGGCCTTCATCCAGCTGATGCTACGCGCCGCGGGCCTGCCCGAAAACCTGGCCCAGGCCAGGTTCATTCTGTGGCTCCGCACCTCGGGGCTGGAGTCCAAGGTTCAAGCGGCCCTTAAACAGCAGAACCGAGATCTAGCCAAAGAAGTTCTGAGCCTGAAGCTATCCATCCCGCTGGCCGAGGCACTCGTCGTCGCCGACCCGAAGTACGCCACACCGGCCAATGCCCAAGCTAGTATCCGAGACGAGTTCAAGGACAACAGCTCGCCAACCGTGGACGACGCGTTGAAGATCGTCAATCAGGTCTTTGGCAAAGACTCCCAACTGCCATGCACGCTCCTTGTCGTCGACGAGATCCAGCAGTTCATCAGTGACAAGGTGCAGCGCGCGCACGACGTGCAGGAGATCGCCGAGCACGTTTGCACCGATCTGAATAGCCGGCTGCTGCTGGTCGGCACTGGGCAGTCGGCGCTGCATAGCGCCACGCCGGCGTTACAACGCCTGCAGGCCCGCTTCGCCGTCAAGGTGCAACTGACCGACACCGACGTCGAAAGTGTCATCCGCAAGACTGTGCTGCGCAAGAAGCCCGAACACGAGGCTACTCTGACCCAGTGTTTGGTGGCGAACCAAGGGGAACTGGCCCGCCATCTGCAGGGCACGCGACTGGCCGCCACGCACGAAGACGATGCCCTCTTCGTAGCCGACTACCCATTGCTGCCAACGCGGAGACGATTCTGGGAAAAGGTGCTACGCAACACCGACCATTCTGGCACCAAGGCCCAATTGCGCTCCCAGCTGCAAATTGTCTTCGAGGCTACTCGCCAGACGGCCGCGGCGGCCGTGGGTTCGGTGGTGCCGGCCGACTTCATCTACGACCAGATTTCAACAGACTTGCTCAACTCCGGCGAATTGGAACGCGAGTACGACGAAATCATTCGAAAGCAGCGCGATGGCACGCCGGACGGCAACCTGCGCTCCAGCCTTTGCGCGCTGGTGTTCCTGATCGGCAAACTTCCACGCACGCCCGGCGCCGACGACGGCGTACGCGCCAATGCCGAGACATTGGTGGACTTGCTGGTCGCTGACCTGACATCTGACCGCCCGAAGCTTGAGCAACAGGTTTCCAAGCAGCTGAAGCAATTGGTTGACCAAGGCCAGCTTATGGCTGTTGAAACCGAATATCGGCTGCAGACGCGCGAGGGTGCCGTGTGGACGCACGAATTCAATCGACGCCGCACGACCACGCTCAACGACGACCAGCGCATTGGCGCCAAGCGCGCCGAGCTACTGCGCGAAGGCGCCCGTCAGGCGCTCAAGCCAGTATCGCTGCAGCAGGGCAACTCAGGCACTTCGCGAAAGTTGGCCTTCGAACTTTCGTCCGCGCGTCCCTCTGGGGCCATCGATGACCTCACCCTATGGCTGCGTGAGGGCTGGAGCGACGATGTTAAGTCGGTGGTGAATGACGCCCGTGCCGCCGGTGTTGATAGCCCGATGCTATTTGGGTATCTGCCGCGCCTGCACCACGAGGAACTCAAGCAGGCCATCGCTTCGCAGATTGCGGCGCAGGAAACGCTGGACGCCCACGGCATGACCGGTGGCCCCGAAACCATCGAGCCTCGCAAAGCCATCGAGACGCATCTGGCTGTAGCGCAGCACCGCATTGGGGAATTGCTTGGCCATGTGATCGGCGGCGCCAAGGTATTTCTCGGGGGCGGACAAGAGGCCAACGGCATCGAGCTGGCCGACAAGGTGCAGGATTCCGCCGACAGCGCGATGGTACGCCTGTTCCCGCAGTTCTCCGAGGCTGATCATGTCAATTGGGGTCAAGTGGTTTCAAGGCTCGGAGCCGGAGACGTGGCCGCGTTGTCCTCAGTAAACTTTCAAGGCAACCCCACCCAGCATCCGGTATGCCGGCGGGTGCTGGAACACATCGGTGCCGGCAAGAAGGGCAAGGACTTACGCGACAACTTCAAGGGGGCACCCTACGGCTGGCCACAGGACGCTATCGACGGTGCGCTCTACGTGATGCTAGTGGCGGGCAACCTGCGCGCCACCGTCAATGGCCAGCCGGTGAACGCGTCGCTGCCGCAGAACCAGCTGGGCACCGCCAGCTTCTACGTGGATGTGCCGCCACTCGATGTGCAGCAACGCCTGAACCTGAAGGCGCTGTTCCAGAAGGCTGGCATCACCACGCAGAACGGCAAGGAGTCCGAGGCCGCCGCCCTGGCGCTGAACAAGCTGCTGGCGCTGGCGGCCAGTGCCGGCGGCGCCGCGCCGCGCCCCGAAGAGCCCGACACCCAGGCCGTCACGGCTCTGCAGATGCTCAGCGGCAATGCCCAACTGCTGAAGATCCATGAGCAGAAGGACGACCTGGCCGCCAAGCTGGCGACGTGGAAGAAAAGCGGCGACGCCATCACCAAGCGCTGGCCCGGTTGGGAGCGCCTGCAAGATTTCCAGCGCTTCGCCACTGGCCTGTCGGAGGCCGAGGCCACGGCCGTGTCCATCGCCGCCATCACCGAAGGCCGCGGGTTGCTGGCTGAGCCCGACCCAGTACCCGAGCTGACCAAGCAGCTCGCCACCGCGTTGCGCCTGGCGTTGGGCAAGCTGCAGGACGATTTGGCCGACGCGTTCAGCAAAGGCGAAGCCAAGCTGGCCGCATCGCCCGTTTGGGCCGGCCGCACCGACGAGCAGCGCGCCACCATCGCCACGGCCTGCCAGCTGTCGCCGCCACCCAAGGCCGCCATCGGCACGGAAGACGAGATCCTGGCAGCCCTGAACGCGCGCAGCCTGTCTGACCGCCGCAACCTGCTGGACGCCGTGCCGCAGCGCTTTGCCCGTGCGCTGGAAGAGGCCGGCAAGCTGGCCACGCCCGACGGCGTACGCGTGCCGCTGCCGGCCGCCGTCATCAAGACCACCGAAGAGCTGGACCAGTGGCTGGCTGGCGTGCGACAGCAGGTGATGAGCAAGCTCGAGAAAGGCCCGGTGATCCTGTGAGCAGCCTGCCCACCCCGCTGCGCCGCCAGCTCGAAAGCGCCATCCGCCAGGCCCGCAAGATCGCCGAAGCCGGCGCCCGCCACGCGCTGGAAGCGCTGGCCGTGCACGAGCCCGATCCCTACCGCCACATGGATGAAGCGGCGCGCACGCTCCGCCGCCAGTTGCGCGCCCAGGCCAAGCAGTTGGGGGACGGCGAGAGCCGGCACAAGCCCGGCGCCTACGAGATCAAGCGTCTGGCGGAGAAGCTGGCCTACGACCAGTGGCACCGGCTGCTGTTTGCGCGCTATCTGCTGGAAAACAACCTTCTGATTTCGCCCGAGCATGGCGTGGCGGTGGCGCTGGAAGATTGCGAGGAACTCGCTCCCTCCCAGGCTTTGAAAGACGCCTGGGCCGTGGCGGCCCGCTTTGCCGCCAAGGAACTGCCCGAGATCTTTCGCGCCGACGACCCCGCCGGCGCCGTCGAGTTGGCCGTCAACGACCGCCAGCCGCTGATCGCCCTTGTGACCGGCTTGCCGGTGGAGGTGTTCACCGCCAGCGACAGCCTGGGCTGGTGCTACCAGTTCTGGCAGACCGAGAAAAAGGACGAGGTCAACGCCGCCGGCAACAAGATCGGCGCCGATGAGCTGCCGGCCGTCACGCAGCTGTTCACCGAGGACTACATGGTGGACTTTCTGCTGGACAACACGCTGGGGGCTTGGCACGCGGGCAAGGTGCTGGCGGCCAGGCCTGAGCTGGCCAAAGACGGCAGAGAGCGAAGCCGAGTTGCGGGAGGCGGTGGCCTTGCCTGGATGCCCGTGGACCTACCTGCGATTCACCCGAAGTGAAGACGGTGCTTGGTCGCCTGCTGCGGGTGCATTTGACGGGTGGCCGCGGACGGCCAAGGAACTGAAGTGTCTGGACCCGTGCATGGGCAGCGGGCACTTCGTGGTGGCCATGTTCGAGCGAGTGGTCGCGCTTCGGATTGCTGAAGAGGGCCTGGACGAAGCCGAGGCGGTTGCCGCCGCGGTCGGCGAGAACCTGTTCGGGTTGGAGTTGGATCCCCGTTGCACACAGATTGGCGCATTCAATTTGGCGCTGGCGGCATGGCGACGGGTCGGCCACTGCGTCTTGCCGGCCTTGAACATTGCCTGCTCGGGTCTGGCACCGAACGCGAGGCGAGCGGATTGGTTGAAGCTGGCTGGCGGCGACGATCGTCTGGAGCGTGGCATGGCCCGCCTGTATGCGTTGTTTGCTGATGCGCCCGTCCTTGGAAGTCTCATCAATCCGCGCGCGAGCGAGGGCGACTTGGTGATGGCCGCGTTTCATGAACTCCAACCTTTGCTCGAAGAGGCACTAGCGTTAGAGGCGATGCAGGACGACACCGAGCATGAAATGGCTGTGACAGCGCGCGGCCTTGTGAAGGCGGCGGAGATTCTCGCCGGCCAGTTCACGCTTGTCGCCACCAACGTGCCTTACCTCAAGGCTGAGAACCAAGGGCCAGAGCTGAAAACGTTCATCGAGAAGAACTTCAATGATGCAAAAGCCGACTTGGCCACAGCGTTCGTTAGAAGATGGTCTTCAACTCGTTCGCAGAACGCCTGTCTTGCGGTTGTGCTGCCACAGAACTGGCTGTCGCAGCCGAGGTACTTGAAGTTTCGTGACACTCTAATCGAAGCAAGAAACGTTAGCTGCATCGCTAGGCTTGGACCGCGTGCCTTCCAGTCAATAACAGGGGAAGTTGTCAACGTTATTCTTGGGGTATTTGCGCCGCTGCGGCAGGGGGCTAATGCATGCGGTCTCGACGCCACAGCCGAGAAGACTGTCGACGCAAAGAAGACGAAACTGCTCGACGGAGCTTGGTCCGAGCTTCAGCTAAAGAATTCGATGGGGCACGGTAGATAATAGAATCACCTTCTCTCTTTTGGCCGGCGTGGATTGTCTTGCCTCAATGGGGCAGACTTTTAAGGGCATCACGTCAAACGATGACCCGGGTTTTTTGCGCTGTTTCTGGGAGCTGTCCCAACGCTCAGCAGGCTGGGATTTTCACCTGACAGCCGTCGAAGGCTCAGCGATGTTTGGGGGCCGCAGTAATCTCATCCTCTTCGAAGGCGGAGCCGGTAGGATGCGAGCGCTCTCAGCGAGCCAGTCTCAGGATCGGAAGAGAGACCTGCAAGGAAATCAGGCCTGGGGAAATCGCGGAATAGCCATTACGCTGATGGGCAACTTTCCAGTAACACCGTATTTCGGGAGAAGTTCGATACGAATATTGCCGTGTTTCTTCCCGACGATGCTAGACATACGCCCCCGCTTTTTGCATATTTCGCCAATCCGAAGTTTGCGGCAGACTTGAGGTCTGTGGATGGCGCATTGAAGCTCACTAACTCTTCAATTAAGGCGGTTTCTTTCGATCTATCGCACTGGCAGCAGGTGGCGGCAGAGAAGTATCCGACCGGACTTGCTAGACCCTTCTCCAGCGACCCAACTCAATGGCTGTTCAATGGCCATCCCAAACACTCGACCAGCCCTTGCACGTTGCCGTCGCGCGCTTGCTCGGGTACGAATGGCCCCGCCAGACCGGCTCCAGTTTTCCCGATTGCCCCGCCGTCGGCCCGGACGGTCTTGAAGCCTTGGCTGATGCCGATGGCATCGTGCCCACCAGCCCCACCAAAGGCGAAGCCGCCGCCTCCGAACGTCTGCGCGACCTACTGGCCCGCGCCTACGGCCAAGAGTGGAGCGCATCCCGGCAGCAGGAACTGTTGGCGCAGGTCGACAGCGCGGGCGCCTCACTGGAAGATTGGCTGCGCAACGCCTTCTTCGAGCAGCACTGCAAGCTGTTCCATAACCGCCCCTTCATCTGGCACGTCTGGGACGGCCATAAAAGCGGCTTCAGCGCACTGGTGAACTATCACAAGCTGACCCACGCCAACCTGGAGAAGCTGACCTATGCCTACTTGGGCGACTGGATCCGACGGCAGCAGGCCGCGGTGGACGCGGGCGAGTCGGGCAGCGATGCTCGCTTGCAGGCGGCGAAGAACCTGCAGGCCACGCTCAAGCTCATCCTGGAAGGCGAGCCGCCTTTCGACCTGTTCGTGCGCTGGAAGCCGCTGTCGCAGCAGGCCATCGGCTGGCAGCCGGACCTGAACGACGGCGTGCGAATGAACATCCGCCCCTTCATGGCGCGCGACCTTCCCGGCGGCAAGAAGGGCGCCGGCGTGTTGCGCGCCAAGCCCAACATCAAGTGGGACAAGGACCGCGGCAAGGAACCCACCCGCCCAAAAGCCGATTACCCCTGGTTCTGGGGCTGGGACGAAAGTCGCCAGGACTTTGCCGGCGTAGGTACGGCTCCGGACGGGAACCGCTGGAACGATTGCCACTACAGCAATGCGTTCAAGCGCAGTAAGAGGCAAGGCTCAAACTTGGATGTGGACGTGGCGAAGCATCCGGTACGTCGCGTCGACGACCTGGGAACCTGAGATTGGTATGGACGTAGCAGAGTCATCCGCTGTTTTGCTTGATGGCACGGGGCGCTGGCGTGCGCGCGACGTTTCCTACTGGGCTGGACGATGGGCGCGCTTGGAACGCCTGGTTCCCAAGTTCACAATCGAGCCCTTCAGAGTGCGCCCGGATTCGCCCGCTAATCCTCACATCCAGGCCGTCGTACGCCAGCCCTTGACTGTCACAGAGCAGCCAATTCCTGTTGGCACTGTTTCGAACTCCTATCAACTTGCCCAGCATCATGAAGTCGTTATGCGCTGCTTTGATGGCTTGCGATTGGTGGGGGTTGAACCCGCTAGCCTCAATTGTGAAGTAGGTTTGACACCACTAGGTGAGTGGATGAACTTCCGTGCGTACTTTCCAGAGTCTCACAACTACACTCCGAAGGATGGCAATGCACTGGGCCTCCGTTTGGAATGCTTCAACTCCGTGGACGGGTCTAGTCGACTGGTGATCCTGTTGGGTTGGTTGCGATTCGTTTGTGCAAACGGCCTAGTGATCGGAGAAACCAAGGCTGAACTGAGGGACGTGCACGATGAGCACTTAAGCCTTGACGCAATTCCAGATCTTGTCGTCACGGGCATGACAGCAGTGACCGCGGATCTACAGCGACTGAGGAGTTGGGAGGCGGGCCAGGTATCCGCCGAGGAGTTGAAGCGATGGGCAGACGGCGAGGTTTCATCGAAGTGGGGGAAGAAGGCGGCCTGCCGCGTGTTCCACATTTGCAGAACTGGTCGGGACGTGGAGATCGTCGATCCCTTCGCGAAGGGCGAAGCGACGGAGAAACCTGTCAAGCCCACACTTGACGTACCTGGTGCGGCCGCGCCTGCCACGACCCTGTATGAGGTTAGCCAGACGCTCTCATGGATCGCAACGCAGCGCAGCAACACCGAGCAGCGAGTCGAGTGGCAAGGCGCTATCCCCCATTTGATTTCCTCGCTGCGAACCGAGTCGTCCAAGGTGTCCGCATGACTCTTGTTGTAGGTCAACACCGCGCAGGCGGGCAGAGCGTCGCGGCGGCCCATGTCTGACACAGTCGCGCAGAGCCTCGTCGCTTCACTGCGAACCGTCGCGCACGCCTACGCGCCGGGCGATCAGATCGCCCCTTGTGCAGTGTTGTGGGCTGACCCCGAGCGCTTGTGGGCTGGCGTAGTGTCTGAACTGCTGCCGCTGCTACCCGAGATGTATCAGCTGGGCGGCTACGACCAAGAGCGCCGCAGCGGCCCGGCGCTTTGGCTGCGCTGCATTGAGGCGCGATGCGTCGTGGGCGTGCCTTCCGACGGCACCACACCTATTCTTTACTTGCCCGGCGTCAGCCGAGAGCAGCTGCGTGCGGCAGAAGACTGCACGTCTGAGTTGGCAGCCTTGGTCGAACTGCAGTACCGCGGTGCGATGTGGCTGCACGTGAACGGCAAAGAGTGGACGCCATATGCCTACCTGGTGTCCAAGCACGGTGGCCTAAACCTGGACGTTTCCCGTGACCAAGCCACACTGGATGCACTGGCCGGGGCGTTACCGATGGTGCTAGCCGAGCCCGTGATCCACTTGCAGGGGCGTCGGTTGGATTCCGAGTTCTTCAATGCGATGGTGGCGCCAGATGCCATCGGGATGCTGCTGCGCTGGTTGAGCGACCCTGATGGGTTCAAGCAGCGTCGGTCCGTCCCTGAGTGGAAAGCCTTCTGCCAGCAATGCAAGGCTGACGCCGGGTTCGATCCCGTGAAAGATGGGCCGCTGAAGGCGGCAGGACTGCTGGCAGCGCGGGCCAACCACTGGAACTATGTGTGGCGGCGGTTTGCTGAATCGCCAGCCAATTATCCGGGCATCGTTGAGTGGCTCAAGCGCGCTGCGCCGCCGAGTCCGGGCATGTTCGACTCCGCCGAAACCTGGCCTGGCATCAACGAGAGCGAAGAGCACGCCCTGAGGGCATCGCTCGAGTCCTTGGCAGACCGACCACAGGACGAAGCAATTCAAGGGCTCGCTAAGCTCGAAGGCCAACACGGTCACCGCCGCCGCCATCCTTGGCAAAAGCTAGGGCTGAGTCCGCTCGCCACATCGCTGGCACCGCTGGCGCGGTTGGCCGAAATGTGTGCGACGACGCCTGGCGCGCCATCGCCAGAGGCGTATGCCGCCGCTTATGCAGCTGACAGCTGGCGCGTGGACGCAGCCGCGTTGGCTGCGATGGCAGCCAGCGGCTTGCCGGAAGTGCATGGGGCGGTGTTGGGCGCTTTGCGTGCGGTCTATCTGCCGTGGCTGGACAGTACCGCGCGTCATCTTCAGCAACTAATCCACGCCAATGGCCAAGCTGTGTCGCGGCGACATGCGCCCATCGAGGCCGCACCTGGTCGGCTGGTGCTTTTCGCCGACGGCCTGCGAATGGACGTCGCGCAGTTGGTGGCAGAGAAGCTGGCCGCCGCTGGCATCCAATCCACTCAGGATTGGGAATGGTCGGCTGTTCCGTCGGTGACTGCCACTGCCAAGCCCGCTGTGTCCCCTGTCGCAACTGCCTTCCGGGGCGGCGACGCTGCGGATGAGTTCGGCGCCCGGTTGATTTCCACGGGTCAATTGTTAACACAGGACCGCTTCGTCGCCACCTTGAAGGCGCACGGCTGGCAGTTCCTCTGCGCGGGAGAGACGGGCAACCCCGCCGGTTCTGCGTGGACCGAGGCTGGGACGCTGGACAAACGCGGCCACACCGAGGGCTGGAAACTTTCCCGCAGCGTTGAGGCCGAAGTGCAAGACCTAGCCAGCCGGATCCGCACCCTGCTGCAGGCGGGCTGGACCGAACTGATGGTGGTCACAGACCATGGCTGGCTCCTGATGCCCGGTGGCCTGCCCAAGGTGGAGCTGAAGGCCTTTCTGACCGAGACTCGGTGGAGTCGCTGCGCTGCCCTGAAGACTGAGGCCCAAACGGATGCACAAGCCTTCAAGTGGCATTGGAACCCCACAGTGATGATGGCCAGCCCGCCCGGCGCCGGGAGCTACCGGGCTGGCATCGAATACTCCCACGGCGGGGTGTCGCTACAGGAGCTGGTGACGCCGGTACTTAGGGTGTCCTCGTCCCAGATGCCGGGCGCTCCAGCGCGCGTGCTCGATGCTAAGTGGACCGGCGCGAAGTGCCGCGTGTTAGTCGGAGGAGCAGATGTCAGCTTGCGGGTGGATGTTCGCACTAGTCAAACCGACCCGAACACCTCGCTGCTGACCGACCAACAGGCCCGCGAGATCACGTCCGACGGCAGGGTTACTGTGTTCCTCGAAGACGACGCCGACATTGGCAAACAGGCGGAGGTCGTGCTTTTGGATGCGTCGGGGCGTGATCCACGCCCTGATCACAACTCTGGGAAACTGAGCCCATGAACCAACAACTCGACGCAATCGACTCGATCGCTACCAAGGCCTTTGAAGGGTATGTAGTTCGCAAGGATCTGGTGCGCAGATTCAAGGGGCAGTATCCGGTGCCGACGTATGTGGCGGAGTTCCTGCTTGGTCGCTACTGCGCTTCCGTAGATGAAGATGAGATCGCCGAGGGGTTGAGGATCGTCGAGCGCCAGCTTGGCGAGAAGACCATCCGTGCGGGTGAGCAGGAACTCTTTAAGGCCCGTGCGAAGGAAAAGGGGCATGTCAAGCTGATCGACATCATTACTGCACGGTTGGACTCCGCAACCGACTCGTTCGTGGCGACACTGCCCAGCCTGCAGCTGAAGGACGTGCGCATTAGCGAGACGATGGTGCATGCCAACGAGCGAATGCTAACCGGAGGCTTTTACGCCGAGGTGGAGCTCGCTTACGACCCAACGATTGCGCAGGAGAAGAACGGCCGCCCGTTCGGAGTGGACTCGCTACGCGAGATCCAGTTGTCAAAGCGCGAGGTGCTGCCGGCGCTCTACCAGGGGCGCGAGGCCTTCGCAACCGAGGAGTGGAAGGACTTCCTGATTCGCAGCGTCGGGATGGAGCCGGAGCTGCTGACTCCGCGCGCTCGCGATCTGATGCTGCTGCGCATGGTCCCGTTCGTAGAGCGCAACTACAACATTGTCGAGCTGGGCCCGCGCGGTACCGGCAAGAGCCATCTGTTTCAGCAGGTCTCACCGTATGCGCATCTAATTTCGGGTGGCAAGGCAACCGTGGCACGCATGTTCGTCAACAACCAGAATGGCCAGCGGGGCCTGGTATGCCAGTACGACGTGGTTTGTTTTGACGAGATATCGGGGGTGTCCTTCGACCAGAAAGACGGCGTCAACATCATGAAAGGGTACATGGAGTCGGGCGAGTTCAGTCGGGGAAAGGAGAGCATTCGCGCTGATGGTGGGGTGGTGATGGTCGGCAATTTCGAAGTGGACGTACAGCACCAACAGCGTGTGGGGCATCTATTCGGCCCTCTGCCTCCGGAGATGCGCGACGACACCGCCTTCATGGACCGCATCCACGCTTACCTGCCGGGCTGGGACTTGCCGAAAGTGAACCCGCAACTGATGACGAACCGTTTTGGCCTGGTCAGCGACTTCCTTTCAGAGTGCTGGAATCAGCTGCGCCGACAGAGCCGACAAAGCTCATTGCAAGGGCGCGTGCACTTGGGGGGCGCGCTGAGTGGGCGCGACACGACGGGGGTGCAGAAGACCATCAGCGGCCTCATCAAGCTGGTGTCTCCGAACCCCGAAGTGCCGGTTTCCGACGATGTGCTGGAATGGGCCTCGCGCCTGGCGTTGGAGTGCAGGCGCCGGGTGAAGGAGCAGCAAAAGCGCATTGGATCGGCCGAATTTCGCAATACGCAGTTCAGCTACTCAATGGGCGACGACGGGGTCGAGAAGTTCGTCGCAACACCGGAGCTTTTCAGCGAAAACAGCGTCGGAAGTGACCCGTTGCCGCCGGGGCAGGTCTGGATCATTTCGGCAGGCGGCGGCGACGAGAATCCGGGTCTCTACCAGGTGGACATCACCGAAGGCCCCGGCAGCGGCGTCAAGATTCTCAATCAACCCGCACCGCCGCCGTTTCGGGAAAGCGTTCGCTGCGCCGAACAGAACCTCTATGCCAGGGCCAAGGAATTGGTCGGCGACAGGGAGCCTCGCCAGCACGAATTCTCAGTGCAGCTCCGCGCGTTCGACAGCGCCAAGAGTGGAGCGGCTGTCGGGGTGGGAGTCCTCCTGGCATTGTGCTCGTCGCTATTGCAAAGGAGCATCAAGGGCGGCCTGGTTGTCACGGGCGGCTTGAATCTTGGCGGCTCGCTTGAGCCGATCTTTAACCCAGTGTCAGTGGTTGAAGTAGCCGTGGAAAAGGGCGCTGAAAGCATCCTGATGCCGATCAACAGCCGTCGGCAGCTGAACGACCTACCGGATGATGTCGCCACCAAGATCACGATTCACTACTACCTTGACGCACGTGACGCGTTGTTGAAGGCATTGACGGTTTGAAGACGTCGGGAAGTGCCGATGCAACCGGTTGGCTGCGGACACTCCGGAGAGCTGCGGCGCCCTCGGCATCGCTCACCGCAGCCATTTCGACGCAGTCTCATCATTCGGCTCTAACCGCCCAGTTAACCGGCGTCGCTGACAGACAACATAATGTTGACTGTCAGCGAGCACCGTGATAGTCTGCATGCGGTTGTAAGGTACGGGTAGATCGATCGGCGTTTCAAAATGGGGTGTGGCGTTTCGCGCACCTGTGGGGGCTCTGTCCCTGATCTCTCTAATGCAAAAGGTCGTTCGTCGAGTTTCGATGATTGCCGGCTTTGTATTGGTGACTTAGACCGTCTCCGAGAGGTGACGGGGTTGGTGATGAGAGGGACATAGTTCGCGGTTGCACCCAGCAGTCATGGGCCTTTGCGGTAGCCGAGAGGTGGTTCCGGTTGCAGTCCGAATTTTTCGGGTTGGCCGGGCCGCCAATCGCAAAGGAGATACAAATGACTGATACAGGCAACACTGACACTCACCGCGAATCGTCCGCCCGCCGAGGGGGAAGCCTGCGCCACTTGGCACTGGCGACCCTGAGGGTCGCGTCTTGGATTTACGGAGCTTACAAGGTCGTATCTAAGGCGATCCTGATTAGCGCGATCCGTCAGCCAGTTGCCTGCAAGCATCCATCGGCGGCGAAAATCCTCCGAGCAAGGCGAAAATTAAACCAGAAATTTGTACTCGTGGCCGCATCAACGGAGATTTCTTCGGCTGGCTGACACATCGCGCTAATCAGGAAGGCGATTGATTTCGCACGGTCCTTTTTGGCTGTGTTCAAGAACTGGCAGGACTAACCTCTCATTTCCATAACTCTCTCAGGCCAAAGGAGGTTCTGATGTTTGGTGAAGCTCTTCGACTGGTGCGCTCATTTCATGAAGTGAATCAATCGGATCTAGCAGCTCAGTTGGGAATCTCTCGCTCGTACGTCTCTGAAATCGAGAGTGGACGGAAGGTGCCTAGTCTCGAATTGCTCCAGAAATATGCCGCGCACTTTGAGATGCCGCTGTCGTCACTCATCCTTTTCTCAGAGAATTCCGGTGAGTCTGAGCGCGACCTTAGAGTTAAGACGATGCTCGGTGAGAAAGTGATCGCAATCCTGCAATGGGTTGAGAAAAAGGCAAGGCTGAAGCCTGCGGCCTGATGATGCATTCGCTGTGCTATCCCCTGGACCAGTCTCCCCTGTACATGGCCGGGTCGAAAGTGCGTTTGTGCGAACTGCTGGGAATCACCACGAAAGATCTGCGTTTGCTGCTCGCTCTCGAAAACTACAGAGAGTGGACGGCCAAGCAAAAACTAGCGGACAAGCTTGCTAACCTGCCGGCGAAGTCGCGGAATATTGAGGAGCCGAAGCCGCTGCTTCGCCTTCTGCACAAGCGAATTGCACTGCTGCTGGATAAGATCGAGAAACCCGACTTTCTCTACTCTGCGCGTAAGGGGTGCTCCTACTTCTCCAACGCCTTGCAGCACCAGCGCAGCGAAGGTGCAGTACGTGTGGACATCAAGAGCTTTTACCCTTCCGTTCGCCAACGAATGGTTAAAGAGTTTTTTGAGAGCCAGATGCGCATGCCCGCGGATGTAGCGCATACGCTGGCGAAGCTATGTTGCCATGATGGGAAGCTACCTACGGGCAGCCCGCTCAGTCCGATCTTGTCTTACTTTGCTTGTTCACCGTTTTTTTCCCGCGTCGCGGCGATTGCAGATCGGCTCGGGCTACAGTTCACGCTGTATGTGGACGACATGGTCTTCTCCGGAAAAGGCGCGAACCGGGCACTCGCAGACCAAATCAAGCGTGAGTTGGCAGGGGTCGCATTGATCGGCCACAAAGTCTCCTACTTCCCTGCGGGAGGCGCCAAGGTGATCACTGGTGCGGCAGTCTTTCCAGATCGCATCGAAGTGCCCTTCAAACGCCAGCGACGCATACGGAAGTTTGAGGAGGCCTTTGCGAAAACCACGAACGTTGCCACGCGGGGGGCGGGCACCCCCTGGGCAGCTTGGGGGCCGGGCGCCGGGCGTCCGGGACCAGGGCCGCGCGCCAGACCGGTCGAAGTCAGGCTCGCAGCCCTTGAGGCCAGAACCCCGGAAATCCACGGCAAGGCGAATGCTAAGAGGCGCAAGAAACCGGTGGGCAAATCGATCATGCGTGAGATCGCCCGAAAAGCAGCCGTTCTACGCGAGCACCGACTAGAAGCTGACGTGTGCTCATGAGGGCGAGTCGTTAGACTTTGTTCATTTCCAACATTCGTCCAACTGCACGATCAAGTCCGGGCAAGTGAACTTTTGGGCACATAATTAGCCTGCCCGACCAGATTCCGCCCAAGATTTTGGGGACTTAATTGGCTCGTTGGAGACTTAATTAGGTCTTACCATCAGATATTGGCCTTGGCCTCGCCCTACTCCACCGTCACCGATTTCGCGAGATTCCTCGGTTTATCGACATCCGTACCGCGCGCGCAGGCGGTGTGGTAGGCGAGGAGTTGCAGGGGGACGACGTGGAGGATGGGGCTGAGGGCGCCGTAGTGTTCGGGTAGGCGGATGACGTGGACGCCGGGGCTGTTTTCGATGTGGGTGTCGGCGTCGGCGAAAACGTAGAGCTGGCCGCCGCGGGCGCGGACTTCCTGCAGGTTGCTTTTGAGTTTTTCCAGCAGGTCGTCGGCGGGTGCAACGGTGACGACGGGCATTTCGCTGTCGACCAGGGCCAGCGGGCCGTGTTTGAGTTCGCCTGCCGGGTAGGCTTCGGCGTGGATGTAGCTGATTTCTTTCAGCTTGAGTGCGCCTTCCAAGGCAATCGGGTAGTGCCGTCCACGACCCAGGAACAGGGCGTGTTGTTTGGGCACGAAGGCTTCGGCCCAACTGATCACTTGCGGCTCCAGGGCCAGCACGGCCTGCACGGCGGCGGGCAGGTGACGCAGGTTGCGCAAGGCGGCCTCTTCGCCCTTGGTAGGCAGCTTGCCGCGCAGTTTGGCCAGCACAAGGGTGAGCAGGAACAGGGCGACTAACTGGGTGGTGAAGGCTTTGGTGCTGGCCACGCCGATCTCGACGCCGGCGCGGGTGATGAAGGCCAGTTCGCATTCCCGCACCATCGCGCTGGTGGCGACGTTGCAGATGGTCAAGGTACGCGTCATCCCGAGGCTACGGGCGTGTTTGAGTGCAGCCAGCGTGTCGGCGGTTTCGCCGCTCTGGCTGATGGTGACGACCAAGGTGCGCGGGTCGGGCACGCTTTCGCGGTAGCGGTATTCGCTGGCCACTTCGACGGTGGTGGGAATGCCAGCGATGGCTTCCAGCCAATAGCGCGCGGTGCTGCCTGCGTAATAGCTGGTGCCACAGGCAAGAATCAGCACCCGGTCGATGTCGGCAAAAACCTCTGCGGCGCGTTCGCCGAACAGGCTGGGGGCCAAGCCACCGACGCCATCCAGCGTGTCGGCGATGGCTTTCGGTTGTTCGAAGATTTCCTTCTGCATGTAGTGGCGGTAGGGCCCGAGTTCGGCCGCGCCGCTGTGCGCGTTGACAGTGCGCACCGGGCGTTCGACGCCGCGAAAGCGACCGGCTTCGTCGACGTGGCTGATCCACACCTTGCCGAGTTGCATATCGACCACGTCGCCTTCTTCCAGATAGACGATCTGATCGGTGACGCCCGCCAGCGCCATCGCATCGCTGGCGAGGTAATGATCACCTGCGCGCTCCGCGCTGCCGATGCCGAGCACCAGTGGTGAACCTTCGCGCGCACCGACCACGCGATGCGGTTCGTCGCGACAGAACACCGCGATGGCATACGCCCCGCGCAAGCGCGGTAGTGCACGTTGCACGGCTTCCAGCAGATCACCGTCATAGGCTTGATGGACCAGATGCGCGATCACTTCGGTATCGGTCTGGCTGGCGAAGGCGTAGCCCTTGGCCTGCAGCTCGGCGCGCAGTTCGTCGTGGTTCTCGATGATGCCGTTGTGCACCAGCGCGATGCGCCCGCTCTCGGCGGCATCGGCGCCGGGGCCACCTGAAAAATGCGGATGCGCGTTGTGCACGGCCGGTGCGCCATGGGTGGCCCAACGGGTATGCGCGATACCGGTGCCTGCGGCGATGCCATCGGCGGCGACGTTGGCTTCCAATTCGGCGACTCGACTGGTGCTACGTGCGCGTTTGAGGCCGCCATCCTGATGCACCGCCACGCCACAACTGTCGTAGCCACGGTATTCGAGGCGCTTCAAGCCTTGCAGCAGGATGGGAACGATGTCACGCGTACTGACCGAGCCGACGATTCCGCACATGGTGTGCATCCAGAGTGTGTTGGGGCCAGCGCATCCTAGGCCTGTCGTAGTGAAATTGTGGATCGGATTGCACACGAATTTGCATTGATTGATCATGCGGATGGTGCCATCAATCTATTTGCTACTTTTTGGCGAACTGGTGAAATATATGATCACATCCGCACTGGACGCGACGGATCTGCGTCTGCTGGAACTCCTGCAGAACGACGCCTCGCTATCGAACCTGCAATTGGCCGAACGCGCCCACACCAGCCCGGCCACCGCGTTGCGACGGGTGCGTCGGCTGATCGACGAGGGCATCATCGAACGTCAGGTGGCACTGTTGTCGCCCGACAAACTGGGTCATGGGCTGACCGCACTGGTCGAGATCACACTCGACCGTCAGGGTGCCGAACACCTCGATGCCTTCGAAGCGCGGGTGACGCAAGAAAGCGCCGTGCAGCAATGCTGGCGAGTATCGCCCGGACCGGACTTCATCCTGGTTGTGCACGCCATCGACATGCCGGGCTATCACGCGCTGACGCAACGCTTGTTTACCCAGGACGCCAATGTGCGCAACGTCAAAGCTTTTTTCAGCGTCAAACGAGCGAAGTTCGAGCCGCGCCTTCCGTTGCCACTTTCCCTGCTCGCGCGTTGAGGCCAAGCGACCTTGCCGCGCTCAATGGCCGGCGCGCCAACGTGGCAGCCAGGCGCCCAACAGCACACCCGCAGCCAAGCCGATCAAATTGCGCGCAAGATCGGCGCGATCCGGCCAACGTCCGGGAATCCAGTACTGCACCCATTCGGTGAAGCCCGCGATGGCGATGCCCAGCAGCAGCACGATCAGCACCGCACGCCAACGCGGCCAGCGCTCGCCACGCAAGGCCCACACCCACAACGCGGACGGCGCGCCGAACAGCGGTAGGTGCGCGGCATTCAGTAGGGGTTGCCAGCGCGGGTGGTCACCCAAGGGCAGCAGCAACAGCATTACCCCCGCGACCGAGATCAGCACTGCGATCCGCCAGGCCCGCGCATGTTGGCGCCAGACTCGGCGAAGCTGGTCACGCACCGCGACGCGCCAGCAGCGTGCGTTCCCATTGCAGCGCGCTGGCGCAGATCAGGTCCAGATCGTCGAGCGCAGGTTTCCAGCCGAGCACCTGCTGAATTCGCGAGCACTCGGCCACCAGTTCGGGCGGATCACCCGCGCGCCGCGGCTGTTCGACAAACGGCACCGCGCTACCCAACGCGCGACTCATGGCAGAGAGCACCTCGCGCACGCTGTAGCCATGCCCGTAACCGGCATTCAGCGTGACCGATTCACCACCGGCACGCAGGTAGTGCAAGGCGGCCAGATGTGCCGATGCCAGGTCTTCGACGTGAATGTAGTCACGCACGCCAGTGCCATCGGCCGTGGGATAGTCGGTGCCGAAGATCGCGACGTGGGGCCGAATGCCCAAGGCGGCTTCGGCGGCGACCTTCACCAGTAAGGTCGCCTTTTCAGTGGATTGACCGACTCGACCTGCGCGGTCACACCCGGCAACGTTGAAGTAGCGCAGCGCGACATGCCGCAGCGGCGTCGCGGCGGACAGATCGCGCAGCATCCACTCGCTCATCAGCTTGCTGCTGCCATAGGGATTGATCGGCTGCGTCGCATCACATTCGGCAGCACGTCCTGCGCCGGGAATGCCGTACACCGCCGCCGTCGAGGAGAACACCACGTGCTTGACGCTCACCAGCTGACACGCGCCCAGCAGATTGCGCGTGGCGCAGGTGTTATTGCCGTAGTAGCGCAGTGGATCGGCAACCGATTCCGGCACGATCGTGCGGGCGGCAAAATGCATTACCGTATCTATGCCGTGTTGACGCAACAGGGCTTCGACGAGCGCACTATCGCCAACCTCGCCGACCACCAGCTCGGCACCGATCACCGCATCGGCAAAACCGGTACTCAGATTGTCGAGCACGATCACGCGCTCGCCTTGTTCGCGCAGTTGAAGTACGACATGGCTGCCGATGTAACCGGCACCGCCGGTAACCAGAATGGGGGCATGGGACATGGCTTTATCGCCTCAAGTAGCGCGCGTGTCGGCGCGCGGGGCCAGATATTTCGCGTCCAGCACTTCCAATCGGCCGTGACGCGCGTAGGTGTGGCAACCGTCAATTCCAGGCAACCAATCCGGCTCCAGTGTGCCCAGACGTCGCTCAGCGAAGTGCTCGGTGGTGAGTGTGGTGATCTCGTTGAACACCACCGCGCGGCCATATTCGGCGGCACAGTCCTGCGCCGGGCGAATCAATCTGCCGTTGTGCATGAACAAGGGGCCCGCCGAGCGTGAGCGGCGCACATCGGTGCAGATCGGATTGCCCGGATGTGGCAACCACGGTCCGAGCGGTGTGTCGGCATGAAACAGGAACAATTCGTTCCATTCGCGACCGCCGTCGTCGAAGGGCGTTTCGGCGACGCTGGCAAACATCCAGCAACGCCCGGCGTATTCGGTCAAGGTGGCATCGACGACACGCCAGCCGTGCAGCAGGGTCGCCATGTTCGACCAGCGATCGGGAAAGCGTTGCGCGACGCGCAGGTCCACCCGCTTTACTTGTGCAGACTCGGCCACCATGCAGGTTTGTTCGGCCCAGCGAAACAGCATTGGAAACGATAGGTGATAGGGCTCGCGCAGCGCAGTGGTGACCTGGCGCACACGCAATTGCGCATCCAATTCCAGCGCCAGCACATCGCCGAGTTGGCGCGCGTAGTCCCAGGATTCGACCAGCACATAGCGACGGCCATTGTCGATCCAGGGCATCGGATCGGCCCAAAACTGCCCCTTGGGCGCATCGATGCGTCGGAAGTCCTGAGCAAACGGACGATCAGGATCGAGACCACGGTCCGACTCACGCACGGCGATGCACCAGCGCTCGGCGCGTCCCATGCGCGGCCGATGCCGCGTCCAGGCGCGCCCGAATAAGCGCAGCGCCAAACGTATCAGCGTGCCGATCCCCGGTCGCGCCTCTGCGATCCCGACACGGCTGCGCGGCGTCATGCCATTGGCCACCCGCCGCAGGGCACGCAGCAACTGCGCTGGCCCTTTCTGCAATTGGTAAGCGCGATGCCGGGCAAAACTCAGTTGCGCCACCGAGGATTCACCTGGCTCGAGCAACAGCCAGCCCTTGGCCTGCGAGCTGTAGACGCGCAAGCCACCCAAGGTACATTCCGCGCCACGCATGAAATCAGCCAACAACCAGCGCCCGGAGTGCAAGGCACAGAGTTCTTCCGGCGCAATGGCCCACACGCCCAAACGGGCGCAGGCTGCCAGAGCCGCCTGCGCGGGCGGCATCCCCACTGCCAGAATCAGGTCTGCCTTCTGCTCACGCAGTACCGCCAGTCCATGTGCATCAAGACTGCTGCCGGCATTTTCATCCGCCACAAAATGCAAGGCGCGGGCACGACCGATCTGCTGGATCGCGCGCATCTGCAGGATCGGCTGCAGCTCGCGCAACAGCCGCATGTCGGCACGCTGGTAGCGTTCATAGGCGCTGTTGCCGGGCAACACGCTCGGCACGCTCATCACTTGGTACCACTGCAGGTCAAGAAAGACCGCATCACCCAGACGATTCAGGGCTTCGCACAACCATGCCGGCGCGAATTCGCCAGCCAGCAGCACGGCGACCCGCAAGGGCGCGCCTTCCGGTGTGGGGTACAGCGCGCTGGCAGCAAGTGTCGACATCAGGATGGGACGGAATTCCGAGTGGGCAGGGTGAGTAGCCATTGGTGCAAGGCCGACGCCAAGCGCGCACGGTCCTGCGGGTCAAAAAACAGATGATCGCATTGCGGCCAATGGGCGAAGTCGATCCGTCTGTCACGTGCGTGTGGACCGAAGGTATCGAAGAACTGTTTCGGGTGCAGGAAGTAGTCCGCCGCACCGCCGGTATAGCGCACAAAAATACGCACCTCGCGGTGGAGCAGTGTCGCCAATTGCTCAGATTCGCTGCCCGCGCTGGGCCAGTCGCGATAGTCCTCGGCGCGCAGCGCGCACTCGGCATTGTCCGCAGCAGCACGTCTGGCGAGCAGTTGCTTCAGAACCAGGCCCGGCCACTGCAGGGGCGAGCGAAAACGCAGCAGCAGATTCACCTGCCCCCAGCGATAGCCGCGTCCTGCGCGCGCCATGCCATCCAGCATCACGATGCCGGTCACACGGCTGTCGGCCTGCGCCGTCGCCCATGCCAAATCGGCCGCACTGCAGATGCCACCGATGACAAAGCGTGTGCAGCCCGTCGCGATGTGCAGCGTGTCTAGGTCGCGGCAGAGTGTGCGCACTGGCGTGGTTTGCGCAGCAGCGACGCTGTCGCCGATGCCGGGCGCATCGAAACGCGCGCTGGCCCAGCCCTGCGCCGCCAACTGCCGCCCCAGTTCGACGTGCAATCGGAACGGACCGACATGCGGCAAAAATCCCGCATTGAGCCAGACCAGCAGGGTACCTTCCGCCGACGTCGCACCGCTGACGATGGCATGCCGTCCATCGTCCAGCGCGATGACACATTCCTGCGCGGCAGCGGTCATGTGCGACCTCGCATGCGCGCCGCCATGCGTAGTGCGGTGTGCTCGACATCGGACGGCGGAAACGGCCCGGTGATGTCGATCCAACCTGCCCAGTCGGACAGCGCCATGGGCAAGGCCACATCGACCGTGTGCCGATGGCAGCGATCCACCTCGGCGTCCGCATCCAGGACATACGGCTGGGTGGCATCGAAGGGTGATCGCGCCGAAATCAGACGGTTGGCGAAGCGCTCCTGCAGCGCAAAGCCCATCACGCTGTGCTCGGCCACGACACGCGTGCGCCCGGGTCGCAGAAACGGGAAGCGGCGTGTCGAGCGACGCTCTTGCAGATCGCGCGCCTGCAGCTCCGACCAGGCCTGTTCGCCCTGCTCAAACGGCTGCCAGAGCAACACAGGCAGACCTTCACGGCGGGCCAGTTCGGCGGCCACGAAACCGCCCAGACGCACACCGAGTACATGGATGGGCAACGATGATGTCGCGGCGCGCAGTTCGGCCAGTGCGTACTCGGCGTCGATGACGGCTTCGCCGAGATCAAGCGTGCGACTGTCGCCTGCTGAATCGCCGCTGCCTGCGTAATCAAAACGCAGCGTACTGATGCCCTGCCCTGCCAGCGCATGTGCCAGCAATGCCCACAGTCGATGACTGCGGATCTGCTCGTGCAGCATCGGTGGACAGAGCAACAAGGCCGCATCGGCACGTTCGCGCGCCGGGCTGAAGACGCCGAACAAGCGGCGTCCACCGGCAGAAAAAAACTGGGCGCCAGGGACGATCACGCCGGGTCAGCGCCGAACCAGCGTGACAGTCGAGCGCGCCAGCCTTCGGGCTTGGCCGCCGTCGATGCGGACGCCGGCAGCACCATTTCCGGCAGCTCCTGCGCCAATGTGCGCAGGCTCTGATTGGCCAGACGCAACAGATTCAATCGTGAGCCAGTAGCCGCTTCCAGCTTCCCGAGCAGACTGACCGCCAGCAGAGAGTGACCACCAACTTCGAAGAAGTTGTCGTCCGGCCCGACATCGGGCTGACCGAGCACCTCGCGCACCAAGCCCAGCAACAAGGCGAGACGCGGTTCCAGTCCATTCAGCGAGGTGGCCTCCCGCACGTCGGCCTGCGGCGCAGGCAAGGCATGCCGGTTGATCTTGCCATTCGGCAACAGCGGTAACGCATTCAAGAACACCAGATGCTGCGGCAGCATGTAGGGCGGCAAACCCTCGCGAAGATGCGCACGCAGTGCAGCCTCATCATCGAAACCATCACGGCGATCGACATAGGCCACCAACCGCACGTCGCCCGGCGCATCCTCGCGTGCCATCACCACACAAGCCGCCACGCCCGGGTGTTCCAGCAGGCGCGACTCGATATCGCCCAGCTCGATGCGGAAACCGCGCACCTTGACCTGAAAGTCGAGGCGACCCAGATGTTCGAGTACGCCGTCATTGCGCCAGCGGCCGCGATCTCCGGTGCGATACATGCGTGCCGCTGGTCGGCTGGAGAACGGGTCGGGGGTGAAACGTTCAGCGCTCAATTCCGGGCGCTGCCAGTAGCCGGTGGTGACACCTTCACCGCCGATCCACAGTTCGCCCGGCACGCCCACCCCACACGCGGTGCCATCGGGAGCAAGCACGTAGACGGCTGTGTTGTCGATCGGTCGACCAATGCGTATCGGCTGACCCGCTTCGACCTTCCACAGGGTCGACCAGACCGTGGTTTCAGTCGGGCCGTACATGTTGAAGACTGCCGCACAGCGTTGCAGCAATTGCTCAGCCAGATCAGGCGCCAGTGCTTCGCCGCCGACCAGACTGCTAAAGCCGGGACGCCCGCGCCAACCGGCCGCGATCAGCATGCGCCAGCTCGCCGGGGTGGCCTGCATGACCGTCGCGCGACTTTGCTCCAGGCGTTCGCGCAGCGCAAAGCCATCGGCAGCCTCCTCGCGACTGGCGATGATCAGCTCGGCACCGACGAGCAAGGGCAGCAGCAGTTCCAGTACCGCAATGTCGAAACTGAGGGTCGTCACGGCCAGCAGACGATCCGCCGGCGACAGCCCAGGCTCTCGCGCCATGCTGTGCAGGAAGTTGACCACGGGGCCGTGCGGCACGACCACGCCTTTTGGTTTGCCTGTCGAACCCGAGGTATAGATGACGTAGGCCGCGTCGGTAACCCCTGCAGTGTGACGGGAATCGAACGCGCTTGGCGTTGCCTCGGCCAGCAGTTGGTGATGCAGCAACACTGGCGCCTCACACAAGGCCGATGGCAGGCGATCCGGCGCATCGACCAACACGGCGGACAGCCCGGCGTCTTCGGCCATCATGCGCAAACGCGCCTCCGGGAACGCCGGATCAAGCGGCACGTAGGCCGCGCCCGCGCGCAACACGCCAAGCAGCACCGGCACCAGATCAATGCCACGTTCCAGTCCAAGTCCGACCCGCTGACCACGACCAATGCCGCGCGCCTGCAAAGCCAAGGCGATGCGCTCGCTGCGCGCCAGCACGTCCGCGGCACTGAGTGAAACTGCCTCGAATCGGATCGCCGTGCGCTCGGGCCGTGTCGCCAGCGCGGCACAAAGGAACTCGGCGAGATTCTGCTGCCTCGGGTAGTCGCGTTCGGTCTGGTTCCAACGCTGCTGATCTGCCAAGTCGCGTCGCGTGGCGCGCGGCAAGGCGGCCAGCGTCGGCGACTGCAGATCGGCAAAGGTCTGCAGCAACTGCACAAACCGCTCAGCCAGACGCTGCATGCTGTCGGCTTCGAACAGATCCCTACGGTAGGTCAGATACGCCTTCTGCCCTTCCTGATTGTCCCACATCCATACGGTGAGGGTTTCGGCAATGCCCACAGGTGATGTCAACCAATCGCTCAAGCGCAGATCGGCAAATTGCTCAACACGCTGATGGTCGTCCTGAAAACCAAACAAGGTGTGATAGAGCACGCCGCGCTGACCGCGCTGCGCCAGCACTTCGGCCACGCGTTCCAGGGGGGCTTCGGCATGGCTCATGGCGGCCTTCACTTGCGTCTGCACCTGACGGATCAGGCTGCGTGGCGTGGCATCCAGTTGAATCTGGATGCGCAGTGGCAGCACATTGGCGAAGTAACCGAACACGTCTTCCACGTCGGCGCGATGACGGCCGCGAACCGGCACGGCGATGACCAGGTCGTCCTGCCCGGTGGCGTGGTGCAGCAGCATCGCATACGCCGACAGGGTCAGCACGAAAAGTGTCGTGTCGAGCCCACGCGCCGCTGTGCGCAATTGTGCTCGTAACGTGTCCTCCACTTCGATCAACACATGGCCCGCTTCGCGTGTCGGTTGCGGCGGCATCGGAAAATCCAATGGCAAGGCCAGCGGTTCAGGTGGTGGGGTCAGCTGTTGTGTCCAGAAATCAATGTCGGCCTGCAAAGACTCGCCTTCCGCACGCTCACGCAGCCAAGCAGCAAAATCGGCATGCCTTACAGTTGCTGGATACGCTTCCGGGGTTCTGGCGCATCGCAATTCGTCATACAGATATGCCAGATCATGGAACAACAAATGTAATGACCAACCGTCGCTGATGATGTGATGCACAACGAAGCAAAGGACATGGGTGTGCAGATCAAGGCGGAAAAGGTAGGCACGCAATAGCGGCCCATTCTGGAGATCGAATGGCTTCAGTGACACCTCTCGCAACCCGCTCTCGACGGCAGCGGCACACTCCGAAGCGTTGCAAAGTCCTGATAGATCAATCAACTCAAACGGCAAACCCATGCTAGGCGCGCAGCGCTGTCGCGCTCGACCCAGCGCGTCAATGAAAAACTGCGTGCGCAGGGCACCATGTCGCAATGTGAGCATGTCAACTGCCCTCTTTAGCAGCGACACGTTCAAAGGCCCATCCAGTCGGCCAGTCGGAACGATGTGATAAGTCGGCTTGCCAGGCTCCAGTTGTTCGGCGTGCCAAAGACGGGTCTGCATCGGCGACAGTGGCACGCCGATCTCCAGATCCAATGAGGGAATTGGCGCCAGCGTCACCCGCTCGGTTTCGATAGCGCGAACCAAAGTAAGCAGGTCGGGCGCTTCGACAATCGTGCGCAAGGGCAGACGGGTGCCGAATTCGCTTTCGATGCGCGCGGCGAGTTGCATCATCAGCAGCGAATGGCCACCCTGCGCGACAAATGACAGTGTGGGATCGATGTCCTGCACCTGCAACAAATCGCGCCACAGACTTAACATCAGTTCGGTACTGGCCGACAAGGCTGGCGGCGCATTCTGCGTCTGCACGCTGCTGAAATCGCGCGCTGGCAGGGCTTTTTGGCCACGCGATTGGATATTGATCGACGGCCAACGCGAACCCAAAGCAGCCAGACCACACAATTGCGCCGCTGCATCGAGTGTGTCGCACACCAGCGCACGCAAACTGGCTTCGCTGAACAACGCAGCGGCACCCACCAGCACGCCTTCCATGCGATCGCGGTCGGCCTGCAGCCACAAACCCACATCGTGCTCGGCACCGCGAAGCGGCATTGGCCATTCGCGGACTCGCAGGCCGGGCCACGCGATCTCGCTGCCATTGTCCTGCTCGAATGAGAAGGTGTTCTGCAACAGCAGCGCACGGCTGGGATCGCGCGGTAGATCCATCTGTTGCACGAGTTGCTCAATGGCGAGCTCGGCATGAGCCAATGCGGCATGCAAGGCGGCGGCGATGTCGCGACTGAGCTGCCCGCTGTGAGCGGTATCCAAACCGCGCAGGCACAGCGGCAAGGCGCGTGCGAAAAAACCAGCCAAAGTGGACCATTCCGGCATGTCGCGCCCATGCGCCAGCATGCCGACCAGCACATCCCGCTGACCCGCGCGGCGAGCCAAGGTCGTGGCCCAGGCCTGTAGCCACAACACGACCGGCGCGAGGCCGAGTTGCTGGGCACGAATCTGCATCGCCTGACGCAAGGCGGTTGGTACGCTGAAGCGGATGACTTCAGCCTCCGACTGCCAATGTGAAGGGCGGGGGTAGTCACATGGCAGCGCCAGCGGTGGCGGCAACGGGTCCAGTTGATTGCGCCAGAACTGCTGAGTCTGCCGCATCGTCGCACTGTCGCGTTGTGCCCTTTGCCAGTGCGCGTAATCGATGACCGTGTGATCCGGTGTCGGCAATTCGATAGCCACGCCGCTCTTGGCTGCGGCATAGGCCGTTGCCAAGGCACGCCACCACAGCGCCACACTGGCGCCATCCCAGATCAGGTGGTGGAACACTGCCGCCAGCACGCAACGTTGCGAATCAAGCACGAACAGGCGCACCCGCCACAATGGCCCCTGCTGCAGATCGAAGGGCTCGTCCAGCATGGCGTCCAACGCGTCCTGCATCAACGCGGACGCACGCGATTGCTTGCTCAGGACAATCGCCTGGAAAGGCAGCGCGACATCGTCCTCGATGCGCTGCTGCCCGAGGCCATCGCTACTGTCCATCAGGGCGCTTCGCAAACTCGGCTGCTGTTGCTGCACCGCCAAAAGGGCCAGATGTAATGCCGCCTGATCCACCGCACCGCGCAACTCGAAGGCGACCGGAACATGCGCCACCGTCTGCCCCGGCGAGAGTCGCTCGGCAAACCACAGTCGTTGTTGCTGCGCACTGAGGGGACCGCTGCTTTGCTTGCTGGCGGTCAGCGCACTGCTGTCGTCGGCATCCACCGCTTGGGCACGCAGGCGCGTCGCGAGCTGGCGTGGTGTCGGTGCTTCGAACAGATCACGCAATCCCAGCTTCACCTGCCACTGGCGACGAATACGCGCGGCCAGTTGCGCTGCCAGCAGGGAATGCCCCCCCAGCGAAAAGAAATTGTCATCTGCCGTGACTACGTCATGCTGAAGTACCGCCGCCATATACTGGCAGAGTTCTTCGACCCGATCAGGTGTCTTCGCAGGCGGATCGACTTCTCGACGCGCTACCGCTGGCAAGGATTTTCGATCAACTTTGCCGCTACTCAGCAAAGGCAGATGATCGTGCCAGCGCACATGTTGTGGCAGCATGAATTCCGGCAGTCGACGCGCCAGTGCGCTGCGGATGTCTCCCAATCCACGTGCGGCGCGTCCAGTCATGGTGGTCAGATGGGCGACCAAACGCACATCTTCCTCTGCGAATTTCTCCGCAACCACGACAGCCTGTGCTACACCTTCGACCTGCTCCAACGCAGCTTCGATTTCTCCCAACTCGATCCGGTAGCCACGAAGTTTGATCTGGTGATCCGCACGCCCCAGATACTCGATGCTGCCATCGTTCAACCAACGCCCGAGGTCGCCGGTCCGGTACATCTTGCTGCCGATCTGAAATGGATCGTCGACAAAGCGTTCAGCACTGAGTTCTGGACGGCCAAAATAGCCTAGCCCCACTTGCACCCCGGCAATCCAAATTTCACCCGTCGCGCCGACTGGCAGCAATTCCTGTTGGTCACCGAGAATGTGCATGCGCGTGTTGGCGATCGGCCGACCGATGGGCACCAATGAGCGAGGTTCTCCCGGGCTGCAATGCCAGCAAGTGACATCGACAGCTGCCTCGGTCGGTCCATACAGATTGGCCAACCTGACCTTGGGCAATGCCGCAAAGAAGCGCTCCACCAGCGCAAAGGGCAATGCCTCTCCCGAACACACCACCTGACGCAGTGCGGAAAGATCGCCTGCCATGTCTTGGTCAAGGAATGCCCGCAGCATCGACGGCACGAAATGCATCAGGCTGATGGCCTCGTCGCGCACCAACTTCAACAGATACTGCGCATCACGATGGCCGTCCGGCCTTGCTATCACCAGCGTTGCGCCGTACATCAAGGGCAGAAAAAACTCCCATACCGACACATCGAAGCTACTGGGTGTCTTCTGCAGGACACGGTCTTTCAAGCCAAGCTGAAACTCGCTTTGCATCCACAGCAGGCGGTTGACGATGCCACGATGAGAGTTGGTTGCCCCTTTGGGACGACCCGTCGAACCGGAGGTAAAAATGATGTACGCCGGATCACTCGCATTCCCCTTCGGCAAGGCGTGGAGGCTTGGTAGCGGCAACGCGCCAAGGTCCAGCTTCTGCACTCGCTGCCCCGCCAAGGCATCGGACACCAACCGTAGTTCGTCACCGCGACTGAGGACCAGCACTAATTGTGCGTCTTCACACATTTGCCTCAATCGATCCTGCGGATAGCCAGGATCCAGCGGCACATAGGCTGCGCCGCTGTAGATCGTGCTGATCAAAGCAACGATCAACTCGATACTGCGATCAATACAGATCCCCACGCGCTGACCGGGTCCGATACCTTGGCGAACCAAACTCTCGGCCAAGCTACGAGCCCATGCGTCCAGTTGACCGTAACTGATGCTTTGTCCTTCGAAACGCAATGCTGTTTGCGTTGTGAACCTTTTGGCCGCTTGTTGCAGCAAATCACCGAGTCGCGGCGACAGGTCCCAAGCCACGTCGGTTGCATTCCACTGCAACAAGCGGCGGATGTCTTCCTCATTCAAACCATCGGCACGCGCCCGGCTTGGAAAGTTCGCTTTCACTGGATCGTCGATAACCGGACATCGCTCCCCGCCAAAGCAAGCCCACAGCGCGCTCAGCAAAGACTCGATCCGCTCGGCGCTAAAGAACTCGTCGCTGTAGTGCAGATCCAGACTGAGCGCGTCGGCGTCCTCGTAGAAATTGAAGATCAGCTCGCCCAACAGACCGGGCTTACGGCCCTCGCTCAATTCGGCCAGCAAGGGTTCGAAGGCGTGCAAGTCCAGGCCGGGATTGAGATTGAAATAGATCCCGGTCAAGGGCGGGCGATCACCGCGCGGAGGACACTGCAGTGCGCGTGCGAGTCGGCCTTGGGTGACGCGGGGATGTTCCAGTGCATCGAACAGGGCGTCGCGCACGATCGGCAAGGCCTGTTCACACTGCTCGACGTCCGGCAGGCACAGGCGCAAGGGCAGGTCGAGCACACCATCGGCGATCAGCGCCGGATGGCGACCGAAGTTCTGTGCCGCCCAGGGCAGACTGAGCAGGAAGTCGGACTGGCCGGTCTCGCGTTTGAGCCACAGCGCGACCTCGCATAGCAACCATTGGAAGATCGTCGCCTTGTGCACACTGGCGCGCGCCTGCAGCGCCTGCCAGGCGTCACCCTGCAGGCGGCGTTGCACGGTATGCGCGCTGAAGCAACGCTGTGCGGGTGGATCGAGATCACTCAGGCTGAGTGCGGCGGGCAAGTCCTGCATCTGCGACTGCCACCACGCGAGGTCTTCGTCACCTGCGGCACTGTCGAATTCAGCCTGAACCTGTGCAGCAAAGGCGATGGCCGACCCGGCTGGAGGCAGCGCGGGAAGCTGCCCACGTGCAAAGGCGTGATAGCTGGTCGCCAGCTCACGCAACCACACGCTGCTGGCCCAGCCGTCAAACACCATGTGATTGGCGACCAGATGCACGACCACCTGTTGGTCATCGAGACAGAGCATATCGATGTTCAGCAACGGGGCCTGATCGAGGGTGAAACGAGCCAACCGCTGCGCCTCCAGCAACAGCTCGGCTGCCTGTGCGGGATCGGATTCGCTGCGCAGGTCATGCAGTACTGGCACCGCACGCAGCGCGCTCAGTCGCTGCAGCGGTGCCTCTGTATCGAAAGCCGTCACAAAGGCGTCGTGGCGTTCGCAGACATGCTGCAGTGCGCGCTGCAACGCTGCCATGTCGATGTCACCGCGCAACTGCAGACGCAGGGTTTCGTTGAGTGCCTGCATCGCACTGGCGTCAAAGCTGGCCGCCAGCCAGCGTTCGCTCTGACCAGGCGTCAGCACACCCTCGCGCGCAGCCGTCGGCGGATTCGGTGGCGGCAGACCATCGCGACGCCGCAGCAGGCCCAGCGCGAGCAGCTCATCGACCGCCGCCAGAATGACCGCGCTGATGCGCTGCAGATCCGCCTCGTCCATGACCTCGGTGACGAAATGTCCGAACTGTTCGTACACATGCAGGCCGTGATGACGCAGCAGGTAATAGAACAGGCTCTGATAGGTCTGACCTTCGTCCCAGGCCAGGCGCCACAGCGAGGCGCAATGCACCGCGCGCAGCGGCGCGGCACGTTCGTCCAGGGCACGATTGAGACGGCTGATGAATGCTTCGGTACGGGCGTTGATGCGGTCGTACAGCGCCTGTCCGCCCGCCTTCAGATGCAGCAGGGTGGCCTTGGCTGCCGCCAGCGCCAGCGGATGCCGCACAAAGGTTCCGGCGAAATAGGTGACGCCCGCTTCGGGATAGCTGTCGTCGCCGTATTGCCAGAAGCCGCCGTCCAGCGCGTCCATCCACTCGCGTTTGCCCGCGATGGCGGCAAAAGGCAGGCCGCCGCCGATGATCTTGCCGTAGGTGCAGAGATCGGCACGCACGCCATAGAACTGCTGCGCGCCACCCGGCGCGAGGCGGAAGCCGGTCACCACTTCATCGAAGATCAGCGCGCAGCCGTACTGGTCGGCAATCTCGCGCAGCGACTGCACGAAGGCGTGCGGCTGCAGGGTCGGGAAGCGATTCTGCACCGGTTCGATCATGATCGCGGCCAGCTCGCCAGCGCGCTCACGCAGCACACGTAAGGCCTCATCGCTGGCGTAATCCAGCACCAGCACGTTTTCCACCGCATTGGCGAGAATGCCCGGCGCGGCGGCCAGCGAGCGCAGCTGCTTGGTGCCGCGCACCAGCACCTCGTCGAAGATGCCGTGATAGCTGTGGGTGAAGATGGCAATCGTCTTGCGGCCAGTCACCGTGCGCGCTACCCGCATCGCGCCCATCACCGCTTCGGAACCGGTGTTGCAGAAGCCAACACGCTCGTGCCCGGAGAATTCGGCGATCAGTTCCGCGACGTCTGCGCTGAGCGGGTGTTGCGGACCGACCTCGATGCCACGCGTCAGTTGGTCCTGCATCGCGGCGATCACCGTCGGCGGCTGATAGCCGAGCAGATTGGCGCCGAAACAGGACAGCAAATCGATGTATTCGTTGCCGTCGATGTCCCACAGTCGGCTGCCCTGCGAGCGATCCACCACGAGCGGATAGACGAGGTCCTTCCACAACGGATTGAAGCCCGTCACCACACGCGGATCGGCCATGCGGGCGCGATGCCGCTGGCTGAACTCACGCGAGCCACCACTGCGCGCCAGATAGCGTGCGGTGAAATCATCCAGCCAGGCGCGCTGGGTGTCCGTCAAGATCTGGGTCGGTTTGACCGCGATGCGCGGTGAAGCTCCGAACGGCTGCGCGACCAGATCGGCTTTTGCCTCGGGCGACACTGCGAGGACGGCGGCTCGCGGCATCGGCATCGGCATCGGCGAGGGAACACTTGCATGGCCGAGACCCGATGCCGCCAGTACCGTCAATTGCTGCTGCATCAAGGCCATCTGTTGTTGAATCAGGCCAAGCACATCGGCAGCCTGGGCCGGACTTGCCAACGCGCCGGGTGGCAGCCACTCACCTGCCGCGATGCTGGCACCGGCGAATGCCTGCACAGCGCTCGGTCCGACCCGCGCTGCGGCTGGCATGAAGCGCTCCGCAGGTAGCACCGCGTGCAAGTGCAGCGCCAACTTCTCAACGCTGTCGAGATCTTCCAGCAAACGCCGAAAGCGCAGCTTTTCGCCGAACACGCGTTCGATTTCCAGTGTGGCCTGAGTGAGGCTGAGCGAATCCAGACCTTGCGCCAGCAGTGGCGCACGCGGATCGAGTTCCTCGCTGCTCAATCCCGCCACGGCCGCCAGCACCCGGCGCAATTCGGCCTGCAGCACGGGCATACGGTCCGGTGTGGGGTTCACGTCATTCTCCTGATGTTGCAATGCGTGCGCGGCCGGTCGTGGATCGCGTGCAGGCATGGGCTCGGTCTGGGCTGCAGCGGAGCGCGGCGCCGGCAGCTCGATGCGTTGCGCTTCAAACGCGTAGCCGGGCAAGGTGGCACGCGCCTGTCCGCGCGGCATCGGCCAGCGCACGGCTAGACCATGGCACCAAAGCTGGCCAAGACCCTGCAAAGCGTGGCGTACACCCTCAGCGGGCGCATGCGCCGGACCACAGAGTGTCGCGACACGCGGCATCTGGCCCCGAGTATCGCGGTGCTGCCGTAGCAATGCCGCAAGTTGTTGCCCTGGTCCGAGGTCGACGAAGACGCAATCCTCGCCCTGTGCTGCGGCCTCCGCGAGCACGCCCTGCACGGCCGGCGAAAACCGCACCGCTTCGCGCATCTGCGCGGTCCAGTAGTCCGGGTCACCGGCCTGCCCCGGTGGCCAACGCGCGCCGCTGCGACACGACCATAGTGGCGTGGCGCTGGGTTGGGTCTCCAAGCCGATACACGCCGCGCGCAAGTCGGGCATCGCACCCACCATTGCCGCGCTGTGAAAGGCATGCGAGACCTGCAACCGCGTGACCTGCATGCCGGACTCGGCCAAGTCATCTGCCCAGACGTCGATGGTCGCCGCCGGCCCAGCCACCACCGTCAACTGTGGCGCATTGATGCCGGCAATCTCGACCCCCGCTGGCAGTTGCGCAGCCAGCGTGCTGGCATCGCACCGCACGGCCAGCATCGCACCGCGCGGCTGAGCTGCCATCGCTTCCGCACGCACACAGACCAGTCGTGCGGCGTCCTGCAAACGGAGATGGCCCGCGACGCTGGCGGCGGCCAACTCGCCCACGCTGTGTCCGATCACCGCATCCGGTTGTAGACCGAGACTGCGCAACCAGGTCGCCATCGCCCACGCGTGACAAAACAGCGCGGGTTGCGCCTGCCGTGTGTCGGCCATCTGCGCGGCGCTGGCGAGCGGCGACAGCAGGAGGTCCCGCAACGCGACCTGTGACTCAGCGTCTGCGGCGCGATGCGCCAGAACCGCTTGCATCACCTCTTCCAACGCTTCCGCGAACGCTGGAAACGCCGCGTACAGTGCGGCCGACATGCCCGGATGCTGGGCACCCTGGCCGGGAAACAACCAGACTGCACGCGGCGCGGATGCTGCATGCAGCGGGTGCGCTGTGACACCGCTCTGGAGTTGCTGGATGGCATCTTCGACGCTGCCAACCACCAGACTGTGGCGCAAGGGCATGGCCTGCCGGCCGCGCATCAGCGTTGTCGCCACCTCGCTCAACGCCACGTCGTGTGTGCCGAGATAACGCGCCAGATCGCCGGCACGCGCTTGCAGGGCGTCCGCGCTGCGCGCCGACAACGGCAACAATTGCAATGCGTCGGCGGACACACTTGCCGCGCGCGGCGGCGGCGCTTCGCGCAGCACCACGTGGGCATTGGTGCCACCGACACCAAAAGAGCTGACCGCTGCCCGGCGTGGCGCTTCTGTGCGTGGCCAATCAATGGCCTCGGCATGAATTGCGAACGGCGTGTTGGGCAAATCCAGTTGCGGATTTGGCGAACGGTAATGCGCAGTCCCAGGAATGCGCTGGTGATGCAGACACAGTGCGGCTTTGATCAGGCCCAATGCCCCGGCCGCCGCGACGGTATGGCCGATGTTCGACTTCGCCGAGCCCAGCACGCAGCGCTGCAGACGACGCCCGTCAGCGGAATAGGCACGCGCCAGCGCGCCGACTTCAATCGGATCACCAAGTGCAGTGCCCGTGCCGTGCGCCTCGATGTAGCCGACGCTGCCGCCATCGACTCCGGCGTCGCGCAATGCCCGCTGCAGGCAATCAAGCTGGCCACGCAGACTGGGCGCGGTAAAGCTGGCCTTTTCGCCACCATCGTTGTTGAGGCCGATGCCTTCGATGACCGCATAGACCGTGTCGCCGTCTGCCTCGGCTTGCGCTAGCGGCTTCAGCACCAGCATCGCCGCGCCATTCGAGAACACCGTGCCGTTGGCCTCGGCATCAAAGGGGCGGCAACGCCCATCGGCAGATTCCATCCCACCATCGACCTGCAGATAGCCAGACGCCTGAGGCACGTGAATCGAGGCGCCACCCGCGAGCGCTATCTCGCACTGTCCCGCGCGCAAGGCCGCCACCGCCTGCGCAACGGCGACCAGACTGGTCGAGCAGGCGGTGTGCAGGCTGATCGCCGGGCCGTGCAGATTGAGCCGATGCGCGATGCGCGTGGCGACATAGTCCTTGTCGTTGGCCACCATCGTGGCGAATTCGCCCGCGCCGCGCACACGCTCGGGCGCATCCGCCAGCAGCATCGGCCACCAGGTGTTGTGCCCGACACCCGCGAACACGCCGATGTCGCCGCTGCGGGCCGGGTCGATGCCGGCGTGCTCCAGTGCCAACCAGGCTTGCTGCAACAACACGCGCTGTTGCGGATCGATCAAGCGCGCTTCGTGGGCCGGAATACCGAAGAACGACGCATCGAACGCGTCGGCATGCGCCAGCACACCGCGTGCTCGCACATACGTTTCGCGGCCAGCCAACTCACGCGGCACTCGCGGGTCGAGTTCGTCGATGGCGAAATGAGTGATTGCATCCCGCCCATCGAGCAACAATTGCCAGAATGCATCCAGATCCTCAGCACCTGGCGTCATCGCCGCCATGCCGACGATGGCAACGGCGCGATTCCCTGCTCTGGACTCGGGCGCCGTCTCTGGCGCCTGCACGCGGACAGTCTGTTGCGTCAGATGCAATTGCAAGGCGCGCAGAGTGGGCTGGTCATAGACGTCGGCCACACTCAATCGCTGTTCGCCCTGCCGCCGCACATGGGCCAGAAAGCGCAGCACCATCAGCGACGTGGCGCCGGCATCAAACAGATGACTGTCGACGCCCAGATCGGGCTGCCCTAGCGCCTTGCGCCAGAAGCTGAGCAGGTCGCCATCGGCTTGAGCCGGCGCTTCTCCGGAAGGGAGCGTACCCATTTGCCTTGCAAGGCTGTGGCGGTCCAGCTTGCCGTTTGGCAGCAAGGGCATCGTGTCGCAGAACTGCAGGGCCTCCGGCAGCATGACCTCCGGCAGCGTTCGCGCCAGCACCGAGCGTAGCTCGGCCAAACCGATCGCACTGGGCGGCGACAGCACCGCCAGCAGGTGGGCATCCGCCTGACCACTGTTCTGCACCAACACAGCGGCATGCCTCACCTCCGGCAAGCACAGCAACTGCGCTTCGATCTCGCCCAGCTCGATGCGGTTGCCTTTGAGTTTGATCTGCTGATCACTGCGCCCGAGATAGTCGAGCGCACCATCCTCGCGCCAACGCGCCAGGTCACCGGTGCGGTATAGCATTCCGCCAGGTTGGAAAGGGTCATCGATAAACCGCTCGCGGGTTTCTTCGTCGCGACCGAGATACCCCAGACCGACCTGCACGCCGCCGATGTAGAGCTCACCCACCTCACCGACATCGAGGGCTTGCCCTTGCGCATCCCGCACGTAGAGCTGGGTATTGGCGACGGGAAAACCGATAGGCACGCTGCTGTCGGTTTGCCCCGCGTGGCAGGGCCACCAGCTCACATCGACGGCGGCCTCGGTCGGTCCGTACAGATTGTCGAGGGCAACCGAGGGCAACACGTGAAAGAAGCGACGCACCAGTTCGGCGGGTAGCGCCTCGCCCGAGCAGATGACCTGGCGGACGCCAACGCACGCGGCGGCCTGCGGCTCGTCGAGAAAATGCGCGAGCATCGAGGGCACGAAGTGCAGCACGTCGACGTTCTCGCGCTGGATCAGGTGTGCCAGATAGCGCGGATCGCGGTGACCGCCGGGTTTGGCCAACACAATGCAAGCGCCCTGCAACAGCGGCCAGAAGAACTCCCAGACCGACACATCAAAACTGTAGGGTGTTTTCTGTAGCACCCGCTCGCCCGGCAGCAGCTGGTACTGCGCCTGCATCCAAAGCAATCGGTTGAGGATGCCGCGATGACTGTTGAGCGCGCCCTTGGGTCGACCGGTCGAGCCCGAGGTGAAGATCATGTAGGCGGCATCGTCGGGTCGTGCGTCGCACTCAAACGCCGTCACCGGTGTCGCCATCAGCGCCATGCTGTCGAGTCGCAGGACAGGCAAATCCGATGATGTCGGCGGCCAGTCCTGTGCTGCCGCCTTGGCAATCAACAAGCACTTGGCGTCCGCGTCTTGCCACATCTGTATCAGGCGCGCTTCGGGATAGTCCGGGTCGAGTGGAACGTAGGCAGCACCCGACAACAGTGTGCCGACCAAGGCCACCACCAGCTCCGGACTGCGCGGCATGCAGACGGCGACCCGATCACCCGGCCCCAATCCTGCCGCGCGTAAGTGCTGCGCCAGCGCCCATGCCTGCTGCGCCAAGTCGGCATAGCTGAGTTGGCGGTCGTCGAACTGCACGGCAAGCCGCGCTGCGTGATACGTCAGTGCCTGCCCCAGACACGCTGCGAGTGATCGCGACAAGTCGAAATCCTGGGCGCTCGCATTGAATGCACGCACACGAGTTGGAACGGGCCACTCGCTCATGCCCTGACCTCGACCAAACCGTGTCGCGCTGACCCCATCATCAGACTTGGTAAAACTCGCGGTACCAGCGCACAAACCGCTCGACACCGACATCGACTGAAGTGCTCGGCTGGTAACCGGTGTCGCGCATCAGGGCGCTGACGTCGGCGGCGGTATCTGGCACATCGCCGGGCTGCAAGGGCAGCAAGTTCTTGATGGCGGACTTACCGAGTGCCTGTTCAATCAGTTCGATGTAGCGCCCGAGTTGCACGGGTTGATGATTGCCAATGTTGTAGACGCGATACGGCGCCAGACTGCTGGCCGGAGTGGGCATGAGCGGATCGAAATTCGGATCGGGTCCGGGCACGCGATCCAGCGTGCGGATGACGCCTTCGACGATGTCATCGATATAGGTGAAATCGCGGGTGTGCTTGCCGTAGTTGAAAACGTCGATGGGCTCACCGGCAAGAATCTTGCGGGTGAACAGGAACAGCGCCATGTCCGGACGACCCCAAGGCCCATAGACAGTGAAAAACCGCAGACCCGTGGTCGGCAAGCCGAACAAATGACTGTAGGTATGCGCCATCAATTCGTTGGCTTTTTTGCTGGCCGCATACAGGCTCACCGGGTGATCCACGCTGTCCTCCACCGCAAACGGTAGCTTGCGGTTGGCGCCATAGACCGAACTGGAACTGGCGTAGACCAGATGCTCAACGCCACGATGACGGCAGCATTCGAGAACATTCAAGAAACCGACGATATTGGCATCGATGTAGGCGCGCGGATTTTCCAGCGAGTAGCGCACGCCTGCCTGCGCGGCAAGGTTTACCACACGCTCTGGGTTGAAGGCCGCGAAGGCGGCTTCCAGGGCCGGGCGATCTTCCAGACTGGCCTGCACGAAGTCGAAACGCTCGCGCACGCTGAGTCGCGCCAAACGGGCTTCCTTCAGACGCACGTCGTAGTAGTCGTTGAGGTTGTCGTAACCCAATACCACATCGCCACGATCCAGCAGCCGATGCGCCAAGGTAGAACCAATAAAACCGGCGGCACCGGTAATCAGGACACGCATCCATTACTCCAGAGTTTGAGCCCAGCGCGGCTCGAATCCGCGGCAGAACAGCTTAACAAGTGCGGCCACACAATGTGAACCGTGTCACAAATCAATCACAGCCGTTCATCGACGCCATCGCGCGGCAGCATGCTCTTGACGTCGAACAGCACAGCGCCCGGCTTTCCATAGGCGCGCAACGCGACCGCGCCATGGGCCATGAACTCCCGATGTGCCACGCAGAGCACGATAGCGTCGTAGGCACCGTTGGCAGGCGCCGCGATCAGATTCAATCCGTATTCGGCGCGCGCCTCATCAGCGCTGACCCAAGGATCATGCACATCGACGGCCAACCCATAGGCGCGCAACTCGGCAATGACATCGACGACACGGGTATTCCGCAGGTCCGGACAGTTCTCTTTGAATGCCAAGCCCAAAATCAGCACCCGCGCGTCCACCACATTGATCCGCTTGCGGGTCATCAGCCGAACGACCCGGTTGGCGACATGCTCACCCATGCCGTCATTGATGCGCCGCCCAGCCAGAATGACCTCGGGCTGATAGCCGATCTCCTGCGCCTTGTGGGTCAGGTAGTAGGGATCCACACCAATGCAGTGCCCGCCGACCAGCCCCGGCCGGAAGGGCAGGAAATTCCATTTGGTACCTGCCGCTTCGAGCACTTCCAGCGTATCGATGCCCAGCTTTGAAAAGATCTGCGCCAACTCATTGATCAAGGCGATATTCAAATCCCGCTGGGTGTTCTCGATCACCTTGGCCGCTTCGGCCACGCGGATACTGGAGGCCTTGTGCGTGCCTGCGCGAATGATGCGGCGATACAGTGCGTCAACAAACTCGGCAATGGCCGGCGTTGAACCAGAGGTTACCTTGACGATGTCTGGCAAGCGATGGGCCTTGTCGCCCGGGTTAATGCGTTCGGGACTGTAGCCACAGTAGAAGTCGACGTTGTAGGTCAAGCCGGATTCCCGCTCGATGACCGGTACGCAAACCTCTTCGGTCGCACCTGGGTACACCGTGGACTCGAAGATGACCACATCGCCGCGACGCAGGGTCTGTCCGACCGTTCGACTGGCGCTGATCAACGGTGTGAAGTCGGGACGCTTGGCGGCGTCAATCGGCGTCGGCACCGTGACGATATAGACGTTGCACGCATTCAGGTCATCGCGTTCGGCGCTGTAGCTCAAGTGGGTCGCGCGCTGCAGCTCCTGCGGCTCAACTTCCAAGGTGTGATCGACGCCTGAACGCAGCTCGGCAATTCGCTGCGCATTGATGTCGAATCCCAGTGTCGGCAGGTGACGACCAAACTCCACTGCCAGCGGAAGGCCCACGTAACCCAAGCCGATGATGCCCAAACGAAGCTTCTCTGATTCCACGCTGATGCTCATGACGATTCCCGGTGCTCAGGTATGACGATTCTTTACATCTACTGCCGCGCCGCATGCCGCACCGCCAGCGCGCTGGATTTCCGTCCTGCATGTGGATGGTCCGGCAATCATTGCCGACCTCGCTGCGCCCACATGCAGCAAACTTCGTCGAAAAGCGACGCAAAACGGCGAACCAAGCTGCGCTGTCGACCAGTACCGGCCTTCATTGATCGCAATTCGGCAGCCCATGCTGTCATGCCAGTTTCCAGCACCTTCGTTCGATTGTGCAGCGAGTCCGATCGCAAACACCGCGATTGACAATTCGTAGCAATTGCTCACCTGCATAGCAGTTGGCAAGTGCCCAAACTCTCGCGCAGGGCCGTATGGTATGCGCCCTGCGTGCACAACGGTCAGCCGACCGTTGTGAGGAAGTGCTTCGAGGTAGTTATGCGTTCGTTGAGTGATGCTTTGCATCCGGCAAGGCGATGGATGGTCATCCTGGCGATAGTCGAATATGCCCTGCTGGTCGGGGCCTTCTATTTGGCCGCCTGGATCCGGTTCTTCGGCAATGAACAACTGCTTACGCTCGCCTTTGGCGATGTCTTGCAACGTGCGTTGGTGTTTGCTTCCGTGCTCGTCGTTGCGATGACTGCGTTCGGAATGTATGTGATGCACAGTCGCGAAGGACTGAACGGGCACGCGGTTCGTGCGATCGCGGCGACGATTGCTGGCGGTGCGGTGTTGATCGTGGCGCAGTACATCATGCCGCTCAGCACGATCGGCCGAGGTGTGCTTGCCCTGGCTTTGGGTATCGGATTGGTAATCATCCTGACCTCGCGGGCGATTCTGTTGCGTGCGCTGCGCGAGGAGTTGTTGCAACGCAAAGTGCTGGTGCTCGGCACCGGTGAGCACGCCGCGCAGATTCACGTACGGATGCGCCGCGTCAGTGATCGACATACCTTTTGCGTCGTGGGTTACGTGCCTTGCGGCGATGACACCTCGGTCATTCCCGCGGAGTTGCAGTTGCAGACGCCCGACGGTCTGGTCGCACTGGTGACCCATCTGGAGGTGGAGGAGATCGTGGTCGCCATGGACGTCGCACGTGCCGGCGAGGCGATGGATGCGTTGATGCAATGTCGCATGCTCGGCGTCACCGTCAACGACATCGGCAATTTCATCGAGAACGAGACCGGACGTATCCAACTGGAAGTCGTAAATCCCTCTTGGCTGGTGTTTGCAGAAGGCTTTGATACGGGCGCATTCCGAACAACCACCAAGCGGATCTTTGACATCCTGGCATCCGGCAGTCTGCTGGTTCTGGCCACTCCGATCATGCTGTTGACCGCGATGGCGATCCTGCTCGAATCCGGACTGCGCGCGCCCGTCCTCTACCGTCAGGAGCGCGTCGGACTCGGTGGGCGGAGCTTCAATGTGATCAAGTTCCGCAGCATGCGGATCGATGCGGAAAAAGATGGCGTCGCGCGCTGGGCCAGCACTGACGACGATCGCGTCACCCGGGTTGGCAAGATCATCCGCAAACTGCGTATCGACGAGCTGCCACAAGTCTGGAACGTGTTACGCGGTGACATGAGCTTCGTCGGTCCGCGTCCCGAACGCCCCACGTTCGTCAAGCAACTCGAGCGCGAGATTCCCTACTACGGTTTGCGCCATGCGGTGAAGCCGGGCATCACAGGCTGGGCGCAGCTCAAATATGCCTATGGCGCATCAGTCAAGGATGCGGAAGAAAAGCTCAAGTTCGACCTGTACTACGTCAAGAACCATAGTTTCATGTTCGATCTGCTGACCCTGCTGCAGACCGTGGAAGTGGTCGTGTTTGGCAAAGGCGCACGCTGATGCTCGGCCGCGCAGTCAACGCCAGTCCAGCGGCTCGCCAACGCTGCCTGCCGATCAGCGGGTCGCGGTGGGAGCTGACCCTGAATCGACCGGCAGCGGTGCCATCGGGGAGCTGTACCAGCCAACCACACGTTGACGTTCGAAGCGGACATGTGACGGCCCGTACTCCCAGGTGTCGCCCTCACGCAGGATCGGCTCTCCCAGCACGCGATGGACGTCCGCCGCCGTGTCACCGATCCGGATCACACGATCCGGCGCCCGTGGTGAGAGGGTCTGACTCGGCAGATCAACCCGCACCGGCGCCTCCAGCGAGCGGGGTACGCGATTCGATGCCGCCCATTGCAGAAGCAGCAGTGCGCCAAGCAAGGCAGCGCCCCAACATAGTGCCACGGCGTACCGCGGTGACGACGTCAGGGCATTCTCGGCCCTGCGCGCCGCCGTCGTGTCCAAACGCGTCGCGCGGGCGGCGGTCTCCGGCGTTTGTCCCGGCAGTCGGCCATAGCGGCGCTCGAAGCGGCGCAAGCGGCGATACGCCTGGGACACCTCCACTAACGCCTCGCTGGATGCACCCTGCCGTGCGCGATCCGGGTGATTCTCAGCCACTGCGCGACGCCATGCCTGCTGCAGTTCGGGCAAGCTGCAGTCCGCGGCAAGGCCCAAGCGTCGGTAGTCGGCAAGGTAGTCGTGTAGATGGGGCACGGGGATCCAAAGACCGCAAATAAATGTGATGGGGCTCACAAAACGTTGGAAGCTGCACTATGATCGCAGGCTGGCTGAGTTTGTGCAGCTGGTGGTCAGCCGGCGCCCTAGGGCGCCGGCCTGACCCGCATGCGGAGTGTGGTCGGCGTGCCGAGCGACGGTGCCGAACAGGTTTTCGCGATTGTTACAGCGATGTCGCATCGCGCCGAATTTCGCACATCGGCGCAGTTCCAGCCTCACCTCCTCTGGCCCGTCCAGCCACCCGACCAGATGCTCTCAGAAAATGCCCTCAGAATTGGAGTCGTGCATGTTCAATACTTCATCCCGCAACGCCCTAACGGTTTGCTGCCGGAAGTGCGTCTGGAGCCTGCTATTGATGGCGCTGGCCTTGTTTGGCACGCCCATTCTGGCCACCGCCGCACAGACCGATGACCTTCCCGAGGCAGCAACTGCTGACAGCAACGACACCGCTGGCATCTACCGCATCGGTGTCGACGACCAACTGCAGATCGCCGTGTGGCGCAATCCGGAGTTGAGTGTCAGCGTTCCCGTGCGTCCGGACGGACGGATCTCGGTCCCATTGATCGGCGATGTCATCGCTGGCGGCCGGATGCCGCAAGAGGTTTCCGACGACATTCAAGCGCGATTGGCGGCCTTTGTGCGCGACCCCAAAGTGGCGGTGATCCTCACCGAATTGCGCAGCCACGAGTTCATTTCCCGCGTGCGGGTGACGGGTGCGGTCCGGCAGCCGGTTTCCATTCCCTATCGTCAGGGCATGACGGTGCTGGATGCCGTGCTGGAAGCTGGCGGCGTAACCGATTTCGCGGCCCCCAACCGCACCCGTTTGTTTCGCAAACAGGCGAGCGCCGGGACCCACAGTGTGGCCATCAAGCTGGGCGACATTCTCAAGTCCGGTGAACTAGATACCAATATCGACGTGCAGCCTGGCGACGTGATTACGGTTCCGGAGCGTGCGCTGTGAACTTTCCGATGGCAGTCGAGACGCCGGGCGGGGGCGTGCAAGAAGTGCTGAGTCGACTGCCCACCGTGTGGGGAGAGCTCAAGCGCAACGCCTTGCTGCTGGCAATCATTTTTGCGCTGATCGCACTGTTGACGCTGGGGATTGGCGTGCTCTGGCCGAAGAAGTTCGTGTCAGCCACCACCATCCTCGTCGGCGAAGGCAACATCATCGCGCCACTGATGGAAGGTCGCGCAGTTGCCACCAGTGTCGGTGACCGTGCGCGAATTGCCAGTGAGGTGATCTTCAGTCGACGACTGATGGAAGACGTGCTGACGACGGGTGGTTGGTCGGCGTCCAATCCGGATGCGTTGGCGCGTGAACGCATCGGCGAGGAAATCAAGCAACGCACCCTGATCGACAGCCCGGGTGAAAACCTCATCCAGATCAGCTACCACGACAGTCAGCCCGAGCGCGCCTTCAAGGTGGCGCAGCGCTTCGCCGATCTGTTCATCAGTGAAAGTCTCGCCGCCAAAGAACGTGAGAGTCGCGAAGCCTATGAGTTCATTGCTGCGCGCGTCGACGAATACCACGCCAAACTGACCGAAGCCGAAGACAAACTGAAGGCTTTCCGCGCAGGCAATCTGGATGCGCGCCCAGGTACCGACGTCGATGTGCGCGAACGCATCTCGCAAATTCGCGGACGGATCGAAACCGCTCGCACGGATCTCGCTGAAATGCAGATGCGTGAAACGTCATTGCAGGCACAAATGTCGGGCGAAGCGGAAGTCTCGGATGTGCGCAGTCGTGCCTCGCAAACCCGGCTCCGTTTGCTGGAACTGCAAAACCAGCTCGACACCCTGTTGCTCGACTACACGGACTCCTATCCCGATGTCGTGCGTCTGCGTCACCAGATCGACGATTTGAAAGCAGTGCTGCGACGCGAGGAAACTGCACAGGCCAATGGCACCGCAAACGACGACGCCGCCACCAGCAACCCGCTGTACCAGCAACTGCGCTCGGACCTCGCCAAAGTCCGCAGCGAGATGGCTGCTTTGCGCGCCCGCATTGGTGACAACGAAGGCATCATGCAGGAAGAACTCGAGCGTGGCCGCCGTGTCGCGGACTCCGAAGCCGCGCTCGCCGAACTGACCCGCGACTACGAAGTCAACCGTGACATCTATCAGGATCTGCTGCGGCGGCGCGAAAACGCCCGCGTGTCGATGAATCTGGATGCCGAGCAGCGCGGCTTGAGTTTCCGCGTCCAGGAGCCTGCGGCGCTGCCATTGCGCGCCAGCGGGTTGCGCCTGCTGCACTTTGCTGTCGCAGGGGTGCTGGGGGCCATCGCTGTACCGCTGTTGATCCTGTTCCTGCTGGTGCAGTTTGATCCGCGTGCCCGGCATGCCGGGCAATTGGCCGAGCTCAGCGGATTGCCGGTACTGGTCAGCATTCCCGAATACCAGACGCGCAGTGATCAGCGGAAACAGCGGCTGCGTCTGTGGATGGCCGCAGTGATCGTGCTATCCGCGTTGGGCGTCTACTTTGTGCTGGCCTTCAGTCGAGGAGCACTGTTGTGATGACTTCTGACAATGACTCACGCTCGGCGGCACTGGTACCCAGCGAATCGGCCGTGCAGCGGCTCGATTCGCGTCAACTGGATGCGCGCCGAATCGTCCGCCACGATATGCAGGACGCACGCCCCGCCGATGCCTTCCGCGATCTCCGCACGCAGTTGCTGGCGCGCACTGACAGCCGCGTCGAGGTGCTACTGGTGGCGCCCGTGGCGAGAGGTAGCGGCGGCAGTTACGTCGCACTCAATCTCGCCGCAGCCTTCGCGTTCGATGAAACCCGGCAAGTTATTTTGGTTGACTGCAATTTGCGTCAGCCCTGCTTGCATCAGCGTCTGGATGTCGAAGTGCGCAACGGCGGCCTAGTGGATTACCTAGAGGGTCGCGTCGACAACCTGGCTGACGTGTTGTATCCGAGTGGTCTGGCGCGCTTGACGCTCCTGCCGGTCGGCACGCGCCGCGAAGCGAGTGGCGATCTACTCGGCCACGCCCGCATGCGCGGCATGATCGACTCGCTGCGCAGTGTCGCCGAAAAGGTCACGGTGATCCTTGATGCGCCAGCCGCCAATGCCTCCCCTGACACCCGCATTCTTGCCACGATGACCGATTGCTGTGTGTTGGTCGCGGGCTATGGCCGCGACACACCCGCCGCCGTGCAGAGCGCAAGCGCTGTGTTGGATCCACAGCGTTTGGCGGGCGTGGTGTTCAACCGTGTGCCATGACGCGACCCTGCCCGAAGGAGCCCTCATCATGACGGCGACAACCTTGCCGCGCCCGGCAACGATCCTGCGACGCAGCCTCAGCACGGTCTGTCTGCTCGCGCTCAGCTGTCCCGGCTTTGCCGTCGACCTCAACTATCGGATTGGCCTGTTCGCCGAGCATAGCGACAACATCGCTCGTCAGCCGGTCACCGACGATCCCGCCTTTGGTCCGATCGTCAGTGACACCGCGATCGCCCCCTACATCGGCTTCGCACTGACCCAGGAAGGCGACCTGCTGAGCCTGCAGGCAGCGGGTGACCTAGAACGGCGCAGCTATCTTGATGACAGTTTCGCGGATGAAAGCCGTGCACGGGTCGGCATGCGTGCAGCTTGGCGTTTGCTGCCGGAACGATTGACCTGGGCGTTGGACGGCGTCCTGAGCGATCAACCCGTCAACGTGTTTGCCGTGGAACAGCCCGATAACCTGCAACGCACCCGTCTGCTGGTGACCGGTCCCACGCTCGCTCTGCGACCAACCTCGCGCACCCGATTGCTGCTGGAAGCACGCTATACCAACACGGATGCCGAACAGACCATCGACTTCAACAGTGACCGCTGGAGCGCCGCGGCGCGCGGACTGTGGGAACTGAACAGTGTCAGCACACTGTCATTCAATGCCGAATATCTCGATGCGCAGTTCGATGTCGCATCCAGCTTCAACGCCGACTATCAGCGACAGGACGTGTTTGCCCGCTATGACCGCCGCAGCAGTCGCGGCGATTGGTCGGCCGATCTGGGCGTCACCCGAGTGCGCTTTGACGACGCGGATCCGGATGCGGTTGCCGATGAGACGCGCCCGTTGTTGCGCGTGCGTGGTGGCCTGCAACTGACCGAACTCACGCGGCTGGAAGCCAGCCTGCTGCGCCAGTTCAGCGACAGCAGCCAATACCTGCTGGGCAGCGCACCAACGGTCACCGACTTTGAGTTGCCCATCGGCCTGCCAAATCTGTCGACGACCGCCGTCAGTGCGGATCTTTACGACGAAAAGTCTGCCAGCTTGGGTCTGGCGCGCCGCAGCGATACGGTCTACATGCGCATGGATGCGTATGTGCGCCGCTTCGGCTACGAGATCAATCCCGAACTGGATCAGGACGCGAATGGTCTGAGCGTGGGCATCAATCGACAGATCACGCCGCAATTCGCCGTCGGCGCCTATGCCGCACGCGAATGGCGCGACTACATCGCGTTGCTGCGCGATGATCGTGAACTGCGCTATGGCGCGACGGCCGATTGGCGCTGGTCACGCCGCTTCGGCATCAGTCTGGATCTCAGCCACAACGAACGCAGCAGCAGCGATCCGCTGCAAGGCTATGACGACAATCGCGTCGTGCTGTCGATCAATTACATCCGCTGATCACCATGCCACGCGCCCTCTGCCTCATGTATCACGGACTTTCCGCCAATGCCGCCGCACCACTTGGCGCGGACCCGCATTACACGATCGCAGCCACTTGCTTTGCCGATCACCTGGATGCCCTGACGGCGGCGGGCGCGCACCTGGGAAGCGCGCGCGACGGCCTGCAGCAGGCAAGTAGCCACGCGGTGTGGCTCGGCTTTGACGATGGCGATGCCAGCAACTATTCGCAGGCGCTGCCGATTTTGCAAGAACGCGGACTTCGGGCCGATTTCTTCGTCAACCCCGCGCGGGTGGGCACGGCTGGCTACTGCGGTTGGTCCGAACTTCGCGCGATGGCCGAGGCGGGCATGAGCATTCAATCGCATGGATTGACACATACCTACTTCACACACCTGGATGCATCGCATCTCCGCGAAGAGCTACGCGTCTCAAAGGCTGAGATCGAACAGCATCTGGGACAGCCCGTGACGCTGTTGGCACCGCCCGGTGGTCGCGCACCCAGTGGCCTCGCCGCGACAGCGCAGGCACTCGGCTACAGCGCCGTGCTCGGCTCCGCGCCGGGGATAGCGCGCTGGCCTGCGGCGAAAAATCCGACTGCCATACTGCCGCGCGTGGCCGTCACGGCAGGACATCTGAGTCCGCGGGTCGTGCAGTGGTTCCAGCGCGGTCAATGGGCATTGTTGCCCCTGCAAATTCGCTACCAAGGTCTCGTCCTTGCCAAGCAACTACTGGGCGATGGGCGCTATGAAAAGGTTCGTGCGCGCCTGCTTGGAAGCGCGCCGTGACGCTGCTCGCGCACCTTGGTGTGTGGGCAGGGCTAATCCTGCTGGCCTATACGTTCGCGGGCTATCCGCTGCTCCTGTGGCTGTTGTCGAAGGTGCGACCAAAGCCCGTCTCACCTCAGGAATGGACACCCACCCTCAGCGTTTGTATCGCTGCGCACAATCCGGGTGCGCAACTGGAGCGCAAAATCGCGATGCTGCGTGCGCTCGACTATCCGCAGGAAAAACTGCAAATCGTGGTGGCTTCTGATGGGTCGACCGACGGCAGCGCCGAGCGTCTGCATGCACTGCAGGATGATCGCCTGCGGGTGCTGATTCACAAGGAGCGTCGAGGCAAATCGACCTGTCTGCGCGATGCCATTCAAGCGGCCACAGGCGAGCTACTGGTCTTCAACGACATCCGTCAGCGCGTTTCATCGGATGCGCTGCGGCGTCTCGCCAATGCACTTGCCAGTGGTGAACTACGTGCCGTCAGCGGTCTGCTGCGCTTTACAGTTGGCGATCCTGAGCTCGCTTCTGCACCCGAGTCCGTCTCCACCGACGCCTACTGGCGCTATGAAAGTGCGCTGCGGCAAATGGAGTCGCAGACTGGCTCGGTCGTGGGTGTGAGTGGTGCACTGTATGCCGTGCGACGGGAACACATGCCGCTACCGCCCGCCGGTATCGTGCTGGACGACCTCTGGGTGCCACTGCAAATCGCCGCGCAGGGTGGGCGGATCGGACTGGAGCGCGCGGCTGTGGTGTGGGATCAGCCGAGCCCCCCTGCTGTCGAATCTGTTCGCAAGCGCAGAACGCTTGCCGGCAACTGGCAGTTGCTGGCGGTCTGGCCAGGCTTGTTACTGCCTTGGCGCAATCGACTCTGGTGGCGATATGTGAGCCACAAGCTGCTGCGTTTGCTGACTCCCTGGATGTTGCTGAGCGTTGGCCTTGGAAGCGCGTTTCTCGCACTGGATAATTCGTTCTACGGCGTACTGGTTATGCTGCAGCTTCTGGCCTATGCCGGCGCGTTGGCCGGCATGGCCATGCCACGCCTGCGTCAATGGTTTCCGATCCGAATTCTGAGCGCGTTTCTGGACATGAATTACTACGCCCTGCTGGGTACCATCGACTATCTACGGCGACGTGACGCCCATCTTTGGCAGATCACCGCCAATGGGCCTGCCGCCTCGGTACCAATGCGATGAGTGAATCGCTCGCCGCCCCGATGCCACAACGCGTGCTCTACGTGGTCTCGCTGTTTCCATGCTGGTCCGAGACCTTCATCGTGCGCGAGATCGAGCAACTGATTGCTCGCGGTGTCGATATCCGCGTCCTTTCGCTCAAGCCGCCCAGCGAGAAGCTCGTGCAAGCACGGGCACAGGCGTTGATGGGCCGCGTCATTGGGCCGCGTCACTGGTTGCACGAGTTGCCTTCGGTGTGGCGCGAAGTGCGCCGCCAACCAGCGATGCTGCTTGGCATCGTGTGGCAACTCTGCGTGGGCCTGTGGTCGCAACCGCTTGCGCTCGGCAAGAGCTTGATTGCGTTGTGGCGCAGTCTGGCCGCACTTCCTGCGCTGCGTGAATTCGACCCGCAATGGATTCATGCCCATTGGGCGACCTATCCCTCGACGATGGCTTGGTCGCTATCGCGTCTGCTGGCGCGACCGTTTTCCTTTACCAGTCATGCCCACGACATCTTCGTGGAGGATCAGCTGTTGCGCCGTAAGCTGGCCGATGCCGATCTGGCAGTCACGATATCCCAGTACAACGTCGCCTACCTCGGCCGCTGGGGTGCGGCAGCACTGGGGGATCGCCTGCAGGTCGTGCACTGCGGTGTCGATTTCAGCGAGCTAGCGGCGCATTTCGACGACCGTACGGCAGGACGCATCGTCAGCGTGGGTCGACTCGACCCGATCAAGGGCTTCCATATTCTAATCCCCGCCCTGCAGCAACTATTGCAGCGCGGCGTGATCTTCGATTGCGAAGTCATCGGCGAGGGACCACAGCGTGCCGAGCTGGAAGCCGCCCGTGATCGCTCCGGACTCACCACGCGTCTGCACTTTCCTGGCGCACAGCCACAGGAACGCGTGCGCGCCGAACTGCAATCGGCCGCCATCGTGGTGATGCCCAGCGTGCGTACGCGCGAAGGCAATCAGGACGGCATCCCGGTGGCATTGATGGAAGCCATGGCGAGCGGTGCTGCGGTGATCAGCACGACGGTGTCCGGCATACCCGAGCTGATCGAGCATGAGCGCGACGGCCTGTTGGTGGCGCCGGATGACCCGCTCGCGTTGGCCGATGCAATCCAGCGTTTACTGCAGGATGGCGCGTTGCGGCGCCGTCTGGGTGAAGCAGCCAGAAAGCGCGTGCAGTGCGAGTTCGACGCCCACAGCGAGGCGGATCGCCTGCTCGCGCAGATGGCCAGCGCGCTGGCTCGACGTGCCAGGGAGCGTGCGCAATGAGTGGAGCTTTACGCATTCTGGTGATGACCGACGAGATGGAAGTGGGTGGTAGCCAACGCCAGATCGTGCACCTCCTGCAAGGTTTGAAGGCGCGTGGGCACGATGTCTCCCTGCTGTATTTCCGCAAGCACTCGTTCCTGCTGGACGCCGTGCGCAACGCAGGAATTGCCGTGCATCAGATCGAGAAGCACAAGCCTGTCGATCTGCGGTTCGTCTGGCAGTTGTGGCGCTTTCTGCAAAGCGGGCATTTTGATGTCGTGCATTGTTTTTCAATTACCGCCGAATTGTGGACCCGCCTGGTCAAGCCGTTGGTGCGCGGCACCCGTTTCATCAGTTCGGTCCGCGGACTGGGCCTCGACTTTCCGGATTGGCATTGGCAAGCCAAAGGCTGGGTCATGCGCGGCTCGGACGCGGTGATTTCCAACAGTCGCGCCGGCGCCGACTTGATGCAGGAACGTTGCGGCTTTCCGGCCGAACGTATCGATGTGGTTCACAACGGTGCGGCCCTGGCGGAGGATGTCAGCAGTCAGCAGCGCGCATTGGCACGCGGCAAAGTCGGCTGGGAGTCTGCCGACCGGCTGCGCCTGTTGTTCGTCGGTCGACTGGTCTACAACAAGAATGTGCGCATGTTGTTGCTGGCCCTGGCCAAGCTGCCCGATGCCGTGCGCCCGCTGACGTGGATCGCGGGTTTCGGTCCCGACCGCGGTGATTTGCTGATTTTGCGCGAACGGCTGGAGCTGAGCGATGACGTGCGCTTTCTGGATGAACGTGACGACACCGCCGATCTGATGCTGGCGGCGGATTTGCTCGTCTTGCCCTCGCGTGAAGAGGGACTGTCAAATGTCCTCATCGAAGCCATGGGCAGTGGCCTTCCCATCATCGCCACTGCCGTGGGCGGCACGCCAGAACTGCTCCGTGAGGGAGAGAATGGCCTGCTGGTGCCAAACGAAGACGATGCAGCGTTGACGAGTGCCTTACGGCGTCTTCTCGACGATCCGAGCCTGCGCGAACGCCTTGGTCGAACGGCGCGTGAGGATGCGCTGGCGCGTTTTTCGCAAGATGCGATGGTTGATCACACTTTGGTCATTTATCGCCGCTGTTTGCAGGGAGGCAAACGATGAACCATCCCCAACGCCATGACACGCTGTCGATTCGTGACATGTTGCAGGCCCGCACCGCGCCCGGTCCGGCCGTCGGGCGATTTGTCTGTGCACTTGGCGCGCTTGACTTGGCCTCACTGCGCTGTGCGATGCCGGCTCTGGATTCGCCATTGGCGAGCGCTGGTGACGGCTGCGTCCGCGTGTTGCGCGGGCACGGTCGCAGCGTGGTCGGCATCTTCGATCTGGTCGTGGGTCGGGTTGAGGATCTGTGTGGCCCTGAACTGCGCACGCCCTGGCAACACTGGCGCGGACGCTTTGCCTTCGTGCTGCGGGATGACGCCAGCGGCGACTGCCTTGCGGTCTGCGATCACTTTGGCACGCTGCCGCTCTACTACAGCGCACACGGCGATGCGCTGCTGATCGGCAACACCCTGACGCCTCTGTTGAAGGCACCGTGGTGTGCGCGTCAACCCGATCCCGCGGCGATCTTTCATTACCTCAACTTCGCCTGCATTCCGGCGCCATTGACCATCGTGCCGGAAGTGCAGCGCCTGCCGCCCGCCAGTCTGTTGCGCTGGCAGTCCGGCCAACTGCACCTGCAGCGCTGGTGGCGACCGCCTTACGCCGAGGACCTGGACGGCAACGTCGACAGCCTGGCCGGCGAACTGCGCGAGCATCTGGTCGCCACCGTGCAACGCTACCGACCCGAAGGGGACGACTGGGGCTGTTTCCTCAGTGGCGGCACCGACAGCTCCAGTGTGACGACCATCCTCGCGCGGCAGCATCCGGCGGCGCGGGTGCATAGCTATTCAATCGGGTTTGCCGAGGCGGGCTTTGACGAGCTGGATTTCGCGCGAATCGCCGCCGATGCCTGCGGCGCCGAAGGGCATTTCGGCAGTGTCGATGAGGCCGAGACACTGGCGGTACTGCCACGCCTGACCGAGCTTTTTGACCAGCCATTCGGCAATGCGTCGTCGGTGCCAACCCGCGCCTGTGCGGCGTTGGCCGCATTGGACGGTCGTTCTATCCTGATCGCTGGCGATGGCGGCGACGAGATCTTTGGCGGCAACGAACGCTATGCCAAAGACCAGATCATGCAGCGCTTTTATGACCTGCCCCGCCCGATGAAGGCGATGGGCCGCTGGTTGGGCCGCACGCTGGGTGGCGGCTCATCGCATTTTCTGAACCGCATCGATAACTTCACCCGTCGCGGCAGCCTGCCCAATCCGGATCGCTTCTACACCGATGACGCGTTTGCCTCCGAGCAATTCGACGATCTGCTGAGCGCTTCGCTGCGCGTCCGCCTGCAACCGGATCTGTCCTTGCAGTTCATGCGCGAGCTCTACGCCGGGTCGGACGCACGTGCTGAACTGCATCGGATCATGGCGCTTGATCTGGAACTGGCGATCGCGCAGAACGATCTGGTGAAAGTCGACGGCGCCTGCCGACATGCCGGTATCAGCGTGCGCTTTCCTCTGCTGGATCCAGATCTGGTCGCCCACACCGGCCGCCTGAAGGCGCATTGGAAGGTTCGCGGACTCGACAAGCGCCACCTGTTCAAGCGCGCTGTGCAGGGCATTCTGCCGGAAGCGATTCTGCGCAAGCCCAAGCAGGGCTTCGGGCTGCCGGTCAGTGTCTGGATCGCGCAGCGTCCAGCCTTTCGCGATTGGATGCATGATCTGCTCTTGTCGCCGCGCAGCCGCGCACGCGACTGGTTCAACGCGGCGTTTATTCAACAGCTGTTTGATCGTCACGTGGCCGGTGCCTGGGACTATTCAGGTCCGCTGTGGCAGTTGGCCATACTGGAACTTTGGATGCGGCAACATCTGGATGGTGAGGGCTAGGTTGGATACGTCAATCCTGATGGTGATGGAAGCCAACTTCCCGAAATTCGGCGGCGCCGAGCGTCAGCTTGAGACCCTGGCCAGTGCGTTGGTGCTGCAAGGCCATCGGGTTCGCGTGCTGTTGCCACGGTTGTTGCCTGAGTATCCGGCGGGTGCCGACCAGCACAATGGATTGGCGTTGTGGCGCATCGACTACCCCCGATGGCGCGTGCTTGGCACCGTCATCTTGCTGGTCAAGCTCGCGTATTGGCTGTGGCGTGAGCGTGCCAGCTATGACGCGATCCACGTCCACATCGCGCATCACATGGGCGCGGTGGCGGCGGTTGTGGGTCGATTGCTGGGCAAGCCGGTGGTGCTGAAATTTTCCGGTTGGTGGGAGCTCGAACGCGGCTGCCTGCGGCCTGACGGCGGCGTTGGCGCCGCCTTGTCGCGTTGGATGCTGCGTCGCGCCAGTGGTGTGCAGGCCATCAGCACGCGGTTCATCGAGGACCTGAAGCGTTACGGCTTTCGGCCAGAACGCCTGCATTGGATTCCCAACGCCGTCGACACCAGCCGATTCGAGCGCATCACGCATCCCGACCAAGGCCATCAGCCGCCGACCGTCATTTTCGTTGGCCGCCTAGTGCCGGAAAAAGGCTTAGACAATTTGCTGCAGGCCTGGGCAATGGCCGGTGCGGCACGTGAGGGCTGGCGTTTGCTGGTGGTCGGTGACGGCCCGTTACGCGATGCACTGGCGTTGCAGGCCAAGACACTTGGGATCGCCGGCAGCGTGGCATTCCACGGGGCCAGCGCCAACGTCGAGGAACAACTGGCATGCGCGGACATCGGTGTGCTCGCCTCGCGTTTTGAAGGACTTTCGAACACCTTGCTGGAATGCATGGCGGCTGGCTTGCCAATGCTGGCGACGCGAATCAGTGGCAGCGAGGATTTCGTAAAGAGTGGCCGCAATGGTTGGCTATGCGAACCGGACGGCGCCGATCACCTTGCGGCGGCCCTGTCCGACGCCTTGTGTACACCCGCAGCACAACGCCGCTTGCTCGGCGAGCAAGCACGCGCGGATGTGTTGGCACGCGCCTCCATCTCGGCGGTCACAGGTCAACTTGCGACCCTGTATCGCTCGCCGGTCGGAGCACGCTGACGATGTGCGGCATCATTGGCTTGGTCAACTCGGGTGCGCAGGCGGTGCCCGCGCAGGCTATCGGCGACGCCATGAACGCGGCGATCTGGCATCGCGGACCAGACGGTGGCGGTGTCTATCGGGAAGACCAAGCGATGCTGGGCATGCGCCGCTTGGCAATCATCGATGTTGCTGGTGGCCAGCAGCCCATGTTCAGTGACGATCGACAGGTGGTGCTGGTCTTCAACGGCGAGATTTACAACTACCGCGCGTTGCGGGCCGAACTGCAGTCCTGTGGCCATCACTTTCGCAGCGCCTCCGACTCCGAGGTGATCCTGCAGGCCTACCTGGCCTGGGGCGAAGCGTCCGTCGCACGGCTCGAAGGCATGTTCGCATTTGCCATTTGGGATCGACGCACGCGATCGCTGTTGCTGGCGCGCGATCGATTGGGCAAGAAGCCGCTGTTTCTGTGGCAGCACGCCGAAGGCATCGGCTTTGCCAGTGAACTCAAATCCTTGCTTGCCGTGCCCGGTTTTGCGCGTGAGGTTGATCTCGGCGTATTGCCCGCCTATCTCGCCTTCGGCTACGTGCCAACGCCGAGCAGCATCTTTCAGGCAGTGCGCAAGCTGCCTGCCGGGCATTACGCGGTGTATGCCAAGGGCAAGCTACGCGAGACGCGCTACTGGCAGCTCGACTTCGCGCCGACATTTACGGGCAGTGAAGCCGAGGCCGAGGCACAACTTGCCGAACTGCTCGATCAGGCCGTCGCAACCCGGCTGGTGTCGGACGTGCCGTTCGGCGCATTTTTGAGCGGCGGCCTGGATTCCAGTGTGGTCGTGGCACTGATGGCGCAGCACATGACGCAGCCCGTGAAGACCTTCTCGATTGGTTTCAATGAGGCGCGCTACAGCGAGCTGTCGGATGCTCGAAGGGTTGCCGAGCACCTGCATACCGAGCATCACGAACTAATCGTCGATCCGGACGCCACGCGCTTGATTGAGCGCTTGGTCTGGCATCTCGATGAACCCTTTGCCGATTCGTCGGCGTTGCCCACTTATCTGGTCTCTGAGTTGGCGGGGCAACACGTCAAAATGGCGCTCTCTGGCGATGGCGGTGACGAAGCATTTGCAGGCTACGATCGCTATCTGCGTTTTCTCAAACTGGATCATCTGGGTGCAGCCAAGGCACCGCTTGCGCTCGCGTTGTCGATCACCGGAAGACTGCTGCCTGGTGAGGTTGGCTTCCGCTTGCGGCGCATTGCCGAGCGCTTGCGTGAGCCGTTTCCCGATAGCTACCTGAGTGGCGTGGCACTCTCGCGACCGCAGCAGTTGGCGGCTCTGTTGGGCCGTCCAGAACAGGCCAACTACCATGCCCTGCATGCGCTGTTCACTGCACAGGATCGACGCCCGATGCTGGACCGCATCGTCGACGCCGACATTCACAGCTATCTGCTGGATGACATCTTGGTCAAGCTGGATCGAATGAGCATGGCGGCTTCCATCGAAGGGCGTGCGCCCTTGTTGGATCATCGGGTGGTTGAATTTGCCGTGCGCTTGCCAGTGACGATGCGTGTTCGTGATGGACGCGGAAAACACCTGCTGCGTCAGGTGGCGCGGCGCTGGCTGCCATCTGCCGTGCTCGACAAACCCAAACAGGGCTTCGGCATTCCGCTGCCCGAGTGGTTCCGTGCCAGTCTCGGCGCGATGGCCGAAGACATATTTGCCAGTCGTGCCTTCCGTGAGCGTGGTTGGGTCCAGGCAACCGCCGTGGATTCCCTGTTGCAGTCGCATCGTCAGCGTCGCGCCGATCACGCCGAAACACTGTGGCAGGTACTTTGTCTGGAGCTTTGGGCACGCCGCTTCGTGGATCGGAGCGCGACATGATCCTGCTGGGTTGGTTGGGTCTGTTGATCCTCTACACCGTCAACCAGTTGCACTTGCCCAGCGACCTTGGGCTACCCGGCCTCAATGCCTTGAACCTGATTTTCATGCTTGGCATGGTGCTGGTGATCTTGCTGGCGCGCGGCCCACGTCTGCCCAAGCCCAGCCTCAGCGGCCCGTTGAAGTTCTACTTTGCAATGATGGCCATCGCCACGCTGATTGCCATTTGGGTGCGTCCCATGGGGTTGATGGCGGATCTGACCTATCTGAAAACACTGGTGTTCTATCCACTCTACTACTGGCTGTTCTATTACGCGGCACGCGATTTGATGCGAACCCGCCTGTGGCTTGCAGCGATCTTGTTCGTTGCCGTCGTCGCAGGTCTGGAGGCCTGGTCGGAAGCGATTTCCTATGGCATTGGCAGCTATGTCGAAAGCCATCGTGCTGCTGGCCCGTTCGGACCGGATTTTTACTCGGCCAATCGCGCGGGTGTGTTCTACGCGATGTTTCTGCCGATGTTGCTCGCGCCGCTGCTGTTTCTAAAGACCCGACCACTGTTTCGATTGATCGCACTGGCGAGTGTGCTGATCCTGCTGGGCGCCATCCTGTTCACCTATTCGCGTCAAGCCTATGCCATTGGCCTGCTGGGCATGGCGTTGCTCGCCTTCAAGCGCGGCATCGGCACGGCAACGCTCGGTCTGGTCGTCTTCCTGATTGCGCTGCCTTGGCTGCCGCAAGGCGCAACGGAACGGGTCGAGGAAACCCAACAAGCCGGCGAGTATGGGCAGGCGCAGTACGACGAGAGCACCGAGAGTCGCTGGATCCTGTGGGAAGGCGGGCTCGCAATGTGGGTCGAAAATCCTTTCGGAATCGGTGCCAATCGCTTTAAGAGCGAGATCGGCAATTACTCGCGCTATTCCGGCAAGGACGCACACAACTACTACGTGCTCACCCTGGCTGAAGCCGGCTGGCAGGGCTTGTTGTCGCTGCTGTGGTTGGTATGGGCGATGTGGCGGCTGGGCGGGCGACTTTCGCGTGCCGCGTTTGATCCCGAGAGTCGTGCGTTGACCTACGGATTTCGCGTTGCCGTGCTGGCGATGATGCTCGGCAACATCTACGGCAGCCCATTTTCTGAAGGCGCGATCATGGGCGTGTTCTGGGCACTTGCTGGCCTGATGGAGCGTTACATGCACCTGCGTTGGCAGGCAGCCCAAGCGATCAACGCCATACACGCGACCAGCGCAGGCAGCAAACCGGCGATGGCGGCGGCGACCGCGCGGAAACATCGGTGAATCATCGCCACGCGATTCACTTGAGTCTGCTGAATGGTCTGAGCAAGTTCATGGCCATCGGCAAGACCATGTTGATTGCCGGATTGTTCGGTGCCGGCGCGTCGTTGGATGCCTTTTGGGTGGCCTACAGTCTGCCGACCTTGCTGCCTGCCTTGCTGACCACGGTCATCACCGTCGCGTTTGTGCCACGCTTCATGGCCTCGCTGGAAGGTCGCCGCGGAGTGGCCGTGTGGCGTGGCGCCAATACGCTGTTTACCTTGATTCTCGGCCTTGCGGTGCTGGCGTCGCTGGCGATGGGTTGGTATGCCGAAGCCTTGGTTGGATTCCTCGCCCCTGGCCTGGCCGCAGAGACCCAAGCCGATGCCGTCCGCATGACGCGTCTGCTATTGCCCTGTGTCCCGATCCTGACCTTGTCCTCAATTTTGTCGGCAATCAGCAATGCGCTGGAGCGTTTTACCCTGCCAGCGCTGGAAGGCGTGCTCACCAACATCACGGTGTTGCTGGCGATCATCTGGCTTGGGCGGCAGCTCGGTGTGACTGCCCTGATGTGGGGCGTCCTGAGCGGATTCCTTTTGCAGGCCGGGGTGTTGTTGTGGGGCAACCGTGATCTGCTGCGTGACAGTGTGCGTCCGGCATGGGATTTGCGACACCCGGATTTTCGCGCACCAGCCGCGCACTTGCTGCCACTGCTGGTCGGCTCGGCGGGTTCCGTGCTGACCGGGCTGATCAACCAGTACTTTCTGTCCGGTGGCGATCAGGGAACGATCTCCGCCATGGCGTATGCCTCCATGTTTGCGATGCTGCCTCTGGAGGTCTTTGCGCAAGCGGTGATCACCACGTATTACCCTGCGCTCGGTCGACATTTTGCGCGTGGCGAATGGCGGGAAGCGGCGGATCGATTTGCCGATGGCGTGCGTTTCGTGCTGTTTCTGACGCTGCCGAGTGCGGTATTGCTCTACCTGTTTGCCGAGCCCGCAATGGCGCTTTTGCTGGAGCGCGGCGAGTTCACCGCAGAAGACACCCAGTTGACGGCACAACTGACGGCGATCATGTCGCTGGGGCTGGTTTTCCGTGCGTTCGCCTACTTCAATTATCGCGTTCTGCACGCGGCCGTCCGCCCTTGGCTGCAAGTCAGCATCGGGCTGCTGGGCGTGGTCGTGCATGCCAGTCTGTGTCTGCTGTGGGTAGAGCGTCATGGCGCAGCGGGCGTGGCGTGGGCGGCCGCGTTTTCAATCCTGCTGTCAGCGCTACTGTCGCTGCTGGCCGCCGCACATATCCTGCGCATGCGCTGGCACGCGGGACTGGCTCGCGAGATCGCGCGATTGGGATTGCTGACCGCCTGCCTGATCGGATTCAGCCTGGTCGCCGAGGGATTGGCCTCGCACTGGCCATCTGAAATACGTCACCTGCAAGCGGCATGGCAACTGGCTCTGGGCGCGCTCGCTGGCATCCTCACGTTGCTGATTGCTGGCTTAATTCGACAACCCGATGTTGTCATGTTGTGGAAGGCGTCACGCAATGCCCTTCGCAGACGTTGAAGACCACCACAATATGCCGCTCCGCGATCTCTCACTATGGCATCCAGTGAAGATGGATTGGAGCAGGGTCATGCACTACGCCAAATGGAGCAGCACGTGGGGCCTTGCTCTGTGCCTGCTGGCAGCGTGCAGCAGCGCCTATACGCCGTTGATCCAGGCGCAGACCTCACCCACACCGCCCAGCGATGCGACCAAGGTTGCCAGTGGCACGCGTGATGCCGATAGCCTGTTTGTTGACGGCTTTGAGGTTGCCGAGAGCGGTGTGTGTGCGGGTTTCTATCCGCCCAATTTTGCGCCGGTCATTGGTCAGATCGCGGCCTCCTCCGGCAGTCCGACCCGCCCCGCCAAGGCGGCGATCCAGACAGATCCCAGCTTCGGTACGTGTGTCGTGCGTGCCACAGATCATGCCGCCGAACCGCCGAGCGGGTTCGCGCGCAACGACTACTCACGGCGCCAAGCGTTCAACTCGAACAACTCGCGCTTCATCGTCTACTCGCGCACTGGCCACTGGCATCTTTACGACGCCGACACCCTGCAATACCTGCGTCAATTGAGCGGTCCTGCGGGCGATGCCGAACCGCAATGGCACGCGACCGATCCGCAAATGCTCTACTACGTCCCGACCAATGGCGGCACCGTCATCAAGCGTCTGAACGTCGAGACCAACCAGTCCACCACCGTCGCCGATTTCGTCGGGCGTTTGCCTTGGAGTGGCGTGGCGCATGTCTGGACCAAGTCGGAGGGCAGTCCCTCGGCCGATGGCCGTTACTGGTGTCTACAGGCGGAAACCGATAGTTTCGGCATCCTCGGCGTGTTTACCTACGATCTGCAGACCAATCAGATTCTGGGCACCCGCAGCATGAGCGAGCGCCCCGATCACGTCAGCATGTCGGCCTCTGGCCGCTGGTGCATCGTTTCCTCGGATGGTGCGGAGGGCACGCGGGCTTGGAATCCGGCATTTAGTACCTTCCGCCAGTTGCACCACAAGTCGGAGCACTCCGATGCCGTGCTCGGCGCTGACGGCGACGATTACTTCGTGTTCGTCAACTACCAGAGCAATGCGGGCGACCTGGTGATGGTGAATATCGATGGCAACGTGAGGACCAGCTTGTTTCCCACCTACCTCCGGGACGCACAGAACGTCGGCACGGCGACGGCCTATCACGTTTCCGGCAAAGCGTTCTCCAAGCCGGGTTGGTTTCTGCTTTCAACCTATGCGCATACCGGGGGCGAGTTGTGGTTGCACGAACGCATCATGGCGGTCGAACTGTCCGCCAACCCGCTGATCGTCAATGTGGCCCACCACCATAGTTTCGCCAACGGCTATTGGACCGAGCCACATGCCAGTGTGAGCCGGGACTTCACGCGCGTGCTGTTCACCTCGAACTGGGGATCGACTTCCGCCGAGGACGTCGATGCCTATCTGGTCAGGCTTCCGCCGACCTTGTTGCCCTGATGCAACGGGTCGTGCTCGCAGGCCGTGCCGTTGACGTGGCTTGGGTCGATCTGGGCAAGGAACCTTTGCGCAATGATTGGCTGGATGATGCCGAACATGCGCGCGCTCAGCGCTTCATCAAATCCGATCTGCGCGACCGCTTTGTCGCAGCGCACTGTGCGTTGCGGCGCATTCTCAGCACCAAGCTGGATGAGCCCCCACACCAGATCAACATCGTTCGCGACAGCTTTGGCAAACCGCAACTGGGTGATCACCCCGCCCTGCAGTTCAATTTGTCCCACAGTGAGCACTACGCGCTGATTGCACTCGCCGATGTTGCGGTGGGTGTCGATGTCGAACATCTGATCGCTGCCCCCACCGAGGCCTTGGCCAGTGAAGTGCTTCATCCGGTCGAGTTCGCACACTGGAAGTCACTCGACCCTGCGCAGCGTCGCACGCGATTGACCGAGCAATGGACGACCAAGGAAGCCGCATTGAAGGCCGCCGCGACAGGTCTGCGTGTTTCACCCGCCAGTTTCGAAATCGCCTCACCGATGCACATTTGCTTCGAAACAGTGCGATTTCAGGTCGCTTGGTGTCCACTCGTTGCGCCCGAGGAGTATGCCGCCGCCTTGGCTGTGGCAGAGGCCGCCTGACGCAGTCCGCCGGCGATCACGGCGATCGAGCCTATGTTGCTTTGCGGAAAGTACCAAACCGACTAGCCGAGTGGCGTGGTGGCGGCAAGCAATTGATCCAGCGCAAGTTCAGAAAAATCTGAATTACGCATATTGCACGTAGGGCGCGTGGCTTGCACTGCGCTTATTGACGTCAAGCGCCATACCCGCCGGGAGATCACCATGCGCATACCCGTTTTGCGATTCGTCGCCGCCTTGCTGTTGCTATGGAATGCCGGTTCGGCCCGTGCTGAAGATGCCGCTGCACCGGTGCGCACTGCGCCCCAGCTTTCAGGCGCCTTGACCGGTGGCACGACGGACCACAGCAAACTCGAGGCCTTGGGTGGGCCGTTTTTTTCTGGTCCTGAAGTGACCAAAGCCTGCTTGAGCTGCCACACCGAGGCCGGTGAGCACTTCATGCAGAACATCCACTGGACGTGGGAGCACCGCGATGACCGTAGCGGGCAGATGCTCGGCAAAAAGCACCTAGTCAATAATTTCTGCACCAACGCACGTGGCAATGAAGGCATGTGCGCGCAATGCCATGCGGGCTACGGTTGGAAAGACGAAACCTTTGATTTCACCAATCAGGAAAACATCGACTGTGTGGTCTGCCATGACGGCACCGGCAGCTATTACAAAACCCCCAACACGCGCGGCAGTGAAGCCTGCTCGATCATGTTCGAAGGCAAAAAGCCGATTGACTGGACAGCCGTGGCGCAGAACGTGGTGCTGCCACAACGGCAGAATTGCGGCACGTGCCACTTCAATGGCGGCGGTGGTGACAACGTCAAGCACGGCGATCTTTCCTCCGCACTGGCTGCACCAACCGAAGCGGTCGACGTGCATATGGCGGCCGACGGCTTGAACTTCGCCTGCACTGCGTGTCACGTCACCAAGAACCACGTTTGGGCCGGCAGCCGCTATGAAATGCAGGCCAAGGACGAAGAGGGCACAGGCCTGCCCGGTCAACGTCGGGACGTGGCGACGTGCGAGTCCTGTCACGGAACGACGCCGCACCCTCAGCAATCGATCGCGCAGATCAAGCTCAACGACCACGTCAGCAAGATTGCCTGCCAGACCTGCCATATCCCGGAGTTCGCGCGGGGCGGCGTGGCTACCATGGTCGATTGGGACTGGCGCACCGCGGGCAAGACCCAAGATGGCGCGGGCTACAACGAGTCGGAATACACCCAAGGCAACGGCCACCACCGCTACACCTACAAGTCGATCAAGGGCAGCTTCACCTACGGCGAGAACCTAGTGCCCACCTACGCCTGGTTTGACGGCCACATGACCTACACCACCATCGACACGCACTTTGATCCTGCTGACGCGCCCATTGCGATCAACGGTTTTGCCGGATCGCGCGACGATCCGGACTCGCGCATCTGGCCGTTCAAGCAGATGCACACGTGGATGCCCTTCGATGCCAAGAACGGCACCTTGGTGTATTCGCACCTGTGGGGGGAGGACAAGGACTCCTTCTGGGGCAACTTCGACATGCAGAAAGCCGTCGAGCGGGGCATGGCCGACTACGACCTGCCCTTCAGTGGCGAACTCGGGTTTGTCTCCACGATTTCCAATTGGCCGATCACCCATATGGTCGCGCCGAAACATGAAGCTCTCGGCTGCACCGACTGCCATGCCAAGCAAGGGCGACTGGCGGGCATTGCCGGTGTCTACATGCCAGGCCGTGACGCGCCCTCATGGTTGGATATCGGCGGTCTGCTGATCGTGGCGTCGACACTGCTGGGCGCGCTGGGCCATGGCCTGATCCGTTTCTTCACCGGCACCAAGGGAGCGCACTGAATGAGCACCCGTCGAGTTCTCATCTTCACGCGCTTCGAGCGCTTCTGGCATTGGACCCAAATGCTGCTGGTGGTCAGCCTCATGGTCACCGGATTCGGACTGCATGGCTTTCATGATCTGCTGTCGTTCAAGATGGCAGTCACCCTGCATAGCGGCGCCGCCTTGCTGTTGCTGGCGATTTGGGCGTTCGCGACGTTCTGGCTTTTCACGACGGGCGAATGGAAGCAATACCTGCCCACCATCACCGGTCTGTGGAAAGTCGCTCGTTTCTATTCCTGGGGCATTTTTCACGGCGAGGCGCACCCCTATCGGAAGGTCTACAAACGCAAGCACAACCCGCTGCAGGCGCTGGCCTATCTGGGCTTGAAGGTCGTGCTGTTCCCGGCCATCTGGAGCACCGGCATCGTCTATCTGCTGTACGGCTTCTGGCAGGGCTGGCCGCAAGCCTCGACATGGCTGTTCTGGATCGCCACCACGCATACCGCAGCGGCCTTCATGATGGTCGCCTTCCTGATTACCCACCTTTACTTGCTGACGGTGGGCCACGGTTTCCGCGAACACGTCAAACCGATGCTCAGCGGCTTTGACGATGTGGATCTCAGCCCTGAGGAAGAGGCCTACCTGATACAGAGTGAGCCCAAGCGTATTCGTTGAAACTGAATTGGCGCTGCCAGTGATGACATTGTCACTGGCATCATTGCCCGCAGGCCCTACACTACGCGCCCTTTGATTGCTGTGGAGCCTCTCGCTATGAGCGACTGGAGCCTTGCGCGCGCGCGCCAGACCTATTCGATCGCCCATTGGGGCGAGGGCTATTTCGACATCGCGACCGACGGTGGTGTCAGCGTGCAGCCGAATGCCGAACCGCAGCATGCGATCTCGTTGCCCGCCGTGGTGGAGGCGGCGTTGCAGGAGGGACTTCGACTGCCCTTGTTGCTGCGCTTCCCGGACATCCTCGGTCATCGTCTGGGCCGCCTGCAGGCTGCGTTTGCGCAGGCCATGCAGGAGCTGAACTACGGCGGTGGCTATACCGCGATCTACCCGATCAAGGTCAACCAGCACTATGGCGTCGCCGGCGAACTCGCCGCGCGGGCAGGTGAAGGGTTTGGTCTGGAGGCCGGTTCCAAGCCGGAGCTGATGGCCGTGTTGGCGCTATCCAAGCCCGGCGGCGTGGTGATCTGCAATGGTTACAAGGATCGCGAGTACATCCGCCTTGCCTTGATTGGGCGCCGACTGGGATTGCAAACCTACATCGTGGTCGAGAAGGCCTCGGAACTCGAGCACATCATTGAAGAGTCGAAGGCGCTAGGCGTGCGCCCTGGCCTTGGCGTGCGCATGCGATTGGCCTCGCTGGGCGCGGGAAAGTGGCAGAACTCGGGCGGCGACAAGGCCAAGTTCGGGCTCTCACCACGCCAGTTGCTGGATCTCGTGCACAAGCTGAAGCAGGCCGATTTGCTGGACTGCCTGCAACTGTTGCATTTCCATATGGGCTCGCAAATCTCCAACGTGCGCGACTTCGCCAGCGGCATGCGCGAAGCGACCCGCTACTTTGTCGAGGTGGTCACGTTGGGCTGCCCCATTCGCTACATGGATGTCGGCGGTGGTCTTGGCGTGGATTACGAAGGCACACGATCGCGCGGCAGCTGCTCGATCAATTACGGTTTGGAGCAGTACGCACACACCATCGTGCAGCCCTTGGCCGATGCCTGCGCCGCCCACGGTCTGACCCCACCACGCGTGTTGACCGAATCTGGCCGCGCGCTGACCGCCCATCATGCCGTGCTGGTTGCCAATGTCAGCGAGATCGAAGCTGCGCCGCAAGGCGCGATACCGACTTCGCTTGCGGGTGAACCGATGGTGATCCGCCATTTGCGCGAGATTCATGCTGCGCTGGACGAGCGCCCGGCAGTGGAACTGTTTCACGAGGCGCAGCATTTCCAGGCCGAGGGCCAGACCCTGTATGCGCTGGGCCAACTCGACCTCGGTGAACGTGCGGCCTTGGACGATCTTTTCTACGCCATCGCGCATGGCGTTCGCCAACGTCTGACCTATGTCGAAAAAGGTCATCGCGCGGTCTTGGACGAACTCGACGAACGCTTGGTCGACAAGTACTTCGTCAACTTCTCGGTGTTCGAGTCGATCCCGGACACCTGGGCCATCGACCAGGTCTTTCCGATCATGCCCATTCACCGTCTGAACGAAGAACCGACGCAGCGTGGTGTGATTGCCGATCTCACCTGCGATTCGGACGGTCAGGTCGAAACCTATGTTGACGACGGCGACCTGGATACCTCAATGCCCTTGCACCTGCCGCGTCCGGGTGAGAGCTATCGCGTCGGTGTGTTCATGGTCGGCGCCTATCAGGACACTTTGGGTGACATCCACAACCTGTTTGGCGATACCGATGCCGTCAACGTACGGCTGACCGAATCCGGTCACGCACTTGAACGCACACGGCGCGGCGACACCACCGACGTGATGCTGGACTACGTGGGCTACCGCTTGAGCGATCTACGCGAACGCTACGCACAGATGGTAGCGGCTGTCGACATCAGCGCGGCCGAAGCCGCGTCGCTGCGCGCCGCACTGGAAGCCGGCTTGACCGGCTATACCTATCTCGCTGAATAGTCCCACCGACGCTGCTCGAACCCGACGTCCGTTTGTTGTCATACGTCGGCGAAGCCACCGATCGCTTCGAACACGCACTCGCCCGCGCGGAACAGACGGACGCTGTGGTCCGAGGAAACACTGGCGGTCAACAACACGCCCTCCACACTTGAGGCCAGTAAAGCCGTCATTGTTCGCGCACCCACAGATGTATCGGGTTGCCAACGCACGCGCTCGACAATCGGAGGCGCGATGTACTGGGCGGCGTGGGTCAGCCGAAGATGGCGATCCAACAGATGAAAGCCATCGTGATGCGCGTCCTGGCGCCGCGAGTACTCGGCCAGCAAGCCCGCCACCTCGTCCAAGCGCTCATATTTTTCTTGCTCGGCCATCGGCAGACAGGGCAAATGCACCAGACTGTCGTAGACAATCAAACCAATCCCGGAAAACGACGGGATGCGACGCGAATCGACCCGCCGAATCAGACTGAGCACAGCGTCCGGAACACTCATCCGAAGCAAACCAAGCTGACATTTACGTTCATCTGCATACCTGTTTTCGACAGGGCATGCGGAGACTAACAGCCTGCAACAATAATTCAATGGATGAGCAATTTTTCCAGGCGCGCCTCGACCTTTTCGGATGCGGCGACTTGGCAACTTAGTTGAGAATCGAACTTGATCCTGGATCACGCGCACGACACTGATCTATTGCGACACGAACAATCCCGATGCGGCAGTCCACACGCACCGTTGTGCCTCACCTACATTTCAAGCAATGCAGCACAATGCCCTGCAGCCGGTGCGTCGAGCTATAGATCTTGGTGAAGGAGCTGCCTGAAATCCCAGGCCACAACCGGTATCAAGCGATCATCCTTCGGCAGCAAGCGCTCGAAAGGCGAACGCTTATCTGCTCGCCCAACAAAGATGCACTTCCCGTAGCTCGCGTGTGCGGGACCATTTGCCTTGGCGAAATCGGTGGGGTCGCCCCAGCCGCGCGGGCCCTTAACTTCGACGAGCGCGATATCGCACTCGGTACCGCGTCCGCGATAGGCCACCACAAAGTCGGGGTGGAAGGGGCTACCGTCGTCCCATTTGTAGAGCGCAACGCTCTCCGGCCGACGAGCAGGGTTGCGATGCCACCACAACACCTCGTCGCAAGCATCGAGCTTCTCGGCAAAGGCGCGCTCATCCTCGGAGTCCCAGCTGTTGGGGAAGACGCCGTAGATGTTGCGTTTCGCAGGCTTCATCGGCTCCGCGCTGAAGATGCCCGGCGGCAGCTGCACCTCGTGCAGATCGATGCGCTGCATGCGGGCCAGACGATTGGCGTTTCTCAGCAGCGACGGATTGCGCACCAGCACCACATCGAGCGCGTGCTCCAGAGCCTCTTCTGAACTCGGGAGCGCGAAGCCCGCTTCGGGCAGCTTTTCCTTGAAGCGATCCAACAGCGCATTCAAGAGTGCGCGCGGGTCAAGGTCAAACAAACCAATCTGACGTTCAAGCTTGGCAGCCATCTGCACCGGATCGAGCTCTGCAAGCACATAGGTTTCCCGCTCGCTGCCAATATGGCCGAACACATCGCCTTCCATTCTCAGCAAACGCGCAAGCCCACGCGACATGGACCCCAACACCTGCGGTGAGAAATCCACATGATCGGCAATGCGCCGCTCAAGTTCGCCGTCGATCGGCGGTAAATACTCGCTGAGCAGGCTGCGCGGCATGCCTTCGCGCAGCGACACGTTACTGGCGCTGCGCCGGCTGTCGCTCTTCAGCACCGTCGACAGCATGAGGCGGGCACTGGGGCTGGTGCCCGCAGGTGCCAAGGACGCAAACAGCTCCAAGGTCTGTCCCTGCAGCAGCTGCTGCGCCAGCTGTTCGAAGCCCGGGCTTGCGACTGCTGCGTCTTCGTCCGAAGCCCCCGGCAGCGGCACCCGCTGCACGCTGCGTCCATCCAGCAGCAGGCTGGCCGACTCACCTGTGCGCAGCAGCTGCACGGTGTGATTGCTGCCGACCACGGTGATGACGGTCTGGCTGCCGAGCTCAGGCACCTGCGTGGAAAGCTTATCGATGGCCTGACCGGCGTCCAGCAAGCCTTCCTGCGATTCGGCATTGGCGAGGAAGACGAAGCCGTAGTCCAGCTCGGCCTGCAGGCTCTCGCGTCGACGCAGCAGCGGATGCACGCGCATCAGGCGGCCGATCACTTGGATGCCGAAGTCCTTGTCGCGCGCGCCGCGCAGGGCCGCGAGGGTGAACGCACGCGGGGCATCGAAGCCCAGGGCTACTGCCATCTTGAAGATCAGCACCTCAACGCTCGGGTCCACGGCCAGGGCCAACAGATCGGCGTCGGGCTCCTTGGCGGTGTGGATGCGCACGGCCTCCTCAGCAAAGCCCAGCTCTTCGACCAGCTGACGCTTTGCCTCGCGCATGGCGCGATCGCCGTCGGGCACCTGCACCAGCATCAGCGGCGTCAGCGTGATCTGCGCCTGCGCCAGCTCGCGCTGGATGTGTCGATGCATCTCCGCGCACTCGCGCAGCGCGGTGCGCTCGAAGTCGACCAAGGTGCCGACGTCGTCGTCCTTGGCCAGAAAGCGCACGAGCTTGACGCCGCGCTTCAGCAGTCCAGCGGCAACGCCATCGGCGCGCGCCAGTGTCACCCACTCTTCAGGGCCGCCAACGCGATAGCCGGTGTCCTGCTCGAACTTGGCGATATCGGCATCGCGCGGCGTCGCGGTCAGCATCAGGGTGTAGTCGGGCTGCAGCACCTCGGTGAAGAAACTGCGCGCCTCCTTGGCCTTGTGGAAGCCGTGATGCGCTTCGTCGATCACGCAGCCGATCTGCAGGCCCTGTTCGCGGGCCAGCAGCAGCAGGTCATCCAGCGCGGCGCCCTCGTCGCTGCGGCTGCGTGCACGGCGCGCCTGCTGATTGGCGGCAGCCACGCTCTGCCAAGTGGTGACGAAGACGCCGCCGTTGCGCACCGTGTCCAGCGCGCGGTCCGCCTGCAGGTCGAACTGGCGCAGCGCCGGCACCTGCGCGCGCAGCACGCCCGCCGCTTGCTCGACCAGGCCCGCGAAGGGCGCGAACCAGAACCACAGCACCGGGCGCTCGCCCCCGAAGCGCTGCAGCACTTCCGCGGCCAGCAGCGTCTTGCCGACGCCGGTGGGCGCACACAGCACCACCGCACCGCCGCTGCGGCCAGCCGCGCGGCGCGCGTCGCTGTCGCCGCTGGATGGCAGCGCCTGCAGGCGATCACGCGCCGCCTGGAAGCGCGCCAGCACGCCCTGCACCACGGTCTGCTGAAAGGGCAGCAGGCCCAGCACGGCGCTCATGCCTGCCCCCGACCAAAGCGCAGCTGCAGGGTTTCGGGGATGGGCTGGATGTCGTGGCCCGGCAGGCGTTCGGCCAAGCGCTGTGGCGTCCAGCTGTAGATGGCACAGCGCTTACCCGCTTGGTCGCTAGCCCAGCTCAGCAGTTGCTCCACCGCCGGCTCACGCCATTCCGGCAGATAGGCCAGGGCGGTGTCAGTCGCTTCGATGACAGCAAGCGGGCCGGGGGAGATGGCATCTATTGGGAACTCATGGATCAGACGCAACGCATTCCAGATTTCGCTGTGGCCCAGGCGTCGGGTCAGGCGATGGCGCGGCAGGCGCTGCGTGCGCAGGTAGGCGAAGCCGCCGCCCAAGCCCGGCACCGTATCGCCCTTGGCATTGGTGTAGCCGCCCAACACGCGGCGCACGCGCTCGGCGCAGACATCGCGGCAGAGGTTCTTGTCGGGCTGGTCCACCGTCGCTTCGGCGCTGCTGACCAGGATGAACTTGCGATTGCCGCCGTCTTCGGCGTTGAGCTTGGCGACGGCGTGGGCGGTGGTTCCTGAGCCTGCGAAGAAATCTAGGCAGTTTGAGCCGGGACCCGAAAACATGCTCACCAAGTAAGCGACTAGATCGATTGGCTTTGGGTAGCTGAACTGAATTCCCGCAGCACCGAGCGCAGAGCTATCACCTTGCGTGCTTCCCAGCCCTCGGAGAACTGAGACAACATGCGAGGCTCGCTCGCGCGACTTGCGGGACTCAATGGCTCCGGTTTTCGTGAGCACAAAACGGGTGCTTTGGGCTTTGGTATCCAGCACGGGATTGAATCCTTGGTCGATGAACTCTTCGCACATCGCCTTACTCGCCCAACCGCTCCGCAAGATCACGCTGCTCTGCGTCTTCCAGTTCTTCACCTGAACGTCTGAGAGTATCTGAGGCCACCGGTCGGAGCGAGCTTCTATCCGCCCCTCCTCAAAGTCAGCGGGAAAGCCCTCAGGCAGGCTGATGTCCGACACTGGATTCTTCGGGCCGTTCTTGATGATCGTGTTCGAGATGAACGAGCGAAACACCTTGCTTGAAGGATCAAGACTTGGATCTGCCACCCGCGGCTTGGGCGCGTGGTCGATGTCGGCGCAGTACGCCAACACGTACTCGTGGCAGACCTTCACTCGCGCTTGGTTGTCGAAGTTTCCATCGCTCTGCCAAACGAAGCAGGCGAGACGATTTCGCTCACCAAACACCCGATCCATCAGCATCCCAAGCCGGAACAGCTCGTTGTCGTCGATGCTGACGAAGATCACCCCGTCCTCGGCCAGCAGATCGCGCGCCAGCTGCAGGCGCGGGTACATGAAGTCCAGCCACAGCGAGTGGCGGAAGCGGTGGCTGCGGTCGACGAAGCGGTCGTTGTAGACGAAGTCGCGGTTGCCGGTGTTGTAGGGCGGGTCGATGTAGATGCAGCGGATGCGCCCGGCGTGCGTCATGCGCAGGTAGCGCAGCGCATCGAAGTTGTCGCCCTCGATGATCAGGTTCTGCCAGGGCGCTTCGCCGTGGCTGAGCGTGGCGTCCAGCGACAGCGCGACGAAATCCTCGTTGCGCGCCAGCTCCACATCCAGCCCGTCCTCGCTGCGCTCCCACACCAGACCGAGCTGACGCTCGGCGTCGCGACGCTTCAACAGCCGCACCAGCTGCTCGCGCGACAGCCCCGCATAGCGCCCTTCGTCCACCGTAGCGGTATCGGCTACGGCTGGCTCGGGCGTTGCGGCCGCAGCGCAGTCGGCGGGCGTCTCGGTCATCCTTGGCATCCTGTGGTTCGCCGCCCACAGTCGACGCGGGCGATTTCCGATTGTCGACGCTCACGGAAGGTGCTGCAAGACAATCCAAAGCCGAGCTCGTACGCAAGGGAAGCCGATGGCTTGCTTCATTTTGCAATCAGAACAAGAAACGGACTCTCCTCACGGACACTGCGCCGGATCAATGACGGCGCGCGCGATTTCGCCACCGCCGCTGTTCTTGTACAGCTTGACCAGGCTCAGCTTGGCATCGATGTAGGCCTGCTTGTGGATGGCGATCTCCCGGCAGGCGTCGGATTTCGATGCGGTCAGCAACACCGCCGTCATCATCGGGTCGGCAGGTCCGGCGGGTTCGTTGAGCAGGGTGACGGTACTGACCACCGCGTTGCCCTCGGCATGAATGCTGTCGAGCCGGAAGCCGTCTCCGAGATCAACGGGAAAGTGCTGGGTCCGCTGCGCGAAGTCGACGACGCTTGCGGCGGTCAATGCTTCCTCGGCGCGCTCACCCGGTGCCAGCGCTTTCAGCAAGGCACCCGCCACCGCCAGGATCAGGATGATTTTCCACAGTTTCATGAGTCACCTCGGTTGATTGATCCGCGCGCGCGATGTTCGCCACTATCGCATTGACCGTTGAACGCTCCGATACATTAGGGAAGCTCGAAAGAACCGTCATTTCCACGAAGGGGGGAACGACGAATCAGGGGTATTTCGAGGTGCCACCCGGGGTCTGCATGGTTGCGGATGCCAGAAAGCACAACGCCCCGAAAGGCGGGGCGTTGTGCTTGTTGCGCCGGACGACCTTACTCGCCGCCGAAGCGGTGGGTGTATTGCAGGTAGAACGAGCGGCCGATGGCATCGAACCAGCTCATGTTGTAGTACGGGTAACCGCCATGGGTCGGGTCCACCGGCGGCATTTCGTCGGTGAGGTTGTCGATGGCCAGGGCCAGTTTGGAGCGGTCGTTGAAGGCGTAGCTGACGGTCGCGTTGTACAGATACGTCGCCTCCACCCACGGATCAACACCGCTGCCTGGCTCGATGTCCTGGAAGGCCCAGGAATCGTAGCTGGCGATTCGGCCAAGGCGGCTGCCATACAGCGTCACTGCCCAAGCGTCGTTGTTCCAGCCCAAGCTCAGGTTCGCCTTGGTGCGCGGGATGTAGAAGCCACTGTTGACGGCGAACTGATCTTCGGTGGCATCGCCGGTGTACTGCTGATAGTCGTGCTCGCGCACCCACGTATATCCGGCGCCGACACTGAAGTCGCCCAATGAGGTCTCCCAGCGGCTACGCGCAGAGAGGTCCACGCCTGTCGTGCTTTCGCGTGCGACGTTGATGGGATTGACGAAGATGCCGTACAGCTCGCCCTGATCGTTGCGGGTGACCCGCGAGATCGCATCCAGACAGGTTGGCGAGTTTGGATCAACCGCGGTGCCCGTTGGGGTCTGGCCGATCAGGCAGTTGGCCTCATCCTGCAAGATGTTGTCGACCCGCAAGTCCTGCACCTGATCGCGCATGTCGATATCGAAATAATCGACGGTGAAATCAAGATTTTCCAATGGCGACCAGACGAAACCTGCCGACCAGGAGGTGCTGGTTTCGGGATCGAGTTCGCGATTGCCTTCGCGGGTGCGGATCAAGCCCTCATCCGAGTAGGAGCAATCGCTGAGGTCGGTATCCGGCTCTTCGGTGCGGCAGCGGTAGTAGTCGGTGCCCGAGGTCTCGTCGTTGCCGATGCCCGAGTAGACGTAATGCAGGTCCGGTGCGCGGAAGGCGGTGCCGTAGGAACCGCGAACCAGCAGGCTATCCAGCGGACGCCATTCCAGACCGGCGCTGTAGGTCAGCTTGCCAACGTTGCGGCCGGAGAAGCGGTACTGGTCGTAGCGACCGGCCACGCTGAGATCCAGCCCTTCGGCCACCGGTGCGCGCAACTCGCCTGCGGCGGCCCAGCGATTGCGGCTGCCGGAGCCATCGGAGTCCTTCCAACTGTAGTAGTAGTACTCGGTGGCCAGCGGATCGGGCTTCAGGTCGTAGGACTGATGCCCAAACTCGACCACGCCCGCAAACCCAGCATCACCTGCGGGCAGCGAGAACAACTCCCCGTTGGTGACCGTGAACGATGCGGTCTGCGTCGAGGACTCCGGGTGATAGACCGTGTAATCCGAAATCGCGGCGTACTCGGCGGGGGTCAGCGGCGTGTAGAGTCGGCTCGGATCGGCATTGAAGGTTTCGTAACCCCAGTCTTCGTTGACGCCCAAGGCTGGTCCAAGGAAGAAGTTGTTGGCCAGTTGAGCGACAATCTGCGGCCATTCGATCACCGCCTTGTATTGCGAGTGACTCAATGAAGCCTCGTAGTCCCAGGCCTCGCCCAAGGTGCCCTTGAAGCCACCGACGATGCCGAAGGTCTTTTGCGTGGTTTTGACCTTGCCCTTGTCGAGCCCGCCCATTTCTTCCGGGCTGAACTGACGTTGCCAGTACTCGACCTGATCGGTGGCCTGATTGAAGAAGTAGCCTTCCTCATTGCCGTCCGGTGCCATGTACGACCACGCCTGCACGTCGTTGAACAACTCGACCGTGTGATACCCCAACTGCACGTCGGCAAACAGTTCGACCTCGTCCAGCGCCAGCGAGAAGGTGCCGTAACCATTCAAGCCCTTGCGCTCGCTGAGGATGGTGCCGTAGCCGATCGACTCCTGACTGCCACAGTAGAAGCCATAGTTGTTGCGCTCGAAGTAGCCGGTGGTGCCGCCGTTCTGTCCCGCCAGTCCGTTGCAGGTGTCGGCACCCGGATCGATGTAGTCGTCCCACCAGTCGGTGCGCAAATAGGCGCGGCGCGCCAGCCGCGAGTTGCGTGTCGGGCCATCCGCAGTGGAGTCCTGCACATCGCGATCGTAGGCCCAGAGCGGTGCCTGGTCGATCAGCTCGATGCCCCACACCGCGCTCAGATCGCCCTTGGTGAATCCACTGGAAAAGTTGACGTGCAGCGACTCGCCGCCGCCCTGCTCGGTATCGCCGTAGCGCACGTCCAGCGTGCTGCCCTCGACATCCTTCTTGAGGATGAAGTTGACCACGCCGGAAATGGCGTCCGAGCCATAGACGGCGGAGGCGCTGCCGGTCAGCACTTCGACGCGATCGATCATGCCGATCGGGATATTGGAAATGTCGGTGAAGTTGCTGCGGCCCTTGAACGGCAGCGGGAAGTCGGCAATGCGACGACCATTGACCAGCACCAGAGTGTGATTGGGACCGAGACCGCGCAGATCAACCTGCTGCGAACCGGGCGAGAAATCGCCGCCGCTGTAATCCTGCTGGCTTTGCGTCGCACCGCCATTCTGGGTCAACGAGCGCATGACATCGGGCACACTCATGAAACCGCTGGCCTTGATGTCTTCGGCAGTGATGGTGGTGATCGGCGCCGGACCTTCAATCTGCGCGCGCGGAATGCGCGAGCCGGTGACCTCGACGACATCGAGTTCTGCGGGGTCGCTTTCATCGCTGGACGCCGCCTCTTGGGCAAACGCGGACTGAAAGGCCAAGCTGGCAAGCGTCGCGGCCAGCGCAAGGGACAACGGGGTCATTCGCATACAGGCAATCCTGTGAGAGTTGGGTGGGCCAAGCGTTACGGCAAGTAGGACGCGCCGTTACAACTGCTGAGCGTGCCCCCGTCACAGAATTTTTACAATAGGACTTTGGACACCCCAGCGGTGCGGGGTCTGCTCGGTATGCTTGCGCACTGCCCGGGCCGCTAGCCCACCTTCGATGGAGCCTACTGCATGCGTCTTCCAACCCTTCTGGCGGGTATCGTTTCATTTGCGCTGGCAGTGTCTGCGCACGCAGCCGATCCCACCACCGTGGCGCACTCGCGAGGTCCCGGCTATGACCTGTATCGCTCTGGACCTGCCGGCACGGTCTCGAAATCGACGCCGCGTGGCGGCGTGCTGATGATGGGTGGCGGCGAGTATTTTCCGCAGGCCTTCGAATGGCTGTTCGATCGCGGTGGGCACGGCCGCTTGGTGGTATTGCGAGCCTCGGGTGAAGGCGATCTCAATCCGTATTTCATGGATGAGCTCGGCGGCGTGGCTGCCGTCGATACGCTGGTGTTTTCAGGCCGCGAGGCCAGCAGCGACCCGACCGTGCTGGCGGTGGTCAAAGCCGCCGACATGATCTTCATTGGCGGTGGTGACCAAGCCAACTACGTCAACTTCTGGCGCGGTACGCCCATGCAGGACGCCATCAATGCGCATGTTGCGGCCAACAAACCCCTCGGTGGCACCAGCGCGGGGCTCGCCGTCCAGGGCGCTTGGGTTTACGGCGCACTGGACGGTGGCAGTATCACCACGCCAGAGACGCTGGCCAATCCGTTGGGCGAGGCCAACACCCTGATCGACGCCTTTCTCGCCTTGCCACATTTGCAAAATGTCATCACCGACAGTCATTTCATGCCGCGCGAACGGCTCGGTCGTTTGATTGGCTGGGTTGCGCGTCTGCGCGCACAGACCGGCAACTCGGCATTGATCGGTATCGGCGTCGATGAAACCACCGCGCTGGCGGTGGAAGCCGATGGTCAGGCCCGCGTCCTGACCGGCGACGCAGGCAAGGTCTGGTTGGTGCAGCCTGCTCACGCCGCCAGCGTGCTGGTGCTGGGACAGCCGCTGAGCATTGAAGGCGTGCGAGTGACCGGTCTGGATTCCAACAGTCGCTATCACCTCCCGAGCGGAAAGGTGGACGCGGCGTCGGATGAGTGGACTGCTGCTGTGGACACAGGAACGCTGTCTCTGGAGGTTCACGCCAAGGATTGATTCGCGCTTGGCGGGGTAGTCGAGCGTTCCGGGTTTTAGGCGCTGTGGCGATATCGCCGCGCACGCATCCCGGAGTTCACATGTCCCGACGTTTCGCTTGTCTGTCTCTCACCCTGTGGCTTGGAGGTCTGTTTGGCTGTGCCACCAGCATCCAAGCACAAACGACCTTTTTGGGCCCCACACCGTATCTCAGCGCCGCGGATCGACCTGCCGGATTCAGCAGCGGCACGGTGCTGGTCGAGGACTTTGAGGACGGCATCGTCGATCCCCTACTGACGATCAATGGCAGTGTGATTGGACCCGGTGGGCTAGCCGATTCTGTGGATGCCGACGACGGCGCGATTGATGGCTCAGGCACTAATGGCCGCAGCGCGTTCTCCGGCGGCTCGGCCGATGTGAGTTTCAGCGCACCCTTTCCGACCTCGGCGGGCATGGTCTGGACCGATGGCGGTACGCCGACCGATGTCACCTTTGAAGCCTTTGGCCCGACCGGCACCTCCCTCGGCACGCATGGCCCCTTCACCCTCGGTGACAGCAACAATTCCGGCGGTACGAGCGAGGACCGCTTCTTTGGTGCACAAGACACTGGCGGCATTTCGCGGATCCGCATTACCCATACGTCGGGCGGCTACGAGGTCGATCACATCACCTGGAGCGACGGCTCAGGGCAACCTGCCGATCTGCAACTGGCGATCGGCAGCAGCGCGACGACGGCCGTCACGGGCGGCAGCGTTGTCTACGACATCTCGTACATCTGCAGCAGTGGCGATGGCCCGAAGGCGCGCGGCGCCAAGGCTGATCCGGGTGGCGTCCTGTGCGCCGATTCCGCCTTCGTCGATGTCAGCGTTCCCGCCAATGCGCAGTTCCGCAGCGCAGGCAGCAGCGCGGGTTGGACCTGCACGCCAGATACCACTGCGGGCTCGGTGTGTCGCAATGTGCTGGGCGATCTGGCCTTTGACGAACCCGGACAAATCCAATTTGCCGTGCAGGTGAACAGCTCGGTGCCCAATGGCACCAGCACCCTGTCCGCCTCGGCAACCATTGCGGCGACCGCAACGCCGGGCCTGACCGACCCGGACAGCAGCAACAATAGCGACAGCCTTAACCTGCCCTTGCAGATCGCGGTCGTTGCTGTGGGACCGGACATCATTCCCACGCTCGATCAACTTGGCTTGGTCGCGCTGGGTGCGCTGCTGCTGATCGCCATGTGGGCCCACCGTCGGTCGCTGTAAAGACGCGGCGGGCCACTCGCGTGGCCCGCTCGCCCGACATGCGGGTTGGGACGCATAGAACATCGGACTGAACGCATGCGATCCACAGGTACGCAGCCGCGATCGTCGTAGACGATGGCGTCGAATCGGATGCCTGCAGTGGCATCATGGCGGCACCCCACGACCGCGTGCTGCGATCTATGCGCGATGCTGACGACATTACCCGCCTGCTCGGTCAGTTGCTGAGCGACCGTCCCGCTGCCTTGCAGCAGTTGATGGGCCTGCTGCAGCATGACCTGCGTCGCATCGCGCATGCCGAACGCGCCTCGCATGCCGGTCTGGACACGCTATCGACCACGGTGCTCGTCAACGAAGCCTTCCTGCGCTTCCGTCAGGGCGCACTGCCGGACTTTGCGGATCGCAAACACTTCTTCGCGACTGCCGCACGAGCGATCCGGCAGATTCTAGTGGATCACGCGCGCGCCAAATTGGCGGACAAACGCGGTAAGGGGCAAGCGGCGTTGTCGATGGAGGCAGCCCTGGAATTGCCCTCGGAAGCACGCGCACTGGATGAGGTCCTGCATCTGGATCGCTGTCTGGAAGCGCTCGCTGCGCAATTGCCGCGTGCAGCGCAAGTCGTGCAGTTGCGCTACTTCGCCGGGCTGAGTGATGTCGAGATCGCCGAACTGCTGGAGGTCAATGAGATCACCGTGCGCCGTGATTGGCAGAAGGCGCGCGGCTTCCTGTTCCAGATGCTGGAATCCGCGCAATGAACGGCGCACCCGACTGGGCCGCGCTGGACGCCGCACTGGACGGCCTGCTTGAACTTTCGGTGAGCGATCGTGAGCGACGCCTGCACAGCATTGCGAACGATGACCCGCAACAAGCGCAGGCGCTGCGCACCTGCCTTCAGGCCATCCATGCTTCCGAAGGATGGCTGGAAAAGCGCAGCGAGACGCCCACCAATGTCGGGCCGTGGCGCGTGCTGGAACAGGTCGGTCGCGGCGGCATGGGCGTAGTGTTTCGCGGCGAACGCGCCGATGGTGCGTTCGAGCGTCAGGTCGCAATCAAATTTCTGCGCCGTGACATCGCCATCGAGGCCGAACGCCTTGCCAGTGAACGCCATGTGCTGGCCCGTCTGGATCATCCGCACATCGCCCGTTTGCTGGATGGCGGTGTCGCTGCTGATGGACAGCCGTGGCTGGTCATGGAATGGGCCGAGGGTCTGCCGCTTGATGCATGGTGCGCACAGAGGCAGCCGGATCTGGCGACGCGCCTTGCCGTGTTTCGACAACTCTGCGCGGCCGTGGCGTTTGCCCATTCACACCTGATCGTGCATCGCGATCTGAAACCGGCCAACGTGCGCGTCGACAACGCGGATCAGGTCAAATTGCTGGATTTCGGTATCGCTCGCCTGCTGGATCAGGGTGCCCACAGCCTGCACACGGTGGATCATGCGCTGACGCCCGCCTATGCCGCCCCCGAACAGTTCCAGGCCGCGCCCCTGAGTATTGCCACCGATGTGTACGCGCTGGGGGGGATTCTGTTCCATCTGTTGAGCGGCCGGCCTCGCATCAATGTGCAGACCCAGTCGTTACGCAGCGTCGTGCAGGAGGTCTGCGATCAGGATGCCCCTGCGCCCTCCATTTGCACTGTCGAAGGGGGTGTTCGCCCCGCTCAGTTGCGCGGCGATTTGGACGCCATCGTGCGGTGCGCTCTGCAGCGTGAACCGCATCAGCGCTACGCCAGCGTGCAGGCCTTGCTGGACGACCTTGACGCCTGGCAGCACCATCGACCACTGCGCGCGCGACGCAGTCCATGGTGGGATCGTGGCCTGCGCTGGTGGCGGCGGCATCGTGTTCCCGCAGCACTGACAATGGTTGCTGTGCTCAGTCTGATCGGCGCGCTCCTCAATGCCCAACTGCAGACCGTCCGACTTGCGGCACAACGCAATATTGCTCTGGCCGAACGCGACGCGGCGCAGACCAGTGCCGCCCGTTACAGCGCGCTCAACAGCCTGTGGGTGCGTCTGTTCCGTGATCGTGGCCTGCAGGCGAGCGCGCTCACCGCCGATCAATGGCTCGGCACCGCTGTGCAGGAGGTGCTCGATGAAGTCCGCGATGCATCCGGTGTGCTGGGCGATGCGCAACGCGATCTGCTGCTGGCCGTGGCCGACTTGCAAAGCTCACGCGGTCGGCCGATGGATGCACTGCAAACCCTCGACGCGGTGCTTGGCGTCGCCGCGCAGTTGCCTGCGGATGCGCAGGCGCGCGTCTACTGCCAGCGCGCTTCGGTGCTGTTTCAAACGGGCGACAAAGAACGCCAACTCGAAGCCGGGGCCAATCTGCAGCGCGGACGCGATCTGGCCGAGTCGCTTCGCGGCACGCAAGCAGAAGAAAGCGTGTTCTGCCTGTCAGTGGCGGCCGATCAACTCGGTGTCGACGACCCGACACAAGGCCTTGCCTTGCTCGAACTCGCACTGCAACGCCTCGCGTCAACGGAGCATTCGGCATCGCTGCAGAAGCGCCGCGCCGAACTACTTCATCGACGCGGTAATTTGGCCTCACTGGCGGGCGATGCCGAACTCGCGCTGCAAAGCTATCGCGAAGCTATTTCGCTGACGCGTCAGTGGGCCACCGAAGACCGTCAGGGACTTGCGTCATCGCTGCTGGGTGAAGCCGGTGCGCTGAGCAGTCTGGGTCAACTGCAGGCTGCTGCGAACAGCTACGCCGAAGCACTGCCCTTGCTGGAAAGCAGTCTTGGCGAAAGTGTGGAGTTGGCGACCGAACTAATGAACTCAGCCAATGTGCTCAACACTCTGGAGCAAGCCGCACTGGCGCGCCAACGGATCGAGCGCGCCCAGGCCATGCTGCGCAAACTCGGCGATGTCGACAGCGGTCACGATGGGCATGCGCTGCTGGAACTCGCCAAAGCCAGCCTGACTCTGGGCGAATTCGAACGCGCGCTGCACGAAGCCGAGGGCGCCAAGCAGGCGTTCATCGACACCTTGGGCGCGGATCATCCCTATGTCTGGTTCCCGAGCTTCAGTGCCGCCAGGGCAGAACAGGGTCTCGGTCTCAGTGTGGCTGCCCAGCAGCGCATCGCAGCCACGCTGCAACACTACCGCGAACAGAATGATTCCGGCATGCAGTTGCGCGTGCTGCAGGTGCAGACGGAACTCGCTCTGGACGCTGGCAACATTGCACTGGCCGACGAAAGCACGCGATACGCCGCGCCCATGGTGGCCACCCTGCCTGAAAACAGTCTCAGCCGACATTGGAGCATGGCCCTGCAGGCGGCGGTACAGCTCGCACTGCAGCATCAACAGCCGTCCCCAGACCCATCCGGCATTGCGCATGCTCGCGGCCTATTGCAAGCCTCGGCGAAAGCTCTAGCCGACCCTCTCGGCGAGCGCCATTCGCGGGTGCAGCGAATTCAGCATTGGCTGGTCATGGAGAAACATTAGCGCTCGTTGATTGCATGCCTTGGTGCTGGCTTGGTTGCTGAGATGGCTTTCCCGCACGTTCGCAACCTCGCAGATCCCGCAGTTGTCGGGATTCGCGCAAATTCATCACACACGCTATCGATTTGCCGACACGGCATCCGTGCCACGCACCTACCGGCTGCCCTTCACCAGCCTGTTGAAGCCCACGCACAAACATCTCGCCAACATCTCCCTATGTCCTTCACGCCCATCCGCTACAATCCGCTGTCATAAAGAACTCCCTGCAAGGTCTCACTCCGCATGAGCGCACCCGCTAATTGGTACACCGAACATTTCGAACTCTCCGGTTCCTCCATTGGATTCCGAGTGACGAAAAAGCTCGACGAGGTGCAATCCGAATTCCAGAAGATCGAAATCTGGGAAACCACCGATTGGGGCAATCTGATGGTGATCGATGGCGCCATCATGCTGACCACGCGCGACAACTTTCTTTATCACGAGATGATGTCGCACCCGGTGCTGTTTACGCACAGCAACCCGAAACGTGTAGTGATCATCGGCGGCGGCGATTGCGGCACGCTGCGCGAAGTGCTGAAGCACAAAGAAGTCGAGTCGGCAGTGCAATGCGATATCGATGAACAAGTCACCCGCATGGCGGAAAAGTACTTTCCCGAGTTGTGTGACTCCAACGCCGACCCACGTGCGCACCTGATGTTCGACGATGGCGTGAAATACATGCGTGAGCTGGCCCCCGATAGCGTCGATGTGGTGATCGTTGACTCGACCGATCCGGTAGGCCCTGCCGAAGGTCTGTTCAACGAAGCGTTCTACCATTCCTGCGTCAAGGCATTGCGGCCCGGCGGCATGTTGGTACAGCAGTCCGAGTCACCCTTGGTGCATCTGGGGCTGATCAAGGCCATGCGCCATCACATGACCGCCGCGGGCTTTGCCGATGTGCGTACCCTGCCGTTTCCGCAGCCGTGCTATCCAACCGGCTGGTGGAGCTGCACGCTGGCGCGCAAGGGCGGCGAGATCGCCGGATTCCGCGAGCGTGGCGCGCAGAGCAAGTCGTTCAAGACCCGCTACTACAACGTTGACGTGCATCGCGCCGCGTTGGTGATGCCAGAGTTCATGCGCGAGTCGCTCGGCGACTGAAACCTGCAGGGGTCGGTACTGGCCTTGGATTCGGTGCAATTCTGCCCGGTAACACGTTCAGCGCCCTGAGCGACGTCGAAGCGCACAGCACATTGCCGTCCGCGGCACTGAGCGCATCACGCGGGAAAATGCAGTGCGCTACCGAGCCGTCCAGGTCAAGACCAGCACATCGCGCCATGCTGGTTGCGATGGATCTACCGGCTCGACCGGCGTCACGCCGTGCCATACGCGATGGTCATCCACCCAAGCCATGTCAACGGGCGCACTGAGGGTAAACTCACCCAGCAATGCTCCCGCGGCGGAGAAGATCTGCGTCGTTCCGCTGCGAATGTTCTGGCGCCGGATCATCACCACCATCACAAAATCGACGCCGTCCCGATGCGCGCCTTCTGGTGTCGGCAGACCCGGCGCATCGGGTCGCGCTTCAATGCGGAACTGGTGGACTTCGACCCGCCAATTGCGCGCTTGACCCATCCGCGCATCGAATACCTGTCTTCCGCAGGCGAGCAAGTCACGCAGAACACGGTTCTCTGCCACGGAGGGCAGCACGGGCTCGAACCAACGCTCAACGCCACCGTTCAACGGGTTGTAGTTCAGCGTTTGAAAGTGGGCCTGGTCGGGTTCACGCTGCCAAAGCTGCCCCGCCGCGCTGCGGAAGACGGCATGCCGTCGCCGCCGATAGCGCCCGAGATCAGCCATATGTGTGTCGACCCCAAGGTCATCCCAGCTGCCAGCGAAGGCTTGCCAACTTGGCGAGAGGGTGTCGATTGAACCGACCTGTTGATCGGCGGGGATGAGAGCAAAGCCCTGCGTTTGGAGGGCGAAAAGCAGCGCGTGGTGACCGTTCATTCGCGCACGATACCCGAGCACAGCCGCGGCGCGACAGACAGAAGCTGACAGCCAGCCAATGCCTGCTGGAGAATGCCCGCACACTGGTGAACAAGGGGCTGCTATGCGTGCGCATCGTTGGCGTTTGGAGGGTCATGTGGCCCTGATCACCGGTGCAAGCTGGGGGATTGGACTAGCCACTGCACGCGAGTTGATGGGCTTAGGCGCGCAGGTTCTGTTAGTCGCCCGAGACAGCGAGCGACTGGCGCAACTGCAAGGCGAGCTATCTGACGAGTTTCCTGATGTGGATTGCGCGGTGTTCGCGGCCGATGTTTTGCGCAGCGATGATCGCGCCGCCTTGTTCGACTGGATCGATGATCGCGGCCAGGGCCTGTCATTGCTGATCAACAACGCTGGGACGAACGTCCCGCAAGCCGCCGCCGATTACGATGAATCTGAGTGGCGGGCCATCATGGAACTCAATGTCGCCGTACCCTTTGAGCTATGTCGTGCCGCCTATCCGCTGCTGAAGGTGCACGCGCAGTCGGTGATCGTGAATGTCGGCTCGGTATCGGGCCTGACCCACGTACGTACCGGCGCCGCCTATGGCATGAGCAAGTCGGCCTTGCACCAGATGACCCGCAATCTGGCCTGTGAGTGGGCCCGCGAGGGCATTCGGGTCAACAGTGTCGCGCCTTGGTACATCCGCACACGCCGCACCTCGCCACAGTTGGCAGATGCCGACTACTACGATGAAGTGATCGCACGCACACCGCTGGGGCGCATTGGTGAACCCGAGGAAGTCGCGGCTGCCATTGCATTCCTGTGTCTACCTGCCGCGAGCTATATCACCGGCGAATGCATCGCGGTTGACGGTGGATTTCTGCACTATGGCTTTTGAAGGCATGATCTTGATCGAGGTTAATCCGCGCCGACCCGACACGCACTAAGCTAGACACGGATGCTACGTACAACGCCCCCAAGGAGAAGTCATGTTTCCCGAACACCGCGATCTGATCAGCCAGCTCAAGACCAGCGATGCACATTTCTTGAATTTGTTCGACAAGCACAACGAACTGGATCAAAAGATCAAAAACATCGAAGCGCATATCGAACATGGCGCGCCGGAAGAAGTTGAAGAACTGAAAAAAGAGAAGCTGCGCCTCAAGGATCAGATTTACGCGATCCTTCTGAAGGCCAGTCAAGCCTGACAGCAGCGAGACACGAAGGCGGCCCGTATGCCGCCTTCGTGTTTTGGTTCTCCGATTTCTCTTGAGCAGCAGACATCGCCGAGGTCGTCACGACTGCGGCTTTGAGAACCGGCTGACGCGATCTGCCAACTTCACCCACTGTTGATGTGCTCAGCGCCGACGCCGACGAGCGTCCCTTGATCACACACCAATAACGGCAGCAGCGCCAACGCACACCAGCGCACTATCAAGGCGTCACTTCAATCGCGCGGAAGTGACCAAGTAGCTGTGCTACTCAAAATCGGGGAACCTCGTCGACGCCACAGAGAATACCGGCGGTTGAGGTATTGACGAACATCGGCCTAGTGCAGGTCGTGCCCAAGGTTATTGCTTGTGGTTAGCGCGTGTCGGGGACCCGCAAAGACGCCATTACCCGTTGAGGACTTGCGTCACTAACACCAGCTCCAGCAAGGTACTGACACCCAATTTGCGGTAGATCTCGGCACGATGCGTCTTGGTGGTATTGAGGGTAATGCCGAGCCTGTCGGAGATCGCCTTATTGGTCAGGCCTTGTGCAACCAACGCACAGATTTCGCGTTGCCTCGGGGTCAAGCAGGCGAGGCGCTCTTCGACCTGCTGACGTGTAACGGTATCGTGCAGATGCGAGGACAAGCGGGTTGGACGGCCATGGAAAACGTACTGGTCGAGGATGCTGACCAATTCCTCGTCATACTCGGTCTCGTTTGGCAATCGATCGCCCAGTTCGGCCAACAAAGGTTCATCGAACTGTGTGGCATGCTCGCCCAGCCAGTGGGAAATGAGCTGATGCATGCGGTCGCTGGTCGACCGTGGATCATCCTCGTCAATGTGATCGGCTAGCGTCCTGAGATGCCGGACGAAGTCGGAATGGGCTTCTTTGTGCTTGTGGACATGCGCCAAGCAATGGGGGTTGTCCGGCAGTAATCCCATGAGCCGTTCTTCGTAGTTCGCATGTCCCGCCAACAGAAGAAGCATGCGCTCAGCCAACGCTTCAACCGCTTCCAGACACTGGTGGCGTTCTTGCGGGGTACAGAGCGCACACCGCTCACCGCTGCGATCGGGACAGACGCTCCTGAAGTGCGTCGCAAGCTCATCAAGGATGGCATGTTGCCGGTCAATCTCGGCGTTTCCAGTCGGTTTGATTTTCTGCGTCATTGCGAACGTCGGCTGCGATGTTGCCGGCGAATGTATCGCAGGTTTGTCAATCACCTAGATCGCGTGGCGCGGGGTCTTGGCACCTCACCCCAAGGGGTGATGGGTCGATGAGACCGGCAAACCTATACTGCGTGAATTTGATGCTCAGCGTTTCCTTAGGGCCCGACCATCGTGGCGGATACGAAGAACAAGGCGCCAGCCATCGGTCGGGAAGCCACGCGCAGCACGAGCGCCGGGATGGCAGTTCCCACCATGCCAGACAACGCGGCGGTTGCCTCCAAGCCCTCCCGCAAGACTCGGGTGACGTCGAGCCCGCTGTATTACGTTGGCGTAGGTGCTTCGGCCGGTGGCCTGGAGGCATTGCGGCCCTTCGTGGCCAATCTCCCGGCCCATGCCAACATGACATATATCGTGGCGCAACATATGTCGCCGGATCACCGCAGTCTGATGGTCGAGTTGCTGGCGCGGGAAACCACGCTGAAGGTAGTGGAAGCGACCAACAACCTGACGCCAAAGGCCGACACCATTTATGTCGTGCCGCCCAATGTCGACATCACAGTGGCCAAGGGCAAGATCAGGATTAGTCGACCGACCAATACGATTGGCCCCAAGCCCTCCGTGGATCGTTTCTTCGTGAGCCTGGCGGATGACCGTAAGGACTGGGCGATTGGCATTATCCTCTCGGGCACGGGTTCCGATGGCGCTCATGGCATCAAGGCCATCAAGGCAGCCGGCGGCGTATCGATTGCTCAAGACCCGAAGTCTGCGAAGTACGACAGCATGCCCAATGCGGCCATCCGCATCGGACGCACCGACTTAGTTCTTCCGCCGCATGAGATCGCCAATCAGTTGCGCTCTATCGTGCAATGGCCGCGTGCACCCTTGGCCGACGAGCCCGACGAGACGCCGCCGTCGACCATGCGCGGCATCGTCCGACAGATCGCGACCCACACCGGGATGGACTTCTCGAATTACAAGGATGCGACCTTGTCCCGGCAGGTGCTGCGTCGCATGGCGGCCATGCAGATCCCTGATCTGGATGCCTACGGCGAGTATATCGGCCAGCACCGCGAGGAGCTGGCGGTGCTGGCGAGCAATTTCCTGATCTGCGTCACCTCGTTTTTCCGTGATCCGGAAGCGTTCGAGGCGATGCGTCATTGCTTGCGCACGCTACTCAAGACCAAACAGCCGGGCGATGACATTCGGATCTGGGTTCCAGGCTGCGCCACGGGCGAGGAAGTGTATTCGATTGCCATTATTCTGGCCGAGGAACTAGGCGACCAACGCGACAGGTACCACATCCAGTTGTTCGCCACCGATATCAACGGCGACGCGGTAGCTGCCGCGCGGACCGGTGCGTATCCCGAGACGTCGCTGGCAGGCGTAGACAGCGCGCTGATTGAACGCCATTTCAACATCGTCGATGGCACTTATCACATCCACAAGCGTCTGCGCGACATGACGTTGTTCGCGCGCCAAGATCTGGTGCAGGACGCACCGTTCGTACGCCTTGATCTAGTGAGTTGTCGCAACCTGCTGATCTACTTCAAGCCGGAACTGCAAGATCGGGTCATCAAGATCTTTCACTACGCACTGCGCGACCACGGCGTGATGTTCCTAGGCAAGTCGGAATCTATCGGCCGGCTCGGCAAGTTGTTCGTCGAGCACGATCGCAAGAACAAGGTCTACCTGAAGCGACCCGTGGCCTCGCCGATCATGACCGGCTTCACGCGCACACGCCCCGTTTTCGAGCGGATTGCCGACGTCGCGGGACCCGATAAGCACCCCGCGCCGCCAAACACGACGCCCGCCCATGAAAAGCTGTTTGAGCTCTATGCACCAGCCAGCCTTCTGATGACCGAGAGTGGCGAAATACTGGAGCTGTTCGGTGATTGCAGTCCCTTCCTCACCGTGCGCAAGGGCAAAGCCGACTTCAACGCCTTTACCCTGATCAAGCCGGTGTTTCGGGCCGAACTGAGGGCGTTCGGCCATCGCGTGATGCGCAACAAACAAAGCACAGTTTGTAACCCAGTGGAACTTATTGAGGGCGGCAAGAAGCACTACTACCGCCTGGCTGTGCATTCCGCCGGGCAATCCGGCCCGGGCGATCCCGACTTGCTGCTGGTGTGCTTCGAGCGAGTCAAAGACAAGGTCACGGCTGCCACTGCCAGCGCCGGGAGTGCGGGTGACGCCGATCGCGTGGCAGAGCTCGAACGCGAGATCGTGCTGAATCGCGAGAACCTGCAGACGGTGATCGAGGAGCTGGAGACTGCCAACGAAGAACTGCAATCGCTCAATGAGGAAGCTCAGGCAGCCAACGAGGAATTGCAGGCATCGAACGAAGAGCTGGAAACCGCCAACGAGGAGTTGCAGTCCTCTAATGAGGAACTGATCACCGTCAACGACGAACTGGGCACGCGTACCGCCGAACTGGGTGATGCCAACACCGACCTGTCCAACATTCTCAACAGTCTCTACAAGGGACTCATCGTCGTGGATCGCAACCTGACCGTCACCCGCTTCAATCAGGTGGCGCTGGAGTTCTTCGATATTCCCCCACTGACCCGACCCAACCTGACGACGGTCTCGACCCACGCGCACTTGCCGCAATTGCTGTCGCACGTGGGCAGCGTCATCAAGCGCGCTCGCGTGGAGGAGTTCGAATTCCGCCACGAAGACAATCGGTTCTTTCTGGTGCGCCTGACGCCGTACCACGACGCCAACCGAAAGGCACCGGGTGGCGTCGTCATCAGCATCACCGACATCACCAAACGGAAGCAGATTGAGGAGAAACTGCGCCTATCGGCTTCGGTGTTCGAACACGCCTCGGAAGCGACGCTGGTTACCGATGCTGCCAACCAGATCATTTCGGTCAACCCCGCATTTACGACGATTACCGGCTTTGGTCCCGACGAGGTCATGGGCAAGAATCCGCGCTTCCTCAGTTCCGGCAAGCAGTCGCAGGACTTCTACAAACAGATGTGGACAAGCCTGATGACCACGGGACACTGGTCGGGCGAGATCCAGAATCGCCGCAAGAACGGTGATCTGTATACCGAGTGGTTGTCCATCAATGTTCTGAAGGATGAGAACGGCAATGTGAACCGCCACATCGCGGTGTTCAGCGATATCACTGAAGCCAAAATGGCCAAGGAGACGATCGAGCGCCAAGCCTCCATCGACAGCCTGACCGGCCTACCGAATCGCAACCTGATCATGGATCGCTTGGGGCAAATGCTGTCGGCAAGCCGGCGCGGAGGTCGCCTGTTTGCTGTCTTGTTCATGGACCTCGACCATTTCAAAGCGGTCAACGACGCTCTGGGACACGCGGCCGGCGATGAATTGCTGATCCGAGTGGCACACCGGATTCGCGACGCCGTCCGAGAATGCGATTCGGTCGGACGCATGGGCGGTGACGAGTTCATCGTGTTGCTGAATGACATTGCCACGGCCGATGACATCATTCCCATCGCCAACAAGATCCTTGCCTCGGTCAGCCGTCCACTGGTTGTGGCGGAGCGCACGCTGCAGACGGCCGCCAGCATTGGGGTCACGGTTTACCCCATGGATGGCGATTCGGTCGAGACACTGCTCAAAAATGCCGACAGCGCCATGTACGAGGCGAAGAAAAGCGGCCGCAACAACTACTGCTTCTTCACCCAGAAGATGCAGGACGAGGCCAACCGGCGCCACTGGATCGACAGCGAATTGGCCCTCGCCATCCGCCAGAATCACATGGAACTGCATTACCAGCCGATCATCCGGATAGAGACGCAGGCTATCGTTGGCGCGGAAGCCCTGTTGCGTTGGAAACATCCAGTCAAGGGATACATTCCACCCGACATCTTCATTCCCGTCGCCGAGCAGAATGGCCTGATCGGCAAACTGACCACGTGGGCATTGGAGCAGGGCATCGCGGACTGGGAGACATGGAGCCAGTTGGCCGGTAACGATCCAGTACTGTCCTTCAATCTGTCGTCTGCCCTCTTCGTGGCACGCGACCAGATCGAACAGATTTTGCTGCGCCTGCGCGAAAGCAGTCTGGCTGCGAAGCGACAACTGACGGTGGAAATCACCGAGAGCCTGAAGCTGTCCGACAACCGCGAATACATCGAATTTTTGCGCAAACTGCAACTGGATGGTTGCCGGATCGCTATCGACGACTTTGGCACCGGCTATTCGTCCCTTAGCTATTTGAAACGCATGCCAGTCGACATCATCAAGATCGATCGATCCTTCATTCGCGACATTGCATCAGACCCCGCCGATGCGTCGATGATTCGCGCCATGCTGCAGATGGCAAACGCTTTTGGTTTGGAAACGGTTGCCGAAGGCGTGGAGACTCCCGAGCAACTGGCCTTCCTCCGCAGCAACGGCTGCACCTACGCGCAGGGCAATTTGTTCGGCAAAGCCGTTTGTATGGCCGAATTCAGCAATTTGGCCGGCACGCGACCCTAGGTCGAAGCGTCCGGTGCACCGAGCGCAACGAATGCCCAGGCTCTGCTGATGGAAAATTGCTGCAGAAACGGAAAACCTCTCGTCAACGACGTCAAGGAACCTCAGGTCGCTATTCGCCAGAATGCGTGGTCCACATGTCATTCGATGAAAAGCCAGATGATGCCAGCCCGTGCCTGAGGTCACGCACTTGGTGGTGATCAGCGTCGTTCGCAAACAGCCATTCCGGTGCAGGTCACACCTACCGCAACACGCCCGCGTTGCAAGGAACCACACCCAGACAGGATCAGGGCGTGGATGTGGTTGGCGACGACGGTGAGCGCAGTGCTGGCGCAATCGCTTGGTTCGACGTTGCGAGATCACAGAGTGCGCTGCGCCGTGGCCTTCGCACAGCCTCTACACACCTCCGCTCTCCAAGGCGGACAGTTCGTCAGACGCTGACCGTCCCAACGGAGTCCTTAGTCTCGAATAGAACCCTTCGTGTGGGTGAAGGACTGGCGCGCCCATCCTGGTGCGCGCCAGCCAGTGCCCATCACGGTGCCTTCGGCATCTCCATGCGCTGCATCAATTCGATGCCCTGCTCGGTGACTTCCACTCGCATCGCCAAACGCCCGAACATCTTGGCGTACAACTCGCGGCTGATCTTCAGCATCTCTGCGGATTCCTTGGCTTCGGGCGTGTCGCCCATGGCCAGCAACATCGGTTCCATCATCCCAAGCAACTCGCCATACAGCGCGCCATCGTAGGCCATGGTCATCAGCGGCTGTGTTGCGGAATCCATTTGCATCGCGGCGCCAAGTGCAGCGTCTTCGCCTTCGCCCACAGCGATGCCGAACACGTTGCCAGTTTGCGCGGCGAACATGGGTAGCGCGATGGGCATTTCAGGAATTGCGGGTAACGCGGTCGCGCTGCCATCCACAGGCACTTCGAGTGTCGCCATGCCCGGCACATAGGCCTTCAACATCGACACCAATGCCGCAGGACTGGGCGAGCCAATCAACAGCTTGCCTTTGAACTCTGGCTGGGCCATATCAGGTGCCGGTTTGAAATGGGTCAACAGCACGTTGATGCTCTGCATCACCGGAGCGACGGCATAGATGCCCGGGTTGGCGGCAGCGCTGCGCGCATCCGCGAATGCCTGATTCATCGGCTGCAGAAATTCACACTGCCATGGCGTCGCTGCAACCGCGTCGGCCCACTTGTTGGCCAGAGGTGGGAGCGCATCCAATTTGAGTGCGAAACTCATATTGAACAGCGCCTCGTCTGCAGCGGCAAGGCCAGGGGTGGGTGCCCGCAGGGTTCGCAGATCGGACAGCACTGCCGCCGGGGCTTCGGTGACCCAGCGCATATCCACAACGCCCGGATCCAACCGCGTGTAACCGAAACTGCTGCGTGGCCAGGCTTTCGCCAATGCGTCCATTTCCTGCGTGCACGCTGCATCAAGTGCAGGTGGCGTTACTTCCAGCGACTGCATGAAGGCCGCTTGCAGCGGCGTGGTCGGCTGTGCGACCAACTGCCAGGCGCGCTGCAGGTCGAAGTAGCCACTGCCAAACGGCAAATAGCCATATTGCGCGTTCAACTTGCTCAGTCCTTCCGAAACGAGCATCGACTCGGCAGGCGGGGTCATACCAAAGATCTGCTTCAACAACGCCTCATCTGCCTTCGCCGGCGCAATCGACAACACTAGGTGGTTGTCGATGATGGCCATCACGCCCATGAGCGGAGCGTCCTTCGGCGCCAGCTGCCAGTAGCTGAGATCGCCGAGTTTGCCGGTTGGCAGAGGCTGCCCGGCCTTGGCTTCAATGCGCGCGATCGCCGCACGGGTCGCTGAGGGATCCGCCAATTCGGCGCGCATGACGGGAACCAGATCCAGCCCGTACACCGCAATGCGGGTCTGCATGCTGTAGCCGAATCCCTGCAGGATCTGCTCGAATGATTTGCCTTCGATCTCCGCCTGCAGGCCATCGAGCGCTCCCAACAGGACCGCATCCGCCTCGCCTGACCGCGTCAAGGCGGTACGGACCTGCTGCAGTTGCAGGACGTAAAGCCGCGGCAATTCGGCAAGCATGCCAAGCCACTCTTGGGCGCGTTGTTCGGAGATTGGTTCGAGGTTCGCAAAAACGTAGGGCGTGTCTGCGGGGACATAGGCCAGCGGCCCTGAGGCGACCGCCTCCTCTTTGCCGCAGCCACCCAACGACAGGACCAGCGCACCGGCGCATGCCAGCGATAGCAACCCTTGACGCATAACGCACTCCTTCACGGACAAGATATTTTGCAAATCGCGATGCTATCAGCAGTGCCAAGTCAATGCTGCGGTCGGTGACCTCGACATGCCTGAAACGATGGGCGGCGGGTGCCAGAACGCCACCGAATTCGTGTCGCAGGCTCAACGGCTGATCGGAAAGGCATTGTTGCGCCGTACCGAAGGTTGCCAGCGCGGCGTCGCGCAGGCCCAGCGCGCGACGTCGCCACCTGCAGCCAGAGCCTGCCGGAGGTTAGGCTCCGATAGCCGAAAGTCGCCCCGGCGCGACCACTGTTGGTCGCCGTGGCACACCCGTCGCGGTGACATGGGTCACGCGTACGACGAAGACTGGACCACTTGGGGTGATTTGCCGCCGGTGACCCGAGGCCCGCCACACCTAGAATGGCGGGGCGTCGTCTGCGGGTGCCTTGCGAGTCGCGCTGGTTTTTTTCGCAACTGTTTTGGCAACCGCCTTTTTTGCGGTGGCTTTCTTGGCCACCGATTTCTTGGCGGGTGCTTTTTTGGTCGCTGTCTTTGGCGCTGCCACTTTTTTTGCAGGCGCGCCCTCTTTTCGAGCAGCCGATTTCTTGCCAAACGCGCCACGCTTGGCGCCACGCTCGGGCGCGGCAGCGAGAATTTCCTGACACGCGGCCAGCGTCAGTGTGCTGGGCTCGGTGCCTTTGGGAATCTTGCCGTTCTTCTTGCCGTCGGTGATATATGGCCCGAAGCGACCGTTGACGATTTCAATCTCGGTGCCGTCGAAGTTCTTGATCAAGCGATTGGCAGCGGCCTGGCGCTTTTCCTCGATGAGTTCAATCGCTCGGGCGAGATCGATCTCATACGGGTCATCACTGACCTTAAGCGAGGTATAGCTGCTGGCATGTTTGACGAACGGCCCAAAGCGGCCTACGCCGATGCTGATCTCGGCACCTTCGTAGTCGCCCAAAGTGCGCGGCAGGCGGTAGAGATCCAGCGCCTGCTCCAGCGTGATCGTATGCATGCTCTGGCCAGCCCGTAGCGATGCAAACTTCGGCTTGTCGACATCATCCTTGTTGCCAATCGCCGCGTACGGGCCAAAGCGCCCAAGCCGCACGCTGACTTCCAGTCCCGTCTTAGGATCGATACCCAACACGCGTGCGCCCGTGGCTTCGCTCTTGTCGACCGATTCGATCTTCTCGCTGACCAGCGCCTTGAAGGGCTTCCAGAAACGATGCATCAAGGGCACCCAGTCTTCTTCGCCACGACTGACCGCGTCCAGCTCGTCTTCGAGCTTGGCGGTGAAGTCGTAGTCCACATACTGCGTGAAGTGGCCGGAGAGGAACTTTGCTACGGCACGACCCACATCACTGGGGCGGAAACGACGATTGTCGAGCACCACGTACTCGCGCGATTGCAGCGTCTGGATGATGCTCGCGTAGGTGGACGGCCGGCCAATCCCGAACTCCTCCAAGGCCTTGACCAGACTCGCTTCGGAAAAGCGCGGCGGTGGCTCGGTGAAATGCTGGTCGATCACGATGGCAGACAACGGCACCACGTCGCCTGCTTTCATCAGCGGCAGCTTGCGACCCTCGTCTTCGGCATCTTCGGATTTTTGATCGGTACCTTCTTCGTAGACCGCAAGAAAGCCCGGATCGACCACTGTCGTACCACTCGCGCGGAAGCTGTGCTCGCGCCCAGCCGCGAGATCCACGGAAACAGTGTTGAGGGTCGCGGGAATCATCTGGCAGGCCACGGTCCGCTTCCAGATCAACTCGTACAGCTTGGCTTCGTCGGCATTGAGGAACGCGGTCACTGAGCGCGGACTCAGCTTTGCCGAGGTCGGACGAATGGCCTCATGGGCTTCTTGCGCGTTCTTGGATTTGGTGCGGTATTCGTTGGCCGCTGCGGGCAAGGCGTGTGCACCAAACTCCCGCGCGATGACTTCGCGCAATTCGGCAACCGCTTCATGCGAAAGGTGGGTGGAGTCGGTTCGCATGTAGCTGATCAAACCAACCGTACCCTCGTCGCCGAGAGTCACGCCTTCGTAAAGCTTCTGCGCGACTCGCATGGTACGACTGGTGGTAAAGCCAAGCTTGCGGGCCGCCTCCTGCTGCAAGGTCGAGGTAATGAATGGCGGTGCTGGGCGTCGCTTGCGCTCACGGCTTTGCACGTCCGAGACATGCAGTGCATCCCCCGCTGCCTTGACCAGTCGCCCACGCGCGGCTTCCGCATCGGAGGCGTTGGTGACAGTGAATTGCTCGAACTTCTTGCCGTCAAGTTTGATCAGCTTGGCGTTGAAGGGCGTGGTGGCATGCGCCAACTGCGCCTCGGCACTCCAGTACTCGCGTGGCACGAAGGCTTCGATTTCTTCTTCGCGCTCGGCGATCATGCGTAAAGCCGGACTTTGCACGCGGCCTGCCGACAGTCCACGCTGCACCTTGCGCCACAGCACTGGCGACAGATTGAAGCCCACCAGATAGTCCAGTGCGCGGCGGGCCTGCTGGGCGTTGACCAGATCGCCCGCCACCGCGCGTGGCTTGGCCATCGCTTCCTTGATCGCGCGTGGCGTGATCTCGGTGAATACCACGCGATTGACCGCCTTGCCTTTCAGCAATCCACGTTCGCGCAGAATCTCGGCGATATGCCAGGAAATCGCCTCCCCTTCGCGGTCGGGGTCGGTCGCGAGAAACACTGCTTCTGCACTCTTGGCCGCCTTGGCGATCGCATCCACATGCTTTTCGTTGCGCTCGATCAACTCGTAGCGCATGGCGAAGTCCTGCTCAGGGTCGACCGCGCCTTCTTTCGGCACCAGATCCCGAACGTGGCCATAAGAGGCGAGCACCTGAAAATCTTTGCCAAGGTATTTGTTGATGGTTTTCGCCTTGGCAGGCGATTCGACGATGAGCAGATTCTTTGCCATTTCAATCCAGACGCCACGATGCAAGGGCGCACAAAACGTTGATGAGAAAAACAGGAGGGCCGACAAAGCCAATCCAGCGGGTCAATGCCGTCAAATCCGAACCACAAGGCAAGCGATTCAGGGTCGGCCCTATTTCAGTGTCGGCACAAGCTGACGCGAACTGTCAAGCGTCGCGTGCGAAATTGCTGTCCGCGCATCGAACACCGTCCGATGACTCTACATACGTTGCACGTATCCTTCGTAGGCCGGAATGGCGATCGCAGCGACGATGCCGATCACCGAAATGACGATCAACAGCGCAATCACCACCAGAAACGCCACCGCACAGCCATGCAATTGACGTTGCTGCTTTTCAGGATGATCAGTAAAGGCCCAGCGATCGACGACCAGAGTTCCGGCAACGAAGTCGTGCAATGCCTGCTTGCGCTCGGTCCAGCCCGCAAGAAAGAAGCCGATATAGAACGTCAGATAGGAAATTGACGCCGCTGCCCATCGACCCAGAGCGTGAGCAAAACTCAGGCGCTGCCCATGACGATCGGTAACCTTGATGCCCAGCGCCATCTTGCCCACCGTGGCTTGATTGGATGAGCTCTCCAACAGGCTGTAATAAGTGCCGGCCATCAGGAAATAGAACAGGTAGAGCATACCCAGCATGCTGTTCAGTGCTGCGCTGCCGGTATCCGGACTCATCACATCAAGTCCAGCACTGCCGAATACAGCCGCCATACCGAACACCATCGACAAAGCGTAAAAGACCACGCTGAGAATGATCGAATCGATGAACAAGGCCGCCCACCGCCGCAAGAAACCGGCATAGACGATATCTTGGCGATCGATGTCGCCCAGCGCACCCTGCATGGGTGCTGGGGTCGATTGATCCGCGGATCTGGGATCCAATGCCGATGGCGCTGTTGGGGGCGTGACGGGCGCAACGGGTGGGGTTGCGGTAATCGGCGAGACTTTGGCAATGCCGAGCTCACCGCGGACGTCGTCCAACGCGACCCAGGTTGCCAATCCCTCACGCCACACCAAGGACGTAGCCGTCAGTCGGCCAAGTCGAAATTGCCCCGCAATGATCGGCGAGGTCACCGGTCCTTGTTGTTGCCCTTGGGCATCGACGTAGTACCAGATGGCGTCAGGATGACTCATGCCGCATGCTCCATTGACAACTTCAAGAAATGGCGAGGTTTGGCAAAGGTGTCATCTGCCGTTATCAGTGGGTCGCCAACGGGTCGCCCGCAAACATGTGGCTTTCCATCCATGCAAACGCCGCCTCGGTCCCAGGCTGATTGAACAGCACCATCAGCACCACCCATTTGAGATCGTCGAGGTCCACTTCGGGCTGTTCCAGCGCCATGATGCGGTCGATCACACGTTCGCGCTGCAGCGGATCCAGCACGCCGTTTTGCTCCAGAAACATCAAGAAACCGCGACTATCCGCGTCAAGCCGCGTGAGCTCGTTACTGCAATACACCCGCACCGGTCCGCAATCGGCTTGTATCGATGGCAACTCATGGTGTTCGAGCTGGCGCAGATCCTCCAGCCACACAAACGCTTTGCTGATTTCTGCCGGGCTGAATCCCGCCTGCAGCAGTCCGGCCTGCATCGAGTCGCGATCACGCACCGCGTCCGGGTCGGCGTAGAAATAGTTTTCGAACAAGTACAACAGAACGTCCAGCACAGTCTCTTTCATCCATCCTCCAACGCGCTGGGCGAGGCACGGACTGCATCTGTCGGACCGTCGATCAGGTCATACGGAGCGAGTAACGGCCATGCGAAGCGTGCACAATGCCCTCCAGCTCCAGCAAAAGCAGCATGGAGGATAGGGCTGCGACGGTCAACCCGCTGCGCGCGGACAAAACGTCTAATGCCACCGGGTCATGTCCCAGTGCGGCGCGCAGGCGTTGATAGTCAGGATCTTCGGAGGGCGGGGCCAAACCGCGTCCTGAGCCCGTTTCCTCGTTCTGCTGCAGCCGCGCTTTCAGCGTGGTACCCAGACGTTGCGCCGCGGGTCCGATGGCAACCAGCACGTCCTGCACATGCTCGATCAGCAATGCACCTTCGCGAATCAACTGATGACAGCCGCGCGCCATCGGATTGTGTATCGAGCCAGGAATCGCGAACACCTCGCGGCCCAGTTCAGCGGCCTGACGCGCGGTGATCAAGGCGCCACTCTTGACCGCAGCCTCGACCACCAGCGTGCCGAGACTCAAACCGGCAATGATTCGGTTGCGGCGCGGAAAATGATCGGGACGCGCACCGGTTCCAGGCAGAAACTCGCTGACGACGCAGCCTTGCTTGACGATCTGCTCGGCAAGTTGTCGATTGCGCGCTGGATAGACGATGTCGGTACCTGTGCCAACAACCGCTATGGTGGGGTGTCCCTCGTCCAATGCGGCGCGATGGGCCGCAGTATCCACACCGTCTGCCAGGCCGCTGGTCACACACAGACCTGCCTGTGCCAGCGCCGCTGCAAAGGCACGCGCATTGTCGGCACCGCCGGTACTCGGATTACGACTGCCGACCACCGCCACCTGCGCGTGCCACAGCCAATGCGGATCGCCCCGCACAAACAGCGCTGCCGGCGCCGCAGAGGACTCCCGCAACAGCGCCGGATAGTCCTCACTGGCCCACGTCAACAGATGGTTGAGCGGATCGGCGAGCCACTCGCTGTCCTTGCCCAACTGTTCGGGATCAGGATGCAGGCAGGCTTGTATCGCTTCCTCACTTAGACCCAGCGCCTGTCGCTGCGAGACGCTCAAGGACGCCAGCGCGCTCAGATCGGACGATTGCTCGGCCACAGAACGCAAAACGCGCCCCGCGATGGGGGCGCGCAGTGCAGCGAGCCAGTGCTGTTGAGCGTCAGTCACGCGACTCAAGGCAGTTCGACAGGTGCCTTAGCGATGTTTTCGGTACGGATCGGCCGGACACCGTCCATGACCAAGCCGTAGCTCACCTTGTCAAAGGTACGGAAGATCATCACATGTCCCGCAAATTCATCGGGCAGCTTGACCTTGTTGTCCTCCGCACCGAAACGCGTCCGGTGCGCAATGTCGTCACGCACATGTTCACCCTCACCCCACAGGGAATAGACCTGACCATTTTCGACGCCTTCGCGAGCACCCGCGGAAAGCGCAACCACATCGCGCGGCCCGCCCACTCTGTGGTAATCGGTAACTGCCAGTACACGCATATCCTCCGGTACGGCCTGCGGCGCGTGCGGGATGAAATGCAGGTCATAGGCGGGCGACAGAATCGGCATCAAGACATCACCCTGTTTGATTTCGATACCTTCGTCGTCGATCAGCAGCGTGGCGGGATCGCCGGCCACGGTGATCTGTCCAGTGGCGATATCCGCCATTTCCCAACCCAAGGTGTCGAAGTGCTTTTCAGGCATTACGTAATATGCCCACGCATTCTTGGTTGAGTGAAACTGTGTGCCCTTGTCGCGATTCCAAGCCTCGCCGATACGACGCGGGGAGCCAATCACTGGATGCGTCACCTTGGCAAACATCACACTGGGTCGCGCAATGGCCCAGCGCTGGCCAGGCTCAAAGTTCGCGCCGCGCACATAGACCACTTGGCCCGAGGCACCACGCAAGCGGTTTTCTTCTATCGCCAACACGTAGGGCAGGTCACGCGGTTCTTCATCCAAAACACGGCGACTGCGCAGAAAGGCCTCGACATCGCTGAGCGGAATCGTCGGAATGGCCTCCGAGGTGCCTCGGCGTATTTCCGCGCTGCGCTCACCATCAACCGTCAAGCGCGGACGCCCGTTGAGATAGGCCAGACTGATCACATCACCTGGATAGATCAGATGCGGATTCTCAATTTGCGGATTGGCCTGCCAAATTTCTGGCCACAACCAAGGCTGCTTGAGGAAACGCGCGGAAATGTCCCACAGCGTGTCGCCCTTCTGCACCACGTAGGTGTCCGGGTGATCTTCGCGAAGTTCCTGCGCGAGCACGCAACTCGCAAATGTGAGCGCAGCGACTGCAAAAACTGAAAGCAATTTTTTAAACATGGCGGCCATCTACCTGATTTATTTAGCAGGTTGCTGGCACTATAACGTATGCCATCGAATTTGCGAAAGCTTACATTTGTGCCCGTTCGACCCAAAAACGTGCCGTGAATCACAGCTTGCAATGCGCTGACCACACGAACGAATACCCGGGTGAAGAAGCGCACTTTGTCTGCGTTGCGGCCTGCGCGGTCGAATGTTGCAGCAAACGGCGGATAATCACTCCCCATTCAAACCTTTGACGGCGCGTTCTGCCGAGCGCGCCCTGCCCCATCGAGCCAGCCATGAGCCTACTGACAATTCTCGAGTTTCCTGACCCACGACTGCGCACCAAGGCCCGTGCAGTGACTGCAGCCGACTTCACTCCCGTTTTGCAAACTCTGATCGACGACATGTTTGAAACCATGTACGCCGCGCCAGGGATTGGCCTTGCGGCAAGCCAAGTGGACGTCCACTTGCGCTTCATGGTGATCGATATCTCGGAGGAGAAGGACACGCCACGCGTGTTCATCAATCCCGAGATTCTTTCCAAGGCGGGTGAAACGACCTACCAGGAAGGTTGCCTGTCGGTGCCGGGCACGTTCGCGGACGTCCATCGTGCCGATCAGATTCGCGTCAGGGCATTGGACCGCAACGGCCAGTCTTTTGAGCTGGATGCGGACGGACTACTGGCCATCTGCATCCAGCACGAGATGGATCATCTGGACGGCAAATTGTTCGTCGACTATCTCTCACCACTAAAGCGCGACCTGGTCAGAAAGCGCCTTGCCAAACGGCAACGCGGTGCCGCCTGACACGCGATCACTGGTCCACTGGAGTACTGCATGAGCTCTCCCCTGCGCATCGTGTTCGCGGGCACACCCGAGTTTTCGTTACCACCGCTGCAGCGCTTGATCGACGATGCCCTCGCGCCGGTTGCGGTCTATACCCAGCCCGATCGACCTTCGGGTCGCGGACGCCAACTGACGCCCAGCCCAGTAAAAGCGCGCGCGTTGGCGCACGGTATTGAGGTGCGTCAACCGCTCAGCTTCAAGGAGGCTGGCGAAAAGGACGCGCTACGCGATTTGCGGCCGGATCTGATGATCGTTGTGGCGTATGGCTTGATCCTGCCGCAGTCGGTACTGGACATTCCCACGTTCGGCTGCTGGAACCTGCATGCCTCGCTGCTGCCGCGCTGGCGTGGCGCTGCGCCGATCCAACGCGCCATCGAAGCCGGTGATCGCGAAACCGGGATTTGCCTGATGCAGATGGCAAAAGGTCTGGATACCGGCCCGGTGCTCCTGCGTCGCAGCCTCGACATCGGCGCGCAGGAAACTGCCGGCCAATTGCATGATCGGCTGGCAGCACTGGGCGCACAGGTCATGCACGACGGACTGACCTTGTTGCGCATCGGCTTGCGACCGGTCGCCCAAGCACAGTCGGCGCTTGGCATGACCTACGCACACAAATTGGAGAAGTCCGAGGCACGCCTCGACTTGCAGCAATCCGCCGATTCCTTGGCGCGTCGCGTTCGCGCCTTTTCGCCATGGCCAGTGGCCGAAATCGATGTGCAGGGCGAGCGACTTCGCGTGCATCGCGCCGAGGCGCTGGCCGTCTCACATGGGCAGGCGGCAGGAAGTGTGTTGAAAGCAGATCGCGAAGGTATTGATCTCGCCTGCGCGGACGGCGTTTTGCGCTTGCTCGACGTGCAACGTGACGGTGGACGTGTACAGTCCGTGGCTGACTATCTGAACGCACGGAGGACAGCGCTGCAGTGAGTGCCTCTCTCCATCCTTCGCCGGTCTCGCGCTTTCCCCCCGGCGTCGCCGTGCGGCGCACGGCGGCCGCTGTATTGCTGGCGGTGCGCGATGGCAATTCCCTGAAGTCTGCGTTGCCCGGCGCCTTGGGTGGTCTCGCCGATCCGCGCGACCGCGCACTTTGCGAATCACTGTGTTTTCACAGCCTGCGCCATCTGCGTCGCTACGACGACATCCTCAGCGCATTGCTCGACAAGCCGCTGCCACCCGCGTCGCGCGAGGTTCACGCGCTCCTGCTGATTGGCTTGGCACAGCTCGATGCGCTCGGCTTGGTCGAGCACGCGGCCGTTGCGGCCACCGTCGAGGCGGTACGCGTGAAGCACCCGCGACTGGCCGGCCTGTCCAATGCCATTCTGCGACGCTATCTGCGCGAGAGAGCCGTGCTGGCGACGCGCTGTGTGGATCTGCCGGCTGTGCGCTTCAGTCATCCGGATTGGCTCTACCTCCAACTGCAACGCGACTGGCCGGATGACGTGCTTGGCGTGCTCGCCGCCAACACGACGGAGGCACCGGTCTGGATTCGGGTCAACCGGTCACGTGTCGATGATCCTGAGCGTCTGCGTGCCGCTTGGCGCACACAAGGCGTGGAAAGCGAGGCGGCCAGCCATCAGCCACTCGCCCTGCGGCTGGTCGGCAGTGGCCTGCCAACCCTGCTGGCAGGCTGGGCGCAGGGGCATTTCGCCGTGCAGGACGTGTCTGTCCAGAACGCGGTTAGGGCGATGGACTTGCAACCCGGTCTACGGGTTCTGGATGCCTGCGCCGCGCCGGGCGGCAAGACCGTGCAGATTCACGATCTCTGTCCACAGGCCGACCTTCTTGCGCTGGATGTCGACGCGCGACGCGTACGCCGCATGCAGGATGCCTTCGCTCGGCAAGGCGTCACCGCCGAACTGCGCGCTGTCGATGCGGCGCAAGTCGCACAATGGTGGGATGGGCAACGTTTCGAGCGGATCTTGATTGACGCGCCTTGCAGCGGCACAGGGGTTATTCGACGTCAGCCCGACATTTTGTTGCATCGTCGCGAGTCTGACCTGCCCGCGCTGCATCAGCGCCAGCGCAGCCTGCTGGAAGCGCTTTGGCCGCTGCTTTCGGTCGGAGGTCGGTTGGTTTACGCGACGTGTTCAGTGCTGAAATCGGAGAACGCTGACACCGTGGGCGCGTTCCTAGCCGACCACACGGACGCCGAGAGCATTCTGCTGGATGCCAGTTTCGGACGACCGAGTGGCGCGGGCTGGCAGCGACTGCCAGGCGAGGCTGGCGGCGATGGCTTCTTCGTCGCCGCGCTGCGCAAGACGCACTGAGACCAGACGATGCGAGCGCCGATCCCTTCCCGGTTTGCGCTCTGTGGCAGCCTTGTGCTGTGCTTGCTCGCCTGCGCCACGCCGCCCACGGAACGGGTCGAGATTCTGCAGGCCCGCGTTCGTGTGGACGCTCATCGTGAAACGCTCGAGGTTCAACAGCACTTGCGCTTCTCCGCCATCATGCTGGAAGCGCTTTCCAACGGCATTCCGCTGCATTTGCGCTACACCCTGCAGGGCTGCGACCCGCGCAACGACCCCGAACTGGTGCTGGCCTATTTTCCCTTGACCGACGAATACGAACTGCAGCGAAGGAGCGCTGGTGAATCCAGTCCGCGACGCTTCGCCCGTCGCAGCGCCATGCTGGCTGCGTTGCGCCGCGTGCGTCTTCCGGTACCTGCTGGCACGTCCGATTGTGCGCAAGACCTGCGCATCTATTTTGATCTAGCCGCACTCCCGACGCCATTGCGTCTGCCCGCCTTGCTGGATCGCGCGGACTGGACCCTGCAGTCGGCAGTGTTTTCGTTACGGGAGTCGACCTCACCATGAGCCGATGGCAACCTTGGGCTCGCCGCCTCGGCACCGCGTCGGCCGCACTTGCCCTGATCGTGCTGCTGTTTTCGGCGATGTATCTGGCCGCCGACGCCGAAGGTCTGGGCGCCAACTATGCACACTACTACCCGCTGGTATTCGTCGCCGCAGCACTGGCCTTGCTGCTGTTGGCACTGGCGATCGGCAGTCGGCTCTGGAAGCTGCGTCGCCAACTCAACGAACGCATGCCAGGTGCACGTACAACACGTCGGTTGCTGATTCTGTTGCTGGTGCTGGCACTGCCGCCGGTGTTGCTGACCTACGGCTTCAGCGTCCGCTTCATCGAAGCCACCGTGGATACCTGGCTGCGCGCCAACTCCGTTCCCGCGCTGGAAGATGCGCTGGCGATCGCGCGTCAGGCACTGCAAGAACACGAGTCGCAAGCGAATGTGCGCAGCGATCAGGTGCTGGAACGTCTGCGTGATGCGCCCCTAGGAGCGTCGCTGGCATTGGAGGACGCGCTGGACGCGGTACAAGCAGCGCAATTGGTGCTGTTTGAAGCCGATGGTCGGGTCGCCGCATTGGCGGCCTCCGAGCCTGCCTTTCTGTTGCCCGCCCCACCTGAGGAAGACGCTCTGCTGGCGCTTGGTAGTGCGGGTCGCCATGTGAGCCTGCAACGCTTGCCGCAAGGCAGCTTCGTACGCGTCCTGCGCAAACTGCCGCGCGATCCGAACGGCCGGTTGTTGCAGGCCCTGTTTGCGGTCCCAAGTGACTACGCGGAACGCTCCGCAAGGATCGAAGCTGCCGTCTTCGGCACGCGCCAAGCCGGTTTCCTGCGCGAGTCCCTGAAAGCAGTATTCGTGCTGATCTTGAGTTTTGTGGTGCTGATCTCGGTGTTTCTGGCCGTGCTGATCGCGTTTGATCTGGCGCGTCGCGTGGTCGCGCCGATTACCCGCCTCGCGCAAGCGGCACGGGCCGTCGGCGAAGGCCAACTGGGTCAGGAACTGCCCGAAGTCAGCAATGATGAACTCGGCTTCTTGGTGCGCGCCTTCAACCAGATGACCCGCGAACTTCAACTCAGCCAGGCCCGCGCGCGCAGCAGTGCAGAAGAGACCGAGCGCCAGCGAGCCTACCTCGAAAGTGTGCTGTCGCGACTGTCGTCGGCCGTGCTGGTGCTGGACCGCGAAGGTCGTTTGCGTGGCAGCAATCAGGCCGCTGACGATCTGTTTGGACGGCGTGTGGGCGACTACCTTGGACTGCCATTGGCCGCCCTTGGCGAAGCAACTCCGGTGCACCAACCGATCATCGACTGCGCGCTGCAACGACTGCAGGATGGCGCGATCGAATGGAGGCAGGAGACCAGTCTGGCCCGCGAGCCTGAACGCCAATTGCTGATCTTGCGTGGTGCCGGGTTACCCGATGCCGGCCAAGCCATTGTCATCGACGACACCACCGCAATCGATCGTGCGCGCCGTGACGCCGCATGGTCGGAAGTGGCGCGACGACTCGCGCACGAAGTCAAGAATCCACTGACACCCATCCAGCTCGCCGCTGAGCGCTTGCGCCGCCGCGTTCTGCCACGTCTGCAACCCGATGACGCCGACGTGCTTGATCGTGCGACCCACACCATCGTGGCGCAGGTCGATGCACTGAAAACGCTGGTCAATGCCTTCGGCGAGTACGCACGCGCTCCCCAGCTCGACCTGCAGCCGGTCGACGTCAATCGGCTGGTGGATGAGGTGCTGGATCTATATGACAGCGATCCGCGCCTACAGCTCGTGCGGGATTTGCAGGCGGAACTGCCAACGCCACGCGCTGATCAGGGACGCTTGCGTCAGGTACTGCACAATCTGGTGAAGAACGCTCAAGAAGCCAGCGCCGAACGCGAGGTGCTTCAACTGCAGGTGAGCACGCGCCTGCGCGACGACGCCGGTCGCCAGTGGTTGGACCTGAGCGTCGAAGACGACGGCCCCGGCCTGCCCGCTGGATTTGATGCCAGTTGGTTCGAGCCCTATCGCACCACCAAAGCCAAAGGCACCGGGCTCGGTCTCGCCATCGTGCGCAAGATCGCCGAAGAACACGGCGGTCAATTGCTGGCGGAAAACCGCCCACTGGCCGGCGCACGGTTTGTTCTCCGATTGCCCGTCGGTTTGACTTAACTGGCGCGCGGATCTCACCGCGACGCGTCACTGTGCATGACACCCTGCAAATCCCGTAGGGGCTTCGCAATGCGCGGGAGCGTCAGCGGCGCTGAAGCTCCCGCGCATGCGCACACGCTGACTTATTCAAACCCGTCGGAAAAGACGTCCGGATTATTGTCGAGCACTTCCATCACGCAGCTTCCAATCTCCGAGGTGTTGCCATCGGGATCGGTGGCGGTGGCACTGATCGCGCCCAGATTCATAACGAAGGGAAAGGCAATGCCCGCGTTGATGCTCACTTGGCCGCTGGCATTGGTCGTGGCATTGAATTTGGCCAGCGGGTAGCCGCCGACACCACGGCCATTGGCACCACATTCAGCGGCGTGATAGATATCAAAGCGATAGCTTGTGTTGCTGCGGCTGGCCGAAAGACTGCCCACCAACGTACCCGTGGTACCTGCGGCACTGCGAAGCGCCTGGGTCAATATCGGGTGGGCTTGGCGCAGATTCGGTCCACTGCTGCCCGGGGCGCCGGGGTTCGTGGTGGGGCCACTGCCATCCAGGTCAATCGCCAGTCCGCCATTCGAGTAGAAATTGCCCGACAGTACGCGATTGCCCGCACCACCGCTGGGCGTCACCCACACGCCTGGACCGTTGTTGTACAGGATGAAATTGCCGCCCCACGTCGCCGAGGCTGGGGCACCGATGGTATTGGCTTGTGCGGCAAAACTCAGTGCTACCCCCGCGGACACGTTCCCCGCCGCACCACCCAGCCGATTCACGCCAATGTTGTTGGCCTGCACGATGTTCAGTTGTGCGCTGGGGCCGGAAATCTGAATGCCCGCGTTGTCGCTGTTACCGACGTAGTTGTAGCTGATGAGATTGCTGGGCGAGTTGAAGAGGTAGATGCCGATGCCATTGCTGAGTGGACTGAGGCCATCGGTCTGAAAGCCGATCAGATTGTTGGCAATCACCGAGCCACCCGCCGTGTTTTCAAGGTAGATCCCCGCGGTGTCCGTGCCGGAGATGAGATTCACCGACGACGGATCGTCGAAGCCACCGACGTAACTACCGCTGGCGTTTCCACCGACGTAGACGCCTTTGTCATTGGCATTGGTGAACGGGATGCCGCCGATCTGGTTTCCCTGCAGGTGGTGGTCATGACCGCCCTCCAGTTTGATGGCCGCATCGGTGAAGCCCGAGAGCGCCATGCCTTTGATCGTCAACTGCGCATTGCTGGCATTGCTAGGCACATGGAAGGCCCACGGAACCGAGACACTGCCACTACCGTTCAAGACCACACATAGCGTCGCATCGAAGGCACCATAGCCCGTGTTCGGGCTCCAGCCCGTCTGTGTACGGCCATCAATGGTCACATTACCGGTGATATCCGGCAGGGCCGTTGAGACCGTAATGACCGCAGGACAGCTTGCATTCAATTCAAATCTGACCTTGTAGGGCACACCCGCCGCGTTGCCCGCCTTGATCGCGGCACGCAGTGAGCCAGGTGTCGGGCTGACGTTGTTACCGTTGTCCGCGGTGGTACTGACGATGAAGCCATTCAGGTCGTCCTGCGGACTTTCATAGGCGCCGCGATCGACGCGACTGCCAACGATGCGAGTGCGATTGATGATGTCGCGGGCGGGGAAGTCGTAAATCTGTGTTGCCTCGCCTGAATTGATCGCCGGCGAGATCAGCGCCACGCTGTAGTCGCTATTGGCCGGGTCCACAAACATCGGATTGGCGACGATGTTGTCCGACGTCAGCGGCGTGCCAAGCAGAGTGCCGTAGAGATTTCCACGCACGGCCAGTGAATTGCCTGTGTAGAAATAACTCAGCAAGTTCAGGTCGATGCTGTTGCCGTACAGGATATTGTTGGCGACCTCACCGGTGCGAAAGGTTCCATCTGCCGAGATGATGCTCAGTCCTGCGCCGCCAGTGTTGTTGGCGATCGTATTGTTGTTGACGATGGCAGCGGAGTCGCCGCCCGAGCGGTACTCGATCTGCACGCCCGCGCCCTCGGCTGCGACGGCATTGTCCGCGATCAAACTATTCGTTACTTTCATTTTTCCAGCGCCCCAGAGCAGGATGCCGGTGTCGGCCTGACTGTTGGTCACACGGCAATGGCGAACTTCGATCGACGACTCCTCATTGCCAAAAATCACGATGGCCCCAACACTCGCATGTCGAACACGCGTCAGGGTCAGCCCTTCAATGATCACACCGGACTCCGCAAAGCTGACGATGTGCAAGTTGCTTGAAAAATTGCGCGCATCCAGAACCGTATTGGACGGGTTGATCACGCGATTTGCACAGCCCGTTGTATAACCACCAAGAATCCGCACACCCCAATCAATTTCGCCGTTCGCGGGTACATTCATCGCACCATCGACGTTGTAAGTCCCTTGGACGATTTTGATCGTGTAGATGCTGCCATCGGGCTGATCACCCATGTCATTGATCGCCGCCACGAGCGACACCGCCGAATCCACACAAACGGTCGCGGCATAACCCGTCACGCACCAGCAAGCCAGCAGAATCAAACAAGTCGCGCGCATCAAGGTGTTCATGCAGGGTGGGTCCGGCAGTGGGTTACCGACCCTTACGCAAGCGCAAGTATCTGACTGCCATAAATTCGGCTCCCCGCGCCGTCTTACAGCGCGTCGCATCGCCTTTGGTGCCACACCCCGCCGCGCCGACGAGCGGGATCACGCGTGGTCGCCGAGTCGTACTTCATCCCACGTTGGCAGCTGACCCCAAGGGATCGCGTAAAGGCTGGCAAGCCCCTACCGTTGCCGAGAAGACTATGCGCACCTTTCGCCCTATCCTGCTGGCACTCCTCATCTGTTTTTCGCCATTCAAGCAGGCACTGGCGGAAAACTTCGAGTTTTGCGTTGGCAATACTCAAGAATTGCTTGATGCAATAAACGCTTGGCAGCACGGTTGGGAGGGTGATAGCCATCGAGTGAAGATCCGGCAAGGCACCTATAATGTCGGGACACAATTGGGCACTGCGTTTGATTTTGTCCCATGGGGCAACGGGAAACTGCATTTACTCGGTGGATATACTGTGGGGTGTGTCAGCCGCAGTCTTGATGCCAGAAATACCGTTATTGACGGCGATGATCAATTTGACAGTGGATTTTCCATTGGCGCACTCGATGACGTGCTCGTGGAAGGAATTAGCTTTGTTCGTTTTCGCACAAACGTGAATAGAAATCCTGCTGCCGTGAGCTTCGACCCACGTTCGAGCGCAAAATTTACAGTACAGAACAACCGCTTCATCGGCAACTCTGGGCATTATGCGGTTGACTTGGCCAGAACTCGATTTATCAATAATCTCGTGGCAAACAACACGCTTAGTGGAGAGTCATTCTCAGCGGCTGTTTTCGCAGCCTCGTCGAATCCAATCACCGTCACTAACAACACGATTGTCAATAACACTGGCGGTAAAGGTCTATACACGACGATTCTTGGCGGAGCTCCGATACTGCTCTCAGAAATCGCCAACAACATTGTTTGGGGAAATACGGGAACCGACCTATCGCTCGTCGAGTGGACGACGCTCGCACCCACCGTTGTCAGCCACAATATCTACGGCACGGTCAGCACCGTCGCGCCTCTGGCTTCTGACAATCTGAGCGTTAACCCTCAATTTATCAACGCGCCACTGCAAGACTATCGCCTGAGCACGTTGTCTCCTGCCATCAACAATGGGGCCGCGTTCCAATATTCAGGGATGCCGGGTCGTGACTTGTTTGGTGGCCCTCGGGTAGTCGGCAGCCGCATTGACCGGGGTGCCATCGAATCGACCCAGAATGATTTGACCAGTTACACCGTCACGACCACGTCAGACAATGGCAGCAACGTTGCGCCTTTGGCTGGTTCGCTGCGGGCCGCCATCAAGGCCGCCAATGCCACCACAGTACCCTTCGAAGTTCGCTTCCAGATCTCCGGCGCCTGTCCGCGGATTCTGAACGTGGTTGGCAACATGCTGGACATCACGGGCGATGTCACCATCAACGGCACCACTCAGGCCGGATGGATAGAAAACGTCCAGTACACCCGCTTCGATGGCACGCTTTGTCTGTTGCTCAATGGATCTGACGGTGCCAGCAGTACGCCGTGGGCATTCCATGTACCGAACTCGGCGAGCAATGCCCGACTGGCGGTTCGTGGGCTGATGTTCGCCGGCTTTTCCGACGCCGCGATCAAACTGGAGGGCGGTGACAACCATCTGATCTCAGGCAATCAGTTCGGTGGCATTGGTTTCACGGTGCCCAACAACAACGCCGTTCGGGTGACTGGCAATGCCGGTAACACGATGATTGGTGGATTCGACTGGGCCGGCGCGATCAACCTGATCGCCGGCAGCGACGGTCCGGGGGTGGTTCTCGACAATGCCGCTGGTGGCTCAGTGTTGGGCAACAACCTCATCGGTTTCCAGACCGACGGCGTCACCGCCGCCCCAAATCAGAATGGCGTGTATGTCTTCAATTCGCCGAGCAATTCGATCATGTACAACAGCATCGGCAACAGCGACTCCGCCGGCATCCTGATTTCCGGCTCGGGAGCCACCGGGAATGTGGTGCAAAACAATGTCATCGGCATGTCGCTCGAATCTGGCTATCCATCGGCGGTGAATCACGGCGCTGGCGTGCTGATGATGTTCGGTGCGCGCAACACCACGGTTGGGGCGTCGCTCAATGGCAGCGGCGGCGACAACCTCATCACCCTCAACGGTGGACCCGGCGTTTGGGTGAGTACCAGCGGCGGCACCGGCAACCGAATCCTCGGCAACACCAGCTACGCCAATCAGGGACTGGCCATCGATCTCGGGGTTGCAGGGGGTACCGAAAATCAAGCGAATCCGGGGGTAGGTCCGAATGCGCTGCAAAACTATCCCTTGGCAATGAGCGCGATCAGCGTGCCAGCCGGACTCTCCCTGACCGGCGTGCTGAACAGCACGCCCAATACCCTGTTCCGGATCGACGCCTACAGGTCCAATGGCTGTGGGCCGGATGCGCGTGCGGAATCCAATGCGGTGCTGGGTCACTTTCAGGTCACCACCAACGCGCAGGGCCTTGCGGAGTTCAACGACACGCTCCCGTTGTCCGGTGCCTTGAGTGGCCAGTTCATGGGCCTGACAGCGACCGATTCCGCCGGCAACACCTCGGAAATTGGCAATTGCGAGCTGATCCGGTCGAGCACGCCCGTGTTCAAGAGTGGGTTTGAGGCTTGCGAGAACGGCGATCCCGACCCAGGCTGCGCGCCCTAAGTTGACGTTCCGCCGCGCTAGGATCAGCCCTGAGGCTTGCGCGGCGGAGTGGCTGGCAAGACGTCACTGTATGACTAGAGGTCTGTGCAGACGCGTGGGTCGCGGCCCACGACGCTCTCGTCAATCAACGGCGAATCCGAAACGCGCTGATCAATGCAACTGCGCGATCGCATCGCTGATCTCCTGCTGCAACAGCACGTCCTCGGGCCGATGCTGGCGACAGAGCTGCGCAGCGTCCTCGAGCGCTTTGCGCGCGGCCGCCAGTTCACCGCGCAGTTGTCCTAGCTTGGCATCGGCCTGCAGCCAGACAATGCGATCCAGTGGCGTGATTTGTGCCGGATCGTTCCAGACAGCACGGCTGTCGGACAGCGCCTGCGTTGCTCGCCCACTATCTTTCTCGGCAATCGCCTGACGCGTTGCAAGCAGATGCCAGCGCATCGCCGCCCGTCCGCCGGTATCCATCATGAACGTCTTGGTTTCCGCCAACAGACGTTGACTGTTCGCCAGGTGCTGCTGCACCTGCTCGGCATCGGCAAGGTTCAGCTTGATGATCGCGCAAGGCAGCGTCATCGAAGGCGCTGCGCAGGCGCTGGATTCTGCTTGGGCCAGTTCGAGGCTGGCTCCTGTGGTATCACCTGTGGCGCGCAACGCACGGCCCAACGCATTGTGAAGGGCATAGACATTCGCCGTCTTATCTTCATTCGCATAGGTGAGCAGGGTTCGGTAATGCACAGCCGCCTCGGCGTGCTGACCCAACTCGGTCTGCGTCATGGCCAGATCCCAGATAAGACCTTTGCTGACTGTGCTGTTCTCACCGCGCAATGCGATTGCCTTTTGCAGTGCTGAACGCAGCCGCGGTGCTGCGTCTCTGGCGCGTCCGGTGGCGCTCAACGCGGCGCCGTACTTCTGCTCAACCAGCAGACGCATGTAGTCCGTCACCTCATCATCAAGCGTCTCCATCACGGCAGTCGCTTCTTCGGCGGCCTCTAGCGCCAACGGGATCTGTTCCGTTGCGCGCAAGATCCCCGAGCGATAGACCAGCGCCATCAATAGATCGCTCGACGGGGTGTTGTCAGCGTTGCGAGCGAGCGCGACGACCTCGCCGCTCAAGGGTTCCAGGTTGGCGAACTCGCCACGATTGAACGCCAGGTCGCCGACCAGTTGCAGGACCTTCGAGAGTTCAGCACGCGCCGGTGCGCCCAGTTCCCTGAGTTCAGCGACCGACTGATCCAGCGCTGCCAAATTGTCGCCCGCCTGCGCGTCCGAACGGAGCGCGTAATGGGCAAGTCTCGCGCGGGCCGCCGCACGGACAGTGCGGGTTTGCACGGGGTCGTTGCCCACACACGCAAGACCACTGCATGCCATTGCCAATTCACTATCTGCGACGGCGTGCTGCAACGCACTGATAGCCTGACTGGCGTCATCCATCGACACATACGCCTGCCCCATCTTGAACCACAAGGCGGCTGTCAATGCCGGTGGCAACGACACACGACTGCTCAATCGCTGACTTGCCGCAGACAACAGATCCGAGGCCATGGTGTCGCCCGCCTTGGCGGTATAGGGATCGGCGCCAAGAAAGACATCTTCCAGTAAGCCCTGCATGGCCGACGACTGCGCCAACGCCACCCGAAGACGCTCGGTCTCCCGGATGTTGTTGGCGACGGCAGCCAGCAGAACCAACGCCACGGCGAATGCAGCGCCCACCGCAAATCGATGGCGCCGCAGGAACTTGCCAATGAGATACGCCCACGAATCACCACTGGCCAGCACCGGCAGATTCTGCCGGTAGCGTTTCAGATCGTCAGCCATCGCGCCGACGCTGGCGTAGCGGCGTTCGGACTCGTCACTGGTGGCGCGGCGCACGATCCGATCCAGATCCCCGCGCAACGTTCGCGCCAGCGCACGCACGCTGCTGTCGCGACGGGCAGCGAGCGCGATCACCTGCGGGTCATTGATCGCCTGGCGACGACTGAACACCGCCTGCAATCGGCGTGAGATGCCGGAATGGGCATCCTGACTACGGCTTCGTGTCCGTAGGCGTTCGCCGCTCAACAGTTCGGCAAGCATCAGTCCGAGTTGATACACATCGGTCTGCGTGGTGATGGCACCGCCGCTGAACTGCTCCGGCGCGGAGTACTCCGGTGTCATCAGATTCAATTGCGTTCGGGTGTCACTCGACTGCGCGGGATCAATCAGCTTGGCAATCCCGAAGTCCATCAACTTGACCAGACCTGTCTCCGTGACCAGTACATTGCCTGGCTTCAGATCCCGATGAATCACCAGGTTGCGATGGGCATATTCCACGGCATCGCAGACCTGCAGAAACAGATCGATCCGCGCGCTGATGCTCAGCGTCAAGCGGTCGCAATAGGCGGTCAAGGGTTCACCATGGATCAACTCCAAGGCGAACCAGGGTCGGCCCTCTTCACTCACACCGCCATCCAGCAGGCGAGTGATATTGGGATGCTCAAGACGACCCAGAATGCCGCGCTCACGAACGAAGCGGCGAACAATTTCGTCGCTGTCCATGCCTCGCTTGATCAGCTTCAGTGCCACAGGCTGGCGCGCGACACCTTCTTCGACTTCGGCGCGATAAACCACGCCCATGCCACCACTACCAATCTTGTCGGTGATTCGATAGCGACCCAAGCGCTCGCCAATCCGTTGTTCATCCGCCAAATCTCGCCCGGGCTCGATGCGCGGCTCATCGATCTGATCCGCCGCCAACAAGGCGCTGACCTCGAGCACCAGAGCCTCATCGCCCCTGCATTGTGCGACCGCCCATGCAAGTCGTTGGGTTTCCGGTTGATCGAGCGCTGCAAAGGCAATTTCCAAGGCGCGTCGGGTCAAATCGGTACTGTTTGGACCTGTGGACATGGGATTTCCTGTTCAGCGAGCGGCCAATAGCCGCAGCATGCCGTCTTGCGCGGGGCAGTCATTGAGTTCTCGCAATTCAGTCCAAAGTCGAGGCTCAGGCACCCAAGACCGGCACTTCGACGCCTAACCACGCATTGATCGCCAGCTACAGTAGTTGCGACCCTGGTTTGAAGCCCGGTGGAATCGCCTTCGGCACGCTTTCGAGTGAAACGGCGTGCGGGCGACGCTCACTGGCGCACATTCCATAAGCGCGGCACGGCATAGCCCGCCAACAGAATGGCTAGCAGGCCCAAGCTCCCACTGGTCAACGTAGGCACCATCGCCGCAGAACTCGGTCCGACGTTGCCACCCGGCTGGATGGTCAGAAGATAGCTGGCGCTGGCATTGGGACGAACACCGTTGCCTGCAACCAGCACGAGCGTCGTGGTGCCGGAGACCGTTGGAGTGCCGGAAATCAGGCCGCTTGCGGTGGCAATCGTCAAGCCCGCCGGCAATCCGGTGGCACTGAACTGGGGCGAGGGCACACCGCTGGCGCTGACCCTGAAACGGTATGGCGCACCGACCTTGCCGGCAGGTGGCGAACCACTGGTAATGGTGGGCGCGCCGTCGGCCGGTGGTCTGGCGTCAAGACGCTCGGCAGTCGTGTAGCGTCGCCAAGATCCCCTGCGGATCGAGCACCTTCCGCGTCCCAGTGCAGGGTGTCGGTTGCAGCGCCATCGCCGACTCCCGTTGCGGCATCACCGCGCGCCGCGGCAAGACCCAAAGCCAACGGAAGCCAGGTCCAGGCCAGAACTTTTTTCGAAAAGTGCACGACAGTGCTCCGCAGAGAGGCTCGTCTTGTCTCTACGCGAATGCATGAGCGTGTCTGCCAACATCGATCAGTCGATCGACATGCTCAATTGTGTTCTCGGATCATCGTGATCAGGTACATCCGGGCAGTGCGCCATTGACGGAAGATGGTGCGCTCGCTACTGCCCAGCAATTCAGCGATCTCGACGAAACCGAGGCCACCGAACAGATGTAGTTGTGCGATCTCGGCGAGTTTTGAATCGACCTCGTTCAGGTTACTCATGACTCGATCCACTACCAGCACATCAAACGGCTCGTCGCTCGCGACCTCACTCGCCGCCCCCAACGTCAAGGGCAACAGGCCGTCACCACGCTTGTCCGCTTGGCGGGCGCGTGCCCGGTCAATCAACACCTGACGCATTGCGAGCGACGCAATGTTGAAAAAGTGCACCCGTGTTTCCGCCTGCAACTTCTTGCCCTGCAAACGCATCCAGGTTTCGTTGACGAGTTCGGTCGTGCACAAGGTCTGACGGGATCCGCCACGCAGCAACAGATGCGCTTTCGCGTGAAACTCCGCGTAGAGCACGGCAAACAAGCGATCGGTCGCGTCCGCGCCGCCGCCGCGCAAGTCATCGAGCAAGGTATCAATGGATTCGTTGCTCACACGCTTGTCTCACAGTGCCTGCCCCGGGCCATGATAACGCCTCACCTAGTCGCAGATGGAAGCCGGGTCATTGGTGTGCGATCTCGTCGGGCGCATTGTGATGCACTGCAGTGCATGCGGGTTCCTCGACGACGCCATTGAAGGCAGCGGGCATATGCAGCGCAGGCCCAGGGGATCACGCCAGCCGTGATCGACTTTGCGAAAGTGACCAAAGTGGAATAGCGCGCGGCAATCGTTTCAGGCAAAGAACGTGTTCAGCTGAGGGCAGGAGGGGCCATCATGCCGATTCGCAAGAGTGCCGCTGGTCTGGAGGCGCTGGCGCAACGCAGCCTCAAATTGAGTTTGCTAGCCCGCAGGCTACTCATTCTGGTTGATGGTCAGCGCAGTGCAGCGGAACTTCAGAGCCTGATGGGTTCGCATTCGATCGAGCCGCTGTTGCAAGAGCTGCACAATCTGCAGTGCATTGACGATGACGGCGCGCAGCGCGTGGCTTCCGCGCCACCGGCGTTTCCAATCGACGAAATGCCTGATCGCAGTCCGCAACAACTCGAAATGGGTCGGCACTTCATGATCAATACCCTGTCCAGTTTCTGCGGGCCATTCGCACATGCCGACCTGATGGCAGAAGCGCTCAGAGCGCCCGATCAATCGGGCCTTCGCAGTCTCGTACCCGCGTGGCATGCCGCATTGGCGGTGCAGATCCCCGCCAAGCGCTTGACGACGCTGCACGACGAGCTTCTCCGCGTCATCTGAGCGCTGTCGGCAAGCTGGCTCACAGCAAACCCCTTTGCCGCGCAACTCGACATGCCTCAATGCGGTTTTCGACACCCAGTTTGCCGATGGCTTCACTGAGGTAATTACGCACAGTTCCCTGGCTCAAGCCAAGTCGCTCGGCAATGTCGGCGCTCTTCAGTCCTTCACCGGCAAGCCGCAGAACCTGGCGTTCACGCACGTTCAGTGGATCGACGTCATCCCAGGCATGAATCGCCAGCTGGGGGTCGATCGAGCGACCACCCGAATGCACCACCCGCAATGCCTCCGCCAAACGCTCGGCAGGCGTGTCCTTCAGCAGATAGCCGCGCACGCCCGCTTGCATGGCGCGGCGCAGGTAGCCGGATCGCGCAAAGGTCGTGACCACCACGACCCGTGTTGGCAGGCCAAGCGCACGCACGGCTTCGGCCAGATCCAAGCCACTGAGCGAGGGCATTTCGATGTCGGTGACCAACAAGTCAGGCCGCAACGCCTGCACCGCCGCCAGCGCCTGATCGCCGTCCGCGCAGGCTGCAATGACCTCGATATCCGGTTCCAGACCGAGCAGTGCGGCAAGTGCACCGCGCACCATCGCCTGATCCTCTGCCAGCACCAGACGAATCATGTACAAGCCTCGTTCCGGCAACCGTCGGGTTGCTTCGCAATGAACTGCAAGCAGGTACCCGCACCGCTCGGGCTGTCGATTTCCCAACGCCCGCCCAATGCCTGCATGCGCTCAGCAAACCCAGCAAATCCGGTGTGTCCCGTTTTCGCCATGGCACCGCCTACACCATCGTCAACAATCTGCAGACGCCACTCCGTTCCACTGTCCTGTGGCTTCGCGGACAACCGGACTTCGACACGCTTGGCTTTGGCATGCCGCATCACGTTGGTGATTGCCTCACGCAAGATCATTGCCATGGCTTGATCAATTTGTGCCGGCAGCTCGATGGATTCCAAATGAATGTCCATCTGGACATCCGCACTCAGCAGGGCCAGTCGCGCCGCGGCCAGCTCGGCCACCAGTCCGGTCGTCCGGATCCCGCTGACCGCTTCGCGAACCTGATCCAGCGCGGCTCGCGCAGCGTGCTCCAATTCGGTCAGTTGTTGCTCTGCAGCCGACGTATCGCGCTGCAAAAGGCGACGCGCCAACTGGGTTTTCAGCACAACCAGTGACAGGGTGTGTCCCAGCACATCGTGCAAATCACGCCCGATTCGCTCCCGCTCGGCCAGTGCGGCCAAGCGCCGAACCTCATCCTGGCTCAGTTTCAGAACCGCTTGCTGGCGCTCGCGTGTGCGCGCCATCAGAATGCCCGTACACGCCATGCCACCGACCACGGCAATCGCGAGACTGATGCCAAGCGCCGTTCGCGCGTCTGGCAGGACCCACAGGAACTGCAGGGTCATCAGAATCCACGAACCGCCCGCCAACCACAGGGCGAGACGCACGGGCAGCACCGCGACTGCCATGGTCATGCTGTAGACCACGAAGGTATTGCCACCCGGATTGAACGGAATCAGCGCATACCCCAGCAGCGCGGTGGTTGCGATCTGCGCGACCTGAGTGCGTTGTCCGGTGTCGCTGCGCAAAAAGCGAAACCACAGCGGAATGAACATCGCGCACGCCAACCCACTCGCCAGCAGAGCCAAGTGGACATTGCCACGCGAAAACAGCATCGGCAGAAACACAAAGCCGAGATAGACCAATCCGATCCACGGATGCTGCGAATACTCGGCGCTCGGGATGGCAGGTGAAACAACCGGCGGCTGACTGCTCGACATCGGTCTGGCCTGTGGACGGCGAGGAAAGGGATTCGACGAATGGTCGCGTTGGGTCATCCGACTGCCTGGAAAACCGGAGGCCACGCATGGCAGCCCGCCGTATCACTCATGCCAGTGTTGATAGGGCGGAGCCGAGTCTGGCCAGTCCTGGGTAGGCATGTCCAGCGCGTCCGTTGATTTCTGCATCATCTGCCTCGCATTCGCCAGAGTGCGAGGCCAAGAAACAGCGCGGTATAGCCCAACAACACCGCACCATGCAGTGGCATGTTGACGTTTTGAATCTGTCCCGCAATGCCCAGTGCGAGCTGCGCGAGATGCCAAGCCGGCCACACTGCTGCGAGCTTTTGGATCAGCGTCGGAAACACGAATAGTGGCATCCAAAGGCCGGACAACACAGACATCGGCAAATAGATCAGATTGACAATGCCGACGGCCGCCTGACCTTTGACCAGACTGCCGATCCAAAGACCCATCGCGCAAAACGGCAACGTACCCAGCAGCAAGGCCAGCAACAGACGCAACCATTGCAGCATGTCCATACGGACACCACCGAACACGCTGGCTGCCACACTCAGTAAAACCACAACGCACGCGGCGGTTAGCAGACTCATTGCGATGCGTGCGAAAAAGTAGGCCAACATCGGCATCGGCGACACACGTTTGAGTTCCAGCAAACCCTGCTCGCGGTCGATCGCCATGCCCACACCAAAGCCAAACAACGCCGGGCCGATCACGCCAAAGACGCCGTATGTCGCGAGCAAATAGCTCGCCTTGTGCAGATTGCCCCACTGTCCCGGAATCAGCACAGCGAACAGCAGATAGAACACCACCGGGAAAGCCAGCGTGGGAATAACAAATGCCGGCGTGCGCAGAGTTCGCAGAATTTCATAGCCCGCCTCGCAGGCAAACAACCGTGCTTGCTGTGCCCACGTCATGCTCAGACCACCCACTGCGGGAACTGTGGCAGTGTTCCTCGTCATGCCGCTTCTCCTGTCAGGGTCAGAAAGGCATCCTCTAGGCTCAGCGGTCGGATCTCGATGCCACTCACGCTCGGATCGCGTGCAAGCAGTCGCCGCAAGACCTGATCACTGTCATCACACCGCAACGATCGGCAGCTCCCTTGCGCTTCAGCGCTTTGCACACCGGGTATGCTCAACAGCTCCGTCAAACTCAGTTGGGTGACGCAGCGAATACGGGCACTGCGGGCCCTTGCCTTCAACCCGGCCGGAGTGTCCTCGGCCAGCACACGGCCGTTAGCGATCAAGACTACGCGGTCTGCCAGCGCATCGGCCTCCTCAAGATAGTGCGTCGTCAACACGATGGACGTCCCCGCATCTCGCAAGCACTGGATCACCTGCCAGAAGGCGCGTCGCGCCTCGACGTCCAGACCACTGGTAGGCTCGTCGACAAACACGAGTTCGGGACAGCCGCAGATCGCCAGCGCAAACTGCACTCTTCGCTGCTGGCCACCCGAAAGTGCGCCGTAGGCGCGACGCGCCAGAGCAGACAGGCCGGCAAGCGCCAGAGTCTCCTGTAGCGGGCGAGGCTGTGGGTAGTAGCAGGAAAACTGATGAACCAACTCCTGCACCCGCAAGGTGTCCGGCAAGCGTGCCTCCTGCAACATCACGCCGATGCGACGACGAACGGCGGCATCTTTGGGATCGGCGCCAAACAGTTTGACCTCGCCAGCGTCGGCGCAAAGTCGTCCGGTCAATACGCCCAACGCGGTTGTTTTTCCGGCCCCATTGCTGCCCAACATGGCCAGCAGTTCACCCCGTCGCAAGTCAAGTTCCATGCCGTCCAAGGCAGTGACAGCGCCATACCGCTTGTGGACCTGTCTCAGGCTGGCAATTGGAAGCGAAGCTGACATGGCGGATTCCTCGGCACGCGGGTTGCTGGGTGTTCATGCTGCGGGTCTTCGTGCTGGGTCGTGAGTGTCGGCTGTCAGTCCATTGGCGTGACAAGTGTCATGCCAATGGACGAGCGTTGAACCATCAAGCGACGTTGATGGACACCCCGCTACAACGCCAAGCGCTCGCGAAACGCGCGTGCCTGACGACGCGAGACATCCATCTCGGCCCCGCTCTTGAGCGTCAGGGTGTAGCCATCGGCCACCGAGGGCTCGATGCGAGCAATGTGTCGCAGGTTGACCAGCGCACCTCGCGATGCCCGAAAAAATAGCGCGGGATCCAAGCGTGCTTCGAGCGTTGACAGTGAGCGGGTCAACATCGCCTTCTGACCACGAAAGAACACCAGAGCGTAGTTGCCATCGGCCTCGATGTGGCTGATCTCACCGGTCGGTACAAACCAGCAGTGTTCGCCATCGCGCAGAAAGACCGGATCTTCGGCGCGTAACGGCGCCACCGGCAGCGCGTTGCGCCGAGGCTCGTCTTTCAGAGCGACGGCGTTGCGGGCTTTCTGCAGGGCCTTGTTCAAGCGTTCGGGTTCAACCGGCTTCAGCAGGTAGTCGAGCGCGCTGGTCTCGAACGCACGAAGCGCGTGTTGATCGTAGGCGGTGCAAAACACCACCTCAGGCGGCGACAGCAGGGCATCCAGCACTTCAAAGCCGCTGCCTTGCGGCAACTGGATATCCAGCAACAGGAGGTCGGGGCAATGGGTTTCGCAGCTCGCAATCGCGGCCGCGACATCATCGGCCTCGCCCACGACTTGGACATCCGCATGCGCAGCCAGCAGAGTCTTCAGCTCGCTGCGCGCAAGCCGACTGTCATCTACGATCACTACCCGCAGTGGGCGCATGGCCGAGCCTCTTTCCGGTGTATTCATTGCGGCCAGTCGAGTGTGGCGCGCACATGCTGTGCATCACTCTGGACCAGCGCGAAGCGGGCTGCAGGTCCGCGTTCCATCAGTCGATGTTGCAGCCAGGAAAGCCCAACACCCGCGCCGTCTTCAGCACCCGCACCAAGGTGGCCGGGATTCTCCACGCTCAGTCGCAATCCCCCGGGCACGGGTTGCGCGCGCACTTTCAGACAACCGCCCCCCGGGACCCGCGAGATACCATGCTTGATGGCATTTTCCACCAGAACTTGCAGCAGCATGGGCGGCAGTTCCACCGCTGCGCACTCGGACGCCATGGCCAAATCTAACTGCAAGCGCGCTTCGAAATGCACGGCCTCAACCGCCAAATAATCACACATCACGGCCCACTCCTCTGCGAGGGTTACGGACGGGCGTTGGCTGTGCAGCAAGGCATGTCGCAAGGTGTTCGATAACCGCGTGACCATCTCGCGTGCACGCTCAGCATCTTCCAGAATTAGTGCGCGAACATTGTTCAGCGCGTTGAACACGAAGTGCGGATTGAGCCGGGCACGCAGTGCTTCGAGCTCCAATCCGCGCCGCTCGGCTTCGGCACGCAAACGGGCCAACTCATTGCGACGCGCTTCCTCTCGCGAGCGAATGGCAGCCCAGAATGCCATCCAGATACTCAGCATTACCCCGGTGTTGAACCAGTACGTCAGTGCTGCGGGCAGGCTGTAGTCGGCGTGATTGTTGGGCATTGTCAACACGCCCAACGCCAAACCGCCCAGCAGCAGCACCGCGATCAGCAGTTGGATCGCGGCGGCAAGCAGCAACACCGCCAGCAGAACGCGCCATGCCAGCGCAGCGAGCCCGCGACGCAGCCAACCGTGTCGCAAGGCAAGTGCTCTGAGCAGCTCCGAACCCGACCACAGTCCCACACCCAGGCACAGCGCAATCAGCAGCAGTCCGCTATGCCACCCGCCCAAGGTATTGAACTGCAACAGGCTGAGGCCAACGTACGCGCCCCAGACCAGCGCCTGCACCAACTGGCGCCGCAACCCACGGCGCCAGTTGCCATCGTTTGCTGCTGCCTCGCTCATGGCGTGGACAGAAATGCGCTGACCTGTTCCACCAGCCATTCGGGGTCGTCGAACATGATGAAGTGGTAGGCATTCGGCGCCATCGCGATCTCCACGCCCTGCAGAGTGGCGTACTGGGCTTCGAAGATGCCACGCGTGCTTTCCAGCGTCGACCCCATCGGTTGATAGGCGGCCCACGCACCCAGCACGCGGGTGCGTGCTTTGACCTGATCCAACTGTGGGCGCAGATCCATTGTGAACAACTCGAACATCGCCTGTGTGGTGGCACTGCGAGCGCTGTCCTGGCCCCACTGTTGAATCGCCGCCACGCGTGCCGGGTCGCGGCTCATGCCCATGCTGGCGGCAGCTTTGGCCTGCTGAAAATAGGCCTCATCGGTCTGTGCCTGCATGCGGGTACGCATGCCTTCAGCCATCGGCAGCATCATGTCGGACGTGGCGACAGGGTTGGTCGCCGCCGGGAAAAACGGCAGCGAGTCCACAATCACCAGGTCGCCAATCTTGTCTGGCGCCTCGATCGCCAACATCAATGCCAAGGCACCACCCAGGCTGTGCCCGACCACGGCCGGTCGATCCAGCTTGGCGCGCTCGATGTAGGCCAGCACGCGCGACCGCATGACCGGAAGGAAAGGCTGTGTCGCCTGATCGGGCAATGCGGCCAAGCCGGCGAAGCCAGGCAGCTGCAGCAGATGGCATTGCACACCGTCCTTTCGCAAAGCCTCGCAGCTTGCGTCCCAGGTACTCGCCGCGGAATTCAGACCTGGAATGAACAGCACCGGACGTCCTTCGCCGCGCACCTCCACTTGCAAGCCGTCTTCGAGTTTCACCGACGCGTGCGCAAACCCGGCAACGGCCGACAACATCAGAAATATCCACCTCTGTTTCATGACTTCATTCCTCACGGTAGCTGTCCCGGAACGGCTCCGGGTAGGCTCATGCTGCACCGGACAGCCGGCGCGACCGAGGTATTTTCCGCGAGCGGTTGAAATCCCCTGTCAGCGGCAGCGTGGCGCTTCCGGCGGTGCACTGCCCCGCGTTGCTGTCGATGCGCGGAATCGCATGCAATAGCGCCCGCCACGCATGACTCAAGGCTCAGCTATGCTGCCTGCGCATGAGCATGGATCCTCTCAACCCTGATGGTGGTGAACCGGCCGCGCTGGATAGCCGGGTCGGGTATGCCGTGCATTACACCGAACTGGTGCGGATTGCGCGCGCGGAACTGGCCCGGCACCAACGTCAAGGTACGCTGGATACTCGTGCGCTGGTGCATGAGGCTTGGCTGAAGTTGCACCCGGGTGAGCCACAGGACTTCGCCAACCGTCGACATTTCTATGCCACCGCAGCCATCGCGATGCGCCACGTGGTGATTGATTACGCCCGAGCACGTCAGGCACAACGACGTGGCAATGGCATGCACCCGGTAACGCTCGAACACCTCGATTCGCAACCCGTCGCACTGGATCAGCAAATCGAACATCTGGTGCAGCTCGACGCAGCGCTGCAGCGCTTGGCGGAGCTCGATCCACGCTTGGTACAAATTGTCGAACTGCGCTTTTTCAGCGGACTGGAAGTGACCGAGGTCGCCGAACTGCTCGGCGTATCCGAGCCCACCATCAAGCGCGGCACACGATTGGCGAGGGCCTTCCTGCAGAAATCGCTTTCGAGCGATTGAGTGGGTTTGGATGTAGGGCCTGACAAGCCAGCAAACGCAGGATCAACGCGGCGGCGGTGGACCCGGCAATGCCGCCAATACGGCGATGTAGGGATCGTCGTCCGCGACCTGCTGCCGATAGGCCAGCACCAGCCCATTCATCGGTTCGCGCGCTGACGCCTCACCACGCCGGAGGCGACAAGCCTGATGCAGTGCCAGTGCATACAGTTTGGGTGGGCTGTCACCGGGCGGCTCGGCCCGCACACGCCGTACCGCCTCACTGCTGTACTGGCAATCCTCGGGTCGTTGCGGACGTGCGAGTTGGATTCGGGTCAGATTGTTGTAGGTGGATATCGACTGGGTATTGTCGGGACCATACAACTCCGCAAACAGCACCAACGCTTCTTCAAACTGGCTTTGTGCGTCATCCAGTTGATCCAGCGCCAGCAAAGCGGAACCCGCGCCAATCATCGACAAGGCCGTGGCTGGATGGCGGTCGCCCAAGGACGCACGGCGAATAGCCAGCGCCTCCTTTGCAAGCGCAAGCGCCCGCGCAGGCTGGCCTGTCAACAAGAGCGCGTTGGCGGTGTTGTTGGCCGCCATGGCAATGCTGGGATGCGTGCTGGCATGCAATTGCCTTCGTTGCGCCAGGACCTGCTCGAAAATAGGCAGTGCCTCGGGATAGCGGCGCTGCGCAAACAGGACGCTGGCGAGATTGTTGAGCGCGACGGTCGTTGCCGGGTGATCCTCACCGTAGATATCCCGCAGTATCAGCAACGCTTCTCGCCGCAATGTCTCCGCGCTGTCCAGGCTGCCGCTGTTGGTCTGCACCATCGCCAGTGAGGACAGGGCTTTTGCGCGCAACAGTGGGTCAGCGTTAGCCTGTGGCCCGAGCGCCGACAAGCTGCGTTGCGCCAAGGCGAGCGATTCAGCGTTGCGCCGCGCCAACTGGTAGACGGAAACCAGCGCCGAACTCACTTCCTGCGTTTCGGCCGCTGCCAGCCCCAGCCACCTCTCACGCGCGGCGAGGGCAGCGAGCAATCGCGCTTCTGCCACCTCGAAATGGCCAAGCGCCTGGGCTGCGCGTCCCCATTGAAAATCCAGTGCCGCGCCGTACAGGCTCGCCTCGGCGGTGACGGACGACACCGCGGCACGTGCGGGCTCTACTTCGTCCAGCACCTGCTGAAACCGCCCCAAACCCTGCAATGCGGCGGCGCGTGCCAGCAGCCAGCGCTGTGCGGCCGCAGCGTCCACCGCACGCGGATTGGCCTCTTCCAGCAGGGTTAGCGCTTCGGCATACAGCCCCAAGCCAATGTAGGCTTCAGCCATCGCTTGTAGCAGTACGTCGCGTGCCTCAGGTTGATCACTCAGCGCCGTGCGGATGCGTCGGCTACCAGACTGCAGGAGTTCACGCGCACTCACCTCACGACCGCGTGCTACTTCCGGATCCGCCAGCGCAAACATTTGCTGCATGAACCCGAGCGCCGCACTGGCTGTTGCTGCTTCATGTCGGGCAAGCGCGGCCTGCCACAGCGCGGCGCTCAGCCCCGAGACCAGCGCGACCAGCGCAAAGAGACTCAACGCCACCGCCAAGGCATGCCGTCGCACAAAACGACCCAAGGCATAGCGGCGGCTGCCGCGCCGCGCAGCGACGGGGCGGAGTTGCAGAAACGCGCGAATATCCTCAGCCAGCGCCTGCACCGAGGCATAGCGCTCGTGCGGTTGCTTGCGCAGTGCCTTCAACGCAATCGCATCGAGATCGCCGCGCAACTGCCGACGGAGGTGTGATGGTGTCGTCGCACGCAGAAATGCCCGCCGCGCTGGCGACTCGAGCGCGCCTGTCGCACCCGAAGATGTCACCAGGTCGTTGCCATGCCGCGCGCCGGTGACCCGTCCACTGGGTCGACCCGGCTCCGCATGCAGCACTTGCTGTTCAATCGCCGCCACTGACTGTCCGTGTGTCGCATAGGGGCGCTGCCCGCTGATGAGCTCGAACAACAGCACACCCAGAGCATAGACGTCGACGGCCGTCGTCGTGAGGTCACCGTTGATTTGCTCGGGCGCCGCATATTCCGGGGTGTAGACGCGCTGCTGAAGCACGGTGGCAGCGGTGACGCCGCCAGGCTCGATCAACTTTGCGATCCCGAAGTCGAGCAGCTTGACCTCACCCGTGGCGGATACCAGCACATTGGCGGGTTTCAGATCGCGATGCACGACCAATCGCCCGTGGGCATAAGTCACGGCATCGCAGACCTGCAACAACAAACCCAAGCGGGTCGGAATATCCAGACGTGCCGTATCGCAGTATCGGCAGATGTCCTGACCTTCGACATATTCCATGGCCAGAAATGGCTCACCGCCAGGGCCCAGACCACCATCCAGCAGGCGGGCGATGTTGGGGTGTTGCAGGCCAGCCAGGATTTGGCGTTCGCTGGCCAGTCGCGCCACCAGTTCGCTCGTGTCCAGCCCGTTCCGCACCAATTTCAACGCGGCCTGCTGGACAAATCCTCCCGCCACCCGCTCGGCAAGGTAGACCGTACCCATGCCGCCTTCGGCCAATACCCGTTCCAACTGCCAGGCGCCGAAGCGCTGACCACAGCGACTGTCTGCGAGCTGCTGCCGATAATCGGCCAGCACATCCGGCACACATTGCAATACGTCGATGGTTTCGGCGTGCCGCGCGTCTGCTTCGAGCATCGCCAGCACCTCCTCGCGAAGCACGTGGTCAGCACATTCGCGCGCCAGCCACGATGCCCATTGCGTCTGCGGCATTTCGACGACTTGCTCAAAGTAGGCGCAGACGCGCTGCCACTGCTCTGGACTCACCCTGCTTCGCCTGTGCTGATGATGGGGATTGCGCGAGGTTCAGACTACTCTGCGACGCACATCCATGGGTGGCCTCAGTCGCTTTCAAAGCCATCCCGAAACAAGCTGCCGGCTTCGACCCGATAGCTCATCATCAACGATTGGCCACTCGCCGCATTTTGAGTCGCGCTGCCGACCAGTATTCCACTGCCGTCCACCAGCAATTGCTGCACGTTGTCAAAGCTCGGCAGAGTTGTGCCAAACGCCTCACGATGATCGAGCAGGACCAGACCATTGCTGCCGAACGTGGCGTCGCGCAGACCGTGCTCGGTGTAGCGCAGCAACACATCATCCGCGTTGGCGTCACCGCCTGAAGGCGCTGCCGCAGCGGGGAACGCGTAGCCCTCTGACCCATGTTGCAGAAAGCCATAGACGCTGACCGAAATCGGCGCCTGTGCAGTGATCTGATGCGCACCATGGCTGGTCGTCACGTGTGCATAGGCGTAACCCGTCGTGCCGATCGCGGCGAAACTGGCAGGCGGCACGCTGACGCCGTCCACACGCACCTCGGCGATCTGCGCCTGCGGTGCGATGATCTCCAGCGTATGCAGGTAGGTACCGATGAAATCACGGTCGGGCAGCACGACGGCGTGGCGGGATTGCCATTGCGTCAATGGCGCGATGCCGAGCATAAACGGATCACCGATGCAGGGATTTACCGGGAAGTCCACGCGACACGACTGCGCATAGCGCATCACGCTGACCGGCGCACTACTGGTAATCCGCGATGGCGCACTGCGGCTGAATTCGTAGAAATTCGACCCGCCCAGCACGGCAACGGCCTGCCCATCGATCGACACCACCGTGTTGTTCTGCTGCGCAAAGACGCGAACCACATCGCCACTGGCACGCTGCCGGGTCGGGACGTTGAGAAAATCCAGCCCCCAGTGATTGACCGGCGGCATCTGCTCGACGATGCCACCACACTCGGGATTTTGTACGGGTGCGCCGAACACGATGATGGCGCAGGAGTGGTTGCCAAAAACCGCGACCGGTCGTGTGGCGCTGATTACGCTGCCGCTCAGGTCAGTATTGGGCAACGCGCGTAGGCGGTAGACCTGACCTTGCTGCAAACTGACTTGGAACGGCACACCCGCTGGGCGTGTATCGGTCGCGACGGAAGGCGTCACGGTGATCGTCGTGTCGGCTGCGCTGGCAACCACGGCAAACGACGATCCCGAACCCCCTCCCTCACCCCACGAGGCCACTCGATACTCCCGGCCCAACTGTCGCGCAGGCAAGATCAGCGAGCCGTCGGTGGCAAAGCTTCGCCCGCTCAACACGTTGAGGGTAATCGGGGCCTCCGCAGTAACCCGCAAGCCCTTGTCAAAGACACTGTCGTTGGGTCCATCTAGCTCGATCGCCAGTGGCACCGAAACCACGGTTGACTGGCCTGGACTGACGCTGAAGGGCAAACGGATGTCGAGCGCTTCATTCCATACGAAACCCGTGGTCGCCACGTCCGCGGAAATCAGCAGTTGGGTATCCGCCTGCGGAATGACGGTTGCCGGAATTGCCAGCCAGAACTCGGTACCGGCCGAAGACGACGCACCTGTCACCGGCAAACGCCGACCGGCCACGAGTGGTCTACCACCGACATCCAACGCCAACGCCTGCAGACGTGAGCCAAGCCCCAAGCTATCGCCGACCGCATCAAGCATCAGCCCGCCTGCACCGAAGCTCGAATCCAGCGTCCCATCGCTGAGCAATTGTGCAAGCAATAGCTGTTCGCCGGCCATGCCGCTGCCGAGATCCGCCACCTCGCGCTCTGCCAGCAACAGCACGCCACCGTCCTCACGCACAACGACATCGCGTGCAAACTCATCGGTATCTCCGCTCTCATCCAGCAGCCACACCCCGGCATTGCCAAACCCTGCATCCAGACTGCCACCGCCATCGAACTGCAGCAGGCCCACGTCGCGGTCTGCGCGTCCACCCGCAGCCGTCTCGAAGTGCCCCGCGACCACCGCCAGACCATCGCTGCGCAAGGCCAAAGCACTGAAATGCTGCCCAACCGGCAATGCTTGCGGAATCAAGGGTGTTGCCATGCCTGCGCCCGCAGCAAAGTCGAAATCCATGCTGCCGTCCGGCAGCAGTCGGGTGATGAATGGGCGCGATGCAAACGTGGGCCCCACACAGTTGCCGATCACCACAAACTTGCCGTCTGCCGCCTCGACGACATCGGCGACCAGACAGGTTTCCTCCGTCCCCAGAAAGCTCCGCAGCAGTGTGCAACCCCCATTGAAGCTGACGTCAAGATTGCCCGCCACCGCGAGTCGACATACCAGACCCGGGAACACGCCCGTTTCGTCATCGACTGGCCTGAGCCCGCCGAAAACCAGCGGCTTGCCGTCGGCCTGTACCAGTGCTCCTTCAACGGCCCATGCCTCGGTCTGGGTGATCAAGTTCGGCGGCAACGCGGTGCGCGTTTGACCACTGCCCGCATCACCAAATGTCGGATCCGACTCACCGTCGGCCAAATGACGGCTGATGTACAGCAGGCTGCGATGGGCGCTGTCGTCGCCAAACATCCAGCGCTCACCAGCCGGCGAACGCGCCAGCGCGCGTAACTGCACACTATCGGACTCGAGGAAACCCACGACGCTGCGGCCATCTAGGCCATAGTCAAGGTCAAGACCACCATCTGCCCGGAGCGGGGTTGAACCGCCAACTAGCCAGATCACGCTGGCGACAACGAGGGACGTGCGAACGACTGACATAACGTGGCTCCAAGAGGTTGATGTGCCTGCGTACGCAGAACACCGTGCTCAGGGATCACATGCGCCTTGACAGGACTTCCCACCCGTTGTGAGGCTCGGCCGGAGGCCCTGTGCGTTGCCTTGTTGCTCGCTCCCGCCACGTTGGCCCCGACTCTGTCGGCGTCGCTAAACCGTCAAGCTCCCTTGTTCCGACGTGGCAGCTGAGCCCGCTTGATGGCGTAGCACCACTTTGTTCTCCGAGCACCAGAAATTCGCGTTGCACCAATTGAGGTCGATGTTGGCGCAGTGCCCTTGTCCACCGGATTCCAATGATGACCAACACACTGCTTAGCAAAGCAGTGAACACCGGCAAGTCGCCTTCTGCGCTGCAGTGCGTTGATGCCATGCGTGTTCTGCTACTCGCCCTGACCGCAATGGTCTGCATCGAAGCCAGTGCTGCCTCGCGCGCTTCCTGGCTGGACGCCTCCGATTCCGCGGCGAGCGACGAACTGGAACGCTACGTCGGCAGTTTCGAGGCCTTCCATTCGGCGGTGCTGAGCTCAATGGACGGCTGCAAGAATCTGGGCAGCATCTATCAAGCCACGCGGGTGGGTGGCGATCAGGTGCCTGCGGCTGTGTTGGCGGCCGGTGCGTACGCAGACATCCTGCAGTGTATTCAGCAAGGTCGGGAAGAAATTCGCGCTCGCCATCGCGACCTGCCGCAACTTTCTGCGGAATCGCATGCGATTGTCAGCCCAGCCGTGCGGAATTACCTGCGGATCGCGGATCGACTGTTCGACGATTTGAAGCCCACGGACGCGGCGGGTCGTCGCGAATCGATCTCCGCCTACGACGCGCGTTTTTCCCGCATGCAGCGGGAGATGACCGCTGCCGCCGACGATGTGATGGCGGCGGCGGGATGGTGTGATTGAAGGTCACTCGTCACGGCTTCCACCGACCGGGCGGCGAACCCCTCGCGCGATCGCAGAGCACTGGGGACGTGGCAGTCCGCACGGTCGGTTTTCGTAATAGTCTGCAAACAACCGTCGTTGTCTGGGAGATTACCGTGCGGCACCTCATTTACCCTTTGCTGCTTGGCGCGTGGCTGCTTGGCGCTACGACACCGGCCAACGCTGCAAGCGTGTGTGTCGACACGGTCAGCGAGTTGCTGTCGGCCATCAACGACTATGACGACCAGACGGGGCCATCCACATACACCATCAAAGTGGTGCGTGGTACCTACGCGGTTGGCGCGGGGCTGATCTCGACCGTCCACGATGCGGGCTTCGAAGAGGTCACTTTCCAACTGCTGGGTGGCTATTCCGCCAACTGCACCTCGCGAACCATCAATCCTGCCAACACGGTCATTGATGCCGCAGGACAAGCGAACACCGGCTTGGTCCTGCAGCCCGCCTTCAACGCCGATGTCCTGATTGAAGGCGTCACCTTCACACGCTTCAATTCGGCAAACGCGCTCTACGTACAGTTTCTGACCAACGACACAGACGATGCGACCTATCGGGTGCGGTACAGCGCCTTCAGCGGCAATGCGGTCGGAACGGCGGTCAATCTTACCGGCTCTTCCGTGGCGGTCACCAACAGCCTAATCGCAGCCAATCAGACCTCGGGTGCAGCTGTGAAGCTGTTTCATAGAGGAAGCAATGAAAACACCTTCGTTACAAACACCACGATCGCCGCGAATACCGGTGGCGGACTGAGTATCGAATACTCATCGCCCACCTCGCGTAAGGGCGACATCTCCAACAACATCATTTATGGCAATGGCGGGTTCGATCTGGCGTTTGCCAACTATGATCTTGCTGGCTCTATGGTGCCCCAGTTCAACGGCAACACCTTTGGCACCGTACAGAGCATCTATAACTGGTCAAGTTTCGGCACTGGAAATCTGCAATCCAATCCGCTGTTTCTCGATGTGGCGGGTGGCAATTTCCGGCTCAATCCCAATTCTCCTGCCGTGAATAGTGCGACCCCATTCCAGATCAACGGACTGCCCAGTCGGGATCTGGACGGCGGCGAGCGTGTGGTTGGCAGCAACATGGATCGCGGTGCCTATGAAACCGATGTGGACGACCGCACCACCTTCATCGTTACTACATCCGCCGACAACGGCAACAACACCTCACCCACAGCCGGTTCCCTGCGCGCTGGCATGAAGGCCGCCAACAGTGCGGGCGGGCCCTATTTGATCAAGTTCAATATCGCTGCAGGTTGTCCATTCCTGATCACCATGAACAGCACGCCGATGCTCGACATCGTCGGCAACGTGACGATTGACGGTACGACGCAGCCGGGTTGGGTTGGCAACAGTGAATTTGGTCGCTTCGACGCAACACTGTGCGGCGTTGTGTACAGCTCGTCAGCCGCGCCCTACGCATTCCGCGTGCCCAGTTCTGCACCCACCAGCGCGAGACTGGTCGTCAAAGGGCTGATGTTCGCCGGGTTCGCCGAGGCCGCCATTGTGCTCGCGGGTGGTGACAATCATCGCGTGCAGGGCAATCAATTTGGCGCTGTCCCCTTCACCGTCGCCAACGCGCAGGGCATCAAGGTCACTACCAGTGCTGGCAATGCCATGATCGGCTCGGCTAACGACCCCGAATTGGCCAACATGATTTCCGGTGGCACCTCCAGTGGCATCACCCTGGATAACGTTGCCGGAGGCAATACCGTTGCCGGCAATCTGATCGGCTTTGCCGCCGACGGCATCGCGGGACTAGGCAATGGCGCAAACGGCATCAACATCTTCAATTCGCCGTCGAATCTCATCGAATACAACTACGTTGGATACAACCAACAGGATGGCGTGGGAGTCTCTGGCATTGGCAGCACCAACAACACTGTGGTCTACAACCTGATCGGGAAATCGGCGTACTTTTCCCTGTCGGAAGACGCCGGCAATCTGGGCGACGGCGTCGAAGTGGGTTTTGGTGCCACCAATACCTTTGTCGGCGCATCCGAGTCCGGCACAGCCGGTGGCAATATCGTCGCCAACAACGATGGTGCTGGCGTTCGCGTCAGCGGGCTCGGCAGCACCTTCGCTAGCAGGACCCGCGTGCTGGCGAACACCATGTACGCCAATACCGGCCTGGACATTGATCTGGGCAGCGCCGGGCCGACAGCCAACGTTGCGACCAACCCCGGCAACGCGCCGAATCACGCCCAGAACTATCCCGAGTTGAGCGCGGCGCAGTTGCAAGTCACGAGCGGCGGTTCACAGATTCTCGTCGATGGCAGTCTGCACAGTGCGCCGAATGCCACGTTTCGTATCGATGTCTATTGGGACTTCGCCTGTGGCGGCGAAGCGGGTGATCGCGGCGAGGCCTACGACGATATCGGGCACGCCGAGGCGTTCACCGACGCGAGTGGCAATGCCACGTTTCAATTTGGTCTGTCGACCGCTCACACAACGCCCGGCGCCGTCTCGGCCACGGCCACCAACGCCAATGGCGAGACCTCCGAGATTGGCAATTGCATTGCCGTATCAACCTCACCAACCGGCTTGCCGATCTTTGCCAACGGCTTCGAATAATTTGCGCTGGGACCTTCCCGGCGTCGTTTGGCGACGCCGGGGTCTGCTCAATCTTCTTCGATGTGCTGCGCCAACCAGTTCTGCAAAGTGATCTGTTCGATGAGCTGCAGCTGGGTCTGCAGCCAATCAATCGCTGCTTCGCTGTGTGCCAGCAGAGCCTGCAGCAAGTCGCGGCTGACGTAATCTTGCTCGGCTTCGCATAGCGCAATGGCCGCCAGCAGGGCGGGCCGATGAACATCCATTTCCAGCTTCAGATCGGCTTGCAGACATTCCACCGGATGTTCGCCGATCAGTAACTTGCCGAGCTGCTGCAGGTTGGGCAGACCTTCCAGGAACAGGATCCGCTCGATCAATTCGTCGGCTTCTTTCATGACCCGGATCGACTGCTTGTAGCGGTATTCATTGAGGCGTTCGAAGCCCCAATGACCGAACATGCGGGCATGCAGGAAATACTGGTTGATGGCGGTCAGTTCGTTGCGTAACACGCCATTGAGCGCGAGGATGAGCTTGCCGGAACTTTTCATGGTCGTCCTCAAACCGCCTCGCCGTCGCCACCCATGCGGGTCGCCAGATAGTTTTCCAGTCCTACCAGCGCGATGCGCCGCAGCTGCTTTTCGAGGTAGTAAGCGTGGTCACTCTCGGTATCTTCGAGCTGGGTCACCAGCATGTCGCGACTGACGTAGTCCTGGGCCTTCTCGCAGACCGCGATGGCCGCCTTGAGCGCCTTGGCGACCGAGTATTCCACAGCCAGATCCGCCTTGAGCATGCCAACCACGTCCTTGCCAACCTTCAGCGGCTCGCGGGTGACCATGTCCGGCGTGCCTTCCAGGAACAGAATGCGCTGGATCATCAGGGTGGCATGTTCACGTTCGTGCGCGGATTCATGCAGGGATTTTTCCGCCAACTTATGCAGGCCCATGTCGGCATACATCTCACCGTGAATCAGGTACTGGTCGACCGCCGTCAGCTCGCCTGCGAGCAGGCTGTTGAGGGTGGCGATGATCTTCTTGTCGCCTTTCATGGCGGTCTCCGTTGCGATGTCGTGGGCGGCAGTGTGCACAGGCAAAACACCACTCGCAAGGTCGCGGCGGCGATGCCATGGATTCTCGGATGTCATTGATTCGCAATGACAATCCAAACAACTGAAAACTCAGGCCAGAAGTTGTCTTGCTTTGTGCAGCGCACGCACCAGGATGTCGATTTCATCCAGCGTGTTGAAGAACGCCAAACTCGCTCGCAGCGTCGCTCCGACACCCAGCCACTGCAGCAGCGGATGCGCGCAATGCTGGCCCGAGCGCACTGCCACGCCGTCCAGATCGAGCAGCGTGGCGAGGTCATGCGCATGCGCGCCGTCGATGGCGAACGAGATCACCGCCGCCTTGTGGCTGGCCGCGCCGAAAATGCGCAGTCCCGGCACGTCGCGCAGTCGCGCGGTCGCTTCGCGCAGCAGGAACTGCTCGCGCTCGGCGATCGCCGCCATTCCGATGCCACTCAGGTAGTCGACCGCTGCACCCAGACCGATGAAGCCGGCGATGTTCGGCGTGCCTGCTTCGAACTTGTGCGGCGGATCATTGAAGCTCGTGCGTTCGAAACTGACCTCGCGAATCATCTCGCCGCCACCAAAAAACGGTGGCATCGACTGCAGATGCTCGCGCTTGGCCCACAAGGCACCGGTGCCGGTCGGACCGCAGACCTTGTGCCCGGTGAACACATAGAAATCGCAACCGATGCTGGCGATATCGACCGGCATGTGCGGTATGGCCTGCGAACCGTCCACTAGAGTCGCCACGCCGTGCTTACGGGCCATGCTGCAGATCTCGCGGATCGGTGTGATCGTGCCCAGCACGTTGCTGACATGCGTCATTGCCAGCAGCTTCACCTGCGGACCAAGTTTGGCTCGCAGATCATCGAGATCGATCTCGCCCTGCGGTGTCAGCTCAACGGGAAGCAGCTGTGCGCCGGTGCGCTCGCACATCATCTGCCAGGGCACCAGATTGGCGTGGTGCTCCATCCGGCTGACCAGCACGACATCACCCGCCCGTAAGCGCGGCAACAACCAACTGTAGGCGACCAGATTGATGGCATTCGTGGTGCCCGAGGTGAACACCAGCTCGTCACGATGCACGTTCAGAAACCGCGCCAGCGTCTCCCGCGTGCCCTCATACATCGCCGTAGCGCGCTCACCCAGCGCGTGCACTGCACGCGAGACGTTGGCGCAGTAGTCGCGGTAATACGCATCCACCGCGTCAATCACGACCTGCGGCTTCTGTCCGGTATTGGCGCTGTCCAGATAGACCAGCGGCTTGCCGTGTACCTGCTGACGCAGGATCGGGAAATCGTCGCGCAGTGCGGTCCAGTCAGTGGCCGTATTCATGCACTTGGCTTCCGCGCCAGTTGGGATTGCAGTACGGGAATGAGCGACTCGGCAATGCCCGTGTCTTCGAGCACCTCCAGCACTTCGATCAGAAACGCCTGCATCAACATCGCCCGCGCTTCATCGTGGGGTATTCCGCGCGACTGCAGATAGAACAGCGCCTGCGCATCCAGTTGGCCGACGGTGGCGCCGTGGGCCGCTTTCACTTCATCGGCGTCGATCACCAGCACCGGCTGGGTGTTGACCTCGGCGGTGTCTGACAACAACAGATTGCGATTGGACAATTGGGCGTCGGTGCCATCCGCACCCGGACGGATATGGATGCCACCGTAGAAACTGAGCTTGCCGCGCGCACTGGCCAGACCGCGCCAACGCAGATCGCAGCGCGTGTCGCGGGCGACGTGGTCAAGTTGCAGGCGGGTATCCAGCACACGCTTGGCATCTGCCAGCATGGCGCCGCCAGAAACGACTGCAGCGGCTTCGCCCTGCAGGGAAGCGTTCAACTCATGTCGCGACAGTGCCGCGCCCAGTTCGAGGTCCACACGACGATACTCCGCACCCGCAGCCAGCACAGCATCGGTGCGATACAGCAGAGTGGCATGCTCGCTGGCGGTCTGTTGCCGGACATGGCGCAGCACGGCACCCGGTTTCAGATGCACATGGCAAAGGGTGTTGTCGAAATGCGCATGCGCATCGGCGGCGAGTTGGTGCTCGACCACCGTCAGCGCCGCGCCGTGACGCAGTTCGATCAGATGGCGCAGATGCCAGGCGGCATCCGCCGCTTCGGTCGCGCCGATGCTGACCAGATGCAGCGGCGCGGTTTGCTGCACGTTCTCTTCGAGCTGGATCACCGCGCCTTCGACTGCCAGCGCGGCGTTGAGCCGGGCGAAGGTTTCATCCGCCTCGGCGAAGGTGCGGCCCAGCCAAGCCACATCGCGCGGATGTGCCTGATGCAGCACTCGCCCCAACGATTCCACCCGCACGCCTTCGGCCAGGCCGTTGAGATCACTTAGGCTGCGATCGCACCAACCGTTGACGAAGACCAGGCGTGGCGCGGGGATGTGCGCGAGCATGGCCGCATCTACGCTGGCGCCGGTTGCTGCACGAAAACTGCGTTGGGCCAAGGCGCGCAGTGGCGTATAGCGCCAACGCTCGGCACGCACGGCGGGCAGTCCATCCTGCAAGGCAGCGGCGAGCGCCTTGCTACGCGACTCTGCCAAGCCACCGGCCGCACGCAAGGGCTCCGGCAAGGCCGTGTACTGCTGCGCAAAGGAATCCAGCAAGGCGCTCATCACGCGGTCTCCGGACTCAACCGATCCTTGACCCAGGCATAGCCATGCGATTCGAGCTGCAGGGCCAGCTCGGGTCCCCCGCTTTCGACAATCCGACCATCCGCCAGCACATGCACGACATCGGGCACGATGTAGTCGAGCAGACGTTGGTAGTGGGTGATCACCAGAAAAGCGCGCTCAGGGCTACGTTGGGCGTTGACGCCATCGGCTACCGCCTTCAGTGCATCAATGTCGAGACCGGAATCGGTCTCGTCGAGAATCGCCAGCTTGGGCTCCAGCACCGCCATCTGGAAGATCTCGTTGCGCTTCTTCTCACCGCCCGAAAAGCCCGCATTGACGGCGCGGTGCAGCAGATCCTCCTTCAGGCTCAGAATCTGCAGCTTCTGCCGCACCAGCTTGAGGAACTGCATGGCGTCCAGCTCTGCTTCGCCACGCGCTTTGCGCTGCGCATTCAGCGCGGTACGCAAGAAGTAGGTGTTGTTCACGCCGGGAATTTCGACGGGGTACTGGAACGCAAGGAAAACGCCCGCAGCCGCGCGTTCTTCTGGTTCCATGGTCAGCAGGTCTTGCCCGTTGAACTCGACGGTCCCGGCGGTGACTTCATAGCCTTCGCGGCCCGCAAGCACATGCCCCAGGGTCGATTTGCCCGCACCGTTCGGACCCATGATGGCGTGCAGCTTGCCGGGTTCAAGACGCAGGCTCAGGCCCGTGAGGATTTCGCGCTCACCGGCGCGGACGTGGAGGTTTTCAATGTTGAGCATGGTCGGGGTCTTCAGGTGGTCACACGGGTGTTACGCGAGTAAGGGGATCGGGCAAGGAGCGTGTAGGCGGCATGAACTAGCTGCAGGCTCGGCGATGTTTGCATTGCCTGCGGTAGGAACCACAGGCCGTCATTCCGGACTTGATGCGGAATCCCGCTTTCGCGTTCGCGGGTATGACACGCAGAGGGCAAGGCAAGGTTGAACCTTCGCGGATACGACGCGACGCGCTGCGCGTCCGCGTTGCACCCGGTCATCCAACCGCCCCTTCAAGGCTGACTTCCAGCAGCTTCTTCGCCTCCACCGCAAACTCCATCGGCAGTTCCTTGAAGACCTGCTTGCAGAAGCCATCGACGATCATCGAGACCGCGTCTTCTTCACCGATACCGCGTGAGCGGCAGTAGAACAACTGGTCGTCGCTGATCTTCGAGGTGGTGGCTTCGTGTTCGACAATGGCGTCGGCGCGACGCACTTCGATGTAGGGAAAGGTATGGGCACCACAGCGTTTGCCGATTAACAGGCTGTCGCACTGGGTGTAGTTGCGCGCGTTAGCGGCATTCTTCTCGATCTTGACCAAGCCGCGATAGCTGTTCTGGCCGTGGCCGGCGCTGATGCCTTTGCTGATGATCTTCGACTTGGTGTTCTTGCCAAGGTGAATCATCTTGGTGCCGGTATCGGCCTGTTGGCGATGGTGGGTGAGCGCCACCGAATAGAACTCGCCCACCGAATCGTCACCACGCAGCACGCAGCTGGGGTATTTCCAGGTGATGGCCGAACCGGTTTCAACCTGGGTCCAACTGATCTTCGACTTGGCACCGCGGCATTCGCCGCGTTTGGTGACGAAGTTGTAGATGCCGCCGACGCCATTCTCATCGCCCGGATACCAGTTCTGCACCGTGCTGTACTTAATCTCGGCGCGCTCCAGGGTGATCAACTCGACCACGGCAGCGTGTAGTTGATTTTCGTCGCGCTGCGGTGCGGTACAGCCTTCGAGGTAGGACACGTAGCTACCTTCCTCGGCGATGATCAGGGTGCGCTCAAATTGGCCGGTTTCGGCGGCGTTGATGCGGAAGTACGTTGACAATTCCATCGGACAGCGGGTGTTCTTGGGAATGAACACGAAGCTGCCATCGGAGAACACCGCGGAGTTCAACGCGGCGAAATAATTGTCGCCAATTGGCACCACGCTGCCCAAATAGTGCTTCACGAGTTCGGGATGCTCATGCACGGCTTCGGAGAAGCTGCAGAAGATCACGCCCGCCTCGGCCAACTCCTTCTTGAAGGTGGTGCCCACCGACACGGAGTCGAACACCGCATCGACCGCAACACCTGCCAGGCGCGCTCGTTCGTGCAGTGGCACGCCAAGCTTTTCGTAGGTTTCCAACAACTTCGGGTCCACCTCGTCGAGCGAGGCGTACTTCTTTTTTGGCGCGGCGAAGTAGCTGATGTCTTGATAGTCGATGGGCGCGACCCGCAGCTTGGCCCAATCCGGCGGGGTCATGGTCAGCCAGTGGCGATAGGCTTTCAGACGCCACTCGGTCAGCCATTCGGGCTCGTTTTTCTTCGCCGAAATCATCCGAACCACGTCTTCGCTGAGCCCTTTCGGCGCGATATCGGTGGCGATGTCGGTGACAAAACCCGCCGCGTATTGGCGCGACAGGGCGGTTTCAATTTCGGTGCGCTCGGTGGCCATGGGCTGCCTGTCGCTTTATGCGGAAAGAAGGGGTGATGTTGTGGCCGTGGCAGGCATACTCAGTCGCTACGCATCAATTGCACGGGGATGCGTGCCGAAGCGCGCTTGCCAGATGGGGCCAACACGGGTGTCTGCAGATAGGGCAGTGAGACCGTGCGCAGAGCATCGACAATCACATCGTTGACGCGCCGCCAGTTGGCGCGGATGCCGCATTGATGCTCGATGCCACATTGACCTTCATGACCGCTGCATTCGGTCACCGCCAAGGGGCCTTCCATCGCCTCAACGATGTCCAGCAGGCTGATCTCCGCTGGCGACCGCGAAAGTCGATATCCACCACTGGCGCCACGCGTACTGAGCACCAATCCGGCTTGCCCGAGTTGCTTGAGAATCTTGGCAACCGTCGGCAGCTCCAGCCCGGCACGTTCGGCCAGGCCTGTGGTGCTGTAGATGCCATCCGCGCGCTCGGCAAGCACGGTCATCAGCAAGGTAGCGTAGTCGGTGAGCTTGGTGACACGCAGCATGGCAGCGACCAAAAATCATACAGGACTGAAATTGTACTCTTTTGAGCCTTGGCCAACAATCGACGTCGCGTGAAGGCAGCGAACACACCTGTCTTGACCGCTACACTGTCCCACTATGTCTCGCATCCCCGACAGCTTTATCGACGCCTTGCTGGCACGCACCGACATCGTCGAGGTGATCGATTCGCGGGTGAAGCTGCGCCGTGCCGGGCGCGAGTACACGGCCTGCTGTCCTTTCCACGATGAGCGCTCAGCCTCATTCACAGTGAGCCCCACCAAACAGTTCTATCACTGCTTTGGCTGTGGCGCGCACGGCACCGCGATCAAGTTCGTCATGGAGTACGACCGCTTAGAGTTCGTCGATGCGGTCGAAGAGTTGGCCAAACGGGTCGGCATGGAGGTGCCCCACGATGAACGCGCCCAGCGCGGCCCGCAAGATGATTTCGCGCCGCTGTATGCGGCCACACGCACTGCGTCGGATTGGTTTCGGCAACAACTGGCGAGCGCCGCGGCGGCCAAGGTGTACCTGCAGAAGCGCGGTGTCGATGCGGCCACACAAGCGAAATTTGAACTTGGCTATGCCCCCGGTGGTTGGGACGCCTTGCTGAGCGCGCTGGGCAAGGACGAGGCCAGCCGCCGTGTGCTGGATAAGGTCGGACTCAGTTCGAAGAACGACGCGGGCAAGGTTTACGACAAGTTCCGCGAGCGCCTGATGTTTCCGATCCACGACCGTCGTGGCCGGGTGATTGCGTTCGGTGGGCGGGTGATGGGTGCCGACGACGGCCCGAAGTACCTCAACTCACCGGAGACACCACTGTTCCGCAAAGGCCGCGAGTTGTACGGCCTATGGCAAGTCAAGCAAGCGCATGCGCGGATTCCGCGATTGATTGTGGTCGAGGGCTATATGGATGTGGTGGCCCTGTTCCAGTACGGCGTCCACGAAGCGGTCGCGACGCTGGGTACGGCGACAACCTCGGATCATGCGGAACTGCTGTTCCGCAACGCCAGTGATGTGTACTTCTGTTTCGATGGTGATCGCGCGGGTCGCGCCGCCGCGTGGAAGGCACTGGAAGCCGCCCTGCCACGCATGCGTGATGGTCGCCAGGCATTCTTCCTTTTCCTGCCAGACGGCGAAGACCCAGACAGCCTGATCCGCAAGGAGGGTGCCGAGGGTTTCGATGTGCGGCTGAAATCTGCGATGCCGCTGTCTTCGTTTTTTTTCAGCGAACTGAGCCGCGATATCCAACTGGACGCTCTGGATGGTCGTGCGCGGCTGGCCGAGCGCGCTCGACCGCTGCTGCAGACCGTGCCGGATGGTGCGTTTCGCGATCTGATCTGGCTGCGTCTCAACGAATTGACGGGCTTGCAGCAGAGTGCGCCACGCGAGCCTCGCAACGACGCTCGGCATGCCGCGGTGCGCGGCAGCCATAGTACGCGGCGCTCGATGGTGCGGATCGCCATTGAACTGCTGATGCAACGCCCGGCCCTGGCACAGCGAATCACGCCACCCTATGTGTTTGAACACCTCGATCAGCCCGGCGTAGCCTTGTTGATCGCCCTGCTCAATCATTGTCAGCCGCGACCAGAGCTTTCTACTGGCGCACTGTTGGAAGCCTGGCGAGATAGTCCAGATCTCGCCGCACTGACCAAGTTGGCGACGAGTGAATCGCTGACCCCGGAAGAAGGATTGGAAGCCGACTTCGACGGTGCCTTGCGTGGACTGGAGTTGGCCGCGCTGGAACAACGTGAGCGCGCGCTGCAAGCACGGGTGCGAGAAGTCGGTTTGGCTGGGCTGAGCCACGACGAAAAGGAAGAATTGCGCTTGCTCCCGCAACTGAAGCAGGTCCGCAAGACGCGTGCATGAGGTGCGGCTTCAGATGGCCGGTGGGGTGGTCGCCGCAGCGTCGGTCACACGCGCCATGAAGTCTCCGGCAGACACCGCGGGGCTGAACAGGAAGCCCTGATAAGTATGGCAATTGCGCTGCTGCAACCATTCGAGCTGATGGGCGTTTTCGACGCCCTCGGCAACAATGTCCATCCCCAACAGGTGACACAAGCTGATGACCAACTCGGCAATGGGCGTTCCACTGTCCAAGGCGGCAATGAAGGACCGATCAATCTTTAGGGCGCTGAAGGGATACCGTTGCAGATAGGCCAAGTTGGAGTAGCCCGTACCAAAGTCATCAATCGCCAATCGGAAACCGAGGCCACGCAGCCCATCCAAGGTCGCTACGGTGCGCTCATCATTGCCCAGCAGCATCGACTCGGTCACTTCGAGCTCCAGCTTGCCCGGATCGCACCGGGTTTTGTCCAGCATTTCGCGGCAACTGTCCAGCAGATGCGGACTCTGGAACTGCATCACCGAAAGGTTGACCGCAATGCGCAGATCACAACCGTCTGCCGCCCAACGGACCTGCTGTCGAGCGGCCTCGTAGAGAACCCAGTCGCCGATCGCATCCATCAAACCGCATTCTTCACAGATCGGGATAAACACACTCGGTGGCACCAGATCATGGCCGGGACGATTCCAGCGCAACAGCGCCTCGGCACCGACCACGGCGTTGCTGCGAATGTCGACGACCGGCTGGTAATGCAGTTCAAACTGCCCGCGATGCAAGGCATGTCGGAGCTCGCTTTCGAGCGCCAAGCGCGTGTCGGCGATGCGGGTCATGTCCTGATCGAACCACGCCATGCGGTCGCGCCCACCATCCTTGGCGCGGTACATGGCCAAGTCGGCATGGCGCATCAAGGTATGGATGTCGTGCCCGTTGTCGGGAAACACGCAAATGCCCAGCGACGCCGTGACCTGCACATCGGTTGCGGCAATTTCGACACTGCGGCCCAACACCCGCAGCAAACGTTGCGCGAGATGGGCAACATGCTCACGAATCTCGGGCGATTCGATCAGCACCAGAAACTCGTCGCCGCCAAGCCGCGCGACCAGATCGTTGTCGCGCAACTCAGCACGCAATCGCTCCGCCATCAGGATCAGCAGTTGATCGCCAGCGGCGTGACCAAGTGAGTCATTGATGTTCTTGAAACGGTCGAGATCGATGAAGATCAGTGCCGCCGCACTGCCCTTGTCGCGGATGGCATCCAGGCGCTCCTGATAGCGGTTAAGCACGAACTGACGATTCGGCAACGCGGTCAGTGGATCGTGATGGGCGAGGTACTGGGCGCGCGCCTCGGCGCGCTTGAGGTCACTGATATCGACTTCGCTGACCAGGCATGCCACCTGGCCACTGGCAGGATCCAAACACTGCTGCGCGGAGATATCGTGCCAGCGTTCGCCCTGTGCGGTTCGAACCCGCGAAACCAGCCGTGCCCGGCCTCGCTGTTTCAATTGCTGGAACAGGCTGCGCGCATCGAGTGGATCCACGAAACGCCGCACACCGCGCTCCAGCAAATCAAAACAGGATTCGCGTGCCGCGGGGTTTCGATACAAGCCGCGTGCATGCTCGTTGTAAAGCGTGATCATCACCGGAGTGTGGATCAACGCGTCTGCGCTGCGCAGGTTTTCCGGATCAATCCGATGCTCACCGAGCACCTCGCATAGCAGGGCCATACGTCCATCGGACAGCGGGAAGCCGCTGAACACCAGACGCAGCGTGTGGGGTACGCCGAGCGGGTAGATCGTCCACACCTCGGAGAAGCTGACATCGTGATCAATGATGTCCTGCTGATATTGACGAAGACGTGCCGCGACCGCTGGCGACATGTCTGCCTGCATGTCGCGGGCGCGCAACGCATCCAGCGTTGGCGCGTGCCAGAGCCCAAGTGCCGTGTCGTTGGCCCAGTGAATACGACCCGTGTCGACGTCGAACACCCACAGCGCCTGACTCAGTCGACCGAGCACCATCAGACGCGGGTCAATGCCGCAGGCGCGATCACCGACGCCGCAGACAAAGCCCAATTGATGACTGCGCGCCGCCATGCCCTGCATGGTGTGGTTGGCCGAAAGAAAAGGAATCGAGTGCCATGCAAGTGATTTGCCAACCGCACCGTGACGCCGTTTCCCTTCACTCAAGTGAATCAGGGATGGCGCGCCGTCAACAAATCGGCACCCGGTGACGGTGCCTCTTCCGGTAGCGGTTTGCGCTGCAGGCGCACCAGTTGCCAGGCACTGGCCGCCAAACACGCAGCCAACGTGGCGCCACCCAGAAAGACGGCCATCGAGCCAACACTGGCAAGCAGTTTGTGGGTCCAGACAAACACCACATCGCCACCGCGATACACCACGGTGTCGATCACCGCCTTGGCCTTGTAGCGCGACTCGCGATCCACGCGGGTGTAGACGGTTTCGCGCGCGGGCTTGGCCAGCGAGAACTCGCCTGAACGGGTCAGTACCTGCACGATGGCAACCAACAAGGGCAACGGTGCGGCAGCGAGGACGCAATAGCCCAACAGGATCAATCCGGCCGGAATCAACAACAAGGGCGCAATGCCGAAGCGGACCAGCAGAAAGCGGGTTAACAGCATCTGCACGCTGATAGTCGTCAGGTTGATCGCCAGATCAATCATCGCGAAGTAGCTGGTGCGGGCCTCCGCCGTTTCAAAAGCGGTGCGCGCAATCGCTGCCTGTTCGTTGTAGAGCAAAGTGCCAACACCGACACCGAAGAACATCAAGGCCGCCATGGCGCGCAATACGGGCCGTTGCCAGATCAAGCGCAGGCCGGCAAGTATGCTGCCGCCCATCGCTTGCTCATCGTCATGCCCGTTGCGTTCGATCTCGCGGGCACGCGCAAACGGCGCGAGTTTGACGATGCACAGCAGGCACAGCGTCAGCAGACTGGCAGAGACCAGCAACAGATTGGCGACACCCACCTGATTGACCAAGCTGCGAGTGATGATCGGGCCAAGAAAGCCGCCCAAGGTGCCACCGACGCCGATATAGCCGTACAGGCGACGCGCATCGTCGTTGCGAAACACGTCCGCCATGTAACTCCAGAACACGCTGACGGCGAACAGATTGAACACCGCCACCCAGATGAAGAACGCGGCACTACGCCAACCGAAGTCGTGATGGAACGCCCAATAAAAGAACCCCAGACAGGCAATGAAGACCGCGTAGACCACTGGCAGGAAGACGCGACGCGGGAAGCGACTAACCAAGGTCCCGTAGATGGGCTGCAACAGCAGCATGACCACGAAGGTGCCGGAGAACAACCACTGCAGGTTCTGCGTCGAACCCAAGGCATCGCGTACCGGACGCAGCACGTAGTAGGCGGTCAGCAACAGGAAGAAATACAGGAAGGACCACAAGAACGCGGGCGATTCCAATTCGGCCAACCAGCCGCGAATACCCGTCAGCGGCGACGATGTGGCGTGAGCTTCGGAAGACTTCATCAAACAGACCCGCGACTTGGCTGGCGCGCACGTTACCGCAAGTTATCGCTATACCGCGACCTCGTGCGCCGAGTAATTGCTCTATCGCCGCGTACCAGCATGCTATGCGGTCGCATGCCGCCCCCGCGCAGCGCAAACCACAGGATGTTCTCGTGTTTGATTACCTCATCATCGGTGCCGGTTCCGCCGGTTGTGTGCTCGCCAATCGCCTGTCCGAGAACTACCGCGTGCTGCTGTTGGAAGCCGGTCCGCGTGACTGGCATCCGTTCATCCACATGCCCGCGGGTATCGCCAAGCTGGTAGGGCAGAAGAACGCCAACTGGGACTATTCCACCGAGCCCGAAGCAGAATTGCACCAGCGCCGCCTGTGGTGGCCGCGTGGCCGCGTACTGGGCGGCTCCAGTTCAATCAATGCAATGTGCTACATCCGTGGCTTGCCAGCTGACTACGACGCCTGGTCGACCGCAGGTGCCGAAGGTTGGGACTGGGCGCATTGCCTGCCGTACTTCAAGCGCGCCGAGGACAACACGCGCGGTGCCGATGCCTCGCATGGCGCAGGCGGTCCCTTGGGGGTCAGCGATCTGCGCTACACCAATCCACTCTCACATGCCTTTCTGGCGGCGGCGCACCGCTGTGGCTGGCCGCGCAACGCCGACTTCAATGGCGAGCAGCAGGAGGGCTTTGGCTTCTATCAGGTCACGCAGCGTGATGGCGCACGCTGCTCCACCGCGCAGGCCTACCTACGGCCCGTGCGGGGTCGCACGAACTTGCAGGTCCACACGGGTGCGCAAGTGCTCGGTTTGCTGATTGAACATGGCCGCTGCGTCGGCCTGCGTTATCGCTGGCGCGGTGCGGAACATCAGGTTCGCTGTGAACGCGAGGTGCTGCTGTCCGGAGGTGCGCTGAATTCGCCGCAGCTCTTGATGCTGTCTGGCATCGGTCCTGCCGATGCCTTGCGCGCCTTCGACATCAACGTTCAGCACGACCTGCCGGGTGTCGGCCAGAATCTGCAGGACCATCTGGATATCTGCACGCTCACCCAGGCGCGCAGCAAAGTCAGCTACGACCGCTTGAGCGATGTCGCGGTCGCGTTGCAGTACTACCTGAAGAAGCAGGGACCGGGCACTTCGAATATCGCTGAGGCGGGGGGCTTTCTGCGCAGTCGACTGGCCGACGACGCGCGTCCCGATCTGCAGTTCCACTTCGTGCCCGCCTTGCTGGATGATCATGGCCGCAACCGCCTGCCCGGCTGGGGCTACACCGTGCATGCCTGTTACCTGCGTCCACACAGCCGTGGCGAGCTACGGCTCGGGTCCAACAATCCGCTGGACAAGATCCGCATCCACGCGCGCTATCTCAGCGATCCCGAAGGTATCGATCTCGCGCGCCTGGTGGAGGCGGTCAAACTGTCTCGCGAACTGTTGTCGCAGAGCGACTTCGATGCACATCGTGCACACGAGTTGTTTCCCGGCGAAGCTGCGCAATCCGATGCCGAGTTGATCGAGTTCATCCGCCGAAAAGCCGAGTCGATCTATCACCCGATCGGCACCTGTCGCATGGGTCACGATGCGATGGCCGTGGTCGATCCCGAGTGTCGCGTGCATGGCATCGACGGACTGCGTGTGATCGACGCCTCGGTGATGCCCACCCTGATTGGTGGCAACACCAATGCGCCGGTGATCATGATCGCGGAGCGCATGGCCGATCGGTTGTTGCGCCCTGCAGAGGTCGGCGGCACGCACTGAAGCGGCGTGCCAAGACGCTCGTCAGAGGACCCTCGCCAGACCGCTGGCGAGGGTGTGAGCGACGTTGTGACTCAGTGACTGGCACCTCCCTCGAATCCATCGCTGAACAGCTCAGGCGTGGTAGCGACGACTGAAATTTCGATGCTGCCGCTGCTGGCTTCGTAATTGGCATCCGCGGCGCGCGTCGCAGTCACTGTGCAAGTGCCCGCTGAGAGACCGGTCAGGCTACTGCCTTGCAACTGGCAAACGCCGCTTCCTGCGCTAACCTGCAGACTGACAGCACCGGTCCCTGATCCACCCGTAGTGGTAATGGTTGCTGTGCCGCCAACCGGCAGATCGCCTGCGGGCGCGACCTGCAGCAGCAGCGCAGCCTGCTGCGCGCGGACCACAGTCACCGTCACGCTGTCGCTGTCGCCCCCAATGCGCATGGCGGTGACCTCACATTGACCTACGCCAATGCCGGTCAGCACATGGTCGTTGACCGAGCAGATGCTGGTACCTTGGGTGACGGCATAGTTCACCGTACCACTGCCGGTGCCGCCGACTACGCTCAGCGCGCTGGTTTGCCCGTAGGCAATGCTGGCCGGCGTGGCCTGCAGCTCGAACGGTCCGGCCTCCGCCAAGGCGGCCGGATAGGCCATGAACTCGGCACTGCCCACGCCGAGTTGCCCGTGGCTATTGGCACCCCAGCAATAGAGTGCGAAGTTCGCATCGAGAGCACAGGTGTGCGTGTTGCCGGCCGCCATCTGTCGAATGCCAGCCGGCAAGCCAATCACATTGGTTGGCGTCGAGCGATCGTCAAGGCTGCCATCGCCCAACTGACCATCGCCATTGTTTCCCCAACACCGAACGCCACCGGAAGAGTGACGCGCGCAGGCGTGACTTCCACCGGCGACGATCTCGACCACCCCCGACCCGAGGCCATTGACCGCGACCGCTGTATTGCGCTGACTCGTGCTGCCATCACCGATCTGGCCCGCGGTGTTGCCGCCCCAGCACCACACCGAGCCGGCCGCCGCCAAGGCACAGTTGAAGTAGGTTCCAGACACAACCTGCACGATGGAACTGGGCAATCCTTGCACCGCCACCGGCGTTGCCGAGTCAGCGGTCGCAGCATTGCCCAGCTGACCCAGCAACCCGTATCCCCAGCACGCGACATCGCCTTGGACGGTCACTGCGCAGGAATGCAGACCGCCGCTGCGAATGCTCAACACTTCCGGCAGGCTGCCATCGCACGCCGCAAAGCTGGTGCGCGGAAGTCCGTTACTGGCGCATGCCTGACCGAAATCGTTCAGACCCGTGCAGCGCCGAAGACCACTGCTGTCATAGCTGATGCAGGCATGATTTGAGCCGAGGCCAATCGAGGTCACCGCGGATCCCGCGCTGGCAATCAGCGTGGGCGCAGGCCGATTCAGCACACTGCCGTCGCCCAACTGACCCTGCGCGTTGCGACCCCAGCAGATCAATTGCGCGTTAGGATTTCCGGCCAGCGGTTGACTGACTTGAGGAATCAGCGTGCAGGTTTGATCCGCATTCGCCACCAGCTGACTGCTGTTGGTGACGCCGGGTACCGCCTGCGGTAACAGAGCCTGCGAGTAGCCGCCGGTACCCAATTGACCGACGTCGTTCTTGCCCCAGCAACGCGCGCTGCCATTGCTTGCCCGCACGCAGGTATGCGCCTTGCCGGCGGCGATCTCGCGGCCGAAGGTACCCGCCGCGGTCACGGCGAGCGGCGCGCTGCTATGGGTGACATCGCCGGTGCTTCCGTTCAGCCATCCCGCACAGAAAACCCGGCCACTGGCCACACGCACACATGTGGTGGCGAAACCCAGCGAGACATCGACCACGGCCCCGGCGATGCCGTTGAATGCGCTGAATGTCGATCGATTCTGAAAGCTGGAATCACTGAGCTGTCCGGAGTCGTTTCGACCCCAGCAGTACAGTTGGGGCGTGGTGCCACGACTGATCGCCGTGCCGAGTGCGCAGGTGTGATTGCTCGACGCGCCGGCGAATACCGCGACCACGTCATCGAGACCGGGAATCTGGGTTGGCGACAGACGCGTTGTGGTGGTTCCATCACCGATCTGCCCCGCGAAGTTGCTTCCCCAACAGGACACCGTCTGGAAGTTCGGGTTGATGGCGCAGGTATGCGAGAGGCCAACCGCCATCGCCGCCACCAAATTGAAGCCGGTCTGCTGTGGCAGTGCGGCATTGTTGGTGGTGCCATCGCCGATCTGGCCTGAACTGTTGTCTCCCCAGCAGTACATGTCCTGATTGCTGTCAAGCGCACAACTGGTGGCGAATCCCAGCGCAATGTCCACCACTCCTGCTGGCAGGCCCTGGACGTTGACTGGACTCAGCCGGTCCGTCGTGCTGCCGTCTCCCAACTGGCCAGCACCGTTTTCGCCCCAGCATGCCATCGCACCGGTCGCGGAGCGTGCGCAACTGTGCTGGTCTCCCAAGGACAATTGCGCGGCTGCAACGCTCAGCCCAGTCACCGCCACCGGCGTGCTGCGATCCTGCGTATCGCCAAGACCCAACTGACCGCTGCCGTTTTCGCCCCAGCACCACACGCCGCCGATGTCGTCGATGGCACACGCGTGGTCGCCGCCCACCGCCACGGCAGTGATGTCGCCGGGCAATCCGATCACCGGTTGAGGCAATGCGTGCGGCACCAACGTGCCATCACCCATCTGGCCGCTTGCGCCTTGGCTGCCCCAGCACCAGACGCCCTGTCCCTCGCGCAGAACGCAGGCATGGGTGGACCCCTGTGCCACCTCAATGGCGTTCTCGATTGGGACCGCGTTGCTTTGCGCCCACAGCATCGATCCGGGAAGGCATAGGCCGAACGCCAGCAAGGCTGGACCGAAGCAACGGGAACGCAGGTGCAGCAGCACCGTAAGCACGCGAGTCAGGGCCATGATGGGGTCTCCAGTCGTGTTGAGGCATGCATGCGTGGCAACCCTGCCGCACACGTCATTGCTCATCAGACGGAAGCGGATGGGCACAACCCTTCATCCGCTGGCACCCGTCTTCGCCGCGTTCGGACGAAACGCCTGCGTGCAGCCGCGCTTTCGCGATTCGCCTCTACACTGCGCACCGGATGCCTTGTCGGATCGAACCCATGTCGCTTTGCCATTTGCTTGCCGTCTGGCTCCGGCCTCGCTGGCCATTCGGGTCGACGCTCCTGATCGGCGCACTGTTTGGCAACATCGCGCTGAGTGCACCGCCATCCGAACCTAGTCTGGCCCAGCTCGGTGTGCAGCAATGGCGTCAAGCGGAAGGTCTGAGCTCGAACTGGGTGCGCGACCTGGTGGAAACGCCCGATGGCTTCATCTGGATCGCCAGCGTGAAAGGTCTGTCACGCTTTGACGGGAAAATTTTCAGCCACTTCAATTCGTCCAACCTACCCGGACTGCCGCGGGCACCGGTGACTGACCTCGCGTTATCACCCGACGGGACGTTGTTGCTCGGCCTCGAATACGGCGGCATCCGTCGCTTGAACGGCAACCGTCTGGACCCCGTCGAGCCCGTCATCCTATCCGGCATGGACGCAACGGTGATGGATATGCGCTGGGTGGACGGCACCCTCTGGGTTGCCAGCTCACGCGGCCTTTGGCGCGTGCTTGAAGGTCGAGAGGAGCGCGTGGGGGTGGGTACGCCGCTGGCGGACGCCGTCGTTGTCACTCTGCAGGTTCACCGAGGCTCGCTCTGGGCCAGAACGGACTCCGCAGGTCTATGGCATCTCATCGACGGTCGCTGGCAGTCCAGTCCTGATGCGCCAGGCTGTTTCGCCGGTGGGTTTGTCATCGACGCCGCGGGCACCCAATACAGCTCGTGTCGCGATGGCGTGTGGATGCGTGCGGATGAGACGACCGAATGGCAGCGAATCCATCCCGCCGCCAGCGTCGGCAAGCTGTTCGTCGATGCGCAACAGCGCTTGCTGATCGGCGGACCCGACGGGCTGCTGCGATGGTCCAAGGGGGCCATGGAACAACGCCCCCTCGGCGACGGACTCAACGACTGGCGAGTACGAGCCTTTCTGCAGGATCATCGTGGCGACGTGTGGATTGGTACGTTTGCGGGCGGTGTGTCGCGGCTCCGAGAGGGTGCGGTGCGATCGCTGGGTCGACCTGAAGGTCTGCATATCAATAGTGCGACAGCCGTGTTGAGCGATGGCGAACAGATCTGGGCGGGCGCGTTTCGCGGCGGCCTGTTCCGAACGAATCCTGCGGGGGAGCGCCTGCAGCACTGGTCTACTGCGCAGGGCCTACCTGGCCAGACCCCGTGGGCGTTGGCCTTCGATGTCGAACAGCCCAACGCGATCTGGGTCGGAACAGAATCGGGCCTGGCGTGGTTGCATGAAGGCCGACTGCACCCGGCGGGGCCGAAGGGACAGCGCTGGGCCGGCCACATTTCCGTTCTGTACGCCGATCCAATCAAAGCGGGCACCTTGTGGATCAGCGATCGGGTCAATCCGGTGATTGAACTCTCGGCTGACGGCATCACGCGGCATGATGCGAACGTCGGTCTGCCACTTCGTGCCACACGGTTTATCACGCGCGATCGCGGTGGCCACTTGCTGGCCGGAGGCGCCGAAGGACTGTTTCAACAGCAGGGCGATCGTTGGCATCGCATTGATCTGGGCGAGCCGCGGCGCGACTATGTCAGTGCCTTTGCCGAGGCCACGGACGGCACACTCTGGGTCGCGAGTGGCGCGCTTGGGTTGGTCCGAGTGAAGGAGGGAAGACGCGCGGTCTTCGGGTATGACAGCGGTTTGAGCTTCTGGCCCATTCACACCCTGGCGCTGGAAGGCGACGACTTCCTTTGGATGTCTGGCGATGGCGGTCTGGCTCGTGTGCGGCTAGACGATCTGGATGGCTGGGAGCAAGGCGAGCTTCCGACCCTGCCGATCGAACATTTCGACCGTCGCGACGGACTGCTCGACGACGAAACCAACGGCTGGGGCGTTCCTTCGATCACGAAGCTGAATACTGGGGAGCTGGTCTATCCAAGTCTTCGTGGCTTGGCCTTGATCGACACCTCGAAGATCCGCAGTCCCAACCTGCAACCGGACAGCTTGTATCTGCTGGAGGCTTGGGCCGGCACACGCGCACTACCTTTGGATGCCAACGGCTTTGAATTGGATACCGATGAGCGCTCCTTGCGGGTGCGCTACTCGGCGGTGGAGACCTTGCGTCCTGAGGCAATCCAGTTCAGACATCGATTGGTGGGATTGGAGCAAGCCTGGTCTCAAATCGAGCCCGGCAACGAAGCGCGCTATAGCCGAATACCCCCGGGCGAGTACCGCTTCGAGTTTCAGGCCCGCGCTCCGAGCGGTGACTGGGTTACTGCCGCACAAAGTTATCGCGTCCATGTCGTCGCAGGCTGGTGGGAACGGCTGGATGTGAGGATCGCCGTCGGTTTGCTGATTCTGAGCATCGCTGCAGCAGTGACTGCTTGGCGTGCCCACATCAGGCATCAGCACGCACGATCTCTATTACGCGCCCGCACCTTCCTGCGCGATGTGATCGACACCAGTCCTCATCCGATCTTCGTGCGCGCGAAAGACGGCTCTGTGGCACTGAGCAATCAGGCGGCCACGGCCGTGATTGAACGCCAATCCGAGTTGGCTGGCAGTGATGGGCCTGAGACTATTCCGGTCTGGTCGAATGACTTTCAACGCCTTGCCACCTTGGATCGGGTGGTCATCAGCGAATCGCGAGAACTCGTGATCGACGAGTTCGAGTTGCAGGAGGGCGAACAGTCTGCGCGATGGTACAAAGTCATCAAACGACCCGGGTTTTCTTCGGATGGCGGCGAGGTGGAACATGTGATTACCACCGCGGTGGACATCAGCGGCTATAAACACTTGGAGCTGAAGCTGCGCGAAGAGGCAGCCAAGCTGCGCCGCAGTCGGGAAGAAGCACGCCAACTGGCGGCGCAAGTCTTGAACGCGCAGGAAGATGAGCGCCGTCGACTGGCGCGTGAGATGCACGACGATGTGACCCAGCGTCTGGCGGGACTGGCCATGCTGGCGTGGAGCACGTTGCAAGCTTTGGAGCGCGGTGGCGACCAGAAATCCAGTGCACAGATGCAGGAATTGGCGCTGGCGCTGGAAGGCGTGGCCAATGACGTTCAAGTCCTGTCACGTGAGTTGCACCCACCCGCATTGGAGACCCTCGGTCTGGTTGACGCCCTGCACAGTGAATGTCGCACCTTCGCCCAGCGGACCGGGTTTGAGGTGGAGTTTGACTGCGTTGAGCCGATTAGCGAGCCGAACGCCGCCGCGGGTCTCGCCATCTACCGTATCGTTCAAGAGGCCTTGCGCAACGCGCGAACCCATTCGGGCAGTGCCAATGCGATCGTGTCGGTACGCAGCACCAACGCCATGCTGCAGGTCGAAGTCCGCGATTTCGGCCACGGCTTTGATCCTGCCGCCAAGCGAACCCATGGCGGTATGGGACTGGCGAGCATGCAGGAGCGCGCGCGACTGGCTGGCGCTACCTTCACCCTCGAATCATCCGCGGGCGAGGGCACATGTTGTCGCGTCGAACTACCTCTGGGGTAGATGTCAGCCGCGTTGCACGACCCAGCGGGTGGCTTCGGCCGACAATTCGGCTGCATTGTCCAACGCCAGCTTACGCTTGATGCGGTCGCGGTAAGTCTGCACGGTCTTGGGGCTGACCTGCAGCTCGGCGCTGATCTGCGTGGTGGTGAGTCCGCGCCCAATGCGAACCATCACTTCCAGCTCGCGATCAGTCAGGCGTTCGACTTGCGGAGTATCGCGCTCTTCCTCGTTGCGGCCACTGCTGAGGCGGCGCTCCAGCAAGGCTTGTGAGACCGAGTCACTGACGTAGAGACGGCCTTGGCGCACTTTGCGAATGGCCTGAACGATATTCCGGCCGGCTTCGCTCTTGTGCACGTATCCGCGCGCACCCGCCGCAAGCGCGCGCTCTGCCCAGGTGGGCGCGTCCTGCATCGACACCACGATGGCGCGCATTTGCCGTTTCGCGACTTCCTTCAGCAGATCCAAACCACTCGACTCGCGCAGGGACAGATCAATGATCACCAGATCCAAGGTGTGCTGGCCCAACAGTTCCAGCGCACCTTGAACGTCTTCGGCCTGGGCAACCACTCGCATGTCGGGCTCGGCGTCAATCAGGGCAGCGAGGCCCATGCGGACGATCGGATGGTCGTCCACAATCATGATCTGCCATCGATGGAACTGGCTAGGGTCTGCGCCGAGGGTGGAGCCATTCATGGGCTCCATTATCCACAGCATCCCGTTCAGTGCCATGACGCGGTCCTCCCCCGGGTCAAGCACGCCGGTCAAGCGCGAGCGCCGCCCAAGGCGGCGCCTGCTCAGGGCGTCGCCGGTTTCAGAATGAGATCCATCCGCCGCGCCATCGCCAGCAAATGCGCCCGCGACTCCTCATCTCGAGGCTTGCGTGCCGCTTGGCGCAAGCGCGTCGCCAGACCAGGCAAGGTCTCCAGCGCATAGCCAGGCAACATGCTGTCCGCGTTGCGGGCGAGTTGGTTGACGACATAGCCCTGCGAGTAACGCTGCGCCAGAAGTTCGGCCGCCTTCGCCGCCGCCATTGGATCGGGCGTGGGATGCACGGCCGCCTCGACCATGTCCAGCCAACCACTCTGCTGCAATCGTCGCCAGTTCGGCAGATCATCCAGATCACGCCAGACGTGCGCGGTGACTTCGGTGATCAGGTCGGACACACCGAACTGGGTCGGGTCGATCTGATGCTGGGTCTGTACCCTTGCCAGCAGTGGGCCAGAGAGTAATTCCCGCACGTAGCGGGCACGCCGGGTATCGACCAGACGATCGCCAGCGAATGGCTCACCGCGCGCCACGATCTCCGGCTTCAAGAACACGTCCGCCATCCGTGGACCTTCGTCCAGCAGGAAAGCCACTGCCGCGCGTTGTTCCGTGGCAGGAACAAATTGCGGTCGACCGTCTCCGGCGGCGCCGGTGAGTTGACCGCCCAACAGTTTCAGCACGCTGCTCAGGAACGTATCGAACTGACCGATTGCCAAGTCATAAGTGGCACGGAAGTCAACGAGTTGCGGCGCCTCGGTTGGCAGCGCATCGACACCCAAGCCGATCTTGCGCAATCCGAGCCGGGTCGCTTCGATCCGCTCGGCTCCCACGTTTTCCCTCAGCACGCGAGGATCGAATGCCCAACGATCCTCTACCCCATCTTCGCCTGCACCCCAACGCAGCAGGGGGTCGTTGACCGACGCCGCTGCCAAGCGCGTCAATTCGGCTTGCTCGGCCTCGGGGGTGTCGCCATGCGTGCCATAGCCCCACTGGATGGCGAACTCATCATAGGGGCCAATGATCGGCAGCACGCGCGTGACACCATCGCCGGGCTGGGCGGCCTGATTCATGCGGCCATAGGCCATGATCGACGCGTTGGAGCCACGCACGTTGGCGAACGAGGGATTGCGCAGATCGGCAACGGAGTAAGCCGTGGAGGCAAGATGGTTGTGCCGCAAACCGATCGAATGCCCCACTTCATGCGCCACGATGTACTGCAACAGTTGGCCTTGCTTGGCCTCGCTGAGCGGCAGACCCTTGATATCGGGCTCAATGCCGTAGGCCATCAGCCAGTAGTAGTTGGAGAAGTAGTCCAGTACCTGAGGCCAGATCATGACGTGGGCGAACAGAATTTCGCCCGAGCGTGGGTCGGAGACACTCGGCCCCATCGCATTGACGAAAGGCTGTGGCAGCCAACGGATCACGTTGTAGCGCGCGTCTTCAGGACTCCACTCAGGGTCTTGCTCCGGGGTCGGTGCGTCCATTGCGAGGATGGCGTTGCGATAGCCCGCCTTCTCGAACGCAGGCTGCCACATTTCCACGCCCGCTTTGATATAGGGCCGCCAGCGGTCAGGCACGCCGGGTCCAACATAGAACACGATCGGCTTGATCGGCTCGCTGACCGCAGCGACCGGATCACGCTTCTCCAGCCGATGCCGCCTGATCACGCCATGCAGGATGTCATTGGAGACCGCCTTGCCGTCCGCCGTCTCGAACTCGGCGAATTGCGTCGGGATGAAGCCGACTCGATCGTCGTATCGACGTGCCGCCATGGGCTTCTCCGGCAGCAGCACCAATGAATGCCCCAGTTCGATGGTGATCGGCTTGAAGCCTGCGGCGGGTGCCGCCGGATCGGCACCCCGAAAGGTCAGTTGCGTGCGGATATGCAGATTGGTCGGATAGGCATCGATGTCGGAGATGAGGGATCTCGTCGGATCGACGGTCAGTCCAATCGGAGCGGGTACCAATCCGGATTGCAGAATGTGGTTGGTCGCAGTCAGCCCGTCGATGTCATTCGAAAATGTCGCGGTCAAATCAATCAGCCAGCGTCCTTCGGCCTCCGCCAGAATGGGGAACACGGCGATAATTGGACCGAGTGCCACACCATCGATTGCGGTATCAATCGCCGCACTGCTTCGACGCTCGTCGATGTCAATCGACTCCGCGCGGGGAACACCGCTGCCGGAACGCTTTTGGAAGGCCGGGCTGCGATCGCGCACCATCAGACGATCGCCATGCTGTTCCAGCACGACAACGGCACCTGCCACTTCGTTACCCAGTGTGGCCACCGCAGACTCAGGAAAGCGAGCCGCCTCGACATACCAGAACAACAGTCGACCCTCGAGGGCGGTCGGCAGCGACAACAGGGTTTGCTGCTTGCCAGCATAGGCGCGCAATGGACCATCGCCAGTGGCTTTCGCGTCACCAATCAGCCTGTCAAAGGCCGCCGGTGTTGCTGGATCACGTGCTTCCGCGGCATAGCCGTGCCAGCCAATCCCACAACCCAACAGCAGCACGCACATTTTCCACACCGAACGACTCGCCATATTCCACCTCGTAAAAAACGCTGTCGCCGCGCTGACACCACAGCGCGGCGACAAGACCTTTGGATTGGAGCGAATTGGCAAGATCTCGCTCAGTCGAGCTTGTCGAAGGAGTCCACTTTGCCGTTGCTGCTGACGTTGCAGACGTAGCGGTATTCCTCATAGCGCAGGACGATTTCCCACCAGCCCGGCTTCATCGGATTCTGCGAAACGATGGTGCCGTCATAGCCCTGATCCGCGAACTCGTTGCAGGCACGAACTGCCGCCGAGGGTGCATGGCCGGAACTCTGATAGCCGCTGTCTTCATCGGATGGCGCTGGTTCTTCGTAACGATCCTGATTGGCACCTTGCAAAGCGAACACCGCACGGCAGCCGTCTTTCACCCACACCGAATGGCGATTCAATCCCCAGTTCTGGTCCTGCACACAACGGGTGTGGCTGAGTTGGCGTTCCACCACCACGACACCAGACGTATCCATCTCGCACTCGTTCATCTTGTTGTCGTGTGACTCGCAGGTGACGACCGTCGGTGCGGCGGCGACGGTCATCGGCAGTGCGATGGACAAAAGAAGCGCGCTCAGGTTCTTCATGGGGTGGCCTCGGAGGAAAGATTGGGAAAGGGGCGCCGCAGCGCAGCTACAGCGTCTGCCTGGATGACGCGCCCATCTGTCCGTGATGCACGCATCCCCGCGTCAGTAAATTGCTGACAGGGCCTTGGGTAAGCAACGGACAGACTCGACCCTGCTGCTGGTTGAACGATGTTCACGCTAAACCCCAACCGAGGTGCATCCATGTCCAAGTCCGTGTCGCGTCACTGGCTCTCTCGTTTTGCTCTCTGCTGTGCGGTTCCCTTGGGTGCCCTCAGCGCCACCAGTCTTGCCGCCGATCAGGCGCTGGCCGATGCGGCTGATGCCGCATTCAAGGCAGCGGACTTTGATGCCAATGGCAAAGTCAGCTGGGAAGAATTCCGCAATCGCGTTGTCAATGTGTTTGGTCACATGGATGCCAATTCGGATGGCCGCATCGCGGGTCAGGAGCACCCACCCGCCGTTGATGCACAGGGCAAGGACGTGCAGCCTGGAAATGTCAGTGCGGAGTCCTTTACCAGCGCCGTCAGCGAGGCCTTCAAACAGGCCGACAAAGATGGCGATGGTGAACTGTCCGCCGAAGAGTGGTCTGGCAAGAAATCCTGATTCCACGGAGAACGTCTATGCATATCCACGCTAAACCCTTGGTTGTTCTTGCCTCTGGCCTGCTGCTCAGCACCATCAGCAGCGCGACATTTGCACGCAGCATCGTGTGCGAGTCCCAAGACCGCATGACCCAGCACTGCCCAGCCGACACACGCAATGGCGTCAGCCTTTCCACCCAGTACAGTCGCGCAAGCTGCCGCCAAGGCAGCACCTGGGGTTACGACAATCGCGGCATCTGGGTTTCAAACGGTTGCCGTGCGCAGTTTGATATCGGTGACTACCGTTCGGGTCATGGCAGTGATCGTGACTCCAAAGCGGCGGCCGCATTGGCCATCGGATTGATCGGTGCGGCGGCCATTGCCGCCCATCACGACCATGACAACGATCGCGATCGGGACCGCTACGACTACCGCCCCGGCGATTACCACAGCGGCTTCGGCCCATCGCAGCGAATCACCTGCGAATCACAGGACAACCGCCAGCACTATTGCTACGTCAACCTTCGCCATGCCAGTGTCGACCTCGATCAGCAGCTGTCGCGCACCCAGTGCCGCTACGGCGACAACTGGGGCTGGGACAACAGCGGAATCTGGGTTCAAGACGGTTGTCGCGCCGTGTTTTCGGTCTATTGACCCAACAGTCACTGACCGCGCCCACACGACGGGTTAGCGCGTATTGATTGGTGCGGCACGCGCGGCCATCTTCGGATGGCCGCGCGTATTTTGGGCTTTGGCGAAAGAGGCAGCGGCGATTCACGCGCTGATCGGGTAGTCGCAAGGCTCAACGACCTCGCACGCCACCCATCGAATTAGCGAAGTGTCCTGCCTGACGCTTCGGTGCAACGCCGCCTGATCACTGTGACCGGGATGCATAGCCTCACCGTACGGTGCGAGCGATGTACAGCGCGAGCACCAGCAGCACATGCAGCACGCCGTAGCCAATCGCCAGCCAGTGGCGAAGGCGTGGGCGCGCATCTGCTTGACGGATGGCATGGCCAGCCCAGTAGATGCCTAGCACGGCCAGCACCGCGCTGGCGCAGAGCAGGCCTGCCAGAACCAGTCCGAACTTCGCGATGGCATCCGTCAGCGCGGTCGGCGTGAAGCGCGCCGCATCGAGTCGCCAGACCATCCCGAGGAACAACAGCAGAATCGACGCTGGCAGCCAAGACAGCGTCGCCCAAGGAAAATTCTCAACGGTCCGGCGCACGGTCGGTCTCATCCCTTACCTGCCGACGCCGAATCGCGTTCGGCATTCGAGAAAGCATTCCCCGGCGCACGGTTGCCGAGAACATGATCCGCCATGTCGAAAACGGCGGTGGCCACTTGTCCGAACAGGATCAACAGCAGCCCGATTCCGATCGATAGCAAGGTTTGCGCGTTTCCTGGATAGTTCTTGGCGATTGAAGCAACGATTAGAACCGCCGCCAGCAGAATCACCAGTGCCCCAAATCGGGAAACGACGACAGCGCGCTTTCGCCCCATCACGTATCGGGTGGTCGCGATCTCTGCGCGCATCGGGAGCCCCTTCCTCGAAGTTGTTCCGCCGCAGGCGTCAGAAACTTTGAACTCACCCGCGCCGCTTCAAGCGGATCAAGGCCGAAATGTCGTCGTCGCCGTAGCCTTCGGCCATTAGTTGGGCGTAGTCGGTGAGGGATTTCTGGATGATGTCGCGCCGGGTGCCGGCGGCTTGGGCCATGGCGTCGACGATCTTCAGATCCTTGTGCAGCAGGGCGAGTTTGAAGCCGACTTTGAACTCGTCGCGCAGCATCGTCGGGCCGCGTTTTTCCAGAAACCAGCTTCCCGCCGCGCCGGCGCCGAGCGTGGGCAACAGACGTTCGGGATCGAGGCCGAGTTTTTCGCCCAGCGCCAAACCTTCGCTGACGGCGTGGGCGATGCCTGCGACCAGCACCTGGTTGACTGCCTTGGTGGCCTGTCCGGCACCGACCTCGCCCATGTGGGTGATGCGCAGGCCGTAAGCCTGCAGTGCCGCTTGGGCCTTGGCGAGATCGGTCGCATTGCCGCCGACCATGATCGACAGCTTGCCGTTGATGGCGCCTTCGACGCCGCCGGAAACCGGCGCATCCAGAAAGCCGATGCCGTTGGCGGCCAGGCGCGCCGCCGCGGTTTGTGCGGTCGCGCTGGAGACGGTGCTGTGGTCGACGACGACGCTGCCGGGCTGCATGACGGCGGCCAAGGCATCGACATTGGCGAGCACGTCTTCATCGGCCGTCACGCACAGGGCCACCACATCGCAGTCGGCGAAGTCGCTGGCGTTGTGGGCGGCACGAACCTTGAGTTCTGCGGCCAAGGCATCTGCCTTTTCGACACTGCGATTGCCCACCACGGCGAGCAGGTCGCGCGCGGCCAGATGTCCGGCCATCGGGCGTCCCATGGCACCGAGTCCGATGAATCCGCAGCGGGGTTGTGACATGGCAATGACTCCGTAATGGCTAGCCGACAGTGTATCGAGCGCGGGTGCGCGCTAGGCTTGCGGATTCGCCCATCAACGGATTTGTCGCATGCGTATCTGTGTCTATGCCGCCTCCAGCGGCCAGTGTGATCCGGCCTACCACGCCGCCGCGTATGCCGTGGGTCAGCACATCGCGCGAGCGGGCGCGACCTTGGTCTACGGCGGCGGCTCGGCCGGTTCGATGGGTGCGGTGGCGAACGGGGCGCTATCCGAAGGCGGCGAGGTGATCGGCATCCTGCCGCGCTTCATGGCGGATCTGGAGTGGGGCCATCCCGGACTGACGCGCTTGGAGCTGGTGGAGGACATGCGCGAGCGCAAGCATCGCTTGCTCACCGACTCCGACGCCGTGGTGGCCTTGCCGGGCGGCTGCGGCACGTTGGAGGAGCTGTTCGAGGCAATCACCTTGAAGCGGCTTGGGCTGTACTTCAATCCGATCCTGTTGCTCAACACGCGGGACTTCTACGCGCCCTTGCAAGCCTTCATGCAGCAAGTGATCCAGCAGCGCTTCATGAACTCCGAGCACGCGGCGATGTGGCAATTGGTGGCCGAGCCGGAACAGGTGATCGCGGCGATTGCGGCAGCACCGAGTTGGGGTCCGGACGCTCGCGAACTCGCGGTGGTCCGACCGACCTAGTCCTCGTTTTGCGGCCGCTTTGCGTAGATTTGTCCTCTGTCATCGCCGATTTGCGCTTGTTCAGGCATCGATGAATGGGAGATCCGAGGACATGAGACGCGCGACATTAACGATGCTGGTTTTTCTGGGCGCGTTCGCCAGTAGTACTGCACTGGCGGGATCGGTTGCCGTTTGGCCAGGACCGACCGTTTGCAGCACCACACTGCAGGCCTGCATCAATGCCCAGGGACCGGGTGGCGTGGTCGAGATTGACACCGAAACGCCGATTGCTGAGAACATCAATCTGCCGCTGCAAATCACCCTGCGCCCGCACCGTGCATGGATCAGCCCGGCGTTTGCGTCGGGCTTCGGGATCAGCGGCAGCTTTCCAGGACCATTTTCAGACCCGATCAGTATCCAACTGACGGGTTTGACCCTGACCAACGCGAAGGTGACGCTTTATGCAGACACGCCGCAAAGTGTCAGCTTCGACGTGTCCCGCATGCAGATCCGTAGCACGGGTAGTACTGCCGCGGGGATCGATATCAACCTGCGAGGTTCGGGCAACCAATCCGCGCGCGTCAGCGAAAACCAGTTGAATGTCATCGCACCCAGTCTCTTCGACGCGGCGATTGGCGTTGAGGTCTACGGGGTTTCTACCGCCACTGCGGTAGAAATTTCCAACAACCAGATTGTCGCCTCGCAAGCGGGTGACGGCTGGGGCATTCATGCCATGGCTGGTGGTGGCTCGGCGCCCGAGTTCCGCATCTATGCCAACAAGGTCAATGGCGACTTTACCCGTGACAGTATCGAGGTGACCGAGGGCATGTTTTCCTCCACGCCGTCGAGCGTCGATGCCTGGGTGTTCGGCAACATGCTGGTCGGTGGCGAACAACAGCGCGGCGGGCTGTCCTTCGTCACGGCCTACGGCAATATCGAGGCGCGCATCCTCAACAACACCATCGTCAACAGCTCGGGGCTAACGCTGCTGCGTTGGGGCGGCAATACACCGCCATCCGATGGTACAACCGCCGGCTGGATCGAGAACAATCTGATCGCCCACACCCGATACGGACTTCAGAATTCGGCATCGGGCGGCGGTACCGCCTTGAACGACTACAACCTGCTGTGGGCCAATCGATCGCCCGGTTTGTATACCCCCGGCGCCCACGATGTGATTGCCAACCCGCAGCTTGACGGCAATGTTCGCCCAAGGTTGAGCGCCGGGTCGCCCGCGCGCGACGCAGGTGATGGCTTGATCTACCTGTTTCAAGGCGGTGGCATTCCGTTGGTCGACGGCGATGGCCTGCGCCGACTGGCTGGCAGCGCGGTCGACATCGGGGCTTCCGAGTACGGCCATGACTTCGCGCTTGCGCGAGACACCACGGCTGGCACCCACAATAGTTTCACTGTTGGCGTCAGCCGCTGGAACGACAATGCCGCCCAGCGTCTGTTTGCCACGCAGAACTTCAATGCCGGCAACACGTCAATTGGCGCGCCCCTGAACGTGGACTACTTCGATCAGTGGTTCATCTCCAGCGCCAACGGCAGCAATCTGCCCAATGGCGTTTCTCGTCTTGCCGTCAATGTCTTCGCACCCTATGCAACGACCAGCTCGCAGGGCGTGTTTCAGCATGTCGCCAACGGCAGCAACACGCTGGACGAAGGCAGCCAGATCGATTGGTCGATCATCAATGGCAATGCCGATGCCTTTGCGCTGTTCCAGCAATCGACACCGTTTGGACTGACGCGAACACCGGACCCCGTGGTACTGAGTTATCAGGGAACGCGTTGGAATCTGGTGACGGCGGGTGGCATCCCGTTCGTCTACGGTGCTTCAGGCACGTCTTGGAACCTCTACGCGCAGGTACGCAGCGCGCAAGCGTTCACCGTGACAGCGGATGCGTCAAATTCGGACACGAACCAGATTTTTCTCGACCATCCTCTGCTGAACAATCAGCCGTGCGCAGAGATCCAGATCAGTCGCCTAGCCGGACTGGGCACAACGGGCAGCGTGTTTGATGTCGACTATTTGGACGCTGAGGGCCGTCACGTCATCTATTCGGATCTGGGCGGCATGGCAAATGGGGTGAGCTACAACGTGTTGGTCCTGCCGCCGCAAATTGACCGCTGCAGCGGCGACTTCCCCGTGTTCATCGATGGGTTCGAGAACTGATCGAACGGCGTGAGGAGCGTGACCGTTTGGTTCGCTCCTCGGCGCTCTCAATCCGCGCTGCTGTCGCCGCCGCCGGAACTGTCACCGCCGCCGGCGTCATCAAAGCCGAAGCTCATCTCCATGCCGCTGCTGTCGGCGGCATCGTTGTCGGTGGGGCGCGAGACGCCTTCGCTGTAGGTCACCGGGCCAGGCCGGCCCTTTTTGTTCGGCAGCAAGGCGGTGAGTTCTTCGACCTCGGCACACATCTGCGCGCGGCGGGCTTCGGGCACTTGCTGCCAGTGACAGCCGAGCAGTGCGCCTTCCAGCGCGTAGAGCAGATTGAGACTGGGTTTGAAGCCCGCGCGTTTGACCTTCATGAAGGCTCCGACCGCGCCCGCCGCGACCAGCTCGTCCTGGGTGCGAATACCGACCTGTCGCAACCAGGCGGCAGACTTGGGGCCCACGTTCGACAACTTGCCCTGACTCATCACAACGACTCCAGATAAACCGCCGCAAGGGCTTCGAGGCCCGCCACATCCTCGGGCTGAAAACGCGCCAGCACAGGACTATCGATGTCGAACACGCCGATCAACGCGCCATCCTTGATCAGCGGCACGACGACCTCGGAGCGTGAAGCCGAATCACAGGGGATGTGACCGGGAAACGCCTCGACATCCGGCACAACGTGCGTCTGCCGGGTGCGCGCTGCCGCACCACACACACCGCGATCCAGCGCAATGCGCACACACGCCGGATGCCCCTGAAAGGGCCCGACGACCAGTTCCTTGCCATCAAAAAAGTAGAAGCCAAGCCAGTTGACCTGGCTCAGCGCGTGATACGCCAAGGCGCTCAGATTGGCCGCGTTGGCAATCCGATCCCGTTCACCATGCAGCAGGCCACGCGCTTGCTCGACCAGACTGGTCCAGCGTTCTTCAGGGCTGCCACTCAGGGCAGTTGCGGTAAACATGCTCAGCTTCCTGCAAGCGTCAATATCGCGAGTTTAGCAGCGCCGACCTTCGCAGCCGCAGCACGCCAGCGTACGCTTGCACGCCTTGGCGCACTCAGGGTGTGGAGGTTGCACGTGACAGGATGGCGTTGTTTCGTGACTGGGACGGATACCGGCGTGGGCAAAACCCATGCATCGCTGGCGCTGCTGCATGCGCTGCGCCGCAGGCATGGCTCGGCCTTCGGCATGAAGCCCGTCGCCAGCGGTGCCGATCAACGCAAGCAAGGGCTGCGCAATGCCGACGCGATGGATTTGCAATCCGCCAGCCAGCCCCGGCCCGAATACGATTGGGTCAACCCCTATTGCCTACGCGAGCCCACTGCGCCGGAGATCGCGGCGCGTTTCGAACAGGTGCAGATTGAACTGCGCGGCATTGTTGCCGCGTATGCGCATTTGTCGACCTTGTCGCCGCATGGTGTGGTTGAAGGTGTCGGTGGCTGGATGGCACCGCTGAGCGCCGAGCTGATGCAGGCCGATGTCGCTCGCGCGCTCGGTCTGCCGGTGGTGCTGGTGGTTGGCATGCGCCTCGGTTGCATCAGCCATGGCCTGTTGACGGCGCGTGCCATTCGCGCCGATGGCTTGCCATTGCTGGGCTGGATCGCCAACGACATCGATCCCGAACTGGCCCATGCCGAGGCCTATTTCGACACGCTACAGCAGCGCCTGGGCCTCCCTTGCCTGGGGCGCTTGCCACACGGCCATCCGGCGCATCTGTGTGAACTGAATCTGCCAACGTGAAGACCGCGCATCGCTTGTGACGCCTTCGCCCATCAGGTCAAAGTGGTTTGACGCGTCGCAGCAGGCGTGATTTGGTAGGGCTTCGTCCTTGCAAGGGCGATTGAACGCGCCAGCCACACCCCGCGAAAGGCCTGCAAGCGTATGAGCGAACAACCGACTGCCCCAACGATGAGCCCTGTCAGCGCACCCACGCTGTTCGATCCGAACCTCGAACACGATGGCTGTGGCTTCGGCTTGATTGCCCAACTCGATGACCAGCCGCAGGCCGAGATCGTGCAGGCGGGCCTCGATGCGTTGGCGCGCATGACGCATCGTGGCGCCGTCGCGGCAGACGGGGAATCCGGCGATGGCTGCGGCGTGTTGATTCGCCGACCAGATGCCTTCCTGCGCGCACTGGCCGAAGAGTGCGGGTTTCATCTGGCCCCGCTGTGCACGGCTGGCTTGGTGTTTCTGCCGCACGACGACGCCGATGCGGCTCGTTGCCGAGAGGAACTGGCCCAGCAACTGGAGCGTTGCCATGCGCGCGTTGCGGGCTGGCGGGTCGTGCCAGTCAATCCGCTGGCAGCGGGGCCGCTGGCGCGCGAACGCCTGCCACGCATCGAACAGGTGTTCGTGAATGCCGAGCGCGGTGAGGACGCGTCCAGCTTTCATCGCGGTCTGTTCATGGCCCGGCGTCGGGCCGAAATGGCCCTGGCCGAGTTGCGCGACTTCCATGTGGTGACGCTGGCCGAGCACAGCATCGGCTACAAGGGCATGGTCATGCCGGAGCGCTTGCGCGAGTTCTACCCAGACCTGCTGCATCCCAAGCTGGCAAGCTCCGTGGTGGTCTTCCATCAGCGCTTTTCCACCAACACCATGCCGCGCTGGGCGCTGGCCCAGCCGTTCCGCTATCTCGCTCACAACGGCGAGATCAACACCATTCGCGGCAATCGCTTCTGGGCCCGTGCGCGCGGCAAGCGCATGCGTTCGCCACTGATCGATTTCCGCGAGCTCGATCCGTTGGTGTCCATCGACAGCTCCGACTCGGCGAGTCTCGACAACATGCTCGAAGTGCTGTTGGTCGGTGGCCTCGATCCCTTGCAGTCGATGCGGATTCTGGTCCCGCCCGCATGGGAAAATGTCGACGGCCTGGACCCCGATCTGCGCGCTTTTTACGAGTATTTCGCCCTGCACATGGACCCGTGGGATGGTCCGGCAGGCATCGTGCTGACCGATGCGCGCTACGCCGCCTGCACACTGGACCGCAATGGCTTGCGTCCCGCGCGTTGGGCCTTGTCGAGCGACCGTCGCTTGGTGATCGCGTCCGAAGCGGGCGTGGTGGATTGGCCTGCCAAGGACATCGTCGCCAAGGGGCGCTTGGGACCCGGTGAAATGCTGGCGGTCGATCTGCATCGGGGTGAGTTGCTGGATACCGCGCGCATCGACGAGATCAACGCCTCGCGTGCGCCCTTCAAGCGCTGGCTGAAGCAAGGCGTGAAATACCTGCAGACCGACCTGATTGATCCGCGACTCGCCGCCGAGCCGATGCCGCACGAGGAACTGCTGAGTCATCAGAAGATGTTCAACCTCACTGCCGAAGAGCGCGACACCGTGCTCAAGGTGCTGGCAGAAACCGAAGCCGAAGCCATCGGGTCGATGGGCGACGACACTCCTTTGCCGCTGCTGTCGAGCCGCGTGCGCTCCCTGTACGACGCCTTCCGGCAAGCCTTCGCGCAAGTCACCAATCCGCCGATCGACTCCTACCGCGAACGCTTGGTGATGAGTCTGCACACCCAGATTGCCCGCGAGAGCAACTTGTTCGAGTTGAACCCGGCCTACGCACGCCAGGTGATGGTCAATTCGCCGGTGCTGTCGCAGCGCAAATTCCTGCAGATTCTGGGCATGCGCGAAGAAGGCATCGACTCGGTGATCGTCGATCTCAACTATCCCGAAGCCGAGGGCTTGGAAGCCGCTCTGGAACGGGTGTGCCGCGAAGCTGAGCAAGGTGTCGTGGATGGCCGCTTGCTCGTCGTGTTGAGTGATCGTCATGTCCGCCCGGGTCATCTGCCCATCCATGCGCTGATGGCGGTCGGCGCCGTGCATCAACATCTCGTCGCGAAGGGGCTGCGCACCGATTGCAACATGCTGGTGGAAACCGCCACGGCACGCGATCCGCATCATTTCGCTTGTCTGATTGGTTATGGCGCCACAGCCATCTATCCCTATCTGGCCTACCAGACCATCTTCGATCTGGCCCGTGGCATGGACCCCGAAGCCCGCAGTGCCGAACATCGCGAGCTCGGTCGCGCCTATCGCCGCGGTATCCGCGTCGGCCTGCTGAAGATCCTTTCGAAGATGGGTATCAGCACCATCGCCAGTTATCGCGGCGCGGCGCTGTTCGAGATCGTCGGGCTGGACGAGGCCATCGTGAAGCGTTGCTTTGCGGGTACGCCGAGTCGTGTGGGCGGACCCTGCTATGCGGCGCTGGAAGCCGATCAAAAGCATCTCGCCCTGCGTGCCTTCAATCCCGCACTCGAGCTCGAAGCGGGTGGCCTGTTCAAGTACATCCATGGCGGCGAGTACCACAGCTACAACCCGGACGTCGTGAGCGCGCTACAGACCGCCGTGCTGACCGAGTCGCAGGACGATTGGATGGTGTTTGCCAATCTGGTCAATGACCGCGAGCCGGCCATGCTGCGCGATCTGCTGGAGCCGCGCTGGGAGGCCTGCACGGCGATTGCGTTGGACGAAGTCGAATCGGCGTCCAGCATGGTCAAGTGCTTTGACTCGGCCGGCATGAGCTTGGGCGCACTGTCGCCTGAGGCCCATGAAGCCTTGGCGATTGCCATGAATCGACTTGGCGGTCGCAGCAATTCCGGTGAAGGTGGCGAAGACCCGGCGCGCTATGGCACCGAGAAGATGTCTCGCATCAAGCAGGTCGCCTCGGGTCGCTTCGGCGTGACGCCGGAGTACCTCGTCAATGCCGATGTGCTGCAGATCAAGGTGGCGCAAGGGGCCAAGCCCGGCGAAGGTGGCCAGTTGCCCGGCCACAAGGTCAACGAGCTGATTGCCCGCCTGCGTTATGCCAAGCCCGGCATCGGCCTGATCAGTCCGCCACCGCATCACGATATCTACTCCATCGAAGACCTGGCCCAGCTCATCTACGATCTGAAGCAGGTCAATCCGCGTGCGCTGATTTCGGTGAAGCTGGTCAGTCATGCCGGTGTCGGCACGATCGCCGCCGGTGTGGCGAAGGCCGGTGCGGACCTGATCACCATCTCCGGCTACGACGGCGGCACCGGCGCCAGTCCGCTGACCTCGATCAAGTACGCAGGCGGGCCGTGGGAACTCGGCCTGAGCGAAGCACATCAGGCGCTGTCGGCCAACGGCCTGCGCGACCGCATCATCCTGCAAACCGACGGTGGCCTCAAAACCGGTCTCGACGTGCTGAAGGCCGCCTTGCTGGGCGCCGACAGTTTCGGTTTCGGCACCGCACCGATGATCGCGCTGGGCTGCAAGTACCTGCGTATCTGTCATCTCAACAACTGCGCCACCGGCGTCGCTACCCAACACCACGTCCTGCGGCAGAAGCACTTCAAGGGTTTGCCCGAGCAGGTGATGGCCTACTTCGTTGGCGTGGTCGAAGAATTGCGTGGCTATATGGCCAAGCTCGGCATCCGCACGCTGAAGGAATTGGTTGGCCGCACGGACCTGCTGCAACAAACGCAGGGCCTGAGCGGGCGTCGGCAACGCATCGATTTGCGTGCGCTGCTGGCACCCGCACCCGAGCCACCGGCTGCGGCCTGTTGTCCGGGTAAGCCAACGCGCGAGAGCAATGCACTGCACCAGCGCTTGCTGGATCAGATCGGCCCTGCGATTCGTTCGGCCAGCGGCGGTGAATTTCACTTCGCGGTCAGCAACGTCCATCGCGCGGTCGGCACCGCACTGTCCGGCCTGATTGCGGAAACCCACGGCAATACCGCGATGGACAAGACGCCAGTCCGTGTCTATCTGCAGGGCAGCGTTGGGCAAAGCTTCGGGGCCTTCAACGCCGGGGGTCTGGAGCTGCGTTTGATCGGCGAAGCCAACGATTATGTCGGCAAGGGCATGGCAGGAGGATTGATCACCGTCGCCCCACCTGCGGACGCACGCTATGAAGCACGCACTTCGGCCATTTTGGGCAACACCTGTCTCTACGGCGCAACGGGCGGCGAACTGTTTGCCGCAGGTACGGCAGGACAGCGCTTTGCGGTGCGCAATTCCGGCGCCACGGCCGTCGTCGAAGGTGTGGGCGATCATTGCTGCGAATACATGACCGGCGGCGTGGTCTGCGTGCTTGGCAATACCGGCCTCAACTTCGGTGCGGGCATGACCGGCGGCTTCGCCTACGTGCTCGATCTGGATCGCGGCTTTGTGGACCGCTACAACCACGAGCTGATCGATCTCAACCGCATCTCGCTGGAAGGGCTCGAAGCGCACATGCAACACTTGCGCGGCTTGATCCTGCGCCACGTCCAACTCACCGGCAGTGCCTGGGGTGCCGAAATCCTGGAGGACTTCCGTGGTTACCTGCCGCGCTTCTGGCTAGTCAAGCCGAAGGCCGCCGGTATTTCTTCTCTGGTCGACGCCTTGCGGAGGGCCGCATGAAACGCAATCCCATGCATTTTCTGTCTTCGCCGCGCGCGATGCCGGCCGAAGTGCCGGTCAAGGTCCGCATCCTGGACGGCCGCGAGATTTACGCGCAGTACGATGCAGCGGAAGCGGCGGATCAGGCCGCGCGTTGCCTCGACTGCGGCAATCCCTATTGCGAGTGGAAGTGCCCGGTCCACAACTACATCCCGAACTGGCTGGACCTGATCCGGCAAGGCCGCATCTTCGAGGCCGCCGAACTCTCGCATCAGACCAATCCTTTGCCGGAAGTCTGCGGACGTGTCTGCCCACAGGATCGCCTGTGCGAAGGCGCCTGCACGCTCAACGACGATTTTGGCGCCGTCACCATTGGCAGCATCGAGCGCTACATCACCGACACCGCGCTGGCGCAGGGCTGGCGTCCCGACCTGTCGCGCGTGCAGCCCAGCGGCAAACGTGTCGCCGTCGTCGGCGCGGGTCCGGCGGGACTGGCCTGTGCCGACGTACTGGCCCGGCAAGGCATTCAGGCCGTGGTGTTTGATCGCCATCCCGAAATCGGCGGCCTGCTCAGTTTCGGCATTCCACCCTTCAAGCTCGACAAGGATGTGATCAAACGACGACGTGAGGTGCTCGAAGGCATGGGCATCCGCTTCGAGCTGAACTGCGACGTCGGCAAGGACATCGGCATGGACGCGTTGCTGCGCGACTTCGATGCCGTGTTCCTTGGCATGGGCACCTACAAGGCCCAGGACGGCGGACTGCCGGGCCTCGATCTGCAAGGCGTGCAGCCCGCTCTACCGTATCTGATCGCCAATGGCCGACATGCCCTTGGTATCGACCCCGAGCCGCCGCAGTTGTGGGGCAAACACGTACTGGTGCTGGGTGGCGGCGACACCGCGATGGACTGCAATCGCACCGCCATCCGTCAGGGCGCGGCCAGCGTCAGTTGTGTCTACCGCCGCGACGAAGACGACATGCCCGGCTCCAAGCGCGAAACCACCAAGGCCAGGGACGAAGGCGTCAACTTCCTGTTCCGCCTGCAGCCCAAAGCCCTGCTGGGCGAAGGCCATGTGCGCGCGGTGCAGGTGGTGGAAACCCGCCTCGGCGCACCCGATGCCAAAGGCCGTCGTCAGTTCGAGGAAATCCCCGGCTCGGAACGCGAAATCGCCGCCGATCTGGTACTGATCGCCTTCGGCTTCCAACCCAGCCCTGCGGATTGGCTCGCCACCCACGGCGTCGCCCTGCACAGCAATGGCCGCGTGCGCGTCGGTGAAAATGGCGCCCTGCCACTGCAAACCGCCAACCCGAAAGTCTTCGCCGGCGGCGACATGGTGCGCGGCGCCGACCTCGTCGTCACCGCCGTCTACGAAGGCCGCGAAGCGGCCAAATCCATCGCCACGGCATTGGGCGTGGCGCGGGGAACGTTGGCAGCGTAAGGGATTACCAACCTCGCGCTAGATGTGCGCGACTCGTCAGCCGGACGAAACTGGCCAAAACCAACCCACTCCGCAACGCCGGAGAGGGACTGGTGAGAATGAAATGGACGGCTCGCACAGCGGAAGGACGGCGAATTCCATTGCTCAGTCTAGGCCGCCTGTGCGGAGGTGTTCATCGCCCCGACCAACAGTCGCACTATCAATCCGTAGACTCGCGACAGGCGATCCAACACTTGGGCTGCCTCGAGTTGCGTCTTTGCCACATGCAACCGAGCGGGTTGTTCGGCCCGAATCACGTCGGGAAAGAAGCTTTGATTGTCAGAGTGTAAAGTTGGTTGTAAAGTCGCCGACGTACAAGAGGGTAAGACAATGGGAACGCGACTGAGTCGGGCACCTGTGTGCTTTACGCTATCGCAGATGCGCTTCAATCCCGTGCTCGCGATGGAGCCGCTTCTAGCGGGCTTGCAGGAGGCATTCCGCAACGCTGGCTTTCCAGACTACGTCCAATCCGAGGTCCGGACACTGGAGGTGTCGACGGCATCGGACGGTGTGCAGCTGGGCGAAAAGACCATCAGGCGGCTGATGTATCGCAACAAGACCGAGACCGCGTCCATTCTGCTTGATCCGGGTGCTCTGACTTTTGAGCTGACGGATTATCCGGACTTCGAAGAGTTCTCCGGTACGTTCCTCAAGGCGCTGAAGATCGTTCACGAGCATCGTCCCATCGAGTATTGCGACCGTCTGGGCATCCGCATGCTCGATGCAATCCAGCCGGATGAGGGAGCCGTGCTTGAGCAGTATCTGGTGCCGCAAGCGGTGGGTCTGGGATTCCTCGCAGCCGAAGGCCTAGAGCACCAGCAAACCTTGACCGAATCGCTTTTCGAGCAGGGGCCGCGCGCGCTGCTGGTGCGAGCCGTGCGGGTTCCGAACGGCCTTGCAGCACCTCCCGATCTTGCGCCGTTGCGATTGAAACTCCACCAACGCTTTATCGATTTCCGAGGAGATACTGTCATGCTCGACTGCGACAGCTCCAACTCGAACCGCACCGATTACAGCCCGGAGGCCACAAAGGTGGAGTTGGCCAAACTCAAGGCGGCGCTTTCGAGAAGCTTCAATGCGCTCGTCACACCGTATGCCATGGAGAAGTGGAAATGAGCAACGCGCAGCTTCTACAAAGCTGGAGGCCAGTCGAGTCCCGCCGCACAGGGCTCGTCCAAGCAGCAGCAGCAACCTTGTTCGTGGTATGCGGCGCGCACGCTGGAGACGATGCAGCTCAACAAATCAAGTTCTTCGGTACAGGCTCGACGCTCCAAACTGTACAGTCCGCCGAGCGAGGTACTCAGTCAACCAACCTGTCAGTTGAACTCAAGACCATCAAAGACGCTCTAGGCTTGAGTGTGTCCGAGCTGGCTCAGCTGTTTGGCGTGACGAGACCGACCATCTACAGCTGGCAAGGGGGAAGCCGTGTCACGGAAGGCCATGCCAAGCGCATTCGCGACATCGCGCGAGCCATAGAGCCGCGGCTTTCCCTGCTCGATACCCAGGTCGGCAGGATCGCGCACCGGGCCATCAATGGCCGCGCGACGCTCTTTCAAATTCTGCGAGAGGGCGAAGATGTCGCGCAGACGATGGACAAGCTCGCTGACATCCTGCAACGCGAAGCGGCTCAGCGTGAGCGACTCGCAGCAAGACTGCGGGGTCGAAGTACTGACCGCGGAGGTCCTGATCTAGATGTGTTGGGTTAGGGCTGGCTGACGCATGCCGACCGTGTGGCGACAGGCAGATCTCCTGAATCCAGCCGATGCTGTTGCGCTTGGTCTTGTGAGTGGATCACAACGAAACAACCAACGGGTGATGGTCATCAGCCACAGTTGCGACCTCGCGCGGGATGTTGCTGACGAGCCTCAAGTCGATGTGTTGATTGGAACCGTGGTCGATGAAGCGTCTTCGACGTCGCGAAACGGTCATTCGATCGGGAAGCTCCACTTGGAGATGGAGGTGTCTCCGTCAAAGGAGTGGGTTGAGTACCTGATTGGCACCCGGAAGACCATCGACAAGTCCGCGCTGCTCCAGCTTGAGCCTTGGCCGTATAGATACCCATTCGAACAGCGACGCGTCCTGCAGCGCTGGCTTGCACAGCGCTATGCACGAAGCGAGTTTCCTGACGCCTTCATCGACTGGCTTCGGAAGAGCGGCGTCGATAACAGGTTCGAGAGGGTGGGCAAGTCGTTCAGCGCGAGCCTGGTCGGCATCTACTTCGACCTCGAAGATGACACTGAGCGAGCCGACATCACCGACCCGTATGCACTCGGCATTCAACTCGTCTATGACGCGAGCAATGCCGAAAACGTGCCTCAGGCCGAGAGCGCTGCACTGCGACTGACCAACGTCTTCCGCGATCGTTGCCTGATTGCCGATCGCTGGCAATGGATCGAGCTACTCTACTGTGACGCCGTATCTGACATGGTCTTCAGCCTTCAGGCCGCGCGCAGGTTCCGTCGCTGGCGGTTCGAGCATCGGAGCATCAATGGCGAGCCATTCGATCCCGATGAATAATCGGTGGATTGGTCATGCGTAGGGAGCGGAGCGCGTGGCATCCGAGCTTGCACCCAAACCGCTTTGCCAAGGTCATCGGCGCCACGAATAGCAAACACATTCTTGGCAAGATCGACCCCAACGCACACAATCGCCACGACCGCCTCCGGAACGAGTGATGAAGAAACCCCACCCATCGTCACGCTCGACCACCAGGCCGAACTACCGAGCGCTACATTTGGTGCGCGGTGGGGAAGGTCCTTTCATTCGTTAGGCGTCATGGCAATCCAGCGCAACGTCCAGCAGCAAGCTGCCGACACTCGAGCCAAGATCAAACGAGCAGCTTCAATCGGTGCCACCATGCCTCAATGGCTTCGCTTACCACTGGAATCGCATGCTTTGTCGCCTCAAGGCGGCTTGTTGGTGCAGTACTGCTTGATAGAGGAACAGGAAGGATATCTCCATTCGGGCATCTGGCTTACCGATTCGCTGGAGTTCTGGGAGTTTGAGGTTATGGTTTCGTACGGTAGTCAGCAAACCATCAATGTTGAAGAATTCACCAATGCCACAGCGTCGCATCCAGTCACCGCGAGACTGCCCGGAACCGGCCCATCTTTCGGCCATTTGGCTTGCCAAGTGCTACGTGAAACGCGTGACGCCTAACCCCTCCGTCAAGGGGACGTCCACAAGCGGGCTTCGCCCACTTGCGGCCGCCTCTTCCGTCGAACGTTAGCCGTCATATGGGAGTACGCACCAATTCGCTAGCTGCGGCGATCGCTAGCGCTATCGCCATCGGCGGCTGCGCAATGAAGTATGGTCCTCGAGCGAACCAGTCTTCTTGCAGCGGGCCAGGCTTTGTTGAGCACCTCATTGGCACAGCGACGTACCGCGTCGAGTACGAGGGACCTACCAATTTTTCTGGTGGCGTGCGAGCAGCCGCGCTGCACCGGGCAAGCGAGCTATGTCCTGACGGGTTTCGCGTGTTGTCGAGCGACGTTGAAGGCTACCTTTGCCCTAGTAGCAACGAGTGGGGCATGAAACAGGTTCCGGCCGCAGCAGTCATCATCGTGTGTCAGGACGGCTAACTATGTGGTCAAGCGGGCCTGCGGGGAGAAGTCATTTGTGAACCGATCACAGTCGGCCGACGGCCGCTTACCACGGAGCGCGGGGTCACGGAGCGCGGGGTCAGGTCTAGCATCGTAGCAATCTGCTACCCGTGACTCCGGATTCGGCTCGCTCACACGATCCGCACCATGGTCGTGAAGTGGGTCATGCATCAACGCTTGACCTGAGCTCTGGGCGCACCTTCTTGGCAAGACCCACCCCAACGCACACAATCCCCAGGCCACGTCCGGAAATGTGGTGAGGCAACGCTTCCCATCGCCACGCGCAACCACCTGACCAAGCTAACGAGCGCTGCAGCCGATGCGCGGTGGGAAAGGTCCCTTCATTCGTTAAACAGCACAGGCCAGCTCCCAGCTTCTCTACTCGCCATGGAATACAAGACCCTGACCCTGGACGAAGGCATTCCTCTGTGGAAGCGAATCCAGATGCTGCATCCGGAGGAGCCAGAATGGGAGAGCCTGAGCGAAGAAGTCCTGGTGAGGTTGATTGAGGAATTCGAGGACGAGCTCTCGTGCGCAACCTCTGCCATCCTTAACTTGGGAGCCAAGAACCCCGAGCGTTGCGAGCAGTTGGCCAACTGGCTGCTCGCGCACCCTGAAGCCGATCAATGGCTCAAAGCTGCAGCAGCGGACGCCTTGGAAAACTTGCGATGAGGCCAGCCACGCGCATTGGCAAGCGCAGCGCGACACACCCAAGTAAAACCTTCTGAGTAAAACCTTCTGCTCATGCGTGCGTGGTTTCGGGGTAGAACCCTACGCTCGCCAGTGACGTTGTGGGCGAGGTCGAAGCGCGATCAGGTCAATGCCCTAACCGTTAGAGAGAACACCATGCATGAAGGCGCCTGCCATTGCGGTGCAGTTCGGTTGACGTTGCCTTCTACGCCGGAGGTAGCGACCGCCTGCAACTGCTCCCTGTGCCGTCGGACGGGTGGACCGTGGGTGTACTTCGAATTCGGCACCGTCGAGATCCAAGGGCATCCTGAGTCAACGGCGGAGTACATCCAGGGAGACAGAACGCTGCGCACGATCCGTTGCAGGACGTGTGGCTGTGTCACGCACTGGGAGCCATTGCAGCCGACGCCTGGCTGCAAGCACGGTGTTCACCTTGGGAATTTCGATCCAAAGCTCATCGCGGCCGTTCGTGTCCGCCGATTCGATGGCGCTGGCACGTGGGCATTCATCGACGATTGATCGTGCACTGTCATGCGTCGGCGCCGTGCCGTCTGATCTTTCGTCAGGAATCGGAAGGCGCGCTCGGAGAGTTTCGTGCGGATTGAGTACCGAACAGCCAGACCGCTGGATGCCGACGAGGGCATTCATGATCGCGGACTCACGCGCGAGAACGCGGTTTCACCGCTGGTTCTCGCCGAGATCGGCATCACCGTGGAATCGTGTGCCAAAGACAGTGAGGCCGGGAAAGTGCCCGTCTGTGTGTGTGGCGGGCACGCGCATGGCTGGCTATTGCTTCGGTGACGCTACTACGAGTGAAGTTCTCGTCTTGGCGGTCCTCCCGGAGTAGGAGGGCCAGGGCATCGGTCGCGAGCTTCTAGGTCGTGTCGTCTCATCACTCTGTAGTTTTGGCCAATAGACGTTGTTCCTCGGCTGCTCTGCAAACCCTTACGACCGTTTTGTACGGCTTCTACCATTGCCTTGGCTGGCAAAGCACTGGCGTTGTTGATCGCCACGGAGACGAGGTGCTTGCACTCGTGAATAGGTTGGCGGAAGCTGAGATTGTAGTGGGGTTGGACGCAGGAGCATCCCGCACGCTTGACCGCGTTTAGAGTCCGAAATATCCGGTGCATCGAGACACGTTGTTGCGTCAGCGTCGCCTCCGCGATCGAGCGATGTTGTGCGCTGTCCCCCAGCATCGCCAGTTTGCGCTTGTGTAGGTCAGCATCGAGTTCATGGCTCGCGCAGCGTGCGCAATGCAGACTCGATCCTTCTTTGGAGGTCGTCGTCATGCGCCTGTGCTTCTTTGTACTTGCGGCTGTTGGTTTGCTGGTGTTCGGCAACACGCCGGTGGCTGCGCTTGATCTGCGTGTCGGTACTGGCGCGGGTTGTACCCACGCGGATATCGGCGCTGCCTTGAATGCAATCCGCACGCAGACGGGGACACATACGCTGCGGATCAACAAGGGTGTGTACGCGGTGCCCGACGGTTTGGTTTACACGCCGACCGTGAGTCAGACGGCCGTGTTTTTGGAGGGCGGCTATGACAGTTGCACCGCCGGTGCACCGACCGGCAGCACGAGTTCGGATGCGGATCGCGCGGTGGTCAATGGTGCGGGAGGTTTGGAGCGTTCGGTGCTGGATCTGAGCCTGTATGGTCGTGTCGGCACCTTTCAGATTCGACGCATCGTGTTGACGGGTGGTGATGCCACCGATGTGGTTCTCGACAACGAGTTTGCCGCCTCTGGCGGTGGCCTGATTGTGCGTGGTGGTGCTTCTGTGTTGATCGGCTTGGGCACCACCATTCGCAACAACGCGGCGATTAATGGCGGCGGGGTGGCTTTGTCGGGTTCAAGCATCTACAGCAATGCAGTTCCGCTGGAACGGGCGGATTTCTACATCGCAGAGGGTGCGGAGATCCGCAGCAATGTGGCAACGGATCGTGGTGGCGGCATTTACTGTGGCGGTGCGAATACCTCAACGCTTGCTACGGAGCGACATGGCAGCATCGTGTTTTCCGACGGCATGATCGGCTACAACCAAGGCAACGAAGGTGCGGCCTTCTATTGTCTTGGCTCCTTGGAAGGCGGTGGCGGATTTCAGCCGCGTCCGTTGACTGGCAAAGTGGCGTGGATCATTGGCAACCAGCGTGTGGCGCTGTCGTCTGGGGTTGGTTGTTCGGGCGGGTTCGGTACGCTGGACACAGTTCTTCCAGTTCAGGGTGACGGCTTCCGACACCTAGGCGCAGCAACCGACAGCAACGGTTTGGTAGCGATTACCGCCAATGTCGCCGACAACAGCCCGGGTCTGTGTCTGCTCGGCAGTCGCTCGCTAAGCGATCCCAACAATGCGGCGCCTGCGGGCAGCAACCGTTTTCGGTTGCGCAATCTGTATGTGTCGGATCAGGTGGGCGGTGGCACATTGGGGTTGCGCACTGGCGACCGTCTTGAGTTGATTGTTGAGCCCTCCGGCGACAGCGTGCAATGCAGCTTTTTTTCGGCAACGCCCTGCGTCCGGTTTTACAGCAATCAGGTCGATGGCGTAGGCCCAGCGACAGACGACGGGCAACTGCTGATCGCCAATGGTGAAAGCCTGCTGCAACTGCGGCGCGCCATGGTGGACGACAACCGCGCGCGGACCAATCTGATCAGTGCCGATGACGGTGGCAACCTGATTTTGATGGCCTCGATTCTCGACAACAACGAAGTGGTTGCGCGTGCGTCTTTGCCCTCAACCTCCGCCTTGTTCGGCGCACGCTTCGACGCCATCGTCGATGTTCGAAACAGCACCATCATCATGCGCTCGCCACTCGACATGTTCTTTCGACTGGGTTGGGCACCGTTCGGTGAGTTGACGGGCACCGCATGGGCGCGCGCCAGCATTTTCGCTTCCACGGCGGCGAGTGCGCCGCAGAACGTGGGCGAGGTGGCACCGTCCACCAACTTCACGCGCGAATGGTGTGGCTTTTTTCAGAGCACGGCGGACTTCGCTTCGCACAGCGTCGTGGTCGATCCGGTTAGCGGTGTCTACCAGGTGCACGCTCCCGCGGCGTTTGCACTGGACAGCGACTATGCTCCGACGACATTGGCTTTGCGCGACGCCTGCCGCACACCGACGACATTTGATCGAGACTTTTACGGTCGAAGCTACAACACCAATCTGGAGCCGACGAGCCCAGTCCATGCCGATATCGGCGCGGTAGAAGCGCAGTTGGTGCCGGACATCTTCAAGAACGGCTTCGAGTAGTTTCCCCGTGGCGATGTCGGCGGATCACCGCGTGGCGTCATCCAGCGCGCAGGTGGTGTGCGTGCCACGCCAGATGCTCACCGATGAAACTGGCGATGAAGTAGTAGCTGTGGTCGTAGCCGGGTTGCAGGCGGAGTTGCAGCGGATGCGCCACCGCGTCACAGGCCGCCTGCAAGCGTTGCGGCTGCAGTTGGCTGGCGAGGAATTCGTCGGCATCGCCTTGGTCGATCAGTAGCGGCAGGCGTTCGGAGGCTTGCGCGATGAGTTCGCAGGTGTCGTAGGCGCGCCAGGCTTCGCGGTCTTCGCCAAGGTAGTGCGCGAAGGCCTTCTGTCCCCAGGGCAGCTCACTCGGAGCGACGATGGGTGAGAAGGCCGACACGCTGCAGTAGCGGCCCGGATTGCGCAGCGCAATGGTCAGCGCGCCATGACCACCCATTGAATGTCCACTGATCGCGCGCGCCGCGCTGGCCGGGAAATGCGCTTCGATCAGCTTCGGCAATTCCTCGACGATGTAGTCATGCATCCGGTAGTGCGTCGCCCAGGGCTGCTGCGTGGCGTTGAGGTAGAAGCCTGCGCCCTGCCCAAGGTCGTAGGCCGGATCATTGGCGACGTATTCGCCACGCGGGCTGGTATCCGGCGCGACAAGGATCACGCCATGCTCGGCGGCATAGCGCTGCGCGCCCGCCTTGGTGATGAAATTCTGCTCGGTGCAGGTCAGACCGGACAGCCAGTAGAGCACCGGCAGCGTCGTGGCTTCCGCCTGCGGCGGCAGATAGACCGCGACATTCATGTCGCAGCCCAGCACGTTCGACCGATGCCGATAGACGTCCTGCCAACCGCCGAAGCAGGCACGGTGTTCGATGCGTTCCATGCTTGCCTCCTCAGTAGTGCACGACCGAGCGGATCGACTTGCCTTCGTGCATCAGATCAAACGCGTCATTGATCTGGTCGAGCGGCATGGTGTGGGTAACGAAGGGGGCGAGTTCGATGTCGCCCTTCATGGCGTCTTCGACCATTCCAGGCAGTTGCGAGCGGCCTTTGACGCCACCAAACGCGGTGCCCATCCACTTGCGTCCGGTCACCAGTTGGAATGGGCGTGTGCTGATCTCCTGCCCTGCACCCGCGACTCCGATGATCACGCTCTGGCCCCAGCCGCGATGCGCGCATTCGAGTGCGGCACGCATCACGTTGACGTTGCCGATGCACTCGAACGAGTGATCCACGCCCCAGCCGGTCATTTCGACGATGACGTGCTGGATTAGCTTGTCGTGGTCCTTCGGGTTGACGCAGTCGGTGGCACCAAATTGCCGGGCCAGCGCGAACTTCGATGGATTGGTATCGACGGCGATGATGCGACCGGCCTTGGCCTGACGCGCGCCCTGAATCACTGCCAAGCCAATGCCGCCGAGGCCAAATACGGCAACGGAGTCGCCCGGCTGCACTTTCGCGGTGTTGTGGACGGCACCGATTCCAGTGGTCACACCACAGCCCAGCAAGCAAACCTGTTCGGGGTTGGCTTCGGGGTTGATTTTGGCGAGCGAAACTTCGGCCACCACGGTGTATTCGCTGAAGGTCGAGCAGCCCATGTAGTGATACAGCGGCTGTCCGTTGTAGGAGAAACGCGTGGTGCCGTCGGGCATCACGCCCTTGCCTTGGGTGGCGCGCACAGCGACGCACAGATTGGTCTTGCCGCTCTTGCAGAACAGGCATTCGCCGCATTCGGCGGTGTACAGCGGAATGACGTGATCGCCCGGTTTGACACTGGTGACGCCCTCGCCCACTTCGACGACGATGCCCGCGCCTTCGTGGCCCAGCACCACGGGGAACAGGCCTTCAGGGTCATCGCCCGACAAGGTGAACGCGTCGGTGTGGCAGACGCCCGTGTGCGTGATACGGATCAGCACTTCGCCCTTTTGGGGTGGTGCCACATCGATCTCGACGATCTGCAATGGTTGCCCGGAAGCAAAGGCGACGGCGGCACGGCTTTTCATTTGAACTTCCCTCAGGTCATGTAGGACCGCAACAGGCTGACGACTTCGTCCAGCGCCTGCTGTGGCGATGCGTGTTGGGTGGCTTGCGCTTTCTGCGGCGGGTTGCCGAAGGACTCGCGCAGATGGCTTTCTAGCACCTGCGCCATCAGGCCGTTGACGGCGCCGCGAATGGCGGCGATTTGCTGCAGAACCGAGCCACAAGCGGCTTGCTGTTCCAGGGAGCGCTCCAGCGCTTCGGTTTGGCCGCGAATGCGTCGCACGCGGGTCAGGACACGTTTTAGTTCGGCGGGACTGTGTGGCATGGCGGCAGTGTATCGGATACTAGGGGGTAGTATAGAGCGCGTTCCGAGGACGACTCCGGAGATTTCGCTTTTCGCAAAACAAAACCCGCGCTCTGCCTCGACGGCACAGCGCGGGTTTGTGTTGGCTACAGCCAGTTCTAGGTGCGATCAGAAGCTGATGTTCACCCCGGCATAGAGCGAGCGACCCATGCCTGGCACCGCGATGCCCCACGGTATCGCATTGATCGACATCGTGGTGCCCTGTGCGACGTAGGCGCCGCCCAGTGGCAGGTCGTAGTTGCGGTCGAAAATGTTGTCGATGCCGACGTCCAGACGGAAGGTTTCAGCGACATAGCTGGCGCGAAGATTGACCAAACCGTAACCCTTGGTCTTGATTTCGTTGCGCGCATCCGAGATGTCGTCCTTGGCGGTGACGCCGACCCATTCGATCAGGTTGTCCCAGCGGCCAATTTGTTGGCTCAGACCGATGCGGCCGTTCAAGGGCATGATGTTGTATAGGGCGTCATCGGTGTCGAGATTGGTACCGTCGGTATGCGTGACCACCGTCTTGATCGCTAATTTTCCAAAGGCGGTTTCGCCCAGTTCCAGCTTGCCGGAAAGATCCAGACCGTACAGGCGAGCGTCCTGATTGATGTAGCGCAGGACGTTGAAACGATTTGCGTTGTTGGTTAGACGCGTCGCGTCGATGAAGTCGCTGACGCGCGTGATGTACGGCGTAGCTTTCAGCTCCCAAGCGCGATCCGCTGCATGCCAGTCCAGTGTGGCTGAGGCGGTGTAGGCGACTTCAGGTTCCAAGTTCAGATTGCCGACGTAGCCGTTGCCATCGCCAACGAAATTGTTCATGACCGCAGCCATTTCCCACTTTGACCAACTGTAGCGCTCATACACGTTGGGCGAGCGCACTTTGCGCGCCAGTCCGAACTCGACATCGAGTGCGTCCGAGCCGTGATAGCGCGCCAGTGCTGTGGCATCGAGGTTGTTGTCGCCACGGGCTCGCTCGGCGGCATTGAATGCCGTCGCGTCGGCATTGGTCATCATGAAGGAACCGGGCGGGGCGGCGACGACGTCGTATCCACGCACCTCGTCGGCGTTCATCGACACGCGCTCAAAACGCAGTCCGAACAAGGTTGTCCATGCCTCGCTGGGCTTGCTTTCCCACTCGCCAAACACCGCGGCGCGATCACGCTGGCCGTTGTTGACGTTCCAGAACACCTCCGGCCACATCATCGCGCCTGATGGTGGCCACCAGTCATCAATCGTGTAGGCCTGCATCTCGGCACCGAGGCGTAGCAAGTCGCTGTCGCTCAACATCCAATCGGCTTTCAGGCTGGCACCGTCGGTGCTGCTCTCGGTGTACATCGGCATACCTGTGGCGCAGGTTGGCGAAACCGGACTGCAGGGCGAACCATACGGAACAGTCGGACCGCCCGAGGCGCTGCCGTACCAGTAGCGCTTGTCCGGGCCGAAATCCATGAAGTGATCGACATCCTCATGGTAGGCGCGCACGTCGAGAACGAGACTGTCGAATTGTCCCTGATAGCGGACATTGAAGCGTGTTGCTTCGTTGTCCAGCAGGTCCATGCGCTGGTTCGGGTAGTACTGGTAGGGCATGTCCTGATAGCCGACCTTCGCTTCCAGCAGATGGTTGTCGAAGCGGTAGGCCAGGGCAAGCTGATGGTTGCGGGTCTTGTATGCGCTGGAGGCGACTTCATCGAGGGGAATGTCGTGTCCCTGCACACCCGACGCCGTATAGGTACGGAAGTCGCCACCGGCGGTGTAGTTATCTGATTCTGCGGTGGAGCCGGTGTACGTCAGGTTGAAGCGTTCTGTGATCGCGCTAAGCGTTACGTTGACGCCATTGGCATTGCCGTTGCTGCGGTAGTAGGCGCCAATCTCGCCGGTGGTGAGGGTTCCCTGACCATCCGCTGCAAAACGCGGTGCCAACGTATCCACGACGATGCTGCCCCCAATGCTGTCGCCGCCGACACTGACCGGGGTGATGCCTGCATACACTTTGGCACTGCCAATTTGGCTCGGCGCCGAATAGGACAGCGCGGGATTCATGTGGTTGGGGCAAGACGCAATCAGGTCCATGCCGTCCAGCTTGATGCGAACGCGATCATCCGCCATGCCATGTATGGCTGGCAGGCTGGATACGCCACCTGCGCTATACGCACTCATGCCTGGAAGGTCCAGCAGCAAGCTGACCACGTCGCTGGTGGCGGCACCTTTGGCTTTGAGGTCGTCGGCGTCGACCTTGTTGGCATTCGGCAACTCGGCTTCGCGGATGGCTTCGACGGTGATTTCGTCGAGCTTTTGCATGGAGACATCTGCCCACGCTGGGGAACTGACAACGATGGCCACGGCAGCGGCCAGAGGATGGATTCGATTCAGCATGGTCAAAACGCCCTTCATCTTTAGCAAGGGCTAATTTTCCGCCCGCCGTGACGCGGCGGGAATGCGACCGAATGTCGCACGGCAGGGGAGCGAATAATGAAGGAGCCTGATGCGTCACCAGCCGTTAGGTTAGGGTGTTGAAACGCTAGGCCGCTGGTGTTGATGATCAGTCCCCCAAAGTCGATCCGACCTTGGGGGATTTTTTGACATGAACGCGAGCATCTCTTTGCGGCGGTGACGGTCTAGCTTGCCCGCATCGGACGGGCTACGCGAAGATCGACATTCCTTTGGGCAAGCCCTTTTGGGACCGGAACGTCATTTCATGCACCTCCCAATCCCAGCTCGACTATTTGGAATGTTCTTGCTCGGCGCGCTGATGGGCTCCGAAAACGGCGATCTGTCTTCGATCAGTGACACTTCAACCGAGCCTGGCGGCAAGGCTTCGCTGTCGGGCACAAGCAATCTAGCCGGGCCGTTTTTGCATCCCGTCGACCGGAACGTCCACGCACCACTCGTCGCCTTGCATAGCGAACTCGGCCCTTTGGTTTATGGGCTCTACCGCGAGCGCGGCGCGCCCAGTTCACGCAACATCGTGCCGGACTTTTCGCGCGCCGGCTATATGGGCGGGGGTGTGGCCTTGCCCATGCGCGAGAGCATTCCCGTGCGCGTGGTTCTCGCGCCGGTGAGCGGAAGGGACGACCACCGGCGCATCCAGGCAGCCATCGATGAGGTTGCCGGAATGAGCCCCGACCACCGCGGCCTGCGCGGAGCGGTCCTGCTCCAGCGCGGCCGATACGCACTGGGCAAAACGCTCACTTTCCCCATCGGCGGCGTCGTACTGCGCGGTGAAGGTCGGGGTTCGGAGGGAACGGTCCTTCGCTCCACCGTCAGCGATCGCCGGGGGAACATCATTGATGTTGGCAACGAGGAATCTCGCGTTCCGCGTCCGGCCCGGGATCCGCGCCGGACGGCAATCTCGACCCCCTTCGTCCCGGTTGGTGCGATGCGCATCGAAGTGGAGTCTGCGGCGGGCTACAGCGTCGGCGATACCGTCGCCATCGTCCGGGAAGCCAACGCCGCGTGGCTGGGCGCCGAGGGCATTGATACCGCGCGCTATAACTGGCGGATCAAGGACTACCAACTGCATTACGAACGTGTCGTCACGGCGGTTGAAGACGACACGCTGACCCTCGATGCGCCCGTCGTCGACAGCATCGAGGCCCGCTTCGGCGGAGGCAGCGTGTATCGCACCGACGTCGATCGCGCCGTGCAAGTGGGAATCGAGGACTTGCGACTTGAAGGGGATCCCAACACCGGCACCGCCAATGGCACCCCGGACATCGGTCCGTTCACTGCGATCCATTTCGGTGGGGTCCGCGACTCCTGGATTCGGAATGTCACTGTGCGCTTCGTTTCGCACGGCTTTGCGACACGCAACGGCGCACACCTCAACACCTTCGAAGATGTCGCATACATCGACCCACGCTTTGGTGAGACCGAGGGCGCCCGCCGCTACGTGTATTTGTACGAAGGCAACTCCGCCTTCAACCTGACCCAACGTTGTTACAACGGGGGTGGTCGGCACACATTCGTGATCGGCGCACAGGTGCCCGGTCCTAACGTTTTCCTGGACTGTGTCGCCGAGGGCGACAGCAACGACAGTGGCCCGCACCATCGCTGGTCCACGGGAGTCCTCTACGACAACACCCGGGGCTTCATGCTGCGTGCGCAGCAGAGACGATGGAGCGGTTCTGGCCATGGCTGGGCCGGCGCCCAGCAGATGTTCTGGAACACTGAGCACGACGTGTATGTCGTCCAGGCGCCGCCGTTCGCAATGAACTGGAGTGTGGGTCAGGTTGGCACGGTGATGCCCGGGAAATTCCCACCCGAAGAACCTGCGGGAATGATCGAATCGCCCGGACGGCCAGTGACCCCGCGTAGTCTTTATTTGCAGCAACTCCGAGATCGCTTGGGCGAACAGGCGGTCCTCGACGTCACTACTTCCGAGCAGCGCAAAGGTCGAATCTGGGCGTCGCTGTCGGCACGTGCCGGCGAGTAGCTCCTGCCCGCCCAATGGCTGCGTCAGCCGATTTATGCATCGTCGAAAGCGGAAGTAGGAGCTGCCCGGGGCTTGGCCTCGTTCAGCACCTGTAACCTGGGCAGCCTCAACTGGCGCTGACACTGACCACCAAGCCAGCCGTCACACGCATGGGGTGCTCGGTATCACGCTTGGGCCCAGAAGCCCGATCCGGTGTTGTAGCCGATGCCGACTCGGCTAGCCGGTTTGTTGCGAGCCCTGGTTGAGTCGTCGCATCTGTTCGCTGGTTCCGGGTTCATCTTGCGTCCGTCGCTTACAGGTGACGGTTTCGACGCGACTTCCCGCAGTTGTCTTCAGCTCACAGGTTGCCCAGGCATCTGCAATTTTGTACGTACTAGCACTGTGCAGGACGCGACCATGCGCTTTGACGAATTGCTTGGCCCGACCGCCGCGTAACTGACCCCAGTCAGTAATTCCGTCGATCAGGGCAGATGCGCGGTCCAGGTCGGCCAGTTGCGCTGTGGTCGCATCCTGCGATTGGCGAGCAAGATGCGTTCTGTAGGCGCGGTAGTCATTGGCGACTTCTTCCGGCGAGTTGCCTGCTGCTGCGGCATCTGCTGCTGCAGGCCCAAGTTGAGTTGCCGGCCCGCTCGCCGCTGCTGCGGCAATGGAAAGGGCGATGAGAACAGTTGTTGCGGTGGCTTTGCAGTACATGGCTGCTCCTTCGTTGCGACTGGAGCAGAGACGATTGAGGGGTGCTGTTAGTCGCATGGAGGGCGCACAAAGAGAAACGGAGCCTGATTGCTCAGACTCCGTGCTCCGGCTATTCGCCTGACCCACTGACAACGCCCCCGTTGTTTGCACCGGCCGCAGTTTCGGCCCGAGGCGTCGTGCGACGCCTTACAGGCTGTAGTACAGCTGATATTCCAGCGGGTGGGTCGCCGCGCGGAATTTCGTCACTTCTTGCATCTTGAGTGCAATGTAGCCGTCGATGAAGTCATCGCAGAACACGCCGCCTGCCTTCAGGAAGTCGCGGTCGCCATCCAGTGCATCCAGTGCCTGATCCAGGCTGTGGCACACGGTGGGGATGCCCTTCTCTTCTTCGGGTGGCAGGTCGTACAAGTCCTTGTCGCTGGGCGCGCCGGGGTCGATCTTGTTCAGGATGCCGTCGAGCCCGGCCATCATCAGCGCTGCGAATGTGAGGTAGCCGGAGTTCATCGGGTCCGGGAAGCGCATTTCGATGCGCCGCGCTTTGGGATTGGTGACGAACGGAATGCGGCAGCTCGCTGAGCGATTTCGCGCCGAGTAGGCCAGCATGACAGGTGCTTCGTAACCCGGAACCAAGCGTTTGTAACTGTTCGTGGTCGAGTTGGCGAATGCGTTGATCGCACGAGCATGTTTGAAGACACCGCCGATGTACCACAGCGCAATTTGCGACAACCCGCCGTAGCCATCACCCGAGAACAAGTTGACGCCGGCTTTGGCGAGCGACTGGTGCACGTGCATACCCGAACCGTTGTCGCCGACGATTGGCTTGGGCATGAAGGTGGCGGTTTTGCCGTTGCGATGGGCAACGTTTTTGACGATGTATTTCAACATCGTCAACTCGTCCGCCTTTTTCACCAGCGTGTTGAATTTGGCGCCGATCTCGCACTGACCTGGTCCAGCGACTTCGTGGTGATGGACTTCCACCTCGATACCCACTTGTTCCAGCAACCGGCACATTTCTGCGCGCAGGTCGTTCAGGGAGTCCACTGGTGCGACCGGGAAATAGCCACCCTTCACGGCTGGACGGTGGCCCGAATTGGCTCCATCGTATTTTCGGCCGCTGTTCCACGGTGCTTCTTCGCTGTCGACCTCGAACATTGCGCCCGACATGTCGTTTTTGAAGCGCACCGAGTCAAAGATGAAGAACTCGGGTTCGGGGCCAAAAAAGGCGGTGTCGGCCAGACCGGTCGACTTCAGGTAGGCTTCGGCGCGCTTGGCGACGCCGCGCGGATCGCGCGAATAGCCTTGCATGGTGTTCGGATCGAGGACGTCGCAGATCAGCACCAAGGTGGGATCAGCGGTGAATGGATCAATGAAGGCGGTGCCTGCGTCCGGCATCAGGACCATATCGGATTCATTGATGCCCTTCCATCCCGAGATGGAAGATCCATCGAACATCTTGCCTTCTTCGAACAGGCCGGGTTCGAGCACGCGAGCAGGAAAGGTCACGTGGTGTTGAACACCGCGCATATCGGTAAATCGCAGATCGATCCACTCGACTTCGTTGTCTTTGGCCAACTTTTGAACTGCTTCAAATGACATGGGAGTTTCTCCGGGGGCTGGATGGGAAAGCGTGTGGCTTTCAGCAACCTTCGTGCCAACCGCTGGTCGGCCTGTGACGCCCGTCTTGCTGGATCGTATTCCCGATCCCGCGGTCCAGAAAGGTGCAACGCGAGATTTGCCGCACCAAACTGGTGATAGCAGACGCGATGGAATTGCCTAACGGGCGGACCGCGACTGCGTGCAAAATGTGCCTTGCCCGGATTCGGTATCACGTGGCGTGAAGGAGTTCGTTCGTGGCGACAAGATTGAGTGTCAATCTGAACAAAATTGCGGTGTTGCGAAATTCACGAGGTGGCGCGCAGCCGTCGGTACTTGACGCGGCGCGCTGCGTTGTCGACGCGGGCGCGCGTGGGATCACTGTTCATCCCCGACCGGATTGCCGTCATATTCGTCCGAGCGACGTTTATGAGATTGCCGCGTGGCTGCCTGAAGGGATTGAATTCAACATCGAAGGCAATCCATTTGCCGAGGCGCGTGACGGTTATCCCGGTTTTCTGGCCTTGGTTGAGGCGGTTCGTCCGCATCAAGTGACGGTTGTCCCGGATTCGGATCATCAGGTGACCTCAGATCATGGCTTCGATTTGGCGCGGGAAGTTTCTGTGCTGGCGCCCGTCATTGCGCGCTGCCACGCGATCGGTTCCCGCGTGAGTGCGTTTGTCGATGCCGGGAGCGTCGACTTTGCGATGGCTGCTGAGCTTGGATTGGATCGCATTGAAATCTATACCGGGCCTTTTGCCGAGTCATTTCAACGTGTGAATGCAGAACGTGCGGAGGCCGCTTGCCGTGCTACCGCTGTTGCGGCAAGTGTGTTCGGCCTAGGTGTGAATGCGGGTCACGATTTGAGTCAGGCGAACCTGTCGCACTTTCTTGCCTCGGTGCCCGGCGTGCTGGAGGTTTCGATTGGCCATGCGCTGATCGGTGAGGCCTTGTACGCCGGACTGAAGACTACCGTACGCACCTATTTGCGATTGACGGGAGAGTTACCCAACTGAGGCAGCGCTGCGGTCGGCTTATTCCGGCTTATTAGAACAAAAGGCCACCGCATGGGTGGCCTTTTGCTTGTTTGTTTTGGCGATGTTTAGAGTGTTTCGACGAAACCGATCTTCTTCATCTGCGCGTTTTTTGCCTTGGCCAACACATCGGCGACGACCTGATATTGCACATCTTGACTGGCTTCGATTTCCAGCAGCGGCTGTGGGTCGCGGCTGGATTCGACCATCAATGAAGGCGTCAACGCTGCGTTTGGTAGCGGCGCGTTGTCCCAAAACAGAGAACCCGACGCATCAATGCGCAAGCGAATTGGTGCCGGTGGGTCGGGCGGCGGTTCGTCCGGTGGTGGTGACGGCTGTGGCAGATCAATTTGGATTTCGTAGGACAAATTCGGTGCCGTGACCATGAAAATGATCAACAACACCAACATCACGTCGACCAGCGGCGTCACGTTGATGTCGGCCATTGCCCCGCCGGTGGAGTTACTACTGAATGCCATGGCAGTGTTCCTTGCTCAGCGATCCGGAGTGGACACAAAGCCCACCTTGGCAATGCCGACGTTTTTGGCGATGGTTACCACTTCCGAGATCACGCGATAACGCGTTGTGCTGTCTGCACGAATGTCGACGCGTGGCTGCGGCTTTTTCTGGGCTTCAACGGCCAGCTGGGTTTCCAGCAGAGCCTTGGGAACAGGTTGATCGTTCCAGAAAATTTCACCGCTTTCCTTGATCGCAAGCGTGATCGGCTGGACGGTCCGATCATCCGGCTGGGTTTCCAAAGTCGCCGTCGGCAACTTCACCACGATCTTGTGCGACATCAAGGGGGCCGTGATCATAAAGATGATCAGAAGAACCAACATCACGTCCACGAGGGGCGTGACGTTGATTTCTGCCATCGGACCACCACCACCGTTGCCGGTGCTGAATGCCATATCGGTCTACTCCGTAACCGTCACTGGTCGCTTAGCGCTTGCCGCCGGCATCGCCAACACGAGCACCTGTCGCAAAGAAGTCATGCAGGTCATGCGCAAACGTATCGAAGTTTGCGTTGGTACTGCGATTCATGCGGGTGAAGAAGTTGTAGGCCAACACCGCCGGAATGGCGACCAGCAAACCCAGAGCCGTCATGATCAAGGCTTCACCGACGGGCCCTGCAACCGCATCGATCGATGCCTGACCTGAGGCGCCAAGCTTGATCAATGCGCCGTAGATGCCCCACACCGTACCGAGCAGACCGACGAAGGGAGCGGTCGATCCGGTGGTCGCCAACCAGGTCATGCCGCTTTCGAGCTTCGCGGACTCACGTGTGACCGCCTGACGCAGCGCGCGATCGATGAACTCTGAACGATTCAGGGTTTCGACCAAACGCGAACCTTCGTTCTTCTGATGGTGCGCTGCTGCTGTCGCACAGTCCAAGGCGATCTTCGAGAACGGCTCGTTCGGCGACTGGTCTTCCATGAAGCGGATCGCGTCTTGCGCGTTGGGCGTTTCCCAGAAGGTACGCACGACATGCGAAGCTCGTTTCCGGATGACCGCGTTCTTCAGAATGTTGACGACAGTGTAGTACCACGAACCTACTGACATCAGCACCAGAATCACGAGCACCAACCACGACATGGCGAAGTCGGCCGGATGTGCAGTCATTTCCTCCCACAGGTGGGAGAAACCCATCTTGGACAGCGCTTCAGCATCGGTGTCCATGGTGACACCACCCGCCATTGCACCTGCCGGTTCAGTGGTTGTCGGGGCGGCGCCAGCTGCGAGGGCCGGATCAGCCACCGAGGTTGCAGCAGCAGCCTGTTCAGTCGGCTGAGTGGAAGCAGCATCTTGTTGCATAACGCTTACCCTTTTTCAGTTAGGCATCACTAAGAGAGAACTTGATCGGAACCAAAACCCAACTCTGCACGGGTTGGCCCGCCTTCATACCCGGGTTGAACACCCAGGTTCGCACTGCATCCATGGCCGCACGGTCAAGTAGACGCGAACGACTGGATTTTTCGACCTCGATTTCGACAGGCTTTCCGTCGATACCGACCAGAACACGCAACATCACCTCACCTTCTTCACGCCGCCGAATCGCCTGGGCCGGATACCTCGGTGGCTTCGCCCTGCGGTAGGAGGTGTCTTCCGTGGCGCCATAGTCCGTGGGAATGGACGGTGGCGCAGGAGGCGCCGGTGGCGGTGCCGGAATCGACATCGGTGTGGCTTCTTCCATCACAACAGGTGGTGGCGCTTCCTGCGGCGGTGGCGGTGTCGGTCGTGGCTTCTCGATGATCTTCGGCGGCGGACGCTTTGGCGGCTCTGGCGGCGGCGGCGGCGGCGGTGGGGGCGGCGGCGGCGGTTCGATGAAGGTCACTTCAACGATCTCTTCCGCTTCGTCTTCCGCTTGTGGCGGCATAACGGGCACCATCATCAGCATGAAAGCAGCCGCATGCACGGACATGGCTACCGCCAGACCAACGATGCGCGTCCAGCTGAGTGACTGGCCCTGAGAATCTGGATTGGAAAAATTGTCGGTCATGCAGGGCTGTTCAGTCTGATGTTGATACTGCGTTCCGAAGCGTGCTGGCTGACTCCCCTGAGGGTTTCGCTGAACGCGGCTGGAACGGCGTAGCTTATACCAAGTGGCGCGTGAAACCTACTCGCATTCGTATCACGCCTTAGAGTTTTCCCGCTTGGCGCAGGTAACTCTCGGCCGAACTCTTGGTCTCTGGATATTTCGCAGCCTCGCGATAGGCTTGTATGGCACCCGCTTGATTGTCCAATCCGAACTCCGCTGCGCCGACAATAATCCATGCTTCGCCTGTGCGCTTTACGCCTTTGGCAATGGCTGCTTGTGCGGCCGCTTTACATGCTGGCCACTGCTCCAGTTCGGCGAACATCCGTGCCTGATTGAGGCTGGGCTCTCCGTCGGTCGCGTACTCGGCTGCCTTGCCGTAGGCCGCCGCTGCTTCCACGAAGTTGTCCGAGAAATAGTAGGCTTCAGCCATCACGCGATACGGCTCAACGGCGGGCTTGAGAATGCCCTTGTCCAAGCCTTCTTTGATCGTGGCGATCGCTTCTGCCTCTTTCTCGTTGAAGTGATACAACTGATAGAGCTGCTGATAGTCGCGCTCCTCGGTCAGTAGGCCGCGCTGCCGTGCGCCATCCATCAATTGCATCGCCTTGTCAGTCATGTCCGCATTGATGTAGATCGACGCGAGGTTTCGAACCAACGCCTTGTTGTCAGGCTCCTTCGCCAGCAGCGTTTCCGCAATCGCTGCGGCCTCTTGCGGCTGCTCCAGTTCAAAGTAACTAGCCATCAATAGCTGCGCCAACGTTGACTGCTGGGTTGTCGCACTCGCCATGGCCTCCTTGAGGACGGGCACCGCTTCTTGATATCGCTCAAGACGGTAGAGGGCGTTGCCCTTCAACGCCAAATGTTCAGATTTCTTCGTCTGTGTTTCGGTGATGAAGCGATCCATGGTCGCGAGTGAATCGTCATACATCTCTTCAGCCAACTGCATCTGCGCGATGTTGAACATCAGCTGGTAGTGCTGATCGTTGTTCAGTCCGCCCGCGTCGATGGCGGCTTGCAGGTAAGTGATGGCTTCTGGGTAGTTGTCTGCGTTCAGGCGCGCAAAACCCAAGACCTGATTTGCGATTGATTTTTCGTAAACGCCAGCACGAGGGTTGGCCAACATTTCCAAGGCCAACGCTTCCGCCTCGGCTTCCTTGCCGTCCTCTTGAGACGTGTCGTACATCTTCTGCAGGTCTTTCTGCAGCCGCTGAACCGGCTTTGCCTTTGGTTCAACGCGAGTAGCGTTCGGAAACAAGGGTTCGGGTTCGGGCTCTTTCTTATCCCGTCGCGCAGCCTGAGCAGGCAACGCGAAAAGCACTGCGATGGCCGCAGTGACGAGAAATTTGCTCACGGATGACGTACTCATTCGGTTACCTGTGGAACGGCTGCGATCTGTGGCTACGCAGCGGGACGGCAAGACTACCTGTATTGAATCACCAGACTCAAGGTATACCGCAGCGAGAAAGTGCTGATCCCCTTTTGAGCCACGTCGTTTAGCGGGTTTTCCGATCGCGCAATGGTACCTTTGTCCGCCAAGCCGGTTGCGTGGTGGACGCGCGTCCATCGGTGTTCCGTACCAGTACGTTCTGACAGCGGCAATCAGGCCACCGATGCGAATCCGTTGATGCTGCCGCGCAGAATCAGATGGTTGGAAACGACGCTTTGGAGAAGGCCACGCGCTCAGCCGGGTCGGGCGATAGTGTCCCCGCCGCCGCCAAACCCTCGACCTTTCGCAGGCGATGCAGCAATCCATTGCCGTTCGCAATCTGGATGGCCAAGCCTGGTCTGGCATTGAGCTCGAGGATCAATGGACCTTTGTTCTTGTCCAGAACGAAATCGACACCAACGTAGCCCAGTTCGGACAGTTCGTAGCACTGCGATGCCATGTGCAACAACTCGTCCCATCGCGGAATGTCCAAGCCAACGATGCTGTGCTCTGTATCGGGGTGCTCTTTGATCGGCTCTTTGCCCCAGACGCCGCGGCAGGTCTTTCCGCTTGGGATGTCGATCCCGACGCCAATTGCGCCTTGATGCAAATTGGCCTTGCCATCCGACAACCGGGTTGGCAGCCGGATCATCGCCATCACTGGATAGCCGAGGAAAACAATGATGCGGACATCCGGTACACCCTTGTAGCTCACCTGATCAAAGACCGGATCGAATTGAACGCAGTATTCGACTAACAGATGATCGGACTGACCGCCAAGCGAAAACAAGCCAGAAAGTCCGTTTGACAGGTGATGCTCGAACTCATCGCGGCTCATCAGATGGCCGTTTGCACGGCGATACTTGTCGCCACGCCGTCCGGTAATCACCAAGATGCCATCGCCACCGCTTCCATGTGCGGGTTTCACAACGAACTGATCGTAGGGTTCCAGCTTTTTGTGCAGTTCCGCAATCTCATGCTCTTCGCGTACTACCGCGTACAAATCCGGTACCGGCAAGCCCAAGTTCTGCGCCAGCGTCTTGGTGATCAGCTTGTCGTCGACGCGTGGATAGAACCGCCGCTGGTTGTAGCGCAACACAAAATCGGCATTGCGCTGGCCCAGGCCCATCAAGCCGATCTCTCGGAGACGTCTTGCTGTCTTGAACAATCCGAGCATGTTCAGGCCTTTTTGTCTACGGCTGCCGCACCCTCACGGGCCAACGCACCAAAGCGGAACAACTCTGTTAGTCGGTACCCGGAGTAGCGCCCTAGCATCAGTGTCGCTGCGAGCAGGATCAGCAAGGTTTCTGGGAAAACGAACAGGAGATGCTCGAGTGGTTCCCAACTCATCACGAGATAGGCGAGGCTCGCGACAATCAAAGTGCCGATGCCTTCCTTGAGCGCGTGGCCGGCCCCGCGTTCCTCCCAAGCGATAGACATCCGTTCGATGGTCATCGCCATGATCACCATCGGGAACAATGCGACGGAGAGCCCCACTTCAATGCCCATTCGCTGCGAAATGATCGAAACGATCGCCATCAAAATGACCACGATGATCAACACTGAGGTCAAACGCGGCACCAGCAACAAGCGCAATTTTTCCATGTAGAAACGCACCAACAAGCCTGCGCCAACCACGGTGACGAACAGCAACACACCGGCCAGGATCTGGGTTTCTCGAAATGCGATAGCAATCAGGACTGGCATAAAGGTCCCGAAGGTCTTTACACCCACAATATTACGCAGGATCAGCATCAGGAATGCGCCGATCGGAATCATCAGAAGCACTCGGTAGACGCTCTGGGTTTGCAACGGCAAGCTCAGCAGCGAATAGCGCACGACATCGGCGTTTTGAACCTCCAGTCGACGTTCTGCCGTGGCGATCGCGTCGGCAAGATTGCGGCTCACTGACAGTGTGACCTCACTGCGGCTGGCATCTTCGATCCGCAGGATCGGTTCCGCACTGCGTGACCAAAGGAAGAGATTGTCCGGCCATCCATCGACCGCAGTGTTGAGGTTGATGGTGACCCATTGGCTGCCGTTGTGGACTTGCAACCAAGCCTCCAAAGGGACAGCAGATCGGGTTTCACCCAGCACGACACCATGCACAATGCGCGCCGGGATCTTGCGCATTGCGAGCAATTGGGTGATGAACTGCGCGCGTTGCTCGGGTTCGGCGTACAAGCCGCCCAGCAGCACGACTTCTTCGCTGGTCGGTTCGACATTCATTCGCCGAACCAACTCTTTGGCGAAGGTCGCGATATCCGCGGAGCGTTCTCGGACACCATCCAGAAGACTTTGCGCCGCCGTGGCATAGGGCTCATCCAACGCCGGTGGGTCATTGAGTCTTGGGGTGGTCTCGTCCAACGGGGGATTGGCTCCGCGAACGACGGTGGCTTGGTAGTACAGCGCCTGTTTGCCTACGGCGCGACGAATCGACCATTGGACTTCGCGCCCGTCGCGACGATTTTCTTCCAGCTTGGAGTGATTGCGTGCGATGAAGCGCTCGTCCAGGACAGTGAACCCTGGGGTTTCGGATGGCAGCTGCAGAATCAGCGTGTTTGCCGCCTTTTTTGGGACATATTCGACCCGCGCCTGTACTGTCCAGACTTCAACATCCGCACCTGATTGTATTGGAAAATCAAGTACTTGCCACTTATACAACAGAATCCCACCGCCGATCAGCGTGAGCATCGCCGCCAACAGGTAAAGATGCAACTGCTTCATTGGGACACCTGTGTATTGTGGATTCGTTCATCGTATGGCAACCGCGCGAACAGTTCGAGTGCCTTTCGCTACGTACCCTGACCGCTGCGATCTCAACACGGCGAATGTTGGCTGACATGGCGCACGGCAACCATCCACCAGTAGGTTGTGCAATGCGGACTTGACTGCCTGAGTTTGGCGGGTCAGATATCGAGATTTGAAACGCGCAAAGCATTCTCTTCGATGAAGTCTCGTCGAGGCTCGACGACATCGCCCATCAAAGTTGAGAATATCTGGTCAGCCGCAACCGCGTCTTCAATGCGGACACGCAGCAATCGTCGGCTATCTGGGTTGACAGTGGTCTCCCAGAGTTGCTCTGGATTCATCTCACCCAAGCCTTTGAAGCGCTGTACCGTTCGACCGCGCTTCGCCTCGTCAAACAACCAGGCGTGGACTTCCGCGAACGATTTGACACTTTGAGACTTCCCGCCACGCTGAATGCGCGCGCCAGCTTGAAGCAGGTCATGAAGTTCAGCGGCGGCCTCCATGATCGGCTTGAAGTCGACCGAATCAAAGTTGCTCAGCGGCCAACTGCTGCTCGCTACCAGACCGTGCTGCAAGCGTTCCACGCGAAGATGCGCTGACGTCTCACTTTCGCTGTTGTGTAGGCTCAAGGTATAGCGAGGCTTGCCTAGACTGTGCGCCGTCAATTGCGAGGCCATAGCAGCAAACCACACCTGACTGCGACTTGGGTCGCTGAAATCCGCTTTGCTCATGGCGGTACAGGTCAGCAGTGCACGTAGCACGTTGGCGTCATATCGATGGCTCAGACGCGCGATTGCCTCATCGGCTGCCACCTGCAGCAAAAGGAGGCGCTCCAACCCTGCCCCTGTGATGGGTGGCAGGTCGGCTGCACTGTACAACTCGGCATTGTCGACTGCGTTGCTGATGAGATACGCGTTCAGTGCGGTATCGTCTTTCAAATAGAGTTCTTGCTTGCCTTGCTTGAGTTTGTATAGCGGCGGCAAGCCGATGTAGATATAGCCTCGCTCGATCAACTCGGGCATCTGGCGGTAGAAAAATGTCAGCAGTAGCGTCCTGATATGCGAACCGTCGACGTCGGCGTCCGTCATGATGATGATTCGGTGGTATCGCAATTTGTTGACATTGAACTCCTCGCGACCAATTCCACAGCCGAGCGCGGTGATCAACGTACCCACTTCCGCAGACGACAACATCTTGTCAAAGCGAGCTTTCTCGACATTGAGAATTTTGCCGCGTAGCGGGAGGATGGCTTGATTTTTGCGGTTTCTGCCCTGCTTCGCCGAACCGCCCGCCGAATCACCCTCGACGAGAAACAGCTCCGACAAGGCGGGGTCCTTTTCTTGGCAATCCGCCAATTTCCCCGGTAACCCAGCGATGTCCAGCGCGCCCTTGCGGCGGGTCATCTCGCGTGCTTTTCGCGCTGCTTCGCGCGCGCGCGCCGCATCGACGACCTTCGCTGCGATAGCGCGCGATTCCGCCGGGTGTTCCTGCAAAAACTCCTCGAAGCGTCGCGCAACGACGGCTTCAACAGCGGGTTTGACATCTGAGGAGACCAGTTTCTCTTTGGTTTGCGATGAAAAACTTGGGTCCGGCACCTTAACGCTGAGCACTGCAACCATGCCCTCGCGCATGTCGTCGCCCGACATCGACACTTTGGCCTGCTTCAACAGACCCGATTGCTCGATGTAGTTCCCGAGAGTTCGGGTCAATGCCGCTCTGAATCCCGCTAGATGGGTCCCACCGTCTTTCTGCGGGATGTTGTTCGTGAAACAGAACATCGTTTCTTGATAGGCATCTGTCCACTGCACCGCAACTTCAATACCGATACCCGCCTCCTCGCCGGTTAGTGCGATGACATGCGGATGCAGGGGCGTCTTTAGTTGGGCGAGGTGTTCCACGAAGGAGCGGATACCGCCTTCATAGCTAAAGACATCCTGTCGACCGTCACGTTCGTCGTTCAATTCGATTCGAACACCGGAATTCAGGAAGGACAGTTCGCGTAAACGCTTCGCCAAGATGTCGTAGTGGAATTCAACATCCGAGAAAATCTCGACACTCGGCTTGAAATGAACGCGCGTGCCGCGTTTTGTGGACTCTTGGCTACGCTTCAGCGGATACAACGGTTCGCCGAGAGCATATTCTTGGATGTGTTCGTATCCATCGCGCCAGATCGTCAGTTGCAACCGTTCTGATAACGCGTTCACGACCGAAACGCCAACGCCGTGGAGGCCACCTGAAACCTTGTAGCTGTTGTCATCAAACTTCCCGCCTGCGTGCAGGACGGTCATGATGACTTCGGCAGCGGAGCGATTTTCCTCTTTGTGAATATCAACAGGAATGCCACGTCCGTTGTCTTGCACGCTTACGCTACCGTTTGCATGAATAATGACGCTGACAGTGTCGCAATGCCCAGCGAGGGCCTCATCAATTGCATTGTCGACCACCTCGAACACCATGTGGTGCAAGCCGGTCCCGTCATGAACATCCCCGATATACATCCCGGGGCGTTTACGGACTGCCTCCAGTCCTCGAAGAACGGTAATTCGGCTGGAATCGTAGGTGTTGGAGGTCTGGTCGGTCATGCGTTTCCTGATTGCCTCTCTGCAGCCGGTGAGGGTGATGTATCGATTATATCAGCCGCGTTATCTTTCCCTGTTCCACGTGGAACCTGGCCCCTTTTGCCGGCAGCAATGGCGAGTCGCGATCAACCCCACTCAACCATGTTTGTGCGTTGCTTTGCGAAATCCACTCTCGCAGCCGCGTCTGATGGATCGCATCAAGCTCGGACCCCACGTCATCAAAAAGCAGCACTGGCCAAACGCCGCGCAGGCCGTGATACCAGGTTGCCTGCGCGATCATCAGCGACAAGCTCAACGCTTTCGCTTGCCCCCGAGAGGCGACATCACGAAACAACTTAGCGTCCCACTCAATCTGTAGATCCGCGCGGTGTGGACCGCCGGCGGTGAAACCCAGCTTCAGGTCTCTGGCTTCGTTCCCGAGCATGAACTCCTCAAGACTGATACCCGCCATCCAACCAGAACGTAGTTTTAGCTCGACGCCAGTCAATGCCGGCGCCAGACGGGAGACAGCGTCCGTGATGCATCGCTGCATGCCAAGCATGAAGCGTTGACGCGCTGAATCGATGCGCTCGCCCTCAATGGCAAGTTGAGCAACCCACGCCTGAGCGCTACTGCCGTCGCCAAGCCTTAGTGCCGCGTTTCGTTGCTTGAGCGCTCGGTTGTAGCGGCGCCAACTTGGCAACAATGAGGGTTCCACGTGGAACACCCCCCAGTCCATAAATCGCCGCCTAGACTCCGACTCCGACAAGAAGGACATGCTTGACGCAGGGTCAAAACACAACACGGGGACCGAAACAAACAACGATGAGAGTTGCTCAACTGGAGCACCATCAATTCTGCCGGACCAAGACCTTGAGCGGCGTTCCAAACCGACCGTTACCTGCGCACTGGGTGCATCCACCCGAGCAACGACGCGGCAAAACTCACTACCCCGCTGAGTCAACGCATCCAGCGAGCCGCTCCGAAACGACCGTCCGTACCCCAGGAGATAGAGCGCCTCCAAGAAGGAGGTTTTGCCAGATCCATTAAAACCGAAAAGGTAGTTCGCGTGGCTCGACGCTTCCACATCAACAACCGACAGGTTTCGGATGCTTTCAATCCTTACGCCAGCAAACCGAAACGCCTGCCGTTCGGTCATAGTCAAAGACGCATGGGCATCACGACATGCCTGACGAGGCTATGGTCAACCTCACGTAACAACACACTTGAACCGGCGTCGCGCAGCATCAGCAACACCTCGTCACCCGAAAGCGCACCGAGCGCATCCAACACGTAACTTGCGTTGAACCCGATCGACAATGCTGCAATTTGCGTCTTCGCCTCAATCTCCTCAACCGCTTCTTCCTGTTCCGGGTTATGCGCGACCACCCGCATCACACCCGGATCAAACTCGAAACGAACGCCACGATACTTTTCGTTCGACAAAATTACCGCCCGTTGCAAGCTCGACCGCAACTCGTCCCGTTGAACGCGAACCTCCTTGTCCGCGCCAAGAGGGATCACAGCTTCATAATCAGGGAATCGTCCATCGATCAGCTTGGTGCTGAAGGCCAGGTCTTCCCGCCGGACGCGCAAGTGAGTACGCCCAACTTCCAACTCAATGTCTTGCTCAACGGACTCCAAAAGGCGACCAAGCTCTAGAACGCCCTTTCGCGGAATGATGACCTGCTTGCGAACCTGCGCTCCACTCTCCACCGCCGTCTCGGCGACCGCGAGCCGGTGACCGTCCGTCGACACCGCTCGAAGCGTCGTCGCGTCAACATCCAAGAGCAATCCATTCAAATAGAAACGCACATCCTGCTGCGCCATCGCAAAAGCGGTTTGATCGATAACACGCTTCAGGTCTCGCTCCTTGAGGCGAATACGCTCCACAACTTCAAGTTCATCACTACTCGGATAGTCGTCAGCTGCAAGGCAAGCCAGGGTATAGCGGCTCCGCCCAGCGACCACGGTCAGCCGATCACCAACCAGCGACACGTTGAGCATCGCCCCATCGGGAAGTGCGCGAACGATCTCGAAGAACTTACGCGCTGGGACTGTCGTCGCACCCGCCTCAGCGCCCAAACACGCTGTTCTCGCAACCATCTGGACTTCCAGATCGGTTGCCGTCAATGACAAATGTTCGCCTTCGACTTGCATCAGCAAATTCGACAGTATCGGCATCGTTGAACGTCGCTCGACCACGTTGACGACCTGCTGGAGAGGTTTGAGCAACACTTCACGCGGGAGCGTCATTCGCATAACAACATCCTCAAAGGTTTAAAAGAGCATCTAAATGATGATGATGATGAGCCCTGAGGATAACTTAAAAGCAGCGCCAACATCATGTTTTCTAAAAGTTTTACCGCCATCTTCAGTGTGCAGATCGCGTCCGGTGACTGTGCGTAGGTTGTGGACAAAAAAACTCGCCATCTACTGCTCGCGTAATGCCCACAGCTTTTCCACAACCTACGTGCGACCAGCCCACAACTTGCTCGAGCCATCCCAGTGTAACTTCGTCTGCTGCAACGATGCGCAGAGCAACGAAGCGCCCTTCTCAAAATCGCCTGTTAGACTGGTCGGCCGCGAGTGAAAAGCGGTTGCCAACGAGCTTGGAACCGATGATCACCCACCCACCCTCTATCCGAACGAGCTCTTTGAGCATGCCCATGAATGTCTGGTCAAAGTGCCTGGAGCGCTTGGAAGCGGAATGCTCGGCGGACGCTTTTCATGCGTGGATCAAACCGCTCCAGACGATCGAAACCAGCAACAGTCTGACGCTGCTTGCGCCAAACCGGTTCGTCATTGAAACGGTCCAAGAAAAGTACTTGCAGAAGATCACGGAGCTAGTGCGTCACTATGCGGTCGCAACCGACTTTGCCGTTCAGTTGGAGCTGGGTGCACTTGAAAAAGCCCCTGCGCTCACACGAACTGTTGCAGCAGACCACGGCGTGGCATTGCAAAATCGAGGAACCTCTTCGGATGCTGCCCAGAAGCTTGTCCAGTTCCCCAGTCATCTGGATACCAGCTATACCTTCGATACCTTTGTCGAGGGGAAGTCCAATCAACTCGGTCGCGCAGCCGCAATGCAGGTCGCCTTGAATCCTGGCATGGCATATAACCCACTGCTGTTGTACGGGGGAACGGGTTTGGGCAAGACCCACCTGATGCACGCAGCGGGTAACCTCATGGCGCAGCGGCAACCAGGCATGCGGGTTCTCTATCTGCGCTCTGAGCAGTTTTTCGCCGCGATGATGAAGGCACTGTCCGACAAGTCGATGGACGCGTTCAAGCGCCAGTTTCATACCGTCCAAGCGCTTTTGATCGATGACATCCAGTTTTTTGCTGGCAAAGATCGAACACAAGAAGAGTTTTTCCACACCTTCAATGCCTTGTTCGAACTCAAACAACAGATCATCCTGACTTGTGATCGGTTTCCGCGCGAAGTCGAAAATCTTGAGCCACGCTTGAAGTCCCGTCTCGGTTGGGGTCTGTCGGTCGCCATCGAACCGCCCGACTTCGAGACACGGGCGGCGATTTTGTTCGCCAAAGCAGAGCAAAAGGGCGTTGTGTTGCCGCAGAACGTCGCCTTCCTGATGGCGAGACGCATGCGTTCCAATGTTCGAGACTTGGAAGGTGCGCTAAATACACTCGCTGCGCGCGCGAATCTCACCAACCAACCGATCACCGAAGACTTTGCACAAGAAGCCCTTCGTGACTTGTTGCGCGCTCAGCAAGCGGTGATTTCCATCAGTAACATCCAAAAGGTGGTCGCCGACTATTTCCAACTCAGGGTTAGTGACCTTCATTCACCACGGCGCACTCAATCTCTGGTTCGGCCGCGTCAAATGGCGATGGCTCTGGCGCGAGAACTCACTGAGCACAGCCTGCCGGAAATCGGTGAAGCGTTTGGTGGTCGGGACCACACGACGGTGATGCACGCCTGCAAAGAGGTCAAGAAGCGCGTCGGCGGTGATCCCAAAACACGGGAGGATTGGGACAAGCTCATGCGACGACTTGCGGAATGACAGGTCGACCACGCCGCCAACGGTATTCACCTTGACGATGGCCACGCCAACCTATACGATTGACGGTCTTTTCGACCCTCTTCTGGATTTCAGCCATGAAGCGCACCTTTCAGCCCAGTAATCTCAAGCGTGCCCGTACCCACGGTTTTCGCGCGCGCATGGCGACCAAGGATGGCCGTGCCATTCTCAGCGCCCGCCGCGCCAAGGGTCGGAAGCGTCTGATCCCGTAAGTCGGATCAAACGCATTCTGGCAAACCAAGCCTTGGATGCACGCTCGATCAGCAAGAGCTCAAACCTCCCGTTTGGGCTCTTTTTGTTGTGTGGTCCCTTTCTGATGGTGGGTGCATGATCTCCTCAGATTCATCGCACCAGCAGCGGTTGCGACCCTCGCAGCGAATGCACAGCGCGCGCGACTTCAGCGCGTGCATGCAGAATGGCCGTCGATTGAACGGCGCGTTGTTTCGGATTTGCGTGCGGTTTTCATCGGACCCAGAAACGCCCGAGACGCCTCTGGCACGCATTGGCTTTGCGATCTCGCGTAAGGTCGACAAGCGTGCCGTCGTTCGGAATCGGCTGAAGCGGATAGCACGCGAAATGTTCCGCCAACACTCCGATTTGTTGGCAGGCGATTACGTCGTCATGGCCAAGACAGAGGCTGCCAGCGCCGACGGTCAAGCGCTTCGAGCAGATTTGCAACGACTACTGCAACGACTATCGCGTTGATGAAGGGCGGGTGGAAGGGCACAATGCACAGCCCTTATCGCCGGACCGGAAGCTGCCCGCAACAGCGCGAGCGCCGTCACCGCCCACCATTCTTGGCGATACCTCCGTCGCTTGCAGGCTGAATTCATGTCCCAATCAAGAACGTTCTTGCTGATCGCTTGGCTGATGCTGGCCTATCTTCTGTGGGAAGCGTGGCACGCATCGCCCGAGGTGCAACCAGTCACGGCAACGGAGAGCGTGGCATCTTCAGCCACCGACGCGAGTGTGCCTGTCTCCCCTACCCCTGGAAGTGGGGACGAAGTCCCTCTCGCTAGCAGTGGCAGTTCCGCGGTTGCGGACGAGGTCATCGCGCTGGAAAGCGTCGGCGCCAACACAGTCAGTTTGAGCAACGACGTGTTGAACTTGGAACTTTCAACGCAGGGCGGCAGCATTGTCCGCGCCGAACTGCTGGAGTACCGGCAGAACACGGAGGCTGGCGCCCCACCGGTGGTGCTGATGTCGACGGAAAGCGGCAAGACATTTGTCGCCCAATCCGGCTTGACCAGTGCAGTCGCCGAGCAACTACCCAATCACCTCGCCCAGTTTGCGGTCGACCAGACCAGTTACCGTCTTGCCGAAGGTCAAGACGCGGTTGAATTTGCCATGACTTGGCAAGCAGCCAATGGCATTCATGTCCGTAAGATTTTCACGCTGGCGCGTGGCAGCTACGTACTCGATGTTCGTCAAGAGATTCACAACGGAAGCGGAGAGGTCCTCGGCGCGACGGCTTACACGCAAATTCAGCGTGATGCCCCGAAGCCAGTTGGCAATAGCTTCACCAACCCCGCCGCCTACAGTTTTGTCGGTGCAGCCTGGTATAGCCCGGAAAGCAAGTTCGACAAACGCAAGTTCGACGACTTTGGCGATGAGCCCTTGAATTTGGCTGCCACGGATGGCTGGGTGGCGATGCTTGAGCACTATTTCTTCGCCGCCTGGATTCCTGCAACGGGCGTCGCACAGGACTTCAGTACCGCCGTGGTCAATGGCCGCTACCTGATTCGCAGCATCGCTGATGCCACGGTGGCGATCCCAGTGGGTCAAACCGCAACTATTGATACGCGCTTTTATGTGGGACCCAAACTTCAGGATCGGCTGGAAGGTATCGCACCGGGACTGAAGCTGACCTTGGACTACGGTGTTTTTACGGTCATCGCGCAACCCATGGCGTGGTTGCTTGGTGCACTACATAGCCTGACGGGTAACTGGGGGTGGGCCATCATCTTGCTCGTCCTGCTGCTCAAGGGTGGTCTCTTCAAGCTGTCTGAGGCGCAATACAAGAGCTTTGCCAAGATGCGCGCCGTGCAACCGCGCATCGAAGCACTCAAGGAGCGCTACGGCGAAGATCGACAAAAATTTCAGACCGCGATGATGGAGTTGTACAAAAAAGAGAAAATCAACCCGATGGGCGGGTGCTTGCCGATCCTGGTGCAAATACCGGTGTTCATTTCACTCTACTGGGTGCTGATTGAAGCGGTCGAACTGCGGCACGCGCCTTGGGTATTGTGGATTCAGAACCTCACCGCGCCCGACCCGTTGTTTGTGCTCCCCGTGTTGAATCTGGCGACCATGTGGTTGACCCAGAAGCTCTCGCCCAGCCCAGGGATGGATCCGATGCAGAAGCGCATCATGCAGATCATGCCTCTGGCCTTCGGTGTCATGTTTGCGTTCTTTCCGGCGGGCCTGGTTCTGTACTGGACCACCAATGGTGCGCTCGGATTGCTGCAGCAGTGGATCATTACCAAGCGGCATGCGCCCAAACCCTGACCTCGACTCACTTGGCAACACACAACGCCCGGTATGCCGGGCGTTGTCGTCTGGAGCCCTTCGATGACGCTCTCTGAAGACAGCATTGTCGCCATCGCGACCGGGCTGAGTGCAGCGGGAATCGGGATCCTGCGCGTGTCCGGACCAGCCAGCAGGATGATCGCCACGCGCATGTTGGGCCGAGCACCCAAACGCCGCTACGCCCACTACATCACGTGGCGGGATGATCAGGGCGAAGTCATCGATCAGGGCCTGCTGCTGTACTTTCAAAGGCCGCATTCCTTCACTGGCGAAGACGTCCTCGAGTTTCAAGGTCACGGCAGCATTCCGGTGTTGCAACGCGGCCTGCAACAGCTGTGTAGTTATGGTGCGCGCAAGGCCGAACCTGGCGAGTTCAGCCAACGCGCGTTCCTGAATGGGCGCATTGATCTGACCCAAGCCGAGGCGGTCGCAGACCTCATTGGCGCGCAGTCAGATGCTGTTGCTCGTGCTGCAATGCGCTCACTGCAAGGCGCATTCGCGCAGCGCGTCGCCACCCTGCAACAAGCGCTGATCGCCTTGCGCGTGCATGTTGAAGCGGCCATCGATTTCCCCGAAGAAGAGATCGACTTTCTCGCAGATCAAAGCATCGCTGCACAACTTCACACACTGCAGATCGAACATCGCGCCCTGCAGCACGATGCCAGGCAAGGCTGCCGTCTACGCGATGGACTCAAAGTGGTCCTGCTTGGTGCGCCGAATGCAGGCAAATCTTCTTTGCTCAATGCTCTCACGGGCATGGACCGTGCCATCGTAACGGCCCAGCCGGGCACCACGCGAGATGTCGTCGAGGAGCAATTGCAGCTTGACGGCGTCAGCTTGCTGTTGGCGGATACCGCAGGTGTCCGAGACAGCGACGATGCGATTGAGCGTGAAGGTATTCGAAGGACTCGTGAAGCGCTGCAGCAGGCGGATTTGGTTATCGCGGTGATCGACGCGAGCGCTGCCGATGTCATGGCCCAAAAGACTGCACTGCAAGCAGAGCTTCCCCGCGATAAACAGACCCTATGGGTAGTCAACAAAGTCGATCTGCAGCCGGAAACTAACTTGCCAAAACCGGATTTTCTGCACCTCTCGGCGAAGCTTGGCAGTGGACTTGATGACCTGCGCCAGCAGCTTCGGGCGGTCGCCAGTGGGGGCACCGCCGGCGCCGCATTCAGTGCGCGCCAACGCCATCTCGACGCGCTCGAAAGCGTCGAGCGCCACCTGCACTGCGCCGAGCAGCACCTCACTGACCGCTTCGGAGAACTGCTCGCCGAGGAACTCCGTCTCGCGCAAGCCGTGCTTTCGGAGATCACCGGCGAGTTTCATAGCGATGATTTGCTCGGGGCGATTTTCTCGTCGTTCTGCATCGGAAAGTAACGTTGCTTCTAAGGGCTTCCCGAGCGCTCCGACATGCAGTCCTAAACTATTGCCGCAACAAGCACTTGCTTCCCACAATGTCCTAGGAATTGGTACCAAAGCCGACCACTGGTGCGTCCAAGAAAGAGGCCGCACCCCCAGTGAGTCAAAATTCAATCGGGGTTGACATCTGCGAGTGAATGCGCCGCGCTTGGCCGCGCCAGCAACGATCCTGCGCGTGAGAACCGATCATCTGCCAAGTCGCATTTGCGCCGAGGTAGGACCGAGGCGCAAGGCACAAGGTCGGCGCCGATGCTAAGCCGTTCACCCCCGGTCGTCTCGCGAAATCGACGTTGGATTCGCGCAGTTAGGCCCACCAGCGGGCCCAGTGCGCGACATTAAACCTGGAACTCTGGCTTCGCCGCGACTCGGCGTCCTCCCGCGACGCTCACCGCCGGCGCTAGATTGACCGATCCTACGGGCGGGATCCCGGTTTCTCGACGCTGGCTCTCAGCCGCCCTTGGACATCGCCTCGCGCATGCCAATGTGATCTTCATGCATGAAGGCGGAGGCGACCAGGTCGCAGTCCTGCGCCGTCACCTCGTGACGCTCGAAGGTCTGCCGCCACGAGCGCGCAACACGATAGATGCGATCGATGATCTCGGCCGCCTCCGCTCTGCGCAAGCCGAACTGCCCGGCGCTCGTCAGCGCGTTGTCGACGCGCGCCGCGCGGCCCATCTCGCCGACGATCAAGTGCAGATTCCGCTCGAGACTGTGCGATGGTGTGGGCACCACGTCGTAAAGCGGGCTGAGTGCCCAACCGCCGGTCTCTTGATAGAGGAAGGCATGGTTGCGCAGGTGGTCATCGCTGTTGCTCACGAGGATGTTGAACACCATCCGCGAAAACATCTCCGTACGGTCGGCTGCTACGCGCGCTCCCGGTGCCTGTCTGCTGATTGCATGCGCGATGTCGGCGTAGCTGCGGTAGCGCGAGTCCATCTCGCCCACACCCAGCATCGTTAGCGCTGAAACCATGTGCCGACGGGTAATCAATCCCCCCGGACCGGCCACCCGATCGAAACGCTCGATGAGCATTACTGTGCGGCCATCCGGCATCTGCATGAGTCGTGTCTCCGGTACATGCAGACCCGCCTCGCGTGCCAGTTCTAGCGTGGCGCGCTCGACCGACGGTACGTTGAAGCGATCGGTCCTAGACGGAAACTTGGCGACGAACTGTCGTCCATCGACCGCAATGACCGCTTTGGGACGCATGCCTCCCATGGTTGGGCCGCCCTGGAAGTAATGTGTCAGCTGCGCCGGCACCGGTTCCCCTGCTTCGATGCGCTCAGCTGCGTCGAGCAGGTAGTTCAGATCAATAGCGCTTGGCAGCGTCGACGCCAACGGCGTGCTGTCGCGGTCTGGGCGAATGTCGAGCGCACCTGCCCGGTCCGAGCCCGCATGATCGAGGTACATCCACTCTGGGAGAGGGCCGGGCCGCTGCAGTCGGTTTTCGATCACCTGGCGGCCCCAAGCGTCAGGTGCCGCATCACGAATCGCGCTGAACATGGGCAGGCCATTGACCGGTAGCAGCGTCTTTCCGGCTGCGCCATCGCGAGGCAACGAAACCGGATCGACGTCCAGCGCATCGTGTCGCTTGAGGTAGATGTTGCCGTAGGCGAACCTTGCGTTTGCGAACTCGCCCGTGGCGTCGGTCGCCATATCCAGCTTGCCAGCCGGCACCGCGTCGCGACTCCCGGGCAGATGGATGAACACGTAGCGCGTAGTCATGTCAGAAATTCATGTCCTTGTCGGGTGTGTTCAGGCGCGCTCGGCGCGTCTTGTGCTGGGAAAGCAGCTCCTCGGACGCCGAGTCGCGGAGGTCGGACAACAGCTTGAGTAGGCCCAACTGTTCCATGACTGACAACCAAGCCCCCAGCGACGCGGCTGAGCTTCCAGCCTCGATGCGCATAACGGTCTGCGGACTTGTGCGCGCGCGCGCCGCAAGTTCGGTCTGCGGCATTCGCCGCGCCAAGCGTGCCTGACGAACTACTTTGGCCATGCGGCGTGCGGTCCGGCGGACCTCCGAAGAGGCGAATTCATCGGTTTTGATCTTCATATCGCTACCATTAGTGATAGTTTATGCCGCATAAAATATCACTAATGGTAGTAATTACGCACTGGCGGCCTAAGCGCAGCTGCCAGCGCCTTGGCGCCAAGAGGTCGTGCGCAACTCCCGAATAGTCTTGGCAGATAGATCCATTTCCGTGAGTTGCGCCAACCCTCGCGAGCGAAACGCAGCATATGGCGCTCGTCCTCGGGACGCAGTTCGACCAAGGCACGCTCCTTGTCCGTGGCGTTCGCTGGAAGGGCGAACAGGCAATCGGAGCGCCACTCCAGCGTCAGCAGGCTGCCGACGGACTTTCCTGCCAGATCAGGTGCATGCTGGATGCCGCTGGGCGAATTGCCCTGCGATTTCGATTTGTCGATCACAAGGGAGCCAACATGAAGATTCAGAACCTGATGATGTGGGTTGCGTTGCTGTTGCTGGGTGCGATTGCGCCGGTGATGGCCGAGCGCACAGCTGGCGAGAATATTGACGACGCGACCTTGTCGACGCGAACCAAGGCCGCCCTGATAGACAGTGACCAAGTCACCGCGCGACACATCAATGTCGAGGTGCATACCGGCATCATTCTGCTGGGGGGCTTTGTGGAGTCGCAGGCAGAGCATGCAGCGGCGATGGCAGCGGCACGCAAGGTGGCACCAGGAGCAGACGTCCGCGATGCCATGATTGTCCTCACCGGCTCACGTTCGCTAGGTGAGAGCGTCGACGATGCAGCGATTCAGTCGAAACTCAAAGCCAAGATCGTCAGTATTGAAGGACTGGCCGCAGCTCACCGTATCAACACCGAAGTCAAGCAAGGCAAGGTGCTGTTGTCTGGATTTGTCGGACATGATTCGCAGAAGGCACAGGCCGAGAGCATCGCCAAGGCAATCGAGGGTGTCCACACTGTCTACAACCGTCTAGTCGTCGTGCGCTGACGAACGGCTGGATCAGCAGGGTGTTGAGCAACACCCTGCTGATGTGTGGCAGGAATACCGAACTTGCGGGATCTAAAAAGCGCGGGAATGCACTCTCTAAATCACCTGTTGCGCATCCCCTGTCGAAAATTGCCGGTGCTGCGACTCAACTAGGATAGGCGCGAGGGTCAACTTTAGCGCTGGATGGTTTCCGGTACGGTGATCGCAGATGTCGCGGCGGTTCCTGCTGGAACAGCGCATGCCGCGGGCTGACGCGAAGGATGGTAGGCATACAGCCAGCCGTCGTGCTTGATACGGTCCAACAACACGCGTGCGATATCACGGCGCACCGCTGGACAGCCCCAGCTGCGGCCCAGTCGACCGTGGCGTTGAATGAACGCGCTATCGACATAGTCGGCACCATGCATGACGATCGCACGTGCTCGCGCGTTGTCATTGACACCGATATTCAAGCCATCGAGTCTGAGTGAATACCCGTTGTTGCCATGGTAGGTTTCTGCCGTGCGAAACAGTCCAAGACTACTCTTGCGGCTACCCGCTTGGTTGGAGAAGTGCTTGGCCTCCTCTGTGCCAGTGCCCTGACCATGAGCCACCCATTCGTGAAACAACAAATGGCCGGTGTGGAGGTCAAAGGTCCACAAGCGCGCTTCGCTTGAAGGCCGTGCGTAATCGATCACGGTCAGTGTGTCCGCTTGACCAGCGCCTGCCGCTTCAGCGCAATTTACCGCATCCAGCGCTTCCACCAGGATTGCAACATCCAGCTCTGTTGCGGCGCGATGAAGATCCTCTGGCGTGACTGCCCAGACGCACGATGTGCCCAGTGTGAACAAAATCCACCAGAGCTTCATCACGACCACCGAAGAAATGCCCAAATGCATTGGATCTAAAGACGCAGGCGTTCGCGAAACAAGTTCCGCCGTGTTGCTACTGATCGTTGGCATCATGCACAACTCAATTGGCAACGCTGGCCGGCGCATTTTCTGCAAGGACGGTGAGCGGCAACCCCGTGGTGTGCGGCAAAATCGGTAGCTCCGTGACGACCAAACTGGTGCCCTCCTCGATCAGTGGGAGCACTGCATCAAGGAAAGCCGACGGAAAGCGCACGCGTTGTACCTCGCTTGCATCCAGAACATGGTTACGATCCGACTCGTGACCCGGAATCGAAACCGCAAGCCAGCGCAGTTCTGCGCCATCTTTGTGGGCGACATAGGCGTGGGTGTCGAACGGCTCAGTGTCTGCGAGATCGACTTTGGCACGCCCGATTTCGACGCCATTGCGCAGCACCACGATGCGCCGATCGGCGCGTGAAAGCACCATCGAAACAGGCCCGACAGAAGCACGTCCTGGCTCCCATCGGAACGCTTCTTCACTGGCAAGGACCGGTTCGGCGATGACCTGACCGGTCTGAGCGTCCACCGGAGCAACCGGCAGTGGATGAGAGACGGCCACCGGCGCGGACCTCTCGTTTGCAACCACGACCGTCATGCCCAGTGGGCTGGCATCAAACAGTACCTTCGCAAACCCCGAAGGAAGATGTACGCAGCCATGTGACGACGGATAGCCGGGTAAGCCGCCCGCATGGAGCGCGACGCCGTCCCATGTCAAGCGCTGCTGAAACGGCATAGGCGCGTTGTTATACGTTTTGGAATGATGATTGGCATCTTTTTGCAGCGTGATGAACACACCTGTCGGCGTGTCATGACCGGGCTTGCCGGTACTTGAAGACGCGTATCCGATCAGCACGCCATTGCGGAACGCATAGGTCCGCTGTTCGTCCAGACTGACGATCAACACGATGGGACCGGAAGGCGCTACACCCGGTTGCCATACCCAATCGCCCGGCTTGAGTGAACTCGGTGAGGTACCCGCTGGCAATGATTGTGCGGCACCCCAGAACGGGACATCGCTGGCGACGACGGAGGCCGAGCACAGCACCAACAGAAGACCAACAAGCACTTGCATCCAACGCATAGCCAACTCCATTGCAATTGCCGGCATGAAAATTCACGTGAACAGTGGCAAGACGACCCGCAGATTCGGGTTTTGTCTTTCGTACGTCACCTCTCGTCCTTACGCTTGCATGCTGGCATGTCACACATGACATTGCGGTCAGCACACTGCGGACACGCGATGGGCGCGCAATAATGTGGTGCACTGCAAAAGAACTTTGGAATCGATGCCTTTGGGGAGGATCGAATGTTGCGCGTGGCGAAGAAGCGAGCGGTTTTATGGGGGGTGATCGTGTTGCTGGCAGCTTGCGGTGGCGAATCCGACCCCGAGCAAGTGACGGCGACACCACCAGCGGAAGCGCAGGTACCTGCCGAACCGCCGATTCCGGATGTGCCCACAGCAACACCAGCCAGCACGCAACAGCAAGCTGCTGATTTTGCCGCTCAGGCTGAACAGGCGCTGCGTGAGGAGCACATGTTCGCGCCGGCGGGTAGCAATGCCTTCGAGTGGTTCTTGAGAGCGCATGAACTCGACCGGGAAAATGTGTTCGCCCGCGATGCTCTGTTTGATCTCATTCCTTACGCGGTACTGCATATTGAGCAACGCATTGCTGCGCGAGATCGTGCAGAGGTCGAGCGGCTGATACCGTTGCTGCAACGCGCGCAACCTGAGGCGCCTGCCCTTCCCCGTCTGCAAAATGCACTCAGCGCACTTTCCCCCGAGGCTTCACCGACGGCGGATTCCGCGCGCCGACCAGAACAAAAACCTAGCGTGGCCGTCACGCCGCCGCCCGCGCCCAGCGTCGATGCGAGAAAGCCTGTCACCCAACCGAGCATTGCAACGCGTGGCGCTCAGTCGCCCCCGAGTGCCGGATCACCGCCCCAAGCCACGCCCATTGCAGCAGCGGCATCCGCCGCCGCCGATGTGCCCCCGCGGGACCAAGCCCAAGCCAAACCCGCAACGGCAGAGCCTAGCGCACCGGTAACTCGAACCTTGCCAATCACGGCTCGTGAGGTACCAGAGCCGATCAGCCGGGCTGCGCCGCGCTATCCGGTGTTGGCGGAGCGTCGCAAAATCGAAGGTACGGTCGACCTTGAATTCACCATCCAGGCGGATGGCGCAGTGGCCAATGTCCGTGTGTTGCGAAGCGAGCCGGAAGGCATATTTGACCGCGACGCGGTTGCCGCCATGCAACGTTGGCGTTATCCGCCGATCCCAACCGCCATCAAAGCTCGCCGAAGTTTCGACTTCAAACTGGGCAAACGTTGATTCGCCATTCAATCGGTTGCGGGAAAACGCTCATCCATACGCCGTTTAAAGCGCTCAACGCGTTGGCCAAGTCGCTCGGCGTGATCCCGAATCTGGTCAACATCGTCCAGAAACGCGTTCATTTCTTCGCCACCGAGCACATCACCTCGCTCGTCGCGAACAAACGCCGCCACGCGCTGCAGCCCCGTTTTGCCGGCGTGTTGCGCCGTCCCGCCAATACTGCGCAATGCCCGTGCAATCTGCACCCCAAGCACACCGCCCAGGCGCTGCGACAGCGCCTCTTCCAGATCGGGCGCAAATTGCTGTGCAAGCTTCTGCACTTGTTGGGCGAGTTCGATGTCGCCGGAAATGCGCAACTTTCCGGGCGCCGCGCTTGCCGTCTGACCAGGTAGCAGTCGTGCCAGCAACGCGCCAGCGGTTGCACTGAGACTGAGATCTGACTCTGCGTCATCGGTGGGACCAACGCGCAAGCAGGTGTCTTCGACCCGTATACGCACGGCCAAGACAGGTGCTTCAAGCCGCAAATCGATGCTGCGACCATGTAAGCGCCTCAACGCCTGTTGGCTATCAGCATCGAGTGACAACACGCGGTTCAGGCCAAACTCCAGAGCGCTGCCGCCCACCTGAAAAAGACGCGAACGCAGCGGGTTCTCGCGGCGCGTGCTCATGACAATTCTCCAATCGTGGCGAAGTCGCGCATCGCGCTAGCGCCCGGCAGGTCAAAAAACGCCAGACTGCAGGTCCGGGTCGCAATGGCAACCTCGGCCAGAGATTGGCCACGATCCTTCGCCAGCTCCTGCGCGATGTGCATCAGGAAGGCCGGTTCGTTGCGGCGATGCGAAGGCATCGGACGCAGCGTCCGCGGCAGCAGATACGGACTATCCGTTTCGATCATCAAGCGATCCGCGGGAATGTCCTGCACCAACGCGCGCAGATGTGCGCCGCGACGCTCATCACACAGCCAGCCAGTGATGCCGATGTGGCAATCCAGATCCAAATAGTCGTACAGCTCCTCGCGTGTGCCAGTGAAGCAGTGCACCACCGCGCGAGAGACTTGATCACGTACCGATTTCAGCATCGACATGAAATCGGCATGCGCATCGCGCTGGTGCAAAAAGAGCGGTTTGCCGCAATCCACTGCAGTCTGCAATTGACGTTCGAACGCGCGTCGCTGAGCGGGTCGCGGAGAAAGGTCGCGGTGATAATCGAGACCGGTCTCGCCAACGGCTTTGACCGCGTCGTGCTGCAACAGGGCGCGCAATTCGCGGTCGGCTTCTTCGGTATATTCGTTCGCGTGATGCGGATGCACACCGGCGGTTGCATAAAGCCGACCAGAATGGCGCTGCGCCAGAGCCAAAGCATCTGCGGAGCCTTGTCGGCTGGCGCCCGTCACCAGCAGCTCACCGACGCCATGGGTGTGCGCCCGCTCAAGCACGTCGCCCAGATCCGGCGCAAACGCACTGTGTGTGAGGTTGGCACCAATATCGATCAGCAGCGGCAAAACAGCAGTCATTCAGAGCTCGGGGTCATCGGCAGGAACACAGCGTTCAGATGCCCATTGTCGCAGCCAATCGACACGTTCGGCCATGATCACTGACAGTGGGCGTGTGTCACCCAGTGCGCGCAACAAGGCCGTCTGATCGAGCACGCGTGCGTCAGCATGGGTGGCGTACAGGGCGGCAACGACGGCCTGCTCGATCTCGGCACCGGAAAATCCTTCGCTGGCCGCAGCGAGTGCTGCAAGATCGAAGGCGTCAGGAGTCTGTCCTCGCTTCTGCAGATGGATGGCGAAGGCGTCGGCGCGCGCGCCGCGCTGCGGCAGATCAACAAAAAATATCTCGTCAAAGCGACCTTTGCGCAACAATTCGGGCGGCAGTTGCTCAATGCTATTGGCCGTCGCCACCAGAAATACAGCGGCCTTGCGCTCGCTCATCCAGGTCAGCAGTGCGCCCAACACCCGTCGACTGACACCATCGTCGCTGTCCGAAGTTGCCAGGCCCTTCTCGATCTCGTCGCACCACAAAACGCAGGGCGCCATCGCCTCAGCGGTCTGCAGGGACTCACGCAAATTGCGCTCAGTCTCGCCGTGGTACTTGTTGTAAAGCGCGGCGAAGTCCAGGCGCAGCAAGGGCACGCCAAAGCCCGCCGCGCACGCTTTGGCTGCCAGTGATTTGCCGCTTCCCTGAACGCCCAACAGCAATACTCCACGTGGCGGATCGAGCCCCGGTGGCGGCTTGGATTGCGCAAAAATCGGCTTGCGTTGCGCGATCCAGCGCTTGAGTCGTTGCAGTCCGGCGACCTGATCGAAGGACAGCACATCGGGCTCGAAGTGCAGCACACCGCTGCGTCCAAGCAGGGCGAACTTGGCCTGTTGCGCAGCATGGACATCACGGTCTGAAATGGCACCGTCATCGTGGATGATCTGGCGCATGATCTTGCGCGCATCCAACAGGCTCAAACCCCGAAGATGCCGGAGTACCCGTTTCTGTGCGTCGGCATCGATCTCGACCCGCCGCCCACTATGCTCACGCGAATACGCGAACGCCTCTTCACGCAGCAATGCGGCCAGCCTCGCCTCATCCGGCAGGCGCGCCGTGAAGCGCGTCGCGAGCGCCTCCAGATCCTCCGGCAGTTCGATCTTTGCGCCGATCAACACCACCGAATGCCGCGCCGCCGCCTGACCCAAGACAATCTCGCGCAATCGCCGCAGGTTCATCGCGTAGCGCAAGTAGGGCGGAAAATCGAACAGCAACCAGATGCCGCGATGACTGTCATCGTGCATCACCTCAAGCAACTGACTGGAGTCATTGCATGGCGGGGTGTCGTCTGCATCCATATCGAGACGTTGCAGACCCAGGGTGATGCTCCAGCGCCACAATGGGCGCATCAGTTCGGCCATCACATGCCGAAAGCTGTCGAGCAGCAAGGCTTCCTCGTGGGTTTCGACCACCACAAGCGCCGCGCCGGAACGCAACAGCACGGAAAGATCACGCGGGTCGAACATCGCAGTGCAGGCTCCTGAACCAATACCCATCGAACAAGCGGGTGAAGTGTAGCGGCTGGCAGCCAGCCACCGTCATTTGAAAGCCTCGGGTGTATGCTGCGGGGCCCGAACAATGACCCGAACCGGAGCCAATCATGGGCCAGTTGTCCACCCCGCGTGTTGCGCTTGCGACCGCGCTCCTGCTTGCTGGCGCCGGCATTCAGGCACACGCGGCGAAGCTGATCCTTCCCGCGCTCGATGTCGCCAAACTCGCCAACGAAGACATGGCGACGCAAGGCAAACGTGGCATGCCGGTTCGTTATGGCATCGAAGCCAGCTTCAAAGCGATCCTGCCCCAGAGCAACGAGTGGCAAGCGCTGGCGGATGGCCGTTCGCGCTGGGTATTGGATGTCGAGGGCCAGCAAGGCAAGGCCTTGGAGTTGTACTTCGACCAACTTCGCTTGCCAGCCGGTGGTGAGCTGCGCTTTTACATCGCAGGTGACAAAGCACCCCGGCAGGTGCTGACCGATGCCGACAACCCGGCCAACGGGCATTTCCGCAGCAACCTCATGGCGGGGTCTGCGGCTCGAATTGAACTAACCGTGCCCAGCATAGGGGTGACCAACACACGCCTGCAGTTGGCCTCGGTGACGCAAGCCTATCGCAACCCCTTCGTCGCATTGAATCAGCTCAAGTCGGGGAGCTGCAACATCGATACGGCGTGTTCCGAAGGCGATGCCTATCGAGATCAGATTCGCGCCGTGGCGCACTACACCTTTACCTCAGGTGGAAGTGGTTACGTCTGCACAGGCCAGTTGATGGCGACGGGTTCATCGGGCGATGACGTCAGTGCGCCGCGCTTCAGCACGGCGCACCACTGTGTTTCAACCGCAGCGGAAGCCAGTTCGATGGTTCTCTACTGGCGCTACGAGAGTCCTACCTGCCGTACCCCAGGCAGTGCGGCCAGTGGCTCACCGCTTTCAAGTGGCGTCGCGACCGCAACGCAGAGCGGTACGAGCTTATTAGCAACCCATGCGCCTTCTGACTTTACGGTGGTGCAGCTCAATAGTGCAGTGCCCGCCGCAGGCACACCTTTCTACAGCGGATGGGATCGGAGCGGAACGACGCCAGCGGGTTCGGTCGGTATCCACCATCCCTCCGGTGATGAGAAGCGCATCACCATCAATACCGACGCCCTTGAGAAAAGCGCGAGTTGCATCATCAACGGAGCGACGGCGTCGACCCATTGGTACATCAGTGAGTATGAGGCAGGAACCACCGAAGGCGGTTCATCGGGGTCGGGACTATGGGACCCCGCCAGCAAGCGGCTGATCGGTGTGTTGTCGGGCGGTGATGCAAGTTGTGCTCTGCCAAATGAGTATGACTGTTACGGTCGCCTTGATGCGGGCTGGACAGGTGGCGGGACCAGCAGCACGCGGATGAGTGACTGGTTGCTGCGCAATGGCAGCAATGCCACGACTGTCGATGGCCATAGCGGTTGCAGTGCGCCAACCGGCAGTCTGAGCTCGAGCGCGTTCTCCGGTGCTGCCAAGGCGGGTGAGCTGTTGACCTTTACAGTCACCGCCAGTGGCGGCACTGGCACAGGCTACAGCTACGCGTGGGATCTGGACGGCGATGGCATTGCCGAGCGAACCACAACAGGCAATTCGGTGCAGCTCGCTTTCCCAAGTGCCTTCAGTGGCCAAGCTGCCGTCAAAGTCAGCGATAGCAGTGGCTGCGCGGGCACCATCAGCCGCGCATTGGATGTCGCGGGCCCGAAATTGATCGCCAACGCAGGAACGGCGACACAAATTTGCGGCAACAACGATACCGTGATGAACCCCGGCGAACGTTGGCGTCTGCCAGTCAGCCTGCAAAACAGCGGCGCTGCGGCCAGCGCCGAAGGCACACGCGCGCTGTTCGCCAACGGTGATGCGGCCAGCAGTGGGCTGGATATCGGTCCCAATAGCTTTGGCTATCGCGGGACCTCGCGAACCAGCGGTAGCTGTGGCTACAACTTTGTTGATCTGGGCACGGGAACACCATTGCAGCTATCTGCCTCTGGAACCAATGCCACGGCGAACGATGATGGCAAAACGACCGTCATTGCTTTGGGCGGCTCGGGCTTGCGTCTGTACGGCGCGAACTACACTCAGGCGGTGATGAGCACCAACGGCTATGTGTCATTCGCCGCCAATGAGAGCGGTGGCGACTACGACAATGGCTGTCCGGGCACGATTGATCGAGGCAGCATTGGCCCGCGTCTGAATGTGCTGCACGACGATCTGGTTGTGGGCAGTGCCGCCGCTGCCGGCCTGCGCTATCAATACTTCGCCAGTTGCCCACGTGCTGCTGAAGTGGGCGGTGCACAGGCCTGTCACGTGTTCCAGTGGGAGAACATGCAGCTCTATTCGAACAACGCGCCCACTGGTGACGCGTCGTTCCAAGCAATCGTGTATGCGAGCAATGGACAAGTGGTGTACCAGTATCGCCGCGCTGATCCCAACAGTGGCGCGGGTGCCACGATCGGTCTGATTGACGCGACGGCGAGCGATCCGCTCAATGCGTCCTGCAACACGGCGAGCGCAGGCGCCCAGCAAGCGTTTTGTGTGTTCGAGCCGGGCAACCAACCGTCCATTCCAACCGCACAAGTCCGGCTGGAGACGCCCACGCCCATTTTGGGTGCGAGTGTGGCGGCAGGCAGCAGTCGCAGCGTCAATCTTGACTTCCAGATTCCCACCTCGGCAGCTTGTGGCTCAGCGGTCAATCTGGACTATGTCGCGTCGGCATCCGGCGGCATATTCAGCGCGGAGCGGAAAGTGGTTTTCAGTGGCAATGTCGCCTCGGGTAGTTGCGCAACCGTCAGCAACTGTCCCGCCACCAGCAGCACGGTGACGGCACGCCAGGGTTTCTACAACGACGTCGCGCGCAGCGGGAATGGACTGGCCAGCTTCCAGTATGGCGGCGCCGCCTTGGGCGCCATCTGGTACACCGCACTGGCCGACCACACTCCGACTTGGTATATCGTCAGCGGCGCCTACAGCGACAATCTTGGCCGCATGTCGCTGGACCGTTTTACCAATGCGGGCGCGCCGTCCGGATTCCTACCGCAAAGTGCCAGCGCGGGCCAAGCGTGGTGGGCAATGGTTGATGCCGATACCCAGATGCTGGCTTGGCAGTTCAGCGATGGGCGTCGCGGCGCCGAACTGATGGAGAACACCGCAAGCGGTATTGCTGTTGGTAGTCCCAATCACACCCAGGCTTGGTACAACGCCAGCCAGAGTGGGTGGGGCTTGGGTGTGGAGAGCCTGAATTTGCCGCTGGAGTTTTGGGCGGTTTATCTGTACGACGGCGCAGGCACGGCCCGCTGGGCAACGGGCGACACTGCAACGCTTGGCAATGGCACGGTCAACCTGCTCGCGCACCGTCCGCATTGTCCTGGTTGCCTGCGTTATGCCGACTGGGACAGCAGGGCACAATCGGCCGGCACCCTCAGCCGCGTTTACAACGGCAACACGCAGGCAACACTCAACACGAACATCACCCTGCCTGCACCCTTGTCAGGTAGTTGGAATCGCAGCAATCTGACCATCACCACTTTGGGAAACCCCACACCATGAGCTTGCGCCAACTGATTCTGCTCCGTCACGCCCACGCCGAACCGCAAGCTGCCGGGCAAACCGATGTTGAGCGCGTACTCTCGCCGCGCGGCGAGGCAGAGGCCGACGATGCCGCTGCCTGGCTGCAAGGCCATGCGTTACCGCAACGTGTTGTGGTCTCGCCCGCACGCCGTGCGCAACAGACGTTGGCACGGGTGGTCGCGGTGACCGGGCCGCTGGATCAATGCGAAGACGAGCGCATCTACGAGGCCACACCGGGCACCTTGATCGATGTGATCGAGTCCCATCGCGATGTGGAGCGTTTGATGCTGGTTGGTCACAACCCCGGTTTCGAGTCGCTCGCGGCCTTGTTGTCGACCGGCCAATCCGGCGACCACCGTGGCATGCCACCGGGTGGCGTGGCGATTCTGACCTTTACCGAGACCGCGGTACTGGAGCCAGGTGCCGCAGAGCTGACCGCCTTCTGGGCACCGTGACGTCGACGCCACGGTCGTGACCCGCATGCGGCGAAGGCAGCACAGCAAGCGCGCGTGGATCGCGATCTTCCTGAGCTTGATGACCACCGCTGCGCATGCGACCACGTGGCAGGTTGATGGGGCGCAATCGACCGCCCAATTTGCGCTGCGCGGCCCTTGGCTGGCACAGATTGAAGGCCGCTTTGCGCATATCGATGGCAGGGTGACGTCGCAGCACGACGCGACGCACTACGACGTCAGCATTCGAATCGCTGCGGCTAGCGTGCTGATGCGCCGCGATAGTTACGAAAACTGGGCGAAGTCCGCCGAGTTCTTCGATGTCGAACGTCACCCGTGGATCGAATTCGAAGCGCTGGCGGTCCCGCACACACTATTGCTGGCGGGTGGTGAGTTGCATGGTGCGCTGCAGATGCGTGGCATCCAGCGCCCCGTGGTATTGCATCTGCAGGCGGCGGATTGCGCCGCCCCAGCACGCGACTGTCCGGTTCGCGCCACGGCCAAGATCGACCGTGGCGATTTCGGCATGCAGGCGCGTCGTGTGCTGATTGGCGAGCATGTTCGGCTGCATTTCGAGTTTCTCCTGAAGCCAGACGCTGCGCATCGCGAAAGCAAATGAAGCCAAGCCTGGATAGCAAATCGCGCACGAGCGGACGTTGGCTGTTGCTTCGAACGCTGTGCGCCGCGGCGGCTGTCGTGGTCAGCCTGGCGGGTTGCATGCCGAACACGAAGCAGATTCGTGCGTCACAGGCGACGGCCGCGAGCCTGCAGGATCACAGTTTGAGTTGCCACCGCGACGATCATTGCGCCGCTGCGTCCGCGCTTTATCAGCGCGCCGCCGTGGCCATGCAGCAATCAACCACAGAACAACCGCGACATGTGGTTCTCAGTCTGGAGACCGGCCGTGACGCGTTGCTGGCGAGAGTGCATCTGATCCGCGCCGCGCAGTCCAGCATCGAGGTGCAGAGTTTCATCTTTTCGGAGGACGACGCCGGATTCCTGATCCTGCAAGAGCTGCTCGGCGCGGCGCGCCGCGGTGTGAAGGTACGTGTGCTCCTTGATCAATTGTTTGCCCTGACCGATGAGCGCTTGCTCGCCGCTTTGGCGCAAGCGCATGTGAACTTCGAGATGCGCCTGTACAACCCGACCTTTGGCGACGCCAGCACCGGACGCGTCGAGTTCGTGGCAGGCATTCTGTGTTGTTTCACGCGCTTCAATCAGCGCATGCACAACAAGACCTTGCTGGTCGATGGCGTGTTGGGTATCACCGGCGGGCGCAATTACCAGGAACGCTATTTCGACTGGGACCCACAGTTCAATTACCGTGATCGTGATGTGCTGGTGGGTGGTCCGGTCGTCCAGGATATGGTGGCGTCCTTCGACGACTTCTGGACGCATCCGCGCAGTGTGCCGATTGCCGCGCTACGTGATGTCCGTCGCTGGTTGCGCACCGAGGGCACACGGGTGACGCCAGTGATTACCCCGCGCATCCGCCAGCCGGAACGCATTGCCACCTTACGATCCGAGGCGAGCACCGCGACCGTGATTGACCAAGTGCTTGTGCAACCATTGTTCGATGTCGGCAAGGTTGAGTATTTGTCGGACTCGCCCGACAAAGCATTTGATCGCACCGACGCCGATAGCCATCGAAGTAGTCAGACATTGCGCGATTTGGTCAGCTCGGCGCGTGCCGAGGTCGTATTGCAGACGCCCTATCTGGTTTTGTCTCGGCCTGCCCGCAAGGTGTTCCGCGAGCTGCAGCAGCGTGAACCAGCGCCGCGTGTGCAGATCTCGACCAACAGTCTTGCGGCGACAGACGCGTTTCCAGTGTATGCGCTCTCCCATAAGTACAAGCGCACCTACTTGCGCGAGATGCGCTTCGAGATTCACGAATACAAGCCTTTCCCGGCCAGTGCGCCCATCGTCCTCGAGGACGCCGAAGGGTTGTATGTGCCCGTCCAGTTTGCGCGCAGTGAATCGGCGCGTGCCTTCGGATCGGCCTCGCGGCGAACGTTGCTGCGCGGGCCATTGCCGCTGAAGAGGCTCGGTTTGCGCATGGGCCTGCATGCCAAATCAATGGTCATTGATGGGCGAATTGCGGCGATCGGCAGCCATAACTTCGATCCGCGCTCCGACCATCTCAACACCGAGGCCGTGCTGCTGATCCATGATCGTGCGTTCGCCGAGGACTTGCGCGAGACCCTGCTTTTCGACATGGCACCGCAAAACGCGTGGACGATTGCACCGCGTCCTCGCCCTGCGATTTTGTCCGGACTCAATTACAGCTTGGGCAAGTTGTCCGAGAAGCTACCCCTGTTCGATATCTGGCCATGGCGCTATGCCACGAGTTACGAGATCAACCCCGGTTGTGAGCCGAGACCGCCGTTGGCCGCAGACTTCGCCGAGTGTTACACGCCAGTGGGTGACTTCCCGGAAGTCGCACTGCCATTCAAAGGCATCAACACGCGCATCCTCACCGCGTTTGGTGCTGGCCTCGCTCCCATTCTGTGAGCGAATTCACACCGCCAGTGTCTGCCGCAATCACGTTGTCTCTGCACTGTCATTCCTTGCTGGCACAGTTGTTCACCTTCTGATTCAATGCCAGCGCCTTGAACACGGTCGGATCGACAGGGGATCGATCCAGGCACAGGCACGCAAGCGGTCTGCCGGGATGGCAAGCCGCGCCGAATCGGACTCGGAAATTTCATCGAATGTGATGCTGCCTGGAGGGCGGGATCCGTTCGCCAATTCGGGAAAAATCATGTTCAAACGCACACCACGCGCGCGATTCGTCGGCGCGCAAGCGGCCCTGTTGTTGCTGGCCGCCGGATCGGCACACGCCGATGTCTTCATCAATGAATTTCACTACGACAACAGCGGCACCGACGCCAACGAAAAAGTCGAGATCATCGCCCCGGCGGGTACGTCGCTGGCGGGCTGGAAGGTTTATCTCTACAACGGTTCTGGCGGCACCTCGTACCTGACCGTCAACCTCAGCGGCACCACTGCCAATCAATGCGGTGGTCACGGCACGGTTGTTGCGAACATCACGGGCGCACAGAACGGCGCGCCAGACGGCATCGCACTGGTCAATGCCTCCGGCACACTGGTGCAGTTCCTGAGCTACGAAGGCACATTCACCGGCAGCGGCGGACCTGCCAGCGGGGTGCTGAGCACGCGGGTGCCCGTGTCCGAAACCGGCACCCAACCGAGCACGTATTCGCTGCAGTTGGCGGGCACAGGCAATAAGGCCAGCGATTTCACCTGGCAAGCGGTGCGCACCAGCAGTTGGGGCGCCTGCAATACCGGACAGACACTCAGCGGTGGCGGCACCGATGCAGCGCCTACTCTGAGCAGCAGTACACCGGCATCCGGGGCAACGGGTGTTGCCGTCAACAGCAACATCAGCCTGACCTTCAGTGAGGCGGTCACCGTCACCGGAAGTTGGGCGACCTTGAGTTGCAGCAGCAGTGGCAGTCATCCCTTCGCGGTCAGCGGTGGTCCAACTACCTTCACGTTGAATCCAAATACCGACTTCGGAAACAGCGAAACCTGCACGCTGACGCTGACGGCAGCCAACATCCTCGATCAGGACGGCACAGCGACGCCGATGGCGGCCAACGTCACCCGCAGTTTCACAACCGTCGCGGGCGGTGGTGGCGGCACCACGTTGAGCAATGGTGTGGCGAAGACCGGGCTGGCAGCGGCGACAGGTGCGAGCCTGAGCTACACGCTGAGCGTGCCCGCCGGCGCGACCAATCTGAGCTTTGTCATGAGTGGCGGCACTGGCGACGCGGACATGTATGTACGTTTCGGCAGCGCGCCCACCACCGCGACCTACGACTGCCGACCCTACAAGACCGGCAATGCCGAAACCTGCACCTTCGCCGCACCCAGCGCGGGCACCTGGTACGTCATGTTGAGTGCCTACACGAGTTTCTCTGGCGTGAGCCTGCTGCCGAGTTACAGCACGGGCGTAGCAGATGTCGCGCCCACCTTGAGCAGCTGCACACCGGCCTCGGGTGCGACCAATGTGGCGATCAACAGTGACATCAGCTTGACCTTCAGTGAGGCGGTCACCGTAACGGGTAGTTGGTACAGCCTGACTTGCGCCAGCAGCGGTTCGCACGCAGCGGCGGTCAGTGGTGGGCCGACCACCTTCACGCTGAACCCAACGGTGGACTTCGGCAATCTCGAAACCTGCACGCTGACCCTTGTGGCGGCGAACATCGTTGACCAGGACGGCACCGCCAACGCGATGGCAGCCAATGTCAGCCGCAGCTTCACTACCAGTGCGGCGGCCAGCGGCTATTACGCCAGCGTCAACGCCGGTTCGGCCGCGACTTTGCGTAGCACCCTGCACCCGGTGATCGACGACCACACCAAGATCCCCTACACCGCCAGCACCACGGACACTTGGGATGTATTGAACGTCGCCGATCAGGACCCGCTGAATAGCAGTCGCGTGCTCGACATCTACAAGAACACGTCCTACGCCAAGGCCACCGGGGGCAACGATTTCTACAACCGCGAACACACCTGGCCAAACTCCTTGGGCTTCCCCAATGACGGCAGCACCAACTACGCCTACACCGACCTGCACATGCTGATGATCTCGGACATCAGCTACAACTCGACGCGCAGCAACAAGCCCTACGACAATTGCACCTCGGGCTGTACCTCACTGGCCACGGCGACCTATAACGGTGCCGGTGGCGCGAGCGACCCCAATCTGAGCAGCAGCAGCGTGTTCCAGGTGTGGTCAAAGGTGAAGGGCAACGTGGCACGCGCAATGTTCTACATGGACATCCGCTACGAAGGCGGTTCGCATGGCGTTAGCGGTGCCGCGGAACCCGATCTGCGTCTCACCGACAACCTCAGCGAAGTGGTGATGACCGGAACCAACGCGTCCGTCGCCTACATGGGCAAGCTGAGCACCCTGATCCAGTGGCACTTGGCTGATCCGGTCGACGCCGCAGAGCAACTTCGCAATGACGTGATCGAAACCTACCAAGGCAACCGCAACCCATTCATTGATCATCCCGAATGGGTGGTGTGCCTGTACCAGGGCGTTTGCAACTGACGCAGGACGGTCAGGGAGGAAACCCAAAGGGCTCGCTTCGGCGAGCCCTTTGTCTTTGGCGATTCACGAAGTCGCGCACGTTCGATACCAAGGGCTTGGCGCGTCAACAAGTTGATCACTGGCGTCGGGCACAAAGCTTGCGTGTGAACGATCTGAACAGCCCAGTCCAAATGACTGGGAAGGCATGATCGTTGGAGGAGTGTTGCTATGGGCCGCTTTGCTCACGCTGGAATGAAGAAATGGATAGGTTTGTGGTTGTCAATGCTGCTTCCGTTGGTGACCCAGGCGGCAGAAGTTCCGCTGACCTTTCTCTACACCAATTTCAGCGGTGCTGGGTCGCTACTGCAATTCAACGGGAACGCCTACATCAACGGAACAGAGCTTCGACTCAATGATGCATTGGGCGGCCAAGCTGGCAGTGCCTTCAATCAGGAACGGGTTCAGTTCGGCGCTGATTACAGCTTCAGTACCTACTTCACTTTCCAGATGTTGGATCCGGATGCAGCTGGCGCGGACGGCTTGACTTTTACGATCCAGACCAGTTCCAACAGCGCCTTATCGGCAGGCGGCGGCCTCGGCTATAGCGGAATCGGAAACAGTCTGGCCGTTGAGTTCGACACCTATGTAAATGGCGGCAACGACGCGGACCCAAATCATGTCGCCATCGATATCAATGGCAACGTGAATCACGACACCTACACCCCTGCGGCAGGCTACTACTACGCAAGTAGCGACGAGTTCGCTGATGGTGCGATCTATCACGTCTGGATCGATTACAACGGCAGTACCCAGACGATGGAAGTGCGCCTGAATCGGAACAGCAGCTCGCGCCCCGGTAGCGCCATTCTCAGCAAGTCCGGCATAAACTTGGTATCGATCCTTGGCGTTTCTCAGGCCTACACCGGGTTCACCGCCGCTACCGGCGGTTCGTGGGAATCCCATGCAATCAAAGAGTGGTACTTCGCCAATCGCTACGAGCCGATCAATACAGGGGGTGGAGATACCTATGTACAGGCAAGCTCCAACGCGAATCTAAGTAGTCTTTCGATCAGCAGCGGTACCTTGAGCCCTGCATTTTCGACGTCAACCACCAGCTACAGCGTTTCCGTCCCCTACGCGACCACCTCGGTGACGGTGACCCCAACCGTGCAGGATGCCGATGCGACCGCATCGGTGAACAATATCGCCGTCAGCAGCGGGTCGCCATCTTCAGCGATTGGCCTGAGTGTCGGCAATAACACCATCACCGTGCGCGGGATTGCCGAAAATGGATCGACCAAGACCTACACGATTACTGTTAACCGCGCCGCCGCAAGTCCGCCAACCCTGACAACTACCAGCGCATCGGCGATCACGGCATCGGGTGCAACCACCGGCGGCGACATCAGTTCCGATGGCGGCGCCACCGTGACATCGCGAGGTGTGGCGTACAGCACGAGCAGCGGCCCGACAACGTCTAATGCCACCGTTTCCAGTGGCTCAGGCACCGGCAGCTTCTCGGCATTACTTTCCTCTTTGAGTCCGGGTACGACTTACTATGTACGTGCCTATGGCATCAATGCAGCGGGCACAGGTTATGGCAACGAGATCAGCTTCACGACCGCCAAGCTCGATCAAACCATCACATTCAATTCGCCGGGCGACCAGACGTACAGTCCAGGTGGCACCTTCGTTGCGACGGCCACGGCGTCATCGGGCCTCGGCGTGAGTCTGGCCAGCACCACGCCAAGCGTTTGTACCGGTTCGGGGTCCAGCCCGCTGACGGTGACCATCGTCGCGGCAGGGCCGTGCTCACTGAGCGCCGATCAGGCGGGCAATGGCACCTACAACCCAGCGCCTCAAGTCAGTCAAACCTTGACGATCGATCAGGCACCGCAGTCGATTTCGTTCGCCGATCCTGGAATACAGACCTATAACGTCGCCGGCACGTTCTCCCTCAGTGCTACAGGCGGGGCCTCGGGCAACGCGGTCACCTTCAGCAGCAATTCTCCGACCATCTGTTCGGTGGTCGGCAATACGGTCAGCGAGTTGCGTGCGGGCACCTGCGCGTTGCAGGCCGATCAAACTGGAAACAGCAATTATCTGGCCGCGACGCCAGCGACTCGCAACGTCACCATCCTGCCCGCACCCACCGTCACGACGATTGACAGCAGCTTGCCTGCGTCCAGTGCGCGCATCAACCAAGCCGTTGATGTGACGGTCTCGGTCAGCGGTGCCGATCCGACTGGCAGCGTGACCGTTCATGCGCGGGCTGGAGCGGCGGTGGTGTCGAGCTGCATCGCGACACTGAGCGCACCGTCGGCAGGCATCTCGAGCGGGTCGTGCACCCTGCCGGCCAGCAGCATGAAACCGCGCAATGGCGTGGATCGTCTGGTGGCATCGTATTCCGGTGATGACAGCGACGACATCAGCACCAGCACCGACTTCGCCTTCAGCGTGTTGCCGGGCGATGTGGTGATCACACCGGTGGTATCGGATGTCACGGTAGTGTCGGGTGAGGTGATTTCGGTGACGGTGGCGCTGGATGCCGTCGCACCCGCGCTGGGTCCGGTCACCGGTGATGGCACCATGGCGCCCGATCTGCAGGTGAGCACGAGTGAGGCAGGAACCGGGTGTTCGATCGATTGGGATCTGACCAATGTGTGTTCGCTGCACTTCACTGGCGTCAACAACACCTCGCAGTTGCTGACCGCGATGCAGGGCGGTGATCCTAAGGCCATCGCGGCCGCTAAGGCCTCGCTGATCAAATCGCTGTCGGTGAGCTATCTGGCCACCACCGATTTCCATGCCGCCGGTCCGACCGCGACCGATCCGGTGACCGTCAGCTCGGCACCCACCACGACGCTGCTCAGCACCGCTGGTGTCAGTTCCGCGACCGATCCGTCGATCTACGGCGAGGGCATTCGCCTGACCGCCGTGGTCACCGCCGATGCGCCGTCGACCATTACCCCGCGCGGCCTGGTGCAGTTCACCCGTGACTCCGATGTGCTGGGCACGGTCGCGCTGGACGGCAGCGGCATCGCGTCCTTCGATGCACCGCCGCGCACCACCGGTTCGGAGATCTACTACGCCTTCTTCCTGACCAATGACGACTTCGTCGGCAGCGATGACGATGATGAACACAGCGTCGCCAAGTCGCCGACCGCCACGTTGATCAGTGGAGTGAGCCCGCCGTCGCCGCAAGCGCTGCAAACGGTCACCGTCAGCGCCAATGTGGCCGCCGTCGCGCCCGGCGCCGGGACGCCGACCGGCAGCATCGTCATCAGCGGTGACAACACCGCGGGCTGCACCATCAGCCTGCCCGCAGCAAGCTGCGATCTGAGTTTTGCCACCAAAGGCAGCAAGACCCTGACCGCCACCTACACCGGGGACAGCCAGTTCCTGGCCAGTGGTGCCAGCTCGGATACCGAGCTGGTGGACGTGGTCGGCATCCCGGTCACCGTCAGCGTGACCGGCACCACACCCACCCCGCACTACTACGGCACCGCCTACACGGTGGCCTATACGGTGAGCGGCGGTGACGGCAGTTTCGATGGCAGCGTGACGATCACCACGGCGCCCGGCGGCTTCACCTGTACGGGAAGCGCCTCGGGTGGTTCCGGCAGCTGCGACATCCTCGCCCCCAATGGCAGTGTCGGCAGCTACGACCTGGTCGCCGACTACGCCGGGGACAGCACCGATGCCGGTGCGACCTCCAGCGCCTTCAGCCACGCCATCAGCCAGGCCACCACGGCACTGGTGCTGAGCGGCAATACGGTGGATCCGATCGATGCGGCGCAAGTCGTCACGGTCAGTCTGAATCTGTCGATGACCAATGGCATCGCGCCGCTGGCAGGCACGATCACGGTGTCGGGTCTGCACACCACCGGGTGCTCGGTCACCTTGATCGGCGGCGAGAGCTTCCCGCAGACCTGCGATCTGAGCTTCTCCGTCGTCGGTACCCGTGAGATCACCGCGACCTTCACACCCACGGATGCGCTCAACGTGGCGGGCAGCAGCAGCAACCCGATCAGCTACGACGTCATCCGCGCCATCACCACCACCGAGATCACCGGCTACGCGCCCGCCTCGGGCGTGGCCCAGGTCGGTGATGCCGTCACCTTGAGCTTCACGGTCAGCGGCGGCGTGCTGCCCTATGACGGTGCGGTGAGTGTGGACTACGGCAGCGGCCCCTCGGTCTGCGCGCCGGTCACCTTCGACACCAACACGGGCGCAGGTAGCTGCACGATTCCGGCCACCGACCTGCAACTGGCTGGCGACTACCCGATCAGCGTGGCCTATGCCGGTGACGCCGACGATGTGCCGAGCAGCGACAGCGACACGCTGAGCGTGAGCGCTCGCAGCACCGCGATCACCTTGGCGTCGTCGCCAGCGGACAACGCTGAGGCGGGCGATGCGATCACTTGGACGGTGTCCGTGACACCGGTCGGTGGCGCCGCCACCACGCCGATCAGCGGTCTGGTGCATGTCTGCCCGGCCAGTGCCCCGGTCTGCGATGTCAGCAGCGCGCGCTGCAGCATCGATCTGTCGGTCGGTACGACCTGCAGCCTGAGCTACGACGAACCGCAAGCGGTCAGTCTGGTCGCGCAATACGTCGGCGATGCCAACTACGCACCGAGCCTGTCGGCGGCCGACGGCATTACGATTGATCGCGCCACCAGCAGCATCGCCATCACCAGCACTCTGTCAGCACCCATTGTGGTCGGTCAGACCGTCAGCGTCGCCTTCGATGTCGATGGCGGACATCAGACCTACGATGGAACGGTCAGCCTGACCGCCAGCCTGGCCAGCCCGGTGACCACGGTCACCTGCGGCCCGGTCAGCATTGATGCGGCGACCGGTATTGGTAGCTGCGCCTTCAGCGTCGCCGACACCACCGCCCTGCTGCACAGCGGTACCGGACCATCGGTGCCGACTACGCGGGAGACAGCAATGACTTGCCGTCGAGCTCGTCGCCGGTCAGCCAGACCGTCACCTCCGCCGGGACGCAGACCACCCTGGTCAGCGATCCCGATCCGACCCTGTTCGGTGAGCCCTTCACGCTGACCGCGACGGTCGTGTCGACCGGTTCGAGCAGTGCGATTCCGCAGGGCGAGGTCGAGTTCTTCGATCACACCGGCGTGTCGTATGGCACCGCCAACCTGGGCCTCGATGGCACCATCACCCTGAATGGTCCGAGCAACCTGCCGGTCGGTCTGTACTCCGGCGGCACCGCGCCCTTCCGCGCCTTCAAGGCGGTGTTCAAGGTCAATCCCGACTTCGCCACCAGCGTCGATCCGAGCGAGCCGCACACCATCGGTGCCGCCAGCGTCAGCCTCGGTCTCGTTTCGGCGACCGAGCCCAGCGTGGCGGGCGACAGTGTGACGTTCACCGGCACGGCGACCAGTATCGCCCCCTCCGTCGGCACGCCCACCGGGACGCTGACCATCACGGCGGTCGGTCCGACCACGGTGAGCTGCACCACGCCCGCCCTGTCTGGCAGTGGCAACAGCACCAGTGCCGCCTGCAGCCTGACCCTGCCACTTAAAGGCAGCTACACGGTGAGCGCGACCTACGACAACACCGACGGCAACTTCAATGACCTCACGGTTGGCGAGGGCAGCATCAGCCAGACGGTGACCGGCGTTTTGACGGCCCTGAGCCTGGGTACGCTGACGCCCGCCAGCCCGATCTATGGCGAGACGGTCAGCCTGCCCTTCGCGGTCAGCGGTGGCCTGACCACGCATGACGGCACGGTGGAACTGAGTGTCGACGGCAGCGTGGTCTGTGCCGCTGCCGCGGTGAACCCGGTCAGCGGTGCAGGCAGTTGCGACTTCCTGCCGCCCAGTGTCGCGACCTATGCCGTGACCGCGACCTACAGCGGCGACAGCGATGAGGATGGCTCCAGCGACAGCGATAGCTTTGCCGTCGCCAAGCAGACACCGACCTTGAGTGTCGACGCGCCGATCACCGCCGATGCCGGCAGCACCTTCACGGTCAGCGCCAGCCTCGCGACCACCGGTACGGTCACCTTCCCGCCCAGCGGCAGCATCGTGATCAGCACCGATGGTAGCGAGAGTGGTTGCAGCATCGTGCTGCCCGCGACCTCATGCGAGATGAGCCTCAGCGCCGTGGGTGCGGCACGCGTGCTCACCGCCAGCTATGCCGGCGATGACAACTTCAACGCGGCGGTTGATGCCAGCGACACGATCGAGATCGTCACGGCACCCACGACGCTCAGCATCGACGCCCTCACCGCGACCCCGGTCGTCGGTCAGGCACTGGATATCGACTTCACCGTGAGTGGTGGCGTGGTGCCCCACAACGGCACCGTCGATGTCAGCATTGATGCCAGCCTGGTTTGCGATGATCTGGCCATCGATGCCAACACCGGTGTCGGTCGCTGCACGGTGTCCAGCGGTGTGGCCGCTACGGGCACCTACACGGTCAGTGTCGACTACGCAGGGGACGCCAACGAGGGTCCGGCCAGCGATACCGCAAGCTTGGTCGTCGCACCCGCCAGCGTCAGCCTGAGTCTGCTCAGCAACGCCAACCCGAGCAATGCGGGTGACCTGATCACGATTACTGGCACGGCGACCACCAGCGCACCCGGCAACGGCACGCCGAGCGGCACCCTGACGATCACCGCCACCGGCCCCGCCCCGGCACTGACCGAACAGAGCTGCACCACCGGCGCACTGGCTGGTGCCGGCAACAGCAGCAGCGCGAGCTGCGACCTGACCCTGGCCGCGCAAGGCAGCTACACGCTGACGGCGACCTACGACAACACCGACAACAACTTCGTCGATGTCAGCGTCGCCAGCGGCAGCACGGCGCAAACGGTCAACGGGGTCAGCACCACGCTGACGCTGGAGGCCACCACGCCGGCCAGCCCGACCTATGGCGATGTCATCAGCGTGCCCTTCACCGTCGGCGGTGGCCTGAATGGCAACACCGGTACGGTGGATGTCAGTCTCGATGGCGGTCAGACCGGCTGCGATGACGTGGCCCTGACCGCCAGCGCGGGCAGCTGCACGGTCACTCCGACCGTCGCGGGCACCTTTGCGGTCAGCGCGCTCTACAACGGTGACGGCAGCGATGTGGATGACGCCAGCGCCACGGCCAGCAGCAGCGTGGTCGTTGCCAAGCAGACCCCGACGCTGGAAATCAGTGCGGCCCCCACCGCGACGACCGGCGAAACCGTCACCGCGACGGTCAGCCTGGCCACCGTGGGTACGGTCAGCCCGCCCACCGGCAGCATCACCGTCAGCGTCGATGGCAGCGAAACCGGCTGCACCTTGGGCGCCAGCGGTGGCACCTGCGATGTGAGTTTCGTCGTCACCGGCAACCCGCGCGTGATCACCGCCAGCTACAGCGGTGACGGCAACTTCAACGCCACCAGCGACACCGCCGACGTGGTCGTCAGCAGCGCTGCCAGCACGGTCAGCATCGATGGCTTCACCCCGGCCAGCCCGCTGGTCGGTGAGCCTGTCAGCCTGGCCTTCACGGTGAGCGATGGCGTCGCACCGCATGACGGCGCGATCAGCATCAGCATTGATCCGACCCCAGGCCTGCCCGCCAGTGGCGATGAGTCCACCTGCGCCAGCCCGGTCTTCGATGCCAATACCGGCCTCGGCAGCTGTGCCCTGGGAAGCTTCGCCAATGCGGGCAGTTACGGCGTCAGCGTCAGCTACGCCGGGGACGCCAACGAGCAGGGCGACGACGCCAGCAGCACGCTGGTCGTCGCTCCCGCCAGCGCCAGCCTGAGTCTGCTCAGCGCCAGCAACCCGAGCATTGTCGGTAATGCCGTGAGCTTCGCCGCCACGGTCAGCCGCATCGCACCGGCCAGCGGTGACGCCCAAGGCACGGTGACGGTCACCGCCATCGGCCCTGCCCCGGCCCTCACCGAGCAAAGCTGTACGAGCGCGGCCCTGGTCGCAGGCGAAGCGGCCTGCAGCCTGACCTTCAGCAGTGTCGGCAGCTACAGCGTCAGTGCGACCTATGCCAGCAGCGATGGCAATACGCTGGACATCAGTGTGGCCACCGGCACCCTGAGCCAGGTCGTCAACGTCGCCCCCGCCCAGATCAGCATCGACAACGTGCTGCCCGCCAGTCCACTGGTCGGCCAGCCCACCACGGTGAGCTTCACGGTCAGCGGTGGCTACGGTGGCAATGACGGCCTGGTTACCATCAGCAGCGTGGATGGCGACAGTAATCCCGGCCCGTCCTGTACTGGCCTTGCCGCCAGTGCCGGCACCTGCAGCCTGACCTTCTCGGCGGCGGGAACCTACACCCTGAGTGCCAGCTACAACGCCGGTGGTGAAGACGCCAGCGACAGTGCCGCCAGTGACACGCTGGCTGGATTGGTCGTGCAACCCGCCGAGGGTGGTCTGCTGGTCGGTCTGGATGACCCGACGCCCGACATTGGCCAATCGGTACTGATCAACGCCAGCGTCAACAGTGTGGGCGGCGTGACCCCGACCGGAACCATCACCGTGACTCGTGGCGGTGCCCCGGTCTGCGTGATCACCTTGCCCGCCACCACCTGCTCGGTCAGCTTCGATAGCCTCGGCAGCACCCCGCTCGACTTCGCCTACAGCGGTGATGCCAACTACGCCGCCACCAGCACGCAAGTGCCGCTGACAGTCTCACCTGCCGCCACCACCCTCAGCATCACCGGGGTCAGTGCCAGCAGCGTGCTGGCCGGTCAGAGCAGCGTGGTGAGCTACAGCTTGAGCGGTGGCTACGCGGGCAACACCGGCACGGTCGTCGTGACCGCCGTCAATGGTGCCAGCACGGTCACCTGCAGCGGCAGTGTGGCGGATGGTCAATGCACATTGACCTTGCCAGTGCGTGGCAGCTACGCCATCAGCGCGGTCTACAACGGCGATGCCGCCGATGCCAACGACGCCAGCAGCAGTGCGAGCGGCCCGAGCGTCAGCGTCAGCCGCAGCCCGACCGTCACCGTGCTGACCGTCAGCCCGGCCAGCAGCGGCGTGTTCGGTGACACCGTCACCCTGACCGCCGAGGTCCACCGCAATGCGGCGGGCGTCGGTCAGCCACAAGGTCCGGTGACCTTCCTGGTCGACGGTGCGTCGATCGGTGAGGTGGAACTCGACCCGAGCGGCATCGCGGTGTTCACCACCAGCACCTTGCCGCGCGGTACCCGCGTGCTGCGTGCCGAGTACAACCTGTCGAATGATTACCTGCAGAGCTTTGACGAGAAGAGCTTCGTGGTGACCAACAAGCCGGTTGATCTGAGCATCGTCAGCCTGAGCCCGAGCCCGTCCGATCCGGATGAGTCGGTCACTGCGACGATCAGCATCGCCGCGGCAGCAGGCTATACCGGCACGCCGACCGGCAGCGTGGCGATCAGCACTGGCAGTGGCGGCCCGACCTGCAATATCAGCCTGCCGGCAACCACCTGCACGCTGAGCTTTGCCGCACCGGGCAGCTACACCGTCACCGCCAGCTACAGCGGCGATGCCGACTTCGAAGCGACCAGCGTCAGCGCCAGCCACAGCGTCGATCCGGGCGTCAGTGATCTGGTCCTGAGTCTGGCTGCCGACTACGCCGCAGGCAGCGGTGTCGTCGGACTGGATCTGGTCGTCCGCAACGATGGCCCGAACCTCGCGAGCGGTGCCACCGTGGTGCTCAGCCCGGATGCCGGATACGCCGGTCTGGCCTGGACCTGCAGCGGCTTTGGCGGTGCCACCTGCCCGGCCTCCGGCAGCGGCGTAGTCAACAGCGCCGTCAGCCTCCCCAGCGGCGGACGCGTCGAGTTCAGTATCACTGGCACCTTGGTCAGCGAACCGTCCACGGTCGATGCCGAAGTCAGCGTACCGAGTCAGAACATCGACCCGAACCTCAGCAACAACGTCGCTAGCGTGGTGCTCGAAATCAGTCTGTTCGCCGACGGCTTCGAGGACGTGGTGCGCCAGGCTGTCAGCCTGAAATCCAGCGCCCTCGGCGGCTGGGAAGGTCTGACGCTGGACATCGCCCCGCTCGCCGATGCGGCCACAACCCAGCGCATCGCCACCGTGCTGGACGGGACACTGGGGCAGTCGACACTGATGCTGCAAGTGCGACACGCCGCCACCGGTCTGCAGGCCCGCCTGCTGACCCGTGTCGATGCCAGCGCCCTGTGGCAGATCGGTACCTGGCAAGACCTCGGCAAAGCCAGCCTGGTCAGCATCGACTGGCAAAGCGCCAAGCTCGGCCACCAGGACGCCCTGTTGATCGCCACCTTGGGCGCCAAGTAAACCCGCAAACGCCTGACGCCCACAGCCCACAGCCCACAGGCAACAGGCAACAGGCAACAGGCAACAGGCAACAGGCAACAGGCAACAGGCAACAGGCAACAGGCAACAGGCAACAGGCAACAGGCAACAGGCAACAGGCAACAGGCAACAGGCAACAGGCAACAGGCAACAGGCAACAGGCAACAGGCAACCGAAGGCCAGCATCTGCTGGCCTTCGGTGTTTTCGGGGGATGGCAGCAAGGCGCGAAGAACGCGATGGCAAGCGTGAGACGCGCCGGGAAAAGGCAAATGCGCGACATCCTGTCGCCGCTGCGTAGCTCGTCAGACGTCAAGACGACGCTTCTTGCCCCAACGCAGCGATGCGGGTACGGTTCCTACTTCACATTCTTACTTTTGTGAGGCAACGATGCTTGTCACCGACAAAGGTCAAGTCACTATCCCCAAGCACATCCGCTTGGCCGCAGGCGTTGCTCCGGGCACCGAAGTAGCCTTCAGCCTCGAAGGTAGCCGGATCGTCATCACGCCGGTAGGCACCCGCATCAAGGAAGACCGCCGGGCCAAGCTGACGGCGGCTGCAGCACAGGTGCGTGGCAGCTTCAGTGCAGAGTTCAAGCAACTCGGAGCGGACGACATCATGCGCTTCATTCGAGGCGACGAACCTGTCAAGACCACAACACGCCGTGGCTCCCGGTAGTCTTGCCAGCTACGATGGGACGGCTGGCGTCCTTGTCGATACCAACGTCTGGATCGACTGCATCGACGAGGCCAGCCCTTGGCACAACTGGGCAACTGAGCAGTTGCAAGCAAGTAGCGAGCGCTACCCGCTGCATATCAACATCATCATCTACTCGGAGCTTCTGATTCCGCGACCTGACATTGCGGCCCTGGACGCCATGCTCGATGTCTATGAAACGCAGCGAACGCCTTTGCCATGGGCATCTGCATCGCTCACAGCGGCAGCCTACTCACTGTATCTGCACCGTGGCGGAGCCAAGCAGAAGCCGCTGCCAGACTTCTTCATTGGTGCCCATGCGGCAGTATCAAATCTGAGCGTGCTTACCCGAGACCCCAGACCGTACAAAAGCTACTTCGCCAAGCTTCAAGTCATTGCGCCTTGACCTGTCCGGGTCGATGCAAAAACCACCCAGCGCACACACTCGTCAGAACTACCTTGGGAGCGACCGATGAAGAATCCCTTGCCATTGCCGCGCACGACCCAATCGCCGAACTACGGAGCGCTGAGTCAGGTGCCTGGTGGCTACGGTCGCTTCGGTCGTTTGTCGGCCTAGACCCTGTGTTCCAGGCTCATCCCAGCGAGCACTTGTCGCAACTGTTCGCTCGCAAGCCCTACCAAGGGGTTGCCTCGGAGGATGCGCGATTTCTCTTCGTGGGGCTCGACGCAAACTATGCGGTCGATATCGAACACCGCCCGATCTTCGCCGATCTTCTCGCCTACCACGAGGACGGCCCTGGGTTCTGGCGTAGGCACGGCGTCCATCATCCTTTCCTGCTGCCGAGCTACAAAGGCGACGGGCGTCGCTACCATCGAACCTTCGCGAAAGTGGGTTTCCAGCCCCGGCATGCCGAGCTCGTCTCCTTCATTGAGTTGCTGCATTGGCCAACTGTCGGGCGAAGCAACCTGGTGCCCACGGACCTTGATCGCACCCACCTGCAGAGGCTCAGTGGCGCGGTGTTCCGGGGTCAAGCACGGTACGTCTTTCTCTCTGCTGGCGTCGTGCGTCTCATGGTCGCTACGGGCATGTTTCCACAGCTTGGCCAGCCTCGCGCATCGGATGGTCCACTGAGAGTCCTCTACAACGACAACGACCGCACGGTTTTCCTGCACCTGCACTTCTCGAACTACGGCAAGTTCGAGGCCCGGCTCCAAGCCGAGATCAAAGAAATCGCTGCCCTACTGCACCGCGGCGAAGCCTAAAACGACGGTTTGCGTCGACTTCACGCATAGAACTTCACGCCGCGAATCCGTGCCAATCCCCCACCCCCACCCGAACCCACCGTCATTCCGTTTGCCGATCAAGTGAGGTTTCCACGCGGTTGCGTCCGCCGCGTTTGGCGGCGTAGAGCGCGACGTCGGCGGCTTGGATCAAGTCGGCGAGGCGGCAGTCGGGCTGTGGTGTGCATCGCGCCACGCCGATGGATACCGTTACGCCCAGGCTGGATTCGGCGACCAGCGCTCGCAGTTGTTCGGCAGTCTGGGTCGCCACCTCGCGTTTTGCACCGGGCATGACGACCAGAAACTCCTCGCCGCCATAGCGCGCCAGCAGGTCTTCACTGCGGCGCAGGCCGCTGGTCAGCAGGCGGGCCAGTGCCTGCAGTAGCGCATCGCCAGCCGGATGGCCCTTGCTGTCGTTGTAGTGCTTGAAGTGGTCGACATCGATGATGAGCACGGACAGCGCGCGTCCGCGTTCCATGCCTTGCTGCCAGACCGCTGCCAGGTAGTCGTCCAGACGACGGCGATTGGGTATGCCGGTCAGCCCATCGGCGTTGGCGATCATTTCGAGTTGGCGATTGGCTGCCGCCAGCTCCTGTGTCCGCAACGCCACTTCGTCTTGCAGACGCTGGCGCTCGCGACTCAATCGGCCGGTTCGGCGGCGTACCAGCCAGCGAATCAGCAGGCCCAGGCCGATCAGGGCCGCGAACGATTCCAGCACGACGGCCCAGGGTCGCGCATACCAGGGCGGTGTGATGGTGAAGCGCCACGGCATCAGCGTCGAAGTGCGTCCCTGCGAATCGGTCGCTTCGACCTCGAACTGGTAGTCGCCCGCAGCGAGTCGGGTGTAGGTGTAGCTGCGCGCTGGCGAGGCGGGCATGAACTCGCCGTCGTGCCCCAGCAGGCGAACCCGATAACTCGGCGCCGACACACTGCTCAGGTCCGGCAGGGTAATCTGGAAGTTGAGCGCGAAGTTGCCTTGGGCAAACGCGTGAACGTGCGCGTCGCGCAAGGACAGCGGCAAAAAGCGATCCACATCCAGCGAGCGGCGCACCTGACGTAACAGTACACGCGGGGCTTCAGTTGGCGACAGCGCTGCCGCATCCGATCGGCGCAGCAGGACCGAGTTGGTGCTGAGTAAGGCCACACCGTCGTCGGGCAGGGCAACCGCGCTCTCGATGGCACCACGGCGCAAATGCGCGACGGGTTCTTCCAGCCATCCGCTGTCGTTGTCGTGCCGTAGAACGCGACTGCGACTGAAGGCATACAGCGTTCCTCGGGTGGATTCGACGATGCGCAGCAGCTCGTCCGGTCGCCGCCGCTGATCCAGACCCTGCAAGGCGTGGGGTGTCGCGGTCCCGCCGTCCGGGTCGAAGCGGTAAAGGCCGCTGCGCCGACTGATCAGGATTTCACCGTTGCTCAGTCGGGTGACAAAGGCTTCGTCGCGCGGTCCGTGTTCAGACTGGCGGTCGAGTGGTATTCGCGTCATCTGTGCCGGTTCGCCCTCTGGCGTGAGGGCCAGCACGGCGACGCCATGTCGGTCCATCCCGACCAGCACCCGTTGTGCATCCAGCTCGACCAGACTATTGACGCGATGGCCGTCGGCCGCAGGATCGACGGCGTTGATCCGCCACGGCAGGCTGGATGTGTCGAGCACGCGCAGTCCATGTTCGGTGCCGACCAGAACGCGTCCGGCGACAAGGCGCGAGTGCGCGAACAGGCGAGGATACACATCCGCTGACACGGCGATGCGTGACGTCCCGTTTTCGACCGCCAGAATCTGGCGCGAAGTCGCCACCAGATAGCGCTCGGCCTCAAGCCCCAGCAGCGCCATCGCATCGTCGTGCACCCAGTCGGTTTGCACGGCGCGCTGACCGTTCACCGGATCGTCCATGAAGCGGACCACACCGGCGCTGCTGGCCAGCAAAAGGTCTTGCGCATCCGGCAACAAGGCGCTGAAGGTGCCTTCCGCGCGGTGCTCGATTCCCAGTACAGACCAGCTCGATGGCCAGCCGAGGCGATAGATCGCCCGGTTGGCGGAAACTAGCACACCGCCGAAACGCGAACTGGCGAGCGCCGACAGATAGCCCTCATCAACGCGCACGGCCTGAGCGTTTTCAAGCTGGGCATCGACGATCCACATGTGCCCCATGTTGCTCGCCAGTGCGAGACTGCCGTCCGACAGGATCAGGCCGGTCGAAAACTGATGCGATGCGGGCAAGGCGGCGGGCATCTTGGCAGGCGTGGCCTGGCCCTCGGCGCTCAGCCACCACCAGTCGCCTTGCGCGGACAGACCCAATAGACGGCAATCTGGAAACGGCACCCACTGATGAATCAGCAGGTCGAGTGCGGCGGTGCCGGGCATGACTTCCCACTCACCATCGACGTAGCGCCGCAAGCCTTCGCCACGGAACTGCAGCACGCTGCGCCCGGCGTGATGACGCAAGTCGCCAAAGCGACCGGGATGGAACCAGTGCGATACCCGATCGTTTGTCGGATTCCACAGGAACACATCGCGCAGGGCACGGAAGTAGACGCCTTCGGGAGCGAGCCGGATATCCCAGATGTCGGCGAACTCGCGACCGTCGAGCACATCGGCAAAGCGCGCGGTCAGATCGTGGAACTGCAGTTGTCCGTTGGCGTCTCGCAGCATCCAGCCGAACTGGTTGTAGCCACCGACCAGTACGCGATCCTCAGCATCGATCTCAAGCGATCGAACCAGCTCGCCATTCGGCAAGGGATGCAGTTGCCAGTGGCTGCCATCGAACTCCAGCAGGCCGTCGAAATTGCCCACGTAGACAATGCCCTGACGATCCTCGGCAATCGCAAAGTTCTGCGTGTGAATATCGAGGTCGGGTTCGAAGCGTGTCAGTGGTGGCGAGCCTTGTGCCCAGGCATGCAGCGACGCGCTGTGCACCACGGCAAACGCAAGCACTACAAGCAGGGCGAAGCGCTGCATTGGATCGCGATGGGCGAGCAGCATGCGGAGACTCACAACCGACAAGGCCAGAGACGCTGGCTTGCAAGCTCCGCGCCAGTGGTATCAGCGTTGGCCCGATATCTTCGCCACTCCGGCCAGCGCGAACAGGCTCATGAGCGCGGCCGCCGAAAGATACCAGCCTACCGAGGGCAGGCCGTAGTGCGAGGCCAGCCAAGTCGCCATGTACGGTGTCAACGAAGCACCGAGAATGCCGGCCAGATTGAAGGTCAAGGACGCGCCGGTATAGCGCACGGCGGTGGGAAACAGCTCGGCCAGACCGGAGCCAAGCGGACCGTAGGTCAGCCCCGTCATCAACAGACCGACGATCAAGGCGGCGAGCGCAAAGAACGTTCCACCCCCGCCCAGCAGACTGCCGAAGCCCAAGCCGAACACCGCGATCAGCCCACTGGCGATCATCAGCATGCGTAGATGGCCGATGCGATCTGCAATGACGGCGGACACGGGAATCCCGATGGCGAAAAACAACACGCCGATCATCTGGAGCAAAAGAAACTGTTCGCGGCTGAAACCCAGTTCGCGCGTACCCCAGTTCAACGTGAACACGGTCATCAGATAAAAGATGACGAAAGTCGCCGTGGCGGCCAAAGTGCCCAAGACCAACAGACCGGTGTGCTGCATCAACACTGTCAGCATTGGCAAACGAACGCGCTCCTCGCGTTCGATCGCTTGCTGGAAAGCGGGAGTCTCGGTGATCGACAGTCGCACCCAGAGGCCGACCAGAACCAACACGGCGCTGGCTAGAAAGGGAATGCGCCAGCCCCAGGCGAGAAAGTCGGCTTCGCTTTGAAAATGCGTCAAGAGCAGAAAAATACCGGTTGAACCGACAAAGCCCAACGGCGCACCGAGTTGAGGAAACATCCCGTACAAACCGCGTTTGCCTTCGGGCGCATTCTCGGTCGCCAACAACACCGCGCCGCCCCATTCGCCACCGAGTCCCAACCCTTGTCCAAAGCGACAGAGTGCCAACAGTGCGGGCGCCCACACGCCGATGCTGGCATGCGTCGGCAGCAAACCAATCGCGACGGTCGACAGACCCATGGTCAACAAGGCAGCGACCAGCGTCGCTTTGCGACCAATGCGGTCACCGTAATGTCCGAACACTGCTGATCCCAGTGGACGGGCGAAGAAGGCCAGCGCAAACGTCGCCAACGACTGCAACACCGCCGCGTTCGGATCACTGCCAGGAAAGAACAACGCTGGAAACACCAGCACCGCCGCCGTCGCGTAAATGTAGAAATCGAAGAACTCGATGGTGGTGCCAATCAAACTGGCGAACAGCACACGCGCAGGTGAATTGACGGCAGGCGTCGCGGACATCGTGGATTTCCCCTCGTTGCGGTCGTGCTTGAGGCCGACCAGATGCTGTTCTTGACCACTTGCGGCGGTGTTGGCGAAAGCATAGCGGAGGCCAGCGTGCGCGAGTATTGGAATGTCACGCACGTGCGCGCAAAGTACGCTCAGCGTTCGAACAATCACGATCGGTCGCGGAATGGACGTAACAGCCGAGTTTGCTCTAGTTGTGATTCTGTCTTTGGGAGATCCGGGATGCCGTATGTTGATTTGATTGCTGCGTTTGCCGTGCTGCAGTTTATTTCGTTCACCGCGCTGACGGGACAGGCACGAAGTGCTTCGGGCCTCAAAGCGCCCGCCGTCATCGGCGATGAACGGTTTGAGCGGATGTACCGAGTACAAATGAATACACTAGAACTGCTCATTGCCTTTCTACCCGCGCTGTTTCTTGCGGCGAAGTACTGGCCACCGAGCTTGGCTGCCGTCCTTGGTGGTGTTTATTTGATTGGGCGGCTTGTCTACTGGCGCGCCTATGTGAGCGATCCCGCCAAGCGAGGCGTGGGATTCGCGCTATCAATGCTCCCCACGGCCATACTTGCTTCAATGGCAGTCGCCGGCATCTCGCTAACGTTGCTGGGTTACGATTATCGATGAAAGCGGCCTCGCAGCGGCACGCAGCATGACGTTGTAGCCAAACATATGGCTTGCGGGTTTCAAGCATTTACTTGCTCTGCATCTGCGCTTGGTTGATCGCCACCAGACTCTGGCTCCGCCAAAGCCCTACCTAGTTCATCGCATGCACCTTCGTCCCGCCGTTCGCACAGACCACGATGCCATCCTCGCGTTGAATGAGGCGTCGGTGCATTTTTTGAGTCCGCTGGACCTGGCGAGATTGCGGGCGCTGGACGCGGAGGCCGCATGGCATCAGGTGATCGAGCGCGAAGGCGAGGTGCTGGGATTCGTTCTGGCATTTCGCGAAGGCGCCCATTACGACAGCCTCAACTACCGCTGGTTTTCAGAGCGTTATGCGCGCTTTCTGTACATCGATAGGGTCGTCGTTTCCAGCGCCGCGCGCGGCATGGGTCTTGGTCGCCTGCTGTATGGCGGTGTGTTCGCTTACGCACAGCAACACCAGATTCCCTGGGTCGCCTGCGAATACGATATCGATCCGCCCAACCCAGCGTCCGCGCGATTTCATACCGCCTTCGGTTTCTCCGAAGTCGGTCGGCAGGTCGTCGCAGACGGGAAAAAAAGGGTTTCGCTGCAGGCAGCAAAGATCGCCTAACCTTAACGAGTGGCGCCGCAAGACTCGCTGCTGGGCCGAGGCCACAGACACGCATCGACCGCCACGGAGGAAAACGTGCAACTCATCTTCACCAAAGGTGCTGGAAAGCACGACCAACTGGACGTCTGCCGGGAGGGGTTGCAGACCGAGCGGATTGACTGCCCCAAACAGGGCATCATTCCACACGACATGGTTCACTACGCGGTGGAGAGTGTTCTCCACAAACGTGGTTTCGTTGGCCGTCTACTTGACGGCGAAGCGGCGAGCTTCCGGATGGTGGCGGACAGTGAAAGTGAGGGTGTGGAACGTTTGGTCGAGGTCTTTCAAGCGGACGGCTGGGCTGGCTGGAACACGCCGCCGGACGATCTCTTGGATATGTACCGGGTGACCTGTCACGCACGGCAGTGCCCGCCTTTGGCGGTCGACCCAGGGGACATCGAATTGGTACGCCAGAAGTTGCTGCAGCTGACGCAGCAGTGGCAGGCGATTGCTGTCGGTGAGGCGCTGACCCTGCCAAGTGCCGGCGCCAACGCCGCCGAATGAGGTGCAGAGACGCGGCATCGGAATGACGTCGACGTGGAGTGCAGTGCCTCGACCCAATACACGCGGTCTTGTCTGGTATGTCACATCCGACCCAGCAGGACTTCTGGAAGATGCTCTCCCAGATCCCAGGTGTTCCATGAATCCGATTGGTACCGTCTCCGACGCCATCACCCTGCCCATCAAGGCGGTCGGTGTGGTGGGTTTGTGCTTTGTCATCAACTGGATGACCTCACCCGGCTACTGGTGGGTGAAATGGGTCGCCTTGGGCATGGGTATCGCGGTGATCGGCGCGTGGTGGCGTGCATTTCGATTGGTGGCCTTGACAGCCCTCATCGCGGCATTGGGTACATGGGCATACAAGCATTGGGGTGACGCGGGTCGCGCCCGCGTGCAGCAATGGTTGGGGCCGCAGCCACCCGCGCCGCCGCAAGCATAAATGGCTCACCCCGGAGGCGCGCCGTTCCAGTGCGCCTCCGGCACGACCTTGGGTTGTGCGGGGTCGCCGAGGTAATGAGGCGACATGATCTGCACACCCGCACGATTGAAGGCGTCCTGGATGGACGCATGCAGCTCGCCCAGCACGCGCGCTCGCGGCTTGTCGGCGCGCACCTCGATCTGCGCGACCAGGCGATAACTCACATAGAAATCGTTCAGCGCCGTCTGCACCACGTAGGGCTCGGGTTTGCTGCACACGCTGGGAACCGTCGCCGCTGCGGATTGCAGCAAGGCATGCACTTGCCGCCAGGGGGCGTCATAGCCAATCGTGATGGTTGTCTCGATCAAACAGCGACCTCTGCCTGCATCGCGTGAGTAATTGCGAGTGACCTGACTGTTGACCAAGGAGTTTGGCAAGCTGATCTCCTCGCCCATGCCGGTGCGCAGTCGCGTGACCAGCAGTCCAAGGTGGATGACTGTGCCTTCCTGATCCTGGATGCGGACATATTCGCCCACCCGCAATGCGCGCGTGAATACCAGAATCAGCCCGCTGGCGACCTGACCGATCAGACCCGAGGCACCGATCGACACCATCAAGCCCAGCAATACCGAAAGACCCTTGAAGGCCTCGGTCTGCGAACCCGGCAGATAGGGATAAGCCATCGCCAGTGCAAACAACCAGATTGCCGCACTGACCAGTTGTCCGGTGACTGGTGCGGTATGCGCGTCCAGTGCGCCCCAACGCAGACGACCTGCCGCAATACGAGCGAACAGTGCGCGTGATAGTTGGGTCGTCAGTCGTGCCAGCAGGAAAATCAGCATGGCGACGAACAAGCCGGGCAACGACGTCGCCACGGCATGCACTGCCAACATGACGCTGGCTTGTAGCGATTCCACCATCTGCTCGCCCAGCACGCGCGTCAGCGCGAAGCGTGCCAGGACTTGCGCAATGGCGAGAAAGACCGCAATCAGACCCACGACCCAGACCATCAGCACCGCCGCACGCGCGGCCATGGTCAGCAGCAAATCTCCGAAGTGCGCGCCGACCCCATTCGGCAACAATTGATCGATGCGCGCTTCTAGGCGCTTGGTGATGAAGTCCTGCAGTCGATGCGAGGTCTTGGACAGTAGCCAAAGCAGCAAGAAGAGCGCGGTCAGAATGAGTGCCGAGTAGCCTGCAGCCCACAGATGACGCTTTGGATCCAGATGTTCGCGATGTTCCAGCCAGACGCGTTGCAGTAGGCGTGACGCCTCGTTGGCGAGTGCTTCGGGGCGCTCGTTGACACTGCTGCGCGCATCCCCCTCAACCACAGTGAACATGGGCACACCATCCAGCGCGACCACGACGCCCTGTGCCGTGCTCTCGACCGATGTCCAACCTTCGCCCGGTTGGTCGAGTGCCGTCTCGATATGTTGTTTCGCCACCGCGGCTCGTTCCAAGGGCGTGATCGCTCCAAGCGGCGCACGAAAGACATGCACGGTGCGGCTGCCGATGACCAGAGGCGCTTCAGCGTTCGCTGCAGCGTCAGACTCCGCCAGTGCAGCGTTGCAGCACACCGCACTGGCAATCAGTGCAGCCAGCAGTAAAAAAATCCGGAACGTCCGAGTGTTCACGTGAAGCCCTCTGCAAAGCGGAATAGTTCAGAATCGATAGCGCAAGAACAGCGAAGTCTCATTCTTGTCGGACTGTTGCAGCGTCGCGGCATCGCGACTGTACTCGTGGCGCAAGCCGACGGCGGTAGTGCGCCCGGCCTCCAGCAACAGCTCGGTTTCACTTTCCAGACCCGTCGACCCGTCTTCCCACCAGAACCAATGCACCCACTGGTTCAAACGCCATCGTGCGGGAAGTTTGAAGGTGTTCGTCAAGGTGAGTGAAGGCGCGTTGGTGTTGGCGGCACGATCGTAGTCGAGCAGACGCACATCAAACAGATGCCAGGACATCGCCAAGCGCGTCTCGGCGTCTTCCGACCACTCTTTACGGTAACCCAGCCCCAGACCCACTTGCGCAAAAAGATAGTCGAAAAGCTGACCTTGTTCCTTGAATTGATTGCGCTCCAGCTGCGCTTCGGTGGAGCGGTACCAAGGCCCCCCGAGACCGCGATACCAAAGCAAGCGCAAGTTCTGCTCGTTCTGCTTCAGGGCATCCTTGCTGCGCTCGTACTCCGCGCGCAGATGGGCGCTGACCTCGTCACGGCCACGCTTCCATTCAGCGCTGCCACGCAATTCCGCCTCGTCCTTGCCATTGCGGTTTTCGCCTTCCCAGTTCACCGAAGCATCCAGTTGCAACCGATCCGGCGACCAACGGCGTCTTGCTGCGTCAGTCGATGACGAGCGCGCCTGGGCTTCTCCCTTGGCGCGCAATTCGGCGCTGACCGATGCGACTTCTGCCGCATCGACGCGCCTGTAGTCGGCGTCGGCGCAGGGTGCACCAGGTTGCCGTGGCGCAATCCAAAGGCTCGGCGGTTGACCGTCCCAGCGACCTTCGGCATCCGATCCGAGGCGCGCTTCAAGACACAAATGTGGCTCTTCCACACGGGAAGGTGACGCAGCCAAGGATGCACTGGCGACAAGCAGAAGGCTGAGCAGGGGAGTTCGGTATTTGGACATTGCGGCAAGCATTCGCTTTGTTCGTTGGATTTTGTTGGTGGGAAGCAGGGTGCTTCGCAGATGCGGGATGCTAGCGGCTCACGACCGTGCGATGCTTGTTCTGGCATTGCTCAGGGGAGAGAAAACATGCAACGCGTTGCAAAAGCCGTTTCGCTGCTGATGATCTTTGGGTCGGTCACCGCGCCCGATGCCAGTGCGGCAGATACCTGGCTGACCGCCGAGCGCTTGCTGGATGTTCGCAGCGGGCGTTGGATCGAGCAGCCAGGCGTGTTGATCCGCGAGGGTCGGATCATTTCCGTTGCCGCCAAGGCAGCAAACAGCGCAGCGCCTGCCGACGCGCAGGTGATCGCGCTGGATGGCATGAGCGTTATCCCCGGCCTGATCGACATGCATGTGCATCTCGACTTTGATCCCCGCTACAGCGGTTATAGCGGACTGCAGTTCAATGATCGCTTCTGGTCGGTGGTGATGGTGCCGCAGGCGCAACGCACCTTGCAGGCGGGATTTACCACGGTACGCAATGTGGGTTCGCGCGACTGGAACGATGTCGGCCTGCGCGAAGCCATTGACGCCGGTCAGTTGGTTGGGCCGCGGGTCGTCAGTGCGGCGTATGCCTTTGGCGCGACGGGTGGCCATTGCGATGAGACCTTCTACCCGCCGTCGATGGCGATGCGCAGTCCCTACAACGCGGACAGCCCGGAAGAAGGCCGCAAGCGGGTCCGCGAGATACGCAAATACGGTGCCCAGGTCATCAAGATTTGTGCGACGGGTGGCGTGTTTTCACGCAATACCGAACCGGGCCAGCAACAACTTCACCGCGAGGAAATGGCCGCAATCGTCGACGAGGCGCATATGTGGGGCCTGAAGGTCGCCGCGCACGCCCATGGCACCTACGGTATCCGCGATGCAATTGCGGCAGGCGTGGACACGATTGAGCACGCCAGTCTGATTGATGCCAAAGGCATTGAGTTAGCACTGCAACACGGCACGTGGTTGTCGATGGACATCTACAACACCGACTACACCCAATCCGAGGGCAAAAAGAACGGCGTGCTGGAAGACAACCTGCGCAAAGATCGCGAAATCGCCGATTTGCAACGCGAGAATTTCCGCAAGGCGCACAAGGCTGGAGTGAGGATGGTGTATGGAACCGATGCGGGCATCTTCCCGCACGGCGAGAACGCCAAGCAGTTGGCCGTGATGGTGCGCTACGGGATGACCCCGCTGGAGGCCATTCAGAGCGCCACGGTGAACGCGTCGGAAGCGCTGGCGAGCGCAGATGTCGGTGTACTCGAAACTGGTCGCTGGGCCGATCTGGTCGCTGTGGTGGGTGATCCTACCCAAGATGTGACGTTGCTGGAGCAGATTCCGGTGGTGATCAAGGGGGGTGAAGTGGTCAAGGACGCACGCTGACTCAGCACGGCGTTTTCGCACCGAGCCTGGATCCGACGGCACGCCCGCGTGGCGTGCCTTTGCGGCAGGCATCCGAGCAATAGACGACCCGCGCCCAATCCCTCATCCAGCGCTTGCGCCATTGGAATGGACGCTGGCAGATCGGGCAGCGCTTTTCCGGACGAGTGACAGAACGCTTACTGGGAGACATCGCTGCAAGATCGCAAGGCGGAGGTGAATGCCATGTCGTGAATGTCGACCGCGTGGTCACTCCGGTCGATAGATCTCCGCGCCTTGCGCACGGAACTCGGCCGCCTTCTCGGCCATGCCTTTCTCCAGCGCTTCGGCGGCATCACTGACGCCTTTGTCAGCCGCGTAGTCGCGCACGTCCTGGGTGATCTTCATCGAACAGAAATGCGGCCCGCACATCGAGCAGAAATGCGCGTGTTTGGCGGCTTCCTTGGGCAGCGTTTCATCGTGGAATTCCTGCGCCTTCTCCGGATCGAGGCCGAGGTTGAACTGGTCCTGCCAGCGGAATTCGAAGCGCGCCTTGGACAGCGCGTTGTCGCGCATCTGAGACGCTGGGTGCCCTTTGGCAAGATCTGCCGCGTGCGCGGCAAGTTTGTAGGTGATGATGCCGTCGCGGACGTCTTGTTTGTTGGGCAGGCCGAGATGTTCCTTCGGCGTCACGTAGCAGAGCATGGCCGTGCCATACCAGCCGATCATGGCCGCACCAATCGCGCTGGTGATGTGGTCATAGCCGGGGGCGATATCGGTGGTCAGCGGTCCCAACGTGTAGAACGGCGCTTCGCCGCACTCGCGCAACTGCTTTTCCATGTTCTCTTTGATCAACTGCATCGGCACATGGCCGGGGCCTTCGATCATGGTTTGCACATCGTGTTTCCAGGCAATTTTGGTTAGTTCGCCCAAGGTTTCCAATTCACCAAACTGCGCGGCGTCATTGGCATCGGCAATGCTGCCCGGACGCAGTCCATCGCCCAACGAGAAGGCCACATCATAGGCCTGCATGATGTCGCAGATTTCCTCAAAGTGGGTGTAGAGGAAACTCTCCTTGTGATGCGCCAAACACCACTTGGCCATGATCGAACCACCGCGACTGACGATGCCGGTGACGCGTCTGGCGGTCAGTGGGATATAGGCGAGGCGCACACCTGCGTGAATGGTGAAGTAGTCCACTCCTTGTTCGGCCTGCTCGATGAGGGTGTCGCGGAACAACTCCCAGGTCAGCTCTTCGGCGCGCCCGTCGACCTTCTCCAAGGCTTGGTAGATCGGCACGGTGCCGATAGGGACCGGCGAGTTGCGCAGGATCCATTCACGCGTTTCGTGGATGTGCTTGCCGGTCGACAGATCCATCACCGTGTCCGCACCCCAGCGGATGGCCCAGACCATTTTTTCCACTTCCTCAGCAATCGAACTGGTGACCGCCGAGTTGCCGATGTTGGCGTTGATCTTCACCAGGAAATTGCGCCCGATAATCATCGGCTCGGTTTCCGGGTGATTGATGTTGCACGGTAGGATGGCGCGACCACGGGCAATCTCATCGCGGACAAACACTGGCGTGACCACGTCCGGCAGTGCGGCACCGAAATCCTGGCCGGCTTGCCAGCGCCCACGCCCCAAACCCTGCGAACGCACCTGTTCGAACAGGGCCTCGCGACGCTGGTTCTCGCGTATTGCAACGAATTCCATTTCTGGAGTGACGATGCCGCGTCGGGCATAGTGCATCTGGCTGAGGTTGGCACCTGCGATGGCTCGGCGGGGCGCGCGCAGATTGGGAAAGCGGACGGCATCCAAACCGCGATCCGCCAAGCGTGACTGGCCGAACTGCGAGCTGATTGCTGCAAGACGTTCGCTATCGCCGCGTTCAAGAATCCAGTCCGTTCGCAATGCGGATAGGCCGTGCGTCAGGTCGATGTGCGCGCGTGGGTCGGTGTAGGGACCGGAGGTGTCATACACCGTCAACGGTGCATTGGGCTCGGCGCCAAATAGGCGCGGCGTGTCGCTTTGGTGAATTTCACGCATTGGCACGCGTATATCGGCGCGGGAACCGGTTACATGCACTTTCGTGGAGCCAGGGATCGGCCGGATCACATCGGCGGATAGGGCGGAAGTTTCGCGGATCAAATCCGAAGGCAAGGCATTCATGGCGTTCTCGCAGTGATTTCGCGGGTCGAGGGATCACGAAGCGAGCGCGGCATGCGGCGAATGGCTCGCGGCACCGCTGCAGCAAAGCTCCCTACGCCGGTATCAACCGGATCAGGTTCAAAGGGACTCTCTCAGCCGACAAACCGTCGGCACCCCCGCTTCATGGGACTATTGGAGCATGTTGAACCACAATTTGCAGCCAACGGACGCTTGGCACGACCAAATGCGATTGACCACTCGCGGCGTGCTGGCTAGGCTGGCGAGACTTTCGTCTGGCTGCAGACAAGTCACTTACACGTCCACACCGATAGCGCAGGAATCCGGTATGTCCATCAGTATCACCATCGATTTGAGCGACAGCGATCTCGAGCACTTCAAAACAGCACAGAAGGCGGCTGAAGCTGCCGCTGCGGGGAAGTCGCCCGACGATGTGGTCGCGGCAGCGGTCAAACTGCTGTCGGAAGCCAAGGCCAACACGCTGCCGGATTTTGTGCGCGGCCGTTTGCTTGGCCTGGACTCACTGATCGCAATGCTGCGAGACCCTGGCTTTGCATTGCCGGCAGAAGATCGCCAACGGGTCGTTTCGGCGCTGCTGTACTTTGTCGACCCCAAGGACATCATTCCCGATCACGTGCCGGTGCTGGGTTATCTCGACGATGCCATCATGATCGAGTTGTGTCTGCGTGAGCTGCACAATGAACTGGAAGCGTATGAGGATTTCTGCGACTTCCGAGCACGCGAGGCCAAACTCCGCGGTGTTGATCCCGCCAGCCTGGGTCGCGAAGCGTTTCTTGACTCGCGTCGCGAAGAGTTGATCGAGCGCATGCACCACCGTCGCGAGCGCGATTTCGGCACTGGCTATGGCCGCAGCAGCGGCTACGCACGCGAAGGCTATACGCGCAGTTGGCGGCCCGGTATTTTTGGTGTGAGTTGATTGTGAGTCGGCTAACGCTTCGTCCGACATCGCCAGCAGCCCTCAACGAGGGCTCGCGTGGCACGTTGGTGGAACACTTGGGTATTGAGATCCTTGAGGTTGGCGCGGATCTCATTCGTGGTCGCATGCCGGTGGATCAACGTACCCATCAACCGTTTGGTCTGCTACATGGGGGCGCTTCGGTCGCCCTGGCGGAAACACTCGGCAGCATGGGGGCGGCGTTGTGCATTGATCCCGAGCATGCCATGGCGGTGGGGTTGGAGATCAATGCCAATCACCTGCGTGCGGTGACTTCGGGATGGGTCGTCGGTACCGCAAGGCCCATCCACGTTGGCAGAAGCACGCAGGTCTGGGAAATTCGCATCGAAGACGAACGTGGCCGACTGACGTGCATCTCGCGACTGACGATGGCAGTGGTGCCGCATGGCAAGGCTGGCATCGCCAGTGAGTAAATCGGCTTTGGTCCGCCGTGCCGCTGGTCGCATTCGGGATGCTTCGGTAAGGTGTGTGAATGGCTATGTCCCCCGAGACGATCAACGCTGACGCGCAGCGACCTGATGTGTTACGTCCTTTCCGCTACGCCTTGCGCACGCCTGGCCTGCTGCTGCATTTGTTGGTGGGGCTGCCGATCACGCTGCTGTTGATCAATCCCCTGAGCGAAAGACTGCGATGGAAGGGTGAACGGCTCGATCATCTGGCCATACGGTCGTGGTCGCTGGGCTTGATGTGGATCTTCGGGTTTCGCGTTCGACGTATCGGTCAGCCGGTATCCGGCGGTGCCTTGATGGTGGCCAACCATGTGTCCTGGATCGACATCGTGCTGGTACACAGCCAATGCGCGGTGGGCTTTGTCGCCAAGAGCGAAATCAGCCGTTGGCCGCTGATCGGATGGTTGGCACGCCGTGGCGGAACAATTTATCACCAGCGTGGTAACAATGAGTCCTTGCATGGGGTTATGCACCAGATGGTGGAGCGACTGCAGGCCGGTTTGCCGGTGGGTGTGTTTCCCGAGGGCGGTACCACTGATGGGCAAACCGTCCGCACGTTTCATGCAAGGATCTTTCAGCCGGCGGTAACGGCGGTGGTTCCCGTGCAAGCCGTCGCTCTGCGCTATGGCGCTGGCGGTAATGCACAGATGCATGTGGCGTTTGGTCAGGGCGAGAGTTTCGTGGCGAACTTCCTGCGTCTGCTCGGTGATCCTTCACGCGTGGCCGAGGTCCACTTTTTGCCGCCGATCGAGGCATTGGAAGAAGGGCGGCGTAAGCTGGCGGAAGCCGCCCGCACGGCCATTCTGGGCGTCATGCAGCCCTGATGGACCCACGTGACTACCGCCCACCCCGCTGGTTGCGCAATCCACATGTGCAGTCGGTGCTTTCTTCCAGTGGGCTGCGCCGCTTGCTGGCTAGAAAGCGACGCCAAGCGGTTGAAGCGAGTGCTGAATCACATCTGCTGCAGTGCAGCGATGGGGTGATACTGCAGGGCTTTCTCACTCGTCAGTCCATGCAAGCCGTCGCAAACGGCCTGGTGGTATTGCTGCACGGTTGGGAAGGCAGTGCGCGCTCCAACTATGTGCTGCATACCGCCGCACGATTGCTGCAAACCGGCTTCGATGTGTTTCGGCTCAATTTTCGCGACCATGGCGATACTCACCATCTCAACCCGGACCTTTTCAGTTCGAACAAATTGAGCGAGGTTGTCGATGCCGTTGCGGATGTCGCCCAGCGCTTCACCCCGCCATGGATGGGCATCGTGGGATATTCGTTGGGTGGCAATTTTGCCTTGCGAGTGGCCTTGCAGACCCGAACAGCGAGCTTGCCGCTGGGGCATGCCATCGCTATTTGCCCGGTGGTGAGCCCACCCGCGGGACTGCAGGCCATCGAGGATTCGCCGTGGTTCTACGAGTACTACTTCATGCGCAAATGGACACAGTCGCTGCGACGCAAACAAGCGCTGTATCCAGAGAGCTTTCGATTCACCACGCAGGAACTGACTGGCGGTATTCGCGAATTGACCCGCGTGCTGGTGGAGCGCCACACTGCCTTGGGAACGCTGGAAAATTATCTGGAAAGTTACTCCATTGCCGGTGACCGACTGGCCGCCATGCCCATCGGGGCCCACATCCTGACGGCAGCTGATGATCCGGTGATTCCACTTGCCGACTTTCACGCGTTGCAACTGCCGCCGCAAGTGACGCTCGATGTTGCGACGCATGGTGGTCATTGCGGATTTCTGGACGGGTGGCATTTGCGCGGTTTCGCCGAAGAGTATGTCGCGCACCGTTTGCTGCAGGCCTGTCTGAGCAGTGGAGAAAATAGGTCGGTATCGCCGCAGCAGTTAGACTAGGCGCCCCTTGCCGCCCGCGTTCCTGCGGGTGTGCGCCAAAAACAAAGGTCGAATCATGCTGGATGTCATCCATCAGGCCCTGCGTCGTGGCGACGCCGCTGCCGCTGAACGTGCCGCCCGCGAAGGGCTCGCTGCCTTGCCGAGCAATCCAGACTTGCATCATCTGTTGGCGCTGGCGCTCATGCAGCAGCGTCGTGTACAGGACGCGCAGAGCGCGCTGGAACAAGCACTGATGTTGGCACCGGAGCGTTCGGCGTTTCATGTGACGCGGGCGCAATTTGCCTTGGCAAGTTCTGAAGTTCCCGCCGCGCGCGCAGATCTGCAGAAGGCGATTCAGCAGGATCCGAACAACTTGTCGGCCTATCTCGGATTGGCGCGGATCGAACTGAGTGAAGGCAAGCTCGACGCTGCTGAGACGCATCTGAAGTTCGCGCGCCGAGTTGGCGCTGAGCGACCGGAAACCCTGCTTTTGGAAGGCCAGCTGCGTTTGGCAAAGCAGGAGCCCGACATCGCTCTGAACTACTTCAATGCCGCAGCCAAGCTGCTGCCCAACGAACCCATGGTGCAGGTCAGTCTGGCCATGGCCTACGAACAACGCGGCATGCCCGCATTGGCCGAAGACGCACTGCGCAACGCGATCCGGTTGCGTCCGGATGCTGCCAGCACGCGCCGCCAGTTGATCAATCTGCTGGCCAAAGAAGGGCGACTCGACGAGGCGCGCGATGAGTTCAAGACTTTGCTCGAACAGCACCCCAATGATGCCGGTGGCTGGCGCGCATTGGGACAACTGCAACTCGGCCGTCGCGACGTAGGTGCCGCCATTGGCGCGTTTCATCGCAGCCTGAGCCTGTACCCGCGACAAGCGGATGTGTTGCGCGTTCTGCATGAAATGTGGGCAGCGCGCGATGCCGCCGATGAAGCGCGGGCATTTCTTGACAGTCTGATCGGGCAGCATCGCGGCGAGGATCTGCTTTGGGATGCGCGCTACCGTCTGGACGCGATGAACCCGATTGGGCCGGCCATCCTGAAAGCTTGGCAGGAAGCCCTACCCAACAGCCTTGTGGCGGTTGAAGCGGCTGCGCAGCGAGCGGATCTGGAGGCGCGCGGTGCCGAGGCCGAAGTGCTGGCCGATGACGTGTTGGCCAAAGATGCGACGCGTGTCGGTGCAGCATTGGTGAAAGCGCGCGCCGAATTGCGCCGTGATCCAGCGCTCGGTGAACAACGTCTGGCGGGTCTTCTTGAACGCAGTCAGGATCCGATTCTGCGCCGAACACTGCTGGGCTTGATGGGCCTCGGTGCATCGCTGCGACAGGCCACGGCCGAGGCTGTCGTACATTGGACTGAAGCGTGGGCGCAGACCGTTGCGGGCCTGCCTCTGCCTGCCTTCCTGCCCGCCGGTCCGCTGGTTCTCGCGCCTGAAGAGGTCAGCGTTCCACGCTTGCTGTGCCTGTTCCCTGGTGTGCGGGGCGATGCGATTTGCTCCGCGCTGGCGGAATCCGCGCCGGTCGTCATTGATCGATTTGGCGTCAATGCCCGGAATGATGGGTTGGGACCGCTTCGCCCCAAAGATCAGCACCATGGCGAGCAAGGCGCGGATGCGGTGTGGCGTGCGGAACTGGCAAAACGTGGCCAGACCGAGGCGCAGATCATCGATGCGTTGCCACATATCGACGCCGAGATCATCAGTGCGCTGCCGCATGCGCGAATCGTCGTCGCGCTGGGCGATCCACGCGACCTGTTGCTGAACTGGCTCGCCTTTGGCAGCGCGCAGCGCTATGCGGTGATGCCCCTGTTGCAGGCGGCGAAATGGCTGGCAGAAGGATTGGAGCTGATTCTTGACGAAGCGCAGAAGGCCCCCGATCGAATCCACTTTTTGCGTGAAGAAGCACTGCAGACCGACGCGCTGGCAGCGCTGCGTGAGGCTGCAGGGTTTTGGGCATTGGAGACCGCGCCCACCCAGTTTTCGGCGGTTCAGCCAGGTGCCTTGGCGCAGCACATGCCAAACGGTCAGTGGCGCGCCTATCGGGACGAACTGGCAGAGCCGTTCGCGGTACTGGCTCCAATCGCAGCGCGGCTTGGTTACGCCGACTGACCTCGGCGATGCGCCCACGCGGCAACCGCGTGGGCTGCATCGGAGGCGAACAGCTTGATGTCGCCCAACACACCCTTGACTGCGATCACTGCGGTATAGCCGTCGGCAGGTGATACACGGCGATGCTGCCAAGCGGTCAAGGGCGCTGCAGCCTCGGGAACGTAGGTGACTTGTGGGTCGGCTCCGCCGATATCCCGTGCAAAACCCCATTGATCCAGCCAACCGTAAATGCCCGTTCCGGTCGCTTTGCAACTGGACTCCTTGGCGGTCCAGGCATTCAGAAAGGCATGCTGTGCCTGATCCGATGGCAATTCTGACAGGCCGGCAGTTTCTTCAGGACGGAAGTAGCGTTGCGCTAACGCCATGACACGTGGCTGACGATCCAGTCGTTCAATGTCCACGCCAATCCGCAGATCGCGCGCGACTGCGATGATGGTGCCACCGTCGGTATCGCTGAGATTGAAGTCGAGCGGCATTGCCGCATCAATCAGCCATGGTCGTCCGCGGGTTTCGCGGGCAAACCGCAGCGATTGCGGTGTCGTGCCCACATAGCGCGCCAGAGAAATTCGCAGCAGCGCGTCGATGTAGACACGGCGTGTGCGCGGCGCTACCGCGGGGCTTGGATACCACCACAAGTGCACCTCGCCGGAGGCCAACGGGGGCGGGATTTCGTTGCACATGAGCGTCTGCATGGCCTGAATGTAGCAGCCAGGTTGCGCCGTGGGCACGTTTTTCTTGCCAACCATCTGAATTGACGGCAAAATGCGCGGCTCGCTGTGTCAATACTCCGTCCGAAGCGTCCACGAATGCGACGTGTGCTTCGTCCGAACAGCGGTTTCACCCTTTTGCATGCAGTGCAGCGCACTGCGGGGCCGCCGTCTTCCTGGCCAAGGGAGGCAAGACTCTTTCTACGAGGTGCGTCATGGCACGTGTTTGCCAAGTTAGTGGAAAGGCAGTGCAGTCGGGTAACAACGTCTCGCATGCCAACAACCGAACCCGTCGTCGCTGGTTGCCCAACCTGCACGAGCGCCGCTTCTGGGTCCCGAGCGAGAACCGCTGGGTCAAGCTGCGCGTATCCACCCATGCCCTGCGCACCATCGACAAGAACGGCATCGAAGCTGTACTTGCCGAGCTGCGTGCACGCGGCGAGAAGATCTAAGGAGAACCGACCATGGCATCCAAGCGCGATAAAATCCGCCTGATCTCTACTGCGGGCACAGGTCATTTCTACACCACGGACAAGAACAAGAAAAACACTCCGGGCAAGATGGAAATGAACAAGTACGATCCGGTCGTGCGTAAGCATGTGCCGTACAAGGAAGGCAAGATCAAGTAATTGATTGCCTTCTGCAGAATCGAAGCCCGCCGTGTGCGGGCTTTTTTGTGCGCGCTTTAAACCATGCGCACGCGGCCGCGCGGTTCAGCCCAAGCCCAAACCGATGGCTAATGCCAAGTTGTAGATCAGACTGGTTTGGATCGCTGCCGCGATGGCACCTTTGAGCGGTACGCGCTGGTAGCGCGACTGCCGAGCGAGACGAATCGCATACAGGCTCAAAGGCAGCGCAAGCAAGGTGAGCAGGGAAAGTTGCGGCCAGTGTGCATTCCAGACCGCGAAGGCGAGCAGTGCCCACAACCCGGCCTGCAACACGATGAATCCGTGCAAGGCGCGCGCAGCGCCTAGCCTCACAACCAAGGTACGTTTGCCGTTGTCGGCATCGGCCTGCAGGTCGGCCACATTGGCGATGACGAGAATACTGCAGGCGCCCACGGCCGGGCCAAGTGCGATGAGCATAAGTTGCACGTGGAGCGTGCCGCCCAGAGCCAAGTGCGCGCCGATCGGAATCAAGCTCCAGCAAAGCGCCACAGTGAGCTCACCCCAGCCACGGCGCATCAAAGCCAGCGGCGGTGCGGAATAGGCCCAGCCCAGAAAAAGGCCCAATAAGCCCACCCACAACACGCCACGTTGCGACAGCGCGGTCAGCGTTAGCCCGCCGGCAATCACCAGTGCGACCAAAACCCACACCAGTCGTTGCGCGTCACTCAGGTTCAGACCACCCTCCTGCAGTGCGCGCGAGCCCCCGCAAAAGGGTGCGAGGCGTCCGTGATTGCTGGCATCGGCACCGCTGCGCGCATCGTGGACATCGTTCCACGCATTGATCGCCGCATGGGCGAGCGTCACCAGTACAAGCACCAGCGCGGTCTTCAGCAACAGTGGCGTCTGCAGGCTTGCGTGCTGCGCGAGTCCGACCAGCGCAGCACTGATCGACACCGACAAGAAGCCCGGCCGGGTCAAAGCCCACAATGCCTGCCAGCGAGGCCAGGGGGAGTCGGATGGCAGGGTAAGGACTTCGGCTTGGCGCATGCCGTCACGATGGACACTAACCTGCATGCGCGTCAAGGTGTCTTCAACGCCTCCGCGCGCATCTCCTCAATGCGCTTCACCTTCGGATTGTCGTCGCCGTAAACCCGACTGAGTCGCCGGTGAGCAAAGCCGTACTGTTCCAACGCCGCCGCACGGTCACCGCGCTTCAGTAGTGAATGGGCCAGACCGACCCGAAACAATGCCGGTTCGGCGCGATCAGCCGAAAGCGTGCGCTCGGCGCGAGCAACCGTATCGCGCGCCATCGCGATGGCCTCGTCAAGCTTTCCCTGCGCACGCAGCAACCCTGCAAAATTGTGCGCGAGGATCAGCACATCCAGTGCGTCATCTCCCAGCAGCGTTCGCTCAGCCTCCAACGCTCGTCGGTAATGCAGGCCTGCCTCATCGAGCTTCCCTTGCAGCGATAGCACCAACCCGAGGTTGTTGAGACTGTTGCGGGTCAGCGTGTTGCCCAAGCCCAAACTTTGGTCACGAACCCCAAGCACCTCGCGGAAAAGTCGCTCGGCTTCCTCATACTGTTTGGCATCTTGCAGGATGCTGGCGAGCTCATTATTGGCTTGCAAGGTCACAGGATGTTGGCGACCAAAGCGCAACTCACGCAGCGCGCTGACTTGACGTTGCAATGCCACTGCTTGAACGAAATCCCCGCGCTGGCGTGACAACAAGGCACTGACCTGCAACGCTGAAAGGTACAGATGCTGCTGGCGCGGGGGCAGCGATTGACTGAGCGAAAGCGCGCGCGCAATGGATGCATCGGCACGCTCAAAGCGACCCAATCTGGCAGCGATGTCGGCATCCGCTGTCAGACTGGAAATATGCATTGCACTCAACGCCAGTGGGCTGTCTTCCAGGCGCTTCAAGAGATCCTGGTTGGCGTTGAGAAAGGCTTCGGGGCGGTTGGCATTCAGTAGGACTTGGGCGATGCCGAAACTCGCCCGCAAGTCAGAGGGACTGTCGTGGCCAAACACGCGCTTCGCTTCGCTTTGCACGTCCTCAAGCAGACTCAGTGCAGCGTCAAAGCGCGTCTGCTCGGACTGGATTGCGGCGTGATCGATCCGAAGCTCAAGCCGCTGTTCACTGTCGAAGATGGCTGCCGCCTGATCGAGCGCCAAGGCCTGTTCAATCTGTGATTCGGCACGTGCCGCGTCGCCGACACCCAGCAGGCTGTTCGCCAGGGTCCAATGCAGGGATGCCGCCACGGCAGGCTGATCGGCAAAGCGCTCATCGACCGTCAGCGACGCCTGCTCCAATGCTTCGCGCACGGTCAGGTCGCGGCGTGCCTCCTGATATGGATTGGCGCGTTGCAAAAGATCTTCATTGAGAAACTGATTGATCGCCGTTGCCGTGGCCGCTTCACGTTCGGCGCGCTCGGCTGCCAAGCGTGCCAAATCACGTTCCTGTGCCAGGCGCCAACTGAAAGCCGCCACCGTTCCGATAAGGACCACTATAGCTAGACTGGCGCTGATGGCGGTCAATGGCTGACGTCGAACCGCGCATTGCAAGGCGTAGCGCAGCCCGCCCTTGTACGCGTGTACGGGTCGCCGATCCATCCAGCGCTGCAGGTCTTGCGCAAACTCCACGACTGAGCCGTATCGCGCGTCCGCTTGTTCTGCACAAGCGCGCATCAGGATGGCGAGCAACTCGCGCTGTCGTTGCTTGGAACCGACATCGCACCAACGCTGAGCATCCTTAGGGTCGTAAGCCGGCCGATGGCTTCCTGCGTCAGTCAGCGTCGCGCTGGCCGCAGAGTCTGGGTTGGTTGACGAACTGCTGCAAGCCAGCACGGCACCGAGTAAACGCCCCAGTTGATACTGATCCGAGGGCGGTCCAATCTCTTCATGGCGCACTTGTTCCGGACTGGCCCACGCGGGTGAATAGGCGTGCTCTCTGGCGTCGTCGTCGATCAGGCTGGCAATTCCGAAATCCAGCAGCTTGACGCTGCCATCGCTGTCGACCAGCACATTGGCCGGCTTGATGTCGCGATGAATCAGCAAGCGTTGATGCGCAAAGCTCACCGCATCCATCACCTGCAACAAGAGTTCGATGCGCGACCGAACACTGAGTTGCTGGCGGAAGGCGTGAACATCGATCCGCTCGCCTTCAATGCACTCCATGGCAAACCACAGCTGACCACTTTCATGGCGGCCGCCATCAAGCAGTCGTGCGATATGGGGGTGGCGCAATTCGGCCAGAATTTGACGTTCGCGAAGAAACAAGGTCTCTCGGCGAACGTCGTCGGTGCGCTGCACACACTTGATCGCTACTTGTTGTGAGAACGCACCATCATCGCGCTCGGCCCGATAGACGATGCCCATGCCACCCTTGCCCAATTCGCCGATAACACGAAATGGTCCAAGTCGGGTACCGAGCGGCAATCTCTCGGCACGTTCGATTTGTACGGCCAGCGAGCGCATCAAGGGCCCACCCATCAAGGCGCCAGGTTCCAGCAAATCGAGCGGAGAGGGATTCATGCCAGCGACGCCATCATTCGCAAAAAGGGATGTGACAGAGCAACCCGGATTGCCAATGTCATCCGCCAATTGCCGAGTCATGCAACAGGACGGTTAGCCGTTGGCGCGCCTCGGCAAACAAACGTTGACTGCTGCGCAAGGGCATATCCAAGGCGTCGGCAGTTTCCTGTTCACTCAAGCCGGCAAACACGCGGCATTCCACGACCTTGGCCAGTCGCTCATCCTCGTTGGCGAGGTGCAGCAGCGCTTGATCGAGCAACAGTAACTGTTCTGCTTGTGCGTCAGCGGCAAGGTCTGCGTCATCAAATGTCACCTGCTGCGCACCGCCACCGCGCTTGGCTGTCACCCGATCGCGGGCGTGGTTGAGCATCAATTGGCGCATCGCCTTGGCAGCCAGCGCGAGAAAATGTTGCCGATTGAGGACCCCATCGGGTCCGGCACGCGATAATCGAAGGTAGCAATCGTGCACCAGTCCGGTGGCATCCAGCGTTGCGCCCCCAGGACCGTGCAGAACGCCGCGCGCAATGCGGCGAAGGTCGTCATAAATGATGGCGACGACCTGATCCCACGCAGCGTTGTCGCCCTCGCGAGCCCGTTGCAATAGTTGGGTGACTTCACTCATCGGGAATCCCACGGCGCACCGAGCGCGTGTCGCCAGTATATTCGTGCCAGTCGACGATCGAACGCTGCCAGCCAAGGGGTTGTGCGCCGAGGTCGGGTGCAGCGCGTATCGGATCTGAGCGGCCGCCGTAGCCGCGTTTCCTTGAACGGAAGCACGCACTGCGACGATCTTGGGCCCGCAGACGTCAAAGGAGCATGCTGCTGATCTCATCGATTCACGAACCGCATGAAAAGCAGGAAGCCATCGCCGAAAGCGCGCTGGTTCGGCGCGCACAGCAAGGCGACGCGACGGCCATTTCGGCGCTGTACTGTCGCCATGCAGGCGCGGCCTATGCGCTGGCATTGCGGCTCTGCGCGCAGCCTGCGCTGGCGGAAGACATCCTGCAGGACAGCTTTGTCCGCGTGCTGGAGGGTATTGATCAGTTCCGCGGTGATGCACCGTTTGCGGTGTGGCTGAAGCGAACGGTCGCGCACCTGAGCATTGATGCCCTGCGCGCGCGCAAACGATGGCAGTTTGTCGACCATGCCGATCACGTGTCTGAGGCTGCCGTCAGCTTTTCCACCGATCGTCAGTTGGATGCCTTGGGCCTGCTGCAACGCTTGCGTCCTCAAGCGCGTGCGGTGCTGGTGTTGTATGAAATGGAAGGACTGAGCCATGACGAATTGGCCGTGTTGTTCCAACGCTCGCCCAGCTATTCAAAATCGTTATTGTCCCGTACCAAACGGCAGCTAGCCCTTTGGATCGACGAATCGCAAACCCCACCAGAACGGGCGGGAGAATCCTCATGATGCCGAGCGACGACTGGGTCAATGCCAAGGTGCAGGCCTATCTAAAGGGATTGCCGGATCCGCTGGCGGAAAACGTGGCGGCGGTGACGCTGGCAGACCGCATTCAGCGCCGACGAAACCAAGGATTGCGCTGGCGAACGTTTTCTGCGGTGGCATTCATCGCGCTGGCGGCTTGGATTCCACTGCCGAGCCAGGATCGCATACCTGACTTGCGGGCACCGCCGGGTGTGGAGTCCGTTCACAGTCGCCAGGACTTGCAACACTGGCGGCGCATTCCTGCGGATGACACCGCTGTGCAAGACAGCGCGCCAGTTTGGATTTGACGACGGCGACTTTCCCGAAGCCTCACCTTTACGGCAACGATTCCAACGAGGAGATTCTCATGCACCATCAGCGTCAGACCAAGTCGCCTTATCTTCTGGCGCTTTGCGGGTTTTTGCTAACGGCCTCCGCCGGCGTGCTTGCCACACCTGACGAGCATGCCAGTGCGCAGGTCAGCGAGGCCGTGCAATCGGCGCTCGCGCGTCTGATCGAATCTGGCGATGTTTCTGCCGAGGCTCTGGAAGGGCTTCATGTCGATATCGATAGCTTCCGAACTGCGCGTTTTGGTGCATTGATCGAGGGTCGATTCACCGCCGAAGAGGATCGCTTGGGCGTGCGCGTGCTTGCTGTTGCCGACGCCTCCGCCGCGAGCCAAATGGGATTGCGCAAAGGTGATCGTATTCAGGCCGTTGCAGGCACGTCGCTGTTGGGACTGGGTGCGTTGGAGGATCAGCAGGCGCGTGCCGCACAAGTGTTTCGCCAAGTACTGGCGGCGCAACAGGGGGACATCGAACTATTGGTCGAGCGTGATGGCCAGCGCAAAAGTCTCCACGCGTCGATTCAGTCCCATCAACTACCGGCCCTGCAATTGAGCTTCCAGCCGAGCGGACCCGGTGTGGGAGGCGGTGGGTCCAGCGGTGGCACGGCGGTAAGCACCTGCGGACGGGTCAGTCAATTGTTCGTGGGTTCGCGTAGTCGAGCCGAGTTTCCGCTGGTGATCATTGCGGTCGACGGCCAACTTCCGGGGCCGACGCGATCGGACACCTTTCGGGTTGACCCAGGATTGCGGCGCATCACTCTTGCGGAAGCGATTGATCCACGCGAGTTCAGCGATGCTGCGTTACTGCGCCGCTCCCGTGACGGTATGGCGTTCCGGCACGATCTCCAACTGGAGGTTTTACCGGGGATGACCTATCGCTTGGCGGCGCGATTCCAGGGACAGGTGGGAATGCTGCGGGATAACAGCTACTGGCAGCCGGTGGTGGTCAGTGAGAAGGCAGAAGCATGCCGATGACCGGGATGTGACCGGCGCTTGCTTGACCTGTGTCAAGCGAGATCGAGTCAACGCTCCGCCGTGCGGCGGCGCCATTTTATGGCAGCGGTCTTGCATGCTGGACAGCATCTCAACGCCCCGAGAGCTGTTCGACATGCGAACCAATTTGCCCGTCACCGGACGCGAAGTAAAACTCGACGCCGATACGTTGATCGTCTCGCGCACCGACCTCAAAGGTGTGATCACGTATGTCAATGAGGATTTTGTCCGCATCAGCGGATTCGAGACGGAAGAACTGTTGGGCAAGGCGCACAACTTGGTGCGCCACCCCGACATGCCACCGGAAGCCTTCGACGACCTATGGCGGCGTCTCAAAGCCCGTCGGCCTTGGATGGGTTTCGTCAAAAACCGTTGCAAGAACGGTGATCATTACTGGGTAAAGGCGCGCATCACGCCGATTTACGAGGGGGACAAGGTTGCGGGCTACCTGTCAGTCCGCAAGATGGCAACGCGCGAACAGATCGCTGCGGCGGAGGGTGCTTACGCCAAGATTCGTGCCAAAGTCCCTGGCTTGCGTGTCAGCTTTGGCACGGTTGTCGGGCGACAGTGGGCGATCCGACTCAATCCGATGTGGCGTATGTCGTTGCGCGCGCGCTTGTTCTTTTTCGGGACCTTTGCGGCCGCCACGGGCGCTGCATTGCTGCTGCTGATGGCACTGAATGCGCCTGCTTGGCTGCTTTACACCGTGGTCCTCGGCGCGTTCGTGATGGGCGTCTATTCGGCATGGTGGCTTGGCGACGACATCGTCGGCCGGCTCGATGCGGCGCAGCGTGCCTTCAAGCGCATCGACCAAGGTCACTACGATGAAGACCTCGGCATCGATCGCAATGACGAAATCGGCCGTCTGTTGTTGGAATTGCAGTCGATGCAAATTCGTACCGGGTTCCAGATTGCCGACGAACGTCGCCGTGCAACCGAGAACCTGCGGGTCCTGGAAGCGCTGGATTGTGTGCGGACCAATGTCATGATCGTTGGCCCGGATGATCGCATCCTGTCGATCAATCGCTCCTTGCAGGTGTTGTTTGCCGAATCGATCGAGGCGATACGGCAAGATCTTCCGAAATTTGATGTCAACAAGGTCGTCGGGTCGCCACTGGACTACGTGCAGCGGCATGACCAAGATCGCGTGGCGATGACCACGGAGGGTGACAAAGTCCGCTTCAGTTCCTTCTGGTTCGGCGGCCGCAGCTTTTCACTGGTGGCCTCTGCAGTGCTGGATGCACAGCAGGTAAGACGAGGCACCGTGCTGGAATGGCGTGAGCGCACTCAGGAGGCTCTCGTCGAAGCGGAGGTGGATCGGATTACCCGTGCCGCCGCCGAAGGCGATCTGGACCAACGTATCCCGCTAGATGGCAAGGTCGGCTTTTTCAAAAGGCACGCTGAAAATCTGAACTTGATGCTGGACACCACCGTCGCCGGCTTGCGCGAGATTCGCGAAGTGATGCTAGCGATTGCGGATGGTGATCTGTCGCGCCGTGTCGAAGGTGAATACCGCGCGACGTTCGGCGAGATGAAGACCGCGGTCAATGAAACCGTTCTGCAACTGGCGCGAATTGTCGGTGAGATCAAATCCGTCGCCGAAGCGGTGGATGGTGCGGCAGGAGAAATTGCCAACGGCAATCAGGATCTCTCACGCCGAACCGAATCCCAAGCCGCGAGCTTGGAAGAGACTGCGGCGAACATGCAACACCTCACCTCCACGGTGACCCAGACTGCCGAGAATGCGCGTCAGGCCAACCAACTCGCGGCAAATGCCACCCAAGTGGCCACCCGGGGCGGTGAGGTCGTTACGCGTGTGGTTTCGACCATGCAAGGTATCAGCGAATCGTCGGTAAAGATGAGCGACATCATCTCCACCATCGATGGCATCGCGTTCCAGACCAATATTCTCGCGCTCAATGCAGCCGTCGAGGCGGCACGTGCGGGTGAGCAAGGTCGTGGCTTCGCCGTTGTCGCTGGCGAAGTGCGTGCGTTGGCGCAACGCAGCGCGGCGTCTGCGCGTGAAATCAAGCAGCTGATCAGCGATTCGATAGAACGCGTTGAGGGCGGCAGCAAACTGGTCCGTGAGGCAGGCGAAACGATGGCCGAAATCGTCCAATCGGTCAGGCGCGTGACGGACTTGATGGGTGAGATCAGTGCGTCTTCTGCGGAGCAATCACAAGGCATTGGTGAAATGAACCAGACGGTGATGCAGATGGATGAGGCCACCCAGCAGAATGCGGCGTTGGTGGAAGAGGCCTCGGCCGCGGCGGCCAGCATGCAGGATCAGGCACGCGCATTGGTCAAGACCGTGGGCAGGTTCCGTCTGGAATCCACCGGCGCCACCTGCGCGGAGGATACGGGCTTTGAGGCAATGATCGCCGCGCATCGGGCGTGGCGCGAGAAGCTGCAGGATGCCATCGCAGGGCGCGGTGAACGCATCGACGTTGAGCGTGCGTCAGTCGATCACGCTTGTGCGCTTGGCAAGTGGATTTATGGCGACGGAAAAGTCTGCTCGGGCAGCCGCGAATATGAGGATCTGCGGTCCAAGCACGCCGAATTCCATATCTGTGCAGGTCAGGTCGCGCAGCTCGCACAATCCGGCGACAGTGTTGGTGCTCAGAACGTTCTGGCGGGGCAGTTCACCGAATTGTCGGCCCAGACGGTCGGCGCAATCCGCATGATGAAGCTCAAGCAACAGCAGGCTCCGCATCGACACTAAGGGAATGCCGAATAAAGCCATCCTTGGCGCTATTCAGCTCGCTTCGTGCCGGTACATGCCCGGCAGGGGCTACGCGAACGAGGGCATATGACCTCGTTCGCGTTGGTGCATCCATGCACCAAACGGGAAGCGCTGAATTGGTCAGCGCCTCCCTAACAGGTGGTGGACAAGGTGCATTCCTGCGCAGGCTCGATTGTGCGAATCCACCACGTGTCTGGATTTGTTCCCAACGAAGGCATCGGCCACGCAATTGACTCGTCAGCGCGGCATGCGTGCTCCGCCGGATGACAGTCCGCTGAACGACTACGGTCGCTCTGGCATCCTGTGTCCAGTCCAGCAATCTTCGAACGTACCCCACCATACGCCGCCACTTCGCGGTCTGATTGTGTGGGACGGGTGCTACGATGACCGAATCGACAATGTCGCCCGAGGAGGCGGCCATGAAAACTCACCTTGGGCACTACGAAATCGTCGCCGAGTTGGGACGCGGTGGCATGGGCGTGGTCTACAAAGGCTTCGAGCCCGCCTTGAATCGCTTTGTTGCGATCAAGGAGCTGTCGCCTTCGCTCGCACATGATCCCAGTCTGGTCGAGCGTTTTTTGCGCGAAGCGCGTTCGATGGCGGCGCTTAATGATCCGCACATCATTCAAATCTACTTCATCGGTCAGGAAGCCGGTCAGCCGTTCTTCGTGATGGAGTTTGTTGAGGGCGAGTCCCTGTCAGCGTTGATGAAGCGCGAAGGGCGACTGACTCCTGAGGTTGCGCTGAAAATCATGCATCAGACGGCGCAAGGTCTGGCGACAGCGCACGACAAGGGCGTCATTCACCGCGACATCAAGCCTGGCAATCTGATGCTGGGTTCGCGCGGCCAAGTCAAAATTGCCGACTTCGGAATTGCGCTCGCGACCCACGACGCCAGTAAAAAACTTACCTCAACGGGTGAATTCGTCGGCACGCCAGGCTACCTGTCGCCTGAGGTCTGTCTTGGCAAGCCGGTTGACCAGCGCTCCGATATTTTCGCGCTGGGCATCGTGCTTTACGAAATGCTGAGCGGCAGTTCGCCGTTCAAGGATGAGAGTCCGCTTGGCATGATGTTGGAAGTGGTCAAGGCCGAAATCCCCGACGTGCGGAGCCTCAACGACGCGGTGGATCCGCAATGTGCAGCGATCCTGGGCAAAATGCTTGCCAAAGAATCCGCAGATCGCTTCCAGAATTGCCATGATCTGGCTGCCGCACTGCAGGCGCATCCGTTGGTCTCGAGTACGGGGCCATTGAAACTGCCGGTATCGCGTCCGGCAGCCAGCGACGCGACCGTCGTGGGCGCGCCGACGCCGATCTCCCAGCCACAGCGCGTGCCGACACCACCGCCTGTCGTCTCACGTGATGGCATTGCCGGCGCGCCTGCAGCGGTTGTGCCACCGCCGGTACCACCTGCTGTTGCCGCCGTGGTCAATGCACCGACCGGTGATGATGCCACTCGCGCCCGTGCTTCGGCGCGGCCCTCGGTGATGGAGGCACAGAAGCGCAGCGGCGGATCAAAAGTCGCCATTGCGATCGCCGCCGTCCTGGTGCTAAGTGCGGGCGGTCTGATGGCCGCCTTCCACGAGCCCTTGCTCAATTACGCCAAGGGCTTCCGCGATGGTGTTCTGGGTTCGAGCTATCAGGATGGCGTCAAAGCCGGTCAGGTCAGTACACCGATCAACCCGAGCCAGGCAGCGACGGCGCCTGCCGATAGCACGAGTTCCGGCAGTGACACATCTACCCCCCTGAGCAGCGCAGCTGGCGCGTTGCTCTCCGCGCTTTCCGGAGGCGCCGATACGACATCCAGCAGTGATCCAGACACAACGCGCAGCGAGAGCGCTTCCACTGTTCCGGTGTTGGGAACAGGCAGCGTGCAATCGGGTACCAACGAAGCCGACATCGAAGCGTCTGGCGACAAGGTGTTAGTGAGCGCAACGACCGAAGTGGCCAGCGCGCCAAGCAACCGTGAGGCGAACACCCTCGGCGGTGCGCAGGCTATGGTCAGCGCGTCAACGCCTGCGACGACCGAGCAAAATCAGAGCGCGGCAACGACGCATTCCACCACAGGCACGCCATCGACGCTCGCCAAGGTCACGCCACCGCCGCCGGTTGCCCCGCCGCCGCCTCCTCGCGTCGTCGTGATCGCGCTGGGCGACTCCGCATTGACGGATCCTGCACGGCAACGCATCGAAGAACACCTGATAGCGCGAGGCTTCGATATCGTCGATGCCGACATGCTTGGCATTGATCACGGGATGGCGCTGCCGCAGGCGATTCGTGCCATTCGCCGTCAGGCCAGTGCGGTGGTGGTTGTGCGTGCGGAGCCGATTGGCAGTCAGGAACTGAACTATTACGGTCGAAGCTCAACGCTGTTCAGCGCTTACCTTGGCGTGCGCGTGTTTGAAGTCGGAGATCAGCGTGCCGTGGGTCGCGGCTTCCGTACCAAAGTCGATTTCACCAGCTTGAATGCAGAAGAAAAAGCGCTCGAAGTGGTTGAGCCCGTCATGGACGAGCTGACGTCGGATTTGGCACCGTGGCGGCCTCGCCGACGCGGTTGAGTGTCGGCTGTATCAGTAGTTGCCCGCAGAAAGCCACAGGCCACGGATTACAATCCGTGGCCTGTTCCGTTCCGGAACCCTTGTTCTGCCGCGCAAGCCATCGGAGATCGTCATGCAACTGAGCAGCCACGCCATCCGCCATCAACAACCCATCCCTGCGGAATACGCTTTCTGTCAGCCCGGCGCCGACAGCCCCTGTGTGCTTTCCTCGAACCGCAATCCGGACTTGCATTGGCAGGATGCACCCGTGGCAACAGGGTCATATGCGCTGATCTGTGTTGATCCCGATGTGCCGTCGGTCGCAACAGATGTCAATCAGCCCGACCGCGAGGTTCACGACGCACTGCCGAGGGTGGACTTCGTGCACTGGTTGATCGCCAATATCCCGGCCAACGTGACGTCGATTGCGGCGGGGGCGTGCAGCGAGGGAATCACCGCGCGTGGAAAAGCCCTGCCCACCGGCCCGGAAGGCAGTGTGCAGGGCCGCAACGACTACACCGCCTGGTTCAAGGGTGATCCCGACATGGAGGGTCTGTATCTGGGCTACGACGGCCCCTGTCCGCCCTTCAACGATGCCAAGGTTCATCGCTACTTCTTTCGCCTGTTTGCGCTGGATGTCGCGCAACTCGAGCTGCCGCACGGGTTCGGCATAACTGAGTTGCACCGCGCCATGCAAGGTCACATCCTGGCGGAAACCGCCCTGTATGGGACTTACACGCTCAACGCGCGACTGCGCTGATTCGCCGCCATCAACAAGGACGTTTCCTTGGAATTTCTGCATATCCTGATTCTGGCGCTGGTTCAGGCGCTGACCGAGTTTTTGCCGGTGTCGAGCTCCGGACATCTTGTGCTGGCGAGCTTGTTTCTGGGCTGGGACTATCAGGGTCTGGCGTTTGATCTGGCGTTGCATTTCGGCACCTTGCTGGCTGTGCTGGTGTACTTTCGTTCGGACTTCCTTGCGCTGCTGCTCGAGGTGCTGCGCTGGCGGCCCGGCCACGTGCTCAATCCGATGCAACGTTTGGCGCTTGGACTGGCACTCTCGACTGTGCCAGCCGCCATCGTCGGGCTCGCGATGGGCGAAGCCGGGGCCAATCTGTTGCGTCATCCGCTCACGATTGGTTTTTGTCTGGTGCTGTTCGGGATTCTGCTCGGCTTGGCCGACCGAAACGCCCGTGGCAATGGTGTCCGGCAAGTCGCCGCGGATGCCGATTTTGTGGAAGGTGCCAATGCCGTGTTCGCACACATGAGTTTGCGTCAGGCGTTCCTGATTGGCTGTGCACAGGCACTCGCGCTGATTCCAGGTACCTCCCGTTCTGGCGTTACCATGACCGCCGGGCTGTTTCTGGGTCTGACCCGTGCGGCGGCGGCGCGTTACTCCTTCCTGATGTCAGCGCCTGTCATGGTGCTGGCAACGGCGCATGGCGTCATGGAGCTGGTGTTGAGCGAAGAACGGGTGGTGTGGGGCGATTTTGCTCTGGGTGCACTGATCTCGGCGATTGCTGGCGTCGTCGTCATACACGGCTTCCTCAAGATCATTCGGCGAATCGGTGTGATGCCCTTTGTCATTTATCGCGTCGCGTTGGGATTGGGTGTTCTGGTTTGGTACTTTCTTGCCCGATGAAGTCTTGACGCGTGCGCGTGCTATAAGCCGCGCATGCTTGCCGAACTGAGTCTCGTATTGTCTGTGGGCTGGGCCGCCTATCTGGTGGTGTTGTCCGCTTGGATCGTGCTACAGAAACGCTCGTCCGCGTCCACCATGGCGTGGATACTTGGCCTCTCGCTCCTGCCGGTGGTGGGTTTTGCGCTGTACCACTGGTTTGGCCCGATGCGGATCAAGCGCCAGGCGCTGCGTCGGCGGCGCAATCGCCAGCGGTTGGGGCAGGTCGATGACTGGATCGAGCCTGCCACTTTGGCAGCGCTGGCCGAGCAACCCGCTTCCGCGCGCGCCATCACGCTGACCCAGCGAACCACGGCGCAACCCATCTCCACGGCACAGCGCATCGATATGCTCAGTGATGGCGCTGCGACCTTCAGTGCGCTGTTGGAAGCGATTGGTAACGCTCGCCAGCATGTGCATCTGGAGTACTACATTGTCGAACCCGACCAAACCGGCATGGCGATCCGGGAGGCCTTGATCAAGGCCGCTGCGCGGGGTGTTCAGGTACGCCTGCTGGCCGATGCGGTGGGTTCGGCGCGCTTGAACTGGCGCTTCCTCAAACCCTTGCGCGACGCAGGCGGGGAAGTCGCCTTCTTTCACCCATTCCGACTTGCCACTCTCAAGCCTCTGCTCAATCTGCGTACCCATCGCAAAATCGTGGTGATCGATGGCCGGGTTGGCTTCGCGGGCGGCGTGAATCTGACCGATCAACAGGACGAGCGACTGCGCTCGGACGCCTTTCGCGATCTGCACTTGCGGATGGAGGGAGAGGCTGTCCATGGATTGCAGGCCGTGTTCATTGAGGACTGGATGTACGCCACCCGCAAGCCGTTGATCCAACATGGCTTGTTCCCGACCCTGCCACCGGGGGAATTGGCAGCCCAGTGGCTACCCTCCGGACCGGACAATCGGTGGGAGCCAATTCATCGGGTGCTGGTGCAGGCCATTCACGACGCCAGCCAACGTTTGTGGTTGGTGACGCCCTACTTCGTTCCCACCGAGGCGGCACGATTCGCATTGACCTCTGCAGCCCTGCGCGGCATCGATGTGCGCCTGCTGGTGCCGAGGCGGGCCGATACCTGGCTCGTCACGCTGGCCAGTCGGTCCTTCTATGACGAGTTGCTGCGCGCGGGCGTCCGGGTGTTTGAATACCTGCCGCGCATGCTGCATACCAAAGCCATGTTGGTTGACAGTCAACTCAGTATTCTTGGCAGCGCCAACTTTGACGAACGCAGTTTCCGACTCAATTTCGAGTTATGCGTTTGTTTGCACGGTCAGGCACCGGCCGCGACCTTGCAGCACATTATCGAAACCGATTTGGGCCATACCCGCGAAGTCATTCGCCCAAGGATTCTGCCCTTGTGGCGTCGCTTGGCCGAGGCCACGGCGCGTCTGTTTGCGCCGGTACTTTGAGGAAGGGCGGAATGCTGCCGATCCGCTCGCAGCGACAGGTGCGCTGCGCGCAACAACCGGGTGTCTATCGACACCCGGCTGCGAGAAGCGATCAGTTTTCGAATCCGTCCGCGAACAGTGATGTATCGAAGAACGCGGGGCCACCAACGAAGAGGATGGCATCGCTGTCGGGCCGGTAGCTTCCAAAGCTGTTGGCGTTGAGGCTGAGGCGCCACGTCCGCGCGTCAAGTCGTTGTGCGATGGAACCTAAGGCATGCCAGCCCATACTGGCGTCATCACCGGGAACGCTTGGACCATACATGCGCATCGTCCAGCCCGGCGTGGTGAAATCGACGCCCGGCGCATGGAATGTGAGATCGACTACCACCTGTTCGCAACGTGGCAACTCGAAGCGCACCAGATCCTGAGGATAGGCGTAGTACAGACCTTGCCCCTCGCCGCCCGGCAGATAATCGCGTCCTGAACGCGCGGCGATCTGACCCTGCACGTCTACCATCTGGCTGCAGTTGGCGCCGATGCCGCTGACTACTTCGGCAGTAAAAGAGCCCGCCACCATGAGACTTTGTCCTGCGCGGGTCAGTTGGACGATGCTGGAACCCACATTGCTCTGTATCGAGTCCGGGTCGCCATCGCCATTGCCATCACCGCCGGGTGCGGCTGCCTCGGTCAGGTCTGGCGCACCATCGCCGTCTGTATCGAGCACCTGCTCGATCTGCCAGACGGCTGCATTGGTCCCGGCGTAGAGAATCTGCGAATTGAGCGGATCCAGTGCCAACGAGAGCGCTGCATCCGCAGGCAATCCGACACTCAGCGACAACCAGGTCAGGCCGCCATCGCTGCTCTTGTACACTGCGCCAGGATTGGCCACCGTGCCTGCGCCTGCGGCATAGAGGATGTTCGGATCACTCTGGTCCACGATCAATGCGCGGATATCTGCATCCGTGTTCAATCCCGTCGACACATTGGTCCAGCTCGCACCGCCGTTGGTGGTCTTGTAGATGTAGCCCACACGCGTGGGCGAAACGAGATCAACCAAAGTTGCCCAGACGATGTCGGGATTGCTTGGGTGAATCGCCAGCGCCAACACGTCCAGCGCCGTCGTGGTACTTCCTGTGTAACGCGGCAGGCCACTGTTCACCGGCGTCCAGCTCGCACCACCATCCACGGTCTTGAACACGCCGTTGACGATGCTGGGAGGTACGACCGCCATGTCTGCGTTGCGGCGATACGCCAGATATGTTCCGACATAGGCGATCTGTGGATTGGTGGCATTCAATACCAAGGGAACCGGTGTGATTTGTTCTTCCAAGGGTGCCGACTGGTCTGGAGAAATTCCCACTGGCGCACCGTAGACCGGCGCCGGAAGTCCTGTGTCCGACGCAGTCCAGCTTGCGCCTGCGTCAGTGCTCTTGATGATCCGGTGCGTGATGGTTTCACGGCTGATCAAATCGCCACCATCGACGATACCGAACGTTCCGGTGGCTGTCGCAAAGACCGTCTGCAACGGTCCGGAAACGCACGCGCCAGAAATTGGCGGCGATGCGCAGGAGCGCGGATCGAGCGCGACCGTTCTGACCGTGCGCAAATACGGTGGCAACGGTGCCGGGTGAACCGCTGGTTGGCAAACCCGCATCGATGACAGACCACGTAGATCCACCATCGGTGCTCTTGTAGAGCCCACCATTGCGCAGTCCGCCAAAACTTGAGGTGGCACTCTGGCCGCCGGCGTAGACGGTCGCCGGGCCGTCGTCCGGATTCGGATTGACCGTCGGATCGACCGTGATCGCCCGGATGTTATAGGCGCGCAGACCATCATTCGCAGGGCTCCAGGTCAGTCCGGAATTTGCACTGCTGAAGATGCCGGGTGACGCGGTGAACGCGTCACCGTTACCGGCCAGCCATCGACCCGGATCGGGTAACGCCGTCAACGCGCGCACGTTGACCGCAGCGATTCCCGTATGACGCTCGACGAAGGAGACGCCTCCGTTGTTGCTGAAGTAGATGCCGGCTGCGCTGGTGGCCAGAAAAATTCGTGGCGTGCTGGCAAAGTTGGGGTGCAGCTCGATCTTGGTGATCGCTGCGTCTCCACCGTAGGTGGTGTTCGGCTGCAGTCCGGTACTTGTCGAAGAGAACGTCAGGCCACCATCGGTACTGGTGTAGAAGGTATCCCCCGCGGCACCGCCACTGTAACCCTTGGCGACAAACACGCTATCGGCAATCGTGGGATGCGCTTTGACGATATTGCCAACAACCGGTCCAACGCTCCAAGTCATCCCATTGTCAATGGACTTGAGTACCTGGCTGCTGGCAGTCGCGTAAATCGTGCTCCCTGCACCAAACGACAAGTCTTCTGTGAAGCCAGGATTGGCCGGAAAACCCGCGGTGTCGTAACTGACTACCCATGAGGCACCGCCATCCAGACTGCGCCAGATCCACGCGGTCGCCGCCGGATCGACCGAGTTGTAATAGTCCGAAACGCCAACGAACACGACGTTCGGGGCATCGCGATCGGTCCGAATGAAACTCGCGGTCGCACCCGCAGCAATGCCGGTCACCACTTCCGTAAAGGTGCTGCCATTGTCAGTCGTCTTGTAAACGCCGACTGGCGAAGTGAGCACGTAGAAGCTACCGGCGACGCCTGGGACATCTGCGACGCTAATGACGCCAACCCCCGTAGGCGGGACGAAACCCGTGGGCGTCCAGTTGTCTCCGCGATCCGAACTGCGAAAAACGCGGAACGACCAATCCACTGCCAGCAGTCGACCCGCGAGATCGGGGTCGGCGGCCAGCACCATTCCGGCTGATGACCCTGCGGTAACGCCATCGTCTTTGCGCTGCCAACTGCTGCCGGAGTCATCGGATCGATACAATCCACCTCGCGTGCTGGCGTAAACAACGCTGGGCGTCGCTGGATCGATGATCACGTCATAGATCGGTCCGCCGAACGGACCTGAGCCGCTCCAATAGCCCGCCGCCGCCTGAAGTTGACTCGATGCAGCCAAGCTCAGCAGCGCGATTGCCCATGCACCTATTGCTCGCATAACCCCTCCATTGAAACTCGAAAAACACCGCCGCCTGTCGCTCGCCGAAACCGTCAATGTTCTCGGACGCCGCGCTAACGTGCCACAGCACAAACGGAACATGGCGTAACTTTCTGCCAGTATGAACGCGCTGGCCGACGAACGGACGATCCAGTGGGACGGGGTTTCGCCCAGCGTCTGATCCAGTCGGTACACTCTTGGCGTCCTTTTCTGGGAGACAAAGATGTCTTGGAAGCCTTGGGCCAGCTATGCCATTGCCTTGATCTCGTTCGTGATCGTGTTCAAAGCGCAATCGATGGGTTTGGCGGCTTTGTGTCTGCTGATCGCACTGGTGGCCATGATTTACGGCACCCTGCTGTTGGTGTCCTCGCGAATTGCAGGTCAATCGCGGGACGAATCGCAGTTGTTGGGTGCAGAAGAGATTCGACGGCTGCGCGAACAGGCACAACGCAAAATCAATGAGAGCCAGACGGCGGGCGACCACTGAGGGCTGCCACCTCGGCGTGATTGTTGATCGGCACTCGATGTTGGAAAAACAAAAAGGGCGACCCATTGGGTCGCCCTTTTTGTTTTAGCTACTGGTGTTGCAATCAGTGATGCGTGGCCGTACCCGCACCGCGCGGAATGCGGATGCTGTCGACCATTGCCTGCACATCTGCCGGCGGCGGCGGTGTAACGCGTGACACCGCCAGCGCAACTACAAAGTTCAACAACATGCCCACCGAACCGATGCCTTCGGGCGAGATACCGAACAACCAGTTTGCCGGAATGTTCTCTGCCATCGGGGTGATGAAGATGCCCTTGAAGTAGAGGATGTAGCCGACGGTGAAGACCAGACCGGTCAGCATGCCAGCAATGGCACCCTGCATATTGGTGCGCTTGTCGAAGATGCCGAGCATGATCGCCGGGAAGAACGACGCTGCGGCTAAGCCGAAGGCGAAGGCCACCACTTCCGCCACGAAGCCAGGTGGGTAAATGCCCAGCAACCCTGCCACGACGATTGCACCCGCGGCAGCAATACGAGCGAACAACAGTTCCTGCTTTTCGGTGATGTTTGGCATGACCACTTTCTTCAGCAAGTCATGCGAAATCGCCGAGCTGATCACCAGCAACAAGCCTGCTGCAGTTGATAGTGCGGCAGCCAAGCCACCGGCAGCCACCAGGGCGATGACCCAAGCCGGAAGTTTGGCAATTTCCGGATTGGCCAGCACCATGATGTCCTTGTCGATGGTCATCTCGTTGCGCTCGTCCTTCGCGTAGAACATACGGCCGTCACCGTTCTTGTCCTCCCACTTGATCAGCCCGGTTTTCTCCCAGTTTCCGATCCATGAAGGCGCCTCGGTACGCAGCGTGCCCTGGCCATCCACGCCGTTGATGGTCTCGATCATGTTGACGCGAGCGAACGAGGCCACTGCCGGTGCGGTGGTGTAGAGGATGGCGATGAACAGCAGCGCCCAACCCGCGGACTTGCGCGCATCACGCACCTTGGGCACGGTGAAGAAGCGGACGATGACGTGCGGAAGGCCAGCAGTACCCACCATCAATGCCAAGGTGATCGCGAACACATCTGTCATGGGTTTGGTGCCGTCGGTATAGGCACCAAATCCGAGCTGGGTACTAAGACCGTCCAGTTTGTCCAGCAAGTAGGTGCCCGAACCATCGGCCAGCGTGCCGCCAAAGCCCAACTGCGGAATCGCATTGCCAGTCAGCATCAACGAGATGAAGATCGCAGGCACCATGTAGGCGAAGATCAGCACACAGTATTGCGCCACCTGGGTATACGTGATGCCTTTCATGCCGCCGAGTACCGCGTAGAAGAACACGATCGCCATGCCAATCACGACACCCGTGTTGATGTCCACTTCCAAGAAGCGGCTGAACACGATGCCGACGCCACGCATCTGGCCTGCGACATAGGTAAACGACACAAAGATCGCGCAGACCACTGCCACGAGACGCGCAGTGTCGGAGTAGTAACGATCCCCGACGAAATCCGGCACGGTGAATTTGCCGAACTTGCGGAGGTAAGGTGCTAGCAGCAATGCGAGCAAGACGTAGCCACCGGTCCAGCCGAGCAGATACACCGCACCGTCATAGCCCATGAAGGAAATCAAGCCCGCCATGGAAATGAAGGAGGCAGCCGACATCCAGTCGGCCGCGGTCGCCATACCGTTGACGATCGGGTGCACGCCACCCCCCGCTACGTAGAAGTCACGCGTACTCCCCACGCGCGCCCACAGCGCGATACCGATATAGAGCGCGAACGACAAGCCAACGATCAGGTAGGTCCAAGTTTGTACTGACATGTGTGTGTTCCTCAGTCTTCGTGGACGTCGAAGTCACGCTCGATCTGATTCATGCGCCAAGCATAAAAATAGATCAGGGCAACGAAGACATAGATGGCACCCTGCTGGGCGAAGAAAAAGCCGAGCTTGAAGCCGAAGAAGCGAATGCTGTTGAGCTGCTCGGCAAACAGAATGCCGGCCCCGAAGGACACCGCAAACCAGATCGCCAGCAAGATAAGCATCAATCGAAGGTTGGCACGCCAGAAATCGGCGTGACCCTTATTGGGTGTGGACATGATTTTCCCCTGGTTGATCAGAACGAGTACTTGGCCATGAAATCAAGGCGGTTGAAGCCGCCGTCTGCGCCGCTTTCCAACTCACGCTCGACCGTGGACAACTCAACACCGAAATCGAGTTTTGGTACCGGCGACCAGAACAGATTGGCGCGCAGGCTGTTGGCCTTGGCGTTGGCCGACAATCCGGTGAGTGCGGGGTCGTTGTCCACCTTGGCGAATCCGTAAGTCAGGTTGGAACGAACACTGCCTGCCCAGACGTGACGGTAGGAGACATAGCCCGCCGTCATGTCGAGTGCATCCAGATCGCCGCCGGCGTCCAGAACCGCGTCTTCAAAGAAGTTGAGGCCGACATATCGACCGATGCCAGATCCGGTAGTCAACAGGAAACGCAGGTCATCCGCGCCGAACATCACTTTGCCCGCGAGGCTCAGACCAAAAGCGGAGTCCGTTGTCGAGGAACCCGCATTGTCGTAGCGAAGTTGCCGCAAAACGCCTGCCAACGACAACTGCCCCCACGCGCCTTTGTGGGTGTACTTTGCCGTGAAATCCGGAATCGTATTGTCATCCGTCACAATGCGCGCGCCGCCACCGAACGGCAGGCTGGTGGTCTCCGGGTTTTCCAACGAGAACGACCAAGCACCGGCCGTGTAGCGAACTTGTGGCTGACGCACGAACACCATGCCCTCACCGGGGCCGAGGAAGTCGGTCGATTCGGCAAGAGAAGCCAGATCCATGAAGTTCGACCACTCCTGACCGAAAAGCCACTTGTCATAGGTCAGATAGGCGCGACGCAGGACCGGGTTGTAGGTGTTGGTGTTGCGCTCGTCACCGCTGACCGGAACCGCAAAATCGAGCTCGAAACGGCTGCTCAACACATGTCCGTTGTCCAGCGCGGTGTCGGTGGTGAACCAGAAACGGGATTGTTTGGCGTGTGCATCAAACACGGCAGATTCGTCTTGACCACCCACGGGTACCGCGCCGGGCAGGTAGAAGTCTCGTCCAACGCTGCCCGCGGCAGGATTGGCGCCGTCGTAGTCGGTCTGCATGAAGTTCGACTTGATGAATCCGCCGAAACCAAAGCGTGTGCCCGGATTGGCACCCGGCACGATGGTGACCGCTTGTATGGGCGGCGGTGGCGGTGCGGCGCCAGGTACAGCTGGCGCGGCGGGTGCCGGTGCGACTGGTGCGGCCGCCTGTTGTTTGGCGAGTTCCATCACCATGCGTTCGAGTTCGGCGACGCGTGCTTCGAGCGCGGCTTCGCGTTCACTTTGTGCGTGGGCACCCATTGGAATCATCAAGGCACCGGCAACGGCCAGAGCCAACAAGCGACGTTTGTTACTGCGTTGAATGGTCATAAAGCACTCCCTCCCAGAGTTGCTGGGCGAGTCTGGGATCGTCGCAGTGCAACAAGCCATTCCACGTTGGTCTAAACGGCTGGCCATCCCGGGCACTTTGCGACCATGGTCGAAGTGCTTGATCCAGCGTCGTTTTGCGGCGCTAGACTGGTTTGCAAGTTGACGCACGGCGTCATTCCAACTGCAAAGAACCACCCTAGGGAGCGCTTCGCATGTCCGCTGAACATATCTACTCCGCATCCGCAGACTTCGTCGCCAAGGCTCGTTTCACGCCGGAGACGTATGCCCGTGACTACGCCGAATCGATCAACAACAACGAGGCGTTCTGGGCCAAAGCTGCCGAACGTTTGGACTGGTACACCTTCCCGACCAAGATCAAGAACGTCTCCTACGATCCGCACCTGCTGCACATCAAATGGTTCGAGGACGGCGAGCTGAATCTAAGTGTCAACTGCCTGGATCGGCACCTCGCGACGCGTGGCGACAAGACGGCGATCATCTGGGAAGGCGATAGCCCTGATGAAAGCGCGCACATCACCTACCGCGATCTGTATGAGCGTGTGTGCAAATTCGCCAACGCACTACGCAATCTGGGTGTGCAGCGTGGTGATCGGGTGACGATTTATCTGCCAATGATTCCCGAAGCCGCCGTCGCAATGCTGGCCTGCGCACGCATCGGAGCCATGCATTCCATCGTCTTCGGCGGCTTCTCGCCAGATGCGCTCTCGGGACGTATCGCTGACTGCGGCAGTCGCCTCGTCATCACCTCTGACGAGAGTATGCGCGGTGGCAAGAAGGTCCCCTTGAAGGCGAACGTGGATGCCGCGCTGAAGAACCCGGACACGAGTTGTGTGGAGACCGTCATCGTGGTTCGGCGCACCGGATCACCAATCGATATGCAGGCACCACGTGATCGTTTTTACGATGTGCTGGTCGAAGGTCAACCCGCCGAATGCGAACCCGTGCGCATGAACGCGGAAGATCCGTTGTTCATCCTCTACACCTCGGGTTCCACCGGCAAGCCCAAGGGCGTGTTGCATAGCACAGGCGGCTATCTCACCTACGCCAGCTTTACTCACGAGGCCGTGTTCGATGTGCGCGATGACGACGTGTTCTGGTGTACCGCCGACGTCGGTTGGGTGACGGGTCACAGCTATGTGGTTTACGGACCCTTGTGCAATGGCGCAACCACGCTGATGTTCGAAGGGGTGCCGAACTATCCCAGCGTGAGTCGCTTCTGGGACGTCTGTGACAAGCACAGCGTAACCCTGTTCTACACCGCACCGACGGCGATCCGAGCGCTGATGCGCGAGGGCGAGGAGCCGGTCAAACGTACCTCGCGCAAGAGTTTGCGTTTGCTTGGCTCCGTCGGTGAACCAATCAACCCGGAAGCCTGGGAGTGGTACTACCGCGTGGTCGGTGAAAATCGTTGTCCGATCGTGGATACCTGGTGGCAAACCGAAACCGGCGGCATCTTGATTACGCCGCTGCCCGGCGCCATTCCGCAGAAGCCCGGTTCCGCCACGAAGCCCTTTTTCGGCGTGCTGCCAGCCATCGTCGATGGTCAGGGCACGATTCTCGAAGGCGCGACCGAGGGCAATCTGGTACTGCTGGATTCGTGGCCGGGTCAGATGCGTACCGTCTACGGCGATCATCAACGCTTCATCGACACCTATTTCAAGACGTTCCCGGGCATGTATTTCACCGGCGACGGCGCGCGGCGCGATGCCGATGGCTACTACTGGATCACCGGCCGCGTCGATGATGTGATCAACGTGTCGGGTCATCGCATGGGTACGGCCGAAGTGGAGAGCGCATTGGTTGCGCACCCCAAGGTGGCAGAAGCGGCTGTGGTGGGTTGCCCCCACGACATCAAGGGCCAGGGCATCTACGCCTATGTCACCTTGAATGCTGGCGAGGAGCCGACCGAAGAACTGCGCAAGGAACTGGCCAACTGGGTACGCAAGGAAATCGGCCCGATTGCGACGCCGGACTTCATCCAGTGGGCGCCCGGCTTGCCCAAAACCCGCTCGGGAAAAATCATGCGCCGCATCCTGCGCAAGATCGCCGAGAACGCGCCAGACCAGTTGGGTGACACCTCGACCTTGGCCGATCCCAGCGTGGTCGAGAATCTGGTCCGTGAGCGTTTTCTGAAGTAACGCAATCGCCATGAACGCGCAACACGCAGGCATGGACGCGCGCTGGTTGTTCGGGCAGTCTGGCGGGGATCATTCTCCCCGTCCGGACGCCGAGCCACTCATGCGTGAGATTCTGATTGCCGACGACCATCCGCTGTTCCGCGATGCCTTGCGGCGCACAGTGGCGCAAATCCTGCCTGATGCGAAGTTGTTGGAGGCGGACACCGTCGACAATTTGAGTGAGTTGGCCCAGCGCCACCAGCAAGCCGAGTTGGTGTTGCTTGACCTCAACATGCCTGGCGCACATGGATTTTCTGCGCTGGTTTACTTGCGTGCGGCGTTTCCCACCTTGCCTATCCTGATTGTGTCCGCACGCGAAGATCCAGCGTTGATGCGGCGCGCATTGGGTCATGGCGCGTCTGGCTTCATCCCCAAGTCGGCCGATGTCGAACAGATCGGCAAGGCCATCAATGCCGTGCTTGATGGCGACACGTGGCTTCCGCCCGGCGTGAGCAGCACAGCGGTATCGCTGGATCCGGAGGAAGAGGCGTTGGCGAGCAAGGTTGCCGAGCTCACGCCGCAGCAATACCGTGTGCTGACGATGGTCTGCAATGGCCTGCTCAACAAACAGATTGCCTACGAGTTGAATGTCTCGGAGGCCACCATCAAGGCCCACATGACGGCCATCCTGCGCAAGCTCGGCGCGCATTCCCGCACGCAGGCGGTCCTGCTGGCGGGCAAACTGACCGTTGAAGGACGCGCATCCAAACTCCCGGTCGAAGAAGACGAGAGCTGAGTTCGATGCGGTGACGGGTCACGCCAGCACGCGTTTGCGCCAGTCAAAGTAAAAAGGCCTGCCGGTGAACTGGCAGGCCTTTTTACCTCTGGACCAACCGCTTAGTGGCGGCTGCGAACCACCATAAAGCCGATCGCACCCAGCACCAAGGCCAACAAGCCCAAGCTCCAATTGGAATTGCTCGGAATCACGTCGGGCTGCGGCACCGGCGCCGGCAACGCGGAGCAGGGCAGGTCTACGACTTCGAAGCCGAAGTCGCAAACAGCGGCTGCCGATGTGTTGGTGACGACCAGGACCATGTTCTGACCGGCTGGCACTTCGAAGGAAAACGGTTGCGCCAAGCTCGAGCCAACATCACCAACGAAATTCGCTGCTTGGTTGGCCGGGTCGTAGCTGCCGATATAGGCACTGGCATGGGCGTTGGTTGTGCACGGCACCGCGCCAACCGTATCGGGATTGAAGTTCACCGTCACGCACGCAGCTGCTGAACTGGTGTTGGTGTAGGTGTAGGACTCGTAGTTGAAATTGGTGCCTGCATTGAAAATGCCCGGATAAACCTTGCCGGGGCAGGTGCTCGGGATCGCATCACGGAAGATGCGTCCATCCTGCACAGTTGTGCCGCTGAAGGTTCCAGCGACCGCACCGGTTGGGCAGGAAACGCCGGGGCCTTGCGGCTCAGGCAAGCTTGAAAACGAGAAGGTGCTGGGCACGACGGACATGCCCACATCGTTGGCAGGAACGACTTGGGCGTGGGTTACGGAAGCCAGCAACAGGCCTGTCAACAGGCCACTCAAAGCAATGACGCGCATCGGAATTCCCCCTACAGGATTGGCGTGAACTTGCGCTCGACGTCTGTGAAAGCGCGTTACGAGACGCGCGCTTCATACCACGTGGTTTAACGAAACACAAATGCGGACGGTGTGGGTTGGCAGGTAGAAGTCGACTTTTTCGCAGACCCCTTGACGCTGTCAGCGCTTTGCCGCGAATGCCTGACTGAGCAGCGCGCCCTCAAATCCGTCGCTGTCACCTTCGCCGGACGCATGGCGGTACAGGGCGGCCGAGTAGATGCCTGACAGAGCCGTCTGTACTAGCGCAAGGCTGAGCACAACGATCGCGACCAGAGCCACCGCAGCAACGATCAACACCACCGATTGGCTCATCGCGGCACCCACAACCAAGGCAACCCCGAGCAAAATCGCGGCAAACGTGATCAGGCCAAAGACCAGTCCGATACCGCCCTGGCCGATGACGTTCTCACCCCAGGTTTTGCGCAGCAAGCTGGCGCTTTCCTTGACGGCATCCATCGCACCGACCTCGCGGCTGACCAGTACGGGCACGACCAGAAAGCTGGCCACCGTCCAGGCCATACCCAAAAAGCCCGCCACCCAACGCCCCAACCATCCCGCCCGCTCCTGCAGCGCACGCAGAATCATGCCCACGGTAGCGGCGATCAGCGCATAGCCAAAAATCGCGGGCAATTTGCTCATGGCAATACGCAGGCCATCGGCTACAGTGGGATCGCCGCCGCGCAAGCGGATCATTGCCGCGCCGACCAGCGCGGTGTTGAAGAAAAAGATGACGATGTACTGGACGAGATAGAACAGAAAGCCCAGTACGTACGCACCGACCGGCAGCGCATCAGCACGGTGTTCGCCCAATTGTTCGAAGACTCCCATGCCAATCAAAGGCAGTGCGAAGCTGGCCATGACGAGCAAGGTGGCGATACCCGAAAGCAGCGGAAAGACCAACAATTCCTTGTCCTTTGACAGGACACCCGCGCTGGCTTTGATCAAGGTCCAACTGCGTGAAAAGCGTTCGAACATGGCGATCCCTTTTGCTGTGGAATTGAGACGATGACGCAACGATACGCTATGACGCCTGTGCCGAAGGCGTGTGACGGCCACTACTCACCCCATGCATCCGGCAGGCGGTGAATTCGCAGTGACGCGACTGCCGATGCGCCACTTGATGTGCCGAGCGTTTGCGCCTCGCGTCGCGACCGGATCCAAGCGAAACCATCGAGAATCCGTCCGGAGAACGCAGCCGCGCTGGAATACACATGCAGAAAACAGCCACTGCCGCTGCAGTGCACATCACAGCGTTCGATCAAGGCATCGCCGACATGGCTGCCTTGATCAGGGCAAGCGACACACTCAAAGCCACTGCCACTCTGGCCGGTGAAATAAATGCCATAGCGTGAGTGCGTTGAACGCACGATGCCGCGTTGCAGCGAGCCATCGGGCTGTTGCAATTGGTAGGCGTAGAGATTGCCGACATCGACCCCGTCAGGGAAGGGTCGCAATGTGCTCACGACGCCATCTAGGTGTTGGATGATCTGGCCATGCCGATTCACGGTCAGGCGTAGCGAGCCAAGCGGACTCGACGCCAGACCGGTGCTGTCGCTGATCAACGTATCGGCTTGCAAAATCGCCAGGTCCGCGGAATCACTCAGTACGAAGGCGTCATCGCCGCTGGCGATGACCCAGACCGGCGCACCCGCATGATGGGTGTAGATCACGGCATACCAGAGCCCATCGGCGAAATTGGCCAGCAAGGTGGCGTTTCCCGCCTGCGAGGGGTCCCAGTAAAGGCCGCCCAGTTCGGGCAAGGACTGAGCGTTCTGTGCGTCGATTCGGAAGCTGGCGAGGACCCAGAACAAGAAGAGCCAACGCATAGTGTGGTTTGCCTTTGAGTCGTTGGTTTTGGCCCATTGCGTGCGGCCATTGTGCCTCATATGAATCGCGCCTTCCTGCGTCGGTGAGTACCGTACATTCGTCATGCGATTTAGCAAGTCCCCTGTCATGAAGCGCTTGCATCGCTTGAACGCGCGGGCGTTCCCAAGCGGCTCAGCCTTGTCCGACATCGACGCAACTGCTAGCGGACGGATCGTTTGCGCGACTCACGGATCTGCAGAATGCCCTGTCTACCCGCCCGTCAGTCCGGGCGGCTACTTCTCGACGAAGGCGCGCTCGAACACGTACTGCGCGGGACTGCCAATGCGCGGTGCGGCGGTAAAGCCGCGTCGATCCAGAAGCGTGCGGAAATCGGCCAACATCTGCGGACCGCCACAGATCATGGCGCGGTCGTGTTCTGGCGAAAGCGGGTCGAGCCCCAGATCGCTGGCCATCTGACCGCTGTCGAGCAAGTCGGTGATGCGGCCTTGAGTCTTGAAGGGCTCGCGACTGACTGCCGGGTAGTACAGCAACTTGTCGCGAAGCATGTCGCCAAGATATTCGTGGTTGGGAAGGTCTTTGGTGACCAGGTCTTCATAGGCCAAATCCTTCACCCCACGCACGCCGTGAGTGAAGATCACTTTGTCGTAGCGCTCGTAGGTTTCCGGATCACGAATGATGGACAGGAAGGGCGCGATACCGGTGCCGGTGGCGAGCAGATACAGATTGCGGCCGGGGAGCACATCGGAGATCAACAAGGTGCCCGTCGGCTTGCGGCTGACCATCAGCTCATCACCGACTTGGATGTGCTGCAGACGCGAGGTCAAGGGACCGTCCTGCACCTTGATGCTGAAGAACTCCAGGTGCTCTTCCCAGTTCGGGCTGGCAATCGAATAAGCCCGCAGTAGTGGCTTGCCCTCCACCATGATGCCGATCATCACGAACTGGCCATTGTCAAAACGCAGACCCTCATCACGCGTGGTCTTGATGGTGAAGTACTGTTCAGTCCAGTGGTGGATTTCGGTCACCGTCTCGATGCGGTAGGGCTTGTCGATGTCGACTCGGGTGGCGGGCGCATTCATGCGGCGGGGTTCCTGACGGGTACGTCGAGCGTGGCTTTCGATCGGAAAAGCCGCGTCCGTTTGGATGGGTGAGGCAACCATAGTGGGGTTGGCTAGCCAACACGTTGATTAGGCGCAAGTTAAGAGATGTCTGAACTATCGCGCTCGGCAGATTTGCAAGGCATCAACCTTTGCCGAGATCATGGGCGCTTTCTTGCATCGTCAGAGACTCGGCGTTTCCAAGCCCAAAAGCCAAGCACGATTAGCAGAATGGGCAGCACAAACAGTCCGATCCGCTTGGCCGTGGCGATCTGTGCCGCGCGTTGTTCTCTGGCGACTTTCGCGAAATCCGGTGCTGGGCAGGACTGCCCGAATGACGCGCCCCAAGGCACATAGGCACCTTCGTTGAGGTAACGACGGTAGAGCTGCTGCGCGTGCTCGGGGGCACTGTTGAGCACGTAGCGCGTTCCTTCACACAACACTGCGGCAAATGCCTGTGAGCGTGCCGGCAGTTGATCGGCGGCACGCGCCGCCAGATCGGCCGCGGTGTCGCGGTAGTGATAGCGATGCAACGGTTGGGAGACCGAGGCAGTCAGGCGCGTCGCCTCATCCGGGGAGGTAAAAGGGCCTTGTGGCTTCAGATCGCTGCGCGGGTTGAAAACAGGTTGGTAGTTGTCATCCCAGGTCGTCGGATCATTGAGATCGAACTGTCCTCCCCACTGCGCATAGTCGGGATCGCCTTCATAGCCGAGCAATTCCATACCATCCCAACGGGCCAACTCGGCGGCTATGAATCCGGCTTGGGCAGCCTCTAGTCCGTCCTCCTCATGCAAGGTTGCCACGCTGCCGACATAGCGAAGCGCCTTTTCGCGCAGCCCGGGATTGTCAAAGTAAGCAATGGCCTCATCGCCACGCCCTTCGCGCATGAGACGACGTGCGAGCAACCAGCGGATCGCTTCGGCGGGAGGCAACGGCGTCGAGTCGTCGCGAGCCGCGCTGAATGCTGCGTCCGGTGCGACACGGTCCACGAACACCTGCAACTCGTCCACGCTCAACACGCGCTCCGCGAGGTAATGCGCGTCGCTCCAGTAGCGCTCACCGCCCTCGAAGAACAATTGCATTGCCTGCACGTAGTCGCCGCGTGACAGCGCAAGGATGCCCGCCTCGGCACTGACTCGACAGCGCGGTGCCAATTCTTCCCAGCCCACGCTGTAGCCTTCCGCATCGCGCTGTGGCGCGGCACCCCATTCTTCGTTTTGGGGAAAGCCCTTGATGGCCTTGGCATAGGCGGCAGCGGCGGCATCGACGTCGCCTGCCCGCACCGCCAACTTTGCACGCACCCATTGCGCGAGTGGGGTGTCGACTTCATCCAGCACCCGAGTGGCGTCGTCATAGCGTCCAGCCCGATAGGCAATCGCGGCGAGGCGGTCTCGCGCGGGTTCGGTGGCCGGCAAGACTGCATCGAGCGCATTGAGCAGACTCAGTACGCTCTTCGCGTCGGGCGGTGTTGGCGGCGGCCAGTCTTCCTGCTCGGCACTTTCCGAAGGTAGTTCGTGGCTGCGCGAGAACAGATAGGCCAGTGCGAGCTTCTGTCCAAGCGACCCGTGCAGTAGACGTGTCCGGTATTCCGGATCGCGCAACCATTCACTGCGGCCAATCGCGAGCAGCGAGTTCAGCCCGCTCTGACTGCCTTGGGCCGCCTGCTCGGCATAGCCGGCGATAGCGCGCTCAATCTCGCTGGCCTGCAGGGCCAGAAAGGCCTCCTCTCCCAGGCTGGCGGTGGCCAGGCCAAGCGGGTCGGCGGTTCCGCTGCGGACCCGCTCGCGGACAGTCTGAAAGGTGTGCGCCGTTGCCTCATCGCCCAACAACGCTTGAGCGCGACCCAGCATATAGAGCGCCATCAATCCGCGACGAGCTTGCGCACCCATTGGCAAATCCAGCACCGCTTGGAAATGATCTCGCGCCAGCTCGAATTCACCGGCTTTCCAGGCGACAGCGCCCAAGGTGTATTCAATGACTTCGGTCGGCAGGCCCGCGGCCAATCTGTTCGCCTCAGCAATAGTGCTCGCCCCCCTTACCGTCAGGACTTGTGCCTGTTGCGCGGCACTCAATCCTTCCGCCTCGGCACGGCGCAGTCCGTCTTCCGGCGCTTCCCAAGCGGCGGATTCGGCCACTGGATATTGGGCCCCCACCGAAGGCAGCAGACGACTCGCCTCGAAATAGAAATTGCCCTCGGGCAGGGTCATCAACACGGCTTCGCGCTGGTTCAGCAGGGTCACCGGGAAGTCGGGGCCACAGGCCAGCGTAGCGCCAGGGCCAAACGATGTGGCCAAGGCAAGCGCCAAAGGCAGTCGAAACAGGGTCCTAGTTTGCATGTCTTCACGGGCCATCTTGGGTCGTTGCATCGTATAGCTTACGTGCAGCGGGTGGTGGCGGCTGTGGAGAAATGCCGAGAGCATGTCTTGTTTTTCCACGTTTTTCCGTTTAAGAGGCTCTAAGCAAGATAAGCGGCATTTGCCGAGGAGAGCAGGTCAGATGATCGAGAGCGCACGCGCAACAAAAATGGCGATTCGCTGGTCCTTCAGGGTCTTGCTGGCTATCGGTTTGCCTACCTCAAGCACTTGGGCGGTTGACTACACGGGTACGGGGACAGGTGTCATCCCCGACAACGATGCCAATGGACGAGTCGTGACCTTTGCGGTCAGCGGAGCGACCCGGTCGATCGAGGATGTCTCGCTTGTACTGACGATCAGTCACACGTGGGTATCGGATCTTGAAGCCGTGCTGACGTCCCCGGATGGCACCGCAAGGCTGGTCATTTTTGGGAGGGCCGGAAAGCGGCGCAGCGGATCATCCGGCGAGAGCGCCAATCTGGATGGCACGTATATCTTTATCGACGACGCCGCCACAGATCTCTGGGGCACCCTTGCCGGTCAGAGCACCTCATTTGTGATTCCCTCTGGCGTCTACCGGACGTCCACGCAGGGCTACTCTTCGGCGGCGATCAACACCAATGCCGGCGGGTGCACCACCCTTCTTCGCGGTGCTTTTGGACGGCTCCCACCAGCAAAGACCAATGGGCTTTGGTCCCTACGCATTGCTGATCGAGAAGCAATTGATGCCGGAAGTGTTACGGCAGCGACCTTGAAGATCAATTACTTTCCTGCAGCGGTGTTTTCCAACAGTTTTGAAGGGAACGCTGTCACTCCAACGCTCCCACCGCCCTATCCGCAAAGCTCCGGCGTCCGCGGCTCCTGCACGCGCCGCAACTACGACTTTACCGGCACCGGACTTGCCAGCTATGTCACCGTGCGAAATACGGGGGGTGGACCAAACGGAGCGGTCACGTGGTTTGTGCGCAGCAATGATGCAACTGCTGGTGGTGCGCAGACGAGTTTCGTGTTGGGAACGTCTTCCAACCAGTTCATTTCTGGCGACTTTGACGGCGATGGCATTGATGATGCGACCATCTGGCGCTCTACCACGCCGGGGCAATTTGTCGTTCGTCGTTCCAGTCGCCCAACGGATGCGCCACTCGAGATCTCATTTGGTCAGCTGGGGGATGACCCAACCCACATCGGGGATTTCGACGGTGATGGGTTAAGCGACGCCGCCGTCTACCGTCAAGGCGCATCGACGGGCGATCCATCACAGACCTTGATCTTGCTTTCTTCGACCGGCGAGGTACGCCAACTAACCACGGGCCAGAACGGTGATTTCCCGAGTTCTGGCATCGACTACGACGGCGATGGCAAAGCCGATATCGCCATGCAATCCAATGCCGGCGGTGGACAGGCGCAGTTCCGGTTGCAGAGCGGCGTCAATGGGGCCCAGTTCAACACCTTCCTGCTCGGTACGCCTACCGATGTGATCATGACCGGCAACCATGTGGGTTCGGCGGTGGGCGACATCACACTCCTGCGAACGGTTGCGGGCGTAGTGCAGTGGACCACCCGCGACACGATCAGCGGCGTGACCGCAGCAGCGGTCGGGTTTGGCGCAAGCGCGACGGACTTTCCATTGGCTGGCGACTACGACGGTGACGGGCTCGATGACTTCGCGGTTTGGCGTCCAAGCGAGACGGTGGGAGAGAGCAAATTCATCATCCGTCCGAGTCTGACTCCCGCGACCACCCTGGAGGTCTTTATGGGTGAGAATGGCGACTACCCTCCTGCCAGCGCGCGTAGACATTAGCAGCGAAATTGGCCTCTTGCGCTGTCATCGACTCGATGACAGCGCGCCACGTGGTCCATCGGCTAGGCTTTGTGCTCACTACGGTGATTGGCCCGATTTGATGGGAGGTTGTTGATGAATCGCTTGTTCGCGGAGTTTGTCGGTACGTTCTGGTTGGTTTTGGGTGGCTGCGGTTCAGCCGTGCTGGCTGCCGCTTTCCCTGAGCTTGGCATTGGCCTGCTCGGTGTGTCCTTGGCGTTCGGTTTGACGGTGCTCACCATGGCCTATGCGATTGGGCACGTGTCGGGTTGTCACCTCAATCCGGCAGTGTCTTTTGGACTGTGGGCGGCCGGGCGATTCCCGACCAAAGAGCTACCAGGCTACGTGGTCTCACAAGTACTGGGCGGCATCGCCGCGGCCGGCGTTCTTTACCTGATTGCCAGCGGCAAGGCGGGCTTCGATGTCAGTGCCGGCTTTGCTTCCAACGGCTACGGGGATCACTCGCCAGCAGGCTATAGCCTGATGGCGGCAGCGGTAACCGAGGTGGTCATGACGCTGATGTTTCTGGTGGTCATTCTGGGCGCGACCGATTCCCGGGCACCGGCGGGTTTTGCACCCCTCGCCATCGGCCTGTGCTTGACGCTGATTCATCTGATCAGCATTCCGGTGACCAATACGTCCGTCAATCCGGCACGCAGCACCGGTGTCGCGCTGTTTGTCGGCGACTGGGCGGTGTCCCAACTCTGGCTGTTCTGGCTCGCCCCTATCGCGGGTGCGGTGCTGGGCGCCATGGTCTATCGGGTCATCGGCTCGACCAAGGCTTGAGATGAATGTGACAAGTCGCTGCGCTCAGCAAGAGGCTGAGCGCAGCGCGCGTAGCCAATTGCTACCCGTTGATCGGGTGCCAGCCATAGTGCTTGCGGCGTATGCAGGCGCGTCGCCATTGCATCCGCCATGAATTCCCCAATGCCTTCCACCACGCTGCAATCCGTTGGCAATGCGATGGCTTTGGGGCTCAAGCCATCTATTTGATCGGCATTGTGCAGAAACAGATCGAACAACCCTTCGCCACGTTGGATCGCCTGCAACTCGATCTGTGCGTACGGCATGTCGCCGCGCATGGCATAGGCCAGCGTCGCCGGTGCCCAGCCCAATCGATCACTCGCGACCGGAAGGCGGAACCAGACCCAACCGCGCATGGCGGAGGGTGCATCTTGTCCAATGATATGAACGACACGCGCAACCTCGGCAGGTACCGCGTAGCGCTCCATCGCCGCGCTGCCGCTCAGCTCGCCAAGGCCCTCGCCATCCACCATCAGCGGACGTTCGTCCCCGCCATTCCGCACACGCAGGCGGTAAGCGGGCAACGCCACACGAAAGGCTTCGTCGCCATGCGCTTGCCAGGCGGCAATCCAGCGCAGCGTGCTTTCGGCGCCAAGCAGATGCGCTTGTCGTGCTTCCACCGCATGGACTTGCAGCACGCTTTCATCGGCGATCTGCCGCAGTGCGTGCAGGTCGTCGCGATTGTCCAGCCAGCTCGGCAGCGCGGTGATCGAGAGCGCGATACCGTTGGGAAGCTCGGCCGTCAGTTGCGACAGCCAATCGGCGTATTCGCCTAGGCCGGCGCTGGCGCAGTCGTGATCAATCTCGATCCCCACCACACGCAGCCCTTTCGCCTGCCATTCCGCCAAGACGGCGCGGATCGCTGTCGCGACCGCCATGGTCGGCAGACGTGGACGGCTACCTTCGATACGCACCACAAGGCGCAGCGGCAGACCGCGCGCCGCCAGAGCCCGCAGATCTGTCTGGACTTGGATCGATCGATCGCCAATCCACTGCAAGGCCAGCACACGCAGGCCGTCCAGTGCGAGCTCGCGCGAACGGACTGCCGCGCTCACCGCAGGCGTCCAACTGCGTTGCCAGACATAGGCTTCCTGGGTCAGCGCAGGCGAAGGTGCTTCGCGACAGCTCGACAGCAGTCCCAGAAAAAAAACCCCCGCACTCAGGCGGTGCAGGGCGGTTTGACGATGCTGAAATGTCAACTGGCTCCCGGCGACAGTCACTAGGCGGTTACAGCAACAAACGCCGGATGTCGGCCAGTTGTTTGGCGAAGTAACTCGCGAAACGCGCCGCTTCGGCGCCATCAATCACGCGGTGATCGTAGGACAGCGATAGCGGAAGCATCAGACGCGGCTCGAAGACTTGGCCATTCCATACCGGCTTCATCTCGCTTTTGGACACGCCCATGATGGCAACTTCGGGTGCGTTGATGATGGGTGTGAAGCTGCTGCCACCGATGCCGCCCAAGCTCGAAATCGAAAAGCAGCCACCCTGCATGTCGGCGCCGGCGAGCTTTTTGTCACGCGCCTTTTTTGAGGTCTCGCCCAATTCAGCGGCAAGCTGCAGAAGTCCCTTCTGATCGGCATCGCGAATGACCGGCACCACCAGCCCATCGGGCGTATCGACGGCGATACCGATGTGGAAATACTGCTTGAAAATCAGGTTTTCGCCACTCTCATCCAGCGAGGCATTGAAGCTCGGGAAGACTTTCAGTGCGGCGACCGCTGCCTTGATCAGGAACACCAGCGGGGTGATCTTCTGGTTCGGGTTTTCCTCGCCCATCTTTTTGCGGAAGGCTTCCATCTCGGTGATGTCAGCCTGCTCGAACTGGGTGACATGCGGAATCATCGCCCAATTGCGGGCAAGGTTCGCGCCAGAGATCTTCTTGATGCGCGACAGTGGCTGACTCTCAATCGCACCGAACTTGGCGAAGTCCACCTTGGGCCAAGGCAGCAGGTTCAGGCCGCCGCCATTGGATGCAACCGGCGAGGCGGTCACACCGCCCGCCAGAGTTGCCTTCACAAAGGCATTGACGTCTTCGCGGGTGATGCGGCCTTTGCGGCCTTGGCCCGTCACTTTGCCGAGATCGACGCCAAGCTCACGCGCGTACAAACGTACTGCTGGACTGGCGTGCGGGACGATGCCCGGAAGCACCGTCGCGGCATCAAACACGACGGGCGGCGAGCGTGGCGCGAGGGTTTCCGGATCGCCATCTGCCATGGCCTTGGTGGCGCTGGGTGCGTGGGTCGGCGCGCTACTGGTCGGCGCAGCGGCGCTTGTGGCCGTCGCTTCGGCAGACACGGCACGATCAGACTGTGGAGCGGCGGCAGGTGTCGCGGCGTCGCTGTCTGTCACCTCAATCAGCGCAACCACAGCGCCTTCGGACACGGCATCTCCCAGCTTGACCCGCAACTCGCGCACGACACCACCAGCACTGGCCGGCACTTCCATCACGGCCTTGTCCGATTCCAGCGTGACCAGACCTTGATCCTTCCTGACGGTATCGCCGACTGCGACCAGCAGTTCGATGACTGGCACGTCTCCGTGGCTTCCGATGTCGGGGACCCGCGCTTCTACGACAGTGGCCATGCAATTTCCCTCTGGCTGGTTGGACGCGCGACACCTCGACGGGCGAAGTGTCGCAGCGGTCTATTGTGTCGATGACGGCGCGTCGCGACCAGCCTTGTCATCCGCGCTAACGAATGAACACGTATGCAACCCCTGTCACGTTTCGCGCATCCATCACGACACAGTGTCCGTTATCCACTGTCCACTGTCCGCATTGGACAATCGACATGACTACGCAACGCATTGAAAGTACTAATTTGTATGCTTGGCATGTTGTGTGCAATTACTTCAGCGAAATGCCATAGGAGTCCGTCATGCATACCTCCATCACCTCCATGCTGCTGCGTCTGGCCTTGACGGCGGGCACCCTGCTGGTGCTCTGGGCCTTGGGCGAGCCGGTCACCCAACCTAGCAATCCCGCGCTGACAAGTTTGCAAGTCTGTCCCGATCCTGCTCGGCCCACCGGCGAAGTTGCCGAGGTACTGGCGGTTAAGACCTCGGTTGATGCAGGTCGAGCCCGCAAGCGTCGGTTGACCCTGACCCTGCCATTTGCGGTCAATTTGAGCCCGGTCAACGCCGGTGATGCGGAACGCATATAATGCGAACAATTCTCAGCAACGGAAACTCGCATGCGTCTGGACTCGCTGCCGTTCGGGCAGTCCGCCGTCGTGGTGTCGGTGGAAGATCGCCCACAGGTCGGTTCGACCGATGTCATAGCGCGCCGTCTGCGTGAATTGGGCTTCGTGCCCGGTGAGGTCGTCAAGCTGGTGGCGACCGGCCCTGTCCGCGCCGACCCGTTGCTGATCCAGATTGGGTTTACCCGTTTTGCCTTGCGCCGCAGTGAAGCGGCCCGCGTTGCGGTATGTCTGCAGGCGGAGGCGGCCGTATGAATGCCCTGGCAGAACGCCATGTCGCACTGGTTGGCAACCCCAATTGCGGCAAGACGGCTTTGTTCAACCTGCTGACCGGCAGTCGTCAGAAGGTCGCGAATTACGCGGGTGTGACAGTTGAGCGCAAAGAAGGCCGTTTCACCGCGCCCTCCGGCAGAACTGTGCGCGTGCTCGATCTGCCCGGCGCCTACAGTCTGCAGGCCGCCAGTCTGGATGAAGCGATCACTTTTGATGTCATCAGCGGTCGTCGCGCCGACGAGCTCGCGCCGGAACTGCTTGTCTGTGTTGTCGATGCCACCAATCTGCGCTTGCACCTGCGCTTTGTGCTGGAACTGTTGGCACTCGGCAAGCCGACCATTGTTGCGGTCAATCTGATGGATGTCGCGCGCCGGCGGGGTATCGAGATCGACCTAGTGCGCTTGCAGCAGGCGCTGGGCGTGCCTGTGGTCGATACGATCGCCGTCAAACACGGTGGTGCGAAAGCCCTGATCGACTTGATGGATCGAAATGAACTGCCGCGTCTGCCACCGATCAGCGTGACTGGCGATTTGCATCTGCGTGTGCGGCAACTGCTGGCAGACGCGGTGCGCATGCCCACGCAGACCGCGCGCATCGACGATGCGCTGGATCGCTGGTTGTTGCATCCCGTATTCGGGCTGCTCACGCTCGCTGCGATCATGTTTTTGATCTTCCAGGCGGTGTATGCCTGGGCCACGCCATTGATGGACCTCATTGATGCAGGCACCGTGGCGGTCGGGGAATGGGTGGGTGCACACCTTCCCGAAGGGCCACTGGCCAGTCTCCTTGTGGACGGCGTCATCGCCGGCACCGGCGGGGTGATCATCTTTCTGCCGCAGATTCTGATTCTGTTCGCCTTCATTCTGGCTCTGGAAGAAACCGGCTATCTGCCGCGCGCGGCCTTTCTGCTGGATCGCATGATGTCGTCGGCCGGCTTGTCAGGACGCTCGTTCATTCCTTTGCTGTCGAGCTTTGCCTGCGCGATTCCCGGCATCATGGCCACGCGCTCCATTCAAGATCCCCGTGACCGATTGGCAACAATTTTGGTGGCGCCGCTGATGACCTGTTCGGCCCGTCTGCCGGTCTACGCCCTGTTGATCGCCGCCTTCATTCCGCAACAGACTGTCTGGGGTGTGTTCAACCAACAAGGACTGGTGCTGTTTGCGCTGTACTTCGCGGCAGTCTTGAGCGCGCTCTTGGTGTCCTGGGTGATGAAGCAATGGCGGCGCGGTAGTGACGAGCACCCGCTCATGCTGGAATTGCCTTCGTATCGTCTTCCGCACCTTCGCGACCTGCTGATCGGCCTGTGGGAACGCGCAATGATTTTCCTCAAGCGCGTCGGCGGCATCATTCTGGCCTCGACCGTGCTGCTGTGGTTTCTGCTCAGTTTCCCCGGGGCGCCTGCTGACGCGACAGGGCCGGCGATCGATTACAGCTTCGCCGGGCGGATTGGTCATGCGATGGCGGTGGTGTTCGCACCGCTAGGATTTACCTGGCAGATTTGCATTGCACTGATTCCCGGCCTTGCCGCGCGTGAAGTCGCTGTCGCATCGCTGGCTACGGTCTACGCCGTGGCGGCAGTGGACGAAGAGGCTGCCGCAGAGGCGCTCGGCACGCTGATCAGCAGTGACTGGAGTCTTGCCACGGCGCTGTCCTTGCTGGTCTGGTACATCTACGCACCGATGTGTTTGTCGACACTTGCGACGATCAAGCGCGAAACCAACTCCTGGCGGCAGATGGGCTTTGCGACCTTCTATCTGTTTGCGCTGGCCTATGTCGCCTCCCTCATCACCTACCAGCTTGTGAGTCGATTGACATGAGCGAAGCGATGCAATGGGTCATCGTCGGGGGTGCGGTGCTGCTCAGCCTGTTCTGGTTGTTGCGCCATCGTCTCCCCGGACGCAGGCGAGTGGACGCAGTCGCCTGTGGCACCGCACCGCCGCGTTCGACGTGTGCAGCGTGCGGCGGCTGTGCGCTGGCGGGTCGGGCGAACGGCAAGCCAGCCGGCTCAGACTGACCCCTGCCCACGCGGCACTTGGCGTCACTCACGCCGCGTAAGAGGTCACGATCGACGTGCACTGATTCGGTCGGGTCGCGTTCGCTTTTTCGTTCCCCAAGGCTCCTTAGGGCTCCCGCTGGCCAGCATTGGCTGTGGATTGCGTCACCAACTTGCCCGGCGAACTTGAAAGCGGGCGAAGTCGGGTTCCGAACGTCACGAGAACCGGCATATCCGCGCGTTTCAATGACCCGGCATGGAGCGTCCAATTCGAATTTGGCGCCCGGATTAATCCGGGGAAGAAGATCAATCAGGCCAGTCAAATCTGGGATGGGAGCATCGGCTGCGCCGGCCATGCCTACTTGCGGCTACCCAACACCCCCCCCCCCCCCCCCCCCCCCCCCCGTTGCTTTTGCGCATGTGCAGATTGTTTTCCAGCAACGCTTTTCGGCGCGACTATCTGTGCGTCTTCGGCATGCTGAATTGGCGAGGCGTCGAGGCGTGACACGAAGCGACGGCAAACGTCGTTAGTGGTGCATGCGTCAGACCAACCCCAGGCTGTAATCAAGTCAGTCAGTGTCGTGATTTCTTGCGGTTGCAGTGACCCACATCGCTTTTGATCCGGAGTTGCGCCATGTCGATGAATCTCCAGCGTTCGCTGTTCACCATTCTACCGCCGCTCGCGGCGGTCGGCCTGAGTCTGCTGAGTCAAACGGCACACGCGGATTTGGGCCTGTTCCGCGTCACCGGCGCGGGCGGCATCCAGGCGGAGTCGAACATGCACGATCCGGCTTTCGCGCTGAATACCTTGGACCTGGCCTTCTCGACCAACTCGCGCAATCTGGGGCTCGATCCTGGCTCGGGCGCCGCGCAGATTCTGCTGATGGATCTTGGAACCGATGCGCTCAGTCTGATCAGTCGTGCGCCCAATGGCGATGCTGCGAACGGCAACAGCATCGGACCGGCCTTGTCAGCCGATGGGCGCTACGTCGCCTTCAGCAGTTTTGCGACCAATCTGGTCAGCGGTGAGCAGTCGCCATCGCAGAGCGTATTCCGCCACGATCGTCAGAGCCTAGCGACACAACGTGTCAGCGTCAGCACGATCGGTGGCGCCATCAATGCGCAGGCCCGCTACCCGAGTATCTCCGCTGACGGTCGATATGTCGCCTATTACTCGTCCGCCAGCAATCAAATCAGTGGCGATAGCAACGGCTCACCCGATCTGTTGCTGACCGACATGCAGACTGCCAACACCTCACGGCTCAGCGTGTCGGACGGTGAACAGCAGGCGGCCGATGGTGCGTTGGAGAGCGCCGAGCTTGCTCTCTCGGGTGATGCGCGCTACGCCGTGTTTGCGTCCGCTTCAAACCTTGCGGCAAGCCCTGCCAACGGCGGCAACATTCAGGTCTATCTGCGCGACCGGATCGCCGGCAACACGCGGATGGTCAGCATCAACGCCAGCAATCAGGCGGCCAACTCGCAGTCTGACTCACCTTCGATTTCACAAAACGGCCGCTATGTCGTGTTTCGCTCGTTTGCGACTAATCTGGTCAGCGGAGCGACCAGTCGAATTTATCGACGTGATCTGCAGTCCGGCAGCCTGACGGCGATCCCTTTGCCTGCCAGTGCGGCGAGTTGCGAGACCCCTGCAGTCAACGATCTTGGTGAGGTCATCTATGCCTGCAACGAAAATGTTGGCGCGACTCAGCAGGCATGGCTGTTCCGCGACCCGAATCTCTTATTCCTGCTGAGTGCGGCGAGCGGCACAACGGCCGTGAGCAATGGCAGCATCGTCCCAAGCAGACGCGGGATGCGTCCCGATGGCGCATTGATGGCCTATGCATCGCAAGCCAACAATATCGTGACTGGCGACAACAATGGTGTGGATGACGTGTTCGTTGTTGTCGATGTAGATCGACTTGATCGGCTGTTCAGCGATGGCTTCGAATAAGCCTCACCCGCCCGCCAAATAGCGATCCTTCAAGCGCACATAGTGCTGCGCGGAGTAAAGCAAGCTGTCGATCTCACGTTGACTGAGATCGCGCAGTTTTCTGGCCGGATTGCCAACCCAAAGCTCGCCTGAGCCCACCACTTTGCCCGGTGGAATCAACGCGCCGGCGCCGACAAAGCCGTGCTTCTGCACGACGGCACCATCCAGCACGCTGGCATGCATGCCGATCAGGCAGGCGTCTTCCAGTGTGCAGCCGTGCAGCACGACCGAGTGACCGACAGTGACGTCATTGCCAACCACGGTGGGAAACCCGCCGGGGCGGGTGAATGGTCCGTCGTGGCTGACGTGAATCACGGTGCCATCTTGAATGCTGCTGCGCGCACCGATGCGAATGAAATTGACGTCGCCGCGGATGACCACAGCAGGCCAGATCGAGCTGTCATCACCGATCGCCACATCGCCAATCACGGTCGCTGCCGGATCGACGTAGACACGCTGGCCGAGTTTGGGGCTCACACCATCGAATGCTCGCAGCGGGCTCATTTCGCGACCTGCCCCAAGCGATGGACCAGCGCGCGAGTACGCCGGGCACGACTGATGACGCCGGTGACCAGATGACGCGGCGGAATCGGTTTGGTGAAGTAATCATCACCACCCGCTGCGAGTACATCGAAGCGGACATCCTTCTCGTGATCGCCCGAAAGGAACACGATCGACAGCAACTCCCCGCCCGGCAGTGCGCGGATGCGACCCGCCATTTCAATGCCATCGACTTCCGGCATGTGCAGATCCAGCAGCACGACCTCGGGTCGGAACGCGTCCACTTCGGCCAGCACCTGGCTGGCCTCGGAAGCGACACGCGTTTCGATGTTCTGGCTGCGCAGAACCGCTTCGCAGAACATGCTCTGGCTGCGATCATCGTCCACGATCAGCACGCGGTAGGGCTCGCTGGGACCAGGGCGCACCGCTTCGACGATGCTGCGAACCAGCGGAGTAATGTCCTCGCTAAGCCGCAGCACTTCGTCGGCACCGGCCCGCAAAGCAAACATGCGCTCGTTCAAGTCGCCGCTGCGGGTAAGCACCTGCAGCGCGCAACGCCGTTGCGGGTGGCGGTAGATCTGCGAAAAAGTGCGGCTGCGTTGGGAAAAATCGGCCAGTTCGTTGCCATCGACAACGACCAGATTGAGCACCCCCTCGGCCGGATCGGCAATAGCTTCATCGACACTGGAGCGCACCAGCAACTGAATGCCTTTGCCGCGCAAGGCTTCGTCGAGTGCCAAGGCAAGTTGATCATCGCCGCTTACCAGCAGGACGCCGCGATCCTGCTCTGCGGTCGCAGGTTGAATCGATGCGCTGATTTCACCGGGTGCGACGGCTTCGCACAACTGACGCAGATGCTCGCGCTGGGTGTCATCGGGATGGCGACCTTCCTCCATGAACGAGCTCAGATAGACCGAAATCGCCAAGGTCTGCTCAAACAGCCGTGGATCGCTCGCGTGATCGGCAGCATCGACCAGCGCATCCAGCGTGTCCTGCAGCGCCAAAGCCAAATCGAGCGGCCAGCCGCGCTGCAGGCATTGGTTGAGTTGTTGTACCCATTGCACTGCCATGGCGTGCAATCCGGTTGCGGAAGAGGAGGGCTCGGACATGGACGCTCAGCCAACAGACAGAATCAACGACGCAGAGTAGCAGGCACAGCCGGAGCAGAAGCTAAACCCCGCAGCACGACTTTCGGCGTATCGGGAACCTAAGCTGCTCGCTGGCAGTCCGTTTGTCCCATCTGTGCTTGGAGATCGCCATGAGTCAACCGATTCGCGTGCTTGCCTGGATGCTTGCCGTGCTCGCGCTGGTCGCCGCGCTGGCCGTGATCATGCTCGGTCCCTTGATGCAGGCATTTGGCGCTACGCCGGGCTTCAATGCCCTGATTCTGGCGGTGTTCGCGGTTGGTATCGCGGTCAACCTGCAACAACCATTGCGCTTGCAGCGCGAAGTTCGCTGGATGGAGAACTTCCGTCGCAGCGCACCAGATCGCATGCCCACCGAGTCCCCCATCCTGCTGGCGCCGATGGCGAAAATGCTGGGCAAAACCGAACGCAAGCCGCTCAGTTTGTCGATGGCGTCCACCCGAACAATCCTCGATAGCGTGTATCTGCGACTGGAAGAACAGCGCGATTTGTCGCGCTATCTGATCGGCCTGCTGATCTTCCTCGGCTTGCTCGGCACGTTCTGGGGCTTGCTGAAGACCATCGGCTCGGTCAGCGACATCATCGCGGGCTTGTCCGGCGGCAGCGACGCAGTTGCGATGTTCGAGGCGCTCAAAGACAAATTGCAGCAGCCACTGTCGGGAATGGCGACGAGTTTTTCGACCTCCCTGTTTGGCCTCGCCGGTTCGCTGGTGATCGGTCTGCTGGATCTGCTCTCGGGTCGCGCTTCCAATCGTTTCTACAACGAGCTCGAAGAGTGGTTGTCGGGTATGACCAAGCTGTCGGCGGGTGGTATTGGTAGCGAGGGCGATGCGTCGGTACCTGCCTATGTGCAAGCCTTGCTTGAGCAAACTGCGGATGGTTTGGAGCGCATGCAGCGCGCATTGCTTGAGTCAGAACGTGATCGACGCGCGGGTACCGAGCAGATGGGTGAGTTGGCGGAACAATTGGGACGCCTCAACGATACCCAGGCCGAACTGCGGACAGCCTTGCGCGCCCTCGCGCAGGGCGGCGGCGCGCAGCAAGGCATGAGCGAAGACTTGCGTCAGGAGTTCCGACTTCTTAGTCGGACGATCGCCGCTGCTGTCGAACACAAGCGCGATTGAGTCCATGAGCACCCTTGCTGCGCGCAAGCGCCGATCTATTGATTTCTGGCCCGGCTTCGTCGACGCCCTGTCGTCCTTGTTGATGGTGCTGGTCTTCCTGCTGCTGATCTTCAGCCTCGGTCAGTTCGTGCTGTCCGATGCCCTGTCCAGTCGTGACCGGTCACTGGCGCAACTCAACCAGGAACTGGCCGACCTGGCGGACGCCTTGTCGATGGAGAAGGCCGCCAAATTGCAGGCGCTCACCGAAGTGGGCGACCTTAGCGCCAGCCTGCAGCAAAGCGAAAACCAAACCAACTCACTCAAGCTGAATCTCGATCTCGCTACCGAGAAGCTCAGCCAGAACGAAGCCGACATCGCGCGCCTGACGGCTGACATCAACGCCTTGAATTCGCTCAAGCAGCAACTCGAAAGCGAAATCGCCAGCCGTCTCGCCGAGCTGGAGGAGAACAAAGAAAAGCTCACCGTACAGACCGACCTCTCGGCCAAAGCGGCGGCGCAGGCCGAATTGCTCAACCGGCAATTGGCGGCATTACGCGAACAGCTCGCCCAAGTGCAGAAGGCCTTGGACATCGCCAATATCGCGATCGAATCCAAAGACGTCGAAATCAAGGACCTCGGTGCGCGACTCAACCTGGCGCTGGCCGACAAAGTCAATGAGCTGACGCGCTATCGCTCCGAATTCTTCGGCAAGCTGCGCGCCGCACTCGGCAATCGTGCCGACATCCAGATTGTGGGTGATCGCTTCGTGGTGCCATCCGAACTGCTGTTTCCCAGCGCATCGGACGAGTTGAATCCCACCGGCACGCAGCAGCTCAACCAGCTCGCTGCGACCTTGAAGGAAGTCACCGCGCAAATCCCGCCCGACATCGACTGGGTACTGCGCATTGATGGCCACACCGACCATCGGCCTATCAGCACGGGTCGTTTCCCCTCTAACTGGGAACTGTCTTCCGCCCGCGCCATCGCCATCGTCAAATTCCTCAGCAATGCCGGGATCGCCCCGCGCCGCCTCGCCGCCAACGGCTTCGGCGAATTCCACCCGCTGGACAGCGGCAGCAGCGAGGAAGCCCTGGCGCGCAATCGACGGATCGAGATTCAGTTGACGAATCGGTGAGCGGCTGCACCTCTCACCGCTGCGGCGGCTGAGTCAGCTCGTTCACGTCGAGCGAGCCATTGCGGTCACGATCCAGGGCGTGGAACTGACGGGCGAAGCGTTGTTCCAGCGTGGTGAGGTCGAGTTCGCGACGCTCGCGATAGCGGGTGCCTGCGGGTAGTTCATTGGCCGCGACGATGCCGTCGCCGTTGCGGTCCATGGCCTCGAAGCCGCGACTGAGGTAGCGCTGGTACTCGGACAGAGACACACGACCATCACGGTTGCGGTCGACGCGCTGCAACAACTCCGCTGGCGAGTTCGCCAAATCATCGGACTGCGCGTTGCTGGTCGCGCTGAACAGCAGCGTCAGGCAGAGGGCGAGATGGCGTTCGAGCGAGGTGGAGGGCAGCGTTGGCATGACGTCACCACGACCGGAATGCGCGGAGAATAGCAGTCGTCTTGACGTGTGCTGGAATCCTCATGCCTGAGCTACCTGAAGTAGAAACTACCCGGCGCGGTATCGAGCCGCATGTGGTGGGGCGAACGGTGCGCCGCTTGATCCTGCGCCGTGAAGATCTGCGCTGGCCATTCCCGGCCCAACTCCAGCAACTGGCCGGGCAGCGCGTTGCGTCGGTGGATCGGCGAGCGAAATATCTGTTGCTACATGTGGGTCCTGGTGCTGCGCTACTGCATCTCGGCATGTCGGGCAGTCTGCGGATCGTTGATGCGGCCTTGCCGCCGCGCCTGCATGATCATGTGGATATCGTGCTGGATGATGGACGAGCGCTGCGTTTCAACGATCCGCGTCGTTTTGGTGCCTTGCTCTGGCAGGTCGCGGGTGAAGTGCATCCCTTGTTGCAAGCGCTGGGGCCGGAGCCTTTGGGACCGGACTTTTCGGGCGACCATCTGTTTGCACTCAGCCGAGGAAAGCGAAGTACGGTCAAGGTGTTCCTGATGGATCAGGCGGTGGTGGTCGGTGTGGGCAACATCTATGCGGCGGAAAGCTTGTTTCGCGCCGGAATCGATCCGCGTCGTGAGGCCGGCAAGGTCAGCTTGGCGCGTTATCAGCGTCTGGCCGATGCGGTTCGCGATATCCTCGCCCACGCGATCACCCGCGGCGGCACGACCCTGCGGGACTTTCTCAATCCGGAAGGTGAACCCGGCTACTTCGAGCAGGAGCTGCAGGTCTATGGTCGCGAGGGTCTGCCATGCAGAGTTTGCGGAACGCCGTTGCGGCACACGACCTTGGGACAACGCGCCACGGTCTGGTGTGCGCGATGTCAGCGCTGAGTGGCGTTGACCCAGGCGGCAACGAAGAGGCTCATTTGGCGGCGGGGCGCAAGGCGACAAAACGTGCCTCAAGCGTTGCCGCTTCGCGCCCATCGGCAAGAACGATGGCGGCGCGCATCGCGATACGGGATTTGCCCTTTTCGCGAAGGATGGTGAGTGCTTCGTCCCAAGCGGCAGCACTCGTAGCCTGTGCGCATGCGCGCAGGTCTTCGTAGACGGGCGTCAGATAGCGGATCTGCGAGTCCTGCACATACACCTCGGCGTGGATTCCGGCGCGCTGCAAGTGCAGGTTGAAGAGTCCCCAACAGGCGACCGTCATCAGGCTGGCCATGCTGCCGCCGAAGGCGTTGCCCTTGTCGTTGATGTTTAGCGCGAGCGGCGCGCCAAGCAAGAGGTGTTCATGCGTTGCATCGAGCACGTTGCAACCGATGGCGCGTAGTGGCGGCATGGCGCTCAAAGTCGATTGCAGTCGGGCGCGCAATGCGGGCTCGAAGGGCTCGGTGGCAGAAGGGGGATGAGGCTGGCTGTGCATGCAGGCAGAATGTCACAGCAGGAGCCTGCCATGCACCGAGAAATCAAAGCCACCACGAAAGTTCTGCCGCTGTCCGATTGGACCGTGGTCAACCTGCGCGCCAGCACTGCGCAGGTCGCCATTGGCAGGATCGCGCGGCGCTATGGTGCGCAATCGTTGGCGTTGCCTGGGTTCCGCCTTGAAGTGCGCAACGATGGACAGGTGATCGAACAGTTGCGCGCTGCCCTTTCACGAGGCACCGGCTTGTTTGTCAGTCCGATGGCCGTTCGCGCCTGTCGAAGCTTGCTCCCGGAGAGCTTGTCGCGGCAGCGCATGGCGCTGGCGGTTGGTGCAGCGACGGCCAAGGCCCTGCGTTTGGCGCTGGTTGCAGAGGTGCGTGCAGGTCACCCCGAGACTTCCGAGGGCCTGCTGGCGCTGCCGGAGTTGCAGGCCGGGAATGGCCGCGCACTGGTCATGATCGGTGCGCCGGATGGGCGAGGCTTGCTTGCAGCGGCACTCAAACAACGGGGTTTTGTGGTGGATGAGTGCGATGTGTATGCGCGCGTGCCGGTGCGTTTGGATCGTCGGCATTGGGCTGCGCTTAGCGCGGCCACGCCGCCGCTGGCCCTGATGTTGAGCAGCGAACAGGCATTGCGAAATGTCTGGGCGCAGGCGATGGAGCCACAGCGAACGATGTTGCAAACCAGCGTGGTGGTGGCGAGTAGTGCCCGTCTGGCTGCCATTGCGAAGTCCCTGAACTTCACTTCCATTCTGCAGGCCGACGGCACGCGACCGGAACAACATATGCAATGTCTGCACACGTGGGTGCAGCAGAATGTCCGCAGGAGCGATGGCGCGCCGTAGACTTGGCAGATCGTCGACGCCTACGACGCGCTTTCGCAGGCGCTCGGACTGCAGTCGCATTCACTTCACTCAATCTGCAAGAATCTTCCCGTGACCGAAACCGCCCCAACTCCGCCCGTTTCCGAAGCCCCGACCGCCGCTGCGGCGCGTTCGCGCGCCTGGCTTTGGGGTGCCGTCGTCATTGGCCTGCTGGTCGTGATGGCGGCGTGGGTTTGGCAACAGCAATCGAGCTTGCGCGAACTCGAGCAGAGTCGCAGTGAATGGCGATCCGAGGCCGAGGCGCTGACAGCACGCATTGAAGCGATGGATCGGCAATTGGATTTGCTGCGCAATGACGCGCGGGTGCAAGAGGACCGTGTCAAGAACCTCACTCAAACCCATCGCGTGATGCGCGACGAGTTGCTGGCCTCGACCGAGCGCGCTGCCAGTATTGAGGACGCGGTTGCACGGTTGTCGGACGAGCGCATGCGCGGCGATTTGATGCTGCGCCTCAATGAAGTGGAAAGTCTGCTGCTCGCGGGCGGCCAACGCTTGCGTCTGGCGCAGGATCTGGATGGCGCCAAGCTCGCGTATTCGCTGGCAGCTCAAGCGCTCGATAGTGTGGATGACCCGCTCTACGCCAGTTTGCGTGAACCCTTGACCAGCGAGCGCGCATTGCTCGAAAGCGTCGCGGTTGATCCCGTCAGCGACATACGACATCGATTGCAGCAGATGCTTGCGCAACTCGAACCCTTGCCATTGCGCGATCGGGGTGGCAGCGATGCGGCGGTGCTGGGCGGCGACAGTTGGCTTGGGCAAACCCTGTCGAGAGTGTTGACGGTGCGCCGTCTGGATGCGGCCAGCTTGCGTGTGCCGCGTGACGCGCAACCCGCGGCGAGATTGTTGCTCACGCAACAGATTGAGCGCGCCATCACGGCCGCGGAACGCCGCGATGAGCCGACGTTTCGCGATGCCCTGACTGCCGCTGCTGCTTTGGCGGACGCGCTGTTTGACCCGACCGATGCAGGCGTTCAGAGCGTCATCGCGGAGCTCGATGCCTTGTCACAGCAGGGACTGGCGTGGGCACTGCCAAGTCTGGGTGCAAGCCTCACCGAACTGCGCGCACTGCGTGGGGCGCGTCGGGTGTTGCAAACCACCTTGCTGGTGCCGACCCCGCCCGCCGCGGAAACCAGCGGTGCCCTGCCTGCCGACCCAACGCCAGCCGACCCAGCAGCAGCCGGGGATGCTGCCGCCAGTCCAGCCAGCGAGCCTTCGGAAGCGTCGCTGGAACTGTCCGTCGAAGCCGATGCGCCTGTCGGGGAGGGCGAATGAAATCTTGGCGATGGCTGGTGCTCAGTCTGTTACTGATCCTGCTGATCGCGCTGGCCTGGCGAGAGTTGTCGCGCGATCCCGGTTACGTGCAGATCATCTGGCGCGGCTACAGCATCGAATCCAGTCTGGTCATTGGTGTGGGCCTGATCGTCGGCGCCTGGCTTGCCCTAAAATTGCTGATCGGCGCCTTGTTGTTTCCGTTCCGCGCACTGAGTCGCCGTAGTCGCCGCGTGGCGCGTCGCCGTCTTGCCGAGGGCGTGCTGGCTGCGCATCACGGCCAGCATGCGCGGGCGCAACGGCTTCTCCGCAAGGCAGCCAGCAACGAATACGTGCAAACCGCCGCCTTGGTGACGGCGGTGGTGGCGGCGGATGCCTGCGACGATCAGGCGGGTGCGGAAGCGTTATTGACCGAACTGGATGCGCACGATCCGACCGAGGCTACCCTGCTGCGTGGTCGACGCTGGCTGGCAGCCGGCGATGCACAGGCGACCCTCAGTGCCGTGGACGGCTTGCCGCTGCCACTGCTTCCCGCCGCAATGCGTCTAAAGATCGAAGCGCTGCTAGACCTTGGCCGTGCCCGCGAAGCGCAGGGTCTGGTACCGGAGCTGCGCCGCAGCAAGAGTCTGCCGGAAGTCGTCATCGTCGAACTGGAGGCCAAGGTGGCTTCTGCGTTGCTGGCGGTGGTCGACTCGCGGGAAAATCTGCGCACGGAACTCGCCAATCTGCCCAAGAGCCTGCGGCAACGGCCCGAGGTGGTACTCGCTTACGCCCGAACCGCGCAGCGACTGGGACAAGCCGAACTGGCCGACGAGGCAATCGAAGCCAATCTCAGTCGACAATGGACCGAGGCACTGGTCGCGATTTATGGGCTTGCAGGCAGCTTGCCGCACACAGCACGCCTAAAGCGTGCGGAAGGCTGGCTGGCCCAGCACGCGGACAGCCCCGCATTGCATGTCACCTTGGGTCGTCTGTGTCGCGAAGATGGTTTGTGGGGCAAGGCCGAGGCCTATCTGCAGTCCGCCCTGCAATTCGACGCCCGTGCGGATGCCTGGGAAGAACTGGCGGCGACCTTGGCTGCGCAAGGCGAGGAACCCCGCGCACGCCGAGCCTTGCAGAACGCGCTGCGGGTGCAGCGCGGCGAGGCGGCCACGCCCTTGCCCAATCGCCCCAGAGTGGCCGCGACGGCGCCGCAGCCGGTGCTGGAATCGCGCAGCTCGATGGGTGTGCCGATGTTGTCGGTGGATTCCTCGCCCGAGCCGTGAGCCCTGCAGCAAACCCCACGCGAGCCGCCAATGTGACGTTCGCGCTGGGTCAGCATCACCCGGCGCTACACCGTTCCGCGGTGCTTGCCGACGAAGGGCGCGTAATACTCGCGTAGCGAACGCATGTCCGCATCAAGGTCGTCGCTGGGATGGAATAGTTGTCCCAAGCCGATGACTTTATCTGGATAGTGAAAGTAGGCACAAAACACCGGGACATCGGTTGCACGGGCGATGCGCCAGAAACCGGTCTTCCAGTGCTCCACGCGGCGCCGCGTGCCCTCTGGCGCCAAGGCCAGCCAGAAGCGCGGATGATTGGCAAATTGCGTCGTCACTTGTTCCATCAGACCCGCGCTGTTGCGGCGATTGACGGGGAAGGCGCCGAGCCAGCGCAATAGTGCGCCGAGCGGCCAGAAGAACAATTCGCGCTTGCCCATGATCGCGAGGTCCACACCCATGGCGAGCATGGCAGGCAAGCCCCAGATTCCATCCCATGCGGAGGAATGCGGTGCAACGATGACTACCAGCTTCGGCACATTGGGAAACTCACCGACGATTCGCCAGCCACCCAAGCGCAAGATGCTGCGGCCCAGCCAGCGCACAAACGCGTTACCACGCTGTGGTGCTTGACTGGGTGGGGATGGCACGTGGTAGTCGCGGCGGACGCGATGCGCATGAGGGTGCGGCATCAGTCGCTCTGCCAAGCATGCGAGGCGCGTTGCCGCTTGAGACCGGCGCGCTCGCGCTTACTGCCGAGACGACGTTCCTTGGAAGCGCGGGTCGGGCGGGTCTCGAGCCTCGGTGCGGGCGGCTTCAACACCGAAAGAATGAAGGTAATCAGCCGCTCACGCGCATCTTCGCGATTGCGCTCCTGGGTGCGAAAACGCTGTGCCGTGATGACCAGCACGCCCTCGGCGGTCAGCCGACGATCCCGCTTGGCCAACACGCGCTCGCGCAACGCCTCCGGCAAGGTGGTCGACTGCGCAACATCGAAACGCAACTCAACCGCCGTCGCGACCTTGTTCACGTTTTGCCCACCCGGCCCGGACGCACGGATGAAGCGCTCCACCAGCTCGGTATCGGGGATGGCAATAGAAGGCGTGATCCGCAGCATTGGCGCGTCGCCAAGGGAGAGAGGCGCGGATTGTAGCGACTGCGCCCAGGATTACCGAGCACCTTCGGATGTGCAGACTTCGACAACCGCCAAGTTGCAGGCGGTATTGCCGTGTTCGCCTCGCCTTCAATAAGCGGTAGGCCATTCGCGCGGTGCGCGCGGGCGGACTGAAAACCCATACCGATACGCTCACCGCGAAGAAGGCACAGGCACACCATCAGGCGCATCCTGGTGCCGTGTAACTGTGCTGCCACCAAAGCGTGGAGCCCCGACAGCCCGGAAACTGCGGCACCTTTCCGTCGTTATTGCGGTGGGCATGCTTTCCCCTGAGTGGAAGCAGTAACACCACCCTCAACCGAAATTGAAGTCGAAGAGCGCCACTTCCCTTAGCCCCGAATCCAATCGATGCTGCTTGCCATGAAAATAGATGAAACGATTCGTGCAGTGGATGTAACCTCGCCCTGTGCGCAGACGAATTACGCCGCGCACGCATCGCTTCACACTTCGAATAGAACCGCCGAGGCGGTTGCGCTACGGAGGTATTCATGATGAAGGGAGAAGTCGTGTTACACGGCAAAATCGCCTGTTACGCTGCATCCACGGTGCAGGCGAATTTCCATTAGGCGGCACGACTACCTGGTTTCGCGTATAGCCAATCGTGCAGGAGCTTCAGAAGTGATCACTGAGATTGAAGACTATTTTTCACTCGGGTGCGGGCGTTGTGAACGGTTCGCCACAGACAATTGCTCGACGCGGAAATGGGCCGGCGGACTGCTTGCGCTCCGGCAACTCTGTATCGCCTTGGACCATGTTGAAACTGTCAAGTGGGCTCATCCGTGCTACATGCACAAGGATCGCAACATTGCGATCATCGGTGCCATGCGCAGCAATTTCCGACTAAGTTTCTTCAATGCTGCGTTGATGAAGGACTCCGAAGGCGTGCTTGAGAGACAAGGACCGAATACCAAGCACCCGGACATGATCCGATTCACGGACAATGCGCAAGTAGTAGAGATGGAAGAAGTCATCCGTTCCTACTTGAAAGAGGCAATGAGTTACGCAGATTCCGGCATCAGACCGCAGAAGGGCGTAAGCGAAATCGAATTGCCGCTTGAGTTGGCAGAGGCATTGGACTCCGACCCAGAGCTCGCAGAGGCGTTTCAAAGCCTTACACCGGGGCGCCAAAGGAGTTATGTCATCAACCTGAGCTCGGCAAAGAAGCCCGAGACCCGCATTTCTCGTATTGTCACTTTCCGCGATCGGATCCTTGCCGGAAAGGGCGCATTGGAGCTGTAATTTGAAACGTAGCTGCCCAACAAGGCATTCCAACTGACCGCCTTCGGCGACCGCTGAATTTCGACGAAAACTGTTGCTATGAACGTTATCCCGCGCCTCGCATTTCTCTTCACTATTGCCGTCAACTCAGCGTCCGGTGCCGAGCCGCCATACTTCGTCGCGTCGTGGGGACCATTTCGTGTTTCCTCGGCGCTGACTTGCATGATGGGAAGCTGTGATCCGGCCGCCTACCTAGAGGTTCGTGATCTGTCCCCAGCTTTAGGGCTGGTCCGATGCAGTTCTAGGATTGAGTCGTTTCCAGGAGGCGTCATCCTCACGAGCAAATGGGTGGAGGTTCATGGTGACCCAGTGCTATTTGTGTATGTTGCGCCAGCCGAACAGGGTACGGCTGGCGAGCACTCCTTAAGACCAGAGCTCAACTGCGCCTTCACAGCATCATGGCTGCCGCCTCGTGTCGCAATTTTGGGTGCAGGCGCTGCTCAGGGCCTCGACCAGTGCTCACGCCCGAGCCCGACTGGTATTTCTGGCGGATGGACTGTTACCGCGGAGCTTGCCCAGCAGCTCGAAGTCGATCTGCCGAAGCTATCCCCATTACTGGAAGGACGTGATCCGTCAATCTTTTTCCGGCAGTACGTCGGCATCGTCCAGAATGGCAAGCGGGTGGTCTACATAAACGCCGCTGATCCAGACGTTCTTGAGAGCGACGATTCGTCTTGGGTGTTTAGCCCGTTATACGTCTGCGATGGCGGTGAACAGTTCTGGGGAGCTGTCTACAACCCGGAATCTCGCGCGTTTTCGCAGCTGGAGTTCAACAATTCGCCACCGCACCGATAACTATTCGTTCAAGCCTACGCCGCTACGCGGCGCGGCTTAACTCAGGCTACAAGGACCTTCCCCACAGTCAAGCAAAGCGTTGCCGTCCGCAGCTTGAGTCTGCGGTTGTCTTATCTGATGGCGCTTCACGCTTTGTTTTGATGCTTCGCGTCGACTTCAGCCAGAGGGAAGGACTGGCGAGACGACAAACGGTCATGTGGTCGTGTGAAACGACGGACCCTGCTGAAAGACGCGCGCGGACGACCGATCCGAAGTCAGGAATCGCTGTTCCCATTGAACAAATCGGTCACTGCCTTGGGTTTCATCTCAACAACGTCCACCTAACCCATACAATCACCAGATCGCCTCCGGAACGAGTGATGAGGTAACCCTTCCCATCATCACTCACGGCGACCTAGCCGAACTATCGAGCGCTGGCATCTGGTGCGGGGTAGGGAAGGTCCTTTCATTCGTTAGACAGCGCCCGCGTCGCGAGGGTTACCAGATGGACCCGCTTCACACCGTCGTCACTAGTCCAGCCGAGAACTCACGTGTAAGCGTGCGGTTCGCGATCTTACCGGTTCTTGTTCTTACTCTCGCCATCACACTGGTGATCATCGGGTGCGTAAAGCGCCCCGCGGCCGACGTCCTTCTCGACTCGCACATGATTGACAGCGTCGCATACACCTTGATGAAGCGGGAACATGTCCAAGGGCTGGCGCTCGCCGTCATCAACAACGGAGAAGTGGTCCACGTGGCTGCCTACGGTGTCCGCAACGCCGCGGGCGAACCACTCACCACTCAGACGATCATGTATGGCGCATCGTTGACGAAGACCACCTTCACGTACTTGGTCATGGAGCTGGTGGACGAAGGGAAGCTGGACCTAGATACCTCAATCGCGGATCTCCTGCCTCGTCCGCTGCCGGAATATGACGACTACCACGACCTGTCGGGAGACCCGCGCTGGAAGGCTCTGACAATGCGGATCCTGCTCACGCACACGTCGGGATTCGCCAACTTCCGCTGGCTGGAGGACGATGGAAAGCTCCGTTTTCACCATGATCCAGGCACGCGCTATGGCTACTCTGGCGAAGGCTTCTACATCGCCCAGCTCGTGCTAGAGCAGGCGCTGCGTCTCGACGTAGGGCGGGAGATGCAGGCGCGGATCTTCGACCGCTTCGGTATGACGCGGACTTCAATGCAGTGGCGCCCGGACTTTCTGTCCAATCTGGCGGACGGGTTTCGGGAAGATGGGAGCCCTGAGCCACATGACGAACGGTCGAGCGTAAGCGCGGCGGGCTCCATGGATACTGACATCGCGGATCAGGCGAAACTCTGGGCGGGTATCGTGCGGGGCGACGGGCTTAGCCGCACAGCCCGGGCCGAGATGGTCCGGCCCCAGATGCCGATCACATCGGCCCATCAATTCCCCACTCTGGCCCCCGATACCGACTCCGCCCACACCGCCATCGAATTGGCGGCCGGCCTAGGGCTGGTTACTTTCCAGGGCCCTCAAGGCGAAATATGGTTCAAGGGCGGCCACAACGACTGGACCGGCAATATGGTTGTCTGTGTTGAGCGGGAGCAGCGTTGTCTTGTTCTGCTGTCCAACGACGTGCGAGCCGAGCGGCTCTACCCCGACCTCGTACGAACTGTCCTAGGTGAGACTGGGTTGCCTTGGAAATGGGAATATCATTGACCTCCGCTCGGTGAGGATTGGAGCGTGTCTGCAGATTGCAGAGGATGCGTGAGTAATCGGTTCGGTTAGACGCTGTCCAACAACCGCATGCAACGGATGGCGCTTCGCGCAGCTGACTTGCCGGTTTTTTGCGGACCATCTGCTAGATGAGGGATGGCTCGGTGGGTTGATGCTTCGCGTCGACTTCAGCCAGAGGGAAGGTCTGGCGAAACGACAAGCGGTCATGTGGTCGCGTGAAACGACGGACCCTGCTGAAAGACGCGCGCGGACGACCGATCCGAAGTCAGGAATCGCTGGTCCCATTGAACTAATCGGTCACTGCCTTGGGTTTCATCCCAACGACGTCCACCCAACCCATACAATCGCCAGATCGCCGCCGGAACGAGTGATGAGGAAACCCTTCCCATCGTCACGCACGACCGCCTGACCGAACGACAGAGCGTTGCATCCGGTGCGCGGTGGGGAAGGTCCTTGCATTCGTTTGGCGACAGCCAATGCAAATGCGCGTTTGTGACCGACCAGTCGACCCGAGGATGGGCAGGGAAACCAACAGGTCGGCGGGAACGCGTGACAGGCCGGTGCGGCGTCTGGATACTTCGCGGCCCCTTGTCCGATTGAAGCTGACGAATGACTGATTCCGCGCTGCCGGTTCGTGATGCCAACCTGATTGCACTGCAGATTGCAGCGCAGATTGCCGAGGATATCGGTGCCAAGGCTGCGCAGGTCAATGCGGCGGTGGAGCTGCTGGATGGCGGAGCCACCGTGCCGTTCGTTGCTCGTTACCGCAAAGAGGTGACGGGTGGGCTGGATGACACGCAGTTGCGCACGCTGGAAGAGCGCCTGGGCTATCTGCGTGAACTGGAAGAGCGCCGCGACAGTATCCTCGCCAGCATCCACGAACAGGGCAAATTGAGTGAAAGCCTGCGCGTGGCGGTGCTTGCCGCGGACAGCAAGGCGCGGCTGGAAGATCTCTACCTCCCCTACAAACCCAAACGCCGTACCAAGGCGCAGATTGCGCGCGAGGCGGGTCTGGAGCCGCTGGCCCTGGGTTTGCTTGATGATCCCGCGATACCGCCAGAACAACGTGCCCAGCCCTTCATCGATGTCGAAAAGGGCGTTGCCGATGTCAAGGCGGCACTCGAGGGTGCACGAGCGATTCTGATCGAGCGTTGGGCGGAGGAGGCGACACTGGTCGGTGGCCTGCGCGACTGGCTCTGGCAGAAAGGCGAAGTCGAAGCAAAGGTGGTTGACGGCAAGCAAGTTGAAGCCGCCAAGTTCAGCGACTACTTCGATCACCACGAGCCGATCGCCAAGATTCCCTCGCATCGCTTGCTGGCGCTCTTACGCGCCCGCAACGAAGGGTTTCTCAGCGTGGATCTGCAACCCAAGGCGGCGGCCAGTGCAGCCAGCGAGGATCCTCGTGCGGCGGCCACAACCGCTGGGCATGCGGAAGCCGAAGGGCGAGTCGCACACCATGTTGGCGTTGCGGATCGCGGCAGACCTGCCGATGCGTGGCTGCGCGATAGCGTGCGGCATTGCTGGCGCTACAAACTGCTGATGAGTTTGTCGCTGGATTTGTTCCTGCGAGCGCGTGAACTTGCCGAGGCCGAGGCGATTCGCGTGTTTGGCGACAATCTCAAGGATCTGCTGCTGGCGGCACCTGCGGGCCCAAAAGTCGTCATGGGCCTCGATCCTGGTCTGCGTACCGGGGTGAAGGTCGCTACTGTGGATGCTACGGGCAAGCTGCTGCACACCAGCACGATCTATCCGCATGTGCCGCACAACCGCTGGGATGCGTCCATCCAGGAGCTGGCGCGTGCTTGCGCCCAGCACAACGTGCAATTGATCTCGATTGGCAATGGCACCGCTTCGCGTGAAACCGACCGGCTGGCGGCCGAGTTGATCAAGCGACATCCCGAACTGGGCCTGCAGAAGATTGTCGTGAGTGAGGCGGGAGCCTCGGTTTACTCGGCCTCGGAACTGGCGGCTCGCGAGTTTCCCGAGCTGGACGTCAGCCTGCGCGGCGCGGTTTCGATTGCGCGCCGACTGCAAGATCCACTGGCGGAATTGGTGAAGATCGAACCCAAGTCAATTGGTGTCGGTCAGTATCAACATGATGTCAATCAGATCCGCTTGGCCAAGGCGCTGGATGCGCGCGTGGAAGACTGCGTGAACGGCGTGGGTGTCGATGTAAATACCGCCTCCGCTCCGCTGTTGACGCGAGTCGCTGGGCTGTCCAGCAGCGTGGCGGAAAACGTCGTGCGCTATCGAGATGAGCACGGCCCGTTCCGTTCGCGTCGCGCCTTGCTCAAGGTGCCGCGTCTGGGCGACAAGGCGTTTGAGCAGGCAGCGGGCTTTCTACGCATCCGCGAGGGGGACAATCCACTGGATGCCTCCGCGGTGCATCCGGAAGCCTATCCTGTGGTGGAGCGCATCCTTGCGCATTGCGGGCGCGATGTTCGTCAGGTGATGGGCGAATCCAGCTTTCTCGCCAGTCTTAAGCCAGAGCAGTTCACCGATGAGCGATTCGGTGTGCCGACGGTTCGCGACATCCTGCGCGAGCTGGACAAGCCGGGGCGAGATCCCAGACCGGAGTTCCGCGCTGCGCGTTTCGAAGAGGGTGTTGAAGACATCAAGGATCTGAAGCCCGGCATGGTGCTGGAGGGCGTGGTGTCCAACGTCGCCGCCTTCGGTGCCTTCGTCGACCTCGGCGTGCATCAGGACGGACTGGTGCATGTGTCGGCTTTGTCGACCAAGTTCGTCAAGGACCCGCGCGAAGTGGTCAAGGCAGGGGATATCGTCAAGGTCAAAGTGATGGAGGTGGATCTGGTTCGCAAGCGGATCGCGCTCAGCATGCGGCTGGATGATGCGATGGGTGAGACCAGTGCCGCGCGCACGCCTGAACGTCCAGCGGGACGTGATGCTGCGCAACGACGGACCCAAACAGCGGTTTCCGCGCCTGCCGCCAATGCGTTGGCGGAGGCTTGGGCGCGCGCCAAGCGCCAGTGATGGGTGGCTTGGCGCCGCTGACTTTGCGTCCCCTGCGTCACTGGCCGATAATCGCCAGCCCTGCGCAGTCCGCGCGGATCACCGGAAATCTTCTGTGTCCGAATTTCTAGCCCGTCTGCCCCAATTCATCGGCGACAACTTGCTGCTGAGCATGGCCTTCGTGGGTGTCACCATCGCCCTCATCATGAATGAGTTCTCGCGCTTCGGGCGCGGCTTCAGTTTTCTCGCGCCCGCCGAGCTGACGCGTTTGATGAACGCGGAAAACGCGCTGATCGTGGACATCAGCCCGATCGCCGATTTCGAAAAGGGCCACATTGTGGGTGCGAAGCACGTCGCGATGAGCCAGTTCGATCCGGAGAGCAAAGTGCTTGCCAAGGCCAAGGAACAGCCAGTTGCGGTCATATGTCGCAGCGGCATGACCGCGCAGGGTGCGGCCAAACGCTTGGCCAAAGCGGGCTTCACCCGGGTTCATGTGCTTGAAGGCGGCATGGGCGCATGGCGCTCTGCCGATATGCCGGTCGTCAAAGGCAAGGCTTGAAAATCCGTCGCCCTGACCTCACCCAAGTGAGATGTCTTCAGCCTGCGTGGGGTTGCGGGCGCATCCGTTCATGCTGCAACAACACTATGGTCAGATTCGTCTGCTTGGCGAACTGACATCGTCTGTCTTATTTTTTGGAGTCGATCATGTCTGAAGCTAACGAAAACACGACCAATGGCGCTGCGGGTCAGCCCAATCCGCCGCAGCTGGTACTGCAGAAGATCTACGTGAAGGATGCCTCGTTTGAAGCACCCAACGCACCGCAGATTTTCAACGAGGAAACCGCGCCGCAGTTGCAGTTGAACATGGCGCAGAAGGTAGCGGGCTTGGCTCAGAACGTGTTCGAAGTGTCGTTGTCGCTGACCCTGACCTGTACGGTGGGCGAGAAGACCGCCTATCTGGTCGAGGTCGAGCAGGCAGGTATCTTCAATATCACCGGTTTCGACAACCGCAATCTGGATGCGATTTTGGGCACCTACTGCCCGAATGCGTTGTTCCCCTATGCGCGTCAGATTGTCTCCGATCTGATTCAGGCTGGCGGCTTCCCGCCCTACTTCCTGCAGCCGATCAATTTCGATCAGCTGTATGCGGAAACCTTGCGTCGCCGCAACGAACAGCAGCAGGTCAGCGAGGCGACCTTCCCTGAAGGTGGCGTGGCAGGCAACGCCTGAGTCGCGGCGGAGCATTTTCGATGACGCCTCTGCGTGTCGCAGTCTTGGGTGCGGGCTCATGGGGCACCGCGCTGGCGGCGCAGGCAGCCCGCAACGGTCACGCCACCACTTTGTGGGGACGGGATGCGGCGCAGATGGCCGACATGCAGGCGAGTCGCGAAAACACACGATATTTGCCCGGCATCACGCTGCCGGACGCGCTGAGTTTCAGTGCGGACTTGGCAGCCGTTGTTGACGCCGCCGAACACATTCTGGTCGTCGTCCCCAGCCACGCTTTCCCCGGCGTGTTGCGCGATCTTGCCCCGCATCGTTCGGCCAATGTCGGCGTTGCGTGGGCAACCAAGGGATTCGAGTTGGGTTCCGGCAGGTTTCTGCACGAAGTGGCGACTGAAGTTTTGGGGCGCGATTGCGCACAGGCCATCGTGACTGGGCCGTCATTTGCGAAAGAGGTCGCGCAGGGTTTGCCAACCGCAGTGACCGTGCATTCTTCCGATGGCGGGTTTGCGCTACTTGTCGCCGAAGTGCTGCATGGCCCCACGTTTCGCGCCTATACCGGTAGCGACATGCTGGGGGCAGAGTTGGGCGGTGCCATGAAGAACGTGCTTGCGGTGGCAACGGGTATCGCCGACGGGATGCAGCTGGGCCTGAATGCACGCGCTGGTCTGATCACCCGCGGCCTGAATGAAATGATGCGGCTCAACGATGCGTTGGGCGGTCGAGTCGAGACTTTGATGGGCCTGGCGGGTCTGGGCGATCTGGTGCTGACTTGTACGGGTGACTTGTCTCGCAATCGACGTCTGGGCTTGGCGCTTGGTCGAGGCCAATCCATACAGGATGCGGTGGCGGCCATTGGTCAGGTGGTGGAGTCGATTCAAACGGCTGATGAGGTCATGCGTCTGGCCCAACGGCATGGGCTGGATCTTCCGATCAGTGGATTGGTCCAGCAGGTGTTGCATGGGGACATCACCCCACAGGAAGGCCTGCGCAAGCTACTGTCACGTGAGCAGAAACCCGAGTATCCACCGGGTTGGTTCGCCTGATCGAACAGGTGTTCCCAGTGTTTGCTGACATCCGCGGTTTCAGGCGAGTCAGGTGTTGTCAGGCCGGATAGATGCCGCCCAGAATGCGCGGACCGCGGGCCCCCGTAACCTCGCGCAGGTTTCCGGGTCTGCCGGCTAGCGTTTCCCTGGCGAGCCAAGCAAACGTCATCGCTTCGATAGCGTCAGGGTCGACGCCATGGTCCGCGGTACTTTCGACACAAATGTGCGGTAGCGCAGCGCAAAGACCCTGCATCAGGTGGCGGTTGTGCACGCCGCCGCCACAGACCAGTATTCGTTTGGTGTCGGGTTGTGATAGCCGCAAGGCGTCGACGATGGTGTGTATGGTCAATGCGCAAAGGGTTGCTTGCACATCGGCGGCAGATAGTTCACGACCACCGATATGCCTTTCGAGCCAAGCCAGATGGAAGTGATCGCGTCCTGAGCTCTTTGGTGGCGGCAACGAAAAATAGGCATCTTCACGCAGGGTGTGCAGCAATGCTTGGTCGATCCTGCCGTTGCTGGCGAACTCACCGTTCATATCGTAGTTGGCGCCCGTGCATCGTTTGATCCAAGCATCCATCAGGCCGTTGCCAGGGCCAGTGTCAAAACCCCGCGTCTGACCATGTCCTGGCAACAAGCTGAGATTGGCAATGCCGCCAATGTTCAAGATGGCACGCGACTCGTTGTTGGAACCAAACATTCGCGCATGAAAAGCCGGCACCAGTGGCGCGCCATGGCCACCGGCCGCCACATCACGACGGCGAAAGTCGGCGACAACGGTTATGCCGCATCGCTCAGCAATCCGATTCGGATCGCCAATCTGCAGCGTAAAGGGATAGTTTCCGAGCGGTCGGTGCCGGAGTGTCTGGCCGTGCGAGCCAATTGCCGCAATCTTGCTGGGTTCGACACTCAGCCTATCCAGCAGGGTGAGGATGGCATCGCCGAAGGCCTCTGCAACAGCAACATCAAGCTCGCCGAGGGCATCGAGCGTGGTTTGGGGGTCGCCTTGCGACAGTTGCAGAACGTGGGCGTGGACAGCCGCCGGATACACTTGGGTCAGGCTGCCAAGCAATTCACATCGCGGACCGGAAAACCGCACGAGGGCAACATCCACACCGTCCGCGCTGGTGCCTGATATCGCACCAACAAACAGTTCGCTATCAGTGGCGAAGGAAGGGTTCAACACCCCTTGGGCCTCAACGAATTGCTAGGCCATGCTGACTGGAGTCCAGAGTCTGCAGTCTCGCCAGCATCGGTTGGGTTTGCTGCTGAAAACGGGCGAGCTCGCCGGTGGGAAGGGGTTTTGGCTTGGGCAGCGTGACGGTCAGTGGATCGCGATGCACGCCTCCAATTCTGAACTCATAGTGCAGGTGGGGCCCACTGGCCAATCCGGTCATTCCGACGAAACCGATAGTGTCGCCTTGCCTAACGCGCGAACCAGTCTTGTATTTGCCAAACCGGGACATGTGTCCGTACAGGGTCGTGTAGCCCTGACCATGATCAACGATCACAACACGCCCATAGCCGTTTTGCCAGCCAGCAAAGGTCACGCGGCCATCACCCGCGGCCATGATTGGAGTGCCTGTCCCTGCGGCGTAGTCAACACCCCGATGCGCCCTGACGCGCCCGAGCACAGGGTGGCGCCGCGCAAAACTGAAGCCCGAACTGATGCGCGCAAACTCGATAGGCATGCGCAAAAAGGACTTCTTCATCGGTCGACCTTCGCCATCGAAATACTCTGTCCGGCCGTCGGCAAAGGTGTAGCGAAAAACTTCGTACTCACGGCCTTGGTTGAAGAAGGTCGCCGCGACAATCTCGCCACTGCGTAGGCGCTCGCCGTCACGGTAGACATCTTCGTAAACGACATTGAAGCGATCCCCGACGCGAAGGTCTTGCGCAAAATCGATGTCATAGCCAAACACCTTGGCCATTTCCAGAACGCTGGAGGAGCTCATGCCAGCGTCCGCTGCGGCTTGAGAAAGCGAGGACTCGATAACACCTGAGGCCATCATCACACGGCGCTGTACGTCGCGCTGTTCGACGCGCTGATGGAACTCATCGCCTTGGATGTCGACAAAAACGCGAGCAGCCTCGTCGCGGTCGAAGCGGAAGCCAACAAAAGCACCCGATGCATCTCGACCAAAACCAAACTCTGCGCCTGGACGAATCCGCGTCAACGGTTCATGTGCTCCCGGAAGCTCAAGCAATCGATGCAAGGTGTTGGCAGATAGAAGCTGCTCGGAGAAGAGCTGACCCAGTGTCTGTCCCGGTTTGACGTGGACGACGTTCCAAATCGCCTCACTGGGCGCTGCGGGCGCCATCGTGCTGATGGTATGCGCCGGCAACGCTAGAGCAACGCGTTCCTTTGCGACAGATTCGCGGTCCAAATGTGCATCCGCGAAGCGCGGTGCGCATAACGAGGCCAAGGTCGTCACGGAAGCGAAGATACTTGCAAGAATCCAGTGCTCTCGCTGCCAGCGGTGCAAAGCCGGAAGGCGCAAGGGGTGATTCTCGCTTAAGGCAGATGGGCGCAAAGGTGCGCTGGAATCGATCGAAGATTGACGCGTCTGGCCAGCGAGGTGCGCATCTGAATTCATCACCAATCCTGCACATTGTTGCAAACAAGCGACACCATAAACCGCAAAAAAACAACGGTCAAACCCTTGAGCTGGTTGGTTTTTCAAGTAAGCGACTATTTAACGTGTTGTTAACGGGCAACGCACCCAAGAGGTTCTCCTGCAACGGCGGGGCTTGAGCGACGTCTGGGCAAACTTACCGGCACGCGGCGAGATCGCTATTCTTCCGTGTCGTCCACACCACGTGTTGAGCATCCCAGTGAAAACAATGAATGAAGCATTGGCCTTGATCGCCAGGGGCACCGAAGAAATTCTGAAGCGCGATGAATTGGAGCGGCGCCTCGAAACCGGGCGGCCGCTTCGCATCAAGGCTGGCTTCGACCCGACGGCACCAGACCTGCACCTTGGGCATACGGTTCTGCTAAACAAGATGCGTCAGTTCCAGGACCTCGGACATCAAGTGATTTTCCTGATTGGAGATTTCACCGGCATGATCGGTGATCCAACAGGAAAAAACGTCACCCGTAAGCCGCTCACGCGCGAGGATGTTCTGGCCAACGCGGAGACTTATGCCGAGCAGGTCTACAAGGTGCTGGACCGCAGCAAAACAGAGCTTCGCTTCAACTCGGAGTGGTTTGGGGCCATGTCGGCGGCCGACATCATTCGACTCGCGGGGCAACATACCGTGGCGCGAATGCTCGAGCGCGATGACTTCGCGAAGCGCTACGCGGCGCAGCAGTCCATTGCGATCCACGAGTTCCTCTACCCGCTGGTGCAGGGATATGACTCGGTCGCATTGAAGTGCGATGTCGAGCTTGGCGGCACAGACCAGAAGTTCAACTTGTT
>JADKCY010000002.1:0-1550000 GCA_016718605.1 Lysobacterales bacterium | reverse complement strand
GTGCGGCTGGATCACCTCCTTTAGAGCATGACGAATCGACGTGTCTGTCGGGCGTCCGCACAAGTCACCTGCACATCTCAAGTAGCGCCTGACTGTGGGCTACGAATCCAGCCAATGGGTCTGTAGCTCAGGTGGTTAGAGCGCACCCCTGATAAGGGTGAGGCCGGAGGTTCGAGTCCTCCCAGACCCACCATGGATCTGGATGACGCGTATCGGGGCCATAGCTCAGCTGGGAGAGCACCTGCTTTGCAAGCAGGGGGTCGTCGGTTCGATCCCGACTGGCTCCACCACGCGGGTGTTGAGATGTGACTGCGCACACTAACTATTTGACGTTCAGGCATTGTGGCTTGGGCGTGTTCTTTGACAACTTGGGACGTAACAATGCGTTTGAGATCCTGTCTCAATACGTGTCGTTGAGGCAAGTAAGCGAAACAGTGGTTTGACGACCTTGAGGCGACTTGAGGTTATATGGTCAAGCGACTAAGCGCATACGGTGGATGCCTTGGCAGTCAGAGGCGATGAAGGACGTGGCAGCCTGCGAAAAGTGTCGGGGAGCTGGCAACAAGCTTTGATCCGGCAATGTCCGAATGGGGAAACCCACCCGCAAGGGTATCGTGCAGTGAATACATAGCTGTACGAGGCGAACTCAGGGAACTGAAATATCTAAGTACCTGAAGGAAAAGAAATCAACCGAGATTCCCCAAGTAGTGACGAGCGAACGGGGAGCAGCCCAAAAGTCGAGCATGCTTTAGAGGAGCGGTCTGGAAAGTCCGGCCATAGAAGGTGATAGCCCTGTACTTAAAAGGGCATGTTCGATGAAATTGAGTAGGGCGGGGCACGTGAAACCCTGTCTGAACATGGGGGGACCATCCTCCAAGGCTAAATACTCCTGACTGACCGATAGTGAACCAGTACCGTGAGGGAAAGGCGAAAAGAACCCCGGCGAGGGGAGTGAAATAGAACCTGAAACCGTATGCGTACAAGCAGTGGGAGCCCGTAAGGGTGACTGCGTACCTTTTGTATAATGGGTCAGCGACTTACATTTTGTGGCGAGCTTAACCGTATAGGGGAGGCGAAGGGAAACCGAGTCTGAATAGGGCGAATAGTCGCAAGGTGTAGACCCGAAACCGAGTGATCTATCCATGACCAGGTTGAAGGTCGGGTAACACCGACTGGAGGACCGAACCCACTCCCGTTGAAAAGGTAGGGGATGAGTTGTGGATAGGAGTGAAAGGCTAATCAAACTCGGAGATAGCTGGTTCTCCTCGAAAGCTATTTAGGTAGCGCCTCGTGTATCACTGTTGGGGGTAGAGCACTGTTATGGCTAGGGGGTCATCGCGACTTACCAAACCATGGCAAACTCCGAATACCAACACGTGTCGAGCACGGGAGACACACGGCGGGTGCTAACGTCCGTCGTGAAAAGGGAAACAACCCAGACCCTCAGCTAAGGTCCCAAAATTACCGCTCAGTGGGAAACGATGTGGGAAGGCATAAACAGCCAGGAGGTTGGCTTAGAAGCAGCCACCCTTTAAAGAAAGCGTAATAGCTCACTGGTCGAGTCGGCCTGCGCGGAAGATTTAACGGGGCTAAGCGGTATACCGAAGCTAGGGATTCAATCGTAAGATTGAGTGGTAGAGGAGCGTTCCGTACGCCTGTGAAGGTGAGTCGTAAGGCTTGCTGGAGGTATCGGAAGTGCGAATGCTGACATGAGTAACGATAAGGGGGGTGAAAAACCTCCCCGCCGAAAGCCCAAGGTTTCCTTGCGCAACGTTAATCGACGCAGGGTGAGTCGGCCCCTAAGGCGAGGGCGAAAGCCGTAGTCGATGGGAAGCTGGTTAATATTCCAGCACCGTTTGTGATTGCGATGGGGTGACGGAGAAGGCTAGGTGTACCGGGCGTTGGTTGTCCCGGGGAAAGGAGGTAGGTGGTGATCTTAGGCAAATCCGGGATCACATACACCGAGCACCGAGACGAGTCCATTAGGACGAAGTCACTGAGGCCACGCTTCCAGGAAAAACCTCTAAGCTTCAGATCACAACGACCGTACCGTAATCCGACACAGGTAGGCAGGGTGAGAATCCTCAGGCGCTTGAGAGAACTCGGGTGAAGGAACTAGGCAACATAGCACCGTAACTTCGGGAGAAGGTGCGCCCTTTTTGGTGGCTCCATGCGGAGCTGGGCCAAAGAGGGCCGCAGTGACCAGGCCGCTGCGACTGTTTATCAAAAACACAGCACTCTGCAAACACGAAAGTGGACGTATAGGGTGTGACGCCTGCCCGGTGCCGGAAGGTTAATTGATGGGGTTAGGGAAACCGAAGCTCTTGATCGAAGCCCCGGTAAACGGCGGCCGTAACTATAACGGTCCTAAGGTAGCGAAATTCCTTGTCGGGTAAGTTCCGACCTGCACGAATGGCGTAACGACAGCGGCGCTGTCTCCACCCGAGACTCAGTGAAATTGAAATCGCTGTGAAGATGCAGCGTTCCCGCGGCAAGACGGAAAGACCCCGTGAACCTTTACTATAGCTTTACACTGAACGTTGAGTTCTTCTGTGTAGGATAGGTGGGAGGCTACGAAGCCAGGACGCTAGTCTTGGTGGAGCCATCCTTGAAATACCACCCTGAAGTGCTTGACGTTCTAACCTAGGTCCGTAATCCGGATCAGGGACCGTGTATGGTGGGTAGTTTGACTGGGGCGGTCTCCTCCCAAAGAGTAACGGAGGAGCACGAAGGTGCGCTCAGCACGGTCGGACATCGTGCAGTGTGTGTAAAGGCATAAGCGCGCTTGACTGCGAGATCGACGGATCAAGCAGGTACGAAAGTAGGTCTTAGTGATCCGGTGGTTCTGTATGGAAGGGCCATCGCTCAACGGATAAAAGGTACTCCGGGGATAACAGGCTGATACCGCCCAAGAGTTCATATCGACGGCGGTGTTTGGCACCTCGATGTCGGCTCATCACATCCTGGGGCTGTAGTCGGTCCCAAGGGTATGGCTGTTCGCCATTTAAAGTGGTACGCGAGCTGGGTTCAGAACGTCGAGACAGTTCGGTCCCTATCTGTCGTGGGCGTTGGAGATTTGAGAGGGGCTGCTCCTAGTACGAGAGGACCGGAGTGGACGTACCCCTGGTGTTCCGGTTGTCACGCCAGTGGCACTGCCGGGTAGCTATGTACGGAAGCGATAACCGCTGAAAGCATCTAAGCGGGAAGCGCGCCTCAAGATGAGATCTCCCGGAGCTTTAAGCTCCCTAAAGGAACGATGAAGACTACGTCGTTGATAGGCGCGGTGTGTAAGTGCAGCAATGCATTGAGCTAACGCGTACTAATGATCCGTGAGGCTTGATCATATAACCTCAAGACGCTTCAACCTCGACACACGTCGAGACTTGATCCCAAACTTTGTTACGTCCCAAGTCCCCCATGTGAGACGGCGCTGCTCTATTCAGAGCATGCGACACTCCACCGTCTCCTTGGCGACCATAGCGCTGTGGTACCACCCGATCCCATCCCGAACTCGGAAGTGAAACGCAGCTGCGCCGATGGTAGTGTGGCTCAAGCCATGCGAGAGTAGGTCATCGCCAAGGTCTTTACATAAAACGGCCCATCTTTCGATGGGCCGTTTGCTTTTGCAACTCCAAATTCCAAAACAACACCAACACAATGCCCGCCGAAAAGGCCGTGTAGTCATTGCACGCAGACGCACGCTGAGGTGATTCATGAGAATGCTCAGTCAATCAAAGGCGTCAAAAAAGATGCTATCAATACTGAAACGGACGGTCATTTCGGGACGGTAGCCGGAAACACTCGTTACGCCGGAGGGCCAGCGAATCTCGATGCGCTGGTAGCGTTCACCCTCCGGGATGGCGAACTGAATATCAGAGGGGCTCGCGGACAAGAAATGGTTTCCCGCGACGATGTCGCGCCTGAGGGTGGGGCCGGAACCGAAAAGAAGCACTCGGCCCCCGATAGCCTGTGTGTTTGGTTGCCGACCGCCAACCTGCACTCGGACCCACGCCGAAAGCGGTGAATCATTGCGGTACATTCGGCTCTGCCCGTACCCATTCTGAATAAATGCGTCAGTATCACCGTCCCGATCGTAGTCAAAACAGACGACCCCCCGACCCTGCCCCGTATCAAGAATGCCCGCAGCCGCAGCAGCCTCGACAAAGCGACCGTCTCCCTGATTGAAAAAAAGGCGGACGGGATCGTCATTGAACGCGACGGCTTGACCGCCAAGCATCCCGTTCACCACCAGCAGATCCTGCCAACCATCCGCGTTGAAGTCCGCAAAGCAACTGCCCCAACCCCAACCGGCTTCGCGAACGCCAGCTAGGTCGGTGACGTCCTCGAACTGCCCATCTCCCAGATTTCGGTATAGACGGTTGCCCGTGGTACCCCAGTTACCAAGGGGCGCACCGTTGTCGAAGATGGCGCTCACAAACCAGTCAAGGTCACCATCGTTGTCGTAGTCGGCAACGGCGGCGCCCATGCCGTTCTCATCGTTGATCGCCGCGCTAGTCTGGTGATGAAACAGGCCGTCGTCGTTGCGGAAGATTCGGCTGTGCCCAAAATCTCCCGTGAACAGCAAATCCTGATCGCCGTCGTCGTCGATATCGGCGAAGTTCGGGGTGAAACTCACCGCGTTATCGGACTGAAAAGCACCGGCGAGACCAAGGTCCACATCCGCAGCAACAAAACCCTCCGTCGTCTGAAGCCACACGTGGTTTCGTTCACCTGGCGAACGGTTCCAGCGGCCAACCGCCAGATCCAGATCTGCGTCCCCGTCGACATCAGCCAGCGCCATCGACCAAGAATCCGCGTCGTCCCACGCACTGAAGGCCTCCGTGTCTTCGACAAAAAACCCTTGCCCGTCGTTGCGCCAGAGGCGAGGTGGCGAGACGTGGTTGGCATCAGGGATGTAGAGACCACCGACCAGCGCGTCGAGGTCGCCGTCGCCGTCGACATCCGCCAACAGAGCGCCATTGGCAAACCCGCTGTCGATGGTCAACCCACGCAGCAGCGCCTCGTCCGCGAAGTGGCCATTGCCTTGATTGCGGAACAGGCGCGCCGCGCCGAGATCGCCACGCAACACCAGCAGGTCTGGCCAATCGTCGCCATCGATGTCACCGCCGGCCACCCCACCGCTCATCATGTCGGACTCGCCAAACGGTCCGAACTGCATGCCATGGGTTGTTGAAACGCCCACCTGCTGCGAAACCTCGGCAAACGTCGGCACCGTCTGTGCCAAAGCACCGCCGAAAGGTAACAAACAGGACAGCACCATCTTCACGATGACAGGCGATAGCGCATTTGGCCGATTAGCGTGCATGATTCACTCGCACAGGGTGTCCACGACGGTTCTGGTCGCAGCATGCCAGTGACGACGCGCCCTGTCAGTCGGGACAACCCGCATCGCCACAGGGGAGGCGCACCGTATGTCGTGTTCACGTTTGATCGTTCTGTTCTCGTTCTTCGTTGCGATGAATCTTCCCGCGCAAGCGCAGACAGGCCCGACGATACCGTTGGAGAACATTCCTCAAGCGGCCGGTGCGCACCTTCGCATCGTGACCGCCGATGGCAAGGTGATCGAGCAGGCGTTCGCGCAAGGACAAGCTCCGTCGATTTCCCTGCGACTGTCTGACGGCAGCCTTCTGCCGGATGGTGTGCACCGCTGGGAGCTGGTCTACTCGCCACGCGTATCCCCCGCCCTCCGCGAGGCGGCTCGCATCGCGCGCGACAAGGGCGACGAACAACTACCGGCGGGTTGGCCAGCAGCCTTACCCGCAAGATCGGGTGTGGTTTCCGTTCTGGGCGGGGCTTTCGTGGACATGTCGGTGGGCGAAGGCGATCAGGATGCAGAACCCAAGACCGCGCAGTCGGCAAAAGATCAGGTGATTGCGGATGATCTGATCACCCAGGGCAGTGGCTGTTTCGGGTTTGATTGCGTCGACAACGAGTCCTTCGGCGCGGATACGCTTCGTTTGAAAGAAAACAATCTGCGCATCCATTTCGACGACACTTCGGCCAGTGGAGGCTTTCCCGCCAACGATTGGCGCTTGGTGGCCAACGATCAAGCCAGTGGCGGTCCGAGCTACTTTGCGATCGAAGACGTCACGGGCGCGCGGGTTCCGTTCAAGGTAACCGCGAACGCACCCACAGGCAGCATCCATGTCGACAGTTCCGGGCACGTCGGATTTCGAACCACGACGCCCGTCCTCGATCTGCAACCCAGTACGGGAAACACGCCAGCACTGCGACTGGAGCAAACCGCGGCGAGTGGATTTACTGCGCAAACGTGGGATGTCGGCGCGAATGAGGCGAACTTCTTCGTCCGCGACGTCACGGTTGGCTCGAGCCTTCCGTTCCGCATCCGGCCTGGTGCACCAACCAGCAGTCTCGATATGGCTGCGGATGGCGACGTTGGATTTGGCACCGCATCGCCGACCGCCGCCTTGCACCTGCGTCGCCCAGACGGCTACACCGACGCGCTGATGCTGGTCGAAGTGCCGGACGCCGACACGGCCACCGAAGACCGGCGATTGCAGTTGGATGCGGACGGGAATCTGTTTGTGTCGGGTTCGTTCACGCAGCTTTCCAGTCGCACCGCCAAAGAGAACTTTGTCGAAGTCGCCGGTGCCGCGCTGTTGGACCGGTTGGCTGATTTGCCGGTTTGGACATGGAACTACCTGCACACGAGCGCTGCCGATCGCCATATCGGTCCTGTGGCGGAAGACTTCTATGCGGCCTTCGGTTTCGGAACCACCGAACGGGCGCTTTCCCCGGCGGACGTCGCCGGTGTCGCGCTGGCGGCAACCAAGGCACTGCAGAACGAGATTGCCGAGCGCGATGCCCACATCGCCACGCTGGAGGCCCGTTTGGCCCGGCTGGAGGCCGCGTTGCTCAAGGATGCCGCAGCCACCACAGACGCACAGCGTTAAGCCCCCATGAGCCGCTCGACAGTTTTCTGTTGGCGCCGCGTGGTGATGGCAGCGCTTCTTTGGCCGATGCTCGCCCAAGCCCAACTGCTTGGCTTGGGATATGACCGCGATGCAAAGGCGCTGCAGGTCATCGAGATCGACTCCCTCAGCGGTGCGCAGGTGGTTCGCGCCAGCCTGGCAGAAGCGCGCGTACTGGCCCCCGCAGGCACAGCGTATGATCCCTTCACACAGCAGGTGTTTTTCCTGAGCAAGGATCCAACGGATGCCGAGTGGCATCTGTTGGTCGCTCACACCGCGCTGGGCACGTTCGAGGACCGCGGTAGCACAGGACTGAGCGGACAAGCGGTGGCGCTTGCCTTCGAACGCAGCACATCACGACTGCTGGCACTGGTGCGTGAATCGGGCGCACTACATGTATTTGCGGTGAATTCGAACAACGCAGCGGTCACGAGTGTCCACGGCGGAACCAGCGATTGTTGCGTCGTGGATGGCAATGTCAGCGCGCTGACACCGCAAGGTCTTCTGGTCTCTGGCAGACGCTTGAGTGATCCGGAAGGCACGCATCGCCTGTTGCAGTTCGCCGTGGATGGCAGCAGCGGATTTCTGGCGTCGGCACCGATGAGCGGCACCCTTGATGTGTTGGTCGCCGATCCGGATTCCGGGCGCGTCTATGGCCTCACTCACGTGCTGCTTCCATCTCCTGATCGTGCCCAGGCGCAGCTGGTGGAAGTCGCATCGGATGGGAGCTTGCTGAACATCGGCACCGGTGAATTGAATTGTTGTGTGGTGGATGTGGACCTTGCCACCATCGAGGCGGGACAACTTCGGGTTGTGGCGCGAGCGCTTGACCTGACACCGCCCATCGAGCCCGTCGACGCCCATCTGTTGTCGATAGACCTCGCCACCGGCGTATTCACGAGCAGCACCGCCGCGCTCAGCCCGGCCCGCACGATCAATGGCCTGTTTGATGGCATCAAGGGCGTGGTCCCAAGCACGACCACCATCACCAGTATCAATCCGGCCTTACCCGCCGAAGGGCAGCCCTACGAGGTAGTGGCCACTGTGGAAGCAGGAGGCTTGCCATTGAGTGGCAATGTCCTGGTCAGCGATAGCACGGGAGCCCAATGCAATTTCGCGCTACCAGTGGATCGTTGCAGTCTGGTGCCCTTGGCCGGGGGACCACACACCATCACAGTAAGCTATGTCGGCAGCGTCGGCGTCGGCGGCAGCTCGGATGTTGAAGCTGTCTTCATTCGCGCGGTGTCGACCACCAGCATTGTCAGTGTGCTGCCGAGTCCGTCTGATTTGGGCGCTGCCTACAGCGTCGAAGTCGCCGTCAGCGGTTTCGGTACGCCCACAGGCACGGTCAGCGTCAGCGATGGCCTGGGTGCGAACTGCGACATCCTGCTGCCAAGCACCAGCTGCAGTCTGACTTCCATGCAGGCCGGCAACCTGACCCTTCAGGCGACCTACTCGGGGGACGTGGCCAACGGCCCAAGCGCAGCGACACAAAGCCACCAAGTCAACCGTGTGGCTTCGACCACCAGCATCTCGAGCATAGCGCCCTCCCCCGCGCCAGCCGGGCAAACCTACACCGTCACCGTTCAGACCTCGGGATTGGTGACCGCCACCGGCAGCGTCACGGTGGATGACGGCACGGGTGCCAGTTGTCTGGTGACCTTGCCTGCAACGAGCTGCGATCTCATTTCTCAAACCGCGGGCCCCAAGACGATTTCTGCGTCCTATGGTGGTGACAGCAATCTGCTGCCCAGTGCTGCAAGCGCTGCGCAGACCATCACACCGGCATTGACCAGCGTGCAGATTGATGCGACGCCCGACCCGGCGGTGGTCGCGCAGCCAACGTTGCTGGAGGTGAGTGTGCTCGGAGGCGTGAGCAACCCGTCTGGCACCGTGCAGTTTGTTGCAGATGGCGTGCCGATCACGGGATGCGAAGCGGTCAGCCTCAACGCGACGCAAGCGACGTGTACGACCAGCTTCGCGATTGCGGGTGACGTGCTTGTCCAAGCCAACTACAGCGGGGATAGCAACAACCTTGCTGCCAACAATACGCGCCTGCTGACCGTCGGGCTGGCGGCAACCACGACGAGCTTGAGCCTGAGTCAGTCCAGCGTGCCTGCGGGCGCCATCGTGCTAGCCCGCGCCGAGGTCAGTGCAGGCGTCGCACCGAACGAGGGCAGCGTGAGCTTCTATCTGGATGGCTCGCCCATCAGCGCATGTCAGTCGAGGCAACTAGTCGCCGGAGCAGCGGAGTGCTCGATTCAAACCGCAGCACAGGGCACACGGATCGTCCGGGCAGACTACTCGGGTGATACCAACGACGCGCCCTCATCCGGCACAACCCAATTACTGGTGGTGGCCGCACTGAGGATTCCAGCCGGCAACTTTGGCTCACTGTGGCTCCTCGGATTGATTTTGCTGGGCTTGGGCGTGCGACGAATGCGAGCGGTTTGATCGTCCATGGCAAGGCATGACCTGCACACTTGCCCGCACGTCATGCGCGGTTGGCGTCGTTGGCCCTATCAGTTGGGTAGGAACAACGCGACTAGATCATTCAGAAAGCGTTGCCCCAAGGCCGATGCTCGAAAGCGATTTCCCTTGATCTCCAGCCAGCCACGTTTCTCTGCCGTCGAGAACGCGCTCTGCAACACGTCGCGAGCAAGTCCCGTGCGTGCTTCAAAGCTGACGAGGTCAGCGCCCTCGTTCAAACGCAGCGCGTTCAGCATAAACTCAAAGGGCCGAGCATCCGGCGCGATGTATTCGTCGCCACCGATGCGCTGCGCGCCATGCGCATGATCGAGATAGGCCTGCGGATGCTTGATCTTCCAGCGCCGAAGAACTTGCTGCGTGGCCGGTAGGGTCAATTTTGCGTGCGCGCCTGCGCCGATCCCGAGATAGTCACCAAAACGCCAATAGTTGAGGTTGTGTGCGCAGCCACGCTCGGGTTGTGCATACGCCGACACTTCGTATTGTGTGTACCCGTTCTCGGCAAGCGTCTCCTGACAGGCTTCCTGCATGTCCCACGCACTATCCTCATCGGGAAGCTGTTCAGGCGGTCGCGCAGCGAACAGGGTGTTGGGCTCTAGTGTGAGCTGATAGTGACTGAGGTGCTCCGGAGCCAGCGCCACTGCCCGTCGCAGGTCCGATAGCGCCATCGCCAGATTCTGACCGGGTAACGCATACATCAGATCGAGATTGATGTTGTCGAAACCCGCATTGCGCGCGGAATGGAAGGCATGTTCCGCCTGCGCGCTGTCGTGGATGCGGCCCAACCTTGTCAGACAGTCGTCATCGAAACTCTGCACACCAAAACTCAGGCGATTCACACCCGCCTCGCGATAGGCTTCGAAGCGGTCGAACTCGGTCGTGCCCGGATTGGCTTCCAGCGTGATCTCAAGCCCAGGACGAAGTGGTAAGCGCGATGCGACGCCGCGCAGAATCGTGCCGATAGCCTCCGCGCTAAACAAACTGGGCGTGCCACCGCCAAAGAAAATGCTGCTGACCGGCCGTCCCCAGACCAGCGGCAAGTCCTGCTCAAGATCAGCCAGCAAGGCATCGACATACCGTTGAACGGGCAAGTCCTGCGAAGCGCCGTGCGAATTGAAATCGCAGTACGGGCATTTGCGCACGCACCAGGGGATGTGGATATAGAGGGCGAGGGGCGGCAATTGGAGCATGTCCTCAGTGTAGCGCCAGGAAGGTCTGGCGCAGGGCTTGCAACACGCTGTGACGACATTGTGAAGCCTGCAGGGCTTTCATCAAAAAGCATTTTGATTCAGTCGTTTGTTGATGTGCGCGGGCTGATTGTGGATGCCAGTCCTTTGACATTTGCCTATGAGGTGCAGAGCTTATGAGCAGAAATAAACGTGTTTGTGAGCGACATACCGCTTGCCGGCTGACAGCAATGTTAGCGATCGGGCTACTTGTCGGCGCTGCATCTGCCCTGGCCGCACCACGCGCCAATGTCAATGGCAGCAGCTACTTCATCGGTGGTACCTACATCGAGATGGGGATGAACTCAGGGGGGGCATTTGGAAGCTCTGATGCCGCGCCCGGTGGGTATCACCCCAGTGCCGACTATGGGGGAAGTCTAGGCTTCGTCAACACGGGGATCGCAGCAGACTTTTTCTTGCCAGGCACCCCGTATGAAGCTTTTGGTGCCGGGTACAAGATCGGTGGTACGCCAACGACGGGCGAGTGTTCCACAACAGGTTCAACCGGTTCATTCACGGGCACCTGCTCGGGGTTGTCCATGGATGGTGGTTATCCGACGGTCGCAACATCCGGCTCCAACGCACTTTTGACCAGTCGTCACACGTTGGGCTCATTGCGACTGACGCAGCAGTTTTCATTGCCGGAAAACGAGAAATACGTCGAAATCACGTTAACTGCCCAGAATTTGAGCGGCTCTAACATGACCGATGTCCGCTATGTGAGGGACTTCGATCCTGACCAAGGCTTGGATGTCTGCGGAAGTTACAACACCCTGAATACGATTCGCCGAACACCTTCCGAACATGGCTTCGCAGCCATTGAGGCGGAGCGGCCAAGCGGCTGCGGATCGGCAAATTCATTTGTTTACCTGTCAACACAGATCGGGGCCAAAGGCCGCGTAAGCTCGTCAGGTACCGATCCCTACGGTTCGCAATGGACGGGTGAGCAGGCCGCCGGCACCACGAATGGGGGGTCGGATGACCGGATGGCCATCATGGTGCCCCTCGGTGATATCCCCGCAGGCCAGACCAAGTCTGCCACGTACTACATGTTGATCGACCCAGCGGGTATCAACGACTTTGAAGCCAACGTCCTCAAGACCATCACCACGTCGGTGGCGTCTGGCAGTGGCACGGTGACCCCGCCCACCACCAGCGTGGCAGCGGGAGGTACGGCAAGCTTCAATCTCACCGGAGGTGTCGGCTGGGTTCCGTCCACATCGGTGGGAGGCACGTGTGCGGCCGGCTCGTGGTCAGGCAACACCTACACCACCGGTGTCATTACTGACAATTGCGCCATCAGTTTCAACTTCCAAGCCGCCACCTACACCGTCAGCACCAGCGTGGCGGGCAGTGGCAGCATCAGCCCGACCAGCACGACGGTGACCCATGGCAATACCACCAGCTTCACGGTGACGCCCAATGCGGACAACACCATTGGTACGGTCAGCGGATGCGGTGGGTCATTGAGTGGCTCCACCTACACCACAGGTTCCATCACCGGCGCCTGTACGGTCAGCGTTCAATTCCGCGCCAACCAGACCATCAACTTCCCGAATCCGGGTCTTCAGGTGTTCTCCTCCGGTGGGACCTTCCCGCTGGTTGCCACAGCCAGTTCCGGCTTGACTGTGAGCTTCGCTGGCTCTTCTCCATCGGTCTGCACAGTGTCCGGCAGCACCGCCACCATGGTCGCCCCCGGCGAGTGTGTGGTGACCGCCAGCCAAGCAGGAAACGCCAGCTATAACGCGGCACCAAACGTGGTCGAGAACATTCAGGTGGGTCGCATTCCGACCACAACAAGCATTTCGTCAACAACGACCGGTGCAAGCTCGCTGACCAACGAGGGCTTCGATGTCTCAGTGTCTGTTGCAAGCCAGGGTGTTGGTGATCCCACTGGCAGCGCCACAGTCAGAGCACTGACTGTGGGCGGTACGTCAATGGGTTCCTGCGTGGCGACGCTTGGTGCGCCCGTGGGCGGTGTCGCAACAGGTTCATGCTCAATTGCCACTGGTGTACTGCAACCTCGGGACGCGGTCACGCGTCTGGTTGCGGACTACAGCGGTGATGACAGCGACGATATCAGCACCAGCACCGACTTCGCCTTCAGCGTGTTGCCTGGCGATGTGGTGATCACACCGGTGGTATCGGATGTCACGGTAGTGTCGGGTGAGGTCATTTCGGTGACGGTGGCACTCGATGCCGTCGCACCGGCGCTGGGCCCGGTCACGGGCGATGGCACCATGGCGCCCGATCTGCAGGTGAGCACGAGTGAGGCAGGAACCGGGTGTTCGATCGATTGGGATCTGACCAATGTGTGCTCGCTGCACTTCACTGGCGTCAATAACACCTCGCAGTTGCTGACCGCGATGCAGGGCGGTGATCCCAAAGCCATCGCGGCGGCCAAAGCCTCGCTGGCCAAGACGCTGTCGGTGAGCTATCTGGCCACCACCGATTTCCATGCCGCCGGTCCGACCGCGACCGATCCGGTGACCGTCAGCTCGGCACCCACCACGACGCTGCTCAGCACCGCTGGTGTCAGTTCCGCGACCGATCCGTCGATCTACGGCGAGGGCATTCGCCTGACCGCCGTGGTCACCGCCGATGCGCCGTCGACCATTACCCCGCGCGGCCTAGTGCAGTTCACCCGTGACTCCGATGTGCTGGGCACGGTCGCGCTGGACGGCAGCGGCATCGCGTCCTTCGATGCACCGCCGCGCACCACCGGTTCGGAGATCTACTACGCCTTCTTCCTGACCAATGACGACTTCGTCGGCAGCGATGACGATGATGAACACAGCGTCGCCAAGTCGCCGACCGCCACGTTGATCAGTGGAGTGAGCCCGCCGTCGCCGCAGGCGCTGCAAACGGTCACCGTCAGCGCCAATGTGGCCGCCGTCGCGCCCGGCGCCGGGACGCCGACCGGCAGCATCGTCATCAGCGGTGACAACACCGCGGGCTGCACCATCAGCCTGCCCGCAGCAAGCTGCGATCTGAGTTTTGCCACCAAAGGCAGCAAGACCCTGACCGCCACCTACACCGGGGACAGCCAGTTCCCGGCAGTGGTGCCAGCTCGGATACCGAGCTGGTGGACGTGGTCGGCATCCCGGTCACCGTCAGCGTGACCGGCACCACACCCACCCCGCACTACTACGGCACCGCCTACACGGTGGCCTATACGGTGAGCGGCGGTGACGGCAGTTTCGATGGCAGCGTGACGATCACCACCACGCCGGGCAGTTTCACCTGCACCGGTGCCGCCACCGGTGGAACGGGCAGCTGCGACCTCCTCGCCCCCAACGGCAGTGTCGGCAGCTACGACCTGGTCGCCGACTACGCCGGGGACAGCACCGATGCCGGTGCGACCTCCAGCGCCATCAGCCACGCCATCAGCCAGGCCACCACGGCACTCGTGCTGAGCGGCAATACGGTGGATCCGATCGATGCGGCGCAAGTCGTCACGGTCAGTCTGAATCTGTCGATGACCAATGGCATCGCGCCGCTGGCAGGCACGATCACGGTGTCGGGTCTGCACACCACCGGGTGCTCGGTCACCTTGATCGGCGGCGAGAGCTTCCCGCAGACCTGCGATCTGAGCTTCTCGGTCGTCGGTACCCGTGAGATCACCGCGACCTTCACACCCACGGATGCGCTCAACGTGGCGGGCAGCAGCAGCAACACGATCAGCTACGACGTCATCCGCGCCATCACCACCACCGAGATCACCGGCTACGCGCCCGCCTCGGGCGTGGCCCAGGTCGGTGATGCCGTCACCTTGAGCTTCACGGTCAGCGGCGGCGTGCTGCCCTATGACGGTGCGGTGAGTGTGGACTACGGCAGCGGCCCCTCGGTCTGCGCGCCGGTCACCTTCGACACCAACACGGGCGCAGGTAGCTGCACGATTCCGGCCACCGACCTGCAACTGGCTGGCGACTACCCGATCAGCGTGGCCTATGCCGGTGACGCCGACGATGTGCCGAGCAGCGACAGCGACACGCTGAGCGTGAGCGCTCGCAGCACCGCGATCACCTTGGCGTCGTCGCCAGCGGACAACGCCGAGGCGGGCGATGCGATCACCTGGACGGTGTCCGTGACACCGGTCGGTGGCGCCGCCACCACGCCGATCAGCGGTCTGGTGCATGTCTGCCCGGCCAGTGCCCCGGTCTGCGATGTCAGCAGCGCGCGCTGCAGCATCGATCTGTCGGTCGGTACGACCTGCAGCCTGAGCTACGACGAACCGCAAGCGGTCAGTCTGGTCGCGCAATACGTCGGCGATGCCAACTACGCACCGAGCCTGTCGGCGGCCGACGGCATCACGATTGATCGCGCCACCAGCAGCATCGCCATCACCAGCACTCTGTCAGCACCCATTGTGGTCGGTCAGACCGTCAGCGTCGCCTTCGATGTCGATGGCGGACATCAGACCTACGATGGAACGGTCAGCCTGACCGCCAGCCTGGCCAGCCCGGTGACCACGGTCACCTGCGGCCCGGTCAGCATTGATGCGGCGACCGGTATTGGTAGCTGCGCCTTCAGCGTCGCCGACACCACCGCCCTGCTGCACAGCGGTACCTGGACCATCGGTGCCGACTACGCGGGAGACAGCAATGACTTGCCGTCGAGCTCGTCGCCGGTCAGCCAGACCGTCACCTCCGCCGGGACGCAGACCACCCTGGTCAGCGATCCCGATCCGACCCTGTTCGGTGAGCCCTTCACGCTGACCGCGACGGTCGTGTCGACCGGCTCGAGCAGCGCGATTCCGCAGGGCGAGGTCGAGTTCTTCGATCACACCGGCGTGTCGTATGGCACCGCCAACCTGGGCCCCGATGGCACCATCACCCTGAATGGTCCGAGCAACCTGCCGGTCGGTCTGTACTCCGGCGGCACCGCGCCCTTCCGCGCCTTCAAGGCGGTGTTCAAGGTCAATCCCGACTTCGCCACCAGCGTCGATCCGAGCGAGCCGCACACCATCGGTGCCGCCAGCGTCAGCCTCGGTCTCGTTTCGGCGACCGAGCCCAGCGTGGCGGGCGACAGTGTGACGTTCACCGGCACGGCGACCAGTATCGCCCCCTCCGTCGGCACGCCCACCGGGACGCTGACCATCACGGCGGTCGGTCCGACCACGGTGAGCTGCACCACGCCCGCCCTGTCTGGCAGTGGCAACAGCGCCAGTGCGTCGTGCAGCCTGACCCTGCCACTTAAAGGCAGCTACACGGTGAGCGCGACCTACGACAACACCGACGGCAACTTCAATGACCTCACGGTTGGCGAGGGCAGCATCAGCCAGACGGTGACCGGCGTTTTGACGGCCCTGAGCCTGGGTACGCCGACGCCCGCCAGCCCGATCTATGGCGAGACGGTCAGCCTGCCCTTCGCGGTCAGCGGTGGCCTGACCACGCATGACGGCACGGTGGAACTGAGTGTCGACGGCAGCGTGGTCTGTGCCGCTGCCGCGGTGAACCCGGTCAGCGGTGCAGGCAGTTGCGACTTCCTGCCGCCCAGTGTCGCGACCTATGCCGTGACCGCGACCTACAGCGGCGACAGCGATGAGGATGGCTCCAGCGACAGCGACAGCGTTGCCGTCGCCAAGCAGACACCGACCTTGAGTGTCGACGCGCCGATCACCGCCGATGCCGGCAGCACCTTCACGGTCAGCGCCAGCCTCGCCACCACCGGCACGGTCACCTTCCCGCCCAGCGGCAGCATCGTGATCAGCACCGATGGCAGCGAGAGTGGGTGCAGCATCGTGCTGCCCGCGACCTCATGCGAGATGAGCCTCAGCGCTGTCGGTCCGGCCCGCGTGCTCACCGCCAGCTATGCCGGCGATGACAACTTCAATGCGGCCGTCGATGCGACCGACACGATCGAAATCGTCACGGCACCCACGACACTCAGCATCGATGCCCTCACCGCGACACCGGTCGTCGGTCAGGCACTGGATATCGATTTCACCGTGAGTGGTGGCGTGGTGCCCCACAACGGCACCGTCGATGTCAGCATTGATGCCAGCCTGGTTTGCGATGATCTGGCCATCGATGCCAACACCGGTGTCGGTCGCTGCAGTGTGCCCAGCGGCATTGCCACAGCGGGCACCTACACGGTCAGTGTCGACTACGCAGGGGACGCCAACGAGGGTCCGGCCAGCGATACCGCAAGCTTGGTCGTCGCACCCGCCAGCGTCAGCCTGAGTCTGCTCAGCAACGCCAACCCGAGCAATGCGGGTGACCTGATCACGATTACTGGCACGGCGACCACCAGCGCACCCGGCAACGGCACGCCGAGCGGCACCCTGACGATCACCGCCACCGGCCCCGCCCCGGCACTGACCGAACAGAGCTGCACCACCGGCGCACTGGCTGGTGCCGGCAACAGCAGCAGCGCGAGCTGCGACCTGACCCCTGGCCGCGCAAGGCAGCTACACGCTGACGGCGACCTACGACAACACCGACAACAACTTCGTCGATGTCAGCGTCGCCAGCGGCAGCACGGCGCAAACGGTCAACGGGGTCAGCACCACGCTGACGCTGGAGGCCACCACGCCGGCCAGCCCGACCTATGGCGATGTCATCAGCGTGCCCTTCACCGTCAGCGGTGGCCTGAATGGCAACACCGGTACGGTGGATGTCAGTCTCGATGGCGGTCAGACCGGTTGCGATGACGTGGCCCTGACCGCCAGCGCGGGCAGCTGCACGGTCACTCCGACCGTCGCGGGCACCTTTGCGGTCAGCGCGCTCTACAACGGTGACGGCAGCGATGTGGATGACGCCAGCGCCACGGCCAGCAGCAGCGTGGTCGTTGCCAAGCAGACTCCGACGCTGGAAATCAGTGCGGCCCCCACCGCGACGACCGGCGAAACCGTCACCGCGACGGTCAGCCTGGCCACCGTGGGTACGGTCAGCCCGCCCACCGGCAGCATCACCGTCAGCGTCGATGGCAGCGAAACCGGCTGCACCTTGGGTGCCAGCGGTGGCACCTGCGATGTGAGTTTCGTCGTCACCGGCAACCCGCGCGTGATCACCGCCAGCTACAGCGGCGATGGCAACTTCAACCCCGTCAGCGACACCGCCGACGTGGTCGTCAGCAGCGCTGCCAGCACGGTCAGCATCGATGGCTTCACCCCGGCCAGCCCGCTGGTCGGTGAGCCTGTCAGCCTGGCCTTCACGGTGAGCGATGGCGTCGCACCGCATGACGGCGCGATCAGCATCAGCATTGATCCGACCCCAGGCCTGCCCGCCAGTGGCGATGAGTCCACCTGCGCCAGCCCGGTCTTCGATGCCAATACCGGCCTCGGCAGCTGTGCCCTGGGAAGCTTCGCCAATGCGGGCAGTTACGGCGTCAGCGTCAGCTACGCCGGGGACGCCAACGAGCAGGGCGACGACGCCAGCAGCACGCTGGTCGTCGCTCCCGCCAGCGCCAGCCTGAGTCTGCTCAGCGCCAGCAACCCGAGCATTGTCGGTAATGCCGTGAGCTTCGCCGCCACGGTCAGCCGCATCGCACCGGCCAGCGGTGACGCCCAAGGCACGGTCATGGTCACCGCCATCGGCCCTGCCCCGGCCCTCACCGAGCAAAGCTGCACCAGTGCGGCTCTGGTGGCGGGCGAAGCGGCCTGCAGCCTGACCTTCAGCAGTGTCGGCAGCTACAGCGTCAGTGCGACCTATGCCAGCAGCGATGGCAATACGCTGGACATCAGTGTGGCCACCGGCACCCTGAGCCAGGTCGTCAACGTCGCCCCCGCCCAGATCAGCATCGACAACGTGCTGCCCGCCAGTCCACTGGTCGGCCAGCCCACCACGGTGAGCTTCACGGTCAGCGGTGGCTACGGTGGCAATGACGGCCTGGTTACCATCAGCAGCGTGGATGGCGACAGTAATCCCGGCCCGTCCTGTACTGGCCTTGCCGCCAGTGCCGGCACCTGCAGCCTGACCTTCTCGGCGGCGGGAACCTACACCCTGAGTGCCAGCTACAACGCCGGTGGTGAAGACGCCAGCGACAGTGCCGCCAGTGACACGCTGGCCGGAGTGGTGGTGCAACCTGCCGAGGGTGGTCTGCTGGTCGGTCTGGATGACCCGACGCCCGACATCGGTCAATCGGTGCTGATCACCGCCAGCGTCAACAGTGTCGGCGGCGTGACCCCGACCGGCAGCATCACCGTGACCCGTGGCGGTGCCCCGGTCTGCGTGATCACCTTGCCCGCCACCACCTGCTCGGTCAGCTTCGATAGCCTCGGCAGCACCCCGCTCGACTTCGCCTACAGCGGTGATGCCAACTACGCCGCCACCAGCACGCAAGTGCCGCTGACAGTCTCACCTGCCGCCACCACCCTCAGCATCACCGGGGTCAGTGCCAGCAGCGTGCTGGCCGGTCAGAGCAGCGTGGTGAGCTACAGCTTGAGCGGTGGCTACGCGGGCAACACCGGCACGGTCGTGGTGACCGCCGTCAATGGTGCCAGCACGGTCACCTGCAGCGGCAGTGTGGCGGATGGTCAATGCACATTGACCTTGCCAGTACGTGGCAGCTACGCGGTCAGCGCGGTCTACAACGGTGATGCGGCTGATGCCAACGACGCCAGCAGCAGTGCGAGCGGCCCGAGCGTCAGCGTCAGCCGCAGCCCGACCGTCACCGTGCTGACCGTCAGCCCGGCCAGCAGCGGCGTGTTCGGTGACACCGTCACCCTGACCGCCGAGGTCCACCGCAATGCGGCGGGCGTCGGTCAGCCACAAGGTCCGGTGACCTTCCTGGTCGACGGTGCGTCGATCGGTGAGGTGGAACTCGACCCGAGCGGCATCGCGGTGTTCACCACCAGCACCTTGCCGCGCGGTACCCGCGTGCTGCGTGCCGAGTACAACCTGTCGAATGATTACCTGCAGAGCTTTGACGAGAAGAGCTTCGTGGTGACCAACAAACCGGTCGATCTGGCGATCATCAGCTTGAGCCCGAGCCCGTCCGATCCGGATGAGTCGGTCACTGCGACGATCAGCATCGCCGCGGCAGCAGGCTATACCGGCACGCCGACCGGCAGCGTGGCGATCAGCACTGGCAGTGGCGGCCCGACCTGCAATATCAGCCTGCCGGCAACCACCTGCACGCTGAGCTTTGCCGCACCGGGCAGCTACACCGTCACCGCCAGCTACAGCGGCGATGCCGACTTCGAAGCGACCAGCGTCAGCGCCAGCCACAGCGTCGATCCGGGCGTCAGTGATCTGGTCCTGAGTCTGGCTGCCGACTACGCCGCAGGCAGCGGTGTCGTCGGACTGGATCTGGTCGTCCGCAACGATGGCCCGAACCTCGCGAGCGGTGCCACCGTCGTGCTCAGCCCGGATGCCGGATACGCCGGTCTGGCCTGGACCTGCAGCGGCTTTGGCGGTGCCACCTGCCCGGCCTCCGGCAGCGGCGTAGTCAACAGCGCCGTCAGCCTCCCCAGCGGCGGACGCGTCGAGTTCAGTATCACTGGCACCTTGGTCAGCGAACCGTCCACGGTCGATGCCGAAGTCAGCGTACCGAGTCAGAACATCGACCCGAACCTCAGCAACAACGTCGCTAGCGTGGTGCTCGAAATCAATCTGTTCGCCGACGGCTTCGAGGACGTGGTGCGCCAGGCTGTCAGCCTGAAATCCAGCGCCCTCGGCGGCTGGGAAGGTCTGACGCTGGACATCGCGCCACTGGCTGATGCGGCCACAACCCAGCGCATCGCCACCGTGCTGGATGGCACACTGGGGCAGTCGACACTGATGCTGCAAGTGCGACACGCCGCCACCGGTCTGCAGGCCCGCCTGCTGACCCGTGTCGATGCCAGCGCCCTGTGGCAGATCGGTACCTGGCAAGACCTCGGCAAAGCCAGCCTGCTCAGCATCGACTGGCAAAGCGCCAAGCTCGGCCAACAGGACGCCCTGTTGATCGCCACCTTGGGCGCACAGTGACCGCTCAGGCTCCGGCCCAACACGTCGGAGACTGCAGTCGCTAGCGACACCAACACAAAGGCCAGCAAATGCTGGCCTTTGTGTTAGCGGACTCCGCTGGGTCGGTGGCTTGGAAGCTTAGCCTTCGTCATCAACCGGGTAGGTTTCCACATCCTGAAAGCCACCGCTGGTTCGATCAGGCGCGGGTGTGTTGTCTGCGGGGGATGCAGTGCTCGGTCGTGTGGCAGGGCGTGGTGCGACGTTGGCGCTTCCACATAGCCATGTTCCGAACGTCTGCTCGCCATTGAGCGGTTCAGTCAGTGCCTTCAGTGTATCGACGCCGGACCCTGCGGCCTGATTGCGCGCCAAGGTTTCCAGCTCATCGCGCACTTTCATGTCATCTCGATTGAATAGCCCGACTTGATCGCGCACGCTGACTGTGATTTCACTGCGCATTTCACCGCACGAGGTCAGAGCTTCGCTCGGCATGGCTACCCGAATCTGCTTGCCCTCGGGTTCGATCTTGACCCATGTGCAGGCCGACAGGGAAAGCAAAACCAACGACAGAGAGAGTGGTGCGAGACGCATGGAAAGCTCCTTGGCAATGAGGCCTGTGCAGTCTACTCGCGACGCCTGAACGAAAACGCCCGCGCAGCCAACTGCACGGGCGCCTGCGGAACAACACGCTGATCAGCGCAGCGGTTTACCGTCGCTGTCCAGCACGCTGACCTTGTCGCCCATCAGTTCACGCAATGGCTGCTCAATCTTTGACAGGTCGCCAACGATCACCCAGGTCAATGCACCCGGGTCGAGTGTCTTCGCGGCAAGTTGAACCTGATCGACGGTCACCGATTCTTGCAGGGCCTTGTACTGGACTGGATAGTCATCCGGACGATCAAACCGCAAGATGCCGCCAATCGCGGCCATCACATTTCGCGCCGTCTCGTAGGAACCGGGCAATCCGCGCACGTTGTTGTTGACGATCTTCTGCACTTCCTCGCTTGTCGCCGGGCGCGTCGAGTCCACGTATTCCGTGAGTTCACGTTGCAACTCGCGCACGGCATCCAAGGTGCGATCAATCTGTACCGGTGCCATCACCAGCCAAGGCCGTTGACCCAACGCACTTTGGGTAGACGAATAGCTGCCGTAAGACCAACTCTTGTCTTCGCGCAAGTTCATGTTGAGACGCGAACTGAACTCACCACCGAGCACACTGTTGGCGATATCGAACTGCAGTGCATCAGCAGCTTTGGTGGACGGAACGAGTTGACCGATGAAGATGTTCGCTTGGATCGCACCGGGTTGATCGACCAGAATCATCCGCGATGTCGAAGGACGCGGGATCTCGGCGGGTTGCGGAATCGACGGCGTGTTGCCTTCCACTTTCCACTGGGCAAAGTGTTTTTCCAGTAGCGGCGTGATCTCCGCCAACGTGGTATCGCCAACGACAATGAACGTGGCCAATTCCGGGCGCACTTGGTCTTGGTGGAAGGCAATCAAGTCCTCGCGTTTCAGACTGCTGATTGATGCCTCATTGCCGGAGCCACTGAACGGAATCGCATACGGATGACCTTCGCCAAAAAGCAGCGGTGGCAGCAAACGCAATGCGAGCGAATTTGGACGGCTCTTTTCTTGCTTGATTCCCGCCAAGGTCATCTGACGCACGCGTTCGATATCGGCGTCTGCAAAACGCGGGCGCTGGATCACGTCTGCCCACAGGCCAAGTGACGCATCCAGGTGCTCCGTCAATGCCGACAGGTAGATATTGCTGCCGTCCAGCGCGGCACCCGCGCCGATGTTGGCGCCGATCTTCTCGGCCGCATCCCCCAGCGCCAGCGCGTCATAGTCGCCCGCGCCTTCATCCAGCATGCCCATGGTGAAGTTGGCGGTTCCCAACGGACGCCCTTGGTCGAGACGGAAGCCGCCGGTGAGTTCCATGCTGAGTTGCACCACGGGAACATCGTGACGCTCCGCCAGAACGATCTGGATGCCATTGCTCAGCTTGCCGCGTTGCAGGGCGGGAAAATTCAGGTCCGGAAACTTCTCGGTCTTCGGCACGCCTTGGCTGCGGTCCACATCGCTGGCCACGGTGGTGTACTCGGGATTGGGAACCGGAATCTCAACAACACTGCTGGCTCCATCGGCATTGCTGCGGATGTCCGGAACGGCATCCGGGCGGTCGCCGGGTTGAATCAGCAAGGTGTGGTCGCCTCTCGACAGCCATGTGGCTGCAACCGTTTTCAGCGCTTCTGGCGTGGCCGCCTGCAGATCCAGCAGACTCTTGCGGAAGCAGCCCGCGTCACCAGCAAACACGGCACATTCGGCCAGCACATCCGATTTGCCGCCAAAGCCGCCGACGCGCTCAATGCCCCGCACAAAACCGGCCTCGAATACCGTTTTGGCCTGCGCCAGTTCTTCGGCTGTTGGGCCGTCAGAAAGCAGCTTGCTGACCTCTTCAGCGAGGATGGCTTCGACCTTGACAGGATCGACGCCTTCTTTCACATCCACCATCAAAATGAATTGCCCACCGAGCTGATTGCTCATGGCAAACGCCGCCACGCTATCCGCCAGCTTTTCCCCATGAACCAAGCGTCGATCCAATCGCGAACTGCGGCTACCACCCAGCACCTGCGCCAGCAACTGCAGCTCGGTGGCGTCGTCATGATTGAAGTCCACAATGTTCCAGGCGCGCAGGATGCGCACTTGAGGCACGCGATCTTCCAGCACCTCACGCGTGCTCTCGCTGCGCTGCGCGATATTCACCGCGGGCTGCGTCATGCTGGGTCCGGCGGGGATGTCGCCGAAATACCGAGTGACCTTCGCGCGAGCGGTTTCAACATCGATATCACCAGCCAGCACCAGCACCGCATTGTTGGGGCCATACCAGGTGCGGAACCAGGTCTTGACGTCTTCCAGCGACGCCGCGTTCAAATCCGCCATCGAGCCGATTGTGGTCCATGAATAGGGGTGACCTTTCGGGTAGCTGGCTTCGAACAGGTGCTCCCAGGATTGCCCATAAGGCTGGTTCTCACCTTGGCGCTTTTCGTTCTGCACGACGCCACGTTGCTCGTCTAGCAGTTTCTGATCGATGGCACCGAGCAGATGGCCCATGCGGTCCGACTCCATCCACAGGGCCATATCCAACGCGGTGGTCGGCACGTTCTGGAAGTAGTTGGTGCGGTCCGTATTGGTAGTGCCGTTCTGGTCGGTGGTGCCGACTTGCTCGAACGGAATGAAGAACTCGTTCTTGTGGTTTTCCGAACCCTGAAACATCAGATGCTCGAAAAGATGCGCAAAGCCGGTCTTGCCCGGCTGTTCATCCTTGGAGCCGACGTGATACCAGATGTTGACCGCCACGACCGGGGCTTTGCGATCTTCGTGGACCACCACGCGCAGTCCGTTTGGTAGCGTGAACTCCTCGAAGGCGATGTCGATGGCTGCCGGCTCGACAGACACGGACGCCGTTGTACTGGACGGCACTGGCGGCGCTGCGTTCTGGCTACCGCACGCGGCAAGCGTCAAGACCACGGCAAGAGAGAGCAGCGACAAGCCGCCGCGAAGAGTTGTCTTCATTGGGATTCCCGGGAGCGAAACAGACGAAGGGGGCATTCTGACGCGGGTTCGCGTCCGAGGCATGCGACAAAAGACAGGGGCCAAGCGCGGAAGTTCAGCCGTCGGCGCGCTGTTCTGTATTGGCGGCACCCGATTGCTCATCGGCCGGATAGGGGAACTTCATATGCCCGTAGCGAACGATCAGCACCGCCACCGCAAGCAGCAGAATCGAACCGCCACCCGCCAGCATCAGCCAAGGTGAGTGATAGGTCGAATCGGCCATCATGTGCCGCGCTATACCGACCATGGCGATGTACAGCGGCAAGCGCACTGGCAACTTTCCGCGGCGCCAATACATCTCGACCATCGAAATCATTTCGAGGTAGATGAACAGCAACAGCAGATCGGAAACACCAACCTTTTGCGTTTCGATCAAACGCAACACCTCCGCGCCACCGGCCCAAAGAATGGCAGCGGCAACCACCAGAAGGCCGCCACGTTCCATGCCACGGAAACTGCGCTGAAAGACCTTGTCGACAGGGGTAGGGAGCATCGCGGTATCCGCAGGACAGCACTGGGATTGCAGCCTACCGCATGTATCACAAATAGCGGAACTCAGTGCTCACGGATTGGACTCAAAACCATTTGCAAACACGCGGATGACATCGAGCTCAGCCTGCCAGCGGCGCAGCGCCAAGTACTTCGGGGCACTGGCATCGGGCTGCCCGGCAAATTCCTTGGCACCCCAGGAGCCGTATTGGCCGCTATTGCGCTGCAGGCCGGCAAAATGCACGAAGAGCTCGCCACCCTCGGCGGTCCACGTCCTGAGGTAGTCGTCATACATGTCGCCCATCCGGGCATCGCGATTGGCGGCCATGTAGAGATTCTGGATTGCGAAGTAGGGCGTGCATTCGGGTGGATTGTTCCACTCATTGCACGAGGTGCCGCGGGCCGAGTATGGCGTGAGATGCTGACCGCCTTCGTAGGCAATCATGGGCAGCCCGAATCGATCTGCAACCGCGCGATTGGCCTGCATGACGCCACGGGCTTGATCCAGTGCATTGACACCGCCCACCAGTTCACCGCTTTCGAGTTCGGCGAACAGGCTGACTAGACCGCCATCGGCCTGCGCGGTCCATCCCACCAATTGCTCGAACGCGCCACCTTCCGCGTTCCGGAAGTCGCTGATGTAGCCGCCAAAGTAGGGCGCGGCGGCCACCGCATGGATGTGCGATGTGCAATCGGAGACCGCATCGGAATCCACATACAACGGACAGTCGAGTGCCTGCTCCGCAGGGAAATTCCACGGACCGCCGGGCATGACACAACGGATACGTTCGGCCTCGGTTCCCCACGTACTGCGCCAGATATCGCAGATCTGCTGCGTTCGCATCCCGACATAGTTCATGCGCTTGGTGAAGCTGCTCACTCCGGGATATGCCGCCGTGGTCCACTTCTGCTCGGCCCATTGATCTACCCGTTGCCCTGCCCAGCCGTAGGGCGGCGCACCATTCCAGACCTCGTTGTTCCATTCCAGATACAGCACGCGATCTGCAGGCATGTGCTGTCGACTGAATGTGGCCAAGGCCTGCACAAAGGCATCGTCGGCCCAGAAATGCAGGTTCATCCAGATATCCGCATCCAGCACTGAGGCCAGCTCGAACACCAGTTCGTAGGGTGGCGGGCCGTCCTGCCAGCCGGTTGCCCACTGCGCGTCTGCGATCTGGCTGCGGTCCTGCCAAGCAATCCGCTGCTGTGGCTCATCGAGCCGGTCAGCGTTCAAGTACCCATCCGCGATGCCAAGAAATTGCATGAATCTGAGCGTGCCATAGGCCTGCATTTCCCGCAGGAAAAGCGGATGGAAGCGTTGGCTTTCAAGCACCGCCTCGAAAGGCTGATAGTCACCCGCAACGCAGTCATCGGCAGCGAATGCGTAGCTCAGCAGATCGTCACCGCAACGACCGCCTGGCGCAATCAAACGCAGGTTGCGCACATGGTTCGCAGGATTGATATCCGACAGCCGAATGCGCAGCAATGTTCCGGCCTGTGGTGCAACCCGCAACACATCGCGGCCTGGGGCTCGCGCTACGACCTGGACCAGTGGGCTGAAGTCATAGTCCAGCGTGGCTTCCCCTTCGTAGCGAACAACCCAGTCACCCGCCGGGATGAATTCGCTGCCACCATTGAAAAGCACTGCTGCGATGTGGGTGAAGCGGCGATCCGGATTGTTGCCAAACGAGATCACCCAACCGTCGGCGTCGCGCAGCAACTGTGATTGTTCGCCGGTGTTCCAGATCCCAGAAGGCGCGTCGGCCGGCGGTGTGCAGCCGTCACATTGGGTCAGCCAATAGCCGCTGGCGGGAAACGAATCCACCAGCCATAGTGCTTCGGGCGTGCCGAGCTTTGGCACATTGGTGCCCAGCGCGGCACGCCCAGGCGTTTGTGGCGCCGCAAGGGCGACATTGAGCCAAAACACGCAGAAGGCCCAGATCAGCCAACCACGAGATGCGGCGTCAATCGCAGCGCGACCTGAAAGCGCGCGCGGTCGGACGTCAATCACCGATGTAGTAGTCATAGGTCTTTCCATTGATCGTCGTGCTCTGCGAAAGCGAACCGTCGGAACCAATCCAGGTGGAAGACTTGTTGTCACCGCTGCCCCAGGTGTTGTAAATCGAGTCCCCACCACCGCGAGTTCGAAGCGCTTGTTGCGCCATCACACGCAGATTGAACAGCGGCGGACCACCCTCTGCGCCAGCGTTGCCAAACGCGTCAACCCACCAACGACCCTGCTGCACAGGGATACCCATCTGCATGAGGGCAATCACATCGCTGTCAGCGAGCTGTCGACCGTTGATGAATACGCCGGTGTGCCCGTTTGAGGCGTCTGCGGATAGCGGTCCACCGAGCGTCAGGCCGGGTGCTACAAAACCAGCAGTTCCTTGCCCTTGGTAGCCCCAGGCACCGGTCGTGGCGTCATACCAGTAACGACCGTCCGGAATAGATTGGTTCCACTGCATCGAAAGTTCCTGCAGTTCACGGTGGCTGATGGGATGGTCGTTGATCACGACCTCGGCCGATACCGTGCTACTGAACAGATCGAGAAACACAACAAGCAGGAGCAACGGCCAGACGGGCGTTGAGGTCGAGCGCGGCATAGCGGCATTTCCAAGGCCAAGGTGCTAACAGGACGCAGCGTGGTGCCGGTTTTTCTCATGCGAGCGCCGCGGCGCATTGCAGGGTGGTGAGTAATACCGTTCATCGGTTGAACGGTGCCGCTCAGCGTCACGGCGACCATGGATCGAGAAACCTTTGCCGCAAAGCCGTGTGGCTTCTTTGGCACAAGGGGTGTCGAGCAATGGAGCGCGATAAATGAGCGTTGTGAGTGTTTTGCGATATGGCTTGCTGGCTGCACTGATGGTGGTCGGCGTGACAGCCGTGGCGGAGCCCGATCCCGATGGATCGCCCGCGCGCAGTTTGAGCGTGCAGCGAGTAGAGGAGGATCCCCTGGCCAAGGTGAGTCACATCAGTGCCAGTCTGAACCTGTCCGAGGAAGGCCTGTGGCAGATCGTGTTGTCTTACCGGGTCACCAATCTAGGCACAGAGCCGATGTCGGGGTATTCGGTGGATGTGTCACTGCAGAGCGGTGCCTCTATGTCGCAATTCAGACACAAGGCGCTGGCACCGGGCGAGACGCACACCGTCAAGTCGCTGCTACTGGGTTCCGCAGTCGACGCTTTGGCGGCGAATGGATCGAAACAGATTCAGTTGAACGTGAAGAATGGCGCGCAAGGTCAATGCAACGGGATGACCGCGGCCAGCCAAGCCTCCTGCAACCTGTTGATCGGCAGCAACGCTGGCAGGGCCTACTGTGAGCAGAAATGCATGGGGCGCGAGTCGGCCGGCGTCACTTCGTGTGTTCCACAGGAAATCTCGCAGCCAAATGGTTTGACTTGCACGATCTACGTCCCAAATTGCGACTGCGAACCGATGATGCGCGATGGGTTGACCACTCCCGAAAGTCTCGATCATGGCCTCATGCGCGATCTTCTGAGTAACCCAGCGGTGCTGACCCATGACTTCCCGCCGGTTTTGGAGAGTCGCGACATCACGCCGTGATGTGGTCCGCGTGCCGCCAGTGTTTGGCGGCGCGCGGCATTTGCTGCGGGCAATCTTGCCCTGATGTGCCGGGCGTGACGAATGCGGTGAGAACAGCGCGCATGCGGCAACGTCATCAGCGCTATCGCTCAGCTTGTTGCAGAGGAGGTTGCCTCATGCGCCACAGACGTTCTGGATTTGCCGTGCTTGCCATGGCGATGTGTCTTGTCAGCGCGGCCGCAAGGGCTGCATGGCCCCCGGCAACGCCCGTCGAGACCCGCATGTCAGTGCTGGACAATGCCGGCATCCAGCGTGTGGGACATGTGGCGCGGGGCGGACTACCCTTGGCCGCATCACAAGCGGTGTTTGATGTGTCACGCCTGCGTCTGCTCGCGCCTGATGGTGTCGAGATGCCGGCCAGTTTTACCGTGCTGTCACGCTGGCTGGGGCAGGCCGATGATGCCCAACACCCGATCCAGTGGGTGTTGGTGGAGGCCGAGGCGCCGCCCACGTTGTTGCAGCCGCAGCGTTATCGGGTACGCATGGATGCGTCCTCGGGAAGTGGTCCTGTGACCAATCTTTCGCTGACCGTGATGACACAGGCGGATGGTTTTCGCGTCGACACCGGCAATGCGCGATTCTTTTTCTCGACGCAGACCGGATCGGCGATCGAGACCATCGCCAACGCCCAAGGTGAGACGGTGGCAATCGGTCGACCGGTCACGGTGGTGGTCGACGGACAAGTCTGGAACACCGATCAGTTGCGCTTTGCACGCATCGAGCGGCAGACCGCGCATGGCGTGGTGTTCAGCATGGAGTGGACGCTGGATGCGCCCGCGCTTGGCAATGGTTTGCTGGCGCTGCGTCGCCAGTACCAGATCAGTGCTGGCGATGTGGGAGTGCAGATTCGCAACGAGTTACGTTGGGAGGGCAGTCGTTGCGCGGTGTGGGAGCGATCCTGTACTGCGGGAGTCAATGCGCGCAACGTGCAGCACGTCCGCGATGCGTGGGTCCGGGTCGGCGGCGCTACTCAAGTGGATGTGCTGGCGGACAACGATCAGCTCGCCGAGCGCGTGACGCTGATCCCCGGGCAAACTCTGGCCCTGCGTCAACTTCAGCGGGCCAGCCAAAGCGAATCGGCACGCTATGTCATTGAACACAACGGGCTGCAGATCGCGAGCGGTGTGGAGGCCGATGGCGGTGCCATGGCAGTGAGTGCCGGCCCGCAGAGTCTTGGTGTTGCACTGTCCGAAATGGAGCGCTACGAGCCGCAAGCCTTGCAGGTGCTGAATGATGGCGCGGTCAGTATCGATTGGGTGGATATGCCGGGCGTGCCGCTAGGCAATCACCAAGGTTTGTTCGCGGACATGCGTGTCGCGGTGCTGCCGGCAGATCCTGGCACGGCGACCCTGCTACGGGAGTTGCATGCCCCTCTGGTGCATCCCTTGCGTTGGTGGCCGGAGGCTGCACAAGTGGCAGCCTCACAGGCATTGGGCGAATTTCCGGCTGGGCCTTTGGCCACCGCCTATGGCAACTACGATGTGCTGGTTGAAGGTACCTTGCAGCGAACCAGCAGTCGCTTTTTCGAGAAGGGTCTCAGCGGGCTGATGACTACTGGCGTGTGGCCGTTCTATTGGGGTGAGTCCTGGGCGGGTCCGATCGGTTGTGGCGCCGAGGACCCGACACCGCAATCCGCTGCCGATGATGCCTACTGGTGCGCGTCATGGACTGACTACCACAACGCGTCCTTGGTGCCGACACTTGCGGCACTGCGGAGTGGACAGACGCAGTGGTTTGATCGCCTCGCGGTGCAGGCCGCAAAGCGCATGTTGCACAGCGTACGCATGCAATGCGCGCCACAAGATCCGTGGTTCTACTGCGACCAATTTCCTGCCGGGGGCGGTGGCTATCGGTACAACTTCAACAGCTCGCATGCCTACCTTGAAGGACTGATCGCGTATTACTTTCTGACCGGTGATCCCTGGGTGCCAGATGCCCTGTCGAGGGGTGCGCGCGCAATGCGCGGGTATCTTTGCCCTGCGCGTGTGGGTGCTTCACCGGGGGCGATGTGTCCGCCGACGCAACCGGGCGGTGATGAGTGGGTGCAACTCTCCGATCGCGCCGCCAGCCAGTGGTACAGCGTGTTTCATTTTCTGGGTACGACCGTTGATGCGAGCTTTCTGGAAGACTGGCAGGGCGGCCTCGCGCGCTGGTTGAGTCTGTGGTGGGCTCAAGGCAGTTTCAACGGTCAGACCCTTGGTCTGCTGGCACCGTCGGGTGTGGGCACGGGCGTTTCCATTGCGCAGCCTGGCAGCTACGAAAGCGCACAGCTGTGGATGGCGTCCGGTTATGACTTCGAGCAGCTATCGCGCTGGTCAATCGCCAACGGTGACATGCCGCTGGGCAACCCCGAATTGACGCCATCGGACGTGATGATTGCGTGGGCACGAACCCTGTCGCATGCCGCGCAGCACGCGCCGGGCGATGGCAGCGCCGCCGGAGTGTGGCCGAACAGTCTCGACTTCACATGGAGCGGTCAGCGGATCGGTGGCGTACTTGGTGATGTGCGTCCGTTCTGGCTCCCCGATGCCCAGCCAATGCCCTGTTGGGATGCCTGTCTGTATGCCACCGGCAAGGCATTTCTGAGCGCGGCTCTGGTACGCGGCGCGCAGCTCAGCGCGGATCCGGCCCTTTTGGTGCTTGCTGACGATGTGGTGCGCTATGCCATTCAAACGGCAATCGACGCGGACCTGCCGCTCGGCAAGGAGTCCGGCGAGTACCTCATCCGTCTCGGGGCCGCGGTTGCGCGCCTGTCGGCGACAACCGCAGAGCCACTGTTCGCCGATGGATTCGAGTAGGCCGCACTGAGAAAAATTGACAGGTTAGCGCGTCAAACATGCACTTAACGAAAGCCGAGGTGCAACGTGCCGCTTAAATTACTTTCACGAAGCCATGGTCTGCGCCGCGCAGTCGTGCGCTTGGCCTGGTCAGCACTGCTGATACTTCCCGCAAGCGTCGCCGCGGTGACGATCCGGGTGGGGGCGATTGGCGATCCCGCCTGCACGGCATTCTCCATACAGGGGGCAATCGCCCAGTTGCCGCCTGGACTCTCCGAGCATCGCCTCCTGCTCTCCAGCAATCAGGCCTATTCGACCGCGGGTGTGATCACAGATCGCAGCCTCCGAATCGAGGGCGGCTACGCCAACTGTTCAGCGGAAGAGCCAACGCCCGGTGCGCGCACCCAAATCGGTCCCGACGCGGCCGCATCGGCGCCACTACTGACCTTGCGTGGCACGACTGGAATCCAGTTGCCAAGTACGTTGCGTGGGTTGGTATTCATCGGACCCGCGCCACAGGGTGCGATTCGCGCCAGCGGCAATATGCGCGTGTATGTGGAAGACACGCTGGTGATGAATGCGGGTGACCTGTTTCTCGATAACGCTGGCGGGATTGCAATTGAGGACCAAGCGATTCTGCACCTGCGGGGAAACAGTCAAATCGTTGGCAACACGGGCGGCGAGGGCGGCGGCGTGTCCTGCGTCAATGGCGAGATTCAATGGGAAGGCGGGGATGTATTGATTGGCAGCAATCGCGCGAGGCTGTTCGGTGGTGGCATCGCCTTGGTGGACTGCGAAATGGACTGGTTGGGCGTATCGATGGCAATGTCGGTGGCATTGCGTCCAATATCGCAGCCGGCGGCGGTGGCATTTCCATGCGCGAGGGTTCGATCCTGTCGGGTTTCGCGTTGGAGCCCGCGCAGCGGCGCGTGGTGTCGATCCTGAACTCGGTGCTGCATGCCAATACAGCGACCTCGGCGCTGATCGCCGTGGGTAACAGCCAACTGACGATTGCCTTGAGCACCTTGGTCGACAACAACACCGGCACTAGCATGGTGCTTGATTTCGGCGGCAATACGCATGACTGGCGAGCGTCCCTGATGTACGGCGCGCCGGGCAGTGTGTTGCTGTCTGCACCGTTCGGAACCACGCTCAGTACCGATTGCCTGATCGGGCATGAAAACGCCAGTGTGTTGGGGAATGGCGGAGACGTGTTCGTCGATGATGATCCAGGCTTTGAAAATCGCGGATCGGCGAATTTTCGGCTGCGCGCGGACTCGGGGGCGGTGGATGTCTGCAGCTACAACGAACCGTCTGGCATTGTCCTAGACTTGGAAGGCAACTTGCGCCCGGTCGATTTGCCGAATCCCAATGTTGCCGGTGCGTTTGACGTTGGCGCTTTTGAACGGCGACCTAGCGCAATGTTTGCGAACGGTTTCGAATGAACGCGATCAGCGCCATGGCTACCGGACGTGGCCCCCCTGGCCGCCTCGCACGCAGTTGGCGCGCGTCCAGGCAATGCCGTGTGGGGCGCCGCGTGATCGCTACGTATTTGCGGTGTGCCGCTGCTGCGGCAACTCAGCGTCGCTTGCCCTCCTGGAAGGTCGTTTCGAGTTGCACCGGCTGGCCGTCACGCAGCACCGTGGCAGTGACGGTTTCGCCGGGTTTGGATTGCATCAACACGAACATCAGATCCTCAATGGAGCCGATCTCGAACTTGCCAAGCCGAACGATGATGTCGCCGCGACGCATGCCCGCTTTTTCCGCACCGCCGCCGGGACGCACGTCATCCAGCAATACGCCCTTCACCCCGGCGGGTGGACCGCCGTAATTCGGCACGGTGCCGAGTGAGGCATTGAAGCTGCGCGCGTCACCTTTGCCATCAGGTGGCGGTAGCTTGGCGTAGCTCAGACTCACGCCGTCCAGACGCTGCACGAGATCCACGGCGATCTCGCTGATCCTGGCCATGCCGATGGCATTGAGCTTGTCCGCACTGTCGGAAGGCTTGTGATAGTCGTCATGCGCGCCGGTGAAGAAGAACGCGACCGGCATGCCAGCGGTATAGAAGGGCATGTGATCGGAGGGGCCATAGCCATCACCACCACTACGACAGTGAACGCGTGACTGCTGGCATGCCGCCTCGACCAGTGCTGCCCATTCCGGCGCGCTGTCAGTGCCCATCACTGAAACCTGGTTATCGCGCAGACGACCCACCATGTCGAAGTTGAGCATGGCCTTCGCGCCCTGCAGCCAGTCGGGCTGCGCCTGCACCAGTGCATTCGAGCCCAGCACGCCAGACTCTTCGGCCGAGAACGAGGCGATCACGATGTCGTAGGGCAGATTGTCACGACGCGCCTGCAACTGGCGCGCGACTTCCAGTAGCACCGCCGTGCCGGAGGCGTTGTCATCGGCTCCCAGATGCGGTTCGTGTTTGTCGGGTGCGAGCGAATTGGGGCCGCCGTAGCCGAGATGGTCGTAATGCGCGCCGAGCACCAAGGTGCCTTGACTGGGAAAACGGCCGGCCGGGATACGTCCAATCACGTTGAAGGCTTCGGATTCGCTGGCAAGCAGTTGCACGTTCAGCGCGACAGGAATCGATTGCCCGGCTTCAAGTTGCGGCCACACGGCGCTGAGCGCTTCGCGCTTGACGATCAGCACCGGGAGGCCGGCATCGCCCGAGCCTTCGGGGCGCAGACTCGGCAGCGCGGCTTCCGGCGGCAATTCGCCGGCGGCGGCGTGCGCACTGGCGTCGCCCTGCGCCGCAAGCACCGGCCAATCCACGACAATCAACGCGGTGGCACCGAGGTTGCGCGCGACGAAGGCTTTCTTGCGTAGATCGCCGGCACGGCGCTGGACGGCAGGTTCGCTGAGCTCCTCGTGCTCGGGCACGAAACGGCGCGCGATGACGATCTTGCCTTTGACGTCTACGCCTGCGAAATCATCGATGCCAAGTTCGGCATCTTGCATGGCCCAACCGGCAAGCACCGCATCGCCTTTGACAGCGCCTTGCGCGCTCCAGCCGGTGCTGGTGTAGGCGTCGGGGACTACGCTTGCATCGGCAATCTGCAGCGCGGTATCGCCGCCACGTTCGATTGAGGTCACGACCGGAAACGGAGCACGGAAACTGCCATCCGCGCCAGCCGGTTGCAGTCCGAGAGATTGCATGCGCGCTTCCAGCCAGGCACCGGCTTCCTCCAGTCCTCGCGTACCAATGCCGCGGCCTTCGCGTGCCGGATCGGCCAGCCATTCGGCATCGGCGATCAGTCGTTCGGCGGCTGCGGCCGCCACCGGTTGAGGCTCGGCCTGCCAACGCGCGAGAAAAAGATTGGTGTCGGTCTTGCCTTCGGCGGTGGCGCGGTTGGAGGCGAAGATCAGATGCTGACCGTCGGGCGAGAACATCGGAAACCCATCGAATCCCGGCGTGTGGGTGATGCGCTCGAGATCGGTGCCATCGGTGTTCACCGCCCAGAGATCGAAATCGCGTCCGCCGGGCGACTGGTAGTTGGTCGAGAACAGCACACGCTTGCCATCGGGGAAGAAGAATGGCGCAAACGAGGCTGCATCCAGATAGGTGATCTGCCGTGCGTTGCTGCCATCGGCATTGGCAACGTAGATTTCCAGCTTCGATGGCCGCACCAGACCCTGTTTGAGCAGGCCCTGAAAGTCGTCGAGCTCTTTGCCGACCTTGGGTCGCGAGGCGCGCCAGACGATTTGTGAGCAATCCGCGCTGAAGAATGCGCCGCCGTCGTAGCCAGGGGTGTGGGTCAGGCGCACGACGTTGGCGCCATCGGCATCCATCCGATACAGCTCGATATCGCCATCACGGACACTGGTGAAGAGGATCGATCCGTCAACGCCGCAGACCGTGGCTTCGGCGTCGTAACCGGGCGCATCGGTCAGGCGGGTCAGTGCGCTGCCATCGGGCTTAGACGTGAAGATATCGTAGCTGTCGTAGAGCGCCCAGACATAGCCCTGGCGCATATCGGGCTTGGGCGGACAGGCCTCGCCGCCAAGATGGGTCGACGCAAACAGCACGTCCTGATCGCCGGGCAGAAAGTACGCGCACGTTGTCGCGCCCTTGCCATTGGACACCGGCGAGAACGCCGGATCGGTGACGACGTTGCCGTCGCGAAAAATGTCCAACGTGTAGATCTGATCGCAGCCCATGCCTTCGGCGCGCCGCTGCAGGATCACCTTCTGCCCATCAAAGCTCCAGTACGCTTCGGCGTTTTCGCCGCCGAAGGTGAGTTGGGTCAGCTCGCCCAGATGGATCTCCTCGGGCAATGCGCTGGCATGGGCAGACGAGAGCGAAATGCACAACAGCAGCGGGACAGCGTGGATGCGCGACATGGGGGCCTCGGACAAGACAGCGATTCTCGTCGGTGCAGGATAGCCGCTGCCCAAGCGACGCGATACCGAGCGCACCTGATCACGCATTGCCGCCGCGTTCAGTCCTCGAATCCGTCTGCAAACAATTGACTGTCCGGCAGCGTGATGGCCAGAAAGGCGTCCATGTCCAGACCGACCAGACTCTGCAGCGGAGGCAAGCGACTGCGCTCGTCGGCAATGACTTCCTGCAAGGCGATTGAACCGTGCTGCGACATCAGTAGCAGGCTGCTATTCACGGCATCGATCATGTCTTGGTTGACGGTATAGGCCTGTCCGTCACCATTCAGTAGTGCTCGTACCGGCTGACTCCATTGCGATAGTGTCGAGCCCGCCGCCAAGGCCAATGCCGGATGCGCCATGGCGAGGTCGATGATCTCCGAACTGAACGCGTTGTAGCGCGCATGCAGTCGCGCGCCACTGTTGCTGGCGGGCATCAGTTGATCGCGCACTCGGGAGTAGGCACCCAGATCGATGGGGTAGCGCAGCGAGTCACCCGCCGAAGCTTCAGATCTCGTCGCCGAATCGCCGAGCATGAAGAACCACTGAGCGAGGCATTGCCCCCAACCGCGGAGCGGTGGGTTGTTTGGAAAAGCGGTAGCGCTTTGCACGGCGCCGCGACTTGCCCTGAGGTGCTCAGCGGCGGTTGCATCAGCGGAGCGGGCAGGCCCGATGACCACCATGTCGACAAGCCCGTCACCCGTGAGGTCAGTGATCTCGCTGATGGCATTGGCACCCAGAGTCGAGCCAAGAAACTGACGATTGGTCTGAAAGCTGCCGTCGGTTTGCAGCCAAACGGTCATGGCGGCGTAATCCGGTTCGGGACAGCTACTTTGCAACCATTGGTAAGGTGGACAGGGGTTGTGAATCATCAGCAAATCAGGTGCTTGGTCATCATTGAAATCGGCCACTTCCACGCGCTGGTCTTGCAATGGAGGAAAGCGCGCAGGCGATTCAACGATAAGGGGGACAACGCCAGCAAACGATAAAAGTAGGCGACTTGCGGATTGGCGAAGTTCATCGGGCGGCGGATTGACTGCGCTGATCGGCATCGATGCAGCGAGTGCCACGTCGTCCAGACCATTGCCGTCAAAGTCGCCGACCGCCAAGTCATTGGGCGTCCCCAATGGCAGTGCGTAGTTGTGCGCCAGAGTAAACGCCGGACTGCTCCCGGTGTTGCGATAGTAGGCAACTCCAGCCAACGGAAAGAACGGTAACGACTGGCTCCGCAAAACGACGAGATCAAGTCGATTGTCAGCATCCAGTCGGATCGCAGATACCCGCGCATGCTGGGCATCGAGTCCGCCGACGCTCAGTGTCTGGACATGTTCGAAGCTGAAACTCCCTGGCGTGCTGCTCATGTTCTGGAAGATGCTGAGTGTGCCGTCTGCATGGCTCAGTACGACATCACTGGCGCCGTCATTGCTCCAGTCCAGCACCGCGATGCCGGCACTGCGGTTGATTGATCCCAGCGGGATGGCGTTGCTGAACTGTCGGTTGCCCAGATTGGCGTACAAGACGCTCGGTTGGTCTTGCATGACGCCACCGCCCAGATAGAGGGCGCCACCGGCGACCACGATATCGAGATCGCCATCGCGGTCGAAATCGGCGAACTCGGCAGCAACGCCGACTTGAGGTGAGCCAGAGTCCAATGGCACGGTGCCCAGCGAAGGACCGTTTGCCCCGCCCCACAGAATCCAGTCCCTGACGGCCACCTGTTGTCCTTCGTTACCGACCGTCACGAATCCTGCGGTGACGAACAGGTCGCCGAATCCATCGCCGTCTAGGTCACCACCATGCAGGTCGACGATCGCCTCGGCGTCGGGAATGGCTGGCAAGGCAAACTGGTCGAACTGACCGGGTTCGGCATAAGGCGCGCTGGCACTGAGTAGGCCCAGCCAGGCCGCAAAGCCTTGGAAGATCGGAATAGCGCTGAGTTTTAAGCGACGCATGCGGCACCTCCGCTGGATCGGTATGCAAAAAAGACGAGCATCGGCATGCGCTTTCTCACCGGGCCATGCACACTGATGTGGGAGGAGGCACCACCATGGACCCAGCACCGATTGAAGCGTTGTTACGCCAGCAGGAGTCTCGTCTTCGTGCATTGCTGCGCAAGCATGTGCGCATGCTCGATGACGATGAACTGGATGACCTGCTGCAGGAAGTTCGCGTCCGGCTGTGGAAATCGCTGGAGCGTGAGAAAACCATCGAGCATCTGCCGTCTTATGTGCAGAAGGTCGTGCTGTCGGTCGTCATTGATGCGCAGCGGCGGCGGGTAGCGCGACAGGAAGAAAGCCTGAGCGAGCCGTTGGCGGCAGTGCTGGTGGATGAGCGCAGCGCGGCGGAAAACGAAGCGCTCGGAAGCGAGCGTTTGGCGCGGGTTCGTGCCGCGTTGGCGCGCTTGCCGGAGCGTCGGCGACAACCGGCACAACTATTGTTGATGGGACACGCTGTCCCGGAGATCGCACGAATCATGCAAATGACCGAAGCCACGGCACGCAATCTGGCCTATCGAGGGGTCGAGGAGTTGCGCGCCCTGTTGCGGGATACGGAGGACATGCCATGAGTGTGGACAAATCAACCCACGCCTGCGCGGACGCAGACGTCCTGACTGCCTTGGCGCGCGGTGAGCTGGGTGATGCCGAACGCGCGGCACTACTGGATCATGCGTTGGGGTGTCAGGCCTGCAGCGATTTGGTGGCGTTGAGCGCGGAACTGGTCGACTGGAGCGAGCATGGTTTTGGCAACGCACTTGGGGAAAGCGGTGCAGCGGTCGTGCAGTTGCGGCCACGCAAACCGCACCCACGCACGTGGGTGGGCTGGGCGATGGCCGCCAGCGTGGTGGTGATGTTGGCCGCGGGCAGCATGTTGCTGCCGCCGCAAGCACCGGATCGCATTGTCCGAGGAACCTTGGTCGCTGCACTGACGCCAGAGCATCAGGCGGTGCTCGCTTCCGCGCCTGAACAACTCCGCTGGGATTGTCCGATGGCTCAGGCGGCGCATGTCCAGCTCGCTGGGGCCGATGGCGAACCGCTGTGGCAGGCTGATGTGGAGCGCTGTGATGCGAGTCTTCCGCCGAGCGTGCGCAAGACACTCGCCGCCGGAACCTATCTTTGGTGGGTGACGGATCGTCAGGGCGAACGTATTGCCGGGCCCTATGCCTTTGAGTTGCGCAACGACTGAGGCGCACGGATGAGCATTTCCTCAAGTCCCGCTGTCCGAATCTGCTGCGCTCTTGCGGCGGCACTGTGCATGGCACTGAGCAGTTCGGAAGTGCATGCGGATGTGCGGGTCGTGCAGGTCACTGCGCGGATGGCCGCGCTCGGGACAGATCTGCAGCTGGGTGACGTGTTGGCGACTGCCTCCGGGCCATCGCTGACGCCGCAGATGTTCCGACAGCTGGAATGGACGATGGCGCAATCCGGGCCGCTGGCGCTGCAGCGGCAACGTGCGGGGCAATGGCAATCGGTCACGTTGCCAGCGGGCGAGTGGGCCGTGGACGTCGTGGATGTCGATGCGCAGCCGGGAACGGCGACACTCGACGTCAGCAACGCCGCACAACGGGAATCCCAACTGCGCGAACGCTGGCGGCAGGCGCGGCAACGTTCCGCGTCGTCCGCTGCTTGGGGTATCGCACTGCTGAGGGAATTGGCGCGACATGGCAACGCGACGGACATCCAGACACTGTTGCCCGAGGTGTTCGCAGACGCGAGCGAGGCCGAGCGCGTCGCCGCTTTGTATGCCGTACACAGTGCGCTGACGCCGCAAGCGCTGCGGGATTGGACCCAGCAAGCACAAGCGTCGTCACCTGCACTCGCCAGTGATCCAGCGCTGATGAATCTGACGATTCTCGCCTACGCCCAATTGCGTGATCTGCCCGCCACCGAGTCGAATGCCACGGCCTTGTTCGAGGACCAGGCCGACAGTCTGTGGGGCATGCGCGCAGCACTGGCGTTGGCCTTGAACGCATTTCGCCAGCAGGATCCTGCCGGAGCGGAAGCGTGGTTGGCGAAAGCCGAGGCGCTTGCCGCGCGAATCGCGCCGAAAGGCCTCGATGCCGCGAATGCGCAAGTGCTGCGCGGAGTCATTGACGACCGGCTTGGGCGACCGGGCGGAATGGCCACTCTGGAAAACGGATTGCAGCGCTTGCGTGTGCTCGATCCCAACAGTCCAGCGCACGGGCGGGCGGCCTTCAACGCACATTTCATCGCACTCAGCCAGACGCCGCGCGACCTGATTCTGGCGGAGCGCTACGCGCGTGAAGCCTTGGAGGTCATGGGGCGCGCGGCGCCTGCCTCCAATGCCCATGCACAGGCGCGCGCAGCGCTTGCGGACGTGCTGTGGCGGCAGTTGCAACTGACCGAGGCCGAGCTGTTGTTCACGCAGGCGTGGCGCGATTCGAAAGCGCTGGATCCGGTCAGCTATGAGACCCTCAGCACCCGCCTGCAGCTTGCGCAGGTTTGGCACGCGCAGGGGCGTTTCGACGAAGCGATCGCAGCAAGTCGAGACATTGAAGCGGCATGGGCGAACCTGCCAGCAGATCACCCCGTGCGTGGCATGTCGTTGCTGCAAGACCTGCTGCGATTCCGTGCGGGTTGGTATCTGGACGCCGGTGATGGTGCGGCCGCACAAGCAGACCTCACCGCCGCGCTACACCTGAGTAACAAACCCGCCCGCCCCGATTTGATTCTGCTGCTGGCGGATGCCGAACGGTTGCAGGGAAATTGGCACAAGGCGCAGGCGCACTTGGAAACGCTGCGCGAGCAACTTGGAGAAGCGGATATTTCACGGCTGGATGGCGTCGAACTCGCGCTCACAGAGGCACGCTTGCAGCGTGATCAAGGCCAGTCCGCTGCTGCGCTGACGTCCTATCGCCATGCGATCGACCTGTTGGGTACGGCGCGAGAAAAAGCCGCCTCACGGGAGGACTTGCGCGCACGATGGGCCAGTCGTTTCCAGGCGCTGTTTAAAGAGCCCCTTGCCATGTTGATGGGCGAGAACGCAGTCGCCGAGGTTGCCACCTTGGAAGCCCAATACCGGTGGCAAGCGTCGCGTGCCTTGCTGGGCGACGGACCCGCTAGCGCAACGTTGCCCTGGCCGACGGCGCCGCCCCGTGCGATCGCCCTGGGGCGCGATCAAGTCTTGTTGTCTCTGGTGGTCTTGCCGGACAGTACCGTGTTGCTGGTCTACACCGCGGATCAGGCGGTACCGACCCTGTTTGCGTTGCCAGTGGGCCAAGCGCAATGGCGTGAACGGATCCGACGCTGGCGCACGCTGTTGGCAGCGCCGGATGCGCCTGCGGTGGCACATGCGGCTCAGCGCCAAGGGCACGCGTTATATCGCGATCTTTTCGGTCAGCTCCCTGCCGAGATCCGCGCCAAGTCGCGTTGGGTCATCGTGCCGGACGCGGACTTGCATGATTTGCCATGGGCTGCCTTGGTGGTCAATGACACGCCTGAGCCGGTGTATCTGATCGAGCGTGCGAGTATCGCCTTGGCGGCATCAGTAGACTCGTTCAATTTGCTGACTGACCGTCCAAACACCGGACTACGTGCGGTCGGCGCAGGTGATGCTGTCGGTAGCACACAGCAGGAGAGTGATACGCCGCAACAGCGCCAGACTGGCGCGCAACTCGGCGCTGCGCGCGACGAGGTGCTCGCTCTGCGCGAGGTTTTCGGACCAGACACCCGAATCGCATTGGGGCAGCAGGCCAGCGAAGCTTGGTTGCGGGAACAGGCGCGTACCGCGCGCTGGTTGCATGTGGCTGTTCACGGTTTGTTGGATCGCGAGAATCCACTGCGCTCCCAACTGCTGCTGTCGAGTGGCAGCGGCGCTGGCGATGATGATGGCCGGATCAGTGCCGCCGAGGTAATGGCGCAATGGTCTCTGCCGGGTTCCGTGGTCACCCTGTCCGCCTGCGATAGCGCCCTGGGTCAGGCCTTTGGTGGCGAGGGTCTGCAAGGCTTGGTTCAGGCTCTGCAGTTGGCCGGAGCAAAGACGGTATTCGGCACGCTTTGGGCGGTCGATGACGCCAGTACCGGCTGGTTGATGCGTGCCCTGCAGCCGCGAATTGCCAAAGGTGAGGACCTCGACAGCGCACTCGCCGCAAGCCAGCGCGACTGGCTGAAATTGGCACGGGAAGCAGACGCCTCCTGGTGGCATGCGGCACTGGCCACTCTGGGGCTGGCCGAGCGTCTGCCGACGGGTGCCGCCGCGCCCTATTTCTGGGCAGGGCTGAGTGTGCATGGCGCGACCCGCAGCGAGACGACGCAGTAGCCGTCGACGCTCACCCCTGCGCTTCACAATGCACATCGCAGCAGGTACTGACGCCCACTCGACGGCAGGTGCGCACTGTACCGAACGCCTATCCAGAGCGATCTATCGACCGGCTGCTGCCGAACGCGAGGGCGTGGCGGCTTGCGTCTGCTGGGTTGCGAAGTGCCCATGGCGGATACTCGGCAGCCAGGGCCTCAGCGGCCATCGTGGTAGGGCATGAACCCGGTTCGGATCTAACGCGCGCGGAGATGCTGGCGACACGCGATCTGTCAACCCGGCCTTGGCAATCGCGCGGTGCGTCGTTGCCTGTCTCGAAGTCAGCGAGGTGGTCGCCGTTGCTTGGCGCATCGGCGCCGACGATCAAATGCGACGCCCGCACCGCCAAGGCGTTACTGGCCAAGGCGGTGGCTGCCTGACGACAGATTTGGCGTGCGCTCGCGGACCAGCGATGATGCTTGAAGCGTCCGGCGGCGGACGCTCCTGCGACTGTGTCCTGCCCATGGGACTTTGCAATTTTTGGCTCAGTTCCCCTCAGCCTCGAACCCGTCACGGAACAGATGCGCAGCAGTCAACGCCAGCGTGACCATATGGCGCTTGCTATCGCGAACCGAAATCGTGCCAATCAGGATCCGGGTGCGCTGCGCGAGAATGAAGGTCGGGATATCGTCCGACGCACCGGGCCCGGGAAGCGAAACGTCGTTGTCGACGTCGACAACGCCTCTGCCGGCCTCGCCGAAGGTGAGGTCGCGGCGGCCGTTCTGCGTGAAGCGGAAGACCCGCACATCGTCATTCTGCGCCGCTGCCGGCCCTGTCCGCCCCATCACCACCGCACGGCCGAGGTCGTCGATCGACAGACGCATCCGCGCCTTATACGCAACTAGCTGCGTCGGGGACTCGAATGCCGTTTCCATGGGCTCCGCACCGAACGCGAGGCCAGCGTCGCCGAAGGTCGCGTCCGGGACACCATCGACACTGGTTTGCCATAGGACGACCTCGCCGTTCTGGTTGCTTCCTTCCGCGGTACCCATGACCAGCACGCGCCCGCCCGGGCGTACCGTAACACCGGTGCCAATGTCGTCGAACCCACCCGCGAGATCGACCGCCAGCAACAGATGACCATTGTCGCCATAGGTGGGATCAGGCGTGCCGTCGTTGCTCAATCGCAGAAGGGCGATGTCGAACTGGTCATTCCGGTGTGCCGAACCCACAGCCATGATCCGACCGTCGTCCAGCACCTGCAGCGCGCGCAGGTAGTGGAGCGCGCTGCCTGATGTCTGCGGCAGGGTCACGCCGACGCCGGCGCCGTATTCGGTATCGAGCTGTCCGGATGCGGTATAGCGGGCGGTAAATGCCTGCAAGGCGGTGGCATCAACATCGTCGCAATGGCCGACCACGGTGATGCCGCCACTCGCGCTGCCGAGGGCAATCGCTTCGATGCCGCACCGCTCGTTGGCAAACGCGAACGCCCGCAGCGTCACGCAACCGTCGGTGCCGAAGGTCGCGTCGAAATTGCCGGCGACATTGAGTCTGCAGACAAAGCCGCGGTCGGAACCGGGGCCACGGACGCGGCCGGCGATCAACGGCTTACCGTCGGGCTGCACGACGGCACTGAGATCGCGGAACCAGGTGCCACCGGCGATCGGATAGGGGCTGGAAACCAGTCCGCTGCCGCCGCCAAACGCCGGGTCGAGTGCGCCGGTGAGTGTGTCCAGTCGGGCGATGGGCAAGGACGCGGTGGCTTCGATGATGTTGTACTCACCGAACAGCCAGGTGCGCCCGGAGTCTGAAACGGCCATCGCTCCCAGGTACGGACCAGGTTCCGGTGCGTCGGGAAAATCGCTGACAACGGCACGCCCGAACACGCTGCCGTAGGTGCCGTCGATCGTGCCGTCGGCGCCATCGGCATGCACGACGCTGGCAAACAGGGTGCAGAGCAAGCAAGTCAAGATACTCGGACGCATGGGCGGAGCCTTTTATGGGGAACTCGCCCACGTACGGTGAAGGACACCCTCAGGGATCACCGGATGGAGATCGTGTTCCCGCCGAATTCCCGCGAAATCGCCGTCGTCGAAACGCGACAAGCCGGCTGTGACCGATGCGGGATCGCGCGGATCAAGCGCGGACGAGCGAGCCCCTGACGAGCGCCGCCGCTCGATGATCGAATGCGTAACGCCTCAAGCGTGTTATCCGCCAGCATTTTGCCCCCACCGTGCGGGCCAGCCCTCGGTTACACCCAATCGTTCCAGGCGATCGGGTCAACACCCATGTGAGCAGCTGCGTGGACTATCGTGGCTGGGTGCGGATCGTCGCCAGCTTGGATGAACCCAGCGCCATCCACGCCAAGCTCGTGACGTGCCAGCGCTCACCAGCAAGGGGCGAAAATCCGGTCAAAATGGATCAAATGAGTGCGATTTGCACGAAAGGCTTGGGCGAACCGAATGCAACCAGATCGTCATGCCGTGATCCGACACTTGTTGGCTGAATACCTTGAAATGTACGCCGCGCGTGACGATCAGTTGACCGAACGCTTCAGTGACAACTTCAGTGGTTATGCGGGCAGCAGCGATGTCTTAGTGAAAGATCGCCACGCATGGATGGCGATTACACGACAGGATTTCGCGCAAGTGACAGAGCGAATCGGCATTGAGATGGTCGATGTCTGTCTGCAGGATCTGAGCGCGGATGTGGTGGTGACCACCGCGTTTTTTCATATTCACCTGCCGATGCCTGAAGAAGTCTTGTCGCGGGAGGTGGCACGCTTGGTGTTGATTTTCCGACTTGAAGGTGAGCGCTGGAAAATCGCGCACAGCGGCATCTCGGTGCCTTACCGGCAAGCCAACGATGGTGAAATTTATCCGCTGGCCAAGCTGCAAGAACTCAACAGGGCCCTCAAGGAGCAGGTGCAACAGCAAACGCAGCAGCTCAACCAAAGCCAGAATCTCTACAAACTGTTGACGGAAGACACCGTGGATGTGCTCTGGAAAGCAGATGCTGACCTCTTCATGACTTACGTCAGCCCCTCAGATCAGCGGCTGCGCGGCTTTGCCGCCGAGGAGGTTGTTGGCCACCATGTGTTTGAGATGTTCACCGAGGACGGCGTTGCCTTGGTGAAAAAGCTCATGGCGCGCCAACCCACGATCGAACCTGACGGTACCCGAAAAGGTTTTGTCACCTTTGAGGTACAGCACCGTTGCAAAGACGGCCGCTTGTTGTGGGCGGAAGTGCTTTCGCGGCCCGAATACGACGCCAATGGCAAGCTGGTGGGTTTCCATGGCATCACGCGAGAGACCACCAAGCGTCGGGAGATGGAAGATCAGGTGCGCCAGTTGGCTTTTTATGACCCACTGACCAAGTTGCCCAATCGCCGTCTGCTGACCGATCGTCTGAATCAGGCCATGGCCGCCGGCAAGCGCAGTGGACTTTGCGGCGCCGTGCTGTTTCTGGACCTCGATAATTTCAAGGCGCTCAATGACACGCACGGCCATTCGGCGGGCGATCTGTTGCTTATCGAGGTTGCCGGCCGTCTTTGCGCCAGTGTGCGAGGCATGGACACGGTGGCGCGCATGGGCGGCGACGAGTTTGTGGTGATGTTTCGCGAGCTTGAAGGCGACCGCGCCGCCGCACAATGGCGCGCCGGTGCCATTGCCGAGAAAATTCGGGTTTGCCTGTCAGAACCGTACTTGCTTGCGCTCACGGATCGAAACGGCGACAGCTTGAACATTGAACATCACTGCACCGCCAGTATTGGCGTGGTGTTGTTCTCGGGCGAAACGGTCTCGCAAGAAGAGATATTCATGCAGGCCGATGCGGCGATGTACCAGGCCAAAGCCGTTGGGCGCAATTGCGTCCGGTTTCATGCGACGCATGACCGTTGAGTTGGCGCTGGGCGAGCGGCGCACCCGATCTCCGAAGTGGGCTCCAACACGTTCGTGCCTGCCCGCGATGGCTGCAGACCGTATCCATTGGCCGCATGCCCGACAGCATCACCCACGATCATTGGCGAATTGGCGCTGCTGTCCAGCGTCAGCAACTTCAGCGCCGGACGGATCGTCAGTCGCTGCGAGCGCCTCGCCGATACCGCCCCGGCTTTCGCGTACGCAAGAGCGACCTCGACATCCCAGCGGTCTTCCACCGCTTTTCAGAGCGCATCCGTGCGCATACGTTGATCTGCTTCCTTGCGCTTTTCCTCTGCCGCGTCATGCGAATGCACCTGAAAGAAAACGGCAACGCCGACAGCCTGAAGACCCCGTTTGAATTCTTGCACCCGCGGCAAACCCATCGCGTATACATCGGCAAAATGCGCCTCACCGGCATCGGCAAGACCACCCCTCAGCAACGCGAACTGTTCGCTGCCCTCGGAATCAAAAAGCCCTCCTGACGAGTGCCTGCGCGAATCTGGCCCCAGTGGCGAATGGCCTCAACCGGTAAGCGTCCATCCTATGTTTATGGGACGACAGCCAGCAGCGCGGATCGGACACTTTGCGTGTCGCTACATGCAACGCTTCCGATCACTGCTGGGAACCACGATGACCGTCTTGTCCATGCTTCGCCACGGCGCCCTCTGCCTCTTATTCCTCGGATTCCCCTTGGCCACGTCGTATGCCGCGGTCAAGGCGCTGCCCGCTCACGTGCTGGAGTCGATCGCTGCGCGCGAGTATCACGCCAGCGTTCATGCGCACGAACTGCAGGCGCCGAATCGGGCGCAGGGTTTTCGCACGCGGTTCCGTGACGACGGGATCGAACTGGTCGAGCGCGACTCGTCGGCGCAGTCATTGCTTCGACTGAGCCTTGTGCAATGGGGACGCGCTGATCATTTGCAGTCTGCCGACCTGGGCGTCCTCGTCGCCAATGAGGTGCGTGTCGAACGGCGCAGCAACACGCTGACCGAGTGGTACATCAATACCCCGGAGGGACTCGAACATGGTTTTGATCTGGCCCAGGCGCCACCCGGTCGCGGCGCACTGGAGTTTCATCTGCAGAGCGATCGCCCAGCACAATGGATGCACGCCGATCTGATCGAGTTTGGCGGTGCTGAGGACACACTGCGCTACAGCAAACTGAGGGCATGGGATGCCGCTGGCAGGCTATTGCCGACACAGATGGTCCTCGCCGACGCCCATCGCGTCGTGATTCGTGTCGACGATACCGACGCACGCTATCCGATCACTATCGACCCGCTCCTGCAGCGCACCGCTGACATCGTGCGCACCAGTGGGCAGAGCGGCGCCGAGTTTGGAACCCGCATCGCCAACGCGGGCGATGTCAACAACGATGGCGTCGACGATCTCGTCGTTGGCGCCTACCGCTTTGACAGCAACGGGCTTACCGACAACGGTGCCGCATTTGTCTACCTGGGCCCCGACTTCACCACTTCCACATTTCTGAGCGTCAATCAGGCGGGCGCCGGCTTTGGCGCCGGGGTCGGCGGCGCGGGCGATGTGAACCTGGATGGCTTCGACGATGTGGTGATTGGTGCACCAGGGTTCGATGGCACCGCGGGCACCAACTCCGGCGCGGCCTACGTGTACTTCGGCGGTGTCGGCACCTTTGATGCAACGGCCGATGCCACGATCCAGGGTCCGGCTTCGTCGGCCAATATGGGCGCTGCAGTGCGCGGTGTGGGCGATGTCAACAACGATGGTATCGATGACCTGGCGGTGGGCGTACCGCGCTACAACCCGGGTGGCCGTCCAGATCAGGGTGGAGCCTTCATCTACTACGGCGCTTCGAACTTCAATACGACCGCCGATGCCGTGTTGGCGATCAACGACTTGTCGGTGAACAGCGGCAATGCGCTGGCCAGTGGCGACGTCAATGGCGATGCCATCAACGATGTGATCGTTGGCAGCACAGGCTACGAGTCGAGTGCCAATTTCATCAATGAAGGCGCTGCCGTGGTTTATTTCGGTGGCGTTGTGACGATCGACACCACCCCGGATGCCATTCTGCGCTCTGGACAGGTTGGCGCTACGGGCGGTGCCTCGGTTGCGGTCGGCGACTTCAATGGTGACGGCATTGGTGACGTGCTTTCCGGTGCGCCGCTGAGTTCTGCCGCCACAACCGAAGCGGGCATGGTGCAAGTCTGGTTCGGCAACACCGGCAGCTTCGACACACTGGTCGATGTCACGCTCTTTGGAACGGACATGGTGGAAGACTTCGGTCGCAGCGTGGCGACTCTGCCCGACATCAATGATGATGGCAGGGAGGAGATCGTGGTGGGTGCACCGAGATCCTATAACGGGTTCGGGTTGAGAACGGGTGAGGTCAAGCTGTATTTCAGTGCGCCGAATGGATTCTCTTCCAGCCCCAGCCTAGTGCTGGAAGGCACCCAGACCGATGCCTTGTTCGGCAACAGCGTGGCAATCGGCCGTTTTAATAGCGATTCCCTATTCGATGTCGCGGCGGGTGAGCCTGCACTGGATATCAGTCCAGGCGTCAACAATGGCGCCTTCTATCTCTACTTCGGGCAGAGCATCAAGGTGTTCAAAAACGGATTTGAGTGAGGCTGAATCTGAGTAGTTATGAGGGTACGCGAATGGACGAGCGAAGGCGCTTTCGCGGAGAACACTCTCCCCGATTTGCGAATCCGCAATTGGCCGCCCATTACCTGGCCGATGGTGCCGACACGCTGCCTACCATGGGCGTCATGCGGCAGGTAGAGCGTATGCGGTATGCAGCCGCGAAACGACCGCGTCAAACCCTTCGCTGGCCTGCGGCACCATCCGCTGTTTGACGTCAGCAGCGATGAGTACTGCAGGCCAAGGGGGAGCGACTGAGCGAGGCGATCAAATGCCGCACTCGGGTCGTGCGCAGTTTCCCAAACGAGACACGTTGCCCGAGGCTGATTCGAGCATCGTGCGGCGAGACCGACGAGACGTGGTAGGTGAAAACGCGTGACATCAACTGATGCCTGTGCAAGGTGCAGAAGAAAATCGAAACTCGAGAAGCGGCGTGATCCGATCCTCTGCCAGAAGCGCGTTGCAGAGCGTGTCGCACACACCGTACGCGCGGCGTACAGCATCTTCACACCTGATTGACCTGCTCTGCACGCGACTCTGTCGTTACGCCTGTCACGCTTCAGACATGATTGAGCAACGCTTCATTTCTCGCCGTTCATGGGTCCACGCCTATGCCTGCCTTGTCTTGCTGGTGGGATGGACGTTGCCGGGTGGTGCGGTGGCCAGTCACTGGCAAACGTATGTTGGTGAGGCCACGGATCTCGACAGCGGCGAATGGCGCTATCGCGAGCGGCATTGGGTGCAGTACGCGCCTTCGCTAAGCCAGCGACTTGTGGTCTACGAGTGCGCCGATGGTCGACCGTTTGCGCGCAAGTGGCTGGATTACCGGCGATCACCCTTGGCACCGGATTTCGTACTGCAAGATCAAGGGCAGGGCACCGTCGAAGGGGCGATCCTGACGACGCAGCGAGCGAGTTCGTTTCGACTTGAGGCCGATGGGTCGACGCGGGTGCACGTCCTGCCAAACGATGCGGTCGACCTGATCGACGCGGGTTTCGACGTCTGGATCGCGTCGCGCTGGGGTGATTTGATCGACGGCGAGGCGCAGCGCGTTCCGTTGCTGATTCCCAGTCGTGGCGAGAGCTACGAGTTCGCTGTGCAACGACGCGAAGTGAGCGCTGATACGCCGACCGGGCACGTTCTCCTGCAAGCCCGGCTCGCCAACTGGTTCGGATTTTGGCTGCCAAAGATCGAAGTCACCTATCGGCAAACGGATCGATGGCTGACGCGATTCGAAGGTCCGACCAATCTGAGGGGGGCGGACAATCGTCCCTTGAATGTCCGCATCGACTTCCCCGAGCTGCCAAAGGATGCCAGTGCGAAAGACTGGACGGATGCCTTCACGCAGCCCTTGCGAACTTGTCAGCGACCGTCGTAGTGGTTGGTGCACGCAGGCGATAATGCCGCCATGCCTGCCATCGTCCTGTTCCAACCCGAGATTCCGCCGAACACCGGCAACGCCATTCGTCTTTGCGCCAACACCGGTTTCGCGCTGCATCTGATCCGGCCACTGGGCTTCGAGATCGACGACAAGCGACTGCGCCGTGCCGGTCTCGACTATCACGAGTTCGCGCGTTTGCAGGTGCATGACAGCCTGCGGGACTATCTTGATGCGCATTCACCGGGGCGCTTGTTTGCCTTGTCGACGCGCAATGCCACGCGCTACGACAGCGTGGCCTATCGCGCGGACGACGCCTTCTTGTTCGGGCCGGAGACGCGAGGTCTGCCAACTGAGGTGCTGGCCGATATTCCGCCCGAGCAGCGTTTGCGGTTGCCGATGCGACCGGACAATCGCAGCCTGAATTTGTCCAATGCTGTCGCGGTGGTGGCCTTCGAGGCGTGGCGGCAGATGGGGTTCGTCGGCGCTGCGGAGTGATGCTTTTGTTACAGTGCTGAGCAGACCCGGTTTCGGGTCCGACTCGCGCGCCTGACTGGGGAGGGCGCATCCATCGGTTGTCAGCCAGGTTTCGCGGTTCTGCGTTGCCTGGTCAGCCCGCCACGCTAGCGGGCGTCACCAGGATGTCGCATGCGATCCCACGCTTCCCCAAAGTCATCGCGATTTCCGTGGGCGCTGTTCTGGCTGATGGTCGGCCTCGCACTGTGGGCGCCTGTGCAATGGGCCGAATGGCAACGCGACAACAGCCAAGGACAGTGGTGGAATCTGTTTGCCACGGCCGGCTGGCTGCTGGTGCTTTGGGTCATGGCGCGTCGTGCGCAAGGCAGGCTGTCGCGAACGCTGTGGTCGGGCGTTCTGCTCGGCTCGATCTTCCTGCGTGTGCTGCATGCGGGACTGGTGCACTTCAGTGGCCAGGGCTTCACGGTGGACGTGTTCCTGCATCTTGAATGGCGTTCAATGCAATTGGCTCTGGCGCAGTACGGTCTGGCGATTGCTGTCCTGTTCGTTTGTCTCGGCCTGCTGGCGGTGGTCGCGCTCCGCGTCTTGCGCTTGGGTCGCGTGGGTCCGCAGCGCGGTGCAATGATGGCGGTAGTGACTGGTCTTGCCTTGATGCTGTTGGCGCGAGGCGGTCTTCCTGAATATCAACTGCTGCGCGCTGCGCAGGTCTGGTTTACACCGCTGCAGACCGAATTGGCACCGGAAGTGCGGCAGCGCTGGCAGACGGCGTCCTGGCTGCAACTGGACCTGTTACCCAAGGAAAAGGTGAAAGCGCGCGCGTCGGACGCCCCGAAGAATCTGATCCTGCTTTACCTCGAATCCGGCGGACGTGCGCTGTTCGATCTGCCGCAATGGCCTGATCTGATGCCCAATCTGCGCGCCTTGGACCAGCAGTACGGAATAGCCACCGACCTGCACGCCAGCGCCTTCATCACCATCGAAGGCATTGCCAACAGCCAATGCGGCACCTTGCTGCCGTTCCAGCATGACAGCGACAGCATGGCGGCGGGAGACAAGGTCTTTGCGCGCATGACTTGTCTTGGCGACGTGTTGCAGCGCGCGGGCTACCAGAACGTCTGGCTGGGCGGCGCGGAGATGGGATTTGCTGGCAAGGGCGCGTTTCTGCAGGCGCATGGCTACAGCGAGCTGTATGGCTTGCGCCACTGGCAGGCGCAGGGCCTTCCGGTGGATGAGCAGAACTGGGGCTTGAGTGATGTGGACCTGCTGTCGCAAGCCGAACGCGAATGGGAACGCCTGCATGCCAGCGGGCAGCCCTTCAATCTGAGTTTGCTGACGCTGGGCATGCACCTGCCGGGTTTCCGCTATCCCGAGTGTGTCCCCTATGCGGGTTCCGACGCGCAGTTCCTGCAGGCCGCGCATTGCACCGATCAACTCGTCGGCGCCTGGGTCGAGCGTCTGCGCCAGCATGGCGTGTTCACCGACACCGTGTTGGTGATCACCGCCGACCATCATGTCTTCCCGAATCCGGAAATGCGCGAACTGTTTGGCGCTGCGGTGGAGGATCGGCGACTGCCCTTGATCATCATTGGTGAGGAGTCATTGCCGACCTCGGTCAGCGCGACCGCCGCCCAAGTCGATCTGGCGCCCACCTTGCTGCAGATGCTGGGCATCGAGCACAGCGCTCCCTTCCTGCTGGGACGCTCGGTGTGGGCAGCCGGTCTCGCAGATCGCTATTTGCCGACGCGCTATCGCGATGTGTTTCGCGGCCGGGAGGTCGATGCGGCGGCGGACTGTGTGGCGGCGACCACACCGCCGTCATTGCCCCTGGATGTGTGTGACAAACGCGAATTGATGCAGGTGCTGAATGCCACCGTCGGCGCACTGCAGCAAGCAGCGCCACGGCTTTCCTGTGATCTTGAGTCGCCCGCCCTGCAATGGCGTGCGGTACCTGATTCCTCTGCCGAGTTGTTTCTCGACGATCGACCGCAGCGTGCGCATTTCACTCGCGATGCCCGGCCATTGCGGGAGTGGCAAGCAGGCATGTATGCGCTTGACTTTGACCCGAACGGCGTCCTGCGGCAGCGGCACTACCTGCCGGCCGAACTGCCCTCTGACGACCCGCGCTGGAACGCGCTGCAGGAAGATTCTCCGCGTCGGCTCTGGCTGTGGTGGCCTGGTGAACAGGCGCTTCCAGAGCAACATCCGCTGCGCCGTGCATGGCAGCAACGCTGGCACGATGCACCGACGCAAAGTCCCTGGCTGGCGATTGATCGAAGCGAATTCACCCACCCGCTCGACGACTCGTGGTCGCTCAGCCCCGAGGAGTGCCATCAGTTGCTGGGTACATAGGGTGGCGTGGCCGCGCGGCGTGATGTCGCGTGCTGGTTGTCGGATCGGCAATTCACCCGCAGTGGCGGTAGCGATGGGCTTTGACTGACAATGCGCGCCCGCTCGCGGGCTATTCGCATGCTTTTCAACTCGATTGATTTTGCTCTTTTCCTGATCATCTCGCTGGCGCTGTATCACGGCCTGCGTGGATGGCCGACCTTGCAGAAAGTCGGCCTGCTGGCCTGCAGCTATTGGTTTTACGGGCAATGGAACTGGATGTACTTGGGGCTGATCCTGTTTTCGACCGTGCTCGACTACCGGATTGGCTTGGGACTGACGCGTGTACGCAATCCGCGACGGCTGATCGTATTTAGCCTGGTGGTCAATCTCGGTCTGCTGGCCTTTTTCAAATATGCCAACTTCCTGATCGCCAACTGGAATGGCGCGGCGACCCTGCTCGGCATGGATTGGCAGTTCACTGCGCTGGATGTGCTGTTGCCGGTGGGGATCAGTTTCTACACCTTCCAGAGTCTGTCCTACACGCTGGATGTCTATCGCGGGGTGTCACCGCCGCGGCAGAGTCTGCTCGACTATGCCCTGTTCGTCGCCTTCTGGCCGCAGTTGGTGGCCGGGCCGATCGTGCGCGACACCGAGTTCTTCAGCGAACTGGATCGCCAGCCGAGACCGGATTGGGCGCAGATCCAGCGGGGACTGAGTCTGATGGCGTTCGGTTATCTCAAGAAGGTCGTACTCGCCGATAATCTCGCGGTTTGGGTTGATCCCGTATTTGACGGCACGCTCGCCAATCCGGATGCCTGGATCACGCTACGTGCGATCTATGCCTTTGCCTTCCAGATCTACTTCGATTTTTCCGGCTACACCGACATCGCCATCGGTGCCGCGCTGTTGATGGGCTTCCGCTTTCCGCAGAACTTCGACCACCCCTATACCGCGCAGACCATTCAGGATTTCTGGCGGCGCTGGCACATGACCCTGTCGCGCTGGTTGCGCGACTATCTCTACATCTCGCTCGGTGGAAATCGCGGCAGTGCCGGACGCACGCGCATCAATCTGATGCTGACCATGTTGCTGGGTGGGCTTTGGCATGGTGCGAGCTGGAACTTCGTGATCTGGGGCGGTTTACATGGTGCGTATCTCGCGGTCGAGCGCGTGCTGATGACGCGCTTGCCCGGCTTGTTTCAGAGCGGACGCGTCGCGTCGTTGGTGCGCACGCTGGTCAGCTTTCAACTGGTCTGCGTGGCATGGGTGTTCTTCCGCGCAGCAGATTTTGATCGCGCGATGGCGATCTTTGCCGATCTCGCCGGTGACTGGACTGCACCGGAAGAATCAGTGGCCTACGGTTTGCTCGCGTTGGCGCTGCTGTGGGTGATCCATGCGCTGAGCGCCTGGGGTCGTTGGCTTGAGCGCGTGTCGAGCAGCCGTGGACCCTTGTTTGTGCTGGTGATCACCGGCGTCGCGCTGGCGATGATCTGGTTTGCGCCGACGCAATCCAGTCCCTTCATCTACTTTCAGTTCTGAGCATGAACCTGTCCCGTTTTCCGCTGCGCATGCTGCTGATGCTGGCCTTGCCGGTACTGATCCTGCTGGCGCTGGAATGGGCGTTCCGGGCACAGCTCTGGTCGCCTTACGCCAAACCTGACAGCCACGCGGGCACCAGCCAGCGCAAGCTGGAAGGACTGCGCGATCCGCGCGTGCAACAAATCGACTTCGTGACGCTGGGCGATTCGCGTGCGGTGTATGGCATCGATCATGCGGCTCTGTTTGCGGCCGCACAGGCGCGTGGTCAGACCCATCTCAACCTGAGCATGCCGGGTTCGCACTGGATGACGCTCATCCTTCAGCAGCAATGGCTGAAGCGCGAGCACCCCGAGTTGCGTGGCGTGGTGGTCGGTTTGTCTGTGAGTTCCTTTGGCGGCGTGTTCAATGGCGATTACGAGCTCGGCATCGTCACTCCGTGGCGCACCTGGCAGGACACAAACCGGGTTGCTGAGCTCATTCCCCTGCAGCGCGGCAAACCGGAAACCTATGCGGTGGCATCTGCCTTGATGGCCTGGCGCGACGACGTGTCCGATCTGCTGCAGCACCCAGGGCCACGCCGAAAGGCACTGGCCTGGTGGAGCCAGCAGGATCACTGGCTGGCACTGCAGAGCAATGTCGACGAGCAACGCGACCTGTGCGCCGTGCCGCTGCATCGGGTCAGCGATTGCGATGCGTTGGCAGGTCGGAGCGATGTCGAACCGCGCCTGCAGCAGGCCTGTGCCGGCCTGCCGCGCGTGCCGGTTGAGCAGCGCTGGGGCCATGCGGCGGCGCTGGCCGGACAGCCGACCGAAGCAGAAGCCACGCTGCGCGACACGGTTCAAGATCACCTGCGCAGTTGGGGAACCGAGCGACCGCCAGTGGTCGTCTTGCTGCCGATGCATGGCACGTGGCTGCAGGACGTCTTGGCGTCGGATCGGCACGCCTGGGCCTTGTCGATCCTGCGTCCACTGCATGAGGCGGGCGAGATTGTCCTGCTTGACCACACGTGGGACTTCATCCACGAAGGCCAGACCGACTGCCATGCGTTCTGGGACTTCTACCACCACAACAACGCGGGTCGTCAGCGTCTTGCCGAGCGATTGAGCCCGGAAGTTGCGGCGGCTCTGGGTGAGTAGAGCCGCCGCAGGATGGTCAGTGGCGTTTCAATGACCTAGTGCTGACTGAGTCCTTCAGGCTGCGCCGATGACGAACCAAACGTGCGGCGCAGCCAGGCGAACAGCTGCTCGCGGCGGGTTTCGAAGCTGTCGTAGAAGGTCGGCACGACCAGCAAGGTCAGCACAGTCGAGGTGATCGTGCCACCGATGATGGCGATGCCGAGTGGGCGATAGAAGTCCGAGCCTTCACCCAGACCGATGGCCACCGGCAGCATGCCCGCGACCAGCGCGAAGGTAGTCATCAGAATGGGGCGCAGGCGTTCGCGTCCGGCCATGATCAGGGCTTGCTCGCGATCCATGCCTTCGGCTTCCTTCTTGCGTGCGAAGTCGATCAGCAGGATGGCGTTCTTCGCCACCAGACCCATCAGCATCACCACGCCGATCAGGCTCATCAGATTGAGTGTCGCGCCGGTGAACTTGAGCGCGAGCACCACGCCGATCAGTGACAGCGGCAGGGACAGCATGATGGCCACCGGTACCAGGAAGCTGTGGAATTGCACCACCAGAATCAGATACATCAACATCACCGCCACACCGAGGGCGCGCAGGATGCTGCCGAATACTTCTTCCTGATCGCGACCCGCGCCGCCGACCACCAGATCGTAGCCGGGCGGAAAGTCCATGGCACCGGCGAGTGCCATCGCCTCGCCATAGACCTCGCCGAAGCTACGGCCTTGCACATTGGCGGTGACCGCGATGGTGTTCTCGCGATTGAAGTGCTCGATGGTCGACGGTCCTTTGCCGAGCGTGATGTTGGCGATCTGTTTCAGTGGCACGACATCGGTGCCAGTGGTGATGATCGGCAGGGTTTCCAGATCGTCGGCCGCGACGCGATCCTCCGGTGCCAGCCGCACCGAGACGTTGCGCGTCTCGCCGGTCGGATCGACCCAATCGCCGATTTCCACACCGGCAAAGGCCACGCGCAGCGCGGTCGCCGCGTCGCTCATCGAAATGCCCAGACTCGACGCGAGACCACGGTCGATATTGACCTGCAGTTCGGGCTTGGCTTCCTGTGTGGATAGACCGACGTCGACCGCGCCCGGCACTTGCCGCAATTGCTGCATGAACGCAGTCACCAGCTCGGTCAGCTTGCGACTGTCCGGGCCGCGGAACTGGATCTGCAGCGGCTTCTGACCACCGTTGTTGAGGTCGTCAGTGACATTGAACTCGGCACCGATCAGGCGGCTTATCGAGGTACGCAGGTCGGCGGCAATGTCCTTGGCGCGTCGATCGCGTTGATCCTGATCGACCAGATCAATGTAGATCTCGGCCTTGCTGACATTGCCATCAGTCCCAACGGTGGTCTGGGTGTAATTCACCTCGGGTAGCTCGCGCGCCAACGCAGCCGCCTGTTCGGCCTTGATGCGGGTATAGGCCAGACTTGAGCCCGCGGGCGCCGTGACTTCGATCTGCATGCCGCCATTGTCGGACTCGGGCAGAAAGCTCGAACCCACCGATTGCGTGGCGATCATCGCAAATGCGCCAAACAGGGCGCCCAGCGCCAAGCCCCACATCGACAAGCGGTGATGCAACGCCCAATCAATGACCCGCGAATAGCCTTCAGCCTGACGATCAAACCAGCGATTGAAACGTTCCAAGGTCTTACCGATGCGCGAGGTGTGCGGCTGCGCGCCGTGGTTGTCGCCCCAGTAGGCCGACAGCATCGGATCAAGGCTGAAGGAAATGAACAGCGAAACCAGCACCGAGGTGGCCACGGTCAATCCGAAGGGCTTGAACCACTGCCCGGGCATGCCCTCCATGAAGGCTACCGGGATGAACACCGCAATGATGGCGAAGGTGGTTGCCATTACCGCTAGGCCGATTTCCGCCGTGCCCTCGCGGGAGGCGGTGATGGCGTCCTTGCCCATCTCCATGTGACGGACAATGTTCTCGCGAACCACGATGGCGTCGTCGATCAAGACGCCAATCGCCAGACTCAGGCCCAGCAGGGTCATGAAGTTGAGGGTAAAGCCACTGACCCACACCGCAATGAAGGCGGCCAGCACTGAAGTGGGAAGCGCCAGCGCGGTGATGACCGTCGAGCGCCAGGAGTTGAGGAAGATGTAGACAGTGAGAATGGTCAGGCCCGCCCCCAGCGTCAGCGCTTCGATGACGTTGTTCAATGACGAACGCACGAACTGGCCTTCATTGAAGACGATCTTCACGTCGACGCCTTCCGGAAGGCGTGGCTTCAGGGCATCGATTTGCGCCAGCAACTCATCAGTGACACTGACCGTGCTCGCCTCGCGTGACTTGGTCACCTGCACACCCACCGAGGGCTCGCCATTCAACAACGAATAGCTGCGCTGTTCGGCATGACCGTCTTCGATGCGCGCGATCTGCCCAAGGCGCACCGCCGCATCGCCTTGGGTCTTCACGATGACGCTCGCGAAATCCTGCACGTCCTGCAGCCGACCGAGTAGACGTATCGACTGTTCCGCCATGCCGTTTTCGACGCGACCCACGGGTGCGGCCAAATTCTGCGCGCGCAGCGCATTCAGCACTTCGGCGACGGACACATTGGCTTCGCGCATCGCGGCACTGCGCAACAGCACGGTCATTTCGCGCAGTTGTTCGCCATTCAACTCGACCTGCGCCACGCCCGGAACCGTCCGCAGCTCGCGGGCGATGATGTCTTCAGCGAGGCGCGACAGTTCCGTCGCTGACACTTCCGTGCTGGACAGCGCGATGTTCATCACCGGCTGTGCGCTGGGATCGACCCGGCGCAGGTAGGGCTCTTTCATCTCCGTCGGTAGCTTGTCGCGTACCGTGGCAATGGCGTCGCGAATTTCTTGCGCGGCTTCGATCAAATTCTTGTCGAACTCGAAGATCACCACGATGGTGGCAAAGCTGTCGCGCGCATAGGAGCGGATATCGCGAATGCCGGAGATCGAGGCCAGCGAATCCTCAATGCGATTCAGCACCTCGCGTTCCACCGTTTCCGGCGAGGCGCCAGGATAGGGAATGCTCACCAGCAGCACGGGCGGCTGAACGTCCGGCGTCTGGTTGGTTTTCAGATCCTTCAGTGCAAACCAGCCGAACACCATCAGGGCCAAGGTGATGACTACCGTCACCACGGGGCGTTTGATACTGAACTCGGACAAAAACATCGATCAGTTCCCCGTCTGCACGGCGGGTGTGGTGCTGGCGGCGATGTCGCTGGCCATCCGGATAGCAACACCTTCCTTCACTGCGCCGACGGGATGGCGCAGGATCTGCGCGCCCACACTCAAGCCACTCAAAACTTCGTGGCGACCCAAACGCTCGTCACGCTCGCCCAGTTGGATGTTGATCTTATGCAGCACGCCATCCTGCACCTGCCACACGCTATGCGTGTCGCCCTCGTTGACGACCGCCGATTCCGGCACCAGCAAGGCCAGACGCGAGGCAACATCGATCCGGCCTTCGGCATAGAGACCGGCAACCCAGCTCACATCGGTCTTGGGCAGATTGACTAGGACTTGCACCTGACGGGTAGCGGCATCCGCGACCGGGTTGACCCGCTGAACTTCGCCATCGAAACGCCGATCTGGATACCCATTGACGCGAAAGCTCACCGCTGCCCCAGGCTTCACACGACCGACCTGATCGGCCGCGATGTTGCCCGCAAAGCGCATGGTGGCAACGTCCAGCACAGTCAGCAGCTCCTTGCCGACCTGCGCGGTATCACCGGCGGAAACCGAGCGCGCGCCAACCACACCGTCGAAAGGTGCACGCACCTCGGTTTTCTCCAGTTGTTGACGCGCCTCGACGACGCGCGCGCGCGCCGAGGCCAGGTCCGATTGCGCCTGATTGCGCTTGGCTTCGGCATTTTCCAGTGCCTCCGTCGCGACCAATCCCCGCCCCGCCATCGACTGCATGCGTGCGAGTTGGCGTTCGGACTGATCCATCGCCACTGCGGCCGCACGGTCCGCTTCCTGTGCCGACAACAGCTTGTCGCGAATGGCGGTGGGATCGAGGCGAATCAGCAGATCGCCCTTGGCAACCGTATCGCCATTGTCCTTGAGCACCTCCAACACCACGCCAGCAACCTCGGCGCGCAGATCGGCGCGCAACTCAGGCTGTAGCGAACCGGAGATGACCGGACCTTGTGCCAGCGATTGGGTGTCCAACAGCAGCAGGTCTTCGGCGACCAATTGCAAAGGCGCGGTAGCCTTTGGCGCGGCATCCGCAGGCGCCTCACCGCCACAGGCAGTCAAGGCGAGCGCAAGTGCAAGAGCAAGTAGCGAGTTCGAGCGGATCCACATGGCAGCGTCATCACCTGAGTAAAGAAGGCGGCGAGCCGTCGGGCGCCAAGCGGCAATCACGAAGTCGCGTGGGGAGTACGCGTCAGCGCCGGTGCGAATGGGGGACACACCGGACACCGTGACTTCGAAACGGACGGCTCACCAGTGCACTATGAAGCCGCGTTTTCACCGATGTGACATGTGCCGGTGGATGGCATGACTTCCGGCGGTTCAAGTTGCTGTCAGCAAGGTGGCGTAGCGGCGTGTTGCAAATCCGCAGGTTGGACCCCACTGACACCAATCGTCACTCTGTTCGAGGTCGCCAATGCGCCGTTTTTTGTGGACCTTGTTGCTGGCCTGCGGCCTGTCCCTGAGCGCACATGCCGACACTCTGGCGGCACCCGAGTCGCCGGTGCTTGCCTTGGACCGCGCGGCGGGCGAGGCGCCAATGCTGATTGTCGGAGAGCTGCATGGCACGCAGGAGACGCCTGCGTTGGTGGTGGAACTGGCGCGGACGTGGGCAGATCGCGGAGCGGTGCAGGTGGGTTTGGAGATACCCGCACAGGAGCAGTCCCGATTGGATGCATTTCTGCGCAGCACGGGTGTCGATGCGGATCGTCAGGCCTTGCTCGCGGGCGAGTTCTGGCAAACGCCACGCGAACGTAGTGATGGTCGTCGCAGCGAGGCCATGCTGGCCTTGCTGGAGTCTCTGCGCTCGGCCCGCGCCGCGGGTGCGCGCATCAATGTCGTGGCTTTCGACGATGCGGCGTTTCACGGGCCTGCCCAGGACCGCAATGCGCGGATGGCCGAACGTCTGCGCTTGGCGCACGAAGCCCAGCCGCAGACCCGGACCATTGTGCTGACGGGCAACTACCACGCGCGCAGGAACGCGCCTGCCGGCGTGACGCGCCAGAGCGTTCCCGAGGGCTATGTGCCGCCACAACCGATGACGGCCCATCTGCGTGAGATCGGCGCGCGCACTGTGAACGTGTCTGGGCGCGAGACCCGTTTCTGGGCATGCCTGCGCGATCAGCCGTGCGGCCCGCAACGGTTGCCAGTGCAGTCCAGTGTTGTCGCGCCGTTGCTGGCGAGCCTGGACGGGCCGGATCGCGACTACGACGCCGTGCTGACCTTGCCCGTCCTGCACGTTTCGGAACCGGTCACGCCCGACGCAGACCGGTAAGTTGGCAGCGAGTTGCCGCCGGGGATGCCTAGCAACAGGCGCCTAGCCCGCCGCCGGGCGATAGCGGGCCAGCCAGTGCGCATAGGAAGCAGGCAGCAGCCAAGGCGCGTCGGTGACGCCGAGCGCCATCGCGGTGGCATAGGGCCAGTGCGGATTGGCGAGGTGGGCGCGGCCGACCATCACGAGGTCCATCATGCCTTCGGCCACCATGCGCTCGGCCAGCTCAGGGGCGTCGATGCCCCAGGAGGCCGCAACCGGTAGCTCGGCCTCGCGACGCACGCGTTGCGCAACGGGGGCGAGCAGGGCGGGGCCCCAAGGAATACGGGCTTCCGGTGTCGAGAAGCCCATGCTGACATTCAGCAGGTCCAGTCCACTGGCGCGCAGTTGGCGCACCAGGGTGATGGCTTCGGACAGTGTCTCTTCATCGCGACCGTCGTACTCGATGACACCGAGGCGCGCGGTCAGCGGCAGGCGTTCCGGCCAGACCTTGCGCACTGCCTCCAGACACTCGCGCAGGAAACGCCCGCGATGGTCCGCGCTGCCACCGTAGGCGTCGCTGCGCTGGTTGGCATGCACCGACAGAAAGCTCTGCGCCAGATAACCATGCGCAAAATGCAGTTCCAGCCATTCGAAGCCCGCTGCCAACGCGCGTTGTGCAGCGCTGACAAAATCGCCTTGCACGCGAGCGATGTCGTCCAACGTCATCTCGCGTGGCACGCGCGACAGACCACCGCCAAAGGCAAGGGCGGATGGCGAGATCGTGGCCCAGCCGCTGGGATCGCCTTCGGCAATGTGGTCATCACCTTCCCACGGGCGACGCGCGCTGGCCTTGCGCCCGGCGTGCCCGATCTGGATACCGGGCACGGCACCGGCGGACTTGATCGCTGCCGCAAGCTGCGCTAAACCGGTCTGATGCTCGTCACGCCACAGGCCCAGGCAGCCCGGTGAGATACGGCCGTCCGCCGAAACGGCAGTGGCTTCCACAATGACCAGCCCTGCGCCGCCGCGCGCCATTCCGGCGTAATGCGGCAGATGCCAGTCCGTGACAAAACCATCGACGGCTTGGTACTGACACATGGGCGGCACCGCGATGCGATTGCGCAGACGGGCATCTTTGAGCTGGAAGGGGCTAAACAGGGAACTCATGCGGGAATCCTGTGCAGTGCTAGCGTTGTAGAGAGGGGACGACGCGTGGGCAAACAGTATCGCCGGGCCGGTCCAGCGGCGCGACTACCTCCAGGCGATCGCCCATGTCCGATCGGTTGATCGGAGTGCTCCGTTAAACTGTGCACCCCTTTCGCCGGTAAACCGCCCGTGAGCACCACTCTGCACCAGTCCCAGTTGTCCGGTCTGCCTTTGGTCCATCAGGGCAAGGTGCGCGATGTGTATGCCTTGCCGCACGACGAATTGCTGATCGTGGCAACGGATCGCCTGTCGGCGTTTGATGTGGTGTTGCCGGACCCGATCCCGGGCAAGGGCGAGATTCTGACCCAGATGTCGAACTTCTGGTTTGCAAAGACGGCGCATGTGCAGGCCAATCATCTCAGCCGCACGCCTTTACGCGATGTGTTGCCGGAGAGCGCGGATTTCGCCCTCTACGAGAAGCGCTCGGTTGTCGCACAGCGCCTGCGCGGGCTGCCGGTGGAGGCGATTGCACGCGGCTATCTGATCGGCACGGGATGGAAGGACTACCAGCGCAGCGGGGCGGTCTGCGGTATCGCGCTCCCGACGGGTTTGCGTCAGGCCGAGCAGTTACCCGAACCAATCTTCACTCCCTCGACCAAAGCGGCGGTGGGCGATCACGACGAGAACATCGGCTTTGATCGCTGTGTTGAATTGCTCGGCGGCGAGCTGGCCGAGGCGGTGCGCGCAGCGACCTTGGCGATCTATCGCTTTGCCGCCAGCTTTGCTGCCGAACGCGGCATCCTGATCGCCGACACCAAGCTGGAATTTGGCCTCGATGCCAATGGAAAACTGATCGTGATGGACGAGATGCTGACCCCGGATTCCTCGCGCTTCTGGCCTGCCGACGAATATCAGGTGGGAATCAGTCCGCCCAGCTATGACAAGCAGTTCGTCCGTGACTATCTGGAGACGCTGGACTGGAACAAGACCGCACCCGGTCCGAACGTGCCCGCCAACATCATCGAGGTGACACGTGCGAAGTACGCCGAAGCGCTGCAGCGATTGACGACTTGAGCGAGATGGCGTCGGCAACGACACCAAACGCGGATGGGTCATCCGATGCAGGATGGTTTCCGGTGGATTTCGACGTGGCGCGCAACGCCGTCCACTTCTTGCCACTGTCGGCGGCTCTGGTCGAAACGTCGGCCTTCATCGACAGCCGTTTAGCCGCAGATTTCGCTGCAGCCACGGTGGTGCCGCTCGACCAACTACCTTCGTTGCCGTGCGTGCTCGATCCGGTTTGGCTTTGGCACACCTCGTTTTGCGGTTCCACGTTGATGGCTCGGATGCTCCATCTGACACCCTACAGCGTGGCGTTGCGTGAGCCGCTGCTGCTGCGGCGCTGGTCGGATGCACAGCGTGCGGGAATCGATACGCGGGCGGCACAGCGGACATTGCTGCCGTGGCTGTCTCGTCCCTGGTCACCCGGTGGCAAGGTGCTGATCAAGCCGACGCATGCGGCATTGAATATTGCACTTCAGGTGATGTCGGTGTTTCCAACTTCCCGTGGGGTGATCTTGCTGTCGTCACTGGAGGACTTTTTGCTTTCGCATTTGAAAAAGACCCGCGAAACCTTGGAGAAAATACCCGTGCTCGCGGATCGCGCGCTGCGTGCATCCGGTTTTGTCGAGCGCTTGCCTGACGCCGCTTTGGCACCCCCTGACCCATTGTGTGGTGCGGCCTTGCAATGGGCGGCGCAACGCGAGGTCATCGTTGATTGGCTGACTCGCGATGCATCGCGCATCCGGGTTTTGCGCTGGGAACAGGTACGCTTGGACCTGGTTTCTGCCGCCGCAGGTGCCGCAAGCTGGCTGCAATTGGGGGTGCCCATGGACCTGCTGCAAGCGCATGTTAGTGTCTGTGCGGGGGTGCACGCCAAAGCGCCGGAGCGCGCCTTTACTGTGGAGGTGGCGCAGCGCGAGGCCGGCTGGTTACGTGGCCATCACGGGGATCAACTGGCATTGGCGCAGCGCTGGGCTGAGCGAAGGCTGCTACCGTTCATGCGGGAGGCTGCGATCACACTGTGACTGGCGGGAATGGGGCATGCATCGGGTTTGTGATGGTGCAGTTCCCCGATGAACGACCCTCTGTTGGAGTTCGTGATGCCGTGCCACGTCCGTGTGATCTCGCTACTGTTGTTCACGTTGCTGAGCCTTGGCGATGCCGTCGCGCAAGGCATTTTTTCCAACGGCTTTGAGGGCACATCGAATCGCGCCACATCGCTGGGTAATAATCTCGATGGGGTGGCCGACTACGCCAGCAGCTACAACTTCGTCGATGCGATGAAGCAGTCGCGGACGTGGATCACGCAGAACACCCAAAGCGGGATCTTCGATACCGAGGACGCCGCCTGTCTGGATCTGGACGCGAATGGCTACGTGCAATCCATGACGCCAAAGGCGGGCTGTGCCGCGCCAAACTACAACGCGGTGGGCACGCTGTTCTTCTTTGGCGATCTCAACGGCCACTACCCGTCCGGGCGCTACGTCGTCACTTACGAGGGTCAGGGCGATATCAGTTATCACTTCGCGGCAACCAAGAACCTTGCGCTATCCGCGCCTGGTCGTGATGTGTTGGACGTGAACGCCGCCAACGGCGGCTGGATGATGCGCATCGATGCCATCACGGCCGGCAATCATCCCCGCAACATCCACGTCTGGATGCCAGGTTTTGATGAGGGCAATGGGCCGGCGCAACGTTTTCATCCGGACTTTCTGGCGCTGATCGCGCACAACCGCGTGCTGCGCTTCATGGACTGGATGGGCACCAACGGTTCCAGTGCCGAGCACTTCGTGGATCGACCGCAGGTCGACGATGTGCGTTGGACAGAAGGGCAAATGCCCATCGAAGTGATGGTCGATCTGGCCAATCGCGTCAACGCGGATCCCTGGTTCAACATGCCGCACCGTGCGACGGATGACTACATGACGCAGTTCGCTTCGTTGGTGAAGTCCCTGCTGCGTGCGGACCGCCTCGTCTACGTCGAGTACTCCAATGAGGTCTGGAATGGACAGTTCAGCCAGGGCAATTACATCGAAGATCAGGGTACGGCGACCTTTGGTGCGCAAGGCTCGGGCTTTGATCGGCGACTCAACTGGCATGGCCTGCGCACCGCGCAGATGTGCGATCTGTGGAAGGCCACGTGGGGCACTGAGGCGGATCGGGTGGTCTGCGTACTAGGCGCCCAGGCCGCCAACGCCTACACCCAGACGCAGGCTGCGGACTGCCCGATGTGGACTACCGGACGACCTTGCACCGGACACGGACTGGCTGCGGTCGCCATCGCGCCCTACTTCGGCGGCTACATCGGTGGGCCCGAGTATCAGAGTGTGGTGCAAGGCTGGACACTGGACGACCTGTTCAGCGAGCTCACCAGTGGCGGCCAACTCAGCGGCGGCCCCAGCGGTGGTGCGATTGCCGAAACTGCGGGCTGGATCGCCAGTCATCGCAGCGCCGCCAACACACGCTCGTTGTCACTGATCGCCTACGAAGGCGGCCAGCATCTGGTCGGCATCTTCGGCGTGGAAAACAACAACGCCATCACCGACCTATTGACCAGCGCCAACCGCGACCCGCGCATGGGCCAGGCCTATGCCGCTTACCTGTCGCAATGGAAAGCGCAGGGCGGCGAGCTGTTCGTGAACTTCACCGCCTCCGGCGACTACAGCAAATGGGGATCCTGGGGTGCGGTGGAGTTCCTCGACCAGCCCAGCACTCCCAAACAGCAGGCATTGCGGGATTTTGGCCTCAGCCATCCCTGCTGGTGGGCGGGCTGCGCGGATTGAATGTCATTTATGTGAAATTCAATCTAACCCTTTGAATAACAAAACGTTGCATGCGTTGGTTGGTCGCAGTCGCCGGTCATTCCCACGGGTGCCAAGCACGGCAAAACCGCAGCCAAAGTCACCCCGCGATAGGGGCTATCGATGATAAAACCGCCCATTGCATCGGGTTTTGCTATCGAACAGATCTTTGGCGCTAACGTTGTGGACAATTTTTTGACACACACCTAGCCTTGCCACAGTGCGGACAGGGATTGCCGTTCGGCACATCACAGTTTCAGGGGGAAATTGAATGAAGACGATAGTGAAGGCTGGCGCCTGGGCGCTGGTTGGCTTTGTTGCGGGTGTGGGTGGGGATGCCATGGCTGATGCAGGTCAAGCGTCGCTGGCAAGCCAAGTCGAGATTGTGGAAATTCAGCTCGACAGCGAAATCAAAGGTGCGGTGCCGGAACGGGCCAGCACACCGGCGACGCGCTCGATAGCGGCAGCGCCATTCGTTCCGCTGGGGCAGGGCTATGCGGGCGAGGTTGAGCCGAATGGCACCACGGGAAGCGCCACATCACTGATCGGCAGCAATCTGGTGGCTCGCGGCAACTTGTTCCCGAACGGCGACGTTGATTTCTACAGCTTCACCGCAAACGCGGGCGATCGTGTTTACGCAGCGATCATGACCTCTGGATCGGCCGGTAGCAGCACGGACAGCCAGCTGACAGTGGTCGCCAGTGATGGCACGACAGTCGTCGAGTTCGACGATGACAATGGCAGTTTTGCCGCGCTTTCCTCCACGATTGCCGGTGCGCAGATCACCACCGCTGGCACTTACTACCTGAAGGTCAACGACTTCACTGCCGGAACAACGTCGGAGCGTTCCTACGACCTGCACTTTCGCCTGCAGAGCGGTGCCCCCACTGCGGAGGTCGAAGCCAACGACACGCCAGCCACCGCCAATCCCCTACCTGCAAACGGCTGGGTCAGCGGTGCGCGTGACCCGGCACTGGCGACCGAGCAGGATTGGTACAGCCTGAATCTGAATGCCGGAGACACGGTGTTCCTGTCGTTGGATCTCGATCCAGAGCGCGATGGTGTGGTCTGGAACGGACGCCTGGGATTTGGCCTGTTCGGTGATGCCGGCAACCAGATTCTGGTGGTGGATGATGCGGGTACCGGCGATGTCTCGCCCGTCCCGAATCGCCCGTCGGAGGCGATGTTCTTCACCGTCAAGGACGCCGGTACGTATTTCGCCTTTGTGGATTCAGCAAGTGCCGCAGTGGGCGGACCGACGGCCACCTATCACCTGAGCGTCAGCGTGCACCCGGCGACCACCGAGGGCGTCAATTGCACCACCTATACGAGCACGGATGGACCGCTGGCGATCGGTCCAGGGACGGGTCTAACGAGTTCGACCATCACGGTCCCTGGTAACCCACGGATCGCCGATCTTGACGTGCAGATTTCACTCAACCATGCCCTGATGGGGGACATTGACGCGCATCTGCGTTCGCCGGCGGGCAATGACAATGGGCTGTTTACTGACATTGGTGCGGCGGCCACCGGCGGTCAGACCCAGATGGATCTGGTGCTGGATGACGAAGCCGGTAGCACGCCCGCTTTCACCATTTTGCGCGGTATTCAGGTGCGCCCCGAAAACAACAGCACAGGGGGCACAGCCAGCACATCGGGTGCCTATCGCCTGGCTGCCTTTGATGGCGAAGATGCGGGCGGCACTTGGACACTGGATCTGCGTGACGACACGACAGGCGCCAATGGCGGTACCTTGACCTCCTGGAGTCTGCGCATTTGCGAGTTGCCGCCACCACCGAGCTGCCCACCCGGCACTGTCGTGCAGACCGTTTACAGCACGGATTTCGAGAGTGGCGACGCAGGGTTTACCCACAGTGGCACGCAGGACGAGTGGGAGCTCGGCTTGCCCGCCACGGTTGCTACCACAACCGCCAATCCGGTTGCGGCGTTCAACACCTGCAACAGTGGAGTCAGCTGCTGGAAAACGGATCTGGACAGCACCTACAACGCGTCCAGCAATCAGGATTTGCTGTCACCAAACATCAATCTCGCTGGCTTGACCGGTCCCGTCATCATCTCGTGGGCGCAGCGCCATCAGGTCGAGACGGCCAACTTTGACCACATGTATGTCGATGCCCGTGAGGTGGGTGGGGCCAATCCGGTGCGTTTGTACGAGTGGCTGGATCCGACACCGATCAGCGCCTCTGCGGGAACTGGCAATCCGCAAAACAATATTGGTGGAAGCTACGGCTGGGGCAGACACTCGCGGCGTGTGGACAGCTTGGCAGGAACGAACGCCGAACTGCTGTTTCACCTCGACTCCGATACCACGGTCGTGTTTGGTGGGCTCGCCATCGACGACGTCAGCGTCACGGCTTGCCGTGCGCTGAGTGCGGATCTGTCGATCACCAAGACCAATGGCACGACAACCTCGGTACCGGGTGCGAACACGACCTACACCATCACCGCCAGCAATGCCGGTGCGGACGACGTGACGGGTGCCACGGTGGCCGATACCTTCCCGGCCGCACTGAGCTGCACCTGGACGTGTGCCGGTGCAGGCGGTGGCACCTGTACGGCGGCGGGCTCGGGCAATCTCAACGATCTGGTGAACTTGCCTGCCGGCGGTTCGGTGACTTACACCGCCACCTGCAGCATTGCAGCAGGCGCCACTGGCACGCTGAGCAACACGGCGACGGTAACGAGCAGCATCGCCGATCCGGTGCCGGGAAATAATTCGGCCACCGATACCGACACGTTGACCCCACAAGCGGACCTGTCGATCACCAAGACCGACGGCGTGGCCGTGGTGACACCGGGTGGCAATACCACCTACACCATCGTTGCCAGCAACGCTGGTCCGAGCAATGCGCCAGGAAGTACGGTGGCAGATACCGCGCCCGCGGCGTGCACCAGCTTCACCTGGACCTGTGTCGGTGCCGGTGGTGGCACCTGCACAGCGAACGGCTCGGGCAGCATCAACGATAGCGTCAACCTGCCCTTGGGCGGTTCGGTGAGCTACACCGCGAGTTGCGCGATTTCGGCGGGTGCGGCGGGTAGCTTGGCCAATACCGCCACGGTGAGCACCGCAGGCGGTGTAACCGAGGTGAACGCGGGCAACAACAGCGCCACGGATACCGACACCATCACGGCAGCCGGTGTCGTCGGTGTGCTCAGTGCCGATCTCAACTTCGGCGGTTTGACGGTAGGTAACAACGCGCAGCAGATCCTCACCATCAGCAATTCGGGCGGCAGCCCGATCACCATCAATGGGCTGACCGCCGCAACCGCACCGTTTGCCACCATCGCAGGCGGCAGTTGTGGGGTGACCCCGTTTGTGCTGAATGCGGGTCAAAGCTGCACGGTGCTGTATCGCTTCTCCCCCGGCGCGGCAGGTTCATTCACGCAGGTGATCACGGTCAGTTCCAACGTGGGATCGGTGGATGTCACCTTGCGTGGTACTGGCGTGGCCTTGGTTCGCGTGCCCTTGGACGGCATCTCCAGCATGATCCTGCTGGCGATGCTGGCGCTCGGCTCGATGCTGGTTCTGCGGCGTCGCGGATAAGCCTGAAGGCGGCACCTGATAATCAGCGTGCTCGCTGCATCCCTACTTGGCCCCCGGCTTACGCCGGGGGCTTTTCTTTTGTGGCAAATCAGCGCTCTCGAGGCGATATCGATGGGTGAGCGCGGCAATCGCTTGAACGCACGACGCGTGACCGAATGTGTCGTCGGTCGTTCTAGCGCAACAGCATGGCCACACCGATCACCGTCAACATGGTCAGGATCACCACCACTGCAGCCGGTAGGCGGGCGGTAGTTGTTGCGGGCATTGGCGGCGCGGCCGTCTCGCCGGATAGATCGCGATAAATGTGTAGTGCACGCTCCCAATCTTTCTCGTGCAGCACGTACACACGGGCGACACTGCCGGTCATCGGCGTGAGAACTCCCGACACCGAACTGTCGGCATCCGACAGAAAGGTCTCGATATCCTCACCGTCCAGAGCGACACGCAAGCTGTAGGCGAACGAGAGGCTATTGGTGGCGCAGAGGAGTTTCATCGGGCTCTCCTTGGTCAGGCCTGTTGACGGAAGCAAGCCCGGATCGCGTTAGGGTCCCATGGCGCAACGCCAATGCCATCGCTCAACCCGTTCGCCATCCTCGTCGGTGACGATTGAACCTTGTGCAAACCCCGCGCGCGAAACAACGGCCTTGGAGGCGAAATTGTCGACAGAAATCAACGCAAAAACTTCGCGCACTTCACCGGAACGCGTCGCCAAATCCTGCAGTCGCTCGATGGCCTTGGTTGCGTAGCCATGCCCACGACAGTCGGGTGCGACGCCGTAACCGATTTCAACCGCGCCGCGAACTGGCTTGCCCTTGAATGTGCAGCCGCCGACTACTCTTTGACCCGACGCATCTGCGATGTGGAATGGCAGAGCCCAGTGAGACGGGCAACCTGTCGACCATTGACGCAAGGAGCGAAGCGCGACATGTGTTGGAGGAAGCGCACCAGCGACAAATGTCAGAGCGTCGTCCTGTGGCGTGACGCCCTCAGCGATGCACTGCACCTGTGCCTCAGTCATGGGAATGAGAACGACAGAATCGACATCAGCCACAAACGATGCTCCTGAAATGCGCGCAGCCGAGCGCAGAATCCGTGCGCGCCACCCTCACTTCTTCGGCAAATACAGATCCGTGATCGTGCCTTCATACACCTCGGCGGCCATGGCGACGGATTCGCTCAGGGTCGGGTGGGGGTGGATGGTGAGGCCGATGTCGGCGGCTTCGGCGCCCATTTCGATGGCCAGTCCCACTTCGGCAATCAGGTCACCAGCGTTGGGGCCGACGATACCGGCGCCGATGACTTTGTGGCTGTCTTCGTCAAACAGCAATTTGGTGAAGCCTTCGGTGCGACCGATGCCGATGGCGCGGCCGGAGGCGGCGAGCGGGAATTTGCCGACGCCGACCTTCAGTCCTTTCGCTTTGGCCTCGGTCTCGCTGACGCCGACCCAGGCGATTTCGGGATCGGTGTAGGCCACGCTGGGGATGACCCGAGCGACGAATTCGGACTTGTGGCCCGCGGCGACCTCAGCGGCCACCTTGCCTTCGTGCGTGGCTTTGTGGGCCAGCATCGGCTGGCCGACCAGATCGCCGATGGCGAAGATGTGCGGCACATTGGTGCGCATCTGCCGGTCTACCGCGATGAAGCCGCGCTCACTGACCTGCACACCCGCGGCTTCGGCATTGATCTTGCCGCCATTCGGGCTACGGCCGACTGCCACCAGTACACGGTCGTAGAGTTTGGGCTCGGGCGCTTGCTCGCCCTCAAACGTGACCTTGAGCCCCTTCTTCTGCGCTTCCACCGCCGTGACCTTGGTCTTCAGATAGATGCCCGCGTAACGCTTGGCGAGGCGTTGCTGCAGCGGACGGACCAGATCGGGATCGGCACCTGGCATGAGCTGGTCGGAGAGTTCGACCACGGTCACCTGGCTGCCCAGCGCGTCGTACACGCAGGCCATTTCCAGACCGATGATGCCGCCGCCCAGCACCAGCAATGACTTCGGCACCTCGGCCAGTTCGAGTGCGTCGGTGGAGTCCATCAGGCGCGGGTCGCCCCAGGGCAGACCGGGCAGTTTCACCGCCTGCGAACCGGCGGCGATGATGGCGTTTTCGAAACGCACGATCTTCGCGCCCTCGGCGGTCTGCACTTCGATTTCCTGTGCGCTGATGAAGCGTCCGACGCCGGTCACCACACGCACCTTGCGCGCCTTCGCCATCCCCGCAAGGCCGCCATTGAGCTGCTTCACGACTTTCTGCTTGTAGCCGCGCAGCTTGTCGAGGTCGATCTTGGCGGCACCGAAGTTAACGCCGAAGTCTTCGGCGTGGCGGGCTTCGTCGATCACCTTGGCAGCGTGCAGCAGGGCCTTGGAGGGAATACAGCCAACGTTGAGGCAGACGCCGCCGATGTCGGCATAGCGTTCGATCAGGATCACGTCCTGGCCCAGGTCGGCGGCACGGAAGGCGGCGGTGTAGCCGCCCGGTCCAGAGCCCAGCACGGCAATCTGGCAGTTGAAATCGGCTGCCTTGCCGGAAGCGGCGGCGGCCACGGGTGCAGTGCCCGGCGCGGCTGTCGCTGCGGTCGCCGTCGCTGGCGTGGCGGGCGCGGTCGGGGCCGCAGGCGCGGCGGGAATGGGGGCTGGCGCATCCGAAACCTTGCTGCTCACCCGCAGGCGGGCGATCACATCGCCGCTGTTGACGCTGTCGCCAATCGTCACCGTCAGGCTCAGCAGTTCGCCATCGTGGGAACTGGGTACTTCCATTGTTGCTTTGTCGGATTCCAGCGTGATTAGGCCTTGGTCCTTCTTCACCACATCGCCGACCTTGGCCAGCATTTCAATGACCGGCACGTTCTTGTCCGCGCCCAGATCCGGCACTTTGATCTCGATTTCCGAACTCACGATGGATCCCTCTGCTGGCGTTGTCGTCGGGCGATTGTAGCGGCTTGTCAGGCGGCGTCCCGCCACATACGAATGCGGCCTTGCCAGCGCATCGCTCCGTCCTTGGTCGATATGCAACCAAATGTTCTTTCGCAGTGCGTCATCGGCGAAAAGGCGCTGCTAGACTCGGAATCCCATTGTCTCCACGTCCCCCGGGTGATCCGTGTCCAGTCCTGTCATTGCGCACAAATTTGGTGGTACCAGCATGGCGGACGCGAGCCGCATCCGTGGTGTGGCCGACCTGTTGGCCGCTCGTGACGATGGACTGCAGATTACCGTGGTCTCAGCGATGTCTGGGGTCACCGATGCTTTGATTGGTCTGGTGAACATCGCCAGTCGATCAGCCGCCGATGCGGAAGCTGCGCTGGATGCTCTGGCGGAGCGCCACCGCGCAACGGCCGACGTGCTGCTGGAAATCGCCGCGGCGGACGCATTGGTCAATCTGGAACGCGATTGGGATGACCTGCACGCCTTGCTGCGGGCGATCAGTTTGCTTGGCCATCCGGCCAACGATCTGCTCGACTACGTGCAGGGCTTGGGTGAAGTGTGGTCTGCGCAATTGCTGGCAGCGCGCATGCGCAAACAAGGCATGCATGCCGATTGGCTGGATGCCCGCGAAATTCTGGTGGTCAACCACACCTCGCTCGGTGCGGTGGTCGATTGGGAAGGCTCGCAGGCGCGCCTGGCTACTTGGCGAGCCCAGCATCCCGCCAAGCATGTGGTGGTGACCGGGTTCGTGGCCCGCGATGGCAGTGGTCGAATCACCACGCTGGGACGCAATGGCAGTGACTATTCCGGGGCCATCTTTGCGCGCCTGTTTGATGCACGGGAACTGCACATCTGGACCGATGTCGATGGCGTGCTGTCGGCCGACCCACGGTTGGTGCCCGAGGCCGTGTTGCTGCCCAGCATGTCCTATGACGAAGCCTTCGAGCTGGCCTATTTCGGCGCCAAGGTGGTGCATCCGCGCACCATGGGGCCGGTATTGGAAGTGGGTATCCCGGTCTACGTGCGCAACACCTTCAACCCGGATTGCCTGGGTACGCGGATCAGCAAGGAGCGCGATACCGCGGGTGGCCCCGTCAAAGGGCTGACCATCGCCAATGACCTCGCGCTGGTCGAGGTGCAAGGCACCGGGATGATTGGTGTGCCCGGTACCGCCGAGCGCGTGTTTGGCGCACTGCGCGAGGCGAGTGTGTCGGTAGTGATGATTGCGCAGGCCAGTTCCGAGCATTCGATCTGTTGTGTGGTGAAGGCGATCGACGCCGAACGCGCCGGTCATGTGCTGCACGCCACCTTTGCCCGCGAAATTGATGCAGGTCTGTTGCAGGCAGTGCACATCGGCAAAGGCATCTCGGTGCTGGCGGCGGTCGGCGACGGCATGGCCGGGCATACTGGTGTGGCCTCGCGCATGTTCGCCGAGCTGGCGCGCGCCGAAGTCAACGTGCGGGCCATCGCCCAGGGCGGCACCGAGCGCAACATCTCGGTCGCCATCGACGGCAAGGACGCCACGCGTGCGCTACGTGCTGTGCATGCCGGTTTCTACCTGTCACCGCAGACGCTGAGCATCGGCGTGATTGGGCCGGGCAATGTTGGCGCGGAGTTCATTGATCAATTGGCTCAGGTCGCACCACGACTGTTCGGCAAGTCCAACCTTGATCTGCGCCTGCGCGGCATCGCGGGCTCGCAAAAACAGGTGCTGGATGATCGTGGCATCGACTTGCCGAACTGGCGACAAAGTTACCAGGCGGCAGAGGATGCGCTGGATCTGACCGCGTTCGCCAAACACATCCGTGCACCACATCTGCCGCATGCGGTGATCGTCGATTGCAGTGCCAGTGCGACCGTGGCGTCACACTACGCGGACTGGCTGGCGCAGGGCATCCACATCGTCACCCCGAACAAACAGGCGGGTTCGGCACCGCTGGCGCAATACCGCAAGACCCGCGAGGCCGCACGTCACGGACATTGGCGTTACGAGGCCACGGTCGGTGCCGGTCTGCCAGTGATTTCCTCGCTGCGCGACCTGCTCGATACCGGCGACGAAGTGCGTGCCATCGAGGGAATTTTCTCCGGCACCCTGTCCTACCTGTTCAATGCCTTCGACGGCAGTACGCCGTTCTCCGAACTGGTGCTGGATGCGCGCGCGCGCGGCTTCACCGAACCGGACCCGCGCGATGATCTGTCCGGCATGGATGTCGCCCGCAAGCTGGTGATTCTGGCGCGCGAAATGGGTCGAGAGATCGAGCTTGGCGACGTCGATCTGCAAGGCCTTGTGCCGCCTTCGCTGCAGGGCGTGGACCAAGCCAGTTTCCTTGCGCGCTGCGGCGAGTTCGACGCGCCAATGGCTGAGCGCCTCGCGGCGGCCACATCGCGCGGCAACGTGTTGCGTTTTGTGGCTCGCGTGGATGCCGAACGCGCCACTGTGGGTCTGATCGAACTGCCCAACACCCATGCCTTCGCGCACCTCAAGCCGACCGACAACATCATCCAGTTCACGACCGCGCGCTATCACAACAATCCGCTGATCGTGCAGGGACCGGGTGCCGGGCGCGAGGTCACCGCTGCGGGCGTATTCGCCGATCTTTTGCGCGTGGCACAGGGTTTGGGGGCGCGGTTGTGAGTCGCGAGCGCGCACGCGCGTTCGCACCGGCCAGCATCGGCAATGTGGCGGTTGGATTCGACATTCTTGGCTTGGCCATCGAGGGCGCAGGCGACAGTGTCAGCGTGACCCGTTCCGAAACACCCGGAGTGCGCATCCTGGCAATCCGTGGCAGCGATCATGCGCTGCCGCTGGATGCGGAAAACAACACGGCAGGCAAAGCGCTGCTGGCAATGATCGATGTGTTGGGGCTTGATTACGGTTTCGACGTCGAGATCGACAAAGGCATTGCGTTCGGTTCCGGCATGGGCGGCTCGGCCGCGTCTGCGGTGGCCGCGCTGGTCGCCGCCAACGCGCTGTTGGACAAGCCGCTGCGCGCGGAAGGTTTGTACCCGTTCGCACTGGAAGGCGAAGCCGTTGCCAGCGGCGGCAAGCATGGCGATAACGTCGCGCCGATGTTGCTGGGCGGTTTGGTGTTGGCGGTGGGCGAAGACCCGCCGATCCGCCTCAATACCCCCCCGGGACTGTGCTCGGTCCTGGTGCATCCCCACTGTGTGTTGGAGACCCGTCGCGCGCGCGCCGCGTTGGCAACACCGTATTCACTGTCCGAGTTCGTTGCGCAAAGTGGCCACTTGGCGCGTTTTCTGGTGGCCTGCCAACGCGGTGATATCGACCTGCTGCGGCGCTGTCTGCGCGATGACCTAGTGGAGCCGCGGCGTGCGGCACTGGTGCCTGGATTCCAGGAGGTCAAGGCGGCAGCACTGACGTCTGGCGCCTTGGGCGCGAGTATTTCCGGCGCGGGGCCCAGCGTATTTGCCTGGTGTTTGAGTACCGCGCACGCTCAGGTTGTTGCGCAGGCCATGCAAGCGGCATTTGCCGAAAACGGTCTGGACAGCGATAGTTTCGTGTCCAGTCTGGATGCGCCGGGTGCGCGTCTGCTGGATTGACGTCTTCTGCAGCCAGAAACGGAGCAACCCGATGCGTTTTGTCAGTACCCGAGGTGGCGGCGCGCCACTGTCCTTGTCGGATGCACTGAGTCTCGGCTTGGCCGCTGATGGGGGGTTGTTTGTCCCTGAACAGTTTCCCCAACTCGTTGTGCTGCCGGCCGCGAACCAGACGCTCGCCCAGACGGCAGCCGCGATCATCGCGCCGTTTTTCGCCGGCGATGCGCTGCAAGATGCCCTGACCTCGATTTGCGACGATGCGCTGAACTTCGTCACGCCCGTCGTCGAGACCCGCGATCCGGCAACCCAAATTCTCGAGTTGTTCCACGGACCGACCGCCGCATTCAAAGATGTCGGTGCGCGTTTTCTGGCCGCCAGTTTTGCCCGTCTCCCGCAACGCGAAGATGGTCAGCCGCTGACCATTCTAGTCGCGACCTCGGGGGATACCGGTGGCGCTGTCGCAGCGGCCTTCCATCAGCGCCCCGGGTTTCGCGTCGTGGTGTTGTATCCCGATGGCCGGGTCTCGCCGCGTCAGGCGCATCAGTTGGCGTGCTTTGGCGACAATATCCGCACCTTCCGCGTCGATGGCAGTTTTGACGACTGTCAGCGCATGGTCAAAGCGGCCTTCGCCAATCCCGAGCTGCGCGCTGCGGTGCCCTTGTCGTCGGCCAACAGCATCAGTCTCGGTCGCTTGCTGCCGCAGATGAGCTACTACGCGCAGAGTGCGCTGACCCACCACGCTCGCACTGGCGAACCGGCCAACTACGTCATCCCGACCGGCAACCTGGGCAACGCACTGGCGTGTCTTTGGGCACGCCGTTTGGGGCTGCCCATCGGTGAGGTGCAGTTGGCTACCAATGCCAATCGCGTATTGCCGGACTATCTGGCCAGTGGCCGCTACGCGCCGCAGGCCTCCGTCGCCACGCTCGCCAATGCGATGGATGTCGGTGCGCCGAGCAATCTCGAGCGCCTCACGCACTGGCTACCTGAGATCGATGATCTGCGTCAGACGATCACCGCCCGGGCGGTCGACGACGCACGACTGACGGCCGTGATGCAGCAGGCCGAAACACGCTGGGGTCACGTCGTCTGTCCGCATACCGCGGCGGCTCTCGCGGTGATTGAGGACCTACGCGCGGCGGGCGACACGCGGTATTGGATCGCCGTTGCAACGGCGCATCCCGCCAAGTTCGACAGCGTGGTGGAGCCGCGCATCGGACATCCGGTGGCAGTGCCGCCAGCACTGGCGGCACTGCTGGCACGACCCGCCTGCGCCGCGCCGTTGTCCGCAACCGATGCGGCGCTACTCGAGGTGCTGACCGCGTCGGTCACTGCATGACGCGCGAACAGTGGATTCAGCGTCTGCGCGACCTGAACTGGCCGCAATGGTTCGATGCCGGGGCCTTGCGCGACGGTGCGCCCTTGGTCGGTGCCTTGGAGGGTTTCAACTACTTCGATTACGGCAAAGGTGGCTTGTTGGCAGCGCGTTTGCCAATTGGTCGGCATATGGGAGCAACCGGCATCAGCTTCGTTGAAACCGTGCCGGGCAAGCCGCAGGTTCGCTGGGTCTGTGAGTGTCGTCAGGAACGCTGTCTGCATGCGGCGGCGTTATTGCTGTCAGTAACCGACACCCGACCGGAAACCGTGATGGCGCCGTGGGACCGTTGGCTGGATCGTATCCAGACCGAGCCCAAGCCGCAGGAGCGCGGCGCTGAGCTTGCTGCCGAGCCGCGCTATCCGTTGTTGATTTTGCGCTACGAGCAAGGCACGCCGGGCCGGCTTCGCGTGCAGCCCTCCTGGGCCAAGGTCGGCAAACGCGGCGGCTTTGCCCATCCGCTGGCGATTGATTTGCAGCATCCGGGCGGGCCACGTCCTGCCCCGCCGGGTGGCTGGAGCGATGAACAAATCGAGCGTCTCGCTGCGCTGGGTTTGGGCGCGTCCGAACCCCATCGGCATGCCGCTTCCGCACCCAGCGATCGCGGCTTTCTGCCGATTGTCAGCGCGCATCAAGCACGCGCATTGGAGACGTTGGCGCAAACCTGGCCAGTGGCCTTCGAGCGTGCCTCGGGAAGCGCGCTCCGCTTGGGCAGTGCTCGCAAGCTGCGCCTGCAATGGCGCGATCACGCCGATGGCAGTCAGCAGCTCACCTGTGAGGTCGACAACGCACCCGCGGCCTTGATCGCCGATGCGGGAACGCTTTGGTACATCGACGCGGCGCGGGGTGAATGGGGTCGCTTGGAATCCGATGCGCGCGTGCCCGAATGGGTCGCACGCGCGCCGATGCTGTTGCCCGAGCATGTCGAGCAAATGGATACCCGATTGCAACGGCTGACCCGACTGGCCTTGCCAGCGCCCAATCCGCGTCGCGCTGTGCAACGGATTGATGGCATGCCGAAGCCAATGCTGCGCCTTAGGGAAATGTCGCCCTACAGTCGCGTGCGTGGCCGAACCATCGCCGTGGCGAGCGTGCAGTTCGACTATGCCGGTCTGCGACTTGCCGGCACGGGACCGGCCATGGAGCGCCGCTTCGTCGACGGCGACGTGTACGAGGTTCAACGCAACCGGGCCGCTGAGCTGAGCGCCATCGAACGCCTCGGCGAATTGGGTTTGCAGGCTTGCGAGGAGGCACTCGACTATTACTTGCTGCATGAGGCCGCATTGGGCGTGGACGATTTCGTGCTGCCGCGTGGGCGTCAGGGCATTGCCAATCCCGAACAGTTCCAGTCACTGATCCCGCGCTTGCAGAACGCCGGATTCGAATTGGAATACGATCCGCGTTATCCCGCCCAGGTATTGGAAGCACCCGAGCAGTGGCTGGCCGAAGTCGATGCCGATGCCGGTGGTGATTGGTTCAACCTCAGTCTCGGTATCGAAATCAACGGTGAGCGCATCGACCTGATGCCGGTGTTGCGGGCGGCACTTGCCGATCCCGAGTTTCCGCGCCATCCCGGCCCGCGGGAGGCTGACAACGCGAGCTATCTGGCAGTGCTGGATGACAGCCGCCGCATCCGTCTGCCGCTGGCGCGCTTGCGAGCGTTGCTAGAGCCCTTGCTGGAATGGTTGGACGCCACGCAGGGCGCAGAGGGACTTCGATTCAAGCGCGCGCATACCACTGTGCTCGATGAATTGGCCCAGGCCAGCTTGATCTGGCGTGGCGCTGAGCCTTTGCAACGCCAGCTTGCGCAACTGCGTGAACGCCGCGTGCGTGTTGACCCGCCGAGCGGCTTTCAGGCCGAGCTGCGACCCTATCAGCGTGATGGTCTGGACTGGTTGGGATTTCTTGCGGCGGCAAAGCTGGGTGGCATCCTCGCGGATGACATGGGTCTGGGTAAGACCGTGCAAGTACTGGCACACGTGCTGTCCGAAAAGCAGGCCGGACGACTGCCGAATCCGGCATTGGTGGTTGCGCCAACCAGTCTGGTGCCGAACTGGCGCAGTGAAGCGCGCCGCTTTGCACCGGATCTGCGCGTTCTGGTGTTGCATGGCAGTGGCCGCGACGCACATTTCGAACGCATGGCCGAACACGATCTGGTGATCACCAGCTATCCCTTGTTGCCGCGTGATCGGGACTTGTTGATCGCGCAACCATTTGGCCTGCTGATTCTCGACGAAGCACAGACGATCAAAAATGCGCGCACCCAAGCCGCGCGTGTAGTGCGTGAGTTGAACGTTCCGCGCCGTTTGGCGATGACCGGTACACCGCTGGAAAATCACCTCGGCGAACTCTGGGCACAAATGGACGCGGTCGAACCCGGCGTGTTGGGCGGCGAGCGCCAGTTCAACCGCTTGTATCGCCACCCGATTGAAAAGCATCAGGACAGCGAACGCCAACAACGTCTCAATCGCCGCATCGCGCCCCTGATGCTGCGCCGTCGCAAGCAGGACGTGCTGCTGGATCTGCCGCCGAAGACCATCATCCTGCGCGAAGTCGAGCTCGAGGGACGGCAACGTGAGTTGTACGAAACCCTGCGTCTGGCCCAACACGAGCGTGTACGCGAGGCCATCGCCGAACGCGGTCTCGCGCAAAGCGGCATCGTCGTCCTCGACGCCCTGCTGAAGCTGCGCCAGGTTTGCTGCGATCCGCGTCTGGTAAAGCTCGAACACGCGCGCCAGGTTGATGGCTCGGCCAAGCTTGACTTGTTGCTCGACCTGCTCGACAACCTCGTCGAAGAAGGTCGTCGCGTGCTGGTGTTCTCGCAATTCGCCGAGATGCTCGGGCTGATCGATGCCGCACTGCGCCAACGCGGCCATGTGCCGTTGATGCTGACGGGTCAAACCAAAGAGCGTGCACCGCTGGTCGAGCGCTTCCAGACTGGCGAAGTGCCGATCTTCCTGATCAGCCTGAAAGCCGGTGGTGTTGGCCTCAACCTCACTGCCGCCGACACCGTCATCCACTACGACCCGTGGTGGAATCCGGCGGTGGAAAATCAGGCCACCGACCGCAGCCACCGCATTGGCCAAGACAAACCCGTCTTCGTCTACAAACTGCTGTGCAGTGGCACCGTCGAAGAAAAGATCCAAGCCATGCAAGCCCGCAAAGCCGAATTGGCGGCCGCTGTACTGGATGGTGGCAGCAGCACACAGGTCAAATTCGGCGAAGACGATCTGGCGGAGTTGTTTGCGCCGTTGATGTGATGGTGAGAGAGGTCGCAGTCATCTCGCGCATGGAGTGAGATGACGACGCGGTCACTCTGCAACGAACCAAAGAAAAAGCCCAGGATTCATATGAAACGCCTGGTACGCTCTCGCGTCCTCTAGGTGAGTTTCCTATCACTGGGCTGCTTTGGTTGTCGCGCCGCGGGCCGGCCCGGGTCAACAAAGAACAGGTGAATTGCGCGCGCTGCACCAGTAGACGATAGAGCTCTGCGGCGTTTGATCATCGAAAGAAGCAGACGCTCCGTAAGCGTGGGGCGCGGAGCGCGCACCAATGCGTGAAGAGGCGATCAGACAGCTACGCTCATCCGGGTGCGTCCAAGCGAGGCATCAAACGGCGGCGCGAATTCCTAGCCCGAATCGGCATCGAACTCGATGACCGCGCCATCGATCAAGCGCAGCGGTGCGTCATCGGCACGCATGCGCAAGTCGACCCGGGTCGTGGGTTGGCCCTCCGGCGGCGGTTGCGGGAAGCGTCAACGCACGGTGAACGCTGAATCTCTGGAACAGCGCGTCGCGCACTTGAAGCGTGAGTTGTTCGAGTGCGTCTGCGCCTTTAATGCGCAAATTGAGCGTGTTGTCATGGACGGGCGTCGGGGGCGAAGAACCTGCCGCCGCTTCGGTCCGCACGACCTTCTTCGCCCAGCGAGTGGCTGGTGATGGCCCAATGATTGCCATGCGCGGAAAACCGACGAGGCGCAGTGGACCCCTATCGGGCTCGATGTGGCTGTCGTCACTAAACGAGACGACAGCCTGCCGTTCGCCGGCCTGTCACTGCCACAGGCCTTGCTGATCGTCGCCGCCTAGCCACGCCATCGTGCGAAGAGGCGAGGCGCAAGCAGCGGGATTCAGTGCCAGAGCGAGCAAAACGTTCGGCGCGTGATCGCAAGCGTTTCAGGGCTCTACCACCACAGCGCCGGCGCGCTCGGGATCACAGGACGCGACGCCACTTACATCGGTCAGTTGGGTCAGTTCGGTGAAGAAGGTCGGGAAGCGCGGGTCGACCCAATGCGCGCTGCCGCAGCCGCGGTAGAACAACCGCATGGATTGCGCAACAGGATTCGCACCGCCCTTGATCAATTGGATATCCAGAAGGCCGTCGTTGAACCGTCCGGAACCGGTAAACCAGACTGGTTGCTGATTCTCATCCAGCGTTGCCCAGTAGAGGATCACCACCGGCTCTTGCGTGATGTCGGCTGCATTGGCTGGCAGCAAATTGAGAAACAGCCCAGTACCCGGATTGGCGGCGTCGTACCACGCACCGGAGATGGCCGGATGCGGTGTGTTACCGATCGTGATGCTGTGCTGGCTTTGGTGTAGCAGCGAGGTGGTTCCATTGGCAGCGCGGACCAACAGACGGCGCTCCACCAGGTGATTTCCTTTCGGCAGCGTGCCGAGGGAATACAGGCGCTTGACCGGTGGTGGTGGTGGTGCGAAACAGGCCTCGGCAGGGGGTAGAAGTACCAGTTCAACGACGCGGACGCCATTCTCCATGAACTGCCGCGAGGGCGTGCCGGTATCGAGAATGGGGCGGCCGCAGAAATCCTCGTAGGCGAGGTAGATTTCGTCCTCTGCCGCTAGTGACGTTTGGCTGGGCGGAAACAGGGGATCGCTCAAGCCGTCCGGAGGCACGCCTTGCGCGTGAACGGTTCCAATCAGTATCAAGCTGGCAAGCAATAGACGGATGTGCATGACGTTCTCCCGATCTTATGAATGAGGCAGTACGCCGGAGAGGTGCCCCTGAAACCTGCCTGGTCGTCGTCGGATTGTTCGGCCCGCGTTGTTCGGTGCGCAAGTGACGGAAGGCACAGGCTGACTTCCGGCAGAGGGACAGACGAGCGGCGAAGCCTACAATCGGGATGTCTTGATCTGGAGTGTCCGATGAAATTTCCCACGCTCACTGCGGCACTGCTGGCGATATGCGCTGCGCCGCTCATCCACGCCGCCGAACCGGCCGCGGACGAAGCGCGCGTGCTGCGCTATCCCGATATCTCGCGCAGTCATGCGGTGTTTGTGCGCGGTGGTGATTTGTTCATCGTGGGTCGCGAGGGCGGTCGTGCGACTCGATTGACTTCAGCGCCCGGTGAGGAGCTGTACCCGAAGTTCTCGCCGGATGGCAGCCTCATCGCCTATTCCGCCGAGTACAGCGGGACGCGGCAGGTGTATGTGATCCCGGCCAGCGGCGGTGTGCCCAAGCAGCTCACGTTCTACAACGATATCGGCCCGATGCCGGTGCGCGGCGGTACCGATTACCGCGTGCTGGATTTCACGCCGGATGGCAAACACGTGGTGGTGCGGATGAATCGCGTGCCCTACGACGACCGCAGCGGACGGCCCTATCTGGTGCCGGTCGAGGGCGGCATGGAGCAGCCCTTGCCGATGTCGGAATCCGGTGGCGGTAGTCTTTCGCCGGATGGCATGCAGTTTGTTTACACGCCCATTGATGCGGATTGGCGTGGTTGGAAACGCTATCGCGGTGGTCGCGCGCCGGATGTCTGGACCTACGATCTGGTGCACAACACCTCGCGCAAGCTGACCACCTTTGAAGGTCTGGATCAGAATCCGGCTTGGATCGGCGACCGTGTCTACTTTGCCTCGGATCGCACCGGCACCGCCAACCTGTATTCGATGCCCGCCACGGCGGAGAACGAATCCGTCGCGCCGGTTGCCTTGACCGACTTCACCGACTTCGATGTGCTGTGGACCTCGGGCGGTCCCGATGCCATCGTCTTCGAGCAGGGCGGTTGGTTGTGGCGGCATGACGCTGGGACGCAGGGCGCCACGCGAATTCCGGTCTGGATCAGTGACGATGCCCCGGAAACGCTGCCAAAGTTCATCAAGGTGGTGCAGGACGTGGAGTCCTTTGGCTTGTCGCCGGACGGGGCGCGGGCGGTGTTTGGCGCACGGGGTGACGTGTTCACGGTGCCGGCTAAAGAGGGCATTGTCCGCAACCTCAGCCAGACGCCAGGCGTGCGCGAGCACAGCGTGAGCTGGTCACCGGAGGGTAGCCAAGTGGCCTATCTTTCGGATGCCACGGGCGAATACGAAATCTGGCTGCGTGGCCAGGATGGCAGCGACGAGCCACGACGTCTGACCACCGATGGCAGCGTCTGGCGCTTCCCGCCGGTCTGGTCACCGGATGGCAAATTTCTTGCGTATGCTGACAAGAACGTGCGTCTGCGGGTGGTCGAGGTGGCGACGGGCAAGACCCGCGAGGTGGATCAAGGCACGTTCGAGGACATCAGCGAGTACACCTGGTCGCCGGATTCACGCTGGCTGGCCTATGGCAAGACCAACCAGACCCAGATGCAGTCGATCTGGCTGTGGTCGATGGCTTCGGGCAAGGCCGAGCAGCTCACGACCGATTTCAGCAACGAGTTTTCGCCTGCCTTCGATCCGCAGGGACGCTATCTGTATTTCCTTTCCAACCGCGACTACAGCGGGCTGACTTTCAGCGCCTTCGAGTTCAACTACCTCTACACCAATGCCACGCGTATCTACGCCGCGACACTGGCCGCTGATGGTCCGGTGCTGAAGCCGTTGAAATCGGATGAGGTCGCACTGTCGAGCGAAGAAGACGACAAGTCCGGCAAGCGAGAGGACAAAGAAACGGCACCGGTGTTGCGCATCGATAGTGCGGGATTCAATGATCGCGTTGTGGCATTGGACGTGCCGCCCGGCAATTACCAGGGGCTCAGCGCCAACGCCGAGGCGGTGTTCTTCGTCGCGACCAGCGGCATGCAGTCACCACCGACCCTGAAGCGCTTTGCTTTGGATGGCGACAAGGCCGAAGACGTCGCGCCCGGTGTGCGTGGCTATGCGATGTCGGCGGACGGCGAGAAGTTGCTGCTGCGTCTGATGAGCGATTGGGCACTGGTCGATGCCCAGCCCGGACAGGACCCGGCGAAGTCCAAGTTGGCCGCGCTCGACTCGCTTGAGCTGCGGATTGATCCCCGTGTCGAATGGAACCAGATGTACGTGGACGCCTGGCGCATCCTGCGCGACTGGTTCTACGACCCTGGCATGCACGGCGGTATCGAGCGCTGGAATGCGATCCGGGATCGCTACGCACCGTTGGCCGCCGCCGTGGTGACACGCGAGGATCTCAACTACGTGCTGCACGAAATCGCAGGCGAGGCCAATGCGGGTCATGTGTATGTCGAGCGCGGTCCGAATGCGGCTTCGCAAGCGCGCAAACCCGGTGGCCTGCTGGGCGCGGAGTTCAGTCGTGACGACAGTGGCTACTTCCGCATCGAGCGGATCTTTGCGGGCGAAAACTGGGATGCGGCGAATCGTTCGCCGCTGACCGAGACTGGCGTGAACGTCAAACCCGGTGAGTTCCTGTTGGCGGTCGATGGCGTGGATGCACGCACTGTGCAGAACGTCTATGCCCTGCTGGAAAACAAGGCAGAGCGCGTGGTCGAACTGCGCGTCAATGCGAAAGCCAACGCGCAGGGTTCGCGCGTGGTCCGGGTCAAGACCTTGGCCAGCGAGGAGAACCTTCGTTATCTGAACTGGGTCGCCGAACGTCGCGCCATGGTGGATCGTTTGTCCGGTGGCCGGATCGGCTACCTGCATCTGCCAAACACGGCGGTGGAAGGCAATCGCGAGCTCAACCAGTGGCTCGCACCGCTCGCCCATAAAGATGCATTGATCATCGATGACCGTTACAACGGTGGTGGCTTCATCCCGGACCGCATGATCGAACTCCTGTCCCGTACGCCGCTCAATTACTGGAAGCGTCGTGGTCTGGAGCCGCAGCCCACGCCCGGCATCGCTCATCGTGGCCCCAAGGCCATGCTGATCAATGGCCTGTCCAGTTCGGGTGGCGACGCGTTGCCGTACTACTTCCGCCACGAAAAGCTCGGCACCCTGATCGGCACCCGCACCTGGGGCGGCTTGATCGGCATTTCGGGAAATCCGCCGCTGATCGATGGCGGCATGATTCTGGCCGCCACCTTCCGCTTCATGTCGGCCGAGGACGGTAGCTGGCAGGTCGAGAACGAAGGCGTCGCCCCGGATATCGAAGTGGTCGATCGCCCCGAGCTGATCGCTGCCGGTCGCGATCCCTCGCTGGAAAAAGCCGTGGAAGTGCTGTTGCTGCAGCTTGAAACCGACACCCCGAAACCCATCGTTGCGCCGCCCGCGCCGACGGCGTTTCGCTGAAGTCCCGGCCGGCCCGCGCAGCGCGAAAGCGTTTCGGCGCGGGCCAGGCCTGTCCCGGCACTTGAGCAGGCGCGAATCGAGCGTTAGTCTAACGACTGTTATAACGCGCTCGGGAGCCTGTCATGCATTACGCCCTCAAACTGACCCAGATCGGTAACTCGGTCGGCGTGATCCTGCCCAAGGACGCGTTGGCGCGGATGAAGCTGGAGAAGGGCGACATGGTCTTTATGACCGACACGCCGGAAGGCTACCAACTCGCGCCCTACAACCCGGACGTTGCCGAACAGATCGAAGCGGGTCGTGCATTCATGCGTGATTTTCGTGACACCTTTCATGCCTTGGCCAAATGAGCGGTCAATTTCGCTGGGTCGACAAGCAGGCGTTGCTGTTGCTGCACGCTGAGAGCTTGGCCGAGCACGGTGGTCTGGTCGGCATCCGCGATGAAGGTTTGTTGGATTCCGCATTGGCGCGTCCGCTGAATCTTGCAGCCTATGGCGCGCCAGACCTCGCCGATCTGGCTGCGATCTACGGTGTTGGACTGGCGAAGAATCCCCCGTTTCTGGATGGCAACAAGCGTGCTGCCTTTCTGGCTGTCGGCCTGTTTCTGTACATCAACGGATTTGGACTCACGGCAGATCAAGCCAGCGCAACGCATGCCATGCTCGCCGTTGCCGCCGGGGAATTGGACGAAACCGAGTTTGCCGCTTGGCTGCGCGCCAATATCGCTGCACGTTGCTGATCTTGCTCACGCCATCGCGTTCGTTGTGCTCTGCCTGGAGCCTGCGCGGCAGAAGCCGACCGGTCGCCAAAGCCGTCTGCGTGGTCCATTATTTCCGCCGATTCTTGGCCCATAGCCGTGCGATGGACCGGCAAATCGCCGAAAATCTGTCCTTGCGCAGCCGACGTTTCGCCTCGATCGTTTCTACCGTGCAGGCTCCTGGCCTGTGTTCTTCGCCCGGCATTGATGGCTTATGACAGCGACACCCGCGCATTCCCACCTGACCCAGCCAACGGCCAGCCAATGTACGTAACAGCACGCGTGCTCGGCATGCTGATCGGCTGGGCGCTGGTTCGCCATCCGGCGGGCGGCGTGATCGGCTTTCTATTGGGCTGGGCGATTGATGCGGGCTGGTTCCACAGTTCGCAGGGCAGACCGACGCCAAGCGCCCGCAAAACGCCGGATTCCAGCGATCCGTACCGCCTGCTCGGTGTTTCGCGGCATGCCAGCATGGCGGACATTGACCGCGCCTGGCGCAAGGCGATGTCGAAGGTGCATCCCGACCGCTTCGCACGCGCCGATGCGGCAACCAGAGCCAAGGCCGAGGCGCGCGCGCGCGCGGTCAATGCGGCCTACGACGCCATCGTGGCGGAGCGTCGCGGCGCAGCGTGAACCACACCGGGCTATCCTGTGTACTTTGAATGGGAGTGATGTGATGGACTGGAAAACCACTGATCTGTGCGACACCCATGGCGACGCCGTGCGTGTGCTCGAAGAGCCGCTGTCGGACTTCGGCGGTCGCCTCGCGTTTTGTGGCCCCGTCCACACCATTCGCGCTTACGAAGACAACGGCAAAGTGCGCGAAGCATTGAGCGAAGCAGGCCAAGGCCGCGTGCTGGTGGTCGACGCGGGCGGCTCGATGAAGCGCGCGATGTTGGGCGACGAGTTGGGCGCGCTGGCCGAAAAGAACGACTGGGACGGCATCCTGATCTTCGGTTGTGTACGCGATTCTGCGGCGTTGGCGGAACTCGATCTGGGTATCAAGGCGATGGGCACCTGCCCGCGCAAGACCGACAAGAGCGGTCAAGGTCTGCGCGATATAGCGATCCGCATTGGCGGCGTAGACATTGTGCCTGGCGACTACGTGTATGCCGACGAGGATGGCGTGATCCTGTCCAGCAAGCGTCTGCCGGATGTCGACTAGGTCAAGCTGCGGTCTGTGGCGCCAGTTTGGCACCACAGACGTTGCGTCTGGGTCAGGGGGCGGGGGTTTCAAAACCGTCGGCAAACAGGTCGACGGGCGGGAAGTAGGTCACCCGCAGGTTGTCAACATAGGTGGGGCCGGTGGTGGTGCGATCCACGCCCAGATACACCGCGCCAACGCCCAACGCGCCGCTGTATGTCGGACTCGCCGGGCGCACGATGACCCCATCGACGATTATTTCGACGGTTCGGGCGTCGAGATCAAAGTTCAGCGCCAAGTCCAGCGTCTCTCCGTCGGCGTAACTACCGAGGCTCGTCGACGCCGTGCTGGCGTCATTCCAAACCAGATTGCCTACTTCGGAGATCGTCAGCGAGCCCCAGTTTGCGGCGGCGCCGCCATTTTCGCGGACATAGAGCAGGAATCGGGCGCCGAAGGGCTGAAAGATGGCCGCTTCCACCACCACATTGCCGTCACCGGGTTCGGCGTCGCCCGGAAACTCGAACACGGCAAAGCCGGCAACGGATGAGGCGTCGTGACCGATTTCCAGCGCGCGGTTGATGCCGCGAAGGGCAGGGAAGGTCTGTTCCACGACGGTGGCCGTAATCACGCTGGAGACACTGACCGGCTGCCCGGGTCCACCGGTGCCAATGGGCCCCAGGGACTGACCTTCGAAGGTTGTGTTCAACAAGGTGAAGCTGGGCAGGGCTCCTGCATGTGCCCTCTCAGGCCCCGGCAGAAAAGCGCAAATGGCGATGAGCGAGGCGCACCACCGCAGTGCTCGGATGGGCATGATCATTGTGGCTCCTTGGCGATCTCGATAGGCCAGCAAGATTCCACCAACTGCCACGGCACAAGGGTTATGAGCACTCTCAGCAGATGATCAGCGTTTGATCAAACCATTGATACGTAGAGGAATTGCCGATCGTCAACTAGGCCCACTGGACCAGCCGTTGCTCAGAACGCGCTACTGGGCTGGGCTGCCAATGCGCCCGCATCCACATCCTCCGGCTCCGGCGGCGTGTCGCGCTCGCCACTCTGGCGTTTTGCCCATTGCGCGGCGAGGGCGTAACCACGCTGTTCGGCGCGCACCGCGAGCACGCTCAGGTGAACCGCATCGTCACCCAGCCACGCGTCCAGCATGTCGGCTTGTAATGCCAACTCGGGGGCGTGCAGGTCGGTCAAGGCCGCGTCGAGATCGCGCAGCACCTGACGCGCTGCCGGCAGATCCGCACTGGCAATCAGGAGTTCAACTTCCGTCAGACCGGCACGCACCAGATCACGCCGATCCTGTTGCCCGCTACGTTGCAACTCGCGCCGAACCACACGGACCCTCGCCAATGCCTGCTCGCGTTGCGCGGGCTGGCGACCCAGCGAGCGTGTCTGGCGAACGCTGACGAGGTGCAACCAGTCCTGTTGCCCCGCCGCCGCAAAGCCCTGTTCGGCCGCCAGCAATTGCGCGTCGCAGGCCGCACTGTCGCCGCGCACCTCATGCCAGCGTGCCCACGCCAGCGAAATTCGCGCGTCGTCATGGCTTGCCAATCGGTCCCGATACGGCTGCAGGCGTTCGAGCTCACTGTGCGCGCGACTGAGGTCGCCCGCGGCAATCAACAATTCGGCAGCCTGTACCGTCGCCCGGCTGGCCCACACATGGGCTTGCGCCTGCATGAAGTGCGCATTGGCCTGCAACATCAGGTGCAGTGCCGTGGCGTGATCGTCGAGGCGCTGTTCAATGATGGCTTGGTTGTACTGCGCTCGACCCAGTTCGGCCCGATCGGTCACTTCCTCGGCGATACTGACCGCCTCCCGGTACAGCTCCTTGGCCCGAGCCAGTCGGCCTCGGCGCGATTCAATCCCTCCCAGATTAGTGAGGTTGACCAATTCACCGCGACGATCGCCACTGTCGGCGAACAACTGTCGTGCCTGCAGAATCTTGGCCTCGGCTTCGTCATACCGCGATTGCAGCGCGAGGCGCATGCCAAGGCTGGTCAGGACCGAGGCAATGCGCGCACGGTCGGCGGTTTGCTCGGCATGCACCAAGGCCGTCTGCAAGGCATCCTGACTGCCGTCCGCATCGCCCAGCATGGCCAGCAATGCGCCCAGAGCAAGTTGCAAATCGCTGATTGAGCGCGGATCAGCTTGCTGGATTGCCAACGGCAGGGCCCGATCGAGCACCGCACGCGCTGACGTGGGATCACCGCGGCGGCTGAGAACCAAGCTGTACTCATAGCTGGCCTGATGCATGATCCGCCACGCACCCTGCGCTTTGGCCTGTGCAATCAGCCCCGGGTAGCCGCCCACCGGTTCGCTTTGGCCAACGCCCAAGGCGACGCTGCGCAGGCTGAGCAAACGCGTGTCGAGGCGCGTGTCCAGCAGCGGATCCAGCCATTCGCGCAGGCTATCCAGCGCACCCTGTCGACGCAGATCGTCCGCCAGTTGGATACGCCACTGATGCGCGGTCGCTGGTGACATGCGGGCAATGAGCGCCGCCAGTGCGGCGCGTCGCGTGGCGTGCGTACCGGCATCCATCGGATCGATGCGCAAGTGCGCGAGGATTGCGGCAGGCTGCCGTCGCAGTTCGGTCGACAAGCCGTTCAACAGCGACTTCGCCAGTCGATGTTCGCCACGGGCAACGGCAGTGGATAGCCGCAGCAATGCCGCCTCGGCGTCCTGCGGTGCACGCCGCAGCCAATGTGCCAAGGGGTCATCCGGTCCAATCGGTTGACCTTGCTGAATCAAACTCAGGAAGCGCTCGAATGCGGCCACGCGCTCACCGAGTTCCGAGCTGTCGTGTCCCTCGGGCGCAGGCAGTGCCATTGCGGACCAGTCGCCCTGACGCATCAATAGTTGACGCAACGAGAAGCGCACCATGGGGTTGCCGGGATGTGTGCGCAGCAATGCCTGCCAAGCGTCGCGTGCGTCGCTGAATCGCTCGTCCGCTTCCGCCGACACCGCCGTTTGCCACAGCGTCCGCTCTGCCTCTTGCGTTGGCCAGAGGGCGTGCAGTCCGACCTCGCGGCGATCGGTGATCGACTGCACTGCAACCAACAGATGATCAAGGTCCTGCCAGCAGTGCGATGGCCTCAGTTCGCCCTCGTGACTGGCCCGATGCGAGGGTGTGCGATACAGACGCCAGTGCAGGGCGCTGCCACTAAGGTGCATGCGAAGCAGCGGTAGCGTCGCCTCCCGATCGTCATTGCGCAGATCGGTTTCCCAGCGCAGGACATGTTCGATCAGCGGCAACATACCCAGCGCTTCCGCAGACCCATTGCCCTCGCTGAGCCACACCCACTGCAATGGCGCTGGGCCATCAGGCGCGGCAGTGAAGCGCTCGCGCAAACCCAACCATAGCCCCGCGACCACCAGCAGTCCGAGCGCCAAACCAATCCAGCGAGCCCTGCCGCCTGTGGTAGTGATCGCAGCCTGTGGCACACCGCCAGACGCTTCGGTGACGAGCACCGCCTGTGCCGGGCGCGACTCGGCCGTGCCGGCAGGCAGGTCATCATCGCGCTGTTGTGTTTCGGCGATCCATCGATAGCCTCGTCGATGGCGGGTTTCGATGAATCGCGAGGGCTGCGCGCTATCGCCCAACGCAATGCGCAGATCGCGGATCGTCTGTGGCAGGACATTGCGCGACAGCGCCGAATGACCCCACACCGCATCGATGATGTCGTCCTGCGCTGTCAATGCAGGCGCGCGCTGGAGCAGAAACAACAGCAGGGCATAGGCCTTCGGACGCAGGCTGACAGGCCCCTCAGGGCCGATCAAGCGGCCCTGCTCGGTATCGAGTTCGAATCCAGCAAAGTGGTAGCGCATGCGCGCAGTGTAAGGTCAGTGCGCGGCAATCCATGCGAGGCAAGATGTGCGCAAACGGTCGATTGTCGGTTGGGCGCCGAACCCCCGGAAGCTTGCGCGACAACGATGTCGTGCTTGCGCGGTCAGCGCAGCAAGGTAAGCACGCTCTCAGCGGTGTTTCGGCGCAGGCATTTTATCTGCGAGCGCCGCGAGGCGTTCGAGCCGCCGATCGGCACCCAATGCGCTGGCAGTGTTCCGATTCTTACGTGAACCGAATGGCTTCCATCCGCTTCGCCGCCGCCTGGTATTCGTCCACCATGCGCTCGATCAACTGTTGCACGCTGGGGATGTCGTGGATCCCGCCGACACCCTGACCGGCGCCCCAGATGTCTTTCCATGCTTTGGCGTCGGTGTTGCCACCGGAGCCGAAATCCATCTTGGTTTTGTCCGCTTCGGGCAGGTGGTCGGGATCCATGCCTGCCCGGGCAATGCTTGGTTTCAGGTAGTTGCCTTTGACGCCGGTGAAAAGTGAGCTGTAGACGATGTCTTCGGCTCGGCAATCGACCAGCATCTGCTTGTAGTCGGGCACGGCATGCGCCTCCGTGGTGGCGATGAAGCGTGTGCCGAGATAGGCAAGATCAGCGCCCAGCGCCTGTGCGGCAAACACGTCGGCACCGCTGGCCATCGCGCCGGAGAGCAAAATGGTGCCGGTGTAGAACGCGCGAATCTCGCGCAGCAGCGCAAACGGACTGAGCGCGCCCGCATGGCCACCCGCGCCGACACAGACGGCGATCAAGCCATCGACACCCTGTTCGGCGGCCTTTTCTGCGTGACGCCGACTGATCACGTCGTGGAACACCACGCCACCGTAGCTGTGCACGGCCTGTACGACTTCCTTCGGGGGCGACAGGCTGGTGATGATCACCGGCACCTGATGTTCGACCACCAGCTTGATGTCATCGGCCAGTCGATTGTTACTGGCATGCACGATCAGATTGACCGCGAAGGGGGCAATCGGGGCCTCAGGTTGGGCTTGTTGTGCCGTGCTCAGATCCGCCTTGAGTTGGTGCAGCCATTCGTCCAGTTGCGCCAAAGGGCGCGCATTCAGCGAAGGAAAGCTGCCAATCACACCGGCCTTGCATTGCGCCGCGACCAGTTCGGGACGCGAGACCAGAAACATCGGCGAGCCCACCAGTGGCAGACGCAGACGACCTTGCAGTAGGGCAGGAATGGCCATGAAAAATCTCCGAAAAAGGATCAGAAAAGGCGTGCGAGGAAGTCCTCGACCGCACGATTGAAAGCATCGTTGTCATCGCCGGCCACCATGTGTCCGGCTTCGCGCACATCAATGCACTCGGCATTGGGGATGCGCTGCAGGAAATCCTGTACGCCATCCTCACTGACCAGATCGCTGCGCCCGCCGCGCACCAGCAGGGTCGGTACGTGAATCTGCGCGGCCGCTGCGCAGAGGCGCGCGTAGGCAGGCTCAGGATCAGGCACCCGCTCGCCCAGCAGGAAGCGTGGGTCCCAGTGCCAGCGCAGACGGCCATCGGGATGCAGACGCAGGTTCTTGCGCAAACCCTCACTGGAGCCAGCGCGTTTGCGACCGGGCAGATACGCCGCCACGGCTTCAGCGGCTTCGTCGAGCGTGCCAAAGCCATCGCTGTGCGCCAGCATGAACTGAACGATTTGCATGACGCCCTCACGTTCCAGTTTGGGTACCACGTCCACCAGCACCAGCGCACGCAGTTCAGGAAATGGCGCTTCGCCAGCGGCTAGCATCGCACTGAGTCCACCGAGTGAAGCCCCGACCAGCGCAGGTGGCTGAGGACAGTGCCCAATGACGGCACGCACATCGCCCGCGAAGGCATCGAAGCTGTAGTCGCTGTCTTCACTCCAGGCGCTGTCGCCGTGTCCGCGCAGATCAAGGCTGATGACCCGTCGTCCGGCCAGCACCAGGTCACGCGCCGCGTGTCGCCAAGCATGCCGGGTCTGCCCGCCGCCATGCAGCAGGATGACTGGCATGGCGTGCTCGGGACCGCCGACGCTGGCTGCCAGACGCAGTCCGGCGTGGCCGCTAAGAGACAGGGTTTGCATGACGCGATGGTGGCGAGCTTGTGTGCGGGCGTCAATACGCAGACGTATGGTGCGCTGCCCGCTATTGCGCCGCTGCCGCGAGTCCACGACATTGCGCATGGCAAACTCTGGCCACCTCAGGGTTGCCGCAGGCCAAGGAGGGTCTTGTCAGATCATTTCACGGGAGCCTGCAGCGTTCCGCCATTCGGGAGAAGGGAGATGACAGCACGCCGCATGCGGATGCCGGTCTGGGTTGCGTTGTCGCTCGTGTTGAGCGTGCCAACCGCACCGCTTCAGGCCTGGGAGCTGCAGGGTCAGGTGCGCGTGACCGCGCAGGGCCGTGCGCTGCGGGCCAGCGAGGCGCAGCAGGTGGTGGTCTATCTGCAACCCACCGACCCCGTGCCACTGAGTCCGCCCGTCGAGCCGGTGCGCATCGTGACTTCACGCAAGCAATTCGCGCCGCGGGTGACGCCCGTGCTGCGCGGCACCCGCGTGGTGTTTCCCAATCAGGACCCGATTCTGCACAACGCCTTCTCCAGCACGCCGGGCGCGGTATTCGATGTCGGGCTGTTTGGTCAGGGCGAGCAGGGTGAGCCAGTCACTCTGCTGCAGCCGGGTCTGGTCAATGTCTTCTGCAATGTTCACCACAGCATGCGCGCCTACGTGCTGGTGCTGGATACGCCGTACTTTGTGCGTCCGGATGCGCAAGGGCGCTTTGTTCTGCGTGATTTGCCTGCACAAGGTGGCATGCTGCACGCTTGGCATGAACGTTCGGCTGCTTGGAAGTTGGCGATTGCCGGTACCCAGCAAGCGGCAATCGATGTGACTCTTGAGTTGACCCGACGTCGACTCCCGGCGCACCTCAACAAGCTCGGCAAACCCTATCCGCGGAGCCATGACAATGCCTACTGATCGTCCACTGCCGAGCGCGCCTGCGCGTAGTTCGTTTCGTTGGCGCGTGTTCGTCGTGCTGGTCGGATTGGTGGTGCTGGCGCTGGGTGCGGTGCTTTGGTTGGTGTGGCGTACTGGCGACCGTTTGGCCACCCAAGCCGTGGAGCAATCCATCCAGGACAGTGCTGCGGCGCAATCGCGCTACGAAGAGCTCTCGGCAGAGCGCCTGCAGTCGATGGCACAGGCGATGGCGACCGATGCTGCCGTCATCAACTATCTGGATGCCGCGCTCAACGCCGACACGCAAGCTGTCGCGTTGGACGGCGCCGAAATCGCCGCGACACCGGGTGAGGACGCTGGCGGACAGAATCTGTCGATTCGCGACCTGATTCTGGAGCGTCGCGACAGCATCGGGTTTGGATTGGCACTGGTGCTCGACGCCGAAGGCAGCCTGGTGGCGCACAGTGGCGAAACCGAAGCCTTTGCCGATGCCTATCGCGACGATCCTTTGCTCGGCAGCGTGTTCGATTCGCTTGAACCGGCGATCGGTTATTGGCGCGAAGCCGACGTGATCTATCACGCCGCCGCCACGCCGATTGCCAAAGGTGATCTGCTGGTCGGTTTCCTGTTGATCGCCATGCCGGTCGATGCAGCCTTTTGCGCGCAAATACACGAGACCAGCGGCGCGCATGCGGCCGTCTGGCGCATCGAGCCGCAGGGCTTGCGACTGCAAGCCAGTTCGTTGCCAGCGCCGCAAGCCCAAGCGCTGGCAGAGCAAGCGCCCGTGTTCGCCGCATTGGACGCGTCCGCCGCCAGCCTGCCGATGACCCTGCAGGGCGAGCAATTCCTGACCCGCAATCGAGCCATGCGCGGGCAGGCCGATGGCGAACCGGTCGCCGTGCTGATGGCGCTCGGTTCGTCCGATGCGGCCGCAGCCGGCTTCTTGCGCTTGCGCGAGCAGATCTTGATTGCAACCGGCATTGCAGTCGTGGTGGCCTTGTTGCTGGCATGGTGGTTGTCGCGGCGTCTGGTGTTGCCAGTGCTGCGCGCTGCCGAGGCGGCGGAACTGGCAGCGGCAGGCAACTATCAGCAGAGTCTGCCCGACACAGGACGCGATGAACTCGGGCGTTTATCGCAAGCGGTCAATCTGCTTCTGAGCGACTTGCGCGAGCGTCGGGATGTCGAAAGCTACGTCGGCAGTCTGCAGCGCCTGCAGGCCGAGCCGGTGCGGGAGACACGCAGTGTGCCGAGTATCGAACCCAAGCGATTCCGCGACTGGACCCTGTTGGCGCTGGATCTGCCACAGTTCGTAGCGACGCCAGAACTGGCACAAACCGAGCGGCATCTCGGCGTGCTGGAACAGCACGTGCAATTGCTGCGTGCCGCAGGCGAGTCCAATGCGGGTGAGTTGTTGGGTACCCAGGGTCGTCAATGGCTGTGGGGATTTGCTGAATTCAAGGATGCCTTGCGTTGCGTGCAGGCCCTCGCGACCTCGCGCCTCGGTAGCAAACCGGCAATGGCCATTGCACAAGGTGAAGTCTTTCGCGCAGCGCTCGATGCGCAGCATCCGCAATGGTTGGGCAAGCCCTTGGCCATGGCCCAGAGACTGTTGGTCGACAGTGCGCCGGGCGTGGTGTTGTTGTCACCGGAGGCGGCGACGGCGACGCGCGGCGTGTTGGGTGACAAGGCGGTATCGGTGGCGACCGGCAGCCTGAGCGGCAAGCGCTTTCATGCGCTGTTGGCGACCGGCGAAGAAGCACGTGTCGCCCTCGCCCTGCTGCCCGCGCGACAGGACCGACCGACAGATTCGCAGGCCACGGTTGTCACTCCCGCCGACAGCGTGGCACTCACGCGCGGCGGCAGCGCTCGTCTGCAGCCCGGCAGTCTGTTCGCACGGCGCTACGAGATCGACGCCGTGCTTGGCAGCGGTGGCATGGGAATGGTGTATCGCGCTCGTGATCGGGAGTTGAAGGATGTCGTCGCGCTTAAAACCTTGCGGCCCGACGCGATGCTCGACATCGAGCATCTGGAACGTTTCAAGAGCGAGCTGAAACTGGCACGCAGCATCAGTCATCCCAATGTCTTGCGAACCTATGACTTCGGCCAGTCCGAAGGCCTCCCGTTCATCTCGATGGAATACGTGCGTGGCATGACCCTGCGCTATCTGTTACAGCAGCCGGACAAGGTGCCGTATTCCGCAGCGCTGCGTCTGGCGCGACAACTCTGCGCGGGCCTGGCCGCAGCGCATGCAGTCGGTGTCCTGCATCGGGACATCAAGCCGGAAAACCTCATCATCGATCCGCAGGGACATCTGAAACTGATGGACTTCGGGATCGCCCGACAATCCGTGCGGACCTCGGGCTTGACTCAGCAAGGCATGTTCGTGGGGACACCCGACTACGCCGCACCTGAGCAATTGATGGGCGAGGAAGTGGACGTGCGTGCCGATCTATACGCGGTCGGTGTCACGCTGTGCGAGTTGTTCTGCGGCAGTCTGCCGTTCCGGCGTGGCAACAGCACGGAAGTGATGCTGGCCCATCTGCAGGAAGAGCCCACCTTGCCATCGGAGCTTTGGCCAGAGATTCCACCGGCCTTGGAGAAAGTTCTGCTGCGCTGCCTGGAGCGTCAGCGCACGCAGCGTTACGCCAGCGCCAATGCCTTGCTCGAAGACCTCGCGGAATTGCGCGCATGAGGCATGCAATTTTCGCCGTGCTGCTGAGTGTGTGGATGCTGCCTGTCGCCGCGCAATCCGGCTTCAGTGCCGATTTGCGCCTGCGTGCCGAGCATACCGATGTGCCGAATCGCGCACTGTTGCAACGCGAACGAGCGAATGCACGCTTGCAATGGGAGGGCCTGTGGGGCGAATCGATCGAATACGCTACAGGCTTGCGGCTTGCCATCGGCAGCGACGCCAATGTCGACAACGGCGTCAATCTGGACAACCAGCGCTCGGATGCGGTCGAGCTGGATCGTGCTTTCGTCCGCGGTCATTGGGGTGAGGCCCATGCGTGGACGCTGGGCCGCGACGTGTTGCCGATGTCGCTCAGTCCGCTGCTGTGGGACCCGGACTTGCGGCCCACCGGCGTGAGTGTGGATCTGCATTGGGGCGTGCGGGACTTTGACGGTCTGCAAGTCACCGCAGGTGTCTTCGAGCCGGGCCTGCGCATCGGCAGCGAGGCGCGTCTGGCGGCATTGCAGATGGGCTACCGCTGGCGCGATGGTGCGCCGTGGCGCATGAGTCTGCTGCTCAGTCTGTTGTATTTCGATCATCTGGATGCCTTGCCTGCCAATGGACTGGCGCGCACCAATCGTGTGCTCAACGCACGTTTGCTGAGTAACTACCGTCTGCACGACGTGCAGTGGATCGGGCACGGCGAAGTCGCGGGCCAGGCCATGCAGCTACACATCAACTGGGTCGTCAATCAAGGCGCGCAGGATCACAACCAAGCGGCACGTATCGCGTTGCAATGGGGTGATCGGCGTCAGCCTCAGACTTGGGAAATCGGCATTGCCCAGCAGCGCCAGCAACGTGATGCGGTACTGGCCGCGGTCAGTGACGACGAGTGGTGGTTCCACAGCTTCACTCGCGGCGGCATGCTGTGGCTGGGCTACGGTATCAGCGAGCGGTGGTCCGTGCGATTCGCCGGATTCCGCGAACGTCGAGACGACGCCGGCGCGCATGCAGCGCGTGTCCTGCTGGATCTCGAAGCGCGCTGGTAGCAGGTCATCACCAGGGAATGGCCTGTCCATCCCACGCAAAGAACTGTCCGCTGTCTTCGTTGTGCAAACCTGCGATAACCCGCAGCAGGTGCGTCGCTGAAAGGGCGGGAGTGAACAGCCGATCAGCGGCCACATTGGCCTTGAATGGCGCCGCCAGCGGTGTATCAACCGTGCCTGGATGCAGGCTGACCACACGTAGATTGGGATGGCTACGACGGACTTCGATCGAAAGCGTGCGGAACAGTTGGTTCTGCGCCGCCTTGGAGGCGCGATAGCTGTACCAACCGCCGAGCGCGTTGTCACTGATGGAACCCACCCGTGCCGAGATCGCGGCAATCACACCTGCAGGCGCCTGTCGGAACGCGGGCAACAGTGCCTGGGTCAGCAGAATCGGCGCAATCGCGTTGACTTGCAGGAGTTGCACGAGTGCGGGTTCGTTGAGCTGATTGATGGATTTCTCTGGACGAATGTCGGGCGCATGCAACACGCCAGCGGCATGGATCAGGCAGTGCAGCTGCGCGCTGCGGTGCGTGATCCTCGCCACGCCGAGCTGACGGGAATGCGCATCGGTGATGTCCATCGCGCAGCACAGCAAGCGATCACCGTGTTCGTTACGCAGCGCCTGCAAGGCAGCAGAGTGTTCCGCACGGCGCGCAATGGCATGGACCTGCGCGACTTGCGAATGGGCGAGCAACTGCGTCACCAGCGCCAGTCCGATGCCACTGCTGGCGCCGGTCACCACGACGTGTGCGGGCGCGGACAGTCCTTCGATCAATGGCGTCATTTTGCGGCCTCTTGGCGTATGCCGCGCAGGCTGCGCCTGGCGACTTGAAGAATTCGCGATGACCCGGGAAAAGCGGGGTCATCCGGGCGCGCATGATTCAGCGGCCACGATCCGACCATCGCGCATCTGCAGCGTGCGTTGCGCGATGGCGGCCGCTGCCTGCGGGTCGTGGGTGATGAACAACAGCGCCAATCCACGTTGGGCCTGCAATGACTGCAGCAACTGCAGCAGGTGCTGGCGATGAATGGCATCCAATGCGGAGACGGCTTCGTCGCAGATCAACACCGCGGGCTCCAGTGCCAAGGCCCGCGCGATGGCGATGCGCTGGCGTTGCCCGCCCGAAAATGCATGCGGAAAGCGCGTGAGCACGTCGCCATCCAGACCCACCGCCGTGAGCAGGGCGTGCAGTTGTTCGGTCGAGGTGCGCAAACGCTGCAGGCGGCGCGGTTCGCGCAGCAAATCTGCCACCGTTTGTCGTGGATCCAGCGAGGCAAACGGGTCTTGGAACACCATCTGCACCTGCCGTCGTTGCAGGCGTGTCCAGCGTTCGCCCAGGACACTGCCGTGCAGACGAATTTCACCGTGACGTTCGCCCACATGCAGCCCGAGCAGGGCGCGTACCAGGCTGCTCTTGCCACTACCCGAGCGCCCGAGCAACGCCAGACATTCCCCACGCCGCAATTGCAGGGAAACCTCCTGCAACGCAAACCCCGATTGCCCCGGATAGCGCAGGCTCAGGCGGCACACGTCGAGTACCGGTTCGCCATCGCCCAGACCCGTTGCCACCGGCCGCAATCCTTGCAGACGCGTGGCGGCCAGCAGTGCGCGTCCGTACGCGCTGATCGGCGCATCGAAGAATGCGGCGCTCGGCTGCGCTTCCAGCACGCGTCCTTGCTTGAGCACCTGCACATGGTCGGCGATGCCCTGCATCTCGGCCAGATCGTGACCGATGAACAACAGCGCCAATCCCTGTTCGCGGCGCAGTCGATTCAGCAGATCGAGGATGCCGCGCCGGGTCTCGCTGTCGAGCGCACTGGTGGCCTCGTCGCAGACCAGCAGGCGGGGTTCGGCAGCCAAAGCGAGTGCGAGCATCACCCGTTGCCGCTGTCCGCCGGACAACTGATGCGGAAACGCGCTGGCGATGTGTGCCAGATGCGCCAGATCCACTTGCTGCAGGGCGCGTTGCCAGTCGGCGTGCTGCGCAGGCAGACCATGCTGATGACGGACTTCGCGCCATTGCGAGGCGATGCGTCGCAGTGGATGCAGACTGGCCAGCGGATCCTGAAACACCAGCCCGATCCGACAGCCTCGCCAGCGCGCCAGAACCGCAGCGGCCAGCTTGCTGTCCAGCGCGAGCGCGTGACCATCGAGCTGCAGCGTACCCTTGGCCTGCAGGCCCGTCGGCAGCAATCCGCACAGGGCCAGCGCGGTCAGGCTTTTGCCCGAGCCGGATTCACCCATCACGCCGAGGCATTGGCCTGCGGCGACTGCGAACGACAGCGGCCCCACGTGTCCGCCCTGCGGTAACGCTATGCGCAGGTCACGCACCTGCAGCAGTGCACTCGGATCGTTGCCATCTGCCTGCAAAGTCATCGGCGCGGCAGGCGATTCCGAGCGGTGCTCGGGATCGCCCTCTGAGTGTGGCAGGCGCGGGTCAAGCGCATCGCGCAGGGCATCGCCCAGATGCTGGAACAAGGCCAGCGTCAGGGCCAGCAGGCTGGCGGGAAACAGCAAGGTCCAGGGCGCGAAATCGAGCTCCTGTGCGCCCTCGCTGAGCAAGCCGCCGAGCCCGCTTGCGGGCTCCTCGAGTCCCAGTCCGAGAAAGCCGAGGAAGCTCTCGATCAGAATCGCGTTCGCCGCAATCACACCTGCATACACCAGCGCCAGCGGCAATAGATTTGGCAGAAGATGATCGCGCAGCAAGGCGAGGCTACCGGCGCCCGCCATGCGCGCCGCCAGCACGAAGGGCTGCTCGCGGAGACGCGCGGCTTCAGCGCGAACCAGGCGTGCCAGGTCGATCCACGCATAGCCGCCAATCGCCAGCAACAGCAGCCACAGCGAACGATCAAACAGCGCCAGCAATAGCACCACGATGAGCAGAAAGGGTAGCGCCGAGATCACGTCCAACGAACGCATCATCCAGCGCTCACGGTGACCACCCCACAGACCCGCAGCCGCGCCGTAGCCCAGTCCGATCAGCAAGGCCAGCGTGGTCGCCAGCACACCGATCAGCAGCGACATGCGCAGGCCCAGCAGACTGCGCACCAGCACATCGCGACCGATGGCATCGGTGCCAAACCAATGCGACCACGACGGTGCTTGCGAGGGTGCATCCCAGTCAGGTCGCCACGCTCGATCCGCGCCCGCTATTTCGGGGCCGATGAGACTGATCAGCGCCAACAGCAGCAAGCCCCAGAGCACACGACGGGCACTACGCGGCAGAGTGGCGATGGTGGTGAAAATGGCGGACGGCATGCCACACAGGATACGGGGCACATCCGTGCGCGGGGCAGTGCTGAGCGCGATCAAGTCGCGAACTCGTGGCCTGCGCCTACACTATGTGCGAATCGGCAGGAACTACCGGAGCGATCTGATGCGTTACCCGAACACCCGACTGCGTCGCATGCGGCGCGATGATTTTTCGCGACGACTGATGCGCGAACACGTACTGACCGCCAGTGATCTGATCCTGCCGACCTTCGTGCTGGAGGGCACTGGGCAGCGCGAGGACATCGCCTCGATGCCTGGCGTGCAGCGGCTGTCGATCGATCTGCTGCTGGAACTGGCGGCGGAAGCGGTTGAACTGGGCATTCCCGCACTCGCCTTGTTTCCAGTCACGCCGCTATCGGCAAAGTCGCTGGACGCGGCAGAGGCCTTCAATCCCGAGGGCTTGGCACAACGCGCCGTGCGGGCGCTGAAGGCGCAATTTCCGCAACTCGGTGTGATCACCGATGTCGCGCTCGATCCGTTCACCACACACGGCCAGGATGGCCTGATCGATGCCAACGGTTACGTGATGAACGACGAGACTATCGCGGTACTGGTCAAGCAGGCGCTGTCGCATGCCGACGCCGGTGCCGATGTCGTCGCGCCTTCCGACATGATGGATGGCCGCATCGGTGCGATTCGTGCCGCGCTGGAAGCGGCAGGTCATATCCATACTCGCATCCTCGCCTATTCGGCCAAATATGCCAGCGCGTTCTACGGTCCCTTTCGTGATGCGGTGGGGAGTGCGGGCAATCTCGGAAAAGGCAACAAATACACGTACCAGATGGACCCGGCCAATGGCGACGAAGCGCTGCGCGAAGTCGAACTCGACCTCGCCGAAGGTGCCGACATGGTGATGGTCAAACCGGGCATGCCCTATCTCGATGTCCTGCAGCGCGTGAAGGCGCGTTTCGGCGCGCCGACGTTCGTCTATCAGGTCAGTGGCGAATACGCGATGCTCAAAGCGGCTGCGCAGAATGGCTGGCTGGACGAGCGCGCCGTGGTGCTGGAATCGCTGCTCGGCTTCAAACGCGCCGGGGCCGATGCCATCTTGTCCTACTACGCGCTGGCCGCTGCACGCTGGCTGCGTGACAGCCACTGATCCCGTACATTCACCGTTTCCAGACATTGCCGCCCGCCCCTGTTGAGGAATGACCATGCGTCAGCATTTCGCCGTCTTCGGCCAGCCCATTGCGCACTCCCTGTCGCCGTATATCCATGCCGAATTCGGCAAGCAGTGCGGTGTCGAACTGGACTACGTCGCCATTGAAGCCTCACCCGAAGACTTCGCGTCCGCCGTGGCGACCTTTCGTGCGGCGGGTGGCCGCGGGGCCAATATCACGCTGCCGCACAAGCAAGCCGCGTATGCGCTGTGCAAGGAAGTCAGCGAGTACGCCTTCCATGTCGGCGCAGTCAACACCTTGATGTGGCAGGACGATGGCTGGATGGGGTGCAATACCGACGGCGTTGGTCTGATCGTTGACCTCACCGAACGCGAACGCCTTGATCTCCGCGGCCGTCGCTGTCTGATGCTCGGAGCGGGTGGTGCGGCGCGCGGCGTCGTGCCAGCCATGCTCGAAGCGGGTGTCGCCGAGCTGATCATCGTCAATCGCACCGCCGCGCGCGCGGACGAACTGGTCGATGCCGTCGGCGAGCCGGATCGCGTCAAGTCGCGTTATTGGGAAGACCTCGCCGCGTTGGGCGACTTCGAACTGATCATCAACGCCACCGCCGCCGGGCATCAGACCACGGTCATGGATCTGCCTTTCTCGCTGCTGTCGCCGCGCTGCCTGGCGGTTGACCTGAGTTATGGCAAAGCCGCCATTCCTTTCCTGTCCTGGGCCAAAGCAGGCAACTGCGACCATGCGGTCGATGGTCTCGGCATGTTGGTCGAGCAAGCCGCCGAGAGCTTCCTGCGCTGGCATGGCGTGCGACCGCAAACCGATGGCGTCTACGCCACCCTGCGCGCCAAGCAAGACGCGTTGATCAGCGCCGACTGATCGCCCGTCAGTCGCATGGACTGCCGCGCCCACTGCGCCGCCTGCTGCATCGCGCCGAGCATCAGCAGCCCCATTCCAGGCATGCCCCACGGCAAACCTGCGGGCATGCCCTGCATCCAACTCGACGACCAACTGCGCTGCCAACTTTTCGGTCAGCCCGATCGCCCCGCCGTCTGCGCCTCATTGCGCCCCAAGCCCGATATGTGCAGCACGGATCGCGAGGCGGCGATGAGGTTTTTGAGTCAATTGGAAGTGTTGACGGGGTCAGGCGCGCGGGCAGAGGACCCCAAGTCCATGCAATGGAGTGTTTTCTGGAAGACTTCCTGAGTTCAAGAAATGCCAGATGTTTCGTGGAGACCGCGGTTCGCAAAGGTCATCCGGTGAAAGGTTGCTTCAGGACGATTCACCTGACGTCACTACAGCGCGTTTCTTTGGGGGTATTGCTGGGGGTATTGGGGGGCGTCGACCTTGGGACCGAGGCATTGAGTAAAATCATGATTCGAGCACTCGGCATAGCGCTCCTCGCACCGTTCATGATGGCGTGTGCGAGCAGGGGGAACGATGCCACGAGCGCTGTCCCGCCAACCGTGCCGGAGTGGCAGGACGTCGCGCATGCTGGCTGGCAGGGACAGCGTCTGAAAGACGGGCGCTTCGACCTGTCTTCTGGGTTAGTGTTCACCCATGTTGCCAAGGACTTGGTAGAAGGCGGCTGGCTCCGCGTTTCCGCGACCGCGACTGCGAGCTCGGCAGACTTCAACGTGTGGATCCATGTGTTTGACGCCAATGGGCATCCCATTGCACGTCCACTGCCTACGGTATGCGAGGTTGTGGGGGTTGTGAAGCACTGCACCAACAGCAGCTGGATCGGAGCACAAGGACGCGACGTAAGGCTGGCCTTCTATCCAGGAGAAGCCGCCGTCGTCATCAAGCTTGGGCCGATTCAGCAGTCCAAACTCGGCACGGAGCAACGCTCTGTGCGTCAGCGATTCTCTGCATTGTTGAGCCAAGTTCGCCAGCTCTACTACCGCAGCGACGAAGTCGACTGGGATCTGGCAGAGGAAAAGGCTGCGCTGTCCTTGCGGGCGCCGATGGATGTTGACCCCTTGCCGACCGCGATCAGTTTGCTGGTCAGCTCCCTGCCCGGTAATGCACACTACATTTTTCGCTCCGACCAGCCAGCAGGAAGCGATGTCGTGCTTCCTTCGTGTGTGCACTTGGCGGGGTCACGATGGCGGCTGGATTTGCCGGGCACGCCCGACGATGGCGCCGCAGAAGCATACGTCCGAAGGGCGCATGCGTGTTTGACGAAGCCTGAGGCTAAGAGCTGGTTGGTCAACCTAACCGACAATTTCGGCGGCGACGTGTTTGTGCAGTTCGCTGCGCTAGCGCCGTTGTTGGGGGATGGTCCACACATGCAATTCACCAATTCGCAGGGCAATTCGTTTGTGGTGAGCATTGATGCACAGGCGGTTCGGTTGCAGGACGAAGACATGGTCCGTTGGGAGGCCGTTCCGAACGTTGCGAACACTAATACCGTGTTCGCGCTGGGCCCAGGGTGCGGCAGCTCCTGCGAAGCCGTGGCCATTGCGGTCAAGGGGCGCTTCAAGACCGTCGGCCAGTCAACGGCCGGGCTGACGACCGCGAACGAGACCCTCACGATCAACGCGGAGTATTCGTTGGCCTTGACCTCTGGCTTGATGGCGGATCTTCAAGGCAGACACGTTCCGACAGTCACTCCGGATAGGGAGCTTGATGACGAGTCACTGAAAGACGTGCTGAACAATGGCCGGTTGTGAGAGAAGCACGGATAACAGATCGCTCGCGGTAAGCACTCTGGCAGCGATGCATCGACGGTATGAATGGCAAGACATACTTGCCCGCCGACGTAGACGGTTCCGCATCAAGTGCAATCGTGAGGGCAGATTCCCGATCACGCGCCTGTGCGGCGCGTGATCGGGGTTGGTCTCTTCGTCTACTCTCTCGGCACCGCGATGGCCCTCGACTGTCCCTCAAAGCCGTTGGCAAACACACCAAAACAGCAGCACCGCATCGGTATCGCTGGCGATGTTGTTGTCGGGGTCACGCTCGACCGTGTCAGCCGGCACCGTGATGCTGGCGCCGCTGGTCAGAACTTCGTCAGGATTTGCTCCATCAGGAGCTTGGCAGTGAGCATGTGCGGCTGACTTACGTTGTAGTTCGTCGTGGTGATGACCACAACAACGCGCTGCTCGGGGAATATTTGTACGCTGTTGCCGCCGGTGCCGTTCATCGAATACGACTTCCAGACGGCGCCGTCTTTTCCCGGGAAGCGCATCAACCAGAACAGGTAGCCGTAATCCATGTCGTCGTTGGGCCGCGCATGGGCGGAGATTGACGATTCGACCCATGCGGCTGGAACAATCTGTTTGCCCTTGGATTTTCCGCCATCCAGATACAACTGGCCCAAGGTCATCAGATCGCGACTTCGCAAGCCCAAACCGCCGCCAGCCTGCGCAAGGCCAAGCGGAGAGTATTGCCACGTTGCACCCGAGATGCCGAGGGGCCCGAACAAGCGGCGCTGGGCGTAGGCGTCCAACGGTTCACCAACCGCTGATTGGATGACCGCGCCCAAGGTCGTCACGCCTGCCGTGCAATAGCGGAAGCTGCGGCCGAAGGGTGACTTCTCGGGAGTCGGCATCCACGCCGGGAAGCCCTGCACGGGCAGGTCGAGATAGAACTGCACCCAATCCTCGATCAGGTACATGCGCTCCTCGTTGCCACGGGAGAATGGGTTCTCGTCGTCGCATTCCAGCCGCGATGACATCGTCATCAGATCCTCGACCGTGATCTGCGCTTTGCGTGGATCGTCGTTTTGTATCGCGCGCGCCGGGCGAAGATAGGACAGGATTGGCGCCTCAACGCCCGGGAGCTTGCCGTCGGCTATCGCCAAACCTGCCAGCATGCCGGCGACGGTCTTGGTTGCCGAGCGCGTATTGCGCCGCGCTTCGGCGCCCTCTTTGTCGAAATAGTGCTCGTAGACAAGCTCACCATTGTGGGCAATCAGCACGCTGGTGATCTGTTGGTACTCGCCGGCCTCGACGGCGCGAGTCAAGGAATCAAAGCGCGCATCGTTTGCCTGTGCTGCGAAGGCAAGTGTCAGTGCAATCAGTGATACGGCGAAGAAAGCGCGCATGGACAACTCCAGAGGATCGAAGTGTCCACCCTAGCAAGTGGCTGGCGTGTTGGCTTGTACGCAGCAAACCATGATCATCCGGTCCGGCCGCTGGTTGGTCAGGTCAGGGCCCGGTACTGCGAAGGCGTTACCCGATGTGCGCGGCGGAAGGCATGGGTGAAGTGGGCTTGGTCGACAAAGCCACACGTCGCAGCGACATCGGCAAGGGACAGGCGATGGTCGTCGAGCATGCCGATGGCGCGCTCCATGCGGCATCGACGCAGGTATGTGCCAGGTGAACATCCATAGCGTCGGCGAAAGGCGCGGGCCAGGTAAACCGGATGCACGTCGACATGGCGTGCCAACTCTGCCAAAGCAGGCGTTCGCCGCCATTCATCCGCAAGGATTTCACGGGCGCGTTCCAGCCAAGCGGGGCCTTCGCGCGCGGTCTCCAGAGCGTGTTCGGAGGCCGCATCCAGCAGTTCCTCAAACCCGCCTTCAACAGCCAGCGGCGAGGCGGTGTCCCATGCACGCAGTTCGCGCCACAAACACGCGGCACGAACGAGCGACGACCCCGACAACTTCACAGCCGAGGTTGGCAATGGCCGCAGGGATTGCGCTTGCTGCCAGACAGCGGCGGGCATCGACACGGTAAAAAACAGGCCGTCCAGCCCACGGAAACAGTCACGGTGGGTCGTGCCGGGAGGGTTGACGACCAATGCGCGCGTACTGCACATCATCGGCATGCCGCGTGCGCTGCTGAGATAGTTGCCTCGCAGCAACAACAGGAAATGGGCATCGTCATGGGTGTGCAGCGTGACCTCGTGCTCGGGCACCGTTGGCTGGAGCTCGGCCAGCGCCAACGCACCCACGTCGCGCTGCTCGCGATAGTCGCCAAGAAAGCGCCCGTAGGCGAAGGCTTGCGAAATAGTCGACACCGGACTGGGCACGTGGGTAGGTGAAATCGAGTATGCGCTTGAATGGGATGCCTGAGACGTTCTGCTCGTCGCGTGCGCGCCATGCGGGGTTGACATGATCGACGCGCATCGCGATTCAGTGAAATCGTCGACCGTCCCATACAGACCTCGCCTTGGCGGCCAGATGGTCGCACTCCCCAAGGCTCTGTCGCGCGCGAGCAGTGCCTCTTGTGGCGTCGACTCAATCCCCCCGCACAAATACGTCAGGTATGTCGTAGCGTTCGCTGCCGAGGGTAGCAATGGTGGTGTCGCCTTCGCGGCGCGAAGTGATCTCCATGGCGGCGGTGCCATCGGCTTCGGCAGTGGAGAAGGACAGAAAGCTGCCATCCGCAGTGAAAAAGATCGTGCGTCGGCGGCCATCGCTCAGCGTGACGTCGATATAGGTCCCCGTTTCTGTGCCGCGCACCACGCCCGCATCGCAGAGTCCCTCGGCAGATCCCAGATACCCGGCGCAGCGGATCTGTGCCGTCGCGTGGTATGGCGTGCCTGCCACGGTGGCATCGCCCTGACTGTCGCCGTCGCCGGGTACTGCCGCCACATTGGGCACCGAGACGAGTGTCACGCTATCGAGGGTCGCGACGACCGTTCCACCCAACTTGGCGGCGTCATCGGTAGACAGGCAGCCGACCAGTGATGCGCTATCGTCGAGAAAATTCACGGTTTGCGGGCTTTCACCGATGCGTCGGCAGGGATCGCCTGGGTTGGGAAATCCCTCACCGAACACAGGCAGACTGGTCGGCCACGCGGCACTGGCAGGATTGGCAACGGCTGCCGCAGTTTGCGCGGGCGTGCTGGGTGTGGTCGCCTGTTCACAGCCGCTCAGGCTCAGCATCGCCAGCAACGAAATGGCCGTGGATTGAATGTGAACGCGCATGGTTGATCTTCCCGGTTGAAGCGGATGACAAAGGGATGTCTGCGGCAGTCAGCGTCGAACCCTAAGCCCGCTGGCTGGCCGCAGCTCGGTGCTCGCCGTGCCGCAGTCTGTCGCGGTCCGCCATCGGCGCATGTCAGCGAATTGCTGACGCCGTTGTTACCGCCAGTAACGGAGTCGGTCAGCCAAGCAAACGGCAGACCCAACGGACACGGACCGCGGACAGAAAAACTCGCTCGCACCCGGACGCTCGATCTTGATCACCGCCGCACCCAGATCCGCCAGCAACTGACTCGCCCACGGACCCGCCAACACCCGCGACAGATCCAGCACCCGAACCCCATGCAACAGACCCATGCCGCACTCCCGAGAGAACGATGACTCAGGCAGCAAGCGTGGCATCTGGGGCGGGGATTGTCATGGGATGGGGCGAGCGAGACAGATTTGCCTGGCTGCTGCCAACGCCGCTGAGAAAATTCATGTCTAACCATTCGGCCAGCCAAGAAACTAGGCGAAGAACGAGCGCGCGAACATCTCGTTGAGGAGGCGATCCCGGTTGGCGCTGAAGGTGAAGTGGTTCAATACCGCTTCGTCCATGCCCAGGCCAACAAACCAGCGGTCCTGCAGGGTGCAGTCGATGTAGGTGACCAGTCGCCGCTCGGAGCGGACCGGGAACCTAGATCATACTGGCTCGTAGGGGCGTTCGTGAGGAATAAAGGAGCCCCATCGGCGCGCACAGGGCATCGAGCTCCACATCCTTGCGCGCCAGAATCGCATCCATGGGCACGCGAAATTCGCGCAGCGGGTAGCTCTTCAGGATGCGCTGTTCCGGCGTACGGCGACTGAACAGTTTGGCTTGGGTGATGTCGGCTCCACGCATGGGCGTTACTGCTCGTCGGGCGATGAGGCCATTTTCTCACGCTGCTCCGCCAGGGTGGACGGTTGGGTGAATTTCAACAGCCTGCTAAAGAAGAAGCCCTGCGCGAGCAGGGCTTCGGGGAGTGCTATTTCCTTTCTACTTTCGATCAAAGAAGTGTGGCTTTACATACTCCAGCCATGCATGGCGACAAAAATCTATCGTCGCCGCCACACAGATCAACCAGACAACGAAAATAACTGCAAAAGGCGCACTAAAAGCATCGAAGTACTTCGCGAAAAATAATCCGAACAGAGCCAAGAGCGACAACAAAAATATTGCTGCGTCTCTCTTTAGCCTGCCGTCTATTGGGCGAATGCTCCTCATTTGGTGCACCAATACTGCGTCTGGCACATCTGCAAGCCACCAGAAACCTGCCAGCCAAGGCCACCATTCACTCCGATGCTTGCTCCCGATCCACTGGCCTCGACAGTGCCTTTCAAACCACCGCCTGCCATTGCGCCAATTTGAGCTTGCACGGACTTCTCTTTTCCACTTCCCAGCTTGCCCACGCCGCAGGAAGCACCGCCCTGTACAGATGCACCACCAATGAATCCCCCAGCAATAGGTGTTGCACCGCAGCCTTTTGCATACACGCACATCGTTCCGTTTGTATCGAAAGCAATTCCTCCTTCGCCTCCGACTCCAACCATGAAGTAACCAACGGAACCGCCCACACCTGCTTGGAAGTTTAGGGTGATATTTCCATTCTTCGCGGCGTTGTAGGCATCACGCTGCGCGCCAGGCGCATAAGTCCATGGCCCAATACCCTCTAATCCGAGTGGATCGACGTAGCTGATCGGATTCCCCCCAACATACGCGTAGAGATTAATGCCGCCGCGCATCCCAATCGGATCGCTCTGCGTATATCGCCCGCTACTCGGGTCGTACACGCGATGCCAGTTGTCGGCCATGCCGCTCTCCGCATCCAGATATTGACCGGGAAAACTCAAACCCAGACTACCGAAACCGCTGTGGTTCACCGTCTGCTCGCGATGGTAAGCCAGATTCCGCGCCCGCCAACACCCGCGACAGATCCAGCACCCTAACCCCCTGCAACAGACCCATGCCGCACTCCCGAGAGAACGATGACTCAGGTGGCAAGCGTGGCAGCTGGGGCGAGGATTGTCATGGGATGGGCAACAAGCGCGGAGTCACGTACGAAACCCGCGCAAATGACTGCTTGCTCTCGCCCTTGGCTCGAAGTTCTGCAACGACCGCAGGTCCGACTACGCGATAGCGACCAAGGTAGCCTTCCCGCGCCTCCCTAGCCCAATGCCATCCAGTCAAATTCGATCCCTACGTGCGAATACAATGAAAACCGATAACCGATGAGAAAAGAAAAAACGCCTCACAATTCCAAAGGATGCCCCAAAAGCGCAATTCAAATAGAAGAACTCGTCCGATTAGCGCAATTTGGCAGTCGACCGAAGAAATATCCGATCATATGGCGACGAGCACAAGTTTCTAGCTTGTTTTCACCTGACGCGGGGCAGTCTCGTCGCCAAAAGATGCTCGACAGCGAAAAGCTGATACATCGCACCAATCAAGAAGATTGGAACCGCTACGGCTCGCGAAATGAGAACTTCAAGACATATGCTGGCATGAACGAGAAAACGAATCCCGCGATCACAAACGGACTCATCTGGCGGTGAAAAAATCCAAGAAATGCCAATATGACCATTGCCGCCATAGCTCCGTAAGTCAAAATCTTGATCCATCTCATGGAAAACCGGTACTGGTTCTCCAGCTCCTCGAAATCCGTTACCGCTGGGACCTTCCACAAGACAAGAATGGAAGTCACAAGGAACAGCACCATCCAAAGCGCTAGCAACCAAAAAAAGACGTCATCCTGCAAGACAGGAAGAGCAAAGGACAGGAAATTCCCGCCTGCCGCAACAAAACATACCTTCAACCGCCACCAGACTCCGAGACTCAAGTTCACTCCTTAAACCTGCATCCTTAAATACATTGAGGATGGAAAACCCGTCGAAATCAGAATGTGCCGACTGTCTTTCGACATCAAGAACCGACATCCCGCCCTCCACAGAACAACACACAGAACGGAATCAGCTCGGCAGCATAGCGTCATTCCTGCGTCGAATCACATTGATCAGCCAAGGGGCAATAAACAAACAGATCCAAAGCAGGACTACCAGCGCATTCAATCCACTCGAAATCAGCCCCATCTACAACAGATCGTATGGAAATACCACTATCCCTGCAAAAAATAGAATGTCCAGCAGCCACTGGAATCGTCACAAAAAGCGAATACGTTCGCAGAGGCCACACACAGAACATGAGGACAAAAGCACCAACCAAGACGCTCACGATGCCTGAGTTAAAACTAGTCAACCAATCCAGCGATTCAGTCCAACCAATCCCTCGAAACTCACCCTGTCGAAACAGCAAGGGAAGCGCTTTCTGCACAGCCCAGAAAACGCCCAAGAATACCAAAACAATCCGCGTCATGCGCATTTTCACTTGTCGCACTCGGCCCGTTTCCCGCGAAACCCTCAATTTGTTTCCATGTCGTACCAAACAAAACCCTCCGCATGACGAGGGACAGCGTCGGTATTCACCTCGATAATTTCCTCAACGATAATGCTCTCGTTTGGCAAGGGCAAGCAACCGCTTGGAAGCTCAAGTCGCTTGTCCGCCCTGACAAGACCTATGGCTGCCACTTCAGCCAACTCCTTCGATCTGGCCCGCACAAAACACGTTGTATAGAACCCAACAGGATTCGAATCGCCAACCAAGACTCCGGAGAAATTGCGCCCAGCAACAAAACACTTGAACCAACTTGTGTTCCTGTGCCACATCATTCGCAACCACATGAATCACTCCCAAACTCATCCACCAAATCAACTAAATCCTTAATATCTGAAATAGGATTAAAGAAATAGATCCCCTGCATTGTCCAATGGTCCCCGAATGAACCGACAAATGTTAGAGAAGAGAGAGCACCATAGAAGACATGAGACCGCCCGCCATTCTTATGTTGCCAGTGCGGCATACCCGTACTTCCATCCGAAAGTTCATGACCATCGTGGCGCACAGCATTGTCTCCGTATTGCTCGCGAGCTAGTTGTCGTGCCTGTTGACTGCTCCCAGTCCCATGGACTGTGACGTCCTTCCCATTGGCCAGTGCTCGCCGCGCTTGGCTCTTGGTTACTGCCTCCCAAGCTCCCTTTGCCGCCCTGATACAAAAGCCAATCTTGCCGAGTCCAGTCGGATCAACGTATGCGATCGGATTCCCACCCACATAAGCAAACGTATTCACTCCACCCGCCAACCCAATCGGATCGCTCTGCGTATACCGCCCGCTGCTCGGGTCGTACACGCGATGCCAGTTGTCGGCCATGCCGCTCTCCGCATCCAGATAATGGCCGGGAAAACTCAAACCCAGACTACCGAAACCCAGACTACCGAAACCGCTGTGGTTCACCGTCTGCTCGCGATGGTAAGCCAGATTCCGCGCACGCCAGACCACCGCCCCGCCGTATTCGACACCACCGTCTGCCCAGAGGATCGTCGCTGATGGCGTACATCGCTATCACGCCAGTTCGCAATCCGCTCTCGCCAAGTCAGGTCCATTCACTGGATTGCGTCGGGCTGGGATGGCACCAATTCGCGCTGCTGACGTTGGTGCGGGGCTGCGTGTTGTCCCATGGCGCGCGCCCAAGATGAGCACTGTGTTCTAGGGTGTGCGGCGAGCCGCCGTCAGCGGTACCACCGCACGCCATTGGCGCTGCGATTCCGGGATGTCCAAGGCAAGGTCGATGCGCTCAAGCCAGGGGGGATGATCGGTGGGTTCGTCGCCGCTCGTGGGCAGCCAATCGCGATACAGCCAGTCGAAGGCCGCGCGGATACGGGTGTCGGAACCCGTGGCGGTGATGACCGCCGCGCGGCCACTTGGCAAATGGGTTCGGAAGACATTCTCGCGGTCGATGTCGCTGCGCTGGGGTGCTTCGACACAAAGGTCGATTCGGAAGTCGTTGGCGGCCACGTCCGGCGGTGTGTGAAACACATTGAACGTGCGATAGCGCGCAGGGTGCAGTCCGTACTGGCGACGCCAGGCGATGAAGCGGCGCACGGTCTCGCCAAGCTCACGCGGGTCGCCACGATGCGTCATCGCCAACACCTCGATGGCGGGTTCATCGACGATCTTCAGGCTTGCCAAAAAATCGGTCATCGGCAATCGCTCCTGTGTGGACGCAAGAATGTGTTCCCAGCTCTGCCAATCCGGCTGCGCACGGAATGCACTAGGCGAGCACCCCATGACGCGTTGAAAGGCGTGGGCGAAGGCTTCGGGTGATGCGTAGCCTGCCTGCAGGGCGATGTCGGTCACCGTGTCTTGCCGGTAGGCCAGCATCTGTGCGGCCCCGATGCAGCCTCCGCCACTGCTGATAGCGCCCGATGGGAAGTCCATAAAGTGCCGCAAACTGACGCTGGAAATGCGCGGGGGAATAGGCCGCCAACGCGGCTAACGCGGTGAGGTCCAGCGCGCTATCCAGGTGCGCTTCGATGAAGTCGAGCACAGGCTGGAAGCGGCGCAGCAGGCGTGTGGCGTGTGGCGACGGTGGCATGGCGAGAGATTAGCCGCGCGCAGCGGTGCGTGCCTGATCGCCAATGCGCATGTCGCGGGACTGGGTGGCAGTTTCATGCGCCGCACCCCGTCACTGACCGCAGCGTGCGCAGGGCTTAGCACTCGGTGATTCTCTTTCCAGTGCCGGGCCGCAGGCCACTCGGCATTCGCGGGCGGTGTTTGGTCAACGCAATGCAGTCGTCGTCGCGGATGCAGGCTGTTGCGTGCAAATTCGTTGGATGACGAACCGACCCGGTTGGACTTACTATCGGAATGTCATCCGCAGCGATCGCGCGGGTTTGGCATGTCGGGTGCCGAAAAGGATTTCGATCACTCTTCGTCGTGTGTGAATCCCATCCATTGAGTGAAACTGGGGAGTTTCTGTGAGCAAACCGAACTTGGCGGCCCTTGTCGGCTGCGCGTTGACTGTGTTTTCCGCTGGTGCTGCCAGCAGCGTCGATGGCCCACGGCTGAATCCGATTGCGGAGAGTATCCAGAAGCTGCGTGAGGCTTCTGTGGTGGCAGAGTACGACACCTATACCATGGTTCGCAGCCACGAGGGCGCCTTGCTGAAGGTCACCCGCGCCGGAACTGCGCCGCTTCAGCAAGACAACATGCTGCACATGAATCGTGCGCCATTCGACACCCAGGTCGGTGAGCCGACTGTTCCCACCGTGCTGCGCGCAAAGCGCGACGGCGAGGGTTCGTCGCTGCATCTGGTGCAGTTCGCCGGTCCGATCCAGCAAGCATGGTTGGATCAGCTGAAAGCGGACGGCGTGACCCCGGTTCACTACCTGCCCACCAACGGCTATTTGGTGTGGACCGACGCCGCTGGCCGCGCCAAGCTTGACTCGCAGGCGAAGGCCAAGGCCGCGCTGCAGTACGCAGGCGACTATCACCCGTTCTACAAGTTGAATGACGATCTGGCCGCGCCGTATGGCAAGTCGGGCAAGGGTCCGGGATCTGGCCAGGTCGAGATTACCGTGCAGGTCTATAGCCACCCCGGTATCAACTCGACACAGAACAGCATTGCCGCGCTGTCCAGTCAGCAAACCCAGAACTGGTACGACATCCTCAACTACCGCAACGCACGCTTCATCGTCAATGAATCCGACGTCGCCGCCATTGCGGCCTTGCCGGACGTCGTGTGGGTTGGCCGTTATGTTCAGCGCGAACTGAACGACGAAGTGCAGAACCAGATCCTCGCAGGACAGTTGACCGGCGATGGCTCGGCACCAACCGGCATCGGCTACCTGTCGTGGTTGATCAGTCGCGGCTTCTCGAATATTCCTGCCGATTACCCCATCGTCGATGTCACTGACGACGGCGTCGACGACATGGACAATACGCCGCAGGACGCCACACTGTGGGTCAACGGCACGACGTCGAACATCTCGCGCATGCTGCAGAACACGGCGTGCGTGCCCAACGCAACCGAAGCCGTCGGTGGTCACGGCCACATCAACACCAACATTGTTGGCGGCTACGATGTGCGCGCCAATAGTGAAGTGGTGGGCGCGCGCTTCCCGATCACCGATGTCGCGAGTGGCATGGGTTATCAACGCGGTCTGGGTATCAATCCCTTCGCGCGCTTCGCTGGCACCCGCATCTTTACCGGTGGCGGCAGCTACGACGTCACCAACTGTGGCGGCAATGATGTGGGTGTGATCAAGCGCAATCAGGACAATGGTGCAGCCATTTCAACCAACTCCTGGGGTGCGGCTGTTGGCGGTGCCTACGACGACTCATCGCAAGCCTACGATGCGGGTTCACGTGACTCGGACACGACGGAAGCCGGCAATCAGCAGATGTTTTTCGTATTCTCCGCGGGCAACTCCGGGGCGGGTGCCAACACCATCGGCACGCCCGGTACCGGCAAGAACGTCTTGACCGTCGGCGCCTCGGAAAACTGGCGTCCGACCGACGAGAATGGCAACTGGACGGATGGCTGCGGCGTTGGCCCCACCGGCGCCGACGATGCGATGGACACTATCGATTTTTCCAGCCGTGGCCCCACCGACGATAGCCGTACCAAGCCGGAAATCACTGCGCCAGGCACGCATATCACCGGAACGCAAGCGCCGACTGGCCAGGGTGGCGGTACCTGCGACGATGCGCGTCCTGCGGGCAATGCCACGTATGCCGCGTCCTCGGGCACCAGCCATTCAACGCCCGCCGTGTCGGGTGTGGCCTCGCTGGTCTACTATTGGCTGCGCAACACCCCACAGGACAATCTGCTGTTCGATGGCGGCGGCACCACCCTGACTGCACCCTCGCCTGCCGGCCTGAAGGCCTATTTGCTGGCCCACCCCACGCCTCTGAATGGCGTTGATAACGGCGGAAACCTGCCGACTCAGACTCAGGGCTATGGCATGCCGAACATGGACTTGCTGTTCGACAGCACGCCCAAGTTCATGGTTGACCAGACCGTTACCTTCGATAACTCCGGGGGTGCCAATTACCAGTGGATCGGCGCCGTGGCGGACAATGCGAAGCCGGTGCGCGTCGTGCTGACCTGGACCGACGCGCCGGGCCCATTGTCGGGTAACGCCTACATCAATAACCTCGATCTTGAGGTCGATGTGGATGGCACGACCTACAAAGGCAACGTGTTCAACGTGCACAACAGTGTTACCGGTGGTACCGCTGACACGCGTAACAACTACGAGGCCGTTTTCCTGCCGCCGGGCACCAACGGGGCGATTACCGTCCGCGTGATTCCCACCAATATCGCTGGTGATGGCGTGCCGGGTAGTGGCGATGCCACCGATCAGGACTTCGCGTTGGTCGTGTCGAATGGCTTGGAAGAGCCCACCTTCACCGTCAATGCGGAACCCGAATCGCAGCAGATCTGTACGCAGGACAGCTCAGCCGCCAGCTACTCGGTCGCGGTGGGTTCGATTCTGGGCTTCAGCACACCGGTCAATCTGTCCTTCACCGGGACGCCTGGCGGTGCCACGGCTGCCTTGGCGTCCACAACGGTAACCCCGGGCAGCAATACGACGCTCGATTTCAGCAATCTGAATGTCGCCGCTGCAGGCACCTATTCGATCAACGTGTCGGGTACCGACGGTGTGGATACTCGCAACGATGCCGTCAGCCTAAAGCTGACAACGGCCGATGCCGGGGCCGTCTCACTGACGGAACCCGCCGATGGCGTGATTGGTTTTGCGACCGGCGGCGCGTTTGGCTGGTCACCGGGATCGCAGGCCGATGAGTATTTGCTGGAAGTCGCCACCGATGCCGGGTTCAGCAATGTCATCCGTTCTGCGCTGGTGACCGCGACCAATGCCAGCTTTGTCGGCAACGAACTGCCGTCGAACAGCGTGCTCTACTGGCGTGTCACCGCTACCAATATCTGCGGCAGCACGACGTCGGTCGTTCGCAGCTTCACCACCGAAGCCCTGCCGGGCGACTGCCCGCTGGGCACCGACGTGGTGGAAATCGCACTGGACAACCTTGAGACGGGCGCGACAGGTTGGACGCACTCGGGCACCGGCGATACATGGGCCCTCAGCACCGTGCGCAATCACTCACCCGCGAACTCGTTCAAGGGTATCGACAGTGCGACTGTCAGTGACCAGCGTCTGGTGACGCCCAGCTACACCCTGCCCACGGGCGACACCGGCTACTCGCTGACCTACTGGTCGTTCCACGCGTTTGAAGGAACCGGGACATCCTGTTGGGACGGCGGTTTGCTGGAAGTTTCGACCGATGGTGGCACCAACTGGACTCAGGTTCCCGCTGGATCACTGTTGACCGATCCCTATGACGGAACGATCAGCACCTCTTGGAGCAACCCCTTGGGCGGACTGAGCGCATGGTGCCGCTCGCAGGATTGGACACGCGCCGTCGTCGATCTGAATGCCTACGCCGGACAGAACGTGCAGTTCCGTTTCCGTCTGGGTAGCGACAGCTCGATTGGTACCGAAGGATGGTATGTGGACGATCTGCGCATCCAGAGTTGTCGTGTTGCCAACACCAACCTGATTTTCCGCCACGGTTTCGAAGGCTAGATGATGATTGGTGGGCTGCCAGCAGGGCGTTGAACGACGCCCTGCTGGAGCGCCACACCGCGTATGGATCGTCAGATGGATGGCAGCCCAGTCGGTTCGAATTTGGCGGCTTCCAATGCTCAGGCGATAGGCACCCCCGAGGGCGGCAGTTGCCGCCCTCGGCCCTTCGTGGGGGTTGTCCCAAGGCGCGTGTGGGACGGCGGCTGTCGGCAGTGGCTGCCCGTTGGGATATCAGCAGCCCGTAATAGCGTGCAGATGCGGCTTGCATGCGATCATGGCGAGCCCTGTTCTGGATGCGCTCCAATGAGTGATTGCACGTCTGATATGCCGGTTGACTTGGCGTGTTTGGTCGCCGAGGACTTCGAGTGCTTGCTAGGGCAGTCAGTTCGGCTGCATGCAGCCGACGGTACGCTGGATTGCGTGCTGGATGGCGTGTTGCGAAATCCCTATCCCAGTGGGCGGGTGCAAGGGGGATTTTCCCTGCAATTGCTTGGCCCTTTGGCGCCGGTGTTCCAGCAAGGTCAGCACCAGTTTGATCATCCCCATCGTGGGCCCATGGTGCTGTTTTTGACGCCGGTTGGACGCGACGCCCAAGGCATGCGCTACGAAATCATCTTCAACTGAGCGCGCTGTCTCAGCGCAGTTGGCTGTCCTTACTGCCACGGCGGTTGTAGCCGGACATCGCGCCCTGCTGCTGGTCATGGGTCTGTTGGCAATCGATACATAGCCGCACACCCGCAACGGCCTTGCGGCGCGCCTCGGGAATGGCTGCGTCGCATTCCTCGCAATGGCTAAGACTGGGTCCCGAGCGCAACTGTGCACGCGCTCGCTCGATGGCGTCCTTTACGGTCGCGTCGATCTGTTCCTGTACTGCGCCGTCGTGTGCCCAACCGGTGGCCATCAATGGTCCATTGCTGCTGAAAGGGGTGACGCATGATCGCGCAAAGCACGCTGTGCGTCATGTCTGGCGGACGCGTCAACGGCGCTCGATCCAGCCAAAGAAAAACGCCCGCAAAGCGGGCGCTATTCTCAACCGTTGCGGGTAGGCGAGATACTTAGCCGCGACGGCGAAGCACTGCAAAACCGACCAAGGACAGCAATACCGCCATCAGGCCCAAGGTTTTGACGCCGTTGGCCGGGATGACGTTCGGTTGCGGCACGGGATCAGGCAAGCCGCCACCCAAAGCGCCCAGAGTCACGGCGCCAGGACCGTCGATGGTGTTGGTGAAGGTGCCTTCCTCGCCATTTTCAAAGCCTTCAGTGACGAGCACGTACTGCACGCCTGCGGTCAGCACAACTGCATCGATATCCGAGGTACCAATGCCACCATCACCGTCATCGTCACCGATCACGCAATTGATCATCGCATCCGCCGGGTCGAAACTCGGGCTGTAGATGTGGATGTAGCCGTCGAAACCGTCTTGGATACTCGAAATATTGTGTGCGCCGGTGGTGCCGACGTGGAACAACTGCGCGTGATAGGTGACGGGGCCCAAGCCCGAGATGCCGGAGCAATCGGCGAAGTTGCGGTTCGTCTCCGGACCACCGACTGTGGTGTCGCTGTAGCTCACGCTGGCCAGCACTTGCGCCGGTGCATTGGCTTGCGGCGTATTTTTCAGCGAGATTTCATAGGCCAGCGCTTCTTCGCGCGTCATGGTGGCGGTCTGCGCAAACAGCGCGCCCGACATCGCCGCCGCAATGGCTAGAGCAAGTGTCATCTTCAACTTCATTGGGATTCCCCCTACAGGAATTCGGTTACGCCGTGAGAATGGTTGAGGTCAAGGGCAACGCAGAGTGATGTATCGAGCGTTATCGAACCACGAGACTCGCGTGCGAGACTATCACTGCGTCTCTTGGCCGACAACTTCACCAATGCGAAAGGTCGATCTGACCTAAGCTGGGCGGAAGGGCGCACGATCGCTAGGTGTTGATGCCCAACGCCTCGGCGCGCCTTCGAAACCGCCGTTCGACATGAACACCACATGGTCACCGGCGCGAGTGTGGTGGTGCAGGGTATCCAGCAGGGCGTCGACCGATGGCACGGCAACACCTTCACCTCGCAGCCTGCCGATCACGGCTTCCGCATCCCAGGGCAATTCTGGGCGCCGCAGAAACACGACCAGATCGGCCTCGTGAAGCGAGGGTGCGAGTTCTGCCGCATGCGCGCCCAAGCGCATCGAGTTGCTGCGTGGCTCGATAGCGACCACGATGCGCGCGGCGCCGATCTTGGCACGCAACCCGGCCAGCGTGGTTCGAATGGCGGTCGGGTGATGTGCGAAATCGTCATAGACGGTCTGACCGTGCGGTGTGCCAAGCACCTGCAATCGCCGCTTGACGTTGTGGAATGTGCTGAATGCGGGGAGCAGGTCGACCGGGTCAGCGCCCGCGGCACTGGCGGCGGCCAAGGCAGCCAGTGCATTCATCACGTTGTGGCGACCGAGCAGTGACCAATGCACTTCGCCCAAACGCTGGCCATGACGATAGACCTCGAAGGCACTGCCATCGTCGACCAACAGATGGGCGTTCCAGTCCGCTGCGCTATCGATGCCAAAACGCTCGACGGGTGTCCAGCAGCCCATTGCCAGCACGGCGGCCAAAGCAGCGTCTTCGGCATTGACGATCAATTTGCCGCGACGCGGCACGATCCGCACCAGATGATGGAACTGACGCTGGATGGCGCCGAGGTCAGGAAAGATGTCGGCGTGGTCGTACTCGAGATTGTTGAGGATCGCGATCTCGGGCCGGTAGTGGACGAACTTGGAGCGCTTGTCGAAGAACGCGGTGTCGTACTCATCTGCTTCGACCACAAAGCAATTTCCGTTGCCCAGTCGCGCCGAAACACCAAAGTTCTCCGGCACGCCGCCAATCAAAAAGCCCGGCTGCAGGCCCGCCGATTCGAGCAACCAGGCCAGCAGGGAACTGGTGGTTGTTTTGCCATGTGTGCCTGCAACAGCCAGCGTGCGACGGCCACGCAACACGCGCTCGGCCAGCCATTGCGCGCCCGAGGTGTAATCCAACCCGGCGTCCAACACGTGTTCGACGGCGGCGTTGCCACGCGACAGCGCATTGCCGACCACCACGCGATCCACGTCTGTGCTCAGATGCTCGGGCAGGTAGCCCTGCCGCAGTGCGATGCCCAGCGCCGCGAGTTGCTCACTCATGGGCGGATAGACATTTTGATCGCTGCCTTCCACCGCGTCACCCAGCTCGCGTGCCAGCGCCGCCAGGCCGCCCATGAAGGTGCCGCAAATTCCAAGCACATGCAGCTTCATTCAGGCTCCGGGGAACAGCTGGTTGAGTGCAATTTCGCCAAGGAACAGCACCAGCGCGAGCGCCATTGCCAGTGCGCGTGGAACTTCCAACGCGTTGCGCCAGATGTGGGTGTCGATCGACAGTTTCCAGGCCAGCAGCGCGAAGGTGACCAGTGCAGCGAACATCTGCGCGCCGGTTGGCGGCGTTTCTGCAGTCGGCGGCGGCAGGCCGATCACTAACGCAGACAGTGGCAGCATGATCATGCTGATCAGCAGGCTGGTTCCAGCCAGCGCTGTCAACGTCTGTGGCAGACGCTCGGGCGTACGCTTCAGGCCCAACAGCCACCAAGCCGGCACGACCAGCAGGAACACCGACAACAGCATCCGGGCGGCCAGCGCGTCATCGGCACCCAGCATCAGACTGGCGCCCACTTGCAGCAGCACCAGAGCGATGACGAGCTGGGTGGCAAGTTGCGGCGTAACCGGCATGTCCTGTGGGCCTGTGCGTAACAGACACAGCGCCCACAATTGACGGATGAAGCTGTTCACTTGCCACACTCCCGCGAGCGGAGGAATCCAATCAAGGATGATGCCTCAACGCGGTCGAACAGGCGACCTACTTTGCCGTGGCCTGGGTGATGGCATCCAACACGCGCTGCGAGACTTCCTCCATCGCACCGACACCAAACACGCAGACCAACTTCCCGCGTTGGCGATAGAAGTCGATTACTGGGGCGGTTTGGTCGGAATACACTCGCAGACGATTGGCAACGGCTTCGGGGCTGTCATCGGCGCGGCCCTCTGCTTGCGCGCGACCGGCGATGCGCTGAATCAACAGCTCGGTGCTGACATCCAATTGCACGGCGACATCCACTGGCAGCGACAGGCGATTCAGCAGGGCATCCAATGCGCTGGCTTGAGCCAGATTGCGCGGATAGCCATCCAGAATGAAACCCGCAGCGATGTCCGCCTGTTTGAATCGTTCTTCCAGCATGCCAAGCACGATCTCGTCGGAGACCAGCTCGCCACGTTCCATCACCGCCTTGGCCTGCAGGCCAAGTGGCGTGCCCGCTGCAACCGCCGCGCGCAGCAGATCGCCGGTGGAGATATGCGGTACCTGCAGTTGTTCCTTGAGGCGTGTTGCCTGGGTGCCCTTGCCCGAGCCGGGCGCGCCGAGTAGTACCAGTCGCATGACAATTCCGAAGGTGAGTTTGAAATGGGGAAGAGGCGGCAAGCCATCAAGATCCGGACATTGCTGCTTCGATAGGCACCGGAACGTACCCCTTGCCGCCCGGCCAAGTCAATTCAACAAAAGCAGAAGTGGCGGTATGGACTTCAGGCCGGACCCAAGGCGCGCGATTCGTGTTGCGATGCAGCGCGAACCGGCAAGAAAGGCCGCTCGATCCACACGAAGGACAACCATGCGGCGAGCAGAATCACGGTGGACAGCAAAACGCTGTCGGTGAGCCCGATGGGACGCGCAAAAAGGTGCTGGAATGCCTGCAGGAAAGGCAGGTGCCAGAGATACAGGCTGTAACTGATCATCCCGACCCAAACCAGTGGCCGCACGCTCAGCAGCCGGGCGATCAGACCAGAGGGTGCGCTGGACACGCCCAAGCTCAGGCTGGCGAAGGCGACTGCGATCAGCGGGTAGAACAGCCATACCCAAGGCTGCAGAAGATCACCCATGAAGTTGCCGACGTGACTTGCCAAGGCCGCCAGCCCCAGTGCCGCGAGCGCACCCGCCCAAGCGAGCAGACCGCCACGACGGCTATCGATGCGGGTTTGCAGCGACAGCCACGCAGCGCCCATGCCGATGACAAACTGATCGATGCGACCCGGCAGTTGGATGATCCAGCGCGCCAATTCCAACGCCTCTGTGCCATAGCGTCCGTAAGCCCAGACACACAACAATCGGAAACCGATCGAAAACGCGATCCATGCAGCAATCGTGAGACTGACCCGTCTCGCCGAGCCGCGGAAACCGAGCGCCAGCAAGGGCAGCAGCAGATAAAAATTCCACTCGACCGGCAGCGACCAATACACCGGGTTGATCGATGAAGAGTTCTGCAGCAGGTTGAAGCTCAGGGTGAGGTTCGTGAATATCTCGACGGCGGACGGCAAGCCGGGTCCCCACAAAGCGGCGACCAGCAGCAGGATCACGATCTGTGCCCAGAGCGCTGGCAGCACGCGTCGGAAGCGGTGGCGCCAGAACGTGCGCAGCCCACGCCGACGAGTGAGGTCGATAAATGCAGGCGCCAGCAGAAATCCGGACAGCACGAAAAACAGATCCACGCCCAAGTATCCGGACGCCAACCAGCCGGAGACATCGACAGCGCCGATGCGCAGATCCGCGTGATGGCTGAATTCGTACAGATGAAACAGCATGACCCACAACGCAGCTACGCCACGCAGACCAGTGATCGCTGCGAGATGGCCCGGCGTCGGCGGGTCGATTGGCTGGGTAGTAGCAGACATGCGTGGCGACCCACAGTGCGCGAAGTCGATGATGATTGCATAGCGTCAGCACTTCACGGTCAATGCAGAACGACGGCTACACTGTGGCCTGCGGCAAATCGCCCTTGCACGCCACGCCGCGCTGTTGTCATCTCACATTCGGAATCCCCATGAGCACTGGAAAACTGCTGTACGCCCAGTCTGGCGGCGTCACCTCCGTCATCAATGCCACCGCCAGCGCGGTGATCGAAACTGCCCGCCAGCACAAGCTGAAAGTATTGGCTGCGCGTAACGGCATCATCGGTGCGCTGCGGGAAGACTTGATCGATACCAGCAAGGAATCGAGCAGCGCCATTCGCGCACTTGCCCAAACACCGGGCGGCGCGTTTGGCAGTTGTCGATTCAAACTGAAGTCCATCGAGGACAACCGCGAACAATACGCACGGCTGATCGATGTGTTCCGTGCCCACGATATCCGTTACTTCCTTTACAACGGCGGCAACGACAGCGCCGACACCGCGCACAAGATCTCGCAGATCAGCCGTGCATTTGGTTACCCGGTCAACTGCATTGGTGTCCCGAAGACCGTCGATAACGATTTGGCCGTGACGGATTGCTGCCCCGGTTTCGGCTCGGTGGCGAAGTACACCGCGACATCGATTCTGGAAGCGAGTCTTGATGTGATCTCGATGAAAGAGTCTTCGACCAAGGTTTTTGTCATGGAGGTCATGGGACGCCACGCCGGGTGGATTGCGGCGGCGGCGGGACTCGCGCAGCGCAGCGAAGACGCGGCGCCGCACATCATTCTGTTTCCGGAAGTTCCCTTTGATGAGGCCAAGTTCCTTGCCAAGGTGAAGGCAACCGTCGAGCGCATCGGTTACTGCGTGGTCGCGGTTTCCGAAGGCCTGCATCACGCGGATGGCCGTTTCGTCGCGGAGGCCGGTGGCAAGGATTCATTCGGTCACGTGCAACTTGGTGGCGTCGGTCCGACCATCGCCAATCTGGTCAAAGACCAGCTCGGCTACAAGATGCATTGGGCGGTGCCAGATTACCTGCAGCGCTCGGCGCGTCATCTGGCGTCAAAGACGGATGTCGAACATGCCTTGGCGGTCGGCCGCGCCGCCGTTGAGTATGCGCTGGCGGGACAGAATGCGGTGATGCCAGTGATCAAGCGCACATCGAATGCGCCCTATCGCTGGAAGATCGAGTCCGCACCATTGTCCAAGGTGGCCAACCACGAAAAGAAAATGCCCAAGAATTTCATCCGCAAGGATGGCTTTGGCATCACCGCTGCTTGCCGCACCTACCTCGAGCCGCTGATCCGTGGCGAAGCACCACCGCCGTTTGGCAAAGATGGTCTGCCGCTTTACGTCACGCTGAAAAACACCCCGGTTGCAAAGAAGCTGCCCGAGTACCGCATCGCCGACAAATGATTCGACCACGCACGGCATGCGACTTTGGTGCGGTGCGAAAATGCCAGTCCTGTGCGGCGTATATGCCGATACGGGTCTATACTCCCCCTGCTTCGCGTCTTGCGGAGCAGGGGCGAAAAGGCGACTGGGGAGTTCGTTGATTCCGGACAGCATCTGTCCACCCACCCGGGGCACATCAGGGCGGGCCACTATGACTTTCCCGTTCGTGCATCGCCCCTCCGACCCGTTGTGGACAACGGGCATCCAACGTTTTTGGGGAGGTTGCAATGCTTGTGCAGTACGGATTGATTCTGGCGATCGCTTGCGCGTTTCTCGCCATTCTTTATGGCATCGTCTCGACACGCTGGATTCTGGCGCAGCCCGCGGGCAACGCGCGCATGCAGGAAATCGGCAATGCCATCCAGGAAGGCGCGCGCGCCTACCTCAATCGTCAGTACCTGACCATCAGTGTGGTTGGCGTGGTCCTGTTCGTGCTGATCGGCGTCTTTCTGGCTTGGAGTACGGCGATCGGATTCGTGATCGGTGCCGTGCTGTCCGGTGCCGCCGGCTACATCGGCATGAATGTTTCGGTACGCGCCAACGTGCGCACCGCCGAAGCGGCCAGGCGCGGCATTGGTCCCGCCATGGATGTGGCTTTCCGCGGTGGTGCCATCACCGGCATGTTGGTGGTGGGTTTGGGTTTGCTGGGTGTCGCGGGTTATTGGGCCGGTTTGGCGCATTTTGGCATCGTCGGTGAAGAAGCATTGCACGCACTGGTGGGTTTGGCGTTCGGCAGTTCGCTGATCTCGATCTTCGCGCGCTTGGGAGGCGGTATCTTCACCAAGGGTGCGGATGTCGGTGCCGATCTGGTCGGCAAAGTCGAAGCGGGCATTCCCGAAGACGACCCGCGCAACCCGGCGGTGATTGCCGACAACGTGGGTGACAACGTCGGCGACTGCGCCGGTATGGCGGCAGACCTGTTTGAAACCTACGCGGTGACCGTCATTGCGACGATGCTGCTGGGCTTCCTGATGTCGGACTCGGTCGGTGCGCAGGGCGCGCTGTATCCGCTGGTGCTGGGCGGCGTGTCGATCATCGCCTCGATCATCGGCACCTTCTTCGTCAAGGTGAAGGAAGGCGGCTCGATCATGGGCGCGCTCTACAAGGGCGTGATTGTGTCTGGTGTGCTGGCTGCCATTGCGTTCTATCCGATCACGACATCACTGATGGGCGATTCGCCGGTGGGCGCGCTGAACCTGTTCTATTGCGCTCTGATTGGTCTGGTGCTGACTGGGGCCATTGTGTGGATCACCGAGTATTACACCGGCACCCAGTACAAGCCGGTCCAAGACGTGGCGGCAGCCAGTGTGACCGGTCATGGCACCAACATCATCTCGGGATTGGGTGTGTCAATGAAGTCGACCGCGCTGCCGGTGATCGCAGTTTGCGCGGCGATCTATGCGTGCCATGAGTTGGCGGGTCTCTACGGCATCGCGATTGCGGCCACATCGATGCTGTCGATGGCCGGCATGATCGTGGCACTGGATGCCTACGGCCCGATCACGGATAACGCCGGTGGCATTGCTGAGATGGCGGAGTTGCCGCCCGAAGTGCGTGCGGTCACCGATCCACTGGATGCAGTTGGCAATACCACCAAGGCGGTCACCAAGGGTTATGCGATTGGATCAGCCGCGCTGGCCGCATTGGTGCTGTTTGCCGACTACACGCACAACCTGCAGGCCGCCAACCCGGACAAGACATTCACGTTTGACCTGTCCAACCACATGGTCATCATCGGTCTGCTGATTGGTGGTCTGATTCCGTATCTGTTCGGTGCGATGGCGATGGAGGCGGTGGGTCGCGCGGCCGGTTCGGTGGTGGAAGAAGTGCGTCGTCAGTTCCGCACCATTCCCGGCATCATGGAAGGCACAGGCAAGCCGGAGTACGACAAGGCGGTCGACATGCTGACCAAGTCGGCCATCAAGGAAATGATCGTGCCCTCGTTGTTGCCGGTCGCAGTACCTGTGGTGGTGGGTCTGGCGCTCGGTGCGCAGGCGCTCGGCGGACTGCTGATCGGTACGATCGTCACTGGCCTGTTTGTGGCCATTTCGATGACCACCGGTGGTGGTGCCTGGGACAACGCCAAGAAGTACATTGAAGATGGCCACCACGGTGGCAAGGGTTCCGATGCCCACAAGGCGGCTGTGACGGGCGATACCGTGGGCGATCCCTACAAAGACACGGCGGGTCCGGCGGTGAATCCGCTGATCAAGATCATCAACATCGTGGCGCTGCTGCTGGTGCCACTGCTGTAAACAGCAACAACGCGAACCGGAAGCCCCGCACTGCGGGGCTTCTTTTTTAGCACTACTATCGCTACTTCTGGCGTGCAACTTTTGCACGTTCCGGACGGTTTCGCGGGGTCTCTGCCCGACCAAGCCCACCCAGCAAGATCGATCGTGCAGGAATTGCACGCCAGCCACTGCAATAGTTGAGCACATTGGAAAAACCCAGCGCTCGGTTCCGACCCGAAGCGGTCCTTCTCCAAGTGCCAAGCACCCCGTCGGTTGCGCCCTTCGGTCGAGATTCTGCGCTTACAACAGGCTTTCCATAGTCTCAAGCAGGCTTACTGTCTCTGGCAGCCCGGCCTTGAGCAGATCCTCCAGCAGCTCGCGCACGGTCTTCGGTGGATTCGCCAGCGAAGCGCGCATCTCCCGCACCGCAGTGCACACGACAGCGGGTTTCAGATCGAACAGATGCGCCAGGAATTCGTCGGGATGCTGCACCGAGATCCCGTAGCGCGCCACCACCTCGTCGGGGAAATCGCGCATGTTCAGCGTTACGATGACGCCCGCCTGGCAGCGGATGGCCGCCGCCAGCACATGGCGATCATCCGGGTCGGGCAGTGTCAGCTGCTCGATGAAGGATTCGTAGTCGGTGACAAGGCAGTCCGGCACCGCGCTGTTCATCAGCTCGCGCGTGCGGCCGAGCCGCTCGGTCGGGATGTCCGGCCTGTCGCGCAAGAGGCTGCCGACCCACTCGTCGTGAATCCGATCCGTCCAGCGTGCCTTGAATGCATCGGATAGCGCGACGCGCAGCAGGAGGTCACGCAGTTGAGCGGGATACAAAACGCAGGCGTCGAACAGCGCGACAAAATTTGCCACGCTCAGTAGCCCATGCCGAGCTCTTGTGCGTCGCGCGCCAGCTCATCAAGCGCGGCCTTGCGGTTGACCTGCGATCGGGCGCGGTACTCCATCAGATCCTTAAACATCACGCGGCGATGCGTGCCGACCTTGCGGAACGGCAGCTCGCCGGCCTCCAGCAATCCAACCAGAAACGGGCGCGAGACGTTGAGGAAGTCGGCCGCCTCCTGGGTGGTCAGCTCAGCATGGATAGGAACGATGCTGACCGCGTTGCCGCGTGCCATCTGCGCCAGGATGTCGACCAGCATCCGCAGCGCTGACACCGGCACCTCTATCTCCTGGTCGCCATCGATCACCCGCAGCCGGGCCGCGGCACCGTGGCCAATGCAGGCCGCGAGCAGCCGGCTGCTCTCGCCGGCAAGGCGGGCCTCCTGCGCCGTTGGTAGCTGGGAGGGAAGTGGCGAGGAGACGAGAGCGTTCATGGTCCTAGCCTCGGCGGGGAGGTAAAAGGAGAGGCTAGCACGCAATCGAAATAAACGCAACAAACGATCTAAACGACAGGCTGCTGCTTCGGTTCACCTAGCCCGCCAGCATCGGGGATGGGGCCGCCTCCCGAAGTGGAGCGGGCAATAGTTCACTTCTCCCTGCCCAACAGTTCACCCATCCGGTTTTATCGCTGCTATTGCTCCCCCGACAGATGCCGCGGTGACCCTAACCGTGCAGCCGGGCGTCGATTTGCGCGACCACCGTGCGCAGGTGTTCGACAACTTGTTCGAGTCCAGCTTCCGGCACGATGTCCATGACTTGATGGATCGCGTGGGCGGCGGTATCGAGTGCGCTGAGTGCAAAGTGCAACTGTTCTGCTTGGTCGTTCATGGTGGCAATCTCCCCGAGGCGAAGGGCTCGATTTGTCATTACCAAGTGCGCGACTGCATTGACGCATGTCAAGATTTTTGAGCGCGGCGCCGTGCTCTGGCTTGCCAAATGCCGAAGCTGTGAAGGGTTCGACATTACGACAACGCGATGACGCGAGGAGATCAGTCGCTGGCAGGCATTGCGAGCGCCAAGGCACCGATCAATCCTGCGTCCGCAAATCGCGGCATGACGATGCGCGATGACAACGCATCGCCATCGCACGCGGGCAAATAGCCGCCGATCCAGTGCGTGCAGCGCTGACGGATCGCGTCGATCAATCCGCTGGCCTGCAGGACCCCGCCACCAATCACGATGCGATTGGCCGCCAGCGTCAGTAGCAACTGCGCGCACACCTGCCCAAGATAGTCAGCGACGATGGCTTGCAAAGGATGCGACGCTGCGAGATCACTCAAGGACTGGCCTGTGCGCGCCTGAATGGCAGGGCCACTTGCCAGACCTTCGAGGCAATCGTTGTGGAAAGGACAGACGCCTTTGAATTCCCCGTCTTGCAGATGGCGTTGCACACGCAGATGACCGATTTCCGGATGCAGTGCACCGTGAAGCGGCTTGCCATCGATCACGATGCCACCGCCGATACCGGTCCCGACGGTGAGATACACCAAACTCGCGACACCTTTGCCGGCGCCCCAGCGGTGCTCGGCCAGTGCAGCGGCATTGACGTCGGTGTCGATGGCAAATGGCATCGCGGGATCGGGCAGCACCTGACGCCAGTCTGCGCCGCGCCAGTGCGGTTTTGGCGTCGCCAGCACCCGCCCGAAATCCGCTGATTGGCGGTCGAGTTGCAGTGGCCCGAAGGCAGCCACGCCGACGCCGCGCAAGCCGCCATAACGGGTGTGGGCGGCATACAACTGCCTGCGCAGTGCGGCAAGCGTGGCGTCAGCATCGCCAGTCGGGAGGCGATGCCGCTCCAGGATGCTGTCGTGCCCGTGGCCAATGGCGAGCAGACACTTGGTGCCGCCGGCCTCAATGCCTGCGTAGGGTAGGGCGCTCATGGGGGAGTCTCCGAGGTCCGCTGCAGCCAATGCGCCGCGTAGCCTTCAAGCGGCAGCGAGCTATGCAGCAAAGCGTCGGCACGCAGGTCGCGCCACGTTCCCTGCGGCAGTGCCATGGCGACCATCTGCTTGCTGAAATTGAAGATGGCCAACAGCGAGTTCTCGCGCAGGAAAGCCAACACGGCCGTTGGCGCGTCGATCACAGTGCAAGAGGCATCCAGTCGAAGCGCCGGCAAGGACTGGCGAAGGTTGATCCAGGTGCGCAACTCGGTTTGGATGCGTGACGCCGATGCATCAGCCAGTTGCGGTTGACTCGGGGATTGCCAAGCCATCAAGGGTCGATGCAGCCAGCGGCCTTCATGCGCGCGTGCCGGATCACTCCGGTAGCTGTGGTCGTTGTCGAGCGCGATTTCATCGCCCATGTAGATCACCGGCAGGCCGGGCGCGGCCAGCGCAAGCGCGTACATCAGCAGAAAGCGTGTCTCGGCGCAGCGCAGCGCAGTCTGTCGGTCTGGCGTGCGACGCGCACGACTCAAACCACACAGGGCTGCGGTCATTCCATTGCTGCCGTGCACCTCGCCAGTGGGTGCTGTCTGAAACGGCTCACCCTCTGCATCGCTGTCACCGACGCCATGAAAATGCGCAGCGACCGCTGCCAGAGCAAATGGGCGCAGACGGCCTGATCCACTGGATTCTGCAGCCAGCACGGGCCAACCAATGTCGTCGTGGCAGCGCACGTACTGGATCCAGCCGGCGTTGGCTGGCAGCGCTGGCGTATGGTGCAACACGGCGGCGGGAATATCGCCGCGTCCCAGCGCCAGTGCGCTCCACCCCGCAGTCATCAGACTGCTGTGATAGGCCAGATGGCACTCCTGACCGCGTGCCTCGCCCTCACCAAAATACGGCGGTAGTTCACGCATCGGCACGATCGCCTCTGCCTTCAGGATCACGGCAGGCGCGACCCACTGCACAGCGGCGCGCAGCGCTTGCAGAATCCAGTGGGTCTCGGCTTGGTTCATACAGTCGGTGCCGCGGCGCTTCCAGAGAAAGCCAGTGCTGTCGAGACGGAACGCCTCAACGCCACGATTGGCGGCGCGCAGCAGGGCGAACAACATCTCCGCGAACACCTCGCGGTTTGACCAGTTCAGATCCCATTGATAGGGATAGAAGGTTGTCCATACCCAGCCCTGCATTGCCTCGCAGTGCGTGAAGTTGCCCGGCGCGGTGTGCGGGAAGACCTGTCTGAGCCGCGTCTCCCAGTCGGCAACATCGGCGGCATCCTCCATCACGTGGAAGTAGGCCCGATAGTGTGGATCGCCAGCCCGCGCGGCACGCGCCCAGGCGTGGTCTTCGGCGCAATGGTTGAGGACGAAATCCGAACATAGACTGATCCCGGCGTCGCGCAAGCGCGCGCACAAAGCGACCAGATCGTCGACGTTACCCAGAGTGGGATCGACATCGTCATAGTCGGCGACTGCGAAGCCACCATCGTTGTCGCCCGCGCGGGGGCGGGTAAACGGCAACAAATGTAGGTAACGAACGCCCAGTGATTGCAAGTACGGAACGCGCTCAGCGACGCCGCGTAGCGTGCCGCCGAAACGGTCGACATAGGCGCAATAGCCCACCATGCGCTGGTCGCAGAACCAGTCCGCTCGGCGTTGCGCGTCCAGTGCGCGCAACGTGCTGGGGCGCAGTGCCTGTAGATCGCGCAAACGTGCCAGCAGCGCAAGAAACCACGCGTCGAAGCCCTCGCTGTGGCCGTACAGCCGCCGAAGTTGGGTTTCCAACAAGTGAGGTGGAAGGGCTGGCGGAATCAGTGACATTGGCGTATCAGGCATGCGTCGATGATCGGTCGAAAAGCAGTGAAAGGGCGGGCAGCGAGGCTGCCCGCCCGGCGTCTCAGAACTCGTAGCGCAGGCTCAGCGTGCTGCTTCGACCGGCAATCGAGCGGGCACGGATGATGTTGTCGCTACCTTCGACAATGCTGCCTTCTTCAACTTCGGTCAGTCCCAGTTTGTCGAACAGATTGTTGACGCTGAACCCAAGACTCAAGCTGTCGGTCAGGTAGTAGGTGGCAAACAGATTGGTCTGCACGAAGCCCGGCATCACCAATTGATTGTTGTCCTGTGCATAGGCATCGGTGGTGCCGATAAAGTTCACACCGACGGTGTAACGCTCACCCATGTAGCTTGGAGTGAGTTGATAGATCCACGTCGCCTGACGTCGCGGCGTGTTGCCCACCAGTTCGGGTGTGATTTCGTCGCGGCTGATTTCGGCATCTGTCCAGGTGGCGCCACCGGTGAGGCTGAAGCCACCCAGATACCACGACGCTTCCAGTTCCAGACCATGGGCCTTGTAAACGCGATCCAGGAATCGCTGCGTGGTGGCTTCGAAGTTCTGTTCCTCGGTTTCGGCCTGGAACAGCGTGGCGAACAGACTGAGGTCGTTGTGTCGATACTTCACGCCGAATTCGATCTGGTCGACCAGATCAATGGCGTCTTGGGAGCGGACCGAGCCATCGGCATTGACGCGACCGAACAGCAGGCGATCGGCATTGGCGCGTCCGCCGCGACTGAGCCGACCAAACACCGCCAGGTCGGCATTGAACAGGTAGTTCGCACCGGCGGAGTAGGACGTATAGCCCCAGTCATAGTTGACCGGCAGGCGCGCGCCATCAATCACCGACACGCTTTGCTCCGGCGCGCTGATCAGGCCGTCGCCGTCGACATCGAGATTGTTGGCCTGAACCGCACCGGCATAGCTGCCACGCGCCGTGCCGTCATCACGACGCAGACTGAGATCGACATTCCACGGTCCGCTGGCCCAGGCCAGCGAAAGATACGGCGCGTTGATGCGGTAGTCAGTGTCGTAGCTACGCGTGCAGCAATTGCCCCAGAACGGCACGCCGTAGGCATACAGCCCGCCGTCGGAGAGGGTGGCGCCGCTGGCATCAATCACATTCAACAGCGCCGCGTCCTCGCCTTGCAATTCCAGCAGATAGGAGTTCCACAACCAGTCCATGTCGATGCTTTGCCGCGAACTGTAGTAGCCCGCCTTCAAGTCCAACAAGGCATCGCCCGACAGCTCGAAGCGACGGCCCAGTTGCAGGTCATTCTGCGCGTTGCCGAAGTCATTGATCTCGACATCGAACAGATGCACCCGTATCGCGCTGCCGTTGAAAACGCTACCGGCCTGCGGGCCGTTGGCGTAGACCAGGCCTGCCCCTGCGCCGCCAATCGAACTGGCCAGCGCTGCCGCGCTTGCGACCTCGGCAGGGAACGGTGATTCAAAACGGCCGCGAGTGTCGGTGATACGGAAGCGATTGGTCAGCGACCAGCCGCCATCAAGGTCGAAGGAGAATTCCGCTCCGATCGCATCGCTCTGCGGACGCATGCCATCGGCGATGTCGGCACGGCGCGGCGAATTGTTGCCGTCCAGACCCAATGCACTGAGGAAATACGGCGAATGCGGGGTGTCGCTGAGCGGATCGAAGCCGGCGAGGCCGCCCAAAGAAGGATTGCCATTGCTGCCAGTTGCGCGCACCGGCATTGGCAGATAGCCGATGGCGCGGTCATCGAGATGTTTCAGATAAAGACGGGCGTAGCCATTGTCAAATTCACGGGTGAGATTGGCTTTGATCTGCCCGCCGGACTCCGCTGTGTAGCCTGCATTGCGCACACCTTCGCCCTGCCGCCAAAAGCCGCCGACGTGGAAGCGCCAGCCATCACCGAGTGCGCCGCCATAGGCAAAGTCCGTGCGGGTGTGGTCGTAGTCGAGACCCGCCGTGACTGCGACTTGGCCGCCTTCATCCTCGCCCGTTCGACTGATGAAGTTGATCACGCCGCCGGGCGAATTGCTGGCGAAGGTTGACGCCGCGCCGCCGCGAATCGCTTCGATGCGATCGAGGCTGGCATCGGCGCGCAAGAATATGTCCGCGTTGCCGAACGCGATATCGCCGAATTCCATCACCGGTAAACCGTCTTCCTGCAGTTGCAGGAACTTCGCACCGCCCGCCGCGACCGGCAGGCCACGCACCGCGATGTTGGCGTTGCCTTCGCCGCCGGTGGATTCGGAGCGAATGCCCGGAATGTTGCGGAAGATCTCGGCGGTTGAGCGCGGCGCGGATTGTTCCACCGCCTCAAAACCCACGGTGCTCACCGAGGCGCTGCTGCGAATTTTGGAGATCGGCAGCGCATTGGCAGTCACGACCACCTCGTCCAAATTGAGGCCGCGCTGCGCCGTTTCCTCCTCGCCGTTGGGGGAGTCTTCCTGGGCCGTGACGGCGAACGGTAACAACAGCAGTGCGATGGCGTAAGCGAGGCGGTTCCGAACTGACTGGATGCGGCGTGACATGAGCTTCCTCCCGGTGGATGAGGCCGTCGCGGCATGGGCGATCGGCAATGTGTGTTGCTGCGCGCCGACCTTCTACGCGCCTTTGCAATCGATTGCAATACGCGCTGCAGAATGCCAGATCGACGCAGCTTGCCTAGCATGTGGCGGGTGGAGACGGGCTTTGGGTGCCTGCCACGGGTTGTCGCACCGCCGTCATCCGGACGACGGACAGGAACCGTGACGGTCGCGCCCGTCCGCCGCCTGATCCACGTAACGCATTGGGTTAAAACACATTCTGGAGCCTGCATGGAACCGACCGTGACTGCTGCACTGGCCCGCATCGATATCGGCATCATCGCTGTGTATCTGCTTGGTATCGTCGCGCTGGGACTGTGGGTCTCGCGCCGGCAGCGTACCGCGACGGATTTCTTTCTCGCCTCGCGGGATTCGACTTGGCCGGTTATCGGGCTGGCGCTGTTGGCCTCGAATATTTCCTCGACCACCCTGATCGGACTGGCCGGTGCGGCCTATTCGATGGGGATTGCGGTCTACAACTACGAATGGATGGCGAGCGTGGTGCTGGCGTTTTTCTGCGTGTTCTTCTTGCCCTTCCTGCTGCGCTCCCAGGTGTTCACCCTGCCAGAGTATCTGGAACGCCGCTATGACCGACGTGCGCGGGTGTATTTCTCCGCGCTGACGCTGTTCCTCAACATCGTGGTCGACACCGCGGGCACGTTGTATGGCGGTGCTTTGATGTTCAAGCTGATCCTGCCGGATGTGCCGCTGTGGCAGATCGTCAGCGTACTGGCACTGTCAGCGGGGATCTACACGATGGCGGGTGGGCTGCGTGCAGTGATGGTCACCGAGACAGTGCAGGCTTTGGTCTTGTTGCTGGCAGCGGTGCTGATCAGCGTGTTTGCGTTTGACAAGGCGGGCGGCTGGGATGCGGTGATGCAGGCGGTGGATCCGGCCAAACTGTCGTTGATTCGTCCGGCCAATGATCCGGGCGTGCCGTGGACCGGATTGCTGTTTGGGGTGCCCCTGCTTGGCTTCTATTTCTGGTGTACCAACCAGTTCATGGCGCAACGCATTCTGTCGGCGCGCAATCTCAATCATGGCCGTTGGGGCAGTCTGTTTGCCGGTCTGCTCAAGTTACCCGTGCTCTGGCTGATGGTGCTGCCGGGCACCTGCGCTGTGTTGCTGTATCCACAACTCAGCAGTCCGGATCTGGTCTATCCGACCTTGCTGTTCGATCTGTTGCCAACCGGCGTGATCGGCGTCGTGGTAGCGGGATTTCTGGCCGCATTGATGTCGTCCATTGCCTCCACCTTCAACTCGGCGGCGACCTTGGTCACGATGGACTTCTATCGGCAATGGCGGCCTCAGGCTGATGGCGCAGCACTGGTGCGCGCCGGGCGCATCACCACGCTGGTCTTCATGGTGATTGCGGTCGCTTGGGCGCCGCAGATCGCCCGTTTTGAATCGCTTTGGCAATACCTGCAGGCGGTGCTGGCGTATGCCGTACCACCCGTGGTGGCGTTGTTTCTGGTGGGCATGTTTTCGGCGCGAGCCAATGCGCGTGGTGCGTTTGCCACGATCGTGGTGGGTTTGCTGGGTGGGGCCGGCCTCTTCTACGCCAATGTGCTGTCAAGCACGCCCATGGGACTGCATTTTCTGCTGGTCGCACCGATCCTGACGGCCGGCTGCATACTGACGCATTGGGTCGTCAGTCGGCTGGGGACTGCGCCAGCGACCGAACAAGTGACCGCCCTGCTGTGGTCACGACAAACCTTCCGCGATGAGACCATTGAACTGCGAGGCTTGCCGCTATGGCAGAACTACCGTGTGCAAGCGGCACTGCTGATGACGTTGACGGCCGTTATCGTGTGGCTGTTCCGTTGATCGCTTGTGTGGGTGGGATCAGCTCGATTGCCGAACGATCAGCTCGGGTGTCATCGCCACCGACTGCGCGACAGCGGTTTCACCACTGAGCACGCGCTCGACCAGGAGGCGCGCGCCTTCCGCCAGATCCTGGCGCACCGTCGTCAGGGGTGGATTCGCGTAGCTGGCGAGCTCGATGTCGTCATAGCCGACGATCGCCACGTCGCTTGGCACACCGCGCCCCGATTCGGCCAGCGCACGAATGGCGCTGTTGGCAATCACGTCCGACGCGGCAACGATACCGTCGATGTCGGCATGTGCTGACAGAAATTCGCGGATGTCGTCCAGCGCATCCTCGGCGCGAAAGTGGGTACGCGCCAACAAGCCGCCATCCGGGATGAGGCCCTGCTGCCGCAGCGCGTGGCTGTAGCCCTCGTAACGTTGACCGACTTCAGGCAGACGCTCATCACCGAGGAACGCAATCCTTCGCCGTCCGCGCTGCAGCAAGTGCGACGCAGCCAGTTCACCGCCGAGTCGATTGTCCGTTCCGACGCTGGCATAAACCTGTGCGGGTAATTGAGCACCCCATGCGACCACCGCTTTTCCACTGCGTGCGGCGGCATTGATGCTGGCATGCTCGAAACTCTGTCCGATGAGGATGACGCCATCGGCACGGCCGGGTAGTAACAGGCGTCCGATCCAGTCTTCTTCATGTACAGGCACTTTGCTGAGCAGCATGCTGTAGCCACGCGCCGCCAGTGCATCTGCCAGTTGGGCGACCATGCCCATCATGAAGGGGTCCGAGAGTGGCTGCGAACGTTCATGCACCAGCGGAACAGCGACGGCTACGACGCGGGTCTTTTGCGAACGCAGGCTCTGCGCCACCGGATTGATGCTGTAGCCAAGCTCGGCCGCCAGTTTCTGGATGCGCAGGCGGGTCTTTTCCGCAACCAACGGATTGTCGGCCAGCGCGCGCGAAACGGTCGATTCGGCGACGCCTGCACGGGCCGCGACTTCGGCCATGGTCAGGGGTGTTTTTTCACTCATGCGGTCAGCATAGGGTGCGAAATGACCACGTCAAGCAGGAGATTTCCCACCGCCGCAGGTCATGCGAAACGGTGGGAAGAACCCCAAAAAGCGTGATCAATACACGTCATGCACCGTGTTGAAGACATTGAACTTGCCGGTCGGTGTGATCAGACGCGGGTCTTTGATCACCGCCTTAAGCTTGCGCGTGCGGTCGTCCACGACCACGATCGCGGAGGTCTGCTCCTTGCCATTCCACACCGAGAACCAGACTTCGTCACCTGCTCGGTTGTACTCGGGTTGCACCACGCGTTTGGCACCCTCGCCCAGATCAGCCCATTCGGCGATCGGTAACACCTCGAACCCGGCATCCAGATCGTCCAGATTGAACACCGCGACACTTTGCGAGGCTTCCGCCTGCGGGTTCAGAGGCGTATCGACCCAAATGTTCCGTGAGGTGGGATGGGTCTTGATGAACAGCGAGCCGCCACCTTGTCCTTGCAGAATCCCGACCGCTTTCCACGCCTGATCAGGGTGTCCTACCGGGTCGGTACCAATCATGGTGATGTTGGCATTGCCGAGTGCCGAGGTGGCCCAGACCGGCCCGAATTGCGGATGGGTGAAATTGGCGCCACGACCGGGATGCGGGATTTTCTCGACATCCACCAAGCCGACCATTCGTTGCTCCAGGCTGTCGACCACCGCAATCTTGTCGCTTTGATTCGCAGCAGTCATGAAGTAGCGATGCGTGCTGTCCCAGCCACCGTCGTGCAGGAAGCGTGCGGCATCCAGCGTGGTGACCTTGAGCGCATCGATATCGCTGTAATCCACCAACAGGATGCGCCCGGTTTCCTTCACGTTGACGATGAACTCGGGATGCTGATGGCTGGCGACGATGGCGGCCACACGTGGTTCGGGGTGGTATTCCTGGGTATCCACCGTGGTGCCGCGCGTGGAAACGATCTTCAGCGGCTCCAGAGTCGGACCGTCCATCAGCACGTACTGTGGCGGCCAGTAGGCACCAGCAATGGCAATCTTGTCCTCGTAGCCAGCGTATTTGGATGTCTCCACCGAGCGTGCTTCCAAGCCGATCTTGATCTCGGCGACGCGCGTTGGCGTTTCCATCCAGAGGTCGATCAGGTCGATCTTGCCGTCGCGACCGATGGTGTAGACGTAGCGGCCCGAGTGCGACATGCGCGAAATGTGGACCGCATAGCCGGTCTTGATGATGCTGATGATCTTTTTGCTGTCGCCATCAATCAGCGCGACTTCGCCACTGTCGCGCAGCGTGACCGCGAACAGGTTCTGCAGGTTGTAGTCGTTCATTTGATGGGTCGGGCGCTCGCCTTCCGGCACCAGCACTTTCCAGCTTTCGCGCATTTCCGGCATGCCCCATTCCGGTGGAGCGGGCGGCGTGTGCTGGACGAAGCGCGCCATCAGATCCACTTGTTCGGAAGTCAGCTCGCCACCGGTCCCGAAGTTCGGCATGCCACCGGGTGAGCCGAAGGTGATCAGCGCCTTTAGATAGTCGGTGCCTTTGGCTTGCGTAATGTCGGGTGTCAGTGGTTTTCCGGTGGCACCCTTGCGCAGCACGCCATGACAGCCAGCGCAGCGCTGGAAGAATATTTCGGTGGCTTGGCCGAACTCGGCTTCGGTCATGTCCGGTGCGCCGGGTGTGCGCACGGTGGCGACATCCGCAGCGGCTAAGGTGGAAGGCGCGCCCTGGTAGGCAGCCTGCGCTTGCGAGGTGCCCGGATGCGACTCGCCCTGTGCCGGGTCGGTGCTGACGCCTTTCGCTTTTCGAACCGCAGAAACCTGATCGGCCGTGACCGCATGCTTGCTGCCATTCCAACTGGCGTAGACGTGGGTGAGGATGGCGGCGATGTCCGCATCGGCCAGATGACTCATCGCAGGCATGACACCGTTGAAGGGCTGGCCGTTGACCTGGATGGCACCGCTCAGGCCGGTCAGCACGGTGCCGATGACCTCTTCGATGGGTTTGCTGGCCAGGTAATCCGATTGCGCCAGTGGCGGAAACGCGCCTGCCAGACCGATACCAGTCGGCTGATGGCACGCAGCACATTGCGCCAGGTAGGCCGCTTCGCCTTGCTGCGCCGGTGACTTCGGGACGCGTTCGTTGACGGTATCGTTGCTACACGCCGCACCGCTCAACAGCAGGGCAATGACGGCGACGAGGGGCTGGACTTTCATGAGGGTCTCCCGATGGGTGAGATAGCCGCGCGATTGGCGGCGCTGTGACAAGGCTCCGCCGTGCCGACCGACTCGCGAACTGACCTGGGTCAAGCGAAACGCAGAAAGCGCATTGGACCGAGCGCTCATCTGACCTGGGTCAATTCGCCGGAGACGCAAGCTGCGGAGGCTGTCGCTATCCCTCAGTGACGGAGATCGCCATGAACCCGCTTTCCCAAATGACCCGTCAGCCATTCTTTGGCGTCTTGCTGTTGGCGCTGCCGGGCGTCGCCATTGCGGATGCCGCCACAGCGCCACGGCAACTCGACACCGTGGTTGTCGTTGCCCGACGTGCGCCCGAGCCCTTGGCGCAGGTGGTATCCAGTGTCAGCGTGGTGGATCGGGAAACCATCGAACAACAACTCGCCCAAGACAGTGCCGATCTGCTGCGCTATCTGCCCGGCGTGCGCATGGATAGCGACGCGCAACGCTTTGGTGCGCAGGGATTTTCGATCCGCGGACTCGGCGGCAATCGCGTGCGTGTCGAGATTGATGGTGTGCCGCTGCCTGATGCCTTCAGTGTGGGGCAGTTCGCTTCGGCCGGACGCGACCTGATGGACATGGAAGTCATTGAACAAATGGAATTGCTGCGCGGTCCCGCATCGACCTTGTATGGCAGCGACGCACTGGCCGGCATCGTCGCCATCCGCACTCGCGATCCAGCGGCGTGGTTGAGCGGGGAACCGGGTGACGAGGCCTTTGGGCTGCGCAGCGGGTACGCCAGCCGTGATCACAGTCGTCTGCTGAGTGCGCAGGCGGCGGGACAGACACGGCGCGGCTGGCAGTGGATGGCGCTGGCCTCACAGCGCGAAGGTGGCAAAGTCGACAATCGTGCCTGGCGCATCCAGGATGCCCCCAATCCCAGCGACAGTCGGCGTCGCGCCATACTCGGAAAGCTCGCTCGCGAGTTCGATGTGAACTGGCGTGCCGAACTGATGTTCGACAGCAGCCGCGCCGATGCACTGACCGATGTCGTCTCGCAGCGATTCGCGGCGGGTCGCTTTGCCACCACCACCCAACTGCTGGCCGACGATGCCCAGCAGCGTGACCGGCTCAGTCTCGACTTGGATTGGCAACTCGATACGTTGGGCTGGCAGCAGGTTGAACTACGCGGCTATGTGCAGAACAGTGCAATCCGTCAGGACACCGCACAATATCGACTAGCGGATCGCACCACGCCATTTCCCTCCTTGCGTGATCGTCGTTTCGAATTCTGGCAGGAAGAACGAGGCATTGATCTGTTGGGGCATGGCAACTTCCACACAGGCAGCATCGAGCACACGAGTCTGGTTGGTCTGGAATGGCAGCACACGCGATTCGAGGGCTTGCGTGATGGTCTGGAAACCAATCTGAATAGCGGGGCGACGAGTTCAGTGATTCTGGGCGAGCGTTTTCCAGTCCGCGACTTTCCGACCTCCCAGGCGCAGCGCCTCGCGGTGTTTGCACAGGACGAATGGCGTTGGCAGAACTGGTCCCTGATCCCCGCATTGCGCTTTGAGGACTACCGTCTGGATGCCCGGCCGGACGCGCTGTTCATCGAGGACTATCCCGACACCAACACGGTGGACGCGAGTAGTCGCAAGCTCACCGGAAAGCTGGGTCTGCGCTACGCAATGACGGCGCAGCAACAGTGGTTTCTGCACTACGCACAGGGCTTCCGTGCCCAGCCCTTCAGTGATCTGAACATTGGACTGTCGCTGGCTCTGCTGAACTACGAAGTGCGGGCCAATCCGGATCTCAAGCCCGAGCGCAGTGCGGGCATCGAACTGGGTTGGCGTGGCCACTGGTCTGCGCTGGATGCAAGTGTCTCGGTCTACGACAACCAGTATCGCGATCTGATCGAATCGCGCGCCAATCTCGGCGTCGATCCGACGACTGGTGCCACGGTATTCCAGTCCGTCAATCGTGCCCGAGCACGCATCCGCGGCGCGGAGGCCGACTTGCGCTGGTACCTTGATCGCTCCGCCGCCGATGCTTGGTCCCTGCGCGCGGCGTTAGCCTGGTCGGAGGGTGTCGATACCCGCCTGAATCGTCCCCTCAACAGCATCGATCCCGCCGAACTGGTTCTTGGCCTGCGCTATGCGCCGGTGATGGCTGACTGGGGCGCGGAGTGGATCAGCACCGCCACGCAGCGCATGGATCAGATCGATCACACAGCAATGGCTCTCTTCGAGGCGCCTGGTCATGTCGTCCACGACCTGCTGCTCTGGTGGACCCCGCGCGACCATCTACGCCTGCAGTTTGGCGTCTTCAATCTCAGCAATCGACGCTACTGGAGCTGGGCCAGCGCACGGGGACTGAGTGCGGATTCAAGCCAGTTGGGCTTCTACACCCAGCCCGGGCTCAACCTAAGCATGAATTTGAGTTGGACTTTCTGAAAGGCCATCCTGGCAATGCTGCGCGAGCAATTCGGCCCGTAGTGGCGGGTGGGAAACGACGGCGGAACGTGCATACGCGGTGAGCCGATGTCAGATCCGAGGTTGGCGTCGGTCGCTTGCGCCGCATGGGTGTGCGGAGCTTTGTTCCGCTTGTGTCGCACTCAACAAGATGCGGGCCGTGCATCACTGTCCCTGACGCAGGCAGGCAAAAAAAAAGGGCGCGCCAAAGCGGCGCGCCCTTTTCATTCATCACTGCATCGAGTTACTGACAGCCGAACACGCGGATGTCATCGATCTCGAAGCCGTTCGGCGCCGTCGCTGCGGTGTTGTCGTCACCGGTGGCGCGGAAGCGCAGGCGGATGGTCTCACCCCCAAAGGCGTTGAGGTCGACCACTGAGTTGCGCGCGCCGCCGACGGATCGACACCACATCGGCACACCGCCACCGACAGGGTTGGTGCCGCCCGAGCTGGTGCCGTCGTAGGGGTCGGTCAACAATTGGCTGTTGAGTTGCTGCCAGCTGACGCCGTTGTCGGTGCTGATGTCCAACAGAGCGCCGTCCCAGCATCCAGTGGCACCGTCGGTCTCGAACACGTGGAAGCTGCGGAAGGTGAGCTGCAGCGGACTTTGGGCGGCCGACGGCAGCACGATCGCTGGCGAGATCAATGGCTGGTCGCTTGGCGCTGTGCTGACGTTGTTGGCACGCCATACCGTCGAGGACATGCCGGTTCCGGTGGCTGTCGTCCGCACCCAAGTGTTGGAGCCCACGCCGACCGGCGTGGTCCAGACGATCGCGGTAGTCTGATTGTCGTCGAAGAACACCTGGTTGGCGGTGGTGCCAGCCGGACAGCTTCCGGGCGTCCCGGTGGTGAACTGGAAGTTGGACGAGACCACGCCGTTTCCGCAGTGGTTGATGGCCTGCACGCGCCAGAAGTAGGTGGTGTTGGCCAACAGCGCATTGGTCACCGCGCTGGTGGCTTCCACGGTCTGGTCGAACACGATGCTGGCGAAGCCCGCATCGGTCGCCACCTGTGCGCGATAGCGCAGCGCGCCAGGTACCGCAGTCCAGCTCAGGACTGGCCGGGTCAACTGATCCACGGCATTGTTGCCAGGCGCCACCAAGGTGGCTGTCGCCGGTGCGGCCGATGACACACTGAGCGTGACCGGCAGGCTGCGGACTTTGTCGTCCGCCGACGCGACCAGGGTGCCGGCGTAGTCACCCGAAGGCATGCTTGTTGCGCCACCGAAGGTCACGCTTCCCGCACTGGGCAGTGCCAGCGGATTGGCGCTGAAGCTCGGCGTGACGCCCGGCAAGCCGGTCAAGGAGAGGGTTGCATTGCCGGTCTGGCCCGACACCACGCCCGCACGGAAGTCCACCACCGGATCGCTGGCGGTGGCCGCACAGATCTCGAAGTGTGTCGCGGACTCGGGCACCAGACGGAAGTCCGGCTGACCACATTCGGGGAAACGGAAACTGCAGATGCGCGTGGTCCAACCGGCATTCGAGGTGGTGGCCAGGTATTCGCTGGTGAACCAGAAGGTGCACTCGTCATCGGGGTCGGTGCTCATCGAGGCGTAGTCGCCCCAGCGACCCGAGGTGCTGGTCTGCGATCCGTTGGCAATACCGGCGGTGCAACTGGCCTCATCCAGCAGCATGCCGGGCTGGGTATCAAAAATGCGGCCGGTGTAGCGGATCTGTGGGTTCAGGGTGGTGCTGGAGACGGAATAACCGATGCCCAGATAGCCGTTGCGATCAATGTTGATGCCACCCATCCAGCGGTTATCCGTGTCTGGCGAGTACACGCCGTCTTCGACCAGCCTCTTTGTCAGCAGCATGGGGGCGGCAGCTATCGACGACTCGAAGCCATCCGCGAATAACCCGTTGCTGATCGTCGCGGGAGCACGCAGGTCGAAGTGCGCCCAGCGCACGCCAAGTTCAGTGCCGCCCGCATTGACCGTGTGGTTGACCACGATCGACGTTTCGGTGGGCGCACCGGTCGGGAAGGCACGGGCGCTGGCACGGTACATCAGGTTATTTGCAAACGTGTCCAGACCCTGCGATGTGCCTGCCTGCGGCGAAGAGCCGATTGCGTTGGAGAACGGCGCGCTGGCCGCGACCCGCGTCGGCGTGGCGCTGAGGGTCGAGTTGGCCGGCGTGGTCCAGTCCGCACACAGATCCCAGAAAAGGTACTCGGACGTGTTGTTGTCGAAGTGGACGAATGGCGCGCAGGCGCCCGCTTGGGCCTTCGTGGTGCCTTCCAGATGGGCGGGCAAGGCACCGTAGGCGTCGATACCAGGGAAGCGCAGCATCGAGACCTGCGCCGCAGGTGCGCCAGCGAGCATGCGGTTGCGATCGACCGCGACAAAGGCTGCGCCCTGAAACGCGCCGTTCAGGAACTCGTGAACAACAAAGTAGTAGCCGTCACGACCGGTCGAAGCGTCCTGCCAAATGCCGATGTGAGGGTAATCGTTGAACCGCGGGAACACGAACTCGTAACGGATGTACGGACCCAGCGGATCGGATGTCTGCGAAATCGCGAAGCACTGCCGTGGCGTTGTGGAGCCGGTGAACTGGCTGAACACCCAGCGCTCGGCGGTATCGTCGTAGAGCACGATGGGATCGCCCGCATCGTTGGTTTCACACACGCCGCCGAAGCCTGCCCAGAAGATGTTGCCTTCCATCGGTGAGCCGATGGGGAGCCCGGTCGCCTTGTTGAACACGTTCCATTGCGTATTCACCCACTGGATCACGTGGGTATCGCTGACGTCAGCGTTGGTGTCAGGTGGTAGCGATCCGTTCAAGCTCAGGCCGTTGAAGGACTGCAGCGGTGCGGGCACGGGTGTTCCCAGGGGCGCAGTCTGTACGCCTGACAAGTCCGCCAGCCAAAGCGGCTGGTAGGTGTCCAGCGGCGTCGGTTTGAGCAAGATGTTCGGGATCTCGGTGGTCGGCCCGACGAAGCTGGTCGGTGACGAACGCAGAAGCTCGCTCAACGGCGGCGAGACATCCGAGCGAACGGCCTTGATCGTTTCGACCATTGGGCTACTCGCAGAGGCCGCAGGTGTTGCGGCATTGACAGACACGGCGGTCGACAGGAGCCCGCCGGCCAGCAGGCTCAGGTGCAGTTTCAAAGACATGTATTCCCCCTAAGGACAGGTTGGCTGAGCGCCATCAGCGCGGCTCAACGCGGACCAGTTTACCCCAGCGGTCGGCGGACGAAATGTCGTCTCCACGGGGAACCGGGTGAGTGCCGCGTTCGCAACATGTCTGGCTCCGTTGCGCCACCCTTGAATGTCCATGGGTCACCAGCATTTCGACCAACAGAACGGTACAGCGATGTGCCGGTTCACCTCGTGCACCAAAAAATGCGCGTCAGCCGGTGCTCAGTCGCGGCGTTCGCTCATCATCAGCAGGCGACGACGGTGCTCAAGCAGGAACTCGCGGGTGCCAGCGGCCAAGGTTGGCGCCGCCAGTGCCTCCTCGATCAGCGGCAATTCGCGCGTCGGCGCCTGGCGTCGAATCGCATGCAGTGCCAGCTCGGACAGCGCACCATTGCCGCAGGCGACCCAGCGCGCCAAGTGTCTGATCGGTACGCGGGTGCCGTCACGTTGCAGGATTCCGAACGCGGTCCACAGCAGCCCCTCGTTGGCCTGGGCCGGAGCCGACGACACCGGCTCCCGCGCGAGCAGGCGCGCCGCCACCGGCGACCAGTCGTTGCCATACAGGGTCGGGAAGATCAAGGCCGCCTCCAGCACCAGCGAGCGCGCGGCCACCGCGCGGTCCCTACGCAGTGCAAACGCACGCAATCGACGTTGCTCCGCCGACCCCAACTGCTGCCTCAGGGATGACCGCGCGAACAACTCCGCTGCGAACAGGCTCTGCATTTGCGGATCGTCCGAACGCAGCCCCGCCATCGAACGCCGAAGATGCGCTGGGCCGTCGAGACGCTCAGCGCTGGGCGGCTGCAGCAGCAATTCGCGCGTCTCAGGACGGGCCTCCAGCAAGGCTGGACTCAGCCCCGGACTCATCAGCAACTGTGGGCCATCGGGTCGCATCACCCGTCGCTTCTTGGTCGAAGGTGAGCCCTGGGTTTCCTGCCAGGCGAGCACATAACGCGTGCCGGGTTTGGCCATGCGCACCGCATCGTCATCGGAGCGCACGACGATTTCCGAACGCGCATCGCCGCCATGGACCACCCTCACGTCGACAAAGCGCAGCGCATTGGGCTCGGGTTGGTCGGCAAACGTGGCCTCGGCCAACACGGTATCGCGGTCCCATAGGGCATTGATCGGTGGTGGCACCACTGGCGCGGCCACCGCAACCGAGAGTCCGAATAGCAGGGCAGACAGAGCGCTCAGTCCGAGGCAAGGCAGAAACGCAGACGGAGTATTCATCTTTGCAGCATGCCAGAGCGGGCCGCGATCACCCAAATTGGGTTGGGGGGAGCTGCGTAGTTCTGTGCTTCCCGCGCAACCTCGGACCTGATCGTCGAGAACGACGTGAGCGGCGCGAACTGTCCCCGCAAGATCCAGCTCGCGACCTACGACAGCGTCGCATTCCGCTTCGTGGCCGCCAACTCCCACTCCCGACCACGACACGCTGACCATCTTCCGACGCTGCTTCTTCGCGGAGATCGGGTCGCTTTGCTCGCGCTGGTACGCGAGATGAAGCAGCGCAAACGTGGGGCTATCGCGTTGGACCTGACGTCGCTCCACGTTTTTGAATCAAGCCCATCAGGCTCCCAGCCAGTACAGTTCGATCCGGCTAGCCTTGTCATCGCCTTCCGCCCGACAGGCGGACGAAAACGCGCCGGTCGAGCAAAAGGTCATGGCATCGCCTTCGCCGTCATCATGCTCCGCGTGCATGACATGGCGGACACGCAACTGCAAGACGTTCATGAGTGGATGCTGATCTGGCGGAAGCTGTTCGACGACATGCAATTCAACCTCAACGCGAGCGTCGCGCAGTGTCCGCCAGTCCGCTTCGAACGGGGCCTCCAATTGCAGTTGGTTTCGCATCGCAGCTCAGAACCTTGGCCGGTGGCAGATGGCGACGAGGAAGTGGTCAACGCTGGCTTATGCGGTCAGATGCTGACCGCCGTCGACCGGGATCACCGTGCCGGTGATGTGTTTGGCCGCATCGCTGACCAGATAGCGCGCCAACTGGCCGACATCGTTTATATCCGCCAGTTGGTGAATCGGCACTTGGGCCGCCGCATCGGCCAACAGTTCGTCAAAACGATCGATGCCCGATGCTGCACGGGTGCGGATGGGACCGGGCGAAATGGCATGTGCGCGAATGCCCTTGGGGCCGAGTTCAGCAGCGACATAGCGCACGCTGCTCTCGAGCGCCGCCTTGACAGGGCCCATCAGGTTGTAGTGCTCGACGACCCGCGATGAGCCGTAGAACGTCACAGTCAGCAAGGTGCCTCCGTGCTGCATCAGCGGCTCGGCGAGTTTTGCCATGCGCAGGAAGGAATGCACCGATACATCCATGGCTTGCGAAAACCCTGCCGAAGACGCATCGACAACGCGACCATGCAAGTCCTCACGCGGCGCGAAAGCGATCGAATGCAGCAGGAAATCCAGGCGGCCCCACTTTTCCTGGATGGCTGCGAAGACGGCTTCCAGCTCACCCGGCTCACGCACATCGCAGGGCAGGATCAGGGCCGCCTCCAATCCTTCCGCCAGTGGCCGAACATGTGGCTCGGCCTTGGCGTTGAGATAGGTGATCGCCAACTCTGCACCGGCACTTTGCAGCGCTCGTGCACAGCCATAGGCAATCGACTGGTCGTTGGCAATCCCCACGATCAGACCGCGCTTGCCGCTGAGATCCAGGGGATCGCGACCATGATGATGGAGGTTGACCGAGGGCAGTTCGCCTACTGGCCACGAGACCTTTTCGCGTGGCGCCAGTACTTCGGCGGTGCCCGTGATGACATCCTCGCCAAACTGGTTGATGCAGCGGCAATCCAGCAAAACGATGCGCTTCTCTGCCCGCAACTCGCGCACTGTCACCACGGCGGTGATCGCATCACCTGGCCGGACCGGGCGCCGGAAGCGCAGGTCCTGACCCAGATAAATAGTCCCCGGGCCGGGCAATCGCGTTCCCAGCACCGCAGAAATCAGCGCGCCGCCCCACATTCCATGCCCGATGATGCTGTGAAACTGACCTTTCTCCGCGAACACCGGATCCAGATGCGCAGGGTTGATGTCGCCCGACACCGCCGCAAACAGCTCGATATCACTGCGGCTCAGCACATGTGAAAACTGCGCGCTATCGCCTAGCGAGAGTTCCTCGAAGGTGCGGTTGGAAAGCAAGGCCGGCGCTTCGTCGATGGGGAATTGGGTCATGGCTGGATTCCGTCAAAAGAGATGGCAATGTGCACCCGCAATATCACCATGACATGACGGACGGCATTCCGAATGCTTCGTCATAGCGCGGCTTGCGAGCTGCTGGCGATCAGCAATGGCGATGGTCTACGGGTGCAAATTGCTGCCATGCAATATTTGATCCGTGCCGGGGCACAAGGTCCTTGGCGCGTCGGAACAGTCGCGGCACCACACCCATGCCATCGCGTTGTGGCGGGTATGGGTTTGCCGACCGGGCCACGATGACCTTGCGTGGCAAAAGGCCATCGCGGCGCTTGGCGACGGCGTAGCGCAGAACGCCGCGTGGTGTCGCGGCTTCTCAGGCGCGAAAGCAGCTTAGCCGAACCGCTTCAATACCAGGCTGGCATTGGTGCCGCCAAAACCGAAGCTATTCGACAGCACGGTGTCGAGGCGAGCTGGACGGGTGCTTGGGACGATGGGCAGTCCATCGGCTTCAGGGTCGAGGGTATCGATGTTGATCGAGCCAGCAATGAAGTCGTGTTGCAGCATCAGCAGACAGTAGATCGCCTCCTGAGCGCTGGTGGCACCCAGCGAATGGCCAGTGAGTGACTTCGTCGAGGAAAACGCGGGCATGGCGTTGCCAAAGACTTCACGCATGGCGCGCAGTTCGCTCATATCACCCACCGGTGTCGAGGTGCCGTGGGTGTTGATGTAGTCGATTGGCGTGTCCAGTCCGGCGATGGCCTGACGCATGCAGGCGATGGCACCGTCACCAGAGGGGGCGACCATATCCACACCATCCGAGCTGGCACCGAAGCCAACCAGTTCGGCAAGGATGTTGGCGCCGCGTGCTTGGGCGTGTTCAAGGCTTTCCAGGACCAAGGCACCGCCGCCGCCGCCAATCACGAAACCGTCGCGATCGACGTCGTAGGCGCGCGACGCCAGCGCCGGTGTGTCATTGCGCTTGCTCGACAATGCACCCATGGCGTCAAACAGCATCGCCATACCCCAACTGCATTCCTCACCGCCGCCGGCGAAGACCACGTCCTGCATGCCCCACTGGATTTGTTGTGCGGCAACGCCGATGCAATGGGCAGATGTCGCGCACGCTGAAGAGATGGAATAGTTCAGTCCCTTCACGGCAAACGCCGTGGACAGGCAGGCCGACACCGTTGAACTCATGGTGCGGGTGACTTGATACGGGCCGACGCGGCGGACGCCTTTTTCGCGCAAGGTGTCGGCGGACTCAATCTGATTCGTGGGTGAGCCGCCGCCCGAGCCCATGATCAGGCCGGTGCGCGGATGGGAGACTTGTCCGGGTTGCAGACCGGATTGCGCGATGGCATCGGCGAGAGCGACATACGCGTACGCGGCGGCATCACCCATGAAGCGACGCAGCTTGCGGTCGATGCGCGCTTCCAGATCGATCTCCGGCAAACCGGCGATCTGGCTGCGCAGTCCGCGTTCGGCAAACTCGGGCATGAAGCGGATGCCGGACCGGCCTTCCTGAAGGGCCGAGGTGACGGTGGGCAGATCATTGCCCAGACAGGAGACGATGCCCGCTCCGGTGATAACGACTCGGCGCATGATCAGAAGCTCGTAGTGTCGGTGAACAGACCAACCTTGAGGTCGGTAGCGGTGTAGATCTCGCGACCATCCACCAGCATGCGCGCATCGCCAATTGCCATGAACAGACGACGTTTGATGACGCGCTTGATGTCGATGATGTAACTCACGAGTTTGGCGGTCGGCAGGACTTGTCCACTGAACTTGACCTCGCCCACGCCCAGCGCGCGACCTTTGCCGGGAAGATTCTGCCAGGTCAGGAAAAAGCCAATCATCTGCCACATCGCATCCAGACCAAGGCAGCCCGGCATGACCGGGTCGTCGCGGAAGTGGCAGCCGAAGAACCAGAGTTCGGGATTCACATCCAACTCGGCGCGGATCTGACCCAGGCCGTGTTCGCCGCCGTCGTCGCAGATGTGCGTGATGCGATCAAACATCAGCATGGGCGGCAGCGGCAGGCGGGCAGATTCTGGGCTGAACAGTTGGCCCTCGCCGGAGGCGATGAGTTGTTCGCGGGTGAAGGAATCCTTCATCGACACATGCTCTCAAGTGAATCGCCACGCGGCGACTCCCGGATTATCCGGTAAACCTCGCGTCAGCGAATCTGTACGCGACCGGATGGACGACTAAAGCAGCACAAGCCAACCCAAGGGATGATGCGCGCGGGCGATGCCATACATCGTTGCGAAGCACAGCAATGCGGCGATGTAGGCAAACCGCCGCCCGCGCGCGGTGGCGCCACGTTTGAGCGCGAAACTGCCGAAGATCACGTAAAGCACCAGCAGAACCAGTTTGCAAGCCAACCAGGGCGTGAGAAACGGATTCAGCTTCAGAATCACCAACAGCATCATCGCCGCGGTCAGCAGCGCGCTGTCGATGCTGTAACTGAGGTAGCGCAGCGCGGCGTGCATCGCCCAGCGCTGGCCAAGCAAGACCAGCAATCCGCGTAGCGCGAACAAGCCACCGCTGAGCAGGATCAGCAGCACATGGGCCGACTTGATCTGCGGGTAGAACGCGATCATCCCGTGCGCTCCTCAGCCGTTCCGGCCATCCGCGCGTGGGCGCAGATAGATTCCGGCATTGCGGATCACCCACGGTGCAAACGCCATCAGCCACGCCCACGCCGCAAGGCGTTGCCACAGCAGTGCATCGGGCAGTATCTCGGCAACGAGGCGCAGCAGGCAGACCACCTGCATCAGCACAAAGGCCCAGACGGCGGCACGACCGAGTTGCAAGGGTCGTCCGGAGTGCCCCTGCGTCACGCGGGTGACCATCGCGACCAGCAGGCTGCCGAAGAAGCCGATCGACAACGCATGCACCGGCGCACGCCCCAGCAGGAAGACATCGTGAATCGCAAACCACAGACTTTGCGTGGCATATAACGCCATCGCCAGCGGCAACCAGGCGTAACCGAGAAACAGCACGCGCAGCAGCGCGGGCGCATTTCCGCGTGGCCACCAACGCCAGAGCATATAGGTGTTCAACACACATAAGGGCAGATCGACCAACCAAAGCCACGCATGGGCGTGCTGCAGTTCCAGACTCAGGTGAACCAGCCACAACGGCCATTGCACGGCCAGCAACCACAAAGGGCGCCAGGCCCGATAGCCAAGCACGACATTGGCGGCGAAGAACGGAAACATCCGATGCGCCACCGTCGAATAGATCGGCAGCAACAGACCGAAGCTGCCGATCTTGAGCATGGCGAAGGCGAGTCCGGGCTTGGGCCAATGCACATACAGGAGCATGCTCACGACACCGACAACACCGACATACAGCGCCAGCAGGCAGGACGCCGCATGCCAATGCCAACCGATAGCGCGCGAGTACTGGATCGTCAGCCACACCGTCGCGCTGAGCCAGCCAGCGAGGGTCATCAGCAAGCCACCATGCAGCAGGATGGCGCTGTGCAGGGTCAGACCGGCCAGACAGAACAGTTGACCACCGAACAAGCCCAGCCCGATGGGCAGGTAGTGCCAAGCGCTGGCCTCGGGCAGATTCATCCAGCGTGGGAAAACCGTGGTCAGGAAGCCGAAAATGAAACTTGGCAGGACCTGATATTGCAGGATGAAACCGTGCATCCAGTTGGCTGGCAAATGGGCAATCGGGCTGGCCGAAGGTGCATGCAGCCAATGTAGCCACCAGCCCATCGCCGCCAGCACGTTGAGCGCGCCGATCAGGAACAACAGGCGGTGCGGTGCGGCGGCCAGCACGCGCGGGATCGCAAAGGGACTGTCGTGGGTGTTCATGGACAGCAGCATGGCGCGGCAGGCGCGCGGGCTGCACTGATCCAGGTCAGGTGAACCGCAGCTCATGCATCTTCACACGATCAGTGCGACGTCCCATCGGCACGCTTTCGCGGCGCAAGAATGCTGAGGGCACAGGAAGCACCTGTGCCCTCGGATTGCCTAGGACTTCAGCGACGCGGCGTCCATGCGCGGACCCGGTCAGGTTTTCTTGAGCGCAGCCTCAATGGAGACGGACGCCGACTTCGGGCGCCACCACAAGCGCAGCACGAACCACGCCAAGGCGACCGCGCCGACGCTGAACAGCGTATCGCCCGGTACACGCATCCAGACCAGCATTTGGATGATCGGTTGCTGCATCATGTCGGCGGATCGGGCAAACCAGTAGCCGTGATCCAGCGCGGCGATCAACTGCAGAACGCCGATGGGCAGAAGGGTGAACAAAGCCATTGCCGAGAGACCGATATTCAGTGACCAGAAGGCGGTCTTCAGCAGGCCTTCGTTCCATTCCACGTTGGGCTTGATGCCACGCAGGCTGAACAACATCAATCCGATACCGAGCATGCCGTAGACGCCGAACAGTGCGGTGTGGCCATGCAATGGGGTCAGATTCAGACCTTGCAGGTAATACAGCGGCAGCGGTGGATTGATCAGGAAGCCGAACAAACCCGCGCCGACCAGATTCCAGAATGCGACGGCAACAAAGAACAGGATCGGCCAACGATAACGCTGCATCCAAGGCGTGGCGTGACCGAGCTTGAAAGTGTGGTAAGCCTCAAAGCCAACGAATGCAAGCGGCACCACTTCCAGCGCCGAGAAACTTGCTCCCAACGCAATCACGGCTGTCGGTGTGCCGGCGAAGTAGAGGTGATGCAGGGTGCCGAGCACGCCACCGCCCATGAACACGATGGTCGCGAACAGCACCGCGCTGGTCGCTGTGGTGGCGCGCAGCAATCCGAGCTTGGTGAACAGGAAGGCGATGACGGCAGTGGCGAACACTTCGAAGAAGCCTTCCACCCACAGGTGCACGACCCACCACCGCCAGTACTCGACCATCGACAGATGAGTGTGCTCGCCCCACATCAGGCCCGCGCCGTAGAACAGGCCAATGGCGACCGTCGAAAGGAACAGCAGGGTGGTGATCGACTTGGCTTCACCGCCGCGTCGGATGGCAGGTACCAGACAACGGCCCACCAGGGTCAGCCAGATCAGCAGACCGAGGAACAGGAACCACTGCCAGAACCGACCCAGATCAACGTATTCGAAGCCCTGATGGCCAAACCAGAAGTTGTGGGCGAGGCCGAGCTTCTGCATCACTGCAAACCACTGCCCGGCAAACGATCCGACCACGATGATCAACAGACACACCCACAACACGTTGACGCCCAGACGCTGGAACTTAGGCTCATGGCCGGAGATGGCCGGACCGATGTACAAACCCATGCCCAACCAGGCTGTGGCAATCCAAAGCACGGCGAGTTGCGTATGCCAGGTGCGCGTCAGTGAATAGGGCAGCACTTCGGCGAGTGCAATGCCGTAGAAGTCATGCCCTTCCACCTGATAGTGAGCGGTGAACGCACCGAGCAGAATCTGGGTCAGGAACAGGGCAATCACCACCCAGAAGTACTTGGCGGTCGCCCGCATCGAAGGCGTGACCACGACAGCCGCCAAGGGGTCGTGCGCGGGCAGAGTCGACGGCGCCTCATCCTTGTGCGTCGCGTGATACCAGCCCAGCAGCGCAATACCGGCGAGCAGGAACAGCACGCTGAAACTGGTCCACAGGAACAAGCTGCTCGGCGGTGTGTTGCCGACCAGAGGTTCGTAGGGCCAGTTCGCCGTGAAGCTGATTTCCTGACCGTCGCGCTGCGTGACCGCCGACCAAGCGGTCCACCAGACGAAGGCCGTCAATGCCTGGCGATGCGCGGCTTCGGCGACGGTGCCGTTCTTCATGGCGTAGGCACGACGCAGGTCGGTCAAGGCCGGGGCATCGCCGAACAGGTCCTGGTAATGCGAAGCGACATGGCGAATCGCCGCCACGCGCGCTGGATCGAGGGTCACCTGATCCGTGGCGGCATCGTAGGTATTGGCGCGGATTCGCGGTTTCAGTGTCGCGACGAGGCTGGCTTGCACATCAACGGGCTGAGCGCTGAATGCCTGCCCGTTGATCGCGGAGGCCTCCTGATCCAGCCACGCCATCGCCTCACGATGCAACCAGTCGGCAGTCCAGTCGGGTGCCACGTAGCTGCCGTGACCCCAGATCGACCCCAGTTGATGTCCGCCAATGCTCTGCCAGACCTGCCGCCCGGTTTCGATATCGGCGCGGGTGAAGACCGTCTCGCCCGCGCTGCTGACCACGGTGGACGGAATGGGCGGCATCTGTCGATGAATCTCCGTGCCCACCCACAGCAACACGGAAAACGACACGGCCAGCAGGGCAGCCAGCCCCAGCCAGAGTTTACGTTCGGCACTCACGATGACACTCCTCACGGTTCAAGTGAGGCGCATGCTGGTGAGCGAGGCCATCAATCACACTGATGTAGGTCAAGCACGCGGCACAACTCGAACGGCAGGGTTTGGATGCAGTGATGGTACGGAGGGCTGGTCTGACGTTTGACGCTGCGCCGCGAAGCAGCGCCGGTCGGAATAGTTTGTTATGTGTGTGCCCTACGGTTTGCCACGTAATACACGCCGAACCAGCTTCCCCACAAAAGCATGCCGATGCCAAGAACAGCGATCATCTCAAGTCCGCTGATCATTCCGACGTCCATGGATACGCCAACATACAGAACGAAGAATGCCACCGAGACCATTTTTGCCATTTTTGTCGCTTCTCTCCCCCCGCCGAACCAGGCCCAAGCCCCAGCGGCAATGATCAATGCGCCAGAAGCGATGGCAGTCATGGCGAAAATCTGAGTCCAGAGTGGAGTCTTCTCGCCAAACACAATGGCCACGCCATAAGTTACTAGCAGCATCGAAATCGCTACGGTCGTGAGCGAAAGCAACGTCGCAGTGATTTGTTCGGTTCTTTTCATATGAAATGTTCTGCAAGTTAGAGGGTTACACTATTCCGAGCTAGGCGAAGATATTTGCGGATCGGTGGGATGGCACTGTTCGACGAACGAAAGCGGAACTACTCTATTCGGGAGTCGACCGCACGAGCTATCGGTTCGCCAGCGATTGAGGTCGCCCACTTTGCACGATCTTTGTGCTGCTACGAAATGTAATGACGCGAAGGCTCTAGATTCGCGATAGTCGACCTGAAAACGTGCGAACGCATGAAATGATTTCTGCAAGCCGTAGCAAACCCAAAACACTAAAGTCAATTAGACTGAACCAGAAGGCCTCTGTCCTATCGGACGGGGCCCAACCTTTGGCGAATTAATGGGAGACCCACGCAGCGGACAATCCCAGAGAAATCGAGAGCGGATAAAACAGCAATATTGATCCATTGGAAATATGTCGAATTATCAGCAGAGCGAGATTCGCGAGAGTATAGGACCCAACCAGAACGGCGGGGATGCTGCGAGACCAAGTAAAAGCGGGATTTTCAGAGCCAAAATAAATTATAGAAAGTGTCCCCTACAAAATGCACAAACTCAAAACAGGAACCAACCCAACCCATTGTATTGAAGCCCTTATACGACCTGTGAGTGAAGAGGGTCGTCGGAAATATGATTTGTTGCGTTTATTATCTTTCATGGCAGTCCATTTCTTTTACGTTAGATTTGTTGTGTGGTTCAGTCATTGAATAGCGGTGTAGTTTCAAAGCTGGCCCAAAGCCCGCCATAGAACTGGAGGATCCAAAGTGAATTGAGTGGTGATTCAACGGCGCGCCCGAATCGGTATACGAGTGCATCGCCTACGTTATATTGGTGCCAATTAGACGTCGCCGCAATGAGCTCAGCTGGCAAAGAGAGTCGAAAGCCAACCGTGCACATGACTCTTGGTCCGAGTATCTCATGGTAATGGTGAAAATATAGACCTCGAACAATGCGCTCAATAACCGAGTTGAAAACATGGGCTGGCCAGTGATAGGTCGTGCGTCTACCGAGTTCGATACCGGAAGCTGTTCGAATTTCGGCCTCTCCTATTGTGCTCGAGAGCTTGGCCAGCAGCTTTCGGTTATTCCGGAGTGTCGCCCTTGAGCTTTCCTTCCAGAGTTTGTTCGCTGACACGCCATTGTCTGCGACGCCTGCCGCAAGATAGACACGAAAATCAGAATCCATTGGTGCTGAGCCGTTGTTACATTCGACACACGCCGGAACGGTGATTAGATTTTTCGGAAACGGCCTAACTAAGATCGCCTTTGGTGGGACGTGATCGCGGGTCGTTGCAAGGCGCACGCCGCATATCGCACACATTTGGGTCGCGCGACCGCTCATTTTCTCACCAAGAAGTCGAATCGGCATTTCGCATCCGCTACTTTATGTAGATGCCCGCAGAACGTGCGCAACCTCCTGATAACGATAGGAATGGTTTCAAATATCACGGATTGACAAACGGATTGCGCGCTTTGGATTGGATCTTACCGCGAATGCGTTTGTGCATCCTGCTGTCGATAAGTGTCGCGAGGCCATGTTTGATCGGTTTGCTTTGCAATGCCACTTAGCGCTCGCGGGGAAAATCACACCTCGACGTCTTGGCGTTAAGCTAGCGCAGTATAACGCTCGCGAGTTGTTCCAGACGCGGCAAGTCGAGGAGGTTGAAGTCGCGGCGGTCGACGGCCAGCAGTTCATCGGCCTGGAAGCGCTTCAGCACGCGGCTGACGGTTTCGGGTGCCAGACGCAGGTAATTGGCGATGTCGGTTCTGGCCATCGTCAGCGTGAAGCGACGCGCGGAAAAGCCGCGTGCGGCGTAGCGTCGTGACAGGCTGATCAAGAAGGCGGCCATGCGTTCATCGGCGGTGTGATCGCCCGCCAACAGGGCAGCTTTGTTGATGTCAGCGCTGAGCAGGCGGAACAGTTGGCTTTGCAGTCCGGGCATCTTCTGCGCCAGCAGCGCCATCATCGGGAAGGAGAAGCGACAGAGGGTGACGGTATCCAGTGCGACGGCATTGCAGGGATAGCGACCATCGTGGATGCCGTTCAGTCCGATCACTTCGCCGGGCAGGAAAAAGCCCAGCACCTGTTCGTTGCCATCGCGGTCGGTGATGTAGGTCTTGACCGTGCCGCCACGGACGGCGGCAATGGCGTTGAACGGTTCGCCTTCACGGAATACATGCTCGCCCGCTTGCAATGGGCCAACATGAGCCACCAAGCAGTGCAGTTCTGCCAGGCCGGACTTGTCATAGCCCTCGGCGAGGCAAGCAGAAGAGAATGCGCAGGTCGAGCAGAAGGTCACGGCGTCACCGTCACCGTCGTCATGTTCCGGGCGCATTTCGTGGCGATCTTGCAATTGTACTACGTTCATTGGTCGACGTTCGGACGGGCGGTGGTTGCTCGAATACATGGTCTGCTCAGCCCTCGTTCCGAGCAGTGCGCGTGCAGCGCCAGTTTACTGCGCCCGGACGCGGGTTGCGCCTTACCAATCCTTGCGCAACGCTGGAATATGCGTGGATTCGATGAAAGCGCCGCGACTTGACGCTCAACTGAAATTCAGGCCGCTGTCGTTGCTGTCACGCGAGATCGCCGTCGGTGTGCCGCTGTACGCATCCGCGTAAGGATCGTGGTCTTCGCTGGCACCATCGGTGAGTCGGATCTTGAGCGCCAGACCATCGCGCGAGTCGGCTTTGCGCAGTGCTTCTTCTAGGTCGATCTTGCCGTCTTTGTAGAGCCGGTAAAGCGACTGGTCGAAAGTTTGCATGCCTTCCTGCAGCGAACGATCCATCGCTTCTTTGATCTCATGCACCTGACCACGGCGGATCATGTCGCGGATCAGTGGCGTGTTGATCAGGATCTCCGTGGCGGGCAAGCGCTTGTTGTCGACGCCAGTCACCAGACGTTGGCTGACTACGGCCTTGAGATTCAAGGCCAAATTCATCAGCACATTCTTGTGTGCTGACTCCGGAAAGAAATTGAGGATGCGTTCCAAGGTCTGGTCGGCATTGTTGGAGTGCAGCGTCGCCAGACACAGATGCCCGGTTTCGGCAAACGCGATGGCGGCCTCCATGGTCGCGGCGTCCAGAATTTCGCCAATCAGGATCACGTCCGGTGCTTCGCGCATGGCGTTCTTCAGCGCGTTGGCGAAGGCATGGGTATCCAGACCGACTTCGCGCTGATTGACGATGGACTTCTTGTGCCGATGGAGGAATTCAATCGGGTCTTCCACCGTGAGAATGTGCCCGGTGGTATTGGTGTTGCGATGGTCGATCATGGAAGCCAGCGTGGTCGATTTTCCCGAGCCGGTGGAGCCGACCACCAGCACCAGACCACGCGGTTCCATCACGATGTCTTTGAGGATATCGGGAAGCTTGAGGTGATCGATGGTGGGAATCTCGCTCTTGATCGCGCGAATCACCATGCCAACTTCGCCGCGCTGCTTGAACACGTTCACACGGAAGCGACCCGCATCCTTCACGGCAATCGCCATGTTGAGCTCCAGATCGCGCTCGAACGCTGGTACTTGCCCTTCATCCATCAGCGAATAGGCAATTTTCTTCACCATGCCGGCGGGCAGACCGGTGTTGCCCAGCGCGTAGAGTTTGCCCTCAACCTTGATGTTGACCGGCGCGCCGGTCGTCAAGAACATGTCCGATGCGTTTTTTTCCGTCATCAGCTTGAGAAAGTAGCCGATATCCATGAAGCTGCCTCGATTGCGGTGGTCGTGTCGATTCCGGCAGGAGCGACGGGCTGCCGACTGCCCTGATCCCCAAGTGCGGGTATTGCCCGCTACTTTGAACCCAGCAGACGAGCATCATATGACAGTGCACCACCCCTTGGTCCTTGCCGCAGTTCACTCTCCTGCAAGTTGGAAGCCACGCCCGCAGCACGTGATGTGGCTCGCGCTGGCGTTTTTGCCGCTGCTGCCCGTGCACGCCCGGACACCGCCGCCACGGATCGAACTCGATCGCGCCGAGCGTGCGGTGCAACGTGCACGGGAAGCCGGTGCGGCCAGCGACGCGGATGCCGAGTTGCGGGCCGCAATGGCTTACCTCGAAGCCTCGCGGGTCGCGCGGGAGGATCGCAAACGAAAGGATGAGATCGCCCTTGCGGCCCGTGCAGAGCTGGAAGCGGAACTTGCGACTGCCGTGACCCGTGCCGCGCAAGCGCGCCGCGCGGTGCAGGAAAAGGTCGATGCCAATGCCGGTCTACGGCGTGATCTGCTTGGGGAGAACGCACGATGAATGCCCTGAGAAACGCATTGCTGTTGTTGCTGTGGATGGCACCGCTCTACGCAGCACCACGCCCGGATCCCGAACTGGAAGCATTGCAGCAGAGTCTGGCGGAGCTGGAGGCTGATCCCAGTCTGGGTGGCTTGGCCGCAGGTGAGGTCGAGCGTGCGCGGCAGGCCGTCCAGACCGTTGCCGAAACCGCCAAGCGCAAGCGACCTGAACCGATTTTTCTCGCCCAGCGTCGAATCGCCATCGCCCGCGCGGTCGCAGAGCGCGAGTTGGCTGAGCGCCAATTGGCTCAATTGGAACGCGAGCATGACCGCATCCTTCTGCAAGCGGCCCAGCGCGAGGCAGAAGCGGCGCGCCGTGAGGCGGAAAGCCTGCGATTGCTCAGTCTGACACGTGCGGAGGAAACGGAACGCGCACTGCAGATTGCCGATGCCGCGCGCGTCGAATCCGAGCTCTCCATGGCGGAAGCAGAGGCCTCACGCCGTGTCGCCGATGCGCAGGCTGAAGAGGCTGCCTTGGCGCGACGCGAAGCCGAGCTTGCGGCGGAAGCCGCCGAGAGTCTGCGCCTGCAGCTCAACAGCATGACGGCGCGTCGCGACGCGCGTGGTCAAGTGATGACTTTGTCGGGCGACGCCTTTGCCAGCGGCGGGGCAAGTTTGAGACCCGAGGCCGATGCCAATTTGCAACGCGTCATCCAGTTCGTGCAGGGTCAGCCGACCGCGCGCGTGTTGATCGAGGGGCATACCGACAGTCAGGGCAGTGCCAATCTCAACCAGGTCTTGTCACAGAAGCGTGCTGAAGCCGTGCGTGACGCGCTGATTGCGGCGGGCGTGGAAGCTGGACGCCTGCGCGCACTGGGGTCTGGCGAGGATCGTCCCATCGACGACAACAGCAGCAACGAGGGCGGGCACGCAACCGTCGCGTCGAAATCGTGCTGGAACAGGGGCAGTAGTCCGCGGTGCGCCTTCGCGTGTCAGGGTTTTTCCCATCGCCACTTTTGGTAACGGTTTTCTAACGCGTTTTTCACCCGGAAAACACGCAAAAAAGCAATAAAAACAAATAGATAAGAAATCACTTGCAGGGCAGAACTCAGGCGCGTAGCGTCGACTCGACGGTGCGTTGCACCGCTCGGGAGAATTGCGATGGCCACGGCATTCAGATCGCGCGCAATCCACGGCCTCAGGGCTGGCGCAGACCTGCGGTGTCAGCACGCCACGCGTCGCTGCGTTCGATAGTCGCCTCGCGGGGTAACCCGTGGGGCGTTGTTGTTTCTGAGCCAGGAGGAAGCGCGATGTTCGAAGGTCAACAGCACGAAGTCGAAGCCTTGATGCAACAGGACGTGGAGTTCCGTCAGTTGTATCACCGCCACCGGCAGTTGGACCGCCAGGTCAGCAATGTCGAGTTGGGCGTGCAGGCAGTCGGAGATCAACGACTGACTGAAATGAAACGCGAGAAGCTTCGAACCAAACAGCGACTGACGCGTTTGTTTGACAGCCGCAACGCGGCGCGCTGAATCCCCAGCCCCACGCCGCATGGCGGCGTGGGGCTGCACTTACTTGAGTGCGTAACCGAACTGCTGACGGAACTGCTCGGCAAATCGCGCGTAGTCGAAGCGCTGATTTTGCGGGCCGAGATGCTCGATCTTCAGCGCCCCCATCAACGACGCAATGCGGCCCGAAGTCGCCATGTCGTGGCCATTCATCAAGCCGAAGATCAGACCCGCACGGTAGGCGTCGCCGCAGCCGGTCGGATCGACAACACGGATGGCGTCGGCGGCTGGCACGGTCATCATGCCGCTCTTGCTGTGAACCTCGGAGCCGCGTGGCCCGCGCGTGATGATGTAAGCGCTGACGCGTTCGGCGATGTCCTTTTCGCTCAGGCCCGTGCGCTCCTGCAACAGGCTTGACTCGTAATCGTTGACGGTCACGTAGGTCGCCTGTTCGATCATCGTCCGCAGCTCTTCGCCATTGAACAGCGGCATCGCTTGGCCCGGATCGAAGATGAAGGGAATGCCCAGTTCGGCAAACTCGCGCGAGTTCTGCAGCATGGCATCGTAGCCGTCTGGGCCGACGATGCCGAAGTCGACGTCGGCGACATCTTTCACGTGGTTTTCGTAGGAACGCATCATGGCGCCCGGATGGAACGCCGTGATCTGGTTGTCATCCAGATCGGTGGTGATGAAGGCTTGTGCCGTGTAGAGGTCGTCAATCACCTTGACGTGATCAAGGCGGATGCCGCATTCCTCGAAGTGCAGACGGTACGGGCCAAAATCCTGTCCCACAGTGGCCATGGGAATGGGTTCGCCACCCAGTAATTTGAGGTTGTAGGCGATATTGCCCGCACAGCCACCAAATTCGCGGCGCATGCGCGGCACCAGGAAGGAGACATTCAGGATGTGCACCTTATCCGGCAGGATGTGGTTCTTGAACTGATCCTGAAACACCATGATGGTGTCATAAGCCAATGAGCCACAGATCAATGCCGCCATGTCAATCGACTCCACTCGGCACTGGCGTGGCGGAGGAGATCTCCGCACCTTGGGCGCTGCGCCGCTCAAATGGCCGCAAAGCATACTCATGCCAGACGAGCAGGTCACTGAGGACGCGCACGCGCTTGCCAGACCTGTCTGAACGGCAAGCCGCACACAAAGACGATTTCTTGCTGCTAAACCGCGTACTTGCTAGGCTTTAACGCTTTTCGCGCCGGGCTGAATTCCCCATGTTCAAGAGTCTCCGTGGTCTGTTCTCGAATGACCTGTCCATCGACCTCGGTACGGCCAACACGCTGATCTATGTGCGCGGCCAGGGATCATCCTCAATGAGCCTTCAGTGGTTGCGATCCGACAGGATCGCGGTCCGGGTTCCCACAAGTCGGTCGCGGCGGTTGGGCACGAAGCCAAACGCATGTTGGGTCGTACGCCGGGAAACATCACCACCATCCGTCCCATGAAGGACGGCGTGATCGCGGACTTCTCGACCACCGAGGAGATGCTCAAGTACTTCATTCGCAAAGTGCACAAAGGTCGCTTCCTTCGCCCGAGTCCGCGCGTCCTGATCTGTGTGCCTTGTGGCTCGACCCAGGTCGAACGGCGCGCCATCAAGGAATCGGCCGAAGAGGCTGGTGCACGTGAGGTCTTCCTGATTGAAGAACCGATGGCGGCTGCCATTGGTGCGGGCATACCTGTTCACGAAGCGCGTGGCTCGATGGTGCTGGACATTGGCGGTGGTACGTCCGAAGTGGCGGTGATTTCGCTGAACGGGATTGTCTACTCCGCCTCGGTGCGAATTGGTGGCGACCGCTTCGATGAGGCGATCATCGGTTATGTGCGCCGCAACCACGGCACCTTGATTGGCGAAACCACGGCGGAGAAGATCAAGCTGGAAATCGGCTGCGCCTTCCCGCAAGAAGAAGTCAAAGAGATTGAGGTGTCAGGTCGCAATCTGGCCGAAGGCGTACCGCGCAATTTCACCATCAATTCCAACGAAGTCCTGGAAGCTCTGCACGAACCCTTGGCAGGCATCACCAGTGCGGTGCGTGCTGCTTTGGAACAAACGCCGCCCGAACTGTGCTCGGATGTTGCCGAGCGCGGCATCGTGCTGACCGGTGGTGGTGCTTTGTTGCGCGACCTCGACAAGCTGATTTCCGAAGAAACCGGCCTGCATGTGCATGTCGCTGACGATCCGCTGACCTGTGTTGCGCGTGGCGGTGGTCGGGCCTTGGAGTTGATCGACATGCACGGCAACGATTTCTTTGCGCCGGAGTGATGCGGCGGATGCGTGCAACGTGATTTGAGACAAGGACGCGCCGACGGATGGTCTGGTGAACAGTAGCAGCCGCAGTGCACCCTTGTTCGGCGAAGGCAGCAGCACATTGATGTTGCTGCTGTACTTGTCGCTGGCTATCGTGTTGATGGTGACCGACTACCGTACGGATAGCTTGGGCAAGGTGCGCCAATCCGCCAGTCTCTTGTTGCAGCCCTTCTACACAATGGCCTCGTTACCTGCGAGGTTGGCGCATGACCTGCGCGACGCTTGGGTCGCACGTGAAGCAGTTCAGGCCGAGCGAGACGGCGCACGTCAGCAACTGCTGATCGCGCGTGCGCAGTTGGATCGTTTGCAGGCGGTTCAGCAGGAGAACCAGCGCTTGCGCGAATTGTTGGGTGGTACGCGCGGATTGCAGATGAGCGTGCAACTGGCCAACGTCGTCGATGTCGATCTGGACCCTTTTCGGCACCGCATCCAACTGGATGTGGGTGAAGAGAGTGGCGTGCGCGAAGGATTGGCGCTGATCGATGCCAGCGGTGTGGTTGGACAAGTGCTGTCGGTGGGACCGCGACGCTCGACGGCGCTGCTGATTTCCGATCCCAGCCATGGCGTGCCGGTACAGGTTGTTCGCACCGGATTGCGTGTGGTCGCCTTTGGTACAGGCGAGACTGACCGTTTGCGTTTGCCGAACATCCCGCAGAGTGCGGATATTCGTGTCGGTGACGCCCTGGTGACCTCCGGCTTGGGTGGGCGCTTCCCGGCCGGTTTGCCTGTTGCAACGGTCGCCAGTTTGCAGCCCGATGACACGCGCCTGTTCATGATTGCGTCGGCGACTCCCACGGCCGCGCTGGATCGCAGTGGGCAGTTGCTGTTGCTTTGGACCGCGGAAGCGACGCCCGAGGTCGGTCCGCCGCTTCATCTGGCCGAGCCTGAGACACAGGCGCGCAGCACAGAGCAGGTGAATGACCCAGCCGATGCAGCGCAGCAGGGCGTTCAATGATGCGCTTGCCACGCCTTCCAACGTTCACCGTGTCCGTGCTTCTGGCGCTGATTTTCGGCCTGTTGCCCATGCCGGCAGGTTGGGCACTGTTCAAGCCGTGGTGGTTGGCCTTGGTGATGATTTACTGGACCTTGGAGTCGCCGCAGCAAGCGGGACTGGGTCGCCTGTTTCTGATCGGGCTGTTGGCGGATTTGCTTTACGGCAGCTTGCTGGGTGAACAGGCCTTGCGCCTTTGTATTCTGGGTTTTTTGCTGCTGCGCTTTCGCGCCCGCTTGCGGTTTTTTCCGATGTGGCAGCAAGCACTTGCGGTGCTCGCACTGCTGTTGAACGACCGCATGGTGGTACTGATGGTGCGCGGCCTGTCGGGTGAAGGCTTGCCGCCGTGGACGTTCTGGGTCGCGCCTTGGATTGGCATGGCGCTGTGGCCTGGCTGTTCCTGGTGCTGGATACCGCACGCCTGCACAGTCGCGGAAAGTCCTGGTGAAGACCCAACGCGTCCGACTTCGAAACGCCGTGCAGGACGCTCAGCGCTTCCGGTTTCGTGCGCTCGTGGCGTTCACCGCGGTGGCGCTGGCGATCGTGGCACTTGCTGGGCGATTTGCGTGGTTGCAGATCGTGCAGCACGCCGAGTACGTCACGCGCGCCGACAGCAATCGAATTCGTACCTTGCCCATTGTGCCGGCACGCGGCTTGATCTTTGATCGGCGGGGTCGTCTGCTGGCCGACAATGTGCCGGCCTATCGCCTGGAGTTGGTGCCCGAAGCCATCGGCGATGTCGATGCTGCGATCGAACGGCTGCGCGAGTTCTTGCCGCTCGACGAGGACGAAATGGCGCGTTTTCAGAGCCAGCGCAAGGTGTCTCATCGTTTTCAATCCTTGCCTTTGAAGTTTCGCTTGAGCGAATCGGAAGTCGCCGCGTTTGCCGTGCGGCGACACCTGTTTCCGGGCATGGATGTGGTGCCCTACCTCACTCGCCGCTACCCCTACGGCGATCTGCTTGCACATGTGGTGGGCTATGTCGGTCGCATTGATGAGGCTGATCTGGAGCGGCTCGACGCAGCGGCCTATCGCGGCGCGACGCATGTGGGCAAGTCCGGCATCGAGCGTTTTCACGAAAAACGACTGCATGGACACGTTGGCAGTGAACGCGTCGAGGTCAATGCCGAGGGCCGCGTCTTACGTGTCGTCGATCGTGATCTGGCGGTATCCGGCGAACATCTTTACCTGAGCATCGATATCGACCTGCAGCAGGCGATGGTGGAGGCTTTCGCTGGGCAATTTGGGGCGGCGGTAGCGGTTCAGCCGAGCACCGGCGAAGTGCTCGGCATGGTCAGTTTGCCGAGTTACGATCCCAACCCGTTCGTCAACGGCATCGGTCGCCAAGCCTATGCCGATCTGCTGACAGCAGCGGGTCGCCCGCTGTTCAATCGCGTGCTGCTCGGTGGCTACGAGCCGGGATCAACGCTCAAACCCTTCGTTGGATTGGCAGGCTTGGCGCTGGGACTGCGCACTCCGCAGGACACGGTTTTCTCCAGCGGAGCCTATCGGTTGCCAGGCCAGGAACGCGAATACCGCGACTGGAAGCGGGGTGGCCACGGCACCGTCAATTTGCGCGAGGCGCTGGCGCAGTCAGTCAACACCTATTTCTACACGCTGGCGATGGATCTCGGCATCGATCGCATGAGCGGCTATCTGCAGCGCTTTGGTTTTGGCGAACCGACCGGTATTGATCTGATTGGTGAGGCGGTCGGCATTCGACCGACCCAAGCTTGGAAGCGGGCAACGCGCAATCAAGCCTGGTATCCCGGTGAAACGGTGATTGCTGGCATTGGCCAGGGTTTTGGGTCGCCACACCACTGCAGTTGGCGCAAGCGACCGCGACGTTGGCGGCCGGTGGCGTGCGCCATCCGCTGCATTTGCTGCGGCAAACCCAGTCGGGCTTCGATGCGCCCATTCTGGATGTGCCGCCAGCAGCACTGGAAGCACCAGTCGTGCGTGATCCGCAGCATTTGCAGGCGGTCATCGACGGCATGATTGCAGCGGTCCACGGTCCGACCGGGTCAGCCCACGAGATGGGCGTCGGGGCGAACTACCTGATCGCTGGGAAGACCGGCACCGCGCAGCGCGTCAGCCGTGTTGGCGACGAGGCGAGAGATCAAAGTACCTTGTCGCAAAACCAACGTAACCAAGCGCTGTTTATCGCGTTTGCGCCGGCCGAGTCGCCGCAGATCGCGCTGGCACTGGTGGTGGAGGGTGGTGGATCAGGTGCGCGTGCCGCGGCGCCGGTGGCGCGACGCATTCTGGATGCTTGGCTGGAGCGTCGTACGCCATGACCATGTTGGTGCAAGCGCGACGCTGGATACCGCGCCTGCTGACGCCGCGCGTTGACCTCCCCTTGTTGGTGGCGCTAGTGCTATTGGCGGGCGTAGGACTGTTGACTCTGCACAGCGCCGCCGCTGGCGATCCGGGCTTGCTGCGCGCGCAGATGATGCGCTTCGGTTTCGGCTTTGCCGTGCTGTGGGTGATCTCGCGTATTCCACCGCAAGAGTTGCGCCTGTGGGCGCCATGGTTTTCGTTGGCAGCATTCTGCTGTTGTGGCTCGTGCCCGTTCTAGGGACGGGTCGCAGCGCGCTCATGGCTGAACCTTGGCGTGTTCTATCTGCAGCCTGCCGAGCTGCTGAAACTGGCCGTGCCGTTGCTGGTGGCTTCGTGGTTGCACAGTCAGGTGCTTCCTCCGCGCTTTGGCGCCTTGACAGTGAGCGCTTTGATCATCGGCGTTCCGACGGCGTTGATTGCCATCCAGCCGGATCTAGGTACCGCGCTGGTAGTGGCCGCCAGTGGCGTATTCGTGGTGTTCTTTGCAGGCATCCAATGGCGCTGGATCATCGGTCTGGGCGGCACGGCCTGCTGGCAGCACCCCTCGCCTGCCGTTCTTGCGCGAATATCACCGCAACCGATTCCTGACCTTTCTCAATCCCGAAGCCGATCCTCTGGGGGTCGGCTGGAATATTATCCAATCCAAGATCGCGGTCGGCTCGGGCGGTCTGTTTGGCAAGGGTTGGGGCCAGGGCACCCAGTCGCGTCTCGACTTTCTTCCCGAGCACACCACGGATTTCATTTTTTCGGTGTTCGCGGAAGAGTTTGGCTGGATCGGCGTCGTCGCGATGTTGTGTCTCTACCTGTTCATCATCGGCCGCAGTCTGTGGATCGTCGCCCAAGCTCGCGACACCTTCTCGCGCATCCTCGGCGGTTCCCTTGCGCTGACATTTTTCGTGTTCGTGCTTATCAATGGCGGCATGGTGGCTGGCATGCTGCCGGTGGTCGGTGTGCCGATGCCCTTGATGAGTTACGGCGGTACCTCAGCGGTCTCGCTGTTGGCCAGCTTCGGTGTACTGATGTCGATTCACTCGCATCGACGGTTCATGGGTGAGTAGGTTGCCGATACCGTCCGGCGCTAGCAGGAATGCGCAATGACTCGCCTTCGATTGGCCTGCCAGGGTGATGCACCGGCGCTTGCGCATTTGGCCGAAGTCACCTTTCGCGACACGTTCGGACTTGCCAATCGCGACGCGGATATGGACGCGCATTGCCGTGAAAGTTATCGCCCGGATCGGCAAGCTGAGGAGATTGCACGCCCCGATGGATTGACCTTGCTGTGTGAGCACGAAGCGGGGCTGATTGGATTTGCACAGCTACGTTGGCAGAAACCGCCGCCGTGCATGCCGCCATCGGCGGCAGAAATCCAGCGTCTTTATGTGGTGAAGGCATGGCATGGAAAAGGTATCGCACAGACGTTGATGCACGCGGGTCTGGATGCGATACGCCAACGTGGTTTCCAGTACGCATGGCTTGGCGTCTGGGAGCACAATGCGCGTGCCAGTGCTTTCTATCGCAAGTTCGGCTTCGTGGCCGTGAGTGAGCATGTGTTTCAACTTGGCGAAGACCCGCAGCGTGATGTCCTGATGGTGTGTCCGTTGCGGTGATCTCGACGCGTGTAATAACCCGCTTGGCAGCACCGCTACTAGTGATCGCGGCGTTCTTCAGCCTGCCAAAGGGTCGCGATTGCGGCGATTCTTCGTTCGACCAGGATCGCATGCAAGAGGGGCGGTCTGCCCATACACGACGAGTCACGTTCGTTTTCGTTGGCGACCGCATCGATGGGTTAGAGCATCGTTGAAAGGTATCGCTTGCGCTTGCTTCCAGACATCCGCAACCGCATGCGAATTCACTGCAGTGGTGGTCGCTTACCTGGTGCAAGTCACACCACTGCGCAGCACCCATGCTGACGGGCCATCCGGGCTACCGGCTACGCACGACCGTGCGGCGTTCGATTCGCGACACGGTCGCTCAGGCGTTCGCATTTTCTCGGATATCTCACCGGCTCGAGTGGCGCTCTCTGTGGCTGCCGTGGACACCAGTGGACCAAGGCACGTTGCCAGCGCCACAGTTTGATGCGACGTGTCGGCAAGCATATCGAAGACCCGTCTGACGACCACTCACAACACCGGCGCAAACGTCTCTGCGGCCTCGTTCCGGTCATCGTCATGGAATGCAAACACCGACCTCTCGGCTGGCACCGAAGCCGTGGCATCCGCTGGACTGCAATGCCTGCCTGCACTTCCGATACGCTATGTGCTTACTTGGTGCTTTTTGATGGCGATCCCTTATGCGTCCTACGCCGCTCCGCTTCGTCGCGATCCTGTTCGCCGTCCTGCTGCCAGAGGCCGCGTGGGCCCAGTGTGTGAGTTTGACCACGACGGGCAGTGCCACCACGCAGAGCTTCGACACGCTGTCGAACACGGCAGGCTCGACGACCAACAACCTCACTCTCACCGGCTGGTTCATGACGGAGACTGGCGGTGGGGCGCGCGACAACGAGCAATATGCGGTGGACACTGGTGCCAGCAATACCGGTGATACGTTCAGCTATGGCGCGGCAGCCAGCACCGACCGTGCGCTAGGTTCGCTGCAAAGTGGCACATTGATCGCAAAAATGGGTGCTTGTTTCACCAACGTTACTGGCACCACCATCACCTACCTGGACATCGCCTATAGCGGCGAACAGTGGCGCATCGGCAACACCGTCGCCGCGCGTGATGACCGTCTGGACTTCGAATACAGTTTGACGGCCACGGATCTGGTCACCGGCACATGGACGGCGACAGACGCGTTGGACTTCACAAAACCCGATCAAGACGGCGGGCACCGCCAGCGCGTTGGATGGCAATAGCGCGGCCAACCGGGTTGCGATCAGCGGCAGCATCCCAAGTCTGGCGATTGCTAACGGTGCCACCTTCTGGATTCGATGGAACGATCTGAATGCCTCAGGCACCGACGATGGTCTTGCGATAGATGATTTCTCGCTGACCCCTCAGACGGGCTCGTCAGGCGCGAGTCTCTCGATCAACGATGTATCGCAGGCTGAGGGGAACTCCGGCACCACGGTTCTGAACTTCACCGTGTCCTTGAGTGCACCCGCTGGCCCCGGCGGTGTGACGTTCGACATCGCGTCTGCCGATGGTACCGCCACGGCGGGCAGTGACTATGTCGCCAGCAGTCTCACCGGGCAGGTAATCCCCGCCGGCAGCGTCACCTACGCCTATTCAGTGCAGGTCAATGGCGATGCCACCGTCGAGGCCAATGAGACCTTCTTGGTCAACGTCATCAATGTGGTTGGCGCGACTGTCTCAGATGGTCAGGGACAGGGAACCATCCAGAATGACGATGTGGCACTGACGCCGATTCACGACATTCAGGGTCCGGGCGCCAGTTCGCCCATTGTGGGTGCTACCGTCACAACGAGTGGCATCGTCACCGGCCTGCGCAGCAACGGATTCTTCATTCAAACACCTGATGCGGAGGTGGATGCCGACCCGGCGACGTCAGAAGGCATCCTGGTCTTTACCAGCTCGGCACCGCCCGCCGCCGCTGCAGTAGGCAATCTGGTGCAGGTGAGTGCGACCGTTGCGGAGTTCGTTCCGACTCAAGATCCCCTGCAGCCGCCGCTGACTGAGTTGATCTCACCCACGACGGTTCTTCTCTCCGCTGGCAATCCTTTGCCGGCGGCTGTATCACTCAGCGCTAGTTTCCCCAGTCCCTCGGGTGGTCATGACCAGTTGGAGCGTCTGGAGGGGATGCGTGTCAATCTGGCGAGCTTCACCGTGAGCGCCCCGACGACCGGAAACGTCAACGAGGCGAATGCCACCGCGACAAGCAATGGTGTGTTTCAGGGCGTGGTCACGGGCAACGCGCGGGCGTTTCGCGAGGCGGGGATCCAAGAACCCGATCCGGCGCCGAGCGGCAGCATTCCGCCCATTCCGCGCTTTGACAGTAACCCGGAAGTCATTCGCGTCGACAGCGACAGTTTGATCGGCACCATCGCGATCAACGTGAGGGCAGGGCAAATCGTCACCGGCCTGACGGGTCCGCTGGACTACAGCTCCCGTCGTTACACCGTGCTGCCGGAAGGGTCGATAGCCGTGAGTGGCAACACCGACCCAACGGCGGTCACCGCCCCGGCAACGGGCGAAGTGACCATCGCCAGCTACAACCTGCAACGGTTCTACGACACCACCGACGATCCCGTCATCAGCGACCCTGTTTTGACCAGCGTGGCGTACCAACGACGACTGAGCAAAGCTTCCGCAGGTATCCGTCAGTACCTGGGCACACCGGACATCGTTGGTGTGGTGGAAGTCGAGCACCTTGCCGCACTGATCGATTTGGCAAACCAGATCAGCACGGATGCATTGGCGGCGGGCGAGCCGGACCCCCTGTATCAGGCCTATCTCGTGGCGGGCAATGACGTTGGCGGCATTGATGTTGGCTTCCTGGTCAAGAGCACGCCCGTCGCACCCGGCATCGCGCGGGTATCGGTCAATGCCGTGGTCCAGGAAAACGCGGCCGCTCTGTTCAGCAATCCAGACGCCAGTAATGAGTTGTTGCACGACCGACCACCGCTGCGCCTAGATGCGGTCATCAACAACGGAACCGGACAAAGTTGGCCGGTGACGGTCATCGTCAATCATCTGCGTTCACTCAACGACATCGCGGGCGTGGCGACTGGCAGCAATGGATGGGCGACCACCGGGGAACGTGTGCGTGCCAAGCGTCTGGCGCAGGCCGTCGATATCGCCAACCTTGTGCAGTCCCGGCAGAGCGCCCAACCCACCGAGAACATCGTTCTGATCGGCGATTTCAACGGATTCGAGTTCAACGATGGACTGGTGGATGTGCTTGGCACACTGCGAGGCGCAGGTGTTCCAGATAACCAGACCGCGGTCCCTGGTGACGGAGTCGCACTGGCGAACCCTGCACTCACGCTGATGACCCTGCTGGAGCCTGCCGCCCAACGATATTCGTATTTGTTCGATGGCAATGCCCAAGCGCTGGATCATGCGCTGATCAGTGCGTCGGTGATTGGTAGCACCCTTGCACGACGTGTGGAACGTGCGCGCCTCAATGCCGATTTTCCGGATGTGGAGCGCGGCAGTGCAAACGCGTTGCGCCTGTCGGATCACGACCCGCTCGTCCTGTACCTGACGCCGTCATCGTTGCACGCCACCGATGTGGCCATCACCTTGAGTGACTCACCAGACCCAGCGACCGCGGGGCTCGGCCTGAACTACAGCGTCACCGCGGCCAATGTGTCCAGCGCTGCCGCGAGTACGGTGAGCTGGAGCATCCCGCTGCCTTTGGGAATGACGTTTCAGTCGCTTCTCGCGCCAGCCGGTTGGTCTTGCACGACCCCCGCCGTGGGGGCCAGTGGGCCAGTCAGCTGCAACATCTCGATCCTGGCTGCCGGTGCCAATGACGCGTTCAGCCTGCAAGTTGGCGTGGGTAGTGGAAACGCGGCGGGCAGTCTGCTCACCTCCACAGCGACCATCAGCACGATCAGTACCGAATCCGACGCGAGCAACAACAGTGCCACCGCGAACACCTTGATCGAAACCTTGGCTGACTTGTCGGTCGTACTGAGTGACAGTATCGACCCTATCGACGCCGGGACGAGCTTCGGCTACCAGATCGAAGTGAACCAGGCGGGACCCAGTGACGTTGCCAATGCCAGTCTGACCGCGACGTTGCCGATTGGGACAACCTTTGTATCGCTGTCGGCAGCAAGCGCGTGGATCTGCTCAACGCCCGCAGTGGGTGCTCACGGCGACGTGGTGTGCACGGCGAACACCCTGTTTGTGGGCGATGCGCACGTGTTTGCATTGGGGGTCGACGTCGATGCCAGTCTGCCCGCAGGCAGCCTGAGTGCCACCGCGACCCTGACCAGCCTGACGCCTGACTCGAATAGCGCCAACAACAGCGACACCGAAACTACGACCGTCGGTGTCGCGGCGGATCTGTCAGTGACCCTCAATGACACCGACGACCCGGTCAATGCCGGCACGGGCTATGCCTACGCCCTGAACGTGGTCAATGCGGGCCCGAGCGTCGCCAGCAATGTCAGTCTCAGTCTGCCGCTGCCAGCGGGCACCGCGTTCGCCGCGCTGTCGGCACCGGGAGGGTGGACGTGCACGTCTCCGGCGGTCGGTTCCAACGGGATTGTGACTTGCACATTGGCGAGCTTTGGTGCTGGCGACAGCGCCTCCTTCACGGTGAATGTGGCTGTTGATGGGGGAGTAGCGGGTGGTACGGTGCTATCGGCCACCGCCACCGTCAGCGCGGTGACGCCAGATCCAGCCAGTGGCAACAACACCGATACCGAGACGACCGGCGTCGACAGTGCAACCGACATTGCGCTGAGCCTTGGTGCCACGCCGAACCCTGTGGTCGCCGGTACCCCGCTGAGCGTTGTCGCAACGGTGAGTAACACGGGTCCCATCCCCGCCAGTGGCGTGCTGGTCAGCGTGACACTGCCGGCCGGCACCAACTTCGATTCCGGCGCGGTGGCTGGCGGCGGCAGTTGCGTACTCAACGGCGCGGCAGCGGATTGTGCATTCTCCGGCACCGTCGATGTCGGCGCGGCCAACGCGCGAGCCGCGACCGTCGTACTGGCGGTTTCCGCCGCGGCGCCGGGCGCGAGCATGTTAAACCTCAATGCGACGGCAACCACGGCCAATACCGATCCCAATCTGGTCAACAACGCCGCAAGTACCCCCTTCGACATCATCGCGGAGGCCAACCTGGCCGCAAGCTTGAGTCTGGCGCCGACAACGGTTACGCAGGGAGGCACGGCCACCGTCACCGCCATCCTGCAGAATCTGGGACCCAGTGACGCACAGGAGTCTCGATTGGTCGTGGTGTTGCCTGCTGGCCTGCAGTTCATTGGCGCGACCTTGCCTGGCGGTGGCAGTTGCACTCCAACTGTCGGTGTCACCACGGTGGTGAACTGCCTGTGGAGTGGTGCGACCGCGCCGGGTACCAATCGGGTCGTCGAGCTCACGGTGAGTGCGTTGGCCGTCGTCGGGGCACCCATTCAGGCGACGGCAAGTGCCTTGACCGGTGACCCGGTCAGCAGCAACGACCTGACAACGGTGCAACTGGTGGTGCTGGGCCTGCAGGTACAAATCCCGCTGGGCGGGCCGCTGGGGGCCGCGTTGCTGGTGTTGTTGCTAGGCGCAATCGGTGGCGGAGTGTTGCGGTGGCGCGGTGCCTGATCCTTTTCGTGGGGCAGGGTGCCGAGGTCAGTCTTCGGTGCCCTGTCCGACAGTGTGTGGGCACGGCGCATCACGTCCGTTGCAGTTGGGGATTCCACCGGTAGTCTCAGCGTGCGGGCCGACCGCGTCTGGTCAAATGGGTCGATGACAGCTTGACCGGCGGCAGCTTGCGCAAAGCACGAAAGTGACTCGACGAGATCGCGCCATCCGAGAGATCGCGCCATCCGAGCGCGAGTGACCGCGAAGGATTGGCATGTGGGGTGCTTTGCTTGCTGCATCGAGAGCCCAATCCGTCTCGGACGAGCGAGCGCCAATGAACACGTACCCCGTATCGGGAGCGTTGCCTGTTGCGGGCCTAGGCTGCGGATAGTTGCAACCATGCGCGGAACAAGGCCGTCCTTGATCGGCGCTTGCAACTTGCCTCGTTGCGCCAACGGCATCGGAGTGAAATGGTCGGGCGTGTGGATGGGTTGTTTGCAATGGTGCAGAACAGTCAATCGGAGGACCCTGAGCAGTTGCCAGTCTTCACTTGCAACGTGGCCATGGTGACTTGCTGTTCGACCTGCGCCACGAGCGCCGGAAGATCTTGCCAATGCGTGGCCAGGCATTCCGCCAGATCGTGAATGGCCGCATCCGGGTCATCTACCAGTGCAGAGAGATGAGGCTTGTCCGCATCGCCTTCGACACGAAAATGAATGGTCTCTGCAACGCAACGGTTGTCGATTTCTCGGAGCAGAGCGCGCCATTGCTTCGCACACAGAAGAGATGGTTGACTGCAGATCGTCGTCTCTGCGGCGACAGCAAGCGGTGTAGCTGCCATTGCGACCAGAAGAACCGGTATGACGCATGATCGCATCGGAAACCACAAACGCTTGAGCGATGACGCCATCAGAGTAACCGGTGTTGGCGCGTCTCGATCGGTGGTTACACGATATCGCGCTCCATCCGATCCGCCACCAGATCCTCTAGCGATTCGCCTCTTTCGCGGGCGCTGCACAGTTCGGACTGCATCCATTGGTGGGCGATCTGACCGTCGAGTAGCAGGGCGACGCGGTCGACGTCGTGTTCGGTGGCGCTGAGTCCGTGAGTGGCGAGGATGACGCTGCTGCCGTCACTGTCGACACGTTCACGCAGGTGGCGCTTGAGATGGCGCGCGCTGGCCGGGTCGAGGCCGTTGAGGCTTTCGTCCAGCACGATCAGGCGCGGTGCGCCGAGTAGGGCGAGCAGCACTGAGAGTTTCTGCCGCGTACCGAGCGAGCAGGCTTCCACCGGGGTATGCCACCAATTCGCCAAACCAAAGCGATCCGCCAGTGCCTGCGTTGGTGCATCCAGACCCGCCACACCGCGCACTTGTGCCAACAATTGAATGCAATCGCTCAGGCTGAGTTCGGCGGGCAGGACCTCGACACTGACCGCGTATCCCAAGGCATGCCGTGCGGACTCGCTACCGGCTGCGTGACCATCGATCAGAATGCTGCCGTGCTGCACTGGCAGACTGCCCGCCACGCTGCGCAGCAGGGAGGTCTTGCCGCTGCCGTTCGGACCGATCAGGGCGATCAGTTGCGCGGCCGCGATCTCCCAGTGCAGATCGTGCAGGACCTGTCTGGATCCATAGCGGAGTCGCAGATCCTGAATCTGCAGGCGTGGATGGCTCATCGGGCTCTCCATTGGTGAATCATCTGCAGCAACGCCAGCGGAATCAGCGCAGGCGAAAACACCTGCGAAACGAGCACCCAACTGACCAGATGCACGCTCAGGCTGATGCCGACCCGTCGGGGTTCTGTGCGCCAGCGGTAGTGGATTAGCGCGTGCAGCAGCAACCAGCCAAGCAAGGTGATCCCAACCAGCAGGCTGACTTCGCCGCGCAATCCGGCCAACCATAGAGCGGAGACGAAGACGACTATCGTGCGGGTGCCCTGCCACAGCGGATAGCGCAGCAACTCGCGGCGCATTGCCGCATAGCGCGGTTGACTATCCAGCCACTGCTGCGCACGCGGCAGGACCGCGAGCGCCACCTGCTGGGTGTGCAGTGCACGACTGAGGACGAACAGGGCGATCAGGCTGACGATCAAGGCCAGCCCGGACATGCCCGCCGGGGTCAGCAGCAGGGCAGGCAAGGCCAACAGTGCTTGCATGCGTGCGGTCTTGTGCGCTGCCGCGCGTTGCCAGTCGGAAAACGCGCCGGTCGCTGCGCACGCGAGGACGCGGCACTGGCGGGCGACGACGGTGGGTCAACGTCTGTGAAGCAGTGTCTGTCAGCGGGAGCAGCAGGGCCCAGAGTGCGGGTGCGCAAATCGCAATCCAAAGCCAGCCAAGCTGCGGCGCGTCGCGCAGCATCAAGGTGGCGGGCAGCGCCGCCAACACGATCGCACGCCCGAGCAACTGTGCGCGCGCATACCTACGTTCGGCGTGTGCAACCCCCGGCCAACTCGCCATCCAGCCTTGAGCGGCACGCACACCGATGTGCCGACGCACACGCCACAACTGCTGACCGCTGACCACCGTCCAGAGCGCGACGACCAGTCGCGGGTTGGCCTGCCAGAACGCACGAACCGCCTCCGGCGGTGAGCGCAGCACCGGCAGCACTGCCCACCACAGCAAGCCGCCCAGCATCAACAGCACACTCGCCATCCAGAGCGACTGCTCAGGTAGCGCGCGCCACTGTCGCCAGCGCGCGCGGAGCTGCAGCCAGTCTTCGTGCCAGAACGGATTCATGTGTTGCCGGATGGGTCGAGAGAACCTGAATTGACCCGAACGTCCCGCGAAGGTTCATCCATCGCCAGACTGTTCACTCTTGCAGCTTTTTTACATTTTCCTTACAAAGGTGCCGCTGGTTCGCGTGGGGACGTGCCAGTGCGAGAAAAGCCATACCGCCATCGTCCAATTTCCATGAGGGGAAATCATGTTGTCATTCCGTTCCAACCGTCTCAGCACGGCTGTTCGCTACGCCTTGCCGCTGCTCCTGCTGCCTGCATTGGGTATCGCGCAGGACGAACAAGCACGCGAACTGGATCGCGTTGAAGTCACCGGTTCACGCATCAAGAAGGTCGAGATCGAAGGGCAAACGCCGGTCATGACTATTTCGCGCGAGGACATCGCGCGTTCGGGACTGACCTCGGTCGGCGACCTAATTCAGCAGATCACCGGTTCGGGTTCATCGCTGAATACCCGCTTCAACTCCAGTGGCAACTTTGGCTTCCCGCCGGATGGCAGCGGTGTCGGTGCGGGCTCTGCCACAGTCGATCTGCGGCATCTTGGCTCCAAGCGCGTCCTCGTGCTGGTTGATGGGTTGCGTTGGGTCAATGAGTCCTCGGCGTCCGGGGTGTCCGGTTCGACCGATCTCAACACTATTCCGGTCGCCATTATCGAGCGCATTGAAGTGCTCGAAGATGGTGCGTCCTCGATCTATGGCTCGGATGCCATCGCCGGTGTCGTCAACATCATCACCCGACGCGAGTTCGACGGTGCCTCTGCCTCGGTGTATTACGGAGAGTTCGAAGCTGGTGGTGCCACCAAATCCGGCGAAGTCGCTTTCGGCGGCAATGGGGACAATTACAGCTTCTTCCTGTCGGCAAGCCTGACCGAACAGGACGGCATCAACTCCACCGAATACGAATATGCGGGTGTGCCGAAGCCCGGCACCGGTCTGGCTTTCGGTTCCTCGGCGACGCCGAATGGTCGTTTCGTGTTCACCGATCCCAACACTGGCGAGACGGTCAGCATCACCACACCGAACGGCCAGTTCTATCCGAATGGCCCGAGTTATCCCAACGACTTCATTCCGTTCACCACGGCCAATCGCTTCAACTACGCGCAGTACAACCTGATGCTGACGCCCAGCGAGCGCAAAGGCGTGTTCGGTCAGGCCCGCTTTGAATTCAGCGATTCGGTCTCCTGGTACATGCGCACCCTGTTCAACCAGCGCGACTCAAAGAATCAGGCCGCGCCAGAGCCGATGTTCCTTGGCCCAGGCAATGGCAACTACTGGATGGACAACATCGTCATCTCGGCCAGCAATCCCTACAACCCGTTCGGTTTCGATCTGATCTCCGCGGGTGAGGGCGCCAATCTGATTCTGGCCGCGCGTCGACCAGTGGAAGGCGGTGCGCGCGAGTTCTATCAGGACGTGCAGACCTGGTACTTCGCCACTGGCCTCGAAGGGACGTTCGACTTTGCGGATCGCAGCCTGTTCTGGGATGCCAACTACGTGCGTAGTTCGAATCAGGCCGACCAGACCAACTACGGCAGCTACAACATCCGGCGCATCTACACGGCACTGGGTCCGGTTGCGGGCTGCAATGCCGATCCAGCTTGCGTCCCGCTCGACATTTTCAGCGGCCCCGGCTCGATCACACCGGCGATGCTGGCCTACATCCAGCCAATCGTTCGCGATTCCAGCGAAAACAATCTGCAGGTGTTCTCGGCGAATCTGAGCGGCGATCTGTTCGATCTCCCGGCGGGCGCGTTATCGTTCGCCACGGGTTATGAGCATCGTGTGCTGGATGGCTGGTATCTGCCCGATGCGCTGACCATCGCAGGCGAATACAACGGTGTGGCTTCGTTGCCGACCTCAGGTGAGTACGACGTCGACGAGTATTTCGCCGAGTTCAATGTGCCGGTCTATGCCTCCGGTGATTCACGACTCGATCTCAGCCTGGCGGGTCGTTATTCGGACTATTCGACCTTTGGTGGCGAGACCACCGCCAAGGCCGGCCTGCGTTGGCAGTTCAGCAAGGAATTCCTGTTGCGTGGTACCTGGGCACAGGGTTTCCGTGCGCCGTCCATCGGCGAGCTGTTTGGCTCGGCGGCACGTTTCGATGCGGAACTCGACGATCCCTGCCTGATCGGTCTGGACGGTTCCGCGCCGGAAGGTTCCGCGGCCAACTGTGCCGCGCTTGGTGTGCCGGTTGGCGCACAGCAGGCCAACTCACAGATTTCCGTCACCACCGGTGGCAATCCAGACCTCGACCCGGAGTCTGCCGACAGCCTGACCGTCGGCATGGTGTGGAGTCCCGAGTTCGCAACGGAAACCGCGTGGTCGGATCGACTGGATCTGGAAGTCACCTACTACAAGCATGAGATTGACGGCGCGATTCAGGCCATCGATGCGCAAACCCAGTTGGATCTGTGCGTGGCGACCTTGGACGCGCAGTATTGCGATGGCATCACCCGTGCGTCGACCGGCGTGATCGGCAGCTTCGAGAATCGGCTGGTCAACTTCGGCAGCATCGAAACCGACGGCTTCGACATCGATGTGTTCTGGACCTTGCCGGAAACCGATCTCGGCACCTTCCGAGTCTCTTGGCAGAACACTCTGGTCAATGACTATCTGGCCATCGACGGCATCGGCACCGTGCAACCGCGCGCCGTGGGTGTCGAAGTCAATGACACTGGCCTGCCGGAGTGGAGCAGCAATCTTGGTCTGAACTGGTCCATGGGCGATCTGACAGCCGCGTGGACCTTGCGGCACATCAGCGACATGACCGAGGAGTGCGGTGACACCGCCTCGTTCCCGGTCTGCTCGGATCAGACCGCAGGTACCAACCATCTCGGCTCGACGACTTACCACGACCTGCAAGTCGGCTGGAAGGCGCCGCTGCTCGGTGGCACACAGTTGACCTTCGGCATCAACAACGTGTTTGCCAAGGACCCGCCAATCTGCCTGTCCTGCTCGCTGAACGGCTATGACCCGTCGAACTACGATCTGCCGGGTGGTCGTTTCATGTATGCGCGTGCCGAGCTGAAATTCTGATCGTTGAGCTGCCGAAAGGTGATTTGCAAACGCCCGGCTTGTGCCGGGCGTTTGCGTTGGACGGGTATGCTTGCCACGTCAGCTTGGCAAACTAATGAGGAATGCGATTGATCGGTCGTTGGCTCGGTGGCGTGTTGGCATGCAAAGCGACGGGGTTCGCCCTGCTGTTTGTCTTCGCGCGACTTGTGCATGCCGACGGCCTTGTGCAGATCGAACTTGCTGGTCTGAAGGGAGAGCAAGCCGACAATGTGCGGGCGACGGTGACCTTGTTTCAGTTGGATGTCGAGGAGCGCGCTGATTTGCCTGAGGGTCGGCTCGGCTGGTTGATTCGCAAGACACCGAACGAGGTACGCAAGGCATTGGAGCCGTTCGGTTACTACACACCGACGGTAGATGTGCAGTTGCTGCCGACCATGCAGGGCGCCAAGGTGATGATCACAGTCACCCGCGGTGTATCCACCAAGCTGCGCCAACGCAGTGTGGTCGTTGATGGCGAGGCCAGCGACGATGCACGCATCCAGAAGGCCATCACGGCATTCAAGCCGAGCATCGGCAAACGCTTCGTGCATTCGACCTACAGTCGCAGCAAGGCGCATATCGAGTCCGAGCTGGCGGCGCATGGTTATTTCGATGCCGAACTGCTGAAGGCACGTGTCGAGGTGACACGTGCCGACTCGGCGGCCGATGTCGATCTGCACTGGCAGAGTGGTCGGCGCTATCGCTTCGGGCCGCTGTATGTGGACGGCAGTCATATCGATGCGCGGGTCCTGACGCGTGCCTTAGGTGAGCCAACGGGTCAGCCTTACGACGTCAACGTGCTGCTCGGCGTGCATCAACGGCTGACTGATCTGGACTACTTCGGCCTGATCGATATCCAGCCGCAGATCGAGATGGCCGATGGCGATCAGGTGCCTGTGACGGTCGACCTCAGTCCCTCGCGGCGCACGATCTACAGCGCCGGTTTGAGTTACGGGACCGACTCTGGTGCCGGTGTGCTGTTTGGGCTGGACCGACGTTGGGTGAACGCACGAGGCCACAAATGGAGCAACCGCGTGCAATGGTCGCAGGTCAATCCGCGCGTCGACAGCACCTATCGCATGCCGGCGTATCGCTGGTTTGATGGGTGGTATTTCATCGGTCTCGGCTATCGCGAGGAGAGCACCGACAGTGTCGAAAATCGCATCGGCGAGGCGGTCGTCGGTCGTGACGGTCGGTTTGGCGAGTGGACCTTGGGTGCCAGTCTGCATGCGTTGCGTGAACGCTATCTGCGTGCGCGTAGCCTCGGCGACTATGCCACCGCTTTGCTGGTGTATCCGGCGCTGCAGGCCAATCGGGTGCACTACGACGATCCCTTGTATGCGCGCAAAGGGTTTTCACTGAGCGGTGAGATCCGTGTTGGCAGTGATGCCTTGTGGTCCGACTTCAGCTTTGCCCAAGTGCTCGGCTCAGCGCGCTGGGTGCGCGGCTGGGGTGAGCAGGGACGCGTGATCGCACGAGGTCAGTTCGGCCGCACCTTCGGCGGCAATCTACAGGGCCTGCCGACCAGTCTGCGTTTCTACGCCGGTGGCGATCGCAGCGTGCGTGGCTACGCGTATCAGGAGATCAGCCCCGAAGATGCGGTCGGCGATCCAATTGGGGGACGCAACCTGCTGGTTGGCAGCCTCGAATACGAGCACATGTTCGACGAGCAATGGGGCATGGCGGGTTTTGTCGATGCGGGTAACGCGTTCAATGATGTCAGCGAAGGTTTGCGTATCGGGATTGGCACGGGCCTACGTTGGCGTTCACCGATTGGCCCTGTGCGCGTGGATGTCGGTCACGGACTGGATGACCCGAAGCGTGGCTGGCAATTGCACATCGGGATCGGGCCAGAACGATGAGCGAGCGCGCAGCGATCATTCCATCCGCTGTAAAACACTCACGTCGCTGGCGCAGCCTTGTCTTGATGCTCGTCGCGGGCCTGCTGGTGTTGTCGAGCACGCCGTGGATGTTGCTGCAATGGGCTCAGCACAGTGCCGCCGGGCGTGATGAGCTATTGGCGCTTGTGCAACAGCAACTGGGCAGCGAACACCTTCGCTGGGAGGCCGTCGATGGCATCTTGAGTGACGGTGTCGAGATTGACGGGCTACGCTATTCCACCGCCGGACTGGACGTGTTTGTAGAGCATGCCACCCTGCGTGCGACGGCGCAGCTTGGTTGGCCGATGCCGTTGAACGTGCTCACACTGGACCTGCAGCAGGTGCAAGTACGGACATGGCCAAGTGAATCCGCGGCGGTCGACGTTGAGCGTGCCTTGCCCGCGCTGGACGTACCGCTGGATCTGCAGTTGCACGCGCTGGTGACGGGGCTTTCCCTGCAATCACTGGATGCGCCACCGACGGGCGAGCATGGTGACGCGCCTCCCCAATCGATCGCCCAGGCCGAAGTGCAACTTGGGTTGCGCAACGGACGCTTGCGCATCGATAACCTCTACCTGCGCAGTGGTGAGGCCGAACCGTTGGAGACCTTGCCGGCCAGCGAACTGCGCCTGCAGGGCGACATCGATACGACGCGGCAATGGCAGCATCAACTCAGCCTGCGCTGGTGGGCCACTGACCCGCTGCCTGACGGCTGGCCGCGGCAGGTGACGGCAACGACCCATGGTGATCTGGCGCTGACGCATATCGCGCTGCAGGTGCAATCCGATAGCAACGCGCAGCAGGCCAACGTGCAACTTGAACTGCACAGTCTGCTGCACCAGCCGGCGGGCAAGTGGCAGCTGACGAGCGACGCGTGGAGCCTGCCAGGCAGTGGCGCGCAGAGCTGGCAGGACATTCGCTGGACTGGCGAGCTGAGCGGGGCGCCCGCTGCCTATATCTTGCGCAGCGAGGCGGCGGCGCGACGTGGCGATGAACACTTCGAACTGGCACCGATGCAGGCATTGCAGAGGCCGCAAGGGTGGCAAGTTGAGGGTTTGCAACTAAAGGTCGGCGAGGGCCTGCTGACTGCGACCGGCCGACTTGCCGTGAGTGATGAGCAGACTCACGACCTGCAGTTGCAAGCGACCCGCTTGCGTTGGCCGTTGCCCGACCTCGGTCTGCTGCAACTGGACGGCGCGGTGCATGTGCAGGGCCCCACCGCAGCATTGCAGCTAAGCACGGATGTCGTCTTGCTGCGTGATCCGTATCGTGCGGCCGTTGAGGCGACGGCGGATCTGCAAGTTGATCATCTGACGATCCAGCATGTGCAGATCGACACCGGTCGCAGCGGCACGGATTCAGGCGGAAGACTGCAAGGCAGCGGACAACTGGATTGGTCGCAGGGCTGGCAATGGCAACTCGATGCCATGGCGCAGGACGTTGATCCCGCCCTGCTGTGGCCGGCATGGGCGGGTCATCTGAGCGCGCACATCGTCAGCATGGGAAGCTGGCATGCCGACCAAACGCAGGGCGAACTGGCGTTGACCGAACTGCAGGGGCGCCTGGCTGAGACCGACGTAGCGGGCGAACTTGATCTGCACTGGCAGAGTCAGCAGCAAGCCCAGCTCAGCGCCGCGTTGCAGGTCGGCAGCGGACGCCTGCGTGGCGATCTGTCGCTGACGGATGCGCTGCAGGGCGAATGGCGCCTGCAGCACTGGGATCTGGCGGCGCTACCGATACCCGGCCTGCCGGTGCAAGGCCAGCTTGACGCGCACCTGAGCGTGAGCGGAACGCTTGACGCGCCCCGCGTGGATATCGATGCCCAGGGTCGCGATCTGCAGGTTGCGGGTGTTAGCGCCAAATCACTGAGTGGCAAAGGTCGACTGGGTTGGGGCGATGACGCGCCTCTGCGCTTCGAGCTGGCCGGCAGTGAACTCGCGCTGGCAGGTCAGACCGTGAGCCGCATCGCCGTGCAGGTCGATGGTCGGCAGTCGGCGCAGCAATGGCAGGCACAGTTGCAAACGGCGCAAGGCGAGCTGCAGGTCAATGCCCAGGGCGGCGGTGATTTCACCGCGTGGTCGGGTGCGCTCGAGCGCCTGCAGGTGAGCGCCGTCAATCCGCGATGGGGCAGTTGGAACTTGCGGCAAGCGGTTGCTCTGCAGATAGGCGATACCACACGGATCGCACCGTTTTGTATCGACAACGGCGCCGATGCGCGGATTTGCGCACAAATGGATTGGCCTGCCGAGGGCGCAGCCATTGCCAGCGCGCAGCTCAACGACTTGCCGTGGGCTTCGCTGTTGATGCTGCTCAGTCCCGAGCAGCGTGCGGCCTTGCCGCTGCGTTTGGACGGTGCCATCAATGGTTCCGTGAGCGCATCGCGTTCCACGCTCGGCGTGCTGACGGGCGAGCTCAGCCTCGACAGTGCGTTGGCGATTTCGCCGCGCCGTGGCGCGCGTGATGCGCCTGCCGTGTTGCAGGTGCCGATGCTCCGCGTGATGGCGGGTGTCGACGCGGCAGGTTGGCATTTGCAGTCGGTCGCCGAACTGTTTGCTGCCGAGACGCGGATCGGGCAGTGGCATGTCGATATCGGCTTGGCCTCATTGGATGACGATGCGCCATTGCAGGGTGAGGCACACGCGCAACTCACGCATCTCGACTGGCTGGAGGCGCTCAGTCGGCAGACCATCGTTACCGTGCAAGGGCGTTTCGATGTTCAGGCGAGCTTGGGTGGCAGTCTGGCGCAACCCCGCGTGCAGGGCAGCGCACATGTGCAGGATTTCGCGGCGGAACTGCCGGCCACAGGCATTCGCCTGCAGGACGGTCGTGTGGATCTGCAAGGCGTGGGCAGCCAGTGGCAGATCGCGGGCGAAGTCACTTCCGGCCAGCCCTTGCGCTTGGTCGGGACGTTGGACTTCACGCCCGAAGCGCGCGATCGTGTGGTGTTGCGGTTGGAAGGCGAGCAGGTCGAGCTTGCCAACACACCGAGTTTCCAATTGTTGGCCAGTCCAGCAGTGGATCTGACCCTGCGCGATGAGGTGCTGCGTGTGCGTGGCAAGGTCGGCGTCCCGCGTGCGTTGATCAAACTCGATGACATGGACAGTGCGGTGAGTGCATCGCCCGACGTGGTGGTGCTCGATCCGGCCAGCAAGGAGACCACCGCAGTCGCCTCTCTGGTGGATGCCAATGTGACCTTTGCGCTGGGCGAAGCCGTGCGTCTGGAAGGGTTCGGATTGAAAGGCAACGTGACCGGGGATTTGCGGGTGCGCGAACGCCCAGGTCGTGCCACGACTGGCAGCGGCAGTCTGAATGTCAGCGGTCGCTACCGTGCCTACGGACAGGATCTGGAGATCACACGGGGGCGACTATCGTTTGCGACGTCGCCCATCGACAACCCCGGCTTGGACATTCGCGCCGAACGCCGCATCGATAGCGTGACCGCGGGTATCCGCGTGTTGGGCACGGCCAACTCGCCCGATCTCAGTGTGTGGTCCGATCCAGCGATGGACCCGTCGGAGGCGCTGGCCTATCTCGTGATTGGCCGACCGCTGCGCTCTGCCTCGGGCGACGATAGCCGTCAGCTCGATGCCGCCGCCACGGCCTTGGGGGCCGGCGGTAATTTCCTGGCCGAACAGTTGGGCACTCGCCTGGGATTGGATCAGGCTGGCGTCGCCGATTCTGAAGCACTGGGCGGTGCGGCACTGACGGTCGGCAAATATCTATCACCGCGCCTGCTGTTGAGCTACGGGGTGTCCCTGTTTGGCGATGGCCATGTCGTCAGCCTCAACTACTTGATCAACGCGGCGTGGAATCTGCAGCTCGACGCCAGTCCCAAGGAGAACCGCGGCTCAATCAACTACCGACGCGAGCGTTGACGGTGCATGCTTGATCGAAGTCAGGCCCGGTGTGGCCGGTTATCGTTAAGGTCTGCCGCTGCGACTGGAGCCTGCCATGCGACTCGACGACCCTGTTCCCGAACTCAGCCTGCACGGTGCCGCGTTGCGCGCCTTGGCGGCGATGGATCTGACCAGCCTGGGTGAAACCGATACGCCTGAACGTATCCGCAATCTGTGCCGCTCCGCGCTCACACCCTATGGCGCACCGGCAGCGATCTGCGTCTATCCCGAGCACATTGAAGGCGCGCGTCGCGTTCTCGACGACGAGCAATTGAGTCAGGTAAGAATTGCCACGGTGGTGAACTTTCCCGAGGGCGCGGAGGACCCGCTGCGGGTCAAGCGCGAAACCCAGCGCGCGGTGGCAGCGGGTGCCGATGAGGTCGATGTGGTGATGCCGTATCGCGCGCTGCAGCGTGGTGCGCTGGAGGTGGTGCAGGCGGTGCTCGACGCCGCACGCGCGGCCAGCGCCGGGCGCTGTCTGAAAGTCATCATCGAAAGCGGCGAACTGGGTGATGAGGACAGCATCCGACGCGCCAGTCTGCTGGCCATCGAGGCAGGCGCGGACTTCATCAAGACTTCCACCGGAAAAGTCCCGGTCAATGCCACGCTGGAGGCAGCCGAGATCATGTTGTCGGCGATCAGCGACTGCGGTGGCAGTTGTGGCTTCAAGGCCGCTGGTGGCATTCGCACGGTAGAGGATGCACGGCAGTATCTGGCGATGGCGGATCGACTGTTGGGCATCGGCTGGGCGACCCCTGAGCGCCTGCGCTTTGGCGCCAGCGGGCTGTTGCAGGATGTACTTGCCGTATTGTCCGGTAGCGAGTCCAGCGACAGCGGAGGCTACTGAGCATGGATGTGGTCGCGCTGCTGCGACGCAAACGCGAAGGGCATCGGCTTGGCAGCGATGAGCTGCGCGCGTTTGGGTTGGCGATTGCCGATCAGCAGGTCGCCGATGCGCAACTGGGTGCCTTCGCGATGGCCGTGTGTTTGCGCGGCATGAGCAGCGAGGAAACCCGCGACTGGACCTTGGCGATGCGCGACAGCGGGCAACGCCTCGACTGGTCCGATCTCAAGACACGAGGACCGATCCTCGACAAACACAGCACAGGCGGTGTGGGTGATACCGTCAGCCTGATGCTCGGTCCGATGCTGGCCGCCTGTGGTGCCTATGTGCCGATGTTGTCGGGACGCGGCTTGGGGCACACAGGCGGCACGCTCGACAAGCTGGAAGCGATTCCTGGTTATGCCGCCGATGTCAGTACTGATCGGCTGCGTGCGGTGGTGGCGGAAACGGGTCTCGCCATCGTGGCCGCCAACGCTGATCTGGCGCCAGCGGATCGCCGTCTGTACGCGGTACGGGACGTGACCGCGACAGTCGACTCGCTGCCGCTGATCACCGCCTCGATCCTGTCGAAAAAGCTCGCCGCGGGCACCGATGCGTTGGTGCTGGATGTCAAACACGGCAGCGGCGCGACCTTGCCTGATCCCGCCGCGGCGCGTGAACTCGCCGAGGCTTTGTCGACGGTGGCCAATGCCGCCGGATTGCCAACGCGCGTGTTGCTGACCGACATGAATCAGCCGCTGGCGCCGGCCTTGGGCAATGCTATCGAAGTGGATGTGGCACGGCGTTACCTGCAGGGTCGCGAACGCCCTGCGCGCTTGCACGAAGTGACCTTGGCGTTGGGCGCGGAGCTGCTCTGCCTTGCACAACTGACCAACAACGCCGACGAGGCGCGCACACGATTGATGGGCGTGCTGGATTCCGGTGCGGCGGCGGATCGCTTCGCGCGCATGGTGCATGCCTTGGGCGGGCCTCTGGATGTGTTCCAGTGCGAACTGCCACGCGCGCCATTCAGCGCACCGGTGTATCCGCTGCGTGCTGGCGTGGTGAATGCCATGGACGCACGGCATCTGGGCCAGGTGGTGATCGGTTTGGGTGGCGGACGACGCGTGCCGGCCGATCGCATTGATCCACGCGTCGGACTCAGTCATGTGGTTGCGCTGGGTCAGGCCATCGACACCCATCACCCGCTGGCCATCGTGCATGCAGCCGATGCCGGTGATTACGCCCGCGCCGCGATGTGCGTGCGCGAGGCGATCAGCGTCGGCGACAGTGTCGCGTCACCGGGTCCGTTGTGGCAGCCACTGCACGCCGAGACGGTGGCATGAGTCGCGTCATCTGGTTGGTGATGGATTCGCTTGGCATCGGTTCCCTGCCAGATGCGCAGCGCTTTGGTGATGCGGGCGCCGACACGCTGGGGCATATCGCGCAATGGTGCCTGCGCACGCGTGGGCGCGCGTTGCAGATTCCCACCCTCGCAACACTCGGCTTGGGTCACGCCTATCAGCTTGTCAACGGGCAGCCTTTGTCCGGTGTTTCCGAAAGCGATTCACCACAGGGTTGCCATGGCGCGGCACGCGAACGGTCGACAGGCAAGGACACCGTGTCCGGACATTGGGAGCTCTGCGGCTTGCCGGTCGATTTCGACTGGGGCTACTTCGAGGCGCGTAGCGAGAGCTTTCCGCCCGAACTCCTGCAGGCCATCGCGCAGGCCGCCGGCACCGACGGCGTGCTCGGCAACTGTCATGCGTCGGGCACCGAGATCATCGTGCAACTCGGCGAACACCATCTGCGTAGCGGCTGGCCGATTGTCTACACCTCGGCCGATTCGGTGCTGCAGATCGCCGCGCACGAAACCGCGTTCGGGCTGCAGCGTCTGTACGCACTGTGCGAGGTCGCGCGAAAGTTGGTCGACCCCTATCGCATCGGTCGGGTGATCGCGCGGCCCTTTCTTGGCGACAGTGCAGCGACCTTCAAGCGCACGCCCAACCGGCACGACTACGCCACGCCACCCACCGCCGCGACACTGCTCGATGTGCTGAAAGCGACCGGTCGCGACGTCATCGGCATCGGCAAGATCGGCGACATCTTCGCCATGCAGGGCATCACCGACAGTCGCAAGGCCAGCGGGCTGGAGGCCTTGATGCAGAGCACACGCGAGGCCATGCGGGATTGCCCGGACGGCGGTCTGGTGTTCACCAATCTGGTCGACTTCGATCAGGAATACGGTCATCGCCGTGACGTCGCGGGCTATGCCGACGCACTGGAACGCTTCGACGTCCTGCTGCCTGCATTGATCGACGAATTGCGCGACGACGATCTGCTGCTGCTTTGTGCCGATCACGGCAACGATCCGACCTGGCGTGGCAATGATCACACCCGCGAACACATTCCCGTGCTGGCCTTTGCGCGTGGTCGCGCCGCGCAGTCGATTGGCCTGCGTGAGAGTTTTGCCGATGTTGGACAAAGCATCGCCAGCTGGCTACGCGTGCCTGCACTGCCCCACGGTCACTCCTTTCTGTAGAGCCGCCCATGCCCACACCGCACATCAGCGCCCAGCCGGGCGACTTCGCCGACACCGTCCTGCTGCCCGGCGATCCGCTGCGCGCCGCCTACATCGCCGAGCACCATCTGCAGAACGCGGTCTGCGTGACCAAAGTACGCAACATGTTTGGCTTCACTGGTGAATATCTGGGCCAGCGTGTCTCGGTGATGGGCAGTGGCATGGGCATTCCCTCGTGCTCGATCTACGCCAGCGAACTGATCGATCATTACGGCGTCAAGCGGGTCATTCGCGTCGGTACCTGCGGTGCGGTACAGGAGGATCTGGCGCTGGGCGATCTGATCCTCGCGCAAGGTGCCTGCACCGACTCCGGCGTCAACCGCCAGCGCTTCGGCGGTCAGGACTACGCCGCCATCGCCAGTTGGCCCTTGCTCAAGGCCGTCGCCGACACCGCCGAGTCGCAGGGCGTGGCGCTACGCGTTGGCAACATCTACTCCAGCGATCTGTTCTACGGCGTGGACGACACGCTGATTCCGCGCCTGACCCGCATGGGTATTCTCGGCATCGAAATGGAAGCCGCCGGACTCTATGGCCTTGCCGCCGAGCGCAAGGCCGAAGCGCTGACCGTCCTCACTGTGTCCGACCACCTGCTGCGCCATGAGGCCATGAGTGCCGACCAACGCCAACTCGGTCTGGATCGCATGATTGCGCTGACGCTGCAGGCGCTGCTGTAGCGCAAGCGCTGGTGTATTGCCTGCGGCGGATTCCGTCGTCACCATCGGCAGCTCCTCCCGCTACCGCGTCGCCCATGTCCATCGTCCTCACCGAATTTGCCCGCGTGCGCCTGTTCCCCCGCGATGGCCGTCGCACCGCCATCCAGGAGTGTTCCGCCCAGGCCTTCGAGCAGCATCTGAATGCGAATGCGAATGCGCCTGACGCCGTGCTGCCCGGCTACGCGCCGTTCTGTGAACTGCACGTCCACCGCAACTGGACCTCGACACGCTGCTCGGTGGTGCGCATCGACGACAGCAACCGCGCACAGCTGCGCAGTGCATACGAAGCCCGCAGCAAAGAGGAATTGCCGGTGCTGGTGCGCTGGTTCGAAGGCATCGAACCACCCGTGGCGAACTACCTCATCCCGATCCTCTACAACCGCGAACAACTGGCCCGCGAAGGCACCGCGATCAGCGCCGATTGGGGCGTGGTGGGCTGCCTGTACACCATGCAGCCGGAAGCCATCCCGATGGCCCCGATCACCATGCTGCGCAACGCCCTCGGCGTACAGGAAGGCGGCTCCGGCGTCGCCATCGACCGCGCGGCGTATCGGCAGAGCGTGGCGTTCTGGGAGCAATGGGCGAATTGGCGGTGAGGGGGGCTCGCTTTCGTCATGCTCTCGAAAGCGAAAATCCATCTTTGGCGGGTTTGATGTGTGTTTCGCGGTGTCGTCGGTGTCTCTAGGAGCCTGTCGGACTTGAAGAATCGAAGCGAAAATTCGGCTGGGCGAGGCCAGTTTTTGCCGGTTTCGCAGGGCAATAGTTGAACTATTGCCCAAGGAAGCGGCGAAAAATGGACCGTCCAGACGGATTTGCAGCCGATTCCCTTTCAAGTCCGACAGGCTCCTAGATCAACTGCTGTCGAGCTGTCCTTCGGCCAGCCCGAGCCACCTTTCTTTGTCTCGCCAAAGAAAGGTGGCCAGGCGACCCCAAACCGCCCGCCGATGGCGGGTACGCGCGGTGCCTTGGGTGTTTTCGACGGCACATCCCTGTACCGGCGAAAACATCGCCCGCCTCCCTGCGGGCGATCCTTCAGGCTGTTCCAAGCCACCGCGCCGGTTGGCAGGGGGCCCAAGATCAAGTGCAAAGCCGAGCCGCAATGCACTCGACGTCTTCTGTAGTGGAACAAGATCTTGGCGATTTGCCACGGTCGCGATGAGGGCGGCAAAGGCTTGCTGCGCTGGCGCGCCGGAATGCGCAGGCTTCGTCGTGCGCCGCGTCACGACAAGCCATGAAATCAACGCGTTTGCGGCCAGCGCATTCGCGTAGCCACGTCGTCCGGCAGGGGGGCCAGGCGCATCGCGTGGCGACGGGCGTTGACGTATTCGACCTGTTCGATCGGATAGGTAAACGGACCACGGACGTCGCGGCCACTTTGTGTGCCGTACCACTGCGGTTGTTGATAGAGGAGGCGAACGCGGTCTTCCAGCAGGGCGAGATGGACGCGTGAAAACTCGCCCCGCATCGCTCGTGGCCGTACCTGTTTGACGACATCCAGCATGAGGCGACGGTCGGTGGACGCGTGTTGCACCAGCACGAATGCCGCTTCCACCCCAGCCAGGCCGACTTCGTCACGAGAGGGGAATCCGCCTTCTCGCAACAGGGCGCGTAGCTGCGGAAGGATAGCCGCGTCCACCGCTTGCAGGTCCGCACCAGACTGCCGCGCCGTCTGGTCGCGTTGCATCAGGGCAATCCAGGCGTTCCGTTGCGCCATGTTGCGAGGCGGATGAACCGTTGCCATCGCCAACGGCGGCGCGTCATCGAGCGACAAGAACATCGGTACGTGGGTCAGGCCCAGATTCTCTTGGCGTGCGGCGTACTGGTGACGTTCTTTGCCACGCAGCGTCACGGGAAACACGTGCTCGGGCAATGTTCCGAATCGCTGCGGCTTGCCTTCGCGGCGCGCGATCATGTCGATGGTCCATGCATAGCCAAGTGCATCGATATCCCAGCCGATGCGCTGTTCAAGCACGTTGATGACACCTTGGCGCAGCTCGGGGTCCGTGTCTTCCGCCAGCAGCCGATACTGCACTTGCGACAGGCTGGCCGCGTCCAACGCCTGCTCCGAGGTCGCTGCGGACTGTGCCCAAGCTTGCAGATCAATGGCCGATGTCGCACAGCAGGCAAGCGGGCATCCCAGCGCAAGCAGGCCGGTCAATAGATATCGAATCAACGTTGATTTACTCCGCTGCGCATCGTCACGCGCCTGCCTGACGACGTGCCTTCCCCAAGTGCGGTGATGCTGCTGCACAGGCGGGTGTATTTCAATCCGCGCGTTTCGATCCCAAGGGTGAGAAGTTCGGTGCGGCGGTTTCGCCTTCGGCTTGCGCAGGATGCGGATGGTCGTGGGTGTGCAGCGTCGAGGCCGAGCCAGGATTCGGTCAATGCGAGCGCGGCCATGGTCGACACGCCGAGCGCCAGTGGCAGCAGGCGGCTGCGCGCAAAATCGCCTTGTCGGACGACGTGCTGGCGCAGCGCAGGCAACAGGATGAATCCGGCGAGATACAGAAAGCTCCCGGCAATGATGGGTGTCAGCAGTGCGACGAAGTCGTCGATGACATGCCCGAGCAACAGCCCGGAGCTTGCGCCGATGAAGATCGTGCTCGCGCTTGCCAGATTGGCAAGCAGTGCCTTGCGGGGGCTCAAGCCGGATTGCAGCAGGATCGCGTAGTCGCCGAGCTCTTGCGGTAGTTCGTGAGCAAGGACGGCCAATGTAGTGACCAAGCCGAGTTGCGGCGAGGCGGCAAACGCGAGGGCAATCAGGGCGCCATCGGTGAGGTTATGCAGCGCGTCGCCACCGATGGACAGCGAGGCAAGTCGGCGGCCTTCGCTCTCGTGGCGTTGCGAAAGCCAACGCGAAATGCCACCAAAGACGAGGAATCCTGCGGTGCACAGGGTCACGGTTTGCGGGCCGCCAAATTCGTGCCATGCATGCGGCAGGAGATGGATCAGCGCGTCGCCGATCAGCACGCCGACGGCCAGCGCCAACAGCGGCGGGATCACGCGCTGTCGATGATCGGCGTGGTCACGAATCAGCCAGGGTCCGATCATCGAGGCCGCCACGATGACGCTGCAGGCAGTCAGGCTGGCGGCCACCCATTCGATTCCTTGCAGACCCGCGCTCAAGATTCGATCGCCAAGAGCAGGCGCGGCGCGGCGCCGTTCATCGGGGGTGATCGATGAACGACGCCACCGCCGAGTGGATGGCGCTCTCCGCGCAACAGGGCGACCGCACCAGCGGGGACACGTCGGGTTGCCTCGCGGTCAAGCACATGTGAGTGGCTGCCATCCTGTAGATGGGTGCGATCCACGGCGGATTCGGGCAGCCATTCGGTGCCTGGACCGATCAGGGTGCACAGCAAACGAACCTGCACGTAATCGACGTGAAAGCGCCGGCAGCCGTCGTCGGTGATTCGATCCAGACGCAGCCAGAGCGGTCGTGATGCGATGACATCACAGGCGACGTGCAGCAGCGTGGCGATGAAGTCCGCAAGTCGCCCATGCTGTTCCGCTCGATAGCCAAAAGGATGCAGGAAATCCGCGAGCGCCAGATCGGTCACGCGTTCCGGCACGCGGACGCGTTGACTGCAGGGTGGGCCGTGGCGAAGCGCTTCGATGGCGGGCAGGGCATCGTGCGGCACGGCCTCGTGCCAGACCGCCAATGCGGCGTGTCCGGACTCGATGGCACGCAGGACCTCTGCGCTGAAGCCTTCGCAAGCCTCGTCGCAGACGAGCGCCGCGAAACGGCTTGAGACGGGCGCGATGGGGGGAAGTGTTCTCATCGGTGAGGCGGTGTTGGCTTGACAGTGTGAGTAAGTGCGAGTGTTACTGTATAACACTATCTGCGAGTCAACACCCATGGACAAGCGACTTCCCGTCACCGTGCTTTCAGGCTTTCTGGGCGCGGGCAAAACCACCTTGCTCAATCACGTTCTGCGCAATCGCGAGGGCAAGCGCGTCGCGGTGATCGTCAACGACATGAGCGAGGTCAATATCGATGCGCAACTGGTGCGTGATGGCGGTGCCGAGCTCTCGCGCACTGAAGAGAAACTGGTGGAGTTCAGCAATGGCTGCATCTGCTGCACCTTGCGCGAAGACCTGCGTGAGGAGGTCAAGCGCCTCGCCGCCGAACAGCGCTTTGACTATCTCCTGATCGAATCCACTGGCATTGCCGAGCCCATGCCGGTGGCGGCGACCTTTGCGGTACGCGATGAGTCGGGGTTCTCGCTCGCCGATGTGGCGCGCCTGGATACGCTGGTGACCGTGGTGGATGCCGAGACCTTCACGCGTGACTTCTGTTCGCCGCAGCGCCTCAAGGATCGCGGCATGGCGGTCAGCGAGGACGATCAACGCGGTCTGGTCAATCTGCTGGCCGACCAAGTCGAGTTTGCCGACGTCATTCTGATCAACAAGATCGACCGCGCGGGTGCGGAGACCACGGCACAGGTCAAACAGGTGCTGCGTGCGCTCAACCGCGATGCCGAGCTCATCGAAACGGTACGCGGACAGGTCGCACTGGATCGCGTGCTGGGAACCGCACGCTTCGACTTCATCAAGGCCCAACTCGCACCCGGCTGGATGAAGGAACTGCGCGGCGAGCACACGCCGGAAACCGAAGAATACGGCATCACCAGTTTTGTCTATCGTGCGCGGCGTCCGTTTCATCCCAGGCGATTCCATCGAGCCATCACCCAAGGCCTGCAGGGTGTGATTCGTAGCAAGGGCTTCTTCTGGCTGGCCACTCGGATGGATTGGGTAGGCGAGCTGTCCAGCGTGGGTGCCGCCACCCAGCATCAGGCTGCGGGGTTCTGGTTCGCCGCCCGCGAACGCGTCAACGGACAAAGAATCGCCAATCGCCTGCAGCGCGGCGAGGCGCTCACTGCGCCGCTACCGTCCGAGGACATGATCGCCGATGCGCAGGAATATACCGCCATGCGTCGGCTGTGGGATGCCGAATGGGGCGACCGCAGGCAGGAGCTGGCGATCATTGGTGTGGCACTGGACGAGGCAGCCGTTCGCGAGGAACTGGATGCCTGCTTGCTGACAGACGCTGAAATGCGCACCGGCCCGGTGTACTGGCAGGATCTGCCGGATCCTTTTCCGCGTTGGCAGATTGAGCCAGCCGCGTAAACGCGTGTTTCAGTCGCGTATCCCGGTGGGTCTGACGACGAGCCTGCAAATGAGCTGCAAGCCAGATAGGCTGTGGACTCCAGTTCGAAGTGGAGTGAGGGCGTGCCATGTCTGAAGCCAAGACCAAACCGACACCGGTGAGCGCCATGGACTTTGTGGCGGCGATCGAGCCCGCGGCGCGGCGCGCGGATTGTGAGGCGTTGATGCGGCTGATGCGGGAGATTACCGGCGAGGCGGCTGTGATGTGGGGGCCCAGCATCATCGGTTTCGGTCGCTACCGGTACACCTACGAGAGTGGTCGCAGCGGTGAAATGTGCGTCACCGGATTTGCCTCGCGTAGCACCGACATAGCGGTCTATCTGGTGGCTGAAGGGGCAGCACAGACCGAGCTGTTGGGTCGGCTTGGCAAACACAAGATGGGCAAAGCCTGTCTGTACATCAAGCGGCTCAGTGACATTGACATAACCGTCTTGTCAACGTTGATTGCGGACTCGGCGCAGGCGGTTCGCGAGCGCTGGGGATGAGTTTCGCAACAGATGCTTCGTCGTTCGAAATCAGTCTCGACCCGCGACGGATCGACATCGATGCAGTGCATGCGTTTCTGCGCACCAGTTACTGGGCACAGGCCATTCCACGGGAGATCGTGGCGAAATCCGTGGCTAATTCGCTGTGCGTCGGCGCATTTTCAGGAGGTACACAGATCGGCTTTGCTCGGCTAGTCACGGATTGCGCCACCTTTGGCTATCTCGCAGATGTATACGTGTTGTCCGAGCATCGCGGCCAAGGCATCGCCAAGCGGATGCTGACCACCTTGATGGCCCATCCGGACGTGCAAGGCTTGCGGCGCCTGATGTTGGTCACCCGCGATGCGCAGCGCCTTTACGCCGAGTGTGGATTCACCGCCTTGGCTGCACCCGATCGTCACATGGAAAAGACCGATCCAGAAATCTATCGGCGTGCCGTTAAGTCCTGAGCGGGTTTGAAGCGCCCGTGGTCAAAGCGGCATGGCAGGATGCGCAGGTGCCCACTTATGGGCACGTCCAGGGGGCTGGAATGATTCAGACGTGGTCGACGGTAGGCGCAGGGCCAATCTGCCTTGTGGGTGGGTTCCGCGGATGGTTTCAAAAGCCCCATTCTGCTGCGCGGATTCGCGCGCCGTTTCAGTGCTTGATGCGCGCAACCCTTCGGAGCCGCTTGATGCGATGTGCGCTCGTGTGCGTTCTGCTCGCGGGTGGCCCTGCCAGTATGGCGGTCAACGGCGCATCGTCCGCGTCACCTGATGACGGTCCAGCGGTCGAAAGCACGGATGCCGTTGATTTGGCGCTGACACGACTTAGTAGCGATCGAGGTGCCGCATTGGCAGCACTGGAGGCATTGGCCAACACGTCCGGGCCGATCCAAGGAAAAGCCATCGCGGCGTGGCTGGAGTCGCTTGCGCGCGGTCCCGAGCGTGCTCGCGTGCCCGAGTTGGCGAAGCCCCAGCTCGACAATCCGACCTTGAGTGCTGCGCAGCGTATCGCGGTCTTCGGCACCTATCTCGAAGCCCTGGCGCAGGTGAAGCCGCCACCGGTATCGGAAGATGCCATTGCCGCATTGACCACGCGCTTGCGGGACGGCACGACCGACGATGAACAAGTGTCCTACTGGCATCACTTCGCCATGTGGCAGTTACGTACACAGCATTTTGCGAGCGCTGAGGAAAGCCTCACCACGGCGATCGCGCTGGATGCGCCGCGACCCGCATCGGCACAGCGCGCGGGCCTGCTGCGAAATCTCGGCGTTGCACTGGCCCAGCAGGGCAAGCTCGATCAGGCCCTGCACGCCATGCTGCGTGCGGATACGTTGATGCAGGAACTGGGTATACCCGCGGATGCCGGTCTGGTGGCCAATCTCGCGGGCTTGTACGTGTATCTGGAAGACTGGCAGCACGCACGCGAATACGCCCAACGCGCCTATGACATGGCGCCAGAGGGTTCTGCAGGTCAGTTGGCGGCGTTGAACATGCTGGGCAACGCGACGTTCGGCCTGAATGAGCTGCAAACCGCCCACGACCATTTCGAACGCAGTCTCAGATTGGCCATCCAGCTCGGTCGTCCGGCCATTTCGGAGCGCAACAATCTTGCCTTGACCTTGCTGAATCTGGGTCAGCCGCGCGAGGCATTGACGCGCTTTCAGGACGTGGTCCGCTTGGCCGATGCAAGCGAGGATCGAGTGGTCTCGGCGGTCGGTCGCAAAAATGTCGCGGAATGTTGGATTGCCCTTGGAGATCGCGCAGAGGCTGACCAGTGGATGCACGAAGCGCTGCAGATCTACGCGAAAGAAGACGTTCCGCCCAAGCGCAAGGAACTGCTGCAATTGATGGTCGAGAACCTTGCAGCCTTAGGGCGCCATGAGGAAGCCTTGCAGCGTCTGCGCGAGTATCACGCGCTTAACGAAGAAATGGTCAACAGCGAGACCAAAGCCCGGATTGCCAGTCTGGAAAGCGACTATGCCCTGAAGTCCAAGGACATCGAGATTGCGCTGCAGCGCGCGGAACTGCAGGCACAGCAGGCCGACCTGGAGCGGCTACGCGGACAGGAACAGAACGAACAATTGCAACGCAAGATGCTGTTGGTCGCGCTACTGGGTCTGGCAGGCATCGTCTTAGCGCTGTGGCACAGTTTGCGTTTGAAAGCGCGTGCCAACCGCGACCTGATGAAGATGAACTGTGAGATCGAAGCGCAACGCATCCGGCTACAGGAACTGAACGTCGCGATCCGCAAACAGAGTGAAGAAGACGCCTTGACCGGCTTGCACAATCGACGCTATCTGCAGGCGTTACTTGCCAGTACCGAGCTTGCCGAGCGCGACAACGTCGAGCCAACACTGGCCATCGTCGCAGACCTCGATCACTTCAAGCGCATCAACGATACTTGGGGGCACCAGGTAGGCGATGAGGTGCTAAAGCACGTCGCTGAACAAATGCGCAGCGTGGCACGCGCAGGGGATTCGTTGGTTCGTTGGGGTGGCGAGGAGTTTGTGTGGTGGTGCCGTGGTGCCAATGCGGCGGATGGCCCGCTGCTTTGCGCGCGATTGCAGGCGGTGCTGGCCGAAAATCCCTTCCAGATCGACGGCCAGCAGATTGCCGTCAGCGCCTCGATCGGGTTTGCGCCGCTGCCTTTGTGGTCGGGGCAGGGTGCAGCCTCAGACATTGCAATGCGCCTGGCAGATCACGCGTCGTATCTGGCCAAACGGGCGGGCCGAAACTGCTGGTTTGGCTACACGCCCAGACGTGCGCCAGATGCCGCGCAGGATTTGCGCCAGCTTTCCGTCGATGCGTTGGAACGCGAGGGCTGGGTGGAGTGCGTCGCCGCGCCAGCGTGACGCACTGGCGTTCATGGCAAATGCCGCAATTCCGATTCGACCTGCTGCGTCCATGGATGCCGCTCGCCCATCACGTGCTGACGTATGCGCAATGCGGACTGCAGCAATTCGCCTTGCCGTCGCGGTTGTTCATCTTGTGCTTTCAGCGTCTTGGCAAGAGCAATCTGAACGTCGGCAAGTCGCGGGTTCATCTGTACGCCATCGTCTTCGCGTTGCGCCTGCCAGTAGCTCACTGCGGCTTCCAGCACGCTGCGGGATTCCTCCAGTCGATGCAGCAAGCGCAATACGTCGCCGTGCACGGCTCGCCCACTGGCGCGTGGCGGACGATCCGCGTGTGCCTCGAGCGTGGCAGCTAGCTCGGCGTAAGGTAGTGCGTCGTCGATTCTTCCTTGTTGCAGCAAGGCGCGTGCGTGCAGTACCAAGTCGACAATGGAAGGCGATTCAGCGGCAAGTGACGCCTGCGTCGCATCCAGCACCGCTGTCAGATCGCCGCTTTGCAGGGCGCATTCAAGCGCGATTTGTTGCAGTGGCCCCTGCATTCGCGCGCCCACCTGCGGATGGCTGGCGATCAAGCTGTCGGCGCTCGTCATGGCGGCCTTCGCCTCATCGCAGCGGCCGCGTTCGGATTGCAGTCGCGCCAGGTTGACCAGCAAGGCCAACTGCCCGGGCACATGCGGAACAGGCGCGGCGCGGAAGTCATCCAGCACGGCGTTCATAAGCGACGCTGCGGCGCTGTAATCGCCGCGTGCTTGCAACGCACTGGCCATCCCCGCCCGTGCCGACAGTGTGTAGACGTGATATTGGCCCAACGCATCAGGCAGCAACGTGGCTGCGCGCTCGAACAACGGCGCGGCTTGCTGCGGCTTGCCCATCACCGCCAGGGTCGAAGCGAGATAGTACGCCGCGACACCGATGTCTGCCGGGCTGCCGATCGACTCCTGCAATTCAAGAATCGCGGTGTCGGTCTGCAGTGCTTTGAGCGGATCGCCGCGATCAAACCAGGCATTGGACAACAGACGCAGCCACGCAAGGCGTTGCGTTTGGGCCTCACGCGTGTGCGTTCGTGTGAGCGCGTCGAGGGCATTCTGCGCGACTGCGATCGCTTCATCTTTGCGCCCTGCGGCCCAGTCAACTTCGGCGGAAATCAGTGTCAGACGCTCCAGATCATTCGCGTCTTTGACCAGCGTGGAGGCATGTTTCAGACTTTGCTCGGCGCTATCCAGATGACCACTGTTCTGTTGCAATCGGGCTAAACGCAACCACGCATCAAAGCGCAGTTCACTCGGCAGCGATATCGCGCCAGCGCGCGTGAGGGCGTCGCTCAAAAGCTGCTGGCCTTTTTCCGCCTCACCCAGATTGCCGTAGACGCTGGCCAATTCGGCGATCACGCCCAGCGCCACTTCCGGCGCGGCCTCAAGTTGTGCCTGCAACGGTGGCAAGCCGCGATCCAGCGCCTGTTTGAGCGTCACCGTGCTAGTCCCTTGTCGAAACGGGTCGGCATTCGCTAGGAGGTCGGACAAGGCGCGTCGTGTTGCGTCCGCTCGCGCGGCTTGCCGAGCCGTCTCGCGGGCCTGCCACATCACTGCGGCGACGCCCAGCACTGCACTGAAAAGCAGTACGCTGGCCAGCAGGATTGCCCAGCGCTGGCGGCGTGCAAATTGCTGCAGGCGTCGCGGCCAAGGCGTGGGCATCGAACGCAGTGGACGCTGTGTCAACCACGCATCGATGTCATCGGCCATGGCGCGAACGGAGGGATAGCGATCCTGCGGTGCCTTCTGCAGTGCGCGTTCGACAATGCGCTGAAGATCGTTGTCCAGCAGTCCGTGCAAACGCGCGGCGCTAACACCGCGGGCCGCGGCGATCTTGTCCCGCTCGCTGCTGCCGTCGTTTGCCTTGCCAGTGCGCAGCGTCAGTGCCTGACGCAACCGCAATGCGGGCTGGGAAACGATCTCGGACAGCCGCAAAGCCCCCGTATGACGATAGGGCAGACGCCCAGTCAATAGTTCAAACAGCAACACACCTGCGGCGTAGACATCGGTGGCGGTGCTGATCGGGTGGCCTTCGACCTGTTCCGGTGCGGCATAGTCCGGCGTAAGCATGCGTGCCGCTGTCGCCGTGTGTTCCTCTTGTTGCAGCCACTTGGCAATGCCGAAGTCCAGCAGGTGTGCACGACCGCCATGATCCACCAGGACATTGGAGGGTTTGAGGTCACGATGCACCACGAGTTGGCGATGCGCGGCATCCAGCGCATCGAGTACCTGTTGCATCCGCCGCAAGCGCTCGTTCAACCCGAGCCGCTGCGCATCGCACCATTGGGTAATGGGTTCGCCTTCGACATAGGTCATTGCAAACCAAGGCAGGCCCTGTGAATCGATCCCGCCATCCAGCAGTCGCGCGATATGCGGGTGATCCAGCCGCGCCAAGGTTTCGCGTTCGCGCTGGAAACGTTCGCGGGCAACCGGATCGGTGAGGTGCGCGGCAAGACGTTTCAATGCGACACGTTGCTGGTAAGCACCATCGGCACGCTCTGCCAGCCAGACCACGCCCATGCCACCACGGCCGAGCACACGTAACGGGCGGTAGGGCCCGATCTGCTCGGGCACGACTTCGCGCAATTGTTCAAGCGTCGTCAAGGCATTGCTTTCGTGACGACCGGTGTCACTGGCATGTGCCGTCAGAAGGGAGATGACTTCGTTGGCAATCACATCGCTCTCGGCCGAGGAACGCACGAACGCCTCGCGCCGTTCGGGCGGTTGATCCAGGGCTTGTTGAAACAAAGCCTTGATCCGCTGCCATTGTTGCGGGTCGACAATGCTCACAGCGGGCTCTCGGCCAGCACTCGGCGCAGGAATGCGCGTGCCGTATCCCAATCACGACGGACCGTACGCTCGCTGATGCCCCGCAATTCCGCGATCTGTGCAAAGTTCAGTCCGGCGAAAAAATACTGCTCGGTGAGCTGCGCCAACTCCGGGTCCAGCGCCTCCAGTTGCACCAGCGCCTGATCAATGGCCAGGACATCGGCAAAGCCATCGACGCCACCGATCTGCTCATTGAGTTCGGTTTGCACCCAGTCGCCGCCGCGCTTGTCCGCACTGCGGCGTCTGGCCTGGTCGATCAGGATCTGGCGCATCGCGCGCGCTGCGAGACGATAAAAGTGCTGGCGATCCTCGATCGGTGCGGACTGACCGGGCAGCAGGCGGAGATAGGCTTCATTGACCAGTGCCGTCGCCGACAGGGTCTGCCCGGATTGACCGTGCATGGCCGATAGCGCGATGCGTTTGAGCTGCTCGTAGACCTCGCGCAACGCCGAATCCGCCGCCGTCACATCACCACTGCGTGCACGATTGATCAGAACAGTGAGGTCCATAGGGCTGAGCCACATTCCGGCGCACAGGCGCCAACGCCGCCATCGTGTGGACCCGTGGCGACTGTCGTCAAGCGATGCGTCTATTCAGTCTTCAAAGCCATCCCTAAACAGTGGACCCAACAGTTCCACCGGGCCAATGTCACAACGTGGGGTGACGCCGAACTGGATCGATTGCGGGCGTGCTTGCCCACGTGCATCCGAAGTCAGACAGGCACTGGGATCAGCCAAGTTCCCGGCGCCGGTGACGCCGGCGTCGACCAGCGGACTGGTCAGCGCCATGTCGTAGGCGACGGGAAAGCTGGCTGGCAGCGTTGGTTCGTTGCCCAGCAGCGTGAAGCTCGCCACGCCGATGCCGTTGATGCCGCAACCCAATTGCAGCGGTAGCAGACCAGCATTCTGATTGGAGGCCTGTGCACTGCCCAGGCAGTGCGATGCCGCACCGTTGCCATCCATCCCCGGCGCCCCGAAAGCACTGTGCGACACCGTCATCGTGCCGGTGTTGCTGCTCATTTGCAGACTGTAGCCATCCGGAGCATCGTTGAATTGGAACAGGCTGTTGCGGACGTCCAGTACGCCATTGCTATTACCGGGGTTGGAAACACTGATCGCACCGCCGTAAATGCCTGCCACGTTGCGCTCGAAGGTACTGTTGCGCAGTTGCACAAGCCGCAGCCGGGTTGCGCTGACGAAGCTGCCTGCCGCGATGGCACCACCCTCACGATCGGCTTGATTGCCACGGAAGAAACTTCGTTCTACCGTCAGCCCGCCATCTTCCACATGGATTGCGCCACCGAAACCACCGATCGACCCGCCCGGGTTGGCGGCGAGATTGCCGCTGAACCAACTGCCACGAATGGCGTGATTGAGGCTGCCGTCGCCGATGTAGATGGCACCACCGAACAACGCGATCGAACTGGTGCTGCCATCGCCCAGCGCCGCGTTGTCGATGAAGCTGCTGCCCTCGACGATCAGATTGCCAGTGCCGGTCTTGAGGATGGCGCCACCGCCACTGCCGACGCCGCTCATGCCGTTCATACGATTGTCGACAAACACGCTGTCGGTGACGTTCAGTTGCGCACTGGCACTGATCGCACCACCGCTACCGATGCCCGCGATACAACCCGAGAACAGCACGCGCTGAACCGTCATCGGCGGACCATCGGTGCCGGCGCGCAGACAGCCGCCTTCGCTACTCTCGCCGCGAGTCAGAGTGAGATCGCGCACCACCAGCAACGCATTCTGATTGGCATAGAAAAGACTCGACGTGCCTTGCCCATCGATGCTGAGTCCGGGACTGAGTGAGCCATCAATGGTGATGAACGAATTGGCACGGCCAATGCGCGGCAGATTGCTGTTGACCAGAATCGTCTGATTACTGCCCACATTGAAATTGAGGTTGAAGACCGTTTCAGTGCTGTTCGCGTTGATGGCTTCGATGACCGCGCGCAACGATTGTGCGCCACTGTCAGCGGTAGTGAACACGGTATAGCTGGTGGCCGCGAAGGTCGGTGCAACCGGAATCAGTGCGAGCAGGACGAAGCTGAGGGACAAGCGCATGGGCTCTCTCCAGGAGGTTGACGGCAGCGATACGGCGCAGCCCTCAGAATTCGGACAGGCGAGGGCAACTTGGTGCCAAGCTGCGACACTTGGTCGCATGCCAGCGCCCGAAGAACGCATTAGTCTTTGCTGATTCACCCAACGAGGAGTGCCACATGCGAGTGAAAGCAACGCTGAGTTTCGGACTGGGATTGTGGATGGCCAGTGGATTGGCGGCGGCCGAGGGCATTCGTGCAGAAGGTGCGTGGGCGCGAGCCATGCCACCCACTGCCGACGCCGGTGGCGGTTTTGTCACGCTTTACAACGACACCGATGCGCCAGTGCGACTGATCAATGCCCACAACGACCGTGTTGATCACATGGAAATCCACACCATGACGATGGAAGACGGTGTCATGAAGATGCGCCGCCTTCCGGATGGCATCGAGATCCCCGCACAAGGCAAGGTCGAGCTCAAGCCCGGTGGTGAGCACCTGATGTTCATCAAACCCAACCCGGTGCTGACGGTTGGCGAAACGCTGAAAGTGGAACTGGAGTTCTCGACTGGCGAGCGTCAGGCAGTCAGCTTTGAGGTCAAGGAACGTCCGCCGATGGCGGCGCACTGAGCTTCGCAGCCGTGGAAACCTTCAATCTGATTCTGCTGATTGTCGGCACGCTGTGGAGCGTGATCTGGTTTGGCGTGCTGTTGAAGCTGCTGGTATCCCCGGCTGTTGGTGGTAAGGCTGAGCGCGGTAGCGGCCAACTTCGCGACAGCGCGAGCGCCTTGATCTGAACACCGCATTGGCAGGGTGTTGAGAAACACCCTGGGGGTGGCAAGGATGCAGTGTTGGCGAACTGAACCCGGAAGCGACGGATTCATCGAGAGAGCGTCCGGACAAGTGCCGGACGCGCGCTTGGAGAACGTGCAGGAAAGCACGATCTCAACCGCCTGCTGGCGGGACCGAATGGTTCCACTTCTGCTGTGATCGTCATCAGCGCGTAGCGCCTGCATTGAGCGACACTTAAGTTGCATTTGCTGCAATCGGCCATAGGGCAAGGAGTGCGTGCATGCGGCTGCTGATCGTGGAGGATTCCCAGAAACTACGTGAAGCCTTGCTTTCCGGCTTCTCCGCGTTTGGCTGGGCGGTTGATTCCGCCGTCGATGGTGCTGCCGCCAGACCCTTTCTGGCGCAGTGGGATTACGACGTCGTGGTCCTCGACCTGATGATGCCGCGTGTCGATGGCCTGCAGTTGTTGCGCGAGATACGTCAGCAAGGCAAACCCGTTCGCGTGCTGGTGCTGTCGGCTCGCGATCAGATCGCCGACCGGGTTCAAGCCCTCGACATGGGCGCAGACGACTATCTGGTCAAGCCCTTTTCGTTTGACGAGTTGCGCGCGCGCGTTGCCGCACTGACACGGCGACGCCATGACGAGCATGAGCCCGAGATCGTGCTGGGCGATTTGCGAATCCTTACCGCCGCCAGATCAGTGCACGGCCAGTCGGGTGTCGTCGCCCTGACACCCAAGGAATACGCCATCCTGGAGTTCCTCGCCCGACATCGCGGTCGCGTATTCAATCGCACGGCCCTGTTCGAGCATTTGTACGGTAGTGCGAGCAGTGCCTCCGACAAGGTCATCGAGGTGCTGATGAGCACATTGCGCAGCAAACTGACAGACGCGGGTTGTGCCGACCCTATCACCACGCGACGCGGCTTCGGTTATGTCGTTGAGGCTTAGGGCAACCCGCTCGGGCGGTTCGCTACGCCATCGACTGGCGCGCAATATCGCGCTGATGTCCACGATCAGCGTTGTCCTGCTCGCCTTGTTGCTGGACAAGAGCTTCGATCACCAGTTGCAACAGCGTTTCGACGCAGGTTTGAGCGCAAGGGCCAGTGCGGTCGCGGCCTATCTTGGCGCCACCGTGCGCAATGCCGAACCGCTCGAAACCTGGATGCCGGAGTTCCGCGAGGCAGGGCATACCGATTTCTATCAGGTCTGGGATACAGCCGGACGCACCTTGGCGCGTTCCGCGTCCAGCCATCAGGCCGATCTGCCATTGCCGAAGGTGCTTGGCGTGCAACCCCATTGGTTCGATTTGCATCTGCCGGACGGTCATCACGGTCGCGCGGTGGCCTTGGCCTTCGATCTTCCGGATGGCGATTCGCGCGGTAATCTGCGCGTGGTCGTCGCCGAAGAACGCGAGCAATTGGACGCGCTGATGGTGCAATTGCATGTGCTGCTGCTGGTGGGCGCGGTGATCACCCTTGCGCTGGTCCTGATGCTGTCGCATTGGTCCTTGCGGCGTGGTCTCGCGCCACTGGATGTGTTCGCCACCACGTTGGCGACGACGCGTCCGGAGCAGCCTGCCGCGCCGCTATATCGTGATGACCTGCCGCTTGAGTTGATGCCGCTGGCACGCAAATTCGATCACCTGTTGGCCCGCGTATTCACGCTGCTTGATCGGGAGCGGCGTTTTGCTCGCGACCTTGCCCACGAACTGCGCACCCCGGTCGCCGAGACCAGGGCGCTGGCCGAAACCAGTGCCTATGTGGAAGGCGAAGACGAACTGCGTCGGCGGCTACGCGCTATTGCCGACACCAGTGCCGAGATGGAACGCACCATGGAGACCTTGCTGGCTCTTGCACGGATCGAAGCCGGACTGGACCGACCGGCGACCGAGCCGCTTGATCTGGTGCAACTCGTTCGTGAGGTACTGGCGCGAAATCTGCAGCGACAGGCGGTCGGCGACCTTCATGTACTCGGCACGTTTCCCACGGAGTGCTGGATCCTCGGTGATGTCGGCATGCTGGAACGCTTGCTCGATATCCTGATCGGCAACGCGCTGGAGCATGCGCCACGGTCCGAACCGGATCAGCAGATGTATCTCGCCTTGCAAGACGATGGGAGCTTTTGCCTGCGCAATGCCGCGCCGCATCTTGACGAAAATGTTGCCGCACAGTTGGGCAGACGGTTCCTGCGCATCGAGTCGAACCCAGGCAGTGCCTCACGCCACAGTGGATTGGGCCTGTCCTTGGCTGCGGCATTGGCGGAGGCACATGGCCTAAATCTCCGCTTCGACTGGAAGCAGGGCCAGTTGGAAGTGCGGATCAGCGGATTTACACCGCTGCCGGACTGAGGCGCCAGGCCACCGACTCACCCGCGCGCATCGGCACCAGCGTGGCCTCGCCGAATGGCAGCTCAGCAGGCACAGTCCAGACCTCGCGCTGCAAGCAGATCTGTGTCTGATTGCGTGGCAGGCGATAAAAATCCGGCCCATGAAAGCTCGCGAAACCTTCCAATCGATGCAGCGCGCCCGCGTGCTCGAAGGCCTCGGCGTACAACGCCATGGCCGAATGCGCGGTGTACAGCCCGGCACAACCGCAGTCCGCTTCCTTGGTATGCCGCGCGTGCGGCGCACTGTCGGTGCCGAGGAAGAACTTCGGATTGCCCGAGATGGCTGCTGCCACCAGCGCCTGACGGTGCGTTTCGCGCTTCAGCACCGGCAGACAGTAGGCATGTGGGCGCAGTCCACCGGCAAAAATCGCATTGCGGTTCAGCAGCAGATGATGCGCCGTGATGGTCGCGCCGATGCCCTCGCGAGACTGCGCGACGAACTGCGCACCCTGCGCCGTGGTGATGTGTTCCAACACAATTTTCAAACGCGGAAACTGCTCAGCCACGCGCAGCAGATGACGCTCGATGAACACCGCTTCGCGGTCGAAGATGTCCACGTTTGGATCGGTCACCTCGCCGTGCATCAGCAAGGGCATCCCGGTGTCCTGCAGTGCATCGAACACCGCCTCACAGCGCTGCAGATCGGTGACCCCGGAATCCGAGTTGGTGGTGGCACCGGCGGGGTAGTACTTCACCGCATGCACGAAACCACTGGCCCGCGCGTGGTGGATGTCGTCGGCGCTGGTGTTGTCGGTGAGATACAGCGTCATCAGTGGCTCGAACGGCAGCCCAGGTGGCAGCGCGTCGAGAATCCGTTGCCGATACGCCGCCGCGTCGGCAACGCTGCGCACCGGCGGGCGCAGATTGGGCATCACGATGGCCCGCGCGAACTGACGCGCGGTGTCGGGCAACACCGCCCGCAACGCATCCCCATCGCGAAGATGCAGATGCCAGTCGTCCGGGCGGGTCAGGGTGAGCGAGTCCATGGCGCTGATCCAGGGAAAGGGCGTGCAGTTTAGCGTGGTAGTGCGCAGCGCCCTCAGACAGAGCGACGCCTTAAAGCGAATTCAAAGGCTATCTCGGCACAGTGTGCGTATTCACATTGAATGAGCTGAGGAAGTCATGCAGCCGAGTCGTGCGGTCGTCGCGTTGTTGAGTGGGTTGTTATCGGTCAGCGTGCAGGCACAGGAAATCGCAGTCTCTGCCACGGTCCTGCCCTTGGATTCCGCACGCTTGCAGGCCATGGGTGTGGAACTGGTCAAGGTGCAGCTGACGGCGGACTATGTGCTGACCCGTGTGCCTGCCCGATTGCAGGTTGCGGATTCTGCGCGTCAGTCGGTGGTGGCGCCGTTCGCGGGTGCCATCCTTCGCGTCGCGGTGCTGGAAGGTCAGGCCGTGCAGCCCGGCGATGTGCTGGCCGAGGTACGCAGTCCGGAGTGGCAAGCAAGGCTGGCCGAGGCAGCGCAGCGTGATGCGGTCTGGACTGATGCCAAGGCGCGCGCCGAGCGCAGTGCGACGCTGCTGGAAGCGGGCGTCATTTCCGCACGCGAAGCTGATCAGGCAACGGCGGCATGGCGTGCAGCGACCACGACGCGCAATACGATGCAGGCCGATTCGCAAGGCATTCGCCCGATTCCCGGCGGCTACGCCTTGTTGGCCACGCAGGCCGGGTTGGTCTTGCATCGTGCGGTGGGTAGTGGTGATCCGGTGACCACAGACGACGTGCTGTTCGAGATCGGCGATGCCAGTGAACGTTGGGCCGAAGCGCGTCTACCGGCGCGCTTCGCGAGTCGGATCGCCGTAGGTGATGCCGTGCGGATTGTCGGCGAAGATGGCCTGGGCGAAGTGATCGCGGTGGGGCGCGCGATCGACCCGCATACGCTGGACCTGAGTCTGACCGCGCGTGTGCCGGATGGCATGGCATTGCCGGGGCAAGCAGTCGAGCTGGAACTGCGTCATGCGGCACCGCCCGCGACCGTTCGCCTGCCGTCTGCGGCGGTGGTCGATATCCATTCGCAAGCTCGGGTCTTCGTCGCCAGCCCCGATGGCTTGCTCATTCGTAGCGTGGTCGTGCTGGCGCGCGATGGGCAAGAGGCGGTGGTGATTGGCTTGGCCGGAGACGAGCAGGTTGCAGCGCGTGGCCTGCTCGCCCTGAAGACGCTGGCGCTGGAAGCGCTGGCGACGCAAGAGTAAATCGCCATGCTCAAACGACTGGTCGAATTCTCGTTGACGCAACGTCTGCTGATCGCGCTGGCGACGCTGGCGCTCAGCATCGCTGGCAGCCTGGCATGGCGCAGTCTTCCCATCGACGCCTTTCCCGACATCGCACCGACGCAGGTCAAGCTCATCCTGAAGGCGCCGGGGATGACGCCGGAGGAAGTCGAGACGCGGGTGATCGTGCCGCTGGAAATGGAGCTGCTCGGCATTCCACAGCAGGTGATGCTGCGTGCCTCGGCGAAGTACGCCATCGCCGATCTGACCCTCGACTTTGAAGAGGGCACCGACATCTACTGGGCACGCCAGCAGGTCGCCGAGCGATTTGCCGCCGTCGCGGGTGACTTGCCTGCGACCGTGACTGGTGGTCTGGCACCGATCGCCACGCCGCTGTCGGATATGTACATGTTCACCATCGAAGGCGATGGGTTGGACGATGCGGGCAAGCGCGGCATCCTGGACTGGATCGTGCGACCCGCATTGCGGACCGTGCCGGGTGTGGCGGACGTGAACGCGCTTGGCGGGCGGGTTCGCAGTTTTGATGTAGTACCAGATCAAATCGCCATGGCGGCGGCAGGCGTCAGCGTGCAGAGTTTGGCCGACGCGTTGGCGGCCAACAACGCCAACGACGGTGCCGGTCGCCTGGACGAGGGCGAGGAAGCGCTTGTGGTACGCACCACGGGGGCTCTGCAAAGCTTGCAGGATATCGCTTCGGTGCAAGTGCTCGGCGCTGCCGGTCAGCGCCTGCGGGTCGATCAGATTGCCCAGGTGCGCGAGGGCAGCCTGACCCGCTATGGCGCGGTGACTCGAAGCGGCAAGGGCGAAGCGGTGCAGGGACTCGTCATTGGCTTGCGTGGCGCCGATGCCGGCGCAGTGGTGTCGGGCGTCAAGGCCCGTCTCGCGGAACTGGAGCCACAACTGCCGCCGGGCGTGCAGATCGTGCCGTTCTATGACCGCAGTGATCTGATTCAGCGCGCCACCGGAACTGTCGAGAAAGCCTTGCTCGAAGCCACCGTCCTGGTCGTCCTGCTGCTGCTGGTGTTCCTCGGCGATCTGCGTGCCGCCATCGTGGTGGCATTGATCCTGCCGCTATCGGCCTTGTGGACCTTCATGCTGATGCGTGTGTTTGGCTTGTCGGCCAATCTGATGAGTCTCGGCGGCTTGGCGATCGCCATCGGCATGCTGGTCGATGCGGGCGTCGTGGTGGTCGAAAACACCGTTGAGCATCTGGCGCAGCCGATCGACGAAAAGCGCAGTCCGCGCCTGCATCGCATCTACCGTGCGGTGATCGAAGTCGCGTCCCCCGTCAGTGCCGGCGTGATCATCATCGGGCTGGTTTTTTTGCCACTGCTGACCCTGCAGGGCCTGGAGGGAAAACTGTTCGCGCCCGTCGCGCTGACCATTGTCTTCGCGCTGATCGGTTCCTTGCTGTTGTCCTTGAGCGTGGTGCCCGTGTTGGCCTCGTGGCTGCTGCGCAGCGGCGCGCATGCCGAGCCCTGGCTGATGCGCCAACTGGCGGCACCGTATGCGCGCGCCTTGCAGTTCGTCATGCGTCGACAAGGGAGTGCGGTCGCGGGGGCCGCTGTCGTGCTTCTGCTGGCGGTCGCTGCCTGGTTTGGCATCGGCAAAACGTTCATGCCGACCATGGATGAAGGTGCCGTTCTGGTGCAGTTGGAGAAGCTGCCCTCCGCCAATCTGGCGGCCAGTGTGGAAGTGGATCTGGCAGTTCAACGCGCCATACTGGCGCGCGTACCCGAAGTGCGGAACATCATCGCGCGGGTCGGATCGGATGAGCTGGGTTTCGATCCAATGGGTCTGAACCAGACCGATAGCTTTCTGGAACTGGCACCGCGTTCGGAATGGGGCGTCGACGACAAAGAGGCGTTGATCGACGCGGTACGCGACGTGCTCGATGACTTTCCCGGCACCAGCTACGCCTTTACCCAGCCAATCGAAATGCGGGTTTCCGAAATGCTCACCGGTACGCGGGGCGACCTGGCGGTGAAGATCTTCGGACCCGACCTGACCACATTGAACCAGCTCGCGGCGCAGATCGAGACGCTGCTGAATGGCATCGACGGCGCGCAGGATGTCTACACCCTTACCAACGAGGGTGTGCAGTATCTGGAAGTGTCACCCGACCGCCAGCGTGCCGGTGCGCGCGGTGTGGATGTGGTGGCCTTGCAGGAAACCCTGCGTGCGCAGGTGGAAGGCATGCCGGTGGGCACCGTGGTGCAAGAAGGTCGGCGCATTCCGTTGATGATTCGCGGTGACGACACCTTGCGCAGTGATCCCGAACGGTTTGCCGACTTGCCGGTGGTTGATGCCAGCGGGTCAGCCATCCGGGTCAGCGACATCGCCACGGTGCGACGCGTGTCCGGGCCGGTCAAGGTGGATCGCGAGAACGCTTCGCGATTTGCCGTGGTGCAGGCCAATGTCAGCGGTCGGGATCTGGTCGGCTATGTCGACGAGGCCAAGGCGGCCGTGGTGGCGCAGTTGCAGGTGCCGCCGGGCTACCGCATCACTTGGGGTGGTCAGTTCGAAAATCAGCAGCGGGCTGCCGCTCGCTTGGGTCTGGTCGTGCCCATCGCACTGGCCGGGATATTTCTGGTCCTGTTCAGCAGCCTCGGCAGCGTCCGGCAGGCCAGTCTGATTCTCGCCAATATTCCTTTCGCGCTCGTCGGTGGGGTGATCGCGTTGTGGCTGACCGGCGAATACCTCTCAGTCCCGGCTGCGGTCGGCTTCATCGCCCTGCTGGGCATCGCAGTATTGAATGGACTGGTCATGGTGGCCTACATGAATCAGTTGCGTGCCGCAGGCCACAGCGCGCTGGAGGCGGTAACGCTCGGTGCACAGCGCCGCCTGCGACCCGTATTGATGACCGCGTCGATCACAGCGTTTGGTCTTGTCCCGTTGCTGCTCGCCAGCGGTCCCGGCTCGGAAATCCAGAAACCGCTTGCCATCGTGGTGATTGGCGGCCTGCTCAGCGCGACCGTGCTCACGTTGCTGCTGTTGCCTTTGCTCTATCTGCGTTTTTCCGAAACTCGAGCAACGGCAAAGGAGATCACCCCATGAGGTTGTGCAAGCTGATGCTCGCCTTTCCCGGCGATGCGGAAGACGCGTTGTTGGCAGCGCTTTCGGCGCATAGTCCGGAACTGCCCGGCTACACCATCCTGAATGGCGATGGTCATGGCTTTGGCTTCGAGCGCGCGGATATCCATGAGCGCGTTCGTGGCCGGGTCGAACGTCTGGTGCTGATGAGCGTGTTGCCGGCTGATCACGTCGAGGCGTTGATTGCCGTCTTGCGCCACACGGTTCCGCGACAGGACATCGCATGGTGGACCGAACCGGTACTGGACTTCGGGAGATTGGCATGAACACACCATTGAAAAGCGCACTGCGGATGGCACTGGGTCTGTCCTGGATGCTTCCGCTCTGCGCGGCCGCTCAGGATGTGCCAGCCACACTGCTGCGAATTCTGCCTTCGGAAGCGTTGGTGCAAGGGGCACTCGACGACAGTCTGGAGTTGCAGGCTGCACGTGCTGGGGTCGACCGTGTACTCGCCGAGGCGGAATTGCGCCAACGAGGGCCACATGAAGCCAGTCTCACTGCGGACTGGTTGCGCCGGGACGTGGATCAGGAGGGGCGATTCAGCGAATGGAACTTGGGAATCAGCCAAGCCCTACGGTGGCCGAAAAAGCGCGGCATTGATCACGCGACAGCGGCACGCATGACCGATCTGGCGCGCGCCACGGCGGAAGATGTGCGCCATCAGGTTGCGCTGGATTTGCTGCAGAGCTGGATGCAATGGCGTGTCGCAAGTGACCTGATGCGAAGTGTTGCTGCACGTGAAGCCGCGACGCAACGCGAGTGGCAAGCGATGCAAACGCAGTGGCAGGTAGGTCAAGCCTCTGCGGCAGAGCTCGATGCGCTGACCCAGTTGCAGGCGGAAGTCAGGGCCGAAGCGCTGGTTGTGCAGCAGCATCAACAGGCAGCTGAATCGGCGCTGCGAACGCGCTATCCGCAACTGGTTCCACAGATCTCCGAAGACGTGCCCGAGCTTCCCTTGCCAGAGCGCCTGTCGCCGCCCGAAGAGGGTTGGTGGACCGTGGTTGAGAGCCACAGTCACGAGTTGGAAATGGTGCGCCAACAAATGCTGATCGCTGATTTGGCGGCGAATCGTCAAGCGGCAGAGCGACGTCCGGACCCGACGCTTGGCTTGCGTGTGCTCAGCGAGCGCGATGGTGCCGAGCGTGGAGTCGGCTTGACCCTGAGCATTCCACTTGGTGTCGCGCGGAGGGGATGGCAGGCACAGCAGGCCACCGCGTACGCGGCTGAACTCAGTGCACGCCTCAATGCGGAGGTCCGTGAAATGAAGCTCGCGTTGCAGCAACGCGAACAGGCGGCGAACGCGCTCTGGCAGCAGTGGCAGGCGTGGCAAGCGGCAGCCTTGGCTGCCGAGACGCGCGCGGAGCGCTTGAAGATCGGCTGGGAACTGGGAGACGTGGCATTTGACCTGTTGCTGCAGTCACGGCGCGCCGCCGCTGAAGCGAGAACCCGCGAGATTGAAGCGCGCGCGGCTGTCCACTTGGCCAATGCTGGCCTGTTACTGGATGCGCATGCGTTCTGGCTGGGTCATCCATCGCATGAGTCGCAGGAAACGGACCGCCAACGTGCGGGCGATGGTCTCAGCGCGCAATGACAGACCGTGGAGCGACGCCATGTCGGGGTAAACCGTGCCTGCTGCGCTCACCGCAGTTCGATGGGCGATCTCGCAAGCGCCAATGATGGAACGCCCACATCGCGCCACAAGGCGGTGGTCCGTCAGAGCAAAATCCGGCCAGCCCTGCATCGAGTGATGGCAAGGCTGACCGGCCAGAGTGACGGCTTCAGCGACGCGGACCGCCACATTGCTCTTGTGGACTGGTCAGAATGACTTCGACAGCCTTCTGTTCCATGACCTGGGCCACATAGGGTGTACCACTCAGGGCGGTGTCTGCGGCTGCAAAAGCACGCAAGTGATTGCGGGATCCGCAGGCGAGGCGGGCGTAAGTCTGGTCGATGTCCGCGCGCGAGGAACGCTCCATCGCTGCCTGAACATCGAGAATGTCCGCCTCTTCCACGAAGCCGCCGACCCGGATTGCGTCGAGTTCGGACAGCTCGCCACGCAACAGGAGTGCGTCATGCAGTGCTTGCAATTCGGGGTCGCTGAATTCCCCCACCAAATTGCCTGCGGTGGGATCGGACAGGCGGTATTGGCGAAGCAATTGCAGGATCGCGCTCATGTGGCTTTCTTCAGCGCTGACGATATTCCCGAACGGCGTGCTGCCCCAGCGTGCGTCGAGGGCCAGATACAGGTCGCGTGCGACCTTCTCTTCTTCGCGCATGAACTTCAAGTCGGCGACTTCGATAGGACTCAAAGGCATCGTCCCTGGGCCGATGCGCGGTGGCCCGCCCGCAGCGAATGCCAGACTGGAACACAGCACGGCGGAAACCGTCACGCCTTGAATCAGCGCACGCGAGATGGAAGTGGAAATGTTCATGACTCAACTCCTTGGTGGCGGGGAAAAACGAAATCAGCGGGAGCGGCGTCGCATGCCGCTCGCGGGGTGACGGGCTTCAAAGCCAGCGCCGTAAGGCAACCGTTGTCGGCGGCGCGGCGTGGTTTGATTGCTGAGCGACGTAGCGGAAGTCATTCCATGCTGTGCTGCAGCAGTTGCAGTTGCAGAAGCTGCTCTTGAACCGGCTGCCGCAGGTGCATTCACAGCGGATGCGGTTGTGGTTACCAGCAATAGTCCGACGAGGATCCAAGTTCGGTAGCACATGTGGGGCTCCTGCAGCGTTGATGGCTGCAGTCTCCGCAGAATGCGTTGCGCAGGCTTTTCCCGACTGCAACAAGGCGTTTCAATGTGTTTCAAGAACGCACTGTTCGTTCGGTCGTCGCTAGCATGCAGCGCTCGAGCTGTGCGTCGATGTCGCGCTTCATTGGAGAGGAATACCCATGCCTGATCACGTCCGCAGTGAGTCTGCGACCGCTTGCGTCCTGCTGGTGGAGGACGATCCTGTGCTCCGCGAGTTGGTGGCCACCTACTTGCGGCAGAACGCCCTTCGCGTGATCGAAGCAGGCGATGGTATGGCGATGCGCGATGCCCTGGCGCACCAGGAAGTGGATTTGATCGTGCTCGACTTGATGCTCCCCGGTGAAGATGGTCTCAGCTTGCTACGCAGTCTGCGTGCGCAGTCGGAGACGCCGGTGATCATTGCCTCTGCGCGAGGCGATGAAGTGGATCGCATCGTTGGGCTGGAGGTCGGCGCGGATGACTATCTGGCCAAGCCTTTCGGGCCCCGTGAGCTGCTGGCGCGCGTCCGCGCAGTATTGAGGCGTGCACATCCAGCCAATTCGAGCACCATGACAACCAGTCGTTGTCAATTCGGCGGCTATCAGCTGGATCTGCAGCAGCACAAACTGATGCGTGATGACAGCGAGGTGGCACTTACCTCAGGCGAGTTCAATCTGCTCAGAATTCTGTGTGAGCATGCCAATCGGGTGCTTTCGCGGGATCAGTTGATCACTCTGCTCAAGGGCTACGAGCGCAATCCTTTTGACAGAAGCGTGGATGTCCGAATTACCCGATTGCGACGCAAGATCGAACCCAAGCCCGATACGCCCGTTTTCATTCGTACGATCTGGGGTGAGGGCTATCTGTTTTCGCCGCAGGGGGATCGCAGCGCATGAAGCGGATCAGTCTGTTCCAGCGCAGTCTGCTGGCAGTCAGCGCGGGCCTTTTGATCGCGCTTGCCGTCTCCGCTGCGCTTGGCTATGCGTACGTGCTCCGCCCTCTCGCCGCACGTTCCGCAGACGACTTCTCAGCGTTGCTGGTGTTGTCCGCGCGCACTTGGGCCGAGTTGCCGCCGGATACGCGGCCGGCATTTGTGGAAGAACTGCAAGACGAACACGCCCTGCAAGTCAGCACGCTGGAGACGCCGGCAGTAGTCGAGTCATTGCAAGGGCACCCGTATTTGAGTTTGCTGCATGAAAGCCTGCACGGGAGGCTTAATCCCGATGAGGGCTTGCAAGTAAGCGAAGACCCGCCGGGACAGTTCAATGTCGACTTGAATTTGCCCGGGCACTGGTTGCGCTTCTCGTTTACCAAGCAGAGGATTACCCCGCGCCCCACGAGAGCAGTCGTCGGGATCGCGATAGCGGCATTGATGACAGCCTTCGTTGTCGCCTTTTTTTTGGCCCGACACATCAGTGCGCCAGTGCGGGCCTTGGAGGCGGCAACGCACAAACTGGTTCTTGCGGGTGAGCGCACCGAGGTGCCAGATAGTGCCATCCGCGAGCTGCACACCTTGGGCCAGGCCATGCAAGCGATGGCGGATGAAGTTGCGGTTCAGCGACAACATCAACTGGTCTTGCTTGCTGGCATATCGCATGACCTGCGCACGCCGCTCAGCCGCATGAAAATGGCGATCGGGATGATGGACGACCATCTGCCGGGCGCGATGCGACAACGCTTGGAAAGCGACATTGCGGAAATGGATTTGTTGATCGGCGCCCAATTGACGCTTTCGCGCGCTCAGCAGGTGGAACAGGCACAACGGATCAATGTGCAGACTGCCCTGCAGGAATGGGTAGACGCGGAGCAGGCCATGTCGCTGATTCCAATTGGCGTGCGGATCGGTGCCGACATTGGTGAGAAGGCACTGGCATCGACCGCGCTTCGACGCATCCTCGTCAACCTCATCCAGAACGCTACCCGTTACGGTGCCAGCGAGGTGCAGGTTGTCCTTCGCAGCAGCGCGCAAGGGCTGTGCATTGGCGTGCGTGACAATGGTCCCGGGATTGCGGCGGAGTTGCGTGACGCCGTCTTCCGACCGTTCTATCGCATCGATGCTTCCCGCCAGCGTGCCGCAGGTGGCGCTGGTCTCGGGTTGGCGATTGCACGACAACTCGCCGACACGCACGGGTGGAAGCTTCGTCTGGTCAGCCGGGCCAAACCCGGCTGTTCGTTCTGGTTAAAGGTGCGCTGAAGTTTGCGATCAGTTCCAAGCTGTCAAAACGGCAGCTTCAAACTGCTATCCACCATCAGCATCTGGGCGCGAAATGCCTCTTTGATGCGACTCAGTGCGGTTTCGTTGTCCGCGTCAAAACGCAGGACCAAGCTTGGCGTGGTGTTCGAACAGCGGACCAAGCCCCAGCCATCCGGCCAGTCGACGCGGATACCGTCAATGGTGATCAGCTTGCCGCCTTCAAACTTGGCGGCAGCCAGGAAACGGTCCATGAAGGCGTAGTGCGCGCCTTCTTCCATCACGACCTTCAATTCCGGAGTCGAGACACCTTTGGGCAGTTCAGCGAAAATCTCTTCGGGTGTGCGCTCATCGGCGGCCAGAATTTCCATCAGGCGCGCGGCGGCATAGATGCCATCATCAAAGCCGAACCAGCGCTCCTGGAAGAAGAAGTGTCCACTCATTTCACCTGCCAGTTCCGCTTCGGTTTCACGCATCTTCGCTTTGATCAGCGAGTGTCCTGTCTTCCACATGATCGGACTGCCGCCATTGCGCAGCACGTGGCCGGCCAGATGGCCGGTGCACTTGACGTCGTAAATGATCGCCGCACCCGGATTGCGGCTCAGCACATCCTGCGCGAACAGCATCAACAGACGATCAGGGAAAATCACCTCGCCCGAGCGGGTAACGACGCCTAGTCGGTCGCCATCGCCATCGAAGGCAAGGCCGAGATCGGCGTTCATCCGCTGCACCATCAGGATCAGGTCGTGCAGGTTCTCGGGGTCAGAAGGGTCGGGGTGGTGATTGGGGAAGTTGCCGTCGATTTCACAGAACAGCGGCTCGACTTCGCAGCCAATCGCACCCAACACCTTCGGCGCGATTTCGCCGGCGACACCATTGCCGCAATCGACCACGATGCGCATGCGGCGCTCGGTCTGGATATCACCTGCGATGCGCGAGAGATAGTCGTCCTGCACGTCCAGTTGCTGCAGGCCGCCACCGCCCTTTGCCACCAAGCGTCCCTCGGCGATGCGCGCATAAAGGTCCTGAATCGCAGCGCCAGACAAGGTCTCGCCACCGACCACGATCTTGAAGCCGTTGTAGTCCGGCGGATTGTGGCTGCCAGTGAGCGAGATGCAGCAGCCAGTGTGCAGTTGATAGGCGGCGAAATAGGTCACGGGCGTGGGCACCATACCGATATCGATGACATCTCGACCGGCCAGGCGCAGCCCTTCGATCAGGCTCGCCGAAAGACTCGGACCCGACAGTCGCCCGTCGCGGCCGATGACGATCTCCTGCAGGCCCCTGTCCGCCATCAGACTGCCGACTGCTTGGCCAATCAGTTGCGCCACGCCTTCATCAATGCCAACCCCGACAACGCCACGAATATCGTAGGCGCGGAAAATGCTGCGCTCGATGCGCACTGTGGGCTTGGCGACAGATTTGTCCATGGCAGGCTTCTTGGCAGTTTCGGATTGGGGCTGGGCAGCCATTTGCTCGGCGAACGTTGGTTCTTCTCGCCGCACCTTGACGGTCGCGAAATGGTCTCCCTTGCGCAGGCCCCAACCCAGATAGCCCGCCATCAGAAGCATGGTGAAGCCCATCAAGAATTGCACCGGCGGCGCGTAGGGCACCCAACTGTAGGTCGGTGGCGCGGCCACGCTGAGGTACATCCCGCTGTCGGCAACGGCTTCGCGCTGCGCGCGCTCGGCAAAGCTGTTGTCGCCCGCCTCGGCAAGCATTGCCGAATCGTTTGACAGGGCGAGATATCCACCGGGCAGATCGGCCTGTTCAACATGCTGCAGATAGGCTTTCAGTGGGGACTCGACCAGCACCACACCGACCGCCTTGCCGGCATCGCGCACCGATGCGGCGACGCCGAGGTTACCGCGCGCGCCGAGACCGATCGGGGCGGCGACGGGCTCCTGGGATTCCCGCGCACGGTTGATCAGCTCCAACCGGGTATAGCCGAACTGGCGCAGGTCCAGTTTGTAGACTTCCGCCAACTGCGCGCTGTAAACACTGGTTGCAGGCGCATCGGACCAGACGCGCTTGACGCGTTCGGCAGCCGATTCCACGGCACCGGCCACAAAATCTGCCCGCAGATAGGCATCGTTGGCGACTGCTGCCAGGCGTTTCTTGCGTTCTTCGATATCGTGATGAATTTGCTCGGAGATGGTCTCGCGCAAGGCGATCAGCGCCGGGCCGGCACGATTGCTCTCCCACGCCTGCCATGCCTGATAAAGAATGATCAGGCCGGAAAAGAACGCGATCGCAGTAAGCCCGATGAAGAGCGGGCGCTGCAATGCCAGCAGTTGCGGGGGTATCTGGATCGGTTCGCGCTCGGCGACTTTCTTTTTCTTTTTCGCCATGTCCGTAAATCCTGCAGGCTCAGCGTTGGCCAGTGTGGCCGAAACCGCCGCTGCCGCGCGCGCTGGTCTCGAATTCTGTGACGGTATTCAATGCAACGCGGCAAATCGGCATCACGACCAGTTGTGCAACGCGATCACCGGGAGCGATGGTGCATGGCTCGGCGCTGCGATTCCATAGGCTGATCATCAACGGGCCCTGATAGTCGGCATCGATCAGTCCGACCAGATTGCCCAGCACCAAGCCATGCTTGTGTCCCAAGCCGGAGCGTGGCAACACGATGGCGCAGAGATTGGGGTCCGCCAGGTGGATCGCCAAACCCGAGGGCACCAGTTCTGCGCAACCGGGCAGCAGGGTCAACGGTGCATCCAGCATGGCACGCAAATCGAGGCCCGCGGATGCCGCAGTGGCGTAGGCGGGCAGCGGAAACTCCTGGCCGAGACGGGCGTCAAGAATGCGGATGTCCAGCGTCCGATCGGCGCTCATGACGGGGTTCCTGTGGCGTGGGCGAGGCGTTCAGCGATGCAGGTCAGCAATTGTCGGGCCACCTCGGATTTGCGGGCGGGCGCGATACGCAGCATACCGTCATGCCAGTAAACGTTCAGCGCATTGCGCTCGGATTCAAAGCCTTGTCCGGCAATCGAGACGTCGTTGGCGGCGATCATGTCGAGCTTCTTGCGCGCGAGCTTGTCGCAGGCATGCGACTCGACATCATTGGTTTCTGCGGCAAAACCGACCACCAGCGGCCGATCCTGACGCGCTGCGACTTCGGCAACGATGTCGGGGTTGCGGACCAACTGCAATTCCAGCGTGTCCGCACATTTCTTGATTTTCTGCGCGGCGACTTCACGAGGGCGGTAATCTGCGACGGCGGCGGCGGCAATGAAGACGTGCTGACCATCAAGATGCTGCAAGACCGCCTCGCGCATCTGCAGCGCACTACGCACATCGACACGTTGCACGCCGCTCGGCGTCGCCAAGGCCACCGGACCAGCGATCAGCGTCACCTCTGCGCCCATCGCTTGTGCCACCTGAGCAATGGCGAAACCCATCTTGCCGGAGCTGCGATTGCCGACAAAGCGCACCGGGTCGATATCTTCCAGCGTGGGTCCAGCACTGATGAGCACACGTCGACCTTGCAGCACGCCACCGACACTGGGTGTCAGTACGGCGGTGGCAATAGCGCTGGGTTCCAGCATGCGGCCCTCGCCAACCTCACCACAGGCCTGCTCGCCAGCTGCGGGTCCGAGAATTCGGGCGCCGCGTTGCCGAAGCAGGTCGAGATTGGCTTGCGTCGCAGGATGCGCCCACATCTGCCGGTTCATGGCCGGCGCGAGCGATAACGGTGCAGCACTGGCTAGACACAGCGTAGCGAGCAGATCATCGGCATGACCCTGTGCGAGGCGCGCCAACAGATCTGCGCTGGCCGGGGCAATGACGACCTGCGAGGCCCAGCGTGCCAGTTCGATGTGCCCCATGGCGGCTTCGGCTGCGGGATCCCACAGATGCGTGCGAACCGCTCTGCCACTGAGCGCCTGAAACGTCGCGGCACCCACAAAGTGCTGGGCCGCCTCTGTCATGACGACCTGCACTTCGGCCCCGGCTTTGATCAGCAAGCGAACCAGTTCCGCAGACTTGTAAGCGGCAATGCCACCACTGACACCGAGCAGAATGCGATGAGATGAGGGAGCCGACGACACCAGAAGATTCCTACCTGCGAATGCGGCCTTAGCTTACCCCAAAGGACTCGACCCTCCGAGCGGTGCGCAGGCGATCTCGGCATACCCTTGTGCCATGTCGATACGTCACTGGCCCGAGGGCGAGCGCCCGCGCGAAAAACTTCTGGCACGCGGTCCGCAGCATTTGTCGGATGCCGAGTTGCTGGCGCTATTCCTCGGCTCCGGTGTAGCTGGCAAGGACGCCGTGCAGACCGCACGCGAGCTCTTGGCGGCACGCGGTTCGCTGGCGGCATTGCTGCATCGCCCCGCTGCAGAAATTCGCCGCGAGCGCGGCCTGGGTCCGGCGCGCAGCGCCTTGCTGCTGGCCGCACTCGAACTGGGCGCTCGCGTGCTGAGTACGCAGTTGCAGCGCGGCGAGGCGCTGACCGATGAGCGTGCCGCAGGCCGCTTGTTCCAGCAGCGCCTGCAAGCGCACCGGCACGAGGTATTTGCCTGCCTGTTTCTGGATACGCGACATCGCATGATCGCTTTCGAGGAGTTGTTCCGTGGCACCATCGACGGCACCGAAGTGCACCCGCGCGAGGTCGTGCGGCGCTGCCTGCAGCACAATGCCGCAGCGGTGATCTTCGGCCACAACCACCCGAGCGGCGTGGCGGAGCCAAGCGTAGCCGACAGGCAGATCACGACGCGCTTGCAGGAGGCTTTGCGCCTCATCGATGTGCGTGTTCTGGATCATTTCATCGTCGGCGATGGTGCACCGCTTTCATTCGCTGCACGCGGACTGATCTGATCCCGACACGGCCATGGTTCTGCCGCCTTGGCCCGGGTGGACTGGAAAGTTGCGCCTGCGCTCGGCATATACTCCGGCATCCTCTGCGGGGTCAGCCGGATGATTTTTCAGCTTGCCGCCAAGTTTGCTGCCGATGCCGTCGAGCACGCATTGCCCGATGCGGCTGCAGCGCGCGAGTTGCTCAAGCAAAAGCGTCCCGATGTGCTGCTGCGCTTGCGGCAGCGCCATGAAAGTTGGCGAGCACACTGCGTGCGTACGGACCAAGTGGCGCTTGGGCAGACGGAGAATGCGGTACTACTTGGCGTCGCACGACTGGGTTTGCGACATGGTCATTTTGGCCCTGATCTCCACGCGTATCACAATGAAGATCATGCGCTGGAGCTGCTGTTCGGACGATTGGACCGCGTACTGGACGTCATCGAACCTGCGCAGTTCGTCCTGCGAGATGCGCTGGCGCTTGAATTGTTTGCGGCCGGTCACGACCTGCATCAGCGCGAACCGGGGGTCGATCCCAGCGGGATCGGTCATAACGAGCTCGCCAGCCTTGCCGAGACCCTTCGCATCATGGATGCGAGCGGTTTTGATCGCACGCAGGATGCCGATCAATACCTTGCGGTGGCAATGGCGATTGCGGGCTCCACCTTTGATGCGAAATCGAACGTCTCAGCGACCGTCGAGGATCAAGGCGAAGACGACAGCGCGGATCCGATGTCGAGCGGCGGCGCACTGGCACCGCGCCTGCGTGAATGGCTGGCGCGTGAAGCAGCCGACCGCGAAATCAACCCGTTGATGGCGCGTGCACTGTCGCTGGCCTGTGTGGCGGCCGACTTGGATACGGGCAATGTGGGCGATGCCTTTCTGCTGTTCTGTGAAGGCGCAAGACGTTTGTGTGAGGAGCGCGAGATGCGCGCCGGGCGCTCGCTCGGCGGTGTCGAATCCGGCAAGTCCTGCATCGACTTTCTGTTGAGTGGCCAAGCGCGTTACGTATTCGATTTGCACCGCTTCAATTCAGACCTGGGTGAGCGTGCATTTGCGGCGATCAAAGAAGAAAACGGCAAGCGACTTCGCGCCCTGAGTGCCAGATTCGAACGCGAGTTGCTGCGGCCGGATCACATTGGTCTGTCTGGGCAACGGGTGCTTGCGCTGTATGCCACCTTGGCGATGCAGTGCGCGGCCTGAGCGCATTTCCACCCCTACGGAAAACACAAGGCCGGTGCATTGCTGCACCGGCCTTGTTCACCTCACGCGTTGGAGAGCGTGTGATTAGTTGGGGATGTTAACCGTCCAACCGGCCGTCCAGTTGTCACTGGGGCTGGCGAAGGCACCGCGATAGTTGGTCGGGACGAAGAAGCCGTCCGCAGGTGCATCGCCACCAGAGAGGACTGGCGAGGCTGCAGTCGGGAGGAATCCGCTCAGCAGCGGGTCGCCAGAGCCGTTGCCAGCACCGACGCCGTAAAAGGCTGAAATGGCGTACGGATCACTTGCCGAGTCTTCGAAGGTCCCTGCGACACAGCCACCCATGAACGAGTTCGTGAAGCTCAGACGCGCACCCTGCGCCGTGCCGGAGGCCAGATTCATGGTTTCTGCATCATTGAGGTTCAAGCAACGGTCGGCGTAACCGGTGACTACGAGATTGGTGAAGTTGCCGCCGCCACCGCGACGCAGGCGGATGCCTTCACCACCTGCGACCGCAGCGCTGCCCACGAGCGTCATGTTGGAGAACTGCGGCTGGGTGATCGGCGTGGTCGTCGATGATGGGTCGGTGTTGTCGAGTTCGATGCCGTGGGGATCGGAAGTGAAGCTGGCAGGTGTACCCTGGTAGGCCAGCATGAATTGCCCCTTGCCGTTGTAGCCCTGCGCCATATCGAAGCAGTCATCCGCCATGTTTGAACAGACCACGTTGCGAACATTGACGGAGCCACCAAACCACTCGAAGCCGTCATCCAGTCCGTTGTCGACCTGCACATACTCGATTTGGGTGCCGGAACCGACGGCCATCAAGGTCAACGCATTGAGTTCTTCATCTGGGGCGACTTCTTGGCCTGCGTACATGATGCGGACATAGCGCAGACGACCTGAGTTGTCGGCTGGATCATTGCCGCCGTAGGTGATGCTGGGGACGGCTTCAAACTGGCAGGGTTGGCCGCCAGTTGCTTCGTTACATGTTGCGTTGCCAGCAATGACCAATCCCGCCCATGAACCCGCTTCAGCGGTTGGTCCGGTGAATGTGATCGGTTGGGTAGCTGTACCTTCTGCGAAAATCTTGCCGCCGCGCAATACGGCGATGAAGTTGGCTTGGCTGGCCTCATTGACGCCCTGCACAGTCACGCCTGGAGCGATCGTCAGGGAGCCACCGGATTGAACGGATACTTGGCCGCGTACCAGATATTTCTTGCCTGCAGGCAGAATCAGGTCATTGGCGATCGATGCGGGAAGGGCGCAGTCGCTGCCTTCAGCGGTCGTACCCGCCGGGCATGCGGTGATCGGCTCATTGCACTGGCCGCTGGTCAATTTTTTCAGGCCCAGCGAAGGTTGGAACACGAAGTTGGCGGCGGTGACACCCGAGCCATTGGCGGGAGTGATGTCCATGGTGATCGCGTCGCAGGCAAAGCTGACGTTGGCTTTGGCGATGACCGCTTGGGTCGGTGAGCCAATGGCACTGAACTGGCCGCCGGTGTACTTCAAGACGTCGACGTTGGTGTAGTCGAGCTGGCCATCTACCAGCGGCACTGCGACCACTGACCAGATCTGACTACCGTCATTGGCATAGGTAAAAAATGCGCTGAAGACCAGATTGGCCGACGGAATGTAGTCGACCATCAGGCCCTTGTTGTCGGCACTGGCAACATTGGTCCAAGCGCCATCAAACGCTTCCGTGACGACCGAAGCCGACACGCTGCTGGTGAAGGCGGCAGCACAGGCTGCGGCGATCAGTGTCTTGCGGATAGAGAGCATGACAAATCCTCTGAGTGGGGAGAGCGCGTCGAACTGTTCGACGGGACTGCCACACTAAGAAGGTTTTATTACGTGGACGCGGCGCTGATATTGCTGTTGTGTGACAGTGTCATCGGGTTCATCAAAAACGCCATTCGACGCTGAAGGCGAACTCGCGACCCTTTCGGTAGCGACGCTCAATCTGGTCGCCAACCATGAAGCTGGCTTCCGGGTCGAGAAGGTTGCGCAACCTCGTCTTCACTTTCCAGCCTTCCCATGGCAGTGCTGCGCTTAGCGTGAAATCAACCTGGTGGAATGGCTGTTCCAGGGTGTCGGGAATACCTCGAATACCGACCCGTGAGATGCGCTCGCCTGCCACGTTGTAGAGCAAGGTGGCTTCGTAGTTGCCGGACTCGGGGAGCCAGGAAACAGACACGTTGCCGACGTATGGGGATTGCCCTTGAAGCGGTCGCACCGCATTGGTTACGAGACCCGGGCTTTCGCCCAGGTCGATTTCTGATTCGATGCGCGCGTAGTTGAAGCCCAAAAACAACTCGGTCCAGGGGAGATTCTCGATCCCCCAAGGCAACCACGACCAGCCGCCAGCGAAGTCGAAGCTGCGGTAGTAGTCAAACTCGATACCGCGATTGGTCGCAGAGGCAGCGTTGCGGATGTTCAGCAGATCGCCGGAAGCAGGTGATGCGACCAACTCGATCGGGTTGAGGAAATCCTTCTGAAACAGTGCCACAGAAAAGCTCTCGCTGGGGCTGAAGTAGTACTCCCAGCGAAGATCGAGATTCTCAATCTCTGTCTGCTTCAGATCCGGGTTGCCGACGACGCGTACATCCAGTTGTGGGTCGATGAAGTCGGCAGGGGATTGCTCGCGAATGTCTGGACGGGACAAGGTTTCGGAGTAGGCGAGGCGCAGTTGGGCCTTGTCGGAGTATGCCCAGGTCAAAGATCCCGCGGGGAGCAGGTTGGATTCGTCGACGATGCCGATGACGGGCGTTGGATTCGGTGCAAAAGGCTGTTTGGTGATGACCTCTTGCAGGATGTCTTCCTGGCGCGCGCCGAGGTTGATGCTCCACTGGTGCCAATTGGCGTCCGCCATGAAGTAGTAAGCGTCCAGTGATTGGTTCGCGGTGTAGGCGTCGGTTGCCAACGTCACTTCGCGCAAGCGCTGCTGCTGGCTGCCAGGCCCGATGATCTCTGGCGTGTAGAAATCCTCAATGTCGAAAAAATTGCCGGGCGGTCGTCCGCCCGCGAACGAGAAGCGACGAATCGCCGAGACGCGGTCCTTCTCGAATTGACTGGCACCTGTTGAGAGTTTCAGGGCTGCACTTTCGGAAAACTCCCACGGCCACTCTAGGTCAAGGCGATACTCGTCTGCCTGATCTTGCAAATTCTCGAATCGTTGTTGATTGCTGAAGGCATTGACCACGAAATCCTGTGCTTCTTCGTCGAAGCGATAGCGATACTCGCGCGTGTTAGGTGCGTAGCGGGACGCATCCGACTGTGTGGCCTGCCATGTGACCAAGAGATGCCCCAGCGCTGGGATGACGTGCTCGCCGCCCAACTGACCGCTGCGGAGCTCATTTTCAACCCACTCCAAAGAATGACGACGTTCAAGGTCACCGCTCTCGAGTAGATCCGTAAACTGTGCCTCGTCACTGGTCTGACGCAGCTGTAAGCCGGTTGCCGTGACTGAATGGTGCTCTCCGACCTTGAGTCCTGCAGCCAAGAACATCGCGTTGTCGATGTTGCGCTCAGTGCGTGTTCGTTGGCCCTCCTCGACCAAGCGCAAGCCTTGTGTTCCAAGCGCCACGATGTTGCGCTCCTCTTCGCGGCTGTCCCAATTTTGGGCATGACGAATGGACGCGATATAGCCAAGACTCCAATCACCGTCCGAGAACGGCAAGTCATCACCGATGGATACGGAAGCGCTGGCATTTGGACCGATGCTCTCTTCGCGCAGCGAATAGCCTTTTGCTGCAAGCGTTTCACCGACGGCTTCCAGTTCGGCAGGCGTGGTTGGGAGACTGGGTTGGGTTAGCGCTTCCGGCGCTTCACGAGAACCGTCATCGCGACCGGTCCAATCGCTCTGTCCGCCGTCATAGCGCAGGCCATCAGAACCGGTTGTCCCATCGCCATAGCCCATGCCCACCGAAGTGCGCAGCAGGAAACTCTCCGGGACGCCACGCGTGCGCAGCAGGACCGTACCGCCTGCAAATTCCGCGGGCAAATTGGCAGAGTAAGTTTTCTGCACCACAATCCCGGACAACAGTTCGGCTGGGAAGAGATCGAGTGGGATAACGCGGCGTGTCGGGTCAGGGCTGGGTATCTGTCCGCCGTTTAGCAGGGTGCTGGAATAGCGCTCCCCCAATCCGCGAACGTAGATGTACTTCCCATCCACCAAAGTCAAACCCGTCACGCGCTTCAGCGCCCCCGCCGCGTCCGAGTCACCGGCTCGCGAGATTTGCTCTGCGCCGAGAATGTCGGCAACGGCCGAGCTGTTGCGCTTTTCTTCCACGAAGGAGGCCAGCGAGCCTTCGATGAAGGGTTCCAGTACGACGAATTCGGGGAGTTCAACGCCTGACGGGGTCAGCTCGATGGCCTGTGTCGTGGTTTCACCCGAGGCGATGGCCACGGCTTCCAGACTGCGACTGGCAAATTTGGGGGCGATGATCGACACCGCGTAGCTGCCAGCGCTGACCGGGACGTCGAAGCGACCTTCGGCGTCGGTGACGATGTCCAGTGGTGTGCCGGCGACATAGATGCGCGCGTTGGCAACGGGCTTGCCGTCTTCACTGTTGAGAATCTGTCCGCTGAAGCGCCCCGGTGGGCCGAGGTCTTCCGTGGCGCTGCTTTCGGTGCCCGCGTTGGCATGCGAGCTGTCGATGAATACGCTCGGTGCAGCGTCCGGATAGAGCGTGGCAAACAGTTCGGCGCTCTCGTCTTCGACCAAGGTTACCTTGAGCTGCAGGACCGTGTTGCCTCCGCGACTGACGATCAACTCATGCTCACCCGCGCCCAGTTGCAACACGGTACTGCCGTCGGCGCTGGTGCGCGCTTGCGTGCTGCCAACACGCACATCGGCATTCGCCACCGGCTGGCCTTGGTCGAACAGCAACACGGTCAGGTCCGCCGCCTGCACGCGCGTACTGAGTTGGCTGACGAATGCTGCGGCGGCAAGCGCGAGCAATCGGCGGGTGGGCGCGTGCGGGGTCATGGCAGGTTCTCGATAAGGCTCAGGCGCAGGTCCACGGCGTGTCGGCGCATTCCTGCATCAGACGGCGCAACTCCGTGGCCTTGCGAAACAGGTCGCTGCGGGTCAAGGCAGACAAATGGCGCTCGCTGGCGACGAAGTCGCGGCCCTTGTACCAGGCGTAGGCGAGTGCGTAGCGCACGTCTTCGTCGTCCAGCAGGCCCGCGCGCAATAGCGCGGGTTCAGCGGCGGTGAGTTCGTCATAGCGTTGCGCGGCAATCCACAGGCCCACACGTTGTTTGAGCTTGCGTTGCGGATCGGTGACGCGGGCATTGAGATTCAGCGCTTGCGTGGTCCGTCCGGCGCGGCGATATAGCTCGGCGGCTTCACTCAGCAACTCGGGCTCACGTTCGGCTTGGGCTGCCATCACATCGGCGGCTGCCAGCGGATTGCCCTGTTCCAGCCAGGTCTGCGCCAGAGCCTTGGCGATGGAACCGTCGTCAGGGAACTTCAGGCGCGCCGCTTCAAGAAAGCCCAGCGCTTCGGTGTAGCTTTTCGACCGTCGCAATGCGGAGCCGATAGCCGCGTAGTCCTCGGCTTTGGCGTCGGCGCGCTTGAGGTAATCACGCCCCAGATCGGCCGCCTCCTGATACAGACCGGCTTCGATCAGATAAAACACTTGTCGACGTTGAAAGCTGGTGTTGCCGGGGAAACGGTTGCCCGCTTCGCTCAGGCTGTCGAGAGCCGCTTGTTTGTCACCCAGCATCCAACGTGCATGAGCGCGCAACAGCCAGGCACCGGACAGTCCATCCACCGCGCTACCCGCGGCGTCCAGTGCCGCGACCGCATCGGCATAGCGTTCCAGCCCAAACAAGGCTTGCGCGCGATACAAATGAATCAGCGGATCGGTCTGCCCCGCCACAATCGCGGCATCAAAGGCCTCAGCGGCGACTTGCAGCGATTGTTGTTCCAGCGCGATCAGTCCGCGCACGGTGTGGTACTGGATCAGGTCAATGCCTTCGGCGCGGGTATCGACGTTCGCCAATGCGTCGGCAGCGCGCTCGGTTTCGCCATCGCGCATCAACAGCGCGGCGAGGGCGACGTAATCGACTTCTTCCTCGGCAGCGAAGCTTGGCGCACAGAGGAAGCCGCTGAGCAGGATGCTTGCGATCAAGCGCTTCATGACAGATCAAACCTCACGCGTTGGGTCGCCCAGACCCGCACGTTTTCGCCGCGATAACTCGCGGGCTCGAACTTCCAGGTCTGCACGCCGGCAGTAGCCACGTCATCGAACACACCCGCAGGCTGGGCTTCGATGACCTTCACTTTTTCCACGTTGCCGGTCGGGCCGATCAGCACACTGAGCAGTACGTAGCCAGTCACGCCCTGTGCGCGTGCACGCGGCGGATAGGCCATCGGGGTTTGCATGATCGGACGGGGTGGCACATCGACGCTGTCGTCGGTCATGACCACGTCGCCGCCTTCGCCCAGTAGGCCTTGGCCGAGATCGAGCTCGCTGGCATCGAACTGCGGGAGACCAAAATTAAGCCCGGCGAGGCCACTGTCCAACCCCACCAGCGGTGCGGGCGCACTGCGCTGCGGTTTGCGCTTCGGCGGTTCGGGTTTGGGCTTGGCCGGCTCAGGCTTCGGCTTGTCCTTCTTGACGACATCGATGCTGGAAAACGCCTGGCCCTCGCATCTTCCGGTCCAGGCCAGGGGTCGGTTCATCAGGATGACCAAGCCAAGCACGGCGGCGGTGCCGAGCGCAGCACTGATCAGTCCGATCGGTAGTGGCTGACGCCAGCGCATTTCAGCCCTCGCCTGCTTCAGTGACGGTGGCCACGCCCACGTCTTCGGCACCGGCCATACGGGCGGCATCGACGACGCGGATCAGCTTGTCGGCAGGCACGCTGTCGTCGGTCACGACCAGCACGGATTTCTGCGTCATGCCCTTGAGCTGATCGCGGACCCGCGACTGGATCACCCATTCGCGCACCGGCTCGCCGTCCATGTAGGTTTCACCCTGCTTGTCGATGTACAGGCGAACCGCCTTGGTCGAGGCAACCACTTGGGTTTGCGCGCCTGGACGGTTGATATCGAGCTTCATGTCTTTGACGAACGTCGTCGACACCATGAAGAAGATCAGCAGGATGAAGGTCATGTCGATCATTGGAGTCAGATCGACCGCGACATCGTTGGATTTATCGGGACGGCGACGCAGCATGGCGATCAGTCCTGGCAGAGTTCGCGCGAGCGCGAGGGAAATGTGGGGAGGTTCATTCGCCGGCCTTCAGCAGATCCGGTGAGCTGACCAGCAGGTCTTTGATTTGGTCGAGGTCAAGTTCGAGCTGACGCTGACGGCGATCCAGCACTGATTTGAGAATCACCCCCGGCACGGCCACCACCAGTCCCAGCTGTGTGGTGAACAGGGCCGTGGAAATGCCCGCCGCGATGCCACCGGTCTGCGAAAACATCGACATGTCGCCGAGCGATTCGAAGGTCTCGATCATGCCGGACACGGTGCCGAGCAAGCCAAGCAGCGGCGCGATGGCGACCACGACGGTAATGGTCGTCGAGTACCGCTTGACCTGTGCTTCGAAATCGGAAAATGCGTCGTCCAGGTAGCGCCGCAGATAGGGTTTGTCTTTGGCGCGCATGGCCAGACCACGCACGATCGCCAAATCCACAATGCCATCCGGCGCCTTGGCGCGACCATCGGCGTACTTGCGCATTAGTACGCGGACATTCTTGCGACTGCCGCGCTCCAGCAACACCCAGCGTGCGCCGAGCGCGTACCAGAGCACGACGGCGCAGGCGACCAGCGCCGGCATAACCAAGCCACCGGCGTTCAGGTAGGCGCCGATCGATTCGATCACGCCTGCATTGGGGTCAAGTCCGAGTGCCATGGCGGGGTGCCGTGACTCAGGCCGCGCGACGTGCAGCGGCGAGGCGCACGTCCTGATAAAGGTTGATGGCCTTCAGCGCGGCCTTTTCCATGTCGTCCTTGATGCGCTCGGCCCAGCCGTTCAACAGTCCGCCGAACAACAGGCAGGGAATCGCGATGATCAGGCCCTGCATGGTCGTTACCAATGCGGTGGCGATACCGCCCGAGAGCAGCTTGGGGTCGCTGGTACCGAATTCCGTGATGATGTCGAACGTCTGGATCATGCCGGTGACGGTGCCGAGCAAGCCCAGCAAGGGTGCGACCGCGGCAATCATCATGATGAAGGCGCCGAAGCGGTTGAGATGCGTGGACTCGTGCAGGATCGACTCGGAGACGATGTCTTCCAGATGCTCGCGATCCCGGTCGAGATTGCGCAGTGCTGCGGTCACCACGCGGGCTGCAGAGCCTTTGAAACGCTTGGCGGCGAGGATGGCGTCCTCAATCCGATTGGCTTGCACGGCCGGCGCAACGCTGTCGATGATGGCTTGAATGCTGGCACCCGAGCGTTGCAAAAAGATCGCGCGCAAAACGACCAGCACCATTGCCGCCGCACCCAGTAGCAGAATGACGTAGCCGATCAGGCCACCTTTGGCCATTTCACTGCTGACGGTTTTCACTTGCGGATCGCTGATCGCGGCGCTGGCGTTCTCGAACAGATAGGTCTGCAGCGTACTGGGCAGTTTGCCTTGCGACAGACTGGCGGCAGATTCCACGGCGGGCGTGTTCCACAAGCGGAAGCGCTCGCCACCGGCGGGCACCAGAGCGCCGGAAGCCTTCTCGCTGACCCCGAAGGCGGCAATGTTGCCGAAGCGGATGATCTGGCCCTGCACCTCGCTGCCGTCGGCGAGGAAGAAGGCGCCGGGGTCACGTCGAACCTGAGACAGCAGGCTCAAGCGCTGGCTGGCGGTTTGGAACAGCGTGCTCAACTGGCCTGGGCTGTCCATTGCGGCAAACGCATCCGACTGCAGCGTGGTGTCGTCATAGCTGCCCAGCGTGGCCTTGGCCTGCTCGAGGGTGGCGCTTAGAAAGTCGCTGTTCTCGGCAGCGCTCAACGCGGCCTGTTCGGCGCGATTGAGTGCGTCGGCGGCCGATTCGGCTTCGCTACGCAGCGCGAACACCTGATTTTCCAGCGCGGTTACTTCCGCTTCGAGACGCGCACTGTCCTGCTCGGTCTGTTTGCGGACGTTGGTGATGCGTGTGGTCAGTTCACGCTTCTGCGCCTCCAGCAGCGCGTATTCACGCTGGTAGGCCTTTTCCACCGACACGGTGGGGGCGGGCGGTGCGGTCGGCGCGGCTGCAGCTGGCGCAGCAGCGATGCTGGCATCTTGCGCCAGAGTGGCGGTACTCGCGAGGCACAGGCTGCTCAAAAGCAGTCCGCGAAAGAGGGACGTCGACATCACTGTGCTCCCGTCTGGGCGATGGGCAGTTCGAACCAGCCCTGACGAATTTGCTTGCCCAGCGCATCGAACAGGGCATTGATCTGCTGCAGGGCGGCGGGGTTTTCGGTGGTGGCGAACGTCCATTGCTCGCCAGTCCGCACAGCTTGGCCAACACGCCCGTCGCGGGTGCGGAAATACAGCAGCATCGATCCGAGTTTGGCGACATCCGCCAACACCCGCTCATTGCCCACGGCGATGGTCTGTGACTGCAGGCTGTTGTCACGCGAGAGGCGGAACTCGTCTTCGTAGAAGGCCCAAAGGCGATTGACACCACGCTGAGGCGGCACGCTGCCGTTCTGCAATTCGGTGCGGAACTGGTCGAGCTCGGCGAGACGCTCCTCGACGCGGAACGGCAGGCCGCCGCGGATATGCGCTTGCAGGCCATCAATGGCGCTGAGCAGCAACGGCTTCAGGCTGTCGCCATCAACACTCGTCGCCGCAATTTCGGCTTCGCGAGCAGCGAGCTTCTCACGCGCCTCGCGCGCCGAAAGCGACTGTCGTTCGGCGCTGTTCGCCAGCTCGGCCTTCTGAGCATTCAGCCCGGCCAGCGTGGTTCGCTGCTCTTCGCGGAGTAAATTCAATTCGGCGTTGAGTTGTTCAACCTCACCGCGCAGGCGGATCAGGCCTTGCGCCAGGGTATCGGCTTCGGTTTGCGCCTGTGCAGACGCGCAGGCTAGCCCGGCCAGCAGCAGAACCCGCGCTGCAGTCTTGGGCAGATAGGACGAGGGAGACATCAGACACTCCGGAGCGGAAGGCAGTCGGGGATTTGCTCCCTTCCGTGGGAGCGGCAACCGCCCACAAGGTATGACAGCGACATTGCTGATTTATGACATCGGCCAAGGAAAGGTCGCGCCCGCATGCCATCCGGCATGCCGCTCCGGGCCCGGGAAGACCGCTGCAAATGACTGCCAGCGAAGGGTTTTCCTGGCGCTTGCTGCTAAACTACGCGGTCTGTCCTCCCAATGTGTATTGCCGTGAAAGACCATTTGCGTGAATTGGTGTTGCAAGCGTTGCTGGATCTCAAGCGTTCGGGTCAATTGGTGCTGGAGGTCGAGCCTGACTTCGTGATCGAACGCACCAAGACCCGCGATCATGGCGACTACGCCTGCAACTTGGCTCTGCTTCTGGCCAAGCCGACCGGACGCAAGCCGCGTGAGGTGGCCGAAGCGATCAAAGCCTCACTGCCCAAATCGCAGCATGTCGAGAAGGTCGAAATTGCCGGGCCGGGGTTCGTCAATTTCACCCTCAACCAGAACTGCCGGCTAGGGGTGATTCGCCGCGTCGCCGAACAGGCAGAACGCTATGGCTGGGCACCAGAAGAATCGCGCGAATACATCACCGTGGAGTTCGTCTCCGCCAATCCGAATGGGCCATTGCATGTGGGGCATGGACGTGGCGCGGCCTATGGCGCCAGCGTCGCCAACTTGCTGCAGGCCAGCGGCTACAAGGTGCAGCGCGAGTATTACGTCAATGACGCCGGTCGGCAGATGGACATCCTTGCGGTCAGTGTGTGGTTGCGCTACCTGGAGCTGTGCGGCGAGTCGCTGCGTTTCCCGGATAACGGTTACAAGGGCGACTACGTCATTGAAATCGCGCGGGCCATGCGCGCGGCGATTGGTGACGAGTTCCGTCATCGTGCCACCGAAGTGCAGACCGATCTGCCACCGGATGAGTCGCAGGGTGGTGACAAGGAAGTGCACATCGATGCGCTGATCGCGCGCTGTCGTTATTTGCTGGGCACGCCCGAGGCGTATCGCAAATTGTTCGACAAGGGTCTGAACTGGTGCCTGAAGTTGATTCGCGAGGATCTGCATGACTTTGGTGTGAATCACGACACCTTTTTTTCCGAACGCTCGTTGGCCGATGAAGGCTATGTGCAGCGCGCCATAGAGACCTTGCAAAAGGGTGGGCATCTCTATGAACAGGAAGGCGCGCTGTGGTTCCGCGCTACTGCCTTCGGTGACGAAAAAGACCGCGTGGTGCGACGGGCCAACGGGGCGACGACCTATTTCGCCTCCGATATCGGCTATCTGCTGAGCAAGTTCGAGCGCGGATTCGAACGTGCCTTGTATATCTTCGGTGCCGATCATCATGGCTACATCGCGCGCCTCAAGGCCGCCGCCCAAGGCTTGGGACTGGAGCCGGCGCGGATCGAGATTCAGTTGGTGCAGTTTGCGGTCCTGTTCCGGGGCGGCGAGAAGGTGCAGATGTCGACGCGTTCCGGGCAGTTCGTCACCCTTCAGGAGTTGCGTGAAGATGTGGGCAGCGATGCGGCGCGCTTCTTCTACGTGATGCGCGGTAACGACCAACATCTCGACTTCGACCTCGATCTGGCAAAGAGCCAGTCGAACGAGAATCCGGTCTATTACATCCAGTACGCGCATGCGCGTGTGCATGCCCTCCTGCGTCAGGCGACCGAGAAGCACTGGACCTTCAACCGTACCGCGGCGGATTCGGCGCGCGCGCGTTTGACCGAGCCGCACGAGCTCGACCTGATGAACGAACTGTTGAGTTTCCCCGAAGTGATCGAAAGCGCTGCCGCCAACCGTGCGCCGCAAGTCATCGCCAATTATTTGCGTGAGCTGGCGGCGGCCTTCCATAGTTACTACAACGCCACGCCCATTCTGGTCGCCGATGACGAACCGCTTCGCCAAGCACGATTGGGCCTGTGTCTGGCGGTGCGACAGGTCTTGGCCAACGGTTTGGCCTTGTTGGGTGTCAGTGCACCGGAGCGGATGTGATGTCGAATCGACGTGGCAAACCCAAATCGCAGGCACGACGTGGCAGTGATCGTAGTGTTCCCGGTTGGATCTGGTTGCTGGCAGGCCTGTTGCTGGGTCTCGCGGCATCGGCCTACGTGCTGATGCGCGAGGGCAGTGGCGACCGGCCCGCAGGTCCGCAGCCTGATCCGCGTGCGCAACCCGCTGCGCCCAGCGAGGCCGCGCCCAGCGCCAATGCCCCTGCGGTCGCCGACGAAGAACCGAAGCGCCAACGCTATGACTTCTATACCTTGCTGCGGGATCGCGAGACCGCAATCCCGGACAATGAGTTGGCTGCCAGCGTAAAACAGGATGCCGCGCAGCCAGCCGCGCAGCCGAGCGCCGGCGAGCGTTTTCTTCTGCAAGCGGGTGCATTCCGTTCGGCCAATGATGCGGATGCGCTGAAGGCGCGTCTGGCGTTGCTCGGTTTGATTGCGCAGGTGCAGAGCGACAGCATCGACGGCAATGTCTGGTATCGCGTGCGACTTGGACCGTTTGCTGACCTGCGTGAGGTCGAGTCCGCCAAGCAGCAGTTGAGCAGCAACGGCATTGCCGCGATGGCTGTGCGCGAGAAGACGCAGTAGCGACCGTGAACCGGCCAAGGCGAGCGCCGCGCACCGCGCTTTTCATGCTCGCCATGGTCAGCGGCATGCTGTCGTTCGCGAGTGCTCAGGCGCAGCAAACACGCTGGCTACCCGCGTCGGCGTGTCGAGATGGCAGCCTGTTTGCCGATGGCATCGAGTCGGGAGCGATCTACAGCCCCGATGCATCGTCGGGTGCGGGTCCGGTCGCCAGCGGCAACCAGCAGCGCCAAGTCTTGGTTGGCAGTAGTCTGCGTACCTACTACGTGCGTGTGCCGCCCTTGCATCGTGCGGATCGTCCGGCGCCGGTCCTGATCCTGTTGCACGGTGCCACCGGCAGTAGCGCCACCACAGCGGTAGCCGCGCAGGATCTGCGCGATCTTTTCAGCGCGAGCGCCGATCGGGCCGGTGTGGTGTTGGTGGCGCCACCCGCCAGTGGCAGTTCAGGTGGATGGGTGCCCGCGGTCGATTTCATCTTCATCCAAGCGATCCAGAACGATCTGGCGGCGGCCTATGTCATCGACCGGCAGCGCCGCAGCGTATGGGGATTCTCCGCCGGAGGGCATGTCGCCCATGGTCTGGTGTTGGGAAATGCCGGGCTTTACGCCGCCTATGCCGTCAAGGCGGGCGTGCTCGAAGCCTACGCCGGTATCAATGCGCCTTCCGCCGCGACGCGCGAAGTGCCCTTGCAAAGCCGGATTGGCAGTAGCGATTCGCTGCTGGCATTCGCGCAGAACGACGTACTGCGTTTCATCAACGCGGGTTGGCAGATCGACGACACATTGCAGTATCGCGAAATCGGTGGCGGCCACAGCTACAGCAGCGCCGACGCCGAGGCCGCCTTACCTTGGTTGTGTCGCTGGGCGGTGCTGCCATGACAGCGGTCGATCATCGCGTGCGCAAACGCGGTTGATCGGAATGTCCTACGACCATTCGTGCATCGCCATCGCCTTGCCCGGCATGCCAGCATGCCGATTGGACAGCCACGCAGCGTGGCCGGCGCGCATTGAAACGGAACAAACCTGATGGCCGCGGATGCCTTTGCTTTGGTGTTTTTGATGCTGGCACTCGGGATGCTCTGTCAGCGCATCCGGCTGTTTGCCGACAATGCCGGCGAAACGCTCAATCGTGTAGTGCTATACGTGTTGTTACCCGCCGCGGTGCTGCGATTTGCATCCAAGCTGACCCTCGACATCTCACTGCTGGGGCTGGTCGCGGTGCCTTGGCTGATACTGCTCGCCAGCATCGCCGCCATCGAACTATTGTCCCGGCTATGGTCTTTCAGTCCGCAAGCCAAAGCGGTCCTGCTGTTGTGTGTGCCGCTGTCCAATTCCTCGTTTCTTGGCTATCCCTTGGTGCAGGCGATGTTGGGCGACGATGCCTTGCCCTATGCCGTGGTGTACGACCAGTTTGGTTCCTTCGTCATGCTTTCCACGTGGGGCGTCTGGGTACTGGCTCGCTATGCGGGCGATAGCCCGCCGAGCGTGCGTGAAGTGGCAAAACGAATGGTACGTTTCCCACCGTTGATCGCGCTGCTGGTCGCGCTCACGGTGATGCCCGCGTCACCGCCGCATGTCGTCGACGCTGTTTTGCAGCGCCTCTCGGATGCGATCCTTCCGGTGGTATCACTGGCCGTCGGACTGCAGTTGCGCCTGCGCCTATCACGTCTGCATTGGGCACCTTTGGCCAGCGGAGTGGTGTTGAAACTGCTGGTGATGCCGGTGATCGCTTGGGTTACCACGTGGGGCGTCGGCTTGCAGGGCGAGATGGCCCAAGTCGCGGTGCTGGAAACTGCCATGCCACCGATGATCACCGCTGGCGCGTTGGCAATCTCACACCGTCTCGCCCCCGAGCTGGCTGCCGCACTGGTGGGTTGGGGTATGGTGCTCAGTCTTGGCAGCTTGCCTCTGTGGCACGCTTGGCTTGGCGCGTGATCACGGAGAGGGCATGAACTTCAGAAGTATCGGTAGATGCGTCCTCAGTATTGGCCTTTGGGCGATTGCACAGGGTGTCTTCGCTGCGCCCACGACGGTCGTCATCGACGAGCGTGATATCGCCAGTCTGCAAGCTGACTTGAAGGCCGGGCGCATGAACAGCGAGACCTTGGTGCGCGCCTATTTACAAAGGATCGACGCCATTGACCGCGATGGTCCGAGCCTCAACGCGGTCATTGAACTCAATCCTGAGGCACTGGCAATTGCGCGTGTGCTGGATGCCGAACGCGCGCAAGGCAAGCTGCGCGGGCCGTTGCACGGCATACCCGTGCTGCTGAAAGACAATATCGATACTGCCGATTCGCTGCAGACCTCGGCCGGATCGTTGGCCTTGGTCGGTCAACCGGCCACGCGCGATGCCGCTCTGGTGGCGCGCTTACGCGCGGCCGGAATGGTAATCCTTGGCAAGACCAACCTCAGCGAATGGGCCAATTTCCGTGGCAAGCGCAGCAGTGCTGGCTGGAGTAGTCGCGGCGGCCAGACACGCAATCCGTATGCACTGGATCGTTCGCCGTGTGGCTCCTCATCAGGCAGCGCGGTCGCCGTGGCGGCCAGTCTGGTCAGTGTGGCGGTCGGTACCGAAACCGACGGCTCCATTGTGTGCCCGGCCGCCATGAACGGCGTGGTGGGCATCAAACCGACCGTTGGCTTGGTCAGCCGAAGCGGCATCGTGCCGATTTCATCATCACAGGACACTGCCGGCGCCTTTGGACGCAGCGTACGCGATGCTGCCTTGTTGCTGCAGGCGATGGTTGGCAATGATCCGCGCGATTTGATCACGGCCGATGCCGATGCGCAGCGCGCGGACTATGTCGAGGCGCTGTCAACGGACGCCTTGCGCGGTGCACGCATTGGTGTGGTGCGTCAGCTCACCGGCTATCACCCCGGAGTAGACGCGCGTTTCGAAGCGGCCCTGCAAATTTTGCGTGATGCCGGCGCGGTACTGGTTGACGACTTGTCCTTTCCGACGCGCGCCGAGGCCAATACGCTTGAGCAGACCGTGTTCTTGCACGAATTCAAGTCCGGTCTGAATGCCTATCTCGGCAGTCGTGAAGGCGTGCCCATCGCGTCACTGGCTGAGTTGATCGACTACAACCAGCGCCACGCTGCGCAAGTGATGCCTTGGTTCGGTCAGGAGTATCTGTTGCAGGCTGATGCCACCAAAGGGACTCAAGACGCGGACTACCGTAAAGCGCGCAAGCGGCTGCAGCGGCTGACCCGCGAACACGGCATTGATGCCTTGGTGAACGAACATCGGCTGGATGCACTGATCGCACCGACCACGGGCCCAGCCTGGAAAACCGATTGGCTGAATGGTGGCAACTACCTTGGTGGCAGTGCGGGCATGGCGGCGATGGCGGGCTATCCGAACATCAGCCTGCCAATGGGCCAGGTCCATGGCTTGCCGGTGGGATTGTCGATGTTTGGCACGGCCTGGAGCGAGGCACGTCTGATCGCCTTGGCCTATGCTTTCGAGCAACGCGCGCAGGCGCGTAAGCCCCCGCAATACGCCGAGACACTTCCCTGAGGAGGTCGCCATGTCGTCGATACTGGTCGCCAGCAGCAAAGGCGGGTGTGGCAAGTCCACGCTGTCCACGCATTTGGCTGCGCATTTCTGCGTCCAAGGCCAGCGCACCGCCTTGGTCGATCTCGACCCGCAAGGCTCGTCGCTGCGTTGGTGTCAGCGGCGGACGGAATGGTTGCCGGCTCCCGTCGCGATCGACGGCACGCAGGAGCGTTGGCACAAGGCCATGCCGGAAGACGTTCAGCAGGTGGTGATCGACGCCCCCGCCGGATCCACGCCGGATACCTTGAAGTCCGCATTGAAACGGGTCGATGTGGTGCTGGTGCCGGTCCTGCCCGCACCCTTCGATCTGGAAGCCACCGCGATGTTTTTATCGGCGCTCAGTCGAGTTCCGCGTGTGAGCAGTGGCGAATTGCCCATTGCCCTGATTGCCAATCGCGTCCGACCCAACACCCAAGCCAGTCAACGCGCCCTTGCCCAATTACACGACTGGCCCTATCCCATACTTGCCGAATTGCGCGACTCGCAGAGTTACGTGCTGCTCACCGCCTTGGGCAAGAGTCTGTTTGATTACGGCAATGAAGTCGCGCAGGAACAGCAGGCTCTATGGCAGGGCGTGTTTACCTATTTGCGCAAACTGGAACGGCGCAGCAAATCTGCCAAGGACTGAGATTGGCGACTTGCCATGCCGACATGTGTGTGACATCCCCTGTCGGATTCAGGCAGCAGTCATTGTTTTCTATCGCCAAGCGGGTTGTCTGCATCCGCGAAACGCCGATTCAGGGTTGCTGCCTGCACTCGCAAAGCTCTCTGAATCAATCTGTTGCGCGCGCATCGCGCAGGCGTGCTTCTGCGCGGACACCCGGCTTTTCGCATTGTCAGGCATTGCAATGATCTCTATTGGCGGATGGCCAACACCGCGCAAGAATGCCGAGTGCCTGGAATAAGGTCGTGCAGTCCTGATGCATAAGGACGCACTGCATAGAGCATTCATTGGCAGCCGAATTCCACAGCCGATATCCGCCGGCGAACCACGATAGTGATAAGGAGTTGTCCATGTCCCACAAAATGCTGGCCGCCAGTCTCAGCCTGGCTCTGGGTGCCTTGGCATCGCTACCAGCAGAAGCCATCCACCTCAGCACCGATGGTCGTGGACAGGTGTTGATCTATCCCTACTACACGGTCAACGGCGGCAACGCGACTTTGATCTCGGTGGTGAACACCACGGAGGAAGTGAAGGCGTTGCGGGTGCGCTTTCGGGAGGCGATGAATGGACAGGAGGTGTGGCAGTTCAATCTCTACCTCGGCCCCTTGGATGTCTGGACCGGTGCACTTACCGGTGCCTCCGAGGCGCTTGATCCGATCCATGCGGCAGCCGCCGCGCTGCAGACCAGCGACCGTTCCTGCACGGTGCCGCAAATGCCCGCAGAAGGACAGGCGTTCAACAATTTTGAATATGCCTTCAACAACGACGATGGCGGCCCCTACGAGGACAGCCGCACGCGTGCGGGTTACATCGAGATCATCGAGATGGGACGCCTGACAGGTGAGTTTGCGGCGGCCGTCACCCGGACGGAAGCAGGCCTACCGGCGAACTGTCAGCGACTGGTGGATGCCTGGCATCCGGGAACGCAGGGTCAAGCCAACGGCGTTTGGGTCGACCATCCCGATGACGGCCTGCTACCGCCGAATGGCGGCTTGTATGGCGGTGCCGAAATCGTCGATGTCGCCAATGGCACCAACCTCAGCTACAGCGCCGAGGCGATTGATGGTTTCTACATGCTGTCGAGTGGCTCACTGCACGACTCACCGGAGAGTTGGGAGCAGCTCAATCTCGGCAGCGCGCGCATGTCGGATGACGGCACCGTCAGCGCTTATGTGATTGATGACGGCGAACTGATCCGTCTGGACTTCGACGAGAGCATGTCGGATGCGCCGGGGCTGAAGGCTATATCCGCGGTGCTGATGCGCGAGTGGGTCTACAACGAGTTTGATAGCAATCCGGGTTTCACCACCGAATGGGTCCTCACCTTCCCGACCAGAGGATTGCATCTGCGATACCCAACCCGGCCGGACATTGGCGACGATGATCGGGAGCCGTTCTATGTTCCTTACGACTACGACATCGAGATCGGAGAGCCGTACACCTATCAGGCGGTCGATCGGGAGGCCCAAGTATTCATGCCTGTATCCAATCCACTTCGCCCACCCCAGCCAGGGTCCCGCATTGTATTGAGCGTCACGGTGCTATCGCTGAATCCTGAAGACGCTTACAGGAGTGTCTGGCGGTACGGCAACCCGCCCACCGTACTTCTGGGTGCCTACGACACGTTCCCTGTGTTCTCGCTGGGCCTGGTCGGCACCGCTCAGCTAGGGTTCGAACGATCACGCTACCAACTACAAGACCGCAACGGCCACATCATCTACGGCCTGCCGGTGCTCGGCTTTTCCGCCATCAGGGCCACACTGGAAGGCGGTAGCGGCTCCGCACTCGCCAACTTCTCGGTTACCCACCGACACCACATGAAGACCACGGTGGAGACTGCTGACACGCCGTGAGGCGGTGCGACTCAGGTTTTCTCGGTTGACAGCGGCAACTCGACCACGGTGTCGCTGCCTTCCAGCACCGCCGCTTCGCGGCGCAGGCCGTATTGCTCGCCATACATGTGGCGGATGCGTTGCTTGGCGTTGTCGAGACCGATGTCGCCGACATCGATGCGATTGTCGTCACTCTGGTCGCTGACGCGCAGTACCAAGCGGCCGTGGTCGGCGCGGGCGATCAGTTTGACGGCGACCAGCGCTTTGCTGGGATCGGCGCTGCGCCGCAAGGCGGCGTCGACCAGCGGTTGCAACAGCAGACGCGGGACGCGGGACTGGCGCAGTTCTTCAGGGATGTCGATCTGCACGAACAGACGCTCGTCGAAGCGCAGGCGCATGATGTCGAGATACAAATCGAGCAGCCGAAGCTCTTCGGCCAGTGTCGTTTCGTGCTGTTGCTCGGGCGAAAAGGCGTGTTTCAGCAGCGAGGACAGCCGGGCAATCATCTCTTCCGCCGCGGCAGGCTTGCTGTAAATCAGTGTCGAAACCGCGTTGAGTGTGGTGAACAGGAAGTGCGGTTCGAGCTGACGACGCAAGGCATCCAGCTGGGCGCGGGTTAGGTGGGCTTGCATGCGCTCGGCATCAAGTTCGCGATTGCGTGCGGCACGGTAGCGATCAATCGTGTGGGTGATGGCGATCACCAGGCCATACACGATCATCTGGTTTGGCAGGGACAACAGATAGCGTTGCAAGCTGGGTAGATAGTCGACTTCGGCAACGCCAGGCAGGTAGATCAGTGCCCAGCGACTAAGGGAATTGAGCGTGGTGTGCAGCATGCCGGTGAGTGCGGCAAAAGGCAGGTGGATCACCAGACTCCGCGTCCAGCCTTCGCCCATCACCGGCCAGCGCCGCGCCAACCAGACCATCAGAGGAACCAGCAAGGCCGCCGAGTAGGCGCTCGACAGTTCTTCAATCACCACGCGCAGAAAATCGGCATCCTTGCCACCTGCGACGCGGCTGAGATAGCGGTCGATGAACAGGATGACTCCCAGCGCACTGCTGAGAAAGAACAGACCCCAGGCCAATCGCTTGCGACGCACACGGGCGCGTGCGGGATCGAGGCTGGGTTTGTGTTCGGGCACAGGCATGGGGTGTCGGGACTGCAGGCGGGTGCTCAGACTACCGATCACGCGGCGTGGCGTCGATGCGTGCGTGCGGATGTGAGGGGGCTTGCGGACCGGCATGTGTCCACCAGCGGTGTGCAAACCCTGCGATCAGAAGCGCGTCAACCACGTCTCATGTTCTGCAGACTCGCCACGCACGATGCCGAGATAGCGCGCGCGCAGCGTCAGTGTGACGGGATTGGGGCCGAGCTCGCGCTGGTCGAGTTGTCCGACCTGGGCAATTTCCGCCGAGGTGCCCGTGAGGAAGATTTCATCGGCTTCGCGCAGTTCTTCCAGACTGACCGCACGACTGTCTGCGCCAGTCAATTCGATAACTGTGCGCCGGGTGATCCCGCCCAGTGCGTCGGGATGTTCCACCGCAGTGATCTGACCGTTCTTGACCATGAAGACGTTCTCGCCAGTGCATTCGACCACCAGACCGGATTCATCGGTGAACAGGGCTTCACCGAAGCCGCGCTTGGTGGCCTCGTGCTTGGCCATCAGTGAATTGACGTAGGCACCGCAGAGCTTCAATGGTGGAATCGATGTGTGACGGTTACGGCGGAACGGACTGTGGGCGAGCTTCACCTTGGCGCTGCCAAGGTGCGAGTTCCATGGCACGCTGGCGACCCAGTGATGCTGCTGCAGGGCTTCGACATCCAGACCCAAGCCCGAACCATAAAAGCTCAAGGGTCGGATGTAGGCATCACGATGCTGGTTGGCGCGCAACACGGCGAGAATCGCCTCGCCGATTTCGTCCATGTCGAAATCGATGCCAATGACCTCGCAGCCTTGCTTCATACGGAGCAGATGCTCGCGCAGACGGAATACCGCTGCGCCATCCTGCGTCGCGTAGCTTCGAATGCCTTCAAAAACACCGGTGCCGTAATGCAAGGCGTTGACGTTGAGTGGCACCGAAAAGGTGTCGGCAGGCCCAAGTCGGGCGTCCATCCACTGGTAGAGGCTCATTCAATCGTCTCCTCTCGGATCTCGACGGCAAGGCAGTCGTAGAGTTTTTCCATCTGCTTGCGCAGGCTGTCGGCGCCACGTTCGCCTTCCACCACCAGCATGACGCGCCATTCCTGCGCGTCGATCTGTTGGCGACCTTCAATGGCCAATGGCGTATAGCCGCGGCGCTCGGCGGTACCGATCACGCGTAGCAGCGCACCCTCGGCGGGGCGCAGAATCAGATCAAGCCGGTATCGCATGGGGTGCCTCGGCCTCGTCCAGCATGGTGGCGTTACTGTGATTGGGGGGCACCAGCGGCCAGACATTGGCGCGGGCATCAATGACGACGTGCAACATGGCCGGACCCGGCGTGGCCAGCAGTTCACGCAGCGCGGCTTCGGTGTCTTCGCGACGTTCCAGCTTGATGGCGGGAATCCGGAAAACGCGGCATAGCGCCGCAAAGTCCGGATTGTCGGACAGATCGATCTCGCTGTAGTTACGGTCGAAGAACAGCTCCTGCCACTGCCGCACCATCCCCAGCGTACTGTTGTCGAGCAGAATCATCTTGATCGGCAATTTGCAGCGCGCCACGGTCGCCAATTCCTGGATGTTCATCATGATGCTGCCATCGCCTGACACCAGTACGACCGGACGATCCGGGCAACTGAACTGTGCGCCGATGGCGGCAGGCAGACCAAATCCCATTGTGCCCAGCGCGCCCGAGGTCAGGTGATTGCGCGGGTGATGGAACTTCCAGTGTTGTGCCACCCACATCTGATGCTGGCCAACGTCGCAGGCCACGATGGTGTCCGGTGGGGCGATTTCGGACATGCGTTTCAGCAGCGCAGGGGCGTACACGCCCTTGCCGGGCGCGTCATAACGCGGCGCCGAACTGGCTTTCATCTGCATGCAGCGACGATGCCACTCCGCGCAGTTGGAACGTGCCGAAGCCAACCCTGACAGGGTTTCGTGCAGATCGCCATACAAGGGAATGTCAGCCTGGCGCAGCTTGCTGATTTCGGCAATGTCGGCATCCAGATGGATGACTCGCGCGCTGGGTGCGAACTCCGCCAGCTTGCCGGTGGCGCGGTCGTCGAAGCGTGCGCCCACCACGATCAGCAGATCGCAGTTCTGCACCGCCATGTTGGCCGCGCGCGTACCATGCATGCCCAGCATGCCGATCAGATAGGGATGCTCCGGCGTCAGGTTGCCCAGTCCTCGCAGTGTCGTCACGGTGGGCAATTTGGCCGCCTCGACGAACTGCCGGAATGGCTCCACTGCCTCCGCCAGCGTGATGCCCTGCCCCGAGTACACCACCGGACGCTCCGCACTGGCAATGGCCGCGATCGCTTCGGCCAGACCTGCAGCAGGCGGCGAGGGCAAGGTATCTGCCGGCGCGGGTTCCAGCAGGCTCATGTGGGTGGCAGCGGCGATCTGCACATCCTTGGGGAAGTCGATCAGTACCGGGCCGGGTCGACCGCTGCGGGCGATGCGGAAGGCCTCGTGGACGACATGCGGTAGGTCTTCAATTCTGCGCAACAGAAAACTGTGCTTCACGATCGGCAGGGTCATGCCGTAGACATCGAGTTCCTGAAAGGCATCCGTGCCCATCAAGGTGGTCGGCACCTGCCCGGTCAGCACCACCATCGGCACCGAATCAAGGAAGGCATCTGCAATGCCAGTTACCAGATTGGACGCACCGGGACCGGACGTCGCCACACACACGCCAACACGTCCGGAAGCTCGCGCAAAGCCGTTCGCGGCCAGCGCGGCACCCTGCTCGTGGCGCGTCAGGATGTGGCGCAGCTTGGATCCTACCAGCGCGTCGTAGAAAGGCATGATGGCGCCGCCCGGATAGCCGAACAGCACATCCACACCTTCGGCCTCCAGCGCTTGCACCATCAGGTGCGCGCCATTTTTGGCCGGCGCGCGGGCAGTGTCGGAACTCATGTCACCGGGTCCTGTTCGGGTGTGGCATTCGACTGCAGCCAGACCATCTTGGCGCGCAGTGCCTTGCCGACCTGTTCGATCGGGTGGTCCAGATCGGCTTGCTTGAACTTCTTGTAGTTCGGCAGGCCAGCTTCGTACTCAGCAACCCAGTTGTTGGTGAAGGTGCCGTTCTGAATGTCGGTCAGCACGTCCTTCATGCGCGCCTTGACGCCGGCATCGATCACGCGTGGGCCACTGACGTAGTCGCCGTACTGCGCGGTCTCGGAGACGAATTCCAACATGCGGGTGATGCCGCCTTCGTAGAACAGGTCGACGATCAGCTTCAGCTCATGCAGTACTTCGTAATAGGCGATCTCGGGCTGGTAACCCGCTTCCACCAGCACTTCGAATCCGGCCTGCACCAACGAAGATGCCCCGCCGCAGAGTACCGCCTGTTCGCCGAACAGATCGGTTTCGGTCTCTTCCTTGAAGGTGGTCTTGATAACATTGGCGCGCGCACCACCCAGACCGGAGGCGTAGGCCAGAGCGTATTGCTCGGCTTTACCACTCTTGTCCTGATAGATCGCATAGATGCAGGGCACCCCACGGCCGATTTCATACTCGCGACGGACCAGCGCGCCTGGGCCCTTTGGTGCGACCAGCACAACGTCCAGATCGGCGCGTGGCGTAACCATCCCGAAATGCACGTTAAGACCATGCGCAAACAACAGGCAGGAACCCTGCTTCATGTTGGGCGCCAGCACGTCGGCATAGAGCTTCTTCTGCACCATGTCAGGCGTCAGCACGGCGACCAGATCGGCGTCCTTGACGGCTTCGGCGGGCGATTTGACCGTGAAGCCATCGGCCTTGGCCTTGGCTTCGGTCGGACCCCCGGGACGCAGGCCGATGACCACATCACAACCGGAGTCGCGCAGGTTTAATGCGTGGGCGCGTCCCTGGCTGCCGTAACCGACGACGGCGATACGGGAAAGGAAGCTGGCGGGTACGGTCTGGGTCATGGCGGGTCCTGCGATGTGATGGTGTGGGATGGAAGTGCGGGTGAAGGGGGACGTGATGCGTTTGCTGCGATGCGGCGTTGCGATTGGCGTTCAGGGTTAAAAAAAACCCCGCTCCGTTGCCGGGCGGGGTTCTGGGTTTCGGGTTCGTTGTTGCCTTGAACCGTGACGACCTATCCCGCACCGACTGGCGAGGTAATAAGAAGTACGAGTACTACAAGGACCGCCCAGAGCGTCAAACCCAACTCAACCGAGCGCGGCTGCGCGAGGCAGCGAGCAACTATCCGGTGGTGGCGGTTCGGGCGATTCATGGTGCGGAGCAAAACACAGCGCAAATCAGAGTGTCAACCATCCAAACGTCGCAAGTGGTGATTGTTTCAATGGCAACAAATAGTGCGGATCGCCGACTCAAGCGAATGTCCGGTCTGCCGCTAAGTCCAGTTGGCCATGACTTAGGCCGCGCAGGCCTTGAATCACAAGGCTTGCACGGCCTTGACCGTTAGCTCAGGGGTGACCATGCTGTGACGCATGGCGGCGCGGGCCAATACCCCGATCCGTGCCACGACAAGGAGAGTGACGTGGTAGATATGACAAACCGTCCAACCTCGCGTTGGAAGCGGAAGGCTGCCGCGACCGTGGTTGCGCTGCTGGTGCTCGGGATCGGTGCCACCATGTGGTGGTGGGACTCTGAGCCAGAGTCCTTCGACGTGGTGGCGATGGCCAAGCGCAACAGTGAACTGCGGCAACGTGACTGGGTCATCGGTACGGCCAGCAGCGAGGCGTTGATCGCGGTATCGCGTAGCTTGCTCGAAAAGCGCGGAGGCTATCTCAGCAACGATTGGATGCCACCCGGCGTGTGGATGGACAATGTGCCGAACTGGGAGTTCGGTGTGCTGGTGCAGGTGCGTGATTTCACCAAAGCCCTGCGCAACGAGTTCAGTCGCTCGCAAACTCAGAGCACAGAAGACACCGATCTGGCGGAGGCCGATCCGCTGTTCTCTTCACCGAATGATCGCTGGCTGTTGCCCTCATCCGAAGGCCAGTACGAAAAGGCCATTGAGCACATCGAGGCCTATTTGCAGCGGCTGACGGATGGTGACCCTTACAACGCGCAGTTTTTTGCCCGCGCAGACAACCTTGCGGATTGGTTGGCGGTGGTGGAAAAGCGTCTAGGTTCACTGTCGCAGCGTTTGTCGGCCAGTGTCGGGCAGTTGCGGATCGATACCGATCTCAGTGGCGATCCCAGCGCACGGCAGTCGACACCGGGGCCGGGCGCCCGCGTGGTCAAAACCCCATGGACCAAGCTCGACGACGTGTTTTACGAGGCGCGTGGTACGACCTGGGCGCTGCTGCATTTTCTGCGTGCGATCGAACACGACTTCGCCGATGTCCTGCAAGACAAGAATGCGCTGGTCAGTGTGCAGCAGATCATCCGCGAACTGGAGGAAAGCCAGCACGATCTGGGTTCACCGATGGTGTTGAACGGGTCTCCGTTCGGGTTCTTTGCCAATCACTCCCTGGTGATGGCGAACTACGTGTCACGCGCGAATGCGGCGGTGATTGATTTGCGCAAGCTGTTGGAGCGTGGCTGATTGCATGTCACGACAAGCGAACAGCGCATTGCGATGCCTGTGGTTCTTGCTTGGCGGAGTGTCCGTGTCGGCGAGCCATGCCAGTGCCATAGAGGATCGTCTGGACCAGCCGCCACGCAGTGAAGTGGTGCACTGCGATGTCGAGAGTTCGGCGCTTTGGCAACGCTTCGAAATTGCCGCGCCGGACGGTGGCTGGAAGGGCGAACCGGTGGCGGTGTTGGTGCATGGCGGTCCATCCGATCGGGTTCAGATCAGTCAGGGCGCGCGCATTTACTGCGGACAGTTCGGTGATGCTGCCCGCATGGACTCGCGTTTCCACACCGGCGTTGGTGGCGTATTCGTGCCTGCCGCGGGCAGCGCCCAGCCCATCGTCGTGCATGCCCTTGGGCCCGACATCGCGTTGTGGCCAGTTGTCCTGACTTCCGGTCCTCCGGCGGCAGTTCAACGTCAGGACAGCTATCGATTCGGACTGCGTATCGGCGTCTTGTCGGTGATGTTCAGTGTGGTGATCTCAAGCCTGCTGGCTTTCCTGGTAACGCGCGAATCGGCGCTGCTCATTTTTGCGTTGAACAGTGCCGTCGTATTCGTTTGGATCGCGCTGATGACAGGCGTTTCTAGTTTTCCGGGCGCGTGGTTGCCGGTCGGTGAATGGCGGGTTCGATTGTTGATCGGTGTGCCACTTCTGATGGTTGTGGGTACCACCACACTGATGTTCAGCGGGCGCGCTCAGCGCAAACGCCATATTTGGTTGCCGAGCCTTGCCGTCGCAATGGGCTTGGTCGCAGTGACGGTTCTGCTGCTCAGCTTGATGATGGATGCCAGCCTGTTGGCACCACTGGCCATGCTGGTTGAAATCGTGTCAATGGCCGTGCTCGGAGGGGTGGCGGCGTTCAGTGTCTGGCGGTTCTTGAAAGCCCGTTCCACAACAGCCATGGGGAATTTTGTCGCCCTGCTACCGGTGCTTTTCGTCGGCGTTGTTGGTGCGCTGATGGGTGGCGCGTTCGTCTCTTGGAAGATCGAATGGATGGTCGGTACCGTCGCTTGGATCGGCGTCGCGGCCAGCGCGGTCCTGCTGCTGCGACTTGGCAATATTCGGCGCCAGCGCGACACCATGCGCCGCTTGGCCGAGACGGATTCACTGACCGGCTTGGCCAACCGGCGGGCAGCAATTCAGGAGCTTGAACGATGCATGGCCGAGTCGCGGCGAACCCGCAGTTCCTTGGGGCTGATTTTCGTCGACATCGACCACTTCAAAGCGGTCAATGACGTGCATGGTCACGCGATGGGTGATGCCGTGTTGATCGCCGTCAGCGAACGCCTGCGAAGCCTGGTGCGAACGTCGGACACCGTGGCGCGACTGGGTGGTGAGGAGTTCCTGATGATCCTGCCCGGCGCTGACGAAACAACCTGTGTTCGACTGGGACAGCGCTGCAGCGAAGAGGTTTTGGGCATCGAGCTGCCGTGTGAGACCGGGCTTGTCCGAGTGACTATCAGTGTGGGCGTGGCCAGCAGCGATCGCTATCCGGACGCCCAAGCCGGCCAGCTCCTGCAATTGGCCGATAAAGCGATGTACTCCGCCAAACGCGCTGGCCGCAATCGGGTGATCTCTGCCAGCGGGCTGTGACTGTGAGCTCACAGTAGAACTCGTGTGCCGAGCTCAACCACCTGGTTGGGTGGCAACGAAAAGTACGAACCGGGGTCATCTGCCTGACGGCTCATGGCACCGAACAAGGCTGCACGCCAGTGAGTTAGTCCGCCCGGTCCATTGGCAATCACCGAACGCGCGACGACATAGGTCACACCGATGTCATTGGACACGCCGTACGATGCATCAAGATGCCGCAATGCGGCCGGAAGATTGGGTTCTTCGCGGAAGCCGAAGCGTACCCGAACGTCATGCATGCCGCGCCCGAGCGGTTTGGCGACGACACGTTGCCCAGGGGCCGCATAAGGGATTTCCAGTAGTTCGATGTGAACAAACAGCACGCGCTCGTGTAGCACCTTGAAGTGCTTCAGTCCGTGTAGCAGGGCACTTGGAATATGGCCTGGATCAGAGTTCAGGTACACCGCGGTGCCAGCGACGCGGGGGAGTTCATCTGAGACGATCAGCGAGCAACTCTGCAGCGGCAGATCCATGCGGCGGCGTTCATTGGCGACCAACGCACTGCCGTGCCGCCACGTCGTCAGCATCAGGAAAATCAGTGCGCCCAAGGCGATCGGAAACCAACCGCCATGCATGAACTTCATCGCATTGGAAGCAAAGAACAGGCATTCCACGATCACCACCGCCGCAAGGAAGGCCAGCAGACGCCAAGGTGGTGAAACCCGCAGTGCGGCGATGACCCCGGTCAATATGGTCGTCACGATCATGGTGCCGGAGACGGCAATACCATACGCCGCTGCCAGCGCACCTGACGAGCCGAATGCCAACACCAGCAGAATGACGCCGACCAACATCAGCCAGTTCACTGCGGGCACGTAGATCTGGCCTCGTTCGGTATCGGAGGTATGGCGTAAGCGAATGCGTGGCAGATAGCCCAGTCGAGACGCTTGCAGGGTGATGGAGTAGGCGCCGGAGATCGTGGCCTGTGAGGCAATGACGGTTGCGGCGGCGGCCAATCCTACTAATGGCCACAAGAACCACTCGGGGGCAAGGGCATAGAACGGGTTGCTCGCTGCGCTCGGATCGCGAATCACCAGTGCACCCTGTCCAAAGTAGTTAAGCAGCAAGGCCGGACATACCAGGCCATACCATGCAAACCGAACCGGCCACGCACCAAAGTGACCCATATCGGCGTACAAGGCCTCGCCGCCGGTCAGCGCCAGGAATACCGCGCTGAGTAATACGAACGCGGTATAGGGCTGATTTGCGGCAAATTGCAGGGCGTAGCGCGGATCAAGTGCAGCGAGCACTTCCGGCGTCTGCCAGATGCTGTGCACACCCAGTGCCGCCAGCGTAAGAAACCACAGCAACGTGATCGGCCCAAACGAGCCGCCAACCCGCCCTGTGCCATAGCGCTGCACGATAAACAGGCCCACCAGGATGCCGATGGTCACGGGCAATACCCAGTTGGACAGGCTGGGTGCTGCCACTGCGACTCCTTCGATGGCCGACAGCACAGAGATCGCCGGGGTGATGATCGCATCACCGTAGAAAAGCGCAGCTGCAAATACCCCCAGCACGATGACCGCCGCCGCCAGACGTGGACGTGTGCTACAGGCGCGATGTGCCAGGGCGGTCAGTGCCAGTACCCCACCCTCGCCATCGTTGTCGTGGCGCAGAACCACCCAGACGTATTTGATCGAAATGATCAGCGTGATTGCCCAGAACAGCGCGGACAGCGTTACCAGCACATGATCTGGACTGACACTGAGACCGTGCTCAGCGGCAAACGCCTCCTTGAAGGCATACAGCGGGCTGGTACCAATGTCGCCGTAGACGATTCCGAGTGCGGCGAGCACGAGGGTGGAGCGGGAAGAGGTGTTGGACATGGGAAGGAGGACGTCAGGTGTGAAAGCGGTAGCCGACCCCAGTCTCGGTCAGCAGATGGCGGGGCCGAAGCGGGTCGGCTTCGAGTTTGCGGCGCAGGTGTCCGACCACAATGCGGACGTAGTGATGCTGCCCGAGCGCGTCTGCACCCCAGACATCGGCCAACAACTGGCGGTAAGTGACGACTTGCCCGGCGCGTGTCGCCAACAGGCACAGCACCTCGAATTCGGTAGGGGTAAGACGCACCTGACCTCCCTCGCGAGTGAGTTGACGGGCGGCAAAATCCAACTGACAGCCACCAAAACGAAGGATTGGGGGCTCTCGCTCAAGCCGGACACGACGCGTCAGTGCGCGAATGCGGGCCAGCAGCTCGCCCACAGGAAATGGCTTCACAACGTAGTCGTCGGCGCCTGCATCAAGGGCGGCAATCTTGTCCTGCTCAAGGTGTCTTGCCGACAGAATCAGTATAGGGAGTGCGCTCCAGCGGCGTAGCTCGCGTACAAAATCCGCTCCATCGCCATCCGGCAATCCCAGATCCAGAACCAGCAAATCGATTCGATGTGTCGACAAGGCTTGGCGTGCATCCGCCAGGCAGCCTACTGCGTGGACAAGGATGTCCGCACGTCCGAGACGCTCCTGCAACAGGCGGCGGATTGAAAAGTCATCTTCGACCACCAAGACGATCAGATGATCACGCTCACTCATCGCAGGAACCTGCAGAGTCGAGTGCATTGGGCAGGGTTGGCATGGTGTCCTTCGGCAGTGGCAGACGGATTTCGACTTCTGCCGCCGCATCGCGATTGCGTAGCGTCAGACTTCCCCCATGCGCCAAAACCACGGCCTGACAGGTCGCCAAACCGATACCGAAACCCGCATTGCCATCGTGTCGCTCGCCGCGCGCAAACGCGGAAAGCAAGTGCTCCGCGTGCTCGGGAAATCGCGAACCGCTATTGCTCACCCGAAGATGAACCCTTTGTGCGTCGCAGTCGGCTGCGATGCAGACACGCTGTTGCGCACCCCCTTGCTTCAGCGCGTTATCGACGAGATTGGCGACAACCCGCTCGAACATCCGCACATCCAGTTGCAGCCATGGCAGGTCTGGTGGCAACTCCAGGTCCACGGTAGCACTGCCCGGGACGCCGGCCAAACTGCGCAGCGCGGCACCAATAATCTCTTCGAGGGTCACCCATTCGCGACGCAGGATACTGCTGGAACTGCGTACTTGGGCAAGGTCGAGCAAGCTCTCACACAGACGATTGGCGCGCAGCGCCTCTTCGCAAACGACCGCTGCCTGTTCGCGCACCGCCGCCCACTCCGAGCTTACATCGCGCAAGGTGTCTGCTTGTGCGTACAGCACGGTCAGCGGCGTGCGCAGATCGTGGGACAGTGTGGCCAGCAAGCTGTTTCGCAACCGCTCAGCCTCGATCTCGGACTGCGCACGTGCTGCCACATCGAGATAGTGCAGGCGTTCCAGCGCCGCAGCACTCAGTTCGGCGACTGCCGATAGCAGGTCTGACCGCGCGGACATGACGGATTCGTCGCCTGACGGCATGTCCACCTGCAGCACGCCGCGCAGTCGCGTTGCGCCTTTCAGTGGGCGATAGTCGCGGCATGGCCGCGGACTGGCCTGGGGATACGCACGCACCTGCGACTGGCCGTTCCTCAGTACGGCGAGGACGGCTTCGTCCGGAGAATCCTGCGCGCTGATGGCGCGTGCGTCGCTGGCGTGGAAACGGGCGACCGAATTCATTTGCTTGCGCAAGAACTCACTGACGATGGCAACGACCTGATCGCGCTGCAGCGTGCTGTTGAGCGCTGCTGCCAAGTCATATAGCGCGCGCTGGCGCGCTTCGCTTTCGACGGCAAGTTGGCGACGACGCAGCAGATCGCCGCTGATGTGCGAAATGATCATCGCAACACTCAGCATGACGCCGAACACCACCAGATGCTGCGGGTCATGCACCGTCAGTGAGCCCTGTGGCGGAATGAAGCCCAAGTCGAACGCCAGAACCTGGATGACGCTGGCAAGCAGTGCGGGCTTACGGCCGAATTGGAAGGCGACGAGTGCCACAACGAGAACTTGCAGCAAGGCCACGACGACCAAGTCCACGTGGGGTCGTGCCATCAGCAGTGCAAGGTTTGCTGTGCTGCAGGAGATGAGCGTTGTCAGGTAAGGATAGCGTCGGCACCAACTTGCCGATGACCGCATCCATCTCCCAACCTCATGGCGAGAACTGTCCATGCCGACAGTGTCCCGCTGACCAGATAAAAAAGCTGGAAAGATTTTGGCGTTCGGTCAGCTCCCAATGACCGGGTCTGACCATCGCTTTGCGCAATCTGCGTGCCCTCGCGGCAAATGCACGTGATGGCGAGGTTCGTCCGAAATGCCAGCGATGATCTTCCTGTTTCCCAAATGGCGGGATGGCAAGGCATGCCGCGCGTCTCAGAACTTCGGTTTTTCCGAGGCGTTCTCGTAGCGGCTGATCGACTCGGCGATGATTGCTTTGGCTTCGTCTGCGCCGCCCCAGCCATCAAGTTTGACCCATTTGCCTTTCTCAAGATCTTTGTAGTGTTCGAAGAAATGACCGATGCGTTCCAGCCAGTGCCCGGAGACTTGCTGGATGTCGGTGATATGGCCATAACCCGCAAATACCTTGTCGATAGGTACAGCGAGCAGTTTTTCATCGCCGCCAGCCTCATCGGTCATCTTGAGAACGCCAACCGGACGACAACGGATCACGCAACCCGCGACCAATGGCAAGGGCAAGATCACCAGCACATCGACGGGATCACCATCGCCACACAGCGTATGCGGCACGTAGCCGTAGTTGCAGGGGTAACGCATGGGTGTGGACAGGATGCGGTCGACGAAGATCGCACCGGTTTCCTTGTCGACCTCGTACTTGACCGGCTCGGAATCCTTTGGAATCTCGATGACGACATTGATTTCATTTGGCACGTCACGGCCGGTGGGGACCAGTTCAAGACCCATGGGATGCTCCAGTAGTGAGGGCTGCCGCACGCGGCGGTGGAGTAGCGAAGGATACGACTTCGGGTGCTGCAATGCATCAAATCCGCTGGGGCGAGTCCGCGATGGGATAAGCCCCGGAATGTGGCATCGGGCTGGCCACAAATCAGCCCCATTGACTCTCATGGCGTCGTAAGCACGCAGGAAAACCTGCAGGCGACCGCCCTTTGCCGCAGGGGCAATTGGCAATCGGTTGAGCGCTTGCCGTGCTGCACATTTTCAAGATCGTGCGTCCGGAATCTAACCGGACAATCGTCTGACCAATCCAGCGACGACCCGATCGATGGGCGAGCGCCGCCTCCGCGTCATGCAGCAACAGGGTGTCTGTCGACACCCTGTCAGGCCGAAATCGCTAGGACGAGATTGCCAACTGCTCACGGTGATACAGACGCGCGGCCAGCCACCAGATGATCGCCACGACCACTACGCCCACGCTCAGGCAGATCGCCCATTCATCACCGCTGATTGGCTCGTGACGAATCAGCTTCATGATCATCTGGTTTTGCGACAGCAAGGGCACGGCCATCATCCAGAGCTGATTTTTCACCGGGGAGACCATCAAAATCATGCTCGGGATCATCGGCAGCAGCATCAACAACGTCATGTAGCTCTGCGCTTCCTTCATGCTCTTGGCGTTGGCCGACAGCAGGGTGACCAGACAGGAGCCAAAGACCGAGATCGGCACGATGACGGCAAACATTTGTACCACCGCCCAAGCCCCAAGTTCGACCTTGAAGCCCAGCAGCGATGCAGGTACTAGCGCGAAGGCGAATTTGAACGCCAACAAACTGAGCAAGGTTGTGAGCAAGGCAAATACCGACGATGCCGCCAGCTTGCCGCTCATGATCGCGCCACGTGCCGCGGGGGTTGCCAGCAAAGGTTCCAGCGATTGCCGTTCGCGCTCGCCGGCCGTGGCATCCATCGCAAGTTGGGCGCCGCCAAGAAAGCCACCCAGAATCAGAAAGTAGGGAAGAAAGGCCAGGATCATGCCACTGCGACTTTCCGGCGTGGACAGGTCGCGATGCGTGATCTGCAGGGGGGTGCCGACGGCGGGATGCACGCCGCGCGTCAGCAAGCGCATCGCGCCCACTTGAGCGCTGTAGCCTTCCAGCAGGCTTTCGATTCGGCGCACCGGAATGCGGGCGTCCTGTCGTGTGGAGTCATGCAGGATTTCGACCGTCGCCGGTTCGCTGCCGCGCCAGTCAGCACCGAAATCCTCGCTGATGCGCAGAATCACGTCCTCATCCTGATTCAGAATGGCGGCGTCGGGGTCAGCCGGGGCGGCTTCCACCACGATGTTGTGCATGCTCAGCCAGTCGATCAGATTGGGTGCGTGCTCGACACCGATCACTGGCAGTTCCAGCGGTTTTTCGGCCCGCTCGGTTTCCTTCGTGGCGATCAACGTGATGATGCCAATCATCAGTGCGGGACCGAGCAGGGGGCCCATCAGCAGGGAGATCATCATGGTGCGTCGATCGCGGAACAGATCGAGCAACTCTTTTTTCAGTACCACCCAGACCGCATTCATGCGAACAGTCCTTCTTCCGATCCAATCGCTTTGACGAAAGCGTCCTCGAGGTTGGCTTCGCCGGTCTGCGCACGCAATTGCTCGGGTGTGCCCTGCGCCACCACCCGACCCTTGGCAATGATCACGATGCGATCACACAGGGCAGCGACTTCCTGCATGATGTGGCTGGAAAACACCACGCAACGGCCTTCGGCACGCAATTGCTGCAGAAAGCCACGCAAGGCGCGCGTGGTCATCACGTCCAGGCCATTAGTGGGCTCGTCGAGAATCACATTCTTCGGGTCGTGCACAAGCGCGCGTGCAATCGCGGTCTTGGTGCGCTGGCCTTGCGAAAAGCCCTCGGCTTGACGGTCGGCCACATCGCTCATGCCGAGCGCATGAATCAGCGCGTCCGATCGACGTTGGATGGTCGCTTCATCGAGTCCATGCAGACGGCCGAAATAGGCGATGTTCTCGCGTGGCGTGAGCCGCTTGTAGACGCCGCGCGCATCCGGCAGCACCCCCAATCGGCGCCGCACTGCTTCGGCATCCTTGGCGATGTCGATGCCATCCACGCGCACGCTGCCGCTGTCGGGTGCCATCAGCGTGTAGAGCATGCGCAGGGTGGTGGTTTTACCCGCGCCGTTGGGGCCCAGCAGGCCGGTGATCTGGCCGTCTTCCGCGGTAAAGCTGACCCCATCAACGGCTTTCACCAGCCCGGTCTTGGTTTTGAACTGCTTGTGTAGCGCATCGCAAACAATCATCTCAGGGCTCCCATCCGTAGTAGCCCGCAAAGGGCTGAGTGGCTTTGAGACTGTCCAGGCAGGCCGCGTCCAGCACCTTGGCGTCGGCGGATTTGAAGAACTCACCCAGCAGACGCGGCGTGCAGCCAACGCTGGCTACGCTATGACCCTGACCACGCAACACCAGATGGCGACCATTACTCAGCGACTCGACCACGGCATCGCCATAGCGTGGTGGGGTGACCGGATCGAATTCACCCGATAGCAGCAAGGTGGGAATATCGCTTGTCACAGCGGTGTGGAAATCGGCAGGCATCTGTCCGCGTGGCCACACAGCGCACTGCGCCTTCTGCAGGGTGATCATCTCCATGCCGAGCAGTCGAGCGGCATCGGCGGGATCCGCTTGCAGCAAGGGCGCGTCTTCCGCGCAAAGTACCGACAACTGCATGCCATGCATGATGGAGTCGCTCAGGCTCTCGCCGATGATCTTGGCTTGTGCCATCAAGGACTCGGCATGCCCATTGGCGGCTTCGCTCAAGGTCAGTGGCAGGCTGCCACCAAGGCTTGGCATATAGGCGTACATACGGGCCAACAAGGCCACGTGCCCGGCCGTGAGTGATTCGGTGTGCTGCTCAGCGGTCAACGGATCGCGATAAGTCACCTCTCGCGGTGCCGCCTTCAGTTCGCTGATCAGCGTATTCAGGCGCTCGCGAGGGTTGCCGAAGCGTTCTCGGCACACGCTGTCCTCGCCACACAGGGCGAACTGCTGATCCAGCGATTGTTCCAGGTTGCGCGCATGTTCTGCGCCGAGGATCAGTGTGTTCGGCACCACGCTGTCGAGCACCACGCTGCGTGTCTGCTGCGGGTAGCGCTGCATGTATTGCTGTGCCACGCGGGTGCCATAGGACACGCCAAGCAGATTGATCTGGGTGACGCCCAGTGCGGCACGAACCGCGTCGAGGTCAGCGATCGCATCGGTGGTGGTGTAGTAACGCAGGTCGGCGTCTGCGGCGAGATCGCTGGCGCAGCGCTCCGCGACGGCACGCCAAAGCGCTGGATCGTCGCCTTGGTCATTGTCCAGTTCGCCGCTTTCCTTGCAGACCAGTGGATGGGACTGTCCAGTGCCGCGTTGATCCACCAGCACCACTTGATGATGTTTGAGAACGTCGCGGAAGGCAGAGTGAATCTGTGGATAGGATTCCAGCGCCGACTGGCCTGGGCCACCGGCGATGAAGAACACCGGATCGGCAGCCGCTTGGGTGTTGTCGCTGGCAATCCAGGCGATGGCAAGCGACAGCTTGCGACCATCCGGTGCGTCGCGGTTTTCCGGCACCTCCAGCCGACTGCAATAGGCGTCCACGTTGAGCGTGGAAAGCTCAGTGCTCAGCGTGCAGGGCGCAAAGCCCAGTTGCCCGTAGGTACGCAACGGCTCGTCGCTGGGGCGAGAGGGCGAGGCAGCCGTCTCTGGCTCGCCGGCCAGCACACCAAAGGGGAGGCTGGCGGCAAGCAGCAACGCGGCGGGCGCGAGGTGAAAGGGGGGAGCGGATCGCTTCATGCGGGAAGTCCTTGCGGCGAGTGCCAGCGAGACGAGCGGGTGTTAGCCATGTGACATGTCACGTGGACGAGGAGGCCGGTTTCGGGACCAGGATCGTTTGATATTTTTCCCGGCGAATGAAACGCGGATGCAAGCCGGCTGCTTTGGCGCGCTCAAACCCGGCATCGACCATGTCCGGATGCCCACAAAGATAAACGATGTCGCCGGTTTCCAGTGCATCGAACTCGTCGAACAACTGCAGGACCCGGCCAGCACGATCGCACGCATCCGGCGCTGCCGGCATGGCCCGTGAATGAAAGTGGCGCAACTGAAAACCAGCAGCCTGAGCTGCGACCGCGCGAAACTCGTCGGCATACAGCTGTTCGTGTGGCGAGCGCGCACCGAGTCCCAACAGCACATGCACACCGGATTCGGCGAGGCGCTGCAATTGCGGCAGCATGCCGCGATACGGTGCAACGCCAGTCCCCGTGCCGAGCAGAAATAGTCGACGCGGGGCGTCCTCCGGCAGTAGACAGAATCGCCCATTCGGGCCAGTGACGTGAATGCTGTCGCCATGCCGCAGGCCAAACAGATGCGTGCTACCCAGACCACCATCGACATGGGTGACGACCAGTTCGATGGTGGTGTTGTCGCTTCGACCTGGTGCAGTGGGATTGGCAATCGAGTACGAACGCCACTGCGGCCCATCCATGCTGGGTATCTGGACACGGAAAAACTGTCCGGGAATGAATGTCTGCGGGAGGCCATCACGGCGCACAAATGTCAGATGACGCACACGCGGGGTCAGCAGGCGGGTGTCTTGCAGGCAAAGATCGATCAGTTCGGGTGTTGGCAGCACGGAAAATCCGTCAGAGGAAGGCGGAGACTGTAGTATTAGACACTCCCTGTCATTTCGCCGCGAACGGTCTTCAGCCGCCGCTCGCGCGCTCTGTGAGTGCCCTGTATGACGCAAACGCATGCGCTGGAGGTCAGCAACCTCCGCAAAACCTACGCCAATGGTACCGAGGCCTTGAAGGGCATTTCGCTGGCGGTCGGCGAGGGCGATTTTTTTGCGCTGCTCGGCCCCAACGGTGCCGGCAAATCCACACTGATTGGCATCATCAGCTCGCTGGTGAATGCGAGCTCCGGCGAAGCCAAAGTGTTTGGTGTTGATCTGCTGCACGAGCGCCAGAAGGCGATGCGTTTGATCGGCCTGGTACCACAGGAGGTCAACTTCAACATGTTCGAGAAGCCCTTCGACATTCTGGTCAACTTCGCGGGTTTCTACGGTGTGCCGCGTAGCGAGGCGATGCAACGTGCGGAACAGCAATTGAAGGCGGCGCAGTTGTGGGAGAAAGCATTCGTGATGTCGCGTACGCTGTCTGGCGGCATGAAACGTCGCCTGATGATTGCGCGCGCAATGATGACGCAGCCGCGCTTGTTGATTCTGGATGAGCCGACCGCGGGCGTGGATATCGAGATTCGCCGAGGAATGTGGAAGATTCTCAAAGACGTCAATGCCAGTGGGACCACGGTGATCCTGACGACGCACTATCTGGAAGAAGCCGAAAATCTGTGCCGCAACATCGCCATCATCGACAAGGGCCGCATCGTCGAGCACAGCAGCATGAAATCCTTGTTGGCAAAACTCGACGTGGAAGGCTTCGTTCTTGATCTGGCCGATGCCTGCGAAGGCGAACTGCCCGTGATCGACGGAGTGAGCGTGCAGCGTTGCGATGCCCATACCCTGGAGATTGAAATGCCGCGCGATGCCGATCTCAATCGCGTGTTCGAGGCATTGTCGCGGTCGGGTATCGTGGTGCGCTCGATGCGCAACAAAAGCAATCGTCTGGAAGAACTGTTCGTGCGTCTGACTGGCAAGGAGGCCGCGTGATGCCACATCCGAACCTGACTGCGCTCTACACCATCGCTCGTCGCGAAGTCGCCCGCATTTTGCGCATCTGGGGCCAGACACTGGTGCCGCCCGCGATCACCATGACGCTGTACTTCCTGATTTTCGGCAACCTGATCGGTTCGCGCATCGGCATGATGGGCGAGCACAGTTACATGGATTTCATCGTCCCCGGTCTGGTGATGATGAGCGTGATCCAGAATGCCTACGGCAACATCTCGTCGAGTTTTTTCAGCGCCAAGTTTGGTCGTCACATCGAGGAAATGCTGGTCAGTCCGATGCCCAGTTGGGTGATCCTCGGTGGCTATGTGGCGGGTGGTGTGCTGCGCGGCTTGATGGTGGGCAGTATCGTGCTGGTCATCGCGATGCTGTTTACCAAAGTATCCGTGCCACATCCGTTGGTCATGCTGTCCAGCGTTCTGCTGGCCGCACTGGTGTTCTCGCTGGCCGGATTCGTCAATGCGGCCTACGCCAAGAAGTTCGATGACATCGCGATTATTCCGACCTTTGTGCTGACCCCGCTGACTTACCTTGGCGGCGTGTTCTATTCGGTGGATCAGTTGCCGCAGTGGGCGCAGACCCTGACCTTGGCCAACCCGATCGTCTACATGGTCAGCGCGTTTCGTTACGGCTTGCTATCCAGCGAGGGCATCTCGCTGGTCTGGTCCTATGCGGTGATGCTGATGGCAGCCGTGGTCCTTGGGCTGTTTGCATTGCGTCTTTTGGAGCGTGGAACCGGCATGCGCAGTTGAACTGACTTTCGAACGTCATCGAACTCCAGGAGGTTCCCATGCATCTGTCCTTGCAACCTTTGCTCGCGCTACTGGCGGGCATCCTGATTCTGTTGCGTCCCAAGCTGTTGGCGGTCACCGTGGCGATCTATCTGATCGTGGCGGGTCTGCTGGGTTTGTTTCCAGCGCTGCGCCTGACGTTCTGAAGGCGACGTGTTGGCCGCTTGACGGGCGTCTGGTGCCAATATTGCAGGGGAGGACGCGATATCGCTTCCTTCCTCGACGCCATGTATCCAAGCCGTTCCCGAATTGCCGTGCGTCGCCCCCCGTGCGCTGAGGTGTTGAATCGCTGCGCGAGTGCACGCGTATGAGCCTGGGGCACCTGCAAGGCAAGCGCGTGCTGGTCATCGATGACTCCGATGCCATGCGTTCGCAGATGCAACAGACGTTCACCGGCACGGGTTGCGCGCGTTTGCTGACGGTGCCGAATATCCGTCAGGCGCTGGAGGCGCTCAAGGCTGAATCCTTCGATATCATCCTGTGTGACTACTATCTCGGTGAAAACACCGATGGTCAGCAATTTCTTGAGTATCTGCGCACGCAGGATCTGATCAGTCGCAATACGCTGTTCATCATGATCACCGCTGAGCAGGGTTATCAGCGCGTCGTGCAAGTGGCCGAATGTGCCCCGGATGACTACTTCCTCAAGCCATTTACCGCAGCGCAATTCAATGCGCGGCTGCAACGCATGCTCGACAAGCAGGACGAACTGCGCGCCATCAGCGCGGCGACTGATCGCAAGGATTGGCAGGCGGTCATCCGGGCGTGTGACGAGGTGCTGGCGAACTCGGGTCGCCACAGCTTTGAAGCGCTCAAGATCAAGGGCAGTGCCCTGCTGAAGTTGGGTCGCGCAGAGCAGGCCGAAGCGCTCTATCGCCAAATTGTCGAGACCCGTGCCTTGCCTTGGGCGCGGCATGGCTTGGCGCGCGCTCTGGAACTGCGTGGTGATGTCGAGCAAGCCAGCACGATGCTGCAGGAAAATCTCGCGGAAGCGCCCGAGCACATGGCGAGCTATGAACTACTGAGTCGGCTCAAACAGCGCGCCGGCGATGTTGGCGGTGCATTGGCCGTGATGGAGCGGGCACAGGCTGTCGCACCCGGCACCATGGCGAGAGTGCGCCAGTTGGGTGACCTGGCTCTGCAAGCCGGTCGACCCGAAGTCGCGGAGATGGTGCTTGGCGATGCATTGCAGCGGCATCGATTTTCACCAGTACGTGAAGCGGCAGACTACGCACGCTTGTCGCAGGCCCTGATTCGTCAGAACAAAGCCACACAAGCGTTGGCGCCGCTCGTGCAGGCCAAGCGCGAATTTCGCGACGAATCCAGCAGCCTACTGCTCGGCGCGCACGAAGTGATTGCCTTGCGCGGCAGTGGCGAGCGCGCCAAGGCGGAAGCGCTGATGGGGTCACTGATTGAACGTGCACGCCATGTCCTGCCGGGCGATACCGCAATGGCCTTGGCGGAAGCCTGCTATCTCACCGGACATGAGCAGGCCGGTGAGCAGATACTTGCGCACGCGGTCCAGAACGCACCCGAGGACACCCGTGTGCATGGGCAAGCCCGTGCCGTATTGCGTGCTGCGGGAAAATCGGATCAGCACAGCGACGCCCTGATCGAAACCAATCAACGTCAGGTCATCCTGCTCAACAACGAGGGTGTTGCAAAGGCCGAACGCGGAGAACTGGAAGCGGCGATCTCGCTGCTGAGCAATGCGGCGGATCGATTGCCAAACAACATCCTGATCGTCAGCAATGCGGCATTGGTGATCGCCAAACAGATGCTGACGCGTGGTCAGGATAACGAGTTGTTGCGGGCCTGCCTGCGCTATCGCGGCGCGGTTGCGCAGCAATCACCCGAGCATCCCAAATTGCAGCAGATTGACGTTTTGTTGTCGCGCTTACGCAAATCGGAGTCGGTATGAGCGAGTCCTCTGACACGTTGCTGACTGCCACTGTGCATGGGGTCAAGAACCAGCTGGGCGAGCTGCTGTGGCGCTTGGAGGCGCGTGGTGATTGCCAAGTCGAACAGAGCATTACTCTGCGTTGTGCGCAACGCTTGTCGAGCGCCTTACTGCTTGGACGCGATGCGTCTGCAGGCTTGGCGCTCAGCCTGGATGCGACTGATGCCGACGCTTTGCTAGAAGACATCGCCAGCGAGTACGGCAGCTTGTTCCCGCAACTTCAGGTGGACTGCGAGGCCCCGGGCTCCGCTGCATCCGGTGAGCCGCGCATGGTGTTTGTCGACCGACCGCTGGTAACGCTGGTGCTGGGCGATGTCGTGCATAACGCCTGCCGTGCAGCGCGCAGTCGCGTTGTGCTGTCGGCGTCGGCGTGGGGTCGGGGCGTTTGCTTTGAGGTTCGCGACGATGGCGCGGGATATCCACACGAGGTTTTGCGCGCCTCAGGTGGTGTCCTGCAGTCGCGGGGAGGCGTCAGTTCTGGTCTGGGCCTGAAGTTGGCTGCCAGTGTGGCGAAGGCGCACCGACGTGGTCAGCAAATCGGCGAGATCCACCTGAGCAATGCACCTGGCGCCTGCTTTCGCATGCGGCTGCCGTGAGCGTTTGGCTCAGGCAAGACGCACACGCACGTCACCCTCGCATTGATGAGGTTACGCACATCGCTGCTGAACGTCGCTGTTTTCGCCAATCATGCCAAGCCGCGGCCGTGAATGGCAGGTCCCGCCAGTAACTGCCGCTAGCGACGCAGATCGTCGATCAAGGTGCCTATTCGCAAAAAGGCCGAACTGTCCCCGGAAGTGGATCGGCCGTAGCCGAGATACAGCGGTCCCAAGGGGCTTCGCACTGCAAAAAACACACTGGCGGAGTAGTCGAGATCGCCGACTTGTGCAGACTCGAAGCTCAGCCAGTTTTGACCGGCTTCCAGACTGAAACCCGCGTACAGCGGAACGCTGGCCAGCCGCACTTCGTTGAGTCCGCGATAGCCCAGTACGCGGGCCAGTACCGAACGTGTCCCGACGCGCTCGTTTTCTCGCAGGCCAGTCAAGCGGCCAAACCCACCCAGCGTCGTGATCGCCTCGCCACTATCGCGACCGGTCAATGCCCAATCCGCTTGAGCGCCGATCAACAGGGTTCCCAATCGCGTGTCGATCGGCCGATCGAACCGCAAACGCACCACGTCGGCTTCCTCATCGGACCCCAGCCCAGGTCGGAAGGCGCGGAAGGCCGCATCGAAGCGCGACCCGCGGGTTGGAAAGCCGACATCATCCAAGGTGTCATAGGTTGCACCGAAGGTCCACGCACCTGAACTGAAGCTGTTGTGTTCCGCAATATCGCTGCTGCCAATCAGGCGATCCAGATGATGACGGCCAAACTGCAAGCCCGTGGAGAGTTGCCAGTGATCATTGGGGTAAAAACCGATCTCGGCACCGCCGCGGCTGACCTGAGAGGAAAAAAGCGCAATGCTCTGATCCAGTACCTCGAAGGGCTGCTCAGTGACCTCGTAATCGGCAGAGCCCAATGCATAGAATCGCCCATCGTCTCCAATCGGTTGATACAGCTCGGTCAGCACGCCGCTGCGCTGGCCCAGTTGGACGCGATTGCGCCACTCGCGACCACGCTCGTCGAGGCCGGTGAGACGAAGATCACCGGTCGCCTGATAGGCACTGCCACCCGCAAAGTCATCGCCCAAGGCAAAACCAAAGCGCAGGTAGCCGGGGCCCCAGCCTTTGTCGACAGGCTCAATGCTCAGGATTGACTCGTCACCCATGCGGCGCAGGTGGTAATTGACACGTTCATAGCCGCCTTCGGACATCGTTTGATCGAGCACGTCCTCCAGCTGATCAATGCTCAATGCACCCGGCTCGATGCGGCTAACCGTGCGGGCGATGTGCCGACTGGAGCGGGTGCGACTGTCATCCACGACCACACGATTTATTTGCAACGCCGCGTGATCAGGCATGCCACGCGCTGCCAAATGCGCCTGCCAGTCGGTCTCATTCAGTGCCAAAGGCAGCAACTGGGGAAGTGCGTCCAGCGCAGCCTGGCGTCCCACTGCCACGGTGCTGGCGCTACCGTCGAAATCCGCCGAAGAAAACTCGCCCAGCGCCGGGCGGATCAAGATGTCATTGCTGCCTAACGTGGCCAATGAGCGATCGGTCTCGCGTTTCATCAGCGCGGATACCATTTGCAGCGAAATGGCCATCGGCGAGCCCAATTGCTCTTCTGTGAGCAGCGGGGCTCCAACATCCACAACGATCAGGCGATCAGCGCCGAGATCACGCGCCACACTGATGGGCACGTTGTCGACCACCCCGCCATCAACCATCAACTGGCCGTTGACACGAATCGGCGCAAAAACGCCAGGAACCGCCATGCTGGCGCGCATCGACATTGCCAGATCACCCTGCGTCAATACGGCTTTCTCGGTGCTGACGATATCCGTTGCCACGCAGGCAAACGGGATCGGTAGCTCAGCGAAGTTCTCGACATCGCGCACGCCGAGGGTTTGCCGCCTCAACCACAGCAACAAGCGATGACCTTGCAGCGCACCCCGCGGGGTTACGATCTTGCCGTCACGGACTCCCAGTTCAGCGGTGCCAAGATTGGCGATGTCCTCGCGTTTGCGCCGCATGTGTCGGGTCTCGCGCGGTGGCGAGTCCTTGAACATGTGCTTCCAATCGATATCGGCCAGCAAGTGTTGCATGTCCGCCGGGCGATGCCCTGCGGCGTAAAGGCCGCCCACCAAGGCACCCATGCTGGTGCCGGTCACCAGGTCCACCGGTATTCGGTGTTCTTCCAAAACCTGCAACACACCAATGTGAGCTGCGCCGCGTGCACCGCCACCACCGAGCACGACGGCCACGGTGGGACGCGACATCGTGGTATCGACGTGGGAGTGCTCGCCATCGGCAATGGGCTGAGCGTTGAGCACGAACGGCAGCACGTAGCAGAGCGCGCAGAGAATGTGAGCGAACTTGGGCATAGGTGATGGGCGAATCGATGACGTTCGGCAAAACTGCATTCGGGCATCGCCGTTGTCAGCGACACCCGAATTGAAGACCACGGGGCAGACGATCAGCGCGGACGGAAAATGGCGCGACAGCCGCGATCCACCCAGATGTCACCGCGTTCCATGCCCCACGTCGAACCCCATGTGCACCGTGAGTCCGACAATTGGCGGTACACCACCGGCGAGCCCCAACCACGCGGCCAATCACAGCGTGTATAGCGATCCTTGCGACTCTCACAGGTCACTTCACGACTGCCTGCTGCCCATGTCGAGATGGAAAATCTGGCGCGGCAACCATTGTCAACCCAGACCGAGTCACGGTTCTGGCCCCAATTGCGGCCTTCGACGCAGCGTGTGCTGGACAACTGGCGATCAAGACTGACCGGGCCACGACCCGGCTTGCGGCATTCCGAATAGCGGTCGCGAACGCTTTCGCAAACGAAGAACTCTTCACGCCCACCGCCGCCGCTCCACCCACCGGAGCCGCCAAAGCCGCGCTCTTGGGCTGCGGGGGCGAGCGTTGCGGTATCGATTGATTGTGCTTGTACGCAAGGCGCGATGACAAAGATCACGCTCAACAGGATTTGACTCAATGGAAAACGCATATCCAACCTCCTCTGAACGGAACAACTGGGCGATCGCGACCAGATCGCCAAACGGGAGTAGCAATGCAAACGAACCGCATCGCTCTGCGCAGCTTGAAACAGCCTCGCGACAGATACAAGTCAGCGATTTGCTGACCCGCAACAATTCGGTGTTCTAGGTTGTTGGCGCAAACGGTGAGAAAGTCGCGGACTGGCGCGCGTCTGCTTCTGCATTCCGTTTCGAGCACAGACCCATGCCACAGCTTTCGCGCGTCCTGCTGATTCTGGTGGTCCTCGTTTCCGCTGCGTGCATGCAAGCTCGCGAGTTCACCATCGAGCGCGTTCATTTCAATGAACGCCTACGCTTGGATGGACAGCCGCTGGATACGGCGCAGCAAGCTGTATCCGAGTTGGGCTTTGGCCCATTTCGTGTGCGGGATGACCAACTCGTCAGTCCGCTCTACCCCGTGGCGTCGACAACTGGCCTCGATGGTCGTACGGCCAATCTGATGCAAAGCGATTGCCTATGGCTCGGACGCGACGGACGCACCGGCGCTGGGGATCGGGTGGAGCTGAACTGGGAAGAAGTCTGGACGTTCGCACAATTGGACGACCAACCCGCCGCCAGCGAGGAGGCCCGTAGTATTGGCCTTTGCACCTATTCCAATCCGGTCTGGCGCGATGCGCTGTTGCTGAACTTCGACAAGTTGGAAGAGGGTCAGCAGACGCTCTATGCCAGCCGCAGTGATCGCGCGCTCAGGGTCAGCGATGATGCTGCGCAGGTGCCAGGTGAGGCGCTGGTCTTCGCCTGCGAGGCCGTTCGGCGTTCGGATGGTAGTGAGGGCATGCATTGTGACGCGCCAGGCGCGCACATGTACGGCGCACAGTTATTGCGGCACCAGAATACTCTGGCGGACGCCGTAGCGAATCCTGATGGTCAGTGTCAATCGGCACCGCTTCGCAGCGGGACAGCCGCATTCGTCAGTCATCTGACGGATGCCGTGGCGCCCGTCAGCGTGCAGGGATATCTGCCCTTGTGTCTGGCCCGTGCGGGATGGCAGCCGCAACGCGACAGCAGCCTGCAGCTCAGCACGGCACTGGTACAACAGCACGTGGTCGATTTCGGACCCAATCTGATGGTGGTGGATCAACAGCGCAGCCTGCGCCGACGGATGCGCCGAGAGACCATCGGTAGTGGCGCCGCCGTGACGGAGCGATGGGAATGGGCCAGTCCAGTGCGTTTCGATGCGGCAGGCCACGCGCGTTGGCAGGAGAATTTCAGCGCGAGTCTTTGGATCGATCAGGCGACGGTGAAGTTGCGTCGTGCGGGCATGCCGCTGATGCGTTCGGTGACTCAGGAACTGTGTCTGCTCGGCGATGATGGTCAGTGCCAGTATCGATGTCGTGCACAGTCGCAAGCCGATGGTGCCTTGTTCAGTCTCGACCGCACGCATTGTCGCAACGCCAATGGTGTCGCAACAACGCCCGAGCTGACCCCTACCTACGACCATCTGTTTCTTGATCCTGAGCCTGGTCATCCGCAGACATCGCCGTTGCGCTGGGTGCTGGAGCGGACACCGGCGTTGGCCGCGGGCGATGAGGTGATTCTGGAATTCAATCTTCGCGCCAGAACCCGCAGCGGTGCCGCACTGCTTGCCGATCATTCGGCCTTCGACTTCGGTCCGGTGCAAGTGAATGGACTGTCCGCGCGGATGGAAACCCTGCTTCGCAATGTCGGGGACCAGCCTTTGCTGCTACAGGATGTCCGGGTGCAGGGTGCAGCGGCCGATGACTTCAGTGTGCTGTTGCCCGAACAGGGGCAGGCCCTGCCGTTGCCGATTGATCTGGTGCCATCAAACGATCCTCAGCGCCAGGGCATTGCCATCAGCGGGGCATTTTTTCAGCAGCCGATGCTGCGCATCCAAGATGAAACGTCGCAGCTTTCGGGACTCTTCCAGCCGCGCCTGAGCGAGGCGGATTTCCAGCTCTACGGCTATCCCTTTCAAGTACAGCAGGGGCTATTGCGCGGCGATGCGCCAGATGGCGACTATGTCCACGCCGCCATTGCGGCGAGACATCGCGAGTATCCCCATCTGGTGGAAGAAGCGGTGCCGCTGCTCGGGCGTCCCTGGATGGTCATGGCCGAGCAAATGCGGACTTTGCCAAGCGTACTGGCCGTTGGCGAAACCGCGCGGGTGTCGGTGACTGCCGTGCCACGAGCGTTGGGTCTGCGAAACGCCACGCTGCAAGTCCGCGCAAGCACGATGACGGGAGCGGCACTGAGCGTGATTCAGTTGCCGCTGCGTCTGCAGGCCTTGTCGGGTCCGATCTTGGATGCCGTGCCGCCCACACTGTCGTTTCCGCGCAGTCAATCGGGTCCAATGCGCTACGAGCGACGTATGTTGCTGAGCAACGTGGGAGAAATCGCTGGCGAGTTGATGTCGGTTGATTTGGTCGGAACCGACGCCCGCATTTTTGCAGTTCGTGATGCGCCTCCGCTACCGATGAACCTTCAGCCCGGTCAAGTCGAAGTGCTCACTGTGCTCGCACGCCCACCGCGTTGCAGTAATACGCCACGTAGCTATCGCGCCGCAGTGCGTTTCAAGTTGCGTGGCGGCGAGCAGCAGTACGTCGATCTGCAAAGCGCCTGCACGCCCTAGTGGCGCCAGCCGAAACTCACCACCACCGTCACGCAAAGCGTGCGGTCGATGTTGTCAGGAATCCCCATGAACAAGCTACTGTTCTGTGCGCTGTATGGACTGGCCAGCATCGCGATGGCGCTGGAAGCGCCCGAAATCAGCGATGTCGACCAAGTTCAGGTTATTGCACGCGATGGCGAAATCGATGCTGCCGTTGACTTTGATCTGGATGCGACAGGCCATGGTCATGTCGCGCTGTTTGAGCTGTCCGCGAACATCAGTGACGACGTTCGCGGTGCGTTGCTGAAGCATCTGTACTTCGATGGCACGGTCTGGCGCGACCAGATGCTCAATACGATCACGCTGCCGCGCAGCGGCGTGGGCCTTGATGGTCGCGGATTGATGGCCGTTGCCCTCAGTACGTCAGCAGGTCCGGTGGAGCACTTCAATGTCTTGTACCTTGACCGCGCCGCGCCAGGGACGCAGGACGATTCGCTGCGCGTGATTCGCACGGGAATGGGTACGCCACAAATGATCGTGCTGACCAGTAGCGGTGGCGTCAGTGGTCTGCAGTTGGTTGCAACGCCCGAGGATGTGCTCTACGCCGCGTGGCTGGATACGGATACCCAGCGGATACGCGTGGCGGTCGGTGACGCTGGCAACTTCAGTCGCATGGAATATGTATCGCCGGCAGGCGCGATGCCCAGCGTGCCCGCGCTGGCGGTCAGTCCGCAGGGGCGGGTCGTACTGGGCTATGAATCCGCTGGCATTATCCGCCTTTGGGAGGACGTTGCCGGTGCAATGGTGGAGATTGACGCGCCGGAAGCCGCTGGCGTTACAGGGCTTTTGGCCTTGAATTTTTCGGGTGCCAGTCCGCTCGATGACCATCTGAGTGTGGCATTCGTACGCCAGTCGGATGGGCAGGACCAGTTGCATGTCCTGCAAAGTAGTGCGGGTGCATTTCCTGCACCGACGACAGCCTTCTACACCGGCACGCTGGGCAGTCTTCGACTGTTGGATCGCAATGCGCTCGCCAACGAGCCGCCGAGCGCCGCGTCCCAAGGCGAGGTGCTGTTTTACGAGAACGGAGCGGTGCGAAAGCTGGAGCTTGCGTCGCGACAGGTTTTCGATGAAGTGCGGGTAGGGGGTTCACTGCGGGGCCTGCGCCGATGGCCGCCCTATTTCCGCTCGGGACTCGCCTTTGATCGCCATAGCGGGGGCGATCTGCAATGGCATGAGAACCGGCAATGGGTGATCCACAGTCAACCCGATGTGTTCGGGCCAACGCTGGGCCTGTCTCAAGCAGTCCATCCGGATGGATCACCGGTTCTCTTGTTGGCGGCGGAGGATCGCCTGGACCTTGGTACGTGGGATCCTCAAGGCCATCAGTTCGTGTTTGAAAGTGTGCCACGTGGCCCCGCGGGTTCGGACTCGCCCGCGCGCGCGCTGCTGGCTATCAATGGCGGACAACTGGCTGTTGCCTATTCGATGCAGGACAGCACGGATCTTCGCTTGGTTCAACGGGTCGATGGCGGCGTCTGGCAACATCGAACCATCACGGCGGGCGCAGACCCGATCACGCTGACCGGCTTGGACGTCGATGATGCCGGTCGCGTGCACCTTCTGGGAGTCGAAGCGATGGGTGGCATGCCGAGCGCACTCAGACTGAGCATTGTCGAAGGCGATGCGATCAGTTCCACGCAAGAGTCGGGCAACTACGCTGTCGGTAGCGTCAAACTCGCGGTAGTGCGAGTCAGTGGTGATGCGTATTTCAGTGCCTTTGACGCCAGCACGCAAAGCCTGCGAGTACTGCATCGGCGCCCAAGCGGGCTGCAGGAAACCCACTGGGATTTGCAATTGAACCAGCATCGGGTCGGTGAGCAGCATGCGCTCACGGTCGCAGCCGATGGTCAGCCGGTACTGGCCTACTCTCTGCGCGCTATCGCGGGCGGCGGAGACCGCGTGTTCTATCGCTTCCACCGACGCGACACACTGGTGGAAGAGGAGTTCATCCCGCAGGCCCAGGCGGGTGTGCTGCGGAATCTGGACATCAGCCTGAAGAACGGCAGCGCGGAACTGGCGCGGATACTTCGCTATCAGGACGGCGGCCAGATCACCGGCAGCAATCTCTACTTTGATCAACGTCGGGTCGGCTTTTCGCCCAGCGTGCAGCCATGGCGTGCACAACGCTTCACGGATTTCATCTCGCCGCCAAGCGGCTTCGCCGGGCAAGTGGACGCCGCTGCCGAAGATCGCGTGTTCTTGCTCGAGTTGCAGGCCGGTGGCATTGCCACGATCAGCGTGGCGCGCAAGCTCAGTCAGGCGGACGACAGCGGGGAAGAGATCGTTGTGCCACTGCCACCGATCCAGCGCTTCGGTTCCACAGTGGTATGTCGTTGTCCCGGCGATGAGGTGCCAGGTCAGGCGCCGTTGCAGTCCTGTCGTGCGGAGCTCACGCGGCAGACTCGGTTGGACTCGCCGCTGTTTGCTGCGCTCCGCCAGCGCTTCACGACCACGGCAGCGGGGCGCTACTACCTCGCGTTGTGGGCCACCCATGGCGATGAAATCGCCAGTCTCGCATTGCGCGAGCCTGCCCAGATGGCGCAGCGCATTCGAGCGCTCTCAGACTTTGCTCCCGGTCTGCAGGCGTTCGTGAATGGCGCCGGATTTCAACACCAGCTGACGCCGCGCATGCTGGCGCAGGCACGCGGGGTGTTCGAACAATGGTCAAGCAGTGGATCCGCAGAGCTGCGGGCGGCGGCCAGCCTGGAACTGGCGAGGCTGGATGGCTTTCGGGACTTCGAAGGCATGACCTTCGACCAGTGGTTTGACGCACTCAGCGTGGCGGGAGGCAATGCCACGCTGTTCGGCGATGGTTTCGAATAGTCATTGAACATCTGCCGCGCGGTGCGACCGCATCGCGCTCCGGATGGGCTTTCTGGGGTGGCATCCGCAGGCTTCAGTCAGGCCAGCAGCCGCCCGAGCATTTCCTGCATGTCGTTGGACAAGGGCAGCGCATGCAGGCGGCGCAGCTCGATTTCGATCAGATGGCGACGATGATCATCCAGCTTGCGCCAGTATTCCAGCGCGCCAATCTGGCGCGCTGCCACCTGCGGGTTGATCGCATCGAGTTCGGGAATCCGCCCGCAGAGCAGCGCGTAGCCGACGCCATCGCGACGGTGCAGGCCAGCAAAATTGTTGCGTGAGAAGTTGCCCAGAATGGCGCGCACACGATTCGGATTGCGCGGCATCCAGTGCGGCCCGGCCAGCAAGGCCTGCACATGCTCGACGGCATCCACATGCGGTCGTGTGGCGACGACACCGAGCCATTTGTCGGTGAGCAGCAGATCGGCTTCGACATGCGTGGCGAAATGCTCCAACACGTCGCCGGCCGATGGGGCATTGTTGTGAACCAGTGCGGTCAGGGCGGACAAGCGGTCGGTAAGGGTGTGGGAACGCGCGTAGAGCGATGTTGCGCGTGCGCCGTCCAGTTCGACCCGAGCCAGCCAGACCAGGCAAGCGCCCTTCAGACGGCGTGCTGCAATGGCCCCAGCATCCAGCGCCTCTGGTTGCTGGGCGTCGAGTTCGCCGAAGCGTTGTGTCAGCAGAGTGTGATGCGCGACGGCAAGTTGATCCAGCAGTTGTTCGCGAGATGCCAGCAGATGGTCGATATCCACGTGTTCGGCACTGTCGATCAACATGCCTGGGTCAGGCAGTGCCATGCAAAGCGCGACAAACGCCGGGTCCATCGCACGATCCTGCAAGAGGACGCCGAAGGCATCGATCAACATCCGGGTGTCCTCGCTGCGGCCATGGAGGATGACCCGAGTCGCGAGTTGTTGCGTCGCATCCCACCGGCAAAGCGGGTCGCGTTCGATGCGGATGAGTCGCCCCAACTCGGCAGCGCTGTAGTCGAAATCGAGGCGAGCAGGGGCGGACAATCCCTGCAGGAAACTCGCCAGCGGTCGGTCGCGAATGCCTTCGAAACGCACGATGTGTTCGTCGGCGCGCAATTCGATCAGGCCGGGACGATGCAACACGTCACCGCGCGGAGACGTTGCCAGAGGCTGGTCGTTGTCGTCATACAGGGCAAACGCCAGCGGCAGGTGCAGGGCCAACTTCTCGGCTTGGTCCGTGGTTGCAGGCGTGTGCTGCTGGATCGTCAAGGTATAGGTCTGACTTGTCGCGTCAAAATGGTCGCGAATGCGAACGGTGGGCGTGCCGCTCTGGGTGTACCAGCGCTCGAACTGCAGCAGATCGCGACCACTGACCTCGCGCAGTGCATTGAGAAAGGCATCGACGCTGGCGGCCTGCCCATCATGACGTTCGAAGTACAGATCGCAGCCAGCCCGGAACAGCGCCTCGCCGAGCAAGGTATGCAGCATCCGAACCACTTCTGCCCCTTTTTCGTAGACCGTGGCCGTGTAGAAATTGTTGATTTCACGATAGCGCTCAGGGCGCACAGGATGGGCAAAGGCGCCAGCGTCCTCGGGAAACTGGCGCGCGCGCAACATCCGCACATCATCGATTCGCTTGACGGCGCGTGAGTGCAGATCGGAGGTGAACTCCTGATCACGAAAGACCGTCAAGCCTTCTTTCAGCGAGAGCTGAAACCAGTCGCGCACGGTGACGCGATTGCCGCTCCAGTTGTGGAAATACTCGTGCCCGATGACCGACTCCACGGCCTCGAAATCGGCATCGGTGGCGCTGTCGATATCGGCGAGGATGTAGCGCGCGTTGAAAATGTTGAGCCCTTTGTTCTCCATCGCGCCCATGGTGAAATCCTGCGCCGCGACGATGTTGAATACCTCCAGATCGTAGCAACGCCCGAAACGCTGTTCGTCCCAGCGCATTGCGCGCAACGCGGCAGCCAAGGCAAATTCGCAGCGTTGGGCGAACCCAGGTTCGCACCAGATGTTGACGGTTACCGGGCGATCTTCTGCGGTGATGAACGGAGCGCTGACGTGATCCATGCGTCCCGCGGCAATTGCAAACAAATAGCTGGGCTTGGGGAAGGGGTCGTGCCATTGCGCGCGCTGCTGTCCGTCGGCCAGTGTTTCATGGCTGACCGGATTGCCATTCGCCAACAGCACCGGATAGCGCTCGGCATCGGCCTGCAGACTGACGTCGAAAATACTCAGTACATCCGGTCGGTCAATAAAGAACGTGATGCGTCGGAAGCCCTCCGCCTCACACTGCGTCAGAAGCAGATCGCCGCTGGTGTAAAGACCTTCCAGCGCAGAATTTGCACTGGGTCGGATCGCCACCGTTGTTTGCAGCGTGCAGGCCTTCTCGACACCGGGCAGATGCAGTTTGCCTTGTACGTGGCTGTACTGGTCATCGCTGAGCGCCTGACCATCAATGGCGATCTCCAGCAGTTCAAGATCTTCACCATCCAGCACCAGTGCTTGCCGCGCCTGAAGCGGATCGGGTTGCAATCGAAATTCGGCGCGAACCAGAGTTCGCTCGGCTTCCAACTGGAAATCCAGGCGAACATGCGGAATCGTCCAGGCAGGCGGGCGATAGTCGGAACGGAGAACTTCGTCGGCTGGAACAGACATTCAACGTCCTGTTGAAAGAGGGCTGGCGAGAATGCCGTAGCCGGTGCTGCAAGTCCTGTGCGAAAAGACAGGTGTCACAGCAACGCCATCGCAGTGCAACAGCGATGTCGGGAAACCGTCGCATGCTCCTGCAAACGGGATGGCATGAGGTGGGGCATGCGGGTTCGTTCGGTGTTTGTCTCCGATGTGCATCTCGGCACTGCAGATTGCCAGGCGGGATATTTGTTGCACTTCCTGCAAACCGTGCGTTGCGAGCGCTTGTATCTGGTCGGCGATATCGTCGATCTGGAGGCCTTGGCAAAGCGCGTGTATTGGCCGCCTAGCCACAGCGCGGTGTTGGAGCAGATACTGCAGATGCGCCGCGACGGGGTTAACGTGACCTATATTCCGGGCAACCATGACGCTGCCTTGCGCAACCTGTGCGGACAGTCGATTGGCGGCATCCCGGTGCGCCTGAGCGTCATTCACGAAGCGGCCGACGGACGACGCTACCACGTCAGTCATGGCGACGAATTCGATCACGAACAGGTGGGCAAACAATGGCTGCTGCGCCTTGGCAATGCAGCGCATGGCCTGCTGTGCTGGCTGAATCGGAATCTCAATCGCCTGCGACGCCGTGTGAAGCTGCCCTATCTGCCGCTCGCGATACTCACCAAATCCCGCATCGGCAAAGCCATGCACTACATCCGCCAATACGAGCAACGCGTCGCGCTGCATGCGCGCGAGGCACAGGTGGATGGACACATCTGTGGGCATATCCACTTTGGTGCCATCCGCGAGATGGACGGCGTGGCCTACCTCAACGATGGCGATTGGGTGGAGCACTGCACCGGGCTCGTCGAGCACGTCGACGGCCGCATGGAGTTGCTGCATTGGAGTGAGCAGTGTCACTCGCTGGCGGCACTTGCACGCCGAATGCCACAGCGGCACCCGACGCTGGCGGATGCGCTGGGAGCCTTGGGTCAGGCCGCTCAACTCGTCGGCGTATCCGAAGCCGAGCCCGCGTGACACCGCAGTCAGGTGTTTCCGGAAAATGTCCGGTCGCCGCGGAACCTGTGGCGCGGTTTACCAACCCGGTGGAACTCGCGGATGCGCGTTGATGAAGGTCGTCTGGTCCCAAGCGGTCAGCGCTCGTGGCGACTGGCGGCTGCCATTTGCTGACGATTCAGTCACCGCCACTTCACCCTAACGTTCGCCTAATCCATCGCCGCCAAGATGGGCTCCCTATTCTTGCAGGAGCTCTTCCATGGGACGTCTGTCCGTTGTCGCGTTGGTGCTGGTGGTGTTCGCGCGGGTCGGGATAGCTGCGGATGCCCGTTCGTATATGGAGACTCAGCTGGTCCTGGCGCGCGAAACACAAGTGGCATTCAACGCCGACCCTGATCGTGGCGCACGCTTCTTCCGCACTGCACAGGGCGAGGACTGGAGCTGCAGTTCCTGCCATACCGAGGATCCACGCGAAGCCGGCGAGCACATCACGACCGGCAAGGCCATCGACGCACTGTCGCCGTTGTCGACGCCATCCCGGTTCACCGATACCACGAAGACCGACAAGTGGTTTCGCCGCAACTGCGGAGACGTGGTCGGGCGTGAATGCACGGCCGCCGAAAAGGCCGACGTGATTGCGTTCCTGCTGCAGCCGACACGATAGGAGTCCGTATGAACAGTCGTTTGATCACGTGTTTTGCGAGCGCCTCACTTGTTCTGGTGGCGCTGGGATCGGTTGTGGCGATGACCTGGTTCTCTGCGCAGCACCCGGCGCTGGCTGCCGACACGACCATGAACGCGAGTACATCGCCCAGCGAGCAACGGGCCGCCGCAAAGCGGCGTCAGCGTGAACCCCTTCTGCCGCTGTACGTCAGCGAATGTGGTGATTGCCATGTTCCGTATGCGCCACGTTTTCTGCCTGCCTCCTCGTGGCAGCGCCTGATGACGTCGCTGCCTGAGCATTTCGGCAGCGATGCAAGTCTGTCCGAACCGACGCTGGGTGAACTCAGCACCTATCTGGTCGACAACGCACGCACACCCCGTGCGAAAGACCCGGACCCTGCGCCGTTGCGGATCACCGAGATGTCCTGGTGGCTGCGCCAGCACGACGAAATCTCCGAACGGCGCTGGAACAATCCGCGAATTCCCAGCCGCGCCGCATGCGATGCGTGCCACGCGAAAGCCGATGAAGGACGCTTCGGGCACGGAAAAATCCCGCGGATGCCGAAACCATGAGCCGCAAGTTCCTGGTCTGGGACCTTCCCACACGTCTGTTCCACTGGTTGCTTGCGGCGTCTTTTCTGGGTGCCTGGTGGATCAGCGAGTCGGAGCGTTGGCGTTTGAGTCATGCGCTGCTCGGGGTAACCGTGATCGTGCTGGTGTGCTTTCGCGTGTTCTGGGGCGCGTTCGGTTCCGGGCACGCCCGATTCGCGACCTGGACCTTTGCGCCAGCGCGCGTGCTTGGCTACTTCCGGGCGATCCTGCGGCGCCAGCCGGAGCACTATGTTGGCCACAATCCAGCGGGTGCGTGGGCGGTGCTGGCACTCATGGTGTTGACCCTGGCCACCGCCGTCAGCGGTTGGATCGCCTTCTCGCTGGACGTGCCGGAAGCGGTTGCGGAAGTGCATGAAGTGCTGGCGACGCTGACCCTGTGGTTGGTTGGCGTCCATGTGACTGCGGTGGTCTTGAGCAGCGTGCTGCATCGCGAAAGCTTGATCGGCGGCATGCTGCATGGCTTCAAACGCGCGGATGGCCCGACCGGCGCGCAGCAGCGGGTGTGGGTGGGGGTCATACTGTTGGCGGTGGTGCTGGCCATCTTGATCGGCTGGATTCCGCTGCCGGGGATTCGTGCTGGCGCATCGCTGCTGTCTTGAATGCCTGTGCCGATTGATCGTCCGGGGTATGTTGATGAGGCTGTTGCTGATTGAGGATGACGCCATGCTTGGCGCGGCCATGTGTGCCGGACTGCGTCAGGATGGTCATGCGGTTGACTGGGTACGGACGCGAGCCGAGGCAGAATTGGCCTGGGTCGTGCCATCACCGGAGTTGCTGGTCTATGACGCGGTCGTGCTCGATCTTGGATTGCCGGACGGAGCCGGGCTGGATGTGCTGCGTGCCGCGCGTGCGCGCAGCCATCGCACGCCTGTGCTGATCGCCACCGCACGTGACCGCGTCAGTGAGCGTGTGGCAGGACTGGACGCGGGTGCCGACGACTACATGGTCAAGCCAGTCGATCTGGATGAGCTGAATGCGCGCCTGAGGGCGTTGGACAGGCGGCGCCTCGGGCAGACACTGGTGGTTGAGCTGGCCAGTGAGGTGAGCGTCCATGTTTCCACAAGGCAGGTATTGCGGCGCGGCAAGGTCATCGATCTGACCGCTCGTGAGTACGCCGTGCTGGCGGTGCTGGCCCGACGTCCGGGCATGTACTTTTCCCGCGCACAGCTCACTGAAGCCATGTATGACTGGGATCACGCGCTGGAGAGCAATGCCATCGATGTGTTCATTCACCAATTACGCAAAAAGCTCGGCAACGAACTGATCCAGACAGCGCGCGGTCTTGGTTATCGCGTCGTGGCGGCCAAGGGTTCTGCATGAAGTCAACCATCGGTACCACCACGCGGACATGGTCCCTGCGCCATCGATTGGTCGTTCTGGTGTGCTTGCTGAGCCTGACCAGCAGCCTGCTTGGCAGTTTTTGGGTATATCGAATCGCGGTCGCCGAAAGCGAACATGTGTTCGATGCCGCATTGATCGAGAGTGGTCACGCGTTGACGGCCATCGTTGCGCATGAGATCAGGGAGCTGTCTGATCCGGAGGACAGTGCCTCTGCCCTGGATGCGATTGATCACGACCATGTGGAGCGACTGTATTTCCAGGTTCGCGGCGCGCATGGGCAACTTCTTTTCCGTTCGCCGCAAAGCCCGCGCATCAGACTCGGAGGCGAATCCACCGGGCTCAGCTTGTCCACCGTCGACGGGGAGACCTACCGGGTTTACACCCTGCACAGCACCAAGCATCGGCTGTGGGTCGATGTGGCACAGCCCATGGCGGTTCGAGAGCGATTGGCGCGCGCCAGCGCACTGCGACTAGTGGTGCCTGGGGCTCTCCTGCTTTTGCTGCTGGCACCGGCGGTCTTTATTGCCGTGCGACGTGTGACGCGCCCGGTCATTCGATATTCCGAAGCGCTGGACGCCCTGCCACTGGAAGCACTTCATTCGGTTTCACCGCACGGTTTGCCAAGCGAGTTGATGCCGGTGGCTACTGCAGTGAGCGGTTTGGTGGACCGCGTGCAACGCGCATTGTTGCTGGAGCGCACATTGACCGCCGATGCTGCGCACGAGTTGCGGACTCCGCTGGCGGCCTTGCGTGCGCAGGCACAGGTGGCGTTGCGTGCGCGGGACGAGCAGGAACGTGCGGAGGCACTGACCGCGCTGATCGCCGGGGTGGATCGCAGTACCCGTCTGGTTGATGGGGTGCTGGCGCTGGCCAGACTGGATGCGCAGACGACGGGACCATCGATCATGCAACGCGATGCGTTGCCGATGCAGTCGCTGGAAGCGGTGCTGCACGCCGTACTGGCCGATCTGGAATCCGCTCGTCACAGCGGTTCGATTCAGTGGCATGTCAGTGCCCAGCATGTTCAGGATCGCATCGACATCGACATGCTCGGTGTGCTGATGCGCAACCTGATCGACAATGGTTTGCGCCATGCAAAGCGCACACTGTGGGTCGATCTCACCACCGAGGGGGGGGAGGTTGTATTTGTGGTGCGTGATGATGGCGATGGCATGTCGCCGGAGGCAATCGCCAGGGCCGGGGATCGGTTCTTCCGTGCGGACAGCTCGCAGTCCGGCTCCGGTTTGGGACTGGCGATGGTGAGGCGGATCGTTGACGTGCTGGGCGGGCGGCTGCAATTTGCGCGACCTTCGACTGGACAGGGTTTTGCGGTAAGGGTCAGTTGGCCGTTGAGCGAGGCTGCCAGGCGGACTCAATAGGTCTTTGCGTGGGAACGTCAGGAGTGACGCGACGTCCGGAGAAACCTCGCGGCTGGGTCGATGAGGGTTGCTGCCGATGCGCGGAGTCGGTGACGCGCCCTTGGCGGTGTCTATTCCAGTTCAAAACCGATCATTCGGTAATTGCTTGAAGGCGTCCAACGCAGCCTTGAAGGCGCGGGATTCCTCGTCCTCCCAGGTGCCGCCGAGTTTGGCGATGTCACCGGGCAAGGGTGGTGGCGGCGGCTCCATGCCCAGCGCTTGCTTGATCAAGTGGTGAAACACATCGTTAATTGGCCAGCCGCGCTCGCGCGAGATGCGCTTGATGCGCTCGGCCACCTCGGAATCGATGTCTTTGAGCAGAAAGTCGGGCATGCGGGGATGGACTGCATTTCAGGCCGTGCGTCCTTTTACACCTTTGTTCATCTGCGTGGCTGAATGTTGGTCTAGCCGCCGAGCCGATGGGGTGCTCCATCGGAGGACGTGCTGGTCGTCCGGTGGTGTCCCAGTGACAGTTCTACTGCGCCGCTGCGCAATAGATACAGGTAGAGCAGCAGGCCTGGCAGGGCGATGACGGTGGTGAACAAATAGAAGTTCACATAGCCAAAGGACTCGATCATCTGCCCCGCCGTGGTGCCGGTGATCAGTCGCCCGACCACGCTGGCAGCCGCCGACAGCAGGGCAAACTGGGTGGCGGTAAACGCCAGATTGCAAAGTGCCGACAGATACGCCACGACCACCACGCCGCCAACGCCGCTGGCGATGTTCTCGAAGCCGATGGTGAACGCCAGCAAGGCATTGGAATGTCCGTTGGCTGCGAGCCAGGCGAAGCTCAGATTGGAAACCGCCATCAGGATTAGCGCCAGCAACACTGAGCGCTTCATGCCGACAGTGCTGTAAAGCACGCCACCGAGGAAGATGCCGGCCAGGTAGGCGAAGAATCCAAGTCCGACGTCCCAGGTGGCGATTTCCTCGTTGCTGAAACCGAGGTCGTTCAAGAGCAGGCGTAGCGTGAGGTTGGCGAGGGTGTCGCCAATTTTGTGCAGCAAGACGAACAGCAGCACCAGCCAGGCACCATGGCGCTGAAAAAACTCGCGAATCGGCCCGCTGATGGATGACCACAGCGCACTCATGCCACGCACCGGCAGCGCGGGACGCCGCCGGGTCGGCTCACCCAACCAGAAACCGGCAACCAGTGCAGGCAGGACGAACACTGCACAGAGCAGATACGACACCGTCCAACTGCTGTGCATCGCGACCAGCAGAGCGAGCGAACCGGCGGCCACCGATCCAATTCGCCAGCCATACTGCGACATGCCGGAGCCGATACCGAGTTGGTCGCTACGCAGTGACTCGATGCGGAAGGCGTCGATGACGATATCGAAACTGGCGCCGGCAACACCCACCGCGACCGCCGCCATCGCGACCCAGCCCAATTCGGTGCGCGGATCGCCGAAGGCCAGTGCACTGAGCGCAAGTACGACCATGGCCGCCGTCACGCATAACCAGGACAGCCGTTGCCCCAGATGCGATATGCCGGGCAATCGCCCGCTATCGATCAAGGGCGCCCACAGGAATTTGAGGTTGTAGACCAGAAACGCCAGCGAAAAGGCGGTCACGCTGCGCTTGTCGATGCCATCCTGCGCCAGACGTGTGGTCAGGGTTGCGCCGATCATGGCGTAGGGAAACCCGGAGGACATGCCCAGCAGCAGTGCTGCCAGCGGTTCACGCTCGGTGTAGGCGCGCAGACCTGCGGGCAAGCGATCGCGCCAAGGCAAGTTCATTCCCCGATGCCTGCGGCATAGTCCACCGTGTAAGGCGCATGGTCGGAAAATTTTGGTTCGGCATGAATGGCGCAGCCGCGCAATCGATCCCGCAGACGCGGGCTTACCACCTGGTAGTCGATGCGCCAACCCACGTTTTTGGCGCGTGCCGCGCCGCGTTGGCTCCACCAGGTGTAGTCCTCGCCCGCCGGTCGCAAATGGCGATAGCTGTCGACCCAGCCCTGTTGCTGGAAAAGATGATCGAGCCAAGCGCGCTCTTCGGGCAGGCAGCCGGAGTTCTTCTGGTTGGAAGTCCAGTTCTTGATGTCCAGGCGGGTATGCACGATGTTCCAGTCGCCGCAGATCACGTAGTCGCGGTCACTGTCGATCCACTTCTGCAGGATCGGCGCAAACCAGTCCATGCAGCGGAATTTGAATTGCTGACGTTCATCGCCCGAGGAGCCCGAGGGCAAGTACAGCGAGACCACGCTGAGTTTCCCGAAGCGCATTTCGATGTAGCGACCCTCGTCGTCGAACTCGGCCCAGCCGAGTTCGGTCAATACCGCGTCGGGTGCACGGCGGCTATAGATGCCGACGCCGCTGTAGCCCTTCTTGGTGGTGGCATCACGGAAGGCAATTTTGTAGTTGCTCGGGCGCAGCGCAGGATCCGCCAGTTGCTCGGCCTGGGCCTTGGTTTCCTGCACGCAGAGCACGTCCGCGTCCTGTTGTGCAAACCAGTCGAAGAACCCCTTCTGCGCGGCAGAGCGCAGGCCATTGGCGTTGAAGCTGAGAATTCGCATGGGAGAGACGGTTCCTGAGCGACCGCATGGATGGTCGCGAACGGCAGATACTGGGATGATAGCGGCCTTTGCGACGATTCATGGTCAAGCCATGCAGGACTATCAACGCCGTTTCTTCGATCTTGCGCTGCGCTGTCAGGTGCTTCGTTTTGGCGAGTTCACCCTCAAGTCGGGGCGCATCAGTCCTTATTTTTTCAATGCGGGACGCTTTGATTCCGGCGCTGCGCTGCGTGCTCTTGGCGCGTGCTATGTCGAAGCCCTAAGTGCTGCCGGTCTGCACTTCGACATGCTTTTTGGCCCCGCCTATAAAGGGATTCCGTTGGCCACAGCCGTTGCCGTGGCGTTGGCCGCAAGCGGACGTGATGTGCCGTTGGCCTTCAATCGAAAGGAGGCTAAACAGCATGGCGAAGGCGGTAGGTTGATAGGTGCACCATTGCACGGTCGCGTGCTGATCGTGGATGACGTCATTACAGCAGGTACGGCGGTGCGCGAGTCCATCGAAATCATTCGAGAAGGTGGCGGCGAACCTTGTGGCGTGCTGATTGCATTGGATCGTCAGGAGCGTGGTCAGGGGGAACGTTCGGCAGCGCAAGAGGTCAGCGCCGAACTGGGCCTGCCCGTGATCGCCGTCGCAGGGCTCAACGACTTGCTTGCCTATACTGGCGAGAGTTCGGCCATGCAAACGCATCAATCGGCGCTGCTGGCGTATCAGGCCCGGTTTGGGGTGGCTGTGTAAATCTGTCCGCATTGACGGAACGTGAGGTTGTTCATGCGCAAGTTGGCTGTTTTCTTGATGCCCCTGTTGTGGTTCGCCAGTGATGCTGCGTTGGCCCAGAAGCTGTATCGCTGGGTCGACAGGGAAGGCAATGTCCACTACACCGACACCCTGCCGCCGGAGGCCATGCAATCAGCCCGTGATGAGCTCAATTCGCAGGGTATGACGGTCAATCGAGTGGATCGTGCGCTGACCGAAGAGGAGCGCAAGCGCAAGGCGGAGGACGCCGACCGCGCTGCCGAAGCAGCGGCACGCCAAGCCGAACAGGACAAGATGGATTCGGTGCTGACCTCCTCGTATGCGACGGAAGGCGACCTGGAGCGGGCCTACAAGGAGCGTTTCGATTTGCTTGATCAGTCTGTCGAAGCGGCCAAGGTGGGGATTGCCAGTCAGGAAAAAAGCTTGACCGACTTGCTGGCGCACGCGGCGCGCTTGGAGCGCGAAGGCAAACCTGTTCCCGCCACCGTCAATGATTCAATCACGGCAGCGCGCACTCAGGTCGCCGAGCAACGTGCCTATATGGAAATGCGTGAGAAAGAACGCACCAGCTTGCAAAATGAATATGAGACCGTGCGCGCCCGCTATCGCAAACTGAAAGGTTCGATTGGCGCGGATGCCATGACCGACTGAGTCAAGCGGCGAAAAAAGCAGTTAGGCCAGCCTGCCGCGGGTCGACGCTCAGCGTGTGTCCTCGCCGCGGGTTGCGCTTGACTTGTTCGGGCGGCTAACCGGGCCTTGAGCTGGTTATTTCCGACGCTTTTTGACCCATTGAGCCACGATCGACATGTGGGCCCAGAAAAAAACTGGCCTCGCTGAGGCGGATTTTTGCTTTCTTTGTCGAAAGCCTGACAGGCTCCTAGCCTTCGAAGCCGTTGCGGAACAGCAGCTCTGGCACGAGATGGACATCATCAACCAGGTATTCGGTTTGTCCTGCCGTCCCATCACAAAGGATCACGAGTTCCACCGAGTACACCAGGCTGCCTGCACTCTGATGCGTGGTCAGTGTGGTGAACGCCTTGTTGTTGACGGCGGCTGCCGCAGACGCAACGAACATGCCGTTGGGCTGGGTGCAGTCTGTACCCAGATACTCGTCCCAGCCCAACAGGCAGGTATCAGCCGAAACAGCGCGAAAGCTCGCGGACAAACGGTAGCCGCGCTCTGTGCCCAAGTTGATGCAGGATTCCGCTTCGGCTTGGGAGCCGCTATCGGCATCCGTGTCAGTCACCCGCATGGCACCAGCGGCAAGATTGCCAGCGCTGGCTTCGTGCTGAATCACGTCACCGCCTTCTTGCGCGGTGTAACCGGCGAGGTCGACATCGAAGCTGCAGTTTTCCACCAGATTGCCTACCGGACCGCATGCCGCGGAGGAAAAGGACGCAAGCGCGAGCGTCAGCCCGAGGATGGATCGGATGGGTGACATGTGAGGCCCTCTGTGGTTCGGTCGGCAGGCTATCACACGATTAGGGCAAAGCCGCGCCCAGTGGCGACGGGGGCTATCGGCGGGAGTTCGGTCTTTTGATCAGGCGGCGACGCTGCTTTGCTCAGGCGTTGCCCTATGAGAGCGGTGGCGATGGCAAAGGCGTTTCGCCGCCGCGTTGAGTCAGCTGAAAGCGCCCGTCTGCAATGGCCTGCGCGGGATGGCGAAGCGCATCTTGCAGGTCGTGAAGTCGAACGGGCCGTGGCGCATAGGTCAGCATGCAGGCTTGATCCCGACCAATGTGCTTGGCTTGATAAAGCGCCGCATCGGCAAGTTGCAAGGCCGCTTCCCAATCCACTCGGTCGCCTGTGCCGATCGGCCAGCTTGCAATGCCGATCGATGCGGTACCTTGCAGCCGGGTCTGGTCATCAATCGCAACGCGGAGCCCACGAATTGCCTGCAGCAAGCGATCGGCTTGCGCCATCGCATCGTCGGCGCGCGTCAAACGCAACATGACAAGGAACTCTTCGCCGCCCCAACGGATCCGGTGATCGGCGCTTCGGGTGGTTTGGCGAATCGTATCGGCGACCGCTGCCAACCATCTATCGCCGGCTGCATGGCCGTGCTCGTCGTTGATGCGCTTGAAGTGGTCGAGATCCAGCAGCAGAAAAACCAAACCTTCGCGCGCATGCTCGGCAAGCGCCAATTGCTCATGCTGGACGCGCAAGGTCAGCGCCATCTCGGCATGGATTTCATCTTGCAGGAAGCGTCGGTTTCCCAGCCCAGTCAGCGTATCGGTGCGGCTGAGTTCCTGAACCTGCACCAGCGCTTCTTCAAGCTGGACGTTGTTACTGCGAAGTTCGCGCGTTCGCGCGTCCACTTCAGCTTCAAGTCGACGATTGATTGCCCGCAAGCGCAGCCAGCGCCATTGTGCAAATGCGTATATGCCGATCAGCGTCAACAGGATAGCCAGCACACGCACCCACGGTTGATCCCAGAGCATCGGCAAGACTTGGACTGGCACACGAATCTCGGTGCTGACGGTGCCGCCTGGGGCGACGCTGCGAACCCGAAACACATAGTCGCCCGCGTTTAGTGCCCCGTAGGTCACGCTTTGGCGCGACTCCGGAGCGCTCCAGTCGCTATCGAGCCCCTCCATGCGGGTCTGGTACAGCGGAGCGCGTGGCAGCAAGGAATTCACGCCGCTGAAGCGAAATTCGATCCGCCCACCGGTGGGCGGCAGGGTAATCGCGGCACGCGGCGCGAGCGGGGTGACGATGCCATCGATCAACACCGCTTCCAACTGCACGCTCGGCGGTCGCTCGGCGAGGATCGTGCTGTCATCACGAAGCACCGCAACGCCGCGTGCACTGGGCAGCCACAAGCGCCCCTCGGCATCGCGCGCGCCAGCAGGTTGACTAGTCCCATTGAGTTGGCTGCTGCGTAAGCCATCCAGACGATCCAACCGGGTCGCCGCAAGCGGTTGCGCCGGGTCGGCAATCCACGCCGCTAGCGCCTCTGCAGAGACGTGGCTCAGTCCCAAGTTGCCGGTAAACCAGAGTCCACCCTCGGCATCGTCGTTGATGTAGAACACGGCACGCTGGAAGGCCGCACCTTGATTGGCGAGGTTGCGAAACTGACCCTGCAAATAGAGCCCCAGACCCGCTTGTCCACCCACCCAGATGCGCCGCTCGCGATCCTCGAACAACGTCAATACACGCTGCGTAGGGGGGATCGCTGCGATGCGCTGAAGGCGCCGCGTTGCTGGATCAAACACGCCGACGCCACGTTCGTAGGTGCCTGTCCACAAGCGACCGTCACGAGTCAGCAGCAAGCTTCGTGCTTCCACCGAGGCGCTGCCATCTTCCCAATCGATCCGCTCGAACTGAAGGCCATCGTAACGAATCAAGCCGCGGTCTTCGGTGCCAAGCCATAGAACACCTTCGCGATCAGGCTGGATTGCACGTATCAGCGTGCTGGGCAAGCCATCTGCGGGTGTGATGTTGCGAAACGCGCCATCAACCAGATGTTGCAAGCCGACGGTGTAGTTGCCGATCCAGAGACCACCTTGGGCGTCAAAGGCCAGCGCGCGAACACTGTCTCCCAGCAGGCCGTTGGCAGGCGAGTAAATCTTGGCAATTCGATCCTGGCTGAATTGCACCAGGCCGCCACCATCGACACCTGCCCACAGACTCCCGTCCGGGGCAGCAGCGATCACCCGCGCATAGTCGCCGGGCATGCCTTCGGCTTCGCCAAAATTGATAAACAGGCTTTCGCGCAAACGTGCCAAGCCCAAATTGGTTCCGATCCACACGTTCCCGAAGCGGTCCTCGAACAAGGTGGAAACAAAGTTGTTTGGCAAGCCATCGCTGGGCAAGCTGTCCAACTTGCCCGCATACAGGCGTTGCAGTCCCTTGCCTTCATAGCCAATCCAAAGCGCGCCTTGGCGATCCAGCAACAGTTTGTTGATGACCTCGCCAGCGAGGCCGTCTTCGATACCCAAGCGACGCTGCCAGCGACCACGGGAATCGATATGGTGTAAGCCACGCATGGTGGCAACCCATACCCCACCGTCGGCATGGCCAGTGATGCTGCCGCCGATGGGCGTGTTGTCGCCCTGCAGTGCGACCGGCGCTACGCCGTCGGCATCGATCACGAACAGGCCGCTCGAACGTGTCAACACCCAGACGCGCTGCTCGGCGTCGAAGTACACGTCACGGATGGCGGTGGCAGGAATGCCATTGACCAGCACAACCTGGTCATCGACGATGCGCGCCAGTCCGGTTTGTGTGCCAACCCAGATGTCGCTATCGGTGCGCCCACGCACCATCATGACGGTATCGCTGGGAAGTCCGGAGGCGGTATTCCAGTGGGTAAACTGGCCATCCTTCAAGCGGGTCAGGCCACGGTCCACGGAGGCAACCCAAAGACTGTCATCGCTGCCCTGCCAAAGTCGCACCAGGGCCGATCCGGTCTGTTGCGTGATGGATTCGGTAGCCGGATGGATGCGCAATCCATCGAATTGCGCCAAGCCTTCGTAGGTGGCAATCCAGAGGAAGCCATCGGCGGCATGCGCAAACGCATTGACGGAGTTTTGCGGCAAGCCATCGTCTGCGCCCCACTTCTCCAGCACAAACTGACCCAGCGGCAAGCGCGGATCGAGCGCATGGACCGACGCCGTGCACAACACGAGGACTGCGAGCAAGCCCGCACGGAGTCCGTCACGGAGACGTTGGCGGAATGACGTGGCAGTTCGCGGCATGGAGTCTGCGGGCTTCCTGATGATCTTGCCGAGGCGAGGATTTCAATACGCAATGATGCCAGCGAACTGGTAACGCTGCGCATCGCAATTGGTGCGTGACGATTCGCGCTGTCCGATGCTGGGCGCGGACGTCCGTCGGGCTATCCGGGGAGGGTTGGATGTGGTCGTTTAGTCGATAACATGCTGATAAATAGAAAAAACAAGAGTTGGCACATTGGGTGCAAGAACAACCGTAAATCTCCCTTGAGCCGCTTCCATGATTCGAGATACGTCAGCGCAAGACAAGCTCATGCCCGCCGGTGGCATTCGGCAGCGCATGTTGGCGCGCGCGCCATGGTGGGTGGCACTGGGTCTGGTTTTGCTGGTCGCTGTCTGGGCGGTACTGCGCTGGAGTGCGGCGGATCGCAGTGTGGACATGCAACGGCTACGCATCGCCGAGGTCACGCGCGGTACCTTGATTCGTGATGCGGCCGTCGAGGGTCGATTGGTCGCGGCGGTCAGCCCGACCCTGTATGCATCCTCGGCGGGAACAGTATCTTTGCAAGTACAAGCCGGTGCTGCGGTGAAACGTGGCGACGTGTTGTTGGTGGTGGATTCACCTGAGTTGTCCAATGAGCTGGCGCGCGAGTCTGCCACCCTGGCGAGTTTGGACGCGGAAGTCGGACGACAGCGGATTGTGGCCGACAAGGCGCGTCTGAGTGCGCGAAAGACGCAGGATGAAGCGGAAGTGACCTTGCTCGGAGCGCAGCGTGACTTGCAGCGCAGCGAGCGTGGCTACGCGCTGGGCGCGATCTCCGAGATTGACGTACTGCGCGCTCGTGATGCGGCGCGCACCGCCGAGATTCGACGCGAGCATGCCCAGGCAGAGGCCGCGCTGGAATCACAAAGCGTGCGTTTTGATCTGGCGACCCATGTGCAGGCGTTGGAGCGTCAACGTCTCTTGGTGGCCAATCTGCAACGTCGCGTGGAAGAACTCAGCGTGGTCTCGCCCGTGGATGGCATGGTCGGCACTGTGGCAGTGATTGATCGCGCTGTGGTGGCGATCAATGCGCCACTGGTCACGGTGGTGGATCTCAGTCGTTTGCAGGTGGAGTTGGAGGTCGCACAGAGCTACGCCGACGATATTGGAATCGGCATGCCGGTGCAGGTTCAGTTCGGCAGTGCAGAGGCGGCAATGCATGTGGTTGCCATCTCACCCGAGGTGATCGAGAACCGCGTTCGCGTTCGCGTCGACTTCGACGCAGCAGCACCCAGCGGGCTGCGGCAGAACCAGCGCGTCAACGGACGCCTGCAGTTTGAAACACGCGACAACGTGCTGCTGCTCGCGCGTGGCCCATTCATCGAAGCCGATGGTGGGCGGGTCGCTTGGGTCGTGCGCGACGACATCGCGACCCGACAAACCATCCAACTCGGCGTCAGCAGCACGACGGCCGTGGAGGTGTTGCAGGGTCTGCAGGCGGGCGATCGTGTGGTGATCGCCGGCACCGATCTGTTTTCCGATGCCGAGCGCGTGCGACTGCGCTGATCACGCGATTCTCTCTCACTCAAGGCGAGGCTTGAACATGCTTTCGATGCGCCAACTCAGCAAGATTTACCGTACCCACATGATCGAGACCCACGCATTGCGTGGCTTCGATATCGACGTCCAGGAAGGCGAGTTTGTCGCGGTGACTGGTCCATCTGGCTCGGGCAAGACGACATTTCTCAATATTGCCGGCTTGCTGGAGGAGTTCAGCGAGGGCGACTACCTGCTCGACGGTGTCAGCGTGCGCGGATTGAGTGACAACCAGCGCTCACGTCTGCGCAATGAGAAGCTGGGTTTCATTTTTCAGGGCTTCAACTTGATTCCGGATCTCAATCTGTTCGATAACGTGGACGTCCCTTTGCGCTATCGCGGCTATCCGGCCGCCGAGCGTCGACGGCGGATTGAGGATGCTCTGGGCAAAGTCGGCCTTGCGGCGCGTCAGCGTCACTATCCTGCCGAGCTGTCGGGTGGCCAGCAACAACGTGTGGCGATTGCGCGAGCGTTGGCGGGCTCGCCGCGCATGCTGCTCGCCGACGAGCCCACCGGCAATCTGGATTCGCAGATGGCGCGCGGCGTGATGGAGTTGCTGGAGCAGATCAATGCCGAGGGCACCACGATCATCATGGTCACCCACGATCCTGAATTGGCGGCCCGCGCCCAGCGCAACGTGCATATTGTCGATGGCATGGTCAGCGATTTGGAGCGTGGCGCCTTGGGTCATGCGCTGCATATCTCGTCGCTACCCGACGCCGCGGTATCAGGCTGAGGAATTCGCATGCTTGCTTACTACTTCAAACTTGGTCTGCGCAGTCTGCGCCGCAATCCCTTTCTGACCGCGCTGATGATCCTGACGCTCGCCATTGGCGTGGCAGCCTCCATGTCCACGCTGACGGTGCTGAGGGCAATGTCTGGCGATCCGATTCCACACAAAAGTGATCGACTCTTCGTGGTGCAGGTGGACAACTATCCGGCCGATACCGAGGTCGGCGAGGAGCCATCGGATCATGTGTCTTGGCTCGATGCGAAAGAGCTTCTGAATGCAGGCGATGGCCTGCGTCGCAGCGCCATGTACGCGGTTGGCGGTGTGACGGAATTCGCCGATGGCAGTAACAGCCTCGTGAGCGGCATGGCCGTCAATCGCGATTTTTTTGCGATGTTCGAGGTGCCGTTTCGCTTCGGCAATGCGTGGTCTGCCGAATCCGACGCGCAAGGTGCTGACGAAGTTGTGCTTTCGGATGCCTTCGCGCATCGGCTTTACGGCGATGCCGATCCGACCGGAAAGACGCTGCGTGTCATGGGTCGGGACCGCACCATCGTGGGCGTCCTGGCGGATTGGCAGCCGATGCCGAAGTATTACTGGTTGGTCGGCGGCCCGAACCGGTTCAGCGAGACCGATGATGTGTTTGTTCCGCTGCACAACGCGTTGGCCAACGAGTTGGACCCCAATGGCAACGTCAACTGCTCTGGCGACGGTCCGGAGCCAGGCTTCACTGGGCTGCTGAATTCCGAATGCGTGTTCATGCAGTACTGGGTTGAGTTGGCCGGCATGGCGGATCGCGAGGCCTACCGCAGTCGATTGGCGGCGTATGTCGAGACTCAGAAAACGCTGGGTCGCCTGCCGGTCGGCGAACGATCGCGTCTGTTGAACGTTACTGAGTGGATGCGGGTACAGCGGGTTTTGGGTGATGACACGATTCTGCAGACACTGCTCGCCGCCGGTTTCTTGTTGGTTTGCATCGTCAACACTGTCGGCTTGTTGTTGGCCAAATTCAGCGGGCATGCGGGCGAGATCGGCGTGCGACGGGCGCTGGGTGCCACCCGCCGCCAATTGTTCCAGCAATACCTGATTCAAGCTGGTGTGATTGGACTCGCCGGTGGCGTATTGGGTGTGGGCCTGACGTTTGGTGGTCTCGCATTGATCGCTCGGCAATCGGCGGAAGTCGCCGCCGTCGCGCGAATGGATTCCACGATGCTTCTGGTGACGCTTGGCGTCGCCATCTTGGCCGCTGTGCTGGCTGGATTGCTGCCGACCTGGCGCGCGTGTCAGACCCTTCCCGCCATCCAACTGAAGACGCAGTGAGGTGAGTATGGAACTCCGTCCCATTCTGTCGGCGCTGTTGCGCAGCAAGACCGGCGCCATTCTGGTCGCTTTGCAGGTGGCTTTGACCTTGGCCATTCTCAGTAATGCCAGCTATATCGTGCAGGATCGTTTGGCAATCGCCGCACGGCCCACGGGGGCCGATGAGGGAAACGTCTTTTTCACGCGTTGGTACGCGTTTCGCGAGGGTGTCGATATTCCCGCCATGCTGGATCGCGATCTCGAACTGATCCGGGCGATTCCGGGTGTGCGTAGCGTTGCCACCGCCAACATGGCGCCACTGACCCAATCGGGCTGGAACTTGGGTGTTTCGCGCCATGAAGGAGGTGCCAGAGAAGAAACCTTCAATACCGCGTTCTACTTCACGTCAGAGAGCCTGGTCGACGCGCTGGGGCTGGAATTGGTGGAGGGCAGGGATTTTCGACCGGAAGAGGTGCAGGACGTCGAGCCGTCGATTGCCAACATCGAGCCAAAGCACGCCATTCTCGCGCGCGCCCTCGCGGAACAACTTTTCCCGGATGAGACCTCGTACGTGGGAAAGACCGCGTTTCTGGGAGATTCGCAGTTCGAGGTGGTCGGGATCGTGGAGCGATTGCAGTCCCCTTGGGCACAACTTCAGGATCGCGGTGAGTCGAGCATGATCGTCCCGATGCGGCAGTTGGTGCCCAGTTCGGCGTTGGTGGTGCGCACCGAGCCTGGACAGCAGGGACGCGTCCTGGCTGAGCTGCAGCGTGTGATGGCAGCCGCCATGGATGGGCGCGTTGAATTGGGCACGACGACGCTGGCGCAGGCACGGGCCAATCGCTACCGTGCGGATCGCGCCCTGGCGTGGTTGTTGCTGTCGGTGATGGGATTGCTGCTGCTGGTGACAGCTTCAGGGATCGTCGGCATGGCGTCCTTGTGGGTCAATCAGCGCCGCAAGCAGATCGGCGTTCGACGCGCCATCGGGGCACGTCGCGTCGATATCCTGCGCTACTTTCTGGTGGAGAACTTCATGGTCACCACGATCGGCATCGCTCTCGGCATTGGGCTGGCCGTGCTCCTCAATCAGTGGCTGATTCAGACCATCGATGCGGCTCGTTTACCGCTGATGCAGCTTGTCATCGGTGCCGTCCTTCTGTGGTTGCTGGGTTTGCTTGCCGCATTCGGGCCGGCTTGGCGTGCGGCGCGGATTACACCCGCCGTCGCCACACGCAGCGTGTGAGAATGTCCTCATGCCGACGGTACTGATCATTGATGACAATCCGGCTGTAGCGACCGCTTTGGCGTTATCGCTGTCGCTCAACGAACTTGATGCCGTGCATGCGGCCTCGCCGCAGGAAGGGTTGGCAGTGCTGCAGTCGCGCGCAGTCGATCTGGTGATTCAGGATATGAATTTCAGCGCGGATACGACATCCGGGGCGGAAGGCGAGGAGCTGTTTCGGGCGATTCGCGCCGAGCACCCTGACTTGCCGGTGATTCTGTTGACGGCTTGGACGCATCTGGACACGGCGGTCAGTCTGGTCAAGGCCGGCGCGGCGGACTATCTCGCCAAGCCTTGGGATGATCAGCGACTGTTGGCTTCGGTTAAAAACCTGCTGGAACTCGGTGATGCCAATCGGGTACTGGCACGTGAGCGTGGGCAGCGCAGGCGGTCGCGCGATGCGCTTTTGGTTGATCTGGATAGTCGCGGGCTGATTTGGGCCGACCGTGCCACTGAGGGTGTGTTGCGGTTGGCTGCGCAAGTCGCCAAGTCGGATGTGTCGGTGCTGATTACCGGGCCGAATGGCGCGGGCAAAGAGAAGTTCGCGGAAATCCTGCAAGCCAATTCGGCCGTCGCCAAGGGTCCCTTCGTTACCCTCAATTGTGGCGCGATTCCGGGCGAGCTCATCGAAGCCGAATTGTTTGGTGCCGAAGCGGGGGCCTACACCGGGGCAAGCAAGTCGCGTGAAGGCAAGTTTGAAGCGGCCGATGGCGGAACGCTATTTCTGGATGAGATCGGAAACTTGCCCCCGTCGGGGCAAATGAAACTGCTGCGCGTCTTGGAGACAGGTCGATTTGAGCGGCTTGGCAGCAATCGTGAGCGTCAAGTCAGGGTACGGGTGATCTCCGCGACGAATGCCGATCTGCCAGCGATGATTCGCGCTGGTCAGTTTCGGGAAGATCTCTATTACCGCCTGAATGTGATCGAGTTGAGGGTGCCGCCGCTGGTTGAGCGCAGCGATGACATCCTTCCCTTGGCCGAGTATTTTCTGGCCGGCGAACGCAGGCTTTCTGCAGAGGCGTGTGACGCGTTGCTGGGTCATGACTGGCCGGGGAATGTACGTGAGTTAAAAAACGTGATGTTGCGGGCGCGTTTGTTGACAACCGATGTGGAGATTCCTCGCACTGCGCTGGGGTTGCCTGATCGACACGTCGTGCGCGTCCATCCGACGCTCGACAATGAGCCCGATCGCGCCGCCATTGAGGCCGCCATTTCGCGTTCCAGCGGCGTGCTGTCACAGGCTGCGAGCGCCTTGGGGCTCAGTCGGCAGGCTTTGTACCGGCGCATGGAGCGCTTCGGCATCGCCCGCCAATGAAACAGCGTGTGAAATGGCGTGAAGTCTTTGGCAATACGGCGGAGCGGCGTCTGGTGCTGGTGGTGTGGCTGGCCGGTCTCTCGGGCGCAGGCCTGTTTGCCGGTTTGGTGCGGGTGCTGGACTGGCCGCAGGCGATCGGATTGGTGGCAGTGTTGAGTCTGCTCGGTGCCCTGCTGCTGGGACGTGTCTTTCTACGGCCATGGCGTGCCCTGTTTCGCGCGCTCGAGGGCTTGGTTCTCAGCTATCGCGATGGCGACTTCAGTGTCGGTATTGCGCGTACGGAGGATGGTGAGCTCGGCGAGCTGGTGGAGGCTCACAATGCTCTGGGTCGGGAGCTGCGTGAGCAGCGTCTGCATCTCGTGCAGCGCGAGTTGCTGCTCGACACCATGGTCCAGCACACCCCGGTGTCGATGCTGTTGCTGGATCCGGCAGGTTACGTGGTCTATGCCAATCTGGCAGCACGCGCGCAGTTGAATGCGGGTCGCCGCCTGGAAGGGGGTTCCCTGGCGACTTTGCTGCCTGCACTGCCGTTGGCGCTGCGCGAATTGTTGGAGGCCCGACAGGATGGCGTTTGCACGCTATCGGAGGGCGATGACGAGTTGGCATGGCAGGTCTTGCAGCGCGAGTTTCGTCTGAATGGTCGGGTACATCGTTTGGTCTTGATGCGGCAACTGACCGCAGAGTTGCGCCGTGCAGAGGTTCAGGCCTGGAAAAAGGTGATTCGCGTCATTAGCCACGAGATCAACAATTCGTTGGCGCCGATTGCCTCGCTGGCGCATTCCGGTGCGGAACTGCTGCGCAGGGGGCAGGTTGACCGTTTGGACATAGTGCTGGAGACAATAGAAGAACGTGCGCGGCATCTCGACGGTTTCATTCAGGGCTATGCACGGTTCGCTAGACTCCCTGCGCCTCGCCTGCAGAAGACGCGCTGGTCGGAGCTGTTGCGCCGCATCCAGGCCGAGGTGTTGTTCCATTGCGAGTGCCCTGCCGACGGTGAGGCGCGCGTCGATCCAGCGCAGATGGAACAGGCGTTGCTGAATCTGCTGCGCAACGCACACGAATCTGGCACAGCGCCAGACGCCGTCGCGCTGCATTTGCAGCGCGAGGGGCAGCGCTGGCGACTTGAAGTCTGTGATCGTGGCTCGGGGATGTCGGATAGCGTTCTTGCGCAAGCACTGCTGCCGTTTTATTCGACCAAGCGCAGTGGCACCGGTCTTGGCTTGGCCTTGACGCGCGAAATCGTCGAGGCGCATGGCGGCGAAATCCGCCTTCGCAACCGCGAAGGCGGCGGTCTGATGGTGCAAGTGCTGCTGCCTGGCTGGTGATGAAAGCCTCGCGAGCCCAACGCACTTGGATGCGAGGGCTGCCTCGCGACCAAAGTCTCCTATGGGATCAAGTTGCGACGTGTCGAGCCTGCTGGCTATACTTCGCAGGCTTTTGAGGGCGCTTTGTGCGCCTAGCACCCCAAAAATCGACCGGTCCTGTGTCAATGAATGCTGTGGAAGCCGGCCGCCGCTCTGGATATCGACTGGCTGCAATGCAGGCGCTAGTCGCTGTTTTGGTTGCAGTGGTTTTCCTGATGCAAGGTGGTCAGTCGGCAGTTGGTGCCCTTTTTGGAGGGTTGGCAATTGCCGCCGGAACGGCCGTCATGGCATGGCGGGCAACTGCCGGGGGTGTTCAAGCGGCCGGATCGGTTCTGGTACGCCTGGCAAGTGCATTGCTTATCAAGTGGGTGTTGATCGGTGTGGCGATGTATATCGCATTCGCCCGCCTCGAGCTGCCGCCCTTGCCTGTACTGGCAGGGCTGTGCGCCGGCCTGATCTCCTATCCATTCTTAATTGGTCTTAAATCGTGACGGTGTCCTAGATGAGTGTGGAAGCGGAGTCCGGCTCGGGTGGTCTGAACGAGTACATCACCCATCACTTGCACCATGGTCAGATCGATACCGGCCTGGTCGATGGCAAGTTGGGGATGTTCAATTGGGATAGCTGGGCGGTCAGCTTGGCGTTGGGGCTGGTCTTTCTGTTCTGGTTCTGGTCAGTCGCGCGCCGCGCGACGACCGGGGTGCCGGGCAAAATGCAGGCATTCATCGAGATGGTCGTCGAGTTCATCGACACCCAAGTGAAAGACAGTTTTCATGGGGATCGTCGTTCCGTTGCGCCTCTGGCGCTGACGATCTTCATGTGGATCGTCTTCATGAACACCATGGACCTGCTGCCGCTGGATTTGCCCGGCTGGTTGGTTTCGGTGGTGGCGGGTGAAGATGCCGCACACCATTTCTACATGCGCGTGGTGCCGACCGCTGATTTGAACACCACGTTGGGCTTGTCGGTAACCGTGTTTTTTATTCTTATCGGGCATGCGCTTGCCGCCAAGGGCGGGTTTGGGTTCGGCAAAGAACTGTTGACCGCCCCCTTCCATGCGCACGGTGGTATGGCCGTGGTGCTCGCGCCGGTCAATTTGATCATGAACGTCATTGAGTGGCTGGTGAAGCCAATCTCGCTGGCCATGCGACTTTTCGGCAACATGTACGGTGGCGAGCTGGTTTTCATGCTGATCGCAGGCTTGCTCGGTAGCGCTGTCACCTTTGCACCAGGCGTCTTGTTCAACGCAGCTTGGGGGATTTTCCACATTCTCATTATTTTGTTGCAGGCCTTCATCTTCATGGTGCTGACGGTGGTTTACATCGCTGGCGCGCGTGAGGGGCATTGAGGTCCTGTTTCGCGGCACGCGGCAATGCACTTTCCCCAGTTTCATTTCACCCTTCAAAACGTTGCAGGAGATTCACCATGGAATTCATCGCTCAGGTTCAGGGCCTCACCGCCATCGCCATTGGCATCATCATCGGCCTCGGTGCGCTTGGCGCCTGCCTTGGTATCGCCATCATGGGTTCCAAGTTCCTTGAGTCTGCGGCTCGCCAGCCGGAACTGGTTCCGATGCTGCAGGGACGCATGTTTCTGTTGGCTGGCCTGATTGACGCCGCTTTCATTATCGGTCTGGCGGTCGCGCTGTTCTTCGGCGTCGCTAACCCGCTGCTGTCGAAGCTGGCCTAATCAAAGGCTTGCACGATCCGAAAGGATCGTGATGCCGGTGGGTAGCTATTGCGCTGCCCACCTCATGCACAAGACACGGGAGTTGTCATGGATATCAACATGACCTTCTTCGGCCAGATGTTGTCGTTCGCGATACTCATTTGGTTTACGATGAAGTTTATCTGGCCGCCGTTGACGACGGCCATTGAAGAGCGGCAGAAAAAAATTGCTGAAGGCTTGGCCGCGGCCGAGCGCAGCCACAAGGATCTCGCCCAGGCGGAGTCGCGCATCAACGACTTGGTGAAGGAAGCGCGTGGCAAGGCTAACGAGATCATTGAGCAGGCACATGCGCGTGCCAATCAGATCGTTGACAAGGCCAAGGAAGATGCTGTCTCCGAGGCAGAGCGTCAGCGCGCTGCTGCTCAGGCAGAAATCGCCGCCGCCGCACATCGGGCACGCGAAGAATTGCGCTTGCGCATTTCCGCGTTGGCTGTCTCGGGCGCCGAGAAAGTGCTGCGTCGCGAAATCGATGGCAATGCACACAAGGCCCTGTTGGCTGATCTGGCGGCAGAGATCTGAGCATGAGCAATGTCGCCACTTTGGCTCGTCCCTACGCACGTGCGGCCTTCGCACTTGCCTCCAAGGCTTCGGCTTTGGCCAGTTGGTCGCAGTCCTTACAGTTCAGTTCGGCGGCATCGCTGGATGCTCGTGTCGCCCCGTTGATTGGTCATCCGCGACTTGCGGCAGACGAATTGGTTGGCGTGCTCGCAGCACCCGGTTGCAGTGAGGATCAGTTGCAGTTTCTGGTCGTCCTGGCCGACAACCGTCGCTTGCGCTGTTGCCGGAAATCGCGGCACAGTTCGAAGGTTTGCGTGCCGAAGCGGAACGGACGGTTCGCGTAACGGTCACTTCTGCTACTGCCATGGATGCGGCGGATAGTGCTGCCCTTTTGGATGCATTGCGACGCCGGTTTGGTACGGAAGTGGTGATGCAGCAGCAGGTTGATGCAGAGTTGATCGGAGGCGCGATCATCGATGCCGGCGATCTGGTGATCGATGGCTCGGTGCGCGGCAAGTTGCAGCGGATGGAGCGCGCGCTCTCACACTGAGCGTGCACAGATGAACCAAGGGAGGCGCAGCCTTCCAGGCGCAAGGACGTGCCGACCATCGGGCCGCAAACCCGATGGCGCACGCGTACCTGAAGCGCGCAGTGGCATTCGGGCAGTCGCTCTTTACAGAGTGCGCCAGTGAACCGCGCAGATGGTACGGCCCATTTCACGAATTCAAATCTCAGGGAAATTCCCATGCAGAGTCAACTCAACCCCTCTGAAATCAGCGAACTGATCAAAGGCCGTATCGAGAAGGTCAAGCTCGCCGCCGAGGCGCGCAATGAAGGTTCCATCACGTCGGTGGCTGACGGTATCGTGCGCATCCATGGCTTGGCCGATGTTATGGCCGGCGAAATGATCGAATTGCCGGAAGACACCTATGCCTTGGCACTCAATTTGGAGCGCGACTCGGTCGGTGCCGTGGTACTGGGCGATTACGAACACCTGCGCGAAGGTGATGTGGTCAAGACCACAGGCCGAATTCTCGAAGTTCCGGTCGGTGAGGCACTGTTGGGCCGCGTAGTCAATGCGCTTGGTCATCCTATCGACGGCAAGGGTCCGCTCAATACGACCGAAAGCGCGCCGATTGAAAAAGTGGCGCCCGGCGTGATCTGGCGAAAGTCGGTTGATCAGCCGGTTCAGACCGGCTACAAGTCTGTGGACGCGATGATTCCGGTGGGTCGCGGTCAGCGCGAATTGATCATTGGTGATCGCCAGACCGGCAAAACTGCCTTGGCCATCGACGCCATCATCAATCAGAAAGGCACGGGCGTTAAGTGCATTTACGTTGCCATTGGACAGAAGGCATCTTCCGTCGCCAACGTCGTGCGTAAGTTGGAAGAGTATGGGGCACTTGCCCACACCATCGTGGTCGCAGCAACCGCGTCGGAATCGGCCGCGATGCAGTTCATTGCGCCGTATTCGGGTTGTTCCATGGGTGAGTACTTCCGTGACAACGGCGAAGATGCCCTGATCATCTATGACGACTTGTCGAAGCAGGCGGTAGCCTATCGTCAGGTGTCGTTGTTGTTGCGCCGACCGCCGGGTCGTGAAGCCTATCCCGGCGACGTGTTCTATCTTCATTCGCGCCTTCTGGAGCGTGCCGCGCGCGTCAACGAGGAATATGTCGAGAAGCACACCAACGGCCGCGTCAAGGGCAAGACCGGTTCGCTGACGGCGCTGCCGATCATCGAAACCCAGGCTGGCGACGTCTCAGCCTTCGTGCCGACCAACGTGATTTCGATCACCGATGGCCAGATCTTCCTTGAGACTGACCTGTTCAATGCGGGTATTCGTCCTGCGGTCAATGCCGGTATTTCGGTTTCGCGTGTCGGTGGTGCGGCGCAGACCAAGATCATCAAGAAGCTGGGCGGCGGTATTCGTCTGTCGCTCGCGCAGTTTCGCGAATTGGCCGCCTTCGCGCAGTTCGCCTCAGATCTTGACGAGACCACTCGTAAGCAGCTGGAGCGCGGTCAGCGCGTTACTGAGTTGATGAAACAGAAGCAATACGCCCCGCTGTCGATCGCGGACATGGCCTTGTCACTCTATGCCGTGGATAACGGATATATGGACGATTTGCCGCTGACTCAAATTGGCGCCTTCGAGGCAGGTTTGCATGCACACTTCGCCAACACTCAGGGGGCGCTGATGACGCAGGTTACCGATTCCGGCAATTGGGACAAAGACATCGAGGCGGCCTTCAAAAAGGGCATTGCGGAGTTCAAGTCAACCGGAACATGGTGAGTTCTTGACGCTCAGGTTTCGCAGCGGTCGATGCACTGCTGCGAATGAGGTGAGATGAAGAAAGTCACTCCGCGCAGCAAGCAAAGCGAGCAAACACATGGCAGGCGGTCGCGAAATCAAGTCGAAGATCAAGTCGGTGCAGAACACCCGCAAGGTGACGCGTGCATTGGAAATGGTTTCGGCTTCCAAAATCCGTAAGGCGCAGGATCGGATGAAGGCATCGCGTCCCTACGCGCGCCTGATGCGTCAGGTCATTGGTCATATCGCCAAGGCCAATACCGATTACGTACATCCCTACATGGTGCAGCGCACGGATGTTCGCCGGGTCGGCTATATCGTGATCTCCACCGATCGCGGTCTATGTGGTGGGTTGAATTCAAACCTGTTTCGCAAGCTGCTTGGTGATATCCGCAAGTGGCAAGACCAAGGCGTCGAAGTTGATATCGTGGCGGTGGGCCAGAAGGCCAACACGTTCTTTCGCCGCCTCAAGGTCAACATGGTGGCGTCGGTCACCCATATGGGGGAGAAGCCTCAGTTGGAGCAACTGATCGGGGTCATCCGCGTGATGTTGGATGCCTACGAAGTTGGCACGCTGGATCGCGTCAACGTGGCCTACAACGATTTCATCAACACCATGGTTCAGAAAGCCACCATCGACGCTGTCCTGCCGCTGCCGCCGAGTGAGACGCTGGAAACCAAGCACGATTGGGATTACATCTACGAACCCTCTGCGCCTAGCGTGCTGAACGACGTATTGACGCGCTACGTGGAGTCGTTGGTGTATCAGGCGGTATTGGAGAACATTGCTTCCGAGCAGGCAGCGCGCATGGTCGCGATGAAATCGGCATCGGACAACGCCACCAAGCTTATTGGCACCTTGAACCTGATTTACAACAAAGCACGACAGGCCGCGATCACTCAGGAAATTTCCGAGATCGTGGGTGGCGCTGCCGCTGTTTAACCCTCCGTGGCTGGCGCCCTCCGGCGCTGCCGAACGCAATTGAAATCAAGAGGATCCTGAAATGAGCCAGGGTAAAGTTGTACAGATCATTGGTGCCGTCGTCGACGTGGAGTTTTCGCGTGACGCCGTGCCGCGCGTGTATGACGCACTGAAGGTGGATGGCACCGCCATCACACTGGAAGTCCAACAGCAATTGGGCGACGGCATCGTCCGCGCCATTGCACTGGGCTCCACCGATGGTCTGAAGCGTGGATTGATCGCCCGAAACACCGGTGAAGGCATCAAGGTGCCGGTCGGCAAGGAAACTTTGGGCCGCATCATGGACGTGCTGGGCAACCCGATCGACGAAGCGGGTCCGGTAAACGCTGAGCACTACCGTGTCATCCACCAGCCCGCGCCGTCGTACGAAGAACAAGCCGCGGCCAACGAACTGCTGGAAACCGGCATCAAGGTTATCGACCTGATGTGTCCGTTCGCCAAGGGCGGCAAGGTGGGTCTGTTTGGTGGTGCGGGCGTCGGCAAGACCGTCAATATGATGGAGTTGATCCGCAACATCGCAATCGAGCATAGCGGCTACTCGGTGTTCGCCGGCGTGGGTGAGCGTACGCGTGAAGGCAACGACTTCTATCACGAGATGAAGGACTCCAACGTCCTAGACAAGGTCGCGTTGGTTTACGGCCAGATGAACGAGCCGCCGGGCAATCGCCTGCGGGTGGCATTGACTGGTCTTTCGATCGCCGAACACTTCCGCGATGAAGGTCGCGACGTGCTGTTGTTCGTGGATAACATCTACCGCTACACCTTGGCGGGTACTGAAGTATCCGCACTGCTTGGCCGTATGCCGTCTGCCGTGGGTTATCAGCCGACGTTGGCTGAGGAAATGGGCGTGCTGCAGGAGCGCATCACCTCCACCAAGACCGGTTCGATCACCTCGATCCAGGCCGTGTACGTGCCCGCGGACGACTTGACCGACCCGTCACCTGCGACCACTTTCGCGCATCTCGATGCGACCGTTGTGTTGAGTCGTAATATCGCTTCGCTGGGCATCTACCCGGCCGTTGATCCGCTTGACTCCACCTCGCGTCAGTTGACCCGAACGTGATTGGTAACGAGCACTACGACACTGCCCGCAAGGTACAGTCGACGCTGCAGCGTTACAAAGAGCTGAAAGACATCATCGCCATTCTGGGCATGGATGAGCTGTCCGAAGAAGACAAGCAAGTCGTCTCCCGTGCCCGAAAGGTCGAGCGCTTCTTCTCGCAGCCCTTCTTTAGGCCGAAGTATTTACCGGCTCACCCGGCAAATACGTGTCGCTTAAGGAAACCATCCGTGGCTTCAAGATGATCGTCGATGGCGAGTGCGACCATCTGCCGGAACAGGCCTTCTACATGGTTGGCGGGATCGACGAAGTGTTCGAAAAAGCAAAGGCCATGGCCGCCAAGGCTGCCTGAAGCGAGTCCGGAGTCGGCGGAAGGCGCGAGCCCGTCCGCTGACTCCCTCGGAATGCGAACGAGCAAAGCGAGAAATTGAATGAGCACCATCCGTTGCGACATCGTCAGTGCGGAGGAAGAGATCTTCCACGGAGCTGCCGAAATGGTAATCGCGACTGGCGAAATGGGCGAGTTGGGCATTGCTCCTCGTCATGCGCCACTGATCACCCGTTTGAAGGCCGGCCATGTGCGCGTCATCCTTGAAGGTGGCGACGAACAGTTGTTCTATGTCTCAGGTGGCGTCCTCGAAGTACAGCCCCAAGTGGTCACGGTGTTGGCGGATACCGCCATTCGTGGCAAAGACTTGGACGAAGCGGCCGCGTTGCAAGCCAAGCAGGAAGCCGAACGCCTGCTCGCCAACCGTACGGATGCGATGGACATCGCTGAAGCTGAGGCCAAACTGGTCGAAGCCCTTGCGCAACTTCAAGCGCTGGAGCGTTTGCGCAAAAATCTCAAACACTGATCAACCGGAAATTGAGCCCGCCTTCCATGCGGTATCACGAAAAGCGCCGACCTTAGGGTCGGCGTTTTTCGTTGCGGACCGTTGCGGATCCATGGCATTCCTTGGGCTCAGCAAGTTCGGCATCATGTCTACTCGACTCTGGAGATTCCGGTCATGAGCATTCCATTACACGTTGTCATTCTTGCTGCCGGTGAAGGCAAGCGCATGCAGTCACGTCTGCCAAAGGTGCTGATGCCGTTGGCCGGCAGGCCGATGTTGCAGCACGTCATCGCGACCGCACGCGGCTTGAAGCCACAAGGCATCCACATCGTCTATGGACACGAGGGTGAACAGGTTCACGCTGCTTTTGCTGCGGACGAGTATTGCGACCTGAATTGGATCGAGCAGCAAGAACGGCGTGGCACCGGCCACGCTGTACAGCAGGTCTTACCGTCTTTGCCGGAAACGGCGCGGGTGCTGGTGCTCTACGGTGATGTGCCGCTGATCCGCCAAGCAACACTGGCAAATCTGTTACGGGTCACGGATACCCTGGCCGTGCTGTCTGCTCAACTGAATGACCCCACCGGCTATGGGCGACTGGTTTGTGACAGCGATCAGCGCGTTCAGGCGATCGTCGAAGAGCGTGACTGCAATCCGGAGCAGCGCGCTATTCAGCAGATCAATACCGGTATCCTGCAAGCGGAGGTCGGCGCATTGCGACGCTGGCTGGGTGAGATTCAACCAAACAACGCGCAGGGTGAGCTCTACCTCACCGATATTTTTGCACTGGCAGCGCGCGACTTGCAGGCCGCAAGTTCGGTCGACTGCGCGGATGGCACCGAGTCCAAAGGCGCGAACGATCCGGTGCAGTTGGCCGAGTTGGAACGTATCTACCAACAACGCGAAACCACACTGCTGATGCAGCGTGGTGTGCGTATGGCCGATCCATCGCGGGTGCAAATTCGCGGCAACGTTTCGGTGGGTAGAGACGTCGAGTTCGACATCGATGTCATCCTTGAAGGCGAGGTGACCCTAGCCGATGGCTGTCGAATCGGGCCATTTACGCGTCTCCGAAACTGTCACTTGGGCGCGGACACCGTTGTGCATGCCCATTGCGATCTAGAGGGAGTTCACACCGGATCGGCTTGCTTGCTTGGGCCATTCGCCCGCATGCGACCCGGGTCGCGTCTCGCCAACGCCGTGCATATCGGCAATTTCGTTGAGACCAAACAAGCGAGCCTCGGGGATGGCAGCAAGGCGAACCATCTGAGCTACGTCGGCGATGCGCAGGTGGGCGCCCGTGTCAATCTGGGCGCGGGCACCATCACCTGCAACTACGATGGCGCGCACAAGCACCTCACCACGATCGAAGATGACGTGTTTGTGGGATCGAACTCCGCCCTGGTGGCGCCGATTGTGCTGCATGCGGGTGCCACGATCGGCGCGGGATCCACCTTGAGTAAGCCCGCACAGGCAGGCAAGCTCACCGTGGCAAGGGCACGTCAGGTCACCGTCGAAGGCTGGTCACGCCCCAAAAAGGGGTGATCGGGTTTTTTGCGCATCAGCCGCAATTCATGGTTCCGCCGTCGCGATGTGCGACGCTGCACCACACGGACTGGGAGGAGAAAATCATGCGCAAGCTATTGGCACTTCTGTTGGGGGTGTTTGGCTGCTCAACTGGATGGGCTTATCAACCGGAGTCCGGACTTTGGTGGAACCCGGCGGAAAGTGGCTCGGGTTACAACATCGAAATTAGCGACAACGCATTGGGGTTCACCGCGTACCTAGGCGAAGCCAATGGGGCGCCGGTCTTCTATACCGCGTTCAACCTCTTGCAAGGCAATGCCTTGTTTGAGGCAACACTTTACCGGTTCAGCAACAACCAGTGCGCCGGTTGCACGTGGACTGGTGGCCCAACGGCACAGTCGGTGGGTACCGTCCGCATCGCGTTTGACGCCAGCAATCCGCAGCGCGGCACGCTGACTTGGAATGTCCCACCACAAGCCATTCGGAGCTTTCCCATTCAACGCTTCGCGCTCTACGAGAAGCGTGCCGAGGACGGCAACGCGCCTGTGGAGGTGACAAAGATGCTTGGCGAATGGCATGTCACGCTCGACTTCAGTGAATGGCCAAACTACAACGCGTTCCGCTATAGCGCGGATGTTCTGGTGTTGGACGAGTTTTCCTATGATGGCGGCACACAAACGTGGTTCTACGACGGGTGCAGGCCGGAGACCTCCTTGGATGCGACTTGTACGGCGGCTGCGTTGGCAGTCAATAGCGCGTCGGGCTTTTACAATGCGGCGCGCGGTCGGCAAGTCGTGATCATCGATGACAACAGCGTGAATTCGCAGGGTCAACAGATGTGCGTCTACCTGGAGGCTCGCGCGCTCAGCAACGATTTCAGCGCGGGTTTCACCGGCAACGGAGATGGCGGATTCACCCTTTATCCCTGTGGTGCCAATCCGCTCAATTACGCCATGTATCCGCTCAAGGGATTCCGCACCGCCAGTCGGACCTTTGTGCAGGAAGGCGTCGGCCCCGCCAAGCGGCTTCCTGCGCAGTCGTTCGACGCCACACCACGACAGCGTGAGGCCGCGCCGCTGCGTACGAACGTCGATAAGAATGACCCCCTGACCGGTGTCGCAGAATTGCTTTCACAGGTTCGTGCCGCCGAAGGCCGCGTGCTCGGCAAGCGCCAGTAATCCACACGATGGACGAATGACGCCGCCAGATGCCCTCTGGCGGCGTTGTCATTTCCCGGTCAAGCGCATGTCCGCACCCTTTCCCATCGACGAACTGCTGCCGCAGATTCGACATTCGCTACGGCAGCACACACGGCTGGTCCTGGAGGCGCCCCCTGGCGCGGGCAAGACCACACGTCTGCCGCCTGCGTTGCTGGGCGAAGACTGGCTCGGAGCGCAGCGCGTCGTGATGCTGGAGCCGCGTCGCATCGCCGCGCGTTCGGCGGCGCTGTTCATGGCAGCGGAAATGGGCGAAGAGGCAGGCGAGCGCGTCGGCTACCGTATTCGCTTCGAGTCGCGAGTCAGCGCGCGAACCCGCATCGAAGTCGTCACCGAGGGAATCCTTACGCGCATGATTCAGGACGATCCGTCTCTGGAAGGCGTCGGTGCATTGTTGTTCGACGAGTTTCACGAGCGGCATCTCAGCGCCGACCTGGGACTGGCTTTGGCCTTGGATGTGCAGAGTGCATTACGGCCCGATCTGCGGATTGTGGTCATGTCGGCCACGCTGGATGGTGAGCGTCTGGCGCAGCAGCTCAACGCGCCGCGGCTGAGCAGTGCCGGGCGCAGCTTTCCTGTGCGAATCGCCCATCCGCCACGGCAAGGCAATGAGCCCGAAGACGCACAACTCAAACGTACCGTGGCGCTGGCGTTGCGCGAGAATAGTGGCGATTTACTGGTCTTTCTGCCGGGGTTGCGCGAGATCCAGCGCGCCCAAGGCTTATTGAGTCAGCTCGCCGCCGACGCGGGTGCCGACTTGCTCGCATTACACGGCGAGCTGCCGGTAGACCAACAGGCGGCGGTGATGCGTGGCGCGGTACATGGACGACGCATCGTCCTGGCCACCAATGTGGCAGAGAGCAGTGTCACGCTGCCCGGCGTGCGCGCCGTGGTGGACAGCGGCTTGGCGCGTGAACCGCGCTTTGATCCCAACTCCGGCTTTTCGCGACTGACCACGGTCAGCATTTCACAGGCATCGGCAGACCAGCGCGCCGGTCGCGCGGGACGTGTTGCCCCGGGTACCTGCTATCGACTTTGGCCGGAAAGTCAGCGTCTTGAGCCCGCACGACGTCCGGAGTTGATGCAAGTGGAACTCTCGGGCTTGCGTTTGGAACTGGCAGCTTGGGGCAGCGCGGCATTGCCGTTCGTGGATGCGCCGCCAGCGGGTGCCATGTCCCAGGCGGAAGATCTGCTGCGCGCACTCGGTGCCTTGGATGCCAGTCTGGGGCTGACGCCGCTGGGACGGCGAATGTTGAGTCTGGGCACCCATCCGCGTTTGGCGGCCATGCTGTGCGCCGCCAGCGATGCCCTGCACACCGCAGTCGCCTGCGATCTGCTGGCGCTCATTGAATCGCGTGATCCTTTGCGTGGCGAGGCACGACGACGCGAGGATTGGGCGAGTCGCTGGCAGGTGTTGCAGGATCTCCGCGCAGGGCGCGCCGCGCCTGACACAGATCGCGCCGCATTGACCGTGATCGACCAGGCCGCCAAGCAATGGCGTCGTCGTTTGCGGATTGCTGAGCCGTCGCAAGCGATGGCTGTGCAGGTGCTCGGTGATGTGTTGCTGCACGCGTTTCCGGATCGTATTGCCCATGTTTTGCCGAACGACCGTCTGCGTTACGCGCTCAGCAATGGCCGCATGGCGCGCTTGAACCCGGATTCGCCCTTGGTCGGCCAGTCCTGGTTGGTCATTAGTGAGCTGCGTGCGGACGTTGGCGACGGGCTGATTCTGCGCGCGGCGGCGGTGGATGAGGCGGCAGTGCAACGCACCTTTCCGGAGCGCTTTCGCGAGCAAGATGAGGCCGGTTGGGATGATGACGCGCGAGCGGTCACAGCAATACGGGTACGACGCTTTGAGCAAATCGTGCTGGCTCGCAAGCCCATCGGAAAACCGGATCCCGCGCTATGCGTGAGTGGACTGCTGGCGGGCATTCAGCGTCTGGGGCTGCAGGTGCTCGAATTCACCGAGGCACAACAGCAATGGCGGCTCCGCGTCGCGCTATTGCGCGAGCAGTGCCCGGAATTGGCGCTGCCAGACTGCTCAGATGCGGCCTTGCTGGCCACCTTGCCGGTGTGGCTTGCCCCATTCCTGAGCGGCAAGACGCGACTCGCACAAATTGATGCTGCGCTAGTGGGCGAAGCACTGCGGTCGCGACTGGATCACGCACAGCGACAGGCCTTGGAGCGACTCACACCGACGCGCATCGCCGTCCCATCAGGGATGGAGCGCGCCATCGACTATCTTCCCGCGCAGCCGCCCGTGCTCGCGGTCAAGCTGCAGGAGCTGTTTGGACTGGCAGACACACCGAGCATCGCGGAAGGCCGCGTCAAGCTCACTCTGCATCTGCTCTCGCCCGGCGGGCGTCCCATCCAAGTTACGCAAGACCTGCGAGGCTTTTGGGCGCGCACCTATGCCGAGGTCAAGAAAGAGCTGAAGGGACGCTATCCCAAACATCCTTGGCCGGATGATCCATGGACGGCAACCGCGACCCACCGAGCAAAGCCGCGCGGGACCTGACGGCAACGCAAAGCCCGCAGCATCGGCATGGCGAGCGGCGATGACTCGCGCTGATCCACACCCAGCGTTCGCTTTGCGGGCTTCGGCGCATTCATGGCATCACCCTGACGCCGAGTCAAACACGGCATGGCGCTTGGGCGTCGCGCGTCTGTCGACCCGACAGACGCGCTTGCCATTCAAAAAGGAGCTCGCCATGTCACCCATACGATCCATCGCTCTCATCCTTGCGCTCACCATGCCAGCCGCCCAGACATTGGCTGCGGACACTGTCAGCGGCCACTACCGAATGGGCGATCAGCGCTTCGAACTCAAACATGGCGTCGCCATTCGACTGTGGCAGGACGCCGAACGGGAAACCTTCGGTGTGGTTCTTGGCGAAGGCCCACTGGACGCGACTGCAGCCAGTGGGGCACTGGATCCGCTCGATGCCATCGCCAGTTCTGCGCCGGCGGACTCGGGAACCCTCCTGATGACGCTGGTCCGCGATGAGCAGTCGCTGCAGATAGGCTCGCTGATCGCGCGACCAGACAGCTTCAGCACTAATGGCGACGGCAACGAGCGTGTGAGTATCGAAGCGGAGCGTCTCCGTGGGCAGTGGACCAAACCGGAAACCGAATTTTTCGACAAGACCTATGAAATGGGCCTCAGTTTCGATCTTCCTTTGGCCGTCTTCAGCGATCCCGGACAGCCGTTGCCCGCCGACGGCGGAGAACCGGGCAAAGCCTATCTGGCCTTCATCGATGTGCTGCGTAAGCGCGACACCAAAGCGATCATCGCCAAGCAGGCGTTGGCTGCCGATATGGTCGAGATTCTTGGCGAGGACTCGATCGTGGAAATCGCGACGATGGCGCACCCGGAAACTGCCGAGGTTGTCGGTGGCTGGATCGACGGCGAACGCGCCCATTTGCGAATCAAGGGCAGGCACGCCTACGGCCAGACCGTGCGCGGTCGCGTCGAAATGAAGAACGACGGTGGCGTCTGGAAAGTGGGCGACAACGCACTCCGCTGAGCGCGTGCTGTTTGACCGCCCCGGCGAGCTCAGGGCTTGCCGGGGCGCGGAGTCACGCAGGCACCACGCGCCCGACTTACAGCCCGAGGCGGCCTTTAGGGCCTACTCGAAGCCGTTGGCAATCAGCTCAGGTGCGAGCGCTCGCGGTGTATCGCGTCTGCAACGTGAGAATTCCGAGTTGCCGAGGTTGCAGAAGACCTAAAGATTGGGGTTCGCCGGCAGCCGAGTGGCAGTGGTGATGATGCGAGTGTCGCTGTTGAAGTCACCGCTATGGATCTTGCGAAAAGTCGCAACCTGCACAAAGCTCGCCGTGTCGTCGCTGGATGCGGTGCGGTTACTGGTCTGCAAGTACTGCGAGTCCAACCCGTCTCACACCGCGCCCAGCCGACCCCCTTGCCGCCTCTGACTACCGCGGAGGCAGCGCGAAAAGGGTGTTGGAATGTCGGATACTCGAACAGCTTCACCTGTTAGCGATTTGCGAAGCGCTACTTTCGCTGTTACGGCCACCATCCGCCATGCTGAGAGTTTCCCCATGAGAGCACTTGTCAATGTGGCAGCCATCGCACTCCTATTCATCGGTGAAACGGGATTGGTACAGGCTGACCAAGGTGGCGCAGCCGCGGTTGCATTGAGCGCCGAGCAGTCGGCCCAAGATGTGAGAATTTTGAAGCGTGCGCTTCTGGATATGCATCCCGCCCTGACCAAATACCTTAGTCAAACGGATTTCGACGCAACTCTAAAGCGCTTTGAAGACCGCGGAAATGCGGCCAGAAGCGTCGGCGAAATGCATCTCGCCGCGACCGAAATGGCGGCAGGCATTCGCTGTGGGCATACCTGGACAAATGTGCTCAATCAGGAGGGTTCCGCGAAACGTGTGCTTTTGGAAAGCGCCGACAAACTGCCATTCACCGTAATGTTGGTCGCGAATCGATGGTTGGTCCTCGCAAGCGCAGATGCCGCAGTCAATGCCGGTGATGAAGTGCTGTCGATCAACGGTATCGAAGCCGCCGACATCGTTACTGCCTTGATGCCGTATCTGCGTGCCGACGGCAGCAGTGACGGCAAGCGTCTCAGGCAGCTCAACCATAACCGTAGCGACTTCAGCCAGATGGATATCCTCTGGCCTCTGCTGGCGCCACCGGAAGGCGGGCGTTACGCCCTGTCAATCCGCAGGCCGTCCGGTCAGCGCGACCAGATAACGGTCGCGGCCACGACACTTGCACGACGTGCGGCGGCATTGGCTGACAAAGGCATCACGACTGAGAGTGAAGCGTGGCAATTCAGAATTGCAGGCAATACTGCCTTCATGACGCTGCCAACGTTTTCGTTCTGGAACTCCGACTTCGATTGGGCGGCGTTCATTGACGGGGCCTTCGCCGAACTGAATTCGCGCAATATCCCTCAACTTGTCATCGACATTCGTCTGAATGAAGGCGGGGACGGTGCGATCGGTGGGAAGATTCTGGCGCATCTGATCCGCCGTCCGCTCCAGTTTCTCTCCGACCAATCGACATCGGCGTATGAGCGGGCGCCCTACATCACCGCCAAATACATGGACACCTGGGATTACAGCTTCTTCGACCGCACCGGCCAGGTCGAGAGAATCAGGGAGGGTACGGCCGCCGGCAAATATCGATTCTTGCCGAAGGCAAACGGTTTACAGACGATCGAGCCGATAGCTCATCCCTACAAGGGCAAGACGTACATCCTGATCAGTGCCGAAAACAGCTCCGCCACTTTTCAGTTTGCCAAGCTTGTGAAGGACAGCGGCTCCGCCACCTTGATCGGTCAAGCGACTGGCGGCAACCAGCGTGGGCTAAACGGTGGTCAGTTGGCGTGGGTAGTTCTGCCCAACTCTGGTGTTGCCGTCGACATACCGCTCTTGGCGGCGACGTACACTGAAGCCACGCCGGATGCTTCCATTGTTCCGGATGTCACGGTTTTGCCAAGCTTTGAAGCCAGCGCCGCAGGTCGTGACCTTGAAATGGAGGCCGTTCTTCGGTTGATCGACTCAACGCCGGACAGAAGCAGGGAATCTGGAACCCCTTGTTGTGCCCACTGACGCCTGTCACCACCGACCGGGACCTGACCGCCAAGCGGTCATTGTCGGCGCTGCGCCGTTGGTCTGTCGCACTGTGTGACTGGCCGCCAGATCGGATCTTCGGGTCGCCCTGCCTGTCCCCGTTTTCAATGGGTTTTATGTTCAATGCGCAGCCGTTAGTGCAGCTGCCCTTCGCAGGCAACCCGCGCAGGCGCTACACAACGTCGAAAATCCTTCGCTCGGGTTCAGCGATCCGCCAGCCAGTTCCGTCGTAACGCTCGGCTGGTTGAACACTGTCATCGGGACTGAGATCCTGGTTTCCATCTTCACCGGTCCGCAATTGATCGACGTAGGTAGCGCCGTCGCCAGCTATACCTGAACGCCTCACAGAAACTTGGCAATCATCGGACGGCGAGTCGAGCAAATGGACACAGGCTGTTCGGCGTGTTCGTTGCGAACAGAGTTCAAGACGGCTGGAGTTGAATTTCATTACGCCGCCACGCCGTAGACGCGAAGAAATTGACGTGGGCGGGGCTAGTGCGGGGACATGCCCAGCCGCCAACCCTTCCATTTCGCCCACGCCAGCAGGCCGAAATACAGTGCCCCAGAGACCACCACGGTTTGCGGGTGTTCGACCCACAAGCCGCTGCCGGTCAGGCCGAGTTGGGGCTGGATTGCTTCGGTGATGCCCAAGCGAGGGATGGGCAAGAGCACGGTGGCGAAGACCGCCGCGAGATACGCGACCACCTGCAGCGCCCACATTGCCTGACGTTGCTGCCGATGTTCGGGGTTGGCTGGGCTCGTGGCAAAAAGATCGTGCAGTTTGCCGAGTAGAAGCCAGCCAAAAACCAGCACCGGCCACCATTCGCCAAACGCAAAAGCGAATGCACCGATGAAGGCCGCGTAGAGCAAGCCAAAGCCCAGCAAGGCGGTGACTTGCGCGCTGCGCGCATTCGTGCGCGATTCCAGAACACCACCAAGCATGCCTGCAGCATGGATCAGCACAAACTCCACCAGCATGGTCAGCAAGGCATTGCTGACGGCGCGCGAGCCGAGCCAGAGGGGGGCAATCCACAGGCTCACGAACGCGCTTGCGGTGATCGCATCCGGTAACGCCATGAGCTTCGGCAGGCCTGTCGGCGCCGTGCTGGAATTGGTCATTCACTCCTCCTCTTCAAGCACCGCATAGATTGGCACCTCCGCACTGCGTTGAAACTCGAAGATTAGCGAAGTCTCGATGTGTGCAACCTCGGATCGTTGCGTCAACGCGGTCAGCGCGAAATCACGCAGGTGATCGGAGTCGCGCACCGCGACGTGGATCTGGAAATCATTGGCGCCAGCAAGATGGTAGAAGCTCACGACCTCGGGCAGTCCACGCAGGTGAGCACGAAAGGCATCGAGCAATTCACGCGAATGACGGGTTAGGCGAACCGCGACCATCGCCTGCAGGCCGATACCGATGCCGCGCGGGGAAAACTCGGCGTGGTAGCCCTCAATCACCCCAGACTCACGGAGGCGGCGCACGCGTTCAAGCGCCGTGGATGGCGCGATGCCCAGACGTTCGGCCAGCGTCTTGTTGGGCAGGCGCGCGTTGTTTCGCAAGGCCTGCAAGATGGCGACATCAATTCGGTCCATGTCTGATATTCGTGGCAATTGCGAAATAGTATTCGGATTTTGATTTCATGGCGGGCATTCGTTCTAGGCTTTGACAACTATTCCGAACACGGGGGAAATCGCCATGCAGTTTGCTACCGCATTGGTTCACGCGGGTCGTGAGGACCTGCACCGGTTGGGTGTACATGCCTTGCCGATTGATTTGTCGACGACCTATCCGGTGGCGGATCTGGACATCGGCACACAGTCATTCGACGCGCTGGTGGGCGGTGCGGCCGCGGCCGAGAACCCGATTTACGCGCGTTTGTTCAATCCCACCGTGGCGCGCTTTGAGCAGGCCATCGCGGCCCTGGAAACCACCGAAGCTGCGGTGGCGTTTGGCTCCGGCATGGCTGCGGTCAGCGCCTGCTTGCTGGCAGCAAGACAGCGCGGTGAAGAAGTTCTCGCGGTGCGTCCCCTGTATGGCACCAGTGACCACCTGCTTCGCAGCGGCTTGTTGGGCGTGCGAGTGCGGTTTGTCGACGTCGAGCAGATCGCGGCATCGATCACCCCAGACACAGGTCTGGTGTTCATCGAAACCCCCGCCAATCCGAACCTCGACCTGATCGATATCGCTGACGTGGTGCGCCAGGCGGGTGATGTGCCGGTGCTGGTGGATTCCACCTTTGCCACGCCGGTGCTGCAACAACCGGCCACGCTTGGCGCTGCCCTGGTGCTGCACAGTGCGACCAAATTTCTTGGCGGACATGGCGATGTGATCGCGGGCGTGGTTTGCTGCAACGAGGCGCACGCGGCCACGTTGCGTCAGGTGCGCGCAGCCACCGGCGGACTGCTGCATCCATTGGCGGCCTATCTGCTGCATCGCGGTCTGCCAACGTTGCAATTGCGTGTCGAGCGCGCCCAAGCCAATGCGCAGGTTCTGGCGCAACGCCTGCAGTCCCATGCGCGCATCGAGCGAGTGATGTATCCCGGTCTCGACACTGTCAAGAACAGTCATTTGCGCCATACGCAAATGCGTGGTCCGGGCAGTTTGATGAGCTTCGATGTCCACGGCGGTTATGAGGCCGCCGTGCAGGTGTTGAAATCCCTGCACCTGATGACGGTGGCGGTGAGTCTGGGTTCGGTGGATACCTTGATCCAGCATCCGGCAGGACTGACTCACCGCGTGGTGGCGACGGGGGATCTTGCGCTTATGGGGATCGGACCGGGCACCTTGCGCTTGTCGGTCGGTATCGAAGATGCGGACGATCTGTGGGCCGACCTGTGCCAGGCGCTGCACGCCTAAACGCAAGCTGAAGGTTTCTTCGGCAACTGTCGCGGCGCTCGCAACGCGCCGATAGTTTCGAGCAGGCTGGTTCGGGCGGTGGCCCGATCCAGCCTTTCCTTTGACTGCTCGGAGTCCTGCCATGTCCAGTCTTGCTTTTCGACCTGATCCCAGCCGTGTGTTCGGTATCGCCGTCGCCGTCAGTATTCACATTGCCGCGGGCATGCTGCTGTTGATCGGTATCAGCCCGATGTGGAATCTTCCGCAAGCCATTGACGTGCCGATGGAAACAGTATGGATTCCGCCCAAACCAACGCCGCCCGTACCGGTGATGCCAGTGGCTCCAGCCAAGCCGCAGGTGGTCAAGCCGATGGTGGCTCCCACCCAGCGCATTCCGCTGCCGGAGGTCAGTCAACCGGAGCCGATCACGCTGGCTTCCGTCACCGAGCCGGTTGAGATTTCGACGCCAGCACCAGCGGAGCTTCCGACCGCAAGCAGTGAGGTGACGACACCGTCCACGCTGGCCTATGCGTTTGCGCCGCCACCTGCTTATCCGATTCAAGCCTTGCGCCGTGGTGAATCAGGAACGGTCTGGCTGCGGGTTGAAGTCAACGCAGAGGGCCGACCGACCGAGGTCTCAGTGCATCAGAGCAGTGGCTCGAAGGCGCTGGATCTGGCGGCGCGCAAACAGGTGCTGCAGCGTTGGCGGTTCGTGCCGGCGCGGCAGGGCGATCAGGCCATAGCGGCGGTTGGCTTGGTGCCCATCGTATTCACCCCGGCTGACTGAAGGTCGGGGCGCCACGCCCGTCGATGCATTCGACGGGCGTGGTTTCAGCGCAGCATCCAGCCGGTGATGGCATAGCGCTCTTCGTCCGCCCACGGTTCGACCATCGAAACCAAGTGTTCAGTCGGTACGCGAAACAGCGACAGGGCGTTCCAGCGCGGCAGGAATGTCTCGGTAATGCTGCCGCCCGTATCGACAAAGTGCAGCAAGCCGCCCCAATCGGCGTGCCAGTGCTGACTGAGGTTGATCACGTACGCGAACAGGCGTCCCTCGCGCTGATCCTCGTCGCTGTGCTGACGCAGAAATTGTCCGCGCCGGTAGCATGTGGCTTGCGCACCAATGCGCCGGATGGCGGGTTCACCGGTCAATTCGCGCGCAAACGCTAGGTAGTCCGGTGTGTTGAAAAATTCCAGAATTCGGTGAAGCAGCAAACCTGGATCGCGTCCCTCCTGATAGGCCGTGATCATTTGGTAGCTGTCATAGGCGAAGTGATAGCCGCCACCGCGCGCAGCGTTCGCCGTGCGTTTGAACAACGCCGCACGCGCCTCGTTGTCCATGCGGCGATAGGTTTCAGCATCCAGCGTGCGCGACCCGTCGGCATCGCGTAACGCCAATGTCCAGGGCACCTCGTGGAGTAGATGCTGACGCAGCAAATGCGCCGCATCGTCCTGCAAATACTGCGGAATCTGCACGCGACCAGCGATTTGCAGTTGCTGTTTTGCGGCAGCGATATCGAGCGCATTGTTGATCATCAGTAGCCCGCCGCCTGTCCGTCCTTGCGGCTTTCCGATGCGCCGACATAAACGCCTTGCGCGTGATCGCGCGCAATCGCCTGATAGCCGCCGTAGGGGCCGTTGGCGAACTCCACATGATGTCCGGCATTCATCAGCGCGCGGACGGTCTCGTAAGGGAAGCCGCTTTCCAGTTGCAGCACGCCACCATCGGTCATCTGCAGATTCTGCCCAGTGGGTTCGGTACTGCCATCGTGGTGGATGCGCGGCGCGTCACCGGCTTCCTGCAGGTTCATGCCAAAGTCGATCAGGTTGATCACGATCTGCGCATGGCCCTGCGGCTGCATCGCGCCACCCATCAATCCAAAGCTCAGCCAAGGGTTTCCGTTTTGGGTGATGAAGGCCGGGATGATGGTATGGAACGGGCGTTTGCGCGGCGCGAAACTGTTCGGATGGCCTTCCTTCAGCACGAACATCTCGCCACGATCCTGCAGGATGAACCCAAGGCCGGGCGGGGTCATGCCGGAACCCATGCCGCGATAATTGGACTGGATCAGGGACACCATCATGCCGTCGGCATCGGCGGTGGTCAGATAGATCGTGTCGCCATCGTTCAAGGCGGGATTGCCCGCTTCGACGGTTTTTGCGGCACGCTGCGGGTCGATCAGTTGGCGACGCTGATCGGCGTAGGCATCACTGATCAGTGCCTCGACCGGAGCGGGTGCGAATTCGGGGTCGGCATACCATCGCGCGCGATCCTCGAACGCGATCTTCTTGGCCTCGGTGAACAAATGCACATGCTCAAAGCTGCCAAAGCCATGGGCCTTCAGATCGAAGCCTTCCAGCAATTGCAGAATCTGCAAGGCGGCAATGCCCTGGCCACTGGGCGGCAGTTCCCAGACATCGTAGCCACGGTAATTGATTGACACCGGATCGACCCATTCACCCTGATGTTCCGCGAGGTCATCCGTGCTCAAAAATCCGCCTTGCGCCTGCACATAGTCGGCGATGGTCTTGGCGACGCGACCACGGTAAAAGCCATCGCGTCCTTCGCGGGCGATGGTCTCCAGCGTGTCGGCCAAATGGGGGTTGCGCCACAGTTCGCCCTTGCGCGGCGCACGGCGATCGATGGTGAATTGCTCGACGAAGCCGGGAAACGGCGACAGCACTGGCACACTGCGCGCCCAGTAGTAAGCGATGGTCTCGTGCACGGGATGCCCGTTTCGCGCGTAGTCGATGGCTGGTTGCAGGTTGTCGCGCATGCGGCGTTTGCCAAAGCGCGCATGCAGGGCAAACCAGCCATCGACCGCGCCAGGCACCGTGACCGGCAAGGGACCGTGCGGCGGGATATCGCGGTACCCGTGTTCGACAAACCACTGCAGGCTGAGCCCGGCAGGCGAGCGTCCGTGGCCGTTGTAGCCATGGAGCTTGCGGGTCTTGGGATCCCAGACGATGGCAAACAAGTCACCGCCAATGCCGTTTCCGGTGGGTTCCATCAGGCCCAAGGCCGCGTTGGCAGCGATGGCGGCATCCACCGCGTTGCCACCTGCCTTCATCACGTCCAGCGCGATCTGCGTGGTCAGTGGATGCGACGTCGCCGCCATCGCATGTGGCGCAAACACTTCCGAACGTGTCGCGAAGGATGCGCCGGTGATGCGGTCGGCGGCGGCCGTTGGCGTGCTGATCAAGTTGCAAGCGAGCAGCAGGGCCAGGCTGAGAGATTTCAATCGCATTGAGTTGTTTCCTTGCGCAAGTAGCGATAGTGCATGCGTTCGGCGCAGGGACACTCAGTAAAGAGACGGGTCACACACGCGAAACGCAGTCATCGAATACGAGAGGCCAGACGCCGCGGGCATTGCGCACGATTATGGCGGATGCCATCGTGCGGTCGGCAACTGAGATCGTCGCGCGAGTTGCGCGCAGCCTCTCGTTGCCGACCAAGGGATTGGCCGTCGACGCCCGGCACGCGATCAAAATCCCTCCGGTAAGTGCGTAAAGAACGCTGCCACCGCGGTGCCGTCGGCCGCAACTTCCAGCAGCAAGCCTTCACCGCTGCGCGCCGGACTGAACCATGTCCCCGACATCCAGCCATACCCTGGCACGCGATCAAAGCCCTGGGTCCGGCAGGCCACGGCCGCCTCCGAGCCGAGAACGCGAAAAACCTCATACGTCAGGCTGCCGAAGTTGGCGCTGTCGGGCCCTTCAGATGCGTAGCTGAATTCTGCGCGGTCGCAATCGATGAACCGCACACGCATGCTGCCCCAGCGTTTGCGCACCACCGAACCAGGATCGAAATTCTCTCCAAATACCGTTCCGGTTGCGCTGATCATTTCGAGATCAACGACTCGGTCCTGCGCAGTTCCCGAGCCCGCCACCCAGTATTGCGTGCCGACTTGGCTGGCATCGACCGCCAGCGCCGGGTTGGGCACCAAGGTTAGGAACGTACCGCCATCGATGCCGCTGGTGCTGGCATCCAGCAGGCTGCCCATCGGTGTGCCGCTTTGGCGTTCGAAGCGGTACACGCGCTCGTTCGGCTGAGCTAGCACCAGCAAACTACCATCCTGTGCCAGCGCCATCCCGGTCGGCCTCTGCAGACCACTGATCAGGCGTTCGACCAGACCGCCGTCGCTGAGCCGGTAGCGATAGACGGCGCCGCTCAGCTCGCCAGTTACCAGAAAGGTCTGTCCGCCGGGTTCAAACAGAATGTTGCGCGCGGCGTTCAAACCGCCGCTGCGCGCCGGGATGAAGCTTGGCTGGATATCGTTGGTGAAGACATTCATCCGCAGCACGCTGTCGGAGTCATAGCCAGGCACATAGAGCAACCCGTCTGGGCCGAAAGCCATGCCGTTGTCCGGGCCATCAATGCCGCTACCCGCGGGTAGCGCCAAATCCAGCAGTGCGCCCGTCTGGTCGGATAGCCGCAACACGGTGTCATTCGAATAGCTGGCGACATAGACATCGTCATCCGGGCCAAAGTCGAGCCCGGTCGGGTCAATGTTGCTGTCCAGTTGTGCAAAGGTATCGACGAACGCATAGGTGCTGGCGTCGTAGCGCAGGATACGGTCGTTGCCTTCGCTGACAACATACAGGCGACCATCGCTTCCCAACCGCACCGCTTGCGCACCGCTGATTCGGCCACTGGTATCCAAATCGCGCACTTTGACGCCGGTGCAGGCATCGAATACCACCACGTTGCTGGAAAAATAGCCGCTCACCAACAGATGATGGCTGCACTCGGCGAAAACGGCGTTGGCGCTGCACAAGGCGGCGATGGCAAACAGGGCCGGCGGCAAAAATCGTGAACTGGACATGGGTGGCACTCGTGAGGGAGGGAGCGCCAGCGTGCTCGGACCGGCGTTTAACGACCTGCGCGAAGTCTACGCAAATCCGCCGTTCTTCCTCTTTTTCCCCGGGCAGCCTGTTACTTGACGCAGGCCATGCCACTCGCTGGTCGAGTGCCCGTTGCCGAATTCGCACGCAGCGGTGCCCATCGCCCGTAGCATGTACCTATGCCGACGTCCGACCCCAATAACCCGCCTTTGCATTTCGGAGACTGGACCTACGACCCGAATCGTCGCCTGCTGCTGAAGGCTGGCGAGGAAAGACGGGTCAAGCCGCTATTGGATCGTCTGTTGCGACGATTGATCCAGCATGCGGGAGCCACACTCGGTCGAGAACAGTTGATTGCCGAGGTTTGGACGCGTACACACGTCAATGACGAAGTCCTGTCGCGGGCAATCGCCGAATTGCGAGCCTTGCTCGATGATGAGGCGCGCGAGCCGCGCTATATCGAGACGTTGGCGAAGGGCGGCTATCGTTGGATGGTGGGGGTTGCTACGCTGCCCGAGGTGATGCGCCCTCAGGATCCGGCGGAGGGTGGTGATCCACGGTTCCAAAGGCTGCCAGGCAGGCATGCGGCCTTCCTTTCCGGAGTGCTCATTGCCGCGATGCTGGCGGTGCTTGGCTGGCTTGCATTTCGGCAGGCGCCCGGCGACGCGTCCGCCGTGAATCTGCTGAACGCACGTCCGCTGACAGCCGACTCACGTCTCGAACTGGACCCGCGCTTCGACCGCGATGGCCGCGTTGCGTATATCCGACGCGCCATCGATGGGTCAGAACATGAATTGGTTCTGGTCGACAGGCGTGGACAACGTGAGCGTGTTCTCTGGCGCAGTCCGCATGCCTTGCGGTACCCGGCACCGGCACCAAACGGCAGTGGCGTCGCCGTGCTGCATTGGCCGGAGGGGCGCTGCGAAATGTTGCTGATAGATCTGCTCGACGCCCAATCCCGCCGACTTGGCGATTGCGGCGTGGCCAGCAGCCCGCAATGGACAAAGGATGCGTCTGCACTGCTGTTCAGTGCGCCAATTGGCGATGCGGGAGCGCCGTCAGGACTGGCGATGCTGGATGTCGGCACGGGTCAAGTAACCGGTCTGACAGTTGCTGCGCATGACGAAGGCCATCACGTCGATCCGCGGTTGTCGACAGATGGTCGCTGGTTGATTTACGCCAGCTTGCGCGATGGTGAGCGCCAGCTCTGGCGTACCGATTGGCCCGCATTGCGCCAACGTGAGTCGCTATTGGCGCGGCCAGAGCCCGTCGACGGTCATGCTTTGGCAGTCGACAACACAGATATCTGGGTGGCGGGTGATTTGCTTCGCTATCGTGCCCTGCATCGGCTGCGGTTAGACCGGACGATCGAATTGGTTGGCGGTCGCGGCGCACAGACGATTGATGTCGCTGCGGATGGCGCGCTGGTGTGGACGCAAGCCGAGTACGACGGCGATGTGTGGCTGACTGGAACCAAGGCAAATCCAGTGCGCAGCGTCGCGAGCTCGCGTCGGCATGAGTCGCAACCTGCGTTCTCGCAGGACGGGCGGCGGCTCGCGCTGGTCAGCAACCGTGGCGGCAGCGAAGGCATTGTGGTGGTGACGCTCGGCGAAGACGCGCAGACTGACCAGATCACCCCGCTGGCGCTTGATCCGGCGCTGCGATGGGTTCGACCCAGTTGGACCGGTGATGACCGCGCGTTGATCCTGACTGCCTACGCAGACAACCGGACACGGTTGTTTCGCTACCTTTTGGATGAGGCGCGTGTGGAGCCGCTGACCGACGCGGAGGAGAACGCCTTCCACGGTATCGAGCTTGCTGACCGACGCCTCTACCGGCGTGGCGTTAAGGGGCATTTCGAGCTGGTCCAGACGCGTCTCGACAATTTGCGCGTCGAGGTGGTTCCGGTTGGCCAAGTCAGTGCCTATCGGGCCAATGCACGCTGGTTGGTGTGGCGTGCCCCAGGCGATTCAGGCTTGCGCGCAACGCCATTGGATGCGCCAGCGATGGCCGATCCGGTGGCATCGCTGGACGATGGCGACAGCGAGGCCTTTGCGCTGATTGATGACTGGCTCTATTTCGCGGCCGAGGGGAAGCTGTGGCGTCGCATTTTGCCGGACGGTGCGCCGGAGCAGGTGGCGCTACCAAACGCCATCGACGCCTCCCGCCCCAGTCTTGCGGTCGGCCCTGAGGGCCAACTCGCGGTCGCGGGTGAGCCACGGGTTTCAATGGATCTGATGATCGTTACCCCGAGTGACGGATAGTGACCTGCCTTCAAGTGTTAATGTGTAACACGTTTTTTGCCACGGGTGATGCGCCATGGAATGTCGATACAAGGTAAGCAATGGGACGGGTTTGCATCGATGGCTGTGCCCGCTGCTGGGCTTGCTCCTGCCTTTGGCGGCCATCGCCAGCGATGCGCAGGCCGAGCATGAAGATGCCGAGCACGCGGCGCACAGTCACGAGCACGGCGCTCATGTTCATGGTGCCAGTCAGTTGAATATCGCACTTGATGGCAAGCGTCTCAGTCTGCAATTTCTCGGTGCACTGCACAATTTCGTCGGTTTTGAACATGTTCCAGAGACGGCCGAGGAGCGCGCGGCGCTCAGCGCAGTGCAGACCGATTTGGTGCAGGGTGCCGGGTTGGTACTTCCTCTGGGGGCGGGCTGTGTGGCGGTGTCCAACCGGATCACAGTTCCGCATCTGGATGTAGCGCCCCAACAAGACCTGCCAGCCAATGTGCAGGCGGAGTGGCAGTTCGACTGTGCCAGTCCCGAGGCGATTTCGCGCGTGGACTTCGCGGCTTGGTTTGCGCGCTTCCCGCTGACCGAGGAGATCAAGGTGCAGTGGATACGTGCGGATACGCAGGGCGGAAGCGAGCTGACACCCGACAGCAGCACGCTGACCCTGTCCCCATGAGTGACAGGGATGCGATGGCGCTGCGTCTGGTTGATCTAGGTTTTGCTTGGCCGGGCGCCGAGCCGCTGATTCGAATTGGCCAGTTTGCATTGCGCGCCGGTGAACGGGTTTTTCTGGCGGGTCCGAGTGGTAGCGGAAAGAGCACCTTATTGGGATTGCTGGCCGGCACCTTGAAGCCGCAGCGCGGCGAGGTTCATGTCGCTGAGCTCTGCGTGTCGAGTTTGTCTGCGCGCGCGCGCGATCGGGCGCGCGCCGATCACATCGGCGTGATCTTTCAGCAGTTCAATCTGCTGCCCTTCCTGTCGGTGCTGGACAACGTGACCTTGGCCTGTCGCTTTTCGTCGCGCCGCGCCGAGCGCGCGGCAGCGCGCGATGGCGACATCGAGTCGAGTGCTCGACGACTGTTGGCTGAGTTGGGTTTGCCGGAGACGTGCTGGCCGCGACCGGCTGCCAGTTTGTCGGTTGGGCAGCAACAGCGTGTGGCTGCTGCGAGGGCGCTGATTGGCGCCCCGGAGTTGATTCTGGCCGATGAGCCGACGTCGGCCCTCGATGCGGATGCGCGTGCCGATTTTCTGCGTCTTCTGCTGGCCGAATGCGCGGCGGCGAATACGGCTCTGCTGTTCGTTAGCCATGACCGTAGTCTGATGGATCGCTTTGATCGGGCAGTGGACTTGCGTGAGCTGCAAGTAGGGGGCATGGCATGAGTGCGCTGCTTCGTCTGGCTTGGGCCAGTCTCGCCAATCGCCGCTTCACGGTGGCGGTGACCGTGGCCACTATCGCGTTGAGCGTGCTGCTGCTGCTGGGCGTCGAGCGTTTGCGCAATGAGGCGCGCAGCAGCTTTCTGCGCACTGTCTCCGGGACCGACCTGATCGTCGGCGCGCGCGCGCATCCGGTGCAATTGCTGCTGTATTCGGTGTTTCATCTGGGCGACGCCACCAACAATGTGGGCTGGAACAGCGTGCAACGTCTCGCCGCGCGTGATGACGTCGCATGGGCGGTGCCCATCAGTCTGGGTGATTCGCATCGCGGATACCGTGTCGTCGGCACGACGAGCGACTATTTCAAACATCTGCAGACGGCGGATCGGCCGTTGAATTTCGCGCAGGGTGCGGCCTTTGAGGGCCTGTATGACGCGGTGCTCGGGGCTGATGTAGCGGCCAAGTTGGGCTACGCATTGGGCGATTCTCTGGTGCTGGCGCATGGTACGGCGGCCTTGAATCCACACCAACACGATGATCGGCCATTCAAGGTGGCTGGCATTCTGGAGCGCACCGGCACGCCGATGGATCAAAGCGTGTTTGTCAGTTTGCAGGCCATCCAGGCCATCCATCTCAATTGGCGCAGCGGTACCCGCATCGGCAATGCGCCCGCCGAGCCCAGCGACACGCAGTTGCAACCAACCTCGGTGACCGCGGTGTTCGTCGGTTTGCGTTCGCGCATGGCGACCTTCACGGTGCAGCGGGCGGTCAATGAGGATCGCCATGAACCGATGACGGCGATCATGCCGGGTGTTGCCCTGCAGCAACTCTGGAGCATGCTGGGCATGGTCGAACGCGCCCTGCAGTTGACTGCGGCTTGCGTGGTGTTGGCGGGTTTGCTGGGCATGCTGGCCGCACTGTTGGGCACGCTCTCCGAACGACGCCGTGAGATGGCCATCCTGCGTGCCTTGGGTGCAGGACCCACGACTGTGTTCGGCTTGCTGCTGATGGAGTCCGTGCTGTTGACCGTGTGGGGCGTGCTGATGGGATTGCTGCTGCTTTACGTGCTCACGGCCGCCTTGATGCCCTTTGTGTTGCAGGCCACCGGTATCGCGCTGGATCTGGGCTGGCCAGCGGCAAGCGAGTGGCATTTGATGCTGTGGGTGCTACTCGCCGGTGTGCTGGTCGGCGCAGTTCCCGCCACAATGGCCTATCGCCGTTCGCTGGCAGACGGCATGATGGTGAAACAGTGATATCCCTGACTGCGCGAACAAGGGCCTACGTCCTTGTTCGGGTTGGTGCACTCATGCACCTAACAGGAGGCGCTGAATTGTTCAGCGCGCCTCCTAACGCGTGTGTCCGACAACGGAGTAGGCAGATGAGGCTTGGAAACACATCGATGTGGCGACTGCTGTTCAGTGCGTTGATCTGGCTCGGGCTGCACGCCTCAGCGATCGCGGAGGTGCGCAGCATCGACTGGCTCGAATTGATTCCCGCCGAAGAGTTGAAGGAAATGGAGTCGCAGCCCATCGTTGATCACAACGGTTCACCGATTGCGCCCGACTACAGCAACTCTCACCCAGTGCTGACCATGAACGACGTCGAGGGCCGCATTCCGGGATACATCGTGCCGATTTCGGTCACCGAGGAGAACACCATCAGCGAGTTCTTTGTGGTGCCCTATTTCGGCGCTTGCATCCATGTGCCGCCGCCGCCGCCCAATCAGATTATCTATGTCAAGCCAGACAAACCGATCGAGATGACCGAGATCTGGGCCGCCTATTGGATTGAGGGCACGCTGAAGCTGGAGAACCAGGCCAATTCGCTGGGGCAGTCTTCCTACAGCATGGAGTTGAGCAGCGTCACGCCCTGGGAGGGCTGAGCGGCGCGTTTTCCGGGTTCAGCCCTGCACCAGGGCGAATGCGTGCGGCAGCAGGTCGGTGATCGGCAGATCGACACGCATGCCGCCTTCGCCCAGAAAGCGCACGCGGGCGTTGGGGCCGAGTTCCATGATCATTTGCCGACAGCCGCCACAGGGCGGAATGATCTGTTCTTCGTCGCGCGCATTGCGTGCATAGATCGCGACTTCGAGGATTTCCACGCCCGGTCCCTCCGCCTGCACGGCGGCGGCAATGGCCGCGCGCTCGGCGCAGCCGCCCAGCGTGTACGAGGCACATTCGACATTGCAGCCGCGATAGGTGGCGCCGCTGCGGGTGCGAACCGCGGCGCCGACGCGAAGGTGCGAGTAAGGTGCGTACGCAGTGAGTAACGCGGTCTTTGCCTGCGTGTCCAGATCGCTGAGTCCGGTCATCGGCGTATCACTCGAGAATGGCGGCACAGCATGCTACTGACAGACGCCACTGTTAGCGATGTTTTGGCGTGTCCGCACGCGCGATTGCCAGCGCACGCACTTCCGCCGCACCTGACCGCAGGAGCGCCTGACTGGCTTCGCGCAGGCTCGCTCCGGTGGTGATCACATCATCGAGCAGCACGACATGCATCCCCTTCACCGAAGGCGAGGCAACAAACGCGCCACGCAGATTGCGTCGCCGCGCGCGTGCATCCAGACCGGTTTGCGGCGCCGTGTCGCGTGCGCGGTGCAGCAGATCGAGACGTACCGGCAACTGCAAGCTTTTGCCCAAGGGACGCGCCAACTCCAGCGCCTGATTGTAGCCACGCTGCGCAAGACGTTTGCGATGCAAGGGCATCGGAATCAAGGCGTCCATGCCGTCGGCAATGCCATCGGCGAGAACAACGTGCTCAACGAGTTTGGCGAGCATGCGGCCAATGGCCAGCTGCTGATGAAACTTGAAGCGCGGCAGCAATTGCGTGACGCTGTCTGCGTAGCGCAGAGGTGCCAGAGTCCGGGTGATCTTCGGCGCGCGCTTCAGACATGCGCCGCAGGCGGGTGCAGGGTGCGGCAAGGGCAGGCCGCAACGTGGACAGGCGGTGTCATTCCACGGCAGTTCGTCCCAGCACGTCGCGCACAGATCCAGACCGGGCAAGCCTGGCGCTTGGCAATGCAGGCAATGCGGCGGCAGGACATGCTGCAGCCAGCGATGGCGTCGATGCGCCTCGGCAAGCGCAGAAACGGGGTGCCTGTTGCGGTCGATGTCGATACTCAGGGTGATGTCCTCTGTCAGCAATGACACGCCTGTTAGACTGCGCAGCTTCCGAAAACCGCCGCCCGAGGCAAGCCGATGTCCCCCGCTGTCCGCCATGACTGGTCGCGCGACGAAATCCTCGCGCTGTTCAACTTGCCTTTCAACGAACTGCTGTTTCGGGCGGCGAGCGTGCATCGTGCCACGTTCGATCCGAACGAAGTGCAGATCTCTACCCTGTTGTCGGTGAAGACCGGAGGCTGTCCAGAAGACTGCGGTTATTGCCCGCAAGCGCAGCGCTATCACACAGGTGTACAAGCCGAGAAGCTAATGCCGCTGGACGCTGTGCTGGACAAGGCGCGCGCGGCGAAAGCGGCGGGTGCCAGCCGCTTCTGCATGGGGGCCGCTTGGCGCGCCCCCAAAGACCGTGACATCGACCGGATCAGTGAGATGGTGCGCGAGATCAACGCGCTAGGTCTGGAGACATGTGCCACGCTAGGGATGCTCACCGAGCCGCAGGCGCAGGCGCTCAAGGACGCTGGCCTGGCCTACTACAACCATAATCTGGACACCGCGCCGGAGTTCTATGACACGGTGATCCGTACCCGTGAGTATCAGGATCGACTGGATACGCTGGAGAAGGTCCGCAAGGTCGGGATGAAGACCTGTTGCGGCGGCATCGTCGGCATGGGTGAAACGCGCGAGCAGCGTGCCGGCATGTTGCAGGTGTTGGCCAATCTGCCGCAGCACCCGGAGTCCGTGCCGATCAACCAACTGGTGCAGGTGGAAGGCACCCCGTTGCATGGCACGCCGAAGCTCGATCCGCTGGAGTTCGTGCGCACCATTGCGGCCGCGCGCTTGACCATGCCGAAGTCGATGGTGCGCTTGTCGGCGGGTCGCGAAGACATGAGCGATGAAGTGCAGGCGTTGTGTTTTCTGGCAGGTGCCAACTCGATTTTCTACGGCGAGAAGTTGCTGACCACTTGCAATCCAGCAGCGGAGCGCGACCAGGCCTTGTTCGCCAGGTTGGGTTTGCGCCCCATGCCGCATGTCGCCGAGTCCGAGCATGTGCATGTCGATGTGACGGCCGTCAATTCGATTGAAAACGCAGCCTGAGACACTGTTGCCATGAGCCGTCCGAGCCTGACAGACCGCCTGCGAAGCGCCGCCACCGAGCGTGCCAGTGCGCACCTGACGCGACGCTTGCGTGTGGTGGAAGCGGTGCAGGGCACACGTGTCACGACGGGTGGTCGCGAGTTGTTGAATTTCTGCAGCAACGACTATCTGGGCCTGGCGCAATCACTGGAGGTGACGGCGGCACTGCAGGAGTCGGCCGCGTGGCTGGGCGTTGGCAGCACGGCGTCGCATCTGATCTGCGGTCATCATCGCGAGCATGCACAACTGGAAGAAGAACTTGCCGATTGGCTGGGGTATTCCAAGGCCTTGGTGTTTGGATCCGGTTATCTCGCCAACTTGGGTTTGCTGCAGGCCTTGCTGGGCAAAGATGACCTTGTCGTACAGGACAAGCTCAATCATGCCTGCCTGCTCGATGGCGCTCGCTTGGCTGGCTGCGAATTGAAGCGCTATCCCCATGTGGATGCGGAAAGTGCCGAACGCCAATTGCAGTCGCGCCCGCAGGCGGCAGCCATGCTGGCGACCGATGGCGTGTTCAGCATGGACGGTGATCTGGCACCGCTACGCGAGCTGTCGGCCATTGCGAAGGCACAAGGGGCTCTGCTGCATGTCGATGACGCGCACGGTGTCGGCGTGGTGGGTCCAGGTGGGCGTGGCAGCGTGGCCGCTTCGGGTCTGACTGCTCGCGAAGTTCCGCTCTTGCTGGTGACCTTCGGTAAGGCAATCGGTACGTATGGGGCGGCGATCTGCGGTCCGACTGACGTCATCGATGCCTTGGTCGAGACGGCTCGGCCCTTTGGTTTGACCACCGCACTGCCACCCGCATTGGCGGCCGCGACACGGCGTTCGCTGAGTCTGATCAAGAATGAACCGTGGCGGCGTTTCAAGCTCGCCGCGCTGATCGCGCGTTTTCGCCGTGGGGCGCGGCAGCTGGGATTGCCTGTGCTGGATTCCAGTACCCCGATTCAACCACTGTTGGTGCACGGCAATGTGGAGGCGTTGCGCGCTGCGCAGGCGTTGCAAGCGCGTGGCTTGCTGATTTCCGCCATTCGCCCGCCGACAGTTCCAGAGGGTCGCGCGCGTCTGCGCGTCACCTTGTCGTCGGCACATAGCGAGTCCGAGGTGGATCAGTTGCTGGATGCACTTGGCGGGGTGCTCAAGGACCATCTGACGCCCCCGCGGCTACCCAAGAGCCTCACGCGCTGATGCATGTCGAGGTGGTGGGCAGCGGCAGGCCACTGGTGTTGCTGCACGGGTGGGCGATGCATGGTGGCGTGTTTGCGCCATTGGTTGAACAACTGCGTCGTGACCATGTGCTGTATCTGGTCGATCTGCCGGGTCACGGCCTCAGCACCGAGCGCGATGCGATTGATCTCGCCCACGTTGTGCAGCGCATTGCGCAGGTCACGCCTGCCGCCGTGTGGTTGGGATGGTCGCTTGGCGGCTTGCTTGCCCAGCAGGCCGCGCTGGAGATGCCCTGGCATGTACGCGGTTTGATTGCGGTCGCCGCGTCGCCGCGATTTGTCACTGCGCCGGACTGGGATTGCGCCGTCAGCGCCGAGGTGTTTGCGCAATTCGGTGCAGAGTTGAAGCGCGATTATCGCGGCACGTTGGAGCGTTTCCTGATGCTGGAAGCGGCCGGGTCGCAGCATGCGCAGGCCGAGATTCGTGCACTCCGCGAATGCGTGTTTGCGCGTGGTGAGCCTGCCCAAATGGCCTTGCAGCAAGGGTTGTCGATGCTCTCCGCAATGGATCTGCGCGCCGAACTCGCGCACCTCACACAGGCCCATCTTTGGATCGCCGGACGGCGCGACAAGTTGGTGCCTTGGCAGGCCATGCAAAGAGCGAGTGCGAGCACACGGCGAGGAAGCACTGTGTGCATTGCGGGCGCCGGTCATGCACCCTTTCTCAGTCATGCGGTCGAACTGGCGACACTCGTTCGCCAGTTCGTCCAAGCGTCAGACAATTCTGCGCCTGGCACTTAGGCGACTCGGCGGCGGAAATCTGTCCTCGCGCCGCTGCATTTCGCCTCGAAACGCGCCGCCGCAAGACGTCTGTCGCCACGTTAGGCTTCTGCCGCGCAGATTCGCCGACGGCGTCCCTCAATCAGTGCCGTCAGCACGGCTGTCGCGCTGGGCTTCGGGATCAACGATGCGATAGCCCACACCATGCACGCTCACCAGCATGGCTTGCGCGAACGGTTTGTCGATCAACTGGCGCAGACTGTGAATCAAACCGTGCAGGGCATTGGTGTCGCCGCCTTCGGTGCCCCACACGGCTGCAATCAGATCGTTGTGCCGCAATACGGCGGGCGAAGTGCGCATCAGTGCGGTCAGTACGCGCCCCTGAAGAGGGCTGAGCATGCCACCGACATGTTCACGTGAAAACTGAAGCGTTTGCGGATCAAAATGCAGCGTGCTGACGCGAAGTCCGTCGTGTTCGCCTCGCCGCGCACGTCGGATGAGATTGCGCAAGCGCACTTCCATTTCTTCCAAGGCAAACGGCTTGGTAAGGTAGTCGTCAGCGCCGACCTCAAAGCCCAGAAGCTTGTCTTCCAGCGTGTCGCGTGCGGTAAGCATTAAAAGCGGTGTCTGGTTGCCGTAGTGTCGAATCTGACGGCACACCTCAACACCATCCAGACGTGGCAGGCCGAGGTCAAGAACGATCAGGTCAAACGTATCGCGCTCCAGCAGTCGAAGTGCCGTCAGCCCGTCGTGGGCATGATCGACGTCGTAGCCACGGCGCTCCAGGTAATCCCAGACGTTCTCGGCAATATCGCGCTGGTCCTCGACCACCAGCACCCGCAAGCCACGCTCACCCTCACCGACCATCTGTGCAGTCCACACAGGCGTGCAAAAAACAAAGCCCGCTTCGTTTGCACGAAGCGGGCTTCTCCCTCCCCACGTAATGGCGGCGTGCGTCTATCGCGCGATCAACCGCTGCGCGGACTGTATAGAGGCATCCTGCATCCTGCACGCTGCACTGCACACAAATGATCACAGCACCCACCATGTGGCCAACGCCAGAAATCCGCCCATGCTGATCACATCGGTCGCCGTGCTGAGCAGGATTGCCGACGCGGTCGCCGGATCAGCGCCTGCGCGCTTGAGCAGCAGCGGCACAAGCGCACCAATCACGCCGGAGAGTGCGCAACTCAGCGTCATTGCGACCAATGTGACGATGGCTAGCCACAGCGGGTCGCCTTCGCCTTGGCGCGCGGCCACGATGTACATCGTGATGGCCGCCAAGGCGCCGGTCACCGTTCCGTTCAAGCAGCCGAGCCAAGCCTCTTTCGACAACAGGCGGGCGACGCGCAGTTGCCGAACTTCTCCCAAGGTCATGGCGCGAAGCGTGACCGCGAGGGCTTGCGCCCCCAGGTTGCCGCTTTGGCCGGCAACCACCGGCAGGAACAAGGCCAGCACGACGATGCGGTCAATGGCGTCCTGAAACACGCCGACCACCGCCGCGGCAATGAACACTGTCAGCAAATTCAGCAGCAACCACGGCGCACGAAAGCGAAAGCTGCGGCCCCAGGGTGTGGCCATGCGCTCTTCGCGTTCGACACCGACCATGGCACCCGCTTGTGCAGAGATTTCGAACGCTTGCTGTTCGAACAGGACCTGGCCACGGACCATGCCCAGCAGACGGCCCTCCTCATTGCACACCGGATAGACCGGATAGTGTCGTGTCACCACTTCGCGCATGGCATCGACCAGCAACATGTCGGGGCGCAACGTAAACGGTTGGCGCAGCATGATGTCTGCCAAGCTCTGCGACGCGTCGGCGAACACCAGTTCGCGGAATGCGACCACACCTTCCAGCGTGCCATCACTGGCGGTGACAAACACGTACGTCACCATTCGCTGTTTGACAATCTCGCGCAGTGCCGCGATGGCGCTATCGACGCGTGTCGCAGCTGAAAACACCGCCGATGGCGCCTCCAGCAAACGCCCCACACTGCCTTCCGGAAAACGCTCGCTACCCAACCATGGCAACAAATGCGCTGCTTCAGCCGCGATTTCGCGTTGCCGCGCAGAGGGCAGCAATGCATGCGCCATCACGGCTTGGCCTACTGGCAACGCCGCAAGCACGCGGATTGCCTGATCCAGCGGCAATGCCACCATTGCCGCTGCGGCACTGTGCGCGTCGAGCGCACGAAAGCGTTCGGTAAAGCGAGCCATGGGCTCCAGCGTGTCGGGGGCAACAGCGGTCATCGCGCACAACTCTTGTTGTAAGGGACGGGGATCGCCAACCGGGGCGTCAGTGATCGGACAGATGCCAGCGTATCGCGTCACTGTTCAGCAAAACATCAATATCGGCAGTGTCCAAACCTGTCCAGCCTTTGGGAAGTGCCAACACACTCAGTCCGACTGCGCGATTGCGGCCGCTGGATTTTGCCCGGTACAGGGCGCGATCCGCGAGTTCCAGCGCGAGCGGCCAAGCCGATGCCGGTGCGCCTTGCGTGGGATGGCCACAAACGCCGATGGATACGGTGACACGCAAGCTCTGCTGGGGCGCAACGCCAAAGCTATGCGAGGCGATCTGCACGCGGATCCGGTTGGCGAGGGCGATGCCATCCGGCATGCTTGCATGCGGCAACACCAACAAGAATTCTTCGCCACCCCAGCGTGCGACCAGTCCGGGCAGTGGCGTCAACTCGCGCGTCAACAGGGCAATGTCATTCAACACCCGATCACCGGCGGCGTGACCGAAGCGATCATTTACCGACTTGAATCGGTCCACGTCGATCAGCAGCAGACAATAGCGATCAGTTTCTGCCAAGGCCTGCAAGGCCGCGCGCCGATTGGCAATGCCGGTCAACACATCGGTGCGGCTCTCCTGCAGCAGCGCTTCGTTAGCGGTGCGCAATCGCTCGTTGGCACGCGCCAAGGCGAGCGTGCGGGCTTGGACCTCGCGTTCGAGCAAATCGCGTTGCTGCCGTTGCTTCTGCGCGTAGCGCCGCGAGGCATATAGACCCAGCCACAGCAGCAGGGCCAAAGCGCCCAAGCGGATTGGCAGACGCTCATGCCATTGTGGCGCGATCGTCACGCGCGGCAGAACGTCAGCCGACCGCCACGCGTTGCCCGGAAAACGTGCCTGCAGTTCAAATTGATAGTCGCCCGGTGGCAGACCGGTGAATACCGCGAGACGACGGGTATGCACGTCCGTCCATTGATCGTTGTAGCCCATCAATCGATAGCGAAACTCACTTCGCTCCGAGTGCCGCAAATCAACGGCGGTGTATTCAATCGCCAGATCGCGAACTTCGCCATCGATGTGTATCACCGGGCCTGGCATAACCTCGACGCCACCCACCGTGATGCGCTCAAGGACGGGCGTGGGTGTACTTGCGGGGCTGCGAAATTGCGCAGTCTCCAGTTGCACCAGACCGCGCGTGGTCGGAAAGTTGAGGATCTGACCCAGGACGGCAATGCGTGCCGCGCCGCCGCCGTTGCAACACCCCATTCGTCGCGTGCCGCGCGCGCGCGACACCGACTCCACCACGACTTCGCTCCGCAGCTGCCCTGGCAGTGGGGTCAGGAGTGCTTCTGTGTCGATCCGATAGGCCCCGTCGCTGCTACTGACATAAAGGTGCTCGGCGATGTCTCGCATGGCCCAGACGTTGTTGGTTGGCAGGCCATCGGCGCTGGTCAACAGCGTCAGCTTGCTGTCTTGCAAACGTCCCAGACCGCGATCAAAGGTGCCGATCAGCAGGATGTCCGGACGCAAGGCATAGAACGCGGTGACAATGTCGTCCTCCAGCGCGTCTGCCCACTCTGGCTTGAGGATCGCATCACCCACCATCCGACGAACGCCGCCTTCCGTCGCGACCAACAACTGCCCGGGGCTCTCCAACCACAGATTGCGGATCCGCTGCAACGGACTGCCAGGCCGGTAGTCGATGCGCTTCGCCACGCCACTGCGGACCCGCCACAGTCCATCCAGTGTGCCGATCCAGAAACTGTCGCCGTCTTCGACGAAACTGGTCACACGCCCGTGAATGTCGCGAAGGGAATCGGGTTTCAGCAGGCCTTCCGGCATGACCTGTGCAGGGCCATCGCCTGTTCCCGCCCACACGCGTCCTGCCGAGTCACGAAACAGGCTGTAGATCATCGAATCGCTGAGGCGACGGCTATCGACCGGTGGGTCGAAAAAACCTTGTGGATGCCATTGTTGTAGACCGGCATTGCTGCCGACCCAGAGACCACCCTCGGCGTTGTCGAGCACGCTCCACAACAAATCGTCCTGCAGTCCCTGCTCGCGGCCGATGACGGCGACGGCCGAATCGCTGACCCGAATCAGGGATTCGCGTTGGTCACCAAGCCAAAGGTCGCCATTGCGATCTTCGAACATCGCGTGCAGCCACGGTTGCTCCAGCAGCGGGCGAGTATCAATGCGCTCGATGGCGCCGTCAGGTCGCAGCCGTTGGAGTTCCCCGATCGCTGCCGCCCACAAGTTGCCATCGCCGTCAGCGCTCAGACGGGCAATCGAGGCGTCCGTCAATTCAGGAAAAGCGTCGGTCAGTTGGCCGCTGCCGACGTCCAGCAAAAAAGCGCCTTGGGTCGTGCCAACCGCCATGCGTGCACCGTAGCGAACGATTTGCGTCACCCGCGTGTCGGCACTGCCAATCGCGATTCGGCGGATGCCGCTGCTGTCGATGCGCCAGATCGCGGCATCGCCGCCGACCCACAAGGCACCGTTGCCGTCGACCGCAAACGCGTGAATCGCTTCGGATTGCAGATAGATCGGCACAAAGTCGAGCCCGCGCACACCGCGCGCAGTGGCCAGCAGCAGGCGCCCCTGAGGCCACTCGATGATGTCCAGAACTTGCAGTGGATCCTCGATGGACTGATGCAGTCGAGGCTGCGCCGCACCGAATTGCAGCACCCCGCGTGGGGTTCCAAACCATACGTTGCCAACGCTGTCGGCGTAGGCCGAGGTGACCAGATTGACGTCGAGTCCGGTATTGGCCCGATTGAACACGCTGAAGCGGCTGCCATCAAACCGAGCGATGCCGTTTTGGGTTGCCAGCCAGAGATAGCCCTGCAGGTCCTGGGTAATGGCCATCACCGAGATCTGTGGCAGGCCATCTTCCACCGTCCAGCGTTCCTGCTCATAGTCGACGAAGCGAGCGCCTGGCGAGAGTGCAGTGGCTGGAACGGTCCAGGCGAACAGGCACAGCAAGCCTGCACGCAGGAAGAGTTTTGCTGCGCGTGCAGATTCCGCCATTGAGGAAATCGCTTTCCGCCTGCCCATTCCTGCCGCCTGCAATGCGCATTCCAGCGTCACTGGTAGGATAGCGCCCCTTTGTCGCCGTCGAGCATCCCGTGAATCTGCCTGACTACCCATTCGTGCCGCGCCGGTTTGACCGTGGTGACGGTTTGCACATGAGCTATCTGGATGAGGGCCAGGGCGATCCGGTGGTGATGGTGCATGGCAACCCGACGTGGTCCTATTACTACCGCAAGCTGGTGCTGGCCCTGCGTGGTGAGTATCGCTGCATCGTGCCGGATCATGTGGGTATGGGGTTGTCGGATAAACCGGATGATCGGCACTACCACTACACGCTGGATACCCGTATCAACGATTTGGATCGCTTGCTGGCCAGTCTGGATATCGGGGAGCGAGTCACCTTGGTGGTGCATGACTGGGGCGGTCTGATCGGGTTGAACTGGGCGCTGCGCCATCCCGGGAAAGTTCGGCGCCTGGTGGTGCTGAATACCGCGGGTTTCACGATGCCGGACGGCAAGACCTTGCCTTGGCAATTGGCTTTGGGACGCCACACCCGGCTCGGGGCCTTGCTGATTCGGGGACTGAATGCATTTGCTGGTGGCGCGGTCTGGATGGCGGTGAAAAAGCCGATGCCTCGCGATGTGCGACGTGCCTACCTGTCGCCCTACAACTCGTGGGCCAATCGCATCAGCACCCTGCGTTTCGTGCAGGACATTCCACTATCTGCAGCCGATCCGGCGTGGGCTTCGGTGGCTGGACTGGGCGCTGCCCTGCCGCAGTTCGCGGATCGTCCAGCCTTGTTGTGTTGGGGCATGGGCGATTTCGTCTTCGATCACACCTGTCTGCGCGACTTCCGACGCGCTTGGCCTCAGGCCGAAGCGCATGAGTATGCCGATGCGGGTCACTACGTTCTGGAGGATGCGGCGGATCGGATCATTCCAACCGTCAAAGACTTCCTGCAGCGTCATCCGCTGTAAGGACAACCCGCCAGTCGCGCCACCCCGGGAAATTCGATGATCAATAACGACGTATTGCGCAGCATCCGTTACATGCTGGATCTCAGCGACCAGAAGCTGATCGACATCACCCAGCTTGCAGACCCGAACTTCGCGCTGGACAAGACCACAATCGGTGCCTATCTGAAAAAAGAAGGCGAGGCGGGCTTTGTCGAATGCGACAGCGCCGTTCTCGCGCATTTTCTGGATGGTCTGATTTTCTTCCGGCGTGGCAAAGACGACAGCCGCCCGGCACGTGCGGTTGAAACGCACGTCAGCAACAACGTCGTGCTGAAGAAACTCCGTGTCGCCTTCGAGCTGCAAGACAGCGACATGCACGACATCTTCGCTTCGACCGGGTTTCCGATTGGCAAGCCGGAACTCAGCGCCTTCTTCCGGCAGCGTGATCACAAAAACTATCGCCTATGCGGCGATCAGCTGCTGCGCAACTTTCTGAAGGGACTCACCCTGCGCGTGCGCGGCACGGGATGACGCATGCACGTGGCCTTGCCACGTGCTCGCAGCGCTCGACAGTGGCTTACTTGGCGTTTTTCTTGGCGGCTTTCTCGGCCTTTTTCTCCTTGGGCGTTTTCAGCGGCTGCTTCTTGGTTTCTTTCTTTTTGTCGAGACCCTTTGACATTGCACGCTCCACAGTGGGTTGGCCAGGTGCGGTTGCACCTTGGCGTTGCGAGTGTACGCCTGCGTGCCGTGCGCGGTCCGTCTGGTGACCACCGCTTGACGTCGACAGGGCACGCACCAGAGGATGCTGTCTGCCTTCCTTGCGGGCGACGTCGACCGATGAATGTGGCTGGTTTGCTTCGATGGCTGCGGCTGTCCACCCTTTTTCTGACCGTTCTGTCAGCGCCAACGGTCATCATTGCCCAAACACCCTCAGGAGAGAACGCCATGACTGCCATCGCCAAAGGGCAATTCACGGTCAGCCTAAAGCCGCAGGCGCTTTCCGAAGTGGCGGTCGCCACGGATTTGGGACGACTGTCCATCGACAAGGTGTTTTCCGGCGACCTCGATGGCAGCAGTCGCGGTGAAATGCTCAGCGTGATGGGCGCCGTCAAGGGCTCGGCCGGTTACGTCGCCATGGAGCGCGTCACTGCGACCCTGCAGGGTCGCAGTGGCAGCTTTGCCTTGCAGCACAGCGGAACCATGGATCGTGGCACGCCCTCGCTCAGCATCAGCGTCGTGCCGGATTCCGGCACCGACGGCCTGACAGGAATCAGCGGACGCATGCAAATCGACATCACCGACGGGCAGCACTTCTACACCTTCGAGTACGTGTTGCCAGCCACACCGTGATGCGAGCAATGACGCGTTGCTTCCAAGGCGCGGGCGCTTCGACTTACGGTTGCTGCAGGTAGTCCAGACTCAATTGCAGCAAAGCGCGTGTACCAAGTGGCAGGGCGCCTTCGTCGAGGAAGAACTCGGGTGAATGGTTGCTGGGTGCGTGGCGTGGGTCCTGATCGGCGGGCGTGGAGCCGACGAAGAAGAACAGGCCCGGTACTTCGTTGGCATACAGCGAGAAATCTTCCGAGCCCATCACCAGTGGCATCGCCACGACATTGCCTTCGCCTGCCGCGCGGACAAGGCTTGGACGCATCTGCTCGGTCAATGCCTGGTCATTGGCGGTGACCGGATAGCCGGTTTCGCTGGGTACCTCGGCCTGCACAGTCGCGCCGTGCGCGGCGGCGACGTTGGTCGCGATGTCGCGCAGTTGTTGGTTGACCTGCTCGCGCATGCCAGTGTCGAAGGTGCGGATGGTGCCCAGCAGTTCGACTTCTTCAGGAATGATGTTGTAGCGCACGCCGCCCTTGAACACGCCAAAGGTGACGACCACCGGCAGTCGACTGATGTCGTTGCGGCGACTCACGATGGTTTGCGCGGTGCTGACGATGTCGGCGGCGGCCACGATCGGGTCAACGCCCATCCACGGTGAGGAACCGTGTGCTTGCCGGCCTTTGACGACAATGCGGAAACGATCCGAGGCCGCCATGGTTGGGCCGCCGCGATAGCCGATCTTGCCGACATTGAGGGTGCTGAACACGTGCAAGCCGAATACCGCTTCGGGGGTGAAGTCCTTGAACAGGCCTTGCTTGAGCATCAATTCGGCACCGCCTTCCTCACCATCCGGTGGGCCTTCCTCGGCGGGCTGGAAGATGAACATGACCTCGCCCGGCAAGTCCTCACGCACGCTCGCAAGTGCTTCGGCCACACCCATCAGGATGGAGGTGTGCGCGTCATGGCCACAGGCGTGCATCACCCCTACTTGCTCGCCGCGATACTCGGTGGTCGCCTTCGACTCGAAGGGCAAGCCGCTGCGCTCGGTGACTGGCAGGGCATCCATATCGGCGCGCAGCGCAATGCGCTTGCCCGGCTTGCCGCCACGCAGAATGCCGACCACGCCGGTATGCGCCACGCCGGTCTGCACCTCCATGCCCAGCGCGCGCAAATGCTCTGCGACTTTGCGTGCGGTTTCGAACTCACGATTGCCGAGTTCTGGATACTGATGCAGATCACGCCGCCAGGTGAGGACATGCTCGGCGACTTGATCGGCGAGCACGTGGGCGTCTGTCGTTGACGCGTGTGCGTTGGACACCGCACAACACAGGGCAAAGGCAAGCAAGGACAGGCGCATGGCAGATTTCCTCGGGTGGGTGCGCTAAGGCTAGCGCGTGCCCGTATGGGATGCACTCGGGATTTGCGACACGGCGAACGGTGTGGCGCTCAGCGCAGCAACAAGGACAGCCCGACCAGAAAGAGAAACCCCGCAAACACCCGTTTCAGGGCGGGTCCCGACAGGCGATGAGCGAGCTGTGCCCCGTACGGCGCGACAAAGACCGACGCCGCGGCAATACCGATGGCCGCAGGCAGATAGACGTAGCCCACGCTGCCCGGCAAGTTGGGCGCTGGCGGTGTGTACAGCGCATAGCTGATTGCACTGGATAGGGCGATGGCGACCCCGCAGGCACTGGACGTGCCGACGGCACGCACGGGTGCAACGCCCAGCCAGACCAGCAAGGGTACGGTCAGGCTGCCACCACCGATGCCAACCACGGCAGACAGCGCGCCGATGCCGCCGCCCGCACCGAGCAACCAGAACGAGGTCGGCGGCGCATCGCTGGCGAGCGCAGGGCGCGGCGTGCCAAAGGCCAGTTGACTGCCTGCCAGCAGACAGAACCCCGCCACGACATAGCGCAGCGTCTCACTGCTCAAAGTGGTGGCGAAGTGGCTGCCGAGTGCGGCACCGATCAGCAAACCGGGTACCAGTCGCCACACGCTGGGCCACAGCACGCTGCCACGCCGTTGATGCGATCTGGCCGAGGACAGACCGGTGAAGATGATGCTGCCCAGTGAGGTCGCCAGCGCGACCTGCATCACCTGTTCGGCGGGCACGCCCTGCAGCGGCAACAGCCAGGCCAGCGCGGCGACGATGACCAGGCCACCGCCCACGCCAAGCAGGCCCGCCAGCAGCCCTGCGCAGGCGCCCAGCACCGGATAAATCAACCACCACATCGACATACCACGCGCCCCAGTCCGTTTGCAGCTCGCTACACTGCCGCATCGCAGCAACATAACCAAGGGATGGTGAGCCATGAAGCGAGCATGGAATGCGCAGGGGAGTGCGCTGGGCATAGCGCTGGCGCTGGGTATCGCGGCGTTGTTGAGCGCCGCCACCGCGCGGGCGGAATCCACCTCGCGCCTCGCGGAGTTGCGCGGCGCACTGCACGCCGCCGACAAGGAATCCGATGCGGCACTGCGTGGCTACCGCAGCCGCCTCGGCAATGACCCGCTCTGGCAATGGGTCGAGTACGCCGCCCTACGCCGCCAAACGCGACCTTTGAGCGAGTCCGAGGTCCGCACATTTCTGGATCGCAATGGCGAAACCCCGGCCAGTGCGGGCCTGCGCGCCCTTTACCTTCGGCAACTCGCCACGCGTGAGGATTGGCCAGCCTACCGGCGCTGGTATGCAGGGAGCGACGATGTGGTCCTGCAGTGCCATGCACTCACCGCACGAATCGCCACCGACGATGCCGCGCGGACGCTCGACGATGCACTGGCGATGTGGATGAGCGGCGACTCCGTCGACAGCGCCTGCGATCCGGCCTTTGCCGAACTGCGCCGTCATGGCCGTCTGGGCAGCGAACCGATCCGACAGCGCATCGCGCTGGCGGTGGAACGCGGCAATACCGGCTTGATGCGCTTTCTGGCCAAGGAATTGCCCGCCGACGAGCGTGCCACCGTCGAGCGCTACGCACGTTTCATCGACGCCCCGGATTCAGCGCCAGCACAATGGCAAAAATCCGCGCTGCGCGATGCGGTCGTTCGCGCAGGATTGCAGCGTATCGCTCGGCGCAATCCGGAAGCCGCAGTTGGCATCGTCAGCGCGCTGGCGCCGTCGCTGTCCGCCGACCTGCTGGGCGACGCACGAAACGCCATCGCGTTGTGGACGGCAGCCAACGGTCTGCCCAGCGCGCAGGCCCGCATGCGCGAAGTGGCGCCGCAGGCTTTCGATGCGCGACTGCACGAATGGCATGTGCGCAGCGCACTCTCAGCCAGCGACGCCCAAGGCGCGCTTGATGCCATCGCGGCCATGCCTACCGAGCAGCGTCTGCAGCCGCGCTGGCAACTCACCGAAGCGCGCCTGCGCGAAGCGCGCGGGCAAACCGAACTGGCCAAGGCGGCCTATCAACGCGCCGCAGGCAGCCCGAGTTTCCATGGCTTTCTGGCCGCCGACATCATCCAGCAGCCCTATGCCCTGTGTCCGCTCGCCGCACCCAGAAAGGCCGACGCCGCACCCGTCTTGCAAGATCAGCCCGGTCTGCAACGGGCGCTGGATCTGTTCCAGTTGGACCGCGTCAGTTGGGCCACGCAGGAATGGAACCGGGTGGTGCCCGCATTGCCGCTGCCCATGCAGGCGGCGGCGGTGAAGCGTGCCCTCGACGTGGGCTGGTACGACCGCGCCGCACAGACGCTCGGCAGCGGCGAGGGCATGCGCTACTACCGGCAACGCTTTCCCCAGCCTTATGCCCGCTCGTTGCGCGCCGAAGCACGCCAGCACGACCTCGACCCGGCCTGGGCCGCAGGCCTGATCCGCTCAGAAAGTGTTTGGATGGCCAACGCCCGCTCGCACGCCGATGCGCGTGGTCTGATGCAACTGCTGCCCGGCACCGGCCAGCTCACCGCGCGGCGCTTGGGCATGCCCTGGAAAGGCGGCGACAGCCTCTATCACGCACCCACCAACTTGCGCCTCGGCACCGCCTACCTGCGGCAGATGCGCGACCGCTACAACGGCCAAGCCTTCCTCGCCACCGCCGCCTACAACGCTGGTCCCGGCGCCGTCGAGCGTTGGCTGACCCGGCGACCAATGCAAGGCCTGCTGGCCGACCCGATCCTGTGGATCGAAACCATCCCCTTCCTGGAAACCCGCGACTACGTCGCCCGCGTCATGGCCTTCAGCGTCATCTACGACTGGCGTGCAAACCGCGAGCCCCGATCACTCTGGGCAAGACTGCGCGGCGAACGCAGCGGTACATCGGCGGGGTTCCAATGCCCGGCGATGTAGCGGGTATTGGTTGGAATCGGGAGGTTGGGTATTTCAGTCGTGATGCGTCAGTTTTCAGGGGGCGTAAGGAATCGATAGCATTGTCGGTGGCTGGCAGCGTTCAAAAAAAAAGGATGTTGGTAGCTTCGGCGTCAAGTTAGATTTGCCTGTAGCCTAGATGCCTTTTGTCTTACGACTTCAGCCTGCAGACCTTCAACTGCGGCGCCCTGCAAAACCCCGCAGCCTGCGCTATCAAGCGGACCAGCCGCCTCAGCGCACCGCCTCCGAAGGATTGGCCGCCGCCGTCCCCTCTAGGTTTGGCGCGCCGCCCTAGTGCATCTCCGCGTCTTCGGCTGCCGCTGGTTCACGTGCGGGCACGACTTTCTCACCGGCTTGCGCCGACAGACATCCACGCGCTGGCCATCGCGGAGATACAGGGCAACGACCGCGTCAGCAGGATGGCGATCCTTGGATTTGAGCTCAATTGGCTAAGGTGGAGTGGAGCAACAGAAGCGCTGAACACCGAAGCACGGTGGTGTTTCTATCGCTCCAAGCCATCACCAAAAAGATCGTCTGAGTCGCCAATACGAATCAGGAGTTCGGAGAAATCTGTTGGTGGATAATGGATTGGTGTGCTGTCGCCCAGGTCGCAGTATCCAAAGAACACGGACCCGGCTGGGCAATCCACGCCGTCATATATCTGCTCGATGAAGCCCAGTTCGTTGTAAGTTGAGAGTGAATAGAGACCCGCAGTGACTAGGAATGAGTTGTACGGCGCTGGCCATGCTAGCCCATCCGCGTCGGTTAGTGCGGCGTCCGAATGGCGACGCTGGCTGTCCCAGAGGTCGAGTGTGACTCCGACGGCGGGTCGACCATCTTTCTTGCGAACAACTCTTACGGGACGAGATTGATACGATGTCAGTGCCAAATTGACGTTTTCGACGGTGCTTCCATTTTCGAGACGCAACGGCAAAGCCTGAGTTAGGTCGCATGAAGCCCAGCTTGATTGGGTGGCATTCGGGCAGATGACTGAGGGGTAGAGTTGCGGGTGGTGTCTTTGTCCACGAACGCCGACCCTGTAGGTGCCAGCCGGTAGATCAGAGACGTCGAATCGCCCTTGGGAATTGAGGTTGCCGACCGACTGGAAGACGACATTGCCGTCTGAATCAACCAAATCCAGAGAAATGGTTGTCAATGGAAAATAAGACGCGTCGCTCGTGATCGTGCCGCTCACGGATGCGTTGGGGTCAAGGGACGCTTGGAGAAAAATGTCTGGCGAGTGGGACGTGAATGTAATGCGTGTAGCGTCTGCGCAAGAGTCCCCGGGGTCGCGCGGTGTGCATGTCGACGCTTCCCAAGTCCGCATGACGTAACCTCGGGAAAAAAATTGCAACAGATATTCCCCGGGTTGAACGTCATCCACACTGAATTCGCCTGCCGCATTGGAAATGCTTGCTCTGCTGTGGCGCGTATTTGCGTCAAATATCTCCACAGACGCATATGGGATACGTTGACCAGTCTGCGAGTCGGATACGATTCCGCGCAATGAGGGGTATCGCCTCATTTCAACCATGATCTCGGTGGCGGATGAATCTACGGAAATTATCAGAGGTTGGCCCTGAGGTAATTCGGCGACACAGTCGTCTTGGCAGTCGACGCCTTCATACAGGGTTGAAAAATAACGTGGAGTGAAAACGGCAAGGTAATAGGTTCCCGGCTCTACCGCCTGAAACGTTCCGCGAGGACCAGCGTGTCCTATTTCGTAGGCTACCGATCCGTCAGCTCGGAGCAGCTTGCCATTGACATAATCACCTGGGGGGACAGGTACTCCCTCGGCGCTTGCCACATAGCTGATGGAGGGTACTCTGTTGAGTGTGAAGTCAACGCGATACGATTGATCTACTGCGGTATCGAGGATATCGCCAAGTGCGATGTTGCAGCCAACGCTGGCGCATTCCCTGTCGTTATATAGATTGCCGTGATAGCCCGCTGCTGTTGCATACATTTGGACTGGCCCATAGCCAAATCCTTCAACGACATATCGACCAGAGACATCTGATGTCGCTGTCCGCATATTGCCGGATGCACTTACGACGGTAATGTTCGCACCCGACACGGGTTGTCCGTTTGAGGTATGGGTCACTTGACCTGTGATCGTCGGCGCATCGTTGAGCACAAAATCGGCGGTGAAATCCGCGCTGAAGTCGACGATGGTAAACGTCGTTGGCGACTGGCCCTCGGCATAGCAGTTTGAGATGGTGTCGGGCGAAGACTCGAAACAGGGAATGTCTGGCCATGCTTTGTCAGCAACGAAATGGTGAGTTTGAGATCCAACCGATGTGCGCAATACATAGGTTCCTGGCTCAGTAAGAGCAAGCAGGTAGTTGCCGTCGACGTCAGTGGTTGCAATGGTTTGGAATCTGTACGCGTCATCGACAAGCCGCAATGCGGCGACTCCCACAAACCGCACGTTCTCTCCATTGCTCTGCCGGGTGACGTTACCGCGAATCGTTGCGGAGTACACTCCGGAGACGACGGCGTTGCCGGGTCGGGGTGACAGACTTTCCACCTTGACCATCCAGAATCCGCGCTGATCGCCGGGCAGTGCGACGTCTGCTTGCAGTCCAAATGCGTCGTCACTTTCGGTGTAAGGACTTGCTCTTTCGGCGCGGCAGTCTTCTAGCACAGTCAATTTGACGTCGACATCGGAACCGCGCGAACTCAAGAAAATACCGCGATGAGTCAGTGGGCTATCAACTTGAAGTCGAACCCAGATATGGCCGAAAGGGGCCAAATGGTGCCGTTGTCCCTCACCAAGGCTTAGCGGCAACGCCGTTGTGCATTCTTCTGAAGCGGCGCTAAGTTCAGGTTGAACCTGGGTTGGACGAGGCAAGACGATCTGTGCAGGTTGCACAGCACCGGGCTTACGAGATTCCGCCAAGGTCAGCAGCGAATTTGCCTTGCGTTGAACGAGTTCGGATACGTCCGCTGATGCACGCAACGCACGAAGATGGGTGACGACGTTGTCGCTCAACTCGGAACCGCGCATCCGGTCAATCAACTGCGAATTGATATCGATGGCATCTAATGCGCCGTCATCACGATTCGCGGCCGACAGTGGTGTCGATCCGAACAGGAATGCCACGACGATTGCAGCGAAGAGTCGGCGCATGACAGGAACCGCTCGATGACCAGTGTCGATGGATTCTAACAGGCAGTGGAAGGCAGGATTGCGAGATGCAACGTTCGCTCCCGCAACTCATGGTGGGCGCAGAGTTTGGTAACTCAACGGGAGTGCAAGGCGCATTAGGTGCTATTTCGGATTGTCCACCATCCAATGCTCGGCAATCAGTTGGTGACCTCCGAGTGCTCGGATGGCGCGGGCATGCCCTCCACTTCGGGGGGCGGCATCTGGACAGGAACGTCGCTTTTGACCGTTACGGTTTCACCTGCATTCGCCGACACCCAGGCGCTGGCCATCGCGGAAAGATAGGGCAAGGACTGCGCCAGCAGGATGGCAATCCATAGACGGACTTCCAGCCATTCGGTGCCGATCACCACGGCAATACCGAGCGCGCACAGTGTGAGTGCGGCGAACAGGAGGGATTCTTCACGCACGGCGGACAGGGCGCTGGGGCGCTGGCGCAGGCGGCGGCTCTTGGCGGTGCGGGTGAAGGGGTGTTCCTTCTGCACCAGTCCCTTGAGCACACCGCGGGCGATGGCATGCGATAGCGCCATGCTGGCGATTGCCGCACCCAAGGTGTCCGACCACGAGCAGGGCACGCGTAGGCGATACAGCACGATGCCGAACACGGCCTTGCTGACGAAGAAGCCGAGCACCGGGATCAGGAACAACTGCAGTGGCAGGCTGAAGATGTCGGGGCGAACCAGCATGCCCAGCGACCAGACAATCGCCATCAGGCTGAACACCAGATGCAAGGCATCGGCAAACCAGCTGAACCAGCCAGTGAGGAAGTGGAAGCGCTGTCCGCTGCTGAGTTTGCCGGGCTTGAGCAGCCAACCCAGATGGTGCCGCAGGATCTGCATCGCGCCGAAAGCCCAGCGGAACCGCTGTGACTTGTAGGCGGTGAAATCGGCGGGTGTGAGGCCTTTGCCCATCTGCACATCGACGTATTGCGCTGACCAGCCGGCATTGAACAGGCGCAGGCCCAATTCGGCGTCCTCGCAGATGCACCATTCGGCCCAGCGCCCGGTTTCGACCAAGGGCTTGCGGCGAATCAGGGTCATGGTGCCGTGCTGGATGATGGCGTCGCGCTCGTTGCGGTGATGCATGCCGATGCGGAAGAAACCCTCGTACTCCCAGTTGCACATGCGACGGAAGGCATTGCCTTCGAAGTCGCGATGCGCCTGCGGGCATTGCACGATGGCGACGTTCTCGGCATCGAAATGACCGACCAGACTGCGCAGCCAGTCGGGCCGCACCACGTAGTCGGCATCGACCACGCCGACGATTTCGGCGCGCGGGTCGGTCTGGTCCAGTCCGAAATTGAGTGCCCCAGCTTTGAACCCTGGCCACGGTTTGAGATGGAAAAAACGGAAGCGTTCGCCCAACTCACGGCAGCGCGCACGTACCGGTTGCCAGACCTCTTCCTTTTCCGTGTTGTTGTCCAGCACCAGCACTTCGAAATGCGGGTAATCCAGTAGGGCCAGCGAGTCGAGGGTGGCAATCACCATCTCGGGCGGTTCGTTGTGACAGGCCAGATGGATCGAGACAAGCGGCCACTCGGTGCGCTCCGGCTGACGCAGCGGTTGCGCGGCGCGCAGCCAGCGCGTCCAGAGGGCCTCGGTGAACTCGAAGCCATTGGCCAGCAGGATGCCGAGGATGGCCAGTTGCGCGGGCAACAATACTGCCAGCATGGCCCAGTCAAAGGGTTCCAGATAGAAGTCGAAAGGCACGCCAATCGACCACACGAGCAACGAACTTGCGGTCTGGATCAAGCCGGCGAAAAACAGTTTTCCCAGCCACTCGAAGCGCCAGAAATGCACGGCGAACCAGAACATCGGCAAGGCCGCGAGCGCCATCGCGATCAGCGCTTTGTCGAGCCACTGCGGGTCTTCCTGGATGGGGCCTTCCAGCGGGTATTTGGCTTCGCGACTGGCGTCGAACATGCCCCAGTACGCTTCCACACGCCCTGCGCTGGCCTCTTTCCAGGGCTGATCGAAGGCTTCCATCACGTAGTAGTCAATGTGCTCGCGTTCGGCCAGCGCAAACCAACGGCGCAGAAATGCGGCCTGATCGGCGACTGAGGCGCGTGACGACTTGAAGCGATCACCATTGCTGGGCCAACCGATTTCGCCGACCACGATGGGTTTGTCGGGGAAGGCCTCGCGCAGCTCGCGGTAACGACGCATCGCGTCGTCCAGCGCGTCACGTCGTGGTACGCCTTCCCAATAGGGCAACAGATGCACGCCGAGGTAATCCACGTGCTCGGCCAACTCGGGGTACTTCAACCAGATATGCCATGGCTCTGCGGTTGAGACCGGGACCCGCAAGCGTTGGCGTGCCTTGTCCAGATGGCGAATCAACTGTTGTGCGGTGAGATCGCCGCGCAGAATGGCTTCGTTGCCGACAATCGCGCGCTCGATGGCGGGATTCGACTTTGCCAGCGCAATCAACGCATCGACTTCAGCCAGGTTGGTGTCGTTGCGCTTGTCCAACCTGGCGCCGGCGGCGACCTTCAACCCCAGCTCAGCGGCAATCCGCGGGATGGCAGGTGACTCGGTCGACGAATAGGTACGGATGCGGTCACTATGGCGTTTGATCAGCTGCAAGTCGGCGCGAATCTGCGAATCGGTCGGAAAGCGACCCTCCAACGGACTTTGATCGCGCTGAAACGGCGCGTACGCGAATCCGCCCACCTTGCCGCTCCAATCGGGCGCCTGCACCGGGGGATGCGTCCAATACCAGACGGCGACGTTGGCAAGCCCTACCAGTGCGGCAATCAGCAGGGTCGTCAGTAGTCGCGCGGGTGCGAAACGGGAATGGCTAGGCATGGCGTCCCCAAAGTCGTTATTGTTGCTTTGCAACATCGTAGCAATAGTGGACCGGGTTTCCGCAATAGCCGCTGGTCTGTTGGGGTCCACGGTGTCAGATCGGATTCACTTACGTGTTTGTCGGCGACTGGTAGTCTGCAGTCTTCACATCCGTCAGGAACTTGCTCGTGAGAACTCTTCAACTGGTTCTGCTTGGTGGCACCGGCTTTGTTGGCCGCCACCTGATCGCCCGCCTGGTCGCGCAGGGCCATCACGTTCGCGTGCTCAGCCGCAATGCGGCGCTCAAGCCCGATGTGCGGGTGTTGCCGAACGTGCATGTCGATACCGTCGATGTTCATGACCCGGCGGCACTTGTTCGCGCCTTCCACGGCGCGGATGCGGTCATCAATCTGGTCGGCATCCTCAATGAGAAGGGCTTTGGCGGAAAAGGCTTTCAGCGGGCGCATGTGCGCCTGACGCAAAACGTCATTGCCGCCTGCGAGCAGTCGGGTGTGACGCGTCTGCTGCAGATGAGTGCGTTGAATGCCGGCCGTGGGGAGAGCCATTACCTGCGTACGCGCGGCGAGGCTGAAGCGGCCGTCAAAGCCTCGTCGCTCGACTGGACGATCTACCAACCCTCGGTGATCTTCGGGCCGGGCGATGGTCTGTTCGGACGCTTCGCCAGCCTGCTCAAGTTGGTGCCGGTGCTGCCGCTGGCGCGCGCCAGCGCCAGGTTCGCGCCGGTCTATGTGGGTGATGTGGTGCGTGCGATGAGCGAGACACTGTCGCAGCCTGCGGCCTTTCGCCAGATGTACGAGCTGTACGGGCCGCAAACGCTGAGCTTGGCCGACATCGTGCGCTACACCGCGCGCCAGATGGGGTTGCTGCGCTGGGTGATTCCCCTGCCCGATGGCCTGGCGCGACTGCAGGCCATGCTGATGGATTTCGTGCCTGGCAAGCCGTTCTCCACCGACAACTATCTGTCGCTGAAGATCGACTCGGTCGGAGGCATTGATGGCCTGTTCCGGCTGGGCATCGACAAGACGCCGATCGATGCGGTGATGCCCGCCTTGCTCAGACAGACCGCCAGACAAACGCGCCTTGATGCGCAACGCGCCGAGCGTCGTGCATGAGTTGGAACGATCCGCGCGTCGATGGCTTGCAGGTCTATCTGGTCGGCGGTGCAGTGCGGGACCGTCTGCTGGGTCGCACCAGCGGTGATCGCGACTGGGTGGTCGTTGGCAGTGAAGCCGCCGACTTGCTGACCCGTGGCTTCAAGGCCGTGGGCGCGGATTTTCCGGTGTTTTTGCATCCGCACAGCGGTGAGGAATATGCGCTGGCGCGCACCGAGCGCAAATCCGGTCGTGGCTACCGTGGGTTTGTGGTGGATGCCGATCCGTCGGTCACACTGGAACAGGATCTGCTGCGTCGTGACCTCACCATCAATGCCATTGCGCAGGATGCCGATGGAGCCCTGATTGACCCGCATGGCGGCATCGCCGACCTGCAGGCTCGGGTGTTGCGCCATGTGTCGCCTGCTTTTGCCGAGGACCCGGTGCGCATCCTGCGGGTGGCGCGCTTTGCCGCGCGTTTTGCACCCTTGGGATTCGCGCTCGCCGACGAAACGCTGGCGCTGATGCGCAGCATGGTGGCGGCAGGCGAAGTCGATCATCTGGTGCCTGAGCGGGTTTGGCAGGAACTGCAGCGCGGACTGGCCGAGGCCGCACCGCAGGCGATGGTGCAGGTGTTGCGGGTCTGCGATGCACTGGTGCGCCTGTTGCCCGAAGTCGATGCGCTGTATGGCGTTGAGCAACGCGTGCAGTTTCATCCGGAAATCGATGCCGGTGTGCATACCGAGTTGTGCCTGGCGCAAGCGGCACGCTGGCGACCGGGGGATGCGCGAATCGCTTTTGCAGTGCTGCTGCACGATCTTGGTAAAGCACGGACGCCACGCGAGGAATGGCCGAAACATGTGTTGCACGAACAGCGCGGGCTCGCGCCGATCGAGGCGGTTTGCGAACGCTTGCGGGTGCCGACCGAGTTCCGTGACATCGCGTTGCATGCCTGCCGAGAGCACCTGAACGTGCATCGGCTCGACGAGATGCGCCCGGCCAGTATCGAGGCACTGTTGTCACGCTGCGATGCGTGGCGCAAGCCGGATCGCATCGCCGAGATTGGCTGGGTGTGTGAAATCGACAAGCGGGGACGTCTCGGCACCGCCGACGCAGACTACCCCAATCGCCTTCTGCTGCAGCAATGCCTGCAGGCTGCCCAGCGCGTGCAGGCGCGCGATCTCGATCTGTCCCGACTGCAGGGGCCAGCCATCGGTGAAGCACTGCGCAAGGCACGCATCGCAGCGATCCGCAGTCTGCTCGGTGAATCCGGGAGACTCAGCCCCACAGACGATGCAGTGATTTGAGCAGGGCGCGGTATTGCTCGGTGCTTAGCGCATCGGTCACTGCATGCTGGGCCTGACTGGTATCGCGACGCTGACGTTCCAGACAGACCTTGCCGTCCGGTCCCAGCAGACGGCGCACCAGCGGCTGTGCCGCGCTGTCGGTGCGCCGAAACACCACGCCAACCTCGTTGCTCGCCAGCCGCACCAAGCCGCCCGGTGGGTACATGCCGATGGCACGAATGAACAGCGCGGTCAGGTCACCATCGACTTGCACGCCACGCTGCAGAAACAGGTCTTTCAAGGCTTGCTTGGCCACCACGGCCTGACGATAGCCGCGCGGCCGGATCATGGCGCAAAACGTATCGACCAGCGTGACAATCCGGCAGGCGGTGTGGATCGCGTCGGCACGCAACGCATGCGGATAGCCGCTGCCATCCAGACGTTCGTGGTGATGCAGAACGATATCCAGCCAAAGCGGATCATCCACGCCTTGTTCGCGCAGCAGCGTGGCGCTGCGCTCGGGATGTGCGTCGACCTGTGTCCGCAAGCTGTCCGGCAACGCGCCCTGATGGTTGTGCAGTGTTTGCGCCAGGGGCAGCAGCGCGATGTCGTGGGTGAGCGCGGCCGACATCAGCGATTGAGTTGTGCGGTCATCCAACTTGGCCGCCTCGGCCATCAACTGGCACAGCACGGCGGCGTGCAGCGGGCGCCCGGCGCTACATAGTCCCTCCTCCGCGAGCGGTATCGCCGCCAGTGCGGCATCGGGGTCCACTTGGGTCAGTTCACGCAGTCGCTGCACCACCTCGGTGAGTTGTGTGGGCAGGTGTTGCGCACGCCGATGCAGGATCTGCGGTTGTAGATCGCGCAGGCGGTCGCGCAGCTGTTGTAGGCGCTCAATGATGCTGGCGGACCGCACAGTCGACGTGACTTGCGAGCCGTCCACACGCTGGGTCGCCTCGAGCGCTGCGCGCAGGCGATTCAACTGCGCCTCGTCGATGGCGAACCCGCGTTCCAGCAATTGCTGGCGTTGTGACTCGCTACTTACCACATGCCCGCGTTCCAGCAGCAGCACGCCCTTTTGGTCATACACGCCCATGGCAAGCGCTTGGCCCACCGCGACGTCCTGATTGCGCAGTGCTTTCATGGCGACCCCCTGATCGCGTCAGCCACGCGCACACCTGCATGCAATTGGTGCGCCACCCGTTCAGGCCATCGGGTTCGCTCAGGTGAACGTTTGTTGATCGAACCAGGCGTTGACTGTGGTCGCCAGCACACCCGTTTCACGCACATGGCTGAACTCGTTGCGGCGCTCGCAATAGCGATAGTCCTTGGCCCATTCGCCGTGGTGCGCTGCCAATTGCGTGATCGCGTCGACCACGTAGCGCGCTTCGGCATCCGTCATGGTGGGATGCAGCGACAGGCGCACCCAGCCCGGCTTCTCGGTCAGGATGCCCGCACTGATCTTGTCGGTGATCGATTTGGAACGTTCGTGCGAGACCTGCAACAGGTAGTGCCCGTAGGTGCCCGCACAGGAGCAGCCGCCACGCACCTGAATGCCGAAACGATCATTGAGCAGGCGCACGGCCAGGTTGTAATGCAGCTCTTCAATGTAGAACGAGATCACCCCGAGCCGATCCGCATGGTCGGCGGCCAGCAGATGCAGATTGGGGATGGCGGAAAGGGCAGGCCAGGCAATGGCCAGCAATTCGTGCTCGCGGGCCAGGATGTTCTCCACGCCCATGGCTTCTTTCAGCCCAATGCACAGCGCCGTACGGATGGTCTGCAGGAAACCCGGCGTTCCGCCGTCCTCGCGCGCTTCCACGTCATCAACGTATTTGTGCTGACCCCAGGGATTGGTCCAATCCACGGTGCCACCGCCGGGGTTGTCCGGCACGCGGTTCTTGTACAGCCCGGTGTTGAAGACCAGCACGCCACTGGTGCCAGGTCCACCAAGAAATTTGTGCGGTGAAAAGAAGATCGCATCCAACCACGCGTCCGGACGGTTTGCCGGGTGCATGTCGATAGCGATGTAGGGCGCGCTGCAGGCGAAATCCACGAAGCACAAACCTCCGGCGGCATGCATGCGCTCGGCGATGTCGTGGTAGGGCGTGAACAAGCCGGTGACGTTCGAGCAACTGGTAATGCTGGCGATCTTCAAGGGACGGTCGTGGTAGCGCTGTAGCAAGCCGTCGAGTGCACCGAGATCGACCTCACCGTTGGCGTTCGGCGGAATCACTTCCACATCGCACAGCGTCTCCAGCCACGAGGTCTGGTTGCTGTGGTGTTCCATGTGGGTAATGAACACGATGGGTCGCTGCACGCCGATCGCCTCGACCCGATCACGGAACTGCTCGTGCACGCGCAGCCCAAGAATGCGTTGGAACTTGTTGACCACCGCCGTCATGCCTGAACCGTAGCAGATGATGGCATCGCACCTGCCTGCGCCCACATGCGCTTTGATCCGATGCAGAGCCTCGTGGTAGGCGTGCGTCATCATCGAGCCGGTGATCGAGGTCTCGGTGTGCGTGTTGGCGACGAAGGGTGCGATGTGCTCGATCAGGTGGCGCTCGATCGGGCCGTAGAGGCGACCCGAGGCAATCCAGTCGGCATAGACGATCTTCTGCGTGCCGCAGGGCGACTCGAAGGTCTGATCAATACCGAGGATGCCCTGTCGGAAGCGGGCGAAATGTTGCTCTAGTTGCATGGCGGGGCAGTCTGTTGCGGGCAGGTGCACATTCTAGCGAGCCAAGGCACTCGGCGACGGTTTCACCCGGGCAGAGCACGCCTTTTGCCCAAGCGCGCGGCGACGTTGGCTGCACGTCGCGCGCGGCATTCTAGATTGTCTGTCACACCTGCCTGCGACCAACCATGCGTGCACCCGTCCGCCATCTCATCCTTGTGCTCGGCGATCAACTGAACCATGACAGCGCCGTCTTCGACGACTTTGATCCCCGCCAGGATGCGGTATGGATGGCCGAAGTGGACGAGGAAAGCACGCGTGTCTGGTCGCATCCGGCGCGCATCGTCACCTTTCTCTCGGCCATGCGCCATTTCGCGGAAGGCTTGAGCGAACGTGGCTGGCGGGTGCACTACCGCAGGCTCGGGGAGCATGGTGCGACGACATTGGCCGAAGCGCTAGACGAGGATGTACGTGTGCTGCAACCGGACAGTGTCCGCTGGGTCCACGCCGGCGAGTTTCATCTTGAGCAGGCGCTGACTCAGGTCGTGGACGCCTCTGGCATCCCGAACGAGCGATGTATGGATCGGCATTTCCTGTGTACGCCGGCGGACTTCGCCCAGTGGGCCAAGGGCAAACGCGAATGGCGCATGGAGTGGTTCTATCGCTGGCAGCGGCAACGCCATCAGGTATTGATGGAGGGCAAGCAACCGCTGGGCGGGCAATGGAACTTTGATGCGGAAAATCGCCGCAGTTTCGATGCGCGTGGTCCAGGCTGGGTGCCTGCGCCACGGCGATTCGCGCCAGACGCCATCACGCGCGAGGTCATCGACCTAGTGCGCGAACGTTTTGCGGCGCATCCCGGTGCGCTGGATGACTTCGATTGGCCGTTGACGGCGACCCAAGCGCAAATGGCGCTCGACGACTTCATTGAGCACCGCCTGCCCTTGTTTGGGCGCTACCAGGACGCGATGTGGCAGGCTGAGCCGTGGCTCTATCACGCGCGCTTATCGGCGGCGATGAACCTGAAACTGATCTCGCCGCGTAGGGTGATTGATGCCGCCGTTGCCGCCTTGCAGGCGGGGCATGCGCCGCTGGCCGCCGTGGAGGGCTTTGTGCGCCAGATCCTTGGCTGGCGCGAGTACGTGCGCGGTCTGTACTGGCTGCGCATGCCCGAGTTTGCACAGGAGAACGCGCTAGGTGCAGAACACGCGCTGCCCGCGTTCTTCTGGACCGGCGACACCGACATGGCGTGCCTGCGCGACGTGATCGGACAAACTCTGCGCTTTGGCTATGCCCACCACATCCAGCGATTGATGGTTACCGGGCTGTTCTGTCTGCTCTACGGCGTGCGTCCGCAGGCTGTGCACGCGTGGTACCTGGCCGTCTACGTGGATGCCATTGAGTGGGTGGAATTGCCCAATACCTTGGGCATGAGTCAGTTTGCCGATGGCGGTCGACTCGCTTCCAAGCCCTATTGCGCGTCGGGCAAATACATTCAACGCATGAGCAACTATTGCGACGGCTGTCGCTATCGGCCTGAGCAGTCAGTGGGCGAACAGGCCTGCCCGATCACGACGCTCTACTGGGACTTCCTGCTTCGTCATCAGACACGCTTTGCCAAGCACCCGCGCACCGCACTGCAGTGGCGCAATCTGCAGCGACTCAGCGCGCAAGAGACCGCGGCCATCTCAGCGCAGGCCAGTCAGCTTCGTGGCCGCATCGCGATGGGGTAGCGCACCGACTCACCTCATTCCCCCACATGGAAATGCCGTTTGAATGGCACCCCACCCTCGCGCGGCACGCCGAGTTCCTGCGCGTAGCGGTGCCCGGCATACACGGCATGCGCGATCAGGCCGGGGGCGAGGGCGTCGCCGATGCCGTCGATGCTGTGGATGCCGGCGTCCTGCCATTCTGCTTCGCGCTCGCGTAGTGCGTGATACAGCGCGTCATTCGGCAGGCGCGCGGTGATGCTGACGATGGCATCGCAGTGCAGCGATTGGGGCTTGCCGTTCCACACGTGTTCGAGTTGCAGTGTGCTGTCGCGGTAGTCGACGATGCTGTGCGAGACCACGCATTCGACCTCGAGTTTGGCGAGGCGTCTCTGGATGTGGCGATAGTCGAGCGTGTTACTGCTCCACGAGGCGATGGTGTCGTCCGGGGTGACATAGACCACCTCGCAGCCGCGTTTGCGCAGCGCTTCGGCGATCACGCTGCCGGTGTAGAAGTAATCGTCGTCATAGATCACCACGCGGCCGCTCGGCCAGCGTTCGTCCATCAGGTCGTCGGGTGTGAACACGCGCGGGTTGTCGCGGAAGCTGGCGATGCCGAGTCCATGACTGCGCCCATAGCCATCACGACGCCAGTGGCAGCCGGTGGCAAGCACGACATGCTGTGCGCCGAAGGCCAGCACATCATCGGCACTCATCGCTGAATCGAGATACAGATTGACTTGCGGCAGCTTGCGGATCTGCCCGAGTCGCCAGTCGCGTACCCGCGCCCATTCGGCCAGGCCAGGCAAACGCGCCTCGCGGCTGACCCGGCCCCCGAGTTCCTTGCGGGACTCCGCCAGATGCACTTCGTAGCCACGTTGTCCTAGCGCGCGAGCGGCCTCCAAACCTGCGGGACCACCACCGACCACCAGTACGCGCGCGTCGTCTTTGGCGGTCTTGGTCGCGATGCGCTCGGGATGCCAGCCCTTGCGCCATTCCTCGCCCATGCTGGGATTCTGCGTGCAGCGGATCGGGGTGATGGTGTTGTCGCCGGAGACGCAGAGATTGCAGCCGATGCACTCGCGGATATCGTCGATGCGGCCTTCTTCGATCTTGCGTGGCAGGAATGGATCAGCGATGGACGGACGTGCCGCACCGATCATGTCGAGGACGCCGCGACGCAGTTGCGACACCATGGTGTCGGGCGAGGTGAAGCGACCCACGCCCACCACCGGTTTGCTGGTGGTTTTCTTGACGAAGTCGATGAAGGGTTCCTGCGCGCCTTCAGGAGCAAATCGCGAGGGCACCGAGTCGTTGTACCAGGCCGCGATATTGACGTCCCACAGATCGGGCAGCTCGGCCAGCATGCCGACGATCTCGCGCGCCTCACTCAGCTCCACACCTTCTGGCCCGAGCAGTTCCTCGGTGGCAAAGCGCAGCGCCACGCCACAGCGATGGCCGACGGCTTCCTTGGTGTCGATCAGCACCTCACGCAACAGACGCACGCGATTTTCCAGCGAGCCACCGTATTCGTCGGTGCGCTGATTGCGTCGCCGTTGCAGAAAGTGCATCGCCAGCGACAAGTCGTGGGCGGCGTAGACGTAGACGATGTCCATGCCCGCGCGCATGCCGCGAATCGCTGCCTCCCGATGCCAGCGCCGATAGTTGGCGATGTCACACTTGTCCATCGCCCGCGCCTGCGAGGGATAGCCGTATTTCGACGGCTGGTGCGAGGGCGCAATCAGCACTTCGCGCGAGAACAGGTTCGACGCGGTCGGGCCGTTATGGGTAAGTTCGACCGCCGCCAAGGCGCCGTGCGCGTGCACGCGTTCGCACATCAGCGCCAGCGCTGGAATATCGCGATCGTCCCACAGCCGCGCTTCGACATAGGGCGAGACGTCGCCGCTGGGATGGATCTCGCACTCCTCGGTGGAAATCACCGCCCAGCCACCTTCTGCCTTCACCTCACGCATCGCCGCATGCGCCAAGGGCATCGCATGACCCATGCCATTGCAATGCGGCACCTGGAAGAAGCGATTCTTGGCGGTGACCGGGCCGATCTGGATCGGCGTAAACAGGATGTCGTAGCGGGAATCACGCATGGCGTTGAAGGCTCAGAGAGTGGGCGTGGGCGGACGGCGTTGCAGGCGCATCCAGCCATACAACGGCAGGCCTGCAGCGGCAAGCAACAGGCCGAGGAAGAAGGGTTCGCGGCCAAGGCCATAGAAAGCAAAGATCACGTAGGCCATGCCGAGGTAGCTGATCCAGCCAAGGTCACGAAATTCGCCCACGTGGCCGCGTCGCCATTGCAGATACAAGGCCGCCGAACAGCACAGATAAAGCGGCAGGTTGGCAGCGGTCACCACGGAGGTGATGAAGGTGAAGCCGGCGACCAGGGATTCCGAGTAGGTCAGCCAGATCATGCCGCTGGCCAATACGCCGGTCAGCAGCAGTGCACGTCCCGGTGCAGCCTGATTGTTCAGAACCGACCAACTTCGCGGCAGGGCGCCACGCAACGCCATGCTGCGCGTCAACTCACCGACCAGCAGGGTCCATCCGTTCAGTGCGCCGAGTCCGCTGACCACAATAAAGATCGATAGCCAGCGTCCGTTGCCTTCACCCATGAAGCGATCCAGCAACAAGGCAAACGGTGCGCTGGATTGGGCCAGCGTGGTCTGCGGAATCAGTAGCATCGGCACGGTGCTGATCAGCAGATAGACCAGCGCCACGATGACCGTTCCCGCCAACGTCGCACGCGGGATGATGCGTTCCGCGTCACGCACACGCGCCGCCGGCACCGCGGCGGATTCCACGCCAAGCATCGCGAACAGCGCGATGGTCGAGGCCGGTAGGATTTGGCTGAAGCTGATCGGATTGGCGGGTGGGTGGGCGCTGTAGACCGCAGGCGTGGTCCCTAGCAACCAGCCGCCGAGCAGGATCACCGCCAGCATCGGCAGCAATTTCAGCAGTGTCGTGATGATCTGCAGACGTCCGCCACTGCGCGTACCGGTCAAATTGATCGCCACGAAGATCCACAGCAGCACTAGCGCAATGCCCGTGGCAGGCAGTGCTTTCAGGCCTGGCAGGAGTTCGCGCAAATAGCCCACCACGCCGGTGGCAATGGCGGCATTGGTGATCCACAAACTCACCCAGTAGCACCACATCGCCATGAACGCGGGCAACTCGCCAAGTTCGTGGCGGATATAGTCGTAGGGCCCGTTGGCACGCGGCATCATGCGGGCCAGGCGGGCGAACACCAAGGCAATCAACAGGCAGCCAGCGACGGTGATCACCCAGCCGATGCTCGCGTTGAAACCGTAAGGCGCCAATGACGCAGGCAGGATGAAGATGCCCATCCCGATGGTGTTGCCGATCACCAGCGCGGTGCACATCCAGAACCCGAGCTGCCGCTCTTCCGTTGCTGTCGTCATGTCGCCCCCGCGGATGGTTTTTGGTGCTTCGTAGGCGTGCTACGAGCCGGTGTCAGAGTTGCGCGGCGGCGTAAGCCTCACGCAATTGGGTGTGGAAGTGCCAAAGACCGGATTCGCGTTTCGGGCACAGTCGGCCAGCGTCGTAATGCCCGGAGGCCAACCCTTTCTGCACCGCCACGCAAATGTCGATGTCTTCTTGCTGTACCTCGTCACTGAATTCCTGATCACGTGCGATACGCGCCAGCGCCGCTTCGTCCTGCGCGTAGTAATAGTCGAACTCCACCCGGCAGCGCTCTGGCCCGAGCGGCAGGATGCGGTTGGTCTGCAGGCGACCCGGCATGATGTTCAACATCACGTTCGGGTAGACGAAGTAGTAAAACGCGTCACCTTCCCCATAGATGTCGGCGCTATTGCGCAGCGGCGAATGCTGCAGAGACTTCCAAGGCGACAGTGTGGTGTCGTAGATGCGGTAGTCGAGAACCTTCGATAAGCCGGGATGCACATGTGGCAGGTGATAACCTTCGAGGTAGTTGTCGATGTACACCTTCCAATTGCAGTCGATGTCGTAGCTGTCGCGACGGGTGAAGCGCATCGCGGAAATATCCAGCGGCGCAATGCGCGCGACAATGTCGCCGTAAAGCGCATCAAACGCCGGTGTCTTCGGGTCGATCGCGACGAAAATCAGGCCTTGCCACTCGACGACCCGGAACGCGGTGAGGCGAATGTCCTCGACATGAAAATCCTCGGCATCCTGCATCTCTGGCGCGCTGCGTAGCGTGCCATCCAGGCGATAGGTCCAGCCGTGGTACTTGCAGTGCAGCGCGCGTGCGCCATGGCCGTTGCAGTGCGCGAGCGGTCCCGCGCGGTGTTTGCAGACATTCGGGAAGGCGCGAAGCACACCGTCCTCGTCGCGCAGCACGAGGATCGGAACCGCGCCGATATGTTCAACGATGTGGTCGCCTGGTGCCGCCAGTTGGCCGACATGGGCGACCAATTGCCAGCTCTTGGCAAACACGGCGGTTTGTTCGGCGCGCTGCATCGCGTCGCCAACGTAGTAGCGTGCGGGCAGGGCGGTAGCGATGCGCAGGGCGGGATCCATCGGCTGGCTCATATCAGGGACTCGTGGTTCGGCAGGGGATGGCAGAGGCTTGTTGGCATTGCACGATGCCATCCTTCATGACGGCTTGAACGTCGCGCATCCGATCGATCGTAGCCAGCGGGTCACCTTCCACGGCGACCATGTCCGCAGCGAGTCCGACCTCCAGCGCGCCGAATTCGGTTTCGCGACCGAGCGCGCGCGCGGAGTCGTAGCTGGCCGACCGCAAGGCCTGCATGGGCGTCAGTCCATAGCGCACGGCATAGGCCAACTGCCGTGCGTTGTCACCGTGCGGAAAGATGCCCGCGTCAGTACCGAAGGCAATGTTCACGCCCGCTTGCACCGCTTTGACAAAGCCATCGCGCTGGGTCTGCGTCGTCTCGCGGTTCTTGCGCAGGATTTCCTCTGGCCAGCCATCCCTTGCGCCGACCTCGCTGATGTAGTCGCCGTTGTAGATATCAGCCACCAGCCAGGTGCCGTGTTCCTTCATCAGAGCGATGGCTTCGTCATCCAGATAGGAGGCATGCTCGACGGTGCGCACACCTGCGCGGATGGCGCGTTTGATGCCCTCGCTGCCGTGGGCATGGGTGGCAACAAAGCGACCGTGCAAGGCGGCTTCGTCCACGGCCGCCTTGAGCTCCGCCTCTGAATACTCCGATGCGCCCGGCTCGGTGCCGGCAGTGAGTACGGCGCCGGTGGCGATCACCTTGATGACATCCGCACCGCGGGCGATCAACTCCCGAACCCGTTGGCGAACTTGATCGGCAGTGTCGGCGACACCGCGACGCATCTCGGCGGGCACCTCGACGTCGGGCGCCAAGCCGGTGACCTCGCCGCCGCCCTGACTCACCGTGATGTATGCCGCTGCAACGAACATGCGTGGGCCGGGCACGTCGCCTGCGGCAATCGCGTCGCGCAGGGCGACATCGGTAAACGCGCGATAGGCCCCCACATCACGTACGGTCGTGAATCCGGCAAACAGCGTCGCGCGCGCGTTCTTTACGCCGAGCAAGGTGTCCCGCGAGGCGCTGCTCAGCAAGGGCGCCGCCAGATTGGCCGACTGGATGTCGCCGATCAGATGGGTGTGCAGATCGATCAGACCGGGGGTGACGGTGTAGCGCGACCAGTCCAGCGTAGCGCTGCCAGCATCGCGTTCGGCGTCATAGTCACGGATGGCATGAATGCGACCGTCGCGAATGTCGATCACCTGGTCCTGCAGCACACGCTCGGCGCGCACATCGATCAGATGGCCAACATGCACGCGCTGCACATTGCTCGCGTGAGCCAGTGCGACCATACCCAGAGCCATGACGATACCCGCGCCGAAGCGCTGCATTGCGTGACGTCTCATACCTGCCTCCCCTCTGTGTATGCTCGGCACTCCCCGCTGACATGATGCCCGGAGGATGAATCCGATGCGATATGCCTTTCTTCCCATCCTGCTCTTTTTGTCCCTGTCTGCGCATGCTGCAGATGCACCACGCGCACGTGATCTGGGCATTCCGTTTGAGGGCGAACCCGGCGCGCTGAACGCCATCACCGACGTGGCCGGTGTGCAGGTCGGCCACGAGACCTTGATCTTGGACCTGGACGATGGCCGCAAGGTGCGCACCGGCGTGACCGCCATCCTGCCGCGCGGTACCGCCAGTGCACAGCTGCCGGTGTTTGCCGGGTGGTTTTCGCTCAATGGCAATGGCGAAATGACCGGCACCGAATGGCTGGCCGAGTCTGGCCAGCTGGAGGGCCCAGTGTTGCTGACCAACACCCATAGCGTTGGCATTGTTCGCGACGCGGCGATTGCGTGGCGTGTGCAACAGGGTGGCGCGGATGCCTCCGGTTATTGGTGGTCCTTGCCGGTGGTAGCGGAAACCTGGGATGGTCACCTCAACGACATCAACGGGTTTCATGTGCGAACCGAGCATGTGCATGCTGCGCTGAGCAAGGCGGCAGGTGGCGTGGTCGCGGAAGGCAATGTCGGCGGCGGCACCGGCATGATCTGTCACGAGTTCAAATGCGGAATTGGCACGGCTTCGCGCCGCGTGGCCGTCGCTGGGCAACTGCAGACCCTCGGTGTGCTGGTGCAAGCCAACTATGGTTTGCGCGATTCACTGCGGATTGCCGGTGTGCCGGTCGGGCAACAGTTGCGCAATGACCGTGTGTATAGCGAGGACAATCCGCAGGCGACCGATACCGGCTCGATCATCATCGTGGTAGCCACGGACGCGGCACTGTTGCCGCACCAATTGAACCGCATCGCCAAGCGCGCAGGCATGGGCCTCGCACGCATGGGCAGCTATGCGGGCAATGGCTCCGGTGACATTTTCGTGGCCTTTTCCACGGCCAACAACAGCGCCCTGAGCGGTGCGGCGCGAACCAATGCGCAGGTCATTGGCAATGATCAACTCGACCCATTGTTCGAAGCGACTGTGCAGGCCACCGAGGAAGCCATCGTCAACGCCATGGTCGCTTCGCGTGACATGCAAGGACACGCAGGACGCTATGCCAAAGCGATTGACCACAAAGCACTGCAGCGTGTGTTGCGCGAATTCCGGCGCATGTCCTCGGAGTGAACAACGCTGGCGGCGCGCATGGGGCTGATCCACGCGCGATGGCGAGGCAGGTGTGACCTTGGACGCGCTGCGTTGCACAGCGCATCCTTGTCACGCCGACGCGATCAGCGCATCGCCTTTCGGACTTGCGCTTCCACTGCTGCGATCGCGGTCATGTTGATCATGCGGCGCACGGTCGCCGATGCAGTAAGGACATGGGCGCTGTGCGATGGCCCCATCAGGATGGGCCCCAGACCGACACCGTCGGTCATGCTGCGCACCAGGTTGTAGGCGGTATTGGCGGTATCGAGGTTGGGGAACACCAGCAGGTTCGCGCTACCTTTCAGGCGCGAATTGGGGAACAGTCGATTGCGAATTTCTTCGTTCAGCGCGGCATCGACGTGCATTTCGCCCTCCACTTCTAACTTGGGGGCGCGGATGCGAATTTTCTTCAGCGCATCGCGCATTTTCTGCGCGCTGGGATTGTCGCTGCTGCCGAAATTACTGTGGCTGATCAAGGCGACCTTCGGTTCGACGCCAAACAGGCGTAGGCGATAGGCGGCTTGCAGCGCGCTTTCGGCGATTTGCTCGGCGGTCGGATCGAACTGCATGTGGGTATCGGTGAAGAAAAACACACCCTTGTCATTCAGTACCGCCGACAGCGCAGCGACTTTCTCCTCGCCGTGATCGCAGCCGAGAATGTCGAGAACGTGTTTGGCCTTCTTCTGATAGCGACCCACCAAGCCACATAGCAACGCATCGGCTTCACCGCGGCGCACCATCAAGGCGGCGATGACGGTCGAGCGTGAGCGCACCAGCGCCTTGGCGGCATCGGGTGTGACACCGCGACGTTGCATGATCTGGTGGTAGAGCTGCCAATACTCGTTGAAACGCGGATCGTCATCGATGTTGGTGATCTCGATGTCGACGCCCGGACGAATGCGCAGACCGAGGCGCTTGATGCGCGACTCAATGACGGCGGGACGCCCAATCAGCACCGGTATAGCGATGCGCTCATCGACCACCGTTTGCACGGCACGCAGTGTGGTTTCCTCTTCACCCTCGGCGTATACCACGCGCTGCAGATCCGACTTGGCACGCTCCATCACCGGCTTCATCAGCAGGCCGGTGCGGAACACGAATTGGCTCAGGCGTTCGCGATAGGCGTCCATGTCGGCCATCGGACGCGCGGCCACACCAGAGGCCATCGCCGCTTCAGCCACGGCAGGTGCCAGTGAGACCAGCAGGCGCGGGTCAAATGGGCGCGGGATCAGATACTCCGGACCGAAGGAGGGTGTTTCGCCAGCGTAGGCATTGCCGAGATCACTGGCTTCCTTGCGCGCCAGTTCGGCAATCGACTTCACGCAGGCCAGCTTCATGGCTTCGTTGATGGTCGTCGCGCCGACATCCAAGGCGCCACGGAAGATGTAGGGAAAACACAGCGCGTTGTTGACTTGGTTCGGATAGTCCGAGCGACCAGTAGCCATGATGCAATCCGGTCGCACGCGCTTGGCCAGGTCTGGACTGACTTCCGGGGTGGGATTGGCCAGCGCCAGAATGACCGGACGTTCGGCCATGCCGCGCAGCATTTCCTCGGTGAGGATGTTGCCGGCCGATAGGCCGAGGAACACATCGGCACCTTGCATGATGTCGGTCAGGGTGCGTTTGTCGGTATCGCGCGCATAGCGCTGCTTGTCGGTATCCATGTGATCGCGCCCGGTGTAGAGCACGCCTTCGCGATCCACGGCGAGAATGTTGTGTTTCTGCATGCCGAGTGCGACCAGCATGTCGAGGCAGGCAATGCCGGCGGCGCCCGCGCCGGAAGTGGCGAGCTTGACCTCACTGATGCGCTTGCCAACGACTTCCAGTGCGTTCAGGACGGCGGCGCCGACGATGATGGCAGTGCCATGCTGATCGTCATGAAAGACCGGAATCTTCATGCGTTCGCGCAGTTTGCGTTCAACGATGAAGCACTCCGGTGCCTTGATGTCTTCGAGATTGATGCCACCGAAGGTTGGTTCCAGCGAGGCGATGATGTCGACCAGTTTGTCGGGGTCGTTCTCGCTGACTTCGATATCGAATACATCGATACCGGCGAACTTCTGGAACAGCACGCCCTTGCCTTCCATCACCGGTTTGGCCGCCAGCGGACCGATGTTGCCCAGTCCAAGGACGGCCGTGCCATTGGAAATCACCGCTACCAGATTGGCGCGAGCGGTCACGGTGGACGCCTCGCGCGGATCGTCGACGATGGCCTCACAGGCGGCAGCAACGCCAGGTGAGTACGCCAACGCCAGATCACGCTGGTTGACCAACGCCTTGGTCGGCGTGACCTTGATCTTGCCCGGCGGGTGCTGGCGGTGATAGTCGAGGGCGGCTTGCTTCAGAGCGTCGTTGTCAGACATGGCGGGGCGCGGCGATGAGTCGGGCTGTCGATGTTATCAGCACAGACCGTGCGAACTGCGCAATTGCGCGTTGTCGTCCTCAGCGCAAAGAAAAACCCGTTGCATCTTGCGATGCAACGGGTTTGTCAGGGCGCTGCGCAGCGTGCGCAGCAAAGATCGCTTACAGCGCGTCTTTGAGTGCCTTGCCCGCCTTGAAGGTCGGGTTCTTCGATGCTTTGATCTTGATCTCTTCGCCAGTCTGCGGATTACGACCGGTACGGGCAGCGCGTGCTTTGACGGCAAAGGTGCCAAAACCCACCAAGGTCACGCTGTCACCAGCGGCCAGCGTTTCGCTGATGGTGGACACGAAGGCATCCACGGCGCGAGCAGCATCGGCTTTGGAGAGTTCAGCGGTAGCCGCCACAGCGGCGATAAGTTCCTGCTTGTTCATTGAGTTTCCGTTCAATCGAGCCGACGGGAATGCGGCGAGCGCAGTTTGCCAAGCTTGAGGCGGCGGGGGAAGCCTGTTTCGACCAGTAGACGCGGGTTTTCGCGTCTTTTGAGCGAGAAACGGCATTTTGAGCGCGTCAGGGCTGATGCGGCCTTGCCAAATAGTCCTCGGATTGCATTTCGATCAGGCGACTGCCAGTGCGTGCGAACTCGTGCCGTAAGCGCTCGCCTTGGTAGAGCGCCAGCACCGGTTCCGCGGCAGACACGATCAGGTTGACGGCGCGGTCATAAAACTCGTCCACCAGATGCACGAAGCGCCGCGCCGCGTTGTCGTGGGTGGCATCCAACGCGGGGATGTTGGAGACGAACACGGTGTGAAAGTCGCGTGCCAGTTCGATGTAGTCCGCAACCGAGCGCGGGCCGTCGCAAAGCGCCTCAAAATCAAACCAGATGGCACCTTCGCTGCGCCGTCGGAAGGTGATGGCGCGGTCGTTGATGCGCAAGGGCGACGTGTCGGTGGCTTCATCGGCGGTCAACGCATCCCACGTGCGCAGCAGTGCATCGTCGGCTTCATAACCCAGCGGTGTGACGTAGACCCTCGCCTGCTGCAACGTTCGCAGGCGATAGTCGATGGCACTATCGATGGGGTGCACCACGCAGTGCGCCTTCAACAGTTCGATGGCGGGCAGAAAACGCTCGCGCTGCAGGCCGTCGCGATACAAGTTGTCTGGCGCCGTATTGGAGGTCGTCACCAGGCACACGTCGCGGGCAAACAAATGCTCCAGCAAGCGCGCCAGAATCATGGCGTCGCCAATGTCGCTGACGAAGAACTCGTCGAGGCATAGCAGATCGACCTGCTCGGCCAAGCCGTCGGCGACGTCGGCCAGCGGATCGCTGCGGTTCGGCAGTTCGCGCAGGCGCGCATGCACCTCGCTCATGAATCGATGGAAGTGCTGCCGCTGCTTGCGCGCATGGGGGACTGCCGCAAACAGCAGGTCAATCAAAAAGGTCTTGCCGCGCCCGACGCCGCCCCACAGATACACACCGGGGACCGATTGGCGTCCCTGCAAGCGCCGCCGGAAGCGTGCAAACAAGCCGTGCGCGGGGGCTGAAGACAATCCGGCGTGGATGCGGTCGAGTTCCCACAGGGCGTTGCGCTGCGCGGGATCGTCCTGCCAACGGCCGCGTTGAACGCCTTGCGCGTAAGTCTCACTGGGCGTTGGCACGGCTGACACGCCGACTCAGGGATTGAGCAAAGGCGGCAACTGCGCGCGGACACCGTTCTTGATCGCGCCGCGCAAGTCCATCAACCGGCGATGGAAGAAGTGCCCGGTGTCGGGCATGCGGACCAGATGCGGCTTTTGCGGCATGGATTCGACCCAGGCATACACGGTCGCTGGATCGACCACATCATCGTCTTCGCCTTGGATCACCAACCAGGGGCAATCCGGCGCAAGCACGGCGGAGAAATCCCAACGACCTGCGGGTGGCGCCAGCGAGATCATCTGGCGGATCGGCAAATGCCGCGCCCCCAGCAGCGCGACGTAGGCACCAAATGAAAAGCCGCATAACCAGAGTGCGTCGTTGGGGCGAACCTTTTGCACCCATTCGGCGATCGCGAGCAGATCCAGAGTTTCGCCGCGGCCTTCATCGTGACTTCCCGCCGAGCCGCCGACACCGCGAAAATTGAAGCGCACCGTGTGCAGTCCCAATTCGCGCAGACTACGCTCGGCCATGGTGACCACCTTGTTGTGCATGGTGCCGCCGTGCAGCGGGTGCGGATGGCACAGGATGACCGTCCCCGCCCGTTCTAATTGCGGTTCCGGCACGTCCACAGCCACTTCCAGCGCACCCGCCGGTCCGGGGACCGACAAATCCGTGGCGAGATCAGGGAAGGCGCTGGGAAAGGCGGGTTCGCTCATGACACCTTTAGGACCGCAATGGCTGGGGGCATGATAGCGCGTCGTCAAGGTGTGCCAATGCGCAGATCCAGCACCAGTGGATCGTGGTCCGAGCTGCGGAATACCGCGTTCTCGGGATCGACCTGCTTGACGTGGGCATAGCCGAAGACTTCGCTTTCGTCAGCGTTGATACTCCAGACCTGAGCCGACGCCAGGTCATTGGCGAGGGAGGGCGATAGGAACGCGTGATCGAGTCGTCCACGCAGTCCGCGGAAAACGAAGCTATGGCTTGCGGATTCACTGCCGCGACTATGCCCATCCACCCAACCCGCATTGCGCAGCAATCGCAGTGGATCCTCCTGGCTGTAACTATTGAGGTCGCCGATCACCAGATGGCGCGCATTGCCTGCTGCCGTCGGGTCGCTTGCGATCCAACGGTCCAGTGCACGGGCTGCCTCCACGCGCGCCGCATTCCAGCACCCCTGACCGTCACCCTGATCGCGATTGCCACCTCGGCTTCTTCGCAACCGCCCTTTGACTTCCAATGGTTGGCGATGACCGTGAATGCCTGCAGGTTCTTGGTCGAGGCGAACGTCTGCGCCAAGGGCACGCGATGCAGATCGTCGAACGGCGCCGCCTTCAATACGGCGGGTTCACCGAGCATCTGGACGTTCTGGCGTCGATAGATCAGCGCCACGCGGATCGCATCCGAGCCGGAATCCTTGCCGACGCGGACCCAATCGTAATCGCCGGCGTCACCGAGCGATTGGTTGAGCGCAGCGACCAGTTCCGCAATGGCGCTATGTTTGCCATCGCCATCGTTCTCAATTTCGAGCAAGGCCACGATGTCAGCCTGCAGTGCGGTGATGGCGGTGATGATTTTGCCGCGCTGGCGTTGCAACTCGGCGGCTGTGCGCGCGCCACGCTCCGTGGGAAAGTCACCGCCGCGACCGTTGCCGTTGAAGTAATTCAGGACGTTGAACGAGGCCACGCGAAGTCCGTTGGGTGGCGCCGGTGGCGCCGGTCGCGGCGCTTGCGACTGCACGTGCAACGCCTCGGTGAGCTGCAATGCCCAGCCCCAGGGACGCGATTCCAGCACCCCTTCCACACCGGAGAGCAATGAGCCTGCGCGCAAGGGCTCTTCGGCACTTGGCACCGCTGGCAAAAACCAGAGTTTTTCCGGGTACTCACTACGACGCGCGTCATCCAGCGTCAGGCTGCGGCGTGCGTTATCGGCCTGCAGTGCACGCGCCTCCGGTCCAGGTGGGTGCGCTTCGGTCGGTGCGGTCAGACGCGTGCCGAAGGCCACACTCAACTCGCCGTAGCGCAGCAGGCCGTCATTGCCAGTGACGCTCAAAGGCGAATCAATGCGCACCCACATGTTCTCGAAACGCTCCCAATCAGCAGCATTCGCAGGCGGTGCAGAAAGCACGACGGCCTTGGCGGCAGCGCGTCCCAATACCTCGATTTGTGCGTCCTGAAGCTGGGTCTGAGTCTGCTCGCCAGAGCCCACTTCGCGCACCACCGCATTGACGTGGACACGATCGCCGCGTCTGACGGTCGGCTGTGCATCGCGTGGCCACGCCACAAAGAGCGCGTCCGAGGTGGCAGGATCACCGTCCTCTTCGCCAACCGCGTCCTGCAGGTAGAAGCCACCCAGAGCCTTGACGAAGTTGCCGGTCACCACACCCTGAATCTGCAGGCGCTGACCCTCGAACTCGCTGCGAGCGCCATTGCCCTGCAGTTGTCCCAGATTGCGTGGCGAATTCGCAATGCCCGGCTGCGCAGTCGGCGAATCACAGCCAGTCATCAGTGCGCTCAGCGCCAGCAGACATGACGATAGGCAACGAGCAATTGGTGCGCGGCGGGAGGGCATGGCAGATCCAGGTCGGAAAACAGTTAAGACGCAGACGCCGCCCGGAGGCGGCGTCTGCCAAAGTGCGGTGCGATAGCGTTACTTCAGGTTCTCAAGCATCCAGCGCACAGTCGCGTCGATTTGTGCATCACTGATCGCAGGATTGCCGCCGCGTGCTGGCATGATGCCGGCCGCACCCTGAAATCCTTCGGTAGCATGCTTGACCAAGGTCTCGACACCCTGCGCCTGACGCGCAGTCCACGCATCTTTGGTCAGCATCGGCGCACCGGCAGCGCCAGTACCATGGCAGGCGGTGCAGGCACCGTTGTAAATCACGCTGCCATCCAGGCTGCCATCAAAAGCGACCTGCGAAGCCGCAGCGGCGGTTGCGGCCTGCGCTGCGGCAGCAATGGCGGCTGCGCCGGTTTCCCCCGAATGTACGCCGCCCACTGGCTGCAGACGCTCGGCGACTCGCGCGGTGGTGACCGGATTCGGCTCCGTGGGGTGGAAGGTGTAGAGATACTTGGCGGCCACAATCAGAACGATGGTCAGGACCGCCAAAAACGCGATGATCATCGAGAAACGCTTGAGAAACACCGAGTCGTGTGTGCTCACGTAAACCACCTGCAAAGTCGGAAAGAAGGAACGCCGCGCCCGTTGATCCACCTCGGCGGCGCGAGAACTGCGGGGAAGTATAGCGATCCGCTCAGACGCCGCAAAACGACAGGCCGGATGCGGCTACGTAAGCTCCGCCGTCAAGCGGACCACGGATTCCTGAAGCCTTCGTCTGTTTGACCCGGTTACGGCAGCGGCGAAGCCTGCCTGACCCGCCAGATATTGGCTTCGTGGTGGAACTTCCTTTCGGCGTGGGAGCCGTCCTCTTGCGCGATCAACGGGATCTCGCCCTTGCACTCGCCAAGCAGCTGGGTCTGCGAGGACCTCGCCTCAAGGAGCGATCCATGCCGTCACCCAAGGACATCGGCGTGCTGCTGATCGCACCCCTCGCTCTGCTCGCATCTTTGTAGCCTTGAGCCCCAGTGTGAGCGCCAAGTGCGTTTTTCCAACGCCGCTGGGTCCGAGCAGCACGAGATTCTCACCGCGCTCCATGAAGGCCAGATCGGCGAGCTCGGTGAACTGTTTTTTGTTGGCGCCGGCAAACCTGAAACTAAAATCCTCCAGCCTTTTGACCACCGGAAAACCACCGGTACGCACCAGCATCGATGGGCTGCAAGACTGGCGCTGCGCGGTGGGCTCAGGTCTCGAACGCATTCGGTCGGAACCGGTAGCCCAGCCCATAGACGGCTTCGATCGCGTTTTCCGCCCCCGGGGCCGCTGATTGCAGTTTCCGGCGCAGGTTCTTCAGATGACTGTCGATAGTGCGTCCGCTGACCACGCGGTAGTCCGGGTAGGCAGCGTCGATGAGGCGCTCGCGGCTGAGGACGGTACCCGGTCGCCGTGCCAGGGTGTCGAGCAACCGGAACTCGACGGGCGTCAGCGGCAGAGACTGACCGTGCAGATGGGCCTGGTGGTGGGCGGCATCAAGGCGCAGGCCAGGCAACTGAGCGGCGTTGCCGTCGCCATGTCGGCGCAGCAGGGCACGCGTCCTAGCTACCACTTCGCGGGGACTGAAGGGCTTGCAGACGTAGTCGTCGGCCCCGCAGTCGAATCCGCGCAGGCGGTCGGCTTCCTCAATGCGGGCCGTCAGCATCAGTACGGGCAGGGCGCTGCGCGCGCGCAGCGCGCGGCACACGTGCAGGCCGTCCATGCCTGGCAGCTGCAGATCGAGGATCAGCAGATTGGCCGGCCACTCAAGGGCGGTCTCGGCCGCCCCGACGCCACTCTCCAGCAGGCGAACGGCATAGCCCTCGGCCTGCAGGTAGTCGCGCAGAATCGCCGCGATCTTTGGTTCGTCTTCGACGACCAGCACGCGCGGACCCGGATCCGAGGTCGTCATCGCCTGCGTCCTTCGGCAGGCAGCCACACTTCGACTTTCAGCCCACCCAGCGATGAAGGGCCGAACCGCAGTCGTCCGCCGTGGGCCTGGGCGATGTTCTCGCAGATCGACAGGCCAAGGCCGCCACCTTCGGGCACGTGTTCGGCGCCGGCACCGCGATAGCGCCGCTCGGTCAGTCGGTGGAGTTCATCGGGGTTGGGGCCGGGGCTGCTGTCCTCGAGGCAGAGCACAACCCACGACGCGGCCTGGGCGTGCGCTCTTAGTTCGATGTGGCCGCCCCGCGCCGTGTAGCGGCAGCTGTTCTGCAGCAGGTTGTCGAGCAGCTGCTCCAAGCGCGCGGGGTCGCCGGACAGGGTCAAGGGCTGTGCGGGTGGATCGCAGCGCAGGCTCAGGCCGGCGTCGCGACAGCGCTGGCCATGACGGGCCTGGCAGGCATCGAGCAGGCTCGACGCATCGATCCCAGTGAATCGATAGCTCAGGCTGCCCTGGTCGGACAGCGTAAGCGCGTAGAGGTCGTCGACGCGCGTCGACAGGCGTTCCGCTTCGGCCGCAAGGGAATCGATCGCCTCCCGATTTAATGGACGGATACGATCCTGCAAGGCCGCCAGTTCGCCGCGCAGCACGGTCAGCGGCGTGCGCAGCTCGTGCGAGATGTCGGCGATCCAGCGGTCGCGGGCGGCGCGGTTCTTATCCAGCGCTGCGGCCATCCGGTTAAAGTCCCGACCCAGCTGACTGATTTCGTCCGCGCCGCGTTCATCCACGCGCACGCCAAAGTCACCCGCGGCCACCTGCTCGCTGGCCGAGGCCAGTCGGCCAAGTCGGTCACCCAGCTTACGCGCGAGCAGCAGTGCGCTTAGCAGGGCCACCAGCAGCACCGCGCTGGCGATGCCCAGCGCACGGATGCCCTGAGCGCGGGCGAACTCGATGTCGAGCGGCCCTTCGAGCGCAGGCATCGGGTTCAGCGCGAGCCTTCCCACTTCGCGCCCGTTGGAGACGATCGGCGCGTAGACGGCTTCGCGGCTCGGGCCCGGGCCCAGCAGACGCCGGCCGTCGGCATCGAGAACGCTGAGTCGTCCCAGGAAGGACTGTTCGTTACGTCGCGAGCGCTGCGGCTCCGTCTGGCCGTGCAGTGCGCCCATCGGTGGGGGCGGCGGGGGCGGGCGTCGCGACTCGTGACCCGGCTCGCCGGGCGACATCAGGCGGGCAAATTCGCCGGGTCGCTCGGTGAGCCCGCCGAGCCCAGTGCGTTGCGAATGGACCTCGGCAAGCCGTTGCGCCAGCGTGGGTAGGCGCGCGGCCTCCAGCGCATTCACGTAGCCCAGCAGTCCCCGGCGGAAATCGCGAGTCTGGGCCCAGTGATTCGCCCCCAGCGCCAATAGCACTAGGCCAGCGGTGAACAGGAACCAGGTCTGCCAGAGTTTCAGGCGCATGGGCGACAGCATACGGTGTCGCGAGCACGCACTCAGGGTTCGAAGCCGCTCGCGAACAACGGCGGCTCGGCGACCGCGTCGAGCAGGCGCAGGCGCACCGCATCGCTGGCGCGCCAACCGCTGGCGGCGCCCGCATCGCGCACAAAGGCACGCACATAAAGCAGATCGCCGCTGACCGGCAATGGCAGCTCGACCGCCGCCGAGCCCTGCGCCGAGGCGATGACCCCGAGGCGCTCGAGTGCGCCGTCCAGCACGTCATCGATGACCTCGGTCGACAGAAGGAATTCGACTTGGGCAAAGCCGGGCGCGCCCTGCAGCGCCACCGTGAAGTCTGGGCGTCCAGCGCGCGGCGGTTCAAGTGCGATCAGCTGCAGCCCGGGGTCTCTGCCGGCTAGGTCTTGCATCTGCGGTACACGATCCGATTCCGAGTACAGCAGGGGCCGTTCGAAGGGGCCGTTGGCGGCCGCTACGCGCGGGTCGGTCAGTGGCCGTCCGAGAAAGGCCACCAGTGCGTCGATGTCGGTGCTGCTCAGGTTGAGCGGAGTGATCTCCGGCGCCTTGTTCGGTGCGGTGAAATCGCCGCCGCGGTTGTAGAGCTCGACCACCGCGCGCAGGTCGGGCAGGCGACCATCCGACATGTAGGGCGCTGACAGCGAGAGGTTGCGCAGTCCTGGCGTGCGCATGCGTCCGCGATCCGCAGCAAGCCCGGTGACGGCCATGCGGCCGAGGTCCTCGCCGACCGCTCTGGCCCCGATATAGTGGAAATTGTTGTCGCTCATGAGCGGCCCGCCGTGGCAGCGCAGGCAGCCAGCCTGCTGGAAGACCTGCCTGCCCTGGCGCTCAAGCGGCGTCAGCGAAGGCGTGCCGGAGAGTTCCAGATCCAGCGGCGTGCGGTTGGCCACCAGAGTGCGCTGGTAGCTGGCCAGCGCGAGCGCGATCCGGCTCGCGTTGATGCCGCCCGCACCGAAGACGGCGTCGAACAGGGTCGGGTAGTCGCGGCCATCGATGAACTCGACGAGCGCGGGTGGCACCGCGGCGGCCAGCGCCAGAGGGCGTGCGTCGATCAGCCGGTTCTGGATGTCGCCAAGGTCACCACCGACATGGGCCATCTCAACGTCGTTGACCAGAGGGCCCAGCGCTTGGATCTCGAGAACGCCGCCCGCGGCGATCAGTGTCTGGCCGCTGTCTGGATCGTTGAACGCACCCTGCGCGCGGCCGTCCCAGAACAGTCGCGTGGGGAAGCCGGAATTGATTGCGCTGATTGGCTGGCGCGTACCGACCTGCGGCGACATGCCGAAGACGCCTGCATGAATGTAGCGACCTTCACTGTCATGGCGTGGTACGCCGGCTGCCCCGATTCGGTCGTCCGCGGTAGCGATCTGGCCATCGGGTCCGGGGTGCTGGCTGCCCACGAGCGAGCCGAGGCTGCGGAGGTCGGCGCCGCCCGCTTCAGGCGCGTGGCAGGTGCCGCAGGCCACCGTTCCGGTACGGCTCAGTTGTTCCTCCCAGAACAGGATCTGACCGAGCGCGATCTTGGCCTCGGTCTGCGGGTTGCCGGACGGGATCGGCGGATTGCCTAGGGGTGCCAGGGCAGGGGGCGGGGCCTGGGCCCAGCAGGGGGCGGAAAAAGCGAGGCCGAGCAGGAGAAGCGTCCGGAAATATCCGCGGTTCGACACAGCCAATGACAAGGACATGGTAAGCGCTCCCTTGATGAGTACGACCCCACGTTATGCGGCAATTGTGCAGAGACGGTGCAGTCCCGCCGGCGCCCCTAGGCTCCGTTCAGCATCGCTTGGCCGTGCGTCGGCGGGGCCTCGACGCTGCAGTCCGGCCCACCCAGCTCACGCGCTGTGCAGCGCCGCCACGAAGTTATAGCCATCGCCGCGGCAGTAGCTGCGTGAAAGCGCGACTGACCTGCCTGGCGATTTTCGGACCAAGTGAAAGTTGAGAGGATGGCTTCCGACAGCAGCGAGGAGCCCATGCGCAAGTCCCGATTCACCGAAGAACAGATGGTCAAGATTCTCCGCGAAGCCGATAAGTCGCCGGTCGCGGAGGTGGCGAAGAAGTATGGCACCGCCGAACGGGAAGCCGCATTGTCCATAGTGGATAGCGCCGCCGTCGGCAAAGGCGCGACGCTGGGCGCGGACAAGGGCTACGACACCTTCGATTTCGTTGACTCGCTCAAAGCACGTGGCATCCAGCCGCACATTGCCCGCCACACCCGCAACGGTCGACGCAGTGCGGTGGATGAGCGTTATTGCACGCAGCCGGAGCTATGCGACCAGTCAGCAAGTGCGCAAGCGGATCGAACAAGGCTTTGGCTGGGCCAAACCCATCGGCGGTCTGCGAAAATTACCCGTGATCGGCCTGCCGTTGGTGCGCGCCTTTGTGACCTGGAACTTCGCGCTCTACAACCTGATCCGACTGGGCGGCATCGGCGAATGGTGGAATCCGTCGCCGACCTGCGGGAAGGTGCGTCTCGAAGAAGAGAAATCGCTCAAAAACCCGCCGATCGGCCGGTGTTGTCATTGATGAACGCTATCGGGCGGGGGAAGAAATGGGCTTTCTCAACAGCCTGCTAGGTCAGGATACGATTCGATAGCGTGGGCAAGCAGGCCAACATTGGCGCGGTGGGATACTGCAAGATCTGTTTGATCACTTCGTGCGAATCGAATTCGCTAGTCGACATTTCAGGGACGACATCTGCGAGCAGTGCATCAATTTCGGCATCCATGGGGTTTTCCTTTGTCGGTTTGCCGACAATCTACCTACAGCGGCCGGTCTGCTCTTTCGACGCAGTCTCCGCTCAGTCGCCGTCAGCGTCAGCCACGGCTCCGGGCACGAGCACGAGAACCGCTCTAACGCACGGGATCGCCGTCAGTAGGCGACCTGGAGGGTCAACCCGACGCCGAAGAACACGCACATCGTTGGCCCCTGGGCCCCCGCCCGATGCAAGCGGTGCACAATGGCCGCGCCCGTTGCCGAGTTGAGGTTCCCCGCCTCCGCGAGCAGCTCGCGCGACGCGGCCATGTCTGCGGCCTCCAGCCCAAGCGCGCTCTGGACAAGGTCGAGGATAGCGCCGGAGCCGGCGTGCAGTGCGTAGGCGCGCGGGCGCAACGGCATCTCGTCGAGTACGCGACGGGCGCGCGGCAAGTACCCCTCCGCCAAGCGCGGACCGAGGCGTCTCGCATCCTGATGGAAGAAGCCAAACGTCGGCAGCTCCAGCTCGTCGGCGTCAGCCCCGACGATCCTTAGCAGATCCGTGCCGATCCCGACGACCTTCAGCAGCTCCCTGTCGTCTGCTCGCAGGTTGGTCCAGCGGTCGAAGGAATTGAAGCGCAGACCGTCGTCGTCGGCGTTGTCGAAGAGCGCCGCGACGCTGCCGTCGCCGAAGAGCACACGCTGGATCATCAAGCTGCGCACCATGCGGGCGAGCTGCATCCGCCGCGCTGGGTCAGTGGTCGCATCGAAGGCTTGCTCGAGCCGCGCGAGAAGCGTCGGCCTCCAAAAGAAGGGGCTGCACACCTCACTGGAGACGACCGCGACCCGGCTCTTCGGGTTGGCGCGCAGCCAGAGGTCGGCCTCACGCATGGCTGAGATGAACCCGCTGCAGCCATCACCGCTCAGGGGCAGAAGACTCGGACTGACAAAGCGGGGATCGGCGCGAATGAGCTCGGTCAATACGCCGACTCCGAGCCCGGGCGCGTGGGTGTCGAACACGTTGGAGACTATGATCAATCGATCGCCCGCATCGAGCGGTCTGTGGCGCTCCAGCAGCGCGAGATAGGCCCGTGCCCCAGCGCGGCTGAGCGGGTTGGTACTGCTCTCTCGCTGCCACCACCGATCGGGGTCGGCCGGATCGACCACGAGCGAACGCTGCGAAACACCCAGGCGCGCGAAGAAGTGTTCCGAGTAGAGGTCGTCGCCAGAGCGCAGCTCGGCGGTCTCGAAGCGAGGCTTCCAGCTACCGAGCACCGGGGCGAGAATGGCGCTCAGGTCCTTGGTTGTGTGACATTGACCCTCGAGCCGTTCCTCCGAATCAACCCAGCGCATGCGTACCTCCACCAAACGTCTGAAAATGGGCATGAGCGTCGTGGGCCGCAGCCCACGCGTCTGCTGCAACCTCTGGTCAGGCGGTGACGTTTTGCTGGCCATTCCGCCGCGAAATCCGCAGGGCTGATGCTCGCGCGGCGGAACGTCAACTCAGGGCGTGCAGCCTAGGTCGGGGTCCTTTCTGCAACTACGCGATCCTTTGCGGGCAACTGCCAAGGTTTGATGAGGAAAGAAGTGGCGATCTCGCGTGATCCCGGTCGTCGGCACACCGACACGCTCCGATTCTGTTCACGTCGGCGGGGTTGGCGTCATCCGTGCCATGCTCGCCCACTTGCCGGAGCACGCTGCGCTGGAGAAAGCGCACTGCCTACCCGCTGCGCGGCCCCGTGAAGCCGAATCCCACCGCGCGGACCGCCGACCCGAGCCCCATCCGGCGCTTGCGTGGTCGCGGGCTGCTGGTAAGGCGGCCCCAAAAAGCGTTTGAGCTTCCTATACCCAAAGCGAATCTTGGCCCAGAAGACCTTGCCTGACTGTCCGTGGTTTCGGGGTAGAACCCTTTTTGCACCTTCCAGATTGATCGGGGCCCTTTCGTACAAGGCGTGATCAGCAATCATGCGGCAAACCTCCGAGATGTCCCGGAGGCTTGCAGGCCGAATGGTGATGCCAGCGCTCATGCCCCCGTCACAAGATCGAAGCCCTCAGCGATCCATCCCGTAACGCCTCCCGCCATGATCTTGACCGGCCTGCCGAGTTGGGCCAAACGCAATGCGCCACGCGCCGCTCCGTTGCAGTGCGGGCCGGCACAGTAGGTCACAAACAAAATGCCCTCGGGAAATGAAGTGAGCTTCGCCGGAACAATCTTTCCGTGTGGCAGGTTGGTGGCTCCCGGGATGTGACCTTGCTCAAAGAGCTTAGGACTCCGTACATCTAGGAGGACGAAGCCTGGGTCTTCGCTCTCAAGCGCTTCATGGGTGTCCCAGCAGTCCGTTTCGAAAGAGAACTCAGCCGCAAAGTGCCTTGTCGCATCCTCTGGGGTTGCCGCGGGGGTAGACGTGACGCCGTTTCGCATGATCGTTCTCCAGTGCCCAAATGGCGAAAGAATTCTTCGCTTGGAGTACATTGCTTGCCACTGGCACAAATGCCTTTAATCGCAAAGATCATGCCAACCAGCACGCGCCATGGGCGAACCCCGAACCCCCTCGTCGTCGCATTGATGTACGACGAGTTCTGCGTCTTTGAATTCGCATGCGTAGCGGAGGTCTTCGGGCTTCCCCGCCCCGAAGCGGGCCCGAATTGGTACACGTTCAAGACCGCGTCGCTGAACGGTCGCAATGTGGTGGGTCAATACGGCACGCGAATGGCCGTGGATACGGATGTTCATGGCCTTCTCGACGCTGGAACTGTCATCGTCCCGGGATGGCGAAACCCGGAGGAACGTCCACCCGAAGCTCTACTGCAGGCTCTTCGAAGAGCACACGCCAATGGCGCAAGAATCGTGTCCATCTGTTCGGGGGCGTTTGTGCTCGCCGAAGCCGGATTGCTGGATGGAAGGCGTGCCACGACACATTGGCGCTACAGGGAAGTCTTCGAGCGTCGCTACCCAGGGGTAACGTTTGAACCAGACGTGCTCTACATGCAGGAGGGCACGGTCATCACGTCTGCCGGAAGTGCCGCGGGAATCGATATGTGCCTCCACCTCGTAAGGTCGGACTTCGGGGTTCGAACAGCAAATCTCGTGGCGAAGAGACTTGTTCTTCCTCCGCATCGCGAGGGTGGGCAGTCCCAGTTTGTTGTCGCCCCCGTTGATGTTCGCGAGTCCAGAGGGTTTGGGCGCGTCCTGGAGAAGATTCGAAGAAAAATCGATCATCCAATGACAATCGAAACGATGGCAAAGTGGGCATCACTTAGCCCAAGGTCCTTCCATAGGAGATTCTTGGGAGCGACCGGCATGTCGCCCGGCGAATGGTTGAGCGTGCAGCGAGTAAATCTGGCGAAAAGCCTTATTGAAGAAACTGAAGACGATTTTGAGTCGATCGCCGCCAAGTCTGGTCTGGGCACAGCGGCCAATCTTCGGCACCAGTTCAAGAAGCGATTGGGGCTGAGTCCGCGCTCCTACAGAAGGGGATTCGCCCCGTGAAGGATTGCGTTCTCCGCAGTCGTCTTGGCGATTGATGACGGCGCTATCGACCGCCCGCTTCTGGCCGAACAGCGCCCGCTTGAGAGAGCTTACGAAGCGTCTGTTCGCTGATGCCGTGCTTCTTCGCCGCCTCCATGACCGGCGACTTATCGGCTTCGCGGAGAATCTTGACCATCTGTTCTTCGGAGAATCGGGACTTGCGCATGAGCGCCTCGCTGCTGTGGGGAGCCATCCTCTCAACTATCACTCGGTGCGAAAATCGCCAGGCAGGTCAGAAGGTCAGCTGAAATATCGTCGCCTTCAATTGGAGGAGTAGCATCTAACAGCGCGCTTTCTGATGGGCAAGACCGGTTATTCGCGCCAAGCCATGCCGTCATGGGGGTACATGTGGGGGTATCGTTTCGTTGAACTTCTTATAAATCTCAAAAATTCAAAAACATATCGACCAAATGAAAATCGCCTCCTGGAATGTCAACTCCCTCAACGTCCGTCTGCCTCATCTGTCCGCGTGGCTGGAATCGCGGCGGCCCGATGTCATCGGTTTGCAGGAAACCAAGTTGGAGGATCACAAGTTTCCCGACGCGGAACTGGCCGCGTTGGGATATCGCAGCGTGTTTGCCGGGCAGAAGACCTACAACGGGGTTGCGCTGTTGTCGCGCGAGCCTGCGCAGGCCGTGCAGGTCGGCATTCCGGGCTTTGACGACGAACAGAAGCGTGCCATTGCGGCCAGTTTTGGCGACTTGAGGGTCATCAATCTGTATGTGGTCAACGGCAAGGCGGTGGGCGATGAGAAGTACGACTACAAACTGCGCTGGTTGCAGGCCGTGCATGACTGGATCGCTGTCGAGCGTGGGCGTTATCCGAACTTGATCGTGTTGGGCGATTTCAATATCGCGCCCGATGACCGCGATGCACGATCCTGCGGTGGAAGGATCAGATTCTCTGCTCGGTGCCCGAGCGCGCTGCCTTGACCGGCCTGATGGATCAGGGCCTGCACGACAGCTTCCGGCTGTTCAGCGCAGACGCCGGTCAGTTCAGTTGGTGGGATTACCGACAGGCCGGATTCCGCCGCAATATCGGTTTGCGAATCGATCTGGTGTTGGTGTCCGAGGCGCTCAAGTCGCGTTGTCGTGCGGCGGTCATTGATCGCGAGCCGCGCACCTGGGAACGGCCTTCCGACCACGCGCCGGTGTGGGTCGAGCTGGACTGAACCGCCGCAATTATCCTCAATCAACGCTTGCCCCCGGGTTTTGCATGTCGACGATTCCTGAAGCTGCTGCACTTCTTGTTGTCCGCCTCGGCGGGTGGCCGAGATGTTGATCCGGCGGAGACCGTGGAGTGGTTGCAGGCGCTGGATGCCGTGATTGCCCGTGAGGGCGTGGCGCGGCGCAGTATCTGTTTGACCGCTTGGCGGATCATGCGCTGGCGCGTGGCGTGCAATCGGCGCGCGCACGTGTGACGCCTTACTGCAACAGCATTCCCTTGGCGCGGCAGCCGCATTACCCGGGCGAAGACGCGCTGGAGGCGCGCCTGATGGCGGCGGTACGCTGGAATGCACTGGCGATGGTGATGCGCGCCAATCGCGAGTCTGCCGAACTGGGTGGGCATATCGCCAGCTATGCTTCGGCGGCCGAACTATTCGAAGTGGGCTTCCATCACTTCTTCAAAGCCTGCGGGCATCCGCAGGGCGGCGATCTGGTTTATTTTCAGCCGCATTCCGCGCCTGGTGTCTATGCGCGTGCCTTTTTGGAAGGGCATCTGAGCGAGGTCCAGTTGGATCACTATCGTCGCGAGATCGGTGGTGGCGGTCTGAGCTCGTATCCACATCCTTGGCTGATGCCGGATTTCTGGCAGTTTCCGACCGGCTCGATGGGGCTTGGGCCGATCAGCGCGATCTATCAGGCGCGCTTTCTGCGCTATCTCGATCATCGCGGTTTGAGCACAGCGGGCGAGCGCCGCGTCTGGGGTTTCTTCGGCGATGGCGAAATGGACGAGCCGGAATCCATCGGCGCGCTATCGTTGGCGGCGCGTGAGCGACTCGATCATTTGACCTTCGTCATCAACTGCAATCTGCAGCGTCTGGATGGTCCGGTGCGTGGCAACAGCCGCATCATCGATGAGCTGGAAGCGCTCTTCACCGGCGCGGGCTGGCATGTCATCAAGGTGCTTTGGTCGTCGGATTGGGATCGCCTGTTCGCCCGCGATCAGGCGGGTGACTTGCTGCGCGCGTTCGCGCAGACCGTCGATGGCCAGTTCCAGACCTTGTCGGCCAATGACGGGGCTTACAACCGCGAGCGTTTTTTTCAACGGGCACCGGAACTCGCCGCGCTGGTGGCCGATCTGTCGGATCGCGACATCGAACGCCTGCGTCGTGGCGGGCATGACAGTCACAAGTTGTACGCGGCGTATGCCGCCGCTGTGGCGCATCGGGGCCAGCCGACCGTCATCCTGGCCAAGACCATGAAGGGTTACGGCATGGGCAGCGTCGGCCAAGGCCGCATGACCACGCATCAGCAGAAGACGCTGGAACAGAACGATCTGCTGGCGTTTCGTGATCGCTTCAACCTGCCACTGGATGACGCCGCAGTGGAGGCGCTGCAGTTCTATCGACCAGCCGAACACAGCGCGGAAATGCGCTATCTGCATGAACGGCGCACGGCCTTGGGCGGTTATCTGCCGCGTCGCCGCGTCCACAGCGATGAGGTTTTGCCAGTACCGCAAGCCAGCCAGTTTGGTGGCTTCGCCCTGCAGGCGGAACAGAAAGCGATGTCGACCACCATGGCGGTGGTGCGGATGCTCGGCAATCTGCTCAAGGACGCCCACGTTGGTCCGCGCGTGGTGCCCATCGTGGCGGATGAAGCACGCACCTTCGGGATGGCTAGTCTGTTTCGGCAGGTCGGCATCTACGCGCCACATGGGCAACTCTACGAACCAGAAGATCTGGGTTCGATGCTGTATTACCGCGAGGAGAGTACTGGGCAGATTTTGGAGGAGGGCATTTCCGAGGCGGGTGCGATCAGCTCGTGGATCGCCGCTGCGACGAGTTACAGCGTGCACAACCTGCCGATGCTGCCGTTCTACATCTATTACTCGATGTTCGGCTTTCAGCGCGTCGGAGATCTGATTTGGGCAGCGGCCGATCAGCGCGCACGCGGCTTTCTGCTGGGGGCCACAGCAGGCCGCACGACGCTGAGTGGCGAGGGCCTTCAGCATCAGGATGGCGCCAGCTTGAGCATGTTCGCCAATGTGCCGAATGCGCGCGCCTTTGATCCGGCGTTTGCCTTCGAGATTGCCTGGCTGCTGGAGCGCGGAATGCAGGAGATGCTGCAGTCGCAGAAAGACGTTTTCTATTACCTCACGGTGAGCAACGAGAACTACGCGCAGCCGGATGCACCCAGAGGCATCACGGTCGAGGACGTCACCTCTGGCTTGTACTGTTTTACCGAGGTGCCAGATGCGCAGGTCAATCTGCTTGGGTCTGGCGCGATCATGACTCAAGTGCTCGCGGCGCAATGCTTGTTGCAGCAGGATTGGGGTATTGCCGCACGGGTGTTCAGCGCCACCAGTTACAGCGAGCTGCATCGCGACGGCATGGCTTGCGAGCGCGCCCAGCGGCTCGGTGGCGAGCCGCGCATCAGCCGGGTCGCGCAGTTGCTCGGTCAGAATCGCACGCCGGTGGTTGCGGCGAGCGATTACGTACGCGCCTGGCCAGAACTCATTCGCGCCTGCATCCCGCAGCGCTACGTCACCTTGGGGACCGATGGCTTTGGACGTAGTGATCGACGTGCGGCGTTGCGACGCTTCTTCGAGGTCGACGCCGAGCACATCGTGCTGGCCGCGTTGAGCGCGCTCGCAGACGAGGGCACGGTGCAATCAACGCTTCCCGGACAGGCACGGCAACGCTACGGGTTGCAGGATGAGGGTGAGCCCTGGTTACGCTGAGGAATCGCGGCACTGTAGGCACTGGATCACGGTTTTTCAGGTTTGACATGCGGCAGCCTTGTTTGCCGTAAGGCTGATTTGAACCCCTACAACTGCAGTGAGATTTCTCGTGGCCCAAACAAGTCGCTGGTTGAAAGTCGCAGCGAGCATGCTGCTCTGCGTCGCCGATGTGGCGAGTGCTGCGGCGGAACGCATCGTGTATGGCGACGGGCTGACGTCCGGTTTCGAGAACTGGAGCTGGGCGGTCAATAGCTTTGCTCAGACCAGTGTCGTGCATGCCGGCGCCAACGCGATCTCGTTTGAACCGGACGGATGGGCGGGCATCTTCATCCATTCCTCCGCGGCGATTGCGTTTTCAGACCATGCGTCTCTGCGTCTCCATGTTCGCGGTGCGGCACCGGGTGGCCAGCAACTCAGCGTGTCCTTCCAACTGGGACAAACCACGGTGTGGAGCCTGGACGCCTCGACGGTCGTCGCTGGTGGCTCGTTGTCTGCGGGAGAGTGGCGGGTGCTGAGTGTTGACTTCGCCGGCGCGCCGGGTACGCACTTCGACGGTCTCATCCTGTCCGACCGCACCGGCGGAAACCAATCGGTCGTCTACATTGACGACATCGTGTTGACCGAAGGTGCGCCACCACCGCCACCCACACCCGTCAACTTGAGCGTCAATACGCAAGCCAATCGGCGCGCCATTGATCCGATGATCTACGGTGTCAACTTTGGCAGTAACGCCCAGCATGCGCGTTTGCGGTATCCGACACGCCGCTGGGGTGGCAACAGCACCACGCGGCACAACTGGCAGTTCGATGTACATAACACGGCGGGTGACTGGTTCTACCAGAACATTGCAGACGGTAGTGGCAACAATCTGCCTGCGGGCTCGACGGCGAATGCCTTCATCACCGACACCCGAGCGCATAACGGCGATCCACTGATCACCTTGCCAACGATCGGTTGGGTGCCGAGAGATGATCGCAGCAAGCGTTGGTCGTTCTCGGTGGCCAAGTATGGTGCCCAGACGCAGAACGAATGCACCTACTTTGGTGCCAATCCTGCCACTTGGCCGGAATGGTGCGAGGAAGATGCGGGCAACGGCCTGTGTTCAAGCGGTCCGCATTGCGTCAATGGGAAAATTACTGGCAATGACCCAGCTGACACGTCGAAGCCTGTGGGTACGAGCTATGCGGCCGACTGGGTCACCCACTTGCGCAGCCAGCACGGTCCCGGCGTCGTCACGCTTTTTGCGCTCGATAACGAGGCCATGTTGTGGAACAGCACGCATCGCGACATCCACCCAACGGCGCCGACCTACGACGAAGTCTGGAGCAAAGGCCGTGATGTGGCGCTGGTGGTCAAGGCGATCGAGCCGCAAGCGAAGATCTTTGGTCCAGTGACCTGGGGGTGGTGCGACTATTTCTCGTCCGCCGCGGATGCTGCCTTGGGAAATTGCTATGACGGGCCAGACCGGCAGGCGCATGGCGGATTGCTCTTCGTTGAATGGTACCTACAACAGGTTTGCGCGACCCAGCAGAGCACCGGTGTGCGACCCGTCGACTATCTCGATCTGCACTATTACCCGCAAGGTGACGGCGTCGACGGACTCGACAACGACACCAGTTACGGGGAGTCGCCGGAGGTGGCCGCGCGGCGCTTTCGCTCCCTGCGTGAATTGTATGACCCGAGTTGGAACGCGGAGTCGTGGATCGGCGATACCTCTGAACCCAATCCCTATCTGTTGCGCCGTGCCCGTGCGGCCATTGATGCGCGTTGTCCTGGGGTCAAGCTGGCGCTGACCGAATACAAATGGGGACCGGACGACGGCTTGACTGGCACTTTGGCGCAGGCGGAGTTGCTGGCGATTTTTGGTCGAGAAGGTGTCGACTACGCGACGCGATGGGTGGCGCCGGAGGACAACACACTGGCCGAGCAGGCATTCAAGTTGTTCCTCAATTTTGATGGTCAGTTCACCCGACTGACTGGGCATAGCGTCGCTGCCACATCGGCGGACGAAAACAACGTCGGCGTGTACGCCATTGATGGTGGCAACGACCGCCTGTACGTGCTGGTCTTCAATCGCAGCCTGCTGACGCGGGAAGTGCAGCTCGACCTCGGCAGTCTGCAGGCCAGTTCGATGGACCACTACCGCTTGGACGGCAGCGGTCTGCAGACCCTGGCAACCGATGTCGCCGCCAATGGCAGTCAGCTGACCCTGGGTGATCAACCGGCGCGTACGGCGGACTTGTGGGTGGTCAGCTCGACGGCCGCGGGTGTCTGGAATGGCTTTGCCAATGGATTCGAGGGCGGTCGCTGATTGGCGGGGAGGCACTGAGTTCCCAGGTCATTCTCAGTTTGCGCGATAGATGCGCATCGGCTGAGCCCACTGGCCGGGCAAGCGCCGCTCCAATCGGAACAGCCCCAATACGTCGATTTCCCGTGTCCACTTGGCGTTGACGTAGAGCAGCCACAGTGGACGCGGCTGGCGTCGCAAGGACGCGCTCACCTGTTGCAGGTGGGCGCGCAGCACGTCGGCAGAAAAGGGGTTGTAGAGATACAGGTGGCTGTAGTCATCCAACGCGGCAAAGGTCGCTGCATCGCCTGCGTGGACTTGACATCGTGATGGCTCGACGCCGAGTCGGGCGAAATTCTGGCGGGCGATGTGCACCAGATCCTCAGCGAGCTCCAGCCCATCAACGCGGGCAAACGGATAGCGGAGCATCACCCGCATCGCGCTGCCCTTACCGGAGCCGACATCCAGAATGCAGTGCGTCGGCGCGATGACCAGCGAGTCCAGCAAGCGCCGCAGCGCCTGATCACTGGACGGCGTGCTGCGCACCGCATGCTGTGGATCCAGTCCGACGTCCTCCGGTAGCACGACGCCGGAGAAATCCAAACTGGGATCCCGTTCGCGCCGCGTGTAGAAGTGATGCTCCCAACTGGCCGGTGCCCAGCGCCGTCCGAGTTGATGCAGTGCCGTCCACCAGTGGGATCGATGTCGCTTGCGCATGCCGTGCTGTTCCGGTTTTCGCCACTATTGCGCATTGCGCGCGATGCCGATGACAGTCCCGCGGCAATCCGATGACAGTGGCTTCATCGTGACGACACTGCACTGTCATTTCGCACGCGTGTACTGCGCATCGGATGGCCCCGTCGTGGGGCGTGCGAGAGCGCCATGAGCACCAAAACCCTGATCGATGCCGCTGTGATCAACTCCACCACCCAAGGCCGCAAGGGCTGGGCAGATCGCCTGTTTGCACACTGGTTCAATCGTCTGGTGTATGCGCAGATATGGGAAGACCCGGAAGTCGATTTGCAAGCCCTGCAGCTCAAACCTGGCGCGCAGGTGTTGAGCATTTCTTCGGGTGGTTGCAACGCGCTGGCCTATCTGAGCGCGGACCCTTCCGCGGTGCATGTGGTGGACCTCAATGCCGCGCATCTGGCGATGCTGGAGCTCAAGCGTGCTGCGATTCGTGGTTTGCCCGAGTCGACCGAACTGCTGGCGTTTCTGGCGGACGCGGCACAACCGGAAAATGCGCAGCGTTATCGCGAGCACATTGCACCATTGTTGCCCGCTGAGGCGCGCGAATGGTGGGAAACCACCGACTGGCGCGGTCGTCCGCGCTGGCGGATGTTCACCCGCCACGCCTACCGACACGGCTTGCTTGGGCACTTCATCGGGTTCTCGCACTGGCTTGCGAAGCGCCTCGGCGGTGATCTGTCGAAGATGACCGAGGCGCGCTCCATGGATGAGCAGGCGCTGCTGTTCGAGCGCCATGTCGCACCGCTGTTTCGCACGCGATTGCTGCGAATTTTGTGCGAGCGACCGGCTGCGTTGTACAGCCTGGGCATACCGCCCGCGCAGTTCGCTGCGCTGAAGGCCGATGCGTCCGCCGAAGGTCTGAGCTTGCCGCAGCTGTTTGAGGAACGTATGCGCCATCTGGCCTGCGATTTTCCCTACGCAGAAAGTTGCTTTGCCGCACAGGCGTTTGCGCGGCGCTATGACGTCCAGCAACCGACCCAGTTGCCGATGTACCTGCAACCGCAGCATCACGACGCCATCCGCTCACGGCTGGATCGCCTGCATCCGCGCCACATGACATTGACCGCATTCCTCCAGAGTCGTCCTGCGCAGTCGATGGATGCCTATCTGTTTCTGGATGCGCAGGACTGGATGGACGATGCGCAATTGATCGCCTTGTGGCGCGAAGTCAATCGCACGGCGGCAGCGGGCGCACGCGTGGTGTTCCGCAGTGGTGGCAAGACCTCGCCGCTCGAGGCGCGATTGCCTGCCGAGATACTCGGGCACTGGCACACCGATCCGGCCTACAACGCTTCCCTGTATGCGCGTGATCGCTCGGCAATCTATGGCGGCGTGCATCTCTACCAGAAGCTGGGGTAAGCGGTGCTGGACCCACTGAGTCAATCCGTCGTCGAGCAGGCGTCCACGGGCACTTCGGCAGGCGCGCATGAAGATGTGTCCGACATCCACTCGGTGGCTTGGCTGGATGCCAATGGCCTGACGGATGCGAGCCATTGGGTGGCCAATGTCGATGCGCGCATCGTGCGGTTGTCGTATCAAGGCAACAGCTTGCCGCTGTTGCTGGACGGCCCGGAATCGGCGCACAACAGCTACGTCGCGGGCGCGCGCGCAGCCTGGCTTGACTATGCAGTGCATGAGGCGCTGCGCGCGCACCCTGCCCGCAGGCAGGCCTTGCTCACCGGGCTCGCCGCCGCACCACTGGGTCTCGCTCGTGCAACCTTCGCTGCGGCGGGCTTCACCCGCGCCGCGTGGCTGGACAACCCGCTGTTCTCCACGCAGTTGAGCGCCGCAGGATTGGCCGCCAACGTTAATCAGTGGCGGCAGCTGGCGATGCAACAGGCGCCGCTGCGCCCTTTGTTCTGGCGAAACGTCTGTGCCGATGTCGAGCCTTTGCTCCCGACGGCACTGCAGGCCGATGGTTGGCGTTTGCTGCCCGCGCGTCTGGTCTACCTCTGCGATCCGTCCAGCAGCGAGCTTTGGAAGCGCAACCATGTGCGGCGTGATCACAAGCTGATGCGCAGTGAAGGCGTGGATTGGGTCGCTCACGAGCAACTGACGGTCGAAGACATTCCCGCGCTGCGTCAGTGCTTTCGCGCGGTGTTTTTCGACAAGCACTCGGCCCTGAATCCCGACTTCACCGACGCCTTTTTCGCGCGCTGTCTTCAACCCGCATCACCCTTGGAAATGCTGGCGTTGCGATGGCAGGGCCGCATTGTTGGCGTGCTCGCGCTCTACATGCGGCAGGGCTGGCTGACCACGCCGCTGATCGGTTACGACACCTCGGTGCCCGGCCCCTTGGGTCTGTATCGTCGATTGATGGCGCGATTGCTGTGGGAGGCCAAAGAGCGCGGGCTACGCCTGCACTACAGTTCCGGCGCAGGTGACTTCAAACGCCATCGTGGCGGCGAGCCGGTGCTGGAATACACCGCTGTGCATACCGGAGCCATGACCGGCCCGAAGCGCTGGCTGTTCGACCGAATCGCCGACCGCATCGCGCGGGTCGCCCCTGCGTTGTTGCAGGCTCACGGCTGAGCAATCGGTTTTTTGCCGTGCGTGCTCACACCGATGCCGATCCCGCTGGATTGCAGCATGGACTTGGTGGCTCGCGTTGAATCGCGCCGCACCAGATTGGCAGAGGGATTACGCCCGCACGATCTGCTGATTGCCGCAATGGCGGTTTGATTGCACGCTGTGCGGAATTCGCAGCGTATTCGAGCAGCGCACGTCGACCATGTCGGACACCATTCCACTGCAGCATCCGCCAGCAACCGCCCTCGTCACGGGGGCGCATGGCTTTCTCGCTGGCTTCATCATCGCCGCCTTGCGCAGGCGTGGGTGGCGGGTGATCCGTGCCGTGCGTTCGCGCCCGCGCTGCGCTGACGAGCGGCACTGCGATTTCGTGCACCACGATGTCATCGACTGGGCGGCGTTGTTAGACGGTGTCGATGCGGTCGTGAACGTCGCCGGCATCCTGCGTGAAACGCGTGGGCAGCGATTCGCGGCAATCCATCACAGCGGTCCACTGGCACTGGCGAACGCCTGTGTCGAGCACGGAGTGCGCGATTTCGTGCAGATCTCCGCGCTGGGCAACCCCGCCGATGGCGAGTTCATCGCCTCCAAACATCGCTTCGACTCGGCGCTGTCGGCGCTGCCGCTGCGCGCCGTGGTGTTGCGGCCATCCATCGTCTACGCGCCTGATGGCTCCTACGGCGGCACCTCGCTGCTGCGGGCGCTGGCGGCCATGCCCATTGCGGTGCCGTTGCCGGGTGCCGGTGCCTGGGCAATACAGCCGCTATGTACCGACGATCTGGGCACGCTGGTAGCTGCGGCGCTGCAGGGTGAACAGCGCGGGGTATTCGACGTCGGCTGCGCCGAGGCAATGAGTCTGCGCGACTACCTGCTGCAGTGGCGGAAGTGGTTGCGCATTTCCGGAACTCGCACGTTGAGTACGCCAATCTGGGCCGTCAATCTGGGCGTAGCGATCGGTGAGCGCGTGGCTGCCGGTCCCATGGGGCAAACAATGTGGCGCATGTTGAAGCGTGGCAACGTCTGTGCGCCAGACGCGCATGCGCGATTGCTGAGCGCATTTGGAACCGCGCCACGTGCGCTCGCTACTGTGTTGGCCGAACACCCCAGTCAGGTGCAGGATCGCTGGCAGGCGCAGCTGTATTTGCTGGCACCGGTGTTGCGCATTGCGGCGGTTCTGCTGTGCCTGCTTTCGGCGTGGGCAGGGCTCGCGACACCCGCAGTGCAGATCGAAGCGCTGGCGGCAGAGAGTCTGTTGGCCGAAGTGCAACCAGTGGCATGGGCACGCTTCGCGGGCGCTGTCGATCTTGTGATGGCGCTGTGGCTGGGCAGTGGATGGCGTCTTCGCTGGGCCGTGGCTTCCACGCTCCTACTGGTGCTCTGTTACACCCTGGTGTTCGGCGTGCTGCTGCCAGCGCAATGGCTGGACCCACTCGGCGGTCTGGCCAAGAATCTGCTGTTGCTGCCTGCGCTGGCGGTGCTTTGGGTGTTGAGTGATCGGAGGTAGGGGGATGGACTATTTGTTGCTGAAGTGGATCCACATCCTGTCATCGACCCTGCTGTTTGGCACTGGCCTCGGCATTGCGTTCTTCATGTGGGTCGCGCATCTGCGCGGTGATGCACGAGTGATCGCGGCCACCGCGCGCACGGTCGTCATTGCTGATGCCTGCTTCACGGCACCGGCGGTGCTGGTTCAATTCGTAACCGGTTTGCTGCTGTCGGCGCAGTTGGGCTGGCCGGTCGAAGCGTTCTGGTGGCGCGCATCGCTGAGCTTGTTCTTCGTGGTCGGCATTTGCTGGTTGCCCGTGCTTTGGCTGCAAGTTCGCGCGCGTGATCTAGCGCGAATTTCCGCCGAGGTCGGCACTGATCTGACGTCGACGTACCGTCGAACAATGCGCGCGTGGTTCTGGCTAGGCTGGCCGGCGTTCCTGAGCGTTCTGGCCATCTTCTGGTTGATGGTACTGAAGCCGGTTTGACGTCGACTGGACGCGTTTAGCTTGCGACTTCTCCTGCACAAGTGGCCGAGCGCCATCGAACCGTTTCCGCAGCTCGACGGTCGCGCGTTTCATTGCCGCTGGAAAATTGCACGGCGTGCGGGCTCTCGCCGACGGCTTTGCAGCAGTACTCACCCCCAAAATTGGTCTCAGCGGGGCGAATTCTCGCTCTCGCTGTGCAATGGCAGGCTGGCCGCTGGATGTTCACTCAGTGCGGTCAGCGGATTACGCTGGACTGGTTGACTAGTGCGGGTTTCGGTCGGCGACTGCAGAATGTAGCTGGGACGTCGCTTGATCTCGTCGTAGATGCGCGACAGGTAGTGGCCAATGATCCCCAAGCTCAACATCAGCGTGCCGCTGAAAAACACCATGAGCAGGATGACGGTGGTAAATCCGTCAATCGCTTGTCCCTGCAGTTTCTGGATCAATGCGATGCCGCCGAATACACAACCCACCAGCAGGCTCACCAGACCGGCCCATGTCACCAGTTGCAGTGGAATGGCGGAAAACGACGAGATGTTGTGGAGCGCGTACTTCACCAGCATCAACAGGTTCCAACGGCTGCTGCCATTGGCACGATCTGCCACCGAAAATGGAATGCGTGCGGTGGCATGCCCCATCCACTGCACCAGCCCGCGGAAAAATCGCTGCTGCTCGGGAAGTTGGTTGAGCTGGTCCACCACCGCGCGATCAAGCAATTTGAAGTCCGACTGGCCGCGAATATTGAGTCGGGCAAGCAGGGCGAACAGCTTGTAGAACCCGCTGGCGAGCAGGCGGCTGTATGCGCTCTCTTTGCCACGATGTTGCTTGATGGCTTCGACGACGTTGAATCCGCTTTCCCATAGCTCGATCATTTTTGGAATCAAGCCGGGTGGGTGCTGCAAATCGCTGTCGATCAGGATCACTGCATCCGTATCGGCAGGTGTGGCATGCAGTCCGGCGGTGATGGCCGATTCCTTGCCGAAGTTGCGCGTGAAACGCAGTACAGCGGCACGCGTCTCGTTTTGGCAATAGCGCGTCAGCGCTTCGGCCGTGCCGTCGACCGAGCCATCGTCAATCACCAGCAAGTGAAACGCGATGTCGCCACGCGCGTGCGTGGCGGCGGCCAGAATCTGGCGGAGGTTCTCCTCAATGGACGCGGCCTCATTGAACACCGGTACGACAATCAGGATTTTCTTCATGCGTGGCGAGTTGGGTGTGGAGTCCAGCGATGGATGGGGAGGGCAGGTGCCAGAACGCAGGTCGCGCGTCACCAAGCGCGGGTCGGCGCACGGCAATGGCCTGCTGACAGCGTAGCAGACTGATTCGATGCGCCTGACCACCGCAACCGCCATGGGTGTGGGCGGCGATAACTGTGGCATCGCATTGTCCACGCGTGGCCGCAGCGTGGCGTTCAATCCTGCAGGGGGCGCAACCAGCCAATCAGGTGTGCGTAAACCGTAGTGCTGGAAAGCAGTCCGAGATGGCTGGTCGAATGCACCACGGCTTGCTGGGCGGCAGGAAATTGCAAACGCCGCGCGGCTTGTCGATGCTGCCCGAGTGCGCTGGCCACGCTGACCAGTCCATCACCCAGTAAATGGGTGGCAGACGCGGCATTGGCTGGCTTCAGATTCGCCGCCACGGCGTAGCAACGCGGCCCCGTTGGCAGGGGCGTTCGGTCGCCCTTGCGAAGGTCCTTGATGCCAGCGCTGCGCAACAGCGCGAGGCGTGCCAGCGGTGCGGCATACGGCGCAACACTTAGCAGACTGGTGACGATGTGTCCGGCGGTTTCCAGAGGCGCGCCCAAATGGGGCGAACCAAGACAAATCAGGTCGCTGACCTGCGTCGGCCAGCGCAAGGCGCCCAGCTCACCCGAGGCCGCCTGATGCAGCGCGCTGCGGGCGACCAATCCACCCATGCTGTGGCCCAGCAGGGTCAGGCCTGTGATGGGAACCGGCCAGACCGCCTGCAGTTGCTCCAGTTGCTGCGCCAACAAGTGACCGTTGACAGCAATCGGCAGTCCGCTGTTGTAGTGCAGATACACCGGAGTGAAGCCCGCGTCGCGCGCCAGTGCGAGGCCGTGATCGTGGCCAGCGCGCTGCCATTGCAGATCGTTCATGCACAAGCCATGCAGCAGGATCAGTGGGCGTGGTCCTGCGTCTGGCAAACGCTCACGCAGCGCGTCGCGTTCACGGGGCAAGGATTGACCAGCGACGCGAAAGCACATCTCGATGGCGAGCGGGTTGCCACTGGCGGCGAGGTGATCGCCAAGCACGCCGTTGAGTGCCGCACGCAGCGCTTCGCGTTCCGGGCGTGCAAGCGGGGCTGCCTGGGACGCATGGTCAGCGGCCAGTCGGTCGTCCAGCCAGCCGAGCAGTGCTTGTGCGCGATCACCCACGCGTCGGGTTGCACCGCGTACCGATCGGTAGACCAGGCCAGTGATCCCTCGTGTTCGTTCGTCGCACGCGGGTGAGCCCAGCACCGGTAACGTCGCAATACGGCTGTGCATGGCTTCCACCAGATCGGTCAGGCCGATCACCGCGTCCGTCGCCAGTTGCGCGCTACCGCGCAGGTGGGCCATGTGTTGGGGGCGCTTGTGCATCGAGTGGTCTGCCTGTGCCCTGTGGCATCTGCCTTGCGTCGCAAGGTTCCTCGCAAGGCGTCGGCACCGAATCGTCGCTCGACACGCCTGCCTTGGTGCAGCGACCGTATCGGGAAAGCTCAGTGCAAATACTCGGCATACCAGTCGAGATGCCGTTGCATGCGGTCGCGCAGGTAGCTGGGGATGCTGAGGCCGTGGTTTTCGCCGGGGTAGATCACCAGTCGCGTCGGGATCTTTTGTGAGCGCAGCGCTTGGTACATCTGCTCGCCACCGAGGCAGGGCACGTTGAAGTCCTTTTCGGCGCACAGGAACAAGGTTGGTGTCTTGATTTGATCGGCGTGCAGGAAGGGATAGCTGGCGGTGTCATAGGCGTCACGGTTGGCCCATGGCGTGCCGAGTTCCAGTTCGTATTCGCGGATGTACATGTCGTGGCCGTACAGCGCGTACATGTTGGAGGCGCCGGCGCCGCTGACGGCGGCCTTGAAGCGCGTGTCGCGGGCGATCACCGCATTGGTGAGGATGCCGCCATAGCTCCAGCCGCCCACCGCGAGTCGATCCGGGTCGGCAATGCCGCGTGCCACCACATGCTCGACGCCGGCGATCACATCAGCGACATCCAGACGACCCCAGTCGGCGTAGATCGCCCTGCTGAAGTCGAAGCCGCGCCCTGAACTGCCGCGCGGATTGACCCCGAGCACGGCATAACCGTGGGCCGCGTAGATCTGCCAATCGGGCATGAATTCGTGGCTGAATTGATACACCGGCCCGCCATGCAGACGCACGATCAGCGGCGCAGGCTGACCGTTTTGGTGATCCAGCGGCAGGGTCAGCAGCCCTTCGATGGCCGTGCCATCCGCGCTAACGAAGCGCACCGGCTCGGTGCGCGCAAGGCGGCGCTCGCTCAACCAGTCGTTGTGGTGCGTCAGTGGCCGCAAGCTGCCTCGTTCCAGGGCGGAAATCTCGTAGGGATTCTGATCATCACCACCGAGCACGACAACGCGCTCCCCCTCGACATCCAGATCGTAGTCGAAGCGCAGATCGGGACTCAGCGGCGTCAATTTGCCGCTGCTCAGATCGATGCGCGACAGGCGGGTGACGCGGCTCTGTTCGATCAGTGTGTAGATGCTCCGACCATCCTTCGACCAATGCGGCTTGCTGAAGCATCGGTCGATGGGTGCAGGCAGATGCGACTCGCCGGACGCGATATCGATCACCGCCAGTTGCCAAGGCGCGTAGTAGATCCAGCGATCTTCGCCACTCTGCAGGTAAGCAATACGGCGACTGTCCGGGCTCCAGGCTGGGCGGGTTTCCCAGTAGGGATCAAGATCGGCTCCAGCAAAGCGGGTGAGTTGGCGCTCGACCGCGCCGGGTTTGGGTTCGATCAGATACAGGTCGAAATTGAGATGGCGATCAGGATCGTCACCGCGCTTGCTGACGAAGGCGATGTGGCGACCATCGGGCGACCACGCGGGGAGTTGCTCATCATGTGCGCCCGCGGTCAGCGCCAGACTCTCACCACTCGCAACCTCGACGCGGTACAGGTGGCGTCGCCGCTGGCTGAGATAGTCGCGGCCATCCTCCTTGAACTGGTAACGGTCGATGACGATGGGCGGGGGATTTTTCGCCACGTCGTGGTCGGGTTCCGCGTCTTCGGCGATTACCGCGAGCGCCTTGCCGTCCGGCGACCAGACAAAATCCTCCACCGCGCCCGCGAAACGGGTGACGCGCCGCGCCTCACCGCCATCGGCAGCCATCAACCAGACTTGCACGTCGCCAAGCTTGTCATCACCAGTCGTGCGATCACTCAGAAAGGCCAACCAGCGACCATCCGGTGACCATTGCGGCAGCCACTCACTGTCGGTGTCGGTGAAGCTCAATGGCTGCGGATCGCCGCCTGCAAAGGATACGCGCCACAGATCGGACTGCCGCAGATCCTCGCCGACGTTGCTGCGCGTGACACTGTAGGCGAGCCAGCGACCGTCCGCGCTGAGATCGGGTTCGCCGACATCCACGAGGCGATCCAGATCGGCAATCTGCAATCCCGAGGTCTGCGCCTGTGCCAAGCCGTTGGCGAGTCCGAGCAACAGTATCCAGCGCTTGCGGCAAGTCATGTCAATCGATCCCCTGCAGTGCTTCATCCAGACTGTAGCGCAGGCATTCAATCACTTCGTCGATCTCGTCGAAGCTGACCGTCAGCGGTGGCATGAAGCGCACTGTGCTGACGCCGCAGGACAGCAGCAGTACACCGTTGTGGAAGGCGCGGGTGATCAGCGCATCGCAGAGTTTGGCGGCCGGTTCGCGGCTGCCGTCGGTGGCGATCAGTTCCATGCCGATCATCAGGCCGCGACCGCGCACCTCGCCGATGCAGGGATAGCGTTCGGCCAACCCGGCCAGACGTGCCATGAAGTAGGTGCCAGCGGCCGCGGCATTGGCGGTGAGTTCATTGCGCACCAGATCCAGCGTGGCATTGGCCGCCGCGCAGGCCAGTGGATTACCGCCGTAGGTGTTGCCATGGGCGCCACGCTGCCATTGCGACATCAGACTGCGCCGCGCCACCACTGCGCCAATTGGCAGTCCGGAGCCCAGACCTTTGGCGAGCGTCATGATGTCAGGTTGCACACTCCAATGTTCGCAGGCGAAGTGTCGACCGGTGCGACCCACGCCAGATTGCACTTCGTCAAAAATCAGTAGGATGCCGTGCTCGTCGCAAAGTTGGCGCAGTCCGGCCAGAAACCCGTCCGGTGGCACCAGATAGCCACCCTCGCCCTGAATGGGTTCGATCAGCATGGCGGCGACTTCGCTCGGCGGCAGATTGCGCTGGAACAACATGCGCAAATAGTCGAGCGTTGCCTTGCCCTGATCGATACCCGCGAACAGTGGTCGATACGGATTGGGGTAGGGCACATGGGTGATGCCCGGCAAAGGCAGAGCGAAGCCTTTCTGCTGCGTGTATTTGCTGGAGGTGAAGGCGAGTGAGCCCATGGTTCGCCCATGAAAGCCACCGAGAAAGCCAACGAAGCGAGGCCGGCCGGTAACGTAACGGGCCAACTTCAGTGCGCCCTCGACGGCCTCGGTGCCGGACTGGCAAAGGAAGCTCATGGCGGGTTCAGCCAGCGGCGCAATGGCGGCGATGCGCTCGCCGAGCGCGGTCATTTCCTCGTGCCAATAGTCACTGGAAATATGCAGAAAGCGATCCGCCGCGGACTTCACCGCGTTGACGACGCGCGGGTGCGCATGGCCAGTCGCACAAACGGCAATCCCGGCGGCGAAGTCGAGAAAGCGATTGCCGTCCACGTCCCAGACTTCGGTGCCGCGGCCGTGCGACATCACGAAGGGGTAGTCGCGTGGATAGGAAGGCGAGATCACTGCCGCATCGCGTTCGATCATCGCGCGAGCGTTCGGGCCGGGCAGCGGCATGCGAATGTGGGGTGTGTTCATGGGCAGGTATCCAGCAGATGCAACGGCAGCGGTTGACGATGCAGATGGGCGATGGCGCTGCGGCGCTGTAGCGCGCGCAGGGTTTCGAGCTCGCGCGCACTCGGCGCACCGAGCGTTTGCAAGGCGTTGGCGACCTGCAAAGGCCAGCCAAACGCTGCGCGCGCCTGTTCCACTGACGCGCCGGGGTATATCTCGTGGAGTTGCAATTCCTGTGAGCCAGGTGCAGGCCGCAGAATGCCGATGTCGGTGATCACGACCTGTGGTCCTGCACCACGCAATCCCTGGGTTTGACGCGTGCCATGACCTTCAAGAAATCCACCGCTGGTGCGGAAGTCGAGGGCTTCGACCATGCTGCGTGGATTGGCCTTCATCACCACAAACGTCTGCGCCGCATGCGCGGCAATCTCAGGTGCGCCGCCAGCGCCGGGTAAGCGCGTGTGGGGTTGCGCGTAGTCGCCAATGGCCGTGCTGTTGAGATTGCCAAAGCGATCCATTTGTGCGGCGCCGAGAAACCCGATATCAACCCGACCTGCCTGCAGGTAGTACGCAAACACTTCAGGCAGTGATACGACATACGCAGCGGTTTGCGCCAGTTCGCCATCCCCAATCGACAGCGGCAAGCGTTCCGGACGCGTGCCGACCGTGCCTGATTCGTAGATCAGCACCAGGTCAGGCGCATGCGTCATACGCGCCAGATTGCACGCTGCACCAGGCAGGCCGATGCCCACAAAGCAAACGTCGCCATTGCGCAGTTGACGCGCGGCGGCGATGGTCATCATTTCGTCGGCGGTGTAGCTCATGCGGCACGTTCGCGCGCAACGCGATGCATCATTTCCGCGTGGTTCGCGCTGCTGAGAATGTTGTCTTGCATCCAGCGCAGAAATTTTTGGCGATCCCGCGAAACGGCATCCCAATTCAGATAGAAAGCGTTGTCGCGGTCGTAATGGCCCTGCGCATACGAGGGCCAAGCGCCGAGTGGACAATGCACGATCGCATTGACGATCCAATGCGGCAAAACGATTTGATTCATGGCGGGCGGCAGGCTTTCAACACGTTGTTCAACCGTCACGATCACGGTGCGAGCGGCGAGCGCCGCTTCGCGTTGTGCGCCGACAATCCCATGCAGGCTCACATTGCCCTGCGCATCGGCAACTTGTGCATGCAGGATGGTGACATCGGGCCGCAGCGCTGGCACGGTGGCGAGGCGTTCACCGCTATACGGACAGGTGACGCTGGCAATGCGCGGATTGTGCTGCGGCAAGTCACACCCTTGGTAGCCGCGCAGCACGCCGAAAGGCAATCCAGATGCGCCTGCGGTATAGGCCGCCGCCATTCCCGCGTGGCTATGCTCGTCGAGTTCCAGTGCATGAGGCCAGGCATGCTCGATTGCGTCGCGCAACCGATGCAGCGAGCCGACCCCCGGATTGCCACCCCACGAAAAGGTCAATCGACGTGCACAGCCCATGCCGATCATCTGGTCGTAGATCAGGTCTGGTGTCATCCGCACCAGATGCAGATCGCGTCGACCCTGCCGGATCAGTTCATGTCCGGCGGCAAACGGGATCAGATGGGTAAATCCTTCCAGAGCGACGCAGTTGCCGTCATGCACATGATGCGCAAGCGCATCGGACAAGGTCATCCAGCGGTTGCGTGTGGTTGGTGTGGCGAAGGCGTTCACTCAATCCACGACCGTGCGTGACTGCTCGCGCAGATACTGGGAAAGGTAGTAAAACGACGCGATGGCTTTTCCAGTGGTGCCCGAGCCCTTCCAGCCCGCGAATGGCTGATAACCTGGCCACGCACCAGTGGTCGCGCCTTGCGGCCGATTGGCGTACGTCACGCCCGCCTCGATGTGCTCTTGAAAGTGATCGATGTCCGCATTGCTGCCGTAGCATCCTGCCGTCAGGCCAAGCGGTGAGTCATTGGCGAGCTGCAGAGCGTGATCGAGGTCGTCAACGCGGCACAGCATCAGGATTGGCAGGAACATTTCCTTGGCATACAGCGGATGCGCCGACGGCGCCTCGGCCAAGGTGGGTTGCACGTAGTAGCCGTGGACCAGCTCCGCGTCGTGCAGTACTTGTCCGCCCGCCAAGATTCGTGCTCCCTGCTGCGACAGTTCGTCGATGTAGCGCGGGTAGTTGGCGTAGGCATCGGCCGTCGTTACCGGGCCTAGCCAGTGCGCACGTTGTGATGGGTCGCCGATCTGCAGGGTTCGCATGGCATCGCGCAGACGACCAATCAAACTATCGGCGACGCGGGCCGCGACATATAGGCGTGACAGTGCCGAGCATTTCTGTCCGCCCATGCCAAACGCGGAACGCACGATCCCCAGCGTGGCACGATCCAGATCAGCATGGGCGGTGACGATGCAGGCGTTCTTGCCGCCCATCTCGGCAATGCAGGGGCGCGGATATGGGCCACTGGCAAACAGCCGAAGTATCTGCATCCCAACGTCATACGAGCCCGTAAAGGTGATGCCAGCAAGGCGAGTGTCGTTGACCAACGCGGTGCCGACATCGTGACCCTGACCGTTGAGGTAGTTGAAGACGCCAGGTGGCAGTCCGGCATCACGCATACAGTCAGCGAGCAGGCGTCCAGCCCAAGGGGTCTCGCTCGCGGTCTTCAACACGACGGTATTGCCCGTGATCAAGGCGGCGGCAACCGGGCCTCCAGCCAGTGCCAGCGGAAAGTTGAATGGCGAGATGACCGCCCACACACCATAGGGCCGCATGACACTGCGATTACGCGAAGCAAAGCCAGGCAGGGGGTCGTTCGGCAAGGCGTGCTCAAAGCCATCGGCCTGCTCGAACTCGTTGGCGTAGAGGCGAAAGAACTCGACGGTTTCCTGCGCTTCACCCAGCGCCTCCATGCGATTTTTTCCAACTTCCAGCGTCAGTGCTGCGGCGATTTCATAGACCCGCTCCTGCAGGAGGTCAGCGACCCGCCGAAGCAAGCGTGCACGTTCGGAAACTGGCGTGCGACGCCACAATGGATAGGCTTCCTGCGCGGCGGAAATGGCGGTCTTCACATCGCCTCGGCTGGCAATCGAGAACTCGCCCAAGACAAGACGTTGATCGATCGGGCTGCGCCTGAGGTCCAGGTACTGGCTGGGCAAATCGATGCCATCAATGTGCAGTGCGTGCAGTCCTCCCAGACGCTGGCGTACCCGTTGCATAGCCAGATCGAATTGCGCATGCAGTGACTCTGGCGGGTCAAACATGCTGGCGTAAGTCAATGTGTAGCTCATGCAATTTCCCTTTGATCGGCATCCGCAGCGAGTTCCTGCGCCAATTGGGCCAAGAGGCGATCCAGTAGGTCCAGCGCATTGCCGAGATCGTGTTCTTCGATTACCAGCGGTGGTGCCAGGATCAGCAAGTTGCCACGCGCCGCAAATGACACTCCGGCATCAAAACCCCGCTGCAGTAGTCGCCGCAAACCCTCGTGCATGTTGGGCCAGATCGACAACGGCGCGCGTGTCAGGCGATCGGATACCAGTTCCAGCACCGCAAACAGCCCGTGTCCGCCGCGCACCTCGCCGATGATCCGATGACGTGCCTGCAGATCGATCAATTGCGCGAACATCTGTTGGCCCAGATGTCGCGAGCGTTCAATCAAGCCTTCTTGCTGGTAACTGCGAATGGCGGCGACCCCCGCAGCGCAGGCGAGCGGATGCCCGCAGTAGGTCAGGCCGGTCAGCAGCATTTGCGATTGCAGGGCGTGCGCGATGGGCGACGAAATCACCACGGCACCCAAGGGCAAATGGGCACCAGTCAGACCTTTCGCCAGACTCATCAGGTCAGGCGCTTGGTCCGCGCCGTAGCGCTGCCAGGCGAACCACTCGCCGCAGCGACCGAAGCCACTCATCACCTCGTCGGCAATCAGAAGAACCTGCCGAGCTGAAGTGAGTGATCGTAGCGCTGGCCAATAGTTGTCCGGCGCGACAATGCCATTGGTTCCCGCATTCGGTTCCATCAGAACCGCGGCGACCTCGGCACTACCCAGACTGTCGATGCGCTCGGCGACCGCCTGCGCGGCACGTTCGCCGCAGACCGCAGGATGATCGGTTTCCCATGGGCAGCGATAGGTGTAGGGCGCGGGCACATGACTGACGCGGAAATCCTCCGCAGCCACCTGATCCTGTGTGCGACTGTCGCCGGACAGCGCCATGCCGGCATAGCTGGCTCCGTGATAGGAACGATCACGGGTGATCACCCAGCCTTTGACGAGTCCGCGGGCCTGTCGCGCGAACTTGACTGCATGTTCGTTGGCATCCGCGCCGCCCAAGGTGAAAAACACCCGGCCGCCCTCGAATCCGGCAGTCTCCAACAGCAGGCTGGCCAACTCGGCGCGCGGCTGTGCGCCCCAGGCATTGGTAACAAAGCACAGCTGCTCGGCCTGGCTACGGATCGCTTCCACCAGTCGCGGATGTTGATGTCCGAGGTGGCTACATTCGGCGAGGCTGCTCATGTCGAGCCACGCGCGTCCGTCCGCGGCCCAGAAACGCGCGCCACGCCCGCCGACAATGGTCGGTGCTTGCCATTGATCCTGCACACACCAACTGTGCAGAACGCCGTCCCGTTCATCGATCACGGAGCTTCCTTTCATGGCATTCGGTGCGATAATCGCACAAGAATGCGTATTGCGAACTTATTGGAGTGCCTCTAGGCTGGCGCTGTCAACCATGTGAGCAGCGAATGAGCCGAGCGGATTTCGAAGACAGTGCCGACTATGTGCAGTCCTTGGCACGCGGGTTAAGTGTGTTGCGCGCGTTCAATCACGGCCTGCCCAGCGCGACGCTTTCGGAAGTGGCACAGCGTGCGGGTTTGTCGCGTGCGGTTGCGCGGCGGTCATTGCTGACCTTGCTGCATCTGGGTTATGTCGGGCAGCGCGGTCGCCAGTTTTTCTTGACGCCACGGGTGCTGGAACTGGGCTTCGGCTATTTGTCGTCGCTTGACCTGACAGAGGTCGCCCAACATGCGATGGAGCAACTGTCGGCCACGGTCGATGAATCGTGCTCAATGGCAGTACTGGATGGCCATGAGATTGTTTATGTCATTCGTGTGCCAGTGCGCCGCGTGATGAGCGTCAATCTGGGAATCGGCGCGCGATTGCCCGCGTTTGCGACCTCAATGGGTCGTGTGCTGATTGCGGATTTTCCGCACGCCACGTTCGAGCAGTGGCTGCAGGGCGTGCAGTGGCAGGCCTTCACCCCGCAGACGCGCAGCAGGCCCGATGCGCTGCGCGCCGAAATTGCGTTGGTCCGAGCGCAGGGTTTTGCACTCAATCTGCAGGAACTTGAACCCAACTTGTGTTCGGTTGCCGTTCCCCTGCAGGACGCCAGTGGGCGCGTGGTGGCGGCAATCAACGTCGGCATGGCGTGGCGTGAGGGCGTCGAGGCACGTATACAGAAGCAGATTTTGCCGGCGCTCCGGCATACTCGCGACGCCATCGCGCTGGCGCTCGTTCAAGGCGGTTGGCAACCGCACATGCATCTGCGACACCACTATGACTGAGGTTTTTGTGGTGGATGCGACCCGCACGCCCTTTGCACGCCATGCGGGCGCGCTGGCGTCGATTCGTTGCGATGACCTAGCTGCGCTCCCACTGCAAACGCTGGTGCAACGTCATCCACAGATTGACTGGTCGGCGCTGGATGATGTCGTTCTGGGCTGCGCCAATCAGGCCGGTGAGGATAATCGCAATGTGGCCAGAATTGCCGCCTTGCTGGCCGGTCTGCCCGTCAGCGTGCCAGGCATGACGGTAAATCGCCTGTGTGCGTCTGGTTTGGAGTCGGTCGCCATCGCCGCACGTGCGATTCGAGCGGGCGAGGCGAACGCCATTCTGGCTGGCGGCGTCGAAAGCATGAGTCGTGCACCGTACGTGCTTTCAAAAGCCCTGACGTCCTTTGCGCGCGAACAAACGCTTGAAGACAGCACGCTTGGTTGGCGCTTCGTCAATCCCGCCATTCGCGAGCGCTGGGGCGTCGATTCGATGGCGCAGACCGCGCAGAATCTCGCCACGCGATTCGGAATCGAGCGCAGCACGCAAGATGCCTATGCGTTGCGAAGTCAGCAGCGCGCGGAGCACGCGCGACAGGCCGGGATCTTTGCTGAACAGATTCAACCGGTGACCGTTGCAGATCGCGTATTCAACGAAGACGAGCATCCGCGACCGCACACCACCGCTGAACAGTTGGCGCGCTTGCGCCCATTGCTTGGACCCGAAACCAGCATCACGGCGGGCAATGCCTCCGGAATCAATGATGGCGCGGCAGCGCTGCTGTTAGCCTCTCCAACGATGCTGGAACGTTGGGGAGTGACGCCGTTGGCACGCATCGTGGCGAGCGCCGCGGTCGGCGTCGAGCCACGGTATATGGGCATCGGTCCGGTACCGGCGATCCAGGCACTGTTGGCGCGTACCGGCTGGATGCTCGACAGCATTGATCATATCGAGATCAATGAAGCCTTTGCTGCGCAAGTAGTCGCTTGCACGCGCGGTCTGCGCCTGGCCGATGACGACCGCCGTGTGAATCCCTACGGTGGTGCGATTGCCTTGGGACATCCCCTCGGCGCGAGTGGTGCGCGTCTGCTCATGCAGTCGGCATTTGCGCTACGGCGTGGCTCCGCATCACGTGCCGTGGTCAGCTTGTGTGTGGGTGCAGGCCAGGGTGTGGCCATGGCTTTGGAGGCACTGTCTTGATGGTCAACGCACAATCCGCTGGCAGGGCGGATCGCGAAGGCTGGCGCAATGGGTGGGAATTGCACTAACGTGAGCCTGTCCTCTCCGTCCAAGTCTGACGCCATGGTGCAGTCCTTTGTTCTGATGCCATCGATGCGCCGCGCGCGTGGCACACCGCCAAGCGAGGGCTCGGCATGAATGCTATGGCTGAGCATTCAGGCTCGCTGAGCCAAGCACTGGCGCATGCCCAGTGGCTGATGACCCAGAATCCGGTGGACGCTCGACAGCAGTTGCTCGAAATTCTGCAGGTCTTGCCGCAACAGCCGGAAGCTCTGCGCTTGCTGGCCCTCCTGGACGTGCGAGAGGGCCGTTCCGGCGACGCCTTGGCAGGGCTGCGCGAGGCCGTTCGCATCGACCCTTATCTGCCGCAGGCGTGGCGTCAGTTGGCGGATCAACTGCTCGCGGCCGGTGATGTGGCGTCGGCCGCGACAGCCTATCTGCACCATGTGCAGCATTCCCAGCGCGATCCCGTTCTGCTTCGGGCCGGCAATGCGTTGGCACAAAATCATTTGCCAGAAGCCGAGCAGGCACTGCGTGACCACCTGAAGCGTGCGCCGACCGATGTCGTGGCGATGCGTATGTTGGCCGAACTGGCGGAGCGCTTGGGACGACACGAAGATGCCGAGGCGCTGCTGCAGCGCTGCCTTGAGCTGGCGCCGGATTTTCACGCCGCACGGCACAACTATGCCTTGGTGCTGCATCGTGGCAATCGGGCGCCGGAAGCCCTGCAGCAAATCGAGCGACTACTTGAGCGTGAACCCGACCATCCCGGCCACCTGAATCTCAAGGCCGCCATTCTTTGTCGCATGGGCGAGTACCCACCGGCCATCGAAATCTACGACCGCGTCCTTAGCACGCATCCGAAACAGAGTCAGGTTTGGATGAGTTATGGCCATGCGCTGAAAACCTCGGGTGAACAGGCGCGAGCCATTGAGGCCTACCGTCGTAGTCTGGCGCTGGAGCCGGGGTTTGGCGAAGCGTGGTGGAGTTTGGCCAATCTGAAAACCGTGCGTTTTGACGCGGCAGACATTGCGCAGATGCAGGTGTCGTTGCAGCGCGCCGACTTGCCGGTAGAACATCGCTTTCACCTGCACTTTGCCTTGGGCAAGGCGCTTGAAGATGCCGCCGATTATGCGAGTTCTTTTGCGCATTACGCGCAGGCCAATGCGTTGCGTCGTGGTCAATTGCTGTACAGCGCAGATGACACATCGGCGCGTACCCAACGCATCAAACAGACCTATTCCCCTGAGTTCTTCGCCAAGCGCGATGGTCAGGGATGTGCGGCATCCGATCCCATCTTTGTGGTCGGCCTGCCGCGCTCGGGATCGACCCTGATTGAACAGATCCTGTCCTCACACTCCCAGGTCGAAGGCACCATGGAGTTGCCCGAGATCATTTCGTTGACGCGATTGTTGCGTCGACAGAGTGGGAACGAGCAACAGACGCCCTACCACGACGTGTTGGCCGCGTTGGATGCGGATGCACTGCACGCGCTGGGAGAACACTATCTGCAGCGCACTCGCGTGCAGCGCAAGACCGATGCGCCGTTCTTCATTGACAAGATGCCGAACAACTTCGTCCACATCGGTCTGATCCAACTGATTTTGCCCAATGCCCGCATCATCGACGCCCGGCGGCACCCAATGGCCTGTGGCTTCTCTGGCTTCAAGCAACACTTTGCACGCGGCCAGAACTTCAGCTACAGCCTCGACGACATCGGGCGCTACTACCGCGATTACGTCGAGCTGATGGCGCATTTCGATGCGGTCCTGCCCGGGCGGGTTCACCGAGTGATCTACGAGGACATGATCGACAACACGGAATCGGAAGTGCGCCGATTGCTGGCGTATTGTGGGCTGCCATTTGAGGCCGGTTGTTTACGTTTTTTCGAGAATTCGCGACCAGTACGCACGGCCAGTTCGGAACAGGTCCGAAAGCCGATTTACCGCGAAGGCATTGATCATTGGCGTCACTATGAGCCGTGGCTGCAAGCGTTGAAAACCGCACTGGGGTCGGTGCTGACGTCATACCCCAAATCACCATCGTTCTGAACCGGGGAAGGGTTCATTTATCGCCTGAGGGGGCAACCATGCCAAGACAATCCGCAAGACCGCTGCAACGTTCCGCGACACGCTTGACGCGTGTGCCATTGACCATCGCCATCAGTCTGGCCATCAGTGCGTCCGTCGTGGCGCAAGAAAGTTCCGAGAACAAGGCCGCCACACTCGATGCAGTGACTGTGACGGCGCAGAAGCGCAGCGAAAATCTGCAGAAAGTGCCGATCAGCATGCAGGTGCTGGGCACGGATCAGCTCGAGGAACTGCAGGTTTCCGACTTCGAGGACTACGTGAAGTATTTGCCTGCGGTTTCCTATCAGACCGCCGGGCCGGGATTTGCGCAGATCTATATGCGCGGTGTGGCCAGTGGTGGCGACGGAAACCATTCCGGTTCGCTGCCCAGCGTGGGTGTGTATCTGGACGAGCAACCGATCACCACGATCCAAGGGCCGCTAGATATGCATGTCTACGACATCGAGCGCGTGGAAGCATTGTCGGGACCGCAGGGCACGTTGTATGGCGCCAGTTCGCAGGCCGGCACCTTGCGCATGATCACCAACAAGCCCGATCCGAGTGGGTTTGCAGCGAGCTATGGTGCCGAACTGAATGGCGTCAGCAATGGCGGCATGGGGTACGTCGGCGAGGGCATGTTGAATCTGCCGATCAGCGACGCAGCGGCGATTCGTCTGGTGGGCTGGCACAAGAAGGATGCCGGTTACATCGACAACGTCTTTGCCACGCGGACATTTCCCAGTTGGGATGCAGACTCCAATGGCAACGGCACCATCGACAATGCCGCGCTGGTCGATGACGACTACAACGATGTCGAAACCACGGGCGCACGATTGGCCTTGCGCGTGGAACTGGATGACAACTGGACCATCACGCCAACCTTGATGGGGCAGCGTCAGAAGGCGGGCGGCAATTTCTCGATGGACCCTAATGTCGGCGATCTGCAAATCGCGCATTTCTATCCGGAAGGATCGGATGATCGCTGGATGCAGGCTGCATTGGCGATCGAGGGCAAGGTTGGCAATTTTGATCTGACCTACGCCTTTGCCCATTTGAAACGCGATGTCGATGTCGATTCAGACTACAGTGACTACGCCTTCTGGTACGACACGCTGGGTGGCTACGGTGCTTACACCTGTTCTGACTTCGATGTCGATAGTTTCAGTTGTGCGCCCGGCAGTCTGGTCAATCCTTCGCAGTACATTCAGGGCGTGGACGGCTACAAGAAGACCAGCCACGAGTTGCGATTGGCGTCGCCACAGGACGCATCGCTGCGTTTTGCACTGGGCGCGTTCGTCCAGACTCAAAGTCACGACATCGAGCAGCGTTACAAGATTGACGATATCGATTCGGATCTTTCGGTGACCGGTTGGCCCGACACGTTGTGGCTGACCAAGCAGGTTCGCGAAGACAAAGACACGGCGGTGTTCGGTGAGTTGAGCTATGACATCACGGATGCCTTGACCGCCAACGCGGGTATGCGTTGGTTCCAGGTCGACAACAGTTTGGAAGGGTATTTTGGCTTCGCCAATTGGGGCTGGGTATCCAGCTACGGCGAAGCGGTTTGTCCAGAAGGTGCAGAGACGTTCAACGGTGCGCCATGTTCGTTCTTCGACAAACGTGTTGAGGAAACCGGCAACATCGGTCGCCTCAATCTGACGTATGAAATCAACGATGACATCATGATCTATGGCACTTGGTCCGAAGGCTACCGACCCGGTGGCGTAAATCGACGCGGCACATTGCCACCCTATTTGTCCGACTATCTGACCAACTATGAGTTTGGTTGGAAGAGCAGTTGGTTGGACAACGCATTGGTCTTGAACGGTTCCGTGTTCCGTCAGGAATGGGAGGATTTCCAGTTTGTGATCTTGGGTGCCAACGGCCTGACCGAGATCAAGAACGCCAACCAGGCGCAGATCAATGGCTTCGAGATGGATCTGGGTTGGGCGGCGACCTATAACCTGCGACTGTCGGCGGGTGTGGCGCTGTATGACGCCGAGGTCACGGCAAATTACTGCGGTTTCACCGATGACAATGGCGTGCCGGTAACCGAATGCGATGATCCGGAAGCACCAGATGGCTCGCGTCTACCCGTCACGCCCAAGTTCAAGGGCAATCTGACTGGTCGCTACACCTTCGACGTTGGCAGCAACGAAGCGTTTGTGCAGGGCGCGCTGGTGCACGTTGGCGAGCGTCTGGCGGACCTGCGCACCGCTGAACAGGCAATCCTCGGCGATTTGCCGTCCTACACCACGCTGGATATCTCCGCCGGTTTCCGCAAGGACGATTGGATGATCGATGTGTATGTCGCCAATGCCACCGATGAACGCGGCGAGCTCAGCCATTTCACTCAGTGTGCGGAGTCGGTCTGCGGCGCAGCCGGCGTGGTTCCGCAGTATCCGAATGGTCAGATCTACACCTTGACCAATCAGCCGCGCAGCTTCGGAATTCGTTTCTCGCAGTCGTTCTGATCGACTTTGTCAGGCGTGATACCCGATCCCCGGCTTCGGCCGGGGATTTTTTTACGCTTTCTTGTGGACTCACTCCTCTTCGTTTGCAGCGGCTTCATCCTCATCGGCCAGACGCACTTCGACACGAACGGGGTCGACTCCCAGACTGACTATTGCCTCGTCCCAGTCGAGCTTCTGGAATGGACGGCCGTTGGAGTAGGCCCATGGTTCCGGACTGAAACCGCCATCGGGTTGCCCGTCACCGTCACGGTCATGGAACACATACGCGGCATAGTCGCTGGGGCCGAGATCCGTGAGGGTCCACTGTGCGGTACCGTTGTCGACCGTCGCGGACATCACGTAACTCGGTTGCTTTGGAAAACCAATCCGACTGGCGTAGACGCGCAGTTCAGCCTGGCCCTCGTTACGCAAGCCTGTCGCAACGACGATCAGTTCGCTTGCCGAGACGGTGGCGTTGAAGGCCAGCGTGAGGGCAAGCCATTGCCAGAAATAGGAGGAAAGACGGGTAGTCACACGGTGTCCTTTGCGATGGTTGACATCGGTTCAAATGAACCCGGATTCAGCTGCAAATGCGAGCAAGGCTTCAACTTCTGCATCGGGTATGCGAAAAGTAACCCGTTACCGGGAATTCGTGAATGCGTGGGAGCGGGCATGACGCAATTCTCCCAACGAAATGGCATGGACGGGAGTTGTCGTGGAGATTCTGCACTCACTCGATCTCTGGTTGCTCATCGGTTCGCTGCTGGTGCTGGCGGGTATTGCTTCCAGTCTGGTTGCGACACGTTTTGGCGCACCGATGCTGTTGGTTTTTCTCGCTCTGGGCATGTTGGCTGGAGAAGACGGCATTGGCGGAATCGCGTTCGAAGACTATCGCTTGACGTATGCGGTGGGTTCGCTTGCGCTGGCAATCATATTGTTTGACGGTGGATTACGTACTCGACTGGATCAGGTCAAGGGTGCCGTTGCACCAGCGGTGATACTCGCTAGTCTGGGGGTGGCACTGACCGCGGCGTTGACGGCGATCGCAGTGCGCCAGTTGTTAGGGCTAGGCTGGGCCGAGAGCCTCCTGATGGGCAGCATCATCGCTTCCACGGATGCCGCTGCGGTGTTCTTTTTGTTGCGCGCCAACGGATTGCATTTGCAGCGCCGGGTCGGTGCCACACTTGAAATGGAATCCAGCAGCAACGATCCGATTGCGATCTTCATCACGCTGACACTGATCGGCATGCTGGGCATCGACCATGACGCAACATGGCTGGAGTTGGCTGCGCAATTGGCGCGGCAAGTCGCGTTGGGTGGCTTGGTGGGGTGGCTGGGTGGGCAATGCATCGCATTGGCGCTCAATCGACTGGAACTGCCATCCGGCTTGCACCCGCTGCTGGCTGTCGCGGGTGCGGTGGCAGTTTTCGCCTTCAGCAACGTGCTGGGCGGTAGCGGCTATCTGGCGGTGTATCTCGCTGGCGTCGTCATCGGCAACCGACCCGTACGTGCGTTTGCGAATGTGCTGAGTGTTCAGGATGCGGCAACCTGGCTGGCGCAGATGGTGATGTTTCTGGTGCTTGGGCTTTTGGTAACGCCAAGTCGATTGCTGGAATCGGCTTGGGTTGCCTTGGCGGTGGCGGCATTCCTGATGCTGATAGCAAGACCTTTGGCCGTGGCCTTGTGCCTTGCACCGTTCGGATTTCGTAAGCGCGAGATCGCTTTCATCTCCTGGGTGGGTTTGCGTGGTGCGGTGGGGATCTTTCTGGCGTCGATTCCCATGCTGGTGGGCATCGAGAACGCACAGCTATATTTCAACATTGCTTTCGTCGTCGTCTTGGTTTCACTGCTTGTTCAAGGGTGGTCATTGAGTTGGGCTGCCGACATCTTTGATGTCGCCGTGCCGCGTCGTGATCCACCCAGTCGTCGCATCGAGCTTGATCTGCCGGGGCAGTTGGAATACGAATTGGTGGGCTATCGTGCAGAAGATGGCAGTGCCATTCTGACGGATGATTCGCAACTGCCGGCTTGGGCCAGCCCCGTTCTGACCGTGCGGGAAGGGCGTGTAATGACACCCGAGTCGGCGGGCAAAGTGCGTGCGCAGGACTATGCCTACTTTCTTGCTCCGTTGGGGCGAGTCATCCGCTTGGATTGGTTATTTGCGGAACCCGCCCAAGCGCGTGAGGTTGAGCGGGCAACCTTCGGTGAGTTCAGTTTTCAGGGTGACATACCGCTCGGTACGCTCGCAGAATTCTATGGCGTGCAGGTCCCTGCGCGACAAGCGCACCTCACCGCTGCCGACCTGTTTGCCAAACAGTATGACGATCAACCGCAAATCGGTGATTCCCTGCGTTTTGCGGGGATCACGCTGGTGGTTCGGCAGCTGCAGGATGAGCGAGTCATCCGCGTTGGGTTGAAGTTTTCTGCTCGCCATGCCCCGCCCGCGCGAGTTCAATCATGGCGGGAGCGGTGGGCGCACGTTCGCCGCAAGCGGACGCGCGGCCAATAGGTGAGAGGTGCGCCATATTGGCTAGGGGCGTGGCGTGTACGCATCAGGTGCGCTATTGATAGCTCGTCGCCAAGGCGTGCGCGACCAATTCACTTGCCGCGATCGTTTATTGACGTCCGACAGGCGCTTGTCACGAGATGCGGGTTTGCGGCGAAAAAAAACCGACGGACAAGGCGTCCGTCGGTTCTGAAATAACGCTACAGATAGGGAGGGAGATTATCCGTAGCGCCTTGCCCTCGCGGGCGATTGCATCTTACCGCAGCGCGACGCGATTTGCTGCGTCGCAGCAGGCGGAAAATCAGGCTTTGGCTTTGGCCGCTTTGACAGCCGGGCGAACGATTGATTCGTTGGCGGCTTCAAAGTTGGCTTTGGCGATATTGGCCAAGGCTTCGGCAGTCTTGATGTTCTGCTTCAGGGTTTCCTGACTCAGCGCATACAGCTGCTCGGAGGCGTCTTTCACGAACGCAACACTTTTCGGAAAGAAGGCCTTGGCGGCTTCCAGATCACGAACTTCCGCTGCTTCACTGGCAAAGGCCGTTGCGGCTTCCATGCGGCTTTCCATGGCCTTTGTTTGCAGGCTGGTCAGCGTCTCGAAATAGCCGACCGTGATGGCGTTGGCACGCATCGTGGCATCGGTCAATTGCTTGCTGTACTGGCTGAACTGGGTGGCGAGAGAATCAAACATGGCGGGTTGCTCCGGTACGAACGTGGGGATTGCAGGTTAGCCCGAACATTGGTGCGGCGCAACATATTTGAGGTACTGAAACCATTCACTCCGACGAACGGTACTTTTCGCGCTTTCAAATCAAGTGGTTGCGAACTATTTCCGTACGGTGGAGAACGGTGCGTTGCGTCACTCCTTTGGGCCGGTAAAGCGGCAGCCCGAGGTGCAGGTCTCATGGATCACTACAGCGGACAACAACGGGAGGGTTGGCTTGAGTTGCTCCCAGATCCAGACGGCCAGAACTTCGCTGGTGGGATTCTCCAGTCCAGGGATGTCATTGAGGTAGTGATGATCAAGGCGGTCGTACAAGGGTTTGAAGGCGGACTTGATGTCGCCGAAATCCATCACCCAGCCGGTATCGTCACCAATTTCCCCGCAGACATGGATTTCGATGCGAAACGAGTGGCCGTGCAGTCTGGCGCATTTGTGCCCCGGCGGCACCTTGGTCAAACGGTGCGCTGCTTCGACGGTGAACGCTTTGAAAATGTCCAATCAGGCTTTCCAATCAGGTATGTGTTTTGCAGCAACCTCGAAATGCTAGCAGCTTCAGGGCGATGCGGCCTTGCTGGTGGCCTGCGGGAGTAGGTGGTTGTTGTCTTGTCGTGTTGGCACCTGAGGATTTTGGGTATGTACCAAGCTTCCATGGCGGCGTGGCTGGGTGGATGGATCGGCACCAAACAGGTCATTCTGGACCCGGCAGATTCGCCATTGCCCGCGGGGCAGTCGCGGCTCGTCTTTCAACAGTTGGGATCTGGCGAGCTCTACCGCGTCGATTACGACTGGCAGTTGGAAGGACTGACGCGGTTCGGGTCATTGCTGCTCGCTGTTCACCCCGAAACGGATGCGGTCACCGCCGCATGGGTCGACAGCTGGCATCAGAGCAGTGCGGTGATGAATCTTGCGTCGGCATCATCAGCAATGGGGATTCTGCGATTGTCCGGCCGTTACGCGGTTGAGTCCGGGCTGGCTTGGGGTTGGGCGATCGAGTTCGAGAGTCCCGTGGCAGGTCGCTTGGAAATGCGCATGTTCAACGCTACGCCAGAAGGCGATGAAGCACTCGCTGTAATCGCACGTTACGATCGCTCTCCGGATTCCTGATGGGGTTGTTGTCGCCATGCATGTGCTTGATACCACTCGCTTGCACCTGCGCCACTTCACGGAGCAGGACGCAGACTGGGTTCTGCGGTTGCTGAACGAACCTTCCTTCATCGACAACATTGGCGATCGCGGTGTTCGCGACCCTGCGGCAGCAGAAGCATTTCTGCTAAAGGGACCGATGGCGGCCTATACGCGGGACGGCTTCAGTCTGTTCGCGGTAGAGGAAGCAACTACCCACACCTGCATCGGCATGTGTGGTCTGCTGAAACGGGAATTCACCGGCGAAGTAGACGTGGGCTACGCCTTTTTTCCCGAGTACAGTGGACTGGGTTACGCGACAGAAGCGGCCGCTGCCGTGATTGCGTGGGGGCGTGCGACGAAAGGATTGGTTCGCATTGTGGGTTTTGTTTCACCCCACAACGAAGCATCCATCAGGGTGCTGCAGAAGTTGGGCATGCGCTACGAGAAACACGCGCCGATTGCCGAAGGTACGACGCCCATTGCGCTTTATGCCTGATTGCCAGGCGGATCAGGCTGACATCGTGAGCAGTGCCACGCCATCCCAAATGGCTGCGGACCAGTAGCGCAATGGCTTTAAAAACTCGTGTACGAGGGCATAGGTGAGCATGGAAGGACTCGACGATGGGATCGTGACTTGCTCAGCACGAGCTGTTCCATGTCGAGACCTGCAAACTGGCTCACAATTTCAAGGTGCCGCAGGCCTGCAATGTGGCGCTCGGCGTCCACTAACGCCCGAGTCCAGCAGCCGGTAGCTTTTCGATTGACCGCGTGTTCAAAAACACCCGTTGGCGCGTGGCGAAATTGTTGCGCTCGCCCGATTGATCGCGAAAACAATCCTCTCGACAGGAGCGCGTCCGGACCTGTGGCGGACGCGCAACCTTGAGAAAGTGTCAAATGGCACTCTTAACAGCCTGCTTAGACCCCGATCGGATTTGCCTTGTTCGGGTCCACACCAAATTGTTTGATCGCCCGTGCGACATCTTTGCCGTTCATGACGCCCTGCTGTGCCAGAGCGGCAATGGCGGCATGCGCGATGTAATGACGATCAACCTCGAAGAACCGGCGCAGATTGGCGCGCGTATCGGAGCGCCCGAATCCGTCGGTGCCAAGGACCGTGTAATGCCCGGGAATGAAGCCACGGATCTGATCGGCATAGGCGCGCACGTAGTCAGTGGCAGCGATGACCGGGCCAGAGCGGCCTTCAAGGCACTGTGTGACGAAGGCTTTGCGTGGCGTTTTGGCTTCCGGATGCAGACGGTTCCAGCGTTCGGCATCAAAGCCATCCCTGCGCAGTTCATTGAAGCTCGGACAGGACCAGATGTCGGCAGTGACGCCAAATTCCTTTTCCAGCAACTCTGCCGCTGCCATGACCTCGCGAAGGATGGTGCCGGAGCCAAGCAATTGCACGTGTGGCGTGGCGGATTTGCCTTTGGCTTTGCCACCATTGGAGGCTGCAGTCTGCAGCAGGTACATGCCCTTGATAATGCCCTGCTCGGCGCCCTCGGGCATATCCGGATGAGTGTAGTTTTCGTTCATCAGGGTGAGGTAGAAGTACTCGTCCTGTTGCTCGGTCAACATGCGCTGCATGCCGTGCTGCAGGATCACCGCAACTTCGTAGCCGAAGGTCGGGTCGTAGCTGCGGCAGTTTGGAATGGCGCCCGCCAGCAGGTGGCTGTGCCCATCTTCGTGCTGCAGACCCTCGCCGTTCAGCGTGGTGCGTCCTGCCGTGCCACCCAGCAGAAAACCACGCGAGCGCATGTCGGCGGCCTGCCATGCCGAGTCGCCGATGCGCTGGAAGCCGAACATCGAATAGTAGATATAGAACGGCAGCATTTGCAGGTTATTGGTGCTGTAACTGGTGGCGGCAGCCATCCAACTGGAAAATGCACCCGCTTCGGTGATGCCTTCTTCCAGCACTTGGCCCGCTGTGTCCTCGCGGTAGTACATCAACTGATCGGCGTCGACGGGTTTGTACTTCTGACCGTGCGGTGCATAGATGCCGATCTGCCGGAATAGTCCTTCCATGCCGAAGGTGCGGGCTTCGTCGGCCACGATCGGTACGCAGCGCGGTCCCACGTCTTTGTCGCGCAAGATGATGTTGAAGGCTTGCACGAAGGCCATGGTCGTGCTGATTTCGCGCTCGCCGCTGGATTTCAACAATCGGTCGAAAGCACTCAGCGCAGGCACCTGAAGGCTCTCGCTGGCCTTTTGCCGCCGCTGTGGCAATGGCCCACCGAGTGCGGCGCGGCGCTCGCGCAGATAGCGAACTTCGGCAGAGTCTTCACCTGGATGGTAGAACGGCACCTCAGCCAGTTTGTCGTCGCTGATTGGGATATTGAAGCGATCACGGAAGGCCCGCACGGCCTCGTCATCGAGTTTCTTCGTTTGATGGGTCGGATTGAGCGACTCGCCCGCCTTGCCCATGCCATAACCTTTGACAGTTTTGGCGAGAATGACGGTCGGCATCCCCTGTGTTTTGACCGCAGCGTCGTAGGCGGCATGCACCTTGTGCGGGTCGTGGCCGCCGCGGTTCAGACGCCAGATGTCGTCGTCGGAGAGATTGGCCACCAGTGCGGCAGTCTCGGGGTGTTTTCCAAAGAAGTTTGCGCGCGTGTAAGCGCCACCAAAGGCTTTGTAGTTCTGGTACTCGCCATCGACGGTTTCCATCATCAACTGGCGCAATTTGCCGCTGGTGTCACGTGCCAAGAGCGGATCCCAGTAGCTGCCCCAGATCAATTTGATGACGTTCCAATTTGCCCCTCGGAAGCTGCCTTCGAGTTCCTGGATGATCTTGCCGTTGCCGCGCACCGGGCCGTCCAAGCGCTGCAGGTTGCAATTGACGACGAAGATAAGGTTGTCGAGGCCTTCACGGCCGGCCAGAGCAATAGCGCCGAGGCTTTCCGGTTCGTCGGTTTCGCCGTCACCAAGAAAGCACCAGACTTTGCGATCCGTCTTCGGCATCAATCCACGCCCTTCCAGATACTTCCAGAAGCGCGCGGTATAAATGGCGGTGATTGGGCCGAGACCCATCGAGACCGTGGGTAACTGCCAGAAATCGGGCATCAGCCAAGGATGTGGATAGGAACTGATGCCCTTGCCATCAACTTCCATGCGGAAATTGTCGATCTGCGTTTCGGTGAGGCGACCTTCCAGAAAGGCGCGTGCGTAAACGCCCGGTGAACTGTGGCCTTGCACACCGATGAGGTCGCCCGGATGTTGGTCGGTGGGCGCTCGCCAAAAGTGGTTGAAGCCCACGTCATACAGCGTTGCCGAGGAAGCGAAGCTGGCGATATGGCCGCCCAGTTCCCCCGGTTTGCGATTGGCACGTACCACCATCGCCATCGCATTCCAGCGATTGATCGAACGAATTCGCCATTCCAGCGCGCCATCACCGGGACTCTTGGCTTCCATCTGTGGCGGAATGGTGTTGATGTACTCGGTGGTCGGCTGGAAGGGCAGAAACGCACCAGCGCGGCGGGTCACTTCGACCATCCGGTCAAGCAGAAAGTGCGCGCGTTCAGGGCCATCGTTTCCGATGATGGCTTGCAGCGCCTCCATCCACTCCTGCGTCTCGGTGGGGTCGAGGTCGGTATCGAGCAAGGTTTGCAAAGGATTCATGGCGGCCCTCCAGCCGTCGCGCCGAGCGCAACTGGTATTCGATTGGTTAGCAGCGGCGAACGCGATCCAGTGCGCGTGTCGCTCGGTTCGCGCATGTTACCTGATGCTGGTTGCAGGCAGAGCTCAGGCGCACCCAAGCGCTGGCACGGTGCGCGGAAGGACCATACCAATTTGCGTTGAGCGCTTTCCGAAAATAAAAAAAGCCCCGCCGAAGCGGGGCCGAACCAGTCAGGGAAACAAGGAGGGGGGAGTTTCCCTGACGGCTTGGGGTTTCCAGCAGGGACGTCTACTTGGCGCTGCTGAAATCAAATGTCTTGCCGGGTGTGGCGGGCAAGCGCGGCATCGGCTGGTCCGGAAACTCGCCCGTCAGCGCGTTGAGAAAAGCGACCAGATCGGATGCCTCGGATGCAGTGAGATCGCGGTTCAGCTGCGTCTTGGCCATGACCTTCACGGCCTCGTCGAGCGTCGGCACAGCGCCATTGTGGAAGTACGGCGCGGTCAGCGCGATATTGCGCAGCGTCGGCACCTTGAACAGGTGTTTGTCGGAATCATTCTTGGTGACTTCGAAACGACCGAGATCCTTCAAGAAGTCGTACTTTTCGACGTAGGGGTTGTCGCTGAAGGTTGGGAATTTATTGAGAAACGCCATCCCGTCGGGCAGCATCGGGCCGCTGAAGGCGGGGCCGGAGTGGCAGGCGATGCATCCGGCCGACGCAAACAGGTCCATGCCGCGTTGTTGCGCTTCCGAGAGTGCGTTCGTGTCTCCCTTGAGGAAGCGATCAAACGGGCCATTCGGCGTGATCAGTGTCCGCTCATAGGCAGCCACTGCCTTTGCCGCGTTGTCGACGGTCATCGCGTCGGGGCCAAACACCTCGGCAAACGCCGTCTGATAGCCCTCGATCTGGCGGACGCGATTCATCGCGACATCCAGTTCCTTCATGCCCATCTCGACCGCATTGACGACGGGACCCTTGGCTTGCGCTTCGAGACTGGCGGCGCGGCCATCCCAGAACTGGCCAGAATAAAACGCTGAGTTCCATACGGTCGGGGCGCTGCGGCCGCCCATCTGCCCGTGCACGCCCATCGAAAACGGCCGATTGTCTTCGCCGCCCAGCATGACGTTGTGACAGGAATTGCAGGACACCGTACCAGTCGCGGAAAAACGTGGGTCCATGTAAAGCATCCGGCCGAGCTCAACCTTTTCCGGCGTGGTCGGATTGTCGGCGGGCTCGGGCGCCTTGTCTGGCAAGGGCTGCCATTGCGCTTGCGCCACAGGTACAGCGAGGCTGCAGGCAGCGAGGAGGAAAAACGACAGCTTTTGGACATTGTTCATGGCGTACTCCGTCCGGAATGTGCGATCAGTCTACTTTAGTAATGCCTAATATTGCGTGATGGGCATCACCTCAGTCGCATCCGCAATATGCGAAGCACGTGGCGTCTTTGTGCGCGTTCGATACACATCAATCGACTTCACAGCGCGCTCCGCGCGTTGCGCAGTGGCTATAGGCGCTGCAGTGCTCGCGCGCCCGCCAGGATCATCCGCACCATCGTGCTGAGCTGCTCGACCAGCTCGCCATCGCGTTCGACGGGCGCGTCAATAGCGGTCGCGCCCATGGCGAATACGAGCCGAGTGACCGCCCGCGCAGCCATGCGGGAATCATGCAGCTGGCTTCCTTGCGCCTGATTAAGGCGAATCAGGTCCGAGTGCAACTCTTCCTCGAAGTAGGTGAGCTGTTTGTCCACCGCCGCCTTGAAGGCATCCGAGCCCGCCGTGCCTTCGCGTAACAGGATATGCAGGAGGGTGCTATCGGCGCGCAACTGAGCGACAAACACTTCGATTGAACTGCGCACAATGCTGCCGCCGTCATCGGCTCGATGGCGCGCATTGCCGATGATCTGACGCAACGATTGCCCGGCCAGTTCAATCAAGGCAACAGCCAACTCGTCCGTATCGCGAAAGTGTCGATAAAAGCTGTTTGGCGCGATATCCGCCTCGCGCGCCACTTCACGCAAACTGAGCGTGGACACACTGCGATGCGGCCCCAGAAGGCGTAGCGCGGCGGCGATCAGATCCTCGCGGTTGATGCTCGGCTTGCGGCCGGGGCTGTGATCGAGGCTTGGATGCGTGGAGGGATTCACGTGTTCGTGGTTCCAGAGGGCTTGCGCATGATAGCGCTGGCAATTTCCGCACGCATTTATGCACACGTGTGCAGATATGTGTATATTGCCGCGTCATGACCATGCTCCAGACCCCAATGCCCCGAAATGAACGGACAGCGTCGGCGCCCATCCCGCGTCCTCGGTCGCAATGGATCAACACCGACGTCGCTGATTTCTGGCTCGCACATCTGCATCCGCGCTGGCGCATCGGCTGCATGCTGGCGCGCGTCTGTGAGCGCCGCGCGGCGTCGGAGGACGCCGTCACGCTGGCCCTGCGAATGCCACAGCGCTGGCCGAAGGCTCGCGCCGGGCAACATATCGATATCAGCGTGGACATCGACGGCGTCCGCCATACCCGTGCTTACAGTCTGTCGGCACCGCCCAGCGACCCGCGCCACATTGAGATCACCATCGCCAACGTTGCCGGTGGCAAAGTCAGCCGTCATCTGTTCGAACACCTGCAACCTGGCGACGTACTGCAGATCAGCGCGCCCTATGGCGGACTGTGTTTGCCCGACAATGTTCACGCGCCCTTGTTGCTGCTGGCGGCGGGCAGCGGCATCACGCCGCTGCGCAGTCTCTTGCTGGACGCGCTGGCCCGCGACTGGCGCGGTGCGATCACTCTTGGCTATTGGGCGCAGTCACGTCAGTCCTTGTGCTTTGCCGAGCAATGGGCCGCATTGCAGGCGCAACATTCCGTTCTTTGCGTGCATACGTTTCTCACGCGTGACCCGGTCGAGCCTGCGCCGCGCATCAGTGCCGAGGTGCTGACGCAGGTTGCTCCTGAGCTTGCCGAGCGCACCGTGCTGGCCTGCGGTCCGTCAGGGTTTATCGATCTGACGCGGAAACTGTCAGCACAGGCGCGCGCCTTTCATGCCGAAGGTTTTTCGCCGTTGGCATCGACCTGCAGCGACAGTCCTACCGTACGCGTGGAACTGCGCCGACAGGGCGTGACACTGGATTTGCCGACCAATCAACCGCTGCTGGCGGCCTTGGAATCGCAAGGTCTGCAACCGGCACATGGCTGCCGACAAGGCATTTGCAACACCTGCGCTTGCCATCGCATCAGCGGTGCCAGTCGCGATTTGCAGCGCGATTCGCTTAGCGCCGAACCGGCAACCTCCATCCGCCTGTGCGTGCACGCCGCCGCCGACGGCCTTGTTCTGGACCTTTGAATGATCTATTCGCCGAAAAGTCGCGTTCTCACCCCCGCGCAGACGGATGCCTTCGCGCGTGAACTGGATGCGTTGCGCGCCCAAACGCTGCCCACCTTGGGGGCGAATGACGCACGCTACATCCGCCGCGTATACGCTGCTGTGCGCTACAGCGGATTGCTTGGTCGCTTGCTGCTGGTGCTGGGCGCGCTGGCCGCGGGACTGTGGTGGCCGAGCCTGTTCTGGCCAAGCTGGATCGCCGGCGTTGCTCTGCTGGCATTCTCGAAAATCCTCGAAAACATGGAGCTCGCGCATAACGTCATCCACGGCCAATACGACTGGATGCGTGACCCGCGTTTCGAGGGTCAGCGCTACGAGTGGGACATCGCTGGCACCGCTGAGAACTGGCGCGTCACCCACAACTTTCGCCACCATACCTACACCAACATCCGTGGCATGGATGAAGATCTCGGTTATGGCCTGCTGCGCATTTTTCCCGAGCAGCGCTGGAAGCCATTTTATCTGTTGCAGCCATTGGTCTCTGTGGTGTTTGCGGTTCTGTTCGAGTGGGGAATCGCTGCGCAGAACTTGCACTTGGGACGCTGGTTCAAAGGCCGCATGAGCAGTGCGGACCTGCGCCGTGCCCTTGGCCCAGCGGTGCGAAAAATGGGTCGTCAGCTACTGCGCGACTACGTCGTGATGCCGCTGCTGGCAGGGCCATTCTTCCTCTCTGTGTTGCTCGGTGCCGTGTTCGCCAACGTGATTCGCAATGTCTGGACCTGGGTGGTGATTTTCTGTGGGCATTTCACCTCGGATGTCGTGACGTTCTCCAAGTCCGTGCTGAAGGACGAAACCCGAGGACAGTGGTACCTGCGCCAGTTGCACGGATCGTCCAACCTGCGCGGCGGGCGCCTGCTCGACCTGATGACCGGCAATCTCAGTCACCAGATCGAACACCACATGTATCCCGAGCTACCCGCCAACCGCTATGCCGCCTTGGGCGAACACGTTCGCCGCATCTGCGCTGCCTACGGCCAGCACTACAACACTGGCAGCCTGCCGCGCCAATTCGCCCAAGTGGTTTGGCGATTGCTGCGGCACGCATTTCCGAGTCGAACAACGAGGGAGTTCGTCGAATTCAGCTCGAACGGCCTCTAGGTGCCCGTCGGGCTTTGGTTCGCGTCTGCAAATCCACCGCACCACACCCGTGCTTCATGGCTGGTGGGTTCAGCCAAAGGTGAACAGCGCTTGCAGGGCAACGCCCATGCTGATGGATAAAAGCCACAGCGCCGCACTCTCGAAAAGATTCTCCATCCGTCTTACTTTTTCATGGGAATGGGTCTTTTGCTCGGATCTGCGCAGTAGCTCATGGGCTTGTCTGATTCGGTCCACCAGCGAGTACTGTGCAAAGAATGCAAGCAAAGCAGCCATGAACATGAGGCTCGTTGCGATCATGATCTTTATGAAGAACCGCTTGTCACCTTCGACGAACTGCGCCAGCGCGATCAGCCCGCCAGCCGCAGTCATGGCGATTGTTCCGAGCTGTTTTAGGTAGTCGAATGACAGTGCGACCGCGGTGTCTAGACCGACGGACGACAGGTCTTGTTGCAACGGAAGCTTCTCCAAAACGATCTCCGCATGGTTGGGTGTTTAGTCTGAAGTCACGTTGGACTATAGCCAGATGCACAACCATGCGTGATGCAAATTTGCATCTTGGCAGACGAGATAGGGACGGCATTTGCACCGCTCAACCCGACTCCACCTCCCGCATCCACCGCCACAAAGTCGTCCGAGAAATACCCCACGCCCTTTGCAGGGCGTCGCGGTTGCCGTGCAGAGCGAGTGCGTCTTGTAACTCTCTCCGGCTGGGGCGGCTGGGTGTTCCATGGGGATGGGGTGCCGAGCGTCGGTGCAACGTCATCGCTTCCGTGTCCTGCAGGTGATTCGTTCCCAACTCCGGTGCATGCAGTAATAGCAGGCCACGGTCCACGTGGCCGTGTTCCGGACGGAGGATCAGCAGACGTTCCAGCAGATTGCGTAGCTCGCGCACATTGCCGGGCCAGTCGTGTTGCTGCAGCAGGCGCAGTGCCTCGGCATCGAATCGCAAGGCGGTGCTCATGGTGCTGCGTGAACGAAGTCGCGCCAGCAGCGCGTCGATCAGGGCGGTAAGGTCGTCGGGGCGGTCGCGGAGACTGGGCATGGCGAGGCGCAGGACATCCAGTCGATAGAACAGATCGCGACGAAAGCGGCCTTCTTGCACCGCATGCCGCAGATCGACGTGACTAGCGGCGATGACACGCAGGTCCACCGGTTGCGCCTCGTTGGCGCCCAAGCGGATGACCTCGCGTTCTTCCAGAACCCGTAGCAGCCGGGTTTGCAGGCTGCTCGGCATGTCGCCGATTTCATCCAGAAACAAGCTGCCGCGATGCGCGGCTTCGATCAGTCCACTGCGGCCACCCCGACGTGCGCCGGTGAACGCGCCGTCGTCGTGACCGAACAATTCGGATTCCAGCAAGGATTCGGGGATGGCGCTGCAGTTCACCGCGACAAACGGACCGCGACGTCGCGGACTGCTGGCGTGCAGGGCCTGCGCGGCGAGCTCCTTGCCGCTGCCGGATTCGCCTTGAATCAGTACCGTGGCGTCGCTTTGGGCGGCCTGCTGGATGCGCTCGCGCAGCTCGCGCATGCGTGGACTTTCGCCGCTGAGATCATCCAGTCCGAAGCGGGTCGCGCTACTGCGCCGGCGCAGGCTATCGCGTGGTTCCTGCAGTAAGGGCCGGGCGATGTCGAGCGCGCTGTCGAAGGCTTGCCGAATCGATTCGGCGGAGTACATCAGGACGCCGGTGACCCCCGCCTGCTCTGCGAGATCGGTGACCAGTCCCGTGCCGACAATGGCGCCCACCCCGCGCGCGATCAAATCGGCGACGCAGGCGCGAGCGTCTTCGGCGGTGACGAAGCTTCGTTGTGCGATGTCTAGGCCGAAACTGCGCTGGAACTCGGCAAACACTGGCAGATCGCTTTCATGCGTGACGACGCCGATACGTTCGCTGATCCGGCGCGCGCGACTCAACGCCTGCATCAAGTCGAATCCGCTGGCACGGACCAGCACCAGTGGGCGAGCCACACGGTTGCGCAGATAGGCGGCGTTGGAGCCCGCCGAGATCAAGACATCGCAGGATTGTCGTTGCAGTCGTTGGCGGATGTGCTGCACAGCATCGTCATAGCCGAGCGGAATCGCGTGGATCTCGGCGCGGCCATCAAACTCGGGAATGACTTCGTTGAATAGTTGCGACAGACGCGAGACGGCGACGGTCCAGATGACCGGCAGGCGGGCGGTGGGCGACTCAAGTCGACGTGGGTGCATGCGTGAATTGTTTCATGTATTGAAAGAAGTGTGAAACATGAAACATGGAATGTTGCATAACGCGAAACATTGCGCCGCGGCGCCGGCGATGATTGGCTGCAATGATGCGTTCTGGCGCGGGTGTCGTGCAGCAACCTAGGCTTGGCACAAACCTTGATGTAGACGGTGCACGCTATTCCATCGCCCCGAGGAGTCATCCATGAGCCAGTCCACCGCCGGTGCCCGTTTCCGCGCCGCGCTCGCTGCCGAAAAGCCCCTGCAGATTCCGGGTGCGATCAATGCCAACCACGCCTTGCTGGCGAAGTCGGCGGGATTTAAGGCGATCTATCTGTCGGGCGGTGGCGTGGCCGCCGGTTCACTCGGCTTGCCCGATCTGGGCATCTCGGGTCTGGACGATGTGCTGACCGACGTGCGCCGCATCACCGACGTTTGTGATCTGCCCTTACTGGTGGACGTCGACACCGGCTTTGGTCCCTCGGCCTTCAATGTGGCGCGCACCACGCGGTCGCTGATCAAGTTCGGTGCCGGCGCAATGCATATCGAAGATCAGGTCGGTGCCAAGCGCTGCGGTCATCGGCCCGGTAAAGAGATCGTCAGTCAGCAGGAAATGGTGGACCGCATCAAGGCGGCGGTCGATGCGCGCTCCGACGCCGATTTCGTGATCATGGCGCGCACCGATGCGCTGGCGGTGGAAGGCCTGGACAAGGCCATCGAGCGCGCGGTCGCTTGTGTGGAGGCCGGTGCCGATGCGATCTTTCCCGAGGCCATGACGGAGCTGACGATGTACAAGCAATTCGCGGCTGCCGTGAAGGTACCGGTTTTGGCGAACATCACCGAGTTTGGTTCGACGCCGCTGTTCACCGTCGATGAATTGGGCTCCGCCGACGTGGCGATGGTGCTGTATCCCTTGTCGGCCTTCCGTTCGATGAACAAGGCCGCACTCAACACCTATACCGCGATCCGCCGCGACGGCACGCAGAAGGCGGTGCTGGACACCATGCAGACGCGCATGGAGTTGTATGCCTCCATCGGCTATCACGACTACGAACAGAAGCTCGACGCGCTGTTCGCCCAGGCCAAGACACGCTGAGCGCAGACACCGCCTCGCTTTTCATCGAACACCCTTTCACGCAGGAGATCGCCATGTCCGAATCCGCCGCCCCCGCACCCGGCTTCAAACCCAAGAAATCCGTCGCCCTTTCGGGAACTGCGGCGGGTAATACCGCGCTGTGTACCGTTGGCCGTAGTGGCAATGATCTGCACTATCGTGGCTATGACATTCTCGATGTCGCCCGCGCTTGCGAGTTCGAGGAGATCGCGCATTTGCTGGTCCACGGCAAACTGCCGAGCCTCGCGGAACTGACGGCCTACAAGGCGAAGTTGAAAGCCATGCGTGGTCTTCCCAGCGCCCTGAAGACCGCGCTGGAACAGTTGCCGCCCTCGGCGCACCCGATGGATGTAATGCGCACGGGTGTTTCCGTGCTGGGTTGTCTGACGCCCGAGAAGGATGACCACAACCACCCGGATGCACGCGGTATTGCCGACAAGCTGATGGCATCACTGGGTTCGATGCTGCTGTACTGGTATCACTACGCGCACAACGGCAAGCGCATTGAAGTGGAGACCGACGATGATTCGATCGGCGGGCATTTCCTGCATCTGCTGCACGGCACAGCGCCACATGAGAGTTGGGTGCAAGCCATGCACACCTCGCTGGTGCTGTACGCCGAGCATGAGTTCAATGCCAGTACCTTTGCGGGCCGCGTCATCGCTGGCACGGGTTCGGACATGTACAGCTGCATCGCGGGGGCCATCGGCGCACTGCGAGGTCCCAAGCATGGTGGCGCTAACGAAGTCGCCTTTGAAGTGCAGAAGCGCTACGACACCCCGGCCGAGGCCGAGGCCGATATCCGTGCACGTGTCGAGCGCAAGGAGGTGGTGATTGGTTTTGGACATCCTGTCTACACCGTGTCGGATCCGCGCAATGTGGTGATCAAACAGGTCGCCAAAGAGCTGTCCGACGAAGCCGGTTCGCGCAAGATGTTCGACATTGCCGAGCGACTGGAGTCGGTCATGTGGGAGATCAAAAAGATGTTCCCGAATCTCGACTGGTTCAGCGCGGTCAGCTATCACATGATGGGCGTGCCGACGGCGATGTTCACGCCACTGTTCGTCATCGCGCGCACCTCGGGCTGGAGCGCACACGTGATCGAGCAACGCATTGACGGCAAGATCATTCGACCCAGCGCGAACTACGTGGGGCCGGAAGATCTGGCGTTTGTGCCACTTGCCGAGCGGCAATAGTCGCCGCGCGGTCAGGTGCGATTGGCTGCTTTGGTCGAGTGCAGGCGGGTCAATGCAGCCTCGACGCATGCGGCACGATGTGGCATGTACGTGGATGCCCGCCTTCGCGGGCATGACGATACGACGGCTTCAACACGGCGCGTCATGGCGCCGGAATCCTGTGGTCGGCACGGCTGCCTGATTGTGATTCTCGGGAAGACGGGAATCCACGTTTTTCAGCCGGAGGGCCGATGGATGAGCCTACACCTGCGCAATAGATTTTCGCTGCCGTGACACCTTGGCATTGCCTGAACAAACCGGATGGAATCCCAATGAACAACGCCTTCCGCAAACCACTCCCTGGCACCTCTCTGGAGTACTTCGATGCGCCTGCGGCCGTCGAAGCCCTGCAGCCAGGCGCCTGGGCCAAGCTGCCTTACACCGCGCGTGTGCATGCCGAAAATCTATTGCGGCGCGCTGAGCCTGCCAGGTTGGAGGACTATCTCCGGCAACTGATCGAGCGCAAACGCGAGATCGACTTTCCCTGGTTCCCGGTGCGCGTGGTGTGTCATGACATTCTGGGGCAGACCGCTTTGGTTGATCTGGCCGGATTGCGTGATGCGATTGCCGACATGGGCGGTGATCCCGCCAAGGTGAATCCGGTGGTACCCGTGCAACTGATCGTGGACCACTCACTGGCGGTGGAGCATGGCGGCTTCGAGAGGGACGCTTTCGCCCGCAATCGCGCCATCGAGGATCGTCGTAACGATGATCGCTTCCACTTCATCGATTGGACCAAGCAGGCCTTCAGGAACGTCGATGTGATTCCACCTGGCAACGGCATCATGCATCAGATCAATCTGGAGCGGATGTCGCCGGTGATTGCGGTGCAGGATGGCGTGGCATTTCCGGATACGTGCGTTGGTACCGACTCGCACACGCCGCATGTCGATGCACTTGGCGTCATTGCGATTGGTGTCGGTGGCTTGGAGGCCGAGAACGTGATGCTGGGTCGCGCGTCATGGATGCGTCTGCCGGACATCATTGGTGTGCGACTGACCGGCAAACGCCCGTCGGGCATCACCGCGACCGACATCGTGCTGGCCCTGACCGAATTCTTGCGCAAGGAAAAGGTGGTCGGCGCGTATCTGGAGTTTCACGGCGAAGGCGCCGCGGACCTGACCCTCGGTGATCGCGCGACGATCTCCAACATGGCACCCGAGTACGGTGCAACGGCAGCAATGTTCTTCATCGATGACAACACCCTCGACTACCTGCGTCTGACCGGGCGCGAGGATTCGCAAGTCGCACTGGTCGAGCGTTACGCAAGGCAGTTGGGCTTATGGGCGGACCAACTCACCGCCGCCGAGTACGAGCGCACGCTGAGCTTTGATCTGTCGAGTGTGGTGCGCAACATGGCGGGACCGTCCAACCCGCACAAGCGGTTGCCGACCTCGGACCTGAGCGAGCGTGGCATCGCCGTCGGTCTGGCGGCGGCGCGCGCGCAAGAGGCCAATGGCCAGATGCCCGATGGCGCCGTCATCATTGCGGCCATCACCTCGTGCACCAATACCAGTAACCCGCGAAACGTCATTGCCGCCGCCTTGCTGGCGCGCAATGCCAACGCGCGCGGCTTGGTCCGCAAGCCCTGGGTGAAGTCCTCACTGGCGCCGGGATCGAAGGCGGTGCAGTTGTATCTGGAATCCGCTGGTCTGCTGTCCGAGTTGGAACAGCTCGGCTTCGGTATCGTCGCCTTCGCCTGCACCACCTGCAACGGGATGAGCGGCGCGCTCGATCCGAAGATCCAGCAGGAGATCATCGAACGCGATCTGTACGCCACCGCCGTGCTGTCGGGGAACCGCAATTTCGATGGCCGCATCCACCCGTATGCCAAGCAAGCCTTTCTGGCCTCCCCGCCGTTGGTGGTCGCCTATGCGATTGCGGGCACGGTGCGTTTCGATATCGAACGCGATGTGTTGGGTATCGATGGCGACGGCAAGGAAGTGCGGCTGAAAGACCTCTGGCCCAGCGACGCGGAGATCGATGCCATCGTCGCTGCGCATGTCAAACCCGCGCATTTTCGTGCGGTTTACGATCCGATGTTTGACCGCTCTGGCGCGCAAACCGAAAAGGTCAATCCGCTGTATCCGTGGCGACCGCAAAGCACCTACATCCGCCGTCCCCCGTATTGGGAAGGCGCGTTGGCAGGCGAGCGCGGTTTGCGTGGTCTGCGTCCGCTGGCGGTGCTCGGCGACAACATCACCACCGATCATTTGTCGCCTTCCAACGCGATCTTGCTCGACAGCGCAGCAGGCGAATACCTGGCCCACATGGGCCTGCCGGAAGAAGACTTCAATTCGTATGCCACGCATCGTGGCGATCACCTCACCGCTCAGCGCGCCACCTTCGCCAACCCGACGCTGATCAACGAGATGGTGGTGGTCGATGGTGCGGTAAAAAAGGGCTCGCTGGCGCGTGTCGAACCCGAGGGGCAAATCACCCGTATGTGGGAGGCCATTGAAACCTACATGCAGCGCAAACAACCGCTGATCATCATTGCAGGTGCGGATTACGGTCAGGGCAGTTCGCGTGACTGGGCAGCCAAAGGCGTGCGTCTGGCTGGAGTCGAAGTGATCGTCGCCGAAGGCTTCGAGCGCATCCATCGCACCAACCTGATCGGCATGGGCGTGCTGCCGCTGGAATTCAAACCCGGCGACACCCGCAAGACCTACGCCATTGATGGTACGGAATCCTTCGACGTGATCGGTGAACGCACCCCACGCGCCACGCTCACCTTGCGCATCCAGCGTCGCAGCGGCGAGTGCATCGAGGTGCCGGTCACCTGTCGACTGGACACCGCCGAGGAAGTCTCCATCTATGACGCAGGCGGCGTATTGCAGCGCTTCGCACAGGATTTTCTGGCGGGCAAAGGGTGACCATGCAAGGACTGTCGATGAACACGGCACAGCAACTCCGAATCCCCGCCACCTACCTGCGCGGCGGTACCTCCAAGGGTGTGTTCTTTCGCCTCGAAGACTTGCCAGCCGCTGCGCAGGTGCCAGGTCTGGCGCGTGATCGCTTGTTTCAGCGGGTGATCGGCTCGCCGGACCCGTATGGCAAGCACACCGATGGCATGGGCGGTGCAACCTCCTCCACGAGCAAATGCGTGATCCTGTCGCCCAGCACACAGCCGGGACACGATGTCGATTACCTGTATGGTCAGGTGTCGATTGACACTGATTTCGTCGACTGGTCCGGCAACTGCGGCAACCTCTCGACGGGCGCGGCGGCGTTTGCCATCCACGCGGGATATGTGGATGCGGCGCGGATTCCTGACCACGGTGTTTGCACGGTGCGCATCTGGCAGGCCAACATCGGCAAGACCATCATTGCTCACGTTCCGGTGACGAATGGGCAGGTGCAGGAGACCGGCGAATTCGAACTCGATGGCGTGACTTTTCCGGCCGCCGAAATCGTGCTGGAGTTCATCGACCCATCCGACGACGGCGAGGGCGAGGGTGACGGTGCGCTATTTCCCACCGGCAATCTGATCGATGAACTGGATGTGCCCGGTGTGGGTCGTCTGAAGGCGACGATGATCACGGCGGGCATTCCGACGGTATTCGTCAACGCTGCGGACATCGGCTATGCCGGCACCGAGCTGCAGCCTGCCATCAACGAGGACAAGGTCGCCTTGGCCAAGATGGAAGCGATCCGCGTCGCCGGGGCCTTGCGCATGGGCTTGATCCGCGCGCCGGAGGAAGCGCTCAAGCGTCAGCACACGCCAAAAGTCGCCTTCGTTGCCGCGGCCGCCAGCTACACGTCCTCCGGCGGCAAAATCATTGATGCGAGCAGCATCGACCTCAATGTCCGTGCGCTCTCGATGGGCAAGTTGCATCACGCCATGATGGGCACCGCCGCAGTCGCCATTGGCACCGCCGCCGCCATTCCCGGCACGCTGGTCAATCTGGCTGCCGGTGGAGGCGAACGCAGCGCCGTGCGCTTCGGACATCCCTCCGGCACCTTGCGCGTCGGAGCGGAAGCAAGCTGCGTCGAGGGTCAATGGGTCGTCACCAAGGCCATCATGAGCCGCAGCGCACGCGTCCTGATGGAAGGCTGGGTGCGCGTGCCTCCGACGGTGACGCAAGACTGAGGCCCGGCGCGCTATCCGGTCAAAACGGTCGCGGGGCTGCCACTGGCCACGCGCCCGCGAAGGGAATGATCGTACCCGTATGGAAGCTGCCCTTCATGGTCGCGAGGTAGGTGATCAACTCGCCCAGTTCGTCGGGTCTGCCCAAGCGGCCGCGAGGCACCGTGGCTTGAATGAAGGCTCGACCCGCCGCCGTCTCCTCGTAGACTGCTTTGGGGAAGTACGCTTCGCTGTAGAGGAAATTTGGCGCGATGGCGTTCACCGGAATGCCGAACGGCGCAAGTTCGATGCTGAGTGAACGCACCAGCGCGTTGGCGCCCGCGCGTGCCATGTCGGGAATAGCGCCGCCGAGTTGTGGCAGCGCTGTACGGCACGAGGTGATGAAGATCAGTTTGCCCGAGCCGCGCTGCTTGAGGTGAGGCGTCAGTGCCTGGGCCAGTTGAAACGGTCGCACGAGCAGGCGATCCAGGCTCGCATGCAACTCGCTGAGTGGCGCCACTTCGATCGGTACGTGACGGGCGGGATGACTGTCGTTGCTGACGACGACCTCAGGCAAGCCATGGGCGTCAATAACCTGTGCAACGAGCAGATGCGATGACTCCGGTTCGCCCATCGTGACGACCGATGGATGCTGACGGCGGTAATCGTCGCGCAGCGTCGGTTCACGGAAGGCGGTATCCACGGCAATCACCCGGAAGCCCACTGCCAGCAAAGCCTGCACAGCGGGTGGACCGGCAAAGCTGAGAGCATCAGTGACGAGGGCGAGCGAGTGGTCTGGTGTCGGCATGCCATTTCCCGGAGTTCAGAGGGGTCTGTCAGAGGATCGCGAGTTCAGATGTTCAGGGTTCGGCCACCGTCTACCGTGAGCACGTGACCGGTGGTGTAGTGCGCATCTTGGATCAGCCAGCGCACCGCCTCGGCGATATCGTCCGGATGGCCGGTGCGTTGCAGCGCGGTGCGTTGCAGCAGGTTTTGTTGCGCGGCGGTCGATTTGCCTTCATCGGGCCAGAGGATGGCACCGGGAGCGACGGCATTGACACGGATGTGCGGGCCGAGATCGCGCGCCAGTGACTGCGTCATCATCACCAGTGCGGCCTTGGCCATGCAGTAGATCGGATGGTCCGGAAGCGGGCGCTTGGCGTAGACGTCGACCAGATTAACGATGCAGCCCTGTTGGATGCGCAAGGCGGGCGCGGCGGCTTGTGAAAGGAAAAAAGGTGCGCGAGCGTTGCTGGCGAACAACTGATCCCAATCGCCCTGGCTGGCTTGCCCGACGGGTGTCGGCTTGAACGAGGAGGCGTTGTTGACCAGCGCATGCAGTTGCCCGAAACGGTGCAGTGCGGCATCGACAAGACGCACTGGCGTCAAGGGATCAGCCAGGTCGGCAGCGAGCGTCAGCACACTGCCCGGACGCTCGGCTTCCAGCGATTCCTGTAGTGCGTGCATGGCCTCGTCGGAATGCTGGTAGTGCAGGACCAGATCGAACCCCGCCGCATGCAGTGTTCGAGCGATGACTGCACCAATCCGGCGGGCGGCTCCGGTGATCAGTGCAACCGGTGCGCGCGTTGGCGAGCTCAAGGCGGAAGGGGGCATGGCTTATCCTTGTCGTACTGCGGTGCGAGTGTCTACCGCCTCACTTGAAGATTCCATCATGATGCCTCTCGACTTGCCGCCGCCAGACGCCGATGCGCTGGCCCACAGTGCGCGTTTGCAACAGGCGATCGCCAAGCTTGTCCAGGTCGAGGGCGGCGCGATTCCCTTTTCGCGTTTCATGGAGTTGGCTCTGTATGCGCCGGGGCTTGGCTACTACAGCGCGGGTGCCAGCAAGTTCGGTGCGTCAGGCGACTTCATCACCGCGCCCGAATTGGGGCCGCTGTTTGCGAACTGCATTGCGCAAGCGATCACGCCGGTGTTGCGCGCGATTGGCGGTGACGCCGAGGTGTTGGAACTCGGTGGTGGCAGTGGTGCGTTCGTGGTGGATGCGCTGTCCGCCTTGGCGCGTGTGGGTGTATCACCACGCCGTTATGCGATTCTCGAACCGAGCGCTGACTTGCGCGAGCGGCAACAGGCGCATGCCAAGGCACGTCTTCCAGCGGAGCAGTTCACCCGCATCGAATGGCTTGAGCGCTTGCCCGATGCCGACTGGCGCGGCGTGCTGTTCGCCAATGAAGTGCTGGATGCGTTGCCCACCACCTGCTTCCAATGGCGCGAAGGCGAGGTGTGGGAGCAGTGCGTGACCGTCGAAGACGAGCGGTTCGTCTGGCACTCGCGACCAGCCGATGGTTTGGTCGGTGGTGCGGTACGCCATGTGCGCAAAGATCTCGGGCAGCCCGAATGGATCGAAGGCTACCAGTCCGAATGTTTGCCGCAACTGCCCTACTGGCTGGATGCGGTGTGCGGATCGCTGGCGCAGGGCTTGGCCTTGTTCATCGACTACGGTTATCCACGCCGTGAGTTCTATCTGCCCGAACGCAGTCGTGGGACGTTGTCGTGTTTCTATCGACATCGCACGCACGATCAGCCGTTTCTGTGGCCTGGCCTGCAGGACATCACCGCCTCGGTGGATTTCACGGCGCTGGCCGAGGCTGGTCGGCATGCCGGACTGGATCTGGCGGGCTACACCTCGCAGGCCGCCTTTCTGCTGCAGCACGGCTTGGAACACCATGCTGCGCCAGATGCGCAGGACGCCATCGCTTCGCATCGACGCGCGCTGGAAGCCAAGCGCCTGATCCTGCCCTCCGAAATGGGCGAGCGCTTTCAGGTCATGGGCCTGAGCCGTGGCATGGATTGCGAGGCGCTGTTCGCCATGGGGGATCAATGTCATCGCTTGTAATTCGGCTGTGGCAGTGCCGTCCGCTGTGGTGGGCGCTGAATGCGGGCATGCTGATTGCGATTGCGCTTGCATCGCTGCTATCGCCCGCCGACCTGCCGGTATCCACCGGCGGACACGACAAACTCTGGCATGCGGTGGCGTACTTTATCGCCACACTGATGTGGCGACCGCTGCTGCGGCAATCGACGTGGTTGGCCCTCGTCTGGTTTGGTCTGGTCGGCTACGGCGCGCTGATGGAACTGCTGCAGGGCATCGGCGGCGTGCGCAGTTTCGAGTGGCTGGACATGCTGGCCAATGGCAGTGGCGTGAGTGTCGCCGTGCTGCTGCTTGCGGTGCTCTGGCGTTCGCGTGGTTGACAGGTCAGCCTTTGCCATCGCGCTAACGCTTTTGCGGTTATGGTTCTTGCCCTCTCGTTGACTGGGCCTGCCATGACAGCCACCGCAAAAGGCGCGATGCCGCGCCAAATTCCCTTCATCATCGGCAACGAAGGTTGCGAGCGTTTCAGCTTTTACGGGATGCGCAACATCCTGGTGCATTTTTTGATCACCTCGACGCTGCTGCAGCACATCACCGCCGGCGGTGAACGCGAGTTGGCGGCCAAGGATCTGATGCACACCTTCATGATCGGGGTGTACTTCTTCCCCTTGCTCGGTGGCTATCTGGCGGACCGCTTTTTTGGCAAGTACAACACCATCCTCTGGTTCAGTCTGATCTACTGCGCCGGACATGCCTGTCTGGCCTTGTTCGAGCACAATGCAACCGGTTTTTTCACCGGCCTGGGTTTGATCGCGCTTGGCGCGGGTGGCATCAAGCCGCTGGTGGCTTCTTTCGTTGGCGATCAGTTCGATCAAAGCAACAAACATCTCGCCAAGATCGTCTTCGATGCCTTCTACTGGATTATCAACTTCGGCTCCTTGTTTGCTTCGCTGCTGATGCCCCTGTTCCTCAAGCACTACGGGCCAAGCGTGGCATTCGGAATTCCCGGCTTGTTGATGTTCCTGGCGACCGCGATCTTCTGGTTTGGTCGCCATCGCTACGTCAAGGTTGAGGTCAATCGCGAGGGCGATCCGGATGCGTTTTCGCGGGTGTTGCGCACCGCGTTGCTGAGCAAGATCCCGGGGCGCGGACGACCCGGATTGGTGCTGGCTTCGCTGGGCGTGATCGCGGCGATGGCGACCTTACTGATGATTCCGCAACTGGGCTTCGTGATTGCCGCCTGCCTTGCTTTGGTGCTGCTGATCGCCGGTGTCGGCGGGGGGGCGTGGTGGCAACTCGAGCGCGCACGTGGCCAGCATGCCGATGCGGCGATTGATGGTGTGCGGAGTGTGTTGCGCGTGTTGGTGATCTTTGCACTTGTCACGCCCTTCCATTCACTGTTCGATCAGAAGGCCTCGACTTGGGTGATTCAGGGCAATGCGATGAGCAAGCCCGACTGGTTCGTTGCTTCGCAAATGCAGGCATTGAATCCACTGCTGGTCATGTTATTGATTCCCTTCAACAACCTTGTCTTGTATCCGGCCTTGCGCAAGTTCGGCCTTGAGCCGACTGCACTGCGCCGCATGGCGGCGGGGATCGCCTTCAGTGGACTGGCCTGGATCGCGGTCGGTGCATTGCAGGTGGTGATGGATGCAGGCGATCCGCTGTCGATTCTCTGGCAGATCCTGCCCTATGCCTTGCTCACCTTTGGCGAGGTGCTGGTGTCGGCGACCGGTTTGGAGTTTGCCTACAGTCAGGCGCCACAGTCGATGAAGGGTGTGGTGATGAGCTTCTGGAACCTCACCACGACGGTGGGCAATCTGTGGGTACTGATCGCCAACGCGGCGGTCCGGAATGACACCGTGACCAGCCACATCGGCGATACCGGTTTAAGCGTGGCAGCCTTTCAAATGTTCTTCTTCGCAGCCTTTGCCCTGATCGCGGCAGCGGTGTTTGCCTGGGTGGCTCGGCGTTATCGTGTGGTGGACAACTACCGACCAGCGGGATAGCGCGGGGCGAATGAGAAAGTCGGCGGTCTGGTTCGTCTTCAATTGCTTAAACCAGGAAGGAAGTGAGACATGTCGCACGCACCGTTCGCGTCGTATTGCCATCAGGGCGTGCAGTTGCTGCCTATCGGCCGGGACGGTGAAGTCACCGTCAACCTGCTTGATGCCCATGAGGCCGCGTCGGGGGCGCGTGATGCCATGCGCGACCTGTACGCGCGGCGAGGCTTTCTGCCGCCTTGGATTGGCTACCTCGCCGTCGAGAACGGTGCGGTCGTCGGCACCTGTGGTTTTGCGGCGCCGCCCGTCGACGGTGTCGTCGAAATCGCCTATTTCAGTTTCCCTGGCAACGAAGGACGCGGCTTGGCAACCCGCATGGCCGCCGAATTGCTGGCGCTCAGTCAGCCGCTTGCGCAGCAGAATCAGTATCAGGTGATTGCTCACACGATGCCTGAAGAAGGCCCATCGCCGGTGATCCTGCGCAAGCTCGGGTTTGAGTGGCTGGGCGAAATCGTGCATCCCGAGGATGGCCTGGTGTGGAAGTGGCGCTTGGGTCGGGTGTAGTCGCCCGTTCTGTCGCTGTCTCCTTTGAGCGCAGACTTGCGTCTGTTGTCCTCAGGTATTTTGGGCAGACAGGCGACTCTGATGCACGACACATTCGTTCGCTGGGCGCTCCCTTATTGGCAGATCGGCCTGCTCTTTGGCGGACTGCTGACTGTCGGCAGCGCAAACGCCCAGACCTTGCCCAGCTTTCCCGGCGCCGAAGGATTCGGCGAGGTGGCCAGTGGTGGGCGCGGCGGTCAGGTGCTGACGGTCACGACGCTGGCGGCCGATCCTGCCGGACAGCAGCCTGGTAGTCTCAATTGGGCACTGCGGCAGTCCGGCCCGCGCACCATCGTGTTTGCGGTAAGTGGTGTCATTCATGCCTACGCCGATATCGTGCATGGCGACGTGACCATCGCCGGACAGACCTCGCCCGGCGGCATCACCGTGCGCGGCATCGTTTGCGATGGTCACTACGAGCGCAACACCTGCGACAACCTCATCATCCGGCATCTACGCAGTCGTCCAGCCTGGAATGACCCATTACCTGCGGGCGGCACGCGCCTCGATGACGCGCTGCGACTGGATGGCGTGAATCGAGTGATGCTCGACCACCTCTCGCTGGCGCATGCCACCGATGAGGTAATGCAAATCAGTTGGGCCAGTGATGTCAGTCTGCAGCACAGCGTGCTGGCCGAAACCGTCGGTGGCCACGCCGAACTCGGTGGCGTGCTGATGAATTACGCGCATGCGGAGCATCCGCAGGATCGCATCAGTCTGCATCACAACCTGTGGTTCCGCCTGAGTGGCCGGATGCCGGAAATCACCTGCGAGGCCAGCGGTTACGACGACGAATCCCCACGGATCGATGCCTGCCAGAACACGCCTCTGCAACTGGAACTGAGCAACAACCTTTACGCCGATCCGGGCTTTCCCATCTGGTACGGACGCTGGGTGGATGGCAACGAAGCCGCCGGGCCCTACCGCGTGCAACTCAACCTGCGCGGCAATCTGTTCCTGCCGCGCAGCGCGCATCCCTACGGCATCGCCGCCAGCGACCTGCTGGCCGAAGCGCAGAACAGCTTTTTTGTGTCGGACAATCACAACCCGGCGTATCCGGGCGAGATCGATTACGCCTTGTTCTATTGTTGCAACGACTTCCCGCTTTACCACCCGAACGCCGATTTTGGTGTCGCCACGCGACGCAGCGAGCCGCATCCATTTCCCGCGATCAGCCTGCAATCTGCGCTCGGCCTGCAGCAGTCCCTGCCCGGCAGGGTCGGACGTCTGCCCAATGACACGATGGATCGACGCATTGCCACGACGACTCGCATCGCGGTGTTTCCCGCGACGCCCTACGGCACGCCCCTCGCCAACGATGCCCTGACGCTCGATTTTGACCCGGCGAATCCACCCGTCGCAGCGCAGGACAGCGATGCCGATGGCATGCCCGACGTCTTCGAGTCCGCCCACGGACTGAACCCGGACCTTTACTCTCCCAACGGCACAGGTTTATCGCTACCACGGTTGGGCGTGCCGGGCTACACCGACCTAGAGGTGTACCTGCACCTGACAGCGCTCGCCCTGCAGGCAGACAGCATGGCGGCAGTGTTTGCGAATGGGTTTGAGTGAGGCGGACTCGCGTCCGATTCAACGCCAATGCACGCGCGAACACGCGCGATGATTTGTGGCGAGCAGGGATGAAGGCTTGGTTGCGACAGCCATCCGATGCAGACGGATCGCGCGCTGATGGCGCGCAACAATCCGGGCGTCGGCGCGCAAAGCCGCCATGCCCTATTGCGGACGAAGTGACCCCCCCGGATCACGGGGTGGTGGGCCCAGAGCGCTGGCCCTACCGTGGCCTACATTCCAAAAGGGCATGCAGACATGCGCCACTTCCGACCACTGTTTCTTTTGTTCCTGCTGGTCAGCATGGCTCCTGCACATGCGGATATGGCCAGCATGTGGCTTGTGGTACAGAGCCCGACGGCTAGCGGCACCATCGGCAGCACGCTGCCGACGAACCAGTTTCAACTTCGAATCGTCAATGTATCTGGGGCTGCGTTGACGCCACCATTGACCATGCGAACCACGTTGCCCGAAGGCATCAGCTTTCGCCAGTCGATCAGCGCGGATATGCCATGTACGGCTGCCGCCAATCAGCGCGACATCACCTGTGTACGAAGCACGAATCTGGCCGTGGGTGCGACGCAGTTGGCCACATTCATCTTTGACGTGGCGCCCGATTTTGCATTGATCGGACCAGACGCGGTCATCTTTGATGCCTCGGTCGAGAACACACAGTTTCCGTTGCCACTGCCGCTGGTATGTGACACCGGTACGGATGTTCGCACGCAGTGTGCTCGGCGCATCAACGATGGCGTAGCGTCTCGGATCGAGATTAGCAACATCACGGTTTTCAACGACGACATCTTGACCCAAGGTGTCACCGAAAGTCTGCGTTTTCGATTCATCGACACGGGCTACACCCAGCCGAACGGGCCCATCACGCTGCGAATTCACTGGCCGCCTGAAGTCAGCTTTGTCAGTCGCCAGGCGGGTCAGCTATACCCGTTCACGTGCAGCGCAGCAAACTCCAACCCGACCGTTTGCACATCCAGCGCGGATATCAATGGCACGTGGGACTTCATCGTGAATGCTGCCGTTGCAGGCAATGCAGCAGTGCCTGGACCAATCCGGATATGGACCGAAGTGGGCAACAACACGCCTCAGCCAATCCCGAGCGCACCCGACTGTGCGGCCAACATGAGCCAAATCGGGTGTTTCGAAAAGGCGTTTGGTGTGGAGGCGACACCGCAGCCTGTGCTGGAAATTACCGGCATGAGCCACTCCCCCGCCATCTTGCCAATTCAGACGAACAGCGGCGAAGTGACCGTGAGCTTCCGCAATTCAGGCAATGCCGCTTCGGGCAACTTCATTGTTTCAATGCAATTGCCCCCGGGGTTCAGTTACCACTCACTCAGCGCGGGTAGTGGTTCGGCGCTGACCGCCTGTTCGGCGACGGGTACCGCGGCTACCGGGCAGACGGTCCGGTGCAACCGCAACGCGGGGATTCCCGTCAATGGTTCCGGTTCGGGTGTGATCCGGTTGAGTCTGGGCATGGGATTGCTGTCGCGGGCCAATCCCGACAATACGGTGGTTGCGGCGATTGCCACGGCCACCGTCGATGCTGCCGATCCCAATCTGCTGATCGATTGTGCAAGTACACCTGAAGCAGATCACTGCGAGCATCACGCGTTGCCGGTCATCGGACTCTGTGGTGCCTATGTTGAGGACATTTTCTGCAACGGCTACGAGTAGCGCTTGCTGAGCGCCATTTGCGCGATTTGGCGAAGTCGCGACAACGTGCGGAAGCCTCGAACACGACACGGCGGCAGTTTCATTGGCAGTGCACCCGTTCATGCGAAAAGGCCGCAGCTTGCGACCGTACCTCTCGACCTGATGTGGGATGATTGAAAGCGTTCGGAACGTGGTAGCGAAAAAGATCAGCCCTGCAGACTCGCGATCCTCGGCGATGCCCGGCGCCACATTTCGCTGTTGCGACATCCGCACCGCACTTCTGCTGCACACTGCGAACCATTCACTTGCGCACTGTGGAGGTTGGCATGACGTTTTCTGCACTCATTCTTCTGAGCACGGCTTTTTTCTCACAGATCGCGCCTGCTGCGGCGGCGGATTCGCAGGTCAGCGTGATGGGCGTATGGCGTGTCGACACGGATCGACTGCCAATGGCCCCGGAAGCACGGCCAAAAAGCGTCACCATCACCTTTTCGGATGGAGGTGATGGGCGCTTGCGCACCAAGGTCGAAATCATTGATCCCACGGGTGCGCCACTGCAGGCCGAAGGCGTTACTCCGCTGGACGGCACCCCGACGGCGGTCCCGCCCAATTTCGAAGCCGACATGTCGGCAACCACCTCGCCCCGACCGGAAGTGCTGATCATGCAACTCGCCAACCAAGGCCATCCGGTATCGACGCGCATTTATGCCGTCAACCCGGACAATGAATCGATGATCGAAACCGTCGCCTATTTCAATGCGGAAGGCCAGCCAGCGTTACGCAAGAATTATTTTTCGCGGGTGCGGTGAGATGTCGGGGACGACGTGAACGCACGCGGCCGAGCTTGCCTTCGGCCTGAGTGACGCCGACTAATCGTGGCGTGTTTCCAGCGAAAGCAAGCCCGCCGCGAGGGCGAAGCGGTAAAGCTCCAGGTCGCTGCGAAGACCGAGTTTTTCCAGTAGATGAGACCGATGCACATAGGCGGTTTTTGTACTGATTCGAAGGTCGGCGGCGACTTGCTTGGGCTGGCGTCCTTTCGCGAGTAGAACCAGCACTTCGATCTCGCGTGGTGTCAGCCCAGCGTGATTCGGGCCGGGCACCTCAAGCGCGAGGTCGGAGCTCAGGAAGGACTGCGCAGCAGCGACCGCGCGAATGCCCTTCGCCAACTCGTCAGGCGCGGCTGCTTTGGTGGCATAGCCCAAGGCCCCACGGCGCAGTGCTTCATGCACGTAGGTCATTCCTTCATGCATGCTCATCATCAGACAGCCGACCTGCGGATGATGCCGCGTTGCGTGTTCCAGCAAGGCCAAGCCGCTGTCATTGCGCATCGTGATATCAACGACAAGAACATCGATTGAAAGGGCATCAAGCAGTGCGATGCCCTCTTCGACGGTCGCTCCCTCTGCCACGACATTGAGATCGGTTTGGCTTTCCAGCAGGGCGCGAAACCCAGCACGCACGATCACATGATCATCAATCAGGGCAATTCGGATCATTGGCGTTTCCGTAGAGAGTCGAAAAAAAGTGAATGGCTGCCGCCAGGATCGCCTACAAGATGGAGGTGGATATATGAATCTTTCCAATAGGCGAGGGCGATGTACGTCCATAGGCTGGCATCGCCAACTGTAGAGACCACGCTGCAGAGTGCATGGCAAGCCACCGTCCATGTGAGGAGGCGACGCCACAAATATTGCCTGTCCCTACCCAGATTGCGAAGTGGTGGCCGAAGCCGAAGCTGGACTAAAACGGCTCATGAAGGCGGCGGGTTACTCATGCCAAGAAAATCATTGACCTTGCGAACACTACTGCTACCAACGCGCATAGTGTGGTCGGAAGGCCAATGCGCATCAAGACTACCTGTAAGCTCCCGCACGATTACGAACTGTTTTGTTGGAGAGTTCAGTGTGGCTTGATTGGCATTGTTTCATGACGTGAATCGGGGTGCTGTGCATGAGTGCCTTCTGTGGCAAGTACTGGTTTCCGTGCCCCTGCATGGTGGGTTCGACCATTCGGTTGCAATTGTCAATCTCCAATCCCCAAGCGCTTGCGTTCCAGTCGGCGCAGAAATTCCTGCATGATTTTTCGATACAGGTCTTCTCCTAGATAGGCGTCTTCGACGCCAGCGTCGATGGAGGGGTTGTCGTTGACTTCGATGACGGCGAGGCGGCGGTCGGCGACTTTGATGTCGACGCCGTACAGGCCGTCGCCAATTGGTGCGGTGGCGCGCAGCGCGAGTTTGACGACTTCGGCGGGGGCTTCGCGCACGGGCACGGTCTTGAAGCCGCCGCTCTTTTCGGCGGCGTTCTTGGCGTGGTTGTAGATCTGCCAATGGCCGCGTGACATGAAGTACTGGCAGGCGTAAAGGGCTTGCCCGTTGAGCACGCCGATGCGCCAGTCAAATTCCGTGTAGAGATATTCCTGGGCCAGCAGCAAGGCGGTTTGTTGAAACAGGCTGTCACAGCCGTCGCGCAGTTGTTCGGCGTTTTCGGCCTTGATGATGCCGCGCGAAAAGGAGCCATCGGGAATCTTCAGCACGATCGGAAAACCGAGCAGGTCGGGCAGTTCGTCAAGCTTCTTGTTGTCGTCGCGGAAAAGGATCTCGGTGCGGGGAATGGGCAGTTTTCTCGCCCTCAGTAGATCGTGCAGATAGATCTTGTTGGTACAGCGCAGAATCGAGACGGGGTCGTCGATCACCACCATGCCTTCGCGCTCGGCACGGTGGGCGAAGCGGTAGGTATGGTTGTTGAGTGCCGTGGTTTCACGAATGAAAAGGGCGTCGTATTCGGCCAAGCGGGCAAAGTCGTTGCGGGTGATGGTGTCCACTTCGATGCCGATTTCCTTGCCCGCTTTGACGAAGTGTTTCAGCGCCTTCTTGTTGGAGGGCGGCATGGCTTCGTCGGGGTCGACCAGCATGGCGAGGTCATAGCGATAGGCGCGCTTGACGCGCGGTTTGCGCCACAGCTTCTTGCTGAAGGCATCCAGTGCATTGGCAAAGGCGTCTTCCTGTTCGTCACTGAGCGCGGTCAGTGAGCCGGGTTTGACTGCGCTGATCTGCCATTGTCTTTGGCGCTCGAATTCCAGCTTCAGGATGGGGCAGGGGAAGGCTTCAAAGACCTGCCGGGCCAGGTCGGCCAGTGGCGCGTAGCGCGTTTGACCGAAGTAGACCAACAGGCCGAAATCGGTCGTGTCGCGCGCGCCTTCGGGCAGGAATTTGCTGAGTTTCTGGCTGAGGTCGTCGATGTCCACGCCGTACAACGAGCGTTTGCGCAGGTCGTTGATGGTCCGTACCGAGGGAATCACCTTGTGGCCGCGCGCTTCGGCCAGCAGCGAAACGTAGTAGCCGACGCCAAGGTACTTGTAGCTTCGACAGAGATTGATGACCTGAACGCGATCATCGCTGGTGTTGCTTTCCACCTGCTTAAGGTAGTCGCGCGCCGACATCACGTTGTCAGAGGGGTAGTAGGAACCCCAGTCGGCAGTGCGTTCGACAACGATGATCAGGCGGCTCATGGTGGTGGTCGGTGGGAAAAGGTCGACAGTGTGAGGCCAATCAAGCGCGCGTGAAGTTCCCGCGAGCTGGCGCGCTCAGGAGGATTTCAGCGAAAACCACTTGCTTGGCGCGGTGTATGCTGCCGGTTCGCCTGGCTTCCTTTGCGGTCAGGGTTTCGTCGTTGACCATGCGTCGGGCGACCGTGTGTTCGACGCAAGTCTGCGTGAGATCACCGTCGCGGAGCAGGTACCCCGGGAGCGGCCGACGGACAGGACATGTGTATCGTCGGCCATGAAACGCATCGCGGCGAGGGTGGACGGCATTCCCTCGCAACGAATACCTGCCACTTCGTCCGTCAGGCGTCTCTGGATCGTTCTGGCATTGGACGGCGGAAGACCTGCACCGACTGCGTCGCTTTGCTCAGGATCTCATGAACCGTGCGGCCTCATGGCACGAGCGCGACGCCATCGGCTACGACAACCGCAACCTGATTTCCTGTGTCGGTGCCTACGCCCCTTCGGGCGGCCCATCCGAGATCTTTGAGCTGGGCCGCATCTGGATCCGGTTTGTCGTGCCAGCCGGGATCGGTGGCGACGAGGGCATCCAAGGGCATGAGTGGCTGCGAGACGACTAGGACGTGAGAGGTACACCTGGACCCGTGCTTTTCGCACTTACGCCCAGCAAACTCCGGAGTTGCTCTACCGAGAGCATTGTTTCCTCGTACATCGCGTATCCGCAGAGGCTTGCTCCCGCGAAACGAAGGTCCACCCTGACTCCCTGAGCTTCCAGCTTGGGACTGAACTCCTGGAGCACGTCATCAAGTCTGCTCAGAGCGTTCTGGAGTTGATTCGAGTGAGGTGGATACTCGGCGATCACGAACACAATCTGCATGCAATCCTTTACCACCGTGAAAGAGGCAATGGCTTTGCCCCTCTCGCATTCCAACAAATCCAGGTCGTACAACGCGTTGAACTGACTTTCAATGTTTGCCAGCAACTTCTTTCGATCGCTTGGGTTTGACACGTGGTTCAGCGCATCCCGGAGGTGTTTCTCGAGGCTGGCACCTCCGGCTATGGCCTTCTCTCCGTGCTTCACTTCGAACAACACAGGAACGAGACAGTCGCCACGCTGATGCTCGTTATGCCGCCAGCGGACACCGAGCATGTCGAAGCGCGCGCTTTCCTTGGCATGCTCGATGTCGGTGATAAAATAGTGGGATGAGTTTGACGACCGAGACCGATTGTTCATGCGGGCGATCAGCTGCTGAAACTCTCGTTCATGACCGGATCGGATCTTGTTGTGGTGGTCCATGAGTCGCTTCAGTTCATGGAAAACACCCACCAATTCTTCTGACTGAGCGGAAGTGGACAGGTTCCAGCTGGTTTCGCCTGACAGGCCATGGCGCTGCAACCGCTGCGGAAGCACCTTGTTCGTGTCATACATTTCGTTGAAGCAAGCGTCAAAGCTACTCTTGTTAGTATCCTTGATTTTCAGCAACTCGCCGCCTCGATAGTAGATCGAGATATAGCCGCTGCGAATGCCCAGTAACAGGGTGTCATCCAGCTGGACTGCCTTAAGGATTGGATTGAGCGAGCTGCCCTTGAGCAGTGCAGTCTTGAAGGCTGGAGAGAGCACGTGTGTAGGTTGACTTTGCAAATCGGTCTCGTTGGGCATCGTCTCTGGAAGTCCTATTGTTCGAGGGACAATACACGCGGTGCGTCTTCGGCTGCCCATCCTGCCACTTCAGATCCCGCGGCAGCCGGTGGGATGATAGGAACTTCAAGAGCAGCAATCGCAGCAGACATTCCGAACCAAACGCCATCGCGCATGCGTACGACGTTCTCGAATAGCTCGCCGAAGCGATCCGTATGGAAGGAGTGGATCGGAATCAACGCACGCGGCGCGAGTGCGGCGGCGAAGCGGCGCAAGTCCGGCAGCGAGGCATGGCCGGATGTGTGGATGGTGTGCATTGGGATCTGCCTAGCCTCGATCCACTGCCTGACAAGTAGCGTGCTCGGGTCGGCAAGGTAGCCGCTCCAGTTGGAATACAACAGTTGCGCGCCCCCCAACGGTGCCTCGGCGTCCACCTCCTTCAGCAGCCCAGGTCGGAACAGAAGGATGTCGTAGGCGGGATCAGCGAGTTGATCCAGAAATACCCGGTTGGCCTTGAACCGCTTAAGCACGTCGAAACTTCCGTCCTGCGTGATCTTTCGCCGCATCCACTTGGGGACATAGATGCCGATGTTCTCCCTCCAATCGGCTTGTGGAAGCCTCGGGTTATCCGTCGCGGCGAGCATCTCGGCGGTGAACAGATCGAGGATCAATCGGCGGCCCGTTCGCCGCGCCGCCCTGAACACGGTGACGATGCGGTCAAGGTTTTGCGACGAGGTCCAGAGCAGTGAGAGGCCTTGGGCGCCTTGCAGCTTGTCGACGAACTCAACTTCCAGCTCGTCCTCGGACGGGAACTGGCGTTCCTCGCCGTCGCGACCGATCACGGTGCCCTCCATCAGCAACATGTCGACGTTTGGCGGCGGCGCTGCGATCAGCCGGTCAAACAATTTCGCCTTGCGGCCGTGGCCACGGAAGTCGCCACTGTAGAAGAGCCGCTGGCCACCAGCCTCGATCAGCAACGCGTAAGCGTCGTAGGCCGAGTGGTCGACGAGAAACGGAGTCACGACGAAGGGACCGATCTTGACGGGTCGACGATCCTCCCAATTGATCAACGTCCGGCCGGCAAGCAACGGCCGACTCAGCCAGTTCGCGGCCCGGTCAAGCAGCGCTGCAGCTGCCTTGCCGATTGCGACGGGAATGCTCTCCGGCACAAACTCGACCAGACCCACATGGTCCTGATGCGGATGCGAGATCAGGATCGCGAGCAGGTCAGCACTCCCTTCCTGCAGACCAACAATGCGTGGCACAGACGCCGCAGCGTCGCCATCGGCCACATCCAGCGGACGGCCGAGATCGAGCAGTATGCGTTTGCCTTCGGCCTCAAGCTCGACGCAGGTGCCACCGATTTGTTCGGTGCCCCGATGAATGCAAACGCGCATCAAGCTGCTGCTTCACGATTGTCCGAATAAGAATCCAATCTCGTCACCGTCGTTGAGGCATGCGAGTCAGGGTGTGCGACAACAAACTTGTCGAGGTGGGCGAGTAGTTCGGCATCCTCCAGCTGAAACAGCTCCGGGACCTGTGCCGTGGGCGGGATCACGTTCCACAGCAATTGCCCGAGGCGCCAGTCAGGTCGCCCAGCCCACGCGCTGCGCAGCGCCGACAACACGCCCTCGATTCGCTCGAGGTGCGCCGAATCATTGGCATGTCCTACGTCGTTGGGGGCTCGGTCTTGCGCACTCGAATTGGTCGTTCCCGTGATCGGGCGTTCCTGATCCTTGACCTGCCCAAAGTCAACTTGAGCGGGGCCGAGATCCACGACTACATTGCCGACTTCAACCTCAACCCAGTTTCCGACAGCAGCATAGAACGACACTCGTAAACCCCATCCCGGGGGCTCGCAGTCCCCATCCAGATGCGCCGCAACATCCGCACCCACCAATTCCAGAATCCGCTGCTCTTGCTCCGCTGACAACTGTATCCGCATCGTCCGAAACCCTCGACAAAGGCTCTATTCCCACAACGAAGAGGGAAGTCACTCAAACTGGATGTCTTCCGACAGGCGGTCCCCAGTACCGATAAAGGCTAGCATGTGTTGATTGGCACTAGTCGCCAAGCTTGATGGGTGCGCTGTTGAGTTCCATACCGAGCCTGCGCAATGCGTGTCTGTCCGACCTGCCGGATCTTCTGGCGCTGGAAGCGCAATTCCCTGGCGACCGAATGCCTCGGCGAGCGCTGCGTCGCGCCATCCTTTTGCCGTCTGCACGGTTTCGTGTCATCGAACGGCAGGGCGCGCTACTGGGCGATGCGCTGCTGTTGCTGCGCCGGGACAGTTCGGCGGCGCGACTCTACTCCTTGATCGTCTCCGGGAAAGCGCGCGGGCAGGGCCTTGCGGCAGTGTTGCTGGACGATGCAGAGGCACAGGCCAGACTGGCTGGCCGCAGCGCCATGCGCCTCGAGGTGCGCGCCGACAACGTGGTCGCGATCCGGCTATACCAACGCGCCGGCTTCGTCGAATTCGGCCGACGACCCGGTTACTACGCCGATGGCGCGGAGGCAGTACGAATGCGCAAGCAGCTGTGACTTCCGGCGCTTGTGGCGGAGGGTGGCAGCGTTCAGGGTTGGCGGTCAGTAACAAGGAGCGATAAATGAATTCTGTAGTGAGTCTCGCTGGCGTGATGCTGGCCTTGGGAATGAGCACGGCGATGGCAGACGATGCGGCGAGCGGCGATCCCTATCTGTGGCTCGAAGAGGTCGAGGGCGAAAAGCCGCTGGACTGGGTGCGCGAGCGCAATGCCGCAGCGCAGAAGGAAATCGAGGCAGCGCCGGGCTTCGCGGCCTTGCGCGATGATCTGCGCGGCATTCTCGATTCCACGGCCAAGATTCCTTATGTGCAGAAGATTGGCGAGCACTACTACAACCTGTGGAAGGACGCCGAGCACGAGCGTGGCCTTTGGCGTCGGACCACGATGGATGACTACCGCAAGGCCGATCCGGCACGGGGAAACCGTGCTGGACATCGATGCGTTGGGCAAAGCCGAAGGCGTCAACTGGGTGTGGGGCGGTGCGGATTGTCTGGCGCCTGACTACACGCGTTGTTTGGTCAATCTGTCACGCGGCGGCGCCGATGCCACAGTGACGCGCGAGTTCGATCTGACCAGCAAAACCTTTATGAAGGGCGGCTTCGAGCGGCCTGAGTCCAAGGGTGGATTGGGTTGGATCGATGCGGATCGGGTCTATGTGTTCACCGACTTCGGCGCAGAGAGCATGACCAGCTCGGGCTATCCGCGGACGGTGCGTGAGTGGACACGTGGTTCGCCGATGAGCGATGCCAAGATGGTCTACGAGGGCAAGACGGATGACATGTACATTGCCGCGATCCGTGACCACACCGAAGGTTTTGAACGCGACTACGTCAGTCGTACTCTGGCTTTCTGCAACGATGAGTTGTACTTGCGCGGCAAGGATGGTCAGTTGCAGAAGATCGACGCACCGAACGATGCACAGAAGTCGGTGCATCGCGAGTGGCTATTGCTGGAACTCCGCGCGGCCTTTGACGCGGGCGGCAAGACCTGGCCGGCCGGTGCGCTGATCGTCACCCGGTTTGATGATTTCATGGCTGGCAAGCGCGATTTCGTTGCTCTTTTCGAGCCCACGGATACGCGCTCACTGGCCAGCTACACCTGGACGCGCAATCACCTGGTACTGAACGTGCTGGATAACGTCAAGAACCGTCTGGAAGTGCTGACGCCCGTGGCGAATGAATGGCAACGTAGCGCGTTCGTCGGCGCACCGGCCTTTGGCACCATCGGGATCAGCGGGATCGACGACGAGAAGACTGACGAGTTCTTCATGACTGTGACCGATTACCTGACGCCGCCGAGTCTGTACTACGGCAGCATTGGTAGCGCACCGGAAAAGATCAAGGAAACGCCAGCCTTCTTTGATGCCTCCGGCTTCCAGATCAGCCAGCACTTTGCCACCTCGAAGGACGGCACACAGGTGCCCTATTTCATGGTGGCCCAGCGCGACGTGGAGGCCAATGCCGCCAATCCGACCTTGCTGTACGGCTATGGCGGTTTCGAAGTCTCGTTGACGCTCAATTACAGCGCCGGTGTGGGGCGTGGCTGGTTGTCGCAGGGCGGCGTGTATGTAGTCGCCAATATCCGCGGTGGTGGCGAGTACGGCCCGCGCTGGCATCAGGCTGCCCTGAAAGCCAATCGCAACAAGGCGTACGAAGATTTCGCTGCCGTGGCTGAAGATCTGTTCAAGCGCAAGATCACGGTGCCTGCGCACTTGGGCATTCAGGGCGGCAGCAACGGTGGCCTGCTGATGGGCAACATGACCGTGATGTACCCGCAATTGTTCGGTGCCGTGGTCTGTCAGGTGCCACTGCTCGACATGCATCGCTATCACAAGCTGCTGGCCGGGGCGTCATGGATGGCCGAGTACGGCAATCCAGACACCACCGATTGGGATTTCCTGCAGAAGTATTCGCCCTATCAGAACGTCGAAGCCGACGTGACCTATCCGCCGGTACTGTTCACCACCTCGACCCGCGACGACCGCGTTCATCCGGGCCACGCGCGCAAGATGATGGCCAAGATGCAGGCGCAGGGGCATGACGTGCGCTATTACGAGAACATTGAAGGTGGCCATGGTGGCGCGGCCAACAATGCGCAGGCCGCCTACATGCAGGCACTGGCGTATTCGTTCCTGCGTCAGCAGTTGTTTCCTCAGGTGAAGTAACCGCTGTGTTGGCTGTTTCACGTTGAATCTTTCGCGCCCCGATACTGCTGGGGCGCTCTCTGTTGATTGCGAGCGAGATCCATCATGTCTCCACTGAAGAAGTATCCCCTGTTGCTGAGTGTCGCGTTGCTGAGTGCATGCGGCGGCGAGCCGCCCGCGACCGTCGAAAGTGCGCCGCAGGCCCAAGTCACACCCGCAGTGCAAGCCACGCCGCCGGTGGCGGCACAACGTCCGTACGAAGTGAAAGCCCCCCACGGTGCCACCCGTCAGGACGAGTATTACTGGCTGCGCGATGACAGTCGGCAGAACGCGGAAATGCTCGACTATCTGAAAGCGGAAAATACCTACGCCGACGCCATGTTGGCACCGCAGGCGGCGTTGCGTGACACGCTGTACGCGGAATTGGTCGGCCGCATCAAGCAAGACGACAGCACGGTGCCGTATCTGGAAGACGGCTATTGGTATTACGTGCGTTTTGAGGAGGGCAAGGAATACCCGATTCATGCGCGTCGCAAAGGAAGTTTGGAAGCTGCCGAGGAAGTGGTGCTGGACGTCAACGTGCTGGCCGACGGCAAGGGCTTTTACCAGGCAGCAGGTCTGGCAGTCAGTCCCGATGGCGGCAAGCTAGCCTTCTTCGAGGACACGTCCGGACGTCGCCAGTACACCTTGCGCATCAAGGATCTGAGTACCGGAGAAATGCTGCCCGACAGCGTTTCCGGCCTGGCTGCCAATGGCGTCTGGACCGCCGATGGCAGCACGATCTACATGGTCGAAAACGATCCGGTGACCTTGCTCACTACGCGCGTCAAGGCGCATCGTCTCGGCACGGACGCCGCAACCGATGCCGTCGTGTACGAGGAGAAAGACCCGACCTTCTACATGGGCGTGGGCAAAACGCGCTCTGAACAGTACATCTGCATCGGCGTGCAGAGCACGGTGTCCAGCGGAGGCACGCTGTACCGATGCCAGCACGCCGGGCGAGTTCCGTGTCATCGCAGCGCGTGAGCGTGACGTCGAATACAGCGCCGACCATCTGGATGGCCGCTGGGTGATCCGCACCAACTGGAATGCCAAGAACTTCAAGCTCATGCATGCCGAAGGCGACGCCGTGTTCGACCGTGCGCAATGGGTGGATCTGATTCCCCACGACGCTACCGTGTTGATCGAGGGCTTCGAGTTGTTCAAGGGATTCATGGCCATCGATCAGCGTGCGCAAGGTTTGTCGAGCCTGCGCATCCGCATGGCCGACGGCAGCGAACAGCCGGTGGCATCCGACGAGTCGGCCTACACCATGGGCCTAGCGGTGAATGCGGAGGCCGACACCGACTGGCTGCGCTACAGCTACACCTCGATGACCACGCCGATGTCGACCTATGAGCTCAACATCCGTAGCGGCGAGCGCAAGCTGCTGAAGGAACAGCCGGTCTTGGGCGGCTTCGACAAATCGAACTACGTCACCGAACGGTTGTGGGCACCGGCACGGGATGGCGTGCAGATTCCCGTCACTGTGCTGTACCGCAAGGATTTCAAGAAAGATGGTTCAGCTGCGCTGTTGCAATACGGCTACGGTAGCTATGGCGCATCAATGGATCCGTACTTCAACAGCAATGTGCTGAGTTTGGTGGATCGCGGCATGGTCTACGCGATCGCGCATATTCGAGGCGGTCAGGAAATGGGTCGCGCGTGGTACGACGAGGGCAAGTTGCTGAAGAAGATGAACACCTTTCACGACTTCATCGACGTCACCGATTTTCTGGTCAAGCAGGGTATGCCGCATCGACCCGAGTCTCTGCGATGGGCGGCAGTGCGGGCGGATTGCTGATGGGGCGGTCGCCAATCTGGCAGCTGACAAATACCGCGCCATCGTCTCGCAAGTGCCGTTTGTCGATGTGGTGACCACGATGCTGGATGCCAGCATCCCGCTGACCACCAACGAATACGATGAGTGGGGCAATCCGGAAGATCCGGCCTACTACGACTTCATGCTGAGCTATTCACCCTACGACAATCTGCAGGCCAAATCCTATCCGGCGATGTACGTCGGCACGGGTCTGTGGGACTCCCAGGTGCAGTACTTCGAGCCCGCCAAATACGTGGCCCGATTGCGTGCAAAAAAGACCGACAGCAATGTCCTGATCTTCCGCGTCAACATGGAAGCCGGTCATGGCGGCAAGTCTGGTCGCTTCCAGCGGCTGAAAGAGTCTGCCGAACAGTACGCCTTCCTGATCGACCAGTTGGGTGTGATGGCAAGTGATTGAAAACGGCTTCGTGCGCGAGCGGGGTCTCGCGCACGGAGTCCACAAGCACTGGTTCAAGCCGCTGGGCCGTAGCTACGCAATAGCGCTTCGGCCTCTGGTTCGCGTCCGCGAAAGGCGACAAAGCTCTCCAGCGCAGGGCGTGAGCCACCCACGGCGAGTATTTCGTCACGGAAGCGTTGCCCGGTTGCCGCGTCGAACAGGCCGCATTCTTCAAACGCTGCAAAGGCATCGGCACTCAGCACTTCGGCCCACAGGTAGCTGTAGTAGCCCGCCGCATAGCCGCCCGAAAAGATGTGGGTAAAAGTGTTGGGAAGCGATGCCAACTCGGCGGCTCGATGACCGCAACCTGCTTGCGCACTTCTGCGAGACGCTCCAGCACGCGGGCGCCGGTCTCAGGCGTGTAGTCGAGGTGCACGCGGAAGTCGAACAGTGCGAACTCCAGTTGGCGAACGAGGAAAAGACCCGCGTGGAAATGACGCGCGGCCAGCATCTTGTCGAACAAGTCCTGCGGCAGTGACTCGCCCGTCTGGTAGTGACGCGCGAGCAAATCCAATCCCTCGCGGCACCAGGCGTAGTTCTCCATGAACTGGCTGGGTAGCTCCACGGCATCCCACTCCACGCCAGAAATCCCGCCAACGCTGGGCCAGCCGATCTCGGTGAGCATGTGATGCAGGCCGTGACCGCATTCGTGAAGCAAGGTGATCACATCGTCATGCGTCAACAGCGCAGGGAGATCGGGTGTGGGCGGTGGAAAATTGCAGACCAGGAAGGCCACCGGCTTCTGTGCGATGGCGGGATCATCGGCGCGTGCGCGGCAGACATCCATCCACGCGCCACCACGCTTTCCGGTGCGTGCGTATAACCAGATAAACCCCCGCGCGGACGCTGCCATCGGCATCCACGACATCGAAAAATGCGCATCGGGATGCCAGAGCGGCACGTCGGCGCGGGCGACGAACTGCACGCCAAACAAACGTCCAACCAGTGCGAACAACCCGGCCATGACCTGTTCGACCGGGAAATAGGGTTTCAGGTCTTCCTCGGAAAAATCGAAGCGCTGCTCGCGCAACTTTTCTGCCGAGTAGTTGATGTCCCAAGGCATCAAAGTGTCGATGCCGAAACGCTCGCGGGCGAATTCGCCCAGTTCGGCGAGTTCGCGTTCGGCAACGGGTTTGGCCTTGTCGGCAAGGGTGTGCAGAAAATCCAGCACCCGTGTTGGCGTGGCAGCCATTTTGCCTTCCAGCGATTCATGCGCCGCGCTGTCGAAGCCAAGCAGAGACGCGGCTTCGTGGCGCAGCGCCAGAATTTTCTCGATGCGCTCGGCATTGTCGTGCTTGGAATCGTGCGGCCCTTGATCCGAAGCGCGCGTGTGATATGCCGTATAGACAGTTTCGCGCAGGCTGCGATCATCGGCAAAACTCATGATTGCCTGCACCGATGGCGACTTGAGTGTGGCCAGCCAGCCCGGCTGCCCGCGTTCGTTGGCATATTGCTGGAACATCGCGCGTGCAGACTCCGGCAAGCCCGCCAGTTCGGCGTCGCTGAGTGCATGCGACCAGGCATCGGTGCTGTCCAGCACCGCCTCGGAAAAACGCGGTCGAGAGCTTGCTGAGTTCCGTCTGGATTGCCGCAAATCGCGAGCGTTGCGGTTCCTCCAGCGCAACGCCGGAAAGGCGAAAGCCGCGCAGGCTGTCGTCCACCAAAGTCCGTTCCGCACGACTGAGCCGAGCAAACGCCGGCGCTGCCTGAACCGCCAGCACCGCCTCGTACAACGCACGGTTCTGTCCCAAGGCGGTGTAGAACTCGGTGAGCTTTTCCTCCGCGGCGGAATAGGCATCGCGAAGCTCCGGCGAATCCATCGTGCCGTGCAGATGTCCGACCGGCGCCCAAGCGCGGTTGAGGCGAGTTTGTGCACGTTCCATCGGCGCCATCAGGCCTGCGAAACTGCGTGCGGCAGGATCGGCAATCAGCGCTTCAACGCACTGCTGGTAGTCGAGAACACAATGATCAATGGCTGGCTCGATATGCTCGACGCGGATTGAGTCAAAGGCTGGAAGGCCAGATTCGGCCAACAACGGATTGGATTGGTTTGTCATATCAGCAAGGTGGCGCGTTGTCAGCGGCAATTCAAGATGGTGGTGCGTTTCGAAGAACGCTGAGCGCGATCCTTATCGCACCAGCAGTCGAATCAGCCGATCCGCAAATGCCCGATACGGCGGTTTGAACAGGCTCATCCCCGACCATCGCGCCTGGCGTAGTACCGGGGTTTCCTTGCTGAAGGTGCGGAATCCGTGTTCGCCATGGTAGCTGCCCATGCCGCTGGGTCCAACCCCGCCAAATGGCAGATTGGTTTGCGCGAATTGCAAGACGGTGTCGTTGACCGCGACCGAACCGGCGACGATGCGATCCAGTGCAGCATCAACGCGGCGACGGTCGTGGTCGAATACATAGAAAGCCAACGGGCGATCATGCGATTCGATGTAATCCAGTGCCTGGTCCAACTGTGCGTAGCCGCGCACGGGCAGGATGGGGCCGAAGATCTCTTCGCGCATCAGGCGGCAGTCTTCCGGCGCGTTCAGTACGACCGTAGGCGGCAGCAAGCGGGTGCCTTCGGCCAGTTCCGAGTCCACATCGACCAGCGGGATGATCCGTGCACCGGCGGCAGCTGCTTCATCCAGTGCACCGCGCAGCCGCTGATACTGAGCTGCGTTGATGATGCGGGTGAAGTCGCCCGACAGGGCGATGTCGGGGTAGCGCGCCTGCGCTTCCGCGCGCATGGCTTCGACGAAGGCATCGACATCCGACTGCTGCACCAGCGCGTAATCCGGCGCGATGCAGGTCTGTCCGGCATTGATGAATTTGCCCGCAGCGATTCGCGCCGCCGCGCGGCCCAGCGGATAGCCCGGTGCAATCAGCACCGGCGACTTGCCGCCGAGTTCCAAGGTAAGCGGTGTCAGATTGGCGCCGCCGCGGCCATCACCCGGCGACCAACCGCCGTCAAGCCGGTAAAGAAACAGATGATCAAAGGGCAGCGCCGCAAAAGCCGCCGCGACTTCCGGGCCGCCCAGCGCCACCTCGATACGATTGCGCGGATAGATTGAGCGCAGCAGATCGCACAGCGCCGCGGACGTGCGCGGCGTGTGTTCAGAGGGTTTCAGATAGACAGCATTGCCTGCGGCCAGTGCCGTAGCCAAGGGCATCAACGCCAGATTGACCGGATAGTTCCAAGGCGAAATTACACCCACCACGCCCAAGGGCTGATAGCGCAACTCGCCGCGCGCGGCCAGAACAGCGGATGCAACAGGCGGCGTTTGGGACGCATCCAGGACTTGAGGTGCGAGAGCAGATGGTCGATGTCGCGTAACACCGTCATGCCATCGGAGAGCATCGACTCATGGCGCGAGCGCGTACCGAAATCGGCGTCCATGGCACGCACCAGCTCGGGCAAGTTGAGTCGCAGCGCCGCGCGCAGGTCGTGCAGGTCGCCCAGGCGCTCTTCGAGTGAACGCGGCGCACGGCGTTGTTGGGCACGCAGCACGGCCAGACGCTCGGGCAACTCAGCAATAGGCGTGACGTAGTTGATGTCCATGCGGTGGAGTATAGGGCGACTTTCGTATCCTCGACGAGGGTGCGCGCGCTTCGATCTGCGCGGAACGCCCGCACGCGTGAGCGCATCAGTTCGCTTCCATCGCTTTCGCGATTGGCATCTCGCTACTCCCGTCAATGTGAGGTGAATCAATGGCTCTACCCAAAACAAATTCCTGCACGTAAATCATGTGGCAGTGCTTGAATGTCGTTCCGATGGCTTCACTCGACGGCACCGAAATAGTCTGATTGGCGATATCGCCTGCGCGGGTTTCCGAAGACGTCGCATGCCGGCGACAACGACTCGAATTTGCGCTGCTTGGACAGCGCGAAAACGTTGAAGTCGCGTATCCGTTGACGTGCAGAATGCCAACCCCGCCAAATTGGCGGGGTTGGGTTTGCATCGGTTTGTTCGGGAGCCTAAGGATCAAGGTCCCTCAATGCCAGAGGCGCACTCCCGACAGCGGGTGCCGGTAGAAGGGCTTGGGTCGGGAAATGCCGCCTTCGACGCCATCCGCACTCGACACATCGGCCATCGGAGGCATGCCACCCTGCGGCGGCCAGGTGATTTCCGGCAGGCCGGCTTTGCGCAGACCTTCATTGATCTTGCCGAGATGTTTGGCCTCGACTTCAGCGTAGCGCGCGTTTATCGCACCCAGCTCGCCTTCCAGCACGTCGATGCGCGCCAGTTGGTAGTCGGTGGGGCGACCGTCGTAGCCCATGATCGCGCCATACAGGATGTCGGTATGCTCACGCAGACGCTCCTCGCCCGTGATGGCACCGCCTTCCTTGGTGGCGACGATGTCCTTGCGCACAGTTTCCGCGGCGTCGGCAAAGGCGGACAACTGCGCACGCAGGCGATCTTTCTCTGGCAATTGCGCAGCAATGGCGCCGGCCATCATGCGACTGTACTGGATGCGGTCGGTGAGGTCGGTCATGCGTCCGAACAGGCCGTGCACACGCATCGCAGCTTCGAACTGCGCGGCACGATCCGCTTCGTTGTAGTCGGCGCGGCGGTCCAGACCAATCACCAACGGGGTCTCATAGACCTGCTTGTTCTTGGTCATGCGCACCGTATACGTGCCAGGCAGGACGCGCGGCCCTTGGGTGCCGGAGAAAGCAATCTGTGCGGCCTTGGGAACACGCGGTGGCTTGACGCGCATCGACCACGTGATGCGATTGATACCGCGACGTTTGGAAGCGGGCAGGCTATCAACCACGTCACCGTCGGGTCCGATGATCTCGATTTTGAGTTCGCCGAACAGATGCCGGGTGCGTTGGTAGTAGGTAATGGTGGCACCACCAGGCGGGTTTTCACCAAGGAACACGGCATCGCCATCGGACCAGCCGCCCACGCCGGACAGACGTTGCTGCGTCGGGCGGTTGGGCAGGAAGGCCGCATCGGCAGACAACAGGCCGGTATCGAAACTACGCAGCGAGGAGATGTCGTCGATGATCCAGATGCCGCGACCATGTGTACCCAGCACCAGATCGCCCTCACGTGCCTGCACGGCGAGGTCTCGCACCGCGACTGCCGGGAAGTTGCTGCCTTTGTACTGTGCCCATTGCTGACCGCCATCGATGCTGATCCACAAACCGAATTCGGTGCCTAAGAACAACAGGTTGCGGTCGGCGCTGTCTTCGCGGATCACATGAGCGTAGCCGCGAATGCCCTTGTCTTCGCTGGCAATGCGGGTCCAGCTTTGGCCGTAGTCATCGGTGCGGAACACATGCGGTGTCAGGTCACCTTCGGTATGCCGATCAAAGGCCACATAGGCGACACCGGCATCGAAACGGCTGGCCTCAACCCACGACACCCAGCTGCCTGCAGGCACACCCTTGATGCGTTTGATCACGTTGGTCCAGTGCGCACCACCGTCGCGGGTGATCTGCACGTTGCCATCATCGGTACCGACCCAAATCAGGTTCGGATCGAGCGGCGATTCGGAGATGCTGTAGATGGTCGTGTGCATTTCGGCCGAGGAGTTGTCGACCGTGATGCCGCCCGACTTCTCTTGCTGCTGAAGTGCCAGGGCATTGGTGCTCAAGTCGGGGGAGATACGCTGCCAAGTCGTGCCCTGATCCTGTGAGCGGAACAGATACTGCGCACCGATGTAGATCGTGCCCGGGCGTGAGGGGCTCTGGTGCAACGGCGTGTTCCAGTTGAAGCGCAGCTTTTCGCCAGCGCCTGCGGTCGGCTGAATGGAGCGCGTGTTCTTGGTCTGCAGATCGATGCGCGCGATGTTGCCGCCTTGGTACTCGGCATACACGATATTCGGATCCTTGCCATCCGGAATCACCCAGAAGCCGTCACCGCCGTAGAGGTTTTCCCAGCGTTGATTGCTGATGCCGCCGGGATAGGCCGAGTCGCCGATCCACGAACTGTTGTCCTGCAATCCGCCATACACGTGATAGGGATCGGCATCGTCCACCGCCACGTGATAGAACTGACTGATCGGCAGATTGCCCGCCTTCCACCAACGCCCGCCGCCGTCCTTGCTGAACCACAGACCGCCGTCATCACCCATGATCACGTCTTTGGGATTCGCCGGGTTGATCCACACATCGTGCGAGTCGGCATGCGTGCTACCAGCCGCGTCGGAAAAGCTCTTGCCGCCGTCTTCGCTGACGATCAGACGCAGATTGGTCTTGAAGAGCCGTTCCGGATTGCTCGGATCGATGATCAGGTTGGCAAAATAGAATGGACGCCAGACCATCATCTGGCTCTTGTCGCGTGCTTCCCACGTCTTGCCGCCATCGCTGGAGCGATACAGCGCGCTGTCCTCACCTTCGATGAAGGCGTAGACGATGCTCGCGTCCGACGGCGCATATTCCACTTCGATGCGTCCCCAGGGGCCCTTGGGCAGACCGGGTGCATTGTCGGCGGTCAGCGCACGGAAGTTTTTGCCGCCGTCTTCGGTGACATACAGCGCACTACCGCTGCGGGATTCCGGGCCTTCACCGCCGGAGCGGAAGGTCCAGCCGCGACGGCGGAAATCCCAAGTGCCAACCATCAGGCGTTCGGCGTTGGAGGGATCGAAGCTGATCCCGGAGCAGCCGGTCGACAGGTTCACACCCTTCAGGATGTGCTGCCAGCTCGCGCCGCCATCCGTGGTCTTGTACAGACCGCGATCCGCTGAGTCTGACCACAGCTTGCCCGGCACGCAGACATAGGCTGTGTTGCTGTCGTTAGGATGCACGAGGATCTTGGCGATGCGTTCGCTATTTGGCAGGCCGAGGTACTGCCAGCTCTCGCCGCCGTCGGTCGAGCGGTAAACACCGTTGCCAACCGAGACCGAATTGCGCGTCCACGATTCGCCTGTGCCGACCCACACATTTTGTGGATTCTGCGGATCCAGCGTTATTGCGCCAATCGACTGCACGGCCTCGCGGTCGAACACCGGCTTGAAACGTGTTCCGCCATCGACGGACTTCCAGACCCCGCCACTGGCGGCACCGACGAAAATGGTGTGTTGACCATTCGCGACGTTCACGGCCAATGCGGAGATTCGGCCACTCATTGCGGCTGAACCGATGTTGCGTGCGGGCAGACCCGAAATGGTACCGCTGTCAAAGCGCGGCACGCTGGCAGGTACCGGATCGGCGGCAGAGACCGCCGTGGCAGTAAGGCTGAGTATCGAAAGGCTCAGCGGGATGATGCGTGAGAGATTCATGGGCGCCTCGCTCAGGGTTGGGTCGGGAACGCAAACAGCGCGTCGTCGATATCGGTATTCACCTCAGCCCGCTCGACCAGAATCTTCTGGCCGCGTGGACCGCCCTTGGGGCCGCTTTCCACGGCAAACGGCAGATACACGCCGTTGACTTGCTCGTAATTGCCCAGCTCGGTTTCCATTTCGGTTTCGATGCCGCGACGCTTCATCTGGGTGGTGATGCGGATTTCCAGAAAGTAGTCGGGGTCAAGATAGCGATACTGAATGTCGCCGTTCGACAGTGTGAGCTTGAGCTTGTGTGCCTCGGTGCCATCCACATCTTCGGTGCCGAGGTACTCGACCTGATGACCCTTCTCGCGCCAGTCCAGCAAGGGCCCATCAATGTCCGCTTCCACCTGCATGCCCTTGGTGTCTTCGGCGCTCAGACGTTCCGGATCACGCCGACCTTGGAATGGCGAAATCGTCCAGCCTTCCTTGCCATCGAAGGCGCTGACCTGGGTCAGTCCTTGCAGGGTGGCCTCGGTACGCTGTTTGAGACCGCGTTCCGTCATGTTGACGAAGCCGAGGTCAACCGAAAAATCGCCACCGGAAAAGTTCATCCGGCCATGCAAGGTCACGGATTGAATGGCGCGCAGGGCGTCTTCACCGCCGCGTGCTTCGATGTTCTTCTGAACCAGCTCGTCCACGGTTGTGGCAGAGGCGGTTGCGGTCGCGGCAAGCGCGAGCGCAACGCACATAATCAGGCGTCGCATGGGTAGCTCCCCTCGTCAGTCGAATCAGTGGCTGCAGGCTTGCAGTCACCCGACACGTTACGCTTGTTGCGTCACTGGCTCATGCGGCGAAAGTCACGTCTGCTTTTCGGATGCACAAAAAACAAGAGGCCCGCATCCTGCGAGCCTCTTGCGCTTCGGGGGAGAGAAGCGTTTACGGGTGACGTCACCTCCGGGGGAGACAGAGGGAACGTTTCGTCAACCCTGAGCGACTGTGGAGAGTCAGCGCTCGTGATCATTATCGACACAATTGCATTGCAATTGAGCGACATGCGCACGATTTCCGGTCAGGAGTTTCCCCACAACTGTCAGCAAGCGGACTACCACTGCGGGCAGGGTACGACGTTGCCATTGGCATCGGTGCACGTGCGCGTGACCGTGCGCCCATCCTGAGTTACCTGTGTCTGCGCATTCACGCTGCCTTGCTGACCCGAGGCCGAGGTGCTGCGACCGAATCCTTGCCCGGAGGTATAGCCAGTCTGGCTGTTGAGCGAACCGCCAGCGGCGCCTTGTGCCGATGTGCTGCGTCCACCGGTGACATTGCCCGTGCTGTCGCGCGTGAAGCCGCCGCTGGTTTGTGCGCTGCCGTTGGGACCCTGCGCCGCAGCGCCACTCTGGTGCTGCGCCGAGCCGTCGGCATTCCACGTGGTCGAGCCGGCGCGCGCACCGTATCCGCCCGCTGGTGTGCGGACCACGCCGCCGCTGGCCGCTTGGCCATTGCCTTGGCCGTCGGTGGTGTACGCACGACCGCGCATCGCGGCACCGCCGTTCGGGCCGCGAGCGGCACTGGCGCTGCCGCCGGTGACGCCGCCTTGCGCATTGGCGGTGGCGCCGCGAGCCTTGATTCGGCCTACCGCTTCGGCATCATTGAAGGGTGTGGCTGCGAGCATGAGAAGTGTGAGCAAGCTGAGAATACGAATGAACTTGTGCATGAGCGTCTCCTGAGGGGGGAAGGCTGGTTGGGTGTTACGGTGCCGCAACGGCGATCTGCAGCAGGGTGTCGCGCAGGGCTTCAGCGCGTTCGATTCGGCGGACCAGTTCGTTGCGCAAGACCGCTTGTTGCTCGGCCGAGAGGGTTTCGTAAAAGGCCAATTTGCGCGTCCGCAAAGCGCGTTGTTCGGTCATCCAAAGGTCGACTTCCGTCTCCAAGGTCGCTGCCAATTCGGGAAGATCGGCATTTGGCTCGGCGAGCTCGACGCGGGCAATCGATGCCGCCTCGCCGAGCTGTTCGCGCCCATGGCGAAACAATTCACGCTGTTCGTTTTGCAGCGCTTGCCATGCGATCTCTTGCGTTGGGCTGAGATGCAACGCCGCCTGCAGCTCAGCTTGTTGCTGCAGCCATTGCTGAGCGAGTTGCAAACGTTGGATGGTGGGTGACTGGCTTCCGGCCCACGCGGCGCCCGCCAGTGCGAAGACACCGAGAACGGCCCAGCGCGCACTGCCGGTGATCGATCGAATCGATGGGGACATGGATATCTTCCGTTAGGCCGCGAATTGCGGCAGGAACAGATTCCGCCCGGGATGTTGGATAACTGTGTCTGACTGACGCGCAGTTGTAAGCAGATGTTGCAGTGCCCCACTTGCGCAACGTTTGCTTGCGGATCGAGCGGCTGGTGTCTTGTCGTAAATCGGCGCGCGCGCCATCCTGCAGTCATGGCCGAACCGCTGATCCTTCTGGTGGAAGATGACCCTCGCTTGCGCGACCTGCTGGAGCGCTATCTGGCGTCGCAGGCGTTGCGGGTCCGCGCGGTCGCCAATCTGGCGGGCATGCGTGCGCAACTGGCACAGCATCATGTCGACTTGATCGTGCTGGACTTGATGTTGCCGGATGGCGATGGACTGACGGCCTGTCGCGATCTGCGCGCGGCCGGCGATGAGACGCCGATTCTGATTCTCACGGCACGAGGCGACGATGTGGATCGCATCATCGGTCTGGAAATCGGTGCCGATGATTATTTGCCCAAGCCGTGCAATCCGCGTGAGCTGTTGGCGCGGATCCGCGCTGTTCTGCGTCGTCGACCCAGTGGTCATTCCGCGCTGCACGAGATCGACGATGCGAAAGTCTGCTTCGGCGACTGCGTGTTGCATCCTGCACAAAGGTCGCTTTTTCGGGCAGGCGAAGAGGTTCGTCTGACCACGGGCGAATTCGCGCTGTTGTGGGTTCTGGTGCAACATCCGCGCCGCCCGTTGAGTCGCGACCAGCTTCTGAACTTGGCCCGCGGGCGAGACTATGAGGGTCAGGATCGCGCCATCGACGTCATGCTGTCGCGTTTGCGCAAGTTGGTTGAGCCCGATCCGCGAGCGCCGCGCTATCTGCAGACCGTGTGGGGGCATGGTTACATGTTCGTGCCGGATGCAGAGGCATGAGCTTGCCGCTGACGCTGCGCAGTCGCGTCGCCATTCTGCTGGCGATCACCGTATTTTTGATTGCCTTGCTGGCAGGCGGCATCATCCTGCTTCAGACCTTCCGCGCCGGCAGCCTGCAGATTGCGGCGCTGGCCTATGCCGCCTTGGCGACCGCCGATCGGCCCGAGCCGGAGTCCGCCGTGAGTCCGGTGGAGACTGATCGACAAACCGTTCTGGTATTGCGGCGGGCCGATGCGCCCGTCGATTTCACCCGCGACATCCGGCCTTTCGTGATGAGCATTCGTAGTGAGGTTGAGCGTCTGGCGGGTGATGCCTCGCGCGTTCGCCTGACTGAGGAAAGCGGTATCCACGTCTGGCTGCGCAGTCGCTACTCGTCCGTTTGGCTGGGTATCCGTGTGGAGCCGATTCGTGAGCCGGTCGTCTGGGGTTCCCTGTTTGCCCTGGCTTTGGCGGCCGCCCTGGTGGCCTTGGCTGCGGGTTGGATCGCCAAGATCAGTCTTCGCCCTCTGGAGCGGCTTGCGCGGGGTGCGCCCGCCTTGCTCAAGGGCGGCATCATGCCTGCCTTGGAGGCGCGTGCGCCGCGCGAGATTCATGCCTTGGCGGAAGTCTTGAAAGAAGCCGGTGAGCAGGTCCGACGCGATACGCGTGAGCGCGAGATGATGCTGGCGGGTGTGTCACACGATCTGCGCACACCGCTGGCCAGACTGCGAATCGCCTTGGAGCTGGGCGATGCCGAAGATCCTTCGCGACGCGCGGCGATGGTGGAAGACATCGAGGCTGCCGACGCCATCATCGCGGCGTGGCTGGACTACGTCCGAGAGGCGAGTGAGGAGCCGATGTCGGCCCTGTCCCTCGACGTCGTTCGCGAGTTGTTCGCAAGCTTGCCCAATGCCGCGCAGTGGCACGTTGAGCTACCTGCGCTGGCGTTGTCACTGCGCGTGCGGCCGCGCTGGCTGCAACGCGCCCTGCGCAACCTGATCGACAACGCCGAGCGCTACGGCAAGGCGCCTTTCCATTGCGTGGTAGAGCAACAAGGTGACACCTGCGTTATGGAGATTCGGGACCATGGAGCGGGTGTTTCCGAGCAGATCATCGACCGTCTGCGCGAGCCGTTTTTTCGCGGCGATGCATCGCGCGCCACGCCGGGCAGCGGTTTGGGACTAGCCATTGTCGCGCGCGCCGCCGCGCTGCATGGCGGCGAGTTGCTGATGGAGAACGCCGATCCAGGGCTGTGCGTCCGGCTCATCCTGCCCGCGGCGTTGTTGCCGGTTCAGTAAACCCGTGGCTGGCCATCGGGTCGGGCACTTGAAGTGCGTGTGTACCCTAAGGTATCGGCTCGGTGCGTCTCGCCCTCGGCAACACGACCGGTTGCCGTTAGCAATGCCGAAAGCTGTGTCGCGGCCAGCGGCAAATGATGTTGAATTTAAAGAGCGTGCCCGTGCGCGCACAACTGCAGCAGATAGGTGACCTCCTACGCTGCGAGCCCAAAGCGGCGCTCATGCCTCGGCCGCCTGCGCGGCAGACTGCCCGCGACGGACGTTTGAACTGCCAATACCCATTCGGTTACCCAACGCTCAATGCGGGCAGCGGCGGACACGTTAGCGAGATGGCTTAAACCTTGCCACGCATTTCGGCATCCTTCGCAAACGCCGGATGGCGGCCAATGGAGCGTTTCCCGATGGATGCACCACGCTCGCGCGGTCCTGCCCGCCCGTCGTCGACCATGGGCTGGCTGGAATATGTGATTGGCGGCACCGCGGTGCTGATCTCGGCGATCTCGCTGTTCGTGGCGGTCAACGCCAATCGCACACAGGAACGTATGATGGCCGCCAGCACCTGGCCGTATGTCCAGTACGGCACCGGCAACCGCTTGCCCGACGACGAGTCGTCGATCACGTTCAACCTGAACAACGCGGGCGTGGGGCCGGCGCGGATCAAGTCGGTGCAGTTGCTCTACGATGAGCGGCCGATGGCCGACGCGGCGAGCCTGCTCAAGGCCTGCTGCGGTGCCACGGGTGACCGCGTGCTGACGGTGACCTCGCATCCTGAACGGGTGCTGGTGGCCGGCGAGGAAATGACCTTCCTGCGCTACGACGAGAAAACCGCCGATCCCGCAGTATGGGCGGCGCTCAACCGCAAACGCTTCGCGGTGCGCCTGCTTACCTGCTATTGCTCCGTGCTCGATGACTGTTGGATGCGCGACTCGCATCGCGACGATCCACAAGCAGTCGCGGCCTGCCCGGCGGTGCCTGCCGAGCAGCGCTTCCGAGGCTGAATGCGGGTGCGCTGTTGGGCTTGTTCATCTCGCCAAACGTGCTGCGCCCTAGCGAGTAACAGACTTCGCTGAAGCCATTCCGCCGGCACGGCTCCCTCATCGGCATGCCGGCTGCCGCCTCTCGCAGGAATCCGATGATTTGCTCATCTGAAAACTGCGACTTTCGCGTTCAATCTCCGTCGTTGGGGAATCGGATTCCAAACCGCCGCGCGACTCAAAATCGAGGGCGTCGGCCTGGCGGCGAAGTGAGCGTCGAGGACACGCGGCTCAGCCTAGGTGTGCGACGGAGTTTGCCTGCCGCCCTCGAGATGGCTCAGTAAACTCGTGGTTGGCCATCCGGTCGGGTCTTGAAGCGCTTGTGTATCCATAGGTATTGGCTGGGTGCTTCACGCACCATAGCCTCGACTTCGCGGCTGACGGCAGCGGTATCGGCGACCACATCAGTGCTGGGGAAGTTCTCCAAAGGTGCGCCGATGCGCAGTACGTAGCGCCCGCCTTCGCGACGATGAAAGAACGGCACTACGGCAGCCCCTGACAGGCGTGCGAGTTGGTGGGTGGCGGTGATGGTGGAGGCAGGGATATCAAAGAACGGCACGAACACCGCATCCTTGCCGCGCATGTCCTGATCTGGCGCATACCACAACACGCCGCCTTGCTTCAGGTGGCGAATGGCGCCGCGCAATTCCTCCCGTTTGAACATGGCGCAGGCGTATTTCAGTCGACCTGCCAGCACTGCCGCTTCGAAGGCCGGTTCGGCGTGCGCGCGATACATGCCTGCCACCGGCACATGGCGGGTCAGCAGGCGGCCACAGACTTCCAGGGTGGTGAAGTGTCCTGAGACCAGCAATACACCGCGCTTGGCTGCCAGCAGCGTGTGCAGGTGGTGCAGGCCGTCGATCTGCACATCGTTGGCCAAGGGCTCGATATCGCCAAACCAAGCGCGCGAGAATTCGAAAAGACCGATTCCCAGGTCGGCAAAACTCTCATGTAGCAGATGCTCGCGTTCGTCCTCGCTGGCTTTGGGAAAGCACAGCGCGATATTGCGCCGCGCGACCTTACGTCGCGGTCCGGCTAGCAAGGCCAGCATGCCACCCAGCAGACGTCCGATGCGCCGTTGCCAGGGCCACGGAATACGCGCCATGGCGGTCATCGCCAGCACGCCAAGGCGCGCAGGCCAATGTCTGGGCGAGCGTAGGGTCAGTGTCGATGGTGCGGCGTCGGTCATGCCGTCAGTGTAGCGGAGCACTCTTGTCAATCCGCGGTGGCATCGCGCGGCACGCGTAGGCGATGGAGCGCTTCCGGTATCCTTTGCCGCATGTCCAATGCCTCGCCACCCCGCGCGCTGTTGCGCCTGATGCATGTCATCTACACCGCGGTGATGTATGTGCTCACTCCCCTGATTCTGTATCGCCTGGCAGCGCGCGGATTGCGCATGCGTGGCTATTTTGTGCGCTGGATGGAGCGCTTCGGCGCGTTTGATGATCCACACATCCAGGACAGTATCTGGATTCACGCGGTGTCCGTGGGTGAGGTAAATGCCGCTGCACCACTGATCGAAGCCCTGCGCGCGCGCTACCCCGAGCGCCCTTTTGTGGTGACCACGGTCACCCCGACCGGCTCGGATCGCGTGCGGCAGCTCTGGAAAGATCGCGTCGTCCACGTGTATCTCCCCTACGACTTGCCGCGCTCGATCAATCGCTTTCTGGACAAGATCCAGCCGCGCATCGCGGTGGTGATGGAAACCGAGATCTGGCCCAACCTGTTTCGCCTTTGCGACGCGCGCAACATTCCGGTGGTGGTCGCCAATGCGCGCCTGTCGGACAAGTCATTGCGTGGTTATGGGCCGGTGCGTCCGCTGGCTGCGGAAGCCATTCGCAGTGCGCGTTTCGTCGCTGCGCAGTCGCCGCAGGACGCCGAGCGTTTGCTGGCGCTGGGCGCGCGGCCAGCGCGTCTGCGTGTGGTCGGTAATTTGAAGTTCGACATGCAGGTGCTACCGGATTTCTTTTCCCAGGCGCAGATCTGGCGCCGTGACTGGGGCGCACAGCGCCCGGTGTGGATTGCCGCCAGTACCCACGAAGGCGAAGAGTTGGCTGTCATCGAAGCGCACTCGCGGCTGTTGCACCGCTATCCCGATGCCTTGCTGCTGGTGGCGCCACGCCATCCTGAGCGCTTCAAGCCCATGGTGGCGCTGTGCCGCAGCTTTGGTTTTGCGACCAAGACGCGCAGTGAGGACGCCCACGCCGACGAAGACACTCAGTGCTTCGTGATCGATACCTTGGGCGAGCTGGTGCGCTTCATTGCCGCCGCCGACATCGCCTTCGTGGCGGGCTCGCTCGAACCCATCGGTGGTCACAATGTGTTGGAACCCGCTGCGCTCGGTGTGCCAGTGATTGTCGGGCCGCACACCTTCAATTTCGAAGAAGTCACCGACCTGTTGCTGGATCGTGGTGCCGCCGAACGCATCCGCGACTCCGAGCACCTCGCAGATGTCCTGCAACTGCTGCTGGGCGACACACTGCGCCGCGAACAGATGGGCGAAGCCGGCTGCCGCACCGTCGCCCGCGAACGCGGTGCGGTGGAACGTACGCTCGAGATCATTGGTCGCGTACTACGCGACGAAGACGAACCCGGCGCCGACGCCAGCGATGCCAGGCCGGTGGTGGTGGATTGAGGCAATGCGGTCTTTGCGTATCGCCGGTCTTGCAGGTAGGTCGTGGGATTCAGTGAAGCTGCCGGTTCACACGTCGCCGTCCGAGATCCAGCCTTCGCCGCTGCCGCGCTGAAGGACCAGATCGCTATCCAGCACGTCGCCTGCAGGAACGGCATCCGCCTGTTGCAAGACCTGATAGATCGGGGCGAAGTCCTGTTGGGTGGCGTTGAAGAGTTGTTCGAAATCGTCGATCACGAAATAGGTCTTCTGGTAGCTGTCGATGCGGTAGCGGGTGCGCATCAGGCGGCTCAAATCGAAGCCGATACGGTTCGGCGCACTGCTTTCCAGACAATGATGCGATTCGCCAGCGGAGCTGAGGATGCCTGCCCCGTAGATGCGTAGCTCGCCGTGTTCGCGGATCAGGCCGAACTCCACGGTGTACCAATACAGGCGCGTCAAGTTGGCCAGCGCCTCACTGCCCAAACCGTGCGCGCGCACGCCGCCCGCGCCGTAGGCCTGCATGTAGTCGGCAAACACCGGATTCAGCAGCAGCGGGACATGGCCGAACAGGTCGTGAAACAAGTCTGGCTCGGCGATGTAATCGATTTGCTCCGGACGCCGAATCCACCACGTGACCGGAAACCGCCGTGCGGAAAGGTGCTGGAAAAAGTCCAGCTCCGGCAACAGGCCTTCCACGCCCACCAGCTCCCAGCCGGTGACGCGACGCAGTTGCTCACTCAGGTCATCAAATCGCGGGATGGCCTCGGCGCCCATGCCCATCGCGTCCTGCGCCTGCAGGAAGGTCTCGCAGGCGCGTCCAACAAGCAGGGCGCGCTGGCGTTCGAACAGGGTTCGCCAGACCGCGTGATCGCTGGCGGTGTAGTTCGCCCATGGTTGCGGCACGGTGCCCGTGGCATACAGGGGCACGTAGCCTTTATCGGTCATCGCGTGTTCGATGCGCTGTGCGTTCATGCGGTCACCTCGTCATGGAATCGCTCCAGACTAGCGGCGAAGTGGCGCAATGTTCTTCGATTATTGTGCGGAATTGCGCAGTTGGCGCAAGATTCGTGCGGAAAAGTGAAAAAGGCCCGCACGATGTCCGACATTGACCTGGATCGCCTCGATCTGCGCATCCTTTCCGAGTTGCAAAGCGATGGTCGCATCAGTAATGCCGAGCTCGCCGAGCGGGTGAATCTGTCCGCGTCGGCCTGCTTGCGCCGGGTGCAGCGCTTGGAATCACGCGGCGTCATCGCGGGCTATCGCGCGCAGCTCAATCGCAGCGCCATGGGTTTGTCGCTGAGCGCCTTCGTGCGTCTGCGCCTGCGCCACCACGATACTGCCGCCGTCGCGCGATTCACCGACGACGTGCAGAGCTGGTCCGAAGTTGTCGCCGCCCATGCGCTGACCGGCGATGCGGATTACTTGCTGCACATCGGCGTGCGCGACCTCGAACACTTTTCGCGCTTTCTGCTCGACACCCTGCTGGCGACCGGCGCGGTCGCTGACGTCAATACCAGTTTTGTGCTGCGCGAGATCAAGTCGGTCTGTGCGCCGATGACGGTCGGGCCATGACCGCAGAGACCGTTCGCGCAGCTTGCTGCGCGATCACGATGAATCAGGACGTTTCGTTGCCGACGGTGCCCTTGGCTTCGCCACTGTCGTCGATGATCGGTTGCAGGCCTCGCTTTTCCAGTAGGGCGTCGACTTTCGGTTCGCTGCCACGAAAACGTCGATAGGCGGCCATCGGATCAACGCTTCCGCCACGCGAGAACACTTCATTGCGCAATCTCGTGGCCGTATCGGAATCAAACAATCCTGCCTGCCGAAAAGCCTGGAATCCGTCGGCATCCAGCACCTCGGCCCAGATGTAGGCGTAATAGCCCGAGGCATAGCCGCCACCAAACACATGGCCAAAATTGGTGGAGGTATAGCGCGGGGCGATTTGATCAATCAGACCGAGCTCACGCATGGTCTTCTTTTCGAAGGCTTGAGGGTCAATTTCGCCCGGCTCGCTGAGCATGTGGTAGCGCATGTCCAGCAGGGCCGCTGACAGGTATTCGGTGGCAGCGAAGCCTTGATTGAAGCGTGCGGCTGCGTCGAGTTTGTCCAGCCATTCGCCACTGATCACTTCGCCGGATTGGTAGTGCCGCGCAAAGCGCTGCAAGACCTCACGTTGCGCGGCCCAGTTCTCCATCACCTGTGAGGGAAACTCAACGAAGTCGCGTGGCACCTGGGTGCCGCCGACGCTGGGATAGGTGACGTTCGACATCAAGCCGTGCAGTGCGTGGCCGAACTCGTGGAACAGCGTACTGACATCATCGAAACTCAGCAGCGACGGCGTGTCGCCCGTCGGTCGCGCGAAATTGCAGACGTTGACAATGATCGGGGTAGTGATGCCATCGAGGGCGCTCTGCAGTCGATACGGGCTTGCCCAAGCGCCTGGCCGCTTGCCGTCACGCACGTAGTAGTCGGTGTACAGCAGGCCGAGATGACTGCCGTCGGCATTGTGTACCTCGAAGACTTCCACGTCTGGGTGATACACCGGGACATCGTTGCGTGGTGTAAAACTCAGGCCCCAAAGGCGATGCGCGACGTCAAAGGCACCCGCCCGCACGGCTGGCATCGGGAAATATGCCTTCAGTGCAGATTCGTCGATGGCGTAGCGTTGTTGGCGTAGTTTCTCGCTGTAGTACCACCAGTCCCACGCCGCGATCTGCAAATTGTCACCGGCGGCATCCGCGACTTGTTGCAGGGCATCGCGTTCGCGTTTGGCATTGTCCAGCGCAGGTGTCCACAACTGCATCAGCAGCCTTTCGACATTGTCTGGCGTCTTTGCCATGTTTTCAGTCAGGGTGAAGTGCGCAAACGTCGGATGGCCCAGCAATTGGGCGTTTTCGGTGCGCAAGCGGACGGTCTCGCGAATGATGGTGTTGTTGTCAGCCGTGTTGCCATTGTTGCCACGTGCGACGTAGGCCTTGAACAGCGTTTCACGCAAGCCGCGATTGCGTGCGTAAGTAAGGAAGGGCAGGCGACTCGGGGTCTGCAGGGTAAACGCCCACTGGCCCTCTTTACCTCGCATCTTGGCCGTTTCTGCGGCAGTCGCGATCACATCGTCCGGCAGGCCCTGAAGCTCTTCGCGATCCGCGATGAACAGGACATAGCGGTTGGTTTCGCCAAGGAGGTTTTGATTGAACTGAACCGCCAATTGCGCCAGTCGATCCACATTGGTCTTGAAGCGTGCGCGCTCCGCGCCTTCCAGTCCTGCGCCGCCACGCACGAATTGCGTGTAGTAACGCTCCAGCACGCGTTTCTGTTCGTCGTTAAGGCCCAGAATGTCGCGTTGCAGGTAGAGGGATTTGACGCGCGAGAACAGCGCGCTGTCGACAAACAGCGTTGCCTGATTGCTCATCAATGTCGGCAGCAACGTCGCCCCCAGTTTTTGCAGTTCCGGGGTCGAATTGGCGCTGTAGAGGTTCATGAAGACGGGCGCAATACGGCGCAGGTCGCGGCCAGCAAGCTCGAGCGCTTCGATGGTGTTGGAAAAGCTCGGTTTGGCGCTCTGCGAGCGAATGCGCTGCAGATCTTCCTGCTGGCGCCGTATGGCCTCTTCCACGGCAGGCGCGAAGTGCATCACATCGATCTGTTCGAAGGGCGGCGCATTAAACGGTGCTGTCCACGCGTGCAGTAGTGGATTTCCCGAAATTGGCAGGTCAAGGTGACTGGCGGTGCTCGCCGTCGCGTCCGCATGGGCCCGGAACGGTGCCGTGCCGAGCATCAGAGCGAAGAAAGTGGACAGAACGATGCGTTGCATGGCGGGCCCCCGAAAATCCGATTTCAGACCCTGAGGCCTGACCTCATCAAGCCCAAGGGCCATAGGTCATGGACGCGCGTTGGAACTGGCGCTGTCGGCGTAGTCGACAGCGGCAGCACGACCTGCAGGTGTTCTTGACTGAACTCAGGCCGCCGTGCGCCCCGCATGTCGCTTTAGAAACACCAGAAGCAGGGAAATGGCGGCCGGGGTGACACCGGAAATGCGCGCGGCTTGGCCGATCGTCTCAGGGCGCGTCTTCTGCAGCTTCTGGCGGACTTCGGCGGACAGGCCGGTGACACTGGCGTAGTCGAAGTCGGCGGGAATCGCCGTGGCCTCGTGGCGGCGCTGGCGTTCAATCTCTTCGCGTTGGCGATCCACGTAGCCGGCGTAGCGCACCTGCACTTCCACCTGTTCCGCGACTTGCGAGTCGCTCACGGCGGGGCCGAAGCCGTCAACCTTCATCAGGTCCGCGTAGCGGATTTCCGGGCGTCGCAGCAGGTCGAGCGCCGCCGTGTCGCGGGTCAAGGGCAATTCCAGTTCGCGCATCAGGGCCGCACCAAGGCTGTTGTTGGGTGCGGCAACCATGGATTTGAGGCGCGCGGTTTCGGCTTCGATGGCGTCGCGCTTGCGGGCAAAGGCGGCCCAGCGCGTGTCGTCCACAAGACCCAGTCGACGGCCCTGTTCGGTCAGTCGCAGGTCGGCATTGTCTTCTCGCAATTGCAGGCGGTATTCGGCGCGCGAGGTGAACATGCGATAGGGCTCGCGGGTGCCGTGCGTGATGAGGTCGTCGATCAGTACGCCGACATAGGCCTCGTCGCGCGCCGGTGTCCAGGCGGCTTCACCGCGCGCGGCACGGGCGGCGTTGAGTCCGGCGATCAGACCCTGCGCGCCGGCTTCTTCGTAGCCGGTGGTGCCATTGATCTGACCAGCGAAATACAGACCGTGGATGGCCTTGGTTTCCAGCGAGGCCTTCAAACCGCGCGGGTCAAAAAAGTCGTACTCGATGGCGTAGCCGGGGCGGGTGATCTGCGCCCGTTCGAAGCCACGAATCGAACGTACCAGGGCGAGTTGCACATCGAAGGGCAGCGAGGTCGAGATGCCGTTCGGATAGATTTCGTGGGTATCCAGACCTTCGGGTTCGACAAAGATCTGGTGCGAATCTCGCTCGGCAAAGCGCACCACCTTGTCTTCAATGGACGGGCAATACCGTGGGCCAATGCCCTCGATCTGGCCGGTGTACAGCGGCGAACGGTCCAGCGCGCCACGAATGATGTCGTGGGTCTGGTTCGAGGTGTGGGTGATCCAGCAACTGACTTGCGGTGGGTGATCGGCCACGCTGCCGAGGTAGGAGAACACCGGGCAGGGCGTATCGCCGGGCTGCTCTTCCATCACGGCATAGTCGAGCGTGCGGCCGTCGATGCGCGGCGGCGTGCCGGTTTTCAGTCGATCGGCACCGAGCGGCAATTCGCGCAAGCGCAGCGCCAGCGCGCTGGCAGGTGGATCACCCGCGCGACCGCCGCTGTATTGCGCTGGCCCGATATGGATGCGACCGGCGAGGAAAGTGCCTGCGGTCAGCACCACGCGGCCCGCCATGAACTCCAGACCCATCTGGGTGCGCACGCCGATCACCTGGTCGCCCTGCAACAACAGGTCGTCGACCGCTTGCTGGAACACCTGCAGGCCGGGCTGGTTTTCGACTGCATGCCGGATCGCCGCACGATAGCGCATGCGGTCGGCTTGGCAGCGGGTGGCGCGCACGGCAGGGCCTTTGCTGGCATTCAGCGTGCGCCATTGAATTCCGGCGCGATCGGCCGCCCATGCCATCACCCCGCCAAGGGCATCGATCTCGCGCACCAAGTGTCCTTTGCCGATGCCGCCGATGGCCGGGTTGCAGCTCATCGCACCGATGGTTTCGATGCTGTGGCTCAGCAGCAGAGTGCGCGCACCGGCACGCGCGGAGGCCAGCGCGGCCTCGGTACCGGCATGACCGCCGCCCACGACGACGACATCAAACGATTCAGGAAAACGCATCACAGACTCTCAGCGGGCGCACAAGGGCAACCGACAATGGCACGAAATGTGCTGAAAAGTTTACGCACCTTGCGCGACAGGCGCTTGCGCTGACCGGAAATTGGAACAGGGGCCGGTCGGTGCGCGTGAGGGAAGCAGCTCGCCGACTGGATGGTCGGCGTGGAGCCTCAGGCTCCACAGAGAGGTCGGCACCCGGCGGTGGAATGGAACAGGGGGGAATCCAGGACACCGGACTCCGGGTGCCGATAGCTCTGAAATCAATCAGCTTTCGCTGATGTGGGCGTGTCGTGAACAAATGTGACGCTGGGCGTCAGGTGCCGCAGTTTGCTACCGCAGACGCGTGAGGGCAAGCGCCACCGTGTCCCATCGCCGTGAAGTGTGAATCGGGTCGCCAAATTCGCCACTCAGACCAGCCACCAGCGGGCGAGTTGCCAAGCGCTGATGCCCGATACCAGCACGCCAACCGCAACCAGCACCCAGCGTTCGGGGGCACGCTTCACCAGGAGGGCGGCCAATGGCGAAGCGAGTACCCCGCCAAGCATCAGGCCGAGCACGATGTCGAGATGCTCGGTGCCGATCGTGCCGAGAAAGCTGATCGAGATCGCGACCGTCACCACGAACTCGGCGGCGTTCACGCTGCCGATCGTATGGCGAACTTCGCCGCCCCCGGCGAGCAAGGTGGAGGTTGCCAGCGGTCCCCAGCCACCGCCGCCAATCGCATCCAGAACGCCCGAAAAGAAACCGAGGGCAGGCACCCGCTCGGAAGGAAACTGGCGCGAACGCTGGCGGATGGCACGCCAGAGGATCAGCCCGCCAAGTCCAAGTAAATAGAGCGACACCAGGGGGCGAACCAGTTCGCCGGGAAGTGAAGTCAACACATAGGCACCGAGCACCCCGCCGACGACACCGGGAATGGCCAGGCGCAGAAACAATTTGCGATCAACGTTGTGCATCACCAGATGGGAAGCGCCGGAAACCCCGGTCGTCACCATTTCCGCCGCATGCACGCTGGCACTGACGACCGCGGGCGGCAGCCCCGTGGTGGCCAGAATGCTGGACGACAGCAGTCCAAAGGCCATCCCGAGCGCACCGTCGACCAACTGGGCAAGCAGCCCCACCGCAACGAACACATAGAATTCGTTACTCAGTTCCATCGAAAAGGCGCAAAGGACAGGGACGCCATCTATGCCAGCCCGGACGCAGAAAATCCAGTCAACCTGCGTGCCGTGGCGCGGGCGTTCTATCGTTGTGGTTGCTTAGTGCGCGGGCGCCTTGTTTTCGATCAAGCAGTTGCCGCCGTCCACCACCAGTACCTCGCCGGTGATGTAGCTGGCCTCGTCGGACACCAGAAAGGCCACCGCTGCCGCCACTTCATCAGGCCGACCCGCGCGTTGCATTGGTGTGTAGCGCGCCGCCTCGTGTTCCTCGGGCGTGCTGGAGCCGGTGGCAATCCAGCCCGGCGCCACACTGTTGACGGTGATGCCTTGGGTGGCGACTTCCAGCGCCAGACTCATGTTCATGCCGACCATCGCTGCCTTGGCCGCACTGTAGCCCGCCTCACCGCGATTGCTGCCGCGCGTGCCGGTGGTCGAACTGATTTGCACAATGCGCCCGAAGCCACGTTCACGCATGCCCGGCAGTACCACGCGAGTAAGCAGAAAGGCGCTGTGCAGATTGCGCGCAATCGACTGCTGCCAAGTGGTGAAGTCCATGTCGGCCAACGCGACAAGCGGCTCTGCGCTGCCCTGCATCGCCATCCCCGCGTTGTTGACCAGCACATCGATCCGGCCCCATTGCGCAATGGCCCAGACAAACAACGCCTGCACCTGCGCCTCGTCGGTCAAATCCGCCGTCTCACCCGCCGCATCAAAGCCCATGTCGCGCAACTCGCCCGCCCGATCCAGCACCCGTGTGCTGCTGGCGGTGATCAGCAGCCGATAGCCCGCCTGACCCAACCGGCGCGCGATGGCAAAGCCAATGCCCTCGGCACTGCCACAACCACTGATCAGGGCGACGCGGTGTTGCGGGGTGGATGAGGGCATGGGGGTTCCTAAGAGCGTGGACTTTCCCAGTTTGACGTCTCTCGCCGGTCGACGGAACGCCTGCATTGGTTAGCCTGTCGTCGGATTGATCGCGGTGGCGGCCAATCATGCAACGATGGTGGGCGATCAGCCATCCGAGGATTGCCGTGGAGGCTGGTCATCGCTTTGACATCCCTCCCCCCGCCCAGCAGCATTCGCTTCCACGCGTTGAGTTCGGTTTAGGGAGCGGGCGATGGGGTGCAGTGGGATTTCGGCCGAGGCGGTGGCGGCCTTTGCGCGGGCCGAGCGCGAGCGGTTCTTGCAGGCGCATCCGCGGTCGGTAGTGCTGGCGCAGCGGGCTCAGGGCCACTTGTTCGGTGGTGTGCCGATGCACTGGATGGCCGATTGGTCGACGCCGGTGCCGCTGTTTGTCGAACGCGCGCAGGGCGCGTGTTTCGAGGATGTCGACGGACATCGCTATGTCGATTTCTGCTTGGGCGATACCGGGGCGATGTTCGGTCACTCGCCCGCGCCGATTGCGCGCGCTTTGCGCGAACAGGCGGAGCGCGGTCTGACCACGATGCTGCCGGGCGAGGATGCGGTGGTCTGCGGCGAGTTGCTGGCCGCGCGTTTTGGTCTGCCATTCTGGCAAGTGACAGCCACAGCGACCGATGCCAATCGCTATGTGTTGCGATGGGCGCGGGCGATCAGCGGACGCAAGACGCTACTGGTATTCGATGGCTGCTATCACGGCACCGTGGATGACGTGATGGTGCGCTGGCAGGACGGCCGCACGGTGCATCGCAGTGGTCTGGTGGGTCAGGCTGACGATCTGTCGGCGCATAGCCGTGCCATTCCCTTCAATGATCTGCAGGCGCTCGAATCGGCGCTGGCGCAGGGCGACGTCTGTGCGCTGCTGTGCGAACCGGCGATGACGAATATCGGCATGGTGCTGCCCGATAAGGGGTTCCTGCAGGCCGCGCGCGAGCTGACTCGACGCTATGGCGCGCTGCTGGTCATCGACGAAACCCACACCATTTCCACCGGCATCGGTGGCTGCACGCGACTGTGGGATCTGCAGCCGGACTTTTTCGTGATGGGCAAGCCGGTTGCCGGTGGCGTGGCCTGCGGTGTGTTTGGCCTCAGCGCGCCTATGGCGGAGGCGATGCACGCGGTGCAGCGTGCGCTGCGCGAAAGCAGTCACGGGCACGGTCACAGTGGCATGGGCACCACCTTGTCGGCGAATGCGCTGGCGATGCACTGCATGCGGGTGAATCTGCAGGAAGTGATGACCGAGATGGCCTACGCGCACATGTTGCCGCTGGCCGCGCGGCTAGCCAGCGGATTTCGCCGTGTGATTGCGCAGCATGCCTTGCCGTGGTCGGTGACCGAGTTGGGCGCACGCTGCGAATTCCAGTTTTGCGCCACGCCGCCACGCAGCGGCGCCGAGGCCGAAGCGGCCTTCGACGATGCGCTGCAGATGGCCTTGCACCTGGCGCTGATCAATCGCGGCGTACTGATCACGCCATTCCACAACATGACGCTGTGTTGTCCAGCCACCACCGAAGCGGATGTCGATACGCTGCTGGCTAACCTCGATGCGGTGCTGGGTGAACTGTTGGCGCTGCCGAATGCGCGGGTGCCATGTTGAGCGCGATGGACCGGACGGCGGAGTATCGACCTACGCGCCGAATGGGCATTGCTCGCCCATGCGCATTCTCCCTCGCCCGATCTTGAAGACCACGGAACATGCCATGACCCCCATCGCCCACCAATTCGCCGATCCTGCGGAGGCGCAAGCCTTTCTTGCGGCGCATCCCGAGGTGCGCAGCATCGAGATGCTGCTGTTTGATACCAACGGCGTTCCGCGCGGCAAGTTGTTGCATCGCGATGAGCTGATCGCGGCGTACACGCAGGGACGGCCATTGCCGAGTTCGATTCTGGCGCTGACGGTGCGCGGTGAGGACGTGGTCGAGAGCGGCTTGGTGTGGGAGGTGGCGGACGCCGACTGCCTGACCTTTCCGCTGCCCGGTAGCCTGACACTGCAGACTTGGCGGGATGTCCCGACCGGGCAGATGCAGGTGAGCCTGCATCCCGAGCTTGGCCAGCCCAGCGTGGTGGCCGATCCGCGACATGTACTGGGGCGGGTGATCGACGGCCTGAAGGCAGACGGTATGCATCCGGTGATGGCGGTCGAGCTGGAGTTCTATCTGCTCGATCAGGCGCGCGATGCGCAGGGTCGCCCGCAACCGGCTCGGCAGACCAACGGTGTGCGGCCGGATGCGCCACAGGTGTATGGCGTCTACGAACTGGAGCACCTGCAGCCCTTTTTCGACGATCTGTATCGCGCCTGCGAAGCGCAGGGCTTGCCTTTGCGCACGGCGATCTCGGAATACGCGCCGGGACAACTGGAACTGACCCTGGAACATCGGGCCGATGCCTTGCAGGCGGTGGACGAGGGGCTGCGCTACAAGCGCGTCGTCAAGGGTGTGGCCGCGAGGCACGGGCTGCAAGCCTGCTTCATGGCCAAGCCGTTTGCCGACCTGGCGGGCAGTGGATTGCACATGCACGTCAGTCTGGCTGATGCGGCGGGCAACAATCTGTTCGCCGCGGAAGACCCCGAAGGTACACCGCTGCTGCGCCACGCCATTGGCGGCATGATGGCCACTCTGCACGAGGTGCAGGCGATCTTCTGCCCGCACGCGAATTCCTATCGGCGTTTTCAGGCCAATAGCTACGCGCCGCTGTCGAAGACCTGGGGCGTCAACAACCGCACGGTGTCGTTCCGGGTGCCTGGCGGACCCGCACGCAGTCGGCATGTCGAGCATCGCATCTGCGGTGCAGATGCCAATCCGTATCTAGCCGCTGCCGCCATCCTCGCCGGTATGCAACGCGGCATCCGCGAGCAGATCGATCCCGGTCCCGCCATCGTCGGCAACGGCTACGATCTGGCCAATGAGCGGTCCAGCGAGCGGGTCAGCACCGATTGGCTGTCCGCATTGCGTGCGCTGGAGCAATCGAGCTGGGCGCAGGAGGCGCTCGGCGCAGACTTCCTGCGCGTCTACCTCGCCATCAAATGGGCCGAGTTCGGACAGTTCGTCAGCGAAGTCGGCGAGCAGGACTGGCGCTGGTACCTGACCCACGCCTGAGGATGGCGGAAGACTTCAAACTCCGCGCGGCCGCACGCCCTCAGTCCTGACTGTTCCGATCATTACGTCCGACGCGTTGGCGCGACTCAGTGGTGTCGGCATCGTCGTTGCCGTCGCGCACCTTGACCAGTTCACCGAGGCCGTGGGTGTAAGTGCGTTACTGTCCATTGTCGTCATGACGCGGTTTGGGCGCGCTTCGATCATCGGCTGCTGTGGATGTGTGCGGCAGTGGAAGGTGTGGGGCGTTGATGGCCAGATTCTGCGCTGTGGTCGTGCGCATGTGGCCGCGAAGCAGGCGGTTCCAACTGCGCTTGAGAAGGGCGTATTCGTCGGCGCATTGTTCGGCGCGGGCTTGCGGTAGTTCCCAGGTGTCGATCAGGTCCTGACGATTGTCGGCATCACTGCCATACACCCAACACACCATGTTGAAGTAGCGCTGCGAGTTGAGGGAGTGCTCGTCGGCAAAATCTTCCGCACCCACGCCGTTGTCGTCGCCGTAATAGGTGGCGGCAGCGCCGAGCACGGCATCGGCCTCGCCGGACTCGATCAGGATCCAGGCCGACAGTTGATCGACCGCGTCTTCCTCGCGTCCGGTGATGGGGATCTCCAGGACGTCGACCAGCGCGTGACCGACTTCATGCAGCAGCATGCCGACAAAGGCGCCCGACAAGGCATCCGCCTCGAAGGATTCCTCTTCGAACTGCCCATCCAGTGTGCTGGCCATATCTTCGACCAACTCGATGCACATCTGCACTTCGCGTTGCTCGGCATCGTAGTAGGCATTCGATTCATCGCATTCGGTCAGGCGGATGCGTATATCAGTCGGCAACATCCAGCGTTGATTGAGACTGCGGGTCACCGCCTGCAGGACGCCGCTGGATTGCAGGCGATTGGCGTAGCTGCGCAGGGCGCTGGATTGGACTTCCGGTTCCACCACCAGAAAGCGCCCGCTGTCTTCGGCGTGGCTGAGAGTGCTGAGCAGCGCGAGCAGTGACGCGATGACGAGGGTTTTGGACAACATGCGACAGCCTTGCATGGAATCGAAAAGTAGAGAAATCCCTTGGTGCACATCTTGTTGCCCAAAGGCATATCACGATGTCATGGACTCAAGGGCGAGGCCAACAAAAATCACCATCCCAACCCAGTTGTTATGCAGGAAGGCGCGGAAGCAATGGCCACGGGCGCGGTCGCGTGCGGTCCAGAACTGCCAAGCGATGAGCATCGCGGCGACGCCCAGCCCACCGAACCAAGCGATGCCAAGCGCTGCACGTTGCCCCACCATGATCAGTGCCAGCAGGAATCCGCACTGCAGGACGCCAATGGCGATCAGGTCGATATCGCCAAACAGGATGGCCGTCGACCGCGAACCCATGCGAATGTCATCTTCGCGATCCACCATCGCGTACCAAGTGTCGTAAGCGGTCGACCACAGCACGTTGGCCACGAACAGCAGCCAGGCCATCGGAGGTACGTCGCCAGTCACGGCGGCGAAGCCCATCGGGATCGACCAGCCGAACGCGATGCCCAGATAGACCTGCGGAAACCACGTGTATCGTTTGAGAAAAGGGTAGGTTGTCGCCAAAACGATACCGACCAGCGACAGCAGCACGGTCAGTCGATTGGTCAACAGGACCAACAGGAAGGCGATCACCATAAGTGTGGCAAACAGCGCGAGTGCTTCGCGCGTGCTGACCTGACCGGCAACCAGTGGGCGTTGCTTGGTGCGTTCCACGTGACCATCCAGCCATCGATCCGCGTAGTCATTGATCACGCAGCCCGCAGAACGTGTCAGCCAGACACCCGCGACGAAGATCAGCAGGATGCCGACCGGCGGCATTCCCTCGGCCGCGATCCACAAGCCCCACAAGGTCGGCCAGAGTAACAACAGGGTGCCGATCGGTTTGTCGGCACGAATCAGGCGGGCATAGTGCGGCAGCCGTTCTCGCCACCATGCGTTGGAAAAACGCGGCGCTGGAAGCGGTGATTGGCTCGGGCGCGATGGCCGGATGGGCGGGCTTGAGCGTGGCATGCAGGTCGAATCGTCCAGTAAAGTGCGGATGAAGTCCACGGTCGCTGCGGCAGATGCGCACGCGGCGCAGTGCACTTGCTACATTCAGCTGCTTCGTGAACACCCGCACGGTATTCACGGCAGATCAGATCGACGTTGGAGGTCGCCATGCATGTGTTGCGTTTTATCGGATTGCCCTTGGTGCTCAGCCTGATCGCTTGCGGTGAACAGGCAGGGTCGCAAGCGGAGTCCAACGCCGCATTGTCGGTTGCGGGCAGTGCGACAAAAACCTACCCCATCGAAGACTTCATCGAGACGCTATCGATCAATCACGTCAGCCTGTCGGCAGACGAATCGAAGGTTATGTTTTCCGCCAATCGCGACGGTGTCTGGAATGTCTACAGCATGCCCGTCGACGGTGGGGAGTGGACCCCGCTGACGCACTCGGTGACGGACAACGCCTATGCGGTGGAGTGGTTCCCCGAAGATGACCGGGTCTTGTTTACGCGCGATCGAGGCGGTGATGAGCGCAATCATTTGTTCCTGATTGACAATCAAGGCGTCGAACGTGATCTCACACCGGGCGAGTCTCTGAAGGCTCGGTTCATGGGGTTTTCCGGTAACCGTAAATCTTTCTATGTGGCGACCAACGAGCGCGATCCCCGTTGGTTTGATCTGTATCGCTATCGCACCCATGACTATCAGCGCGATCTGGTCTTTCAAAACGATACCGGGTTCGAATTGTCGGTGGTATCACCGAATGGCCGCTACGTGGTGCTCAAACAGGTCATCAGCAGCATCAATGCCGAGCTGCATTTGTGGGATGCAGACACCGCGACCTTGAGTCCTATCTCACGCCATGAAGGGCCGGCGCAGTTTCAGGCGCAGGAGTTCAGTGTGGACAGTGCGACGCTTTTCTACACCAGCAATGAGCGTGCTGAGTTCATGCGCTTGCGCAGCTACGATGTGCTGCGCGAGGAGCATACCGACGTATTGGTGGAGTCTTGGGATGTTGTCAGCAGTACCTCCAGCCCCACTGGTCGCTATCGTGTCAACGTCATCAATGCGGATGCACGACAGGTAACGCGTATTTTCGATGGTGTGGAAGGGCGTGAGCTTGCCTTGCCGGAGCTGCCGGCCGGCGAAGTGCGGGGCATTCGATTTTCTGCACGTGAGCAGCGTGTCGTATTTCTGTTGAATGGCGACCGTCAGCCGAACGATATCTACGTGCACACACTGGGATCGCAAGCCCCCGTTCGGCTGACCCAGTCGCTCAGTCCAAAGATCAATCCGGCGGATCTCGTCGACGCTGCAATCGTTCGTTTCAAGAGTTTTGATGGGCTCACTATTCCGAATGTGCTCTGGAAGCCTCAAGCGGCTTCTGCAAACAACAGGCATCCTGCGTTGATTTGGGTGCACGGCGGACCAGGTGGGCAAACCACCGTGGCGTTCAATGCGATGGTTCAGTACCTCGTCAACCACGGGTATGTCGTGCTCGGCATCAACAATCGCGGTAGCAGCGGCTATGGACGCAGTTTTCTAGCGGCTGACGATCTCAAACACGGCCGTGAGCCGCTGTGGGACACCTTGGAGGCACGCAAGTATTTGCAGAGTCTCGACTATGTCGATCCGGACCGCATTGGTATCGCAGGTGGTAGTTATGGTGGCTACATGGTTTTGGCTGCCCTGACCTACCATCCAGACGAGTTCCAGGTCGGCATCGACATTTTCGGCGTATCAAATTGGATTCGCACGTTGGAGAGCATTCCACCTTGGTGGAGCGCGGCGCGTGATGCGCTCTATCAGGAAATTGGCAATCCCGAAACACAACGGGACTACTTGATGGAAATCTCGCCTGTTTTCCATGCGGCGAAGATCCGCAAGCCATTGATGGTTCTTCAGGGGGCCAATGATCCTCGCGTCCTGCAGGTGGAAAGTGATGAAATCGTTGCGGCCGTGCGTGCCAATGGCGTCCCGGTGGAGTACATCGTGTTCCCGGATGAGGGGCATGGATTTACCAAGAAGGCCAATCAAATAAATGGCTATGGTGCGATGCTGGCGTTTCTGGATCGCTACTTGAAGCCCAGTGTCGCGGCGGCTCAAGTCAGTGGGGAGCAGTAAGGTCACACTTGCTGTTTGTGCGCGTCAGTATCGCCACGGTAGTCAGCCGGAAAGTGTTTTCAGGAGTCGATCATGAGCGCAGGCCAAGGTTCGTCTGGCAATGTCATCGCTGCCTTGTGCAGTCTGTTCATCCCCGGTCTCGGCCAATTGGTGCAGGGCCGTTTCATCTGGGCCTTGTTCTGGTTCGTGCTGGGTGGTGCATTGTGGTTGGTGACGCTCACGACCGGCGGCTGGATTGCCAACCTGCTGGCGTGTATTCATGCGGCGGTCTATGAGCCGCGTCGCTGAGCGATGTGTTTGGCGATCTGAACAAAAAAGCCGGGCGCTTGAGCGTCCGGCTTTTTTGTTTTCGGAATGGTCTAGCGATTCAGTCATCGCCGCTCAGCATGTTGAACAGATTCAGCAGGTGCGAAAATAGCACCACGATGCTGGAGAACAATTCGACCGTGATCATGATCGGATTGGCGTTCGGCTCATGGATCAAACGACTGGTGTCAAACAGAATAAAGCCGGACATCAATAACACTGCTGCACCGGAGATGACGAGCGACAACATCGGGATATGCAGGAAGATGTTTGCCACGATGCCGATCAGCAGCACGATTGACCCGGCTACCAGAAAGCCGCCCATGAAGCTGAAATTTTTGCGCGATATCACCGCATAGCCTGCGAGCGCGGTGAACAACACGGCGGTTGTCGCCAACGCGTTCAGCACGATGCGATCACCGCCCGGGAAGCTCAGGTAGGCGTTTAGCAAAGGGCTGAAGAGCAGGCCAACTGCAAATGCCCAAGCGAACGTCGCGCCAATGGCGGCTTGCCCATTACCGATGCGGCCAATGAGGAACGGGCCACCGATGAATACGACCATGAACACCAGCCACATGCCGATGCCCAAGGGTAGATTGAGGCCGATGCCAAGGCCCGCACCAACGGCGCCAGCGCCCAGCACCAAGCTCAGCAGCACAAACGTATTGCGCACCAGTGTGGTGTTGACTGCGATGGGCAGCGCAACGGGCACCTGAGGTGGAAGAGGGTGAGTATTCATGGATCGACTCCGACGGGGACAAAAGGTGCTACGCACTTATACCGCAAGGTGACGTTAAGCGTGTGTCGAGGCCGTTTGGGTGGGTGTTGCCAGACCCCAGCGATGCGCACCCAAGAGGTAGTGCACGCGATTGGATCGCTTCTGCGTTGCAATCGTCGGGAGAGAGTCCGGCACCAGTCCGGACTCGCGACGTCGAGAAAGCGCGGAAACACACCTTCCCGACTGGCCGTCAGGACAAGCGCGGCAAACCGTGCAATAGCTGGCGCAATACGCGCAATGCCTGCCCGCGATGGCTGACGCGGTTCTTTTCGGCAGCGGGAAGCTCGGCGGCACTCAGTCCTTGCGATGGGTCCAGAAAGATCGGGTCGTAGCCAAATCCGTCCGATCCGCGCGGCGACGGCAGAATGCGACCATGCCATCGGCCTTCCGCCAGGAGTGGTGCCGGGTCATCGGCATGCCGGAGCAGGGCCAGCACACTGATGAAGTAGGCCGATCGAGCCGATTCCTCGACCGCGCGCAACTCATGCAATACCCGCGCGATATTGGCGCTGTGATTGCCATGCTCGCCCGCGTAGTGCGCCGAGATCAAACCCGGAGCGCCGTTCAGCGCGTCGATGCACAAACCCGAATCATCGGCCAGCGCCGGAAGGCCGGAGTGTGCGGCGGCGTTGCGGGCCTTGATCAAGGCATTCTCGACGAAGGTCCGTCCGGTTTCTTCGGGGTCTGCTATGCCGAGGTCGTGACTGGCGATCAATTCGATGCCGGAGTCCGCCAGCAACGCGCGCAACTCTGCCAGCTTGCCCGCATTGCCACTGGCCAGGACCAGACGTGTGAACTCAGGCGGCATCCAGCACCTGCCGTTGTGCAGCGATCAGCTCGCCGATGCCTTTGCTGGCGAGGTCGAGCAACACGTTCATTTCATCGCGCCGGAAGGCATGTCCTTCGGCTGTGCCCTGCACCTCGATGAAGCCACCGCCATCGTTCATCACCACGTTCATGTCGGTATCGCAGCCAGAGTCTTCGATGTAGTCGAGATCGAGGACCGGCAATCCCTGATAGATGCCGACTGAAACGGCCGCCACTGCGCCGAACAGTGGATCACGGCTCAGGTCGCCGCGCTTGAGCAATCTGCGTACCGCCAATCCAAGCGCGACATAGGCGCCCGTGATCGAGGCGCAACGCGTGCCACCGTCCGCCTGGAGCACATCGCAGTCGAGCGTGATGGTGCGCTCGCCCAGCGCGCTGCGATCAATGCAGGCACGCAGGGAGCGGCCGATCAGGCGTTGGATTTCATGCGTGCGGCCACCGACTTTGCCATTCGAAGACTCGCGCTGGGTACGTTCCTTGGTGGCGCGCGGCAGCATGGAGTATTCGGCAGTGACCCAGCCTTCGCCCTTGCCGCGCAGAAACCCCGGCACCCGGTTCTCCACGCTGGCATTGCAGAGCACGCGGGTGTTGCCCACGCTGATCAATACCGAGCCTTCGGCATAGCGGGTGAAGTCGGTTTCGATGCGGAGTTCGCGCAGTGCATCGGCAGCGCGGCCACTGGGGCGTTGGATCGTGGGCATGAGGGCCGTTCGTCAATCGTGGCGGGGCAGTTTACCATTCACCTCCCCTGGCACTTGGATGATTCGCATGATTCGCAGCATGACCGCCTTCGCCTCTGCTGAGCGTGCCACCGAGTGGGGCGCGTTGTCCTGTGAAGTGCGTGCGGTCAATCACCGCTATCTCGAGCCCAGCTTTCGCTTGCCGGAGGAGTTGCGATCCATCGAACCTGCGTTGCGTGAGCGTCTGGCGCAGCGCCTGTCGCGTGGCAAAGTGGATGTCAGCCTGCGTTTGCGCAATGCCACGGGACCTGCCGAGGCCCTGGTGGTGAATCTGCCGCTGCTCGACCAGTTGGCGAATCTGGCGCAGGAGTGCGACGCGCGGTTTCCGCAGTTGCAGGTCCATTTCACCGAACTGTTGCGCTACCCCGGCGTGTTGGAGCAAAAAGAAGTCGATCTGGCGGGATTGCAGCGTGAGGCGCTGGCGCTGGTCGATGACGTGATGCGCGAATTCAGCGCCGGTCGCGAGCGCGAGGGGGCAGCGACTGCGACCGCCATGCGTGAGCGTTTGGACGCCATCGCTGCCATCACTTTGCAGGTACGGCAATGGCTGCCAGAGATTCGTGTCGCACTGCGCAGCAAATTGGACAACCGCTTGGCCGATCTCAAGCAGCCGCTGGAGCCGGGCCGTCTGGAGCAGGAAATCGTGCTGTCACTGCAGAAGATCGATGTCGATGAGGAACTCGATCGGTTGGCCGCCCATGTGGATGAAGCACGGCGTATTCTGGGTTTGAAAGAGGCGGTCGGTCGGCGCATGGATTTCTTGATGCAGGAGTTCAACCGCGAGGCCAACACACTAGGATCGAAGTCGGTGGATCAGCGCACGACTCAGGCCGCCGTCGAATTGAAAGTGCTGATCGAACAGTTGCGCGAACAGGTGCAGAACATCGAATGAGCGGATGCCTTTTCATCGTTGCCGCGCCCTCGGGTGCGGGTAAATCCAGTCTGGTCAACGCGCTGCTGGCGCGTGAAGCATCGATCCAGTTGTCGATTTCCTACACCTCACGCGCGCCGCGACCAGGCGAATTCGAGGGTTCGCACTACCACTTCGTCAGTCGCGACGAGTTTGAGGCAATGATCGGACGTGGCGAGTTTTTCGAGCACGCGGTGGTGCACGGTGATCTCAAGGGCACCGCGCGACATACCGTTGAACGCCCATTGGCGGAAGGTCGTGATGTGTTGCTGGAGATCGACTACCAAGGCGCGCGGCAGGTGCGGGCGCTGGTGCCGGACTGCGTGAGCATGTTCATCCTTCCGCCGTCGCGGGTGGAATTGGAGCGCCGATTGCGCGGACGTGGTCAAGATGCGGAAGACGTGATCCAACGACGTTTGGCTGACTCGCGCACCGAGATCGCGCACCTCGAGGATTTCGACTATCTGTTGGTCAATGATGTGTTCGAACGTGCCTTGGACGATCTGCTCGGCATCGTGCGCGCTGAGCGCTTGAAGCGATTCCGTCAGGCGCGCAGTCAAAAGGCGTTGATCGATGCGTTGTTGGCGTGATTGAGGTTGCCCCGTGCGCTATTGGTTGATGAAGTCCGAGCCGGAGGAGTTTTCCATCCAGCAGTTGCAGCGGCGTGGCCGCGAGCCATGGAACGGTGTACGTAACTATCAGGCACGCAACTTTCTGCGTGACGACATGCAGATCGGCGACGGTGTGTTGTTCTATCACTCCAACTGCCCGATCCCCGGCATCGTCGGAATTGCCGAGATCGTCAGCGAGGCTCTGCCCGATCCCTCGCAGTTTGATCGGCAGAGCGACTACTTTGACGCCAAGAGTGCGCCTGACGCACCGCGGTGGTTGTTGCGAGAGGTGGGTTTCAAACGCGTGCTGCGCCGGACGATCTCGCTGGATGAGCTGAAACAGCACGCCGATGCGCTAGGCGATTTCGCGCTGTTGCGGCGCGGCAACCGGCTGTCAATCCTGCCGGTTTCGGCGCCGCAGTGGCAGTACATTCTGCAATTGGAAAATCATCTGGGAGCGAAGACATGAATCAGGACGCCAACAAACGCGATGCCGCTGAACGCGCGCTGGCCTATGTCGAAGCGGGCAGTGTCATTGGCGTGGGAACCGGTTCCACGGTGAGGTTTTTCATCGAAGGACTCGGTCGCATGCGTGATCGCATCCAGGGTGCGGTGTCGAGTTCCGAGCAAAGCACTCAGCAGCTCAAGGCGCTCGGTATCGATGTGCTGGATCTCAATAGTGCAGGACCCTTGGATGTTTACATCGATGGTGCCGACGAATGCGACCCACACAAGCGTTTGATCAAGGGCGGCGGCGCCGCGCTGACACGTGAGAAAATCATCGCTGCCGCCAGTCGGCAGTTCATCTGCATGATCGATCCGAGCAAGCAGGTGGACATCCTTGGCGCGTTTCCTCTGCCGGTTGAAGTCATCCCGATGGCGCGCAGTCACGTTGCCCGCAAGCTGTTGGGTTTGGGCGGTCAGCCTGTCTGGCGCGAGGGCGTCATCACTGACAACGGCAACTGGATTCTGGATGTCCACAATCTGCGCATCATTGATCCGGTGAGTCTGGAGCGCGAGATCAACCAGATCGTTGGCGTGGTATGCAATGGACTGTTCGCGGCGCGCCCTGCCGACGTAGTCATTGTGGGCGGGCAGCGCTGAGCAGAGGTCTGCGTGCAGGCGCCGTGTGGCGCCCGCACGCCGCCGAATCACAAATCGTTTTCAAAACCGTTGCGGAACAACAGGTCGGGATTGGCCGGTTCGGTCGGCAGTGGCCATGCCCACGCTCCGCGTGAGCGCGTGAACACCGCAAGCGTGGTGAAGCCGCGATCGATGGCCATGTCCCACACCATGACATGCGGCAGCCCCTCGTGACGTTGCCAGACCACCGGATTCGCGTCGATGTCGTCGGTGTAGTAAAGGCCCCAATCAGTACCGACAAAGACCTGGCTCGGGATATGCGGGTTGACGATCACGCTGTTGGCTGGGATATCGGGCAGATTGCCCGACTTGTCGATCCAGACAAAACTCGCGCAGTTGGCAGTGCAGGTCACCTGAAACAGATGACCCGGAGTCGTAGGTGTATTGGCGGTGAAGCCGCCGACCGCGGCATAGCCCTGCCACGGTGTGTCGGGTGCTGTCGCGACGTCCATGATCGGCCGGTTGGGCAGCAGGCTGTTGCTGTCGGTCAGATTTACCCACGTGGCCGTATTCGCCACGCCCTGACCCAAGCCGTAACCGATCCAGACATTGCCATCATTGGTACCAGCAATGGCGACCGAGGGATTGGATACGGCATGCGACAGTTGGTTGATGAAGGAGCGGGCAGCGAGTGTGCCCTTGGTGAGATTGGGGCTGTTGGCGTACCAGCTCGATGTCGGCACGCCAGCTTGAATGGTCTCCCACACCCGGTTGGTGCCGCCCAGCAAACGGGTGCAACCACCGCTGGTAGTGCAGCCACTGTTCGGGGCATCAAGGGCGCCGTACTTGTACAACTCGACGGGCATGACGAAGCTGAGCGTATCGCCGCCCCAACTGCTCGGTGCGGCAGCTCCCACGATTGAGCCACCGGGGCCGTTTTGCGCCACCACCAGATTGCCGTTCTGGCTGGAGTAGTACCAGCGCTGGCCGCCGCCGCTACGGATGATCGGATCGATACGGGTGTAGATCCCGTCACCCCCAAGTCGTGTAACCCAGGCACTCACTGATGGTGATCCGGCCCACTGGACGGTATTCGATCCGTTGTCTTGCGCACCGCCGCTGGCACCGGGCGTCGCCGAGTTGGCGAAGTCTGCAGTGATATCACCCGAGTAGAACTCGATTGTATTGATCGTGTTGTTCAACGGGATAAAGCTCGGGCTTGTCGCCGTGGCATTGGACGAATACCAGACGCCGCCATCGCTGCCGAGCAGTAAGCGAGTCGGATCGTTGCCGACGTAGGCGCGCGCATGATGGTCGACATGCACGTTGTACACGGTCGCGCTGGAGTAGCCGCAAGTGACATCGGTGAAGTTGGCCCCGCCATTGGTGGATCGATACAAGTCGACGCCACTGAGCAGCACGGTGTTGGCGTCAGTCGGACTCACGGTCAGACCCGCGTCGTACCACATCTGGGCACCACCAGAGGCTGCATTGGGACAGCCATTGTCAGAAACGGCAGAGGGTGTCGCCACTTGGGTCCATGTATCGCCACCGTTGATGGTCTTCCAGACGCCGATCACGCCCGACCCCAGCGATGCGGAATTGCCCGCCATGGCATACAGAATCTGGTTGTCGGTCGGCGCCATGGCAATTTCCAGGCGTCCGATGGTGGTGGCACCTGCAACACCGTTGCCGGTATTGGCTGGCCAGCCGTTGGCCAGCAAGGTCCAATTCAGCGGACAGCCATTGCTTGGCAGGGTGGCCCGATAGACGCCATTCGCACCGTTGTTTCCCAGATCCGGTTGCACAGGCGTTGCTGAGCCGCGCGTTCCAATGGCGGCATACAGGCGGGTGCTCTGGTTGTCCGGATTGGCGACTGCAATCAAACCGGTGGTGTCCTGCCTTTGCGCGCTGTGGGGATTGGTGAGACAGGGACCCGTCCAGTTCGCGCCCGCATCGTAGGACAGGAAAATGCCGGTCTTGGTGCCGACGATCAGATTCTGCGAATTGCGCGGATCGACCACGACTTTCCCGATCGCCTGATATTGCGGAAATCCGCCTGCCGATGGGCCGTAAAAGGGGTTGAACACGTCGGCCCCAAGAATTGTCCAGCTATCGCCGCCATTGCTGCTCTTCAGCAACCCTGCAGCGCCGAACGAAAACGAGCCGTAACGCAGATCGCCGGTGCCCGCGTAGACCGTGTTGTGGTCGTTCGGGTCGAGCGCGATATCGCCGATGGCCATGCTGGCGATTTCCGGGAAGTCGGTGACAACTTCCCATGTGGTGCTGGCGGAGCAGCAGTTGCGCGTACGCCAGACACCGCCGCCATCCGACCCCGCATACGCAACTGTGGGATCGACGGGATCCACCACAACGACGTTGGTGCGGCCGGAGGCAGCCTCACTACCCGGATTCAAGGGCATGGGGCCGAGCGCGGTGAATTGGTTTGGATCCAGAGCGAGCAGCCCTGGCGTGTGGCGTCCGCGCGTTGCAGAGCCGCTTCCCAAGGGCAATCCACCGCGAACGGCGTGCGCTTGTCGAGCTGAATCCACCAGCCATCGCGGTTCAAATCGACCTGTCGGGTAGGACAGTTGCAGCAGGCGTGATTCACCTGGTGAGGGCGTGTACTGCGGTGCGACGTCGGGTGCGTTATGGCGCGGCGCGTGCTGGCAGGCAGCCAGCAGTGCGCAGCAAGCAGACCATGCTGCGATCGTGTGGATACGTTTCATCGACGGTGCTTCCCCTTCCCCAAGTGCCGGCAAGATAGCGCATTCGATCTATCCACGGATGTGCCTTTGGCGGCTTGCAGTGTGCGCTGCGCCAATACGACAACGGCCCGCTTGCGGGCCGTTGTCGAGGGTGGGCAGAACGCTGACTCAGTCGATATCGAGGAAGCTGCGCAGCTGTTCCGAACGGCTTGGGTGACGCAGTTTGCGCAATGCTTTGGCTTCGATCTGGCGAATGCGTTCGCGGGTGACGTCGAATTGCTTGCCGACTTCTTCCAGCGTGTGATCGGTGTTCATATCGATGCCGAAACGCATGCGTAGGACTTTCGCTTCCCTCGGGGTTAGGCCGGCCAACACGTCGCGGACGGTTTCCATCAAACCGGTCACCGTGGCATTTTCCATTGGCGACTCGATGCTGGTGTCTTCAATGAAGTCACCCAGATGGCTGTCCTCATCGTCGCCAATCGGCGTTTCCATCGAGATCGGCTCTTTGGCAATCTTCAAGACCTTGCGAATCTTGTCTTCCGGCATTTCCATCTTGACCGCCAGTTCTTCCGGCGTGGCCTCGCGGCCCATCTCCTGCAGCATCTGACGGGAAATGCGATTCAGCTTGTTGATGGTCTCGATCATGTGCACCGGAATGCGGATGGTGCGCGCCTGATCGGCAATCGAACGGGTGATGGCCTGACGAATCCACCACGTGGCATAGGTCGAGAACTTGTAACCGCGACGGTATTCGAACTTGTCGACTGCCTTCATCAAACCGATGTTGCCTTCCTGAATGAGATCGAGGAACTGCAGCCCGCGGTTGGTGTACTTCTTGGCAATCGAGATCACCAGGCGCAGGTTGGCCTCGACCATTTCCTTCTTGGCTTTGCGCGCCTTGGCTTCACCAATCGCCATGGTGCGATTGATTTCCTTGATGTCGGCCAGCGACAGCGTCAAGGTCGATTCCATCGCGATCAGGCCATGCTGTTCGGCAAGAATGGCGTCCTTGGCATCCTTCATCGAGGAGGACCACTTCTGCTTTCGACGAATGACTTCATCCGCCCAGTTCAGGTCGGTCTCGGCGCCCGGGAAAGTTCGGATGAAATCTTTGCGTGGCATTTTGCCGACGCGGGTCGCCAGATCCATGATCAACCGTTCGTGATGTCGCATCTCGGCGACCACTTCACGCAACTTGCGAGTCAAGTTATCCATCAACCCAAGCGGAAGCTTGAGAGTCAGGAAGATCTCCGCCATTTCCTCGCGTAATTTCAGGACTTTCTTGTCCGCAGGGCCACTTTTTGCATGGGCCTTCTGAAACTTGCCAAACAGCCCGCGCATGGCATCCATGCGCGCAGCCACTTCGACCGGATCGGGTCCAGTATCGACAGGACTGGCATCTTCGTCGGCGGCTTCGACATCGTCTTCTTCGTCTTCGACCTCACTGTCGTCGACTTCGGCCACCACGGGTTCGGGTTCGACGTCCAGTTGATCAAGAAAGCCCACCACGATTTCGTTGAGGCGCTTCTTGCCCTCAAGGTGCAAATCGTAGTCTTCCAGCATCATCTGGATGGACCAAGGGAAGCTCGCCAATGCCCCCTGGACCTGGGTCAGCCCTTCCTCGATGCGCTTGGCGATGGCGATTTCGCCTTCGCGCGTGAGCAACTCGACCGTGCCCATCTCGCGCATGTACATCCGCACGGGGTCAGTCGTTCGCCCGGCTTCGGACTCCAGCGACGTCAGTGCGGCCACGGCTTCTTCCGTGGCGGTTTCGTCATCCGTACCGCGCGAGCCTTCCGTCAAAAGCAAGGTCTCGGCATCTGGCGCAACTTCATGCACCGTGATGCCCATGTCGTTGATCATGCCGATGATGACTTCAATCTGCTCGGAGTCGACCACGTCGTCCGGCAACAGATCATTGACCTCGGAGTACGTCAGGTAGCCCTGCTCGCGGCCCTTCTGGATGAGCTGTTTGATCTCGGACTGCTGCTCGGTTTTATCAATCGCCATGCTGCGCCTGAATGCGTTGAGGGTTGAAAGAACGCGACAGTATACGCCTCGCGGCTGAATGCCGCTATGTCACTGTTGTAAAACATGTTTATTCGCGCTACTGAGGGCAATACGGGAAAAGTCGGCAGGCCCGCTCAGGCGATGGTCAACTTTGCAACCAGAAAGTCACTGGACCGTCATTCAGCAAGGAAACCCGCATGTGCGCGCCGAACTCGCCACTGGCCACGATCGGATAGCCTGCACGCGCCTCTGTCAGCAACAGCTCGAACTGAGCCCGACCCAGCTCGGGCGGCGCGGCGCTGGAGAAGCTGGGTCGCAGCCCGCTGCGCGTATCGGCTGCCAGGGTGAATTGCGGCACAAGCAGCAGCCCGCCTTGCACGTCCTGAAGGCTGCGATTCATCCGGCCGCAGTCGTCCTCGAAGATCCGATATCCCAACAATAGCGCCAGCATTCGTTTGCGCTGTGGCGCGTCATCGCCAGGCTGTATGCCGATCAGCGCGAGCAAGCCAGCGTCGATGGCGCCGGTGCAGCGCGGGCCCACCTCGACTCGGGCGTGGGCGACACGTTGGATCAGAGCAATCATCAGTTGGCGTCCTCGCTGCTTGCCTCATGAGGGATGGTAGCGCGGGCAGGCTCGCTTACACTGCCAGCATGAAAGTCCAGATCGAACAATTGGCCGCACATATCGTCTATGCACTGCTTTGGTCTGTGGGTCGCTTGCCGCTGCGTCTGCAGCATCGATTGGGACGCTGGCTGGGAGATGCGATGCGCCTGCTGCGCGGGCGTGAATGGCGTGTGGCCTTGCGCAATCTGGCACTCTGTGTGCCGGAGTTGAACGCAGCGCAACGCGATGTTCTGGCGCGTGAGACGTTGCGCGAAACCGGTTGCCTGTTGTTCGAGACCTGTCGCTTCTGGTCGCATCCGCTGCAGGATGGCCTAGAGCTCATCCGCGAGGTCGAAAACGCCGCGCTGCTGGACCAGGCGTTGGCGCGCGGAAAGGGCGTCATTGTGGCTGCGCCGCACCTGGGTAACTGGGAGTTGCTCAGCCAGTACCTCGCAAGCCGAGCACCGATTTCGGTGGTTTACCGGGCGCCGCGTCAAGCGTTCATGGAGCGTGTCATCCAGCGCGGTCGAAACCATCCCGGTGTCGCGCAAGTGCGCGCAGAAGCAGCCGGTGTGCGAAGCCTGTTCAGAACCTTGCTCGCTGGCGGCATGCTGGGCATTCTGCCCGACCAGCAGCCCAAGCAGGGTGACGGTGAGTTTGCGCCGTTTTTCGGCATTCCTGCATTGACCATGAGTCTGCTGACGCGCCTTTTGCAACGTAGTGAGGCGACCGTGGTGTTTGCCTGGGCGCAACGCTTGCCGCATGCGCAAGGGTTCAAGATCGTGTTTCTGCCGGCCGATCCGGGGCTGCGCGAGGCGGACTCAGCTGAGGCCATCGCTGCGTTGAACCGCGGGGTTGAGGCCTGTGTGCGGCGTGCGATGACGCAATACCAATGGGGCTACAAGCGCTTCAGTATCAGTCCGCCTGGCGAGCCGCACCGCTACCACGGGCATCTATGAGGCAACCGCCTCATTCGCGCCAGAACGCGGGAGTCAGCAATACCAGCACGGTAAAAACCTCCAGTCGTCCGATGATCATGGCAAACGCACTGATCCATACCCCGGCGTCATTCAGACTCTGAAAGTTCATCGCGACTTCGCCCAGCCCTGGACCCATGTTGTTCAAGGTCGTTGCAGCAGCGGCAAATGCGGTGACCGGATCAGCGCCGGTGGTTGCCAAAGCCAGTGTCACCACGACAAAGCTGAGCACGTACAGGGTGCAGAACCCGCCAACCGACAGCACGATGCTCTCCGATACACGCCGCCCACCCATCTTGACCAGGAATTGACCATGCGGATGCACGAGTTGTTTGACCTCGCGCGTGCCTTGACGCACCGCCATGATCACGCGCGCGACCTTCATGCCGCCCGAAGTGCTGCCTGAGCTTCCGCCGACGAAACCGATCATGATCAAAGCCAAGGGGATGAAGCTTGGCCAAGCCACAAAGCCCGTCGTGGTGAATCCCGTGGTGGTCATGTTGGAGACGGTCTGAAAGGTTGCGTGGCGCATGGCTTGCGGAAAGCTCTCGAAGGTCCCGGAAAACCACAGTGTGACGCCTATCAACAGACTGACACCGGCCAAAATGCGTAGATAGCTTTTCAACTCCGAATCATGCTGGTAGGCAGCGGTGCTGGCGCGTCGCCAGGCAATGAAATGCAAGCCGAAGTTCATGCCGCCCAAGGTCATGAACACGATGGCGATGCTGTCGATCAGCGAACTATCCCAATGCGCGAAACTGGCATCGTGGGTCGAAAAGCCACCGGTGGCGATCGTAGCCAGAGCGTGACTCAGCGCATCAAAGAAGCTCATGCCACCGAGCCAGTAACCCACGGTGCAGGCAGCCACCAGTCCGGCGTAGACCAACCACAGCGCCTTCGCAGTCTCCGCGATACGCGGTGTCAGCTTGGCGTCCTTGACCGGGCCGGTGCTTTCGGCGCGGAACAACTGCATACCGCCAACGCGCAGCATCGGCAAAATGGCAATCGCCAAGATGACGATGCCCATGCCACCGTAAAAATTCAGCGACTGGCGAAAGAACAGCACGCTCTTGGGTAGTGAATCCAAGCCGACGATGACAGTCGCACCGGTGGTTGTCAGCCCGGAGGAGGACTCGAAGAAGGCGTCGGTGAAACTGAGATACGGCGGTGCCAGCATGAATGGCATCGCCGTCACCGCGCTGGCCAGCAGCCAGATGCCGGTGACGATCAGAAAGCCATCGCGCAAGCGCAGTTCGTAACGCACCTTGCGGAACGGAAACCACATCGCCAAGCCAACTATGGCGGGCACCAGAAAGCTCTCCAGAAATGCGTCGGCAACATCCCATTCATCAAAGGCCACCGCGACCAACAGGGCCGGCAGCGACATCATCGATGAGAAGCCAAGAATGGCACCGAGAATACGCAGAATGGCCTGAAATCGCATGGCTCAGATCCAGGTTGCGGCGGTGCGGAACAAGGCTTCGACTTGTGGCAACTGCGCCTTGTCCATAACGAAGATGATGACGTGATCATTGGGTTCGATGATCAGGTCATGATGGGCAATCAACAGCTTGTCGCCGCGCACGATGCCGCCAATGGTTGCCGCCGAAGGCAGTTCGAGTTCGTCCAATGAGCGACCAATGACTTTCGAGCTGCGGCGGTCGCCCAAGGCAACGGCCTCGATGGCTTCTGCCGCGCCGCGCCGCAGGCTGTGAACCCGCGCCATGGTGCCCTGCCGTATGTAGGTCAGCAACGCACTCAGAGTCACCAGTTGCGGACTGACCGCGATATCGATGCTGCCGCCTTCGACCAGTTCCGCATAGGCGGGGCGATTGATCAGCGCAATCACGCGGGGGCAGCCCAGTCGCTTGGCCAGCATGGCCGAGAGGATGTTGGCCTGATCGTCATTGGTCAGCGAACAGTACACGTCGGTCTGGTCGATGTTCTCTTCGCGCAGCAAATCTTCATCCGAGCAATCGCCGACCAGCACGATGGAGTTGACCAGGTCTTCGGCGATGCGTTTCGCGCGGTCTTTGGAGCGTTCCAGAATCTTGACGTTGAACTGCGATTCGAGCGCCTTGGCGAGATGCCGTCCGATGTTGCCGCCACCGGCGATGAATACCCGTTTGACGGGCTTTTCGACGCTGCGCAACTCACTCATCATGGCGCGGATATTGCGCCGGTCGGCCAAAAAGAAGACTTCGTCATCGACTTCGATGACCGTGTTGCCTTGTGGCGCAATGGGTTTGCTCTTGCGGAAGATGGCCGCCACCCGCGCGTCCACGCCGGTCGGCAGATGGGCACGCAGTTCGCGAATCTCATGTCCCACGAGCTTGCCTGCCGCCACTGCGCGGACTGCGACCAACTGCGCGCGGCCATCCGCGAAATCCAGCACCTGCAAGGCACCGGGATACTCGATCAAGCGTTGCACGTGCTTGTAGACGAGGGCTTCCGGACTGATCGCGACATCGACCGACGTACGCCCTTTGTGAATGATGTCTGGATTGGTGATGTACTCGGTTTCCCGCAGGCGGGCGATTTTGGTCGGAGTGCGGTACACCACATCGGCCACTCGGCAGGCGACCAGATTGACCTCGTCGCTGGAGGTCACGGCAATGACCAGATCGGCATCCTCAGCGCCCGCATGTCCCATCACGCTCGGCAATGAGGCATGTCCCTGCACGGTGCGAATGTCCAGCCGTTCGGACAGCTCTTTCAGCTTGGCGGCGTCGGTGTCGACGACCGTGATGTCGTTGTTTTCCGAGGCCAATGCCGCCGCCACGGAGGAGCCCACTTGACCGGCCCCCAGAATCAGGATTTTCACTGTCGTTCCCCCGCATTGAACCAGTGTGTCAAATCAATTGTCGCGCGCACCGCGCAGATCAATCCCCAGATCGCGCAGCTTGCGATACAAATGAGTACGCTCCATGCCTGCCGCTTTGGCGAGCTTGCCTACGCTGCCTTCGCTTTCATCCAGCCAGTGCAACAGATAGGTGCGCTCAAACTGGTCACGGGCTTCGCGCAGCGGTTGATTGAGGTCGATTTGCAGGCCGCTGCCTGCCACCGGATTCACCGGACTGGTACGTGTCCCACTGAGCGCGTGGTCAAGTTCCAGCGCGCCGATTTCGGTTTCGCCGCCAAGCACCAACAGTCGCTGCATCAGGCCGCGCAGTTCACGCAGATTGCCCGGCCAAAGATGGGCCTTGAGCCGGGTTTGCGCACCGAGGCTGAGTTGCCGAAGCGGCAAGCGATCGCGTTGCGCGAAGTTCTCCAGCAGGCTTTGCGCTTGCAAGGGCAGGTCGTCTGGGCGTTCGCGCAGTGCCGGCACGCTGACGGGTAGAACGTTCAGTTGGTAAAACAGGGCTTCACGCAGGCGTCCGGAAGCGACTTCTTCATCGAGGTCTTTGGCGCTGGCGGCAATGATCCGGGCGCGCAAGGGAATAGGTTGTCTGGCCCCAACGCGCAGGATTTCGCGGCGCTCCAGCACGCTGGACAATCGCAGTTGCAGCTCCGCGCTGAGTTCGGCAACTTCATCCAGATACAAGGTGCCGCTTTCGGCGTGTTCGAGCAGACCAGCCACCGCGCCTTGTTCGCTTTCTTCGCCGAACAAGGTGGCTGCAGCGCGTTCCTCGGCAATGGCACCCGCCGCCACCGTCACAAACGGCTGATCGCAGCGTGGGCCCAGTTGGTGCATCCAGCGCGCCAGAGTTTCCTTGCCCGTTCCTGCTTCGCCACGCAGCAATACCGGCGCATCGTGTTGCGCCAAGCGTTCGAGCTGTGAACGCAACGTACGCATCGCCGTGCTGTCGCCGAGCGGCGCTGCAGCGGGACTGAGCGCAAGGCGCAAGGCTTGATTGTCGCTGCGCAGGCGCTGCGCTTCGATGGCGCGCTCAATCGTGATCAGCAACTTGGCCAGCGAAATCGGTTTTTCGATGAAATCATAGGCACCCAGGCGGGTGGCTTCGACCGCGGTTTCGATGGTGCCGTGTCCCGACATCATCACGACGGGAACATCCAGCCGTCCGCCTTCCTTCCATTCACGGAGCAGCGTCAGACCGTCGGTATCTGGCATCCAGATATCCAGCAAAACCAGATCCCATGTCTGCGCTTCACGTTGCGAACGACCCGCCGCCGCATTGGCTGCGGTGCCAACTGCGTAACCCTCATCACTGAGGATGTCAGACAGCAATTCACGGATGTCTGGTTCGTCGTCGATGACCAGGATGTGCGCAGGCATAAGAAAAGGCCGGGATGAAGGCTGTCAAGGATACCGGTCAAGCGCCGGAACGTCTTGCGCCGCTTGAGCGGCCCGGGGTTTCGCCAGCCACAAGGCCAGCAGCCAGAACAGCAGCAAGCCATGAAAGCTTGAATACAGCGCGTAATGCGTGTTTGCGGGGAACAGCAGAACCGCAATCGCCAAGCTGGGCGCCAGCAGGGCTTGGCGCTCTGCGGCCGGTCTTCGTCGATGCCAGCGCCAGAGCGCGACCATCCCCAGCACCCAGCAGATCAGACCGAACCCGCCGGTTTCGCTGAGGACTTCCAGTATCCATTGATGTGCATGCAGTGCGCCGGTGCCCGAGCTGGGGTCTAAAAAACGGTCATCGGGCTTACTGCAACTGGCGTAGGCATAGCGAAACCCGCGCACCCCGACGCCATTCCAAGGATGATTTTCGATCATGCAGATGGCGGCACGCCAGATGGGTAAGCGAAACGACAGGGCATGATCGAGCGCGGCTTGATCACCCTGCAGTGCCGCGGCACTGCGTTCGACACGTTCGGCAAAGTTGGCCGAGGACTGGTATAGCGCGGCGCTGCTCAGCAAGCCCAGCAGGCAGGTTGCAGCCAGTCCGAGGATCGCACGTCGACCACCACGGAGTTCGCGCCAGAGCAGAACGCCCAGCACCAAGGCGTACATCAACCAAGCCGCACGTGCGCCAGCCAACAGAATGACCCACAGGCACAGTCCTGCACTTGCCAGCAACAGCCAGCGGCCACCAAGGGCACGCGCTTGCAGCAACAGCAGGGGCGACAATGTCGCCAGAACGCCGCCGAGTTTGAGGTTGTCATCACCGAAGATTCCGCTCAAACGGTCGGTCACATTGCTGCCGCCTAGGCCATGACCGGTGCTGGCCTGCAGCAGCGCATCCAGCAACCAGAGGGTGAGCACGGCAGCGCTGGCGGCCAACACCCGTTGCAGATGTGCGGCGCTGCGCAATGTCTTTTGCGCAAACAGCAAGAAGGGTAGAAAGCGCAGATCGGCGCCCACTTCAGTCCATGCCTTGGCAGGCGCAATCGCATCGAATGCGGAGATCAGCTCGGGTAGCCAATAGCCGAAAAACGCCCACGCGACAGGTCGCGCATCGGCGTCACGCCAAAGGCGGGGCAATTCACGCAGTCCCAACAGGGCACTCAGCAGCAGTGGAAGCTCGGCGCTGCGACCCATAGGCAGCAGCACCAGGATCATCACCAGCAGCAGACTGCCCGCGTGCTCTTGCAGCAACTGCCGACCGTGCCGATGGGTCACGACCCCACCAGTTCGCGGTAGATCGCTAGTGTGCTGGCCTGCATGTCTGCCAGTCGATAGCCAGCAAAGGCGGCCACTGGTGGCGCTTCCTCCAGCAGCGCAAGCGCCGCATCGAGCAGGGCGGCGCGATCACCGAGCGGCACGCAGCCCACGGGATAGAGCTCGCGCAACAGTTCACCCACCCCCCCATGCGCGAAGCCGAGTACGGGAACGCCGAGTTGCAGGGCTTCGATCACGGTTCGCCCAAAGGCTTCGGGCTTGGACGACAGTTGCAGCACCACATGACTGAGCGAGTAGATCGCTTGCACATCGCTGCGTGGCGTGGTCATGACGAGCTGATCCGCCACCCCCAATGCAGTGGCTAACCGTAGAAGTTCATCAACATAGTGTTCCCGTCCTGCCTCACGGACACCCAGAATCAGCAGCCGGGCAGCACAGCCCTGCTGATGCAGCGCGGCCAGCAGGTGCAAGGCTTCAGCGTGTCCTTTCAAGCGTGTTCCGCGCCCTGGCAGGGTAAGGATCGGGCCGCCCTCCAGTGCTGGATGTTCCCGCAGAAATGCGTTCCGCCACTCGCGCGACGCTCTGAAGCCGCGTGGAAAATCGTTGGGGTCGATGCCGCGTGGAATCACGCGCAAGCACTCGCTGGGAACGTCCGGATAGTGTTGTTGAACGTAACGGCGAACAGTTTCGGAAACGCAAATGACGCGTTCGGCACGCGTGAGAATGGCGCTATACCAGCCGGGCGAGTTCAGTCCATGCACGGTACTGACGAGATGCGGTCGCGGCCGAAGTCCGCGCAGCGCAAAATGCGTGATCCACGCGGGCAAGCGTGAACGGACATGCACGATGTCCGCGTTCAAGTCACGCAGAACGCGTCGCAGGGCAGGTACTCTCAACAGTGTTCGCGGCGACTTGGCACCGATATCGAGACGGATGTGTTCGCTGCCCGCGGCAATCAGTGCGTCGACCCATCGACCTCCGGCGCTGATGACCAGCGAGCGGTGTCCCTCGGCAGTCAGTGCGGCGGCGATTTCCAAGGTGCTGCGCTCAACGCCGCCATTGTTGAGCGCGGGCAATATCTGCACGACCGTCAAACGTCGCCCATCGCGGTGTTGCAAGTTCTCCTGCGGTTGCCCGGCATGGTGGCCGCGTTCGCGAATTGCTCGTGGAAGCGGCTGTTGCATCGATGGAGCGTCCTGAGAGGTGCTGGACTCGCGACCCTGAGAGCTGGCAGGCAAGCAGATTCTCGACCGTCTGCCGGTCACCCTCTTCACGCAGTTATTGGTTGACATGGCGTGGCGTGCTTACACACCAGAACGTCAGGAGCGGTTTCAGGACTTCAGCACGTAGAGCGCACCACAGTAGGGACACTTGGCAGACCCTGTGGCTTCGATCGGCAGATAGACCTTCGGATGTGAATTCCACGAGACCATACCGGGCATGGGGCAGCACAGCGGCAAGTCTGCGCGGGTGATCTCGTAGCGATTCTGGGCATTGGCCGGGACGGTTTGCGCGACAACGTTGAGCATGATGGCATCACGAAGCGGATGAACTGACCTGCAGTGTAGCGCCCCGCACCGGCAGGGTCACGCTGACAGGGTCGAATGCCGCGACTGCACCGCGCACCTTCGACCCCGTCAGCGTGGCCCGTTCGGGTCGCGACTTATTCGGCCTTCAGTCCACCTTCCAAGGAAATCTGGATATTGACCTCGTCGCCCACGGCCGGGACGGCGTAGCTCAATCCGAAATCCGAACGCTTGATCGTGGCAGTTGCGCCGAAGCCGACCCACGGTGTTTTTCGCATCGGGTGCTCGCCGATCTTGTTGACCGTGACTTGCAGGGTCACCGGCTTGGTGACGCCAAGCAGGGTTAGATTGCCGGCGACGGCGAGCTTGCCTTCGCCAGTCTGGGTGACGCCGGTGCTCTCAAATTGCATGTTGGGAAACTGCGCGACATTGAAAAAATCCGCGCCTTTGAGGTGATCGTTGAGTCCTGCATGGCGCATGTCGACGCTGGCAGTATCGATCGTCACCTTGACACTGGACTGGGTCAGATCGGCGGTGTCGAGGTTCAGGTCGATCTGGTAGCCGCCGAAATCACCATACATTTCGGAAAAACCGAGGTGGTTGATGAAATACAGAACGCGAGTGTGCGAGGTGTCAATTTCGACGCGTTGCGGTGCGGCAAGCGCCGAGGCGGACAGCGCAGCGAACAGGGCAGTACCGAGTAGGGTCTTCAACATGGGATTCTCCTTGGGTGGTATCAACGTGCAGTACTACGGATCAAACAATGTCAAACAAGTTGGCAGGCTTCTTCAAACGGCAGTCGCGGGTTTCTCGGATACAGGCCTGTGGTGTCGCCATGGCCGAGGTTGATCAGAAAGTTGGATTTCCAGCCGGTATCGGCAAAAAAACTGGCGTCCACCGCCGCATTGTCAAAGCCTGACATCGGACCGGCGTCCAGGCCGAGCGCGCGTGCGGCAAGGATGAAGTAGCCCGCTTGCAGGTTGGCATTACGGAATCCGGCAGTCTGGATAAGTTCCTCGTTGCCGACAAACCAGCTACGCGCGTCGGCATGTGGAAACAGCAAAGGTAGTTTGTCGTAGAAGCGGAAGTCGGTGGCCACGATCACCGTGACCGGCGCCGCCATCGTCTTGTCGAGATTGCCTGCTTGCAGCGCAGGCTTGAGCTTGGCTTTGCCCTCGACGCTCCGCACAAACACGAAGCGTGCGGGTGAGCAGTTGGCGGCGGTCGGTCCCATGCGTGCCAAGTCATAGACCTGCTGCAACAGTGAATCGTCGACGGCTTTGCTCTGCCAGGCATTGTGAGTGCGCGCGGCGGTGAAGAGTTGATCCAGTGCGTGGTGATCGAGTGTGCTCATGGGTTGTTCCATTGGTAGTCGGTGCTGGGAAAGTCAGGAGAGATCAAACAGCAGGGCATGGAAGTTGTCGCTGACGTCCAAATCGAGTTGCGTGACCGCGGTGATCGCCAGACCATCACCAGCGCTCAGGATCACGCTCTCACAGCAGGCTTCGCCGTCGATGACCTGCAGCCAACCTTTACCGTGCCGCAAGGCGTGTGAGAGAGATGTGCTCTGGTCACAGCGCACGGCGTGGATGCGGGCATCACGACGCAAGCCCACCACACCGCCAGTGGTCTCGCCACGTGGGGCTGCAATCAATCCCCAGCGATTGCGCAGCAGGTTGGCATCCAGAGTCTCATGCGCATAGTCGGGCGGCGTGTCGTGAATCTCAGGTGTCAGCCAAATCTGCAACAGGTGCACTGGGGTGTCGTTGGAGGGGTTCATTTCGCTGTGCTGGATACCGCGTCCCGCACTCATGCGTTGAATTTCGCCAGGCTGGATCAAGCCGGCGTTGCCGAGACTGTCACGATGTGCCAATTGACCGGCGATAACATAGGTAACGATCTCCATGTTGGCGTGGCCATGCGGCGCGAAACCGCCGCCGCCTCTAACCACGTCCTCATTGATGACGCGCAGCGATGCGAATCCCATATGCTTTGGATCGTGGTAATGCCCGAAAGAAAAACTGTGGCGGGTATGCAGCCAGCCCAGATCGGCATGGCCGCGCTCTCTTGAACGGCGCAGGACAAACATTGCGTGACTCCCGGCATGGCGGACTGAGGGTGCACTGGCTTGCGGCGACACAGCAGTGACCCTGAAGGACGCAGAGTCTAGGCCTGCGGTTGAACAAGCTGGATCAACGCGGCGACAACATATTGTTGCCCTTATTGCGACAATCATCCCTTGATGGTGTCATCGTCAGGCTTGGCGTGCTTTGGTTGGGGGCGTGATTTACGGCGAACCTGCGGACAGCAGGGATCGCAGCGGCCATACTGCCTGCCGTCGATCGGGCTTCGGATCACCGGCTGCAGATCCTCCCCAACGGTCCGCTTTTTCGCCGACTTCTTGGCCCATAGCAGCAGGTTGGGCCAGCGAATCCGACAAAAAATCTGACCTCGTTGGAGCGGATTTTTGCTTTCGGGACTCAAAGCCCGACTGGCTCGCAGTCGAATGAAAGGATCGGGTCTAGCGTGACAGCAACAGATCGAGTGCTTTGGTGTGTGCATGATGGCGCGAGCGGCAATCGTCGCCAGGCGCTGGCACTGGCGGAAGGGCTGGCGATTCGCATGGATGCGCGCGTGCTGGAATGCTGCGTGAGTGTTCGGCGTCCTTGGCGATGGCTCGCTCCGCACTGGCTGCCGCGCTCGGCGGATGTCTTTGGGCCGCCGTTTGCCGAAAAGTGTTGTGGCGCGTTGCCGTTGCTCGCGGTTGGTTGCGGTCGTCAGGCGGCATTGGCGACGCGCTGGTTGCGCACCCGGCGCGGCATGCGCGTGGTACAGATACTGGATCCGCGTATTGATCCCGATTTTTACGATCTGGTGGTGGTTCCCGAACATGACGGGTTGCGTGGCGACAACGTTCTCACCACGCAGGGCAGCCTGCATGCTATCGATGCGATGTGGCTGGCGCAGGCGCGTATTGCCGCTGCGCAGTTGGGTCTGGTTCCGGGCCCCCGGACCCTGCTTTTGCTGGGTGGTTCAACCCGGGATATGCGACTGGATCGCGCCTACTGGCAGGGATTGCGTGAACGTTTGGATGCGTGGCTGGATGCCGACGGCGGTAGCTTGTGGGTGAGTAGCTCGCGCCGCACGCCGCCTTGGTTGCGCAAAGCAGCGCGCGATGATCTTCCAGGACGTCAATGGCATGGCACGCAGGATGGCGACAATCCCTATGCGGGCATGCTGGCGTGGGCGGATCGCATCATCGTGACCGCTGACTCGGCCAATCTGCTTAGTGAAGCGTGCGCAACCACCGTGCCGGTCTATTGTCATGCACCGCAGGCCCAGTCCGGCAAGCTGGGTCACCTGCTGACCCGTTTGCAGGATCGCGGACGCCTGCGGATATTGCGCCACCTTCCTGAAGATGCCCGCTTCGCGAACATCGAGCCACTCCGCAATCTGGAGGCCGTGCTGGATGCTGTGCAGAAGCGTCTGGAATTGCCTTCGGTGGCATTGCCGCGGTCAGCCCCGCGGCCTGCGTGAGCACACCCTAGACGACGATAGCGACGCACGCGAACGGTTGAATAGGTGATTCTTTTGGTGATCGCCGTGACCGCTCCGCGAGCAACAGCCGGGCTCGAGTGCTGTGGAAGCTGTGGAAGCTGCGGGGCTGTGGTCTGGCGGATTTTGCTTTTGCGTGGTCGACGTCGCTCTCTACAATCCATCACCTACTTATCGCTACGCCAGATCGGGAAACCACATGTATACCCAGTGTCCGCATTGTCAGCAGGTGCACGCGTTAGATGCCATGAAGTTGCGTGCAGGGCGCGGGCAGATGCGCTGCGAGCACTGCGGAAATGCGTTTGATGCCTTGGCACGCGTCGTCGAGGATGCGCGCGAATTGACGATGCCGATGGACGCGGACCTCGACCTGTTTGCGCCTGCGGTGAAGGTCGGGGCGACTTCCGGCGATGATTCGATTGATCCAGTGGCTGATACGTCTGCCGCTGAGCGCGCAGCAGCGGACGACGAGCCGCCCGCGTTTCTGCTTGATCACGCGAGTGCGCCACTGCCGCACGGTGGTCGCTGGTGGATGGCGGTCATGGCCGCCGCGTTACTGCTGTGTTCGCAATTGGTGCTATCGCAGCGCGCGCAATTGGCCGAGGACCCGGGTCTGCGGCCCTGGTTGCAGCGCGTTTGCGATTGGATGCGTTGCGACCTGCCGGCCTTTCGCGCGCCAAAACAGATCCATGTCTTGACGCGTGATGTCCAGCCGCATCCGTCGGTCCCCGACGCCTTGCTGATCAGTGCCAGTTTTCGCAATGATGCCCACTGGGCGCAGGCTTGGCCGGTGCTGGAACTCAGTCTGTCGGATCTGGACGGACGACTGGTTGCACTGCGACGGTTTCGTCCTGAGGAATATCTCGGACAGCCGCCCAGCGCTGATCTGCTGGATGCCGGCCAGCCCGTGGCCATCGAATTGGAGCTGGTTGATCCGGGCAAGCAAGCGATTGCCTACGAGTTCAACTTTCTTTGAGAAAACCCATTCAGTCTTTCGGCAGACCACGGAGGGTCTGTATGCGGTTCGAGCACGCCAGTAACGGATCCGCTGGACTCGAGTCCGGACCGCTGCCGGCCACGCTGATTCCGACGAACGGGGCCTCGTCGGTGCAACCATGAGTTGGGGTCGCGTCTGCCAACTGATAACATTCCGCGTTCCCAAATTCCCTGATCGCCGCGACGCGTTTTGCGTTTCGCGTCTGCAGGCGTCTTCGTCCGGAGCGTGCTGATTGAACCTTTCCTTGTTGCGTTCCGACGCCGATCGCACTGGCGATGTGGACCACGCCGATGCGCTATCGGTGCTGGGTTGTGGCCAGCAACCGACTGTTTCGCCGTTGCAGAACTGTGTCGCGCAGGTGGTCAGGAAGTATCTGGATGACCTCGAGAATCACGCGTGTGGCGGATTGTTTGATGCGGTATTGGCGGAGGTCGAAAAGCCCATGCTGTCGGAAGTGCTGCGGCACTGTGACGGCAAGCAGATTCGCGCCGCCGAGCTGCTGGGCATCAATCGCGCGACGTTGCGCAAGAAACTTCGCGAATATGGCCTGAACTGATATTTCTCGGCGCGCCCCGAGCTGTGCGCGGAAGCGCCAGCCTGCGCGTTTCTCGTTTTTCCTTGTACGTGCTTTTACCCATGACCACGACCCTGCAACCCCTCCGCCGTGCGCTCTTGTCGGTATCCGACAAAGCCGGTCTGATCCCGCTTGCGACCGCTCTGCGGGCGGCAAATGTCGAATTGCTCTCCACTGGCGGCACGGCGCACGCGTTGCGTGAGGCGGGCATCACTGTGCGCGAAGTGAGCGACGTCACTGGCTTTCCGGAAATCATGGATGGTCGGGTCAAGACCCTGCACCCGAAAATCCACGGTGGCCTGCTCGGGCGCAGTGGCACCGATGATGCCGTCATGGCGGAGCACGGCATCGCGCCGATCGATCTGCTGGTAGTCAATCTGTATCCGTTCGAGGCCACCATCGCCAAGCCGGATTGCGGCTACGAAGACGCCGTCGAGAACATTGATATCGGTGGGCCGGCAATGTTGCGCGCCGCGGCCAAAAACCATGATCGCGTTGCGGTGGTCGTTGATCCTAGCGACTACGCTGCAGTGATCGATGCCCTGCTTTTGGGCGGCACCGATGCCGCGCTGCGGCGGCGTCTGGCGGCCAAGACCTACGCGCACACCGCGCATTACGACGGACGGATTGCCGAATGGCTTTCGACGCGTGCCGAGCAACCGGAACAGCCTGCTACGTGGCCGCAAACCCTGCATTTGTCGCTCACCCTCGGCAATGCTTTGCGTTACGGAGAGAACCCGCATCAGCGCGGCGCGCTGTTCATTGAACCCAATGCGCCGCAGGGCATCGTGGCGACAGCGCGTTTCCTGCAGGGCAAGGAACTGTCCTACAACAATCTTGCGGATGCCGATGCGGCACTTGAATGCGTCAAAGCGTTCGATGCACCTGCCTGCGTCATCGTCAAACACGCCAATCCTTGCGGTGTTGCTGTTGCCGCCACATTGATCGAAGCCTACGACCGCGCCCATGTCGTCGATCCCACGTCCGCGTTTGGCGGCATCATCGCTTTCAATCGTGCGCTGGATTCCGCAACCGCGGCGGAAATCCTCAAGCGTCAGTTTGTCGAAGTGGTGATCGCGCCTGCCATCGATGCAGATGCCCTGCCGCACTTCGCCAAAAAGCCGAATGTGCGGGTGCTCGCCTGCGGCGAGCTGCAAGTGGCCAGTGGCATGGAATACAAACGCATCGCCGGTGGTCTATTGGTACAGGATGCCGACAGCGATACCCTCGGCGTGGCGGACTTCAAGGTCGTCAGCCAGCGTGCGCCGAGTGCCGACGAGCTGCGTGACCTGCAATTTGCCTGGAAAGTGGCGATGTATGTGAAGTCGAACGCCATCGTCTATGCCAAACATCTGCAGACCGTGGGTATTGGCGCCGGCCAGATGAGCCGTGTCGTCAGTGCCCGGATTGCGGGTCTGAAGGCCGAAGAAGCCGGACTTGCGGTGCCGGGCTCGGTGATGGCATCGGACGCGTTCTTCCCCTTCCGCGACGGCATTGATGCCGCCGCAAAGGCGGGCATCGCCGCGGTGATCCAGCCGGGCGGTTCAATGCGGGACAGCGAAGTTGTTGCCGCTGCCGATGAAGCAGGCATGGCCATGGTGTTCACCGGGCGACGCCACTTTCGTCACTGACGCGGGCGCGCAAGCGCTATAGCGTGTCGGAGTTAACGGTAGCGGCGTGTCGTGCTGTGGCAGGCTCGCATGGGGCGAGGCAATAGTAGGTGATCAACGATGCGAAACGCTGGATTTTGGCTGCTGTTTCTCTGCTTTGCGGACGTGATGGCGCAGACTTCGGGCGGTTGTGACGACTTCCGCTGGGATGTCGCGCGCGAACGGGCGTTATTTGCTTCAGCGGAAGGGCTACCGCTTCAGGCGGGCTCTGACGCGGCCGAAGCCCCTGACTTGCTGGCGGGTGAATTGTACGAAGTCGTCTTGCAGGCACAGGAAGACGTGCAGCTGGTGGTTCCACCGAGCAAGGCTATGTTGGCGGAGGGTACGTATGCTGGCGTGCTGCGCCTGCGGATACCTGCGGCCGGGCGATATCGCATCGCGTTGGATAGCGGTGCCTGGATGGACGTGGTCGATGCGGGTTCCGTGATCAACTCCAGCGAGTTCAGCGGTGCGCTGACCTGCACCAAACCCGCCAAAATCGTGCTTTACGATCTCCCGCAGAACGCGACGCTGTATTTGCAACTCACCGGCTCCGCAAGTGATCGCGTGCGCGTCAGCGTGGTACCGCACAACGATGCACAATGAGGCTTTGCGGCGCGCCAGTTTGGTCCTGATCGGCCTCTTGCTGTCGGCACATTCCGGGGTTTGCGCACACCCGATTGATGTTCTTCAGCGCTTCGACGACCCGCGTCAACCGCCCACTTGGCGAGCGTTGTCGATGAACGATCTGGCGACTTTCGAACTGGGGCAGGCGATCTTCAACTCCCAGTGGCTAGCGGCGGGCGCACCACGCGCCGAACGACGCGATGGGCTCGGTCCCGTGTTCAATGCCGCGAGTTGTGATTCGTGCCACAACAACGGTGCTCGGGCGACGGCGCCGAGTGATGACGGTCGTCTGCCAATCGGGTTCGTCATGCAGCTTGGCATGGCAAATGGTGGCGCCATACCTTTGGGTGATGTGCTGAATCCGGCCGCGATTGAGGGCTACAGCGCAGAAGGACACATTGTACTGAGCTACCGTGTGCGCGACGTCCGCTACCCGGATGGCTCGCAGGTCGAGGTGCGCGAGCCGCACTATCAATTGCATGGGCCACGTGTCAGCGCATTGCCTGCACGGACGCTGCTGAAGCCACGCATGGCCTCGCCGCTGTTCGGAACAGGATTGCTGGATGCGGTTCCGGCGTCTGCGTTCGGGTCGGATCAGGCTTCGCCCGGACGTTTCGGCTGGCAGGCGGGCACGCGCTCGGTGCGGGACCAGACGGCCAAGGCATTTTCGCGTGAAATGGGCTTGCACTCCACGGAATACCCGTTGGACGACTGTGGCGACGATGCTACCTGTGCGGCGGCGCCGGAAGGTGGCGAACCGGAGGTGTCGGAGGATTTCCTGCACGCGGTGACACTGTTCCAATCCTTGCTGGCCGTGCCGAAAGCCGAACCGCTGGATGCCGAGTCAGAGGCACAAGGTGCAAGCTTGTTTGCACGTACTGGATGTGCAAACTGCCATGCGCCGAGTCTGCCCGTTGAAGGCATCGATGGCTTGAGCCGGATTGCCGCTTACACCGATCTGCGTCGTCATGACCTCGGGGATGGACTGGCAGACCGTCGCATGGATGGCACAGTAGTCGACAGTCTTTGGCGCACCGCACCTCTGTGGGGAATCGCCCACCTGCCACGCGGCGGTCACTTCGGCCTGCTGCACGATGGCCGCGCACGGAGCGTCGAGGAGGCCATCCTCTGGCATGCAGGTGAAGCCGATGCGGCACGCGCAACCTTCATGGCCCTGCCAAAGGCGCAACGCAAGCGACTCCTTGACTGGATCTTGCGTCGCTGACAGGCAGCGCGCCAGAGGGCTGCCTGTCCGTGCACGGTGCTGGCGTGAATCAGGTGGCTGGTTTGGGGAACAGGCGACTGCCGATCCACATCAACGCCAAACTGCTGCACAGGGTGATGAACATCAGATGGATGTAGTGCAGCGGCGTCCACACAAACGTAAACAGAGCGTAGAGCAAGGCACCAAACAGCAGACCAAGCTTGGCCATTCGGGCATCGATCCGACGATGGAAAAACACGGCGGCGATAAAGACCGCCAGCACGGGCATGGAATACAGTCCATTCAAGCGCTGCATGGTGTCGACGATGCTGCGCGCATGCTCGTAAACAGGCACCAGAGCGACCGATCCGAGCGTGAACAGTACGGCCACCCATTGCCCGATGCGCTTCACATCGGCCTTGGGGTTGATGTATTTCACGTGCAGGTCGCAGGTGTAAAGCGCAGCCGCCGAGTTCAGACAGGAGTTGTAGCTCGACAGCACAGCGCCGGTGATCACCGCGGCAAATGCGCCCGACAGCCAAGCGGGCAACACATCGCCGACCAGCTTGCCGTAGGCCACATCGCCCACATCGCCGTATAGCTTGAAGGCAATCACACCGGGCAGCACCACGATGGCCGGAATGATCATCTTGAAGGCTGCCGCCGCATAAATGCCCTTCTGCGCCTCACGCACGGAACGCGCCGCCATGGCGCGCTGGGCGATGACCATGTTGGTGCCCCAGTAAAACAGATGGATGAAAACCATCCCGGTCAGCAGCGTATGCCATGGGATGTCGCTGTCATCCGCGCCGATCAGGCTGAGGCGCTCCACCGGAATGCCGCTCAGGTCCCAGTCAATTGCCTGCATGGCGAAAAACGTCACCAGCAGTCCCATGACGAGCAACCCGATCCCATTGAAGGTGTCGGAAATGGCGATGGCACGTAGTCCGCCAAAGGCTGCGTAGGCCAGTCCGGCCGCCGCGAACCAGGCGGCGATGGTCACCACCGAGTACTCCAACTGGAACATCGACTTCATGAATACCGAACCGGTATACAGCACGACCGGCAGCAGGATGAACAGGTACCCGAGCAGGAACAGCAGCGATACAGCGGCGCGAATACCAGCGTCGCCGAAACGCTTTTCCAACAGCTCGGTCGTCGTGGTGCAGCCGTACTGGTAGTAAAGCGGAATCAACACCCGCGCCAGTATCAGCAAGCCGACCGCCGCGCCAAACTCCCACCAGGCCACCAACAGCATCTGCGCGCCATTCATGCCGACGATTTGCTCGGCACTGATATTGGTTAACAGTAGTGAGCCGGCCACAAAGACCCAGCTCAAACCACCACCTGCGAGGAAAAACTCACGCGAGGAATTCGTGTCATGGCGGGCAACCCGACAGCGCCACCACGTCAGGCCCGCGACCAGGGCCGTCAAGCCCAGAAAAACCGCCCACTGCAAATTGCCTGCGTGCATTGTTCCTCTCCCCAGAGTCTTGTGTATTGCTGTTTGGACGCATGGTGACAGCCCCGCTGCAGCAGGGCGAGATTTGCATACGTATTCACGTTCAGCAGCATCCGACTTGCCGCGCGCACGCGCAGTGCCGAAACTGCAGGTCAATCTTCAACCACCGCTGAGCCATGGCAGACATTCAATCCGCTCCGCAACTGCGCGACATTCAGCATGCCGCGGCGCGCATCGCGCGGTACGCCCATGTCACTCCGGTGTTGCGATCTGCATCGCTGGACGCGCTAGCGGGGTGTGAGCTTTTTTTCAAGTGCGAAAATCTCCAGCGTGCAGGGGCCTTCAAGTTTCGTGGCGCTTGCAACGCGGTGGTCTCGCTCAGCGATGCGGAAGCAGCGCGTGGGGTGTTGACGCAAAGCTCTGGCAATCACGGTGCGGCGGTGGCGCTGGCCTGTCGCCTGCGCGGCATCCGGGCTCGCGTCGTGGTGCCGCGAAGTGCACCCGCGGTAAAACTCGCTGCCATACGCGAATTTGGCGCCGAGATCATTCCCAGCGGTGTCACCCAGGCCGAGCGCGATGCAGTGATGAGTGAGGTGCTGGCACAGACCGAGGCAGCGGTGATCCATCCCTTCAATGACGCGCGGGTGATCGCCGGGCAAGGCACTGCCACGCTGGAGTTACTGCGTCAGGCCGAGGCCATCGACAGCGTGATGGCACCGGTCAGTGGGGGCGGTCTGTTGTCCGGCACCGCGATTGCGGCGCATGCGCTGAATACCGCCATCGAGGTGTTTGGTGCCGAGCCCGAGCAGGCCGGGGATGCCGCCGAATCACTGCGACGCGGTGAACGCGTCACCGGCTGGGTTCCCAACACGATTTGCGATGGCCTGCGCGCCGAGCTTGGCCCGCTCACCTTCGACATCCTCCGTGCGCATCGTGCCAACATCCTGTTGGCCAGCGAGGTCGAAATCATCGCAGCGATGCGCTTGCTATGGGAGCGCCTCAAACTGGTTGTCGAGCCCTCCAGCGCGGTGCCGCTGGCCGTCGTTCTGCGCCATCGTGCGCTGTTCGCGGGACGCCGACTCGGCATCATCCTTTCCGGCGGCAATGTTGATCTGGAGAAGCTGCCTTGGCTGCCCGGCGTCTGACGTATCGCATTGATAGTGCGGCGCGCTTCTCCTTGTGGGCGGTAGCGGGATTCGTGCTTGCCGCGGTCAGTGTGCATGGCCTGCGCGAGGAGTATGTCTGGAGCCAGGCGCCACTGAGTTTCTATCTGAGCGGTGCGTATGGCGCCTTGCTGCAGGCTGCCTATCTCGGCCTCGCATTTGCCGTGGCGATGCTGGGTGTGGCGATGCGGGATCATGTGCTGTGCACGCGCAACGAAGTCACGTGTGCGGTGCTCAGTTGGCCACAACGAATTGCATTGATCAGCGTCCCTCTGCTGTGCACCAGCGGCGCACTGAGTCTAGTTCTGACCGCGATGTATCCCGGCGGTACGCCCATGATGCGGGTGCCGGCCGACGAGTACCTGTTGCACAAGTTGGCAGCCATGACGAGTTTTTCCTGTTTGGGTATCGTCATGGCCTTGCAGGGGTGGCTATGGTGGGGCTGTCGGCAACGTGGTGGCTTTGCGCGCTGGGCCCTGCCGCTTGGGGTGCTTTGTGTCCTCGGCTTCATCAGCCTCGTCCTCTGGCGTGAGGCGCCACGCGGCGCCTTGCAGAAATTGGTGATTGCCTTGTACCTGCTCTGGCTGACCTGCGCCGCCGCGTGGATGCGGCGCTCGCCGTCGTCGGATTCAGTGGGGAGCGTGGATTCTTGCTGACCGCGCAGGATGAGGAATGACACCGTAGCGACTGTCGGCAGGGTGACGCAGCAGTGCGGCGCACGTCTTGCAGGTGCGGCAACACTCCTGTCCACATGCGGACGCCTGACGGGAACGCTCCCGTATGCGCAACGTTATTCCCGGCAACGCCAAGGTTCTCTGGCAACGCGTTCGGCGTGGCCCCGCTGCATGGGGCATCGCGGCGAAACTGGTGATCGCGATCATGTTATGTGGTGGCCTGACGCTGGCGATCGAACCAGCGATGGACTCCCGCCTGCGCGGGAGTGACGAGCCAGTAGGCCACATTGTCTGATCGTGAAGCATCCTGTCGTTGCGGCGGGATCAGAGCTTGAAGTCGATCCGTCGTTTCACCCGCGTTTCGCCTTCGCTGGCGGGTTGAAAGGTCCAGCCTTTCACCGCGCGCACCGCTTCGCGCTCGAACACGCGTGGTGGTTGGGCTTTCAGCACATTGACCGCACCTACTTTGCCATCGGCGCCAATCACGAATTCCAGTTCGACAAAGCCCTCCAGACCGCGCCGTGCTGCATCGGCCGGATAGCTGGGCGGGTCTTGCTTGACCGGAATGGGCGCGCTTGCCTGTGCCGCAGACGCCAACGTCAGTGCCAGCAGACCGGCTGCGCCAAATGCCAGTAGTTGTCTCGTCTTCATGCGGAACCCCCTCTGCGTGTGTGCGATGCAGAACACTTTGCAATGCGTGTACCACTGCGATGGAGTTCACAAAAGTTGAGTCATTGATCTGGCGCGCAAACGGCATACGGATTGCAGCTGTCTCCGTGCGGCCTGATGTCCAGGCCTGCAGGACCAAACGAGAGACCGTCCCATGAGCCTGATTGACCTGCTTACCCCGATCGCGCGTCCCGCTACCCGACTGATGGATCGCTTGAGTCTGAAGGCGAAACTGGCGCTGATCGCCGCATCCTTTCTTGCCGCCAGCTTGGTTCTGGCGTGGGCGCAGATATCCGCCGTGAATACCGAACTAGGCCAGTTGGAACGTTTGAAGCATGGCGAACACCTGATCCCGTCCACCGTCTCACTGTTGGAGGAACTGTCCAGTGCAACCATGGCCGCGCGTCAACGCGTCGCCGGAGACGCGTCTGCTGGTCAAGTCGAGCAGGCGCAGCGCAGCAAGGTCAAGACGCTGTTCGTCGAGGTCAGCGAGCATGTGCTGGATCTGCCAAAAGACCCGCGATTGGACGCTGCACTGGCGGAGTTCAGCAAAGCCGTGGAGGAATCGGCACAGGCTTCTGATGACATCAATGTCGTTGTGCAACGCGACACGGTCGCAACCGACAAGGCGATGGAGTTCCTCGCTGAGGCCTACATCACCAGCGGCCTCTACCTTGACAATGATGAGCGCACCCTGAGCCTGGGTGAGGTGATCGCCAAACAACTGCCCCTGCTGCTGGACCGCATGACGCGCATGGAAGTCTTGGCGAAGCTGGTCATCGAAGGCGGCGCCGTCTGGGTCGAAGATCGCATCGATATTAGTGCGGCGGATCGTGACATTGCAGGCGCAGTTAGCGATTTGGATCGTGCCATGCATCGTCTCGAACCACAGGGTGGTGTGATGACTGATGCACAAGGTCTGGTCGATGCCAACATCAAAGCCCTGCTAGGTCTGATACAGAACAAGCTTCTGGATGCCGAAGAGCTGCAGCTGACAGCCACTGAGTTGGCCACTACCGACCAGCAAGCACGTCAGGCAGTACACGGACTGATGGCAATTGCCGAGCCGCTGATGCGGGCGCGCATCGAAGAGCGCGACGCAAATGCGACAGCAACACGACGTTTTGTCGTGCTGGGTATTCTTGGCATGCTGGCACTGTCAACGTATCTGTTCCTTGGCTTCATCCAGAGTGTCAGCCAGTCGGTCGCCACCATCGCCGATACCGCCAAAGACTTGGCGCAGGGGATTTTCCGGGAGCGGGTGGCGGTGGATACCCGCGATGAGATGCGCACCATTGCCGACTCGATGGAGGCCGTGGGCTCGGCGTTGCGTGGCTTCGCGGCGGCGCAGACCGAGATGGCGGCCAAGCACGAGGCGGGCACCATCAGTCATATGATTCCCGCGGATCAGTTCCAGGGCGAATACCGCCGATTGGTGGAAGGCGTCAACGAACTTGTGCAAGCGCATATCAACGTGAAGTTCCAAGCCATCGGACTAATCGACCGCTATGGCATTGGTGATCTCAGCCAGGACATGCCTGGTCTGCCTGGCGAGAAAATGCGCATCACCGAGTCGATGCGCACCGCCAAATCAATCTCGTTGCCATCAACGCTGAAATCCAACGCCTGGTCAACGCAGCCAATGCGGGCGACTTCAGTGTGCGTGGTGAGGTTGACCGGTTCCAGTTTGCCTTCCGCGACATGATTCAGGGTCTGAACCAGTTGATGCGGGTCACCGATAGCGGATTGCGTGACTTTGGTCGGTTGGCGGGAGCATTGGCCAAAGGTGACCTCACGGATCACGTCAGCGGGGATTACCAAGGTCAGTTCGGCGACATGAAAAATGCCCTGAACAGCACGGTGGACAGCCTCAGTGGCCTGGTCGGTCAGATCAAGGGCTCCACCGATTCGATCAATACCGCCGCACGCGAAATTGCGGCTGGCAACAGCGATCTGTCGGCGCGAACCGAGCAGCAGGCGGCGTCGCTGGAAGAAACCGCTGCATCGATGGAGGAACTGACCGCAACGGTGCGGCAGAACGCTGAAAACGCCCGCAGTGCAAATCAGCTCGCGATTGGTGCTGCCGAGGTCGCGGAGAAGGGCGGTCAGGTCGTCGACAAGGTGATCCACACGATGACCGAAATCGACAGCTCGTCGAAGAAGATCGCCGACATCATCAGCGTGATCGACGGCATCGCCTTCCAAACCAATATCCTGGCGCTGAATGCCGCCGTGGAAGCGGCCCGCGCAGGCGAACAAGGGCGTGGCTTTGCCGTGGTGGCCTCGGAAGTGCGCTCGCTGGCGCAGCGTTCCGCCAATGCCGCCAAGGAAATCAAGACCCTCATTACCGACTCGGTGGACAAGGTGCGCAGTGGCTCGGAACTGGTCGATCAGGCCGGTCGCACCATGCATGAAGTGCTGAACTCGGTGAAGCGCGTTACCGACATCATGGGTGAGATTTCCGCCGCCAGTGCCGAACAGAGCAGCGGCATCGAGCAGGTCAGCGCCACCGTTACACAGATGGATCAGACCACGCAGGAGAACGCCGCGATGGTCGAAGAGGCCACAGCGGCTGCGCGGTCGTTGGAAAATCAGGCCGAAGGTCTGGCCGAAGCGGTACAGCGCTTCAAGCTGTCGGACGAGATGGTGCGCAAGGCCATGACGGCGCGCATTGCCAATGTCAAAGTTGAATCGAAGGAAGGGGATGGCCCGGACTTCGAGGCCATGATCAACGTGCATCGCGACTGGAAGAATCGCCTGTTGGATTTCCTGCGCCGCAAGGGCGAGCCCTTGGTCGCCGCTGAAGTCAGCAAGGACAGCGTCTGCGCGCTGGGTGAATGGCTGCATGGGCCGGGACAGCGGTTTGCGCAGTACGAGGAATATGTCGAACTGGTCAAGGATCACGCCGAGTTCCACAAACATGCAGGAAAGATCATCAGCGAGTTCGAGAAGGGCCATATGCAGGTCGCGCAGAGCTTGCTGGATCAGGATTTCTCCGATGCCACGGCACGCACGCTGACTGGAATCCGCAAGTTGCGCATCCATGTTCAGGGCGGAACAGGGCCAACCACTGCCGCGCCGCGCAAACCGCTGGCCGCTGCGCCCGCGAAGCCAAAGCCTGGGCCGGCCGCGCCAGTGAAAGACAAGAGGCCCATCGCAACACCGCTCAAGGCGGTACCCAAAGTGCCCGCCGCAAAAGCCAGGCCTATGCCTAGTGCGCCAACGCGTGCGGCGGCCGGAAAGGCGGACGAGATGGAGTGGACCGAGTTCTAGTGGACCTAGCGCGGAAACTCGGGGGATGCGGCGAGCATCCCCCGTTAGGCAAGGCAAAGCGATCTGTCAGGCGGGGCAGGCGCGACGAATCAATAATGAGGTGTCAATCATCCATGCAGCGTTGAGGCGCTTGGGGGCGTGTCACGCAAACGAACGGGGGTTCGTATGCAGTTCAAGCACAAACTCTGGCTACTCGGTGTTGCAGGCGTTATCGCGTCGATGCTGAGTGCGGCCGTGGGCATTTACGGTGAAACCACGTTGGGCACGATTGCCGCCCGGCAGCAGGCCAACACGCAGGCGCTGCAGCAGCAGATGCAGGCCGACATGATGCACGACGCTTTGCGCGGCGACGCGCTGCAGATTGTGCAGGTGGCGCGTGCGGGTGATACCACGGCAATGGCCAGCGTGACGACAGACCTGGCCGAGCACGCCGAAGTGTTTACCGCCGCGATGCGGTCGAACCAAACGCGAGAGTTGCCAGACCGGGTTGCGCAACAGGTGCAGGCTTTGCTGCCCGCATTGGATGCCTATCTGGCACAGGCGCGCAGCTTGGCCAGCGCAGCGCAAGCCGATCCCGCGCTTGCCGAGGCTTCGCTGGCGCCGTTCCAGCAAGCCTATGCTGATCTTGAAGAGCCGATGGGTCGTATCAGCGAGGCCTTGCTGGCCGAAGAGCAAAGGCTTGGTGTTGAAACCAGCGCCACCGGTCGACAGGTGTTCTGGATCAGCATCGTCGGTCAAGTACTCATCTCCATTGCCTTGCTGATGACCACCGCCATGTTGGTCAGGGTATTGATGCGGCAACTCGGCGGTGATCCCGGTCTGGTCGCACATATCGCACGACGCATCGCGGGGGGTGATCTGAATGTGCCGGTTGCCTTGCAACCAGGCGATACGCGCAGTCAGTTGGCGTCGATCCATCGCATGCAGGAAGGTCTGCGTGATCACTTGGCCAAGGAGCGCGCGATCGCCGAGTTGAACGAGAGCATCCGCAATGCGCTCGACAATGCCTCGACCGGGGTGATGATTGCTGACAAAGGTCGCACGGTGATCTTTGCCAACAAAGCGATGCGTGCCACGCTGGCTTCGGTGGCGGAGGACATCCGACGGCGCATCACCGGTTTCGATCCCGAGCAGATCGTCGGAATGAACATGGACCAGTTTCATCACAGTCCGGAACGGCAGATTGCCGTCATCGAGCAGCTCGACAAGCCGCATTACGCGACCGTATCACTGGGGCGCTTCACCTTTGCTCTGGTCACCACTGCGGTGTTTGATGGGCAACATCAGCGTATTGGCACATCGGTTGAATGGCGGGATCGGACGTACGAGGCCGAAATTGAAGCCGAGGTTGAGGAGTTGGTGACCCGCGCCACCGCAGGGGATCTATCGCATCGCCTGACCCTGACCGACAAAGTTGGCTTCTTTCGCCGCCACTCGGGCCATCTCAACGAGCTGCTGGATCGCACCGAAGAAGGTCTTGATGCCATAGAACAGGTCATGGCGGCATTGGCCAAGGGTGATTTGAGCCGGCGGGTGGACGGCAACTACCAGGGGACCTTCGGCCGACTGCAAGCGGCCGCCAATACCAGTTGTGAACAGATCGGTGCGATGGTGAGTCGGATCATTGCTGCCGCACAGTCGATCAACACCGCGGCGGCCGAGATCGCGCAAGGCAATGCCGATCTCTCCACGCGTACCGAGCAGCAATCGGCCGCACTGGAAGAAACTGCCAGCAGCATGGAAGAGCTCACTGCGACGGTGCGCCAGAATGCCGAAAATGCACGTTCGGCTAATCAACTCGCCAGTGGCGCCAGCGAGGTCGCAGTGCGCGGCGGTGAGGCAGTGGAGGGCGTGGTGGCGGTCATGAGTGAGATCGATCAATCGTCGAGGCGCATGGGCGACATCATCGCGGTCATCGATGGCATTGCGTTCCAGACCAACATCCTCGCGTTGAATGCGGCCGTGGAAGCCGCGCGAGCCGGTGACGCCGGGCGTGGCTTCGCGGTGGTGGCGTCGGAAGTGCGCTCGTTGGCGCAACGCTCCGGGCAGGCTGCCAAAGAGATTCGCGAGCTGATTCAAAGCAGCGTGGCGCGCACCGTGGACGGCGGCAAACGCGTTCGTCAGGCAGGCGAGACCATGCGTGAGATCGTCACCAGCGTCAGGCGCGTGACCGACATCATGGGCGAGATTTCCGCGGCCAGTGCCGAGCAGAGCGGCGGTATCGAGCAAGTCAACCAGACCATCACGCACATGGACGAGACCACGCAGCAGAATGCGGCGCTGGTTGAGGAGGCCACGGCGTCGGCCCGCAGTCTTGAGGAGTTGGCGGGCGGGCTGATGCGCGAGGTTTCAGCGTTCACCTTGTTCGATTCTTCAAAAAAGACCCAGGCTAAGCGCACGACGACCAATCAGGCCGATGAAGAAATCGACTTCGACAAGATGGTCGCGGCGCACCTGGCATGGCGTGATCGCCTGCAGTCATATGTCGAGGGGCGCGGCGACAAGCTCGATCATGCCTTGGTCTGTCGCGACGATGCCTGCGCGCTGGGTAAATGGATTCACGGCCCCGGTAAATCCTTTGTGCGGGAGCGCGAGTACGACCAGTTGCTCGATCAGCACGCGCAATTCCATCTTTGCGCGGGGGAAGTCGTCAAAGCCGTGGACGATGGCAAAAAGGAGCTCGCCGAGCATTTGATCTTGGGCAAGTACCGGCATCAGGCCAATCAGACCGTCAGCGCCATCCGCATGATGCGTGAGCGCTATCACCGTGCTTGACGAGGGCGGGCATGCTCAACGGAGTCGCGGATCGACCCACGCGCGCAGAAGGTCGACCACGGTGTTGATGAGGACAATAGCGATCCCGACCACCGCGACGACACCCATCACCAAGGTGTAATCGCGGTTGAGTGCGCCTTGCACGAAGTAGCGTCCCAGCCCTGGCAGACTGAAGATTTGTTCGACCACGGCGGAACCGCTGACCAGATTGATCATGGCGGGCGATAGCCAGGCCAACAGCGGTAGTGCGACCAAGGGCAGGACATGCGCCAGCCAAAGGCGAGTTGCTGACAAGCCGCGCGCCTTCGCTGCGCGAAGCGCGTCGCTGTGCAGGGCCTCCAAGGTGGCTGCGCGCACTAGGCGACTGCTGGCAGCGAGATTGGGTAGCGCCAGTGCCAACACCGGCAGAACCCATTGCGCTGGTTCGCCCCAGCCTGCGGCGGGAAGCCAGCGTAGCCAGACGGCGAACAGCAGCACGAGTACCGGTGCCACCACATACTTGGGCAGTGCCAGACCCAGTCCGCTAGTTGACATCAGAAGTCGATCCAGCGCGCTGCCATGCCGATGGGCAGCCAGCATGCCAATGCACAGTCCGCCTACCACGGCGAACAGCAATGCGGCGCTGCCGGTCATCACGGTCACGGGAAGTGCGTCAGCCAGCAAAGCCGTCACGCGGTGGTCGGGGTACTGGAAACTCGGTCCCAAATCACCTTGGGCCAGGTCACTCAGCCAACGCAGATACTGTCGCCAGAGTGGTTGATCGAGTTGGTACTGCGCATTCAGCGTCGCCAACACCTCGTCAGGCACGCTGCGCTCCTGATCAAATGGACCACCCGGCGCCCAGCGAAGCAGCACAAAGCAGACGCTCAGCAGCAGCCAAACCGTCAGCAGAGCCTCCAGTAAACGAAGCAGCCCACGTCGCAGGCCGGCGGTGTTCATGGGGTGCGGTCTCCGGCGAGTGGCGCATTCGTTGCGTCGAGCGACGCGGCACTTGTCGGCCGATCTCGCCAGCGCATGAAGCGGCTGGGGTGCCGATCCAATGGATTGGCATCGAAGCCCGTCAGCATCGGCGTGACCAAGTGTTTCGAGGTGTAGAAATACAGTGGCAGGATGGCCTGCGATGCCAGCAGTCGTGCTTCCGCCGCGCCCTGCAGTCGCGCTCGTTGCCACGGATCTGGCGTGCTCTGCGCGGCATCCAGCAGCTGATCGTAGCGGGCGTCCTGCCAGCCACTCCAATTGAGTTCGCTATCGCTGCGGAACAGATCCAGAAAGCTGGCGGGGTCGGCCAGATCGGCAATCCAGCCGCCGCGAAAGACTTCGGTGACGCGACCTTGGCGGCGATTCTGCACAAAAACTTTCCATTCCTCGTTGCGCAAGCGCGTACGCACCCCCAACACCTCACGCCACATCGCAGCGACCGCCAAGGCCATGCGTCGATGTGGTGTCGAGGTGTTGAAGCGCAGTTCGATCTGCAATGGCGTTTGCGCGCCATAGCCCGCCTCGGCATACAGCGCACGCGCCCGCGCTTCGCGCTCGGTCGGCGTGTGCGCCTGAGGCGATACAGGCGGCAGTGCAACACCCAGCGCGCTTGGCAGGAGGCGCTCGGCCGGTTGTTCGCCCATGCCGGTGATGCTGCTGACCAGCCGGTCACGATCGATCGCCAGACTCAAGGCTTGGCGCAGCGCGAGCGATTCCGCCAGCGCCCCTTGGCGCAGATTGATACCGAGAAAAAACACGCCAAGATAGGGGCTGACATGCAGTGCATCGGCATGCCGTGCGTGCAGTTCCTGCAGACGTGCCGGCGGGACGGTTTCGGTGATGTGCAGGTCGCCCGCCAGATAGCGCTTGTACTCGGCGGCGGCATCTTCCGTGACGTGGTAGCGCACCTGTTCGATGGCGGCTGGGGTATGGAAATACCCATTCTTTTGCAGGCGCAATTGGGATTGCGGCGTCCACGCCTTCAACACGTAGGCGCCGTTGCCGACCCAGTGGTCCGGTTGGGTGTGGCTTGCACCCCAGCGTATGACCTGATCGACCCGGACCGGGAAGGCAATCGGCAAGGTCAGTCGCGGCAACAGGTGCAGCGGTCGGTGCAACTGAAAGCGAACGACGTCCGGCGCCGGCGAGTGCACCGCGGCGATGTCGTTAAGTACGCTTGCAAGCGGTGCCAAGGTGGCCGGGTCGCGAGCCCGCATGAAGCTGTCAACGACCTGCTGCGCACGGATCTCACTGCCATCACTCCAGCGCGCGCCTGCGCGCAGCCAGAACGTCCATTCGCGTTGATCGTCCGATACCTCCCAGCGCTGTGCCAGGCCCGGGATCAGTTGCCCTTGCGCATCTTCGCTGACCAAGCCTTCGTAGAGGTCACGCAAGATGTTCGCGCAACTGACTTCCTGGCAACGATGGGGGTCCAGGGTCGAAGGCTCCGGGCCGTTACCTCGTTCCAGAATGAGCGCAGCGTTGTCTGCCCAGACAGGCAGCGCCAGACTAAGGGTGAGGCTTACGCAATATCGACGAAATTTTGCCATGGCGACAGGCTACCATCGGCCCTTGTGCGCGCCACGTTCGTCACCATATTCCCGGATTGGGCGCAGCGACCGCAGCACCTCCCGACCGAGAAGCCAATCATGTCCAGTCCCAGCGGCGATGCTGCAGCCCCAATTGAAAGCCGCCAACAGTTGGTCGAGTACTTGGCATCCGGTGGCAAGCCCAAGCACGCGTGGCGGATCGGTACCGAACACGAAAAGTTCGGGTTCCGGCTGAGCGATCTTCGTCCGCTCGCGTATGAGGGCCCACAAGGCATCCGCGCCGTGCTGCAGGGTCTGGCAGCACAAGGTTGGCAGCCCGTGGAAGAGAAGGGCAATCTGATCGCCTTACTCAAAGACAAAGCCTCGGTGACCTTGGAGCCTGCGGGTCAACTTGAGCTGTCCGGCGCGCCGCTGGAGAACTTGCATCAGACCTGCTGCGAATCCGCCGCACATTTGCGCGAGGTCAAGACCGTTTCCGATGCACTCGGGATCGGGTTCATCGGTCTCGGATTCCAACCCAAATGGGCGCGTGAAGACATGCCGTGGATGCCCAAAGGGCGCTACAAGATCATGCGCGATTACATGCCCAAGGTTGGCAAGCTTGGTCTCGACATGATGACCCGTACCTGTACCGTGCAGGTTAACCTGGATTTCGCCGACGAGGCGGATATGGTCAAGAAATTCCGCACCAGTTTGGCCCTGCAGCCGATCGCCACGGCGCTGTTCGCCAATTCGCCGTTTACCGAGGGCAAGCCCAACGACTATTTGAGCTATCGCTCGCACATCTGGACGGATACCGATGCCGACCGCACCGGGATGCTCGACTTTGTTTTCGAAGACGATTTCAGCTTCGAGCGGTACGTCGACTACATGCTGGATGTGCCGATGTATTTCGTCTATCGCGACGGCCAGTATCTGGACGCTTCCGGTCAGAGCTTTCGCGACTTCATGGCGGGCCGTTTGCCGGTGTATCCGGGACACCAACCGACGATGTCGGACTGGGCGGATCACCTCACCACGGCGTTTCCCGAGGTGCGACTGAAAAAGTACCTGGAGATGCGCGGTGCTGATGCCGGCCCATGGAACAGTCTCTGTGCGCTGCCTGCGTTCTGGACCGGCCTGTTGTACGACCAGACCGCGCTGGATGCCGCATGGGACTTGGTCAAGGACTTTTCCATGGCCGAGCGGCATGCGCTGCGCGATGGTGTGCCCAAGCACGCGATGAAATTGCCCTTCCGCCAAGGCAGCGTGCGTGACCTCACCCGCGAAGCCTTGCGGATCGCCGCAGAAGGTCTGCGTCGGCGCGCCTACCTCAATGGCAACGGGGCGGACGAGCGAATCTACCTGGAACCGCTGATCGAGATCGTCGAGGCCAACGAAACCGCCGCCGAGCGCAAGCTCGCGCTATATCACGGCGATTGGGCGGGCAGCGTCGATCCCCTGTTCAGCGAGTTCGCTTACTGACTATGGGCGGCAGTGCTTCGGCGCTATCCATGCGTAGCCATTCACTCATCACGGCGCGTGCTTCTTCAACGCCCTGCCCGTTGTGCGCAGAAAACAGCTGCGCGCTGGCGCGACCTCCGAGTTCTTTCTGCACAGCTAGCAAGGTCGCCGACGCGGCTCCCCGTCCCAGCTTGTCAGCCTTGGTCAGCAAGCAGTGGCAGGAGAGCCCGCGGGCATGGCCATAAGCAAGCATTTGCAAGTCGAAATCGCGCAGCGGATGGCGCACATCCATCACCACGATCAGACCGACCAGACATTCGCGACTCTGGAAGTAGCTATCGATCAGGCCGCGCCAATGGTCGCGCAGACTGGGCGGCACCTTGGCATATCCGTAGCCGGGGAGATCGACAAGGTGGCGTTCTTTGGCCAGCTCGAAGTAAACCAGTTGTTGTGTGCGACCCGGCGTTTTGCTGGTGCGCGCCAGACCATTCTGATCGCAGATCAGGTTGATCGCGCTGGACTTTCCGGCGTTGGAGCGCCCGCAGATCGCCAGCTCGGCGCCTTGGTCGGGGGGCAGTTGGCGAAGCTCATGGACGCTCAAACGGTAGCGTGCGGCGCGCAAGGGATTGATTTGGGTCATAGGGTATTCCTGCACAAACGCGATGATGCCGACGCCTCTGCGTGGGCATGCGCCTTTGGTTTCGTTGACCGCACTCGGCGGCGGCTGGGATAATCCGGCGCTTGCGGCCAACGACTCGCTAGCTGCCGTCGCGTTGAATCATGTCTTCCAGAATTGGAGCCAAGTGTATGAGTTTTCCGCGTTCTCTGGGTTTGAATGCCCTGTTGCTGATTGGTGGCGCAAGCCTGGTTCCGGTGGCTGTTGCGCAAACCGAGGTCACGGCCGTGGCCGAAGAGGCACCTGCTGCCGCTGCGCCGCTGTCGGATGATTCTGCACCGACGCTGCCCGGAACCGCTTCCGCAGGCGCGACCAAGGCTGCGGTATGTGCCGCGTGTCATGGCGCCGATGGCAACTCCGCCGACCCGCAATATCCCAAACTTGCCGGGCAGCACGAGGCTTACGTTGCGCGTCACCTGATGCTGTTCAAGAGCGGCGAGCGCAGCAATCCGATCATGCTGGGTTTCGCCTCCATGCTGTCACCACAAGACATGCGTGATATTGGTGCGCACTTTGCGGCTCAGACCAGTCGAGCCGGCGTGGCCGACGACAGCCGCATCGCCGAAGGTCCGCATGCGGGCAAGAAGTTCTACGAACTGGGCGAGACGATTTATCGCGGCGGCGACACCGCGCGTGGCATTCCCGCTTGCCTTGCCTGTCATGGGCCCGATGGCTCCGGAAATCCCGGCCCTGCCTATCCGCGTATTGCCGGCCAACACGCGGCTTACACAGCGGCTCAGCTCAAGCTCTACCGCGATGGCACGGTCTACGGCAAGGGCGACAACGCCAATGCGGTGATGTCCGGTGTCGCGGGCGCGTTGAGTGACGAGGAGATCCAGTCGCTGGCAAGTTATATCGAAGGATTGCACCACGCTGCGGCCAAGTGAACCTTTCGCGGTTCTGACAGTCCACTGCTGCGCCCCGCCGTCAGGCGGGGCGTTTTCAATTGATCGAAGGAGTTACCCATGTTCATGCGCTGGTTCGCAGTTGCTTCCTTGATGTTTTCCGCCGCTGCGTGTTCGGCGCAGACCGCACCTGCTGCCGATGCCGGCCTCGTCGAGGGCAAGGACTACGCACTGATCAGTCCACCGGTGCCAACGGCAGATGCGAGCAAGATCGAAGTGATTGAGGTGTTTGGCTACTCCTGCGTGCATTGCGCGCATTTGCAGCCGGTCATTGAAGCGTGGAAGCCAAAACTCGCCAGCGATGTGCAGTTCAGCTACATGCCGGCGGTCTTCGGCGGTGTGTGGGAAGTCTACGGGCGCGCCTTCTACGCGGCCGAGACGATGGGCCTGCTGGAAAAAACGCACGCGCCGCTGTTCACCGCATTGCACGTCGAGAAGCGCCCGGTGCGTAGTGTGGAGGATGTCGCCGCTTTCTACGCCGATTACGGCACCACGCAGGACGAGTTTATGGCCGCCATGCAGAGCTTCGCGGTGAATGCCAAGATCGCGCGTGCTCAGCAGGTGGTGCCGCGCTATGGCGTGGAAGGCACACCCAGCATGATCGTCAACGGTAAGTACCGCGTGATGTCGCCTGCACAGGGTGGCTTCCCACGCATGCTGGAGGTCGTTGACGCATTGATTGCCAAAGAGCGTGCCGCAATGGCGGCGAAATAAGCTGGCGGCCCAGACCTTGCACCTTTGACAGGGTGTTGAGAAACACTCTGCTGCTACGTGGCACGGATGCCGCGCTCGCGAATCGGTCGCGTCAGCGATGGATTTGTCGGGAGAGCGTCCGGACCGCTGCCGGACTCGCGACGTTGAGAGCGTGCAGGAGAGCACTTTCCCAACAGCAAATTTAAGACCCCGAGGCGCGACCTCGGGGTTTTGCGTTACGGAAGTCATGTGACCGCTGTCCAAGCCATCGCCGATGAAACAGTGACGCGACTAAGGGTGTTGAGTGCCAACATTCAGGCCGGCGCACGCACGGACAGTTATCGGGATTATGTGACCCGACCATGGACCCATGTGCTGCCGCACCCGACGAAGCAGGGCAATCTCAATGGTATTGCGCGTCTGGCGCGTGACTTTGATCTGGTTGGTTTGCAAGAGTCTGATCCAGGCTCGTTGCGTTCTGGCTTTCTCAATCAGACCCATTACCTCGCCGAACTGGCGCGCTTTCCGTTCTGGCGTCACCAACCGAACCGTCGCATCGGTCAGTTCGCGACTTCGGCAAATGCCCTGTTGAGCAAACGCGAGCCCAGCGATGTCAGTGATCATGCTCTGCCAGGACGCTTGCGAGGACGCGGCGCCTTGTTGGCGCATTACGGCAATGGCGAGCGCCGCTTGACCGTCATTGTGGCGCACCTTTCGCTGGGTGCGAAATCGCGACTGGCCCAGTTGGCCTTCATCGGTGAGCTGCTGCAGGACTGTCGGCATGTCGTGCTGATGGGTGATCTCAATTGCGAGATGCACACGCAAGAGATGCAGCGACTGTTCTCGCATTCCCCTTTGCGCCCCCCGCCGGAACGTCTTCTCAGCTTCCCGAGCTGGCGACCGCAACGTGCCATCGACCACATTCTGGTCTCCGAGGCAATCACGGTATCGCGGCGCTGGGTCGTCGATACCGCCGCGTCCGATCATTTGCCAGTGGCCGCCGAGATCGAATTGCCGTTCGTGCTGGACGCCTGACAATCGCGTGGTTCGTGGAAGACAAACGCTTGGGTTGCGATGCGCGATAGCGGAAAATCCGCCCTCACCCACTAGGGAGTTTCCAATGTCGCAATCCACCTATCTGCGTCTGCAAGCCGAGCTCGATGCCATCCGCGAGGCGGGCTTGTTCAAGTCCGAACGCGTGATCACTTCCTCGCAATCGGCGGAAATCACCTTGGCTGATGGCCGCAAAGTGCTCAACTTTTGTGCCAACAACTATCTGGGTTTGGCCGATGATCCGGCGATCATCGATGCGGCAAAACAGGCGCTGGATTCGCACGGGTTTGGCATGGCCTCGGTGCGCTTCATTTGTGGCACTCAGGATCTGCACAAGCGCCTTGAGGCCCGTATCGCCGAGTTCTTCGGCACCGAAGACACGATTCTGTACGCGGCCTGCTTTGATGCCAATGGTGGTTTGTTTGAGCCCTTGCTGACAGAGCAGGATGCGATCATCTCGGATGCCTTGAATCATGCTTCGATCATTGATGGCGTCAGGTTGTGCAAAGCCAAACGCTACCGCTATGCCAACTGCGATATGGCCGATCTTGAAGTCCAGTTGCAGCAGGCACGCGCCGACGGAGTGCGCGACATTCTGATCACCACCGACGGCGTGTTTTCAATGGATGGCTTCATCGCGCCCTTGGATCAGATCGTCGCATTGGCGAAGAAGTACCAAGCACTGGTGCATATCGACGAATGCCACGCCAGTGGGTTTCTGGGAGCAACAGGGCGCGGTTCGGCGGAAGTGCGGGATGTACTGGATCAGATTGACATCATTACCGGAACCTTGGGCAAGGCGCTCGGTGGTGCGCTCGGGGGCTTCACAACGGGCAAGCGCGAAGTCATCGAGATGTTGCGTCAGCGCTCACGGCCCTACCTGTTCTCGAATTCGCTGCCGCCGCCGGTCGTCGCGGCTGGGCTCAAGGTGTTCGAGTTGGTCGCAGCGGGTGACGCTCTGCGTGCGCAACTCCAACGTAATACGCAGCGTTTCCGCCAGCTTTTGACGGATGCGGGATTCGATCTCAAACCCGGTGAGCATCCGATCGTGCCAGTCATGCTGTATGACGCCCCGCTGGCGCAGGCATTTGCTGCCGCGTTGCTGGAGGAAGGCGTCTATGCGATCGGCTTTTTCTTCCCTGTCGTGCCCAAAGGGCAGGCACGCATACGCACCCAGATGAGTGCCGCACACACGTCCGAGCAGATTGAACGTGCCGCCGAGGCGTTCATTCGTGTCGGTAAACGGCTTGCCGTGATCTGAGCGCGTTTGCAAGCGGTCTCCCTTGTCGAAAGCGTTACCGGACAGTGCGTTGCCGGGTTCGTTGAACCCGGCAACGCTACCTTAGTTGACTTCCGCTGGGCCGGAATCGCGCCAAGCAGTCGCGTAGGGACCACGCGCGTTTGGTGATGCCAATTTCGTCACGGTTTCCGTTCAGTCGCTCTTGGGTTGTTTGAAGCAGACATTGCCCGGGGGGCAGGCGCCGCTCTCCAGAAGTTCGCTGACCTGCAGAGCGAAGGCGCCTGCACCGCCGCTGAGTTCGCGCACCGACAGGACGATCTCGCCGTTTTCGCTGGCGAAATAGTCGAGGCTGGCGTACAGGTCGCCATCGTTGTCATCGTTCTCGGCGACCGCGGTGGCGCTTGCACCGTCGTACACCGCCAGTACGGTGTCGATACTATCGTCGCCGGCTGCCGACGTGCGGATGCGATAAGCGGTACCTGCCTTGACCGCAAGCTTGCGCCAGATGACATCACCGCCGGCAAAACGCATGGGCTGTGCTTCGTCACTGATGGTGAGCGTCGGGGTTTCCTCGCGGCTCGCGCGCAGCGAGAACACGCCCGAGCCGGACAGCAAAGTGGCTTGGTACAGCATCGGGCTGCGCCCGAACGACACGTACTGAAGACGCGACGCCAGTTCGCCAGCACCATCGTCGTCGGTTGCCGCAGCCTCAGTGAGGTTATCAGCACTGTAGGCCGTCAGAATTGTGTCGACTCCGGCTGGCAGCTTCGAGGTCTCCAGTGTGTAGGTGCCAGCCAGCTTGTCGGCAAATCGCACCCAAACGCCTGCCGATGGGGTGGCGATCATTCTGTAGTCACGATCTGGCTCGATCACATGAGCTTGGGCGGCGCTGTTCGGGGTCAGTAGCCCGCTGGTTGGGAAGGCAGACCAACTCAATGTTTGCGAAGGCGCGCACTGGGATGCGGGATAGAGGCGCAGGCGGATCTGTGCCTGATCTTTGCCTGCGAAGGTCAAGAGGCCGGGCAGGCCCGCATCGACAGATTCCACGTTCATGGCTTTGCCAGCGGCATCGGACAACATGGCCAAGGCGCCGCCATGGCACTCGGGCACCTGCACGGTGTAAATCCGATCACTGCGAGTTGGCAGACTTAGCCAGCCGCTTTGGGCGGTCAGATCGAGCTCGCTGCTGAAGCTGTTCGGATCGCCCGCAATGGTTTTGCCTGTCAGCTCGCTGGCAGAACCGCCACCCAGCGCCTTCAAGCGGGTGGTCAATGATCGACCCGCGTCTTTGTTCAATGCCTCGGCGAGCGCGATGGTCAGTTGATCCTGATGCGCGATCAACACGCGCTGAAAGGTGATTGCAGCGGGGCCTTCACGATCCAATAGCAGCGAGAGGTGCTGTGCTGCGGACATCCAGCGGAAGGCATCATCACTCTGCAGGCCGCGTTCGATGGCCTCTACGGTCGCTTGGGCGTTCGGCTCGAAGGGCGTGGCGGGCAGTTCGAGATCGGCCGCCGACACGGGGTTGAACAACGCGATGGCGATCAGCGATGCCAATGGGTAAGCGCGGCGAGCACGGGGCATCTTGTCGTGATTCATGAAGCATCTCCAGGGGTGGGTAGGGGCAGGGCAAACACGGCGCCGTTCCGGGCGGTCAGAAAACCGGGATACGGAGCCGCAAGCGTGCGCGCGTCAGCGCACAGTACTGACGTTGTCACATGGGCGATCTGCTCACGTCCCGGCGACATTCGGTCAGTCGACATCCGTATGCTGTGCAATCACGAGTGAGGGAGGAGCGCACTATGAGTAATCATCGTCAGGTCGTCGAGGCCCTGTTTGGGGGAGGTAAGCCCTCCGGTTCAGGCCCTGCGGGGCGCTTGCCAACGTCATGGGTAGGCGTGGGCGTGGTCGCGCTGCTGGCCTTGTGGGGTGTCAGTAGCCTCTACTACACCGTGCAGCCGGAGGAACGCGCGGTGGTCAAGCGCTTCGGTGAAGTCGTGGGCATTTCTGATCCTGGACTGCATTTCAAGCTGCCGTTCGGCATTGATCGGGTCCAGATTGTGGCCACCGAACGCGTGTTGAAGGAGGAGTTCGGGTTTCGCAGCGTGGGTGGTGACGAGCGCACGCAATATTCCAACGAAGAGTTCCCGGACGAGTCCTTGATGCTCTCGGGCGACCTCAACATGATCGATGCGGAATGGGTGGTGCAGTACCGCATTGGCGATCCGATCAAGTTCCTGTACTCGATGCGTGAGCCGGTGCGAACGCTGCGCGACATCAGTGAGTCGGTGATGCGTCGTGCTGTGGGCAATCGCCTTGGCAGCGAAGTGCTGACCACGGCGCGCGTGGAAATTTCCACCATGGTGCGTGACGAGCTGCAAGCAGCGATGGAGCGCTACGACACCGGCATTCACATCGTGACAGTCGAGTTGCAGGACGTGGTGCCGCCGAGCGCCGTGCAACCCGCCTTTAACGAGGTCAACGAAGCGCGTCAGGAGCGCGAACGGATGATCAATGAAGCCACCAAGCAGGCGAATCAGCAATTGCCGCTGGCCCAGGGTCAAGCCAGCCGGGTGATCGCGGAAGCCGAGGGTTATGCCACCGAGCGTGTCAATGGTGCGCTCGGTGAGACCGCGCGATTCCGGTCCATCCTCGCCGAATACCGCGCCGCGCCGGACGTGACGCGCACGCGGATGTATCTGGAAGCCTTGGGAACCGTATTGCCGAACGTCGGCAGTGTGATCGTCACGCAGGACGGGCAGATACCACCAGTACCGTTGTTGAACCTGCGCGACGCGCAGCCGAGTCAGGGAGGTGCGAAATGAAACTGGCAGGATTGGGTGGCATCGTGATCGCCGTAACCTTGTTCTTGGGTTGGAATGCGATCTTCGTGGTGGATCAGGCTGAACAGGCCATCGTCGTGCAGTTCGGCGAGCCGGTTGGCGAGGCGATCAGCGAACCCGGCCTCCATTTCAAAACGCCTTTCATTCAGGATGTGCGGCGCTTTGATCGGCGTCTGCTGGCCTGGGATGGCGACATCAGCCAGATTCCGACCCTGGGTCGCGAGTTTGTGATCGTCGATACCACGGCGCGTTGGCGAATCGCCGATCCGCTGCAGTTTCTCCGATCGGTGCGCGACGAGGCGGGTGCACGCACCCGTCTGGATGACATCATCGATTCGGTGGCTCGCGATATCGTCTCGGGTACGCATCTTGAGGAAATCGTGCGTTCACGCGATTGGGACGTGGACGACGCAGCCATTGAACCCGGCGCAGCCGTGCCTGCCGATGTCGCCTTGGACAAGCCCAAGAAAGGCCGCGAACGTCTGGAGCAGGAAATGCTGGCCGCCGCCGCCAAGCAAATGCCGGAGCTTGGCATCGAGTTGGTCGATGTGCGCATCAAACGCATCAACTACATCGACAGTGTGCGTCGTCAAGTGGAGAGTCGGATGATCTCCGAGCGCCAGAGTATCGCCGAGCGCTTCCGCTCGGAAGGGATGGGCAAGAGTCAGGAAATCCTCGGTCAGATGGGCCGCGAGTTGCGCACCATCAGCTCCGAGGCTGAGCGTCAAGCTGCCGAAATTCGCGGCAAGGCCGATGCCGAAGCGACCAAAATTTACGGCGAAGCCTACGGCGCGGACCCTGAGTTCTTCGCCTTCATGCGGACCTTGGAAAGCTATCGCAGCATGGGCGAGAACACCACGCTGATGATCGATGGCGATGCAGACTACTTCCGCTACATCGAGAGCACACGCAAACGTTGACGACGATGCACGCCGCAGGTGGCAGTCTGCGGTGTGCAGCGTCTTGTTGCTGATCGTATATATCGCTTCATACGCATAAAGCGATTGACAACACGAACATCCGTGGGCAGACTGCGCCTGCCATCGAGATCGGCGGAGGGACTGGCCCTGTGATGCCGAGGCAACCTGCGGACGTTAGACGTCCAGCAGGTGCCAAATCCTGCGGTGGATGCGGGTGCCGAAATTGCGCACCCGTGTCCTCCGGAAGATGTGCATGTGACGTCGTCGACGCCGACATGAACGTGTTCCGCCGCTGCTGGATTGCGATGGTTTCGGGTCGCTTTCTGGAGTGTTGCGATGTCTTTCTCCGCTGTCTGCGTCGCGTCATCGGATTCCGCTTTGGCTTCTGACTGTTCGCTGCCGTCTCTGGTGTCTAAATTGCCACGCCTGTCGGCAGGAAGTGAGCAGTTCGAATTGGATTTGAACCTGCGGCATGTCGGCATGCGGCGCGTGCGCTTGCGGGTGGAATGGACAGGGGATCTCAGCCTCCCCGCCGTGTGGCTCGCGGGCGGTATCTCGTCGCATGGGCATGTTTGCGCCAACGCCGTCGACAGCGCGCCCGGTTGGTGGCAAGACGTGATCGGCAGCCCGCGCGCACTTGATCCACGGCGCTGCTGCCTGCTGGCCTGTGACTGGCTGGGTGCGGATGGTCAACTCGATGTGCCCATCGACAGTGCCGATCAGGCCGATGCGATTGCCTACGCGCTGGATCGACTGGGTATTCGCTTCCTGCAGGCGTTCGTGGGTGCCTCGTATGGCGGCATGGTAGGCCAGCAGTTCGCCATTCGGCACCGGCAACGCCTGGGACGTCTGCTGTGTCTGTCCGCCGCGCATCGGCCTTCGCCATTCGCCAGCGCATTTCGTGCACTGCAGCGGCAGGTCGTGACGCTGGGACAAACCCAATGTGCCGATGCGGTGGGGCTGTCGCTGGCGCGGCAATTGGCGATGCTGAGCTATCGGAGTCCCAATGAGTTTTCCGAACGCTTTGATCAGCCCGCAGAGTTGCGCAGTGGCCGCGTGCACTGTGCGTCTGAAGACTACCTGCAGCACTGCGGACAACGCTATGCGGCGCAGTGGAGCGCCACCGCATTCCTGCGTCTGTCCGAGTCGATCGACTTGCATGTCATCGCGCCGACGCAGATTCGCGTGCCTTGCCAATTCCTCGCTGTCGAAGGCGACTGGTTGGCGCCGGTTGAACTGATGGCGGCTTGCGCCGCCGAGGTGGCAGCGCCGTGCGAGATCGAGATCATTGCATCGCGCTACGGCCACGACGCCTTCCTGAAAGAAATCGACCACGTGGATGCACTGCTGCACCGCGCCCTGCAGAACGATAGCTCGGAGATCGCCGCATGAGCACACCGCATTCCGCCACCCTGGCCGCCCGTGCGGGCATTGATCGTGACAGCGCCTTCGGGGCGGTCGTGCCGCCCATCGTGTTGTCGAGCAATTTCAGCTTTGCCGGGTTCGAGCAAAAGCGCCAGTACGACTACACCCGCAGTGGCAATCCCACGCGCGACTTGCTGGCCGACGCACTGGCCGAACTCGAAGGTGGCGCAGGTGCCGTGGTGACCGCCAGTGGCATGGCCGCGATCACGCTGGTGCTGAATCTGTTGCAGCCCAGCGACCGCCTGGTGGTGCCGCATGATTGCTATGGCGGCAGTTGGCGTTTGTTCAATGCGCTGGCAAAGAAAGGCCATTTCGAACTGAGCGTGGTGGACTTGACCTGCCCGCGCCAGCTCACCGACGCACTCGCGCTCAATCCTCGGCTGGTCTGGATCGAGACGCCGAGCAACCCGCTTCTGCGCATCACCGATCTCCGCTTTGTCATCGACGCGGCGCATCGCGCGGGTGCACTGGCACTGGTCGACAACACCTTTCTCTCGCCTGCCTTGCAGCAACCGATTCGCCTCGGCGCCGATTTGGTGCTGCATTCCACGACCAAGTACATCAACGGTCATAGTGACGTGGTGGGCGGCGCGGTGATCGCCGCCAATGCCGAACTGCATCAAGAATTGACTTGGTGGGCCAATGCGCTGGGTCTGACCGGAAGCCCCTTCGATAGCTTCCTCACCCTACGCGGCCTGCGCACGCTGGAGCCGCGCCTGCGCGTCCATTGCGAAAATGCCGAAGCCATCGCCGAGGTGCTGGATCGTCACCCGGCAGTTCATCGCGTGCACTATCCCGGCCTCAGCAGTCACCCCGGACATGCGCTGGCGCAACGTCAGCAGCGCCACGCGGGCGCGATGATCTCGTTCGAACTGGCGGGCGGCGAAGCCGGCGTGCGTGCCTTCCTCGATGGCCTCCGCTACTTCACCCTTGCCGAATCGCTGGGTGGCGTCGAAAGCCTGGTCGCCCATCCCGCGACCATGACCCATGCCGCGATGAGCGCCGAAGCGCGCGCACAAGCCGGCATCACCGACGGCCTGCTGCGCCTGTCCATCGGCATTGAAGCGGCTTCGGATTTGTTGTCGGATTTGCAATGCGCTCTGGCGAGAGCTGAGCAAACACTGGCTGCGTAAATCATTCCAACCAAGCCGATCCGTACACTGTGTGATGCGTACGGATCGACCCGAGTTGACTACGGCACCTGATACTCCACCCGCAAGGTCGCGGCGGTGGCGCCATTGATCGTCACGTAACGCGTCGCCGTGGGATTGGCGCTGAAGCGGAGTTTGAGTTGGGTGCGGCCGCTGCGGTTGATTGCACCAAGCCCGCTGCTGTTGAAGGCGCTGCTGTTCTGTGTGCCGTTGGTGAACTTGAGCAGTTCGGCGACCGCGCTGGCGCTGGCTGTGGCGGCGTAGTCGCTGGTTTCAACGCCGCAGCCGCCCAGGCATCCATTGATCACGTCGATCACCAAGGTGTTGCCTGCGGGACTGGCCCACGGATCACCGGAGCCACTGCGATAGGTCACGCTGAGACTGGCTGACAGAATCACCGCGTTGTCGGGTAGCGTCGAGGTGTCGAAGGACAGCATCGCGCGGTTGTACTTGCTGTCGCTGCCGCGTCCCAGTGCCAGACCCAAGGATGACTCGAGCGTGCCAATGGCTGGGCTGGAGCCGTCCGCATTGGCCTTGATGTAGCCGTCGTTGGCGTCTTCGCTGCTGAAACTGAGCACTTGTGTGCCGCCAGTGCCGCCGTTGCTTACCGTGACCTGCGTGTCGTCATCACTGCCGACATTGCCTGCCGGATCGTAGGCCTTGGCCATCAGCGCGTAGCTGCCGTTGGCGACGCTGGCACTGTTCCAGCTCAGGCTGAATGGCGCTTCGGTATCGCTGCCCAGCAGACTGCCATTGGCGTAGAACTCGACCTTGCTGACGCTGGTGCCGTCGCTGGCTGTCGCACTGAGTGTGGCCGTGCCGCTGACCGTGCTGCCGTTCACTGGCGCGGTGAGGTTGACCGTCGGCGGCGTGACATCGGCATCCTGTTGCGCGTTGGCAATGCGAATGTCATCGATGTTGGCGCGCGCCCAGGCTTCCAGACAGACATTCGCGTTGGCACCGACTTCGAAGCGCAGGGTGACTGTCTGGTTCGCGTAGGTCGACAGACTGATGTCTTCGCGACGCTGCCAGGCACTGTCGACATACGTGCTATTGCTGACGCTCTGTTGATCGACCAGGGCGCCGTTCACCAGCACCTTGAAGTAGGCGCTGTAGCTGCTGTTGGTATTGGCCTTGAGGTTCAGCAGGCGGGCGTAGCTGAGGCGCGGATTGGCGCCAAGGGTGACGCTGCGGGTGAAGAACTGGGTTTTCAGACCGGTGGAACAACTCAGGCCTGACGAGGCGGCGCCGTAGGCGGATTGGCTGCCGCTGATCGATGCCGTCGCGTTGGCGGCATTGGCGACGAAACTGCCGCTCCAGCCTGTGCTGTCGGTGTAGTCGCCGGCGTTGTCGCGGTTCGAGAAAGTCTCATCCAAGGCGGGTAGATTCTGGGTGACGGTGATGCTGGTGGCGGAATCACTGCCGACATTGCCCGCGGCATCGCGCGCCTGCACGCTCAAGCTGTGCGATCCGTTGGACGTGCTGGTGGTATTCCAGTCGAGGGTCCAGGGTCCGGCCTGCGCACTGCGGTTTCCTGTCCCCAGCACCGCGCCGTCGAGCAGGAAGGTGACCTCGGTCACGCCGAAGTTGTCATTGGCATCGGCGGACAGGGTGACCGTGCCGGACAAGGTCGCACCGGGCGAGGGGAACACCAGATCAACCGTTGGGGCACTGGTATCGCTGACACCACCGCTGACGCTCACCGAAATCGCGGAAGAGCTGGCGACATTGCCTGCCAGATCGGTCGCGCGTGCTTGCAGGATGTGGCTGCCATTGGCGGATGTCGCGCTGTTCCAGATCACCGAATACGGCGCACTGGCATCGCTGCCGAGCAGCATGCCATCGAGCAGGAACTCCACCTGCGCCACGCCCACGGCATCACTGGCATTCGCGCTGACCGTCACCGAGCCGCTCACCGCAGCGCCTGCCGAAGGCGCGCTGAGACTCACGCTGGGCGGCACATTGTCGAGATTGTCCAGGCCCCAGAAGCGGCCGATGTAGTAACTGGAACACAGGTTGACATCGAGGATGTAGGCGCCCGCCGTGCCGCATTGGGCTTCGCCCGTGCCGGGATCAACCGGCGTGCCGTGACCCATGCCGGTAATCAGTACGGTTTCTACCTTGGGCACACCCGCCGCATCTTTGTAGACCTTGTGCGGATAACCGCCGAGGGTGTCCTGCAGATCTGCGGTCTGGTCAATGCCGTGGACGTTGGTCCATTGCTCCATGCTCTCGGTCAAGTTGACTGGTCGCACCGTGGTGTCGGCATCGCCGTGCCAGATCGACACGATGGGCCAAGACCCGCTATGGCTGCTGGCGGCGCGCACCTTGTTGCCCCATTGGGTGGGGCTGAGATCACTGCCGGGGTTCATGCAGGAAAACGCCGCACTGACCCCGGTGCCGCAGTTGTAGGGAATGCCTGCGACGATGGCGCCTCCGGCAAACACGTCGGGATATGTCGCCAACATCACGGCGGTCATCCCACCGCCGGCCGACAGGCCAGTAACATAGCTGCGTGTCGCATCGGTGGCGTGATCGCTGCGCATGCGATCCACCATCTGCTTGATCGACAACGCCTCGCCACTGCCGCGCGCGATGTCACCCGCCTCGAACCAGTTGAAGCAACTCGACGAGTTGTTGCCGCTTTGTTGCTGCGGCAACAGCAGAGCAAACTTCCAGCGATTGGCCAAGGCCTCCCAGCCGGTCTCGGCATCATAGGCTGCCGCGCTTTGCGCACAGCCGTGCAGCGCGACCACCAATGGCGCATTGGCAGGCAGGCCACTCGGGACGAACTTGAACATCTTCAGGTTGCCCGGGTTGCTGCCAAAGCCAGTGACTTCGGTCAGCGCCTGTGCGCTGGGTGCGATGGAAAAGACGAGGCACAATAGTGCCGCTTGGCCGAAATGACGACGCATGATTCCTCTCCCCAAAAGGCCGCCCGTCGTTGTGGACTGTTGTGCAGGCGGTGGCTGCGTTCTCCAACGCGACGCGCCGAATCCGGCGCACTGTTCCCGCGTGCAGTAAGTCACGCACTTGAACAATCAACCATTGGCCATTGGGGAAAGCTGCAGCGCAGCAGAGCCGCGTCAATGCGCGAGAATGGTGCTCGCCTGACGCTTGAATTCAGCGGCTTTTGTTTCGTCGATGGTCAGTCGAATCAGCCGCACGCAGCCATCGACACAGGCGCTCAGTTCTTCCGCGCCATCGCCGCAGGCGGTGATCTTGGCGGTGATCTTGCTCGCGGCGCCGCCGAGCAGTGAATCCGCCAATTCGCACAAGCGTGCTTTCGGGCCCAGTTCGATCGCATGCGGACCTTCCGGGCGACGCATCACCACACCAGCAGGCGGTGTCACCAGATCATTGGCGACCAGCTTCTCCAGCATGGCGAGCACATCCATTGAGCCGCCAAGATCATGGAGAAGATCACCCAATGAGCGCTTGCCATCCACCATGATCAGCAATCGACGACACATGAAGGTCAAGCCCAGACTGCGCTGCTCCAATTCGGCGCTGCCGCGGGGTGTCTTGCTGAAGACCCATTCTGGTTGCATGCAATCAGCTCGTCAGCTCACTGATGACGCGGTGAATCAGGCGCACCGTGATCCAGACATAGATCGCCCCGAACAGGAAGATCAAGGACACGATGGGTTGAATGACTTGCGCAGGCAGCAAGGAGAAGAAGGGCGTGACCAGATAGCCCACGGTGAACAACACGACCAGCGCGGACAACTGTCTCCACGCCTTGCCGACGATGCCACCAGGGACGGTCTTGCCGAGTTTGATGACTTGCATCAGGCAGAACAGCATCACCACGATGGCTGAAAGACTGATGATGAAGCTAAGATCGAATTGCATGGCCCCTCCACGGATCGATCGGATGTGCGGGTGGCAAGGAACGCCTCGCGAACACTTGGCACCCGGCGATCATAGCCCCACAGCAGGGCTTTCGGTGTCAACGGATGACGTTGTGATGACAGGCAATGTATGTGCCTCGGGTCACTCTTCGTCGGCCCTGCGCCGCAGTCGCCAGAAGTGTTCCATCTCCAGATAGGTGAATGAGGCTGACCACGTGATCAGTACGAAGCCCGTCAGAGCCTCGGTGCCGACCAGAAATCGGACCGCCCCGACCGGGGCCAGATCACCGAATCCGACCGTGGTGTAGGTCGCTGCGGAGAGGTAGACCGCATCCAGCAGACTGATGTGCTCGTCGCCCGTCAAATGGCCGGCGCCAGCCAGCTCCAGCAAGGCCCACAAGGCGCTGCCAAAGACCCATATTTCGGCGACGTGGAGAATCAGTACGGCGAAAATTCCATACAGGACCTTGCGTCGCCGTTGCGTTTGCATGCGCGTCAGTCGCTGCGAGATCTGTACCAAGCCTTCGTAGTGAATCAGCACTGCCAGAGAGACGGTGATGGCGGTAACCACTACTACCAACAGATTGATCGGCCAGGAATCGTACATGGGCTATTTCAGCGTCCGCTCGAACAGTTGATGGATGCGCCGATACTCGTCGTACCACGCTTCGGGGTGTACGAAGGCGTGGCGCTCCAGAGGGTAACTGGCGAGTTCCCAGTGATCTTTGCGCAACTCGATCAAACGCTGCGCCAGTCGCACCGAGTCCTGATACATCACGTTGTTGTCGATCATGCCGTGGGCGATCAGCAGATGGCCCTGCAAGCCGTCGGCATACTCGATAGGTGAGGATCGGCGATAGGCCTCGGGATCGATGTCAGGCGTGTTGAGGATGTTCGCGGTGTAGTCGTGGTTATAGCTGGTCCAGTCGGTGACCGGGCGCAGGGCGGCACCGGCCTTGAAGGCCTCGGGCGCGCGAAACATCGCCATGAAACTCATGAAGCCACCATAGCTACCACCATAGATGCCGACTCGCTCGTGGTCGCCTTGATGTTGTTCGACCAGCCAGTCGATGCCATCCAGATAGTCCTCCAGCTCGGGATGGCCCATCCGCCGATAGATCGCGGTGCGCCAGTCGCGTCCGTAGCCCTCTGACGCGCGATAGTCGAGATCCAGCACCAGATAGCCCTGCGAGACCAGCAGGTTATGGAACATCTGCTCGCGGAAGTAGGCCGGATAGCGCGCCGAGACATTCTGCAAATAGCCTGCGCCATGCACGAACATCACGATCGGATAGCGTTTGCCGGGTTCCAGCGTGGCGGGACGATAGAACTTGCCCCAGATGGCCCCGGCCCCATGTCTCGATGGCACCTGCACATACCGCGGTGCCAGCCAGTCGACGGCCTTGAATTCGGCACTGCGGGTGTCAGTGAGCGGTCTTGTCTCACCACCCAAGGCGGGCAGTACGGCAATCTGCGTCGGCAGATAGCTGGCCGACCAACTGACCAGAATTTGCGACTGATCCGGCGACAACTGGAACGACTCGACGCCATCCAGAGCGGTCAGTTCGGTCAATTGATCTTTGCCGAGATCGAGTCGATAGATCTCGTAATCACCCGGCCAGGCGCGATTGCCCAGTAAATAAACGTGCTTTCCATCGGCACTGATTTGCGGTGCCGACACCTCGAAGTTGCCGCGGGTGTGCTGCTTGGCCTTGCGCTGGCCTTCGCGCGTGTAGAAGTGCGCGTGACCATCCTCTTCGGAGAGATACCACAGCGTGCGGTTGTCCGGCAGCCAGCCGAATTCGTTGAAGCCCCAGTTGATCCAGGCCGGATCAGTGAGTCGGTGGCGCAGTTGCAGACCCTCGTCCGCTTGCACTTCGACAATCCAACGATCCTTGTTGTCCACCGCGCGCAGCATCACCGCCGCGCGGCTGCCGTCACGGGCGAACTCGATGGCATTGACGCGCAGCGCACGCGGACCCTCCAGCGCGGGCTTGTCAGCTTGCTTGCGCAAATCTGCCAGAGGATCGACAGCGATGCCCGGCAGCACAGCAAAATCCAGTGTTTCGACGCGGCCACCCTGCAGGTCGACGCGAAGCAATTGCTGCGCAATCGGCAGATTGCGCCCCACGCGCACGCGGACTTCCTCGCTGTCTTCGTAACCACTCTCGGTCACGTAGGTCGGCATTTTGCCCAGTCGACCGCTGTCGGCCTTGGGATCTTCGGTGACCGCCAGCAACCAGCGACCGTCGGGCGACAGCACCGTGCTGACCAGTTTCACATCACCCAGGAATACTTCCGCAGGCAGGCCATGCGGCGACTGCTTTGCCAAGGCGGCATCGCGTTCCGCAGCTCCGTCGCGCCAGGATTTTTCGCGCGCCAGGGTGCCGATCAGACGCAGTTGCAGGGCGGCCAAATCGTCAGGCTTGGCTTCTTGTGGATCGGGCGTGGTGCGCAAGCGTGTGGCAGGCGCGATCAGTCCAGAGGCAAGTTCGAGCGTGAACCAGTCGGTACCCACCCGAAACATCACCCGGCCATCAGTCATGAAGCCTGGCTGCGACTCCTCGGCCTCGCTACGGGTGAGTTGGCGCAATGTGCCGTCGTCCAATGTGCGCAGGAACAGGTCGCCGTTCTTCACCATCAGAGCGCGGCGGCGCTCGGTATCGAAGACCGGCTGCGCACCGTCGAGTGCCGCCAGTTCGGTGTCCTCGATCGGCGTTGCAGCCGTGTCCGAGCGTGCGACCTGAACGTGTGCGACCTGAAACAGACGGCGCTGCGGTGAGGCGTCCTGCTTCAGGGCGTAGACGATGTGCTGGCTGTCCGTCGTCCAATAGGGAGTTTCCACCGCCGGACCAATCCACGAAGGGTCCTCCATGATTTGCTGCAGATTCAGTGGGAAGCCATCGGCCATGGACACGGTGGGACTGCAGGCAAGCAAGGCAGACAGTGCAAGGGCAACTCGACGCATGGGCGCACTCGACGGACAACAGAACGGACGTGCAGAGTAGCCGCACTGCAGGCGGCACGAAACCTGCCGGAAGACGGGTCAGCCGGTCAGGCAGTTTTCCGCGCAATCGCCGCGCTGCCATTGCAGCGCATTGTTGAGCGTGGTCAAGGCGATGGCATGCAGTGCCTCGCGGGTGAGAAAGCCCTGATGTGCCGTGACCAGCACATTGGGGAAGGTCAGCAACCGCGCCAGCACATCGTCATCAATGCCGCGCTGCGAAAGATCTTCGAAGAACACATCGGCCTCTTCTTCGTAGACGTCCAAACCCACCGCGCCGATCTGGTGCGCCTGAGTGCGGCGATCAGTGCGGGCGTGTCGATCAATCCGCCTCGGCCGGTGTTGATCAGCACGGCCGTTGGCTTCATCTGCGCCAGTCGCGCAGCATTGATGAGGTGATGGGTGGCCGAATTCAGTGGGCAATGCAGCGAGATGATGTCCGACGTGGTGAGCAAGCGATCGAGTTCGACGTACTCGGCGGTTCCCTGCAACGACCGGTTGACCGGGTCATGCGCCAGGACCTTGGCGCCGAATCCCTGCAAAATTCGACCGAAGCACTCACCGATCCGGCCAGTACCGATCACACCCACTTGTTTGCCGTAGATGTCGAAGCCGATGAGCCCATCCAGCGCGAAATTGCCATCGCGCACCCGCAGCCAAGCACGGTGAATCTTGCGATTCAGCGCCAGCAACAACCCGACCGCGTGCTCGGCCACCGCATGTGGCGAATAGGCCGGCACATTGGCCACCTGAATTCCCAACTCGCGCGCCGCCTTGAGGTCGACATGGTTGTAACCCGCCGAGCGCAGCAACAACAGACGCGTACCACCGGCATGCAGAATTTCAAGCGCCGCACGGTCGGCATGGTCATTCACGAAGATGCATACCGCCTCGCGTCCGGCCAGAGCGGCGGCGCTGCGGCGATCCAGATGAAAATCGAGAAACTCGAAGTCCGCTGCCATCGTCAGCTCCGCAGCGGCCGATTGAAAGCTGACCTGGTCATGCGGCTTGCTGCTGGTGAAGGCGATATGCATGCTGGGATTCCGGTGGGTGAGTGTCTCGTAATGCAATCGAGATGCCAGGCGCGCGGGTTCCTGTTGGATTGCTGACCCGAGAATTTCGTTCTTGCCGTAACGAAAGCGATCTACATCCGCGATCATCGCAAGAAGACCCTCGCGCGGGTTGATAAAATCAGGCGCTCGGGGCAGGGCAAGGCGGACGTCTTCAAAGAACCGAGCGGCGAATTGATTCTCGAACCGGTGCAGGGCGATGACTAGACTGATCTTGGTGCTTGTGTTGCTTGGCGTGTTCGGCGCGGTCAGTGGCTGCCTTGCGGCGAGGTCGTCTGCGCCGTTCAATGTGGCTGCGAAGAATGTTGGCATCCAGCAGCTTGCCGCTGTACGAGTTGAGTTTGAGGGGCTTTTCGATTCGAAAGGGTATCTTGCTCCCGGCGGCGGAGGCGATCAGTACAGCCTGTTCGAAGGCCGATGGCCCAAGACTGCAAAGATCACCTGGCGCTTCGAAGACGACCGACCTTACATGCCGGATCGCGAAGTCGTGGTGACCGTGCCCTCGCGCCCCGAGATCGGCCCGGAAGAGAGCCTCACGTTATGGTTCGATCTTGACGGCGAAAGCGTCACGGTCCGTGCCGAGACGACTGATCATTCGTGGATCAATGATCACATTCGCCAAGTTGAAGCGCAGAAGCGCGATCAATGAGATCGGTCTGAGGCCACCACCGGTTACGTCTTTGGAGCCTCGCCTCATCGATCAATTCTGAACCCATTCCACGTCAAATCACTCATTCATTTGACGCGCTTCCACCGGATCGGTCGCGGCGGTGCATCGACTCGACAAGAGTGATTCCAAAGGACAACCCATTGCCCCTGAGCCTCACCAGCCTCCTGCTCACCCTCGCACTATCGGCGAGCGCATCACCGACGCCGCGCGGCGATGTCGAGGCGCGTGATATCGCGCAGTCGCTGGACGCACTGCGCATCGAGCTCAGCCTTCACGCGGATCGCAACCGCCAGCAGGAAATCCGCCGCGACAGCACGGGCACCCAGACCACGGACTACGCCATCGACCAGGACGACCGCCTGATCGGCAGCACCGTCACCGACGCCAGCGGCAGCGTCACCACCACCTACACCCTGGATGGCGTTGGCAACCGCACACAGGAAGTCATCCAGCGCAACGGCAGCACGCTCAGCGACATCACCTACCACTACCAAGCGCAGCACCGCCTGATCGACACCCACGACCGCGTCAGCGGCCTCGTCACCGAGTACACCTACGACGACCGCGGCCAGCTGATCAGCGAAACCACGAACGGCCAAACCACCACCTACCGCCCCAACGCCCAGGACCGGCTCGCCACCCTGACCCTGCCGGGCGCCCCGCCGGTGGACTACCGCTACGACCCGGAAGGCAAACGCATCGAGCGCCGAACCACGACGGAAGTCACCCGCTAGGCTGGGACGGCCCGCACCTGCGCCGCGAAACCAACGTCGCCAACAACCTGCTCGACAGCCACGACTGGGCGGCCGGGCAAATCCTGCAAAGCCGCCACCTGGCCACCACCCGCTACGCCCAACACGACGCCCAAGGCAGCCCGACCCGCTGGAGCGCCGCACAAGGGCAGGAACAAGGCCAACTGCACTACGACGCCTGGGGCAAAACCACCGCCACCAGCCCCGACCTGCCGCGCATCGCCTACACCGGCCACTACCGCGACCCCGAAGACGACCGCTACTACGCCCAACAACGCGACTACCGCCCCAGCCTGGGCCGCTTCACCCGCATCGACCCCTGGGAAGGCGACCCCCGCAATCCCATTACCCTGAACAAATACCTGTACGCCAACGGCAACCCGCTGGTTTATGTGGACCCGGATGGGCGGATTGCTTACCTGTCGGACTGGGAAGCGCTGACCGACGAGACCCTAAAGGGCTACGAGCGGGATATTGAACTGGCCACTGAGAACGGTGCCAGCGGAAAGGCATTTGTGCTTGGCGTCGGGAAGGGATTTGCATCGCTCGGCCACATGATTGTTGGCGGTCTGAATACCACCAGCAATCTGCTGGCGCGCAACATCTACGATGGCGCGACCTACCAGCAAGCGCAGCGGGAAATTGCCGAAGACGAGTTGGCCATCAGCCAAGTCATCGAGACAACGCATCGCACAGCGGCGGTGATTTACGAAGACCCCAGCGGGACTGCCGTGGCCATTCACCGCGCCGCCACGGACTTTGCATCTGACGTCATGTCGCTCGATCCGCGCGCGATGGCGGCAGTGGGCGAATTTGGCGGACAACTGCTGGTGCCTGGCGCCGGTGCCAAGAGCGTCAAGGTGGCAGGCGAGACGCTGGATACGGCACGTGCAGCGCTGCGCATGGGCGATGGATTCGTCGATGGCGCGATGCTGGATGACCTCGCCGCGATGTCACGCGGACCCGGGCGCATGCCGGATGCGGTGCCGCACAATCCTGGCCCACGGCCGCCTCTTGGGGTAGGAGATCCAGCACAGAGATATCAAGGCCCTTGGACCCAACGAGATCTGGAGCGAGCCACTCAGGGAATGCCACCACTAGACTTGGTGCCTCGCGTCAACCGTCGTGGTCGAGAGGTACCGCTTGAGCTTCATCACGCCGATCAGATGCCTGGTTCTGCAGTTCATGAAGTCAACGTCATTGAACATCGGCAACCCGGCGTCCACGGGCAGGGGAGTCAAGGCGTGACTGATCGCATGCGAAGGGAAGATGCGCAGCTTCACTGGCAACTTCGTGGTCAAGAGATGGGAAACTCGCCTCCGTCGCGAGAGTGAAATGCAATGACTAGATATCTGACTGAGTCAAATCTGATGGCGGCGCTTCGGCGAGGCGCGCCTGTTGAGCAACTGCTGGGGGTTCGGTTGGATGAGGGTGATTGCGTACTGTCATGGATCGAGATAGACACTGATCGACAGGGGCGATATGTCGTGTCCGAACGCCAGGTCTTCGATGACGAGATTGAGGGTCTCTGCGACGTCCGTGAGTACGAGCCGTTTGATCCTGATCACCCATATGGACGTTGCCGGGAGTTTGATGCTGCCCAGGACGCGCTAGAACACGCCGTTAGTCTCGGTGCATCTCTGCATAGGTTTGTTAACAGTGGTCTCATCAGTGAGGAGTATCGCGACCTCCGCGACTCGCTGAGGGCAGAGGGGAAGGGTTAGATCATCCCGCGCTCAAGCCCAGCAGTGACGCCGTGTAGCCCTTTGTCTTTCTTGACCTTCAGGAATTCGGCGAGCGGGGTCATATCCTCGCTGAGGGAGAGGTGCATACGGTAGAGGGTTACCCGCCTACACCCCGACCGGCATGCCGGTCACCGATTCCACGCCAAGGCGGTCAGGCCGCGCTTGCCAGTACCGACTCAAGACGCTTCCGTGCTTGATGGCGTCGACGCTGGAGCGGGTTCGTTGGCCGCACCGACAATCTTGGTGCCGAGCCACAGCCCGGCCCAGGCGATGAAGCACGCAGCGGTCAGGCCGACCAGGGCGGCGACCCGCACGAGCCATGGCGCTTGGTACGCCAGTGTTTCGATTGCGGCGAGCAGGGTCGGGTAGCCGAGCTTGCCGCCGAGGGCATTACCGACGATCAGCAAGGCGGCGACGAACAGGCGACGCATGGTTTGCTCGGCCGCATCGTCCGTACTGGCAATCCGCCGCACCTGTCCATGTAGCTGGTATTCCCATCGGCTATGCACACCGACCAGGCACCATGTGGCGACATACCGCAGGGCGGGCGCGATCACACTCATGAATATGCTGAGGGCAAGTAGAAATCCGATGCTCCCGCCGAGCGAGGTATGAGCGACGAGCCATTGCCACTCGATCCCGATGATCGAGAAGTTCTTGGCATGGGCGAGGTAGAGATCAGCGAATAGCACCACGCTGCCAAAATGCAATGCGAAGTCGATGTCGGCCAGACGGCCGAGCAGCCGGTCCCACAGGTGCGTGCTGTTCGATCCGTCGCCTGCCATGTCAGCGCTTGATCGAAACGGCGTCGAGGGGGAGTGTTGTCCACCCGGTGGGGCCCATCGTCTCGTATAGGCCATGGGCGGTCTGTCGGAATGCCCCCAGGTTGGTTGTCAGGTCGACAAATACATGGAAGTGTGCGAGTCGGAAGGCGCACCACCATCCATCATTCTCGTGCTGCCCGATGTGCCCGAAGTGGTGCTCATACTTGGTGACATCGGAACCGAACAGGACGATTGGCCGATATCCTTTTCCATGCCGAACGAAGTCGGCAACCGGGCCATCGATCGCTTTGGCGGCAACATCGCGTCCCATCGCCCAGCACAGGTATTCGGCGGCCAACTTGACGAGGCCGCGAGCCACTTTTGGCGACCGTCCAAACTCCAATGGGAAATCGATGGTCGCCATTTGCCCGTCTCGATGCATGACCGCTTTGATATCACGCTCCTTGCCGCGAAACCCAGGAAGGCGCTTGCCGGTCGTCGTCTTGATCGGTGTCGGGTCCATGTTGACGTAGAAATTTGCGTGACCGTTGCGCGCCTCCGCATGCACGTTCCCAAAGCTGGAGACTTTGGCCGGTCCCCCACGCCTATTGGGGACGCCTGCCATGAAGGCGTACATCTCAAGATCATGGACCAACGCTTGGTCTACGTGCGCAAGCCCATGGTTGCAGGCTGCGCACACCTCGCCGGCACGAAGGATGAAACCCTCAGGACATCCGATGGCCTCAGGCACGATGTGCTCTGGGGGTTCGTTTCCTTTGGTCTGAGTTCCGCACCAAATGCAGTTAGCGCTGGGTGTCTCGTTCGCAGTGGACATGATGGGCAGGAGCAGGGAGCCGTCAGCAACAAGTCACAGCCGGTGAGTTTCATGGCTGGCGCGTGTTCATCGGAGCCGCTTCACATCCTCCCAGGCTTGCTTGATGACCGTCTGTGCCGCGGCGACCAGGCGGGTACGTCCGGCGGCGGGGGTGTCGTCGTCTTGCTCTTTATGCGCGGCGCTGGGCAGGCGCGTGGTGGCATCAAGCATGCGCTCCAGGGCATCGAGCAGTTCGCGGTGGCTGGCCTCGGCGGGATTGAGTATCAACTGGACGCGGGTGCGCAGCAATTGTGCACGCTGCGTGAGCGCTTGCAACTCGGCGGCGTCTTTGATGATGTCGAAGCGGGCGCGCACGGCGACGGTGGCGAGTTCGGTGGCGTACTCGGCCAGGTCGTCGCGCAGGCGGTCGATCCACGCCTGGCGGCTCTGGCTGCGCGCACTGGCGCTGATCTGCCGACGGGTGACGATCCAGGCAAGCACGGGGCCGAGGAAGACGGCCGCCAGCGCGGTAAGCGCGCTGACCCATTCCGGGGAGAGCGGCGTGTCCATGTTGGTCCCTAGTTGTCGTTGATCAGCAGCCACACCGCGGCAGCAAACAGTGCGAGCAGGACGACGATGCGTGTGGTCATGCTCCCCCACCACGCCAGGGTGGCCTCGGTGGGATCGAGGCCCAAGGAGAGCACGGGGAACTCCGCGGCCCAGACATCGATCGCCGGCCAGAAGGCGACCGACAGGCAGCCCAATAGCACCAGGAGCGATATAGGGAGCCAGCGTCGGTGCGAGAAGAACCACCAGCCGACGGCGGCCGCTGCTGCAAGCGCGATGCCGCTGCGTAGCAACACGGCGCCGCCGATCTCGATGGGCACATGGAGCAGTGCCGAGAAGTGGCGAACGACCGCGTAGGCGATGCCGAACAGGATCAGGCCGACGATGAGGAGCAGATGACCGAGCTGGCTATCGGTGCGTTGGGGAGTGCTCATGGGCGACGGGATTCCTCACTGCGCATCGGCGTGGCAGCCGAAGACGTGACGCGTCTCGAACTCGACGATCTCGCCGAGCGTGATGCCGTGGAGCGTGTCCTCGGGGGAGTGCGTGAAGAACGCTGCGCGACCGCGGCCGTGGCTGTTGCCCAGAAACTCGACGCCCTCGACGTAGAGCGAGTCGGTGTCCGTGCGCAGCTCGACGCAATCGCCGTCATCGATCCAGCGTTTTCCGGCGGCGTTGGGGAGGCGGGCATCGGTGATGAAGAAGATGCCGTTGGGATTGGTGTGGAACGGGGACTGGTTCATCGCTTCTTCCTTGAAACGTGGGTGGGTCAGGTCGCCTTGGCGCTCAACGATTGGAGCGTTGACTATTTCTATCACAAAGTGATGCCGACCCGTGTATCGCCGACGCACTGCGCATCGAGCTCGGCAATGACGCGGACAAGCGACCCGGCTCAGCCCATACGGCGAAAGCGATGGCCCGCACCACATCCTGCGCCACTACGATGATCGGGGACGACTGGCGCACATTGAAGCCCATGGTGGACGCGGTTACGTTTGACGCGGGGTTTCGGTTTCGTGCCCAAACGATGCGCAGATCACCTGCGAGCTGGCTGGAGCGATGTGATGACAACTACGCCTGATTCGGTGTCGCGTTCCAAGCGGGTCGTGGAGTGGCTTGGACTGCTTGCGCTGCTGGTGATCGTCAAGGCGGGGTTCTTGATCTGGGACCCGGGGCTTCGCTTGTTTCTGGGTGATTCGGCGCACTACTTGCGCGCTGCGATGACGGAATGGCAACCGCCGGATCGGAGCGTCAGTTATCCGTGGTTGGTGTCGGCGGCGGTGTGGATGCGTTCCGGGCTGGCATTGGTGTTGATTCAAACCGCGATGGGTATCGCCTCCTGCGTCCTGGTGTTCCGGCTGTTGCGTGTGGAGGCGGGTACGAGGTTCCGAGTCGCGTTATTGGCGGCTACGCTGGTGGCGCTTGAGCCTGCGCAGTTGTTTTATGAGCGCATGTTGATGGCCGAAGCGGCGGGTTTGTTGGCGCTGTTGGTCTTCCTGGTGGTGGTGAGCCGCTACGTTTCCACCGGCATGCGGCGTTGGGTGGCGTTGTTTGTCATGGCTGGATTGGTGGTTGTTTCGCTGCGGATGAGCTTGTTGCCGGTGGTGCTTGGTCTCAGCATTTTTGCTCCGCTTCTGCGCTATGCGATGAGGTCGCATGCAGGCGCGGCCAAGGTCCGCCAGCGCGATCCGGTGACGCATTTGTTGTGGGTCTGGGCGATGCTGTCAGGGGCTCATCTGGGTTATCAACACCTGTATGGCGCTGCTATGGGTTGTGCCCCTGCGTATCTGTGCAACGAAGCGCAGATGCGATTGGGGTTGGTCGCGCCGCTCGTCAGGCCTGAGCATCTTGCGCAAGTCGGCTTGCCAGTGACTTTGCTGGATCGCTTGGCCTACCCGATTGCCGATCCGCACAGCCGTGAGGCTCAGATGTGGGGTTCGGGCGGGCTATGGATGGTGCTCCGACACGAAGTTGGTGAGGAGCGCGCCCGCGAGTTGGGCCGGAGGATTGCTTCAGATACCTTGCGCTCCAACCCGATAGGTTTCGTGTGGATGGGGTTGAACACGCTACGCGGCTATGTGAACGGCGATGAGGCCGCGGCGCGCCTTGCTGATGATGCGGGGGCTCGCCGCCCCGATGTCGCCCTGTTGAAGATCACCGGGGCGGCGCTTGGCGTGGACGCCGTACCACTATCCGACGAGGGTGTCGGAAGGTGGTTTGCCATCGGGCGATGGTGGCTTCCGCTGGCGTTGCTGGTTACTGCGCCGCTCGCGCTGCTCGTTTTGCATGGAATGTGGCGGTCTTCCGATGTGAAGCCCGGCGCGCTGTCGTCAGCACGGCAGCGCTGACCGCGGTGGCGGGGCTGGTGTTGTTCTCGCACATTGCGTCGTTCCGCTACCTGCATCCCGTGCCGGTGCTGTGTGTGCTGTGCGGCGCGTTGCTCATTGGTCGCGGGCAACGAAGTGTCGGAGCGATATAACTGATCGTGTTTGATTTGTGTGATCGGTCGCGCGCCTTTTCCCTGCGACCGCGTCGCGCGGGCCGCAAAACGCAAGCTTCCAGGCACGGCCATGTCACCGCTGTTGTTCATGCCCAGTGCGTATGCTTGCAACCTCGTCACCCCGTTTCGGAGTCACCATGCGGTCTGTGTTTCGATTCGTCCTGTATTGCTTGCTGATCTCGCCTGGATTCTTGTTCGCCGCCAGCAAGCGTTTCGAAGTGGATTACCACGTCGGTTTTCTGCCAGCCGAGGGGCTGGCGACGGTGCGGATTGAGGTTCGGCCGGATTCGGGGCGCGTGGTTTCGCTGGATCTGCGTATGGATGCCGAGCGCTATCTCGACGTGCAGGGTGACGGTGAGATCGTGCGTGCTGGCGAGCGTGTGGCGTGGACCGTGCCGGACGATGGCGGCGAGTTGCGCTATCGCTATCGCATCGACAAGCGCCGTCGCGATGGTGGTTTCGACGCACGGATTACGCCGGATTGGACCCTTGTGCGACTCGATCATCTGGTGCCGCCGCTGCGTGCCAGGCTGACCCGCGACACCGATGCGCGGGCGCGGTTGTTCGTCGATCTGCCCGCTGGTTGGAGCAATGTCGATACCCAGTATTTACGCAGTCGTGATGGCGCGTCCTTTGTGATCGTTGATCCGCGCCAGCGATTTGATCGCCCGACGGGGTGGTTGATTGCGGGCGATGTCGGCACGCGGCGTGAGCAGATTCACGGCATGGAAGTCAGTGTCGGTGCGCCGAAAGGTGATCCGATGGGGCGCAACGAGTACATCGCCTTCATCAACATCGTCGCGCCGGAAATGCTGGCGGCATTTGATTCGCTGCCGAAAAAAATGCTGATCGTCGGTGCGGGCGATCCGATGTGGCGCGGTGGGCTGTCCGGTCCGCGGTCGCTGTATCTGCATTCGGAGCGTCCGATACTGAGCGAAAACGGCACCAGCACCCTTATCCACGAGTTGGTCCATGTGGTGACACGGGTGCGCGGTGAGGTGGGCGATGACTGGATTGCCGAGGGCTTGGCCGAGTTTTATTCCATCGAGTTGATGCGGCGCTCGGGCCTGTTGACCGAGGCGCGTGCGGACAAAGCGTTCGACTGGATGCGCAATCACGGCAAGGCCATCAAGACCTTGCATGCGGAGCGCAGTTTTGGCCCGCGCACTGCCCGCGCGGTCACGCTGTTTCGCGCGCTGGATGCGGAGATTCGCCAGCGCACACGTGACGCGCAAAGCCTTGATGATCTGGTGCGAGCACTGATGGCCTTGAAGCGACGGATTGCCACCACCGATCTGCGCGGCAGCGTGCAGACCTTGACTGGTCAGCCCAGCGAGGTGCTGCAGACATCGCTGCTGACGGAGTGATCCGGCTGCGGCAGTTGGTCGCAGTGTCGATGGCGAGTGGCGTTAAAGTGTCGCCATGGATGCCAGTCGCCTAAAGTTCCTCCGCCTGTTGAGCACGCTGCGTAGCGTCGCGCTGCCCGGTCAAGCGCTGGCCATTACGGTGGCGCTGTATGGTTTGGGTTTGCCGCTGCACGCAACGCCCTTGTGGTTGGGTGTGCTTTGCTGGCGCTCTTTCGAGTGGGTGTTCTGGCGTCTGCAGCGGCCGCAGTCACTGCATCCCCGCGAGTTGGCACTGCATTTGGGAACCGATCTTGCAGCCTTGACCTGGCTGCTGTTCTGGAGCGGCGGCAGCGCCAATCCTTTTGTCTCGCTGTATCTGGTGCCGATTGCTTTGGCCGCGGTGGGGCTGCCGGGTGCGTGGGTCTGGGCAGTGGGCGCGGCCAGTGGACTGGCCTACGTGCTGATGGCCCTGTTCGCACCGCCGTTTCCGCATGTGCATGGCGATGTCAGTCTGGGGTTTGATCGCCATCTGTGGGGTATGGCAATCAATTTCGGGCTGAGCGCCCTGGTGTTCATTCTGGTGTTGCGACGACTGGCGATTGCGTTGGGCGATCGTGAGCACGCGTTGTCGAAGATGCGCGAGCAGGCACTGCGCAACGAGGGCATCGTGGCTCTGGGCACACACGCCGCCTCGCTGGCGCATGAGCTGAACACCCCGCTCGGCAGCATGGCCTTGTTGTTGGATGACCTGGTCGTCGATTACGCCGACGATCCGCGACTCGCCGAAGAGCATGCCTTGTTGAAGACCCTCACTGGTGAATGTCGCGACCGCGTAAGGTCGTTGGTGCAACGCGCGCGTGGCGAAGACTTGCCGATGCAGACCCTCGATGTGTTTTTTGCAGGGCGTGCTGGAACGTTGGTCGCTGACCCGGCCGGACGTCAACATCGACGTGCGAGGCATCATCCCGACCCGCTTGCGTCTGCGCGCCAACAGCGGCATGGAGCACCTGCTGCTGGCACTGCTGCACAACGCTGCGGACGCCAGTGCCAGTCACGCTGTGAATCGGGTCGGTATGGAGGTCAGTTACCCGTCCAAAGGGCTCAGTGCGGGCGGATTGCTGATTGAGATTCGCGATTTCGGACCGGGCGTCGACAGTGCGCTGGCACCTCGTCTGGGACGTTTGTTCGAGAGTGGCAAGGCGGAAGGTTTGGGTTTGGGACTGGCGCTCTCGCACGCGGCGGTGGAGCAACTGGGCGGACACTTGAGTCTGCGCCCGCATGTGGATGGAGGGAGCCTGACCCGCGTGGAATTGCCAAGGCAGGCGTTTGAGGAAAGCGAAGCATGACGGAGACGAAACCGCCGATGAACATCGAATTGCGGCGCGGTTGGGTGGTCGATGACGACGCGGTGTTCGGGCGAACGCTGGCCCGGGCCTTGGAGCGGCGAGGCTTGCGTTGCACGGTGTTTTCCGACGGCGAGAGTGTGCTGCAGGCCGCGCATGATCAAGCGGCGGATTTCGCTGTGCTCGATCTCAAGCTCGGCCAGCAATCCGGCTTGGCGTTGATTGAACCACTGCTGGAGCTGCAACCGGATTTGCGCATCCTGTTGCTGACCGGCTACGCCAGCGTGGCGACCGCCGTCGAAGCAATGAAGCGCGGCGCAGTCAACTACCTGCCCAAGCCCGCCTCGGCAGACGCCATCGTGCGGGCCTTGCTGGATGACGAAGACGAACTGCCCGAGCTGGAAGACAGCACACGCATGACGCCGCTGGCGCGCGTGGAGTGGGAGCACATCCAGCAGGCCCTGGTGGAAACCGGCGGCAACCTGTCCGCCGCCGCCCGCCTGCTGGGCATGCATCGCCGCTCGTTGCAGCGAAAACTGGCGAAACGCCCGTCGGGGGAATCCATTCTCTGAGTGGCCTGTTAGTCTTTCCCGCATGGACACTCTCAAAATTCTGGTCATCGGGTCGGGTGGGCGCGAGCATGCGCTGGCCTGGAAACTGGCGCAGTCGCCGCGGGTTGCCGAGGTGCTGGTGGCGCCGGGCAATGCGGGCAGTGCGCGGGAAGACAAATGCCGTGTGGTGGCGGTCGCGGTGAGCGATATCGACGGTCTGCTGGCGCTCGCACAGGCGGAGCAAGTGGCATTGACGGTGGTGGGGCCTGAAGTGCCGTTGGTGGCGGGCGTGGTGGATCGTTTCCGCGCTGCTGGGCAGCGCATTTTCGGGCCCACAGCGGCGGCGGCCCAGTTGGAAGGCAGCAAGGCGTTCGCCAAGGATTTTCTCGCTCGTCATGGCATACCGACCGCGTTCTACGCGGTGCATACCGATCTGCAGGCCGCACTGGCCTATGTGCGGGAGAAGGGCGCGCCCATCGTCATCAAGGCCGATGGGCTGGCCGCGGGTAAGGGCGTGGTCGTGGCGATGGACTTGGCCGAAGCCGAAGCCGCCGTGACCGACATGCTGCAGGGCAATGCCTTCGGCGAGGCGGGATCGCGCGTTGTCATCGAAGAGTTTCTCGATGGCGAAGAGGCCAGTTTTATCTCGATAGTGGATGGTCACACCGCGTTGCCGATGGCGACCTCGCAGGATCATAAGCGTGTCGGCGAAGGCGATACCGGCCCCAACACCGGCGGCATGGGCGCGTATTCGCCCGCACCGGTGGTGACCCCGGACGTGCATGCGCGGGTGATGCGTGAGGTGGTCAATCCCACCGTGGCAGGCATGCGCGCCGACGGTATGCCGTTCACCGGCTTCCTCTATGCCGGCTTGATGATCGATGCCACCGGCGCACCGAAGGTCATCGAATTCAATGTGCGCTTCGGTGATCCAGAAACCCAGCCGGTGATGTTGCGTTTGCGCTCGGATCTGCTCGATTTGCTGGATGCCGCGCTGGATCAGCGCCTGCACGACATCAGCGCCGACTGGGACGCGCGTCCCGCCATCGGGGTGGTGATGGCGGCAGAGGGCTATCCCGGTACGCCGCGTGCGGGCGAGGTCATCCACGGGTTGGACGAGGTTCCGCCTGGTGTCAAAGTCTTCCATTCGGGCACGCGCCTGCAGAATGGCGAGATATGTACCGCAGGCGGACGCGTGTTGACGGTCTGTGCCTTGGGTGAGGATGTTGCCAGCGCGGCGCGATACGCGTATCAGGGCGTTGATGTGATTCACTTTGACGGTGGCTTCTGTCGCCGCGACATCGGCTGGCGGGCGATAGCGCGCGAGCACGCTGATAACGACCACAACTGATTGCGCTGCGGCGCATACGGGGGCGATATGCAGATCCGAATGGCGTGGCTGGGATGTTGTCTTGGCGCGATAGCGAGCGGAGCCGTCATTGCCAAGCCGATGCACTCGGTGGCGTCACCCACGGTGATCGTCGATGCCCATGGACTCGGTGAACAAGGCGTGCGCGACTTGACCGATGCCGAGGGCGTGCTGTGGCATGCCGAGTTCGGCAGCGAGCTGCTGCTGGGCGTGCAGGACGCGTCTTTGCCGAGCTGGCTCGCTCGCGATGACGCCCGCGCCGGGCCAGCGCGACTGGCCTTCGATGAGATCGTGGTGCGCGACCACGTCTGCACCGTGCATTCGCCGGAAACGCCGCTGGCAGTAGTCGGCGGCTACCAGATTCTGCGTCGTCCGCCCGCATTGGTGCGCGCCACCAAGGGCGCGGCCATCATCGGTGAACCCTTGCCTGAGGACGGTGTGGTCGCGCGCCTGGCGGCCAATTCCGCTCTGGCGAATCAGGCCAAAGGCGCGAATCCCACGACCGCCCGCATCGTGGCGAAAGTCGACGCTGCGCGCTGGTTCGAGGATGTCAGCGGATTGGCAGCGATCAACCGCAACAGCTTCAGCGACGAATTGCCCCACGCCCGCGATTGGCTGTTGCAACGCCTTTCCGATGCCGGTCTGCAGACGGGAACCCACAGCTACACCTTGAACAGCTCATCCTGTGGAACCAGCCTGCCTGACCGCACCCTCGATAACCCTTGGGGCTTCAAGCGTGGCGGCAGGCGGGCAGACGAATGGATCGTGATCGGTGGTCATTACGACAGCCGCAACGCGGTCCGTTGCGATGGCGTCAGCAATGTGCAACCCGGCGCCAACGACAACGCCTCCGGCTGCGCGGGCGCACTGGAACTGGCTCGCGTGTTCCGCAACGTGCCCACCGAACGAAGCCTGCTTTTCATCTGCTTCTCGGGCGAAGAACAAGGCTTGGTCGGCAGCCTGCGCTATGTGCAGGATCTGATCGCCGAAGGCCGCATGGCGCAGATCAAGCACATGATCAACCTCGACATGATCGGTCATGCCGTGTCGGACAATCTGGATGCGCGGGTGGAAACCAACAACGCCCAGGAAGCCCTGCTGGCCGTGTATGCCACGGCCGCCGCCACCTACGCGCCCGAATTGAACCTGATCACCAGCGCCGCCACCCAAGCCTATTCCGACCACTGGTATTTTTTGAGCCAAGGCGTGCCCGCGGTATTCACCTGGGAAAACGGCGCAGGCATCTACCCGCAATACCATTCCGTCGGCGACCTGCCCACCGCCATGCTGCGCGCGGAAGCCGTCGCCGGAGGCATCCTGAAAATGGACACGGCCGTACTGGTAGACCAAGCCATCGCCAGCGACTTGCTGATCGACAACTTCGAGGGCGCGGTGCACTGAGCGAGGGTCGATTGCGACCCAAATGGATCGCAAACCGCAGTGGCTCCTGATCAGCGCGATGTGTCAGTCCTGCGTGAGCAGCGAATGCTATTGCCCTTCTCCCACAAAGGGCGAGGGGAGCTGACACATCGCGCCAATCAGGAAGTGGCTTGAGCGGTATTCGCCCGCTCCACAGGCGGGCACTCGGCAACATTCGGCAACGATGTGCAAGCAGTGGTGGGGGCGCTCCGTCGATGTGCGCCATTTTCAGATAATCAGCGGCAGGTGTGCGCTAACTGATTGAACGCAAAGGCCACCCGCCATCGCTAACTGGACCGGGACGAAGCGGTTCCGTCATCCACGCCAACCTGAACCGTCATCTCGGCTTCTTCACATGTCAATCACGTGACGTCAAAAATGTGACGTGATTCGGAGTTTGGGGGGATGAAATGCGGCGCAATGCGCGGGGTGTGATGTTGTCCTCAAGTCGTCGCATTTCCGTCGTCGCCCCGGTCACTATTTGTTGTTGACGTTGGCAAATGGCGGGAATGTTAGTGGTACTTCGTGAAAGCGATCCAATGCGCCTCTCGTTTGCGCGCAGTGACTTTGTGCTCACCACGCATGCCGGACTTACTTGATCGTCGCCATCGTTACTCGATATTTCCAAGGATACACAACATGTCTCGCGCTTCTTTATCGCATCACCTCCCCGGGCACAATTCGATTCGCCATCTTCGTCAACTGTTGCTGCTATGTTTGGCCGTGATCGGTATGGGTGTTGTTGGAAGTGCGCGTGCGATCCATCTCCCCGGAAACCAGTCGCTCAATCTGACGCTTTGCGATCCCGCAGCGGCCAACAGCCCGTATCCACACTATTTTCATTTCAGTATCGTACGGGCTGGAAGCTTTGGAATATATTTCAATAACGTTTTACATACCTCGAATTCTTATGATACCCCCGTCCAGGCAGCGGGCACGCAATGCGCGACTCCGCTGACATTGCGTACATCCAACGTGCCGAGTAATTCAACGGCGAACAAGATCCTTATTTCATCGTGTTATGTGATCAATGGCGTGCCAACATGCACATTGCTACCGCCGCCCAGTGACTATGCAAGTTTCGTTGTCCCAATCATCCCGACGCTCACGCTATCGCCGTCTACCTCGCCGATCACCCAAACTGGAACCCGGGTAATCACCGCACAAGTTGCGTCAGGAACAAGCGGCGAACGCTTCGGGTTGATCGAGGTGACAGCGAGTTGCCAGGCCAGTAATGGTGCGGTTGTGGGCGTTTCGCCGCTCTCGGCGATGACTGACTTCGCCGGTGAGGCGAAGTTCACCATCAACGCGCAGAAGCTGGTGGTGCCGCTCGCGGGTGGCACACCTGCTGCCACCTGCACTTTTACCGCGCGCAATCTGGCCGGTACAAATACGTCGGTAAAGACCATCAACTATCAGGGGGTCAATGTTGACCCAACCATTGTCATATCCCCCAGTACCAATTTGACCGGAAAAATCTCGACGATTACTGCGACCCTGAGTTCGAGTCCGGCCGCCGATCTGTCCGGCCTGTATGTGGATGTTACCTGCACCACGCAATTGGCCACGGTTGCCCCCAATCCTGCCGCCGCCATAACCAATATAAATGGTGTCGCGACCGTAACGCTTAATGCGAGCGGCCTGGTGAACATCAATCCGACGCTGGCTACCGTTCCCACGGCGAACTGCGCGTTCAAGGTGCGCGGCAGCCCTGGCCAGCACCAAGCATCGATTGGCTATCGAACGGCAAATGCTTGCGCGATCACCACCTTGCTGCCCAAGCCTGCGGGTTGTGGCAATCCATGATCACCACTTTTCTTCTTGAGCTTCGGTCCGTGTCGCTGTCAGCGACCTTGTCCCATGTCAGCGGAATGCACAGTCTTATGAATGCCAAGCTTGTCACCTTGCTTCTGTCCAGTCTCGTCATCACGCCAGTGCTGGCCGAATGCGGGCCCGAGGTTCCAGCATCGTCCTTCTATGGCTATTCAAGTCGGGACGGGAACGGGCGTTGCAAAACCCTAGAGGAGGTTGAGGCTCAGGTCCATGCCGCGTTCTCGCCCACTATGGAATATGCCTTCTGGATTCCTTCCGACTTCTCGGTCTCTAGTACGGTGAGTGGCACGTTTGACTATCGCCCTTATGGCGCGCTATCGCCCGACTCGTCAGTGCTGCAGCAGCCAGCCTCAACCGTTTCAACAGCGTACAAGCTATACACTAAGGGCTGGCCGCCGACGAATGTGCATGCCAACTGCGCGACGGTGGCAGCTGCCTGCCCGGGCGGCACGTGCGCCAGTGCCGCCACGTTGAGCGCGTTTGTGAAGTGTCAGTTCGACAACACCTGGAACCTCAACGCGACATCGAGCCGCCCCGCATTCTGCTGGGCGCGCCAAAGTGAGCCGGTGACCACGGTTGCATTTGGAACACCAACGGTCGTTGGTGCCGGAGGATCATCCGGTGCACTGACCTACACGCCGCCGTCCAGTACGTCCAGCACCTGGGGCGCGAAGATCTCGATTAGCGCAGGAACCTGTGATGGCTTGCCCGCACACATCGATTCCGAAACGGAAATCGCCGCACTTGAAGCGGTTGCTACGTGGGACTGGAATATCGACAAACGCGAGGACATGACCTGCCCAGCCGGGTCGGCGATTGCTGGAGGGGCCAGTTCCACGGGTAGCGCATGTGTTGTGCCGTTCGGCAAGGTCCTAGTGGGCCAGCCGCCGTTCACCCAAACCCCTGGCACGTGTTCCGGCGAGGGTAATCCCTGCTTTCCCAGCAATGGCAACAAGCAGGTCCACGAGACCGGCTTCCGCTACGGTGAAATCGCGCTCGACTTGCATTACAACTCAATGCGTTTGACGCGCCCCTTCAGCTACATTGATCGCAACTGGTCGCACACCTTCGCCAAGCGCATCCTTACCGAGTGGGCCGCGCCAGGTCATATGAGCAGCGTTGAAACACGGCCGACCGCCGACGTGTCGGCGATCTATGTCCAGAACGAACGCGCTGAGCTTGAGGTATTCAAACATCGCGCACCGTTGACGGGCGTCTTCCAATCGACGGAATCGGTTGGTGTTCTGCTCAATTACATCGCGGCCGTGGGTAGCACGCCGCCGCGTTGGGAGCTGTCGCGCGGCAGCGGCGTGCGCGAAATCTATGATCGGGCCGGGCGTCTTGTCCAAATCATCGATCCCGATCCTGCAAAGACCCTGACGCTCAGCTACATGTTGAATGAGCTGACGCCTGGCGTCGCACCCACCGGTAACGGCAATCATCTGACGGAAGTCTTCTGGCGCATTGAACGCGTCACCGATGGTCGTGGTCGTTACGTGCAATTCGAATACTCGGGCAACCCGTACTATTGGCTGGACCGTATCGTCAGCAACACAGGCACACCTTTGCTGACAATGGAGTACGACAACGCGCATCGTCTCACGCGGCTGGAGTTTGCCGACGCAAGCGCTCGGGAGTACCTGTACAACGAGTCAGCGAACATCTTTGTCGGCGGCACAGCACCAGCGGGCATCATTGGTTATTGGCTTACCGGTGTCCTGGACGAACGAGGGCAGCGTTACTCCACGTATCGATACGATGACTGGGGTCGTGCCATCTCGAGCTGGCACGGTGGCGATCATGGGCGTGTGGATGTCAGCTATGTCAGCGACCAGAGTTCCACGGTCACCTACGCACTCGGCAACACCAAGACGATCATCTATAAGGCCTCCGAACCCTATCGGCACAAGCAGAGCGAGACCGATCTGTCGGGTACGCGGCACTACCAGTACGATCCAGTCTCGCATCGGTTGACGCAGATTGAAGACGCGCGCGGCAGCATTACCAAGCTGCAGTACGACAGCAACAACGCCCGCGTCACCCGTCGCACGGAAGCCTTGGGTACGCCTGAACAACGGCGTATCGAAACGGATTGGGACCCGGTCAGCAGCCAGATGCTGGCAAGACGCGTCTACCGCGATCCCGGCAATACAGGCGCTGGTGTGCTGGAAGAACAGGTCGCTTACACCTATGACCCGGCAAGCCGCAACCTGCTGACCCGCACGCAGACCGACCCGGTGACCGGCAATATCCGTCGATCAAGCTACACCTATTGCAGCGCATCGGATGTGGCCAACGGCGCAAGCACGGGCTGCGCCTTCGTCGCGCAATTGCGCATGGAAGATGGTCCGCGCACCGATGTGGTCGACACCACTACCTACAGCTATCGTCTGGCCAATGATGCGGGTTGTGCCAGCAATGGTGTCTGCAACTATCGCAAGGGCGATTTGTGGAAGCGCACGAATGCGCTGGGTCAAGTTACCGAGTACGTCCGCTACGACAGTGCTGGTCGCGTCACCCGATTGAAAGACGCGAACGGCGTACTGACCGATATGGCCTATCACCTGCGCGGCTGGCTGCAAACCAGCACGGTGCGAGTCGACCCGACGGGTGTGCCGAATGCCGGTGATGCCATCACCACACTCGGTTATGACGATGCCGGTCTGGTCAGTCGTGTGACCGCGCCCGATGGCGTGTATCTCGACTACACCTATGACGCCGCGCAGCGTTTGACGCGTATTACCGACAGTCTGGGCAACCGCATCGACTATACGCTTGATGCCTCGGGTCATCGCACCGCCGAGAACACGCGCGATCCCGGGGGCCAGTTGAAGCGAACCCTGGGTCGAATCTACGACCAGTTGGGCCAGCTTGATCTCAGCATCGATGCCAACCTGGCCGAGACCGATCACAGCTATGACGCCAACGGCAATCTCACCGACCTCATCGACCCGCTGAGCACCCACACACGGCAGGAATACGACCCGCTGAATCGCCTGAAGAAAACCATCCAGGACTACGACGCCAATGCCAGCAGCGGCCTGAACGTCAGCACCCAGTACAGCTACGACGCCCAGGACCGCCTGCGCAAGGTCACCGACCCGAAAGGCCTGGAAACCACCTACACCTACGACGGCCTTGGCAACCTGACCCAACTCGTCAGCCCGGATACCGGCACCACCAGCTACACCTACGATGCCGCAGGCAACCGCCTGACCCAGACCGATGCGCGCGGCGTGGTCACCACCACCACCTACGACGCCCTCAATCGCCTGCTCAGCCAAAGCAATTCCGCCGACAGCGAAGTGCTGAGCCACGTGTATGACATCAGCGGAGCGAATGGGGTGTGCACGCAGAACAGCTATGGCGTGGGACGCCTCACCCGCGAAACCGACGCCCTCGGCAGCGTCAGCTATTGCTACGACGCCCGCGGCAACCTGCTGGAAAAGATCCGCAGCAGTGAAAGCCAACCGGGCAGTGCCCCCATCACCAACGAACTGCGCTACCGCGTCGCCTACCGCTACACACTGGCCAACCAACTGGCCGCCGTCATCTACCCCGATGGCGACGAGCTGCGCTACACCCGCAACAGCGCCGGTCAAATCACCCAGGTGGTGTATGCCACCCGTAGCGCCAATACCTTGGCAGGCTTCACGCTGGAGACGGTGGTCAGCCAAGCGCAGTACGCCCCGTTTGGCCCGCTGACCCAACTCAGCTTCGGCAACAACAGCCAATGGACCCGCACCCTGGACCAGAACTACGCCATCGACGCGATCAGCAGCGCCGCCCTCAACTTGGACGCCACGCTCGATGACGTCGGCAACTTCACCGGCCTGATCACCAGCGGGCAGAGCTACCAGTTCGGCTACGACCCGCTGTATCGTCTAAGCGAGCTCCGCCAAGGCAGCAGCGTGTTGGAACACTTCGACTACGACGCCACCGGCAATCGCACCGCGGCCAACCTCGGCGGCGCCGCGCAGAGCTATGCCTATCCGCCGACCAGTCACCGCCTGCAGAGCATCAATGGCGTCAGTCGCGACTATGACAACGTCGGCAACACCACCCAGCGCGACGGCGTCACCTACACCTACAGCGGCCGCAATCGCCTGAGCCGCGTCAGCATGGGCCGCACCACCTACTATTCCAACACCTACAACGCCCGAGGCGAACGCGAAGAAAAGTCGCTGACCAATGGCATGACCGTGCAGCGCTTTATCTACGACGAAGCCGGACGCTTGATCCAAGCCGGCAACGTCCCGCCGGTCGGCCTGACCCGCACCCTGAAACCCGAACAGCGCCTGCTGTGGCTGGACGATCAACTGGTCGGCGTCAAGATGATGAAAGTGGAGAGCAATGCCTACGCCGGTGAACTGCTCTACGCCCACACCGACCACCTCGGCACCCCACGCGCCCTGAGTCGCCCCAGCGCCAACAACAGCATTGTCTGGCGCTGGCCGCTGGAAACCAGCGCCTTCGGCCAACACCCCGCGCAAACCGACCCCGACGGCGACGGCCAAGCGCTGACCTTCAACCTGCGCTACCCGGGCCAGTATTTCGACTCGGAGTCGGGGCTGCATTACAACTACTTTAGGGATTATGAGGCGAGCGCAGGGCGGTATATTGAGAGTGATCCGATTGGGTTGGCTGCTGGATACAATACGTTCGCATATGTCGGCGGGAACCCGTTGGTGTGGCTTGATCCACTCGGCCTCTCAGCCCGAGAATGGGGCGAGAGAATTGGTTGCGTCATTGGCGGGGGAACAGGCAGTTTTTACGGTGCGGCTTGGGGCGGTACGCTTGGTGGTGGTGCCGGATTGACTTGTGGTCCGGGAGCTGTGGTGTGCTCTAGTTCGGGCATTGCTGCAGGTGTTGCTGGTGGATATGCGGTTGGAGGAACGCTTGGCTGCGCGGGCGGTGGCGCTTTGGGTGGGGCAGTTGGTTCGTTGATCGACATGTGTACTGAAACACCAGAAGAAGAAAGGGAAAGACATTGTAGAGCCTTGAAGGATAGCGTCCTGAACACGTGTGCTGGTCTAACGGGGAGGCGTCGAATGAGGTGTTTTGAGGCTGCGAACACCACATATCGTCAATGTATGGGGTACGAATGATGCGCGAGGTTGAGTCTTTTGTTGTTGCAGAGAGAGAACTCTTGTTTTCTCTAAAGGGCAAGTGTGAGCGGCAACGATTTGCCGTTCAGATTTATTCACCACACTTGGTTACTGCGGCGGATGTCTCCTTTGCTATTGACAGCGGAACTGCATGTTGCCGAGTTGTCTTTCTCGGACTTGGAGAGTCTGACTATTTAGCGTATGGGGCGGATACACTTCAAGCTTTGGCGCTGGCGGTTGACGTTGATCCAATTTTGCGTGGGATGTCTAAGAAGTACGATTTCTTCTTTGATTCGGGAGAGAGCTATTTCGAATGAGGTGACGATTGAATTCGGATCAATGCGGTCAGAGTCATTGATTTCTTGCGACACGCGGGCAAGATTCGGCCCGGGTTTCAAGCACGCCCTTTATGGTCAGCTTGCGCCGACGCCCTCTTCCCGGCTGCTCGCCGCAGGTGATTCAGCACAGCAACCATCGCGAAGCCTGCTTTTACGCGGAGGCGGATGACAAAGCCTATTTGGCGTTTCTCAAGGACATGGCGATCAAGCACACGATCGCCGTCCACGCTTTCGTGCTGATCAGGAGGAAGAATCCGGGGTCAGGTCTTGTTGAAGAATCCGGGGTCAAGAATCCGGGGTCAGGTCTTGTTTTGCCATATTTGTTGTATCTGGACGACGAGGATCGGCAGCGGTTTCTCGACGGGCTGTCGCGAGTCTGTGATCGCTTTGGCTGGATTCTCTGGGCGTACTGCCTGATGGATAACCACTACCACCTGCTGGTGGAGACTGAGCAGCCGACGCTATCGCGCGGGATGCGCGAGGTGAATGGCGGCTACTCGAAGAACTCGAAGAATCCGGGGTCAGGTCTTGTTTTGCCATATTTGTTGTATCTGGACGACGAGGATCGGCAGCGGTTTCTCGACGGGCTGTCGCGAGTCTGTGATCGCTTTGGCTGGATTCTCTGGGCGTACTGCCTGATGGATAACCACTACCACCTGCTGGTGGAGACTGAGCAGCCGACGCTATCGCGCGGGATGCGCGAGGTGAATGGCGGCTACTCGCAGCGCTTCAACCGTCGCCACGGTCGAGTGGGGCATGTGCTACAGGGTCGCTACAAGGCCATTTTGGTGGACAAAGATGCCTACCTCATCGAGCTGCAGCGCTACATCGTGCTCAACCCGGTGCGCGCCGGTCTGTGTGGCAGCGCGGGCGATTGGCGCTGGAGCAGTTATGCGGCCGTGATGGGACAGGCTGAGTCTCTTCCGGGGCTTGCTGCTGATCGCCTGCTATCGCTGTTCGGCACCGAGCGAACCGCCGCACGCACGGCATTTGCGCGCTTCGTGGCCGAAGGCGTAGGTCACGTCTTTGAACCGGAAGTGCAGGCGCAGTGCTTTTTGGGTGGTGAGAATTTTGTCGCGAACGTGATGGGCATGGCCGAACCGGTATCCGCCGAAGTCCCCCGCCGCCAGCGCCTTGCGCCATCGCTGCCACAGATTGAAGCCGACGCCGCCCATCGCGATGAAGCCATCCGCCGCGCCTACGCCACCGGCGCCTACACGCTGAGCGAGATCGGCGCACACTTCGGCTTGCACTACGCCACCATCAGCCGCATCGCACGGCAGGCGTCGGGAGGGTGATATGGCAAAACAAGACCTGACCCCGTGCTGCTACGCGACACGCGCCCGACATCCCCATGATCCGGCTGCTCGATGCGCTTCGCGCCGCATTGTTCCAACGCCCCGCTTCCGACACTGAGGTAGATCGAAGGCGGAAGCGAAGGCGCGCAGCACAAGTTGCTGTTCAACCGGTACTTTTTTGACTGGATTTTCCCCGGACAGCAGTGCGCCTTCGCGGGAATGACGGGTTTTTCGAGCTTCCCTGGTGTGTCAGATACCCTCTTGCTCTGCTGGGCAAGAGGGTCGGCAACCGGGCTCCCACGTCGTCCTTACCCCTGATCCAACTGTTTCAACATCCCCGCCAAGCCGCCTTGCAGGGCGAAGACTTCGTAGCCGAGGCGGGTGAGGATGAAGGCGGCGGCGCTGCTGCGTTCGCCGGTATTGCAGTAGACGAGCAGGCGCGCTTTACGGTCGATCTGGGTGGCGGCGTCTTCGCGCAGGCGGTACAGCGGCAGGTTCAAGGCACCCTTGATGGCGCGTTGCGAAAACTCTTCAGGCATGCGGACATCGATGAGCACGGCACCGGCCTTGACCAGCAGTGAGGCCTGGCCCGGTGTGATCCAGTCGATGACCGGGGGCTTCAACACCTGTTCGAAGGCCTGACGTGACAGTCGCATCAGGCGCCCGTCCTGCATCATTCGCACGGTCGCGTTGCGCTTGGTGTTGGCCAGCAGTGCGTCTTCGCCGAAGCAGTCGCCACGCACCAGATAGGCCACCACGGCTTCGTCTTCATCGAGTGTTTTCGAGACCGAGGCGGCGCCGTCTTTGAGTACATAAAAATAGTCTGGCTCGTGGCCTTCCTGAATGACGATTTGCCCGCTGCGCACCGGAATTTCCTCAAATGACTGGAACATCCGTTCGATGTTGCCGGTCGGAAGTTTGTGGAAAGCGCGACTTTGCAACAGGCGGAACACCCAGCGGTTGCCGTCCGGTGAGGGGTCGAAATGACGGAAGTTCTCCTGCCGACTGATCTGGTCCCAGGCGATGACTTTTTCAGTGTAGCGACGATCCAGTCGCACCACGCGGGCGCTCGCACTGGTGACACTGGCGGTAAACCGTCGTGGCTGGGATTCGCCCAGCGGGTAGCGTCCTTGCAACGAGGCGGCGCTAATGTCCTTGACGCGGCCATCGGTGTACACACCGCGAACCTCGCCTTCAAGCAGATAGATCAGGTCGCTATCGATGTCACCGGCGCGAAACAGCAGTTCGCCACGCTGGTAGTGCGCGGGTAAGGCCTCGCCGGCCAATTGGGTCAGCGTCTCGCTGCGCAGACTGTCGAGTGGGTAGAGATGGGCCAGTGCGGTGGCGTCGATGCTCATGGAATTGCCTTTTGTCGTGCGCGCTCAACATCGCGCAATCTGCGCGCGGCTGCAAGGTGTCGCGTGGCCCTGCGTGCAAGATGCAGGCCGCGATCAAGTTGTGAACTTTTCCGCCGATACGCTTTTGGGTTGACATTTCTCAGCTATAGTTTGGGGCGCTGAGCAGATGTTCTGCGGTTGAAATTTTCGTGCGCAGGTTGTGCGGCTGCGTGGGGTGAGGGGTTGGTTTGGGGATCACAATGAGAAATCTGTGGGTGGGAGTCACGCTTTGGTTGGCGGCTGGTTTGGCCTTTGCGCAAACGCCGTCGATCACGTCCGGTGTGCCGAGTCAGTCTTTTTTGGGGGAGTCGTTCTGTTTTGACACGACGCTAACCAATACAGGATCACCGGGTTACGGGCCATATTTGCGTCTGGTGCTGCCGCCGGAACTCAGCTTTGGCAGTGCGGAGATTTTCGGCGCCTCAGCGACCGTCATCAGTCTCGGTAACTTCCCCGCCGCACCTGGTAATCAGTTGACCGATCCATTCACCGGTACGTCGGTTACCGGGCCCGCAGGCAGCAGCTTCCGCATCATCGAGTTGCCCGTGGGCTCGGTGGTCGCCGGCAATCCGCCACTGACCACAGAAATCTGCCTCACCATCCAGCCTGCCGCCTTGGTGGGAACGCCCTATCCGGTCGGTCTGACCCCTGTCTATCGCTATGGCGATACACCGACCGGCGCGAATGGCCCGATTGTCGGTGTCAGCCCGACGCAAACGGTGACGCCGACGGTATTGCTGTTCGAAAAGACCGACAGTGCCCCGGAGTCCGAGCGGCCGCCGGGCCCGAGCTGGCCGGTGACCTACACCCTGACTGCAAATATCGCCAACACGGCAACGATCAATCCGATCACTTTCAGCGACACGCTACCTGCCAATGCGCAGTACGTCGGGCCAATCACCATCACCGGTGGCGTGGGATGCGCCATCGTCAGTACACCCTCCACGGTGGTTCCTGGCGGAAATCTGCAGGTGACCTGCAGTGGCAACACGGTGGGCACCACATCCGCCACGGACATCGTGGTGAGCTATCCGGTGCACTACACCGACGTGCTGGATGAGACGAACTGCGGAAGGTCGAGCGCGACGAATGCCGCAAGCGCCGCCGCGACCTATGTCCCTGTTGTGGGTGCGCCGCAGGTTCTGCCGGTGCTCAACGCGCAGACCACGGTAGAACTGGAGCACTTCTCCTTGCAGAAGGCGGCGGCACCGGGTTCGGTGGTCCCTGGCGACAACGTTACTTACACGCTGTCTGGCCAAGTGACTGATTTCGGCTCAGTGACCAATCTGGTGGTCACTGATGTGCTGTCCGACGGCTTGCTTTACGACAGCGGTGCGGGCGCGACGGTCAGTGTCAACGGCGGGCCGGCGCAAGCGGTGGTGCCGGTCGTCGTCAATGATGGTGCGCCGAACTACACCCAGACGCTCACTTTCGATATCGGAGCGGTGACCGGTGCGCTGATTGCGGGTACAAGCATCACGATCAGCTATCAGGCGGAAGTCCAAGCGGTATACGCCGATCCTGCCGATGGCCCGGTGCGTGCCTCGGATGACTTGCCAAATACCGTTACGTCTGCGTACGACACTGTGCAGGGCGCAACTGCCTGTTCCGAGGGTAGTGCGGCATCGGTAGGCATCGTTCCCTTGACGATCAGCAAGTCGATCCTGAACCCACAGCCTGCCTACGGACCGGGTGACACTGTCACGTATGTGTTGACCATGAACATCCCGTCAGGCGACACGCGGCTGATCCAGTTCTCCGATTACTTCCCGCTGCCGGTGTTCAAGGTGGCCGACATCGATACGACCTTCGGTACCGGTGATATTCGTCTCGGTGCGGCGCATACGCTGGGCGGTGGTTTCGTGCCTCTGTCGATCTCGGTGGACGTGGCCCAAAACGCCTTGTTCGTGCAGTGGCCGGATGTGGTGTCGACGACCGGCGAGGTGATCCAGATCGAAGTCGATGTCACCGTTACGGATGATCCCTTTGCCGACGACCAGTTCCTGACCAATCTGTTCCGCGCGCAGACCGCCAACACACCGGGCTTGCAGGCAACCGAGACCACGCCCGTGCAGATCCACGTGCGTGCGCCCGAGCTGGTCATCACCAAAGGCGTGCTGAGCACGGGTGGCAACGGTGTGATTGCACCGCCTGCGGCAACTTTGCCGGTCAATGGCAATGTCACGAGCGTGGATGCGGGTGACAGCGTGACCTGGCAGGTGACCATCGAGAACATCGGTGGCGATTCCGCCATTGACGTGCGAGTGACGGACACACCGCCTGCAGGGCTGACCAGTTGCGTGCTGGGCGGCGTGACCTACGGCGATGGCTCTGCATTGGGCTCTAGCGGCGACTTGTTTACCACGGGACTGCTGCTGGCGGCACCCTTAGCTGGCAATGATGGCAACCCGGCAGGTGGCGGCGCGCCGTATGGCACGGATACGGCTCTGGTGACCTACACCTGTTCGATGGCGGCCACGGTCGCGCCGACCCAGGTCATTACCAATACGGTCACGGCGGTGTATTCCTCCGTGCCCGGAGGTCCGACTTTCCCGTCGATCAGTGATACCGCGACGGCAACGGTACGCAGCGTCAGCCTCGCCAAGTCGGCAGTGGCCAGCTCGGAGGCACACACAACGGATTCGCCACTGCGTCTCGCGGTGGGAGAGGTTCTGCGCTATCGCCTTGCGGTGCAGGTGCCTGAAGGTCTGACCGTAGATATGCGAGTGTTTGATGTGCTGCCCGTTGGGCTGACCTTCCTCAATGACAACTCCGCACGCGCGGTTTTCGTCAGCAACGGCACAGGACTGAGTTCGAGCACCTTGGCCGGCATCGCCGATATTTCCGGTTCGGCAGCATCGGCGGCGACCACGCCGCTCACGGGAGAGTTTGATCTGGGTGCGGCGTCTGCCGTGCAAGTCGGCAGTGCAACGCTGACCTGTAGTCCTCCCGGCAGTTTTGCCTCCGGTACAGACGTGTGTTTCCGCCTCGGCGATATCACCAATGCCGACAACGACAATGACAACGAGTTTGTCGTGGTCGAGTTCAATGCCATCGTCGACAACACAACCACCGGCAGCAACGATGCCGGAGATGGTCGCGCCAACACTTTCCGCTTGGGCACCGGCACCACGTCCTTGGGGACCTCCAACTCGGTGAGCGCGACCGTCGTCGAGCCCGTCATCACCGTCAACAAGGTCGCCAGCCCGACCGCGGGTGACGCAGGTGACACGATCAACTACACCGTGACCTTGACGGCGGCAGGCGGTGCCAACAACAGCACCGCATTCGATGTCGCAATGAGCGATGTGCTGCCTGCGTCTGTGGTCTTGAACGTCGGTTCGGTGTCGACCTCAACCAGCGGGGCGATCGGGCTCGTCACCAATGCCAGTGCGGGCAATACGGTCAGTCTGACTGTCGCCTCCATGGCACCGGGCAGCGTGTTGACCATCACCTACAGCGGCACATTGCAGCCGAGTGTTGCGCCGGGTACCAATGTCAACAACACAGCGACCGCGACCTGGACCAGTTTGCCTGGCGCGAGTGGTACGGCGGGCAATCCCACCACCAGCAACACGCCGGGTGCGGCGGGCAGCGACACCGGTGAGCGCACCGGTTCGGGCTCGCCCGCGCAGAACGATCACACCCATAGCGACGGTGCAACGGTCGCAATTTCCCAGGTGCAGTTGGCGAAAGTGGTGTTCGCGACCAGCGATGCCGCCAGTGGATCGGCGCAACACAACGTCGCGCAACCCGATGTGCTGATCGGTGAGACCGTGACCTATCGCGTCACCGCCACCTTGCCGGAAGGCAGCACGCCACAGGTGGTCATCAGTGACACCCTGCCGTACAGCAACGGTGTGATGCAGGTTGTTTCGGCCAGCGTGATCAGTGTGGGCAGCAACCTGTCTCCGACGAACGCAAGTCCCGCGCCGACGATCAGCGACGCGCAGTTGGCCGATGGCATCAATGACACGGTGAGTTTCGATTTTGGCGCCACGACCAACACGGCCGATGGCGTTTCAAATGGCAACGACCAGATCGTGGTCGAGATCGTGGCCCTGCTGCGCAACCTGCCTGTCAATGTCAACGGTGATGCGCTCACCAACACGGCGCTGGTGCAGTTTGGTCCGGGTCTGAACGCCAGTGCCAACGCCATCGTCGATGTGGTCGAGCCGCAGTTGCAGATTGCCAAGAGTGGTGACGTCAGCTCGGGTGATGCCGGTGACGCGGTGCTGTTCACGCTAGTGGTATCGCACGCCAGCGGCAGTCGCGCGGATGCGCTGGATGCGGTGTTGTCCGATGTGATTCCCGCCAACATGACCTATGTCGGTGGTTCGCTGACGCATACGGGCGGTGTGGCACCGACCAGCTTCGCCGAAGCGGGCGGAACGATCACCGCGCTGTGGGACAGCCTGGCGCTGGGCCAGACTTCGACGCTGCAATTCAGCGTCACCCTGGACAACACGGTGGTGCCGGGTACGACCGAGACCAACACGGCAGATGTTGGCTGGACATCGCTGACCGCCAACGGCGATCCAAATGAGCGCGTCTACAGCGCCAGCGACAATCATGGTGTGCTGATCACCCAGTCCGGTCTGATCAAGACGGTGTTCAGCACCAGCGAGCCAAGCACGGGCACGGCGCAGTTTGGCGTGGAACCCGATCTGACCATCGGGGAGACGGTGACCTACCGATTCACGGTCACCCTGTCGGAAGGCACCACGCCAGGTGCCGTGGTATTCGATCAACTGCCGACCGGCAGCGTGGCCCTGGAAGCCGTCTCGGGCAGCATCGTCGCGACGGGCAGCAATCTGTCCGGTGCGGGACTGGCTGCCGCTCCGGTGTTGTCCAACACCAATGCCGACGCCTTCAATGATCGGGTGACCTGGAACCTGGGCGATGTGCTGAATGCGCCGGATGGAGTGGCGACTGCGGCGGACGAGCTGGTTTTTGAAGTCGTTGCCCGCGTGGTGGACGTCGCGGTCAATCAGGGCGGCGTCAACGATCAGGTCAATACGGCGAGTTTGCAGGTCGGTGCGAGCACGGTCTCGGGCACCGCTCTGATCGACATCGTCGAGCCTGAGGTCGTGCTGACCAAGGCGGTCACCGATCCGGCAGATGGCTTCGTCGACGCGGGCAATACCGTCACGGTGCTGTTGACGCTGGATCACAGTGCGGCGTCCAGTGCGGACGCCTTCAATCTGGTGTTGGCGGACACCTTGCCTTCACCCGGTCTGAGCTGGATCAACAATGCGACGGTGAGCTCAACCTGTGCGGGTCTGGTCACCGATTCGAGTGCGGCGCCGCTGATCGTGTTCAGTGTGCCGACGCTCGCATTGGCGACCGATAGCTGCACCATCAGCTACCAAGTGCTTGTCGATACCCTAGTCAATCCGACCCAGAGCTACACCAACTCTGCCGTGCTGGAATACGACTCCCAGCCGGTGTTTACCGCCGGTTTGACCCGCCGCCAGAGCAGCAGTGATACGGCGAGTGTCACCGTGCTGGCGCCGAGTCTGGTCAAGGTCACCAGCGCCACCAGTCTGGGTGATACCGGGACCAATCAGTTCGGCATCGGCGTGGAGGACCTCGCCATTGGTGAGACCGTCACCTATACGCTGACTGCGGTGCTGCCGGAGGGCACGATCCCGAATACCGTGATCACTGACCTGATGCCAGCCAATCCGGCCGTTGGCCTGATCGAGGTGATCGGTGGCAGCGTCGCCGGTGTGGGCGCGAATATCAGCACCACCCTGCCAGGAACATTGACCCTTGATGATTTCCAGACGGCGGACGGCATCAACGACCGCGCACGTTTCGCTTTTGGTACCGTCACGAATACCCCAAATGGCGTGAGCGATGCGGGGGATCGCATTGAGATCACCGTGGTCGGGCGGGTCATCGATGTGGCAGCCAATGCGGCAGGTGATGTGTTGGTGAACACCGGCCAATTGAGTTACAGCACTGGTCCGACCTTGAGTGACACTGCCGATGTCGATGTGGTCGAGCCGTTGATCGCGCTCGATAAGGGCATGACGCCTGCCGGCAACGGCACCGTGCGGATTGCCTTGTCGCTGACCAACACCGGCACCGCGCCTGCCTACGATTTGGCGGTGCAGGATGTGCTGATCGACACTTTGTGGAATCTGGGTTCGATCGCTCCTGTGTCAGTGCCAAGCGGCTTCGAGCTGGTTCAGGTGCCGGCAGCAGGTCAGGTCACGGTGATCTTCCGCAGCCTGCCCGCGGCGCCGCCGACCAACTCGGTCGAGCCGGGTGAAACCGTCACCGCAACCTTTGATGTGGCCTTGGCGAGCTTGCCACCGGCGACCAATCCGGTGCCGAACTCGGCAAACACCTCGGCGGGTTCGTCCTTGCCCGGCACGGACCCGGAAGAACGCGACCTGCCGCCGCGCAATGACAACGCGACGCTCGGCTTCCCGAATCTGATTGCCAGCAAGAACTCGGTGCGTCAGATCGACGCGGACAGCTCGGGCAACAACTCGCCCGGCGATACCCTGCGCTACACCATTGTCGTCACCAACAATGGCGCAGGTGCCGCGTCTGGCGTGGTCCTGACCGACGTGCCGGATGCCAATGGCGCTCTGGTCGTTGGTTCGGTGACCACGACACAGGGCAGCATCACGGCAGGCAATGGCGGTGGCGATACCAGCGTCGCGGTCAACATCGGAACCATCGCCGCCGGTGCATCGGTGACGGTGCGCTACGACGTCACCATCGACAATCCGCTGCCAGTCGGCGTCACGCAGTTGGTCAATCAGGGCACGGTCAATTCGAACGAGTTGCCGTCCGTACCCACCGACGATCCCGACGAGCCGGGCAGCAGTGATCCGACGGTCGAGCCGGTCGTGGCTGCGCCAGACATGACAATCAGCAAGTCCGATGGCGGCGCCAGCACGGTACCGGGCGGCACGGTGGCCTACACGCTGAACTACAGCAATGTCGGCAATCAGCATGCGACCGGCGTGGTGCTCAGTGAAACGGTCCCGGTCCACACCAGCTTCAATGCAGGCGCGTCAACGGCAGGATGGTCGTGTGTACCGAGCAGCGCGGCGGGCTCGACCTGTAGCCTGGCGGTCGGCGCGGTGAATGCCGGTGCGGGCGGTTCGGTGACGTTTGCGGTCACCGTGGTGCCGAGCGTGCCGGTTGCGGTGACGCAGATCGCCAACACCGCGACCGTGGCCGATGATGGCAGCAACGGTGTGGATCCCACCCCGGCCAACAACACGGCGTCGGACACCACCCCGTTGAACGCGACGCCCGACCTGACGATCACCAAGTCTGATGGTGGCGCAACGACCGTGCCTGGCGGCAGCGTGAGTTACGCGCTGAACTACAGCAATGTGGGCAATCAGGATGCCAGTGGCGTCGTGCTGACCGAGACGGTGCCTGCCCATAGCAGCTTCAACGCGGGTGCCAGTACAGCGGGATGGAGCTGTTTGCCGGATGGCAACGCGGGTTCCACCTGTACGCTGGCCGTCGGCAATCTTGCGGTCGGTGCATCGGGCACGGCGACGTTTGCGGTCACGGTGGTCAATCCGCTGCCCGCAGGCATTGACCAACTCAGCAATACCGCCAGCGTTGCTGACGACGGCAGCAATGGTGCGGATCCGACCCCAGCCAACAACAGCAGTTCCGACACCACGCCGATCACCGCAGCTCCTGACCTCACCTTGGACAAGGACGATGGCGGTAGCAGCAGTTTCGCCGGTGGAGTGATCAGCTACACCCTGAGCTATGCCAACGTCGGAAACCAGGGTGCAACGGGCGTGCTCATCAGCGAAACGGTGCCAGCCAATGTCAGCTTCAATGCGGGCGCGTCCACCGCGGGCTGGGCGTGCGTCCCGAGCGCGGCGGCGGGTTCGACCTGTACGCTGGGCATCGGGGCTTTGGCCGCAGGCGGATCGGGTTCGGCGGTGTTTGCCGTAACCGTCGATAACCCACTGCCGGCCAGCGTGACCGACATCGCCAACACCGCAAGCATCGCGGACGACGGCAGCAACGGGTCCGATCCGACGCCGGTCAACAATACCGATTCGGACACCACGCCTGTCGGCGCCACGCCAGATCTGACGATCGTCAAAACCGATGGTGGCGCAGCCGGGGTACCAGGCGGCACGGTCGCTTATACCTTGGACTACGCCAATGTGGGCACCCAGGGCGCGACGGGCGTTGTCATCACCGAAACGGTGCCGACGCATAGCAGCTTCAACGCCGGAGCCAGTACCGCAGGCTGGGTTTGCACGCCGAACGGCAATGCCGGATCGACCTGCACATTGGCGGTGGGGGCCTTGGTCGGTGGGGCGAACGGCAGTGCGGTATTCGCTGTCACCGTTGTCGATCCGTTGCCCTCAGGTGTCACGCAAATCGCCAATACGGCCAGCATTGCCGATGACGGCGACAACGGTGCTGATCCGACACCCGCCAACAACAGCAGCTCCGACGACACGCCGATCAACGCGACGCCTGATCTGAACATCGTGAAGACCGACGGTGGCGTCAGTACAGTCCCAGGCGGCGTGGTGACCTACACACTGAACTACGCCAACGTCGGTGATCAAGACGCCACGGGCGTGGTGCTGACCGAGACGGTGCCGACGCACAGCAGCTTCAATGCGGCGTCGAGCAGCGCAGGCTGGACCTGTGTGCCCAGTGGCGCAGCGGGTTCCATCTGCACGCTGAGCATTGGCAATCTGGCGGCGGGTGCCTCGGGTAGCCGTAACTTCGCGGTGACCGTGGTTGATCCGTTGCCCGCAGGCATCACTCAGATCGCCAACACGGCGAGTATCGCCGACGATGGCAGCAATGGTGCTGATCCGAATCCCTCGGACAACAGCAGTTCGGATGACACGCCCGTGGCTGCGACACCGGATCTGACCTTGCAAAAGGATGACGGCGATGCGCGTAGTCGTGCCGGTGAAGTGGTGGTTTACACCTTGAGCTACAGCAATGTCGGCGATCAGGATGCGACCGGAGTGGTCATCACCGATACGGTGCCCGCCAACACACGCTTCGTCACCGCGGGCAGCAGTGCGGGCTGGTCCTGTGCCAACTTGGCGCCGGCCGGAACAGCCTGCAACCTGTCCATTGGCAATCTGGCGGCTGGCGCCAGTGGCAGTGTTACCTTTGCCGTGCAGATCGATGATCCCCTGCCGGCCGGTGTGACCTTCGTAACCAACACGGCCAGTATTGCGGACGACGGCAGCAACGGTGCCGATCCGACACCCGCGGACAACAGCGATGACGACAGCACGCCAGTCAGCTTGCTTCCCCCGGTCGGGCTGAAGGAGGGCGTGGTGACGGATGTGCGTGAGGGCGCCATCGAGTGGACTATGTGGTGGTTCAATCCGAACAACACCGCCAATCTGCCGGTTTTCATCTACGACGCGATCCCGGCCAACTCGACCTATCGCTCGGGCACAGTGAGTTGCACGGCGACCGGCGCCAGCCAGTGTCTGTCGGCAACCTACAACGCGGCGCTGAACCGCATCGAGGTGCTGGCGATCATTGCTCCGGACTTCGGCGCAGCACCGGATAGCCGACCAGAAGCCTTGTCCAACGAGATCGTGATTCGTTTCACGGCGACCTCAGTGGCCAGCGGCACGCGCTACAACCAGGGGTTGGCAAACTGGGACGAAAACAACGATGGCGATCCGCTGGATGATCGCGATGACGGTCAAGACCCGGTGGTCACCGATGATCCGCTGACCCCTGACCCGGAAGACCCCACAGGTGTGCCGATTCAGATCGTGCGGGTGATTCCGGCCTTTGGTGATACCGGTCGAGGAGTGTTGTTGCTTTCCATCCTGTTGATTGGCGGACTGGTGTTGCGCCGCCGACTGCATTGACCACCTGTTGCACTCAGGCGGCGTGAGCTGCCTGAGTGCGGCGCTTGGCGACCACGCCCGACCATCGTAGAAACACCAAGGGCGCACTGATGGGCGCCCTTGGTGTTTCTAGGGTCTCTACTGCGACGGTTTCAGCCCGCGCTCATCCAGGCTTCAATGTCGTCCGCACTGCGGGGTGTATCGGCGCTGAGCACTTTGTGGCCATGCTCGGTAACCAGTAAATCATCCTCGATGCGGATGCCAATGCCCTGCCACTTCTGCGCGACGCCCTTGCTGCCGGGTGCGATGTAGATGCCAGGCTCGATGGTCAGCACCATGCCTGGCTCCAGTAGGCGGTGCTCACCGCCGACGCGATAGTCACCGACGTCGTGCACGTCCAGACCCAGCCAATGTCCGGTTTTGTGCATATAAAAACGCCGGTAGCTTTCTTTGGACACAGCATCTTGCAGGCTGCCTTTGAGCAACCCCAGTCGCAGCATGCCTTCGGTCAATACCTGCACGGCAGCGTCATGCGGCGCAATCCATGCATTGCCAGGGAAAACTTGCGCCATGGCCGCTTGCTGAGCAGCTTCAACCAGATCGTGCAGCGCACGTTGCTCGCGCGAATAGACGCCATTGATCGGAAAGGTACGGGTGATGTCAGAGGCGTAGCCTTGGTACTCGGCGCCCGCATCGATCAGCAGCAAGTCGCCCGCGCTGAGTCTTGCGTCATTGTTGCGATAGTGCAGAACACAGGCGTTGGCACCACCACCGACGATGGGCTCGTACGATGCCACCGCTGCATGCTTGCGGAATACGTACTGCAGTTCGGCCTCGATCTCGAACTCGAACATGCCGGGTTTGCAGACCTGCATGGCGCGTCGATGCGCCAGCGAGGCAATCGCCGCACTGTGCTGCATCAGCCGCAGCTCCGACTTGCTCTTGAACAGACGCAGGTCGTGCAGCAGGTGACCGAGTTCCTGAAATTCGTGGGGTGATTCCGCGCCCTGTTTGACCAGCGCACGTACCCGATTGACCCAGCCGATGAGCTTGAGATCGAACTCGACCTCGCGACCAAAGTGATAGAACACCCGCCGTCGTCCTTCGATCAGACCTGGCAAGATGTCGTCGATATCACTGATCGCGTAGGCGTCGTCGAAACCCAGCGCATCGACGGCACCTTCCGGACCAAGCCGGGGGCCATCCCATGCCTCGCGCTCGGCATCCCGTTCGCGGCAGAACAACAGCATCTCGCCATGCTTGCGACCGGGCACCAAGACCAGCACCGCTTCCGGCTCATTGCAGCCGGACAGATACCAGAAATCGCTGTCCTGTCGATAGGGATAGTGGCTGTCGCGATTGCGGATGCGCTCGGTAGCGGCGGGCAGGATGAGGATGGCATCCTCTCCGGCCAGTTTCATGAGTTGGCGCCGGCGCCGCACGAATTCGGCGCGAGCGATGGGTACAGGCGCAGAAAACGCGGCCATCAGTGCACCGCATCCTCGTCAGACCCAGCCGTTGCCATTTCCTGATGAATCATCAATGCGGCCATGCGCACAAACTCGACGATTTCCGCGAGAGCCTCTTCGTCCGCCTCCTCGTCTTCTACGCCGACGTCAGCGCTGCCAATGCGATGCAGGTCGTTGATCGCTTCGCTGACGTTTTCAGGCAGCGCATCCAAGTGTCCAGCCAAACCAAATCCGCCAAGAAAGCCTCGGCACCATTGCAGCACGCAGTCGGCACGCAGACCGAGTTCGGCGGCATCCTCGGGCAGCAGCAGGTTCAGGGCAAAGTCGGGATCCGCAAATTGCGCGAGGCTGGCGCGTTGCATTTGTGCCAGTGCGCTGGCTTCAGACGGCGTGGGCGCGTCAATTGCAAGTTTCGCCAGCCAGTCATTTCCTACCGGCTTGCCGCCCCCTGCGATGTAGCCACAAAGAACACCGTGCAATTCACTGGCATCGACACCGACGCTTTCACGTAGCAATTGGTTCGCCAGTTCGCTGTGAGGGGGAAGCTGCGAATTGCTCATCGAGGTCTCCAGAGGTGCGCAATGTGATGCGTTCGAAATGCGGGAAAGCAAGCGAACGGGGTGCCTTTCGCGTCGCGGGTCTGAACCGAGCCGTGGTCGACGATTGCATCGATCAAAGCGTCTCACATCACACAACGGCTGCGATTGTCCGTGAACGCGCCCTGTTTGGCGCGGACGAGTGTAGCAGCGGATCAGGTGCCGCTCGTATGCATCAGTGCACCACGGGTATCGCTTTGGTTGTAGTGCTATCGATCAGGTGCGGAGGCATGGCGATTGCAGCCATACTCGACGGTGGTTGTTGCGGCCGATGAAACCTTTCTACACTGCAACTTCCCCTTGGAGTTTCCATGCTGCTTCCACGCGCATCCTGCAACAGGCAAAACGATCAGGCGGCGGCTGCCTTGCGGTCGTTGCTGCATGGCGTGCGTTTGCTTTGTTGGCTGTTGCTGGTTGGCGCAAGTCTGCCGGTTTTCGCTGCGCGTCAGGATTTCTACTTCCAACGAATAGACAGTCGTGTGGGGTTGGCCCAGAACACCATCAACGGCCTGTTTCAGGATGCTGCGGGCTTTGTCTGGATAGCGACGGAAGGCGGCTTGCATCGCTACGATGGCTACCAATTGTTGCGTTTCGAGCACAACCCGGGCGACGAATCGAGCTTGTCGGGTTCGTTCGTTACGGTGATGGCACAATCGCCCAGTGGGCAGCTTTGGATCGGCACCAACGCGCGATACCTCAGTCGGATAGACCTTGTCAGCGGTCAGGTCCAGCGCTTTTGGCAGCCGACTGCATCACCACCACAGGGCCATGCGGATCGCGTGACCGCGCTGATTGCGGACGATGCCGACTTGTGGGTGGGCACCGGGCAGGGGATCGAGCGATTTCAGCCGGACTCCGGTGAGCGCAATTTGATATTCCAGTTCGAGGCCCGTGCACAAACGGATTGGCGCGTTGGTGACTTTTTGCGCGAGTCGTCAGGATCCTTCTTGGCAGCCACGGATCAAGGCTTGCTCAGGCTGCAGTTGACTGCAGCCGACCAATGGTCAGTGAGCCCAGTGTCGTCCTCGGATGCGCGAGCGCTCAGCCTGCTCGATGACCCCGATGGCCCGCTGGTTGGCATGGCCGACGGACTGTATCGTCTGGTCGCCGATGGGGCATTGACTCGCATCTGGCCGACATCGGGCTCGGGTCCAATGGTGCGCGATCTGGTTCGTGATCAGCGCGGCCGGGTCTGGATGGCATTGGCGAATACGGGTCTCGCACGCATCGACCTACGCACCGGCGAGGTGGTCCTCATCCAACCGGACCTTGCGTTGCCCAGTGGGCTGACCGACACCCGTGTTTCGACCCTGATGCTGGATGAGTCCGGTCTGCTTTGGGTGGGCACCGAAGCGCGTGGGGTCTCGACGGTCAACCCCGATGGCGCGCCCTTTTCGTTGCTGCTGGATCAGTCAGAGAGTGCTGACCGTGTCGCTAACAACAATATCCGCGTGATCTTCGAGGACAGTCGGGGCGGCTTGTGGCTTGGTACCGAAGGGCAGGGCATCAAACGCTATGACCGACGTTTGGATCGGTTCGACAGCTTTATGACGGTGTTGCAGAGCGCATTGCCGGGAGACCTGCGCAATCGGCCGCTGCGGATTTTTGGCATTGTGGAGCAGTCGCCCGGTCGTCTATGGGTCACCAGTGAACTCGGTTTGTTTGAGTTGATGGTGGACCAACGCACAGCAAGGCGTATCGCGTTGCCGCTCGGTGACGGCGATAGCGTGCCGGTTGTCGACCTACGGTCGATGATGAAATCACGGGATGGCAGCATTTGGATTGCGACGTTCTCGGCAGGTTTGCTGGAGTGGTCACCCGACTTGTCTAAGTCGCGCTGGTATCGCCCCGTTGCAGGCTCGGAGGCATCCTTGAGTCATGCCTTGGTGACGGACATCTTTGAAGATCGCGTGGGAAGGATCTGGGTTGGGACGCTTGAGGGCTTGAATCTGCTCGAGCGGGAGACCGGCGTGGTGCGGCGTTTCCTGAATGTTCCCGGTCAAGCGGATTCGCTGTCGTCGAGCTTTGTGCGCAATCTGCAAACCGACCGTGATGGCAGGTTGTGGGTGGGCACCGCGGGTGGATTGAATCGCGTGATCAGCGAATCAGATGATTCCTTCACGTTTGAGCGGGTCGGTGCAGAGCAGGGCCTTCCCGATGCGATGGCGTACGCCCTGGAAGCCGATGAGTATGGGCGTCAGTGGGTGAGTTCCAATTCCGGCATCTACTCGCTGGACGTGCGGTCTGGCGAGATCGTCCAATACGGGCTGTCGGATGGTCTGCAGGACTTGGAGTTCAATGGCGGTGCGAGTATCCGCTTGCGGGATGGGACACTGGCGTTTGGCGGTGTTCGTGGGTTGAACGTGTTCAATCCGGATCGCATACAGCGAAGCGCCTACCAACCGCACGTCCAGTTGACTTCGGTGCTGCTGGGCCGAGAGGAGCGACGCGCAGAAGCACTCGATCTGTCCACGCCCTTGCAGGTCAAGCTCGCTGAGCGTGTGCTGTCGTTCGAGTTCGCCGCGTTGGACTTTGCGCACCCCGAGAAAAACCGTTATCGCTATCGACTGCTCGGGTTCGATAACGACTGGTCGCGATTGGACAAGCAGCGCCGCGTCACCTATACCAATCTGGAGGAGGGTGACTACGTGTTTGAGGTGGCCGGCAGCAACCATGATGGGGTGTTGTCGACCCACGTCGCACGCCTGCCGATCAGTGTTTACGCGCCTTGGTGGTGGACAGGCGACATGCGTCGCTTCTATGTTGCGACGGGCGTTGCATTGCTCGTTCTGCTTGCCTGGATGCGTCATCGTCGTCGCCTGCACGACCTGCAACTTCTGCGTGAACTGAAATCGCGTGAGGAGCGCCTGAAGCTGTCGCTGTGGGGCTCCGGCGATGAGTTCTGGGATTGGGATATCCGTACCAACACCTTGTTTCGGCTAGGTGCGGACACGCTGCTGGGGCAGGGTGCCGATGCCGAATTGAGTACGCACGATTTCCGTCATCGCGAGGTGCATCCTGATGATATTTCAGCACTTCAAAAGCGGTTGCAGGATCACATTGACGGGCGCACCGAGTTTTTCGAGTCTGAGCATCGAGTGCGGCGTGCCGATGGTGAGTTCATTTGGGTCAAGTCTCGCGGCAAGGTGGTTGAGCGCGATAATCGTGGGTTACCTGTGCGCATGGCAGGGACTGCGCGCGACGTCTCCGTCAGTCGCGATGCCGACCGCGAACGACGCGTCGCCACCGAAGTTCTCAAGAGCATGGGTGAGGCGGTAGCGGTCTGTGATCTGCAACTGCAGTTTGTCAGCGTCAATCCAGCATTCCTGCGTATGACTGGCTTTGATGAAAGCGAAGTCATCGGACAGGCTTGTCTGTTGCTTCAGAGTCAACAGCATGGCGATAGCTTCTATCGCGAAATGCGCCAAGCAATTGAAAAGAACGGGCATTGGAAAGGTGAGGTCTGGCAGCGTCGCAAAGACGGTGAGGAATTCCTCGCGTGGGTGGAGATTGCCGAGGTGCGAGACCCGCACGGCGAGCGCACGCACTACGTGTGGGTGTTGGATGACATCACCGATAAGAAACGTGCGGAGCAGGAGCTGCGATACCTTGCCAACTACGACACGCTGACCGGGTTGCCGAACCGAGCCTTGCTTTCCGAGCGTCTTGGGCGCGCCATCATGCGTGCAAGGCGTCAAGGTCGCCGGGTCGCTGTTCTGTTTCTGGACCTAGACCGATTCAAGGACATCAATGATTCGCTCGGCCATGCGGCAGGTGACCGAATACTGAAAGCTGCTGCAGCCCGGTTGTTGGCTACCGTGCGTGCGGAAGATACGGTGGCGCGTCTGGGTGGGGATGAGTTCACGGTGGTGCTAGAAGATCTGCAGGATCGAGACTACGCAGAGCAAGTTGCCCGCAATTTGCTGAAAGCCTTTTCGGCACCGCTGGACATTGATGGCCGAAGCGAAACCGTCATTACGCCTTCGATCGGGATCAGTTTGTTCCCTGATCATGCGTTGGTGCCGACAGATTTGCTGAAGTTTGCGGACACGGCGATGTATGCCGCCAAAGAACGTGGCCGCAACACCTGCCAGTTCTATACCGAGGCGATGGATGCCGAGGCTCGGCGCCGCGCGACGCTGATTGCGGCGCTCCGTCGTGCGGTTGATCGACGCGAATTCCGCTTGGTTTTCCAGCCCAGAATGTCCTTGGTGGATGGTCGCGTTTGCGGATTCGAGGCCTTGCTGCGCTGGCAGAGCGAAGAACTCGGCACGGTGACGCCCACAGAGTTCATTCCGGTGGCGGAAGAAACCGGCTTGATCCTTCCGATTGGCGAATGGGTCTTGAATGAGGCATTCGCCGTGCTGGCGAACTGGCGTGACGCCGGTCGGACGGAACTGAACATGTCGATCAACGTGTCGATGCTGCAGTTGTTCCGCAGCCGTTTGGGTGAGCAGTTGCAATCGCTGCTGGAGCAATATCGCATGCCGCCCGATCATATTGAGCTTGAGCTCACCGAGAGCATGGTCATGGCCAATCCTGAGCAGGCAGCGACGGTGCTCACTTCGCTCAAGGCCTTGGGTGTGTCACTGGCCATTGACGACTTTGGCACCGGATACTCCTCACTGGTCTATCTGAAGCGACTGCCTCTCGACACTTTGAAGATCGACAAGGAATTCGTTGGCGATTTGACCACCGATCCGGATGATGAGGCGATTACCGCCACCATCATCACCATGGCGCACTCTTTGGGGCTCAACGTGGTCGCGGAAGGCGTGGAGACAGCCGAACAGTTGATCTACCTGAACGAGCAGGGCTGCGACGAGATCCAGGGCTATTGGCTCTCGATGCCGTTGGAGGAAGGTCTTTGTCTTGACTTCATTGACCGATCACGTCCCGATCTGCGACCGTATTGACGGTGAACTTGCGCCTCCGACAAATGACTCCGGTCACTATTCCATGGGATTGATGCGCGATGACTAGTCAAGAACAGTCTTCTCCGGCCTTCGAACAGATGCGTGTATTGACGTCGCGCGTTGAGCAACTCGCCGATGTGGCGCAGCGTCTGGTAGAGGAAAATCGCAAGCTGCGATTGAGTCAGGAACAACTCAGCAGCGAACGCGCCGCGCTACTGGCCAAAAACGAGCAGGCTCGTTCGCGTGTCGAGGCGATGATTCAGCGTCTTAAATCGCTGGAGCAAAACGCGTGAGCGAACCCGTCAATCTACGCATTCTGGATCGCGAGTACTTGGTCGCTTGTCCGGCCGAGGAGCGGGATTCGTTGCTGTCTGCGGCGCAACTTGTCGATTCGCGCTTGCGGGATGTGCGGAATGCCCACCGCAGCGCGACGCTCGATCGTTGGGCAGTTCTTGTCGCGCTCAATCTGGCCAATGAACTTGGTCAACTACGGAACCAGTTGCGGCAACGCGATCACGAGTTGGAGCGCGCTCTGCATGGCCTCACGCAGCGATTGGATGGCTTGCTGGCGCAAGCGCCAGCTCGTAGTCAGTCGACTCTACCGCTGCGCGAAGGCTGAGCGGCAGCAGATCGGCGCTGCCGCCGCACGCGATTGCGCGGATGGCTGCTAGACTGCAGCTGTCCTCGGCCGTGTTCGATAGCGGATTCTTACATTTGCCTTGACCCTAATTTACGACCCCGGGCTCGTTATTCCCCGCTGGCGTGCATGTCCGCCTTGGTTGCGGAAAGCCCGATGCGAGGTTCGCAGGCCCACCTGATCCTCGGGATCAAGGTCGTTTGGTCCGCAACGACACGGCGGAGGACACTTCATGGATGAGCGCGTGGTGTTGCGGCGCCAGATGCGACAGCGCCGAGGCGCATTGGATGCTGTCACTCAATTGTGTGCGGGCGAAGCATTGGCGCAGCATCTTCAGCGTTTGCCCGAGCTGGGTCCGGCCGCGAAGGTCGCTGGCTACTGGGCCAGCAATGGCGAGTTATCGTTGCATGCCTTGCTCAGCGCAAGGCAGGATCTCCGCTACTTTCTCCCCTGTCTGCAGCTTGGCCGTATCTTGCGCTTTGGCAGCTGGCGCATCGGAGAGCCGGTGGTCGCCAATCGCTTGGGCATTCCAGAACCGTTGGTGCAACCAGAGATGCAAGTTGCGGCTGGCGAGATGGATGTTATTTTGCTGCCCCTGCTGGCGTTCGACCGCAGCGGCGCGCGGCTTGGCATGGGTGGCGGCTACTATGACCGGACTTGTGCGTTTCGGAGCGGAGCCAGGCCGATTGCTGCCATTGCGCGCGAAGCGCTCCAGACGGATGCTTGGGCGCAGCATGACGCCGCCTGTGGTGAAGCTCAGTGCCGTGTTGTCGAGCGGCCCCTGCTGGTCGGCATTGGCTATCACTGGCAAGAACATCCGGGGTTGCCAGTCCAGCCGTGGGACGTTCCATTGGACCTGATCGCCACGGACCACGAGCTCATTCGGGTTCGGCAGCCCGCGAACTGATCCGGGTTCTGCCGTGTTCTTGCTGTGGCGTGATCAGCAGACTACAATCATGGGCTTGCCAACGTACTGGCGATTTGCGGATATCACCGAAACCATGGCTCGCATCACTGTTGAAGATTGCCTTGCAGTTGTTGGCAACCGATTTGAACTGGTCGTGATGGCATCCAAGCGTGCACGCCAGTTGGCCAATGGCGCCGAAAACACACTCGGCCTGCACGATCCAGAGGATAAGCCAACGGTCTTGGCGTTGCGCGAAATTGCCGCGCGGCGAATCAATCAAGGTCTGATCGATGAAGTGGAACGCTCTGAGCGTGAGCGAGCTGAGCGTGAAGCGCTGGCCTGGGCGGCAGCAGAAATCGACGACGATCTGTCCAAGGGCGGCGACGATTAAGCACCGTGGTCTCATTCGCTGCAGCGTCAAAGGCGGCCCTTCGGGGCCGTTTTGCATTGTTGCGGACACCAATGCACCTCTGCACCCTTGCCGCAATGCAAGCCTCTGCGTAGGCTGCAGACATGTCGACCGCGTCCTCGCCCACTGTCGTAGTTGAACCGTTTGATCCGTGCCCTGAAGCGCTGGTCGAGCTGGTTGCTAAGCTCACGCCCTATCTGCCCGAAGCCCAGATTGCCTCTGTGCGTGATGCCTACTACATGGGCGCTCGTGCCCATCACGGTCAAACGCGCAAGAGTGGCGAGCCCTATATCACCCATCCGCTGGCGGTCTCCGGAATTCTGGCGGAGTTGGGAATGGATGTGGAGACGCTTTGTGCGGCCATTTTGCATGACGCGCTGGAAGACACCGAATTGGCACGTGATCAGATTGCCGGTCGGTTTGGTGAGGCCGTGGCAGAACTCGTCGACGGTGTCACCAAGCTCGACAAGATCAGTTTTCGCGATCGACATGAGGCCGCTGCCGAGAGTTTTCGCAAAATGATGTTGGCGATGGCGCGGGATTTGCGCGTCATCCTCATCAAGCTGGCCGACCGCCTGCACAACATGCGCACCATCGGTGCAATGTCTGCCGAAGCGCGTACCCGGATTGCCTTGGAAACCCTCGACGTGTACGCGCCAATTGCGCAGCGTCTGGGCATGAATCGGATCAAAGGCGAATTGCAGGATCTGGGTTTCAAGGCGATGCACCCCTGGCGGCATGCCGTGATTGAGCGCCGGATTCGCATTCAGCCAGTCATGCGTCGCGAGGCAATGGTGACCATCGAGTCAGCGCTGCTGCAAAAGCTCAGACAGGAGGAACTTGCCGCACGTTTGCTTGGTCGGGTCAAAACACCTCACAGTGTCTATCGAAAGATGCAGGCCGTTGGCAAGGCGCGAGTAGGGGATCCACGGAGCAAGCGTTTTGATCGCGTGATGGATGTATTCGCGTTCCGGGTCATCGTCGAAAAAGTCATGGGCTGTTATCACGCGCTGGGCGCGGTGCACTCGCTCTACAAACCGGTCGAGGCGCGTTTCAAGGATTTCATCGCCATCCCGAAGGCCAACGGCTATCAGTCCCTGCATACCGTGCTGTTTGGGCCTTATGGTTCGCATATCGAAGTGCAAATTCGCACCGAGGAAATGGATCAACTTGCGGAGCGCGGAATATCGGCGCATTGGCTGTACAAGAATGATGCGTCGACCAGCACCAATAACGCGCAGAATCGCGCCAGGGCGTGGCTTTCGGAGTTGCTCGATTCGCAGCAAGCGGCCGGAAGTTCGGTCGAGTTTCTTGAAAACGTCAAGGTCGATCTGTTTCCGGACGAGGTCTACATTTTCTCGCCGAAGGGCGCAATTCTGGCCTTGCCGCGCGGTTCGACCGTGCTCGATTTTGCGTTTGCGGTGCACACCGATATTGGAAGTCATGCGGTTGCCGCGCGCGTCGACAAGAAGCTTGCGCCGCTGCGTACGCGTCTGGTCAGTGGACAGACCGTTGAGATCATTACCGCGCCCTCGGCGGCGCCCAATCCGCAATGGCTGGAGTTTGTGGTGTCCAGTCGTGCGCGTACGGCAATTCGTGCGTCGCTGAAGAAGCTACAACACGAAGACGCCATTGAATTGGGGCATCGCATGTTGGAAAGCGCTCTGGACGCGCTCGACAGTTCGCTGGAACGTGTTCAAGGCCGGACATTGGAACCGTATCTGGCGGAGCATCGAATTCGCCGCCTGGAAGATCTGTTGGCCGAGATCGCTCTGGGCAATCGCATGCCGCAACAAGTGGCGCTGAGCTTGGTGCAGGACACCGGTCGCAAACGTCGTGGCAGTGTGGTGCCGCGCGGCGAAAAGATTCATATCAGTGGCAACGAGCGGGGCGTGCTGAGTTTCGCCAACTGTTGTCATCCGTTGCCCGGCGACGAAATCATGGGCTATCTGTCTTCGGGCAAAGGTGTGGTCGTGCATCGCATGGAATGCCCCAATGTCCCGGAATTGCAGAAGACACCGGAGCGTTGGATGCCGGTCGATTGGGACCGCAACGTGCAGGGCGATTTCCGCGCTGGTCTTCGCGTTGAAGTTTTGAACAAGCCCGGTGTCTTGGCGCAGGTCGCGGCCGCCATTGCGGAAGAAGAATCCAACATCGATAACGTCGAGTATCAGGAGCGTGATATCCGCATGGCGGTGATGCATTTTTCCATCGAGGTTCGCAGTCGCAAGCATCTGGCAGATGTCATGCGTAGAGTTAAAAAGCTGGACGTCGTGCTTGGCGTGCAGCGCTTGTAGTTGCCGCAGCCACGTTCGCGAAAGAGCGTTGCCGTATTCCCAACCCAACTGGAGTCCCGAGAAATGTCACGCCAAGCCATCCAGACAGAGCGCGCGCCCGCCGCGATTGGTCCTTATTCACAGGCGGTGCGTTGCGGCAACACGGTCTATCTTTCCGGGCAAATTCCGCTTTCACCCAACAGTGGCGATTTGGTGCTGGGCGACATTTCGTTTCAAGCGCGGCGCATCTTCGAAAACCTCAAGGCCGTCTGCGAAGCAGCCGGAGGGTCTCTCGACAACGTGGCGCGTATCGGCATTTACCTCACCGACCTCAGTCACTTTTCCGCGGTCAATGCGGTCATGGCCGAGTATTTTCAGGTGCCCTACCCGGCACGCTCCACGATCGGCGTATCGGCTCTGCCGCGTGGCGCGGATATTGAGGTTGACGCCGTCATGGTGCTCGACTGATCCGCACAGGCAGTGACTGAGGCCGCTCACATCCCGGTACGGGCGCTGTCTGGTGTAGGTCCGCAGTTGCAAGCACGGCTTGCGCGGGCTGGAATTCATGAGCTCGCAGACTTGTGGTTTTTGCTGCCGCGCGGCTATGAGGATCGAACACGCATCACGCCGTTGGATCAATTGCAGGCGGGCGAGACGGCGCAAGTCGAAGGTCGTGTTGACGCTGTTGAACGAAGCTTCCGGTTTCGTCCTCAATTGCGCGTGGCCTTGTCGGATGATGGTCCCAGCAGCTTGGTATTGCGCTTCTTTCACTTCAATGCGGCTCAGATCCAGCAGTTTTCGTTGGGCAGTTGGTTGCGCTGCCATGGCGAAGTGCGTTGGGCCAGCCAGGGCTTGGAGATGGTTCACCCAGGCTATCGGCGTATTCGCGAAGACGAACGCGGGCAGACACGCGCCACGCTGGATCCCATTTACCCTGCGATAGAAGGGGTGGGACCTGCCGTGTTGGCGAAATTGGTCGGGCAGGCACTACAACAGTTGGGCCAGGGGGATGCTCTGGAGCTCTTGCCGCAGGCCAGCCTGCATGCGTGGCAACTGCCGGATCTGGTGACCAGCCTGCGCACCTTGCATTCTCCGGTGCCTGGAACCTCTCTCGCCGAGCTTGCGGATCCGGCGCATCCTGCGCGAAGACGTCTGATCATTGAAGAACTGTTGGCGCACCGGCTAAGTCTGGCCCGTCAACGCGCACAGATTCGCCGCTTGGGAGCCTTGCCACTGCGCAATGCGGGACAGCTCGGCAACGCATTGCTCGATCATCTGCCGTTTTCACTGACCGCGGCCCAGGCGCGTGTCTGGAAGGCAATTCGAGGCGACCTTAATGCGGCGGCACCGATGCTGCGATTGGTGCAAGGCGACGTCGGCAGTGGCAAGACGGTCGTTGCCGCATTGGCGGCGCTGCAAGCCATTGAATCCGGCGCGCAGGCTGCGCTGATGGCGCCCACCGAGTTGCTGGCAGAACAACACTTGGTCAACTTCCAACGTTGGCTGCAGCCCTTGGGTATTGAGGTCGCTTGGCTCGCAGGAAAAGTCAAAGGTCGGCAGCGCAGCGCAGCGCTTCAGCGCGTGGCTGCGGGTGTGCCGATGGTTGTTGGTACCCACGCGTTGATGCAGGATGCGGTGCGGTTTCAGCGGCTCGCGCTGGTGATCATCGACGAACAGCACCGATTTGGCGTGCATCAGCGTTTGGCCCTGCGTGACAAGGGCCATGATGGGGAATCGGTACCGCATCAGTTGGTCATGACCGCAACACCGATCCCGCGCACCTTGGCAATGACCCATTTTGCCGATCTGGATGTGTCCAATATTGACGAATTGCCGCCAGGGCGGACGCCGGTGCAGACCGTGGCGATTGATATGACGCGGCGCCCTGAGGTGATTGAGCGCATTCGCGTTGCCTGCGCGTCCGGGCGGCAAGCATATTGGGTCTGTACGCTGATTGAGGACAGCGAAGACATCGCTGCACAGGCCGCTCAAACAGCCTATGAGACGTTGTGCGGTACGCTGAGCGAGGCGCGTATCGGACTCGTGCATGGGCGCATGAAGGCGGCCGAAAAGCAATCCGTGATGCAAGACTTCAAGTCAGGCGATTTGCAATTGCTGGTGGCCACCACGGTCATTGAGGTGGGTGTGGATGTGCCGAACGCCAGCCTGATGGTGATTGAAAACGCCGAGCGCTTGGGGTTGGCACAGTTGCACCAACTGCGTGGCCGCGTTGGACGCGGGGCCGCACAGTCGAGTTGCGTGTTGATGTATCAGCAGCCCTTGTCGCGTCTGGCGCGCGAGCGACTGGATATGCTTCGCCGCAGCAATGACGGTTTTCTCATCGCCGAGAAAGATCTTGAACTGCGCGGGCCCGGCGAGTTCCTCGGCACCCGACAGACCGGAGAGGCTGGCTTTCGGATTGCCAATCCATTGCGCGACGCCGAGTGTCTGGACGTCGTGGATGCACTGCTGCCCAGTGTATTGCGCTTGGATGGACGCATCATTGATGCGCTGATTGCCCGATGGATCGGCGCTTCCGAACGTTACGCCGACGTCTGACGGATAGCCAGCGGGTAACCTCGGATTCTCGGCATTTGCCATTTCGTGCGATCACCGCGATCCTCTACGGTCCGCAGACAGGGTGTCTGGCGGAGTCCCGGTGCGGGCTGAGCGCGGCGCAAGGAGTGCGCGCATGGTCCCACGCTGCCAATTGACGCCGGAGGCGTCTACCCATGGAACACACGTTGTTGATTGATACCGATCCCGGCGTCGATGATGCGTTGGCCTTGCTGATGGCTTTGCGGGCACCTAACGCACGCGTCATCGGGCTGAGTATTGCGGCGGGGAATGTGGGTTTGCAGCACACCGTTGCGAACGCCCTGAAGCTACTGGACGTGGTGGACCAGGATGTGCCGGTATTCGCCGGTTGCGCGCACCCGCTGGTTCAACCTGCGATTGATGCCGCCTATGTGCACGGTCACGATGGCTTCGGCGACACGGGCTATACACCTTCGACGCGACAGCCAAGCGCCGAGCATGCGGCTTTGGCGATCTTGCGTCTGAGCCACGAATACGCAGGCGAATTGACACTGGTCATGCTCGGGCCATTGACCAATCTGGCTCTCGCATTGCGGCTAGATCCAAATCTACCCAAACGCATTAAGCGCTTGTTGATCATGGGGGCAGCGGTCAATGCGCGTGGCAACATCACGCCGTCGGCCGAGTTCAATGTGGCATTCGACCCCGAAGCGGCACAGGTGATTTTCAGCGAATGGCCGCAGCTTGAGTTGGTCGACTGGGAAGCCACCCTTGCCCATCCGGTTTCGCGTTCCCTGTTCGACGATTGGTTGGGACAGGGCGACCCCGTGGCGCGCTTTTATGACGCCATTTCGCTGCAGACACGCGCATTCATTCGTGGCCTGCATGGCGAGGACTTCCATAGCGCTGATGCCTTGGCGATGGCTGCCGTTCTGGCGCCGGAATCCGTGCGTTGGGCGGGGAATTTTCGCGTCGATGTGGAGCTTGCCGGAGCACTGTATCGCGGTGCCACGCGGGTGGATTGGCAGCACCGCGACACTCGTCCCGCCAACGTGCGGATTGCCGAACGCATTGACGAGGTCAGCTTCCACGCCCTGCTGCGGAGGGCTTTGGGCGTGGCTTGATGATTCACCTCCGGCACTCGCGGCCGCGATTCGTCAGGTAGCGGTGGTAATCCGATCCGACGTGGCGGGTGGAACCGGCAATGATGCGGCTCGAAGGTGGACATCCACTTGCGGGAACGCGATTTCAATGGTTGCCTCGGCCATCAATTGGGTAATGCGGGCATTCAAAAAGTCCATGGTGAGGAAGCGTTGGTCCAGCGTGGCGACAAAAACCCGAAGCTCAAAATCCAGCGCGCTGGCACCCAATGCCATGAACCAGCTGCGCGCGGGCGGTTGCGCCAATACCCAGGGACACTCGTCGGCGGCCTGTTTGAGGACTTGATGGACGCGCTCCACCGGGCTGCCATAGGCAACGCCCACTTTAACGATCACCCGGGTGGTGGTATCGCTGAGTGTCCAGTTGGTCAGACGATCAGTGATGAACGCCTTGTTGGGGACCACGATCTCCTTGTTGTCGAAATCCAGCAAGGTGGTTGCACGAGTGCGTATTCGTGTCACCGTTCCGGAGAACTCCCCGATCGTGATGACATCACCCACCCGGAACGGGCGCTCAAAGAGCAGGATGATGCCGGAAACAAAGTTGGCGAAGATCTCCTGCAGGCCGAATCCCAAACCGACCGTCAGGGCGGCAGCCATCCATTGCAACTGCGACCAGCGCATGCCTAACCAGGACAGGCCGAGGATCACCCCGGAAATCACAATGGCGTAGCGCGACAGGCTGCTGATGGCGTAGCGCGACGCGGCATCAATGTTCATTCGCGAGAGCAGGCCAATTTCTAGCAGGCCGGGCAAATTTCGCGCGGCGATGCTGGTCAGGGTCAGGGTGGCAATCCCGAGCAGCAGGCCCTTGAGGGTGACGAACCCCAGCAGTTTGCTGCCGTCCTCGCCCACATCACTGAAGCGCCAGAGCTGAATTTCGTCGAGTTTCTGCAGTGCAGGTAAAACATCCGACCAAACCCACAGCAATCCAAAGATCAGCAGGGATACTGACACGGCACGCAACAGGCGCTGTGTCTGCGTATTGATATGACGTATATCCACGGCATCCGGACTGAGCTCAGGCACGGCTTCACCGGATTGATCATGCTGCTCATGTTGTGCTTCACGTAGGCGATTGACTTCGCGCTGTGCCAAGCGGCGCTCACCTATCAGCAGCCAGCGTCCAAGGAGCGCATGCGACTGACTGACCAACAGAAGCCATATCAGCGATTCAGCAAGACTGTCGAGAAGCAGATTGGCGCTGAAAACATAGCCGCGTAAGGCGAGCATCACCACCGAAATCGTCAGCGCAACGGCCAGAAAGCGCGCCAGAACCTGCGTGCGGGCGCGGCTCGAGTGGGGTGACGCGTTGGCGGAAATGCGTCCTGGTGCAAGCAACCAGATGATGGATACCATGAGCGTTGTGACTGCAAGCATCACCCATAGTCGACCGGCCGTATCCATGCTGGTGACATCACCACGGGCGAAACTGAGTGTCGCCAGCAATTGCAGTGGGAGCAGCAAAAACCATCCGATCGGCAACACTGATCTGAGTGCCTTGATACGGCGAGCGGACCAACGAAAGATCACTTCCGCCATACCGCCTTTGTGCAGCAGCTCCCCCAGAAAGGCGAGTGCGTAGGCGCCCACGGCGACGTCTTGACCAGCAACGCCCAAGGAGTGTGTGAACTTTCCGGGCTCGGCACTATGGCGCAGCGAATTCGCTATTGCCCAGATCAGGAAAGGCCAAGGAGCGGCGCCGACCACACTCCACAGCCAAGCCTTGAGTGTCGGCAGGAACTGATAGTCCAAAAGCTCGCTGCGTGCCCCCAGAATCGCCAATGACTGCCTTTTGGCTCGGCTGGCGAGCATGACGATGATGGCGGCGATGGTCAGCCAAAGACTGGAGGTTGTCGGTCGTGCGGCTGCGCTGTCGATCAGGTTTTGCGCGGCGCGCGCCCATAGCGCGGGGCTGAGGTCGCGTGCCAGGCCGGGCAGCAAATCCCCGAACCAGGCGATCCCGGCGGGTCGATGGCTGGGAATCCAGAACAGTTGCTGGCTCAACAGGGATTGCAGGCTCAATCCCGTCGACGTGGCCTCGGTAAGTGCCGTTTGCAGTGCATCGAGTTGGTCCAGTTGATTTTCGACAGTGTCTTCCAAGCGTCGCAACAAGTCGCGACGCGTTGTCATCAATGACTCAGTCGTTTTTTCGGTGGCTTGGATGCCCACTGGCGCTTCGGTCAGGGCCTTCTGCAACGTCTCCTGTGAACTGGCAAGGCCGTTGTACGCGTCATTAAGGTCGAACTGGCGCAGACGGGCCTCGGTCGCGGACTTTTGCACGCTCAGAATTTCGGCTTGCAGTCGGTCCGTGTTCGGCAATTCACGTCGTTCGCGAATCAGTACCGCACCGACCGCTTCGCTGAGGTCACCCAAGGCCAGGCGAGACTCGGTGTCCTCCAGCGCACGACGAAGACGCTCTTGCAGACCCACTACATCGGCAAATTGACGTCGCACCGCAGCGGTCTGCTTCACCCTTGTGCCCAGTTCGGTTGCCAGATCGATGTTCATTTTTGCGAAATCGGTCAGGGCCTCCGGTCCATCCTTAAGCGTCTCCGCTTCCTGAGCGATTTGCTTCTGAATCCCAGCCATGGCCTCTGCATGACGGCGCGCGAGCAGGTCTTGCAGCAAGGTAGTTTGCTTCTCTGCGTCATCGATCTGACGGCGAAGGCTGCGCTGGCGAAGGTCGAGCAACGCGCGCCGCGCGCCGGCGGTGTCAAGTTCCGTGCTCAGTCGTTCAAGTTCGGCGCGCCGGCTTTCCGATTGCGCCTGCCAGACGGCCAACTGAATCCGACTGGGCAGATCAGCACGCGTATTCCTGCGCGCATCTGCAACGCGCTGTTCCAACGTCGCAATATCCAGTTGCAATGCGCCCAGCGTGCGCGTGCCCGGTTTCTGGAGAAGGGTGGCGCGTTCGCTGGTGACTTGCTGCAGGGATTGGCGGGCTTTTTCTGCGTCCACTTGAAGTTGCTGCAGACGCAGCTCCAAGGCCTCGATTGGCGCATCGGTGTCCAGCGATTGCTGCCAACGTTGCAATGCCTCATTGCTGTCGACGGCCAGCGCGGATTCCATCCGGCGGGATTCGCGTCCGGCTTGGGCGGCAAGATCGCGCAACCGTGCCGTCTCCTGAGTCGCCTCCGAGGTGGCGCGTTGCAGATCCGGGATGCTCTGCAGTTGGTTCTGCAGTTCGCTACGTTGCGGCTCAAGGATGTCGCTGGCATCGTCCAACAGGGTCTGCAGGCGGTCGACTTCCGCTGCCTGCAAGACCGGGCACAGCAGCATCAAGATCCACAAAATGGTTGGTCCGAGCGGTGGACTCTTGAAGGTCATGGAGCACTCAACTTGCGCGACGGGAGTTGAAAAAGTATCATGCCGCTCTTTTCCGTCGCCAAAACACCGGACAGAATCCATGAAAGCCGACATCCATCCGAAGTACCGCCCCGTCGTTTTCCAGGACGTGTCCTGCGACTTTTCCTTCCTGACCCGCTCAACGCTGGGCAGCAAGGAAACCATCAAGTGGGAAGACGGTCAGGAATATCCCTTGATCAAAGTGGAAATTTCTTCCAACTCGCACCCGTTCTACACCGGAAAGCACAAGATTGTTGACACGGCAGGTCGCGTCGACAAATTCCGCCGTCGGTACGCGCAGAAGTAAGTTTCGCACTCTCTGCTGCGTTGCAGTCAAAGGCTTGGCGTGTACAGCGCCAAGCCTTTTTGTTTCGGTGGTTTCTAATGTGCTGCGGTGCAGCCAATATCACCAAAGTTGGACGGAATCCTCAACGTCCGCATGGCATACTCCGCAGCCCGTTCGACTCATTCCGGTGCGCGTAGCACGATCGAAATTGGAGTCGGGAAGTAGCGTCCAGCCAGGAGGAGTGAAGTCGTGAGCGACACCAAAAGCGTGGTGATCACCGATTCTATTGCAGGCAAGTCGGCCGAGCTGCCGATCCTGCGCGGCACGATGGGAGCAGCCTGCGTGGACATCGGCAAGTTGCCGAAGGAAACCGGCTATTTCACCTACGATCAGGGTTTTGTGGCGACCGCGAGTTGCCGCAGTGCAATTACGTATATTGATGGCGATGAAGGCGTACTGCTGTATCGCGGCTATCCGATTCAGCAGTTGGCCAAGGGCTCCAGTTTTCTGGAGGTGGCCTATCTGTTGATGAACGGTGAGTTGCCGGATGCCCAGCAATTTGCCGGATTCGAGCATGAAGTGACGCATCACACGATGATGCACGAAGCATTCAAGAACTTCCTGGGTGGGTTCCGTCATGACGCACATCCCATGGCGATGCTGTGCGGCATGGTGGGGTCACTGGCAGCCTTCTATCACGAAGGTCTTGACATGGAAGATCCGGAGCAGCGCCGCATGGCAGCGGTTCGTCTGATTGCCAAGGTGCCGACCATTGCCGCCGCGTGCTACCGCTATTCCATCGGTTGGCCGGTGCGCTATCCGCGCAACAATCTGGAATTTGTCACCCGCTTCCTGCACATGATGTTCGAGGTGCCCTCCGGCCCGTTGAACTTGCCGCCCGTGGCCGCCAAGGCGCTGGATCTGCTGTTTATTCTGCACGCGGATCATGAGCAGAATGCATCGACCTCCACCGTACGTCTGGTGGGCTCCACCGGTGCCAATCCCTATGCGGCGGTGGCTGCTGGCATCGCGGCTTTGTGGGGTCCGGCGCATGGCGGTGCAAATGAGGCCGTATTGAAAATGCTGGGTGAGATCGGTACGCCGGATCAGGTTGGCAAGGCGGTGGAAAAAGCCAAGGACAAGAATTCGGGTTTTCGTTTGATGGGCTTTGGTCATCGGGTCTACAAAAACTACGATCCGCGCGCCTCCATCATCCGCGAGATGACCCACAAGGTCCTCACGGATCTGGGCGTCAACGATCCGCTGCTTGAAGTGGCCATGCGCTTGGAAGAGGCGGCGCTGAAGGACGACTATTTCGTCTCCCGCAAGTTGTATCCCAACGTCGACTTCTACTCCGGGCTGATCTACAAGGCGTTGGGCTTGCCCACGGAAATGTTCACCGTGATGTTCGCGATCGCCCGCACCGCAGGATGGGTCAGCCACTGGCTGGAGCAGCAAGCTGATCCGGAAGCCAAGATCGGTCGGCCGCGCCAGATCTACACGGGGGCAACTCCGCGTGACTACGTGCCGATCAGCGCACGCTGATTCGCGGTTTGCGTGACATGACAACGGCCGCCTTGAGCGGCTGTTGTTGTTTGCGTCGGGTCCATCGGGGTGGCGAGCTACGCAAGCCACATCAACCGGCGCTGTTCGCGAGGCGGTGAGTTCGCTTGCTTCTGACCGCTGATAGCACAAACCCCAACGCCCGCATCACTGCGAGCGTTGGGGTATCTCAAACTGAGACCCACCGCGAAAAATCAGCGACGGCGACACATTGGCGCAAAGCCCACCAGCGACAGCAACACCGCCATCAATGCCAGTGACTTGGAGTTACTGGCCCGGATCACCGATGGTTGCGGGACGGGGTCGGGGAGTGTGTTGCCTGCCACGCAGGTGGGTGCGGACGACAGGCTGACATCGTTAACCATGAAGTTGGATACAGTGCCCGTAGTCCCGGATGTGGACTGAAACAGGATCGCGTGCGCATTGCTGTCGAGAAAGGTCGAGGTCGGGGAGGGGCGTCGCGCGGTACCCCGCCATTACCGCATGCTGAGTCGCACAACGGTGATCCAAAGTTGGTCGAGCTTTCTGTCCAGAATCCGTTTGGCGTGCCGTCTTCAAAACTTGGATCGGCGATCAAATTGCCGCTATAGGAGGCCGCACTGGTGGTGTTGTTGCCTGCGACGGGATCACCTTGTGTCGCGTCAATCGTTGCGGTCGCATTCTCGGTCAAACAGACCGAGCTGTTCAGCGAAACCGTCAAGCGGCAGGACTGGCTACCACCATTCGCCAAGGTGCCTAAGTTTCATTTCACTTTGCCACCGACTGCAGTCGCTCTGCAGGTACTGAAGACGAAGCTCACATCGCTTGGCAGGGTGACAGTAACGATCGTTTGATCTTTTCGATCTCATACAGGCCAGGGCCAACTCGACGCTCGGCCGGATGGGTCCGCATAGCCAGATTGAAGGCGGCGAGAAAAGTGAGGATGGAAGCATTGGCAAAACACATGGAATCCCCTGAAAAGGTGCATGAACTGTCCGGCAAACGGGTGGTGGATGGACGGACGCGTCGCTTGGGCTTGGTGCGCACGACAAACCATCTTCCCTGATGGTGTCGGTGGAACCCGCGCCGACTTTCCCCACAAGCGTGAGGGTCAGGTGAGCGGGAACTAGCACTGTGAGCCAAATCAGACAACTTGATGTCGGAAGTGGTTGCCAATGAAATCGGTGGGTTCGCCGCTCTGCCGTTCAGCACTCCACCACGTTCACTGCCAAACCACCACGCGAGGTTTCTTTGTACTTGTCCTGCATGTCGCGACCGGTGTCGCGCATGGTCTTGATGACCTTGTCGAGACTGACCTTGTGCTGGCCGTCGCCGCGGAAGGCCATGCGGCTAGCATTGATGGCTTTTACTGCGCCCATGGCATTGCGCTCTATGCAGGGAATCTGCACCAAACCGCCGATCGGGTCACAGGTCAGGCCAAGATTGTGTTCCATGCCAATTTCCGCGGCGTTTTCGACCTGGCTGCAGCTGCCGCCGAGCGCTGCAGTCAATCCGGCCGCTGCCATGGAGCAAGCGACGCCGACTTCGCCTTGGCAGCCAACTTCTGCACCCGAAATCGAGGCATTTTCTTTGTAAAGGATGCCAATGGCAGCTGCGGTCAACAGGAAATCAATGATGCCCTGTGCGTTCGCGCCGGGGCAGAAGCGGTCGTAGTAATGCAGTACCGACGGAATAATGCCGGCGGCGCCATTGGTTGGCGCAGTAACGACGCGGCCTCCCGCGGCATTTTCTTCGTTGACCGCCAAGGCATACAGATTGACCCAGTCGAGGATGGTCAGCGGATCACGCATTCCCGCCTCCGGTCGTGAGGACAGTTCCTGTTGCAAACGTGGCGCGCGACGCCCAACCCGCAATCCGCCGGGCAGAACACCTTCCTCGCGTGTGCCGCGTCGCACACAGGCCTGCATGACGTCCCAGAGGGCCAACAACTGCTCGCGGATTTCCGATTCACTGCGCCAGACGCGTTCATTGGCGAACATCAGTTGCGCGATGCTTAGCGAATGGGTGTGGCACTGCTGCAGGAGTTGTTCGCCGCTGTTGAACGGGTAGGGCAGGGCGGTGGTGTCGGCGACGATCCGATCTTCCGCCGCCTCGTCCTGATTGACCACAAAACCGCCACCAACGGAGTAATAGTCACGTGTGGCGATGATGTCAGCGTGCGCGTTGTAGGCCATAAAGCGCATGCCATTGGTGTGGAAGGGCAGCTTCTGGCGTTTGTTCATGAGGAGATCCGACTTCTCGTTGAAACGGATCTCGTGCATGCCGAGCAGACGAATCTGCTGACTACCGCGAATGCGTTCCAGCGTATCGGGAATGGTGTCGGGGTCAATCAAGTGTGGCTCATGACCTTCCAAACCCAATAGCAGTGCCTTGTCGGTGCCATGGCCACGGCCGGTTAGTGCCAGTGAGCCGAATACCTCGGCGCGAACACGAAAGGTCTGCGACAACAATCCCTCCTCCGCCAGACGCCGACGGACAAAACGCGCCGCGGCACGCATCGGGCCGACCGTGTGTGAGGAAGACGGACCAATTCCGACCTTGAATAGATCGAAGACACTGACAGCCATGGGAAACTCACGCGGTGCGGGGCGGGTTAGTTTACGGGGCACTCGACACGCGCGATGTGCTGCCGCAACAGGCGGCCACGCATGTGGTTTGAAAATGACCGGAGAAGGGCGTGGCGAACTATCGTTTGTACCAACGGGATGACTGTCACCTCTGCGATCAGGCGCTGAGTCTGCTCGCGCAGGCGCATGTCGCGGAATTCGATAGTGTTTGGATTGATGGTGATGACGCGCTGGAGCGTGTTTACGGCCACCGGGTTCCTGTACTGCACCGATGTGCGGATCGGGCAGAATTGGACTGGCCGTTCGATGTGCCTCGACTGCGTTTGTGGCTTGCGATCTGAGTCATTCAGATGGGCGCCAGCGCGCCTGCCGACGTGCCAGCATTTCCGTGATCACCTGCATTGCGCGGGCATCGGTGGGGCCACGAGCATCCGGGCCCTTGCCCTTGGATTGATTGCAGCGCGTGCAGGCGACGGCCAGATTGCGAGGGTGATTGGGGTTGTCCTCGACAAATGCACACAATGCCGCCGCCGTGCGCTTTCCAAACCATGCGTGAGGAATCACGTGCTCCAGCGAACCCGCGCCATGTGGTTCGCCTTCGAACGTGAAATGCAATCGCGTGCGGCAATGCAGACAGCGCGTTTCCCAGCCCTTCGCCGTCGGCTGAGCTTCGTTGTCATGCTGGAGGGCGCACAAGAAAAGTCGACGCAGAGCGGGACGCATTCTGGTCAATCGGCAGCGTGTTCACAAATCTTGCGTAGTGCCTCGGGCAATGGCATCGACGTGCCAGCAATGGGGTCGGCCCACACCAGCACCACTTCGCCATCGGCGAAGACGCACGATTCATCGTTGCTATCGCTAAGCGTGCTGCCCAAGGTCAGACTGCTGCGCCCAAGCCGACGTACGAACTGACGCACACGAACGCGCGCAGGATAGCCGATGGGACGTCGGAAATTGAGCTGAACTGCCGCCAGCACAGGCACGCCACCGGTGACTTTCCAATCCGAGATGATCTGGTTGAGCCAGACCACGCGCGCTTCTTCCAGATAGCTCAGGTACATCGCGTTGTTGACGTGGTGATTGGCGTCCAGATCGCGCCAGCGCACATCGATATCCAGTTGGCTCAATGGCGAGCTCATGAGGCTTTTCGCCGGCCGCGCTGCATGGGCTTGGCCTCGCCCACGGCTTCACTGGCGATATCGCCAGCCGGCAGCAATTTGGCGAGGAAGCGCCCGGTATGCGAGTCAGGGTGCCGGGCGATTTGCTCTGGCGTCCCTTGCGCCAGAATTTGCCCACCGCGATGCCCGCCTTCCGGGCCAAGATCGACGATCCAGTCCGCGGTCTTGATGACGTCCAGATTGTGCTCGATGACAATCACTGTATTGCCGTGCTCGCGCAGCCGATGCAATACGCCGAGCAGCAGTTCGATATCGTGGAAGTGCAAGCCGGTGGTGGGCTCGTCGAGGATGTAGAGCGTGTTGCCAGTGTCCCGCTTGGCGAGCTCTCGCGAGAGTTTGACGCGCTGTGCCTCGCCACCCGACAGCGTCGTCGCCTGTTGTCCCAGCTTGATATAGGACAGGCCAACGTCCATCAGGGTTTCAAGCTTGCGCGCAATCGTGGGTACCGGCTTGAACAGGTTGAGCGCATCTTCCACTGTCATATCAAGCACCTGATGGATGGTGTGACCTTTGTAAGTGATATCCAGCGTCTCGCGGTTGTAGCGTTTGCCTTGACAGACATCGCAGGGAACGTAGACGTCGGGCAGGAAGTGCATTTCGACCTTTATCAGGCCATCCCCTTGGCAGGCTTCACAGCGACCGCCTTTCACGTTGAAGCTGAAGCGACCTGCGCTGTAGCCGCGGGCGCGCGCTTCAGGAACCTGGGCGAACAACTCGCGCAGTGGTGTGAACAGGCCGGTGTAGGTCGCTGGATTTGAGCGCGGCGTGCGGCCAATCGGCGATTGGTCGATGTCCACCACCTTGTCGAACATTTCCAGTCCATGGATCTCACGGAACGGCTCCGGCGTGTGGCTGGCTTCGTTGAGTCGATTGGCCGCGAGCCGGAACAACGTGTCGTTGATGAGCGTGGATTTGCCTGAGCCGCTGACGCCGGTGATGGCGATGAACAGTCCGGCAGGCAGTTCCAGATCGACATCCTTCAAATTGTTGCCGCTGGCGCCAAGCAATTGCAGCAGACGCTGCGGATTGGCCGCCTTGCGGCTTGTCGGTACGTTGATGCGACGTCGCCCCGACAGATAGGCAGCAGTCAGAGAGCGTTCCGATGCCAGTACCTGCGCCAGCGTGCCCTGCGCGACTACTTCGCCGCCATGGACGCCCGCGCCAGGCCCAATGTCGAGAATGTGGTCGGCGAGGCGAATCGCGTCTTCGTCATGTTCGACAACAATGACAGTGTTGCCAAGATCGCGCAGTCGGGTAAGCGTCGCCAGCAATCGCTCGTTATCGCGTTGGTGCAAACCGATAGAAGGCTCATCCAGCACGTACATCACCCCAACCAGCCCCGCACCGATCTGACTGGCGAGGCGGATACGTTGCGCCTCGCCGCCGGACAGCGAATCGGCTTGCCGGTCCAGCGTGAGGTAGTCCAGCCCGACGTCCACCAAGAAGCGCAGTCGTTCACGGATTTCCTTGACAATCTTGGTTGCAATTTCGCCGCGCCAGCCGGGCAGGTGCAGTCCTTCGAAAAATGCGGCGCAGGCATCAATAGACAAGGCGCTCACCGCAGGCAATGTACGCTCGGCGACAAACACATGCCGAGCCGAGCGATTCAATCGCTGACCTTGGCAGGTCGGACAGGGACGATTGCTGATGTACTTCGACAACTCCTCACGAACCATTTGCGAGTCGGTTTCTCGATAGCGCCGTTCGAGATTGTTGACGATGCCCTCGAAGCGATGCGTACGCACCGCCATGCGGCCTTTTTCGCCTGGATAGCTGAAGCGGATCTCTTCATTGCCGCTGCCAAACAGCACGGCGTGCTGCACTGTTTCCGGCAGGCGACGCCACGTGGTGTCGACGTCGAATACGTAGTGCGCAGCCAGCGAATTGAGCATGGCGAAGTAGTAGGGGTTGCGCCGATCCCAACCTTTGATCGCACCGGCCGCCAAGCTCAGTTCTGGATGGCCGACCACACGCGCCGGATCAAAGTACTGCGTCACGCCCAAGCCATCGCAGCTCTGGCAGGCGCCCATTGGTGAATTGAAGGAAAATAGCCGAGGTTCCAGTTCGGTCAATGAGTAGTCACACACTGGACAGGAATAGCGTGAGGAAAACAGCAGTTCTTCGACCTTCGGGTCATCCATGTTGGCAATACGCACCAAGCCATCGCCAAGTTTCAGCGCGGTCTCAAACGACTCTGCCAGGCGCTGCTTGATGTCCTCGCGCGGACGAAAGCGGTCGATGACGGCTTCGATGGTGTGCTTCTGGCGTAGCGCCAGCTTTGGTACCGCCTCCAACTCGTGCATCTCACCATTGACGCGCACCCGCACCAGCCCTTGGGCGCGCAACTGTTCGAACACCTGCACATGCTCGCCCTTGCGCTCGCGCACGACCGGGGCCAGCAGCATGTAACGTGCACTGTCGGGCAAGGCCAATGCGCCATCAACCATTTGACTAACTGTCTGTGCCTGCAGCGCATGCCCATGGTCGGGACAACGGGGCGTGCCGACACGCGCGAAGAGCAGGCGCAGGTAGTCGTGAATTTCAGTAATCGTGCCGACCGTGGAGCGCGGATTGTGCGATGTGGATTTCTGCTCGATCGAGATGGCTGGCGAAAGTCCTTCGATATGCTCGACATCGGGCTTTTCCATCATCGACAGGAACTGTCGAGCATAAGACGATAGCGATTCGACATAGCGCCGCTGGCCCTCGGCGTAAATGGTGTCGAACGCCAATGAGGATTTGCCCGATCCCGACAGGCCAGTGATCACGATCAGTCGATCGCGAGGCAATTCGATGTCGAGATTCTTGAGATTGTGCGTGCGCGCACCACGGATGCGGATGGTGTCCATGGTCTTTTGGTCGACGAGGGGCGATCAGTGTAAAGCGTTCCTGTGAGCGGACTGTCATGCGACTTGCTGGTGATAATTTGACCGTTCGAGGCGGCTCCCCTATCATGCGCGGTCTGTTTTGGCCGTCTTTCGCTCGTGGGTATTTCCCCGGCGGGAGAAGCTGTCCCGGAACGTTGGGCAAGTGGCTGCCAGTGCAGGAAAAATAACTACAGAGGAATTCGCAGATGTACGCAGTCATCGTTACCGGCGGTAAGCAGTACCGCGTCATGCAGGGTGAAACCCTGCGCGTAGAAAAGCTGGATGTGGCGGAAGGCAGCTCGATCGAGCTCGACCAAGTGCTGTTGGTGGGTGAAGGTGACGGCGTGACCGTCGGTACCCCGCTGGTCGCTGGCGCCAAAGTGACCGTGATGGTCAAAGCGCATGGCCGCGCCGACAAGGTTCACATCATCAAGTTCCGTCGCCGCAAGCACTTCCGCAAGCAGCAGGGGCACCGTCAGCATTACACCGAAATCGAGATCACCGGCATCGCCGGTGGCAGCAAGTAAGGAGCACACGTCATGGCACATAAAAAGGCAGGCGGCAGTAGCCGCAACGGTCGCGACTCCAATCCGAAGTACCTCGGCGTGAAGGTCTACGGCGGACAAGCCATTGAAGCGGGCAACATCATCATTCGCCAGCGCGGCACCCAGTTTCATCCGGGTACCGGTGTTGGCTTGGGCCGCGATCACACCTTGTTTGCCCTGACCGATGGCGTGGTGAATTTCGCCGTCAAGGGCCCGAAGAACCGCCGCACTGTCAGCGTTGTTGCTGGCGAGTAAGCGTCTTCCCGCAGAACCCAAGAAGCCCCGCCACTGGCGGGGCTTTCTTTTTTGGTGCAGTCGGTTTTCTGACTCGATGGTGCGGCACACTATCTGTCGTTGTGTGATCTCGGAGCGCCCATGTCTCTTCGCAATGATCTCGCCCTGTACGGTTTTGAATCCAATGCGGATTACAGCTTCGCACTGCAGTGTGTGCTGGATGCTGAAAACCGACACGTGCGCTGTTTGCACGTCGACGGCAGCGCCGGTCGGCGCAAGACGGCATTTGCGAATGCGCTTGGATCGGCCCTGAGCTACCCGCGGATTTGCTACCACGACTTCAGCTTGTTGAATACGCCCGCAGCGCGTGGCGTGGTCAGCGTTGAGGATACGGGGTCGGAGCTTGCGGAGCCCGCCATGACCGCCTTCGAGCGCGTCATCACCGAAGCCTGTGCGTATTCGGAGTCGGATCGCTGCTTGCTGATCGTGGATCAGCTACAGGCGGCGGGTTTTGTCGATCAGATGCGTTTGACCGGTTTTTTGCGCAATGCCGAGTGGTCGAGTCAGGCGGGGACGGTGATCGCGCATCGCGGCAATTTGCTGGTGGTGCTGATTTGCGAGGGTGAGTTGTATCACTCGTTGGCCAAGCTGTGTTTTCGGGTGTGGACGGATGCCGAGCTGACCATGCCGGACTACCGACCCGAGGACTATGGCTGGTCGCTTGATGCACAGCCTGTCTTCACGGCGCTCGCCCAGCTTTTCGCGGCACTGCCTTTCAGCCCGACGCCGAGCGAGTTTTCCGCAGTGCTGGATGATCTCGCGCATCGCGTGCATGGCGAAGAGCAGCTGCGCCAAAGTTTGTTTGGACGCTGCGAGGGCTTGGCGCGAACGGCACTGCATGTCGATGCCATGGCTCCCATGCTGTCTGAAATTCTGGATAGACTGCAGACATGGCGCGGCGTGGATCACATTGAGTTGTAGACAGTGCTCCGCTGCTGGGAGGTGCCAAATCCCTGCGCGTGCATGGACGCTGCAACAATGTCTGTGTCGCAATGGTGTGGGCCGTTGATCGGTCGCTCATTGCGAGCTGGAGTGATTACCTCCGGCAATCGCATCGCGTAACTGGGCAAGGCTCATCGGCTTACGTAGAAATACGGCGAATCCTGCGGCCAGAGCACGTTGTTCGGTATCGGCTTCGGCGCGAGCGGTGAGTGCGATTAGGCGCAAACCTGGGCGTTGCTTGTGCAGCATGGCTGCCAAGGTCAGGCCATCGATACCCGGCAGGTCCAAGTCCAGTACCGCCTGCGAGTAGTTGTGTTGAGTGAGCAGACTAAGTGCCTGCAGCGCGTGTTCGGCATGGTCTACGTGATGCCCCATTTGCCTCAACAGGCCACTGACTGCGGCGGCGACATCGGCCTCGTCTTCAACCAGCAACAGTGATTCGGTCGTGCTTGTTGGGGATTCGAAGGGCATGGTGTTGGCAATTGCCTGCGCTTTAGCCAAGTCCGCGGCCAAGCTGAGACGGAAGGTGCTGCCCTGTCCGGGCGTGCTTTCTGCGGCGACTTCACCGTGCATGGCATTCGCCAGTTGGCGGCTGATCAGCAGCCCGAGGCCGCTGCCGCCAAATTGCTGCGCGGTCTGTGTCCTGTGGGCCTGCTCAAAGGGCTGGAACAGCCGACTCAGGGTCTCGGCATCCATACCCGCGCCGCTGTCGCTGACAGCAAAATGGAGCCTGACAGACGTGCTGTCGATGGTTTGCGCGCTGGCATGCAGCCGCACCCAGCCTTGCGCGGTGAACTTGATTGCATTGCTGCTCAAGTTGAGCAGAATCTGCTGCAGGCGGAGTGGATCAACGCATACCCACTGCGGCAAGTCGGCATCGATGTCGAGCTCAAAGCGTAGGCCCTTGCGTTGCGCCGGGGCCGCTTGCAGTTCGGCGGTGTCACGCAACAGTTGATTCAGGTCGGTTGGCTGCGGCTCGATTTGCAGCTTTCCAGCTTCTACCCGTGCAATATCCAGTGATTCGTTGAGCAGTCGCAACATCATCTGACCGCTGCGCCGCACGGCCTCGGCTTGCAGCCGTTGCTGCGGCTGCAGTTCGCTTTGCAGCAGCAATTCATTCATGCCCAACAGGCCGGTCATCGGGGTACGGATTTCGTGCCCCAAGGTGGAAAGGAAACGCCCCTTGGCCTGCGAGGCGTGTTCTGCCAACTGCTTGGCTTGTTCGGCCATCGCCAGTTGGTGGCGCTCCGCCAGACGCTTGCGCCAAGCGAGAAATGCTTGCAGCGCGCCCAGCAGCAGCAGGCCGGCGTAGCTGAGTTGCGCAGGCAGACTCGACCACCAGGCAGGATGCATCACGATGTGCAGCTGAAGAGGAGAGCTCCACTGACCATCCGCGTTTGCCGCAGAGACCTCTAACGCGTACTCACCTGCCGCTAAGCGAGGGTAGCTGCGTTCAGGCGTATTGCCGGTTTCCACCCAGCCCGCATCGACACCGTGCAGACGGAAACGATAGCGATTGGCAGAGGGGTCGGCGAAGGACAGCAAGCGCACGGCAATGCGCAGATCGCTATCGGTGTGCTGAAGGTCGATGATGTCATCGCTGGCGAGATCAATGCGTGAACCTGCGCGGGAGACCGACAACGACTCCCACTGCAGGGATGACTTGCCTTCAATCGACTGTAGTCGACTGGGGTCAAAGGCGATAACGCCTTCCAGCGTTGAGGCAACCAGAATCCCCTCTGCGGTCATGGTAGGAGGGCGCTTATGAAACTCGATACTGGGCAAGCCATCGCGCACGCCGAAAATGCGCAGCTCTGCGGCGCGCATGTCATTTGCGGGCCGATAGCGAACAAGGCCGCGTGCAGTGGTTAGCCAGACTGATTGCTCTGCATCGACGATCACACCGCCAGACTCGACTACCGGCAAACCGCTGGTTTGATCAATACGCTCCTGCAGGCTGAGGCTATTACCATCAATTCGGTAGCGTTCGAGTGCTTCCAGGCGATGCAGCCAAATTTCGCCATCGTCCGTAAAGTCGAATCCGAAGATGCGCTCCGAAGGCGCGCCGATAAGCGTCTCAAAATGGCCGTCCTCCGTGGCTCGGCGCAAGAGTCCGGTCGCCCCGGACCACCACAACCGGCCAGTGCGATCCAGTCCAATCTGCTCGGTATCAGCACTTTCAAGGCCGTGTTGTCCGGGGCGAATATCTTCAAGAACATCGCCGCTCAAGGCGCGATGTTGCAGGCCTCCGCCTTGGGCGGAAAGCCACAAGCCGCCGGGAACTTCCAATAGTTGGTCGACGAAGCCCGCAGGGGTCGAATGGGCTCCTTCTTGTCCATAAATTGTCGTCTTGCCGAGACTAGGCACATAGCGGATCAAGCCACTACTGTGACCGACCCACACATTGCCCAAGGCATCCTCCAGAACCGAGTGCAGTCGCTCGTCAGGAAACCCGCCTGTGGCGTCAAGATGTGCGCTCACGGCCCCTGTCTGAAGGTCAATCCTGTCGAGCCCTCCAGGGAGGCTGACAACCCACACAGCATGAATCGCCGATTTTCCGATGCCACGCGGTACGCTGGTTGCGGTTCGACCGACTTGGAACGCGCTGAAGTTTCGCCATTGTGGATTCAGCCTGCTGAGGCCACCACCAACGGTCGCAATCCAGAGACCGCCTTCATGGTCCTCTAGCATCGCATTGATGACATCCCCGCTCAGAGCTCCCCTGCGCCCAATGGCCGCCGGATGACGGCGCCAGACTTCACCGGGGCGTTGGCTCCAGAGGCCGTCACGCATACCCAGCCAGCGAAGCTGGTTTCGGTCCACCAGAGAAGTCATGACGGCGGAATTTGGTGCGGTATTGTCCGCATGGATATCGCCGTTCTGATCTCTTAGAAACAGACCTGCACGGGTGCCAATCTGCAGCAGCCCTTGTTCACCCTTGGACAAACTGGCGATCAGTCTTTGTGGACGAGCGGCGTCGGGTAGTTCAATGGTGTGGAAAGTACTGCCGCGCAGTTGCTGAAAGCCATCCAGCGTCCCGATCCACAAGCCGTCAGGATCGTTGAGCAGTGAAAGAATGGTGTCGTTGATCAACGAGTTTTGATCAGTAGCGCCGTGTTTGAATGCACGCAGCGTATTCTGTTCGTGGTCGAAAAGGTAAAGGCCTGCATCGTAGCCACCCAGCCAAAGGCGGTCTTGTCGATCCGATGCGATGGCATAGACATCCACCATTGTGAAGTCCGACAAACGTGATGAGTTGAAATGCTCAAAATGGGTCTGACTGGCATCTCGCAACACACTCAAACCGCCACCCTCGCAGGCGATCCACAGGCGCTGTCTGGCATCGACATGCAGAGCTTGCACGACGTTGGAGGGTAGTGAGCTTGGGTCGGACGGGTCGTGGCGATAGACGCGGAATCCCACACCGTCGTAGCGCGCCAAGCCATCCGCGGTGCCAATCCATAGATAGCCCCGGGCATCTTGTGCCAGCGAATACACGGTGCTGGAGGGCAGGCCATGTTCGGGGCCAAAATGTTCAAATTGCGGTGTTTCGGGTAAACGTGCTGTGGCCGCGTAAGCAGTGGACAGGAGTTGCAGGAGCGCGCAGAACAGTACGTTCAGCCCTCGTGTTTTGAGTAGCCGTGGCAGCCAAGCAGCGATCGGTTTGCGCGTGACTCGGTATGCTGCGTTACGGCTCATGGGGATTTTTGCGCAGTGGTATGGATGCGATCCTGCCACAGTGCGTTTGCCATGTGCGGCTGGCATGCATTGGAAGCGAGGGAATATGGCATTGGCTGCTTCAATCATTCGACGCGGGTTGGCGGTGCTGGCTGTGCTTGGCACACTAATGGGTGGCTACTTCCTGTTGCAGGTTGGGCGAGAGCTGCTGGCGTTTTGGGCGCAACTGCAAGCCTTGCCGGGCTGGCTGCAATGGCTGGCAGGACTGTTGATGGCCGTGCTGGCAGGCGTCGGGGCGATGCTGCTGTGGGTTTTGCTCACACCGGCCAAGCAACGTATCGCGCCATCCCAAGTCTTGGATCGCAAGGCCATTGAGGGCCGACTGGCGCAATTGGAGGCAATGGGATCCGACACCTCGGCGTGGCGTCACGAGCTGACCGAGTTGGACAAACGGGCAAGCAGCGGGCGCTTGTACGTGGCGTTTCATGGCGATATTTCCAGCGGAAAAACGCGTTTGCTGAAGGCACTCGTGCCGTCTCACGAAGGCACCGTTGACGTGCGTGGCGGTTCGACTGAGCGTGTCCACTACGCCGAGGCATTGATCGCCGCGCAGCCGGTGTTGCTGGCCGATGTGCCGGGTCGTCAACAGGTCCATGGCGAGCGCCACGCTGTCCTGGCTGAGGACGAAGCCGCCCGCGCCCATGTGTTGGTCTATGTGGCTGATGCCGATTTGACGCGCACGCAAGATGCCGATTTACGCATATTGGCGCGATTTGATCGCCCTCTTCTTTTGGTGCTGAACAAGCAGGACCGCTACGACCGCAATGAGCGGGAAGCACTGCGGAGAAACCTGCAAGTGCGCTATGCCCCCTTGGGCATCGAGACGCTGGCGGTCAGTGCAGGGTTCACTGAGCAGGTGACCAAGGAGTGGCCGGATGGTCGTCGCAGCGTGGTCGAGCGGCAACAGCCCGCCGAGGTCAGCGAACTGCAGCGAGCCCTGCTGGCGATAGCGGGTGAGGGACCGCAGCGCTTCGAAGTCGGCCGCCAACACGCCACTGTGGCGCAATTGGATTCACACATTGTGGCTCAGGAACGCGAAGTGCGCGACCAAGCGGCAGAGCGCATCGTCAGTCGCTACACACGGCGTGCGATGGTGGCGGCGATGGCGAGCGTCGCGCCAGGTACGGATTTGTTGTTGCAGGGCGCGCTCGCCACCGCTCTGGCCAAGGAGCTTGCCGCCCTGCATCGCCTGCGTCTGCGTGACTTGGACGTGGATGCGCTGATGAGTCAGGCGAGCCGTATTGTCAGGACCCGTACCGGCATTGTGCTGGCCATTGCTGGCAATGCCCTGAAGGCATTTCCGGGCATCGGTACGCTGGGTGGTGGCGTGATGCATGCCGTTGCCTACGGACTGATTTTCGACAGTCTCGGCAGGTCCATGAACCGCGCCTTTGCCGACACCGGGGAATGCGACCGCAGCGCCACGCTGGCTGCGTTCGAGGCGTCTTTGGGCCAGGATTCGGGTGCGCAGCTCACGCGTGTCACGGGCATGGTGCGGCAGTTGCTGGATGCCGAACCACCTTCCCCGGCCAGTCGTCTCGGCGGGAAGTCATGACGCGACAGCTGTTCAGATGCCTGCTGATTGGGGGCCTGATTGGTTTGGCGCACGCTGCGGCCAGCGCGGATGAGGTCCCGCGCTGGCGGATCGACCCGGTACATTCGCGCGTGGTTTTGCGCGTTTCGCATGCGGGGTTTTCGAGTGCGTTGGCGACACTTTCGGCTCCCTCCGGAGAACTGCACTACGACCCGGAAGACTGGCGTAGTGCGGAAGCTCAGGTGGTCCTGGCGTTGTCCAGACTCGACTTTGGCGACGCGGATTGGAACCGACGAATGGCAAAATCGGACTTCTTTGACGTCCGTCGCCACCCGCTGGCGCAGTTCGAATCCACGCGAATTGTGGTGCTTGACTCGACACGCGCCGAGGTGCACGGGCTGTTGACGCTGCGCGGTGTGCAGGTGCCGGTCAGCTTGTCCGTGCAGCGCAACGCCGTGGGTCGCAAATTGCCATGGCTGGTTCGTGAGCGGGTCGGGTTTTCCGCCCGCGCAACACTGCAACGCGCGGATTTCGGGATGGATCGCTACCCCACAATGATCGGTGACGATGTGCAGATCGAAGTGGAGATCGAAGCAGAGCGCGCACGCGAGTGAGCGCTGTGTTCGGCATGATCTGCACAAGCCCATCTCGGATTCGTCAAATTCGCCGAGTCCGGCACCCTTCCGGGCTTTGGCCCGCCGGATCAATCACTGGCGTGATTGATCCGCTTGCTTGCGATCCATGGCCTGCGGAAACGTGGTGTCCATGGCTCCGCGGGTTCAGATCGTCATTGCTCGTCGTGCGCTTCGCGGGAAGCGCTGCGCGCTGGCGATTCGCTGCGCGAGACAGGTGCTGACTGGCGCGCAGGTTCATTGGTAAAGCTCCGCTCGACACGCGGCGCTGGCGCATATCGGGGGCTGGGTGTTGGTAGCGGGCGAGACGACTCAGGACGTTCAAATTGGGCGGGTCTTCCCTGAAGATTGTTGCGAGTCGAGGCTGCGGGAAGCGAAGGCGCCGAGCGCAGGAATGGTTCGGTCGGACGCATGCCGCGTGAGGTCGCGGCGTCAGTTGATCTTGTGGTTGGTTGGGAAAAATAGGGGCTACGCTGATCCGTGGCCGCTTCGCGGGAAGGCCTAGGCACGTATATCGAACCGCGCTGTTCCGAAGCGGCCGGACGAGCCGGGACCGCACGTTGGTTTGCGATAGCGCTGTTGTCTCCCCTGCCGTCACTTGCTGCACGCGATGGTGCGATTTGGCGGCCACCCAAACCCATGCGGGTCGATGTGCCGATAGCTTGATCCGATCGCAGGGCACGGTTGAACGCGCCGCCTTGCTGGTAAGCGCTCACACGCTCCGCCTCGTTGCGTGCATGTCCAAAGCGAGGTGCAGGATTCACCGAGGCAACTTGCGGTCTCGAGCGGTGCCAGTACCACGCGTAGTGATTGTCTGGCCAGCTATACCGATAGGGTGCGTACCAATGCTGGTAACCCCGGTACGGCCGGTAAGGACCCCAGACGCCACCCCAGCCGACGTGGAAATAGTCACGCGGAAAATAGGTGATGCCGTAGTAGAAATCGGGGTACCAGTAGCTGTCCCAGTACAGGCGATGGATCGGCCAATACAGGCTGTAGTAGGCCGAGTAGCGCCATGGGTCGTCGTCACTGGCGTAGTAATCGCCATAGCCGTTGCCCGCCTCAACGTAGTAGGTGGCGTCGTCGACATACTGGACGTTACGGCCATCGTCGTAGGTGTAGGTGGGATAGGTCACGCAGCCGGACAACAACAGGGCGGCGCAACTCAGAACAATCCGACGCAACATGGCTGAATCTCCTCGCAATGGTTGTGTCCGGCAGAGATCGCAGTCACGCGCCGGGCTGACGCTGGACACTATCGCGCAAAGCATGACGCAGGTTGACATCTGCGTCATGCATCGGTTGCCTTGAATTCAGCCCTTTATTCGAAGCCGTTTGCGAACAAGGCTGTGGGCAGGTTGAGTCCGGTGATGGTGAACTGGTCACGTTCATTGCCGAGGATCTGTTCAACGCCACTGCCCTGTACCCGGACACCCAGAACGACGTCGTGTGTCGGCATGCTGAAACTGACAGCGCAGACAATACGGCTGCCGGCCGCAAGGCTGGACACCGGGAGGTTTTGATCGCAGTGCACGATGCTATCCGCCGGGAGCCCGAGTGGCGTGCAATTCACCGATACCGCTGCATCCGGGCCGTTGTTGACGCAATGCAGCGTTCCCGCAATGGTGTCGCCTGGCTCGGCGAAGGACGGAAAGTCGCGAACTTCAGCTTGCAGCTCGACTTCAGGTGGCAACGGCGATGAGGCAATGAGAACTTGCGCTGTCTCGTTGCCAAGCGCTGGGTCTGCAGTGGTACTCGTGGCGGTGACGCTGATACTGATGTCATTGCCGCTGGTGGGCATCACGAAGTCGAGGTCACAACTGATGCTGGCATTCGCGGCCAGACTCGCCACAGTGTCGCCGGGAAGGCACACGATGTTGGTGCCTGGCGGTGGTCCGACAAACTGGCAGGTCGCATTGCTGGCGACGTTTGGACCTTGGTTGCCGCACAGCACGTGCAGGTGAACGGTGTCGCCAGGACGGGCACTCGCAGTGCCTTCCACGAAACGGACTTCCATGTCTGCCATCGCAGGCGGGTTGTTGAGACTGATGGTCTGCGTGGCGCCGTTATTGTTGATGATCGCGTCGTGACCATTCGCCGATGTGCTGGCCGTCAGAGTGGTGTTGCCACTGCCCGGCATGGGGAAACTGAAGTCGCAGGTGACCATGGTGCTGGCCGCAAGGTTTGCAGGCAGGCTCGGGGTGCAGGTTGGCGCGACGCCAGCTGGCAGGCCGGTGATGAGACAAACGGCTTGTTCCGCGGCGTCCGGTCCATTGTTGCGACAACGCGCCTGACCGCTGATCAGCGCGCCCACATTGGCGTTGATGGGCAGTCCGAACAGACCCGCCTGCATATCGTTTTCGATAACGACAGGCGGTGTAGTCTGCAGAATGGTCACGACATCCGTATCGTTGTCGTGTTCCGGGTCAGCTAAAGCCTGTGAAGTTGAGGCCGTCAGTTCGAGGTCGCCCACTGCAGGCATGTCGGTATCAATACTGCATACGATGGACGCACCGCTGGCGAGTGTCGCGGCCGGGGAATCGGGTACGCACACGGTGTCGATGTCCGCCGCTCCGCTGATATCACAGTGTACCCAGAGGGCTTCATCGGGCCCGGTGTTGATGCAGGTCTCGGTGCCGCTGATCGTATTGCCCGCATCCGCGTTGAGCGGAAAGCCCGTCAGACTAACTTGGATGTCTGCGCTGCTGGGCTCGGTGGTGGACTCGAACACGACGTAGACCGTGCTTGCAAAACTGAAATCCTCGACCGTGCAGGTGAGTTGATCCGACGACACCGAACTGCATCCGCCCCAACTGGCGACACTGCTTTCGCCATTCGGGATGGCCGTCAGTACGATGTTGCTGCTGGGGGTATAGCTTTCGACGCAATCCACACCGCAGTCGATACCCGTGGCTGTAACCCGACCGCCGCCGCTGCCAGACTTGCTCACTGACAGGGTGGGGTTGCTGCTGAATTCGAAAGCGCCAAGATCACAATCGGCAAGCCCATCGCCACGGTTGAGGATGTCCTGCGGGCGTGACAGATAGCGTTGATCCGCCGTGATACTCAGCCCGCTGCTGTTGCGGCAGGTCGCGGCGTCGATCGCTACGCTGTCGGCTCTTAGTGCGATGGTCTGGGTCTTGCCACCGTTGTCGGCAAGGGCGAGCAGCGATGCCGGCGTGTTTGGCAGGGTGAAACCACTGCACGACGCATCGCTCGAGAGATTGCCGCCGAAGGCAATGAGGCTGCCACTGCCAGCGCAGTGATCATAGCCGCTGGGTGCGGCGCCGATGGCGTCGCTGACGATACTGTTGGCGATTTTCAGATCGCCTGACACGCTTGTGTAGAAGCTCATTCCGTCGTGGCTGACCGCACCGTTGCCGACAAAGGTGCTGTGCGAAATGTCGGTGCGCGGCGAACTACCGCCTAAGGTATCAATCGTGGCGATCGCGCCACCCGTAGTCGCGCTGTTTTCGATGACTTTGTTGCCAACAAAGCTACTGTTGTAGATCGTGGTGTTGGCAGCGTTGAAGATCGCACCACCTCCACCAGAACCCGCGCTATTGCCGTTGAACAGACTGCGGCGGATGGTGACGACGGCGTTGTCGTCCGCTGCGAGTGCACCACCGACACCGCCAATGCCAAGCGCGGGTGTGCCCTGATTGCTGGCGAATGTGGTGTCTATGATTTCCAGCGCCACGAGGCTGGCGCGGATGGCCCCGCCCGCGGTGGCCAGGTTGTGGTTGAAGTCGCACTCGGTGACACTGATGCTGCCGCCATTTGTGGCGTAGATCGCGCCACCTGCGCTGCCCGCGTTGTTGTCATCGAAGCGGGTCCGAACGATTGCGGCATCCGTCGCCAACAAGGCCAGCGCACCACCCAGTGCGCCCGGGGAAACGTCATTGCCATTTCGAACGAAACTGCTGTCCAGAATGGTGGTGGGTTGGTCGGTCACGATGCCACCGGCAAACACCGACGAAAAACGGTTGTCGAGAAAGCTGCTGTGGGTGACCGTCAAGCTACCGGTCAGGCCTGCATCCGTCATTGATGAAATCGCTGCCCCATCGCGTGCCTGGTTGTATTGCAGGCTGACTTGATCCAGTTGCAGATGCGCACCTTCGTTGAGGATTGCGCCGCCATTCCCGTCGTCCGCACATCCCCACAAGAGCGATAGACCACGCAGCGTCACAGTGTTTGAGCTGCCAAGTTGGCCTAGAGGCACTGCGGGCGGGCGCACAATGAACAGGCGGAAGTCGCTGTCGGGTCCGGGCACCGTGGCGGTACAGGTGCTGGATGTCGGATTGCGCTGGATGACGCTGCCTTGCCCTTCGATGGTGATGTCGGTGCTGAGAACAGGCGTGCCAACGACGTCTCCGGCCCCGATATCCTGTGTTTCACGACCATCCAGAGTGATCGTGGAACCCGTAGGTAGGTAAATGGTGTCGGCGCCTGTGCCTGCAGGACATCCACCGCTTGGCGCGTCCGTATTGGCTGCAGTGAGGGCATCCCGAAGCGAACATTCTGGCCCGCCACGATCCCCTCGCGTGGTGGTTACGTTCAGATTTGCGGCGTGTGTCGTGCAGGCCAGTAGCAGAACGAATAGCGACAGCAATCTGGTTGTCGTCGACATTGTTCGGTGTGCGTTGATGCGCATAGGAGTTTCCGTTTGAGCGTTGCCCTAGCATCGCGGCAAGGTCCAGACGGTGGACATCAAAACCATGAAACTACCTTGAAACTTTGTCTTTTCAGACAGATGGCGAGCAAATCCGGCACGTCGGCGCGCGCTGGCTGTCCCCGAGTCGGTCAGCATCCAGGCCGCAGGTTCGCCAATCGATGCATCCCGCTTGACTTTGCCTGGCCAAGCGCAGCCTGATCACCCGCGCAGATTCGAGCCTCCAGCGCCAATGCGAACGCGCCAGCCGAGTTGGCCTCGCGTGCCAATGTGCTCAATGCAGTGGACGGATCCGCTTGCAGCAGAACCTGCTGGAGTCGCAGGCGCCATCGATCTTCCGACAACGCCGAAGAGTGATCTGCCTCCAGCACCGCAGCGAGTCGTGACGCTTGCGGATATTGCTGTCGCCTGCGATAGGCCTCGACCATCAGCACACCTGTGGCAAACGCATCGCTATGTTCGTTCTGGCGCAACTGGGACTGCCGGAGCGCATCGAGATCAGCCACCGCCTGTGGTGATGGAGAGTGATCGATCAGTAGACGCAATTGGTCAAACCGGCTGGCGTGGACCCAAGGTGTGGCGCCCGCCTTTTCACGCAGTTGCAGTGCCTCCGAGAGCAGACGTTCTGCGCTTGGATCGCCCGTATCGCGAGCGAGATGGGCCTGCACGGAGAGGATGCGCGCACGCGACATGGGACTCTGCGTCATTAGCGGTTCGGCGTGCTGAAGAGCGTCTCGTGCGGTGAGTGGATCAGCTTGAAGCAATGCCAATTCAGCCTTCGCCGCCAAGGCAAACAACAAGGCATCGCGCTCGCCAAGCGCCTCCAGCAGAGGTTGTGCTTCATCCAGTTCCTTACGCGCTGCACCGTAGTCACCCGCACGGCGTTTGAGCAGGGCAAGGTTGTACAGGTTCCGTGCCAGATCGGAGCGTGCGTCCATGGCACGGAACAGGGTGATCGCGTTGCTGTAGCGCTCCCTCGCACGATCAATCCGGTTGGCTCGCGCATCCATGGTCGCGAGGTTGGCGTTGCATAAGGCTTCGCCGTGGACATCGCCCAGTTCCGCGAAAGCGCGTCGCGCGAGTTCAAAATCGCCGATGGCATCCTCCAACCGACCCTGACGGCCGGCGATACCGGCCAGATTGGTGCGGATTCGCGCCATCAGTTGGCGGTCGCCGCGCGCTTCTGCGGCTTGCAGCGTCAACTCAAATAGCGCTCGCGCGGCGTCCACGTTGCCGGAACGGTTCAGGATTTCTGCCTCGGTCAATGCCAGCGCCTGTGATTCGGCGTGGGAGAAGGCTGAATCCGCCGCGTGGCGGGCTTCGCGCGCCAAAGGCAATGCCTTGACATAGTCGCCGCGGCGGTAGCTGAGTGCCGCTTGCAGACCCAGAAGCTGACGCAATCGTGGACCCGCCTGCTGTCGTAGGAACTCCGCACGGGCGGCCTCCAATACCTGGTCGGCTTCGTCATAGCGTCCCAGATCGTGCAGTAACTCGACGACAGAGAGCCTGGCGGAGGCGGCGCCCAGACGTTCTTCAGCGATGTCGAAGGCCAGGACAGCTTGGTTGGCGAGGCTCAGCGCGTTCTCAAACTGGCCCAAGCCGCGCAGGGCATCTGCCTGCAGTTGGATCGAGCGGGCACGGTACCCAACCAGTTGGTTGGCCTCAGCGAGTGACTCGGCAGCCTCGGCGTGTTCACGAGCAAGTGCATAGTGTCGTCGGCAAAGTGCGATCGACGCGTCGATCAGGGTCAGGTAACTTGCTGCCAATCCGGCTGTGTGCGCCTGATCGCGCACATCTTTGGCGTCATTGCAGCGCCCAAGGCGTACTTCTGCCTCTAAGCGCCGAATCCACACCCATGATAGTGACGGGCGTTCCCGTGTTGCCCTAGCCAAGTCCTGCAAGCGTCGGGTAATCCCATCTGCTCTGAGTGGTGATGCGTTTGGGGTCGCACGGTCAGGTTTGGGATCGGATACCGCGTTGGACGCTCCGCGCGAGTATTCGTCGTCGCCGTCCACGCGCAGGCCCAGATCCGCCATCAATTGTTCCATCAGGCTTTGCTGCGCGGGCTCAGTCGATAGATGTTCCAGTTGTCGCAGCGCGGATTCACGAAGCCCTTGGTTCAGTAGCGTGTGGATGTCCACGATTGGGGGACCATTTTCTGCGGCTTGCCACCAGATGTGCGCGATCAGTGACATCAAAATCACTATGGCAAGCAGCAGAGTGATCGCTTTGCGCGACATCGCGGGGCTGCCCCGCGAACCCCTCTGTGAAGGGATTGACGCTTGCGGCAGTGCGGCGCGGACCTCCGGCTTGAACTGGTAGCCGCGGCGGTGTCGGGTCAGGATGAAGCGAGGGGATTCAGAATCATCCGCAAAAGCGGTTCGGAGTTCCTTGATCGACTGTGCCAAGGCGCTTTCAGACAATGCCTGATGGCCCCAAACGCGCTCTTGCAGTTCAGTCTTGCTCAACAGCGCGGGCGCACTTTCGACCAGTTCACACAGCACGCGGAATGTAATGGGCCGCAAAGTGATCGGTCCGTTTGGCCCCAGCAATTGCTCGGTTGACGTGTCCAACACGTAAAGATCAAAGGCGTAGCGCATGGGGCGGGGTCGCGCTCTGCAGTCGGGATGCTTGGTTTGGAGAAGCGGGGCGCAGGATTGGTGGGCCCACAGGGATTCGAACCCTGAACCAAAGGATTATGAGTCCTCTGCTCTAACCGTTGAGCTATAGGCCCGCGTGCAAATTGTAGTGCGGTTGCGCGTGGATCACATCCGACAGAAAACAAGAAAGCCCGCTGGTCGCGGGCTTTCCGTGTGGTTCGCTTTCTGACCGAACCACCAATTGGCTGGGAGACTAGGATTCGAACCTAGATAGGCAGAGTCAGAGTCTGCAGTCCTACCGTTAGACGATCTCCCAACAACTGGGATCGCCGCCCGTAAACCCGGCGAATTAACGCTTCGAGAACTGGGTGGCGCGGCGGGCTTTGTGCAAGCCAACCTTCTTACGTTCAACTTCGCGAGCGTCGCGGGTCATGAAACCGGCGCGGCGCAGCGGTGACTTCAGCGACTCATCGTATTCCACCAGGGCGCGAGCGATACCCAAGCGGATTGCGCCGGCCTGTCCGGTGGTGCCGCCACCAGCGACCGTGACGTTGATGTCGAACTTGTCGGTCACGCCGATCAGTTCGAGCGGCTGACGAACGATCATGCGCGCCGTCTCGCGACCGAAGAACACGTCCAGCGGACGCTCATTGACGGTGATGTTGCCACTGCCGTTGCGCACGAAGACGCGAGCGGTGGAGGACTTGCGACGGCCGGTGCCGTAGTTCTGCTGAATTGCCATGAGCTTTGTCCTGTGGCCTTAGATGTCCAGCGCCTGCGGCTGCTGGGCGGTGTGCGGATGCTCAGCACCCTTGTAGACCTTCAGTTTGCGAAACATCTGACGGCCCAACGAGTTCTTCGGCAGCATGCCTTTGACGCCGATTTCAATGGCGCGCTCCGGATGACGCTCCAGTGCCTGGCCCAAGGTTTCCGACTTCAGGTTGCCGACGTATCCGGTAAACCGGTGATACATCTTGTCTTGGAGTTTCTTGCCAGTGACGGCAATTTTCTCGGCGTTGATGATGACGATGTAGTCGCCGGTATCCACGTGTGGCGTGAACACTGGCTTGTGCTTGCCGCGCAGACGGCTGGCAACTTCGGAGCAAAGACGGCCAAGGGTTTTGCCGTTTGCGTCGACCAGGAACCAGTCGCGCTTGACGGTCTCCGCTTTGGCGCTGAAGGTCTTCATGAGAGCTCCCAATGGGAATGCGTGAACGAAAGACTGCGAAGGATAGCGGTCGAAAGTTCATCGCGCAAGAGTCATGCAGGCTCGACGGGCGCTTGGGGCGGTCAGGATGCTGTGCGTTTGCGGGGGAGGTGGCGGCTTGTCTGTTATGGTTTGGTGCGGCGAGAGCGAATGGCTACAGGGCCCTCGGCGAACCTGAATGCCAAACGTCTGCAGAGCCTATGAGCCAAGCCAACGCCCCCGCAGCAGAGATTCGACGCGACATTTTGGCGCTGGCTGATGCTTGCGTCTTGTGCGGACAGTGCCTCCCGGTGTGCCCGACCTATGCGTTGGATCAGCGCGAAGCGGAGTCGCCGCGAGGTCGGATCGTCATCGTCCAACACTTGGCCCGTGCGTCGCATGGCGAGCTTGGTGCAGATCTGCCCGCGCTGGATCACTGCCTTTCCTGCGGGCGGTGTGAGGCGATTTGTCCGGCGAAGGTGGAGTTCAGTCGTTTGATGGACTTGAGTCGTCAACTGCGGTTCCCTGGACGTTCGTCATCGTTGGCGGTGCGTGGCATTTTGGCTGTGGTGACACGTCCCACACTGCTGGGATGGTTGATCCGACTTACCGCATGGCCCGTGCAGTGGTTGCCGGGACGTTGGATGCGCATTGCACGTGCGTTGCGGGCGCCATTGACGGTGTTTACGCCAAGCTTGGTCAGTGACAGTCGTCCAGCAGTGATCTTGTTCGCGGGTTGTGTCGAGCGCTACGCCGAGCAGACGGCACTGATTGCCTTGCGACGGATTCTTGAGCGATTGGGTTGGCAGGTAGTCGAGATGCCGAGTCAGGGCTGTTGCGGTGCACTTGCCAGGCATGCAGGCGATGCTGCTGTGGCCGCACGGATGGCGCAGACGAATCAGCGCGCACTGGCGGCGGCGCTGGCGAGCCATACGGTGCAGCCCCGCTACATCCTGACCCTCAGCACCGGCTGCCACAGCGATGTTGCCAATACACTGGGTCAACGCTTGCCGGTGCTGGAGGCGATGGAATTTCTGCTTTCCCACACGCGTTTGCGCGAGTGGCAATTCCGTTCGGTCGCGGCGGAAGTCGTGTTGCATTCGCCTTGCACGTCGCGATCGACAGTCGAAAACGGGTTGTGGGCAGCGGAGGAAATCTTGCGTCTGTTGCCAGGGCTGCGAGTGCAGCTAATGCCGCGCCAAGGCTGCTGCGGTGCAGCGGGCGCGCACATGCTGGCGTTTCCGCAACGCGCGGCGCTTCTGGCAGCATCCGTGTTAGACCAATTTGCGAGCTTTCCCGAAGCCAGACGATGTACCAGCAATGTGGGCTGCCATTTGCACCTGCAGACGCTTTCCGACCCGTCGACACCACGATTGCAGCATCCTTTGGTGTTGATAGATGAGGCCATGTAATGCCATTTGAACGACGTTTCTCGTGGTTCGACCAAATCTTGGTGGAAATCGATCACGCGTTGCGAACCAGTCTTGCGTCTGTGCCTGTCGCGCAGCGGCCAAGTCCGGCTGCGGTTGCTGACGCTGACAGGCTCCTGTACCCGCCAATGGTGTGCGGCGAGGCGCGTCAGCATGCCGCGGGTCTGATGCGGATCAATCACAGTGGCGAAGTCTGTGCGCAAGCGCTTTATCTGGGGCAGGCGCGCGTCGCGAAGAATCCGACCTTGCGCGCTCACCTGCAGCATGCTGCCGAGGAAGAAGCCGACCATCTCGCATGGTGCGCTCAGCGACTCAGCGAACTGCAAAGTACGCCCAGTCGGCTGAATCCGTTCTGGTACGCGGGCAGTTATTGCATCGGCATCCTGGCCGGGCTGGCCGGTGATGGCTACAACCTTGGCTTTGTGGTGGAAACCGAGCGCCAAGTGGAATCGCATCTGCAGGCTCACCTGATGGCATTGCCCGCTGAAGACCACGCCAGTCGCGCCATCCTTGCACAGATGATGGTCGAAGAAGCCTGCCATGCCGAGGCAGCCAAAGCTGCGGGCGCACGCGCCTTGCCCGCGCCGATCCCGCGCATCATGGCCGCCTGCAGTCAAGTGATGAAGCTGGCTGCCTACCGGATCTGACGATTACACGACGTCCCCAACGCGCCGGAAGACCACAGGCGTCATGTCTGTGAGGCTTGCGATTTCGCGTACTTTCGTTCGACATTGCATCTGGCATCGGGTCCTTCCAATCGCACGGGAGGTGTGGTGGATGATCGGCACGCAGCCCTGCCGACGCCTTCCAAAGGGAGTAATCAATGAAGTGGATTGTGGTGGTGATACTGGCGGTGCTGGGCGGCATGCTCGCGGATACCAGTCGGGTACTGCTCGGTCTATTCGGTGGCGCAGTGCTGGGCTGGGCGCTCGGAACGGTGCTTGAACTGCAGGCCCGGCTTGCCGAGTTGGAGCGCCAGTTGCGCCGGCAGGACATCGCGCAATCCAAGCGACATGGCGTCGCGCATGGCGCAGCCATTCCGCCGGCTACCGACGCGGCGAGTCATTGGGAAACTGTCAATGCGACGCCTTCCGCGCCGATGACGAAACCTGCCGCTACGTCGGGTCCGCCACCTGTCCCCGAATGGGCCAAGCCCACTGCCAAGCCAACGATTGCCGCCAATTCGTCGGCAGAGGCGGCCGAGGACGGCGATCTGCACGAGGCTTGGGTGGCGCCACCCATCGAGCCCTCATTACCAGATCGCTTGCTGAAAGCGCTGATCGGCTGGTTTACCGAGGGTAATTTACCGGTCAAGTTGGGCGTCATGGTGCTGTTCGCGGGTGTTGCAGCGGCGCTGAAGTATGCCGCGGACCAAGGCTATTTCACGGTCTCGATCGAGGCGCGACTGATCGCCATCGCGCTAGCAGCGATTGGCGGCTTGTGGTTCGGCTTCAGGCAGCGCGAGCTACGCCCAGCGTTTGGGCTGAGTCTTCAGGGCGGCGCACTGGGTGTTCTGCTATTGGTGGTGTTCGCCGCATTCCGCTACTACGGTCTGCTGCCCGCGACTCTGGCACTGGGCTTGGTGGTTCTGCTGGTTGCCGGCAGCGCAATCCTGGCCTTGCTGCAGAATGCGGCAGTTCTGGCTTGGCTGGGGTTTCTGGGTGGGTATCTGGCACCGGTGTTGATCAGCACCGGTTCGGGCAACGCGGTGGCGTTGTTCAGCTATTACGCCGTGTTAAATGCGGCGGTGTTCGCCGTTGCTTGGCGTCGCGATTGGCATGCGCTGAACATGCTGGGATTCGTGTTCACCTTTGGCATTGGCGCCCTGTGGGGCAAGCAATACTATCGACCTGAGCTATTTGCCAGCATCGAGCCGTTCCTGCTGTTGTTCTGTGCGTTCTATCTGCTGATTCCAGTAGTGACGTCGCTGCGTTCCAGTGCTGGCGGTCGAGCAGTCAGTACGACATTGACCTTCGGATTGCCGTTGCTGGCGTTTCCCCTGCAGGCAGCATTGCTGGGCGGTGATCGCATGCCGTTGGCCTTCAGTGCACTGGTCGCTGCGGTCATCTACGCGCTGCTCGCCACCTGGCTGGTTCGTCGCACCGTCGCCCAATTGTTGGGGCAGAGTTTCGCGGTGCTCGCGGTGGGTTTCGCGACCCTGGCGATTCCGCTTGCCTTCTCGGCTGAACAAACCGCCATGGCCTGGGCGCTGGAGGGTGTGGCCGCGATCTGGTTGGGCTTGCGGCAACAGCGACGTTGGCCGCAATTCGCCGGCTGGCTTTTGCAGGGTCTGGCTGGGGCGAGCTTCTTTTTCGGGCAAGAAGTCTGGCTGGGGTTGGAGACGGGCGCGCTTGTTCATTCGGGCATCGCGACCTCGATCAGTCTGGGCTTGCTGGCAATGGCCGCCTTCACTACGGCATTTCTGTATGAGCGTCATGCGCCAGAACGCATCACGATATGGCCGTGGTTTGTTGTCGGCTTGCTGTGGTGGCATTTGTTGGGCGCACATGAGGCCGAGCGTGCGTCCTTGCACGGATCTGTGGTGCTCGGATGGCTGCTGTTCGCCTCCGCCAGTATCGCTCTGGCCGCTTTGCTGCGGCAGCGCTTGGCGTGGCCACGCTTGAGTTGGGCGATGTTGGTGCTGTGGCTGCCAGCGCCTTTGCTGGTGCCTTTGACTGCATGGGACTTGCGCTCGCCACTGGCAGATGGCGGCGCTATGGCCTGGTTGGCTTGGGGCCTGACCAGTGCATTCGGATTGTCGCGTTTGCGCGTGCCGGTCGCGCGCCTGACTGGGCTTGCTCATATTCTGGTGTTGCTGACCGTGGTCTTGCTGTTCGCCGTCGAATTGACGATTCGTCTCGATCGCGATGCTGATCTCGGTGATGCATGGGTCGTTGTGGCCGGCGTGCTGCCTTTGCTGTTTGTGAGTTGGGGTTTGTGGCGCAGACCGCAATGGTTCGCGTGGCCATTGCAGATGCATTTCCCGCGATACGCGGGTTACTGGCATGGCTTGGCCAGCATGGGTCTGCTGCTGGTGCTTTGCGTGGTGTGGGTGGTGCCCGGCGACACCAAACCGATGCAGTATTTTCCGATCCTCAACCCCTTGGATCTGCTGCAGGGAGTGATGTTGCTGGGACTTTGGCGGGCCTGGACCGATGCCGCTCGCGGTGCGCGGATTCTGCTGGGGATTGTTGCATTTGTGTCGATCACACAGTCCACCTTGCGTGCCGTGTATCACATCGGCGAGGCGTCCTGGGGGGCGGGACTGCTGGACACAGCGGCAGCGCAGAGTGCACTGACAGTCGTGTGGTCGTTGCTGGGCGTCTCGGCGTGGATCATGGGGTCGAAGCGGCAGCGCTATCCGCTGTGGTTGGGCGGGGCGATGCTGATGGGGATCGTCTTGCTCAAAATGGTTCTGATCGATCGTCACTACTTGGGTGACCTGGCGGGGGTTGTGGCAGTCCTGATCGTGGGCTTGTTGCTGGTCGGTGTTGGCTATGTCGCACCGTCGCCGCCGCGTCGTTCAGGCAAAGAGGTCACGCCATGACACGAGACACCCGCACCCGCGCAGGATGGTTTTTTCTGGGGCTGCTCTGCAGCGGCTGCGTGATCGCATCGGAGTTTGCCTGGCAACGTCGCGTCAGCATTCCAACCACGGGACAAGGACTTTACCGATTGGTGCTGGATGAGCAGGCCTACTTGCGTTTGCACCAGAATGACCTCACCGATGTCGCTTTGTTCGATCCGGTGGGAAACGCGCTGCCTTTGGCACGAGTGAACTTGCCTTTGGCCTCACCCGAGCGGCCGGGGTGGTATCCCGTCGACTGGTTTGTCTTGCCCTTCGCGTCAGAGACATCGATGACCTCCGATGTGCAGGTCTATGTCGAGCGTGGTCAGGACGGTCGATTGCGTCGACTGGAGACCCATCTGCAGAACGATGCCACGAGCAAGGGTAACTCCGGTGACGGTGGCGACTGGCTGGTGGACCTCGGTGAGCGTGCGCAAGCACAGGCGCTGCGATTGCAATTGCCTGCGGCATTGAGTTTCGATTGGCGGCTGCGAGTGCAGGGCAGTGACGACCTGCTGAACTGGCGCTGGGTGACGGATGCGGGCTTGCTGCGGTTGCAGCGCGAAGGTCTGTCGCTGGAACAGAACCGCGTGAGCTTGCCGCCTACGGCGCCGCGTTATTTGCGTCTGCAGCGCGCCGACGGTGGCCCATTGCCAGAGCCTTCAAAAATTGAGGTGGAAATCTGCCATTGCGCACCCGAACAGGCCTCACAGCAACATCGCGCATCGCCGCAGTCAGTGGAGGCCAAGGCGCAGCAAGCCGGACGATTCGAGTTTCTGTCGGCAGGCCCGTTCGCGGTCGATGCGGTGCTGCTTGATCTGCAGGGAAGTGCTGATCTGGCGACGGTTCGCGTATTCAGTCGCGCCGACACTGCGGGCGAATGGCGCTGGCGTGGCGAAGGGACGGTATTTCGGCTGGCGGAGACCGCTAATACGCGCATTGCCCTGCTGCAAGCAGTGCGTGATCGCGAATGGCGCATCGAGACCGCGCCGCCACTAGCCCAGTCGCCGGGGTTGAATCTGCACTACCTTCCCGACCAATTCTTGCTGATGCCAGGGGCAGATACCGAAGTCTTGTTGGCGTTGGGCAGCGCGGAATCGCAGGAACAGAACTATCCGCTGGATGTGGCCTTGGCGGAAATGCGATCTCGGCAGGGCAAGGATTGGCTGCCGCCTATGTTGGCGCTTGGCGCGGAAACCGTGCGTTCGGGTGATGCGGCCTTGCGGCCGGTGGCGCAACCCTTGCCGTGGAAACGGCTATTGTTGTGGGCGGTCCTCGTCGTGGGTGTGGCGACGGTAGTGGTGATGATTCGTCAGCTACTTCGCAGCAACAACTTGCCACCGAACGCCTGAAAATAAGGGGCGCGAAGGAGACCCTCGCGCCCCGTGGCCTTGTCAGTGCGGAACGCCTTGCTTAGTCGAGATTGCGGCCGTGGAAGAGTTCTTCAATTTCGCGCTTCAACTGCGCTTCAATGCGTAGCCGTTCCTTGAAGGAGAGGTTTTTCGCCTTCTCCTCGAACAGGTAGGTGTCCAGATCGAAGTCCTTCACATGCATCTTGGTGTGGAAGATGTTCTCTTGGTAGACGTTTACATCGAACATCTCGTAGCGATTCTTGATCGTCTTGGCGAGGTAGTCCTGGATCGAATTGATACGGTGATCGATGTAGTGCTTGTTGCCCTTGATGTCACGCGTGAAGCCGCGCACCCGATAGTCCATGATCACGATATCCGATTCGAAACTCTCGATCAGATAGTTCAACGCCTTTAGCGGCGAAATGACGCCGCAGGTGGCGACATCAATGTCTGCACGAAAGGTCGCAATACCGTTGTGTGGGTGGGTTTCCGGGTAGGTGTGGACCGTGATGTGGCTCTTGTCCAGATGCGCGACGACGCTGGCGTCTTCGGCATGTTCACGGACGGCGCCGGACAGCACTTCCTTGCCGGCGGCCTTCTTGTCGATCACCGGTTCCTCGCTGATGAGGATGGTGACCGACGCCCCCTGCGGATCGTAATCCTGGCGCGCCACATTCAAGACGTTGGCACCGATGATCTCGGCCACTTCGGTCAGGATCTGGGTCAAACGATCCGCGTTGTAGCACTCATCGATGTATTCGATGTAGCGCTTGCGTTGATCTTCGCTGACCGCATAGCAGACGTCGTAGATGTTGAATGAGAGTGCCTTGGTGAGGTTATTGAACCCCTGAAGCCGAAGGCGCGGCAGCGGTTTGACCACGGGCGATTCCCCTGAAGCTGAGGATGATGAAGGTGTCGCCGGTTGGATACGGACGTACGTGGTTCGCAAAGGCGTTCTGCGAACCCAATAGTATGGGCCAAACTTTGCAGTAGAAAAACAGCGTCGCTCACAGTTCTTTCGGGCGAATTGATGCCGGTCGATTGCAGGCGTACTCTTCCGTTCATCCTCACGACGAACTGTCAGACATGCCAATGAACGCCTTTGCCCTGCAGAGTGCCCTCAAAAGACCGCTAGCCCCGCCTTCGCTGGCACCGGAACCGGTGCACATCGAGCGATTTCTGGCGCATTGTCATCGTCGACGTTATCCAGCGCGTGCCGACGTGTTTCGCCCTGGCGATCCCGCGGGAACGATGTATTACGTCGTGTCCGGTTCGCTGAGCGTGATGACCGAAGAAGAGGACGGTCGCGAGCTGATCCTCAGCTATGTCAACCCGGGTGATTTCATCGGTGAAACCGGGATTTTCATTTTGGCGCCGAATCGCGAAGTGTTGCTGCGCTCTCGCACGGCTTGCGAGCTGGCGGAAATCGGTTATGAGCGTCTGCATGCATTGTTTGCCGGTCCTTTGATTGAGGAATGCCCGCGTCTGCTGTATGCGATCGGCGCCCAGTTGACCAAGCGGCTATTGCATACCAGTCGCAAGGCTAGCCGCCTTGCTTTCATGGACGTTACCAACCGGATTTCCAACACGCTGATTGATCTCTGCGAGGAACCGGATGCGATGAGTCATCCGCAAGGCACACAGATTCGGGTTTCGCGTCAGGAATTGGCCCGCATCGTGGGGTGTTCGCGTGAAATGGCTGGGCGCGTCCTGAAGCAATTGGAAGAGCAGGGCGTGCTGCACGCGCGGGGAAAGACGATTGTGATCTACCAGCAAAATCGTTGAATTGGAGCGTGGCCTGCGAGTTGCATCTGTATTCCGATGAGGGACTTCGGTAGGGCTTGCGACGCGAAATGCCACGCGAATCGCGCTCCGTACTGCGGTGGAAAGCGAATTTTCAACTCGGAAACCACGAATGCCATCGCACTCTTTACAGCCTGTCCGGCGCAGCGACATCAAAATCGGCATGCCCTTGCCGTACGCGGTGTATGACGCGCATGGTCGACTGCTGTTGAAGGCTGGTGAGCGAATCGATACCGAACGGCAACTGCAAACGCTTTACGATCTTGGCCTGTTCTTCAACACTCAGGATGTGGTTGGCAAACGTGAATTGCTGGTTGAGCCGGGTCTGGCCGATATCACCAGCAGTTCGCTGGCAATTCAGCCCAGTGCCAGTTCGCCCGTCTCCGAGCGTCCGTTTCACGACCTGCGCCTGACGCCGGGCAAAACCCTGTACATCGACTTTCTGGGCGCGACCAACCGCCCTCGCGTCGCGTTGCGTCTGGTTGGCTACCTCGAAGGCGAGGCGGTGTTGATCAGTCTGATCAATGCGGATGGCGCCGTAGTGCCATTTCGTGAAGGCGAGTTGTTGTTCGTGCGCGTGCTGACGGGTAGTGGTGTGGCCACCTTTGAGGCCAAGGCACAGAAGGTTGTTTTTGTGCCGTTCCCGTATCTGGTGACCAATTTTCCGGACAAGGTGTTGTTCCACGTGCTGCGCCAGCATGCGCGCGTCGACACCAAGATCATCGCCAGCGCACTCAATCTCAGCGTGGCATCCGCGCTCCCGGCAGCGGGTGTGGTCCGCAATCTCAGTGCCAGCGGTGCGCAATTCGAAGGAAAGCAGCACCTCGCAGAAGTGGGTGACGAACTACGAATCGGCTTCAAACTTATTGCTGCCGGCGAGGAGCACGTGTTGTCGTTGCGCGCCGATGTGCGTGGCGTCAAGACGCCCGGTGAGCCTGATAAGCGCCGTTTTGGCTTGCAGTTCAAGGAACTGACGGTAAGCGAGCGCTTGCTGATCGAGCATTTTCTGTTCAACGCCCTGATGCAGGATTGAGTTTGGCGACCATGTCGCTGCCCGGCGTGGGCCGTTGGCGCCGTTAGTCGTGCGTCAGCAACTGACGTGAAAAGAACAGTTGCAACAAAGTGTTTCATGATGTGACAATTCACGTCACATTTTGTCACGTGAGTCAAAACCCATGAGCGGAGTGGGATTCTTCAAACGTCTGTTTGGACACGATCAGCGTGCAGCGGCGCCAACAGTCGACCTGACCTTGCACGCGCGGCCCGGAAGTCGCTTCCTCATCATCGACGACAGTCCGACGATCGTGGCCGTGCTCTCGCGCATGCTGCAGCACAGTGGTTTCGAGGCGATCACTGCCTATTCCGCCGAGCGCGGAATCGATCTCGCGGAAACCGAACTGCCACACCTGATTTTTCTCGATATTGTTCTGCCCGGCATGAGTGGCTTCGAGGCACTGCGTCATCTGCGTCGCAATGAGCTGACACGCAATATTCCGATCATCATGATCAGTGGCAACGAACAAGCGACGGAGCAGTTCTATCTGCAGCGCATTGGTGCGGATGACTTCATGAAGAAGCCATTTACCCGCAACGACGTGTTCTCACGCATCGGTCATTTGCTGGGCCCGGATCAACTACCGCACCGGCATTTGACGATGCCTGTGAGCAGTATGGATCGCGCCGTGCGTCTGGCAGGTTGACATTACGCCACCGTGAATTCGGCGCGTTGACGCGAGGATGCGTCGTTGAATAGCCGATTGGCGCCTGAAACCTAGGGAAGATCAACGGCCTTTCTTATGGTCGACGCAACGCATCTGTCAGTACCGTTCGGCGTCCGTGCCGGGGTTCGTGGCGGGTTTTTTTACACGAAGCGATTCGGGCGGGAGAGGCCGTTCGCGATCGGGAGCGTGGTGAATCATGCGATCCAATGTGCGGTCCAGCATCTGCACGCGGTAGTGCGAACGAAGCGTGTCGAGGTCTCGGGCAAAGGCGCGTCCGTCGTGGCGATCCCCGAACTTGATCCGTAGCGTCACCCGGCCCTCTTCTGACTCCGGCAAACCAGCCAGCACCTGCAAATCCCGCACACGAAGTTGGATGCTCGGCATCAGCCACAAGAAGCCCGCCGAGTAGCGCACGCTGAGCAAGGCATCGAAGGGCACGCGCAGACTGCGCAGATCGCTCTTGATCACCCCGAACAGCGCATCCCGCGTGCTGAACTGCAGTTCCAGGCCGTACTCGTCCATCCGCGCAAGACCTTTGACCTCGCCAAGGCCGCCGTGCGAATCGAAGTGAAACGGGATGGTGTCCATGGGCTGCTCCTCGCAAGACGTACGTGCACGATGCCGAAACGCACAGCGTGTGACACCTTGGCGCCGCTTTCGCTGGGCGACGTTCACTCACGCCGCAATTCGGTGCTCGTAGTAGGGATGGCGTTTGTCGTCAAAGAGGGCTTGCAGTGTGACCAGTTGCGATGGGTTGGGGCTGAGCCAGGCGTCGAGGTGTTCAGGCTTGAGGTTGATGATGGTGCGGTCGTGGCCTGCCGCGGCAACTTCGGGCTCGGGTTCGTCGGTGATGGCGGCAAAACTGCATAGATCGGGCAATTTGCCAGTGGGGTCGTGCCAGGCAGACCACAGGCAGGCGATCAGCATGGGCTCACCGCTGCGCGGGGCGAACTCGAGAATCTGATTTTGGCCGTCCGGTGTCCGCACGTTTTCGTAGAAGCGCTGCGCCACCAGCACGCCATGCGTAACACCAAACTGCGCGCGCCAGAAGCCGTGCAAATTGTCGCGACGCGCATTGTAGGTGCCGGGATACTGGCGATCGTATGTCGCCGGCTTGCCGGCAGGGCGGCACTGGTAGCGCATCGGCTTGATCACTCGACGACCGCCTTCGCTGACGATCAGCGGAGCATAGCTTCCGGGGTAGATCCGTGCATCGCGATCCATGAGCTCGCGTCGCGATAGGTCGCTCAGCCAGCCAAGCAACTGATCGACCTTGCTGCCCGCAATACGCGCCTCATTCGAGGCAGCTTGAGTGCGCTTGTGGGCCATCCGGCGCTGCGCATCAGCCAGCCGTTTGCGTTGCACGAACAGGGCCGCTTCCCATTGCTGGCGCTGCTCGCTGTCCCACGCCCCCAGCAGATCGCGAATGGCCTGTGGCCCATCGGCGCGCAAGGCGTCCTCCAGCGCCTTAGGGGCACGTGGCCGCTTCGGCTCACCCTCACGCAGCCACAGCCGACGAAAGGCATCGAAATCCATCGCGGCACCGTGGTCGCGTTGCAGCTTGCGATAGTCGGCCTCAATCTTGGCGGAGTAGCACATGCGGGAAAGTCGAATATCGCGAATCAGAATGCGGGCTACTGTCGGCGCCCCTGACGAGGATGTCCAGCCAAGGCAGGGCTATTGCCGCAACACCTTGTGCAGTGGGCGACCTTTGGCGAGCTCATCGATCCGCTTGTCCAACGGGCGGATAAGCTGCAGCAGCGGGTCCTCCACCGCTTCGACGCGCACCCCGCACACCACACCGGTGACCAGACTGCGAAGCGGATTCAAGGCCGGGGCCTGCGCAAAGAAGCCGCGCAGATCCGTCCGCTGCGCCAACTGCGTCTGCAAACCGGCCTCGTCATAGCCCGTCAACCAGGCAATCACCGCATCCACCTCCGCCCGCGTCCGTCCCTTGCGCTCGGCCTTGGCGACATAGGCGGGATAGACCGAGGCGAAGGGCAGGGCGAAGAGGCGGTCGTTTTGCATTGGGGGCTTGTCAATGCAGGCGATTGTTTGGCCCGGTCTTCCGCATAGTCGTGGCGACCCGATCACTCGAAGCCATTGGCGAAAACCCGGTTGCTAATGAGTCCGGCATCGATGTGGGTCACGGAGATAACATTTGATGCAATCACGTATGTATCGGTGAACCCGGCGGGAGAGAACATGTTGAAGTCACTGTCCAATAGGTCGCTTCCCCCTTGGTCTTTCGGCGCCAATGCGTAGCCAGTAGGTGGGATGATCCGTACGCGGTAGTCGCCAGGTTCCGGCGTGAGGAGAGTGTAGACGCCCACCGAGTTGCTGGTCGTCGAGGCGAATAACTGACTCATGCCCGAATTCCATAGCTGAAGTGTCGCTCCCAAGATGCCAGATTCCCCGGCGTCCTGGATTCCGTCGCGATCGAGATCTTCCCACACCAAATTGCCGAGGTTGGCCTGTTGCGGCAGCATCATGCCGATGTCGATTGACGTAATGGAGATCACGTTGCTTGCGAGCGTGAAGGCAGCAGTGAACCCAGCCTCGTCTCCACTGGCAAACACGTCGCTGTCGAGAACGTCGCTACCACCCGCATCCATCGGCGAGTACCGCAGACTGGCGTTGGGCAGTAATGCGCGAACGCGAAGGGCTGTGTTTGTTGCGCCTTGCAACACATAAGTTCCTGATCCACTGGTCACAGTAGAGGCGAGCAATTCCGTCCTCGTCCCATTCCACAATTGAACCGTCACGTCTTGGATGCCCACCTCTCCGGAGTCCTGCACACCATTGCGGTTGCCGTCCATCCAGACCAAGTTGCCAATATTTGCCACCTGCGCCGTGGACGCCTGCCCTACTGTAACCGTGATGGCGACACACAACAGTGTTGCGATTTGCTTGGCATCCATCTTGACAATTTCCAAGGCGAGCCCAGGTGACAAACTCGGTAATCACCTTAGCACTGCAGCGCATACAAAACGCATAGTGTCCGGAGCTTTTGGCGGCTAGTACGACGACGCGGGCATTGCCGCCGGGGATTTCCATCGCGCCGGGGGGGCTCTAAAAGGCGTCACATTGAACCTCAGCGGACGTGGGCTCGATGACGTCGGGCAGGTGGCCGCAACGGAGATCGACCTTGGTGGGGTGAAGATCGGAACCAGTCAGTCCACCCGTATCACGGTCAAGAACACCACTGACTTGGATCTCGCTGGCTTCGTCTCATCATGCGGCAGCGAGGCATCGTCCAGTTCATCGCTGTACCAATCCAGCCAGCCCGGCAGCATGCGCAGCGAAGACAGCAGCTCAGGGCTGTTGAAGGCGTATTCGGCGAACACGCGCTCGTAGAACCACTCGATCTTCAACGGCTTGAACCAGAGCGTATGCGCCAGCAAACCACCCGCCACCAACAGCAGACCCAGCAGCCCGCGCACACCCCATCGCAACAGCTTCTTCATGACTTCCCCCTGCGGACGCCAAGCCCGCTGCGGGGCGATTGTAGGCGTCCGCTGAGTGGACGGTGCGCGGTGCATTGGATGCCGACACGTTCCTTGTCGCGCTGATGCTCAGCCCGAGCCTGAATCGAGTATGCAAATGGCGCGATGCCAAGCATGGTTTGGCGTCGGCCACATTTTTTTGTGGCCTGCGTTCGCTCTTCCCTCGCTTGGACATTCTCTAGTGCACTCCTTCCAACCGGGAACGTCCATGCATCCGTCATTTCGCCTGCTGTTGCTTGCGCTGGCCATGCCACTCGCGGCATTTGCCCAACCCAAGCTCGCCAATATCGGGCCAGTCTTTATTGATTATGGTCCGGTTCGAATGGGTGACCGAGTGACGGTTCCCGTCACTGTTCGCAACCTGACCGCCGGAACGATCAGCTTCTCTGGAGGTGGTCTCAGCGGAGGGCACTTCACCACCAGTGGCGGCACGTGCAGCGGTTCCCTGGCAGCAGGTGCCACATGCGAATTTCGCTACACCTTTCGGCCCAAGACGGACAGCGGTTTGGAGCTTGCGGAGTCGACGACACTCGGCGTGTTTGATGGCACCACGGCGCAACTGGTGGAGTTGAACTTTGTCGGCAGCGGTTTCGAGTCCATCGTGGACATGACGCCGCGCAGCGTCGACTTTGGCAACACCCTGATTGGCGAAACCGTGACGGTGCCGGTGACCGTGACCAATCCGACCACGGAAACCGTCTTTTTCTCCGGCGGTGGTATCAGCCCCGGGGCCGGATTCTCAGCCAACGGCGGCACCTGCGGAAGCTCTTTGGCTGCTGGGGCGACGTGTCAATTCAACTACTTCTTCACGCCGAATGCACTTGGCACAGTCAATGCCAACACCTCCATGGGAGTGTCGACTGGATCGCCGCTGTTCGGACAGGCTATGCCGCTCTCTTTCACTGGCACCGGGGTTGATACCGTTGGCTTGGTCAGCATACGGCCGGTCGGCGTCGATTTTGGTCCCATCCGGCTGGGCACACGAATGACTGTGCCTGTTCTGTTCACCAATCGCAGTGCCGTAACGACCAACTTCTCAGGCGGCGGGTTCAGTGAGCAGAACAGCGATGGCGGAGCGTTCTCCGGTGGGCTTGGCGGTGGCGTGGGGTGCACCGCGTCCACGGTGGCGGTCGGCGCGACCTGTTCGGTCCTTTACCGTTTGCGCGCGCGTGAGCTGCGAAGCTACGCGGGCAGCACCAGTCTGGGTTTTTTTCAGTCAGGCGGGGCAAGTCAGAGCGCACCCTTGAGCTTCAGCGGGCGCGGGGTCGGTACGATCGGGCAAGTGGCCGCAAAGGAGATCGACCTTGGGGAAGTGAAGATCGGAACCAGTCAGTCCACCCGTATCACGGTCAAGAACACCACCGACTTGGATCTCGTCGGTTTTGTCGGTGGCAATCTGCTTAGTCCCTTCACTTCCAGCAACAACTGTCCCAGCACGCTGGCGCCGGGCGCGAGCTGCGAGTTCACCTTCGGATTCAACGCCACTGCCAACTCTGAAGGGTTACGAGAAACACAGACCGCCCTATCGTTTACCAACGCCGACGGAGTGCAGCCCGTCCATATCATCCGAATTTCCGCGTTTGGCTACGTCAAGGTCTTCGGCGACGGTTTTGAATAGGGGAATTGCCGGCAGCCTGACGCCTGTGTAGGCCAATTGCGCTGGCCTTCGCGACGTCCGGCCCAGGACAGGGCTATTGCCGCAACACCTTGTGCAGTGGGCGGCCTTTGGCGAGCTCGTCGATCAGCTTGTCCAACTGGCGAACAAGTTGCAGCAACGGGTCCTCCACCGCTTCGACGCGCACCCCGCACACCACACCGGTGACCAGACTGCGAAGCGGATTCAAGGCCGGGGCCTGCGCAAAGAAGCCGCGCAGATCCGTCCGCTGCGCCAACTGCGCCTGCAAACCGGCCTCGTCATAGCCCGTCAACCAGGCAATCACCGCATCCAGCTCCGCCTGCGTCCGCCCCTTGCGCTCGGCCTTGGCGACATAGGCGGGATAGACGGAGGCGAAGGGCAGGGCGAAGAGGCGGTCGTTTTGCATGGTTGAAGGGCTCATCGCTCCGAGGCGGCCAGCATACGCCCGGCGAACTCGGAGAACAGGTTGCGCAGGCTGGTTGCGGATGACAGTGAACGCCTTCCGTGCGTGACGCTATCGCTCAGTTCCAGTGCGGCGGCGGAGTAGAGTTGCCGTTCAACCAGCCTCTCGCAAAGGATCTGGTAGCGTTGGGCGTAGGACGCGCCACGGAACTCTTCGAAAACTCGGAAATGCGGCTCTTCTACACTGACCGGAGTACAGGCGGCAGGGCAGTCTTCCAAAAGCATGAGCCAGCCGACAAATGGTGGGCGCGGATCGTTGAGGATTGCGGGATTGAGCAAGGCAGGATGGTTCTCCTTGACCCATTGCCGAGATCGGTGGGGGCCTTCGGAGTACGCGCGATGATGGTGGGCCACCCACAGATCGGCGGCGGAACCGATAACCTCTTCGCTGCGGTTGTTGAAGTTGTTTCCGAACGAACCCACCTGGGACTTGAACTCGAAGACCGCCAGCAGGCGACCTTGGTGAACCACCAATACGTCCCAGTTCTTGGTGGCGCGGAAGAACCCCGGCAAGATGACCTTGGATTTACGGGTATGTACGGCTTCAGCCGGTATGCCGCAGTGGGACGCCACGTGGACGACCAGATCGGCGAAACCCTGCATGTTCTTGCCACTGACGACCGCATCGCGGCTACCACCTTGCCCCGTCTGTTTGGGTGATTTGTTGCGGGTTTGCCAGAATTGACTGACGGCGGCATCCAAACGCGCCTCGAAATCTGTGGGGAGCAATCGTGGCACGGATGTCATGCGGCGCGGCTCTTTGATGACCGTGTCACTTGGGCCTTCTCAGCGATCATCGCGACCATCACGGCTTCCTCCTCACTCAATCCGAACAGTTCGGCGATGCACGCATCGATTTGCGTGGTGTCCATGTCCGCCTCACATTGAAGCAGTCGCTCACGCAGGATTGGAGAAACGGTCTTCCACAAGGGCAACCGAATGCGGCGCAGATATTGCGCCTGAAAGCGCAGGAAGCCACCGGCCATACGCGTGCAATAGGTTGCCACGATCATCACACTCAGCGACGCGCGCAAGACGCTGCGAAGGGCTCTCAGATCCCAATCGCTGGCAGTGATGTAGTACAGGTTGTGGTGTGGGTAGAAGTGGCCTTGATCCAGCACGAACACCGCCTCGCCCTTGATGTCCGGCACCAGCAGTTTGGGCTGCTGCACCAGCTCGGGGTAGATGCGGTCGATGGTGCGATACCAGCCTTCGCCACTGCGCGCGGCAACATGACGGCCCGCCACGGCATCGTAGTGCTGGTAAAGGTACGCCGCGAAGCGTGGATAACGCGCCAGATCGGCCAGTCGGCCATCGGGTTCGAAGGGATTGAGCACGCCCTTTCCGCGCCAGTCGATGCGACCGTCCACCAGGTCGCGTGCCATCGCCAGCGGCAGCTTGCGCTCAGGCTCGACCGGAAGAGCGTCAATGTGGTCGATGAATACGCGATCACAACCAGTAGCCACGCCAATACCGACCTTGCAGCCCGCGTCTTCCAGTGAGGGGAACTGCGCCTCCAACCGACGCAGCAGACGCAGGCGCGGCACATCGTCTAGCAGCCAGGGCGCTTCGCCACCTTGCGCGAGATCGACTTCGTCCACGCCTGCGGAAAGCGCATCTCGCAGCAGGCTTTCCGCCACGCGCGCCAGTCCGTGTTGCTGCAGCGCTTCGGCTGTGGCAACGCGGGTGGGTGCGGCGCGCATCGTAGCAGCACGCGGACGTTCGATCACGGTGATGGCGGGGTAGGCGATCACTTCGGTGTGAAAGGCATCGATGTTCTCCATGTCGATGTAGTGCAACAGCGCAAAACCGCCGCTGATCTTGTCGCGCAGCGGGCCGCCATAGCGATTCTTAACCCAGCGGTTGGCGCAGATGAAACCCAGTCGCCCGCCCCGCGCCAACAGATCCAGCGCGCGCTCGTAGAAGGGCACGTACAGGTCGGCACGATCAAACAGCGTGCGATAGCGCTGGCGGTACTCGGCCAGCAGCGGTGCGGGGATGCGTTCCTGTCGCACATAAGGCGGGTTGCCCACCACCACATCGAACTCGCCGGGCAGCGATGTCAGCAGGAAATCGTCGCCGATCAGCCAAGCGGCACACAGGCCCACGGCATCGGCGTGCGCAATGCCGACCTCAAGCAGAAGATCCAGCAAACGCGCACGCACCGCATCGACGCTTTCACAATGCAACTCCACCGCACGCACGGCATCGCGCAGATCAGCGAGTGCCGACGCTGGCGTACCACCCTCGCGAAGCCAGCTCCGCAGTAGACGCGTCACCGCCAGCAGCAGGAAATCACCGCCGCCAAACGAGGGCTCCAGAAGACGCACGCGATGCAGCGCGCGGTCGGCGGTGTAGCCGCAGAGATCAAGGATCGCCGTCGCGACATCTGGCCGTGTGAACACCGCCCCGCGCTCGACCCCACTTTCAGCCGCCAACGACTCCAGCGCGGCGGAAACGTCCGGGGCGCGGAAGCTGGGGCCTAGGGCGTCGAAGAGGGAGGTCATGTGGGGAGGCTGGCGGGTAGAGCGAGATCAGGCAAGCAGGAAGAAGGGATCAAAAGGCGTAGCAATACAGTGGATCGAAACAATGCAACGAAGACAGCCATGCCAGTGGTGTCACTCGATCAGCCAACACCTTCCCTCTCGCGTGCGTCGAAAGAATCTGATCTTGTATTTCGAGTTGATCATTGTGGGCCAATCTTCGGGGGCGTCTTTTTTGCGCTTGCTGTTGTAGTGACTTCAGGCCCGTCTGTCGCGTCCTCGCGAAGGATTGATTGGATAAACTCATCAACACGCGCAGATTGTCTAGATGCGGCGTCGAATAGATCTCTTGTGATTGTCATGGGCGGGAATCTCCACCAGTTGCCTCCTTCGGTTGTGGCTAACTCCAACACGATGGTTTTTGCCCATGGTCGACGGGATCTTGCGGGCAGGTAATCTGCGAGGGCGGTAGAGCTAAAATAGGCGCCAAGGTCGCTCACTTCATGCCGGATTTCATACAGGCGAAGGCGTTTTTCGTTAAGTGTTGTGGTGAAGCATGGGCCGACTATTTTGTCGTCATCCAATTCTGGGACGTCGTTGTCCACAGCGTCCTGCCAATCGATCATTCCTTTTTGTGTTCTCTCAATCAATGCAGATATGAAGCGCTGCCAGTCATCTCGTACGCCTTGCTCTAGGTTCGCCATTGAAGTGATTCCAGTATGTCCGAGAGATTTTCAGTTGCGTGCGCCAGCTCCAAGTGGCAACGGCGCGCTGATTGTTCGGTCGGTCCGTTGGACAATTCTCGCTTTAGGTTTATTGAGATCTTTTTGAATTTCTCGCGATCAGCGCCATTTAGCTTTCTTGAGATTGACTCGACTACACTTAATGCTCGTTCGATCTTCTCTTCGGCGGAGTGTTTGCTCGTCGCATAGGTTCCCAAGTCTTCGTTAAGTGTCGCTCGAAGTTCCTCGAGTCTTTGGCCTAGGCGCGGGAGTCTCGCGCGGAGCAAAAACTCTTTCCGTATCTCGGATACACGAAAGAGAGTGAATGCTGTAATTGCTAGGCCAATGAGCGAAGCTATGTCAGCGATAAGTCCGAGTGACAAGTTCATTGTCACTCACCCACACTTCGAATACCCACAATTCAAACAAGTCTGGCAGCCGTCCATGACCACCAGTGCCTGGGTATTGCACTTGTGGCACATCGTGGCGCCGGGGGGGAAGCCGCTGCTGGGTTCGCTGGGGGTGAAGGTGGTGGCGGGGGCGGTGGGGTTTGGCGTCAGCTCAGGGTTTTTTTTTAGGATGGCTTCGTAGGCGGCGCGTTTTTCGGCGATCAGGGCTTGTTGTTCCGGGCTGAGTTCGTCGTCGACGATCATGCCGATCATCTTCAGGTGGGCTTCGATCACCGCGCCGATTTCGGCAACGATGCTGGGCATGTAGACGCCACCGGCCTTGAAGTAGCCGCCGCGCGGGTCGAAGACGGCTTTGAGTTCTTCCACCAGGAAGGTGACGTCGCCGCCTTTGCGGAACACGGCGGACATGATGCGGGTGATGGCGACGACCCACTGGAAGTGGTCCATGTTCTTCGAGTTGATGAAGATTTCGAAGGGGCGGCGCGATTCGTGGGCGGTGCCTTTGTTGAGCACGATGTCGTTGATGGTGACGTACAGGGCGTGTTCGAACAGCGGCGATTTGATCTTGTAGGTGGAGCCGATCAGCACGTCGGGGCGCTCGATCTGTTCGTGCATCTGGATGACTTCAGCGCTCGGGCGGGCGGCGGGTGTTTCCACAACCGGGGCGGCGGCCTGGGCGGCTTCGCGGGCTTTGTCATCGGCGCTCTGTACGCTGTAGCTCTTGATTTTTTTGCTGATTTTGATGGCCATGTCGGTTCCTTGCGTGTCAGTCGATGACGTGTGCCGAGCGTACTCTGGCGAGACGTCGCCGGCGAGGCGGGGCTCGCGCGGTGGGTTAGTGGGCGGCGGAGCGCTGGGCGCTGCAACGCGTAAGAAAATTGCCCGGCGAGGTGGCCTTTCTTGGGGCCACGCCCGCCGGACGGGCGCAACAGGTCTTACTTTTTGGCGGGTGCTTTCTTGGCTGCCGGCTTTTTGGCTGGGGCGGCTTTTTTCGCAACCGCCGGTTTTGCCGGGGCTTTCTTCACGGCGGCCTTCACCACGGGTTTGGCGGCGGGCTTTTTGGCTGGCGCTGCCTTCTTCACAGGTGCGGCTTTCTTGGCTGGGGCGGCTTTCTTCGCCGGGGCAGCCTTCTTGATGGCCACCGGTTTGACGGCTGGCTTGGCAGCGGTCTTTTTGGCTGGCGCGGCTTTTTTGGCTGCTGCTGGTTTGGCGGCTGCCTTCTTCGGTGCCGTCGCTTTGGCGGCCGCTTTCTTCACGTCGGCCACTTTTTTGCTCACGGCTTTTTTGACTTCAGAGGCCTTCTTGCCAACCGCCTTCTTGGCGTCGGCAACTTTCTTTTGCGCCTGTTTCACGGCGCCTTGAACGGCCTTTTTGGCCTTTTTCAGTTGCCCTTCGGCCGACTTTTTCACTTTGGCGGCTTTCTTGGCGACGGCCTTTTCGGCCTTCACCACGGCAGCCTTGGCGTCGGCGACCATTTCTTGGGCTTTTTCACTGACGTTTTCGACCGCTTCTGACAGGGTTGCGGTGACCCCATTCTCGTTGCTCATACAGCCACTCCTGATTGCAGGTTTGTTTTGGGCTTGTCGATTGCCGTCAGCGCGTCCCACGCTGTTGGCGCTGCCTGTACCCCAGGCCGGGACGGAATGCCTCCGCAGCGTTTCTTCCGTGACCCGCTCCGGGCGCGAGCCCGGATTTCCGATCATTCGTTTTGCGCGTCGGCGCATGGACCTGCGCTGACTTGGATCAAACTGACCAGGCGCCTTGCGGCGGTCTGATCAGAACTTGCCGTAATACCCTTCTTTCAGGGCATCGAACAGGTTGGCGGCGGTGTGCAGTTCGCCGTCGTACTCGATCTGCTCGTTGCCCTTTACCTCGACCACCGAACCGTCTTCGAGTTCGAAGCGGTAGGTGGTGTTTTCGAGGTCGGACTCCTTCACCAGCACGCCCTGGAAGGCGGCAGGATTGAAGCGGAAGGTGGTGCAGCCCTTCAAGCCCTTGCTGTGTGCGTAGCGATAGATGTCCTTGAAGTCTTCATAGGCATAGTCGGTCGGCACGTTGGCGGTCTTGCTGATCGAGCTGTCGACCCAGATCTGCGCGGCGGCCTGGATATCGACATGGGCCTTGGGCGTGATGTCGTCGGCGGCGACGAAGTAGTCAGGCAGTTTGGCCTTGTCATCCTGCGCGTAGGGCATGGCGTCGGCATTGACGAGGTCGCGATAGGCGAGCAGCTCGTAGCTGTAGACCTCGACTTTTTCCTTGGACTTTTTGCCTTCGCGAATGACGTTGCGGCTGTAGTGGTGGGCAAAGCTCGGCTCGATGCCGTTACTGGCATTGTTGGCCAGCGACAGCGAGATGGTGCCGGTGGGCGCGATGGAACTGTGGTGGGTGAAGCGCGCACCTTTTTCAGCCAGCTTTTCCACCAGTTCCGGGGCCACGCTGGCCACCCGCTGCATGTAGCGGCTGTATTTGGCGTGCAGTACGCGACCTTTGATGGTGTCGCCTACCTGGTAGCCATCGGTGGCCATTTCCGGCCGCAGTCGCAGCATCGCGGCGGTCACGGTGAAGTCCTCGTCCATGATCGGCGCCGGGCCTTTCTCTTCGGCCAGTGCCAATCCCATTTCCCAACCGGCCAGCGCCATTTCGCGGGCAACGGCTTCGGTGAAAATGCAGCTTTCCTGTTCGCCGTACTTCATGCGCAACATCGTCACCGTTGAGCCCAAGCCAAGGAAGCCCATGCCGTGACGGCGCTTGTGCAGAATCTCCTCGCGCTGCTTCTGCAGCGGTAGGCCATTCACTTCGACCACGTTGTCGAGCATGCGGGTAAATACGCGGACCACTTCGCGGTACTCATCCCAATCAAAACGCGCCTTGTCGGTAAACGCATCGCGCACGAAGGTGGTCAGGTTGATCGAGCCCAACAGGCAGGCGCCATAGGGCGGCAGTGGTTGCTCGCCGCAGGGATTGGTCGCGCGGATGTTCTCGCACCACCAGTTGTTGTTCATCTCGTTGACGCGGTCGATCAGGATGAAGCCCGGTTCGGCGTAGTCATACGTCGAGACCATGATCATGTCCCACAGATGACGTGCGCGGACATGACCATAGATTTTGCAGGCGACCAGGCCATCGTCGCGGGTGACGTAGTTTTCTGCGCCCGGCCATTCACGCCAGATAACCTGGCTGGCATCGGTGAAGTCGACTTCATCCTGCTCTTTGCGGTTGACCGGGAAGACCAGCGGCCAGTCGGTGTCGGCTTCGACCGCGTGCATGAACTCATCGGTAATCAGCAGCGACAGGTTGAACTGCCGCAGACGGCCGTCTTCGCGTTTGGCCTTGATGAAGTCCTTCACATCGGGATGCGAGACGTCGAACGTGCCCATCTGCGCGCCGCGCCGACCACCGGCGCTGCTGACCGTGAAGCACATTTTGTCGTAGATATCCATGAAGGACATCGGGCCCGACGTATAGGCACCTGCGCCAGCCACGAAGGCGCCTTTGGGGCGCAGCGTGGAGAACTCGTAGCCGATGCCACAGCCCGCCTTCAGGGTGAGGCCAGCTTCGTGGACCTTGTCGAGAATGCCATCCATCGAATCGGGAATGGTTCCCGAGACGGTGCAGTTGATCGTCGATGTGGCCGGCTTGTGCTCCAGCGCGCCAGCATTCGAGGTGATGCGACCCGCTGGAATCGCGCCACGGCGCAGCGCCCAAAGGAAACGCTCGTACCAGTACTTTTGTTTTTCGATGCTGGGCTCGGCATCGGCCAGTGCACGCGCGACGCGTTTGTAGGTGTCGTCGATGCTGGCATCAACGGGCTCGCCTTTTTTGGTCTTCAGGCGATATTTCTTGTCCCAGATGTCCCAGGACGCGGGTTGCAGGGTGATGTCCACGTTGTCGTTGCGAACTGCCTCAAGCCGAACACTGCTCATCGATGATTTGGCCTCGTTGTGATCCGGCCACGCACGTCACGATCGACTCTTCCACCCGGCATGTGGCGGGTGCGAGAAAACGCGTTGACTGCGCTGGCTGGTTGATGGTTTCAGTGTGGCGTTGCGGAATCGGCTGTCCCCCGACTGGCCGTGCTCCGACGACGCCCTTTTCTCGCGTCCCTCGTCGCATTCACCTGCACGCAAGCAGCGAATTGACTACAAGCATTTGGGTGATCTGTCTCCTCCAACCCCAACATGTTGTGGTCGGTGGGCAGAAGAAAACTACGCTGCATCGATTCCCGAGTCAACGATTTTCAGCCTTGAAAGTGATCGAAAATGGCAACACCTTGATTCGTCGTTACGCGCGCCGACCGGCGGTGTGCAGGCCGCGTGAATCCGGGCTGCGATCGTTTCGGTTGGAACAATTCCCGCCGTCGCCAGTCGCAACGCCGAGTGGCCGCATCGTGGCAGGCGCGGCAGGCTCACAGACCGCTACTGCAGGAGGCTTCACCCATGCGTCGTCCCTTGATCGACACCCTGTTTGCTCTGGTGCTGGCTCTGTTGCCCTTGCTGTCGACGCAGGCGGCGCTGCCTGCCGACGTGCAGGGCCAGCCCTTGCCATCCTTGGCGCCGATGTTGGAGCGCGTCACGCCTGCCGTGGTCAACATCCACAGCAAGACGGTGGAGCGCGTGCGCAACCCGATGGCAGATGATCCGTTCTTCCGCCAGTTCTTCGGCTTGCAGGCGATGCCGCAAGAGCGCGTGCGGCAATCCTTGGGCTCGGGGGTAATCATCGACGCCGAGCAGGGCTTGGTGCTAACCAACAATCACGTGATCGAGGGCGCAGACGACATCAGCATCACTCTCGCGGATGGCCGCACGCTGGAAGGTACGCTCGTCGGTGCCGACCCGGATACCGACGTGGCATTGGTCAGGGTTCCGGCCGAACGGCTGACCGCGCTGCCGCTGGCAGTCGAGCATGATCTGCGGGTCGGTGATTTCGTGGTCGCGGTCGGCAACCCGTTCGGCCTTGGCCAAACCGTGACCTCGGGTATCGTTTCGGCACTGGGTCGCGCGGGATTGCAGGGGCTCGGCTACCAGAATTTCATTCAGACCGATGCCAGCATCAATCCGGGCAACTCTGGCGGTGCGCTGGTCAATCTGCGTGGTGAGTTGGTCGGCATCAACACGGCGATTTTCAGTCCATCGGGTGGCAATGTCGGCATTGGCTTTGCCATTCCCGCCGACATGGCGGCCGAAGTCCAGCGCCAGTTGCTGGCCTTTGGCGAAGTGCGACGCGGCAGTCTGGGAATTGAGACGCAGGCACTGAACGATGAGCTGCGCGAATTGCTGGGCATCGCCACGCCGCGTGGTGTGGTGGTTACCCGGGTGCGCTCGGAGTCGCCTGCGGGCAAGGCTGACGTGCAAGTTGGCGACGTACTGACAGCGCTGGATGGCAAGCCGCTGCTGGATCCGCAATCCCTGCACAACATTGAAGGGTTGCTGCCAGTCGAGCGCCCGATCACGGTGGATATCGTGCGCAACGGAATTGCGCAGCAACTGCAGGTGGTTCTGACCGCCCGTGCTCGCGCCCTGGAAGGCGGAGATCTGGACCCGCGGCTTAAGGGAGCGGCGTTTGCGGAGCTGCCGGAGCGTGTGCGTCGACAAGGCGGCAATGGCGTCCTGGTCGAACGCGTCGACGCGCAGTCGCGTGCGGCCACCAATGGCTTGCAAGCGGGCGATTGGATTACCGGTCTGAATCGCTATGCGGTCGATGACCTCGAAGCCCTGCAACAAGCGGCCGAACACCAGCCAAACCGCATGGTGTTAAGCGTCGTGCGTGGTCGAAGGTCGGGACTGGTGGAGATGCAGTAGCCCTCGTCCAGAGGGCGCCTGAGAGGGTATCTGTGAAGGCGAAGCCCGACCTGATCTTGGGCTTCTCCCTCGGGTCACAGGCGGCAATGCGGCAGCGGTTGCACGTCCGTCGCGTAAGCAGTTGGGTCTTCTGGAGAGAGGTCGGCCAGGGGCCGATCTCACGGCGTTGAGAAAGTGCTTGAAAGCACTTTCTCAACAGTCTGCTTGAGGCTGCAGCACGATGCTTGTCGCGTGGACGGGGTGTGCATGCGCCGTCCACGTCTGTGCAGTGCTATTCGAAGCCATTGGCGAAGAGCGCAGCGCCAAACCCGGTGCCTGTGAGGCTGACCGCGTCGAAACCGACACTGATGGGGGCATCCACGACATCCGGTATCACATCAAGGCGCAGCTCAATCGTCGTGTTGGCTGTAAACGCGGAAGGCAGAATGGTGATGCTTGTGGCCTCTAAAGGGGCCGCAAAGGTGCTTCCATTCGGTAAGAACAAGTCGCCTTCCTGTGCGATCGGATCGGCTTGTCCGCAGAGGTCGGAGTTGGTTCGCACGCGCCAGCGGATCACCGGGGTGTCGTGCGTTGTGAACACACTTCCGGGCGCGCGTCCGTGTGCGGTCAGTTGATAGATCCCTGGCGCGGGAACATTGAAGCACTGCGCCAAAGCGGCGTAGCGCGAGGTCGTGGTGCCGACAGTAGGGGTGTGCGAGAACGCGACAGAGCCTCCAGTGCTGCCAGTGGCATTCAGCGCACTGAAACTGGTAAGCGTGGGTGTGGCGTTGCTCCACAAATTGAGGTTGCCATCGAAGTGCCCGTTGAGCACCCAAGGATCAGCCTCTGAGCGCTCGTAAGCGCCCGCGTCGCGAACGCCGTGATAGCCCGGCACAATCACCACGTCTTGGTCTCGCGGTCGATCATCGAGCCCATGATCGTCACCTGGAACGGCTGGCGAGAAGTCCACCGCAGCCGCACCTACGCGCAGCCGATAGTCGCCAAGTGCCGGGTCGATGAAACGCGCAGCGGTGGTCGCGTAGTTCAACAGGGATGGCAGTGTCGAAATGTCGTTCGACAGGTTGTATTCGGCAATCCCGATCGGCAGGTTGTTGAAGCCGCCCGGATACAGCACGGACAATTTGCCAGGCTGCCAGATCAGGTTGTTCTGGAACGCAAAATTGGTAAGGTTGGGCGCGTCATCAATCCGGATCACATGCGTGGCACCGCTGAGACTGTTGTCGACAAAGGTGTTGTCGAGCACGCTGACGTCGGCGGCTGAAATGGTATGCAGGCGCAGTGCGTCCTGCGTGACCGCGTTGTTGGCGATCAGTGAATTTCGGAGTTCCAGATCCCGCAAATCGATTGTCCGAATGACGTTTCCGCCACTGTTATTGCGCAGCGCCAATCCGCGTACCCACAAGTAGCCTTCTGATTGCATGAGAATGGCGGCACCATCGGTTGCCACACCGCTGCTGGTGACAGCGACGTTGTCGGCAAGCTGATTGCAGCCGGCGGCGGTCTCGCCTGCACACGACACCGCGCCAAGCGCGCTGGCCGGTTCGGGCTCACATACCCCGTAACCGCGGTTGAATGCGACAAAGGTACTTGGACCGACGCCCAGTGGGTCCAAATCGGTATCCGCGTATAGGGCGCTGCCATTTTCGGCACGGTTGCCATCAATCCGCGTGTCGTACAGACAGGCATTCGCCGGAAGGGTGTTCGTGCCAGCGAATACGTCGATACGGTGCGGCAAAAGATAGATCGCCCCGCCAGTCAGGCTGGCGCGGTTGTTGTTGACCCGGGTGGGCTTGGTGGGGTCAGTTGTGAACATGCGTAAGGTCGCTGAATCCACGTCACCAACACCGCCGCTGGCGACAACGGCAATTCCACCGCCACGCACTGCCTCGTTGTCATACACCGCGCCGTTGCCGCCAAAACCGGAGGCGCCAATGTCGGCGCGTGCGGGCGACAAAATCTGGATGCCGCCGCCATAGCCGCCCAGCGCGCCGCCACCCGAAGGATTGATACCCAGAGCCTGATTGCTTTGCACCGATGTCTGGTCGCCCAGAAGCAGTAGACGTGCGGTTCCCTCAATACGGATACCGCCACCTGAGACTTGCGCCGTATTCGATAGCACCAGGTTTTCATCCAGCAGGGTCAGCGTCGCTAGCCCGCCACTGCCTTTGAAGTTGATTCCGCCACCGTAGCCGGCGAAATTGTCAAAAATGGTCGTCTTGAGCAGGATCAGTTCACCACTGCCATCAAAGTGAATGCCACCCCCGTCGCTGGATGCCGACTGGTCGCCACGAATGATCCCTAGGCGGCGCAGTTCCCGTTGTCCACCGCCGGTGATGGTGAGTACGGGCGCGTTGCTGCCGCCCTCACCGCTGAGCGTTGTCGAGCTTGTGCTGGTGCCACTGCTGCAATCGGTGTAGCCGCCTTCAATGATCAGGTCTTGTGCGCCGATCGTGAGTGCCTGCGCGGCATAGGTCAGGTCATTGGAGAGCAGGATCAAATCCGCACCAGGGCTTGCCGCTGCGGCATTGATGGCGGCTTGAGCGGTCGTGAAGTCGCACGCAACCGCGTTGCCAACGCGGAAGGTGGCGCCGTTGGCGTCGGGGGTGCCACACAATGTGAGCAAAGCAGGAATCAGGATTCGTTTCATATCGAACTCGCCAAGGTGGGTTTGCGGGAGTTCGGACGAAGGACTGGGGCAAAACACGACAGATCCGGTCGACGACTTTGCCGGAGATGTATGCGAGGCCTGTCGGGGTTCGTGCATCCGCATCACGCTGCCCGTCATCGACAGGTGCATGGAAAGCGCTGATCAGGACAGGTTTACTGCGCGCTCAGCAGATCCACCGCGATGACAATGGGGGCAGACTCTCCCATACGCTCGTGCAGGCCGCGCACCCACTCTGGGTCTGGAGGCAACACGGTCGCGCTGTCGGCTTCATGCGTTGCCAATTGCAAGGTCATCAATTGCTGTTGATCAAACGCGGCGTTCGGCCGAAAGTTGCCGACCAGCGCCGCGTACTGCACCAGATCTGCTCGTGCTGCGGCGGTGTCACTCTGCGACTGATGCAGGTCAAAGCGAGCCTGCCATAGGGCTTCCGCCACGGAATCGGGTACCTCGCCAACCTGCGCAAGCGCTTCATCTGCGCGTTTCTGATACACCGCCGCTTGGGCTTGATCGCCAAAACCCGCCGCGATGCGCATTCCGATCGACAAGGTCTTGACGATGTCCGGCAGGCGCGGGTTTGCTTCGCGGTAACGCCACGCCAGGGCGGATTCGATGTGACGATAGCTTGCCTCCGCACCGGCGCCGTTCAGGGCAGACAGTCGCGCCCGGAACTCGGCTGCACGCGCTTGGTGAATGAAGTCCACTTCCGTGCTTGACAGCAGGGCTTGCACGGATTGCAACGCTTGGCGGGCTTCATCGACTCGACCGAGTGCGATCAGTTGGTCAACCAGATTGAGGGTGAATATCCTCTGCTGTGGGCCGTGCGATTGCGAGGCGTCGATTTTCTGCAACGCGTTGCGGAATGCCTCCGCGGCATCAAGGCCTCTGCCCAGACGCACAAGCGCAAGAGCACGGCCGTTGAGTTGTCCGGGGATGGTATCGATGGCAACCTCGGGCAATTGCAAGGTCTGCGCGATCACTTGCTCCAAGGTGATCAGGGCTGCTGTCGGGTCGACCTGTACCTGACTGGTGGCCAAGTTGGCGCGTAGCCGCAAGGTGAACGCATGGCTTTCGCCATAGACAATGCGGGCTTGATCCACCCCTTGCGAAAACGTCGACACCGCTTTGCGGTAGTCGCGACGCTGGTAGAGCGCAATGCCCAAATGACTGAGTAGCGTGACGTTTTCTTCGCAGGCATTTTTCAGCCCATCTGCGCACAACTTTTCCAGTAACGGGGCAGCTTGTTGCAGGCTGCCGAGGGCATCCTCGATTCGCCCACGTTCACTTTGGAAACTGGCAAAGGTGACTAGCCCAACGGCGAAGTTCAGGCTGTCCGGGGCGACGCTCGCAAGCACATCCAGGGCGGACTGCACCTGCTCAAAGCCCTGATCGTCGCCAGCAAACAGTCGCAATCGTGCCTGTTGAAACTGTGCTGCAGCGGTCTTTTCGTGGTGTGCGCCAAAATGGGCCAAGGCTAACGCAAGTTGCTTTTCACTCAACTCAAGGGCGCGCGGATTTTCACCGAACTGTTCGTGGATCTGCCTCAGGAACCCGAAAAGCTCGATCTGCACTGCGGGCTCGGAGGCCAGGTCATTCTCTACACGCGACTCGGCCTGTGCCATGACCGCGCGCAGCGTGTCCGGTGCGTCCAAAGCTGCGCCTGGATTCACGCTGCGAAAGATGTCGTAGAAGAACTCCTGCACTGCAAAAGATTCCTGCAATGCCTCGTTTGCAATGCGCGTCTGCTGCCGCGCCTCTTCGGTGCGAGCTTCAGACTGACGCAATGCCTTGCGGGCAATCTGCGCTTGTTGCCAAGCGATCTGTGCGCTGAGCAATGCGGTGGCAAAAGCCAGGGTTAATGCGACAACGGCAAACCGATGGCGTCGTACAAACTTCTTGCCGCGATACCACCGGCTTGGCGGGTGCGCATGCACAGGCTGTCCAGCCAGAAAGCGGCGGATGTCCGCTGCCAGGTCACCTGCGGACGGGTAGCGTTCGCTGGGTTCGCGAGCGAGCGCACGGCGCAGGATGTTGTCCACGTCGCCACGCAAGAAGCGCCGAAGTTCCTGTCGGCTTCGGACGGTGCCATTCGTCTGCGACGCGCTGTCTGAAGCGCGCGTTGTACCGTCCGTTCCGGGACGCATGCCCAACAGTAGTTCGTACAGGACGACGCCCAGTCCATACACGTCGGTGGCCGTGGTGATGCGGCGACCATCAAACTGCTCTGGCGCGGCATATTCCGGTGTCATTGGGGCAAATGTCGTCAGCGAAGGCGCTTCGTCACTGAGAATTTTGGCAATGCCAAAATCCAGCAATTTTGCGACGCCTTCAGCAGTGACCAGAATGTTCGACGGTTTGATATCGCGATGGACAATCAAAGCATGATGCGCGGCGTTGACGGCGTCGCAGACTTGCACAAACAGCGCGATTCGCTCGCGCGGGTCGAGGGAGCGCTGCTGCGAGTACGTCATCAAGTCGACGCCGTCGACGAATTCCATAACCAGAAAAGGCACCTTGTGCTGGGTGATGCCACCATCCAGCAGGCGCGCAATATTCGGATGCTCGAGGGCGGCGAGAGCCTGACGCTCGCGCTGAAACAGGCGCAATTCCATCTCGGTATGCAAGTTTCGACGCAGCACCTTCAGTGCCACCCGCTGCTGGAAGTCGGCATCCACGCGACTCGCCTCGTAGACGCTCGCCATGCCGCCCTGGCCAATCAGGCGCCCGAGGGCATAAGGACCGACCTGTGTTCCTGTCCACACATGGCTAGGCGACACCCCATCTCCAATTCCCAACGCGCCGAATTGCATGGGAAATGGCTTGTCCAGCGGGCTGTTTGACGCCGCTTCCGCTCGCAGCAGCATTTGTACACGCTGGCGCAAGGCATCACTGATCAACTGGCCTTCAAGCCAGGCGCTGCGTTCGCTTTCAGGCAGCGACATGGCGGCATTGAACAGTTCGCGTGGTGTCTTTTCCGGGGGTGGCGTCGACGGCATAAGGGAGTTCAACCGCAGGAGGGTTCGATGTGCGTTGAGGACGAATTCGCGGCGCGTTTCACGACACTCATCAAACCAGGAAGGACAACGCTGCTGTCAGGCGTCCAGTGCACTTTGAAGGAACGCGCGGGCGTAACGCCAATCGCGATCCACCGTGCGCACGTTAACATTCAAGTGCGTGGCGCATTCGACCAGCGTGAGGCCAGCAAAGAAGTGCAGTTCGACAACCTTGGCGGCGCGAGCGTCGTCTGCTTCAAGCAGCTTGAGTGATTCTTCCAAGGCTAGGGCACGCGTAGGCGAGAACGATTCGTTCGCCGCGTCCTGCAGATCGTTCAGCAAGGCAATCCCGGCGTTGCTTTCGCGTTCGGCAATCCGGCGGCGCGCGTGGTCGATCATGATGCTGCGCAGGGCGCGACCGGCGTAGGCGAAAAACTGCGCCTTGCCTGCAAATCCCTCGTCGGCGCTCTTTCGGAGGCGCAAGTAGAGCTCATGAACCAGCAAGGTGGTGTTTAGCGTGTCCCCATGTTTGCTGAGGCGCACGCGATGCGCGGCAGCATGCAGTTCGTCGTAGACACCGCGGAACCAGTCATCGACACTTGCTGACGTGACGCACTCGGTTGGACTGTCGTCGGGACGGGTTTTGGGATTCATGGTTCTGCCAAAGAGGGATGTGCGCGGTGACCGAGCATGCAACGCAGTCATCAGGCTCTGGTAGCCGCGCCCATGTCAAGTCGTCGGGATTGTTGGCCTCGCGATGGTGTTGGCACAGTCTGCACACGAACTGCGCGATACTTGGCGGATGAATTCCTCGCCGATTCGCGCGATCACATTGGACCTGGATGACACGCTCTGGCCGATCTGGCCGGTGATCGAGCGGGCCGAGCAGGCGTTGCACGAGTGGTTGCTGCGGCATTGTCCACGGACAGCAGAGCGCTTTCCGATTGTCGAAATGCGCGCGCTGCGGGCCTCGGTGGCGGATGCACATCCTCACCTGACGCATGACTACTGCGCGCAGCGGACCCTTTCACTGCAACAGGCGATGCGCGCCAGTGGTGAGGATCCGGCCGGTGCATCGGAGGCGTTTGAGGTGTTCATGGCTGAACGCAATCGCGTCGATCTGTATCCGGATGCACTGGATGGCTTGCATCGACTGGGCGCGCAGCATCGCCTGGCAGCCTTGACCAACGGCAATGCCGATCTGCAGCGGATTGGTTTGGCCACGCATTTCGAGTTTGCGTTGGGGGCGCGTGAGTTTGGTCGCGCCAAGCCCGATCCGAGTATTTTTCTCGCTGCATGTGCGCGGCTTGATCTCGCACCACATGAGGTTCTGCATGTGGGGGACGACCCCGAGCTGGACGTGCTGGGGGCACGGGCGGCCGGTCTGCATTGCGCCTGGATCAATCGGCGTGATGAGCAATGGACGCATGAATGCGCGCCCGACATCACCATCACCTCGCTGCTGCAACTGGCCGACTGGCTGGACAGCCGCCCCACCGCGAAATCCCCGACATGAATGGACTGACCACTGACGCCACCCACGCGGTTCCCCTGATTGCTGTCACTGCCAATGACTGGCCCGCTTTGCGCGAACGTCTGCCCGAAGCCCAGTGCAACTGGCTGCAAGCGCAGGGGTTTGCAGGCAAAGCCGATCAGTGCGTGCTGCTGCCGGATGCGATCGGCAGCTTGGCTGCGGTCGTGGTGGGGATCGAGGCGGTCGACGATCCCTGGGCATTGGCGTCCTTACCTCTGCGATTGCCGGTGGGCACGTATGCACTGGACGGGCGCAGCAGCCCGATCAATCCCGCCCTGGCCGCGCTGGGCTGGGGCTTCGGCAGCTACCAGTTCAATCGCTATCGGCAGTCCTCGCGTGCGCCTGCCGAGTTGGTGATCGAACGCGACATGCCTGCGGTGCGCGCCGCATTGGCACTGCTGGAGTCAAGCTGCCGGGTACGTGATCTGGTCAACACCCCAACCGAAGACATGGGACCGGAGCAGCTTGACGAGGTGGTCGCCCAGCTTGCGACTCAGTACGGCGCGCAGCACCGTTCGATCATCGGCGAGCAACTGCTGGCGCAGAACTTTCCCACTATCCATGCGGTTGGTCGCGCCAGTCATCGCACACCGCGCTTGATCGAACTGAACTGGGGCGAGCCAGAGCATCCGCGTCTGTGCATCGTTGGTAAGGGTGTCTGCTTTGATACCGGCGGTCTGGACCTGAAGCCCGCCGATGGCATGCGTAACATGAAGAAGGACATGGGCGGCGCGGCGCATGCCATCGCCTTGGCCGAGCTGGTGATGCGCGCCAAGTTGGCGGTGCGTCTGCAACTGCTGGTGCCAGCCGTCGAAAATGCCGTGGGACCGAATGCGTTTCGGCCGGGCGAGGTTATCGTCACTCGCGCGGGCGTAACGGTGGAGATCGACAACACGGATGCCGAAGGCCGTCTCGTGCTGTGTGATGCACTGACTTACGCGCAAGAGGCGCAGCCCGATCTGCTGATGGATTTCGCCACGCTGACGGGCGCGGCGCGCATCGCCTTGGGTCCGGATCTACCAGCACTGTTCAGCAACCGGGATGACATCGCCAACGCCTATCTTGCGGCCGGTGAAGCGCAGCGCGATCCGCTGTGGCGCATGCCACTGTGGGGGCCGTACCACAGCTATCTCAAATCAAGCGTGGCCGATCTGGCCAATGCCGGCGCGTCGCGCATGGCCGGCTGCATTACCGCCGCGCTTTATCTGGAACGGTTTGTCGACAAGGCACAGGCATGGACCCATGTTGATGTCTACAGTTGGAACGACAACGACCGCGCTGGCCGTCCATCCGGTGGTGAGGCGCAAGGCCTGCGCGCGGCGTTCACCTTCCTGCGGCAACGCTATGGGCGTTGAGCCTTTTTTTGCGAACTCTGGAATTCGAACATGAGCCGTCCCGAAGACATGCTGAAAGAACTGCGCATTGATCGTCGCAGTGCTGCGAAAGCTCCGCGTAGGCGTCGCTGGCCTTGGGTGGCGGCGATCCTGATTCTGCTGCTGGGCGGACTCTACGGGCTGCGCGCCATGCGTCCGATCGTCGTCGAAACCGCCGTGGCCGTCGATGCCGCTCAAAGTGGTCCGACCTCGTTGTTGGACGCCTCGGGTTTCGTCACGGCACGTCGCATTGCCACCGTGTCGTCGAAAATCACCGGGCGGGTTCTGGAGGTGAATATCGAAGAGGGGCAGCGCGTCGCAGCAGGTGATTTGCTGGCGCGTCTCGATCCGGTCGATGCCGAAGCGCAGCGCGCTCTGGTGCGTTCGCAGTTGGCCTCTTCACAGTCGCAGCTTGCCGAGGCCGAGAGCCAATTGCATCTCGCCGAGCTGAGTCTGCGTCGCCAACAGGATCTGATCGACCGCAAGCTGACGTCGCAGAGCGCATTGGATGCGGCCCAAGCAGATCGCGATAGCCGTGCCGCGCGCTTGCTGAGTTTGCGCAAGTCTGTGCAGGTGGCGAGTGATCAGCTTGCCGTGGCTGAATTGAATGTCGCGAACACCGAAGTGCGCGCACCGTTTGATGGCGTGATCATCGCCAAGGCGGCGCAGCCCGGCGAAATGGTCTCGCCGCTGTCGGCGGGTGGTGGCTTCACTCGCACCGGCATCGGCACACTGGTGGATATGGATTCGCTGGAAGTGAACGTGGACGTCAACGAGGCCTACATCGGACGTGTTCAGCCGGGTATGCCGGTGCAGGCAGTCCTGAATGCCTATCCGGATTGGAAGATTCCGGGTTCGGTGATTGCCATCGTGCCCACCGCGGATCGCACCAAGGCGACCGTCAAAGTGCGCATCGCGCTGGACGAGAAAGACAGCCGCATCGTGCCGGACATGGGCGTGCGGGTGAGCTTTCTGCAAGCCGCTGATCCGATGGCCGCGCCTGTGCAGGGTGTTTGGTTGCCCGAACGCGCCGTCGTGACGACTGACGAGGAATCGCATGTCTTCGTGCTGGAAGGCGAGGTGGTACGGCAAGTTGCGGTGACTCTGGGCGACAAGCGTGATGCCGAGCGACTAGTTTCTTCGGGTGTGTCGGCGGGTGCACAGGTCGTTCTCACACCGGCGGCCAAGCTGCGCGATGGCAGTCGCGTCAGCGTGGACAAGTGACATGCCCGTTCTGGTGGAAATTCGCGATCTCACCAAGACCTACGTGCGCGGCAAACAGCGCGTTGAGGTGTTGCACCATATCCATCTGGATATCGATCAGGGCGATTTTGTCGCGTTGATGGGGCCTTCGGGTTCGGGCAAGACAACCTTGTTGAACCTGATTGGTGGCATCGATTCACCCACCGATGGGGTGCTAAAAGTAGATGGTCAGCGCATCGACGATTTCGGTGCGGACGAACTGGCGCGTTGGCGTGCCGAGACGGTTGGTTTCATCTTTCAGAGCTACAACCTGATGCCAGTGCTGACCGCGCAAAAGAACGTCGAGTTGCCCTTGCTGTTGACGGACATGGGCGCAGCAGAGCGCGCGCATCGTGCTCGGGTTGCACTGGATCTGGTGGGCTTGTCGGATCGCGCTAAACACAAGCCGAATGAACTCTCCGGCGGGCAACAGCAGCGCGTGGCAATCGCGAGAGCGTTGGTGTCTGACCCGCAATTGCTGATCTGCGATGAGCCGACCGGCGATCTGGATCGCAAAACCGCCGACGAAGTGCTGCGTCTGTTGCAGCGACTGAATGCCGAGTTCGGCAAGACCATCATCATGGTCACGCACGATCCCAAGGCAGCCGACTACGCGCGACGCACCGTGCACCTCGACAAGGGCACTTTGGTCGACAACCCCGCGGCGCATTGAGTCCAGCTGCGCTGCGAGGTTAACGCAATCAAGCCGGTGGCGGCGGAGGGGGTACGGCGCTGGGTGTCGCGTGCCCTGCGTTGCGTCCCCGAATCAGCCACAGCAGTGTGGCGACAACGACGGCGAGAAGTGCCAGCGATAGCAATGGCCGCGCCACCATCCATGCGAGTGCAATCGTCGACAGGCCAATCACCAGGGTCAATGCCATCGCGACCATCCCGGTGCCAAAGCCGACGATGCGAGCAAAAATGGGCACCACTGCCGCAAAGGTGCGCAGCGGATTCAGTACCAACTTCCAGCCGATAAACAGCAACAGCAGGCCGACCCCGCGCAACAGCCAAGTCCGCATCGTGTTGCTGCTCCTGGCGCTGGCGAACATGGCTTCGGCGCTGACCAGAGCGTTCTCCAGTAATGCGAGTTCTCCGGTGGGCGTGATCAATGGTGCAAAGCTGTCCCCGTGTTGCGCTGCCACGACACTGACCTCACCCGGCGCCACCCAATCGAAACGTACGCGTAGATCGCCGACGCGCGGTTCGTCAGGGGTTTTGCCCAGAAACAGATGGTCGCCACGCGTGATCACCGGCTTGTCGACGACTTGACCTGGTAGAGACAAGCCTGCCAGCGCCAGCGTCTGGCTCGGCCCCAGTTCGGCAATCTGCGCTGGGTTCAACCGGAACACACCGAGGTGAACAGCATCCGCTGTCCAGTCTGCTGCTTCCAACGGAATCGACTGCGGATTGCGGTGTGAGGAAGACTCCTGGAAGTTGCCGCTATCCTGCAGTCGATCCGTCCACTTCTTTTCGTAGCGGTAGGTGGTCACCGTTTCCGTGCCGCCGCCGAGTTTTTCGCGCGTTTTGGATTCACGTTCTTCTACCCATTGGTACATTTCAACCTGTCGCCGCAGGCGGACGGCAGCCTGTTCGATGCCGAACAGCGGATCGCGCAGACTGCCGTTGACCGTCGTGATTCCACCGACATGTACCAGTGCGCCTTCGTGGCTGGCATCGATGTGGTCGGCAGTGATGTCGATCACACGCTCAGCGCCGAGAGCGAGCGTGTCAGCGCGATCCACGGCGCGACCTTCATTCCAGAACAACAGAACGACTGCGCCAATGCCGAGCGCACCGCCGACCAGCACGCCTCCCAAGGACTGCATCAGGCGACTGCCCCAGGATTGCTGCGTGGTGGTACTGAAAGAATCCCCGCGCATATTCCCCCCTCCAAAAAGTGCTTTCATCGCACATGGTTGATGCGTGGCCGAACGCAAGTCTTGCTTTGAATTGCTCTCCACAATGCCACGAAGAGAGCGAATGCCTAGTTGCGGTGACCCAACGTCTATCCCTGAAGGCTGAACTCTGCCCGATGCGGCAACAAATTTCACGCCAGCCGAGACGGCATGACCTGGACGATGGGCCTACTATTGCCTGCCCATGTCGGGCAGGGAGACGGTCATATGTGGAACAGCAAGGGGGTAGTGCCGCGTGCTTTGTGGGGCTCGCTGGTGGCGATGATGTGTGCGTTTCCGGTGTTCGCCGAAGATCTGGAGTTCAGTCTGCACAATGAGTCCAGCTATGCGGTGGTCGAGTTCTACGCCTCGCCCTACAACGTCGCGCAATGGGAGGACGACATCCTTGGACTGGACATCTTGGCATCGGGTGATTCCGTCAACGTCACCATCGGTGATGGTCGTGAGCAGTGTGAATACGATCTGAGATTCGTCTTTGAAGACGGCGATGTGGTCGAACGCGGTGCGGTCGATTTGTGTGAAACCGGCAGCTACACGCTGACTGACTGATTGGTCGCGGGTTGAAATCGCAACTTGGAGTGCCCTCGGTCACACAGGGCATTCCAAGCTTGCGCAAAGCCCCAAGGTCGATCAGGTCGTTCCGCGACGCGCGCCCTCACTCGCGAATCATTGCTTGCCAAGCGTCCAAGTCGCGCTCGCGTAGCAAGCCGAATTTTTGAGCAAGAATCTGGCCATCACGGCCAATCAGCACGGAATACGGCAGCACGGATTTCGCGTTGCCGTAGGTGGTCGACAAATCGACTTCCGCCCCCTCGCCGGCCAGCAGGATCGGGTAGCGGACGGGATTCTTGGCAAGAAATTTCTGAACTTCGCCGCCCTCATCGAGTGCCACCCCAATCACCGTCAAGCCACTGCCATCGGCGCGATGCGCCGCATCCAGCATCGGCATTTCTTCGATGCAAGGTGGGCACCAGGTGGCCCAGAAATTCAGCAGGATGGGCTTTCCGTGCCATTGCGTGAAGGCTTGCGGTTGCCCTTGAAGATCCGGCAATTGGAAGTCGCTCGCGCTATCACCCACTGCCAACATCGGCGTGCCCGGCGGAGGTGGCGTACCTTGAGGCTGATGCACGAGGCCACCGACCCAAAGGCCTGCGAGTCCACCGAAGAGGGCCAAGGCCAGAATCAGCAGGAGGCTCTTTGGACTCATGGTGAACTGCCTGCTGTTGAGGCCCGAAGCGCTTCCAGCACCGTGTTCTCGGTCAGCAGCGTTGGTAGCACGATGCCCTCGCTTTGTCCCGGCCAAAACATGACATACAGCGGTACACCGACCGCGCCGTGAGCGTCGAGAAAGGCGGTGATCGCTGGGTCGACATTGGTCCAGTCGCCTTTCAAATAGGCGGTTCCGGTGTCTTTGAGGGCTTGCTGAAAGGCGTCGCGTGCCAGTACGCGCGACTCATTGAGTTTGCATGTGGCGCACCAGTCGGCGGTCATGTTGACGAAGACTGGCTTGTTTTCCGCGCGCAAGGCAGCGAGTCGTTCAGCCGAATATGCGTCGGCCATTGCCTCGGTCTGCGCCTGCGCTGCCTGCAGCGCGGGCAGACGCCAGACTTGCCACAGTGGCAATAGCGAGATCAGGATCAGCAGCAGAGCGACGATCTTTTGCGCAGACGATTCGCCAAAGCGCTGGCGCTCCCACCACCACAGACCCGCCGCCAACGTGGTCAGCCCAATCAGCACCAGGCCACCGGCATCCGCACCACGCTGGTTGATCAACACCCACAGCAACCAGATCGCGGTCAGATACATCGGGTAGGCCAGGATTTGCTTCAGCGTGTCCATCCACGCGCCCGGTTTTGGCAGTCGTTGTGCCAGCGCGGGAACGAAGCCGATCAGCAGGAAGGGCAGCGAAAGTCCAAGGCCCAAGGCAATGAAAATACTCATTGCGGTCAGCGACGAGGAAGCGAACGCGAGCGCGAGCGCTGGCCCCATGAACGGTGCAGTGCAGGGACTGGCCACCACCACCGCCAGCACACCGGTAAAAAAATCACCCAGCGGACCACTGCGTTGCGTCAGCGATTGCCCGCTTCCAGCCAAGCCCGCGCCGAAACTGACCACGCCAGAAAGGCTCAGTCCGACCGCGAACATGACGTACACCACCGCCGCCACGAAGACTGGTTGCTGCAGTTGGAAGCCCCAACCCAAGGCTTGTCCTGCGGCACGTAAACCAATCGCCAACAGGCCGACACCGATGAAACTCGCCAGTACGCCTGCGGTGTACCAAAGTGCGTGGGCGCGCGCCTTGGCGTGGCTCTCACCACTCTTGGCAAGTCCGATCGCTTTGAAGGACAGCACCGGCAAGACGCAGGGCATCAGGTTGAGCACGATGCCACCGGCGAAGGCACCCAGCAGTGCGAGCAGCCAAGCACCGAAATCCAGGCCTGTTTCACGTTTGGCATCGGCTTTGGCAGAAGCGGGTGGACGCTCGCGAATAGGCCCCGCCGGGAGATCGATGTCCAAGGTCCGCGTCATCGGCGGATAGCAAATGCCATCGGTCTGGCAGCCCTGAAAATTCGCCTCCAACCGGATACGCCGTGCTGCGCCCTCGTTTCGAATCAAGGGCAGGGGAATTTCGACCTCATTGAAATAGACGATGACATCACCGAAATGTTCATCGCGATGGGTGCTGCCGACCGGCCATTGTGGTTGGCCTGTCTGAACTGCGTCGTCACGCACGCGGAAGGACGAGCGATCCTGATACAGGTAATAGCCTTTGGCTGGCGTAAAGCGCATCAACAGTTCGTCGGCGGCGGTGGCGATGGCTTCGAACGTGAACGCCTGATCCTCTGGCAGTGGCGCCATCGTGGTTTCGGCTGTGCCATCACCCAGCAGAGGAGCAACCGGCTGCGGTGCGCCGAGAAACGGCAGGCCTGCGGGCGTCATTGGCGCGGGTGGCAGACCTGTGCTTGGCGGGGCCGTCGGCAGCGCGACGGTCAGAGTCGTCTGATGCGGGGGATAGCAGATACCGATATCGGCACAGCCCTGATAGCGGACCTTCAAGCGGAGTTGGCCTTGCGGATCGCCTGAAGCACCGTCGAGCTGCGCCGTCAGCTGGCCCCGATAGGTTTCGACATCGCCGAAAAACTCGTCGTGCTTGGCTTCGCCGGGCGGTAGGCTCAACTCGCCCGCGCTGCCGTCGCCATCGACCACGACGCCGATGCGATGACGATAGAGGTAGTAGCCCTCGACGATTTGCCAGTGGACTTCGACGGTCTGCGCATCCAGTGCGGTTGCGCTGACTTGGAAGGCGGCATCAATCGGAAGCAGATCGGATTCATCGATCGCCCGCACCTGCGATGACAAACTCAAAAAAACCAGCAGCAGCAAGCGCAGCAGAACGTTCATGCGATCCGTCCAAGGTAGGGGCAATCAACCAGCCGAGCGCGAGCAGACCCTCGCGGGCGGCAATGGTTCGCCAGTGCTGCCGTGATTCAAGTTCAGTACTTTAGCAAATGCCGAAGTGACGACCGGGCGAAACTCACCCGGCCGCACTGCACCGGTTTATTCGAAGCCGTTCTGGAACACCTCGGGCGGCAGGGTGGTATTCAACTCGCAGGTGGTTGGCTGGGAGGAAGTGAACAGGTCCAGCGAGGCCCACTCCGGGTGATCGACGAACGGATTGCGATTGCCTTGAATGCCGAAGACCACTTCGTTGCGCTCCAGTTCGCGGGCGTCCACCGGGTCCGCCGCATGCCAAGCCATCAGGGTGGTCAGCACACCCATGTAAAACTTGCCGTTGGCGCCGGAGGCGGTCATCCAGGCGCGGTTGTCGGTGAGTTCGAGATCGGGTTCGGGCGTGCCATTGCTGTGAGCGTCGCCCTCATAGCGAATGGCAAGGTAGAACACCGCACGCGCCATGTTGCCCTTCATGCCGTCCCATACTTCGAAGGTGCCTGCGTTGCCATCGGAACCTGCCACGAAATTGGTGCCGCTACGGCCATCATTGCTGTCGGTTGGCAGCGCAGTGCAGTTGCTTGTGCAGTTGTCGAATGGCTTGTTGCCACGATCCGAGTTGTAGTCCGAGGCCGACAGATGAAGCATGTGGGTGTCGGTATGCGGCGGGCTGGATTCGTTTGGGAAGCCGAGTGACTTGGGCCAGGTGTGTTCGCGATTGTAGTTGTTCGGACCGGTCGCCCCCGAGCGCTGACTGGGCTTGGCGTAACAACGGTTGCGGTAGATATCCAGAATGTAGTTCTGACCGCTGGCTGTGCCAGCGGCACACACGTCGTCGGGGGCGGCGTCGGCTTCTTCGAGTACCACCCATTCGTAGGGGCGCACGGTGTGATCGTCGATAATCTCGTGCAATGAGCAGCGCAGTTGCGAGGGGCTGCTGGTGTTGACCTGTGCGTAATAGCCGCTCGCACCGGCAGCGATGCGGAAACTGATGCTCAGGTCGGTCAGCATGGTCTGCAGACTGGCATCGCTCACTTGCGCCGCGTGCACGCTGAAGCTGCATAGTTCGCCATTGCTCAGCGGCGCGGCGGGCGTGGCGTTGATCACCGTTCCCGAGGATGGGAAGCTGAGCGCGACGCTGCCGCTTTCCGCACAGGACAGGCTGAAAGCGGTGGAGCCGAGGCTGACCGCTTCGCTGAAACGCACTTCGATACTGCCCACTGCGGGTGCGTTCTGTGCGCCGTCGGCAGGTGAGGTCGAGACAACGCTGGGTGGAAGGTCAGCCGTGGTGATGAAGTTCAGTGCGACCGCTTCGGACAAGCTGTCGCTGGCGCCATCACGGTCAGTGACCGCTGCTGCAGGAATGGCGACCTCGCAGCTTGCGCTGAACGGCAGCAGACTGGTCGGCGTCAACAGGTACTCGACCGGTCCGGCAGAGCGTGTGTGCGACACCGGTTGGCCGTTGCAGACAAAGCTGAGCGTGCCATCAGCAATGTCCACCGCTTCGCTGAAGGTCAGACGCACGGCTTGGTCAACCGGGACATTGATCGCATCATCAAGTGGCGCAGTCGACGTCAACGCGGGTGGCAGATCGACGGGGGTTCCGAAGCTCAGGTCGTCGATGGCGAGGCCGTCATCGGCGCTGGTGGCAGCAAAATCCAGCCATCGAATCCAAAGTGTTGCGCCGGGAGCCAGGTTGATTCCGGTGAGCGTGCCACTAATGGCAAGTCGATTCGCGGGCGCGTTGCCATTCAAGGCGCCAAGTGCCCCGGCAGAAACGGGGGCAACAAAATCCAGCGAATTGGCATCAATCCAAGTTGCCGCCGCATCGGCCACGCTGGCCGCATTCAGACTGTACTGAAAGTCAAGCCGATCCTGCCGCCCGGCAGTTCCAAGTCGCCATTGCTCACCGACATATTGCAACGGAAGGTCCGAAAAGCTGCTGCCGCTGGTGTTCTGAATGCGTGCACCGAAGATTGGCACGAGACTGCCTGACATCAGTCCGCCGAGCGCGCGTTCGCTGCTTCCGGTGGCGCCAAAGCTGTAGGTGTCACCGGATGGCGTTGTGCCGTCACCAGCCGTGTAGCTGGTGTTCGCGTTGTCGTCCAATTCGGACAAATACCAGCCACTGGGCAATACCGTACTGGTACCGCTGCTCGCCAGCGTGTCGAAATTCTCGGGATTGCCCGAACCATCCAGGGCGATGAACTGCGCCTGCGCGGAAACAGAAAAAGCAAAGCACAGCGCAAGCGCGCCAAGTCGGACGAGTGACATGTGTTCCCCCACGCTGAAAGAATCGACGACAGGGCCTCCAGCCCGATCATCCGAATCCGAATGCCCACTGCGGGCGCCCTGCCCACCAGTGGAAAACGCCAAGTTTAGCAGCGTGGTGCGACAGGCTCACGACATGCGCGTGGCTTGGGCATGCGCTGCCTCTTCCCTGCAGAAATCCCTTTGGCGCATCATGCGGACATGAACAGAACACGCCTTTTCTTCGCCGCCATCCTCGCCGTGTTGCTCTCCGCCTGCGCCAGCACCGGCTCGCAGAAGCAGGTGCTCGACACCACCTTGTTTCACTATGCCAGCGCGGTGCGTTGGGAGGGTGTCGATGTAGCGATGGAGTTCACTGACCCGGAATGGCGCACTGCACATCCGCTGAGCGCAGTCGAGCGTGGTCGCTATGCGCAATGGCAAGTCGCGGGCTACAACGTCAAAGGCAGCGAGCCGCTTGGCGAGAACGAGTTGGCGCAGTTGGTCGAAATTCGGCTGGTCAACAAACACACGCAGACCGAGCGCGTGGTGATGGACCGGCAGATCTGGCGCTGGGATGCGGTTGTTGCGCGCTGGTGGTTGCGGTCGGGTATTTATTCCCTGGATGTGCACTGACCGGCATGTCTCCGATCCTGCGCGAGTTCACGCCAAAACTTTTCAGCGTGCTCCGCCGCGGCTACGGTTTGCAGGGATTCCGTGCGGATCTGATTGCGGGATTGACCGTTGCAGTTGTCGCCTTGCCCTTGGCGATGGCACTGGCGATTGCTTCAGGAACGACGCCGGAGCGTGGCTTGCACACAGCGATCGTTGCGGGATTTCTGGTCTCCGCTCTTGGCGGCTCCCGAGTCCAGATTGGGGGCCCCACGGCGGCCTTCATCCCGGTGGTTTTCAACGTCATTGATCGTTTCGGATACGAGGGCCTCATTCTTTGCACGCTGCTTGCCGGATTGATCCTGATCGCTGCCGGCTTTTTGCGCATCGGGGCGTTGATGCGCTACATGCCGCAGCCTGTGATCACCGGCTTTACCGCTGGAATTGCCGTTTCCATCTTCAGCAGTCAGATCAAGGACGCTCTGGGCTTGCCGATTGCGCAGGTACCCGCGGAGTTCATTGAACGATGGCAGGCGTATGCCGGACACGCCACGGGTCTCAATCCTTGGGCTGCGTTCATGACCTTGCTCGGTCTGGTGCTGATTGTCGCGCTGAAGCGTTATCGACCGGCATGGCCTTCGTTGTTGTTGGTCGTCGTCGTCGGGGGATTGCTGGGCCTGTGGCTGCCGGTGGCAACAATTGGCAGCACCTTCGGGGAATTGCCATCCGCATTGCCGGCGCTGGCGTTTCCAGACATCCCCTTTGAGCGCACTGCGGAATTGCTGCCTTCAGCCTTGACCATTGCATTTTTGGCGGGCGTCGAGTCGCTGCTTTCCGCTGTCGTCGCCGATGGCATGACGGGTGGTCGTCATCGTTCCAATGTGGAGTTGGTGGCGCAGGGGATCGCCAATACCGCATCGGCATTGATCGGCGGTCTGCCTGCAACGGGGGCGCTTGCACGCACGGCGACGAATATCCGCGCCGGTGCCAGAACGCCCGTGGCTGGCATGCTGCATGCGGTCATCCTATTGGCTTTCATGCTGCTGCTCGCACCCTTGATGCGCTACGTACCATTGCCCGCGCTCGCGGCAGTGCTACTGATGGTGGCTTGGAACATGAGTGAAATTCATCGTTTCCGCCATTTGATGCGCGCGCCCGCTGGTGATCGCATTGTCTTGCTGGTGACCTTCGTGTTGACGGTGGCGTTTGACCTCACAGTCGCCATCGAAGCGGGCATCGTACTGGCAGCATTCCTGTTCATGCACCGCATGAGCGAGGTCGTTGCGATCCAGAGTCACGTCGATCTTCCTGTGCAGGGAGGCGACGAAACTGGCGATGACCCAGATCAACGCGCCAAGCTGCCGCCACACACCGACGCCTATCGCTTTTACGGACCATTGTTCTTTGCGGTCGCCAACCGTCTGGATGCCGTGCTGGATCAACAGCGCGAAGCACCGCGCGTGTTCATCCTGCGTATGGGGCAGGTGCCCTTGATTGATGCCTCAGGCGTGACGGCGCTGGAGGATTTTCTGGATCGCTGTCAGGCGCAGGGCACTGCCGTGATTCTGTCCGGCATGCAGGATCAGCCGCGAGAAGTCTTGCGTGGCATGGACTTCGGGAAACACCCCAACTTCGTCGGCTTTGCGGGCAATTTTGACCGCGCCATCGAGATGGCAGAGGCGGTTCTGCAACGCACCGAGAGCAACCACTGAACGCTGCTTACAGCGCGTCCGGACCTGTTTCACCGGTGCGGATGCGGATGACCTGATCCAAAGTGTGTACGAAAATTTTGCCGTCACCGATCTTGCCGCTGTTGGCTGCGTTGCGGATGGCTTCCAGCACGCGATCCAGCATCTCTTCACCGACGGCGACTTCAATCCGCACTTTGGGCAGGAAGTCGACCACGTATTCGGCACCACGGTACAGCTCGGTATGGCCTTTCTGTCGCCCGAAGCCTTTGACCTCACCGACCGTCACGCCACTGACGCCGATCTCCGACAAGGCTTCACGAACGTCGTCGAGCTTGAAAGGCTTGATGATGGCAGTGACCATTTTCATGCGAGTGACTCCAGCAGGGAGACACAAGCATAGCGGCAAGGAGAGGCAGTGCAGGGCAGGATGTAGGAAAATTCCTACCTGCATCCCCGCCTGCGACTGACAGCGTCGCGCAGTTTGCCTCGTTAGACTGGCTTCACACCCGCACTTTGGACCCTACACATGATTGGCATGAAGTCACTGGATGATCTGGCACAACGGCTGACCGATCTGCTGCCGCCAGGCATGGATCAAGCCCGAGTTGATGTTGAAAAGAACATGAAGGCTGCGCTGCAGGCCGGATTCGCCAAGCTCGATCTGGTGACGCGTGAGGAATTCGACGTGCAGCGCGCGGTGTTGTTGCGCACTCGCGAGAAGCTCGCCCTGCTGGAACGCGTGCTGATGGATCTGGAGTCCCGTCTGGATGTCGCGCTGCCGCGCGCGCCGGGCAGCGACACTCGCAACTGAGTGGCGAATCATGTCACTGGCAGTCGTGCATAGCCGTGCCCAGTACGGCGTCTCCGCACCGCCAGTGCAGGTGGAAGTCCATCTTTCCGGCGGATTGCCAGGAATGTCCATCGTGGGCTTGCCGGAAACGGCCGTCAAAGAGAGCAAAGATCGCGTGCGCGCCGCACTACTTTGCGCGCACTTCGACATGCCGCAGCGACGCATCACGGTAAATTTGGCACCCGCCGACTTGCCCAAGGACGGTGGCCGCTTCGACCTGCCGATCGCGCTGGGTATTCTCGCGGCCTCGGGACAGTTACCCAGCGATGTGCTGGCGAGCCATGAGTTTCTCGGTGAGTTGGCGTTGACTGGCGAGCTACGCGCCGTGCACGGCGCCTTGCCTGCGGTGATCGCTGCCGGACAGCAAGGTCGGGGCATGGTTTTGCCGAGCGGAAACGCCGATGAAGCGGCACTGGCGGCGACTGCAGAGGCGCGCACGGCGAGCACCCTGCTGGAGGTGTGCGCCTTTTTGCGTGGCGAGACATGCTTGCCGCGCTCCGAGCCGATTGATCAGGACCGCGGAACCCTTGGGGCCATGCCGGATCTCGCCGATGTGCGTGGGCAGGTGGCCGCAAGACGTGCGTTGGAAGTGGCGGCTGCAGGTGGTCATAACCTCCTGATGAGTGGTCCACCGGGTAGCGGAAAATCCATGCTTGCGCAACGCTTGCCTAGTCTGTTGCCCTTGTTGGATGAATCGCAGGCTCTTGAAGCAGCGGCGGTGCGTTCCATCAGTCATGGTGGAATCGATGCCTATCGTTGGCGCGTGCCCGCCTACCGCGCGCCGCACCATACGGCGTCGGGTGTGGCTTTGGTCGGTGGCGGGTGTGAGTTCCATCAATAAACCGGACTACACAACAAAATAGCGAACTGGCATAGTCGGCTGGACTGTCTATAGCTTGGGGTCCGGCTCGTGTCGCAAGGTGTTGATCGTTTGGAGGAGTTTCCCAGGGACGGCCGACTTTGGTGGATCCGCTGGGTGGATCGGTACTTCCTTCCTCACAGGGGCACTGCGACCCCGAGTGTCACCGTTTTCGTCAGTCTTCTTGACGTTTCCTTAGACGATGTTCGTAGCCTTGATTTAAGACAGGTCGCTGCATCTAGCACTCAAACTCGAGCGATCCGACTATTCACCGGGTACATCCCACGTCTTGTACTTGGTACTGTTTTCAGGGACGGAGTGGAAGTTGCGAGCTTGCCACTTGAAACAATGCAGATCAATGACCTAGCTGTTCGGTTGGAAACACTCGGCGTCATGGATGAACTCGCTAGGAAACCGAAGTGGTGGACGTATCCCTACCGGGTCATCAACCGCAGAGATTACGATCTGGCTGGCTGCTTGAGGAGCCATGCAGTCGTTGTTGCGTCCAGTGACACAACTTTGGTGTTGCCTTGCCACGAGGTGTTCCGCACGATGTATGCGCCCTTTTCGGGAGCTGCGATTGCATTGACCTCTGGTCCCTGGGAGATCACAAAGTCCCGAGTCATCGAGCCCACCAACACCGGAGTGAGAGCCGACGGACGTTGGCAGATCGTTCTGCGTACAAAAACGCAGGACAAGTTCGCACATGTGCTCGCGAATCTCTGCCTCAGCGACGCGGGCAGGGAAGGTGCAAATGGAATCTACACAACGTTCTTGGAGAGCGATGGTCCTGGCTACATGAAGGTGCCTATGCCCTTCAATATCTCAAAACTCAAGCTGCAAGTCCGGGGGATTTGGCTTGATAGCGATCCGCGAAAATTCCTTGCGCTGCAGATAAGTAGCATGAATTGGCCGGTTGATATAGAAACGGTCTATCAGCGCACGAATAGCGGCGAAAAAGGCGTTATCCAGACACCCGTAGAAAAACCAAAGCCATATTCAAAAAGAGGGACTGAACCCAGCGCTGACATCGACGGTTTCATCAATGCGAACTCAATGGAAGACCCTTCCGCATACGCTGCATCAACGACTTTCTCTCTACCTTCGATGCAGTGGTGCAATCTACCAAGCCTCAAGAAAGAGGAGAAACTAGAGAGCTTTATCTATGCCGGGGCATCTGTTGATCGTCAGGAGCGCTGCTTGACCAGTGTCGCTGCTGGAACGGAGTGGTACGGCGAATCCAGTTCAGGTCCTGCTACCTATTCACAGGATCGACGCGACGCCAGTCTCCGTTTTGTAGAAGTGGTGGATATGTTGGATCGGCTAAGAGCGGACGGAGAAATTGAGCATTGGAAATGTGTTCCCCACCCGAAACCCAGGCTCGTTGTTGGTGGTCTTCCGGTATGGCACTTCCCAACCAAAGTGAGCGGTGCCAAGAAGCCCCCGGGTTTCTGCTATCTTGGCCGTAAAAATAAGAGGCTCCGCAGTGCGCTTTTGTGTGAAATTCACTACAGAGGAAGCGCAACCTATTGGCTTGACATTGAAGTCGACCAGAGTGGTGGTGGATTTCGATCCATGGTGTTCAGTGTTTCAGCGCCTGATCTGGCTGAGAGTATTTATCAGATCCTTGAAGTTGCTGCGTTGAATCGAGGTGTTTGGCCAAAGGCTGAAGAGATTGTCGCGCGAACAGGGGTGGCTTCGGTGGGGTTGTGGATTCATAGTTACATTGGTAGGAAAAGCCTGAATGAAAGTAGGCGCTTGAACGAAGTCCGTGCATTGTCGGTGATCGCTCAGAATGCTAGTCGATTTGAGCAGGCAGGCGCCCTTCGAGCGCATGTAGATTTATCGGATTTCAGTTCGCAACGGTGAAGTTTAGAGCTTTTTTTCATTGGCGGCGTCGGGTGATCTTGCAGGCGAAGAATGAGGCATGACTTAATCCAAACGGCCTCCACGAAAGCCGGGGCGGTTGAGAGCGAAACCGGACGCAGAATCTACTGTAAGCCGCTCCCAGGCCATCTACAGAGCTGTTTCTCTCGGCTCTTACACCTGACCACGTTCCACAGCGCGGTGAGAATCCTGCGCAGCCGAACGATCTTTGGCTTGGATACGGAGCGGCACGCAAACTTCAGCGTTGGGTGGCCTCGGCCAGACCTGGCGCGAGGTGATGAGGTTCTGCTTGTATTCGAGTTTCGCGGGCAACACGCTGCGTTTGTGGGCGTGCCATTTGGCCAAGGCGTGCCTTCGTGTCCCGGGCTCGACGCACCGGTTGCCTTTCATGTATTTCCGGAGGAGCCGAACACCGGTTTGGAAAGAGCCGCAGTGAGCGAAATTCGGTATTGGCAAACCATCCTGTATCCAGGTACTCACCAACTGTTCCTGTCCGATGCGCGCCTGCTTCACCCCCGCCCCGATCACCCGCGCCACGCCGGAATCATTTGGCCGTGGCAGACGCGAAGATTCCTTGATCAGATTGACGATCATCACCAGTATGGAAAGCGCCTCCGTGTTCTGGATCGCCTTCGAGCGCGTGCCATGGGGACCGAGTTCCGGGTGCCGTCGGCGCCAAGGTAGGTTCGACACCCCCTTGGGATCGTGCGTCCATGTCGGTTCCGTAGCAGAATGGTCGGCAACCGTTTGAATCAGGATGGGTAATCATGGGCCGTATTACCAGACTCGACGAAGACGCAATGCGGACAGCGGAATCGCAGATTCCGCAGCTGGCCGCGAAAGCCGGCAAAGCGGCTCACCTGCGAGCCACGTCCAACGGATCCACCCCGCTGGTGATGAAATCGGCAACCGGCCAGCTTGTGTTGCGGAAGGCGGGAGGCCAGGACACTGTCGTCATCAAGAATCTGCCGGCCAGCACGCCAATGCGTGTGGGCACTGTTCTCAGACGAAAAATCGGTCCAAGCAAGAAGGCACCCAGCCGGTGACAGAACCGGCAGCACCGGCGCAACCTAGACTTCGCGTGTTTGCCGGGCCGAATGGCTCGGGGAAGAGCACCATCCAAGACGAGCTGCGGCCAGAGTGGATCGGCGTCTACGTCAACGCCGATGACATTGAACGGCCAGATGCGCGAAACCGGTGCTCTCGATCTGACTGCGTTTGATTTGACCGCGAGCGGCCGCGTGACGAGATGCCGGGAAAGCAGCCGGTAGCCGGGTGTGAAATCCGCTTAAAGATGGGACTGTCTAGTTAAATATGGGACTGAGAACGCGCTCGGAACGTCCGCCAGGCGCGCTCAGTCACGGTGTAGAGATCTATCTAACAGGCTGTTGAAAAAGGGCTTTCCTGCCCACTACAACTCGCCTGTCGCGGTACATGCGCGCGACAGACCCCATCGGCCCCTCCGCCTGCCAGCTCCATTCGTTGGTCCAGGTAGAACCCCGAGGCCGCGTCAGGCCGTTTTGGCTAACCGCAATCGGAGGTCAGCCCATCTCCATTCAGGAGGGCAACGCGACCGCAGGAAAGCAGACGGGAACGGCTTCCTGCTCAAGGAGCACGCTTGCAGGCGAAGCGAGATGCTCGGCCAGCACCGGCCAACCGGCGCGACCGGCACTGCGCGCCATCTTGCGCCTCTCCGTAAGGGACGCCGGCGAGGTGCGAGCGATGTCGCGCAGCGACCGTGAGTCCATCAGCCACGGCCTCAGAGTGCGCGGGTAGATAGCCCGGGCGACGCTGGCGGCGATCCGAAAGCCACCCACATCGATGTCGCCCCAGTGGTAAACAGGAATGTGCTCTCCGAGTCCAGACAATACGGCCTCGCATGCGCGCCGCCACGAAGGCGAGGGCATCCCCGCCGTGTACAGGACCAAACCGCCTTCCCGATCAGGCCGCGCCTTGGCGCATAGATCGAAAGTCGTCAGATTCTCGACCAGCAACACCCACTCGATCATCCCCTCGAACCCATCGACCTGGGTCGGGCTGACCGCAAGGTATTCGTACGCGAGATCTCGCCACCCGGACTCGATGAGGTGAACGCGCCCCCGGCCGGCGAGCAGGAAAGGCGAGGGCGCCTTGCGCAAGCCCAGATTCGCAAGCACGTCCTCCCAGTGCGACGCCGCTGCGGCGATGGACTCCGCGGTCAACGCGTCTAGGAGGGGCACGATCTCCTCGATTCGCTTCGAGTCACCGAAGAGGTCGATGCTCACCGCGCGAACGACGGCGTCCTCGATGCGCGACTGCATATGCGCGACGACGCGAGCTGCGTCAACGAAGTCGGCGTGCTTCTCTGGTCCATGACCTCGGACGCGCTTTGCGGCTTTCCAGGCCGCCAGCACCGAGGCCAACGCCGGCACACGTTCCACCCAAGGCGCAAACGCGTCCGATGCCACGCGGACGGCGCCCGAAAGCGAGCGTCGTCCGAGAACCGAGGCCAGCGCCTCGATATCCGCGAGCACCACGGCGTCGAGACGACGATCTTCGCCGCCGAAGCGACTCCAGGTCAGAGTAACTGCACCACGCCGTTCTGCGATCCGCATCTGCGCATGTAAGGCCTCTCGCGCATCAAATCCCAGCCCCGCATAGCCGGGGTCGCCCTTCAGGCGGATCCTCGCCACGTAGCGACTGCCACGCCCCTGCGCGCGCTCGGCCGACGCGAGCAATTGCTCGAGGAGTGATGCCTCCATCGTCACGCTGTGGCTTCCTGCGCCTGCAGCCGCGCAATTTCGCGTTCGAGCAGCTCCGGATGCAGCATCGGGTTGTCGCTGGCCAGCAGCTCTCGTGCCTCGGCCATCACCTGCGTGTAGACCATCTGGACGGTGCGCGAGCCATGCCGCGCTAGGTCGTAGTAGCTGTGCAGGAATGAGCTGAGCTTGGGTTGATCGGTCTCGGGCCCCGCCATCAGAAGCTGGAGTCCGAGCGCGTTGAGGTACTCGGCCACGGCGCGGACGTTCTGCTCATCCATCTTGTCGAACGCCTCATCGAGCAGCATCAGGCCGCCGCCAGCGTTGTTGCCGTGAAGGTTCCCGTAAGCGGCGGCCAGCGCCGCGCCGAAGATCACGTAAAGCGGCGTGCGATGCTCGCCACCGGAACCCGGGCCGAAGCGCTTGCTCAACACACCAATCTTCTCGCCGTTGCGCAGGATGTCGATGTCGAAGGCGAAGAAGCGGCGTGGGTCGAACAACGGACTGGTATCCGCCAGCAGCGGGCTGGTTGCGTCCGACTCCATAAGTTCGCGGAACTCGGCTGGCATTCGCGCCGCTTCACCCCAGAGCGAATCCTCCGCGCCGAAGTCACGTGCCTGCTGGAGGAAGTTGTAGAGCTGCCGGTGCGCGTCAATCACATCGCTCCGGAACCCGTAGCGTTCGCGGTTCGAGAACTCAGGTGCCTTCTTCAGCACCATGTTGAGCACTTTGATCTGGTCACTGATCCGGTCGAATCCGGTCAGCAGCGAGTGCACGACGTCGGTGCGGAACACCTGCTCAGCAGCTTTGAGCGCGTTGTCGGACTCCGCCTTCTTCTCCGCGAGCGTGAACGTCTCCAAGCGCGTGTACTCGGCCTCGACCATCTTGGCTCGTCCCAGCCAGTCGGACGGGGTGTCCGTGTTGACGTTGAACTCGAGGTGATAGCGGGTCAGTCGTTCGCCGGCCTCCAGTTCGTACTCCCGGGCGCGACCGCCGGCGCTGCGGGCCTCGCGGCGACACTTGTCGATCCGGTCAGACGTCGGCATGTCCGCGTCGGCCTCCACGCGCATCCGTTGGCGCTCGACTTCATTGGGGTCATAGAGCGGCTGCGCCTTGGCGTTGCGCTCAGCCGCATAGGCGTCCTCGGCTTCACGCCGGATACGCTCGCGGTCCCCCTCAAAGCGTTGCAACGCGCTTTCGAGCTTCGCCGATTCCTTGCTCTGCGCAATCCAGTGCGCGTTCGCCTTTTCCGCGGTCGTCGCCGTCTGCTGTACACGTTCCTCGAGCGCCGCGAGGTTGCCGGTCATGCTGGCCTGCTGTTGGTAGCGCATGTCGTGCAGCAGCTGGCGATGTTTCGCCAGATCATTTACCAGCGTCGAGATCCGCTGTAGGGTCACCTCAGCCGATGCGTAGGTACCGAACTGCTTGAGGGCGTCGTCGACCTGCTTCTTCGCTCTGGCAGAGTCGCCCACCGCCGCCTGCTGCTCTTCGAGCTTGCGCTGTGCCGTCGCGCGCGCTTCCTCCTGATCGCGCCGGCCGATGCGCAGCTCCATGGGCAAGCGACGCCGGTCGATACCACCACCCGTCGCGATCATGCCGTCCACGGTGAACGCACGTTCGGCCGACAGGAGTTCCTGTTCGGTCTCGACGCACGTGATGCGCCCCAACTCGCCCTGCAGGTACGCGATGGCGTCGCTGTCGTCGCCATCGATCAGCGCGGCCGCGTACTTGCCCGTGCCAGGCGCGCGCCAGGTGCGAATGCGCGACGGCGTCGCGAGGCGAGCGCCGTAGGTGTTTTCGTCGCGCCGCATCTTGCGGAACACTTTCACCGCGTCGACCTCGCGGGTGCGATCGACCAGCAGTGCCTGGATGTTCGAGCCCAGGTACGCCTCAATCACAGGCTGCCAGCGCTCGTCGGTCACGCGCACCAAGTCGCAGACAGGTGTGGCGGGGATGCCGGCGTCTTCAAGCCGCAGGAGCAGCAGCTTCACCGGTTCCGATAGGTCACCCAGGCCCTTTGAGGCACGCTCGGCCGCCTTCTTGGCGAGCGCCGCTAACTGCAACGCCGCGTCGTGATCGCGCTCTGCCTGGACAAACTGCTTCTGCAACCGCGAGGCAATGCCGGCCAAACCGTCGGCCAGGTGGGTCAACGCGGGCACATCCGGAAGCGCCTTGCTGTCGAGCTGGCCCTGAATGCCTCCCACGGCCGTTGCTGCCTTCTGCAGGTCTGCCACGTCGCCCTGCATGCCGGGAAGCTTACTTGCGACGCCCAGAGCCCGAAACATCCCGTCGCACTCGCGCTTCATCGCGTCCTGACTGGACGTAGCGAGCCCCTCTTGCTGGTGCAGCGACCGGCTGCTGTCGACGTGCGCCTGGTATTCCCGGTCGCGCGCACGCTCCTCGATGGCCGCGCGCTCAGCGGCCTTGGCGGTCTCGTTGTCGACCTTGGCGCGCTCTACCTCCGCATTCACACGGTTCAGGGCGCCCTTGGTCTTCGCGATATCGTCGTCGCATTGCGATTGGCGATCGTTGACATCTTCGACCGCCAACACGCAGGCCAGCGCGACGAGATTGGTGTCGCGGATGCGGTGCTTGCGCACCTCGGCGTACTCCTTGCGCACCTCTCCGAGGGAGTCAATCTGTGCCCGGATGCGGTCGACTAGATCACGCATCTTCTTGAACTGCTCGACACGCTCCTTGAACTCGCGGATGCGTGTGGGTTGCGGTTCGATCAGATAGTCGCGCAGCGCGGCGCTGAGGTCATCCATCACCTTCAGGTGCAGGCTCTGCTGGAATGCGTGGCGGAACAAGGCTGCGTTCGGGTGATCGTCCTTGCCGGCCAGGTGGTCCGTGATCAGCCGCCGCAGGAACTCTTCGCGGTGCTGGAGCACGATGGCCTGACGATCGGTACCAGCCTCGCGCACAAGGTCGCGGAACACCACCTGTGCTTCACGCCACGGCATCACGTGGTCGACGTCGCCGTGCTTCTCGACGAGGTGATCGCTCGACAGTGCCACGCCCGGCAGGATGAACAGCCCATGGAACACAACATCGGCCGAGTCGTGGCGTGCCGACAGCGCGACGCCGGCACTGACCGGCTCCCCGGTTCGGTCATCCCGAAACACGAGCGAGATGTACGTCGTCGCCACGTCACGGCAGCGACCGTCGGCGCGCTGGTCGTAGACGCCCAGGCAGTAGGAATGAAGGTTGCGGTCGCGCTTTTTGCCGTCGGCCTGCGGGTTGAACCGCATCCGACCCTGATCCGCGCCCAGCATCACAGTCTGGATCGCATCGAGCAGTGCCGTCTTGCCTGTCCCGTTGGGACCGAGGAACGCGGTGTTACGCGCGATGTCGAGGTCCATGCGCTCATACAGGAACCACTGCAGCATGGTGATTCGCTCAAGCAGCTTCATCTTCGTCCTCCGCGTCGTCGCCGTAGCTTGCGAGGCTATGCAACACCCGCTCGCCGAACACGTCCTCGATCGCGGATCGCACGATCACCTCAAAGGGCGTCGCCAAGTCGCTCGTGTCGCGCAGCAGCACGATGCTGTGCTTCCTGAGCGTCTTCAGCACGTCCACCAGATCCCCCTGACGAAAATTCCATTCCATGCTCAGGTAGTCCTGCCAGGCCTGCTGAAGCTCGACGAGGTCGACCACGACCTGGCCGCTTTCGATATCGGCCCTCGTCATCTTCTCGTCGTACAGACGTCGCAGGACGACGCCCATCCTGGTCGCCGTGAGCCCCAACCGCGGCCCGATCCGCAGGTCGGACGTGCACATCACGTATCCATGGTGCGGACGGTGCAGCAGCTCGCGGCCCAGCGGCTCGAAGACCTGGCGAAACTCCGCGAGGAACGTCGTGATCAGGTCGTAGCTCGCGCGGCATCCGTGGTCCGTCGCGTAGATGACCTGCATCGTGTTGAGCCGATGCGCGGCCTTCGTCAGGTCGTCGACGGTGACACTGCCGCCGTGGCGCTCGGCCAGTCGAACCCAGGGATTGCTCATCGCGGGTGTACTCGCTGCAGGAGGAAGCGGCGATGCCGCATGTGGGCGTTGGCGGTGAAACCGTCACCGAAGCGGATCCTCAGGCCAGGCACCATGGTGGCGAACGGGTCATGGCGCGCGTCGTCGCTCGAGGCCTGCTGGCGCGACGCAATCAGCAGCAGTCGCTGGTAGCAGCACAGATCCAGAACCGAATCGACCGTCAGCGCATCGGAAGACGTGGTCTCCTGGCGACCCAGGTGCCGGGCGACGTAGGTGGCCACCGCGAGCGGCGTGACGCGTCGGCTGGCGGCCATTTGTTTGCGCAAGGCATCCAGCGCTCGTGCCTCGATCGTCGGCGGCTCGCGGCGCAGATCGCTACCCACGGCCGCCGCTGCCGGACTTTGGCGGCGTGCGAGCCATTGTTCGGAGAGCGGCTCCAGCGGTGCCGCGGCGGGAAGCCCGATGTGGTCTTCCGTCAGGGCGGCAGCGCCACGGCATGCGCGCACCAGCAACTGATCGAACGAGCGCGGCGCCCGCACCTTGTATTCGAGGTAGATCAGTGCCCGCTGGTTCGCGCTGCGTATCTCGGCGTCGAGGCGGGCAAGGTGGTCCTCGATGTCCGAGAGCCGACGGAGCGTCGCGGTGTCGCGCTGGAACAGTCGTCGGCCGCGATCAGCGTCGCCGCCGGCGAGCCGCGCTGTGTACCACTCGACCAGCGGCTCCGAAAGCGCCTCGACGTGCTCGCAGTGTGTCGCATCGCTGACGATCTGCGCCCGATGCCGTAGTGGATGGTTCTCGGTGCGGATCGTCAGGTAGTCGGCGATGAACAGCTTCTCGATGTAATTCTCGAAGAAGCCTTGGACGAACTCGCGCACGGATCCGACCTTCTGCAGCTTCTCCATCAGGTCGAAGACCTGCACGCCGGTGTTTGCGATATGGCTCATCAGGCGCTGGCACTGCTGCGCCGCTTCCCGCAGCGCACCGCCGTCGGTGTTGTCAACGGCCAACCGCAGGTTGGCCTGGATGGACTGCACCTTGCTCCCCAGAAACTCGGGGCCGCGCTCGGCGAAGTCGGCCAATACATCGAAGAACTGCGCCACGACCGGGCGCACCGTCACCATGAACCGGACCCCGCGGCGGCGTTCGGTCAGCCATCCCGCATCGCGCAGGTAGAGGTAGGCGTTGTTGGCGCGGATCGCGATCGGCGTGTCCGGCGATTCGTCCTCGGCATTCGCGCCGGAGCCCATCAGAATGAACTGACTCTCGATCAGCCGGACGACGCGGGACTTCTCGATCTCTTCGCCAGGGGCAGCCACGCCGGGCGCCCATGCCTGCTCGAACAGGGCTACCAGTAGCTGCCAGTTACGCTCGGCCGTGCTGCCCGCCGCCAAGGGGCGAAAGAGACCAAGCGGTAGTCGATCAAACAGCGAGCGATCCATCATGCGTGGGTGACGCGCCCTTGTGCGCGCTTTCGTACTATCATAGTCGGCATACTATCATAGCAGGCAAATGTGAGGATCCTTCATGCCGGTCAAGACCGACCTCGCCGAAGCCCGCCAGAGAGCGATCGAGACGCTGCTCTTGTGGGAAGGGCGGGCCTCAAACAGCCGGTTGCGGGAGTTCTTCACGGTGCACGCGTCCCAGGCAGCGCGGGATCTCGCGGCGTACCGGGATTCGGCGCCGCACGACGTCTCCTTTGATGTCGGCTCGCGCGCCTACGTCGCCAGTGAAATCCTCGCGCCACGCCTGACCAAGGGCAAGTTCGGCGAATACGCGAACCTTATCGGCGCACCTTCCTACAGCGCCTTCAATCCCGGCATTCCTGCGGCCTTCGAGCGTGTGTGCCTTGAGGACGACTTGGTGAAGCCGTCGGTGTTTCGGCCGCTTCACCAGGCGATCGCACACGGACAGGGCGTCACGATTGCGTACGCGTCGATGTCGCACCCAGAACCGCGGAAGCGGACCATCTATCCGCACACGCTCGTTTACGGCGGGCCGAGGTGGCACCTGCGCGCGTGGTGCACGCTGCGTTCGGCTTTTCTGGACTTCAATCTCGGGCGCATCAGCGCGGCGATACGGCTGCCTGACCGCGCACCCTTCGGTTCGCAGGATGATGCGGGGTGGACGTTAGAGGTCAAAGTGCGTCTGGTCCCGCATGAGGCGCTGACCGCGAGTCAACAGCGCTTGGTTCGCGTCGAGTACACGGGTGGCACGTCCGCGCGCGTCATCACCCGGCGGGCGGCCTTGGTGCCCTACCTACTTCAGGCCTATCGCGCAGCCCTAGATGCGAAGGAGCAACGCCCGCCGGAGTTCTTGCTGCAGGTCGATGAGCCCGAGCGCTTGCCGCCGTTGGCGCGATGGACGCCCGGGTGAGCTGTTCTCCCGATGCGTCAACTGAGTTGCTCGCAGCAAGTGCCACGCCCATGCCCGCATCAAGGTGGGATCAAAACTGTTGAGCAAAAGGTAGAATCGAGCCGCTTGAGTTCCGCCAGTTCCTTTCTGAGCTCCAACGCGGTGGAATCAGGTCGCTCGGGCTCGGCATTCCAGTGAGAGTCTTCGGCAGATTGGAGCCTGAACGAGACGCCGCGTCGCTTACATCTCGCGGCGAGGAGCACATCGCGAGTTAGCAGGATCACATGACCCTGGGCTTGTCTGAGACAAGAGTCCGAAGGGTCGGCAGCAGCGCCCTGACACGCTTGGCGCGTCGATCATTGCCTTGGTTCTTCCAGTGGTCGAGCTCCGTCAATACCCATCTCGCGATGCGCTGCCGTTCTCACCGCACCGGTCATTTTTTCAACAACCGACCATGCACTTGCAGTCCGTGGCAGTAGAACAACAAAACCAGGAACGCAAATCTTGTGTTTTTCAATATCGGGATCGGGCATTGGAAACATGGGCACACCTCCGCCAGGAAAAAAATAGTTACTCAACCCGGCCGACGCTATACCGGTGCGTTGCAAATGCAGGTAGAGAGCCGTTAACCATGGACCGGACGCTATGGAATCGCACCAGCGATCCGAGCCGCTACACGTTTGAAACCTTCTTGAGATGGGTGTAGTTCATTCGCCCAGTCTTCCTTATAGTTGTTCAGGTTGTCTGTGAGTAAGGGTCGAACGTCAACGTAAATGACCCCATTCGCAACGTCACTGGCGAGATCTGAAAGCATGGTGTTGAACATATCGATCAAATGCCGCATAACCTGTTGGCGTGCGGTCATGTCAAGAATGCCCTTACGCTCAAATCCCGGGCTAAGCCACGGTCCTGGAAGAAACCACCATCCGCCTAGAAAACCCCGTCCATCGGCAACCGGATAACCGTATCCGTGAATGATAATGGGAACCCGTTCTCCGAGGTATGACTCGAAAACCGTATTAACCGTACCGATCAAGCGAAGCAGTGAATCGCGAATACGACCATTAATAAGTTGTTCGGCGATCATCGCGTTTACGGGAGCTTTACCTGACAAGGAATGCTCAAGGAGCATGCTGAACTCTTCACCTGCGATGTCATTGCCGCCACCAGACAAAAGTACCGCTTTTACTGGTTTGCGATCCTGAATGATGCGTTCAATACAGCGCACCAGTTTCTCGATCTGCGAAGGGCTGAATGCCATATCTTCAACGGTATCGCCGCGACGGGCCACGCGTTCAACACGGTAACCGTGATGGTCCTCAATTGCATCAAGGACATCCGCCGGCGGGTAGTCAAACCAACTATCACCTTCAGCAACTAGAACAGCTTTCGGCGCATTCGCCCTCAATGCTGCGATCCCGGCGGCTCCGAGACTAGACTCGGACTCGGGCGTTAAAGACCTAACCAGTTCGGGTAGTGCAACCTGTTCGGCTAGAAATGCCATCCGCTGCGCGATCACATGCTTCGCAGCTTCACTCCCAGCAGCAACTGTCCGATTATCGCTGTCCATTCCAAACCCCCATCGGAAAATGAGAAAAGAACCCAGCTCTGAACAACTCCGGTCACGGCCTGCACCGCTCTTGTAACTCATTGATTTCGAGGGGCGACGCAAGCCGCGACTGAATTGTTTAAGATCTTCCCTAGATCGGAGCGTGGCAAACGACGATTCGAAGATCACCACAAACCAAACCGATCTCAGTAGCAGGCTACACCTCCAACACTGCATGTCCGTGACGGCATGTTGGCAAATTTTACCCACCAGAGTCACCTGCTCGGTTGGCGGAAAACCTCGCACCGAAATCGACATTGTTCACTTTTGTTAACAGTTCCCCGCAAATTCCAGTACGGGTGCATGCGGTCGTCGATCTCCTTTCGCTGATCAACTGACGCCAAGGTTCTCAAAACTCAACGTTGCACAAGGTCTGCAGCGTACGTTTTCCGATGTCTGAAGCGCCCCAAATAACGAAGCCCGCATCACTGCGGGCTCCGGACGTCGGCGCTTTGTTGCGGATTCTTGCCCGCGTCCCACTGTGCACAGCGTGAAATGGCCTAGACGACGGTGTCAGCTTAGGCCAGCGTTGCTGGCTTCGTCAGTCAGAAATCTCTGATTCTTGCATCAGACTGTCGTCGTTCGATCATCTGCACGAATCATTGCCGGCTCCGGCAAGATCAGGTTCCGATAGAAGGTGCCCCATGACAGCCGCAACCAAAGTGCTGACCGCACACGTCCCGCTTCCGCTGGCCGACAAGGTAGATCAGATCGCTTCACTGCTTGAACGCTCGCGCGGCTGGATCATGAAGCAGGCGCTTTCCGCCTGGATCGCCCAGGAAGAGGAACGCGACCGACTGACCCAAGAAGCGCTGGCTGATGTAGACGCCGGCCGCATCATCGATCACCAGGCCGTGCAAGCGTGGGCGGAGAGCCTTGGCACCGAGCAGCCGCTGCCGGTGCCGCGTTGATGGCGCTGAAGTGGACCAGCAAGGCGCTTCACGTGGCTCAATAAAGTGGGGTCGCGTTTGCGACCCAGCCCAAGCCGCTTTGAGTGGCTCACATCACTAAAGCCCCCGGCTTTGCCGGGGGATACTTACTGGCACAGCACGAGATGGCCGCGAACGATTATCCAGCAAAGCACGAGATGCGCCGATTCGCAGGATAAAGACAGCAAGATCAGCTGTTAATCGATGAAGCCCTTCGCGCTCCGGCGCACCTTCCGTAACACTCAGTCTCTCACGGCCTTTTGAATCGCCCAGCGGCGATTCAAAACACCGCCTTTGCAGACGAGCGAACCACCCTGCGGCCCTTGCCTGTGTAGCCTTACGAGTACGCCACCTGGGAGCGCTGCAAGGTCCATCTGGACTACCACGTCGAGGTCGACAAACACCGCTACTCGGTGCCGCATCGACAACCCGCCTTAGTCAGGAGATCTTGGTGGATTGGTCGGGAATCTGAACTCGCTCGAACTGCATACGTGCGCCGACCCCGAGCCATGGCAGCCCCATTGTTCCGAGGATGAGAAAAAGCATCGGTGTCGTTCGGTCGGCGACGATCACTTTCCACTCGTTCCGGTCGATGGCCGAAGGGACCGGAGCGCGTTCTGGGTGGGTATGCCACTCACCGAGATAGTCCATGACTCCGCCGGATGCTGACCACCGCGCAAGCGCGACCCGTTGATGCTCATTGGACTCGCGATGGAACCCGGTGCGACGTCGCGTGTCGTTGGAGTGCGGTGTGGTCAGATCGACGACGTGGAGATGGATTCCGCGACGATATCCCAGCAGGATCCCACCGGCTTCTCGCGTCGACAGATCGCGTTGCCGGAAGCGATCGAGTACTCCAAGCACGTCCGGCTCGATCAATATTCTCCCATCGCGAATGAGCGGATTGGATACGAGTATCACGAGCGGCACGCCGGACATGTGTCGAGCGGAGCAACGTCTTGGTTCTTGACCTGCTGTACGTCGGCTCCTTCCACGAGGCGCGTGCGAAAGCGTGGAGACGGGTCGCCCTCCAGCCAGCCGATCACCAAGTCCGTGCAGAGAGCGGCGGCGGCCATCGGGGCCGACACCGCATAGGGACGAAATGCGTGGCATCCACGAACACGTGTTTCAGGTAAGTCTCGGAGGACACGAAAGCGATTGGTTCGCGCATCGTCGGTTTGACGGAGGCAACGAAAGCATGCGAACTTGAGACGGTCCACCAACAGCCCCTGAACGGCTTCACCGTTGCCCAAGACCCAGACATGCACCAGAGGGGGCCGTCGCTCCGGCGTTAGGTGTTGATGTCGATCATTGAGCATCAGACCGACGGTTTCTTCACCGGTGGCGTTAATGACGATGTCCGCATCCAGATCCTTGGTCGCGTTGGCGCAACGGTTCTCGGCGGCGATCTGCGCGGCGGGGAACTGCCGTTGAAGGGCGGCACGGAGTGCATCCGCTTTCGGACGCAGCAGGCTCTCGAAACCCAGCAGGTGTCGGCCGAGGTTGTCGGCCGTCAAGAGATCGGAATCAATCAAGGTGAGTCGGCCCGTTCCCGTACCAGCGCCAAGTTTGACCAGTCCCTGGGCCACGTAGCCGCCAATCGCTCCGCACCCGATTAACGTAATACGGCGATCCCTCAGACTGGCGTGGCGGAGATTGCGGCTGTGGATGTAGTCCGTACCGATGTGCATCACGCTTAGTCGCGTGACGGGCTGCGTCGTGCCGCTCCGGTGCAGGAACTGACGATAGAACGTGGGTTTGCGACGGTACGCCATGCATTTGATCGGATCGAGTTTGAACTGGAAGCCAAACGTGCCAACGGGTGTCTCCAGAAGAAATAGCGCTGCGCCCGCAGTCAGGTACTCGGGTTGTGCGAGCCGAGCCTGAAGCGCCGCATAGAGTTTCGAATCCCAGGACTTCAACCAGCCGAACATCTCGCTGACGTTGGTGGGCAGGTGCAGTGGCAACGAAGGGGCGTGGGCACTGCGGAGAAGGTGACAATGCGCGTAGTGTTGATCCGACAACGTCCAACCTGTCGCGGCACATAGCCGTCGCACGTCTTCACTTCGCGAGGCCACTAGGAGGCGCCGATGGTTGCCATCGTCGAGTCCGAAACAAGTCGCGTGCGAGTGTTCAGAGTCCAGATCTCCGAGCAGGAGGGGCACTGCTCGCGGGTGCTGTCCGACAGTCCAGACGGCGTCGAACTCCGCTTGAAACTCCCCCTCGCGATACGTCGGTGATTGCGCCAATCGATCAAGTTCGTTTCGCGCCCGGTCCAAGCATTGGGACAAGGCGTGGTCGGGTCGGTATCGATCCAGGATGACCGCCCCTTCCTGAAAATAACACAAGATACCTGCGCCGCTGAGGTGAGGCACCACGTCAGGGAGAAAGGAAGGATGTTCGAGCAACCTCAGGACAGGGTAGTCGACGAAGTCCCAGTCGCTCACCTGCAGCTGCACACGTACCGGTCCAGCACGGCAGTTAAGCGTGCCATCGAAGCAACGCGCGTTTCCGACGCGGGGCGCCATAGCGAAGCCGAGTTCCGCGAGGCGCGTTAAGGCAAGTTCGAGGCGAGAGGTCGGTATGCTCACCCGGCGTGAGTGGACCCCACCACCGGCGGCGCGACGGGAGCCGCTGTGGTCAGCCGGACCACGTCGGCTCCGCCATCTGTCTCGACGAGCGCAACATCCATCGGGATGCGCGGCCCCAGTTGCGCCTGCATGATCGTGATCGCCTCGCCCTTCAGGTTCGGCGACAGGTTGACACGAGCCAGGTACAACTGGCGAGATAGCTCCGATGCCTTCATGGACGCCACTCGACGCGCGTCGGTATCGAGACGATTGAAATCCTCAGCGCCGCCATCGATCCCGTGTTCGCGAATGTCACCGGCGAGCGCTCGACCGAGTACGTCGGCCGCCTTCTCGAGAGCCACGTCGTCTCGGTGCCATACTGGCTCGAATGCCTGCGCGACGGAGATCATGATGGCGACGGAGCTCGGTCCACTGCCTGCTACCCAGTGGTAGTCTCTCCATGCCTTGAGGTAGCGACAGACGCGACGCAGTTGTGCTCCTCCAGCACCGAATCGGTTAATCCGATCCTCGAACCAGTTCGCGACCGCTTCCGGGTCGGAGCGTTTCCACGCCCCGTTGCGTATCGCTAGGTGCACCTCGTCGAGGAAGGCCCACTTCGCTTCCCAGAGCTCACCGAGGTCCGTGCTTTCGTCCAACACGGCCGCTTCACGACACAGCGCGCGAAGCTGGTCCTCCGACAGTGATTTCTCTGCGATCTTCAAGAATTCCTCTTCTGGCGCGGCATACAGCGGCACATCGATGTGTCCCCACGTCGCGATTCGTACGCGCGAGCATGTGGGCTTCGACTTGTCGAGAAACCAGTGCTTCTTGTCGCAGAGTACCTGCAGGGCCGTTTCAACTAGGTCGAAGTAGAGCCTCGCCATCGCCGCCGGCGGGCCGTGGTCTTGCCAGACCGTCACTGGAAGGTAGACCCCGAAGTCCCAGTCCATTTCCTGAGGTGGCAGGTGCGCAGGCCGAACACAGGTGCCGTATGTCCATGAACCTTGCGTTCGAAACCGCGGCTCGACCATGCGGTCCTGGCCCAACACTTCGATTGACGCAGCGCGAATCGCTCCTCGCAGATGATCGCGAATGTCGTTCTTCGCCTGAACCAACGTGCGTCGCTCTAGATCGCGCGGCTTGATCTGCTCATCAAAGCTCTGGGCATGTCCCTCGTTCAGCAGCAGCTTGTGCAGCTTCAACATGACCGGCTACTCCTGGCGTGTGGATTCTTACGAAGCGTCGGGGCGAAGAGCCCGGTGTTGCAGCAATGCCCGGAACTCGGGATTCCCGAGCCAGGCTTTGGAGCTTTCGCCAGCGGCGCCGAGCAAGACCTCGCGCGCCGCGGCGTCTGCTTTGTCGAGCGCCACTGCGCGTGCGCGCTCGTCCGTCAGGTCCTGATCAATGTGGAAGTAATGGCCCGCCTTCAGTCGATGTGTGAGCTGGAAGTGCGTGAGCGACTCTTGCGCCGAGATCGCCAACCCGAAAAGCCGTTTGGGCATGACGGTTGGATTCCACCCGCCCCAATCGAAAGTTCCTCCGGAGCGATTGGCGCGTGGGTCGACGGTGAACTTCGACGACATCGTGCCGATCGCGACCAGCCGCAGGGCCTCGCGAGACTGGCCCAGAAAGCACTGCGCCTCATGAAGTGCCAGGAGGCCAGGGGCATTCGCAAACAACCCACCGTCGACGTACTGATTGTGGTCGAACACATGGCGCGGGAAGTAGCCCGGCGCGGCACTCGTGGCCAAGGCGATGTCGACGAGCCGATGCTGCTGGTCGCGACAGAAGTCTGGGTGATGCGCCGTCTTGAAGACAACAGGTTGCCCGGAGGAATAGTTGATCGATGGGACAAGGACGCGATGACGCACGGCCGTGAGGCGCTGTTGGCCGAACAAGTCTTCGGCCTGCAAGAGCTCACGAAGTCGGTCTTGCGTGTAAGTGGCGCGAAGCACTCCGAAGAGCGCGAAACGACGTCGAAAGATCTCTTCGCCGTGCGTTTCGAACAACCGCACCATTTTCGCAGTGGGAATTTCCAGCGCTAGCGCGAGGGCCAAGATTCCACCAATGGAGGTGCCGGTGAGCAGGTCAAAGCGTCGGGCGAGCGGTTCGCCGACGTGGTTTTCTAGGTCCGCCAAGATGCGGGCCGTGTAGAGGCCGCGGTATCCACCCCCTGAGAGTGCGAGGATGTGAAACGCGCCGTCCACAGCACCAGACGACGCTGGCGACGGGTGGCCTGGGGGTGACTCCGATGATTCGGCGCTCACGAGCTGCGGTCTCCTCTGAGGACCTTCGTAGCTCTGCACCCTACCGTTTGGGGAGTCTAACCCCTTGAGAGAGTTCCAATGGTGCGGTCGACTACGCTTTGGCCGGATATTGTGATGGCCACCACGCATTTCAAGGGGGCGAGAGGATACCGGGCAGTCATTGACGATCAGGCATCAAAGGGACGTTACACACGCGGTGAGACTCGCGCGGCCGTCTGAATCTGTTCCAGCTTGACTCCATTGGCTTGGAGAAGCTGGCGCATCTCTTGGAATACAGGCGCTTGGCCATGGGGATCCCCCAGCGTTAACAGCACCGTGAATGGCACCCCTTCAATTGGCATCGAATCGTCGTCCCTCGACAAATGGTCAACGGCCAAGCGCCAGTTGGTGGAGGTTCCCTGCCCCTCTTGCGATCGCCATTGGTAGACCTTGACCGGACTCCACTTCATCTCATTGGCGATGAGGCGCGCCTCACGTTGGTGGGCTTTCCCTGGCTGCGCCGCCAACCAGCCGCAGCTCGCATGCGCGCCGCTCTCGCACAGCTGGTTGAGGTGTGCCTGTATGTCCACCCGCACCAGCTCGGACTCGGCGCGCGGATCGATCGGCGGAGTGGCGACAAGCGTCATTTGTGCAAACCCGAGGCATCTGCCTTCTTTCGTGGTAAGGCACGGAGGCCAAACGAATGGGAACTCAAGGCGCCGCCGCCGCATTAGCCGGGCTGCGAACACCATCGTGATCTGGTGGTCGGTACCCAGCAGGATCTCCTCGGACGAGGGCGGCAGCCCAAAGCCCACCAAATATCGTGCGGCTCGCCCGAATGCTGGGTTCTGGAGCGCCGCGGGCAACACCGAATGGTGAAGTAACAAAGCAGTTAGCGTTTCACGGGAGACATCTCCCTGAATACCGTGCGCCAACGTGGCGAGCGTCTTGGCCACCAACGGGGCGGCATAGCTCGTCCCTGCTGAGCTATACAGTCTGCCCTCGGGGTGGAGCGACCATAGGCCTGTATCGCCCTTGTTTGCCGTGGCGGCGCCACCGACGTGTGCGACGTCGGGCTTCAAGCCCGCCATAAGCCCCGGGCCGCGACACGAGTACGCGGCAGGGGCATGCGGGATCACGTGATCGAGGTGTGGAGGGTTCAATGCTGCCACCGAGATGCCCCGAATACTCTCCGCAGGGCTGCGTACGCGGTCCTGTGTTGCGCTGGCTAAAATTGCCATTGCCTCAGTTGGGTCGGCGGGCCATTCGGCCCGACTTGCGGCGCCTTCCGCATTGCCGGCCGAAAGCACGAACAGGACGTCGTGAGCATCGGCGATGGCGTCGAGCTGGGCCGTAAGCGGGTTGTAGCGCATGGGGTCGGCCATCGTCTGGAAGTTGGCGCTGAGGTTAAACACGCGTACTTGCGAACGTTCACGTAAGGTCGCCACCGCATCGTCGAGCTCCTGGAAGAAGCCGATAGCTCCGCGGGTGCCGTAGTACCGGGAGAACGCCGTCGGGTCGTCTTCTCGCGGCAACAGCTTCACATCCACGAGATCGCATCCGTCAGCTTCCGTTGTGACCCCAGCTGAGTTCACCGATTGCCCAGCGACCAGCAATCCCCCAATGAAGGTCGCGTGATCGAGCGAATGATCGGCATCGGCGATATAGGGCCACCGATCCACCACCCAGTCGTCCAGACAGGGTGCGATACCCCCGTCGACCACCGCGACGCGTGGGTAGGTACGCGCTGCGTCGCGCTTGAGCGGAGGCCACACTTTCGGCATCCGTGCCTGCGCAGCGGCGGTCTGCGGCGTCACGATCGGAGGAAGATGGATGCGCTTGACCAAGGGATGCTGCTCGAGATCCGAGAGCAGTGCGTTGTGTCGCGCCGGCGTCAGGTCTACCGGAGCTTGGGGCCCCAAACGTTCCGCTGCGCGGCGCGGTTCGAAATAGATCTGGGGTGGTGCGTCACTTTGCAGGAGCCACACCGCGAATAAGGCCTGCTGCGGATGGGACATCGCAATCCTTTCCACCCATACGCCTGGCCCGAGGCCTTGGATATGTGCACGAAAAGACTCGAACAAGCCACGCTGGACAAATTCCAACCGGTCCCATTGTCCAGGGGAGGGCGGCGCGTCGAAAAGTTCGACCAGATAGAAGCCACCCGTTCGGATATCCTGAAGCCAAGCCAAGGACTGCTCAACGGAGAACTGCCGCCGATCGGTGGCATCCCAAAGAGCGAGTTGGCGGATCGCTCCAACTTCGGCGCGCGAACGCGTCGGATTCGGCTTTTGCTTGGGCGGTTTGGCAGGGTCCTTTGGTGGAATCGTCTTGTAGCGCGTGGCATCTTCGGCACTCGCGGCGATCCGGGCTACGGCGTCCAGCCCCTCGGGCGTCACCGCAAGAATGAGCTCCCCGGGGCCTGCGACGCCAACCATCCGGGCGCGATCAGCACGAAACAGGGCCTTTACCGGACGGTGGCTCTTGGCCAATGCCTCGGTCCGCATACTGACCTTGAGAAAGCCCATTCGGGGTTCGCCGGGGCGAAGCAATTGCTCGCGCGTGGTGTGCAGCTGCCTGACCATTGATTGGCGGTGCGCAATGAAATCCGCGTCGTGCCCGGCGAAGAAGTCGGTGGGGTTCCCACCGGGCGGACGGGTCCAGTCCGTGACGAACTGATCCGCATTGAGCACCACTTGTATCGGACTGGCGCGGGTGGATCCTGCCATCAGTTTGTTCCTCTCGTGCGTGTGCTACTACGATCTCTGAGCCATCGACTGATGGTTCCCGGATCGCGACCGAACAACTGCGCAAGTTCCTTTTGCTCTAAGTCCAACGATTCGTCTTCGTACAGCATGGCGGCCAGATCACTGTTGTCTTGTCGCAGCGCTTCACGTCGCACCGCTGGTACGCGACCACCGTGGAGTGTGCTGAGTTGGCGGACCGACTCGAGAAAGTCGAAGTGTTCCCCTTCGATCGCTGCACTCTTCTTGATGGAGCGAGCGAGTGTCTCGATCTCCGCCCCCGAGAGGCCTTCGGCCAGCCACGCGATCAGCCTAAGCTGCATGTCCGTGGTTGCCAGCGGCTGCAGGTAGTAGCGAGCGATCTGCACGCGTGTTTCGAAGCGCGGCCGCGGCAAATTCAATTGGATGTCGAAGCGTCGCCAGACCGCGGCATCGAGTAGTTGATCGTGATTCGTGATGCCGATCGTTATGCCCAACTCGTGCCTACTATCCAAACTCTGAAGGAGGGTGTTGACGACGCGCTTAATCTCGCCGACCTCTTGGGGATCGTCGCGGACCTTGGCCAGCGCATCGAACTCGTCGAGCAGCAGCACGCAGCGATAGCGATTTGCAAACTGGAACAAGGCACCGATGTTGCGGGACGTCGTGCCTAGGAACGAAGACACTAGGCCATCTAGGCGGGCCAGAACGACGGGTAGACCCAGTTGCGCCGCCATCCACAACGCGAGTCGGGTCTTACCAGTGCCCGGCGCGCCGTAGATCAGGCAGCTGTGGGTGGGATGGATCGCCATGGATTTCAATGCGTCCCAGTGGACCCACTCGTTGATCAAGGCCGCCACTCCGCCTTGGACGTCGACGTCGAACAGCGGGGCTCGACTGGGAAGCTGCTCGTGAAACAGCACGTCCACTAGGCGGGTGGCTGTTTCCCGGTCAACGGGCAGCGGGGTCTTCGGCGTCAGCTCTTCCCCTGGTAAAGGCTGACGGGAGCGCACGAGTCGGCTGGGGGCAAAGGCACTTTGTGCTTCGCTTTGCTCAAGCAACTGGCGCAGGGTGTTGGCTTCGTGAGTGGCACCTTCCCCGGCGTAGCTCTCCACCAGACGACGAACCTGCTGCTGGACCGCTTCATTTGGGGCGCTGCCCGCCAGCGCCGTGCGGCACAGCGACCGAATAATAGGGAAGTGGTGGTCTTGCGCAGTGCGCCGCCTAGATTGCACGTGATCGCTCATTAGTTGCATTCAACGGCTATTTGATTGCGTAGACTACGAGATGCTTGCGCAAAAAGCCAGATTTGTGGCGTTGGAGATTGAGGTGCAGGGAGCGGACAAAGACCCCTGACAAACAGTTCATCGGCGCACGCCACGACCGGCTGCCTCATCGGCATGCTCCCGAATCTAGTGACGCAGGGTAGTGTATTGATGCAGAGCCAGGACTGCGAAGCCAGAGCAAAAGTGAGCAACGGCCCTGTTCGCCGAGGGGGGGATGCAAGCCGCCTGTGGGTTGACCGGCCTCGCCAAGCCGCCTGACCACCTTCGCCCGTCAAACTGTCCTGCTACGGCAAGAACCTGACCGGCCGCGTCCGGGCAGAAGCGGACGGTGGGAGGGTGAGTCGGCTACATTCGTTGGCAGCACCAAAGCAAGGCCCACGGGCGCCTCCCGCGGTTACCCCGCGACTGTCACGCGCCACGTCGTTGCGTCCTGTTGCTCCCACGCGATCTCCACGGGCAGGAACTTCTCAATCAGCGCCGCGTTGGAGCGCAGGTGGTCGCTCGGCGCGGTCGTAGTGAAGCTACCCCGCCCGGCCAATGCCATAGGCAGCAGTAATTGGTCGCCGAGGTGTTCGTCGATGCAGGCGCCGGAGTCGAGGTAGATCTGGGCCTCGTCGGCCACACGCGCGGCGATCCTCTCGGCGCTGATGCCGCGCTCGCCGAAGCCGGTGAATGTTGTTGTGTGGGCTGCGTGCCGCACGCACAGCATCAGCGCGTTGCCCGGGCAGCGAGGCGGCCGCACCTGGCGCAGGTGGCGTGCGTCCTCCCCCAGGCCGAAACGGGCCTGCAGGACGGCGAGCTCGCGCAGCCCGATGTCCGACGAGAGCGCTGACAGCAGCGCAGTGCCATCCATCCGCTCGAATTCGCCGCGCGACTCGAACGCGCACGGGCGCAGTCCGGGCGCGGGTTGCACGGTCGCTTGTAGCACGCCGCCGCCAGCCGGATAGAAGCCAGGGCAAACAAGTTCGAGGCCGACCTCGATACCGAAGTCGCGCAGGCGTGGCACGAAGCTATCAGCCAGGAAGTCAGCGCTTGGCGCGAGCGGATTGTGGGTGCCGCCGTGCAGACGCACGCTCGACGGGGCGTCAGCACTCCACAGCGCCGGCAGTACCGTCTGCAGCACGAGCGTGCAGGAACCAGCGCTGCCCGTCGAAAACGAGTAATCGCCACCGCGGATGGCGCCAGGCATGAAGCGTAGCGACGTGGCGCTCAGTTCGGCGCCGTGCACGCGCGCACCACCGACCTGCGCGGCCGCGTTGATGGCCGTCAGGTGCTGGCGCATCAGCCCCGGCTTCGAGCGTTTGGCGCGGATGTTCTGCAGCGTGAAGCCAATGCCGGTGCACAGCGAGAGCGACAGCGCGCTGCGCAGCAGCTGACCGCCGCCTTGTGAGCCATCGAGTTCAAGCATTTCCATTGTGCATGTAGCTCCTAGTTGCGATGCGACGCGGAACTAGCGCGTCGCCTTCATCCTTTCACACACACCACCTGGCGAAGCGTATGCACCACCTCCACCAGGTCCGTCTGTGCTGCCATCACGGCCTCGATCTGCTTGTACGCTGCCGGCGACTCGTCGACGACGTCTGCGTCCTTGCGGCATTCGACGTGCGCGGTCGCCTTGACGTGGTCGTCGAGGCTGATCCGGCGCTTCGCCTCAGTACGGCTCATCACGCGGCCCGCACCGTGGCTGCACGAATTGAAGCTGTCGGCGTTGCCCAGGCCGCGCACGATGAAGCTCTTGGCGCCCATGCTGCCCGGGATAATGCCCAGCTCGCCCTTGCGCGCACTCACCGCGCCCTTGCGGGTCACGAAGACGTCCTTGCCGAAGTGGTGCTCGCGCCGCACGTAGTTGTGGTGGCAGTTCACCGCCTCGGCCTGCGCCTCGAACCGCTTGGTGATCACTTTGCGCACCGCCTCGACCACGTGCTTCATCATGATTTCGCGGTTGATGCGCGCAAAACGCTGCGCCCAGTCGACCGCGAACACGTAGTCCTCATAGTGCTCGCTGCCTTCCGGCAGGTAGGCGAGGTCCTGGTCAGGCAGGTTGATCATCCAGCGGCGCATGTCCTGCTTGGCGAGCTCGATGAAGTGCGTGCCGATCGCGTTACCGACGCCGCGCGAACCGGAGTGCAGCATGAACCACACGCGCTCCTCCTCATCGAGGCACACCTCGACGAAATGGTTGCCGGTGCCAAGCGTGCCGAGATGGACAAGGTTGTTGGTCTTCGCGAGCTTCGGGTGGCTGGCCTTGATGCGCTCGAAATCGCGCTCGAGCTGCGTCCAGCCCTCGATCGCTAGGGCCGGTGGGTGCTCCCAGGCGCCCTTGTCGCGGGCACCGACGGTGCGACCGTGCGGCACGGCCTGCTCGATCGCGCTGCGCAGCGGGGCATGGTTGTCAGGCAGGTCAGACGCGACCAGCGTGGTGCGCGCCGCGATCATGCCGCAGCCGATGTCTACACCGACCGCCGCGGGCACGATCGCACCGACGGTCGGCACGACGGATCCCACCGTCGCGCCCTTGCCGAGGTGCACGTCGGGCATTACCGACACCCAACGATGGATGAAGGGCAGCTTCGCGATGTTGACGAGCTGCTTGCGCGCCTCGTCCTCTAGCGGCACGCCACGGGTCCACAGCTTGATCGGCGCCGCGCCGGGCTCATTGATGACGTCGTAGTTGTTCTGACTCATGGGTTTGTTTCCAGTTGAAGCGATGCTGGGGGCAGGAGCCGACGGCCAGGTCGAGGCCAGACGATGGACTGTAGTCCGGCCGGCATCCGCCGACCCCTACGCAAAACACCGCCGAAGCGTCCAAGAAAAGGGGCGGTGACGAAATTGCCGGAACGCTCTGCCTTGCGGCAGTGGGAATTGAACCCAACCCCTTGCGGGGGAACCAGTGTAGTTCCGACGGCATTCACCGCTTGAAACCAAAACCGCGTCGAGCACGACGAAAGTGAAGGAACGTATTTTCGCGCTCTGCCTGCTGAGCTACCGCCCCACAGCATTGGGCGGGCGGGATTCGAACCCGCGACCTCGACCGTCAGAAGGTGTAGTTCCTGTCGGCATTCGTGTCCGACACGGCGAAACAAGATCTCCTGTCTTGAAAGTTGATTCTCGAAAGAAGTTTCCGGTGCCTCCGCCGACGAGGGTGATAGAACGTTTGCCGCCTGTCCTGACCACTAGATGACCGTCGGGACGCGACGGGCAGCGATCGAACCCGCGTTCAGAGATTCTGTAGTTCCACCGACATTCGGCGGCGACGCCAGGTGGCGCGCTTGCCGTTGCCGCTACGCGACGAGAGTTGCCGGAACGTCCTGCTCTACCGCTGAGCTACCGCCCCGTCGAATGGAGCGGACGGGATTCGAACCCGCGACCTGGTCATTAAGAGTGATGTAGTTCCGGCGGCATTCGCGTACCGCCAACGTCATTCGAATTCGGGGTGAAGCTTTCCTCCTGAAGCCCGTCCGCCCCATTGCGGACGGGCATACTGCTGTTGCCTACAGCACGATCGAGCCGATCTTGTCGACCCAACGCGGGCTGTTGCCGCCCTGCGCCGCGAACACCGCGAGCAGGTCGAACACCGCGTCGCTGAAGCCGCCGACGTGGATCACGTCATCTCGCTCGATCGCCTGGCTCGTCGCCACCGGCTGCAGGTCGATGCAGACCAGCTTCGCCTGTGGGCAGCGCGCCTTGATCTGCGCCCACTGGCGCATCGTCCCGGTAGCACCGCTCGCGCGGGTGTCGCGCCAGCTCTCGTTGTCGGACACGATCACCAGCAAGTCGACGTTGGCACCCTCGCGGTTCAAGCGCACCAGCGGCGAGCTGATCGAGGTGCCGCCGCCGCACAGTGACGCGAGCTGCCTCGCCTGCGTCATCACGCTGTCGCGCGGGTTCAGTTGCAGGGCACGCACGTCGGTGTCGAACGGCAGCACACGCGCCTCCGGATTGGAGCGCTGTACGCAAGCCGCCACCAGGGCGGCGACGTCAACGCAGCGCACCGCGGTGGACGCGCCCCGCCGGTGACCGGTCACCGGCGAGCTCATCGAGCCCGATACGTCGACTGCGACCACCACGCGACCGTCCAGCTTCGGCACCTGGCGGGTCGCGACTTCCATCGCGTCCTGCAGAGCCTCGCGGATCGCCGTCGGCACCTCGCCACCCGCCGACGCCGTGTGGGCCATCAGCAACTGGTAGGGGAACACGCGCGCCTTGGCGATCTTCGCCGGGTCGCGCAGCGTCGCCGCCAGGGACTTCGTCGTCGCGCCATCCGCGAACACGCCGTTGCGGGCGAAGGTGTTGAGGTTCTGGCGCAGCGTCTGCCACGAGGCGTTATGCGCCAGCACCCGCCACTGTTCCGCCGACAGGCGCAGCGAGGTGAAGTACTGGAACGGCAGGTCCGGCAGCTCGCCGACTGGAACGCGCTTGAACGCATCAAACGCCTGCAGCTTCGTCGGCAGCGCGGCCACGTCGTACGGCTTGTCGACAACCCACGCGAACAACGCGCGGCGGGCGGCGTCTGCCGGCCTCGGGTGGGCCATGCGGATCACGTCGGCCAGCGACGGCTGGTTGCCGATCGCAGCCTGCACGATCGCGTCGACTGACGCATTCTCGAGCCACTGGCGCACCAGACGCTTCGGCAGCGAGCCCAGCGACTTGCGGCCCACCACGCCGCTGCGGACGATCTGCACGAAGTTGCGCAGCATGCGGGCGTTGTCGATCACCAACGGGAAGGCCTTGGCCAACAGCTCGCCGTCGCGGGTGCTCAGCGTCGCCAACAACAGCGCGGGCATGTCCTTCATGTAAGCGATCTTGCGGGCGTAGACGGCAGTGCGGGCGACGAACGCCGGGGCGCACTGCGCGGCCAGCGCTAGCGCCTGGTCGAGCTGCTCACCGGCGGAGGCGTAGTAGGTGCCGTTGAGACATCCGGTGGCCGCGTATAGGGCGAGCGCCGCTTCCGGGCTGCGGGCGTAGGCCAGGCCACCCGCCTCGTTGGTAGCGTTGGCGTTCGGCACGAAGGCGCCGCGGAGCGAAGCGAAGAGTTGGGCGTTGACCATGCGGGCATTCCTCGGCGAGTTGCGGACGAGCCCACTATGGCAATGACTGTGCCAACAGCCCATTCTTCCAGCCATCACATTGATTTTGAACACGAAAGCTAATTCTGTTGGCGACAAGTCGCGCACCAATATGTATATTCACCGCGCGTATTTTATCGGATTAGATATATGGTTCGTCGCCAGGTGATCCTCGGCATGCTCGGCACCCAGCTCGACTCGGGCACTGGCCCGGGCCGATGGGAGAAATGGCGCCCGACGGTCGCACTCGGCATGCACGAGCACTGGCAGGTTGATCGCATCGAGCTGCTCGTCGACGAGGCGAAGTTCAGCAAGCAGGCCGACATCGCCGTGGCCGACCTCGCGCAGGTGTCGCCAGAAACGCAGGTGCGGCGCCACAACCTCGCCCTCGCCGACCCCTGGGATTTCGAGGGTGTGTACGGCGCGCTGCACGACTTCTTGCGCGACTACGTCTTCCAGCCGGAGGAGGAGGACTATTTCGTCCATATCACCACCGGCACGCACGTCTCGCAGATCTGCTGGTTCGCTCTGACCGAGAGCAGGCACTTCCCCGGCAAACTGCTGCAGACCTCGCCGCCGCGCACGCAGGCCGGCGGCAATCCCGGCAGCTTCGCCGTGATCGACCTCGACCTGTCGCGCTATGATCGCATCGCGCAGCGCTTCGCCCAGCGCAAGCTCGCCGACCACGAGTTGCTCAAGAGCGGAATCGCCACGCGTAACGCCGATTTCAACCGGATGATCGAGCAGATCGAGACGGTGGCCACGCGCTCGCGTTCGCCGATGCTGCTGATGGGGCCGACCGGCGCCGGCAAGAGCCAGCTGGCGCGCCGCGTGTTCGAGCTCAAGCAGCAGCGGCACCAGCTGCCCGGGCGCTTTGTCGAGGTCAATTGCGCCACGTTGCGCGGCGATGGCGCGATGAGCACGTTGTTCGGCCACATCAAGGGTGCATACACCGGCGCCGTCGGCGAACGCGCGGGGCTGCTGCGCTCGGCGCACCAGGGCTTGCTGTTTCTTGATGAGATCGGCGAGCTGGGTATCGACGAGCAGGCGATGCTGCTGCGCGCGCTGGAGGAGAAGCGCTTCCTCCCAGTGGGCAGCGACAAGGAGGTCGAGAGCGACTTCCAGCTCATCGCCGGCACCAACCGTGACCTCGACCTCGCCGTGGCTGCCGGCCGGTTCCGAGATGACCTGCTCGCGCGCTTGAATCTGTGGACCTACCGGCTGCCCGGCCTCGCCGAGCGGCGCGAGGACATCGAGCCCAACCTCGACTTCGAGCTCGAGCGCTGGTCGCGCGAGCAGCATCAGCGCGTCGCATTCAACCGCGAGGCGCGTGCCCGGTACCTGGCATTCGCAGCCGGTCCCGAGGCCCGTTGGGCCGGCAACTTCCGCGACCTCGGCGCCTCGGTGCAGCGCCTGGCCACGCTTGCCGAGGCAGGGCGCATCAACGTCGTCCAGGTGGATGAAGAAATCGCCCGCCTGCGCCGACAGTGGCAGGGCGGCATCGCGCCCAGCCGCCTTGAAACACTGCTGGGCGACCGATATGCCGCGCTTGATCGCTTCGACCGGGTGCAGCTCGAGGATGTGGTGGCGCTATGCGCTCGCTGCAAGTCGATGTCCCAGGCCGGGCGCGAACTGTTCGCCGTGTCACGCGGCCAACGCGCCAGCACCAACGACGCCGACCGCCTACGCAAGTACCTCGCGCGCTTCGGGCTCGACTGGGAGACAGTGCGCACCGCCTGACTCAGGCTGTTGACCTCGAGTAGATCACGATCTTTCGTTCGTCCGAAAAGCACCCGGTCTGCCGTGGGTGAATACCGCCTCGGATGCCGCCGGCGACATCCGGTTCGCGAGCTTCAGTGACGTGATCGGTTTCGATATCTCGGCGCGGCCACCGAGCGACAAGATGCACTCGGCCGCCCATCTTCCGATAAGTCTCGCCAGCTGGCGCGAAGGCTTGGTACCAGTCACTGAAGTGATTCGGCGGGTTGCACTCGCTCGCAAGACTCCGGGTCCGTTCGAGCGAGACGCCCCATCCGCACTGCAACTTGAGAAGCGGTGTCTGGGAGCGGCATCCGGGTGACCTCTGTGGGTCAAAAGCGGTGGGGCAGCGCCTCGCTTGAACTGGGAGGTCGGCGTGCCGGCCTCGGTCAGATTGGGTGCCGAAGATGCAAAGAACAGGTTCGATGCCCCCGGGGGATCGTGCATCCATGTCGGCTCCGTAGCAGAATGGATGGCAACCGTTTGAATCAGATGGAAAACCATGAGCGGTGTTATCAGACTCGATGAAGAGGCAATGCGGACAGCGGAATCGCGGATTCCGCAACTGGCTGCGAAAGCCGGCCAAGCGGCTTACCTGCGAGCCACGTCCAACCAAGCCATCACGCTGGTGATGAAATCGGCAACCGGCCAGCTTGTGTTGCGCAAGGCCGGAGGCAGGGACACTATCGTCATCAAGAATCTGCCGGCCAGCACGCCAGTGCGTGTGGGCACCGTTCTCTTTCGAACAATCGATCCAAGCAAGAACGCACCCACCCGGTGACAGAGCCGGCGGAACCGGCAGCACCGGCAGCACCGGCGCAGCCTAGACTGCGCGTGTTTGCCGGGACGAATGGTTCCGGGAAGAGCACCATCCAAGACGAGTTGCCGTCGGAGTGGATCGGCGTCTCGGTCAACGCCGATGACATGGAACGGCTGATGCGCGAAACGGGTGCACTCGATCTGACTGCGTTTGATTTGACCGCCAGCGGCCGCGTGACGAGATGCCGGGCGAACAGCCGGTAGCTGCACCAAGAATGGAGCAAACTCGTATCCTGACCAGGTCGTCGCGGACGTTTGCTTCGACATCAACGGCACTGAGCGATTGAGCTTCGTGCGGTTTATAGCGAAGTTAGCTGGTTATAGCGGTTTTCGATAACAACGCTAATTTCGCTATTGCTCGGAGGCACGGGCGGCATCTGGACGTGCGTGACGACGTGTGCAGGGTCGGGCGCTCTGCGGACAACCATACGGTCGCAAAGTCTGCGCCCTTGGGCAGGTGGGTGCGAACCGCCAGTTCGTTGCCGGTCTCGCTCGTGCCGCGCTGCCATGACGCGTACGGTTTGGCGAAGCAGAAGTTCGCCTTGCAGGCGATCACGAGCAATTCGTGCTCGGTGAACTCCTTAGGCCGCCGAAAGCCCCCCTGTTTGGGTCATCGCGCAAGCGCGACGATGTGACAAGACTTCGCCCGCCGTCGCTACCAGCGATGCTGTCGGATGCGACCAACGATGCCTAAGTGGGTTCCGTTTTTCATCGATGCAGCTCATCTGTAGCTCACCTGCAAGATCCATGTTTAGCGTGGTACAGAATAACGAAGCCCGCATGGTTGCGGGCTCCGGACGTCGGCGCTTTGTTGCGGATTCTTGCCCGCGTCCCACTGTGCACAGCGTGAAATGGCCTAGACGACGGTGTCAGCTTAGGCCAGCGTTGCTGGCTTCGTCAGTCAGAAAGCTCTGATTCTTGCATCAGACTGTCGTCGTTCGATCATGGGAGACTTCTCAAGGTGGTCGACCTCCGTTCGCCGATCAACGGACCCCAAGGATCAATCGCTTGCCATGAACAGTCTGATCCTGCTCGCGCTCGCACTTGGTGGTGCCTGCGCGGACCCAGATAGCTACTACGCCGGGCTGAACGTGTCTTCGCCGGAGACGGCGCGAACAAGCCTACATTCGCTGATCGAGGGACATACGCGGCTCCCCTATACCAGCGCGACGCAGCTTGATGTCTGGACCGTTCTGGAGATCACCGACGAAGACCCGACCGACGCGACTCGCATCATTGATGTCTACCGCAACCAGTCGTTGCTCAAGATCGATCGTGACTACCAGCGCGAACACAGCTGGCCGGCGAGTTACGGCTTCCCGAATGATGTGAGCACCAACTACCCCTATACCGATCTGCATCACCTCCACCTGGCGGATGGCAGCTACAACGCCAGTCGAGGCAACCTGCCGTTTGATTGGTGCGCGTCGGTGTGCGACGAGCGTCCAACCGAGGTTACCAACGGGATCGGCGGTGGTACCGGGGCGTACCCGGGCAACTCGAACTGGCGGGCCTCGGATCGATGGGAGGTTTGGAAGGAGCGACGCGGCGATATCGCTCGCGGACTGCTCTACATGGACGTGCGTTACGAGGGTGGAAGCCATCCCGTGACTGGCGTCGCCGAGCCGGATCTCATTCTGACGAACGAGCGATCACTGATCGTGACCTCCGGAGGCAGCAACGCGGCCGTGGCGTACATGGGCATGCTCAGCGTGCTGATCGAGTGGCATGAACTTGACCCACCTGACCTCCGAGATCAGGCAAGAAACGAAGGCGCCTGCGCGGCGCAGGGTAATCGGAATCCCTCATCGACCATCCTGAGCTTGTGGTCTGCGTTTTTGAGGGCCGCTGTAGGTCGGCGATCTTTGCGTCAGGCTTCGAGTACCACCTTGGCAAAGAATGAGCGGGCGGTCGTCTCATTGAGCAGGCGACCCCAGTTGGCGCTGAAGGTGGAGTGGTTCCACACGGCTTCGTCCATGCCGAGGCCGACAACCCAGCGGTACAGCAGGTTGTAGTCGAGTTGGGTGACCAGTTGCCGCTCAGAGCGGATCGAGAACAGCGTCTGAATCAGGCTGGCGCGCAGGAGGCGTTCGGGCGGAATCGAGTCGCGGCTCGTAAGCGCGTACAGGGCACCCAGCTCGGCATCCATGCTCGCCAGCATCGCGTCGACGACGACGCGAAACTTGCGCAGTGGGTGGTTCCTCGGGATGCGTTGTTCCAGCGTGCGGTAGCTGAACAGGGCAGCTTGGGTGATGTCGGCTCCACGCATGGGCGTCGCGGCTCGTCGGGCGATGACGCCATTTTCTCACGATGGTCCGCCGGGTTGGAGCGGTTGGGGGATTTTCAACAGCCTGTTAGACCCGTTCTGGCTCGCCGGAGTTGCGCGTCGAGCCGCTGTTCCTCTTCGTGGCGCAGCCGGTGCAGGGTGTCTTCGTCCACCACCCGGCCGTCAAACATGAACACCTTGCGTTGGGCAAAGTCGGCATAGCGCGGATCATGGGTAACCATGCAAATCGTTGCGCCGGCCCGATGCAGCTCGTCGAGCAAGCCCATCACCGCCTCACCGTTCTTCGAATCGAGGTTGCCAGTCGGTTCGTCGGCCAGCAGCAACGAGGGCCGGCCGACCAGGGCGCGGGCTACGGCCACGCGCTGCTGTTGGCCGCCGCTGAGCTGGGCCGGATAATGTTTCAGCCGATGCGCCATGCCGACTCGCTCCAGCGAAGCCAAGGTGCGTTCCTTGCGCTCGGCCTTGCTCATGCCGTCACGATAGGTCAGCGGCAGTTCGACGTTCTCGTACACGCTGAGATCGCCGATCAGGTTGAAGGCCTGAAAGATAAAGCCAATCTCCTTGTTACGGATGCGCGCGCGCTCGGCCGCACCAATGTCCTGCACCGGTACCCCGGCCAGACGATATTCGCCACTGGTTGGCGTATCGAGAAGGCCGAGAATCGACAGCAGGGTCGACTTGCCACAGCCCGAGGGTCCGGTGATCGAAACGAACTCGCCACGTTGAATGTGAAAGTGCACGCCGGACAGCGCATGAGTCTCCACTTCGTCGGTGTAGAACACCTTGGCGATATCGTTCATTTCAGCAGGGCAGTTGAAGGCGTCATGGCGGTGTCCGGTTGAGGAGTGCGAAGTCGTGGTTCTTGTCATCTCGGCTGCGGCCGGGATGACAGCGGTTAGATGGCGCTAATTGATGCGCAAGCGGTCAAACTCATCCCAAGCGGAAGTGTCCGACAGCACGACGGTGTCGCCCTCAGCCAAACCAGTTCGAACCTCAATCAGATTGACCGAGGTGCGCCCTGTTGCACCGGCACCCGTAAGGCACGCCCCCCCCTCGACCAGCTTGAACAAGCGGACTTCCGCCTTCGGCCTGGCCATAGGGCCGGGCGGCCGACATACAGCACATCGGACAGGCGCTCGATCTCGATACTGGCGTCGACCGACAGGTCGGGACGGGCGCCGGGCGGCAGCTCACCGCTCAGCTCGACATCGACCAGCACGCTGCCATTGAGCACGGCCGGATCAATGCGCGTGACGCGACCCGACACGATGCCGTTGCGGGTGTCAACCTTGACCGGCTGACCGATCGCCACGTCCTTGATCTGGGTTTCCGGAATGCGCACCTCAGCCATCAGTTCCCCCGGCTTGGCGACCCGGGCCAGATTGGTGCCCGGGGTGACCTGCTGACCTTCCTGCACCGGCACCTGCTGCAGCACGCCGGCCACGCCAGCACGCAACTGCAGGTTATCGGCCTGGCGCCGGCGCAGGGCGGCGGCATTGCGCAGCTGCTCAAGCCGGGCGCGGTCGGCGGCCAGCTGCGAGTCCACCAATTGCTTCAACCCGCGGCTGCGCTCGGCCTCGATCTCGCTGCGCAGCTTGAACTGGTCGCTGGCCAGCTGGCTGCGCCGATACTGGATGGCCGGAATGATGCCCTTTCAACACTGGCATGCTGGGCGCGCTGATCCAGAGCCTGACTAGCTAGGCTCATCTGACGCGCGGTGTAATCGGCCTCGGCGGCCTTCAGCTCGGCCTCGGCAGCCAGGGCAAGGTCGACGACCTCGGGATTGATGAGCTCAAGGATGATGCTATCTGCCTCAACCTGTGCGCCAGGCCGAGTGACAATGCGTTCCACCCGCGCCGAGGTCTCGGCCGCTATCCAACGGATTTCTCTGGCACCAGAGTGCCTGGCCCACGAACCTCGAGCAGCATCTGGCCGCGTTTGACGGTGTCGATCCATAGGCTGGCCTGCTCAACCTTAGGTGCGGCCGGGTCGAGAGTGCTCACCCAGTACAACAGGCCGAGTACGGCAAGGCTCGCGAGGCTGCCAATGACGATCTGGCGAAGCCATTTGCGCTGTTTGTGGTCGATACGCTGGACGTCCATATTAGCGTTACTCAATGTTAAGGATGCGGTTTTCCAACCATTTGTTCCTTGATCAGCCCTCGCTATCCACATGCAGCCTCACTCCTCTCGTGGGAGAAAGGGAGGGGGTGTGGAGCGCATCTGGTTCTGATCGTGCGGCTAATTCTTGGCCAGCTCTGCAGCACTGTCAGCGATCGCCTGCTCGATCGCGCCCATCATCTCACTGGGAAACAAAACTCCGCTCCTGAATCCTCGCAGGCTTCTAACAGCACGCAAGAATCGCGCACCCGCACGTTGTTCAATCAAGTTGGCACATTCGATCTTGACCAGAGCTCCGGCCATATCGTCATCCACTGACTGCAACTCACCTGTGAATCTGTTCTCTAGCACGCGTGATTCCGCCAGCCCAAGCAGCGAGGACGGTGACAGGTGGAAAACAGATGCACAATTTCTTCGGCTCGATTTCCGATGACTTCTCGGACTATGTCGCGTCTTCGCGGATCCACACAAGCCGAGATAAACACGTTCGTTCCATAGATGCTGTGGAAAAGGCCCGCCATGGCGGTTTCGGTACCACATCCCCATTCCTTCAACAAGAAATAGGTCTGAACGAGGTGGTCGAGGAGAGTGCGACCACTGTGGGGCATTCGATCTGCGCCCGACTGGCGCAACAATGCGAGAGCGTCCGCGGGACCGAGGCATAGCTTCCAATCATGACCGGCCATCGATCAGTCGGGTTTTCACGACTACAGTTACCCTCAGTTCTGGGCATTCGCGACTCCGGAGCGCGCGCAACATGCGGTGTCGCCCCGCTGAAGGTGACCAAACGACCGGGACGCGGATGCACCGAAGTGATGATGGCTTCGCTTTCACGGTCGACGAAAGCGGTTTCTCCAGCCCAGTTGAAGCGCCAGCGCGGGTGCGCGTACAGGATTGTCGAAAAGTAATCCCGATCGGTGCTGTCAGTGTGCAGGTATCCCTCGACACCGAAGGTATGCGCATTCGCATAGACGCGCACTGGATAGTGGCCGCGTAGGTGCCCCCGCGACAAGTGTTCCACAGCCGCGCGACCGGCTCCAACACGGCACGTTTTCCAGGTCTTCCGCACAATCGATGCTGACGCTTCGTCGCCGCCTGCGAAGTGCGTGCCAGAAACCGAAGCGGTCGCGCTTCGTGCTCGACTTCCAACCATAGGCCCAGATTGGCATGCGGAGCAGCTCCTGCAGAGGTGCCATAAGGTCTCCGGGTATCGCATCGTCGCGCACCACTACCTCACCCGGCGCAGGCCTGACACTTCATCGCCATGTCTCCATCCATCTTCCGATCCGCCTCTTTGTAGTTTCAGGATTCTGCCGCATGTCCGGAAGTCGTCCCGGAATTCTCGACTTGTTGTGCAAGCCCGAAGACGTGGCGCCAGAACAGATGCCAAGTGTCCGCGGCAACTTGCTCTCTCCGTTGAACAGCATGACCAAGCCGGTGCCTCGACTCGGGCAAAGGAAAGATGTGCCCGTAGCCGCTGATTCGGCCAGTGTGCAAATAGACGCGCTCTGGCTCTACGCGAAACACGCGCCAGCCCAGGCCATAGTGCGCGTCGTCGGCCAGCATTCCCCACCGTTCCGGAAGCAGGTCCTTTCCATGCGAACACGCTCGGCAGTCACGGCGGCGATCTGCTTTTCTGTAAGGACGTCTGGGGCTGCACCTAGATGAGCTGACAGCCACTTGCTCAGATCTCTGGCGCTGGAATTGACTCCGGCAGCGGCCGGGAGTGCGTCGTAGTGCACGGGGTCCGGCACGCTTGTCCATTCCTCGCCGCGCCGGATATGTGGGTCGGCACGGTTCGTTTCGGCGACGAAAGCATCATGGCCAACCGTAGTCGACATCATCTGCAGCGGCTGTGCTATGCGCGCTTGCAGCAAGTCGCGAAAGGCGTGTCCAGAAGCGGATTCAAGTGCTGGCGTGGCAAGATTGAACAACACGTTCTGGTAGGCGAAGCAGCGCCCAGGCGCGCATATCGGCGCGAGGCGCTCGAAGCCGTGTAAGGCCTCATCGAAGGTGCCACCACCATCAATGACGGTGTCAAACGCGTAAGGCACATAACCGGTGGTATGCCCCAGTGCGTCCTCCAGCGTCGCGGGCCGCCAGTGTGTCGACACTGTCACGTGCCGACTAATCACCGAAAGCGGAAGATCCCAGGCGAGCGTGCCGTCTCGCACGGCCTGTGCGACCAACGCCGCCGTAAATGTCTTTGACAGGGAAGCGATCCGGAACACCGTGTCTGGAGTAATCTCGTCCGGCCGATCGAGTGAACGAACACCCAGTGCTCCGAAACGCGGCTCTTCATCGCGCCGGATTATGGCGTACGCGCCGCCAGGAATGCCGGTTCGCTCCATCGTCCTCCTGAACTGCGCGTCGAATGCCGTTTCCGCCGGCTTGTCGAGACTCGCGGCCACGCACCACATCGGCAGCAGCAGCGCGATCCAGATCAGCGTACTCGCCGCTCTGCACCAAGCATGAGCGGCGATCTTGTCCTTCTCGCCATTTGTGTTCATTGCACTCACGTTCTTTTGTGCATTCAGTACCGGCCTCGCCACATGGCGAGGCCGGGATGCATCACAACTCGTCTTCTGCTTCAGTCTCGGTGCGGCACTCCTCTTCCTCTCCATCGCCGCCGGTCACCAGCTTCAAGCAGAGCCATGTCAATCAATTCCTTCTTCGGGTCGCTCATATCGATTCCTCGTCCGGTGCGAATCAAATGGACGCCCGCGTGACGCGCACCTTCAGTCACGCGGGCACTGAAATGAGATCAGGACGCGGTTAACAGTCTGGCTGGGTGGATGGCAGCAGCGCGTATGGCTGGGATCACACGCCAGGACGCACACGCCCAACACTGCCGTGCCGACCAGCATGGCGTCGATCACGCTCACAATCTGCAGCCCAGGGCAGGGGCAGACCGCAGTGCCGCAGTCACAGCGAGAGCGAGCACGGCACCGAGCCCGCACCCAATGAAGGCCGACAGCAGCCCGCGGCGCAAGACGCCCGAGACAACACCATAAGGTGTTCTCCCAATCGCAAGCTCGATCGCGATTCTGCGCGAGTCACGATGGATAGCCATCGACAGCGCGGCGTACAGTCCAGCCGCCGCCAGGCCAGCGCGAAGGCGCCAAATCCAATGCTAAACAGCAGCAGACTGCGATCTAGCTGCAAGGAGCGCGAGATGGCATCTTCGAGCGAGCGCGGCACGTCAATAGGCAACATCGGATCGACGCTGGCGACGACACGCGCGAGTTCCTGACGCAGCCCAGCGGATTGTCCACTCCTGCCCGGGATCAGCAAGTAGGTGTCGGCGAACGGAAGCTGCGTGATCGGTGCGTAAGCTTGAGGTTGGGACTCCGTGCTGTCCGCGTACTGCCGAACGCCCTCGACAGAAGACGAATCCCCAAGAGATCGAAGTAGGCCGGTGAGACGGCGTAGTACTGAGCAGTCCGCTCGTCCTCCCCGCCTTCCACGTCGCCCTCGATGCGATACGCGAGGCGATAGCTGCGCACGATCGGGATCGATTGCGCTATCGAGCTGCCCTGCAACAGGTGAGACTGCTCCAACGCCCCCAACAGGCGTGCATGAAACGTACTGATGGCTGCCATATCCGGATAAGCCGACTCGGGCAGTGAGAGACGGACGTAAGACACAGTGTCGGGAGAGAATCCGAAATCACTATCTGCGACACGCTCTAGCCCTCGCCAAAACGTACTTCCAACAGCGAGCAGCACAAAGGCTAGGCATACCTTACCGACCACCAACGTGTGGTGCGCGGCTGCATCGTTGCGTGTGCCGTGTCGCGCTCCAGCCAGTAGCTGCGTAAGCGGGAGACCCGACGCACGGCGCGCTGACATGATGCCGAGCAACGTGCCCACAAAGAGCGATGCCACCGCGGCGACAAGGCATACACGCCATCCCAGCGTCACACCTTCGGCACGCGGCAAAACACCCTGAAGACCTGGCCCGCGTACCACGTCCCCATTGCTGCCAGCAACAACGCTATCAGATATGCGGCAATCGCCAGAATCAATCCGTCGCCGATACAGCTAGCGGCTTAGCGCCGTGGTTGTGCCCCTAGCGCCTCGCGAATACCAAACTCGACCGCGCGCTGCGCAGTCCGGAGCATGCCCAGACCAACAAGACTCGAGACCGTTCCCAGCAAAAGCAACAATGCAGACCACTGAGCCATCAACAGCTGCGTCCGGATCGCGCCCAGCATGTCGTCTGCAAGGGGAATCGCGAATGCGGACCAACCCAGACTCCTCCGGCCGAACATCGGCTCGATGGTTATTGCGTGCCGCACGAGTTCCTGATTCGCTGCTGCCAGTGATTGCCCTTGTGCTAGACGTGCGATGACACCGGCCGAATGCTTGCCGATTTCCTGCTCCTCCCCATTGCCCGAATCCATAGCGTATGCGCCGCTATTTCGCTCGATGAGAAGCTGAAATCCCGGCTCAGCACGCCGACGATTGTGTGAGGACGTCCGTTGAGTGTCATAGATTGACCTATGACATCTGTTCTTTCGCCGAAGAGAGTGGACCACCCGCGATGAGTAAGAACGACAGCAGCATCTGCATCACGCACATGATCGAAACCGCGACCAATAGGAGAACGCGGCTCCCAGTGTGGAGAAAACGCACGGGTCGCAGTCAACGCGCAATCTCTCTGGCATCCTGAGCCCGGTCAGATTGGGCCGACTGCTCCTTGAACATGGCCATCTTCGAGAATGCACGCAGCTCACGCTCCCAAATCACATACTTCCCAGCCGCGACCGAGAAGCGGTCGTACATCCCCGCGTTCGACTCATAGATCCGGACCAATTGATCAGGGCGGTGAAAAGGAAGCGGACGCAACAGCACGCCTTCAAGCAACGAGAGCGCCACCATGGTCGCGGCAAGACCAAGCGCGAGTAGCGTCATCGAAACCGTCGTGCTCCATTTGGTACGCGCAAAAGAGCGCAGCCCATCGAGAAGCAAAGGTGCTACCACCGCGCCGCTCACTGGATCGCCTCGACAAACAGTGAGTAGTGGCCCCGCGGCCCGACGCGATCATTCACCCTGCTGTGCACATCCACGTGCAATATTGGGTCAGGACTCCCCATGTATCCGCACTGGCGCACGCGCGAGAACCCGGCATCGCACAACAGGCTTTCTAGCGTTTGATAGTCGTAACCAAACTTATGCGCGGCCGATGTAGGATCGCACGACGCACCGGCATAGCGCAGAAAACTCGACAACGGCGTCAAACTCCGTCCGTCTAGGTTCCAGACACGTGCGCGATGCGACAGGAACGCTTGTCATTGCTCGCCACCGCCTGCAGAAACTTGCCCATATCTGGCACGACGAGCCTTAACACTCCATCTGGAACGAGAACTCGTCGGCATTCACGCAGAAACGCCGCGACCTGACCCGGATACATCAGATGCTCGAGCAGGTGCGAGGCATACACATGCGAGGCAACAGCGTCGTCGAACGGAAGGCGTTCAATCACATCAAGGCGCAACTCGCAATCCCCTGCCGCAGTTCACCCAACCAGGTACACCGGCCCCTTCTGCACCCAAATGCAGGCGCAATGGCAACGAGTGACGCGCCAGAAGATCTTTGACCTCCACAGCCAGCGCGTACCTTCGTCGCCGCGTCACCTGTTGCTCTAATTCGACCAGATCCCTGCGCGTTGCGCGAACGAGCTCGGTGGCTGCTTCGCCACCCGCTCCAGGCGCGACGCGCAGCCAGCGCGCAAGTTGCTGCAACCTGACGCCGATCTGCGCCAGATTCGTAGCCGCATCATCGGCATTCATGTCCATATGCGAATCCTCACCATTGTCCTTTCATTGCTTGTTACCTGCGTTCGTCCATGAAGCATTCGCTTATTGTCGATCAACAGCAGCTGTCCACGCTCAAGAACAAGACTGACGATTCTTGGCGACCGCAGCAGGTGCTGTTCAAGACGCTCGGCGGTTGCCAGAAACGCCTCGTCGTAGACACAAAGGTTGGTGCGCCACCAACGTACTTCACCACTCGTGTCAATCACGCGATGGGGCCCGCTGACGCTGCGCGTTCGCCCATGTCGCCAATACCATGCTCGCTGCCCTAGCCTCTCTCGGTCAGCTGCATGCATGCCAGCGATCGCATCGAGTCCATCGAGCAGAAGGCTACGGCCACCAACACCGGGCTCTATGCAGTAGAGCCCGACATAGCGGCAAGGCCGATCGAGATAGGTGTTGTCGGTGTGCAACGACATGGCACGTCCGCTGGAAGCAAGCAGCGCTCTCTCCGGCTCCACGACAAGTGTCTGCAACTCGATCCGACCAGGGCTCCATAGCGCCAGGAATCGTTCGAGTTCCGACTCTTCTTCGAGAGCAGCCGGCAGGTCGAATATCTGCCATCCCGCCGCACCTAGTGCGTACAGATCAGGCTGCGCCAGCATGGACATCCAACGCCGTGAGTTTGCGGTTGCGACCCAAACGGCCAACAAAAAAAGTATTGAACGCGATCGTCATCCGTGTCGCGGTACCCGGGTACTCCGCCACCTCATGCAGAAGGTTCGATGGAAAGAGGATCAGGCGCGATGCGGCGTTTTCAACATCCACGACACCGCGATTGAATCGGTTGATTACTTCGAGCCGCGGTTCCATCGCACCGAACATCGAGGCCCCCGCTTCGCGGAAAATACGCGTCGGAGCGGGATCACCTTGTAGATAGAGCACCCCACTGACAATGCTGTTGGGATGCCGGTGGGTATGATGGCGCGCTCCGGGACCGGCGAGGTTTAGCCAGGACTGGGTCACGACCAGGCGCGTGTCGGCACTAAGGCCCGCGACCTCGCGCGCAAAGATCTCCAACTGGTCGTCGACGAATCCGGCGGTCCGTGCCAGCGCAGGGCTGCGCAAGATTTCAGTGTCTTCCGACACCCGCCCACCGCCTCGGTTTGGGACAGTCGGCAGACCCTGCAGATATGCAAGTTCGGCAACCGGCGGGTGAAACGGCGGTGTCACCAGCATGGGTATCGAGAATAGGTCGACGACTTCGCTATGCCTTGCCTTGGTTCCTTCGCTGGTCATTGACCCTCCGCCGTGATCATGGCAGTCAGTTTGCGTCGAGAGACAGAAATGTCAGCGGCGCCTGCCAGCTCGACAACCCGATCGGCCGACCGGATTGTTTCTGGGCGATGCGCGACGATGATGCGGGTGATGCGCAGCCGTGCTATTGAGGTATTTACCTCAGCCTCGCTACGCGAATCGAGGTGGCTGGTGGCTTCGTCGAGCAACAACATCCGGGGTTTCCGATACAACGCGCGCGCAAGGATGATGCGTTGCTTCTGTCCTCCCGACAGGCTGCTACCCAGCTCGCCGACGAGCGTATCGAATCCTAGAGGCAGCGCCTTCACGAATCCAATTGCACCTGCGGCTTGGGCTGCCTTTTCGACCTCGTGCGACGTAGCCGCCGGATCGAACATCGCAATATTCTGCGCGATCGTCCCGGAAAGCAGGTGATCGTCCTGCATCACGGCCCCAACCATCGCGCGCAGCCGGCGTGGATCGAACTCCTGTACCAGACGGCCATCAATGCGAATGCTCCCCGTGCTGGGAGTCAGCAGGCCAAGCATGAGCTTGAGCAGCGTACTCTTGCCGCAACCGGAAGGTCCGACGATGGCGACCGACTCTCCAGGGGTTACGGCGAAAGTCACGCCGCGTAAGACATGAGGATCAGCGGGCCCAAAGGTGAAGTCGACGCCGTTCACTTCGATTGATGCCGGCTGTTCAGACATCTCGTGCGCGACGAAATGCCTCGGCTCCGGTTCCGCCATGACGATTTCTCCAAGGCGATCCGCATACACGCGCAACATACGAAACTCAAAGAATCGGTCGACGAGTGAACCGAGACGCAGCGAAAGCATGTCGCGGTAGGCGAGGAACGCCACCAGAAGTCCGACAGTCATTGCCTGCTGCCACACAAACGTCGTAGCGAGCGTGATGGTGACGATACGCTCCAACCCGAACACCAGCTGGCTGCAGGCCACTGTCGAGGCACGGAAGCGCGCGACGCGCATTTCCTCGTTGGCCGACTCGCCTTGTAGCGCGCTCCACTGCACCGCACGAATTTCCTCGTGCGCGTTCGCCTTCAACGAAAGCATCGCTCGGAGCGATTCAATTAGATGGCCCTGCTGTTTCGATTGCGCCACGATGTGCCCGTTGATGAGGTCTCGCTGCCGTCCATAACCGATAGCGCGCAGGGCCATATAGATCACCAGGGCCGAGAGGCTGACCAGGGCAAGCGACCAGTTGTAGGCGAACATCAGGCTCAGTACGACAATTGCAGTGAGCCCGTCGATCATCGTCTCGACGAATCCGGTGGACAACGTTCGCTGGATGACTGCGATACCCCCGAGGCGAGACATCACGTCGGACACTCCTCGTTTCTCGAAGAACGTTAACGGAAGTCCGAACAGATGCGCGACGACGTCGCCAGTCCAGCGATTCGCGAGCTTGGCGGACACATAGGTCACGACCCAGCTCCGCGCGAGCGTCACGAGGAAAATCATCACCTGCAGGGCAGCGAAGATGGCCGCAACTGTCAGCAACAAGTGACTTGACGGCAGGGCCACAAGTTCGTCGACTGTGATCTTGAGCAGCAGAGGTAGCGCCACCTGCAGACACTGCAGGACGAGCGAACAGGCAAACACGAGCATCAATGACTGGCGCAGCGGAGCAACGCCACTGAACAGGGTATCGAGCCTCATTCGGCGACGCTCGTCGCCGCGGCTGAACCCCACCATAGGCTCCAGGCAAAGTGCGATCCCAGTGAAGGCTTCGGATGCCTCGCGCCAGGAGACCTGCCGTCGTCCGCACAGCGGATCATGAATCGTCATGCCGCGCTCGCTGGCACGCACTAACACGATGTAGTGATTCATATTCCAATGCAAAATGCATGGCATCTGCAATTCACGCAGTGCGTCGAGATCACATCGATAGGCCCGCGCATGAAGTTGCAGTTGTGCGGCGAACTCGATTATGGCCTTGAGAGAGGTGCCTCGTGCCGACACCGGGAAATGATCCCTCAACGTAGCAATGTCAATGCGCCGACCATATGTACCTGCGACCATGGCCAGGCAAGCGAGTCCGCACTCGGCGGACTCCGACTGAATCACGACCGGCGTCACGGGCCGGCGCCAAAACCGCATCACCGAGTCGCACCTCGCCGGTCAGACAATTCAAGTAGCAAGTTCACGAGCGCTGAATGTGACACCGGAAACTCCACTTTGACGGGTTCTCCGATGCGAAATCCAGAGCGCCATGCACGCATCTGACCCAGCTTAGGATCGTCGAGTGCAATGCGCACGCCAGTGGTTCTGTTCGTTGTGCGTGCCACAACAGTTTGAATGACTCCGACAATGTCCTTTCCTGCCGTGGTGGAAGAACGGATCGATACCTGAAGACCGGGCTGCAAGGTCAGCGCGAGGCTCTCATCGAGGTCCACGCTCACTTCCATGAAAGCGCCATCGCGCAGCCCAGCCCAGGACTCAACCCGTCCTGCGACAACATGAGGAACTACTAACTGCGGCGACAGAAGAATTCCGAGCACAACAGTCACACAAAGACCTGCAGCCGCGATAAGCACCCACGCACCGACAGGAAAACGAATCACCGGCGCAGTGAATACCAGTCGCGGGCGTGCTTGCGTCCGAAATAAATTGGAAGGATCGAGAGATTGCATGCGAAGGATGCGGGGCCAGAAGGCCCCGCTTTGAATCACTTGAGCTTCTCTTCGCCTTCTTCTTCCTGAGAGCAACCGTCGTCGCAGTGGTTGTCGCAAGCACCCGGACCTTCTCCATCACCGCCAGTGACGTTGAGCAGCAGCGCCTCGTCGATCAGTTCGATCTTTTCCTTGTCCATCGTATTCATCGGGCTTCCTTCATTGATTTTCCCCCAGTGGTCAGCAGGTACCGAGGCGGGGGTGAACCCTCGACACATGATTAACGATTGACTCGATCCAACGGATGTGTACTTGGTGAAGGAGAGAACTACGCAAAACGCACGAGGCGTGCCAGCGCGTCGCTCGAATAGCGGCGCGGGTAGTCCAAATACCACCTGCGAAACACAGGCTCGCCTAGACATTCGAGCACACGCTCGTATCGACTGCGCTTTGCTGTCCTCAGCCATTCCAGCCGCTCTTCAACTGGAATGCTGGCAACCACCTGCCGGTGCGACTCATGCTCCCCACGAAGGGCCGGCTGATGATGCAAGAAACGGCCGAAATACTTCTCGCAGAATTCGGCATAGGAGCGCGTGTGAAGAATGAACGCGTGCCACATTTCATCGATGATTCGAAGCGGACCATCGATGGGTACCGTCTCGCTGTTCTCACTGGCTCTCAGTCGCTGATTCATCCACAAGAAGCGCAGCATGTCGGCGAAGATCACGTCCGCCTCTTGGGTAGACAGCGCGAACTTGCGCAGAAAGCTATAGATCGCATCCTCGTTCCGGTAGGCGAGGAGGTCTTCCAGTTCCGGTACGCGGCGCACGATCCGTACACTCTCGATGTCCTCGACGTCTAGCTCTCGGCTTGTAGGTATTTCCATGAGCACCTTCAGCAAATCCGTTGGATCCATATGACAACGCGAACCCCCGACCAAACAGCTTCTCGGCCTTAGCCCAGCGGAAAACCTGAAGCACTAAACGAGAAGGAGAAGCGTGATGCAACTTGCAGATTCCGCCCGCCCACGCCGCACCCGCTAGCAACACAGAGATCGCGTCATGCCAACCAAAGTGAAAGCGAATCGCCTCCAGTACTCCAAATCGCGATAACAGAAACGCGGGCGCTTGAGAGCAGGCGCGCCGAGTCTAATGACCGAACGAGGAAGCGTCAATGCACAATTTTCACATCATTGTTTGACGCAAATGACAGCGATGGCATCGCTCTCCCTAGGAGGGCGCAGCGATGAACCGCCCCGGGATTTGAGGAGGCTCATTTCTCTGAGAGGATAGAGCCATGAGCAAGCAGTTGAAGCAGTTTTCACCCGAGGTGCGTGAGCGTGCGGTTCGGATGGTGCGTGAGCACCGAGGCGAGTATCCCTCGCTGTGGGCGACCATTGAATCGATCGCGCCCAAGATTGGTTGCGTGCCACAGACCCTCAATGAATGGGTCAAGCGCGACCAGATCGATAGCGGCGTGCGCGAGGGCATCACGACATCCGAGCGCGAGCAGATGAAAACGCTGGAGCGCGAGAACCGAGAATTGCGCAAGGCCAACGAGATTCTGAAGCTGGCCAGTGCTTTTTTCGCCCAGGCGGAGCTCGACCGCCGACTGAAGTCCTGAGGAAGTTTGTCGATCAACTGAGCTTTGTCATGGGTGATGACCTCGTCATTCGCAAACTGAAGTTCACCGAGGTCGCGTTGGAAAGCCTTGAAAATGGCAACCGCGAATCGGCGCGGGAAGAAGCCGATGCGGACTTCGCGCTCATGAGTGCAGAGCTGCGCGTGCTGCTGAAGCGCTTGAAAGAGGTATTCACGCTGAGCAAGGTCGAGTGAGCGGACGGCGGGGCGCTATCCTTGACGCCGCCATCTTATTGAGCATCCCTGATGACTCCGCCTGAAGCGCTTCGTCCGACCGAAAAACTGACCGTTTACCGCGTTCTTGAGCTGCTCGACTTCGATCTGACCTTTTGGGAACGCGACCAGAATGGCAACCCCATCGAGAACCCGGCCATTAAAGGCCGGTCGTTTGCCTGGTCGTTCCACGATGACGCGAGCGAGCAGGATGTCTTCATGCTGTGGCACGCGGAAATGGATGAGCGTGATGGGCGGGTCGTCTATCGCCAGTGCTGGGATGAATTCCTTCGAGATCTCGAAAAATCGCGCCCTCAAACAGCAAAGCGAGCGGATGCTTTCCTCAAGCACATTTCAAACCTCAAGAAAGACGCGGTGGTCCGAGTCAGTATCGTTGAGGGCAACCGGGCAAAGGCGTCTGACACCCAGTCCTCGAAAGTTGAGCGACGCATTCTGGACAGCGAGCCTTGGCATCTGTCCCACTGGGAACCGTTGACCAATACCTTCGAGTTCACCCGTGGCCTGCCAGGGGCAGCGGGAAGCACGCCGATCGACGCGCCACCCGACGAGTCCAGTGCGCCGTCAGACGAACCGGACCCGTCGCTTCTCGCGGATATCAACGCAATCCACGTGAGCGATCAAAGCCAGACAGAAAAGGATCGTCTGGTTGCCGCGCGACTCGGGCAGGGCAGATTCCGCAGTGAGGTGCTGGCGCGCTGGGAGCACCGTTGCGCGGTGACAGGCGCGACAACGAAAGAGGCGCTTCGGGCGTCCCATTGCAAGCCGTGGCGCGCTTGCGAGAACCACGAGCGACTCAATCCGGCGAACGGACTTCCGCTGGTGGCCACCCTCGATGCTCTATTCGATGTGGGCTTGATTACCTTTGCCAACGACGGCCGGTTGCTTGCAAGCCCACACTTCACCGACACGGTCATCGCTGTGGAGGGACTGCGCCTGCGTCGCCCGATCGACACCGAAGAAATGTCCTACATGGACTTCCATCGAAAAGAGATCTTCAGGGCGGATTAGGTGTTCGGTTGAAGGAGTGTGTTTACAGGGGAGTGTCCCAGGTATCGCAGCGTGTGCGGGCGACAAACGACGCGCTGGGGTGCTGATCGATAGCGATGATGGCGGTGGCCGGAATCGCCATCTGAACATAGCCCTCGACATCGGCGACACGTCTCGTTGCTAGAGCGTCTGCACACTGAAGGTCCACCAAACAAAGACGCTTCAAGACGGCTTCTTTGGTTGCAACCTGTAGGCCGGAAATGGGCACCCACGCATCAATGATCGACGGGCGTCCAATACCGCGTAGTACCGGGCCGATTACCTGGTCGACCTCATGCGCCCAGTAAATCGCTTCACCGCCCCAATTGCGCAACAGTCTGTTGGTCGCATGCTCGTCCGGAAGCGTCGGCGAAAAGCCAAACCAGATCTGGCCTTGCCGGTACATGTCGCTGGCGCGGTGCATGGCTCTAAGGCGTTCTGCCACGTCGCGCGGGAGCTCGCCCTCTTCCTGCGCAGCATCAATTCGGCTGCACACAAGGGATGTGGAGAGCACCGCCATGCCTTGGGTGCGGATGTTGTGCACTTCCGCGTCACGCAGACGAGTGCAATGCCAGCCCTTCAGGGCACAGTCGTGAACAGATGGAAGCAGTGCTTCAATCTGAGATGCGTAGCGGGTGGACCAGGGAGCGTCCTCCTTGCACCACCCCCGAGACCACGATCGCGCATTTCCAAGCGCCTGTCGCAAGGAATCAGGCCAGTGCTCGGGTTCGTCAAACTGAATCGAGTACATGGGCGTGGATTGAGCGCAGATGAAGGGGGCAGTATTACCGATGAAGCCTGACTTCGACGTGCAACGTGCAACGTGCGGTGCGGAAACGATGCGATGTCATGGGACATCGTGTACTTCAGAGGAATCACCATTTATCTACCTAGACGGCGTCGAGCAACGCTTCGATCTCCTCCAGCACGGCGATCAACGCGACGACGGCTTCGTCGAATTCCTGCGCATCACTGACAGTCAATTGCTCGTCGCCGCCGGCGGCTGTCTTGCCCGCGATACCGTGATAGGACGCGTTCCACAGCCACATACCGTGCAGCACTCGGTGCGACAAAGTGCAGATGCGGGTGGCGTAGGTCGGCTGATGACCGGAGATGACCAGCAGCCAATCGCCGAGGGCTTCCGGCATGCTGGCCACCCGTGCATCGAAGCGAGCGGCTAAGCGCGCGGCGCGGCGGCGAATCAGCGCCAGACCTGTGACGAATCGCACCGCGATGACGTATTCGGGTGGGACCTGTGGCGCCGTGGTCGACGCGGATTCCGATGGCGCCTCAACGCCCGTCACGTCATCGGCCTCGACCGACGAGTCGTCGTCACAGTCGTCGTTGGCGATCGGTGTGTCGATCCAGTTCACGTGCGCCAGGCGTTCTGGCGTATCGATATCGACACCCGCGAGGCAGCGCCGGGCCTGGTCCCAGTCGCCCTGCAGACGCGCTACGGCATCGTCGAGCGGGTCGACAAGGGTGTAGCGATCAATGAGCTGCCCCAGGGGTTCCAGCTGCAACGCGAGGGTCTGCATTCGGGTATACGGGTCGGTCAATTGCGACCAATCGTCGGCGCTCATTCCTAAGGGCAACGACAGGCCGACTACTTCGTACAGGTTCGCCAATCCGGCCGTGCGCGCCAGCGTCAGCTGTTCGGCGCCTGAGATGAGCCCTGACTCCTCAATCTGACGGCGTATCTGCTCTGTAGCCGTTTCGAGAGGCAGTGCGGAGGTCACTGCGTATTGCGAGAGATCGATCGCGTGCAAATCGGCGAGCGTGCGCGCGGTCAGACTGTCCGGGTGTGCAATGGCCGAGATGGCGAGCCGCATCTCCTCTTCCACCGAATGCACCGTTGCGTCGCCGATCAGGCAACGCGCCTGTTCTGCAGCGTCCTCAATGTGCGCGAGGTTACGCGCGTATGCCGCCATGGCGTCATGTTCAGCGAAGGCGCGTTCGCCAAGTCCAAGTTCGTGCTGGCCAATCAAGTCGCGAATGTCGTACGCCCCCACCTCTCGCGCCAGCGTGCGGACATAGTTCATCCCGGTGTACTCATCCGCCAAGCGCTGGGCATGACGCAACGGTTTCACAATCTCGTCGAGTCCGTCGAACGGGGTCCTGCTCATGCCAGCCTCCATGCCGGGCCAGCACCCGACGGGTAGTTGATGTCAGGGCAAATTATGTGCATACTTTCAGCACAAAGCAAGCATGCGTCCCGCCACCTGGACCCTTTATGACCGCACTGGCCCGCGACTTTCCGAGTTTTCTCGTCTCCTTGAAGGCGACAGGTTCGCGCACGGCGCTTTCGCCTGAACGATTGGCTGAAGAACTCGAAGTGCCGATACAGAAGCTCGCCAGCTTGGCACGCGTGCATCGCAATACCGTGAGCTTTGCGCCCGCCTCGCCGAAGCTCCAGGAGGCCATGGTGGATGTCGTGCGTGTGCTCTCGGCCGCTCACGCACTGACGGGCGACATTGATCGCGCCCTGTTCTGGTTTCGCAACCAGCCCATCGCCGACTTCGACCACTTCACGCCGATGCAGTTGGTGGAGCAGGGCAAGGTGCAGGCGGTCATCGACTACATCGAATCGATCAGCGCGGGCCCGGCAGGGTGATTGAATCCTCGTTGCAGGACGGAGCGCTCTTCTATCGCGCGCACACCCCGCAATGGGCCAGCCAGCCGCTGAGCGGCGCAGGCGCCGCGTTGCGCGGCGGTCGGTTCAACCGACCCGGCATTCATGCACTCTACTTGTCCGATAGTTCCGCGACCGCCCTCGCCGAGTACCAGCAATTGGATACGTTGCTGCCGCCCTGCACGCTCGTGACGTATCTCGTTGAGCTTCGGCGCGTGGTGGATTTTCGTGCGGGCTTCGCGCCTGACCAGTGGTCGCCACTCTGGCAGGAATGGTCGTGCGAGTGGCGGCGCATGAGTCTTGTTGAGAAGATCGAACCGCCGAGTTGGGTGCTGGCCGACGAAGTGATGCAAGCCGGCTTCGCCGGCATCGTGTTTCCCTCGCTCCGCGGCTCGGGTGTCAATCTGGTCGTCTTTCCAGACCAACTGGGTGCGGGCGACACATTGGCGATCCATGATCCTCGTTCGGCTTTGCCGCGAGATCAAGCCAGTTGGCAGTGACACGTCAGCCGCTGCCAATCGCAGCCGGCCACTTCCCGTTAGGCGTCACACCATCCGATCCGCCACCGATAAGCACACCAACTATCGACGAACACCACGGCGTCTGCCTGCGGCGACGGTGCAAACCCGTCGCGCGAAGTCCCCTGAGTCCTTGTAATTTGCGATGCCGGGGCGGCATGGTTTGATTGCCAGGTCGTGCTTATAACAGGAGTGACCATGCAGTTGAGCCAGGTGTTGGCCAAGCCATCGGGCGCGTTCATCCTCGACAGCGAAAACCGCAAGGTGCTCGCTGTCCTGGGGGCCAATTCAGAGATCCACAAGCGAATGTTGATCGTCGCGGCGGCAGCGAGGGATCTGGGTGCGGAAGTCGCCGAAATGAACGAGACGCAGTGGCTGAATCAGATCCCGAATCTGGGCGCGCGCCTACAGGCAATCATCGGCCCCTTCAATGCCTGGCGGATATCCACCGGATTCAAGCTCACGCCCGAGCCATGGCAGCGCATGGGGCCCATGCTGCGTGACGCGCAAGGAAAACTGATCGGCATGATCGAGAGCATGGCGCAGCCGGTGTCGGTCTTTCATGTTCTTGAGCTCGCGCCGACACTTGTCTATGAGCTCGATCAGATCGTGCGGGAACTGGCTGATGACGAGGCGTTAACGAGCGAGCGCAGCGACGAATTGAAATCGAGACTGCAATCGCTGAGCCGTCATTCGTAGGGGAAATCCGACCCGAAGATCGGAATTCTCCTACATCCATGCCCACCAATCGGATGCGACAGTAGGGAGGCTCAACAGACAGCGCGCCAAGCGAGGGCGAAGCAGTCGAGCCGGGCCCAGGGGACGGGGCGCCGTATTTATGAATTCCGCCATTGAATGCGCCAGTCAGGTAATTGATTCGACTAAACAAGCCCGAAACGTTCGCGTAAACGCGAACGGCGATTTGCAACGGTATCCGCTTCGTGATTTAGTTCAATCCCAAGGGAGACATCGCGGGCGGCTGGAGCTGTTCGCGGCGCAAAGGAGGGGAAGAGAGATGCGCGCGTACATATTCGGTGTGCTGTGCCTGATATCGGTGAGTGGCCAAGCGATGGTAGACGACAGTGAAAAGAACAAACCGCCTTCGCCAGTACTGCACGCGAAGTTTTTCTATGCCACCGACATCGGAACGGCTGGAACCCTTGCCGAACATTGTAAGAAATCGGTGAAAACTGCCGACCTGCTAACCGACATTGCCGTTGGCCTGGCCGGCAAGGCCGCCGAAAGCCTGATCGATGCAGCCGCGGCCAGGACCCAACCGGAAGCAACGACGCTGGATGCAGTGGTGCCGCTGGACGGCTTCTACGGCCCCAAGGGGAGCATTGCCGTAGAAGATGGCTGTCTCGCCTTCCACAACGGCACCGACGACAAGGGAAGTAATGCCACTCTATTGGCGGTTTTCCAGCTCAAGACATCGACCGACCGCAGCGCCTTCCGCTTCTCGGTGGTGAATTGGAAGTTCAACGGCTTCCTAAAGGCAAAAAGCACGCAATGGTTCCAGTCGCGAAATCGCCGCGACATTGCATTGAAGATCGAGTTTCTGACCCCTGGCAACGCCAGTCTTGGCACGCGTCAGTCCTTCATAGAACACGTGTTTCCTGGGGTCGAGGCCGACGCGCTGTCGACCCTGTTCATAAGCGATCAAGAGTTACCCTGGTTCGCCGCGCCTCCACGTCCGGACACCAAGAGCGAAGCCGCTCGCGTGCTGCCATTGAACCTGCGCGTCACCGTGGTCGAAACCACGCGCCCGAATCAGCTTGGCCTCTGGGTCCGAGCCGTTGCACAGGAGAATCGCGAAGCGGTCTCTACGCTGGTGCAAAATTCGGTACGCGAGGCGCTGGATCCGTCGTACGAAGCAACCGAGAGCGCCAAACTTGCCGAGGCCGCCGGTACTGCCTACGGAGCCTACAAGACCGCCTGGGATGAACTGAAGGCGCACCAAGACGCCAAGCCGGCCGCCACAGATATCGCTGCAACCAAGGCATGGGTAGCGGGCTTCACCGTCAAGCGTCAGGCGGTCGCCAGCAAGCAGACTCTCGCCCGCATCGCCTTCGACACCGCTGGCTTGGCATGGCCGGGCAACCTGCCCGAACTCTCGCCAAACTGATCCAACGATCCTTCAGGAGCCCTCCACCGTGCCTTCCGGGAAAGCCACCAAAAAGCCTGCCAAAAAGGCCCATACCGACTCCCCCGTCGCCCCTGTCGGCAAGGTTTCGAAGAAACCCCTCGCCCCGAAAGCGGCGCAGAAGGCCGCAAATAAGGCAAAGGACGCCGTCCGGAAAGGCGCAAAAATTAAACAGACCAAGAAGGTTGCATTGGGCAAGGCACTGCCGACCAATTCGGCGCCCGCCAGATTGCCTTTGGCCTACCCCGCCGAGGGCCTCGGAATCTTCGTCCCGGCCACGCTGAAGCGTGCCTGGTCGCGCCTGGACCAGGAGAAGCCGAGCCAGTCTGCGTCCCACGCCGCCGCGCTAGTGAAATTAGGCCAGGCTTCGCCCTCTCAGGTCAGGAAACCCACCGCGACCAAGGCATCAACGGAACGGCAGGAAGTGGGACTCTTCCTGGTTCGGTCGACCGCCTCATCGGCTGCACAGGCGCTAAGCAGCTACCCGGTCGAACTCAATGCCGACAGTCGCAAGAGGCAGATCGATCGCCTCCGCGATTTCCGCAACGACACCAAGGCCCAGGTCGCCGAGGCCGAGCGCTGGTTGCTCGACCACAACCGCCAACGTGGTACTGCGAGATCCAGTGGGTTGATCTCGGCTGGCAGAATCCTGCAGCTCACGCCCGAGGAGGCCACCGAACTGCGACGTGACGTCCGCGGCATCCAGGTCATCGAGAACCGGGTGCTGTCGATCGTCACTCCGACCCGGGTGACGCTGGCTGTTGGCGGAGCGTCGGAGGCAGCCTGCTGGCACCTGGAAGCAATCGGGCAACGGACCGCTCGACGCGATGGCCGCGCCTTTAGCGGTCGCGGCGTGCACGTGGCCGTCCTCGATACCGGCGTGCAACTGGATCACCCCGAATTGGCCGGGCGGGTGTTCGAGGGCTGGAAGATCGATCCGCGGAACCCCGCGGTAGACGCCAGCGCCGTGGTCCGCGACACACAACACCGCGACACCGATGGTCACGGCACCCATGTTGCCGGTCTGATCTGCGGCACCACCGTCGGCGTCGCGCCCGGCGCGCAAGTCATGTCTATGCTGATGATGCCGCGCGGCTACGCGACTACCTTCGACTTTATCCGTTGTCTGGACTGGGCGGCTGAACAGCCGGAAATCGCCTTGGTAAATTTCTCCGCCGGCGAGTTCCCGTTCAACGACGACATGATGCCGCTGGTCGACGACCTGATCCGTACCGGGGTGCTGCCCTTCTTCGCCGTCGGCAACGACGGCCAGAACAGGACCCGCAGCCCGGGCAACTACATCGACGGGATCAGCGTAGGCTCGGTCGATCCACCGCAGGGCGGGACCGTTTCCGCCTTCAGCGGTTCGGGGCAAATGACGTACAACCATACAAGCTACGAGGTGCCCGATATTGTCGCCCCGGGCGGCAGAATCCACTCCAGCTACCGAGGCGGCGGCTACGCGGAGCTGGACGGTACCTCGATGGCCACGCCGATCGCCTGCGGCGTGGCCGCCTGCTTCCTGGAACGGGCCGGCGGTGCGCTGAGCCCAGGCCAGTTGTCCGACCTGCTCTATCGCAGCTGCACCTCGCTGGCCGGAGAGCTCAAAATCCGGCAGGGCCATGGGCTTGTTCAGGTCCCTTCGCGGTAGTCAGGCATGGCTCCCGCAGCCATTACCCTGTGCTATAAAGAAGGGAAGAGGTGCTTCTATGTCTACCCAGCGCCACCCAACCACGTTTTCCGAGTTGTCGGAATTACCGAAAGCTGCGTTCGTGCGCGTGGTACTCGCGGCGGGCGAAGCAAGCGCGCGCACGAGCGAGGAAGTCCTCGATCCAAAGAGTTTCGGCAGCTTTGCTGACTATCGGGCGGCCCTGATCCAGAGTCGCCAGCAACAGACCCGTTTCATCAAGTCGATCATCGAGGAGAAAGCGCGGGCCTTGGGGCTGAATGCCAGTTCAGCACGCTCGCTCAACGCGGTGACGGTGGAAGGCTCGGCGGGGCGCATCCTCAAGCTGATCAGGCAGGTGCATCCGAAGTCCGTCGTGCTTGAGCAGGGGATCATGTCGCCAGCCCAGCCACAGACGTTCTGATTCGAGCAAGCAGGACAGATTTTGGCTACGCAGACTTTTGGGTACCTGGGTTTTCCGCCCATTCGAGGCCCGAAGCGTGATCGAAACAGAGAATCACAGGTACTGGGTGGTGAATCCGCTCGGGTTTGACCGGAATCGCCGGTGGTTTCGGTCACGGTTGCGTCAAACGCGGCGATCTCGCCACCTAACGCGCCTCACGCTGGCTCAAACCCTACCAATCGCATCAGTTGTGCACGGCCACCTTCAGGCCAACAACTACCGCCAACACCAGCTGAGCATTGCGGTCGAGTGATGCTTGAAGCTCCCGGCGATCAGCGAGAGGCGTTCAGATGCCGGTTGTTGGGCGTCTGACCACTGATGCCATCCGTGTGATCGGCGGGCCTGTCTCCGGAAGTGGAGCCCCAGGCGAGGCGGCGCGACTCACGTGAAGATGGTGCCGGACGGCATGGTCTGACATTGGTTGCAGTCCATTTCGTCCGACGAACAAAAGGCCGTCGGCCCCTGGGACCAATAGCCAACGTCTGAACATCTCGCCCAACCGACCATCGATCCGAATTTCATGGGTGGCTGGCCACAGCACAAGCGCATCGTCTTCCTCCGATACGTCCTTATGTGAGAGTGCCAAGACGTCCTTCAGGTGTACCTGGTAGAGCGCAGCCACGAGAGCAGCGATCAATGCTCTTGCGCGGCGCGGGTCGGATACGGTTTCAAGATCGCGGGTGAGGGAGTTGACTCGTGTGACGAGCGTTCGATCCTTCTTGGATAGTGATGTTGGAGTCTTCTTCGGCACCTGCAGATTCACATTCCAGAACCGTCGAAGATGCCCGACGAAGGCACCGAGGTTGGCGTTTTGGCCCGGATATCGCTTCATGTGCCGATTCAGGTGCGTCTGAGTGATGGCACTCAGCGAAGGAACGTTGGCAGCTTCAACAAAGCGCGCGGCGGCCCCTTGGTACATTCGTACGGTTCTGGCCTTCAATGGTGGTGATCCGCCCCCCTGAAGTTCGTTGATGTAACAAATAAGTTCTTTGGCCCAGGGGCGGTCATGCCAGTTTTGCTGGTTCTCATGAATGCGTCGCAGCTCAGTCATATCCTCCAGGGCAGAGGCATCCCATTCGAGAGCGAGCCGCTGCACCAGAAAGGAGACCGGAACAAAGGAACGCCTCAGCCCCTCCGCACCGAAGATCTCAAACAACCGGCGTTGCGTCACGTCCTGCGGTTCGCTGCAACGGCGATCAATGTCCGCGAAGAACAGCGCATGCCGGTCAATCCTCTTGGTCATAATGGGCGCCGCCTTGGGGAGTTCCTCCCATGCGCAAAACCCTTCGAACAGTGATCGAACCCACGGCTGTTCCAGCAGTTCGACATTGAGTCGGACGCGGCGCCCTACGCGATCCTTCAGCGCACAGGCGGCGCACTGCGACGCGCCGCCACCGGGTGTAGTTGATCCGCAGACGGGGCAATCATGCTGTACGGGCGTGTCGGAACCGCACTCACGGCACAGTGGACGTTGCATCGTGTCACGTCGTGCAACCTTTCGATATCGACGACAGACACTGCAGGTCTCTTGGTCGCGGTTACGGCACCGGTTGCACACGGGCTCATCGAAGCCTTGTTCTGGCGCACGGCTCAAGCGACGAGACGGTTGTTGGCAATTCGTGCATGCTTTCGGTTCAGTGAAGTACGGCGAGCAGGCGGCGCAGATCGCTTTGCCGGCGATGATTCGGCTTGCCTTGACGACCGATTTTCCGCATCGGCTACAGCACCGGTCCTTTCGCTGGCATGTGGAACACACGGGCTCCCGGCACCCTTGGCGAGCTCTAGTTGGTTGGCCGCATGTGAAACACTGGACGCGTTTGAAGACCCTGCTGTAGCAGGTCCTGCAGTAGGCATTCCCGTCCTCGACTCGGGTTGCGCGAGCTAGGGGCTTTCCGCATTCGCAGCAACAGCGTACTTCCGCCACGCCGGGTTTGGTCATACGAGCCCAACCAATTCCTGAAGCCGCCGTGCGCGCAGAGCGCGATAGGCGCTTCTATCCTTACGGGCCAACCGCCTGAGCTGGTTGTCGAGCACCTTCGGTACGTACGCTCTGTCACGCGCTATCCCAAGCGGAAGCTGTTCTACCTCCGATCGCAAAGTCGCTGGCTGCGTCAGTCGACGGAACGCTCTCTGCGTCAGCCGTGCTGCGTGGGCGCCTCGACGGAACGTTACCGGCCAGTCGGCAACCCACGCCGCCAAGGTTTCCATCAACAATGCACGTTCTCGGATCCTCGCATGTTCAAATTGAAGTCGGTCGGCTGGGAGAGCAACCAAGGGAAGATGTACTGCCTCTCGGATCGCGGTGTGCACCGGTCGGGGAGTGAGAACGGACAGAAGGCTGCGGACTACCGCGAATGCCTCAGATTGAACGAACGGCCCCGCGAGCCTCGGTGGGCTCGAAAGGGCTCCCAGCAACAAATTCTGCCACTCAAGGACACCGGTTTGCAGTAGCGTCTCTCGTGCTTCGTTGCCCAAGAATGTGCCGCATTGATGGCAGCGCGACGGGTCGAGCCCCAATGAACGGTGTGGCACTACGGGGCTCCCACACTTGGGGCAGGCATCCAGAAGCGCATTACCGTGCTCGGGGCAGACGAATACAAATCCCAGTCGCCAGATCCTGCGGAACCATCGACGGCCTTCGACGAGGCAGATCGGGCAAAACTGCAGGCTATGCCGTCTGCGTGTTCGGTGAAAGACGCTGGCCGAGAGAAGCAACGGTGTATCGCCGTTGCGAAGCGTACTTCCGAGAATGGCTCGGAGCGGAAGAAGTGTGCTCGCCTCGAGTTGTGCCGCCGGAATACCCGCCAAAATCGCAAGCGCATCAAGCCAGTCGTGGTCGACAGTACGATCAATGTCCCGATTCCAGATGTGCTTTCCAGGCCAGTAGAGATTCAGGAAGCAATACGGGGTCGTTCCATGCGCGTACGCGTTTCGAACTAGGAAAGACGAAAGTAGCTCGTCCTCGTACAACGGTACGCGGTATGGCCACGTTCCCCCGATCATAGCGCCTGCGCTTGCTTTCCGTAGTCGGAGAGCTTCACCCAGTGAATCTGGGTGAGCAGCTTCGCGGAGATGTGCTCGCTACGATCCCTGATAGCCTGAATAGTCGCGCGTTTGAGAATGCGTGAAAGCCCCCCAATCGTCCCTCCGCTCATGCTATGGAGTTGGATCGCCGTTTCGCGGCTCGTGAGGGCTGAAGGTTTGGCGAGCGGCAAGAGCCGTTCGAAGCTCGCTAACAGGCGCAGGAACTCGGCGTTGAGTTGCCACCTTGGCAGCCCGAAAGGCTCAAAGCGGCTTGCAAGCTGGGTATCGGTATGTAACGCGCGGATTGCGTCGCGTGTTCCCGCGGCGACGATAGGGAGCTTGAGGGCATTGCTCAGGTTTTTCATGACGCCGAGGAAATGGCGCTGCTGGCGTGCATGACCATAGAGGATATTGTGGATCTCGTCGATCACTAGCATGCGACATTGCACGTACGTGAGAATCGAGTGGGCTTGGTTCATTTTACGTTGAACAGGGTCCGTATCCCGGTGGGCAATTTTCAGGGCGAGAAGTAGTTCGGTCCAGAAGCGAGCTTCGACGGGTTCAGACGGCATGCCCATGACGACCACCGGCATCGACGGCTCGCCGCCGGGTTGAGACACCACGGGGTGAAGTTCGCGGAACCGCTCGATGATTGTTGTCTTTCCATTGCCGCTTTCGCCGACCAGCAGAAGGTTTGGCATCCGTACTGTGCGAGGGTGCGTGAGTAGGTCCGAAAGTGAACGCAGCGCCTCCTGCGCCTTCGTGTGTCCGATCCAGCGATCTTGTTGGGCGAAGGTGATTCGCTCTTCCGTTGAGAGGGACATCGCGCTGCGAACAAACGGCTCAAGGTGATCCAATTCGCTCATTGCTTCACCGTAAGGTCATCAAACGGACGAATGGGCATGGAGAAAATGTCGTCCGGGTCCACCGATGGGACTGTCGGTGTCGGACGATCGATCGTGACCGATGCCGTCGGTGCCAAAACGGTTGGCGATGTTTGACGCGCCTTTGCGCTTTGTTGGGTTGTCTTCACGCGGTGAAGTTGTCGGCGTGCCGCTTTTGTCTTCGTGATCGCCGCCTCAACGCGTTCGCGCATGCGGCCTACCGCCTCGAATATAGCCTCCTCGTCCACATGCGCCAGGCCCTGTTCCTTCAGTCGCTGTTGCGCGGCCCGCAACTCCCATACGCTGATGGCAGGGTGTCCCGTGTTCCGGTACGGGATCTCGTAATACTGGTGCGCATCGGGATCGAAGAAGTGCACCGCGCTGATGTCCCGCGGATCGCGACGGATGATGAACTTGCGCTTGTCCTTCGTGTGATCGGGGTCCCGCGCGTTGATCCACGGATTGAGAACTTCGTGGTAGTAAAAAACATCGTCTATGACGATCCCATAGGGTTGGACTGTACGCTCGACGAACGGGAGAAAGTCCAGCTTCAATCGCCAGTGATCACTCGGGATCTCGGGAATGCCTTTGCCAGGCTGGAATGTGTCTCCGAGTAAACCGATCTCCCACTGGCGACGCGGCGGAACATTCAACTCGCCGTGTAGTCGCTGGTGATAGACGTTCACGATGAAGTCTACCAAGCGTTGCTCGAACTCTCGTAGCGTTAGGGCAGATTCCTTCTCGGAATCGTACCCCTTGCGCTCTTTGGGCGACGAAAACGTCGCGCCCGGGAGCTTGCGGATTTCTCCCGCGCTTGTTCCCATCAACCTCTCGATGTGTCCGCCGTAGTGAGGCACCATCACAGGTCGCATCTGCAGGTCGATCCCGTATTGTTGGCACGCCTTGGAGAGCATGGCGCCGCGGAACTCCTTGGCGTTGTCGCAGTGGACGGTACTGATTTTCCCCCAAACGGGCCAGTCGCCTGGTATATCGAGGTCGGCGAGATACTCGTTCTTGGGAATCATGGCGCGCGCCAAGCACATGCCGACGGCCACGGCGCTGGGCTTCTCCATCGAGACGTAGCAGCCCGTGACCATGCGGCTGTAGACGTCGATTGCCAAAGTAATCGTTGGGCGGCCCATTGGCAGGCGCGTAATCTCCTCGACCACGATAACGTCTGCCTCAGTGTGGTCGATCTGAACGACAGCCAAAGGGAAGTTCGCGCCAGGAAACTTGCCCATGATTGGCGCGAAGAGGTTTCGAGCTTTGTCACCCATGGCACGTGCCTTCAACACCCTCTCCGGCCGCAATGCCTTCAATCGGTTCCTTACGGTGTTGGCATGTGGCGGCTGAATGCCGGCGTTTCGACACAAGTAGGCCACATGGTTCACCACATCCTGTGGTTTCTGCCGCTGTTTGCTCAGGTAGATCTCCTTGATCGCTGTCTCGATGATCTTCTCTGCGTTGTCGTCCAGTCCGGTCTGCCCCGGCTTGCGTCCGCGCTTTTGCGGAATGAGGGCGGAGAGGCGCCCGGCGTCGTTGTACGCTCGAATCCACTCGTACAGCGTTCCCGTGGAAACCCCTTGGGATGCCGCAGCGGCCCGAACCTTCTCCCTCGTGCGGCGCGAGTCCTCCAGTAGAGGCTTTATTGCCGCAAAGCGGCGTTGCACTTCCTTCCAGTCCTCGTCGCAAATGTCTTCGATATCCTGCCCAGAGGTTGTCACGACGCCATCAAGTGCGGCGTCGTTCTGAGACGGTCGAATCAGATCCACGCGCAGTTGCTCAACAGCGTTCGATGCGAGGTTCTTGGCGAGGACGCTGTTGATTCCAAGCACGTGCGTGATTTTGAAGTGCCTACCATCCGAGACCACGATCGATCCCGGCTTTACGGAAAGGAATGCTGCGTCAGTCATCCGAGGCCGTCCTCAAGAGTTGTCCAGATCGGAGTTGTCATCGTGAGCGGTTCGTAGAGGTCCGCGTGGATGCGTCGCGTTGCTATCAAACGCCACAGGGGAGCAACGGCCTTGATGCGGTTATCCAAGCTCCAGTACGCCGCCGCGAGCAGGGATTCCGGGGTGGTCTCACCAAGGACAACGAGTGTCTTGATCAAGTGCTCGTCGATCGCAGGGGCTGGGGTGCAGTCTCGATAGGGGCGAAGGAATTTGGCATTGGCCAAGTAGGAGGTCCCTCGGATCTCGACCTCTGTCGCGATGGCGAACCGCATGCCGTTTGTCTTCGCGTACCGGATCGCGGCTCGAAAACGTGGCTTGAGCGAGGCCCAATCATCTTTCAGGTTGGAGCGGTACTTGACCTCGTAGATGACGCGATTGCCGTTCTCGTACTCAACCAGGAAATCGGGGGTGTAGTGCCGCTGTCGGCCGTCAGCTCCCCGGAACGCGATACGGAACGGCTGCTCCAGCACGTCGTCGACTGTCAGGTCGAAGTCAAGCAGAACCAGGAAATCGCGTTCCAACGCTGACTCGAAGGGAATCGACCTCCGCCCGAAGGAAACCCGTCCAGTGATGCTACGGCGGTTGGTTCCGATGGTTCGCACGGGGCGCATTGAATCCAGTCCGATGATTTCATGTGCCACGTCAATCCAGTCCTGTCTATTTGTGTTCGATAGTCAGGGAAATTCGTGTGCACGATCCCGTAAGCTACTGATGCATGATACCTATAATCCGCTTAATTGTTGGGATTCACAGCGGGTCACAGCCACGTCCTGGTGAAATATCCCTGGCGCATCACGGTGTGCTGTTCCTTGACGAGTTGCCTGAATGGGACCGGCGTGTGCTGGAAGTGTTGCGCGAGCCGCTGGAGTCGGGACATATCACGGTATCGCGGGCGGCACGGCAAGCCGACTTCCCGGCGCGCTTCCAACTGATTGCAGCGATGAATCCTTGTCCTTGCGGGTGGGCTGGCGATCCGTCCGGCCGCTGTCGATGCACGGCCGAGCAGATCGAACGCTACCGCGGGCGCATTTCCGGTCCACTACTGGATCGCATCGATCTGCATATCGAGGTGCCGCGCGTGCATGCTCCGGAAATGCGGCCCGATGCACCGCGCGGCGAAAGCAGTGCGCTTGTGAGGGGTCGGGTTGAGCAGGCGCGCGGCAGACAGATGGCCCGTGCGGGCAAGCCCAACGCGCACTTGAGCCAGCATGAAACCGAACGCGACTGCGTGCTGGCGGGACAAGATCGTCAACTGCTGGAACGTGCCATTGATCGTCTGCAGTTGTCAGCGCGCGCTGCCCATCGCATCTTGCGCGTGGCACGCAGCATTGCCGATCTGGATCAGTCCGCGCAGATCAGCACAGTGCATCTGGGTGAGGCCATCGGCTATCGCCGCAGCGATCGCCGAGCGTAGACAGCCCACTCAGTCTTCGTGGGTTACACGCAGCACTTCGTCCGCGGTGGTGATACCCGCGAGAACTTTGTTCCATCCGTCGTCCAGCATGTTGCGGGTGCGGTTACGTGCCTGGCGGACAAGTTCCACTTCAGGCGCGCCTTCGTGGATCAGTCGGCGCATGACCTCGTCCACGATCACGATTTCATACAAGCCTGTTCGGCCTCGATACCCTGCGTTGCGACCCGTGAGATCTTCACGTGGCCGATAGAAGCGCAGATCGGCATTCCACTCACGGCCAAACGCCGCACACTCTGCGGGCGAGGGGCAATACGCTTCGCGGGTCTCGGGGTCCAGTCGACGAACCAGTCGCTGTGCGAGCACGCCGAGCAAAGATGACGCCAACAGAAACGGCTCAACGCCCATATCGCGCAGACGCGTGACCGATCCGACCGCAGAGTTGGTATGCAAGGTGGACAGTACCAAGTGACCGGTCAATGAGGCCTGCACGGCGATTTCGGCAGTTTCGAGATCACGTATTTCCCCCACCATGACCACGTCCGGATCTTGGCGCAGGATGGCGCGCAGACCTCGCGCGAAGGTCATTTCGACGCGCGGGTTGACTTGGGTTTGACCGACGCCATCGAGGTAGTACTCGATCGGGTCTTCCACGGTCAGAATGTTGCGCGTTGTGTCGTTCAGGGTGCTCAGCGCGGCATACAAGGTGGTTGTCTTGCCCGAGCCAGTCGGTCCGGTCACCAGCAAAATGCCGTGGGGGCGGTGAATCAGACGGTCAATGTGTGATTGCGTCGCCTCATCCATGCCGAGTTGGGTCAGATCGAGTCGACCGGCTTGCTTGTCGAGCAAGCGCAGCACCACGCGTTCGCCATGACCCGCCGGGATCGTCGACACGCGCACATCAACCGGGCGGCCGGCGATGCGCAGGCTGATACGGCCATCCTGTGGCAAGCGTTTTTCGGCGATGTCGAGCTTGGCCATCACCTTGATGCGGCTGACCACAGGTTGCGCTACCGCTTTTTGAGGGCTCAACACCTCGCGCAGCACGCCGTCAACACGAAAGCGCACCACCAAACGATGCTCGAATGGCTCCAGGTGAATATCCGACGCATTTTCCTTGACCGCCTCAGTCAGTAGCGCGTTGATCAGGCGAATGATTGGTGCTTCATCTTCCGACTCCAGCAGGTCTTGCGGTTCCGGCAGGGCATCCGCGAGCTCATGCAGATCGGGATGCTCATCCAGATCGGCAGCCATAGCCAAAGCGTCATCGCCGCCGCCTTCGTACAAACCGCGCAGGAGTTGCTCGTAAGAGGCCGCGCTGTGCTCGATCAGGTGCAGGGCACGGCCGGTGTGGCGCCGCAACTCCGCCAAGATTTCGGCGGTGACTCCCGGACGCCATGCGACCTCAGCCAGCCCGTCGCGGTAACCCGTCACGGTGGCGCCGTGGCGGCGCGCAAACCCGAAGCTGGGGCGCGCAGGCCACTCCGTCATGGGCGATCTTCCTCAACCGGCGGTGGATCGCGAAACAGGTCGGGTGAGGCGTCCGGTGCGGTCGCCGCAGGTTGCTGCAAGGGCGGCAGCAAGGGTTGGTTTTCGCCAGCAATCCGACTGCCCGCACGCTCGCGAATCCGGATCTGTTCACCACGAATGAAGTTGTATTTGTCACTCGAAAGTGCGGACTCGGTGATGGCATCCCGCAATATGATCGGTCGCATGAAGATCATCAGGTTGCGCTTGTTGCGCGTGGCTTTGCGTGATTTGAAGAGATTGCCCAGCAGCGGGATACGCGACAAACCCGGCACGCCTTGTGCGTTTTCGGTGGCTTCGTCCGTGGTCAAACCGCCCAGCACCAGTAGTCCCCCATCGGGCACCAGTACACTTGTCGAGAGCTCACGCTTGTTGGTGACCAGATCGACTGCGCCACTGGAAGTCGGCGCCAAGGCGGACACTTCTTGCTTGAGATCCAAGCGCACGGCATCGCCTTCGTTGACATGCGGGGTAACTGTCAGGATGACACCCACATCCTTGCGATCGATGGTTTGGAATGGGTTGGTCGGTTGGTTGACGCCACCGGTGGTCGAGGTGTTGGTGTATTGGCCGGTCAGGAAGGGTACTTCCTGAACAACCTTGATCTGCGCTTCCTGATGATCGAGCGTCACAATGGATGGGCTCGACAAGACGTTGGCACGACCATCGCCACGCAAGGCCTTGACCAGTGCGCCGAGTTGAAACACGGTTGTTTCGGTGCCGCCGATGGGCAACGTGATGGCACCGCGCAGATAGCCCACGTTTAGGCCATTGCCGCCGAGCACGCTGAAGGGATTGGTGATCCCACTGACAATCCCGCCGGTGCCGGTACTGCCATTGAAGTTGGTGCCGCCGATCAGGCCCTCACCATTGCCGTTGAGGTCCGACGTCTGCCACTGCACGCCGAGTTCCGATGCCAACTCATCAGAAACTTCAGCAATGATGGCTTCCACTTGCACTTGAGCACGACGCACGTCGAGTTGTCTGATAACCGAGGACAGTTCCCTGAAGATCGCGGGTTTCGCGCTGACGATCAACGCATTGGTTTCGTCATGCGCCTGAATGGTGGCTGGTTTGGCTTTGCCTTCCGCATTGTCGGCGCCAGTCAGGGTTTGCGCGATGCCTTCCAGAATCGGCACCAATTCCGATGCCTTGGCATTGCGCAGATAGACGACTTGTGTGCTGTCGCCACTCTCCAAGGGGGTGTCAAGGTGTGCGACCAGCGTGCGCGCTCGCAGCCGCTTTGCGCGATCCCCTGAGAGCAGCAGAGAGTTTGTGCGCTCATCGGCAATGAAACTGCTGGCGTTGGCGGCCCCGGCAGGGGTGGTGCCGGTCGGTGCGGATTGCTCCAAAGCAGCCAGCGTGCGCGCGACTTCCGCCGCACTGGCATGGCGCAGCGGAATGACTTCAACTTCGGCATCCGACGCGACATCAATGCGTCGGACGATACTCATGAGACGCTCGACATTCGCCGCGCGATCCGAAATCAGCAGGCTATTGCTGCGGCCGTGTGCCATCACGCTGGATTGCTGCGGCATCAGCGGTTGCAGCAAGGTGGTCATCTCCTGCGCGGAGACATGTTTGAGGTCGATCACGCGGGTCACCAGCGCGTCGCCGCCGCCATCCGAACCAGTCACGCTGCCGTACTGCGCGGCACTGACGTCGGGCACGATCTTGGTCATGCGTCCGGCTTGCACCGCGGCAAAGCCATGCACGCGCAGCACGGACAGGAACACCTCATAGATTTCGTCGGCATCCATCGGTTGGGTCGACACTACGGTAACGTTGCCGGTGACGCCCGGGTCGACGATGAAACTCCGCCCGGTGATCTGGCTGACCGTTTCGATCAAGACGTTGATTTCAGCACCCTTGAGATTGAGCGTGTGTCGACCCGTATTCGGTGTGGGTGCGGCTTCCAAAGTCCCCGCCGCTGGCACCATGACCTCTGGCGCAGGCTGTGCGCCTGCCGAGAATGCCGAGAGCAACAAGCTCAGCGTGAGGAATTTCAACGGACGCTTCATAAGGAAACCTTTGCGGCGCGGTGATGAGAAAGGGAAATTGGCGCGGTAGTCATTGCAATTCAACCGACAATTGCTGTTCATTGCCATCACGACGGATGGTCAAGCGCAGACTGCGTGCATCTTTGAGACTGTTCAGCAACTCAGCTTGACGTTGCGGTCCATCCAGCGGAATGCCATTGACCGAGGTGACAACATCGGTGGGGCGCAGGCCACTGCGTTCAAGAAGTTGCGAATCGCGACCTGCCGCGAGCCGCACCCCAGCGAATCGACCGTTCTCCAGCACCGGAAGAATCTGTATCTCCTTCGCCAATTGAGCCGCATCGATGCTGCTGCTCGCGCGAATGGACTCCAGATTGGGGCCACTGATCGCGATGTTGGGATTGATGAAAGGTGCAGGTGCCCCGGCCTTCCTGTTCGCACCTGCCGTTGCGTTTGTGCTCGTGTGTGGTGCCTCGCTTGGTGCCTGTTCAGGCAGACTCAAGCCCTCCAGCGCGCCATTGCGGCGCAGCAAAACGCGACGCGCGCTGATGGATTCGAGCACGGCGCCACCCGGCAAGTTGTCTCCCACACGATAGGCCTGCTGTCGGCCGGTGTCGTCCACGATGATGGCCAAGCCATCTTCGCGGGATTCGAGATTCAAGGTGCCGCGCAAGCTGAGTTGCAAGTCGGTTTCGGGCGCGTTCTGCGCGTCAAGCAGCAGCGAGTTTTGCGCGCTGGATTCTCCAAACAGGTGCCATTGCGACAAGTTTCCAGTGCTGCCCGCTGAGTTGGTTGGTTGTGCTTGAAAATCGTCGGGCAATGCGGGTACGGAAGGTCCCGCCGTGTACAGGATCAACAGACGTACGAAGGTCAACAGAATCCAGCCGCCAGCCAGCGCGGCGCCGACCAGCGGCCACCCGCGCGACTGCCAATTTGGCTGCATGCCGACTCGCATCATTAACGACGCCGACGCCGACGCCGCGCAGCGGCGTTGGCTGCGCCTGCGGTTGCTTGGGCATCCTGTTCCGAGTCGCTATCCGGATCGCTGGCAACCGTTGGTCGTTCCACGACAGGTACCGGTGCCAGCAGATCTGCAGTGACGGCGGCGGTGGGGATCTTCTGTTCAATGAAGGACTCGATATCGGGCAAGCTCATTGCGTACATGTCACAGGCAAAACTGATCGCATCGCCCTCAGCACCCAAACGCGCGGTGCGCCCGATGCGGTGAACATAGTCCTCGCAGTCGTTCGGCAGATCATAGTTGTAGACGTGACTGACCGCGTCGATGTGAAGTCCACGCGCCGCCACGTCGGTCGCCACCAGAATATGCAATTCGCCACGCTGGAACTTGCCCAGCAGGCTCTGACGCTTCTTCTGAGGGACGTCGCCGGACAGCACGGCAACGCTGTGCCCATGACGTTCCAGGCGGCGCTGGACTTTCTCTGCGGCAATCTTGGTATTCACGAAAATCATGCTTCGACGTGCATCGTTCTGGCGTAGCAGGTTCAGCAGCAGCGGCAGTTTTTCTTCCGCCGCCGGAAAATACACGACTTGACGCACGCGCGCGGCGGTGATGGTTTCCGTCTCGACGGTCAGCTTTTCCGGCTCGTTCATGTGCTCATAAGCCAACTCCAGCACGCGATGGCTGAGCGTCGCCGAGAACAGCAGGCTCTGGCGCTCCTTGGCACCAGGCATACGTCGCAACAGGAAGCGGATGTCCTTGATGAAGCCCAGATCGAACATTCGATCCGCTTCATCCATCACCACCGCCTCGCAGGTTGCCAACGAGAAGACCTTCTGCCGGTAATAGTCGATCAGTCTTCCCGGCGTCGCGATGATGACATCGCAGCCAGCGCGCAACATTTCGCGCTGTTTGTCGTAATCAATGCCCCCGTAGATCAGCGCAAAGCGCAACCCGGTGTCGGAGGCGACTTTATGGGCGTCCTTCTGGATCTGGATGGCGAGCTCGCGCGTTGGCGCAAGGATCAATGCCCGTGGGTCGGTGTCGCCTCGATTGGCGATGGCGGGACGTGTAAGTAGACGGTTGACCACAGCCACCAAGAAGGCAATGGTCTTGCCAGTGCCGGTTTGCGCCTGTCCGGCCACATCGCGTCCCTGCAGTGCGATGGGCAAGGTGAGCGCCTGAATGGGCGTACAGCGTGAGAATCCAGCGGATTCCAACCCGGCCAGCAAGGTGGGATGCAAATCCAGAGTGGAAAAGGCGATATCGGTAAGAGGTTTGTCGCTCATGAAATTCCCGGCGATCCACCGATGTGGTGTCCGCTTGCGTGATGCCCGCCACTATCCGCACACTGCGACCCAGCGGGCAGACAGCGCGGACGACGGTGCTTGTGTTTGTTGATGTCCGGCCCCAAGTGTAGCCCAAGCCTTGGCGATCCACCCCGGCAAGCGCAAACCTGCCGCAGGATTGCCAACCCCATATTCCAAATGCTGTTGGGAGCAAACGCGTGAGCGATCTGGTCAAACACGTCGGCGATAACGAATTCGCCACCGAGGTACTGCAATCCAGTGAACCTGTTCTGGTCGATTTCTGGGCCGAATGGTGCGGGCCGTGCAAGATGATTGGCCCAGTGGTCGATCAGTTGGCGAGTGAATACGCTGGCAAACTGAAAGTTGTGAAGGTCAATGTTGACCACAATCCGGCGACGCCGCGGCAGTTCGCAGTTCGCGGCATTCCGACACTCATCCTGTTCAAGGATGGCAAAGTGGCGGCGACTCAGGTGGGTGCGGTGAACAAGAGCCAGCTCGCCCAATTTGTTGACCGCGCAATTTGACGGCATGCCGGGCCGGTGCTTTTCGGCGCTTTCTCAACGTCGTTAAGCCATCAAGGGATTCTCGTTCCGGATCACGCGTCGCGGGTGATCGATTCGAACGCGCGGTTTCCCGTCGCGTTCGGGTGAGGGCCGCCGACACTTCGGGAAATCCGCTTGACCAAAACGCGAAACGCCGATTGCTCGGCGTTTCGCAAGCAGCATCACGACGTGCAATTCAGGACTTGCGTCCAGCTTCCTCATCGCGGATGAACTTGCGGAACTTGAAGTAGAAAAATGCGCCCATCCCGAGCATGAAGAGAATACCGGCCAGGCTGTAGAGGCCTGCATCTGTCGTCAGTAGCGCGCGCCATGCGTCCATCGTGAACTCCTTGGTTGGGTCTGCAGTCCAGACTAGTCAAGCAGGCGCTGCGGCAATTTGACTCACCTCAATTCCTGAACATTGGATGCCGAGAACCGGCGTCGAAACCCCAATCTGTCGATTTCCTCTTGCGATGTCTCGGTCGACAGTGTTAGCGTTTTGCTGGTCCGAGCGAGAACCGCGTGGTCATGCCCGAAACGGTGCAGGCCTCAAGCGTTCCTATCGCCGTCCCGTTCCTACTCATGTTTCTGATCGATCCTTGATCGGTTTCGTGCTGCCGCAGGCGGATGCCGCCACCTTTCCTTTGTTTCATTGCTCGCAACTGCGAGGTAAACCACTTGTCCGAGAACGAACCCCTTCCCCCGACCGACGCTTCGGCAACGGTTCCCGCCGCGATGGCGCCTGCGTCTGTAGCGACTGAGACCAGCCCTTCATCTGGTCCGGCAGCAGAAGTCCCTGTAGACGCTGCTGCGACTCACCCGCCGCGCGAACGCGCGCCGCGGCGACCGCGTCAGGCGGCGGTTAGCGCAGACGCCGTGAGTGCGGCAGTCGACGTTGTTGCACCAGACCCGATGGCGTCGCGCGTGATAGAGCACGCTGCACCGGCGGTTTCAGCGACTGCCACTGCGCTTCAGGCATCCGCTGCAGCGCCTGTCGGCGAACCCTCTGCCGCAAGCGAGATGTCTGCGCCGGAATCCCAAGCGGCAGACGCTGGTGCAGGCGATGCTCCGCTGGATGAAGCGGCTGAGGCCGCACGTCGTGAGCGCCGCGAAAGTCGTCGCGAATTCCGGGAACGTCGGCGTGATCGTCGCAACCGTGAGCGCGATTCGCGTCCCGCTAGCGCGGCAGGCGACAGCAACGAGAACGACGAGAGCAGCCCGCCGACTCATACCCACTACCAGCCGCCCGCTGACATACCCACCTACAGCCTGACCGAACTGAAGCGCATGAATGCCGGTCAGTTGCTCGACCTGGCCGAAACCTTGCGCATCACCGATGGCGTGGCACGCATGCGCAAACAGGACGTGTCCTTCGCGATTCTGAAAGTGCTGACGCGTTACGGTGAGGGCGTCGCGGGTGAAGGCGTACTGGAAATCCTGCCAGATGGCTACGGCTTCCTGCGCGGTGCGGAAGCCAGCTATCTGGCAGGACCGGACGACGTCTACATTTCGCCCAGTCAGATCCGCCGCTTCAATCTGCGTACCGGCGACTACATGACGGGCAAGATTCGCTCCCCGAAGGATGGTGAGCGCTATTTCGCCTTGGCCAAGGTCGACACCATCAACGGTGAGCCGCCCGAGGCTTCCAAGAACAAGGTGCTGTTCGAGAATCTCACCCCGCTGTTCCCACGCCAGCGCTTCGTGCTGGAACGCGGTAATGGTTCGACCGAGGACATCACCGGCCGCATCATGGATTTGATGAGCCCGATCGGTAAAGGGCAGCGCGGCCTGATCGTGTCACCACCCAAAGCCGGCAAGACGATGCTGTTGCAGAACATCGCTTCCGCGATTTCCTACAACCATCCGGATGTTCACCTGATGGTGCTGTTGATCGATGAGCGTCCCGAAGAAGTCACCGAGATGACTCGCACCGTGCGCGGCGAGGTGGTCAGTTCGACCTTCGACGAACCGGCGGCGCGACACGTTCAAGTGGCGGAAATGGTGATTGAGCGTGCCAAGCGTCTGGTCGAGCACAAGAAGGACGTGGTCATTCTGCTCGACTCCATCACCCGCTTGGCGCGTGCCTACAACACCGTCGTGCCAAGTTCTGGCAAGGTATTGACCGGCGGCGTGGACGCCAACGCCTTGCAGCGTCCCAAGCGCTTCTTTGGTGCCGCGCGTAACGTCGAAGAAGGTGGCTCGCTGACCATCATCGCGACCGCACTGGTTGAAACCGGCTCGAAGATGGACGAGGTGATCTACGAGGAGTTCAAGGGCACCGGCAACATGGAGGTCCACATGGATCGCCGTATCGCCGAAAAGCGCGTCTACCCGGCGATCAACATCAACCGCTCGGGTACCCGTCGCGAGGAATTGCTGATTGATCCGGACTTCCTGCAGAAGATTTGGATTCTGCGCAAGCTGCTGCACCCGATGGATGAACTTGCGGCCATCGAGTTCCTGCTCGACAAGATGAAGAACACCAAGACCAACGAAGAGTTCTTCAACTTCATGAAGCGTGGTTGATGGTCGCATCGTCCCATCAGCAAACCAACAAGGCCCCGCATTGCGGGGCCTTGTTTTTCTGAATCGGGTGATGGGCAGTAGCGCTACATCGCAGCTCGAAAACCCTGTGTATATGGCAATGGTTCTGCGAGCGGTGGTGGTGCGTCAATCTTGTTCCGCCGCGTCGCGTCCCTGTTGGCGGATCAGGGCTTCCTGTCGTGCATCTTCGATGGACAGCATGACAGCGCGCACATCGGCTTGGTGTTCATCAAAAACAAACTTTCCGGTGAGCACGGTGTCGGGTGTGAGTTCGCCGCGCTCATGCAAGGCCCACATCTCTTCGCCATGGTAGGTATGCAGCAATTCAGGGGCAAAGCGGCTCAGGGTGTCGCGTAGATTGTGGACATCGCGGAGCAGCATGGCGCGAGCGGCATTGTTGCCTGCGGCGCTGACGACTTGCGGGAAGTCGATGATGACCGGACCGTCGGGCGCGACCAAAACGTTGTATTCCGACAGATCGCCGTGGATGACATCGACGCAGAGCATGCGAACCACATCGCGGATCAGACGGGCGTGATAGGTGCGCGCGGTATCGGCGGTGAGTTCAACTTCGCCGAGACGCGGTGCGCTGAACCCCGCCTCGTCGGTGATCAGTGACATCAGCAACACACCATTGAAGTAGCCATGCGGTTGCGGCACGCAGACGCCCGCCGCTGCAAGCTTGTAGAGCGCGTCGACTTCGGTGTTTTTCCAGTCTTCTTCCTGCTGCCTGCGGCCAAATTTGCTGGCTTTTCCAACCGCGCGGGCTTGCCGACTGCCGCGCACTTTGCGGCCTTCCTGATATTGCACGCGGGCCTGAAAGCTGCGTTGTGCCATGTCCTTGTAGACCTTGGCGCAGATCACTGCATCACCTGCGCGTACCACATACACCGAGGCTTCCTTGCCACTTTTCAGTGGTCGCAACACTTCGTCGATCACGCCATCATCGAGCAACGGTTGCAGACCCTTTGGGGTTTTCATCGAATCAATGTCTCGGTCAGGGGGTTCCAGTGTAGCGGCCGCAAGCCAAATCGTCGGCATGGACTCAACGGCGTTATGCCACTGGCTACGTGATGCACGGATTGGGATCAAAGCAGGTGACGTTTTGCACCTGTCAGCGGTTTGTTACATCCACGATAGTGTGTGCGCACGCGAAATACACGTCACTCACACAATACCCGAGCCCAAAGGAAGCACTGCGATGCAGACGACGCCTCTCGACCATGCGCCCCGCGGTAATCGCCTGCGCCACGCCGCGTTGCTTGTGGTGCTGGTCGCTTGCGTGTGGGTTGGATGGCGTGATGTCGATCTGATCGTGCCGCAGGCCGAGGTGCGCGAGGGTATTCGTGCGGTGGTTCGGGGTCTGATCCAATGGCTGGTCCAGTACCTCATCCCTCTTTGCATCCTGGGGTACTTCGTCAACGCAGTCATTGTTAAGCGCAAGTCTGTCGGTACTCGCTGAGCGGAGCGCCCCCATCCATACTGATTTGGCCTGCATTTGCCTTGATGGCTTGGACGATGCGGGTGCTCGTTCAAGTGCCTATCCGCCGGTTCCGGGTGACATTCAAACGGCGTGTCGTCGCCCAGGACTTTGAACGGGTGAGTCCGCCAATGTGCCAGCCGATGTGGCGTTGACCAATCGCGTATTCATGAATCTGGTCGAAGTGCCTGTGCTGTTCTACGCATTGATTGCGTTCTACGTCGCCACGGCTTCAACCAACTCGACCGCCCTGCTGCTGGCTTGGCTGTATGTCGGTCTGCGCTTGCTGCGCCTTTGCCGCAGTGAAGATCAGCCGCCAATGTCCAGATTCGGAATCTCGTAGTCGTAATCGGGCATCAGGTAGTCGGGCAACTCCTCACTGCAGTCGACGATCTGGCAACGACGACGTTGCAGGTAGGTATCGCGCAGCAGCAGATAGTCGTCCTCGGCGTCGTTGAGCATGTTGTCGTAGGGCAGCACGCCCGCACGGGCATCCAGGCCATACATGAAGCTCACGCCCACGCCATACTCGCCGGCGACTTCGCTGACCACGCTATAGCGCGTGGAAATGCCTCGCCCCAAGCCGTCGCGCACCGTGCCTGGGCCAAACAGGGGGATCACCAGATAGCGCGAATCGCGCCAACCCCAACGGCCCAGAGTTTGTCCCAAGTCCGCACTGTAGGTCGGGATACCCGCGTCGGTAGCCGGATCGAAGAGGCCCGCAACGCCCAGAGTGCTGTTGAGCACAAAGCGCCCGAAGGCGCCGCCCGCCTTGCCGGGGCGGCCTTGCAGCAGCAGGTTGATGGCCGTGATCGGCTGTTGCAGGTTGTCGAAGAAATGACTCACACCCAGTTGCAGCAGTTTCGGTGTGAAGCGCACGTAGGTTTGCGCGGCAGGCTTCAGGAAATAGTGATCCAGCCCCATGTTGAAGCGGTGCGTATGGCGGTTGAACTTCTCCCACGGGTCCATCGCCGCCGTTGGGTTGGTCGCTGTTGGCGCAATCGTTGCCAAGGGGGCTGCGTCAGGTTCCGGTGGGGCTTTCGTCGCTCCGCGATGGGCGCAGGCAGACAGCGCCAGCAAGCTGACCAGCAGGCCGGCCTTCAGCCATGAGGATAACAACGGCGGGGTGACATTCATCTCGAAACTCTCCAATTTCCTTACTGGGGCATTCGCACCACGCAACAGTGTTACCGGGTGGATGCGCAACTGGCGTCAACGCTTTCGACCGCGTCGCCCGGCAAGGGGACGCGGTGAGCAATGCAGATGGCTTGCAGACGCGACGGCAAGTGTTGCCATGCGAGCGTGCGACCACTGCACGCCGCAGTGGCTTGCATCTGGCGCAAACACGCAAGGCCGGTCGTGTCGATATCCGTACAGCCTGCCAAGTCAACGCGGATGGCTTGTTGTCCTTCGCGTTGCCAGCGCGACCACAGCGCAGTGGCGGTGCTCAGCGTCAATGCGCCACCAATCACAAACGTCGCAGCGGATGACTCAGTTCTTGACATCAATCTGGCCCTGCTGCAATCGGTCGGTGACCTGATCCAGCGTTTGCCGGCGCAGCAATTCATCAAACTGCGTGCGATAGGTCTGCACGTAGGACACGCCCTCGACAATCACGTCGAACACCTTCCACTCGCCATTGTTCTGGCGGAACAGATAGTCCACCGGAATTGGCGCACCGCCGCGGCGATGCACCTCGGTGGCGACACGGATCATTTCGCCGTTGCGCAGCGCAGTCTCGCTGAGCACTTTGACGTCGGTACTTGGATCGGTTTCCAGCAAGGCGGCGCCGTATTTGCGCAACAGGGTATTGATCAGCGCGTCGGCAAAGGCCGTGATCTTGTTGGCATCGACACCGCGAGAATGCATGGCCAAGACCAGTCGAGCGGAGTATTCGCGATCAAACAGCGTGTTCAGCTCTGACTGGACGAATTGGTCGAGCTTGCCACTATCCGCACTGAATGCAGCACGTTGTTTGACCAAGGTGTCGAGCACGATCTTGGTGCGTTCGGCAATGATATCGCCAGGTTTCTGTTCGGCCGCGCAGCCAACTGACACAAAGCCAAGCAGCAAGCTGACCAACAGGGCAATGAAACGCTTGTTCAGGGGGATCATCGAGGTCTCCAGTTTCTTATTGTGTTGTCTCAGTGGCCGTTGCCGAAGACGATCCCCCATCGCCTTCCGCATTGCCAAACATGTATTTGCTGATCAATTGTTCCAGCACCACGGCCGATTGCGTCAGAAGGATCTCGTCGCCTTCGTGCAGCGGTTCAGGATCACCGCCGGGTGTGAGTCCGATGTAACGATCCCCGAGCAGCCCGCTGGTATAGATAGCTGCGGACGTATCGGCCGGAATGTCGCCTGCGGTGCGGCTGATGCGCAGTGTCGCAATCGCATCGAAGCGCAGCGGATCGAGATTGACCTCGGCCACTTCGCCGACTTTGACACCGGCAATTTTGACCGGTGCGCGTACTTTCAGTTCACCCGCATTGGTGAAGCGTGCGGTCACTCGATAGGTTTCGCCGCTCACGCCGCTGCGCGAGTTGGTCGAGGCAAAGGCCAGCGCCAGCGCACAGGCAAAGCCCATGGCAATGAACGCGCCGACACTCCATTCGGTTTTGCGATTGGCAGACATAGTTGCTCCCAGCTCAGTAAAACAGCGCGCTGATCAGAAAATCCAGACAAAGCACCATCAAGGACCCTTGCACCACCGCCTGTGTGGTCGCGCGTGAGGTGCCTTCGATGGTGGGCGGGGTGTGATAGCCGACATGGGTGGCGATCAGGCTGGTGACCAGGCCGAAGGCGACCGATTTGACGAGTGCCTGACCGAAATCCTGCTGCAGGTCGATGCTGTCCTGCAGCGAGCCCCAGAAAAATCCTGCATCCAGCCCGAGCACATGCACGGCCTGCAGGTAGCCGCCAAGGATGGCGAACGCGCAGAACACCATGGTGAGCAAAGGCATGCTAAGCACGCCGGCCAGAAAGCGCGGTGCGACGACCTTGCCAACCGGATCAATGGCCATCATCGACAAGGCGGTGATCTGGTCGGTCGCCCGCATCAGGCCGAGTTCGGCGGCCATTGCCGAGCCCGCGCGTCCACAAAACAGAATGGCCGCCAACACCGGCCCCAATTCGCGGTATAGCGTCAAACCCAGCAGCGTTCCCAGTGAGCTACTCGCGCCAAACGTGGTGAGTGTGCGATAGCCCTGCAATGCCAACACCAGACCGACGAACGCGCCGCCCACCGCGACGATCGACACCGAGCGCGAGCCGATCACATGCAGTTGATGCAAGGTATCTGCGAAGAACATACGACTCGGCCGAATTGCGCCAATAATGCGCGCCAGAAACACGCCCATGCGACCCAAAGCAGGCAACAGATCACCCATGGCGCTGGCTCCGGTAATCAAAACCGATCGGGCCATCCGGTGTGCCATCAAGAAACTGGCGCAGCAGTGGATCGGTACTCGCCTGCAATTCGGCGGGCGTGCCATCGAAGCAGACGCCACCATTCGCGATAACGATTGCGCGATCAGCGTAGGGAAGCGTTTCGCCGACGTGATGGGTGATGACCATGCTGCTCAAACCGAGGCTGTCGTTGAGGCGCCGGATCAGATCCAGCACCACCCCACAAGCAATCGGGTCGAGTCCGGTCAAGGGCTCGTCGTACAACATGATCGGCGGGTCCAAGACCAGAGCCCGCGCCAGCGCGACACGCCGCGCCATGCCGCCCGACAGTTCCTGCGGTGCCAGATGTGCGGCTTCCGCCAGCCCCACCGCGTTCAATTTCAAGTGCACCAATTCGGCCAACACAGGCTCGGGCAGACGCGTATGCACACGCAGCGGCAGAGCCACGTTCTCGAACACACTCAGATCACTCAGCAGTCCATTGCCCTGCAGCAACACGCCCATTCGGCGTCGCAAGCGGAACAGTTCCGCATTTGAGTGACATGGCAGCGCGTGATCCAGCACGCGCAACTGGCCACACGCGGGAGCCAACTCACCGGTGATCGCATTCAGCAAGGTCGACTTGCCCGCACCGCTGGGGCCGAGAACGGCAGTGACCATGCCCGTTGGCATGCGCAAACTCACGTCGTCGAGCACGACGCGGCCGCCGCGCGCGAGGCGCACTTTCTCAAAAACGACGGCAGAAGAAGGATCGGCGATCACGGAATGGTGCGCTGCGGTAACAAAACAGTCGCGCAGTGTATCGCCTGCCACCGTTCGCTGCGGTATGGCCTAAGTCATGGTTCACGCTATGCATGGGTTTCAGAGCACCACTTGGTGGGTGCTGCGCGGACAAACCGGAGGGCGACCAGCCGCTCCGGATTTCCACGAAGTGGCATAAAGCACCAAAAAAACAAGCATCTATGTGATTCCCATGCGCGCCAAGGGTCGCGATTTCGCAAGATCTTGGCGTCGGCATGGGCGGGACTGCGGATTGGCCATTTGGGGCGTGGCTTGCAGGGTGTCGACGAATTCAGCCGGCACCCTGCAGACGCGGTATCGCCGCCGTCAGTTCTCGAAACCGTTCTTGAACACGGGTCCCTCGGGTGGCGGCAGCGCCTCGAAACTGATGCGGTTGGACACCGCCAACAGCGGCCACTCGATGAGCGTGGTCTTGCCCACGGCTAGGCCGGTGTGCAGCACCTGAGCCGTGGCCACGTTTGGCGGCTGGGAAAGATAGAAGTTCGTGTAGGTGGCGCTGGCGGCCGAGTTTTTCAGGTTGACCCGCAAGCTCATTTGGCGGCTGTCGGCTGCCGGGATCGGCACCACGGCACCGAGTGGGCTGGCGTAGTTGATCTGCAACTGGCCGTTGGCGTCCACGGACGACGTTCCTGCCGTGCCGATCACCTCTCCATCGGCCAGCAGAGAGATGCTGGCCACCGCCTGCTCGACTTCGGCGCGAGTCATCGTCGAACCCATCGACCAAGTGCCACCGCTTTGCTGCGCGCGGTTGAACGTAACGCGGGTTCCGATCACGGCAACGCTGGCGTCTTCGTTTAAGCGCCCCGGGTTGGCAATGCCGATCTCGAAAGCGATGCCGGACTGGCCGGGCTGCAACTGCAGCGGCTGTCCAGCGGGATAGCTGGGCGGCGTCATCGCACTGGCGACGCGCGACTGGTTGATGACGAGGCGAACGTCATTGCCCTGGATCACCGCCGCGTCGGGAAGACTGTCCCGATTCGAGTCGATGACCACCACATCGACGATGGTGCTGCTTGCCTGCAGCTGTCGCGCGGTCCAGGTGTCTGCAAGCCCCTGCCGCGAGTGCAGGAACAGCCCCTCACTGGTGGCGACCAGCAGGTCAGTCAGACCGTCGCGGTTCCAGTCCACTGGCACAATCGCGCGGACCAGACCGCTCACGCTCGTGGCGATGGTCGTTGTGGTCACGATGGGGTTGTTGTCGGGCTTCCACCACAGCAGCTGACCACCGCCGTGGATGAACACCGCTTCGAGTTCGGCGTCGCTATCGAGGTTGGCCATCGCGCAGACGCCGGACTGTGGAACCGTCTGTACGGACACTAGGTTGGCCGATTGGAACCATCCCAGTACGTTGCTGTAGCCCTTGATGTGCACGGCAATACCATCCGCGCTGCAGGTAAAGCCGGCATCACCGAAGCCGAAGTAGCGAGGCGCCAGCGCCAGACTCTGTGGAATCGGATCTTGCGTCGCGACCGGGTCGGTGGTGGTCCACGACTGCGCACCGTCGATGTTGCGGTACCAACGCAGGCCGCCGCTACTGGAACTCGCCACCAGCAGATCAGTTGTCCCGTTGTAGTTGACCGCGTTGCCCGCACGCACCAGCGCGGCGCCTTCGTAGCTGCCGATCTGGGTATCGGTCCAGCCAAAAAAGATGCCGTCGTTCTGGGTCACCGTGCGTACAGCGCCGCTCGCCGGAACGACATAGGCGAACTCGCTGCGACCGTCGCGATTGAAATCGCCAACGCTGAAGTCGCTGGGATCGCTCGCGAGAATCTTGAACTCGGATGCCGAGAAGTTGTTGTTGCCTAGCCCGAGCGCCCGGTGGACGCGTGGCCCGGCAGGCTGCAGGGCCAGCAAGTCATCCACACCGTCGCGATTCAGGTCGGACACCGCGAGGCGAGTCAGCCCGGCAATACCGCTGAACGCCGGCGAAGCTGATGCAGATCCGGAGTTCGACTGCAGCCGCTGCGCTTGATTGCGGACTAGGCTGAAACTGCCGTTGGCCAGGCGCAGCAGCAGATCGGTGTCGGCATCCCCCAGTGCATCGCCCGCGCTGATCTGCAGGATGTCCGATGGCAGTGTGGCTAGTAGTTCGGGCTCGGTCAGTCCGACGATGGACGCGGGCTGGGCCCGGCGCAGCATTAGCCGTCGCGGCTGGTTGGACCCGTTCGGCTCGGTGCTCACGATGTCCGGGCGACCGTCTTCGTTGAGATCGGCGGCGATCGCTGTGCCGCTTATCGCGCCCGGGATCAGCGCTTGCGGCAGGGAGCAGCAACCGCCGTTGTTTTCGGACCAACTCAGCACGCCAGCGTTGACCAGCAGATCGCTGAAGCTGTCGCGATTCAGGTCGACCACTTCAACCGCATAGCGGTACTGGTCACCGAAGACCTCTGCCATGGCAAACGTGCCCTCACCGTCATTCACGTACTCGCGGTGGTTTCGATCGAATGTGTCCTCCTCTGACCAGGTTCGGCCTTCGTTGACCAGGATGTCCATGTCGCCATCCGCCTCGAAATCCAGAACCAACAGGCTGGAGAGAGAGGAGAACCCGAAGCTCTGCAGCACCGTCTCCGTGGCAAACGCGTTGCTCTGGTTCCAGCGGATGCTCAAGCGCCCCTCCGCGCGCCAGATTGAAGGGCTGGTATTGGTGAATTCATGGGTCGACAGCACCGCCAGATCCGGATCGCCGTCGCGGTCGAAGTCCTGCAGGGCGATCTGGAAATAACGATCACCCCAGACGTTTGGGTTGTTGGGATTGTCGACCCAGTCCAAGCGCCAGCCCAAGCTGAAACTGTTGCTGCCATCGCCGAGGAAGACTTGCAGGGTGAAGGAGTCGTCCTGCCCCACCCAGCGGTTGAGGCGCACGATGTCCGCGTCGCCGTCGCGGTCAATATCAGCGACCGCGAATGCGAGGTTGCGCGGCGTGCAGGAAGGGCACACCGGCAGCGACATCGCCGGCAGGGCGACGCTGGCATAGCGCAGCGGGTCGATCGGAGTCGGCTGTTTCGGGTGGGCGATGCGGTTGCCGCCGGCATACCAGGAGGGCTGGCCGTCGCCGTTGAAATCGACCGCCACTGGTGCGCGCGCCGGCATCGAGGGATGCGCGAGGCCGTCGAAGTCGGCCGGCATGTCTTCGATTGAGAAGGGTTCTGCCAAGGCAGTTGCAGATAGCAACATGCCCAACCACGCGATACCTGCAGAGCGTTTCACCGAACGGGCCCACGCGGGAATCATGGCGGCACACCAGTGGCCGCCATTCAACCTCGCTTGCCGGCGCGTGGCAGGAAGCCGAGGGGACTCGATCGCGGGTTCGGCTGATTCAATGGGATGTACGACATGCGTGTGGATCAAGGGGTGGTTCATGGCAATTCCTCCGGCAATGGCGATGCACTCGGGCTCGCCCCGATCGGGGCGGTCCTGCAGGCGCTTGACGGGGGATACGCACGTTTTTTGCCAAACCCGCCAAAACGCGTTTGCGCCGGATGACGTTTGTCTGGGCGTAGTTCGGGCGCGTCAAAGGGGCCGGGTCTTTGGCGGCCTTGCGCAGATGACCAAAGACAAAGACCAAGCCCTGCGTTGCAGGCTTCAGTGGTGGCTCAGGGGATCGACCATCGCGCCCACGTCTTCACGCTCCTGTTTCAGCCAGGCTGGCAGTTGACCCGACGCCTCGATGCTCGCATCGGTCTGCTGCAAGTGTTGCCGTGCCGCGCTGCCGTCACCTGCGCGCGCCGCCAACAGTGCGCGGGTCAGGTGCAACGACGACATTACGGTCGGATTGGCAACTTCCGTGCTCGCCAGCATTGCTTCCGCGTGAGCCAGATCGGTGGCGGCGGCATCCAGTCGGTCTTGGCGAGCCGCGACGGCAGCCCGCATCCGCAGCGCGATGATTCTGCCAACGGGCGCGCCGTTGTCTGCATAGATCAGTGCAATGTCGGCGTATTCGCCGGCACGAGTGAAGTCACCATTTTGATAGGCGCAGGTTGCGACTCGCCAGGAAGGATTGAAACCCTGTGAGCTGCCCTCGGCGGCGGAGCGCCGGTACAACGCCAGCGCTTGCTCTGCTTGCTGGATGCACTCGGCGAAACGTCCACGTTGCCACAGCACATTGGCATAGCTGTCACGCAGTTGGGCGATGACGATGTCCGGAGCGGCACCACGATGACGAATCGACTCGGCGGCGGCGAGCGCGTCACGGATGGTGGCTTCGGCGTCATCCCAACGCTGCAGACGTGCCTGAGTCACGGCGAGTCCTCCGGCAGTGGTTAGCGTGCTGCGGTGCGCCGGCCCCAGGGTCTGACGACCGAGCGCCAGGGCGCGCTGCTGAAACTTCAGGGCGCGCTCGTTTTCGCCTGCGTTCTGCAAATTGCCGCCGAGCATACGGTTGGCGCGGTACTCCTGATCCAGCGCGCCGCTGCTGCGCGCCAGCGTCAGCGCCTGCTCGAACAGCTGGTTCGCCTCGCTCAACCGATCATTGAGCGACAGCAGTTGACCGCGATCAACGAGGATGAAGGCACGCAGGGCATCGATTGACGGGCCGGAGCGTGCTTCGATGGATTTCCACGCGGCATCCAGCCACTTACCGGCTGCCTCGCGCTCATCCAGCGCGATATGACATTCGGAACGCAGGATGTGATGGCGCGCCAGAAACTCCGCTGTGGCGGTCGCAAGATCGGGCGCTGACGTGGCGTCTTGGAGCAGATCAAGGCAGCGTTGCGCTTCGTCGAGGTTCAAATAAATGCCGCCGATGGTGGCGCGCAATTCACGGCGCACGGTTGGCGACAGTTGCAGCGATTCATTTAGGCGATCTGCGGCGTGGTCCATGGCCTGCACGACGCTGACGCTACCGCCGCCGTCGGCATAGGGGTTGGCTTGAGTCAGGGTCTCTTCGAGGAACGTCGCAACCGCATTGGCGCGCTGCTCGTTGGCGATGGCTTGATTGCGTTCCTCACGCAAGCGCCAGGCCGACAGCGAGAGACTGACGACGAGTATCGCCAGTGCCACAGCGCCCGTCGTGGTTGCCATGCGATTGCGCTCCAGCGCGCGTGACCAGCGCAGGTGCCAGACCTGACGATCACTCGCCAAGGGATGCCGAGTCAGCACGGCAGCAAGGTCCTCACGCAAAGCGGCGACCGTCGCATAGCGCTGTTGCGGCGCTTTTGCTGTTGCAATCCGACGCACCTCGGCGAGGTCCCGGCGAACTGGCTTTGGCAACGTCACCCATTCGTTTGCAGCGCTGTCGCTCAAGACGACATCGAGCAGCAAACCGAGCTGGAAAATGTCGGATCGTGTACTGATTTCCAGACCTTCCAATTGCTCCGGGCTGGCGAAGCCTGGCGTCAGAGCGTGGTCCGCATGGTCTGCGATCGAGGTCTCCAACAGGGCGATACCGAAGTCCAGCAGGCGTGGATTGCCATGCGCGTCCACCATCACATTATTGGGTTTGATGTCGCGATGAATGAGTGCACGGCCGTGCGCATACTCGACGGCTGAACACACCGAGTCGAGCAGTCGCAAACGTTCACGCCAATCCGGTCGGGTCTGCAACACGTGCTGATCCAGCGGTGCGCCGTCGACCAGAGCCATGGCGAACCAGAGCTCGCCATGTTCTGTTTCGCCGCCATCTACCAATCCCACGATGTTGGGGTGTCGCAGACTGGCCAGGATGGCTCGCTCATGCCGCAGGCGCGTCGTAAGAGAGGGATTGCCGCGCACGATCTTGAGTGCGACTTGCAATTCAAACTGGCCGTCGGCCCGATCCGCCAGATACACATGGGACATGCCGCCGGAACCAAGCAACTCGACAATGCGCCAGGGGCCGATGCGCGCACCAGACGGCAAGATGCTTCCCGCGCTCGCAGCGTCCATCAGATCCCGCATCAACCGGCCGCGCTGCGCTTGCCCGGTCCTGAATCGATCCAAAAAGCGGCTATCCATCGGATTCGCATCGCTGCATTGACAGAAAAAACATGGTGTCAGCCTCTCAGTCGCTCAGCCAGCCAAGCGCGTGCCAGATTCCACTCGCGTTGTGCAGTTCGCAGACTGATATCCAATGCATCCGCAGTTTCCTGCTCGCTCAGCCCGGCAAAATACCGACACTCGAACACGCGCGCCGCACGTTGTTGTTCGCGCTCCAGTCCTTTCAACAAATCATCGAGTTCGATCAATTCGCACGCTTCCGCGTCGCGCTCGCTGTCGATCGCTGATTCGGTGACTTGCATTGCGCCACCGCCGCGTTTGGCGGCAATGCGTTGGCGGGCGTAGTCGCACAGAACCTGACGCATGACCCGGCTGGCAAGATTGAAGAAGTGCGCGCGGGACTCCACCGAGTGCGTGGCGTCACCGGCGATGCGCAGGTAGCACTCATGCACAAGTGACGTGGTGTTGAGAGTACGGTTGCCTTCGGAGTGGCCGCGCTGGGCTCTCGCCAAGCGCTGAAGATCGGCGTACACCAAGGTGATCAATCGAGCCGCCGCCTGCGAGTCGCCTTGCCGACAGTCGTCCAGCAGACGGGAGAACTCGAAAGTCGCTGAGGTCATGCAGGCTGTCCTTGGAGACCATTGACAGGTGGGGTTCCGCATTGCAGCGGGTGCTGCCCAGCCTGTTCACTGGGCAGTTGTATACCGGACAGGGCGCGCAGACGTCCAGCGCCGGCCCTCGACAAGTCGGTACTGCGGGATGTTGCCGCTGTTCTAAACTATCCATGCCCCCGCGCCGCTTCGGTGCATTGCCGCAAGGTCCTGTTGTGAATCCGATCCTTTCCTCCGAGCTTCCCGCCAGCAGCGAACCACTGCGTGCGGCGATTACCATTGCTTGGCTACGCGACGAGGACGAGCACGTCCGCGCATTGCTGGCCGAGCTGCCTTTCGACGCCGAAGCACGCGAGCGTGTGCAGCGCACTGCCATCGATCTGGTTGAGCGGGTGCGCAAACGGGCCCGGGATCAAGGGGCCATCGAAGCCTTCATGCGCGAATACGACCTGTCGAGCGAAGAAGGCGTGTTGCTGATGTGCGTGGCCGAGGCCTTGCTGCGCGTGCCGGATCAGGATACGGCCGATCGACTGATCCGCGACAAGCTGGGAGACGCGAATTGGGATTCGCATGTCGGACAAAGCGACTCACTGTTCGTCAATGCCTCTACCTGGGGCTTGATGCTGACCGGGCGCATCGTCGGTCTGGCCGAAGAAACCCGCAGCAATTTCATTGGAGCGTTCAAGCGTCTGGTCGGGCGTGCCGGTGAGCCCGTGGTGCGCCTGGCGGTGCGGCAGGCCATGAAGATCATGGGCCACCAATTCGTCATGGGACGCAGCATTGACGAAGCGCTAAAACGCTCGAAAAAAGGCGATAACGCGCGCTATCGTTATTCATACGACATGCTCGGCGAGGGCGCGCTGACCACGCGCGATGCCGCGCGCTATCACGAGGCCTATCGCAAGGCGATTCTGGCCATTGGCAGCACCGGGCCGTTTGCCGACGTGTTCGCCGCTCCAAGTATTTCGGTGAAGTTGTCGGCGCTGCACCCGCGTTACGAGCACGCCAAGCGCGCCCGCGTGTTTGCCGAGCTGGCACCGCGCGTGCTGGAACTGGCGCAACTTGCCAAGGCGCAAGGCATCGGTTTCACCATTGATGCCGAGGAATGTGATCGTCTGGAAATGAGTCTGGATCTGATCGTGCAGGTATTCAGCGATGTCTCGCTGGCGGGCTGGCAAGGTTACGGTCTGGCGGTGCAGGCCTACCAGAAACGTGCGCCGTATGTGATCGATTATCTCGCCGATGCGGCACGGCGCGTCGGTCGGCGCATGCCGATGCGACTGGTAAAAGGCGCGTATTGGGATGCCGAGGTCAAGCGCGCCCAGGTCGATGGCTTGCCGGGCTACCCGGTGTTCACCCGCAAACCAAACACCGATCTCAGCTATCTCGCTTGCGCAAGACGCATGCTGGCGGCGACCGATGCCCTTTATCCGATGTTTGCCAGTCACAACGCGCACACCATCAGCGCAATCCATCACATGGCGCAGCAGATGCTCGGTGCGCCAGAGTCCGGTGCGGCACCGCGCTTCGAGTTTCAGAAGCTGCATGGCATGGGTGATGACCTGTACGCGGAAGTGATCGGCCCGGAGCGTCTGAATACGCCGTGCCGTGTGTATGCGCCGGTCGGCAGTCACGAAGATCTGTTGCCTTATCTGGTCAGACGCCTGCTCGAAAACGGTGCCAACTCCAGCTTCGTCAATCGCATCACCGATGAACGCGTGGCACCCGCCGAGCTGGTGGCCGATCCAACCGATACCGTGCGCGGCTTCGAGCGCGCCGCTCATCCCCGCATTCCATTGCCAACTGCCCTGTACGGGCTTGAGAGGAAAAATTCCATGGGCGTGAATCTCGCCAACGACGACGCCCTGCGCAGCCTGGCGCAGGCCATGAATGCCGTCCCGATGGGCGTTGATGCCGGGCCCTTGGTGCCGGGTGCGAACGCAACGGGCGTATGGAGCGAGGTGCGCTCCCCGGCAGATCGCAGTCAGGTGATCGGACGCTGGCAGGCCGCTGATCCGGCGACCGTCGAGCGCGCCCTGCAGAATGCCGTAAGCGCGCAGGTAACGTGGGATCGATTGCCCGCCGCCAGTCGCGCCAAGATCATCGAACATGCCGCCGACCTTCTGGAATCGCGCATTGCCGAGTTTATGGCCCTGTGTACCCGCGAAGCGGGAAAAACGCTGGCCGATGGGGTGGCCGAAGTGCGCGAAGCGGTCGACTTCTGCCGCTACTACGCGCAACAGGCGCGTGTCCAGATGGGGCAGCCGGCAGTGTTGCCCGGACCAACCGGGGAATCCAACACACTGCATTTGCATGGTCGCGGCGTGTTCGTCTGCATCAGTCCGTGGAACTTCCCCTTGGCAATCTTCATGGGCCAGGTGGTCGCTGCGTTGGCCGCGGGCAACGCGGTGATCGCAAAGCCCGCCGAGCAGACCAATCTGGTTGCTTACCGCGCCGTGCAGGTCTTGCATGAGGCAGGTATTCCGCTCGACGTGCTGCAATTGCTGCCGGGCGACGGTGCCAGCGTGGGTGCCGCGCTGACCCGCGACCCGCGCGTGGCAGGCGTGGCCTTCACCGGCTCCACGGAAGTGGCGCGCACTATCAATCGCACCCTGGCGGCACGAGACGCAGCTATCGCTGTGCTGGTGGCGGAAACCGGCGGACAGAACGCCTTGATTGCCGACTCCTCGGCATTGCCTGAGCAATTGGTCAAGGACGCCATCAGCGGCGCCTTCGGCTCGGCCGGACAGCGGTGTTCGGCCGCACGCGTGCTATTCGTGCAAAGCGACATCGCCGACAAAGTGGTCGAGATGCTGGCTGGTGCGATGCAGGAACTGGTGCTGGGTGATCCCGCGCTGTTGTCAACCGACATTGGTCCGGTCATCGACGAAGAAGCTCTGGGCATCCTGCAAGCGCATGCCGAGCGTATGGATCGCGAAGCCAAACGCAAGATCGCCGAAGTGCCCGCGTCGCCAACTGCTGGCAAAGGCTGCTTCTTCGCGCCGCGCGCCTACGAGCTGAACGCGCTGTCGCAACTCACGCGGGAAGTGTTCGGCCCGGTCCTGCATGTGCTGCGCTATCAAGCACGCGATCTGGACAAAGTGATCGCCGACATCAATGCCACCGGCTACGGTCTGACCCTCGGCATCCACTCGCGCATCGACGAGACGATCGAAAAAATCTCGCGCGGCGTGCGGGTCGGCAATTGCTACGTCAACCGCAACCAGATCGGTGCCGTGGTCGGGGTGCAGCCTTTCGGCGGCGAAGGCTTGTCCGGCACCGGCCCTAAAGCGGGCGGGCCGCACTACCTGCTGCGCTTCACCACCGAACGCACCCTCACCATCAACACCACGGCAGCGGGTGGCAATGCCTCCTTGTTGACACTGGACGATTGATTTGTCACGACGCGGATTGCGCTGAGTCAGCGTAATCCGCAGCAGCGAGGACGTCGCATGACCGATTCATCCCAGGTAACCGAGGCACAGCCAGTCGCACCCGCGTTCAGCAAGGTTGTGGCAACGGACGCCGATGTCTCACGCATCAGTTTCGAACGTTTGCGCGAGCGCACCGATGAGCTGGAGTTGCTGATCTCCGGGCTGATCACGTTTGCGCTGTTCTCGATGCCGGGCTGGATCATGGACCGCTATGCGGAGTTCTACGCCGGGCTGTCGGCGACGTTGCTGCCGCTGGCGAGTGCCCTGATGTCGATGGGTGTGGGCATCTGCTACCTGCTCGGCGCGGCCTTCGTGATGCATCTTGGATCGCGGGCCTACTGGGTGGGTCTGATTGGTCTGAAGAGCGTCTATCCGGATGGCATCCGCTACGATCGTCTGGGCACCGCAGGCCCGATCACCAAGGAGTATTTGCGCGAGCGCCTGCCCAGTCTGCAGCAGGCCATCGATGACGCCGATCGCTTTGGTTCGCGGCTGTTCGCCATTATTACCCTCATCGCCTTGCTGGCCTTCATTGGCGGGCTGTTTCTGGTGCCGGCGATGCTGCTGACGGGCTATGTGATCGAAGTATTCGATATCCCCGAAGTGTGGGCGATTGGCGCGGTGCTGGGCCTGGTGGGACTGTTGTTGTTGTTGGTCATGGCCGTGACCCTGCTGGATGCGGTCTGGGTGGCTCGCAAGCCTGAGCGTGCCAACGATCCTTTCCTGCGGCGCTGGGTCATGCGCATGCGTCGCTGGATTGCGTATACCTATCCCGAGCGGATGATTGCGCCGGTGCAGTACACGTTGCAGACCCAGTTGCAGTCTCGCGCGCTGGTGGTGGCGCTCAGTCTGGCTGGCGGCGTGGTGCCGATCATCGGCATGCTGGCCTTCAGTGTGTATCGCGATCCGTCCTTGCTTGCCAATCCGCGCGTGATCAGCCGCGAGGATCTGAAGTTGGCGCAGAACAGCGCGCACTACGAGGACCAATGGCAGACCGAGGATCGTCTGCGCCTGTGGCCCAGTATTCCAAGTGATTTCGTGGGCCGACGCCATGTGCGTTTGCTGTTGCCCTATTTTCCCGTACTGCACGATGCGCTCGCCAAGACGCACTGTGTCGAACTGTCCTCCGAAGTCTGCCTGCGCCAGTTCTGGAAAGTCGAGTTGGACGGCGCCGCAGTGAACCTTGAGGATTTCCATCTGGTGGATCGACGCGACCTCAAGCGGCGCGGACTGCAGGGGTATGTCGACCTGGCGGGGTTGGCGTTCGGGCCACACGAACTGCGCGTGCAGCGCGTTGATCCCGCAAGCACAGACAACGCGGACAAGCCGACCGTGTTTCATCTGCCTTTCGTTTTTTCACCGGAACTGGAGGGTGTGATGCTTCCATCCGTAACTCCAGTGGCAAGCCCGCAAGCTGCGCCAAAGCCGGTGAGCGGCTCCGATGAAGCAGCGCCGACGACTGAGCCTGCTCAGCCGCGCTGACTCTCGCAAATACGGGGCGGCAGGGTGCTGAGCCGGAAAGCGCGCTTCTCCAAGTTGATCATGGCTTTGCCAACGAGAGTGCGCCACGTAAGTACCGCCACGGATGCGCAGGACAACGCCCGCAAGGCGATTGAGCGCAGCGGTTTCAAATCATCAGAACAGGCTTTGCAGCATGCCGCGCGGCGAACGCCTGGATTCGCGCACGGTCGTGGCGCCAACGCTGCGTCCCCTGTGGTTGCCCCACGTGTGCCCTGCGAGACGATGTTGTGCGTGCATGGACCGATATCGATGCATCGAATGGTTCGGCGTGTGTTGCTTAGCGTACCGACGACGAAGCGCATTGCGACATACGTTCAACGCCTGTCGCCGTCGCGCTGCGGTGGGCGTTCGGAATTGCGCAAAGCTATCGTAAGGAAGCAAGCGATATGAACCTTGTCGGCAAACGTCATCTTGTTCGCGCTGATCTTGCTGCGACGTTAGCGACTGGCATGGCATGCAACTGAGTTCTCCGGAGGATACGCAAGCGGGTCAGTCGCTCATCTTGGCAGCGCCTTCCGGCACAGCGGTCGTTCGATCGCATCGATGGGGTCGTATTGCGGCGATCAGCGTGTTGGGTCTGTTCTTACTGGCATGGATGCTGCGCGATGTTGTGCTGGGAGAACCCGTCATGACATATGCCGTGCATCGAGGGAATTTGACCCAGAGTTTGGTTGCCAGCGGTCGGGTGGTCACTCCGGAACGCGTGGCCGTTGCTTCGCCAGTGATGGCCAGAGTTGTGCGTGTTGCGGTCGATGAGGGTAGCGAAGTGGTTCGCGGCCAGCTATTGATCGAGCTTGACAGCCGCGATGCGTTCGCCGCGCAGACCTCCGCCGAGGCGATCGTGGCGCTGACCTTGGCGCAATCGAATGCGGTGAGCGAGGTCGAGTTGCCTGCTGCCGCGCGAATTCTCGAACAGTCGCGTGCAGCCTTGTTGCAAGTGAGCGAGCAATTTGATCGTTTGGTTGATCTGCAGGTGCGCGGGTTCGTGGGCAAGGCGGACCTCGACAAAGCGCGGCGTGACCGCGATGTTGCGCAGTCGCAAGCGCTCGCTGCGGAGTTGCAAGTCACCGCCCGAGAGGCGGGTGGCAGCCATCGGGCGATGGCGTTGGCAAGCTTGGCGCAGGCGCGTGCCGCGCTGGATCAGGCGTCGGCGAAGCTCGCCCAGTACCGGATTCTGGCACCTGCCAGCGGTGTCTTGATGAGTCGAGCAGTAGAAAGTGGCGATGTGGCGCAACCGGGGCAATTACTGATGCTGTTGGCCAGCACAGGCACAGTCCGTATCGAGGTGCAGCTTGATGAGAAGAACTTGGGCAAGCTCGCGCTCGGTCAGGCGGCACTGGCATCGGCCGATGCGTATCCCGAGCAGCGCTTCGCTGCGATGGTGACGTACATCAATCCCGGCATTGATGCCACGCGCGGCTCGGTCATGGTCAGACTGGATGTGCTCACGCCCCCTGCCTATCTACGCCAGGACATGACGGTATCGGTTGATATCGCTACTGCCGAACGCCGTGACGTGCTGGTGATTCCTGCCGGCGCCGTTCACGACTTGCAAGGGGAAGCACCGTGGGTATTGGCAGTGCGCGAACGCCTTGCGGTACGCCAGTTGATTGATCTGGGGTTGCTTGGCGACAACAACGTGGAGGTGCGCAGTGGACTCAAGGATGGCGAGCAAGTAATTGCCGCCAGTGCGGTGACAGTGCAAGCGGGTGCTCGTGTGCGCGGACAACCAGAGCAGCTATCGCCATGAGTCCGCTGCTGCCTTTCGAGTGGATTCTCGCTACCCGATTCATGCGCGAGGGGCGCATGCAAACGGCACTCATCATCTCTGGCGTCGCGCTAGGGGTTTCGGTGATCGTGTTTATCTCTGCGCTCATCAGTGGTCTGCAGACCAATCTGTTCCGACGCACGTTGGACTACCAAGCGCAGATCGTGATTCGCCCGCAGGAGGAAGTGGCGCGATCGCTGCGTTCGACCGCAGGTGCCGAACTGGCCACCTTGGTGCAGCCGCGGGCACAGCGGTTGCGATCAGTGGATCAATGGCAAACCGTGCGCAAAGCGCTGGAGGCTTTGCCAGAGGTGGTCGTGGTCGCACCGGTGCTGGCAGGCGCCGGATTCGTGGTACGTGGCGATGCCAACAAGGCGATCAGTCTGGTGGGCATCGAGCCGCGTAGTTACCTGCAACTGATTGCACTGCGCTCACAGATGGTGGAAGGCAGCGCCGAGGTGAGTAGCGCCGATATTCTGATCGGAACCGAGCTCGGCAAAATCCTTGGGGTGGGTTTGGGCGACAAATTGATCGTTCAGACCGCCAATGCGGCCAGTGCGACCCTGAGCGTGTCCGGGGTCTTCGACTTTGGCAACAAGGGCGTCAATGAGCGTTCTGTTTACGTCGCACTGCGCACCGCACAGAACTTGCTCAATCTGCCTGGTGGCGTCAGCAGTCTTGAACTCAACCTGCGGCAGCCGTTTGATGCCGAGACTGTCGCGCAGATTGTGCGCGCGCAAACCGGTCTGGATGTGGAGAGTTGGATCGAACTCAACGCGCAGTTTTTCAGTGCGCTGCAGGCGCAATCAATGTCCAACAACATTATCCGGTTCTTCGTCGGGCTGACCGCGGCTCTTGGCATTGCCAGCGTGCTGGTGGTGTCGGTTGTACAGAAGTCAAAGGAAATCGGCATTTTGCGCGCTACCGGCAGTTCCCGGACGCAAATATTGCGCGTATTCCTTTTGCAGGGGGCGATGATGGGGTTGTTCGGCTCACTGCTGGGTTCCGTCGCAGGCTGGGCCTTTTTGATGAGTTGGCGTGCCATCGCCATAAATGCCGACGGCACCCCGATGTTCGTGATCGAATTTGATTCGCTGCTGTTTGTCTGGGCGGCGCTGGGTGCCACGCTGGTCGGAACGCTGGCGGCGGTGTTTCCCGCCCGCACAGCGGCCAGGTTGGATCCCGCGGTCGCTATTCGTGGTTGAGCAGGCGACCCTTTGCCTGCAGGGCATTCGCAAGAGCTACGGGGTGGGTAGCATCGCCGAAGCCGAGGTGTTGCATGGCATCGATCTCACTATCAACAAAGGCGAATTCACTGCCTTGATCGGACCCTCCGGTTCCGGCAAAAGCACCCTCCTGAATCTGATTGGTTTGCTGGATCGGCCGACAGCGGGACGCTTGATCATCGCGGGTGTCGAGGCGGCAAGCTTGGACGATGCGGCGCTGACCCGATTGCGCGCGAGCACCGTGGGGTTCGTGTTCCAGCATCACAATCTGCTGCAGGCATTCACGGCACAGGAAAATGTGATGCTCCCGCTCCTTGCGGCACGTGGTCATGCCGATGCCGGCATGCAAAAGCGGGCGTCTGAATTGATCGCGGCGGTCGGACTGACCGCATGGTCTGATCACCTGACCAATGAGCTATCCGGCGGGCAGCAGCAGCGCGTCGCAATTGCCCGCGCACTGGTCATGCAACCCGCCCTGGTGCTGGCTGATGAACCAACCGGCAATCTCGACACCGAGTCTGCCAACAGCGTGTTCAGATTGATGCGGCAGGTCAACCGGGATAGCGCGACCAGTTTCTTGATTGTTACCCACGATCCCCGCTTGGCAAGGCGCTGCGATCGCATCATCGAATTGGTTGACGGACGGATTTTCTCGGATCGTGCCAATCAGGCCCAAGAAGAGGATATGGATGGCCAGATCGCGATGTCTGATCCTGCCAGGGAAAAGCCGACACGAGAGCAGTGATGTTTGCCAACGCGTGTCTTCGGCGCACTTGGGGTGGTGAGGTGATAGCCACGGCGTGTCCTGCATCGCCCGCAAACGGTCTATGGAGCGTTGACCATTGCCGACTATGAAACCGATGCCGAGTCGGATCGGGTGCGGGTCATGCGTTGTGCCGCGGCCTTGCGTCGCTCGCGCAAACGACGCTCGGCAAGGATCGCGTAACGTAGTCCGATGGCGGTCATCACGACGGCGGCCAGCAAGCTGATGCTGCCAAGCGTGAAAAAGGTCAGATCAATCATGGGCGCTTGCCTCGCGAGGCATCGTTTTGTGTGTCTGATGGCGTCCGGCCTTCTGGCGCTCGTTCTTCAGCCATACCCATAAACCGGTCAAACACAGCAGTCCTAGCACGATGCCGAACACCGTGTTCCAGCCGATCTCACCTGGCCCCTTGCCGAAGAAGTAGGCGCCGGAGTGCAGTTCACGAGCCCACTGCTGCACTGGTACGGTCGGATTCTCCAGTGCGGGCAGGGAAGCGTTGGCCAGATTGGCTTTTTCGTAAGGCTGCCATTGCAGGCCATTCTCGCTGACCATCGGTTTTCCATCAGCCAGTTCGCCGCGCCCGCCTACGATCACGAAAGCGCGGCCATCGCTCAGCCGGAACAGTTGCCGAACGCGACCTCGCAACTCGGGCTTCCAGCCCTTTGGCATGGGAATCCAGACTGCCATGCGGGTCGCAACGACCGGACGAGGGCTGTTCCCAGCAAAGGCGAGCCCGACGATCTCCTGCCCACTGAATTGCGCAATGGTCTGCGTCTCGCTGCCCTCGACGCGGGTCAATCCTTGCATGTTGCCGATCCAGACGCTGCCATCCTGCGCCTCGCCGTAGGCGGACATGGGCAGGTGCGCAGGAACGCTTTCTGCGGCCATCCAACTGGCCGGAACGCGCCAGGTGCCGACACTGCGCAGACCGATCAGGATGCCGCTAGCGGCGATCAGCAGCATAGGGATGGCCAAGATCGTCGAGACCCAGAGATGAATCCGTCGGGCAGTCCAGGGCTTGCCTGGGTGGACTGGCGTGGACATCTCAGAAGTTCGCCAGCAGTTCGACGCCGTAGACTCGGCCGATGTCCTGCACGCCATTGCGGGTCTCATAGCGCTCGTCGGTGAGGTTGCGACCGAACACTGAGCTGCGCAACGCGATGCCGGCGAGTTCGAAGTCGTAAGCGAGACCAAGGTCATACCGCGTGTAGCCGCCCAGCCATGCCTGCGCATCGGCCGTCGCACCGCGATAGGCACTGACATGCTTGGCAGAGGCATTCAAACGCACGGGCCCAATCGGTTGGCTCAAGCTGGCCTCCGCCATGTTTTTCGGTGTGATGGCTTCCGCGTTGACGAAGTCGGTGAAGTGGGTCCAGCTCAGGCGATAGCTGCCATTGCCGGGAAGGCCACCGTTGGCTGTCCATTCCAGTCCGCCGCGCAACGTGTCCTGCTGCCCATAGCAGGGCGTCACATTCGAGGGATCACGTGGCGACAGCGGGCCGCCGATTGGAATCACTGCGCGGGTACAGATTTGGCTGCTGCCATTCGCCGCCAGGTAGGTATAGCCGTCCTGAGTTTTTTCGTTTTCAACCTTGCGGCGGAAGGCGTTGATCGAGGTCGTGAAGCCTTCGAAGAGGTTGGCTTCCAGTCCGAGCTCGAATTTGCGTTGGGCATCGTCTTCAAAGACCACGTCCGGGCGTGGATTGAGGCCATCGCTGGCTTGTTCGGCCTCGCCGTAACGGGCATTCAAACGCCAACTGTCGCCGAGCAAGGCGCTCGCACCAAGGCTGAAGAACTTCGCAGGCGGCAGCAAGTTGTCTTCAGTAATCAAGGGTGAATTGACGCCGCCAAAGGGCTGCCGACCGCCGATGTAATAGTCCAACCCATGCAGCACATCGACCCGGTCACGTCGCGCGCTCGCATCGAGTTTCAGTCGCTCATCCAAGAGGCTGTGTTCGACCTGTGCAAACAGCCCTTTGGTTTTTTCTTCGCGTCGAATTCCCTCGTAATACTGCTGCCCATTCGGCGCATCCCAATGCAACAGGTCTCCGCCCAGCATCACGCGGGTACGCGCGAAGTCGATGTTGTGGCGCAGGTTGAGATGGGTGACTTCATTGTCATTCTGCACAAACGAGTACGGGCCCGCTGCGGTGTTTGCGGTCCAAAAGGTTTGCTCGCTCTCCGAGCGCGATAGCGCGAATAGGGTGGTGTGGCGATCCGACCACGCTTTGCTGCCGCTCAGAATGGCGATGGCGGTCTTTGACGGATCCATGTACCAACTGCCCTGACCCGCGCCATGGCTGTTGGCATTGGGGATCTCGAACGTGCCGTCGTCGCGGAACACCAGCACGTCGACCAACCAACCACGGAGGTCCATGCCCGCTTTGGCGAGACCACTGCTTGAGCTACGTCCGACGTTGTAATCCGCCCCATTGTCGAGGGCCTCGCGTGGGCCATTGGTCGTGGCATGCGCGGCCAGACCGGCGACATAGGTGCTACCTTCGTCGCGCTCCTGAACGGCGCCGCCCCAGAGACTGGCTTGGCCAGTCTGGTAGGACTCCAGCGCAAGCCGCGCCTGAGCTTCATCCTGTTGCGGTTTTCGCGTACGCAAAACCACAAAGCCGTCTACCGGCGCACCACCAGGACTGGCCGAGCCGACCATGGGCCCAAAGGTCAGCGCACTGCCGCCACGAATGATTTCCACTTGTTCAATCGCGCTGATCGGCAGTGCGCGCAAAATGCGTGAGGCCATCGTCGGTTGCAGCATGGCGCCATCAATCACCCAACGGAATTCCGAATCCCCGCGAATGCTCAGTCCGCTGAATCCCTTGCGGCTACCTTGGTTCGATTGCACACCAGTGGCGTTGTCGAGGAGTTCGAAGACGTCTCGTGGCCGAAGTTCTTCGATCACGTCGCGCGTGATGATCTGCACATGGCTGCGACTGCTCGCAGCGCTGCGCAGCAAGTTGCGCGCGTCATCGGGTAGCAGATCCTTGCGAGGTGCTGTCTCGGTAACGTCGATACGCGGCAACGTGTCACCAATCGCGTCCGCAGCAATGGCTGGGTACGTTGCCAGCAGGGCAGCACTGAGTATCAACAAGGGCAACGGATGTGGCGTCATGTCGCAGCTCCCAATAAGAGCTGCGGATGCTAATGATTTGCGTCGCGTTTGCCGTGTGACCGAATGTCGCAGCGCGCCGACGAGGCGCCTACTGGGGTGCAGGTTGCTCAAATATCCGTGCGGCTGCAATGCGTGTCTCACGCGCAGCAGGTGCATCAAGCGCTGCCGATGGAATTGTCCAGACCAAGATCGCACTGTCTTTCAGTGCAGCCAACTGCGGTACACCGATACCCCGTCCTGCGGGAAGATGGGCCACATCGATGCGGAATTGTTGGTTGAGCTCGGTGTCGAGCTTTGCGATGCGCAGTACGCTGTCGTTGCTCTCATTGGCACCCAGCCAACTCAGCAGAAAGCCCTCGCCAAAGGCTGCGGTGGCAACACGTCCTAGGACGTTCGGGCCCTGTTCCATGCGGATCGGCGCGCTTTCCGCGCCGAGTCGCTTTACCTTCACCGCAAGGTCGCTGCTGTTCGGCATGGTCGACCATGCGGCGAGTATGCTGTCGCCTTGCTGCGCCAAGCCGGGACCGTTGACTGGACAGGCGGCGATCTTCCAGTTGTCCGCGTGCACCAGGCCCATGACTTGCCATTCCGAGTCCGTATGCCGAGCAAACGCGATGTCGCGGATCTCCTGATCGCTGCGGTCGCGCCACGCGGCGAGATAACTGGCGTCCGGTCGTCGCAACAAGGCGGTCCAGCAGCAGGAGCAGGTATTGCCATCCAATTCGGCGTCTTCGGTCAGATTTCCGCGGTGATCGATCACCGTGCCGCGCAGGCTCATGCCTGCGGCGTGCGAGGCATGCGAATCCGTACCCGAAGCCGCTTCCGAGTGCGTATCCCTGGCCGAAACGCGTCCGTCCAGCCAGATGAAGCGCATGCGATTGGCGCCATCCGCCGTCATCGAGACAAAGCCGTGCTCGCTAGGCACACCATCGGTATGCGGCGTAATTGGCGACGACCAATGCACTCCTTCATCCGAGGAATGGACGACACGAATGCCGTAGTGATAGGTCCCTTCACCCTCCATTTGTAGCCAGAACGTCCACCAGTCACCGTTGTCGGCGATGGCAAGCTTGGGATGGTCAGCCCAGTTTACGAACCAGTCGCAGCCATGTCCCGCCTGCTTCGGTTCGCCGAGTTTGCCGGTCTTCGACATCGTCGCGACCTGCAGACGCGCACAACCATCAGGCAGACGCTCCAGCCAGCTCAACAGAAACCGATCCCGCACAGGATCGGCCACAACGTAGGGAGTCAGCGCGTTGGTTTTGATGGGCAGGGTGACTGGTTCGACCTCAAGCGATGGTGCAGAACGAGCAAATCCCGCAATCATCAGGACGAGCAAGACAAGGGCGGTGCGCGCGCTATTTGGCATGGGCATCATGGAGGTCCGGGCAATGCCGTACCCAGCGACGGCGGCAGCAGCTTACTTTGCTAACTGCCGCAGCGTCTGCGTGGCCTCACGGACCTGTTCCAGGGTTCTGCGCAATGCGGCCAGCAGTTGGCTCAGGTCTTCTTCGTGAATGACCTGGCCGCGGAAGAACTCCAAATCGAGAATCGCGGCGGTCAGGTCTTGCCCGGCGCGGTCGTGCAGTTCGCGGGCGAGTTGGTCGAGGGCTTCGCGGGTGGCGGGCGTCATGGGCGAGCCTCGTGGATGTCGATGGCAGGACCCGGTCGGCGATCGCACTGGATCGCCGACCGGTTCAGGACTTACAGCGCGTTGGTCAGTTCTGGCAAGACCTGGAACAGGTCGGCGACCAAACCAAAGTCGGCGACTTCGAAAATCGGTGCATCGGCGTCCTTGTTGATGGCGACGATGGTGCCCGCATCCTTGATGCCGGTGATGTGCTGGATCGCGCCCGAAATGCCGCAGGCGATATACAGCTCGGGCGAGATGATCTTGCCGGTCTGTCCAACCTGCAGATCGCTGGGCACATAGCCCGCATCGACGGCTGCACGCGAGGCGCCGACCGCCGCACCGAGCTTGTCAGCCAAGGCATAAACCACGGCGAAATTCTCCGCCGAGCCGAGGGCCCGCCCACCGGAAACCACCCGTGAGGCGGCCTGCAGATCGGGTCGGTCCGACTTGCCCTGTTGCAGGTCGAGCACGTGCGAATGTGTCGATGCGGCGACGCTGGCAGTGACGGATTCGATGCTGGCACGGCCACCTGCAGCGGCAGCGGCCCAGGAGGCAGCGCGAATGGTCGCCACGACGACGCGGCCAGCAGGGGCTTCGACCACGATGATGGCATTGCCCGCGTAGATCGGACGGGTGAAGCGGGTGGCTGACTCGACGCTCATCAGGTCCGATACCTGTTCGACATCCAGCAAGGCCGCGATACAGGGCATCACGTCTTTGCCAAAGGAACTGCTGGGGCCGAAGACATGGGTGTAGCCGTCGGCCAGTCCGGCGACGACCGGTGCAACGGTCTGGGCAATCAGCGCGCCGAAAGCGGCATCACTGATCGCGATGACTTTGTCGACGCCAGCGATGCTGGCCGCCTCGGCAGCAATGGGTGCGGCATTGGACGCCAGCACCACGATGTCGACGCTGGCACCGTCAATCGCTTTGGCGGCACTGACGCAACGGGCAACAGCGGAATTGAGCTGGCCATTCAGATGGTCGGCCACGATCAGAACTTTGCTCATGAAACTCTCCTGTTCAATGGGCTGGGTGCGCTGGCGCACAACTCACAGCAGGCCTTTGGCCTTGAGGGCGGAAACCAGTTCGGCGACATCCTTCACCATCACACCCTTGGCGCGTTTGGCTGGCGGGGTATAGCTCAGGGTTTGCAGTCCTGCACTCACGCTCACGCCCAGATCGGCAAAGGGCAGCGTCTCCATCGGCTTGCTCTTGGCCTTCATGATGTCCGGCAGTTTGATGAAACGCGGTTCATTCAGGCGCAAGTCGACACTGATCACCGCAGGCAGTTGCACTTTCAGAGTTTCCAGTCCGGCATCGACTTCGCGCACGACTGTCGCGTGGCCGTCGGCGATCTCGACGTGACTGGCGAAGGTCGCCTGCGGACGTCCCCACAAGGTCGCCAGCATCTGCGCGGTCTGATTGGCGTCATCATCGATCGCCTGTTTGCCCAGCAGAACCAGATCGGGTTGTTCCTTTTCGATCAGCTTCAGCAGGGCCTTGGCGGCGGTCAGTGGCGAGATGGCCTGATCGGTGACCACATGAATGGCGCGATTGGCGCCCATGGCCAGACCATTGCGCAGATGCGCCTGGGCATCGGAGGGGGCGAGTGTGGCCACCACGACTTCGGTGGCGACGCCTTTTTCGCGCAGGCGCAGTGCTTCTTCCAACGCGATTTCGTCAAACGGATTGGCCGACAGCTTGACGCCATCGGTGACCACACCGGTGCCATCGGGCTTGACCTGAATGCGGACGTTGTAGTCCACGACGCGCTTGTAGCCGACCAGAATCTTCATCGCAGGGAGCTTCCTGTAGACGGTGAAAGGGACCGCGCGATTCTACCGGCAGCGGCTTTGAGCCGACACTCGAAAGCGCAAACTCACGTCAACTGAGGCGATCCTTCAAGGCCGCGACAAACCGGTCGGCCGCGGCGGGATGGGTCGGGAAGAACAGCGACGGCTCGGTGAGTTCGAGTTCCAGCAATTGCGGGCCCTGCGCCGAGGGCAGTAAATCGACGCGGGCATACAGCAGGTTCTGCACCGGGAGCGCGGCCAGCACCTTGCGTGCGGTCGCCATTTCCTGTGCCGAGGGTTCGCGGGCGGAGATGTGTTCCGGCGCAAACAACGCGCGGGTCGGACCTTCGCCGCGTTTCAGCAATGGACCTTTGCGAATCGCGTGCGAAAACTTGCCGGCGAAAAACAACAGCGCCGTTTCGCCCTGCGTATCGACTGCGCTTAGATAGGGTTGGACCAGCACGGCGCGCTGCTCATCGAGCAGACGCTGCACGTGCGCAATCGCTGCGGCACGCTCTTCACGCACGTAGCGCTGCGTGTCACGCGAGCCTGCGCCGACCGTCGGCTTGACGACGAACTCGGGCAGATCAGGGAGGCGATCCGCCGCTTGCCCCGGTTCGACGTAAAAACTGTCGATGACCGGTACACCTTTTTTCGCCAGTTCGCCGAGGTAATGTTTGTCAGTATTCCAGCGCACGATCTGCAGCGGGTTGATCAGCCGGGTGCACGCGGATACTTGCTCGCACCATGCCAGAAACTCGGCCAGTCGTTGGGTGTAGTCCCAGGTTGAGCGCAGCAACACGGCATCGAAGCGTTGCCAAGACACGGTCGGGTCGTCCCAGCTCAGCGTTTCGTGGTGGATACCTGCGGCATCCAGCGCTGCGTGCAGGGCGGGCAGGTCTTCGTCGAGCGACAGGGCAGCAATCGCGCTTGCAATGGCGATACGGGGCACGGTGCAGTTCCAACAGTCCGATGAGATCGACATGCTAGCAGCCATGACGGACTGCGCAGCACAGCCTCATCCGAGCGGCACGAATTCGTGTTTCAGCAGCCCAAGTAGCAGCGAGTCCTGGATCTGCCCAAGCGTGCCCAGATCGAGCCGGTAGCGCTCGCGCGCGATGCCTTCACGCCGAAAGCCGAAGCGTTCCAGCAGACGGATGGAGGCGGCGTTGTCTGGATCGGTATCGGCCTCGATGCGCATCCAGCCCAGCGTGTCGAAGGCATGCCGCAGGGCGAGGTCCACCGCCTCCGATGCCAGTCCGCGACCCCAATGGTCGGGGTGCAGCGCATAGCCGACCGCGGCACGAGCATGCGCCGGGACGATGTCGTAGAAGGTAAGACTGCCGATGGCCTGATCGGTTTGCACGTCGGCGATTGCCCATTGCTGCAAGCTGCCATCGCGCCAGCCACGGGCGATGCTGTTCAGATAGCGCTGTGCCTGTGCGGTCTCCGTCCATGCCGGGTGACTCCAGTAGCGAATGACGCGTGGATCACTGAACAGGCTGAACAGGAAGGGGCGGTCGTTGCGGGCAAATCCACGCAGACGCACACGCTGACCCTGCAGGAGTGGTGGTGTCGGGGCTTTCAAACGGAGTCCTTTGTTGCGTTGCCGCAGTCTTATGATGACGCTGGCGCACCCATGCTGCACGAAACCTGCTTTCGGAGCATCCGCCATACTGCACATCTTTCCTCACCCTTCGGGAGTTTTCCATGGCCATTTTGCGTCTCGCTGACCTCGATCTGGTTGGCAAACGTGTGTTGATTCGTGAAGACCTGAACGTGCCGGTCAAGGACGGCAAGGTCACCTCGGAACAACGCATCACAGCGGTATTGCCCACCTTGCGTCTGGCTCTGGAGAAAGGCGCTGCGGTGATGGTGACCTCGCATCTGGGGCGCCCGACCGAAGGCCAGTGGAGCGAGGCGGATTCGCTGGCACCGGTGGCGGCACGGCTTGCCCATCATCTGGGTCGCGAAGTGCGTCTGATCCGTGACTGGGTGGATGGCGGCTTCGATGTGGCGCCCGGCGATCTGGTGCTGCTGGAAAACTGCCGCATGAATGTCGGCGAAGGCAAGGACAGCGCCGAACTGTCGGCCAAGTACGCCGCGCTGTGCGATGTCTATTGCATGGACGCCTTTGGCACCGCACATCGTGCCCAGGCCTCCACCCATGGCGCGATCCGCGCCGCCAAAGTGGCCTGCGGCGGTCCGTTGCTGATGGCGGAACTTGATGCGCTGGGCAAGGCGCTGTTGAATCCTGCGCGACCCTTGTTGGCCATCGTTGCGGGCTCCAAGGTCAGCACCAAACTGGAGCTGCTGGGTAGTCTGGTCAGCAAGGTGGATCAGTTGATCGTCGGCGGCGGCATTGCCAACACCTTCTTGGCTGCGCAGGGCTTTCCCGTTGGCAAGAGTCTGTGCGAGTTTGATCTGATCGACACCGCCAAAAAAATCATCGCGGATGCGCAGGCGCGTGGTGCTGATATTCCCTTGCCGAGCGATGTGGTCGTGGCCCCGGCGTTTGCTGCCGACGCCCCCGCCACCATCAAGGCGGTCGCCGATGTGGCAGCGGAAGACATGATCCTCGACATCGGTCCGGATACTGCCACGCGCTATGCCGAGCTGATCGCCAAGGCCGGCAGCGTGATCTGGAATGGGCCCGTTGGCGTGTTCGAGTTCGATGCCTTCGGCAAGGGCACCGAAGCATTGGCTAAAGCGATTGCCGCGTCCGAGGCGTTTTCGATTGCGGGTGGTGGCGATACGCTGGCTGCCGTGGACAAGTACGGCGTCGAAGCGGGCATCAGTTACATCTCGACCGGCGGCGGTGCGTTTCTGGAATTCTGCGAAGGCAAGGTTTTGCCGGCCGTAGCGGCGCTGGAAGCGCGCGGGTGAGGGAGCTCTTCTTCGATCTCGACGGCACCTTGATCGATTCTGCCGTCGGGATCACCCGCTGTGCCGCCTATGCACTGCAACGCATGGGTGAGCCCGTCCCCGATGACGCCGTCCTGCGCAGTTGGATCGGCCCCGCCTTGCGTGAGAGCTTCCGTCCATTGCTGCGCGATCCCGAACGCATCGAGCAGGCGGTCGGCTTCTATCGCGAACGCTTCGAAGCCATCGGCTGGTCCGAACACACGATCTATCCCGAACTGGCCGAGGTGATCGCCGAACTGGACAGCGAAGGACGCCGCCTGTCGGTGGTCACCGCCAAGAATGAGCCCTACGCCCGCCGCATCGTCGAGCATCTGCCCTTTGGCGGCGTGTTTGACGAAGTGGTTGGCGCGACCTGGGATGGCAGCCGCAGTCACAAGCCCGACTTGATTCAGGAAATGCTGGATCGGCTCGGTGTCGAGCCGCGGCACGCGGTGATGATCGGCGACCGCCGCATGGATATCGAAGGCGCACGCCATCACGGCATGCCGGGCATTGGCGTGTTGTGGGGATTTGGCAGTGAGCAGGAGTTGCGAGAGGCCGGAGCGACGGCGGTGGTCGCCAGCCCGGTCGAGTTGGCAGCCGTTCTGACCGGTTGAGGCCTCGGCCGCGATCAGCGCCGACAGCGGCGCGGTGGTGGTTCGACGACGGCGTCCTTATGATGCCGCCCCTCGAACTCCAGAGATTGACTCATGCACGTCTTCGGCATCGGTCTGCATATCCTGATCGCGCTCTACTTCGCCTGGCATGTGATCCGTACCCAGCAAGAACGCTACTGGCTGCTGGTACTGCTGGTGGTGCCTCTGCTGGGTAGCGTTGCCTATGCCTTGCTGATCTGGTTACCGCAGATGCGCGGTTCCCGCCATGGTCGGCGTCTGGAGCGTGGTGTGCGCCAGATCCTCGACCCCAATCGCGAAGTGCGCGAAGCCCAGCAAGCCGTGGCGGAATCCACCAGTCCCGCCAATCTGCGCCGCCTAGCCGACGCCTTGTTCTGCGTAGGGCACGCCGATCAGGCTGTCGCCGCGTATCAACGCGCGCTGACCGGCGTGCATGCCGATGATCCCGATGTCGAAGTGAAACTGGCTGAAGCGCAACTCGAGAGTGGCGACGCTGCTGCTGCTCGCGCCACCCTGGAAGCGCTGATCGCCCGCCACCCCAACTACCGCTCCCCGCGTGGTCATCTGATCTATGCCTGCGCGCTTGCCGCGCTGGGCGAACAGGCCAAGGCTCGCGAAGAGTTCGCCATCGTGATCGACAACTTCGCCGGACTCGAAGCCCGCGCGCGTTACGTCAGCATCCTGAGCGGCTGGGGCGCGCAAGACGAAGCCGCCGCGCTGTGCCACGAATCCCTGCAGCGCGCCGCGCGCATGCCCGCCCATGCCAAGCAACTGAATGCGGCGTGGATCACTCAGCTCAAGCGGCTGCAGGCAGGGCTGGCGAAGTAGGCAGTGCATCCGCCAGGGATTGGGTTTCCGGGAAGCGCGCGGACAAGTTCATTGTTCGCGGCGTTGTTGGGGATGCCGCGAAGAGAGTTGATGCATCTTGTAACCCGAGAGGGTGCCGATGCGGCACCCTCTCCGTTGCGAATCAGTGGCTCGCGTACGCCGCCATGCCGAACCCGTTGCCGCTCTGGTCCCTGCCAACCATCACCACGACGTTGTTGTATTCGCCGAGGTGGGCGTCGTTCACGTTCTGCTTCCAGCCCCGGCCGACATAGGTCGGGGCTGCAGCCCACACCACTGATCGTGAATTCGAACATCCCGTCCGCACCGAAAACCACGGCCTGACCGCTCCACTGGCATTCGCTGTCGCTAGGTGCCTGAACTCGCGTCATTGGATTCACCACAACGCATCGCGCAATTTGTACCAAGCCATGGCCGCAACCAGCATCGGTGTGCGGAACAGGCGTCCGCCCGGGAAGGGCAGGTGGCGGAGTTTGCCGAATACGTCGAGACGCTCGGATTGGCCCTGGATTGCTTCGGCAATCACGCGTCCAGCCAATCCGGTCGCAGCAATGCCGTGACCAGAAAAGCCTTGGGCGAAATAGACGTTGTTGCCCAATCGGCCCCAATGCGGCGCACGACTGAGGCTGATGTCGACATAACCACCCCAGACGTAATCGAGCTTGACGCCGGCGAGTTGCGGAAACACGCGAGTCATGCGGCGTTGCATGGTGCCGCGCAGATTGGGCGGCGGCAGGGTGGAATAACTGGCGCGACCACCGAACAGCAGTCGGTGATCGCTGCTGAGGCGGAAGTAATCCAGTGCCCAATTGATGTCGGCGACCGCCATGTCATTGCGGATCAGTTCGCGGGCCTTGGTTTCGCCCAATGGTTCGGTGGCACCGATATAGGTGCCGACCGGCATGATGCGGCTGTCCAGCTCGGGCGCGATGCCGCGAACATAGGCATTTCCCGCTAGCACCACGAAATCGGCCTGTACTTGACCTTGCGCCGTGCGCAGTACCGGCTTGGCGCCGCGGTCCAGTTGCGTCACCGCGCTGTGTTCAAAAATCCGCACGCCGAGTTGCTGGGCAGCACGGGCCAGCCCCAGCGTGTAGTTGAGCGGATGCAGATGTCCGGAGCGTTGGTCCACCAAGCCGCCGATGTAGCGTGAACTCGGCACCACGCTGCGCAGTTGCTCGCCCTCCCACCATTCGACCGGGTAGTCGAAGTTGTCCTGCAGGTCGGCAATCCAGCCCTTCAGTTCGGTGACATGACGCGGCTTGATGGCGACGTGCGCGTGGCCGTCGCGCCAGTCGCAGTCGATGTCGAACGCCTTGCGGCGGGCGTGGATCAGCTCGACGCCTTCGACCGACCAGTCGAACAGCTTTCGCGAATCCGCCAGTCCGAGTTGCGCGGTGAGCTTGGCCTGATCGCAGCCGAAACCGAAGATCGCCTGTCCGCCACTGCGGCCCGAGGCACCCCAGCCGATGGTGTGGCTTTCCAGCAGAATGACCTTGCGCCCGGCCTTGGCGAGATCGATGGCGGTGGAGAGCCCCGTCAAGCCGCCACCGAGAATCGCCACATCGCAGTGCAGACTGCCCTGCAGGGCTGGGTGAGCAGGCGCGGCATGGGCGGTGGTTTGATACCAGGATTGGCTCATGGGAGGCGGTCCTTGTGGGGCTATTCTTGGCAAATTCGCAGTGGCATCAGCGACAAGTGTGCGTTGCGGCCGTCATTCCGGACTTGATCCGGAATCCAGCTTTTGCACGACCGTGCGCAACCGTCACGAGAACGCGCTGGATACCCGCTTTCGCGGGTATGACGGATCGGGCATTCGGCGAGGTCGCGCGGTCGCGGGTATGACCTGCGTTGGGTTGAAGCAAGATCGCACCATTGCGGACAGGACGTACTGTGGATTGCATCGGGGCCAAGCGATTGCCGGAACGAGGCGTGGTGAGTTGACGCAAGGCCACGCCATCGCGATGGGCACGCGGGCTCGGCGCGCCGACCTGCCCATGCGCGCGCCGCTTAAATCTGGCGCAAATACCACTCGATCTCCAGTGTCGTCACCTCGGTCTGGAAGCTGCGCAGTTCTTTGAGCTTCTGTTGACCGTAGATGTGTTGGAAGCCTTCCCCGAAGGCCTCTGCCACGAACTTGCTTGTCATGAAATCCTTCAGGGTGTCTCGCCAGAACAACTCGCGGTGTTCACTTTGATCGTAGGCGTTGCCAACAATGGGCGGGCCGGGATCGCCGGGATTTTCCAGGCCGTGCAGCATGCCGGCGAGTACGGCGGCGGTGACCAGGTAAGGGTTGGCATCGGCACCCGCAATGCGGTGTTCGATGCGGGTGTTAGCGGCGTCGCTGTGTGGAATGCGCATGGCGACGGTGCGATTGTTGAAGCCCCAGCAATCGTTGAGCGGTACGAAGGCATTCAGCACAAAGCGGCGATAGCTGTTGGCGTGCGGCGCAAACAGCAGCATGCAGTCGCGGCTGGTGGCTTGCAGGCCATGCACGGCGTGCTTCAGTGCGTCGCAGGGTGCATCTGGTGCGCAGGCAAGAATGTTGCGGCCGTCTTTGTCGAGCAAGCTGACGTGGATGTGCGTACCGCTGCCGGCCTGATCCGAGAACGGCTTGGCCATGAAGCTTGCCAGCAGGCCCTGTTTCTGGGCGACCGACTTGATCGCGCGCTTGAGTAAGAGAGCGTCATCACAGGCGGCGAGCGCGTCCTTGCGATGCTTGAGATTGATCTCGAACTGACCCGGCGCGTATTCCGCCACGGCGGTGTCGGCAGGGATGCCCTGATAACGACACACTTCGGCCACCGTATCGGTAAAACGCTGGTAGTCGTTGAGATCTTCCATGTAGTAGACCTGCGTGGCGCGGTTGCGCTGCCCGGTGCAGGGATTGATCGACGTCTGCGGGCGTCCTTCCGGGGTCAGTTGCTGGTCGAGCAGGTAGAACTCCAGTTCCACCGCGACGACCGGTGTGAGGCCGTGTGCTTCAAAGCCTTTAAGCACGCGTTTCAGAACTTCGCGCGGATTGGCCTGGAACAGTCCGCCTTGGCCATCCTCCATCTGCAGCAGGCACTGCGCCATCGGGCGATCACTCCACGGGATGGGTCGCAGTGTGCCGGGCACAGGGCGACACACGCGATCTTCGTCGCCGATGTCATAGCCCAAGCCGGTCTCTTCCACCGTATTGCCGGTAACGTCGGTTGCGATCAGCGACATCGGCAAACAGACGCCATTGGCGTAGACCTTCTCGAGCGCATCGCGGGTGACCCGCTTGCCGCGCAGCAAGCCGTTCATGTCGGGCAAGATCAGGTCGATCATTTCCGGCGATGGCATGCTGGCGAGTGCTTGAGCATCGCGCGGTTCGAGCACTTCGGTTGTGGTGGCGTGTGGCGGCATGATTGGCTTCCGTTGAGGTGTCTCGGATACTAGCAGAGCGCGGCGGGTGTAAAAAATACTCAACAATTTTGCACTTGCAGCAAACATGGTGGTGAAGCAACTGCCCGAATATGGCGTGATTTGGGATTTCTGCGGCATTGCGGCGCAGTGTCGATTTTTATGGTGTTGTAAAAATCGAACGGCAGGGTTAAGTTGCGGTAACGCGGCACTGGTTGCCGAAAACGCCAACGCAATCCCCTCATACCCGCCTCGAAAAGCTCTCGCATGCGCCCGATTCCGCTCGTTGGACTGCCCTCGGATTGTCGCCAGATTGGACCGCACCCGTTTCAGGCGGTCGGAGAGAAGTACGTGCGCGCGGTCACCGATGCAGCGCAGTGTTTACCTGTGCTGTTGCCCTCGCTGAAGCCTGCGCTGGCATTGGATGAGCTGCTCGATGAATTGGATGGGTTGTTGCTGACTGGATCACCCAGCAATATCGAGCCGCATCATTACAGTGATGAGCCGAGCTTCGAAGGTAATTTGCATGACCCGGCACGTGACGCGACAACGCTGCAGTTGATACCGCGTGCGCTTGCCAAAGGGGTACCGATTCTGGCGGTCTGCCGTGGCTTTCAAGAGGTCAACGTCGCGCTGGGTGGCAGCTTGTATCAGAAGGTGCAAGACGTGCCTGGCAAACTGGATCATCGCGAGAACAAGGAAGCGCCGCTGGATGAACAATATGCGGCGCATCAAACGGTGAATCTGGTCGCCGGTGGTCTGCTCCATGGCATCGCCGGGACTCTTAGCGTCAAGGTCAATTCGCTGCACCAGCAGGGTGTGAATCAGTTGGGCCGCGATCTGGTGGTTGAAGCGACCGCAGAGGACGGTTTGATCGAGGCGTTTCGTCTGCAACGCGCACTGGCGGATGACGCCCCTGATCCATTCCTGCTGGCAGTGCAGTGGCACCCGGAATGGAAAGTGCTCGACAACCCTTTCTATCTGGGCATCTTCCAAGCTTTTGCGGCGGCCTGCCGCAGACGTGCACAACACAGAAGTTGACCCCATGGCGAAGAAAAAATCTGCACCCAAATCCATTCATAGTTCAGCCGCTGAAGCGAACGAAGCTGAAAGCGCACTCAAGCGATGGCTGAAAGACAAACGCATCACCGAGGTTGAGTGTCTGGTGCCCGACATCACCGGCAACGCGCGCGGCAAGATCATCCCGGCTGCGAAGTTCTCCCATGACTATGGCACGCGTCTGCCCGAGGGTATTTTCGCCACTACGGTCACTGGCGACTATCCCGACGACTATTACGAATTGGTCTCGGCATCCGACTCCGACATGTACTTGAGACCCGATCCCGACACCGTCCGCATGGTGCCGTGGGCGGCGGCGCCGACGGCGCAGATCATCCACGATTGCTACACCAAGGATGGTCGTCCGCACGAGTTGGCGCCACGCAACGTACTGCGCCGGGTGCTGGGTCTGTACGAGGCGATGGGATTGCAGCCGGTCGTGGCGCCGGAATTGGAGTTCTTTCTGGTGCAGAAGAACACCGATCCGGATTTTCCACTGATGCCACCCGCAGGCCGCTCAGGCCGCCCGGAAACCGCGCGCCAGTCTTATTCGATCGACGCCGTCAACGAATTTGATCCGATCCTCGACGACATGTACGACTATGCCGAAGCGATGGAGCTCGATGTCGATACGTTGATCCACGAGTCGGGCGCCGCGCAGTTGGAGGTCAACTTCCAGCACGGCGCGGCGCTGTCTTTGGCCGATCAGGTGCTGTTGTTCAAGCGGACGATGCGCGAATGCGCCCTGCGGCATGGCATCTATGCCACTTTCCTGGCGAAGCCGATGGAGAACGAGCCCGGCAGCTCGATGCATATCCATCAAAGCATGCTTGACATGAAGACCGGCAAGAACGTGTTCTCAGCAGGCAAGCCTGGCAAACACAGCGAACTGTTCATGCACTATCTGGGCGGTTTGCAGAAATACAGCCCGATGGCGATGGCCTTCTTTGGTCCGAACGTCAATTCGTATCGTCGACTCGCCTTGGGCGAAGTCGCACCGATCAACGTGCAATGGGGCTATGACAATCGCACCTGCGGACTGCGCGTGCCGATGGACACGCCGGAAAACACGCGCGTCGAGAGTCGTTTCGCGGGTTCCGATGTCAACCCGTATTTGGCCATGGCAGCAACCCTTGCCTGCGGCTATCTGGGTATCAAGGAAAAACTGATGCCGACGGAACCCATCACGGGCAGCGCGCAGGACAAGGGTTACGAATTGCCGCGTTCGCTCGAGGCGGCGCTGGGCCTGTTGGGCGGATGCGAAGCGCTGACCGCGCTGCTGGGCAAGCGCTTCGTCACCGCCTACATCTCGGTCAAGCAGAAAGAGTACGAAACCTTCTTCCGTGTTATCAGCTCGTGGGAACGCGAATTCCTGCTGCTGAACGTGTAATTGAATTGGGGAATTTCATGGATCACAACCACCTTCAGCAACTGCAGCAGCTCGACGCGGCCTACCACCTGCATCCCTTCAATGACAATGCGGCACTGGCCAAAAAAGGCACCCGCATCCTCACTCGCGGTGAAGGGTGTTATGTCTGGGATGCCGAGGGCAACAAGCTGCTGGATGCCTTCGCTGGGCTGTGGTGTGTCAATGTGGGTTATGGTCGCAAGGAGCTGGGCGAGGTTGCTTCGCGCCAGATGCAGCAGTTGGCTTACTACAACAGCTTTTTCAGTTGTACCACCGAGCCAACCGTGCAGCTCGCTGCCAAGTTGGCCGAACTGACCCCGGGCGATCTCAACCACGCCTTTTTCACTAATTCGGGCTCCGAGGCCAATGACACCATCCTGCGCATGGTGCGGCACTTCTGGGCGGTGCAGGATCAGCCACAGAAGAACATCCTCATTGGACGCCACAATGGTTACCACGGCTCGACTGTGGCGGGTGCCAGTCTTGGTGGCATGAAGGGCATGCACAAACAGGGCGGTTTGCCGATTCCCGATATCCATCACATCGACGAGCCGTTCTGGTTCATCGACGGCGGTGACCTATCGCCTGAGGAGTACGGCGTGCTCGCCGCGCGGCGTCTGGAAGCGAAGATTCTGGAGCTCGGACCGGAGCGTGTCGCCGCGTTCATCGGCGAACCAATCATGGGCGCGATCGGTGTCTATATACCGCCGATGACGTATTGGCCCGAAATTGAACGCATCTGCCGCAAGTACGACGTGTTGCTGATCGCCGATGAGGTGATCTGCGGATTTGGTCGCACCGGTGAGTGGTTCGGTCAGCAGTATTTCGGTTTTCAGGCCGACATCATGCCCATTGCCAAGGGTCTGAGTTCGGGCTACATCCCGATTGGTGCAGTCATGTTCAATGATCGCGTCGCCAAGGTGCTGGCCGAGAAAGGCGGCGAACTGGCACATGGTTACACCTATTCGGGTCATCCGGTATGTGCGGCGGTCGCGCTGGAGAACATTCGCATCCTGCAGGAAGAGAACATCGTTGACACCGCCAAAAATGTCGTCGGCCCCTATCTGGCCCAGCGCTGGGCGGAGCTCGGTGAGCATCCGCTGGTCGGCGAGGCCCGCATTGCGGGCATGGTTGGAGCCTTGGAGCTGGTGCCTGACAAGTCCAAGCGGCAGTTTTTTGCGGATCGCGGCAGTGTGGGCGTGGTGTGTCGCGATTTCGCCCTCAAGGAAGGTCTGATCCTGCGCGCGACTTGGGATGCCATGCTGCTGTCGCCACCGCTGGTCATGACCACGGCGCAGGTGGATGAGATGTTCGACAAGGTATGGACGGCACTGAATCGCACCGCCGAGGTGGTCGGTGTTGCCCGAGCCTGAGGGAGAACGATGGGTCGCACATCGCGGCGCGTCGGCTGTGTATGATCGAACTGGCCTTCAAAGGTCGACTATTCGGGGAGTAGAGATGAAGAAGCATTTGTTGGGAGTTTTGATTGTGGGTGCGCTGACCGCTTGCGGCGAGAAAGCCCCCGAGACCGCCGCGCCCGCTGAAACAAGCACCGCTGCGCCTGCGCCAGCCGCAACCGCGCCGACCAACGTCAACGTGTATAACTGGTCGGATTACATCGCTGAAGACACCATCCAGAATTTCGAAGGGAAGACCAAAATCAAGGTCACCTACGATGTGTTCGACAGCAATGAAGTGCTGGAAACCAAGTTGCTTGCCGGTTCCAGTGGGTACGATGTGGTGGTCCCGACGATCAACTTCTTTGGTCGTCAGATTCAGGCCGGTGTGTTCCAGCCGCTGGATCGCAGCAAGATTCCGAACTATGACAAACTCGATCCGGTGCAGATGGCGCGCATCGCCAATCAGGACCCCGGCAATCAGTACGGCATTCCCTATATGTGGGGTACGACCGGCATTGGCTACAACGTCGAGAAACTGACTGCTGCATTCGGATCAACCGACGTCACCAACAGCTGGGATCTGGTCTTCAAGCCGGAGAACATCAGCAAGTTGAAGGACTGCGGCGTGACCTTGCTGGACACGCCTTCCGAGCTGATCCCGATTGCGTTGAACTACATGGGTGAAGACCCCAACAGTACCGATCCGGCGATCATCGACAAGGCGGCGGCCCTGCTGAAGACCATTCGGCCCTACGTCAGCAACTTCCACAGTTCGCAATACATCGACGCGCTGGCCAATGGCGATACCTGCCTTGTGGTCGGTTGGTCGGGGGATGTCATTCAGGCGCGTGATCGCGCCGCGGAAGCCGAGAATGGTGTGACCATCGGCTATGCCATTCCAAAGGAAGGCGCGCCGCAGTGGTTCGATATCATGGCCATCCCCAAGGATGCCAAGAACCTTGACGCCGCGTATGCCTGGATCAACGAAATGCTCGAACCGCAGGTAATGGCCAACAACTCCAACTACATCAGTTACCCGAATGCGCTGCCGGCATCGTGGCCGTTGATGGATCAGACGATCGTCAATGACACGACGATCTTCCCGCCGCCGGAAGTGCAGGCCAAGCTGTTCACCTTCGCGATCATTCCGCCGGACGTGGATCGCCAGTACACACGGATATGGACGGAGCTGAAAACGGGTAAATGATTCAACAAAGGGGCAGGCAGGGGTGCCTGCCCCTTTTCGTGTCGCGGGGGCGCGGCGATCAGACGGGGAGTGGTTATGGCTGCGGTGATGGCGAATGGTGTCAAGGAAAGTGCGCGTCCGGTGGTGGAGGACTATCTCAAGCTGGTCGACGTGCGCAAGGAATTCGACGGATTTGTGGCGGTTGACGACACCAATCTGAGCATTCGCAAGGGCGAGATTTTTGCCTTGTTGGGTGGTTCGGGCTGCGGCAAGTCGACCTTGCTGCGCTGTCTCGGCGGCTTTGAACGCCCCACTGCGGGCAAGATTCTGCTCGACGGCCAGTTGATGAATGAGCTGCCGCCCTACGAGCGCCCGATCAACATGATGTTCCAGTCGTATGCCCTGTTTCCGCACATGACAGTGGAGCAGAACATCGCCTTCGGTCTGAAACAAGATGGCCTCGGCAAGGCGGAAATTGCCGCGCGTGTCGAAGACATGCTGGGACTGGTGCAGATGGGCAAGCTGGCGCGCCGCAAGCCGCACCAATTGTCCGGTGGCCAACAGCAGCGCGTTGCGTTGGCGCGCTCTCTGGCCAAAGGTCCGAAGCTGCTGTTACTGGACGAGCCGATGGGCGCCCTGGACAAAAAACTGCGCTCGCAGATGCAACTGGAGCTGGTCAACATCATTGAAAAACAGGGTGTGACCTGCGTGATGGTGACCCACGATCAGGAAGAAGCGATGACCATGGCACATCGCATCGCGCTGATGGAGTCTGGGCACATCCGGCAGGTGGGTACACCGGACGAAATCTACGAGCAGCCGACCAGTCGCTTTGCCGCCGAGTTCATCGGCTCGGTCAACATGATCGAAGGCCGAGTGGACGAAGACATGGCGGACTACGTCACCATTCGTTCGCAGCATCTTGAGCACCCGATCTACATCGGTCACGGCATTTCCGGCTACGAAGGTCAGCAGGTGCACTTTGCGGTGCGTCCTGAAAAAGTTTCGATCGGCAAAGAAGAGCCTGCCCAAGCGCACAACAAGGCGCAGGGAATCATCGAAGACATCGCCTATTTCGGCAGTCATTCGGTCTATCACGTACGTCTGCCCAGCGGCTACAAGGTGATGGCGCATTTTGCCAACCGTCGGCGTTGGGCCAGTGAGGACATGACCTGGAACGACACCGTCTGGGTCAGTTGGGGTGAGAACTCCGGCGTGGTGCTGCCGTCATGATCCCGCCCCTTCTCAAACGCTGGTTGCCGCACCCTCGCTGGGGTGTGATTGCGGTGCCGTATGTCTGGCTGTTGCTGTTTTTCGCCATCCCATTCCTGATCGTGTTGAAGATTTCCTTCAGCACCCTGGCGATTGCGATGCCGCCCTACACACCGGTGCTGGAGTTCGTCGACAGTGCGGTGATGTTGCGGCTGAACCTCTCCAATTACCTCGCCTTGGTGATGGATTCGCAGTATGTCGAGGCCTATGCCAGCTCCATCAAGATCGCGGGTATTTCGACCTTATTGGCCTTGCTGGTGGCCTACCCGATGGCCTACGTCATCGCGCGCCTGCCGCCTTCGTCGCGAAACATTGCCTTGATGTTGGTCATCCTGCCGTCATGGACCTCGTTCTTGATCCGCGTCTACGCGTGGATCGGCATCCTCAAGAACAATGGTCTGATCAACAACTTGTTGATGGGGCTGGGCATCATCGATGAACCGCTGAAGATCCTGCACACCCCGATTGCCGCCTACATCGGCATCGTCTATTGCTATCTGCCGTTCATGGTGCTGCCGCTCTACACCAATCTGGTCAAACACGATCACCGTCTGCTTGAAGCCGCCTACGATCTGGGGGCCAAGCCATGGCAGGCATTCTTCAAGATCACCTTGCCCTTATCGCGCGCTGGCATTGTGGCAGGCTGCATGTTGGTCATGATCCCTGCGGTTGGCGAGTTCGTGATTCCCGAACTGCTGGGTGGTCCGGATACCTTGATGATTGGTCGTGTCTTGTGGGGTGAATTCTTCAACAACCGCGACTGGCCAGCGGCCTCTGCGGTGGCGATCGTGATGTTGATCCTGTTGATGATTCCGATCCTGATCTTCAACCGCGTGCAGCAGCGCGAGATGGAAGGAAAACTCACATGAGCAGCTCACCGCGTCGTTGGACGACTTGGGCCGTACTCGGCTTGGGCTTCGCATTTCTGTATCTGCCCGTCGTGATCCTGATGGTGTACTCGTTCAACGAGTCGCGTCTGGCCACAGTGTGGTCGGGATTCTCGTTCAAGTGGTATGGCGCATTGCTGCGCGACCGGCAGATGCTGGAAGCGGCATGGATCAGCATCAAAATTGCCTTCCTCACTGCCAGTGCTGCGGTAGTCCTTGGCACCATGGCGGCGTTGGCGATGACACGGATGCGCCGCTTCCCTGGCAAAACCTTGTTTGGTGCGCTGATCACGGCACCACTGGTGATGCCGGAAGTGATCATCGGATTGTCGATTTTGCTGATGTTCGTGGCGCTTGGCGATCTGATCGGGTTTGCGCCCAAGGGTATTGCCTCGATCTGGATTGCACATGTCACCTTCACGCTGGCGTTTGTGACCGTGGTGGTGTCGTCGCGCCTGGCCGAGTTGGACCGTTCATTGGAAGAGGCAGCGATGGATCTTGGTGCCAATCGGATCAAGGTGTTTTTCCTCATCACCTTGCCGATCATTGCACCCGCGCTGGTATCGGGCTGGTTGCTCGCCTTCACGCTGTCGCTCGATGATGTGGTGATTTCGAGCTTCGTCGCGGGGCCAAGTTCGACCACCTTGCCGATGAAGGTGTTTTCCTCGGTGCGACTGGGCTTGAGTCCCAAGATCAACGCACTGGCCACCTTGATGATTGCCGTCGTCGCAGTGGCCGCGTTTATTGCGTGGTGGATGATGGCGCGCGAGGACAAGCGTCGGCAGCTCGACATGCAGATGGCGGCAAAAGACAACTGAGCGATGGCAGCCTGCTGGCAGTGAGGATGGGATGAGTATCGAGATTCGCAATCCATGGACGGGTCAGGTCGAGTATCGCTACGACATGATGTCGGCAGCGCAGATCGATTCGCGTTTGGCCAAGGCGGTGCAGGTGTTTCCCGCGTGGGCGGCCTTGCCCCTGGACGTGCGCTCCCAGCATGTGCGTGCGGTAGCTGCCGAGTTGCGTCGGCAGCGCGAGTCGCTGGCGCGAATCATGACCGCCGAAATGGGTAAGTTGCATCGTGAGGCATTGGGCGAAATCGACAAATGCGCGGGTGCCTGCGATTACTACGCCGAGCACGCGTCCGGCTATCTGGCGGATCAGCCGATTGCGACCGAGGCGCGGCGCAGCTACGTGCAGTACATGCCGATCGGCTGCGTGCTCGCGGTGATGCCGTGGAACTTCCCGTTCTGGCAAGTGTTCCGCTTCCTTGCGCCGACGATGATGGCGGGCAACGTGGCCGTGTTGAAGCATGCCGTCACGGTGCCGCGCTGTGCCGATGCCATCGAGTCCGTCTTGCGCGTCGCTGGTGTGCCGGAGGGTGTGTTTGCCTCCCTGCATATCGACAACGCGCAAACGGCGAGTTTGATCGGTGATCCGCGGATTCAAGCGGTAACCCTGACCGGCAGCGAACGCGCGGGCAAGTCGGTGGCCGCCACGGCAGGCGCACATCTGAAGAAGTGCGTGATGGAACTTGGCGGTAGTGATCCCTTTGTGGTGTTGCAGGATGCCGATCTGGACGCGGCGATCAAGATTGCCGTGGCCTCGCGCTTCGGCAATGCCGGACAAACCTGCATCGCTGCAAAGCGTTTCATTCTCGTCGATGCCATTGCCGAGGCCTTCGTCGAACGCTTTGTCGAGGCGGTTGGTGCCTTGCAGATCGGCGATCCGGATGACGAATTCAGCACCCTGGCGCCGATGGCCCGCACCGACTTGCGCGATGAAGTGCATCGCCAAGTGCAGAGCAGTATCGCTGCAGGCGCGCATTGCTTGATGGGAGGCGCAGCGCATGCGTCCCCGACCGGTTATCAAGCGACCTTGCTGGACCGAGTTGCGCCCGGCATGGCGGCCTATCACGAGGAGTTGTTCGGGCCAGCCGCTGCGATTATTCGGGTCCGCGATGAGGTCGATGCGGCGCGGGTTGCCAATGACACCAGTTTCGGATTGGGTGCCAGCGTCTGGACCACGGATCGCGAACGCGGTGAGGTGTTTGCGCGTGGCATCCAGGCCGGTGCGACCTTCGTCAATTCACTAGTCCGCAGTGATGTGCGCCTGCCGTTCGGCGGCACCAAACAATCCGGTTTTGGACGCGAGCTGGCCAGTCACGGCATTCATGAGTTCACTAACATCAAAACCGTCTACGTCGATTGACCGTGTCGATGTGCACCGCGCCGGAGTTCCCCATGCCCGCCATATCCCCCTTGCCGCGCGCTGCTCTCGCGCTCGCTTTGAGCTTTGCCTGCCTCGTCGCGGTCCCCAGTCGCGCCGACGATCGTCCGTTGATCCAGTTGCAGGTCGATGCCAGCGATCTGGCTCGACGAATCCAGCATGTGCGATTACAGATGCCGGTGCAGCCGGGTCCGCAGCAGTTGTGGTATCCGCGCTGGATTCCCGGCAATCACGCGCCGACCGGGCCGATCAATCAGATCGCGGGGCTGCGGATCTCCGCCGCGGGACAGTCCATAGCCTGGACCCGTGATGACACCGACATGTATCGTTTCGACATTGTCGTGCCTGACGGTGTGCGGTCGCTGGAGATCGAGTTCGACTACCTTTCGCCGACGGCGTCCGATCAGGGTCGCGTGGCGATGACGCACGACATGCTATCGATGCAGTGGCATCGCGTGCTGCTGTATCCGGCGGATGTCGCATCCGATGCCATTCGCGTCGAGGCGCGTCTTCGCTTGCCCACAGACTGGTCCTACGGCACAGCCTTGAAGCTGCAATCTGTCCAAGCCGGCGAATTGCACTTTGCACCGCAGGCCTTGGTGGATCTGGTCGATTCGCCAGTCTATGCCGGGCGCTATTTCCAGCGCTTCGAACTCGACATCAGCGCTGCGCCAGTTGCCTTGAACGTGATGGCCGATGAGCCCGAGCAACTGCAAGCCTCAGCGGCCATGCTGGAAGCGCATCGCGCCCTGGTGAAAGAGGCCGATACGGTGTTTGGCGCGCGGCCCTTTGCGCACTACGACTTTCTGTTGGCCTTGTCCGATACCTTCAGCGGCATCGGTCTGGAGCACCATCAATCGAGCGAAAACGGCACCTACGCCGACTACCTGCGTGGCGAAGGTCCCTTCATCGACAACGATCTACTGCCGCATGAGTACGTGCATGCTTGGGTCGGCAAGTACCGCCGTCCGGTGGGCACCTTCACACCGCACTACAACACACCGATGCGCAATGGCCTGTTGTGGGTCTACGAGGGCCAGACCCAATATTGGGCTGTGGTGCTGGCCGCGCGTTCCGGCTTGTGGACACCGGAACAGGCGCAGGAAGTGATGGCCCAGACGGTGGCGAACTACGAGACCCGAAAAGGACGCCAATGGCGCTCGCTGCATGACACCGTGCATCAGGGCATCGTCGACTTCAACGATCTGCCGCAGGCGTGGGGCGACTGGCAGCGCGGCTTCGATTTCTACGCCGAGGGCAGCCTGCTGTGGCTGGCCGTCGATGCGGAGATCCGTCAGCTGTCCAAGGGCAGGCGCTCGCTGGACGACGTGGCAAAGGCGTTCTACGCCGGTGGCGACAGCAGTACACGGGTTTTCCAGTTCACTGAAGACGATGTGTTCGCGGCCTTGCAGGCCGTACAACCCGGCGACTGGCGTGCCTTCATCGAATCGCGCCTCGATGCCGTCGACGCCCCATTGGACGGACTCGAAAAGGCAGGCTGGCGCATCATCTATAACGAGCAGCCCAACCTTGCCATCGAGGACGCCGAATCGGCCGGTGGCTACGATGACTACAGCTACTCCCTGGGCCTCAGTCTGGACGACGAAGGCCTGATCAGCAGTGTGGTCTGGCAAAGCCCTGCCTTCGTCGCCGGTCTCGCCAAGGACACGCAGGTCGTCGCCGTCAACGGTCGCGCCTACAGCGCCTCCCGACTCGAACGCGCCATCCTCCAAGCCCAGCAGGATCGCCAGCCCATCGACCTACTGCTGCGCCAGGACGACCACTACCGCCACGTCCAGATCAACTACCACGACGGCCTGCGCTACCCCCACCTGCAGCGCATCGACGGCAGCCGCGATTGGCTGACGTCGATCGTGAAGGCAAGGCGGTGAGTCGCTTTGATTGAAGAGAAGTGGCAGCGATGTCCGGGAGCGATCTGCCGGGTGCATCAACGCCGGCGTAACGTGACCACACCTTCCCGATACCGCACTGGGTTGCCATTTGTGTCGGTTTCGCGGCCAGCGCCGTAGATCAGGAGATGGTTCCCGGATGGCGATAGCGAGAGTTTGCCAACCGAAAAATAGGCCCAGTCATCGTCGATCAAACCGAGTTCGCGAAGTTCAGCATAAAGCGACACGGTGCCGGTTTCTTGGGTCCACAGAAAAGTCAGGAAATTGCTGTAGTTTGTATCCAGGTGGCCGAAGTAATTGCCGACCAGCAGTGATCCGCTGGTCGTAACGTCGTTTGGATACAGGCGTCCTCGATTGGCTCCGGTGGCGTCAAGATCGGGTGGTGAACCCAGATAGCGGTCGAACTTGCCGTTCCGGCCACGCCATACTTCGCCGATAAATGGCGGCGCGCCACGATCATCCGCCTGGCCAACCCCGAATGTGGTCGCGCAGTTGTTGGCGCAAACCAGTACGGGACCCAGTGCGATCTGAGCGTCGTCGTACATCTGGTAGGGCCGCTGATATGGGAATTGCCAACGGTAGCCTGTGTAAACCGATCCACCACCCGAAGCAAAACTGTAGGGAACCAATTTGCTCCAGTACACGATGGAGGCGTCGTTCGACACGGCGGTGAGCGCACTTTCGACATTGAGCAATTCGACGCCACCGGTGAGGTCAGAGTAGTACCAGAAGCGCCGCGTGTTGTCTGGCGCATATACATAGCCTGCGAAGGTGGAGAAGTCGTCAGATGTGACGGTGGCCTGAGTGTTGGCAAAGGGCAGATCGAGCACCCGCACGCCAGTCGATGCGGACCACAGCACTGGTTTTCTGCTCTTGCTCGGATCGACATCAATCGGGGAATTGACCAGAACCTGCTGGCCGTCGGGCGAGACGCCTACGATGCTTCCGACCGGTTGGTCGCTGAGCACCTCGGGCTCACGGTTCGTGACGTCCATGCGAATCAGGCGTTGGCTTGAATCCACCGCAAACGCTTTGCCCTCGTCAGTCACCGCGATCAAGGCGGTGCGTTGTGCGAGAGGAATATCCCAGGACTGGAAGTCCACATCGAATACCTCGCCAAGCGCGGGCGAACACTCGAGGCCGGTTGGCGAACTGATCTGTTGAAGTTGACGTTCCCCGGACCCGTAGGCGACAGGTCCCTCGTACGTTGCCGTACCCGTTTCACAGCCCAGTGTGAATTCCAGTCGCCCCCATGGCGCGATCTGCACATCATCGGGATCAAAGGCGCTGCCAAATTGCGCGCCGCTCGCGGTGAACAGTTCGGGAAACACCACGCGATTGCCTTCGCGATGACCCGCACCGACGATCCAGACAGGATCGCCACTGCCATCGGGTGAATACGTGTACCAAGTCACCAGCGCCTGATCAGGTGCCCACCAATGCAGTGAATAGCCCTCGCCATCGTGGCTGGGGTCGTACCAACTACCGCTCTGATACGCGTAGACCGGGGTATTTTCAGCGGCAGTGCTTCCACACGCTAAGCCGAGCAAACCGCTGAGGCGCTGAATTGGGTACAGGCGACCGCGATAACTCAGGCCACCGCGACTGCAATCATCGAACCAGACCGCTATTTGCGAGTCGAGTTGATACTCAAGCGCATCGGGATCGAAGGCGGCGCCGAACTGCGGGCCGCGCACGCGCCAGTTGTTGAATCGCAGAAGCTGCCGACCTTGTTCAGTGACCATGCTGCCGTTGCCCACCATCCACAGCGGCTTGCCGTTTTCGAAGGTGTACCAATACAGCGTGGCGTTTTGCGGTGTAGTGACTTCCAGAACCCAGCCCTCACCCGGCCTCGAAGGGTTGTACCAGCCGCCGCTGTGTCCGGGCTGAATCTCGCTGCCTGGGATTGACTGTTGCGAAAATGCAAATGGCATCAACACAATCGCCACTAGCCCAATCAAGACGCGGGCAATGCCGGGAAAAACGTGCGGGATAGATTCGGATCGAAAATCTCTATGGTGCGCCAAGGCATTCTCCACGCGTCTGGATTGCAGTAGCCTGCGTCACACGCGGACGTTATGCAATGATGCGTCTGTAAGTGATGCGTCACGCTTCACGCGATCAAGAGAATGCCATGGCGCGACGCATACTTTCCCTCATCAATGCGAGCGGAAGGCAGCAAGCGAATACTTGTCGCCATATCCTGAAAGAATGTAGAAACACTGCTTTCCTGCCACGCCTTAACGTCACGCTCCCACGGGCTTTCGCCGACCCCTGCTAGCTCTGGTGCCATGCTATTCATCGCTTTCCCATGCTATTTCCCCGAAAACTTGTCCTTGATTGGCTTCAATCCACCTTTGAATCGCTCCTTATGCAGTGGCGCCGTTAATTCCTCCAGTTGAGGTGCATTGTCTGGAACTTGCGTAATCGGCAGATTGTCGAGCAGATGGCGGATCAAGTTGAGGCGGCCGTTGCGCTGATCATTGAAGTCAACCAGGGTCCAGGGTGCGTATTTGGTGTGACTGGCGCGCAGCATGGCGTCCCGTGCTTCGCCATATTCGCTGTACTTGGGACGCGACTGCAGATCGACCGGTGACAGTTTCCAGCGCTTGAGCGGGTCCGCGGCACGTTCTGCGAAGCGCTGCTCTTGTTCGACTTGATCAACGCTCAGCCAATACTTGAGCAGCAGGACGCCATCGTCTGCCAGCAGCTTTTCGAACACCGGGACTTGTTGCAGGAACTGCTGGTATTGCGCTTGCGTGCAGTAGCCCATGACCTTCTCGACGCCAGCACGGTTGTACCAACTCCGATCAAACAACACCATTTCACCGGCAGCAGGCAATGCGCCGATATAGCGCTGGAAATACCATTGCGTGGCTTCACGTTCACTCGGCTTTGGCAAGGCGACCACGCGGCAACTGCGAGGGTTGAGAACGCGGGAAATAGAACCAATCACGCCACCTTTGCCAGCGGCGTCGCGACCCTCGAACAGGACGACGACGCGCGCGCCGCTATGCCGAAGCCAATTTTGCATGGCAACCAATTCGCGTTGCAGAAGGTCGAGATGGGCATCGTAGTCTTTGCGTTTCATCAAATCTCTCCACGCGGTGGCTGGAATGACAGGTTATTGATATCGTGCAGGCATGCACGTTCCAAAGGTCGCGAGTTCGGCGCATGTCCGTCATCGCTTTGGTCGGTTCAATCGTTTACGCGATGGATTGGCGCCTCCGGCCTCCTTGGTGCGGTGAATGCCGTGAATTTTTCTCGCTATCCAAAGCGGACTTCATCGCAATGATTGCAGCGTGTTGGCGAAGCCCTCGGCAAAGCGCTGCATATCGAACAGCGGTGAGCTGTTGCGTTGCTGCGCCAAACGTGAACGCAAGTGTGTCAGGTGGCTAGGTGAACGAATCAATCGAATGGCGCGATTGCGATAGTCGTCAGCGTCTTTGGCAATCAGCTCGGGCACGCCCAATGTGTGCAGCAAGGAACCCGCCACCCGACTGGCGAAGGTTTCGCCGGGGCAGGTGAGAACCGGGCAACCTGCCCAAAGCGCGTCCGACGCCGTGGTGTGAGCGCCATAGGGTGTGGTATCGAGAAACAGGTCGACATGCGCAAAGCGACTGAGATAGTCGTCATGCGGTAGCTTGGGCATGAAGATCAAGCGTTCTGCTGCTACCCCACGCTGCGCCGCGTGCTGACGCAAACGTGTCGCCGCTTCAGCGACGCCATCGCTCAACAGCAACCAGAGCACGGCGCTGGGGCAGGCAATCAGAATGTCGAGCCAGAGCTCGAGACTCTCGGGGCTGAACTTGTAGCTGTTATTGAAGCTGGCCAGAACCGGCTTATCGTTGGGAAGACCGCAGCTTTGCCGATCTGGTGCTGTGCCGATCACGCGGCTGGTGTCGGAAGGCTGGAAACAGTCTGGCAGGTAGAGGACGCGCTCACTGAAATCGGCTTGCCGGTGTTCCGGCAGGACAAAACGATCTGCCAGCACATAGTCCATCCATGGCGCGCCAGTCGTACCTGGGAAAGCCAGCCAGTTGATCTGGATTGGTGCGGGCCGGCGGGCAAAAATCGCTGGTCGGGCACCGCCGCCCCAGCCACGCAGGTCAAACAGGATGTCCATGCCGTCCGCGCGGATGCCGTCAGCAATCTGTGCGGCGTCGCGATGCGCGACATCGCGCCAGAGGGTGAAATGACTGCGCAGTCGTTGCCGCAATGTGCTGCCATCGTCCTGATTCAGCGCGTAGGCACAGGTCTGGATGTCCTTGTGTTGGCGTTGTAGGCAGGCAAGAAACTCCACCAGCAGCAGCGCCGTCGGATGCTGGCCAAAGCCGTTTGACACCATGCCAATCCGCAAGGGTTGCCGATCTCCCCGCGGGCGCGGAGCTGCCGTGTCGTTTGGGACAAGCGGCTGTAGCGGCAGGGCGGCGAGCATGGCGCACTGGCGTTGTGCTGCCGCGTCGGCGGGTTCGGCGAGAAAGGCGAAGGGGCTGGCGCCGTGTTCACCAAGGCCAAGCGCCTTTCGCAACTGCAGGTTTCCAATCGGTAAATCTTCGAAGCGGCACAGGCGGCGTCGCAAGAATTGCACCATCGACAAGGTCGGCAATGCGTCTGGAGCCAATGCCAAGGCATGTTCGCCCGCAGCGAGGGCTTCGGCGTAGCGGCGTTGGTCGTCCAGTGCGCTGGCCAGTGCATGCCAGAGTGCGGGGTCGTTGGCGTCACGCAGCAAACCCTGGCGGGCGTCGTGTTCGGCGCGTTCAGGCAGGCCGCCCGCCAGGGCAGACTCTGCCTGCAGTCGCCACGGTGCAGGATGCTGCGGGACGAGGTGTGCTATCGCCGTGGCTTCGTCGAGTGCGGTCGACCAGTCGCCCAATTGCAGCAGACAGATGGCGCGATGCAGGCGGCTGGGCAGGTGATCCGGGGCCAGTTGCAGGACTTGTTGGAAGCAGGTGAGGGCGAGATCAAACGCCTCGCGCTGCAGCCGCAGCGTGCCCAGTTGGTTCCAATCGGCAACGCTGGGTTGTCGCGCCAGACGTTGCAGGAGGGCGGTTTCCTGCAAGTCGCTCACAGTCACTCTCCCAGCATTTTCAGTTCGTCCGCCTGAGACTCACGGCTGAGGGTCTGGATCAGTTCGGACAGATCGCCTTGGAGTACTTCCGGGAGACGGTACAAGGTCAGGTTGATGCGGTGGTCGGTGATGCGACCCTGCGGGAAGTTATAGGTGCGGATACGCTGGCTGCGATCGCCCGAGCCAACTTGTAGGCGACGGGATTCGGCTTGGGCCTGCGTCTGTTGTTGGCGTTGATCATCCAGCAGGCGGGCTTTGAGCAGCGACATCGCGCGGGCGCGATTTTTGTGCTGACTGCGCTCGTCCTGGCATTCCACGACCAGTCCGGTGGGCAGATGAGTGATGCGAATCGCCGAGTCCGTTTTGTTGACGTGCTGTCCACCGGCGCCCGAGGCGCGAAACGTATCAACCTTCAGATCGGCATCGCGTAGTTCGATGTCGTCGATGTCATCCAGTTCGGGAAGAATCGCCACGGTCGCTGCCGAGGTGTGGATGCGACCTTGCGATTCAGTTTCCGGAACGCGCTGAACGCGATGCGTGCCGGATTCAAACTTGAGTTGCGAGTAGGCACCTTGGCCCTCAATGCGGGCGATGACTTCCTTGAAGCCGCCGTGCTCGCCTTCGCTGGCGGAGAGGATTTCGACCTGCCAGCGACGCGTTTCGGCGTAGCGCGCATACATGCGGAACAGGTCACCAGCGAACAGCGCGGCTTCATCGCCGCCCGTGCCCGCACGAATCTCCAGGAAGATGTTCGCTTCGTCGCGCGGGTCTTTGGGCAGTAACAACAGGCTGAGTTCGCGATCCAGCGACCCGATACGCGATTGCTGAAGAAGGATTTCTTCATTCGCCATGTCGCGCATGTCGGGATCGTCACGCAATTGCTGCGCTGCCTCCAGATCACCAAGCGCCTGAGTGTGCTGGGCCAGCAGTCGACTGATCGGTTCGATTTGCGCGTACTCGCGCGACAGGGCTCGAAAGCGCGCGGCGTCGCTGGCGACTGTCGGGTCGGCCAGCAACAGTCCGACTTCTTCCTGGCGCTCAACCAGCGCGTCGAGTTTTCTGCGGATGCTCGGCGTCATCGCTGTCCTTGCGGGGTTCGGATTCTGCAGTCGGCTCAAGGCGCACGTCAGTTGCTGCAAACAGGCGCTCGCCTGCACGCAGCAAGTCAATATCACCACGCTGGGCGGCGGCACGGAGGTTGGCGCTAGGGGCATGCAGTAGTTTGTTGGTCAGCGTTGTGGCAAGAAAACGCAGCACATCTTCAGCCGCTTTGCCCTGCACAAGCATCTGTTGGGCCTTGAGCAACAAGGCATCACGTTCGGATTCTGCTTGGCTGCGGATATGCCGGATCACGCCCTGCTGGTCACTGGCGCGCCACCAAGCCAGAAAGTGATCGACCTGGAGATCGATGATCGCTTCGGCCTGCTCGGCCGCCTCGCGACGCGAACGCATGCCTTCTTCAATGACTTGGTCAAGATCGTCAACGGTATACAGAAATACGTCATCAAGCTCCCCAACGGCAGGGTCGATGTCACGCGGCACGGCCAGATCCATCAACAACATGGGCTTGTGGCGGCGCTTTTTGAGTGCGTAGGCGACGTCGCTTCGGCTGACGATCGGATCGGTTGCAGCGGTGGCCGAAAATACGATGTCGGCCTCGGGCAGATGCAGCAGCAATTCATCCAAGCCAAGCGCATAGCCGCCAAATCGCTGCGCTAGTGCGTGGGCATTGTCATAGGTGCGATTGGCGATCAGCAGGCGCTTGACGTTCTGGTCGGCCAAGTGCCTTGCAGTGAGCTCAATGGTTTCACCTGCGCCGATCAGCAATACCGTGGCTTGCGACAACTCAGCGAAGACGCGTTGTGCCAGACGGACACTGGCAAATGCGACCGAAACCGGATGCGCACCGATACGGGTGTCCGTTCGGACGCGCTTGGCGACCGCGAAACTGTGCTGGAAAAGGCGATCAAGTGCTGCCTTGACAGCGCCAGCGTTACGCGAATGCTGCCAGGCGTCTTTTACTTGCCCAAGGATTTGTGGCTCACCCAGCACCAACGAGTCCAATCCGGTCGCGACTCGGAACAGGTGGCGCACCGCGGCACCGTCGACGTGCTGATACAGGCTGCCGCGCAGTTCGTTTAGCTCAATGCGGTGCTGCATTGCCAACCACTCCGCGGGCACCGCTTCGGCGCCCGCTTCGACGCAGCAATACACCTCGGTGCGGTTGCAGGTGGAAATGACACTGGCCTCCAGAACACCTTCTTGCCTTAGCAGGCTTTCCAGCGCTTCCGGCAGAAGCTCAGCCGACACCGCGACGCGCGCGCGCAAGTCGATCGACGCGGTCTGATGATTCAGACCGAGTGCAATCAGTCGGCGGGCACCCGAGTATTCAGCGGGCTGGCTAAGGGGCTTCAAGTACACTGTGCGAGGATATCCAGTCCTGCAGGCGCATTGGCGCGCTGCGGTGCGTTTTGAGGAATCAATGAAACGGCGTGCATTCTACCTGTTGGGATTTCTGATCGTCGCCACGGCTGTTCCGCTGTCCGGTGCAGAGCGCGATTCCGCATCTTCAGAAAATTCGGCGGACCGGCTGGAAGAGATGCTGTTACCGATGCTGCAGGGTGAGTTTGCGCTGCAGGAAGGGGATTCAGTGACGGCTGCAGCAGCCTATGTTGACGCTGCCGAACGAAGCACGGATGTGGGCCTTGCGGAGCGAGCGACGCGAATTGCGCTGCTGGCGGAACAACCCGGGCTGGTTGAGCGCGCTTTGCGGCGCTGGCAGCAATTGCAGCCGGATGCCTTGGGTGCGCGCCAGATCGAGTTGGTGCTAGCGATCCGAGATCACCGAACCAGCGCTGCGGTTCATCAGTTGGGCGTGCTGCTGGAGGGCGACAAAACAGCGCAGAGCTTGGCGATTCAGGCATTGGCAGATGCCGGCGAAAACGCGGTGCCCGTCATGCAGCAGTTGCTGCAGGAAGACTTTGTGCCCACATCCGTGGATATTCTGGTGGCGATTGGCGCGCTGGCGTCACAATCGAAAGCCGATGCGCTGGTCGATAGCACTTTGCGACTGGCCGCACAGCGTTTTCCAGGGGATGCCAAGGCGATTTTGTGGCGCGTTGAGGTACTGCAGCTGAAAGGCGACCAGGCAGCGGCGCTGGAGACACTGAGCGGCTTGCCAACCCAGAACCTTTCGCTGACCCAGCGTTTGCGTGTCGCTGCATTGTTTGATGGTCTCGGCGAGACCGCACGTGCGGCGGCTGTTCTTGCCGAGGGCGAACAGAGTAATGCGACCTATGCCGGTCGCGCCGCCTATCTGGCAAGGTTGGAACAAAAAACGCAATTGCGTGCCTTGTACGCCGAACTGACCGCGCCAATCAATACAGGCAAGAAGCCGGACGACGACCGTCGTTTTCTGCTCGCGCAGATTGCCGAGTATCTGGAAGAAAACGACGATGCCCTGATTTGGTATCGCGCCATCGTCTCGCCGGTTCGTGGTGAGCCTGCGCGTCTGCGAATTGCGGTGTTGCTGGATCGCCAAGGGCGTCTGGATGATGCGATTTCTGAGTTGCGCGAGATTCAATCCAGCGCCAGCGATCACGGGGAGTGGCTTCGAGACGCCTATCTGTTGGAGGCGGAAATATTGCTTCGCAACCAGCGTGCGGAGCATGCACTGGAAACCTATCGCCGTGGCTTGACGGTGTTTGAAGATGACCCGGCCCTGCTCTACGGGCGTGCACTTTGTCATGAGCGACTTGATCAGATCGATGCGGCACTTCGTGATCTAAAGGCATTGTTGGATGCAGATCCTGACAATCCGGATACGCTGAATTCCTACGGGTATACGCTGGCGGATCGCACGGATCGCTTGGACGAGGCGCGGAGATACATCGAGCAAGCGCTGACGCTGAGTCCGGAATCGGCGGCCATCATGGACAGCATGGGTTGGGTATTGCATCGACAAGGTCTGCATGACCAAGCGCTTCCCTACTTGCAGAGGGCTTGGGCTGCGCAGAAGGACGCCGAGGTGGCGGCACATCTGGGTGACGTGCTCTGGGCGCTGGGCCGCGCGGAAGAGGCTCGGGAGGTGTGGCTTCAAGGCGAAACGCTGGACCCGGCCAACCGTGCGCTCAAACGCAGCCTTCAGAAGCTTCAGCCGTGAGTGGGTCTGCCCTGCGCGCTGCGCTGTTCATGGCAATCTACGCGATTGGATTGGCTGGGTGTCAGTCCTTGCCCACCCGCAGCGACGCCAAGGATGCATTGCATCGTCCTGCGAATGACGGTCGCCTGCTTGCCACCAGCGCCCTGACCGCGTGGGCGATGCACGGTCGGATCGCAGTGTCGGACGGCAAGGATGGCGGTAGTGGTCGATTGGACTGGCGACAGAACGGCGAGCATTTCGATGTGCAACTCAGCGCGCCGGTAACACGTCGAAGTTGGCGGCTGAGGGGGGATGCGCATTGGGTACTTCTGGAAGGGCTGGAGGAAGGCCCTCTTGAGGGGCCTGATGCGGAGCAACTTTTGCGGCAGGCGGTCGGGTGGGATTTGCCGATTCGATTTTTGGTCGATTGGATGCGTGGTTTGCAAGCGCCAGGACGTTTTGATGGTGTCTGGGACGAACGGGGATTTCCCACCCGGATTCAGCAAGGCGAATGGGTCATCGAATACCGGGATTGGTTCGATGAGCTGACACCACCGCTGCCGCGCAAAATATTTGCGCAGTCTGGTGAGCATCGTGTCCGGTTGGTGGTGGAGCGTTGGGATGTCGCCCCTTGATTCCGAATGGCTGAAGCTACCAGCGCCGGCAAAGCTGAATTTGTTTTTGCAGATCGTCGGCCGGCGCGCCGATGGCTATCACCTCTTGCAGACGGTTTTCCAGCTCCTGGATTGGGGCGACGACGTCTGTCTTCGGGTGCGTTCCGACGGTGAAATTCGACGTGTTTCCGCGCTGGTTGGGGTTGCGCCGGACCACGATCTGGCGGTTCGAGCAGCGCGATTACTGCAAGGGCACGCTGAGACCTCGTTGGGTGCCGATATTGAAGTCCATAAACGGATTCCGATGGGCGGTGGACTTGGTGGTGGCAGTTCAGACGCCGCCAGCGTGTTGGTGGGGTTGAATGCACTGTGGAGGCTAGGGCTGAACGAGGACCGGTTAGCCGAACTGGGCTTGCAACTTGGCGCAGATGTGCCCGTTTTCGTGCGTGGTCATACGGCGTGGGCTGAAGGTGTTGGCGAGATACTGACGCCGCTGGCTTTAGACGCGCGCTGGTTTCTGGTCGTGGATCCGGGCGTGAATGTGCCGACCGCTGTCTTGTTTCAAGCACCTGAATTGACACGCGATAGCGCAGTCACGACAATATCGGGCTTCCTATCCGGCAGAAGCGGCGGGAATGCGTTCCAGTCGGTACTTGCTGCACGCAGCGAAGCGGTCGCTGGCACGCTCGAAGCGCTGTCATTTTTCGGGTCGCCGCAGTTGAGTGGGTCTGGTGCCTGTTGTTTTGTTGCTTTCGAGCGTGAAGACGTGGCAGCAGCGGCCTTCAGTCGTTGGTGTGCGGGTGATTCGCGACGGCGCGGAGCGAGTGTTTTAGCGCGTGGTGTCAATGTGTCGCCATTGCGTGCAAGTGTTCAAGGATGGGGCGTCGCCAAGCGGTAAGGCACCGGATTTTGATTCCGGCATTCGCAGGTTCGATCCCTGCCGCCCCAGCCACCTTTGCTGTTTTGCCCGTTGGGTGGATCAGTGAATGCAAGGCAAAGTCACTCCGGCGTGGTGCGGGGGTGAGGTCTGTGGGGTCCATGGCGGGCCTCGAACATCACCGCGGTTTCGCGGTCTGCGTGCAGGTGCAATGTGAACACGGATGGGATCCTGGTATTCACCGGCAATGCCAATCGACCTCTGGCTCAGGCGGTTTGCCGAGAGTTGGGTGTGCGGCCGGGTAAAGCGCTGGTTGGCACGTTCTCAGATGGTGAGGTTCAAGTAGAGATTGAGGAAAACGTCCGTCGTCAGGAGGTTTTCGTTATTCAGCCAACGTGCGCGCCAACGGCCGAGCATTTCATGGAGTTGCTGGTACTGATCGACGCGTTGAAGCGTGCGTCAGCGGCTAGCGTTACGGCGGTTGTACCTTACTTTGGTTACGCCCGTCAGGATCGTCGTCCGCGCTCGGCGCGCGTGCCGATCACGGCAAAAGTGGCCGCCAAGATGTTCTCCGCGGTCGGTGCGGATCGCGTCCTGACAGTGGATTTGCACTCTGACCAAGTGCAAGGGTTTTTCGACATGCCAGTGGACAATGTCTATGCGTCGCCGCTGCTGCTGGCGGACGTGTGGCGGACGCAAGGTACGGACAACCTGATCGTGGTGTCTCCCGATGTGGGTGGTGTGGTGCGCGCCCGAGCGATTGCGAAGCGTTTGGACGATGCCGATCTGGCGATCATCGACAAGCGCCGCCCGCGCGCCAATGTGTCTACCGTGATGAACATCATCGGTGATGTGTCCGGCAAGACATGTGTGCTGGTGGATGACATTGTGGATACCGCAGGAACCTTGTGCGCTGCGGCAGTCGCACTCAAGGAACAGGGCGCGCATAAGGTATTGGCCTATTGCACGCATCCTGTCTTGTCCGGGCCTGCAATCAGCAACCTGGTCAACTCACCTTTGGATCAATTGGTGGTCACCGACACGATACCTCTGACCGCCGCAGCGGTGGCTTGCGGAAAGATCCGCCAGGTCAGCGTGGCGGAACTTTTGGCCGAAACAATTCGAAGAATCGCCTTCGGAGAGTCGGTAAGTTCGCTTTACGTCGATTGATTTCGGTCTGCATATTTCCCCGCGTTTGGCGGGTTCATCCCTTGTCTGGTCGCGGGCAAGGGGCTTAGTCCGCCGCGAGGCGGCATTTACCACAAGCAAAAGGCAACAACCATGGCAACTCAACATATCATCAAGGCAAACATCCGTAAGGACGAGGGGAAAGGTGCGAGCCGCCGCCTGCGTCGTACGGGGCAGGTGCCGGCTGTCGTTTACGGTGGTCACGCAGACCCCGTCAGCATCGACATTTTTCACAACACGATCTGGCTGGCGCAGGAACATGAGTGGTTCTATGCCTCGATCCTTGATCTGGATATTGACGGCTCGATTCAGAAGGTCATCCTTCGCGATATGCAGCGTCACCCTTACAAGCCTCTGGTGCTGCACCTCGACTTTTTGCGCGTATCTGCTGACGAGTTGATCCGTGTTCGCGTACCCTTGCATTTCATCAATCAGGACACGTCGCCTGCGGGCAAGATTGCGGGTGTGGTCATCACCCACGAAGTCAACGAAGTCGAAGTCAGCTGTCTGCCGGGCAACCTGCCTGAGCACATCGAAGTGGATCTCGCGGCGCTCAAGGAAGGCGACACGCTGCACATGTCCGAACTGCGGTTGCCGAATGGCGTCGAGATCCCGGAGCTCAAGCTGGGCAAGGAGCATGATCATGCTGTGGTGATTGCGCGCATGTCGAAGGCGGGGGCGTCGGAAGGCGCCAGCGAAGCAGAGAAGAAGTAAGGTCGATCGGCCCTGTCGTCATCTGGACGGCAGGGCCGTCGTCACTGCTGCATGGCAAGCATTCGCTTGATCGTCGGGCTGGGGAATCCAGGTGTGGAGTACGAGGCGACTCGCCACAACGTGGGTTTTCGCTTTGTCGAGCGATTGGTGGACTCCTGCGGTAACCGGTTTACTTCGGATGCCAAGTTGCATTCCCTTTCCGCGCAAATTTTGCTGGGCCCGCACAAACTGTTGGTGATGAAGCCGGCGACTTTCATGAATCGTAGTGGAATTGCGGTGGCAGCTGCGCTGCGCTACTGGAAAGTGCCTGCCGATGAAACGTTGGTGTGTCACGATGACTTGGATTTGCCTGCGGGCAGCGCGCGCCTCAAGTTCGACGGCGGACATGGAGGACAAAATGGCCTCCGAGACATTGTGGGCCATCTCGGTCACGGGAAATTCCATCGTCTGAGGATTGGCATTGGCCACCCCGGGCAGCGTGACTTGGTCACGCCATGGGTTCTAGGGCGCGCGTCGCGTCAGGATCAGTCGTTGATTGACGGCGCGATCGAAAAAGGTCTCAGTGTTCTTCCATTGCTTTTGGCTGGCGAGATCAGCGAGGCGATGAAGCGTTTGCACACCGCAGAATAGCCTGCGCGCATCCCCTGAGGATGGCGCAGCACGGGAGGAGTTTCATGGGCATCAAATGCGGCATTGTCGGCTTGCCGAACGTGGGGAAATCCACCTTGTTCAATGCCTTGACCAAGGCGGGGATCGCTGCTGCGAATTTTCCGTTCTGTACCATCGATCCGAACGTTGGCGTGGTCCCTGTGCCTGACCCACGGTTAGGGGCGCTGGCGGACATCATCAAGCCGCAGAGGGTGGTGCCGACTGCTGTTGAATTTGTTGATATTGCGGGTTTGGTGGCTGGCGCAAGCAAGGGTGAGGGGTTGGGGAACAAGTTTCTTGCCAACATTCGTGAAACCGATGCCATTGCGCATGTAGTGCGTTGCTTTGAGCACACCGACATTATTCACGTCGCTGGGAAAGTCGACCCGATCGCCGATATAGAAACGATCGACACCGAGCTTGCTCTGGCTGACCTGGAGTCGGTTGAAAAGGCGCTAAATCGATTCGAGCGTGCAGCCAAGACGGGTGATAAGGACGCCATCCTTCGCCGCGATGTTCTCGCGCCTGTTCGTGATCAGCTGAATCAAGGCAAGCCCGTTCGCGCCATGGGTCTGGATGCGGAGCAAAGGGGTTTGCTGCGTGATCTGTTTTTGCTGACGCTCAAGCCAGTGATGTACGTTGCGAACGTGCGTGAGGACGGCTTTGAAGACAATCCCCATCTTGACGCTGTTCGTCGACGGGCCGAATTGGAAGGTGCCCAAGTGGTTCCGGTTTGCGCCGCCATTGAGGAAGAGCTTTCTCAGCTCGAAGATGCTGATCGGGACGTGTTCCTTGCGGACTTGGGCTTGAATGAGCCTGGATTGAATCGCGTCATCCGCGCAGGCTATACGTTGCTGGGTCTGCAGACGTATTTTACGGCTGGAGTAAAAGAGGTTCGTGCTTGGACCGTGTTTCGCGGAGCAACAGCGCCACAAGCTGCGGCGGTCATTCACACGGATTTCGAACGCGGTTTCATCCGGGCTGAAACCGTTGCGTATGACGATTTCATCAAGTATCGCGGCGAAGCGGGGGCGAAGGAGGCTGGCCGCCTGAGGCTTGAGGGCAAGGAATACGTGGTTCAGGAAGGGGATATTTTGCATTTCCGCTTCAATGTTTGAGCACTGCAAGTGCTTTGAAAGGATGTGAATCCAGACCTCCTTCGCTTGACAGGCTGCGGTGATGGGCTAAAATGTGGGGCTCTGCGTTGGAGGGATACCCAAGCGGCCAACGGGGGCAGACTGTAAATCTGCTGGCTTACGCCTTCGGTGGTTCGAATCCACCTCCCTCCACCACATGCTTCATGCTGTCACTGGTTTGACGCGCGGGAGTAGTTCAACGGTAGAACCTCAGCCTTCCAAGCTGATGGTGCGGGTTCGATTCCCGTCTCCCGCTCCAATGCGTCGATGGCTGGCAGTTTTTGTATCGCTCATGTAGCTCAGTCGGTAGAGCACTTCCTTGGTAAGGAAGAGGTCGCTGGTTCGATTCCAGTCATGAGCACCACGCATTTTTTACCCACCCAAAACCCATTTCTTCAAGGTTCTTTCGGACAAGCACGATCATGGCCAAGAGCAAATTTGAACGCACCAAGCCGCACGTGAACGTAGGCACGATTGGTCACGTTGACCACGGCAAGACCACTCTGACGGCGGCGCTGACGAAGATTGGCGCGGAGCGTTTTGGTGGTGAATTCAAGGCATACGACCAGATTGATGCGGCGCCGGAAGAGAAGGCGCGCGGCATTACGATTTCGACGGCGCACGTCGAATACGAAAGCCCGTCGCGTCATTACGCGCACGTGGACTGCCCTGGTCATGCGGACTACGTCAAGAACATGATTACGGGTGCGGCGCAGATGGACGGCGCGATTCTGGTGTGCTCGGCCGCTGACGGCCCGATGCCGCAGACGCGTGAACACATCTTGTTGGCGCGTCAGGTTGGCGTGCCCTACATCGTGGTTTACCTGAACAAGGCGGACTTGGTGGACGACGCCGAGTTGTTGGAGCTGGTGGAGATGGAAGTCCGCGAGCTGCTGAGCAAGTATGAGTTCCCAGGCGACGACACCCCGATCATCACGGGTTCTGCGCGATCGGCGCTGGAAGGTGATCAGAGTCCGATTGGCGTGCCGTCGATTCTGAAGTTGGTGGAAGCGCTGGACTCGTGGATTCCGGAGCCGCAGCGTGACGTGGACAAGGCGTTCTTGATGCCGGTGGAAGACGTGTTTTCGATCTCGGGTCGCGGCACGGTGGTGACTGGGCGTATTGAGCGCGGCGTGATCAAGGTAGGCGAGGAAGTGGAGATTGTTGGCATCCGTCCGACCGTGAAGACGACGGTGACGGGTGTGGAGATGTTCCGCAAGTTGCTGGATCAGGGTCAGGCGGGTGATAATGCTGGGCTGTTGTTGCGCGGAACGAAGCGTGACGACGTTGAGCGTGGTCAGGTGCTGTCGAAGCCTGGCACGATCACCCCGCACACGAAGTTTGAAGCGGAAGTGTATGTGTTGTCGAAAGATGAAGGTGGCCGTCACACGCCGTTCTTCAAGGGCTATCGTCCGCAGTTTTATTTCCGAACGACGGACGTGACGGGCGCTTGTGAGCTGCCTGAAGGTGTTGAGATGGTGATGCCTGGCGACAACGTAAAGATGGTGGTGACGTTGATTGCGCCGATCGCGATGGAAGAGGGTCTTCGTTTCGCGATTCGCGAAGGTGGTCGCACCGTTGGCGCTGGCGTCGTGGCAAAGGTTGTTCAGTAAGTGTAAGTGGGCGCCTCTGAGGGCGTCAGATTGGCTGATGGCGAGTCCGCACAAAGACTCGCCATTGGTATTTTCGGGCTTATAAGAGTGCCGGTTCCCGTACGCCAGTAGCTCAATTGGCAGAGCAGCGGTCTCCAAAACCGCAGGTTGGGGGTTCGAGTCCCTCCTGGCGTGCCATCAGTCGAGAAGTGAATGAATACCAAGGTTGAGTCTCAGTCTCCCTCCGCAGCATTTGACGTCTTTAAGTACGTCCTCGCTGCAGGATTGGTGGTGGCTGGTCTGCTCGGGTACTACCTGCTTACCAACTTGGCCACGCCGCTTCGTGTGGTCGGTTTGTTGGTTTCGTTGGCGTTGGCGGCGGGTGTTTTCTTGCTGACGTCGAAAGGACGAGACACGCGGGAGTTCTTCGCTGAGTCGCGGTTTGAAATTCGCAAAGTAGTTTGGCCAACTCGTGAAGAGACGCAACGTACGACGCTGATTATCCTGGTGGTGGTTGTCATCATCAGCCTGTTGCTTGGCTTGATGGACTTCCTGATTTCCTCAGGTGTCCGATTCCTTTTGGGGGCTTGAGCAAAAGATGGCAAAGCGCTGGTTCGTAGTTCAGGCCTATTCGGGATTCGAGCACCAAGTCAAAAGGGCTTTGGTGGAGCGGATTGCACGAGATTCCATGCAGGATCGCTTTGGTGACGTGCTGGTTCCCACCGAAGAAATTCTCGAGATGCGCGGTGGGCAGAAGCGCAAGAGTGAACGCAAGTTTTTCCCTGGCTATGTGCTTGTTCAAATTGAGACGCAGGGCGACGGCGGAAATTTGCGCATTGATGACGACAGTTGGCACTTGGTGAAGACCACCCCCAAAGTACTTGGGTTTATTGGCGGCACCGCAGACAAGCCACTTCCAATCAAAGACTCGGAGGCTGATCGTATCCTTCAGCGTGTGCAGGACGGGGTTGAGAAGCCGCGTCCCAAGATCATGTTTGAGCCAGGTGAGCTCGTGCGCGTTGTTGACGGTCCGTTCAATGATTTCAACGGAACGGTTGAAGAGGTCAATTACGACAAAAGTCGTTTGCGGGTTGCTGTGCTCATTTTTGGACGATCCACGCCCGTTGAGTTGGATTTCACTCAGGTTGAGAAGGCTTAGAGTCGTTGGTTGCGCGTTAGTCGCACCCATGCTGGTTTGAAATACGCGAACCCGAAACGCGTCGTTTTTTCGGGGCGATGGGGAGCCTGCAAAACAGGCGTTTGCACCCGGAGAACGTCATGGCAAAGAAAGTTGTCGGCTATGTAAAATTGCAGGTCAAGGCTGGTCAAGCCAATCCTAGCCCGCCCGTGGGGCCAGCGCTTGGTCAGCGCGGCTTGAACATCATGGAGTTCTGCAAGCAGTTCAATGCTGCGACCCAGAAACTTGAACCCGGTTTGCCAACGCCGGTGATCATTACCGCCTATTCGGATCGCACGTTTACTTTCATCATCAAGAGTACGCCCGCGACTGTTCTGCTGAAGAAGGCTGCCGGGATTTCGTCGGGTAGCAAGCGCCCGAACACAGACAAGGTCGGTAAGGTCACTCGCGCGCAGATTGAGGATATCGTCAAGGCCAAACAGGGCGACTTGACGGCGGCCGATATGGACGCTGCGGTTCGTACGATTGCGGGCTCCGCCCGCAGCATGGGTTTGGTGGTGGAGGGTTGATCATGGCAAAGATGAGCAAGCGTTTTAAGGCATTGTCTGCGCTGGTCCAACCCGGCAAAACTTACGCCGTCGACGATGCGCTGCGTATTTTGAAAGACAACAGCAAAATCAAGTTTGTGGAATCGGTCGATGTCGCCGTGCGACTCGGCGTGGATGCACGCAAGTCGGATCAGCAGGTTCGTGGCTCGACAGTGTTGCCCGCCGGTACGGGTAAGTCGGTTCGCGTAGCGGTGTTCTGCCCCGCGGGTGCCAAAGCTGATGAGGCTCTAGCTGCCGGTGCTGAAGTAGTCGGTATGGATGAACTCGCAGACAAAATGCAGGCTGGTGATCTGAACTATGACGTGGTGATTGCCACGCCAGATGCCATGCGCGTGGTTGGTAAGCTGGGTCAGGTTCTTGGTCCACGAGGCTTGATGCCAAACCCGAAGGTTGGAACCGTGTCTGCCAATCCGGCGGAAGCCGTGCGCAATGCCAAGGCGGGTCAGGTGCGTTATCGCACCGACAAGGCCGGTATCATTCACTGCACGATTGGAAAGGCCAGCTTTGATGCGGAGGCGTTGAAGGGCAATTTGCATGCGCTGTTGGCAGACCTGATCAAGGCCAAGCCTGCGTCTTCGAAGGGCCATTATCTCCAGAAGATCTCCTTGTCCACCACGATGGGTATCGGAATCACGCTGGACCAGTCGAGTTTGTCACTCAAGATGTAATGAATCACGTCCGCTCTGGCGGGCAAAATTTGAAGGCTGCCGAGTCATCGGCCGCCGTCAAAGACCGCAGGTGAGGCATGCGCAAGGGTTGGCGTGCTTCTTAATTCGAACTTCATTCGCGGTTCGTGCCTGCGCAGATGGTGATGCCTTTCTGGAATGTTGCGACGAGCAAGCGGCTCGTCCGGTCTGGAGCGGCCACCACCGGGATGCTTCCATCCCCGATGCACATGGATTTGCATCGCTCAGGACCGCAAGTGACAGGAGTTGCGCGCGGGGTTTTTATGGAGGAGTGCAATGGCTCTCAATCTGTCGCAAAAGAAAGAAGTAGTCGCAGAGCTGGCTGAAGTTGCTGCCAAGGCTCACTCCTTGATCGCCGCCGAGTACGCTGGCATCACGGTTTCGCAGATGACCGCGATGCGCAAGAAGGCACGCGAGACTGGAGTGTTCTTGAAAGTTGTCAAGAATACTTTGGCATCCCGCGCCGTGGCAGGCACTGACTATGAATGCGTCCAAGACGTCTTGGTTGGTCCGCTGCTGTATGCGTTCTCGATGGAAGAGCCCGGTGCTGCCGGGCGCTTGATTAAGGAATTTTCCAAAGGTAACGACAAGCTGAAGCCGATGGTCGTCTCTGTCGGTGGGAAGCTTCTGCCGGCGTCGCATGTGGAAGTGCTGGCCTCGTTGCCGACACTCGAACAGGCCTTGGGCATGTTGGCTCGCGTGTTGGCCGAACCCGCCAGCATGTTCGCACGCGTCGTCAAGGCGGTTGCGGATCAGCAGGGCGGTGGTGAAGCACCTGCGGTTGAAGCTGAACAGACCGAAACGGCTTGAGTTCGTCCGTCGAACCAAGCGCGATTCCCGTTTTAGATCAATTTCCAGAGGTAAATACAATGTCCCTGTCGAACGAACAAATCGTCGAAGCGGTTGCTGCCAAGTCCCTGCTCGAAGTCATGGAGCTGGTCAAGGCAATTGAAGAAAAGTTTGGTGTGACTGCTGCCGCCCCTGTCATGGTTGCCGCTGGTCCGGCCGCAGCTGCAGTGGTGGAAGAGCAGACCGAGTTCAACGTCATCTTGGCTGATGCCGGTGCAAACAAGGTCAATGCGATTAAGGCTGTGCGTGCAATTACCGGTCTCGGCCTGAAAGAAGCCAAGGACTTGGTCGAAAGCGCGCCTGCTGTCGTTAAAGAAGCGGTCAGCAAGGAAGACGCTGCCAAGTTCAAGAAGGAACTCGAAGACGCCGGCGCCAAGGTCGAGCTCAAGTAAGCGACGCTTGCGTCGCTTGCTTTCAAGCGAGCGTGTTCAGCCTGGGGGCGTAAGCCCCCGGGCTTTCGCGTTTGCGGCGAACTGACTTGTATCGGAGATGGTGTGCGTCGTTGCGCCTCATGTCCGATGAAAGTCTCTGTTTTTTACTCCTGAGCGGCGTTCTGCAGCTCATTCAACCTAGGGTGGTATCTCGACCATGACCTACTCATTCACTGAGAAGAAGCGTATCCGCAAGGATTTCGGCAAGCGGTCCTCGATTCTCGAGGTTCCTTATCTGCTTGCGATCCAGGTGGACTCCTACCGTGAGTTCCTGCAGGAGCACATCGCACCCAATGCGCGTGCGGAGCGTGGCCTGCATGCTGCGCTGAAGTCGGTTTTCCCCATCGTCAGCTACAGCGGCTATGCGGCGCTGGAATACGTTGGGTACAAGTTGGGCGAGCCTCCGTTTGATGAACGGGAATGTCGGAACCGCGGAATGACGTTCGGTGCGCCGTTGCGTGTCACCGTGCGCCTCGTGATCTATGACAAAGAAAGTCCAGCCTCCAACAAGGCTGTGAAATACGTGAAGGAGCAAGAGGTGTATATGGGCGAAATGCCGCTCATGACCGACAACGGTACCTTCATTATCAATGGCACTGAGCGCGTCATCGTGTCGCAACTGCATCGTTCCCCGGGCGTGTTTTTTGACCACGACCGCGGCAAAACGCACAGCTCAGGCAAGTTGCTCTACAGCGCGCGCATCATTCCCTATCGTGGCTCGTGGCTGGATTTTGAATTTGATGCCAAGGATGCTCTGTTCACACGAATTGACCGTCGGCGCAAATTGCCGGTCACCGTGCTGTTGCGTGCACTGGCTTTTACCAATGAGCAGATGCTCAAGACGTTCTACGAGATCAATACCTTCAACCTGATGCCGGAAGGTGTCGAGCTGGAATTGGTGGCTGAGCGCCTTCGTGGTGAGACGCTCAATTTTGACCTGTCCGTCGGCGGCAAGGTTATCGTGGAAGCCGGAAAACGCATTACCGCGCGACACGTCAAGCAACTTGAGAAGGAGAACATCCGTACGCTTGAAGTGCCTGACGAGTACCTCGTCGGACGCATCCTTGCGCACGATGTGATCGACCAGAACAGCGGTGAGGTTCTCGCGACGGTCAACGACGAAATTTCCGACGATCACCTGACGAAATTCCGCAAGGCCAAAGTCACGACCTTGGGGACGATCTGGGTCAATGATCTTGACCGTGGTCCGTATATTTCGAATACCTTGCGGATCGACGCCACGCGCTCACCGTTGGAAGCACTGGTCGAGATCTATCGCATGATGCGTCCGGGCGAGCCGCCGACCAAGGAAGCTGCTCAGAATCTGTTCCAGAACCTGTTCTTCTCTGCTGAACGATACGACTTGTCCGGCGTTGGCCGCATGAAGTTCAACCGTCGCGTCGGTCGTAAGGAAGTTGAAGGGTCGGGCGTGCTCGGTAACGATGACATCCTTGCGGTGATGAAAGTCTTGATCGACATTCGCAATGGCAAGGGCACAGTTGACGATATCGATCATTTGGGTAACCGGCGCGTGCGTTCAGTCGGTGAAATGGCTGAGAACACGTTCCGTGTCGGGTTGGTTCGTGTTGAGCGTGCGGTCAAGGAGCGTCTGTCCTTGGCGGAGTCTGAGGGTCTTACACCGCAGGAACTGATCAACGCCAAGCCCGTAGCCGCAGCGATCAAGGAGTTTTTTGGCTCTTCGCAGCTTTCGCAGTTCATGGATCAGAACAACCCGCTGTCTGAGGTGACTCACAAGCGTCGCGTATCGGCACTTGGACCTGGCGGTTTGACGCGTGAGCGCGCTGGATTCGAGGTGCGTGACGTACATCCGACCCACTACGGCCGGGTTTGTACGATTGAAACGCCCGAAGGTCCGAACATCGGCTTGATCAACTCGTTAGCCTGCTATGCGCGGACCAATAGCTATGGCTTCCTCGAAACTCCCTACCGTCGCGTCGTCAATGGCAAGGTGACCGATCAGATCGATTTCCTCTCGGCTATTGAAGAGGCAGAGTACGCGGTGGCGCAGGCCAATGCGAATCTCACCGAAGAGGGTGGATTCATCGAACCATTTGTGCCGTGTCGCTACCAGGGTGAGTCGCTGTTGCGTTCACCGCTGGAAATCCAGTACATGGACGTGTCGCCGATGCAGACCGTTTCGGTGGCGGCCGCATTGGTGCCATTTATTGAGCATGACGACGCCAATCGCGCCTTGATGGGGGCGAACATGCAGCGTCAGGCAGTTCCCACGCTACGGGCACAGACGCCGCTGGTCGGCACTGGGATCGAGAAGGCCGTGGCGCGTGACTCGGGCGTCAACTCGGTAGCGCTGCGCGGCGGTGTCATCGATCAAGTTGACGCGGCGCGTATTGTTGTCCGTGTGAACGAAGATGAGGTCGGCGACAACGACGCTGGTGTCGACATCTACACGTTGACCAAGTACACGCGATCGAACCAAAACACCTGTATCAATCAGCGGCCGCTGGTAAATGTGGGTGATCGTGTGCAACGCGGCGATGTTCTGGCAGATGGTCCGTCAACGGATATTGGCGAACTCGCTTTGGGCCAGAACATGCTGGTCGCGTTCATGCCTTGGAATGGCTACAACTTCGAAGACTCCATTCTGATCTCAGAGCGTGTGGTCCAGCAGGATCGCTATACAACCATCCATATCGAAGAACTCACCTGCGTCGCTCGCGATACCAAGCTCGGGCCGGAGGAGATCACTGCGGACATTCCGAATGTCTCCGAGCAAGCCTTGGGCAGACTGGATGAATCTGGCGTTGTCTATATCGGTGCTGAGGTACAAGCCGGCGACATCATGGTGGGCAAGGTCACACCGAAAGGTGAGAGCCAGTTGACCCCGGAAGAAAAGCTCTTGCGCGCGATCTTCGGCGAGAAGGCTTCCGACGTGAAGGACAGTTCTTTGCGCGTTCCACCCGGCATGGATGGTACCGTCATTGACGTTCAGGTGTTCACGCGCGACGGTATCGAGAAAGACAAACGCGCTCGCCAAATCGAAGATATGGAAGTGCGCCGGGTCAAGAAAGACTTCGACGATCAGTTCCGTATCCTCGAGGGCGCCATTTTTGCGCGTCTGCGGACTCAGATTATTGGACGCGTGGCCAATGGCGGTCCAAACGGGTTGAAGAAAGGCTCAGAAGTCACGGACGAGTTTCTGAGCAGCCTGAAAAAGGACGAGTGGTTCTCTATCCGCATGAAGGATGAGGATGCTGCGGACTTTATCGAGCGCGCGCAGAAGCAGGTTGAGGCGCATAAGAAAGAGTTCGAAAAGCGCTTTGCCGACAAGCGCGCAAAAATCACTGCAGGCGACGATCTGGCACCGGGTGTGCTGAAGATGGTCAAGGTCTTTCTTGCCGTTAAGCGCCGGGTGCAACCTGGTGACAAGATGGCTGGCCGCCACGGCAATAAGGGCGTGATCTCGATGATTCAGCCTGTCGAGGATATGCCCTACGCTGCGGACGGTCGTCCGGTGGATATCGTGCTAAATCCACTCGGCGTGCCATCGCGCATGAACATTGGGCAGGTGCTCGAGGTTCACTTGGGCTGGGCCGCAAAAGGCCTTGGCGAGAAGATCCAGCGCATGCTGGAGGCGCAAGCGAAAGTCTCCGAGCTACGCAAGTTCTTGGATCAGATCTACAACCACGACAAAAACCTTGCCGGAGATCGTGTCGATCTCAGCCAGTTTGATGACAACGAACTGTTGCTGTTGGCGCGCAATCTGACCAGTGGTGTCCCGATGGCTACCCCCGTATTCGATGGTGCAACAGAAGCGGAAATCAAAGCCATGCTCCGACTGGCGGATTTGCCGGAGAGCGGACAGACGGTGTTGTTCGATGGGCGGACTGGCGAAGCATTTGACCGAGAGGTCACAGTTGGATACATGCACATGCTGAAGTTGAACCATCTGGTTGACGACAAGATGCATGCGCGATCCACGGGTCCCTACTCGCTGGTCACGCAACAGCCACTGGGTGGTAAGGCGCAGTTTGGTGGTCAGCGATTCGGCGAAATGGAAGTCTGGGCGCTTGAGGCTTACGGCGCGGCGTATACGCTGCAGGAAATGCTCACCGTCAAATCTGACGACGTGCAGGGCCGTAACCAGATGTACAAGAACATCGTTGATGGCAATCACGAGATGGCGGCCGGTATGCCCGAGTCGTTCAACGTGCTGGTCAAGGAAATCCGGTCGCTCGCGATCAATATCGAACTGGAAGAGCACTGATATCCAAGTCGGAGCGGGTTCCCGCTCCGACTTTCCATATCGGCGAACAATCCCTCTCTCCCAGCTCAACTGGAGTAAGCCATGAAAGACTTGCTTAACCTCTTCAATCAGCAGCGTCAGGCGCTAGATTTTGATGCCATCAAGATCGCGCTGGCCTCACCGGATCTGATCCGCTCCTGGTCCTACGGCGAAGTCAAAAAGCCGGAAACCATCAACTACCGTACGTTCAAGCCAGAGCGTGATGGTTTGTTCTGCGCGGCCATTTTTGGGCCGATCAAGGACTACGAGTGTTTGTGCGGCAAGTACAAGCGCATGAAGCATCGTGGTGTGGTCTGCGAAAAGTGCGGCACTGAAGTCACCTTGGCGAAGGTGCGTCGTGAGCGCATGGGCCATATCGACCTCGCGTCTCCAGTCGCTCACATCTGGTTCCTGAAATCGCTCCCGTCACGCATCGGCTTGATGCTGGACATGACGCTGCGTGATATCGAGCGCATCCTCTACTTCGAAGCCTTCGTCGTCATCGAGCCGGGTTTGACCCCGCTTGAGCGCGGGCAGCTTCTGACAGAAGAAGAGTATCTGCAGGCGGTCACCGAGCATAACGACGAGTTCGATGCGCGCATGGGCGCGGAGGCCGTCTACGAACTGCTGAAGTCCATCGATTTGGCGGCAGAGCTCGCCCGTTTGAAAGAGGAAATGGGTTCAACCAATTCCGAAACAAAGCTCAAGCGCTTGTCCAAACGGATCAAGCTGGTCGAGGCCTTCCTGGACTCCGGCAATCGTCCTGAGTTCATGGTCATGACCGTGTTGCCCGTGCTGCCGCCGGATTTGCGTCCGTTGGTTCCCTTGGATGGCGGACGCTTCGCGACATCGGATCTCAACGACCTGTATCGTCGTGTCATCAATCGCAACAACCGATTGAAGCGTCTGTTGGAGCTTGCGGCGCCGGACATCATCGTTCGCAATGAAAAGCGCATGCTGCAGGAGTCGGTCGACGCATTGATGGACAACGGCCGTCGTGGCCGCGCGATTACGGGTACCAACAAGCGACCGCTCAAGTCCTTGGCTGACATGATCAAAGGCAAACAAGGCCGGTTCCGCCAAAACCTGCTCGGTAAGCGCGTTGATTACTCCGGTCGATCTGTCATCGTGGTCGGCCCAACCTTGCGTCTGCATGAATGCGGCTTGCCCAAGAAGATGGCGCTGGAGTTGTTCAAGCCATTCATTTTCTCCAAGCTGCAGCGGCGCGGTCTGGCCACCACGATCAAGGCGGCGAAGAAGCTCGTCGAACGCGAAAGCGCTGAAGTGTGGGATATCCTCGAAGAGGTCATTCGCGAACATCCCGTGATGTTGAATCGCGCGCCCACACTGCATCGTCTTGGCATTCAGGCGTTCGAGCCTGTCCTCGTGGAAGGCAAGGCGATCCAACTGCATCCGTTGGTCTGTACGGCCTTCAATGCGGACTTCGACGGTGACCAGATGGCCGTGCACGTGCCGCTGTCGCTGGAGGCACAGTTGGAAGCACGCGCGCTGATGATGTCGACCAACAATATTCTTTCGCCAGCTAACGGCGAGCCGATTATCGTGCCGACACAGGACGTCGTGTTGGGTCTGTACTACATGACCCGTGCGCTTGAAAACAAGAAAGGCGAGGGCATGGTGTTCGCAAACCTGGCCGAAGTGCAGCGAGCGTATGACAACCGTGCGGTCGAGTTGCACGCCAAAGTCAAGGTTCGTCTGCGTCAGGTGGAAATCGCCGAAGATGGCACCCGCAGCGACAAAACGTCGATCATTGAGACAACAGTTGGTCGCGCGATGCTTGCGGAAATTTTGCCGGAAGGCCTGTCCTTCAACTTGGTCAACACTGAGCTGAACAAAAAGGCCATTAGCCGTCTGATCAACGCATGCTATCGCGAGCTTGGGCTGAAAGACACGGTCATTTTCGCCGATCAGCTGATGTATACGGGATTCCGCAACGCTACCCGCGCGGGTGTCTCGATCGGAATCGATGACATGGTCATTCCGGATGCCAAACGTGGAATCCTTGAAGTTGCAGAGCGCGAAGTGTTGGAGATTCAAGAGCAGTATCAGGGCGGCCTGGTAACTGCCGGCGAGCGCTACAACAAGGTCGTCGACATCTGGTCTCGCACAAACGAGCTTGTCGCCAAGGCGATGATCGAAGGTATCGGCACGGAAAAGGTAAAGAACGCCAAGGGTGAGACCATCGATCAGAAGTCGATGAATTCGATTTACATCATGGCTGATTCCGGCGCCCGCGGTAGCGCGGCTCAGATTCGTCAGTTGGCAGGTATGCGTGGCTTGATGGCGAAACCTGACGGGTCAATTATCGAAACGCCCATCAAGGCTAATTTCCGTGAAGGTCTGGATGTTCTCCAATACTTCATCTCAACGCATGGTGCGCGAAAGGGATTGGCCGATACTGCGCTGAAAACCGCGAACTCGGGATACTTGACGCGTCGACTGGTGGACGTGGCGCAGGACGTGGTGATTACCGAAGTCGACTGCGGTACGCATCATGGTTTGACCATGACACCGATTGTTGAGGGCGGTGATGTGGTGGAACCCTTGCGTGAACGCGTGCTTGGTCGAATGGTTGCAGAGGATGTCTATCTGCCGGGCAACGATGAGGACCCGATCGTCACACGCAACACGCTGCTTGACGAAAAGTGGGTCCAGAAGCTTGAAGATGCTGGCGTGCAGAGCATCCAGGTTCGATCCACGATTACGTGTGAGTCGAGTTTTGGCGTCTGCGGATACTGTTACGGGCGTGATTTGGCACGCGGACACATTGTCAATATTGGCGAATCGGTTGGCGTCATCGCGGCGCAGTCGATTGGTGAACCCGGTACCCAGTTGACCATGCGTACGTTCCACATTGGTGGTGCTGCGTCGCGTGCTGCTGCGGTTGACAGCATTCCGGTGCGAACGAGCGGTAGCGTCAAGTTCAACAACCTGAAGACTGTTCAACACACCAATGGTCACCTCGTGGCGGTGTCTCGCTCGGGTGAAATTTCGGTCATGGACGGGCACGGACGCGAGCGTGAGCGCTACAAGTTGCCCTACGGCGCAGTCATTAACTTCAAGGATGGTGAGGCCATCAAGGCTGGGCAAATTGCCGCGAACTGGGACCCCCATAACCACCCGATTGTTTCGGAAGTGGCGGGTAAGGTGCGTTTCATCGACTTCGTCGAAGGCGTGACTGTCATCGAGAAAGTCGATGACCTTACGGGTCTGTCAAGTTCCGAGATCACCGATCCTAAGCGCCGCGGTTCGCAGGGTAAGGATCTTCGTCCAATTGTTCGCATTGTGGATGCCAACGGAAAAGATCTCAGCATTCCTGGAACCGACTTGCCAGCGCAGTACCTGCTGCCGCCACGATCCGTGGTCAATTTGCAGGATGGCGCGCCGGTGGGTGTCGGCGATGTCGTTGCGAAGATTCCGCAGGAAGCCTCGAAAACCCGCGATATCACCGGTGGTCTGCCTCGTGTCGCGGACCTGTTCGAGGCGAGAAAACCCAAAGACCAAGCCATTCTGGCTGAACGTTCTGGTGTGGTCAGTTTCGGCAAAGACACAAAGGGTAAGCAGCGTCTAATCATCAAAGACGCCGACGGAAACGAGCACGAAGAACTCATTCCGAAGTACCGCCAGATCATCGTTTTCGAGGGTGAGCACGTCGAGAAGGGCGAGACCGTGGTAGACGGCGAGCCGAATCCCCAAGATATCCTGCGTCTGAAGGGTGTGGAGCCTCTGGCCGCCTATCTGGTGAAGGAAATTCAGGATGTCTACCGTTTGCAAGGCGTCAAAATCAACGACAAGCATATCGAAACGATCATCCGCCAGATGTTGCGGAAGGTTGAGGTAACGGACGCAGGAGACACGCGTTTCTTGCGTGGAGAGCAGATGGACCGTGTCCGTGTGCTCGAGGAAAACAGCAGGGTCAATGCTCGCAGCGGAATTCTGGCAAAGTATGACCCTGTTCTGCTCGGTATTACGAAGGCTTCGCTGGCGACCGAGTCCTTCATTTCGGCGGCTTCGTTCCAGGAAACGACGCGTGTGCTGACAGAGGCAGCAGTTCGTGGCACACGAGATACCTTGCGAGGTCTGAAGGAGAATGTTATCGTGGGTCGCTTGATTCCAGCCGGTACCGGCCTTGCGTATCACAGCAAGCGTCGCCGCGGCTCAGGGGAACTTACAGACGCGGAGTTGAGTGTTTTACGTTCAACTTCTTCCGCGGAACTGGGCTCCGAGGCAAGCGAAAACTGAGTGATTCCAGTTGGATTCACTGCGTCTAAATGGCACTAAACATACGAAATGAGGCGCAGGATGCGCCTCGTGTTCGGGGCAGGGAAGCTGAGTTTGACGCCGTCAATTGACGGCGGCGTCAAGCGCGTTTTATACTTCTTGGTCTTGGCTGGCCGGGTGGGCTTTGCCGTCGATTTTTTCTGAGGTTGCATCAACATGGCGACGATCAATCAGCTGGTGCGTAAGCCCCGGCAACCGAAAACCTACAAAAGTGCATCACCTGCCTTGGCAAGCTGCCCACAGCGGCGCGGTGTTTGCACGCGTGTTTACACTACAACTCCGAAGAAGCCCAACTCCGCTCTGCGCAAAGTTGCGAAGGTCAGGTTGACCAACGGCTTTGAGGTGATCAGTTACATCGGTGGCGAAGGTCACAACCTCCAAGAGCACTCCGTGGTGTTGATTCGCGGCGGGCGTGTAAAGGATCTGCCGGGTGTGCGCTATCACACCGTTCGCGGTTCCTTGGATGCGGTTGGCGTCGCCAAGCGGCGTCAAGGTCGCTCGAAATATGGCGCGAAGCGTCCGAAGAAGTGATTGCGTGCTGGATGTCCAGCATTGGGTTTTTCCGATCTATTTAAAATCAGGTTTGCATCATGTCCCGTAAAGGTTCCCCCGGAACGCGCACCGTTCTTCCCGATCCGAAGCACAGCAGTCAAATGGTTGCGCGCTTCATCAATATGGTGATGCAGAGCGGCAAGAAGGCCGTTGCTGAGCGCATCGTTTACGGTGCCATGGATGTCATTGGGCAGAAAAGTGCGAATCCTTTGGATCTCGTTGAGAAGGCGCTTGGCAACGTTGCGCCTTCTGTCGAGGTCAAGTCGCGCCGCGTTGGCGGTGCGACCTACCAAGTGCCTGTTGAAGTTCGGTCGGCGCGACGGGTTGCCTTGGCCATGCGCTGGGTGATCGAGTCAGCTCGCAAGCGAGGTGAAACTTCCATGCCGCGAAAATTGGCTGGAGAGCTCTTGGACGCCGCTGAAAGTCGCGGCGGCGCTGTCAAAAAGCGTGAAGAAACTCATCGTATGGCAGAGGCCAATAAGGCTTTCTCGCATTACCGCTGGTAACAGAAAAAGGCAATCATCGTGGCCCGTACCACACCCATCGAACGCTATCGCAACTTCGGCATCATGGCTCACATTGATGCCGGCAAAACGACGACAACTGAGCGCATTCTTTTCTATACCGGCGTCAATCACAAAATTGGCGAAGTTCACGATGGCGCGGCCACCATGGACTGGATGGAGCAGGAGCAGGAGCGTGGCATTACGATCACGTCAGCTGCGACGACCTGTTTCTGGCAGGGTATGGATAAGTCCTACCCGCAGCATCGTTTCAACATCATTGATACGCCAGGGCACGTCGACTTCACGATTGAGGTTGAGCGTTCGTTGCGGGTATTGGACGGCGCTGTCTTTGTGTTGTGCGCAGTTGGCGGTGTTCAGCCGCAGTCAGAAACGGTATGGCGCCAGGCGAACAAGTACAACGTGCCACGACTTGCCTTTGTTAACAAGATGGACCGAACCGGAGCAAATTTCGGCAAGGTTGTTGATCAGTTGAAGAGTCGCTTGGGTGCATACCCGGTCCCCATGCAGGTGGCGATTGGGGCGGAAGAGAACTTTGAGGGTGTGGTCGATCTTCTAAAAATGAAGGCGATCGCATGGGACATGTCGACGAACGGAAATACCTTTAGTTACGCTGAGGTGCCAGCCAATCTACTCGAGCAATGCGTCAAGGCGCGCGCGTTCATGGTGGAGGCAGCTGCTGAGGCGTCTGAAGAGTTGATGAACAAATACCTCGAAGAGGGTGACTTGTCGGAGGCCGAAATCGTCGCGGGTATCCGTGAAAGAACACTGCGGTGTGAGGTCATCCCCGCCTTCTGTGGCACGGCGTTCAAGAACAAAGGCGTTCAAGCCATGCTTGACGCTGTCATCAGTTATCTGCCGGCACCTTCTGATCGTCCGCCTGTCAAAGGCATCGATGAGGATGACAAGGAGACTGTGCGTGTTGCTGGTGATTCGGAGCCTTTCTCTGCACTCGCTTTCAAAATCATGACTGATCCGTTTGTCGGCTCACTGACGTTTTTCCGCGTTTACTCGGGAACGTTGAATGCTGGTGATCAGCTCTACAACCCGATCAAGGGCAAAAAAGAGCGTATCGGTCGAATTTTGCAGATGCACGCCAATCAGCGTGAAGAGATCAAGGAAGTGCTTGCCGGTGACATCGCTGCAGCCGTTGGTTTGAAGGATGTGACGACTGGTGACACCTTGTGTTCCCAAGACCGCATCGTGACGCTTGAGCGAATGATTTTCCCCGAGCCGGTGATTTCGATGGCGGTGGAGCCAAAGACTAAATCAGATCAGGAGAAGATGGGTATTGCGCTGGGCCGTTTGGCGCAAGAGGACCCTTCGTTCCGCGTGCGCACCGATGAAGAGTCGGGGCAAACGATCATTTCCGGCATGGGCGAGCTGCACTTGGAAATTCTCGTTGATCGCATGAAGCGCGAATTCAATGTGGAAGCTAATGTCGGGAAGCCTCAGGTTGCCTATCGCGAAACCATTCGCAAATCGGTAAAGCAGGAAGGCAAGTTTGTCCGACAATCCGGTGGTCGTGGCCAGTACGGTCACATCGTGATTGAAATGGAGCCCCAAGAGCGTGGTAAGGGGTACTTGTTTGAGAGCGCGATCGTTGGCGGTGTTGTTCCAAAGGAATATGTCACCGCCTCAGATAAGGGTATTCAAGAAGCGATGACAACTGGCCCGATGGCTGGTTATCCCGTTGTTGATATCAAAATTCGTGCGGTTGATGGTAGCTATCACGACGTCGACTCCAACGAAATGGCGTTTAAGGTCGCTGGTTCCATGGCATTCAAGGAAGCCTTTGCGAAGGCAAATCCGGTTCTTCTGGAGCCGGTCATGAAGGTCGAGGTTGTCACCCCTGAGGACTATATGGGTGACGTCATGGGCGATCTCAGTCGTAGACGCGGATTGCTTCAGGGTTCGGACGACAGTCTCTCAGGCAAGATCATCAATGCGATGGTTCCTTTGGGTGAGATGTTTGGTTATGCGACAACATTGCGCTCCATGAGCCAAGGTCGCGCGACCTACACCATGGAATTCGATCATTACGCCGAGGCTCCCACCAGTATCGCTGAGGCGATCACCAAGAAATCCTGATTGGTGACCTGATCAGGCCCAGTATTCAACTTGAGGTTGTTTAGTCATGGCAAAGAGCAAATTTGAACGCACCAAGCCGCACGTGAACGTAGGCACGATTGGTCACGTTGACCACGGCAAGACCACTCTGACGGCGGCGCTGACGAAGATTGGCGCGGAGCGTTTTGGTGGTGAATTCAAGGCGTACGACCAGATTGATGCGGCGCCGGAAGAGAAGGCGCGCGGCATTACGATTTCGACGGCGCACGTCGAATACGAAAGCCCGTCGCGTCATTACGCGCACGTGGACTGCCCTGGTCATGCGGACTACGTCAAGAACATGATTACGGGTGCGGCGCAGATGGACGGCGCGATTCTGGTGTGCTCGGCCGCTGACGGCCCGATGCCGCAGACGCGTGAACACATCTTGTTGGCGCGTCAGGTTGGCGTGCCCTACATCGTGGTTTACCTGAACAAGGCGGACTTGGTGGACGACGCCGAGTTGTTGGAGCTGGTGGAGATGGAAGTCCGCGAGCTGCTGAGCAAGTATGAGTTCCCAGGCGACGACACCCCGATCATCACGGGTTCTGCGCGATCGGCGCTGGAAGGTGATCAGAGTCCGATTGGCGTGCCGTCGATTCTGAAGTTGGTGGAAGCGCTGGACTCGTGGATTCCGGAGCCGCAGCGTGACGTGGACAAGGCGTTCTTGATGCCGGTGGAAGACGTGTTTTCGATCTCGGGTCGCGGCACGGTGGTGACTGGGCGTATTGAGCGCGGCGTGATCAAGGTAGGCGAGGAAGTGGAGATTGTTGGCATCCGTCCAACCGTGAAGACGACGGTGACGGGCGTGGAGATGTTCCGCAAGTTGCTGGATCAGGGTCAGGCGGGTGATAATGCTGGGCTGTTGTTGCGCGGAACGAAGCGTGACGACGTTGAGCGTGGTCAGGTGCTGTCGAAGCCTGGCACGATCACCCCGCACACGAAGTTTGAAGCGGAAGTGTATGTGTTGTCGAAAGATGAAGGTGGCCGTCACACGCCGTTCTTCAAGGGCTATCGTCCGCAGTTTTATTTCCGAACGACGGACGTGACGGGCGCTTGCGAGCTGCCTGAAGGTGTTGAGATGGTGATGCCTGGCGACAACGTAAAGATGGTGGTGACGTTGATTGCGCCGATCGCGATGGAAGAGGGTCTTCGTTTCGCGATTCGCGAAGGTGGTCGCACCGTTGGCGCTGGCGTCGTGGCAAAGGTTGTTCAGTAAGTAGTCGTTTTGTTCTTCATCGGGGGGTGGGACCAAGTGCTCCCACCCCCGTCGCTCTTTAACGAAAACTAGGGAATTGGCCAATGGCTGACCAAAAGATTCGGATTCGGCTGAAAGCGTTTGATCACCGACTGATTGATCGCTCGGCAGGTGAGATTGTAGAAACCGCCAAGCGCACTGGTGCGCAGGTGCGTGGTCCGATTCCACTGCCAACGAAGACCGAGCGTTACACCGTGCTTGTGTCGCCGCACGTCGACAAAGATGCGCGTGACCAATACGAAACTCGCACGCACAAGCGCGTGCTGGATATCGTCGATCCCAATGACAAGACCGTGGATGCGCTCATGAAGCTTGAGCTCGCAGCCGGCGTCGACGTCCAGATCAAGTTGTACTGAGGTAAGACATGAGCATCGGAATCGTTGGCCGCAAGTGCGGCATGAGCCGACTCTTCACTGAAAATGGTGAGTCAGTTCCTGTGACGTTGATTGAAGCGACACCCAATCGCGTCGTTCAAATTAAGACCCCAGAGTTGGATGGCTACGCCGCCGTGCAGGTTACCGCGGGCAGCAAGCGTGCTTCTTTGGTTTGCAAACCAGAGGCTGGCCACTTTGCGAAGGCAAAGGTTGAGGCCGGGCGTGGGCTGTGGGAGTTCCGTGTCGCTGACTCCGAGTTGGCTGGATACAGTGTTGGCGGTGAAATCAAGGCCGACATTTTTGCGGAAGGGCAAAAAGTAGACGTTGCTGGCGTGACGCGTGGCAAGGGTTTCGCGGGAACGATCAAGCGGCACAACTTCACCATGGGCGACGCCACGCACGGTAACTCGTTGTCTCACCGTTCCCCTGGTTCGATCGGCCAGCGGCAGACGCCTGGTCGTGTATTTCCGGGTAAGAAAATGTCTGGGCACATGGGTGCCGAGAACCAGACGATGCAGAATCTTGTCGTTGTCAAGGTGGACTTGGATCGCGGGTTGATTGCCGTTCGCGGCGCGGTACCTGGCGCTCCCGGTGGTGACGTAATCATTCGTCCGGCATCCAAGGCATAAGGAGAAAGACATGGAACTCTCAGTGATAGGCGGTACTAGTACCGTCGCCGTGTCCGACGATGTTTTTGGCCTTGAATTCCGTCAGGACCTTGTGCATCAAGTGGTCGTTGCTTATCGCAACGCTGGACGCGCCGGTACGAAGGCGCAGAAGACACGTTCCGAAGTCAGCGGCACGACGAAGAAATTCAAGAAGCAAAAGGGCGGTGGCGCTCGCCACGGTGACTATCGGGCACCTATTTTTATTGGTGGTGGTGTGTCATTTGCCGCGAAGCCGCGCAGTTTCGCTCAGAAGGTAAATCGCAAGATGTACCGCGGCGCGATCTGCTCCATTCTCTCGGAACTCGCTCGCCTCGGTCGGTTGAAGGTCGTCGAGAGCCTTGAGGTGAGCGGTCCAAAGACCTCAGAGCTAGTAGCGAAATTGGCGGAATTGAGCGTTGGCAAGCGTCCATTGCTCGTGACGGAAAGTGGATCTGAAGCGTTGTTTTTGGCGGCACGCAACATTCCCTATGTTGAGGTTCGCGATGTGCAGGGGCTGGACCCGGTTGCACTCGTGGGTGCCGACGATGTCATCGTTACGGTTGATGCGCTAAAGAAAATCGAGGAGTGGCTGGCATGAGCACCGAGCATATTTTGAGCGTGTTGCGCTCGCCGCTGATTTCCGAAAAGGCTGCTCGCCTTCAGGAAGGAACGAATCAATACGTTTTTGAGATTGCGCAGAATGCGACGAAGGCCGATGTCAAAGCGGCAATTGAGCATTTGTTTTCTGTCAGCGTGCTTGCCGTCAACGTCGTTAACGTCAAAGGCAAGGCGAAGTCGTTCCGATCCAGACTTGGGCACCGTGGTGACTGGCGTAAAGCCTACGTTCGGCTTGCCGAAGGGCAGTCCATCGACGTCATGGCTAGGCCCTGAGGAGTAGAAAATGGCAGTTATTAACTACAAGCCGACCTCCCCGGGTCGACGCTCGAAAGTCAGTGTCAGCAAAGCAGACCTCTACAAGGGATCACCGGTTGCTGCACTGGTCGAAGCCCAGTCACGTACCGGCGGGCGCAATAATGCTGGACGCATTACCACGCGTCACAAAGGTGGCGGTCACAAGCAGCACTATCGTTTAGTGGATTTCAAGCGAGACAAGGAAGGTATACCGGCCCGTGTTGAGCGGGTGGAGTACGACCCCAATCGCACTGCGCACATTGCGCTTCTGTGTTATGCTGACGGCGAGCGACGTTACATCATCGCCCCGAAGGGAATACAGATCGGTGATCAGTTGATTGCTGGTCGCGATGCGCCCATCAAAGTGGGTAACACGCTGCCCTTGCGCAACATCCCGATCGGTACCACCGTCCACTGCGTCGAAATGAAACCTGGCAAGAAGGCACAGGTTGCCCGTAGTGCGGGCTCTTCGGTTCAGCTGATTGCGCGCGAGCAGGGTTATGCGACTTTGCGCTTGCGCTCTGGTGAAATGCGTAAGGTCCCTGCGGACTGTCGCGCGACCATCGGCGAAGTTGGAAACAGTGAGCACAATTTGCGGAAGATTGGCAAAGCTGGCGCGAAGCGCTGGCTGGGAATTCGCCCGACCGTTCGTGGTGTGGTGATGAACCCAATCGACCATCCGCATGGTGGTGGTGAGGGGCGTACCTCAGGTGGTCGCCATCCTGTCACTCCGTGGGGTGTTCCGACCAAGGGATACAAAACACGCAACAACAAACGTACTGAACAGTTCATCGTTCGGCGTCGGAAGTAATTAGGAAACGGTCATGGCACGTTCACTCAAAAAAGGCCCGTTCATCGATCTTCACCTTCTTAAGAAGGTTGAGGTTGCTGCTGCAGCCAACAATAAGCGCCCGATCAAGACCTGGTCACGCCGCTCGATGATTCTTCCAGAGATGGTAGGTCTCACTATCGCGATCCATAACGGGCGTCAGCACGTTCCGTTATTGGTTAACGAGAACATGGTCGGCCACAAGTTGGGCGAGTTCGCTGTGACCCGCACCTTCAAGGGGCATGGCGGCGACAAGAAGACCGGTCGTTAAGGAGATAGGCATGGAAACCAAAGCTATTCTACGCGGCGTCCGAATCTCCGCACAAAAGGCGAGGCTCGTCGCGGATCAGGTCCGCGGAATGCCTGTCGCTCGTGCACTCGACCTGCTGAAGTTCAGTGACAAAAAGGCTGCGCATTTGATCTACAAGGTGCTGTGGTCTGCTACATCAAATGCCGAGAACAACGATGGTGCTGACGTCGACGAGTTGAAAGTCGCCAGCGTGTTCGTTGACGAAGGTCCGGTCCTCAAGCGGTTCCACGCCCGTGCAAAGGGTCGTGGTGCGCGCATCCTCAAGCGCACCAGCCACATCACTGTGGTTGTTGGCAACGGTCAATAAGCGGGTACTCACGATGGGACACAAAGTTCATCCAATTGGAATTCGCCTTGGCATCGCCAAGGATTGGAATTCGAAATGGTACGCAAACAAACGTGATTTCGCGGGCTACTTGGCCGCCGACTTGCGGGTCCGGGAAGTGCTTCGGAAGAAGCTCGCTGCCGCTGGCGTCTCGCGAATCCAGATTGAGCGCCCCGCGAAGACCGCCCGGGTCACAATCCACACCGCAAGGCCGGGTGTAGTGATCGGCAAGAAGGGCGAGGACATCGAAAAGCTCCGCAAGGATGTTTCGGCAATCATGGGCGTACCGGTGCATATCAATGTCGCCGAAGTACGTAAGCCTGAGCTGGATGCGCAGCTGGTTGCTGAGTCGGTTGCTCAGCAATTGGAGCGTCGCATCATGTTCCGTCGAGCAATGAAGCGAGCTGTCGGAAACGCCATGCGACTGGGTGCGCTTGGTATCAAGATCAATGTTGCCGGTCGTCTGAATGGTGCGGAAATCGCTCGTTCGGAGTGGTATCGCGAGGGGCGTGTGCCTTTGCATACCTTGCGCGCTGACGTCGATTACGGGTTTGCAGAAGCCGCGACCACGTACGGGATTATTGGAATCAAAACCTGGATCTACAAGGGCGAAGTGTTTGACTTCTCCCAAGTGGGCCAAGAGAAGCCTGAAGAGGCCGCCCGCCCCGAGCGCGCTCCTCGTCAGACAGTCAAGTAAGGAATACAGCCATGTTGCAGCCGAAAAGAACCAAATACCGCAAGGTACACAAGGGGCGTAACGAAGGCTTGAGCTGGAATGGTGCTGCGGTGAGTTTTGGTGAGTACGGTCTGAAGGCCGTTTCTCATGGCCAAATTACCGCGCGCCAGATCGAGTCAGCCCGACGTACGATTAGCCGCTACGTTAAACGTGGTGGCAAGTTGTGGATTCGCGTTTTTCCCGACAAACCCATCACGCAGAAACCGATCGAAGTTCGCATGGGTGCCGGTAAGGGTAACGTCGAGTACTGGGTTGCGCTGATTCAACCGGGTCGCGTTCTGTACGAGATTGAAGGTGTTCCGGAGGATGCGGCTCGCGAGGCTTTCCGTCTTGCGGCAGCCAAGCTCTCTGTTCAAACCACATTTGTTTCCCGTACGGTGCGCTAATGGACATCCAAGAAATTCGCCAGAAGTCACCGGCCGAACTCAAAGGTCACCTACTTGAACTGCGCCGCGAGCAATTCAACCTGCGCATGCAGAAGGGAACTGGTCAATTGACTCAAACCCACCAGCTGAAGGCTGTTCGCCGTGAAATCGCGCGAGTCAAGTCTGTGCTGGAAGTAACCAAGTAAGGCTGCCGATATGAGCGAGATCAACCCGAATGGCCGCACCGTGGAAGGGCGCGTGGTCAGCAACAAGATGGACAAGACTGTAACTGTACTTGTTGAGCGTCAGGTAAAGCATGCGCTTTACGGCAAGTATTTGAAGCGTTCGACCAAGCTGCATGCGCATGATGAAGCGAACGCCTGCAACGAAGGCGATCTGGTTCGCGTAGTCGAGTGCCGTCCAATGTCAAAAACCAAGACCTGGCGTGTGGTGGAAGTGCTCACCCGTGCAACGGTATAACCGGAGTTTAAAGCCATGATTCAGATGCAGTCGTTTCTCGACGCGGCCGACAACTCCGGTGCGAAAGAGCTGATGTGTATCAAGGTACTTGGTGGTTCCAAGCGCCGGTACGCGCATATCGGGGATGTTATTAAGGTGTCCGTCAAGGATGCAATTCCCCGCGGCAAGGTAAAGAAGGGTGAGGTGTACAGCGCCGTTGTCGTTCGCACGCGGAAAGGTGTTCGACGCGCTGATGGTTCACTCATTCGTTTTGATGGCAACGCTGCCGTGTTGTTGAACAACAAGCAAGAGCCGATTGGCACCCGTATCTTTGGACCGGTCACCCGCGAGCTGCGTGGTGAGAAGTTCATGAAGATCGTGTCGCTCGCGCCTGAAGTGCTCTGAGGACTCAGTCATGAACCGTATCCGCAAAGGCGATCAGGTGCTAGTTATCGCCGGTAAGAACAAAGGCCAGAAGGGCGATGTCGTCCGAGTTGCGGGAGATCACATCGTGGTTTCCAATATCAATCTGGTGAAGCGACACACAAAGCCAAATCCTCAGGCGAATCAGCCTGGCGGCGTGGTTGAGCGTGAGGCTCCGATTCATATCTCCAACGTTATGCTGTTCAATCCCGCCCTAAACAAGGGGGATCGCGTTGGTTTCAAGGTGCTCGAGGATGGACGCAAAATTCGCGTGTTCCGCTCGAGCGGTGAGGCGATCGACGCCTGAGGGATGCAGCGATGACTACTCGTTTGGAACAAATTTACAAGACGGATGTGTTGCCGAAACTTATGCAGCGTTTCGGGTATAAGAACGTCATGCAAGTGCCACGCGTTACCAAGATTACTTTGAATATGGGTGTTGGTGAGGCAGTCGGGAACAAGAAGATTCTCGAAAACGCGGTTGCTGACATGGCAAAAATCAGCGGTCAAAAGCCAGTGACGACGAAAGCACGCGTCTCAGTTGCGAGTTTCAAGATTCGTGACGGTTGGCCAATTGGGTGCAAGGTTACGTTGCGCCGTGCCCACATGTATGAGTTCCTCGATCGCCTGATCAGTATTTCTTTGCCTCGTGTACGCGACTTCCGTGGGGTTAGCGGTCGTTCGTTTGACGGGCGCGGAAACTACAACATGGGCGTCAAGGAACAGATCATTTTTCCCGAAATCGACTTCGATCAGATTGATGCTATCCGTGGTATGGATATTTCCATTGCGACAACAGCGAAGTCTGATGAAGAAGCAAAGGCGCTTTTAGAGGCCTTCCGTTTTCCTTTCCGTAACTGATACCGAGAGATCGCATAGATGGCAAAGACCTCGATGATCAACCGCGATATCAAGCGGAAGAAGATGGTGCTGAAGTTCGCTGCAAAGCGCGCCGAACTGAAAGCTATCGTGGCAAATCCGAAATCTTCTTACGAAGAGAAAATGGAAGCCCAAACCAAGTTGCAGAAACTACCGCGTGATGCGTCTCCTGTTCGTCAGCGAAATCGTTGTGAGCTGACAGGGCGCCCGCGTGGTGTGTACCGTAAGTTCGGCCTTGGCCGAAACAAGCTCCGCGAAGCCACTATGCGTGGCGACGTTCCTGGTTTACGCAAGGCGAGTTGGTAAGTGCCTGCGGATATCGATGCTTTTCTAGAGAGACTGTTCCATGAGCATGACTGATCCGATTGCCGATATGTTTGTCCGCATTAGAAACGCGGCGGCGGTTGGCAAACAAAATGTTTCGATGCCGTCATCAAAGTTGAAGGTTGCGATTGCAACCCTCCTGAAGACAGAAGGCTACATTGGCGACTTCCAAGTCACCGTTTCCGGCGCCAAGCCGTCGCTTCAGATCGCTCTGAAGTATTTCCAAGGCAAGCCTGTCATTGACAAGCTTTCCCGTGCCAGTCGCTCCGGCTTGCGCATGTATCGTGGCAAGGACGAGCTCCCGAAAGTACTCGGTGGTCTAGGCATTGCCATTGTCTCCACTTCCAAAGGCATCATGACCGATGCTCAAGCGCGCGCGGCGGGTTTGGGTGGCGAAGTCTTGGGTCTGGTCGCCTGATTAAGGAGCAGCCCATGTCTCGCGTCGCAAAAAAGCCGATTCAACTCGCCAAAGGTGTTGAGCTTGCCAACGACGGCAACCAGCTTACCGTCAAGGGGCCTAAAGGTTGTCTTTCCACCGCTGCGCCTGTTGGTGTTTCCGTGTCTGTTGAAAATGGAGTGGTTTCCGTGAGCGCAGGCTCTCCGGAACGCATCGCCATGGCGGGTACGTTGCGTGCCCTTCTCGCCAATATGTCCACTGGCGTTTCCGAAGGATACGCGCGTAAGTTGGAACTCGTTGGTGTTGGTTATCGCGCGTCCGTTGCAGGTCGCGATCTCAACCTGTCGCTTGGTTTCTCCCATCCAGTTGTATTCAACGCGCCTGATGGAATCACGATCGAGACACCGACTCAGACGGAGATTTTTGTCAAGGGTGCCGACAAACAACTTGTTGGGCAGGTTGCCGCGAAGATCCGCGCATTCCGTCCGCCGGAGCCTTACAAGGGTAAAGGTGTTCGTTATTCGGGCGAGAAGATCATCATGAAGGAAGCCAAGAAAGCCTAATCGGCCTTGGTTTCGGAGAATTGTCATGGAAAAGAAGATTGCTCGGCTTCGCCGCGCCAAAACAACCCGCTCGCACATCCGGGAGTTGGGTGTTCATCGCCTTTCTGTTATTCGCAGCGGGCAGCACATGTATGCCCAAGTGTTCACGGCTGATGGCTCTCGCGTTCTTGCTGCAGCTTCCACATTGGAGGCTGAGGTGAAGGCTGGTCTCAGTGGCTGCAAGAACAAGGAAGCAGCTGCCAAGGTTGGCCGCGTCGTGGCGGAGCGTGCCCTAGCAGCAGGCATCCAGTCTGTCGCGTTTGATCGCTCTGGTTTTCGCTATCACGGCCGCATTCAGTCTTTGGCTGACGCTGCTCGTGAGGCTGGATTAAAGTTCTAACTGGTTTGACGTTCTAAATTGTTGCCAACTACAACTACAAGCGACCTTGTGTCGTAAGCATTGAGAGTTCGAGAAATGAGCACAAATGATCGCGATAACGGCGATGGCATGCTGGAGAAGCTGGTTGCCGTCAACCGAGTCTCAAAAACGGTAAAGGGTGGACGTCAGTTCACTTTTACCGCGTTGACCGTCGTTGGTGACGGAGCAGGGCGCGTAGGATTCGGTTATGGCAAGGCGCGCGAAGTGCCAGTTGCTATATCGAAGTCAATGGAATATGCCCGCAAGGCCATGGTTAGCGTTGACCTCAACGGCGGCACATTGTGGTACGCAATCAAGGCAAACCACGGCGCTGCTCGCGTCTACATGCAGCCCGCATCTGAAGGTACCGGCGTGATTGCTGGCGGAGCGATGCGCGCTGTCCTCGAGGCGGCCGGTGTGAAGAACATCCTCGCCAAGGCGGTTGGTTCGCGAAACCCGATCAATCTTGTGCGGGCAACGATTAAGGGCCTGCAGGCGATGCAGTCGCCGTCACGTATTGCCGCGAAGCGCGGTAAGGCGTTGGAGGAAATTAGCAATGTCTGACGTAAAGGTTTCTGGCACCGTGAAGGTACGCTTGGTAAAGGGGCTGCGCGGTACGCAAGCGCGGCATCGGCTTTCCGTCAAGGCGCTCGGTCTTCGTAAGCTAAACGACGTGCGTGAATTGAAGGATAGTCCCAGTGTTCGCGGCCTGATCAATCAGGTGTCATACCTGGTTCGGGTTGAGAACTGATCGAGATCGGAGAACATTATGCGTCTGAATACACTCGCGCCCGCTGACGGCGCACGTAAGGATCGTGTGCGCGTCGGTCGCGGCATTGGTTCTGGTCTAGGCAAAACGTGTGGCCGCGGGCACAAGGGACAGTTTGCCCGCGCCGGTAAAGGGAAGGTCAAGGCCGGTTTTGAGGGTGGTCAAATGCCTTTGCAGCGTCGCTTGCCAAAGGTTGGGTTCCGATCCAGAACTGCGCGAGACTGCGCTGAGGTGTTTTTGTACCAGCTCTCGCAAATTCCGTCCGACGTCATCGATTTCACCGCTTTGGTTGAGTCTGGGTTGGTTGATTCGCGCGCGGTGACTGCGAAGATCGTCATGAAGGGTCTAGTTGATCGCAAGCTGACTATTCGCGGACTCGCCGTAACAGCAGGCGCCCGTTCTGCCATTGAAGCTGCCGGCGGGGCAGTGGAGTAATCTGTGGCCGCATCCAACGCCATCACCGGTAGTGGTATCGCGGGTCTGGGGAAGCTCACCGAGCTTCGCCAGCGCCTGTTGTTTGTATTAGGTGCCTTGATTGTTTATCGATTCGGTACGTTTGTTCCGGTCCCAGGGGTTGATCCAGCGGCGATGAAGTCACTGATGGATCAGCAGCTTGGTGTCGTCCAGATGTTCAATATGTTCTCTGGCGGTGCACTGGAGCGGCTGAGCGTATTCGCGCTCAACGTAATGCCCTACATCTCCGCGTCTATCATCGTGCAGCTTTCCGGACAAATTTTCCCAAGTCTGCAGGCGCTTCGCAAAGAGGGAGAGTCTGGACGCAGGAAGTTGACTCAATACACGCGGTACGGAACCGTTTTCCTCGCGGTGTTTCAAGCGATTGGTATCGCGGTCGCCCTGCAAGATCAAGTAGGTCCGGCTGGCCCTGTTGTCTACAACGCAGGTGCGGGATTTGTTTTCTCTGCGGTCGTTTCGCTGACTGCGGGTACATTGTTCCTGATGTGGCTGGGTGAGCAGATTACTGAACGAGGTGTCGGAAACGGGATTTCTTTGATTATTTTTGCTGGCATCGTGGCTGGGCTTCCGGGCGCTGTTATTTCGACCCTTGAGTTGGTCAGGAATGATCAACTTGGCGCGTTTACGGTCATTGTGTTGTTCGTTTTGGTGTTGGCTGTAACCGCCTTTGTTGTTTTCATGGAGCGAGGCCAGCGGCGCATTACGGTTAACTATGCGCGGCGTCAGGGTGGCCGTCAGGCGTACATGAATCAATCCTCGCACCTTCCGCTCAAGCTGAATATGTCGGGTGTTATCCCAGCAATTTTTGCTTCAAGTATCATCCTGTTTCCTGGTACTGCCGCGACATGGTTTGGCGACGCCGGGGAGATCCGGTGGCTTCAGAGTCTCGCTAACGCGCTGTCGCCCGGTCAACCGCTCTATATGGTCCTATATGGTGCGCTGATTGTGGGCTTTGCTTTCTTCTACACTGCGCTGGTTTTCAATTCTCAGGAAACTGCCGACAACCTCAAGAAATCGGGTGCGCTCATTCCGGGTATCCGTCCTGGTAAGGCGACGGCAGACTATATTGATGGCGTTTTGACGCGTTTAACCTTGGTCGGTTCATTGTATCTTGTCGCGGTTTGTCTTCTTCCAGAGATACTGCGTGCGGGTTGGGCTGTGCCCTTCTTTTTCGGTGGCACGTCGTTGTTGATCGTTGTGGTCGTCGTGATGGACTTCATGGCGCAGATTCAAGCGCATCTGATGTCGCACCAGTACGACAGCCTTCTTAAGAAGGCAAATTTGAAGGGCGTTTCACGCGGCGGCTTCTCGCGTTGATAGTGGCTTGACGATTGACTGCTTCTGCATTCGGTCGTCCATCTGCATCGCCGGAGCACGGGCACCATCACCCCGTGCCGTTTCAAGGGCGTGTTCCTTGCGCCTTGGGGCTTTTATTGTCCTCGAAGCCATACTATACTTTCCGATTCACTGCGCTACAGTTGGAGAACGCCTCATGGCGCGCATCGCGGGTGTCAACCTTCCGGTCCAGAAACATGTCTGGGTTGGTCTTCAGAGTATTTTTGGTATTGGCCGTACGCGGTCAAAGACTGTCTGTGGTGCTGCGGGCGTTCGTCCGAGCACCAAGATCCGTGACTTGACGGAGGTGGAGGTTGATCGCCTTCGTGCCGAAGTCGCCAAGTTCACAGTTGAGGGCGATCTCCGTCGTGAGATCGGTATCAGCATCAAACGATTGATGGACTTGGGTTGCTATCGCGGTCTTCGTCATCGTCGTGGGTTGCCGTTGCGTGGTCAGCGCACGCGAACCAACGCTCGTACCCGTAAGGGTCCGCGTAAGCAGATCAAGAAGTAAGGATCAGCAATGAGCAAGCCAAGTGCTGCCAACAAAGGCAAGAAAAAAATTCGTCGTGTGGTTACCGATGGCATCGCACACGTGCATGCATCGTTCAATAACACGATCGTGACTATCACAGATCGACAGGGCAACGCGCTGTCTTGGGCAACGTCGGGTGGCGCAGGTTTTCGCGGTTCCCGTAAATCGACGCCGTTTGCTGCGCAGGTTGCTGCTGAGCGTGCGGGACGTGCCGCCCTTGACTACGGCTTGAAGACTCTTGAGGTGCATATCAAGGGGCCGGGTCCTGGTCGTGAATCTGCAGTTCGGTCTTTGAATGCGGTTGGTTACAAAGTCATCAACATCATCGACGTCACCCCGATCCCCCACAACGGCTGCCGGCCGCCCAAAAAGCGCCGCGTCTAAGGCGGGTCCAGGAGTTCAATCATGGCACGTTATATCGGCCCCACCTGCAAACTCGCCCGACGCGAAGGTGCAGATCTCAGTTTGAAGAGCCCCGCGCGCGCGCTTGATTCCAAGTGCAAACTGGAGCAGAAGCCCGGTCAGCATGGCGCCGCCCGCAAGGGTCGCTTGTCCGACTACGCGGTTCAGTTGCGCGAAAAACAGAAGGTCAAGCGCATCTACGGGTTGCTGGAACGCCAGTTCCGCAATGTCTATGCCAAGGCTTCGAACAAGCGCGGCAATACTGGCGAAAACCTGCTCCAGATTTTGGAGTCGCGTTTGGATAATGTCATTTACCGTATGGGTTTTGCGGTCACGCGGCCTCAGGCTCGCCAGATCGTTTCGCATTGCGGTGTTCTGGTGAATGGTAATTCCGTGAATCTTGCCTCGTTCCAAGTCAAGCCTGGCGACAACATTGCCTTGACTGAACGTGCTCAGCGTCAGCTGCGCGTGCAGGAAGCTGCCACCTTGGCATCTCAGATGGACTTGGTGCCGTCTTGGATTGAGGTGGACAGCAAGAAGTTCGCTGGCACATTCAAGGCTCTACCCGAGCGTTCCGATTTGCCGTCTGACATCAACGAAAGCTTGATTGTCGAGTTGTACTCCAAGTAATCCCAGGAGATTTGCCGAATGTCCGTTTCCGCCACCCAGGTGCTGCGTCCGCGCGGCATCGGCATCGAGCGCATCACTGATAATCATGCGAAAGTCATCGTCGAGCCGCTTGAACGCGGCTACGGCCACACGTTGGGTAATGCCCTTCGTCGTGTGCTGCTGTCGTCAATCCCGGGGTTTGCAATCACCGAGGTTGAGATCGACGGTGTTCTCCATGAGTACACCACGGTCGAAGGTTTGCAGGAGGACGTTCTCGAAGTTCTGCTGAATCTAAAAGACGTGGCGATTCGCATGCACACGGTTGACAGTGCGATGCTGACTCTGGTCAAGAGTGGTTCTGGTGTTGTCACTGCGGGCGACATCAAGACCGATCACAATGTCGACATCGTCAATCCTGAGCATGTGATCTGCCACCTGACGAAAGACGCATCGATCAATATGCGGATGAAGGTTGAGCGTGGCTTGGGTTACCAGCCTGCGAAAGACCGCCGTCGGCCGGACGACGAGTCCCGTGCAATCGGTCGCTTGATGTTGGATGCATCGTTTTCACCGGTTCGACGTGTTGCCTTCGCAGTAGAGAGCGCGCGCGTTGAACAACGTACGAACCTCGATAAGCTCGTTCTGGATATTGAGACGAACGGTACGATTGATGCCGAGGATGCGGTCCGGACCGCGGCCGACATTCTCGCCGATCAGCTTTCGGTGTTCGGTGATTTCACCCAGCGCGATCGCGGCATGGCGAAGCCAGTGGCGTCGGGTGTTGATCCAGTGTTGTTGCGCCCGATTGACGACCTTGAGTTGACCGTCCGTTCTGCGAACTGCTTGAAGGCCGAGAACATCTACTACATTGGTGACTTGATCCAACGTACGGAAGTCGAGCTGTTGAAGACGCCGAACCTTGGCAAAAAGTCCCTGACCGAGATCAAGGAAGTTCTGGCGCAGCGTGGCCTGTCCTTGGGCATGAAGCTCGAAAACTGGCCGCCCGTTGGGTTGCAGCAGGGTATGTTGGGTTGATTTTAGGTTGACGGGCTTAGCCCGCACCGTTATCGGCCAAGGACGGCCGATTTGGACCAATCGCAGTCCACTGTTTCAACGCCATGAAGGCGACATCGATGTTCATAGCGTCATCTTTATAAGGATTTCATCCCATGCGTCACCAAAAATCTGGGCGTAAGCTCAATCGTGATAGCGCGCATCGCGCGGCGATGTTCCGCAACATGGTTGCTTCATTGATCAAGAGCGAATTGATCAAGACGACGCTGCCGAAGGCCAAGGAGCTTCGTCGTTTTGCCGAGCCACTTATTACCTTGGCGAAGACGGACAGTGTCGCCAATCGTCGGTTGGCCTTTGCGCGTCTTCGCGACAAGGTGGCGGTTGGTAAGTTGTTTGTGGAAGTCGCACCGCGTTTTCAGCAACGTCCCGGCGGCTATCTGCGAATTCTCAAGTGTGGGTTCCGTGCTGGCGACAGCGCTCCGATGGCGTATGTTGAGTTGATTGATCGCCCGGTGGCTTCGTCGGAGCCTGCTGCAGAATAAGTACCGTATCGGTTCCACAAGGCCCCGGCAGTCATCTTCCGGGGCCTTGTCGTTTCTGCTTCTCCCACAATTGTTGGTCGAGACTGCGAGACGGGAACCTTCGCTATGCTGCTGTTGTCCGCCTCTGTTAGCCCAAAATTGCGAGGTTCCGATGAATCCGTTGGCCTGGTCCTTCCGAGCGCAATTCGCGTTGGGTGTGCTGCTCTGTTTTGGTCTGTTGGGTTTCGCGCTGTATGTTCAGTACGGACTGTTTCTGGATCCTTGTCCGCTCTGCATCCTGCAACGAATCGCGTTTTTTGCGCTTGGGCTGATCTTCCTTGTGGGGGCGATACACGCACCGGGCGCCTTGGGTCGCAAGGTCTATGGGGTTCTTGCCGCAATAGCTGCCGGGAGTGGTATTGGTATTGCCAGCCGCCACGTCTGGCTACAGTCCCTGCCGCCTGACCAAGTTCCCGATTGCGGCCCCGGATTGAACTACATGCTGGATACGATGCCCTTTGGCGCCGCCTTGAGCAAAGTTCTGCAGGGTTCGGGTGAGTGCGCGGCAATCGATTGGACCTTTCTTGGGTTGGGCATGCCGGTCTGGTCACTTGTCTGGTTTTTGGGGTTTTTTCTAGGCGTTCTTTATGCGGGATTCCGGCACCGCTGATCACCTTGCGCTGCGGGTCGATTCGCCATATGCCCTTGTTGTCAATTCGTTGGGCGTGATCATGCGATGTGGCATGATGCAGTGCCGCAACCGGTGATTTGGAGACTCTGTCATGAGCGCATTGGAACGACCACTTGAAGCCGTGCAACACCCGGAAAACTGGGCGCCGGACTCGTGGCGCGCCTATCCCGCCATGCAGCAGCCGCACTATCCCGATCCAATCGCACTGAAGGCTGCGCGTTCCGAGCTGGCTTCGCTTCCGCCGCTGGTAACCTCCTTTGAAATTCTCGCGCTGAAGAAGCAACTTGCCGAGGCGCAGGAAGGCAAGCGGTTTCTGCTGCAAGGTGGCGATTGTGCGGAGAGCTTTTCGGACTGCGAATCCGGGTTGATTTCAAATCGCTTGAAGGTGCTGTTGCAGATGAGCGTGGTGCTGGTCTATGGGCTGCGCATGCCGGTTGTTCGCGTTGGACGATTCGCTGGTCAGTATGCCAAGCCGCGTTCGGCGGACACCGAGGTGAAGGATGGCATCGAGTTGCCCAGCTATCGCGGTGACATCGTCAATTCGCCTGAGTTTACCGAGACCGCGCGTCGACCAGATCCGCAGCGATTAATCGCTGCGCATTCCCGTTCTGCAATGACCATGAATTTCGTGCGGTCGCTGATCGATGGCGGCTTTGCGGATTTGCATCATCCCGAATACTGGGATCTTGGCTGGGTTGGGCATTCGCCGCTTGCTGAGGAATACCACCGCATGGTTCGCGCCATTGGTGATGGTGTGCGTTTCATGGAGACGCTCTCGGGAGAAGCGGTTCACAACGTGCGCCGTGTCGATTTTTATACCTCGCACGAAGCCTTGCTGCTTGACTATGAAGAAGCGCTGACGCGACAAGTGCCGCGGCATTGGGGTTGGTTCAATCTGTCGACACATTACCCTTGGATCGGGATGCGTACGGCCGCCTTGGACGGTGCACATGCGGAGCACATGCGTGGCATCCGCAATCCGATCGCGGTGAAGGTTGGACCTGGCGTCAAGTCGGACGACCTGTTGCGTCTGGTTGATCACTTGAATCCGGAGAACGAAGCAGGGCGTCTTACGCTGATTCATCGCATGGGCGCAGGCAAGATTGCCGTGGAGCTTCCGAAGCACCTTGAGGCGGTTCGCCGTGAAGGCAAGCGCGTGCTGTGGGTGGCCGACCCGATGCATGGCAACACCGAATCTACAAGCAATGGCTTCAAGACCCGACGTTTCGACAATATCCGATCAGAACTGGATCAGTCCTTTGATTTGCACGCCGCCGCGGGAACGCGACTGGGCGGTGTCCATCTTGAACTGACCGGCGAGAACGTGACCGAGTGTCTCGGTGGCGCGCGTGAATTGACAGAAGGCGATCTGGAACGCGCCTACCGGTCGACAGTTGATCCGCGCTTGAACTACGAGCAGTCGCTTGAAATCGCGTTGCTGATCGTCCGCAAGCGCGGTGTGCAGTCGCTGCCGGCCTAATCGCGGCGCTTTGCGTGCAACCGTGACTTCTGGGGCATAGCCGGACGTGGATTCTGGGCCAACATCGCGTGGGGCTAACTGCGCGATGCAGACGTGCCGATTATCTGGGGACCGCAATGAAGAAGTCATGCCACGTCAGCATGGGTTTGCTGACGCTGTGGAGCGTCGGCCTGTACGCAGCGGAGTCTCGACTCCCCAGTCAAGGCATCTCGGATAGACCGAGCACGGTCGAAGCATTGACCAATGCACGCGTGGTTACCGAACCTGGCAAGGTGTTGGAAAACGCGACGATTGTTTTGCGCAATGGCAAGATCGACGCTGTCGGACATGCCCTGCCGATTCCCAAGGATGCGGCACTTCGAGACCTGCAGGGAAAAACGGTATTCGCCGGCTTTGTGGACCCGGCGACAACACTGGGCGTGCCGGCGGACATGCGTCGTGGTGGCATACGTTCTGCTGATCGGAACCTGCCCCCGGCGCATGATCAAACCGCATCGCAACCCGGGTTTTCGCACTGGAATCGCCGTGTGCGCCCGGAACTCTCGGTGGTCGCTGGTTTTGAGCTCGACACCGCGTCCATGCATGCGCTGCGGACGGTGGGCATCACCGCCGTGCAAAGCGTGCCAGAGGCGGGTGTGTTTGCAGGTCAGTCCGCACTGATCAGTCTGCTTGACAGCAGTGACAAGCGAAGTGTCGTGCTGAATCCGTCGGTAGCGCAGGTCGTCGCGCTGGATTTTCAGTTCGGGCAGGAGTATCCGGGCTCGCTGATGGGGGTCATCGCCCTGATTCGACAGACTTGGCTGGACGCCAGTGCGCAAATCGGCGCCAATCTTGCCGATCGCACCCAAGCCAGCGCGCCCTTGGCTGCTCTGCAAGCAGCGCGCACTGGAAAGCAACCCACGTTGTTTGTGCTGGATGACGAACTTGACCTCGCGCGCATGCAATCCGTGGCGGTTGAGTTTGGCTTGCTGCCTGTGTACGTGGGAACGGGCTTTGAGTACCGCATCCTGCCGCAAGTGCAGCGTGCGGCAACATCCATGGTGCTGCCGCTGAAGTTGCCGGAAGTCCCACAGGTTGATTCCGCGCAGACGGCTGTCGCCACCTCGCTTGCCGAGTTGCAGCACTGGGAGCAGGCGCCGGCCAATGCCGCGCGACTGGCTGCCGCTGGCGTGAGATTTGCGTTCAGTACGCGCGGCATGGATGGTGTGGAAAAGAACTTCTATCCTGCGCTGCGTCGCGCCGTGTCGGCCGGATTGGCGGAGCAAGACGCGCTGCGCGCGCTCACGATCACGCCAGCAGCAATCGTTGGCGAGTCGCAACGATTGGGACGCATTGCACCAGGCTATCTGGCCAATCTGGTGGTCGCGGATCAGGCTCTGTTCACCGATGCTTCCGCGCAGGTGTATGCCGTCTACGTCGAGGGGCAGCGCACCGAAGTCCGCGCAATCGACACGCCATCGCTGCAGGGTGAATGGCGTGCGCAATGGTCCGATCAAGCGACTACGGAAACCTGGACGATTCGTACGAAGGGGGAATTGCTCGAACTCCAGTTCGGCGAGCAAAAATTTCTACTGTCGCCGCAGGAAGGGGCCTACGTTGGATTGCCCGAGGACTTCCACGACGCTGTGCGTCTGCTGTTGCGGCACGCCAATGGTCGGCTTTCGGGCTATGTCGAGCAAGCCGATGGACGCCGAATCGAGTGGCTTGCCGAGCGTGAAGGCGCCACCAACGAGGCGCCAAAGCCCTCAGTCCTCGCGAGTGCGCCAACACCCATCCCCGACTTTCTGGGCTATCCCGCTGGCGAGTTCAGCATGCGTAGCCTGCCAGCGCAGCCAGAGGCCGTGTTGTTTCGCAACGCCACGGTCTGGACCAATAGCGATGCTGGCATCGTGGCTGAGACCGATGTGCTGGTGCGACGCGGACGCATCGCGCAGGTCGGCAAGTCGCTGAAGGCGCCAGCTGGCGCGCAGATCATCGATGCCACCGGCATGCATCTGACCGCCGGCATCGTTGATGCGCACTCACACACCGCCGTGGCTCGGAACATCAATGAACCGTCACACGCGGTGACGTCGGAAGTCCGCATTGGTGATGCGCTCGACCCGACCGACATCAATCTCTATTGGCAATTGGCTGGCGGCGTGACGGCAGCGAATCTGCTGCATGGCTCGGCCAATCCAATGGGTGGACAGAATGCGGTGATCAAACTGCGTTGGGGCTCAGATGCCGAAGGTTTGCGCATGCTGGGCGCGCCGTCAGGCATCAAGTTTGCGTTGGGCGAAAACGTCAAACAGAGCGGCTGGGGCCCCGCATTTGTCACGCGCTACCCGCAGACACGCATGGGTGTCGAGCAGATCATGCGCGAGCATCTCAACATGGCCCGCGCCTACAACGCGGCGCTGGAGCGCGGCGAGAAACCGCGTCGCGATCTGCGCATCGAGGCATTGGCGGAAATTCTGCGCGGGGAGCGCCTGATCCATATCCACTCGTATCGGCAGGACGAAATCCTGATGTTCGTGCGTCTCGCGCAGGAGTATGGCTTCAAGGTCGCGACCTTCCAGCACGTGCTGGAAGGCTACAAGGTGGCAGACGAGATTGCAGCGATTGGTGCGGGCGGTTCGACCTTTGCGGACTGGTGGGCCTACAAAATGGAAGTGATCGACGCCATTCCACATAACGCCGCGTTGATGACCCGTGCCGGTGTGGTGACCTCCTTCAATTCGGACAGCAACGAAATGGCGCGCCGACTCAACATGGAGGCGGCCAAGGCCATTCGTTACGGTGGCCTCAGCGAACAGGAAGCGTGGAAGCTGGTCACGCTAAACCCGGCCATCCAGTTGGGAATTGCCGACCGGGTCGGCGCAGTGAAACCTGGTCTGGATGCGGATTTGGTGCTGTGGAATGCGTCGCCTTTGTCGAACTACGCGCGTGCCGAGCAAACCTGGATTGACGGACGGCGGTACTTTGATCGCGAGCAGGATCGCCAATGGCAAGCCGAGGCCGTGTCAGAGCGCGAAAGACTCTTGATGCTGGCAGCCGATGAACGACGCAAAGCGCTGGCCCTGACCTTGCCCAACGCAGATGCGGACAAGACCTCGAGCACGCCGGTCGCACCGGAAGTGCGTTACTGGATGCAAACCGAAACCTTGTGGTGGCAACACCTGGCTGGCGCGCGCGGCCTCTATCACAACGGCGCTGACCTGATGAGTTGCGGAGTGAACGACCATGTGCATTGACCTCGCTCGCTGCGTCGCTGCGGCTATCGCACTGTTGCCGCTGGCCTTGCCTGCGCAAACCTCCGGCAGCGCTCCCGATAGCGCCATCGTCGTGATTGACGGCGCCCGACTGGAAACCATCACCGCGGGCGTTATCGAAACCGGCCGCGTGCGTATCGAGGCAGGGAAAATCGTTGCCATTGGTGGTGACGACGTCAGTCTTGCCGATGCACGCGTCATTGATGCGCGTGGCAAACAGGTCTATCCGGGCTTCATCGCCGCACATAGCGTGTTGGGTCTGGTCGAAGTCGCAGCCGTGCGCGCAACCGTCGATCAGGCCGAAGTTGGCATGAATACCGCCAATGTTCGCGCCGAAGTGGCCGTCAATCCCGACAGTGAGCTGATTCCCGTCACCCGCGCGAACGGCGTCTTGATGGCCTTGACGGTACCGCAAGCCAGCCCGCAGAGCGTCATCACGGGGCGCAGTGCGCTGTTGCGTCTCGACGGTTGGACCTGGGAAGACATGACTGTGCGTGCGCCTGTCGGTTTGCACATCGTCTGGCCGACGCTGGACCTGCCGCCATGGCTACCCAAAGAAGTCGCCGAGGCCGCGCGCAAAGCGGTCGGCGAAAAGCGTACCGCCTTGGTGCAAGCCTTCGCCGAGGCACGCGCCTACGGCACAGCCGAACGCGCCCAGCGCATTCCCGTGCCGGATCTCAAACTCGCCGCCATGCAGCCTTGGCTGGACCGCAAGGCCACGGTGTTTCTGCACGCGGATGATGTAGTGTCGATCAGTGATGCACTGGACTTTGCCGAACGCGAAAACCTGCAAGCGGCCATCGTCGGCGGTCACGAAGCATGGCGGGTGGCGGACCGGCTGCGACGCATGAACGTGCCGGTGATTTTGACCGGCACCCATCGTCTGCCGCGGCGGCGCTACGACGCGCTAGACGCCAGCTATACCGCTGCGGTGAAACTGGCCGAAGCCGGAGTGCCATTTGCGTTGGCAACCTTGGGCGATTCCTTCGACACCACCAACCTGCGCAATCTGCCCTACCAAGCCGCCACGGCCGTTGCCTTTGGTCTGTCGCGCGAACAGGCACTCAAAGCGATGACCCTCTATCCGGCACAGATTCTGGGCGTGGCAGAGCACTATGGCAGCCTTGAAGTCGGCAAACAGGCCACCCTGTTCATCGCCAATGGCGATCCACTGGAGGCCAGCACGACGGTTGAAGCCGCTTTCATCGATGGCCATGAAATCGACCTCAACAACCGTCAGACCCGTCTGTACGACAAATATCGCGCGAAGTATGGGCAGTGAGATTTACTGCAGCGAAGGTCGGTCGTCATCGAGTTCGATAAGGGCCGGCATTGGATTGAATGATCGAGCAACAAACTAGTGCCAGTGCGACGACCGGCCCGCTGGACGTCTTTCGTCCGGCCCGCCATTTCGTCGGCATAGATGTCCTGCGTATTGCTGCCGCGCTGGGCGTTCTGCTGTTTCATTTGCACGGCGCTGGTGGCTGGCCTGACTTTGCTTGGGAGTTGCCGACATTTTTGTTGCAAGGCGCCTGGGTTGGCGTTGATGTGTTTTTTGTCATCAGTGGCGCCGTGGTCGGGCAGGCTGCACTTCGTCTATGGCGATCTGCCAAGCCGTCGAGGTATGCCTTCCTGCGCAGCCGTTGGTGGCGCATCGCGCCGCTCTACTTGCTGACCAGCATTGTCTACGTGGCGTTCTTTCACGAATCCCTGCTGGTTGGTGCCGACTGGTTGCTGCAGGTTTCGGTGCACGTGCTGTTTATCCACAACTGGTTTCCCAGCACCATATTCTCGATCAATCCGCCAACCTGGTCCTTGGCGAGCGAGATGCAACTGTATGTGCTGCTTGCGTTGAGCGCGCCGATCATCGTTCGGGCGTCGCCAATGCGCGTGGCGCTCGGCGTTCTGATGGTCGCTATGGGTTGGCGGTCGCTGAGCCTGATCGCCTGCCACCACTTTGATGCGTCAAACCTCGCCAGTTGTGCACAACATTTCGCCTACCTCACGCCGGGAATGCTGGATAGTTTTGGGCTGGGTTTGGCGCTGATACTGCTGCGGGAACAGAGAGCGTTCGGCAACCCGAAACCTTCAACATCGGACGCCTTGAACCTTGATTGGAAGCGTGTTGTCGTTTTGCTGGGCGGTAGCGCGCTTTGCCTTGGCACGGGTGCCTTTGTGTTCCGCGACGTGGTGGCAGGCACGATTTGGGAAACACCGGTTTGGGCGGTGAGTTTTCGCAGCCTGATCGCGCTAGGCGCAGCCCTCGTCGTGTGGGCCCTGTTGGATCTGCGTCTGGGGGTGAGGGCAAGCCAGCGTGCACGACATTGGGGGAATTTGAGTTACGGCATCTACCTTTGGCATTGGATCGTGATCCTTGCTTGGCTTGCTGTCACCGACATTCGCGGTCTGCCGATGCTCTGCTCGGTGGTTTTCCTCACCTGGCTGCTCTCGGAGCTCACGTGGCGAGCGTTCGAGCGGCCGTTGCAGCGTTGGCGGTCGGGCAGGTCAACCAATTGAGCGCTAAAAATGCGTCCAAAGCCCATCGTCGATGGGCAGGTGCGGCAGGCTGTTCCAGCTACCTAGCCTTAGACGTTGCCCGAGCGGGTGAAACTCACAGACCGCACTATTGCGAATCGACAGGTTGAGTTCGACGCTGCGCACGCTGGGAACATCCAGTGCTTGCTGCGCCCACTGCGACAGCACGCCGCCAGAGGTAATCACCCAAGCATCGCAGCCCGGATCACGCGCCAACTCGTTGGCGACAGCGTGGGTTCGTGTCGCAAAATCGCGCCAGCTTTCGGGTGTGTCGGTGAGGGCATCGCGCGCCCAGGCCTGCAACGCGTCGAGGAGCAATTGAAAAACTGCGCGCGGCTGGATTGCGGCGCCGGTTTGCATGGCGTTCGCGCAGGGATGATCCGGGTTCGTGCGCACGAACGACTCGACGACCGCCCGGTGATCAAACTCGTTGAGGCGAGCATCCACTTCAACCGGTACGAGGCTGTCAGCGCGCAGCTCGGCGCCACTGAGAATCGCCTCCAGCGTTTGTCGATGACGGTGCATGGCGCCGATCAGGACACGTTGCGGACGCGGCATCCGTTGCGCCAGCCACGCACCCAAACGCTCCGATTGTCTGGCGCCACGCTCCGACAGTTGATCGTAGTTTTCAGCGCCAAACGAGGCTTGGCCGTGCCGAATGGCCAGCACACTCATTGCGCTTGACCAAACAGTTGCTGCGAAAAGCGCACCTCGATCGTGCGCGATTCGCCCTCTGGCACGACATCGACCTCAAACCGGTAAAGCTCACCGTCTTCGATACGTAGCTCACCGATCGCGTAAATCGCCTCCTGCTCGCGCACCTCGCGCATGCGCAAGGTTTGTCGCTGTCCCGCACGATTGATCGCCACCGCATGCACGTTTGCGCCGACTGAGCGCGCGGTGGCGGCCTCACCCGCGGTGCGCACCGCGATATTCAGCACCGCGCGTTGGGCCGAACGCGTCAGTCCATAGCTGCGTGCAACCTCGGGAGCCAGCACGACGCTAGGCACCGCGTTGTAGTGAATCGTGTAGCCGGAGTGGGTAAAGCTGGACTGCGCCAGCGCCGCAGCACTGCCCAGCCACAGCGACACGCAGAGGCCGAAGCGAAGAACGCGCAGAAGTTTCATCAAGGGGCTCCAGTCGAGGGTCGACCGACGGAACATCGGTCATCGCAGCGTGGCAGGCGGTTCGTCATGTGCGTGTCAGCAACAGACCCAGATCGAGCAATGGCGCGATCACCAGGATGCGTATCAACAGCAAGAACAGCGTCGCGATCAAGGGCGACAGATCAAAGCCGCCGAGTGCCGGCAGGCGCTGGCGAAGCGGGCGCAGAACTGGTTCGGTCAACTGCTGCAGCAAGGGCAGGGCATGATGCGACCCACCTGACTGCAGCAGACTCAGGATGGCCCGCGCCAAGATCATCCAGAAATACAGCGAGACCAGCAGCGACAAGGATTCCGCCAGGGCCAGAACACCCAAACCGCCCGCACTGATCGACTGCCCGCGCAGCGCAAACAACACGCCCAGTTTGAGCATCTGCAACAGAAACACGATCAGCACCGCTGACGTTTCCACCTTGCCCAAGGGTCGCAACACCTTGCGCAACGGCGCCAGGACGCGTTGCGTGCTGCGGTAAATGGTCTGACTCAGCGGGTTGTAGAAATTGGCATGCACCAGTGGCAATAGCACACGCAACAGAAACAGCAGACTGGCCAGACTGAACGCGAGTTCCAACAACAGAGTGAGAGCTTCGATGAGATAGCGCATGGCAAACCGGACGAGTGACAAGGCATGTATTGAACACCACTCCTGCCCCCCATGGGTTGATCCACCGACAGCAGGTGCGGACGCGCTGACCACCGACGCCCGTGCAACGCGAAAACCCGTCCTTCCGCGCAAGCGGTTGTCCAGTTGTTGGCTTCACCGCGCGACTGATTTCGCAGGATCGACGATTCAGAGGACTTTCGACGTGTCCGCCATCCGCATGGCGACGCTGCTGTGCGCATCCGCCGCACGCCGCGCCAACGGCAGATAGGCGGCCAACTGCTTGCACGCGATATCGCCCAAGGTCGTCAGCGTGATATGGCGGCGTCCCTTGCCTTGGCCTTCAAGCCAGCCAAATGGATCGACGATATCAGCGCCGCGACCAAACTCCACCGATACATGCGCCTTGTAGGCAAACACCCCAGCAAACGGCACACCGACCGAAAAAAGTATGCCGCCATACTTCACCGCCTCGGCAACATCGGGAAACTGCTCCCGGACCGCACGGCGCACCGCCTCCACCAGCGCATAGTTCGCCTCGGAAACCAACCGGACATCATCCACAAGCGACTGCACGGATTTGGCGGGCATGGTGATCTCCTCTGCGTCCAGCGATAGGGCAGATATGTTAGCTGGCGGGAGATGGCGGGAGCGACGTCCCCGCGATTTTGAGTAGCACGGCGGTTTGGAGTCCAATTCCCCAGACGACGGAGATTGGACGTGAAGAAGCGATTTTCAGAAGAACAAATCATCGGGTTCCTGCGTGAAGCGGAAGCCGGTATGCCGATCAAGGACTTGTGCCGGCGGCACGGCTTCAGCGAAGCCTCGTACTACCTGTGGCGTAGCAAGTTCGGCGGGATGAACGTGTCGGACGCGACGCGTCTGAAGGACCTTTCGGCGGTACCGAATCTCGCGGATGCCGTGTTACTCGAAGCCATCGGCGAAACCTTCGGTGTCGGCGCCCACGGCAATTTGGGTAGGCTCCACCGCGGAAATGAAGGCGTTGTCGACGCCGGTTCCATCCAGATACGCGCGGCCGATTGAGCCCGAGTTAGGGTTACCCACGCTGTAGTAGTTCGACCAATACACGTATTGCCCATCGACCGCCACGCCCAGCGGTGGCCTGCTTGTGATGACGAAGTCTTGGTTGACGCCGGTGCCATCCAAGTTGGCGCGTCCGATCCGGTTAGTCGAGAAGTTTGCCCAATAGATGTGCGTATTGTTCGCGGCGATGGCGCGCGGGTCATTGCCGGGGATGAAGTTGGGCTGCACGCCACTGCCATCGAGATTGGCGCGGGCGATCCAGTTGTTGTCGGTCGACCAATAGATGTGGTTGTTGTCCACGGCAATGTTGTAGCTACGGATTGCCGCGTTGACTGAGTACTGGATCAGATCGAGATTGGCGCCGGTGCCATCCACATTGGCCCGCCCGATCGTCCCGCGCCCTGGGTCCGCCCAGTAGATGTGGGTACTGTTCACGGCGACCGACCACACCAAACCCTGGCCGCTCGTTGCGTTGATAAAGGCGGTGTTCAGACCGCCGCCATCGCTGTTGATGCGGCCGATCGAGCGAAAGTTGGATTGAATCTGGTAGTTGGGGAAGTACAGATACCCAGTATCCCGAGCCAGGCCGGATACCTGTCCGGTCGAGACGTACTGCCACTGCGCCGACACGCCAGACCCATCGATGTTGGCCCGGCCGATGGAGTCGCCGCTGCTAACCCAGTAAACGTAGGTACCTGCTATCGCTGGCGAAGCCACCAATCCAGCCAGCCACATTGTCAAGCACACGAGACCAACGGTGGCCCCAGACAGACGGCTCCCCGTTGCAGTTCGTCCTTTCACCGGCTACTCCTCATGAACCTGGGGCGCATCTATCCCTGCGGCAACTTTAGCGCATCCCCGCAGACTGATCGGCCGTTGAAGCAGACGACCTTCGCCGGACGAATTTACGGGTGCCCGCTATCACGCGAAGGCGAGCGGGGAAACGGGGTCCGGGGAAACTGGGTCAGATCTATCATCGTTGCGCCTAGTATCCGAAGCTCCGATTGCAGCCCACTCGCGTGATTCGTATTGCAGTCGTGACGCGAATCGTGCGTCAGCGCGACCGCTACGCGCATGTGCATTACGCACCATTCTTGGCAAGACACTCCCCAACGCACACAATCGCCATGACCGCCTCCGGAACGAGTGATGACGAACCCCTTCCCATCGTTACGCACGACCACCAGGCCGAGCTACCGAGCGCTGCAGCCGGTCCGCGGTGGGGAAGGTCCTTTCATTCCTTAGACCTCACACAAGACCTCAGTCGCGGCGCCAGCGCATGGACAACCTTCAAGAATTTCGCGATCCCGTCAACTACGACCTTGAAGAACTTCCGGGGTCTGCAGACCGAATCGCGTTCATGTGCAAGTTTGCGCTTCGATCCGCTGGTCCCGTGCTTGACTTGGCCTGTGGCACGGGCATTGTTTCCCTTCCGCTCGCATTGCTCGGCTTGCCAGTTACTGGGGTTGATCTGTCGGAGCCGATGATTGCGCATGCCCGCCGCAAGGCGCGGGCCCTCGGAACCACTGCAACTTTCTTGGTTGACGACATGAGAACGTTTGCAGCACCAACATCATTCACATTCATCGCACTGAGCGGTAACGCTTTTCAGGCACTGCTCACCCAGCCTGACCAGTCCAAGCTGCTTCGAGTAGTCGCCGATCACCTCGATGAACGAGGACAGTTCATCTTCGAGACACGGAATCCAACGGGCACAGATCTGCGCGACTCTCGCACAGAGGAGCCTTGGTTCACCTATGTCAACGCCAGCGGAGAAGAGGTTAAAGTCTCCGGTACACAGTCCTATGACAAGGGCCGCCAGATCCTTACCTGGACAAGCTATCGCCGCTGGTCAAACGATGATGGTCAGCAGGTGCGCCGGTCTGACATCGCATGCCGATTTACTGAAGTGGACGAGCTCGACGCACTGTTGGCCACAGCCGGGTTGCGTGTCACGCAAAGGTACGGAAGCTGGGACTACCGACCATTCACATCGTGCAGCGAGGAGATCATCAGTGTCTGCGAGCGCACGTGAGGCTAAGGTTGAATTCCCCGTCAAATGACGAGGCGACTGCACTCTCTTTCTGCTGACCTGTTCTTCCCGCGCCTGAGTCATCGGCTGCAGTCGTGTAGTCGGCTTTGTCGAGCTCAGTTGCTGTAGTCATGATGGAATTCGCGAAGCAGGGCCATTCGTTCAAGCGACCACGCAGGTCAACAGGGTTATCGGTGTCTCTACGTCGGGGGGCGTCGGGCCCAGGGCCGGTCATTGACGCGCCCAATGATGCGCACCCGAGCAGGCCTCCATGCCGATCAAACACGGCGGCAGATGGCTGAACGCCGCGAGTCGCTAGGCGCGTGGCACCCGAGGTTGCACCCAAACCGCTTTGCCAACGTCATCGACGCCATGAATGGCAAACACATTCTTGGCAAGATCCACCCCAACGCACACAATCGCCCTGACCGCCTCCGGAACGAGTGATGAAGAAACCCCTTCCATCGTCACGCACGACCACCATGCCGAACTGCCGAGCGCTGAATCGGGTGCGCGGTGGGGAAGGTCCTTTCATTCGTTAGGCGGCCATGATTGATCTCGCTTACCACCAGTCCATTCAAGAGCATCTTCGTTCTCTAGCGGAGCTCGACGAGCAGGTTGGGCCGGCCAGTTGTTGCGCTGGTCGACGAACGCGCTATCCGTTCAGTCAGAGCGGGAGTGTCCTGACATTATCCCATTGCGCCTCTGGCAGAAAGGGCAGGTCGAGTCGCCAGCGTGCTTTACGGGCGTTGGCTCCAGGCGCTTGCTGACTTTCATCAGTGTTTGAGCATCACGTCGATGGGCTCGCTGGAGCCCCGGTTGGAAAAACGACAGGTGCTGGCCTGCGCTGTAACCCGTTCGCTGCAAGAGTGGCGCGACGCGCCCTGGAGCGGCCGCTTAGCTCCAGCTACAAGGACCTTCCCCACAGTCAAGCAAAGCGTTGCCATCCGCAGCTTGAGTCTGCGGTTGTCTTATCTGATGGCGCTTCACGCTTTGTTTTGATGCTTCGCGTCGACTTCAGCCAGAGGGAAGGACTGGCGAGACGACAAACGGTCATGTGGTCGTGTGAAACGACGGACCCTGATGAAAGACGCGCGCGGGCGACCCATTCGTTCGTCGGGAATCGCGGTTCCCATTGAATTAACCGGTCACTGCCCGCGCAGGTCCAACCTGTGGCATCAACGCGTGCCGTCTTGCAGAGAGTGAGTGCGCTTGAGGGTTCGCTTTGCCGTGGCGCTATGGCATCACGAAGGCTTCTCCGTGCCGCAACATGGCCCAGGCCATGCGTGCGTTCTTGGCGGCCATGGCGACCACCGCGCGCCAGTAACCCCGGCGCGCCTCCAGCGCCAGAATCCACCGACTGACGGGATCGTTTTTGCCCTTGGCGCTGGCCAGTACGGCACGCGCGCCCATCACCAGCAAGGAGCGCAAATAGGCGTCACCTGCGTTGTTGCGTGGGTAGTTTTGGGTCTCTATACGCCAGCGCCTTCGCTCACTGAGCGAAGGCGGGGAGTGGGAAGCGGTGCTGTGCTCGAGCTGGGGCGGTACGTTGTCACTTTCCGCGAGTGCACCTCGCCTGGGCGCGCCGTCGCCTAGAACAAATCCACGCTGCCAGCGCCCATGTCGATCTGCGAGACGGGTTTGTGTGGCACGGGTTCCCAGGCGTCACGCAGTTCGCGCAGACGGCGATGCAGGTTGTTCAGTGCATCGAGTTTGCGGGCGGCGCTGGCGCCACCGGAGAGGGCAAGCGTTTGCTGCAAACCGGTCGCGTCGCGGTTGATGGCTTCCAATCGTTCCAGATGCCGTTCGGCCGAGCCCAGCGCTTGGGTGACGATGTCTTCGAACTGCAGTGAGCGCACCGCTTCGGACACCGATTGGTCGATCACGCGGGCCGAATTCGCGACATCGGCGATGCCTTCGGCGAGGCTGTCGTTGATGGCTTCTACTTGCGAGAACAGCTTGGCGGCGTCCTGCTTGGCTTCCTTGGAGCGCGATTGATCGCGCGAGGCCATGTGGGTAACGGTTTCGCGGACTTTGTGTACCGCTTCCTTGGAGTTGTTGGCGAGTTTGCGGATTTGCTCGTTGAAGCTGGTTGAGCGCTCCGACAGGCTGCGCACTTCGTCAGCGACCACCGCAAAGCCACGTCCCGCTTCACCCGCACGGGCAGCTTCGATGGCGGCATTGAGGGCCAGCAGATTGGTCTGGTCGGCAATCGACTTGACGTCCTCCAACAGCGCGAAGATGCCTTCGAGATGCTGGGTCATGCTATCGATGTACTGCACGGTGGTGTTGGACTGGTCGCTGACTTGTTCCAGCGCCGAGGTCAGTTGTTCCATGTGGCGGCTGGCTTCCTGTGCGAAGCGCCGCACATCGATGCCGGCACTGTCACCGCTTTTGTCGACGATGCGCGCCAGTGCCACGGTCTGGTGGCGGGCGTTGGCGTTCATCGACTCGAAGCTGCTGGCGAGCTTGCCAATGGATTGATTGAGCAAGGATCGCGTGCGCTGGATTTCCTGCTGCGATCCACTGACTTCGCGGGTGACGAACTCGCGCAGTTCGCCGAGCAGTTGTTCCTGCTCTTTGACGATGCGCATTTCATCGGGCGTGAGTTGGAAGCCGTCGCGGGCAAACCACCATGCGAATGCGGCCCACGCCAGAACGGTGGTGGATAGCAAGGCGAGATTGATCGCCATCGGCCAATTCATGAATTGTGCAACCACGTGCGCCAGCGTGAGCAGCAGTGGTGCGGTCATGCGGATGAGAATTCGTGCGGGCATGGCGGACACTTCCTTGGTGACAATCACTTATCGGCGCGAGGGCAACGGGCTTGAGGCCAGCGTGCGACAAACTGCCGATGTGATAAGGCAATGCAGCTTTTGGGCCAACGGTTTTGCCAACTTATTGACGTCAACGCGCTGACGGTGTTTCGTTACTGGCCAAGTCCAACAAGCGACCAGCAATTTTGTTCAAGGGCAGGATTTCATCGACAGCGCCGATCTTCACGGCCGCGCCCGGCATGCCCCAGACCACGCAGGTGGCTTCATCCTGCGCGATGGTCGGGCAGCCAGTCTGATGCAGTTCGAGCATGCCTTTGGCGCCGTCATCGCCCATGCCGGTGAGCATGGCAGCCACGGCATTGCGACCGGCGGCTTCAGCGACTGAACGGAACAACACATCGACACTGGGTTTATGTCGACTGACCGGCGCATCGTCGCCCAAGCGACAGATCCAGCGTGCGCCACTGCGCTCAACGCGCAGATGCCGACCGCCGGGCGCAATGAAGGCGTGGCCAGTGACGATCTGCTGACCGTCTTCGGCCTCACAGACGGCCATCGGCGAGCAGCGATTCATGCGTTGGGCAAAGGCGCGACTGAACTCCGCCGGGATGTGCTGGGTGATCACAATGCCGGGTGCATCCGGCGGCATCATTTCGAGCACGACACGAATTGCCTCGGTACCGCCTGCAGATGCACCAATCGCGATAAGTCGGTCTGTCGTGCGGAACGCGGCGGCACCGCGCGGTTTCGCGATGCTCGCGACTTGGGCGGCAGCGGCGGGTCGCGGCCGTGGATGCGCTCTTGCCGCCGCCTTGACTTTGGCGGCCAGCTCGGTGGCGTAGTCTTCCAAGCCCTTGGCGACCTGCAGTTTGGGCTTGGTAACGAAGTCGATGGCACCCAGCGAAAGGGCATCCAAGGTCACCTCGGCACCCGCCTCGGTCAACGAGGACACCATCACAACCGGCATCGGTCGCAGGCGCATGAGGTTTTCGAGGAAGGTCAGTCCGTCCATGCGCGGCATTTCGACATCCAGGGTCAGGACATCGGGATTGAGTGCCTTGATCATGTCGCGTGCGACAAACGGATCCGGTGCGGCACCGACCACCTGCAGAGCAGGATCTTGACTGAGGACGCTGGTCAGCACCTGGCGTACCAGTGCGGAGTCGTCGACGATGAGAACTTTGATGGCCATTAGTTGAACAGCTCCACCCCGCCGGCGACGGGCTGCTGAGTGATACGGGTGCGGTAGGCGAATTCTTCGGTTGCCACGTTGGTGTCGTGCGCATGCGGCAAGCGCCGCACCAGTACTTTTCCAGTCGCGGGCATGTACCAGATCTTGCGTGGATGAATGCCACCCAGATCCTGCGCCAGCACGTTGATGCGTTCGGCGCGCAGGTATTCGGTGGCGAATTCGGCATTGCGGGTGCCGACCGGATTGGAGGTGAAGCCTTTGAGGACGTTGCCGCCACCAAAGAGCTTTGCCTCGAATCGCTCGCGGCGTGCGCCGGCCTTGATCAGTTCGTTGATCAGCAACTCCATCGCATAGCCGCCATAGCGCGCACTGATGTCGTCCGCGTCGCCGGAGTCGGGCAGCATGAAATGGTTCATTCCGCCGATCCGCAACACCGGATCACGGATGCAGGCCGAGACACAGGAACCCAGAATGGTCGAGAGCGCAATATCCTTCGAGGTTACGGTGTAGTCGGCAGGCATCAACTTCAGCGCATCCATCTGCAACTGTGTGTCGTAGTAGGGCAAAGGGCCCTTCATCACGCGTGGTGAGGGTGTCAGGATCGCGTTCATTTGCCGCGCTCAGGTGAGTCGGTGCGGCAATACACGGTGCGGCCCAAATTGCGGAACAGATCGGCGGCGTGGAAAAAGCTCTCCGAATGCCCGGCAAACAGGTGTGCGTCCGGCTCAAGCAGCGGATGCATGCGCTTGAGAATCGCGTACTGGGTGGGTTTGTCGAAATAGATCATCACGTTGCGACAGAAGATCGCCGAAAACGGCCCCTTCATCGGGTAGCGTTCGTCGAGCAGGTTGAGTTGCTTGAAAGTGATCAGTTCACGCAGCGCGGGGTTGACCCGACACTTGCCAGCATTCGGTCCGGTGCCCTTGTGGAAGAAGCGCTTCTGGCGCTCAGGTGACAGGCGCTCGATGCGCTCCATCGGATAGACACCGGCCTCCCCGGTGGCCAAGACGTTGGTATCCACATCGGTGGCCAGAATGCTGACCGGAGGCGTCAGGGTGTTGAAGGCTTCGCACGCGGTAATCGCGATGGAATAGGGCTCTTCACCGGTGGACGCGGCCGAGCACCAGATCATCAGCTTTCCCGCGCGACCGCGACGATTGAGGAGGTCTTCCTTCAGGGTATCGAAGTGGTGCGCCTCACGGAAGAAACTGGTGAGATTGGTGGTCAGCGCATTGGTGAATGCTTGCCACTCATCGTCGTCGTTGCCGCGCTCGAGATAGTCCAGATAGCTGCCGAAATCGTGCATGTCCAAGGCCCGCAATCGGCGCGACAAGCGGCTGTAGACCATGTCGCGTTTGCTGTCGGCCAGCGCGATGCCCGCGCGTTGGTGAATCAAGGCGCAGACGCGCTTGAAGTCGCGCTCGGCGAACTCGAATTCTCTCAGCCCCGAATTGCCCTCAATGGCCATGCGCGCGCGATCTTCCTCGGTTGTGGTTCGCCTTTGAAACATGGCAGCAATGTTTGTGCCGCACGGGGTGGCGGGGGCTTGGCACGCCGCTTCAAAAAAAAGGCACGCAGGAGTGCTGCGTGCCACGGGGATTACACGCAGCAGTGGTCTGCGGCCTTACGCGGCGACTTGCTGCGCGCGGATGATGCTGACGATGTCCACGATCAGTGCAACGCGACCATCGCCAAGAATGGTGGCGCCGGCAATGCCGTTGATGCGTTTGTAGTTGGACTCGATGCTCTTCACCACCACTTGCTGCTGGCCAACCAGTTCATCGACCTCCATGGCGAGTTTGCGACCGCCGTTCTCGACCACAACCACCGTGCCAAGTCGCACCGTGTCGGGTCCACGAGGCACGTTGAACAGTTCGCCCATGTCGTGGATCGGCACATATTCCGAGCGCACTTTCAGGACGCGATTCGATCCGGTGACGCGTTTGATGTCGCCCGGTCCGGGTTGCAGCGACTCCACGACATAGCCCAGCGGCAGCACGAAAATCTCGTTGCCTACGGACACCGTCATGCCATCCAGAATGGCCAGCGTCAGCGGCAGCCTGATAGTGACGCGCGTGCCCTGTCCCAGCACGCTTTCGATATCGATGTCGCCACCCAGCGCGGCAATGTTCTGGCGCACCACGTCCATACCGACGCCACGGCCGGACACGTCAGTGACCTGATCGGCGGTGGACAGGCCCGGGTGGAAGATCAATTTCCAGACCTCGCCATCCGGCATTTGCTCACTCACTGGCAGTCCGCGCTCGACCGCTTTGGCGAGAATCTTCTCGCGATTGAGGCCACGGCCGTCATCAATGATCTCGATGACGATGTGCCCGCCCTGATGCGATGCGCTCAGGGTCACCGTGCCGACCGGATTCTTGCCGGACGCTTCGCGCAGGTCAGGTGTTTCGAGGCCATGGTCGACCGAGTTGCGCACCAGATGGACCAGCGGATCGACGATGCGCTCGATGACGCCTTTGTCCAGTTCGGTGCCTTCGCCACTGGTGCGCAGGTTGACGCGCTTTCCCAGGCGCGAGGCGAGGTCGCGCACCATGCGTGGGAAGCGCGAGAACACGAACTCCACTGGCAGCATGCGCACGCTCATCACCGCCTCTTGCAGGTCGCGGGTATTGCGGTCGAGTTGGGTCAGTCCGTTCAACAGTTTTTCGTGCAGGGACGGATCCAGCGCGCTCGACTGCTGTTTCAGCATGGCTTGGGTGATGACCAATTCGCCGACCAGATTGATCAGCGCATCGACCTTGGAAATGTTGACCCGGATCGAGCTGTCGGCGGGTTCGGCGGCCTTGCTTGCGGCCATCGGCGTGACATTGGTTTTGCTGTCGGCACCGGCGGCTGTAGTGGTCGTTGCAGGTGTGGCACCAGGTGGCGGCGTCGCGATGACCGGCGGCGGTGCGACCGGCGGTGCGGACGCGGCAACTGTTTCCGGTACGACGGGTTGGCTTGCAACCGCAGCACCGCCAGCATGCTGGCCGACGCCTTCAATGCGCAGGTCGCATTCGTCCTCCACCCACGAAAATGCGTCGGCGATGTGCGCACGTTTGATGCTGGCGGGGAGTTCGAGTGTCCACGACAGATAGGCCGTGTGCGGGTCCAGATCGGTCAGCGTGGGGAGCTTGGCGGTGTCGCAATTGACCTCCATCTCACCCAGGCGAGCGAGCTCGCGCAGGATTCGCAGCGGGTCGTTGCCGGTAATGAACATGTTCTCGTGCGGTGCGAAGTCCACCTGCCAATGCGTCGTCGCCGCGCTCTCGACCGCGCTTGGCGCGGGCGTGGTCGTGGCTGGGCTGTGGACAGCTACGGCGGGTGCCGCAGCCGGCGCACCATTCAGCAGTTCCGATAGCCGCGCATTGAGCGGCTCACTGCGTCCGGTGTCGTCCGGGTTGCCTGCCTCGGCACTGCTCAACAGTTCGCGAAGGATGTCGACCGAGGCCAACAAGGCGTCGCTCAGTTCCCCATCCACGCTGCGCTTGCCACCGCGGACCTGGTCCAGCAGGGTTTCGAGCAAGTGCGTGGTGTTGGTAATGGCCTTGAAGCCGAAGGTGGCTGCGCCACCTTTGATCGAATGCGCAGCGCGGAAAATCGTGTTGACGGTATCGAGATCATTGCCTGCGGCTTCCAGGCTGAGCAGACCGGATTCCATCGCGTCCAGCCCTTCGCGACTTTCCGCGAAGAAGGTGGCTTGGAACTGACGCATGTCGATGGCCATGGCCGGTTACCCCATGACTTTGCGAATGGTGGCGATCAATTGGTCGGGATCGAAGGGTTTGACAATCCAGCCCGTCGCGCCTGCCGCTTTGCCTTCCTGTTTCTTGTCCATGCCGGCTTCCGTGGTGAGCATCAGCAGCGGGGTGAACTTGAAGTCGGGCAATTGACGCAAGTGGCGAATCAACGTGATGCCATCCATGTTCGGCATGTTCACGTCGGCTACCACGCAGTTGTACTTCTGTTTTTTAGCCTTTTCGAGAGCGACGACGCCGTCTTCGGCCTCATCGACTTCCCAACCTGCGGAACGCAGGGCGAAGGCGACCATCTGCCGCATGGATGCGGAATCGTCCACTGCCAGGATGCGTGCACCGCTCATCTTGCTCTCTCCATCACGTCTTAGTTGAGTCCAATCAGGTGGTCGACACCCATCACTTTTGCTGCGGATCGCAGTTCGTCGGATGCGCTAAGCTCGGTTGGCAGTTTCGCCGCCGCGCGTTGCGCAAAAAACGCACACAACACCTGCACCGAACCGCTATGCAAGCGCGATACCTGCGTGCCATCCAGACGGATGGCGGATTTCTTCTTCAGCAGCGGCACCAGTTGCTGCTTCAATGCATCGACGGACTCGATGCCAAGATCAGCGGAAAGCTGCAGGTTGCTCATGCCTGTTCCCTGTCGGTTATGGCGGCTTGGGTATGCATAGGCAAACCGCGTGCCGCAACTTGATGCGTGGCGATTGACGCGGATTGACCGGAGGTGTGCGAATCCGCGCCCGCGTCCGAACCCCGCACTGGCTGCGTGCGGTTGCTGCTCACGGTGGCGGAAAAACGCCGTGCATCCGCCATCCGTTGAGGGCTGATGTGGCAAACGCCGATGGGGCAACGCGGCGCTTCAGGACAGAAACGCGGTGGCCTCCAACAGCACGCTCATGCCACCGGCGTGGCGGGCGATGCCGATCAGCGCCTCACGTGGCAGTGCGGGAATCGCGCCGACCGGGTTTTCCACCGCGCTTTCGCGGACGGCAATCACTTCGGCGACCGAAGACACGCGCAGGCCGATGGTTTCGTTTTTGGATTCGATGACGATGATGCGCGCGGCTTCCGTCAGGGTGTCGCTGGGCAAACCCAGGCATTGGCTGAGATCAACGACCGAAATGATCTGGCCACGCAAGTTCATGATGCCCAGCATGTGCGAGGCAGCACCGCGCACCGGCATGATGTCGGGCACACGTTGGACTTCCTGGACTTTCAACAATTCGACGGCGTAGCTCTGTCCGCTGAGTTGAAAGCGTAGCCAGCGACTGGATTTTTCACCGACCTTCGCGGCGGCGGCCACTTCTTCCGCTTTGCGACGCGCGGCGATGCGGCGGCGCAACTCTTCGCCACGTTTGCGTATTCCGGCGCTCAATCCATCCGCGCCAGCTGCGGGCAAAGCGACATCGGCTGGTGTGGCGACGGCAGCAACGACAACGGCGGCCGCTGGTTCCATCACAGGCGCGGCTTTGGGCGGCGCGGGAGCGGCGACCGGCGACGGGGTGGTCAGCAATTCGTCGAAGTAGGTATCGAGAGCATGTGTGGCCATGGTCAGCTCGCCTTTGCAGTAGCGGGCGCAGCAGTGCTGCGCAGGTCATATTCGATCGCCCAGTCGCACAGGCGTGCGTAGGCGCTGGCGCCGCGCGCTTTGGGGTCGAGCGCTTCGGGTGTGAGGTGTTGTCGACTCGCTTCGCGCAGCCGGGTATCGACCGGGATTTCCTCGTCCCAGACGCGCTCGCCAAATCGCATGCGCATGTCCGCCAAGCTGTCAACGGCGGCGCGGGTGCGTTTGTCGAACATGCTCGGCACGATGGCAATCGGCAATGGGCGTCCACGCGAGCGTTCGATCATTTCGGCGGTGCGCACCATGGCCGACAAGCCGTGCAGGGCCAAGGGTTCGGTTTGCGTCGGGACGATCAGCAAATCGGCGGCTGCCAACGCGGCGACCATCAGGACGCCCAACGTCGGCGGGCAATCGAGCACGGCATAGTCGAAGTCGTTGTTCTTCGACAGCGCGGTGACCAGTGCACGCCCCAGACCGGGACGATTGGCACTTTGACGTTCCAGCGTGGCCAGGGCGGGCTGAGCGGGTAGCAGGTGGAGCTTGGCGTGCCCGGCAGATTGCACCAGGCTGAGCAGGGACGGCGTCGGATCGCCAAATAGTTCGAAAGTGCCACGAGGGGCAGGGTCTTCGTCGATGCCGATCCAGCGCGACAGTGAAGCGTGCGGATCAAGATCGATCATCAAGGCGCGCCAACCATGTGCCGCCAGACCGGAGGCCAGCGACATCGCGGTGGTCGTCTTGCCGACCCCGCCTTTCTGATTGGCAACACACCAGACACGCATGGTCAGCGAGCAACTCCGGAAGCGTCGGAAGGCGGCGCAGGCGCCGTTGGATTCGGTTCTGCAGGATTTGCGCCAGTCGCAGCGATGTCGCTGGCAGGGCGCGTTGAAACAACCAGCACTACCCGTCGATTGGCGGTGCGACCTGCACCCGTCGCGTTGTCGGCAATCGGCTGGGTATCGCCATACCCGACCACCTGCATCAGTCCCGGGTCAATGCCTTGTTGGGTGAACAGGCGCACCACGCTGGAGGCACGTGCGGCGGAGAGTTCCCAGTTGGACGGATACTGCAAGGTGCGAATGGGCTGACTGTCCGTGTGTCCCTCGATCCGCAGCAGATGGTGATTGCCGCGTAACACGCCGGCAATCTGCTGCAGCACCGGCAATGCCGCATCGCGGGGCGCGGCCGAACCGGAGGCGAACAAGGCATCGGCCTTGATGTCGACTTCGATCCAGTCGTCCTGTCGATAGACCGAAACCTGATCATTCAGGATCAAGCTGGACAAGGTTTCTTCCATTTGTCGCGCGGTTTCAGCCAGTTGTTTTTGCTCGGCTTCGGTTTCCGCATCGACACCGTTTTCCTCGGCCCAGCGCGCCCGCGCATCGACTGGCAGTTGGCTGTTGATGCGACTGGCGATCAGCGCCGTGGGCATGGCCTGATGGATGCCGGGATCCGTGCTGGCAGCACTACTGGATTGAGCGGGTATGTCGCCGACATTGACCGGCAGCACCGACGTGGTGCGACCGCCAAAGGCTGCATTGAGTGAGCTCGATGCGACCCGGTACTTGCCCTCGTTGAGCGAGGAAACCGAGTACATCACAACGAAAAAAGCCAGCAACAAGGTCAGCAGGTCGCCATACGGAATGGCCCAGGCTTCGTGGTTGATGTGGTCTTCGTGAAGGTGTTTGCGCGCCATGGTCGCCCCTATTTCAGATAGCCGAGCAGGCGGCTTTCGATGTTGCGGGGGTTCTCGCCTTCGGCGATGGCGATCAGGCCTTCGATGAGCATGTCCTGATTGCGCGTGCGTATCGCAATCACGCTTTTCAGCTTGGCGGCCAGCGGCAGGAAGAACAGATTGGCCGAGGCGATGCCGTAGATCGTGGCGGTGAATGCGGCGGCGATGCCGGGGCCGAGCTTGCTGGGATCGGTGAGATTTCGCATCACCGCCATCAGGCCGAGCACGGCACCGATGATGCCCAGGGTCGGTGCGTAAATGCCCATGCCTTCGAACACCTTGGCGGCGTTGATGTCCTGTTTTTCCTGCGCTTCCAGCTCCACTTCGAGTACGCGCCGCAGGGTGTCGGGTTCCGCGCCGTCCACCAGGAGTTGCAGGCCTTTTCGGACAAACGGATCGGTTTCCTGCTCAATCATGTTTTCCAGACCGAGCAGACCATCGCGGCGGGCCTTGTTGCTCCACACCACGATCTGCTGAACCAGTTGAGCGCCCGGATCGTCCGGCGGCTTGAAGGCCCAGACCAGAATCTTCATCGCCCGCAGGAAGGTGGGCTTGGGCGTGTGCAGGAGGATCGCGGCAATGGTGCCGATGATGACGATCAAAAAGGCCGCGCCCGACCACAGCGAGGACAGCCCCGCGCCTTTGGCGATGCTGCCGCCAACGATCGCGATCAATGCCAGCACGACGCCGGTGATGCTGAGGATGTCGACGCCGGAGCGCGGAGTGGCGCCCGGTTTGGCCGCGGGTTGGGGCTTAGCGGCCATGCCAGCCTCCGGACCACGTGATGGGTGGGTTCAAGGGCATGCTCAAACCGCCCGTTGCAGACCGGCGATGTCGAGAATCAGCGCCAGGTTGCCGTCGCCGGTGATGGTGGCAGCCGCAAAGCCTGCCAGTCCACGCAGCGAAGGCGGCAAGGGTTTGACCACCACTTCTTCGCGACCACGCACCTGATCCACCACGATGCCGAGTTTGCGATGGCCGTTCTGCAGCACGACCACGCCGCTGTCCTCGCTGGTGTCAGACAATCCAAGCCAACGCCGCAGAAACAGCAAGGGGAAGGTCTGCCCGCGCAGGTCCAGTACTTCGCGGCCATCGATGTAGCGCAACTGATCCTCGCGGAACTTGAACACTTCCAGCACATTGGACAAGGGCAACGCGTAAGGCCGGCCTCCCGCGTGGATCAGCAGGGTAGGCAGAATGGCCAGCGTCAGCGGCACTTGAATGATGAAGCGTGTGCCTTCGCCGCGCTTGGATTCAATCAGTACTTGCCCATTCAGCTCGGCCAGCTTGGACTTGACCACGTCCATGCCAACCCCGCGGCCGGAGACTTCGGTGGCGTGTTCCTTGGTCGAAAAGCCGGGCAAGAAAATCAATTGCAGCGCCTCATCGGCGGACAAGCGCGCGACGGCTTCGGCTTCGATCAAACCCTTTTCGCGGGCCTTGATTTTCAATTTGTCGGCATCGATGCCGCCACCGTCGTCACTGACGATGATGACGATGTGATCGCCTTCCTGCTGCGCGGAAAGTCGCAGTGTTCCCGCGCGCGACTTGCCCGCTTGTTCGCGTACATCGGGCGCCTCGATGCCATGGTCGATGGCATTGCGGACCAGATGCACCAAGGGATCGGACAAGGCTTCGACCAGATTTTTGTCGAGCTCGGTCTCTTCGCCGATCAGTTCGACATTGACTTCTTTCTTGAGCTGGCGCGCCACATCGCGGGCAACCTTGGGGAAGCGCGAGAATGCGCGTCCGACTGGCTGCATGCGTACGCGCATGACTTCCGCCTGCAGGCGTGCGGTGACGACGTCCAAGGTGCTGACTGCGCGCTCCAGATCCTCATCGCGTGTGCGTCGACGCAGCGACTTGAGTCGATTGCGCGACAGCACCAATTCGCCGACCAGATTCATCAGGCCATCGAGGCGCTTGGTATCGACACGCACACTGGCTTCGACGGGCGTGGGGGCGGCTGGCTTGGCTGCCGCTGCCGCAGGTTTCGGCGCAGCGATGGGCTTCGCCACAACCGCCGCAGGCGGCGTCAGCACGGTAACGGCAGCGGGCGGCGGAGCACTGGCGGGTGGCGCTGCCGTGGGCGCGGCGGGATGCGCTTGAAAGTGATCCAGCAGCGCTTCGAACTCGTCGTCGCTGATGTTGGTGTCGGTGCTGGACAAGACTGCGGCTGCATCAATCGTTTTGGCTGGCGCCTTACCAGCGCTGCCCTGAAAGTGGTCGAGCAGTGCTTCGAACTCGTCGTCGCTGATGTTGGCATCGCTACTGGCCAGCACCGCTGCCGCGTCGATTCGCGATGTGGTTCCGACACTCGCTGCGGCCGGTTCGGCGCGCGCATGGTCAGGCAGCGCCGCGATGCGGATGGCCTCGATCAAGGATGCTGGCGCCGGTTGTGGCGCTTCACCAGCACGCATGGCGTTCAGCATGCCAGTCAGTTGATCGGTGGCGTTCTGCGCCAGATCGAACAGATCGCCATCCACTTGCAGCTTGCCATTGCGCAGCAGGTTGAACATCTCCTCCACGCCGTGACAGAGGTCGACCAAGGGCTGCAGATGCAGAAAGCTGGCGCCGCCCTTGATGGTATGAAAGCCACGGAAGATCGCGTTCAGCAGTTCGGCATCCTGCGGACGCTGTTCAAGCTGCACCAACTCGTCGCCGAGGCGTTCAGCAATTTCGCTGGCCTCAATCAGGAAGTCGTCGGCGATGTCGTTCTGGCTCATACGCTTGCCTTGGCGGAAGGCTGATCGCTCGGCTCAGAGGCCAAGATCGGTCAGCAAAGAGTCGGCGTCGTTCTGCGACACGCCGTGTTTGTCGACACCGCGAATCGCAGGCCCTTCAGCACGCAGCGGATCGACCTCCGAAACCTGCTTGCCGATGGCAACACCTATAGCGGCCAAGGCTTGCTCGACTTGATGGACGATGCCGACCACGCGCTTGATGGTTTGTCCGGTGAGGTCCTGATACTCCTGCGCCAGCGAGATCTCCGACAGGTGATGACGCACGTTCATCAGCTCCGGATCATCGGCCAAGGCAGGCTCGCGGTCGCGCAGGCTGTCGATGGCAGCGCGACTGGCATCGACCAGATCCAAGGTGCGATGAGTGGCTTCTTCGGTGGTCTGCAGCACGAAATCCAGTCGTGCGCGGGCATCGGGCAACTCCTGTCCGGCCAATGCGCCAAGACGCGCATCGATGGGCAGGGTTTCCAGCGAACGCGTCAACTCCCGCGCCAAACGATCAAAGGCGGAAAAGATCGGCGAGTTTCGCCATTGCGTCAGCGTTTCGATTTGACTGCGATAGCTCGCCTCGTCGCCCTGTTCCAGCGCGTGCAGGGCACTGCGCATCAGGGTCAGCAATTGCTCGCGCTCACTGGCCGCCGTGTTCACGCGGCACTCCCCATGCGCTCGAAAATCTTGTTGAGCTTTTCCTGCAAGGTGGCGGCGGTAAACGGCTTGATGATGTAGCCATTCACACCGGCTTGCGCGGCCTCGATGATCTGCTCGCGTTTGGCTTCGGCGGTCACCATCAGCACGGGCAGATGTTTGAGTTTGGCGTCCAGTCGGATTGCGCGCAGCAAGTCGATGCCGGTCATGCCCGGCATGTTCCAGTCGGTGATGACCATCTCGCAGGACGCCGAGCGCAAGTAGGCGAGGGCACTGTTGCCATCTTCGGCTTCGGCGGTGTTGGTGAAGCCCAGGTCGCCGAGCAGGTTCTTGACGATGCGGCGCATCGTGGAGAAGTCGTCGACGATCAGGATTTTGAGATTCTTGTCCATGGTGTGGTCTGGCCGGTCAAAGGGCGGTGCAACGGAAAAGGGGGGGGATCGGGATCAGTCAGTGTCGCTATCCGGTGCGATCCATTCGGCGAGGCGGGCACGCAGGCGCACCAGCGCTTGGCCATGGATCTGGCAAACGCGCGACTCGCTGACGCCCAGCACGGCACCGATTTCTTTCAAATTCAATTCTTGTTCGTAGTAAAGCGACATCACCAACTGTTCGCGTTCGGGCAACGCTTCGATGGCGCGGGTCAGCGATTCGCCAAAGGCTTCGCGTTCGTGATCGCGCGACGGGGAGGCGCTGAACTCGGTGGCGGGCAGGCGCAATTCACCCGCGTCGTCGACATGCGCATCAATGCTCAGCACGTGCCCACGCACCGCGTCTTCCATGATTCGATTGAGTTCCTCGGCGCTGACTTGCATCGCGCTGGCGACCTCGCTGCTACGCGCGGCACGTCCGGTACGTTGTTCGATCGCTTGCGTCGCGGCGGCGGCTTCGCGGACCCGGCGATGCACCGAGCGCGGCACCCAATCGCTACGACGGATTTCATCCAGCATCGCGCCACGGATGCGGATCGAGGCATACGTTTCAAACGCGGCACCCTGACTGGGGTCATAGCTGCGCGCGGCTTCGATCAGGCCAATCGTGCCCGCCTGAATCAAATCGTTGACATCCACGCTGGCAGGCAGACGCGCCACCATGTGGTGAGCGATGCGCGCGACCAGCGCGCTGTGCTGGGCGACGACCTCGCTCGCCGACTGTCGTGAGACAGCGCGATACTCGGCTTCGGCCTGTGCACTCATGCAGGCGCTCCCTCGCGTGGGGTAACCATGCGCTCGACGAAAAACTCGACCGGGCCGCGTGGTCCGGAGGGCGCTGTCCATTGATCAATCCGCCGCGCCACGCCGCGCAAGGCATGCGCCGATGGGCTGGCGGGAAAGGCTTCCACGACGGCCTGCTGGCGTTGAATCGAGCGCCGCAACCATTCGTCATGCGGAATGATGCCGAGCAAGCTGATGGTGACATCCAGAAAGCGATCCGTGACGCGTGCCAGCTTGTCGAACAGTTCGCGGCCTTCGGCTGGGCTGCGCACCATGTTGGCCAGCACATGCACGCGCGTCACGCCGCGTTCGCGCGACAACACCTTGATCAGCGCGTACGCATCGGTGATCGAGGCGGGTTCGTTGCAGACCACCAGGATGACGTCCTGCGCCGCTTGCGCAAAGGTCAGCACGCTGTCGGAAATGCCTGCCGCAGTGTCAATCACCAGCACATCAAGATCGCGATCCAGTTCGGAGAACGCGCGGATCAAGCCGACTTGTTCTGGCGCGGACAGCTCGGCCATTTTGCGTTTGCCCGAGGCTGCCGGCACGATCGCCAAACCGTGCGGACCTTCCAGCAAGGTGTCTTGCAAGGTGCAGCGGCCTTCGATCACATCGGCCAGCGTGAAACGCGGCGTGAGACCCAGCAGCACGTCCACATTGGCGAGACCCAGATCGGCGTCCAGCAGTAGCACATGTCTACCTGCATCGGCCATGGCCACGGCCAGATTGACCGACACACTGGTTTTGCCGACGCCACCTTTGCCACCGGTGACGCAGATCACCCGGACCGGCTTGGGGCCGGCGTTGCGCAGCCCTTCGGCTTGATCGGGCAGGGACTCAGACGCGGACATGCTCAACCTCCGGATGGGTGACGTTGGCCTGACGCCGTTGTTCGGTCAGGCGCAGCGCCAGTCGATGCGCTTCGGCGCGTTGCAGATCCTCCGGCACACGTTGTCCGTCGGTGGTCCAGGCAATCGGCAGTTGATGGCGGACACACGCCGACAATGCGTTGCCCAGACGTTGGGTTTCGTCGATCTTGCTGAGAATGGCGCCGCGCGGCTTGGCGATCGCAAAGCGCTGCACCATGTCGTCCAGATCGCAGCCCTGCGCGTGCGCAGGCAACACCAGGTAGCTGTTGACGTGCGGCAGTGCAGCCAAGGCATTCAGTTGCTGATTCAGGGCGACATCGCGCTGCGACAACCCGGCGGTGTCGACCAGCACCAGACGGTAGTCGGCCAGTTTGTCGAGCGAGGCTTCCAGCATGGCGGGTTCGCTGACATCGATGACCGGCATGCCGAGCAATCGACCGTAGGTGAACAGTTGCTCGCGGGCACCGATGCGGAAGCTGTCGGTGGTTACCAAAGCGACATCGCGGGGGCTGTGGCGTGCGGCATAGCGTGCCGCCAGCTTGGCGAGGGTAGTGGTCTTGCCGGCACCGGTCGGTCCGACCAAAGCAACGATGCCACCATCCTGCAGCAGATCGTCCTCACAAATCGGCAGCGATTTGGCCAGCAGCCCCAGCAGCATGCCGCGTGCGCGTTTCGGTGCGGTATCGGCAGGAATGCGCTCGACCAGACTGCGAGCGAAGGCGTCGTCGCAGCCGTAAGCATGCAACTCTTCCAGCGCGGCAGCACGCACCGGCGAAAGCCGCAGGCGATGCTCGCTGAGCTTCTCCAGTTCGGCTTGCAGACTGAGTCGCAGGCTCGCCATCTCGCGGCGCATGTCCGCGAGGTGCGGTGCTTCGATGTTGAGTGCGTTCAGGCTGGGTGCGACCGGCGATACGGCCGCCGTGGCGGATTGCGCGCTTGCGGCGCTTGCGGCTGCCGTTTCTGATTCGGTTGTTAGCTTGGCTGTGGGCGTGCCGCCCAGCACGCTGCGTTCGAGACGCACAGCCTGCAACGCATGGGCGTTGTCGATGCGCGTCGGGCGTGCGGCTGGCAGAGGATCGGTGAGCGGAATTCCCGGTGGCAGACGCACGTCATGGCTTGGGTAAGTGCGTTGCTCCGCATTCGACGGGGTCACCAAGGCCGCCGCCGGCGGAAGGGCTTCCGCTTTGGCGGCACTGGCGCGCGCCGCAGCGCTCAGGGCTTGCTGCACCAGCGCATCGTCGTAGTCGATGGCCGCCACTACGACGACACCTTCTTCGGTGCGTTGATTGGAGAGGATGACCGCATTCGGTCCTTGCTCCTCGCGCACCATGCGTAGCGCTGTGCGCATGTCCTGCGCGACGAATCGTTTGATCTTCATGCCGTCTCTCGCATCGGAATTCCGCCTTGGGCCCGGCGGACGCTCACGCGTTCAGACCGGGTCTCAGCCCACGTTGCCAACCAGCTTGAGTCGCTTGTCATCGGGTACCTCGTGGTACGCGAGCACATGCAGCTCCGGAATGCCGGTGCGGGTAAGCTTGGCCATGAGCGATCGCACGGAGCCGGGGACCAGCAACACCGCCGGATCGCCCAACGCCTCTTGGCGTTTGACGCACTCGACCAGCGATTGATGCATGCGATCTGCAAGGCCTGGCTCCAACGCGGCGCTATTGCCGTTGACCGAGTCTTGCAACACCCGTTCCAACGCAGGCGCCAGTGTGTAAACCGGCAATTCCGCGTTCAATCCGTTGATTTCCTGCACGATGAAGCGGCCCAGTGACGTTCTTACGGCGGCAGTCAAGGTGACGGGATCTTGACTCTGCGAGGCATGCTCCACGAGGGTTTCGGCAATGCGCCGCAGTTGCCGGATCGGCACGCGCTCGTTGAGCAGGTTCTGCATGACGCGCACGACGGTCGCCAAGGGCAACGCTTTCGGCGTCAAATCCTCGACGAGCTTGGGCGCGACTTTGGCCAGCGAGGCCAGCAGCTGTTGCACCTCTTCATGGCCCAGCAGGTCGGGGGCATGTTTGCGCACCAGATGCGAAATATGGGTGGCAATCACGGTGGCTGGATCGACCACGGTCAGGCCCATTGATTCGGCGACCGGACGCGCGCCTTGGGCGATCCACAGCGCATCCAGACCAAATGCTGGGTCCTTGGTGGGAATGCCATCAATCGACACCGGAATGCGGCCTGGATTGAGCGCCAGTTCGCGGTCGGGATGGATGTCGCCACTGCCGATGGGTACGCCGTGCAGCAGGATGCGATAGCTGCCCGGTGCGAACTCCAGGTTGTCACGGATATGCACCGGCGGCACGAGAAAGCCCAGCTCCTGGGTCAACTTGCGGCGCACGCCTTTGATTCGCGCCATCAACTCGCCGCCCTGTGCGCGATCCACCAGGGGGATCAAGCGATAGCCCACTTCCAGACCCAGTGCGTCGACCGGCTTCAGGTCGTCCCACGACAACTCGCTGGGCGCCGGGGCTGCCAAGGGGGCGGCTTCGGCGGCAGGTGCGTTGGCGGCTTGCTGGCGCTTGTGCAGCACCCAGGCGAGATAACCCAGAATGGCCGCCAGACTCAAAAAAGCCACGTTCGGCATGCCCGGCACCATGCCGATGATGCCCAGCAACACCGCCGCAATCGTCACGGCGCGCGCCTGACCGAACACCTGCTGCATCATCGCACCGCTCATGTCGTGCGCCCGCGAGACGCGGGTCACCAGCATGGCGACGGCGGTCGAAATCAACAGGCCGGGAATCTGTGCCACCAGACCATCACCGATGGTCAGCAAGGTGTAGATCTGGGCGGCGTCGGCGGCGCTCATGTCGTGTTGCGCGACACCAATGATCAGGCCGCCAATCAGATTGATGAACAGAATCAGCAGGCCCGCCACCGCGTCGCCGCGGATGAACTTGCTGGCACCATCCATCGCCCCGTAGAAATCCGATTCTTCACGCACTTCCTCACGGCGTTTGATGGCTTCGTCACGGCTCAGCAAGCCTGCATTGAGATCGGCGTCGATGGCCATCTGCTTGCCGGGCAGCGAGTCCAGAATGAAGCGCGCCGACACTTCCGAAATACGTCCGGCGCCCTTGGTGACGACGATGAAGTTGACGATGGTGAGGATCGCGAACACCACGAAACCGACGGCGTAGTTGCCGCCGATGACGAACTCACCGAAAGCCTCGATGACATGTCCCGCCGACGCGCCGCCTTCGTGACCATGGATCAGAATGACGCGCGTCGAGGCCACGTTCAGGGCCAGACGCAGCAAGGTCACCATCAGCAGAATGCTGGGAAAAATCGAAAATTCCAGCGGACGCTGGATGTAGACCACCGCCAGCACGATGACCAGTGAAATCGCGATGTTGAAGCTGAATAGGGCGTCCAGAATCAATGGCGACAGCGGCACCACGATCATGGCCAGCATCGCCATCACCACCAAAGGTGCGCCCATGCCTTGCCTCAGCATATGCAGCAGTTGGGGTCCGCGTCCGGCAGTCGCTAGCGTGTCAGCCATCGATCAGTCCTTGCTCTCTTCCACGTCCATCGGTTTGAAGTCCGGCCGCTGACCGCCATGCCGGGTCCAGTGCTTCAACTGGTACACAAAGCCCAGCACCTGCGCGACTGCCGCGTACAAGCGCACCGGGATCTCGCGATCCAATTCCACCTCGCGATACAGACTGCGTGCCAGCGGCGGTGCCGAGATGATCGGTACCTGGTGGCGCTCAGCGGTTTCGCGAATGGTCTGGGCGATCAGATCGACGCCTTTGGCGACCACCTTGGGCGCGCGCATCGACTTGCCTTCGTACTTGATGGCTACCGCGTAGTGCGTCGGGTTGACGATCACGGCATCGGCGGTCGGCACGGCCTCCATCATTCGGCGGTTGGCAACTTCCTGTTGCAGACGCCGCACGCGTGCCTTCAGTTCGGGATTGCCTTCGCTTTCCTTGAACTCATCGCGCACCTGCTGGCGCGTCATCATCAATTGCTTGCGGTGCTGCCAGAGCTGAATCGGTGCATCGACGGCGGCAATCAGCACCAGCACGATGGTCAGGTTGAGCAACAAGTGCAGGGCCATCAGACCGCCATGCGCCATCGCGCGTGGCAGGGGTTCGGCCAGCAGACTGGCGAGTTCGTCCATTTGCGCGCGCAGGGTGTACCAGCCGACGGCGATCACCAGCGCAACGCGGACCACCGATTTCAGGGTTTCGATCAGGCTGCGGGCGCTGAACAAGCGTTGCAAACCCTCGATGGGATTCAGTTTGGAGAGCTTTGGCGACACCACTTTCATGCTGAAGCTGAAGCCGCCCAGCACCAGTGGCGCCAATGCGCCCGCCAGCACGCCAACCACGATCAACGGCAGGAACACCGTGCCAAGGTCGATCATTAGCGCTGCCGTGCGCACCAGCGGCTGCGCGCTCAAGATGTCCTCGCGACGAAACTGCAACGCATTGCGCAGCCACTGAGCGCTGCCGCTGCCGAAGTGGTTGCCACCGACATACAAGGTCAGTACCGACAGGCCAAGAATCGCCGCACCACCGAATTCACGGGAGCGTGCGACCTGGCCTTCCTTGCGCGCGTCCTCCAGACGCTTGAGGGTTGGCTCTTCGGTTTTGTCGGAGTCGTCCTGCTCGGCCATCAGCGCACCATCTGGCTGGCAGTGAGCAAGGCGCTTTCAAACAGCGCACGAATGGGTTCCAGCAGGTAGGGCACCAGACCGATCAGCAGCACCAGTCCCGCCAGCAGCGCGGCAGGCAGGCCAATCGCAATCGGGTTGAGTGAAGGCGCGGTGCGCGACATCACGCCGAAGGCGATGTTCAAGGCCAGCATGGCGATGATGGCTGGCAAGGCCAGACTGACGCCAGTGGCGAAGATGATCCCGCTGAAGGCAGGCACCGTATCGAGCAGATTGCTCATCGAAGCGGGCGTGGCGGCCGGCGGCAAGGCCTGAAAACTACCAATCAGCACACGCAGCAGGGCGATGTGCGTGTCCAGCGCAAAAAACAGCAGGCCCGCGATGATCATGAACCACTGTGTCATCACGCCCGATTGCGTGCCGCGCATCGGATCAATCATCTGCGCAAACGACAGACCCATGCCTTGCGCCACCAGTTCACCGGCCATCGCGGTGGCTTCCACCGCAATCCGCAACAGAAATCCCAGCGCCGCGCCGATGGCCAGTTCACGGGCGACCGCCAGAAACGTCGCCGCGTCCAGCGCGGCCGACAGTGCGGGTGCGGGAATCAAAGGCGCGAACGCCAGCGACAAGGCCAGCGCGAGGATCAGGCGCACGCGTTTTGGCACCGCTTGGGTGCCCAGAAATGGCGACAACATCAGCAGTCCGCCAGTGCGCAGGCTGACCCACAGTACGCGTTCGATCCATTGCATCAGATCCAGTCCACCGAGCAGGATGGCAATCGTCGCGTCCATCAGCCGAGGATCGACGGAATGCGTTGAAACAACTGCGTCGTGAACGTCAGCAGCGTGGTCAGCATCCAGTTGCCACCAATCGCCAGCACCGCGGCCAAGGCGAGGATCTTGCCGATGAAGGCGATGCTGGGTTCATTGACCTGGGTGGCCGCCTGCAACAGACCGATCACCACACCGATCACCAGCGCCGTGCCGAGCAGTGGCAAAGCCAGCAACAGCGTCATGTTGAGCGCCTGCTGCAATTCGGTCATGGCAGTTTCGGGGCTCATGGCACGAGTTGAAAACTGCCCGCCAGCGAACCAATCACCAGCACCCAGCCGTCGACCAGCACGAACAGCAGAATCTTGAAGGGCGCCGATACCAGCATCGGCGACAGCATCATCATGCCCATCGACATCAGCACACTGGCGACCACCAGATCGATGATCACGAAGGGCACGAACAAAAAGAACCCGATCTGGAATGCAGTCTTCAACTCGCTGGTGATGAAGCTGGCCGCCAAGACGTGCAACGGCACCGCGTCGGAGGAGGTGTAGCCCTCGGTGCCTGCCAAACCGGCAAACAACATCAGATCGTTTTCGCGCACCTGAGCAAACATGAAATCGCGCACCGGCTGGATGGCCTTGGGCCACGCCTCGGCGAAACTCATCTGATCATCCAGATACGGCTGCACACCCTGGGTCCAGGAGGCATCTGCTACCGGCGCCATGATCAGCGCGGTAATGAACAGGGCCAGCCCCAGCAAAATCTGATTGGACGGCGTCTGCCCGGTACCCAGCGCCTGACGCAGCAGGGCGAACACCACGATGATGCGTGTAAACGCGGTCATGCCCAGCAACAGGGCAGGCAGCACACTCAGCGCGGTCATCAGCGCCAGAATCTGCAAAGGCACGCTGATTGAATCCTCACCCACTTGGGCGACGGTCACCGGCGGCAGATCGGCGGCGCTGACACTGCCAGTCCAGACGCCAAACGACAGGCCGACCAAGGTCAGCAAGCAGAGCGGAGCGAAGCGGGCGAAAAACACGGGCATGAGCGAATCCGGCGGGATATGCCAGAGCGTTAGCAAGCAACGTGCCGCATCGCCAGGGGTGCGGAAAGCCAGTGTTGGCAAGGGGTGTCAAAAATATCGCAGCTCAAAACGCCAAAAAACCGGCGGAACATTCCCGTCGCGGACCTGGCGTTACCAACTGCTAGACTGCCGCCGCGCGCCGAGGCAGGGGGCTTCGTGCGGCATACCAAGGCGTAGAGAAGACGCACGGATGGTATTGCCGTTTGGCCTTTGCGAGGAATGCTGGAAGGTTCCAGACGTCGTCAGTCTATCGGGCAACGCATGCCGGGTATGTTGCGTGCCCGGCTCATCCAGTCACCGTTTAGTGCGTGCGCAGAAGTTAGGTTTCCCTTTGCTTGGCAACTGAGTATGGAGCAAGGGCTTTTCTTCGCGGACGAACGAGCATTTTCAGAGAGTAGAACGCATGAGTCATAGCGTGAATCACGCCATGTGGCGCCATTGGGTCGCGGGGTTGGCGCTCGTCGCGCTGCATGCCGTTGCCCCGCCTTCGGTGGGCATCCCCATGACGGTAACGTCGCCGATGGCCCAGGCGGTTGACACGGCCGACGTCAAGCCGAGCGCGCAAAGGATCGGCGGCGGGACATCGCTGGAAAAGCCCACCGGCTTGGACGATGCGGAATGGGCCACGTTACAGAGCGCCATTCGCAAGTCTGCGGTTCAGCAGGCTCGGTTGTCGGCGGGCTCGCTGGGAGGCGCCGATGGTATGCCCAACGACTTCTTTGGCGAGTCCGTCGCCCTCGATGGCGACACCGTGCTGATTGGTGCGTACGGTGACGATGTCGGTCAGAACTACAATCAGGGCTCGGCATTCATTTTCACTCGCAGTGGTACGTCCTGGACCTTGCAGGCGCAACTGACGGTGGACGATGGCGCGGACGACGGTGAATTCGGCTACTCCGTTGCACTCGATGGTGACACGGCGCTTGTGGGTGCGTGGCGTGAGGACATTGGTGGAAACGACGATCAGGGCTCGGCTTACATCTTCACTCGTAGCGGCGAGACGTGGACCCAGCAGGCCAAGCTAACCGCGGGCGATGGCAGCGCAAACGACCAGTTTGGCGTTGTCGTCGCCCTTGACGGAGACACTGCGATCATTGGGGCAAGCGCGGACGGTGTCGGGGCCCATAGCAGGCAGGGCTCAGCCTATGTGTTCGCTCGTAACGGCACTGAGTGGATTCAGCAGGCTCAATTGGTGGCGGACGATGGTGCGGCAAACGACGAATTCGGCTTCGCCGTCGCGCTTGAAGGTGACACTGCGGTGGTCGGGGCGTGGGGCGACGATGTTGGTGGCATCACGAACCAGGGGTCGGCGTATGTGTTCGTCCGCAGTGGCATTGCCTGGATGCAGCAGGCGCATCTGACGGCAAACGATGGAGCGGAGCGCGACTACTTCGGCGTCTCCGTCGCTGTCTCCGATGACACCGCGCTGGTGGGGATGTTTGGAGACGACATCGGTGGCAGCAGCACTCATGGATCCGCCTATGTATTCACCCGCAGCGGCTCACTCTGGACGCTACAGTCGAAGTTGACGGACGCTGATGGTTTTGGGAATGACTATTTTGGCTGGACAGTTGCTCTTTCGCATGATGTTGCTTTGGTGGGCGCTTACTGGGACGATGCGCCAAATGCCCTGCAGGGCTCGGCCTACGTCTTCACCCGCAGCGGCACCACATGGACTCAGCAGGCGCAGTTGACCGCTGAAGAAGGCGAGGGGTACGAGGAATTCGGGATCTCCGTTGCCCTCGACGGTGACACGGCGCTTGTCGGGGCTTGGCTTGACGACATTGGCGCAAACAGAAACCAAGGCTCGGCCAATGTCTTTGCACGCAGCGGGTCGGTATGGACGCAACAGGCGACGCTGACACCAGGTGATGCCGAGGAGTACGACAACTTTGGTTGGTCCGTCGCTATTGCCGGTGATACCGCGCTGGTGGGGGCGATGGGCGACGATGTCGGTGTCAACAGCAATCAGGGCTCGGCCTACGTATTCACCCGAAGTGGCACGAATTGGACGCAGCAAGCAAAACTGACGGCGGACGATGGCGCGGCGAGCGATTTCTTCGGCGTCGCCGTCGCGCTTTCCAACAACACGGCATTGGTCGGAATGTGGGAAGGCGGCTCGAGAGTCACCAGCAGCCCAGGCTCTGTCTATGTCTTCACACGCAGCGGCGTGACCTGGACACAGCAGGCAAAGCTGACCGCCGCTGATGGTGCGGCAGGCGACGAGTTCGGTACTTCCGTTGCCCTTGACGGTGACGTTGCGCTGGTGGGGGCATACTTGGACGACATCGCCGCCAACAGCGACCAAGGCTCAACGTATGTCTACATCCGCAACGGAACGACCTGGACGCAGCAGGCAAAGCTGACGTCGGATGATGGTGCGTCAGGGGATCGCTTCGGCGCGTCCATCGCTCTGAATGGCGACGCCGTGCTGGTGGGTGCTCATCGCGATGACATTGGCACCAATAGCGACCAAGGTTCAGCGTATTTCTTCACTCGCAACGGGACGATCTGGACGCAGCAGACAAAGCTGACGGTGAATGATGGCGCGTCGGGCGACAACTTCGGCGTATCAGTCGCCCTCTCCGGTGATGAGGCGATGGTCGGAGCGTACGGGACTGACATCGGTGCCAATAGCAACCAAGGCGCCGCATATGTTTTCCGCTATGCCGATGCGACGTGGACGCAACTGGCGCGGCTGACGGCGGATGATGGTGCAACAGACGACTACTTTGGTGGGGCGGTCGCCCTCTCTGGTGACGCTGCGCTGCTGGGGGCGGATGGCGATGACGTTGGTAGCAATGCCGACCAGGGCTCGGCCTATGTCTTCACTCGCGTGGGCACTACGTGGGCGCAGCAGACGAAACTGACAGCGAGCGACGGAGCGTCATTCGATGAGTTCGGAGGTGCCATTGCTCTCGACGAAGGCATCGCGTTGGCGGGCGCTTACCGAGCAAATGACTGGGTGCCCGATGCCACCTCGCACGACAATGGAGCGGCCTACGTTTTCGTCGGCGCTAGCCTGCAGCCCCAAAGCATCTCGTTCGCAAACCCTGGTCCACAGGCGTTTGGCACGATGCCAACACTGAGCGCGATAGCCAGTTCAGGCTTGGCGGTGAGTTTCAGCTCGGTGACGACAAGCGTGTGCACGGTCACTTCTGCTGGTCTGTTGACCTTCGTTTCCGCGGGCATTTGCACGATCAACGCAGACCAGATGGGCAACACGAGTTTCAGCGCTGCGCCACAGGTGCAGCATAGCTTCGCTGTGAATGCCGTCCTGCCGGCGGCGCCGACGGTCGCCATTGCGACCGCTGGAAACATGCAGGCTACGGTGAGTTTTTCGCCACCTGCCTTCGACGGTGGCTCGGCGATTACCGAATATGCGGTGACATCGAGCCCCGGCGGTATCTCGAGCGTCGGCTCTCACAGCCCGATCACGGTCGCTGGCCTCACCAACCAAACGACCTATACCTTCACAATTACTGCCACCAACACCGTCGGTGAGGGCGCCGCCTCGGCACCGTCCAATGCTGTGACGCCGCGTGAAGATCAGGCTGCGCTAACCGTCATCTCGAATCCGTCCACGTTGGTCTTTGATGCAACCAGCGCGCTCAGTGTCAATGGTGGTTCGGGGACGGGTTCCCTGAGTTTCGCGGTAACGTCGGGTGCAGACGTCTGTGAAGTAAACGCCACGACACTTACCGCCATCGGAGTAGGAACCTGCACGGTGGCTGCAACCAAGGCCGCAGACGAGAACTTCAACGCGGCTACCGCGATGGTAGATGTGACGGTGACACGTGCCAACCAGGCTCTGCTGACTGTAGTCGCCACACCATCGAGCATCCCGCTGACGCGCACCGCAGGGCTTTCCACCTCTGGCGGTAGCGGAAGTGGTGCGGTGAGCATTGAGGTGACAGAGGGCACCGCCAATTGCTCAATCGACGACAGTATGTTGACCGGCTCGGCGGTCGGAACCTGTACTGTCACCGCGACCAAGGCGGCCGATTTGCATTACCACCAGACGACGGCGCAGAGCGAAATTGAAGTGCTGGCGGCGACAGATCTGGAGATCAGCAAGGATGACGGTGCCTATTACGCGCTGCCGGGTGGTGTGGCGGTGTACGAAATTCTGGTGGCCAATGCAGGTCCCTTGCCCGTCGAGGGCGCTCGTCTGCTCGATGAATTGCCGACTGGGTTGGTTGACTCAGTGTGGTCTTGCGCGCCGGTATTGTTGGCCAGTTGCCCTCAAGCGGTAGGCGAGGGTGGCATCGATCAGACGCTGAACCTCCCTGTGGGCGGCGTGTTGAGCTACCTGTTCAGCGCGCGCATCAACGCAGCGTTGGGCAGTAAAGTCACCAACACTGCGACCATCGAACAACCCGTTGGCGTTATCGAGCTGCAGCCCGCCGATAACAGTGCAACAGACAGCGACCAGATTGGACCGGAAGGCGTGTTCGGCAATGGATTTGAGGTAGCGCCGAATCGGATCAGTGTGCCTCTACAGGGTTTGTGAGAATGCCATTGCCCGACCGGCAGCAAGCAACGCGTCGGGTTCTCCAAGGCGCAGAAAGCCAATGCTGGCGCGGCGTGTCAAGAAAGCCGCGAATCGAAACGCCAAAAAACCGGCGGAAAATTCCCGTCACAGGCAGCCTGGCGTTACCAACTGCTAGACTGCCGCCGCGCGCCGAGGCAGGGGGCTTCGTGCGGCACTTCAGGAGTGAACGAAATGCGCGGATGGTTGTGCAGTGTGGCCTTGCTGTTGGCGTCGCCAGCGGCTTTTGCCGAATACACCTTTCAGATCAGCAACAACACCGATTCGAAGATCGTTGCGGTGCACGTCTCCGAGGATGGCGACACCTGGGGCGAGTTCAATATCGGCAGCGGTATTCCGGCCGGCAAGACGGCGGAAATGAGCTGGGATTCCAGTACTGACGAAAGTGGCTGCGGCTGGTTCTTCATGGCCACGTTCGCGGATGGCAGTGAATCCGACGCGGTGGAATTCGACTTTTGCGAAGACGAACTGGTGATCGAGTTCAATTGATGTTCGATTGACGAGCGTCGTGCTCTCTGGCGAGTCTGCGGATTCGCCAGAGAGAAGCGAACGCTCCCAAGGGCAGAATGCGGCGCCGGCGCCATTACCTGCGCCGTCCTTTCTTGCACTGCGTGGCGAGAACGAGGTTGCCGCGAAGTGATCGCAGGCGATGAACTCGTCGACAGAGCGTCTGGACAAATACCGGACCCGTGATCTTGAAAAACGCCAGGAACGCGCGTTCTCAACAGCTTGTCAGAGCATCCCGATGTCCGCCAACCACTGCAGTGCGTCTGCCGGCCACTGATCCGAATCGGTCCCCTGTTTGCTGACGCCGAACGCATGGCCGCCATGCGCGTAGAGATTCAGTTGGACGCTGACGCCAGCTCTCTTGAGTTCCCGCGCGTACACCTCCGAGTAGTGCACGGGATCAATGGGGTCGTCCTTGGCGTGGATCAGCAGGGTCGGCGGAACGGCGTGCGATACCTCGATATCGCTATTCAGTACCTGCGCCGCGAGGTCGCGTGGCGACTGGTTCTTGTGTTCCATCGTCATGTGGCCCGGATAGACGGGGATCGCGAAATCGGGTCGCAGATTCATCTCGTCGATGGCGTCAATCGGGACATAGCGGCGGCGCGCAAAAGCCGTGCTCGACAACACGGCCAAATTGCCCCCAGCGGAAAACCCCAGCACGCCCACCTTGTTGGGATCGATGCCGAACGACTCGGCGCGATAGCGAACAATCGACATCGCGCGTTGCGCATCCTGCAGCGCCATCGGGATCTCCGGCGTGTCGTGCTGGCGCGTGACGGGGTTCCAGTTGCAGCCAGTGTTTGGCACCCGATATTTGACCAGCACGCAGGTCACCCCCGCATCGGTCAGCCACCGGCAAACATCGCGTCCATTGAGGCCAATCGTGCTTTGCGGCCCAACTGCCACGGCCTTGTATCCGCCGCCGGGAAACACCAGCACCGCTGCTCCCGTGTTCGTCGTGCGCGGCGAATAGATCAACAGTGAGGGACGCGTGATGGCGCCTGGCAGCTCGGCAAGCGCGCGAATTCCCTGTTGCAACACGTCGGATTCCTCGGGCCACAGCGGCACTTCGCGGAACCCCGCATCCGCACCGGAAGGCAGCGCAAGCTCGCCCGCCACCGCGCTCGTCGCAAACCACCACACGGCCACCGCGCCTACCGTCAGAAAAGCACGCATCGAAAATCACCCCATGCATCGCCACGTGGCGCAGTGGTCTTCGATACTCCAAGGCAAAAATGGCAATTCACGGGCGCGCCATGCGCAGCGTGTGGGCCTACCAGGGAGCGATACGCCGCGTCGCCACGTGCTGACAGCGCCGTGTCTTATCCGTGTCGGGGTGATGTCGTCACGCTGAACAACCGCGCTGGGCGATGATGCCGGCTGTTGAGCGAGCTTTTGCGAGGAACATCCATGCACATCAACAGCACCCGACTCCGCGACCTGCGCACCGCGCGCCAGTGGTCGCAAGAGCAATTGGCCACACTGAGCGGTTTGAATCTGCGGACGATCCAGCGGCTGGAGTCCGGAGCGAAGGTGTCGACGGAATCGTTGCGGGCGTTGGCGGCGGTATTCGAGGTGCCTGCCGAGAGCTTGCTCGAAGGCGATCCGGCCCCCAGCCAGCCCGCCCTGCGAGCCATGCGTGACGGGGTGTTGCGCGGTCTGGAGTTTTCCGGCACCACGGCGCGCGCAGACTTCTGGTGGTTTGCGCTGGCCGTGACGATGCTGCTGGCGTTTGCCGAGCTGATTGCCAGCGTCGCCGGCCCGCTGCCACGGCAGTTGGCGTCGTTAGTGGTTCTACTGCCATGGATTGCCGCCTGCACGCGACGTCTGCGCGACGCGGGCCTCAACCCGTGGTGGCAGTTGATCAGCCTGGCGCCGGTGGCCGGCATTCTGGTCTTGCTCTATCTGCTGACCTTTCCGCGCAAACTCGCACAACCACCCTCGTCAGAGGGTTGAGCCACGATGGCGACTCTTGTATCCATACGTCGTCACCCCTCAACGAGCCATCACCCTTCAATGCGTCGACAACGGTCAGTTCGTCGTCATCCCTAAACGTGTCATTGCCGCGAAAGCGGCAATCGCGCCTTTCGGTATGCCTGATTCGGGCGATTCTCAGTGCGCACTCACCCTGCGGAAGCGCCAAGCGTCCGCCACGTGGGCCTTGCGGACACATCGCGCCAATCAGAAAGCGGTGGACGTGACCTCACTTCGCTTCGTCCGCGACGCGGCAAACGGTCCAAAGGACTGAGCACGGCCATGGGGCCGCGATTCACTGCATGGGCGTAGACCAAAGTTGTATTCACGTCGGAATGCCACAGGAACGCTTGCGCGGTGCGAATGTCCTGACCAGACGCCAGCCAATGCGTGGCAATAGTGTGACGCCAAGAAGCCGTGCTGACAGGCATTGGCAATGCCCGCGCCACCTCGGACGCGGCGAATACGGTAGGCACGCACTGGGATCGTTTGGCCCGCACAACGTCATCCAGCCAAGACAGCTCAATCTCCTGCAACTGCTTATAAAGAAACAACAGCGCCGCCAGCGCCTTTCCCTGGGTTGACGCGAAAACACCGCCCTCAATCGCCAAAGAGGTCAAAGAGCCTCCTTCACCCTCGTCCCCAAATTCAGCGGATGCGGCTTGCCATAAAAGTAGATGAAACGTTTTGTCCAATGGTCGTCGGCTTGCTCGGTGCGTAGGCTGCACCGGCAGCGTTTCACGCATCGGATCCAGCAACCGAGCCACTTGAGCGCAACTGACGCCCGGCTGCTTGATCTGCTCAACAGCGCCGTGCTTGAACTCCGCACTGAACTTCCTTCACTTCGACATAAACACTCCTTATGGCCTCGATCGGCCTTCTCGTAAGTGTCCGTGAAATCGGGGTTGAACCCCATCGACGCCATGAATGGCAAACACATTCTTGGCAAGATCCACCCCAACGCACACAATGGCCATGCTCGCCTCCGGAATGCGTGATGAAGAACGCCTTCCTATCGTTACGCCCGACCCCTTGGCCGAACTGCCGGCCTCTGCCGTAGGTGTTCGGTGGGGAAGATTCTTTCATTTGTTAGACCACCCGCAATAATTACCAATCAACATGCATAGTCATCTTCGCATTGCTCGTCCGGTAAGTAACATACAGAAAAGCTGTGATATGTACTGCATCGGGCTCAACATTTCCATTATGGGAAAATTCGAAGATCATGCGGGATTTGATGGCGTAATTCTTGGTGCTAGTGGAGTAGACTATCATTTTGAATTTACATATTGCCGTACGCATCCCGTTTTACCAATGCCAACATCTGAAGACGTGAATGTGTTCTATATTCCAGTTAAAACCGAATGGGAAGCTGTTTGCAATAGAATGCTGAAGGCGGGATTTGAGTTTGTCGACTCGTTTAATCCCTACTGGGAAGTAAATGGCCGAACATTTCAAGACCATGATGGCTATCGCATCGTCCTGCAAAACGCATCATGGAAAAACAGGCCAGTTGGTAGCTAAATAATTTCCAGGCACTTAGCATGCATTCACTTTCACTTCTTATATGCGGTCCAATCCCGTCGTGAACCGGAAATATCCGGCTAGCTTCGCTGCCTGGATATTTCCGGTTATGTCAAACATTGTGCGTACCAAGTAGAGGTTAGGCAATGAAAAGGCTGGAAGGCAAGATCGCTCTGGTTACTGGGGCGGCAAGAGGGATAGGAGAGGAAATCGCTCATGCCTTTCTCAATGAGGGGGCTAATGTTTACCTTTCGGACATTAACGATGAGCTCGGGTTCATCACCGCCAAAAGGCTTGGCAGCTCGGCGCAGTATGTTCACCTCGATGTTCGCAACGAGCAGGACTGGTCTTCAGTAACGAACTTCATTGTTTCGGCGCATGGAGCCATAGACGTTGTCGTCAATAACGCAGGCATCACTGGCTTTGAGGGCGGGGATCTGGTTCATGATCCAGAAAATGCCAGCCTGGAGGCATGGCGGTCAGTTCATGCAACAAATCTTGATGGCGTGTTCCTGGGATGCAAGTACGCAATCAAGGCAATGCGCCCGAGAAGGGCAGGTTCAATAATCAATATCTCATCTCGCTCTGGGCTGGTAGGGGTATCTGGTGCGGCGGCCTATGCGTCTTCAAAGGCCGCAGTCAGGAATCACTCAAAGTCTGTTGCACTTTATTGTGCGGAACAGGGACTTCAGATTCGCTGCAATTCCATACATCCGGCGGCCATTCTCACGCCAATGTGGGAGCCAATGCTGGGCCATGGTCCAGATCGGGAGGCAAGAATGGCGGAGCTTGTGAGAGATACCCCGCTGCGCAGGTTTGGTCTGCCAGCAGAGGTAGCGGCATTGGCGGTGCTGCTGGCGTCTGATGAAGCTACATACATAACGGGCACCGAGTTAAGCATAGACGGTGGCCTTTTGGCAGGCTCAGCCGCAAGCCCACGTGCCGAAGATGCATAACAGTTCGTTGAAGCGGATGGCGGGGACGGGCTTGGGCTCGCCTTGGTATCCAGCGCGGCACCCCTCAACTCAAACGACAAGGACCTTCCCTGCAGTCAAGCAAAGCGTTGCCATCCGCAGCCTGAGTCTGCGGTGTTTATCGGATGGCGCTTCGCGCTTTGCGTTGATGCTTCGCGTCGACTTCAGCCAGCGGGAAGGATTGGCGGGACGACGAATAGTCATTTGGTCGTGTGAAACGACGGACTCGGATGAAAGACGCGCGCGGGCGACCCATTCGTTCGTCGGGAATCGCAGTTCCCATTGAATAAACCGGTCACGGCCCACGCAGGTCCAACCTGTGGCATCAACGCATGCCATTGTTGGAATTTACTCAAATCACCGTGATGAGATCATTCAACGTGATCGTGTCGTCCGCTTACCTGGCGGCCATAGGCAGCGGCGTATTCTTTGGCTTGTTCGGTTGTGGCGGATACGTCTGGCACAAGCGGCTCGCCCTCTGGGCGCTAGCAACATTCGCGGTAGCCATTCTTGCTTGCCCGCCCTACTGGACTCCACGATTCCTCTATCGGCTGCTGCTGGCTGCGATGCTGCCATTGCTGTTCTACTTCGCCCGGGTTCTCGCCGCATCGTTTAACCTTGGCTTCGCCTGAGCACCACAGGTTCCGCTTTCAACTCTGCGTGTTCGCAGCCTGATCTCGGCCACGCCGCAACATCTCTGCAAAGGGCGTTTTGCCGGGTTCGCTTTCCGGCAGTGGGGTGTCGAAGCGGTGCAGGCAGGTGATGTTTTGCGCGGTGACGCCGAGTAGCAGGGTTTCGCCGTGGGCTTCGACCAGCAGCAGACGTTCCTTCATGCCGAGTGAGAGGCTGTGGCGAATGCGCAGTGGGCCTTGGGCGGCGAGGTTCATGCGCGGCATGCGACGCAGCAGCCAGGCCAGCAGGAAGATCAGGCCCAGTACCAGCAGCAGGCTGAGCAGCAGTCCGCCGACGCTGCTGGCGCTGCCGATCTCCGCGACACTGGCAGCGGGTGTGCTCATCGCAGGCGGCGCAGGCGTTCGGCGGGGCTGATGACGTCGGTCAGGCGCACGCCAAAGCGGTCATTCACAACCACGACCTCACCGTGTGCGATGAGGGTGCCGTTGACGTAGACATCCAGCGGTTCGGCGGCGCCGCGTTCGAGTTCGATGACCGAGCCGGGATTGAGTTGCAGCAGGTTGCGGATCGGCACGCGGGCCCGCCCGACTTCCAAGGCGATGGTGACGGGCACATCCAGCAGAACTTCGAGGTTGAGTTCGCCCGCCGCGCCGGGATCGGCCGAAAGGTTGCCAAATTCAGCGGCGCTGGCACTGGCGGCATTGAAGGGGTCGGTACTGCTCATGGCGACCTCGGTTGCGAGTTCAATTGGGGGAAGGGCGACGTACGGATTGCACTTTGATGCCACGGCGACCGTTGACGGCACCGAATTCGCCACGGAACACCGGCACGTTTTCGATCAGCAGGTCGACCTGCTTGGGGACATCAATCGGCAATACATCGCCCGGTTTCAGGTTCAGCAATTCGCGCAGGGTCAAGGTCTTGCGCGCCAGCACGCTGCTGATCTCGACTTCGGTGTCGTGGATCTGGTTGCGCATTTCGGTGACCCAGCGGTCGTCGCGTTCGGCGCGATCACTTTGCAGACCGGCGTCGAGTTGTTCACGCAGTGGCTCCAGCATGCCGTAGGGGAAGCTGATGTGGATGTCGGCCATCACGCCTTCGAGCTCGACGGAAAAGCGTGAAACGACGATGTATTCGCGCGGGGTAAGGATGTTGGCGAAGTGCGGATTGACCTCGGAGCTGACGTATTCGAATTCCAGCGCCAATACCGGCGACCAGGCTTCGACCAGATCGGCGAAGACCTGCTGCAACAGCAGGTGGATAACGCGCATTTCGGTGGCGGTGAACTCACGGCCTTCGATTTTGGCCTGGAAGCGTCCACCGCCACCGAAAAAACTGTCCACCACGCCAAACACCAGCTTGGGCTCGAAAATGATCATCGCGGTGCCGCGCAGCGGCTTGACCTTGATGAGATTGATGTTGGTGGGTACGAACAAGGTATGGGTGTATTCGGCGAACTTGACCATCTCGATACCGCGCACCGAGATTTCCGGCGAGCGTCGCAGCAAGTTGAAGATGCCAATCCGGATCAAACGGGCAAAGCGCTCGTTGATCATCTCCAACGTCGGCATGCGGCCACGCACGATGCGATCCTGCGTGGCAAAGTCGTACGAGCGCGCTTCGCCGGGTGCGGCGGGTGCTTCGGTGCTGACGGCACCGGAGTCGACGCCATGCAGCAGGGCATCAATCTCGTCTTGGCTGAGAATGTCGCTCACTGGGTGACAAAGCTCATGAAGAAGATGGCTTCCACACCGCCTTTGCCGGTTTCTTCCTTCAGCACGCGATTGACTTCTTCGAGCGCAGCCACTTGCAGTTGTTCGCGACCTTCCTTGTTGCGCAGGTCGGCCTGGGTCTTCTGCGCAAACAGCATCAACAGCGCGTTGCGGATGGCGGGTGTGTGGGTTTTGACGTTTTCCAGCACGGCGGGCTTGCGCGTCATCACTTGCACTTCGGCCTGCAGATACCGCGTGCCGCCTTCGTCGGCCAGATTGACCACAAAGGCCGGTTCCAGCGCCAGATACTGCGCGGGCTTGCTGGGCGTATCGCCGTGATCGTCGTCGTCGGCGTCCTCGTCATGTGAGTCGCTGTGTTCCGCGTCCGCGGTCTTTGCCTTGCCGCCCACCATGAAGTACGCACCGCCACCGCCAGCGGCCAAACCGACGATCAACACGATCAGGATCAGGACGATCGGCTTGCCTTTCTTGGCTTCGGCGGGTGCTGCCGCAGCAGCGGCGGGTGCGGGTTTGGCGGCCATGACGTGCTCCTTGGAATTGTTTGCACAAATGCAAAGGGCGTGCCGAGCGGGAGCAAGATGGGAAAGGCGCCTGTTAGGTCAATAAAAACAGAGAGATGCGTAGCGTGTTCTGCCCGGCAGAGGAACCGAATGCGGTGTCATTTTTTTGGCGACAGGAAAATTGACAGTGCGGCGCTCACCGCGCGGTGGCGGCCACCCGCGCCGACTTACTGCGACGAGCGCACCAGGTTGTGCAGGAACATCAAGCCGAAGGTGAGCACAAAGCCGATCAGTCCCATGATCACCGTCAGGCCGAAAAACTTGCCGAGCAACAGGCTCACGCACAGGTTTACCCCAAACCACACCCAACCGGTCTTGCCATCGGCCTCCGCGATCCGATGGATCAGGATCGCGGTGGCGAACATCAGATAGAAGCCCGGGCCCATGCGGTCAGTGCCATGCAGTGGGGTAGTGCATCAGGACTCGAAGCCATCCTTGAACAGCAAAGGCGTGGCCCAGGGTTCACAGTCGTCGCCGATGCCATTGGTGTTGGCATCGGGTTGCACGCCGTTGTCGAGCGGGCGAATCGGGTTGAACACGGTTGGACAGTTGTCCACGCCATTCGCGATGCCGTCGCCATCACTGTCGTTCGTCGTTGGTATGCCAGTATAGATCGTGGAGCCATTGACCGAGGACGCGCGGGAGGGAACGCAGCTCGGCTCATCATCCGGCTCGGCGCAGTAGAACAGCTGATAGACACCGGGGGACTGCGCCGCCTGCAGATCGGCCAAAGGCATGCCGATTTCCGACTGCAGACACAGCGCCCGTGCGCCGCCGCAGACGGTCACGCTCTCGCAGACGCCCCCGCCGTTGATCGCGTCCACCGTGGTGGCCTCGCCAAACAACACCTCGCCTGCGCGCATGACCAGCACCACATCCTCCGGATCGGCCTGCAGAATCGCCGCGTAATCGCTGCGCACCGAGGCGTCAAAGATCGCGATATCGGCGACATAGCCCTGCGAGAGTCTGCCGATACGCGAGCCAGTGGCGGTCAGATTGGCAGCATTGCTGGTCGCCATCGCCCACAGTTGTCGCTGGCTGAGTCGCTCGTCCAGGTAGTCGCGATTGAAGTCATCCGCGCAGCGCAATTCGCGCAGCATGTTCATCGAGCCACTGACGATCCAGTCCGTCCCCAAGGCCAGCTCCACGCCCTCGGCATTGCCAATCCGCGCCGTGTCGCCGTACAGCCGAAGGTTGGAGCGTGGGCTCCAGATCAACCCGGTGCCTTGCGCGGCCATCAGCGCGAAGTCGTCGCGCTTCAAGCCCAAACCTTTGCCAATGGCGGTGTGGGACTGGATCAGGTTCTGGCTGCCGGCGCCGCCTTGATCACTGGCGCAGAGAAACTCGTTACGGGCTACGGCATCAATGCCCTCGGCGATGATCGGCAAATAGGCGGAAAACGCTGCGATATCGGTTGAGGTGTCGATATCCGGGTAGCCACAGCCGGCGCTGAGTTGCAGCCCAGCGTTGTCACCCAGTGGGAAGGTCTGCCGACGATGCGCCGTCAAACCCAACCCTTGATTGGCGTTGTTGTCCAGATTGCGGATCAACCCCGCCTGACCGCCACTGCTGGATGCGGACGTGGTGCCAGCCATCAGATGGCGTAGTTCGTTCCAGCGAATCTGATTGGGACTTGCGGACCCAACCGTGATGATCTGCGTGTGCCCGCGCAGGCCGGCGCGATAGTCATGCCGCTGCTCGTAGCGCTCGCCGGTGTCTTGCGCGGGCAGATTCTGGTTGAAGGTGATGTGGTCATAGCCATTGATCAGACCCGGCGAAATGACCGTCTCCGGGCAACGCACCACGGTCGCGTCGGGCGCGCTGCAACCACAGCCGACGCAACTGATTTCACCGGCAGCATCAATCAACACCGCACCGCCGCGATAGATCAGAAACGGCGCCAGCACATCGCCCTGCAGCAACAACGTGCCGTCGGTTCCCGGCGTGACCGCGCAGTGTCCGCCACTGACCGGTGCAAGCTCGCCGCATTGCACGTCGACCGCCGCGTCGGCGGGCAGGATGGATGCGAAGAACACGGGCAGACCCAAGACCATGCCCACCCGAAACCCACAGAAAACCCGTTCCATACAACCCCTCCGTTGCTGGATGTGTTGGGGCGAGTATAGGCGGGCAGGGCGGCCAATACGGGCTTAACGCTGACCGTTCGGCGGCAGCGTGGCCCCGTGGTGGCGTCTGGAAGGCGTCGCGCCGTGCGCAAAATTCACGGCAATGGTGTGGCGCAGCGTACGCGTGCGCGCTGGCTTTCTGCCTGCCGCGCGTGCTCTGGCTCGGTCTGCAGCGTCAGAGTCTGGTTGGCCGCATCTTGCACGCGGACTTCCGGGCCTCGTCGAATGGGATTGGGCGCGTCCGAGGCAGCAACGCACGCCCTCCGGGTGCCAGTTGGCATTCACAGGTCGCTATGTGCGCAAGCGCAGAGACGACCGTTCTGCCGGACTCGATACTGCCAGCGTTCGATATGCGGGGATCGCTTTGCAGTCCTTCCTGCTTCATGACCAACCCGGAGATGACCATGGAAAACACCTTGGCAATGGCAACGCGCCTGCCGCAACTCAACGAGCCTGCGCCAGATTTCGAAGCAAAAACCACGCATGGCATGAGGAAGCTGTCGGACTATGCAGGGAAGTGGCTGATCCTTTTCTCGCACCCGGCGGATTTCACGCCGGTCTGTACGACCGAGTTCATCGGGTTTTCGCAGGCGTGGCCGCAGTTTCAGCGGGCAAATTGCGAGCTGTTGGGCTTGTCGATCGACAGTACGTATTCGCACATTGCCTGGGTGCGCAGTATCCAGCAGAACTTTGGGGTCGACGTTCCGTTTCCGATCATCGAAGACCTGTCGATGAAGGTGGCGCATGCCTACGGGATGATTCAACCGGGTGCCAGTGATACATCCGCAGTCCGCTCGGCGTTCTTCATTGACGGCAAGGGCGTGCTGCGGGCGATGGTGTACTACCCGATGAGCAACGGTCGTTCCATCCCGGAGTTCGTCCGACTGCTGACGGCCATGCAAACCTCCGACAAACATACAGTGGCGACGCCCGAGGGTTGGCAACCTGGCGACGCGGTGATCGTGCCGCCGCCTCAAACGGTCACGGCCGCGGAAGCGCGAGCCGGTGAAGGCTATGACTACACCGATTGGTACTTTTCCAAGAAGACCGTATGAGCGGGGTGTCGCCATGACCGCACCCAATGCCTTGGACACTGCCGAGCAGGACGCGCTGCGGGATGCACTGGACGATGAGTACAAGTCGCACGAAACCTATGCGCAGGTGATTCGCGACTTTGGGCCGCAGCGTCCGTTCATCAACATCGTCGAAGCCGAAGCGCGTCACATCGCGGTACTGCTGCGGCTATTCGATCAGTACGCGATACCGAAGCCGATCAACCGATGGGCAGGACAAGCGCCGCGTTACGCGAGTATCGCCGAGGCATGCAACGCCAGCGCGCAGGGCGAGGCCGAGAATGGCACGCTGTATGACCGATTACTGCAAAGCACCCGGCGGGTGGACATTCTCGATGTCTACCACGCCTTGCGAGCTGCTTCGCTGGATCGACATCTGCCAGCCTTCGAGCGGTGTGTGGCGCGTGGTCGTTCCCGAGCGTGATCAACGCGAGACGGCACCGAGTGCGCCTGTCGAATGCGCGTTGAGATCGCGAAACTCGTGGGCAAGGTGCCACGCGCCACCGCCGCACCGCGGCTTGACAGTCATCAAGGTGCGATGCGCCAGCGGCGCGGACACTGAGGGCAATCCCTCCGACCTGCGGGAGGGCGCCTTCTGGAGGTGCGCACGTGTTCACTGCGATGAACTTCCCTGTTGCAAGACGCGGCGTAGCGCTGTCACTCGCGATGCTGCTGGGTGCGCTTGCCGACGACGTTTCCGCGGATGCATTCCCGCCGCAGGTGCCACTGTCGGGCATTGACGGCGTGATCGGTTTCCGTCTGGACGGTGTGGGTATGAACGACCGCACCGGCGCGGCGTTGGACGCCGCGAGTGACATCAATGGCGACGGTATTGCAGATCTGTTGATCGGCGCCGAAGGGGCATCGCCCAACGGTGTTCTGGTCGCCGGAAGTACCTATCTGGTGTTTGGCCGTAGCGCCGGGTTTCCGACCAGCACGAGCCTCGGCAGTCTCGATGGCAGCACCGGGGTTCTGTTCGCGGGCGCAGCGGCGACGGATTTTTCCGGTCGATCAGTCAGCGCGGTAGGCGACCTCAATGCCGATGGCATCGACGATCTGCTCATTGGCGCCGACTACGCCGATCCGGCGGGTGTTCTGTTTGCCGGTAGCAGCTACGTGGTTTTCGGTCGGGCCGATGGGTTTCCTGCCAGCGTCAGTCTTGCCGATCTCGATGGCCTCAACGGGTTTCGTCTGGACGGCGTTGCGACAGAGGATCAGTCCGGTCTGTCGGTCAGCGGGATCGGCGACATCAACGCGGATGGCATTGACGATCTGGTGGTTGGTGCGCCGCTGGCCGATCCGGCTGGCATCGCCGACGCCGGTAGCAGCTATGTGGTGTTTGGCAGCAGCGCAGTCTTTCCGGCCAGCCTGAATCTCGCAAGTCTGAATGGCAGCAACGGATTTCGCATCGATGGTGTGGCGGAGTACGGGCAATCGGGAAGCTCGGTCAGCGCAGCGGGAGATGTCAACCACGATGGCATTGATGACCTGATCATCGGCGTGCCGTATGCCACGGCGTTGGGTGCCGACCTCGCAGGCGTCAGCTATGTGGTGTTCGGAGGCAACAGCGCGTTCCCGGCTGTTCTTGATCTCGCCAGCCTGGTGGGGAACGGTGGTATTCGCATCGACGGGGTGTCCGCAGGCGATGCCTCCGGGCTGCCAGTCTCTGCGGCGGGTGATATCAATGGCGATGGCATCGATGATGTGTTGATTGGAGCCAGCCTTGCGGATCCGGGTGGCCGGAGTCTGGCTGGCAGCAGCTTTGTGGTGTTCGGCAGAGATGACGGCTTGCCGGCCAGCATCGCGCTGGCCAGTCTCGACGGTCAGACTGGGTTCCGCATGGAGGGGCCGACCAGCGGAGAGCAGTTCGGCTCTGCGCTCAGCGCCGCTGGAGACGTCAACGGTGACGGGATCGCCGATGTGATCATCGGTGCCCGCGGAGCCGACCGGTTTCCCGGTGGCGACTCTGGCAGTACCTACATCGTCTTTGGCCGTGCGCCAGTACAGGGTGGGTTCCCTGCCAGCCAGGCCGTGGGCAATCTGACCGGTCGCGACGGCTTCCGTATTGATGGCGCGGCGAGCGGGGATACTTCGGGAAGCGCCGTCAGCGCTGCGGGTGACATCAACGGCGATGGCATCGATGACCTCGCAATTGGTGCACCGCTCGCCGATCCCGGTGCGGTCAGTTCTGCCGGTAGTGTCTACGTCCTGTATGGTCGCAACACGATCCCTGTGTTCGAAAACGGGTTCGAGTAGCAAGGGACTGACGGACGCGCGATGGGTCGCTCAACGCCTTCTGCGGCGTGCGGCTCTTCACGCACACCGCGTTCCGCAGTGTGCACGTCCAGCGGGGTAACCGTCGGCAACGGCGATTGCTATCACCCCTGCGCCAATATCCGCCGCTGGATGCTGTCACGGGCCGCGCGCAGGCGGGGGCCGACTTCGTTGATCAGGCGCTCGCGGGTCATGGTGTAGATCGGGCCGCTGACGCTGATCGCCATGACGCGTTCGCCGCCGTTGAGCGCCAGCGGAACGGCGGCGGCGTAGACCTCGCGGTTCCAGTCGCCGAGTGAGAACACCAGTCCGAATTCCTTGAAGTCGGCCATGGCCTGACGAATACCCGCATTGAAGGCCGTGTGATCGGCTTCCGGTGTGTGGGCACGCAGGTTCTGGATGGCTTCTTCCAGTCGCCCACCGCTCAGGCCCATCAGGTAGGCGCGACCGAGTGCGGTGGCGCCATGCGGTACGCGTTGACCGACATCGCGTTTGAGGTGGAAGGCTTCGCTGCCATGACAGACTTCCACCAGCACCATCTGGGTTTGATCAAGCGCGCCGAGCAGGACAGTGGCGTTGACTTCATCGGCCAGTGCTTGCATCAGCGGGCGGGCGATGCCGCGCACGTCTTCGCCCGCGAGATAGGCGTGCCCCAGCGCCAGTACACCGGCGCCGAGGGCGTATTTTTCCAGTCGGGTCGAGTGCTCCAGATAGCCCAAGCGGGTGAGGGTGTAGGTGAGGCGCGAGATGGTGGGTCGGGGCAGGCCGGTGCGTGCGGCGATCTCACTGTTGGCCAGCCAGCGTTCGCTGCGCTTGAAACAGCGCAGGATCGCCATGCCGCGTGCCAGTGCAGAGACGAAGCGGCGGTCGCGGCGTTCTTCCTGGGCAATGGCTTGTTCGATGCCGTCGTCTGCTTCCGTGTCCGTGCTCATGCGGTTTTCCAGCGTTTCAGTTCCAGTTTGGCGATTTGCGCGCGATGCACTTCATCGGGGCCATCGGCCAAGCGCAGCGTGCGTGCCATGGCGTAAGCGTAGGCCAAGGGGAAGTCGTCACTGACGCCCGCACCGCCGTGCATCTGGATCGCCCAGTCGATCACCTGGCAGGCCATGTTCGGTGCGGCGATCTTGATCAGGCCGATTTCCTTCAACGCGGCCTTGTTACCGACGGTGTCCATCATCCAGGCCGCATTCAAGGTCAGCAGGCGGGCCTGATCGATCAACAGTCGTGCCTCGGCGATGCGTTCGTGCGTCACCGATTGCTCGGCCAGCAAGCGACCAAAGGCGCGGCGTTGGAGTGCGCGTTTGCACAGCAGTTCGAGGGCGCGCTCGGCGAGGCCGATCAGGCGCATGCAGTGGTGGATGCGACCGGGGCCGAGGCGTCCTTGCGCGATCTCGAAACCACGTCCTTCGCCCAGCAGAATGTGATCGAGCGGCACACGCACGTCTTCAAACAGGATTTCGCCGTGGCCGTGCGGGGCATCGTCGTAACCGAACACAGGCAGATGACGCAGCACGGTCACGCCGGGCGTCGTCATCGGCACCAGAATCATCGACTGCTGGCGGTGACGCTCGGGATGATCGGGGCTGGTCTTGCCCATCACGATCATGATCTGGCAGCGCGGATCGTTGGCACCCGAACTCCACCATTTCCGACCATTGATGACGTAGTGCTCGCCGTCGCGTTCGATGCGCGCTTCGATGTTGGTAGCGTCGCTGGAGGCGACGGCGGGTTCGGTCATGGCGAAGCAGGAGCGGATCTCGCCGTCCAGCAGCGGGCGCAGCCAGCGCGCTTTCTGCGCGGCGTTGCCGTAGCGTTCCAGCACTTCCATGTTGCCGGTGTCCGGTGCGTTGCAGTTGAACACTTCCGGCGCAATCGGCGAGCGACCCATCAGCTCACACAGTGGCGCGTATTCCGTGTTGCTCAGCCCAGCACCGTGCTCCGAGTCGGGCAGGAACAGGTTCCACAGACCGTGCGCCTTGGCCTTGGTCTTGAGGGTTTCGATGATCGCGGTCGGCACCCAGGCATTGCCTGCGCGCCGGTTGGCTTCCACCTCGGCGAAGAAGGTGGCTTCGTGCGGAAATACCTCGGCTTGCATGAAGGCATCGACGCGCGCCATCAGTTCGCGAGTACGTTGGGAATAGGCGAAATCCATATCAGGCTCCTTGCGCCAGTTGCCATGCGGCTTCGGCCAGTGGCCGAGCCTGTTGCCCCATTGCGACGGCCTGTTCGCTGGCCGCATTGCCCTGCCGCGCGCGGGCGGCCACGCCTTGCAGAATGGCGGCCAAGCGGAACAGGTTGAAAACGAGGTAGGTGTTCCAGTGCGGCATCGTGCCGTCGACGGCCAGAGGGTGTCCGCTGCGCGCGCAGTAGCGCGCGACATACTCGGCTTCACTCGGGATGCCGAGGGCGTCGATGTCGACACCCGCCAAGCCGCGGAAACCTCCGCCCGGCATGCGCCAGGTCAGCGCGCTGTAGGCGAAGTCGACCAACGGGTCGCCGAGGGTCGATAGTTCCCAGTCGAGCAGGGCGAGCACGCGTGGTTCGGTCGGGTGGAAGATGAAATTGTCGAGCCGCAGATCGCCGTGAACGATGCGCAGATCGTCGTCCGGCGGCACGTGCTGCGGCAGCCACGCGATCAGACGTTCCATGGCCTCGATGGCGGGTGCTTCAGCAGCGTGATACTGCTTGCTCCACCGCACGATCTGGCGGTTCAGATAGGCCTCGCGCGGGCCGTAATCGCCCAGCCCCAGCGCATCCGGATCGAGTCCGTGCAGCGCCGCAATCACGCGGTTCATGTCGTCGAAAACCGCCGCGCGTTCGGCGGGTGTCAGGCTTGGGGTTTTCGGGTCCCAGAACACGCGGCCTTCGACGTGGCGCATGACATAGAACAGACTGCCGATGACTTGTTCGTCGCTGCACAGAGCCAGCGCGTCGGCGACCGGTACGGGGCTGTCACGCAACGCGCTGATGACGCGAAACTCGCGATCCACCGCATGTGCCGAGGGCAGCAATTTGCCCGGTGGTTTGCGCCGCAGGACCAATCGCTCGCCGCCGATCTGCAGGAAGTAGGTCGGATTGGATTGGCCACCTTCGAACTGCGCGATCTGCAACTCGCCGCGCAGGCCGAGGGTCTGTGCCAGCCAGTCGCGCAGTGCCGCCTCGTCAACGCGATGGGCTTCACGCACGGCGGTCAGACCGGCAGGCAAGGCGGCCATCAGAGCACGCTCATGCCGCCGTCGACGGCGATGTTCTGGCCGTTGATATGACGCCCGGCATCCGAGGCCAGCAGCACCACCAGACCTTTGAGATCTTCGTCTTCGCCCATCCGACCGCGCGGGGTCAGGCGCAGCAGCAGATCGTGCGAGCGCTCAATGATCTTGTCGGCCATCTTGGTCGGAAAGAAGCCGGGGCAAATCGAATTGACGGTGATGCCCTGCGCGCCCCATTCGGCGGCTAGCGCACGGGTGAGATTGACAACCGCGCCCTTGCTGGCGTGATAGGCCGCTGCGCGCAGCACTTCAGCAGGCGAGGCGCCCAGTCCGGCGACCGAGGCGATGTTGATGATGCGGCCATCCCCACGCGGCAACATGCAGCGTTTGGCGACCGCCTGAGTCAGCACGAACAGGCCAGTGAGATTGACGTCGACGACCTTTTGCCAAGCGTCCAGGGGATGGTCTTCGGCGGGCGCGCCCCAGGTTGCTCCGGCGTTGTTGACCAAAATGTCGATCTGGCCGAACTCGGCGAGCGCGGCATCGACCACGGCGTTGGCACTATCGGGCTTGCCGATGTCGGCGGGCACCGCGAGCACGCGATAGCCCTTGGCCTGCAGCGACTCGGCAGCGCTCTGCAGATCGGCGGCTTTGCGCGCACTGATCACCAGATGCGCGCCCATTTCGCCCAGCGCGTCGGCCATCTGCAGGCCCAACCCACGCGAGGCACCGGTAATCAGGGCCACGCGGCCATGCAGGTCGAGCAGTTGTTTGACACTCATGCGGTGGTCCTCAGACGATTTCCAGCAATCCGGCGGCACCCATGCCGCCACCGATGCACATGGTGACCACGGCGTACTTCACGCCGCGACGCTTGCCTTCGATCAGCGCGTGACCGACCAAGCGCGCGCCGGACATACCGTACGGATGACCCACCGCAATCGCACCGCCATTGACGTTGAGGCGCTCATCAGGGATACCGAGCTTGTCGCGGCAGTACAGCACCTGCACGGCGAAGGCTTCGTTGAGTTCCCACAGGCCGATGTCGTCGATGCCAAGACCCGCACGCTTGAGCAGTTTCGGCACCGCGTAAATCGGGCCGATGCCCATTTCGTCCGGCTCCAGACCGGCCACCGCAAAGCCACGGAACACGCCCATCGGCGCCAATCCCTTCTGCGCCGCCAGTGCGGCATCCATCACCACGCACGCTGACGCCCCATCGCTGAACTGGCTGGCATTGCCAGCGGCGATGCGCCCACCGGGCGTGGCGCTGCGAATCTTGGCAATGGCCTCGAGTGTGGTGTCGGCACGGATGCCTTCATCCGCGCTCACGGTTACCTGCTGTGTGCTGATCGCGCCGCTTTGCTTGTCGGCAATGGCAGCCAACACGCTGATCGGTGCGATTTCGTTGTCGAACTTGCCTGCTGCTGCGGCCGCCGCCGCGCGTTGCTGACTGCGCACGCCGTAGGCATCCATGACATCGCGCTCGATGCCGTAGCGGGTGGCCACGTTCTCCGCCGTCTGCAACATGCTCCAGTAGATTTCCGGCTTGTGCTTGGCCAGCCAGCTTTCGCTCAGCATGTGCTGGTTGATCTCGGCCTGCACGCAGGAAATGGACTCGACACCGCCCGCGACATACACCTCGCCCTCACCCGCCTGAATGCGTTGTGCCGCCAGTGCGATGGTCTGCAGGCCCGAGGAACAGAAGCGATTGACGGTCATGCCAGACACGCTCACCGGCAGTCCTGCGCGCAGGGCGGCTTGACGCGCGATGTTGTTGCCGGTGGCGCCTTCCGGCAATCCGCAGCCCAGCAATACGTCTTCGATTTCCGCGCCCTCGATGCCCGCGCGTGCCACAGCATGCTGGATGACGTGCCCGGCCAGGGTCGCGCCGTGGGTCATGTTGAAGGCACCTTTCCAGCTCTTGGCCAGCGGGGTGCGCGCGGTGGAAACAATCACTGCGTCTTTCATGGGGTGTACTCCGCAAATGGGTGGCGTTGGCGCATCAGGCGCACATCAGCCGTTGAAGGATTGGCCGTTGGCGACCAGTCGTTCGATCAATGCCGCCGGTTGCCAGAAACTGCGGTCACCATGCGAATGCGCGGCATAGCTGCGCAGGGTGCGCAGCACGCTGTAGAGGCCGAGACCATCGGCATACAGCATGGGTCCACCCTTGTGGACCGGGAAGCCGTAGCCGGTGATGTAGACCATGTCGATGTCCGAGGCGCGCGCGGCGATGCCTTCGTCGAGGATGCGTGCGCCTTCGTTGACCAGGGCCAGGATGCAGCGACTGACGATTTCTTCGTCGCTGATCGCACGCGGCGTGATGCCCAACTCGGCACGATGGGCGGTGATCAGCGCATCGACTTCCGGGTCGACGATGGCCTCGCGCGCGCCGGCCTCGTAGCGATACCAGCCCTTGCCGGTCTTCTGGCCGAAGCGGCCCAATTCGCAGAGCTTGTCGGCAATGCGCGGATAGCGCATGTCGGGTTGTTCGACATAGCGGCGCTTGCGAATCGCCCAACCGATGTCATTGCCGGCGAGGTCAGACATGCGGAACAAGCCCATCGCCATGCCGAACTTTTCCAGCGCCCGATCCACCTGCTGCGGACTGGCGCCTTCCTCGACCAGATACAGCGCCTGACGGCCGTATTGCTCGACCATGCGATTGCCGATGAAGCCATCGCAGACGCCGGAAACCACGGCGATCTTCTTGATCTTCTTGGCCAGCTTCATCACCGTGGCCAGTGCGTCTTTGGCGGTCGCGCTGCCACGCACCACTTCGAGCAGTTTCATCACATTGGCGGGGCTGAAGAAGTGCAGACCGACCACGTCCTGCGGACGCTGCGTGAACGCGGCGATGGCATCCAGATCCAGCGTCGAGGTGTTGGACGCCAGGATGGCGCCGGGCTTGGCGATGGCATCGAGTTTTTCAAACACCTGCTGCTTGACACCGATGTCCTCGAAGACCGCTTCGATGATCAGATCGGCATCGGCCAGAGCGTCGTAGCTCAGCGAGGGCGTGAGCAAGGCCATGCGTTGCGCGAGTTTCTCGGCGCTGAGCTTGCCTTTCTTCAGCGCGCTCTCGTAGTTCTTGCGGATCGTGGCGATGCCGCGATCCAGCGCCTCCTGCTTCATCTCCAACAGGGTGACCGGCAGACCGGCATTGAGGAAATTCATGGCGATGCCACCGCCCATGGTGCCTGCGCCGATGATGCCGATTCGGCTGACCGGGCGCAGAGGGGTGTCTTCAGGGACATCGGGAATCTTGGCCGCCGCGCGTTCGCCGAAGAAGAAATGCCGCAGTGCGCGTGACTCCGGGCCAAACATCAGCTCGGTGAACAACTGCTTTTCATTCGCCAGTCCTTGTTCGAAGGGCAGCTTTAAACTGGCCGCGACCGCTTCCACGCATTTCAGAGGGGCAGGGAAGGGGCCGGACATCGACTTCACCGAGGTCCGCACGAAGCCCAGAAAGGCCTCGGCCTCGGGGTGCCGCACGCGCTCCTCGCGCAGTAACTTCGGTACCGCGCCACTGGCGCGTTGTTCGTTAATCAGTGCGATAGCGATGTCGACCACATCGCCTTCGGCCACGCGGTCGAACAAACGCGTTTTCGCCAATAACTTCGCCGCCACCGCATTACCGGACACGATCATGTTGAGCGCGACTTCCAGCCCGACCGCACGCGGCAGACGCTGCGTGCCGCCCGCACCGGGCAGCAGGCCGATCTTCACTTCTGGCAGACCGACTTCGGCATCGGGCGTGGCGACGCGGTAGTGGCAGGCCAGCGAGAGCTCCAAGCCGCCGCCCATGCAGGTGCCGGAGATCGCCGCCACGACGGGTTTGGCGCTTTGCTCGACCACCTGGATCAGCGAATGCAGATTCGGCTCGGCGAGCATCTTCGGCGTGTTGAACTCGCGGATGTCGGCGCCGCCGGAGAACAGTCCGTTGGCGCCCGTGAGGAGGATGGCGTGGATCGCCGGATCAGCATTGGCGGCATCAATGGCCGCCGCCAATGCGCTGCGCAGAGCCAGTCCCAAGCCATTGACGGGCGGGTTGTCGAGGATCAGCACGGCGCAACCGTCACGCACTGATGAATGAAGGAGAGCGGGTGACGCGGTCATGGGAACCCCCTGAAAATTCCGCAATGCAGAATGATGTTTTACATACGCCGACGTACGTTATGCCGCGCGCCGAGCCTTGTCAAAGTGATCGACGTAAATCGTGCGCAGCAGCGCCGGGTGTTTGGCATGTCGTGCTTGTGGCGCGTCATCGGTCAGGTGAAACCGCGCCATCTGGCCTGGACTGCGTCAAGTGAGCCGCGCCTCGCGGCACGCAAACCGCCGCTTGGCGCGAGCCGTGGCGGGCGCCTCAGGACGCTGCGACGGCTGCTTCGAGGGTCTGCATCATGTGTTCGCTCAGGCTGGCGAACAGATCCACGGCGCGCAGGTTTTCGGCGAGTTGTTCAGGGGCGCGTGGCGCCCAGCAGGACCGTGGACACCTGGGGATTGCGTAGGCACCAGGCAATCGCTGCGACGGCCGGACTGAGTTCCAGTCTCTGCGCCGCCTGCACGTAGCGCTCGATGGCGGTGGCACGACGACCTTCTTCGGCGCTCAATTGGCGTTGCAGCCACTCATAGCCGGGCGTTCCCAATCGGGTATCGGCGCCAATGCCCTGTCGATATTTGCCACTCAATTGGCCGGAGGCCAAGGGCGAAAATACCGTCAATCCCAATCCCCATTCGGCGATCAACGGCGCGTATTCGAGTTCGACGCGTTCGCGGCACAACAGGTTGTATTGCGGTTGTTCCACACTGGGGCCATGCAAATGATGGGTCTGCGCCACACGGCAGGCGTAGGCAATCTGCTCGGCCGGCCATTCGGAGGTTCCCCAATACAACACCTTGCCCTGGCGAATCAGCGCATCCATCGCCCATACGGTTTCCTCCACCGGCGTGTCCGGGTCGGGGCGATGGCACAAATACAAATCGAGATACTCCACCCGCAGGCGCTTGAGCGCCTGATGGCAGGCTTCACTGACATGTTTGCGCGACAAGCCCATCTGGGTGGGGCGGGGCGCATCCACGCTGCCCCACATCACTTTGCTCGACACGCAATACGCGTCGCGCGGCAGGCGCAGATCGGCGATCACGTCGCCCATCAAACGCTCGGCTTCGCCATGCGCATAGCTTTCGGCGTTGTCGAAAAAATTGACGCCCGCCGCATACGCCTGCGCGATCAATTCGCGCGCCTCACTGCGCCCCACCCGTTCACCAAAGGTGGCCCAGGCACCCAGTGATACGGCGGACAGCTTCAATCCACTGCGACCCATTCGACGGTATTGCATGGCCACTCCTTTGCATTCATCCACAGGCGAGCGCAATCGCTTGCTGCAGGTTTTGAATGGCGTTTTCGCCAACCCCGCATTGCCAGCGCCCGACAAGGGGCGAATAATGCAGCCTCGCATGTCGATCCAGCGTATGCACGCTGCAAGGCAACGGCAGTTTCTTGCGATTGAGAATGCAGGCACGGTGTGGGGCCCGCTGCCGTCGACATTCCTCGCTCCGCGTCTTTCCGCTGAATGCACAGGCCCACTCATGAACCTAGCCGTCAGCTCAAGCGAACCGTCCAGCAGCGCCACCGTGCTGCGCACCCTGCTGGTCAGCGATCTGGTGGATTCGACCCAATGGGTCAGTCGCCTTGGCGATCAGCTCGCGGCCGATCTGATCCGTCAGCATGATCGTCTAGTGCGCAATCTGCTGCGCGTGCACGGCGGACAGGAGATCGACAAGACCGACGGCATGCTCAGCCTGTTTGATCGCCCGATCCACGCCATCGGCTTTGCGTTGGAATACCAGCGCGCGCTGCGCGAGTTCAGCGCCAAACTGCCGCTCAAGGTGCAGGCGCGCATCGGTATCCATGTCGGTGAAGTACGCACTTGGATCAACGATGCCGATGACATCGCGCATGGCGCCAAACCGATGGAAGTGGAAGGTCTGGCCAAGCCTGTCGCCGCCCGCTTGATGAGCCTGGCGCAGCCCGAACAGATTCTGCTGTCGAGCGTGGCCTATACGCTGGCGCATCGTGCCGAAGGCGAGCTCGGTGCCTCGCTGGCGCGGCTGGAATGGATGCAGCATGGTCGCTTCAAGCTGAAAGGCGTGGACGAGCCGATTGCGGTGTTCGAGGTCGGTGAACCCGGCCTCGCGCCGCTCAAGTCCCCAGCCTGGTCGGGCAAGGCGCATCGCGAAACCCCGCTCTGGCGGCGGCCTAGCATGCTGGCGCTGGAAGGCTTGGTGCTGGCCGTGCTGATTGGTTTTCCGACGTGGCAATGGCTGCAGCCCAAAGCGGCCATCGCCTTTGCCGAGCGCGATTGGATCGTGCTGGGTGATGTGCGCAATCTCACGGGCGATGTGCGTTTCGACGATGGACTGCAGGAAGCCTTTCGGCTCAGCATGGAACAGTCCAACCACGTCAACGTGCTGTCCGACCTGCGCTTGGCGCAAGCACTGACGTTGATGCAGCGCGACCCCGATCGCACCCATGTGGATCGCGAGGTCGGTGCCGAACTGGCGCAGCGCCTCGGTGCGCGCGCCCTGCTGTTGCCCACCATTGCCGAAGTCGGCGGCAAACTGCGCCTCACGGCCGAAGTGATCGATCCCGGCACCCAGGCGACGGTGTATGCCGAATCGGTCGACGGCGGCCAAGCCAGCGATGTGCTGCCCGCCGTCGATCAACTCAATGAACGTTTGCGCGACCGCCTGGGCGAAGCCACCGCCAGCATCCAGAACAGTGATCTGCCGTTGGCGCAAGTCGCTACCGACAATCTGGATGCTTTGCGGGCGTTCACGTTGTCGCGAGAGGCCATAAGAAGCGGGGACTTCGAAAGGGAGCATCAACTCCTACTGCATGCACTTGGCCTTGACCCCCACTTCGCTCGCGCGAGATTGGAGCTGGCCATGTCGTTTCGCGACGCGTCAATGCGTGCGGAAATGGCTGCTGAGCTAGCGCGACTGGATGCTGATCAGGATCGGCTGACGCCGCGCGAGAAACTCTATCTGGATGCGGTGCGCGCCAATCTGCAGGGTGGCACTCCAGATGGACTGAAGCGCTGGCGTTTGCTGGCTGAGATGTATCCGGACTTCTACCGTGGCGTGAACAGCTACGGCTATTTCGCCTGGTTTCAGGGAGCGGATTGGACGGAAGCGCGCAAGGCGTTGGAAATCGGCGCTTCCGACAAGAATCCATACCGTGGTACGGCGGTCTACCTGCTGGGCGTGATGTATCTGGCCGAACAACGCTATGCCGACGCGATCAGCCAGTTCCAGACCGCCGTCGCCTTGGGCTCGGGCTTTCAACGCGAGTTCTACGCCCGCGCCTATGCCGCGCAGCGGCAATGGCCCAAGGCCTGGCAGGTATTTGCCGAAGCGCCACCGACCAACGATGCCGAGATCTCGTGGGAACACCAGCATGCCGAGGCCCTGATGCATATCGATGCGGGCGACTGGCAGCGCGGTCTGGCCTTGCTGGACGGCGTGCGCGAGGCCAGCCGGAGCGGCAGTCTTCGACTCGCTCGCGCTTGGGCGTCCGCACGCCTGGCCACCGGCAGTCTGCTGTGGGATGCCGATACGCTTAGGCAGGAACTGCAGCAGTTCTGGCGCGAAGAACAGGCGGTGCCGGCCAAGAGTGAGGACCCGGAACACCACCTCGACCGCATTCGCCGTCTGCATCTGCTGGCTTGGCTGGCCTGGCAGCACGGCGAGGCCGAACTGGCGGCGGCCGCCGAATCCTTGGCTGCCCCCCTGATGCCTGCGGCGCTACCGCATGAATTGCAGCAGCGCGTGCTGCTGACCCAGGCCGCACGCGCGTTGCACCAACACGACCCGGTGCAGGCCCGCGATCTGCTGCTGCCCCTGTTGGATGGGCGCGAACTCTATGCCGTACATGCCAGCCTGTTGGACAGCTACCGTCACCTTGGTGATCGCACTGCGGCCTTGCGCGAAGCCGACTGGCTAAGCGCCCATCGCGGGCGCGCTTACGCCGAAGCGCAAGGCGATTACGTCCTGATGGGCTACAACGTGGTGCGCAGCCAACTGGCCGGATTGGACGCTGCCGAGTTGGCGACCGCCGAACAACGGGCTGCGCGGCTGTCGCAGTTCCGCAGCGATTGGCCTGACAATGCGCAGCAATGGCCACAACCCACGCAAGAGCGCCTTGCTTTGCTGAGCGTTGCCACGCCAACACCCTAAGTCGGCTGCGCGCATTGCCTTTGCCTTCCAAAGCAGCGCGTGTCTTTTTGTTGACTTTCGCAACCTGCCCGGCAAGACACCACGGTTCCGTTACCCAATCTTGACCTGAGGTGTTTGCATCGCCATCGCCGCCGAAAAGTCGCCGTTCTGCATGTCCTGCAGTACGGCCGCGAAGGTCGCTTTGTCGGCCAGTTCACACTCACTCTGTGTAGCGTCGAGATGGTTGCTCACAGCCGACGGATCAATGCCAATCGCAATCAAGGCTTGGGCATTGTCCTGCTGAAACAGATGGCGAAAGGCGTCGTCGGTGGCGAGACGTTGAACCAGATCCAGTTGTTGCGCTTGTGTGAGTGCCATGGAACTCCCCTGTTGGCGTGGAAACAGGGCGCAGGATAGCAGCCGAGGGTGATCGATCAATGCTTTTGCAGGCCGCGATGGGCATCATGCGGGCTCGTTACAATGCCGCCATGTCGAATCCCTCTTCCCCCGCGTCGGCAGACGCTGCGTCCGTGTGCAACATCGCCGCCGCGCTGCCGCGTCTGGCCGCCGAGCGCCCCGAGCAGATCGCCATCCGTTGTCCCGCTGGGGTAGATGCGCAGGGCCGCGTGCAATACACCCAGTCGCTGAGCTATGCCGAACTCGATCAGCGCAGCGATGCCATCGCCGCCGGACTGGCGTGCATCGGCATCGGGCGGGGTGTGCGCTGTGCGGTGATGGTGCGGCCTTCGCCCGCGTTCTTCCTGTTGATGTTCGCCTTGTTCAAGCTCGGCGCGGTGCCGGTGCTGATCGATCCCGGCATCGACAAACGGGCGCTCAAGCAATGCCTGCACGAAGCCGCACCGCAGGCCTTCATCGGCATTCCACTGGCGCAATTCGCACGCCTGTTGCTGGGCTGGGGACGCGGGCATGTGCGGCAGTTGGTGACCGTCGGCCAACGCTGGCTGTGGGGTGGCCACACGCTGGCGCAGGTCGAAGCGCTCGGTGCCGGGTGCGGGCCACAATTGGCTGCCACCGAGGGTGACGAAGTGGCGGCGATTCTGTTCACTTCCGGCTCGACCGGCGTCCCCAAGGGCGTGGTCTATCGGCATCGCCATTTCGTCGCGCAGATCGAACTGCTGGGTCGCGCCTTCGGCATTCAGCCCGGCGGTGTGGACCTGCCGACCTTTCCGCCCTTCGCCCTGTTCGATCCTGCCCTGGGATTGACCAGCGTGATCCCCGACATGGACCCGACCCGGCCCGCGCGTGCCAATCCGGCCAAGTTGATCGATGCGATCCAGCGCTTCGGCGTCAACCAGATGTTCGGTTCGCCCGCGCTGCTCGATGTGCTGAGCCGCTACGGCGAACAACACGCGATCCGGCTGCCCAGCCTGCGCCGGGTGACCTCGGCGGGCGCGCCGGTGCCGCCTGCGGTCGTCGAACGCATGCAGGCCATGCTGCCCGAGGATGGCGAAATCTGGACGCCCTACGGTGCCACCGAGTGCTTGCCCGTCGCGGTGATCGAAGGCCGCGAACTGCGCGCTACGCGCGCCGCCACTGAAGCGGGCGCAGGCACCTGTGTCGGTCGCGCGGTCGCACCGAACGAGGTGCGCATCATCGCCATCGTTGATCGCGCCATCGCCGATTGGTCGGAAGTGCGCGAATGCGCAGTCGGCGAGGTGGGCGAAATCAGTGTCGCCGGGCCGACCGCGACCGACAGCTACTTCGAGCGCCCGCAGGCCACCGCGCTGGCCAAAATCCGCGAAACCCTGCCCGATGGCGCACGCGCATCGTGCATCGCATGGGCGATGTGGGCTATGTCGATGGCGAAGGTCGCCTGTGGTTTTGTGGACGCAAATCGCATCGTGTCGAAACCGCCGACGGCCCGCGCTACACCGAGCAGGTCGAGCCGATCTTCAACACCCACGCCGCCGTGCGCCGCAGCGCCCTGGTGGGCGTCGGCAAACCGGGCGAACAGATTCCGGTGCTGTGCATCGAGCGCCAACCGCAAAGCCCGATCAGCGACGATCAACTACGCACCGAACTGCGTTCACTCGCACAACAGTTCGCCCACACCCGCTGCCTGCAACACCTCCTGTTCCATCCCGGCTTCCCGGTCGACATCCGCCACAACGCCAAGATCGGCCGCGAGATTCTGGCGGCGTGGGCGGCGACGCGGGTTGTTGATCCACGTTGATATGCCGGGCTGAAGACTCGAAACACCGGGCAGATCAGAGCAAAGCGGGATTCCGGATCAAGTCCGGAATGACGAGCAAGCGTAATTCCCGTCTCACCCTCCAACGCGTCATGCTCGCGAAGGCGAGCATCCCGCACTTGCGGACATTTTCGTCCCTTGCTGCGACGAGAGGCTGGATTCCGGATCAAGTCCGGAATGACGAGCAAGAACGCACATTGCCTCCCCGGTCGCGGGCCGGCGGGGCGGCGGGCGCCATCAGGACAGCACCTCGAAACCCATCTGCGCGTGGTCGCGCAGGCGCTTGAGCAAGGCGTCGCCGAGCAAGGTGGAAGGCGTCCAGAATCCGCCCGCTGCGGTCTCCGGTACATCCAGCGCCAGACACGCGGCGGCCTCACCGAGCATGCGTCCGGTAAAGCCGTAGCCTGGATCGCGGTCGCCGCTCACTTTCACACGCAGCACATGCCCTGCGTCGTCTTTGCCGATGAAGCGCAGATCGAAAAATCCCTGCGCTTGTTGCTGCGGGCTGGGGCCTTCGCCCGGTGCGGGCAAGGCGAAGCGCTGTAGCAGCTTGCGGGTGGGCGCAAACGCACTGGCCAGCATGAAGCCGCCCAAACCGAGTGTGGTGCCGGTGGCGGCAAGTCGACCTTTGAGGCCACGCCCGGTCAGCACGCCCTCGTCGTAACGGAAGTTCGGCCCGTATGCGCCATGACCCAAGGCGTGACTGCGCTGCACCACGCGGGTGTTGATTGCCGCCATCACGAAGGGTGCGGTCCATGCGTTGAAATCCTTGTCGAAGACCGCGCCGCGCACATCCGGTTGGCGAGGCGGACGATCTGTCAGCGCGGGCGAGATCAGGTACGGGTCGCCCAGTTGTTTGCGCAATGCCGGATCGCGCTGGGCTTCCTCAATGACGTTCAGCAAGCTGGCGACGGTGCCGCCGGAAAAACCGCCCTTGGCGGCGCGCACACGCATCTTCACGCGTGGCAGCGGGTGACCGAAGCGCGCACGGGCTTCATTCTGCAGAAACCACACGCCCATGTCGGACGGGATCGAATCAAAACCGCAGCAGTGCACGATGCGTGCGCCGGTCTGCTGCGCGCGCACTTCGTAGCGCTGCAACATGCGCGCAATCCACTGGGTTTCGCCGGTCAGATCGCAGTAATCGGTGCCGCTTTCCACGCAGGCGGCCAGCACCGGTTCGCCGTGAATGGCATAGGGGCCAACGGTGGAGATCAGTACACGTGTTCGTGCCGCCAATGCGTGCAGGCCCGCGGCGTCGCTGGCATCGGCGAGCAGGATCGGAATGTCGCGGGCGGAGTCGCCGAGGCTGTTGCGCAGCGTGCGCAGCTTGGCTTCGGAGCGCCCCGCAATGGCCCAGCGTAGGGATTGGTGGGCCGGGTGCGCGGCAAGATAGCGGGCCAGAATCTGACCGACAAAACTGCTGGCGCCATAGGCGATGACATCGAATTCGCGCTGATCGCGCATCGGGCGGCTCCAGTGGACGGGGACAGGCATCATGCACGCCCAGCGGTGTTTTTCGTGGTGGTATTTACTTCATTCCGCGATGCGGTCACCTTGAGAAGCATGTCCCTACCTTATTCACTGCTGCGCTGGCTTTGCCTGATCGGTCTATTGACCGTCATGCCGAGCGCGTGGGCAACGGAATACCCGCTGGTCGCCGAGGTGGCGACGGCGGGCCAGCCGTCGCAGTCCCTCGCCACTGATCTCAACCACAAGGTGGTCAGTCGACAGGATCCGGTCGCCGAGTACGTGCTGCGGACAGCGCAGGGGCAGTGGCCGACCGGACCGCTGGTGTTGTTGGTCAATGACAGCGGGATGCAGTGGCTGACCTTGCAAATGCCATCGGGCAAGCTGTCACGAACGCGCATGCTGAATCGCCATCCTTTGGCCGAGATTGGTTACGGCGATGTGGCGTGGTTGCTTGACTCGGTGCCCGCAGCGGGTGAGCCGATCCGGTTGACCGTGGATGCCACCGATGTGACGCCCGCGTCCATCCGGGTTCGTCTTGTCGACCTCACCAGCTATTTGCGCGACAACGGCTTGTGGATGGCCTACGTCAGCGCGTGTCTGGCCGTGATGGCGGCAATGGCGCTGATCGCGCTGGTCTTCGCGCTGTTTCTGCGCGACATGACCTTCGTCTGGTACGCGGTGTACTTGGTCGCCTATGGCTGGATTCTGGCCATGCAGACCGGCTTTCTGGCCGCGCCACTGGGCTTGAGCTTCGCCAGTCAGGGTGCACCGCCCAGTGGGCGCATCGCATTGGTGCTGGCAGTGGTCAGTGCGGTCTTGTTTCTCGACCGGTTTGCCAGCTTGGTGCAATACGCGCCGCGTTTTCGGCGAGTGCTGATGGTGTTTGCTGCAGCGATGGTTGTTGCCGCACTGCTCGGGTTGTTGCCGTGGGCGGACGCGCGGGGCGTGGGCCGAGCGTTGGTCAATCCCTTGCTGGTGATCGGCGGCCCACTGCTGCTGTTGGTGGCGCTGTGGGCGGGTTTGCGCGGGTCGAAGTACGCCTGGGTTTTCGTGTTGGGCTGGACGCCGCTGCTGACTGCCACCGTGCTCAGCAGTCTGCAGGGTGAAGGTGCGCCGTTGCATTGGTATTGGTGGGACGAAGTCCAGCTTGCCGCGGGTGCCTTCGAGGCCTTGGTGCTGTCGATCGGCTTGGCACAACGCGCAGCGGACACCCGCAAGGCCCACGCGCAGGCCTTGCGTTTGGCCGAGATTGATCCGCTGACAGGCTTGCTGAATCGGCGCGGCTGGGACAATCGGATGGCGGTCTTGGAGCGCGATGGTCAGGCGGCGACGTTGGCAATGATTTTTCTGGACATTGACTATTTCAAGAGCTTGAACGATGAGCGCGGTCATGCCGCCGGTGATCAGATCCTGCAGATCATTGCCAGCCTGATGCGCGAAGAACTCCGCGATCTGGACGTGTTGGCGCGGATGGGGGGCGAAGAGATGGTTGCGGCCTTGCCGGGCTGCTCGATCCGCGTCGCGCTGTTCATCGCGGAACGCTTGCGACAACGCATCGAGCAGCGTTTTGTGGACGATACGGCGCTGTCAGGAATCCGCCATCCACTCACCGCCAGTTTCGGTGTCGCGCAACGGCTGCCCCTGGAATCCCTCAGCCAGCTCATGCGGCGCGCCGATCAGGCCATGTATGCGGCCAAGGCGCAGGGTCGCAACCGGGTCTGCGAAGCGGCGGAATAGTCGGACTCAGAGCAGCGTGATCACCGCGCTGGCATCCATCCATTTGGCGTCCTGCGGGTGGCCGCCGAAGTGCGCGCCGCCTGCCGCGTCGCGCAGCGGGCGATAGCCACCGTCATAGTCCCACGTGTTGATCCATACCTTGGCGCCGCGCAGGGTATCCGGATTGCCGATCGCGGCGCCGGGAATTTCGATGCGCCAGCGCGCTTGGCTGGCATCCACCTGTAGTCGCGCGCCGGGCGTGATTAGGCGGCCTTCATGCGCACTGTCCGCACCCTCGGCTGCGAACAGCACGTTCGACCAGCCATGCAGGCGCAGCCGGTAATGCCAGCGCATGCTGTCCGGCAACTCGCCCTGCTGCAGCGGCATCACGCGCTGTCCGCCGTCGCGCTCGGGTAGTTCGATGAAGACGGTCAGGGCGAGGTGATCGAAGCCCATCGGCGCCTGCCAGTCGTGCACATGCGAGGCGAGTGTGATGTCGATTTGCAGCGCATTCCCGCTGGTTGCCAGCGCGATCTCGCGTAGGTCGGCAGGCCGCTGTTTGCGCCAGGCCGGATCGAGCGGATAGACGGTCCGAGCATGCGGACCGTGATCATCCTTTGGCGGGTCGATGCTGCGTCCCGCAGGCTTCCAGTCCGCGTCGACGCGAAACGTCCGCGCGGCACCCAAGGTCTGGCTGTCGGCTTGCCACAGTTGCAGGTGATGTTCGGTCTCGGGATCGATGAAGCCGCGCAAATCGATATCGGTTTGCCAGCGGCCTGCGGTGTTGGCACGAATTTCGCGCGCCTGATCCAAGCGACCATCCAGCAGCACCTGCCAAGCGCTGCCGGGCATGGCATCGCCGCTGACGCGATGTCGTTGCGCGGGCAGCGTGGAGGCAAGTGCGTCGATGTTTGTCGTGGGCGCGGCATCAGCCGTTGTCGACACGATCTTGTGACCGGGCTCAATCACGAAGACCTGAGCATCGCGGGCGGCCAGACTCAGCGCCAGCGCTTGGCCCGCCGCGACCGACTGATCCTTCGGTTGACCCTGCAGTCCAAATACGCCACGCAGTCGTAAGGCGTGTGTACCCAACGGCAATGGCGGCGTGAGGATCGGGTGCTCCGCCGTGTTGAACAGCACCAGCATTTGCGCGTCACCGTGCTGCACGCGCCACGCCAGTACGCCCGGTCCCTGCGCATTGGCAAGCACGACTTCCGGCCGACCCTGCGACAGCGTGCGGTGTTGCTTGCGCAAGGCAATGACCTCACGCAAGAAGGTAAACATCGGGCTGTTCGTGTCGAAGTGATCGCGCCCCTGCGACTGGTAGCCAGCGGCGAACATGGCTGCGCGTGGTTGGCGAAAGCCTTGCTCGGTACCGTAGTAGATCGTCGGAATGCCCGGCAGCGTCATCAAGGCCAGCAGGGCCTGCTTCATGCCCGCTTCGTTGCCATTCGCCAGCCAGCGGTCGACGTCGTGGTTGTCAATGAAGGTTGGCATGCGATGTGGATCGGGAAAGTGCTGCAGCATCGAGGCGATACGGTGCTGCATGACCGCCGCTGGCTGACCGCGTGCGAAGACATCCAACAGGCTGCCGTACAGAGGGAAATTGATCATCGACGGCAACGGGGAAGTGGCGGCTTCCTTGCCGAGATAGCTGGCGATCTTGCGTGTCGCCGTGTCCTCGAAGGGCGCGTCAATGCCGAAGCCTTCGCCAAAGGCGAAAAAATCCACTTGCCCCAGCGACTCGGCAAGCGGCGTGATGCCGGGGGCATCGGGGTCTTCCGACAGGCGGAAGTCGCGAAAAAACGCCGGCGGCACGTAGAACGCGGTATCGACGCGATACGCGTCAACGCCAACCTCGCGAATCCAGTGCGCGTAATTGCGCCGGAGCTCGGCGCGCACGGTGGGGTTTTCGGTGTTCAGATCATCGAGTTCGGCGAGTTGCCAGTTCAGTTCCTGCTGGCGATCGCGAAAGTCCTGGATGCGCGGTGTCCAATGGTAGATGGCTGCCTCGCGATCCCCCGCCAAGCGTGGGTCATTGCGCTGCCAGAGTGTCTGCAGTGGCTTGTCGGGCTTCAGCGTCACGCCTTGGGCGGGGTCGCCGGGCAAGCGGCCATCGGGATAGCTGAACCAGTTGCCGACATGGTTCACCACGATGTCCTGGATCAGATACATGCCACGCTGATGCAGACCGTTCGCCAGGGTCCGGTAGTCATCCAGATCGCCGAAATGCGGATCGACCGTCGAAAAATCGCTGCCCCAGTACCCGTGATAGCCGCCGTAGTTGACCTGCGGGTCCCACCATTGATGACTCACCGGCGGGGTGATCCACAGCGCCGTGGCCCCCAGTGCGCGCAGGTAGTCGAGCCGGTTGCTCAGTCCGGCAAGATCACCGCCGCTGTAGCGCGCGCCGTCCTGCGGATTGAACTCGCCCGCGCCCTGATCGTTGTTGCCGGGATCGCCATCGGCAAAGCGGTCGATCATGGCGAAGTAGATGATCTGCTCGCTCCAGTCGGGCGTTTCCAGACGGCTGACGTGTGCCTGCGCGCTGCAAATCGCGGGCAGCAACGATGCCAGCAATGCGCACCCAGAGAGATTCCGCAGCGTGCCGGCAGGACGGGGAGATGGCATACGCGGTTGCTCCGGTGAAGAAACGGCTTTGCATGACAATTTCATGCAAAACGCCGCGTCATTGGGGCACTTTCACATGCCGATTGCATGAATACGTATGCAGGTCGAACCGACTCCATGAACCGAGGCTTACCATGCCGCCACGCGTGGCAGGACGGCGAGCCGCCCGCGTTCCAGGTCGTTCAAACACGCGGTACAGCGTGCACGGCCGCCGCTGATTACCAGAAATGTGGAGGGAGAACATGTTGAACAGCAAGCGCAATCTGCTGAGCGCGGCTTTGGCGTCGGCCATTCTGGCGGCGACCCTGCCGGTGCAGGCACAGGATCAAGCCGCAACCGAGGAAGCCAAAGCGGAAGAGAAATCGCTCCGCGAGAAGGAAGCCGAAAAAGCAACACAGCTCGACACCTATGAGGTCACGGGCTATGCGAGCAGTATCCAGAAAGCCATCGCCATCAAGCAGGATTCGACCTCCATCGTCGAAGCGGTTTCTGCCGAAGACATCGGCAAATTGCCTGACATTTCGATCGCGGATTCGCTGTCGCGCCTGCCCGGCCTGACCGCGCAACGTGTTGCCGGTCGCTCCTCCACCATCAATATTCGCGGTCTCGCTGGCGATTTTTCCACCACGCTGTTGAATGGTCGCGAGCAGGTCAGCGCCGGTGACAACCGTGGCGTCGAGTTCGATCAGTACCCCTCCGAGTTGTTGAGCGGCGTGATCGTGTACAAAACCCCCGATGCCAAGCTGCCGGCGCAGGGCATCTCCGGCACCGTCGATCTGCAGACCGTCAGCCCGCTGTCGTACAGCGGCCCCAAGGTGTCTTTCAACGTGCGTGGCGAGCAGAACTCGCTGGGCGAGTTGAATGATGGCTACAGCGATATGGGTTCGCGCTTCTCGGCGTCCTTCATTGACACCTTTGCCGACGACACCATCGGTCTGGCAATTGGCTATGCACGCCTGGATTCGCCTGGCCAGTTCAAAGAGTGGGAGGCTTGGGGATTCCCGACCGCCACCGTCGATGGTCAGCCGGACGTGCTGGTGCTGGGCGGCAACAAGATCAAGTCGGGTTCGTCGGAGAACGTGCGTGACGGTCTAATGGCTGTGCTGGAATTCGCACCGAATGACACCTATACCGGCAAGCTGGACGTCTACTACTCCAAGTTCGAGCGCTCGGAAGCGACCCGCTGGCTGGAGTTCGGCCTGGGCTGGTCGGGCGACGCCTATTTGACGAATCCAGTTGTGAATGCTGATGGCGTGCTGGTGGGGGGCACTTGGAACAACGTCAAGCCGGTGGTGCGTACCGACCTGTCCGAGTTTGACGACAAGCTGTTCGCGATTGGCTTCAACAACGACTTCTGGATCAACGAAGACCTGCGTATCACCGCCGACGTGAGCATGTCGCGTGCGGATCGCAAGCAGGAGATTCTCGAGGTCTACACCGGCGCCCAAACAGGCGACACCGTGCAGTTCACGATGGACCCGAACAACGGCCCGGCCTATTACCAGTTTGGGCTGGATTACTCCGATCCGACCGCGATTGGCCTGAACGATCCGGGCGGTTGGGGTCAGGACGGCTACGTCAAATACCCGAACATCGACGACGAGTTGCGCTCGGCACGTTTGGCGGTGGAGCGTAGCTTCGTGGACGGCGCATTCTCGTCCTTCGAAGCGGGTATCAACTATTCCAACCGCGAGAAGAGCCGCTCCTCCGACGAGTTCTTCCTCGATCTGGCGGGCGGTGACTTCCAGTTGATCCCGGCCGAGTTCCTGCTTGCGCCCACCGATGTGGCCTTCAGCAACACGGGTATCGTCACCTATGATACCCGTGGTGTGGTGGCGGCCTTCCACAACCTGCGCCCCAATCTGTGTCGTGACTGTGCGGCGAAGAACTGGACGGTGGAAGAAGACATCATTCAGGCCTTCGCGCAGTTGAACATCGACACCGACTTCGGTGCCTTCCCGGTGCGCGGCAACATCGGCCTGCAGTACATCGATGTCGAACAGACCTCGACCGGCTTGGCGGTGATTGGTGGCAATGGTGGTTCGCCCGTCGTGGTGCAAGACGGCGATGACTACGGCAAAGTGCTGCCGAACCTGAACCTAGCGATGTCACTGACCGATACGCAGACCTTGCGCTTGGGCATTGCCCGCCAAGTTGCACGCCCGCGCATGGATCACATGCGATTCTTTGCGGACTACAGCATCGCGACTGTCGACGGTGTCCGCACTTGGTCTGGCTCAGGCGGCAACCCAAGGCTGCGTCCGTGGGAAGCCAACAGCTTCGACGTGTCGTGGGAAAACTACTTTGCCGATGGCAAGGGTTACGTCTCAGCAGCGGCCTTCCACAAGAGCCTGAAGTCGTACATTTATGAAGCGGTGAACTACGAGTTCGACTTCAGCGTGTTCGACCTGTCGGCCTTCACTGATCAACCGGCCTCGACCATCGGTGAGTTCCGTCAGCAAGTGAATGGCGAGGGCGGCACGATCAACGGCTATGAACTGGCGGCGTCGGTTCCGTTGTCGATGTTCTGGGAACCGTTGGAAGGCTTCGGCATTGTCGCCAACTATTCGGATACCAAGAGTTCGATTGCGCCGAGTGGCCCGGATGGCCCGGTCACCCAAACCCTGCCGGGCCTCTCCGCTACGTCAGCAATCTGACCGCCTATTACGAGAATGGCGGATTTGCTTTCCGTGTCAGCCAGCGCTCACGCTCGTCCTTCCGTGGCGAGATCCAGGGCTTTGGCGCGGATCGTGAAACCCAGTTCATTCGCGGCGAAGATGTGATCGATCTGCAGACCGGTTACGAGTTCAAGAAAGGCGCGCTGGAAGGTTTGTCCCTGCTGCTGCAGGTCAACAACCTCACCAACGAGGAATACCGCGAGTACTTCCGCGACCCCGGTCAACCCGACCGCCCGCGCAAGTTCGTGGAATACGGCCGCACCGTGCTGATTGGCGCAACCTACAAGTTCTAAGCAAGAACCACGCTGCGGACCACTCCGCAGCGTGAGTTGCATCGAGATTCATTGCTGGAAGATTCCCAAGAAACCCTCGCCGGACACGTGCTGGCGGGGGATTTTTTTGCCTGGCCACCGAGTGCTGGGAGCCGGTCCGGACGGGGAGGCGATGGGACGACTCCGAGCAATACGCCTACGACGCGCATGGGCATCGCGTGCGCAGCAGCAAGGCGGGTGAAACGCGCTATCAGATGTACTCGCGCGCAGGTCAGTTGATGTACGACGAATCGACCGGTGGCGAACGTCGCAAGTACTACTACCTGGGCAGTCGACTGGTAGGGCAGACCGAAGGGGTCAGCAGCCAGATGCGCTACCTGCTCACCGACCGCCAGGGCAGCGTGCGCGCCAAGACCGACGCCAACCGCGTGATCAGCTACGAAACGGTGCGCGGCCCCTACGGCGCGGTGCGGCTGGGCGGCAAACAGTCCGTGCGGCGCTGGCGGGACACATGGAAGACGCAATCAGCGGCCTGACCTACATGGAGGCACGCTACTATGACCCGGTGGCGATGCGCTTCATCAGCCCCGACCCGGTGGGCGTAAGCGGCAGCAACGGCGGCAACTTTAACCGGTACTGGTATGCCAATAACAACCCGTATACCAATATCGATCCGGATGGGCGGTTTGCGCGAATTCCCACGAGCTACTGGAATCCTCAGGCGCAGGAAGCGGCCGCGTATCGCGCCCAATCAATCGCGAGAGCAACCGCATCAAGTGGGAGCACGGTCGCCGACTTCACGCCAGTCATCGGTGACATCAAGGGGATCTATGAAGCGATCCAAGATCCCACATTCAGCAACGTAGCCGCTGCTGGGGTCGGGCTGATACCTGTTGTTGGGGATTCGGCTGCAAAGATCATCAAGATGGGTGGTAATGTCGGTGGGGCGGTGGTTGATGCGGCAAAGAGCAACATGTGGACCTCGACCAGATCGGGCTCCATTGCAGAGAACGCCTTCAGGCACTTCAAGGATCATGGGGCCGACTTTGGGGCTAGGAACGCGGTCGAGTACGTTCGTATGGCCCAGGACTTTCTGCACAATCCTCCATCCGGAGTGCTTTCTAAAACCCGCGTGAATGGTGACGTCGTGAGGTTCGACCCGGTGACAAATGCATTCGGTGTAATGGATAAGACGGGAGCCCCACGAACGTTCTATGTACCTGACCCGGGAAAGCACGGGTATCCGACAAACTTGGACTACTTCAATGTACAGTGATCAGGACTTGCGGTGTCGCGTTTGTGGCTACAGATCAGAGGATCCACCGTGGGGTGCCGATGGAAAAAGTCCGCTCTATGAATTCTGTCCCTGCTGCGGAGTCGAGCATGGCTATCAGGATTCGTCGCAGATCGGTGCCAGAAACTTCAGGGCTGCGTGGATCGCAGCAGGGGGGAAGTGGGAAGAGCCGAACGCTGAACCAAAAGGGTGGGATCTCACTGCGCAACTGCTCCATGTTCCGCCTGAGTTCAAGTGATTTCGCGACGTGCTCTATCCTGAGTATCACACTCCGCTTGGAAGCGGAGAGCGGAGGTTCGTAAGACTGGATGTTAAGCAGATTGACGACATTTGTCCGTGCCTTGCCCAGTGCACGGTTTCATCGTGATCCGATGCGCGAACCGCTACGGATCCGTTGTGCTGAGAGTGTCCTGTATCCCCCGCCAGACGCGTACTGGCGGGGGATTTTTTGTTCAGCCGCCCGCCGTTGCCGAGAGTGTCTTGCCGCGTTCGGTGGCGGAGCTGATGGCGTCAGCGATGATTTGCGTGAAGTGGTTGGCTTGCAGGGATTCGATGGCGGCTTGGGTGGTGCCGCCGGGTGAGGTGACGCGGCGGCGCAGTGCGTCGGCGGGTTCGTCGGATTCGCTGAGCATGCGGGCGGCACCAAGGCAGGTCTGGATGGCGAGATCGCGTGCGGTGTCGGCATCGAGGCCGAGTTGGCTTGCGGCGGTGCTCATGGCTTCGACCAGATAGAACACATACGCGGGACCGCTGCCGGACAGCGCGGTGACGATGTCCATTCGCGCTTCGTCGTCGATCCAGCGTGCGATGCCGACGGCTTCCAGCAGGTGCGATGCCAGCGCGCGTTGTTCATCACTGACGCTGGCATCGGCGAACAAGCCGCTGGCACCGGCGCCGATCAGTGCGGGGGTGTTGGGCATGCAGCGGATCACGGTGGCGGTGCCCGACCATTCGCTGATTTGCTTGGTGGTGATACCTGCTGCCACCGACAGCAACATCGCCTTGCCGATTTTGTCGCGCAGGCCTTCGCAGACGGTGCGCATGACTTGCGGTTTGACTGCCAGCAGGACGCAGTCGGCGTCGTCGTAGATGCTCGAATTGTCAGCGTGACACGTGACGCCGAAGTCGTTCTGCAATGCCTCGCGCAGCGGTGCGTTGGGTTCGACGACATGGATGGCGGTGGCCTGATGGCCGCGCTGGAGCAGTCCGCCGATCAGGCTGCGAGCCATGTTGCCGCCGCCGATGAAGATCAGTCGGGCGTGGTGAAGTGGGGTGCTGCTCATGCGCTGCTCCAAGGCTGTGCCGCGTCAAAGTCGGTGGTGATGTCAGGTCGGACGCGCGCCAAACAAGGCGGAACCAACGCGCACCATTGTGCTGCCTTCGGCAATGGCAAGTTCAAAGTCCTCGCTCATGCCCATCGATAACGTGTCGCACGCGGGAAAGTCCTTGCGCAATGCGTCGAACAAATCACGCAGTCGCGCAAAACTGGCTCGCCTTGCTTCCATGTCCGCGACCGGCGCGGGAATCGACATCAAGCCGCGTAAGCGCAAAGTTGGCTGCCTGGCGATCTCTTCGGCCAGCGCACACACTTCGTCAGGCTGGCATCCAGCCTTGCTGTCTTCGTCATCAATGTTGACCTGAATGAGCACTTGCAATGGTGGTCTGCCGACGCGGTATTTCGCCAGCGCGGTAATCAATTTGGGGCGATCAATGCTGTGGACCCAGTCGAACAGTTCCGCTGCTTGTTGGGCTTTGTTGGATTGCAGATGGCCGATCAGATGCCATTCGATGTCGCTGCAGTCGGCAAGCGCATGCCGTTTGGATTCGGCTTCCTGCACGTAGTTTTCGCCGAAGGCGCGCTGGCCCAGAGTGTGCAGGTCGCGCATGGCTTGCGCACTTTGCAGTTTGCTGACCGCCAGCAGTTGGACGCGACGATCGGGCGCCGTGATCGTCATGCGCTGTTGGAGGGAAGCGAGTCGCTGTGCCAATGCGCTGGCGTCCGGTTTGTCATTGCAGATCGCTGGGCTCATGGGACGCGGATATACTCGTTGCGGTAAGGTGAATTGGTGCGCGAATCGCGCAAGTCTAGTCATACAGACAGGAGAATGCGTCAATGGATATCGCAGAACTGTTGGCTTTTTCGGTCAAGAACAAAGCCTCTGACTTGCATCTCTCGGCTGGCTTGCCGCCGATGATCCGCGTCGACGGTGACGTACGTCGAATCAATATTCCCGCGCTCGATCACAAGCAGGTGCATGCGCTGATTTACGACATCATGTCGGACAAACAGCGCCGCGACTATGAAGAGTTCTACGAATGCGATTTCTCGTTCGAAATTCCGGGTCTGGCGCGCTTCCGCGTTAATGCCTTCAACCAGAACCGTGGCGCAGGTGCGGTGTTCCGTACCATTCCTTCCGAAGTGCTGACGCTGGAAGACCTGCATGCGCCAAAGATTTTCCGTGAGTTGATCGAGCAGCCGCAGGGCTTGATTCTGGTGACTGGCCCTACCGGTTCGGGTAAATCGACCACGCTGGCGGCGATGGTCGATCACGTCAACAAGAACGAGTACGGGCACATCCTCACGGTCGAAGACCCGATCGAGTTCGTGCATACCTCCAACAAGTGCCTGATCAACCAGCGCGAAGTCCATCGCGATACGCATGGTTTCACCGAGGCGCTGCGCTCGGCGCTGCGTGAAGACCCCGATTACATTCTGGTGGGCGAGTTGCGCGACCTGGAAACCATCCGTCTGGCACTCACGGCGGCAGAAACCGGCCACTTGGTGTTTGGCACCTTGCATACCAGTTCGGCCGCTAAGACCATCGACCGCATCATCGACGTTTTCCCGGCGGGTGAAAAACCCATGGTGCGCTCGATGCTGTCGGAATCGCTGCGCGCGGTGATCTCGCAGTCGCTGCTGAAAAAGGTCGGCGGTGGTCGCGTGGCCGCGCACGAAATCATGGTGGCCATTCCGGCGATCCGTAACCTGATTCGTGAAGACAAGGTGGCGCAGATGTACTCCGCCATTCAGACCGGGCAAACCTACGGCATGCAGACCCTTGATCAATGCTTGCAGGATTTGGTCAAGCGTGGCCTGATTACCCGTATCAATGCCCGCGAATACGCCAAGGACAAGCGCTTGTTCGAGTGATGGTCGAAGCGTCGCAATGCGGCAACGTGATTGAACTTTTCGGACTCAGGTTGGACTCCCCATGAATGCTCCCGCCGCAGCCAATAGCAGCATCGATTTCACCAGTTATCTCAAGTTGATGGCGCACAAGAAGGCCTCGGACTTGTTCATCACCTCAGGCATGCCGCCATCGATGAAGCTGCATGGACGTTTGCAGCCGATTACGCAGACCGCACTGACACCACAGCAGAGCCGCGATCTGGTGCTCAATGTGATGACGCCAGGTCAGCGCGAGGAATTTGAAAAAACCCACGAGTGCAATTTCGCCATTGGTGTATCGGGCGTGGGACGTTTCCGCGTGAGTTGCTTCTATCAGCGCAATCAGGTCGGTATGGTCTTGCGTCGCATCGAGACCAAAATCCCGACCATCGAGGAACTCAATCTGCCGCCGGTTTGCAAGACTTTGGCGATGACCAAACGTGGCATCGTGATTCTGGTTGGCGCCACCGGTACCGGCAAGTCCACCACGCTGGCCGCGATGATCGGCTATCGCAATCAGAACTCGTCAGGTCACATCATCACCATCGAAGACCCCATCGAGTATGTCCACAAGCATGAGGGCTGCATCATCACCCAACGGGAAGTCGGCATCGATACGGACAGTTGGGAAAACGCATTGAAGAACACCCTGCGCCAGGCGCCCGACGTGATCATGATTGGCGAGGTGCGAACCCGCGAAGGGATGGATCACGCCATCGCGTTTGCAGAAACCGGTCACTTGGTGCTGTGCACGCTGCACGCCAACAACGCCAATCAGGCGATGGATCGCATCATCAACTTCTTCCCTGAAGATCGACGCAACCAGTTGTTGATGGATCTGTCGCTCAACTTGAAGGGTGTGGTTGCTCAGCAGTTGATTCCGACACCCGATGGCAAGGGCCGCCGTGTTGCGCTGGAAGTGCTGCTGGGAACGCCGCTGGTGCAGGACTACCTGCGCGATGGCGAAATTCACAAGCTGAAGGAAGTCATGAAGGAATCCACCAACCTCGGCATGAAGACCTTCGATCAAGCCCTGTTCGAGTTGTATCAGGCGGGCGAAATTTCCTACGAAGACGCGCTCCGGCATGCCGACTCCACCAACGAAGTGCGCCTCAAGATCAAACTGGCGCAAGGCGGTGATGTGCATACCTTGTCGCAAGGATTGGATGGCGTGGAGTTGTCCGACTCGCGGCGTTGAGATGTTTTGGCGCGATCCGTGGCGCGCGGTTGACAGGTGTCGACGGCGCGCCTAAGTTTTGCAGCATTCATTCAGAGAGGTGGTCGTCGCTGTCACGCGACAGGCCGAGTGTGCGACATGGCAACTACACGCCGCTGATATCTTTGCATTGCACATCTGACGCGGGCGCCAGCCCTGCGTCGTCGTCGCGGATCGGAAGTGCAGATCCAGCAACGACCCGCCCCCATTCAAGATGAGAATATCCCATGCCTCAAATCACGCTCCCCGATGGCAGCGTCCGTGGCTATGACGCCGCGTTGTCTGTTGCCGATGTTGCCGCCAGTATTGGCGCAGGCTTGGCCAAGGCTGCACTGGCGGGCAAGGTCGATGGACAATTAGTCGATCTAAGCTATTGCATTCAACAAGACGCCGCCCTCGAAATCGTTACCGAAAAACACCCGGATGCCTTGGAGGTACTGCGGCATTCCACCGCGCATCTGCTTGCCCAAGCGGTGCAGCGACTGTTTCCTGGTGCGCAAGTCACCATCGGTCCGGTCGTCGACAACGGTTTCTATTACGACTTTGCCTACGAGCGGCCATTCACGCCGGACGATCTGCCAAGGATTGAAGCCGAAATGCAGAAGATCGTCAGCGAAAAACTGCCGCTGACGCGCGCGGTGAAGTCGCGCGATGAGGCTGTGGCTTTCTTCCAAAGCCTGGGTGAGCACTACAAGGCGGAGATCATCGCGTCGATTCCTGCAACGGAAGATCTGTCGTTGTATGCGCAGGGTGAGTTCACCGATCTGTGTCGCGGTCCGCATGTGCCAAACACCGAAAAACTGCGCGCCTTCAAGCTGATGAAGGTCGCCGGTGCGTATTGGCGTGGTGACTCCAACAACGCGATGTTGTCGCGCATCTATGGCACTGCCTGGCTTAGCGACAAAGACCTCAAGGCCTATCTGACGCAGTTGGAAGAAGCGGAAAAGCGCGATCACCGCAAGATTGGCAAGGCGTTGGATCTGTTCCATCAACAGGAAGAAGCGCCTGGCATGGTGTTCTGGCATCCGCGCGGCTGGAGCTTGTGGCAGACCGTTGAGCAATACATGCGCGGCGTTTACAAGAAGTCCGGCTATCAGGAAGTGCGCTGCCCGCAGATTCTGGATGTGTCCTTGTGGAAAAAGTCTGGCCATTGGGACAACTACAAGGAAAACATGTTTTTCACCGAGTCCGAGAAACGGACCTACGCCGTCAAACCGATGAATTGCCCAGGCCACGTGCAGATCTTCAACTCCGGCCTGCACAGTTATCGCGACCTGCCAATCCGCTATGGCGAGTTCGGCGGCTGTCATCGCAATGAGCCATCCGGCGCTTTGCACGGCATCATGCGAGTGCGGGCGTTTACGCAGGACGATGGCCACATTTTTTGCACCGAAAACCAAATCGAGCCAGAAGTGACGGCGTTCCACCAGCAGGCCATGAAGGTCTACAGCGACTTCGGTTTCGCAGATATTTCGCTGAAGATTGCGTTGCGTCCGGAATCGCGCCTTGGCGATGACGCGACGTGGGACAAGGCAGAAAACGCTTTGCGTGCCGCACTGTCACATTGCGGGGTGGCGTGGGAGGAACTGCCCGGTGAGGGCGCCTTCTACGGACCGAAAATCGAATATCACATGCGTGATTCAATTGGTCGTGGCTGGCAGGTCGGCACCATGCAGGTCGATTTCATGATGCCCGGCCGTTTGGGTGCCGAGTATGTGGATGAGACCAGTGCGCGCCGCCATCCAGTGATGCTGCATCGGGCCATTGTTGGATCGATGGAGCGTTTCCTCGGTATCTTGATTGAACATCACGCCGGGCTGTTCCCTGTTTGGCTGGCGCCGGTACAGGCTGTGGTGATGAATATCACCGATGCGCAGGCCGAGTATGCCCAAATGGTCACGCAAACCCTTGTCCAACAAGGCTTCCGCGTGGAGTCCGACTTGAGAAACGAAAAAATTGGTTATAAGATTCGCGAGCATACCCTGCAAAAAATCCCTTACCTGTTTGTCGTGGGTGACCGCGAGAAAGAAAACGGGTTGGTCGCAGTGCGTTCCCGTTCGGGTGAGGATCTCGGCAGTTTGCCGCTCACCGAACTTGTCGAGCGTCTGCATGCAGAGCATGGCCCGCTGGCTTGACGCCTGTCGGATCAGTGACATAGAACGGAGAGACGCGAATCAATACTGAAAAGCAGAACCGCAAGAACCACGAAATCCGCGTGCCGCGTGTGCGCGTGATCGGCGCCGAAGGTGAGAATGTTGGCGTGCTGACGCGCGATGAAGCCTTGAAGATGGCGATGGACTTGGAACTGGATCTCGTTGAGATTCAGCCCAATGTCGATCCGCCGGTCTGCCGCATTATGGATTTCGGCAAGTTCCGCTTCGAGCAACAGAAGAAGGCCAACGCTGCTAAGAAAAAGCAGAAGCAGGTCGAAATCAAGGAGCTCAAGTTTCGCCCCACCACCGATGTGGGCGATTACGCGATCAAGCTGCGCAATCTCAAGCGGTTCCTTGAGGAAGGCGACAAGGTCAAGGTCAATATTCGCTTCAAGGGCCGCGAAATGGCGCATCAGGAGCTGGGATTGGCGATGGCGCAGAAGCTTGAAGTGGACTTGGGTGATGAGGTCGTCATCGAACAACGCGCCCGACTTGAAGGGCGGCAGATGGTCATGATGATCGCGCCGAAGAAGAAATAGCGGCAGGTTCTGTTTCGAGAGACAAGTCTGGCGGGTTTGGTGCTGTTTTAGCCCGTCGGACCTTTGCGGTCCTGCTGTGTTGAGGGCCGTGGTTTTGGCAACCTGCGGATGATTTGGCAGGTGCCACGCAGCGGCAGATTCGTTGCGTTTTTTGCGATGACGGTAGCGATGCCGGGATCGCCAACAAGCGGGAATGTGCTCCTCAAGTGTGGTTCGCCACCGCGCATTCCAGTGACATAAACCCTATGTGAGTCCATCCCATGCCCAAGATGAAAACCAATCGGGCCGCAGCAAAGCGCTTCCGGAAGACCGCTTCCGGCAAGTTCAAGTGCGGCCACGCGTTCAAGAGCCACATCCTGACCAAGAAGTCGACTAAGCGGAAGCGCGTCCTTCGCGGCACTAACCACGTACGTGCTGAAGACGCTGGTCGCGTCCAACGCATGCTGCCTTATCTGTAAGGAGGAGCGCAGTCATGGCACGAGTCAAACGTGGTGTAACCGCACGTCGTCGTCACAAGTCGATCATTGCCCGCGCCAAGGGCTACTACAACGCACGCCGCAAGGTCTTTCGCGTTGCCAAGCAGGCTGTTACCAAGGCCGGCCAGTACGCCTACATTGGTCGCAAGCAGCGCAAGCGTCAGTTCCGCGCGCTGTGGATCGTCCGCATCAACGCCGCTGCGCGTCAGTTCGGTCTGTCCTACAGCCGCATGATCAACGGCTTGAGCAAGGCCAATATCAGCTTGGACCGCAAGGTTCTGGCCGATATCGCCGTGCACGACATTGCTGCTTTCGGTGCGCTGGCCGAGAAAGCGAAGGTTGCTTTGGCAGCCTGATTCGCAATGCGACGGGTCAATCGTCAGTTGATTTGACGATATAGGTTTGCATGTGGGGAAGGGCGCGCTCTTCCCCACATGCATTTTGGAATCCAGCGATGCGTGCTGTAACGCATCCTTGACAGGCCTGCAGGCTTGTCGTCATTCAAAGGTGGCTAACCGCCATGAGCGAACTGGACACGTTGGCGCAGGCCGCCACCGCCGAGATCCACGATACAAGTAGTCTGGAGGTACTGGATGCAATTCGTATCCGCCTGCTGGGTAAATCCGGGATCATTACCGACCAATTGAAAGCGTTGGGCAAGTTGGCGCCTGAGGAACGCAAGTCGCAAGGCGAACAGGTCAATCGCGTGAAACAAGCGTTGACCGACTTGATTGCCGCGCGCAAGGAAGCCCTCGAGAACGTGGCACTGGATGCCCGCCTACGCTCTGAACGCATTGATGTCAGTTTGCCGGGGCGAAGTGCCGAGCGCGGCTCGGTGCATCCTTTGACACGGGCATTGGAGCGCATTACGACCATCTTCGCCCGCCTGGGATATCAAGTTGCTGACGGTCCTGAGATCGAGGATGACTGGCATAACTTCGAGGCTTTGAATTTCCCGCCGCATCATCCGGCGCGTGCGATGCATGACACGTTCTATTTTGGTGACGGTCGCTTGTTGCGAACGCATACGTCGCCGGTGCAGATCCGCGCCATGCAGGGCCGCCAGCCGCCTTTGCGCATCATCGCGCCGGGCAAGGTCTACCGCAGTGACTCCGATCAGACCCACAGCCCGATGTTCCATCAGGTCGAAGGCTTGCTGGTGGATGAAACCTCCAGCTTTGCGGATCTCAAAGGCACCTTGTCCGAGTTCCTGCGCGCATTCTTTGAGCGCGATTTCGACATGCTGTTCAAGCCAACCTACTTCCCTTTCGTCGAACCTGGCGCAGACGTGGTAATCCGCTGGGATCTTGAAGATGGCAACTCGCGCTGGCTGGAGGTGCTGGGTTGCGGAATGGTGCATCCGAATGTGCTGTCGGCTTGCGGTATTGATCCCGAGCGCTATACCGGATTCGCGTTTGGTATGGGCGTCGAACGTCTGGCCATGCTGCGCTATGGGGTGACTGACCTGCGCGCTTTCTTTGAAAACGACTTGCGCTTCTTGCGCCAGTTCGCCTGAGGTTGTGCGATGAAATTTCCTGAATCCTGGCTGCGTGCGCACGTTGATGTGCCTGTCACCACGGCAGCGTTGGAGCACCGTCTGACCATGATTGGTCTGGAGGTCGAGGGCGTCGACTATCTTGGGCAAGGCCTTGATGGCGTGCTTGTGGCGGAGATTTTGCGCTGTGAGCGGCACCCCGAGGCAGATCGACTGCAGATCTGTGAAGTTGCCATTGGTAACGCGCAAACGCTACAAATCGTGTGCGGTGCGCCCAATGCACGGGTGGGTCTCAAAGCACCCTTGGCAACGATGGGTGCCAGTTTGCCGGGCGGCATGCAGATCAAGCCTGCAAAGCTCCGTGGCGTCGAGTCTCAGGGCATGCTGTGTTCGGCCAAAGAGCTTGGTCTGGATGCGGATGCATCTGGATTGCTGGAGTTGCCCAGTGATGCGCAGGTTGGCCAGTCAATCGCAGCGCACCTTGGCTTGCCAGAGGCGATCATCGAACTCGGGCTCACACCCAATCGCGGCGACTGTTTCAGCGTGCGCGGCATCGCCTTCGACGTGGCGGCGGCTTTCGGTACCCAGGTCAAGCCGCAGGTGATTGCTGGCTGCGCGGGTGCGGCAGACATCTTCACGCCCAAGGTGCGACTGGAAGCGGGACGTGATTGTCCTCGCTATTGCGGTCGCGTCATTGAAGGCCTGAACGCTCAGGCGGCAACGCCGGATTGGATGCGCCAGCGACTGCAGCGCAGTGGTTTGCGCCCGATCAGTCTTTTGGTGGATGTCACCAACTACGTGATGTTGGAGTTGGGACAGCCGATGCACGCTTTTGATCGTGACCGCGTGCAGGGAGATATCGTGGTCCGCCGCGCCCGCGATCACGAGACCTTGAGCTTGCTCGACGGACGTGAAGTGAGTGTCGGCACGCAGTATTTGCTGATCGCCGACGATGCCGGTACCTTGGCACTGGCGGGTGTCATGGGTGGATTCCACAGCCGAATCACCGACATGACGCAGGCGGTGTTTCTGGAAAGCGCGCATTTTGCGCCGGATGCCATCATCGGGCGTGCGCGGAACTTGGGGATGCATACCGACGCATCGCATCGGTTCGAGCGTGGCGTTGATCCGGAATTGCCGCGTACGGCAATCGACTATGCGACGCAATTGATCGTGGATATTGCTGGCGGTCGCGCTGGTGAAATCGTTGAAGCAGTCTTGCCTGAGCATGTGCCGACACGCACGGCGGTGTCGTTGCGCCGGGCACGTTTGGCGCGCTTGCTGGGGATCGAGATCGCGGATTCGGAAGTATTGCGCGTCTTGCGATCACTTGACATGCAGGTGGAGGAAACCGAGACGGGTTGGCGAGTCACCCCGCCGTCGCGACGCTTCGATATCGCTATTGAAGAGGATCTGATCGAAGAAGTCGCTCGTATCCACGGTTACGACCGTATCCCTCAACTGGCGCCCAGTGGCCGCTTGGTGCTGGTGCCGGAGACGGAGTCCAAGGTTTCCGACAAAGCTCTGCGTGAGCAACTTGCTGCGCGAGGCTATTGCGAAGCGATCAATTTTGCCTTCATCGACGCAGGATTACTGGAAACCTGGGGTCTTCAGGGCGACGCCATTGCACTGTCCAACCCGCTTTCCGCGGAACTCGGCGTGATGCGAACCGGCTTGTTGCCGGGATTGGCCGCTACTTTGAAGCGCAACCTGGCGCGTCAAGAAGGTCGGCCACGCTTGTTTGAGCTGGGGCGGGTTTTTCACCGTGGTCCCGATGCGCCGGTCGAAACATTGCGCGTGGCTGCCGTCGCAACTGGCAATGCCGAGGCAGAGCAATGGAGCGAAAGCAAGCGTCCGCTTGATTTTTATGACCTCAAGGGCGATGTCGAATCACTGCTGGCGTTAACCGCCGATGCCCATTCGGTGCGCTTTGAAGCGACCAGAGAATCCTGGTTGCACCCCGGGCGCAGCGCTGATATTTGGCGTGGCAGCGAATGTATTGGACATTTGGGATTCCTGCATCCCAGATTGTTGCGCGCGCTAGACTTGGATCAGGAAGTCGCCGTTTTTGACGCTGATGTCGAAGCACTGGTGCGACGCAGTGTTCCCAAGGCTTTTCCAGTTTCACGTTTTCCCGCCGTTCGTCGGGATATTTCCGTGCTTGTCGGTTCGCAGCATCCATGGTCAGCCTTGGCGTCGGCTGTTCAACGTTGCCTCGGGTCGCGGCTGGTCACGGTTTTCGTGTTCGATCAGTATCAAGGTCCGGGTGTCGAAGCAGGTTTCAGAAGTCTCGCTATGGGCTTGATTCTGCAGGACGTTTCACGCACCCTTACGGATCACGACGCGGATCACGCAGTGGCCGAAGTGTTGGCTACATTGGCTCGCGAATTCGGCGCCAAGCTCAGGGGGTGACATGGCACTGACCAAAGCTGAAATGGCTGAGAAGCTGTTCGACGATGTGGGTCTTAACAAACGTGAAGCGAAAGAGTTCGTCGACGCGTTTTTTGACGTGCTCAGCGCGTCGCTTGAGCGCGGTCAGCAAGTCAAGTTGTCTGGATTTGGCAACTTCGATTTGCGCCGAAAAAACGAACGCCCCGGGCGCAACCCAAAGACCGGTGAAGAGATTCCGATCTCTGCTCGGACCGTAGTGACATTTCGTCCGGGACAGAAACTGAAGGAGCGGGTGGAAGCCTATGCTGGACCAGGGCAGTAACGCCGAGCTTCCGCCAATCCCGGCAAAGCGCTACTTCACGATTGGTGAGGTCAGCGAGCTGTGCCAGGTCAAGCCACATGTCTTGCGTTACTGGGAGACCGAGTTTGACGGCCTCAACCCGGTCAAGCGACGCGGCAACCGACGCTATTACCAGCGCCACGACGTGCTGACCATTCGGCAGATTCGCGGTCTGCTGTACGACGAGGGATTTACGATCACGGGTGCCCGGCAGCGTCTGCAAGGTGAGCATGGGAAGCAGGCGGCGGGTTTGTCGGCACAGCTTATCAAGCAGGTTCGCCTTGAGCTGGAAGACATCCTGCAGCTGTTGAAGCGTTGATCGGATTGCTGTGCAAGCAACAGACGGTTGGCGACAAGCAGAAATTGCCGCGCTATAATGCGCGGCCCGATCAACGTCTTGTGTTGGCGGGGGCTTATCAAGTCGGGGCGTAGCGCAGCCTGGTAGCGCATTTGCCTGGGGGGCAAAGGGTCGTCGGTTCAAATCCGGCCGCCCCGACCATTAAGTCCATCGATTTGTCGGCGTCAAATCGTTGCGCAACGCAGCGAAGCCTTCCTGCAGCCGGCATATCCGACAAATGTGGTGCAATTGCCTACGTGTAATTAGTTTTGCGCGGATGACGACGCCTTGCTACTGCGTTTCATCCATATCCAAACGGCGTAGCCTGAAGCGAGCAGCAGCCAGATCAGCACGGTTATTTTCCCGAAGCTGCTGATGGATGCGCGACCGCACCAGTTTCCCAACGCTGGCGTCGCACCATCACAGCCAAATGCCACGATGGCGAATGCCAAGCCGGGCCCCAGGTGAAGAAGGGCAAGGACCAAAACGACGGTTCGTAGCATGTCCTCAATCCGATGGGCAGCAGTGTACTGTCATCATGCACGTGAGGCAGCGTTCGCGCGAGAGTGCTGTCGTGGCCGGTTATCCCCACGCATTGGCTCTTGAAATACGTGCGCTCCTGCGCCGTCGCAAGGTCGAGGGGCGGAGCATGTCGCGATACTTTGATGACGACTCTAACGCGTGCGCGATTGATTCACTCGCGCGGCATACCTGCCGTGCACCATCAGTGCTCCCTGTTTGGGGTGACGATCTCAAATCAGATCCCCGTTCCGCCGCCGAGACCGACAAAAATGATCCGGCGCGGCGCACATCGAGATTGCGGAAACAAAAACGGGAAGCCTGTTTGGCCTCCCGTCAAACCGGATCAATGCCGGCATTGTTAGTGCTTTTATGGTTCAGGGCTGTGTCCAGTAAGGTCACGAACACGGCTTTATGTTAGAACATTGTTATTTCTTTCGCAAGTGTTTAGAAATATCTCACAAGTCAATGATTTTCATATTTTATTTGACGAGTATTCGTGGACCGCATCGACCAGAACGCGAACGTGATCCGGGTTCATGTCCGGCGATACGCCGTGTCCCAAATTGAATACGTGACCAGGTCCGTGTCCGTAGGAATCTAGTGTGGCGGCGACTTCCGTGCGGATGGTTTCGGGTTCCGCGTAAAGGGTGACGGGATCCAAATTGCCCTGCAGGGCTACGCATCCACGGGTGCGTGCGCGCGCTTCGCCAAGATCGACCAGCCAGTCGACACCCACTGCCTCGGTGCCGGTTGCCGCCAATGCTTCCAAATACGCCGCGTTGCCCTTGCCAAACAAAATCAGGGGCGTGTTCTGTTCGTCAGTGCCACGATCCAATTCCGCGGCGATGCGCGCCATGTAATGCAGTGAAAACTCTCTGTAAAGTCGGGGCGACAAAACGCCACCCCAGGTGTCGAACACCTGCAGCGCCTGCGCACCTGCGGCACGCTGCGCGGCAAGATAAGCGATCACCGCGTCTGTGGTGACCGCGAGTAATTTGTGCAGGACCTGTGGGGAGTTGAGCGCCATCGCCTTGATCCGCGAGAAGTTCTCGGATCCACCGCCCTCAACCATGTAACAGGCCAGAGTCCAGGGACTGCCGGAAAAACCGATCAGCGGAACGCGGCCCTGTAGCTCACGTCGAATCAGCGTCACCGCATCCATGACATAGCCAAGTTCAGATGCCATGTCCGGTACTGCCAAGCGATTGACGTCTGCCTCGCTGCGAATTGGGCGCTCGAATTTTGGGCCTTCGCCGTCCGCGAAGTAGAGGCCTAGTCCCATGGCATCCGGCACGGTCAGGATGTCGGAAAACAGAATGGCGGCATCCAAGTCAAACCGATCCAGCGGCTGCAAGGTGACTTCGCAGGCCAGTTCGGGTGTTTTTGCCAATGCTAGAAAGCTGCCGGCACGGGCGCGGGTTGCGCGATATTCGGGCAAGTAGCGACCTGCTTGCCGCATGATCCAGACCGGAGTCGCATCGACGGGTTGGCGACGCAATGCGCGCAGGAATCGGTCGTTCTTGAGTGGGGCGAAGTTCATTGACGTGGGGCCTCTGCGCCTTCGGCAAACATCACTCGAAAGCCGCGTTTCAGTTGTTGGTCGCGCGCCGATTCGAAGGCCGCAATGGCCAGTCCTGCCTCGGTAAACACTTCACGCTTACGTGTGCTTCGGCCGCCCATCAGGCCGGCTTCGCGATCAAGAAACCAGCCACCGAAGAGATCCTGTTCCAGACTCAACTTGACGAACTTCGGGTTCTCACCCGCAAGGGGTGGTTGTTGGAGAAAGATGCGCATACCGCCATTCTATCCAGCCCGAGTGCCATCGCGACAAATCTGTTGCCCTGTTGACCGTGTTTCAGCGCATCAGCACCTCACGCACCGCCAGCTCCGGTACATCGCGAACAATCTCTGCGTGCCCGATGCCACGCCAAAGAACCAGACGCAGTTCGCCGGATAGTGACTTCTTGTCGAGTCGCATCAACTCAAGCAATTGGCTCGGTGATGGACCGTCGGGACGGTCCACCGGCAAGCGCAGACGGATCAGGAGTTGGCGCAAGCGCTCGGTGTCAGCAAGGCTGGATCGCCCCAGATTCGCTGAAAGGCGCGCGGCCATCAGCATGCCGATCGCCACCGCTTCGCCATGCAGCAGGCTGCCATAGTCGGTGGCGGTTTCCAGTGCATGTCCAAAGGTGTGTCCAAAATTAAGCAAGGCACGATCGCCTTGCTCGGTTTCATCACGCGCAACGACCTCGGCCTTGAATTGGCAGCTTCTTGCAATCGCTTCACCAATCGCGTCCGGTTGACGGTCCAGCAGGGCGTCTGCGTGCTGTTCCAGCCAATGCAGGAACGCTGCGTCAAAGATTGCGCCGTATTTGACGACTTCAGCCAAGCCGGCTGAAAGCTCTCGCATCGGCAGTGTCTGCAGAGTGTCGATGTCGGAAATAACGGCGCAGGGTTGGTGAAAGGCGCCGACAAGGTTCTTGCCTTGCGGCAAGTCCACAGCGGTCTTTCCACCCACCGACGAGTCCACCATCGCCAACAGGGTGGTGGGAATCTGCAGAAAATCGATGCCGCGCATCCAGCAAGCCGCTGCGAAGCCTGCTAGGTCGCCGATCACGCCGCCACCCAAGGCAATGACACAGGCATCTCGGTTGGCGCGCAGTCTCGCCAGCGCATCCAGCGCCTCTGCAAAGCGCTGCAGGGTTTTCTCCTGTTCACCCGGTGGCAGTATCAGCGTGTCGAACTGTCGTCCGGTTGAGCGAAGCGCTGCGGCAACAGGTGCCAAGTAATGCGGAGCGACATTCGTGTCGCTGATGACCAGTACTTGGCGCCCGCGCAAGCTGGGCAACCAGAGCTCAGGCCGATTCAGAAGACCTTTGCCGATGTGGATGGGATAGCGGCGCTGTGCAAGTTCGACGTGTTGGGTGTGCATGGTCATGGTCCCAAGGTGCGTGAATCCGGCGCGCGTTTCCAGCGTCGATTCAGCACATGCCAAAGGCGATCAGCGGCCTTCGTCGCATGTGTTTGATCCGATTCGAATACCAGATCGGCTGTTTCGCGATAGAGCGAACCGCGTTGTTTTGCCATCTCGCGCAGTCGCAGCTCACGGTCAGGCGTTGCCAGCAGCGGACGTGTGGTGTCATGCCGCAGGCGTTGCAGTTGCTGTTCAACCGACGCGCGCAGATAGACCACAAAACCGCTGCGCCGCAAAAGATCACGGTTTTGCGCCAGTAGAACGGCCCCACCGCCCGTCGCGATCACGCAGCCGGATGAGTCGCAAAGGGCGGCAAGAACCTCATGTTCGCGACGTCGGAATTCACTTTCGCCCTGCAGTTCGAATATGACACTGACTGGCACACCTGCACGCTGCTCAATTTCGTGATCGGCATCAAAGAACGGCAGCTCCAGACGTTTCGCTACGCGCTTGCCAATCGTGCTTTTGCCTGCGCCCATCGGGCCAACCAGGATGAGATTCGACGCCGGATTCATGCAGCGATGCTAGCATTGCGGGATAAGGTCTTCTGGATACTCCTTGCAATGCTGCGATTCTTTGTCCTGTTCATGGGCTTGCTGGTGGCGATGTTCTCGTTTCGTATCACCGAGTTTGCCCACGAGTACTTCACTCTGCCGTTCACCAGTGCGTTGGCGGCGGTTAGCACCACCCTGATCACGCTGTTTGACAAAGACGTTCTGGCAACGGGTGATGTGATCCAGAGCCTCAGTACCGGCTTTGCGGTGCAAATTGCGCCCGGATGCGACGGCATTGAGGCGGTCATTATTCTGATCGCGGCGCTGGGAGCGTTCCCTGCGCCTTGGCGGCTGAAGTTCTACGGTGCGGTGATTGGTTTTTTCGCGATCCAGGCGCTCAATGTCGTTCGCATCATCAGCCTGTTCTACTTGGGGCAGTGGGATCGTCACTGGTTTGACTGGTTTCATCTCTACCTCTGGCAGGCGCTGATCATCCTCGACGCGCTCGGGGTGTGGTTGATCTGGTTGCGCTATCTGCCAAAACCTGCGCGCGTGGTTGCTTCCTCGGGTGGTTGATCTGGGTGTCGGTGAGTCCTCTGCGCCGCATGCGTTGATTCTCGGTTGCGGTGATCTCGGCAGTCGTGCGGCGGGATTGCTGCGTGTGGACGGGTTCCGTGTCACCGGTGTTCGGCGGCGGAGCTTTGCGCTCCCAGGCTGTCAGACGATGGCGCTCGATCTGGCCAACCCCGATGCGCTCCGTTGCCTGCCGCCCGCGGTTGATCTGGTTGTGGTTGCATTGACTCCCGCGCTGCGCACGCCGGATGCCTATCGTGCCTGCTACGTGGATCTTCCCGCCGCCGCCGCTCGTTACGTGAACGCGCCACGCTGGATCTTTGTCTCCAGTACGGCGGTCTATGGCGAGCAACAGTCGGCCGCTGAAGACGGTTGGATCGACGATTTCATTGATGCGCAGCCAAGTCGTTTCAATGGCGAAATTCTGCTCGAAGCCGAACACTCTCTGCGTTCACAGGTATCGCACCTGACCGCATTGCGTTGCTCGGGTCTGTATGGGCCTGGTCGGCGGATGCTTTGGGATCGGGCGCGCCGTGGCGAGTTCGGCGAACCGCGTTGGACACATCGAATCCACATCGACGATGCGGCTCGCGCACTTTGTTGGTGCGCCGGACACGCCGATCCACCTGCGCAAGTCATTGCGACGGATCCATGCCCAGCCCTTGAGTGTGATGTTTTGCGTGATCTTGCGGCCCTGCAGCGCGGTGAACCAATCAGCGACGTCAACTTGTCCGTCCGCGCATCCGGACGCCGACTGAGGCCGCGGATATTGCTGGATGCGGGATTCGAATGGCATTACCCGAGCTATCGAGAGGGCTATCGCGCTTTGTTTTCGGTATTCAGTGATTCCCCGCAAGCGCCGCTGGCGCTATAGTGCCGTCACATTTGTTTTCCGTTGGCCGCACGCGTTGAGGATTCTTTCACATGAGTGACAAGACGGGCCTGATCGGATTGGTGGAAGACGACCCGGATCAGGCGGTGTTGTTCAGTTATTGGCTCGAAAACGCTGGTTACAACGTCCGGGTCTATCAGGATGCTGCAGACTTCCGTCGCAAGTTGGGAGTGGAGGCAGTGGATCTCCTGTTGCTCGACTGGAACCTGCCGGACGAAAGCGGTTTGGAGGTCCTCAAATGGCTGCGCGCCGAGGGGCATACCCGGTTACCGGTGATCTTTCTGACCGCGCGCAACGACGAAGCCGACATCATCGACGGCTTGAAAGCGGGTGCAGACGACTATCTGACCAAACCCGCGCGCCAAGGAGAGTTGCTTGCTCGCGTTGGTGCCATGTTGCGTCGTATGGGCTTGGTCAATGAAGGTGGCGCGGTTGAGGAGTTGCCGCCCTATCGGATCGATTTCGGCAAACGGCGGATCACCCTGAGTGAGCGCGATGTGGTCCTGACGGAGCGCGAGTTCGATTTGGCGGCATTCCTGTTTCGTCGCCGTGGTCGCGTGGTCAGCCGTGATGCCTTGCTGGAAGGGGTCTGGAATATCCGCAATGATGTGGCCACACGCACCGTCGATACGCATATCAGTCGATTGCGCAAGAAGTTGGAGCTGGCGGGTGAACATGGTTGGCGTTTGAATGCGGTGTATCAGCACGGCTACCGCTTGGAGAGTCAGTAGCGCGCTCTCCGGCAGGTGACTGACGTCGTTCACACACCGTTTCGATCAGGCGCTTGACGCCAAGGCTAGTGTCGGAAAGCGTGCGCGGATTTGCCGCACGACGCCTGCTGCATCCAGGCCAACTTCCATGAGCAATTGCTCGCGACTGGCGTGTTCCAGATAGCGGTCTGGCAGGCCAAGTACCAGCGTCGGCATTGCCAGTCCTTCCGTTGCGAGCAGCTCCAAAACGGCGGATCCTGCGCCGCCCGCGATCGCATTGTCTTCCAGCGTCACGAACGCTTGATGTGTGCGCGCAAGCTCGAGGATCACCTCGCGATCAAGCGGCTGGACAAAGCGCATGTTGACCACGGTGGCATTCAGCTCCTTGGCGGCAGCCTCGGCAGCCGGCAGCAGCGCGCCAAATGCGAGCAGGGCAATACCATATCCGGCACGCCGCATTTCAGCCTTGCCGATCGGGAATGGCGCCAGACTCTCACCTGCTGCGACGCCCGTACCGCTGCCGCGTGGATAGCGCACTGCGGCCGGACCCGCGTGCAGAAAGCCGGTGGTGAGCATGCGGCGACATTCGGCTTCGTCAGACGGTGCCATCACGATCATGTTCGGGATGCAGCGCAGAAAGCTGAGATCAAAACTCCCGGCGTGCGTTGCGCCATCGGGGCCGACGATGCCGGCGCGATCAATTGCGAACAGCACGTCAAGATTTTGCAGGGCAACATCGTGAATAAGTTGGTCATAGGCGCGCTGCAGGAATGTCGAGTAAATGGCGACAACCGGCTTGGCGCCTTCGCAAGCCATGCCAGCTGCCAACGTAACCGCATGTTGCTCGGCAATCGCCACATCGAAATAGCGCTGCGGGTATTCCTTGCTGAAGCGCACCAGTCCGGAGCCTTCGCGCATGGCTGGCGTTATCGCCAACAAACGTGCATCTGTGCTCGCCATGTCGCATAGCCAGTCGGAAAAGACATCGGTGTACGTGGGCTTTTTGGCGGCGGGCTTGGTCACCACCCCCGTTGTTGGATCAAATGGCCCGACCGCATGCCAGCCGATCTGGTCTTCTTCCGCGAGCTCAAAGCCTTTGCCCTTGGTCGTGATGATGTGCAGCAGTTGGGGGCCGCGCATCGATTTGAGTGTCTTCAGTGCGGCCACCAAGGCTGGTAGATCGTGGCCGTCGATGGGGCCGGTGTAGTGAAAGCCCATTTCCTCGAACAAGGTCGATGGCACGAACATGCCTTTCCAATGCTCCTCCCAGCGCCGCACGAACCGGGCGGCCGCGTTGCGCTTGTCACCCAAGAGGCGTTTGCCACCTTCGCGCATCGCGTTGAGTGTTCGCGACGCGGTCATGCGCCCAAACATCTTGGTCATGCCGCCAACATTTTCGGAAATCGACATGCGGTTGTCGTTGAGAACGACCAGCACATTGGGCTCTGGCTGCATGCCGCCGGCGTGATTCAGTGCCTCGTAGGCCATCCCGGCGGTCATTGCGCCATCGCCGATAACCGCAACGACTTGTCGCAGATCGCCTTGATGAGCGGCAGCGACCGCCATGCCGAGGGCGGCAGAGATCGAGGTTGAACTATGTCCCACGCCAAACGCGTCGTAGTCGGATTCATCGCGCTTGGGGAATGGCGCAATGCCATCCTTCTGCTTGACTGTGTGAATCAGATCGCGACGTCCGGTAAGGATTTTGTGCGGGTAGCATTGGTGACCGACGTCCCAAACCAGACGATCGTGCGGGGTGTCAAACAGCCAGTGCAAAGCGACCGTCAGCTCCACCACCCCAAGCCCTGCGGCAAAGTGCCCACCACTCTTGCCTACGGACTCGATCAAATATCCACGAAGCTCATCGACAAGTTGCGGTAGTTGGTCTTCAGTGAGCTGGCGCAAGTCCGCAGGGAGGGCGATAGCTGACAGTAGGGGAAAGCGCTGGGCATCAATCATCGGGAAATTGTCCGGCAGACGCTGGCGTACGGCAAGAAACTCTTGGACTTAAAAGGCGGTTGAGAAACTGCTTTCCTGTCATTCTCAGCGTCGAGAGCCCCGCACATGTCCGGACTCTCTCCCACCAATCAAGTACTTATGCGATCGATCCGCAGACGCGGCATGCTTGCCAAGCAACCACGTGGTGCTTTTTTCAACGCCTTGTTTGCGAAGCCGTCGGACAGGTCAACACGCTCATGCGGCGGGTCGCAAACGCGCCAGCAGAGAATTTCGCACGTGGGCCATCTGCGCTTCATCAATGCCCTCGGCTTCGACATGACCGGTTAGCAAGTAGGCATTGACGAAATCGGCTACCTCACTGCTTGACGCGCCACTTTGCGCAGCAATTTCGTCCACCATGCTGGGCTGCCGCATAAGTGCAGTGGCAATTCGGAAGTGACGCGGAAACTCACGTTCTATTTGTGGCCAGCGTGCCAGTTTGAACATTTGCTGTGGCGCAAAGCCAATCACGCTACCTTGACCGGCATACAGCGCTGCCAACCAGCGCAGACGACTCCAAGGCAAGGGCGGCTGATCCTTCGGGGGCTGCCTGGTCATCGCCGCGGCATCCATCGCAACCAGCGCGTCCGGCTGCACGCTTTGGGTCAAGCCCGCCACTAGGGGTTTCAAAGTGCTGCATCCCCAATAGGTCTGCGTTGCCGGATCGAGTATCAGCTTCAGGCGACCATCGACATCCCACTGGGTCAATGATTTGAGGGCACCTGGTTGAAGATAGTCAAGCAAGACGGACGGTGGCGAGGGTGAGTCGTCAATCGGCGGCGGTTGGGGAGTGTTTTGAACGGTTGCCGATGGGGGATTTTCCTCAGGATCTGTCAAATCCGGGGCGCGTGTCAGATTCTGCTGCTGACGGGAACCGACGTTGGCGTGCTCGCTACGTTGAGCTGGCAGGACTGGGGATACATCCTGCTCAGGTGCAGCAGATTGCGCGGCTGGTACCGATCGTTCTGGCGGGGCTTGCGATTGCGTTAGTGCATGCAGAACGTGGCGAATATCTTCCACGTTCAGGGGGCGAGGAAGCCGATGCGCACCATCGGCGCGACTGCCGGCCGTATGTGCGACGACGCAGCGACCACTGCCCTGCGTGCGTAGCCAGTCCATCTGGCCGTATATCGAGTCGATGTCGATTACCAAGATGTCAGCATGGGGATCCGCAACGAGCGCATAGGGGCTGCCAAGTTCCTCATTGACCTGTTCGAACCAGGCACGAAACTGTGATTCGTCGCCGCGATCAAAGCCGGATAGCGCGACTGTATACATTGACCCCATGTGTCCCCCGCATGGCATACCCACGCCATTGCTGTGGTGAGATGCCAAAAATAGTCCACGACTACGCGTGGTTGGTTTTGATTCCAGTGCGGAATTGTTGCCGCTTGCCGCGAAAGGTGCAATGCGCGCGGCGCGGGAAGGTCAGCAAGCGACGCTGTCAACGCGTTTCTGCGTTGCTTGGAGTCCAGTCAAATCATGGGCACTACGTCGCGCCGATCACGTGGCAAGTGACTGCGCAAAAACTCCATCTGATCTGCAAGGATGTTGCGATTGGACAGAATAAGATGTTCGACCCAGCTCGGCCGATAGGGCACCGCGAGCAGTGGCATGTGCGCTTCCTGTGGGGTGCGATTGCCTTTGCGCAAGTTGCAGGACAGACACGCACTGACCACGTTTTGCCAGTTGTCGCGTCCGCCGCGTGAGGTGGGAATCACATGATCCCGAGTCAGCTCGTATCGACTGAAATGTTGGCCGCAGTAAAGGCAGAGGTGCCGATCACGGGCGAACAGGGCTGCGTTGTTCAAGGCGGGTGCGGGGTCCAATGAGGTCGGTCGCGCATGTCCGCGTGAGGCGATGATCGGGTGCAGGTGGATGACACTCTGGTGGCCGCTGCAGCGATTGGTGCCGCCGTGCACGGTCAGGCAACTGTCACCCAGTGTCCACGCTACGGCATCGCGAACATAAAGGCACACGGCATCCTGCCAACTGATCCAGTCCAGAATGCGCCCGTGGGCATCCAGCGACAATACACGGGTTCGATGCAGCAGCCCGTGATCCGGTTCGACCAACAGCATGCCCTCCTCCCTTGTTCAGCGGGTTGGAATGAAGCGAGTTGCCGTTTTTGCAAATTGCCAGTCAGGTGCGACCGCTCGACAAGTTGCTCGAACTTCCATGTTCATGCTGCTCACATTGCGGCATGGTTACGCATCATGTGTTTGCAATGCTACGCCAGCATGAACGCGCAGTCAGGCGTTACAGCGGTTTGGCCATGCGAATCAGCTCAGCACCAAACCCGTTCGCCTCGTAAAGCTCGCGCGCGCGCGCATTGCCGGGAAATACAGCCAGCGTCAGTCGCTCACACCGGTGTTCCCGAGCGAAGGACTCGGCGAACTGCAGCAGCGCGCGTCCAACGCCCTTGCCATCTGCTTGTTTGCTGACGGCCAAGTCGCTGACATGGCAATTGAGGTGACCAGTGAAGAAATCGGTCACGGTTTGCAAATGCACGAAGCCCAATCGTTGGCCACTGCTGTCATCTTCCGCGACAAACATGAATGAGCCGGGCGGCTGGTCTTCCAAGTGTTTGATGAGGTCGCGGCGAATGCCATCAATCACGCTGGTGCGTTTGCGCCATTTGGGCAGATCAAAATCAACGAAGCGGTCAGTCAATCCGAGGATGAAGTCATCGTCATCGGCTCCTGCAGCGCGGATGAAGACTTCGGTATCGCCAGCTTGGATGTGCATTGTCGCAACAGTGAGAGAGAGACCACGCTTTGTACCCCAAGCGTGGCCTCGCTGAAAAGCCGCAGTGCAGAAATCCTTGCTTTACGCGTCGCTTGCGATCGGATCTGGGCTGCCAGATCAATCGAACAGCGCTGCGTCCAGCGTCATCAAGCTCTCGGCCCCCGCGCGAATTGCACCGGCATGCGCGTGGCATCGCGGCAGAATCCGTTTGAAGTAGAACTGTGCCGTGGCACGTTTTGCTTGCCGGGTTGCAAGGTCTGAACGGTCCGCAGCGGCAACGCTGCGCGCCCACCAGTAGGCGAGGGTCACATAACCCGAATAAAACAAGTAGTCCACGGCAGCAGCGCCCAGCTCCTCTGGATCGCGCTGGATGCGCTGGGCAATCTCCAAGGTCAGTTGTTGCCAGTCTTGGGCAGCTTGCGCCAGTGGTGCAACAAAGGTGGCCAATTCGGCGACTTGAGCGTGCTGTGAGCAGAAGTCGACGATCATGCCCAGGAACTGTTTAAAGCCGATGCCTTGCTGCTGAATGACTTTGCGCCCCAGCAGATCAAGAGCTTGGATCTGTGTGGTGCCTTCGTAAATCGTGGTGATCCGTGCGTCACGAGCGAGCTGTTCCATGCCCCATTCGCGCACGTAGCCATGGCCACCAAAGCACTGCAGTGCGTGATAGGTGCATTCGCAAGCGGCTTCGGTCAGCAGTCCTTTGACGATCGGCGTGAGGAAAGAAAGTAAACTGTCGGCTTCGCCGCGGGTGCTTTCGTCACCGTGTTCAACCAGATCCACCAGACTGGCTGCATGCAGGGTCATCAGGCGACCACCTTCGGCGAAGGACTTGCAGGTCAGCAGCATGCGTCGGATGTCGGGGTGCACGATCAAGGGATCGGCTGCCTTGTCGGGGGCTTTAACGCCACTCAAGGAACGCATCTGCAGGCGATCCCGGCTGTAACTCAGGGCGCTTTGATAGGCGCGTTCGATCAGGCCCAAACCCTGAATGCCGACGCCGAGCCGCGCAGCATTCATCATGGTGAACATGGCCGCCAGACCCTTGTGCGGTGCGCCGATCAGCCAGCCTTCGGCGCCGTCGAAGTTCATCACGCAGGTGGCTGAGGCGTGGATGCCCATCTTGTGTTCGATCGATCCGGCGCGAACGCTGTTGCGCGCGCCGATGACGCCGTCTATTGAGACCTTGTACTTGGGGACGACGAACATCGAGATGCCGCGAGTTCCGGCAGGCGCATCCGGTAAACGGGCGAGGACCAAATGAACAATGTTCTCGGACAGATCGTGATCGCCGCCAGTGATGAAAATTTTGGTTCCGAAGATGGCGAATCGACCGTCGTCCATCGGCTCCGCACGGGTTTTCAGCAGACCGAGATCGGACCCGCAGTGCGGTTCGGTGAGGCACATGGTGCCGGTCCAGCGGCCTTCGACGATGGGGCGCAGGAAGACCTGCTGTTGCCATGCTTCGCCATGATGCTTGATGGCATTGACGGCTCCATGCGACAGCAGTGGGTAGTTACCCCAGGACAGGTTGGCGGAATCGACCAGTTCCTTGAAGACTGCGCCCAGCACTTCGGGTAAGCCCTGGCCGCCGTCCTCTTCCGCAGCGGTCAGCCCGCTCCAGCCGTTCTCGGCAAATTGCGCGAAGGCTTGCTTGAAGCCCTGCGGTGTCCGAACCTCGCCCGTAGATGCATCGAAATGACAGCCTTCGGCATCTCCGCTGGCATTGAGGGGCGCCAGTACCTGCTCGGCAAAGCGTGCAGCTTCATCGAGGATTGCATCGCTGACTTCTCGATTGCAGGCGTCGCCAATCGGAAGCTTCGCGCAATGCCCCTGCAGATTCAGCACGTCGTGGAGGGCGAATCGCAAGTCCTGCAGGGGAGCACGGTAGGCAATCATGGGCGAACTTCCTTATCTGGTCATTGGCGCGACGTGAATCTCAGCGCAGGACGCCCGCAAGCCCAGGCATAGGGGTGAGCGAACTGCTGAACTCGAAGGGATCGCGTCGTTCACGCGGTTCGAGCGAACGGATTTCGCCGCTCAGCCGATAACCGACGCCCTTGCGCGATTGCAATGCTTCCGCAATGCGTTGCCGGGAAGCGGCATCCGGCGTCAGCGTCAGTTCGAGAATTTCTGTCGATCCGGTCGAAACCAACAGCGCTTCGGAGGAGGGCAGGTCCATGGGCGGCAGTGCGTCGACACCCAATTCGGCGGTCTGCAGTTGCAGGCGCATCCCGACGGTACTGTAGTTTTGCAGTCTCAGCTGCAGGACCCAGTCGCCATTCGTTGCTACCCGCAGTTCCTGCAGACTGGCGCTCGGTGGAAAAATCCTCACCTTTGGTCCGGATTGGCATGCGCTCAGTAGCAGGCCCGACAGGGCGATCAACGACATTGCCAACAAGGTACGAAATCGCCAGTGGAACCACATCTTGGGCATGACCATTCTCCTGCGTATGGAAGAGGATAACAGAGCGGAAAACACGAAGGCGACGCAGGCGTGCGTTGGCGTGTCAGCTTGGCAGTAGTGCAATGCCATCGCGGCTTACCGCAAGTTGGCTGCGCTGGTGGTACCAATCGCCCAGCACGATGCGTTCGGCTTGCCGCCCATCGGAAAGTGCAGTCAAGTGTCGAGCGGGACGATGGGTATGGCCGTGAATTAGACGATCAACGCCAAACTGCTGCAGTGTGCGGCGAACGGATTCTGGATTCACGTCGGTGATGCTGTTGGCCACTTGGCTTTGGTAGGACTTGCTGGTTTCGCGCGCCTTTTCGGCAAAAGTGCGCCGCGCGTTCAAAGGCAGGCCCAGAAATTGGGCTTGCCATGCGCTATCCCGGGTCTGCCGTCGAAATGCCTGATAGGCAAGATCGTCAGTACACAATAGGTCGCCATGCATCAGCAGGGTAGGTGCCGACTGCACCGTCATCACGCAAGGGTCGGGCAGCAAACGCATGTGGCAGCGCGTGGCATAGTCGCAGCCCAGCAGGAAATCCCGATTGCCGCGCATGAAAAAAAGCGCAACGCCCTGTTGCGACAGACTATGAAGGGCGGACGCGACCCACGCCGCAAGCGGTGTCTCGTCATCATCGCCGAGCCAAGCCTCGAATAGATCACCCAAAATGAATAGTCGTCGTGCTTCCGGGGCCTGATGGTGCAGAAACGCTTCAAATCGGGCGCTGATGTCCGGGCGATCTTCTGCAAGGTGCAAGTCGGAGACGAAGAGATCCATCGGCTCAAAGACTGCTCGGCAGGGGGCGCATCTGTTGCGGCCATTGCAACGACCCTTCGAAGGCGGAGGCAGCGATCAAAGGGTCGTGTGACATTGGTTCAGCCTGCAGTCGCTGGCTTTACTGAGGGCAGAACTTCGGCTTTCTCGATCACGACGGCTTGCTTCGGAACATCGCGTGGCAGAGGACCTTGTGCGCCAGTTTCCAGTGCGCGGATCTTATCGATCACGTCCATGCCTTCGACGACTTTGCCAAACACGGCGTAGCCCCATAGTCCGTTCTGCTCGGAGACGAAGTCCAAGCGTGGGTTGTCGACGACGTTGATGAAGAACTGCGCGGTGGCCGAATGTGGCTCGTTGGTGCGCGCCATGGAGACCGTGCCACGCAAATTGGACAAGCCATTGTTGGCTTCATTTTCGATGGCCGGTCGGGTCGGCTTGAGCTGCAGGTCAGCGGTAAAGCCGCCACCCTGAACCATGAAGTTGTCAATCACGCGATGGAAGATCGTTCCGGCGTAATGACCGTCCTTGACGTAGGTGAGAAAGTTCTCGGCGGACTTCGGCGCCTTCACGGGATCGACTTCAATGACGATTTGCCCAAGGCTGGTGGTCAGCGCAACGCGCGGATTCGCGGGTAGAGCAACCTCACTGGCGCTGGTGGCAGGCGCGACGGGTGCTTCGGTTTGCGCATCAGCACAGGCGACGAACGCAGCAAACAGGCTCAGACCAAGTGTCAGGTGACGCAACATGAGGTTCTCCAATCGGGTGGTTGCAGGAGCGCGATTGTAGGCATTCCATCGCCCACATGCGCGACTCGGGGGCGTTGTGACCGAGTACGCAAGCGGAAGTTCATTGCCGGGTGTTCGCGGCGTTGCCACGCGACAGCGCCTGTTCCTCAGTCCTGCTCATCAACAGGCCCTGCGCTACAATCCGCGCCCCTTACTGTTGCCGTGCCTGCCATGACCTGCCGTACGCGTTTTGCGCCAAGCCCTACCGGATTCCTCCACATTGGCGGCGCGCGAACCGCGCTGTACTGCTGGCTGGAAGCCAAGCGTCGCGGCGGCGACTTCGTTCTGCGCATCGAAGACACAGATCGCGAACGCAGTACGGACGAGGCTGTGCAAGCCATCCTCGATGCGATGGACTGGTTGGGTCTGAACTATCAGGAAGGCCCGATCTTCCAAACCCATCGTATGGATCGCTATCGTGCGGTGGCGCTCGCGCTCGTGGCGGCAGGCAAAGCCTACTACGCCTATGAAAGCAAGGAAGAAATCGAAGCGATGCGCGAGCAGGCGATGGCCGAAGGTCGCAAGCCGCGTTACAACGGCTACTACCGTGATCGCAATGAACCTCTGCGTGATGATCCCCATCGCGTGATCCGGTTTCGCAATCCGCTTACGGGCAGCGTGGTCTTCAACGACATGGTGCGCGGCCCAATCGAGTGGAGCAACGAGGAATTGGATGACCTGATCATCTGGCGCTCGGATGACCACCCGACCTACAACTTTGCGGTCGTCGTCGATGACATCGACATGCGTATCACGGAGGTCATTCGTGGCGATGACCACATCAACAATACGCCACGCCAGATCAACATCTACGAAGCCTTAGGTGCGGCAATCCCGACCTTTGCCCATTTGCCGATGATCCATGGCGCTGATGGGGCCAAGCTGTCGAAGCGGCATGGCGCAGTCAATGTCATGCAGTATCGTGACGATGGCTATCTGCCGCATGCCTTGCTGAACTACATCGTGCGGTTGGGTTGGTCGCATGGTGATCAGGAAATTTTCTCGATTGAGGAGATGATTCAGGCCTTCAATGTTGGCAACGTTAATCGCGCCGCGTCGCGCTTCGACTACGACAAGCTGGCCTGGTTGAACCAGCATTACCTGAAGACCGATGATCCGGAAGCGGTGGCAGGGCATCTGCGCTGGCATATGCAGGCACAAGGTCTGGACGAAGCGCATGGTCCGCGGCTTGCCGATCTGGTCGTCGCACTCAGGGATCGGGTCAAAACGCTCAAGGAAATGGCCGAACGTGCGGCCCTCTGGTATGCCCCGGTCAGCCACTGGGACGAGGTTGCGGTAGAAAAAAACCTGCGCCCGGGCAAGACCGTAGTCGAGGCGGTGGGCGCGCGACTTCGGGCATTGCAATCGTGGTCTCCCGAAGCGGTGCATCAGGCCCTGCAGGAAGCGGCCGAGGAACTCGGTGTGGGCATCGGCAAAATTGCGCAGCCGATGCGTGTCGCGCTCACCGGCGGTGGCGTTTCGCCGTCGATTGACCACACGATCTATCTTTGCGGACAGCAGGGTGCAATGCAACGTATTGACGCGGCGCTGCAGTATCTCGGATAGGATTGGTAGGCTGTCGAAGAAGACCCTGCTGGCGCGTGGCATGCAGGTTGTGCTCACGACTCGATCGCATCAACAAGTGATTGGTTGGAAGAGAATCCGGCGATTGGGCGGAATCTGGACAGGCTGACAGTCGCGCTGCATTTCTGGAGTGAGATCAATGAGCATCGGTCATGTTTTGCTGGGCGGGTTGCTGTGTTGGGGCGTTCTTGGCCCGGCGATGGACTGTAATGCCACCGACGCGTTGCCAGCGGCGGGGCAACCCGAAATGGCCGCGCCCAGCAAGCCTGGTCGCAACTACCTCTTGAATCCGCAGTTCGCCAACCTCGATGCGGCGAGCGGTGAGCCTGCCAACTGGTTCCTCTCGGCGCATGCGACGACTGGCTCCTACCAGTTATCGGCGCGCGATGGCGTGGCAACGCTGCGTCGCGTTGGGCCAGAGGTCTGGGGCTTGCTTTCACAGACCGTTCCGACGGCGGGGTTGGAGGGCAAGTTGGTGGAGTTTTCAGTTGATGTCAAAGCCCACTTGACCAATGAATATGGCGAAGAGCCTTTTGACAAGACTGATTTGCAGGTGGTGTTGCGCGGGGTTCGTGCGGGCTCGAATGCCCTGTTTGGGAAGACCGATCTGGTCACTGAACAGGGGCCAGGCATGGATGTCGGTGAGCGTGATTGGCATCGCCGTTCTTTGCGCTTCCGTATTCCTGCCGCAAACGAAGTCTCGGCGTTGGAGTTGATGGTCTCCATGCAACTGACACGTGGCGGCGAGCTATGGTTTCGCGATCCCAAGCTCAGTGTGTTGCGAGACAAGCCGGACGCCATTGCGGAGTGATCTGAAGGATCGTGCCAAGCCACCGCGAATGGCGGTGCTATGATCGAGCCATGAAGCCTGCCAACCCATCGCAAGCCTGCCATCACCCCGAGCACCACGTACACGAGCCGACGGCCTATATCCAAGAAGTTGGCAAGGTCTGTAGCGAACGGGGCTTGCGTCTGACGCCATTGCGCGAACGCGTTTTGCGCTTGATTGCCTCTGCAGGAAAGCCGCTGAAGGCCTATACATTGCTCGACATGATGCATGATGGTCGGGGTGCTGTGGCACCTCCCACGGTCTATCGTGCCCTGGACTTCTTGCTCGACAACGGCTTCATTCACAAGTTGGAATCGATCAATGCCTTCGTCGGCTGCCATCAGCCGCGCAGTCATCATTCTGTGCCCTTCCTGATTTGCGATCGCTGTCAAGTTGCAGTGGAGTTGGAAGACGAGGGAGTCACCCGATTGCTGATCCAACAGGCAAACGCTCTCGGTTTTGTGCCCCAAGCGCAGACCTTGGAGGTGCATGGGGTGTGCGCAAATTGCTCGCAAGACGGACAGCTCTGATGCAGCCCCAAGTTGGCTGCTTACGCCGTGCAGGCTTTTTTGTGGTGCTGTCGCTGATGGCGGGGGGCCTTGACGCGCAGGTCGGTCCTTGGCCGAACCCCACCGCACCCGAATCCAGTCAAAGTGAGTTGGTTCGACGCGCTCATGCGCGCGCGCGCGCGCTGGAACGCCAGCAACGCTATCGCGTGTTGGTGGCCAGTGCGGCGATGGAGGGGCCCTCTGCGCCGCAGCCGCTGCAGGTGGACACGCATCAAGTGTTGGCAGGGCCGCCGCTAATTGATCCACGCGCAGATTCCACCCGGATCGAGTTCATTGGCCCGCCATTGGGTGAGCCGTTTCTCATGCTGGGTGGCGCGGTCAGGCCGGGAACGCGGAGTCGGTTGCTTTGGAACGCGAACCAAGCATACGCGGGCGGTGAACAACTTAGCCCGGTGATCGTTACGCATGGTGATCGACCTGGCCCAGTACTGTGCCTTACCGCAGGTATTCACGGCGACGAGTTGAACGGGGTTGAGATCGTGCGACGTATTTCGCGTGATGTGTCGCCCGAACGATTGGCCGGAACCATTGTCAGTGTACCAATTGTCAATCTCTTTGGGTTTGGACGAGGCTCGCGCTATTTGCCGGACCGGCGCGATTTGAACCGGTTTTTCCCCGGCTCACGCTTCGGCAGTATCGCCTCGCGCATTGCAGACAGCTTTTTCGAGAACGTGATTCGTCGTTGCGATGCGCTGGTGGATTTTCATACTGGCAGTTTCGAGCGCGTCAACCTTCCTCAGGTCAGAGCAGACTTGCGCGAGCCCGCCGTGCTGGAATTCACGCGTGGTTTCGGCGCTGTCACGGTGCTGCACAGCGAAGGCAGCAAAGGCATGCTGCGAGTTGCCGCGGCCAAGGCAGGGATTCCTGCGGTGACGTTCGAGGTGGGTGGGCCAGGTCAGCTGCAAGCGGAAGAAATTGGCACCGGCATTCAGGCGATCCTGACCCTGATCCACAAGCTGGGCATGGTGCGGGATGCGCCAGAGTGGCTGGAACCGCAGCCTTTCTTTTATGAATCGCGTTGGGTGAGATCCGACTCCGGTGGGATGTTGATCAGCGATGTCAAACTCGGTGAGAGAGTTGTCAAAGGACAGCTTCTGGGGCGCGTGGTGGACCCGCTGCAGGATCAAGAGTTTGAACTGACTTCGGATGTGGCTGGGCAGGTCATTGGCATGGCGCAGAATCAGGTCGTGCTGCCTGGCTATGCGGTATTCCATATCGGCGAAGCAACGTCGGAGCGTGGAGCGGTGGATGCGGCGCAGAGTGGCGCGCAGCAGGACGTGCCTTATGAAGAAGATGCACCTTCTGATCGTAGCGTGGGTCGAGCGGCGGATGACACGCTGGATGACGAATTCGAATAGAACATGCGACAGCATCAAGTGGTGTGTTGAGAAATCGGGAGACTGTTGAGAAAGTGCTTTCCCGCACTTTTTCAAGATCGTGGGTCCGGCACATGTCCGGCCTCTCCCGATGCGTCGGTCGCTCACGCGATTGATTTGCAAACCCGACATCTGTGCCGCGCATCAACAGAGTGTTCCTAAACACCCTGTCAGGAGGCTGTCGGGCGAGGTTCGCCGTCGTTGATCCACAATCCGGCATTTGCGTAATCAATGGCCCTCTGCGGACGCTGCGCAATGCTGACAGGGTTCGCAGAGGGGTGACATGCGCATGATCAGAAGAACACGCGGATGCCGGTGCCAAGAATGCGGCCCGGCAATGGCGCACGGTCCTTGAGGAATGAGGTGTGCTGACGTGCTTCTTCATCGAGCAAGTTCTGCGCATCCACGAACCATTCGATGCCGAGACCGCTAGCGCTGTCATGGTGCCAGGCCAGATGTGCATCCACCAAGACGTAGCCGTCCGATGGCGTCTCGAACGATGCCACGTCGTTCTGTGCACGATAGTTGACGGCACTTAATGATGCGCGCCATGCGTTTCTGCGCCAATCGAGGTCCACGCCAAAGCGCATCGGCGCAATCCGTGGCAAGTTGCCTTCCAATGTCTGTAGGCCTTGATGACCATGTGTGTGTACTTCATGAAACACAACAACGGCCATCTCGCGTGTGCCCTCACCTTGCAGCGTGGCGTTCACGCCATCAGCAAACACACGCATGTCCCACTCGCCGCTAGCGTTATCTAGCAGCGCAAATGCCGCTTCCAATTCGATGCCGGTGAAACGCGCGTCCGCTTGACTCCATAGTGCGATTGGAATGCCGCCATCGGTAAGTGTGGCGCCAGGTTCGGTCAGGCTTTCGAGCTGGCTCAGATAGATGTAGTTGTCCATCCAGGTGCTGAATACATTGGCACTGGCACGTAGGCGCTCGCCATGCCAATGCAGGCCAAGTTCGATCTGGTTGGCAATTTCCTTCTTCAGCGTATCGGTGCCGATTTCCAGCACCCCAGTGGCGACATGGAGACCGTTTGAATACAACTCTTCGGCGGTGGGGGCTCGCTGGGCGGTGTCGAGGCCAAGGGTGAAATGCAGGGCTTCTGAGGCGTTCCATTTGAATGCCATGGAGGCGCTTCGAGTGTCAAAGTCGCGGGCGATCCAGCGGTTCGGCGCCAACTCCTGCGGGATGGTCTGAATGTCGTTGTTGTCAGCCCGTAGACCCAGATCGACCTTGAAGGCACCAAAGGCCTGCTCTCCTGTCCAAAACAGACCCTGGTCGCGGGTCTCGGTGCTGGGCACAAAGGCCTCTTCACCGATGGCATCGAACTCGCGATCAGACCACTGCAGGCCCAAAGCTCCAAGGAAACCAAGCAGCGGTGCGTGGACCGCCTCCAGTCGCGCTTCTCGGCTCTGGTTGTCGAACCGAGTACCGATTTCGTCGCCCTCAAGCTCGAGATGCTGATAGTCCGTGCCGGCGAACTTGAAGCGTAAGGATTCGACGAACCCCAATTCCGTGATTCCGGCGCGAAGCTCATGCCGGCCCTGGTCAAGATCGATGGATACGGGCGCCTCCTCGTGTTCATCTTCCTCGCCACCTTCATCGCCGTGGCTGTGCTCGACGTGCTGATGGCCTGGTACGCCATAGAGGGTGTCATAGCGGCTAAAACTGGCACCAAGGAAGCCGCGCTCTCCAATCCAACTCAAGCCCACAGCGCCAGCTTGGGTTTCCAGTGCGCTGTTCGGGAGCGTTCCGAAGGTCTCTTCCTCATGTTCATGTTCGCCTGCTTCGGCCTCCTCCTCAGCGCGCAGCTCAGTGGACTCGGCGTATCCCGGAATGTCGTAATCGTGCGTCTTACGGCTCAGTACATCGACATGCAGGACGAAGTTGCCCGTTTGCGCATCGAGTCGCCCCATCGCGCTGCGTTCATCATTGCCGCTGGCGATACGCGCTTCAGCGCGTCCGCTGAGTGGCTGGTCCGGTAGGCTTTCGGCAATCCGTCCATCGACCACATTGACTGCTCCACCAATCGCACCACTGCCGTAGAGCAGGGTCGCCGGTCCGCGTAGGACTTCAATCTGGTCGGCCAAGAAAGGCTCAATGCTCAAGGCATGATCGACGCTCACTGCCGACACATCGCCCGTTGCGAGACCTTCACTGAGCACCTGAACGCGCGCGCCATCTTGTCCGCGGATGATCGGTCGCCCAACGCCGGGGCCGAAGTAGCTGCTTTGCACGCCGACTTCATTGGCCAAGGTGCGGCCGAGCGTCGCTTGCTTTCGTGCGTCCAGCTTTTCGCCGCTCAGGATACTCACTGGCTGCAGAATATCTTCGGCGTTCTGGCGTAGTGGGGACGCAGTAACGATAAGGGTGTCGAGCGTGCGAGCGCGTTCACTATCGTGGTCCTGCGCTTGGGCAGCAGGGAAGGCGAAGGTGGATATGATCGCAAGGGTAAGAGTGGATCGCTTCATGGGCTTCTCAATGGGTTGTTATAACGTTTCGACACGGGTGCGGTTGTCGACGTGATTCGTTGCGCTCCCCGAGCGCTTAGGGATGCATGTCGGTCGCGACTTAACAGCGTGCCAAGCCGGTAAGAGTTGTTATGTTACACTGTTGCAAATATTCTGGAAGGCACCGATGGCTATGATCATTCCTGAGGTTGTCCAAGATGCCGATGACATGAGCGTCGACCTCCCGAAGCGTGTTGATCAGCTTGGTGCAGCTGCGTCAATTGCCTGCGCTGTGCATTGCGCGAGCTGGCCTTTCTTGTTGGCACTGCTGCCTTCGCTTGGCTTGACTTGGTTGGCTTCCGAGTCTGTCGAACAAGGCTTTGTGATCTTTGCCACGCTCTGGGCTTCCGGCAGTTTGTTGATGGGCTATCGTCGACATCGTGCGTTTCGCGCTCTCGGGGTATTGCTGCCAGGCTTAGCACTGGTGTGGCTGTCGACCTTCGGTCCTTGGCACCATGATGTGATTCCGCATGCTGTTGGCATGACCGCAGGTGGCACGCTGGTTGCGCTGGCGCACTTGATCAATTTGCGTCTTTCGCATGGTCACGTTCACGATGCCAGTTGCCGGCATTGAACCGGCGAACCGCTGTGTGATTTGCGTGCGCGCAGCGACCTGCTAACCTTGGCGGCCGTATTTGAGTCAGCCGACATTGGGAGTAGCACATGGGCAAGGGTGATAGCCGCACACGTAAAGGCAAAATCTACAAGGGTAGCTACGGCAATTCTCGTAGTCACAGTTCATCGGTGATCGCGCCGAAGGTTGCGGTGACCGTCAAGGCACCGGTAGCCAAAAAAGCTGCAGCCAAGAAGAAGGCTTGATCCGCCGCGTGGTGTCTGGTGGGCAGTGGCAAAGCGGTCAGTGCACGAGGTGAATTCCTGCTCGGCCGCACGCTCAAGGACATCGTTTGCGGCATTCAACGCCTCGTCAGGAGCTTTCCTGATGAGGCGTTTGCATTTGGGTATCCAGCGCCGCTAGTCGTTCCGGTGTGCCGATGTCGTGCCATTGGCCGCGGTGGTGCACCCCAAACACCAACCCTTGACCCATCGCGTGCCGCAGCAGCGGTGCCAGCGGAAAACGAGGCGAAGCGGATCGCGTGCCATCGTTTTCCGGAATGACCGTGCGCCAATTCTGCCAAAGCGCCGAGCGATAGCTTCCAATACCGGCAAAGGTCAATTTGTCGTGACCATCGTCCGTTACCAGTCCCGTATCGCAGAGTGAAAAGTCGCCGTGTGGGTGCTGGCTGGGATTGTCAACCAGCAGCAGTTTCGCCATGCCCGTAATCGGGGAACGCCAGGCGCTGAAATCAACATCGCAAAACACATCGCCGTTCACCACCAGAAATTGCTCGCGCTGCAGCAATGGCAGTGCGTGATAGATACCACCGCCGGTTTCCAGCGGGATGCTGCCTTCTTGGCTGTAGTAGATCTTCAAACCCCAGCGTGAGCCATCGCCAAGTGCCGGGGCAAACTGCTCCGAGAGATGACTGGTGTTGATCACCACGCGCTCGAATCCCGCGCGCGCGAGCGACACTAAGTGCCATTCAATCAGCCGCTTTCCGCCGCAGGTGAGCAAAGGTTTCGGTGTGTGTGTAGTCAGAGGCCGCATGCGTTCGCCACGGCCTGCAGCCAAGATGATTGCACTATCAAGCAGATTCCCGCTCATGGTTGACGCGCCGCGGTCAGATCGACCCGTGCAGTGGCGCGAAGCATAAGCGCATGCAGTGCGGCGAACTCCGGCCAGCTTTCGGTGACCTCTAGCACATAGCCGAGGACGCGGGGCAGGTCTTTCAGGTAGCTCGCCTTGCCATCGCGATAATGCAGTCGGCAAAAAATACCCAACACCTTGAGGTGGCGCTGCAGGCCCATCCAGTCAAACGCACGATGAAAATCTGCGGGTTCATCGGCAATTCGTCCGGAACGCAGCCATTTCAGCCGGAATGACTCGGCCCAAGCGTGAACGTTCTGTACCGGCCAACGCACATAGCAGTCACGCAGAAGCGAGACCAGGTCGTAGGTGAACGCGCCGCGCAACGCGTCCTGGAAATCAATCAATGCCAAGCCATCATCGGTCGGAATGAGATTGCGCGCGTGAAAATCCCGGTGCACAAAGACCTGTGGTTGGCAGAGTGCGCTGTCGATTAGGCGATGGAAGCTGCCCTCCAGCGTCTGCCGGTCCGCGCCACTCAGTGTCATGCCGAGATGTCTTTGCAAGAACCAAGTCGGCATCAACTCGAGTTCCATGCTGAGCCTGACAGCATCGTAATCCGGAACGCATTCAGGAGCGATGCGTGACTGCAGAGAGAAGATCGTGTCCATCGCGTGCTGATAGTGCGCGTCGACCGTGTGCATGTCCTTGCGCTGCTGGGCGTCGATTAACTCGCTGAGCAACACGCGATCGCCCAGGTGTTCGATCAATGCAAACCCCTGCGCTGGGTCGGTGGCGATGACCTGCGGCACGCGCAGTCCGTGCGTTCGCAACACATCACTGATGTGAAGCCAAGGCCGCAACGGCACCTGTTCTGGTGGCGAGTCCATCAACAGCAACGGAGCCTCCGCGCCGAGCAGGGGAAGATACCGTCGCGCACTGGCATCGGTGGACGCCGCTTGCAGTTGCAGTGCGGATCGACCAAGGGTAGCGATCGACCAGCGCAATCCGAGTTCTGCGCGCGGATCTAGTGCCTCGCTCAATCCAGCATCCCTGCGAGCGCTGCCACATGCGCAATGCTGCACTCGCGTAGTGCTGCCAAGCTATAGCCACCTTCGAGTACCGACACGATGCGCCCCTCACAGCATTCATCGGCAACCTTCATCAGTTCCTGGGTTAGCCAGATGAAATCCTCCGCTTCAAGATTCAAACCGGCCAGCGGATCGAGATGGTGCGCATCAAATCCAGCGGAAATGAACAACAATTGCGGGCGGAAGGCACGCAAGGTTGGCAAGGCTCGGGTCCGATAGATTTCCTGAATTCGATCGCCTGCTGCCCCCTCGGCAAGCGGCAGGTTCAGCAGATTGTCGACGCCAGTTTCATGCGCGTGACCGGTATGCGGATAGAGCGGTGCCTGATGGCTGGAGACGTACAGAACGCGCGGGTCATTCTGGAAAATGTCTTGTGTGCCATTGCCATGGTGAACATCGAAATCGACGATCGCGACGCGCTGCAGACCGTGTTTCGCCAGCGCATGGGCAGCACCGACGGCGACGGAATTGAACAAACAGAAACCCATGGCGGTATCGCGTGTCGCGTGATGGCCAGGTGGACGCACCGCACAGAAAGCCACTTTTGATGACTCGCCAAGCACGGCATCGACCGCGGCCACCACCGCGCCTGCAGCGTGCCGCGCCGCCTCGGGCGAGTCGGCATTCATGGCCGTATCGGCGTCAATCCGGTCCTGGTGTTCGATGGCCGCATCGACAATGCGCGAAACCAACTCGGGGGTATGCACGCGCAACAGCTGCTCGCGTTGTGCACGAGGGGCTTCGCGCCACTCGAGTTCCAGATCGTCAAGCTCGTGCAGTGCCTGCAATACGGTGGCCAATCGCTGCGGTGACTCCGGGTGGCCGGGGCCAGCGCTGTGACGGATGCAAACGGGATGAGTGAACAGCAGCATCAGGCATGCCTGCGGGTGTGGTTCCAAAGGACTTCGCCGGCACCATCGGCGCGTGCCAGCACCCGTGCCATCACGAACAGCAAGTCGGACAAGCGATTGAGAAAACGCACCGCCTGAGGGCGAACGGCATCGTGATGCGACAACGTAACGACTTCGCGCTCGGCACGACGACAGACGGTGCGTGCGACGTGGCAATGGGCGGCAGAGGCGCTACCGCCCGGCAGGATGAAATCCTTCAGGGCAGGCAAATCGGCGTTGAGTGCGTCCAGAACATGCTCCAAGCCCTCGATGTCGGCGTCATGAATTGCCGCATGGCCGGGAATGCAAAGCTCACCGCCCAGATCGAATAGTTGATGCTGAATCTTGATCAGCGCAATTTGCACCGTGTCGGGCAACGTGTGCGCCAAAACCACGCCGATCTGCGAGTTCAGTTCGTCTACCGTGCCGTAAGCAGTAACCCGCGCTGAGTCCTTGGAAACCCGACTGCCGTCGCCCAGTCCGGTGCTGCCGTCATCGCCGGTACGGGTGTAGATACGTGTGAGTCGATTGCCCATGGGTCTGGCTCAGGCTGTCTGGGTTTGACGCAGCGCGGGGACCTGATGGCGTAGCCACTCGAAGCCACCGAACAGCAGCACTGACCATACCGCCGTCCCAAGCAATTGCGACTTCAGAAACGGCAGCGCTGCCACATAGCACTCGGTCAGACCGATCTGGCAGGCCGGATGACTGATCAAGGGGTCAGCGAACCACCAAACCGCGAAGTTGGTGATCACGAAAAACAGCAACACGCTAGCGAGACCGGCGACCGCGACGTTTCGCACACCAACGCGGCCGCGTAACGTCATTCCGATCAGCACCGAAAGGGCGATGCAGGCATACACCACTGGCATCAGGGTGTAGAAACCCAGCCAGAGATCGCTCAGCAGGAGTGCGCCCAGCGGGATCAGGAAGGCGGCCCAGCGCTGGCTGAAGTAGGCACCGCCAAACAGTGCCACCGCTTCAACCGGGGTGAAGTTCCAAGCATGGGGCAACAAGCGCGCCAACGCAGCTGCCAATACAAAGCCAATCAGTATGGCAAGTTGCGGTGAAAACGGTCGAACGGGGGTATTCATCGGAGAGGTACTCACATCTGCTCGCCATCCACGGGCGATCTTCCCGGTAGCATAGCCGATCACTTCAAAAGAATTGGTATGTAGGACTCGACCGATGCAGGAACCGGAGTTGGCGCGATTCGATGTGGTCATTGTCGGTGGCGGTCTTGTTGGCTGTAGCCTGGCGATTGCGCTGAGCGGCTCGGGCTGGTCGATTGGTCTGATCGAACAACACTCGCCCGAGCTGGCGCCGCCCGGTTTCGATGACCGCAATCTGGCCTTGTCACGTGCGAGCTTGCTGGCATTGCAGCGCTTGCAGGTGCTGCCGTTGCTGGACACCCCGCCGGAGTCAATCAACGCGATCCATGTGAGTCGCGCCGGCGAACCGGGGAATGTGCATTTGTCTGCGGCCGAGCACCCGGTGGATCGCTTCGGTGGCGTGGTGGTCGCGCGCGAACTGGGCCATGCGCTGCGTCGTCGCGTGCAGCAGTGCACCGACGTGGCGGTCTGGTCACCTGCCAAAGTGTGTTCGGCCAGTGCGGGGATGGAGGACGTTCGGCTGCAGGTACAGCGTCCTCAGGGGGCTTTTACCGTGGAAGCGCGCCTGCTGCTCGCTGCAGATGGCAGTGACTCGCCCCTGCGTCAGGCGATGGGAATCGATGAAACGGTGCATGACTATGCACAGCACTTGTTTGTCAGCGTGCTGCAGGCATCACGCGCGCATCAACAATGTGCGTGGGAACGTTTTACTGAGCATGGGCCGGTGGCTCTGCTTCCGATGGCCCATGACCGCTTCGGCAGCGTCATGGCAGTGGCATCGACCGACGCCGAAGCGGTCACGGCGCTGTCGGATGACGCCTATCTGGCCCTGTTCCAGCAGCGCTTCGGCTGGCGCGCAGGACGATTCACGCGTGTGGGAAAACGCTCCGCTTACGCCATGCGTCTGCGCGTTGCCAAGCAGCTTGTCGCGCCCCGATTTGCGCTGTTGGGCAATGCTGCGCAGACGCTGCATCCGATCGGCGCGCAGGGTTTCAATCTCGGCTTGCGTGATGCCTTGTGGATGGCGCAGTTGTTGGGCGAACAGCACGCACGGCAGGCTCAGGCGGATCCCGGCGACGCTGGCATGCTGCAACGCTATGTCGCAGCCCGAGTCGAGGACCGACAGCGCACCTTGGACTTCAGCGATGGCATGGCACGCTTGTTCGTGAGACAGGCTTGGCCGGTACGCGTATTGCGTGCGGCGGGCATGATGCTGTTGGAGGCGTCGCCGTTAGCCAAGCGCCGCTTGGCCGAACAAGCGATGGGCTTGGCAGGTCGCTTGCCCCGCATTCTTCAGGAGCGTGCGCAATGAGTCGACGTGGACGAGCCGACATCAGCGATGTGGTGGTGGTTGGTGGCGGCATTGTCGGTGCTGCGGCTGCCTTGGGCATGGCGAAACAAGGCATGTCGGTGCAATTGGTCGAACCGCGCCGACCCGAGCCATGGGATGCCGAGCGTGCGCCGGATCTGCGCGTCTATGCGATTTCACCGGCGTCGCAGGCCCTTCTGGAACGCCTCGACGTCTGGTCGCCGATTCAGTCGCGACGCGCCCAAGCCTATCGACACATGGAAGTTTGGGATGCGGTCGCCGGACGACCGATGCGCCTGTCTGCCCACGAGTCCGGGCGCGATCTGCTGGGCCATATCGTGGAAAGTCGATTGCTTCTCGATGTGCTCTGGAGTGCACTGCAGGCATCGAGTGTTCGGCTTCGTGTTGGAATCAGCGCCGAAGGCATTGATACGGACAACGCTGCGCGACAAACACGGCTTTTGTTGAGCGACGGCACGACGCTCAGCACGCAATTGGTCGTGTCGGCCGAGGGTGCCAATTCACCCCTCCGGCGTGCACAGGGCATCGGAACGCAGGGGCGCGACTATGCGCAGCAGGGCGTCGTGTGTTTCGTGCAGACTGAGTTGGCACATGCGGAAACCGCCTGGCAGCGTTTTCTTCCCACTGGTCCCTTGGCATTTCTGCCCTTTGGCGACGGCCAGTGTTCGATCGTCTGGACCTTGCCCGCGCCGGAAGCGACGCGCGTCTGCGCGATGCCTGCCGAAGCGTTTGAGATCGCGCTTGAGCGCGCTTTCGATGCTCGCTTGGGGCGTCTTCGCCTATGCTCGGAACGGGTTGGTTTTGCACTGCGTATGCAAGTCGCGGAACAGATGGTGGACGGACCCTTGGTGCTGATGGGCGATGCCGCCCATGCCGTGCATCCGCTGGCCGGACAAGGGGTCAATCTGGGATTGGCGGACGTCGCCGAGTGGTTGGAATGCGTGCGCCACGCCCTCAGCCAGCAGCTTGCTGTGCCGAGTCCCCGCGGACTGGCGCGCTATGCACGTCGCCGACGCAGCGAGAGCTGGTGGGCAGCGCACACCTATGATGCGATCGAGCGGGTCTACACGGCCCCGCAGATCCTTCCATCGTTACTGCGTGGGCAAGCCTTTTCCCTGCTCGCGACGTCGGCGCGTTTGCGCCGTTGGGTGGTTGAGCACGCCTCTGGCTGAGGGCTGGGCGCTTTCGGGCGTTGGTTGCGCGGCTGCAAACCCACCCCGAGGGGCCACATTTCGCTGACATCTTGGCCCATAGACCACAATGGGCCTGCGACCCCGACAAAAACTGGTCTCGCGCAAACGGATTTTCACTTTCGGTGCCACAAGCCCGACACGCGCCTGGTACGACCTTCGTCCAATGCTGTTGCCCAGGCGTTTGGCTATGTGATCGACAGCACAGTGAGGGCGTGATCAGTGCCGGGTTTTGGCGCAAGAGTTGCAAGCGGTTGCAGGTGCTCTTTGATCTCGCCGTCTTTGCGGATCGATGCGTTGCGGAAGGCACATCCCGGGAGCGCCGCGCCCTTTACTTCGTCCTTTTGGGGGGACGCACCGTGCCTATTCGTCGCTTTTCGAATGCCTCGATTGCCAGCAAATTGGCGTTTGTGGGCGTGCTGTCTCTACTGGCAGTCATCATTCCGTCATGGTCGGTCATTGATGTGCTGCGGTCACAGGTCCGCGTGTCGGAGCATGAGTTGCTGGGCATTCCGGCGTTGCAGACCACGACGCAATTGATTCATGCCAGTCAGGTATTGCGTGGCTTGAGTACGCGCGTGGCGGCAGGTGACACAACGCTCGACGCGCGGCGAAATCAGGCCTTGGGCGACGTCAATGCCGCCTTGCAACAGTTGCAGGCCGAGGTCACGAATGCCGAATTTGACGACCTTTCGGCGCAGGTGTCTGCGCTGCAGTCTGACTGGCAGAAGCTACAAACCGCAGTGTTAACCGAGTCGCGGCAGGTATTCGACGCGCATAGCCTGTGGATCGACCAACAAATGACCCTGCTGGATCAATTGCGTGATGCCTCGGCCTACGTCTATACGCCGTACATCGACAGCTATCACTTGATGAATGCCGTCCTGGTCGAAAGCGCCCATACGTCAGAGGCCTTGGCGCGGGCGCGCGGACTTGGCGCCGCGCTGATCTTGTCGGGCGATTCGGATCCGGCACGCGTGGATAGAGAGAGCCTGTTGCAGGTGGCGGCCGAGATGCAGGTGTCAGCGGCCTCGTGGCGTCGCCAGGTACGGGAGCTGGATAAGGCTTCGGAACTCAACGACTCGATCAAAGCGGCGATGGATGGTCCACGTCAAGCGGCGAATACACAAATCCAAGCGGCGCTTCAGTTGGGATCGGCGCAGCTTGCCGATGCAGGTCAGCCAGGAGGCGCGGAAGCGTGGTTTTCGACCTTCAGCACGGCACTGGATGCGCAGTTCACACTGACGAATACGGGCATCATGCAGTTACAAGTGCTCTCCCAAGGGCAACGAGACGCCGTGGCGTTCCGCCTGTGGGTGACCGTGGGTATTGCCAGCGCCATGATCCTGCTGATCGGTGGGTTGCTGTGGCGGCGTGGGCGCCAGATTGTCGGGACGCTGCAATTTTCAGTGCGACTGGCCTCGCGAATCGCGGATGGCCGACTCGACAACGCAATACGCATTGATCGACAGGATGAAAGCGGGCAGTTGCTCTCGGCCCTACAGCGCATGCAGGACAAGCTGCGAGACACACTAGAGCACGAACGAGAGTTGGCCGCTGAAAATGCCCGCGTGCGTTCTGCCCTCGACATCGCGTCTGTGGGCATGATGATTGCCGATGTCGACGCGCGCATTATTTACATGAATACGTCCGTCAACAGCATCTTGCATCAAGCTGAAGCGGAGATTCGAACGCGTCTGAAGGACTTCTCTGCGGATCGGGTGCTCGGGCAGCCTTTTGATATTTTTCATGCCGATCCCAGCCACAACCGGCGTCTGGTCCTTGGCTTGGAACGCCCGCACCGGGCGTCGATCCAGGTAGGGCGGGCGCACTTCGCGCTGACCGCCAGCCCCATTTTCGACGCGGATGGTGGGCGAATTGGCACTGCTCTGGAGTGGGCGGACAAAACCACTGACGTGGAAATCCAGTTTCAATTGGGACGCGTGGTTCAGGCAGCAGCCGCAGGCGACCTCGGCGTGCGGATGCCGGTGCCGGAAGACGATCCGCGCATGGCGGAGGTTTCACGCGGCATCAACTCGCTGCTCGGCACGGTAGCAACCGCGGTGGGTGAAGTTCAGGACGTGATGAGCGCCCTGGCCGAAGGGGATCTGTCGGCACGGTCACAGGCAACGCTGTCCGGTGCGTTCGCGCAGCTGCGCGATGATGTCAACCGCACCTCGGAGTATCTGTCCGCTGCGGTTGGAGACATTCAGCGTGCGGTCGAATCCATCGATAATGCGGCTGCCGAAATTGCCAGCGGCAATGCCGATCTTTCGGATCGGACCGAGCAGCAGGCGGCCAATCTAGAAGAGGCTGCGGCGGCGATGGAAGAGTTGACTTCGACGGTCAGAGTGACTTCTGACAATGCCACTCAGGCCAGTCGATTGTCGACGGATTCCGCGGCCAGAGCGCGCGATGGCGGCGTGGCGGTAAAAGCCATGATTGGCACCATGAGTGAGATCGAGCAGTCGTCGCGCAAGGTGGCTGACATCATCAGTACGATTGATGGCATCGCCTTCCAGACCAATATTCTCGCGTTGAATGCGGCGGTCGAAGCGGCTCGCGCGGGTGACCAAGGGCGTGGCTTTGCGGTCGTGGCGGGTGAAGTGCGTGCGCTGGCGCAGCGTTCGGCTCAGGCAGCGAAAGAGATTTCGCAGCTGATCCACGAGTCTGTCGAAAAGGTCAATCATGGAAGCCGGCAGGTCAGTCACGTGGGAGCGGCGATCGAGTCGATCGTGCAATCTGCCGAACAGGTGGCGTCGATCGTCAGCGAAATTTCGGCGGCCACGCAGGAGCAAACGTCGGGTATCGAACAAGTCAACCATACGGTGACCGAAATGGACCAGGTGACACAGCAGAATGCGGCCTTGGTGGAGGAGGTATCTGCGGCGTCGCACTCGATGGAAGACCAGGCGCGCGCATTGGCAAACGTGGTCGCCCAGTTTCGACTCGCCTCCCAGAGCGACGCGGCGCGGGAGGCGGAACTTGGTGTCGATTTCGAAGCGATGGTTGCGGGGCATCAGGCTTGGAAACAGCGCTTGTTCAACTTCATGGGTGGGCACGGCGAGGCGGTCGACCCCACAACAGCATCGCGTGATGATGTCTGTGCGCTGGGCAAATGGATTCATGCCGAAGGCCAGAAAAAGCTTGGGCATCTGGCCGAGTTCGAGGTGCTCCGGAAGCACCACGCAGCCTTCCATCACTGTGCTGGTGATGTTGCCGCCTGTGTGCACTCGCGCGAAATGACGCGGGCCGAAAGCACCTTGGTCGGTCCGTTCGTCGAACACACGACGCGCACCGTCAGTGCGCTTCGCTCGCTCAAACGGGTCGCGTTGCGCGAAATGGATCGTCCCTAACGGGGGTCAATGTCGTCAAACGCGGCTGGGTCGTCTTGCGCTGAAAGCGATGACGACCAGTGGCGGCAACAGCATCGTCAGCCAGGCGCTCTGCGCCTGAGGATACTTGCCGAGTTGCAGAACGACCCAACCCAACAGCACGCTTACCCACCAGAGGGTGCTGGCAAGCCGGACCAGATTTGATTGCGTGGGGTGCGTGCCGCGTCGAAAAGCGCGCCATGCCCCGGAGCCCAAGACGATGGCGAATACGGGATTGAACAGCAGCGCGTTGGCGTTGCGCCATGCGGCAACATGGTCGGTCAGCAGCCACAACGCCAGCAGTCCTGTGCCGATCAGACCGACGATGCTGGTAAGCGTGGTCAGTGTGAGCAATGCGGCGACGCGGCCAGAACGCAGGCCGATCCACGTCAGCACGGATAGCAGGCAGCCCAGCATCAATCCGGCCAGAACCAATGATGGCGGTTCCGAGGCTTCGGCATTGGCACCTGCAGGAAGCAGAACATCCCTTTGCTGGACCAAGGGCTGGCCATCATTGGTGCGAGATTCCTGCAGAACTTCTGCGAGTCGTTGCGGAATGAAACTTTGCTGCCACAAGCTCAGTGGTTGATCGGCCATGGGTCCCAAGCCGAGGTCCATTCCCCACAGCAGCCAAGGCACATCGCTGGCATGTCGCAGGGCTTCAAACCGATATGTCAGACCTTGCGAACGCGACCGCAACTGGGAAGCCAAGTGCCCTTGCAGAGCGAGATCCAGCGCATCGCGAACTTTGGTCGAGCAGTTGGCCGTGAAATAGTCGTAGCGATAGGTCGCGTTTTCGGGTTTGACGTGCGCGCGCAGATGGTTCACCAATCGATCGGTTTGCGCGGCATCAAGCCTCAACCATTGCACGCTGACGCCACGGGAATCGCTTGCGTAGCCCGACAAGTCCTGCGAGAGCGGCAGCGCAACTGCGAGGTAGCGCATGTCACCGCGCAGAAAACGCGGCAGGAATCCAGGCTGGTCGAAATCGAAATAGCCAAAGTTGTAGGACAACGGTTCAGTGCCATCCTGCAAATCCACCACGATGGCGTTGTGGCCGAAGCGCGCCCAGTAGTCTTCGCCGGGCTGCATCGTCATGACGCCGATGCGGGGCGATGCCGCTGCGCTGTGCAGCACCGACATCAGGCAAAGCAGCAGCATCGCGAGCCATCGCGACACAACGACCCCACGACCATGGAAAAGTGCAGGAAAGCGCGATTGCAGCAGGCTGTCAGTCATCCTGCAATCGCATTTCCAAACGATGCAGACGTCTGCCATCCGATTCCAGTACGGTGAAACGCAATCGACCGATGGTGATGTGCTCGTCCACCTCGGGCAAGTGCCCGGCGATGCCTGTCAGCAGTCCGCCAATGGTGTCGTAGTCGTCATCTGGCAATTCCGTCTGGAAGCGATTGTTGAAGTCCTCGATCGGCATCAGTGCGTCGATCTGATAAATCCCGTCGGAGGAAAGCGCGATCGCCGCAGAATCATCCGGCGCGTCGTCGTGCTCATCGTCGATCTCGCCGACAATTTCCTCCAGCAGATCTTCGATCGTCACCAGTCCTGCAACGCCGCCAAATTCGTCAACGACCACCGCCATGTGATTGCGGCTGAGTCGAAACTCGCGAAGCAGCACGTTCAGGCTTTTCGACTCGGGTACCAGAACGGCAGGGCGCAGCAATGCATGCAGTGTGGGCGGTTCGCCGGAGGCAAAGCAGCGCAGCAGATCTTTGGCCAGCAGAACGCCCAGGATCTCGTCACGGTCCTCACCATGCACGGGAAAACGCGAATGTCCGCTCGACACCACGATCGCCAGAATCTCGGCGATGTCGGTATCGATTGGAACGGACACCATCTGGCCACGAGGCACCATGACATCGGAGACCTGCAGTTCGGCGACCGTCATTGCGCCTTCGATCATTTCCAATGTGTCGGCGGCCAGCAGACCACTCGCATGCGCGTTGCGAAGGTCTTGAAGCAGGTCGTCGCGGCTCTTGGGCTCGCCCGTCAGTGCTTGGCTCAAACGACCAAACCAGGAACGCGGAGCGGAGCCGCTGGTACTCGAATCTTCGGACATTGCTGCGGTGATGACGCCCATCGGCGGCCTTTGAGTGTAGCCGAACTCGCTTGCACGTCTGCAACCGAGCGCAAGGAAATTGCTGCCGAAACTGGCATCATCGACACCTTTGACGTCGGTCGCGGAGATTTTCACGTCGACGCTGTTCGCTTTTGGGGAAGCAACGATGCGCATGACATGCTTGGGTTTGTCGATCCTTTGCGGTTTGACGAGTTTCGCGATACAGGCCAAATCCGACGCGCGTGAAGTGCTGCGCGTGCACACGACCGAGCGTGCCGAAATTCAGCGACTTGCTGGTCGCTACGGGCATCTGATGGTGAGCCCGGAGAAGGGCATCGTGGTGTTCGATGCGCCGGCGTGGGAGCGCGATCGCTTGCGTGCTGAAGGCTTTGATCTGGAGGTGGATGCCCTAGCTACCGAAGCCCTGCAGAACCAGCCTGCCATGTTGCCGAGCCAGAAGGCGGGCATTCCGGGCTACACGTGCTATCGCACGGTGACCGAAACCTACGCACGGATCGATCAGCTGGCGGCGCAGCATCCCGATTTGGCCAGCATCATCGATATTGGTGACAGTTGGGAGAAATCCGCATTGGGCGGGAGCAACGGCGCCGACGTCCGGGTGCTCAAGATCACCAATAGTGCTGTCGCCGGGCCAAAGCCGATCCTGTTTGTCATGACCGCGATCCATGCCCGTGAATACACCACGGCGGAGCTCAATCTGCGCTTTGCCGAGTACCTGCTGGACCGCTATGGCAGCGATGCCGATGCCACTTGGGTGCTGGATCATCACGAGGTACATCTGCTGATCCAGTCCAATCCCGATGGCCGCCGCAAGGCCGAAACCGGTTTGTCTTGGCGCAAGAACACTAATCAGGGCTATTGCGGCACGACTTCCAACACGCGAGGCGCCGATCTCAATCGTAACTGGCCGTTCAAGTGGGGTCAGGTTGCTGGCGGCTCCAGTGGCAGCCCGTGTGCGGAGACCTATCGCGGGCCGAGTTCAGCCTCCGAGCCGGAGACGACCGCCACCTTGGATTACGTGCGCAGTTTGTTTGCTGATCGGCGCGGCCCTGGCGATACCGATGCCGCCCCCTTGGATACCAGCGGCATCTTTCTCGACATCCACAGTTACTCCCCTTCCGTGCTGTGGCCTTGGGGCTGGTCGGAAAACGCCGCGCCGAATGCGCTTGGACTGGAACATCTCGCCCGACGGTTCGCGTGGTTCAATGGCTACGACGCGTATCAATCGGTCGGCTTGTACGCCACCGACGGCACCACCGATGACACCGTCTATGGTGAGCTTGGCGTTCCAGCCTATACGTTCGAAATGGGCACTGCCTTCTTCGAGAGCTGTGCCAGTTTCGAGAGCAGCATCTATCCGGACAATTTGCAGGCGCTGCTCTACGCTGCGCGTACGGTGCGGGCACCCTATCAATTGCCGATGGGTCCGGAAGCACGTCAGGTGCAGACCTTGCCTGATATGCCGGTGACAGGTGACAGCATCACCCTGACCGCGATCATCGATGACAGTCGCAGTAGTACCTATCAGGTCGGTGTGGGCGCACAGAACATCGCCTCAGCAAACGCTTATGTCGGCACGCCGCCGTGGCAGGCGGGTGCTTCGCCAATGGCCATGCAGGCCAGTGACGGCAGTTTCAATGCCACGGCTGAAACGGTGCAGGCCAGTGTCAACACGGCCACGCTTCCGCCCGGCAAGACCTTGGTGTACGTGCAGGGACAGGACGCCAGCGGCGCGTTGGGGGCCGTCAGTGCGGGATTTGTTCAGGTCTTCGATCCGTCATCGCTGGCGACCGTGCAGGGCAGCGTGCGGCATATCGCCAGCAATGATCCGGTATCCGGAGCGACGATTACCGTCGCTGCGCGCACGGCGCAATCGGCGGTCGATGGCAGTTTCAGTCGTCGCATCGAAGCGGGGACGGTCGATGTCAGTGTCACTGCGCCGGGGTATGAGCCCTGGAGCCAGACCAATGTGGTCGCCGCCGGTGGGCAGACGATTAGCGTGCAGCCACGTCTGTATGCCTACTGCTCGTTGGCGGAGAGCGACGCCGAGTCCGGTGCTGGTGCCTGGACCACGGTGGGAAGCGGTTGGGCCATCGTGCAACCGAATGCCGTGACGCCGACGCGCGCCTGGAACGAAAGTCCCGCTGGCACCTATGGCAACAATGCGAACCTGCAGTTGGTATCGCCCATGGTCAGTGCCAGCGGCATGGATCAGGTCAGTCTGAGCTTCCGCTCCTGGTGCGATACCGAGGCCGGGTACGACTACGGCCATGTCGATGTCTCGACCAACAACGGAGGGAGCTGGACGCAGGATGTGTTCACCTGCAACGGCGATCCGCAATGGCGTGACGTGCGGATCGATCTTCCGCAGTTGGCGGGCGCGACCCAAGTCAAGGTTCGCTTCCGCTTCACCTCGGATTCCTCCGAGGTGGATGACGGCTGGTACGTTGACGACATCCGTTTGCTGGCTGGCGGGCAAGCCTGTCGGGATGCACAGATTCCGGCGGCGGGTGCCGAGGTGTTCGCCGACGGCTTTGAATGAGCCGGGCATCGCATCAGTCTGGTGGCGACTTGATTGAGTTCGAGTCGAACCGCTGACGACGTGGCTAGGATGACGGGGTTTTCGTTTGGAAGGCCCGTCATGTCATCGCCAGTGTGGACGACTCCGAGCTTGGAATGGCTTGCAGCAGGCATCGCGTTGCTTGCGCTGATCCTCAGTGCGCGGTGGTTGCCTTGGTACAAGCTGCGCAACGATAACGAAGCGCAGCATGTGTTTTTTGCAGGCATTGTCTGTTTGGTGGCCTTGCGCTTCGCGGTATTCGACAAGATCCCGGGTCTGAGTCTGCATTTTTTCGGTGCGGCGATTGCTACGCTGATGTACGGACCCGCGTTCGCCTTGTGGGCGATGGCGCTTTCGGTGCTCGTTGCCGCCTTCACAGACGCTGGCTTGTGGTTGGGGGTGGCACCCGACTTCGTCACCGGCGGATTGCTGCCAGTGGTCTGGATGCAGGTTCATCATTGGCTGGTGCGCAACAAGCTGCCAAACAATGTCTTTGTTTACGTGTTTGCCACGGCGTTTCTTGGTGGCGCACTGACGGTCGTGGTGGCGCAGCTTGCCCGGGCCGGTGTCGTCGCGTTTCTTGTGGATGGCGCTGCCACGCAGGCCGCGCACAACTATCTGATTTCCGCGCCGCTGATGATGTTCGGTGAGGCATTTTTCACCGGGGGTGCCATGGCGATGATGGTGGCCTACCGCCCGCAGTGGGTCGCGAGTTTTGATGACGATCTCTACTTGAAGCCGCCTACCGACGAGTGAATCCGGCAGCATTTCACGCGTTCTTATTGCGGTGCAGGTTTGACTTTGCTCCAGCCTAGCAGGTAAACCTGCGCGGCTTGCCGGCCCATGCCCGCTTGCGGAGGCGGACCACGGAGGGTGTCCGCCCGATTCAATCCTTTGGGGAGCACTGAATGACCAGTCAATCTACCGTTGCACCACCGCAGTTCCCGCAGTTGATGGGGCATCCCAGACCGTTGTGGATGCTGTTCATGGCCGAGTTCTGGGAGCGTTTCGCCTTCTACGGCATGCGCTGGGCACTGACGCTGTACATCGTTGCGCAGTTCTTCGGTGGTGACAGTGCGGGTCAGGCATACGCGGGCCGCACTTACGGTTCGTTTCTGGCGCTGGTCTATGCGACGGCCATTTTTGGCGGTTACGTAGCGGACCGCATCATCGGCTATCAACGCTCGATTCTTCTCGGGGCCGTCATATCGGCATTGGGCCTGTTCCTGATTACCGTGCCCAATCAGCAGGTCTTTCTGCTTGGCCTGGCAGTGCTGATTGTCGGCAATGGTCTGTTCAAACCGAATATTTCTTCGGTCGTCGGACAACTGTATGCTCAGGGCGATGAGCGCCGGGATCGTGGCTTCACGTTGTTCTACATGGGCATCAATGCAGGTGCACTGGTCGCTCCGCTGCTGACCGGATGGTTGGCCAGCACGGTGTTCGGTACGCCGATGGAGCAGAACTACAAGGCCGTCTTCTACGCCACCGGCATCGGCATGCTGATCAGTCTGGTGTGGTTCTGGTTGGGGCGTTCGCAATTGCAGGGCATTGGTCTGCCGCCGCCGGATCGCAATCCTTCGAAGAGTCTGGTTGGCGTGATCGTCGGCGTGGTGCTGTCGATCCCCTTGGTCTATCTGTTGATGTCGAGAGTGGGCGCGGAAGGTCTGCAGTACATCCTGACCGCGCTGTTCATCGGGCTGTGCACCATGCTGCTGCTGGGTGCAGGCAAGACAGACAAGGTCGGCGTCCATCGCGTGATCGCCATGCTGCTGATGTTTACCTTCAACATCCTGTTCTGGATGTTCTTCGAGCAGGCCGGTTCGAGCTTCAATTTTCTGGCTGAAAAACTGGTTGATCGCGATCTGTTCGGCGCGGGCGGTTTCGTGTTTCCGACCGGTTGGTTCCAATCGGTGAATCCGGCGGCCATCGTGCTGTTGGCGCCCGTCATCACCCTGATCTGGGCGGCGTTGGCCAAAGGCAAGCTGGAGCCGTCGATCCCGCGCAAGTTCGGCCTTGGCCTGATCGGCAACGCGCTGGGCTTCGCCATCTTGATGTATGCGCTGACCAATCTGGTCGATCCCGGCACCGGGATGCTGCCGTTCTGGCCGTTGGTCGCCTGCTACGTGCTGCAAACCATGGGCGAGCTGTGCCTGTCGCCGATTGGCTTGTCGATGGTGACCAAGCTGGCGCCCGCGAGCATGGTCGGCTTTGCCATGGGCGGCTGGTTCTTGTCGACCGCGATTGGCAACAACCTGTCCGGCTTGCTGGCGGGGCACATCTCCGGTGAGTCGGGCATGACGGTCGAATCCGCCTTGGGTGGATTCACCTTCAGCTTCCAGTTGCTGATTGCTGCGGGGATCCTGTTGTTCCTGATCGCGCCGCTGATCAACAAACTGATGCATGGCGTGAAGTGATCGACATGCACTGACCGCTGCGACGGCCCGGTTGATCCGGGCCGTCATCCTTTCCGACGCACGTGAGGATTCTGTATGGCCGCGCCCGCGCCGATGTCAAACGCCAGCTTCATTCCGCCACCCCCTGGCGACGCATTTGGTCATCCCACCGCACTTTGGCAACTGGTGCATTCCGAGTTCTGGGAGCGCTTTGCGTATTACGGCATGCGCGCGCTTCTCGCGATCTATGTCGCCACGACGTTCTTCGGACTGTTGCCCGAAGGTGACGCCAAAGCCGAGGCCGCACTGACCTACGGTGCCTACACCGCGTTGATCTATGCCACTGGCATCTTTGGTGGCTTCATTGCGGATCGCTTTATCGGCTATCGCCGTGCGATCGTCATCGGTGGGCTGTTCATGGCCGCTGGACTGTTTCTTCTGCTGATCAAAGATCTGCAGTGGTTTCTGCTGGGTTTGTCATTGATTGTCGTCGGCAACGGCTTGTTCAAGCCGAACATCTCGACCATGGTGGGCCGCCTCTACGCGCCGGACGATGCGCGACGCGATTCCGGTTTTACGTGGTTCTACATGGGTATCAATGCCGGTGGCGCTTTGGCGCCGTTGATCTGCGGTACGTTGATTGGCGCGTACTTTGGTTACGAATGGGGATTTTTCGCCGCTGGTATCGGCATGTTGTTGGGCTTGGTGGCATTTCAGTGGCGGATTGCGCGCATGGGTGTCATCGGTCAGCCGCCCGCTGGTGGCGAGAGTTTTTCTCGCGTTTTGCTGGTGACCTTGGGAGCTCTGGTCGCGGTGCCGCTGGTGTATGCCTTGCTGAGTCAGAAGACCCTGGTTGGCTATTTGCTGATTGGCCTGTTTCTGGTGCTCACGGTGTACTTCGTCGCCGCCGGAATTCGTAGTCGCGACCGCGTGCAGTTGCATCGCTATATCGCGATGCTGCTGCTGTTTCTCGCCAAGATTCTGTTCTGGGGCATGTTCGAGCAAGCAGGATCGTCACTGAACTTCTTTGCCAAAGATCACGTCGATGCACCCTTCGATTTCACCGTGTTCCAGTCCGCCAATCCGATCTTCATTATTCTGCTGGCGCCCGTCTTTGCGTGGCTATGGCCGCGCCTTGAAGCGCGCGGTGTCAATCCTTCGATACCGCGCAAATTTGGCATTGCGGTAATCTTGGTGGCGATTGGCTTTACCACCTTGGTGTGGGCGATTGGCGCGCTGCAGGATGCCAATGCGCGTATTCCGTGGGAAATGTTGGCATTGGCTTACATGATCAACACCATGGGGGAGCTATGCCTGTCACCCATTGGATTGTCGATGGTGAGCAAACTGGCCGCTGCACGTGATACCGGATTGGCGATGGGCGCATGGTTTCTGTGCACTGCCATCGGCAATTTTGCCGCTGGTGCAGTTGCCGCATTGGCCGCAGGTGGCGGCGCAGCAGCAGGTATCCAGCAGTATGCGGATATCTACACGCAGATCGCTGTGGCGGGATTCGGCTTCGGTGCCGCATTCCTGTTGTTTGCGCCATTGATCAACAAACTGATGCACGGCGTGAAGTGATCAATGCAAGGCGGTGCGTCCTGTTCGCACCGCCGCTTTCAAAACAGCACGATCGCCAGTGCCGACGCAATCAGTGCGCCGGTCAGCCCGATGCTGACGCGCATTCCGTAGGGTTTGCCGCCCGCGACAAACGCCACGATCGAGCGCGACACCACGCTGGCGGCAAATACGCCCAGCAACGCCCACTTTGCCATCTCGGTGCTGAAGCTGCCGCTGGCCCCCATCTGTGCGACCGATGCGCCTGCAGCGTGCAGTTCGATCAGTGCCGCAATGGCCGCAGTGATCAACGCGCCACTATCACCCAATACATCTTGAAGCCAAGCCGAGAGTAACAACACCGCCGCAATGAGGGTCGCGAAGATAACCGCATGATCCATGCGAAACATCCGTGATTCGGCGGTTGGCATGGCGCTATGTCCATTGCCATCGGAGAATTTCAATCCCAACAGACCGCCTACGGCGAGGACCGCCCCAAAGGCCAACAACTGCGGCAGTGCGGTTCTCAGAAATAGCGGCGACACGGTCGCGATGACCGGCAGCATCAAGAGCAGCGAGGCCAGTGCAGCGAACATCGCGGCTGCCACGCTCGGCGTGCGTAGCTCGGGCGTCTCACGCACGCGCTGACCAAAACCCGCAATGGCAGCGGTGGAAGACACAAATCCGGCAAAGAAGCCCGCCAGCGGCAAGCCCCAGCGTCCACCGACCACGCGCAATGCAACATGGCCCACGGCGCTGATCGCCATCACCAGCACCACCAACTGCCAGAGCTTGGCGAGCTTGAGAACGCCGTAGGGATCGATCGGTTCGCTCGGCACCAGGGGCAGAACCAGCAATGCGGCACCCATCAGCAACAAGCCGTCCTGGACCTCGTGCTCGCTGATCAACTCGCGCCCGAGGCGGTGCAGTCGGTCTTTGCTTTGCAACAGAATGGCAATCAACACCGCCAGCGCCGTCGCAAGCCCGGGTGACTGCTGCGCCAAGCCGCCGAGCAGTGTGGTCAGCAAGAGGGCAATTTCTCCGGTCAATCCGGGCGATTGCGGTTCGCCCTTCTGATACCCCGCATACGCCAGCGCGGTGATGGCTGCCAGCGTGACAAGAAATGCGGGCATGCCCAGTTGCCATGCAATCGCACCGCCCAACGCCGCCAACGTATGGGTTCGCATGCCGGCCGACAGTTTGCCAAGACCGCGTTGGCGCTCGCGCACCACACCAATCAGCAAGCCGATGCCAAGCGCACTGAGATAGGCAGAGTAGGTTGGGTGAATATTCAAATCCATGAGCAGTCCGCTGCCGGTCGCGATGTGCCAGCATAGCGCTGCAATCCGTTTGCCATGAGACGACTGATGACGAGACGCCGTATTTCCTCCGGTTCCCGCTTCGAGGCGGACATCGCCTATTCACGAGCTATCGTCGATGGCGAGTGGGTGTTTGTCTCAGGCACCACCGGATACGACTACACCACCATGCGTTTGGCCGAGGGCATCGAGGCCCAGACCGAGCAATGCCTGCGCAATATCGCTGCGGCCTTGCGCGAGGCAGAGGCGCGCATCGAGGACATCGTGCGGGTGCGCTACATCTTGCCTGAGGCCAGCGAATTTCCGTTGTGCTGGCCGGTGCTGCGGCGCTGGTTTGGCGATGTCCGACCTGCGGCCACGATGTGGAGCGCGGGCTTGATTGATCCGGCGATTCGCATCGAAATCGAAGTCACCGCACGACGGCAGTCGGACAGCCGCGCGCTGGATCAGTCTTCGAATCCATCGCCAAACGGCAGCGAGGGCATCGCTTCGTAGGCGCCGACGTCATGCAAGGTGCCGCTGTTGGCGCCGACGTTGGGCAGGTTCTGTCCGCGTGACATCAACAAGGGGTCGCTGTACCAGGTATCGGGCTCGCCAAGGAAGCTTGCATCGCAGGTATCGATACCGGCGCTGAGTGTGCCCGACGTGCTGAGGCGGTAGTCGTTTGCCGCCGCATTGATGAACGTCGCCGCACCGCTGATGGGGCGGTTTCCGAGCGTGCCGCGCGAGTAGAGGTTGCAATCGATGGGGCCTGCAGCGTAGCTGCCAAAGATGATATTGCTGGATAGGGCATCCGGAATCAGGATGCTGTTGACGATGCTGAGGTGCTCATTGCCGTTGAACCGAAAATCGGCCACAGGTGTATTGGCGAGCCGATTGTTCACTTGAGTGACATGGCGCAGCTCGATCGAATCGCTGTTGACCGTTGAATAGACCGCGCAGGGGCGCGACGCGTTGGTGCCGACATTGCAGTTGTTCTTTGCCACTACCACGCCATCGAGAACGAGACTGTTGGTGCGCGTGGCATTGGCGATACTGCCGAAATGGAAGGCTGATCCGCCGTGGTTGCTGCTGTTGCCGATCACCTGCGCTTGCCTGACGCTGGTGGCGCCGACCATGGTCATCACCGCGCCGCCGCCTTCCTGCGCGAAGTTGTCGCTGATGCGGGCGCAGGTCGAGGTACAGTTCTTCACGAATATGTTGGCAATGCTCTCCCGGCGTGCCAACGAGAAGTTGCCGTCGGAATAGACCATGACGCCGCCGCCGACGCCGTCAGTGCTATTGCGTTCAATAGCCGTTTCATAGGTACTTGCGCTCGCATTGGTGGTGACGTAGATCCCGCCGCCACCGCTGCGCGCGTAGTTGTCGCTGATGCGTGCGCCCACAATCGGTTCGAGCGCCTCGTAGCTGGCGATGACCACGTCGGCGGCCCACCCACTCGCCCCGGTGACGTAGATACCGCCGCCATGTCCACCTTCCAAGGTCTGCGAATTCCGTTCTGCACTGTTGTGATGGATCGACAAGTTCTTGTAGGAGGCCCGCAGCAGCGCCTCGCCCACGTAGATGCCACCGCCCTCGTAGGCGTAGTTGTGGTGGATCTCGACATCGTCATAGATGACCAGCACCGAGTTGTGCCCCACCACGGCGATGCCGCCACCCAGTTTCGCTACGGCGTTGGAAATCTCGCTATCCGAAAGGTAAGTGACGGCGTTGGTGATGGCGATGCCACCGCCATACAGCACGCGCGGCGGCAGGCTGTTTGCGCCCTGCACGTGTAGTCCGCTCAGGGTGACCTCAGCACTGACAATGTCCAGTACCGGGCTGAGTCCGTCCGTGCCGGTCAGTTGACTCCGGCCTGTGGGATTGGGCGAGCTACAGTTGGCGTAGCCGCCGCGGAGTTCGAGCGGTGTATCGATGATCAGGGCGACACCGCTGTAGTCGCCGCTCAGCAGAATTTGATCAACACCGCTGCCGTTGGCCTGCGCCGCCGCGATGGCAGTTGCGGGGGAGTTGTACTGGCAGGCCGCATCTGCTCCCACGCGAAACAACACGCCGTGAGCGCTGTTGCAGGTGATCAGTGCGAGCGCGCCTGCCAGATGGCGAAACCAAGACTCGTAGCGCATCCCATGCTCCAATGAGGTATTTGCAGGCTCTAACGCACTAACACACGCATTTGTATCAGCCGCCGCTACGCTCGCGATAGCGTTCGCGATGCGCATTGATCAGTCGCACCAGCACCAGCATCACGGGAACTTCGATTAACACACCGACCACAGTAGCGAGGGCGGCGCCGGAGTCCAGCCCGTAGAGCACGATGGCGACCGCGACGGCGAGTTCGAAGAAGTTGGAGGTACCGATCAGCGTGGAGGGTGCGGCGATGTCCTGGCGCACGCGACATTGCCAGTTCAGGCCATAGCTCAATACCGCGATAAAAATCGTCTGAACGACGATCGGCACAGCCAGCAGGGCGATGATCAGCGGCTGAGCGAGAATCTGACCGCCTTGGAAGGCGAACAACAAGACCAGCGTCGCCAGCAGGGCAAACATTGAATACGGCGCGGACCTTTCCAGCGCGGCCTGCAAAGCGTTGCCGCCGCGTGCTTTCAGCCAGGCGCGCAAAGTTTGCGCAATGGCTAGCGGAATCAGGATGTAGATCAGCACCGACAGCAGCAGGGTGTCCCACGGCACGGGAATCGAGGACACGCCCAGCAGCAAGCCGACGATCGGCGCAAAAGCGAAGACCATCACCAGATCGTTCAGTGCCACCTGCGACAGGGTGAAGGCAGCATGTCCGCGACACAGATGGCTCCACACGAACACCATCGCGGTACAGGGTGCGGCTCCCAGCAGAATCAGACCCGCCATGTAGCTGTCGAGCTGATCGGCGGGCAGCCAGTCGGCGAACAGGACCTTGATGAACAGCCAACCGATCAAGGCCATCGAAAACGGTTTGACGATCCAGTTGACGCCGAGCGTGATGGCGATACCAGTCTTCTGGCCCGCCACTTCGTGCAGCGACGCGAAGTCGATCTTCATCAGCATTGGCACGATCATCGCCCAGATCAGCACCCCGACCGGCAAGTTGACCTTGGCGACTTCCAGCGCGGCTATCGACTGCATCGGTCCCGGTAGCCATTGCCCCAATGCCGTGCCCGCGACGATGCACAGCGCCACCCAGACGGTCAGCCAGCGCTCGAAAAAACTGATGCCACTGTCCTTAAACGAACTCATGCGGGCAGACGCCCGGCGATGCGATCAAGCGCGGTCTTCAGCGCCTCCGGCTGTTGCGCAAGGGTATCCAGATCCTGCGCCAGAAATTGCTCGATGCAGCCGCGCAGCAAACGGTACGCGCGCAGGAATGCGGCGTCGATTTCTGGCTCGGTGCCGGTGGCGTGGGCCGGGTCGTCCACGCCCCAATGGGCGCGAATCGCTGGCGCGAGATACACCGGGCAGGCTTCGCCCGCTGCGCTGGCACACACACTGATGACGATATCGGGCGCCACCAGCAGATTGTCCCAGGGCTTGCTGTGTGCGCCGGTCGTGTCGATGCCTTCGCGCGCCAGCAGGGCCAGTGAGCGTGGATGTACGTAGCCGGTCGGGTGACTGCCTGCGGACACAGCGTGCCAGCCAGTGGGGGCGAGGTGATTGAAGGTGGCCTCGGCCAAAATCGAGCGGCAGGAATTGCCAGTGCACAGGAACAACACGTTCATCGCGTGGGGATCTCCGTCAGGGGTTCGTGCGTTACGCCGCATTGCTCGGGCTGACCGCCGCAGCATTCGGCGGTCAGAAAATCATTCAGTTCGCGAAGCCGAGTCAGATCGGCGCGATAGCGCAGAAATCGCCCCTCCGCTTGCATCGTCAGCAGCGCCGCTTGCGTCAGCGCCTTGAGATGAAACGACAACTGGCTGGGCGAAAGTGCGATATGCGAGAGGATGTCCGACACCACCAGCCCATCTGGCGAATGCCGGACTAGGAGGCGCAGCACATCTAGGCGCGCACGAGAGGACAGCGCCATGAAGGCGCGCAGAGCGTGTTCGGTTTCCATTGTTCAACAATACGCGAATTATTGAAGTGTTGGAACCGCGGGGCTCGACGCAAATTGAGTCGCTTGGCTTGGCTTGGCCTGAGCGGCGAGCGCGAGCGACAACGGAAGGCTGGATACCCGTCGTCGCGGGTATGGCCCGCTGAGGGTGCGGCGAGCGGTGTCTTCTCGGGTGGGGTAACTCGGTGGCGATGTGGCCTGCGCCGTCTTCACGCCACGCGCAGCAAAGCGAATCGGTCTGCCGCGTACAATCGCCACTTCGCGTTTGCGTACCTGGCGGTCGTCGCATGAAGTATCTGGGCTTGATCTGGGCGGGCTTGTTTCGCAAGAAGTTGCGAACCACGTTGACCCTGCTGTCGTTGATCGCGGCATTCACCTTGCTCGGCCTGCTGCAGGCGGTCAATTCCTTGTTCTCGGGTGCTGCGGATTTTCTCGGCGTCAATCGCCTGATCACCCAAGCCAGTACCAGTTTCACCCAGCCCTTGCCCATGCGCTTGCTGCCGCAGATCGAGGCTGTGCCCGGTGTGGATTCGGTCAACCACTCGCAGTTCTTCGGCGGGCAGTATCAGGAAGGGCGCAACTTCTTTCCTCAGTTTGTGGTGAACCCGCAGCGCCTGCGGCGCGCCTACCCCGAGTGGGTGATGCCGGAAGACCAATGGCGCGCCTTCATCTCGACGCAGGACGGTGCGATAGCCGGCAAGAACATCGCCGAGCGCAACGGCTGGAAAGTTGGCGACATCATCCCGCTCAACAGTTTCATCTGGACCCGCACCGACGGATCTCGGTTGTGGGAGTGGCGTCTCGTGGGTGTCTTTGATGGCCGCGATCAGGAGTGGTCTGAGCGCGCCAATCTGATGTACTTGAACTTTGGGCAATTCGATGAGGGTCGGGTGGCAGGGGCGCGTGGCTTGGCGGGCGTGTTCGTGGTGCGGGTAAAGGATCCGCAGCAGTCGGAACAGATCGCGGCGGTCATCGATGCCAAGTTTGAAAACTCCTCCGACGAGACCAAGACCCAAAGCGAACAAGAGTTTCAGTTGGGCTTTGTGCGGCAGTTGGGAGATATCGGGCTGATCGTCAACCTGATTACCGGCGCCGTTTTCTTCTCGATTCTGTTCCTGACCGGCGTGTCGATGTCGCAGGCGGTGCGTGAGCGCATTCCCGAGTTGGCGGTGCTCAAGTGCCTCGGCTTTACGGATCATAAAGTGATGTGGCTGGTGCTCGCCGAAGCCTTTGCGCTGTGCGCCTTGGGTGCCCTGCTGGGAATGCTGCTGGCGAGCGTGGTGGCGGGTGCGCTACCGCCGGATTTCCCGATTCGGACCGATGGCTTTGTGTGGACCGTCGCCGGTGTCAGCGTGTTGTTCCTGACCCTGGCGGTTGGCCTGCCACCCGCGTTGACGGCGCGACGCTTGAAGATTGTCGATGCATTGGCGGGTCGAGGCGCAGAGTCCGCATTCGAGCGTGGGCTGCGAGCTGGGATGGATGCCTTGTTCCGACGTCGTGACGCCATTGAAGCTGAGGAGGGCCGAGCATGAGTCGCATGACTCAGGTGCGCGAGATCGTGCTGATGAACTTGCGCTCGATTCCGGATCGTTTGGCCGCTTCATTGGTGATTGTGGTCGGCATCGCCGGAGTGGTCGGTGTGATGGTGGCACTGTTGTCGATGTCCTCCGGGCTGGAGCAAACTCTGGGCGGTACCGGGCGTGACGATCAGGTCGTCATCACCCGCGGCGGTACGCAGGGCGAGTTGGCAAGTTTTCTCGCGATTGGGTCGGCGACGCTGATCAAGCAAGATCCCGGCATTGCGCGTGGTACTGACGGGTTGCCCGCCGCGAGCGGTGAGACCATCGTGATCACCGAAGTGCCCCGTCCTGGCCAGCGCTCGGGTGCCAATGTCAGCCTGCGTGGCATCGAGCCAGGCGGCTTTGCCTTGCGCGAGGGTTTCCGCATCACGGAGGGTCGGCGGTTCCGACCGGGCGTGCTGGAGTTGATGGTCGGCAAAGGCGCCGTTGAGCAGTTCGCAGGACTCGAGATCGGCAATACGCTGCGATTTCGTGGCGCGAGCTGGACCATTGTCGGTCACTTCGAAAGCGGCGGCGCGTACGACTCCGAGCTCTGGAGTGATCGCGAAACGGTGCAAGGCGCGTTCGGTCGCGCAGGCGTTTCATCGGTGCTGGCACAGCTACGCTCGCTGGAGGCTTTCGATGCGCTGAAGACGCGACTTACCACTGATCCCCAACTGGATGTGGATGTGCGTCGCCAACGGGATTTCTTCAGCGGGCAAAGCGGCAATCTGACCACGATAATCGGCAGCCTTGCGGGTATCGTCGCGACGATCATGGCCTTCGGCGCGACCTTTGGTGCGCTCAATACGATGTACTCGGCAGTTTCGGCGCGCACGCAGGAGATTGGCACCTTGCGTGCGCTCGGTTTCGGTGCCTTGCCGGTAATCGCCTCGGTAATGGCCGAGGCTTTGCTGCTGTCGTTGGCGGGTGGGTTGATGGGAGCGACCATTGCCTATCTGCTGTTCAATGGCTATGCCGTCTCCACTCTGGGTGGCAGCTTCACTCAAATTGCCTTTCAGTTCGCCGTCACGCCGGGACTGGTCGCACTCGGCGTCGGTTTGGCGCTGTTGATTGGTTTCATTGGCGGACTGGCGCCTGCTATTCGTGCGGCGCGATTGCCAGTGACGGCGGCTTTGCGCGGCGGTTGAGGCGTCGCATCGATCTGCGGCGCTGCACCTCAATTCAAGGTGGTTTTGTGAGTCATCCCGTAATTGATCGTCGCGGCCTGTTGGCCGCGTTGTTCGCCTTCAGCGCCTGGGGCGTTTTCCCCTTGTACTGGGCCATGCTGAAGACGGTGCCGGCGTGGGAGATCGTGGCGCATCGGGTGGTGTGGTGTGCGTTGTTCGTGGTGTCTTGGCTGTGCTGGCGCGATGGACTTGGCTGGCTTTACTCGGCGATCAAACAACCGCGTGCTGCGTTATTGCTGCTGGCCAGCAGCGTGCTGATCAGCCTCAACTGGGGTTTGTACATCTGGGCGGTCACCCACGGTCACGTGGTCGAGAGCAGCTTGGGCTACTTCATCAATCCGCTGGTCAATGTGCTGCTGGGCGTGACGGTACTGGGTGAGCGTTTGAATGGTCGACAGTGGGTCGCTGTCGCCTTTGCGACGGCGGGCGTGTTATGGCTCGGACTGCATCAGGATCGATTGCCATGGATTGCTTTGGGCTTGGCGTTTTCGTTTGCGTTGTATGGGTTGATTCGCAAAAAGGTGAGCGTCAGTTCTGTGCCAGGCCTGGGCATTGAGAGCCTGATCCTGTTGTTGCCTTCGCTGGCCTGGCTGCTATGGCTCGAGCGAATTGACAGTGGGGTATTCGGTCAATGGAACCTGCGCATCGATGGCCTTTTGGTGCTTGGCGGCATCATCACGGCGCTGCCGTTGATTGGCTTCGCCGCCGCCGCGCGACGTTTGCCCTATTCGCTGCTCGGCATCTTGCAGTACCTCAGTCCAACCCTGCAGTTGCTGATCGGGGTGTGGTGGTTCGGCGAGCCTTTCGGGACGGATCGGTTGACTGGATTCGCGCTGATCTGGGCCGCGCTGGCCATTTATGCCGTCGACGGCGTCTGGCGGCAGCGTGTCGGTCGCGCGGGCGCGGCCTCAGGCGCGTGAGCGCGTGATCAGCACGACACCGGACAGGATGATGGTCATGCCGATGAGCGCGAAGTGACCGATCTGTTCGTTGAGCAGCAGCACGCCCAGCAGCACGGCAATGGGTGGATTGACGTAGGCATAGCTGGTTGCCAGCGCGGGACGAACGTGGGTAAGCAGCCAGACGTAGGCGCCAAAGCCGAAAATCGATCCGAACACCGCCAGATGCGCGACCGCTAGGCCCGCCTTGAAGGTCGGCCAGTCAACGATGCGCTCACCCATCAACAGGCCGCCGACTAACAGATAGGCGCCGCCAACCAACATCTGCGCTGCGGTATTCATCAACGGGGCGGGCAGATCGCGGCCACGACTCCAAGCCGACCCAAACGCCCACGAAATCGGCGCGATGATCAGCAGGATGGCGCCGATGGGACTGCCCGTCAGTTCGGCATCGAAGTTGAGCAGCACCACGCCGCTGAAGCCCAACAGCAAGCCTGCCCACTCGGCCGCACGCGAGCGCTGTCCCATCAGCCGACCGAACACCGCTGCCCACAGTGGCATGCTGGCAACGCCGACAGCGGCGAGCCCGGAAGACACGTGCTCTTCGGCCATGCAGACAAAGCCATTACCGATCGCCAGCAGGACGAATCCAAGCACGGCAATGTTCTTCCATTGTGCTTTGGTCGGCAGCGCCGCACCGCGCCAGACTTGCCAGGCAAATACAACGACGCCTGCGAGCAGAAAGCGCACCGCACCCATCAGCAGCGGCGGAAAGCTCTCCAATGCGACCCGGATCGCGAGGTAGGTCGAGCCCCAGAACACATACACGCTGGCGAGTGCCAGCCCAATCTGCCAACGCGATGGCGATGCCGACTGCGTCACGAATACCTCGCAACGCGACCTCGCTTGGCGACGTCGCGTGGGAACCAAAAAAGGCCTTGCCTCTGCCGCTGCTGGCGCGAGACGCCAGCAGCGCAATGCAAGAATCAATCGGCGAGCGTGCCGCTCGCCTTGGGATACACCTGGGCAGCCAGTGCTTTGTCGGCTTGCAGCAGTTCGATGGCGTCGACCAGAATGTGGGCGCTTTCGCGCATCAAGGTGTCGATTTCAGGTGTGCTGTCATCGGCATTCAAGTCTTTCGTGATGTCACGCTCGTCATCCTGCAAGCCATCGTCTTCGCTGGCGGCCAGTGCCTCGTCTTCTGCTTTGCCCAAGGCCTTGCGCGCTTCGGCGCGGGCTTTGCGCTTGGCCTCGTTTTCGCTGCGTTCGGCGCGCCGCGTGGCCTCATTCAGTGAGACCAGTTTTTTGTCGCGTTGGGCGCGGTATTCGGCAACATCCTGCGTCCACCATTGGAACTCCTGATCGCTGGCGGCGCGCGCGTCGTGCTGGGTTTGCAAGCGTGGCACCAGCGGTGACAGGTTGCCTACGCTGTGAAACTTGGCCTTGCCGATTTCTGCCCATGGCAGCGCATTGTCATACATGCTTTCGCCATACTCACTGGCATCCAGCGTGACCGGGAACGCGATATCCGGCAGCACGCCCTTATGCTGCGTTGAGCCACCGGCGACCCGGAAAAACTGCGCGACGGTCATTTTCAAATGGCCCAGCTGGGCTTCGGAACCTGAAGCGAAGCGATCCAGATCGATCAGGTTTTGCACGGTGCCTTTGCCAAAGGTTGGCTCGCCGATGATCAGGCCCCGGCCGTAGTCTTGGATGGCGCCCGCGAAGATCTCCGAGGCCGATGCCGAGGCACGATTGATGATCACCGCCATCGGACCGTCCCAAGCCACACCGGGCTTGCTGTCGCTTTGTACCGAAATTCGCCGACCGGCATCACGCACCTGGACGACAGGTCCTTGATCAATAAACAGTCCGGTCAGTTCAATGGCTTCGTCCAGCGAGCCGCCACCGTTCTGGCGCAGATCGATCAGGACGCCGTCGACGTTTTCCTGCTTTAAATCGGTCAATATCTTCTCGACATCCCGCGTTGCGGAGCGGTAGTCGGCCTCGTCGCGCCGCCGACCTTCGAAATCTTGATAGAAGGTGGGCAACAGAATCACCCCGATACGGCGCGCGTCCTCGCCCTCGCCGACATCAACGATCACTTTCTTGGCGGCCTGTTCCTCTAGCTTGATCTTGTCGCGCGATAGCTCGACCAGGCTGTGTTCGCCGTCAAGTCCCGCCTCAGCCGGCAAGACGTCCAGTCGCACCTTGCTGCCTTTCGGGCCACGAATCAGTTTGACTACATCGTCGATGCGCCAGCCAACCACATCGACCATGGGCCCGGATTCCTGACCGACCGAGGCAATGCGATCACCCACTTTCACCTTGCCGGACATGCCCGCCGGACCACCGGGCACGATTGAGCGAATGACCGTGTACTCCTCATCGTCGCGACTCAGCACTGCGCCAATGCCTTCCAGCGACAGGCTCATGGCGATGTTGAAGTTCTCGGAGGTGCGCGGATTCATGTACGAGGTGTGCGGCTCTATCGCACCCGCGTAGGCGTTCATGAAGGTCTGGAACACGTCTTCGGAATCCAGCTCGCGCATGCGCTCGGCGAAGTTGCGATAGCGCTTTCGCAGCGTTTTGCGAATGTCGTCCATTTCCTTGCCCGCGAGGCGCAGGCGCAGGATGTCGTTCTTCACCCGCAGTCGCCACAGCTCGTCCAATTCGGCGCTGTCCTTGGCCCAAGCGGCGTCTTCGCGGTCCCAGGCATAGCTTTCATCAAGGGTGAAATCCCACTCGCCGTCGAGCAACGCCAGTTGGTGAGCGATGCGCTCATTCACACGCTGGGTGTAAGCGTTGAACATCTCGAACGCCGGGCCTAGGTCGTTGCTGGCCAGCGCGTCATCCAATTGCAAGCGCCACGCGCTGAATTTATCGATGTCAGCCTGCAGCAGGAACAGTTTGTCACCGTCGAGACTTTCCACATAGGCATCGAACATGGCGCTCGACAGAGAGTCATCCAGTGCGTGCGGGCTGTAGTGGAAGCGCGAGTTGCTGACCAATTGCTCGACCCAGCGTGCGGCCATGACTTGTGTGTCATTGGCTTGCAGTGCCACCGCCGAGCTGCTCGCGGCTTCCGCTTGCGCAAGCAGTGGCAAGCCGAGCGCGGCGGTCAGAAACAGAGCAATACGGGTTACGCGCACCATGGGAAGTCCTCGGAAGTTGGCAGCGGACGATCCGCGCCGCAGAGCGTCACTGGGAGCGCAGTGTGCACCGCGAGTTCCCGTCGTACAGAAGAATGCCTCTCGGTAGGATGCAATAGCCTGTGCCGTTGGTCGTGTGCCGGTTTTCGAGAGGTCGAGACAGCCTCGATTCATCCCAGCTCCTGCAGTTGCAATCCCACGATGCCGCAGATGATCGCACCCACGCAAATCAGCCGCATCGCGTTGGCGGGTTCGTGCAGCCAGAGAATGCCAATGGCCGTCGCTCCGACTGCCCCAATGCCCGACCACACGGCATAGGCGGTGCCGACCGGCAGCAGCTTCATGCTCAAGCCAATCAGCCACACACTCATCAAGCCGGTCGCAACCGATAACAGGCTTGGCCACAGGCGTGTGAAGCCTTCGGAGTATTTCATGGCAATGGCGAACACGATTTCCAGCAGACCGGACGCGATGACTGCGCTCCAAGCGGCGAAGGGAGTGGTGAGATTGAGCATGCGGGTACTCACGAAGTGGCCAGGACGGGGACTTGGCACGGTGCGGACACATCGGCCTGCTACCATCCTCGCACCTGTTTGCCGGATGTCGCCATGACTGTTTTCCGCCCCGTGCTGCTGAGTTTTGCCCTGCTGCTGTCGGCCTGTGCCGGCACGCCCACCGCTGTGCCACCGCCGCCAGACCTGTCGTCCACTGCCGCGACTGGCGCGCACGACAATCTCAATGCCACGCTATGGATGCAGACCGCTGCCGAGTATCAGGCCGCTGCACTCGGTGGATTTGCGCAGGCCAAGGCTCGGTTGGACATCGCTTTGGCAGATGCATCGATTAATGCCTTGCCCCTGCCCGAGCAGACTCAGGGCTTCGAATCACTGCCGCCCGCGATCATCACCGACGCCGACGAAACCCTGATCGACAACTCACCGTTTCAGGCCCGTCGCATCCGTGACGGCGGCGATTTCGATCCGGCCACCTGGGCGGCCTGGTCGAACGAGCGCAAGGCACGCGGCATTCCCGGTGCCGTGGCCTTCGCGCAGTACGCCGCCAGTCGCGGCGTCACCATCTACTACGTCACCAATCGCGACCACGCCAGCGAATACCAGGCCACCGCCGACAACCTGCGCGCACTGGGCTTTCCGCTGGCCGACGACAACCGCAACCTGCTGCTGCGGGGTGACCCGCGTGCGCCCGGCAAGGAGAAAGGCGAACGGCGGCGCTTCGTGGCGAAAGATCATCGCGTCGTTCTCTTGCTGGGCGACAACCTTGGCGATTTCCTCGATGGTGTGGGCAGCGATGTCGCCGCACGCGAAAACCTGATTGCGCCGTATGCCGATTGGTGGGGTAGCCGCTGGATCATGTTGCCCAATCCTTCGTACGGCTCGTGGGAAAGCGCCATCCTGAAAGCCTGTGCCGAGCAACCCAGCACCGCCTGCAAGCGCGAGGCGCTGCGCTATGACTGAATTGCGCGAGCGCTTGATCTTCGCGCTGGACGTGCCCACAGCGGATGAAGCAAGGCAATGGATTGGGCGGCTCGGCGAGGCCGTGCAGTTTTACAAGATCGGCATGGAACTGCTGACCTCGGGCGATTACTTCCGCGTACTCGACGAACTGGCCGCCGCAGGCAAGCGCATCTTCGTCGACCTCAAGTTTCACGACGTGCCCGCCACCGTCGGCCACACGATCAAGGGCCTGAGCCGCTACCCGGTCGACTTCTGCACCATCCACGGCCAGCAGCGCGCCATGATGCAGGCCGCCGCCGAGAACAAGGGCAAGATCCGCTTGCTCGCCGTCACTGTGCTGACCTCCATGGACGCCGAAGACCTGCGCGATCAAGGCATCCAGCGCAGCCCCGCCGAACAGGTCGTGCAACGCGCCCAAGCGGCCCGCGACAGCGGCTGCGATGGCGTGATCGCCTCCGGTCAGGAAGCCGCCCTGATCCGCGCCGCCACCGCCGACGACTTCCTCATCGTCTGCCCCGGCATCCGCCCGGCCGGACCAGCGGGCGACGACCAGAAACGCACCGTCGACGTCCCCACCGCCTTCACCAACGGCGCCCACTACATCGTCGTCGGTCGCCCCATCCGCCAAGCCCCAGACCCGCGCACAGAAGCGGAACGGATACAGGCGCAGATCGCGGCGGTGGTCGGGAAGTGAGGCGCGTTAGCGCAAACCCTTCGCCGCCCTCGCCAATGCCTCGATCCGCGCCCAATCACCGCTCTGCACGGCGTCCGCCGGGGTGAGCCAGGAGCCGCCAACGGCGCGCAGGTTGGGGAGTTTCAGGTAGCTGGCGGCGTTGTCGGGGCCGATGCCGCCGGTGGCGACGAAGCCGAGTTGCGGCAGTGGGCCGCCGATGCCTTTGAGGGCCGCGACGCCGCCAGCGGCTTCGGCGGGGAAGAACTTCAGCAGACGATAGCCTTCCTCCAAAAGATGCATGCATTCGCTGGCGGTAGCGGCGCCAGGCAGCCAAGGCAGTTCGTGGTCGCGTGCGGCGGCGAGCAGGCGCGGGCTGCTGCCGGGCGAAACGGCGAAGCGTGCACCGGCTTTCCAGGCGGCATCGAGCTGCGCCGGCGTCAGCACCGTGCCGACGCCGACCACCGCGCCTTCCACTTCGGCGGCGACGGCGCGGATGGCGTCCAGGGCAGCGGCGGTGCGCAGGGTGATTTCGATGGCGGGAATACCGCCCGCGACCAAGGCGCGGGCCAGCCCGACCGCGTGCGCGACCTGATCGACGACGACAACAGGAATGACGGGGGCGAGTCCGGCAATGTGTTGCAGCGTGGCGAGTTGCTGATCGTTGGGCATGGTCGAATCCTCAGAAAATGCTGGCGCCAAGGTCGGCGCTGCCGACGCGTTGCCGGAACACGGAGAACAGTTCACGACCGAGGCCGACATGCGCGGCGCTCAGATCTTGTGTGGCGGGCTCGCGATTGGCCCATTCCTGCGCGTTGACGAGGACGTGCAGCGCTCCGTTGGCGGTATCCAGACGCACGATGTCGCCATCGCGCAGACGGGCAATCGATCCGCCGTTGGCGGCTTCCGGGGTGATGTGGATCGCAGCCGGCACTTGTCCCGAGGCACCCGACATGCGGCCATCGGTAAGCAGGGCGACACGCAGACCGCGCTTCTGCAGCACGCTCAGCGCGGGGGTGAGTTTGTGCAGTTCGGGCATGCCGTTGGCGGCCGGTCCTTGAAAACGCACCACCACGATGACGTCCTCGCTGAATTCGCCGCGCTCGAAGGCGCGTTTGACCGCGTCCTGTTCATGGAAGACGCGTACCGGGGCTTCGATGCAGAAGCGATCTTCCGGTACCGCCGAGACCTTGATGACAGCTTGGCCGAGTTCGCCTAGCAGCAAACGCAAACCGCCATCGGTGCGGAAGGGGTGGGTGACGGGTCGCAGCACCTCGGGATCGGCGCTGTGCGCGGCAACCGGCGACCACGTCAGGTTGCCGTCCTGCAGGGTCGGGACGTGCACGTAGTCAGCCAACGAATCGCCCCAGACCGTACGTGCGTCGAGATGCAGCAATCCCGCCGCGCCCAATTCGCTGATCAGAAATCCCATGCCACCGGCCTGCTGGAAGTGGTTCACGTCGGCCTTGCCATTTGGATACACGCGCGCCAGCAGTGGCACAACGGCAGAGAGCGCGTCGAAATCTTCCCAACGTAGTTCAATGCCCGCCGCGCGCGCCATCGCTACCAGATGCAGCAGGTGATTGGTCGAGCCGCCCGTCGCATGCAGACCGACCACCGCGTTGATGAAACTGCGTTCGTCGAGGATGTGGGCCAGAGGGCGATAGTGGCCGTTCGATGAGGTGAGTTGCAGCACGCGCTCGGTGGCGACATCCGTCAGTTCGCTGCGCAGGGCGGTGCCCGGATTGACGAAACTCGCGCCGGGCAGATGCAGGCCCATGATTTCCATCAGCATCTGGTTGGAATTGGCGGTGCCGTAGAAGGTGCAGGTGCCGGGGCTGTGATACGAGGCGGCTTCGGCGTCGAGTAGCTCGTCACGGCTGGCTTTGCCCTCGGCATAGTGTTGCCGGACGGCGGACTTCTGTTCGTTCGGCAGGCCGCTGGGCATTGGCCCGGCGGGAATGAACACGGTCGGCAGATGACCAAACGACAGCGCACCGATCAACAAACCGGGCACGATCTTGTCGCAGATGCCCAGACAGATCACGGCGTCGAACATGTCATGCGATAGCGCGACGGCGGTACCCATGGCGATCAGGTCGCGCGAAAACAGCGACAACTCCATGCCCGCCTGACCTTGTGTCACGCCATCGCACATCGCTGGCACGCCACCCGCGACTTGCGCAGTCGCACCCAGACGTCGCGCGGTGGCGCGGATTTGTGCGGGATATTGCTCATACGGTTGATGCGCCGAGAGCATGTCGTTGTAGGCGCTGACGATGCCGATATTGGGCGTGCGCAGGCCGCGCAGATGTTGTTTGTCAATGTCATTGCAGGCGGCGAAGCCGTGCGCCAGATTGCCGCAGGACAGCGCACGGCGCTGGGTCCCTTCGGCACGTGCCGCCGTGATGCGGGTCAGATAGGCCGTGCGACCGACCGCGCTGCGTTGACGCAGGCGATCGGTAACTTCGGCGAGGACGGGATGCAAGGGGATGGACATGGGGCTTCCCTCGTGGGCTCAGTCGCAGGTGTGGACGTCGGCACGCGCACCGGCAGCGGCCAGCACGCGGGCAATCGGTAGATCGCGGCTCGCCAAGGCGTGGCGCAGCATCTGTTGCTTGCCTTGGCCTTCGATGTGCAGATGGGTGTGGCGTGCGCTGGCGAGTGTTGGCAGGGTCAGGGTGATGCGCGGTTCGGGTGCGCCGGGCGCGTGCATGGGCAGAGCAATGTCGCTGCAGTCCGGTGCCATCGCACGGCTCAAGAGATCGCCCTGCGGAAACAAGGACGCAGTGTGGCCATCATTGCCCATGCCGAGCAACAAGACATCGATCGGCAGGCAGCAGGTGTACAGCGCGTTGCTGAATTCGCGGGCAGCGGCGGTGATATCGAGGTCGGCACGGAACATCGGCAGGAAGCGCGCTGCCACCGCGGCGTTGCGCAGCAAAGTCTGCGCGGCCAGAGCGGCATTCGAGCGCGGATCGGAATCTGGCACCCAGCGCTCATCGGCCAGGGTGACAGTGACGGCTGGCCAATCCAGGCTCGCCTGCGAAAGAGTTTCCAGCAGGCGACGCGGCGTGGTGCCGCCCGAGATCACCAGCAGCGCCTTGCCGCGCGCTGCAATCGCCTGTTGCAGTTCGGCGCTGATCTGCGCGGCCAGCGCCTGTGCCAAAGCGGCTGGCGAGGCGTAAATCGTCGTTCGCGGATCAGCCGGCATCGTCGTTCCAGGTGCGGCCATCGCGCTCGATCAAGGCGACCGCTGCACTCGGCCCCCAGCTACCTGCGGTGTAGGGCTTGGGGGATTCATGACTGTCCGCCCAGGCAGCCAGAATCTGATCGGCCCAGCGCCAACCGGCTTCCACTTCGTCGCGACGCATGAACAGCATCGGATTGCCGCGCACGACGTCGCCGAGCAGTCGTTCATAGGCATCGACATGCCGCACGTTGAAGGTTTCGGCAAAACTCATGTCCATCGCAACATGCCGCAGACGCATGCCGCCCGGACCGGGTACCTTGTTCATCAACCAGAACTTCACCCCTTCGTCCGGCTGCAGGCGCAGCACCAGCTTGTTCGACTGCAGTGGGCCTGCGCTGGGTTCGAAGATCGAATGCGGCACGCTGCGGAAGGTGACGACAATCTCCGACAGGCGTTCCGGCATGCGCTTGCCGGTGCGCAGATAGAACGGAACATCGGCCCAACGCCAATTGGCGACTTCGGCCTTGATGGCAACGAAGGTTTCGGTGTCGGAGGTGTGACCGAGTTCTTCGGCATAGCCCGGCGCGCTCTGGCCATTGGCAGCACCGGCGCGGTATTGGCCGCGCACGGTCAGTTGCGCCGCGTTGCTGGCATCGATGGGCTTTAGCGCGCGTAGCACCTTGAGTTTTTCATCGCGGATGGCATCGGCGGAAAACGCGGCGGGTGGCTCCATCGCTACCAGACAGAGCAACTGCAGCAGGTGGTTCTGCACCATGTCGCGCAGTGCGCCGGATTTGTCGTAGTAGGGCCCGCGCGATTCCACACCCACCGTTTCAGCCACGGTGATCTGCACGTGATCGATGTGTGCCGCATTCCAGAGTGGCTCGAAAAGCGCATTGCCAAAACGCAGCGCGGTGAGGTTCTGTACGGTCTCCTTGCCCAGATAATGATCGATGCGATAGGTCTGCTGCTCGGAGAAAAAGCGGCCGACGGCATCGTTGATACGCGCGGCGCTGGCGAGATCACGTCCAATCGGTTTTTCGATCACGACGCGTGATTGGCCTGCTGCCAGACCATGGCTGTGCAGCCCCTCGCAGATCGGTACGAAGATGTCCGGACTTGTGGCGAGATAGAACACACGAACGCGTTCGCCAACCCGCTGCACTTCCTGCGCAAAGCTCTGCCAGCCTTCGGCGCTGGTGACATCCAGCGCGTGGAAATCGAGTAACGGAAGAAACCCCTCCAAGCCAGCGCGATCACCCGTGCCGCTCAAGGCCTGCTGAACGCGTTCGCGGTACTGCACGCTGCTGAAGCCATGGTCGCGCGCGACGGCGATCACCCGACTTCCGGGCGGCATCTGGCCGTCATTGAAGCGGTGCAGCAGGGCAGGCAACAACTTGCGCATTGCCAAGTCGCCTGTGCCACCGAAGATCACCAGATCGAAAGGTTCAACGGGTGCGAATTGCGGCGTCATGCAGACTCCTCTTCGTTCGGCCAGCAAGTAATACCAGCAAAATACCAAATGACGTTTTGTGTCAAACAATTTACTGTCTTGCGCAGATTTTTCAAGCGCGGCATGCTGTTATGGTCTTGTAATGGTATTTGTTATGTCTGAGCTCATCCGAGGTGCCTACCAATCTGCGGTGGCGGGTGCGACCGCAGGGCGTGCGCTGGCGTATCAGCGCCTTCGTGAGGCTCTGCGCCAGTTGATCGATAGCGGTCGTCTGCCACCCGGCAGCGGTTTGCCTAGCGAGCGCGAACTGGCCGAGCAACTCGCGCTTTCGCGTGTCACGGTCCGCCGAGCCTTGGTCGGTCTGGTTGAGGACGGGTTGCTGGTGCAGCGTCAAGGCGCGGGTACCTTCGTGGCCGAGCGTCTGTTGAAGTCGATTTCAAAGCTCTCCAGTTTCACCGACGACCTACGTGCACGCGGACTGCGGCCGCGCGCGGTCATTCTTGAGCGTGAGTTGGGTGAGGTCACGCCCATTGAGGCCATGGCGCTGAATCTCTCGCCAGGCGCGGGGGTCAGTCGCATCACGCGATTGCGCTATGCCGGTGATGAGCCGCTCGCGATTGAGCGCAGCGCCGTGCCGGCCAGTGTGTTGCCGTCACCCGACCTTCTGGAAGACTCCCTGTATGAGTTGCTCGATCGACTGGGTGGACGACCGAAGCGCGCGCTGCAGCGCGTGCGCGCCATTGGCTTCAATGCCGAGCAGGCGCAATTGCTGCGGCTACCCATGGGCAGTCCGGGATTATTGGTAGAGCGCCGCGGATTCCATGCGGACGGCCGCGTCATCGAATTCAGTCGCTCCTACTACCGTGGCGATTCCTACGATTTTCTGGCCGAGTTACACAGCGATTGACCGCAGCGAGGCGCCGGCCTTCAGCCTTTTTCTGACGCATCGCTGCGCTCGTAGATCACAAATCGCTTGGTCGTCGGCTGCAGCACTTCCCATGTGCCGACGAAGCCGCGCGGGATGACGAATCGCATGCCTGGTCGCAAGTGGGTGCACTGACCATCGAGGTCACAGACCACACTTTCGCCCGCCAGCAACTCGCACCACTCTTCCTCGGTATAGCGGATGTGCCACTTGCCGATTTCGCCGCGCCACACACCGACATGGAACTGGCCGGTCGGATCGCTGTAGTGCATCCACACGGTCTGGCTGGGTTGACCATGGAGGATCTTCTCGACAGGCGGCATGTAGTGCTCCGGCGCGAAGTCGGCATCGTCAAGCAATAGAAGGCTGGCGTGGGTCATGGCGCATTCCTGAATTTGCAGGTCGTTCAGCGCATTGTCGCGCGCGGTGCGGGGCTCGTTCCAGACCGCAACAGATTGCTACAGTGCACCTACGGCATTGGGCCGGAAAATCGAGGAAGACAACATGAGCATGCTGAGTGAATTCAAGGCCTTTGCGATGCGCGGTAACGTGGTCGATCTGGCGGTGGGTGTGGTGATCGGCGCCGCGTTTGGCAAGATTGTGAGTTCGCTGGTGGATGGCGTGATCATGCCGGTCATCGGATTGCTGGTCGGCGGGATCAATTTTGCCCAACTGGCGATCACGCTGAAGGCTGCCGAAATTGCTGCGGATGGCAAGGAGATCGCACCCGCGGTGTTGTTCAAATACGGCGCCTTCATTCAGACAGTGGTCGATTTCACGATCATCGCGTTTGCGATTTTTGTGGTGATCAAGTTGATGAACAAACTGCAGAAGAAGGAGGAAGAAGCCCCCGCCGCGCCGCCTCCGCCGTCCGATGAAGTGGTGTTGCTGCAGGAAATTCGCGATTTGTTGAAGCAGCGGTGACATCTTCCTCGTGCGCGCCGAACCGCTGTGGCGGCTCGGATTGCAGGGTTCATGTGGCCCGAGCGCGTGGGTGTCGCTCGCGCAATCCATCGACTCACGCTGGGGTGTCAGCGTGGGTCGATGGGTGAGTCCGGCGAGCAGCGTCTTCCGGACACGCGTCGCGCTGTGGTCAGTTGGAGTCGGAGGGTGACGTGACTGCAGGGTCGTCGGAGGTTGGATCGGCCACGGCGTTCCGTTCGGCGCTCTCGGCACAACTCTGCTGGCAGTCGGTCGGAATCTCGCCTTGCTGATCTTCGACAGGTTGGGGAGTCAGCCCTGCAATGTGAAGGCGTCCCCAGCGTGGCTGCACCACATCGACCTGCCCGGCGCGGAGTGCGCTGCGCAGGTCGGGTTCCGCCTTGTTGTCGTAGTTGTAGAAACTGACCGGCCCGGCATAGCGCCAGCCTGTCGATTCCCGGCTTGCCAGCTCGCATTGCACCGACTTCCGGTCATGCAGATTGCACAGCAGATACTCCTTGTCGCCATCGCTATCCACATCCAGGCTCAACAGCACGCAGGCGTTGCCATTGCTGCGGCAAGCGCGCGCCTGGCTGTATTCCGGGCGCGCAATCACCCAGCGCAAGTAGTCCGCATCAGGCGCAATCGCACCGGTCGCCAGTTTCAGGCGAGTACGCAGGGTTTCCGGGTTGCCGGCCAGTTCACTGGCGTCCAGCTCGCCGACGCCCCAGCGAACCTGGCGTGCCAGTAGCTCCTCGATCTCCTGACGTTTTTCGTCATCCGCTTGAATGCGTGGATGCGCCAGCAGGCCGCGCAATGCCACCACGCCCTGACGGCCGCCTTCGAAGCGCAGGTAGTCCAGATCGAGTTGGGTGTTGTCGGTACTGCGCTCGAAGCGATTGAGTTGGCTGGCGACGGCGATGCGATGCGGATCAAGCACGGGAGAGTTGGCAAGCAGACCCAAGGCCACCACGACCAACGAGACGGCGATGTTGATACGCGGCAGGTGGGGCATCCAGCGTGCTGGTGCGCGCAGGAATGAGGCGCTGTAGCCAAGCGCGTACAAGCTGAGCACGGCCAGCGCGATGGCAGCCCAGACACGGGTTGGCGTCCAACCGTATTGCTCGACGCGCAGTCCGAGTCCGTACACCGCCAGCGCGGCGTAGATCGGCAGTAGAGCGATACTCAACTGGATCAGCCAGCGCAATGGCAGCGGGTAGGGCAGTTGCTCGCGCCCATCCTGCAGCACGGCGTTCAACAGGCCTACATGCAGCACGATCACCCAGCCCAGGATCAACCCGGCGTGGCCGGTTTTCCACAGCGGTTCCAGGCCGGTGAAGGGCAGGCTGGCGAGAAACATCACTGCGATCATGGCTAGCACCGGCAGCAGGCCGTAAAGCAGGGCGAGCACGATGCTGCGTGCGGTGCGGATGGCGCTACTTTGCGTGCGTCCGATCAGCATGCCGAGTCCAAACAGCAGCCCGGTGGCAAGGTAAATGAAGGGCTTTTCGCGGAACAGGTCGCGGAAGAAGTGAATCTTCACCAGGGCAAACAATTCGCCCCACAGCACCAGCATCAACCAGCCTAGGCCCACGAACACGCCCGTCAACGCGAGGCTTAGTGTGTTGTGCCATGCGCGCTCGAACAACAGCGGATACGCACCGCTCCAGCGTCGTTGCAGGATACTCACCTGCAAGTAGGGCAGGGCCACGAACGCGCTGATCGCCAGGGTAAAGCCGAACGGTGCCAGTACTTCATCGGCCGCCAATCCGGCCGCACCCGTCGCATTCCAGCCTGCCCATAGCGAGAGTGCGAGGACCACACCGAAGCTGCCCAGCGCTTGCCAAGCAAATCGTCGATCCGCCACGCGTTGCAAGCTCAGCATCATCATGGTCGGCAGCACCAGCACCAGGCTGTACCAACAGACCCGACCATGCAGTTCCGCCAACGGCCAAATGCCATGCGTCTGGCCCTGTTCGGCGAGATACAGCAACAACCCTTGCAACAGGGCCAGCAGCACGATCATTGCGCGCTCCTGTCTTGGCAGCGCGGCATCGGCGTCTGAGACAACGGGTGACATGGCGAGGTCCGTGACATTTCGAAGTGCGCATCATGCACCGCCGCGAGGCGATTACAGAGCCAATGCACAGACGAAAACGGGCATTTCGCGGGCGTTGAGCTGAGAGGTGGCAATGCCTATTGGCAAGCAGCCACCTCGGCGATTACTCGACCCAACCCGCCACCATCACGCGTTTGTGGTGCACCAGTTGTTCGTAGCCGTCCTCGGGAACCGGCAGCACTTCGACGCGCTTGAAGCCGATTCGCTGCATGATCCAGATCAGTGCTTCGAGGCTGGGGACCAGACAAATGCCGGTGGTTGAGGCTTCCGGGCCATGCGTTTCGCCAGTTTCGTCAATGATGCCGAAGCTGCCCTTCAGCGGACGCACGAAGCGATAGCTGCCGTAGTCGACCCAGCCGGTTTGGCCAGGAACGACCTGGGTTTCGACGACGCAAACGCGCTTGCACAGCGCCCGCGCGACGCGCAGCGCGCCGACCGGGTTTTCCAGGTGATAGATCAGACCGAAGCACAACACCAGATCATGGTGCCCAAGTGCCGCGGTATCCAGGGCGTGAACATCCGATTGGACGAGGTCGAGATTCGATAGCGCCAAGGTGTCGCGGATCAGTCGCGAGTCGTCGATGTGCTCGGATCGCGCATCGACACCCAGCACGCGCGCAAATCCCGACTGCGCCAGATGCACCGAGAACCAGCCTTGATGGCAAGCCAGATCGACCGCCGATAGCGCATTGCGTTGATCGCCAAACTCCGTGCTCAGCAACGCATCCAGCATGCGCGTGCGGGTATCGTGGATCAGATCCAGCGCGCCGCCATCGTAGGTTGGCGTCTGCGCGCCCGAAGGCAGTGTGTAGCGATAGAACCAGGTCTTGGCAAGCGCACGCGATTCGAGGTCGGACATGAAGGTATTCGCAGTCGGAAAGACGTGAATTGTAGGCGATCCAATCCAGCGCGCTCAGCGGCCCCACCACGCGCCGGGGAAATACACTCCGGGTGCCGGACGTTCGCGGAAAACCTCGTGACGAAAGCGGAACAGTTCGGCAGGTCGGCCACCAGTGCTGTGATCCAGTTGGCCCGTTCCCTCGACCAGGCCCGCGCTCTCGATCAGGCGTCGGAAGTTCTGTTTGTGAACCTGCGCACCGGCCAGCGCTTCCACCGTGCGCTGCAGGTGCAAGAGGGTGAAGCTGGGTGGCAGCAGTTCGAACACGACCGGACGGTATTTGATCTTGCCGCGCAGGCGACCCAGCGCCGTGGCCAGGATGCGCCGATGATCGAGCGCCATGCGGGCGCCCATGCGGCTTTGCGGCAATGTCTCATCCGCAGGCATCGAAAACGGGGACTCGGCGGCGGCACCCGCTTCCCACAGCAATTCGTAGCGCTCCAAAGTGCGTTCCGGGTCCCACGGCGCGGCATCGAAACCGAAGGTCAGATCGATGCGTTCACGTCGCCGCTTGTCACGCCCAGCCCAGCGCAGCAGATGCGGACGGACGTGATGGTCCAATAGATCGGGACGACCACGGCGCCAGTCCTCCCAAGGCAGAAAGCCGTAGCAATCGATCCACTGCGCCTGAGCGTCCGGCGAAGGCTGCTCTCGAACCAGGGCCAGATATGCGGTGGAGAGCACGCGCATGCCGAGTTCGCTTTCGCGCGGATCGCGCTCACGGTCGCCGTAGGTGTAGAGCTGCTCGACGTAGCCGAGTGCCAGGCCCGTTTGCTGCTGTACCCAGTCACGCAGACCGCGTTCCATGGTGGGATGGTGGATCGGGTCCAATGGCCCGGAAGGCAGAGACCACACCGCTGTTTGCGTATCCCGCACGCACAGCACGCGCGGTGCGTCGGCGGTGACCGCAATGATTACCGCGTCAAGGCTCAGCAAGTAGGTGGGGGGCGATGCGGTCATGGGCGAAGTATAGATTTCCGCACGCAGGCAACTTGCTTTGGGGGCTTCGCAGCGAATCTTAACCTCGAGTCAGGACGATAGCCGCCTAGCGCGCATTTGCAGGGCGGTAACGTGCATGTTTGATCAGTTGGCGGTTGGTTTCAGCGGGCGGTATCGCCCCATGCGGTGGTGGTTGGGAAGTGTGCTGGGGATTTCGGCACTCACCCGTCTCGTCTTGTGGATGGCCGCCGAGGTGCCTTGGTCACCGTTTGCCTTGTTGGCGACCTTGGGGATCGGCGCGTTTTTCGATCTCATCCTGGCTTTGTATCTGGGCATGCCATTACTGCTGGGTCTCTGGTGCTTGCCGCGTCGCTGGATTCGCGCGCGCTGGGGGCGCTGGTGGATTGAGTCGATCAGTCTGGTTTTGCTTGCTGTGCTGCTATTCGTGGCGTTGGCCGAGTGGACGTTCTGGGAGGAGTTTCAGACCCGCTTCAATTTCATCGCGGTGGACTATCTGGTCTACACCCATGAGGTGATAGGGAACATTCGTGAGTCCTATCCGGTGGGCCTGCTATTGAGCGGACTTGGCATGGCGACCTTGAGCGTGTTCGTGTTGACACGGGGAGCGCGGCGTTTGCCATTGGCGCAGCAGGATCAGGGATTTGGCGTTCGCTCACGCTTTGCGTTGGTTTGGTTGGGTGCCGCGCTGCTGGCAACGCTCGGGGTACGCGCGGAGCAACGCGAGTGGACCGACAATGCGTACCTCAACGAGCTTGCCGGCAACGGCATTTACCAGTTCTTTGCCGCCTATCGCTCAGCGAGTCTGGACTACGCGCGTTTCTATCGACAATTGCCCGCCGAGGAGGCCTATCGCCGGATGCGGGCCGAACTTTCGACACCGGACGCCACCTTCGTGAGTGATGATCCGCTGGACCTGCATCGTCAGATCGATAGTCCTGGAACAGAGCGAAACCTCAACGTGGTGCTGATCAGCATCGAAAGTCTGTCGTCGATCTTTTCCGGCACCTACGGACGCGAAGATTCGCTGACGCCGCATCTGGATGCGCTGAGCAAGGACAGTCTGGTGTTCAGTCACCTGTTTGCCTCGGGTACTCGCACGGTACGCGGATTGGAGGCTCTGGCCCTGTCAGTACCGCCAACGCCCGGTGAATCGATCCTCAAGCGCGAGAAAAATCATGACCTGTTCTCGCTGGCCACCGTGTTCAACGCCAAGGGCTATCGATCCATGTTTTTGTACGGTGGCTACGGCGCCTTCGACAACATGAACGACTTTTTCGGTGGCAACGGATACGAGGTGTATGACCGCAGCGATATCGATGCCGATCAGGTGCATCACGCCAACATCTGGGGTGTTGCGGACGAAGATCTCTATTCGCTGTCGCTACAGCAGTTCGACGGCGCTTACGCCGATGGCAAGCCATTCTTTGCCCACATCATGACGACGTCGAATCACCGGCCCTACACGTTTCCAGCGGGTCGCGGTGACTGGCCGCAAGGTCAGCGCGAAAGCGCGGTGCAATACACCGACTGGGCGGTCAGCGATTTTCTGCACCGCGCGCAAACGAAAGCTTGGTTTAATGACACGATCTTCGTGATTACGGCAGACCACTGTGCTTCGTCGGGCGGCATCGCACAGCTTCCTGCATTCCGTTACGAAATTCCCATGTGGATTTACGCGCCGAAGCACGTCTCTGCCGGTGTCGTGGAGCGGCGAATGGCGCAGATCGACATTGGCCCGACCGTGCTCGGATTGCTGGGCATGAATTATGTGAGCGCATTCTATGGTGCCAACCTTTTTACCCTGCCAGCGGGTCGCGAGCGGGCGCTGATCGGAAACTACCAACGCTTGGGGCTGCTGGCGCAAGACACGCTGGTGGAACTGGCACCGCAGTCTTACGTTGGCGCCGTGACGCCCGTGTTCGATGGCGACTTCGCGCAGCCAGGTAAGCCCCTTGATGCGGAGCTGGCAGCGCGAGCCATCGCCTATTACCAGACAGCGAGCGACCGATTTGAAAGCGGTCGCATGCGGGAAGATGCAGCGCGGATCGCGTTGTTACCGGCGGCCGGTAAGACGGCGGCCGGCGCATTGAAGGCACCAGGGCGAACGGTTGCGCCGCCGGGCAGTTGATCAGGCGGGTCGCGCGGGGCTGGCTTGGCGAATCAGATGATCGAAGGCACTCAGTGACGCCTTGGCGCCTTCGCCCATGGCGATGATGATCTGTTTGTAGGGCACCGTGGTTGCATCGCCTGCCGCAAACACGCCGGGAACTGAGGTCTCGCAGCGATCATTGATGATGATCTCGCCCCGTGGCGACAAGTCGATGGCTCCCTTCAGCCATTCGGTGTTCGGCAGCAGGCCGATCTGCACGAAGATGCCCTCGAGTTCAATGATGTGAGTGCTGTCGTCGGTACGGTCCTTGTAGACCAGACCGGTGACACGCTGTCCGTCGCCTTGGACTTCGGTGCTGAGGGCACTGACGATGATGGTGGCGTTTGGCAGACTGCGGAGCTTGCGCTGCAAGACTTCGTCGGCGCGCAGCTTGCTGTCGAATTCGATCAGTGTGACATGGCTGACGATGCCCGCCAGATCGATGGCCGCCTCCACGCCCGAGTTGCCGCCACCAATCACCGCGACGCGCTTGCCCTTGAACAAGGGTCCATCGCAATGCGGGCAATAGGCGACGCCTTTGTTGCGGTATTCGTCTTCACCCGGCACGTTCATCTGCCGCCAGCGTGCGCCGGTGGAAATGATCACCGTGCGGGCCTTCAGGCTGCCGCCGTTGGCCAATTGAATTTCGGTGTAGCCATGGGCTGTTTCGGCGGCGGGAACAAGTTTTTCCGCACGTTGCAGATTCATCACGTCGACTTCGTAGTCCTTAACGTGCTGCTCCAGTGCGGTCGCCAGCTTCGGGCCTTCGGTTTCGCGAACCGAAATGAAGTTCTCGATGCTCAGCGTGTCCAGCACCTGACCGCCGAACCGTTCGGCGGCCACGCCGGTGCGAATGCCTTTGCGCGCGGCATAGATCGCTGCGGCTGAGCCTGCAGGACCACCGCCCACAATCAACACGTCAAAAGCCGACTTGGCAGATAGATTGCTGGCTTCGCGCGCAGAGGCACCGGTATCGAGCTTGGCGACGATTTCTTCCAGGCTCATGCGTCCGGAGGCAAACACTTCGCCATTGAGATACACCATGGGCACGGCCATGACTTGACGCTGTTCCACCTCGGCTTGAAAGAGCGCGCCGTCGATCGCGACATGCCGGATGCGCGGATTCAAAACGCTCATCAGATTGAGCGCCTGCACGACATCCGGGCAGTTGTGACAGGACAGAGAGAAATACGTTTCGAAGCGATAGTCGCCATCGAGCTGCTGAATTTGTTCGATCAGCGCCTGATCAGTCTTCGGGGGGTGGCCGCCGACCTGTAGCAGCGCCAGCACCAAGGACGTGAACTCATGGCCGAGCGGGATGCCAGCGAACTGCACGGCGATATCAGTGCCGCGACGGCGGATTTCGAACGAAGGCTTGCGGGCATCAGTCCCATCTGTGCGCAGGCTGATCTTGTCCGACATGGCGGCGATGTCGCCAAGCACTTCGAGTAACTCCGTCGCGCTGTCGCTGGCATCGACGCTGGCCACCAGCTCGACTGGCTGGGTGACCCGTTCCAAATAGGTCTTCAGCTGGGTTTTGAGGCTGGCATCCAACATGGCAGAGCTCCAAAGCGAATTGAGGACGTAAACATGCAACGCCTGTGCAGCCACAGACGTCAACGGGAGTGATGGGGGAGGAGGCAGGTTCCGTGTATGCACCGACACGGATCGGGAAGCCCGCGCGACAGCGTCGCCGCGCGGGATGCCGCTCGTTGCGATTAGATCTTGCCGACCAGATCCAGCGAGGGCGCAAGGGTCTTCGCGCCTTCCTTCCACTTGGCCGGGCAGACCTGCCCCGGATTGGCGGCGGTGAACTGAGCAGCCTTCAGCTTGCGCAGCGTTTCAGACACATCACGGGCAATTTCATTGCTGTGGATTTCAAGCGTCTTGATCACGCCATCCGGATTGATGACGAAGGTGCCACGCAATGCCAAGCCTTCCTCGGCGATGTGAACGCCAAAGGCGTTGCTCAGGGCGTGAGTCGGATCGCCTACCAGCGGAAACTTGGCCTTGCCCACAGCAGGCGAGGTTTCGTGCCACACCTTGTGCGAGAAGTGAGTATCGGTGGTGACGATGTAGACCTCTGCACCGGCGGCTTGGAAGGCGGCATAGTTGTCAGCGGCGTCTTCGATTTCGGTTGGACAATTGAACGTGAATGCAGCGGGCATGAAAATCAGTACGGACCACTTGCCGTGCAGGCTTTTTTCGGTGACTTCGATAAACTCGCCCTTGCCGCCATCGCGGTTGACGAAAGCGGTGGTCTTGAACGGCTGAACTTGGGTGTTGATCAACGACATGGTCGAAACTCCTGAGGCTTGGGGTGGTTGGTAAGTAAAGTGGACACAGCCTAAGACGAACGTGAAGGGTGGGCAAATTGATTGATGGGATTGTATCAATAGACTCTGGCTATCGTTCAGATTTTCACCCTTTCGACGCGCGAGTCTAGGGAACCGCTCGTGACGCCACTGTTATTCTTGGCCATCTGTCCTCGCCTGGTCCATTGATGTCTTGCCTGAGTGCCTACGCGGCTTCGCTGCGGTTTTCTGTCGCGCCCATGATGGATTGGACCGATCGACATTGCCGAGTGTTTCACCGCCTGTTGGCGCCCCATGCGCGCTTGTACACCGAGATGGTGCACGCGCAAGCGGTGCGTTTGGGCGACCGGGAACGTCTGTTGGGATTTGCTCCGGTGGAGCATCCGCTTGCCTTGCAGTTGGGTGGCAGTGAACCAGCACAGTTGGCCGAGGCTGCGCGTATTGGCGAAGAGTGGGGCTATGACGAAATCAACCTCAACGTGGGCTGTCCGTCGGATCGCGTGCAGGCAGGGCGCTTTGGTGCCTGTCTGATGCGCGAACCCAGCTTGGTGGCGGATTGCGTGGCGGCGATGCGCGCAACGGTTCGGGTTCCGGTGACGGTCAAGTGTCGGATTGGGGTTGATGATCAGGACGAGGAATCGGCACTCGACTGCTTCATCGAAAAGGTCTCCGCCACGGGGTGCTCAACCTTTGTGGTGCATGCCAGAAAGGCGTGGCTGCAAGGCTTGAGCCCGAAGGAAAACCGCGAAATTCCGCCCTTACGCTACGATCTTGTGCATCGCCTGAAGACGAGTCGTCCAGCCTTGCGAATTGTCATCAATGGCGGATTGAGCTCACTGGAGGCTTGCCTTGTCCAGAGTCGTCTGGTCGATGGCGTAATGCTGGGGCGGGCGGCCTATCACGATCCTTACTTGCTGCATCGATTGGATCGCGCATTGTTCGAGCCGCAGCGTGAGTTGCTGCCCCGTGTCGCCTTGTTGCAGAGCCTGCGACCGTATGTCGAAAGTCAACTGGCACATGGCGTTGCGTTGAAACATCTCACTCGACACGTGCTTGGCCTGTTTGCCGGGCAACCGGGTGGTCGGATATTTCGACAAATTTTGTCCGAGCAAGCGTCGCGTCCAGGGGCCGATTGGCAGGTATTGGAGACCGCGCTACGCGCCGTAGAACGGAATCAAGGATGCACAGCATGAAAACTGACGTTGATTCGGACTGGCTGCGCGCTCTGTCCGCTCGTGGGTCAGCGTGCGCACGGGCCGCTTTTCTGGTCAGTCCGGAAGCAGCGCACTTGGCGTCGCAGTCCGCTGCGGATAACGCCTACATGCAGTTGCATTCGGATTACTCGCTGGCGCGTGCCCAGCAACAGCATCGCGAGCTGCAGCGCGCCTTGTCGGCGGAGCTTCCCGTGATCAGCTTTTGTGGCCGCAGTGACACGCCGGATGACATGTTTCCCAACAATGTCTTCGCGACCCATCCGGGGCGCCTCATTCTCGGGCGAATGCATCATCCGGTGCGACAACGCGAAGCAGAGCGCACCGATATTGTGGCCTTTTTCACCCAAATGCTGGGGTATTCACTGTCGGATCTGCGAAGCCAGCCCGGAGACGTCGAACTGACCGGCTCGATGATCGTGGATCGCGCGCGCGGCGTCGGGTTCGCAGGCATCGGTGAGCGATGTGCGACCGCGGGCGCAGAGGCATTTGCCCGAGCGCTGGATCTGCATGCCTGTTTGTGCGTACCGCTTGCCGCTGGTGAATACCATTTGAATGTGGTGATGAGTCTGCTGGCGGGGCGGATGCTGGTGATCTGTCCCGAGGGCTTCGCGCATCCGGCGGATGCAGAGCGAATCGCCGCCTGTTATGCGCCGCACGTGCTGTATTTGACGGCACCACAGAAGAGCGCGTTTGCAGCCAATTGCCTCAGCTTGCGTGAGGACTCGGTGTGGATGAGCGAGCACGCTGTGGATTCGCTAACTGCATCGCAACGCGGGCAACTGCAGCGTTCCGGATTTGCTTTACGTACGGTCGCGCTGGATGAAATCGAGAAAGCCGGCGGCAGTCTGCGGTGTTGCGTCGCTGAGATTTTCTGAGTATTTGCTGCACTTGTTGTCCGCTTGCGCGGGATTTGCGGAGGGACTTCAGTACTGATTCACCGCTAACGGTCGAGACTGCACGCCTGTTCTGCTGCCACTTGCATGGGTAAGATTCGCCGCCTGCCATGAACTCAAAACCCTTCACTCGTTTGACGCTGTTGATGCTCGGCTTGTTCGTTCAGGTCGCTGGCGAGGCCGCGTGGGCGCAGCAGACCGCTGAGCAGGGCCAAGTGCGTGAGTCAGTGCGTCGCATAGAGCGTGAGACCGGCGGGCGAGTTCTGCGGATCGAATCGATTCAACACAACGGTCAGGATATCTATCGCATGAAGGTACTGACGCCCGGTGGGCGCGTCAGAGTCATGCAGGAGCGCCCGATGGGACGCCCGTCGCCGCGTCCTGCGATTTCTCGCCCTGCACTGCCAGAGCGGGAGCGTCCCGCGCGCGTCGTGCCGGCAGAGAGGCAGCGCGCTGCGTCGCCGAGCGATGGTGCAAACTGAATCATGCTCGCAGTCAATGCGTCCCAAGCCCTACACTGTCCTTCGACGTCGCCGTGCTGACGGCCAATAGGAGTTAATGCATGCGAATTCTGCTGGTGGAAGATGAGGCGCCATTGCGCGAGACCCTTGGCGCACGCCTGAAGCGTGAAGGGTATGCCGTCGACATGGCCTGTGATGGCGATGAAGGCTTCTACATGGGACGTGAGGTGCCTTTCGATGTGGCCGTGATCGATCTCGGTCTGCCGAAAATGTCGGGCATGGATTTGGTAAGGGCGCTGCGGGCCGAGGGCAAGAAGTTCCCCATTCTCATATTGACCGCACGTACCTTGTGGCAGGACAAGGTCGAGGGACTCAAGGCGGGTGCCGACGACTATCTGGTCAAGCCGTTCCATGTCGAAGAATTGCTGGCCCGCTTGAATGCGTTGTTGCGACGCGCGGCGGGTTGGAGCAAGCCAAGTCTGGACTGCGGTCCCATTCGGCTGGATTTGGCTGCGCAGACGGTTAGTGTCGGTGGTCAACTTGTTGACCTCACCAGCTATGAATACAAGGTGTTGGAATACCTGATGCTGCATGCCGGTGAACTGGTATCCAAAGCGGATTTGACCGAACACATCTATCAGCAAGACTTTGATCGCGACTCCAACGTGCTGGAGGTGTTCATCGGTCGCCTGCGCAAAAAACTCGATCCCGACGGTGAACTAAAGCCCATTGAAACGGTACGCGGACGGGGCTACCGCTTCGCCATTCCGCGCGACGAATAAGCTGTCTGTCATCGATGGCAGGTCCGAATCTGTCGCTACAGGCGCGTCAATTTTGGGCTGCGGGCTTTGCGCTGGTGGCTTTTCTGGGTTTGACGGGATTGGCACTCGATCGTGCCTTCAGTGAAACCGCTTTGAGTGCGATGCGCGAACGACTTCAGACCTTCGCGCACGCTTATCTTGCCGGTTCTGACCTCTCTCGTGGCGGGCAATTGATCGTCCCGGACGTTCCGCCGGAGCCGCGATTTTTGCAGCCCGGCGCCGGATTGTATGCGGGCGTTCAGGGTGCTTCGATGGAATGGCGATCTGCATCGGCGATGGGGCGTGAACTGCCCTTCGACCTTGAACTCGCCCCTGGGGAGACGCGCTTTGATGGCCCGCTGAACACACCGGATGGTCCGATTTATCGGCTCGCGCTTGGCGTTGCTTGGGAGTTGGGGCCTCAGGAAGATGTGCGATTCACCTTTCTGATCGGCGAACAGGCTTCCGCCTTGGCGCGTGAGGTCACGGTGTTTCGTCGTACGTTGTGGGGCTATCTGGGTGCTGCAGCGATTGTGTTGCTGGCGGTGCAGATCCTGGTTCTGCGCTGGAGCTTGCAGCCCCTTCGGCGAGTCGTATCAGAGTTGGCACAGGTTGAACGTGGCGTTACAGACCGATTACGCGGCATGTACCCACGCGAGTTGGCGATGTTGACCAACAACATCAACGACTTCATTGAAAGTGAACGCGATCACTTGAAACGTCATCGCAAGACCTTGGGCGACTTGGCACACAGTCTTAAGACGCCATTGGCAGTGTTGCGCGCGCGTATCGAGGGTGATCCAGACAATGCCGGGTTGCGTGATGATGTGCGTGCACAAGTCGCGCGCATGGATCAAATTGTCGCTTATCAGTTGTCGCGAGCGGCGACGATGGGGCACCAAGTCTTTGCGGCACCGATCGAGATCGCCGCACATGCCGAAGAGTTGGTGCGTGGCCTGGAAAAGGTCTACGCAAAAAAGAACGTCTTGTGTGAGTTCGACTTGGATTCCAGCGCACGTTTCTATGGCGAACTGGGCGATCTGATGGAGCTGCTTGGCAATCTGCTGGAAAATGCCTTCAAGTGGGCAAATCACCGTGTACTACTGTCGACGCGTACGATGACTATCGTCTCGCAGAGGCGGTCTGGCCTGTTGATATCCGTCGATGATGATGGCCCGGGTATCCCTGCGGATCAGGTTGAGCGTCTGTTACAGCGTGGGGTGCGTGGCGATGAGCGTGTTCAGGGGCATGGCATCGGTCTGGATATCGTGCAGGATATCGTGCGCGCGTACCGCGGCGAACTCTCGGTAGAGCGATCGGATGAGCTGGGCGGGGCGCGTTTCGTATTGCGCTTTTCGCCATCAGTTTGATCGAACAATCCAGCTTTGGCAGTGGTGCCAGATCTGCGTTCCGGCGAGATCAGCGCAACATGCCTGGCAAGTAGGCATTCCAGCGTGAGCTTCGCGTCTGTGGAGCAGTGTTGCCGCCAACGCGGGTCGAACTGCTGCGGCGAGCGTGTGTCGTCGTCGCACTTGGCGTGGCTTTGCTGTCTGGATTGGCTTGCGGCTGTGCCGCCTCGTCGGAGCAGGCCTGCGCAACATTCTCGGGCAGCATTTCCGCGCCGATCGCATCGCTGGTGGACAAACTGACCGAACCCAATCCAAACCATAACAAGCTGAGTAACAGCACCTCATTCGCTGGTTTTGAATGCATGGAAAGGCTCCCGTTAGACGGACGTCAGCTGCGGCATACCGCGAGCAATGAACAACATTGTGCCTCAGATCGCGTGAAGACTACGCGCTTGCCACTTTTGACGGAAGTGCCGGGTGTTTGGGTTCCAGATTCGTGACAAAGACGCAAAAGGGCGACGTTTTCTGGAGCGAGGCGCGGCCTTGCGGGCACTATCGCAACGACGGGCAACGCTGCCACGGCATGAGTTTGTTGGGCTTTATGCGCGCCGCAGCATGACGACTGGCGCGGACTCAAGCACCATGACGACATGCTGACCGCAACTCGAGCCACACCTCAAGACATCACCCACGTCACCGCCGCACAGATGCGTCGGGCCCTGATATCCGGCATGCGTCGAGTGGTCAACCGTCGTGAATGGTTGGATCGGATCAATGTCTTTCCGGTGCCCGATGGGGATACTGGAAGCAATCTTGCGTTTACGTTGAACACGGTGATGAGCGCCGGCCTGTGCCGACGCTGCCATTCCGTGGGCGCCTTGATGCGGTCTGTGGCGGATGCGGCCGTTGATGGCGCGCGCGGCAATTCCGGGGCGATTCTGGCGCAGTTTTTCTCGGGCGTCAGTCAGGCGTTGGCGGGCGTTGACACGGTAACGCCGCCGCTGTTGGCACGTGCCACACAGGTCGGCGCGAGCGCCGCTTGCGGTGCGCTTTCCGACCCGCGAGAGGGCACCATCATCAGCGTCATCCGTGCGTTTGCCGACGCTTGGGTGGCGTGTGCAGGGTCGGTCGACAACCTTCGCGCTGGATTTTCTCAGGCCCTTGAACAGGCGCGGCGTGCCCTCGCACGGACACCGGAACAACTGCCCGTTCTGAAGCAAGCCGGTGTGGTTGACGCCGGTGCACAGGGCTTCATCGATATGCTGGAAGGCATTGCCGAATATGTCGACAGTGGGCGTCTTTCGCAGCTTGCAGTGTCGCATGCCTTGGCAGATATTCCATTTGCTGGCGAAGACCTGCACGACACTGTTGATACAGCCCACCGTTGGTGCAGTGAGTGCCTTGTCAGCGGTGCTGACTTGCAAGCGCAGCAAATTCGTGACGCGCTTGACGCGCTCGACGCGATCAGCGTGGTCGTCGCCGGGGGGGCTGAAAAGCTTCGTGTGCACGCCCATGTCGGCGCGCCAGCTCGTATGTTCGAGCGACTGCGCGAGTTCGGCAAGGTCAGTGCGATCAAGGCGGATGACATGTTGGCGCAGCAGACCGAGGCGTCACAGAGGCAAGCGGTGGCGGTGGTTACGGACAGTGGTGCTGATATTCCCGAAGCGCTGCAACAGCGCTTGGGTATTCACATGGTGCCAGTTCGGGTGTCATTTGGTGACGAGGATTTCTTGGACAAGGTGTCGCTGAGTGCGGCTGAATTTCACCGTCGCTTGCGCGAGGGTAGTGTGTTCCCGAAGACCTCTCAACCGCCTTCGGGGGACTTCCGCCGCCAATTCGAAATCAGTCTCTCGCATCATGCTCAGGTGGTTTGCGTTGGATTGTCGCGCGCCTTGTCCGGTACGCTGCAGGCGGCGGAGTCTGCGGCGGCAAGGGTCGACAGTGAACGTGTGCATGTGGTCGACAGTGGTCATGCTTCCTGTGGTCAGGCTCTACTGGCAGTGCTGGCAGCCGAGTTGGCGCGTGCCGGTGCGGATGCCCCGAAAATTCGAGAGCAGATCGCTTTGGCACGTGGGCAGGTACAAACGTGGGCGATCACACGCGATGTCAGTTTTGCGGTCCGCGGTGGTCGAATTCCGGCATGGGCCAAGCCGTTGATCGCCGGTTTGGGCCTGGTGCCGGTCGCACGTGTCAAGTCCAATGGCCGGTTGGGTGTCGCAGGAGCACTATTTGGTGGCGTGCAAGCGGCACCCTTGCGATTTGCGCGTTACCTACGACGACGGATGGCGTCCAATCAACGTTGGCGGGTACTGATCGGGCATGTGGGCTGCGAAGGTGATGCAGAATTGCTGCGCCAGGCATTGCTGGATGGCTTGCAGGTTGAGGACCTTGGCATTGTTGAAGTTGGTCCGGCGATCGGTGCGCATGCGGGCACGGGTGCGCTGGTCGTGGCGATTCAGTCTGTCGAAGTCGCCAGTGCAGGCAATGCACCCGATGCGTGAGTGTGGCTATTTTTTCGAAGTCGGCAGTTTGCCGCTCACCACCACCAGGCATTGCGCATGAGTCCCTACTTTCCGCTGTTGATGACCTTAGTGGTTGCCTATCTGCTGGGGTCAGTGTCCGGCAGCCTTTTTTTGGGGCGTCGTCGCGGTGTGGACATCCGAACCCAAGGCAGCGGAAACGCAGGCGGAACCAATGCTTTTCGAACCATGGGTTGGCGCTTTGCGCTGGGAGTCGTACTCATCGATATGGGCAAGGGAGCGCTCGCCGCAGGCGTGGCGGTTTGGGCACAAACACGCTGGGGAGGAAATTCCGCCATCGCTTTGGATTGGGCGTGGTTGGCAGCGCTGCTTGCGGCGGTTGGGCACACGTGGCCGGTCTATCATGGCTTTCGTGGTGGCAAGGGTGCGGGCACGCTGATTGGTGCACTATGCGTGATTTGGCCGACGGCACTTATGCCCTGCCTAATCGTTTGGCTTCTTGTATTGACCATGACGGGCTTTGTAGGTCTTTCAACCGTGTTGGCTGCAGGCATATTACCGGTGCTGGCATGGGTGCGCGGCGATGCACCGCTTTGGTTTGCGCTTGTGGCCCTCGGCTTCATCTTGTTCACCCATCGCAGCAATCTGCTCAGACTTGCCCGTGGCAATGAGCATCGCTTCGCGCGAGTGCGTATCTGGCACCACGCATGGCGGTACCTGCAGGGGCACTGAGCCGATGCGCGAAGTGGCTGCAACAAATGACACCAGATGCCAGCATTTGCGCGAACGATTGGATGAGTTGGGTGCGGGTCCGCTGGATGCTTTGGCGTGGTTGCCAGAGACCGACTCCACCAACACCCGCTTGCTGGCTGCGCATTGTCCCCAGACAGCAAGCGTGTTGATCGCGGATCAGCAGACGGCAGGGCGTGGTCGCTTGGGCCGCACGTGGGCGTCATCTGCTGACAATGCATTGCTGCTTTCGGTGGCGCTGCCTTTGCGCCGTGGACTGGCGACTGCGCAATCACTAAGCCTAGCGGTGGGCGTGGTTTTGGTTGATGTACTGCATCAGGCTGGCTTGACGATGATCGGTTTGAAGTGGCCCAACGATCTGGTGGTCGGAGAGCACAAACTCGGCGGCGTGCTGATTGAACTTTCCAGCGCGGCGCAGCCCTTCGTGGTGATTGGTGTTGGCATCAATTGGTGCGACGCCCCTACGCTGGATCGCCCCACCATTGATCTGGCGGGTTTGGGTTTTGACTGTCAGCGGCAAGATCAGCGAATTGACCTGATGGCACGCTTCGTCAATGCGCTGCTGAGTTTGGATGAAAGCTGGCTCAGGGCTGATCGGCAACAGCGTCAGCAGGTGCTTGATCGATGGCAGGTGCTCGACGCCTACCGGCGTTGCGACATAGAACTGTTAGTTGGTGACCGCGTGCTCAGCGGTCGCATGCTGGGTATCGATACACAAGGCGCTTTGCAGATTGCCCACCCCAGCCCTGATGAGGACGATGTCTGCAGGATAGCCACGTACCATAGCGGCGAAATCCGGTTGCGGAGCGCTCGGTGAGTAACAAAGAAACGTGGCTGCTGTTCGATGCAGGCAATACGCGCTTGAAGTGGGCGCATGTCCGCGCGGACGGCATTGAAGAGACCTCTGCTATTGCTTGGCCTGCATTGGCCGTGCCACACGGGCGGGACGCACTGCCCAGCGTTTCACCGGATCAGCACGTGGTCTTGGCGCAAGTGCTTGCGCCGGACCGCGCGGCCGCATTGCAATTGATATTGGCTCAGCGTTACGGCGAGTTTCGCGAGCTGCACACGGAGGCTGCCTTTGCGGGCTTGCGTTCGGGCTATCGTCACCCGCAGCGGCTCGGTGTGGATCGTTGGCTCGCGATGCTGGCGGCGTGGAATCCGGGCGATGCCTTGCTGTTGGCGAACGTCGGTACCGCCCTCACGCTGGATGCGGTCGATTCGCAGGGGCAGCACTTGGGAGGGACTATTCTGGGAGGGCTCGACGCCATGCAGCGCGGCCTGCTGCAGGCTGCGCCGGGGCTGCAACGCTGGCTCGCCAGCGACGATGGTGAGCGCAGCCTGTGGGCGGATGACTCGGCCATGGCTATCCGATCTGCGCCCGCTTTTGCGGCGGCTGGGATCATCGAGTTGGCCGCACGGCGATTGCAGCGGCAATTGGGTGTTCCGGTGCGCTGTGTGATCGCCGGTGGCGACGCCAGTGCTGTGCAGGCGCGCTTGGATATCGATAGCGAGTTGCGCCGCGATCTGGTTCTGGAAGGTATGTGGAAACGTGTTCGGCTGGCATAGGCGCTGGCGACTGCTACTATCCGACCGCAACAAATTGTTGGTTTTTTCGAGCGTTTCGCATGTTGCCTAGATTTTTGTTGTTTGCCCTATTGCTGACCAATATCGGTGTGGGTGTCTGGTGGTACATGCAGCCGGACTATCAGCCGCGTATTCACGCGCAGGGCGAACCGGCGGTGGCAATGCTGGAGTTGCTTTCCGAGGCCGAACAGCGCCAGCAACCGCTCGCGCCCGAAGCTGAATTGGCAGCAGCACCTGAACCCGCGATTGCCCCCGCCCAATGGACTTGCGAGCGGATTGGTCCGTTCCTGACGCAAGCCGACTTGCGTCGCGCAGTGAATGCTCTGACGCCGGTTGTGCAGCAGATTCAATTTCAGGAGACCCGCGCGCTGGCGCGCCGTGGTTACTGGGTATTCCTGCCTGCACGATCGAGTCGCGACGCAGCCCTCGCCGTCGCGCGTGAGCTATCCGCCAAAGGACTGCGTGACTACTACGTGGTGACCTCCGGAGAACGGGAAAACACCGTCTCGTTGGGCGTATTCCGCGAGCTCGACAATGCCCGCAAAAGGTTGGCCGAGGTGCAAGGCATGGGGTTTGCGGCCGAACTCTCGGAACGCAATGAGGATGTGCCGAACTACTGGATTGACATTGCCGTTGTGCCGGGATTTGCATGGCGCGACCACCTTGGTGGCTATGCCGGCGTAAATGCGACAAAGCGTGAATGCGGTTCGCCTTGATGTGCCAACGACGTCATGGCCGGGCGACCTGTTGCTGCCTATCTTGATCGGGTTGCGAATCCGGCCAATCGGCCGATACTTCTGCCGCTGGTTGAACCAAGGAACGATCATGGACCTGCAACGTGTCGAAAATCGGTCCTCGCACAGCCGAACTCTCGCCTCAATCAGCAAAGCCCGGCTGGCTGCTGCCTTTCCCCGTGCCATCACGTTTGCGCTGGCACGCAAGCGCGGCTGACACTACAATGCCCGCCTTGCCGCTTTAGCTCAGTTGGTAGAGCAACTGATTTGTAATCAGTAGGTCGTCCGTTCGAATCGGACAAGCGGCACCAATCCACACGTGACGATGTTCGGGAGCGGCGCACGCGTGAGTATCGATGGTTTCGAATCGCTGCTGGCCCTGTATCGAATGAGTCTCAAAGACTCGCGGCAGCGTGTCCGTCGCTACTGGGAGGCCCTCGGATCGGGCGAATTGGCCGAACAAGAAGTCGAAGCCACGGTCAACGACTTGCGTAGCCAGTTACACAAATTGGCGGGTTCGGCGGGTTCTTACGGGTTTGATGGATTGGGCGATCAGGCGCGTGCGATGGAACGCTTCTGGATGACATGGTTGGCGCACAGCCCGAACCGACGCCCCGGCGCAGCGCAGGCGGGTCGCAGTCTTGATGGTAATTACCAGCGTCTGCTGAAGATGCTCGATGAGGCGATTGCGGTCGCCAGTCAGGCATCGCAAGCACAGGAGTAGATCGTGCAAACACTCAGCCTGATTGGCGCGCCGACAGACATCGGCGCAGGACATCGAGGCGCCTCAATGGGCCCGGAAGCATTGCGCGTGGCCCGATTGTCCGAAGCGTTGCAATCGCGTGGCATGGCGGTCGAAGACCGTGGCAATCTCAGTGGCCCCTTCAACCCTTGGCTACCGCCGGAGGCGGGATACAGACACTTGGATGCGGTGGTACGCTGGAATCAAGCCGTCATGCAGGCGGTCAGCGCCGAATTGGCGCTCGGCAATTTGCCAATTCTGTTAGGTGGTGATCACTGTCTGGCCATTGGGTCGATCACGGCTGTGGCTCAGCACTGTCGGAGTTTGGGGAAGACCTTGCGGGTCCTTTGGTTGGATGCACATGCCGACTTCAACACCTCTGAACTGACACCTTCTGGCAATGTGCATGGCATGCCGGTGGCTTGCCTTTGCGGGTACGGCCCGCGTGCCTTGACGGAGTTGGGTGGCTGTTCGCCCGCAATTTCCGCAGATGTCGTGCGGCAGATCGGAATTCGCTCTGTGGACGAAGGCGAGCGGCGTCTGGTGCACGACGTCGGTCTGGATATCTACGACATGCGCTATATCGATGAAGTCGGTATCAAGAAGGCGATGGAAGAAGCGCTGGAAGGCATCGATGAGAATACCCATCTGCATGTCAGCTTCGACGTGGATTTCCTCGATCCAACGATTGCACCGGGTGTTGGCACAACTGTACGTGGCGGTCCCAATTACCGCGAGGCACAGCTGGTGATGGAGATGATTGCTGATACCGGGCGCGTGGCGTCGCTGGACATCGTTGAGCTCAATCCAGCCTTTGACAAAAAGAACCAGACGGCACGTTTGGCGGTGGACTTGGTGGAGAGTTTGTTTGGCAAGTCCACCCTGATGCGCGATCAACGCCGCTGACTACTGCGCCGCAAGAAGTAGTGATCGCTCGTTTCCCAAATGAACGCAGTACTGCGAAAATGCTAGGTCTATGATTTTCGTTTGCGCCGGCTTGGCTTCGGACGAGTTCGACTTGGCAGGGGCTGAAGAACACCCTGTTGGTGCGTGGCAAGGAGGCCGCGTTCGCGAATGGATCTTGTAACTGATTGATTCGTTAGGAGAGAGTCCGGAGTGTGCCGGGCTCGCGACGTCGAGAATGTGCAGGAAAGCGCTTTCTCAACAGCCTGTTAATCGAGTAGCTCATGTCCCGAATTCGAGTTTTGACCGGTATCACTACGACTGGCACGCCGCATCTTGGCAACTATGTGGGCGCTATTCGTCCCGCTGTGCTGGCAAGTCGCGACCCGCAGGTGGATGCGTTCTTTTTTTTGGCTGACTATCACGCGCTGATCAAGTGCGAAGACCCGAACCGAATTGCGCGATCGCGCTTGGAGATTGCGGCAACCTGGTTGGCCGCAGGATTGGATCCGGCACAGGTGTGCTTCTATCGGCAGTCGGACATCCCCGAAATTCCCGAACTGACCTGGTTGCTCACCTGCGTGACCGGCAAAGGCTTGATGAACCGCGCGCATGCCTACAAGGCCGCCATGGACGCCAACGAAGCGGCGGGTGAAGACGCTGACGCCGGTATCAGCATGGGCTTGTTCAGCTACCCGGTGCTGATGGCGGCAGATATCCTGATATTCAACGCGCATCGCGTGCCCGTAGGGCGCGACCAGATTCAGCACATCGAAATGGCGCGCGATATCGCAGCGCGTTTCAACCATCTTTTCGGTGAGGGCAGGTCGCTTTTCGTGTTGCCCGAAGCGCAGATCGAAGCCAGCGTGGCGACCTTGCCGGGGCTGGATGGACGCAAGATGTCCAAGAGCTACGACAACACCATTCCCTTGTTCGAGGGTGGCAGCAAAGCGCTGCGCGAAGCGATCTTCAAGATCGTGACCGACTCGCGTTTGCCTGGCGAGCCGAAAGACCCGGACAGCAGCGCCTTGATGGTGATTTTTGACGCCTTCGCCAGTCCCGAGCAGGCCGCGCGTCTGCGCGCGGATTTGCTGGCGGGTTTGGGTTGGGGCGAGGCCAAGCAGCGTGTGTTTGATGATATTGATCGCGCCTTGTCGCCCATGCGGGCACGTTACGAGGACTGGATGGCGCAGCCGGCGCACTTGGAGTCTGTGCTGGTTGAAGGGGCGGCCAAAGCGCGGCGGATGGCTACGCCTCTGCTGGCGGAATTGCGTGAATGCGTTGGATTGCGGCGCTTTGGCACGGAGCATTTGCCGGGGGCGACACAAAAAACTGCCAAGCGGGCACTTCCGGAGTTCAAACAGTATCGTGACGCCGAAGGCAGTTTTCGCTTCAAGTTGTTGGATGAGCACGGCAACGTGTTGCTGCAGAGCATCCCGTTCGAGCATCCCAAGCAGATCGGCCAGTTGATTGGCACATGGCGGGGTGTGGGCCAAGTCGACGCTGATGAGTTGCGACGTGTTGATGGCATGGCGAACCACGCCATGGTGGTGGCAGCCCTGCAATCCTTGCTGGCTGCAACAAGCGCGTGAAAGCCGGTATGTCCGAGGCAAGCCCTTTGGCGGTCGCCTTGATGCCCTCCGGACGCAGTGATGCGGATTTGAGAGAGTGTGCGTTAGGGGTTGTTGGGTTTGATGCGGAAGCAGAGCGCGCCGATCGCTGTGTGAACGCCGTGGTGCTGCCTTTTCCCCTTCTGGGCAGCGCGTTGGCGGGATCGTTGCCGACCTGCGAAGTCTGGCGCGTTCGCGGTGGCGTTGAGCGCGGGCGCCACGGCGCAATCCAATTTGCCAAGAGTGGCGACCTGCTTTGGGCACATCTTGCCTTGGACGAGGCAGCATTTGCCGGTGATATCGATGCCGTGGCTCAGAGCGCCTATGCGCATCTGCACGCGTTTCTCAACGATTCCGGTTTCCCGCACTTGCTGCGCGTTTGGAATTACTTCGGTGCGATCACCCAGGGCGAGGGCGATGCCGAGCGCTACAAACAGTTTTGCGTGGGCCGTGCGCGCACCTTTCAGGCCGGTGTGGAGGGTTTTCCTGCCGCCACTGCGATCGGATTTCCGACGCACCGGCAGACGTTCCATCTGCTTTGGTTAGCAGGTCGAAGCCCAGGTGTAGCCATTGAAAATCCGCGTCAGGTCAGTGCCTATCTCTACCCGCCGCAATACGGCCCACAAGCACCGGGATTCGCTCGCGCGACGTTGGTCCGCCAAGGGGCGTGCCGATACTGCTGATTTCAGGGACCGCGGCCGTGGTTGGGCACGCGTCTTGTCACGAGGGCGATCTGATGGCGCAGTTGGAGGAAACCGCGCGCAATTTGCAAACCTTGCTTGAAACCGCACGCGCTCACGCGCCGGAACTCCCGGCACAGTTCGAAGCCAGCAGCGTGCTACGGGTCTACTTGAGGGATCCGGCACAGCAGTCGGTGGTCGAGGCATTTTTGCGTGCGCGATGGCCTCTGGCTCAATGGGTATTGCTGCATGCCGAGGTGTGTCGTCCCGAGCTGCTGATCGAAATCGATGCGGTGCACCGACCCGCAGACTGAGTTGTCGGGCCGTAGATCGGTAACAAATCACTGGTGTGAAGCTGCGAAGGCATGCGCAGTTTTCCGTGCCTCTTGGCGGTAAAGTAAAAAAACGTTACAAGACATCCGGCGATTCGTCGGTACGTTTTTTTCTGGGGGGCATGCCATGCGCTTGATGGGTTTATTCCGGCTTACCGGACTGCTGTTGAGCATGTCTGCACTGTTTGCGCCAATGACCGCGCGCAGTGCGGACGAGATTTTCGCGGACTCTTTCGAGCCACCATTCAATATTCCGGCATCCGACGGCGAGGCGGCGCGCTTCCTCAATCAGGCCACCTTCGGGGCGACAGCGGCGGATATTTCCAGCATTCGCAGCGGCGGCATTTTTACCTGGATGAACAATCAGATGGGTGTTGCACCGACCTTGTCGCGCGCATGGTTGGAAGCCTACACGGCGTCGCTGCCGACAGGGTCCGTCAGTCAGGATGATCGGGTCCATCGTTGGTTCAATACCGCGGTGACAGCACCAGACCAGTTACGCCAACGGGTTGCTTGGGCGCTGTCACAGATCATTGTGGCCTCGGATCGCGACGCGAATCTGAGTGGCGAAGTCATCATGATGGCGGAGTGGAATGATCTGCTGGTGCGCAACGCGCTCGGCAACTACCGAACGCTGCTTCGCGAGGCCACCTACAGCCCGATGATGGCGCGCTATCTCACCTACCTACGCAATCGCAAGTTCGAGTTGAATCGTAGCGGTTCAACCTTTACCGCGGGCAACAACGGCACCCAACCCGACGAGAACTACGCACGCGAAGTCATGCAGTTGTTTTCGATCGGCCTGCTGGTTCGGGGCAATGACTTCTATACGACCTATCCTGATCCAGCCAATCCGGGTGCGCTTCGGTCGACCTATACCGAGACCGATATCAGCGAGTTGGCCCGCGTGTTCACTGGGTTGTCCTACCAGTGCACACAGGGCAACAGTTCGGTGGGTGGGGTGACACTTTCGCGCAATTGTGGTGCCAACAACACGGCTTGCACGGGAATCGAATGTCGTTTCACGAATACCGGCACGTTGTTCACCGCAACGCCGGGCGGTGACAGCGCCAACCGAGGACTGGTGCATCCGGATCGCTATAAGCCGCTGGTGTGTTACCCGCGCTACAACGACAACGGGCGCGATACGTCAGGTGCGGAACTGGAGACCGACAGCGGTTCGTTCAACCTGCCGCCGGGCACTCCCGCACCGACCAAGCAGATCAGTCTGGGGACTTCTGGCAGCGACGTGTCGCTTGCGTTCCCGCCCAGCTATCTCGACAGCGTGCCGCTCCATTGCGGCGCGATGACTGGCTCGACGCTGACGGGGGCCCAACAGCAAGCCTGCGTTGACTATTGCGAAGGCAATATTGATGACGCGATCGACCTGTTGTTCAACCATCCGAATCTACCGGTGATGCTGGCCCGGCAATTGATCCAGCGCATGGTGACCTCGAATCCAACGTCGGCCTACGTGCAGCGTGTGGCAATGGTGTTTGCCAACAATGGCAGTGGAGTGCGCGGTGATCTTGCGGCTACGGTGCGTGCGGTTTTGATGGATGTCGAAGCGCGGCGGGCGTTGACCGATCCACTACACGACCCCAACTTTGGCAAAGCTCGAGAACCGCTGCTAAAGCTGGTGGCGATGTGGCGTCACTTCGGTGCGATTTCCGGGGATACCGCGCTGATTCCCGCGACCAATGTGCGTGACAGTCCCGCTACGCCAAACCCTTTGGCAGGTCAGCCAAGTCGCCGTCGTTGGGGACCAACCAATCCGCAGAACGAATACGAAATGCGCCCACTGGGTGCGCCCACAGTGTTCAACTTCTACGAACCCGATTACAAGCAGCCGGGAGAGGTGACCGAGGCGGGCCTCTATTCCCCTGAATTGCAGATCATCCATGAAGTGACCTCGGTGGCCACTTCGAACGATCTCTTCGCGCGTCTGTGCTCGGGTTACGGCAGCAACAATTGCACAGCGGGCAATACCGGCTCGACGCCACCAACGGATCGCGCCTATTTCCCGATGGCAAACATTGATCTTATCCCGGCCAAAGTTGCAATCAACGCAAGCGGGCCTGCGCCAAGCATCGCAGACGATATTGCCTTGGTAGAGTTTTTCAATGCACGAATGATGGGCGGATCAATGTCCGGAGTGATTCCACTTGATGTCGCCTGTTTCGGGAACACTGGAACAGGCATGAAAGCCCTTCTGATGAATTTGATACGTTGTTCAGGCGGACTAAACGAGGCTCTCAACGGTGGCAGCGCTGGTACGACGGGCGGCACTCGGGTCGAGCGCCAGCGACGCAAGGCGCTGTACCTGATGCACTTGATCGCCATTTCGCCGGAATACGGCCAGCAGCGCTGAGGAGCGACCCATGTCTCGAATCCATTTTCAGAAGCGCCGTAATTTCCTGCGTGGCGCCGCGGCGCTAACAGCCTCTGGCGCGGTATCCAGTTTCGTGCCGCAACTGTCCTTGATGGGGACGGCACTCGCACAAGGTGCACCAACGGGCTACAAGGCACTGGTATGCATCTACCTGTCCGGCGGCAATGACTCGTGGAATCTGCTGATTCCCGGTGATGACAGCACCAACATTCCGGTCGAAGGGCGATCCCCGCGCGCGGGCTTCAATCCCACACCCTACGGCTGGTATGTCACTTCGCGCGGTGGCTTGCACGAAGGCAATGCCTCGGCATTGGGGTTGATCAAGCCTGGTGGCAGTGATCCTGGTACGCAATTTCTGCCGCCTGCATTGGGCATTCTCGGCAATCAGTACGGCCTGAACCCTGCGGTGCCCGAGTTGCAGACGTTGTTCAACAGCGGGCGTTTGGCGTTTCTCGCCAATGTGGGGCCATTGGTCGAACCTTTGCGACGCTCAACCTTCAACAGCTTCCGTCGCCCGCCGCAACTTTACTCACACAACGATCAGACCAGCCTGTGGCAGATTGGCGGAGGTGCGAGCGCCACGGTATCGCAGGGCTGGGGCGGGCGCATGGCTGGGTCGCTGTTGGGCACGGCGCCTGGGTCCGGGCTGGCGCCCTGCATCTCCATTGCAGGACAAACCCGTTTTCTGGTTGGGGAGTATCCCGACGACACCGTGTTGTCGCCGTTTCGCATGTCCAGCAGCTCGACAACCCCCGCAACCACGCTGAACAACTACAACTCTGGCGATACGGCGGGTTCAAAGCGCCGCGAAATCCTGCAGGGCTTGCTGGACATCGCTTACCCACAAGCGATGAGCAATGCCTACGGCGACGTGCTCGATCGCTCCATGCAATTGTCGATCGGCATCAATAACGAAATCGCGGCACTTTCTGCGGCTGGCTCGGTATATGCGGCATTTAATACGGCCGTGAGCGCAATCCCTGACACGACCAGCATTGGTCAGCAACTGCGTCAGGTAGCGCGAATGATCGCCGTGAGCCGCTTCGGACGGGGCAATATCCAGGCCAACAGGCAAGTGTTCTACGTGAGCACGGGCGGCTACGACACCCACAGCGGGCAGATCAATGGGACTCGCCCCAATGGCAGCGGTGTATGGGCGGGGCATCAAGGCTTGCTTCAGCAGGTGGCGCGGGCCATGAAAGGGTTCAACGATGCATTGAACGTGTTGAATCAAGTCAGTGGATACACAGGTGTAAAAGATGAGGTGATGACCTTCACCAACAGCGAGTTTTCGCGCACGATCAATTCCAATGGCGCTGGTACTGACCACGCGTGGGGCGCGGTGCAAATGGTGATGGGCCCGGTGACCGCGGCACAGGTCTATGGGCGCTATCCGTTGCAACTGCTCAACCGGAGTTTTGGCGCCGGTGGCCCGGACCAGTGGGGTGAATGCTTCAATCGTGGCGAATTTCTGCCCAGCATCGCGGTTGATCAGGTGGCAGCGACCTTGGCGCGCTGGATGGGCGTGGCGGATGCCGATCTGCCGATTATCTTCCCCAATCTCGATACGTTCGCGGGTGCACATGCCAATCAGTCGGTGATGGCTTACAACACCAGAACCTTGCCGTTCCTTTGAGTTGGAGAAATCGCGCCGCGCCTTCAGCGCGCGGTGCGATCTCCTGTCAGGCGCTCAGCGCGTGGATTCGAGGTTGCTGCGAAAAATGATCAAGCTGTAGGGCTGGCCGTCCTCGTTGAAGCCGCGGGCACCCTGTGCAATCCAGTCGTAGACCGCGGCGCGCTGCGCTATCGGGAGCCGCACGGGGGGCTGTGCGCCGCCGTTGTAGGGCATGGTGAAGTAGCCAGCGAGTGGCGTGCAATTGAGCTGCGCGTAGAGAAGGCTTGCCGCCGGATCGCCCGGCATCACACGGATGAGATCGGGGTCGCTGTTGCTTGGCATGTAAATGAGTTGCGAGCCGCTGATGCCGCCATTACTCAGATCCAGGCCGCCCACGGGTGCACTGCCCTGGTGGCAGTTGATGCAACCGCCACTCAGCAGGATGTCTTGGATGTCAATGATAGTCGAGGGCAATCCGCTGCCCTCAATGTTGTATTCGAGTCCGTAGCGGATCGGCTCGCCGCTGAGGTCTTCGCAATTGGTCGCCACTGGAGTACCGGCCATGCGTTTCGATGCGTGCGTCGATTCCGCTGGCCAGGCGTGAACGACGCCGGCGAGCAGCAGCAGGGTCGCTGCGATGACCGTCCGGTGCGGGTTGTCGCAATGCATGTGTTGTTTTCTCCATAACAGGCTGCTGAGAAAGTGCCTTGCTGCACATTTTCAATGTCGCGAGTACGGCACTTGTCCGGGCTATCTCTCTGATTGAATCAATCACTTACTCGATTGCACGGCAAGCGCGGCATCCGAGCGGCACACCCACGGAGAGCTCATGTTAGACCCTGCCAGTCGCGCAAGCATCGCGCACATGCTGCGGCTTGCAGTGTGATCTGACAGGCAAGATCAGCAGCATGTGTTGACCGTCTGGCGATTGCCCAGTAGGCACTTAGCTTGGCATACACTGAGACCACCGCTCGATACGTCGAGTAGGCACTCCGGGCAATCAGGAAGGCGTTGTGCGAGATCCGATGTTTGATGGTGTGGAAATTGCGACTGGGGCGGTGCCCGTGGCCAGCATTATCTGGCTGCATGGGCTAGGTGCCGATGGGCATGATTTCGAACCCCTGGTGCCGGAACTGCAGCGGCCGTATTGGCCCGCGCTGCGGTTCGTGTTTCCGCATGCGCCCATCCGCCCAGTGACTTTGAATGCGGGTTTTCGCATGCGTGCGTGGTACGACATTCTCGGTACAGAATTGCTGCAATTGCAGGACGAGAAAGGCATCAGTGCGTCGATCGAGTATGTGCATCAGCTCGTTGCCCGTGAGGCGTTCCGTGGAGTCCCGGCGGAACGCATTGTGCTTGCTGGATTTTCCCAAGGCGGGGCGATTGCGTTGGCCGCAGGGCTCACCTGTCGTCACCGGCTTGCCGGCATCATGGCGCTGTCTACCTATGTGCCGATCGCGCATCGCCTCGACTCGTCGATTGCCGCAGTCCAGCAAGGTCTACCCATCTTTGTCGGACACGGCACGTTCGATCCAGTGGTACCGCACCCGTTGGGCTTGACCGCTGTTGGCTTGTTGGAACGCTGGGGCTTCGGTGTGACTTGGCGGAGCTATGCCATGGCACATGCGCTGTGTGACGACGAGATCCAGGATATCGCTGACTGGTTTGAACACGTGCTGCCACTGGAGTCCGCGTGAGTGTCGAGCGCAGCGACCTTTCTCGCGATGCTTCGCAGGTGGGTTGGTTGCCTGATTTTTGTCGAATGGACACGTTTTTTGTGGTCATGGTGGCAGTTGAGATCATTGTGTTGGCGGCGGTGTTGATGCCAGATTCCTCCGGGAACACGCAGGCGCGCGACGTGTTCACCGCGAGCCTGTTTGCGCAATGGTTGGCATTGTTATCTTGTGTGTTGTTGTGTCAGGCAAGACGCTGGATTGTGCGGTGGCCATTGCATCTGAGCGCCCCTTTGGCGTGGTCTGTCCCAGTTGTCACCAGTCTGCTTGGCGCCGCTGCGGTGCACCGTCTGGACAAAATGATGGGATTGCAGATGACTGTGCCACCGGAGCACGCATTGCGGTTCGCATTTTCCTGCGCGGCGATGGCGGGTTTGCTTACTGCGGCCCTGTTGCGCTATTTCTATATTCAGCAGCAATGGAAGGCGCAGGTCAGCGCGCATGCGCAGGCAGAAGTCAAGGCGTTGCAGGCGCGAATCCGGCCGCATTTTCTCTTCAACAGCATGAACAGCATCGCCAGTTTGGTTCGCCGTGATCCCCTGACGGCTGAGCGCGCGATTGAAGACCTTGCAGACGTCTTCCGGGCGGCCCTCGGCGCGGGCCAGGGTGCATGGACCTTGGGCGAGGAGTTTGACTTGATCCGGCGCTATCTGGCGATTGAGCAGTTGCGCTTGGGTGATCGATTGCGGACGGAATGGCGGATTACAGCGGAAACCGCTCTGGATCGTGCGATCCCTAAATTGCTTTTGCAGCCGCTGGTTGAGAATGCCGTGCTGCATGGCATCGCTCGCTTGCCGGACGGTGGGTCGGTGGTCATTCAGGTGCGCAATGTCGACGCGGGCGTTGAAGTCAAAATTGACAACCCATGTCCGCCTCGGATGCCTGCAACTTCGGGCAACGGGCATGCTCTGGAGAGTGTCTCCTTACGATTGCAACACTACTTTGGACCGCAGGCTTGGATGGCCGTAGCGCCCGCGGCCGGATACTATTCCGTGACCTTGTGGATGCCAGATTCGCGCGCCGGGGGAAGCTGATGAAAATCCTGATCGTCGATGACGAGCCGCTGGCGCGGCAACGGTTACGAGATCTACTGTCTGATCTGCCGGATGTTCGGATCATTGGCGAGGCCGCGGATGGCCGTGCCGCTTGCGAGTTGTCTGATCAACTGCATCCGGATGTGGTGATGCTGGATATTTCGATGCCTGTGATGGATGGTCTGGAAGCGGCGCGGCATCTGGCCACCGGCGTGCACGCGCCGGGGGTGATTTTCTGCACTGCCTATGATGACCACGCATTGGCTGCATTCGAAGCTCGTGCGGTGGACTATCTGGTCAAGCCCATTCGGCGTGAACGCTTGCTGGATGCGTTGCAGCGCGTGCGCAGAAGATCCGGTGCGGATTGGATTGAAGCGGAGAAGGCGGTTACCGGCCAACGTGCTCGCACCCATCTTTGTGCACGCATCCGAGGAACGTTGCGTCTGATTGATGTCAATGATGTGGCTTTCTTGCAGGCCGAAGAAAAGTACGTCGTCGTCCACCATGCCAGTGGTGAGGACCTGATTGAAGACTCCTTGAAGACTTTGGAGCAGGAGTTCCCGGACCGATTCATCCGCATACATCGCAATTGTCTGGTTGCGCGTGATCGGCTGAAGGAGTTGCGCCGGCAGTCTGATGCGCAAGTCGTGGCGGTACTGCGAGATCGTGTCGAACTATTGGAGGTCAGCCGTCGCTGCCTCCCCACGTTGAGAAAAGAATTGCGATGGCTATGACTGTCCTGCGAATCGCCACGCGCAAGAGCGCGCTGGCGCTGTGGCAAACCGAACATGTAGCGGCTCGTCTGCGTGCCTTGTATCCGCAATTGCAGATTGAATTGCTACCGATGTCGACGCGTGGCGATGAGATATTGGATCGATCGTTGTCCGCGGTGGGCGGCAAGGGTCTGTTCCTCAAGGAACTGGAGGAGGCCATGTTGCGTGGTGAGGCGGACATGGCGGTGCACTCGTTCAAAGACGTGCCGATGCAACTGGAGGGTCCGTTCGCGATTGCCGCTGTGCTGGAGCGCGCGGATCCTTTGGATGCGTGGGTGTCCAATCACTACGAGGATCTGCACGCGCTGCCCGTCGGCGGCGTCGTCGGGACATCGTCATTGCGTCGACGAGCCCGATTGCGCAGTTTGCGTCCTGACCTCGTGGTGCGTGACCTGCGTGGCAACGTCAATACACGGCTCGCCAAACTGGATGCCGGAGAGTACGACGCCATTGTGTTGGCTTGTGCAGGATTGCAGCGTTTGGGCTTTTCCGCGCGGATTCGCCAGCGACTTGCGGCCGACCATTGGCTGCCTGCTGTGGCGCAGGGGGCAATTGCCGTGGAGGTCCGTTCTGACGACCTGGAGCTTCTACAGTTGCTTGGCGCTTTGGACCACGCACTGACGCGCGCTTGCGTCGAGGCCGAACGCAGTATGAACCGTGCATTGGAAGGCAGTTGCCAAGTGCCCGTGGCGGGTCACTGTGAGTATCGGGAAGGAATGCTTCGCCTGCGCGGCTGGGTGGGCAATGCGTTGACCGGCGACTCGATTGCTGCTGAAGCCAGTGCCTCATTGAGTGACGCCGAGCCTCTCGGCGCGAACGTTGCGCGGCAGCTTTTAGCAATGGGCGCTGCCGATTTACTGGCGCAAACCTGAAGCGCCCGTGTTTTTCGGCCAGATGCTGGTGCGAATCCGACCAGTCGACAAGACTGATCGGATTCGGTCAGGTCACTTGAAGCTGTAGACCAAGTTCATCGTTGTCAGCGTGTCCGTGCTCTTGGTGCCCGGCGTGGACTCGCTGTTGTAGCGTGCTTCCAGTCCGAATTTCAGCGCCAGTTTGTCGTTCATGGCCACGGCCACACCGAAGGTGTTCTGTGCAAAGGTGTTGTCTGATCCAGATTCAATCAGTAGCGCGTTGGTCAAGTCGGTATTCGCCGTCAAGCTGAGCCGATAGTCCACCAAACCGCGAGCAATCATGCTGCTTTCGGTCTCACCCGTGGCCGCGACCTTGGCACGGCGGAAGCCAGGGCCAAGTTCCAGCGTCAGCGCTGTTTCATCCGTGTTGAACACGGTGTACCCGTAGCCAATCGAAAAAGTGGATTGGGTCTCGTAGGAAGCGAAATCATCCTTCTCATGACGCAGCGCCGCAATCCAGGAGCTGCGCTCATTCATCTTCATCGCGCTTGATGCGCCGAGGGTGTAGCGATTGGCGTTCAATTCGTAGCTTTCTTCAGTGGCACCGTCGCCGTCAAAATCCCCAGTGACCTCGCCTTTGGCGCGAAGCACGGACACGTTGAATGCGTGCTTCCACTGATCATCCTCGTTGAGAAAGTCGAGCTTGGCGTTGAGATTTTCCGAGCGTGCGTTGCCGCGCGCGGCGGCCAGACCAAGCTCGCCTTGGCCAGTCCAGGGGGCTGCGACAGCGGTGGGTGAGATGGCCGCAAGGCTCAGCAGGGTTGCAATGGCAAAACGCATGTTTGTCTCCTTGGAGGGTAAATGGGTTCTCGCTGCAGGTCAGCAAGAGTGAGCGATGCTATCGCTTGCAATTGAATTGGCTCTGAACTGCCCTGCCAGACCGAGCGAACGCGGCACATTTCGCACCCGCGAGTCCGATGCATGTGCTTCTACACACACCACGAAACCTTGCTACAGCGGCCAGAACCTTGGAATAAACCATACCGCGACACCCCAGAACAGCAAAACCAAAGGTGTGCCAAATCGAATGAAGTCGGTAAAGCGATAACCGCCCGCGTTGTAGACCATTGTGTTGGTTTGGTATCCCACAGGCGTGGCAAAGCTGGTCGACGCAGCGAAGATGACAGCGACAAGAAAAGCACTCGGATTGCTGTCCATTGCCTGCGCGGTGGCGATGGCCAAGGGGCTCATCAGTACCGCCGCACCGTTGTTGCTCATGAACTCGGTCAAAATTGCTGTAAGCAGGTAAATCACTGCCAACATGGCCAGTGGTCCCATGTGGCCAAAGATCGCCAGAGTTTGTTCGGCGATCATGCTGGCTGCGCCCGAGTTTTGCATTGCTACGCCTAGGGGCAACACGCCTGCAAGCAGCATGATCACGTGCCAATCAATGCTGTCGTAGACCTCTTCAGGCTTGAGAACGCCGAGCAGCACCAATGCAATGCAGCCGAGAATCGCGGCCGCCACGATGGGCAGCCAACCCGCGGATGCGATGCCGACAACGCCGGCCATGACTGAAAGTGCGGAGATAGCGATGCGGACCGAGACTTTGCCGTTCTCGCGTTCATTCAGGACGACAAGGTTCTGATTGTTGCGCAGTGCAGCGAGCTCACGCTCCGGGCTCAGGAGCAGCAACAAGTCGCCGACGTTCAACGTCACATCGCGCAACTTGTCACGGAGAACTTCACCGCGACGATGGATGGCCATGACCGTCATTGTGTGCCGGGTTTCGAATTCGACTGCGGCCAGGTTCTGCCCAGTCAAACGCGAACCGGGTGTAATCATGGCCTCCACCAGTCTCAGAGGCTGGCCACGAAAGCGACTGTCCTTGAGCTGGAACTCCGGCTCAAGCTGCAGGCGGGCGCGGTCCTTGAGCATACTCAGCTGATCCCAGTCACCGCGTGCCAGAAGGATGTCGCCAATCTGCAGACTCTGGGCTCTGGGAGACCAGATTTTGGTGTCGCCGCGAAGCAGTTCAAGGATGAAAACGCCATAGCGATCTGCGAGTTTTGCCTCTGTCACCGATTGTCCGATCAGCGGTGATCCAGGCATGACACGAAGCTCGGCGATGTACTTGTTCAGGCCATAAGCTTCCGTGAGTTCGGTCGCTCGCCTGTCGGGCAGCCACAATGGCCCTAGCAGGCCGACATACAGCAATCCCGCTGCCATCGTGATCAAACCCAGCGGCGCAAATTCGAACAAACCGAACCCAGGCAGTCCGTGTTCTTGGGCAATCGAATTCACCAGCAAATTGGTCGATGTGCCGATCAGCGTGCAAACGCCTCCCATCTGCGCGGCGTAGGACATGGGGATCAGGATCTTTGACGCCGAAAAATGGTTGCGTGCAGCGACCGCTAGAACGACAGGCAGAAATACCGCCAGCGCAGCCGTATTGTTGATGAATGCGGACATTGCCCCCAGGCAGATCATCACGGTCAGGGTAAACAACCACGTTTGGCGAATGCGGGATAGCTGATCTCCCATTGCGCGCAATGCGCCGGATCGTGCCAGTGCAGAGCTCAGCACGAACATCGCCGCGACCGTGATCGTGGCCTCACTGCTGAAACCACTGAGTGCTTCGGTCGGTGTGACCAAGCCGAGGATCAGAAGTGATGCCAGGACCAGCATGGCAACCACATCCATGGGCAGGCGCTCGCTGATCCACAATGCGGCCGCAACCACCATCACGCCCAATGTCAGAAACGCCTGCAATTCCACTCCCCGCTTCCCCTGTGGTGCCAGACGCCAGATCATCGCTGAAACGCCGGGTTCGCGGATAGACTTTCAGAACGCGACCACAGCGTAGCGCGCAGGTGCGATGCGCGCGAACGGGTACGACGGGATCAGGGCCGCCGTCGGCATGCGGGCTTGTATCAGTGATTTTCTAATATGCAAGCGCTTCTGATAACTTATCGGCGAATCACCCTTCTTTACCCGGTGCTTCTTGGCATTGGCCTTGCTGGGGGGTGTACCTTAGTCGGTCGAAAGCTAGTGCGGTGCTGAGCTTGCTTGCGAGCTTACGACATCGCTCAGTTGCGGTCGGACCGCTTTCCTGCCTTGTCGTTTGCCAGATTGACCGCGTTCACACGGTCGACGGCCGTTCTTCCCTCAGGAGTTGCTTCATGCGTCAAATGAATAATTTCGCCCGCGTCTCTGCGCTCACGATGTCTGTTGCATTTCTTGCTGCTTGCGGTGATGCATCCGCGCCGGCGTCGAAACCCGCTGCCATCGCGCCCGCTCAAACAGCCGCCACACCCGCGGCTCCGCAATTCGCGACCGCAATCAATGGTGATTTGCGGGTGTCTGGCCTGACCCAGCTCCCCAAGGGGATTCAGCTGTCCATTCGGCTGTTGGATTTCAGTGATCCCTCCCAGGTCGCACCGGTGGTCGCCGAAATCAACGAGCCTGCACCGGCGTTGTTGCCGCATCGATTTCGCCTTGGATATGACGCGGGCAAGATCAATGCAGAAGGTCGCTACGCTGTGCAAGCAGCGTTGCTTGCTGGTACTGCGCCGTTGTACTCGACCGCCCAGCCGATGCCTGTCTTGACGCAAGGTGCAGGCGAGCAAGTGGTTCTGGAGCTTGTGCGCGGCGGCGCAGAGGCGGCAACGCAGATGGCGCCAACCGACAAACTGAAGAAAGATTTTGCTGAGCTGGAAGGCAAGATCGGTGGCTTTCGCCGCGTCATGGGTGAACGTATTGATGAGAAGGTCACCATCGGTTGGGACGCATTCGTCAGTACCGATGGCGTTCGCTTCGCGCGTGAGCAAATTGATACGGGCGAGTCGAGCGCGATTTCCTTCAAGTACGCGTTCGTCAACGGAAAACCAATGGCGATCCTGCGCGAGCACCGCAATATCGTGACTTGGCTTGGCTGGGACGCCAGCGGTACCTTGATTCTCAATGATCGGCAAGGTGCGCCGATCTCGGATGCCGAAGTTGCCGACCTGCAGCAGCAGGCTATGGCGCTGTACGGCTTGGCCAAGCAGAAAGGTTGACCCTCGCAATGTGATACCCCAGCGCGCCCTTCGTGGCGCGCGTAGCCAGACCAAGGCTCAATTTCGCTGTAGAACGACCGTCTGGGCAGGCATGCCGTGGATCGATCGCCGAAGTGCTGCACTGCGAAAGGGAAAAAATGGCTTTGTTTTCCGGAATTCCTTGCTCGCTTCTAAGTGCATCTCTATCATTTGACCTGCGTCAAACTGACGCAGCCAGATTTGTGTGTCTTGCCGATGGTCGAACATCAGCCTGGTAATGGCGAGGATCGCGCAGACCTCTGGGTGCTGCGGCCCAATCGCTCATTTTCGGCCCGGCAGATGGTGGGGTTCCTGCTATTTGTATCGACGACATCGGTCGCGGTTGCACTGCTGGGTTGGCTTTATGGAAATGCGTTTGCCCCGGTGTTCGCCATGCTTGAGTTGGCGCTGTTGGGGTTGTGTTTTGGATTGATCGCCAAGGATGCACGGGTAGTTGAGGTGATCGAAGTCGGGTCGGGAGAAGTCCGGGTTAGTCGCCTGCCTGTGATGGATCGTGTGTTCAGCGAAGGGTCGATGTGGGTTTCGGTCAAGCACTCGGCCGGTGGACGGGTTCAGCTCGCGGCTCGCGGCAAGATGGTTGAGATTGGAGCGTTTCTGGGTGACGACGAGCGAACTCGGTTTGCCTCGGATCTGCGGAATGCGTTAGCAGCGGCTCATCGCCGCGTTGGATGATTCGGTTAAATCGGGATGATGGAATGAAGCAATCATTTGGAATCAAGGCGGTTCTGGCCTTAGGTTTGTTACTGATGTCGGCGGCAAGCTTCGGTAACCCCGAGCCTTGGCAGCTCAACATGACCGAAGGCGTGACCCAGTCGGCAACCGAAGTGCATAACCTGCACATGATCATCCTCTGGATATGCATCGTGATCGGCGTCATCGTCTTTGGTGCGATGGCCGTTGCGATTGTCCGATTCCGCAAATCGAAAGGTGCGGTTCCAGCGACCTGGAGCCACAACACGACTGCCGAGATCATATGGACCGTCATACCGGTATTGATCCTCCTTGCGGTTGCCTGGCCAGCGACCAGCACCATCTTCCGCATGGCGGATACCACCGAATCCGAGATGACCGTGAAAATCACTGGCTATCAGTGGATGTGGCGCTACGAAATCGTCAATTACAAGGGGCAGGACGGTCAGGTCAACTTTGTCAGCCGATTGGATCGTGACAGCGATCAGACCCGACAACTCGGCTCGGGCCGCCAACCCACTGACGTGCAGGTGGATGGCCAGAACGTCTACCTTCTGAACGTGGACAAGCCGCTGGTCTTGCCGACCGACACGAAAATCCGCTTCGTCATCACGGCGGATGACGTCATCCATTCCTGGTGGGTTCCGGTGTTGGGCTGGAAGCAAGACGCCATCCCCGGCGTCATCAATGAGGCGTGGACGTTGATCCAGAAGCCGGGTGTATATCGGGGGCAATGCGCCGAACTCTGCGGCAAAGACCATGGTTTTATGCCCATCGTGGTCGAAGCGGTGCCGCCCGCGGAGTTTGAACAATGGCTGGCAGCCGAACAGTTGAAGTTGGACGAGGCTGCGCGTACTGCGCAAACCAATGCCAACGGAGCGTCGCCCAGCAAGGGCTGATCGCGCGATCACCAAATTTATTGAGAGGGCTACCTGATGGCGATGACGCACGCGGATCATCACGACGATCACCACGACCACAAGCCGAGCGGTTTTTTTCAACGCTGGGTTCTCACAACCAATCACAAAGACATTGGCACGTTGTATCTGGTTTTTGCCCTGATCATGTTTTTGCTGGGCGGTGCAATGGCACTGGTCATTCGCGCTGAGTTGTTTCAGCCGGGCTTGCAATTGGTCGAGCCAGAGTTTTTCAACCAGATGACCACCATGCACGCCTTGGTGATGATCTTTGGCGCAGTCATGCCTGCCTTTGTGGGCCTCGCCAACTGGATGGTGCCATTGATGATTGGTGCGCCGGATATGGCGTTGCCGCGCATGAACAACTGGTCCTTCTGGATCATGCCATTTGCGTTTTGCTTGTTGCTGCTGACGCTGTTTGTCCCAGGTGGTGGACCCGCTGGCGGCTGGACCCTCTATCCTCCGCTGTCATTGCAGGGTGGCAACAACGTTGCGATGACGATTTTCGCCATTCACATGATGGGCGTGAGTTCGATCATGGGCGCGATCAACATTATCGCCACGATCCTCAACATGCGTGCCCCAGGCATGGATTTGTTGAAAATGCCGATCTTCGTCTGGGCTTGGTTGATCACCGCCTTTCTGTTGATCGCGGTGATGCCCGTTTTGGCCGGCGCAGTCACGATGCTGCTGACTGACAAGTTCTTCCTGACCAGCTTCTTCAATGCAGCCGGTGGTGGTGATCCGGTCATGTTTCAGCATATTTTCTGGTTCTTCGGGCACCCCGAGGTCTACATCATGATTTTGCCTGCGTTCGGCGTGGTCAGTGAAATCATTCCGACCTTTGCGCGCAAGCCGCTGTTTGGTTACCAGGCGATGGTCTACGCGACCGCGTCAATCGCTTTTCTTTCCTTCATCGTCTGGGCGCATCACATGTTCACCGTTGGCATGCCGATGGGCGGTGAGCTTTTCTTCATGTATGCGACCATGCTGATTGCGGTGCCCACGGGGGTCAAAGTGTTCAACTGGGTGTCGACGATTTGGAAGGGCTCGATGACGTTTGAGACGCCAATGTTGTTTGCGTTGGGGTTTGTGGTGTTGTTCACCATTGGTGGGTTCTCGGGCCTGATGCTGGCGATCGTGCCTGCGGATTTCCAGTACCACGACACCTATTTTGTGGTCGCGCACTTCCACTATGTGCTGGTCACTGGTGCGGTGTTTTCGATCATGGCGGCGGCCTATTTCTGGCTGCCGAAGTGGACCGGTCACATGTACAACGAGACGCTGGGCAAGTGGCATTTCTGGCTGAGCACAATCTCGGTGAACGTGCTGTTCTTCCCGCAACATTTTCTGGGGCTGGCTGGCATGCCGCGTCGAATTCCCGACTACAACGTGGCTTTCGCGGACTTCAACATGATCAGCACGATCGGCGGATTTGCTTTCGGCTTTTCGCAACTGTTGTTTGTCTACATCGTGTGGCAGACCGCTCGTGGTGGTCAGAAAGCCACTGCGGGTGTTTGGGAGGGAGCAAGGGGTTTGGAGTGGACTGTCCCCAGTCCTGCACCGCATCACACGTTCAGCACCCCGCCGACGATTGACGATTCGATGCTTGCTCACGGCAACACGGCACACTGAGGAGGCATGCCCCTCAAGCATCCATGCCTGAGGGGCAACGATCATGATGGTCAATGCAGAGATGCTTGAACGCCAACGCGCTGCAGCTAAACGCACTGTTTGGGTGCTCGTCGGTGTTGCCTTGCTGGTCTACGTCGGGTTTATCGCCTCGGGAGTACTGGGACGATGAGCGAGTTGTTGGATGCCGCGCAGCAGAACCGGATTACCCTTCGACGTGCATTGATTGCATGTGCGGTGGCTTTCGTTTTTGCGTTCTCTCTGGTTCCGCTTTATCGCATTGCGTGTGAGAAGGTGTTCGGTATCCGTTTGGATCAAACACCGACCGGAGAGGCGAAAGTCGCTGGGTATCGAGTGGATACCTCGCGCTGGGTGACTGTCGAGTTTGATGCGGGAGTCAATTCGCAACTGCCGTGGGGATTCTGGTCGGCCAAATCCAGTATGCGAGTCCATCCTGGCGAGTTAGTTGAAACGCTCTTCTACGCGCGCAACGACGATACGGCGGTCATCGTGGGGCAGGCGGTTCCCAGCGTGGCGCCTGCACAGGCTTCCATCTACTTCAACAAGACCGAGTGTTTTTGTTTCACCGAGCAGCTGCTGAATCCCGGTGAGCAGCGGCCGATGCCAGTGCGCTTTGTCATTGATCCTGATTTGCCGAAAGACATCACTACGCTGACCTTGTCTTACACCTTCTACAACAATGAACATGCCACGGCCCGTGAAGCCGCGGCTGCGGCTGCGGCCGCGGGAGCGCCGGTTCACGCCAGTTTGTGATGCCAGGCATCACGGACCCGTCGGTCGGCAAACATCATCAATCGCAAAGCATCTCGAAAGCAGAATGGGGAAGCACATGGCTCAGGCACAGAACGCCAACGTCTACTACGTTCCACACAGCAGTCCATGGCCTATCGTAGGCGCCATCGCGTTGTTCACGACAATGCTCGGCGTGGCGAGTTGGCTCAATGAGGCCGCATGGGGGAAATGGGTGTTCTTTGCGGGCCTTGCAGCCATGCTCTTCATGTTGTCGCGTTGGTTCGCCGACGTCATCGGTGAATCCGTTGGTGGCCTGTACAACAAACAGGTGGATACCTCGTTCCGCATGGGGATGGTTTGGTTCATCTTTTCGGAGGTGATGTTCTTTGCCGCGTTCTTTGGTGCGCTGTTCTACGCCCGGATGTATTCGGTTCCGTGGCTTGGCGGTGAAGGCGACGGTGCGTCGACGCATCAATTCCTGTGGTCCAGTTTTGATGCGGCGTGGCCTAGTAATGGCCCTGCGGACATCGGTGGCGAGTTCAAGACGATCCCTGCGTGGGGCATTCCTCTGCTGAACACGCTCTTGCTGCTGGCTTCCGGTGTCACCCTGACGATTGCGCATCACGCGCTGAAGGCTGGGCATCGGAAACAGTTGTTGCTGCAATTGGCCCTTACGGTTGCGCTGGGCGCGACCTTCATGTACTTCCAGGTGGAAGAATACGTCCACGCCTACGGTGATTTGAACTTGACCCTGGGCTCGGGGATCTACGGCTCAACTTTTTTCATGCTGACCGGCTTTCACGGTATGCATGTCACGCTCGGTGCGATCATGTTGACGGTGATGTGGTTTCGCTGTGCCAAAGGCCACTTTGACCGCGACAATCATTTCGCTTTTGAAGCGGTCGCGTGGTACTGGCACTTCGTCGACGTCGTGTGGTTGCTGCTGTTTTTGTTTGTCTACGTGCTCTGATTGGCACGAGCGAAAGCGCCAGGCCAAACGACACAAAGGCCGGCATTGCCGGCCTTTGTTGTTTTCGGGTGATCGATTTGATCAACCATTGATACCGTGCGGTTGGATGACCCCGGTGACGATGCCGACGATGATCAGAAGGATCAGCAATACCGAGAACGCGACGCGACGAGTCAGTGCATTGACGGTGCGCTTGGTGCGGCCCTTGTCGACCAACATGTAGTAAAGGCCTGCACCTAGATTGTAGAGAATGATGCCGACGATCAGCAGAATCAAAAGTGTTTGCATGCGGGTAGTGTCCAAGCGGGCTCAGTGCATTATTGCACTCGCCTCGGCGCTCCACGCGTCCAACTGGCTGTCGAAAAGGCGCATTCCTGCGCTATCTCGAGGCTGCAATTTCTGTGAACGACCGAGCTCGCTGCAGACCAACCGATCACTTACGCGATGGGTTCCCGAGCGGGTTATGCGTGCCGACCACGGGTTGGGCGTGTTTGAGCAGGCTGCAGACGGATGTCTGTTTTGAACACCCCAACGCGCACCCTGTGGATGCTACGGTTGCTGGCGCTGCTGTTGGCTGGCGCTTTCGCTGCTCTGGCACATTGGCAATGGAGTCGAGCGGAGTGGAAGCAACACTGGTTGGATGACTATGCGCAGGCGATTAGCTCACCGGCCGTTCCCCTGCAGGTCGGATTGGAAAAGGTGGGTGCCTCTGATCCCGTGCCAGTTCGTATATCACTTGCAGATGTCACCTATCAGGGTTCGAGATTTCTGCTCGACAACCAACAACGCGATGGTCGCGCGGGCGTGCTCGATTGGATCGTCATCAGCCACGCCAATCGTTATTGGTTGTTGGAGTTGGGATGGTTGCCGTTTTCTTCGGCCCGTGAGCTTCCTGATTTGCCCATACTTCCTGCCGCGTTGCATGGAGACGCCCTGCTGTTGCCCTGGCCATCACAAGGGATCAGGCTTGGTCGCAATGGCGCGCTTGCATTGAATGGCCGTGCAGGCGCGCCATTGGCTTACCTTGATCGGCTGGAGCTGGAAGCTGCACTCGGCGTTGCATTGCAGCCTGGCATCCTGCGCCTGCTCCCGGGCGGCGAGTTGGGACATCGGATCGACGAGTTGGCGCTACCAAATACCTTGCCGCCGGAAAAACATCGTGGCTACGCTGTGCAATGGGCGGCGCTCTCGCTCGGAACAGTGCTTGTGCTGGGCGTGCTGACTTGGAAAAGGAGAAGCGGATGAGTGCGCAGTCTAAGTCGCGCTGGATGTTCATCGGGGTGGTCGCGTTGTTCGCGTTGCCATTCCTGTTGGCAGTGCTGTTGCGTTTTGGTGGCTGGCAGCCGACCAATACGCGAAATTATGGCGAGCTTTTGCAGCCGCCGCAGGCTTTGGCATCCGGGGTATTTCACCTGTTGGACGGCCAGCCCTATGAGTGGCAGCCGACCAAGAGGCGCTGGCACCTGGTTTTGCTGCCCTCCTCAACCTGTCAGAACCAATGCGCTGTCAAAGCCGATGTCATGCGTCGTGTCTGGATTTCCGAAGGTCGTCTGGCGGACAAGTTGGACGTCCTCTGGATGGGCAATTGGCCCGAAAGTGTGGAACGATTTGAAGGCTTGCGTGAGGTGCGTCTTGCTGCGGCGATCAACCACCAAGATCTGCTGGTGCCGCGAGTTGCAGAGCAGATGACAGCAGCATTGGTGGACCACAATGGGTTTCTCGTCATGCGCTACCCGCTGGATTTTGATCCCAATGGGGTGCGCAAGGATCTTGGACGGTTAGTGAAATGATCAAGTCGTTGATGCATGTGAACCGGCTGGCTTGGATTGCGGTTTTGTTGGCACTTTGCGTGATTGCGTTCGGCGCGTTTGTGCGGTTGTCGCATGCAGGCTTGTCTTGCCCGGACTGGCCGACGTGCTATGGCAAGGCGACTTGGCCAGTGCATGCCCATGAGATCGCTCACGCCAACGCGAATTTCGAACGCCCCGTTGAAACGCACAAAGCTTGGCGGGAACAATTCCACCGTCATATTGCTGCGTTGCTGGGCGTGCTGGTGTTGACACTGGCGATCGTCGCAACACGGCATCGCCGCTATGCCAAAGGCATCATTCTTGGCGCAAGCGCCTTGGTTGCAGTCGCTATCCCACTCTATATGCGTGAGTGGTACGTCGCCTCCAGCGTACTGGTGGTGACGGCTGAGTTGATCCTGCTTGGCATGGCGTTTCGCTGGGACAACCGGGATTTCGCGCGCGCGGCGACACTGACGTTGGCGCTGATCATCTTCCAGGCCATGCTCGGCATGTGGACAGTCACTTGGTTGCTCAAGCCAGTGGTTGTGATGGGGCATCTGTTGGGCGGCATGGCGACGTTTGCGATGCTGACCTGGCTTGCCCACCGGGCCTCGCCGTTTGCGGTCATTCCCAATCCGCCCGGCTTGCACGTTCGCGGGATGCTGGTCGTCGGTATCGCGCTGGTGGTGGTTCAGATCGCGCTTGGCGGCTGGGTATCGGCAAACTACGCGGCATTGGCCTGTGGCGTTGATTTTCCTGCGTGTCAGGGGCAATGGTGGCCACGCATGAATTTTTCGGATGCGTTTGTGCTGTGGCGTGGCATTGGCGTCGACTATGAAGGTGGGGTTTTGGACGCCGATGCGCGGACGGCCATTCAAATGGTCCATCGGATGTTTGCCTTGGTCGTGTTTGGCCATGTGCTTGCGTTGGCTGTCCGGCTGATTCGCGATGGGCGCTTGCCGACGTACGGCTGGAGTATCGGATTTGTGCTCTGTTTGCAGGTCGCACTGGGCATCACCAACGTCATGGCAGGACTGCCCTTGAAGGTGGCGACTGCACACAATGCATTCGCAGCCATACTGTTGTTCCTGCTGGTCGGACTGCTGGCGCGTTTGCGCCCCGCGCCTGTTGCCGCCTGACCGCGCTGCTTCGCTTCCGGAAACTGCATGCAAACCACCTTTCGCCAGTATTGGCCGCTAACCAAACCACGCGTGGTCGCGTTGATCGTGTTCACCGCGTTCGTCGGTATGTTGCTGGCGGTTCCGGGCATCCCGCCCTGGCGAGCCTTGCTGTTCGGCAATCTCGGTATCTGGCTGGCGGCGGCATCGGCAGCCGCGATCAACCATCTGATTGATCAGCGGATTGATGCCTTGATGGCGCGCACCCAGCATCGTCCACTACCGGCTGGACATCTCAGTGGGACGCAAGTCTTGGTATTTGCGGTCGGGCTGGGTGCGGCATCGATGCTGATCTTGGTGCTTTGGGTCAATATGCTGACGGCACTGCTGACTTTTGCGTCCTTGATTGGCTATGCGGTGATCTATACCGCTTACCTGAAGCGCGCGACACCGCAAAACATCGTGATTGGGGGGGCGGCGGGCGCCGCTCCGCCCGTGCTGGGCTGGGCGGCGGTGACAGGGGAGGTCGATCCGCATGCCTTGCTGTTGTTCTTGATCATCTTCATCTGGACACCACCGCATTTCTGGGCGCTGGCGATTTTTCGACGGGATGACTATGCGCGCGCCGAGATTCCCATGCTGCCGGTGACGCATGGCATTCCCTACACGCGCTGGCATGTGTTGTTCTATACCGTGCTGCTGTTCCTCGCCACCCTGCTGCCCTGGATTACCGGCATGAGCGGCGTGTTCTATCTCGGCGGCGCGGTGATCTTGAATCTCGTCTTCCTGTACTACGCGGTTCGTCTGCTCAATCCACCGAACGACTATTTCGCGATGGAGGTGTTCAAGTACTCGATCGTCTACCTGATGGCGCTATTCGCTTTCTTGCTCGTGGATCACTACCTGTTGCCCGCCGCGAAGGTCGCGGTGACGTTTTCCTGATTCACTGGTGCCGGTCCAATCCAGCGAGGAATCGTGGCAGCCGTATTGACCCTTTGCGGCTGCCACGAGGCTCCGGTTAGGGCTGTGGATTGCTCAACAAATGCGTCTGCCAGAACTGCATGGCGGCGGTGCCGAAATAGTCGGCATTGGCCTTCTTTGCGAAGCCGTGTCCTTCGTCCTTGAATGCCAGATACCAGACATCGCCATCCTGTTCCCGTACCGCGCGCACGATCTGTTCGGCCTCGCTGACTGGCACGCGCGGATCATTGGTGCCCTGCGCCACAAATAGCGGTGAGGTGATCTTGTGCGCGTTATTGAGCGGCGCGATGGCTTCGAAGAATGCGCGCATTTCCGGATCGCGTTCATCGCCATACTCTGCGCGCCGCAAGTCTCGCCGGTAGCTTTCTGTTGCCTCCAGAAAGGTGGTGAAGTGCGAAATGCCGACGATATCGATGCCCGCAGCGATGCGGTCGGCATAGTCCACTAGCGACGCCAATACCATGTATCCGCCATAGCTTCCCCCCATGACACCAACGCGCTTGGCGTCCAGTGTCGGTTGGTTGGCGATCCAGTCCAGCAGAGCGCCGATGTCCTTGACTGAATCCTTGCGTTTGAAGCCGTTATCCAGTGTCAACCAGGTCTTGCCGTAGCCTGCCGAACCGCGGACGTTGGGAACCAGTACCGCCATGCCCAGTTCGTTGACCATGAATTGGATGCTCGGGTTGAAGATCGGTAGCGATTGGGCTTCCGGGCCGCCATGGATGACGATGACCACCGGGCGCGGCGCGCCTGACGCGACACCTGCAGGCTGATAGAAAAATGCCGGAATCCGGCGTTCATCAAAGCTGGCAAATTCGATCAGTTGCGGTGCCACGAACTGCCGTGCATCCAAGCCACCAACTTCGCCCTCGGTCCAACGGGTCAAGGACTGGTCAGCCAGATCGACCACGAAGACATCACTCGGCGAGGTGGCGGAATTCAGCGTCAGCGCAATTCGATGGCCGTCTGGAGCGAATCCCAGATTGCCGATTACCCCGATGGGGAGCGCTGGCAGTGGCACTGCACGATGCTCGGGAACGGTCACCACGTGCAGCTGTGAAATCCCACCCTCATTGCTGACGTAGGCGAGGTGTTTGCCGTCATCTGCGATATCGAACTGGGTGATGTCCCATGGCAGCTTCGCGGTCAACACTTCGGATTGTGCCATGCCGGGGGCGTGCAACTGCAGGCGTTTGAACTCGCTGTTTTCGTCCGAGATGAAGTACGCCGCATCACCATCCGGCGCGTAGCGAAATTGACCGAATGCCGCTTTGCTTCCCTCCACCGGAAACATCTCCAGCTTTCCTGTGCCGAGGTCCAATTCGCCTGGATAGCTTTCGTTGATGGACACGTAGCGACTGACCAACAACTTCTTACCGTCTGATGAGAAATCGTTGGCGTACCAGGTACCGCCCTCGCTGAGCACGATGCGGGCATCGCCGCCTAGTGGACGAATCCAGATGTCGCTGTCTTTACCGTTACGCGCTGTGCTGGTAAACGCCAATTTCCGCCCATCGTGGGACCACAATGGGTACTCGTTGCGACTGCGGCCAGCAGGACTGACTTGCGTGGTTTCACGACGTTCGAGGTCGTAGTGATACAACTGCCAGAACTCGGAGCCGCCCTCATCCTTGGCGAACACGAAGCCCGCGCCGCCTTGGGTGGGTTGCGCGGCAACCGCCGAGGTGGGTTCGCTGTAGAAGGTGATTTGCTCGCGCATGCCCATTGGAGTACGCACGCGGTGAACCTGATTTGTTTCAGCAAAACGGGTCGTGATCACCATGGAGCCGTCAGGCTGCCAACCAGCGAACGTTGCGCCGCGCGTGTTCTGGTAGCGCGCCAAACGCGATGCCAAATCGGCCGACAACGTCGGCAAACCTTCAGAAATGCGATTGCCCACTTCGATGCGTTCAGCGGCGTGACTGGGGTTGAGACCGATCAGGCTGATGGCGACGAGGCAGTGCGCGCGCGCGCGATTTGAATGGAACATGCAATTCTCCTTTGACACAAAGAAAACGCCCGCGACGATGGTGATCGACGCGGGCGTTGTGAGGACGACCCTTGGTTGCTCCGGACCTCTCGCGAGCTTACTCGGTCAGGCCGCGACGCTTCAGCAGGGCTTTCGGGTCTGGTGCCTGGCCGCGCCAGTCGATATACATCTGCATCGGTTCGACGGTCGCACCGCGCGACAGAATGCCATTGCGGAAGTCATCACCATTCTCGCCAGTCAGGCCGCCCTTGGTGGCGAGATAGGCAAAGGCGTCTGCCGCCAGCACTTCACTCCACAGGTAGGCGTAATAGCCCGCCGAATAGCCGCCAGGGAATGCGTGGGCAAAGTAGGCTGAGCGATAACGCGGTGGCACGGCGGCAATGTCTACGCCGTGTTTGGCCATTGCTTCGGCCTCGAATGCGGCCACGTCCGTCGGCTTCGCATCGGTACCGATGCTGTGCCACTCCAGATCCAGCAAAGATGCCTTGATGTACTCCAGAGTGTCGAAACCCTGATTGAAGCTACTGGCTTTCAGGACTTTGGCCATCAGATCTGCAGGAATCGGTTCGCCCGTCTTGTAATGCTTGGCGTAGTTGGCCAGCACCAGCGGATCTTTGGCCCAGTCTTCTTCGAACTGCGAGGGGAACTCGACGAAGTCGCGCGGCACATTGGTTCCGGAAAGGAGTGGGTAACGCACCTTCGACAGCATGCCGTGCAGACCATGGCCCATCTCGTGGAACATCGTGGTCACTTCATCGAAGCTCATCAGCGCAGGCTGGCCTTCGGCAGGCTTGGGAATGTTCATCACGTTCAGGACGACCGGCTTGTTGCCCAACAGATCGGACTGATCGACAAACGAAGACATCCATGCACCGCCGCGCTTGCTGTCGCGTGCGAAGTAATCGGCATAGAACAGACCAATGGTGCTGCCATCGGATTCGAAGACCTCGAACACACGTACATCCGGGTGATAAACCGGAATGTCCTTGCGTTCCTTGAAGCTGATGCCATAGAGCTTGTTCATGGTGAAGAACAGCCCATCCTGCAGCACGCGATCAAACTCGAAGTAGGGTTTCACCAAATTCGGATCGAGGTCGTAGCGGGTGGCACGAATCTGTTCGGCGTAAAACTCCCAGTCCCAGGGTTCGAGCTTGAAGCCTCCGCCCTGCTGGTCAATCAGTGATTGGATGTCAGCGGCTTCGCTGGCGACATTCTTCATCACTGGCGGCACCATATCGGCCAGCATGGTTTGCACAGCTTCGGGTTTGCCTGCCATCTGATTACCCAGCGCATAGGCGGCCCAACTGGGTGAACCCAGCAGCGCTGCGCGCTCGGAGCGCAAGGTCGCCAGACGCAACACCAGTGCGCGCGTGTCGCCATCGCCCTCGGCCAATCCGCGATTGGCGGAGGCTTCAAAAACGCGCTGACGAACTTCGCGATTTTTCAACTGGCTCAGCACGGGCTGCCGGGTGGTGTTGGTGATGCTCACCAGCCACTTGCCTTCCAGACCTTTGGCTTTGGCGGCTTCGGCCGCCGCAGCAATGCCGGCGTCGTCCATGCCCTCCAGTTGCGCCACGTCGTCGATGACCACGGCGGCTGCCTGGGTCTGCTTCATCAAGGCTTGCTGGAACTCGGTCATCAAGCTGGCCTGTTCCTCGTTCAGTGCCTTGACCTTGGCCTGTGTGACTTCGTCCAGCAAGGCGCCAGCGCGCACGTGATTGTCGTAATACAGCTCAACCAGACGCTTGGATTCCGGATCAAGATTCAGCATGTCACGCGCGTCGTAGATCGACTTCACGCGCGCAAACAGCGTGGGATTAAGCAAGATGGCATCTTGATGGGCGGCAAATTTCGGCGCGACTTCGGCCTGGATCTTCTGGATCGTCTCGTTGGTATCGGTACCTGCCAGGTTCATGAACACGTTGGCGGCACGCAGCAGCAGATCGCCACTTTTTTCCATGGCGACCAATGTGTTGTCGAAGGTCGCGGCTTCCGGGTTGTTGGCGATCGCTTCCACTTCGGCGATGTGCCGCTTCATGCCCTCCAACAGCGCGGGCAGATAGTGTTCATCGCGAATCTTGGTGAAGTCCGGCGCGTGGTAGGGCAGGGCGCTTTCTGCAAAGAACGGGTTGGCTTCTTCGGCAGCCGCAGGCGTGGCGGTTTCGGTCTTGACGGTATCTTCGGTCACGGGGGCGGGAGACTCGTTTGAACAGGCGGCCAAACCCAAGGCGATGGCTAGGCTGGCGGCAATCATGTTGAGACGCATGGAAAACCTCGACGGCAGAGAAAAAGTCTCGCAACCACGTTGCGGAATGCCGATAGTAACGGTTGGGCGGTTGATTCCGCCGTGCCGAAGGTCAGGGCAACGGCAATTTCAATGGCAAAGGGTGCTCAGGCCATGACCTGCCGCTACACTCACCACAAGCCGAAGCCACGAAGCTGACACTTTCACGCGTGGACAGGGGTCGGCCAGCACCAAGTTGGGGAGAGTTCTGTGGGATTGCTTGACGATCTGGAGCGTGAATCTGCACAACGACGCGCACTTGGCAGTGCGCTGCCCGAGGAGCCCAAAGAAGGGCTCTGGTCTGAACGTCTGGGTCCGGCGGTCCAGCGCCTCTACGAATACCTTAAGAAGTTGACCGCGCATTTGACGTTTCTGAAGAGGCGTATCCGCGTCAGTTACAGTTTGCCGGGCTATGGCGATGTGATCGCCTACATCGACCCGGTATTCACACTTAAGGCGATGCCCAGCAACGACAGCGTGGAAATTGTGCTGGAATGTTTTGCGCAGGTGGCGACTGACGAATGTCCCAGTCTGGAAGTCGAGGGTGTCGTGCGTGTGGAGACCTTGTCAGGCACCTTCGCCAAACACCGCATTGCTGGCCTGCAGGAAGGCCGCAAAAACGCCAATGGTGATGTCGTCGCCGGACGTTTTCAGGCGCGCGGTCGAATTCCGCTGCGACTGCTGATCGAGGCCGGCCAAGGACTGGGCAGCGCACGCCTGACCTTAAGCAACTTCTATGGGTTCGCCACCACGATCCGCTCGTTCACCCATCGCCAGCTCACCGATGATCTGTTCGACAATCTGGCGCGCTACTTGACACACGAGGACGCTAGTTTCGCCCGCGAGCAAGTGGATGAAGATGTGCGTCGCACGTTGGCGGCCCGGGTACAGCGCGAAGCTGCCATACGCCAATGGGAACAGCAAACGATCGAAGCACTCCGCGAAGACGAAGCGGCAGTTCGCAAGCTCCGCGCGGGCGGCTGGTTGCTGTCTTTGCTCAGGCGCTGAGGGCTTCAAGGCGGGTCTGACTGCATCCGTTCCGGACTTGCCACATGTGCCGGGTCCGGCACCGGTTTGTCATCGGCTCCTGCGGAACAAACACCGCCCTGACTGATCCGTGCGACGGTCGTCCACGACTTGCGAAAACGCGGATTTGATCCGCGTTTTCCCGGACTACAAGGGCAATGTCGCCTGCTGCAGCTCGATCCGGTCTTGGCCTGCCATGATCGCCTTGAATTCGGCACGCGAAACGGACACATAGCGGTCGTTGCCACCGATTTCAACTTGCGGACCATCGCTGATGGCGCGGCCATTCGGGTCTACCCGGACCACCATGGTGGCCTTCTTGCCGCTGTGGCAGATGGTCTTGATCTCGGTGAGTGAATCGGCCCAGGCCAGTAGGTACTGACTGCCCTCGAACAACTCGCCGCGAAAATCGGTGCGCAGGCCGTAGGCCAGCACGGGAATCTTCAATTGATCGACGATTTCGGTGATTTGCCAGACCTGCGCCTTGCTCAGGAACTGCGATTCGTCGACCAGCACGCAATGCAAGGGTCCACTGGCAGCGATATCGGCCTGCGTCATGGTGAGCAGGTCGTCTTCGCGGTCGAAGATCACCCCCGTGGCCTGCAGGCCGATGCGTGAGGCCACAACGCCCGCACCATGGCGATCATCCAGACGCGGCGTGTAGATGCGCGTACGCATGCCGCGCTCATGGTAGTTGTGCGCGCTTTGCAGCAGCGTGGTGGTCTTTCCGGCGTTCATTGCCGAGTAGTAGAAATAGAGCTTGGCCATGCCGCGCAGTTTAGCCCGGTCGGACCGTTCTGGCTGCTAGACTCCGCGCCCCACGTGTATTGCCGTGAACCACCCGCCATGTCCGGACTGAATCCCCAACAAGCTGCTGCGGTCGCCTATCGCAGTGGTCCGCTGCTGGTGTTGGCGGGTGCGGGTTCGGGCAAGACCAAGGTCATCACCGAGAAGATCGTGCGATTGATTCGCGACGATCATCTGTCGCCCGCCAAGATCGCCGCCATCACCTTCACCAACAAGGCCGCCAAGGAGATGCGTGAACGCGTCGGCAAGCTGCTGCGCGCCGAGGCAATGGAAGGGCTAACGGTCTGCACGTTTCACGCTTTGGGTCTGAAGTTTCTGCAGATCGAGCACGAGGCAGCGGGGCTTCGACGCGGGTTTTCGATCTTCGATGCGGATGACACTGCGGGAGTGCTCAAGGAGTTGCTACCCAAAGGCGCCAAACCTGACGTGCTGGACGGCGTCAGGCAACTGATTTCCAAGGCCAAGAACGATGTGCTCAGTCCGGAAGCCGCGATGGCCTGTGCGATCAGCCCGCGTGAGCGTGAAGCCGCGGAGATCTACTCCCAGTATCAACGCCGCCTAAGTGCCTTCAATGCGCTCGATTTCGATGATCTGATTCGTCTGCCAGTCAGCCTGCTGGACGCGCGCGAGGATTTGACCACCGTCTGGCGCGAGCGTCTGCGCTATCTGCTGGTGGATGAGTATCAGGACAGCAATCCCGCGCAGTACGCGCTGGTAAAGCTGCTGGCTGGGCCGCGTGGCATGTTCACCTGCGTCGGCGATGACGATCAGTCGATCTACGCTTGGCGCGGTGCCAATCCGGAAAACCTCAAACAACTGTCGCACGACTTCCCGAATCTGCGTCTGATCAAGCTGGAGCAGAACTATCGCTGTGCCAAACGCATTCTGCGCGCTGCCAACGCACTGATCGCCAACAATCCGCACGAACACGTGAAAGCGCTATGGAGCGAGCACGTTGAAGGCGAGCCGATCCGCGTTTTTGAATGTCGCGACGACGAACACGAAGCTGAGCGCGTCGCTGCGGAAATTGACCTGATCGCCAAAAAACACACGCTGCCCTGGAACGAGTTCGCCGTCTTGTTTCGAGGCAACCATCAGTCGCGCCCGCTGGAAAGGGCGCTGCAACTGTTACGCATTCCTTATCACTTGAGCGGTGGCACAGCGTTTCTGGATCGCGGCGATGTCAAAGACACACTGTCCTGGCTTCGATTGGTGGCCAATCCGGACGACGATGCGGCGTTTTTGCGCGCAGTCACCTGCCCGAAGCGCGATATCGGTAGCACCACGCTGGCGCGTTTGGGCGAGCACGCGGGACAGCATCATGAAAGCCTGATGCGCGCTGCCGAGCGCATTGAGGTATTGAAACAGTTGCCTGCGCGTGCATCGGCTGCACTGGATGGTTTCGTGCACCTGATTCGCCGGCTGCGCCAGTTGTCCAACGTGCTCACACCGGCGGATTTGTGTCGGCGTCTGATTGACGACAGCGGTTTGTTGGCCGAAGTCAAAGTGAGCTCGCGTGATGACAACTTGTTTCAGCGTCGCAAAGGCAATCTGGACGAACTGGCGGGCTGGCTGGAGGCCGCCCGCGGTGGCGGTGGGCCGGGTGAACTGGCGGCGCAGCTGGCCTTGCTCAGTCATTCAGACCGCGACGAACCGGGTAACGCCGTCCGACTGATGAGTCTGCATGGCTCCAAGGGTCTGGAGTTTCGCCATGTGTTCATCATTGGCGTGCATGAAGGTTCATTGCCGCACGATGCCAGCCTTGATGAAGGACGCCTCGATGAAGAACGGCGACTGATGTATGTCGGGATGACCCGCGCCAAGGAGTTGCTGCATTTGAGCTATCCGAAGCGCGCGAAGCGCTTCGGTGAGGTCATCAAGAATGAGCCCAGTCGTTTCCTGAGCGAGCTTCCTGCCAAGGAGTTGCACTGGATTGGACGCGATGCCGAAAAAGATGCCGAGCGTCGTGAAGACGTCGCGTCCGCCACGCTGGCGCGGCTGGCGGCGTTGTTCAAGGATTGAAAAAAAACGCCGGTGGCTTGAAGCGGCCACCGGCGGTTGTTCATGGGTGGCGACGATGTTCCGATCAGAACCGACCGAGGTTCATCACCTTGTCCCATGCAGCGATGAAGTCCTCGACAAACTTCTGCTTGCCGTCGTCTGCACCGTAAACCTCAGCGGTCGCGCGCAACTCGGAGTGCGAGCCGAAGATCAGGTCGACGGGTGTGGCTGTCCATTTGAGTTTCCCACTGGCGCGCTCATGGCCTTCGTAGACGCCCTCGGCACTGCTCGACTTTGACCATTGCGTGGACATGTTCAGCAGGTTGACGAAGAAGTCGTTGCTGAGTACGCCGGGACGGTCGGTGAACACGCCGTGTTTGCTGCCGTCGGTGTTGGCATCCAGGACACGCATGCCGCCCACCAGTGCGGTCATTTCCGGGATGGTCAAGGTCAACTGATTGGCGCGTTCCACCAGCATTTCAGCTGGGGAGTGCATGCTGGTGGCACCGAAGTAATTGCGGAAGCCGTCGGCGCTCGGTTCCAACACGGCGAAGGAGTTGACGTCGGTCTGTTCCTGCGAGGCATCCATCCGTCCTGGCTTGAAGGGCACGGCGACCTCGTAACCGGCGTCTTTCGCCGCCTTCTCGATGACCGTTGCACCGCCCAGCACGATCAGATCGGCGAGAGAAACTCGGGTGCCATCCGATTGTTGTTGATTGAAGTCGTTCTGGATGGTCTCCAACTCCTTCAGTACCTTGGCCAATTCCGTTGGGTTGTTGGCTGCCCAGTCCTTCTGCGGCGCGAGGCGCAGGCGTCCACCATCCGCACCACCTCGCAGGTCGGCACCGCGATAGCTCGAAGCCGACGCCCAGGCTGTGCGTACCAGTTCGGAGACGCTGAGTCCTGTATCAAGAATTTCTGCCTTGAGGGCTGCAATGTCCGACGTGTCAACAAGCGTGTGGTCAAGGACTGGAATCGGGTCTTGCCAGATCAAGGCTTCCGTTGGCGCCAATGCACCGAGGTAGCGTGCGCGCGGCCCCATATCGCGGTGCGTCAGCTTGAACCAGGCGCGTGCAAAGGCGTCATCGAAAGCCTGCGGATTGGCGAGGAATCGCTTGCTGATTTCCGTATACGCAGGGTCTGTGCGCAGCGCGATGTCGGTGGTGAACATGATCGGTGCATGGCGCTTGTCGGGATCATGTGCATCCGGAACCGTTTTCACTTCGTCGGCATTGCTTGGCACCCATTGAATGGCCCCGGCGGGGCTGCGCGTCTGCACCCATTCGTGGGCATACAGATTGGCGAGATACTGGATGCTCCATGCCGTCGGTGTTGAGGTCCATGCACCTTCCAGTCCGCTGGTGATGGTGTCCTCGCTGTGCCCCTTGCCGCATTGATTTTTCCAGCCGAGGCCCTGCTGCTCGACAGGCGCGCTGGCTGGATCGGCCGCAAGGCATTCGTCAGGTTTGTGTGCGCCATGGGCCTTGCCGAAGGTGTGACCGCCGGCGATCAAGGCTACGGTTTCTTCGTCATTCATTGCCATGCGACCGAAGGTGTCGCGAATATCCTTGGCGGCAGCCAGTGGGTCAGGCTTGCCGTTGGGCCCTTCCGGGTTGACGTAGATCAGACCCATTTGCACGGCGGCCAGGGGGCGCTGCAGCTGCCGCTCACCGTGGTAACGCTGATCCGCCATGAACTTGTGCTCGGGGCCCCAATAGGTGGAGTCCGCCTCCCACTCATCGATGCGCCCGCCGGCAAAGCCAAAGGTCTTGAAGCCCATGGATTCCAGCGCGACATTGCCGGTCAGCACCATCAGGTCACCCCAAGATATGCGGCGGCCATATTTCTGCTTGATCGGCCACAGCAAGCGCCGCGCTTTGTCCAGGCTGACATTGTCGGGCCAACTGTTCAGCGGTTCGAAGCGTTGCTGGCTGCCATCGGCCCCGCCGCGGCCGTCGAAGATGCGATAGGTGCCCGCGCTGTGCCAGGCCATGCGAATGAAAAACGGGCCGTAGTGACCATAATCGGCTGGCCACCAGTCCTGTGACGTGGTCATCACCGAACGGATATCCTGTTTGACTGCTTCGAGGTCGAGGCTTTCAAATGCCTCCGCGTAATTGAAGCCATCGTCAAATGGATTCGACTCCGCGCCATGCAGGCGCAACGGACTCAAATCCAGCCGTTCCGGCCACCAGTCCTGGTTTTTCATCGGACGCGATTCGGCGTCTGTGGGACTGGCGTAGAGCGTAGGGGACATCGCTACCAGCATCGCCAGCAGCAACGCATTTTTCTTGATCATGGGACTTCCTCCTTGGGGACGTGGTGCAGCAGGAGGGAGCCTAGGTTGTCTGAATGAATATTAAAAATCGATTGATCAGATAGATTCCATAGTCAATACGAATGAAATCTTCGCTTGCAGAGTGATCCGCCGTTGCTCCGCGCTTACAGATCGTGTTCGACGATCAGTTGGGTGAGAAGGCGGATTAAGGTATCGCGCATCTGCTTGAGCGGCACCAAGCCGCGGATCGCAATTTCATGATCACCACGCTCGACATGTGCTTTCAGCGTCGCGGCAAATTCGTGTAGGCCGTGGTGTAGTTCTTCCAGTTGCGGTAGCAAGGGGCTGCCCCGATGACGGAAGTGCGCCTTGTAGGTCAGCCAATTGCCGAACGCGCAGCGCTCGGCACTCAACTCGGGTGCACCGCCATCTTGGCAAACAAATGCCTCGAACTGTTTGACCCACGCACGGTGCTCGACCACCGCGTACAGGATCGGTGTGTCGTCACGAAACATCGGCTGGGTGGCCAGCCAGGACGCGGGGGGCTGCCAGGTGTTGACCCATTCAATGAGCTTTTCAGGGGGCATGGGACGTGCGATGCCGAAGCCTTGCGCCAGTTCGCAACCAAGGCGCAGCAATATTTCGCCATGCTCATCGGTCTCGACACCCTCAGCAATGGCGGTGCGCCGAAACGCGCCTGCCAAACTCAAGGTGGCATCCAGGATGGCCAAGTCTTCCGGGTCGTCCAGCATCCCACGCACGAAGCTCTGATCGATCTTCAGATAGTGTGCGGGCAGCTTCTTGAGATAGGCCAAAGAGGAATAGCCAGTGCCGAAGTCGTCTAGCGCCACTTTAACGCCCTCCGATTGGCAGTGCTGAATCACCTCGGAGGCCTTGGCAATGTCATCTAATGCATTGGTCTCAAGCACTTCGAGCTCAATGTCGTCGGTGCTGACCCCAGGTTGCAGTGCGACGCGCTCAAGCAATCGCGAGACAAACTGTCGCTGTTGCAGCTGCAGGGCGCCGATGTTGATGCTGACCGGAAAATGGAGATCGGCCGCCTTCCAGTTGCTGATTTGACGCAGCGCCGTTTCCAGTACCCAGTCACCCACCTCCAGAGCCAGCGGATGGTCTTCGATCATTGGCAGGAAGGTCGCTGGCGGACGCACGCCCAGTTCCGGGTCAATCCATCGAATCAGCGCTTCAACACCGATGACCGCGCCGCTGCGCATGTTTACTTTGGGTTGGTAGTACAACTGAAATTCACCGCGATGCAGCGCGTCTCGAATCAGGCGAATGTGCTCGTGGCGGTGACGCGCTGCGCTGTCTTGGGCCGAGTCAAACAATTGGAAACGGTTCTTGCCGGCCAGTTTGGCTTGATACATCGCTTGATCCGCTTGTCGCAGCAGTTGGTCGGCGTCGACATCCTCTGCCAGCTGCGGGTAAAGCGTGACCCCTATGCTGCCCGATACCGCGAGCAGTTCTCCGTCGATATCAAATTCGTCACTGATTTGTTCGAGCAAATGCTGCAACAAGGGCAAAACGTTGCGCGCGTTACCGACATCCGGTAGCAACGCCACAAACTCATCACCACCGAGGCGGGCCAGCGTGTCGTGCTCACGAACGGATCGCTGCAGGCGGTTGGCAAGTTGCAGTAACAGTTTGTCGCCAACGTCATGACCCAACCGATCATTGATGGCTTTGAATCCATCCAGATCCATGTAAGCGAGTGCCAGCGTGGTCTGATTGCGCTGCGCCCACTGCATGGCTTGCCGCAATCGGTCAGAGAACAGCACCCGGTTGGGCAGGCCGGTCAAGCCATCGAAATGCGCCACATGTTCGAGTTGACGCTGGTGGCGCTTCAGCTCAGAGATGTCGGTGAACAGCGCCACATAGCGTTGCAGCTCGCCCTGTGCGTCGTGCACGGCGCTGATGGTCAACAACTCCGCGTAGACGTTGCCGTCCTTTCGTCGGTTCCAGAGCTCCCCATGCCAATGTCCCTGTTCGGTGAGATCACGCCACATCGCGGCATAGAAACTCGCGGTTTGCTTGCCTGAACTCAGCAGTCGCGGATTCTTGCCAATGACTTCGTCGGGGCGGTAGCCGGTGATTTGCGAAAAGGCATCGTTGACACTAGTGATGTTGCCTTCCGGGTCGGTAATGACGATCGCTTCGCGGGCATGGGTGAACACGCTGGCGGCGAGGCCCAGCTTTTCCTCAACGGCCTTGCGCTCAGTGATGTCGTGGGCGATCCCCAGCACCCCGATCAGTGCGCCTTCCTGATCGAACATCGGAGTCTTGGTGGTTTCGCACAACTCGCGGTGTCCGTCGGCAAAGGTGAGCCACTCCTCATTGACGGTGGGCTTTCCCGCTGCAATGGCAGCGAGGTCATTTTCACGAAAGAACGCGGCAAGTTCGGCATCGACAAAGTCGTTGTCGGTGCGTCCAAGGATGTCGGCCTCCGCATGGCCGAAGAACGACTCAAAGCGTGGATTGCAGGCCAAATAGCACCCTTCGGGTGACTTCAACCAGATCAGATCGGGAATGGTGCAGATCAACGACTTCAGGAAACTGCGCTCGTGTTCCAGGGCTTGCTCGATGCTTCGCTGTTCGGTGATGTCCTGCACCGTGCCAACGCCTGCACGAAGTGAACCATCATCGCTGAATGCCAACTCGGCACGCTCGTGGACCCATTTCACTTGGCCATCCACGACGATGCGGTGGACGATGTCATAGGGCTCGCCCTCGATCGCCTTGGACCAAGCCATCTCGACTTGCGGACGATCCTCTGGATGCAGGGCGGTCAGGAAGTCGTCGTAGGTCATGTGCTTGCCTACTGCGACGCCGAATATCCGGCAGGTTTCCGCACTCCACTCCAGCTCGCCACTGTCCAGATTGAGGTGCCAGCTACCGATGTGCGCCAGCGATTGCGCATGCGCGAGCTGCGCCTCGCGATTGCGCAGCAACCTCAACAAGGCGGCGTCGTAGGCGAGTGAAGGCGCAGGCTCGGGCATGCAGAAAAGAAGGTTGCGAAGGCCCTATCGTGTTGCAACATTCAGGCCGCGCAATGGTGGTCGCTCAGTGCTCGCGTGAATCTGCCTCGATCGTGCGGAACGCTAGCAGTGCCGCGGGATGAAAGATGCTGGCATGACTTTCGCCAGACATGGGGATAAACCACGACGCTGCGAGCTTTCCGCGCTTGATCTGGTCGGCCATTCGGGCCGAGGCGTCGCCAATCGGAGTCGCGGTGGTCGATGCCAGCGCCAATCGCTTGGTGCTGAAATCGCCTTTCGCCAGCAGTTCCGGTGCGTGCTGAACAAGCCACTCCGCGTTCCACCAAAGGCTGGGGTCGATGGCGACATAGCTGTCAAACAGCTCGGGCTCCAGCAAGAGCGTTTCGATGACAAACAAGCCCGCCAGAGACTCCCCGATGAGTACCCGTTCGTTGGTGGTACGGTAGGTGGCAGCCACCCTGGGGATCAATTCGTCGCGCAAAAAACTGCGGAAATTTGATGATCCACCCACGCGAGGCGCAATTTCCCGATCCGCATCGATCACGGTGGGGCCGGTCAGGTCTCGGCGTCGCTCGGTATTCTCAATCCCGATCAGGATGAAAGGGCGCATAGTGCCGTTCAAGGCGGAAATCTGCAGCAGCCCTGCAATGTGCAGGAAATCCTCTGCCAGTCCACCATCGGGCATGAACATCACGGGATAGCGTTTGTCCGATTGCTCCGCGTACCCAGCGGGCAGATAGACGTTGATTCTTCGATCTTCTTGCAGAACTTGCGATGGCATCTGGAACGTCTCACCAATGACCAGGGGGGTCGCGGCGAGTTCGTCGGACAATGCCGCGGTGGCAGGCAGCACACCGACCAACACCGACAGCAGCCAGACGCGTGAGCGAACGATCAGCGTCGATCCGAGAGTGAAAAACATCAGTGCCTCAATGTGCGATTTGCCTTGCGTGAGAGTTTGGCAGTGCGGCAAACGCCACCGCAACACTCAGGGCGTCGCGTAGCTCGTCGGCGGGGCAGGGCTTGGCCAGCGTCTTGAAAATGACACCGGCACGCGTTGCGGCAATGCCCGCGGGCGTGTCGCCCATGCCAGTCAACAGAAGACGCGCAGTTCGCGGCCAACGCTGCGCAACTTCCGTCAGTAGTTGGATGCCATCCAATCCTGGCATGCGCATGTCGGTGACAACGGCGTCAAATGGGCCATCGTGTTCCAAGGCTTGCAGCGCTGCGTGTGCGCCGAGTGCCGTCACCGCGTCAAAGCGTCCGTGCAGGGTGCGGGTCATCGCTTTCAGGATGTTGGGTTCGTCGTCAACGCAAAGCACGCGTGGCAACGCCAAAGACATGATGTTCTCCTTGAGTACGACGGCAAGTGTCTGGTCTTCGCCTGTCGGGTGTGGCGTCGATTTCCCGCCGCCAAACATGGGCGCAAACCTGGCTACGCATAACCATGCAGGATGCCTGCCAATGGCAAATCGAACGTCGCGAGACGTCAGGCGTTCGCCCGCTGTTGGATGGATTCGGCGGTTTCCCGCCATTTTTCCAAAGCCCCTGATTGGCCGCAGCGATGCACATAGTCTTGATCAAGCGGGTCACCGCTGATCAGCGAGTTGGCGACATGGGTGATGCCCAGCAAATTGAACTCGGTTCGCGGTAGGTGTCTTGGGCTGCGGTGGTAGGCCACGGCATGCACGATATCCAGCGGAAAGCCCCAAAGGCCTAACAAGTACGCGCCCACTTCACCATAGCCCCACGGACGGCTGACCGAATCATCGGCCACATCAAAGAGTTTTCCCAAATTGGCCAGCAGGCCTGCGACACTCGCCGCGCTCACGTCGGCATGGCCTCGCGCGATGCGTTCCGCCAGCAATGAGGTCATCAGGGCTTGATGCTGAAGTTGCCCCACATCGGCGCGCCATACCGGCTGCGAAAAAACCTCGGTTGCCAGCACCAAGGTGCGAATCATGGAGGAGCCAATGCGCATCACTGCCAGACGAATATCGGTCAGCGCGCGTCCGGTGTTCGGGAAGTAGGCGGAATTTGCCATCTTCAGCAATTTCGCGGTCAGCACCGGATCTTGCGCGAGAATGGCTGAAATATCGCGAGCATCGGTATTCGGGTCCTGAAGCACGCTGTTCAGTCGAGCATAGACGCGTGGCGCAGACGGCAGGTGTTCGATGGCACCGATGGTCTCGCGCAGGCTGACATCGGACAACAGCGTTCGCAAAGACAGTGCGTCGTCAATCGCAGCCAATAGTTGCGCGGGTTCGCATGGCTTCGACAGAAACTGGTGCGCGACCTCCAATGCGCGCATGGCGGCAGCGGTTTCGGTGTGTCCGGAGAGCAGAAAGCGCAGCGTCGCCGGCGAGCGCTGCTGTACTTCGCGCAGCAGATCCGCACCATCCTTGCCCGGCATGCGCATGTCACTGACAATGACATCCACATCACCTTCATCAAACGCTTGCAGGGCAGCTTCGGCCGACTCCACGAATACGGTATCCCAGTCGCGTTGCATGGCAAACAGCATGCGCTCAATGCCGAGCAGGACGCGCCGCTCGTCATCGACAAACACGATGCGCGGTGAGCTCACGAGGGTGCAACTTGCCGCAATGGGAGTTGCACGACAAAGGTGGTTCCTTTGCCCAGCGTGGTCTCGAAGAAAATGCGGCCACGATGCTTGTCGACGACCGTTGCATAGGCCATGGAAAGCCCTTGTCCGGAGCCCTTGCCGACCGGTTTAGTCGTGAAAAACGGATCGAAAACGGAGCGCTGGATGGACTCGGGAATGCCGGCTCCCGTGTCTTTGATGCGGATCTCGGCATAGTCGTCGATCAGGTGGGTAGACACTTTGATCTGCCCTTTGCTGCCGGGGTCCTGCAGCACCACATCGCTGATCGCGTGAGCGGCGTTGACCAGCAGGTTGAGCACTACCTGACTGATTTCGTCGCGCAAGCAGGGAACCAATGGCATCGATGGCTCAAACTCGATATCGAGATCTGCGACGTATTTCCATTCGTTGCGCGCCACGATGCTGGTGGTACTGATGAGATCCGCCAGGTTGACGGGTTCCATGTCGCGAGCAGACGGATGTGCAAAGCGTTTCATCGCCGAAACAATGGTCGAGACGCGCTGTAATCCCTCTTGCGATTCGTCAAACGCATCCGGGATATTGCGTCGCAGGTAGTCGAGGCGTGCGCGTGAGGTCATGCGTTCGAAATCACCGATGTCCGCGAGTTGTTGCTCGGCCAGCGATCCGCCCTCACGGATCTGGGTGAGCAAACGCATGCTGCGTTCCACCAGATTCGCCAGCGTTTCGAAGGCACTGCGCAGAAACGTCACGTTGTCGGAAACGTACTGCACGGGCGTGTTGATTTCGTGTGCGACACCGGCCGCCAACTGACCGATGGCTTCCATCTTCTGCGATTGCAGCAAACGATCCTGGGTGCGTTTGAGCTCATCTAGGGCATCGCGCAACTGCTGCCGTTCGCGCTCCAGTTCACGCGTCTTGCGCGAAACCACATCTTCCAGCGCAATGTTCTGTTCAAGCAGTGCGAAGGCGGAGGCATCGCGTTGTTGGGGGCTTTCCAACCGTTTGATCAAGACGTCGATGGTACGGTCGCGGGCGGCCAGCATGCGATTGAGGTTGGCAATGCGGCGTGCCAATGAACCGCCGACGTCCGTGGTCATGACGACTTCGCCGTCCACGCGGCTTTCGGTTTCTGGCGCGTTCACTTGCCGGCTCCAAGTGCCAAGCCCGCCACGGACGCGTTCAGATGTTGACCGTTGAATTGCTCGCCGTAGCTTCGCAAGACCAGAGTTGGAACGTTCGGGTCAGTCGTGTCAAGTGAATCTGGGTGGTCATTCAGGGCGCAATCGATCAGCAACAACCCCGCCACCTTGCCCATCGCTTGGCGTGCCCGTGAGTACTGTTCGACGAGCTCGGCGTGTGTGTTCGAGGCGGTCCCGACGGTAGCGATCAAGCCGGTATCGACCGCCGACAGGCAAACCAGCGCACCGTCGCTGGCGACATGACTGATGGCGCGGGCAACCTGATCGGCGCCAACTTTCAACATCAAGGGATGTTTGCGCCAGATTGCCGGCGAAAGTTGATCTTCACGCAGACCGAGCGCAGCAGCGTAAACCTCGGCGGCCGGTAGGCCATTGATTTGCAATACGGCACGTCGTTGGACATCGGCAAGCGTGATGACCAGTGGCTCGCCGGCATCCGCGCAGAGTTCGGATTGGAACAGGTGAAACGGCGTACCGAGGTCGAACAGGCCGAAAACCGCCACGTCGCTGCGGAATACGCCGTCCCAATACACCCATGTGCGTTCAAATCGGAAGCTGTCGCCAGCTGAGCCGCCTAGGAAAGCGACGTTTGGAAGGCGCGTGTAGAGTGCATGCGCCAGCCATTCTTCGGCATGGCTCAGACCATCAACCAGCAGCAGCCCCAGTGTCTGGTGTCCAAGCGGCGACGTCTGCGCGGCATCCGCAATGGCCTCAATGATCGCTTCCGCATTGACCTGACCCGTGCTCACTGCAGGGAACGCAAACAGATGAAGATTCAGATCTGCGTCGGCCAGGCTCATAACACGCAGCACAGGCGTGGTTTCGGCCGAGGTGCAGGCGAGCACGGGACAGTTTGCGCTTTGCGCCAACGCATTGCCGAGCGTCGGCAAGTTGTGATCCGCGCTGCAAAAAACAATCAACGCCTTGGCTGGATGGTCTGCCAACTGCGCTTGCACATCGCGCCAAGCCAGTAGGGTATCCGACTCGTTTGAGGCAGCCACGCGCGCGCTGAGACTCATGGCGACGGCCGCCAAGAGCTACATAACCCCCCGACAGAGCGGTCAAGGGAATCGAGAAAAGTCGCCAGTGTGCGCATGGCGCATCACCCTGCATGCGGCATGCCGGGGCGAACGACAGAAAATCATCGCAGTCCGAAGTCTTCAGGGCAATCGTCGGGTGCGCTGCGAAACTCAGTCCAACGGGCTCCACGGGCGCGCTTCCTCGACTTCGCGCACCGCCGCGGCCTTTTGTGAGTCAAAGAACGCCATCACCTTTTGCGCAACGACCCAGGTGCCTTCATGCGCCAAGGCTGAGATCAGGAACCAGGGCGATTGCCAGTTCAGCGCTGCCAGCACCGCCTGGGCGCGCTGATTACGAACCTCGGTATCCAGCAAATCGCCTTTGTTCAGCAGCAACCAGCGCGGACGACCGAGCAGCTCGGCATCAAAACGTGCCATTTCCTGCTCGATGGTGCGAATCTCCGAAACGATGTGGGCGACGGCATCGGCTTCATCATCAAACATCGGTGCCATGTCGACGACGTGCAACAGCAGTCGATTGCGTTGCACATGCTTGAGAAACTGGACGCCAAGGCCAGCGCCTTCCGCGGCGCCCTCGATCAAGCCCGGAATATCCGCGAGCACGAAACTGCGGTCCTGCTCCACCCGAACGACACCAAGATTGGGATACAGGGTTGTAAAGGGATAGTCAGCAACACGGGGTGTGGCGGCAGAGACAGCACGGATGAAGGTGGATTTGCCTGCATTGGGAAATCCGAGCAAACCGACATCGGCCAAGAGCTTGAGCTCCAGCTTCAGTTCGCGATCATCGCCCTCGCTGCCAGAGGTTGCGCGACGCGGAGCGCGATTGGTCGAGCTTTTGAAGTGAATATTGCCACGGCCACCTTCGCCGCCCTGCGCCACCAGCAGGGTCTGCCCGTGCTCAGTCATGTCGCCAATCATTTCCTGCGTATCGACGCTCATCACCACCGTGCCGACCGGCACGCGGATGGTCACGTCATCGCCGGCTTTGCCATACATCTGACGACCCATGCCGTTTTCGCCGCGTTGCGCACGAAACAGACGCTGGTGGCGGAAATCCACCAAGGTGTTGAGGTTCTCATCCGCGACCAGATAGACGCTGCCGCCATTGCCGCCATCACCTCCGTCCGGGCCGCCGAGCGGGATGAATTTCTCGCGTCGAAAACTGACGCAGCCATTGCCGCCGTTTCCGGCGATGACACGGATATCGGCTTCGTCAACGAGTTTCATTGCAATCGGGAACCTTCAGAGCTTGGCAGGGCGGCATCAAACCGCGCTGCCGTTTGGGGTCGCGTAACGGATCAGGCCGCCTGCGAAGAGGACTTTCGCGGGCCGTTCAGCAGCGCGGATTTGACCGCGCCGATTACCAGATCAACCTCGGCGCTGGTGACCATGAAGTGCGGCGTGAAGCGCAGTGAATTGGTGCCGCCGTGAATCACACCGATACCGCGCTCACGCATGAACTCTTCGGTCGAACCGGCGCCATAGCACTTGAAATCGTCGGCAAGTTCGCACGAAAACAGCAAGCCGGTGCCTTGCACTTTAGTAATCAGGCCAGGCAGTTCATGTTGCAACTTCTGCAGTTTTTCGACGAACTCCTTGCCACGAACACGAATGTTTTGACGCACCTCGTCGGAGAGCTGCGAAAGCACGGCACACGCAACATCCATGGCGCGGGGATTGGTCGTCATGGTGTTGCCGTACACACCCTTGCGATAAAGTTCGGCAGCACGTTCGTTGACCGCCAGCACGCTCAACGGATACTGCCCGGCGTTTAGTGCCTTCGAGTAGGTTTCCATGTCTGGCGCTTCCAGCCCTTCGAAGCCCGGATAGTCCACGATCGACAGCACACCATGCGCGCGCAGACCCGCTTGGATGCTATCGACCAGAAACAATGTGCCGTGCGCCTTGGTCAGCGCACGTGCTGCCGCGTAGAACTCTGGCGTCACCTGGCGGCCAGGATCGCCCTCACCCATGACGGGCTCAAGGAACATCGCCTCCACATACCAGCCCTTGCGATCCGCGTCGGCAAAGGCTTGCTGCAATTCCTCAACCGAGTAGGGAGAAATCGTGATCAGCGCCGCTTCATGATGCTTGAAGCTGGCCAGATGCTTGGCATAGGTCGGACGGCTGGAGTCGGAGTACAACATCGGCAATTCGGTTCGGCCATGGAACGCACCCTTGACGGCAATACGCACCACACGCTTGCCCGCGTGGCGGCCACCTGGGTCGGTATGCAACTTGGCGTTTACGTCAGCAATCCGCCCGGCCAACGAAACCGACTCCGAACCTGAGTTCAGACACAGAAACCGCGCATAAGGACAGGCGCTGCGCGTGTGGCCGATCTCCTTGCGCAGCGCTTGTCCCAACTTCAGTTGCGAGACACTCGGCGTCATGATGTTGGCCATCACCTGCGGCTTGGCCATCGCTCGCAGCACGTTTTCCGGCGTGTGGCCAAATCCGAGCATGCCGTAACCACCTGAGTCATGCAGCACGGCGCCTTTGAGTGTCACCACCCACGGCCCACGCGCCACCAAGGCGATGTAGGGATTGACACAGTCATCTGCATAAAAATTGACGTAGTCCTGCTGCACAAGGCGCAGTTGAGTCAATTCGTCCGCAGTAATCAACGTATCGAAGCCCTCCGAGAACAGCGCATCGAAGGCGTCATTGGCGGCGTGAATGGCTGCGGTCAGCTCGGGAAATTGGGCGGCCAGACGGTTGATCGTCGCATCGTCCAATCCGACGGTTCTGGCTGGGCCACCCGCGGTGCGGAGCTTGGTAAGAATAGCGATCAGGCTGGACGAGGCGGTCATGGCATAGCTCCAAGGCAAGACGGGCAGCGCGGGAAAGCCCGGGCGGGTAGTGATGTACGGCAGCAATTGTCGCTGCGGCAAAGCCTTGCGCTGAGGCGCTGGGCTGCGGATTCAGCAGGCTTTGTCCGCCCGTGGCGGGTCCGCATAGTACCATCGGGCATATTCCGGCCGTAACCCCGGGGATGGCGGTCGCTGACGATGGTGCAACATAAGGAGTGATTTGATGCGTGTTTTGTATCCGCCTGTCGAGCCGTACATGACAGGGCAGTTGCAGGTGTCCGATCGGCACTCGATTTACTTTGAGCAATGTGGAAACCCGGCAGGCAAGCCAGTCGTCATTCTGCACGGCGGTCCTGGCGCGGGTTGCAGTGCCAAGATGCGCTGCTTCCACGACCCTGCAAGATACCGGATTGTGCTGTTCGACCAGCGTGGCGCAGGGCGCTCCACGCCACATGCAGATTTGGTCGACAATACGACCTGGCATCTTGTCTCTGACATCGAGCAGCTACGCCAGCATGTGGGGATTGAATGCTGGCAGGTGTTCGGCGGCAGTTGGGGCTCCACCTTGGCGCTGGCGTATGCCGAAACTCACCCAGAGCGAGTATCGGAGCTCGTCCTTCGTGGCATCTTCATGCTGCGTCGCTGGGAGCTTGAGTGGTTCTATCAGGAAGGTGCCTCGCGTTTGTTCCCGGATGCCTGGGAAAGTTATCTGGACGCGATTCCCGCGGTGGAGCGTCATGATCTGATCAGCGCCTACCATCGCAGATTGACGAGTGACCAAGCCGACGTTCGACTAGCCGCGGCGCGCGCCTGGTCAGTCTGGGAGGCGGCGACCAGCTTTCTCTTTCAAGACCCCGCCTACATGCACTCGCACGAGGAAGACGCCTTTGCGCTGGCGTTTGCACGCATTGAGTGTCACTACTTCGTTAATGGTGGGTTCTTTGAGGTCGAAGACCAGTTGCTGCGCGATGTTCAGCGTATTCGTCACCTCCCTGCCACGATCGTCCACGGTCGCTACGACGTGGTCTGTCCAGTCGCCAACGCCTGGGATCTGCGCCGCGCATGGCCGGAAGCCGACCTTAAGATCATTGCGGACGCAGGACACTCCGGATTTGAGGCAGGGATCACAGACGCGTTGATCAACGCAACGGATCGTTACGCGGGGTAATTTGGTGCAAAAGGCGATATCGCAGCGTCCCGAAAAAAATTCGCCACCCGTGGCCTTTTTTTTCGCAAACTTGCGTATGTGTAGTCCGAGGCCCGATTTCTGGGGCTCGCAAGATTCGACCAACGGCACACCTGAAGGCTACAAACTGTCACAAAATCGTGATAGCCTTCCGGCGGGGTGTTGGACGAAGTCCGTCCAGTTCAGTAACTTGCAGCACAAACTGCAGAGAGGGTTGCATGAAATCAATGACGAAAAATCTAATGGCCGCAGCGCTGCTGATGGCTCTTCCGGTGGGCGCCAGCTTTGCTTGCACCACCACCGCATGGAACGGCAACACCGGTGCTGCTGCAGGTGCAGAAGCGGGTGGTCCGGTTCCCGCAACAGGCGGTTTCGCACGTTACTCCGGCGCCTGCGCACTGCGCACTGGCACGGGTGAGTTCGTGACCGACAACACCCCGGGTGGCACTGGCGCGGGTACGGAAGCGGTCTATCGCGCGCGCTTCTATGTGTTGACCAGTTCGACCGGTGCGGCAAAAGTGTTTAGCGCCACATCGCAAGACGGCAATGCGGGAACGGAAGCGATTGGCGTGACCTATGATGCCGGTACCGGCAGCTTCACTTTCTCGGGTGTGACCGCGCCGGCGGTAACCGGTATCACTGCCAGCCGCTGGTACTCGGTGGAACTCTTCCATAACACGGCAGGTGGTGCGGCTAGCTTCACCGCGTCGGTTGCTGGCAACAATGGCTTCACCGGCAGTTCCTCAGGCACAGCCACCGCAACCGGTATCGCATCGGCTTCGCTGGGCATGGTCTCCGGCGGCGCTGGTACCTTGATTGTTGACGAATTCGAGTCGACCCGCTCTGCGGATACGGCGATCGGTCGTTTGTGCATTGGTGACACCAACGCATCTGGTACACGTAACGTTGCCGACGCGATTGCTGCGCGTAACGAATTTTTGTCTGCAGGCGCAGCCCCTGCTGGTGGTCAGCCAGACGCCAACGAGAACGGCACGATCAACGCGCAAGACTCCATCCTGATTTCCGGAATTTGTTCCTGGCTGGCTTAGACCAACTGCCCGTAAGAAACTGAGGACAATTCATCATGAAATTCATTGGTAAAACTGGATTGTTGGCTGCTCTGATTTTCGGGCTTTCTGGCATCGCTTCCGCCGCTGAAGTGTTGGTCACAGAGGGGTCTGCCGAGAAGTCAGGTGCGTCGAGAGTCGCGCTAGACATCGTCACGGATGGTAATGTTTCTGGCTTCAACTTCTTTGTCCGAACCGGTGAAGTCAAAGGTTCGATCAACGTAGGTAGCTGCGTCTCTGATCTTCCCAAGGGTTTTAGTGGTTCTTGTCAAGTCGCAAAAGACGGTGTTTATGTTTTTGCGATGGCTGACGGAAAGACCGCGTTGCCAAGCGGTGTAACCGCTGTTGGCAGTATTTCGGTCCCGTCGGCGATTGCCAAGGCGCAGCGTACGATCACAATCGAGCAACTAGAGTTTGCGGATGTTGACGGTAAGTCGATTCCGGTAACCGCTCAGGTTGCGCAATAAGCTTGGTCTCTCCGCCGCCGATGGCGGCGGGAGTTTTCGTTTTTGTTCGGGGACGGAGTGTTCTGATGAAAAATTTCAACATGCAAAGCAAATTAGTTGCTGCGCTGGCGGTTTCGATTCTTTCTTCATCTGCAATTGCGCAGACTGTTGTTGTCGACAACACGGTGGCTGTGGTCAATACAGCTAATCACGTTTCTACCGCTACGCTTACCTTTCCTGCTGCGACCGTTGCTGGCTTGCAGTTCACGCTGACTTATGACAATGCAAATCTTGGGCTTCCGACAGGCACGGCGCCTCACCCGGAAATTATCGATCCTGACGCCAGCATTTCGTGCGCTGTGAACGTTGTCGGTACGGCATTCTGCACGGGGTTTGCTGCGTCGGGTTTCTTGACCAGTCCCATTACCATCGGCTTCCGGTTCGACATCGGTGCGACTGCAATTCCGACGCCCGGCTCACCTTTGACTGTGTCGGGAGTGGATTTCTTTGATGGCTCAGCAAACTCGATCCCGGGTTCGTCTGGGACAAATGGTTCGGTCATCATCACCACTGCACCGCCGAACATCCTGGTGTCGTATGCCCCGACGGCGGGTTCCACGATTAGCTTCCCGACTGGTGTGGCGCTGACCACGCAGACTGCGGCAATCACCGTTACTGGTGCTGGCAGTGTGGGTACCGCGACCGTCGACAACTGCGCACTTTCCGGCGCCGGGGCAGGTAGCTTTGCCATCGTGACCGGTTCCGTGACGGTTCCGCCGAGCGACACCCTCGACCTGAGCTGCACGCTGCCGAACTCGGGCGGTGCCGCTTCCGCTGTGCTGACCTGCCGTGAGAACGACTCCGACAGCACCAATGTCAACCGCACGTGGAACCTGAGCTGCCCGCAGGGCACCCCAGTTCCGGGTCCGGGCTACAGCTCCGTCCCAGCACCGGGCGCGACGCTGAACTGCGACGGTGAAGCGGGTACAACCGAAACGGTTTCCTTCGTGGTCACCAACAACGGTAACCCGGGTGCGGGTTCCGGTCTCGACTTCAACTGCACCACGGCAAGCCCAGGCTTCACCATCCAGTCCGGTGGCTCCGCAACGGGTCTGGCTGTCGGTGGCACGCAGACCGTGACGGTTGCTTGTACTGTCCCCGCAGAAGGTGCACCGGCTTCGACCGGCACCGTGGCTTGCACCACCAATGCCGGTGCTGCGCCGACCTACCTGCTCAGCTCCTTGGCTGACACCCTGCCGGATCCGGTCCCGCAACCGAACGTGGTTCCGGCCAGCTCCTTGTGGTCGAAGTTGGCGCTGATCGGTCTGTTGGCTGGTCTGGGTATCGCCGTGGTGGGTTTCCGCCGCAGCTGATCCAGCGAAACGTTTGAAACAGAAAGGGCGCCCTAGTGGCGCCCTTTCTGTTTTTCGATTTGTTTGCGACACTGCCCATGTCGTTGCCAGCAGCCGACGACATTGCATCGCGTCGTGTGGCAAGGGTCGGCAAGCCACCGACTGGCTGACTCGATTTCCAACCACCGCACTCGCGTATCCGGTCGGCAACGGTCCGGGCTGTCATTCCGGCGAAAGCGGGAATCGACTTTGTTGGCAGAATTGATTCCTAGACAAATTCCGCATGAAAATCTGGATTTCCGCTCGCGTGGGCATGACCAGAAGGTCGGACCGAATCAATGAAATGCAATCTTGCAAGCAATCAACAAGACCTCGGTGAGCTCAATCAGGCAGCGACCGCGTCAAATGCGAAACGTGTTGAAAGGCGCGAGAACAACAGGCTCTCAGGCCTTGTTGCTACCCGGTTGTCGAAGCGGCAGTCGAATCAGAAATAGCGTGCCTTCGCCGGGCGTACTCGTGACGTCGATCGTGCCATGGTGCTTCTTGATCAGACCATAAGAAATCGCCAGCCCCAATCCGGTGCCGGTGCCCACCGGCTTGGTGGTGAAAAAGGGGTCAAAGATCTTCGGCAGCAGTTCTTCTGGAATGCCCACGCCGTCATCGCCAATGGCAACGACAACATGATCACCATCCAGACTGGTGCTGACGGTGACGATCCCCCGCTCCCGAATAGCTTGGCCCGCGTTCAACAGGATGTTCATGAAGACCTGATTGAGCTCGGAGGGAATGCACTCGATCGGTGGAATGTCGCCGAAGGTCTTCACCACCTGCGCTTTGTACTTCAGGTCATTCCAGATGATGTTGAGCGTTGAATCCAATCCGCGATGGATATCTGATTTGACGAATTGGTCCTGCGCATCACTTCGCGAGAAGTCCTTGAGGTCCTGCACGATCTTACGGACGCGCTCCACACCCTCGCGGGATTCTTCGATCAACTGCGGTAAATCCGAGCGCACAAAATCGATATCCAGGGATTGACTGAGCTGCTGAACGGTTTGCGCGTGCGATGCCGGCGAACCGGATTGAAGCGCATGCTCATACGCTTTGATGAGTGAAAGCAAGTTCTCGGAATACTGTGCCAGCGTGGCCATGTTGGAATGGACGTAGCCGATGGGATTGTTGATTTCGTGGGCGACTCCCGCGGCCAACTGCCCAATCGAGGCCAGCTTCTCTGATTGCACCAATTGCTCCTGGGTGCCTTTCAGTCGCTGGTTGGCAATCTCCAATTCGGCGTTGCGTGATTGCAATTCCGATTTGCGCGCATATTCGAAGCTGACGTCACGCGCTGCCAAGCTGAAATGGGTGACACCGTGGCTATCGTCCTGCAACGCAATGACCTGAAGCGTCAAAGCCAAGGGGCGCCGGCCGTTCAGCGGCAGCGCAACTTCGCCATTCCACTCGCCGGTTTGCTTTGCCATCTCGATGGCAAAGGGTGGTAACAGGTCGGGGTGCAAGTCGGCAATTCGCTCTGGCGCGCCCACGCGCTGGCTGCCCAGAGTGGCCTGGACGGTCAATGCACGCGCAGCACGATTGGCATAGATGATTCGAAGATCACGCGTCAGCACAAATACCGGCTGCTGTAGCGCGTCGACCACACTTCGCAGCATCGCATTCAGCTCGTTCATGGCAGACGTCGGCCCCTGATTCTGTCGCGGACCAGAAGCATATCGCACTGACCGAGTGGCACCTCGGTGCCGGCCGCTAAGCGCGCGAGTTGCTCAGGCTTCCGCTTGCAGCCTGGCAATGGCACGCTCGGGAATGATGCCTTGTGCGTCATACGCCGTGTCGCGTGTGCTGGCGCCCAGTTGACGCAGCATCCAGCTCAAGTCCATGCGTCGACGCGCCAGCAGTGAACCGTTGGCGAGATTGGACTCCGCCAGTTCTTTCAAACGCGCTTCAGCCTGCGGAATTTCTGCCGGAAAGCTGGCCGCAAGCTGGAGCAGTTCAATTTTCCGCTCAGCGGCGGAGACCAGTGCCTGCATGTCGGCGTGCAAAAGTGCTTGACGCTCAAGTTGCAGCGTTTCGCTGAGTGCATCCAACGTCTGATTCAGGCTCATCGGAGCGCCTGTTCGAGGTCCAGCAAGCGCGAGGAAATCGTCCGTGCATCGACCTGATACTGCCCGGATTGGATGGCTTCACGCAGCTTCTCGACCTTGGCACTGTCAATCTTTGCGCCACCATCCAAAGTGCGGCTCGCTTGAAGTTGCACGGAGTCATCCTGTGAGCGGATACCGCTGACGTTGGCGGTTGCGGAAACGCTGCTGACATCCTGCGCGGAAGACTTGCGTGCGCCGCCATCGATCCGTGCGCCAGGCGTGGACGTAACACCCAAGGGATTGATTTTGTTGTTCATGGCATGCTCCGCACATTCCTCATGGCCTGCTTATCGGCCAAATTTGCGACAACTTTAGGCCAATGCAGCATATTTTTTTCGGACAATGGCGCGCTGGCGCAGGCGGGTTGCAAGTGCAGCGTGGTCATCGCCTTGATGCTGGGCGGCCTCATTGCACAGTCTCCACTTTGCCTGGGCCCACGATGCGCGCCTGAATTTGCCGTCGGGAGCTTTGATTCTCAACATTGATTAGATCACCAATCGCTCCGTCGCGAAGCGCTTTGCCTTGTGATCGGACCTCTACGTGACCGTTGTTGAACACGATGACGACCTGGTCGCCGCGGCGGATGACCCGAGGCGCGAGCAGGTCGGCGCGTACCAGCGTATGGCCGGGCGACAGCGGTCTCGCTGCGTTGTAGCCCTGAATGTCCTCCGCCGACGCCAGCGTTTCACCACTCAGGCTGCCGGTGTCTCGTGCCTCGACATGCACCATGCTGCGATCAAACGGCTGGCCACTGCCAATTGGCCGAACCAAGACAAGAACATCGCTGATTCGGCTTACCCTGACGGGGACATAAAGCTTCCATGCGGTGCTGCCATTGCACGCGACCTCGGCTACGCCTGGTCGTGACACGAGGGCCTGCAAGGGTTTATCGCATCGGGGCATGCGCAGTGCGGTATCTACGGAGGCTTGCGCTTGCACACGCGTGTTGTTCGCAGCATCAGGCGCAACTGCCCGAATGGCGGATTCCGCGATGTGTTGTACAGGTTCGAACGCGCTTTCGCTTAGCGCAGCCTCGCAGCACATGGAAACCACGAGGCACAGGACGAATTTGGCGCGGATGGCGGACAAGTGGGATTCCTTGCTGTGAGTTGCGGCCCCGATCTTGCCTGTGCCGCTTCGGGACTCAGTGGCTGAGTGAGCAAGTGGCATGCCAGCGCCGTGAGCACCTCAATATTGCGGTGGCGGTGCCGCTAATCCTGCCAGTGCGGGGCTGAGAACGCCGCTGGCTTGTGGCGGAAGTGTCTGATAACACGAAGGTTAGGTTGGCAATGAGCACAGATCTGCTGGATCGGATCGAACAGCGCACGCGTTTGGCGGGTCACAATCGGCTGGCCCTGTTGCTGTTTCGCTTGGGCGGACGCCAACTTTTTGGCGTCAATGTTTTCAAGGTGCAAGAGGTCCTCAAACGTCCGCCCTTGCATTCGTTACCGCAGGCGCGTCCGCCGCTGTTGGGCCTGGCAGACATCCGGCAGCGCTCCGTGCCCGTGCTGGACTTGGGGTCCGCCATTCGACATCCGGAATCGCTCACCGCAGAGTCGGATTATTTGGTGGTCACCGAGTTCAACCGGTCAGTGCAGGGTTTTCTGGTGAGTGCGGTTGAGCGCATCGTCAACATTGCCGTCGAAAACGTGAAGCCACCGCCGGAGAACGCAGCGGGTTCCTACTTGACTGCCGTGACGCGCTATAACCAGGACCTGATCCAGATCATCGATGTCGAAAAAGTGCTGGCTGAAGCGATCGGTGAAACGCGATCGCTGTCTGCGGAGATGCGCCAGAAAGCTGTCATCGGTTCCGAGGTTCGTGTGTTGATCGTGGACGATTCCCGCGTGGCGCAGCACCAGATTCAGGGCGTGCTGGAACTCTTGGGTGCGACCTGTGTGGTGTTGTCGGATGGACGGCAGGCGCTCAACTATCTCAAGGACTTGGCTAAACGTGGTGAGAAACCGAGTGAGCATTTCGCCATGGTCATCTCGGACATCGAGATGCCCGATATGGATGGCTACACGTTGACGACGGAAATACGTCGTGACCCGGCCTTGTCCGACCTCTTTGTGATGCTGCACACCTCGCTTTCGGGCATCTTCAATACGGCCATGGTGGAGCATGTGGGTGCCAATGCTTTCGTGCCAAAGTTCAGCCCGGATGACCTCGCAGAGGGCGTCCTGCTGCGGTTTGCGGACCTTGGGTTGATGGACGAGGAGTGATTGGGCCGGGTTTTTCGGTGCCTGAAAACTGGCGTCGAAATCCCGACTTTCAAAAACTTGGCATGCCCTTTGCTGACTTCCCCGTAGGTTTCACCGCGGGAGGTCCGCATGAACGATCCCAATTCCAGCGTGTTCGGCATTCATGGCGCGGCGCTCAGTCTGCGTCAGGAGCGCTTGAAGGTGCTTGCCTCGAATATTGCCAATGCCGATACGCCCAACTACAAGGCGCGTGATATCGACTTTGCGGCGGCGCTGAAACGCGCCACCGAAGCACAAACGCCCTCGGAGACGCTGTCGCCTGCGCAGGCGGGCGCATCCATCACAGAGCCAAGTGGTGAGCCTTTCGGGCTGATGTATCGATTGCCGCTGCAGCCGAGCTTGGATGGCAATACGGTCGATGCCGAGTATGAGCACGCTAGTTTTGCGCGGGCTGCAGTCGAGTATCGCGCCAGCCTCAATTTCGTCGATGGTCGTGTGCGCAAGCTCATGACCGCCATCACAGGGAGCTGAGCATGTCTTCCTTGCACATCTTTGATATCGCGGGTTCGGGCATGGCTGCGCAGTCGATGCGACTGAATACCGTCGCCAGTAATTTGGCGAATGTGGGCAGTGTGACGAGTGATGCGGCCTCTGCCTACAAGCCATTGGAGCCAGTTTTTGCCAGTGAAGTGCAGGATCCAGCGCAGCCCGGCGTCGCAGGTGTGCGTGTGACGCGAGTGGCCGAGAGCGATGTCGAGCCAATCAAGCGCTACGAGCCGGGCAATCCGTTGGCCGACGATCAGGGCTACGTCTATGCGCCCAACATCGACCCGATTGCCCAGATGGTGAACATGATCTCTGCCTCACGGGCTTACCAGGCAGACGTCGAAATGATCAATACCGGCAAAGAGCTGGCGCTCGCCACGCTGAGCGTTGGCCGCTGACCGCGCAGATTTCAAGGAGCAGAACCATGAGCGTTACCTCAACCGATATCTGGTCGCAGCTTGGCATCAGCCGAGCAGGCGCCAACACCGCCGAACGTCGGACCGAACTTGGTCAGGATGATTTTCTGCGCCTGATGACGGAGCAGTTGAAGAACCAGGACCCACTGAAGCCAATGGGCAATACCGAGATGATCGGTCAGATGGCGCAGTTCTCAACCGTCAAAGGTATTGAAACACTGAACACCAACATGACCGGTGTCGCCTACATGCTGGGCGAGAGCCAAGCCTTGCAAGCCGCATCGATGGTCGGGCGCAGTGCGTACGTGACCACCGATACCGCTGTATTGGAAGCGGACGCCACAGTGAAGGGATCTGTAACGGCTTCTGGAGCGGGTGCCGTCAACATCGAGATTCGTGATCATGCCGGGCGTGTGGTGCGCACCATGAGCGTTGCTGCGAGCAGCTCTGGCAGCATGGATTTCGAATGGGATGGGGTCACCCAAAGCGGTGGCGTTGCCGACCCGGGTACCTACACGATTACTGCCACGCAGGGTGGCAAAAATGTCGATCTGCAGATCGCCTCACGCATCGAGAGCGTGTCCTACACCGCACAGGGCACGGTTCTGAATCTGCTGGGTTTTGGCCCAGCGACCTTTGATCTCATCACTCGCGTCGGTTGACCCAAGGAGACACTCATGAGCTTTCGCATCGCACTCAGTGGCATCGGCGCAGCCAATTCCGCGCTCAATACCACGGCCAACAATATCGCCAACGTTGATACACCAGGTTTCAAGCGCTCGCGGGCCGAGTTTGGCGACCTGTTTGCCAATTCTGGCTACGGTCTATCGCGCAACACCATCGGAAGCGGGGTCCGCGTGACGGGGCTTGCGCAGCAGTTTGCGCAGGGCACGATCAATTTCACCAACAACGCACTGGATCTGGCGATCAGCGGCAATGGGTTCTTCACCCTGTCGCGGGATGGCGGATTCGTCTATTCACGCGCTGGCAATTTTGGCGTCGACAGTGATGGCTACGTGGTCAATCCCGTTGGTGATCGCTTGCAGGCTTTCACGCCTGTCGTAGACGGCACGGGCACCGTGACCGGCTTCAATACCGGACAATTGGCCGACCTGCGCTTGACCAATTCGGAATCCGCGCCTGCCGCGTCGACAACCGTTGAGGTCGGAACCAACTTGCCCGCGGACGCGGATGTGCCGACGGTCGCGCCTTTCGTGGCAACCGACAGCCAGACCTATAACCATTCCACCTCGATCACCACCTATGACTCACTCGGTGTCGCGCATACGGCGACCTTGTACTACGTCAAGACCGCCAACCCGAACGAGTGGGAGTTGTATACCGAAATCGATGGCACCGCGGTCAGTGGTCCTGACCTGTTGCAATACGACAGTGCGGGTGCGTTGACGGTGCCAGCATCCGGCAATCTGACGTTGCCAGCGTTTGTGCCCACCACCGGTGCCGCGCCGATGACCTTGACCTTGGAGTTGGGCGAGTCCACCCAGTTCGGCTCCAATTTCTCGGTCAATCGTCTGGTCCAAGATGGGTTTGCCACCGGTCGTCTGACCAGTATCGATGTGGGCGCCGATGGCATCGTGACCGCGCGTTATACCAATGGCCAAGCCACCCAGCTGGGACAGGTGGCGCTGACCAACTTCGCCAATCCGCAGGGCTTGCTGCAGTTGGGTGACACCAGTTGGGCAGAAACCGCCGACTCGGGGGCGGCCCTTCGTGGCGCACCTGAAACCTCGTCATTGGGAACGTTGCAATCGGGCGCGTTGGAATCCTCCAACGTCGATCTGACGGAGCAGTTGGTGGAGATGATCAATGCGCAGCGCAACTTCCAAGCCAACGCGCAAATGATCACCACCGCCGATCAGATTACCCAGACCGTGATCAATATCCGCTAACGCTGATCAAGAAAGGAGCTGACGGCGATGGACAAATCTCTGTATGTCGCGATGACCGGTGCAAGCGCAACCCTGCGCTCGCAGACGGCGCTGTCGCAGAACATCGCCAATATCTCCACCTCCGGCTTCAAAGCGCTGCTGACCCAGACCGACGCGTTCAAGGTCGAAGGCTCTGGCATGCCGACGCGTACCGACGCGGTGCCTGGTGCAGAGGATTTCGATCATCGCATGGGGCCACTGATGACCACTGGCAACGAGCTGGATGTGGCCTTGCAGGAAGGCCACTGGCTGGCGGTTCAGGACGATCAGGGTGGCGAGGCCTATACCCGCTTTGGTGAGCTGGAAGTCAGCGCCAATGGGGTGCTGATGACCAAATCCGGTCGTCCGCTGCTCGGTCAGGATGGACCGCTGACCGTGCCGCCCTTTGACAAGCTGACCATCGGCAACGACGGCACTGTGTCCATCGTGCCGCAGGGTCAATCCGCACAAACGTTGGCGCAGGTTGGTCGACTGCGGGTCGTGAGCGAAGAGGGTGCCGAGTTCAAACGGGGACTCGACGGATTGATGCGGCGCGCAGATGGCCAAGCCGCACCGCCGTCCGCCGGCGACGTGGTGATGACCGGGGTGATCGAAGGCAGCAACGTCAACGCCGCCCAATCGCTGGTCGACATGATCGCCTTGTCGCGCAGTTTTGAAATGCAGGTGCGGTCGATCAAGACCGCCGACGAAAACGCCCGCGCATCCGCATCTTTGCTGCGCCTGAGCTGATAAGGACAAGACCATGATCCAGTCACTGTGGGTAGCCAAAACCGGACTCGATGCGCAGCAAACGCGCATGACCGTGACCTCGAACAACCTCGCCAACGTGAATACCACTGGCTTCAAGCGCGGTCGGGCAAGCTTCGAGGACTTGCTTTATCAAAATGTGCGCCAGCCCGGCGGACTAAGTTCGCAGCAAACCGATCTGCCTTCGGGCCTGACTGTGGGCACCGGCGTGCGGGTCGTCGCTACGCAAAAGAATTTCTCGCAGGGCAACCTGCTGCAAACCGGCAATGCACTGGATCTGGCGATCAATGGTCGCGGTTTTTTCGAGGTGCTGATGCCTGATGGCAGTACGGCCTACACGCGTGACGGCAGTTTTCAGATCAATTCCCAAGGCCAGATGGTCACCAATGCCGGTTATACGCTGCAGCCCGGCATCCAGATTCCCGAGGGCGCGCAGAGCGTCACCATCGGCAACGACGGCACGGTCTCGGTGCAACTGACGGGTCAGGCTGCGCCAGTGCAGGTGGGGGCATTGACCCTGACCGACTTCATCAACCCGGCAGGCATGCAGGCCAAGGGTGAAAACCTGTTCGTGGAAACTGCCGCCAGCGGGCCCGCGCAGCAAGCCCAACCCGGATTGAACGGTGTCGGCACGGTGCTGCAGGGTTCACTGGAAAGTTCCAATGTCAATGTCGTGGAAGAGTTGGTCAACATGATCGAAACCCAGCGTGCCTACGAAATGAACGCCAAGTCGATTTCGGCGACCGACGCCATGCTTGGTTATCTCAACAACAACGTTTGAGGTCTGTCATGAACGCTGTGTCGAAATGGCTGTTCTTGCTTGGTTTTGTGGCGCTGTTGACCGCCTGCGCGGCAAGCGGCCCAACCACCCCACCCGAAGGATTTGCGGCAACCTTGCCACCACCTGCAGCCGCCAATCCGCCGACACCCGGTGCGATCTATCGCACAGGGACTGGTGGCTTGTTTTTGTTTCAGGATCAGAAGGCGCGCAACGTCGGCGATATTCTGACCATCAATCTGGCCGAGCGGACGCAGGCCACGACAACCTCAAGCACCAATGCGAGCAAAGAAACCGGTGTCTCCGTGGCTTCGCCGACTTTGTTTGGCGCACCGGTGACGGTCGGCGGACGAACACTCGACAGCGAGTTGTCCTCCAGTAGCGAGTTTGCGGGCAAGGGTGATTCCAGCCAGAGCAATCGACTCGACGGCAGCATCACCGTGACCGTCGCCGAGCGTCTGCCTAACGGCTACCTGGTCGTCCGCGGCCAGAAATGGATTCGACTGAATCAAGGCAATGAACACATCCAGATTCAGGGCATCGTCCGGCCTGCCGACATCAACCCGGATAACACCGTTTCCTCCCTGCGTGTCGCCGACGCGCAGATCGCCTACAGCGGTCGCGGTTCGTTGGCGCAAGCCAATGCGCAGGGCTGGTTGTCTCGGTTCTTCCAGTCTGCGGGCTTTCCGATGTGAGGTGCGTCATGCGTCGTGTCATCGCCTTTCTGATGCTCTCGTTGATGGCCGCACCGGCGATGTCGGAGCGTGTGAAAGACATCGCTCGCGTCAATGGTGTGCGCAGTAACCCGCTGATCGGCTACGGCCTCGTCGTGGGCTTGAATGGCACGGGTGACCAGACCAGCCAAGCACCCTTTACCGTGCAGAGCCTAAAAACCATGCTGGCGGAGTTGGGCGTCACCATTCCACCGGGCGTCAACCCGCAGTTGAAGAATGTGGCCGCTGTGGCGGTGTCCGCCGAGTTGCCGCCCTTTGCCAAGCCGGGACAGCAAATCGATATCACTGTCTCGTCGATTGGCAACGCCGGGAGTTTGCGCGGCGGCGCCTTGTTGATGACCGCCTTGAAGGGCGCGGATGGCGAAATTTACGCCATCGCGCAGGGCAACATGGTGGTGGGCGGTTTCGGTGCCTCGGGCAATGATGGCTCGCGCATTTCCGTCAATGTGCCAAGCGCGGGACGGATTCCCAATGGCGCCACGGTGGAGCGTGCGGTGCTGGATGGCATGGCGCAGAACGGCGAGGAGTTGGTGTTGGATTTGAATACGCCTGACTTCACGACTGTGCAACGCCTGATGGAGGTGATCAATACACGATTCGGACCAGAAACCGCACGTGCCGTGGACGGTGGCAGTGTCGCGGTGAGGGCCCCATTCGATGTGTCGGCGCGGGTCGGATTCATGGCGCAGGTCGAGAACCTTGAGCTCTCGCCGGGTGACGCGCCAGCCAAAGTGGTGGTCAACGCACGCACCGGTACCATCGTGATCGGTGCCAATGTCCGCGTGATGCCCGCTGCCGTCGCACATGGTTCATTGACGGTGACCATCAGTGAAGGCACTGAGGTGAGTCAGCCGAGCGCGCTGGCAGGCGGTGAAACTGTGGTTGCGCCTAGCACCGATATTGCAGTGGAACAAACCGGTAGCCGGATGTTTGTGCTGCAGGGCGGGGCTTCTCTGGAAGACATCGTTGCCGCAGTCAATCAGGTCGGTGCGGCGCCCGGCGACCTGATCGCCATTCTGGAAGCTCTCAAGCAAGCCGGCGCATTACGCGCCGAGCTCGAAATTATCTGATGACATGAACCTGCCCATCTCCGATTTGAGTGACTTTGGCCAGTTCGCCACATTGCGGGCAGGCGCGCGGGCGGGCAATGCGCAGACAACGTCAGAGGTGGCGAGACAGTTCGAGACGCTGTTTGCCGAGCAGATGCTGAAAAGCATGCGCGAGGCGAGCGGCGACGGTGACGCCATGTTCCCCGGCAATGCCAAACATTTCCGCGAAATGTATGACCACGAGATCGTCAAGCAGCTCACCGTCAAAGGTGGCTTGGGGCTTGCTGCGCAGATCGAGCGCAGTTTGCTGGCGCAGCAGGGCTTGCCCTTGGAGACCACGGCAGCGCCACGGGCCTTTCCACTGGATGGCTATGCGCGTCGCCTTGCGGCGATGCCCTCAGCCGCCTCGGCCAGTTCGGCAAGCGACTCAGCAGATATCGATGCGCTTGCTGTCAGCGTCTCGTCGCCCGCGATGGCTGTCTCTGGCGTGATGCAGCGGGTGGCCGCGGCAGATTCGTCGGCAGCCAGTGCATCGCGTCCTTTGACGACACCCGAAGCCTTCGTCAAAGCGGTCTGGCCATATGCCGAAAAAGCCGCGCAAGCATTGGGCGTCGACCCGCGCATGCTGGTCGCCCAAGCGGCATTGGAGACTGGTTGGGGCAAGCATGTGCCCAAGTCAGACGGCGGTAGCAGTGGCAACAACCTGTTTGGTATCAAGGCGGGTGCACGTTGGCAGGGGGGCAGTGCCAGCCATCGTACGCAGGAGTTTGTACAGGGTCGCATGCAAAGCGAGCAGGCCACGTTCCGCACCTATGACAGCGTAGCCGACAGCTTTGCCGACTACGTTGCCTTCCTGCAGAGCAATCCGCGTTACCAGTCCGCGCTGAAGGTCGCCGGTGACAATCGCGCTTTCGCGCAAGCCCTGCAGCGCAGCGGCTATGCAACGGATCCTGCGTACGCCAGCAAATTGACCGCCATCGCACAGGGCCCACGCTTGAATCAGGCGATCGCCAATCTGCAGACTGAAGGTCCTGCACTGGGTGATGCGGGCCTGCCGACGCGCACGCAACTGTCTGAATCCGTTGGTATTGGTGCCTTGGACGTGGCGGCGCTCAAGTTTGCCGACGCCTGGCCGCTATTGGCTGCGAGGTGACGTATGTCTGATCTGCTTTCCACGGGTGCATCTGCGCTGCTGAGTTTCCAGCGCGCGATGACCACGACCAGCCACAACGTGGCCAATGCCAACACGCCGGGCTATTCGCGCCAGCGGGTGGAGCTGAATAGTCGTGGCGCCAACTATGCCGGTTATGGCTTCATTGGCGCGGGTGTTGAAGTCACCACCATCCGCCGTATGGTCAACGGATTTCTGACCGGTCGGCTCGACCAGAGCGCCGCCGAAATGGGGCGTTTGACTGCATTGTCGGGACTGTCATCACGTGTGAATCGCATGATGACTGAAGCATCGACCTCCATTTCTGGTCCGCTGTCAGGCTATTTCGACAGCGTGCAAGGCGTTTCGGCGGATCCCACGTCATCGGCATCGCGCGAAGGCATGCTGCAAAGCGCGCGTAGTTTGGCGGCGCGTTTCCAGACCCAGCAACGTCAACTCAACGAGCTGGAGACCGAGACCAACCAGCAGATTAGTGCGGAAGTGGGCGAGATTAACCAGCTCACCACGCAGATCGCGCGCTTGAACGATGAGATCGTACGTCTACAGGCCAGCGGCCAGCCACCGAACGACCTGATGGATCAGCGCGATCAGGCCATTCAGGCCTTGTCGGCGAAGATCGGCGTGACGACCACCGATCAGGGCGATGGCGCCTTGAATGTGTTCACCACCGGCGGGCTGAATCTGGTGCTGGGCAAGAACACCCAAACCCTCACCGCATCCAGCGACGCCTTGCGTCCCGAGCGATTGCAGCTCTCGTTGACCAGCCCGGCAGGGCCAATCAGCTTGGGCGAGTCGGCGGTCAGCGGGACGCTCGCCGGTCTGTTCGCGGTGCGTCGTGAGGTCATTGATCCCGCGGCAATCCAGTTGGGCCGCACCGCGATCGGTATCGTCGAGTCTTACAACGCGCAGAATCGCGAAGGTGTGGATCTCTATGGCAATCTGGGTGGCGACATCTTTGCCAATATTGATCCGGCAGTTCGTGCCAACAGCGCCAACACCGGAACCAGCACCCTCAGCGCGTCGATCAATGATCTCGGCAGTCTTACTGGGCGCGACATCCTGATGAGCTTTGATGGCGCGAACTGGAGCGCGCGCAGTGCCGCCACCGGCGACGCTATGAGTCTCACCGGTACAGGTACGCCTGCCGATCCGTTTATCGTCGAGGGCGTTGCGATTGAGCTGGGCGGTGGTGCAGCGGCGGCGGGTGACAACTTCCTGATCCGCCCCACTGCCGATGCCGCACGTCAGATGTCGGTGGTGATGACTGATCCCAACCGGATTGCTGCGGCTCTGCCTGTGCGTATCGAGGCCGATCTCGGAAATACCGGCAATGGCACCTTGGGGCCGATTCAGGTCAGCAATGCAGCCGATCCCAATCTGCAGGCCACGGTGACCATCGAGTTCACGGCGGTTGGACAATACACGGTCAATGGCGGCGGGCCGTTTGCCTACACTTCCGGGCAGACCATCGCGGTCAATGGCTGGCAATTCACCTTGAGTGGCGATCCTGCCATTGGCGACGAGTTTGTCATCAGCGCCATGCCGGCCAACGCGTCTGACAATGGCAATGCGCGTGAACTGGCGGCCCTTGACGGCGCGAACGTGTTCTCTTCCGGTACGCAATCGCTGATGGGCTCGGTCAGTCAGATGACCTCCTCCATTGGTAGTACGGCACGACAGGCTTCGATGGCTTTGGATGCCCAGTCCGCGCTGGACGAGCAGTTGCAGTTGGAGCGCGAGTCGGTTTCCGGTGTCAATCTGGATGAAGAAGCCGCCAATCTTCTGAAGTTTCAGCAGGCCTATCAGGCGGCGGCACAGATCATTGCGATTGCCAGTGAGAACTTCCAGGCGCTGCTCGCCGCGGCAAGGAGCTGATCATGCGTATTTCGAGCAACGGCAGCTTCACCCAGAGTCTCAATGCCATGCTGGCACGTCAGGCCGAGCTACTGCGCACACAAATGCAGATGTCGACCGGGCGCAGTTTCACCACCGCCGCGGAAAACCCGGTGGCGGCAGGTATTTCCATCATGTTGGACCGAGCGGACGCCGAGTTGGCGAGGTTCGATACCAATGCCGCGCAACTCGATCATCGCTATGGCATGGCCGAGGGCGCACTGGATTCGTTTTCCGACCGTCTGGTGCGGGTGCGTGAGCTGGCTTTGCAGGGTGCCAATGCGACACAGAACAATGAATCCCGCGGCGCCATCGTCGCCGAGTTGCGACAGGAGTACGACGCGCTGATCGCGCTTGCCAATACCGGTGACGGGCAGGGCAACTATCTGTTCGCGGGCAGTCGCAGTGGGACAGCGCCCTTTGCGGCGAATAGCGCCGGCGTGGTGTATTCCGGTGATCAGATGCGCCGCACTGTGGATATCTCGCCGTCGCAAGCACTGGCGGACGTGGATCCGGGCAGTGAGATCTTCATGCGGATTCGCAGTGGCAATGGCAGCTTTGCGGCACGTGCCAATCCGGGCAACTCTGGTACGGCCTTGCTGACGGCGACCAGTTTGGCCGGTTCGCCAGCCTACACGGGTCAAAATTTGACCCTGACATTTGATGGTGCGGGCGGTTATGAGGTCACCGACTCGACATCGACGGTAGTGGCGACCGGTAGCTACGGAGATCCAGCCACAGTGAGTTTCCTCGGCGTGCAGGTCAGCTTGCGAGGAAGTCCCTCCAACGGCGACAACTTCAGCATCACGCCCGCACCGAATCAGGATGTGTTTGCCACCGTACAAAGCGTGATCACCGCGCTGGAATCACCTGGGCTGACGCAAACGCAACGCGTCGCGCAACAGAATCTGGTGTATGCCGCTCTGGAGGATCTGGGTCAGGCGGATGGCGCGATCATCGATGCACGCAGCTCGATTGGTGCGCGCATGAACACCTTGGCGCAGACGGCCGATGAACGCTCCGCGCAGTCATTGCAACTCAAGACCACGCTCTCCGAGTTGCGGGATCTGGATTATGCAGAGGCCGCCAGTCGCTTGACCCAACAACTTACGACGCTGCAGGCCGCGCAACAGACGTTTGTCACGGTGCAGGGCTCGAACCTGTTCTCGTTCCTGCGATAATTGCGGGCAATGTGTCGGTAGGGGTTGAGCGTGCAACATCAACTGGAACTTGCCAATGTCAAATGCGGTGGCTGTGGCAACAGCATTCGCCGTGCGCTGGCCGAAATCGAAGGCGTTACCGCAGTAGAACTGGATGTCGCCTCGGGGGGATTGTCGTTCGAATCCGATCCCGCCTCGCGCGCGCTCGTTGCCTCGCGTTTGCTGGCCCTAGGCTACCCCGAAAGGGGCAGTGTCGAGGGTATCGCTGCCCTTGCGGCCGGCGCCAAGTCTTTCGTGAGCTGTGCGATCGGCCGCATCAGCGGCGAGTAGGTTGGGTCAGTTCAGATCGCCTGACTGCGCGACTCGGCGCTGCGGAAGGCTTCCATCACCTGTTCGCGCAAATCCTCGTCGTCCCAAGGCTTGGTCAGGAACTTGTAGATCGAACCGCGATTGATCGCATTGGTCAACGTCGCCAAATCGGTATACCCGGACAGGATCAGACGCATGGTGTCTGGGTACATGTCTTTGACTTTACTAAGGAATTCAGTGCCACTGCTACCAGGCATGCGTTGGTCCGAGACAATCACCTGAATTCGGTTTCTGGCCAGGATATCGAAACCCTGCTCGGCATTCAGTGCAGTGTGGATGGTGTAGCCGTCGCGACGCAGTACACGCACCAAGGCACGCAACACGTTTTCCTCGTCATCGACCAGCAGAAGTTCGCGCTTCGGGCGCGCTTGTGTGAGGACGCGCGCCTCGACGTAACGCTTGCGTAGCATTTCTGTCGCTTGCTCCACGGGGACCGGAGCGCTGAACAGGAAGCCCTGAAACTCGTCGCAATGGTTGCGCATCAGATAGCCGAGCTGCGCTTCGGTCTCCACGCCTTCGGCGATGACCTTCATGTGCAACTCGTGGCCCATTGCAGTGATCGCGCGCGAGATGGCGGCTTCGCCACTGCCGGTGGCAACGTCGCTGACAAAGCTCTGGTCAATCTTCAAGCGATCGATTGGAAAACGTTTGAGCTGACTCAGGCAGGAATAGCCGACGCCAAAGTCGTCCAGCGCAATCTGAATTCCGAGCGCCTTCAGCGCGGAGAGAATCTCCACCGCGCGCGCCACGTTTTCCATGATGGCGGATTCCGTGATCTCGATTTCCAGCATGGCGGCGGGAATCGCATGGCTCTCGATCGCATCGCACACTTCATCCACAAAGGACGCGCGATGCAGTTGCAATGCCGACACGTTGACTGCGACACGCAAGTCATTGAAGCCCTGTTGCAGCCAGCGTTTTGCCTGCTGACAGGCCTCGCGCAAAACCCATCGACCCAGATCGACAATGCTGCCAAGCTCTTCGGCGACATGGATGAAGCGGCCAGGGGCGATGAGGCCACGATCGGCTGTTTGCCAGCGCACCAGCGCTTCCATACCGACAATGCGCCCGTCATGGCCACTGACCTGCGGTTGAAAATACAGCACGAACTCGTCATCACGGATGGCGCTTTTCAAGCGACTTCCCAATTCCATGCGTTCGCGCAGTTCATCGGCCTGAGATTGGGTCGAGACCATGATCGAGTTGCGACCATTGCGCTTGGCGCGATACATCGCCGACTCGGCACATTGGAACAGCTCGGTCGCGTTGTCCGCGTTGTGCGGCGTGGTGGCCACGCCAATCGAACCGGACAGAAACAACTGCGATCCGGCAATCGGGACAGGGACTTCCAGCGTCTCGCGAATCTGCTCGGCGATGTCAGCGGGTTGCAAAGTGCCGGGTACGAAACGCATGGCGAGTACAAACTCATCGCTGGTCATGCGCCAAAGGCGGCCTGAGGTGCCGGTGACATAGCGCACGCGCGACGCCAGCAAACGCAGTACTTCGTCGCCGGCGCGATAACCCACACTTTCGTTGACCGCCTGAAAGCGATCAATATCAATGCACCAGACCGCCAACTGTTCATCCAGTTGTCTGGCTTCATCCATCAATGGACCCAGCGCGTCTTCAGGCTCAACGAAACGTGCCAAGCCGGTCACCGGATCGTGTCGTGCCAGAAATGCGACTTCTGCCTCATGACGTCGGCGGTCGGTCAAATCGGTGGACACACCGATGTAGTGGGTCACCGTGCCGTTGATGTCACGCACGGGTGCCAACGACAATTGGTTCCAGAACAGCGCACCGTCTTTGCGGTAGTTGCGGACCACCACTTCACACTCGGTGTGGGTCGACAAGGTGCGTCGAATCGTGTCCAGCGCCTCCTGCTCATGGTCGTCACCTTGCAGAAAGGTGAGGTCACGGCCGAGGATCTCTTCTTCGGCGTAGCCGCTCATGCGGACAAACGCGGGATTGACGTAGATCGCTGGCAAGGCGGGGTTGAGCGCGTCCGCAATCAGCATGCCGCTTTTACTGGACTCGAACGCACGTGCAAACAGCCGCGCTTCGTCTTCCGCAGCGACTTTCGCGCTGATGTCGTTGATCAGCACCAAGCGCGCGGGACGACCTTCGAACACGATGGCGTCCGCTTTGGTCTCGACAATGATGATCCGCCCATCCTTGCACTGGTGGCGTGCGCGACCCTGTATAGGCTGATCGGGCGGTTTGTTACGGAGGTACTCGAGAAACCGCGGCACGTCCTCTTTTGGCCGGACGTCGACGGCGGTCATCTGCAGGAACTCCTGCCGCGAGTAGCCATAGTGCGAGATTGCCGCGTCATTGACGGCCAGAAACTGAAGTGTCTCGACGTCGGACACCCACATTGGCATTGGACTACGCTCGAACAGCAGGCGATAGCGCAGTTCACTGGCTTCGAGTTGTTGCAGACCTTCCGCGCGGTCAATGGCATAGCGCACGCTGCGTCCGAGCCGTTCCGCGTTGAGGCCATGCTTAACCAGGTAGTCCGCAGCGCCAGCCTGCATCGCCAGTTCATCGACTTCGCGACTGCCTTGGCCGGTAAGTACGATGATCGGTGTGCCGTGTCCGCGCCGATGCGCTTCTTCAATCCAAGTGATGCCGGTATCGGCGCCAATCCGGTAATCGACCAGAACGATGTCGAATTTCTCACTGCCGAGATAGGCGAGCCCGCCCTCGAACGTGTTGGCCCAGAGCAACTCCGTATCAAACTCTTCAACCTCACGGAACAGCGCACTGGTGAGAATGACATCGTCCTCATCGTCTTCAACCAGTAGCACCCGCAAACTGTCACGAAAGGTTGGGGTCATGACAGCGGCTCCGGCAGGTGCAGCCAGCGCTGTTGGATACCAGTGACCATGCTGACCAAGGCACCGAACGAAACCGGTTTGACGAGGTAGCCATCGGCACCGCAGGCACGCACATGCTGTTCGTCTTCGACCGCAGAGGATGTGGTCAGCACGAGCACGGGCAGGTCGCGCAATGCCGCGTCTGCGCGCATTTCGCGCAGTACCTCGCGGCCATCCATGCGCGGCATGTTGAGATCCAGAATGACCACCCGTGGGCGCGGATAAAGTGCGCGATTGCTGAATTCTCCGCGATGGCGAAGATAGTCGAGCACTGCAGCGCCATCCCCGACGAAGCGAAGTGCATCGAATACGCCGATGGCAGCAAAGGCGTCAGCGATCAGACGACGGTCATCGCTGTCGTCTTCGGCAATCAGCAAGGTGGGGGCATCAGGATGGGTTCGCATGTCAGCGTGCATCCTCCCAGACTGCCGCATCATTCGGAAGCGTTTGTGCGTTCACCGGCAGTTCGACGACGAAAACAGCCCCAAGACCCGGTCGGCCATCAGCGCGGATCTGCCCACCGTGGCGCTCGACGATTTTTCGGACGATCGCGAGACCGATTCCGGAGCCTTCGTATTGACTGCGCCCATGCAGACGTTGGAACGGTGAGAAGATCCGGTCGAGATAGCGGTTATCGAAACCGATGCCATTGTCTTCGACCAACAGGCGAATCCACGGCTCCTTGTGCTGACCTTGGCCACGTTCAAACGCCTCGGCACGGACGGTGACGCGCGGTGGGCGATCGTTGGCGCAGAACTTCAGCGAGTTGCCGATCAGATTCTGCAAGAGCTGATGCATGTGGATTGGATCGGCGCGCAGCGTCGGCAAGGGCTGCAAGTCGATCACCGCGTGGCTGGATTCAATGCGGGTTTCAAGATCGCTGAGCACTTCCCGAGCGATCTGGTTGAGGTCTGTTTGTGCAGGCGCGTGCGCATTGCGAGAGACGCGTGAGTAGGCCAGCAGGTCGTTGATCAGCGCCTGCATGCGTGCGGCGGCGGAGCGCATGCGCTCAATGTAGTCGGCGGAATCGGTGTCCAGTTGCTCGCCGAGATGGGTGCGTAGGCGATCGCCAAACGCTTGCACTTTCCGTAACGGTTCCTGCAGGTCATGCGAAGCGACAAACGCGAAGTCTTGTAGTTCGCGGTTGCGCGACTGCACGTCTTGTAGTGCGCTGCTGAGGGCGGCTTGCGCAGCACGCTGTTCACTGACATCGACCATCGCGGCATACACACCCACCGTCTGGCCATTGACGGTGATAGGCAGCGTCGTGGTAATCGCATCAAATCGACTGCCGTCGGGACGCAGTCCACTATGGTCAAATCGCAGTGTTTCGCCGAGGGCAGCGCGCGTCACATGGTCATCCATGGTGAGTCGGTCATGCTCGGGGACCCGCGCTTCGATGGCGCTTCCTCGCAATGCCTCGGCATCGCATTGCATCAGTTCCAGTGCCGCTCGATTGCAGTCAGCGATTTGTCCCTGGGTATCGAGGACGAACACGGCGTCGGGGACCAGGGTGAACAGCGAACGCAAGCGCTGACGGCTTTCTTCAAGACGCTGTTGGGCGAGCGCAGCATTGCTGGCTATCACCAGAAGCGCGACGCCTGCATCAATGGCCTTCAGTTCATGCGCGTCCGGGCTTTGCGCGGTGTGGTAATAGACTGTAAAGACCCCCAAGACGCGACCATCGGGGCCAATCACCGGGGTTGCGCAGCAGGCCTGCAATTGCAACGAGGCCAACACCGCGTTGGCCTGTGGGAATCGATGATCGGTACGGATATCGCTGACGATGACGCGTTCCGCGTTGCGCGCCGCCTGCTCGGATGCACTATTGACCAAGCCTTCGATGAAGGGCCGGGCGATGCGCGCAAAATCGCCGGGCAGTGACGGTGCGACGAGGTCCATAGGCAGAGAGGCATCGGGATGTGTGACCAGAATCGCGTGCCGTCGCTGGTAGCGTGATTCGAAACTCTGGATAACCATCGTGGCGGTGTCCTGCAGGGCTTGACCGCTGGCCACCGCGCGAAGGATGTTGGCGCGTTCGTGCTCGATCTCCTGTTCCTGCCGCATTTCCGTAATGTCCTGCAGCGTGCCCACCAGTCGACTCGGATTGCCGAGCTCGTCGCGCACCAGTTCGGCCTGCGCATGCACCCAGATGTAGCTTTGGTCGTCGCGGCATAGGCGTAAGTCGTGGTTGATGCTCAGTTTTCCCTGGGTAGCCAGAATGAAATCATCGCGCACCTTGGCGAGATCCTCTGGATGGATGCGAGCCATGGCGTTGACCGTGCTCATTACGCCATTGGCGGGCTCAACGAGACGCTGCATCTGTTCTGAGCCATGCAGGACGGGGTGGGAGATGTCGCCGAATTCGAACTCCCATGTGCCGAGGCCTGCGACGCGCTCGGCATTTGCCAGCAGTGCACGACTGCGCGTCAAACCCTCAACCTGTTCAGTCAAGCGCTCGTGGGTGGCACGCAGTTCAGCAAGCAAACCGCGCCACACCAGGGTGATGGCGATCACTTGGGCAAATTGCACGACGATGGTTTCGTCGTCGACGATGAATTCATCTCGATCCATCGGGTCGGAGAACTGCAAAAAGCCCATACAGCGCCCAGAGTGATCTCGCAGTGGTACGGACAGGAGTGCGCGTAGCGGCGGATGCTCGTGCGCATGGCTTGCGTAGTTCAGGAAGGCGGGATGCGCCAGCATTTGGGCCTCAGTGAGGCGAAGTACCCCCGCGCCGCGCTTCGATAAGGCCAAGAGCCCCAATCCACGAATCGGCGCAGCAAATTCTCGCCATTGCGCGTACTTGTCGGACAGAGAAACCGTTGGCAGCAAATTGTCGCTTTCTTCCGTGGGCAGCAAATGCAAGCTGGCCAAGTGTGTTCCAACGGCATCACGAATCTCATCCAGCAACTGTTGCAACAGGCCCGCATCACCCATGTGCGAACTGGCCATCAATGAGACGCGATTGAGCGCACGGAGTTGGCGCGCATGACGCTCAGCGCGCTCCAGGGCTTGCGCCAAAGCCTGTGCCTGTGCCTTGTGGACGGTGATGTCTTGAAGTGTTCCCGATAGCGCAACAATGCGTCCAGTCGTGTCGCGTGCGGCCTCGGCGCGCGACTGAACCTGCAGGATGCGCCCGTCAACGAGTTGCAGTCGATGCTCCATCGCCAGCGGCTCTCCGGCTTGCGCCAGACGATTGAAGCCCGCTTGCAGTTCGGCGCGATCATCCACGTGGGTTCGATCTAGGATCAGCATCAGGCTGGGAGCTGCTGCGCCATCAATGCCCAGAATGCGATAGAGCTGATCGCTCCATAGCCAATGATCACGAAGTGTTTCTACGCGCCAACTGCCAACCTTGGCCAGACGCTGGGCGTGCCGCAGAAATTCCTCGCTGAGCGCCAGCTGTTGGGCACTCAAGCGTTCCTGAGTGACATCGCGGATGAACAACGCCAGGCCTTCTGGATGCGAGTACGCCCGCACGTCCAGCCAACGGTTTTCGCGATGCGTGTTGGATTCAAACGAGGTTGTGGTTTGGCCTTCAAGTGCTTGGCGGAGCAGAACCTCACTGCCATCCACGCCCAATTCCGGCCAGATGTCGATGATACCGAGCCCGGTCAGATGGTCGGGTTCGTCTCCGAGCAGGCGTCCGGCACGGTCATTGGCATAGGTGAAGGCCAGATTGCGATCCAGGAACACAAAACCGTCGGTGATGCTCGACAGAATCAGTCCGATCTCGTCGAGAGATCTTTCCAGCGCCCGCTCGGTGGCCAAACGGGCATCCACTTCGCGGCGCAGACCCGCACTGACCAGTTCTGCCGCATGGGCACGTTCGCCGGAGATAAAGGCCAGACGCAGCGCCAGTGCCACCAATCCGCCCAAGAGCATGCCGGCCAGCAGGACGGTTCCCGGTAGTCGACTGGTCATCAGACCCAAGGTGTCTGGGGTCGGCGTCAATCGCACCGACCATTGCAAACCACCCCATTGGGCAATGGCTTGGCGTCCCCAGCGCGCGTCCTGCGCCAGTGCTGCGGAAAACTGTTTGATGATCCTTTGGTCGCTGGTCACCTCCAGCGAGTAGCCCGATGGCGCCGGTGTGATGGCGAAATCAAGCAGGGTGTCGAGCTGCAGGATCGCTGTATAGGCGGCTTGGTCCTGCTGCAACGGATGACTCAGCCAGAGAAAGTAGTTGCCGTCAAACTCGAACGTTCGCGCATGCCAATGCCCGGGTGGAAGGGCTGCGCTGTCGGTGTGCGCTGGCAGCGCGGCGAGCATCCGCTGCGCGTCATAGCGACTTTGACGGATAAGCAAAGCTTGCAGCGCGGCATGGCCCGCGCCGCTGGCGATGACCACCTCGCTGGCCGCACTCCCTAAACCCATCGGATTGTCAGGATCTGCCTCAGCCAAGTCCGCATAGTGCTGCAATGCATCGGTCACCCGCTTGACCATCGACTGCGCAAGGGCTTCCGTCATGAAGTCGACGCGGCGTTCTTCGTCGGGCAACAGCGCCTGCCAGCCAAGGACACCAACGACCATGATGACGGCCCCCAAACCCAAGGGTAACCAGTGTGATCGACGAGGTCCGCGGGCGGTGTCGCCATCGGCGAGCGACATCAAGCTGAACCCCAGCGAGAACTCTGCCGCATGGATCAGCGGGGCAAGTGCACTGCTATCGCCCCAGTGCTGAAACATGTCGACCCCGAGCAAATAGCCCAGAGCTGCAACCGTCGCAATCAGCATCACCAACAGGCCACATGCCCAAGCCAGCAGTGCCCGAAGAGGGTGCTTCGACTCCGCCTCAAGCAGCAAAAGCGAAAACGCCGATGCCAAGATGCTGATGCTGGTCGCCAGCGATAACCCCAAGGATTCCAGGCCGCCGATCTTAGTCAGCGTGACGAGGGCCGAGCCGAATGCCGGGAGCGTGTTGATGATGGATGGATGCAACAGAAGCATCAGCATCGCCAGCCCCAGCGCTACCAGTGCGGCAACGCGTTTGGCGATCTGGCGCCGTGAGCTGTGCATCAGCACACCAACGACAATGCAACCCAGCGCAGTTGCGACCACCAGTTGGGTCGGTTGGTCGACAAGTGCATTGCTCAGCAGTGAGGGCAAGTCGAACAGTCGCGCGGCCGCGACCACGGTCAGCGCCGCGGCCGCGACCAGTGCGCCAAGACGTGCGAGTGCATTGCGCCCAAGATCCGCACCCAGCGCACTTCGAACATAGGTGAGACCGAGCGCAATCAGCGAGAGGATCAAGACCGTGTCACCCATCGCTGGGACGATACTGCGGGTTTCGAGTGCGCCAAGCAGGGTGCCGAATCGCATCAGTCCCAGCAGGGTCAGCACGATGCCACTTGCCATTGCCCAGCGCCCGCGATAGCGATGCTGCAGTTGGAACAGGAGTGGGACGCCAGCGGTTGCGGCGATCAGTACGAACAGCCTTTGCAATTCTCCGTTGAGTGGGTCTGGGCCAGCGACGCCAGCGCCAGACCACAACAGGATGCAGATGAGCGCAGACAGTGATGCGCTCGTCGAGGCGATTCCGGAAAAGGTCTGCAACAGCGCGTTTTGGCGCAGCAAGCTCCAAGTTGCAGCAACACACCAGAGCGCGACTGCCACGGCGACCACGGGGTCAGGTAGCGTCGCGCCCGCGCGGCAGCCGACAAAAATGCCGAATGCGACCGATAGCAGCAGTCCGAGCCATGCCAGGCCATTGCGCGGTCGAGTGTCGGTCGCTTGGGGCGTAAATTCAGGAGTGGGCGCGGCGCTCATGCGTCAAATGACCCAGAGTCGAGACGAAGTGTCGATCCTACCGCTGAACGGAATTTGTCGCTTGTGCTCACTGGCGTGAAAATCGGGTCTGCCAAGGTGCTTTCGTCCGGGAGGCGCGCCTCCATGCAGGCCGAGTCTGATCCGAAGCCAGACATCTTTGGGCCTCGCATCAAGTATCGTGCGCAGAAATTAGTCGGCGCCTGATGCGAGCTTGCCTAGATGTCTGTCGGGCTTTGGGCAACGCGGCAAAAATCCTTGCCGGCGAGCCTCGCTTTTGCTGGGATCGCAGGCCCGTCGTGGCGCCATGGGGGAGGCAGTCGGCGACGGTTGACCGTTGGGGTGGATTTTAGTCGGTGACCCAAATCGCGACATTCTTCCGGCACAAATAAGAAGGGCCGACATCGCTGTCGGCCCTTCGTTATCCCTGATCCTGACACCGCTGACTCAGGCCATTGCCTTGATGCGCGCCGTGAGGCGGCTCTTGTGGCGGGCGGCTTTGTTCTTGTGGATCAGACCACGGGCGGCATAACGATCCAGCACCGGAGCGGCGGCCTGCAAGGCAGCGGCAGCAGCGGTCTGGTCGTTGGCATCAATCGCCTTGATGACCTTCTTGACGGTGGTGCGCACCATGGAGCGGGCGCTGGCGTTGCGGGCGCGGCGAACTTCAGACTGCTTCGCGCGCTTCTTTGCAGATTTGATATTGGCCAAGGGAAACTCCTCGAGGCGGTCGGATTCAGGGGGGAAAGACGCGCAAGTATGCGTTTTGCGAGTCTATGCGTCAATCGCTGGGCGCGCCGATACGGCTGTGTGGCATCTTCATGAGCCACTCGAATGCAATACTGACGGTTTACTTGGTGCTTTACCCATGTCGGATTCTGCCCGCCAACACAGCGGTTTGTTGCGTGCCCTGATGTCGTTTGCTGGCCCGACGCTGTTGTCGCGCGTGCTGGGGCTGGTGCGCGAAATGGCGATCGCTCAGGTGTTTGGGGTCAGCGCGGCGACTGATGCATTTTGGGTGGCGTTCAAGATTCCCAACTTTTTTCGACGCCTGTTTGCGGAAGGATCGTTCTCGCTGGCCTTTGTGCCCGTCTTCACCGAGGTCAAACAGACGCAGGCGCAAGCGGAATTGCGCGAGCTGATTTCGCGAACGGCCGGTACATTGGGCGGTGTGCTGCTGTTGCTGACGGCGCTGGGAATGTGGTTTGCCCCGCAGGTTGCGGCGATGTTTGCGCCGGGCTCGGTTGGGCAGCCAGAAAAGCTCGGCCTGATCGCCGAGATGTTGCGGATCACATTTCCATTTCTGTTTTTTGTGTCGCTGACTGCACTGTGCGGTGGCGCGTTGAACAGTTTTCAACGTTTTGCGCTGCCTGCCGCCACGCCCTTGATCCTCAATGTCTGCATGATTGTGGCGGCCTGGTGGCTGGCGCCCATGATGGATATCCCGGTCATGGCGCTGGCGTGGAGCATTCTGGTCGCAGGGGTGTTGCAACTGCTCATCCAGTTTCCAGCCTTGCGTTCACTTAATCTGCTGGTTTGGCCGCGCTGGGGCGCTGCGCATTCGGGGGTCAGGCGGATCCTGAGGTTGATGATTCCGACGCTGTTCGGATCGTCGGTGGCTCAGATCAACCTGTTGCTGGATGTCGTGATCGCCTCGTTTCTGTTTGAAGGATCGCAAACCTGGCTGGCGCAGACGGATCGTCTACTGGAGTTTCCGCTGGGCTTGTTTGGTGTCGCGCTGGGCACCGTTATCTTGCCCGCGCTGTCACGGCACCATGTGGACACCGATGCCAAGGGTTTTACGGCTGCGTTGGATTGGGGCTTGCGGATGGCAGTGCTGATTGCTCTACCCGCCATGCTTGGTTTGATGCTGTTGGCAGAGCCGGTGCTCTATACCTTGTTTCAATACGGCCAGTTCACGCCCTTCGATGTGCAAATGGCGGCCTTGTCTCTTGTGGGTCTGAGCTTTGGTCTGCCCGCATTTGTGGCGGTGAAGGTTCTGGCACCGGCCTTTTATGCGCGCCAGGACACCGCCACGCCGGTCAAGGCGGGAATCGCTTCGATGATTGCCAACATGGTTTTCAATGTGGTCTTTTTGGCTGCGCTGTATGTGCTTTGGCCGGCTCCTCCCGCTGCCGAGGGCTTGCCATGGCTGCAGCGCGTTGGGCAGACGCCGGGACTTCATCTGGCGCTGGCCATGGCGAGTGCGCTGTCGGGCTATCTCAATCTGTTTCTGCTTTGGCGTGCATTGCGGCGACGCGGCGATTTCCAGCCGCAGCCAGGTTGGGGGAGACATCTCGGGGGACTGTTGCTTGCCTGCGCGGTGATGTCGTTGGTGTTGTGGCTGGGATTGTCGTGGTGGTCAGATTTTGCAAACCAGGGTTTCCGCATGCGCGCGCTGCAGTTGAGTGTTCTGATCGTCGCCGGTATCACGAGCTTTGTGGCGGTGTTAGGTGCGCTCGGTATGCGACCCGCCGACCTACGTGGGCATTGAACGGGATAAGCGCTGTGTCCCGGCGCGGATGACGTGCTGGGTTGCGATGGCTCAAACGCTATACTCCCGCAGATGACCCGTTTGTTTCGCGATCCTTTGGGAGGCTGTCTCACGCCGCACGGCAGTGTGGTGTGCATTGGCGCGTTCGATGGCTTGCATCGCGGTCATGCAGCGCTGTTGCATGAGACGCTGCAGCGCGCGCGAACGCGAGAATTGGCGTCCGTGGCGCTCAGTTTCGAGCCGTTGCCGCGCGAGTATTTTTCTGCTGGAAAACGGCCGCCGAGATTGCAGTTGCCGAGATCGCGTTTCGAGGGCTTTGCAGCGGCGGGTTGCGACGTCGTCGGCTTGCTGAGATTCAATCACGCGCTGGCCAGCATGTCCGCGGAGTCCTTTGTCAGCGAGGTGCTGGTGAAGCGTTTGGCGGCGCGGGAAGTCTGGGTTGGACCGGATTTCCGATTTGGCAAAGCGCGGACAGGTGACGTCAACCTGTTGCGCCAACTGGGCAATCAAAGCGGGTTTGTTGCCCACAGTATGGAAACGGTCTCCTGTGTCGATGGCGAACGCGTTTCCAGCTCACGTATCCGCGACGCCCTGGCGGCGGGCGCACTGGAACTGGCCGCCAGCCTGCTCGGTCGTGACTACTGTCTCGAAGGCCGTGTTGTCCGCGGTCAACAACTTGGCCGCAAGTTGGGCTACCCCACAGCCAATCAACGTTTTCAAGGGTGCGAGCCTGCGTTGTGGGGGATCTATGCAGTGCGTGTGCATGGTATCGCCGAGCAGCCCATGACGGGTGTTGCCAGTCTGGGGACGCGCCCCGTCGTGAACGGTGTGGAGCCGTTGCTGGAAACCCATGTGTTCGATTTTGATGGTGATCTGTATGGTCGTCGCCTGCGTGTGGAGTTCGTCGCCAAGTTGCGTGACGAGATGAATTTTCCTGATCTCGATGCGCTCGTGGCGCAGATCGACCGCGATGCAGCGCGGGCGCGCGAGATCCTGTCCCATTCCCTGTAATTGCTTGTTGGCGGAGTCCCGCGTGAGTTCCGAAAAGAAAGACTACAAACACACCATCCATTTGCCGGAAACGGCCTTCGCCATGCGTGGTGATCTGCCCAAGCGCGAGCCGGACATGCTGGCCGCGTGGGAGCAGGTTGGTCGCTACCAGCAGATTCGCGAGCGCAGCCGGAGCCGCAACAAGCGATTCGTGCTGCACGACGGCCCGCCTTATGCCAATGGATCAATCCATATCGGCCATGCGGTCAACAAGATTTTGAAAGACATCGTGGTCAAGTCGAAGCTGTTGTCAGACTATGACGCGCCCTACGTGCCCGGTTGGGATTGCCACGGGCTACCGATCGAGTTGGCGGTGGAAAAGGAGATTGGCAAGGTCGGCGTGAAAGTTGATGCCCGCACTTTCCGGCAGAAGTGTCGAGAATACGCGGCCAAACAGATCGACACGCAACGCGCGGATTTCAAACGTCTCGGCGTACTCGGCGATTGGGAAAATCCCTATCGCACGATGGATTTCAGCTTCGAGGCCGACATGTTGCGAGCCTTGGCGACGATCGTTGAGAACGGCCATCTGGCGCGCGGTGCCAAGCCGGTGCATTGGTGTTTCGATTGCGGCTCGGCACTGGCCGAAGCAGAGATCGAATACGCCGACAAGACCTCACCCGCGATTGATGTGGCCTACGACGCGGTCGATCAGGCCAAGCTTGCCAGCCTGTTCGGCCAGGCACCGCGAACGGCCACCATCGCGATCCCCATCTGGACCACTACGCCTTGGACACTGCCCGCCAGTTTGGCAGTCACGGTCGGTGCAGAACTCGACTATGTATTGATCGAAGGGCAGCGCCGTGGCGATGAACGCGTGCAACTGGTCATTGCCGAAGCACTACTGGCCGACTGCGCCAAGCGCTACGGCCTGGTTGAGCCTTTGGTCCTTGGTCGCGTGAAGGGCGCCTCGCTGGAAGGCTTCGCGCTCAAGCATCCGTTTTTGCCGCGCGAGGTTCCCGTCCTGTTGGGCGAGCACGTCACGACCGATGCCGGCACCGGTGCGGTACACACCGCACCCGGTCACGGCCAGGAGGACTACGCGGTCAGCTTGAAGTACGGCCTGATGGACCAGTATTCCGCTGCCGAAATCAATCCCGTCGGTGGCAATGGCGCGTATCTGCCGGGGACGCCGGTCGTCGAAGGTCAGCATGTTTGGAAGGCCAATCCGGTCATTCTGGAACTCCTCCGCGAGCGCGGTGTGTTGCTGCACGACGAGGCCTATCCGCACAGCTATCCGCACTGCTGGCGGCACAAGACGCCAGTGGCCTTCCGCGCCACCCCGCAGTGGTTCATCAGCATGACCCAAGCCGGCCTACGTGACGCGGCTGTCGCGGCCATTCCGAAGGTGCGCTGGGTGCCCGAATGGGGTCAGGAGCGCATCCTCGGCATGGTCGACAAGCGGCCCGATTGGTGTATCAGCCGGCAGCGCACATGGGGCGTACCCATTGCGCTGTTCGTGCACAAGATCTCGGGCGAAATCCATCCCGATTCGGTGACGTTGATGCGCCAGGTGGCAGATCGTGTGGCGCAGGGCGGCGTGGATGTGTGGTACGACTTGAATGCGCGCGAGCTTTTGGGTGACGCGACTGACGACTACGAGAAGGTCACCGATATCCTGGATGTCTGGTTCGACTCCGGCGTGACACATGCGTGCGTGATCGGCGCACGCGAGGAACTTCAGGCGGGTGACCTGCAGGACTATCGGGTCATGTATCTCGAAGGCTCGGACCAGCACCGCGGCTGGTTCCAGTCTTCGTTGCTGACCTCGGCGGGCATCTCCGGCAAAGCGCCGTACGATCACGTCCTGACGCATGGTTTCACCGTCGATGCAGCGGGTCGTAAGATGTCGAAGTCACTCGGCAACGTCGTCGCGCCGCAAAAGGTGATGGACACGCTGGGCGCAGACGTACTGCGTTTGTGGGTGGCTTCAACCGACTATCGCAACGAAATGTCGGTGAGCGACGAGATTCTCAAGCGCACCACCGACGCCTATCGCCGCATTCGCAATACGGCGCGCTTTCTGCTTGGCAATCTGGACGGATTCGATTCGACCCAGAACCTCGTTCCCGCCGCGCAGATGCTGCTGCTGGATCAGTGGGCGATGGCGCAGGCGGCCAAGCTGCAGGCGCGGATTCTTGACCGTTACGATGCCTACGATTTTCTGGACATCGTTCAGGCCGTTCAGCAGTTCTGCATCAACGAACTGGGCGCGGTGTATCTGGATGTCACCAAAGACCGGCTCTATACGATGCAGGAGAACAGCCTCGGGCGGCGTTCGGCGCAGACGGCGATGTACCACATCCTTGAAGCCATGGTGCGCTGGATCGCGCCCATCCTGAGCTTCACCGCCGAAGAGATATGGCAGGCCATGCCCGGTGCGCGCTGCGAGTCGGTGTTGTTCGAGACTTGGTACGAGGGCTTGAGTGGAATGCCCACCGATGCCGCCTTGAACGAGTCGGACTTCGAGCAATTGCTGTCGATTCGCGCCTGTCTCAGCAGTGTGCTGGAACCGATGCGCAAGGACGGAGCGGTGGGTAGTTCGCTGGCGGCACGCGTGGCCTTGCATATCGATACCAGCAACGGACTCGGCGCGAAATTGGCAGGCGTCGCCGATGACCTGCGCTTCCTGATGATCAGCTCCGAGTTTGATCTGGTGGCGACGACCGACCCAGCAACAGCGGCGGCAGTGATCGGCGGCAGCCTGACGGCAGTACCGGGCATCGCTGCGCAATTGGAAGTGTTGCCGACCAGCCATGCCAAATGCGTGCGCTGCTGGCATTTCCGCGCCGACGTGGGCAGTCACGCCGAGCACCCTGAACTGTGCGGGCGCTGCGTCGACAATGTTGACGGCGCGGGCGAACGGCGGCGCTGGTTCTGATGCGCCCGCCTGCCCGCAATGCGCTGATCTGGCTGCTGCTGTCGGCAATCGTGATCGCGCTTGATCTGTGGACCAAGCAACTCGCTCTGGATCACTTGCGTTACGCCGAGCCAGTCGTGGCCGTACAAGACTGGTTGAACTGGACACTGGTCTACAACCATGGTGCCGCCTTCAGTTTTCTGGGTGACGCCGATGGCTGGCAGCGTTGGTTGTTTTCCGTCTTGGCGGTGGGTATCAGTCTGGCGCTCGTGGTCGCGTTGAAACGCACTGAACTCCGCGATTGGCGTCAGGCGATCCCCTTCGCTCTGATTATCGGCGGTGCGCTAGGCAACCTCGTCGACCGCCTGCGTTATGGCTACGTCATCGACTTTATCGATGCATACTGGGGCCAGCACCACTGGCCGGCCTTCAACATCGCTGATTCGGCAATTGTGGCGGGCGCTGTGATGTTGGCAGTTTGGGGGGTGTGGAAACACCCGCGGGACGGCAAGTTGGTCGGTTGAGTCTCCGGCAGAGTGATAGGCTAAAGTTCGTAGTTCGCGTGCCGATATCGATAGCGACTCATTGTATTCAGCAGAGGAACTGCACATGGACGGACTCAGCTCATCCATCGTTGATGCTGCAGTGCAGATGCAGCAGGCCCAATTGCAGCAACAAGTGCAGCTTGCGGTGCTGAAAAAGGCCATGGACACCCAAGCCGCTACTGGCTTGGCGCTGATTCAGGCATTGCCTCAGGTTTCCGCGTTGGAAACGTCAGGGGCGGTGGGGACACGCTTGAACGTGTTCGCCTGAGCAAGTTTTTGCTGCTTGCCATCCAACCATCGGGCGCAGCCACAGCGTCGTGCTTTGCGTGGACATGGTCACGTTGCAGGCGGTCTGTCGTCGATCCACTGGCTCGTGCGTAGGGCATGGGTGTGGCGTGCTGTGGTTTTCGCGGAGCACTCAAGCCCCTATAGTGCCGAGTTGGCGATGCAGTTTTTGACTGCGGCGCAAGGCAAGCGGTTTTTCCCACCACTGCAGGGAGCGTCTGATGTCATATTTCGTGTTGATTTTGCTGGCATTTGTGGTCATCACCATCCTCAAAGGTGTGCGTTCGGTGCCGCAGGGCTTTGAATACACCGTTGAACGGTTTGGTCGCTATACCCACACGTTGACGCCGGGACTGGGTTTCATCATTCCCTGGATTGACGGCATTGGGCACAAGCTCAACGTCATGGAGCAGGTTCTGGATGTGCCCTCGCAGGAGGTAATTACCCGCGACAACGCGGTGGTGAAGGTGGATGGCGTGGTGTTTTATCAGGTGCTGGATTCCGCCAAAGCAGCTTACGAAGTAGCGCAGCTGGAAATCGCCATCCTCAACCTCGTGATGACCAATATCCGTACCGTACTGGGTTCGATGGACCTGGACGAGTCCTTGTCCAAGCGTGATGAAATCAATGCGCGACTGCTGATGGTGGTGGATGACGCCACGCATCCTTGGGGAATCAAGGTCAACCGAATCGAAATCAAGGACATTCAGCCGCCACGCGATCTGGTGGACTCCATGGCGCGGCAGATGAAGGCCGAGCGTGAGAAGCGCGCCAACATTTTAGAGGCGGAAGGTCACCGCGCGTCAGAGATCCTGCGCGCCGAGGGCGAAAAGCAGGCCGCCATTCTGGAGGCCGAGGGGCGACGCGAAGCCTCGTTCAAGGATGCCGAAGCCCGCGAGCGTCTTGCGGAAGCCGAGGCCAAGGCAACCATGATGGTGTCGCAGGCAATCAGCAAGGGCGATGTCCAGGCGGTCAACTATTTTGTGGCGCAGAAGTATGTCGAAGCGTTGAAGGAGTTCGCCAAGTCACCGAATCAGAAAACCTTGTTGTTGCCGATGGAGGCGACCAGCATTCTCGGCTCTCTGGCGGGTATCGCTGAACTTGCCAAGGCAGCGAGTGCTGGCAAGGTTGATTCACCCAATAAACCGTTGCCGCCGCCGCGCCCGAATGTCGGTTCTCAGGGCGGCATGCAAGCCTAAGGAGAACGCTGTGGGCTGGATGAATTCGCCGTGGTTTTGGTGGGCGATCGCATTAGCGCTGTTTGCGGCCGAAGCGATGTTGCCGGGTACCTTCATGTTGTGGCTTGGATTTGCTGCGGTTGCTACTGGGCTGGTTGATCTAGTGATTGCCCTCAGCCCGACCGTGCAGTGGATGATCTTTGGCTTGCTTTCCTTGATCTCGGTGGGCTTTGGCTGGCGCTGGCGTAGCACGCACAGGGATTCCCCAAGCGATCAGCCGCTGCTGAATCAGCGTGCCGCGCAGCTGGTCGGGCGAGTGTTTCCGCTTGAATCGGCGATCGTTGACGGGCGTGGCCGAGTCAAGATCGGAGATGCGTTGTGGACAGTGGAGGGGCCGGACTTGGGGGCCGGTACTCGCGTTCGTGTGGTTGCGGTAAACGCGATGGTTTTGCGGGTGGATATGGCGCCCTAACACGAAAACGGAGCGGTGGAGCCAATTCCCTCCGCCGCCCCGTGTCAGGCAGTCGTCAGTCCTGCAGGCGCTCAAGCACTGAGACGGTGGGCTTGGCGAGATTCAGTGTGTAGAAGTGCAGCTCCGGAGCGCCACCTTCGAGTAGACGTCGACATAGCGCAGCGACCACGTCACTCGCAAACTCGCGGATGCTGCTGGTGTCGTCACCATAGGCCTGAATGCGTCGTGTCATCCAACGCGGAATTTCCGCGCCACACATTTCGGAGAACCGCCGGAGTTGGCTGAAATTGCTGATCGGCATGATGCCGGGGATGATTGGTGCATCAATGCCGCGTGCGCGGACTGCATCGACGAAGGCGAAGTAGGCGTCGGCATTGTAGAAATACTGGGTGATCGCGACATCGGCGCCAGCACGCATCTTAGTGCAGAAGTGTTCGATGTCCGCCAGCGCATCTTCGGCCTGAGGATGGGTTTCCGGGTAGGCGCCCACTTCGATATGAAAATGCGCACCGCTCTCAGCCCGAATGAACTCGACGAGTTCAGAGGCATAACGCAGGTCGCCAGGTCGTGCCATGCCAGAAGGCATGTCGCCACGTAGTGCCACAATGCGCGTGCAGCCCATGTCCTTGTAGCGTTGCAACAAATCGCGAATCTCCGCTCGGGTCCCGCCCATGCACGACAAGTGCGGTGCCGCGCACAGCCCGAAGTCATCGCGCAGATGGCGTACCGTTTCGGGTGTGTAGTTCAGTGTTGATCCGCCAGCACCAAACGTCACCGACACAAATCTAGGTTGGTAGCTCCGCAGTTTTTCCGCGGTGCGATCCAATTGCTGACGTTGTTCGTCGGTCTTGGGTGGGAAAAATTCGAACGACACCGGGCAGGAAAGATTCATGTATCGCTTCATCGCGATGAAAACAGGTTGTAATGATAACCGCCCGGATTCTTGGCCGCACGCGTATCGGTGTCTTAGTGCGCAATGGGCATCGCGTTTGCGACGCGTGTTTGATATCGGGTCTGTTTTACACTTCGGCGAGGCATTCACCGGGTGAACGTGTCATGGCGACAGATCTGTCATTTGTGGAATTCATCAGCGAACAAGCAGCGCTCGGTGCGCGCATTTCGCACAAGAAAATGTTTGGCGAATACGCGATCTATGTGGACACCAAAATGGTGGGCTTGGCTTGCGATAACAGTCTTTTCGTCAAGCCGGCTGCCATGACGAGCGACCTCACGGCTGGGTTTCCGGTGCGAGCCCCCTACCCGGGGGGCAAACCGCATCCTGTGGTGGATGAATTGCTGGATGAGCCGGATCGACTCCGGCAGCTCTTGCTGGCAACGGCCGCCTGCATGCCTGAACCAAAGCTTCGTGCGCCGAAAAAGACGACCAAATCCAAGCGTTCAGTGTCGACAACGGTGTGAGCGCGGAGATGGCGTCGCCAATTTCGGCAAGAATCTTGCACGCTTGCCGGTGAGCGCTGCGGAGGAGTGGGGACCGATGCACGCATTCAGTGGACAGGAACCCAAATGGAACGAGCACAAGCCCTCAAACAGATTGCCGACGAGGCTTCCCGTGGTGATCTCGTTTTCCCCACCAACACGGCATTGATGCTGAAGATTCGGCAGTCATTGGATGACCCGAACTGCAGCGTTGACCAAGCGGCACGGTTGATTCAGGCCGAGCCATTGTTGTCAGCGCGCTCCGTTGCCGTCGCCAATTCGGTGGTCTACAACCGAATGGGTCGGGAAGTGGCAGACGTCAAGACGGCAGTCAACCGAATCGGTTTCGCCACCATGCGGAGTCTGGTGATGGCACTGTTGACGCGTCAGATGGCAGGTGCGCCAAGCAGTCCAAAACAGAAGCAAATGGCCGACCTGCTGTGGGAGCACACCGCGCATGTGGCGGCGCTTTCGCGTGTCATTGCCAAACGGGTGACCCACCAAAATCCGGATGTCGCTTTCTTTGCCGCGCTGGTGCACAAGATTGGTGGTTTCTACATGATCTCGCGTGCCAAGGATTTTCCCGCGCTGCTGGAGATTGTCCGTCCGGTGATGGTGGTCACGGGTGATGACGACGACGAAGGTCAGGACCTTGATGTGGCCGTCGAGCGTGATTTGGCGCTGGCTGTTCTGCGGAAACTGGAGGTACCCACTGCGGTGATCAGCGGTATCGCAGACTACTGGCGTGGCATGTTGTCCATCCCTGCTGAAAGTCTCGGCGATACGCTTTTATTGGCTGACTACCTATCACCCGTGGCATCGCCGTTGCGCTACTCGGATGCGGGTTCCAAAGAAGAGGATGCAATCCATATCGACATGATTGCTGGAGAGGCACTCCTCAGTGAGATTCTTGAGGAATCTGCCGATGAGGTCGACTCGCTCATGCACTCCTTGCGAATCTGAATTGCCATCGTGATTCCGGTCACAGCACCAGTGGGTCCACGAGCGGTGCGTCCAGACATGCCGCTGACCAGAGCGCGGTCAAGCTCCGCTGGCTCACTGGATCGATGTGGTTCGGTGCGATGTCGAAGAGCGGTTTGAGAACAAAGGCGTATTTCAATTCGGGGCGAGGCAAGCGCAGGTTGCCCGGTCCGTGCATGATCAGGTCGTTGAAATAGACGATGTCGACATCCAGGGTTCGCGAGGAAAATCGTGGTTGATCACGACGTCGACCATGGCGGTCTTCCAGTGCGTGAAGCCAGTCATTCAAGTCGAATACGTCGCGCGGCGTATGCAGTGCGGCCGCGGCATTGAGAAAGTCGGGTCCGGCAAAGCCAACCGCATTCGTGCGATAGACCGGGGAAAATCTCACGTCGCCAAATGCCGCACGCAATTCACTGGCGGCCAACGCGAGATAGTGCTCTGGCTGTTGATTGCTGCCAAGGCTGAGTAGAGCGAGGTTCATGCGCCGCGCTGGCGCTCGATGATGACGCCTACACTGCGCGCGCCGCGCACTGCGCCAGGTTTGGCCAGTTTCAAGCGCAGCCAATTGACGTTGAACTCGTTGAGAATGATCGTCGCACATTGCTCTGCCAGCGTTTCCACCAAGCCGTAGCTGGAATCACCGATGAATTGCATCAAACGCTTGCTGACCGCTTTGTAATCCAAGGTGTCTTCAATGGCGTCGGATCCCGCAGGCAAGCGATTGTCGAAGGCCATTTCGATATCCAGCACAACGCTCTGGCGGACGGTACGTTCCCAGTCGTAGATGCCGATCAGGCACTCGATTTCGAGGGCTTCGATGAAGACGCGATCCTGAGAAATGCCTGACATGCGCGATCTCGATTCAAACGGCGGACAATGCTGCCATATCCCAGCGTGGCTGGACGGTGATGGTGGCATCGCTGTGCTGGCCTGCCCGTAATCGAAGGGCGCCAGCGAAAGCGATCATGGCACCATTGTCGGTGCAGAACTCGGGTCGAGGAAAACACACGCGGATGTGTTTGCGTTGCGCCAGTTCAGCCAGCTTTCTCCGTAAATCACGATTGGCGCCCACGCCACCGGCAATGACTAGGGTTTTGATGCCGGTCGCCTGCAAGGCGCGCTCGCATTTGATCGCCAGAGTGTCGACCACTGCGTCTTGAAAGCCGAGGGCAATGTCGGCGCGCGTTTGCGCAGTTTGATCACTGTCTCGCCAGGCCAGCATGACCTGGGTCTTTAGTCCGGAGAAACTGAACTGCAAGCCCGGTCGATCTGTCATCGGGCGCGAAAAGGTGAAGCGGCCACGCACGCCCGATTCCGCCAGATGTGCCAGTTCCGGTCCTCCTGGGTAGGCTAGTCCGAGCAACTTGGCGGTCTTGTCGAAGGCTTCGCCGGCTGCGTCATCCAGGGTTTCGCCCAGCAACCGATAGCGACCGATGGCACTCACCTCGACCAATTGGCTGTGGCCGCCAGACACCAACAACGCGACAAACGGTGGCTGCGGCGGATCGGGCTCAATCAGCGGCGCCAGCAGGTGGCCTTCCATGTGATGCACGCCAATCGCCGGAACACCGAGCGACCAAGCCAGCGCACGGCCGGTCGCGGCACCCACCAGCAACGCGCCGACCAGTCCTGGGCCACGGGTGTAGGCCACACCTTCGATATGGCGAGTGTTGAGTTTGGCCTCGTCGAGGCAGCGATGGATCAAGGGCAGAAGTTTGCGCACATGGTCGCGACTGGCCAGTTCGGGGACGACGCCGCCATAGTCGGCATGCAGTTTGACTTGCGAATACAACGCATGCGACAGCAATCCGCGGTCGCCACAATACAGTGCGACGCCGGTTTCATCGCAGGAGGTTTCGATTCCAAGAACAATCATGGCAACTCGGCGAGAGCATCGCGCGAAGAAAGGGGGAGGAGTCGCTGGCGAATATTTGCACAGCGTGGGGGGGAGCCAGTATCATACGCGGCTCCCCGTCAGCGGGGTGGTCAAGAATTCACCCGGAGATCCCATGCCCAACGTTAAAGTCCGCGAAAACGAGCCGTTCGAGTTTGCCCTGCGTCGCTTCAAGCGCACCTGTGAAAAGGCCGGTGTATTGGCCGAAACCCGCAAGCGCGAGTTCTACGAAAAGCCGACCCAAGAGCGCAAGCGCAAAGCGGCCGCCGCGGTCAAGCGTCACCTGCGTCGCGTCAGCCGCGACGTGACCAAGCGTCAGCGCCTGTACTGATCAGCGCGGCGGATCGCCCCGCCTGCGAAGAAGCCAGGAAATCCGGAGCCGGTGTTGCATACGCGACATCGGCTTTTCCTGTTTCCGGGATTTCTTGCCGTGAATGAACCAGCGCGTTGCGTGCGTCCTGTCCACATGAACTCGGAGAACTGCATGAGCCTAAAGATCCGTCTGACGGAAGACATGAAGGCCGCCATGAAGGGCGGCGCGAAAGAGCAATTGGCGGTGATTCGCCTGATTCTGGCCGCGCTGAAGCAGCGCGAAGTGGATGAGCGCATCAGTCTGGATGACGGTCAGGTGCTGGCCGTTCTCGAAAAGATGCTCAAGCAGCGCAAAGACTCGGTCCAACAGTTCGAAGCGGCCAGTCGCGAGGATCTGGCGGCGCAGGAACGTTACGAAATCGGCGTCATTCAGGCGTATTTGCCTGCACAGTTAGGCGAGGACGAGATCAATGCCCTGATCGAGGCGGCGATTTCCGAAAGCGGTGCCAGCACTGCGCGGGACATGGGCAAGGTGGTTGGTTTGCTGAAGCCGAAATTGCAGGGCCGTGCCGATATGGGATGGGTTTCGGGCAAGATCAAAGAGCGTCTGGGCGGCTGATTCTGGACAAGTCCGCAGCAACGGAAACGTCCGCTGCGCCGGTCACTGCGCGGCGTGCCGCCGTGGTGTTCATCTTCATCACGGTGGCGCTGGACATCCTCGCCTTGGGCGTGATGATCCCGGTCTTGCCGAAACTTGTGTTGGGATTTCAAGGCGGCGACTCGGCCGGGGCGGCAAACTGGTACGGCTGGTTTGCGGCTGCCTTTGCGGGCATGCAGTTTCTCTGCTCGCCGCTGCTTGGCGCGCTGTCGGATCGCTTCGGGCGCCGTCCAGTGGTTCTGTTGTCCAATCTCGGACTGGGCTTGGATTACATCGTGATGGCACTGGCGCCCAACCTGTGGGTGCTGTTTGCCGGGCGGGTTTTTGCGGGCATGACCTCGGCCAGCATTGCGACCGCGAATGCGTATATCGCGGATGTCACCCCGGCAGAAAAGCGTGCGGCGGCGTTTGGCATGCTGGGCGCTGCATTCGGACTGGGATTTGTCATTGGCCCAGCCTTGGGTGGCTTGCTGGGCAGCGTCGATCAGCGTTTGCCGTTCTGGGTGGCAGCGGGCTTGAGTCTGCTGAACTTCGCATACGGCTTCTTCATCCTGCCGGAGTCCTTGCCGCCCGAGCGTCGCGCGCCCTTTGCGTGGCGTGGTGCCAATCCGCTGGGAGCCTTTCGCTTCCTGCGCGCGCATGCGGGCGTCGCACCACTGGCTGCGATTGGCTTTCTGAGCCAACTGGCGCACATGTCGCTTCCGGCGATATTTGTGCTGTACGCCGACTATCGCTTTGGTTGGAGCGAGTGGCAGGTCGGTATCGCACTGGCTGCGGTCGGTGTGTCGTCGGCGCTGGTGCAGGGCGGGCTGGTGCGGCGAATGGTGCCCCGTTATGGTGAGGTCCGCATGTTGCGCGTTGGGTTGCTGGCGGGCGCCTTGGGGTTTCTGTTGTACGGCTATGCGCCCAGCGCGGCTTGGATCTGGCTGGCGATTCCGGTGATGGCGAGTTGGGGTTTTGCCACGCCATCGATGCAAGGTTTGTTGAGTCGTCGCGTCGAGGCCTCTGCGCAGGGACGTTTGCAAGGCGCGCTGACCAGCCTGACCGGGATGGCTGGCATTGTCGGTCCGTTCCTGTTTACCCAGTTGTTCGCTGCGGCCATTCGCCATCCGGTCGAATGGCATGTGCCGGGCCTGGCCTTCTATCTGGCCGCGTCCTTGTTGATGTTGGCGCTGCTGATGGCGATTCGGCACGCCCGCTGAGCGGGCATTCCTGAAGCCACGCCTGTTGGCGTCATCGTGTGACGATGTTGTTTGCCCCCATCAAGCGCCTATGCTCTGTCTCGCCCAGTCGCGGGTGTACGGAGGTGTTCCATGCGGATTCTTGCTTTGTCTGCAGCCATTGCAGTGAGCCTGTCCATGCCGCTGTCGGCGGCAGACTATTCGTTGACGGTCTACAGTGCTGCGCAACCCGGCAGCCTCAGCACCGAGCGCTTGGCGGACTATGGCGACCGCCTGCCTGGTTACGCCTTGGTGCGTGATCGACGCGAAATGTCGCTGCCGCAAGGTATTGGCGAAGTGCGCTTCAGCGATGTGGCCAAGCGGATCGATCCGACGACGGTCAGTTTTGCCTCGTTGACCGATCCAGCTGGTACACGCGTGATCGAACAGAACTACCAATATGATCTGGTCGATTCGCAAAAATTGCTGCAGCGCTATCTTGGCCAGCAGATCATGGTGGAGCGTTTGCGTGGGGAACAGAGCGACCGCATCAGTGGGCGGTTGCTGTCTGCGACCGGCGGATTGATCTTGGCGCGCGAGGATGGTTCGGTGCTGACCTTGAACTCGTGGTCGAACGTCGAATTTCCTGCACTGCCTGGCGGACTGATGAGCAAGCCAACCTTGGTATGGACGCTCGATGCGCAGCGCGGCGGCAAGCATGATGCACAAGTCAGCTACCAGACGCAGGGCATGACTTGGTGGACTGACTACAACGCGACGTTGGTCGACGCCGGTGGCATGTGCAAACTGGATCTGCAAGCTTGGGTCAGTCTGGTCAATCAATCCGGTGCCAGTTATCCGAGCGCGCAACTGAAACTGGTCGCGGGTCAAGTCAATCGGGCACCGGCGCCGATGGAACGGGCGGCATACGACATGCCGGTGCCAATGGCTGCGCCGGCGCCAGCGCCTGCCGGCTTCGCCGAATCAGAGCTGTTCGAATACCACCTCTATACACTCGGGCGGCGCACCGATTTGCCCGACAATTCGGTCAAGCAACTGGAGCTGTTCCCTGCCATTCTCGGCACGAACTGTCAGCGCGAACTGGTGTTTACCGCATCCCCGCAGCCTTACTACTGGTCGGGCCCCAATCTGGACCAGAACTTCGCAGCAACCCAGAAGGGCGAAGTAAACGCGTATCTGTTGTTTGCCAACACGGAGGCCAACCGCATGGGCTTGCCGCTGCCGGGAGGACGTGTGCGGGTCAATCAGCAGAATGCGGTCGATGGCAGCCTGGAGTTCATTGGCGAGGATCTGATCGAGCACACGCCGCGCGGCGAAACCCTGCGTTTGACGCTCGGCAAGTCCTTCGACGTGGTGGGCGAGCGCAAACAGACGGCGTTCGCCTACGACGAAAAGGCCCGACGTATCGTCGAATCGTTTGAAGTCGAACTGCGCAATGGCAAAAAGGTCGCCGTCGATCTTACGGTGCGCGAATACCTGTATCGCTGGAGCGACTGGAAGATCGCGGAAGCCAGTCAGGACTACCGGAAACAGGATGCCCAGACCATCGACTTTGCGGTGTCGGTGCCGCCAGAGGGCAAGCGCACGCTCCGCTACAGTGTGACCTACCAGTGGTGAGATGATCGGCAGCCAATGGATTGTCGCGGCAATCGCGGGGCCGGATAATGCGCGGCCCTGCGAGTGACCTATTGGCGTGAAGAAATCCGATTTTCATTTTGAGCTGCCGCCCGAATTGATCGCTCAAGTCCCCTTGTCTGAGCGATCCGCCAGCCGGTTGTTGTGCCTGCGAGGGGCTGAACCCTTCGAGGATCGCCAGTTCGCCGAACTGCCGGGTCTGTTGCAGTCGGGTGATCTGTTGATCTTCAACGACACACGCGTGCTGCCCGCGCGACTTTTTGGCGCCAAGGATAGCGGTGGCCGGGTCGAGATCCTGATCGAGCGAGTCATCGACAGTCACGAAGCACGCGCGCAACTGGGGGTCAGCAAATCGCCCAAGCCCGGCGCACGGATTCATCTCGATGCGGGTGGCGAGTTCGAAGTGCTGGGTCGCGATGGCGAGTTTTATCGCTTGCGCCTGTTGGGCGACGAAGCCCTAGAGAAACTATTGCTGCGCGCTGGACGTTTGCCCTTGCCGCCCTATATCCAGCGTGAGCCTGACGCGGCGGACGCCGAGCGTTACCAGACCGTTTTCGCCCGTTCGACCGGTGCGGTGGCCGCGCCAACCGCAGGCTTGCATTTCGACGAGGCGCTGCTGCAACGACTTGGGGAACGTGGTGTGCAGTTTGGACACGTCACGCTGCATGTCGGTGCCGGCACCTTCCAACCGATGCGTGCCGAGAGTGTTCACGAGCACACCATGCACAGCGAGTGGCTGAACGTCGGCGCCGAACTGGTCGAGCAGGTGCGTCGCACGCGCGCGGCGGGACATCGGGTGATCGCGGTTGGCACCACCGTGGTCCGCGCGCTGGAAAGCGCCATGCGCGAGGGTGAACTGCAGCCTTTTGCTGGTGAGACGCAGATCTTCATTTTCCCCGGGTATCGCATCCGCTCGGTCGACGCCTTGATCACCAATTTCCACTTGCCGCAATCGACGTTGCTGATGCTGGTGTCTGCGTTCGCCGGGCGCGAGCGCGTTCTCGCCGCCTATCGTCATGCGGTCGCAGCGCGCTATCGGTTCTTTTCCTACGGTGATGCGATGTGGTTATCCCCGGAGGGTGCATGAGTCGTTTGGCATTTGCTTTGTTGGCTCAAAGCGGCGGCGCGCGGCGCGGTCGGCTGAGTTTTCCGCGAGGCTCGGTCGAAACGCCTGCCTTCATGCCGGTCGGCACCTATGGCACGGTCAAGGCGATGACCCCGCGGGATATTCGCGCCATTGGTGCCGAGATCATTCTGGGCAACACCTTCCACCTCTACCTGAGGCCCGGCCTGAAGGTCATCGAGGTGCACGGTGGTCTGCATGGCTTTGCCCGCTGGGATGGGCCGATTCTGACCGATTCGGGCGGCTTCCAGGTGTTCTCATTGGCCAAGCGGCGCAAAATCAGCGAAGAAGGTGTCACCTTTGCCTCGCCGGTCGATGGCAGCAAAGTTCTCCTCAGTCCGGAAGTGTCGATGCAAATTCAGCGCGTGCTGGACTCTGACATCGTGATGATCTTCGACGAATGCACGCCCTATCCGGCGACTGAGAAACAAGCACGCGAGTCCATGCAATTGTCGCTGCGCTGGGCCGAGCGCTCGCGCCGCGCGCACGAGGGCAACGATGCCGCGCTGTTTGGCATCGTGCAGGGCGGCGTGTTTCCCGAATTGCGCACGCAATCGGTGCGTGGTCTGGTGGACATTGGCTTCGATGGCTATGCCGTCGGTGGTCTGGCGGTCGGCGAGCCGGAAGCCGAGCGCAATCACATGCTCGAACATACCTGTCCGCAACTGCCGACGGATCGGCCTCGCTATCTGATGGGTGTGGGTCGCCCCGAAGACATCGTAGAAGCGGTCGCGCGCGGCATCGACATGTTCGATTGCGTGATGCCGACCCGCAATGCGCGCAACGGTCATTACTTCACCGATTTCGGCGCATTGCGCATCCGCAACGCCAAATACGAGCACGACACGCGTCCGATTGACCCGGCGTGCGGCTGCTACGCCTGCAGCAACGGCTTTAGTCGCGCCTATCTTCGGCACCTGGATCGCTGCAACGAGATGCTGGGCAGCATGCTGGCCACGCAGCACAACCTGCACTACTACCAGCAGTTGATGGCGGGCATTCGCAGCGCCATTGAGGCGGGGCAATTCGAGGCGTTTCGCGCGGAGTTCTATGCGCGCCGGGCGCGCGGTGAACCTGAAGCGCAATGATCGCGCTCGGCCATTCGACCTTCCGTCATCGGTCCATCGACTTGCCTGCGGTATGCTGCGCACTTGACCTGCGGGTTGAAACTTTGACGAGGAGAGCGGAATGGGCGGTTTGAGTATCTGGCACTGGGTCATCGTGCTGATCGTGGTGCTGCTGGTGTTTGGCACCAAGAAGCTGCGCAATGCGGGTGGCGACCTGGGTGCAGCGATCAAGAACTTCAAGCAAGGCATGCGCGACGAAAGCGAGCCCGAAAAACTGTCTTCCGAGTCACGCGAAAGTGAGTCGGTGAAAGACAGCAGCAAGCAGCGCAGCGAGTAAGTCGCGCCGCAATGTTTGATGTCGGCCTGATGGAAATGCTGGTGATCGGTGTCGTGGCGCTGATCGTACTGGGCCCGGAGCGTTTGCCAAAGGCGGCGCGCAAGCTCGGTTTTTACGTGCGCAAAGCGCGCCAAAGTTGGCACTCCGTGCGTGCCGAGTTTGAACGTGAACTGGCCACCGAGGAATTGAAGCGCAGCGTCAAGGCCAGCGAGTTGACGCAGTCCCTGCAGGAAGCCAAACAGGCTTTGCAGGAGAGCGTTTCGGACGTGCGTGATGAATTCAAACAAGGTGAAGCGGCTCTGCGCGCAGCGGCACAAGCCAAACCCTTGCTGGAACCCATGCCGCTGGAGACCGATCCTGAATGGGACAGCGTGCGCAGCGATGCCCGACGGCAGATTGGGCGCGCGCCCAGTGAGGCCGAATTGGCTGCGCAACCCGTCGAGGCGTTGCTGCCTGAGATCGTTGTTGCGTCAAACGTCGACGCAGCGCAGACGACCCCAAGTATTCAAGAGGTGACAGACCCGTCGCCGTCCGTGACCAAGCAGGCCGCAACGCCATGACTGCTGCCGATCGTGGTGCAGAAGAGGCCGAACAGGGCCTGTTGTCGCATCTGATCGAACTGCGTTCACGCCTGTTGCGTGCCGTAGTCGCCATTGTCGCGGTGTTTTTGGTCTTGATGCCGTTTGCCAACACCCTCTATTCCTGGGTGGCGAAGCCCTTGCTGGACAAGTTGCCCGATGACGCGCAGATGGTGGCGATTGATGTCGCCAGCCCGTTCTTCGCGCCGATCAAGCTGGCGTTTGTGGCCGCCATCATGCTGGCCATGCCGGTGATGCTCTACCAAGCGTGGGCGTTTGTGGCGCCGGGCCTGTACAAGCACGAGCGCAAACTGGCCCTGCCGCTGCTGGTTGCGGCGGTTTCCCTGTTCTATATCGGCTGCGCCTTCGCCTATTTTCTGGTGATGCCGGTGGTGTTCGGATTTCTCACCGGCATTGCGCCGGAAGGCGTGGCGGTGATGACCGATATCAGCCGCTATCTCGACTTTGTGCTGGTGCTGTTTCTGGCCTTCGGTTTCAGTTTCGAAGTGCCGGTGGCGGTGGTCATCATGGGTCTGCTGCGCTGGGTCAGCGTGGCGCAGATGCGCGAAGCGCGTGGTTATGTGATCGTCGGTGCCTTTGTCGTCGCGGCGATCATCACGCCGCCGGATGTGGTCTCGCAGTTGATGCTGGCCATTCCGATGGCCTTGCTCTACGAATTGGGCATCATTGCGACCCGCATGCTGGTGCGCGAAGGCGATGGCGATGGCGCCAAGCCCGCAGGTGACGCGGGCTGATCAGAGCTCCGGGGGCAGCACCGTCATGCATTCCTCAATGGTGGTCAGCCCAGCGGCGACATGTGCCGCAGCGGCGGCCCGCAAGGGACTCATGCCATCCTGCTCGGCGGCGCGCGTGAAGTCGGCCAAGTCCAGACCCGGTTTGATCATCGCCGTCAGGCGCGGGGTGAGGGTCAGCATTTCGTACAGACCAATGCGACCCAGATAGCCGGTGTTGCGGCATTCGAGACAGCCGACGGGGGCGCAGATCACGGCAGGTTGTGGCAACGGATGCCGCCCGGTCAGGCTGCGCCACGCAGGCGCTTCGCACGGCGCTTCGCGCTTGCAATGCGGACACAGGGTGCGCACCAGACGTTGCGCCAGAATGCCGTTGACCGTGGACTGGATCAGGTAGTGCGGTACGCCCAGATCGAGCAGGCGGGTGATCGCCGAGCAGGCATCGTTGGTATGCAGAGTAGATAGCACCAGATGGCCAGTCAGCGAGGCCTGCACCGCCATCTGTGCGGTTTCCAAGTCACGGATTTCGCCGACCATGATGATGTCGGGGTCTTGTCGCAAGAGGGTGCGCACGCCCGAGGCGAAATCCAGATCGATCGCTTGATGCACCTGCATCTGGTTGAACTCGGGCGCGATCATTTCGATCGGATCTTCGACCGTGCAAACGTTGACGTCTGCGGTCGCCAGTCGCTTGAGGGTGGAGTACAGCGTGGTGGTCTTGCCCGAGCCCGTCGGGCCGGTCACCAGCACGATGCCGTGCGGGCGTTGAACGAGCGCGTTCCAAGCGTCGGCTTCGTCGGGATTGAAGCCCAGCGCTTCGATGGACTTCAACGCAGTATCCGGGTCGAAGATACGCATCACGCATTTTTCGCCGAAGGCCGTCGGCATGGTCGATAGACGCATTTCCACTTCGCGCCCACCCGGCGAGCGGGTCTTGATGCGACCATCCTGCGGGCGACGCTTCTCCGCCACATCCATTCGGCCCAGTACCTTGATACGGCTGACCACCGCCGTCATCACCGGCGTCGGGACCTCGAACACCTTGTGCAACACGCCGTCGATGCGGAAGCGCACCCGACTGATGTCACGTCGCGGCTCCAAATGGATGTCGGAGGCGCGTTGCTCGTAGGCGTATTGCAGCAGCCAATCGACGATGTGAACGATGTGGCGGTCGTCCGCGCCGACTTCACCCGTGCGACCGAGTTCCACCAGTTGCTCGAAGCTCGGCAACGAGGCTGAGGGATTGTCCTCGCCCTGATCCTTGGCGCGCCGCACCGAGCGAGTGACCCCGAAGAACTCCATGGTGTAGCGGTGGATATCCAGCGGATTGGAGACGCGCAGTTCGATATCGCGCCGCAATATGTGCTGGATATCGGCCAACCAACGCGTATCGGTCGGCTCGCTGGTGGCAACCACGATGCGATCGGGGTAGACCTCCACCGGCAGAATGCGGAAGCGCTGCGCATAGGCATGCGAGAACAGCGCGGTCACGGCAGCCACATCGATCTTGGTAGGGTCGATGCGCAGATAGGGCACACCAGTCACTTGGGCCAGCCAAACGGTCAGACGTTCCAGACTGAGTTCGATACCTTCCTTTTCCGCCGAGGCCAGTTTCTGGTTGGCCAGCATCACCAGTGGGTGGACTTCAAACTGCGGACGGTTGCTGGAATGTGCCTGTCGCGCCCGCATCGCCTCGCTGGTGCTGATCAGGCCGTCTTCCTGCAGGCAGCGTAGTACTGCCGCGAGTTCGAGCTTTTGGTTCAGCGGCAAGCGGAGTGCAGAGGCTGCAGGTTTATGGGCGCTGGGACGACGGGCTTGCGTCATGGAGCTTCGACCTGTGAGTGGCAACGGGCGCAGAGGATTTTCCCCTGACCGCTATACTAGCGCGCTCGTTCCATGCGATTGGATTGGATATGGCGGACCACGCCCAGACCGTGCTGACTTTTCAGCAGCTCATCACAAAACTCAACGACTATTGGGCCAAACAAGGTTGCGTGCTGATCCAGCCGCTCGACCTCGAAGTGGGCGCGGGGACATTCCACCCGGCGACCTTTCTGCGCGCGCTGGGACCGGAGCCGTGGAATGCGGCCTACGTACAGCCTTCGCGGCGTCCCACCGATGGTCGCTATGGCGAAAACCCCAATCGCCTGCAGCACTACTACCAGTATCAGGTGGTGATGAAGCCCAATCCTGACAACATCGTCGAACTGTATTTCGACTCGTTGAAAGCACTTGGCGTTGATCCGCTGGTGCACGACCTGCGTCTGGTTGAGGACAACTGGGAATCGCCCACGCTGGGCGCCTGGGGCCTGGGCTGGGAGGTCTGGTTGAACGGCATGGAAGTCACCCAGTTCACCTATTTCCAGCAGGCCGGTGGCATTGAATGCCGTCCGGTGACCGGCGAGATCACCTACGGTCTGGAACGCCTGTGCATGTACCTGCAGAACTGCGACAACGTCTACGACCTGGTCTGGACTTACGGGCCCGACGGCACGCCGGTCACGTATGGCGATGTCTTCCTGCAGAACGAGCGCGAGCAGTCGGCCTACAACTTCGAGCACGCCAATGTCGAAGAACTATTCCATCGTTTCGATGCCTGCGAGGCCGAGGCACTCAAGCTGGTTGAGCTTGGCCTGCCGTTGCCCGCCTACGATCAGGTCTGCAAAGCCAGTCACAGCTTCAACCTGCTGGATGCGCGGCGCGCCATTTCGGTGACCGAGCGTCAGCGTTACATCCTGCGCGTGCGCAATCTCGCCAAGTCGGTGGCGGAAGCCTATTTCGCCCAGCGCGAGAAGTTGGGCTTTCCGGGCTGCAAAGTCGCCAGCCAACAGGAGGCCGCGTGATGAGCAGCGCTTCCCTGTTGATCGAACTTGGCACCGAAGAACTGCCGGTCAAGGCACTGCCGGAACTGGCGCGTGCTTTTGCCGAGGGCATCGTCGGCGGTCTGGACAAACGTGGCGTCGCCCATGGCAGCGTGCGCACGCTCTACACCTCGCGCCGTCTGGCCGCGTGGGTGGAAAGCGTCGCCAGCGAGCAGCCCGAGCAACGCAACGAAGTGCTCGGTCCCTATCTCAATATTGGTCTGGATGCCGCCGGTGAACCGACGCCCGCACTGAAGGGCTTTGCGCAGAAGAACGGCATCGCGTGGGAGCAGCTCGAACGCACCAGTGACGCCAAGGGCGAGCGATTCGTCGCCCGTTCGGTCAAGCCCGGTGCGGCCACGGTCAGCCTGCTGCAGGACATCCTCAATGACAGCCTGCGCGGCATGCCGATTCCCAAACCGATGCGGTGGGGCGCGCATGAATACGGCTTCGCTCGTCCGGTGCATTGGCTGGTCTCGCTGTATGGCGATCAGGTGGTGGAACTGGCCGTGTTGGGTGTGCGCTCGGATCGCATGAGTCGCGGTCATCGCTTCCATAGTCCCAAGCCGGTCTGGATCGGCAAGGCAGAGGACTACATCGACGCCCTGCGCGCGGTGAAGGTGCTGGTCGATGCGGATGAGCGCCGCGAACGTATCCGCGCCCTGGTGGGTGCGGCGGCGGGTGCCGTCGGCGGCACGGCGCGCATCGATGCCGGCATCCTGGAGGAAGTGAACTGCCTGAACGAATGGCCGCAGCCGATCACCTGCAGCTTCGAGCGCGAGTTCCTGCGCGTGCCGCAGGAAGCGCTGATCGCCACTATGGAAGCCAATCAGAAGTTCTTCCCGGTGCTGGACCTCGAAGGTCGCCTGACCGAGCACTTCATCGGCATCGCCAACATCGAATCGAAAGACCCGCAGCAAGTGCGACTGGGCTACGAACGCGTCATCCGCCCGCGCTTCGCCGACGCCAAGTTCTTCTTCGACGAAGACCTGAAACAAGGCCTGGCCTCGATGAATGCCGGACTCGGCACCGTCACCTATCAGCAGAAGCTCGGCAGCTATGCCGACAAGGTGGCGCGCATCGCCAGCCTCGCCGAAGCCATTGCACCGAGCCTCGGCGTTGATCCTGAATTGGCCCGCCGCGCGGCAAACTACTGCAAGGCCGATCTGCAATCACGCATGGTCGGTGAGTTCCCCGAACTGCAAGGCATCGCCGGACGCTACTACGCCGCCGCCGAAGGGGAATCCGCCGAGCTGGCCTTGGCGCTGGACGAGGTCTACATGCCGCGCTTCGCCGGTGACCAGATCGCCAGCAGCGCACTGGGCAAAGTGCTGGCGATTGCCGAACGCCTGGACACCTTGGCAGGCGGATTCGCCGCCGGACTCAAGCCGACGGGCAACAAGGACGCGTTCGCTCTGCGTCGCAATGCCTTGGGCTTGGCGCGGACTTTGATTGAGGGTGGGGTGGAGGTGTCGCTTCCGGACCTGATCGACAAAGCCTGTGAACTCGCCTCGGAAGCCTTGTTAAAGGCGGACTTCGATCGCGTAAACAAGGCTGCTGAGAAGGCTCGCGCCGATGGTGCCAGTGTTCCCGACAATCAGTCGGCGGGCGGTGCCATGGTCAATTGGGCGCCCGAGATTCGAGACTTCATCATCGAACGCCTGCGCAGCTACTACGAAGGCGAAGGTGTCTACCAACCCGACGGTTTTGAAGCGGTCGTCGCCGTCGAACCGGCCAGCCTGACCGACTTTGATGCCCGCCTGCGTGCCATCAACGGCTTCAAGTCGCTGGACGCCGCGCCCGCCTTGGCCGCCGCCAACAAACGCATCCGCAACATCCTCAAGAAGACCGAAGAAGTCCTGCCCGACGCCATCAACCCGACACTGTTCGAAAACGAGGCCGAGCGTGCCTTGGCGGCTGCCACCGATGCCGCCATCGCCGCCACCGGCCCATTGCTGGCCGCGCGCGACTACGTCGGCGTGCTCAGCCGGCTGGCCGAACTGCGCCCGCACGTCGACGCCTTCTTCGACGCCGTCATGGTCATGGCCGACGACCCCGCCGTGCGCGGCAACCGCCTCGCCCTGCTGAAACGCCTCTCCGACCGCTTCCTCGCCGTCGCCGACGTCTCCCTGCTCGCGGCGTGAATTGACCGATGGACGCGGCCATGCGCCGCGTCCACGCTATGGCCTCATCCATAAACTGCACCTGCTGCGCCAACGACATCGACACGCCGCAGACATACACCATCAACCCTAGTTGCCAACGCATAGGAACCTCCTGTCCCTGAGTTCGCCACTCACCCCCGCATACTCTCCGGCACATGCGCCTGCCGCGCTGCAGCCAGAGCATCCAGCACATCAGGCAAATGCGTGGCCAGGGCCAGGTGCGCTTCCAGACTTCGATACAGGGCAATCCCCGCCGGGCGACTGCCGTTCAACATCCCGGCAAATCCTGACTCGGTGACGCCCAACAAGCGCCGCAGACTCGCCTTGGACCAGCCGGTCACGGACTGAAACGCTGTCACCAAGACTTGCATCTGCTCGCCGGTGACGGTGGTATTCGCTTTGGACACAGTGTTGTCCCCTCACTCATGGTTCGGCAGCGCCGGGCCATCCCAGCCGCGAACACTGCGCCGCTTCTTCCGGTGTGAGGCCGTCGCCAGCCAGACACGCCACCGCTTCGGCCAGGCTGGCAAACACCATTAGTGGACCGTATTCATCAGCGGCCTCAAGGCGCGACTGGACCCTCAGCGTCAGCGGATAGCGGAAACGGGATGCCCCGCATTGCGAGGCATCCCTTGAAACAACAGGCGGACCGCTTCAATCAGTCTTTGATGAGACGCGTCGCCTGAGTAGGAATACCCGGCGCGGTCAATACATCACGTGTATTTCTAGCCTCGAAACGAACCATCGTTCTATCATCCAGCAGCACATAGCGAATAAGCCCGTCATTTTCCGACATGCGATACCCTACGCGCTGACCTGACTCAGTGATTTCCTGACCCTGCGTAAATCGGTAGCCAAGAATGGTCCCGTCCGTTTTGTCGAAAACAACGACTCCTTGAGTCGGAGGTATTTCGGCGTAACGGTAAAAAACACTATTCTCAAGACTAGGAACGCGCAAAACGTCACCATTTAACGTCTGTAAGTTACCCATCCATGCTGGCGGGGCGGCAAGTCGCTCCAGTGTTTCATTCAATCCATTGAAATAGATTTGTCCAGCCATGCCGTCATAGGTCTGAAAGCGCCAGCGGCCAACAAGCAGATCCTCGACAGACTTCCAGAGATTGACCTCGGATGGTCGTATCGTCTCGCTGAGCACGCCGTCCATCAGCACCTCAGCGTGTGCGCCATTGCCTTTGAACACCACTGTGCCCACCCCGTACGGGCTTGGCTCAACCACGGGTGGCCCATACGCGCAAACCGGGCATGCTCCTGAGCGCCCATCCACCAGTGTTCCCGAGAACCTTCCAATTTCATTGGTGGCAAAGAACGTCTGCCACGATGCTGGCTGCCAATTCCCCGACATCAAGAGCCAATAGGGGCGACCGTCGGTGTCATATGTGTAGACCGTGCCAGCGTAGAAAGGCACCGACTCGCCGGGCAATGACGGGAGCCGCGACAGCGCCCAGCCGGAACCGCTACGCGCTGGGTCGAACCACGAGCTACTGTTATAGATTCCTGGTCGCCAACCCTCCGGCGGCGATCCGGACGGCCAGGTCGGCGCAGATTCAGGCTCGGACACCTGTGCTTGAACACTCGGTCCTGCCGCCAAGACGGACAGACCAAGACACGTCACCATTACACGAATCATATAGCCACACATCTTGTTCTTGATGTCCATAACGAACCTCGCTTGTTGGGGGTTACAGAATCCCACACCTACTTTGAATATATGCTGAACATACGCTTCTGTTATTCGCCTATCCCCCCGAGCAGCAAAGTATCGCTTTCGGAATTGTGCCTGTGTAGTAAGCACTCCAAATTGGCCTCCAAACACCTGTCTGTATGCCGCAAGAATATGGCGGGCTGGGCGAGTCATTCCTTGGGTACTCAACAGAACAGACCACCTCGGAAACACGCAACCCCTCAACTGCATAGACCTCATTGTAACTGGTTGCAGGGACCGACGACTGACAACTGTGATACCCAGGCGGACCTGCGCAGGTTTGATTGCATGGTACCTCGTTCTTCACATATTTCTGCTCGCTTCCGAATGCAAAGCGCACGCCATTAGATGCCGTCCGTGAAACATAGCCAACGGAGGTGCAGGCATTCCATCTGTCGGCCTCAACAGATCCAATCGGGCAAGTTGGGTTCTGCCCAACTGAGATCGAACACGTCCCATTAAACGAATCCCCCTCATCCCCGCCATCGGGATACTCCGGCCAGCCCACCAGCACCACCGCCACCGGGAAGGTTGGCGCGGTGCTGTTGAAGTACGCGGTCAAGTCTTGGGTGAATCCGCCGCCCGGCGCACGGGCGCTCATCGTGTTCGCCGCCACCACGCCGCTATAGCCGCCATCGGTCAGCTTCGCGTACTGATCGGCCACACGAAGTTTGTAACCGTCCAGCGACGCCGCCGTTTTCAGATACCCGGCTTGGCGGATGCGCACATCCGAGGACGGGATACCGCTGCCGTAGTCGGTGATGACGATGCGGACCACACCGCTCGAATCCTTACGAAAGATCGCCCGATAGGTTTCCCCGATGGGCGTCAGGCGTTCGGTGCCACCGCGTTGCGATCGCATTGCCGACTGACTATGGGGCGCGTGGGGTGGCGTCAGTCTCCTCGGCAAAGCGCAGGCTCCCAAAGTGACCGGATCGGGAGCCTACGCGATGGCTGCTGGTGCGGCCTCAGCCCAGCATGAATCCCAGATTGCGACTGCTGAAGTTGGCGAGGTTGGGGAAGATGGCGTCGAGTGCGGCGTTGTCGGTGACGCCCATCCATTGCGCCAGCGTGGCGGCCATTTGATCGACGCTGGTGGTCGGGATGTATTGCCCGCGTGAGAGGCTCCAGTCCTGTTCGCTGTTGTTGTTGGCGTTGAGCTGCATCCGTGGCATGCGCCCGTACAGCTTGTTGCCGTCGACGCGCCCGCCCATGATGATCTGATGACCGCCCCACGCGTGATCCGAGCCGTTGCCATTGCTGCTCAGGGTGCGACCGAAGTCACTCATGGTGAAGGTGGTGACGTCGTCCTGCGCGCCCGCTTCGCCCAGTGCGGCCCAGAAGGCACCGAGGGATTGATTCAACTCGGTCAGCAATGCGCCATGACCTGAGGAAGCGACGGGTTGTCCGGCGACGAACATGCCATCGTGCAAATCGAAGCTGCCAAACCGCACGTAGTAGACCTGTCGCTGCGCGCCCAGGGTGTTGCGTGAGAGTTTGATCATGCGCGCGACCATCGCCAGTTGGCTGCCAATGGATGTGGCGGGGAACAGCGTGCTCAGCGTTCCATCTGCGGATTCAAGTGCGCCGTACAACTGCTCGCCGACCGACAACGAGCGTCGCGTGATGGTGGCGTACTCGCGTGCGAAGGGGTCGTTCTGGGCGGCATTCAGCAGGCTGTCAAGCACGGCACGCCGTGCGTCGGGATAGTTGTTGTTACTGGCGCCGGTGGTCTGGTACTGATCGAGCAGATCCACGCCCTGTGTGCCCATTTGGTAAGGAAAGACACCCTCGCCGACGAGGAAGCGCGCGGAGCCTGCAATCGAGACATTCGGCGACAGGCCATTGCTCAAGACGCTGAACCCGCCCGCCGCGGCAACGCGTCCGCCCCAGCCGTAGCTGGCCAGTGGCGAATTGGTGTCGGTCATGCCGAGTTCCCACAACAGGGCCTGGTCGTTGTGCGAGAACAACTGGGCAGGACGCGGCGCGCCCGCGTTGTACTCATCCAGCGTCACGGGCTGTACCAGTGGTCCGACGTTGGCGAGGAACGCGGCCTTGCCGCTGTTGAACAGCGACTGCAAGCCCGCGTGGGTTTGCGAGCTGCTGCCGTTGTCGAGGGTGAAGTCGGTGCATGCGGGATGCAGACCGAAGCCATTGCTCTGATTGCTCGGGCTGATTGGCAGTAGATCGTTGAAGCCCAGTGCCAAACCGGTGGTATTGCTGTCGGAAAACACGCCGCCGCGTGCACTGCGGTAGGCGTCGTACCAACTGCCGCTGGCATCGCTGTCGCGTGGCACGATGAAATTGAAGGAGTCATTGGCACCAGCCAGATACACACAGACCAGCGCACGATAGTCGCCAGAGGGCGCCGCCATCGCGCTGCGCAGCAGGCTGAGTTGCGGGAACATCTGGGCAGCGCTGGCGGTGGTGAATCCAGCGCCCAGGGTTTGCAGTAAGCGACGCCGGTTACGATCAAACGAACGGTTCATGGCCAGTCTCCTCAGCGTTGCACGACGAATTCGGGCGAGATCGCGATCAGGTGAATCAGATTCAGCGCCTTGCGACGCGCATCGGCAGTGGCCATGGGGCCATCGACCAGCCCGACCAACTGGCTGCGCATGAAGTCCGACATGCGGCCATACATCAGGCGCTGGTTGAGCGCTTCCACCAGCTCAGTCGAGGTGTCGGGCAGGGCGTCGATGCCGGCCACCGGGATGTAGGCCTGATTGGCCGGCGGGTTGAAGGTGGTGGCGCCGCCGGACTGGAAGCCATAGCCTGCAAACAATCGCAGCCAGAGGTCGTCCGAGGTGGTGACGACCGAGCTCTCGCTGGTGATCTGCATTTCTGGCGAACGCAAGCCAGCAGTTTGCATTTCACCCGGCGGCTTGTAGTCGGGCGAATAGAAATTGAAGACCGAGGGTGCGCCAAGCGGACGTTGCTGGTAGACGCCTTCGGGCGTGAACAGACCGACGATACCTGTGGTGCTTGGGACCGCATCGAAGGCCCGCCAAACGGCCAGCAGACGCAACATCGGCTCGCGCAACTTGCCGAAGTCCTGTGCGGGTTGCTCGTTACGTGCCTCCCAATCCAACAAGACTGCTTTCACCACGGCCGTCAGGTTGCCGCGCTGCCCGCTGCCATCATCGACAAAGACCTGCGCCACGCGCTGGATGTAGCCGGGTGAGGGATTGCTGGTGACGAGGCGCTGGATCAGTTGGCGTGCCATAAACGGCGCAACATTGGGATGCTCGGCCAAGCTGGTTACCACGGTATCGACCTGATCTTCGCAATAGGTGATGCAGGTCTGCCGATCCGCCGCAGGCGTTCCGCTATGGCACGCGACTGGGCTGGGCGCCACGGTGATGCCAGCGAGCAGGGTTTTGTCCGCATGCGGCTCCGGCAGTACCGCGTAGCCATCCTCCGCCGCCATGCTGCGTCCGCTGTCGGCGAAGCGCGGAAAGCACATCATGGGCGCGTATCCATCGGGATGAATGACCGCCGTGACGATGCCCGGTACGGCGTAACGTGCGGCGTTCAAGCTGAAGACGCGATCACTGAAATTGCAGGCGGTGCCAGTGCAATTGCAGTTTCGATTGATGCTGAGATTACCGACTGTCGCGGCGCCCGAGCATTGCAGACTCAGGCCCGTCAATGCCCGTGCGGTCTGGGTGATCAGATCTTGATCATAGGTTGGAATGGTATTGCCTTCACTGTCCCGCAGTGGACTGAAGTCCAGTTCGCGCTCGATCAGCCCGATGGAAAAGAGCTGCATGACTTCGCGCGCGTAGTTTTCGTCCGGTTGGATGGTTGCTGGCGTCAGCGCGCCGTTGACCATCGTCCAGTCGGTTTTCTGGTTTCGGTAGTGACTCAGGAAGACGCCCATTGCCGGGCTATGTGTCACCTGCGATAGCAGGGTCTTGTAGTTTCCGAAGGCGTTGCGCAGCAGGATGTCGTTGTACTCGGCGATGCCGACCGGATTGTTGTCGAGTGTGCCCGAATCACTGACAACAAGGATCTGCGACAGCGCGTAGGCCAGCTTTTGGCGCAAGACATCCGGTGCAGACAGTTGGGTCTTGAACCATTGATCCATGCGGTGACGTCGGTAAAACGGACCATTGCGTGGCTCGGCCTCGACGGCGGCGGCGATCGTCTGTTCCAGAATCGGGCGCTGCAAACTGGGCGGCAGCGCGATCTGTGCCTCGATCCACCCTGCGTAGCCCAGCGACTGGACTTCCGCAATCTCGGCGGCATCGCCACCGAAGCCTGCTTGCAGCAGAAAGCGGACCGCTTCAGCGTCGTTGGACGGGTGGGTGGGCGGGTCCTCGAAGCTGGCTCCCGCACCGCCGAAAACGTGATCGGCCGCCAGGCCGGTCAGGGGGAAACTCAGAACAAGCAGTACAAGCAGTCGGTGCATGGGCATACTCCTGCGGTGGTCGCAGGGGTATGCAACGCATCTGCGGCGATCCGGTTGACACTGGCGCCCATGGCGGTGACACGCGAACGGCGCGTGCACATGCCCGCGGAACGGAATTCGACATCTGTGCGAATCCAATCGCCTCTTATCAGCCTCTACTGCCACGCCGATCCCGGCGAAGGAGTGTTTGAAGATGTCAGTAGTGAGGCAGTGGACGTGGTTGACACGTGGCTTGGATGCGGCAGGCGCATGGCTCGCGCCGCTGGGGCTGCGCTTGCTCCTCGCGTGGGAATTCTGGGAGGCCGGTGAGGAGAAGTGGCGCGGCGAAAATTGGTTTGCCTCGGTCGCAGATCGCTTCCCTTTTCCCTTTGATCTGTTGCCGGTGGATCTCAGTTGGGCGATCGCAACGTGGGCGGAGTTGCTGGGTGCAGTCGCCTTGTTGCTCGGACTGGCGACCCGCTTTACCGCGCTCAGCCTGGGCATTCTCACCGTGGTGGCGATTGCCTCGGTGCATTGGCCTGCGGAGTGGCACACGCTGGCTGAGTTGTGGCGCGGTTACGCGATCACCGACAAGGGCTATGGCAACTTCAAGTTGCCGTTGATTTTTCTGATCATGCTGTGGCCGTTGTTGCTCAATGGAGCGGGCAAGCTCAGTCTGGACGCCTGGATTGCCAGACGTTGGGGGCGATGATGCTGACAGCGGTGCGGTGCTTGAGTGCCGTGGGCCTGCTCTTGGCGGGTATTGGCGCTCCCGCAGCATCGGCGGCAATGGCGCCAGCACGTTGCGATCACGTCGCGGTCGGCTTGCAGGTGTTGGGGAGCGGTGGGCCGATCCCTCTGCCCGGTCGTGCGAGTGCGGGCTACCTGCTGTGGGTGGGTGGCAAAGCGCGCGTGCTGATCGATGCCGGCGGTGGTGTATTCCTGCGTTTCGGAGAAGCGGGTGCCAGTCTGGCCGATCTGGACGCCGTGTTGATCACCCATCTGCACACCGATCATGTGGCGGATCTGGTGGCATTGCTGAAGTCGGGCTACTTCACCGACCGGAACCGTGCGCTAAGCATTTTCGGTCCACGCGGGAACGGACGGTTTCCGGGTATGCGGGAGTTTGTGGACGCACATTTCGATGCGGACAGGGGAAGCTATCGCTATCTGCGCGGATTCAACGCGGGCGAAGAAGGACTATTTCGTCTGGACGTGTTCGAGGTCGGTTCTAGGCAAGGCGCTGACGCGACTCGGCAGGTATCGAACGGTGTGCAGATGCGAGCGGTAGCGGTGGCGCATGGACCGGTGCCGTCGCTGGGATTTCGCCTCGACGTCACGGACGCAGATCACCAGTATGCCATTGCACTCAGTGGCGACCAGAACTTGCGCACGACGGCCTTCACTTCGCTGGCCGAGGGGGTCGATCTGTTGGTGATGCCCATGGCCATCGGGCAAACCTCGACGTCTGTGCAGCGCTCACTGCACGCGACACCTCGGGATATTGGTCTGGCAGCCGAGCAGGCCAAGGCAGCCCGCTTGGTGGTCAGTCATTTCATGCCAAGAAGTTTGGCCGCGCCAGAGAGCAATCGTGTGGCATTGGCCGAGGGGTATCATGGCGAAATCGTTGAAGCGCGGGACTTGTTGTGTCTGCCGCTTCGGCCAATTTCGTCAGAGCATGGGAGTGACTTGCCTCGTGAGCCGCAAAGTGATGTGCAGTAAACAGGGTGTTGAGTCGGAGGGTCTGGATTTCGTTCCGTGGCCTGGCGAACTGGGCAAGCGCGTGTTCGCGCAGATCGGTAAGCCCGCGTGGGCAGAGTGGTTGGCGCATCAGACCATGCTGATCAACGAAAACCGCCTGTCGCCCATGGACCCAAAGCATCGTGCGTTGTTGACGACGGAAATGGAGAAGTTTCTGTTCGGTGGCGAGGCCGCGAAGCCTGCGGGTTACGTGCCACCTGAAAACTGACGGCGGCGATTGGTCGGGCGAGGGTTTGATTCACGCGAGCCGTCCTTGGCTCGCGGAATCACCGACCAGAGCGTGACAATCTCAGTTGTGCGTGGGGTTCGCGTTCACTGGACTGAGGTTGGAGTTGCGGCCCGGCGTGACGGCCGGACGGGTGTATTGCCAGACCGGCACGCTGTCCGGTGTCATCGGTGACGGCCCACTGCGGCGGTCACCGGCCAACCAACGGCGCACCGCGACGCGGTCGCCATGCGGTGCCAGCAGACCGAGCAAACGCTCAATTGGCTGGGATAACGCGCGATCAGTGCGTGGCATTGCCCACGTCGTGCAAGTAGGCAGCAGATGTGCGAGCGGCAGGGCCACCAGATCCGTGTCGTTCTCGTCCATGGAGAGCTCGGCAAGGATGCCGACGCCCATGCCTTGACGCACGTAGCTTTTGATCAGGTCGCTATCCTGCGCGGTGCAACTTACTCGAAGGTTGAAGCCGGCGCTGTTGAACGCACGACGCAGGCTTGAACGTTCATCCAGCATGCTTTCGAAGCTGATCAATGCGTGGCGCGCAAGCTGCGGCAGGCTGACGCGGCGTAATTCGGCCAGCGGGTGATTCCGCGGTACGACCGCCACACGTTGCCAGCGCAGCATTGGCACAGCGAGCGGGCCTGGTGGGCTATCCGTCGAGGTGCTGACCAAGGCGATATCGGTTTCGCCGGTGCCCAATTGGGCAAGCGCATCGACGCGACTGGCGTGACGGACACGTACGACTAGCGAGGGTTGTTCTTTGGCCAAGGCTTCGAGTGCATTTGGCAATAGGCTGCGTGCGAGCGTGGGGGAGGCAGTGATGCTGAGCACGCCACCATTGTCACGCTTGAGTGACAGCGACAAAGCGCGAATCTGTTCGGCTTCGGCGATCATGCGGCGGGCGCGGGTGACGACTTCCTGACCTTCAGCGGTCAGCGCTTCCAAGCTCTTTCCACGGCGCTTGAACAGGCGAAAGCCGAGGCCGGATTCGAGTTGGCGAAGCTGCTTGGAAAGACCGGACTGGGTGGCATGGATGCGCTCGGCGGCGAGCGTCACATTGAGTCCGGAATCGACGATGGCAAGAACGGTGCGGAGCTGTGTGAGTGTCATGACAAGGGGCCTGAAGATCGCAAACGTTGGGGGAATTCGCTGGCGGCGCGGAAGCCGTTGGCAAGGCATACGGTGAGAGTGGTAGTGGCGGACCACATCGGTTTGGTAATGAAGTTCATGGCAGGGCCTTTTGAGGTTTGTCGTTGAATAGGTGCGGTGTCAGCGCCATGACAGCGCTGTGAAATCGACGTTAACCGGTCGTGATGGCATATGCCAACGTCGACTGAGCTCTTGTGTCTATAAGGTCATAAGAGAGCACTGCGTGTCAATTTAGCTAGGCAAAACATTTGTTTACAAAACATCAGTAGTTTCTGATGTAACGGTTCCGCAAGGGCTCACGACTATGGTCGCGCTTCGCGAACCGGCACTTGCACATTGCAAAGCTCGATCCTGCCCACCGGATTGACGAACCATTCTTCATGGCGGGAGCGTCGCGAAGCGATCCAAGCGCGAAAACTGGGGCTGTCGGTACGCATCACTTGCAGGGCGCTGCGCTCGGATTCCGCGATGTCGTTGGCGAGTCTGAAGCGTCGGATCGGCGATCCCTTTGCAGGATCGGCCAGAAACCCCATCGCTTCGCTGCCGCGCGGCAAACTGGCCAGTAACTCCATGCCTTTGACGACACGACCCAGTAGGGTGACATTTCGATCCAGGTGCCGCGGCGCGTGGCCGATCACCACATACAGCTCCGCGGCACTGCCGCTATCTGCGGCGTTGTCGCGTCCGGCGCCGAGTGCACCGTAACAGTGCGTCAGCCAGGTGCGACCGCTGACGGCATCGCGCGCGGCATGAAAGCCATCGATGAAGCCGACCTGTTCGGCGTACACGTCGCGATCCCCCAGGGGGGTGAAGTGCAAGGCAGTCGCACTGTCGATATCGAATTCGGCGTTCAGACGGCCGCCAGCGTCGCCACGCGACTTGGCGCGTGCGGGATCGCTGGCCTGCGGATCGCCCCACTGCACGACATAGTTGTCCTGCACGCGGAGGATCGGAAGCTGATCGAAATAGTGTTGTGTGAGCAGTTGGCGCAACTGCGCCTGATGACGCGGCGCAAAGCCAGGAGCCAACTCGATCACCACTTGGCCGTGCGGCAGGTCCAGGTAAGCAGTCCGCTCGGGATCGAGTAGGCGCCAGTCGCTGTCGGGGCTTTGCGCCAGTACCTCAGCCGAGGTCAACGCGGCTGAGAGCTTTTCGCTATCCGCAGCGCGATTGGTGAGACTGCCGAGCAGCAGACCCAGCGTGACAGCCAGACGCATGCGGGAAAACGATCGAGGCATGTGAAGCTCCAATGCAGGCGACAGCGTGCAATGTAGCAATGGTCATGGCACGTCGTCCGCAGTCGTTGCCTCAGCCTTCGGGCAGCTCCGGCATCGGGCAGTGCAGGCAGGCGCAAAAGCAGCGCAGCACGGCGTGCTCCTCCACATTGACATGGCCGTCGTGTACGACCGCAAGCCGCATTGCTTCGGTCAATACGCGTTTGCCTGCGATGTCCAAGTGATCCAGTTTCCACAGGGCCGACTGCAGTGTGTCAAACGCTGGCGCACTGCGCTGCATCGCCAGTGCGTGCTGCGGAAGAATGGCATGCAATGCCCGCAGAAAAGCCAAGCGCGCGATTTCGGCGTCATCGTGACCGAGCAGGGCAAGCGCATTCAGCAGGCCAGCGATTTCACTCGCGCATTCATGCAACTGCCGCAACCGCAATGGTTCCCGGGCGCGTGTCGCTTGCAGGTGCTGCGATGCCAGCAAGCGTAGACATAGCGACCGCAGCGAGCCATCGGTGGGTTGTTGCAAACGACGTCGTAACGGGTCCCGTTGGGTGTTGTCCATTGATCGCAATCGCGACAAAGCGAGCAAGGCGAGGTTGACTTGCTGATTGACGGGCAACGCCGCTATGGCAGCATTTCCAGGTGTCCCATCGAGCAGGTCAGTCAACACGGCCATCGCACTGTCAGCATCGCGGACAAGCAGTTGCCAATCCAAGGGAAGGCGGGAACTGGGTACTGGTATCGTCGCGGAGGGTGCGGAGTCGAGCGACATGACCGCGCCCGCGCCAAGCGCTGAGCGGTCTTGCGCCTGTGCAGGCGGTGGCGCTTGCCCAGCAGCCTGTCCTGTCTGCCAGCGCTGCACGAATGCCTGCAAACGCGCCGGTCCAAAGCCGGGTTCCAGTGCTTGGATTCGTTCCAGCAACGGCGGGTGCGTGGACAGCCAGTGGATGCGCGATACGCCATCGCCGAACAACATATGGGCGACCTCGCCCGCATGCGGGTTTTGCAGGCGTGTGCCTTGTGGGTATGCCGCGATCTTTTTCAAGGCATTGGCCAGCCCACGCTGTTGACGAGTGAACTGCACGGCAGCGGCATCGGCGAGGCGTTCGCGTGATCGCGAGATGGCCGCCTGAATGACCCGGCCAGCGAACAGTCCAATGGAGCCCACCAGCAACAGCGACGCACCGCCGAGAAAAATCGGCAGACTGGCTCGACTGCTGCGGGAGGCGCGTCCAAGATGAAACAGCACGCGCCCGGCGACGGTGACCGCAAACAGCCCGAACAGCAACGCCATCAAGCGCAGATTGAGGCGCATGTCGCCGTTGAGGATGTGGCTGAACTCATGTGCGACCACACCTTGCAGTTCGTCGCGATCAAGATGCTGCAATGCCCCTGCACTCACTGCAATGGCACAGTCGTCGGTATTGCTGCCGGCGGCAAAGGCGTTGATCGCGGTTTCCGCATCGAGGATGAAGATGCGCGGCACCGGGACGGTAGAGGCAATGGCCATTTCCTCTACCACATTGCGCAGTCGTTGCTCGTCCGGATTCGTGGGGTCGAAGTCGATCTCGCGCCCCCCCAGTCTGGCGGCGATGGCGGCTCCGCCATCATCGAGATGGCGCAAACGTATCGCCGACGAAATCAGGATCACGCCGAGTACCACAATGGTTGCGATGCCCATCACCATGGGCGTTTGGGAGTCGATCCCCGCGCCAACTGAGGTGATTCGGACGCCATGCAGCCAACGCATGAACGCCCACACCAAGCCATCGACTGCCGCGACCGTGCCAAGCACGGCGGCCGCGAAGAGCAGCAACATGCGGCGGGTCTGACCCTGCATCTGCTGTTGGCGTTCGAAGAATGCGATCACCGGAATGCACCTGTTCCGCAATGCCATTACTGGCCGAAACTGACCTTCGGCGCGTCGCGCTTGTGCGCCTCGTTGCTGGCGATTTCCAGCGGGCTCGCGGCGGTGAAGCCCATGGGTGTTGCCAACAGATTGCCTGGAAACATCTCGCGGCGATTGTTGTAGCCCATCACCGCATCGTTATAGGCCTGCCGCGCAAAGGCGACCCGGTTTTCGGTCGAAGACAGTTCTTCGCTGAGTTGCATCATCGTCGTGTTGGCCTTGAGGTCCGGATAGGACTCGCTAAGCGCAAACAGGCGTCCCAAGGTCGCACTTACACCAGCCTCTGCGTTGGACAGCGCCTGCATCGCGGTTGCTTCACCTGCATGACTCTTTGCGGACTGCAGATTGTCGACCGCCGTATTGCGCGCGCGGATAACGGCTTCCAGAGTCTCGCGTTCGTGTTGCAAATAGGTCTTGGCGACTTCGACCAGATTGGGGATCAGGTCATAGCGTCGCTGCAACTGAACATCAATCTGCGCGAACGCGTTCTTAAAGCCGTTACGAGCGACAACGAGGCCGTTGTAGGTCGCAATGGCCCATATCAGCAGCGCAACGACAGGGAGCACGAACAAAGCAAAGAGGACAAGCAGAAAGGTCATGGCATTCTCCTGTGGCAAGTGGCTGGACGGCCCGATGTGACCATCCTGACAGAGCTCTGGGCTAGACTGATCACCCCGCAGCAAGCGTGGCGCGATGGATCTTGGACGCGACTCGCCGCTGCATCATCTTCTACCCGACGGCAATTCGCATCTACTTGCGCAGTGCCGCCAAGCGAACGGGAAGACGCTGCATGTTCAAATGTGTGACTCCGCGCTTCATCGTCTTCGGTCTTCTTGCGTGTGTTGGTTTCGCCGCCCGATCGACAGAGACTGCGTGGTCAGCCGCGATATCCGCGCAGGCTTCGCGCAATGTCGACGCAGCTGCACTGGCCCGGCAAAGCGATGCATTGGCGCGACGCATTGTTCGCGATGTGGGGGTCACCGGAATGGCGGTGAGCTTGGTGTATCGCGGTGAGGTGGTTCTGGAGCGCGGCTACGGCGTGGTGGAGGCGCGGCGTGCCGAGCCGGTTTCAGCGGACACTGTGTTCCGCTTGGCCTCGTTGTCGAAGGCATTTGCCAGCACGCTGGCGGGAAAGCTCGTCGAAGAGGGGGCTTTGCGATGGGATACCCGAGCGACTGACTTGCTACCTGCCTTCAAGTTGGCCAATCCGCAGGCGGCCGAACAAGTGACTTTGGAGAATATTCTCAGTCATCGCCTCGGCTTGGGATTCCACGCGTTTGATCCGTTGTTGGAGAGTGACGAACCCTACCCACTGATGATCGCCAAACTTGATTCCGCGCCGATGCTTTGTCGGTCCGGCGATTGCTATGCCTATCAGAATGTCGCCTTCAGTCTGGTCGGCGACATGGCGTTTGCGGTGACCGGTGATTTCTTCTCCCATCTGGTCGAGAAGAAATTGTTTCATCCGCTGGGAATGTACACCGCGACGTATGGTCGCGAGGCACTGGAAGGTAGCCGCAGTTGGGCGCGTCCGCATGTCATGCGGGGCGGTCGAATGACCGCGGTCCGCGCGAAAGAAAATTACTATCGTGTCCCTCCAGCGGCGGGGGTCAACGCAAGTGCGCGTGACTTGTCGCAGTGGATGTTGGGCAATCTTGCGCACAGACCGGACGTGTTATCTGCCGAGATGCTCTCGACCTTGCACCGCCCTGTAGTTGACACGCCAGGCGAGATTCGCGGTATCCAGTGGCGCAAAGCGCGTATTCGCAAAGCCGAGTACGCCCTGGGCTGGAGGATCTACAACTACGCGGGTCACAAAATGGTGTTCCATGCTGGGGCGGTGCAGGGCTATCGCGGGATGATCGCGATGCTCCCCGAATTGGATCTTGGCATGGCCGTGGTGTGGAACTGTGAATGTGTCACGCCGAGCGGATTGTTGCCGACCATTATGGATCGTGCGCTGGCATTGCCGCCGCAAGATTGGTTGCAGTTGGATCAAGCACGACGCGTACGTTGAACGTCGAAGGCTGGCGCTGTATGCCATGACGAATGAGCGCAACAAAAAACCCCGCCGAGGCGGGGTTTTTTGTTGTCGACGATGGAGCGAGTCGATCAATTGCTGCTCGAACCACCGGCATCGCCAGCGGGCGCTGCTTTCTTGACGGGAGCGGGCTTCTTGGCAGCGGCAGGCTTTTTGGCAGGCGCTGCCTTCTTCGCAGGCGCTGCTTTCTTGGCGGGAGCGGCTTTCTTCGCAGGCGCTGCTTTCTTGGCGGGAGCGGCTTTCTTCGCAGGCGCTGCTTTCTTGGCGGGCGCGGCTTTCTTCGCAGGTGCTGCCTTCTTCACGGGCGCTGCTTTCTTGGCGGGAGCGGCTTTCTTTGCCGGGGCTGCCTTCTTCACCGGAGCGGCTTTCTTTGCCGGGGCTGCCTTCTTCACCGGAGCAGCTTTCTTTGCAGGCGCCGCCTTCTTGGCTGGTGCTGCCTTTTTCGCCGGTGCTGCCTTCTTGGCAGGAGCGGCTTTCTTTGCGGGAGCCGCTTTGGCGGCCGGCTTCTTTGCTGCAGCTTTCTTGGTTGCCATGGATTTTTATCCTCTTTCAGGTAGAGATCAAAGCGCCACACCGTTTCGCAGGCAACCAGCGCATCCATCGCACCGTGCTGCGTACATCACCGGAGCATTGCACCGGATCCGTTACACGGATCCGCCTTGCAAGGCCGACCCTCCTGCGTGACTTCCCTATCACGCGATCAACGATTCGATGCAAGGTGAACAAGCGCATCCGTCAGTGCATCACACGCCGCTTCTATCACCGCACACCATCGCGACACACGAGCGCTGCTCGGCGCGCGTGCATCGCAATTGCGGCGAAAGCTAATCACGCGTCATGGCACTGTCAACAGTGTGCAATCAAGTTCGCGCTACTTATTGAAGGATGACCTTTCGATCTGTACTGAATCTGCGTGATGCGAGCGCTCGTTGGAAACAAAAGAATGGTCTTCTAGTGAACGAAATGAGTAGCCGTGATGCAGCAACATCAAGGTTCTCGCGTGTACAGGCGGTTTGTTCCGTGGGCTTGGACTTGTGGCGCAACACGCGTGGCGTACGCCGATTGGTTGATTCAGTATTTGGACACGCGAATAGCGCGTCGCGAGCCGTTCGCGCGCGTTGTCGTCGAGTCTTGCGCAAATTTTGCGCAGAAAAAAACAGAACGCCTCGGACAGCGCATGCCATCCGAGGCGTTCTCTAGCGTCGATGAAGAAGCGTGGCGATCAGTCTTCGAGCGTCTCCGCATAGTCGTCCGGTGTCAGCAGTTCGTCGAGCTCTGCGACGTCATCGGGTTTCAGCACAAAGATCCAGCCGTCGCCATAGGCATCTGAGTTGATCGTCTCCGGTGCATCGTTCAATGCCTCGTTGACGGACACGACAGTGCCGGAAATCGGTGCATAGACATCACTTGCTGCCTTCACTGATTCGACGACAGCGGCGGCATTGCCCTTGCTCAAGTGGCTGCCGACCTCGGGTAACTCAACGTAGACGAGGTCGCCAAGTGCAGCTTGCGCGTGCTCGGAAATACCGACGGTCACTTGACCGTTGTCTTCCAGTCGCGCCCATTCGTGGGAGGAGAGAAATTTCAGATCACCGGGGATGTCGCTCATGGGAAGCTCCTGTTGTGACGCTGGTCGTGTGATGTGCTGCTGGCGCAGCGATTGTATCGCCGCATTTTTGATTTGCGTGGAGTCGCTGACGTTCCGAGCAAGGCGACTGCGTATCCTCTGGTCAAATGCCCGAACAGGCTTTGCCATCCCGAACAAACGGTGGCGTGACGAGGCGCACTGGAACGGCTCGTCCGCGGATATCAACGTGAATATCGCCAAGGTCACCGGCGGGAACGCGAGCAAATGCGATCGCTTTGCCAAGGCTGGGGGAGAAGGTGCCTGACAGAATTTCGCCCTGACCTTGTGCTGTCCCGACGATCTGGCCGTGGCGCAGCACGCCTTTTTCATCCAGCACCAAACCGATCATTTGCCGCGCCACGCCGCTGGCTTGCAGGGCAAGCAAAGCGGATTTGCCAATGAAGTCACGTGTATCGCTCACACTCAGAGTCCAAGCCAGGGCGGCTTCCAGCGGGCTGACCGTATCATCCATGTCCTGCCCATAAAGATTCATGCCGGCTTCCAGTCGCAAGGTGTCGCGTGCGCCAAGGCCAGCGGGTTTGACGCCAGCGTCCATCAATTGATTCCATAGAGAAACCGCTTGTGCTTCAGGTACGACGATCTCGAAGCCATCTTCGCCGGTATAGCCAGTGCGCGCGATAAACAATCCTTGGACGTCGACAGCAGAAAATCTGCCAAGCGAGTCCACTACTGGTTGATTCGGCTTGTCGAGTAGCCCGATGACGCGCGCTCTCGCATTTGGGCCCTGCACGGCAATCATGGCGAGTTCGGGACGTTCGCTGACTTGAACATTGAACGCGTTCGCCTGCATGTTGATCCAGTGCAGATCCTTTTCACGGGTCGCCGCGTTGACGATCAAGCGGAACCCGTCTTCCTGCATGAAGTAGACAATCAGGTCGTCGATGATTCCACCCTGCGGATTCAGCATGCAGGTGTAGAGGGCTTTGCCGGGCTTCTTGAGCTTTGCCACGTCATTGGCGAGCAGGTAGCGCAGAAAATCCCGGCAGTTAGCGCCCTGCAAATCGACCACGGTCATATGCGACACATCGAACATGCCTGCGTCATTGCGGACCTGATGGTGCTCTTCAATTTGCGAGCCATAGTTGATCGGCATGTCCCAGCCACCAAAATCGACCATCCGCGCGCCTAGGCTGCGGTGAGTGGCATTGAGAACAGTCTGCTGGGTCATGTTGGCTCGCTCCGGTCGGGGGACTGCGATTGGGGGGGCGGTGATTATCGGCGAACGACGGTCACTCGGCGAGATGGTTCCGGTGTGTGTGCGGTCGAGCAGGTCCTTTCCTGCGCGTTCTCGAGGTCGCGAGTCCAGACATGCGATCAAACGATATTTTTCGACACCCTGTTAAACCTTCGGCGGCCAAAGCGCATCTGTCATCGTATGCTCAGCCTTGCCCCCCACCATGCGATCTCTGCTGTCATGTCGCAGCCCGTCAGTCCGAATCTGTGCGATGCCGATCTCGCTCAGCGTGCGGCTCGAGGTGATTTGGCTGCCTTTGAACTGATCTATCGCAGCCACTATCGCCGCGTGTTCAATGTGATCTGTCGGATTGTCGGCGGCGTTGAAGCGCGCGCCGAAGAATTGGCTCAAGAGACCTTTCTGCGCGCGTGGCAGGCGATGTCCACTTTCCGGGCGGAAGCCGCACTTTCGACCTGGTTGCATCGCTTGGCGGTCAATGCAGCGTTGATGGACTTGCGCGGTCGGCGCGAGGCGGAAGATCGTGAAGTGGACGATGCAGTGCTCGACCAGAAAGCCGGGCATTGCTGTACAGGCGATCTCCGCCTGGATTTGCAAGTGGCGATCAATGGCTTGCCGCCGCGTGCGCGTGCGGTCTTGGTGTTGTTCGACTTGGAGGGTTGGACACACGAGGAAATCAGCGAAGCACTGCATATGGCAGTGGGCAGTTCCAAAGCGCAGTTGCATCGCGCGCGATCGCTGCTGCGGCAGCGCTGGGAGGCAGCATGAATCAGACACCGCAAGATCACTTGCCGGAAGCGACTGACGATACGGCTTGGGCCGAGCTTTGGCGAACCCGCCGTCCGGGTGATCTGGATGTGGCGGGTGATTGGGCAAGCCTGCAGGCACGCATCTTGGCGAGCCCAGCAGATTCACAAGTCCCTAGTGGCGTAACGAGCCAACGAGCCGGTCACAAATGGGTCGTTCGGGTCGGCGTTGCCGCCGGTGATGCAATGCCCCGCCAGCGTCATGGGCGAATGAAGCGCAGTCGCTGGATCCTGCCGATGGCCCTCGCGGCCAGCGCAGCGTTATGCACTTGGGTCTGGATGCGATGGCAGACGGTCGACACGGTGATGCTGGCGCAGCCTCGGATGGCATCTGCGATCTCACGCATGACCCATGTTGAGATCGCCGCACTTCGCTTGAGTTTTGCTGCTGCCGAAGCCGAACTCGGTTCAATTGTGATTCCGTCTGAGATGCACGCATCAATGGCGACCTTGGACGCCAGTGCGCAGGCCATCGAAGCGGCGCTGCAGCGGCAACCCGATGCGGTCTACCTGCGTGTGGGCTTGCAACGAATATACGAGAAACGCTTGCGTTTGATGCGCAACTTGGCGGCGACGCCTAGCCCTGCAGCAGCGAGCGTCGCGTGATGTCTTATGTGGCTTGAACGAGGAGTGAGGTATGCGTAGGTCATTGTTGAGTATTGCCATTCTGGCCCTGAGTTCCTGGGTGGCCGCGAGTCCGATCGAAGAAGTGCGGGAACTGGATGCGGATGCGCGGGTGTCGCTGTCGAATGTGCGCGGCACCGTCAAGGTCGTCGCCGCAGACATTGGCGAGGCCCGCATTGGGGGTGACTTGGCGGACGATGCCAAGTTGGAGATCAGCGGAGACGCCCAACACCTGACGGTCAAGGTGATCTATCCAGAGCAAAGTGGTTGGTTCGGCGGGGCCACTCAGGCCAATGGCGACACGCGTCTGGAGGTCGAATTGCCGGCGACCGTGACGTTGGATGTTGCGGTCGTCAGTGCGGACGTCGAGCTCGACGGATTGCGCGGTTCAGTGGTGGAAGTCGACAGTGTCAGTGGCAATATTTCGACCCGTGAACTCCGTCCGCAGCGGCTCGAACTCGCGAGCGTCAGTGGTGACATGACCTTGCAAGGCAGCAGCCCGGATTCCCGTATTGAGACCGTGAGTGGCGAGTTGCGTTTGCGCGGCGAACTAAGCGGCGAATTGCGCGTCGGCAGCGTGTCCGGTGATGTCGAACTGGACTCCAGCGCTGCGCTCTCGAGTCTCGACATTGAAGTTGTCTCCGGCGACCTGCGACTCAAGCACGCAATCGCTCCAAACGCTCGGGTACGAGTGGAAAGTCTGAGTGGTGATGTGCGTTTGCATTGGCCAACAGCGACCTCAGCGGACTTGGAGATCCAGACCTTCAGCGGTGACATCGAGTCAAGCGTCGGCGAGGTTGAGCGCGAGGAGTACGGGCCGGGGGCCAAATTGCAAACGCGTCTTGGCTCGGGTTCGGCGCGCGTCCGGATTGAGACCTTCTCGGGCAACGCCGAGCTGATTCTGGAGTAGCGCAGGCTTCCCCGCACGCCTGCCGACGCCATCCCCAGCGAGCTGAGCAGCAGGTAGACTGCCGACTGCTCAGATTTGGGGTGGATATCGCGATGAAACGGGTATGGCGGGCGATGCTGGTCGTCGCAAGTGCACTGGGTGTGGTCTGCGTGAGCTGGGCGAGCGATCCCTTGGCGCGGCTGCAGGATGAACATAGCTATGCGCAGCCCGAGCGTGTCCGAATTCGTGATTTGGGTCTTGACTTGCGGGTGGATTTTTCCAGCAAGCAGCTCTCCGGTACGGCGGACCTGAGTCTGGATTGGCGCGACCCAGCCGCACGTGAGTTGCTTCTTGATACACGGGATTTGGACATCGTCCGAGTCCTTGGGCGATCGCGGGACGGCGGCTGGCGCAAGCTGAAATTTGCATTGGATGCTGCTGATCCGGTGTTCGGCAGTAAGCTCAGCATCGCCATGCGGCGCCAATATGACGTCGTGCGCATTCGCTATCGCACGGCGTCGAGCGCCTCCGGACTGCAATGGCTGGAACCCGCAATGACGGCTGGGGGCAAGCATCCATTTCTGTTCAGTCAGTCGCAGGCCATCCATGCGCGTAGCTGGGTGCCGCTGCAAGACACGCCGAGTGTGCGCTACACCTACAGCGCCCATATCGAGACCGACGCTGAATTGATGGCGTTGATGAGCGCCGACAACATGCCCGACGAGACGCGCGACGGCGACTACGTGTTTCGCATGCGGCAGCCAATTCCATCGTACCTGATGGCGATTGCAGTGGGTGACCTGCGTTTCAAGGCAATTTCCGAACGCAGCGGTGTTTGGGCTGAGCCTGCGACACTGGAGTCGGCAGTCGCCGAGTTTGCCGATACCGAGCGAATGATCCAGACCACCGAAGCGCTTTACGGGCCGTATCGCTGGGAGCGCTATGACCTGCTGATCCTGCCGCCGAGCTTTCCGTTTGGTGGCATGGAAAATCCGCGGCTGTCGTTCATTACCCCGACCGTGATCGTTGGCGACAAGAGCTTGGTCAGCCTGATTGCGCACGAGCTGGCGCATTCGTGGTCGGGCAATCTGGTGACCAATGCCAGTTGGAAAGACATTTGGCTTAACGAAGGCTTCACCAGTTACGTGGAGAACCGCGTGGTCGAAGCCCTGCTTGGGGTTGAGCAGGCACAGATGGAAAATGTCATCAGCCAGAATGGTCTGAAGGCGGAAATGCAGCAGTTGGCAGCAAGCGACCAGTTACTGGTGTTGCCAGCACTGACTGGACGTGATCCGGATCAGGCACTGACCGATGTTGCTTACGTCAAGGGCCAGTGGTTTCTGATGTTTTTGGAGCAGCGTTTTGGCCGTGAGGCGTTTGATGCGTTTTTGCGCAGCTATTTCGATCACTTTGCCTTTCAGAGCATCCACAGCGGCCAGTTTGTCGACTATCTGCGCGCCGAGTTGATGGCCAGAGAGCCCGAGGCCATCTCTGCGCTGGAGCTGGATGCTTGGCTACATGAGCCTGGCATTCCCGAGTTTGCCGTGGCTGCAACTTCCGCCCGGTTTGCTGCGGTCGATGTCGCACGCAGTAATTTTTTGAACAGCAAAGTCACTGCGGCAGAGTTGCCAACCACGGCTTGGACAACCCAGGAGTGGGTGCATTTTCTGGAAGGTCTGCCGAGCCGGATGGATGGCGCTCAGTTGGTGGAACTGGATGCGGCGTTCTCGTTTACCGGAACCCGCAACGGCGAACTGGCTCAGCGTTGGTATCCGCTGACGGTGCGCAGCGGGTACTTCGAGGCACGCCCTGCCATCGCGGAATTTCTCAAGCGGATCGGTCGCCGCAAATTGATCATGCCAACCTACGAGGCGCTGGTGGATGATCCCGATGGCCGCGGATTCGCGCGCGACGTGTTTGCCGCCGCGCGTGCGGGCTATCACCCGATCACGACCGCCTCGGTCGAGGCGCTGCTTGCGCCCAGCGAAGCAACTGGGGCGCCATGAGAACGCGGCGAAGCCGTCGAGCGGATCGTCGTCGACGATTGGCAATGCGTATCGGCGTGGGCTTGCTCGCGCTTATCGCGCTCTTCCTGCTGTGGGGCTGGCGTGCACCCGAGTCAGTTCTGGAAGCGAGTCTGACGCTGGATGCATGGCGATCACGCGCGGTGGTTCAGGCGGTACAGGTTGGCGATCACCGCTTGTCCTATCTCGACATGCCCGGGCCCGAAAACACCCCCACCATTGTCATGCTGCATGGCTTTACAGGACGCAAGGAGAATTGGCTGGTTCTGATGCGAGCCATGCGTGGACAAGCGCGCTTCATTGCCTTGGATTTGCCGGGTTGGGGCAATAGTGAGCGCAAGCTGGCAACGCATTACGGCTTTCCTGAGCAGGCGCAGCGTGTGGCCGCGTTCATGGACGCCTTACAGTTGCAAGACGTGGTGTTGATGGGGCACTCGATGGGGGGTGGAATCGCTGCGTTGACGGCAGCTGAGAGACCGGATCGAGTGCAGCGATTGGTCCTTGTCGATGCGGCGGGCGTGAAGTTTCGTGACAACGATTTCAGCCGTGCGGTGTTGGCGGGCGAGATGCCATTTGCGGTTGCCAGCACGGATGATTTGCCACGTTACTTTCGTGTGCTGATGAAAAACCCGCCGACGCTGCCTTGGCCTTTGAGCGAAGGTTTGGTGCAACGCCGAGTGCGTGACGCGGGTTTTGAGCGCGACGTGTTGAATGACATTGCCTTCAGCGCCAATGCCGACCTGCCTGGACGAGAGGCCATCAGGATTGGGCAGCCGACCTTATTGCTATGGTGCAGTGAGGATCAGGTCATCGATATCGATGCAGCGGCGCAGTACGCGCAACGAATTCCACAAGCGCAACGTTGGGACATTGCCAATTGCAACCATATGCCGATGTATGAGCAGACCGAGCAGACGGCAGCGGGATTGGGTCGATTCCTCTTCGTCTCGCCGGGTTCCTGACGTGAGCACAATGGATTGGTCAGATATTCGTCGCCTGTTTGATCTGGTCTGTGATCGCCCAGGCGTCCAATGGCCGCAGGCACTCCGTGAACTGGGTGCAAGTCCTGAAGTGGCTGCAGAGGTCATTGCCTTGTGCGAGTCACAGACACGCGGCGTGGCGTTGCAAAGACCCCTGCACGAAGTGCTGGCGTCTCTGGATGAAGAGTTGGCACCAGGTACGCGACTCGGTCCATGGCGCATCCTCTCGACCTTGGCGGAAGGCGGCATGGGCCGTGTCTATCTGGCCGAGCGTGGTGATGGGCAATACGAGCAACGTGTTGCGATCAAGCGCTTACGTGCCTTGGCGCGCCCAGAAGACGAACTGCTGATTCGCCGTGAACGCCAGATTTTGGCTGACCTGGTACACCCGCACATTGCCCGTTTGCTGGACGGTGGCGCAGATGCCAGCGGGCGTCCGCATCTGGTTATGGAGTATGTCGAAGGTGTACGGGTGGATCGTTGGTGTCGCGAACAATCGCTCGGACTGGAAGCGCGATTGGGATTGTTCCAGCAGATTTGCCGAGCTGTGCACTTTGCGCACCAACGACTGGTGCTGCATTGCGATCTGAAGCCATCCAACATTCTGGTTCGGCCGAATGGATTTCCGGTCTTACTGGATTTTGGTATCGCACGTCTGGTCGGTGCCGACGGTCGGGGTGAGGCGGGCGGCTACATGACGCCTCGCTATGCCAGCCCCGAGCAGAAAGCTGGCGCCAGCATGGGAGTGGCCAGTGATATCTACAGTCTGGGTCTGATCCTCGCCGAACTGCTGTCCCATCAGGACGCTCAGATCGGTGCCACGGTGCGCATGGACGCTGCGCCGACCGTGCCGCCGAGTGAACGTGCGATTCGCGACAAGGTGTCCTGGGGGCAGCGTTTGCGCGGCGATCTGGATGCCATTGTCATGCTCGCCTGCGCTGAGTTACCGAACCAACGTTACGCCAGCGCGGAGGCGCTTTCGGATGACATTGCGCGCTATCTCAGCCATCGCCCGGTTCGTGCCCGTGGTGACGGATGGGGATACCGCGTTCGACGTTTCGTGCGGCGCCGGTGGCCGTTGGTGACTGCCGGTGCGCTGATGCTGGGAATGATCCTCAGTTTTACCCTTGGCTTGTTGCACCAACTGGACCGCACGCGTGCCGCCGAGGCGCAAGCGCGTCGCGAAGCGGAGCAAAGCCGATTGGTGTTGGAGTATCTGCAGTCCGTTTTTGAATACGCCAACCCGGACAAGGGTGCACGCGCAGGCATTACTGCACGCGAGTTGCTGGATTCGGCGCGAGCGCAGATCGATAGTGGTCTTCAGGCTGCGCCCGAGCTGCAGTTGCGCCAATTGTTGGCGCTCGGCTGGGTTTACCATGCCATGGGATTGCCTTCCGAAGCGCTGCAATTGTTCGGCAAGGCGGAAGCCATTGCCACGGACGACGACCGAACTCGCTTCGATGTCCTGAATGCGTTGGCCCAGGGCTTGTGGCGGCAGGGTGAATTGCGTCGTGCCGAAGCGATCGCGCGGCAAGCCTATGAACTTGCACTCCGCGTACTGCCTGAAGATTCTGCAGATTTGGCCCAGTCGATGACGACTCTGGCGCTCATCTTGGACGAGAACTTTCAGCATGCGGAGGCCAAGCAGCTGTTCGAGCGCGTGTTGGAAATTCGCACGACGATCTTTGGTCCGCGCAGCCTCAAGGTTGCAACCACCTTGCACAACCTTGGAATGATGGCCCATCACATGGGGGATCTGAACGGTGCGGAGCGTTTCTATGCGGACGCACTGGCAATCAAGACCGAGCAAGTGGGCCGTTCGCATGTCAATACGTTGACGACACTTGAGAATCAATCTCGCGTGTTGCGCGATCGTGGTCAATTTGCCAGTGCCGAGACTCTGCTTCGCGAAGTTCTGCAGGCCAGAATTCTGATTCATGGCGAGCGCTCCAGTTTTGTTGCCGATGCGGCCAATGAGCTGGCCAACGTCCTGCACGATGGCGGGCGTTACAACGAAGCGGAAGCCCACTATCAGCATGCCTTGCAATTGACTCTGGACCTTTCCGGCGAAGGCAGCGCCGATTCGGCACGCCTGCAAAACAACCTTGCCTCCTTGCATGAGGATCGTGGTGATTACGTCAGCGCTGAGGTTCTGTACCGAGCGTCACTGAACAGTCGAATTTCCCATTTGGGGCCGCAACACGGGTTGGTGGCGCGTGCTCAGCACAATTTGGCGCGCGTGTTGATCAAACAAGGCCGGCACGCGGAGGCAGGGCCGCTGCTGCAATCGGCGATGAATACTCGTCGGCAGACGTTTGGTGAAGACGACGCGCAGACGCTGGGATCGCGTGCCTTGCAAGCATGGTGGTTGGCGAACACCGGCAATGCAACACAGGCAAGCGTGGAGATTGGCGCGGTGATCGGAGCGCTTCCGCTGCTCAACGCCGAGGATCCGTTGTTGCGGGTATTCGTCTATCGGAGCGAGGCGCAGATTGCTTTATCGGCAGCAGAACCTGCGATGGCAATCGCAGCGTTGTCGCGGGCAGACGCGGTTCTGGCCCAGCATTGGGATGACGCGCACCCGCTGCGCGCTGAATTGCAGTTGGAGCGTGCGCGATGGCAGGCCCCTGCCGAGCGGGACATGGCCCAGCTGCGCAAGGCCGCGGATGTCGTCCGGCACGAACTGTCGGCAAAGCACCCGGTGATGGATCATCTCGCGGAACTTGCGCTGTCGCCTTGAAAATGGGAATGGCCTCTATTCGAGGTTGCGCTGGTCACCGATATGCAGTTGTGCCGGGCTCGCAACTTCGAAAGCGCGCATGGATGCACTTGCTCGCAAAGAAGCGGTCAGGTGGGACTCGCTAAGGATGTGGTTATTCCCTCCAGTCGCGCAAGCCGCTGATGGCCACAGCGCGATAGTGACTGGTTGGATTGAGTGTCGACCGCTCAGCTGGTTGACGGGCGCATCCCTGTGTATGCATGCCGGGAGTCAGTCCGAGTTCGATTCTGTGCAGCCAATTGTCGACCGCAACGTCAGACGCAGGCAGATGACTGCGCAAGCGGGGAACGCGTGTTTCGCGCAGGGAGAGCGTTCGATTTAGGGTCTTGGCGCGCATCATAGTACTGCTCCGTTTGACTTGCCTGCGGACAGTTGAAGGGCTGGCTGCGGCAGCACGCTGTCGCTCAAACGGCTGCGCAATGATCAGATGGGGCAATTTGCGGGCGGTGCGCGCTAAAATGGGGTTCTTCTTTGTTCGGCAGCCATCGCCTCGCACCCGCGTTGCGTGAGCTTGCCCATTGCTCAGGTGAACCATGCAATACATCTACACCATGATCGGCGTCAGCAAGGTCGTGCCGCCGAAGCGCGAGATCATCAAGGACATCTCGTTGTCGTTCTTTCCTGGCGCAAAAATTGGTCTGCTTGGACTCAATGGTGCCGGCAAGTCCACTGTGTTGCGCATCATGGCCGGTGTCGACAAGGACTTTGTTGGCGAAGCACGTCCGCAGGCAGGAATCAAGGTGGGCTATCTGGAGCAGGAGCCGCGCCTGCAGCCCGAGCAAACCGTGCGCGAGGCAGTGGAAGAGGGTGTCGGAGACATCCTTACGGCGCAAGCAGAGTTGGACAAGGTGTATGCCGCGTATGCCGAGGAAGGTGCTGATTTCGACAAGCTGGCTTCCGAGCAGGCGCGTCTTGAGGCCATTCTGGAATCCGGTGATGCGCATACGCTGGAGCAGCAATTGGAAGTCGCTGCCGATGCGTTGCGTTTGCCACCTTGGGACGCCGTGGTTGGCAAATTGTCCGGCGGTGAAAAGCGTCGTGTAGCGCTGTGCCGTCTGTTGCTTTCGAAGCCGGACATGCTCCTGCTCGACGAACCGACCAACCATCTGGACGCGGAATCGGTGGAATGGTTGGAGCAGTTCTTGGCTCGCTTTCCTGGCACCGTGGTGGCGGTGACACATGACCGCTATTTCCTCGACAACGCGGCCGAGTGGATTCTCGAACTGGACCGCGGTCGTGGTATTCCCTGGAAGGGTAACTATACCGACTGGCTAATGCAGAAGGACGAGCGTCTGAAGCAGGAAGAAAATCAAGAAAAGGCCCGCCAGAAGGCGATCGCCAAAGAGCTGGAATGGGCTCGTCAGAATGCCAAGGGTGGTCGATCGAAGGGCAAGGCGCGACTGGCGCGCATCGAGGAGCTGCAATCGGTCGATTACCAGCGCCGCAACGAGACGAATGAGATTTTCATTCCACCGGGTGAGCGCCTGGGCAATAACGTCATCGAGTTCAAGAATGTCAGCAAGTCATTTGGCGACCGGATGCTGATTGACGACCTGAGCTTCATTATTCCGGGCGGCGGCATTGTTGGTATCATCGGTCCAAACGGGGCCGGCAAGTCAACCCTGTTCAAGATGATCACTGGAATCGAGAAGCCAGATTCGGGCGAAGTGGCCATCGGCCCAACGGTCAAACTGGCCTATGTCGATCAGAGTCGCGACAAGCTGGAAGGCAACCACAACGTGTTCCAGGAGGTATCCGGCGGTTCGGATATCCTCAACATCAACGGCATCGAGATCCAATCGCGCGCCTACATCGGTCGCTTCAACTTCAAGGGGCAGGATCAACAGAAGATCGTCAGTACCCTGTCCGGTGGTGAGCGCGGTCGCCTGCATTTGGCCAAGACCCTGCTACAGGGCGGCAACGTGCTGCTGTTGGACGAACCTTCCAACGATCTCGACATCGAAACCCTGCGCGCATTGGAAGACGCGTTGCTGGAGTTCCCGGGCTGCGTGATGGTTATCAGCCATGACCGATGGTTCCTTGATCGCATCGCAACCCACATCCTTGCCTTTGAAGGCGACTCGCATGTGGAGTTCTTCCAGGGCAACTATCGCGAATACGAAGAAGACAAGAAGCGTCGTCTGGGTGAAGAGGGTGCCAAGCCCAAGCGCGTGCGCTACAAGAAGCTGGTCTGAACCCGGTAAGCGCAATGATCAGAGGGCCGCAGCGATGCGGCCCTTTCTATTCGCGCTGGGTCTTCTTCAGTCGACGACGTCTTTGGCCTCCGCTGCCATGAGCATTTCCGGATGCTGCGCTGGATGATTGCGACGGGTCCGCCACCACTCAAGCACTGGGTGTGCGGTGACGGCGATCAGCAAAAGTAAGACACCCGCGTAAAAACTCAAGCCCAGTTCACGCTGCTCATGGAACAGCACGATCGCAAAGGCGATCGTATAAACCGGCTCCAGGTTCACTGCCATTTGCGCGCTGAAGGCGCTCATGTGACGCAAGGCGATGAGCGATAGCGTGAAGGGCAGCAGAGTGCAGGCGTAGGCCAGCAGCAACAGATAACCACCATCGCGCAGATCAGGCAGCCAACTGCTGCCTTCGGGCAAAGGGAACAACACCAGCAGAGCCGGCGAAAGCAACCCGACGGTGGCGGCTCCTGCAGCCATTTCCAAAGCGGTCACAGCTAAAGGGTCCGCGTGTTCGACCAGACGTTTATTGAGGGCGCTGAAGATGGCCACGATGAAGGCGGAAAACACTCCGATACCGATGCCGAGATACATGCCCGAGGGCACCCCGCCGACAACCAGCATGACGCCGGGAATAACACTGATGCCCAGTAGCAGTTCGCTGCGGCGAAACGCGCGCTTAGCCAGTAGCGGTTCGATCATCGAAACGAACACTGATCCCATCGCCATGCAGGTCGCCGCCACGGAGGCATTGGAGAGTTTGATCGAGGCGTAAAAAGTGACCCAGTGCAACGCGACCAACGCGCCGATACCGGCGTACGCCCAACGCAGGCGCGCGGTCATCGCCGCGAGATGCCGCCAGATGCGCGGTAGCAGCGCCAATGTGCCCGCCACCAGCAGCATCCGCCACCAGACCAGTGGCAATGCTGCCAACGAGATGAGCTTGCCAAGAATGGCCGTGAAGCCCCAGAGAAAAACGCAGAAATGGATCTGCAATTGGGCGCGCAAGGTCGTGGACACGGGCAGATGCCGATGAAAACAGGTCGCGCAGTGTAGTGCGTGGCATGTGCTGGCGTGGAGGTCGCATCGCCGCGTCAATGGATCGCGAACGGCAAACGCAATCATGAGACCACGTTTGCCGCTCAAACCAATGGGTTCAATCCAGCAACGAACGCAGCATCCAGGCGTTTTTCTCGTGGATCACCAAGCGTTGAGTCAGTAGATCCGCTGTTGGCTCGTCGCCAGCCTCGTCGGCCGCCTTGAGTACCTTGCGAGCGCTCCGACACACGGCCTCATTGCCGAGAACCAGTTGTTTGATCATCTCCTTTGCCTCGGGAGTCATGCCCTCTGCATCCTCGGCAATGCTGGTCAGTTTGGCGAGTTGTGCATAGGTGCCGGGAGCCTTGAAACCGAGTGAGCGAATGCGTTCGGCGATGGCGTCGAGCGCGATCCACTGCTCGTTGTATTGGCCTTCGAACATCAGATGCAGGCTGTTGAACATCGGCCCGGTGACGTTCCAGTGATAGTTGTGAGTCTTCATGTAGAGGGTGTAGGCGTCAGCCATGAAGTGCGACAGACCGTCGGCGACTTTCTTGCGCTGCTTGTCGGTGATACCAATGTCGATTTTCATCGGTGCAATCCTCACAGTGGGGGCAAAGTGCTCGCCGTCAGCATACGCCGCTGGCTGCAGCGTTAAAATTGAATTTCCGTGGCGAAACGATAGCCACGCTCAATGGCGGCATGTTTTGACCGAGACGACTTCGACCGAGAGGCAAATGCCGCATGCCGATGCGGATCTGCAACGTGCGCGCCAGCAGGTGCGACTTGGGCTGAGTTGCGACCAGCGGCGATTGCATGGACTGTGGTCGGCATGGTCCCGTGCCACGGAGGATTCGGCCAAGCGGCAGGCCTTTCAGCAGGCGCTGCAGGGCTCGATTGCTGCGCGTCTGAAGCGGGCGGAAGCGAAACCGCAACCGACGTTCGAGGACGATTTGCCGATCGCTCGTGAGTCGGAACGCATCATTGCGGCGATTCGTCAGCATCGCGTCGTCGTGATCGCCGGTGAGACCGGTTCGGGCAAAACCACTCAGTTGCCCAAACTCTGCCTCACGGCAGGACGTGGCGAGGCCGGCATCATCGGATGCACCCAGCCACGGCGAATTGCTGCGCGTTCGGTGGCACGCCGAGTTGCTGACGAATTGGGTACGCAGATCGGTGCTGCGGTGGGATTTCAGGTGCGTTTCAACGAGCAGGTTGGCGAACAGACCTATATCAAGTTCATGACCGACGGCATTCTGCTCGCGGAGATTCAATCCGACCGCGAGCTGTCACGCTACGACACGATCATTCTCGACGAGGCGCACGAGCGCAGTCTCAACATCGATTTCCTGCTCGGCTACCTGAAGACTCTGCTGCAACGACGACCTGATCTCAAGCTGATCGTCACCTCAGCGACCATTGATACGGAGCGCTTTTCGAAGCACTTCGACGGCGCACCGGTGATCAGTGTGGAAGGTCGCAGTTACCCGGTGGAAACCCGCTATCGAGCGCTGGGCGGCAAGACCGACGCGCTCGGCGGTGAGGAAGTGATGTCGGTCAGTGACGGCATTCTCGCGGCGATGGAAGAAATCAATCGCGAAAACCCGCTGGGCGACGTGCTGATCTTCTTGCCTGGCGAGCGCGAAATTCGCGAAACGCATCTATTGCTGAGTCGACGCAAATACCGCGAGACGGTCGTGCTGCCCTTGTACGCGCGCCTGTCAACCCGGGATCAGGATCTGGTGTTTCATCCCGGCCCGCAGCGCCGCATCGTGTTGGCGACCAATGTGGCTGAAACCTCGCTGACGGTTCCACGAATTCGCTACGTGATCGATCCCGGTCAAGCGCGAGTGAAGCGCTACAGCCCGAGGCAGAAGCTGGATCGCTTGCAGATCGAGGCGATCAGCCAGGCCTCGTCCAACCAGCGCGCAGGGCGTTGCGGGCGCATCGCAGCAGGGGTGTGCTTTCGCTTGTTCGGTGCGGATGAGTTCCAGTCCAGGCCCGCGTTCACAGACCCGGAAATCCTGCGCTCGGCGCTGTCCGGGGTGATCCTGCGGATGTTGGCACTGGGTCTTGGGCGGATCGAACAGTTTCCGTTCATTGACGCGCCGGATCCGCGCGCGATCAACGACGGCTGGCAACAGTTGATTGAGCTTGGCGCGGTGGATCGGGAACGTCGGATCACGGATCGCGGACGGCGCATGGCGCGCTTGCCAATCGATCCCAAATTGGCGCGCATGCTGCTCGCTGCTGGCGAACTTGGCTGCGTACGCGAGTTGTTGGCAATTGCCGCTTTCCTGAGTATTCAAGACCCACGCGAGCGACCAGCGGACGCACGCGAAGCCGCCGACAACGCGCACGCGCTGTTTGCCGACCCGCGTTCTGAATTTATTGGTGTTCTGAAGCTCTGGGACGCCTATCAGGCCGAGCACGAAGCACGCACGCAGTCGCAATTACGGGACTGGTGCGGTAAACACTTCCTGTCGTTTTTGCGCATGCGCGAGTGGCGCGAACTGCATCGCCAATTGTTGATCACCAGCGAGACGCTGTCGCTCAACAGTCTCGCAGCGCCTGCCGACTATGTGGTTCTGCACAAGGCCATTCTGTGCGGGCTGCCAGCGCAGATCGGACGTAAAAACGAGAAGCAACAGTTCGAGGCACCGCGTCAACGGCGCTTCCAGTTGTTTCCGGGGTCTGCACTGGCACGCAAGCCGCCCTTGTGGGTGGTGTCGGCAGTGGTGATGGAAACCCAGAAGGTGTACGGCCTGATCAATGCGGCCATCGAGCCGGATTGGGTCATTGATGTGGCGGCGCATTTGTTGACCCGCCGCCATCACGATCCGCATTGGTCGCGCAGCCAAGGCCGCGTGATCGCATCCGAGCAAATCAGCTTGCACGGCTTGGTGCTGGCGCCGAAGCGACCGATTTCCTACGCCAACATCGACTTTGCGCATGCGCGACAGATCTTCATTCGCGAAGGGCTGGTCACCGGTGAGGTCAATCTGCGCATTCCCCTGCTGGAGCGCAATCAGCGCATCCTGCAGCGCGCCTTGGAGGAAGAGGCCAAGTTACGCCGGGTTGGCATCGTCATTGATGAAGAGGCGCAAGCGGAGTGGTACGCCAAGCGCCTGCCTGACGATGTCGCCTCGGCACCGGAACTGGAATCCTGGTACAAGCGCCTGTCGTTGGAGCAGCGCGGCGCGCTGGAGTGGCGCGTCGACGATTTGCTGCCGCAGGACACACGCGACGCTGCGCAGTTTCCATCGATGTTTCGCTTGGGTGAGGTGAGCTTGCGGTTGAGCTATCGCTTCGAGCCCGGTGCGTCCGATGATGGTGTGACCCTGCATGTGCCGCTGCACCTGTTGAATGCGCTGGATGCACGCGCACTGGATTGGTTGGTGCCCGGACTGTTGGAAGACCGTGTTGCCGAGCTGCTGCGTGGGCTGCCAAAGGTCCTGCGGCGCAATTTTGTGCCGGTGCCTGACTTTGCGCGCGCCTTCCTCGCTGCGGTGACGCCAGGAGCACCTGGCCAGGCGCGTGATCAGTTGCAGACCTCGTTGGCTGTGTTCCTGCGCAAGACGACGGGTGTCGAAGTGCCGGTCGACGCCTGGGACGATGCCTCAGTACCCGCACACCTGCGCTTTAACCTGCGTCTGTCGGAAGGACGCAACGTGCTGGAGGAATCGCGTGATCTCGCGCACCTCAAGACGCGTTGGGGTGACCGGGCGCAAACGGCGTTTGCGGCCGAGGCAGGCAAACGTCTGGAAGGGCAGGTGATCGAACAGTTTCCCGCCGATGGCGTCCCCGAGCAGATTGCTGGCGTGGCCGGCGTACCAGCATTCCCAGCCTTGGCTGCGCAGGCGAGCGAGGTGGTTCTCAGAGTATTCGCTGACCGCGAAGCTGCGCGGGTTGAACACCCTTTGGGCGTGCGCGCACTGTTGCTGCGTGCGGTAGCGGATCGGATCAAGCAGGCGCGCAAACAGTTGCCCATCTCGCCGCGTACCGGCTTGTTGTACGCCTCGGTGGAAAGTAGCGAGCGACTGCGTGAGGATTTGGTCGAAGCCGCGCTGAACGCGATCTGCGCCGACCATCTGGTGGGCATTCGCAGCAGGCAGGCTTTCGATGGCCTGACCCAACGCATTGGCCGCGAACTGTTTGCCGAAGCCACCCGTCGCTTGCAATTGACCGAGAATATCGTGGCGGCCTACGCCGAACTGGTGCCGCTGCTCGATCCGCCCTTGATGGGATTTGCCACCGCCAACTACGAAGACCTGCGGCAGCAACTGGCGGGTCTGGTACATCCCGGTTTCTTGCGCGACACACCCTTTGATCGCCTCAACGAATTGCCGCGATTTCTCAAGGGTATGCGATTGCGTGCCGAACGTCTGCGCAACGATCCCGGCAAGGATCAGGCGCGCATGCTGGAGGTGATCGGTTTTTCGCTGGCGTTGCGCGAGGCGGTCAAGCAAGGTCGGGCGAAGCACCCTGCATGGCAGGCGCTTCGATGGGCGCTGGAAGAGTTTCGGGTCTCGCTGTTTGCGCAGGAACTCGGAACGCGCGAAACCGTGTCGGCAAAGCGATTGGCGAAGTTGCTGGAGCAGGCGAGGCTGGCCTGAGGCCAGCCCGGCAAGTGTTGACCGACTCAGCGAATACGCCGGACCTTGACCTGCTTGTTGTAGCCCTCAACCTTCAGATACCAGCCACTCACCATGCCTGCCTTGATGCGGACCTCGGGAGATTCCAGACTGACGCCAGCCAGCGTGCTCGGCTCGGCCTGCTGCCAGACCTGCCCATTGTCCAAGTGGAACGTGGTATTTCCCGACCAACCCTTGAAGGTCCCGTTGATTTTGGAAACGATCAGATCGGGCATGTCGCTACCCGGCAAGAAGCCGGTACGATCACTTGAGGCCGCCGGCGTTGCGTTCGAACCGATATTCGCACCCCGTAGCCACGCGTTCAGTGACGCTAGCTCTTCAGCGGACAGTTTGTCCAGTCCTGCCGCGTCGAACTCGCCTTGGCTCATGCGTTCTTCAAGGGAAGAAAAATCGTTCGCTGCGTGCGCCAAAGAAACAGCACCAATGGCGAGAGCAAATGACAGGGAGATTTTGGAAATCATTGTGGGATGCGCACGGGTTGGACTTGGGACGAGTCTAGCAGGTTGCGTCCGTCGTTCGGCAGCATCAAAAGGCAGTGTCGACTGACACCGCCCCGCATCGAAGGTCGATCGGAGTCGCCCGCATGAACGATGAAATCGCTGTGTCAGGATTTCGTTACCTTAACCGCAACCTAAATCAAGATGTAGAAAAATCACGGATTTCGGGCATTAGGCTGGATTGTCAGCGCGTGCCGGACTACCTTTGCCCGATACCCACGTGGATGGAGTGATCTGAATGCACAGCCTGACGACCCGGAAGCGCAAAACAATCGCAGCGTTTGTGTCCTTGGCTCTTGTTTCCACGTCCACCTTGGTTACTGCAGTTGGAAGCAGCACCGTGGCGGCTTCAGGTAACTTGGGTGTTTTAAGGACCGTTTGCCCCGCCGATGGTTCAACATTGACGCCAGGTCAAATAGCGCTTGTTGATGACGGAAAATCGCTTCAGATTGTGGTGGTGGACGCCTCCATGGCTGAGCAGTGCTCAGTGAAGGCGACGCCGGCAAATCTTAAGGTGCGTTTCCCGGGCAACGCGCTGGATATCATTTTGTCTGGACCCGTGTCCTACACCGTTCTGACTCGCGAAGTCGCCTTCGGTATCGTTGAGCCTGCACTGTGTGAGAGCTACTACCCTGGTAGTTCACCGCCTTTATTGCAGATCAGCCTGACTGATCCGGACGGCGTCGCGCAAACACTTACGGGCATCAGTGGTTTGGAGTATGCGCTTCCGTCCACCGCACGCTTCACACCCGCGTCTGCGACTGCGCTCTATGGTGATTGGGTTCAGTGTCATGCGATTCCCTACAACTCGTTGGTTGCGAATGCGCCTGATGTGCCAGCACCTGGCGTGACGGTGGATCCGGAGAATCCGGATCTCATTTTTGCGGATGGCTTGGAGACCCCGACCTCCAGAGCTGACTTGCGCATCGAGATTCTGGACGATGGTGAGCGCTATCTGACGCGCAATATTCAAGCCTATATCGATCAGCCGTTCCAATACGTTATCCGAGTTCGCAATGTCGGTAACGCGACTGCCAGCGGGGTACGCCTGCGCGAATTCATGCCCGACGCCGCTGTGCTGAGTCCTCCAGTGCCCATGACGCCGCGGGTGACGATCGGTGGGTGGACCTGTGAAAACGAGGCGGAGCAAAGCTGCGGTGCCAGTAGCGGGCAGTTGGATATACCGGATTTCACCTTGGCCGCAGGTGCCTATCGCTCCTATACGGTCACCCGAGAGGTCGCAGTGGCAGATGTTGACGACAAGGTCGCGATCAGCACTGCTGTGTTTTTTGCGCCCGATGATGAAGTCTCCAAAGGAGACGTCTCGGCCGATGACAATGTGGCATCTGCCATAGTCACCCTGCTTGAAAATGCGGGGCCGACAATCACCTGCGTTGACCCTCAGGTTGGAGCGGGGCCTAACGCTTTACCGAATCCGCTTAACATGCAAGAAGATGATGCAGTTCGTGAGTTCGAATGCACGATGACGGATGCGGAGCAGGACGCGATCACCAGTTTTACGGCCAGTAGTTCGAACACGGTATTGATTCCGAATGCGGGTTTGTTGGGGCCGCGCGCAGGTGACTCGTGGGAGTTGTTTGTGCAGCCGCAATCTGAGGGGTCCGGCAGTTCGTTGGTCACCCTGACTGCGACCGATGCACGTGGTGCGACTCGCTCGCTGGCGTTTACGGTGAATGTGGCCGAAGCCAATGATGCGCCAAGCTTTTCGTTGTTCAGTTCGACGATCGTCCAGTCTGCAACCGGCGACGTGCCTACCAATCTACTTGGCGACCCATTGGAAGGCCCCAATCACTTTCCAACCATGGAAGCAAACTGCTTTGATTCGGGCAATACCGCATGTACGGTCAGTATCAGCGCCTTTGCAGAAGACGTTGTCGCCGGGCCGTCCAACGAAAGTTCCCAGCTGGTTCAACCAGTCACCCTGACCCCGGCAGATTGTGTGCTGGCCAACGGCAGTGGCAGTTTGAGCAACATGTTTGCCGTTCTGCCGCAACTGACCCCGGCAACGGCGCAAGCGTCGGGGAGTGACTTTGCGCTAGCGTGGACTTATCGAAAGAATGCTTCCGCTGCGCTAGCGTTCACTTGCACAGTGCGTGCGCAGGACTCCGGTGGCGCACAAGTCAGTGGTTCGGTCACCTTCTCAATGGGGAATTGAGCCGATCTGGCATCACGATATGAAACGCCGGAGCTTGCTCCGGCGTTTCTTTTTGGGGTCCACTGAGCGACATGAGCAGAGCAGATGTCACTACGCCCGCGGATTGGCTCGCACAGCGCGGCGCCAAGTCTTGTGTGCTGCCGGATGGTATTGCGGCCTGGGCATGCGCGCTGACAGAGACCAGCGCGGCGAGTCGTGAGTTGGCGCAAACATTGACCTTGCTGGATCGCTTGGGTGCGGACGCGGATACCCTGACCGCCGCCGCGCTTTTCACGTGCGGGCAATCCGGTCTGGCGGCGCCGTCGGTACAAGTGCAAGGCGCTGTCGGATTGCTGTTGCAGGGGCAGGCGGAGGCCGAAAAGGTCTGGCCGATCTACCACGAGCGCGGCGGCAAATCAGGTGCCGAGGGCTTGCGTCGTCTACTGCTGGCGATCATTCGCGATCTGCGCGTGGTGTTAATCCTGTTGGCGCGTCAATTGGCGCGTATGCGCGCCGCCGCGACGTTAGCCGAAGATCAACGTCGGGCTTTGGCGCAACTCTCCGCAGATATTCATGCGCCGCTGGCCAATCGCCTGGGAATCTGGCAGTTGAAGTGGGAACTGGAGGATCTGGCCTTCCGCTACCTGCAGCCAGAAACTTACCGTCGCATCGCTGGCTTGCTGGATGAGAAGCGCGGCGATCGTGAGGGCTTCATTGAAGAAGCCAAAGCTCGCCTGCGCGAAGCGCTGCAGAAGGCCGGAATTCGCGCGGATGTCGCTGGGCGTCCGAAGCATATCTTCAGCATCTGGAAAAAGATGCAGCGCAAGGACGTGCCCTTCAGCGATCTGTACGACATCCGTGCAGTGCGCGTGCTAGTCGATGACATCGCGACTTGCTACGCCGCCTTGGGTGTCGCGCATAGTCTCTGGTCACCCGTGCCCAGCGAGTTTGACGACTACATCGCGAATCCCAAGGGCAACAACTACCAATCTTTGCATACGGCCGTCATTGGCCCACACGGCAAGACGCTGGAGATCCAGATTCGTACCCACGACATGCATGCGCATGCCGAGTTGGGTGTCGCTGCACATTGGCGCTACAAGGAAGGTGGCAGTGGTGACGCTGATTTTGAACGCAAGATTGCCTGGATGCGGCAACTGCTGGATGGCAAGGAGGGTGAAGACGAGACGGCCTTGCTGGCGGGATTGTCGACAGAGCTGATCGAGGACCGGATCTATGTGCTGACCCCCCAGGGTCAGGTCATTGATTTGCCAAAAGGTGGCACCGTGCTGGATTTCGCGTATCACGTGCACACCGAAGTCGGGCATCGCTGCCAAGGTGCGAAAGTGAACGGACGTATCGTCCCGTTGAGCTTTCAACCCAGTTCGGGTGATCGCATCGAAATTCTCACCGGCAAGGTTTCCGAACCGCGTCGAGATTGGCTGATGGCAGGTTCGGGGTTTCTGGCCTCGGCGCGCGCCCGCGACAAGGTGCGTGCGCATTTCCACAAGCTGGATCAAGCGCGCAATCTGCAGGCGGGCAAGGATCTGTTGGATCGCGAGTTGAAGCGGCTTGCGCTGCATCAATTGGATTTGTCGTTGGCGCTGCCCAAGCTGAAATTGCAGCGTGTCGAGGAGTTATATCTGGCGGTTGCGTTAGGTGATTTCAGCCCCAGTCAGGTTGCGCGTGCGTTGCATGAAGTTACCTCGCCCAAGATCGAAACAGAATCCCGCCCAGCCCCAACGTTTTCAGCCAAACCGCCCAAACCCGACCGCGGTTTCACCATTGAAGGTGTGGGTAACTTGCTGACGCAACTCGCACGTTGCTGTCAGCCGGTTGCCGGTGATTTGATCGTCGGTTATCTCACCCAAGGCCGTGGTGTCAGCGTGCACCGGCAAGATTGCGAAGAAATGCAGCATCTCGCAGCACGGCATCCCGAGCGGGTGTTGCCCGTGGAATGGGGTCGCAAGGGTGTGCAGAGCTATCAAGTTGATGTGCTGGTGCGGGGTTTTGATCGTAAGTGGTTACTCAAGGATCTGACCAATGTGATTGGCGTGGCCAATGCCCATATTTTGGGGGTCAACAGCCGTATGGACGATGCGTCTGGTCGGGTCGAACTGCGTTTTACGCTGAAGGTCAGTGACTTCCAGCAGTTGGGCGATCTGCTCGGCAAGATGGCCGCCGTCCCGGGTGTCAGCGAGGCACGGCGGACGCATTGATTTGCGCGTAACGACGTCAACACTCAGGTCGCGGTCGTTGGTCGACGGGCTGGGTTGCCGTAGCCTGCACTGGTGCTGATGCGCTGCGCGAGCGATCCAGTGGGATGTGTGAACCATCCGGGATCGCGATAGTCGTCCGGTGCCAGATCATCGCGGACCTTCACCACGTTGAACATGCCGCCCATTTCGAGATTACCGAACGGCCCTTTGCCCATCATCATTGGCAACGTATTGACCGGGCCCGACATGTGACCGCTGTCGGTATGGTTCTGATGCTCGGCCATACCGTGTTCGCCCATCGGCATGTAGTCGGGCATCAATCTCTGCAGTCGTTGTTCCAGCCCCCTTTGCTGGACACCCAAGGGATTGGCAATGTGGTGTCCCATCGCGTTCATCGTGTGATGCGACATGTGGCAGTGGAATGCCCAGTCACCCGGAACTGCGATGAACTCGATGTCGCGACATTGGCCGACGCCGACAATCTCGGTGACTTCGCGCCGCCATTGGCTGCGCGGCCAGCGCCCGCCGTCACTGCCGGTGACCTCGAACTGCACGCCATGAAGATGGATAGGGTGGTTCCACATCGAAATGTTGGCGACGCGAATTCGCACCCGTTGTCCCGTTGTGGCGACCAAAGGTTGAATGGCTGGAAACACTTTGGAGTTCATGCTCCACAGGTCGAAGTCGGTCATTACCGAGGGGTCAGGTCGCGAGGTGCCAGGATGCAGCGCCCAGTTGTGCAGCATCACGGCGTAGTCGCGCTGAATGGGTTCAGGCTCGCCTTCGCGCGGGTGAATGATGAAGAGACCCATCATGCCCATCGCGATCTGGGTCATTTCGTCCGCATGTGGGTGATACATGTGGGTGCCGTGTTGCTGCAAGGTGAATTCGTAGGCCCAGGTCTCACCCGGCGCGATGGGTGCTTGGGTCAGTCCACTGACGCCATCCATGCCGCATGGCAGCAGCAATCCATGCCAATGCACGCTGGTGTGCTCCGGCAGATGATTGGTGACCAAAATGCGAACGCGATCACCCTCCGTCGCTTCGATGGTTGGGCCAGGCGTGGAGCCGTTGTAGCCCCAGACCGTGGCCTTCGAACCGGGGGCGAATTCATGCTCGAACTGCTCGGCCACCAGATGGAATTCCTTGACGCCATCGATCATCCGATGCGGCAGGGACCAGCCGTTCGGGGTGTGTACGGGTGTTTGCGGAAAACGTCGCGCTGCGGAGGTTTGCTCGGCGCGTACTGCGCTGCTCAAGCTGGGCAACAGGCCGCCGAGCAGGAGTCCGCTGCCGGTGCCGGTCAACCATTGGCGTCGGTCAATCTTCATGGTGGTGATGTCCTGTGTGGGCTTCGGGTGCCGGGTTGGCAACCGCCGCCGGTTGCGCGTGGTGGTGGCGGTGATCCATTGGCTGGGAAAGCGGTGCGGAGGTATTTGCACCCAGACCCAGCAGTTTGGCGAGGTCGAACGTTGCCGACGGCATCGGCATGTCGGGCAAGTCCGCGCCGATGCTGGCACCCAATGCCGCCAAGGTTTGCCAGTACGCCGACAGGCTGGCGACGTAGGCTTGTGCTGCCTCGAATTGGTCACGCCTGGCACGCAGCAGATCGAAGACACTGATCAGCATGTAGTTCTGCCGCTTCTGCTGTTCTGCGACGGCGGTTGTCAGTGCGGGCAGCAGAGCGGTTTCATACAGCTGGATCTGCGCAGCAAGCGCGGTCAGGCGCTGATGGCTCATCGCCACTTGGTGCATCACTTGCTGCTCGATCGTTTGTAGATCGGTGTGCGCAGCTTGCAGGCGCCATCGCGCTCGTTGTCGACGGCTCTGGCCCTGTTCGAACAGCGGAATCTGCCAATGCAGTCCGATCGCGGTATCGGTTGTTTCTCCTGCACGCGACTCGTGCTCGGCTTCCATCTCAAGCTCGCCAATCCACGCGCTGCGCTGCGCCAATAGCAGTTCGGCTTCGCGCTGCCGATGGATGTTGCGTGCGGTCTGCAGCGCGGGGGCGAACTTTCTGGCGAGCGCCTGCAGTTGCGCGAGATCGGGTGGTGTGTGTGGAAGCCCGAATGTCGACGCCGGCAGTACGACATCGTGATCTGCGAGTCCAAGTTGGATTCGCAGCGCGTGGCCGAACTCAATCGCGATTTGCTTGGCATCGATCATTGCCACCTTGGCGCGAGCAGCGTCCGCGCGGTAGATCGCCAGGTCTACGGGGGGCAGATTGCCTGCTTGCTGGAAGCGTTCTGCCAGTTCGAGGGAAAGTTGCGCCGCTTCCGCCAGCAGTTCCGACGCCTCTGCGGCCAATTGCGCGCCCACCCAGCCATACCAAGCACGATCGGTCGCTGACAGCGTGCGTGCGACTTGCGCCAACAGAGTGGCACGCGCCTGTTCGCGTTCGCGCTCACGCAAGCGCGTGCGCTGTGGCAGCAGGAGCAGATCGGTGATGCCCAGCGACAGGTTCCACTGAGTGCCATTCCAGTCGCCGTCCCCGCGATGTCGAAGCCAGGCAATCGATGGATTGCCGGGTCGATGCGCATCGCGCCAGGCGGTTTCCGAGATACCCAAGGCGACGATGGCCTGACGCAGTTGCGGATCATTGCGCAGTGCCAAGGCGCGGGCCGTGGCGAGGTCGGGCAATGCACTGATCCTGGACTGCAGCGCGTCGGCAGGGTCCGGCAAGGTCATGGCGACGGACGGGTGACGTTCGGAAAGTTCTGCGCGCAGCGGCGCCATGGCGTCCTGCGCGCTGGGTACGTGTGTACAGCCACTCAAGCCCAGCAACGTGAGCACGCCCAAACGACGCACACGCGTCGTCCAAGCCGAGATATCGGGTGAGACAGTCATGGAAAATCCTTGGATTGCGCCGACGCCGTGTTCGATGGCATGGCGTTGGGCAAAGGCGGTTGACAGCGGCAAGTCGCAGTGCCTTGGGCCGGAGGCATCACCGGCGGACGATCAGGTGTTCGCGATGGGCGGTCGCAGCCTGCGCTCGACGACTTGTGCAAGCTCGACGGTCGGTCGAGGTGGGCTTGGCAGCTGCGGACGCAGCGTGGGCGGGTCAATCGGCGGCCCATTGATCAAGGCCAGGCTGGCGGCCTGACAGTGGCAGGTGTCAGACCCCGAGTGATCGCAGTCATGCGGCTGCACCGAGCGACCGATATCCGCCGCCAATCGCTCGGCCTTGATGCGGTGCATGGGGCAGGGTGCTTCCGTGTCCACCGAGCGTGCGGCGCTGGCCTGCGCCGCCGCGGTCGCCATAGCAGTGCCGCTGCACGGCGCGCGCAGCAGCCCGGCGAGCAGTGCGCTCAGCAGTAGCAGACTCAGCAGAGAGGACGGCGTGATTCGCATGACCGAAGTGTAGCGCGCTCGGTTGACTGTCTGTCGCTCGCGAGGTCGCTTCAGCGACAGGCGCCGTGCCGCGAAGTTCACCCGCTGGGGGATGCGGTGCGCGACAATGCGCGGCCTGCTTCTGGATCCTCACACTCTCGCAATGCCGTCGTCTCCTGCGCACGATCTGCTCCGCCGCGTGTTCGGCTTCAACGCCTTCCGTGGGCCGCAGCAGCAGATCATCCAACAGCTCTGCGCGGGACAGGATTGCCTGGTATTGATGCCCACCGGCGGCGGCAAGTCGCTGTGCTATCAGATTCCGGCCTTGCTGCGCGAAGGCGTGGGCATCGTGGTCTCGCCGCTGATCGCCTTGATGCAGGATCAGGTGGAAGCACTCAAGCAGCTTGGCGTGCGCGCTGCTTACCTCAACTCCAGCCTGAGTGCGGAGGACGCGGCCAACGTCGAGCAGCAATTGATGCGCGCTGAGTTGGATCTGCTCTACGTCGCGCCCGAGCGACTGTTGACCCCGCGTTTTCTGGGGCGCCTTGAGCAGGCCCGGGTCGCCCTGTTCGCGATTGACGAGGCGCATTGCGTGTCGCAGTGGGGGCATGATTTCCGCCGCGAGTACCGCGAGCTGAAAATCCTGCACGAACGCTGGCCCGACGTGCCGCGTGTCGCGCTGACGGCCACCGCCGATCCACCAACCCAACGCGAGATCGTCGAACAACTCGGACTGCAGCAGGCGCAGCGCTTCGTCACCTCGTTTGATCGCGCCAACATTCGCTATCGATTGGTCGACAAGCAGAATCTCAAAGCGCAACTGCGCGTGTTCCTGGAACAGCATCGCGGCGAAACCGGCATCGTCTACGCGATGACCCGCAAAAAAGTCGACGAACTCGCATTGGAACTGCGCGCGCAGGGCTTTGCGGCGCTGCCCTATCACGCGGGCATGGACGCCAAGGAGCGCAGCACGCATCTGCAACGCTTTCTACGCGAAGACGGCATCGTCATGGTGGCGACGATTGCCTTCGGCATGGGCATCGACAAGCCGGATGTGCGCTTTGTCGCGCATGTCGACCTGCCGCGCTCATTGGAGGGCTACTACCAGGAAACCGGTCGTGCCGGACGTGATGGCGAACCCGCCGAGGCATGGTTGTGCTATGGCTTGGGCGATGTGGTCAATCAGGCGCAGATGATTCAGCGTTCCGAAGCCCCGGAAGAACGCAAGCGCGTCGAGCGACGCAAGCTCGACGCCATGCTGGGTTATTGCGAAACCGTGCGCTGTCGCCGTCAGGTGTTGTTGGCGAGCTTTGGTGAGACGTATCCGCAGCCCTGTGGCAATTGCGACAACTGCCTGCAGCCACCGGAAACTTGGGACGCCGGCGTGGCCGCGCAGAAAGCGCTGTCCTGTGTGTATCGCACTGGTCAGCGCTTTGGCGCGGGCCACGTCATCGATGTGCTGCGCGGCGCAGACACGGCGCGAATCCGCCAATTCGCGCACCAATCCCTGTCCACCTGGGGCATCGGCAAGGACTTCGACGACCTGCGCTGGCGCAGCGTGTTCCGGCAGTTGGTGGCGGCCGGCATATTGAAGGTTGACATCGAACAGTTCGGCGCCTTGCAACTGACCGATAGCGCACGCGCTGTCCTGCGTGGCGAATCCGCTGTACGGATGCGCAAGGATGCCGTGGTGGTGAGTCTTGCCAAAACGGCGCGACGTGGCAACGAACCGCGCCATTTGCCCACCTTTGACGACGCTGACACCGAGGCGCGCTTCGTCGCCCTTCGCGATCTGCGTTTGCGGCTTGCCAAAGCGCAAGGCGTGCCGCCTTATGTGATCTTTCACGACAGCACCCTGCGTGCCATTGCCGAAGCCGCACCCGAAGACCTCGATGAATTGGCGGAAGTCAGCGGCGTCGGCGTGCGCAAACTGGAGCGCTACGGCGACGACGTGCTGCAGGTGTTGTGGGAAGCATGAACACCGCGGCGCGCCGCCTCACACGTCGCACCAGCGTGCAGAAGCAGACCCGCGCGCTGCGCCTGCCGGATGGTCGCGACATCGAACTGCTGCAGGTCATCGATCCACGCGCCGTGCGTGTGAAGCTATCGGTCAGCGAACGCGGTGCGCGCCTTACCCTGCCGCCAGGCACCTCGGAGACCATGGTGCGGCAGTTTCTAGAGCAGCATCGTGGTTGGTTGTTGACCCAATGGTGCAAGCACCAGTCCGCACCCCCGTCGGATGCCGCGCTACGCTGGGGGCAGGATTTGTCCCTGCCATTGCGTGGCGAGACCATCATCCTGCGCTGGCAGCCCGGTTTGCATCTGGCCGTGCAGCGCGATGAGGCCGATTGGCAGCTGTTGGTGCCGCACGCCGCCACGTTGGCCCGCGTCCAGAAAGTGATCGCCGAATTCCTGCACGCCGAAGCACGCGCCGATCTTGGTCGCTGGTTGCCACACTATTTGCCCGGCTTCGTCCACGCCCCCAGCCAGGTCCGCATCCGGCCACTGTCCAGCCTGTGGGGCTCACTCAGCGGACGCAACGGCCTGTCGCTTGACCTCAGCCTAATCCTCGCCCCGCCACGCGTGTACGAGTACGTCCTCGTCCACGAACTCTGCCACCTCGTGCAACGCAACCACTCCCCCGCCTTCTGGCACGAGGTCGGCCAACGCCTGCCGGATTGGCGACTGCAACGCCAATGGCTGCGCACTCACGGCGCAGGGCTGAAACGGCAATTGGGAGTGCTGCTGGAAGCACTGTGAGGCTGAGGTCGCGGTGGCCTGTAGTTCAGCAGAATGGCTGGTGCAGGCAGGGATCCAGCCCTCGGTGGGTAGCATAAGGAGACAGCGACGACAACGCACCGGCTCAGACGATCAATGGGTTGTAGGAGACCGAAGTCATCCATCGCCCGTCCTGGCCAATCCGTGAGGCGGTCGAGATGGCAACACTGGAATGGGTGTCTTGGTTCAACCACCACCACCAACCACTCGAACCCATCGGCTACATCTCACCTGCACAAGCTGAGGCAAACTACAATGATCAACGCGCCGGTCAGGTTGCCATGGCGGCGACATGAGTTAAGCCAAACGGTCTCCACGAATCCCGGAGCGCGTCACGTCCATCGATCCATCCAAGGGCAGGTTCATGGGCCGTCGACTGACTGAAGCGCTGTTTTCATTCTCGTGTGCGCTGGCGATTTCGCTGGGCTTCACCGCACCTTCCGTTGCGGCACAAACGCTGGCGCTGAGTTTTGATGACGGTCCGCATCTGCACGACACGCCGATTCTGTCGGCGGCGGGGCGCAATACCGCCTTGCTTGCGGCCTTGGCGCGCCATCAGGCGAAGGCCATCTTGTTTGTGACGGCCAATAACGGGGCGAACCAGCCTGCGGGCTTGGCCTTGGCTCGTGCGTGGGGCGAGGCGGGGCATGTCATCGGCAACCACACCATGAGTCATCTGGACCTCAATAGTGCGGCGACCACGCTTGCCGCCTATCAGCAGGAAGTGCTGGATTGCGATGCAGTCATCCGCGACCTGCCTGGCTATCGCCGCTGGTTTCGTTTCACCTACTTGCGCGAAGGCAACACGCCGGAAAAGCGCGATGGCATGCGTGCCTTGCTGAAGGCGCAGGGATATCGCAATGCCTACGTGACGCTCGATACCAGCGACTGGCGTTTCAACGCGTTGCTGGTGCAGATCCTGCTCGCGCATCCCGATGCCGATGTGCAGCCGATCAAGGTGCAGTACATCGCGCATGTGCTGCAACGTGCTGCCGCCTATCGCGCGCTGGCGCAGCAACTGCAAGGACGCGACATTCCGCAGATGCTGCTGTTGCATCACAACCTGATCAACGCGCTGTGGCTGGATGAGGTGTTATCGGCGCTGAAGGCGCAGGGTTGGACTTTCGTGGACCCGGAAACCGCGTTCGCCGACCCGATCTATCGTCTGGAGCCGGATCGCCCGGTGGCGGGGCAGAGCCTGCTGCTTTCCATGGCCCGCGTGCTGGGGCTTGGGCGGTTCCCAGGCTGGGAGCGGCTGGTGGACGATGCCGACTATGAAATGGCCTTGCTGAAAGCACAGGGCTTTTGAGCGTGAAGTCGGTCGAAGGTGCCAGAAAAGTGAATGCAGAGGCGCGGTGCAGCCTGCTAACGGTTCGCGATGACGCGGTACAAGCTTGGGGGGGGGGCAGGTCTTTGTCTCGCAGGGCGCTCTGGTAAAGCCGATGGTGATCAAGTCAAGAAGTTGCGTGAAGCAGTTGGCAGAAAGTCTGTTATGCTGAATACGTTTACGCGGCATTCACTAAATTTTTCGCGAGGGGATCGACAAAATGAAGACAGTTGCTTGTGTGGCATTGGCGCTCTTGGCAATGTTGCCCGGCGCGGGTGTTGCTCAGAATGCTGCAAATGATACTGGTGCAGAACAGACGTCGAGCTTTGCCGGATTTGCACCCACGGCAGTGGTCGGTAGCGGTAGCTTTGTTGGCACAGAGTCGCTGATGAATCCGCGCTTCTTCCGGTCGGGAACGCCGGGCGACGCCTGCTCAACCTTCAGTTCCGGTGACTTCCAGTACATCGAAGTGCCGATGACCGTGGAGTCGGGTGGTTCGATCACGGCAACTTTCGATCCCGCAACCTGTGGTTCGGGAGTCTTCGTGACGTTCCACACTGCGCCGTTCAACCCGGCCAGCATTTGTGACAACTACATCTGGTCGTTTGGTTCGTCGGCGGCCTTTACCGAGACCTTTGCCGCGCCTGCGGGTGCCGATGTGGTCATGATCGTGTCAGGTGTGGCGAATACTCCGGGCGTCGTCTGTGGTCCGTTCACCTACGATATCCAAGGTGCGAGCGTTGGCCCCGCCTTGCCGCCGCCAGTGCCGCAACCAGACGTTATTCCTGCGCTCGACAACACGGGTCTGATTGCATTGCTGGCGGGTGTGTCCTTGCTGGGGACGATTTTGCTGATGCGTCGCCGCTGAGGCGACAGGGCAGGGTGATTCAACACCCTATCTTAAAAGACGTGCGGCAGAGCGCCTCACCAAGAGGGACGGTCATTGATCGTCCCTTCTTGCTTCTTGTGCCGTGTGTCTTTGAAAATCATTGCGATGCAAGCTGGCGTGCCTCGTCTAGGGGTGTCCAGTGCACGACTCATTGACCGCCAAGCAGTCCTGGGGCGATGGTTTTCAGCGAGCAGAGGCGCTCCGTAGGTTCTCGCCGTCACGCTCTCGCGGATACCGAGCCTCCCCACTTGGGCGATGCAATGCAATCAGGGTATCGAGATGCGCTCTGCGGCCGTGCGGCGAACATGCCACGCTCGCCAATCCTTCGCGTCGGCGATTGGTGCTCCTGGAGCCGGACTGGCGACCTTGCGATAGTGCCGATATGAACTAGATCTACCACCACTTTGGGGTGAACCAAATGCGTCCGAATCGGTCTCGGTAGCGCTGTGTCCCAGAAGTCGGGTTCGCTGGATGTGGCTTCTGGGCGAACCGGCATCGGCGCGGGACTGATTTCACTAGAGTTAGCGGGAGCATGAAATGGCGTGGATTCAACGATATCTCGTATTGATTCTGGTCTTTGTTTCGCTGGCGATGTATTTGCTGGCATTGCGATTAGGTCTGCAGACCGAGCTCGCCGTCACGGCGGTATCAGTGTTCACGCTGGCGTCGGCGTGGTGGCTGGAGCGCCGGCAGCCCTATCGAAAGGAGTGGCGGCAGGATCGGGGTGATTTGCAAACGGATGTGGCTAGCGCAGTTGTCATCGTGGGCGTGGTGGACCCGTTGCTGAAGGTGCTGGCGCCTCTTGCCGTGGTCGCTTTGTATTCGAGCCTCAATGTGCAGCCCGTGCTTGCTGGCGTTGCGCTCTGGCTGCAAATTGTCGTGGTCCTACTGTTAGTCGAACTTGGCAAATATTGGTCGCATCGTCTGCACCACCAGCTGGAGCCGCTCTGGTGGCTGCACGCAATGCACCACAGTAGCGAGCGTTTGTATTTCCTCAATGGCTTGCGCTTTCACCCGATCAACTATGTTCTGAACTTCACGGTGGCGGTGCTGCCGGTAATGCTGTTGGGCGTCTCGCCCGAAGCCATTGTCGGTTACCTCGCTATTTCGCAGCCGGTCGTGTTGTTGCAGCATGCCAACATCGGATTGCAGCATGGCTGGCTGAACTGGGTGTTCAGCACCCCCGAGGCGCATCGCTGGCATCACGCCACGGAACCCGCGGAGGCAAACAGCAATTTCGGCAATGCCCTGCTGGTCTGGGACCATGTTTTCGGCACGTTCAAAGCGGCTGAGGGGTTTATTGAAACCAAGGAGATCGGGCTTTTTGCATCATCGAAAGCGATCTACCCAAGGCGCGGTGGGTATCTCACCCAGTTGGTGTCGATGTTCAAGCCCCCGTGCTGCCGTTCTGCATGACATTCAGGTGAAGCCAGACGCCGTCCATGTCACCCACTGTCAGGTTGGTCCCCCGAAATTCGACGGCATAGCCGCGAATCGATGTCTGGGTGGGTGATGCATACGCCATCGTATGTTCACGTTATGATGCCGTTCCGCTCCGCCACTGACGGTGTTTCCGATGCTTCAGCACATCCGCTATGACCGCATTCTCGAACTCAAGCTGGCTCGGCCGCCAGCCAATGCCTTCAATCTGGAACTGCTGACAGCGCTGAATTCCGCGCTGGAGAGTGCGCAGGATGAAGGTTGCGAGGCGGTGATTCTGTCGGGCGCACCCGGCTTGTTTTCCGGTGGTCTGGATGTGCCGACCTTGTTGACGCTGGATCGTGAGGGGGTCATTGCCACTTGGGGTATGTTCATGCGGGTTTGCGCGACCCTTGCAGGCTTGCCGGTTCCAGTGGTGGCGGCGTTGACGGGGCATAGCCCGGCGGGTGGTGCGGTGATCAGCCTGTTTTGCGACTACCGGGTGATGGCGCGCGGCAACGAGAAGGGTGAGTTCAAAATCGGTCTCAACGAGACGCAAGTGGGTCTGGTCGTGCCCGAGGCGATCCAGTTCGCGTTGAAGCGCCTGGTGGGTGAGCGCATCGGCGAGCGTCTGCTGGTGGCGGGTGAGATGATCGATTCCAGTCGCGCCTTGCAGATCGGTATGGTTGATGCGCTGTGCGAAATTGATGCTGTGGTGCCGCACGCGCTGGCGTGGCTACAGGCGCATCTGGCGCTGCCGCGTCAGGCGATGTTGACGACGCGGCGGATGTCGCGCCGTGGCTTGCTCGACGCCATCAGTGCGCCTGCTGCGCAGGACATCGGCGCCTTTATCGACGGTTGGTATCACCCGGAAACGCAGGCCGTGCTGAAGGCACTGGTTGCCAAGCTCGGCAAGGGCTGAGCGCTAAAGCGCATCGCGTCGAGCGCTGTTCGCGTCGAGGCGATATCCCGCCGCGCGGACTGCGCGTGCTGCGCACCTCAGTCGTTCAACAGGACGCTACGCACGAAAGGCACGGTGATGCGGCGTTGTTCGGCCAGACTGGCGCGGTCCAGTCGATCCAGTACTTGCAGCAAGCCATCGAGATCGCGGGGGTAGTGGCGGAACAGGTAGTCGAGCACCGCGTCATCGATGCTCATGCCGCGCGCGGCGGCGGCTTGGCGAAGCCAGTCGCGGCGACCTTGATCGTCCAGCGGCATTAGCGAAAATCGCAGCCCATGCTGCAGGCGCGAGCGCAGGTCGGGCAGGCTCAGCGGCAGCGCCTGTGGTGCGGCCTTGGCACTGTAGATGAGGGTGCCGCCGTGATCGTGGGCGCGGTTGTGCAGGCGGAACAGGGCTTCTTCGGTAGCGCGATGACCAGCAATGGCGTCGACGTCATCGATGCACAGCAAGGCATGGCCTTCCGTGGCGTCGAGCGTGGTTTCAGCGGCTTGCGCGAGTATGCGCAGCGGCAGGTAGTTCACCGTGCGCTGGTCCGATCGGGCCAGCGCCATGGTCGCCAGCAACAAATGCGTTTTGCCACTGTCTGGCGGGCCGTGCAGAAACAGACCGTTCTGGCAATCGCCATGGGCGGTAGCCGTCAGCAGGGCACAGAGTTCGGCATTGCCGATGAAGTCATCCAGCCGGAACGCCCGTTGCGAGCGCAAGGCCAGCGGGAGCTGCGGTGTGTTCATGCGTTGGCGATGGGCGGCTTGTCGGCAGCGTCCTGAGGTGCGTCGCTCGCGGTCAGTGCGCTGGGTGCGACGTCGGCCCTCGCCACCTCGTGGATAAGCGCGTCCTCAACCGCGCGTTCCGCGGCTCCGTACAGACTGCTCTGAGTGTAGCGCTCGTGCAGCCAACGCAGCACCACCATGATGACGGCGGCAACAGGCAGGGCCAGCAGCACACCCAGAAAGCCGAATAGCTGACCGCCCGCCATGATGGCGAAGATCACCGCGACGGGATGCATGCCGATCTTGTCGCCGACCAGCCACGGTGTCAGCACGAAGCCTTCGATGATCTGACCGAAGCCGAACACGCCTGCGACCAGCAGTACATGGAACAGATCGCCATGCTGTACCAGCGCGGCGATCAATCCCGCGCCAAAACCGACGATGACGCCAAGATAGGGCACAAAGCTGACCAAGCCCGCGAGCATGCCAATCAGCAGCGCCAGGTCGATGCCGACCAGACTCAAGCCAAGGGTGTAGATCGTGCCCAGCGCCAGCATCACGCTGACCTGCCCGCGCAGAAAACTGCCCAGCACGGCGTCGGATTCGTTGGCGAGACGCACCACGGTAGGCTCGATGGCGCGCGGCAGCAGTTCGCGAATCCGCGCTACCATGCCGTCCCAATCGCGTAGCAGGTAAAAGGTCACCACCGGAATCAGGGTGAGATTGGCGACAAATTCCAATACCGCCATGCCCGAGCGGGAGAGGCCGCCGAACACCGTTGCCGCCGCCGAACCGGCCTGCTGCCAGTATTGCTTGACCATGCCGAGCAGATTGCCGACCTGCAGGCGATCAAGATCGAAGCCGGATTGTTGTTCCAACCATGGTAGGGCGACAGTCTCGAACCAGGCCAGATAGACCGGAAAACGCTCGCCAAAGTGGACGATCTGCTTCTGCAACATCGGTATCAGCAATAGCACCACGCTAACCACCGCAAGGGTCATCAGCGCAAACACCACCGCGACGGCAGCAGTGCGCGAAAGTCGACAGGTTTGCAGCCGATCCACCAGCGGATCGCCGAGATAGGCGAACAGGGCGGCCGCAGCAAATGGCGTCAGCACTGGCGCCAGCAAATACAGGAAGGCTGACAGCACGACGGTCAGCGCCAGCAGTTGCCATTTCTGCGTGTCAGTCATCGTGAAATCCCGAGTGTCGGTCGTTGAAATGGATGGCAGGTTGCCGCCGCCTCATCGCGTGCAGCAACAATTCGCGCGCAGTGGACGTCGCATTGCGATGGTGCGTGACCTTTATGACAACTCAAGGCTGCCAGCGATAGCGTGGGACCGCATCGTCCTGCGCGCCAAGCGGTTGCAGTTGACGCGATACCGCCAATGCGGCGTTCAGTGATTCCAGTCCGGCGGCCAGGTCGAGTTCCAGTTGGAGTTCACCATCGCGCGTCCCCTTCACGCGAATGTCGCGGACCAGCGCCAGGCTGCGCAGGTGAGCCATCAGGCGGGCGAAATCAGGCGCGGAGCGAATATCGCTGACCGCAATGGCATAGCGCCCCGGCTGCCCGATCAAGGCCGTGCGGGCATAGCGTTTGGCAATCGCATCCACTGCGGCGTCACCCGCGCGCGCCAGCAGCGCCGTGGCGTCGGGACCAGCATCCGACCAACGCTGCACGGCGTCGGCTGCGTCAAGCAGCAGCCAGCTTGCCGACCAGCCGTTGTCGTTGCGCTGCAGGCGTCCGGCCAGCACTGCGCGATTGCCATAGCGTTCACTGGCAGTGCGCAAGGTGGTTAGATCTTCGCGCCACACCTGATCCACCTGGATGGCGCTCTGGTCCTCGATATCGAGGAGTGGATAGAGCAGGGCGATGCCACGATCTGCCGCACGGCGGGTCAGCGCGACTACGGCCTGGGCTTGCGATTCAGCCACCAGACGTGCCCCACGACCGTCGTCAATGCCGAGCCATACGGTGATGGCTGGACGGGGCGATGACCACAACACCAGGCCTGAGTCGCGCAACCAAGCGTCCACTGGCTCTGGCTGAAAGCGTGCAATTAGCGACAGGGTGCGCAAGGAAACACCGTTTTCAACCCGGGCTTCCTCGCGATAGCGGTAGTCCAGCATCCACTGCGCAGCTTGCCCCAGGGACGCCGCAATGGCCGCATTCTGCGCGGCTTGCGGATCGCCGCTCAGCTTGATCGCGACATTTGCCAGAGCGCGCGGCAGTGCCGCTGCACGCGCGGCTTCCGACTGGTCTTCGACGGGCGTTTCACCCTCGTACAAATCGATGCTCTGTGCGCGGGCACCAAGACTCGCCAGCAGCAGCAAGACAACAGCGAACAATGACAGCAGGACGCGACGCGGCGATGCCGCAGGCGGGAGGAATGTGAGGTTGGGCATGTGCGGCACGGGGGATTTCCAGCGTGGCGAAGGCCCTGAGTTTAACCGCCCTGCTATCATTCGCGCCCCTTTGTTTGGTGCGCCGTCGTGACTGCTCCCACTTCCCTGACCTATCGCGATGCCGGTGTCGATATCGATGCGGGCAATGAACTGGTGCGCCGGATTGGACCCTTGGTGAAGCGCACCACACGCCCCGAGGTGATGGGCGGGCTGGGCGGATTCGGTGCCCTGTTCAATCTGGCGGGCAAATATCGCGAGCCGGTGCTGGTGTCCGGCACCGACGGCGTCGGTACCAAGCTGAAGCTGGCCCAGCAGTTGAACCGGCACGACAGCATCGGCATCGATCTGGTCGGCATGTGCGTCAACGATGTGCTGGTACAGGGTGCCGAGTCGCTGTTTTTTCTCGACTATTTCGCCACCGGTAAACTCGATGTCGACACCACGGTCAGTGTCATCTCCGGCATCGCCAAGGGCTGTGAACTGGCGGGTTGCGCGCTGATCGGTGGCGAAACCGCCGAGATGCCCGACATGTATTCGCCGGGCGAATACGATCTGGCGGGATTTTGCGTTGGCGCGGTGGAAAAATCCGCTGTACTGGATGGCAGCGCCGTTCGCGAAGGCAATGTTATCCTCGGCATTGCGTCGAGCGGCGCGCACTCGAACGGCTATTCCTTGATTCGGCGGATTGTGGATCGCGCCGGTCGGCCGTTTGATCTCGATATCGGCGGGGTCGCATTGGCCGATGCGCTGATGGCGCCCACCGTCATCTATGTCAAACCCGTCCTGCAGTTGCTCGCCGCGCACAATCCGGGCGCGCAGCCGCAGGGCATCCATGCGATGGCGCACATCACCGGCGGCGGCTTGGACGAGAACATCATTCGTGTCATTCCGGATGGCTTGGGTCTGGACATCGACAGCAGCACTTGGCCGTTGCCACCGCTGTTCGATTGGCTGCAGCGCGAAGGCGCGGTGGCGCAACGTGAGATGTGGCGCACCTTTAATTGCGGCATTGGCTACACCCTGATCGTGCCGGAGGCCGCCGTTGCTGCGATATCCGCCGATTTGCGCGGGCTGGGGTTGGCGCATTGGGAGATTGGACGCGTGGTGCGAGCCAGCGGTGAGCACCGCGTCCATATCCGCTGACATGCAGGACGCATTGCCGCGCGTGGCCGTGCTGGCATCGGGTGCCGGTAGCACGCTGCATGCACTGATCGAAGCACAGCGCGTAGGGCAGTTGCCCGTGCAGTTTGTCGGGCTGTTTTCCGACAAGCCCGCTGCGGCCGCGCTGGAGCACGCCTTGCGCGCCGGCATGCCGGTCTGTGCGCTGTCGCCGAAGGGCTTTGCCAATCGCGCTGCGCACGATGCAGCACTATTCGCGCGGGTGGCGGAATCGCAGCCCGATCTGGTGATCTGTGCGGGCTACATGCGCATCATCGAAGCGGCCAGCACGCGGCGCTTCGCCGGTCGCATGATCAACCTGCATCCTTCGCTGCTGCCCAAGCATCGCGGCCTGCATACCCATCGTGCGGCACTGGATGCGGGTGATCGCAGCCACGGTGCGAGCGTGCATCTGGTGACCGCCGAACTGGATGACGGTCCGATCATCGCCCAGGTGCACGTCGGTATCCGTGTCGAGGATGATCCGGCAACGCTGGAAGCCCGCGTACGCAGCGTCGAGCGACGCTTGTTGGTAGCCGTGTTATCCGCTTGGGTAAAAGGCGATCTGCGTTGCTCGCCAGCGGCCATTCAGTTCGGCGACAACACACTCGCCACACCGTTGTGGCTGGACCATGACGGTCAACTTCGAACAGGTGATCCGCAATGCGTGGTGTGATTTTTTGGCTGGGTGCACTGATGACCGGAGCGACGCCAGCGGCCACGCTGGAGCCCTTTACTGCCTACTACCAAGTGTTCGAAGGCGGCAAAGCGCAAGGCGAAGCCAGTCTGCAACTGTCTTCGGCAGGTCCTGGCCAGTGGCGGTACGACATGAATGTGCGTGGCACTTCCGGTTTGGCACGCATGGCGGGTTTTGAGATGCAGCAGTCCACGCTGTTGCGCGAAGATGGTGACCGCCTCATTGCGCTGTCCGCGCACAGCGAAGGCGGCGTGGTGTTCAAGCGCAAAGTCATCGAGACCCACTTTGACTGGACGCGCCGGGAAGTTCGTTGGAGCGGCGATGTCAAATCCGATCAGCGTGGCCCCGTCACGCTGCAAGAGGACAGTGTCAGTGGACAGGCACTGAATCTGCTGGTCAGCCGCGAAGCTGGCGCAGGCATTGCCGCCGGAGTAGGGCTGCGCTATCACCTGGTCGAGCGCGGCAAGGCCAAAGCGGTGGCCTATATTGCGCGCGCCGAAGAAGTGGTGGATGTGCCTGCCGGGCGTTTTCGCGCGCAGCCACTGACGTACAACCGCGGCGAAGGCGAGCACCAGAAAGATACCACCGTGTGGATCAGTCGCGAGCTCGGTATTCCCACGCCTGTTCGTGTGCTGCAACGCGAAGAAGGCGAGGATGCTTTCGAAATGCGGTTGGTGCGCGTCGAGCAACGCTGATCGCCCGCAAGTTACAACGCAATCATCGACTGGGAAGGGTTTCGTTGACCAATCGATTGGGGTCGAAACTCGGCACGCCACTTTGGCGCTCATGCGGCTGCGGGTGGGGCCTTTTTCGATCACCACGACACTGTCGTAGAAATGCATGGATTGCGTTGTTTGCGTGAACGGGCCAACGGGAAAGCTGTGCGTGTCCCGGCTATGCCAGGCATTCAGTTCATCAACCAAGCGCTTGGCGAACTCCATGAAGGTATAGGTTGATCTCAGGCCGCCACCATGGCTGCGCCAGTAGCTGGTGTGCGTGTCTTCAACGAGAATCACACCGTCGGGTTTTACATGGCTGTAAAGTTCTTCGATTGTGGCAATTTGCTGGTTCATCTGGTGGCCGCCATCATCGAGCAAGATGTCGATCGGGCCGACCTTGGTGGCCAATTCGCGCAGGAATTGCCGATTGGCTTGATCGCCAATGAATATCTCGATGCCAGGCTCGCCAAGCTCGATCAGTCTTGGGTTGATGTCCACGCCAACCACGCGACACTGCGGGCCAAAGTAGTCGCGCCACATCTGCAACGAACCGCCATGGAACACGCCGAACTCGACGATGGTGCAAGCGCGTCCGCGAAAACGGGCAAAGTGGCGATGGTACACATCGAGGTAGTGATCCCACTTCGACATCAACCGTCCGGGATTGTTGTCGAAGTAGGTTCGGAGCGGGTTGGCTTCAGTTGTCTGCATTAGTGCCAAATCCTGGGAATGTCTGCGGGTAAGTGGGTAGGCTCAGGCAATGCGACTGGAGCGCATCACGCCAAGGGCAGGCGCAACTTGAGTCTCTCGATCCAATGCGACACCCAAACGCTGAAGTCGACTTTGCAGCTGGTCGGGATCGTGTCCGCAAACGGTGGCGTGGCCCACCTTGCGACCCGGGCGCGAGGATTTTCCATAGTCATGCCAATGCACACCCGGGATGGCAAGCGCTGCCTGCTCGTCCGGCAGATCCCCGATCCAGTTGAGCATGGCACTGTAGCCGCGTGCGGCGGTGTCACCCAGTGGTAAACCCATCACGGCGCGCAGGTGGTTTTCGAACTGGCTGCATTCGGCACCTTCGATCGTCCAGTGCCCCGAGTTGTGCACGCGCGGTGCCATTTCGTTGGCTAGCAGACGACCGTCGACCTCGAACAACTCCAGTGCAAACACGCCAACGTAGTCGAGTTGATCGGCCACCGCCTTGGCATAGTTGAGCGCCTCGGCAGTCATCGTATCGGTCACCGAAGCGGGCGCCAGACTGAGTGACAACACGCCCTCGTGATGCCAGTTGCGGGTCAAGGGCCAGTGGCGGAACTCGCCACTGCGCGAGCGCACCGCGATCACCGACAGTTCGCGCTGAAAGCGCACAAAACTCTCCAGAATCAGGCTCGCTGAATCCCGTCCGCCCGACAGCGCCACCCATGCGGCGTCCACGTCCTCTACGTTGCGCAGGCGGTACTGACCTTTGCCGTCGTAACCCAAACGTCGGGTCTTGAGGATGCTGGGTACGCCGATCTCGCTCACTGCCGCGCGCAACTCGGCCAGTGTATCGACCGCGCGGAAGGCGGGCGTGCCAATGCCCAAGGATTGGAACAGGGTTTTTTCGGCCAAGCGATCCTGCGCTACGGCCAATGCGCGGGGATTGGGGTACACCGGAATGCGTTCGGCCAGCCAATGCGCGCTGTCGGCGGGCACGTTTTCAAAATCGAAGGTCGCAAAGTCGACCTGGTTGGCGAAGCGGGCGAGGGCATCATGGTCACGATAATCGGCATGCATCAGGGCGGCGACTTGCCCGCCACAGGCGTTCGCATCGGTATCCAGCATCAGGAACTTTGCACCCAGCGGTGCGCCCGCGAGCGCCAGCATGCGCGCCAATTGCCCGCCGCCCAGAATGCCGACGCGGACCAGTTCGCGAGCGCTCATGCGCCACCCAAGGGCAGGCGAGGATCCGCATGTGCCAGAACGTCCTCGGTCTGCCGTTTGCGGAACGCGGCCAGCGCGGCGGCAATCTGCGCATCGTCGGCGGCAAGCATGGCAGCAGCGAACAGACCCGCATTGGCGGCACCTGCCTGACCGATAGCAAAGGTCGCTACTGGAATGCCGGCGGGCATCTGCACGATGGACAGCAGTGAATCGAGTCCGTTGAGGGCCTTGGATTGCACCGGGACACCGAGCACCGGCACGGTGGTTTTCGCGGCGATCATGCCGGGTAAATGTGCCGCACCTCCCGCACCCGCAATGATGGCGCGCAGTCCGCGTGCCTGGGCCGATTCAGCGTAGGCAAACAGCAGATCCGGCGTGCGATGTGCGGAAACCACCTGCACCTCATGCGGCACACCAAGCGCTTCCAGACGCTGCACGGCGTGTTGCATCGTTTCCCAGTCGGATCGCGAACCCATCACCACGCCTACGCGCGGTGCGACAGTGGATGTGGCCACGCTGATGCCCTTGCGGCTGAGTCGGGCGCATAGTCTAGTCGGCTTGCGCGCCGACGTCCTCGCTACAGTGTGCTTTGCATTGCGTACGGACGATTGCGACAATCCGCCGATTGCAGAGAAGGACGCACCCCATGCCAATCGATAAACGTCTGCTCGACATCCTGTGCTGTCCGCTCAGCCGCCAACCCTTGCAGATGCTGCCGCGCGAACGGCTCGATACGCTCAATGCGGCGATCGCCGCAGGCAGTGTCAAGCAGCACGATGGCGCGGCACTGAGCCAGACCGTCAGCGAGGCGCTGGTCACGGCCGATGGCAAGCGTGCCTATCGGATTGACGATGGTATTCCCGTGCTGCTGATCGAAGAGGCCATCGAATTGGATCTGCTTGGGCTCTGAGTTGTCCTTGAGCGAGCTAATCACACTGACTGCGCGGGAATCGGCGCGAGTTGCTCTGGATGTGCAGCGCGCGCTGGAGGAAGACTTGGGGTTGGGTGATGTCACGGCGGCGCTGTTGCCAGATCGGCCGGCCGTTGCCGAATTGCGTTGCAAGTCGAATGCGGTAATCGCCGGACGGCCATGGTTCGATGCCTGTTTTCTCGTGCTTGATCCCGCAATTCAGATCGAATGGCAGGTTCAGGAAGGTGCGAGCGTCACCGCAGGGAGTCTGATTTGTCGCCTGCGTGGCCGAAGTCGTGCGCTGGTTTCTGCCGAGCGTACGGCACTGAATTTCCTGCAGACACTCTCCGCCACGGCGACCACGACAGCGCAGTATGTGGCTGCGCTGCAGGGCATGCACACACGGGTGCTCGACACGCGGAAGACGTTGCCGGGTTTGCGTCTTGCGCAGAAATACGCTGTGCGTGTTGGTGGCGGGATCAACCATCGCGTCGGGTTGTTTGATGCGGTGATGGTGAAGGAAAATCACATTGCTGCGGCCGGTTCGATTGCCGCCGTCGTCACGCAGGCGAAAGCGTTGCATCCCGGTCTGCCAATCATTGTCGAGGTCGAATCGCTGCAGGAGTTGCTGCAGGCCATTGATTCGCGTGTTGATCGTGTTTTGCTGGATGAGTTTGACGAATCGGAGATGTGCGAAGCCGTCACATTGACTGCCGGGCGAGTGCCGCTGGAGGTTTCCGGTGGCGTGGCGTTGGCCGATGTGTCGCGCATTGGCGCGACCGGCGTGGATTTCATTTCGGTTGGCAGTCTTACCAAGCATGTGCAGGCGGTCGACCTGTCCTTGCGTGTGCTGCCACCCCCTGATCGGGGGATGGTGAGCCTCTGACTCGCATTGCAAGGTATGCCCTGCAAACTGCTCAGGGGAACTGCACATGCGTCGTGTCAATTGCTTGTCAAGATCGCGTTTTCGAGTCGCCGCAGCAGTGCTAGCCCTGCTGCCTACGCTGGCTTCAGCGGTGGATGACTACACCGGCGCGTGGTGGCGTCCAGACGAATCTGGTTGGGGCGTCTATCTGGTCGACCAGGGCAACCTTCTGGTGCCATCGTGGTTCACCTACGGCGACGACGGCAAGGCGACGTGGTACATCATGTCCGGCGCGATCAAACAAGCAGATGGCAGCTATGCTGGCGATGTGTACAGTTTTACTGGCGTGCCGTATGCGCAAATCAATGGCCAAGCCTCGGATCCCGGCACGCGAGTTGGAACCGCGACCTTTCGCTTTCCCGACTTCAACAGTTTGACGTTCGACTACACCGTCAGTGGGCACCAACAAAGCAAGTCGCTGACCCGTTTCGACTGGGGAAATGAAGATTTGGTGTGTTCGCCAAGCACGGCACCGATCAGCGGCTTCACGAACTACACCGCCATGTGGTGGGACCCGACGCAAAGTGGGTGGGGATTGCAGATCAATCACGTCGGCAGCATGGCCGTCGCCACCTGGTACACCTACGGCAGTGATCGCAAACCCATCTGGTTGCAGGCGGTGACCACGCGTGAAGGCGATGGTGTGTTCCGTGGAAAAATCTATCAGGGCGCAACCGGCACGCCTTACCATCTGATCAACGGTCAGCCCGCAACGACGAGTACGCCAGAAGTGGGAACCGCTACCCTGAGTTTCGCCAATGGCGGCAGTGGGCAGTTCAGCTACGTGATTGGCTCGGTAAGCCAGACCAAAACCATCTCCCGAGCCGAGTATGGCAATGCAGTATCGCAATGCCGCACCGTGACAACCACCACGCCACCACCCGGCGCTGGGACGGATGAGTGCTTCCCACCACTGGCGCTCGGCAATCGCACCGTTATTCGTGACGTTGGCGAGACCACAGGTACAGAGCAACGCGTCGCCGGAACGTCCATCTTCAATGGCCACCCAGTGTTCGTGCTGGAAGATCGCCCCACCGACGGTAGTACGCAGGGCGTGACCAAGGAGTACGTGGAACAAACCGCCACCCATCGCATTTACCATGGCGGCGAAGGCTATATTCCGGAAGTGCAGGCGAATGGCACCTTCGAGTACATACCGCCGGTTGAAATTCCGCGATCGACGCCAGTTGGCTATACCGATACCTTGGATTACGTGATCCGTGCGCGCTACACCGCGCAAGGCGTCGCCGTCACCGCCGACATCAATGTGCATGAAGTGCCCAAACGCATCGGTACCGAAAACGCCAGCGCCCCCGCAGGCAGCTTCAGCAATGCCTGCAAGTTTGATACGACGTTGAAAATCGAGAGCAGTGTGTCTGCTGCAGGTTTCACTGTCAGGACGGTGACCGACGGTCGGGCAATTCAATGGGCGCACTCCAGCGTCGGCCCGGTTCGTTCCGAGTACGAGACCACAACGACGGTGACGACCACTGGGGGCTTTGCCGTTCCTCCACAAGTGACCCAGGACCAGGGCATCTCTGAATTGATTGAAGCCACCATCAACGGGCGAAACTATCCCTGAACACGGTTCCGTTGCCGATACGTCGTCGGTAACAAGGTCAAACGCGCTGCCCTGCGCAGGCCCGCTTTGCCGGCAAGGAAAGCGGGCCATTTTCCGCCGGCACGCACGGCGCGAGTCGTTGATAATCACGCCTGTCCGCCAGGAAGGAAATCGATGAGCGCGCCAGAACTATCGAGTGTGGTGAATTGCGCGGTCTATGATGCCAAAGCGGGTCGACGTAGCATCACCGTGGAAGAAATCAGTGATGTGCTGGCAAAGCCTGAGGGTTTTGTCTGGCTGGGGCTGCATGAGCCGGACGAGCCGCTGCTGATGGCCCTTCGAGAAGAGTTCGGATTGCATGAACTGGCCATCGAAGATGCGCACCATGCGCACCAGCGTCCCAAGATCGAGCAATACGGCGACAGCCTGTTTCTTGCCGTGCACACCGCGCAGCGCGTCGGTCAGCGGATCGTTTTTGGGGAAACCCACGTGTTCTTGGGTAAGCGATTCCTGGTAACAGTCAGGCATGGCGCATCGCTGAGTTATGCGGCACCACGTACTCGTTGTGAACGCGAGCCTGAGCGACTTGCGATGGGTCCGAGCTATGCCCTGTATGCGGTGCTGGATTTTATTGTCGACAACTACCTCCCTATCGTGGGGGAGTTTCAACAGGTGCTGGATGATTTGGAGCGCGACATTTTCGATGAATCTTTCAAGCGCGAAACGATTCGGCGACTCTATGACTTGAAGGGCGAGTTGGCGCGCATGCGGCTTGCCGTTGCGCCGATGCAGGACATCCTCAGTCAGTTGGTGCGTCTGCATCCGGAGTTGATCCACGACCAATCCCGTTTGTATTTTCGTGACGTGTTTGACCACGCCGTTCGGGTCAATGAGGCGACCGATACATTGCGGGAAATGGTGGGCGCCGCGCTTTCGGTTAATTTATCGCTGGTGACCGTCGCGCAAGGTGAGGTCGTGAAGCGCCTCGCCGGATGGGCGGCGCTGTTGGCGGCGCCCACGTTGTTGACCAGTTGGTATGGGATGAACTTTCGTGGCATGCCGGAGTTGTCCGCAGCCTTGGGCTATCCAACCCTGATTGCAGTGACTTTATCGGTGTGTCTGACTCTATTCATCGCGTTGCGGCGTGCAAAGTGGCTATGACATTCCGACCTGCATGAATCTGTTTGGTCCGATGCAAACGGCACGCGACATCGCCCAGAGTTTCGATACACGTTCATGCCCACGACTTGTTTGAGTAAGCGCATGCGGGCGCGCCTTCCAGCGCTCGAGTTCGCCGCATCTCCGCGCGCATGTCTATGAATCAATCACTTGCGCGATAGGTTCGCAGGCGGCGCATCCGAGCCCCACACTATTCGGGCGTCAATTGGCGCCTTGGTAGTGCGTCTGAACCTGTCGACTGGGTCACGGTATTACAATCACCGGAATATGACGGATAGCTAAAGTTCTAGTGTGTCTCTATGATCGCGAGGCATTCTTGGCCCAGAGTGACATGCAAGATAAAATTCCAAACGATAGCCATGAGACGCACACCCCCGGGGAGGGCTCGAATCCAGGGCTGGTGCGGCGTATTCGGCATGGTGATCGCAGTGCTGAAGCGGAGCTTGTGCGGCGCTTTGGGCGGGGATTGAAACTGGTGTTGGAGCGCCGGATCAAAGACCCTGAGTTGGTGCAGGACGTGTTTCAGGAGACTTTCCAGACAGTGCTGCTTCGGCTGCGTCAGGAGTCCATTGAGCAGCCTGATCGGCTCTCCGCATTTATCCACCGCACCGCGCTCTACCTTGCCGTTTCGCATTACCGCAAAGAGAGTCACCGCTTGCCCACGGCGGATGTCGTGCAGCTTGATCAAATACTCGACGACAGCGCCAATCCCTACCTGCAATTGGCGCGCGAGCAATTGCGCTGCGCGGTGATGCAGTTGCTGGACGAGTTGGATGTGCCGCGTGATCGTGAGTTGCTGATGCGTCACTATCTTCAGGATCAAGACAAGCTATCGCTGTGTGCCGAGTTTCAGCTCAACAGTGACCAATTTGACAAGGTCTTGTCGCGTGCACGACATCGCTTGAAACAGCTGCTGCTGCAGTATTTGCCGATGCATCAACGTCAAGACGAAATCGAGTCATGAGCGCGCGGCGCTCGGAACAGGAATGGATTCTTGCCTATCTCGACGGAAAGCTGGATGAACAGGCATTGGCCAGCTTCGAGCAATGTCTGATTGATAGCCCGGCGTTGCTTGATGAAGTTCACGTGGTTATTGCGCTTCGGGTTGGAATGCGCGAATTGTTGCGTTCGGATCGTATCGGCAAGGTCCGACCTGGTAGTGCGCTTCAACTTGGGGATTCACGCCCGTTCGGTGAGGATGGCAATTCGTTTGGCCGAAGCCGTCGGGTTCCCGAAAGCGGATGACACGGACCTGCGGAGAACAACTCGGGTGCCGTGGTGTCGGCGCTGGAGGACAGCGTTGAGACAGCGGGAAAAAAAGAGCCGGGCTTGGGGGATCCCGGCTCAGCGAGCGAGTTCTCACCACGGTAAGACGACGTCCTGCCTTCCGCGTTGGAGTCGCGAGCCGCCAGGGGGGACGACTCACACCTATATTTCTGAGTCGACAGCGGAAAACCTCGCACCCCGATTGAGACATTTTAGCTTTGGGCCGACGAACGGTGCTGGCGACCGTTCGTCAGGTGCATGGTGCTCGCTGTTTGCATCGCTGCTCGCTGGCGCGCTGCGCGACATCGCATGCAAACGTCATCACTCGCGTGTATGATTCCGGCCCCATTTATCCCTCCATCCGAATTAAAGGATAGACAGCGATGAGCAGCACCCTGTTCACCTCCGAATCGGTCTCAGAAGGTCATCCGGACAAAGTTGCCGATCAGATTTCCGACGCCGTGTTGGATGCCATCCTGACCCAAGACAAACGTGCTCGCGTAGCGTGCGAGACCTTGGTCAAAACGGGTGTCGCCATCGTGGCAGGTGAGATCACCACGGAAGCTTGGATTGATCTCGAAGCACTGACCCGCAAAGTCATCCTGGATATTGGCTACAACTCGTCGGATGTCGGATTTGATGGTGCGACATGTGGTGTCATCAACCTGATCGGCAAGCAGTCGCCCGACATCAATCAAGGTGTGGACCGAAAACGGCCCGAAGAGCAGGGCGCGGGCGATCAAGGCTTGATGTTTGGCTACGCCACCAACGAAACCAAGGACTTCATGCCCGCGGCGATTCATTTGTCGCATCGTCTGGTTGAGCAACAAGCCAAGGTCCGCAAGAAGGGCAAGTTGCCTTGGCTTCGCCCGGATGCGAAGTCGCAGGTCACGCTTCGCTACGAGAATGGCAAGGCGGTCGCCATTGATGCGGTTGTGCTGTCTACCCAGCACGATCCAAGCATCAAGCAAAAAGACCTGATTGAAGCTGTGCGTGCCGAAATCATCAAGCCGGTACTGCCTGAGAAATGGTTGCACAAGGGCACCAAGTTCCACATCAATCCGACTGGCAAGTTCGTGATCGGTGGCCCGGTGGGCGACTGCGGTCTGACTGGCCGCAAGATCATTGTCGATACCTACGGTGGCTGGGCCCGCCACGGTGGTGGTGCGTTCTCGGGCAAGGATCCGTCAAAGGTTGATCGGTCCGCGGCCTATGCAGCGCGCTATGTCGCGAAAAACGTGGTAGCGGCTGGCTTGGCGGATCGCTGTGAAGTGCAAGTCAGCTACGCCATCGGGGTGGCGGAGCCAACCTCGATTTCAGTAACCACGTTCGGTACCGGCAAGATCGCTGACGAGAAGATCGAAAAATTGATTCGCAAGCACTTTGATCTGCGTCCCTACGGCATCATCCAGATGCTGGATCTGATCCATCCGATGTACCAGCAGACTGCCGCCTATGGTCACTTCGGCCGCAAGCCAGCGGATTTCAGCTACAAGGGTGCAGATGGCAAGGCGATCAAGGCGACAGCGTTCTCGTGGGAGAAGACTGATCGTGCCGAAGCATTGCGAGCGGATTCCGGCTTGAAGAAGAAATAAACCTGAGGGCTGAAAATTCAACGCATAAGACCGCCTCAGAGCGGTCTTATGCGTTGTGTCTGCCGGCTTATTTCCGGACGGTTTGTTGCGCCTGCTGAGCGCGCAGGGCAGTGATCAGTGCGCTATTTTGCAGAGCACCGTACTTGAGCAATACGCGGATACCGTGAGCAGGTACCGGTAACAGCAATTGGTCGGTGAGATTGATCGTTTCACCGCTGAATGCGTCTGTCCACACGCCGGGTTCAACCATGGCGCTCAGGGTCAAGGTCTCTTCGGCATCTGACGCATTCAAGAGCACCAGGGCTGTTTGCTGCGTCTCACCGTCCAGCAGTACGCGATAGAAAGCCGCTTGACGGTCTTGCATCCGCAGATTGAACTGCAGGCCACGCTGTAGGGCCGGAGTATCGCGGCGCAACGTGGCGATTCGCGCCAGCGCCGCATGGATCGGATGCTGGCGTGCCGTGGCGATACCGTCGACGCCGAAGTAATTGCGGTTGCCCGCATGCTCTCCGGTGCCTCGCATGAAGCCCATTTCGGAACCGTAGTACACGACAGGGATGCCGCGCGCGGTGAACAGCCAGTGATGTGCGTCAATGAAGCCATCATCCGTGGCATCCATGCGGGCCATGTCATGGTTGTCGTAGAAGGTGGTCAGGTCATATGGGTTGGCATAGGGACTGTGCTGCAGGTACAGCACCTTCTCCAGCGCTTCAAAGCCTTCGCCCTTGGCGAACACGGCATCCATCGCCTGCTTCATCGGGAAGTCCAGCACGCTGATGCTGCCATTCTCTTTCCACGTGAACGGCGCGATCGCCGCAGCCTCGTAGTCGAAGGCTTCGCCGAACATGTAGAAACCGGGATGTTTGTCGCGAATGCGATCGGCAAACGTCCGCCAGAAGTCATGCGACATGTACTTGATGGTATCGATGCGAAATGCCGCCGCACCTTGATCGATCCACTGTGAATACGCACCGACCATGTATTCCATCAAGGCCGGATTGCGATCGTCGAAATTACTCAACTGCGCCAACTCGACGCTCGGCAAATACCAGCGATGCATGGGGTTGTTGGTCGGATCGAGTTGCTCGTGTGGCAGATTCTGATGATCCGCCATCAAGCTGCCATCGGCATCAAACAGCTTGCCGAACTCCGGTTGGTCCATGGGGCCGAAAGCGGGCGTGCCATGGTTGCCGACGATATCGAGGACGGTTTTCAGACCCTTGTCACGCATGTTTGCGGTGAAGGTTGCAAAGTCGAGATCCGCGCTCGGCAGATGTTCATCGACGCGCCAGAAGTTAACTCCCCAATAGCCGTGATAGCCGGCCTTGCCGCGATCCGTGAGGATGCTGCCCCATGTGATTTCATCACCGCCTGCAAAGGCAGCGTCCGGGTTATCAACGATGGGGGTAATCCATACGCCAGTGAAACCCATGCCACGGATATAGTCGGCATTGTCCAACACGCCTTTGAAGTCACCGCCCAGATAGCCGATGTTGTCGGTGCCGCCATTGGGTCCCTTGAGTGGGATATCGAAGCTGCGATGCTCACCGCCCTGATCGCGTTGATCATTGCTGGGATCGCCATTGACGAAACGATCCGTCACCACGAAGTAGATCGCTTCCGACGCAAAGGGCTCGCGCGTGCCGAAGATGGCCGCATCTGACGTTAGCGTGGCTGCAGCGGTCACGCTGCTGGTAGTGGGAGCAGCCTTGCCTGGCTCGCCAGGTGGTGGAGCGTCGTTACAGGCGGTCAGGGCTAAAAGCAGTGCAAGGCTCAATGGCAGCAGCGAGAGGGAAGTCGATGAACGTGACATGGTCAAATTTCCAAAATGAGGGATTCAGACACTGCGCACGCGCAGCACCGCGAGGCTGGCCAGAACAAAACTCGCACCGCCAATCAGCAGCGCGTAAATCGGCTCGCCATTGAACAAGTGTTTCAGCAGCACGCCTAGCAAGGTCGCAGCAATCAATTGCGGAATCACGATGAAGAAATTGAACACGCCCATGTAGGTGCCCATCTTTTTCGCAGGCACGCTGTCCGCCAACATCGCGTAAGGCAGTGACAGGATGGAAGCCCAAGCGAAGCCAACGCCCAGCATGGGAAGCAGCAACCAATGCGGATCATCAATCCAGTAGAAGGACAACAGACCCGCCGCACCCAGCCACAGGTTGATGATATGGCTGAACTTGAGTCCGGCAACGCGCACCAGCCAAGGGATACAAATCGCCGCCAAGATTGAAAAGCCGTTGTAGCCAGCGAACAACACACCGACCCAATCGGCGGCATCGTTGTAGGACTGCGAACTCGTATCCGTAGTGCCATAGTGATGCGCTGCGACGCCCGCTGTGGTGAATATCCACATGGCAAACAAGCCGAACCACGAAAAGAACTGCACCCAGGCGAGTTGGCGCATGGCCGCTGGCATGGCGACGATGTCGTCCAGCAAATGCCGCAGCAAGCCATCCGGTAGCGAGCCCCGGATCAGGAACAATGCGGAGGTAAGGACCAGCCCCGCACCCAGAAGATACAACTCGCGCTCCAATCCGTAATGCCAAACCGACGCCAGCAGCAACACACCGACAACGCCCAACAGCACCGCCAGCCATAAAGGGAATCGGGCAGTCGACACTGGAAGTGCGTCTGCCGCCTCGTGGCTGGCCAGAACCTCAGGCGGATACTCGCGCGTACTGACGATGGTCCAGCCGACTGCCGCAAACAACACGATGCCGCCGAATACAAATGCGTAGCGGACGGTGTCGGGAATCTCTCCCGTCGGTGCGACGTTGCTCATGCCCGCTTGTGTCAGCAGCCAGGGCAGTGCGCTGGCGACCACCGCACCGACCCCGATGAAGAAGCTCTGCATGGCATAGCCGGAAGCACGCTGCTCGGAAGGCAGTTGATCGCCCACATAGGCGCGGAACGGCTCCATCGCGACATTGATCGACGCATCCAGAATCCACAGCATGCCAGCCGCAATCCACAATGCGGGCGAGTAGGGCATCGCGATCAGTGCAAGACTGGCAAGGATGGCGCCTACCAGAAAATAGGGTCGGCGGCGCCCCAGTCGCGTCCAAGTCCGATCCGAGTAGTAGCCGATCAAGGGCTGCACCAGCAACCCGGTCAGCGGTGCAGCGATCCACAGCGCGGGGATGTCGTCAATCTCGGCGCCCAACGTCTGGAAGATGCGGCTGACATTGGCGTTTTGCAGGGCAAAGCCGAACTGGATGCCCAGGAAACCAAAACACATGTTCCAGATCTGCCAGAACGACAGACGGGGTTTACTGCTCATATCCTCTCCCTTGATGAACACCGGCCCGCAGCGTACCCGTCATGGCACACCGCGCATCGCTTCTAGGCGACGACTCATGGGCAACCTGCGCACGTGGCGCAAGCGTAGGCGGCATCGTGCAAACCCGACAACCAAGGTGCATACGTATTCACGTGATGGCGTTGATGACCTGACCTGGGTTTCAGTGGATCAACCCGACTGGTGCATCTTGCGTCGTGATCCTCACCTTGGTGCGACAGCACCTGCGAGTATGCTCACAAATTGTGGTTCACGATCAGGAGACGCTCATGCACAGAGGCTGTTGGATATTGCTGTTGGGTGGGCTACTGAATGCGCCGCTTCACGCTGCAATGCAGTCCCGGCCGCTGGCTTGGACGCACCAGCAAACGCAGTTTGAAGGTGTGTTGGTGTATGACGATGCCCAGAAGGGCTTGCCCGGCCTGTTGATGGTGCCCAACTGGATGGGTGTCAACGAGTCAGCCGTGTCGAAGGCGCGGCAGTTGGCGCAGATGGGTTATGTCGTGCTGGTGGCGGATGTGTATGGCGTCGACATGCGTCCACAAGATGCGGATGACGCCAGTGCGGCGGCCAAATCAATGTATGCGGATCGCGCATTGCTGCGTTCGCGGGCAGGTGCAGCGCTTGATCAGTTGATTGCTCAGGTCGATACCGGCGTGGACAGCACGCGATTGGCTGCCGCGGGGTTCTGTTTTGGCGGCTCGACGGTGCTCGAGCTGGCGCGCAGTGGGCGCAGCGATCTGGATGCCGTGGTGTCCTTTCACGGCGGGCTGTCCACGACGTCACCCGCTGTCGCCGGCGCAACACATAGCGCGATTCTGGTATTGAACGGCGCAGAGGATCGCTATGTCAGCGCCGAAGACATCAGCGCTTTCCAGCAGGAGATGTCCTCTTCCGGTGCGGACTGGCAGTTCACCAACCTGGCCGGTGCCGTGCACTGCTTTGCCGAGTTCGATGCCAACGCTGGGCCGGGTTGCCAGTATCACCCGCGTGCAGCCAAGCGTGCATTTGCGTCTATGCAGAGCTGGCTGCAGGAGCATTTCGACGCCGCACCTGTGGACTGATCAGTTCGCGGTTGTCCCTGAGCTTTGGCGCAGCGCGAGCTTGACGGGCAAACGTTGGCTGGGGGTCTCTTTGCCGTGGATTTGGTCAATCAGCGTATCGACCAGAATCTGCCCTGCCAGCCGCGTATCTTGCGCAACCGTGGAGAGTGCGGGGCGTGCGTGACGGGCCATCGGAATATCGTCGAAACCGACCACTGCAACGTCTTCTGGCACGCGCAGTCCGCGTTCGGAAAGGACCTGCATCGCGCCAATCGCAATCAGATCGGAGGCAGCAAAAACCGCATCAAATGACTCGCCTCGGTTCAGCAAGGTTTCCATGGCCGTACGGCCATCGCTCTCCGAGGAAAGGGCGGTCACACGCAACGACGGCATTGCGGTCAGTTGAGCTTCTCGCAGCGCCTTCTGGTAGCCACGAAAGCGTGCTTGAAACTCCGGGTAGTGACGTGAGGCATCGCCCAACCACGCGATCTGCTGGCGACCTTGCGCCAGCAGATGTCGCGTTGCTTCATAGCCGCCCTGCGCGTTGTCACTGCCGATGGAAACACCGGGTTGACCTTCGACCACCGCACCCCAACGCACGAATCGCGTGCCCTGTGCAACCAGCTGTTCCAGTCGCGCGCGATAGGCTTCGTAGTCGCCGTAGCCAAGCAAAATCAAGCCATCGGCCTTCTTGCTGTCTTCAAATTCGGCGTGCCAGTCCTGACTCATGTGCTGGAAGGAGATCAGTAAATCGTAGCCACGCGCCGCACACGCGCGGGTGATCGAAGCCAGCATGGCGTGGAAAAATGGATTGATCAGCGAGTCATCGATGTTCTCGTCTTCAAACAACAGTAGCGCCAGTGTTTCGGAGTGCTGGCAGCGCAGATTGGAAGCATTCTTGTCGACCTTGTAGTTCAGCTTGGCGGCAATGGCCTGTACCTTGCGCCGTGTCGTCTCGTTGACCAAAGGGCTATCGCGCAGCGCGCGCGACACTGTGGGTTGCGAGACACCGGCCAGATGTGCGATGTCGAAGGAAGTGACTTTGCCTTTGGCCACGGGGTCTGTCTCACGGTTGGGCGCAGCGTCATTCTCGCAAGCCAGCACACGAATGCGTAGCGCCACGAGATTGGCTGACCGGCGCTGAGGGGTTTTCCGGATAGGCGGGCGGGGGCGAATGGCGTTGAATTGCGCCCCTGAAGCAGCGTCTGGAGCCCATGGCAATGAAAACCGTCTTGTCCTTGTCAGTTGCGATGGTTTGTGCCGGTGCACTGTGTTTTGCCGAACAAGTGCCCGCGCTGCCGAACTTCAACGAAGTGACTCCGGTCAATGACGGTTACTTCAGTACGCCCGAGGAAAGCGATTTCTGGGTCACCTCGTTGGCGCCTGGCGATGTTGATGGCGATGGTGACCTAGATCTCGCCGTTCTGGGCTACAGCGTCGTTTACAACGTCTCAGCGGAAGAGGCCTTGCTCGTGCTGCGCAATGATGGTCTGGGTCAGGACGGACGCTGGCAGTTCAGTCCGCAACCGCTGCCGCTGGGCGAGCTTTACTCAGGCGGCTCCGACCTTGCCTGGGGCGATTACGACGGTGACGGTGACCATGATCTCTTGGTCGGCTCTGAGGGGCTAACGCAGTTGTATCGGAACGACGCCGGTCTGCTGATCGATAGTGGGCTGCCGTTTCCTGGCTATGTGGAAGACTCTTCCTATTCGGGTGCCTACGACCTGCGTTCGATCACTTGGGCAGATGCCGACAATGACGGTGATCTGGATGTCTTTCTTCCAACCACGGAAGGTGATGCGTTTCCGGCCTTTGACTCGGTATTGATGCGCAACGATGGCTCGAATGGGCTGGGTGGATGGTTGTTCACCGAGGTTCGAACCGGCTTCGATGTTGGTGTGAGCGTCCAAACGCGTTGGATCGACGACGACAATGATGGTGATCTGGATCTGATGGTTGCCAACGTGGATCCATACTACGAAACCGCTTACGTGCGGCGCTATCGTAATGACCTCGATGGCTTCGTCGGCAGTGAGTTGCTGCCGGTTGAGATTCAGCACGGTCTGGCGGATTGGGGTGATATCAATGCGGATGGCATGACCGACATCCTTGTTGCAGGCAATGTGCGCGATCCTGATGGCAATTACAGCACGGTCATTCGGACCCATACGGCGCAACTGGGTGGTGGCTATGCGCAGGCGACAGTGCCCGCTCCTCCCGTTCCCTGGCTGGATATCCACGCCGCCAGTTGGGCCGATTTTGATTCCGATGGTGATGTCGATCTGCTTGCTACGGGCAGCTATGTCGGTGACAGCGAAATTGTTGGCAGGTCGCTGATCTACGCGAACGACGGCGGCGGCGCGATGACGGCGTTGGATATCGAACTGCCAGCGCCGCAATCCTCCATTGGCAGTGGTGGCGCATTTACTTGGTTTGATCTGGACGGGGACGGTGACCTGGACTACTTGGTGGCAGGTGGCTATCCGGTGCCGAATGGCAATGGACTGATCGAAACCAAAATCCAGTTGTTCCGCAACGACACCGCTACCACCAATGCCGCCCCGTCTGCGGTGCTTTCGCCATTGGCGCTGGTTGATGCCGATAGCGTTCTGATGTCATGGCAGATGGCGGAAGATGATCACACGGCAGCCATTGCGCTGACCTACGATCTGGAACTGCGGCGCGCCGATGGCACGCCACTGACAAGCGCGCGTCTGCCACAACCGGGTGAATTGGGTACGCAGCGGGCATGGCGTGTGCTGGACCTGCCGGTGGGCAGTTACGACTGGCGGGTGATCGCCGTGGATAGCGCGTGGCACGCGGGCCAAGCAGTCGGCGGGCGATTCACAATTGCTGCACCAGGGCAGTTGTTTGCTGATGGTTTTGAATGACCTGCCATTCAAGCGACGCCGTGAAGTGTTGTCGCTTGGTCGCACGGCCAAGCTGCGCTCCGCAGCCCGTGTTCCGGTTTTGCGCCAACCACGCGAGCGAAACGCCAAGAGTCCCTGCGCGGGTTTTTGCCGTGGCACGCCGTAGCGTGCTTGTCGAAGCCACTTCAGTGAGGGCTAGTTGCCGCCGCTGCGATCCACACCAGTGCCGTGCGAGGCGGAATCCGCAAACGTCCTGTCGAGCTACGCCAAGCGGCAGAGCGGATTCGACGATCTGTCGCACGGTCAGCGCCAAGCACTGGATGCAATTGCCAGTCGCGATCACGTTCCTCGGGCAATTTCAGCGTGACTGCGTTGCTATCGGCATTGAGGGTGATCAGGACATCACTCGATTCCACGGCCAGCGTCGTGTCGCCGTGGATGCCAATCAGCATGACGGTGGGCGGAAGCGCCGTCGCAGTGCGCGGGAAATGCACGCGGCGCCGAATTTCCTCGGCGCTGCGCAGACGCAAGGCGGGCGTGCTGGCGCGAATCCGCAGCAAGTCGAGGAACGCGTCGCGGGTCCATGCGATGTCCTCTGGGCTGGGCTGCAGGGCGGGGTCTTGCAGACGCCTTGCCAGCATTGGCTCCAGCGCGTGATTGCCTTCGTTTGGCGGCAGCCCGATGCCGAATCCGTTGCGTTGCGCGGTCCAGTCCAAGTGATTGAAAGCATCGCCGGAATTGAAGCTGTTGCGGTCTAGCGACTTGCTGCGCAGCAGTTCACCACCCGCGTGGAAATAGGCGATGCCCTGACTGAAAGCCACGGTTGCCAGCGCCAGAAGTTGCACCCTTGCGCGTTCGCTGGCAGGCGTATCCAACGGCAGCTTCAAAACGTTGATGTCGAACAAGGTCGGATTGTCATGGTTCTCGACATAATTGACTACTTCACCGGGTTCGTCGACATAGCCAGCCGGTTGACCGGCGTAGTTGATTTGCTCGGCCAGTAACGCGCCGCCATCCGCTTTGGCAATCGGCATGCTGCGTAGTGAGCCGGTCATGCCAATGCGCAGCAAGGTTGCCGCCTGTTGTAGTTCGGCCAGAGTTCCCTTGCCCTGTGCTTCGGAGTTCTGCGCGTAGAACAATCCGTTGACCCAACCTTGTTTCCGAATCAGGTCGCGACCGTCGTCACAGCAACCGCCACCGCGAACGGCATCGCGAGCGCGATCACTGAACGTGGCGATGCCGGTGCCATTCAGGCTGCGCTGCGACGCTTGCACGAAGCGCACGCCATCGGCGACTTCGCCGAAGTTCCAACCTTCGCCGAGCAGGGCGATTGGGCGTCCGGCGGCGCGGTCGACCGCGGACTGCAGGCGCAGCATCGCATCGCGTGGCTGATGGCCCATCAGGTCGAAACGGAAGCCGTCGATGCGGTAATCGCGCACCCAGCGGATCGCGGTATCGATCATCAGTTTGGCCATCATGCGATGCTCGGTGGCGGTGTTCTCGCAGCAGGTCGAACGCGTGATCGCGCCATCGGCATCCAGGCGGTGGTAGTAGCTCGGCACGATCCGATCCAGCACGGACTGCGGATGCAGACCGGCGTGGCTGGTGTGGTTGTAGACCACATCCATGCCAACGCGCAGGCCCAACCTATGCAGCGCCTGGATCATCGCTCTGAACTCGCGAATGCGCGCGGCGCCGTTGTCTGCATCGGTCGCATAGCTGCCTTCCGGTGCGCCGAAGTGTTGCGGGTCGTAGCCCCAGTTAAAGCAATCGTTTTCCTTGGTCGTCGTGATCGCGTTACGCCATTCCGCACCCGCCGCCGAGCCTTCGACATGCGGTGTGACACAGCCTGTTTCCGGCACGCTGGAAAAGTCGAATACCGGCAGCAAATGGATGTCAGTTAGTCCAGCGTCGGCCAGTGCACGCAGATGTCGCATGCCATGCGAGTCGGCGTGGGTGAAGCCCAGATAGCTGCCGCGATGTGCGCTGGGCACTCGAGCATCGTCGCGCGAGAAATCACGCACATGCAGTTCGTAGATGATCTGATCCACCGCATGGGCTGCGGGTGCGGGACGAGATGTGTCCTGCCAACCGGCAGGCACGGTATCCGGATCTTGCAGTGAACCCAACCACGTGCGTCGACCGTTGGCGGACAGACTGATCGCATACGGATCGGTAACGCGATTGCGTACCCAGCCTGTGGCCGGCACGAAGACGTCCACCAACCATGTGCTGTACTGACCGCGCAGATTCTGGGTTTTCCGCCACGTCCATACGCCCAATCGCGCGTCAAATTCGGCCGCAGAGACGTGCGCAGATGGTGAGTTTGCGTCGGGATACACACACAGACCGACCTGACGCGCCGACGGCGCCCACAGATGCAATTGGGTCAGTTGCCCGCTCAGCAGCGGTGTGAAGTCCAGCGCTTCTGCCGCAGCAAAGTGCGCGTCCAACGCGGCTGCCGTTTGCAGGCGAGTGAAGGCCAGTACCCGATCCTCCGCATCCACCTGAACCAACCACACCGGGTCACGCCACCAGCGCTGCGGTTCCCGATCACCTTCGTGTGCAATCTCCAGCAAGACGCCCGCTTCCAGCCAGCCAAAGCGTGTCTTGTCCGTCGCCGTCAGACCGGCGCCAAGGACGCGCAACCCGCGCCGTTCAGTCGCGGCAGGCAGTGGCTCATCCTGGTGCAGCGGGTCAGGATCGCGCAGCAGGACGTAGCTCCCCGCATCCGATGCATGCGGCCAGACAATGCGTTGCGCATCCAGCCAGAACGCGCGGGCTTCGCCGCCAACCGTGTGCGGTTGCAGCACACGGTGGCTTTCGGCGCGGTTGCAGTCTTCGATACTGAACGACTCTGCCCTTGCCGCAAGCGGCAGGACAGTCATCAGCAGCACGTACAGTGTCTGAATCAACAACTGGGTTCGCATGGGCGGCATCCGAGGGCGATGTCAATCAGATGCTAGCAGCCTCAGGCCGTCAGGCCAGGGTGCGCCGGAGTCGCTCAAACTGCATACGTATTCGCCGCCGTCAAACGTTGCAGGCATTCGCGCCGGTGAGATCACTCGCTACCATGCGCGACAGGCAGTGCTTTCGTCAGAAGAGGCGCCAATCGAGGGAGTTCCAATGAATCTGCACCCGGATGCAATTCGCAAAGTGGTCATTGTCGGTGGGGGTACCTCCGGCTGGATGACCGCGACCGCATTGATTGAGATGCTGGCAGGTCGGGTGGAAGTCACCCTCATCGAGTCCGACGAGATCGGCATCGTCGGTGTTGGGGAGGCGACGATTCCGCCAATCCGCCGCTTCAACGCGGGCATGGGCATTGACGAGGATGAGTTTCTTCGTGCCACACAGGGCACCTTCAAGCTCGGTATCGAGTTCAAGGATTGGACTCGCATCGGGCATGCCTATCACCACGCCTTTGGCAGTGTCGGTGGGCGCGATCTGGGTATGGTGCAGTTCTATAACTACTGGCTGAAGCTGCGCACGTTGGGTGAAGTTGGTCCGTTGGATGACTACACCTTCAACGCGATTGCGGCGCGGCAGAACAAGTTCATGCGTTCGGCCAAGATCGAAAACTCGCCCTTGGCGAATATCACCCATGCTTTCCACTTCGATGCCAGCCTGTACTCGCAGTTTCTGCGCAAGCGTGCCGAGGCCAAGGGCGTGCGGCGAATCGAAGGCAAAATCGTCGACGTGCAGTTGCGTGCTGAAGACGGTTTCATCGAATCCGTGCAGTTGCAGAACGGCCCGCGCATCGAGGGTGAGTTGTTTGTCGATTGCTCGGGTTTTCGCGGGCTGCTGATCGAGCGCGCGCTGCATACCGGCTATGTTGACTGGAGCCACTGGTTACCCGCCAATCGGGCGCTGGCCGTGCCTTGCGAATCGGTCGCGCCATTGACGCCTTATACGCGCTCGACCGCGCATCACGTGGGCTGGCAGTGGCGTATTCCCCTGCAGCATCGCATCGGCAATGGACTGGTCTATTGCAGCGACTACATCAGCGACGACGAGGCCAGCGCGCTGTTGTTGTCGAAACTCGATGGCAAGGCGTTGGCGGACCCGCGACCCATCCGCTTCGTCACCGGCATGCGGCGCAAGTTCTGGCAGCGCAACTGCGTAGCCATCGGCTTGGCCAGTGGTTTTCTGGAGCCACTGGAATCGACCAGCATCCACTTCATCCAGACCAGTATTTCCAAACTGCTGGCCTACTTCCCCGACCGCCGTTTCAATCCGGTCGATATCGACGCCTACAACCGTCAGACCCAGTTCGAATTTGAGCGCAGCCGCGATTTCATCATCCTGCATTACCTTGCCACCGAGCGTACCGAGCCGTTCTGGCAGGACCGTCGCCGCATTGACGTTCCCGACACCTTGCAACAGAAAATCGACCTGTTCCGCAGTGCCGGACGCATCATTCGCGAGCAGGAGGAACTGTTCACCGAGTCGAGTTGGCTGCAGGTCTTCGCCGGGCAGAATGTCTTGCCCGAGCAATACCATCCCATTGTTGACGTCATGCCCTTGGACGACATCCGCAAGATGGCTCGCAGTGTGGCGGGTGTGCTGGATCGTTCGGCGCAAGCCATGCCAGCCCATGCCTCATATATCGAGAAGCATTGCAAGGCGATCTGAGAGAATGCGGTAGTTGCACGCTTGTCACAGGTGGGGCCCACCGACATCTTCAGATGCATCGAAATTCAGTCGGAGACATGACAATGCACGTGAGTCCTGTCGGACAACTGCGGGAGCACTGGGGGGTGGGCGTGGCGTTGCTGGCGTTCACCGGGCTTGTTGCCCTTGGTCTATCGATGACTCTCCTCGATGAACACGCCGATGCCTTCGCGTTTTTCGGGATCGCGCTGCTCTTGTACGCGTTGCTGATCATGTCCAGTCGCTTGCCGGAAAGCTGGGTTGGCAGTTGGGTGGCAAAACGTTTGGATGCCTGGGTGGAAAGCCACGGTGCAGGCTTCTATGGGCTGGTCGCTTTGGCGCGATTTGTCCAGTTGGAAGCGGAAGATGCGGTCGCCGAGTTGCTTGCCTTCGACCTGGGGAATTTCGACTGGAGTGAACAGCTGACGCATCACGTAATGGGCTTCAGCATGGATTCCCTGCGCAACCTCATCAGTGCCAGCATCTGGCCCGCCCAGGTGTTTACCGAGTGGGGGTTCTTGCCGGCGGCGATGATTCTGGGGGCACTGTGGGGCGTTCATTCCTTGGGAACACGCATTTTTCCGGAAGCACACCCGGTCGCCAAAGGCGCTGCAGGGATCGAAAACGCGGCCTGATGTATCCCCATAGACTACAGACCATTTCAGCGATCCGATCGAGGTGAACCGCATGGCATCCGGATGGGAGGCGTCATCCAGGGCGTGGATCGATGTCATCGGTGAGCACGGCGATTGGGGACGTCGCTTCGTGCTGGATGCGCCGATGCTGGCGCGTGTGCGCGGTCGTGGCTTTCGCAACGCGGTAGACATCGGCTGCGGCGAAGGCCGCTTCTGTCGGATGTTGCAGCAACAAGGCATCACGACCATCGGGGTTGATCCCACACGTGGCCTCATTGAAGCCGCACGCCAGCGCGACCCTCAGGGTGACTACCGTATCGCCGGCGGAGAGGCCTTGCCGCTGGATACAGAAAGCTGCGACCTCGCCGTGTTCTATCTGTCGCTCATCGACATTGCCGATCTGCATGCGGCGTTGCGTGAAGCGCATCGGGTGTTGCGACCTGGCGGCAGTCTGTTGATCGCCAATCTGCAGGGTTTCAACACCGCCTCGGTCGATCTGGGTTGGCATCGTGCGTGGAACGGCAAACGCCGCTTTCGCATCGACCACTATCTGGAGGAGCGCATCACTTGGGTCGAGTGGAAGGGCATCCGTATTGCCAACCACCACAGGCCTCTGCAGAGCTACATGGCTGCGCTGTTGGAACTGGGGTTTCGACTGAGTCATTTCGCTGAGCCGGAACCGCAAGGAGTGAACGACGCCAAGGCTGATCGTTACCGGCGCGTGCCGAATTTTCTGGTGATGGAGTGGGAGCGGAGTAGTTGCGAGTCAACCACCGCAACGGGTGATTCAAGATGACGGAATGGCGACAAGTTCCTAGGGTTCAAAGCCGTCGCCAAACAGCAGATTCCATGGTGGTGTGATCAGGAACACCTGTGAGAACGGCCCATTACCGACGACATTTCGCGCCTGTAAAGCGCAGCCGTAGGTCACGAAGTCCTGCCGTCCTTCCATGCGCAATGGCGAAGCGGGGCCAAAGCTGCCGAACTCGTTCACGCCATCGGTGCAGAACACGCTAAAGCGCGTGATGGCGACGCCACCCGAATTGCTTGGCGGCGCCAAGAAGAATCGTGCTGCACCTGCCTCGGTATCGACATCAATCAGTCGGGGAGCACCCGGCGCAATGATCAGTGCTTCTCTGCAAGATGTTTGGCAGGTACTCAATCGCAACTTCTCGCCGAACCTCCTCATCGCTGGTGTATGTCTTGTGGGTGAGCATCCGCTTGTTGATGGATTGGGTGGCTCGCCATGGCGGGGTGTTTTCCAACACCCTGCTAAGCGCGGCATCGCACCGACGTGAAGAGCGGGTGTCGGTAGTGTCGGTGCTGAGCTCAGGCTCATCCCGAGTGATCGCAACTGCGTGATCAGCGGGATTACATCACCGAGGTAAACATGAACAAGTACAGTCAAAGCACCCCGCCCGTGACCCCCAAATCTGCGGACGCAAGCAAGTCGGCGAGCAACGTGTCAATCGACGGCAAGTTCAACAAGTCCGAACCCGCCAAGATCAACTCCACAGCCGCCACGATGAACAAGGATGCCAGTGCGTCCACCGCGACAGCGGGTTCGAAATCGTCTGAGCCGTTGACGTCTGGCGCGGCCAAGCCGAATCCCGCTTCACCATCCATCGTCAACGCGAAGACGGATGCTGCCAAGCACGTCTGAAACGGGTGTCCTGCGCGGCGAAGTCGACGTCGTTCGTACAGTCAGCCCGACCTCAGCGCAGCGCCACGCTGCACTGAGAAGCTCGCACCTTGGCGTGGTGACAGCGCGCCAGAAGCATCGCGGATTGCGTGATGCGTCCAAGCAACCCTCTGCGATTTCGCCATCACGACGCGTAATGCGGATGACTCACCAATGCCCCCGGTGCAGTTCCCGTAAATGACGGTCCCCTCCGTCGAGTCGGCGTACGAATGTCGGAATACGGCAAGCCCAACGTGCATGTCCGAGGGTAGTGACGAATAGCGTGTTGAAAAACACCCTGTTCGGGGCGTCAACGCCTGCTTCCCTGCGTCAACGCAGGGTCGCAGGCGCCCCCGGCGTGTCGCATGTGGCTTGGCGATGACGCCGCTATCGATTTTCTACCGGAGAACCCCATGTACAAATCCATTGGAAGCTATTTGCTCGGCACAGGCATCGGTCTTGCCGCGCTCTCGATTTACACCTCACCCCTTGCGGCCGCCGAAGTTTCCGCCGGGGCCACGGCTGCGCGTCAAGAGGCGCAGATCTGGACCACGTATGCACTGAGTCCGTATTTGCGCGCTGCCGATATCCAAGTGTCCGTGGTGGATGGCAAGGCCACCCTGACCGGCAAGGTGGATGAGGATGTCAACAAGGAACTCGCCAGGCAGATCGCCTTGGGTGTGGAAGGCGTCCGCAGTGTCGACAACCAGATCGAGGTTCAGGCGGACTATGCGCCCGCCAGCGAAGCTACCCATCGTCGCTATGCCAGTTACGTGGACGATGCATCGATCAGCGCAGCGATCCGCTCAAAACTGGCGTGGAGCAAGCACGTCAATGCTGGCAGTACGCAGGTGGCGACGCAGGCCGGGAAAGTGACTTTGACGGGCAATGTCGAATCTGCGGAAACCCAGTCGCTGATTGGTCGGGTGGCTTTGAATACCCGAGGGGTTGCCAGTGTCGACAATCAACTGCGTATTCAGCAGCCACAGCGTGGCAACAGCACGGACGCTACGCAAACCACTGCCGAAGCGATCGCGGATACGTGGATCACTACCAAGGTGAAGTCCACCTTCATGTACTCCAGCAATGTCACCAGCAGCGCCATTGCCGTGCATACCGCCGATGGCGTGGTGACACTCAGCGGCACGGTGGCGAGTGGTGCAGAGCGTCAGCTCGCGATTGAGTTCGCGCAGAACGTGCGTGGCGTCAAGCGTGTGGAATCCGCTGGCTTGGTCTTGTAATTCAGCCGAGTTTCCAGCAAGTGACGACGCGGCGATGGTCGGGCGGTATTTGCCCTGCCATCGCCGTGCTGGTTTGCTGTCTTCAGCCCGACAGGCTTCTCGTGGCGCACTCAACAATGCACGTAGCGTGCATGGTCAGCCAGTTGAACGGCATAGCACTCGCAACAGGCGTTCAGTAGGCCGTGTCGCGAGATCATCTCGATGTCGCCGCGGTTGTAGTGGATCAGGCCACGCTCCTGCAGCGCGCCGGCAGCCAAGGTCACCGCACTGCGGCGCACGCCGAGCATGTCAGCCAGGAATTGGTGGGTCAGGAAGAAGTGATCCGCATGTGCGCGATCATGGGTCATCAACAACCAGCGCGCCAAGCGCGCCTCGATTTCGTGAAAGCACATGCAGGCGATCGCCTGCGACAACTGCATGCCAACGACATGCATGTAGCGATGCAGGATGCGCGTCAACGTTGGGTTGTCGGTCAACAGTTGCAGCATTGCGGCGCGCGGTACGCGAAGCGCGCTGCCAGCGCCCTGCACCAAGGCGTTCATCGGCGCACTATCGACATCCAGCAATAGACTGCAACCCAGCATGCCTTCGTTGCCGATCATGCCAACTTCCAAGGCTGGATGGTTGTCGACCACCGCCAACCACGAAATGAAACCCCGCAATGGAAAGTAGGCAAATTGCAGCGCTTGGTCGCGTTCGCAGAGTGTTGTCCCAAACACCAGTTCAACCATCTCGCTGGCGGCCATCACGCGCCGCCGCTCCACGACCGGCAGCGCGCTCAGTAACTGGTTGGTGACACGTGGCGCAAAGAACTGGGACATGCCGCAACTCCTGTTCTGTCGCCGACTGACAGGTGGAATACCCTGCGGTTGAAATGCAGTGTCGGCGTGCCTGAGCACCACGTCGGTGCGCTGCGACACGCGGCTCGCGTCACCTGTGGGCGGTCGCGAACACGTCCTGATGAACGCGTTCAGCGCGATTGGAGCTGTAATCGCGCGCGGGCAGGAACGTACGACAGCAAGCGGTCGGACTCTTGCTTGACCACCGCATAGCACTCGCAACTCAGTTCCTCGAGCTTGTGCCGATCCAGCACTTTGATGTGCCCGCGGGAATATTCGATCACCCCCAGCTTCTGCAGCTTTCCGGCCGCATCGGTGACGCCCTCGCGGCGCACACCCAGCATATTGGCGATCAATTCCTGAGTCATGGTGAGTTCGTTGCTGGGCAGGCGATCCAGTGACAACAGCAGCCAGCGGCACAACTGCTGGTCGATGGAATGGTGCCGGTTGCAAACCGCGGTCTGCGCCATCTGGGTCAACAACGCTTGGGTGTAGCGCAGCAGCAGCACCAGCAGCTCACCGTGGCGGTCAAACTCGTCCTTCAACCGCTGTCCATTCAAGCGATAGGCCGTCCCCGCGCTCTGCACCACGGCGCGACTGGGCGTGCTTTCGCCGCCCATGAACAGGGAGACGCCGACAATGCCTTCATTGCCGACCACGGCAATTTCCGCCGACGCACCGTTTTCCATCACATACAGCAGTGAGATGATCGAGTCGGTTGGGAAATAGACATGGCGCAGCTTGTCGCCGGACTCGTACAGCACCTTTCCGAGCGGTAAAACAATGCGCTCGATGTGCGGAAGCAATCGATCCCGCACATCGCTGCTGAGTGCCATCAACAAGTGATTCTGCAGCGGTGTGGTCAGTGCTGTGGGCATGGCAACCGTCCGCCGTGGCGTGCAGGAAAACACACCGCAAGAGTATGGCGTCATGCGTGCCGCGTATGTTCGGTATCGCACATAACCTGAGCCCGGAACGCTCTTAGATCACGCGACGGCCCTGGACGAGACGCAGAATGACCAACACCAATGCGACGACCAGCAAGACGTGAATCAGTCCACCCATGGTGTACGAGGTCATCAAGCCGATGGCCCATAGCAATAGCAAGACGTATGCGATGTTCTCCAACATGGGAGGGTCTCCTTGGCTGTAGTGAAGGCCGCCTAGTCCCGGCGATGGGATAGGGCCCGGTGCGGTGTGCAGCAAGCACCGAGAGCGCCGAGCCTGCGCCTAGAAATGCCAGTACACCGTGCGCTGCCGAACACAGCACCAGCGCCCTCTTGTCGCGGTCGGCTTGCGTGCGATAGCGCACCGACGCGTGCGTCGCAGATGTCCAGCATTAGGCCATCCGCGCGTGTCGTATCCGCCCAAAAAGCCAACCATGTCTTACAACGCCCTGCCGATCCTGTTCGTCATCGTGGTACTGCTGGTTGCCTGCCATCCGCGCCGCCGACCCTTCGTGGATCCGGTCATCCCGGCGACGACATCCGAGCAGCGTTCGGCGAAGGTGGCGAAATGGCGCGACAGCACTTGGCATACCCGTGCGCCAGACTTGCTGCAGGCAGATGATCCTGCGGCGCGCACGGCAGTCTGCAGCAAGGGCGATTCAGAGAACTCGACGCCTTCGTAGCGGAGGGGCGCATTCCTGCTTCCTGCAAATCGCGCGGAGTGCACCATGGCTACTCGCGCGCGCGTCAATCAAACTTGCAACAGCCTGCGCAAGGCAAAAAAAGAGGCCGACTGAAGATCAGTCGGCCTCGGGTTTTCGCCGAAACAATCTTGACGATTAGCTACGTGCGCGTGTCGCGAACAGCATGCCCAGACCCAGGAAGCTCAGAACCATCATCCACAGGCTGACGGTGCCCAGTGAGGGGATGGTGGTGGGAGCGAGTACCGCCGGCGCTGCCGGGCAGGTCAGGTTCCAGCTACGCGTAAACGGCGAGCCAGCGACGGTTGGCGTGGCAGTTTCGGTACAGGCCAAGGTTGCCGTTGCTGCCGCAGTACCACGGGTGCAGGACAGGTTGATTGAACCGGCTGTGGTGGAGGAATTGAAGACGCCATTGGCGGGTGTGGTGGTGACCGCGCCAAAGGATGCCGCACCGGCACCACTGATCGAGCAACCCGTCACCGCAGATGAGCCTGCACCCACCGCGCCAGCCGCGCTGACGGTGATCGTGCTGTTTACCGAACCCGCTGCACCCGCCGGGAAGCTGACACCCGCCGCCGTCGTCGGGCTGTAGGTCAGCGTTGGCGCGCTATCGCTACCTGCACCTGCGGCGATCGCCGCGCCCGTATTTTCGTAGCAGATCTGGTTGATCGTCGCCGGGTAACCGTTGGTGGCGCCGGTGTCCATCTGCAGATAGCCGTAGTTGATTGCACTGGTGGCTTCGTTGAAGAAACGTACCCCCAAGTAGCGCCCCGTGGTTGTGGTCTGCCAGTTGACGTAATTGGTGGGACCGCCACCACCGGAGGCAACACTGTAGGTCTGCGCCGCGCTGACCGTGGCTCCGGCCGTCAGCGCGTCATACACCGTCCCCGTCGCGACACCGCCGAAACTGTTTGCCGGTGTCGTTGGCCAGAAGAAATACAAGGCCGAGGTGGTCTGATAAAGGTTGATGTCCCAGCCGGATACACCGCTACTGGCAGAGCCGGTCGCGCCGGTGACGATATTCAGGTAAACGCCGTCAATATTGGCCGGCACAGAAAGTGCAGGCGAGCTGCACACCACCGCCGCCATGGCGGGCGCGGCAGAAAGACACAACGCTGTGGCATTGATCAGCAGTGCAGCGCGGCTGAGCAGCCGCTTTTTCGCAGACTTGGTATGCATGAGATGAGAGACCTTCCGGAATAGGGTTGAGGCAAATGTCAGCGCTCAGTGTCCCCCACCAGCGCAGACGTGTTGTACGCGTCGACTCCATTCGACGACGTGCGAATAATACCATTCTTTCGCGCCGCGTTGGCTCGATGACGTCGCGCTGAACAGGAATTTTGCGCCAGACTTAGGGCAGACCGGTGTCTTTCGCCTGCTGCAACGCAAGGCGCAACGGGTCCAGCAGTGCGCCGTACCGACCAGCTCGTGTCGAGGTCTGACGCAGCGGTTGGCGCACCTGCAGCGCACTGGGCGTGCGAATGGCGCGTGCGGCATCCTGAAAGCTCAGGCAGGCTTCGTCGAAGGGCAGGCTGCAAAAGGCCAGCAATTCACGAATCTGCGTTTGCGGGCTTTCGACCAAGGTCTCATACGATTGCACCCGCACATTGTCGGTGTAGGTGCCAGCCCATAGATCGCCGAGCATTTCGCAGCCTCGCCAGTACTGGGCCAAGCTGTCGAAGTCATGGCTGAAGGTGGCGAGGCCGGGAGCAAACAGCTGCTTGTAACAAGACCAGCAGGTTTCCAGCGGGTCGCGGCGACAATCGATAATGCGCCTGCGGCAGCATGGCGCGGATGGCGCCAACGTATTGCCAGTTGTCGGGCAATTTGTCGGTGGCAATGGGTTTTTGCTCGCGCCAGCGAGCGCTCAGTTGCAGATAGTGTTGACCCAGGCGGGTCCAGTCCTCTGCACTTGCCTGGCTGATCCAAGCGGGAAACGGCTTGCCACGGCGACGCGATTCCGCGTCGATGACCTGGGCAAGATAGGGTAGCTCGCTGGCGCCCTCGACCATGGGATGCGCAGCGAGAACCTGCTCGATCAGCGTACTGCCCGAGCGCGGCAGGCCCACCAGAAAAATCACTTCCCGCCCCTGCGGACGGCCCTGCGAAACCTCGGTTTGGTCGAAGGCGGCGCGAATTGCCCGGACGCGATTGGCGAATCCCGCGCCGTGCCAAGGGTTGCCAATGCGTTCAACCGCGTTGGCGCGTTGGAACACGGCGAGCGCCGCCGCAAATTCGCCCGCATCCTCCAGCACCTGGCCGTAAGCGAAGTCCAACAATTGCCGATCGGCTACCGTGAGCACAGACCGCTGTGTGGCCGCCTCCAGTTGCTGGCGTTCACCCGCGTGCAAGGCCACAGTTTTGAGATCAACCAGCGCAAACCAGGCGCGCGCTACTTCACGATCAAGACGGATCAGCGTGCGGCAGTCATTCGCCGCAGCCTCGGCATTGCCCAATGCCTTATGGCAGCGCGCGCGTTGCAACAAGGCGACCGCCGAATGGCGATCCAATCGTAGTGCTGCATCGGCCGCGCTCAGCGCTTCCTCGTAGAATCCTTGTCGGTCGCATTCGATGCTGAGATTCAGCCAATCCTGCGCCGTGCCTTCACAGCCAGCTGCGCGTTGAAAACTCTGCCGGGCGCTGGCCATGGCGTGAAGGTTGCCCTGCGCGGTTGCGAGCTTTGTCCAAAGCTGAAAGTCATCCTGACGCTCGGCTGCGGCCTGTTCAAGTGCGTTGGTCGCCGCGCGCCAGTCAGCATTTTCGGAATGCATGATGCCCATCCAGAACAGTACTTCTGGATGGTTTGGTGCCTGATTGTGGAGCTGCAGCAGGTCGAGCGCGAATCCCTGTCGGTCACCCGCCGCATGGCGTCGGATGATCTGACGCATCAACACCGATTGGGGTGGGGTCAGCCCGCGCAGTCGCTTGCGCAGATCGGCGGCCAGCGCTTCGCTGGCGGGTCGTGTGGGAGTCTTCGAGCGCATCGGCAGAGTATGCCGCGATTCGGTACCGGTGAGGATCGTGGACTGCGTTCGCCGCTGCGATCGGGCGAGTGGTGGGCAGCAAAAACAACGGGCACCTCGCGGTGCCCGTTGTCCGCTCGATAACGCGGCTGCTCACGCAGCGCGCTGCATCAATAGCGGTAATGATCCGGCTTGTAAGGGCCTTGCACCGGAACGCCAAGATAGGCGGCCTGATCGGTGGTGAGTACGGTGAGTTTGACGCCGATCTGTTCCAGATGCAGACGAGCCACTTCTTCATCGAGCTGCTTGGGCAGGCGATAGACCGTCTTATCGTAGATGTCCTTGTTCTTCCACAGGTCGATCTGCGCCAAGGTCTGATTGGAGAACGAGTTCGACATCACGAAGCTCGGATGGCCGTGGGCGCAACCGAGGTTGATCAGACGACCTTCGGCCAGCACGTAGATGCTGCGGCCGGTGTCATTGAAGGTGTAGCGATCCACCTGCGGCTTGATCTGATCACGGCTGGCGCGACCGGCGGCGACTTCGGCGTTCAGGCGATCCATCTGGATCTCGTTGTCGAAGTGCCCGATGTTGCAGACCAGCGCGTTGTTCTTCATCGCGCGCATATGTTCCAGCGTGATGATGTCCTTGTTACCGGTGGTGGTGACGAAAATGTCCGCGATGCCGTTGACGTCTTCGACCGTCTTCACTTCGAAACCTTCCATCGCTGCCTGCAGGGCATTGATCGGATCAATCTCCGTGGCAATGACGCGCGCGCCGAGACCACGCAGCGAATGCGCCGAGCCCTTGCCGACGTCGCCATAGCCGCAAACGACGGCCACCTTGCCGGCGATCATGAGGTCGGTGGCGCGCTTGATGCCGTCGGCCAGCGATTCGCGGCAGCCATACAGGTTGTCGAACTTGCTCTTGGTGACCGAATCGTTGACGTTGATGGCGGGTACCAGCAGCTTGCCTGCTTCCATCATCTGATATAGGCGATGCACGCCCGTGGTGGTTTCTTCCGACACGCCACGCCAATCCTTGGCTGCAGCGGTCCAGAAGCCCGGTCGCTCGGTGCGGGTGCGCTTGAGCAGGTTCTTGATGACTTGTTCTTCATGGTTGGCACCGGGCTGGTCGACCCAGGTGTCACCGTTTTCCATGTCCACACCCTTGTGGATCAGCAGCGTTGCGTCACCGCCGTCATCGACGATCAGCTCGGGACCTTTGCCACCGGGGAAGGTCAGCATGTCCAGCGTGCAATCCCAGTATTCCTCCAGCGTTTCGCCTTTCCACGCGAACACCGGAATGCCGGTGACAGCGATCGCAGCAGCGGCATCATCCTGTGTGGAGAAAATGTTGCAACTGGCCCAGCGCACCGACGCCCCCAGTGCCGACAGGGTTTCGATCAGGACGGCGGTTTCCTTGGTCATGTGCAGCGAGCCCGACAGGCGCACGCCGGAAAGTGGCTGAAGCGGTGCGTACTTGGCGCGGATCGACATCAGGCCGGGCATTTCTTCTTCGGCCATGCGGATACGCTTGCGGCCAAACTCGGCCAGGCTCAGATCGCGAACCTTGAAATCGGTGTGCGGCAGGTCTTTGACGACGGCATTCATGGTGTGTGCTCCGTGTGGGGTTGCGTCCGACCGGCATGGCCGGAACGTCCGTGAGAAAAATTCTCACCATCACGGGCGCCGTTGAATCAAGAACCGTGCCGAGCCTGGCTGTCAGCAATCATCGACAGTCGCAGCGCCCCTCGGCGGGCGACGATTATAGCGGCTGGATGCGAAAGGGGGATCAAGGCCCTCCGAACATTCAGCGTGCCTGCCAGGGGTGCCGCGTCGCCCAATGCCGCGCAACATCAATTCGTCGACATACCCACACGCGGTCAAATTGCTCGATGTGGTCGAGGAAGCGTTGCAGGGCGATGAAACGGCCGGGGCGGCCGAGCAGGCGGGCGTGCATGCCGATCGAGAGCATGCGCGGGGTGTCTTCACCCTCGGCGTACAGCACGTCGAAGCTGTCGCGCAGATAGTCGAAGAACTGCGTTGCGGTGTTGAAGCCCTGCGGGGTGGCGAAGCGCATGTCGTTGGCATCCAGCGTGTAGGGCACCACCAGATGCGGTAGCACGCGGCCATCGGTGGTGCTGACCTCGGTCCAGAACGGCAGGTCGTCACCGTAGTAGTCGCTGTCGTACACGAAGCCACCGTGTTCAACGACCAGTTGCCGTGTGCGTGGACTGTCGCGGCCGGTGTACCAGCCCAACGGCGCTGCACCGGTGAGTTCACGATGGATGGCGACCGCTTTTGCCATGTGCGCGCGCTCGGTGTCGATATCGACGTTTTGGTAATGCACCCAGCGCCAGCCATGCGAGGCGATTTCGTGGCCGAGTTCAACACAGGCTTGGGTCAGTTCGGGATGGCGTTGCAAGGCCATCGCCACACCGAACACGGTCAGCGGCATGCCACGCGTTTCAAACTCGCGCAGGATGCGCCACACGCCGACACGCGAGCCGTATTCGTAGATCGATTCCATACTCATGTGGCGGTCCGGGTAGGACGCCGCGCCGATGATCTCGGACAGGAATTGCTCGCTGCCGGCATCGCCATGCAGCACGCAGTTCTCGCCGCCCTCTTCGATGTTCAGCACGAACTGCACGGCGACCCGCGCGCCGCCCGGCCAATCCGCATGCGGCGGATGGCGGCCATAACCGATCAGATCGCGGGGATAGTCGGAGTACGTCGGCATGGCAGCGGCTCGCAGAGTGAAGGCCGCAGTGTGGCGAGCTGGCATCGTGGCGACAAGCTCAGCCGCTAGTCTTGATTGCCATTGAGGCGGTGCCCTACGTCGTGTTGTTCGCTCCGGCACATTGCCGCTCGCCTCCTTACCCCGCCGAATTCTTGCCTGCGGAGAAAGCTGGCATGGCAACAGGTCCACGCCTTTGCAAGCCACACCTCCGCATCATGGGTGGGGGGACGATGGCTCCTTGTCAATAGCGCTGGATTTCAGCACGGAGACTTCCCGTTCTTCGATGGGCACAAACGAGGGATCGTCGAAGTGCTCTGGATAGGCATTCAACGCGTTGATTGCTTGAATCGCCGCGCGGCGCGCGTGTGACAAGTCTGTCGTATGCCGCATTTCCTGTGCTGCATCCATCAGTTTGCTCAAGATGAGGTGCAGTTGCGCATCCGCCTCCGGCTCAAGCTGACATTGCGCGATAACGCGGGCAATCGTGTTTTCGGTTGTTGTCGCCAGTGACGTGTAGCCATCTGCCGACAGACTGCCGTTGTGAATTTCCTGATGGTGGCTCGCGAAGGTGACCCGCAACGCGGCCATCGATTCCCGTAGGGCGGCATCGGTCATCCAGAGTTGTCCGGCATTGCGTTGCAGGGCGGTGCCTGCGTCGCCATGGTGGTGATGATCGGTCTCGGCTGCATCCGCTGTCACGAACGACATGACCAGCATCAGTGAAATGGAAACTTTGGTTGAACGCATGGTGGTGGCTTCTCCTTGTGGCATTTTTGGCGTTGCAAAGCTCGCGGTGACACATTTAGGTGAAGACTCGACCTTCCCCGGGCTCTTCTTGGGTTACGCCGTCCCGGATGTGATAGATCCGTTTGAACGTAGGAATGATCTTTTCGTCGTGGGTGACCACGATCACCGCGGTTTCAAATCGCTTGGCCATGTCATTGAGGATGCGAATGACCGACATGGCGCGAACAGAGTCCAACGGGGCGGTAGGCTCGTCAGCGAGAATCACCGGTGGACGGTTGACCAACCCTCGTGCGATGGCAACGCGCTGTTGTTCGCCGCCGGACAGTTGTGATGGCATGGCCTTGGCGCGATGCTGAACGTCTAGCGCAGTGAGCAATTCCAGGGCGCGGTGGCGCGCCTCACGGTCCGCAATGCCGGCGAGCATTGGCAAAAGGGCTACGTTGTCAGTGACATCCAGGAACGGGATCAGATAGGGCGCTTGGAAAACGAAACCGATTTTGTCCCGCCGCAGGGCACGCAGATCGCGCACTCGCCAGCGCTTGTCGAAAATCACATCTTCCCCCAGAACCATGCGCCCACCACTTGGGTCGATGACCGCTCCAAGGCACTTCAGCAAGGTACTCTTGCCCGATCCAGACGGACCCACCAGACCAACGACTTCCCCCGGCGCCACATGCATGTTGACTTCCCTGAGCGCAAGCACCGCCGTTTCGCCGTCGCCATAGCGTTTGCTGAGCCCTTCGATCAAGACACCGCTGGATGCCATGTTCATCCTCCAATCGCTTCGGCTGGGTCGACCCGCAGCGCGATACGGATTGCGATGACGCTGGCGAGGACGCAAATAGTCAGTACCGCCGCCAAGCCAACCAGCGAATCCTTGGGCATCAGAAGTACGTACTTCGGGAACCACGGTGCCGCGAACGTGGCCGCAATCTTGCCGACGATGAAACCCAGCAGGCCAAGCACTAGGGCTTGCTGCAGGATCATTGCCGCAATGGTGCGATTGCGCGTGCCGATGAGTTTCAGAACGGCAATTTCGCGGATCTTGTCCATCGTCAGCGTGTAGATGATGAACGCGACAATTGCCGCGCTGACGGCGGCGAGGATCACCAGGAACATGGCGATCTGACGCGACGAGGTCGCGATCAACTTGCCAACAAGGATGTCTTCCATTTGCGCCCTGTCATACACGGTCAATCGTTTCCAGCGTCGAATTGGTGCCGCCACGTCCGCTGCATCCACGCCCTGCTCAGTCCTCAGCAGCACCGCATTGACAGAGATGTTGGTGGCTTGCGATGCGATTACGGCGTCCAACAGTCCGGGAATACCAGGCCGATTGAAGATCGGATTGGCCGACGTTCGGCGGCGTTGCATCAGGACAGCATCATTGTCTTTCAGGAACTGGGCTTCCTGAGCGTCCTTCAGAGGGATGAAGATCATCGGGTCACCGCTGGATGACACCATTCGTCTGGTCAGGCCGACCACGGTGTAGGCATGACGCCGGATACGCACGACATCACCCAACTTGAACCCGGAGGCCTCGTCGACCACTGCTTCATAGTGCCCCCGCGTAATCTGACGACCGGCAACCAGGTGTGGTGGCCATCCGGGACTGCCCGGCACTCCTGCCATGATGCCCACCACAAAGGCGCGTACCTCACGCTTGTCCTTCGCAACCTGCATGGTCAGATAGGTGATGTTCGCGGCGTCGGCCACAGCGGGAAGTGAGCGAAGGCCGCGCCAAAGGTCATCCGGAATGCTGGACGACTCCGCATAGGGCCCAAGCGTGTCCTTCTGCACGACCCACAAATGCGCGCCGCTGTTGTCCAGCAGCACTCTCCCATCGTCGACCATGCCGCGGTAGACACCGGCCATCGTCAGCGTGACGCCAATCAGCAGTCCGAGTCCGAATCCGGTGAAAATGAACTTGCCCCAAGAGTGCAGTATGTCTCTACCGGCCAAGCTGATCACGGTGCGATTCCGGTATCGCCTCGACGATCTGAATTCGGCTGTCGGCAGTGAGCGCTTTTTCGCTGTAGACGACGATGCGTTCGCCGTCATTGAGACCCTCCAGCACCTGAACCTTGCCATCGAGTGTCGAGCGACCAAGCACGATCGGTAAGAACTTCAGGCCACTGTCTGCCAGTGTCCATACGCCGCGTTGGCCATTGACATGGCGTATGGCTGCGTTGTCGATGACCGGGAGTAGTGGCTCGTCACCTAGTGTGACCGTGACCTCTGCGAGTTCGCCCAAGGGGGGCAGGGGAGATGGCTGGGCGTGGAATACGATCTTGGCAAGCATCTCTTCGGTAACGGCATCCGCCAGCGGCTCGGTGCGCAAAACCGAGCCTTGCATTGGCAGAGAGCCACGCGACCGGAGCACGACGCTAGCTGCCAAGCCGGCGGTCAGTCCCTGGCTACTGATCTGGTCGAAGCGCGCATGTATCCACAGACTGGTAGGGTCCACCACTTCGATGACAGCCTGTCCGGCGACGATGGTGGTCCCCGGATCCGCATGGCGTTCGACTACGAGACCCGCCACAGGGGCGGTCAGCTGTAGCCGCTCACGTTGAGCTTGCAGGGAGTCCAGTTCAGCGCGCAGGCGCACCAACTCGGCTTGCGAGGCGGTCACCGCCGCGGCAGCGACATCGCGTTCCATGCGCTTGCTGACCACGAGCTCCTCGCTGGCGCCGCGCGTCTGTAGCAACTGTTCGTAGCGATCCGCTTGGGATGTGGCAAAGGCTGCCTGGGCTTGCGCCTGCTGTATACGGGCGTCTGCACTGGCGATGGTGGCGTGTTGTGCGGAGATGCGTGCATCCAACTCGGAAGTATCCATCTCGCCCAGCACATCACCTGCGGCAACCACGTCGCCGACTTGCGCATCCAGCCAGCGGATACGTCCCGCAGTCGTCGGGCCGATCATGTAGTGGTATCGCGTTTCAACGGTGCCGATTCCAAACAAGGTCGGGGTAATCGACTGCAACGTCACTGTCTCGGTAGTCACCGCGATCGGTGCCAAGGGGCCAGACCGCAGAGCGACGAATGTAAAAAGGCCCAGAAGCGGCACGATCACAACCGCCAGTGTCATTGGCTTGCCGCGTAACTGTGGCCATCTCATGGCGTGCTCCGTACGCCGCGCAGGTAGATGAAGAAAGCACCCGGGGCGTCCTTGAGAACGCGGGTCGTGTCCCCCGCAATCAGCGATTGCATGACCAAACCCTGGATGGTCCCAATGAAAAGGCCTGCTGCGGCATCGACATCAAGTCGGGCATCCAGGTCGCCTTCTGCCACGCCCTGAAACAGGAGACGGCGCACGATCTCGCCATAGCGCTGGATGAGGGTGCGCACCATGGTCTTTGTCAGTGAGGGCGTTGGCTGTTGCAGCTCCCCAAACAGTAAGCGCGGGACTCCCGGATGGGCGGCCACAAATTCGATATGGGCCGTGAAAACAGCCTGCAGCGCCCCAACGGCAGAGATTTCCGCGTTGGCCGCGGCATCCAGTCGTGCAAGCAATCGATCAGCGATCCAGCGCATCACCGCTTCAAGGATGTCGTCTTTGGTTGGAAAGTGGCGAAACAGCGCGCCTTGCGACAGGCCCATTTGCTGGGCAATTGCGGCCGTGGTGATCTGGCTCGGGTTCTGTTCTGCCGCCAGTTGGATGACTGCTTCCACCGTAGCGGCACGCCGCTCTTCGGCGGGTAGATGCTTGGAATGCGCGTTCACGATCATCAAACCATATGTAAGTAAGTAATTACTATCTTATAGCGTTTCGATGGGTTTGCAAGCGTCGCGGGCTGTGCGACAACGGTGCTGATGTCAGATGTCGATACATCGGCGTTCACTGATCGCCGAATTGATAGTCCTTGCGGTGTTCCGTCGCACCGCAGGAGACGATCTGCGGGCTCGCCATGCAGGGGTATTCTTCTTTCGCTACCTAGTCTGGGCGATGCCATCATCTGCCTCTCCGGATCTCGCCGTGAGGAAGAGCAGACAGCTAATGACAGCCCATTCAACTCTGCCCGGAGGGCATTGCGGCTACTGCGAAGCGCCGCTGCAGGGGCGCATGGTCATGCCTGCGGAACCCTGACACCGCAGCAGCCCTTGAGCTTTCGAACCATCCGGGCCGACGTGGCCGAGCGCATCATTCAGGTGGAACGAGGACTGGTGCGAACGACCCTTGCACATCGGTTCGTCCCACTCGAGTCATGGATGCGTTCTTGGCGGGATGGCGTCGACATTGCTCGCATCCCTTCAGCTACTTGCTGCTGGTGGGGGCGGTGGTGCTGGCGCGGTTGAAGCTGTTCGATGGGGACGCCTTCTGGAACGAGTTTGCCGAGATGCTGCGACCGCAGGCGCCGTCGCGCTTCAGTGAAGCCCAGAAGGCACGGTTCGTCAGCTTTCACGGCAACCTGTATTCGGGATTGCCCTACTGGTTGATGTGGTTCACGCTGCCCTTGGCAGCACTCAATCGACTGCTGTTCTGGCGGCGCAGCGAGAGCGTGGCCATGCATTGGGTGGTGGCTTTGTACGCGGTCGCCATCGTGTCTCTGTGTGGAACTGTGTTGATGGCGATTCTCCGCCCAATGGGTGTTCCCTCCCATGCTTGATGCTGTGGATGAATCTGGCGCTTCTGCTTGTGCAGACCACCCATTTGTCGTCGTGGATGCGTCTGCGGTGGTACGCAGTGCCGCTGGTGGCCATGGCCTCAATCGTCGCCTATGGTTTTATGGGAGGTATCCAGCACCTGGCCCTTGCTCGGGAAGTCTGGCCAGATGTGATGCAGTGAGGCGCCGACAGGTGATGGGTTGCGGCGGAGTTGTATCAGGGTAGTCAGTCCTCGAACCCGTCCGCAAACACATCGCCAATGCCGAAGGCGCCGAACTCGCTGGTGTTGCCGTTGGCATCGGTGGCGGTCATCACTAGCAGTTGATCGTCGAAAGCGCTCAGTGGCAAGACCACGGTCTGCGGGAGCTGCGCCTGGGCAAGTGGGATGCTCAGGGTTTGCAGCCATTCGGCGGCCTGGAAATTGTCCCCGCGATAGAAATCCACCCGGATCGGGTAGCTGGCATTGGCGGCGGCGCTGTCGACGAGCACGTCGACTTCGACAGTATTGGTGTCGATCGTGCCGACACCGACGATGACCGGCGTGTTCTGCAGTCGGTTGCCACCACTGTCGGCATCGTTGCTGTCGTTGGCGGTCGCGCCATCGGGGTTGCTGCTGACGCTGAGGTCAATCGGCAGGCCGCGGTTGCGAGCGAACGTATTGCGCAGCATGCGGGTCTCCGCGCACACACCGACCAGTACGCCGGCGGCGCCGCTGTTGGCGATGTGATTGGCCTCGCCGGGCAAGTCGCCACCGATCTGCACCGCGCAGGGGGTTGCCTGCGAACAGGCTGATGGTGGGTAGCGGCTGGCTCGGACTGGTTGGGTTGAGACCATTGCCGAGGTTCAGCGTGCCGCTCACATCCGTGCCGAACCGGTTGCCCAGAATCTTGGTGCCGGGAAACACGCTGGGCGAGTCCGACCCACTCAGATAAATCGCACCCAAGGCGTTGCCGACAAACAGATTGCGCGCCGCCACATCGGCGCCCCCGATGATGACGTTGCGCGCGTTTCCAAAATTGATGCCGGTGCTGCGATTGCCAATGCTGGCGGTGCCGCTGGCGTCGCTGCCGATCAAATTGCCTTCGATGCGCGTGCCATCCAGGGTCTGGAACGAAAACATGCCGTAGTTGAGGCCAGAAATGACATTCCGCGCTGCCGGATTCGTGCCGCCAATCACGTAGTCGCCGGCGCCGAGCAAGCGCAGCCCGTTGCCCGGATTGTTGCCCGTGTTAGCGGCCACCGAACCGCTGATGTCGGTGCCAAGAAAACAACCTTCGACACGATTGGATGCGCTGCTGTTGAATGCGATTTGATTGGTGAAGTGATGGATGGCCAGACCGCGGATCACGATCAGTGCCAGGAAGTTGTTGCCACTGGAGAGCCCATCCAGCGGATTCACCGAGGCGTTTTGCAGTTCGATTTTCAGCACAGCATTGCTGCCGCCCTGATCCGGCGCCAGCGTGTTTTCCACTGCGCCCGGCTGCGTGTAGCCATCGATCTCGACGGTTTTGTTCGATGTTCGGCAGTGCGGTGCTGACATCGATTCGCCAGTGTGCGGTGCCAGCTTGATAGGACGCATCAGTGTCGGGGATGTCGAACTCGATGCGGTCTGCATCCGGCATGGCATTGGCCGCGAGAATCGCACCGCGCAGACTGCAATCCGCCGGCGTGGGCTGCAGACAATCGGAGAGCACGGCATCACTTCCCGTGTCGACCGTGAACACGGCTGCCCAGGCTGTGACATGACATGTGGCAAGCAGCACCAACAAACAGCGATTGAGAAAGTACATTTGTGCTTACTCGCTATAGCGGAATTCGCCATTGGTGATCTTCACCGCATGGCTGTCGTTGCCCATCAGGGTGCCTTCAAAGCGGACGTGTAAACGGGTCGGTGCCGCCTGCATTTCCACAATTTCCACCTGCATGTCGAAACCCATCGGGCCGCCGCTCAAAAAACGCTCGGGTGTCAGGTTGGCGAGTTGCGCCACATGCAGTTTTGGGTTGCCGGTTTGCACCGGGTAGTTGCCCGCCGCATTGATGTCATAGAGATTGATGTTGAAGGCCTGCTCGCTGGCGTCTTTGGGGCCGAAGCTGCCGGCGATCAGCACCGCTTTGTCATAGCCCTTGGGATGCACCGCGCCAAAGATGTCATGGTCGGCTTCCCACGCCACGCCATCGACCTTCATGCGCAAGTAATCGCCAGACGCCGCAGCGGGTGCGGCCAAGGCGACTGTACTTACAGGAGAAGCGGACTCGGATTGGCAGGCCGCCAACAGCGGCAGCAGCATCCACAGGACATGGCGCATGGAGGACTCCTTGGGGTGGTTCAAACGGTCATACGTGGTTTCGGCGGCAACCTGACATCGTTCCGCAACCTATTCGAAGCCATTGCGGAACGTGGCGTAGATGGCGTCGGGCTCATTGGGGCGACGTTCAATGGCCCCGATATCGCAGCGCGCTTCGCCGTTGCTGTCGCCATCCTGCGGCGCGCTGATGCCTCGCTGGTCGAGATTGCGGTTGGCAGGACAGTCAACGGCATCGATCAATGCGCTTCCGACACTCGGCACAAGGCCAGCTGAAAGAGCACCTGCATTGCTAATTGGATCAAGCAGCAAATCGGCGCTATCCATAATCACCCAATCATCGGGTGCCGCGGGAGTGCAATCCGCCGAGAGCGCGTTGCCGCCTTCAGAAACAAGATTTGGACCGCAGGCGAGTTCGCCCGGCACTGCGCTGACGATGCTGTTCTTCAGCCGGGCTTGTGCGCCGAAAAGGCTGATGCCGAGCGCTTCTGCGCCGTCTGCGTCAGTGCCCAGCAGGGTGCAATGGGTGAGCTGCACCGAGCTGTTGATGGTGAAGCGATCGCCATAGACGAGGATGTCGCTTCCGCGTCCGCCCGGATCCACCTGATTCTCAAAAAACGTCAGATTGAGCAGTGCCTGATCTGCCCCTTGGATGTACATCGCTCCGCCATATACGCCTGCGCTGTTACCAATGAAGCTGGCCTGCGTCAGTGCGGGCATCGTGCTGCGAACGGCGATGGCGCCCCCCTTGCTATCGGCACGATTGTTCTGAAAATGCACTTGGTTCATCACCGGCACACCACCGCCAAAGATGGCTCCGCCTTCCAGCAAGGCCTGGTTTGAATCGAAGCGCACCGATTCGAGTACGGTGAATCCCCACTGAAATGCCAAGCTCTCGATCCATGGATTGCCGAGCGCCAGCGCACCGCCGTTTTCGGCGCGGTTGGCGGTGAAATGCGTGCGACTGAAACGCGTCTGGCCGTAGCTGTGGATGGCGCCGCCATCCAGCCGCGCTGCGTTACCGACGAAGGCACTGTCAGTGGCATGCAGTAGTCCATAACTTCCTGCATTGGTGGGATTGGGGCCTTCCAGCATGACCGCGCCACCCAGGTCGGCATCGTTCTGCTCGAACACACTATGCAGGAGCACCACTTGCGCCTCGGGAACCGGTTCGCCGGGGATGCCCTGATCGGTGCCACCGAGATGCAGCGCACCACCGAGCAAACCATGATTGCGGTCGAAGCGGAGCTGACTGCCTTGCATCGCGGCGTTTTCGTACAAGGCAATCGCGCCACCACGTTCGCTGGCGGTGTTTTCGTCGAAGCTGGAATCGGTGATGCTGGCGACCGTCCCGCGCAACAGCAAGGCACCACCGTTGATCGCGCTGTTCACGGAAAATCGCGTGCCCTGCGCGTGCAACTGGCCAAACCAGATTTGCACGCCACCGCCTTGATCCTGCGCGGCGAGGTTGCCAGCGATCACGCTGTCGATGAGGGTGACCGAGCCATTGGCTGCGATGGCACCACCATTGCCCGCCTGATTTTGCGCCAGAAAGCTGTCTTCGATATGCAGCGTGCTGCCGGCCAAGGCGTGGATCGCACCACCCGAAAAGTCCGCCACGCATTGGGTAATCTCGCTATCGATCAAACGCAGCGTGCTGTTGGCACCGAGTTGGATGGCGGCGCCGAAATCCGCTACCGAGCGGCCTTGCGTCAGTGACAGGCGGCGCAGCTCGACGCTCGCTTGCCCATCGGGAATGCGCAATAAGCCGCTGGCGTTGAGGCCGCTCAGCGTGATCAGGTTGGCGCCGTCAACGATCGTTCCCGCCAGCAGGTTCTTGCGGGAGCTCAAAACGATGATGTGTGGCGCGGGACCGCAATTGAAACTGACGGTGCCGCCTCCGCTGGACTGAACGCTCGCGAGCGCCTGCTCGAACGCAAACTCGCCACAGGACACTGGCGTGCCGTTGCCGACTGCCGCATCCAGCGCCCACGCGGGCATCGCCGCGAATGCTGCAAGAACGATCCACCCGTGATGCGTTTTCATTCTGCGGTGCTCCGAAAGGCAGGACTGCCAGCACATACGCTGATTGCGCAGCCACCTGACATCACGCCGTTTCGCCGTCAGAACTCGAAGCCATCGGCGAACAGATCTTCCGAGGGTTCGTAGGACTGCCGTTCCACCGAGCCGACATCGCAGGCGGGCCCGAATGGCGCGGGTTGCCCACGTTGATCGATCGGGCGTTGAATGGGGCAGGGCGTGTGGTTGACGAGGGGACTGTTGCCGCTGGGTACGTAATGCCAGGTCAGGGCGTTGGCCTGTGTCAGGGACCCCAGCCCTAGATCGAAATTGGGACCGATCGGCACATCATTGGCCTGCGCCTGTGGCAGGCAGTCGATCGGCAGAAAGTTGTGGTTGTTGCTGAGAAAGGCCGCTGCGCCATTGCAGCTTTGCGCCGCGAGTTGGGGATCGCCGCGTAGGACCGTGTGAAAGAACGTGACTGCGTCCAAGGGGCTGCTGCCGGTTGCGTAAATTGACTTGCCCTGCACTGCACGACTATCGATCAGCGTGCTGTGGAATAGCGTCAGGCTGAGGATCGTGTTTTCGGGTCGGGTGTCGATGTGGATATCGCCACCGCGTCCGTTCAGGGGGTCGGAAACTGCGTTGCTGCTGAAAGTCGAGTTGACGATGCTCATGCCGGTCGCTCCACTGATCTCCGGCATGAACCACAGCCCGCCGCCGGCGGTTGCCGCGATGTTGTCGGCCAGTGCCGCGCTGCGCAGACCGAGGTCGTTGTAGCCCTGTTGCGCCATACCGCCGCCTCGATCCGCCGTGTTGGCGAGCAGGTTGCTGCGCTCGATGTGGAGCCGGGTGTCGCTGGCAAAGATCGCGCCACCGATGGCATCGGCGTGATTTTCGCGCAGCGTGCTGTCGCTCACGCTGCGCTGCTGCATCACGTTTGGTGGGCAACGCTGATGGCAGCTTCGCTCGAACACGACGCCGCCGCCAAAGCGCGCGCTGTTCTGCACGATGAACGACCCAAGGCCAAGCTGCAGCGCGCCCTGACTGAAAATTGCCCCACCGTCATCGGTTGCGGAATTGCGCTGGAAGGTACTCTGCTGAATCAGTGCTCGCGCAATCACGCCATCTTGGGTATCGCTCAGGCCAAACACAAAGATGGCACCGCCACGATCCAAGCCCATCTGGCCCTGGTTTGCCTGATTGTCCTGAAACGCGCTGGCGTTGATCAGTGCATCACTGCCCAGCATCTGGCCGACCGGCCCCACGCCGGTCAGGTCGCTGCCGCCCAGATGCAAGGCGCCGCCTTCTGATGCGACGTTGCGGTTGAACGTGCTGGCATTCAGATCCAGATACCCGCCGTCGTACACCGCGATAGCGCCGCCACGCTCGAACACAGCGTTGTCATTCAGGGTGAGGCCATTGAGGCTGGCCTGACTGCCGCGCAACAACAAGGCGCCGCCATTGCGCGCGGTGTTGCTGAGGAAGGCGGTATTGCTCGCGGTGAAGTCGCCAAACCATTGCTGGATGCCGCCGCCCTGATCGCCCGATGCCGAGTTGAGCGTGATCAGGCTGTCGGTGATCGTCAGTGTGCCGCTACTGGCAATGCCACCGCCATTGAGCGCGCGGTTGTAACGCACCTGCGTCCGCAGCAATCCCACACTGGCATCGGACTCGACATACAGCGCCCCGCCCGACGCGGTCGCCGCGTTGTTGAACAGAATGCAGTCGGTCAGTTGCAGTGAGGTGTCGGCAGAAACGCGGATGGCGCCACCAAAGCCGTTGACCGAGCCGTTTTGCAGCGCCAGTCCACGCAGTTCAACCTGACTTTGCGCGCCGATGATAGTGAAATGCCGTGTCAGTCCCTGCGCATCCAAGGTGATGATGCCGCCGCCGTCAACCAGCGTGGCATCGGTCAAGGTTTTCGGTGACGTGATCGGGATGTCCTTAGGGCCACCGCATTGGAAACTGAGCACGCCACCGGAGAAATTCGCGCCCGGATACAACTGCCCCAGCGCCACATCCAGCGCGGCTTCGGTACAACTGGCAGGCGTGCCGTTGCCGACCACGGCATCATCGGCCCATGCCGGCAGCGACACGATGAGCAAAGCAGTGGCGAGTATGTGGCGCATGCGACCCAACCTCGATGCAGTGATAGGGGCAAAGCGCCCGGCCATTCCGCATACGCTGTTTGGGTTTCGACCTGACATCCTGATGGCAAAGCAAACGCTCACACACACGCGAGGCGACGCTGCGTATGGCGAAGCGATGGCGTCTTGCGGGTGCGCGATGGGCTGGCTATGGGGTGCAACCGCCAGACGTTGTATCGGCCAGCAGCGTCACCGTCTGCTTGGCATAGTTCCACACGCTGCGGTAATGCCGCAGCAGATTGTGTCCCAGCGAAATCGAATCGTGTTCGCTGATGCGGAGGGTGGGCGTGTCCAGACGCAGGGGGATGCCACGGTAGTTCGCGTGGCACAGATGCCAGCCGTTGGGGGCTTTTTGCAGCGCCTGTCGTGCTTCGAGCAGCGATTTTGTTTTCGCCGTCAGTGCCAGCTCCCCCGGCGTACCGTTATCTAGTAGGCCGACAAATGGCATGCCGGCAATGTTGATATCGACAAAAGGCAGGTGTCCCCCAATCGTGGCGTCACGGTGACGGTGGAACGCGAGGGTCGCGATGACCTTGGCGTCATCCGCATGGGGGATCAAGGCATTGCCCTGCTCGTCAAGGCGATACACATCCAAGGTGCTAGCCGAGTAGTCGAGCACGAATTCGTGCGCGTAAAGCATCGGTAGGCCCACAAAGCCCAGTAGGTCCGGTCGGATACCGCCATTGTCCATGTCCGCGATATAGCCAAAGTTGGAGCTCAGCAGCACACCCGGCGCGGTGAATCGTTGGTCGCTGATACGCAGTTCTTTGAGGGTGGAGTGCGCGTAAACCACCTGCTCGCGTCCAGCGTTGCCGGTCGAAGCACCTGACCGACCGGTCGCAACATAGTGATCGAGTGCCAAAGGCAGCAAGGCGTTGTTCAAGAAAACCGGGTACGGCGTGCCCGTGTCGAGCAAGAAGGCGCCTGCTAGACCATCGACGGCGCCCTCGATGAACAGATAAGCGCCGGTCATTTGCAGCGGAAACTGGCGATGGTTTTCCTCACCCAACAGCGAGAAGCTGCCGCCGGGCTGGTTAGGTGGCGCAACCTTGGCGGCACGGGGGCTTGCCTGAGCCTGCAGCATGCCGCATAGGCAGACTGCACTCAGCACACCGTGGCTCACCCAGCGGAGGATGCCGCCCCTCATGGCGCGACGGTCAGCGCTCGGACTGGATTGATACGACCTTCATCGCCGTCAATCATCTGTTCACGCACGTTCGCGAAATCAATGGCTTGCAAGTCGATCATGCGAACCTCGCGGTTGCGCATCGTGGTGAAGTAATAACGCCGATTGCGCAGATCGGACACCGAGGTGATCTGGGTTGCGCCCACGATGTCTGTCGGCATCTTGTCGCGCGGCGTAATCGCTCCCAAGGGGATATTGAAGCTGTCGAGTATGCGAAAGCCTTCAAATACGGCCTCGCCGGCGGTCGCCAACGGACGCACCGAGGCGGTCAACGCGGCAGCGCGAACGAAACGCGCCGGGGGCGTGAAATCGCCGGGCAAGCCAATCATTCCGGAGCCTGCACCCAGCGGGGATAGCTCTAATTGGTCGATCGACAGCGCGTTTTGGGCATCCGGCGAAAGCCCCAGATAGTTGCGCAGGTTGGTCAGGTGCCAGTCGTACGCTGGCGAATTGGTGATCACGCCCCGAAATGCGTCGAATACGTTCACATCGCCATGGTGGGTTATTTCGACCACGATGGACGCGCCGGAGGCATCGGCGATCTTCCAGTGGAAGGGCATGGGGACGCCGTGAAAGTTCGGATCATCGACATTCACCACGCTAACGCTGGGTAGTGCGCGCCGTACGTCTTCGACAGTGCTGAATGAGGACAGCATCCATTGCATGAAGTCTCCAAGGCTGAGGGTGCTGTCGGCACTGTCGGGGTCGTACGCGGCGTAACTGGCAAAGCCCGGGAAATAGAACATTCCGACCGAAAGGCCCTGCTCATTCAGGCCGTCGGGTCCATAGGGCTGGCCATAAGAGGTCAACGAAACAAATCCGTGGCGTCCCTGCCAGCGTTTGCCGGGGCGACCGTCTGGCGTTTGCGAAACGAAGCTTTTGCCGCGCGGGACAATCAACAGGCGGTGATGCTCGGAGTCATTCAGCGCCCACTCAACGGTTCGTCCCACAATCGCCGTACCGTCTTGCGCTTGCAGCGATATACCGGTGCAGGCATTGGCGACAGAGGATGACAGCAATCCCACCAGCAGGAAAAAAAGTCCGGATCGCATAGTCAAGGACGGCTCCTCGTTGGTATGGCAATGTGTTGCACCAAGTATGACAGGAGTCATGCACGTGGCTTTGCACCCTTCGGATTGGCGTGACTGGTGGGGCGGTATGGCGCGTCACGTCGGCATGCTCTGCCTGCTGGTGCTAAGCGTCGTTCAAGTGGCGTACGCGGGAGACATGCGCCTGCCGCAAGCCGCCCGCGAGCAGGTTGGCGTGACAGTCACCTACGACCCGGCCTATCGGCGGCTCGACTATCCCGGTGGCGATGTGGACCCAAGCACCGGGGTATGCACGGACGTGGTGATCCGCGCTTTTCGGGTGCTTGGCGACGATCTGCAAGTGCGCGTGCACGACGACATGCGGCGGCATTTCGATGCCTATCCCAAGCTGTGGGGATTGCACAGGACCGACCGCAACATTGACCACCGCCGCGTGCCGAACCTGCAGACCTTTTTCACCCGTCACGGCAAACGCCTGCCCATCACGATGGATGCCGAGGACTACCAACCCGGCGATATCGTCACCTGGCGTTTGTCGAACGGCCTGCCGCATATCGGCCTGGTCTCGGATCGGCGCAGTCGTGAGGGCGTACCACTGATCCTGCACAACATCGGCGCCGGAACGCAGGAGCAGGACATGCTGTTTGCCTTCGAGATCACCGGACATTATCGCTACGCCCCTCCCGCACCGTAATCGTTGCCGTGCTCGGGCAGATTGGGTGGAATTGGCGGGATCACGCCTCGCCTCGTGTTTGTAGGGCTGGATGCTGCTTTTGAAGCAGATCCATCCCCATCACCGGATCTGGAGTGTGCGACGTGAGTCAGCGAGAACAGCGTGGTGTCGTCAGCGGGATCCCGACGCTTTGGGTCCATCCATTGGTTTCGTCGAGAGCTTGCCTCGCTGCAGCTCTGTGTTTCGTCAGCAGTCTCATCGCCAGTCCGTTGTTGGCGGCCACCTTTGTGGTGGACACCACGTCGGATCTCAGCGTGATTGCATGTACTGAAGCGGCGGCAGATTGTTCATTGCGTGGCGCCATCGCGGCGGCCAATGTGGCGGCCGACCTCGATCTGATCGAATTCAATATTCCGACCAACGATCCGGGCTGTGATGCCGATGGCATCTGTCGAATTGCTGTGGGTTCAAGCCTGTCGATCAGTCGCGGCCTGACCATCGACGGCTATACCCAGCCCGGTTCGCAGCCGAACACGATTCCAGCCCCAGGTGCCAACAACGCGCAGCTCAAGATCGAAATCACCAGCGCCGATTTTGTCAATCTCGGGGTGGCGCTGTTCTCGCTGTCCAGCGCGGACGCCAGTCCCTTCAGTTTGCGTGGCTTGGCGATGTTCTTGCCCACGGGCGCGATCGTCACGGGCGGATTGCGCCACGATCATCGCGGCAACTGGTTTTGCGTCGATGCGCGTGGCGCGTCGCCCGCGTTCAACTTGCCCTGTAGCGCCCTGGGTCTGAGCGGGTTCAATCGGTCGATCCGGATCGGCGGGCCAGATCCGGCAGACCGCAACGTGATTGCGGGTGGCGGTCGTGATTCGAACGGCATTCCCGGAGGCGGGACCAGCCAGCTCCGTGTCAATAGCATTGTCAGCGAGCGTGGCTCGATCCTGCTGCAAGGCAACCTGATTGGTCTGGCGCCGGATGGCATGACGCCCTTGTCGATGCGCGATGCGTTCCGGATCAACACCGGTGACGACGCCTTTGACACGCCTGACATCCGCATTCTCGACAATCGCTTCGCGCGTGCGCAGCGCAACTTCAGCGGTGGCTATGGCGGTGCGTTGGAGTTCGCGGTCAGCCGCACGATGACGCAGACCGCGCAGATACAGGGCAATGTCTTTGGCCTGGCGGTGGATGGCTCCGTGGTGGGTGTCGAGAAGGACCACATCACGGTTTTCCTGGGCAACGGTTCGCGGGTGCCACGATTGCAGATCGGTGGTTTGGGTGCGGGCGAGGGGAATACCTTCGCGGGGGCACTACGGCAATCCACCTCGGGCCTGTCGCTGGGATCGGCCGTGATTCTGCCGAGTGGCACCGTCAGCACCTTTGTCGAATTTGTCGGAAACCGCATGCTCGGCAATCAGGGCATCGGCCTCGATTTTCCCAGCGCGACTGCAGGCGGGGGTATCGCCATTGGACGCACGCTGAACGATGCGGGCGATCCGGACCTTGGCGCCAACCTGCAGCAGAATCACCCCAAGATCAGCGCCTTCAGCGTCAACGGCAGTCAGTTCGACGTCACCTATCGGGTCGACTCGGACCCGGCGAACAGCAGCTACCCGCTGCGCGTGGACTTCTACAAGGCCGACGGTGACGAGGGCGAGGTGCTGCTGGACAGCGATGTCTATGAAGCCAGCGCCGCGCAACAGGATCAGTCCGCGAGCCTGACGATTCCACCAGGAGTGAGCTTGAGCGACGACGATGTGATCGTCGCCATCGCCACCGATGCCGAAGGGCGAAGCAGCGAGTTCAGCTTCGATACCTTGACTCTCAGCGTGGTCGATACGCCGGACCCCCATCCGGCGGGTTTGCCCTTCGAGGTGACGGTCAGCGCTGTTGCCACGTCGGGGCCCTTCAAGCCGAACGGGATCGTGGAGGTGTCGATGAACACCTCACCCGTGACGACCTGCCAGATCGTTCTTGTACCCAGCAGCACGCCACTCACCAGCACGGGTAGTTGCCAGATGGTCCCAGTGGTGACCGGCAGCAACCGCACCCTCACCGCGACCTACCGCACCCTGCAAGGTGCCTTTGCCAGCGCGACAGGCGGCGACATCACCGCCACCACCACGCACACGGTCACCGATCCCGGTCCGGAGCAGATCGGCTTCCGCAGTTGTCGTTTCAGTGCGCTGGAAGGCAGCGATGCCGTGATCCAGATCGAGCGGCCCAGCGGCGGCGTCGCCAGTGTCAGCGTCGAACTGGCCCATAGCACGGGAACCGCCAGCGTCGATGCCGACTACACCGCTCCCGCGAATCAGGTCCTGCAGTGGGCACCGGGCGATCTCGCCGCCAAGACGATCACGGTGCCGATCTTCAGTGACGCCCTCAGCGAATCGAACGAACACTTCCGCCTGAATCTCAACAACGTGATCGGCGCGGCCATCCTGCCTTTCGCACAAATGGATGTGGAGATTTTCGACGGCAGCGCAGAGCGCACGTTTCGCGACGGGTTTGAAGGCGAGGCCTGCCTGCCCTGAGTTTGGCATCGACTGCCGGATCAGATCGAAGCCCAATTCCGCGCAGCCAACACGGGCAGCGTTCCGCGAATCCGGCCAGGTGCTCGTGAGCACCTGGTCCGGCGCAGACGGCTGGACCGGCACGCCAGCAACACGGACGGCGCGCAAGCGACCACGCCCAGCACCCCGATCGCTTTGCAAACGTCATCGACGCCATGAATGGCAAAACCATTCTTGGCAAGAACGACCCCAGCACACACAATGCGGACGAGTGCGAAGTCGATCCGAACTAACGGTAGATTGCGTGAACGACTGGCCTCGCTGACCGGTCACGCATTGCCGCACCAACTCAGTGCGGAACGACTACAACCTGAAGCCTCAGTTCTCATGGCTCCAATTGGAATATTGCCGATGCCTCTCCTCGCTCTTCTTATGTTCGCTGCGAGCGCTACAAACTCACAATCCTGCTCCAACATCGACAGGCTGTCGTCACTGCCGGAGGATTCGACCATCATCTTCGGCGAGGTACATGGATCGCAGGAGTCTCCCCAGTTTGTTGCCGAGGCCGTTTGCATGTTGAGTGTCAACCACAACGTGCTGCTCGCCATCGAGCTTCCGGACGAGGAGCAGGGGCGAGTGGGGCGTTACCTAACGTCGTCGGCTTCGCGGAAGGAACGCTTGGCCACGCTGCTGCGCGGGCCTATCTGGCAATCGGAGATCCAAGATGGGCGGTCTTCTAAAGGCATGATCAAACTTCTTGATCGCATTCGTGAGTTGCGCGATGAAGGGCGATCTATTGAGGTCGTCACGCTGGATGTACCTTGGGACACTTCCAGGCAAGTGAATAGGGATGAGCATATGGCGCAGCGGTTTATGGCTGCGCTGATAGCTCATCCAGACGCCACGCCCATCGTGCAGATCGGAAACTACCACGCTCGCGTACGGCCGAAGGATGAGCGCGGTGCATCCGAGTCATTTGCAGAACGACTGGAATCTGCAGGTCACTCGGTCGCTGTGTTGCGGTCGTCACAGTCGGGAGGCAAAGTGTGGGTTTGCCGCCCCCCAGCACCGTGTGGCATCTACGATTGGCCGAGCGTAGACCCACAGTGGAAGTGGCGAATCGAGTACGACATGTCACCGAAGGACGGCTTCCACGGCATCTACTACATCGGAGAGATGACGCCCTCGCAGCCAGCCCGCGAGATCACGCCGTAGTTTGCGGCGACATGGTGTTGAGCTTGAGTATCTCTTCCCTTGGAGCGCCGTTACTCGGCGGTACTCTCGCACTCTTGCTGCCCTCAATTGCAACGGCCAGCGGCATGCCTGATGAAAGACGCGCGCCGACGACCCTTGGGTTCGTCGGGAATCCCTGTTCCCATTGAGTTACCCGGTCACTGCCCGCGCACGTCACCCGGAAGCGATGCCGCATACGCGTTCCGTCAACGCTTCGGCCACGAACGGATGCGTCCGCAAGGCGAGCGTGGTGATCCGTAGCATCTTCCGACGGTCTGGCTGACCCATCGCGCGTAAATCGCGTTCGCCGTGTGGCGATCCTTGGGTGCCAGACGTCCGTTGCTACGCTGCCTGCGGTTGTCAGCGGCGTTTCGCTACACTGACGTCGACTTTCCTTCCTGCCCGGTCCATGTCCGACGACATCACCCAGTTGCTGCGCCGTTGGCACGAGGGTGACGCCTCCGCGCTGGAGGTGCTGTTGCCACAGGTTTACGCCGAGTTGCGGCAGCTTGCTGCGCAGGAGTTGCGCGGTCATCGGCATCACGACACCCTGCAGCCGACGGCGTTGTTGAACGATGTCTTTGTGCGTTTATTGGGTGCGCAGCAGGTCGATATCCACAACCGCAAGCACCTGTTCACCACCGCCAGCAAGTTGATGCGCCAGGTGTTGGTGGATCGGGCGCGGGCGCAGCAACGGGATAAGCGCGGTGGCGGCCAATGGCAGCAGGTGGAGTGGGTGGAAGCCTTGCATTTGCCGATCGAAGCGGACATGGATTTGGCGGCGCTGGATGACGCGCTGAAGGCCTTGGCGCAGCATGACGAGCGCATGGCGCAGATTGTTGAGTGGCGCTGTTTCGGCGGGCTGGAAGTCATCGAAGTCGCGCATCTGCTGGAGGTCGACGAGCGCACCGTGTACCGCGATTGGGCGATGGCGAAGGCCTGGCTGCGGCAAGCCTTGGGCGCTGAGTGAGCGGCGTATCGAACAATGCGTTTGGTCAGCTGCGCGTGGCGTTCCACGCGTTGTGCGACCTGCCGGAAGAGGCCCGTGCGCAAGCAATGGCTGACTGGTGGCAACGTGACGCCGCTCTGGCGGCGCAATTGCAGGGTTTGCTGGCGCATCTGGACGCCAAGGATTTGCATGCGCCCGGCGCAGACTTGCCGCGCTTCGGGCCGTTTCAGGCGCGTGAGTGCATTGGCTCGGGCGGCATGGCCGATGTGTTTCGTGCCGAGCGCGTCAGTGGCGATTTTGATCAGGTCGTGGCGCTCAAACGTCTGCGTGCCTCGCGTCTGGATGGGGCCCAGCAGGCGCGCTTTGCGCAGGAACGCAAACTGTTGGCGCGCCTTGACCATCCCAATATTGCGCGGCTGATCGACGGCGGGATCGGCGATGAAGGTCAGGCGTGGTTGGCGATGGAACTGGTCGACGGCGCCTCGTGGGCCGAGTGGATCGCGCGAACGCCGGGCTATGCCGAGCGCCTGGCGGTGTTTCGGCAAGTGGCGGAAGCGGTGGATTACGCGCATCGGCATCTGGTGGTGCATCGTGACATCAAGCCGTCGAATATCCGTCTGACCCGCGATGGCCTGCCCAAGCTGCTCGATTTCGGGATCGCGAAAGGATTGGATGAGGATGCCGAGGAACTCACGCAGAGCGGGCAGCGTCTGCTGACCTGGCGCTACGCGGCACCCGAGCAGATTCTGGGCCAGGCCGCGACGACCGCGACGGATATCCATGGCTTGGGCGTGCTGTTGTTCGAGCTGTTGAGCAGTGAGTCACCGCATGGCGAAACGACCGGTGCTGGCGTGCCTTGGGCCGCGCGCATATTGCAGGGTCCGACAAGGCGTTTGCCGGGGCAGTTGGCGCTGCTGAATGCACCGCGTTCCTGGCAACGGCGTGGACTGGAGGCGCTGCTCGCACGTTGCCTGGAAAAGGCACCGGAGCGCCGCTATCCATCCGTCGCCGCCCTGCTGGATGATCTCGATGACCTGCAGCACGAGCGTGTCCTGCGCAGCGGTACCGGCGGCTTTGCGCGGCAATGGCGTTGGCGCGTCTGGCGCCATCGGCGTGCGCTTGGGGTTGCCACAGTCGTCCTGTTGGTGGCGGTGATTGGTGTGGTCAGCACCTTGCGCCAAGCGCAGCGCGCGGAGCAGCAAGCTGCGCGTGCCGAAGCCCGCTTGAGTGCGTTGTTGGATGTCATCGGTGGCGCGGTGCCTACGGAGTACAGCGGCCACGAGCCGCGCACAGTCGATCTATTGCTGGCCGCGGCGACACGTCTGCAACAACGGCATGCAGACGATCCCTTGCTGTTGCGTCAGTCGTTGGGCGACATCGGTCATGCCCTGCTCAATCAAGGCCACAGCGAGGCCGCTGTGCCCGTACTTCGCGCCGCTTTGCAGGCGCAGAGTTCAGAGCGTGATGCCTCACCTGCGGTTCGACTCAGTCTGCTCAAGTTGCTGGCATTTACCCTTGAACTTCCCACGCAACGTAGTGCTCTTCGCGCTCTCGCGGGCGAGGCGCAGGCCTTGTCGAGCGACAGCCGAGTGAGCGCTTCTCAGCGCATGGATGTGCTGGGCAGCGTGGCGGGGGCATTGTCGAAACAGGGCGATTTCGATTTGGCGTTCGCCCTGCTGGATCAGGCGGGGCCCGCTCAGGATGCGGGCGATATTCAAGTGTCTGCGCGCGAGAACTTTCTGCGGCAGAAAGGCTGGGTCGCACTGCGTGCAGAGCAATTTCGCAGCGCGATGACGGCGTTTGTTGAAGCGGTGTCGGTCATCGAGTCGCAGAGCGAGGACTTTGTACCGATGCGTCGTGCCGAAGCGTATGCATTGCTCGCCCAAGCGGCACTGGGCGCAGGCGATCACGCGGCCGCGCTGTCGGCGTGGAAGCAAGCCTGGCCGGAGTACCAGCGTGCGTTTCCCGAAGGACACGTCGAACGCGAATTGGTGTGGGCGATAGGCAAGCAGGCGGAGGGGGGCACGGGGACGCCGCGACCTTGAGTTGCCAGTGACCCGATACGGTTTTTTTGGAGTGGAATACCGCACGTGCTGCTTGTCATCACACCTCGCCATTGCGGAACGGACGCGTTCCGGTCCGTCGCCGCGACGGGGCTTCATGCGTCTTGCGCAAGCCACGGGCGCGCGCATTCTGGTGACGGACAAATGGCATGACAATGTGTCGCTGATCAGTGTGGGTTCGTCGCTGGCCAACGCGAGACAGTCAACCTTGTCCGCAGCAGTCTTGTTGTCACGTTCCTCAGCCGCAGAGCATTTCTGCCTCAGCCACTTCAGGAGTTCAAAGATGAAAACCGTGAGCGCATTGTTCGTGTTGTTGATGCTGTCGGGTACGGCCATGGCCGCCAAAGATTGTGAAGAACTCAAATCCGAGATCGCCACCAAGCTCGACGCCAAGGGCGTACAGAACTACCAGTTGGAGATCGTCGAACCTGCCGATGTGGCGGATCGTCAGCAAGTCGGCAGTTGCGGTGGCGGAACCAAGCGCATCGTCTACACCCGTGGGGTGGCGAAGTCTGTTGCAGAGTGACGTGCGCGCGACAAGTCGGTGTTGTGGCTTGTCGGTGCCTGCGGCGGTGCGGGCCGCCGCAAGCGTCGGATACCCGCGTTCGAGGGTAAGACCCGCAGGCGCAGGCGTTTTCGTCGGTTTGCGGCGATCACGAGTTGCGCATCAGGCGACTTGTCGCTACCTCGAATCGGACAACGCGCCAATCAGCGACGCGCTGTTTTCAACCACTCCGCCAGCGCCTCCGTCGGTCGTCCAATGACGGCGGAGTCGCCTTGCCAGGCAATCGGGCGTTCCAGCAGGACAGGGTGGTGGGCGAGCAGGTGTAGCCATTCCTGACGCGGGCGCGCGTCGCAGGCTTGCAGGCCGAGTTGCTTCGCGATGTCTTCCTTGAAACGAATCAAGGCCACCGGTTCGCGCTGCAGTGCCTGACACAGCGTCTGCAGCATCGCGATGTCGAGTGGGGTTTTCAGGTACTCGATGATCTCGGGTTCGATACCGTGTTCGCGCAGCAAGGCCAAGGCTTCCCGGCTCTTGCTGCAGCGTGGGTTGTGCAGCAGTCTGAGCGTGCTCACGACGCTTAACCCAGTCGCTCGCGTTGCTGGCGCAAGCCGCCCAGTTGGGTGCTGAAGTCGCTGAGGCGCTGACGTTCCTGAGCGACCACATCTTCCGGCGCATTGGCGACGAAGTTGTCGTTGCCGAGCTTGCCCTGACACTTGGCGATCTCGACTTCGATGCGTTTGATCTCCTTGTCCAGACGTGTGCGCTCGGCACCCAGATCGACCAGGCCTTCGAGCGGAATAAACAGGCGCAAGTCGCCGACGACGGCGGGTGCCGCTGCCGGAATGTCCGTTTCGCTGCTCAGCCATTCGAGCGAGTCGAGGCGACACAGGAAGGCGATCTGTGCGCGGAATCGATCGAGACGGGAACGGTCGCTCGGCGCATCGCCAAGCAGCCGCAGGGAAACCGCGCGCCCCGGCGACAGGCCCAGTTCACTGCGGATCTGACGCAGGCTGCTGACGATGCGCTTGAGCCATTCGATATCCGCCTCGGCGCTGCGGTAGTCGGTTTCGCTGGGCTGCGGATAGGCCTGGCTGGAAATGCTCGCTGCCTGACGTCCCAGTTTGGGCGCGACGTACTGCCAGATTTCTTCGGTCACGAAGGGAATCAGCGGGTGCAGGGCGCGCAGCAGGGTTTCCAGCACGTGCAGCAGGGTATGCCGCGTGCTTTGTGCCAAGGCGTGGTCGTCGCTGCCGAAGGCGGGTTTGGCGAACTCCAAGAACCAGTCGCAGAACTCGTTCCAGGTGAACTCGTACAGGGCCTGCGAGGCGAGGTCGAAGCGGTAGGCATCGAACTGCGTGTGCACTTCCGCGAGCATTCGATCCAGTCGGGCCAGAATCCAGCGTTCGGCATCGCTCTGCGCTGGCGGTTGCCCACTGAAGCTCACGTCTTCGCAGTTCATCAGCGCAAAGCGCGCGGCGTTCCAGAGCTTGTTGCAGAAATTCTTGTAGCCCTCGCAGCGTTGCAGGTCGAACTTGATGTCGCGACCATGTGTGGCGAGGCTGGCAAAGGTGAAGCGCAGCGCATCGGCACCGAATGCGGGAATGCCGTCCGGGTATTCCTTGCGGGTGGCCTTCTCGATCTTGGCTTCCATCTGCGGCTGCATCAGCCCGGCGGTGCGCTTGGCGACCAGATCATCCAGCGCGATGCCGTCGATCAGGTCGATGGGATCGAGCACATTGCCCTTTGATTTCGACATCTTCTGGCCGTCACGATCACGCACCAGACCGGTGATGTAGACGTGCTTGAAGGGTACTTGCGCGGTGAAGTGATCGGTCATCATCACCATGCGCGCCACCCAGAAGAAAATGATGTCGAAGCCGGTGACCAGCACCGAGCTGGGCACGTAGCGATCAAAGCCACGCTCAGCCATCGCTTCGGCATTCGGCCAGCCCATGGTGGAGAAGGGCCACAGTGCCGAGCTGAACCAGGTTTCGAGGACGTCGCTGTCTTGCCGCAATGAGCCGCCGCAACCGGCGGTATTGGCCTGCGCACGTGCTTCGTCTTCGTTGCGCGCCACATATACGCGACCGGACTCGTCGTACCACGCGGGAATACGATGTCCCCACCAGAGCTGCCGACTGATGCACCAGTCCTGGATGTTCTCCATCCAGTGCCGATAGGTGTTGATCCAGTTGGGCGGCACGAATTGAACCTGGCCGGATTCGACGAGCTGCAGACCGCGTTGGCCCATCTGGTCCATCTTCACGAACCACTGATCGGTGAGATAGGGCTCGATGATCTGACCGGTGCGATCTCCGCGCGGCACCATCAATTTGTGCTTCTTCTCTTCCACCAGCCAGCCTTCGGCGTCGAGATCGGCGAGCACGGCTTTGCGTGCGTCGAAGCGATCCAGGCCTTGATACTTTGCCGGCGAGTTCTCGTTGATTCGGGCGTCGGGCGTGAGGATGTTGATCATCGGCAGGCCATGCCGTTGGCCTACCGCATAGTCATTGAAATCGTGCGCAGGCGTGACCTTCACGCAGCCGGTGCCGAAGGCCTTATCGACGTAGCTGTCGGCGATGATCGGAATCTCGCGATCCGACAACGGCAGACGCACGGTCTTGCCGATCAGGCTGAGGTATCGTTCGTCTTCGGGATGCACCATCACGGCGGTGTCGCCGAGCATGGTCTCCGGGCGGGTGGTGGCCACAATCAGGTAGTCACGGGTTTCGCGCAGGGTTTCGTTGCCGTCTTCATCGCGCTCGATGTAGTCGTAGCGTGCGCCGTTCGCCAGTGGATAGCGGATCGACCATAGCCGACCTTCTTCTTCCTCGCTGACCACTTCGAGATCGGAGATGGCGGTCTTCAGTACCGGGTCCCAGTTGACGAGTTTCTGGCCGCGATAGATCAGGCCCTGTTCGTGCAGTCGGACGAAGGCTTCCAGTACAGCGGCGGAGGGCTGTGCGTCCATGGTGAAGGTGCTGCGCGACCAGTCGCCCGACGTGCCCAGCCGACGCATCTGACGTTCGATGGTGTCACCGGATTCCTGCTTCCATTCCCAGACCTTGGCGATGAAGGCATCCCGGCCCAGTGAGTCGCGAGTTTCGCCTTTGCCTTCGCGCGCCAGATTGCGGCTGACCACCATTTCGGTGGCAATGCCCGCATGGTCGGTGCCCATCTGCCACAGCGTGTCGAAACCGCGCATGCGGTGATAGCGCACCAAGGTATCCATCAAGGTGTGCTGAAACGCATGCCCCATGTGCAGGGTGCCGGTGACGTTCGGCGGCGGCAGAAGGATGGTGTAGGCCGGGCCTTGGCCGCTCGGCTTGAAACAGCCGCTCTGCTCCCATTGCGCGTACCAGCGGGTTTCGAAATCCTGCGGATTGAAGCTCTTGTCCATGGGCGTCTTGGTCTTGGGTGATTCGGTGATCAGGCCGCGTGGAGCGGTCTACATGTCGTATTTGTTGAGGGCGTAGCCGAGTGCCTGATATTGCCGCCAGCGTTCACGCAATGGTTCACGCGCCGAGGGATCGGCGGGCACGACTTCCAGCACGCGCTCGAACGGCGGCGGTGCGACTTCATCACGCAGGTTGAGCAGCAAGGGGCGTGAGGGCGAGTCCACACCGGGCGGCACGATCAACACCGGTGTGATGTCGTCGTCCTCGTCCATGCCCGCGAGCTGATGCGGGATATAGGCGTCTTCGTCGAACGACCACAGCAGTTCGTCCAGTTCCTCCGCCTGTTCCTCGCTGCGCGCGAGGATCAGCAAGGGTTGCCCCGAGTCATGGGCCTTGCGCGCCAGTTCGCAGACCAAGCGCAGCGGTTCGGTGAGGAACCGCGGTTTGGCGATCAGGTAGAAATCGGCGCGTGGCATGGCCGGGCTTAGGCGCAGCGATCCAACAACCACTGCACCAGCAGCGGCACCGGTCGACCGGTGGCCAGTCCTTTGCGACCCTCATCCCAGGCCGTACCGGCGATGTCGAGATGCGCCCAGCGCTGGCCTTCGGTGAAGCGGGCGAGGAAGCAGCCGGCGGTAATCGCGCCCGCCCATTTACCGCCGATGTTGGCAACATCGGCAAAGCCGGAATCGAGCTGCGATTGGTAGTCGTCCCAGATCGGCAGACGCCAGGCGCGGTCGTGTACTTTTTCACCGGCGGTTGCGAGTTCGCTGGCGAGGTCGTCGTGTTTGCTCATCAGACCGTGGGCGTGCTTGCCCAGCGCGACGACGCAGGCACCAGTGAGCGTGGCCACGTCGATCAGCGTTTCTGGGTGGAAGGTCTGCGCATAGGTCAAGGCGTCACACAGGATCAATCGACCCTCGGCATCGGTGTTGAGCACTTCGATGGTTTTGCCCGACATTGAGGTCAAGACATCGCTGGGGCGATACGACTTGCCGTCCGGCATGTTTTCCACGGCGGGCACGATGGTCAACAGGTTGATGGGCAAGCCGAGTTTGACGACGGCTTGGAAGACGCCCAGCACGGTGCCTGCGCCACACATGTCGAACTTCATTTCCTCCATGCCGGGGCCGGGTTTGAGCGAAATGCCACCGGTATCGAAGGTGATGCCTTTGCCGACCAGGGCCACGGGTTTCTGTTCGGCGGCCGCGCCGGTGTATTTCAGGACGATCAGCTTCGGTGCATTGGCGCTGCCCGCGCCCACAGCCAGCAGAGAGCCCATGTTGAGGGCTTCCATCTGATCGCGCTCCAGTACGTCCACGGTCACCGTACTGCTGTACTCGTTGGCGATTCGGCGCGCGGTATCGGCCAGATAGGCTGGATTGCAGATGTTCGGTGGCAGGTTGCCAAGCTCGCGAGTCAGGCGCACCCCTTCCGCGATGGCTTGGGACTGCGCCAGTTGGGGAGCAAGGCTGCTATCGGCGGCGAAACTCAGATGCTCGATGCCGCCGTCACTGGCTGCTTTCTTGGTGGCGGTGTAGCGATACAGCGCATGTTCGGCCGTGATGGCCGTCTGGCGCAGCACAAATCCGGCGTCGTGCGTTTTCACGCACAGACTGCTCAGGGTGCAGAACACATGTTTGGCCGGACTACCATTCAAAGCCTTGAGGGCGTCGGTGGTGGCCTTCTGCAGACGTGACAGATCAAATTCGGCCTCCTTGCCAAGTCCGACAGCGACCACGCGTGCCGCCGTCCCAGCCATGCCACGCAGCACGGCAGTGCGACCGAGCTTGCCGCTGATGTCGCCACTGCTCAGCCATTGCGCCAAGCGCCCGTCGCTGTCCAGCTCGCGCGCGGCGGCGCTCAGTCCGGTGTCTTCGAATATCCCGACGATGACGCTATCGGCATCCTGGGGCTGGGTTGCAGCAAGGCTCAACTGAAGGCTCATGGCTTTCCTGTACAGGTTGATCAGGGGATACTGCCGCACCGCACACCGCTGGTGGCGGGTCAACGAGATCCGGCGGCAATTGCCCCGGGTGTCTGATTGCAAATCAGCAGAGTTCGATAGTTTACCAGTGCGCCGCGCTAATCCCCTCACTTCCCAGCATCGCTTGATCACACGCACGCCAGGTTCGTTCGGCGTTGCCGTCATGGAGGCGTCCGCGTGCGTTTGAACCGGATAGATCGCTATGTCTGGCGTGAGTTGGCGGTGACCACGCTGGCTACGGCAGCGGTTCTGCTGATGGTGATGTTCAGCGGCTTGTTTGCCGATCTTTTCGGCAAGATCTCGCGTGGCAAGTTGCCGCCGGGACTTCTGCTATCGCAGTTGGGCTTGCGTTCTGTCGACATGCTGCCGCTGGTGTTGCCGCTGGCCTTGTTCCTCGGGGTTCTGCTGGGATTGGGGCGGTTGTACCGGGACAGCGAAATGTCGGTGCTGGCGTCGGTGGGGTTGGGTGTTTCAGAACTGCGTCGCGCCATTTTTGCCTGGGTACTTCCTTTGGTGCTGCTGGTGGGGGCGACTTCGCTTTGGCTGGCCCCGGCGGCACAAAAGTTGTCTGCGGCGATGATCGAAGAAGCCAATCGATCACTGCTGGTGGTGGGACTGGAGCCCGGTCGTTTCGTCGAACTGCCTGGGCGTGATGCGGTGGTGTATCTGTCCGAGATGAGTGAGGACGGCAGTCAATTCGGTCGCCTGTTCGTGCATAACGAGCGCGATGGACGTATCGACGTGGTGACAGCGAAGTCGGGCGAGTTGTACGCGGAACAGGGCGATGAGCGATATCTGAGTCTGCGTGACGGTTTTCGCGTCGAGGGCAGCCTGGATGCCTTGGACTTCCGTTTGATGCGATTCGAGCGCAACGATATCCGTGTGCCCGACAGTGAGCCTGGCGATCTGGCACGTCCCGAGTCGATGCGCAGCATCCCGGCGCTGTTGGATGAACCCACGGCGAGTGCCATGGCCGAACTTCACTGGCGCCTTTCTGCACCATTGGCAACCCTGCTTCTCGCCCTGCTGGCCTTGCCACTGGCGCACACGCCGCCGCGCTCTGCACGCTATGGTGGTTTGCTGGTCGCACTGCTGGGCTACGTTGTTTACATGAATTTGCTCGGCATTGGGCGCGCCTGGATGGCCGCCGAAGTGACCCCCATCTGGCTTGGCTTGTGGTGGCCGCATGGCTTGGTCTTGCTGGCGATCTGGTGGTTGCAGTGGTGGGATCGAAGGCCGTTTTCGCGTCGGGTGCCCGCATGAGGCGCTTCTTGCGCAGCAGTGATCGCCTGGTGGCCATGCAGGTGTTATATGCGCTCGGTCTGACGTGGGCTGTGCTGGTGGGTTTTGACGCCATCAGTGCCCTAATCAACGAGTTGGATGAAATCCAGCAGGGGCAATACTCCCTGCCACTGGCCATGCTGTATGTCGCTTATACCCTGCCGCGCCGAGCCTATGAGTTGTTTCCCACCGCGGCATTGATCGGCAGCGTGATGGGTTTGGGGGCACTGGCTGCCAGCTCCGAGTTGACCGCGTTGCGTGCTGCGGGGATCGCGCGCTGGCGCATTGGTGCCAGCGCTGGCGCGACCGTGGCGGCCCTGACCCTGATGATGCTGGTATCGGCTGAGACCATTGGTCCGATCGGTGATCTGCGTGCGCAAGCCTTGGCGATGGGCGCCAAGTCGGAAGATTTGGCCATTGCCAAGCGTTCCGGACTGTGGGCGCGCGAAGGCGATACCTTTCTGAATGCGCGTCGCGGTGCGCTGCAAGGCGAAGGTGCGGTGTCGCGTTTGGTACTGGAAGATGTCCGTCTCTATGAGTTCAACCCGGACGGTGCCCTGCAGGCCATCGCCCATGCCAAACGGGCTGAACACGTCGCGGGCAATTGGGAGCTCTATGACGTGCGTCGAACCACGTTCGCGGCACGCAGTGTGTCGGTTCAGGATGTGCCGCATGAGCGCTGGCAATCCCAGCTAAGTCCGGAGCTGTTGAGCTTCAGCGTTTTGCGGCCGCGCTACCTGGCACTCAGCGACATCGACGAGAATCTCGACTATCTGCAGCGCAACGAATTGGATACGGCAGCCTTCGAGAGCGCGTGGTGGTCTCGAGTGTTCTATCCCGTCAATGCGCTCGCCATGTGTCTCGCCGTGATGCCCTTCGCGTTCGGCAGTCTGCGCTCGGGTGGCTTTGGAAAACGCCTGTTTGTCGGCATCGCCTTTGGCTTGGGCTACTACACCGTGCAGCGACTCAGTGTCAGCATGGCCGAGGTCTATCACGTCCCATTGTGGATCGCCTATGGCTTGCCGCCACTGGTGTTCGGCTTGGGCAGTTGGGGCTGGTTCCGGCGTCGATTCTGAGTTCGCCGCCGGACACGACCCGCCGCGGTGACGGTGGGTCGTGTCGATCCGTTTCAGCGAGTCAGTCGATTCAGCAACGGCGTCGCGAGGAACATCAATCCGCCAGCGATCACGCCAATCCACATCATCTGCGTAAAGAAGGGTGCATAGACGCCCAGCGCCATCGCCGGTGTGATGCTGCCGTCAGCGGCCGGCTCGATGGCGGCAAAGGTGGCAAAGCGCCCGGCGATCATTTCGCCGAAGGCCGAGAACAGGAACCAGGCGCCCATCATCAATCCGACCACGCGTGGAAGCGACAGCGCGGTAACGGCGGCGAGGCCAATCGGGCTGAGCACCATTTCGCCCAGAACCAGCACAACATAGGCCAGAATCATCCACCACAGGCTGACCAAGCCTGCCTCATTGGTTTGCGTGGTGGCGAATGCCAATACGCCAAACGACAAGCCGCACAACACCAATGCCCAGGCAAACTTCGCTGGATAGCTCGGGTTCCAGCCACGAGCATCCAGACGTGGCCACAACCACGCGAAGACCGGACTGAACGCGATGACGCAGAGCGCGCCGATGGCGGTGGTCTGACCGGCGGTCCATTCGATACCGAACGTGCTGCGGTCCATGGCACGTTCCGCCATCGTGACCCAGGGGCCATAGGTTTGCTCGTAAAGTCCCCAGAACAAGGCGCTGACTGTGGTGAGCGCAAGCAGCATGATCATCTTGCCGCGCGCGACGCGATCAATCCCGGAAAACATCAGCAGGGTGAACCAGATGTAGAGGCCAATCCCTGCGACAACTGCTACGACTTCGGTCAGGGTCACCTGATGTCCACCGGCCAGCTTGGAGAGCGGCTCGAAGTCGATCTTGGTCTGCAGCACCTGCCAGACCACTGCGACCAGCACCATCGCGCCCGTGTAAATCACCCACTCGCGACTCAGTCCTGCCAGCACGGGACGGGCCAACATTGCCGCATCGGCCGGTTCCGCTTGTCCGAGCAGATGTTTTTTGCCGACGATGAATTGCAGCAGGCCTGCCGCCATCATCACGCCCGCAAGGCCAAAACCGTAGCCCCAACCGAAGGTTTCGCCGATGTAGCCGACGATCAGTGAGGACAGGAAGGCGCCGACATTGATGCCCATGTAGAAAATTGAAAACGCCGAGTCGCGGCGCGCGTCATTTTCCGCATATAGCCGACCGACGATGGTGGAAATGTTGGGCTTCAGAAAGCCCACACCCACGGCGATCAAGGCCAATGATGCATACATGATCTGAATCGCCAAACCGTCTTGGCCCAGCATGCTGCCGTCACCGGCTCGCGACGCGGGCTCTCCGGTCCAGGCCATGCCCAGCTGACCCAGCACAAGCAGCAGGCCGCCGAACACCACGGCCTTTCGCATGCCGAGGTAGCGATCCGCCAGCAAACCGCCCAGCAAGGGGAGTGCATAGGCAAGCCCCGCATACGTGCCCAGCAAGATATAGCCATCCGCATCGTTGAACGCGTGGTGCTTGACCAGGTACAGCATCAACAGCGCTTTCATGCCGTAAAACGCAAAGCGTTCCCACATTTCTGTGGCGAAGCAGACGAACAGACCCTTGGGATGGCCGAGCCATTCACCGGTGCTGGGCACTGGCGCAGAGGTTGGATTCATGAGTGTTTGGTCCCCGAAAGTGATGTCCGCGTCGGCAGGCGAACGCGGGTGGCGCAGCATAGCGCCTTCGCGGCAATCAGCAGAACTGCAGCTGGCAGCGGGTGACGTCTTTGGCAAGCGCCACACGACTTGCGCGATGCGTGTTCAGGGAGGGGATGAATACGCTCATCGTGGACTTTTCCAGCCGCGCTGAGTGCGTGTCTTTTCGCACTGGTCACAGCAAAATCAACCACTTATGTGATTAGTTCCTGTGTGGGGCATGCATGGCCTGCGCAAATGCCGACCTGATCGCCGTTTCCCTTGGCAGATCGTCGTCCTGCGCCTACCATCGCGCACTGCTGGCGTAAGCCTCATGGGTCGAGCCGATGCCTGTTGTCCGGAGAATCTGATGCGTTTTGTCTGGTGTGCAATTCCCCTGCTGGTGTTGTCGGTCCCCGCCGCTTCGAGTACACGCGGACTGGATGTGCGCGATCTGGTCAGTTTGGATCGGGTCTCTGCGCCTGTGCTGGATCAGCATGGAGCGCAGTTGTTGTACAGCCTGCGTGAGGTTTCGGGCGATGACTACAAGGCGGTCAGCAACCTGTATGTGCGAGGTCTTGAAAGTGATGCCAAGCCCAAGCGATTGAATCCCGAAGGCATCAGCGTCAGCTCGGCAAGTTTCTCCCCCGATGCTGCGGTCGTGTACTTCTTGTCGGCGGCTTCGGGAAGCAGTCAGGTGTGGTCAGTGTCGAGCAAGGGCGGTCGCGCAAGGCAGGTCACCGACTATCCTCTCGATGTGGGCTCCTACCGACTGTCTCCCGATGGTCAACGCATGGCGGTGAGTTTTGCGGTGTTTGCCGACTGTGCGGCCGATCTGGAATGCAGCGCGCGTCGCTTCGCAGCCAAACCTGTGTCCAGCGGTCGCAAGTTCGACAAGCTGTTCGTGCGGCATTGGGATACGTGGTCTGACGGCAGCCGCAATCAACTGTTCGTTGACCAACTGCAGCGTGGCAAAGCGTCGGGCAAGCCGGTCTTGGTGTCGCGTGGCATTGATGGCGATGTGCCATCCAAGCCGTTTGGTGGAACCGATGACTACAGCTGGACACCGGATGGTTCAGGTCTGGTATTCAGCGCGCGTATCGCGGGTCGCAGCGAGCCGTGGTCGACCAATTTCGATCTGTTTCTGGCCGATGTCGATGCCGCCACTTCTGCCCAGAATCTGACCGTCGACAATCCGGCTTGGGATGCGGCGCCGGTTTTCGATGACACGGGTCGCACGCTCTATTACACCGCCATGAAGCGACCGGGATTCGAGGCTGATCGCATGGCGATCATGGCCAAGGACATGGTGAGTGGGCGGGTGCGGGAAGTGGCGCCAGCGTGGGATCGCAGTGCAGGTTCGTTGAGCGTGTCGGCAGATGGCAAGACCCTATACACGCTCAGCAATGCGCTAGGTGAGCACCCGTTGTTTGCGATCGACGTGGCTACCGGCGAGGCGCGCGAGATTCTTGGTGACGGTAACGTGAGTGCATTTGCGGTCGCTGGCGAGCAACTGGTCTTCGTCCGCGACACCTTGACTGCACCTGCGCAGGTGTTCCGTTCGACGCTGCAGGGCGAGGCGGTCAGCGCACTGACTGATTTCAATCGAGACACGCTGGCGACGGTCGCACTGGGCGACTTCGAACAGTTCAGTTTTGCCGGTTGGAATGACGAGACCGTTCATGGTTACGTGGTGAAGCCTTGGAACTATGAGGCGGGCAAGCGTTATCCGGTGGCCTTCATCATTCATGGTGGTCCACAGGGCTCAATGGGCAACAGCTTTCATTACCGTTGGAACCCTCAGACCTACGCAGGCAGAGGCTTCGCGGTCGTGTTCATCGACTTCCATGGTTCAACGGGTTACGGGCAGGCCTTCACCGATTCGATTTCCGGCGATTGGGGTGGCAAGCCGCTGGAAGATCTGCAGAAGGGCTGGGCCGCCGCGCTACAGAAGTACGACTTTCTGGACGGTGATCGTGCCTGCGCGCTCGGCGCCAGTTATGGCGGTTACATGGTCAACTGGATTGCCGGCAACTGGCGCGAGCCTTGGGATTGTCTGGTCAGCCACGCAGGGGTCTTTGACAATCGCATGATGGGCTATTCGACGGAGGAGCTCTGGTTCTCCGAGTGGGAAAATGGCGGAACGGTGTTTGCGAAACCGGATGCCTACGAGGCCTTCAACCCGGTCAATCATGTGGCTGAGTGGACAGTGCCCATGCTGGTCATTCATGGGCAACTGGATTATCGGATTCCCGTAGAACAGGGCCTCGCTGCGTTTTCTGCGCTGCAGCGACGTGACATCCCGAGTGAGTTTCTGTACTTTCCCGACGAGAACCACTGGATTCTCCAACCCGCCAACAGCATCCTCTGGCATGACAGCATTCATGCTTGGTTGGAACGATGGACTCGCGAGTAAAGCATGAGTAAAGAATCTGCCTCCGTGTTGGACCTGACCCGAATTCGCAAGAGCTGCGCACAATGTTCGCTGCATCAGCTTTGTTTGCCCGCGGGAATTGCCAACGACGACCTCAATCGGCTGGATGAATTGGTCAAAAAGCGCAAGGCATTGGAGCGCGGAGATCGACTTTTTCGGGTCGGGTCGCCCTTGACCGCGCTATTTGTCGCGCGCTCAGGAAGCTTCAAAACGGTTGCGATGAATGAAGACGGCGATGAGCAAATCATCGGTTTTCACCTGCCTGGCGAAATCATCGGTCTTGATGGCCTGGGCTCAGGCTTGCATCGCTGTGATGCGGAAGCGTTGGAAACCGCAGAGCTCTGCGAGATTCCCATGAACGATCTGGAACGTGTCGCATTGCAGATTCCCGAGTTGCAGCATCAAATGTTGCGGGTTATCGGTCGCAGCATGGACCGCGATCAGGATCATCTTGAGATGTTGGGGCGTCGTCATGCTTCCGAACGGGTACTGCTGTTCGTGCATGGTCTGTCGGAGCGCTTGCGCATGCTCGGCCGCCAATACGACGCCTTTACATTGCCTATGAGTCGCGAGGAAATCGCCAGTTACCTCGGTCTGGTCATCGAGACCGTCAGTCGCAGTTTCACACGACTGCAGGAAGACGGGATCATCAGTATTCGCGGGCGCCAATTGCGCATTCTGGACTTGCATAAGCTCGATCAGATTGCGCATTCGCCCGAGGTACACCGCGCCCGCGGCTGAGCCTGGTCCCCAGTCGCGGCTTGGCGGGACTGGGGTTTGGTCGGTAGTCGAACGCCCCAAAGAAATCTCACGCTTGTAGTCAACCGGAGTTTTCAAGAACCCGCTCGTTTGGCTTCGCTCGGCAGTGAGAATGGTTTTGCCGCGTTTCCGCAGGCAAGCGCTGCTTACGTGGCTTTGAGTGCTTCCAAGAGGTCAATTGCGTCGGAGATCGATACGCGAGCGCGGCGTCCTTGCCGCGCCCGGTCAGAGTGCTTTTCAACACCCTGACAGCATCAGATCAGACGCGGTTGCTGCGGTTCGTCGCTGTTGTCCGGTGCAGAAATTTCCGTTGGCATCGGCACAACGTCAGGTGACGGCTCGGCAATGGTCGCTGACACCAACGTGGTCTGGGAATCGCCCGGCATGGCAGCCATTTCCTCGACCTGGGGCGCAGGCAGCGCGTCTGCCAGAGGTGCAATTTCACCCACGTGAGGCGTTGCAACCACCTGCGTGACCACAGGTGTTGGCAGCAATGCAGTCGCGTTCTGCTCTTCCTGTTCGATAACAGTGGGCTCATGCGGCGGCGCAATCATCGGTGCGCTGTTGGCCAGTGCGCTGATGACATCCCAGTCCGCATCGGTGTCGTCATTGGCGACTTCAGTCAGTGGGCCTGAGCTTGCTTGCGGCATCACCATTGCGCTGGTTTCGGTCCCATCGACCAGCTGCACAGGCGAGCCGTTGGGTGGTTCAATCGCCAGCTCTGCGGATGGGGTGGCGATCCTCGTTGATGGTGGATCGACCGTAACGATGGCATCGGCGACGGGCATCGGCATTGGAACGAAGGCTGGCGCTTGGCGAGCCTCGGGTTGCGGACGCGGCTTCGCTGCGGGCTTCGCTGCTTCGACCGGCGGATCGAAAGCCACGGTGACGGGTTCGGTCGTTGCGGAGGGGATGACTTCGGCGACGAGCGCGGGCACTGCGTCGGCTTCGCGGCTCGGTTTGCCGAGGCCTTCCGAGCTGTCCGAGCTGCTCTCGTCACCGTCCTCGCCTTCATCGTCATCAAGGCCCAGCGCGCTTTCGCTGCCATCGGCTGGCGCGCCCGCTTCGCGCCTGCGACGACGGCCGCCACGGCGGCCACGGCGACGACGCGAATTTCCCGTCCCGTCTTTACTCGGCTCGGTGGATGTGGGGTCGCCATCCAGTGTGATGATGATGTCGTCAGCTTGCGCAACCTCTTCGGTGACCGTCAATGCTGCGGCGACCACGGGGACCTGCGACGGCTTGATGGGTTCTGCAGCGGCGGTTGCCTCGCTGCGCTCCTTGCGTGTTTCCTGACGTCCCTCCGCGCGCGGATTGTCCGTTCGCGACGCGGCATTGGCGCGATCTTCCTTGCGCTCGTTGCGATTGTCGTCCTTGCGATTGTCCTTGCGCGGACGTTCTTCTTGCGGAACCTTGTTGTTGGGCTGCGGTGCCGCTTTGCCTTGAGGCGGCTGCCCGGCAGGAGGCGTGGCCTTGTCGCGGGATTTCTGATCGCGTCGGTTGTCGTTCTGGCGCTCGTCCCGGCGCGCTTCTTGCTGACCATTGCGAGGATTGCCAGGTCGCGCGTCGTTATTGCGGTTCTTTTCCGGACGGCCGTCTTTGGGACGTTGGCGGTCATCGCGCGGTGGCTTGCCGTTTTTGTCATTGGCTTGTTGTGGGCTGCTGGCGCCGCCAAACAAGTTGCCCAGCCACGCAAAGAAGCCGCGCTTGGCAGGTTTAACCCGGTCTTCACCGGTTTTGGGAGCGGATTTTGCTGGGCTGTCCAGCGGTCTCGTTGGCACACGTTCCAAACGATCTTCGCGTTCTTCGCGCGCCGGCGCAGGGCGGTCAGGTTTGACCGCGGTCACGGCGGGCGCAGCCGGAATATTCAAGTTGGCCCGCGTCAGCGCGTGCAGTTCCAACTTGCGCGGCGAAGTACGGTGGTAGCTCGGACGGATTGTTTCCTCGCCGAGTTCACCCTCACGAATGCGCTGCACATTGAAATGCGGCGTTTCCATCTGTTCGTCGGCGACGATCACGATGGGAACATCGTGGCGTTTTTCGATTTCAATCAGCGCACGGCGCTTTTCGTTGAGGAGGAAGTTCGCGACTTCGTGCGGTGCCTGCACCAGCACTTGGCCGGTGTTGTCCTTCATCGCCTGCTCTTCAATCAGACGTAACAGCGACAACGACAGGGATTCAACGCTGCGCATACGCCCATGTCCCGAGCAGCGTGGGCAGACAATCTGGGTGGACTCGCCCAAGCTGGGTCGCAGGCGCTGGCGTGACATTTCCAGCAATCCGAAGCGGGAAATGCGGCCAATCTGTACGCGAGCACGATCGTACTTGAGGGCGTTCTTTAGGCGGTCTTCGACTTCGCGCTGATGCTTGCTGGATTCCATATCGATGAAATCGACCACCACCAAGCCGCCGAGATCGCGCAAACGCAACTGGCGTGCGACCTCATCGGCAGCTTCCAAGTTGGTGTTGAAAGCGGTTTCTTCGATGTCACCACCTTTGGTGGCGCGCGCCGAGTTGACGTCGACGGCAGTCAGCGCTTCGGTCTGGTCGATCACGATGGAGCCGCCCGAGGGCAGACGTACCTGTCGCTCGTAGGCGTTTTCGATCTGCGTTTCAATCTGATAGCGACTGAAAAGCGGAATGCTGTCTTTGTACAACTTGAGTTTGCGCAGATTTTGCGGCATCACTTGCTGGACGAAATCTTTGGCGTCCTCAAACATTTCCTCGGAGTCAATGAGAATTTCGCCGATGTCGGCGCGCAGGTAGTCGCGCAGTGCGCGAATGATCAAGCGCGATTCCTGATAAATCAGAAATGGCGAGGGTTTGGCCAATGCCGCATCAGTAATGGCTTTCCAAACCAGCAGCAAATAATCCAGATCCCACTGCAGCTCTTCAGCGTCGCGACCGACGCCGGCGGTGCGAATGATGATGCCCATGTCGTCGGGAATCGTCAGCGCATCCATGGCCTCTTTCAGTGCCTGACGATCTTCGCCTTCGATGCGTCGGGAGACGCCACCCGCACGCGGGCTGTTGGGCATCAGCACCATGTAGCGACCGGCCAACGAAATGAAGGTGGTCAGTGCGGCGCCTTTGTTGCCGCGCTCTTCCTTGTCGACCTGGACGACAACCTCCTGACCTTCCTTCAAAAGTTCCTTGATGGTGGCGCGATTGGCGTCCACCCCGGCCTGAAAGTAGTCGCGGGAGATTTCCTTCAGCGGCAGAAAGCCGTGTTTGTCACCGCCGTACTCGATGAACGCCGCCTCAAGGGACGGCTCCAGGCGGGTGATTCGGCCTTTGTAAATATTGGACTTTTTCTGTTCTTTGGCCGGCTGTTCGATGTCGATGTCATACAGACTTTGACCATCGACGATAGCGACGCGCAGCTCTTCCTGCTGCGTCGCGTTGATCAACATACGCTTCATTGTGTGTCCCTCGCGCGCTCTACCGCGGGGAACGCCGGATATCCCGGACCAGAGGCAACAGGCCTCTTTTTAAGGAGTCACCAGCGCTACGACCTTTCGGGACGAAACCCGTGGGAGCGCCAAAAGTTGGTATTTCGAAGCCGTCAGCACGTGCGCATCGCTGCATCCATGGCTGACTGCTTCGCCGTTTTCTGCCTGTCGGCAGGGTGTTACTGGCGTGTGGAGTCCGACTCGGATACCACGCGCCGCCCATTGCATACGCGGCAGGAATCCTTCCTGCGCACGCTATTCCAGTGAATTTCTGCCACTGGAATGGCGGTAATACGCTTTTGCCACTACCGCGATGAAGGCATCCTTGCCCCCAGCGACAAACCTCGGTTTATCGCGCCAATTCGAATGACGAGATCGAAGTTCCGCGCCAAATGAGGCAAAACGCCAAGGACTTGCACTCATTTACCCAGCGCTGACAGAACTTCCAACCGTCCTTGTCACACAGGCCAGCAAAATTTGCAGGCGGACAGAGGGGCGGTGACTCGTTACCATAGCCGCCCCACGCGCCGTTTGGCCGTCTGGCGGGGTTTGCAGCCCGTTTCAATCTTGCCCAATGCAAGACGGGATGCTGAAAAATCAAACTCTTATCCAAGTCGCAGTCTAGCAAGGTGCATCCATGGCGGCAAACAAACCCCTGGCCCATGAACCCACGGGCGGTGTCCGCATGGTCAGCGTCAGCGAAGACCGTGCCGGTCAACGGCTCGACAACTTTTTGTTGGGCCTGCTCAAAGGCGCACCGCGCTCAATCATTTATCGGATTCTGCGGACTGGACAGGTACGGGTGAATGGCGGTCGTGCGAAACCGGAAACACGCTTGCAGAGCGGTGACCAGATTCGCGTACCGCCAGTTCGCCTGCCTGAGGCTGACGCGCCTGAGCGTGCGCCACAAAGCTTGTTGGAACGCATTGGAAGCAGCATTATTTTTGAGGACAAGTTGCTGCTGGTGCTCGACAAGCCCAGCGGCATTGCCACACATGGCGGGAGCGGTGTGTCGTTTGGCGCGATCGAGCTGTTGCGTCAGTTGCGCCCCGAGGAGCCGCTGGAGTTGGTGCATCGCCTCGATAGAGATACCAGTGGCCTGTTGGTTTTGGCGAAGAAGCGCTCGGCACTGACCGAACTGCAAGGACTGATTCGAGCGGGGAAGCTTGAAAAGCGCTACTTGACCCTGTTGTTGGGGGATATCGGTGAAAAATCGCGCAAAGTTGATGTGCCACTTCGCAAGTTCCAGTTGCAGGGCGGTGAGCGCATGGTTCGTGTCGACCCCGAAGGCAAGCCGTCGGTCAGTCACTTCAAACGCTTGCAACTCAGTGGTGGGCATAGCTTTGTCGAGGTGAAGATCGACACCGGCCGGACCCATCAGATTCGTGTTCACTCGCAGCACCTTGGCCATCCCGTTGCGGGCGACGAAAAGTACGGCGAGCGCGAGGCCAACCGCGCGCTGCGCGAGCAAGCAGGGCTCAAGCGTCTGTTCTTGCATGCCGCCTCGCTGCGTTTTGCCCTGAAAGATGGCAGCGTTCCTTACGTTTTGAACGCGCCGCTGGCGGAGGATCTACGCGCTGCGCTGGATCGCTTGGTCTGACAGCTAGTTTCCCGCGGTCGCATTTGCACAGGCTGCGTGCGCAGTGTGGACTTGCTACCTAGGGTGCGAAAACGAAGCGAATCCCGACTTCTGCAGAGCGCAGCCAGTTGGGCGGGAGCGCTGCCACAACCAGCAAGCCCAAGACGGCGTGCGAGGTCAACGCGGGCAGCAGTGCTCGATGGTGATGACCGATGACGGCCCACCAAGCGCCGGCCATGGCAGTCAGCAGTGCCAGAGAGAAGTTTGGCAAATGCAGCAGGGCAAACAGGAATCCACAGGTCAAGGCCAACTCGGTACGCGATTGCGTGATCATGACGACGCGCGGGGCAACGAAACGGATCAGCAACAGTTGCTGCACAGCGGCCCACAGCACATAGCGCAGGACATCATCAATCGCTGGCCAGCGTACTGATTTCTGCGCCAACGCAACAACTATAAGCACGGTTGTCATTGCCAGCGTCGGGCGTAGATAGGCACGCCACGCTAAGAAATCGCCCAGCCAACTGAAGCGGCGCGTTTCGCAATCCCCGAACACGATGGCGGCGCTGAACGACATTAACGGAAGGAACCAGTGAACCACTGCGCGGTCGACATTCGGCCAGCCCAGCAGTAACGCCAGGACGATGGGTCCCAGCACGGCGATGAGCTCGACAACTGGACGCGAACGGCTCCTTCGCAGCCACAGCGCCCAACCGCTCAGGCTGATGGCGAGCAAGGGCAAACCAATGTCGCTGAGTGGGGGCGTGCGAATCAGTGCTGGCCATCCGGGGAGATTCGGAAACGCTGACAACCAAAGCGATTGCGGCGCCTCGGCGAGACCGGCGTCACGCGCAAGCAAAAGGGTTTCCACCCGAGCGGCAGGCAGGAGTGTTTGCGTCGGCGGCTGACAAGGCGGCGCCGCGCACCGTTCGGCGCTCAGCCAAACCGTTTGCAATCTGAGTGATGCAGGTGAGTCGGCACGGAAATACAACCGCAATTGGTTGCTGACGATCGCGGTCGGCAAGGCAATGGCGAACTGTCCACCGCCCTCGGGAATTGACAGGTTTGCTTGGGATGTCAGCGATTCGCCGTCTGCGCTGCTCAGTAACACGTCTAACGAGACCATGGAATTGGCATGCAGTTGCAGATGCAAGGTGTCCAATTGCGCAGTGGATAGCAAACGGCCATGCAGATGCAGTGCAACCGTTGCGCCCTCCGCAGACACACGAAGCTGCAGACCTCCCGCTGTCAGTTGCCATTGATCGCTTCCATGAACACTGCCGCCCACCAGTTCGCTTGACGAACGCATCGGCCAAATGAACGGGCCAAGGCCCTCGGCATAGCGTTGCTGTTGTGCTTGCGCGTCGGCCTGCAGGTAGGCGCTTACCGTGGCTTGGCTGATCGCCCAGAGCAGCGCTAGGCCAAGGACGACTAGGCCGATCCGAAATGCGGGATGTTTCGGCATGCAGCGAAAGCGCGCCGTGCTCAGCGACTACGGCTGGCGAGCAGTTGCTCGACCTTCGCGGCGCAGATCACATCGTTTCGCGACAAACCACCAACATCATGGGTGGAATAGCGGATCAGCACATGACCATAGTGAACCGACAAGTCCGGGTGATGGTCCTCGGCATGCGCGATGAACGCGAGCGCGTTGACAAAGGCCATGGTCTGGTAATAGCCCGGAAAATCCACACGGCGCTGGATGGCGCGATCGTCCTCGATGACTTTCCAATCTGGCAAGGCGCGCATCGCAGACTCGCGTTCAACGGCTGTCAAAAGGTGTTCGGTCCCGCGCAGCGGACGGCAATGGGCAGAGCAGAGTTCGACTAGGCTGGGCATGAAATTCTTCCTGAATTGGACGATGGAGTATATCGACCCGGGCCTGCGCGCCTTGGCTTTCGCGATGACTTGATGGGGCCCCGCATAGAATTTTCCTCAAAGCAGTACAATTTCCGTCCTGTATCGATTTCGTTCGAGTCCGCCATGATCCAGATATCTGCTTCTGCACAATCGCACTTCGCTCGTCTGATTGACGCCCAGGGTGGTGGCATCGTTGGCATCCGTCTCAGCGCGGTTCATGCCGGTACACCGGCCGCCGATGCGAAACTGGAGTTCTGCGAGGAGGCAGATCTTGATGGCGGTGAGTGGGCGGTCGACTGCGCAGGCTTTACGCTGTATCTGGATGCGCAGAGCGCGTCATTTTTTGAAGATGCTGAAGTCGACTATCTTGCCAAGCCCACCGGCGGTCAGTTGACGATAAAGGCACCACGCATCAAGGGTGATCGCCCGGATGAGACGGCGGGCATCGTTGAGCGTGTGCAGTACGTGATCGAATCCGAAATCAACCCGCAGGTCGGTTCGCACGGTGGACGTGTGACGCTGACCGAGATCACCGCCGACATGGTTGCCGTGCTGCGTTTTGGCGGCGGCTGTCATGGCTGTAGTCAGGTTAGTGTCACCCTGAAGAATGGGGTCGAAAAGACCCTGCTTGAGCGCGTGCCGGAACTAACAGGAGTGCGGGATGCCACCGATCACAGTTGCGGCAGCAACCCCTACTTCAAGGCCTGAATCCACCCACCCTGTGAATTGAGCGCGCGTCAACCGCTGACTGCTGGATGCGCGCGGATAGGATCCTGCACATCCAGCGAACTCAGCAACACGCCTGCTTGTGTTCGGTTGCGAACGCCCAGTCGGTCAAATATGGCGCTGACATGCGCCTTGACCGTTCGTTCCTGGATGCCGAGATCGTCGGCAATCTGTTTGTTGAGGCGGCCTTGCGCCAGTAGCGACAGCACTTTGAACTGTTGTGGTGTCAGACGCGCCAAACGGCGTGCGGTTTCTTGTTCGGCACCATTGGCCTGCCTGGCTTGCTGAACTTCCGCTAGGCGATGGCTGGGCACATACGTACCGCCATCCATGACGCATTGCAGGGCCTGCCTCAATTGCTCCAAAGGTGCGCTTTTGCTGACATAGCCAGAGGCGCCATGCGCCAGCGCGCGAGCAATGATCTGGGGGTCATCCTGCGCGGAAATCATCATCACTGCGAGCGCGGGGAATTCTGCCCGCAAAGCCGCCAGCCCCATCAGTCCATGGCTGCCCGGCATGTGCAAGTCGAGCAAAGTTAGGTCGACGTCAGTCCGCTCTCGAAGGCAGCGGGTTGCCGCATCAAATGAATCGGCCTCATGCACCGACACCGTGGTGTCAATACTGCGGACTGCTGCGACCAGCGCAGCGCGAAAAAGAGGGTGGTCGTCGGCGACGAGTACGGTAATCACCCGGCGATTCTAGCCCTCGCTCTGCTTGCTGTCGCCGCGACCATTGGCCAGTGGGCGTCGTCGCGATGGCGTCGGAGCGTGTCCGCGGCCCCTGCGCCACGCTGGTGATGCCATTGCAGGGTCGCACCATGCTGGTGCAATCAAAGGCCGGTGTGATGTTTGTAAGACGTTGATATGAAAGAAAGCCGCGGGCTTTTTGGTGCACTGCAGCGATTGGCACGCCCTGTGCTGAGTAGGACCCGGGAGAGTTCACCTTGGGGAGTGCAAGTCATGCCAATCAACTCGCGACATCCGGATTCGATCCCAACCGCGGCCGTCGCTGGCCCAGTCTGATGATTCAGGCAAAGCCAATTCGCGTTCATCTGTTTTGATTTTTCGCCTCCGGAGTTCGATATGAAACTGATCACCGCCATCATCCGGCCGTTCAAGCTCGACGAAGTGCGTGAAGCACTGTCGCAAGCCGGCGTTACCGGCATCACGATTACCGAAGTCAAGGGATTTGGCCGCCAGAAGGGCCACACCGAGCTTTACCGCGGCGCCGAATACGTGGTGGATTTCCTGCCCAAAGTGAAGATCGAAACCGCCGTGGCGGACGATCGTGTCGATGTTGTCATCGAGGCCATCGCCACGGCCGCCAAGACCGGCAAGACCGGTGACGGAAAGATCTTCGTCACCCCCATCGATCAGGTTGTCCGTATTCGCACCGGTGAAACCGGCGGCGACGCGGTTTGAGCGCAAGGAGATTCGAGCCATGAAGACAGTTTTGATCCGTGAAATCGGCCGACGCCTCGCGCTCAGCCTGTTGGTAGCCGCCGCCTTCGCCAGCGTTCCGGTGATTGCGCAGGACGTGGCGCCAGCGACGACCGAAGAACCCGCCGCAACTACGGAAGCCGCCCCGGCGGCCGAGCCGCCTGCGTCAGAAGCGGTGGCCGAGCCAGTTGCCGAGGCCGTCGCAACGCCTGCCGCAGAGGATGCCGCACCGGCACCTACTGTCGACAAGGGTGATGTTGCGTGGATGATGGTCTCCACCTTGCTGGTGGTCCTGATGGCGGTGCCCGGACTCGCCCTGTTCTATGGTGGCCTGGTGCGTGCCAAAAACATGTTGTCGGTACTGATGCAGGTGCTGACCGTGTTCTCGCTGATTCTGGTGCTATGGGTCATCTACGGTTACAGCTTCGCGTTCGTCGGCGGCAATGCTTGGATTGGATCGGGCAATGCGCTCTTCCTTGCGGGCATCACCAAAGACTCTTTGGCTGCGACGTTCACAGAAGGCGTGATGATCCCCGAGCACATTTTTATCGCCTTCCAGTCCACGTTTGCGGCCATCACCTGCGCCTTGATCGTCGGCTCATTCGCTGAACGCATGAAGTTCAGTGCTGTGCTGATTTTCTCCGTGTTGTGGTTCACTTTTGCCTACCTGCCGATTGCCCATATGGTCTGGGCGGGTGGCGGATACCTGTTCGAAAAGGGCGCGTTGGACTTCGCTGGTGGCACCGTGGTTCACATCAACGCCGGAATCGCGGGTCTGGTTGCCGCCTACATGGTCGGCAAACGCTTGGGGCATGGGCGTGAGCCGATGCCGCCACACAATCTGACGCTTACCATGGTCGGTGCGTCCCTTCTGTGGGTTGGCTGGTTCGGATTCAATGCAGGCTCCAATCTGGAAGCCACCAGCGGTGCGACACTGGCCTTCATCAACACCTTAATGGCAACTGCGGCGGCCGTGGTGTCGTGGTCAGCGGCTGAAGCCCTGATTCGCGGCAAAGCCTCCATGCTGGGTGCGGCGTCCGGTGCGGTGGCTGGCTTGGTGGCCATCACTCCCGCCTGCGGCAGTGTGGGAGTGATGGGCGCCATCGTCATCGGTCTGCTGGCTGGTGTGATTTGTCTCTGGGGCGTGACTGGTCTCAAGCGTCTGCTGGGTGCCGATGACACCCTTGATGTGTTTGGTGTTCACGGGCTTGGCGGCATTACCGGAGCGATTCTGACCGGCGTGTTTGCCTCGCCAACACTGGGTGGCAGCGGTGCTGAGGACTTTTCCATCGCTGCGCAAGTAGCGGTGCAGGCGGAAGCCGTTCTCATTACGGTGGTTTGGTCGGCCGTGGTTGCCGCAGCGGCGCTGTTCCTGACCAAGTTGGTGGTCGGATTGCGTGTCGCCGATGACGCTCAACGTGAAGGTCTGGACCTGACCTCACACGGCGAGTCTGCCTACAACTGATCGGAGGGTGAAGGGGGAGCGCGTGCCGCCCAGGGGTGGGCGACGCACCGGACTGGCGGGAGTCAACTCCCGCTGAATCCGATCCCAGCTCAAGCGCTGCCCCTGCTATCGCCGCAGCACGAAACATTCAGTCCGATTCTGATCGGGTAAGTCTCCACGCTCAGCGCATCGGGTAGGAGTCCAGCGGGTCGGGTTGTCGTTTGCGGGGGCGGCGGCAGCCTGGTGAAAGGGGCGGGGTCGGCAGCAATGCCGACCCCGTTGCCTTTTCCGGCGTTGCCAACCCGCCCGGCCCATTGCGCACTTCGCCGCGAATGAACTGTCGAACAGCAATTCAGACTGCCGGAAAATCGAACTTCAACGTCTTAAGGCCATGCCACCAAGGTACGATGGGCAGCTGCAAACATGAGTGGCTCACTGCCCAGCATGAATACGCTCAATTCCGGTTTGATTGTGTCGCTTGCCCTTGCGCTGACCGCATGCGGAGACGGTTCTTTGCGAGCTCCGACCGCGGATGTTGTCGATGCGAAGGAGGAATCGCGGATGCCCTTGCCTAGCGTCTGGACCGAGGTTCGTGAGACCGTGCATCGTGGCGATGAAGATGATCTGTTGAGTGCCGGCTTGGGACTGTCGGGTCTGCAGGCGGCCACGCCGCCCGGTTTGGCAGACGCGATGCAGCCGTCGTCCGCAGAGCTTCGTCGTCGTGCGATCTGGACCAATTGGCGTGGTATCGCGGATGTGTCGCCGATGGGCGGTTTAGGATCGCTATATGGAAATCTCGCGGCAGTGCCGGGTCGCGAGTTTCATGCCTTTGCGCGCTTACCAGGCGCAAAGCAGCCGCATCGCGTGCTGTTGCAGTTGCCGGATGGGTTTGATGCTGCCAGACCTTGTTTGGTGGTGACCGCCTCATCGGGCTCGCGCGGGATTTATGGCGCGATTTCGATGGCCGGTGGTTGGGCGTTGCCACGAGGCTGTGCGGTGGCCTACACCGACAAGGGCGCAGGCACTGGCTATTTCGATCACGACTCGCAGACCGGTGTCGCGCTTGATGGTCGTCGGATCGCGGTTGGGGCGGGGGAGTTGGAGTTCCTGCCGGACGCCACGACGGTTGATCGTGCGGGTGTCGTGTCGTTCAAGCATGCGCATTCGCGCGACAATCCCGAGGCGGATTGGGGGCGACATCTGCGCCAAGCGGCGGAGTTCGGATTAGCGCAGTTGTCGCTGGCCTATCCGCAGCAGGCACCGTTCGGATTCGACAACACCCGCATTCTGGCTGTCGCGGTTTCCAATGGTGGCGCGGCGGTATTGCGTGCGGCGGAAGATGAGGATGCGTGGCTGGATGGCGTGGTTGCCGTCGCACCGAACACTTATGCCCCGCGCCACCGATCTGACGGTCAACCCGCACGTCCGGCCTATGACTATCTGACTGAAGCGGCATTGCTGATGCCTTGCGCTTTGAGTTCGCCGCAGCTTGCTGATCTGTCCTTGCTGCAAACCGCGCTCGGCGTTCTGCCCGACTGGTCCTCAGCCTGCATAGCCGCCCACGCGCTAGGCATGTTGCAGACGTCATCCATGCCAGCGGCCGCTGATGAAGCACTCGCTATTCTGCGTGCAGGCGGATGGACGGATGCCGCTTTGCAGGCGTCCGTGCTGTCAACGCGCTTCGATCTGTGGCGGGTGGTGACTGCGGCCTACGCCTCGGCCTATTTGCGGACCGAGGTCTCCACCATGCCCTGTGGCTATGCCGTCAACACTGCTGGCGAGGCGGCGCGGACGGCGATGTCGATCTGGTGGAGCGACAACAGTGGGATTCCGCCGGGCGTCGGGGTCGAGTTACGCGATCCGGAACACGCCACGCCTGCGGCTGCATTGGCTTGCTTGCGTGCGTTGTGGACCTCCGATTCCGCTGAATCCAAAGCCCTGCGTCTGTCGATTGCTGCCACTGAGGTGAATCTGCCGCGGCTGGGGTTACCGGTGATTGTGATTCATGGTCTCGATGACGGATTGATTCCCGCAGCCTTCAGCAGCGCGGGTTACGTGACGTGGGCACAATCGCAGCAGCGTGATGTGCAGTACTGGCAGGTGCCGAACGCTCAGCATTTCGATGCCTTCCTGAGCATGCCCGACCTCAGTGCACGCTACTTGCCACTGATGCCCTACGCTTGGCGCGCGCTGGATCTGCTGAGTGCCGATCTCGATGCCGGAAAGTCACCCGTCAGCAAAACCGTGCGTATCGCCAGCCAGCAGCGTGGGGCGGAAGCGCTGATGGCGCGGCATCTTGCCTTACCTGAAAGCTTGCAATAGCGCGGTCCGACCGACTCGACCAGATTCGACCTTGGTCGCGCAGAATTGACGCACTGCAAGAAATGACATGAGCGCGGTGTTAGCATCGCGCTGCGCAATTTTCGGAGGCAGGCGGGCATGGCAGCGAACAGCAGCAATCCGTTCTTGGATTCGGTCAACGCATGGGGCGAACGCAGCATGGCGTTCTGGAACTCGATGCTGCGTGAACCGGCGGCGAGTCCTTTTCTCAGTCCCTCAATGACCGGCTTCATGCCGCCAGGTATGAATTTTCCCGGCATGCCATCCGCGACACCGCATTGGAATCCGTTTGGCAACCTGAGTTCGCCGCCTACCAGTGCGGGCATGGATTGGATGGGCCAGGCGCAACAGTTTTATCAGATGCTGCAACAGGCAATGGGTAGCCTGCCCGATGTGCGCCAGATCGATGTTGCCGGTGTGGCGGACATGTGGCGCAAGGCGATGAGCGATGCGATGGCGACCCCAGGCCTGCCGACCGCATTCACCCAACAATGGCAGCAGGCGTTGGATACCCCAGGGCTGGGATTCGCGCGCGAGCATCAGGGTCGGTTGCAGGAATGGTTGAAAGCGCGCGATGCCTATCTGGTGGTCATGCAGCGTTATGGCCAGAAGATGCAGACGATTCAGACCGAGGGCATGCGCCGGTTCGAGCAGCGGCTGCAGGTACATAGCGCGCCCGACAAACAATTGAAGTCGATGCGCGCAGTGTTTGATGTTTGGGTAGATGCCAGTGAGGAAGCCTTTGCAGAGGCGGCGTTGGCCGACGACTACCGGCACCTGTATGGCGAACTGGTGAACTCGCAGATGCGGCTTCGTTCTGCAGGACAGGCGATCACCGATAGTGTCTCCGCGGCGATGGGGCTGCCGACGCGCTCCGAGTTGGATGGTGCGCATCGCAAGACGCATGCATTGAAGCAAGAATTGCGTGAGATGAAGCGTCGCATCCATGCATTGGAGCAACGTCGCGCACAAGCACCTGTTGAACGGGCGGGCGCCGAACAAGTCCCTACGCCAAGCGGGTCTGAGACGCTTGCCACTGCGACAGCGCCAAAGAAAGTTGCCGCGCTGAAGGTTCCGGCGCCCTCGGGACCACGAAAGAAACCAAGCAAGACGAAAAAGCCGATCGCTGCCGCGCCAGCGCGCAGCAAATCCAGCAGCAAGGCTCGTATGAAGATGACGCCCAGCGCCAAAGTGGTGTCAATCAAACAGGCTAACCCGAGGCGTCAACCATTGATTGCACTTGCACCGCCACCGGCTGCGGGCAAGTCGCCGATGTTGGCTGCCGGCAAATCCGCAAAGCGCAAGGGAGGCTGATCCATGTTCGGGCCCGTAGGAATTTCACCGTCACAGTGGACGCAGGAATGGCTGACGACCCAACGCCAATTGCGTAACGGTGCGCAGGTACTGGCACAGGTGGGTGAGGTTGAGTTTGGCGTCACTCCCAAAGAAGCTGTGTTCAGCGACGAGCGTGTGACGCTGTATCGCTACAAAGGCGAACATACCCCCACCGAACAAGTGCCGATTCTGATCAGCTATGCGTTGGTCAATCGCCCTTACATGGTCGACTTGCAGGCGGATCGCTCGCTGGTGCGTCAACTGCTGGCACGCGGTCACGATATCTATCTGATCGATTGGGGTTATCCCGATTTGTCGGATCGTTTCGATACGCTAGACGACTACATCAACGGCTGGCTGCATGTCTGCGTCGAAGAGGTTTGCCGCCGTCATGGCTTACCTGCCATCAATTTATTGGGCATCTGTCAGGGCGGCGCGTTCTCTTTGTGCTACACCGCGATGCATCCCGAGCGCGTGCGCAACCTGATCACCATGGTCACGCCGGTCGATTTCCATACGCCGGACAACATGCTCTCGCACTGGACGCGAGAGATGGACATCGATCTGTTCGTCGATACGCTAGGCAACATCCCCGCCGACTTGATGAACTTCTGCTACCTCACTCTCAAGCCGTATCGACTGTTCCTGCAAAAGTATGTGGGTATGCTGGACGTGGTCGAAGATGCGGACGAAGTGGAGAGCTTCATGCGCATGGAGAAGTGGATCTTCGACTCCCCCGATCAGGCAGGCGAAGCATTCCGACAGTTCATCCGCGACTTTTATCAGGGCAATAAGCTAGTGCGCGGCGGATTGCAGATCGGTCGGCATGAAGTCGACCTTTCGAGAGTCCGCTGCCCCGTGCTGAACATCTACGCGGAACAGGATCACTTGGTCCCACCGGCCGCCTCCAAAGCCATGGCGAAAGCGGTCGGTTCGCGGGACTACTCGGAATTGTCATTCCGTGGCGGCCACATCGGGATCTACGTGTCCAGCCGTGCGCAAAAAGAGGTGCCAGATGCAGTGGATGCCTGGCTGGCCAAACGCTGACAAAGACCAAGAAAAACGCCCCTTTCAAGGGGCGTTTTTCTTTCTGGGTAAGCGTTCTCAGCGGCGCTTGGGTGCGCTGCGTGGCTCGGGTGTGGCACTCGGGCCGTTCGGCTCGCTGCGGGTCGCATCGGGTTTGCTTGGATCGGGCGTGCCGATCACACCACCGGACTTGAGCAGGCCGTCCTGAAACGAACGCCACAGATCCATGTTGCGTTCGGTCAAGGAGTTCAACATCGACCAAGGTGTTTTTCCGAGCAGATTATTGAGCTGGCTACGGAACTGATGTTGCTGATCGGTAAACAGTTGCATGCTGCGTTCGAGATAGCTGCCCATGAAGCCCTGCAGCGAGTCGCCATACATCCGGATCACTTGGCTTAACAACTGCGTGGAGAACATCGGTTGGCCACGCTCCTCGTGCTCGGCGATGATTTGCAGCAACACCGAGCGGGACAGGTCTTCCCCAGTCTTGGCATCGCGAACTTCGATTTCTTCGCCTTCGACGATGAGTTGCCGCACATCTTCCAACGTGATGTAGCTGGAAATGTCGGTGTCATACAGTCGACGGTTCGGGTACTTCTTGATGATGCGCGGCTTGGACATGGGAACTACTCGCTAGTAACAAGGCGCCGCAGCGCGATGGTCAGACTGGTCAGGAGCAAACACAGTCGCTGCGACGCAGCAACCTGAGCATCTTACCAGCCCATGTGATGGCCGCCATTGATATCGAGGTTTGAGCCGGTAATCCATGCGGCTTCATCTGAGACCAGGAAACCGACTGCGTACGCGATTTCTTCGGGCTTGCCGAGGCGACCGGTCGGAATGTCTGCAACGATCTTGGCTCGGACGTCTTCCGGTACTGCCATCACCATGTCCGTTGCAACATAGCCTGGCGACACAGTATTGACCGTGATGCCGAGTTTGGCGTTCTCACGCGCCAGCGAAATGGTGAAGCCATGCATGCCGGCTTTGGCGGCGGCATAGTTGGCTTGACCATACTGACCCTTCAGTCCGTTGATGGAACTGATCTGCACGATGCGGCCCCACTTGCGATCACGCATGCCATCGATTACTGGACGGGTGACATTGAAACACGCGTTCAAATTGGTATTGATGACTTCGTGCCACTGGGTTGCTGTCATACGGTGAAAGGTGCCGTCGCGGGTGATACCGGCATTGTTGATCAGCACATCCACCGGGCCAAGCGCAGCTTCTACTGCAGCGATCATGGCGGCACCACCTTCCGGTGTACCGACGTCGCCAGGAACTACCGCGATGTCGAATCCTTCGGCCTTGCGTGCCGCTTGCCATTCGAGTGCCTTGGCTTCGTTGCGGTAGTTGGTAGCTACACGAAGCCCCATGCCCGCTAGTCGTTTGCAAATTGCGGTGCCAATGCCGCCGGTGCCACCAGTGACCAATGCCACGCGTGCTGTCATGTTCGCTCTCCCGGTACTTGCTGTTGGATGTGTGAGCCGCGCGTGTGCCCGCGCTGGCGAGTGGAATTCTACACAGAGAATCCTCCGCGCCGAGCTTCGCTCCGGGGCGGGCTATACACGACCATGGCAGGGGGGGCAGGATCCAGTTGAGGTTGAGCGCGGAATTTTCAGCGGGTCAAAGCGTCGCACTGCCTCAAGTAACCAAGCCTCGGGGCTGGCAACCTTGATTGGCTCGATCTGTCCCAATAAGCCCCATACGGCAGACATCGCCGGAATCGGATTTTTGCCATCCACAGGTAGCGCGAGGCTGGATTTGCTCAACTTGTTGCCGTCGCTGTCCAGCACCAAGGGCAAATGACTGTAGTGCGTTGTCGGAAGGGCGAGTCGCTGCTGCAGAAATCGTTGTCTCGGTGCGGAATCGAGCAGGTCGGCACCGCGCACCACATGGGTGATTTGCTGAGCTGCATCGTCTACCACCACCGCCAGTTGGTAGGCCCAGAGAGCATCGGAGCGAAACAGGACGAAGTCACCAACGTCGCGATCGAGTGCTTGCACAAAATGGCCCTGAACGGCGTCATCTATCGCAATCGCCAACCCGTCGGGAATCCGCAATCTGATCGCCTCAGCGTGGCCTGAGGGCTGCGAAACACAGTGTCGATGAATGCCGCCGGTATCACGCAGGTCGCTGCGGCTGCAGCGGCAGCGAAAGGCGTCGCCAGTATTCAGTAGGCTTTGCAACGCGGCGCGGTAGGCCTCCTGACGCGCACTTTGACGTATCACAGGCAGATCGCTGTGAAGGCCGAAACCGGCCAATGTGCGAAGTTGATCTTCCTCGATCCCGGCAATGCAGCGCGGCGTGTCGACATCTTCAATACGAATCAACCATTCACCCCGCGCATGGCGCGCCAGCAGCCAACTGCCGATGGCGGCCATTAGCGAGCCGAGGTGCAAGGGGCCAGTCGGTGAAGGCGCAAATCGACCGCGGTAGCGTGATTCGGTGGTGATCGGGCGGAAGCCGGTATTCAAGGTCATGATCTGCCAGAGTCTTGGCTTGATTTTTACGTGAGGTGCCACATTCTTCCTGCATCGTTGCCATTCGCGGCAAACGTTGGAGGCTGAGCTATGAAGCGAATTCTGTTGTTTGTCGCCACCAATATGGCGGTGCTGTTGATCGCCAGCATCGTGATGAAAGTGTTGGGTATTGATCAGTATCTTGCTGCAAGCGGGCAGGACTTTGGTGGACTGCTGGTGTTCGGCGCCATCCTTGGCTTCAGCGGCTCGTTCATTTCTTTACTGATGTCAAAGTGGGTCGCCAAGCACAGCACGGGCGCGCAAGTGATCACGCAGCCGCGCAATGAGTTGGAAGCATGGTTGCTCAATACGGTGCAGCGCCAAGCTCAGACGGCCGGTATCCAGATGCCGGAGGTGGCAATTTACGACGCCCCGGAGATCAACGCCTTTGCGACAGGTCCCACTCGAAACAACTCACTGGTGGCAGTGTCAACCGGTCTGTTGCGTGGTATGAGTCGAGATGAAGCTGAGGCTGTGTTGGCGCATGAGGTCAGTCACGTGGCCAACGGTGACATGGTGACGATGGCATTGCTGCAAGGTGTTCTGAACACGTTCGTGATCGTGTTGTCGCGCTTGATCGGGCGCCTCGTTGATCAAGTAGTGTTCCGCAATGAACGCGAAGGTGGGATTGGGTTCTTTGTGGTCAGCATGGTTGCGCAGATTCTGCTGGGCATTCTCGCTTCGATTATCGCCATGGCGTTCTCACGGCACCGCGAATATCGCGCAGACGCCGGGGCGGCCAAGTTGGTCGGTGCGCCCAAGATGATTGCCGCATTGCAGCGGTTGAAGAACAATCACGGCGAAAATACGCTTCCAGAGGCAGTACAGGCGTTTGGTATTTCCGGCGGGGTCCGTCATGGCTTGCAGCGCCTGTTCTTGAGCCATCCGCCACTTGATGAACGCATCGCTGCACTGCAGTCATCGCACTGAATCGCGTCGGCGGTAACCGCCTCTGCTAGAGGTGGTTACCGCTGTATGCAATTGCCGTCTCTTTGTGCAGTGATCGTTACTGGAACTCGTAACTCATCTCTGTACCCGGCGAAGCAAGAAAGTTTCCTTCCACATAGCTCACCGTGCTGGTAAACAGCACGCTCATGCTGGCTGCATCCTGGACGAATTCAGCAATGGTGAGCTTGTCCTGCGCGTGCGCACGCTCGGCGATCGCTTTGACGCGCCGTTGGTTCTCGACATTGCGCCCCAGATCTTCGGTAAAGCGACGGTCAATCTTTAGCATTGACGCATCCAGATGTTTTAGCAAATCGAAGGAGTTGCCAGATGTGCCGAATTGTTCAATGCACATGGCACAACCAAAACCAGCGACTTTGCGCAGGAAGTCCTGCGCAGCCTTCAATTGCGTCGAGACGCGGCTCTCAGCAACGCCGAATACCAGCTGATCGCCGCTCACGCCGCTGGTCTTCAGCAGATTGCCGATCCATGCCGGCAAGCTCTGATTGAGCATGCTTTGTGGCGTGATCTTGATCAGCAGCCGTGTTCTGATGCCGCTTTCATTGCGCTTTGCCAACACCGCGATCGCATGCGAAAGCACCCAGCGGTCAATCTTCTCGATCAAACCATGATCCTCGGCGATCGGAAGGAATGTCAGCGGCAGAATGATCTCGCCTTCCGCGCCCTTCATGCGCAGCAGCGTTTCATAGAACTCACTGGTTTCACCTTGGAGACTGATGATCGGCTGGTAAAACAGGGAAAACTCGTTCGACTTGAGCGCCGATTGGATGCGCTCGACCCATGCCTTGATACGCGCCGCTTCCTCATGGTCATCGGCAGAAGGATCAAACAGCTGACTGCGATTGCCGCCCTCGGACAGCGCGATTTGCAGGCATTGACTTGCTTTGCCCAAGGTGGTCGCCACATCGACCGACTTTGGACCCAGTTGCACGCCACCGATGCTCAGGGTCAGTGTCAATGACCGCTTGCCCACTTCGATGATGTGACCCTGCACTTCGGCGCGAAGTTGCTCTGCAAATTCGCGGGTACGAGCGAAGTCGCCATCAGTCAGATGCAAACCAAAGCTGTGGTCCGACAGACGCGCGATTTCGGCTCCATCGGGAAGTCGATTGCGCAGCAGGTCAGACAAATCACGCAGCAGTTCGTCCGCATGATTGAGGCCGACTTCATTCAGCACGACGCCGAAGTTGTCGATCTCAAGCAGCAAAACGGCTTCGCTTTGTGAGCCCTTGAGGCCACGCGCCAGCGCAGCATCCAGCAGTCCCATGAACTGAGTGCGCGATAACAAGCCAGTGACTGGGTCGTTGAGTTTCGGTGCTTCGTTGCGGCGAAAAACGATCTGTTGACAAGCCTCACCTTCGTAGCTGGCATTGGCAAACTCCATCACAGCGTCGAAAACTTCGCCGTCCGCACGGGTGGCGCGCAGGGCGAGTGACGACGGCGGCGGCTCACCGCGCGCCAGCTTCTTCAGCACGATACGAAAGGCGTCCGCATCGCGTTCGTCGATCAAGTCCAACAACGCAATGCCCTCAAGTACCTCAAGGTCGTCGTAACCAAACATCTCCAGATAGGCTTGGTTGGCGCGAATATGCATGCCCTCATGGACATAGGCGATGGGATCGCGCGACGAATCAATCAATGCATCGCATCGGCGTTCACTTTCGCGCAAGGCGAGGGCAAGCCGTTTGCTGCTGCGCAGTTCGCCGAGATGCGCCATTGCCCAGCGCGTTGCGGCAAGTGCTTGTGCGGGACGCTTGAGGTTAATCAGTTGACATGCGCCGTGCGCGTAAACGGCGGCGTGAATATCCTCGTCAACACTGGCATGAGTGGCAATCAACACAGCATCACTGGAGACGCTGCGCATGGTTGCGGCGACTTGCTCCAGCGTGCAGTGCGGGTGCTGAAAGGCCGCCAGGACGATATCGGTCGAATTGCTCGCTAGCTGCGCAGCCAAGTCCTCAAGATCATTGGCGCGGTTCAGTCGTACTGCGAAACCCCCATTGCGCAGTGCAGAGCTGATGATTTCACCTTGTTCGACATGGCTTTGCAGCAAGATCAGTCGAATTGGTGTGTCCTGGTTCGCCATGGGGTGGCTGGCTCCAAAGGGTCAAATACTGGCGACGAACGTCAGGCTTTGCCCGACAGATGGCACGTTCTACACAAAACACGCGTCGCTGCCAACGGTGGCGTGCCCATTGCGTCTGTTGCGTCACGTAAATTGACCTTCAGACAATGGTGTCTTGCTGGCTTTTCCCTCGATTTCCCGCACCAATCGTGGAACCAGGTAGCCGGGCAGTCGGCTGCGCAACTCGGCATGCAGTTGCAGCGCGTTGCTGTCGCTGACGGCATAGTGCGTAGCACCCGCCACGCGATCCAGTTGGTGTAGGTAGTAGGGCAACACGCCGATGTCGAAGACGCGCTCCGATAGGTCACAAAGGGCGTCGATATGGTCATTGACGCCGCGCAACAGCACCGCTTGGTTGAGGAGACTGGCACCGGCATCACGCAGTCGAGCGCAGGCGACGCCGACGCTCGGGTCAATTTCCTGCGCGTGGTTGGCATGAATCACGACAACGACGCGCTGAGGGAGGGATTGCAGCCAATGACGCAAAGCATTGTCGATGCGTGCGGGCAGCACGACCGGAAGGCGAGTATGGATGCGCAGGCGACGAACATGAGGGATATCACCAAGTGCGTTGCTCAGTTCAGCAAGCTTGGCGGTCGAGAGTGCCAAGGGATCACCACCGCTCAAGATGACCTCGCTGATGCTTGTGTCGGCGGCGATCTGCTGGACTGCGCTCCGCCAGCCAGCGGCAGCGGCAATATCCTCGCTGTAAGGGTAGTGACGGCGGAAGCAATAGCGGCAATTGACCGCGCAGCTTCCGGTCGCGATCAGCAGTGCCCGTCCAGCATATTTCTGCAGAACACCTTTGGCGGTTCTCGCCGAGTGGTCTCCGACGGGGTCCAGGCGATAGCCCGCGCTGAACTCGTCCTCGTCATTCAGCGGCAGGACTTGCCGCAACAGTGGATCGTTCGGGTCGCCGTGCCGCATCCGCGCTGCGAACACCCGCGGGACACGCATTGGAAAGGCACTGCAATCGCCAGACAGTTGGGGGGCAAGATGCGCCAAGCCCAGCGCTTGAAGTAGTTGCAGCGGATCGGTAAAGGCTTGCCGAAACTGTTGCCTCCAGTCGGCCGGAGCGCTTGCCATTGCTGCGTCGGGCTGTGCCGCATCGGAGCTTGCGGGTATCATGCGCGCTCGTATCCGGGGGTCTTGCCGGGTCTTCGAATGTTCATACATCACAATTCTAGCCGCTTCTGCGGCCACATCTTTTGGAGCACGCATGGCCACTTTCGGTCTGAACGATGTCAAAAACGGACTCAAGATCATCGTCGATGGCGATCCTTACACGATTGTTGAAGCCGAGTTCATCAAGCCTGGCAAAGGGCAGGCCTTCACGCGTATCCGTATTCGCAACTTAAAAAATGGCCGCACCACCGAAAAGACCATCAAGGCCAACGAAAGCGTCGAAGGCGCTGATGTGGTCGATACCGACATGCAGTATCTCTACAGCGATGGCGAGTTCTGGCACTTCATGCATCAGGAATCCTTTGAGCAGTTCAGCGCAGACGCGGCAGCGATGGGTGATTCGGCGCAGTGGTTGAAGGGCGAGGAGATGTGTGTCGTGACTCTGTGGAATGGCGCGCCACTTGCCATTGCTGCACCTAATTTCGTCGAGTTGCAGATTGTCGAAACGGATCCGGGCGTGCGTGGTGATACCGCCTCGGGTGGCGGCAAGCCAGCCAAACTGGAAACTGGCGCGACTGTGCGGGTGCCTTTGTTCATCGAGAACGGTGAAAAAGTGCGCTGTGACACTCGCAGCGGTGAGTATGTCAGCCGCGTCAAATAAGACGCGTCATAACGATTGTTGGCACCAGGAGTGCGGCAGCAGGGTGGGCAGGAACGCGAGTGTACCTTCCTGCTTTGCCGGAACAGGCGAGGCGCGATAAATGCGTGAGGTCGATCTGGTGATTGAGGCTGGCTGGGTGATCCCCATTGAACCGCATGGGGTTGCGTTGCCAGACCATGCAGTGGTGATCCACGAAGGCAGGATTGCTGATCTGCTGCCTACGAGTCTCGCGCTGGTCAGTTATTTGCCGCGCGAGCGTGTGCAGCGACCGGATTGCGTCTTGATGCCGGGCTTCGTCAATGCGCATGCGCACAATCCGATGACTCTGATGCGCGGTTTGGCGGACGACTTGCCGTTGATGACTTGGTTGCAGGCGCACATCTGGCCGGCGGAGGCGGCTGTCTTGGGGCCGGAGTTTGTGCGTGATGGCACCGAGTTGGCGATTGTGGAGATGCTGCGCGGCGGCACCACTTGCGCCAATGAAAACTATTTTTTCCCGGATGTCTCGGCCGCGACATATCACCAGCACGGCTTCCGTTCCTGTGTTGGCTTGCCGATTATTGACTTTCCAACGCCTTGGGCGCGTTCGGATGACGAGTATTTCGAGCGGGCGCTGACGGTTCATGATGACTGGCGCGGAAATCCGCTGATCACCACTGCGTTTGCGCCACATGCGCCCTACACAGTGAAAGATGCCAGTTTCGAGCGCATCGCCCTGCTGGCAAGGCAGTTGAACCTTCAGGTGCATTGCCATGTACATGAGACAGCACAGGAAATTGCTGACTCACTGAGCCAATACCGGCAGCGGCCGTTGGCTCGCCTGCAGCGTTTGGATCTGGTCAACGAGCAGTTGATTGCCGTTCACATGACGCAGTTGACGCCTGCGGAAATCGCGCTGTGTGCCGATCAAGGTGTGTCGGTGGTGCACTGCCCGGAATCGAATCTGAAATTGGCGTCTGGATTTTGCCCGGCTGCCGCACTGCACCAAGCAGGTGTATCGATGGCCTTGGGTACAGATGGCTGTGCGTCCAATAACGACCTCGACATGCTCGGCGAGATGCGTACGGCGGCACTGCTTGCCAAGGGCGTCGCGCTGGATGCCGCTGCACTGGATGCTGCGTCGACCTTGCGCATGGCAACCCTGGGTGGCGCCAGAGCGATGGCGCTTGATGAGCAAATTGGATCGGTCGAAGTTGGCAAACAGGCCGATCTCATTACTTTGCGCATCGACCTGCCCGAGATGCAGCCGCTCTATCATCCAATTTCGCAGGTTGTTTACGCGGGCTCGCGACACTATGTCCGTGATGTCTGGATTGCTGGCGAGCGCAAGCTGGCCGACGGTGCCTTGGTCACGATGGACATCGTCGATGTGACGCGCAAGGCAAGGCAATGGGGACAGCGGTTGGCCGGTCTGCCACAGCGCTAAGTCGTGTCGTCGTCGTGTTCAGGCGGCCTTCGTTGTGCAGATTTTTCCTTGAAACTCTCTGGATTCACTGTCATGAAGCCCAATGTAGATCACGCCGCAATTGCTCAGTTTGAACGTTTGGCGGCACGCTGGTGGGATACTGAGGGAGAGTCGCGTGCCTTGCATGATCTCAATCCGGCCAGACTGGGTTACGTCATTGATCGTGTCGCTTTGCAAGGTCTGAATGTGTTGGATGTTGGCTGTGGCGGTGGCTTGCTGAGTGAAGCGCTGGCAGCTCAGGGCGCCGTCGTCACTGCCATCGATCTTGCGCCGGCGGTGCTTGAGACCGCGCGTCTGCATCTTTACGAGTCCGGCTTGCAGGTCAACTATGTCGAAACGTCTGCGGAGACGCTGGCGACACAATGTCCCGGAGGATTCGACGTAATAACCTGCATGGAGATGTTGGAACACGTGCCCGATCCCGCGGCCATCATCGAGGCTTGTGGGCGTTTGTTGAAGCCGGATGGTTGGCTTTTTCTGTCCACCTTGAACCGCACACCACAGGCGTTCGCACTGGCGATTGCGGGTGCGGAGTACGTGATGCGCTTGTTGCCCAAAGGCACGCATCGTTACGCACAGTTCATTCGACCTGCTGAATTGGCTGCGGCGTTACGTGCAGCGGGCCTGCGTCTTGAAGATGTCAGCGGTCTGCAATACAACCCATTCACACGTGCAGCGCGTGTTGGTGGTTCGACGGCGATCAACTATCTCGTCGCTGCACGCAAGCCGGCATGAGTCAGCGAGCCGTCTTGTTTGATTTGGATGGGACGTTGGTCGACAGCGCGCCAGATCTGTGGCGGGCGGCCAATGAAGTGCGCGCCACTCAAGCAATGCCGCCGATGCCGCTGGGCGCTTTTCGCCCGGTGGTCTCGCGGGGCGCGCGTGCGATGTTGGCGGTGGCATTGCCCGAGCATAGGGAGTCGCAACGCGAAGCGCTGTTGGACGAATTTCTGCAGCGATATGCACGGGACATTGCGCGTGAGACACGTCTTTTTGCCGGCATGGAGGCGCTCCTTTGCCAGATTGAATCACGCGGTGTGATGTGGGGAATCGTCAGCAACAAAGCCGAGGGCTTGGCTAAGCAAGTCGTGGTATCGCTTGGGCTGCAGGCACGCGCCAGCGTGCTGATTGGCGGTGATACCTGTGCTGAGCGAAAGCCGCATCCGTTGCCGCTGCTGGAGGCTTGTCGAAGGTTGCAAGTGTCACCCTCGCAAGCGCTCTATCTGGGCGATGACCCGCGCGACATTCAGGCAGCACGCGCTGCCGGTATTCGCAGTGTCGCCGTCACTTGGGGCTATGCCGATGAGGATACGGTGCGTGAATGGGGGGCGGATCGTTGTATTGACGCGCCAATGGATCTACTCGATGAGGATCTGTTGAATTGACCGCCTCACCCGAAGTCTCGACAGCGATTCACGGCATTCTGGATGACTGGCGCTCGCGTCACCAGCACTGGTCCTTGATGGAAGTCTTTTTGCCGTCGACGCAGCGTCATCAATCGCCTGCCTTGTTTTCTTGGTACGAGGCTATCGAAAGTGCGACCTTTGAAATCCGCGATGACGCGGTTGCGGTTGCCAAACTGCGCTGGTGGCGCGACGAGTTGGCATTGGCTGTCGAGGGTAGAGCCAGGCATCCGCTGATCCAAGCCTGGTCAGTCGGCATCGCCTCGTCAGTGGAATCCTGGCGCAGTGTTGTCGATGCGGCCCTGCATTTACGCGTCACCGCGCCACGGCCTGCCAACGTGAGTGAAAGCTGGGAGGCAATCGCGCCGATCGCCGAAGCGCAAGCCCGGCTTGAACACCAGTTGTGGGGCGGCACCGTGAATGGCACCTGGCGTCGCGTGGATCTGCTGCTGTCGCGTTTGCGTCGGCATGCGTGCAGTCATGCGGAGCGCAGTTTGCTGCCGCTGGATCTCTGCGCGCGGTATGCACTGTCAGTAGAATCGGTGGAGCCAGGCAGCAGCGAGCCAAGTCAGCTCAGTTGGCAGTTGGACTGGGTGTCATCGATGCGCACACTCATGCCGGTGGCGGACAGTCAACGAGCCAAGGCGAGTGCTTTGTGGTCGGTCGCCACCCAACTTCACCTTCGGGCGTTGGCGAGTCCTCAACAACGGCAGGACATCCCCCTGACACGTTGGGTCTGGCATGCTTGGCGCGCCGCTCGATGTGCGGCGCGCTGAAGACGCGGTCAACGCCGCGTGGTGAGCACTTGACATCCCGGCGACATCACCCCAACTAGGATGCCCATACGTCAATCATGACTGGTCGCAAGGAGAAGCCCGTGGCGCCACGTTCGTCTGAATGCACGGTGCGTGTGATGCCCGATATCGCCTCGGAAGCCAAACCCGTTGTCGCGGGGGCGTTGTCATGGGTAGGCATGGGTGAAATCGAGACTCCGGTCAGTGTGGCTAGCAGCGACGGGCGCATGCTCAGTAGTGGTGCCAAGGTCAATGCCTTCGTCAACCTCAAGCGTTCCGATGTGCGCGGCATTCACATGTCGCGTCTTTATCTGCATGTTGACCGTGCGCTGTCTTCCGAGCCCATCACACCCGCCAGTCTGCGCCGACTGCTCAAGGACTTTCTGGACTCGCACGCCGATCTTTCTGATCAGGCCATGGTTCGGATCGAATTCGACCATATGGTCCGGCGTCAGGCGCTGCGCAGTGACAATAGCGGCTGGAAGAATTATCCGACGGTCATCACGGCGTTGATGCAGCAGTCTCAATTCAGCATCGAACTTGGCTTGCGTATTGCCTATTCAAGCACGTGTCCCTGTTCGGCGGCCTTGGCGCGGCAGTTGATCCAGGAGCAGTTTCAGCGCGATTTCCCCAGCGGTACCTCACTGACTCACACCGAGGTTCTGGCCTGGCTTGGCAGTGAGCAAGGCATCGTGGCGACTCCGCACAGCCAGCGCTCGCATGCCGACATCCGCGTGCGACTGCAACCTTCGTTCCAGAATTTTCCGATGGTGGATCTGATCGATCGCATCGAGTCTGCATTGCAGACGCCGGTGCAGACGGCAGTCAAACGCGAGGATGAGCAAGCGTTTGCGCTGCTCAATGGACAGAACCTTATGTTCTGCGAGGATGCCGCACGACGCATGCAGTCTGCGCTGAACGATGATGAGCGCGTGTCGGATTTCTGGGTGCGAGCCTCGCACTTTGAGAGCTTGCATCCGCACAATGCAGTTGCTGTTGCGGTGAAGGGTGTGGTGGGCGGCTTCGCTGCAGAACACGATGCATGACACATTACTGGCACTGGCCGCTTCACTGCGACCGGTGCCGGTTTCGAGACGCAATCACCAACGCCAAAACGGGTCGTAACGCCAGTACATGCCCATCGGCGGTACATGCCGCGCATCGAGTGGGCGCCGCTCTGGCCACAGGTGAATCACCTCTGCTGCGACGCGCGGATAGCGATAGTCAAAGTTGCTGATCAGGCGTGATTCGTAACCATCGATTTGTCCCGCAATGGTGACGTCGCGACCTTCTGAGAACAATGCCGGATCGTAAAAGCCCTGACGGCACGCAATGAACCGACCGAGGCTTTCCTCGCGCTTGGTGACTGGTCTCGCGGTCGGCAACAGGCTGCGCGACAGCACCACGAAACAGGTCTGCTGCTCATCTGCTTCCACCGCAATGATTTCGCCGCCCCAGCGTACCTCGCGATGCAAAGCATCCTGCTGGCGTGCAAGGTCAGCGCTGAGATCGGCGAACTGACCCTGCAGTGCCTTGGGCGCGCTGGCACAACCCGCCACGAATGCCGTGCACAGTACGGCGATCCATCGAAATGCTCTGCTACACATTGGCAACTCCCGCGTAATTCAAGGTTGGCGAACTCGGAAATTTCTGAGCGCTCGAATCACTCTACGCTCCTCAGCGGGTGCTGGCGTGTCTGCCTTGTCCAGCGTGGCATAGCGTATGTGCAGAACGGGTTCAATCAAGCTGTAGATGGTCTTGGCATCGGCGGGGTAGCGCGCAGCAGCACGTTGTGCAAGTTGCAGTTCGGTATCGCCCACGGGGTGCGCGATACGAAGCCGACGCGCGAAGCGATCCAATGCCAGGCTGAGCGCTGAGCGTGAGCGACGTTGGCTGCGCAGCAACAGCACGAAGGTGGCTAACAAGGCCAGCAGGGTGGCGATTCCCAGCACAATCAGCATCTGCGACAGTCCTGTCTCGGTAAAGCCCAACCAACCCAGCATCTGCTGTTGCTTCGCGGCATTGAAGCCCAGCACCAGATCGTTCCAGCTGCGTCGCATCCAGTCGGTGACGTGCAATGTCGATTGCCACCAGGTCACTGCGGAATCCCTACTGTCTGAGCTCTCTCGACCGCCGTCCCGAATCCGCTCGGCAGCGACCGCGGCGGTCGGGTCAATACGCACCCAGCCGCGGTTTGCTATCCAGACTTCGCTCCAGGCATGGGCATCAGACTGGCGAACCAGCCAATAGTCGCCTAACGGGTTGTACTCGCCACCCTGATAGCCGGTGACGACACGCGCGGGAATGCCCGCCATGCGCATCATCACGGTGAAGGCCGAAGCGTAGTGCTCGCAATAGCCTTCTTTGCTGTCGAACAGAAATTCGTCAACGCTGTTCTGGCCTAGAGGACGCGGCGCGAGGGTGTAAAAGAACTCGCGATTGAACCAGTTCAGCGCGCGCTGAATGATCGCGACATCGTCGAGTCCGTCGCTTCGCCACTGTTGGACTTCTATCCAAGTGCGCGGGTTGGTTTGCCGCGGCAACTGCAGCATCCAGTTGCGCATGGTGGCCCTCAGTTCGGGCTCGAAGCGGTATTGCACCGCCGAACGCAGTCGATACTGGCTGATTTGAGGCAGCGGCTTTCGGCTATGCAGGCTACGGTCCCAACCGAGTTTGATCTCACCGGGATCAGTGCCTGCAGGTGCCGCCTGGGCGACATCCAAACTCAATATCAAGCGACGGTCCGTTGGCTCCTGGGTCAACTCGTAATCGACCAAGGCGCCATCTTCCAGCAGGGTGCCTGATTCGATCTCGCGCAGGCCACGAAACAGATTCCATTGTCGACCGTCAAATTGGCTGAGCACCGGGCCACGCCAGAACATCTGCGCGGGATTGGGTGGCGGCGTGAAGAACTGCACGCGGAGCGCGGGGCTGTCGTCAGACAGCAACTGAGTCATGTCGCCAGGCGCCATCGTCTCGCTGAGCCCGGTGCGGGCAGCGGAGTTGTTTGGCAGGCCCCACAGGGGGCTGGCAAGGCGCGGAAACAGTAGAAATCCGACTAGCGCGAGCGGGATCGACAGTGCGGCGAGGTTGAGCACTGCGCGCAAATGCTGGGTGCGTGACACCGGCATCGCGGTGGGATCGGGTAACTCGAGTTGATGGACATGCATCAGAGCAGCCAAGGCGATCAGCGTGGCAATCACAGCCAGCAACAAGGTGATCGGCCCTTGATCCTGTAGAAACGCAGCCATCAGGCCGAATAGGCTGAAACTGACCAAGCTGCGAGCATCTCTGAGTTGGTGGGTTTCGAGCAGCTTCAGCGCCAGCATGGTGGCAAGCAATCCGGCACCCGTGTCACGCCCTATCCGGAAACCAAATGCAAACAACACCAGACCGGCCGTGCTCAAGGTCAGCAATAGCCGCAGCCAGGCGGGAATGCGTAGGCCACGCCAGCCGGCGAACGTCCCAATCATTGCCAGTGAACCGAGCAGCACGCTGACCCAGAAGGGCAAAAGCAGGCCCAGTGGCAACAAGGCTGCAAGGGCTGCACTCGCGCACCAGACAAAAGCCTCGCGGTTGATCTGGGCGGTACGCGCTTTCATGGCATCAGGGCCAGTTCGCGCAAACAGGCATGCAGATGCGCCGCACCCCGCGCGGGGCCAAACGATACATGTGGCAGCTCAAGCGTTGAGCGCAATGCGCGCCGCTCGGCATCGACGACCCAACGTGCCAGTCGACTGATGCGTTGTTCGTGTGGCATGCCCTGCAGTTGTCCCCAGCGCAGATGCACATCACCTTGAGTGGGAGACTCGTATTCCCGTACGACGGCATGTCCGAGTTGTGCGCTGCGTTTCCAAGCGATCAATCGCAGCGGGTCGCCCAGTTGATAGTCGCGCAGGCCATGCACATCTTCACTGGGACCACGTTGGCGTCGCGGCGGCCCCACCAATCCTTGCATGGGCAGCGGCGGCGCATGATGCTCAAGCAGGGGATATACCAGACACCGCGCAGACGGATGCAACCAGCTCCAAATGCGGAAGACACCCAAGGGATGACGGGTCGACAGGCCAATGCGTGGCAGGCTTTGCCAGCCGCGCGTCTGGGCTTGCTGCAGTATCTCGACGCGGGCTTGAGATTCCACGACATCGAATGGAAATTCCCGCGCCTCGATTCGCAGACGTAATCCGTGTCTGGCTCGACCAGTGGGGTTATGCCATTGCAGTCGCCAGCGAATGGACTCGCCAACATGAACGGGTTCTGCGCCAATGTCATGCAACTTCAGTCCGAGCAATGTCAGCCAGCCTGACAGCAGCGCGGTGTGGATTACTGATGCCAGCAGGAAGGTCAACAGCAGAGCCGGGTTGTTGTTGTAGTTGAGCGCGCCCAGCAGCATGCCAAACAACAGTAAGCTCAGAAACAATCCGTAGCGGGTTGGCAGGACATACAGCCGCCGCCGATGAACGATGATCGGTAGCGCTTCCTCGGCGCGCAGGCGGGTCAGCGCGGGCAGGCGCTTCTCGGCCCACGCAGCCATCCTGCGCAAACGTTCTTGCAGCCTCGTACGCATCAGTCCACGGCGACAACAGACAGAATTTTCAGCGCCAGAGTGTCGCGGTCTTCCGTGTCGGCTTGGGTCACAAGACGATGACTGGCTACCGCGGGAAACACGTATTGCACATCGTCTGGCAACACATGCGCGCGCCCACGCAGCAACGCGATGGCACGCGAGACCTGCAACAGTGCCAGTCCAGCGCGTGGCGAAAGTCCTGCTTGAATGCCCGGATGACGGCGGCTTTCCGCCAGTAGTCGCTGCACATAAGCGATCAGCGTCGCACTGGTATGGATTGCGCCGACGCGCTGACGCAGTTGCAGGACATCGTTGGTGCCGAAGACCGCTTGGGTATGAGAAATCATTTGGCGGCGATCTTCGCCGGCCAACATGGCACGCTCGGCAGCCGCATCCGGATAGCCCATCGACAGGCGCAGCAGGAAGCGATCAAGTTGCGAATCCGGCAGGGCAAACGTACCGGCCAGATCGACTGGGTTCTGCGTCGCAATGACAAAGAACGGATCGGGCAGGTGATGACTGCGGCTATCGATACTGACCTGTTGCTCGGCCATCGCCTCCAACAACGCGCTTTGCGTACGAGGGGGGGCGCGATTGATCTCATCGGCCAGCAGCAACTGGGTGAACACCGGACCGGGATGAAAGCGAAAACTCTGTGCGTTGGCCTCGTATACCGAGACGCCGAGAATGTCGGAGGGCAGCAAATCGGCAGTGAACTGAAGGCGTTGGAAACTCAGCCCCAGTGTCGCGGCCATGGCGCGTGCGAGTGTGGTCTTGCCTAGACCCGGGAGGTCTTCGATCAGCAAATGTCCGCCGGCCATCACGCAGGCAAAGGCCAGTTCAATTTCCTTTGGCTTTCCCAAGACCAGTGTGTTGACCTGTTCGATAGCGCGCCGTAGTGCGTCGGACAAGCGGTCTGAGGAAGCGATTGTGTTCGCTTCAGGTAGCATCGCACTCATCATGAGTTCCATTCGTCAGGTAAACGCGTGCCTTGGAGTCTAGCAATCCCGATCAGATTCCTTCCGCATGATGCCGATCGGAATGTCGGCAATGAGTGACTGGCGTCGCGTCTTTCTGTTCACATGGATCGTCAGTCTGTGTCTGCGACTGGCTTGGGTGCTGACGGTTCCCGTGTTTGGCGATGAGGCGTTCTATGCATGGGAGGCGCGTCATCTGGCTTGGGCCTATTCCGACTTGCCGGGACTGACGGCTTGGCTGATCGCTGCAGGCACCAGCGTCTTTGGTAAGTCGTTGCTTGGCCTGCGAGTTGGGGCGCTGTTGTTGGCCTTGGTGTTGCCCTGGATCTTGCTGCACATCGCCGATACGCTTGGACGCTCGGATGTTCGCTATCAGACTGGCGTACTCGCCACACTGCTACCGTTGTTGCTGGGAAATGGGGTGCTGGCGCTACCCGAGCCCTCACTCCTGCTCGCGGCCATGTTGTGCTTGTGGGGTGGCCTGCGTCTGCTGCAGCAGCGTACGGTTGCCGCGTTGGGCATCTTCGCGGTGGGTCTGGTGCTGGGTGCGTTTTCGCATTACCGCTTTGCACTGGTGCTGGTGGCCGGTGCGATCGGCATGTTGGCGAGTGCTCAGGGGCGTGATCTCTTGCGTTGGCCACCGTTTTGGTGGGCGCTGGCAATGGGCGCTGCGGCGTGGCTACCCTTGTGGCTGGTGAATGCCGATCAGTCCGGTGCTGGCCTTCGCTTTCAGCTGCTGGATCGACATCCCTGGGTGTGGCATTGGGATGGGTTGTGGTACCCGCTCGTCCAAGCGGTGGTCACGACGCCTTGGGTATGGTTCGGACTCTGGCTTGCGACGATCAAGGGGCGCTGGCGAGATCCCGAACCAAAGCAGCGCCTGTTGCTGGCGGCAGCACTGATACCGATGTTGGGCTACGGTTTGCTCGGCATGTTTGCCGACAATGAGCGGGTGTCCTTCCATTGGCCCCTGATTGGTTACTTGGCGGCGCTGCCGCTGTTCGCCCGTCAACTGGCCGATGTTTCGAAACAATGGCGCGTCGCGACGTGGTCAAGCCTGAGTTTGGGTGCCCTGTTGGTCAGCCTTTGGATGACGGCATTGGGGAGCGCTGATGGGAGAGCCATCCTGGGGCGTTTGGGGACTGTTGTGGACAACTTCTCTGGATGGACAGAGGTGGCTGGCTGGGTACAGACAGCCATCGCCGGCGCGGACCCTGCTCCGCGTCTGATTGCCGACAACTTCATGCTGGCGGCACAGCTCGGCTGGGCCTCGCCTGAATCACAGACTGTGTGGGTGCTTGATCATCCGCTCAATCACAAACACGGCCGCGCGGCTCAACTCCTGAGTTGGGGCGTAGACGAAGAAACTCTGCAGCAAATGCCTGCCGCCGAGAGTCTATTGGTTATCGAGGAGACCGCGCTCAAGCTCAAGGACCGTCTGGCCTGGCAGCACCGTCTGTGCGATCGCTTTCCGGGCCTGCAATGGATCGACGATGCTCAGGTCAACCATGGGCACAAGCGCTTTCTGATGTTCCATTGGTGGCCGGAGGCGGTGGGCGACTGCGAATTCCCACCCTTGCTGTATGTGGAGCGCCATCGCGGCGAACGTGATGACGCATGGCGATTGCATGGGTGGGCGATTGCCGATGGCGCGGGCGTGCAAAGCGTCGCGTTGGTGCAGGGCGATCATGTGCTTGCGCAAGCGCACTACGGCAGCCTGCTCGAAGGCGTTAAGGCGCAATGGCCGTATTCGACCGATCCATCGCATCCCCATGTCGGTTTTGAGCTCGTGCCCCCGGATGGACTGAGTTTGGAGAATGCCGATCTGCGTTTGCGGGTAACCACCCGAGGCGCCCGTCAGCGCGATTTTCCACTCTGAGTTGGGCGAGGCACCCGTTTCCCGCAACGCCACCCCACTTTTCGCCAACTTCTTGGCCATAGCGAAAGTGGCGGCCTGCGAATTCGACAAAAACTGGCCTTGCCGAAGCGGATTTTCGCTGTCGGTGCCCAACGTACGACAGGCGCCTAGCTAATTCGATGGCACTGTACGGCGAAGACTGGCAGGCTCACGCGCCGCTTGTTCCAGTGCGGGTTCAGTCAACTGGCGTAACTCATTGCCCGCCTGTTCAAGTCTCTGCAACTGAGCGGCCACCGGTTGACGTGCCCGCTGCAGAGCCCCAATGGCGATTTGCAGTTGGTCGAGTGACGCTGTGGGTGCATGGCGCGAAATCCACAGTCGATGTTCCAAAAGGTCACGCAAAGCGTTTTGGATGCCTTGTGGGTTCTGTAGCGACGCCTGTGCCTGAGCATTGATATCTGATGGTAGTTGGTCCACCAGCGCTTGCATCGCCAGCATTTGCTCGCGCGTGCGATGCAAAAGTTGCTCAAGGTCATCGGCACCTTGCAGCAACGCCAGCATGGCGCGTTGTCGGCGGGCAAGGCGAACGAACGGAACGCTGGCAATCAAGGCCACCGCAGTCAATCCAAAAACGACTCCAAGCAAGACCGTCAAAAGGAACCTCTTCAGGGAACACATGAAAAAGGGAAACAGGACACGACGGAAAACCGGCTCAATCCTGTCGGGGTAGATTGACGATAACAGGGTTTCACTCGTATCATGCCGTGCTTATGTCTACAAGCCTGCCAGATGCGGTTGATGTTGTTCGCATGGTGTCAGGGCGACGTTCGTTTGAAGGCGAGTTGCCGCTAGCGCGATTTGCGCGTTTGCGGGAGTCGCTGGTCGGCAGTGATGGACAATGTCAGTACCGGCTGGAGTTCGGCACGGACGCATTGGGAATCCAGTTTCTGCAGATCAACGCCGCAGCGACGGTGATGCTTCAGTGTCAGCGTACGCTGGAGACGTTTCCGCTGGCACTGGTGGTCGAGCAACGCTTGGGTTTCATCCGTCGAGAAGCGGACGAGGCCGGCCTGCCCGACAACTACGAACCGATGCTTCTGCCTGATGATCGCCAGTTGCATTTGGCCGATTTGATTGAGGATGAGCTGATACTGGCCTTGCCGCTGGTGCCGACTCGCGACGATGGTGAGCAAGTAGATTCAGTGGAAGACGCCGTCGTTTTTTCGACCGGCGAAGAGAAAACGGACGACAGCAATACCGCCTCGTCCAGACAAGCGTTTGCGGCTTTGGCCGCACTCAAGAAAACACCGAGTTAGTTGGAGAAGCCCGATGGCCGTTCAGAAAAGCCGCAAGACCCCTTCCACCCGTGGCATGCGCCGCTCGCACGATGCCTTGACTGCCAAGCAGTTGGCGACCGATCCGACCACCGGTGAAACCCATATCCGGCACCACATCACTAAGGACGGTTACTATCGCGGCCGCAAGGTGATCGAAGTGAAGTCGGCGGCGGTTGACGTCGAGTGATCTGACGGGGACGCACGTCGTCCCGCGCCGTTGCCTAACGGTATGTTCGTTGAAGCGGCGGGCCTTGTTGCCCGCCGTTTTCGTTTTCAGCAAAGCACGCACAGCGAGCGTGCCATTCCTCGGGGAGTTCGCCATGATCTATTCACGCATTCTGGGTACCGGTAGCTACTTGCCGGAGCGGATTCTGACCAACGCCGAGTTGGAGGCCCGCGTGCAGACCACGGATGAGTGGATTCGCGAACGAACCGGTATTCGTCAGCGTCACATCGCTGCCGAAGGCGAGACGACCTGCGATATCTCGTTCCATGCGGCGCAACGGGCGCTGGAAGCGGCCGGTGTGCAGGGTAACGAGATCGATCTGGTCATTTTGGGAACGACCTCTCCGGACATTGTCTTCCCGTCGACCGCCTGTTTGTTGCAGCACCGGATTGGTGCCAACGGTTGCCCCGCTTTTGATGTCAATGCGGCATGCTCCGGCTTCATGTACGCATTGGGTATCGCTGACAAGTTCATTCGTAGTGGTTCTGCGAAGAAGGCGTTGGTGGTGGGTGCGGAGACCATCTCTCGAGTGGTCGATTGGAATGATCGCACTACGTGCGTACTGTTCGGCGATGGTGCCGGTGCTGTCGTTCTTGGTGCGTCCGAGGAGGCGGGTATTCTTGGCACGCACATGCATGCCGATGGCGGGCATCGCGAGTTGCTATACACGCCAGTGGGCATTTCAGCGGGCTTCACCGACGGTCCCAATCATGGCTTGGCAATCCACATGTCCGGCAACGAGGTCTTCAAGGTGGCCGTCAAGACACTGGACGCCGTGGTTGAGGAAACCTTGACGACGCATGGCATTGACAAGTCCCAGATCGATTGGCTGATTCCGCATCAGGCCAACCTGCGCATCATCACGGCGACCGCCAAGCGGCTCGACATGCCGATGGATCGTGTCATCGTGACGGTGGATCGCCATGGCAATACGTCTGCGGCGTCGGTGCCCTTGGCGCTGGATGAGGCGGTCCGTTCTGGTCGAGTCAAACGCGGTGACATGGTCTTGATGGAGGCCTTCGGCGGCGGGTTTACCTGGGCCTCGGCACTGATGCGCTATTGACACCGTGGCTGCTGCTGCCTTCAAGGTGCTATCTGTGTTGGAGTGGGAAACAGCGTGTCGATCTGGGCTGTTTTCCGGATCGTCGGACGATGTGCGTGATGGCTATATCCACTTGTCGACACGGGAGACCTTGCACGACACGTTGCGCAAGTATTTTGCCGGGCAGCGCAACCTCTGTCTGATCGAATTCGACACCGAGGATTTTGGTGATGCTCTGCGTTGGGAGGCGGCACGCGGCGGTGTCCTGTTTCCGCACGTTTACGCGCCTATTGCCACCAGCATTGCACGTCGCGTTTGGCGCTTGCAATGTGATGAGATAGTCGGGCTCACATTGCCGAACGATCTCTAGCAGACTGTTGAGCTGTTTTTTTTGCACTTTCTGGGCGTTGCGAATGCGGCATCGTTGCCGCGCAGCCGCAGGGCATATCTCAATGCGCTGCCAACGCGCTTGTTTCGCCGCGTGTGAAGGGTGTGCATACGCTGCGGTACAGACGATTTCCGGACCTCTCCGCTATGATTCGCGCCCTTGTTTGTGAAAGGTAGTCGCGCGGTGTCGAACGCAGTGGCCTTGGTGTTTCCCGGTCAGGGCTCGCAGTCCCTGAGCATGTTGTCCGAGCTCGCGACGATCCATCCGCAGGTTCGCGAGAGTTTTGCGGAGGCCTCCGATGGTGCCGGAGTTGACCTCTGGACCTTGAGTCAGAATGGTCCGGAAGAACTGCTCAACCAAACCGAATTCACCCAACCTGCATTGTTGGCGGCGGGCGTGGCGGTTTGGCGTGTTTGGCAGGCTGCCGCAGGAAACACGCCGGTGGTGGCCTTCGCTGGTCACAGTCTTGGTGAGTATGCCGCGCTGGTCGCTGCTGGTGCGCTTAGTCTGGCGGATGGCGCGGCACTAGTCCGTGAGCGCGGTCGATTGATGCAGCAAGCAGTGCCCGCGGGTCTTGGTGCCATGGCGGCGGTGCTGGGCGCAGAAGACGCCTTGGTCGAGGCGGTCTGCCAGCAGGTTTCCACGGAACTTTGCGTCGTCGTACCCGCCAATTACAACTCGCCGGGTCAGATCGTGATCGGTGGGCACGCGGCGGCGGTCGATGCCGCGATTACCGAGCTCGCCTCTCGAGGCGTGCGCAAAGCGGTGAGGTTGGCGGTCAGCGTGCCGTCGCATACCCCGTTGATGCGTGATGCGGCGGAACGCCTTGCGGTGGCCATAGCCAGTAAATCGTGGGCCGCGCCGACCATTCCCGTCGTACAGAACGTCGAAGCCCGCGTAGAAACCGATCTCGATGACATTCGTCAGGCGCTGGTGCGCCAGTTGTATCTTCCTGTGCAGTGGACGCGCTGTGTTCAAACCCTCGTTGGCTTGGGTGTTACACGAGTGGCCGAGTGTGGTCCTGGCAAGGTGCTGGCCGGTTTGAACAAGCGCATCGACAAGCAACTGGATGTGCGCGCACTGGCGCTGCCTGCCGATCTGGCGGCGACGGCCGCCGACTGGTCCTGATTGGCGCTGCGCACCTTTGGCATTCCCATCACCCACTATTTGGAATCAGACATGAGCGGATTGTTGAGCGGCGAAATCGCCTTGGTCACGGGCGCCAGTCGCGGTATTGGTGCGGCGATTGCCGACGAGTTGGCGAATCTGGGTGCGACCGTGATCGGTACTGCGACGTCCGCCGCGGGTGCGGCGGTCATTGCCGAGCGCCTAGCCGCCAAAGGCGGTAGCGGTCGCGAGTTGAATGTCACCGATGCGGCCGCCGTCGATGCGGTGATCGACAGCATCACCAAGGAATTCGGCCAGCTCAGCATCCTGGTCAACAATGCGGGGATCACCCGCGACCAGTTGCTGATGCGAATGAAGGATGAGGATTGGGACGCGGTGATCAACACCAATCTCAGTTCGATCTTTCGCACCAGCAAGGCGGTACTGCGCGGCATGATGAAGGCACGCAAAGGACGCATCGTCAATATCGCGTCGGTGATCGGTCTGACCGGCAATCCAGGGCAGGCCAACTACGCGGCCGCCAAGGCGGGCATCATTGGCTTCAGTAAATCCATGGCGCGAGAGGTCGGCAGTCGTGGAATCACCGTCAACGTGGTGGCGCCTGGCTTCATTGATACAGACATGACCCGTGACCTGCCTGAAGCCAGTCGCGAAGCGCTGCTTGGTCAAATCGCACTCGGTCGCTTGGGTGAACCGGCTGACATTGCGCGAGCGGTGGCATTTCTGGTCGGGCCATCTGCGACCTATATCACCGGCGAGACCTTGCACGTCAACGGTGGCATGTACATGCCCTGAGGGGCGCCAAACCCTTACCGCTGGTCCGGCGCAGACCAGCCCGTCGCCTTGCAGGTAGTGCGATTCGACGGTTCACTCTACAATGCGTCCCAGTTTCCCGGAGGTACTTACCCATGAGCAGCATCGAAGACCGCGTCAAAAAGATCGTTGTGGAACAGTTGGGCGTCAAGGAAGAGGAAGTCACGGCCAACGCGTCTTTCGTGGACGATCTCGGCGCGGATTCACTCGACACCGTTGAGTTGGTGATGGCACTGGAAGAGGAGTTCGAGTGCGAAATTCCGGATGAGGATGCCGAGAAGATCACCAGCGTGCAGCAGGCGATTGATTACGTGAAGAACCACGTCAAGGCCTGAGCCTGACGCGATTCGTCATGGTTCGCAGTCAACTGCGGATCGTGGCTCACAGAGCTCGTCGCCCCTGCGGCGGGCTCTGTTTGTTTCTGGCTCCGGATGACTTCGAACGTCCACCGGGGCTCTGATCATGCAAGCCGCCTGAGCAAGGCAGTGAAGGAGTCGAAGATGAGCAAGCGTCGTGTGGTCGTGACTGGCATGGGCATCATCTCGCCAGTTGGCAATGATCTGGACTCGGCGTGGGACAGCATCGTCAATGGGCGCTGCGGCATCGGTCCCGTGCAGTCTTTCGATACCGCGGGATTCACCACGACGATTGCCGGTGAAGTGCAGAACTTCGATCCCACTGCGTGGATTCCACCCAAGGAAGCCAAGCGCATGGACCCCTTCATACACTATGGTGTCAGCGCCGGTCTGATGGCACTAAAGGATGCCGGCTTGGACGTGACGGATGCCAATGCGGAGCGTATCGGTGTGCTCATCGGCTCGGGTATTGGTGGCATCGTTGGCATTGAGGAAACCACCGCGCGTCTGCTCGACGGCGGTCCACGCAAGGTCTCTCCGTTTTATGTGCCCAGCACCATCATCAACATGGTCGCGGGACAACTCAGCATTCTGGCCGGATTGAAGGGCCCAAATTTTTCCGCCGTGTCGGCCTGCGCCACCTCCAATCATTCGATTGGCATGGCAATGCGCATGATTCAGCACGGCGATGCCGATGTGATGATCGCGGGCGGCGCCGAGAAGGGCAGTTCGCCCACCTCCATGGCCGGCTTCTGCTCCATGAAGGCGATGTCGACTCGCAATCACGAACCTGCCAAGGCCTCGCGTCCCTGGGATGTTGATCGCGACGGTTTCGTCATGGGTGATGGCGCGGGTGTGCTGCTGCTTGAAGAATATGAGTACGCCAAGGCGCGCGGCGCGCGGATGTATTGCGAGCTGGCCGGATTTGGCGCCAGCGCCGATGCCAGTCACATGACTGCACCCGCCGAAGACGGTGAGGGAGCGGCGCGCTGCATGGCAGCGGCGATGCGTGACGCTGGATTGAATCCAGAGCAGATCGGCTATCTGAACGCGCATGGCACCTCTACGCCGCTCGGCGACCTGGCCGAAACGCTGGCGATGAAACGTGCGATGGGCGAGCACGCCTACCGCATGATGGTGAGTTCGACCAAGTCGATGACCGGTCACTTGCTGGGGGCTGCCGGTGGCGTGGAAGCCATCTTCTCGGTGCTCGCCCTGCACCTCGGTGTCATTCCGCCCACCATCAATCTGGATCAGCCGGGCGAAGGCTGCGACCTCGACTATGTGCCGCACACTGCGCGGCAGCATCGCGTGGATGCGGTGATGTCGAATGGTTTCGGCTTTGGTGGCACCAACGGCACACTGATCTTCCGCCGTCTCTGAGCGGGTCGCGCAGTGTCTGGCCGCGAACCGCGATGACCGATTTCGAACGGCTGAGTTTGCCGATGCAGGTGGCGGATCTGTTGCGTCTGCATCACGGTCATCCTGCGCGCTATCCCTGCCTGCTGGAGAGTGCAGCCGAGGGCGGCAAGGCGCGTTACGACTTGCTACTGGCATTTCCGCAATCCGGCCTGCGACTGGAGGCCGATGGGGTGACCCGCGATCTCGATGGCGTGGTGCACGCGGGCCGTTTTCTCGATGTGCTGGATCAGCATTGGCAGACCACGCGCGTAGCGCTGGCATCGGATATGCCCTGCCTAGGTGGCTGGGCCGTGTACCTCGGTTACGAACTGCTGGCACAGATTGAGTCGAGTGTTTTGACGCATGTGGCGCCGGGTGGTTTGCCAGTCGCCTTGGCATTGCGCTGTCCGGTTGTCCTGATCCACGATCAGACCGACGCCAGCGTGCAGGTGATTATCGAAGATCACGCAGACAGTGCGCAGTGGCGTGCACAGTTGCTGCAAGACATTGCTGATCTTGTGGCGGCGCCCAGACTGGATCCGCTCGATCGTTGGCCGGTTGTGCGCGTGCAGGAAGACGATCCAACGCCATTCCTGCAGGGCGTTGATCGTATTCAGGAGTATCTGCGGGCGGGTGACGTATTTCAGGTCAATCTGTCACGTGGCTGGCGTGCGCGCGCTGCTGAGTCATGCTCGCACACGGCCGTCTATTCGGCCTTGCGAAGTGCCAATCCTGCGCCGTTTGCTGGTTTGCTCGCTTGGGACGATTGGGCGGTCCTCAGTTCGTCACCGGAGCGACTGCTCTCGGTGCGCGAGGGCTTGGCGGAAACACGACCGATTGCTGGTACGCGGCCCAGACAACCCAATGATCCGCTCGACGATCTGACCCGTCGTGCCGAGCTGATCGGTCACCCGAAAGAACGCGCCGAGCACGTCATGCTGATCGATCTGGAGCGGAATGATCTTGGGCGGGTTTGTGTGCCCGGCAGCGTACAGGTCGATGAGTTGATGGGACTGGAAACCTACGCCCACGTCCATCACATCGTCTCCAACGTGCGCGGCATGCTGCGCGCGGACGTGACGCCAGGTCAGGCGATGGCGGCGGTCTTTCCGGGCGGCACGATCACTGGCTGCCCCAAAGTGCGCTGCATGCAGATCATCCACGAGTTGGAGTCGGTCGGACGTGGTCCCTACACCGGCGCCCTGGGTTACCTTGATCGTCGTGGAAATCTTGACCTGAATATCCTGATTCGCACCCTGTGGATGCGCGACAATACCCTGCATTTCCGCGCTGGAGCGGGCATCGTTGTGGACTCCGATCCAGAGTCCGAACTTGCCGAAACGCGCGCCAAAGCGCGCGGGCTATTGCGTGCGCTGGGGGCAGCCTGAGCTTATGACGGGCTTCGGCCCGAGGTAGGCAGGCTGTCGATGGCAGATCAAGCGGTATGGCGGCGAAATTCGCGGTGCGTGCGCCGCTGGGGAGGACAGGGATGAATCTGGGTGTCCTGATGGATGGCGAACGCAGCAGTCGACTGGACGTCGACAGCCGTGGCCTCAACTACGGCGACGGTCTGTTCGAAACGATCCTGATCGAGCAAGGTCAGCCTGTCTGGTGGGGTGAACACTTTGCCCGCCTGCGGCGTGGCGCGCTGGCCTTGGGCATGCAATTGCCAGATGCTGACGGTCTGCTGGGTGAGGTCTGTGCGTTGGCGCAGGGCCATGAACGTGCGGTGCTCAAACTCTGTTTGGTACGCGACGGCGCTGGGCGGGGTTACGCGCCAGCACCGGGTGCGCGTAGTCAGCGCATCCTCAGTTTGCATCTCGCGCCATTGTTGCCGATGGCGCAGTACCGCGATGGCATTGAGGTTCGCTGGTGCAGCATGCAGTGGTCGCAGCAACCGCGTTTGGCAGGTATCAAACACCTCAATCGGCTGGAAAACGTATTGGCACGCGCCGAATGTGAGCAGGCCGGTGTGGCGGAGGGCTTGGTATGTGACAGCAGTGGTCAGGTGGTCAGTGCGACCGGTGCCAACCTGTTTGTGCAGCGACGCGGCAAGCTGTTTACGCCGCCACTGCGTGAATCCGGTATCGCCGGCGTGTGCCGCGATTGGATATTGTCGCGCATGCACGTTGAAATTCGCGAGCTGTATCCGGTTGAGGTCCTCCGCGCCGAGGCCGTTTTTCTCAGCAACTGTGTGCGTGGAATCATGCCAGTGAAGCGGATTGAGCAACGCCAGTTTCGCGTCACGCCGTTGCTCGCGGGCTTGATGGCGCAGCTGTGGCATGAAGTTCCCGCGCTCACCCCGTTGCCCGAGACGGTGGTTTGAGCATGCGGCGTCTGCTGCGAGCGCTCGCGTGGGTGGGATTGCTCGGTCTGCTGACGGGAAGCGCAGCAGGTGTCCTGGTCTGGCGCGACTACCAGGCATTTGTGCAAACCCCGCTGCGCAGTCTGGAGCCCACGCTGGAGGTCGATTTGCCCAAGGGCGCATCGCTGCTGCGCAGTCTGCGCGTACTGCGTGAGGCCGGCATTCGCGAAGGGCAGGACTTGTACTGGCGCTATCTGGCTTACGACATGGGCGTGCAAGCGCGTCTTAAAGCGGGCGAATACCTTCTGGTAGCCAACATGACACCGCGCGCTGTGTTGCAACAGTTGGCAGATGGAAAGGTCATCCAACGCAAGTTCACCATCATCGAAGGCTGGAGCTTCCGTGAGCTACGTGCCGCGCTGGCCAAACTGGATGCCGTTCGACATACCTTGAGTGATGCCAGTGAGGCCGAGATCATGCGGCTTTTAGGGCGCGAGGGCGTGGCAGCGGAAGGCCGATTTCTGCCGGAAACCTACCTTTATACGCGTCACACCACCGACACCGATTTGCTACGTCGGGCAATGCAGGCCATGGATCGTCAACTGGCAGACATCTGGGCGGCGCGGGATGCCGACCTGCCGCTGCAATCTGCCGAGGAAGCATTGATTCTGGCCTCGATCATCGAAAAGGAAACCGGTCAAAGCGGCGAGCGTGCCGAGATCGCCGGGGTGTTCGTACGACGTTTGCGCATTGGCATGCGCCTTCAGACTGACCCCACGGTGATCTATGGCATCGGCAGAGACTTCGATGGCAATCTGACCCGCGCACATCTGCTGGCGGATACGCCCTGGAACACCTACACGCGTGCGGGATTGCCGCCGACAGCGATTGCGATGCCGGGACGTGCGGCGCTCGTCGCTGCGGTGCATCCTGCCACCGGCAAAGCACTGTATTTTGTGGCGCGCGGTGACGGCAGCCATGTGTTCTCCGATTCCCTGAATGAACACAATCGCGCGGTGCGGCGTTTCCAGTTGGGACAACCATGAGCTCACCTACATCACGCGGCGCGCTGATCAGCTTTGAAGGCGGCGAGGGTGCCGGCAAGTCCACCGTGATTGCGGCAGCGGTCGCCGCGCTGCAGGCGCAGGGATTGGCGCTGTGTCAGGTCCGCGAGCCGGGCGGCACGATCATTGGCGAGGCTATTCGTGAGGTCTTGCTGAAACCAGAGCATCGCGGGCTGCATGCGGAAACCGAGTTGCTGCTGATGATGGCCTCGCGTGCGCAGTTGGTGCGCGAACGCATCCTGCCCGCGTTGGCCAAAGGCGAGTGGGTGATTGCTGACCGTTTCACCGATGCCAGCTTCGCCTATCAGGGCGGCGGTCGCGGGATCGAGAGTGGACGCATCGCCGAGCTGGAACGCTGGGCAGCCGGACTGCAACCAGATCTCAGTTTTCTGCTCGACCTGCCGGTCGCCGATGGGCTGAAGCGCGCGAGCGGACGTAGTGCGCCGGATCGCATCGAATCGGAGTCGGCGGTGTTTTTCGAGCGCGTGAGAAGTGCGTATCGGCAGCGTGCGGCTCAGCAACCGGCGCGTTGGTGCGTCATTGATGCGTCGCAATCGGCGGAAGCGGTTGCGATGGAGGTCACGGCCGCCTTGTTGCGCTTCGTGTCGGCGCGCTGCGAGCGTGCGACATGAGTCTGTCGGCGCCTTGGGCACAGCGGAGTTTCGAGCGTGTGCTACGTGTGCTGGATGGCGGGCGTTTGGGACACGGCTTGTTGATCTGCGGACCGGAGAAGCTCGGCAAACGCCAGCTCATGCACGCACTGGTCGCGCGCCTTCTCTGCAGTGAAGCGGGTGTGACACAGGCGGCGTGTGGCGTTTGCCGTTCCTGTCGTTTGCTGGCCGCCGGTACCCATCCCGACTATCACGACGTCACCCTGTTGCCGAACGACAAGGGGGTGCTGAAGAAAGAAATTGGGGTGGACCAGATTCGTGGGATCAGTCAGATTCTTGGACTGACCGCGCAACTTGGAGGTGCCATCGTGGCGGCTGTCCATCCAGCGGATGCGCTTAATCGTGCCGCCGCCAATGCGTTGTTGAAGACGCTCGAGGAGCCGCAGGATGGCCGCTATCTGTTGTTGCTGACCAGCAAACCGCACCGCTTGCCAGCGACGGTCCGCAGTCGTTGCCAGCGGATCGAGATGTGCCTTCCTGACCGTGACGAGGCGCGTCAATGGTTGCAGCAGCAGCACGGGTCTGGGGTGGATGTGCAGCGCGCGTTGGCATTGGCGGAAGGACATCCCGGACGTGCCGATGACTTTCTCCGGCATGGTGGATTAGCCCTGTTCGATAGCGTGAGCAGAGATTTGCTTGGCTTGGCCCGATCGCAATTGACGTTGAGCGAAGTCTGCAAGCACTGGATGGATGAGCAACTGGCCGAGCGCTTGGCGGTGGCGGTGATCTGGATTCGCCAGCAGACCGTTGATCAAGTGCGCGCCGGGAAGCTGCAAAGTGCCAGGGTCGCTGCGCAGTATCGATGGGCACAGGAGGCCAATCAGGTGCGCCAGCAACTGGATACGCCCTTGCGCAGTGATTTGCTGTTGGCTGATCTACTGGATCAGTGGTCGAAAATTGGCGAGCACGCAGGATTGCGCGGCTGACGCGGCAATGTGGCGTTGCGCAGCCCCGTTGCCACGGTGTTAGCCTTTGCATCGCTTGAGTGGCAAGCCGTATTCAATGAGTCCGTCGAGGAGAAACTATGCAAGCCGCAGGAATGATGCGTCAGGGCATCCTGTCATTGGCGATCAAGGAAAAGCAGGCGTTGTACATGGCCTACATGCCCTTCATCAAAGGCGGCGGCATTTTTGTCCCCACGCCGCGGCGCTATGCACTGGGTGATGAAGTGTTCATCCTGCTGACCTTGTTGGAAGACAAAGACCGCATGCCGGTGGCCGGTAAAGTGGTCTGGATTACCCCGGCGGGATCGCAAGGCAATCGTCAGGCAGGCATCGGGGTGCAGTTCAATGATTCGGCGGAGGGCGAAGCGGCACGCAGCAAGATCGAAGCACTGTTGGCGGGTTTTACGGGCGGCGACAAACCCACGCATACGCTGTAGTGCGTCCATCCGCTGCGGTCCATCCGCCGCGAAGACAAAGGCCCGCTTTCGCGGGCCTTTGTGCGTGTGCAGTGTGCCGATTCAATCGTCGACGCCGCCCGCAACGGCAAACAGCGTGTCATAGATGATGCCTGGCGCCTTTGAAATGCCCATGAACGTGCCCATGCCTAGTGAGGGCCAGGCAATCGCCAAGCGGTAGCGCGCGAACATGGCATGTGATTCCTTGCCGACCACGAAGATCTCGTAGGGCAGGCCTGCGATGTTCTCGGTTCCGATCTTGTTGACCCACCAGCCTTCGCCACGCTCGGTGTCATTGAAGGCCACACCGAAGACGGCGATCTGCTGCTCCGGCAGGATGATTTCGTAGACCTTGGCGGTCTTGCCAACACCTGCGGCAAGATTGTCCTGAATGGTCTTCACGGCTGCGTCAAACGAAGCGGCTTCGGTCAGTAAGGTGTCGTCGTCAAACTGCTCCATGCCCATCATGTAGTTGTAGTCGGCGAGATCCTCTTCGTCGACATCACCCCCCATATCACCAGTCTTGCCCAAGGCCGCCTGCAGGCGACTATCCAAGGCCTTGACGGTCGGCTCGACCGCGCTGAACTCATCACGGAAGTAGGCGCGATACCAGTAGTCCGGGTTCATGTAGGTCAGCGTGCCATCGGCTTTGACCCCGACACGAATGCCCGCGCCTGCGACCACCGCTCCGCCCGCATTGCGAATGGCGTCCAACATGGCAGCATAAGTGACCACCACCACGGCATGGTCTGCAACGCCACTCGGACGGTGAGTGCCGACCAGCGTGAAGCCACCACTCTGCAGCTTCTCCGTTGTTTGCGTGACCGCCTCATCGAGGCTGGCTGCGCTGAGTTTGTTGCCAATGTGATAGGGCTCGGTGGCTATCGCACTGCCTGCCCAGAGCACCAACAACCATCCCGCGACGGCCTTGCCATAGTGCATTGCTGATTTCATGTTTCCTCCCGATATCGTCGCTTGGCCCACGGTGGCGAGTTGGCGACGTGATGTGATGAATGACGCATGGAGAGACGCAGAATTTCTGCACATGTCTTATACCCCCGTGGGTATGGGGTAAGACAAGGTCGAGTGCGACAAAATGCGATTCCAGTTTGTACTTGATGCACTGCTGTATTAGCTAAAATTGATTTTTATACACCCTTAACCCCTTTGCGCGGTCACGCACGTTTCACTCCTTGCTACCCACCAAGGAGTTCCGCCATGCACACCGTTCGACTCTCCATCCTCGCCGCCTCGATCTCACTGTTGCTTGCCTGCGCAGTGCAACCTGAAGCAAGCCATTCGCCCGAATCGCCAAAGTCAACGCAGGCACTGCAGGAAGCTGCAATACCGCAGGACGCGAGCAATGTCGTCGACGCCGAGACGGTCGCGAGCAGCGAAGTCGGGCGGTTGGATGCGCTGGCGGCCCGCACGAGGGCCTACGCGCCAGTGCCTTCATCGCCCATGAGCGTCACCATGCCAGCGCCACCACTGCCGCCGGTCTACCGCGAGATCGCCAACCGGGAGAACTACGCCGAAATCACGCCGAATGCGGTGATTGTCGCCCGCGAGCAGCCAGTGTCGACGTTCTCGATTGATGTCGATACCGGCAGTTTCAGCAATATCCGGCGCATCCTGGAAAGCGGTCAGTTGCCGCCTGCGGATGCCGTGCGAACCGAAGAACTGATCAACTGGTTCGATTATGGCTATGCGCCGCCACTCTCTTTGGCGACACCGTTTGCGGTGCACACCGAACTGTCTTCGGCGCCATGGAATCCGCAGCGCCAACTGCTTGCGATCGGATTGAAAGGCTATCAAGTCGATCCCAGCGACATTCCGGCGTCCAACCTCGTTTTGCTGATCGATACCTCCGGTTCGATGCAGTCCGAGGACAAGCTTGGGCTCCTGAAACAAAGTCTTGGCTTGCTGGTCGAGCGCATGCGTTCGCAGGATCGAATCGCAATTGTTGCCTACGCTGGCAGCGCGGGACTGGTGTTGCCTTCAACGTCCGGCAATAACAAGTCAACGATTCTTGCGGCGCTCGATCGTCTGGAAGCGGGAGGCTCGACGAATGGCGGTGCAGGTATCGAACTGGCCTATGCCACTGCGCAGCAAAATGCCGTGCCTGGCGGTGTCAATCGCGTGTTGCTGGCAACCGACGGCGACTTCAACGTCGGCACCGTGTCTATCGATGCGCTGGAGAGTCTGGTACGTGCCAAGCGCCAATCGGGCATCGCGCTCACGACGCTTGGCTTCGGGCGCGACAACTACAACGACGAACTCGCCGAGCACCTGGCTGATATCGGCAATGGCAATCACGCCTACATCGACCGACTAGATGAAGCGCGCAAGGTCTTGGTGGAGGAAATGAGCTCGACCTTACTGACCATTGCCAGTGACGTGAAAATCCAGATCGAGTTCAATCCGACCGTCGTTGCCGAGTACCGGCTGCTGGGTTACGAAAACCGCGCTCTCAATCGGGAAGACTTCAACAACGATCAAGTCGATGCGGGCGAAATCGGAGCCGGGCACGATGTCACTGCGCTCTACGAGTTAACACTGGTTGGATCCGGCGCCGTGCAAGTTGATCCACTCCGCTACGCGGCAGCTAGCACGAATACGCCCAGTGGCGCGGAATTGGCGTGGCTCAAGTTGCGCTACAAGCCCAAGGCCGATGCGCCGAGTCGCTTGATCGAACAAGCCATTCGCCGCGATAGCCAGCGCGCCACGCCATCCTCGCGTCTGCACTTGGCGGCCAATGCGGCTGCCTTCGCCGAGCTGTTGCGCGGCGATGGCCGTTTGGGCGCGTACTCGTGGCGCGAACTGCAAGCCAATCTGCAAGCGCAGCGCAGTGAGGGCGACGCGTCGCAAGCTGAGGTTCTCGCCGACCTTGTGAACCGCGCAGCCGCTTTGCAGAGCGGCAACCGCTGAGGGTCATGCCACTGGGTCAAGTTGCATTGGGCAGCGCGACGAATCGTCGCGCTGCCCACGGAGTGATGGCGGATTTGCTAGCCTGTTTGCTGTTACAGCAGCCAATCCGGAGTGTGCGCGTGCGCGTCGCACTGCAAATGGTGCCCAAGCCCCCAGCGGACCTCGCGCCCAGCGGCAGCGACGATGGCGACCCGCGTTCCGACGAAGCCCTGATGCTGGCCTATGCCGCGGATGACGCAGCGGCTTTTACGCGTCTGTATGCCCGACATCGGCAATCCCTGTTTGGCTTTCTGTGGCGTGGTCTGCAGGATCAGGCGATGGTTGAAGAGTGTTTTCAGGATGTCTGGTCGCGTGTGGTGCATGCGCGGTTGCGCTATCAGCCGGAATCGCGTTTCGGCACGTGGTTGCTGCAAATCGCCCATCACCGCATGGCGGATGAATGGCGCAAGCGACGACCACCCACGCTAAGCGCAGAGGCGCAGGAATTCGCGTTGCAGCACGTCGTCGATGAGCAGGCAAATCCGGAGCAGGACATGAGTGACATGCAGGCCCAGCAACGCTTGCAGGCAGCCCTTCGGGCGTTGCCGGATGAGCAGCGCGTGGCGATCCAATTGCGGCTCGCGCAGGAACTGCCCCTGGAACAGATCGCCGACATCACTGGTGTCGGGCGTGAGACCGTCAAATCGCGCCTGCGCTATGCCGTCGACAAACTGCGTGCGAGCCTGTGCCCATGACCACGCCACATACGCCACAAGCACCACAGTCATCGAGCACGTCACTGGATACCGAGGAACGCGTTCTGGCCGAGGCGCTGTGCGCGCTCCCAACGCCAGAGCCTTCGGCGGAGCTCGACGCCCGCATTCTGGCCATGGCCAAGGACGCACTCGGCGTTGCCACGCCGGAGACGAGCCCGTCATCCACGCCAGTGAACCTGCAGACGCTGCGCGTGCATCGCCGCAGCCGCTGGGGTTGGGGCTGGGGTGCTGCTGCCGCGGCGGCATTGAGCGCTCTGATGTTCGCGCCGCATTGGCTGGATCGCAGCGGTGTTGCGCCCCGTTTTGATGCGGGCAGGGTGGCGGAAAGCCTGGCGCCGGCATCGCCGCCAAGCGCCGAGCTGGCCGACCGACTGCAGCGCGCTCCGCCCGCGGATGTGGCCAAAGCAGTGGCGCCAGCGGCGAGTTCGACCCATGCGTCGGCATCCGTGATGGCGCCAGCACGTGCTGAGGAAGCGATGGCTGCGCCCAAACCGCAACGCGCCCTGGCTGCTGGTCCAGCTGTCGTCGTACCTGCTCCGATGGCACCGCCAGCCACAGTGATCGCCGAGCAGACAACAAGCCCCATCGAAGCGGTGGTGGTAGGCGAAGCGCAGCCCGAGCCAGCCGAACACGCTGCCGCAGCCGATGACCAATCGCTTGCCGAGACTCGTGCACGCATTGAACGCAACGATCGCCAGCAACAGCCCGAGGCGTTCCCGGTTGTTGACGCCGCGCCGTCCGCAGCTTCGCCAACGAGTGCCGCGCCGTCGCCACACCAGGACGCCACGCCAGTAAGCGAAGCGCGCACGACATCCGTCGGTAGCGTTGATCCGACACTTGACCGGATACGGCAGTTGATCGCCGAACAACGCACCGAGCTTGCCCTCAGCGGCATTGCTGACTGGATGCGACAGCATCCCTCCCAAGCACTGCCAGCGGACATACGCGCATGGTGGGATAAGCAACAGCGCTAGGAATGGTCCAGGTCTTGGGGCATCCGCCGCACATCGCGCCGAGTGAGGTCAGAAGTTGCTGAGGTCTCCGCTTTGGCAGCACAGCCGATGCTGCTGTGCTCGGCGATCGCGAACAGATGACGCGGTTGCCGGCGATCCAGTGGCACCAATAAGGCGCATCCTTCTGATACTGAAAATGCAGTGGACACGCGCACGTCCAGTCCAGATCATGACATGCCATTTCCCACGTCGCGAGTCAGTTCATGCGCATCGGTATCCCGATCCTCGTTCTCATCATGACGATAGTCGTCGCGGCCAGTTGCTCACGTCCGCCGCATGTTGCCGGTGGCAGTGGGCAACCCAGCTCGGTCGTGCAGGAAGTCCACGCTAACGCAGCGGATGCCGCGGATCTTTCGGATCCGAACAGTTTCGCTGACGCCCGGCGTGGCTTCGTCGCGGCACCGGAAGGGCACATCAGCGATCTCCAAGGTAAAGTGATTCGCGACTTCGATGCCTTTGGCTTCTTGCAGGGTGAGGCGCCTGCGACGGTTCACCCCAGTCTTTGGCGGCAAGCCCTGTTGAACAACCATGTTGGCTTGTTCAAGGTCAGCGAACGCATCTGGCAGGTCCGCGGCTTCGATCTCGCCAACATGACGCTGATCGAGGGTGACAGCGGGTTTATCGTCATCGATGCTCTGACGGCTCGCGAAACCGCCACCGCCGCCCTTGCGTTCGCGCGTCAGCATCTCGGAGATCGTCCGGTGACAGCGCTGGTCTATACACACAGCCATGCGGATCATTTCGGTGGCGCGCTCGGCATCCTGAGCCCCGAAGACGTGCAGGCACGTCAGTTACCCGTGGTGGCGCCGGCTGGCTTTCTGGAAGAAGCGACCAGCGAGAACGTGCTGATGGGTACAGCCATGGTGCGACGCGCGGCATACATGTACGGCAACCGGCTGCCAATTTCAGCCGAGGGTCTGGTCGATACCGGCCTTGGCAAGTCGGTTGCCTTTGGTCGCGTCGGGATGTTGCCACCCAACGACATCATTCAAGGAAGTGGTGAAGAACGGCTTCTTGATGGTGTGCGCTTCGTCTTCCATAACGTCCCAGGGGCTGAAGCACCGGCCGAATTCACCTTTTCCTTGCCGGACCTCCATGCCTACTGCGGCGCTGAGCTGATGAGCCATACCATGCACAATCTCTACACCCTGCGCGGCGCAAAGGTGCGCGACGCGCTGAAGTGGGCGAGCTATCTCGACGAGGCGCTCGAGCACGCGGCCGGCGCTGAGGTGGTGTTCAATCAGCATCACTGGCCGGTGTGGGGACAGGATCGGATCAGCGAGTTTGTTGAGCGCCAGCGCGATACCTACAAGTTCATCCACGATCAGACGGTCCGGCGCATGAATGCGGGCATGACCGCCAGTGAAATTGCCGACACGCTGACTCTGCCCAAAGCACTGCAGGACTATCTCAATGTGCGTGGCTACTACGGCACGGTGCGTCACAACGTGCAGGCGGTGTATCAGTTCTATCTGGGCTGGTTCGACGCACATCCAGCCAACCTCGATCCGTATCCACCGGCCGCAATCGGGCAACGCTACGTCGATGCCATGGGCGGACCGGAGGTCGTGTTGGCCAAGGCGCAGACAGCCTTTGACGCGGGCGACTACCGGTGGGCCAGCGAACTGCTCAAACACGCTGTGCATGCGAATGCCGACAACAGCGCAGCGCGCGAATTGATGGCAAAGAGCTTCGAACAGCTTGGCTATGCCAGCGAATCGAGCACGTGGCGCAATTTTTACCTGACCGGTGCGCTGGAACTGCGGCAGGGTGGCCCCGAAATCGGCATGGACCGCGCGGCGATGATTGACCTGCTGCAACACACGCCCAGCGAACGATTTCTGGAAGCGATGGCCGCCTCGCTCAACGCGGAAAAGGCCGAGGATCTGGAACTGACGATCAATCTGGTTTTCGCCGACCAGAACGAGAGCTTCGTCCTGCGACTGGCCAATGGCGTATTGCACCATCGCCGCCACGCACCCGATCCGGCCGCAAACGCCACACTGACGCTCAGCAAGGCATTCTTCCTGCGCATGATCACCGGTAGTGCCGGTGCAGCGGACCTGCTGACGTCGGACGACGTCGACATCGAGGGCAGTGCCATCGACCTGGGTCGATTTCTGCGCCTAATCGATAAAGCACCCGGCACTTTCCCGATCGTGACGCGGTGACCGCATCCCGCTGGGGGGCATCGGGCGTGCTTGTATGCCTGCGGCCATCGGTCGCATGCCGTGCTTCGCGCTCCCGATTAGACTGCGCAGCATCGCAACCACCGCGGGTTCCCGCATGATTCGCACCCGTTCCCTGCTGCTTTTCCTACTGTGCGTCGGCCTGCCCATTTGCGACGCCGTGGAGGCGCCCAACGTGGTGCCGATTGATGACCATCTGGTCACCTCTGGCCAGCCCACCCGCGAATCACTGGCGCAGCTGGGCGCCGAGGGTTTTCAGGCAGTGGTCTACCTTGCTCCGAGTAGCGTGGAAGATGCCATTGCTGACGAAGCCGACATTCTGCGTGGGCAGGGCATCGAATTTGTCCATGTACCCATCGTGTTTCGCGCCCCGAACGCGGCAGAGATCGACCAGGTCGCTGCGGCACTGGATCGCCTCGCAGGCAAGAAGGTGCTGGTGCACTGCCAGATCAACATGCGCGCCTCGACGGTCACCTTCCTTTACCGCGCGGGCTATCGCGGCGAGGACCCCGCCAAAGCCTTCGAGTCGGTCACCCAAGTCTGGGTACCGGAAGGCGCGTGGAAGCAAATGGTGATCGAGGTGCTGGCGGCACGAGGCGTGGATTTCGATCCGTTTTGAATGATCGCTACTATCGCGTGCGTCCTCACCTTTCCAAGCCTTCCCTCATGCGCATTGAAATCGACGACCTGACTCGCCCCGCCGTGCACGCACTGCTTGCCGAGCATCTGCACGACATGCATGCGCTCTCACCCGCGGAAAGCGTGCATGCATTGAATCTGGATGCGCTGCGGGTGCCGGAGATCACTTTCTGGACAGCGTGGGACGACGCCGGACTCGCGGGATGTGCTGCCTTGAAACAACTCACGCCCACGCATGGCGAAGTGAAGTCGATGCGCACACTGGCGGCGCGACGCCGTCAGGGTGCAGGACTCGCCCTGCTGATCCACGTGATCGACGAAGCCCGCCGTCGTGGCTACCAACGCTTGAGCCTGGAAACAGGCAGCCATCCCGCCTTTCATGCGGCGCATCGGCTGTACGAGAAGTTCGGGTTTCAGTACTGCGAACCGTTCGGCGACTACCGTGAAGACCCGAACAGCGTGTTCATGACGTTGTTGCTGAAGGGCGCATAGCGCTCAGCCCTTTCGGCATCCAGATAGAGGCCGGTTGGCAGCCACCCTCGATTCGCATCGTGTGGGTCGATCCACTTTGGAGCGGGCAATTGCGTCACCCCGTCTTCCCCGCCAAATACCCCAACAGCAATCTCGCGGTGCGGATGCGTGAGGCGGCATCGGGGAGGTCGAGTTTGAGGCGGAGTTTGTCGGGGCCATCCATGCCATAGACCCGGGGTTGTTGCTGGATCAGTTTGATGATGTTGAGCGGATCGATATTCGGCTTGCTGTTGAAGTGCACGCGACCGCCGCGTTCGCCGAGTTCCAGTTTGAGGATGCCCAGCGCGTCGGCAGCGTGCTTGAGTTCGGCGCTGAGGAATAGGTGTTTGCACGGGTCGGGCAGCACGCCGAAACGGTCCACCATTTCGACCTGCAGTTCGTGCAGGGCATCGTTGTCGGCGGCGGTAGCGATGCGCTTGTAGAGGGTCAGGCGGGTGTGCACATCGGGCAGGTAGTCATCGGGAATCAGCGCTGGGATATGCAGTTGCACGTCGGCACCGTGACGGGTTTTGCTGTCGAAGTCGGGGATCTTGCCTTGCTTGATGCTGCGCACCGCGCGTTCCAGCAATTCGGTGTAGAGGCTGAAGCCGACTTCGGCAATCTGCCCACTCTGGCCTTCGCCTAGCAGCTCACCGGCACCACGTATTTCCAGATCGTGGGTCGCCAGTGCGAAACCGGCGCCGAGTTCTTCCAGTGAGGCGATGGCCTCCAGACGTTTCTCGGCGTCGGGTGTCAGTGCCTTGCGGTCGGGGATGATTAGGTAGGCATAGGCGCGGTGATGACTGCGCCCCACGCGTCCGCGCAACTGATGCAATTGCGATAGCCCGAAGCGATCCGCACGATGGATGATGATCGTGTTGGCGCTGGGAATGTCGATGCCCGATTCGATGATCGTCGTGCACAGCAGTACGTTGAAGCGCTGGCGATGGAAGTCGAGCATCACCTGTTCGAGCTCTTTCTCCGGCATCTGGCCGTGGGCGATGCGGATCCGCGCATCGGGTACCAGTTCGGCCAGTTCGCGGCCGGTGCGCTCAATGCTCTCCACTTCGTTGTGCAGGAAGTACACCTGTCCGCCACGCGCCAATTCGCGCTGGAAGGCTTCACGCAGTTGCCCCGCATCCCATTGGGTGACAAACGTCTGCACCGCAAGGCGATGTGCGGGCGGCGTGGCGATCAGCGACAAATCGCGCAAACCGGCCATCGCCATGTTCAGCGTGCGCGGGATTGGCGTGGCCGTGAGGGTGAGCAGATGCACTTCGGCACGCAGCGCCTTGAGGGATTCCTTTTGGCGCACACCGAAGCGCTGCTCTTCGTCGACGATGACCAGTCCGAGGTCCTTGAAGCGCACGTCCTCTTGCAACAGACGATGCGTACCGACGATGACATCGAGCTGGCCGTTGGCGAGCCGCTCGAGTTCAGCCTTGATCTCTTTCGCAGTTTTGAAGCGCGATAGCACTTCGACGCGCAACGGCCAGTCGGCGAAGCGGTCGCGGAAATTGCGGAAATGCTGCTCGGCGAGCAGCGTGGTCGGCACCAGCACGGCAACCTGTCGGCCGCTCATGGCGGTGGCGAACGCCGCGCGCACGGCGACTTCGGTCTTGCCGAATCCGACATCACCGCAGACCACACGATCCATCGGCAGGCTGGACTGCAGATCGCTCAGCACGGCTTCGATGGCGCTGAGCTGATCGGGGGTTTCTTCAAACGGAAAGCTGGCGGCGAACTGCTCGTACTGCGGTCGATCCAGATCGATAGCGAGTCCTTTGCGGGCCTGTCGGCGGGCCTGGATTTCCAGTAGTTCGGCTGCCACATCGCGCACTTTGTCTGCCGCCTTCTTGCGCGCCTTCTCCCAGGCTTCGCCACCCAGCGAATGCAACGGTGCCAGCTCGGGTGATGCCCCCGAATAGCGGCTGACCAAATGCAGTTGCGACACCGGCACGTAGAGCTTGTCGCCCTTGGCGTACTCGATGGCGAGGAACTCGGCCGCGCTGCCGCCGACATCGAGCTTTTCGAGTCCGCGATAGCGACCCACGCCGTGATCTTCGTGGACGATGGGCGCGCCGAGTGTCAGCTCGGACAGGTCGCGGATGATCGCATCGGGCTCGCGGCCCGCGCGCTTGCGACGACGGGTTTGTGCGGCGCGCTCCGGGAAAAACTGGCGCTCGGTGAGGATGCACAGCGCCGGCTCGCGCAGCGCAAAACCATCTTCCAACGCGGCAATGGTGATCTGATAGCGCGCGCTGTCGTCCTCGACAAAACTGCGCCAGTCATTGGTCGGGGCTGGGCGCAGATCGTGCGCCGCGAGCTGTTCGATCAATGCCTCGCGTCGCCCTGCCGAATCCGCAGCAATTAGCACGCGGCCCGGGTAACTGTTGAGAAAGTCGCGCAGCGCGTGGCCGCTGGACTCGCCTTTTTGCATCAGAGGCAAGCTCGGTGCGGGCGCGTCGCCGAGATCCTGCGCCGATTCGAACCGAGGATGCCCGGCGGCGCAGACTTCGATGCGCGGCCATTGATTCAATCGCTCACGCAGCGGCTCGGGCGGCAGGAATAATTGCTCGGGCGGCAACACTGGGCGCTCGATATCGTGTCGGCGTTGCTCGTAACGTTCGCCGGTATTCGCCCAGAACGCATCCGCAGCCTCCAGCGCACCGTCCGCCAACAGACACAGTGTGCCCGGTCCAAGGTAGTCGAACAGCGTGCTGGTCTGCTCGAAGAACAGCGGCAGGTAGTACTCGATGCCATTCGGTGCCACGCCTTCCTTCAGGTCCTGATACAGCGGACAGCGACGCGGGTCGATGGGGAACTGCTCGCGCAACAGACTGCGGAAGCGCTTGGTCGCCGCCTCGTCGAGCGGAAACTCGCGTGCTGGAAGCAGGCGGACGTCTTGCACCTTCTGCAGCGAACGCTGCGTTTCGGGATCGAAGGTGCGGATCGAGTCGATCTCATCGTCCAGCAATTCGATGCGATACGGCTCGCTACTGCCCATCGGAAAGACGTTGAGCAGCGCGCCGCGAATGGCGTAGTCACCCGGATCGAGTACCTGCGGCACGTGACGATAACCAGCGGCCTCCAGACGACGTTTTTCCGCGTCCAGATCGAGTCGCTGGCCCAGCTTCACCTGCAGGGCATTGCCGCTGACAAAAGACACCGGCGCGAGCCGCTGCATCAGTGTCGCCACCGGAACGATCAACACCCCGCGCGAGGTGCCCGGCAGGCGATACAGCGTCGCCACGCGCTGCGAGACGATGTCCTGATGCGGACTGAAAACGTCGTAGGGTAGGGTTTCCCAGTCGGGGAAATGCAGCACCGCCAGATCGCGCGCAAACACCCGCAACTCGGCTTCCAACGCCTGTGCGGCAAAGGTGTCGCGGGCGACCACCACCAGCAGACCGGCATGTTGTGCCGCCGCTGATGCCACTGCCAAGGCCAGGGCCGATCCACTTTGTGGTCGCCGCCACCACGCACGTTGCTGGCCTTTGCCCGGCAACGGCGGGCGCAACAGACTGCTCACAATCACGACACCGGATGATCGAAAAGGGCGCGGAGTTTAACAGCTGGGGTGTGCTGAGACCGCGGGGTTCATCCGGAACGCGCATCCAAGCCGCACCTTTCCGCGGTTTGCCCATTGGCCTGCGACGCGCGACCCAGACGGTTCAGGCATGGCGGCACCTATCCGGCGGACTGCGTTCGGCATCGCACCGACAGTTCGCTCGCGTAGGCGCAGCATCGCCTCTGGGTTGCAAGCCAGCACAGCATCTACTGGCAGGCCATCTGGCGATCCGGTCCAGCCAGCGCGCTTCGCGCATCGGGGCCAGTCACATCGAGGAGACGCTTCATGAGCACGTCATTCCGCCTCACTGCACAAGCCCTGGTCGCCAGCTTTTTGGTCATGAGCTTGAGTGCATGCAACACCTTGCATGGTGTCGGCAAAGACACCGAGAAAGTCGGCGAGAAAATCCAGGACGAGGTTGATCGTGGGCGTGATCCGGAGGATCGCGGAAATGATCAGGCGCGGGCTGTGATTACCGAATCGGCCGACGCAAGAGCACGCGCGTCATTGCGCGAAATCCACCTCACAGAAAAGGTCTAAATCCCATGTCATACCTCAAGATTTCCGCCCTGATTCTCGGTTTGTTGGTTCTTGCAGGCTGCAAGGAAAGTGCCTCGGAGACGGCAAGTGATGTTCGTGCCGCGCGCACCACGGCCGCCGAGGAAGCAGACGCCAAGCGCCTGCAAGCTGCCGCCGTGGAAAACACCAATCGCGCTGAAATTGCTGCGGCAGCAGGCGTCCAGGCACGTGCCGATGCGGTGGCGCAAAAGGACATGAACGCTGCCAAGGCCGACGCAGACGAAGTGATGAGCGATACTGAAGACCGTGCGAGCCTCAAGACCGCGCAGGCCGAATTTGAACTGGCCAACACGCAAGCCGAGGGGCGTTTCGACGTCGCCAAACAGCAATGCGACGCGGAGCAAGGTGTTGGCAAGGACAACTGCATGGCTCGCGCCAACAACGCCTTGATTGCAGACAAAGCCGCAGCCGCCGCGGTGCTTTCGGCAGCCGACACTGACTGAGTTGCTCTATTTGCGAAAGCTTGGTGGTTAGTTGATCGGGTTGTGCTCATCGGGTCCTTTTTACACACACAGGTCCGATGATCAGCGGCTCGCGAACATCGGTCGAAACACGCCCCGCCTTTGCTCCACCGGAGCGGGCGGGGCTTTGCGTGTATTTCGCTATTTGTTACAGGAGATCGGGATGAAAAAGATCATGTTGTTGGCCGCCCTCGGCGGAATCAGTGCGTCGGCGTTTGCCGCCAAGGATTGCGAAGAGTTGAAGGCCGAAATCGCGACCAAGTTGGAAGCCAAAGGTGTGCAGAACTATCACCTCGACATCGTGGCTCCAGCGGAAGTGGCCAGTCGCGATGAAGTGGGAAGTTGCGGTGGCGGCAGCAAGCGCATCGTGTACACGCGCGACAAGCCATTGCGGGCCGCCGAGCAGCAAGACGTGGTGACTACACGACCTGACGATCAAGCACGTCGTTAGTTGGTCTCCAACGCCTCTGCCTGCTGCAAACGCCACATCGCGGCATAGCGTCCATCCGTAGCGAGGGGGAGGCATGGTGTTTGCTATTGCGGGTCAGAATCGCCTCGGTATTTGCCACGCGCATTCCAGTGTCGTTTGTGCGTGACGCTGCGCATCGAATGACCCGCTTCAGTGGCAAGCGATGATTTGCGTGTCATCCCGTTACTCAAAGCTGTCGTAAAACACACCGAGCAGGTCTAGGGCTTCTTCGGCGTCCGCGTAGAGCCGCGGTGTGCCGTCGCCAAGCTGTCCGGAATAGTTGTCGCCCCAGCAATGGAGTTGGTGGTTGGCGTCAACGGCACAAGTGTGAACAACACCCAAGGAGATGCCGATCAGCGGCGTAGGGATTCCAGATGCGCTGATTGGAAGAAGGCGTTGAGTCGCCGTTCTGTCATCCAGTTGATTGCGACGATTGCTGCCCTTTGCCCGGCAACGGCGGGCGCAACAGACTGCTCCCAATCAGGACATCGGAGGAACGAAAAGCGCGTGGCGTTTAGTAGGCGGGCGACCCGGTCCAAGGCGAGCAATCAGCGTGCTGCGCTCTGATCTGAAGCCTGGACGCCCAGTTGACCACGCACAGCGTGTAGGAACTTTCCTACGCTTGATCGGGGTGATTTCCGACGTCGATTCTTCGTGAAGATCGGCACTATTTGGTGGCGTCAAATTTTGGGCGCCAATCGGCAGAATTCAATATCTGCCAAGGCGACAATATTCGCTCGCACTCTTTGTATCCGACGCGCGCACGTAAGTCCGTTTGCAAATGTAATTGCAGGAAGGGATCAAGATGCTATCTACACAACGAGCGGGTAATGGCGGTTGGTTGTTGCCGTCGATCATGTTGCTTCTTGCGATCCTGTTTCCCGGTGACGCGGTCAACGCGGCTGGAAAAATCCATTCCGGCCACAGTGCCATGTGGTACATGCCGGAGCGCAATGGTGAAGGCTGGACTTTGGAGATTCTGCCCGACGACCATGCGGTGGTTTACTGGTTCACCTACGACAATGCCGGGAATGCCCGCTGGCTGGTCGGCTATGGCGACATCGCACGCGCCGATGACGGCGACGAGGTTCAATTCGCCCACCTGTATTCCGTGCACGGTCCGCATTTTGGGCCTGATTTCGATCCGGCGGACGCGGTTCGCGAAGACATGGGTTGGGCGAAGATCCGCTTTTCCGACTGCCAATCCGGCGAGATCGTGTATGACGCGTATGGCCAGCGTGGCGCCTATCCGCTGACCCGCTTGACGCGCACCATGGGCGCCAATTGCGATCCCATCCATGGTCTACCGGGTGAGGCCGTGCAGGCGTACGCCGGAAACAGTGGGAGTTGGTACGACCCTGCCAGCGATGGGCAGGGGTTTTCCTTGCAATGGCTGAGCAACGACATTGCGGGCCTGATGTGGTTCACCTTCGACCCGCAGGGCAATCCCTTATGGGTGATCGGCACGGGGCAAAGCGTGGGCGAGAAGATCGTCTTCTCCGATCTGTATGCCGCACGCGGTGGTCGATTCGACGCCCTGTTTGATCCGGCGGCCGTGGATCTGACCCGCTGGGGCAGCTTGGAACTCACGCTGCAGTGTGATCGCGGCACCGGCGCCTACCACCCCGAGATGGCGGGCTTTGCGGCGGGCACCTTTGATCTTTACCGCGTGACGTCATTGCAGCACCTGCCTTGCCCTTGGGTGAAGCCGAAGCTGGATGAGCTGTATGACCTGGAATGGGTTGAGCTGCCGATTCCACGCAACGTCAGTCCGATGGACGAACAGTTCTTCGAGATGACCTCGATTGCCGACGATGGAACCGTCGTGGGTGTTGGTAAGGTCAACGGCGAGGCTGGCGTGGTGAGACTGCGTCCTGGCAGTACGCAATGGGAGATGATGTTGAAGGATGGGATCGGGCCTCGTATTACGCCCGATGGAAGCGCGATTTTTGCCGAAGTTTTCGCTAGTGGCGGCCCGGAATGCGACCCATCGTGCAGACGAATTCAGGTATGGCGCCCAGATGTGGGTTGGCAGCCACTACCTGTTGATGCATTTCAGAGTTACGTTATCTACGGAATTTCACAAGATGGAAAGTGGCTATGTGGCACAGGTGGAGATGGGCCAGAGGGGGCAAATGCTTGGAAATGGAGTGCGGAGTCTGGTGAAACGATCATTTTCGCTGGTGGCGGCAACATTCCGCGCCGGATATCAGACGATGGAAATGTGCTGATTGGCGGTGGTCGTCGTTTGGTGGACGGAAAAATGCAGTTTCCTGGATTTCGGTGGGTCGGGAATGGATCCGGGATGACATTGATTGATGCGAAGTTTGGTCGAGAGTTGTCGTGGGCGAGCGCATGTAACAGCGACTGCAGCCTGACGTTTGGCACGGGTTGGGCCGTCACTGATCCGGCGCAGCCGATCAGTTATCAGCCGTGGTTTATTCGCCCTTCAGGGGATGTCACCTACCTCGATGTGCCGGAGATCCCGGGATATGGTGGAATCGGAATAGACGATGCCAGTGCGGATGGTAGCCTGATTGCCGGTTCCTATGGCTACTTCAATGCGGATGCAGGCTGGTTCGTCCCGGAAGGATGGCTTTGGACGCAGGACACGGGAATGGTGCTGTTGCAACCGATTATTGATGAATACCAGTTCAGCGATACGTGGGAGCGCAATCTACGCGACATCAGTACGAATGGTCGTTTGCTGCTGTTTTCCGGATGGGAGCCGTCGCTCGATCCGAGAGTCATGACCCAGTACCGTGCGGCGATTCTGCGTTTGAAGCCCCGGCGCTGACCTGATCTCCCTCTATTGATTTCACTTTGCGGGGCATGCGGATCGCCTGCTCGATGGTCTTTCTGCGCCTGTTGTTTCTCGAAAGCTACCGATTTTCGAATTATTGGGTCTTTTTGTGTTCGTGGTGCCGGTGTTGTTTGTGGTTTTGAAATCGTGGATGTCAAATTTCAGGAGGTTTACCCATGTTGTATCGTCGCTTCAAATTGACCGCGCTGTCGATGCTGTGCCTGCAAGCATTTTCAAATGTATCGGCGACTGAAAAACTGAGCGTTTCACCTGTGGATAACGATACTCTGGCCGAAGTGCAGCGTCTCTACCACCTCACCGAAGATCAGGCCATCACCCGGTTGGCAGCAGAAGTGGAGGCGGCAGACCTTTACCGTCGTGTTAAATCCATGGAACTGATTGGCTATGCAGGGGCGTGGTTTGATCCACAAACGCTGAAGCTGAACGTTGCGCTGGCAGAGTTGCAGGATGTGAAGCGGGCGGAAAAGATGGGTGCGAAAGTCGTTCGTGTCAATTGGTCCATGAAGGATTTGGAGGCGGTCGTGACTGATATGACGAGCGCCTATCCTGCAATCCAAGGCGCTGTTCGAGAGATGTATATCGATCCACAGATGAATCGTGTAGTGGTAGGGGTGGATGCGAAAGATATTTCCGAGTCGCGTTCGCAACTTTCGATCTATCGAGATCAAATTTCAATTGTCGCTGTGGAGGGGGTATCGGCATTTAACGCCGACATCCGAGGGGGTGATGGAATAATAGATAACCAAGTGGCGGCTCCGAACGCCTTTCACTGCTCTGTTGGTGCTTCCACAGTGAATGGATTTTTCACGGCAGGGCATTGTTCTGATGCGAATAATAGAATATATTCGGAAGGCTCGGGTGAGCGATTGGGAACGACAGTTGAATCGGCCTATGATTCTATTAGACCTTTCAGAGATACGGCATGGGTCCAAGCGGAGGACGGGTGGTTTCCAAAGGCCAAGGTGAACGGCTATTCTCAGGGTATCATTAGTATTCCGGCAAAATGGTCTGGTGTCAGTGCTGCGCCAATTAACACTACGGCGTGTCGATATGGGCAGACCAGTTCTGGGCCACACTGTGGTAAGGTATCTCAAATTGGCGTCCTGATTCAGATGAGTGGCGGAGAACGCGTCAAGGAGACGACCAAGGTGCAAGGAAGTTGCAGCAACGACGGGGATTCAGGTGGCACGTGGTTGTCTGCCGGAGACTATCAAATTCAGGGTACGAATATTGGCGGTGATCCCACGGGAACCTGTCCGGGTTCGGCAAGTTGGACCTATTTTCAGCCGATTGCGCACCACATCTCCGCGTACAACAGTTCTGCCGGTAGTGTTCTGACCGCGCATGGCGCCAGAACAGCGACGGTTTCTGGTTATCTTTGCCCAGACCCGGCCCATAGCGGTGGAGGAACCTATATTTGTCGAATTGCGAACTACAATTCGCAAGGGCGCACCTTTGTGAATTGGAGCAGTTCGGCAACGGTGTCATGGTTCACTGACGACATGATTTCCGGTACCTGCAACAACGGCACCATGGTGACTGTCAATCTCGCGGTAAACAATCCTTACGGCACGTACACGCGGGCCAAGTCGTTTGCTTGCCCGACTGGTCCGGTTCCGTAATCGGCCTTGTTGTCGAGATGGTATGTGAACCTGTGTTGGGCTAATCGACTTGGCCCAACACAGTTTCTTAGCAAATTCCTGGCAATGTTCACAGAAAGAAGTGGCCTCGACATTCAATATGCTATCTACACAACGAGCAGGTAATGGCGGTTGGTTGTTGCAATCGATCATGTTGCTTCTTGCGATCCTTTTTCCCGGTGGCGCGGTCAACGCGACTGGAAAAGTCCATTCCGGCCACAGTGCCATGTGGTACATGCCGGAGCGCAATGGTGAAGGCTGGACTTTGGAGATTCTGCCCGACGACCATGCGGTGGTTTACTGGTTCACCTACGACAATGCCGGGAATGCCCGCTGGCTGGTCGGCTATGGCGACATCGCACGCGCCGATGACGGCGACGAGGTTCAATTCGCCCACCTGTATTCCGTGCACGGTCCGCATTTTGGGCCTGATTTTGATCCGGCGGATGCCGTTCGCGAAGACATGGGTTGGGCGAAGATCCGCTTCGCCGACTGCCAATCCGGCGTGATCGTGTATGACGCGTATGGTCAGCGTGGCACCTATCCGCTGACTCGTTTGACCCGCACCATGGGCGCCAATTGCGATCCCATCCATGGTCTACCCGGTGAGGTCGTGCAGGCCTACGCCGGAAACAGTGGGAGTTGGTACGACCCTGCCAGCGATGGGCAGGGGTTTTCCCTGCAATGGCTGAGCAACGACATTGCGGGCCTGATGTGGTTCACCTTCGACCCGCAGGGCAATCCGTTCTGGTTGATCGGCACGGGGCAAAGCGTGGGCGAGAAGATCGTCTTCTCCGATCTGTATGCCGCACGCGGTGGTCGATTCGACGCCCTGTTTGATCCGGCGGCCGTAAATCTGACCCGCTGGGGCAGCTTGGAACTCACGCTGCAGTGTGATCGCGGCACCGGCACCTACCACCCCGAGATTGCGGGCTTTCCGGCGGGCACCTTTGATCTTTACCGCGTGACGTCATTGCAGCACCTGCCTTGCCCTTGGGTGAAGCCGAAGCTGGATGAGCTGTATGACCTTGAATGGGTTGAGCTGCCGATTCCACGCAACGTCAGTCCGATGGACGAACAGTTCTTCGAGATGACCTCGATTGCCGACGATGGAACCGTCGTGGGTGTTGGCAAGGTCAACGGCGAGGCAGGCGTGGTGAGACTGCGTCCGGGCAGTACGCAATGGGAGATGATGTTGAAGGATGGGATCGGGCCTCGTATTACGCCCGATGGAAGCGCGATTTTTGCCGAAGTTTTCTCTAGTGGCGGCCCGGAATGCGATCCATCGTGCAGGCGAATTCAGATATGGCGCCCAGATGTGGGTTGGCAGCCACTACCTGTTGATGCATTTCAGAGTTACGTGGTTTACGGTATATCAAAGAATGGAAATTGGGTATTTGGAAAGGGTGCCTACGGTGAAAGAGAGGGTGTTAATGCGTGGAAATGGAGCGTGGAAACTGGTGAGATGCTGCTTCAGTCTCCTTTGATAGGTATTCCCTATGGAATTTCCGATGATGGAAACGTGCTCGTTGGTGGTGGTCGTCGTTTCACAGGTGGCGGAACTCAATATCCCGGTCTCCAATGGACGGGGGGCGAATCAGTGCTTGCTTTGACCGATGCAGAAGCTGGACAGGAGTTGGGCTGGGCATCAGTATGTAATCGTGATTGCAGCTTGATATTTGGTTCGGGTTGGTCCGTCATTGATCCAATACAGTCGTTCAGTTACAGCCCGTGGCTCATGCGCGCTTCTGGTGAAGTGACGTATCTCGACGTGCCGGAAATAGAAGGGTTTGGTGGTATTGCGGTGGTGGACTCCAGTGCCGATGGTGGTCTTGTAGCTGGAACGTATGGCTACTTCAATGTGGACGCAGGCTTGTTCGTCCCAGAAGGATGGCTTTGGACGCAGGGCACGGGAATGGTGCTGTTGCAGCCGATCATTGATGAATACCAGTTCAGTGATACCTGGGAGCGTAATCTGCGCGACATCAGTACGAATGGTCGTTTGCTGCTGTTTTCCGGGTGGGAGCCATCGCTCGATCCGAGAGTCATGACCCAGTACCGTGCGGCGATTCTGCGTTTGAAACCCCGGCGCTGACCGGCTCTCCCTTTGTTAATTTCACTTTGCGGGGCCTGCGGACTGCCTGCTCGATGGTCTGGCTGCGCGTGTCGTTCATTGGGACCCGAAACCATCTTGAAACAGGCCAACCAAGTCCAGGGCTTCTTGCGCTTGGGTGTACAGCGGCGGTGTGCTGTCGCCAAGCTGTCCGGAATAGTTGTCTCCCCAGCAACTCACTTCGCGGTCGATGCCAATTGCACATGTATGTGAACCGCCACCCGCGATGGCGATGGGGTTGGTGATGCCTGTCACGTCAGTCGGTGTCGAGCGCCGGATATTGCTTCCGTCGCCCAGTTGCCCGCGCCGATTGTTGCCCCAGCATTTCACGTTGTGATCCTGCATGACGATGCAGGTGGAATTCATCCCGACGCTCAGCGCCGCAGCGCCAGTGCCGACGTCAGCGACGAGGGTGGGTAGCGTTCGCGGTAGCTCGTCGCCCTGTCCGAGCTGACCAAAGTAGTTGTATCCCCAGCAGTAAAGCTGGCCGGTCGAGGTCAGTGCGCAACTGTGTGAGCCACCCAAATCGATATCGACAACATCCGCAGGTAGTCCGATTACGTCAACCGGCGTACGACGTTGAGTCGTTGTGCCATCGCCCAGTTGGCCTACGTAATTGGCGCCCCAGCATTTGACGCTGCCGCCGTTGAGCAGCGCGCAGCTATGGTTTCCTCCCAAGCTCACGGTCTGTGTGTCGCCGTTGATGCCACTGACATCGACCGGAAACGTTGTCTGGCTGCTCGCAGTGGCATTGCCGACTTGTCCCTGGCTGTTGCTGCCCCAGCACTTGATCCCGCCTGTGGGCAGGATGGCGCAGGTGTGTGTGCCGCCAGTAGCCACCGCAGAGATGCCATTGCCCAGTCCCGACACATCGACGGGTTCGTAGCGCGTCGTCGTGCTGCCATCGCCGAGTTGGCCGGAGTAATTGCTACCCCAGCATTTGACGGTGCGGTCCAGCGTCAGTGCGCAGGTGAATCGGCTGCCAGCGGCGATCTGCAGAACGTTGCCGGACAAACCGGGAACCGCTTGTGGTGGCAAAGGCGCGGTCTGGAGCGGATGGCCAAGTTGACCAGCATCATTCAAGCCCCAGCAATACGCCTCGGCAGCGCTGGTCGTCACGCAGGTGTGGTAGGTGCCCGCCGATAGCTGCACTGCATCGACGCCTGGGATAGGCAAGGCTCGGGGAGTCCATTGGCGCGTGGGGCGGTGATTGCCAAGTTGGGTGTCGTAGTTGTCGCCCCAACACCGGACGGAGCCGTCACTCAGGCTCACGCACGTGTGCAAGTCGCCCCCGGAAACCGACGTAACCGGTTCGGTGAGTCCAATCACGTCGCTCGGACCTTCTGCATTGGATGTATGACCGTTGCCAAGCTGCCCGTTCTCATTGCGTCCCCAGCACAGCAGTCCGCGACTGGAACTTACTGCGCAGCTGTGTTCAGCACCCAACACGATGTCCTGAATACCCGGTGGAAGCGCCATGACTTCGTGCGGAATGGGTTCACTCAGTCCATTGCCATAACCGAGCTGAAAGAAGGTGTTCTGCCCCCAGCACCGGACCACACCATCTTGTCCGAGTGCGCAGGCGTGATCCTTACCAAGACTCAGTGCGACGGTTTCCACCTTCAGTCCAATGACAGGCACGGGGGTGGGTTTGTCGACGAACGTGCCATCGCCCAATTGGCCGGCGACGTTGTTGCCCCAGCAGCGCACTTCGCGCGTCGAGGTGATGCCGCAGGTCGACGAACCGCCGCCGTCAATGACGACAAAACGGGTATTGGGGGCAAGCACCGGGACGGGGATCAGGCTGAAGTTACCGGCGCCATCGTTGCCAAGTTCCCCCTTCAGATTGCTCCCCCAGCAACTGCCGGTGCCATCCGAATGCAGGGCGCACGAATGGTAGTCGCCCGTCGTGATGGCGACCGCTGTTCCCTGGATGCCGCTGACCGGCGTCGGCACGGATCGCTGGGTTTCTGTGCCGTCTCCAAGCCGTCCCAGAATGTTGCTTCCCCAGCATGCGACGTCGCCGTTTTCGAGCAGTGCGCAACTATGCTGATTGCCAACACTGATCGCGACCGCGCCAGTCAAGCCCACGGTCTCTACACCGGCGGTTCGGTCGATGGTGGTGCCATCACCGAGTTGTCCGTAGCGGTTGGACCCCCAGCAGCGCACCTGACCGCTGCGCAACAGCGCGCAACTGTGGCCGCTGCCTTCATCCCAGCCCCCAGCAGAACGGACTTGAATGGCATCACGAAAGGCGATCTGCGCCGGGAGCGTGATGGGCGTGATGACCAGCCACGCGAAAAGCAGTGCGCCGCTGACCGCCATGGGCGATCGCCAGTTGATTCTGGATGTGCGATTCGGGCGCGCAATCATTGACCACCTCATGGCTTCCTGCCTTTGCTGTTGACGGGATTGCGGACGTTGGATTGTGGCGTGGTCGATTGCGCGAGGCTCGCTCACCTCGTTGCGTCCGTATTCGCCAAGCCCCCGCTTGGCCCGCCGATGCGGCGGTTTCACTTTGTATGGCAAGCGAAGAATCCGAACAGCACAGGGAAACGGCGCAGAAAATGAGGCGGCGCGCCGATTTCGATCTGTACAAACGATGGTGGCGCAATGCGTCGATATCGGCAAGCGCTTGCATTCGACAACGGTGTGGCGCGGTCTTGCCTTAGCTTGCGCCCACCGCGTCAACGGCCTCTGCCTGCTGCAAACGCCACATCGCGGCATAGCGTCCATCCGCAGCGAGCAGGGCGGTGTGGGTGCCGCGCTCGACGATTTGGCCAGCGTCCATGACGAGGATCTCGTCGGCGTTCATCACGGTGGATAGGCGATGCGCGATAACGAGGGTCGTGCGGCCTTGCTGGATGCGGTCGAGTTCGCTCTGGATGGCGCGTTCGGATTTGGAGTCCAGCGCCGAGGTGGCTTCGTCGAAGATCAGGATGGCGGGGTTCTTCAGTAGGGCGCGGGCGATGGCGACGCGTTGTTTTTCGCCGCCCGAGAGTTTGAGCCCGCGTTCGCCCACTTCGCTGGCGTAGCCGTCCGGCCATTGGCTGATGACATCGTGGATGTGCGCCGCACGCGCGGCCTGCTCGACTTCGGCGTCGTTGGCGTCGGTGCGTCCATAGCGGATGTTGTAGCGGATGCTGTCGTTGAACAGCACGGTGTCCTGCGGAACGATGGCGATGGCGCGCCGCAGGCTGTCCTGGGTGAGGTCGCGCAGGTCGATGCCGTCGATGCGGATGGCACCGCCGGTAACGTCGTAGAAGCGATACAGTAGCCGCGCAAGTGTGCTTTTCCCTGCGCCTGAATGGCCGACGACGGCGACGGTGCCACCGGCAGGCACGCGAAAGCTGACGCCCTGCAGGATCGGCCGACGCGGGTCGTAGCCGAACTGCACCTGATCAAACACGATCTCCGGTTGGCGAGCTTGCACCCGGAGTGCGCCGTCGCGATCCTCGACATCGCGTTGTTCGTCGAGCAGATGCCACAGGCGTTCGATGTTGCTCAGTGCCTGCTTCACTTCGCGATACATCATGCCAAGGAAGTTGAGTGGCGCGGCCAGTTGCAGCAGATAGGCGTTGACCAGCACCAGATCGCCGACGCTAAGCTCACCCGCGACCACGCCGGAAGCGGCGCGCCACATCAGCGCCGTGACGCCGATGGAGATGACCGCGTTCTGGCCGATGTTGAGCGCGGCGAGGGTCTTGTAACTGAGCACGTTGGCATCTTCCATGCGGCGCAGACTGGCGTCGTAGCGTTGTGCTTCGTGTTCCTCGTTGCTGAAGTACTTGACTGTTTCGTAGTTGAGCAGTGAGTCCACAGCCGAGGCGCTGGCGGCAGTGTCGGCCTCGATGGACGCACGGTAATAGCCGGTGCGCCATTCGGTGACGCGAATTGTCCACAGCACGTAGGCCAGCAAAGTGATGCCGGTGATGACGGCGAAGCCGACGTCATACAAGGTCACCAGCACGACGGTGACCAGGGTGATTTCCAGAATCGTCGGCACAATGGTGTAGAGCGTCCAGTCCAGCAGATCCGAGATCGAACTGCCGCCACGCTCAACGTCGCGCGAGACGCCGCCTGTGCGGCGCGCGAGGTGGAAACGTAGACTCAGCGCATGCAGGTGACGGAACACCTTCAGCATCACCGTTCGCGAGGCACGAGCCATCACGCGCGCGAACACGATCTGGCGTAGTTCGGTGAACACCCGCTCAGACAGGCGCGCAGCGCCATAGGCCAGCAACAGACTGACCGGCAGCACCAGTGGCAAGGCGTCGGCGGCGGTCGGTAAGGCCAGACCATCGACCAAGCGTTTGAGGATCATTGGTACGGTCAGCCCGGCCAGTTTGGCGATCACCAGACAGGACAACGCGAGCACGATGCGGCCCACGTACGGTTTGAGAAAGGGCAGCAGGCTACGCAGGATGGAAGCGGTGCTCTGCGTCTCGGTGTTGGTCGGGCGATTGGTGCTGGTCATCGCAGCAGAGTGTGGTCCCTGGCGGGCAAAGGCAAGCGACGGCGGCTGGGCGGTGACAGGTCAAATGGCATAGGCGGTGGATTGGGTTAGCCACTATGCTGGCGCGCTCATTCGAGAATCTCCACATGGCTGCGTCATCTCTGTCCAAACCCGCACTGAGTCAATTGTCTCTGGCCCTTCTGCTGGGCGCGTTGGCGATGTTCGGACCGTTTGCGATCGACAGCATTTTTCCGGCGTTTGGGCAGATCGAGCGTGAGTTTGCGGTCAGTGCAGCAGCGATGCAGCAGACCATCGCGGTGTACATGCTGGCCTACGGCACCGCCAGTGTGTTGCATGGGCCTATGTCAGATGCGTACGGTCGACGCGTTGTGCTGCTGGTCGGTATCGCGGTGTTCGTGTTGGCTTCGGTAGGTTGTGCGCTGTCGAGCTCGTTGCCGCAGTTGTTGTTTTTCCGCGCCGTGCAGGGGGTTTCGTCGGGCGTCGGCATCATTGTCGGGCGAGCCATCGTGCGGGATTTGCGTGAAGGGCCGGACGCCCAGCGCTTGATGAGTCAGATTTCGATGATCTTCACCATCGCACCTGCCGTCGCACCGATCATCGGTGGCTGGATTCTCGGTTGGGCCGACTGGCCGATGATTTTCTGGTTTCTGGTCGTGTTTTCAGCACTTCTGTGGTTGGTGGTGGCGTTGATCCTGCCAGAATCGCATCCGATCGACGCGCGTGTGCCGGTCAGTTTGCGCAGCCTTTGGCGCGGTTCGACGGGCATGCTGCGCAATCGCAGCTTTCTGCTGTTGTCGTTGACCGCGACTTTCAATTTCTCCGCGCTGTTTCTGTACATCTCGTCGGCACCGGCCTTCGTCATGGATCTGCTGCATATGAACGAGCAGCAGTTTGGCTGGTTCTTTGCGCCGACCATCGGCGGCATGGCAATGGGGGCATTTCTGTCCGGTCGCACGGCTGGCAAAGTCGCACCACAGCGCATGGTGCGAATCGGATTTTCGGTGTGTCTGTTGGCAACCGTGACCAGTCTCGTTTACGCGCTGAGCGTTGACGCGGTGGTCTATCCGTGGGCAGTGCTGCCCTTAATGTTCAATTCGATGGGCATCGCCATCGTGTTTCCTATTGTCACGTTGGCGGTGATTGATCTTTATCCGCGGCAACGCGGCGCTGCCTCCTCCATGCAGACCTTTATCAGTCTGATGATCAATGCAGGCATTGCGGGGGTGCTGTCACCGCTGGTGAGTCATTCAGCGGTCTGGATGGCATTGGCAGCCGTGGGCTGTTGCGCGATTGCCATCACCTTCTGGGTGCTTTTCAACCGTCACGGCCACGCACCGCTGCACAATCCCGCAGCGGCAGAAGTGGCTGGGTTAGAACCGCTTGATCGCCTTTGATCGATCTTGTGGCCCGTATCAGACGTCGAACATCTGCCCGTTGGTGGGGATCTTTACTTCGCAGCCAAAGCGCTCATTGAGGCGCTGTGCCAGCGCTGCGCGGGGCGCGTCTTCGCCATGGACCAGAACCACACGTGGGTGTTTTGCGATGGCTGCGTACCAGTCGGTGAGACCATTCTGGTCAGCGTGTGCGGAGAGTCCGCCGATGGTGTGGCGCTTGGCATTGACCTTGATGCGTTCGCCAAAGATGGTGACGTACTCCGCGCCATCTACCAGCGCGCGGCCGAGCGTGCCGCGCGCCTGATAGCCCGCAAACACCACATGCGCGTTATCGCGCCAGAGGTTGTGGCGCAGGTGATGGCGGATACGCCCGCCGTTGCACATGCCGCTGCCCGCGATGATGATGCAACCGCCGCCACGTGCATTGAGCGCTTGCGAATCCTGCACGCTGTTGATCAATCGAAGGTTGGGCAATTGAAATGGGTTGCTGTCGCTGCGCCAGCGCTGCTGGCCGTCGCGATCGAAAAGTCCAGCATGGCGGCTGTAGACGTCCGTGACGCGCATGGCCATGGGTGAGTCCAGGTAAATCTGCCAGCGCGCGATCTGCCATTCGTCATAGTGCCGGGCCAGCCAGTAGAGGATCTCCTGACTACGGCCGACGGCGAAGGCAGGAATCAGCACGTTGCCGCGCTCGACTGCCGCTTGCGAGAACACTTCGCCGAGCTCAGCGATGGTGGCCTCGCGCGAGCGGTGCAGGCGGTCACCGTACGTGCTCTCCAGCAACACCAGATCAGCGCGCGGCACGGCGACCGGGTCGTTCATCAGCGGTGCGCCTTTGCTGCCCAGGTCACCTGAGAACAGCAGGGTCCGCGGGCCTTTCGGGGTTTCGCCGCGCAGTTCCACCGAGGCCGAGCCGAGGATGTGCCCGGCGTCGCGCAGGGTCAGTGTCAGGCCGGGCAGGATCTCGGTTGGCGTGATGTAGTCGATACCACGCAGCAGACCCAGGGTGTCAGCGACATCCAGTGCCGAATACAGCGGCGCGTCGTCTGCTGGCAGTCCTTCGCGCAGGCGCCGCCGATTGTGTCGCTCGGCATCCGCCGCGGCGAGTTGGGCAGAATCTTCGAGCATGATGCGGGCAAGGTCTGCCGTCGCGCGGTGCGTGAACACTGGTCCGCGGTAGCCGCGTTTGACCAACAGGGGCAAACGTCCAATATGGTCGATATGCGCGTGGCTGATCACCACGGCGTCGAGCGAGTCCACGTCAAACGGGAACTCCTCCGAATTGCGCGCTTCGTCCTCGCGTCCGCCCTGATGCAGTCCGCAATCCAGCAACACCTGTTGCTTGCCGAACGACAGCAGGTGGGGAGGAGCCGGTGACTTCGCCAGCGGCGCCGTGAATGGTGATACGCATGCGCTGCTCCGCAACAAGACCAGTGCCGATCATCGCACGGGATGCGGCGCTGCACTGTTTGGCGTTAGCCGTGACGTAAGGCACTGTGGCAGGGCGTGACGGCGCCCTAGGCTTGGAAGTTTCCGCCTCCGTGAGTGATCGCCATGTTGCTTCGTCCCCGTCGCGTCTTGTCTGCCGCGTTGCTGTCAGCCCTGTCGCTACCTGTGCTGGGCAGTGATCTGATTGCGCCCATCAAGTTGGATACGGCAGATCTCAATGCCGATGCGCCGGCCTGTGACGACCTCAACGCCTTCGTCAACTCGCGCTGGTTGGCCAACAATCCAGTGCCCTCGGATCGCACCACCTGGGGTACTTTCGAAACGCTGGCCGAGCGCTCGCTGACGCTGCAGCGCCAGATTGCCGAGCAGGCCGCGGCGGCGAATGCCAGCGCAGGTGTCGACAAGCTGATAGGGGATTTCTACGCGACCGGCTTGGACGACACCGCAATCAATGCCCAAGGTGTGGCGCCCTTGCAGCCTGTGCTGGATCGCATTGCTGCACTTGACTCGCCGCAGGCCATCACGACTTGGCTGCGCGAGGCCTACGCTAAGGGACAGGGCGCACTATTTGGCTTCGGTGGCGAGGCGGATTTCAAGAACTCCTCGATGACCATCGCCTACACCTCGCAGGGCGGCATGTCGCTGCCGGAGAAGGGTTACTACACACTGGAGCGCGAGGACTACGCCAAGATCCGCGAGGCCTTCAAGGCGCATGTGCAGAAGACCCTGGAACTGTCCGGCGTCGACGCGGCCTCGGCTGCGGAGCAGGCGCAGTGGGTGTTTGATTTCGAGAAACGTCTGGCCGATGCCTCGCTGTCGCGCGTCGAGATGCGCAACCCCGCGGTGTTCTACAACCCGGTCAGCGTGGCCGATGCCGAAAAGCTCACACCGAACTTCTCCTGGAGCGAGTTCTTCAAAGCCCAGGGTGTCGCCGTACCCGAGATGTTCTCGTTGGCGCAGCCCAGGTTCTTCGAAGCCCTCAACGCCATGCTGGTTGAGGTGCCGGTCGCGCACTGGCAAGCGTACCTGCGCTTCCACGCCATCGATGGCGCGGCGCCCTATCTGGGTGATGCGTTTGCCGAACAGAATTTCAATTTCTACGGCAAGACCTTGCGCGGCCAGCAGGAACAGCAGCCGCGTTGGAAGCGTGTGCTGAACGAACTCAATGGACAAATGGGCGAGGCGCTGGGGCAGGCGTATGTCGCGCGCACCTTCCCGCCGGAAGCCAAGGCGCAGGCGCTGGAACTCGTTAACCACCTGAGCGCGGCGCTGAAAACGCGTATCGAACAGCTCGACTGGATGAGCGACGCGACCAAGCTCAAGGCGCTGGAAAAGTGGGCCAGCTTTACCCCCAAGATCGGCTACCCGGATGTGTGGCGCGATTGGAGTGGATTGCAGACTACGCGCAACAGCTACTTGGACAACGTGCTGGCGCTGATTGCGTTCAATTACCGTTACAACCTCGACAAAATCGGCAAGCCAGTCGATAAATCGACGTGGGAAATGAGCCCGCAGACAGTCAATGCCTACTACAACCCGTTGCGCAACGAGATCGTTTTCCCCGCCGCTATTCTGCAGCCGCCATTCTTCGATCCGGGTGCCGATCCGGCAGTGAATTACGGCGGCATCGGCGCGGTGATCGGCCACGAAATGATTCACGGCTACGACGATCAAGGCAGCAAGTTCGACGCTCAGGGCAACTTCAGCAACTGGTGGACTGACGAAGACCGCAAGGGCTTTGAAGCGCGTACCGACAAGCTGGTCACCCAGTTCAGCAGCTACGTCGCCATTGATGGTCTGAAGGTCAAGGGCGACCTGACCCTGGGCGAGAACATCGCGGACTTGGGCGGACTGTCGGTTGCTTTCGATGCGATGAACCGCTACCTGTCCGAGCACGACGAATGGAAGACCCGCAAAATCGATGGTTACGATCAGGCCCAGCGCTTCTTCATGAACTGGGCCACCGTGTGGCGTCGTAACTTCAAGGACGAAGAACTGAAGCTGCGCCTCGACACCGACTCACACGCCCCGGCCGGATTCCGCGCCATCGGCGCGCCGTCCAACATGGGCAGCTTCGCGGCCGCCTTCAACTGCTCGGTCAAGGACAAGATGGTGCGTCCGGCGGAGGTGCAGGTGGCGATCTGGTAAAGCGGGGCTGAGCCAGCGAGCCCGAGACGCTCCAGACAAGCCAACGCGTCTGACTGTGCAATCCACGAAGTCAGACGCGTTGCAGATGCCGCCCGATCAGGAAAATGCCGCTGCCCGCGAGTGCAAGCACTATCAATATGGAAATGCGACCTCCGACCGGAATGTTGGTAGGTGGTGGTACGCCAACCTGCAACACCTCTGATTGGACAATTTCACAGGGTGGCAGTGGCGGTGGTGCGTTGACGCAGAATTCGTAGTTGACACGCCAGATGCCGGCAGGGAGTTGACCCACGGGTACGAAGCGCGGCGTGATGAAGTTTGCGGATTGCTGTCGTCGCAATAGTCATTGCCAGAAAATGAAATCAGAATTTCGCGCTCAAGATGATTGACTTGCGCGATTCCGACGCTGGAGTCACAGCCTTCCACATCGATCCTCACTCGAGCATCGTCAGTAGTCGTGGCTGGATTGGGCTGTATGCGCAGGCTTGTCACACCGACCGCTATTGCCGGTGGGCTCGCGAGGAAAAAAATCAACCAAACCAGTCCATAGCGGCATCGTTGCATCATCGTGGTGACCTCGGTGGACAAGCCTTGGATTGAAGCACACCCACTGGACTATTCAGCGACCAGCCAAGTCGCCCATTCACGTTGAGGACTGGCAAAAAGAATCGTCAATAGAAGCCTTGTGGTCGCCACCGCTGCCCCTACACTGCACGGCCCCAAGGATCGAGATTGTCATGGCGCTCAAAGCTACCGTGCATCGTGCCGAGCTACAGATCAGCGATCTGGATCGGCATTACTACGCCAGTTACAGTCTGACGCTGGCGCAACATCCGTCCGAGACCGATGCGCGGCTGATGGTACGGCTGTTGGCGTTTGCGCTGTATGCGCAGGAGCGGCTGGAGTTCGGGCGTGGACTGAGTGCCGATGGCGAGCCTGATCTGTGGCTGAAATCGCTGACAGGTGAGATCGAACATTGGATCGAGCTGGGTCAGCCAGAAGAGGCTGATATTCGCCGTGCCTGCGGGCGGGCGCGGCGCGTGACGCTGATCGGTTACAGCGGGCGCGCCTTCGACATCTGGTGGGAAAAGAACGCTGCCGCGCTGGCGCGTTGCGGCAATCTCGAAGTGATCGCGCTGCCTGCGGGCACCGCCGAAGCATTGTCCGGGCTGATGGCGCGGGGCATGCGTCTGCAGTGTCTGGTGCAGGACGGCGAGGTCCAGTTGATGAGCGAATCGGCGACGGTGAGCGCGACGCCAGTGTTGTTGCAGGCTGGCCTGCGTGGCTGAGCCGGATGCGCTCGATGTACTGGTGATCGGCGGTGGCGCGGCAGGATTGTTCTGCGCGCTGACGGCGGGTCAGCGCGGTCGACGGGTGCGGGTGATCGAGCACGCCAACCGCTGCGGTAAGAAGATCCTGATGTCGGGCGGTGGTCGCTGCAATTTCACCAATACCGGCACGCGGCCCGAGAACTTTCTTTCGGACAATCCGCATTTCTGCCGATCGGCGCTGGCGCGCTACCGGCCCGAGCATTTCATTGCGATGGTCGAACGGCACGGCATCGCCTATCACGAGAAAGAGCTCGGCCAGTTGTTTTGCGATGAGTCATCCAAGCAGATCGTCCAGATGCTGCTCGACGAGTGCGCCGCAGGCGGCGTTGACGTGCGCACACAATGTTCGATCGACGCCGTCGAGAAGACCGACCACGGCTTCCGCCTGCGCACCACGCAAGGCGTTTTCTGCGCACCCGCGCTGGTGGTCGCGAGCGGCGGTTTGTCGATTCCAAGCATGGGCGCCAGCGGCTTCGGCTATGCGCTGGCGCGGCAATTTGGTCTTCGCGTGCTGCCGACTCGCGCGGGCTTGGTGCCCCTGACCATGACGGGCTCGCACGCGGATCGCTGGCAGGATCTTGCCGGTGTCGCACTGCCGGTCACCGCCACGACGGGCAAGCAGAGTTTCAGCAACGCGATGTTGATCACCCATCGCGGCATCAGCGGGCCAGCGATTCTCCAAATTTCGTCGTATTGGCAGCCGGGTGAGACGCTTTTGCTGGATCTGCTGCCGGGTGAAGATGCGTTCGCGCGCTTACAGGCCTTGCGCGAGGCCCGCCCTGCGGCTGAACTACGTAGCGTGCTCGCAGAACTACTGCCGAAACGACTGGCTCAGCGACTGTGCGAGCACGACTTTGAGAGCCGCCCGATGCGTCAGTTTCACGCCAAGGCTCTGCAGCAGATCGCCGACACGCTGCAGCATTACCCGCTGATTGCCAGTGGTACCGAAGGCTACCGCACCGCGGAAGTCACGCTCGGCGGCGTCGACACCCGCCAGTTGTCGTCCAGCAGCATGGAATCACAGTGCTGCCCCGGCCTGTATTTCGTCGGCGAAGTGATGGATGTCACCGGCTGGCTGGGTGGCTACAACTTCCAGTGGGCCTGGGCTTCAGGGCATGCGGCAGGGCAGGCGGTGTAGCTGGTTCTCGGATACGTCTTGCGACGCCGTTGACTGCGGTGATTGCCGATGGCGGGCGTCAGCGTGTGCCTAGGTGATTTGAGGACAGGACGCTCGCGGTGCATCGGGCACAATAGGCGTCCTGCTTTCCCTGATGTGATGTCCTGATGCGTACTCGTTTGATGATGGTAACGGTGGTCCGTGCGTTGCTTGCGGCGGGTCTGGGCTTGAGTGCAGCTGTGTCGGCGCAGGGCCTGCCGGTTCTGGCCGATGTCGATGCACAGACGCCCGCATGCAAGGATTTTTATCGCCACGCGAATGGCCGATGGTTGAGCGCGACTCCCATTCCGGACGCTGATGCCTCGGTGGGTTTGCTTGAGACGCAGACACAAATCGCGCAATCCCAGTTGCAGGCTCTGCTGGCGGCATCGCCGCAGACGACTGTCGGTGCACTGTATGCGGCAGCGCTGAATGAGCGCGCCATCGAGCAGGCAGGATTGACGGACCTGCAGCCGTGGTTTGCGCGCATCGACAAGCTCAAACGCGGCAAGGATGTGCAGAAGCTGATTGGCGATTGGCACGCAGCGGGTGTGCCGGTGTTGTTCAATCTGGGCCAGTCGGCGGTGCCGGGGCAGCGTGAGCGGCGCATGGTGTTCATCACCCAGGCCGGTCTAGGGTTGCCGGATCGTGACTACTACCTGCGTGAGGATGCGCAGGTGCTGCAGATTCGTGCGACCTATCGTGCCTATATCGAGCGCTTGCTGGGATTGTCTGGGGATGCGGGTGCGGCGGCAAACTCGGCGCTGGTGCTGCAGGTGGAAACTGATCTGGCGAGTGCCTCGCTGTCGCTGGCGCAGTTGGCGGATCCGGCCAACGGCTTTCGTCCATTGCCGGTGAAGCAACTCGATCGCAGTTATCCGAATCTGGGCTTCAAGGCGCTGCTGCGGACCTTGGGCGCGCGTGACGTGGAGGAGGTCTCTGCGCCACATAGCAGCTTTATGGCGGCGCTCGATCAAAAGGTCGCCGGTCTGCCGGTAGCGCAATGGAAAGCGTGGTTTCGGTTCCACTTGATGCATCGGGCTGCGCCCTATCTCGGTGGCGTTTACGCGCAGGCCTACGACGAACTTTACCGACAGACTCTGTCAGGCGAAGCAGCGCCGTCGCCAGAACAGCAAGCAGTGGCGACGGTCCGACGCGTGCTAGCGCCGGAACTGGCGGCCAGCTATGCCGCCGCGCATGCGGATGAGGCGCGCAGGGTCGCTGCGCAAGGGCTCGTCGACGCTGTCATTGCACAGTATCGCGTGGCCATTGCCAAAGCGCTGTGGATGGGCGAGTCGGCGCGCGCAGAAGCACTGAAGAAGCTCGACGCCTTGCGGGTGGAGATCGGCGGTCCAGCAACGCCAGCACGACCCTTGCCGATGCCCGATTCACAGCATCTGATCGCCAGTCTGATGGCAATCGCCAAAGCGGAACAGGTGCAGCGCTGGCGTGCGGATGGCAATACCACGGCATGGCCGATTCCCGCGACCAGTGCGCTGCCGTTCTACGTGGTGGAAGAAAACCGCCTGCTGATTCCGGCCGGCGCCTTGCAGGCGCCGCTGTTTGATCCGGCTGCTGACCTGGCGTCGCAATGGGGTGGGCTTGGATCGCTGATCGCGCGCGAGCTGATGCACGCGGTGGACGGCAAGGGGGCAACGATCAACGCGAGCGGCCAGCAAGTGGCGTGGTGGCAGGTTGCGGAGGCCGAGGCATTTGCCCTGCGTGTACGTCCGCTGATCAGCCAGTACAGCGCGTTCGAGGTGCTGCCGGGCTTTACGCTGGATGGCAATGCCACGTTGTACGAGAACATTGCCGATCTGGGGGGATTGCAGATTGCGTGGGCGGCGTTCGTGGCAGCGGGGGGCGAGGCTGGTCCCGGTGTGCAAGGCAGTAGCTCGGCGCAGCGTTTTTTTCTGAGCTGGGCGCAGGTCTGGAAGCAGAACAGCCGCGAGGCGGCGACTCGTTTGAGTGCCTTGAGTATGGCAACGGCGCCGAATGCCTTCCGCGTCAATGGACCGTTGGCACATCACAACGGTTTTTCCAGCGTTTACCGCTGTCATGAAGGTAGTGAGATGCGTTTGCCGGAGGCAGCTCGCGCGGCGGTTTGGTAAGGGAATTCGGACACTCGACGACCTGCGGCTTACAATCCGCAGCCGTTCACCACAGCCATTGCCATGTCCAAGTCCAATCCCCGTGTCGGTTTCGTCAGTCTGGGTTGCCCCAAAGCCCTGGTGGATTCCGAGCGCATCCTCACCCAGTTGCGGATTGAAGGCTACGAAATCGTCGCGACCTATGACGCGGCTGATGTGGTGGTGGTCAACACCTGCGGCTTCATCGATTCCGCAGTGGATGAGTCACTCGACGCGATTGGCGAGGCGCTGGCAGAAAATGGTCGCGTGATCGTCACCGGATGTCTGGGCAAGCGCCCGGACGAGATTCGGCAGGCGCATCCGGAAGTGCTATCGATCTCGGGTCCGCAGGACTACGCCACCGTGATGCAAGCCGTGCATGCCGTGGTGCCGCCCAAGCACGATCCCTTCATCGATCTGGTACCGGACTACGGCCTGAAACTGACTCCCAAGCACTACGCCTATCTGAAGATATCCGAAGGCTGCAACCATCGCTGCAGCTTCTGCATCATCCCGAGCATGCGTGGTGATCTGGTCAGCCGACCGGTGGACGAAGTGTTGCGCGAGGCGGAAAAACTGGTGCGCGGCGGTGTGCGTGAATTGCTGGTGGTGTCGCAGGACACTTCGGCCTATGGCGTCGATGTGAAGTATGCCGAGCGGCAGTGGCGCGAGAGGTCCTACGCAACGCGCATGAAGAGTCTTTGCGAGGGCTTGTCGGAGCTCGGAGCGTGGACACGCCTCCATTACGTCTACCCGTATCCGCATGTCGATGAGGTCATTCCGCTGATGGCCGAGGGCAAGGTGTTGCCATATCTCGACGTGCCGTTTCAGCATGCCAGCCCGCGCATCCTCAAACTGATGAAACGTCCAGGTGCGGTGGACAAGACACTTGAGCGCATCAAACGCTGGCGCGACATCTGCCCGGAGATGGCGATTCGCAGCACCTTCATCGTGGGCTTTCCAGGTGAAACCGAGGCCGAGTTCGAGGAGTTGCTGGACTTTCTCGACGAAGCGCAACTCGACCGCGTGGGCGCATTTGCCTATTCGCCAGTGCATGGCGCGCACGCCAACGATTTGCCAGATGCTGTGCCGGAAGAAATCAAGGCCGAGCGCTTGGAGCGATTCATGGCGCGACAGGCAGAAATCAGCGAGCAGCGTCTGGCTGCGAAAGTGGGCACGGTGCAATCGGTGTTGATCGATTTGCTGGATGGCGAACTCGCGATTGGTCGTTCACGTTTTGATGCGCCGGAGATCGATGGTCTGGTGCAAATCCAGGATGGTGAAGCGGCTGGACTGAAGCCCGGCGACATCGTTGACGTGCGCATCATGGGTAGTGACGAGCACGATTTGTTCGGTCTGGTCGGTGTCGACGAGGACGAATTCGGCGACGATTGAGCATGGCAAAGCGTCGTTTCATCGCTCCTGAACGGAAGACAGTCGCCCGCGAGGTGTTCGAGCATCCCGCCTTTGCGTCCTATGGTGATGCGCTGGATTTGCTGCGCATGGAGGACTGGCCATCGCTCGATCTGTTGAATAGCCGCGGCAGCCATTTGCGACATGCGCAGACTGGACGCGTCATGCGTTTTGTGGCGCAGACCGACGGCCTGCTGGATGATGGCATGCACTATGAAACGCGCATTCATTCCCGCGGTGAGATTCCGACCCGGCTCGAGAATTGGCACGATTTGTTGAATGCGATGATCTGGCTGCGATGGTCGGCCATGAAGTCGGCACTCAACCAGCGTCAAGCGGATGATGTGGCGCGAATCGGTCCGCGCGAACGTACGCGTGCCCAGTGCGCACTGACCCATTTCGATGAAGCAGGTGTGGCCGTGCGTCTCTGCGATGATGCCGCGCTGGCCCATTGGGATGCGCATGATTGGCCGATGCTGGGGCAGCGTCTGCACGCTGAGCCGGAGGCGATGCGTGTGATTGTGTTTGGTCATGCGGTGCTCGAACATGCCCTGGACCCATCACGCTTGCTGGTCGGCAAGGCGATGCTGATACGGGCGCAATCCGACGTGACGGACGCTGCCTGGATGGCAGGGATCGCCGATGCCATTGCGTGCGGAGGGGTGCTTAACGATCCATTGGAACTACGACCATTGCCGCTGGCCGTCTTGCCCGGCTGGCATGCGCAGTGTTCGGAGGAGGCGTTTCTGCGCAGTGCGCCGTGTTTTCAACCCCTACGGGATGGGCGTCACTACCCGTTGCCGATGTCGTTTTCTCCGCCTGTTAGTGTGCGCTGAATTGGGTGGTGAGCAGATACGCGTTGTACGCCAAATACGCGAGCACTAGCGTTCCGCCCTCAAAACGATTGATGCGCGCCGGTCCACGAAAACCGTAGCCAAAAACAAACAGAACGGCCGTGAACGCGAGCATGGTCAGCATGTCGCGCTGAAAAATCTCCGGCCCCGCACTCAGCGGCTGGATCACGCCCGCGACTCCGACCACGGCTAGCGTGTTGAAGAGGTTCGACCCCAAAACGTTGCCGAGCGCGATGTCGTGTTCGCCACGTTTGACGGCGATCAGTGAGGACGCCAGTTCCGGCAGCGAGGTGCCAATGGCGACCACGGTCAGGCCGATCACCAGATCACTGACGCCGAATGCCGTTGCGATTTCGACGGCGCCCCAAACCAGCACGCGGGAACTCAGGATCAGGGCCACAAGGCCGATCACCAGCCAAAGGACCGCGTTGCGCAGCGGAATCGGGTGGTTCCGCAGTTCCTGCGCTGTTTCGTCGCCAAAGGCGTCGGGTGCTTTGCGCAATCCCTGCCAGATGGACCATCCCATCACCAGGCCGAACACGCCGAGCAGCAGCCAGGACTCGCTTCGGGCAATATGGCCATCGTAGACTTGCCATGCGGCGAGCAAGGTCACCGCCAACAGTATGGGCAGCTCCTTGCGCAGCACATTCGAGTGCACCGCGATGGGAGTCAGCAAGGCGGAGATGCCCAGGATCAATCCGATATTGCCGATGTTGGAACCATAGGCATTGCCCAGCGCGAGCCCGGCATTGCCTTGTTTGGCGGCAAGCACCGATACCACCAACTCGGGAGCGGAGGTGCCAAAGCCGACCACCACCATGCCGATCAACAATGGCGGCATGCCGAAATGTCCGGCGACTGCCGCAGCACCATGCACGAAGCGATCAGCGCTCCAGATCAGCAAGGCAAGGCCGGCAAGTAGGGCGAGCAATGCAAACAACATGGGCAATGTCCAGAAGCTTGGTCGCGTAGTTTGGCGAAAGTGTGCAGTTCGAGCCAGAGTGCCTCGATGTCGGAGGCATCGCTACATGGCGTCGCTGCTGCAGGCGGGTAAATACCCGGCGTTGCATCTACAAGAAATTCGAGAAACACACCGCAGGTATCAGATTTAGAAGTGAATTTATCTTGCAATCGACCGGTGTCTGCGGTTGAATTGAGGACATGCGCTTGTTCCGACGACTCGACCCAATGCAATTGGCCTTGCTTAGCCTCATTTGGTTGGCTGGGATTTCCAGTGCGCACGCCACTGAAGTTCGCGATTTGCGTGTTTGGGCGAGCCCGGATTCAACCCGCGTGGTGGTCGATTTGAGCGGCGAAGTCGGCTACAAGTTGTTTGCCCTGAGTGGTCCGGACCGTTTGGTGCTCGATCTCGAAGGTGCCTCATTGTCCAGCACGTTCCGATTGCAGGACGTATCAAAGGGCTTGCTGCGTCAGGTTCGCACTGGCAAACAAGGCGAAGCAGATCTGCGAATCGTGCTCGATCTGAATGAGGCAGCCCGACCGAAGTCCTTCCTGCTGCCGCCTGCGGAAGGCCATGGTCATCGTTTGGTGGTTGATCTGCCGGTGTCGTCCACCAGCGCACCAGCAGTAGCGCGCACTGTGCAGCAGGTAGTTCCGTCCGCGGACCGTGACGTGATCATTGCCATTGATGCAGGACATGGCGGCGAAGATCCTGGCGCCATCGGCCCCGGCGGATCGCGCGAGAAAAACATCACGCTGGCGGTGGCGCGCGAGTTGGCTCGCCAGATCAACGCCGAACGCGGCTTCAAGGCTGTGTTGATTCGTGATGGCGACTACTTCATTCCACTCGAACGCCGCTATCGCCGCGCGCGCGATGCTCAGGCCGACCTGTTCGTCAGCATTCATGCAGACGCCTTTCATCGACAGACCGCGTCCGGGTCGTCGGTTTACGTGCTGTCCACGCGCGGCGCCACCAACGAAGCCACACGCTGGCTGGCAGCCCGCGAAAATGCCTCCGATCTAGTCGGCGGCGTCAAGCTGGATGACAAGGACGACACCTTGGCGGCAGTGCTGCTGGATCTGGCACAAAGTGCCACCATGAAGGCATCCGATGATATTGCCAACTATGTCTTGTCGGCCATGAAGCGCGTCGGCAAAACCCACAAGCCGGATGTCGAACGTGCCAATTTTGTGGTGTTGCGTTCGCCTGATGTGCCCTCGATGCTCATCGAAACCGCGTTCATCAGTAATCCCGGCGAAGAGCGCAAGCTCAACGACCCGGCGCATCGGCAACGGCTGGCGGCGGCCATCGTGGATGGCGTGCAGGACTACTTCCATTTGCAGCCGCCCCCGGGAAGCTGGCTGGCATCGAACGCACGTCCGCGTGCCCGCCAGCACGTCGTCTCGCGTGGCGAGACGCTCAGCCACATTGCCAACCAGCATGGCATCAGCCTGAGCTCACTGCGTACGGCCAATCGCCTGCGCGGTGATGTGGTGAAAGTGGGTGATCGGTTACAGATTCCTGGTGCTTGATCGCGGAGCCGTCCGCGCGCGATAGCGCGATTGGCACTGTCCCAGCGTTGATGCAACACCCGCCAACAGACCAGTGCCGGCAGGACTTATCATGCGCGTCCCTTTGATGCGGACGATCAACGCGTGCCGATTCAACTGCTGCCTGAAACCCTGATCAACCAGATTGCCGCGGGCGAAGTGGTTGAGCGTCCTGCCTCGGTGGTAAAGGAGTTGCTGGAGAACGCGCTGGACGCCGGTGCCAGTCGGATCGACATCGATTTGGAAGAGGGCGGTATCCGCCTGATCCGCATCCGCGATGATGGTGTCGGCATTGCCGCAGACGAGTTGCCGCTGGCCTTGTCGCGACATGCGACCAGCAAAATCACCAGCTTGGACGATTTGGAGTGCGTCGCGACCTTGGGGTTTCGTGGCGAGGCATTGCCGTCTATTGCGTCGGTGTCGAAGTTTGCCATCACCTCGCGCCCTGCCGATCAGGCGCAGGCGCACCGCGTCGAAGTCGAGAACGGCCGCGTGCTGGCGGGCGTGCCTGCGGCGCATCCGCTGGGCACCAGCATCGAAGTGCGAGATCTGTTTTTCAGCGTCCCCGCACGGCGCAAATTTCTGCGTGCCGAACGCACCGAATTGGGCCATGTTGAAGATTTGGTGCGGACCTTGGCGCTGGCGCGCATGGACGTGGAGTTTCGCATTCAGCACAACGGCAAGCCGATTCGGCATTTTCGTGCCGTGCACGTCGAGCTTGATGTGCACAAGCGATTGACTGAAGCCTTGGGTGACGCGTTCGCGCCCGCTGCGTTGCGTGTCAGCGCCGAAGCGGCTGGTCTGCGCTTGCACGGTTGGGTTGGCTTGCCCACAGCGTCGCGTAGTCAGACCGATCAGCAGTTCTTCTTCGTCAACGGGCGTTATGTGAAGGATCGTCTGGTCGCGCATGCGGTCAAGCAAGCCTATGCAGATGTGCTGTTTCATGGCCGCCATGCGGCCTTCGTTTTGTTCCTGGACATCGACCCGCGCCGCGTCGATGTCAACGTGCATCCGGCAAAGCATGAAGTGCGCTTCCGCGATGGCCGGCTAGTGCACGACTTTGTCTTTCGCAGCCTGCATGAAGCACTGGCGGGTGCTCGTGCGGGCGTAGCGGCAAACACCGTGGAGGGCGTCTCGAATGGACTCTCCGGTCCGCTGCCGAGTCCTGAGGCGCTGGATTACCGATTGGCGTCGCCCGCCCATGCCGGATCGTCACGGCCACAACAGCCTTCAATGGCGTTACCCGTGCGCGAACAGGTAGCCGCTTATGCTGCGCTCTATGCGGCAGCACCTGCGCACGTGGCAATGCCAGCGATGGACCTCAGTCGGGCGCCGCCGCTCGGTTATGCCCTGGCCCAGTTGCATGGTGTCTATGTGCTGGCGCAGAACGCGCAAGGGTTGGTGCTGATCGATATGCATGCAGCACACGAGCGCATCACATACGAACGACTCAAGAACGCGCGTGAAGGGCAAGGCGTACAGTCGCAGCCCTTACTGGTTCCGGTGGCGATGAGTGTCAGTGAGCGTGAAGCAGATTGTGCAGAGCGCGAGTCGGAACGTTTGGCCGAGTGGGGCATCGACGTTCAGCGCAGCGGGCCACAATCGTTGAGTGTGCGTTCGGTTCCGGTGTTGCTTGCGGGAGCGGATGCACGTCAATTGGTGCTGGACGTGTTGGCAGATCTGATTGAACACGGACAAACCCGCCGTGTGGCCGAACTTGGCAACGAGTTGTTGGCGACCTTGGCTTGTCATACCTCGGTGCGCGCCAATCGTCAGCTCAATTTGGCCGAGATGAATGCACTGCTGCGCGATATGGAGGCCACCGAACGCTCAGGACAATGCAATCACGGCCGCCCGACCTGGATTCAACTCAGCATGGCGGAGTTGGACAAGCTGTTTTTGCGCGGACGCTGAGCGGCGCTCAGTCTGCGCCAGTCAACACGCGGCCACGCAGCGAGTTCGACATCGCGTCGGTAATCAGTACATCAACGAACTCACCAATCAGGCGTGCGGGCGCGGCGAAATTCACGTAGCGCATGTTCTCGGTGCGCCCGGTCAGTTCGTTGGGATCCTTCCTGCTTGGGCCCTCGACAAGGACGCGCTGCACGCTGCCGATCATGGCCTTGGAATACGCTTTGGCATTGACGTCGATGGCCGCCTGAAGGCGTTGCAATCGGGCGCTCTTCTCCTCCGCAGGTGTTTCGTCGGGCAGGTTGGACGCCGGTGTTCCAGGACGCGCCGAATAGATGAACGAAAAGCTCTGATCAAACTCGATGTCGGCGATCAGCTTCATGGTCGCTTCGAAGTCACGCTCGGTTTCGCCCGGAAAGCCCACGATGAAGTCGGAGCTGATCGTGATGCCGGGCTTTGCTTCTCGCAAGCGCCGAATCTTGGCCTTGTATTCCAGCACGGTGTGGCCGCGCTTCATTGCGGTAAGGATGCGATCTGATCCGGCTTGCACGGGCAGATGCACGAAGGCCGCGAGTTCAGCGACGTCGCGATGCGCTTCGATCAGGCTGTCACTGAACTCGACCGGATGTGAGGTGGTGTAGCGGATGCGCCCAATGCCCGGCACTTGGGCGATGGCACGGATCAGGTCGGCCAGATCGGCAGTCCCGACATCAGGCGCTTGCTTGTCCAGCAGACCGCGATAGGCGTTGACGTTCTGCCCCAGCAGATTGACTTCGCGCACGCCTTGCTCGGCAAGTTGGGCGACTTCGACAAGCACATCTTCAAACGGACGACTCACCTCTTCGCCACGGGTGTAGGGCACAACGCAGAATGTGCAGTACTTGCTGCAGCCTTCCATGATCGAAACAAACGCTGTGGGACCGTCGGCACGTGGCTCCGGCATGCGGTCGAATTTTTCGATTTCGGGGAAGCTGATATCCACCTGCGGACGGCCTGATGCGCGTTTGGCCTCGATCATTTCCGGCAGGCGATGGAGAGTCTGAGGTCCAAACACCAGGTCGACGTACGGTGCGCGTTTGAGGATCGATTCGCCCTCCTGACTAGCCACGCAACCGCCCACACCGATGATGACATTCGCATTGCGGTGCTTGAGTTCCTTCCAGCGCCCCAGTTGGCTGAATACCTTCTCTTGCGCCTTTTCGCGGATTGAGCAGGTGTTGACCAGAATGACGTCAGCCTCATCTTCAACTTCGGTCAGTGTCAGACCATGCGTTTCGGCGAGCAGATCAGCCATTTTTGCCGAGTCGTACTCGTTCATCTGGCAACCATGGGTTTTGACGAACAGCTTGCCTGCCATGCTGGTAGACCGTGAACTCAGAGGGGCGCCGATTGTAGGCGCGACGCGGCTTGCAGGCCAGCATGTAGCGATCAGGGTTGGCCAAGGTCCGCATTCAAGACTGCCGCTAGGCGAACTGCGGCAAGTTGGATCTGTCGCTCTGCCACCGGACGCATGCGCAGGATGTAGGACTCGTCAAGGCGGCGATTCGGCGGGTAAATGCGCTCAGTCTCCACCAAACGACAGGCACTTTCCGCCCAATCGATCGCCGGGTTGCGCCCACGTATCCGGCCGGGCTCAGGGAGGTCGCGCTGAAGAAAATCGGCGTATTCACCCGCCATGAATGGTCGCGAATCCAACAGAACACGATCAAACAGGGCGTGCAGATTCATGCCCTGAAAGCCAAAGCGTACTTGGAAGGTATTTGCCCCACGGTCATCGCCAAAGGCGGAATGCAATGGCTGGTGGATGTCGGAGACGAAGTGGACGACGAACTTCAGGGCCTCGCGGCGCGCCTTGGGCGATGCGGCAGGATTGCGCAGAATCTGCCGATAGTGCGCGATGGCAGCAACGATGCACTGACCGTCGGGGCAATCCCGCTCCGCCGTGTAGTGGCAGGGATCGGCGCGATTGAAGTTGATGAAATGCAAGCGCGCAGTTTTGCGATAGGTGGGTAGATCGCGTACCTGATCGGCCCAAGCGGCAATCGCCGCAATATGCGGTGTCGGTTCATCGTCTAGCAGATCACGTATTGCAGCACGTGTTCGCGGCGTAAGTTGACGTTCGGCCAGTTCGGCCACGATGCGGTGACCTTTGGCCGACCAAGCGTGTGCGGTTTGCCAGAGCGGCAGCATCAGCGCGACGCTCAGCAAGCATGCGAAGCGGTGTCTTTGGGTCTTTGGTGGCATCGGGTCAGTTTGAATCGACCTGCAAAGGATCGCACAGGGCCGCGCAGGATAACCCCTACCGCTGGATGAATCGCACATGGAATGGCGGTTGTTAACTTTCCTGACAATTTTCGACCAATCGGCGAATCGGTGCAGGCAGTCCAAGTCCGTACAGGTCAGCCTGCGCAAACCAAGCGTTGGAGGGCGCATCGTTGACCCTCGGAATTGGCCTTGCGCTATGGAAGCGCTGGACAGTGACATTCAATTTGAAGTGGCTGAATACGTGCTGGAAACGGATGAGGGCGACGTCTGCTCGGACAGCCCCGAAACGCAGAGCGAATGTGTCTACGTCTTCGGTCGAGCTCGCCTCGGGCAGGCTCCACAGCCCGCCCCAAATTCCGCTTGGAGGTCGTCGTTGCAGCAGGGTCCTTCCTTGGTTGTCGGTGATCCAAAGCATGATGGTTTCCCGTTGCGGGCTGGTCTTGCGCGGTTTGCGCGCGGGAATCTCTGCTTGCAGATTCCCTTGCTTAGCGAGGCATGCGTCGGCAACAGGACACTCGCTGCACAGTGGTCGTTGCCGTTTGCAAACCGTTGCACCCAGGTCCATCAGTGCCTGGGTGTAATCGGCCAAGCGTTGGCGCGGCAGGCGGGCTTCGCTCTCTTCCCAGAGTTGACGCTCGACATCGCTTTGGCCTGGCCAATCGCGCAGGCCGAGTTGGCGGCTTAGTACGCGTTTGACGTTGCCATCGAGAATCGGAAACGGCAGTTCCAAGGCTTGCGCCAGAATGGCTCCCGCCGTGGAACGTCCGATACCTGGCAAGGCGAGCAAGGCATCGAAGTCCCGTGGTAAATCACCGCCGTGCCGCTCAACGCAAATCCGTGCCGCCTTGTGCAGATTGCGGGCGCGGCTGTAGTAGCCCAATCCCGACCACAGCGCGAGTACGCGATCCGGATCGGCGGCGGCCAGCGCAGGCAAATCGGGAATGGCCAGCACAAAGCGCTCGAAGTAGCCGATCACCGTGCTGACCTGAGTCTGCTGCAGCATGACCTCTGACAGCCAGACCCGATACGCGTTGCGCGGGTGTTGCCAGGGCAGGTCATGTCGCCCGCACCGATCAAACCAATCCAGAAGTCGTTGAGCGAAGCTCGCCGCCATGCGCTATCCGAGGCTATGGGGTAACAGCGCATCCACGAAGGCATCGGGGTCGAACTCGCGAAGATCGGGCGCTTTCTCCCCCAATCCCACAAAGCGGATGGGCAAGCCAAATTCGCGCGCCAACGCGAAAATCACGCCGCCCTTGGCGGTGCCATCCAACTTGGTGACGACCAGTCCGGTCACCCTCGCGTGTTGCCGGAACTGGCGGACTTGGCTGATGGCATTTTGTCCCGTCGTGCCGTCGATCACCATCAAAACCTCGTGCGGGGCGCTGGCATCGAGCTTGCCGAGCACACGGCGCACCTTGGCGAGTTCGTCCATAAGTCCACTCTGCGTATGCAGTCGGCCGGCGGTATCGGCGATCAGTACATCGACGTGTTTTGCTTGGGCCGATTGCAGTGCATCAAAGATGACCGAAGCCGAGTCCGCGTTCTGACCCTGCGAAACTACCGGCACCTGATGTCTGGCGCCCCACGTCTTGAGTTGCTCAACGGCTGCGGCGCGGAAGGTATCGCCCGCGGCCAGCAGGACATGTTTGCCTTGCTGCTGGAAACGCCACGCCATTTTGCCAATGCTGGTGGTCTTGCCGACGCCATTGACTCCGACAGTGAGAATGACGAACGGGCGCGCGCTGGATGTGTCGAGTGGCACGGCGACTGGAACCAGCATCTCGCGCAACGCACTGCGCAGCGCCGAAAGCAGCTCGGCAGCATTGGCGAACTCGCGCTTGTGCATGCGGCGCCGCAGGTCGTCAATCAGGGATTGGGTGGCGGAGACGCCGACGTCAGCGGTCAGCAGACAGGTTTCGATGTCATCAAGCAGGTCGTCATCGAGACGTGGATTGCGTTGGAATAGTGCAGTCAGGCCGCGCGCAAACCCACTGGCGGCAAGACGTTCACGCCAACTCACGCGTTGTGATGTTGGCGCAGGCGGTTGGTCTTCGTCCAAGGTCGGTACCTCGGACGGCGCCGACTCTGTGGTGTCGGATACGGCAATGGCCACCGGAGGCGCGATGATTGGCGTACCTGCCGCTTGGACGACGGCATCTTCTGCCGTCTCGGTGACTTGTGGCGCTGACGCCGAGACCTGCAATGCTGCGGGTACCGCGTCGTCAGCGGGGCCGGTCGTTGCGTCGGGTTGCGCGGGAGCCTTCTTCCAGAACTTGAACATGGGGATGCAATCGCTGCGAAATCAGGGCAGCTGCTTAAGCAGCCTTTGGAACACTCATGTTAACAGTCCAGTCTGGTTAGACTGACAACCATGAAACCACCTGTTTCCCACGTCATGCCCCGCAAGCCCGCGGCAACTGGCGAAGTTCGCGTCATTGGCGGGCGTTGGCGTGGCACCCGACTGCCAGTGCCTGAGGTTGCGGGGTTGCGCCCAAGCGCGGACCGTGTGCGCGAAACCGTGTTCAACTGGTTGCAATTCGACATTGCCGGGCTGTGTGTTCTAGACGCCTATGCCGGTAGTGGCGCGCTCGGCTTCGAGGCGGCGTCGCGAGGCGCGTCGTCGGTCACTCTGGTCGAACGCGACCGGGTCGCCTTTGCGGCATTGCAGGCCAGCTGTGCGCGTTTGAAGGCGGAGCAGATGCGCGTTGTCAATGCGGACGTTGTGGAATGGCTGCGAGAGCCATCACAGACGCCATTCGATCTCGCGTTCGTCGACCCACCATTTGCTGTCGGTCTGCAGGATGCCTTGTTGGCGAGGCTGATAGCGCGCATGAGCGCGCGCAGTTGGCTCTATCTGGAACAGTCCGCGTCGGCTGTCCTACCACCGTTGCCGGGTTGGGTGCTGCATCGCGAGGGCGCGACGCGCGACGTCCGGTACACCTTGCTGAAACGTCAGCTGTGAACTTCCCTGACCGCCGTTGTTGAATCGGGTCAGCTACACTGCGCGCGTTCCGTTAACCCTGTGATGACCCCGGATGAGTCTTAGTCGACAACGTGTAGCCGTCTATCCCGGCACCTTTGATCCGATTACCAATGGTCACATCGACTTGGTGGCACGAGCTGCTCCGCTGTTTGAGCGCATCGTGGTGGGAGTGGCGGAAAGTCCCAATAAAGGACCGGGCTTCGAGCTTGCTGACCGCATCGCACTGGCGCAGACCTGTCTGGCCGACATTCCGAACGTTGAGGTGCTCGGTTTTGATACGCTGCTGGCGGATTTCGTTCGTCGCGTTGGCGGTGGTGTGCTGTTGCGCGGACTCCGCGCGGTATCGGATTTCGAGTACGAGTTCCAGATGGCCAGCATGAACCGTCATCTGATCCCCGAGGTCGAAACCCTGTTCCTGACGCCTGCCGAGCAATACAGTTTTATTTCTTCTTCACTGGTGCGAGAGATCGCTCGACTGGGTGGAGATGTGTCCGGATTCGTGCATCCGCTTGTGGATGCGGCACTCAAGAAGCGCTGGCAGCGCGCCTGAGTCCCTTCATTCAATTGGCTGCCAGTGTTGATCGACTGAAAGGAAGTCCCCGATGAACAAACTGCACGTGTTGATGGTCTCGGCCTGCGTGGCCTTCGGATTGAGTGCCTGCGGTGGCGACAAGCCTGCCGAAACTGCGGCGCAACCGGCGGCGCAAGCTCTACTGACGGTGCCGACCGATCCGGCCGATGATCGCGCTTGGCGCCTTTATCTGACCCAGGCGGTAAAGCAGAACATGGAAGGCATACGCAGCAGCCCGTTCATGTATTACCTCCCGACCGCAACCGCGGCCGATTTCGAGGACCAGTTCAATCGTCAAGCGGATCAGGTTGCGGGCGTGGTTGCACAGGGCGTTCTGCCCGGCAACATGCTGGCCTTTGGCGGTCCTGAGTACGCCAAAATGGCAGATTTGATCGTCGAAGCCTTCACTGGCGCTTCGGAAGGCTCGATGAAGGATGTTCGCGTGCTCTACATCGGTGCGGCAAGCGAAGCAGAGCGGGCGAGGCCACTTGTTGAAGCCACGGGCGCGACCTTCGTTGTGGTCGAAGCCAAGTAATCCTCTTGGACCCCCGGTTTTCCGGGGGTTCCTTTGTCTGGCGTATCCATGGCGCTGCTGATCAATTCGCTTTGCATCAATTGCGACGTCTGTGAGCCCGCTTGCCCCAATCAGGCCATCTCGCAAGGCGAGTCAATTTACGAGATCAACCCGGACCGTTGCACGGAGTGCGTCGGGCACTTCGACGAGCCTCAGTGCATGGCGGTTTGTCCGGTCGAGTGCATTGACCCGGATCCATCGGTGCCCGAAACGCACGCGCAATTGCTGATCAAATTCAATCTGTTGACGGGAGAGGTGGCATGACCAGGATGATGCGTGCGGCAATGCTGGTGGTTGCCTGTTGTGCGACCTCGGCATTGGCTGCGGACACGGTGGCGCCGTTGCGTCCGGCCATTGCGACCTCCAATGCGCAGGCGACTGATGCCGGCATGGAAGTGCTGGCGGCGGGTGGCAATGCGTTTGATGCCGCGGTAGCGGTCAGCGCGATGCTTGGTTTGGTCGAGCCCGAGAGTTCGGGGATTGGCGGCGGTGGCTTTTTCCTGCTTCACCTTGCCAGCGAGAACCGCGTGGTATTCGTCGATGCGCGTGAGCGGGCGCCGCTGGCATCCAGTGCGGACATGTTCCTCGACAAAGACCGTAACCCCATCCCCAAAGGCAGTATTGACGGCCCCTTGGCAGCAGCGATCCCCGGGTTGCCGGCAGGTTTGGTGCATGTCTCACGCAAATATGGTCGATTGCCGCTGGCGCGTTCACTCGCGCCGGCGATCCGTCTTGCTCGCGAGGGATGGACCTTTAGTCGCAAGAACGCTGAGATGATGGCTTGGCGTGTGCAGGCGCTGAGCAATGACCCCGGTTCCGCTGGCGTATTTCTGCCGGGCGGACAGGTGCCCAAAGTCGGCCAGAAAATGTTCAACCCGGACTATGCGCGAACGCTGGAGTTGCTTGCAGCGCACGGTGAGAAGGGATTTTACGCGGGGCGCTATGCCAGTCAGTTGGTCGCGGGGGTTCGTGCGGGTGGGGGGATCTGGAGCGAAACGGATCTGGCCAACTACCAAGTGGTGGAACGTGAACCACTGCGGATCCAGCATCGCGGGTTTGAAATCATCACCGCGCCGCCACCTTCCTCTGGCGGCATTGCGTTGGCCGAAGTGCTGAATATCCTTGATGGCTATCGCTACACCGATCTGCAGCCGTTCCAGCGGACGCATCTGACCATTGAGTCGATGCGGCGCGCCTATCGTGACCGCGCGATCTATCTGGGTGATCCGGATTTCGTCGAGGTCCCGGTGGCGATGCTGATGAGCGCCGACTATGCCGCCGGCCTGCGTGCCAGCATCCATCCGCATCGCGCGACGCCGAGTGACTTGTTGCCCGGCGTCGGTGAGTCGATCGAGCGTGACGACACCACACATTTTTCGCTGCTCGACACCGATGGCAATCTGGTTGCTGTCACTCAAACCGTCAATCTGCCCTATGGCAACGCGTTTGTGGTGCCGGGAACGGGCTTTTTGCTCAACAACGAAATGGATGACTTTTCGATCAAGACCGGTGTTCCCAATGCGTTTGGTCTGGTGGGGCAAGATGCCAATGCGATTGCCCCAGGCAAGCGACCGCTGTCCTCAATGTCGCCCAGTTTCGTCATTAGTGACGAGCGCGTTGGCATCCTCGGTACCCCGGGTGGCAGCCGCATCATCAGCATGGTGTTGCTGGGAATCTTGCATTTGATGGACGGCGGCGGTGCACAGTCAACGGCTGACTTGCCGCGCATCCATCATCAGTATTTGCCTGATGTCGTATCGATCGAGGAGGGTGCATTGAGCGTCGAAGCGCAGGCCGACTTGCGTGAGCGAGGGTATCAACTCGAAACCGGGCGTGACACCTGGGGCAACATGCAAGTCGTGGTCTGGAACCGTCTTACGGGTGCGGTGGAGGCGGGTGCGGACGGGCGCTGGAAGGATGTCGGCAAAGGCAGCACAGGCGATGAAAGCGACGATGACAAGATTTTCCGTTGAGGTGCAGCGATGGCGGTGAAATTGTGGTCACTGGCGGGTAACCGTCAGAAGCTCGATGGCGGCGCGATGTTCGGCAATGCGCCGCGCGCGATGTGGTCGAAGTGGGTCAAAGTTGAATCCGACAACCGTATTGATCTGGCGTGCCGCGCCTTGTTGGCGGAAGGTCTCAATGGCAAGCGCGTACTGTTCGAAACCGGTATCGGGGCGTTCTTCGATCCCAAACTGCGCGAGCGTTTTGGCGTGACAGAAGATCGCCATGTCCTGCTGGACTCCTTGGCTGAGCTGGGTTTGACGGATGCCGATATTGATGTCGTCGTCTTGAGTCACCTGCATTTTGATCATGCCGGCGGACTGCTGGCCGCATGGAGTGAGGGGCAAGCCGCCCGCCTGTTGTTCCCCAATGCGACGTACGTGGTCAGTCGAAGTGGCTTCGAGCGTGCTGCTGCCCCGCATGCGCGCGATCGAGCCTCCTTCATCGCCGGACTGCCGCAGTTGTTGCGTGACAGTGGACGGTTGGAATTGGTGGATACCACCTACACGCCAGCCTTGGGGCAGAGCGTTTGTTTCCACTTCAGCAATGGACATACGCCGGGCTTGATGCTGGCAGAGCTGCGTGGCAACCCGGGTCTTGTGTTCTGTGCGGACCTGATCCCTGGGCGGCCTTGGGTGCATGTGCCGGTAACCATGGGCTATGACCGCAATGCCGAACTGCTGATCGATGAGAAGCAGACTTTCCTCAACGAGATGCTGTCACGCAATACACGACTGTTTTTCACCCATGACCCGGACTGCGCGCTGGCCAGCGTCCAGCGCGATGAAAAGCACCGATACTCGGTTGCAGATGAGCATGCGTCCTTGCGGGCCATGCCGTTCGTGCCCGTTTGAAATTCAATCCCCTAACTGAGGAGTCTCAAATGCGTTCTTTTGCAGTGATCGCTGTACTGTGCGTCAGTGTGTTTACATCGCGCCTTGGACTGGCCCAGGAGCAGTTCGGTGCCCCGATGCCAGACGGCGATGTCACGCCTTTGCATGCCGCCATTGCCGACCTGAACGCGCATGATGAGGGCAACGAGAAATTCTCGGGTCGAATTGTCGAAATTTGCCAGAACAAAGGTTGCTGGATGCAGCTTGAGAGCGAAGGCATCAGTGCCCGCGTCATGATGCACGAGCACGAATTCAGCGTGCGCAAGGATGCCACTGGGGCCGCCATCGTCTGGGGGCGTTTGTTTCAACACACCCTCAGCGAAAAGCAGCGCCAACACTTGCAGGAGGAATCCAAAGGTCTCGCGGTGCCGGAAGTCGAGTACCGAATTGATGCTTTCAGCGTTGTTTTTGAGGGCTGATCCGCCATGTCCATCACTGCGCTTTACGCGGCTGGCTGCGCTCTGCTGATTCTGTTGCTGGCGATCCGTGTCGTGCAGGCGCGCTTTCGCCATCGCGTGGGCATTGGCGATGCTGGTCATGCGGATCTGGCATTGCGTGTTCGGGTTCACGCCAATGCAGTTGAGTACGTGCCACTCGCGCTGCTGCTGATTTTGATGCTGGAGCTGGGCGGTGCCGAGGCCTATTGGATTCATCTGCTCGGTGGCAGCTTGCTGGCCGCACGTGTGGCTCACGCGATTGGCTTGTCGACCAGTTCGGGAACGTCGCCTGGACGGTTTGTTGGTACGTTGTTGACTTGGCTTGTCTTGTTGGTCGCTGCAATCTTGCTGCTGATCGGCGCGCTGATGCATTGAGCGGCGACCGTGGTTGCCTGCGGGCGCTCCAAAGCGTGCTTCATCGGCGCAGACTTCCGCTTTCAGTACGCAAGGCCCGGTAGGTTCAGGGGGAGATGGGCGAGCCATCCGGATCGTGGGCAGTGAAATACAGGCCCGCGTAGAGTTTCGGATCAATGGAAAAGCCCGCCAGTCGTTGCGCATTCAGCCAGTGCGCTGCGCTTGTCAGCGGCACGCAGTGAACCGTGATGGCTTCGCTGGCATCGCCGCCGCCGGGTCCGACGTGGCGCAAGCCTTGGGCCCGGGCAAATACGATCATTTCATTGCTCATGCCCGAAGATGACGGCCCGCTCATTAACGTTTCTACCCGATCGCAGGACCACCCGGTTTCCTCCAGCAACTCGCGTTCGGCGGCCAGTTCGATGGATTCGCTTGCGTCGATATCGCCGACCAGTCCGGCGGGCATTTCAATGGTTTTGCAGCCGATCGCTTCACGGTACTGCTCGACAAACAGGACTTCCTGGTCTGGCGTTACCGCAACGATAATCACAGCGCATGAGGCGTTGGTACGTTCGACAAACTCCCAACGGCCGCGTTGGCAGAGCCTGAGGAAGCGACCCTCGTGCAAAGTCAGGGTGGTTGTGGACATGCGGCGTGTCTCCGTGGGCTGCATGCCATCATAGCCACTTGCTCGGGAACCCTGCGTTGTCGATGCGGTCTTCAGGGCCATGGTCGAACCGGGCCGTACATTTCTTCAAAAGGTTTATCGATGAAAACACAGCGTTTTGTTCTTGCTTCGGTCTGTCTGGTGATGGCCTCCTTTCTCGCCGCCCAAGAACCAAAGCCCCTGGCGCCAGAAGACGTGGCCCCAGCCATTGCGAAGATGACCGACGCGGCGCAATTGGCTCAGCTTGCGCTGCAGTTGCGGCAAGCAGGACAGGCGGACAACGAAGCGCTGGTCCTGGAACGATTGGTGACGCTGCGGCCGCATGTGGGGCAGTACCGCTACGAACTTGCGGCCTTGTATGCCCAGCAAGACAAGAAAAGCGCCGCCTATAACGCCCTGCTCGAATTGCAGACGCGCGGTTATGCGCAGGACATAGGCAACGACGCACGCTTTGCAAACGTGCAGAACACGGAAGTCTGGGGCTATTTGGTACAAGCCATGGACCAGAATCGAGCACCTTTTGGTGACGGCAGAATTGCCTACACGCTGCCCGCCGAAGATCTGCTGATGGAGAGTCTGGCTTGGGATGCGTCACGCAAGCAGTTGCTGGTTGGGAGTGCGCGTGAGGGATCGGTTTCGATGCTGGGCAGCAATGGCCGCCTGACGCCACTGGTGACTGCTAACGAAGAGAACGGCCTGTGGGCCGTGTTTGATGTCGCGGTTGACGCGGACCGCGGTTTTTTGTGGGTGGCCTCAAGTGCCGTGCCGCATTTCAAGAACTATCAGGCCGAGCGCGATCTCGGCAAGGCGGGCATCTTTCAGTTCAACCTGAAGGATGGCAGCTTCATCAAGAAGTTTCTTTCGCCTGAAGTGCCCGGTCAGAGTTTTTTGATGACCGGTCTCAGCGTGGGGCCAGATGGCGCTGTCTATGCCTTGGACGGCCTCAACAACGCGATTTACCAAGTGCGTGATGACAGCTTCCGACGCATTTTGCATGCGCCGCATTTGTCCAGCCTACTGGCGATAACAGTGTCTTCGGACGGCAAGGTGCTGTATTTCTCCGAAATCGAGCGCGGCCTTTTCGGGCTTGATCTGGCCACTGGAAAGCCGTTTGATCTTGCGGTGCCGGCCAAACTTGCATTGTCTTCCATCGGTGGCATGGCAGCGCGCAAGGGCGAATTGCTGATTGTGCAGAGTGCCTTGCCGCCTTCGCGTGTGATGCGTCTCAGTTTGTCCGAGGACGGACGTACTATTGCCAATGCGAAGCCTTTGGAGGCGGGCAAAGAGGGTATGAGTTTCCCGATTGGCGCCACGCTGGATGACAAGGGAACGCTGTACTTCATCGGCAACAGTCAGAAGGATCAGTACGATCGCTTTGGACTGCCGCGCAATCGCGAGAAATTGCAGGGCGCGAAGATTTTCGCCGTGCAGGCAGACTTTGATAGCGATACGCCGATGTCGCTCCAGCCAACTGCCGGTGGTTCATCGCAATAGTTCAGGCATCTCTGGGTTTTCGTCAGTCAACGTGTGAGCGCTTGCGACCATTGGGCCAAGCGTCGTCGTGTCATCGGCCCGATACGAAATTGCTCGCATAGTTCTTGCAGTCTCGAATCGTCGGGCGCTGCCGGATGGAGCGGGAGTGGCTGCGGCAAGTCCGCGTCACAACAAATGGTTGCCAGTTCGCGTGACAACAGCGCGGTGTCGCGATGCTCTGCAATGCGACGAGCATGACTCGCAGCGCCACGGATGCGCAGAAATGGCAGCTCATCAAGGCGCTGCAACAATGTGTCCAAGCTGCCGAAATGTGCCAACAATGCGGCGGCAGTTTTGTTCCCGACCCCTGGCACCCCGGGGATGTTATCCACCGCATCGCCAGCCAATCCGAGGTAGTCGGCGATTTGGTGCGCGTGCACGCCATAGCGCTCAAGCACACCCGCGGAATTCCAGCGCATTTGGCGCGCATAGTCCCACTGCTCGTCTTCGCCCTGCAGTAGTTGGGATAGATCCTTATCCGCGGATACGATAATGCCGCGCACGCCGAGTCCGCGCGCCTGTTTGAGCACGCTGCCAATCAAGTCATCAGCCTCGAAACGCGGATCCGCCAGCGTGGTAATGCCCAACGAATCCAGAAGTGCGCGACAGCCGGCGAATTGTCTTTTCAGTTCGGTGGGCGCGGGTTCGCGATTGGCTTTGTAAGCGGGATAGCGTTCGTTGCGGAACGAGCTGTCCAGTGATTCATCGAACGCAAACACGATTCGCTCTGGCTGTTCTCGTTCGAGCAGATCTAAAGCAAATCGGATGAAGCCATGCAGCGCATTGGCTGGGTGGCCGTCGGCATCGCGCACGTCGTCTGGGTACGAGTGCCAAGCGCGGAACACGTAGAGACTCGAATCGACCAGATGGACTGTGGCGTGCATCAAGCGGAGAACTCTTGCAGGAGGCTGTCCAAAGTGGGCCGCGGGCGTTCCGCCAGTTCCTCCTTTGCGCTGCCGATGTGAATGAACCCGACGATGACCTCGTTGGGCTGCACGCCGAGAAAATGCTGCACGGTCTCATCGTACGCGGCCCATCCCGTTAACCACTGTGCGGAAAAGCCGGTTGCCTGTGCGGCTTGCAGCAGACTGAAACAAACGCAGGCACTGGTATGTTGCTGCTCGATGACAGGAATCCGATGCGCCTGCTGATAGCACCCGATCACGACCACGACCTCGGGCGCATGACTGAAGCGCAGTCGTTCTTTGCGCACTCCTGCCTCATCGATATTCGGGTCGCGCTCGATTGCGCGTTGCGCGAGCAGTTGGCCCAGCGCCTCGCGGGCTGCCGGGGCAAGACGCAGGAAACGCCAGGGAACGAGGCCGCCATGATCTGGCACGCGCGAAGCGATGTTCAGCATGTCGCGAAGTTGCTGCAGATTGGGGCCAGGCTCGGCTAGCAATCGGGAGGGCACGGATCGTCGGTTACGGAGGTCAAGGTGCATGGGCTGTTTGGCTTGCGATTGAGTTGTGCGCGAAGCTTAACCCGCGCTGGCCACACTGCCGGACTTCTGCATCTGCCTGCCTCGTTTTGGACCGTCCGTTCGCAGGAATGGTGGCCAGCGAGTACGTGGCGTGACGGGGCATGCTATGTGCGAATGTGAACTGGTGCGCAAATGCCGAGGCGCTGGTGTGATTTCTGTCGCTGACTGACAACTTTTTGCGCGACAATCTTGTCGAACGCGTGCGCAAAAATAGATGGCGCGCACATTTGCGTGCGATGCGAAGCGAGACACTGCAGCGCAGCACACCACGAACGAGGCGCTGGGTGCCATGAATGACCCGATTTCCAAGGACAATGTCCTCAACATCAACGGCCGGCTGGCGATGAAGCCTGGCTTTGATACCAGTGGATTCATTTCCACCCTGCGCGCGCGCGCGCTGAAGCGCTTGCCGGCGTTGCTCGGCGAAGTGCTTGGCAAGGCGGATGACACGCTGTTCGATTTCGTCCAGCGCGCTGATGGCAAGCTCAATCATCAGGAGTATTTCGACGCCATGCGCGAGCTGCGGCGGCAGCGCCCGCAGATCGAGCAGCGTTTTGCCGACCACATCAGCAGTACCTTTGCCGCCTACGACAAACGCGCACCGTTGCGGGTTGATCTGGAGCAGGGTGCGAGGGAGATGGCAAAAGGCGAACTCAGCTTGGTCAGTGAGGACGAACTGGAAGAGCAACTCAGTACGCGCATGGTCTCGGTGGCGATTGCTCGGCAGATGAATTCAATTCTGCACCCGCTGCATCGACGAATGGCTGCGCTGATCGGTGCTGCTGAACTGGATGACGACAACAATCCGATTGGACCCGCCCACATCGCGTATGCGTTTCGGATGGGTTTGCAGTCCTGCGATGTTTCAGTGCGCGTCAAGGTGCTGTTGTACAAGTTGTACGAGCGCGAACTGCCACATGTCCTGCAGCCGTTCTACAACGAAATCAATCGCAGTCTGATCGACGCCGGCATTCTTCCCGAGATCCGACCGACCGTCATGCGACGGCCGGGTGCACCGGCTGGCTCTCGGGTCAGTCCGCTTGACCCAACCCGCGCTGGCAGTGAGTTCGATGCCGCGCAGGAGCAAGACTATGCCACGGCGGCATTGCGTGGTCTGGCAGGCATGGCCGAAGGTCGCGCGCCGTCTCGGGGCGAAGCGCAGGTCAGTGAAGGCACCGAGCAGATGTTGTTCTCGACCATTCACGACCTGTTGGAAGCCTATCGTTCCAATCAGGGGGGCACGTCGTTTGGGATTCCTGCGGGACATGGCGCGTCCTCGACTGCGACTCAGCAGTTCGGCCATTCGGGTGGCGCCACAGGATTGGGAGAGACAACACCGTTGAGGCCGTTGTCGCCGACAGAAATGCTGTCCGTGCTCTCACTATATCAAGCGGAATTGCCAGCGTCGGTAAGCGCTGCGCTGGATGATCCAGAGCAATCGCTGGCGCAGAAGATCAAGCAGGAAGTGTTGAACGGTGCGGAGCGCCTCGGTCTCAATCCGGAGCAGTCGCGGATGAGCGCGGCGGATGAGGACGCGATTGATCTCGTGGGCATGCTTTTCGAGGTTATGCTGGACGAACGCGATTTCCATTCGGACACGCGCCACCAAATCAGCCGATTGATCGTTCCCTTCATCAAGGTGGCATTGCTGGATCGACGCATGTTCTTGCAGAAGTCCCATCCTGCACGTCGGTTGCTGAACTCCTTGGCCGAAGCGGCAGAAGGCAACACGGGAGAAGCACCGCAGGATCGCGAATTGCTGGATCGCGTGCAGCGCACCATCGAGCGGCTCAGTGCCGAGTTCAACGAAGATATTGCGATCTTCGAAACCCTGGAACAGGAGTTTCGCGAGTTCATAGATCAGCATCGTCGACGTATTGCGTTGGCAGAGCGTCGCGCCGCCGAAGCGCAACGGGGCAAAGAGCGCTTGGATTTCTCGCGCGCCGCCGCCGTCAGCGAAATGGAAAGTCGTTTGCGCCAGCATCCAGGGTTGCCCGCGGCAATGGAGTCTTTTTTGCGCCGCTACTGGGTCCACCATCTGACCTTGATGGGGCTGCGCGATGGACACGAATCGCCGAAGTTTCTAGCTGCGGTTTCCGCAGGTGATGCCTTGCTGGGGGCATGGCTGGAAGCGGAAGAGAAGTCCAGTTTCAGCGATGCTGCGTTTTCAGCTTTGCGTCCGCAACTGGACCCGGTGCTACAGAGCGCGGGTGTGCTGGGCAGTGCTGCCGATGAAGTCATGCAATCACTGCGTGCCGCCCTGAGCGCGGTCAAGGCGCCGCAGGAAGTTCACAACGACTTGGTTGATGTGATCGAGCGCAATGCGCCGCCTTCCAATGCTGTGAGTGTTCCTGAGCCGCAACCGGCAGAGACCGAGGACGCTGGCGCAGAAGCACAGGTAGCGTTGGAGTTTGACCCTGCGGACATTGAGCGCATACGCAAATTGGAGGTTGGCGCCTGGGTGCAGTTCATTGATGAAGAGGGCAACTCGCAGCCCGCCAAACTGAGCTGGCTCAGTCCAATTTCCAATCGCATGTTGTTCGTCAACCGGCGGGGTCTGCGCTATTGCGTGGCTTCCGCCGAAGAGTTGGCAGCGATGATTCAAAGCCAGCGTCTGGTGATTCGCCAAAATGATGCCGCCTTCGAGCACGCAATGAATCAGGTGCTCGGGCGGTTGCGGGCCAACGCCCCGTCGCAACCAGGTGCGGTTTAAGGACGCCATTCTGGCGAATTCGTTGCAATGCGAAGGTCAGTGAACCGCCGATTCCAAGCGGAAATCGTGACGTCCGACGTATGACCGATCGCCCTGAAACAGCAGGGTGATCCACCTTGATCGCTAATTCCGCTAGCATCCCGCTTCTACCGGGACAGGGTTGCCCCATGTCTCGGGTGTTGCGGGCGTGGGGCCCGCAGCCGTTTGCTCCTCCAACCGTGAGGGAAACACATGTCGGGAATTGTGGTAGCCGTACGAGAGTCGGTCGCGGGTGAGCGCCGTGTCGCGCTGACCCCTGAAATCGCCAAGAAGCTGCGCGGCGCAGCGGTGCAGGTGGTGCTGGAGCAGGGCGCAGGGGACGCGGCGTTTTTCCCCGACGCCAGCTTTGCCGATGTCACCCTCGTTGCCAGCGCAGCGGAGGCTTTGTCCAGAGCCGACGTATTGCTCAAGGTGCAGCCGCCTTCATTGGAGGAAATTGCCCAACTGCGCGAAGGCAGCATCGTCATCGGTTACCTGCAGCCGCATGCCAGTGCGGAACGCGTGAAGGCTTTGCGCGACCGCAAGATCACCAGTTTTTCGATGGAGCTGTTGCCGCGCACGACGCGCGCCCAAGCGATGGATGTGTTGTCTTCTCAGGCCGGGATGGCGGGTTACAAGGCGGTGCTGATTGCTGCTGAAGTGTCTGGCAAGTTCTTTCCGATGTTGACCACCGCAGCGGGAACGATTCGGCCATCCAAAGTCTTGATCGTCGGTGCGGGTGTGGCGGGCCTGCAGGCCATTGCAACGGCACGGCGTCTTGGTGCGCAAGTGGAAGGCTTCGATGTGCGGCCGGAAACACGCGAACAGATCGAGTCGCTGGGTGCCAAGTTTCTTGATCTTGGCGTCAGCGCGGCGGGCTCGGGTGGCTATGCGCGCGAGCTGACTGCCGAAGAACGTGCCGAGCAGCAACGCAAGCTGGCCGAGCATTTGAAGGGTGTTGATGTGATTGTCACCACCGCCGCGGTACCCGGCCGACCCGCACCGAAGATCATCAGTACGGCGATGGTGGAAGGAATGAAGCCGGGTAGCGTGATCGTTGATTTGGCTGCAGAAACTGGTGGCAACTGCGAATTGACCAAGGCAGGCGAGACGGTCTTGACCACCAACGGCGTCAGCGTCGTGGGTCCCACCCATCTTGCCAGCATGGGCTGCATCCATGCCAGCGAAATGTACGCCCGCAATCTGTTCAATTTCCTCAGTTTGTCGATCAAGGAAGGCAATATTCAGCTCGATTGGAACGACGACCTGATCGCCAATACCTGCCTGACCCATGGCGGTGAAATCAAACATGCCGCGACCAAGCAGCAGATCGAGGGAGGAGCAGTCTGATGGATGGTTTTCTGGCGCTGTACATTTTCATGCTGGCCGCCATTTGCGGCCACATCATCATCTCTCGCGTGCCGGTGATTCTGCACACGCCCTTGATGTCAGGCTCCAACTTCGTGCATGGCATCGTGGTGGTGGGTGCGATGATCTCGCTCGCGCATGCCGATACCAATCTCGAGCGCAGCATCGGTTTCATTGCAGTGTTGCTCGGTGCCGGTAATGCGGTCGGTGGCTACGTGGTGACTGAGCGCATGCTGGAGATGTTCAAGTCCAGCAAGAAGAAGGGAGGCTGAAAAAATGAGTCTTCCAGTTATTCTCGATTTTGTCGCCAAAGCCAGTTATTTCGCGGCCGCGCTGCTGTTCATCGTGGGTCTGATGCAGATGGGCTCGCCGGTCACCGCCAAACGCGGCATCCGCTGGGCTGGCTTCGGCATGGTGATTGCCACCCTCGTGACCTTTGTCGCGCCCAGCACTTGGGGCAGTCACGGTATTGATCCGCTCAATTTCGGCCTGATGGCGCTCGCCATCCTGCTGTCCTTCGTGTTCTGGCTTTGGGGCAAGCGTGTACCCATCACCGATATGCCGCAGATGGTCGCCATCTTCAACGGCATGGGCGGTGGTTCCGCAGCGGCGATTGGTGCCTATGCGCTGATCAATGCGGCGGGACATTCGGGGGCCTGCACGCCAGCGGATGTGGCCGCGCATGCGTGCCTTGGCAGTACCAAGCTGGTGCTGGCCATTCTCGGCTCGCTGATCGGTGCTGTGTCTTTTTCCGGCTCGGTGATTGCGTGGGCCAAGCTGGATGGCCGACTGGACAAGCGTTTCAGCTTTTCCGGCCAGCAGTTTGTCAACCTAGCGGTTTTCCTGGTCTGTTTGGCACTTGGTGCCTGGCTGGTATTCCAGTTGGATGTCAGCCTGATCATCGTGTTCTTCGTTCTGGCCTTGATCTTTGGCGTGTTGATGACCTTGCCGATTGGTGGCGCGGACATGCCAGTGGTGATATCGCTGTACAACGCCTTCACCGGGCTTGCGGTGGCGTTCAAGGGATACGTGCTGGAGAGCGAGTCGCTGATCATCGCGGGTACCGTGGTGGGTGCAGCCGGTTTGCTGTTGACCCAACTTATGGCCAAAGCCATGAATCGTCCGATCAGCAATGTGCTGTTCTCGAACTTCGGTGGCAGCAGCGGTGAGGCACAGGCCATCACCGGCTCGCAGAAGCCCATCGAGGCGTCGGACGTGGCCGCGATGATGGCCTACGCCGAGCGCGTGGTGATCGTGCCGGGCTACGGCCTGGCGGTGGCGCAGGCGCAGCATAAGGTATGGGAACTGACCCAGCAGCTCATCAAGCGCGACGTCAAGGTCAAGTTCGCCATTCATCCAGTCGCGGGGCGCATGCCTGGGCACATGAACGTGTTGCTGGCCGAAGCAGGTGTGCCGTATGACCTGATTGTCGATATGGACGATATCAACCCCGAGTTCCCGATTACCGATGTTTCGCTGGTGATCGGCGCCAATGACGTGGTCAACCCGGTGGCCAAGACCGATCCGGCTAGCCCGATTTACGGCATGCCGATTCTCGATGTGGTCAATTCGAAGAACACCATTGTCATCAAACGCGGCAAGGGTACGGGATTCGCCGGTATCGAGAACGCCCTGTTCTATGCTGATAACACCCGCATGCTGTTTGGCGACGGCGCAGACATGGTCAACAAGCTGGTTGCCGAATTGAAGGCATTGGATGGCGGGCACTGAGGTTTTGCACGGAGATCCGTGGCTTGCGGGTCTCCGTGTGTGGGTGCAGCACGTTTGAGCTCAGCGTGATTGTCTGAGCCCGCAGCGCAACTGGACGAAGCAAGAGACGAAACCGTTTGCCGATGGGGCGACCAATGGGGACCGAAGAATCGATTCGTCGTGGCCACACCTGTTCGCTGGATGCGCGTGTGGCGGCGAGGGAATTCCATGCTGCTGTTGCGCATGACGATATGGCGCTGGTGCTGTTCTTTTGTTCCAGCACCTACGACCTCGATGCGCTCGCTGTCGAAATGGGCACGCTGTTTGGCAATACGCCCGTGGTCGGTTGCACGACCGCTGGCGAGATTGGCCCGGCAGGTTATCGGCAGGACACCCTGACCGGACTCAGTTTCAGTAGCAATGACTTCACCTGCATCGCTGGATGTCTGGACGATCTGGAGCATTTCGAAATGAGGCGCGGGCAGGCGTTTGTCGAAGACCTGTTGATGCGCCTGCTGCAGAAGTTGCCCGATAGTGCGGAACGGCAGAACTTTGCCTTCCAGATGATTGATGGCTTGTCGGTGCGGGAAGAGCCTGTAACAAGGGTTTTTCAGCATGCCTTGGGCTCGATCCCACTGGTGGGTGGATCGGCGGGAGACGGGCTCGAGTTCAAGCAAACTCGGATCTATTTTGATGGGCGTTTTCGCCAGAACGCCGCAGTTTTGGTGTTGGTCAGTACCTTGCTTCCGGTGCGAGCATTCAAGACCCAGCACTTCAGCGCTGACCAGCAACGCGTGGTGGTTACAGCGGCGGATGCCGTGCATCGGGTTGTCGCGGAAATCGATGGCAGACCGGCTGCCGAAGCCTACGCTGCATTGACGGGCGTCTCGCGCGACAATCTGGACCCGCAACGTTTCGCCTCGGCGCCCATGCTGGTGCTGATCGGGGGAGAAGGCTACGTTCGTTCGATCAGCAATGTCGACGACCGAGGCGCCTTGCATTTTTTCTGTGCCATTGACGAAGGCATGGTGTTGCGATTGGCAAAACGTGGCGACTTGCTGGACAGCCTGCAGCGCTCATTCGAGGCAGTTGCTGCGGAAGTCGGTAGCCCGCAGTTGATTCTTGGCTGTGACTGCGTGCTGCGTCGCGTCGAAGTGCTGAATGATGGTCTGGTTGAAGCGGTTTCCGCCTTGATGGCGCGCCACAATGTGGTCGGCTTTGCGACCTATGGCGAGCAGTTCCATGGCGTGCATGTGAATCAGACTTTCACCGGTATCGCGATCGGTCGGTCCAGTGCGGTCGAGATCCTTGGCCATGGCTGAGGCAGATGTGTCGAGCCTTGAGCAGGAAATTCAGCGCCTGCGCAAAATCGTTGACGTCTTGATGAACCGCGCCGAACGTAGCACGGAAGTGCAGGGCTCCGATTTCACTTTGTTTCAGACGGCAATCATGCTGGAAGAGCAAGTGAGTGCGCGCACGATCGAGCTGGAAAGTGCACTGCTTGAGCAAGAACGCGTGCGTGAGGCACTGCGAAAATCCGATGCGCGCTTCGAGGCCATTTTCGAGTTGAGTCCCAGCCCGGTCGCCCTGACGCGACTGAGTGATGGCAGGGTCATTGGAGCCAGTCGCAGCTTCAAGTCCTTCTTCGGATTGGAAAATGACGCTACCGAAGGGCACAGCGCAGCGCCGGGTGATCCAGATATCTGGCTTCGCGCGGAAGACCGCAAACGGTGGCGCGAGCGGCTCGAGGCCGACGGTCAGGTATTCAATTTCGAGGCCGAGTTGTGCAGTGCGCAGGGGCATGTCGCCAGCGTATTGCTGTCGGGTAAGGTGGTTGATTTCGGTGACGAACCGCATGTGATTGCAGATATCCGCGACATCTCCGAACACAAGCGTCGATCCGCCTATCTGGAACATGCCGCAGCCCACGATCCTTTGACTGGACTGCCCAATCGTCTGCTGTTGGGTACCCAGTTGTCTGCTGCGATTGCGCGTGCGGACCGCAATGCGATGCGGGTCGCGGTGTGCTATCTGGACTTGGACGGATTCAAGCAGATCAATGACCAATTCGGCCACGATACGGGCGATGTCGTCTTGATCGAAGTCGCACGTCGTCTGAAAAGCGGGACGCGACACGGCGACACGGTGGCTCGGCTCGGTGGCGATGAGTTCGTGTTGGTATTGGCCGATTTGCGCAGTGCCAACGAGTGTGTCGCGTTGCTTGAGCGCTTGCTCGAGGCCGTTGCAAGGCCGTATGCGGGTGCCGACGGGGAGTTCTCCGATGTCTCCGCCAGCATCGGGGTTGCGCTCTATCCGGAGGATGACAGTGACCCGGACGTGCTGATCCGACACGCGGATCACGCCATGTACGAAGCCAAACAGGCTGGCAAAAATTGTTGCCAATGGTTCGAAAGCAGGGCGCCTTCCTGATTGTGCCGGCGCTATTGGCGGTGCGCCCGGGTTGGCGGATGACAGGATGTCGAAAGAGCCCACTGCGGGTATGCCAAAAAATGCGGCGCCCACGACGTTGGGATCGCGCAGCAGCGCGCCTTCTCAACCGGTTTACAACCTCAGGCCATTTCGGGAAGTCGGCTTGCCGCCACGTCAGCAAGAAACGGTGCCTTGGCATCTTTTTCCGACAGTGACGGCGCACTCAAAGGCCAGTCGATTGCGATCTCGGCGTCGTTCCAGCGCAGGCTGGCATCGGCTTCGCGGTCGTAGTGCGTCGTGCATAGATAGCTGAAAATGGCCCGCTCCGAAAGCACGGCAAAGCCATGTGCGAAGCCTTCGGGAATCCAGAAATGCCGCTTGTTGTCGGCGCTCAGGATCACCGCCGTCCAGCGTCCGAAATGCGCTGAGCCGCGACGGATGTCCACCGCGACGTCGTAGACCTCGCCTTCCAGCACGCTGACCAACTTGCCTTGTGGATTCGGCCACTGGTAGTGCAGTCCGCGCAGCACGCCATGGCTGGAACTGGAAACGTTGTGCTGCACGAACTCAGCGTGGATGCCAGCCTCGGCAAAGCGCGCCTTGTTCCATCCTTCGTAGAAAAACCCTCGCGCATCGCCAAAGATCGCAGGCTCAATCACCACACAGCCGGGCAGGTCGGTCTCGATCCGCTTCATCGTGCCAGTCCCAGTTCCAGTAGCGACAGCAGGTATTGTCCGTAGCCGTTCTTGATCAGTGGCATCGCCAGTGCGCGCAGTTGGTCGGCGCTGATCCAGCCGTTCTGGTAGGCGATTTCCTCGGGGCAACTGACGCGCAAGCCTTGTCGCTGCTCGATGGTCTCGATGAAATTGCCGGCTTGCAGCAGTGATTCGTGCGTTCCGGTATCCAGCCAGGCATGGCCGCGGCCGAGTTTTTCCAGACGCAGGCTGCCTTCGTCGAGATAGCAGCGATTGAGGTCGGTGATTTCCAGTTCGCCGCGTGCGGACGGTTTGAGTTGAGCGGCGAACTCCGGCGCGCGACCATCATAGAAATACAGACCCGTCACCGCGTAGTTGGACTTCGGCTTGACCGGCTTTTCTTCCAGACCGATGACGCGACCTTCGACATCGAACTCGGCCACGCCATAGCGCTGCGGATCGCGTACCCAGTAACCGAACACGGTCGCGCCTTCGGTGTGCTGCGCGGCGCGGCGTAACTGCTCGCTGAAGCCATGTCCGTAGAAGATGTTGTCGCCCAGTACCAGACAGGAGGGCTGCCCAGCCACGAACTCACGGCCGATCAGATAGGCCTGCGCCAGTCCATCCGGGCTCGGCTGCACGGCGTACTCGATCCGCATGCCCCATTGCTCGCCGTTGCCGAGCAATTGCTTGAACAAGGGTTGCTCGTGCGGCGTGTTGATCACCAGCACGTCGCGTATGCCTGCCAGCATTAAGGTGCTGAGCGGGTAATAGATCATCGGCTTGTCGTAGATCGGCAGCAGTTGCTTGCTGATCGCTTGGGTGATCGGGTAAAGCCGCGTGCCGGAGCCGCCTGCCAGAATGATGCCTTTCATGGGGTGCCCTCAGATGCCCGTGCCGATACGTTCCAGTCGATAACTACCGTCCAGCACACGGCGAGTCCATTCGTGATTGGCGAGATACCAGTCCACGGTCGTCGCCATGCCTTGCTCGAAGGTCTGCGCCGGTTGCCAGCCGAGTTCGGATTTCAGCTTGCTGGCATCGATCGCATAGCGACGATCATGTCCAGGGCGATCCGCGACAAAGGTGATTTGCGATGCGCGCGGCAGACCGTCGCTGCGCGGTGCGCGGGCATCCAGCAAGGCGCAGAGGGTGTTCACCACCACGATGTTTTCGCGCTCGGCATCGCCGCCGACGTTGTAGACCTCACCGATGCGTCCTTTGCGCAGAACGGTGTCAATGGCCGCACAGTGATCGCCAACGAACAACCAGTCGCGGATGTTCTTGCCATCGCCATACACCGGTAGCGGCTCGCCTTGCACCGCGCGCTGGATGATCAGCGGGATGAGTTTTTCCGGGAATTGGAACGGCCCGTAGTTGTTGCTGCAATTGGTCGTCAGCGTCGGCAGACCGTAGGTGTGGTGGAAGGCGCGGACCAGATGATCGGACGCCGCCTTCGAGGCCGAGTAGGGCGAATTGGGTTGATACGGCGATTGCTCGGTGAACTTGCCTTGTTCGCCCAGCGAGCCATACACCTCGTCGGTCGAGACATGCAGGAAACGGAAGGCCTCGCGCGCATCGCCGTCCAGGCTGCGCCAGTAGTCACGCGCCGATTCCAGTAGGGCCAAGGTGCCCACCACATTGGTTTGCACGAAGGCGGCAGGCCCATCAATCGAGCGATCAACATGGCTTTCCGCCGCGAAATTGATGATCGCATCCGGTTGATGCTCGCGCAGCAGGCGATCCAGCAGGGCGCGATCCGCAATGCTGCCTTCGACAAAGGTGTGGGCCACGTTGGCCTGCACGCTCGTCAGCGTATCCAGATTGCCCGCGTAGGTCAGCGCATCGAGATTGATGATGCGATCCCCTGCCGCGATCTGGCGCAGAACGAAATTGCCACCGATGAAACCGGCACCGCCGGTCACGAGCAGGGTGCGTGTCATTTTCAGGAACTCCGTGGGTAAAACATCCGTGGGTAGACTGGGGACGGACGACGCATCAGCGCGTTTCGCCAGCATAGGGATCGGCGATGCCAAGTAAGGCCAGGATGCGGCGTTCTTCCGCTTCCATGGCCTCGGCGTCGTGGTCGTTCTGGTGATCCAAACCGAGCAGATGCAGCACGCCATGCACCACCATGTGCGCGTAGTGCGCCTGCAAGGGCTTGCCTTGTTCGATGGCCTCGCGCGCCACCACGGGCGCGCACAGCACCAGATCGCCGATCCAGTCCACTGGCACGCCGTCGGGCAGCTCGACCGGGAAACTCAGCACGTTGGTGGCGTAATCCTTGTGCCGATAATCGCGATTCAGTGTGCGGCCTTCGGGCTCATCCACCAGGCGGATCGACAACGCGGCCTCACGCCCACAGGTCCGCAAGGCCGCTTCGGCAATCCGACGCAATGTCTGCGCTGCGGGCAGGCCCGCGCGTGGCAGCCCGTAACTGACGGCGATCTCGCTCATGTCGCTGACTCCGGGTTGCCGACTCTGGCCTCGGCACCATCCCGCGCGTCGTAAGCGCGCACGATGCGCGCCACCAGCGGATGCCGAACCACGTCGCCCGCAGTGAAGAAGGTGAAGGCGATGCCCTGCACGTTCTTCAACACCTCCAAGGCATCGCGCAGGCCGGACTTCTGCTGCTTGGGCAGATCGATCTGACTCAGGTCGCCAGTAATGACCGCCGTCGAGCCAAACCCGATGCGGGTCAGGAACATCTTCATCTGCTCGACCGTGGTGTTCTGCGCTTCGTCCAGAATCACGAAGGCATCGTTGAGCGTACGCCCGCGCATATAGGCCAGCGGCGCGATTTCGATGACATTGCGTTCCAGTAGTTTGGCCACGCGCTCGGTGCCGAGCATCTCGTACAGCGCATCGTAGAGCGGTCGCAGATAGGGATCGACCTTCTGACTCAGATCACCGGGCAGAAAGCCCAGCTTCTCGCCGGCTTCCACTGCCGGACGCACCAGCAACACTCGTTGGACGCGGTTCTCGTTAAGTGCCTCCACCGCCATCGCCACCGCGAGGAAAGTCTTGCCGGTACCCGCAGGGCCGATGCCGAAGTTGATGTCATGTGTCGCGATGGCATGCAGATAGCGCGCCTGATTCGGGCCTCGGCCACGAATGGTGCCGCGCTTGACCTTGATGCTGACATCCTGCGCACCGTCGGCACTCTGCTCGACCAGCGCCTCGATACCTGCATCCTGCAGCAACACGTTGATCCGATGCGCATTCAGCGTTTCCAGATCGCTCAACGCATAAAGCTCCCGCAACAGTGCCTCGGCACGCTCCACCATGCCCGCCTCACCGCTGACCCGGAACACATTGCCCCGATTGAACACCTCCACACCCAGCCGCCGCTCGACCTGCCGCAGGTGTTCGTCCAGCGGCCCGCACAGATTGGCAAGGCGCTCAAGGTCATCAGGAAAGAGGGTGAAGTCGTGCGAGGTGAGGGAATCAGTCATGCGGCTAGTTTATCAGGGCGCCAGAAGCGGTCGGCTGCTTGGGAGGCACTGCGGGGTCTTCGCGGCCTGAATTGGTAGGCGCTGCATGGGGGTCGCAACACCTACCAGCGGTGAAAACGGCGAACGCAACAAGGCTTGGCGTCCATACGGCGAATATAGTTGTTTTCTCCGCACAATTTGCGGTGAATCGCTTGTCAGGCTAGGTCGTCAGGGGAATAATCCCCGCATGGATCGTGATAAAGACAGGTTTATCTGGCAAGCGACTGACTGGCCGATGTGGCGCTTCGACTTGGCTGCGTTGGCGGACGCGATGGTCGCGGTCGGTCGTGCTCAGGGGCTGCTGATGGGGCGGCTCGCGGATGTCGGTATGGCGCTGCGTGATCAGGCTAGTCTTGCCGCGCTGACTGAGGACGTGGTCAAGACCAGTGAAATCGAAGGCGAACGGCTCAATGTCACTTCGGTGCGATCAAGCATTGCGCGTCGATTGGGCGTCGATATCGGTGCTTTGATGCCGGTGGACCGGCATGTCGATGGGGTTGTCGATATGGTGCTGGATGCCACCGCCAACTGCCATGCGCCTTTGTCCCGCGAGCGACTGTTCGGCTGGCATGCGGCGTTGTTTCCGACCGGCTATTCAGGTCTTTCCAGAATCAAGGTGGGCGCTTGGCGCGACGATGCCAACGGTCCGATGCAGGTTGTTTCTGGCCCGATCGGGCGGCAGAAGGTGCATTTCCAGGCACCGCCTGCCGACGATCTGGAAAGCGAAACCCGCCGATTTCTGCAATGGGTGAACGATGCGGCGGACGTCCATCCGCTGCTCAAGGCGGGTTTGGCGCACCTGTGGTTCGTCACCCTGCATCCGTTCGACGATGGCAACGGTCGAATCGCGCGCGCCCTTGGCGACCTGTGCCTGTCCCGCGCGGACGGCAGCCCGCAACGTTTCTACAGTGTGTCGGCGCAGATCCAGCGCGAGCGCGCGGCGTATTACGCCATTCTGGAGCGGACCCAGAGGCGATCCATGGACGTCACCGAGTGGCTGCTCTGGGTTCTGCATAGCCTGCACCGCGCTATCGACGAGGCGCAGCACACACTGGATGCGGTGTTGTTCAGGGCGCGCTTCTGGCAGCGCTGGGCGAGCACGCCGTTGAACGAGCGACAAGTGAAACTGCTCAACAAGCTGCTGGATGGACTGGATGCCAAGCTGACCAGCAGCAAGTGGGCAGCCATAGCCAAGTGTTCGCCCGACACCGCCTTGCGTGATATCAACGATCTGCTGGCGCGCGGCGTGCTGCGCAAATCCGACGCGGGCGGGCGTAGTACGAGCTACGTGGTGGATATGTTGTCGGTCGGAGAGGGACGCGGCGCTTAAGCGACGCCGACCTGATCTCTCCGTGCAGCGGGAGCAGGTTGGGAGACAACGTCAGGCGACGTCGTTCTGCGCGTTGCCGCATTTTCTCTGGACAATCACCACGCCCGCAGCGGGCGTTCGCGTATCCACAGGGTCGATAACCATTTCTCGCCGGTGATGACCGGCATGCCGGTGTGTAGGCTGCGCGGGTCGCGGATGCCGCTGCGGTGCAGGTTGCGCCAGGAGGCGGCATAACCGGCTTGTGGGCGGACGCGTTGACCGAGTTCGGGGAAGTCAGTTTCGCCGCCTTCGCTCACCTCATTGAGGTAGACCACGGTGGTCGCGGCGCGATTGCCAGCACCGATGGCGCTGCCGGGCGTGGCTTGGGTTAGGCTGGGATCGCTGTCGGGCAGGTAATCACGGTGCGGTCGGTATTCCTGTCCAGGTGCGTAGTGCAGCAGCACCAGCGGTTCGGCATGCGACAGCGGCAGCCCTGCTGCGGCTGCCATGCGCATCTGCAGGTGACGCAGCCACGCGTCTTCGAGCATGGTGTCGAAGTTCATGCCGTCGCTGCTGCGCAGGCCCATGCGGGTCAGCGTGCCGGTCGCCGGATCAACGACCTGTGACGCGCGCAGATGGGGTGTGCCGCAAAGAATCAGATAGAGGCAGTCTTCGCGACGGAACAGTCGCTGCACGATGACCTGTGCTTCGTCGGGACCCGCATTGGCGGGAATGTGTGGAAAGTCGATCCCATCGACCGTGGGCTGTTCACCGCTCTCGTCGGCTTCGGCGCGCTCATCCAGGTAGACCGGCACACCCATGGCGCGAAGTGGCTGGCGGATGGCATCGGCAGCCTGCGGGTCGGCTTCGATACCGATGCCGAGATGCAGCCGTCGCGCCAACAGCGCACCAGCGACCGGATCGCCTGCGGCATGCGCGGCAGCCAGGAGCGCGCTCGCTTCGCGATGACGTCCTTGGCTGGCGAGCAGCATGGCGGTGATGCGCTGCGCCAGGGGATGCTGTCGTGCGCAGGCCTGCTGCAGATGTCGCGCGGCGATGGCGCTACCGGTCTCGGGCAGCAGATCGCTCAGCGCGAGGCAGGCCAGTTGCAGGTCGGCGGCGGCGGAACCCAGATCAGCGGCGCGCTGCAAGATCTGTCTTGCCTCTGCGGTCTGCGCTTCGCAGGCCCATAGTCCAAACAGGCGAGCGTGCCCCAGGCGATACATCGCGTCCGCGTTTCCCAACGCCGCCGCCGTCTGCAGGGCTTTGGTCGCGGCGTCATGGCGACCTTCGCGAAGCGCCTGCGCAGCGCGTTCGATATGTGCTTGGGCGGCTTCGGCAGGGGTGTCGGGTTCAGTGGCGTCGATGGGGCTGTTCATCCGCGCAAATTTCCCGGCGAAAAGTTCAGGCTGATTGACTCAGGTCGCCCTGGCAGGTGCAGGTGGCTGCTGCGGCGCGGGCTTTGTGCGATGACGCGGCCTTGGCGCAGGACGAACAGGCGTGCGGCGCGCAGGCGGATGGCTTCGAACGCGTCTTCGGCTTGCAGGACCACCAGATTGGCGGGGCGTCCTACTTCGATGCCGTAATCGTTCAGGCCGATGACCTGGGCGGCCATGTCGGTGACGCTGTGGAAGCAGGCGCGGATGCCTTCCTGTGAGGTCATCTGAGCCACATGCACCGCCATGTGGGCGACGTCCAGCAGGTCGGCACTGCCGAAGGCGTACCACGGATCCATCGCGCAGTCCTGCCCCAAGGCGACTGGAATGCCCTGCGCCAGCATTTCTGGCACGCGGGTCATGCCGCGGCGCTTGGGATAGCTGTCGTGCCTGCCTTGCAGGGTGATGTTGATCAGCGGGTTGGCGACGGCGGCGACGCCGGATTCGCGCATCAGTGGCAGCAGTTTGCTGACGTAGTAGTTGTCCATGCTGTGCATGGAGGTGAGGTGTGAGCCGGTGACGCGTCCGTGTAACCCATGCCGGTGGGTTTCGGCACACAGGATTTCGATGTGCCGTGAATGCGGGTCGTCGGATTCGTCGCAGTGCATGTCCACCGGCAGGCCGCGTTCGGCGGCGAGGCGACACAAACGCTGCACTGACTCCGCGCCATCGGCCATGCTGCGCTCGAAATGCGGAATGCCGCCGATCACATCCACGCCCATGTCCAGAGCGCGCTGCAGGTTGCGTTCGGCGGTGGCGCTGCGCAGCAGGCCGTCCTGTGGAAAGGCGACCAGTTGCAGATCGATATAGGGCGCGATCCGGCGTTTGACCTCCAGCAGGGCTTCGACGGCCAGCAAGCGGTCGTCGCAGACATCGACATGACTGCGGATATGCAGAAGGCCCTGAGCGGCGGCCATGTCGCAGTAGGCCAGGGCGCGCTGGATCAACGCCTCGGCGGTGAGTTCAGGCTTCAGTTCGCCCCATAGCGCGATGCCTTCGAGCAGGGTGCCGGACTGATTCAGTCGCGGCAGTCCCAGGGACAAGGTGGCATCCATGTGGAAGTGCGCATCAACGAACGGCGCGCTGACCAGACAGCCTTCGACGTGCAGCACGTCGCGTGCTTCGGCCTGCAGGTTTGGTGCGATGGCGACGATGCAACCTTGCTGGATGCCGATGTCGATTCCGCGTCGCCCGTCCGCGAGATTGGCACCGCGCAGGATCAGGTCGAGCGCGGACATGGTCAGTGCAGTCCCAGCAGCTTGCGCAGTGCCTGCTCGGCACGCATCGCTTGTGTGGCTTCGGCGCGCGAGGCGCATCCAGCCCAACGCAGCAGCCATTGCCGCGCATCGTCATCACGGGCACCGGCCATGCGCTGGGCCAGTCGCTGCATCTGCAGTTCGCGACGCAGTTCAGCATCGCTGGCGGGGCTGTCTACGCCCGCCGCCAATTCCAGCGCGACCAGCTCGCGTGCGATGTCCGTCGCCTCACCGACAGCACGTGCCTGCTGCAGTGCTCGGCGATCCGCTTCGCTCATGGCGTCGCTGGGTTCGCCGCTCAGAACCGCATGCAGCAAACCCTCGGTGGCGCGTTTTTCGCGTGCCTGTTCCAGCGCTTGTTGCGCGTCACGCACGCGGTCCAGCGATTGTTCGAAACGGCGTTGCAGCGGATCGACGGGCGCACGCGGCGGACGGGCAGGGCGACCATCGTCCTGACGACGGTTGCCGCGTGTTTCCATGCTTGCGTCGGCAGGCGCGGGCGGACGCAAGGCCTCCCAGCGGGCTTGCAGCTCGGCCACTGCGCTGTCGGCCTGACGCAGTGCCTCGGGATCGGCATTGCTCAAGGCAGCGAGTTCATCCAGCACCGCCTGACGGGCCGCTGCCTGCGCTTCCAGTTCGGATTGCTGCGCCTGCTGTTGTTCGCGCGCCTTGTCGAACACGGGATCGATCACTGCACGCAGTTCCGCCCACAGTGCGTCCTCGGTCTTGCGACCCGCGCGAGGCAGGGTTTTCCATTGGGTCTGTGCCTGTTTGCAGGCCGCGATGGCTGCGGTTTGGCTGCTGGCAAAGCCGATATCGCGACGCAGTTTTTCGACCAGCGCACGTTTGCCTTCCGTGGCCTGTTGGTCGTGCGCATCCCGTGCGGCCTGCACGCGGTCCAGCAAGGCGCGCAGTTGCTTGCCGAGACGACTACGATCACGCGGTTCCACGTCGTCGAGTTCGCGTAGCAAGTCGGTGACTTCCTTGCGCAAAGCGAAGAAATCGGCGCTATCGTCGCTCAGTGCGGCCTCCACACGCTCGCCGCGCGCGGCGAGTTCGGTGGCTTTGGCGCTACGCAACTCGTGGCGCTGCGAGAAATACTCGCGGGTGGGTGCCATGGCCTTGCTGCACATCGCGCGGAAACGCTTGGCAATGCCGGCGGCGTGCTCACCATGATCGGGTTCGCTGGCTTCGACCTTGGCCCATTCGTCCTGCAGTTGTTTGATGCGATTGGCGACCGCATCGGGATGCAGTCCCGAGCCGATGACAGCTTCTACTTCGTCGCACAGACGTGCACGAACTTTGTTGCCTGCCCAGCGCTGCCAGCGCTCCATTTCTGCGACACCGGCTTCCAATTCGCGCAGCTTGTCGCGTTGTCCCGCGCTGACCGCTATGCCTTCGGCGAGGCGCGCCTTGGCGGCATCCAATGCCGGACGTGCCAGACCGAGGCGTTGATCACGAACCCCCGCGAGACCGTCGTCGAGACGCTTGCTCAACTCAGAATCTGGCGGCGCTGGGCTTGGTTTGGGCTTGGACTCTGCCACCGCGCCGGGCAGGGCATCGTGTCCGGCATCGGGTGCTGGATCGCCGGTTGCGGCGGGCTGTTCGTCGATGGCTTGTGCGGACGGTTCTGGCAGGACCGCTTCCGGCTTCGGCAAATGAGCGTTCGCCAGTGCGTTGGCGACATCGCGAGCAGCACTCAGATGACCGTCGATACGGCGTTGCAGAGTGTCGTCTAGCGACGATCTCAGAGCCGCCAGTTCGGCGGCGATAGTGTCGATTCGTGACGCCATGTCGGCAGGCAGTTGCCGCGCTAGTTGATCGAGTTGCGATGCCAATGCCAACGCGCGTTGTCGCTGTGCATCGCCGTCGCCACGCGCTAGCAGCTTGGCATCCAGCTTGTCCTTGGCCGCCTTGGCCAACGTTTTGTCAAGCTTGCGAGCCTGATCGGCAATGCGTGCCAGCGCGGCCTCGTCATCAATCCAGCCCAACAACTGCATCCGCAACGTGTGGTCGCTGTCTTGCAGGCAGCGGCGCAGGGTCACTGCTGGACGATCCAGACGCATCAAGGCGGCGAGTCGGGCTTCGGATTCGGGCGCGGCTTCAACTGCCGCTTCAATCAATTCGTTCGGCAGGTCAGGGTGAGCAATCCACACCAAGCGCGTTTGCGCGTCAACGTGCCGATCGAGCAGCCGCATGCGCAGGCGATGGATCGCAGCAGCGCGACATCCTGCATCGGTTTCTTGCCGGATCAGATCAAGCAGCGAATGACCATCCTCCAACCGCGCGATGGCTGCTTTGCGCACTTCTGCGGCGGGGTCCTTTGCGGCCAAGGCGAACAACTGCGCCAGCATCTCGGGATTGTGATCATTGCGCACCGCCTCGACGCGGCGATCGGCATCGGCGTGTTGCCAGGCAGGACGGCGGAAACGCGAAAACAGGCTCATGCGGGTCTCGATGACGGAGCAGGGAGCTGCGGATTATGGCCGAGTGAGCGAACCCCGCGTTGCATGGGGTTTGTCGCACGCAGGCTGTGTTCGCACCCGCCGCCTCAGGCGCCCTGCGTTCCTTGCGCAGTTTGTAACTGCTTCTACTGTCTAAGTCACTGATTTAACAAACCTGCATGGATGTTGCAGCGCGGCTTTACAGGTATTTTTGGAAACGTTTACATTGCTGCAGTGCCGAGCGCTGCTTGGCGTCATCAAACGGGATGGTGCGCACATGGCGGCAACGATCAAGGATGTAGCCAAGGCGGCCAAGGTGTCCGTGGCGACCGTTTCGCGTGCGCTGAATGGGCATTCGAGCGTATCGGTCGAGGCACGCAAGCGCATTCTGGAAGCCGCCCGCAAGCTTCGCTATGTGCCGCACAGTGCGGCCAGAAGTCTCATTACCCGACGGACCCAAACCATTGGAGTTCTGCTGCCTGATCTGCACGGCGAATTTTTCTCCGAACTGATTCGTGGCATTGATCAGGCGGCGCGCCGAGAAGGCCTGCACATTCTGGTGTCGAGTTCGCACGGGGATGCCAAGGAAGCGGCAGCCGCGATCCAGACCATGAGCGGGCGCGTCGATGGTCTGCTGATCATGTCGCCGCATATCGATGCACGTCTGCTGAAGGACACGCTGCCAGCGGGACTACCCGTGGTGCTCATGAATACACCGGTTGATGACATCGGCTACGACGCAATCGCCATTGATAACTATTGGGGTGCCTACGCGATCGTCAGTCACCTGATCGGACGTGGCTATCAATCAATTGCGTTGATTTCCGGACCGGAGCGCAATCACGACGCGGAAGAGCGTGCGCGTGGCTATCAGGATGCCTTGCGCGAACGTCTGCCAAACGTATCGCCACGGGTGATTGCGGGCAATTTCAGTGAAGACTCGGGATATCGTGCCGGACAGCGGGTGCTGGCGATGCGCGAGCGGCCGGATGCGATTTTTGCCGCCAATGACACGATGGCTATCGGGTGTCTTTTTGCGCTCACCGAAGCCGGTATCCGGGTGCCGCAAGAAATGGGGATTGCGGGATTCGACGATATCCCGATTGCCCGTTTCGTGACGCCGCCGCTCACCACGGTACGCGTACGAATCGCCGATTTTGGACAGCAGGCACTTGAGCGTTTGGTTGCCGCCTTCGATCCCAGCCTTCACGTGCAAACCAGCGTGCAAACGTTGCGAGCGGAATTGGTTGTGCGCAGTTCCTGCGAGCGGCCAGGAAGCACCTCATTGCGACTGGCGGGTCGCCCTTCCGGATGAATTGACACCGCTCTTGTTCGCGCCTTGGAAAGCGCTTTGTTCTGCCGTCGAAACAGATAACAACAACACCACAAGAAACCCCGAAAGTCCCTTGGGAGGAAGTCATGGCATCAAACTCGTTGGTTCAAACCCGTTACATGAAAACATCAATACCGAAGCGCTCGCTGTTGGCATCGGCGTTGGCTAGTTGCCTGCTACTTGTGAGTGGCGGTGTGCTCGCACAAAGTACCTCGGCGACCCTGCGTGGGCAGGTTGTGCAAGGCGCGCAATCGGGCGCTACCGAAGTGACCTTGACGAACGTCTCGACTGGCTTCTCGCGCAGTGTGCAGGCGGCTTCGGATGGCACGTACGCCGTGCCCGGTTTACCGCCTGGCACCTATCGGGTGGAAGCCCGATCAGGGGAGCAAGCCAGTTCGCAAACGATCACGTTGCGTGTTGGGCAGACGGCGACGCTCGATCTCGCGGTGGCTGCGGCGTCGAGTGAGCGAACGCTGGATACTATCGAGGTGGTTGGTACCGCGTTGTTCGAGAACAAAACCTCGGAGATCGCGACCTATGTGACGCCTGAACAGATATCCGCTTTGCCGCAGAATTCACGCAATTTCCTAGCCTTTGCCGACATCGTCCCCGGCGTCCAGTTCACCGAGAATGCCGATGGTTCCACCCAGTTGCGTTCGGGTGCGCAATCCTCCAACGGCATCAATGTGTTCATTGATGGCGTGGGTCAGAAGAACTACGTTCTCAAAGGTGGCGTCAGTTCACAGGACTCTTCGCGTGGTAGCCCCTTCCCGCAAATGGCCATCGCCGAATACAAGGTGATCACGCAGAACTACAAGGCCGAGTTCGACCAGATCAGCAGTGCGGCAGTGACCGCCGTCACGCGCTCTGGTGGCAACGAGTTCGAAGGCAGCGTGTTCTATGATCGCACCAGCGACAACTGGCGTGCCTCCACGCCGCGTGAACTCGATTCCGGCGTGAAGCCCGAGACCGAAGACGAGCAATACGGTTTCAGCTTCGGCGGTCCGATTGTGCGTGATCTCCTGCACTACTTCGTGACCTACGAAAAGAAGGAAATCCTCTCCCCGCGCGACATCATCCCTGGCGAGAACTTCCAGGCCAGTCAGTTGCCTCCCGAGTATGCGTCCCAGGTGGGGCCAACCAACTCACCATTTGACCTCGATCTGTTCTTCGGCAAGTTGTCGTTTGCACCGGGTGATGAGCATCTTTTCGAGTTGACCGCGAAGTATCGAACCGAGTCGGAAATTACTGGCATTGGTGGCACTAATGCACGCTCCTACGCCAGTTCGAAGGATAACGATGAAACGCGCATTGATCTGCGCCATCAGTTCAGTGGGGCCAGCTTCCTCAATGATGCACACCTGACCTTTGAAGATGCCTACTGGAATCCGCGACCGCTGACTCTGGGCAACGGATCTCGACTGACCACAGCCGACCGGCGCGGCATTCTCAATATTGGTGGTGGACAGGACTTTCAGGACAAGGGACAGCGCGGTATCGGCTTCCAGAATGACCTGACGTACTTTGATTTCGCGTGGCAAGGCGATCACACCATTAAAGCGGGTGTGAAGTACAAAGCGGTGCGTGTCGATGCCTTCGAACAGCAGCCCTACAACCCGCAGTTCTTCTACGACATCAGCCAGAGCACCAGCGTGCCGTATCGCGTTGAGTTTGGTGCGGTCGTGCCGGGAATCTCGGATCGCAACATCACCTCGCGCAACAAGCAGTTCGGTATCTATTTGCAGGATGACTGGCAGGTCAACGATCGCCTGACTTTGAACCTTGGTCTGCGCTGGGACTACGAAGAGACACCCGGCTACCTCGACTATGTGACACGACCGGATCTGGCGGCTGCGCTGCGTGGTTGGGCCAACATCCAGAATACGGACTACGACATCGAGAACTACATCAGTAACGGCAGCAATCGCGATGCCTTCAAGGACGCCTGGCAGCCGCGCCTCGGCTTTTCCTATGACTTGAGCGAAGACGAGTCGCGCGTGCTGTTTGGTGGCGCTGGTCGTTCGTATGACCGCAACCTGTTCGATTACTTGGCGCTGGAACAATCCAAGGGAACCTTCCCGCGTTACGGATTCGACTTCAACACGCCGGGACATGAGTGTAGCGGTGCAACCTGTTTGGATTGGAATACCGCGTATCTCGATGAGGCAAATCTCCGTGCGCTGGTGGCTGCTAACCCGAATCTTGGTGGCGAGGTCAACATGATCGCCAACGATCTGACGACGCCCTATTCCGACCAGTTCAGCCTGGGTATCCGCAACAGTTTTGGTCAGTGGAACAGCGCTATCACGCTATCGCATGTCCGCAGTCATGACGGCATCGTGTTTACCTTGGGCAACCGCTATCCGGACGGTAGTTTCCGCCCCACGGGAACCACATGGGGCGGGCAACCCTGGGGCTTCGGGGTGCCCGGATTCGGCACGCTCATTCTTGCCGACAATGGCATCGAGACGCGTTTGAACTCGCTACTGTTCTCGCTGGAGAAACCCTACAGCACGGAGGCAGGATGGGGGGCAACGTTTGCCTATACCTACAGCGATGCCAAGGAAAACCGCTCGAATGCGGCCGCTTCTGATGAGCACTACCTGTTTGACTATCCCAATACCGAAGGCTTCGGCTGGAAGCGTTCCACTGGAATCGCGCGTCACCGTCTCGTCGCGACCGGTATCGTCGAGGGTCCTTGGGAAATGCTGTTCTCGGCCAAGGCGACGGTGGAAACGCCCAGCACCTACGAGGCGGTCAACTGCGCCGATGCGATTGACTGGAACAACTGCTTCTTCGACCCCTTCACGCCAAGCGGTACCTTCGGTCGTCGACAGTTGGATCTGGCGGTGTCGAAGGATTTGGTCTTCGGTGCCGATTACCGGTTGAACTTCCGCGTCGACGTATTGAATGTCTTCAACTACCGCAACTGGAACGAGTACAACAACTGGCGTGGTGGCCCGGGCGAAACCAACCCCGACTTCGGCACGCACGGTTTGGGGATTCTGTTGCCGACGCGGACGATGAAGTTGTCGGTGGGCTTCACCTGGTAAGACGTTGTATTGCAAGGGAGCCTGTGCTGCGTTTCTGCGCAGCGCAGGCTCAGCAAAGGGTCTGGGCGTGGCGTTAACGCCGTGCCATGCGCCGGTGGAGAGCGTGATGACGAAAACCATAGCGTGCGGTCTGCTCAATGGCTTGCTGCTGTGTCTGCTGATTGCGGTGGCCCCGACCGTTCATGCCGGGAATGCAGGAAGCGGTCAGCGCAGCGAAGCTGTGCACCGTTTGCCAGTATTGATGCGCGACATTGAACGCCGCACGTTCAACTATTTCTGGCAGGAAACCCGCGCCGACAATGGACTCGCGCCAGACCGTGTGCCGTGGGACGAACCGTTCGCCAGTATTGCGGCCGTCGGCTTTGCGTTGACGGCGTATCCGCTGGGTGTCGAGCGTGGCTGGATCAGTCGTGATCAAGCGCGACAGCGCACGCTGGCGACGTTGCGCTTCCTGCACGATGCGCCACAAGGCAGCAGCGCGCAGGGCATGACCGGATATCACGGATTTTTCTACCACTTCCTGCATCTCGACAGCGGCGAACGCTTTGCGCCTTGGGTAGAGTTGTCATCCGTCGACACCGCGCTCCTGCTTGGCGGTGTGCTGTTTGCACAGACTTGGTTCGATCAGGACCAGCCCGAAGAGCAGGCGATTCGCGACTTGGCCGAAGCCATTTATCAGCGTGTGGACTGGACTTTCCTGCAGGTGCGTCCACCCCTGTTGTCGATGGGCTGGCATCCCGAAAGCGGCTTCATCCGCCACGACTGGGTGGGCTACAACGAAGGTATGCTGGTTTACGTACTGGCGCTGGGTTCGCCCACGCATCCCATCGGCGAAGAGGCATGGGCGGAGTGGCAGGGCGAGTATCCGCAGAGCTGGGGGCGCTACTACGGACAACAACATCTTGGATTTGGGCCCATGTTCGGACATCAGTACAGCCATGTATGGATCGACTTTCGGGGCATCCAGGATGAGTACATGCGCGCCAAGGGTATCGACTACTTCGAAAACAGCCGGCGCGCGACCTTGGCGCAGCGTGCCTATGCCATTGCCAATCCTGAGGGTTTCAAAGGCTATGGCCGTTACGTCTGGGGGCTTACCGCGAGTGATGGGCCGGGACACGTTGCGCAGGACCACAACGGTCGCACGCGAAACTTCCGCGGCTACTCGGCGCGCGGCGCAGGCCTGAAAGACGCCTTCGATGATGGCACCATCGCGCCGACCGCGATGTTGGGATCTTTGCCATTTGCGCCAGCCGAGGTGATGCGTTCGGTCGGCGTGTTGCACAAGCGGCATGGTCGCCACATCTACGGTGACTACGGATTCATCGATGCCTTCAATCTGACCTTCGATGATACGGTGCCGGTGCAGGTCGGGCGTCGTGTGCCCGGCTGGGGTTGGGTGGCGGATCAGTACATCGGCATCGATCAGGGGCCCATCCTGACCATGATTGCCAACTATCGAAATGGCAGAGTCTGGGAGGTGATGCGGCGCAATCCACATGTCCGACGCGGCTTGCAGCGTGCAGGTTTTCGGGGGGGTTGGTTGGACCGACCCATAGATGAGCCGAAGCGCTGATGATTCGGCTTCTTCAGCGCTGCCTTCTGTGGGTGATTCTGCTATCGATACTGGTGCCGGGATGCAGCAGGCTGGACCAGCCCGCTGCGGGCACGACGCTGCGATTTTGGGCGATGGGACGTGAGGCTGAGGCAGTTGCAGCGCTGATACCCGAATTCGAGCGGCGTCATCCGGGTGTGCGAGTTGCCCTGCAGCAGCTTCCTTGGACTGCCGCACACGCCAAGTTGCTGACCGCATACGCGTCAGACGCTTTGCCGGATGTGCTCCAGCTTGGCAATACGTGGGTGCCGGAATTCGCGATGTTGAATGCCCTGCTGCCGCTGGAGGTTCGGGCGACCCGCTCCGCGACTGTCGTGCAACAGGATTACTTTGCTGGCATCTGGGCCACCAACGTGGTGGACGGTACGCTCTACGGTGTGCCTTGGTATGTCGATACCCGTCTGTTGTTCTATCGACGCGATCTGTTGCGCAAGGCGGGTTTCGACCATCCGCCACAGAGCTGGGACGAGTGGCTGACGATGCAGGCGGCTATCAAGGCGCAGGTGGGAGAGCAGGCGTATGCCGTGCTGTTGCCGCTGAATGAGTTCGAGCCACTGTTGGCGTTGTCGCTGCAACAGGCCGAGCCCCTGCTGCGCGAGGGTGGACGCTACGGCAATTTTCGACATCCTGATTTGCAACGTAGCTTGGCCTTCTACGCCAGGATGTTCGAACTAGGCTATGCGCCTCGTGCCAGCAACACCCAAATCGCCAATCCTTGGACGGAATTCGGGCGTGGGTACTTCAGCTTCTATATTTCCGGTCCCTGGAACATCGCCGAATTCCAACAGCGTCTGCCGCCCGAATTGCAATCGGCGTGGATGACCGCGCCGCTGCCCGGTCCGGACGGGCCGGGCGCGTCCATTGCGGGTGGTTCCAGCTTGGTGATCTCAAGGCAATCTGCGCAGCCGGACTTGGCTTGGCGACTGATCGAATATCTCAGTGAGCCTGCCGTGCAGCGCGCCTTCCATCAACGCGTGGGCGACATGCCACCACGGCGCAGCAGTTGGGATACGTCCAGTCTGGCAGATGATGTCTACGCGCAGGCATTTCGAGACCAACTGGAGCGCGCCAAACCGCCGCCTGCGGTACCGGAGTGGGAGCGTATCGCCACCGAAATGCGCCTTGTCGGCGAGTTGCTGGTGCACGGCAAACTGGATGTGGCAGGCGCCGCCGATGAGCTTGATCGCCGCACCGACCGGATTCTCGAGAAGCGGCGCTGGATGCTGCAGAACGGTTCGCTGGATAGTCCAGTCATGGAGGAGCGTCCATGACGGCAAGTCGCGCTGCCTGGTGTTTCATCAGCCCTGCATTGCTGGTCATCGGGGTGTTCTTTCTGTTGCCAGCGGCAGCTTCTCTGCTGCTGAGCCTGACTGACTTCGATCTTTATGCACTGGCTGATCCGGCCAACCTGCGCTGGGTGGGTTTTGCCAACTACCTCGAATTACTGCAACGGCCACTGTTCTGGCAGGCTTTGGGGAATACGTTGTATTTCGTCGTCGTCGGCGTGCCGGTTTCGATGGGTGTTTCGCTGCTAGCGGCAGTTCTGCTTCAGGATAGCGCCGCGCGTTGCAGAGCATTTTTCCGCACCGCTCTGTTTGCACCTGTCGTGACCACGGTGGTGGCAGTAGCGGTGATCTGGCGCTACCTATTTCACACCCGCTACGGCTGGATCAACCATGTGCTTGCTGGTGTCGGGATCGACCCCGTGGACTGGTTGGGGGACCCGCACTGGGCCATGCCGACACTGATCCTCTTCGCGGTTTGGAAGAACTTCGGCTACAACATGATCATCCTGTTAGCTGGCTTGCAGGCTATTCCCGCAGACCTTTACGAAGCTGCGCGCATTGACGGAGCGAATCGCTGGCAGCAGTTCCGACACATCACCTTACCGAGTCTGCAGCCCATGTTGATGATGGTGGCCATTCTCACCACAGCGGGCTATTTTCAGTTGTTCGCCGAGCCCTATGTCATTACCGAGGGCGGGCCAGTTCAGAGCACCTTGAGCGTTCTCTATCTGATGTTTGAAGAGGGCTTCAAATGGTGGAATCTCGGCATGGCGTCAGCGGTGGCTTTCAGCTTGTTTGCCCTGATGCTGTTCGTCACCCTGATACTCACTCGTCTGTTTCGGAGTCGCCACGAATGAGCGTGCCGGTTTCGCGAAGCGACTGGGCGGGCGTTCTGGTCAATGGTGCATTGGTGGGCTTTGCGGTCGCCAGCTTGGCGCCCTTGGTTTGGATGTTGTCGGTGTCCTTCATGCCAGCAGGTGAAGCAAGCTCACTGCCTCCACCCTTGCTGCCCAGTGCGCCGACATTGGACAACTACCGCTTGTTGTTTTCGCGGATGGGCATTGGCAGCTATGCCTTGAATAGCCTGCTGATCGCACTGCTGGTGACGCTGCTGTCGTTGTTGTTCAACACGTTGGCGGGATACGCCTTCGCCAAGTTGACGTTTCACGGACGCGAGCGACTGTTTCAGAGCTTGCTCGGTGCCTTGGTGATTCCAGCACAGGTCGCAATGATGCCGCTGTTCCTGTTGTTGAAGGAAATGGGTCTGGTCAACAGTATCGGCGGTATTGTTGTGCCTGCCATGGCCAGCGTGTTCGGGATTTTTTTGGTGCGGCAGTACACGCGCGGGATTCCTGATGAACTGCTTGAGGCTGCACGCATCGATGGTGCAGGCGAGTTCCGCATCTTTTGGCAGATCGTGTTGCCCCTGCTCAAACCGGTCCTGGTGACGCTGGCCACGTTCACCTTTCTCGGCAGTTGGAATGACTTCATGTGGCCGCTGATCGTACTCAGCGACAGTGGTTTGCACACCTTGCCGGTAGCGCTGTCGAACCTAGCGCGTGAGCATGTGCAGGACAGCGAACTGATGATGGCCGGGGCTGTATTGACCGTGCTGCCGGTCCTGCTGTTGTTTCTCGCTCTGCAACGCTACTACCTGCAGGGACTGCTGCTTGGCAGCGTGAAAGGGTGATCGCGAATGAATCGAGTCATTTCCCGGCCGGGTGACTGGCACGACTGGCTGCGTGCCATGCTCTGCAGCCTGATAGGCGTGTTCCCGGGTGCCTTCGTTGTTGCGAGCGAAGCGGAGGAAGCACCGACGATTCTTCTGGACGATTTCGACACGCTGCTTGACTGGCGCGCGGAAGGAACGGACGAAGTGGGTGCGGTGCTGCGCTGGGTTGATGGTGTGCAAGGCCGCGCCATGTGTCTCGACTACGATTTCAGTCGCGCGTCCGGCTTTGCGCTGGCACGCCGCGAGCTGCCGCTCGACTTCCCGCAAGACTTTGAGTTGCGGTTCTCTCTGCGCGGTCAGGGTGGTGCGAATCACTGGCAGTTCAAGCTGGTGGATGACAGTCGCGAGAACGTCTGGTGGGTCAGTCGGCCCGAGTTCCGGGTGCCGAAGGACTGGACCCTGCAGCGCTACAAACGTCGCCATATCGACTTCGCCTGGGGGCCGACAGGCCAGCGGCACCTGCGCCAATCGCGCTATCTGGAACTGACCGTGGCGGCGGGCAGTGGTGGTGGCATCGGCAGTGTCTGCGTGGATCAGTTGAGTTTGCAGGCGCGACAGCCGTTGCCGCCACCGCCGGTGCCGGTGTGGCTGAACGTCGAGACAGGGCAAGTCTCCGCAAGCGCTGACGCGCAGGCCAACCTGGCGCGCGCGCTGGATGCGAAATTGGAGACGGCGTGGGTCAGCAGCGACGGATCACCTTCCAGCTTGCTGCTGGATCTGGGGCAGCCGCGCGAGTTCGGTGGCGTGGTATTGCGTTGGATGCCGAATCAGGGTGCGCGCGACTACGATCTCAGCCTTTCGGATGATGCGGTCGAATGGCGCAAGGCGCGCACAGTGCGTGACGGTGACGGCGGCGTCGATCCACTTCTGTTGAGTGAGTCCGAAGCACGTTTTCTGCGACTCGACTTGTTGCGTCCGCAGGCGGGTCGCTATGCGCTTGCCGAGTTACAGGTGCGCGATCTCGCCTTTGGGCAGAGCGCCAATTCGATGTTGCAGGTCTTGGCCAGCGAGTCGCCGGTCGGTCATTACCCGCGCGGCTTCTCTGGTCAACAGACCTATTGGACGGTGCTTGGCGTCCCGGGTGGTCGCACGCAGGCTTTGCTTTCCGAGGATGGTGCGATCGAGCCGTATCGCGGTGCGTTCTCGGTCGAGCCCCTACTGATGGTCCGAGATGTCGCACAGCCAGCAGGCTGGCGGGTGCTGAGCTGGTCCGACGCGACGATCTCGCACAGTCTGCGCGATGGTGACTTGCCGATCCCCAGCGTACATTGGCAACTGCCTCAAGCGCTGGCATTGCAGGTCACGGCCTTCGCGGATGGCAAGGCGAGCGAACCGCAATTGCTGGCGCGCTATCGCCTGCAAAACGTGTCCGCAGCGCCGCAGGAGATCGTCCTCGCGCTGGCCCTTCGTCCGTTGCAGGTGAATCCGCCGGTTCAGTTTCTCAATACGCCCGGAGGCGTCAGTCAGGTGCGGCAACTGGCGCTGACGGCGGATAGCGCACGGGTGAATGGTGCCTGGGCCGCGCACGCACTGCGACCAGCGCAGGTCATCGCGGTGCGCGGCTTTGATCAAGGCGCGTTGATGGACTGGCTGCCTGCCTTGGCATCGACGTGCCTGACAGACAACGCACCCCCCTGCGCGACCGCATCGACATCGCTGCAAGACCCGACCGCGCTGGCTAGCGGTGCGTGGCTGTATCGCGTGAAGTTGTCACCCGGTGAACACTGGGAAACCGCGCTGCAGTTGCCGATGCAAGCAATCGATGGTGCATCAGTGACGCTCGGCGGAATGACCGATCTGGATGCGCGCGAGAGGGCGGTGGCAGAACAATGGCGTGCGCTGGTGGATCGCACGCGGGTAGATATTGAAGCCGCGCCCGAGATCGGTGGCAGTTTGCGCACCGCACTGGCGCATATTCTGATCAATCGCCATGGCGTGGCGATTCAACCTGGCACGCGGTCCTACAGCCGTTCGTGGATTCGTGATGGTGCGATGACGTCCGGCGCGTTGATGCGACTTGGTCATGCGGACGCCGCGCGGGACTTTCTCGACTGGTTTCTGCCGTTCCAATTCGACAGCGGCAAAGTGCCCTGCTGCGCGGATGCGCGCGGCGCTGACCCCGTACCCGAGCATGACAGCCACGGCGAGTTGATCTACCTGATCGCCGAACTGTTCCGCTTTGATCGCGACAAGGACGCACTGCGCAGGCGCTGGCCTTCCGTGAAAGCGGCCATCCAATACATGGACGCGCTTCGCGCCAGTGAGCGCAGTGAGCGCAACCAGACCGCAGACCGATCCGCCTATTTCGGATTGCTGCCACCTTCGATCAGCCACGAAGGTTATTCCGACCGGCCAGCCTACGCGTACTGGGACAATTTCTGGGGCTTGTTGGGTTACAAGGACGCGGTCGACATTGCCGACGCATTGGACTTGCGCGACGAGGCAGGACGCATCCGCAACGCGCGCGATGGGTATCGCAAGGATCTTTACGCGTCGCTGCAGGCAGCGATGCAACACCATGAAATCAACTTTTTGCCGGGGGCAGCGGATCGGGGTGACTTCGACGCGACTTCGACTACGATCGCTCTGGCGCCGGGTGGTGAGACTGCCATGCTGCCGCAGGAGGCCTTGCGAGCTACCTTCGAGCTTTACTGGCAGCACTTTGTCGCGCGTCGTGAGGGACGCAGCGACTCCACGTTGTACACGCCCTACGAATGGCGTGTGGTCGGCAGTCTGTTGCGGCTCGGTTGGGTCGACAAGGCGCAGCAGGCCGTGCAGTACTTCATGGCGGATCGACGTCCGGTGGCCTGGAATCAATGGGCCGAAGTCGTGGTGCATGACCCGCGCAAGTCGCATTTCATTGGCGACATGCCGCATGGCTGGGTGGCCTCCGACTTTATTCGCAGCACGCTGGATATGCTCGCCTACGAGCGCGAGTCGGATCAAAGCATGGTGTTAGCAGCCGGCGTGAGCGCTACGTGGCGAGCGGGTGAGGGCGTGCGAGTTCAGGCACTGCGCACACCTTGGGGGGCGCTGAGCTATTGGCTACGCGCGCACGGTGAACGTCGGGTGATGCTGCATGTCGAGGCCGGGCTGGATATGCCGCCGGGTGGTTTGCGCTTCTGGTTACCTGACCATCCGCACGCCAAGTTGGCGGCGCCGCAGGCATCAATTGAGCTTGAATCACGCGATGGACATCAGGAATGGGTGATTCGTGCGCTGCCTGCCACACTGGAGTTGCGCTGGTGATTCGGCAGACGAAGGGCGCCGCCAGCGCACCTTTGCCGCCAGTGCTGCCTGATTCAATGCCGCATAGTCGACGTGCCGATCGTCGCCCTGGTGTTCAGTTCGCCGAATGACGGCGCTGTGCGAAGAGCCATGTCCACAGCGCCGGGCTGGCGTAGGCGGCATCCCAGGCATTGTGATTGGCATCGGCAAACTCGGTGTATTGCACGGGATGTCCCGCCGCTTGCAATGCCGCGAAAGTCTGTCGCGAGGCGTGTGGCGGAATGATGTTGTCGAGCGCCCCATGGAATAGCCAGACCGGCGTTGGCGGCAGGGTCTGCGCGAGGCTGGCGTAGGGGTCGATGCCATTGGCGGGCAGGGCGTGCACGCGCAGGTCGTCGCGGCCAGGCGGCGGTATCACCCCGGCGCAGACTGGCACCAGCGCGGAAAAGCGTTCGGGAGCACGCAAGGTCACTTCCCACACCCCATAGCCACCGCGTGACATGCCCGTCAGATAGATGCGATCCGCATCGACCGGAAACTCTTGCTCGACAAGGTCGATGGCCGCCAACGCGGCCGCACTCTGATCGCCCGACCAATCGCTATCCAGCGGTGCTTGCGGAAACACCGTGATGGCGGGAAATTCCGCGCCGTGCGCACGCACATAGGGGCCGAGGCCACTGCGTGTCTGGGCCTCGCCATCACTGCCGCGTTCGCCGGATCCGTGCAGGAACAGCAGCACCGGGTAGCCTTCACTCGGCGCGGGTAACGCTGGAACAAAGATGGCCACCGGATAGTAGGTGGTACCTACCTGCACGCCGCGGTGCAGCCACTGAGCACTCTCGGCCGACGCACTGGGGACATCGGCGCCCTGCATGGACAGAACGGCGCTCAGCAACGCAATCGCGACTTGCATCACTCGCCCTCATCGTCGAGCACTGTGCCGTTGCTGGCGACGATGCGCGAGTACAGCCGCATGCTGTCCTTCGGGGTGCGTTGCTGGGTTTCGAAGTTGACATGCACCAGGCCGAAGCGCTTCGAGAAGCCCAAGGACCACTCCAGATTGTCGAGGAAGGACCAGCCGAAGTAGCCGCGCACATCCACGCCCTGCGCGATGGCGGCGCGGATCGCGTTGAGATGACTGCGCAGGTAGTGGATGCGCAGCGGATCGTGGATTTTTCCATCCGGCGCATTCGGCGGATCGTAGAAGGCCGAGCCGTTCTCGGTGATGTAGATCGGCGTGTCGCCGTAGAGCTTTTTTACCCAGACCAGCACATCGGTGAATGCCTGTGGACAGACCTCCCAACCGGTTTCGGTGTACGTGGCTTGGGTTTGCTTTACCGGTGACGCTTTGAGTGGCCAGGATTGCTCGTCATGGCGGGTGACATTGCGGGTGTAGTAGTTCACGCCGATGAAGTCCATCGGCTGACGGATCAACGCGAAATCTTCGGCCGGCCACTCCGGCCATGCCGAGCCAAAGATCTCTTTCATTTCCTCGGGATAGCGACCATGCACGGCGGGGTCGAGGTATTGCCGATTCATGTAGGCATCGGCGCGTCGCAGCGCGGCCAGATCCTGTTCGGATTGGCTGGCGGGATACTTGGGTTCGAGATTCACCACTAGGCCGATCTGGTGCTTGCCCTCGGCCCGATACACCTGCACCGCGCGACCATGCGAGCGCATCAGATGATGCGAGGCGATCGGAGCCTCAAAGTAGTTGCGATGACCGGGCGCCAGTGCGCCGTGCAGATAGCCGCCATCGGTGACGACCCAAGGCTCATTGAGCGTGGCCCATAGCTTCACGCGGCCATCGAGCGCGCGGAACATCGTGGCTGCGTAATCACCAAACCACTCAGCGATATCCGGATTCAGCCAGCCACCCCGGTCGTCGAGTGCGGCGGGCAAGTCCCAGTGATACAGCGTTGCCATCGGTTCGATACCCGCAGCCAACAATTCGTCGACAAGACGCGAATAGAAGTCGAGTCCGGCTGGATTTACACGCCCTTTGCCCTCGGGAAATATGCGACTCCAGGCGATGCTGAAGCGGTAGGACTTCATGCCAAGTTCGCGCATCAAGGCCACGTCTTCCTTGTAGCGACGGTAGTGATCACAGGCAACATCGCCGGTGTCGCCGTTCACCATCATCTTGGGAGTATGCGCAAAGCGCTGCCAGATGCTCGGACCCGCGCCATCAGCCAGCGGAGACCCTTCGATCTGATAGGCCGAGGTTGCCGTACCCCACAAGAAGTTGGCAGGAAAGGGTGGCAGTTTCGACATTGTGGGCGACCTCATCGGTAGGGCGTGAGCAAAGTGTGGTTTACAGCTGGTCAGACATCGGGTGGTGCTACTGGCGCTTTCATGGAAACGTTTACATGGCAGAATACCCAAGCGCAACGCGGTTTGCAGCAGGGATCGATGTTGCATAGCCGCAACGACAGGCATGGCAGCCGTCGAAGACTGGCTTTAGGTTGAACCCAGTGCCCTGCAGAGGTCGTGCGCTTTTTTGAACGGGAGAGAGGTGCACATGGCGAGTGTGTCGTTGCGACAGATACGCAAGTGTTATGACAAGGGCCAGGTGGCCGTGCAGGGCGCCAGCTTCGATGTTGCCGATGGGGAACTTCTGGTACTGGTTGGTCCGTCTGGATGTGGCAAGTCGACACTATTGCGGATGATTGCGGGCCTCGAATCGATCACCTCAGGCGAGTTGTGCATCGACGGTGCAAGAGTTAATGAACTGGCACCCAAAGCGCGCGACATCGCCATGGTCTTCCAGAACTACGCGCTCTATCCGCACATGACTGTGGCGGACAACCTTGCCTTTGGATTGAAACTACGCGGCTTGTCGAAAGCGGACTGGCAGGCACGCATCGCCGAAGCTGCCGCTATGTTGGAGTTGACGGATCTGCTGCACCGTCTGCCGAAGCAGCTATCCGGTGGCCAGCGGCAGCGCGTCGCATTGGGACGCGCGTTGGTGCGACATCCGAAGGTGTTTTTGCTCGACGAGCCCTTGTCCAATCTCGATGCGCGTTTGCGCGGCAGCATGCGCGCCGAAATATCCCGTCTGCATCGCAGGTTGGGCGCAACCATGATCTACGTGACTCATGATCAGATCGAGGCCATGACGCTGGGCCAGCGCATCGTGGTTCTGCGCGATGGCGTGATCCAGCAAATTGACACGCCGATGGCGCTTTACAACCGGCCAGCCAATACCTTCGTTGCTGGCTTCATCGGCAGTCCGGGAATGAACCTCTGGCAGATGCGCAGCGACGGTGCGGATTGGGTGCTGCCTGCGGCGGTCGACAAGACGGACGGCAAACTGCGCATCGCACGAACGGTGGCGCATGCTGACGGCGACGCGGCGGTGCTGGGAATCCGTCCGGAACACCTGCGGCCAGCTTCCGCAATGGATCACTATCGGCTGCAGGCCGTACTGGAAACCGTAGAGCCGGTCGGCAACGAGGTATTTCTGCACTTCAATTGTAGCGGTCAGTCGGGCGTGGCCCGCGTCTCGCCCGAGCAGTTTGCGGCGATGTCCCCAACGGTTGATGAGGTGATCGAATTGGGACTCAGCGCGTCGAACTGGCACTGGTTTGATCCGCAGACTCGCTTGCGACTTGATTGAGCGTCTGTCCTGAAATGGGTTGGGCCTTGGCCAGCATCGCCAGTCGGTCACTTTCCTGACTTCACCGTTTGCTGACTCGTCACCTGTACTCTGTATTGGTCTTGAAGCAAGCGGCACTCTGCCGATCCAAAACCGAACGAGGTGAGTTCATGGCAATGCGTGGTGTGATGGTCTCTGCCAGTCTGGCCTTGGGCCTTTGGTTGAATGCGTCTGTGGCTCTGGCCGCCTGTGCGCCCCTTCTGGATGTCAGTTTCCGACCGCTGGCGGGCAAGGATCGCGAACCCGTGCATTTGTGTGAAGCCTACGAAGGCAAGGTGCTGCTGGTCGTTAATACCGCCAGCAAGTGCGGTTTCACGCCACAGTTTGAAGGTTTGGAAGCCCTGCATGCGCGGTTGTCCGAGCGCGGCTTTGCCGTGCTGGGGTTTCCCTCGGGCGATTTCATGAATCAGGAATATGAAGACGAGGGCAAGATTCAGGAATTCTGCACGTTGACCTATGGCGTGAAGTTTCCGATGTTTGAAAAGACCTCCGTAAAAGGCGATGGAGCCAACCCGTTTTATGCGCGTCTGATTCAAGCCACCGATGATGCACCGGCCTGGAACTTTCACAAGTACCTGATCAATCGGAACGGCCAGGTGGTTGGGACGTTCGGTAGCCGTACCAAGCCTGATGACGCGGAGATGGTTGCGCAGATTGAGCAATTGCTGAGCGAATCTTCGTCCGATTGAATACCTGCGTGGATGGTTGGTTTGGTGGGCGAAGCGGGCCTTGCACGCGGATTTGGCAGTTCGTGGAACTAAACCCGCTGCAGACGGTCTAGGCGCCCGGCGTTGCGTGCCCGCATGGGTCGTCCCACAATATCGCCCCCGCCGCCGTCGGACTTACGGTTCCCCATTTCGGAGACATCATGAAGCACTCGTTGCGCATCACCTTGCTTGCCGCTGCAGCGGCCGCCACCTTTGGCGTGTCGACCTTCGCGCAGGCAGAAACCACCCTGACCACTGAAAAAGACAAGATCAGCTACGTCATTGGTCTGCAGATTGGCGGCTCGATGGGTCCGATCAAAGAAGAAGTGGATCTTTCGGTCGTCGTGAAGGGTATGGAAGCTGCCCTGTCGGGTGCAGAGCCAGCTATTTCGCAAGAAGAAGCCATGCAGGTTCAGCAGGCTTTCCAGCAGAAGATGCAGGCTAAGCGCGAAGCCGACATGCAAGCAGCGGCCACCAAGAACAAGGCCGATGGCGAAGCCTTTCTGGCCGCGAACAAGTCTAAGGATGGTGTGAAGACCACCGAATCCGGACTGCAGTACGTGGTTGTCACCGAAGGTACTGGTGCCAAGCCTGCTGTTACCGACACGGTCAAGGTTCACTACACCGGCACCTTGTTGGATGGCACCAAGTTTGACAGTTCGGTGGATCGCGGCCAGCCGGCCCAGTTCGCCCTGAATGCGGTCATTCCTGGTTGGACCGAAGCACTGCAGTTGATGCCGGTCGGTTCCAAGTACACGCTGTGGATTCCGTCCGAGTTGGCCTATGGCGACCGCGCCATGCCGGGCAGCCCGATCGGCCCGAACTCGACCCTCAAGTTTGAAGTCGAGTTGCTGGAGATCGTGGCACCGGGTGCTGCCGCGCCTGCGCCTGCAGCTCAGTAAGCTGCCTGCAGTTCGCCGCCATCGCTGACGGTCTGCGGCCGACAGGGCAACCTGTCGGCCGTTGTCATCTTGAGAAGGCAAGCTTGTTGGTTGCGGCGATTCGCCAATTTTCGAGTCGAAATCCCATGAAAGTCACCCTGTTTGGTACCGGCTACGTTGGCTTGGTCACCGGGACCTGTCTGGCCGAAGTCGGCAATCATGTGCTGTGCGTGGACGTGGATGTCGCCAAGATCGATGGTCTGAAAGAAGGCCGTATTCCGATCTACGAACCCGGTTTGGAAGACATGGTGCTGGCCAATCAGCGCAGCGGGCGACTCGACTTCACGACGGATGCGGCAGTGGCCGTGGCACATGCAGACATCCTGTTCATTGCCGTCGGTACTCCACCTGATGAAGATGGCAGCGCCGATCTTCGCCACGTCCTGGCGGTGGCACGAACCATCGGTGAACACTTGCAGCGACCGGCGTTGGTGGTCACCAAGTCGACGGTGCCGGTAGGAACCGCGGACCGAGTGCGTGCCGAGGTTTCGGCGGCGCTGTCCAAACGCGGTGTCATGGTGGCTTTTGAAGTTGCCTCCAATCCCGAATTTCTCAAGGAAGGCGACGCGGTCAAAGACTGCATGCGCCCGGATCGCATCATCATCGGCACCGAGTCGGTGGAGGCGGTCAACAAACTCAAGGCGCTGTACGCGCCGTTCAATCGAAATCACGAACGCATTGTCGCCATGGATCTGCGTTCGGCCGAGCTGACCAAGTACGCCGCCAACGCCATGTTGGCGACCAAGATTAGTTTCATGAACGAGATGGCGAATCTGGCCGAACGTCTCGGTGCGGATATCGAAAAGGTACGACTGGGGATCGGCTCCGATCCGCGAATCGGTTTTTCTTTCATCTATCCGGGCGCCGGCTACGGTGGCAGTTGTTTCCCCAAAGATGTCCAGGCGTTGGAGCGCACAGCCAGACAGAACGGCTTTGACGCGCACATCCTGAGTGCCGTGGAAGCTGTCAACCACCATCAGAAGCGCAAGCTGCACCAGCTCCTGCGGCAGCATTTTGGTGATCTGCGTGGCAAGACCATCGCTCTATGGGGCCTTGCTTTCAAGCCGAATACGGATGACATGCGGGAAGCGCCGAGCCGCACACTGATCGAAGCACTGTGGGCCGAAGGTGCGCAAGTGCGCGCGTTTGATCCGGAGGCCATGCATGAGGCGCGGCGCATTTTTGGTGAACGCGATGATCTGCTGCTCTGCAATGAGCCCTACGAAGTCCTGGAAGGCGCCGATGCGCTGGTGCTGATCACCGAATGGAAGACCTTCTGGAGTCCGGACTTCGCACGTATCAAAGCGGAATTGCGTGAGTCCGTCATTTTTGACGGGCGCAACATCTACGATCCTCAGCAGGTGGAAGCGGCTGGCCTAGCCTACTACGGCATTGGCCGCGGACGCTCGCTGCAAGTTCGCGAGGGAAAAGCATGAGCGATCTGGTCGAACGCATCGTTGAATTGGAAATGCGCCTCGCTTTTCAGGATGACACGGTGCAACAGTTGAACTCGGTCGCCGTTGATCAGGCGCAGCGCATCGAAAACTTGGAACGTCGTCTGGAGCAGGTACTGGCGGATCTACGCGCCTTGCGTGGCCTGCTTTACGCCGACTCGGCCGCCGAAACACCGCCGCCGCACTATTGAATCTCGGAAAGTGGAACCGTTATGAGCAGCTCCTTGCGTGATCAACTGATGGGTTTGGGCTTCAAGCCGCCAGCCCCCGTCGCCAAACCCAGCGCTCCACCGAAACCTGCGGTCGCCGGGAAGGGGCCCGCCCAGACCGGCAAACACGGCAAGCCATCTGGATCGAAGTCAGCGTCACGCAAAGATGATCGTCCGCGTGTGCATACCAGCGAAGAGTTGGATCTGGCGCGTGCCTACGCACTGCGTCAGCAGCAGGAAAAAGCTGACGCGCAACGCGCCGAGCGCGAGCGTCAGGCAGAGGCACAGCGCCGCAAGGAGGCGCGGCAGAAGCTGCACACGTTGCTGCAAACCAACACGCTCAACGTCCCCAGCGCAGAGCTGCCACGGCACTTTGAATGCGGCGGCAAGATTCGTCGGGTGTATGTCACCGAGGAACAATTTCGCGCCGTCAATGCAGGCGAATTGGCCGTGGTGCAGGCTGGTGGGCGATACTGTCTGGTGACACCGGCCATTGCCGACCAAGCGGAAGCGCTGATGCCGGGATCACGTGTGTTGCATGTCGATCCCAATGCGCAGGACGGCAGCGACGACTATGCCGACCCGCGCTATCAGGTGCCAGACGATCTCGTCTGGTAGCGTCAGGCCAATTTCCAGACCGACCTCTGGTCGGTTTTTTCTCACAACGAGCGAAGGTATCCCATGGGTCGTGGTCCCAGCATTGAAGGTCGCAAAAACGCCGAAGACGCGAAACGCGCCAAGGTATTCACCAAACTGATCCGCGAAATCACCATCGCGGCGCGCGGTGGCGGCGACCCGGCAGGCAACGCCCGTTTGCGCATCGGCATCGACAAGGCATTGGCGGCCAACATGTCGAAAGACACCATCGAGCGCGCCGTCAAACGTGGCTCCGGAGCGGATGGTGCGGACAACATGCAGGAAGTCCGCTACGAAGGCTATGGCCCATCAGGTGTCGCATTGATCATCGACTGCATGACCGACAACACCACCCGCACCGTCGCCGAAGTGCGCCATGCCCTGTCGAAAAACAGCGGCAATCTGGGCACGACAGGCTCGGTGGCCTTCCAGTTTCACCGCCTGGGCGAAATTGTTGTCGCCACGCCCACAGCCGATGCCGAAGAAAAGCTGCTCGAAGCCGCATTGGAAGCGGGCGCTGATGACGTTCAGAACGGCGACGGCAAGAGCACCGTGCTGTGTTCACCCGCCACCTTCGAAGACGTCAAAAAGGCCCTCGAAAGCGCGGGCATCAAACCTCTCAGCGCAGAAATCGGTATGCGTCCGGAAAACCGTGTCAGTGTGCCGGACGCTGCGATGGAAGAACTGCTTGACCTGTTGGAATGGCTGGAAGACCTGGACGATGTGCAAGAGGTCTACCACAACGCCATCCTTCCGGACGTGCCATCCGCAGACTGATTTTCGCGTTTCGCGACAGCAGCAATCGACGCAAAAAAGCCCCAACTGAGAACAGTTGGGGCTTCAATAGTGGTGGAGGCGGGGGGAATCGAACCCCCGTCCGAAGGCATTACGTCTTTGGATCTACGTGTGTAGTACGCCGTTTGATCTTGTTCGATGGAAACACGGCGCACAAAGAACGCCACCGAACCAGTCTGTTCCTTTTAGCTCGACGCTGACAGACAGCCATGCCGTAGCGATCCTGTAAATATGACCGTCCGATCCGCCGTTACAGGCACCGATGGGGGACGGACTGGCCTATTTAGGCGGCCAGTGCGTAGTTGTCGTCGTTCGCAACTAGCTGTTTTGCCGCTGGATTTACGAGGAAAGCTGCCCCCTCGACACGCACCTCCGATTTCACGACCCCCGTCGAAGCCTGGTCGCCCCCGAGAGACACAGCAGTATATGGAGCTGTTCGCTGCGGATACAAGGAAAACCCTCGCGGCCTGTCGATTCTCGAGCGAAGGCGTTCAGGCTTCGCGGTTGTGGCGACGCATGGCGCGTTGTTTGTCGCGAGCCCAGTCGCGGTCCTTGATGGCGGCACGCTTGTCGTGGCTCTGCTTGCCTTCGGCCAGTGCAATTTCGACTTTGACGCGGTTGTTCTTCCAGTACATCGCCGTGGGTACCAGCGTGTAGCCCTCGCGTTCAACGGCACCGACCAGCTTGTTGATTTCGCGCCGGTGCAGCAGCAGTTTTCGGGTGCGTCGGTCGTCGGTCAGCACGTGGGTGGAGGCCGAGGCGAGCGGGGTGATCAGGGTGCCAAACAAAAAGATCTCGCCGCCTTTGATGATGGCGTAGCTCTCGTTGAAAGACAGACGTCCACCACGCAGGGCTTTGACTTCCCAGCCTTGTAATGCGACACCAGCTTCGTAGCGGTCTTCCAGGCTGTAGTCGAAGCGTGCCTTCTTGTTGAGGGCGATGGTGCCGGTTCCGCTATCCTTGCTCTTCTTCTTGTTCATGTCCTTTCCTTGCGTGCCTTGGTGCTTGCGGGCGGGACTCATGCAGGCCACCAATGACGCAAATTTCCAGAAGCGCGCTGGTGCGCCGTTCGGCGGCGCACATGTTTGATCTCGTCAACGAGGTGGAAGCCTATCCCAAGCGCTTCACTTGGTGCGAGGGGGCTGAAGTCTTGGAGCGTAGCGAAGTCATGATGCTGGCGCGGCTCAATCTCAAAATGGGCGGTATGCGGACGGCGTTTTCGACCCGCAATCGCATGCAGCCGGGACGACGGATCGAATTGCGTTTGGCAGAGGGTCCGTTCAAATCGCTGGAGGGCAGTTGGGACTTTATTGCACTGGCCGATGAGGTTTGCAAAGTCGAGCTGCAAATGAACTTCGAGACCGCCGGCTTGCTGATGGGGTCCGCGTTGGCCATGGGGTTTCAGTCGCTGATGGATCGGTTGGTGGATGATTTTGTGCGCGAGGCGACGCGTGAGTGATTCGCGCAATTTGCAGGTGGAGGTGGTGTACGCATTGCCTGATCGCGTGTGGCGGGTGCCACTGGTCTTGGCTTCAGGCAGCACGGTGGGTGATGCGGTCGCTGCATCTGGCTTGCTGGATCGTCTTGAGGATCTGGCAAACAAGCCGCTCGACTGCGGCGTGTTCAGTCAGGCTTGTTCATTGAATCGGGTGTTGCAGGACGGCGACCGGGTGGAAATCTATCGGCCGTTGTTGTGCGATCCGAAAGAAGTTCGACGCGAGCGCGCCAAGCGTTGAAGCGCGGATCAGCCGCCGCCTCGCTTGTTGCGTTCTTCTTTGGGCAAGTTGCCGTAACGTGCCAAACGCTTGCGGAGTTCGTCGTCCTGCTTGGCGAAGTAGTCGCCTTCGATGCTGGTCAGCGTATCGCCGTCAAACATCAGGCTCAGGTTCTTCACTTCGGTGTCCGAACCGCGCTGCGATTGTGTCGCTACGTAGTCCCAGCGCGCAGCGTGAAAAGGATCGCGAACTGCTGGGGTGCCCAGCAGCGACAACACCTGACGCTTGCTCATGCCGGTTTTCAACTGAGCGACATTGCGTTCGTCCAGCAGGTTGCCCTGATACACGTCGACTTTGTAAATGATGCCGCAGCCGCTGAAAAGGAGCGCAGAAAACAAGCCGAGTGCAGTCAAACGCATGGGATCAATCCGGGAGTGGGACTGGCCGATGATACACTACCGACCCCTTCACCCTGCGGTGCGTCGCCCGCTATTCAGCCTTGGTTGGATTGCGTATCGCAACACGGAACGGAGTTGCCCATGCCCATGGAATCCAAGGATCTGCGTAAAGCGGGTCTTAAAGTTACCCAGCCGCGCATGCGTATTCTGGAGTTGCTGGAAAATTCCAGTCCGCGTCATATGACGGCAGAGGACATCTACCGTCTGTTGCTCGACAACAATGACGATATCGGCTTGGCGACGGTCTATCGTGTGTTGACCCAGTTCGAGGCGGCTGGTCTGGTGATCAAGCACAACTTCGAAGGTGGTCAAGCGGTATTTGAGCTCGATCGCGGCGCGCATCACGATCATATGGTGGATGTGGATACCGGCAAAGTGGTGGAGTTCACCAGCGATGAAATCGAGCGGCTGCAGCATGTCATTGCGGAACGACATGGTTACGACATCGTCGAACACAGTCTGGTGTTGTACGTGCGCAAAAAGAAGTGATCCATAGCGAAGACTTGCGGCGTGGTGTCGCAGGTGACGATGTTTGCCGGGGGAGTTTTTCGTGATCTACGTCTGGACCAAGACCTTGCATCTGCTGTTCGTGATTGCCTGGATGGCGGCAGTGTTTTATCTGCCTCGCATTCTGGTCAATGTCGCTGAAGCCGGAAGTCAGCCTGCCGTGCGCGAGCGTCTGTTTCTGATGGGGCGTCGGCTATACGTGTTTGGCCATGTCATGTTCGGTTTGATGCTGGTGTTTGGCCTGCTGCTTTGGCTGGGCTATCGTCTCAGTCCAGCGGCTTGGCCTTTGGTGGTCTCGGGCGGTTGGCTGCATGCCAAATTGACCTTGGTCGCTGGCCTGTTCGGTTACTACCTGTTCACAGCGCGCTGGATGAAGCGTGCGGAAGCGGGTGGTGTATTGCCCAGTTCAAAAGCCCTGCGCTGGTTCAATGAGTTGCCTGTTTTTCTCGCCTTGGGGGCGATTTATCTCGTGATCGGCAAGCCGTTCTGAGGGGTATGTGATCACTGCCATCATTCAGGGCTGGCTGAGCATCGCGTTCTGGAAGCGTGTCGCGGGCGGGTTTGTCTTTGGCGCATTGGTTGGATGGCTGATCGGACCGGGCGCGCAGCTCTGGTTGGGTCCGCTCGGCACGCTGTACATCACGCTCATCAAGATGATCGCCACGCCGCTGGTGTTTTTTGCCGTGCTGTCGGCGATTGCGCGTTTGCATGGGCAGGGCAGCGTGATGGCGCTGTCTGGCCGCACCTTTTTGTGGTTTGCGCTCACGGCAGCACTGGCGGTGATCGTCGGCCTGGCGACCGCAACATTCCTGCAGCCCGGCGTGGGCTTGGGTGAATTGACTGCGGCGAGTGACTATGTGCCAAAGGTGCTGCCAAGCCCGATCCAGGTGGTGCTGGACGTGGTGCCTAGCAACCCGTTTTTGGCACTGGCCGAGGGCAAGATTCTGCAGGTGATCTTTTTTGCCGGACTGCTTGGTTTCGCCTTGGTCAAACTGGGTGACAAAACGACCCATTTGCGCGCTTTGGCGGCCGAAGCGAGCGAGGCCATGATTCAGGTCACTCGCTTTGTTCTGGAGATGACACCCCTCGGCACCTTTGGCCTGATTGCCGCATTGGTGGGTAGCTATGGGTTTGAACGCCTGCTGCCCCTGGGCTGGTTCGTGCTCGCGATCTTCGTGGCTTGTGGTGTGCAGATCGTGTTGGTGTATGGCGGTTTGTTGATCTTGCATGGGCTGAATCCACTGCGCTTTTTCAAGGGTGCGGCGGGTGCAATGCAGGTAGCCTTCGCGACGTCATCAAGCTTTGCCTCAATGCCTGCCGCCATGCGCGCGATCAGCGACAATCTGGGTGTGAACCGCGACTACGCTGCTTTTGCCGTGCCGCTGGGTGCCAGCATCAAGATGGACGGTTGCGGTGCGATCTATCCCGCAGTGACCGCGCTGTTTGTGGCGCAGTATTTCCAGATTGATCTGACGTTATCGCAGTATTTCGTGATTCTGCTGGCGTCGGTACTGGGCAGCTTCGGTACTGCTGGTGTACCTGGCACAGCCATCGTAATGGTCACCTTGGTGTTGAGTGCGGCGGGGTTGCCTCTGGAAGGCATTGCCTACATCGTCGCCATTGATCGCGTCATCGACATGATGCGCACGATGACCAATGTCACCGGACAGATGCTGGTACCCGTCCTGGTGGCGCGTGAGACCGGCCTGCTTGATGTCGCGGCCTATCAGCGCGCCGCGCCGGTTGCCGCTCAGGACTCGACGACCCAGCCTGCGCAGGCCTGATCGCGTGCGTACCCCGAACCTGTTCGCTGCTGCGTCCGCCGAATTGCGGCCCTTGGCAGAACGCATGCGCCCGCGTGTGCTGGCGGAGATGGTTGGGCAGACACGCCTGCTCGCGGCAGACAGCGCCTTTCGCCGCGCGGTGGAATCCGGTCGTGTGCATTCAATGATTCTATGGGGGCCGCCAGGGTGCGGGAAAACCACGCTGGCCTTGCTGCTCGCACATTATGCAGAGGCGCGTTTCGAGGCGATCTCGGCGGTGCTGTCCGGCTTGCCGGAGGTGCGACGGGTGTTGGCCGAGGCGCAGGCGCGCTTCGAGACTGGTGAACGTACGGTACTGTTTGTGGATGAAGTGCATCGTTTCAACAAGGCGCAGCAGGATGCCTTCCTGCCGCATATCGAGCGTGGCAGCATCGTGTTTGTTGGCGCCACGACCGAGAACCCGAGCTTTGAGTTGAACTCGGCACTGCTGTCGCGCTGTCGTGTGCATGTTCTGGAGCCGGTGGCGATTGTCCACATCGAGGACGCTTTGCGGCGTGCCTTGTCGGATGGCGAACGTGGCTTGGCTGGCATGGCGATCTCGGTGGCGCCCGACCTGCTGAGCCAGATCGCCCAGGCCGCGGACGGCGACGTGCGGCGCGCGCTGACCTTGCTAGAGATTGCCGCCGAGTTGGCCCAGGATGATGCGGGGCGGATTACCGAAGCGACGCTGTTGCAAGTGCTGGCGGATCGTACCCGGCGTTTCGACAAAGGCGGTGAGCAGTTCTACGACCAGATATCGGCGCTGCACAAATGCGTGCGCAGTTCCAATCCCGATGCCGCGCTGTATTGGTTGTGCCGCATGCTGGATGGTGGCTGCGATCCCAGCTATCTGATGCGTCGTCTGTTGCGTATGAGTATCGAAGACATTGGATTGGCCGATCCGCGTGCCCAGCAGATGGCACTGGCGGCCTGGGATACCTTCGAGCGACTGGGTAGCCCCGAGGGTGAGCTGGCCTTGGCGCAACTCACCCTGTTCATGGCCAGTGCGGCCAAAAGCAATGCAGGGTACGTGGCCTACAAAGCGGCGCAGGCGGATGTACGGACACTGGGTACCGACGAGGTGCCACTGCATCTGCGCAATGCGCCGACCCAATTGATGAAGTCGCTCGGCTATGGCGCCGACTATCAATACGATCACGATATGGATGGCGGGGTCGCGCTGGATCAGCGCGGCTTTCCTGATGCTCTGGGTGAGCGCGTGTACTACCAACCGGTGTCGCGCGGCATGGAATTGCAGATCAAACAAAAGCTCGACGCCCTGCGCGCCGAGCGCGCCAAGGCGAGGGGCGAATGATGGGCTTCTGGACACAATTGGCCTTGGTGATGGCGGGTGGTGCTTTGGGTTCTGGGCTGCGCTTTGTGCTTGGGGGTTGGCTATTGCGGCAACTGGGTACCGGGTTTCCCTGGGGCACCTTGGGCGTCAATTTGTTGGGTGCATTCTGTGCCGGTCTGTTGGTGGTTTGGCTGCTGCCGCGACCCGAGGAAACCCTCTGGTTGCGCGCTTTGCTGATGGTTGGTGTGCTGGGCGGATTTACCACTTTTTCGGCCATGATGATCGATGTGTTGTTGCTGTGGCACGAGACTGGCCGACCCTGGTTGTTGAGCGGCTACCTGCTGGCAAGCCTGTTCGGTGGACTGCTCGCGGTGTGGGCCGGATGGCGCGCTGGGCACCAGTGGTTGCTGTCCTGATCCGATGCGCGCCGTCCTTTCGCGTGGGCTGTGGATGCTGGTGGGCATGTGGTTCGCTGCCCGCGTGGAGGCACTCCCAGCGGCGCTCGAGCGGGTGCAGTGCTTTGGACTGGAGCATGGACTATTGCTGGATGCGGCCTTCGATGTGAAGGTAGATCCGAATGGCTATCCGTGGGCTGGTGGCTATCGCGTCATGGGGCGGTTTGATGGCGAACAGTTCGATGCCCCCGATGCGCTTGGTGTGGCCTTCGCAGCGATCAAAGGAACTCATGCGCCCGTGTTCGCTGCGGATGGCAGCGCATGGTTCTCGACATCAACGAGTGTCGTGCGCTGGCATAACGATGCGTTGACGACGCTGTCACCCCCTGTACCGCTGGCGGAAGTTGCGGTGCTGGCGGCCGATGCCGATGCGCTTTGGTTGGCAGGCACTGAGGGTTTGTATCGGCGCCCGAATGATGCTGTTGCGTCAGATTGGGGCAAGCGCGCGCATGCGGGTTACCCGCTGGGCAGTGATCGCCGCCTTCATGTGGATGCACAACAAGTGCTGTGGTTACGCGATCAGGGTCTGATAGAGCTGCGGCGTGATCCACGCCAGCAGGACGCAATGCTGTCTGCGAGGGTGTGGGATTCGCGCCAGGGTTTGCCCGCCGCGCAACTGGCGAGCTTGGCAGAAGAAGCGCCGGGCATCTGGTGGATCGGCAGTCACGATGGGCTTTGGCGTCTCGATGCGCAGACCCAGCGTGCAAGCCAAGTCTCTGGGAGCGCCCGTTGGAACGTGCGCGACGTGCATCGCGACCGACTCGGTCGCTGGTGGGTCGCGACTGCTGGAGCGGGCCTGCAACGACTCGAGCCGGACGGCAGTTGGCGACAATTCGGTACACCCGAGGGCTTGCTTGCGAGTACGGTCTATCGAATCAGTGAATCACCGCACGGTGAACTCTGGCTGGCAACCGAAGGGGCGGGTATTTGCCGTGTGGCCGCGCCAGTCCTTCAGGTGTTTGGTCAGGATCAGGGTTTGCCGAATGAATTTGTCCATGCGCTCGCACCGGCAGCCGATGCCGGCGTGTGGGTCGGAGGTCTGGGCGGCTTGAGTCGGCTTTCTGCAGACGGGCCGATCGTTCCCCTTTCTGCGATCAGCACACAGGTGGGTCGCGTCATTGCGCTACAGCCGCAGGGCGATGCGCTTTGGATCGCTTCCGATCAAGGACTGCATCGCTATCAGTTTGAAGCGCTCGAGCCGGTACCGATGGCACTGGAAAGCAACATTTCCAGTCTTGCCTTGGATACCCAGGCGCGTCTGTGGCTGGCTGGCGATTTCGGCCTCGCCTGGCTTGATGACGCGCGCAGACTGCATCGCGTTGAGACACCTTTCGAAGCCATGCAGGATCGCCGCATCCGCAGCGTGGTGGCGGCGATGCAGGGCGGCGTCTGGGTTGGCATGGACAACGGTGCACTGCTGCGTATCGACCTCCAAGACCAAACGGCCATCGTACGCTGGCAGCGCCAAGTCACCCCCGAAGATGTCCGCCACGTGCATGAAGATCGCGATGGCACGCTCTGGGTACTCAGTCGTGGCCTGTATCGGGTACGCGGCGATCAGATCGATCACTTCGGCCAAGCCGAGGGACTGACCGACGAGAATCTGAGCGATTGGGCAGAGGATCGATTCGGGCAGATCTGGATCAGCAGCTATGTCGGCTTGTTCCGGATCAGTCGGCAAGCGCTGACATCCGCAGTTCCCGGGGATTGGCTTTCCACCGTGCGCCGGTTTGACCGTCGCGATGGCTTGCGTTCGGCAAAGAGCGTCAATCCGGGTCAGCCCAGTCTCTTGGTGCTGGCGGATGAACTGTGGCTCGCAACCTCGGCGGGTGTCGCGCGGATGAATCTGGACAGTGCCGGGCATGAACCGGTACCCATGCGAATCCACTGGGATCGCTTGCGGGCGGGTGGGCGGGAGTGGTCGTTACAGGACAATCTGCATTTGCCGGCCGGCATTCGTGATGTGAATCTGACCTACAGCTTGCCGCCGGTGGCGGCCTATCGCGGTCTGCGCTTTCGAACCCGGGTTCTGCCAATACAGCCGGACTGGTCTGCGCCAACGCGCTCGCGGGATTTCTCGCTGCCACGCTTGCCAGCGCAGCACTACCGCATCGAAGTGCAAGTCTTGGACGGCAGTCTGAGCCCGCCGACGGCGCATCTCGAACTGAATATCGCAGCGCGCTGGTGGGAGACATGGTGGGGTTTGGCGTTGTTGCTGAGCGGATTGTTTGGCAGTTTGTTGTGGCTGGCGCTTCGCGTGATCAGTTGGCGTGTCAATCGCTTGCAACGGCGCGCGGACGAGCTCAAACGCGAGGTCGCTACGCGAACCCTCGCCTTGGCCAAAGCGAATCAGGATCTCGCACGTTTGGCGCGCACCGATGCGCTGACCTCGGTGCTGAATCGGCGCGGATTTGAAGAGAGTCTGGCGCAACATTGGCAACGACTGGAGCGCGGAGATGGCACCGCGTGCTGCCTTGTGCTGATCGATATCGATCACTTCAAGCGCTACAACGATCATTACGGACACCCTGCCGGCGATGGTGCACTGGCCGCCGTCGCCCGCGTGCTTTCGCGCCAGCTCGATGAAACCCAGTTACTGGCGCGCATCGGTGGTGAAGAGTTCGCCGTGATTTTGCCGCTGGAGGGCGATGGTTTGCGCGAATGGGTGATTCGCCTGCGCGCCGCCATGCAGCGCCTTAACCTGCCGCACCACGGCATTGCAGAGGATGCTCAAGTCACGCTGAGTATCGGCGTGTCGATGTTGCGATCACCGCCCGATGAAGACGCCATAGGCTGGTTGGAACGTGCGGATCAACAGCTCTATCGTGCCAAGCAGAATGGACGCGATTGTGCGTGCTTCGATGCCGCTTGCGCACTGGGTGACGCGCCGCAGCGTTGAGCGAAGATTGTCGCGGCGTATGCTGCGTGTGTGCCTGGAGGGGCACGCTTGGGGAGTAACGACAATGAAGCGATATCTGCTGGGCGCATTGCTGGGCGGACTGGTGATGTTTTTTTGGGGTTTTCTGGCCCATACAGTGTTGCCCTTGGGCGAGATCGGCATGGGGCAGCCGACGGACGAGAAATTGCTGTTGACTGCCTTGCAGTCTGGATTGCCTGCGCAACAGGGGGTGTACTTCCTGCCGTGGATGGATTCCGCAAAGATGGCTGATGAAGCTGCCATGGCCGAGTACGCCCTGCGCACCAAGACCAATCCCTATGCATTGGTGATCTATCAACCGATCGGTCGCGATGCCACCGACATGGGTGCCCAGCTTGGTCTGCAATGGCTGGGAGACACGCTGGCTGCGGGCTTGCTGGTTTGGCTGGTCGTCGCGGTGGGTGGCACGCTGGGACGCGCGATGACCGTGGCGACGGCGGTCAGTGTGTTCGCTTGGTTGGGAACGCTTGGGCCCTTCGTCAACTGGTATCGCTTTCCGCTGGACTTTGCCTTGGCCAACCTTGTGGAACAGTGGATTGGCTGGGTGTTGGCGGCCATGGCAATTCGTTGGGTGATGCGTCGCTGAGCGTCGCGACTGGCACGCAGCAGGCGCGCGGCGGCGCGTCTGCTGCATTGCGGCGAAGCGGACGCGACGGCGATAATCGCCGCTTTGCTTGTCTGGAATGCCCTCATGCTTGATCCCGCCCTGCTTCGTGGCCAATTGGCCGACACCGCGCAACGCCTGCAGGCGACTCGTGCGTACTCTTTAGACGTGGTGGCGCTGGAGGCATTGGAAGCCGAGCGCAAGCAGATTCAGACCCGTACGCAGGAGTTGCAGAACCTGCGCAATACGCGCTCGAAGTCGATTGGGGTGGCCAAGGCCAAGGGCGAGGACACCGTCGCGCTGATGGCTGAGGTCGCTGCCATCGCGGATGAACTGAAGGCCAGCGAAGCACGCCTTGATGTGCTCAAGCTCGACCTTGAACTGCTGGCGCTGGGCATTCCGAACCTGCCACGCGATGAGGTGCCGATCGGCAAGGACGAACACGGTAACGTCGAGCAGCATCGCTGGGGCAGCCCGCGCAGCTTTGACTTCGCGGTCAAGGACCATGTCGACCTCGGGGCGCGCAAAGGCTGGCTGGACGGCGATACCGCCGCCAAGCTGTCGGGCGCGCGGTTCACCGTGCTGCGTGGTGAATTGGCGCGTCTGCATCGTGCACTGGCGCAGTTCATGCTCGATCTGCACACCGTCGAACACGGCTATCTGGAATGCAATGTCCCGCTGCTGGTGAACGCCGACAGCATGCGTGGTACCGGACAATTGCCGAAGTTCGAGGAAGACTTGTTCAAGGCGCCGATCGGCGACAGCCCGCGTTATCTGATTCCCACCTCGGAAGTGCCGCTGACCAATATCGTCCGCGACAGCATTGTCGAGGATGCAGAGTTGCCTATGCGCATGACCGCCCATTCGATGTGCTTTCGCGCCGAGGCAGGCAGCTATGGCCGCGATGTGCGCGGCATGATCCGTCAGCATCAGTTCGAAAAGGTCGAACTGGTGTCGATGGCACGCCCGCACGAAAGCGACGCCGAGCATCAACGCATGACGCGCTGCGCTGAGGTGGTGCTGGAGAAGCTCGGTCTGCCGTATCGCCGCATGCTGCTGTGCTCGGGTGACATGGGTTTCTCGGCGATCAAGACCTTTGATCTGGAAGTCTGGCTGCCCTCGCAGAACTGTTATCGCGAAATTTCCTCCTGCTCGAACTGCGGTGATTTCCAGGCGCGTCGCATGCAGGCACGCTGGCGCAATCCGGAAACCGGCAAGCCGGAGCCGCTGCACACCTTGAATGGTTCGGGTGTGGCGGTTGGACGTTGCCTGATTGCGGTGATGGAGAACTATCAGAACGCCGATGGTTCGATCACGGTGCCTGAGGTCTTGCAACGATACATGGGCGGACAGGCACGGATTGCCTGATCAGGAATGCGTCTGCATTTCACCTGCGAGCCAAGTCGCTTTGACTCGCAGGTCGGGCGAGAGCCGCAACAAATCCGCGCTGGCGCCAACAGCGATGCGGCCCAAGTCGGAGCGGCCCAGTAGGTCTGCGGGCCAGGTCGAGGCCATGCGGAATGCGTCTTCGGGAGCGATTCCGTGCTGTTCGATACAGCGACGCACCGCGCTGATCATGTCCAAGGCCGAGCCCGCCAGAGTGCCGTCCTCGGTCCGCAGGCAACCCTCCTGAAGGCGCACCGTGTGCTCGCCCAAGCGGAACTCCCGTTGATCGCTACCGACCGTGGACATCGCGTCGGTCACCAGAAAGCAACGTCCGCGCGGTTTGCAACGCAGCGCCAAGGCAATGCTTGCAGGATGCAAGTGGTGGCCATCGACAATCAGTCCGACATGACTGCCATCGTCTAGCAGGGCTGCGCCCAAAACGCCCGGCGCGCGACCCAGCCAAGGCGGCATCGCATTGAACAAATGGGTAAACCCGCGTGCGCCCGCATGCAGTGCGGCGTGGGTCGTTTCCGTATCGGCGGCCGAGTGGCCGAGCATGACGATCACTCCCATCGCCGCCAACTGCGCGATGCGCTCGACGCTTTGACACTCGGGTGCCAAGGTCAGCATCAGACAACCGCAATCAGCAGCCGCGAGCCAGTCGAGATCCTCATCACGCAGCGCGCGGAAGTATCGCGCATCGTGCACGCCACGCCGTTCGGGGCTCAGGAATGGGCCTTCCAGATGCAGGCCAAGCACACCCTGCGCGCCATCCGCTTGCGCCTGTCGAACCGCATCGCGTGCGGCTTGCATATGCCTCCGATCAGCGCTGATCAGGGTCGGTAGCAGACGGGTGGTGCCAAACGGTCGATGCGCTTCGAGCATGCGCTGCAGTGTTTGCGCGCACGGGGCATCGTTGAACAACACGCCACCGCCACCATTGACTTGCAGGTCAATGAATCCCGGCAGCAGCCAGTCGCCGTCCAGGTTGATGCAAGGCAGGTGATCCAGCCGCTTCGCCGCGTCACCGATGGCGCTGATCTGACCGGATTGCACGGCAACGCTGCTGTTTGCAGCGATCTGATCGGGCAACAGGACATTGGCGTGAGTCAGCAGGCAATCGATCATGGGTCGTCAAGGACGGCAGGCACGGTGGCAGGATGGGAGTATTGCGCAGTACGCTGCCGGGCGCAGCGGTTCCGCGGCGAATCGGGAGCAGTGGGTGGAGGACCTGAACGATCTGTACTACTTCGCCCAGGTCGTGGAAGGCGGGGGCTTTTCAGCAGCGGAGCGAATCACTGGAATCGCCAAGTCGCGCCTGAGTCGACGCGTTGGCGCGTTGGAGAAGCGCCTCGGCGCGCGCCTGTTGCAGCGCTCGACGCGCCGGTTCGCGGTCACCGAGTTGGGCAACGATGTCTATCGACACGCGCGCACTATGTTGGATGCCGCAGCGGCCGCACGCGAAACCGTGCAGCAATTGAGCGGCGCGCCGCGTGGTCTGGTGCGCCTGAGTGCGCCAGTGGCGCTGGCGCAGCAGCAATTGGCGCGCTTGTTGCCGGAGTTTCTCGCGCGGCATCCTGAAGTGCGTTTGCAGGTGCACGTCAGTAATCGCCGTGTCGATGTGATTCACGAAGGTTTCGATTTGGCCTTGCGTGTGCGCACACGTTTGACGGATGACGGCAGTCTCGCCATGCGCAGTTTTGGGCAGATCGATGAGTTTTTGGTCGCCAGCCCACGCTATCTGCGAATTCAAGGACGACCGCGCATCCCCGCAGATTTGAGTGCGCACGCCTGTTTGTCGATGAGCGAGGAGCCGGGTGCGCAGCGTTGGGTGCTGCAGGGGCCGGGGGCGAAACAGGAATCCGTGAGCTTTGAGCCGCGTGTGATGGCGCACGATTTTCCACTGCTGCGTGCCTTGGCGGTGCAGGGTTACGGCATTGCCCTGTTGCCTGAACTGGTGTGCGGTAGTCTGCTGCGTAGCGGCGAGCTGGAGCGGGTGTTGCCCGAATGGCGCATGCCACAGGGACTTTGCCATGCCGTGTTTCCGACACGGCGCGGGGTTTTGCCTGCGGTACGGGTCTTGCTGGACTTTCTCGCTGAGCGACTTCCTGCCGAATTGGCGAAGGATTGAGCAAATGAGAAGAATGTGGACGTGATGTGCACCGGACGCACCCAGCCATGCCAGTAATTTCGGCGAGACCGCAAAGGCGCACGACTCTGTGGCGCATCGCCTTGCTGTGTCTGGGCTTGGTCATGGGGGGCGTGGTGCAGGGCGCCGAAGCGCCAGATCTGGTGCTCTCCACAGTATTCGAGAGCATCGGTGACAACGAACGGATTCCTGATGGCGTGGTGACTGCGCTAGCGCAGGATGGACAGGGGTTTTTGTGGATTGGCACCGCATCCGGTTTGGTGCGGTACGACGGCTATCGATTCAAACGCGTGGCCACACGCGCTAATCCCGAGGCGGAAAACGAGTCAGCAACCCAGATCTCCAGTTTGCTGGTCGGCATCGACGGGCGCTTGTGGATTGGGACGCAGGCAAATGGCGTCTCCGTTCTGGATACCCGAAAGGGAACGCTGCAGCAGTTTCAACATCAGTTGGATGACCCAGACAGCGTTCCGCAGGGCGCCATTCGCGCATTGGCTGAAGCGTCGGACGGCAGCATTTGGCTGGGGACAACGGGCAGCGGCCTCGCCAGGATTGCGCCGAATGGCACCGTGGAGCGCTACAGCGCGGATCCTGCGGTTACGGGCAGTCTTCCCGACAATCGCATCTCTGCATTGCGCATGGATCGCGATGGCACGCTATGGATTGGCAGCTGGCACGGGCTCAGTCGCTTGCGCGCGGGTGCCGCCACCTTCGAGTTGGTGCTTTCCGATCCGGGTGATCCGCTGGGGTTCTCCAACACCACCATTCGGCATATTTTTGAAGCGCGCAATGGCGACCTGTGGATCGGTGCACAACAAGGCGTCATGGCCAGGCTTCCCTCGGATCTGCGTGCCTCGCGTGACCCGATTGCGTTGGACGCGCCCGGGTTGCGTCGCTGGCACGGCAATGGGATGAACAGCGCGGTTGAAACGCCCGATGGTGAAGTCTGGATTGCCCACGCGCGCGGGGTGGATGTGTGGTCCCAGCAGCCGATGCAGCAGATCGCCAACCACCGACACCTACAAACGGATCGCCTCAGTTTGGTCAATGCTGATGTTCGCGCGCTGTGGCTGGATCATTCGGGTTGGATCTGGGTGGGCACCTTTGGCGGCGGGCTGCAACGGGTAGATCCGCAGAATGACGCATTGCTGTCACGCCGCTTGCAACCACAGATCGATCTCGGTTTGCCACAGTTCAATGTGCTTACCGTGGCTCCAGCGCACGCTGGCGGCGTCTGGTTGGGAATCGCGCAGTATGGTTTTGTCCGGATGGATAGTCGCCTGCAGATCGTCGAGCGTCTGCCAACACCCGACCATGTCAGCGATCCGGACATGCCCAGTGTGCCGGGTGAGCAGCCGTCCGCCGTGGCGGAGACGGCTGATGGCAGTTTGTGGCTGGCCACCGATCGCGGGTTCTTTCGGCGTCGGCCGGGACAGCAAACAGTGGAGTCACTGGCCAATCAGGCCTTTCTTGAGGGCTCGTCGATTCGACGTTTGGTGCCGCACCCGGATGGCGGGTTGTGGATCGGTACCGGAGACGGCGCTTTTCGCTTGCTTGTCGGCAGTCAGCAGATCCGGCGGGTGGCGCGTGTTGACGGCAGTCCGGCGCGCGGTTCCTTCAACGCGTTCGTGCAGGCCACCGATGGTCGCTGGTGGATCGGCAGCGCGTTTGGCCTGTACGTGGCCGACTCTGCCGGCGACGCATTGACGCCGTTGACCACGCGCAGCGATCAGGGCGCAATCGCCAGCAATGTCGCGGGCTTGCTGGTGGATCGACAGGGTGAGGTCTGGATGGACGCCTCCGGTCTGTACCGCTTGCGTGAGCTGGCCGGCAGTGAGGCAATTTTTGATGCCGTTTCCGCGCGCCATGGTCATGCCGGCGACAGTTTCGGTGCCAATTTGCTGGATGACATCAGTGGCCGCATTTGGACACATCGCTATCTCTACGCGCCACTGGAAGACCGCATGCATCGGCTCCACAAGGCTGACGGCGTGCAGTTCGGTACAGGGTGGTTTCGCGCCTACGCGCGCCTTGACAACCAGCGTTTGCTGTTTGGGGGCAGTGAAGGCCTGCTGGTGATTCGACCCAGTCGCTTCATGCCGTGGCGTTTTGAACCCACGCTGGTGAGTACCGAACTGCGCATCGACGGGCAGGTGGCGGCGGTACTTGGCGATATCACCGAGATCCGCTTGCAACCTGGTCAGCGCAGTTTTTCGCTGGAGTTTGCCGCACTGGATTTATCCGCACCCGAGGGTCTGATTTACCGCTATGCCCTGGAAGGCTATGACGAGGAGAGGCGCGTGGTGGACGCGAGTCAACGCACTGCGTCCTATGCCAACTTGCCACCGGGCAGCTATCGCTTGCGCATCGAGGGCAGCAATCGAGATGGCCAGTGGTCTCCCAACGCGCTGGATATCGCGGTCGAAGTGGAACCGCATTGGTGGCAGCATTCGTTTGCCGCGGTTCTCGGGGTGGCGGCCTTGCTGGCAGCGATCGTTGGTGTCATCGCGCTGCGCACCCGACTTCTGGAACGTGCCCGCTTGGACTTGGAGTCGCAAGTTCAGGCGCGGACGGCGCAGTTGCGTGCCTTGTCCGATGCGCTGGCAGAGCGTACGCGACAGTTCGAACAAGCCAGTCTCACCGACCCGCTGACCGGACTGCGCAACCGACGCTTTCTGATGCAGGAAATGCCGCGCGAAGTCGCCTTGCAGCAGCGCCGCAGTGAAGCCAAGCAACGGATTGACCGCGGTCCCAGTTGGGACATGCTGCTGTTCCTGATCGATATCGATCACTTCAAATCCATCAACGATGCCCACGGCCACGCGATTGGCGATGCGGTGCTGCGCCAGATCGCGGAACGCTTGCGCAAGGTGTTTCGAGCGACTGACCACCTGGTACGTTGGGGCGGCGAGGAGTTCTTGGTCATCGCTCGCGACATGGACGGTCAGCAGGCTGCCGAGATGGCCGAACGACTGCGGTTGGCCTTCGCCGAGCAAGCGTTCGCGCTGGAAAATGGCCCCACCTTGCGGCGCACCTGCAGCATCGGCTTTGCCCCGCTACCATGGTGCCGGCTCGCACCCGATCGTTTTGACTGGGAACAAGTGGTGGACTATGCCGATACCGCGCTGTACCTCGTCAAGCAGCTGCGGCGCGACGCCTGGATCGGATGGCTGCCCACGGATGCGCTGACAAACGCCGACGCCGATACGACGCCGACACTGTGCCAGATGGTGGACACTGGACAGGTTGAGATCAGCAGCAACCTGCCCGAAAGCGACATTCGCCAAGCCCTGCAGCAACGAAGCGCGCAACCCCTGTCCGAGAAACGCTGACAAGCTGCTAGACTACGCGCCCTCGCAGGCCGCCAAAGCACCTGCGCAGCCCAAATCAGGAGAGATGGCCGAGCGGTTTAAGGCAGCAGTCTTGAAAACTGCCGTGGGTTTACGCCCACCGTGGGTTCGAATCCCACTCTCTCCGCCAATCCAGATAAAAAGCCCCTGAAATATGGGGCTTTTTTGTGCGCAATTGTTTCCCGATTTCGCGCAAATTCGCATTGCGAATCGGCCTCAAATACCAATCCATCGGCGCCACATGTCGTTTCCTGCAGTGGATAGACTTGGTGAACTCACCCAATCGGATGTTTGGTGTCTCACGTATTGAGACGCGCTTGTGGCAGGCTCGTCTTGGCGTAACGGGATGATGGGGATGGTCATGAAAAAACGTGAGTTCATTGCGCACGCCGCTCGCGATGAAAATGGCAAATGGCGCGCACCGCATGATCTGGCCGACCACCTGCGCAGTGTCGGCGAACTTGCGGCTGAGTTCGCCGAACAATTCGGCGCTGACTGGGCGCGACTCGCCGGGCGGTGGCATGATCTGGGCAAATACCGCCCACGTTTCCAGAACTACATCCGACAGGTCAGCGGATTCGAGTTCGAGGTAGACGCCCACATCAAGGGCGAAGCGGGTAAAGCGCCCCATTCGACGGCTGGGGCTTTGCTTGCCATTGAACGCTTCGGCATCGTCGGTCGTGTCTTGGCCTATCTCATTGCGGGTCATCACGCAGGATTGGCGGACTGGTTTGGCAGTCTCCATTCGCGACTCGACGACCCGAAAAGCCAAGCCGAACTCGCCGAATCGCTGGATGCAGCCCCGCCTGCCGATCTTCTGGTTGCAGACGACTTCAAGCCGGACCTAAGCATCATTCCTGGCGGCAAGGATGGTTTTGCGTTGTGGGTGCGAATGCTGTTCTCAGCGCTTGTCGATGCGGATTTTCTCGACACCGAGCGCTACATGGATTCGGAAAAATTCACGCGTCGCAATGAGTGGCCAACGCTCGCCGATCTCGCCCCGTTGTTCGACACGCACATGCGCAAGCTTGCGGCGGACGCAGTTCCGACTCCCGTCAACGCATTGCGCGCCAGCATCCTTTCCCAGTGCCGCGTCGCCGCTGCACTTGAACCTGGTCTGTTTTCACTGACCGTGCCGACCGGCGGCGGAAAGACACTCTCAGGCATGGCCTTCGCACTCGAACATGCGCGCCATTTCGGCAAGCGACGTGTCATTCATGTCATTCCCTACACCAGCATCATCGAGCAGACCGCAGATATTTTTCGCCGAATCTTCGGCGAGGCAGTCATCGAGCATCACAGTAACGCCGAATCCGCGCCGGACAAGGAAACCTCCGCATCGCGACTTGCTTGCGAAAACTGGGACGCGCCCATCGTCGTCACGACAAATGTGCAGTTTTTTGAATCATTGTTTGCGGCGCGTACCTCGCGCTGCCGCAAGCTCCACAACATCGTCGATTCGGTGGTGATTCTTGATGAAGCGCAGCTCCTGCCGACGGAGTTCCTGCAACCCATTCTCGACGTGCTCAATCTGTTGACGCGGCATTACGGCGTGACGGTCGTGCTTTCCACCGCAACCCAACCTGCACTTTCCACCCGCAGTTACTTCGACGCGAAACAGAACTTGCGCGGGCTGGATTGTGTGCGCGAGATCATCGAAGATTCGGACGCGCTTTACTTGGCACTTGATCGCGTCAATGTGCGCCTGCCCACAGACTGGCATCTACCAACCGAATGGCCCGCATTCGCAGCAGAACTCGCTCTGCGCGATTCCGTCCTAGCCATCGTCAATACCCGAAGAGACGCCCGCGCACTGTGGAATCAGATGCCCGCAGGCACACTGCACCTCTCGGCATTGATGTGCGGCGCGCACCGCTCGGACGCCATTCGCGACATCAAGGCGCGTCTGAAAGGTGGCATCCCGACGCGTGTGGTCAGCACGCAATTGGTCGAAGCCGGCGTCGATGTCGATTTCCCCGTCGTCTATCGAGCGATCGCCGGGTTGGATTCGATTGCGCAGGCAGCAGGGCGCTGCAATCGCGAAGGGCGACTGGAAGACAAAGGCGAAGTCGTCGTCTTTGTCGCACCCAAGCAAGCGCCGCAAGGCTTGCTGCGCCAGGGAGAAGACGCTTGCCGCCGTGTGCTGAACGGGGTGACTGATGCGCTGCTCACCCGCGCGCGTTTCGCCGAATATTTCGAGCGTTTGTATGCCGGTTGCAACCTCGACAGGCATGGCATCTGCGATGGTCTGTTCATGGCCCACCGCAAACTTGCCGTCGACACTCTGGCCGTCGAATTCAAAACCGCCGCCGATAACTTCCGGCTGATCGATGACGAGGACAGCGTGCCGATCATCGTGAAATACCAGTGCGTGGAGGACAGCGACGACAGCGTCGAAAAATGGCTTGCCGCCCTGCGCAAGGAAGGCCCCCAGCGCTGGCTGATGCGCAAGCTGCAGCGCTACACCGTCACCCTGCATCGCAGGCAGGCAATGGCCTTGGCGCAACAGGGCGACATCAAAGAACTCCTGCCGGGCTTGTTCGAGCAGGTAAGTGACTGGCTTTACGATCCGAAATCTGGCTTGAACCCGGATGGCGCGCCGTCTAGCCCCAGCGACACCATTGTCTAATCAGGAGGCAATTTGAAAACTTACTGCCTTGAACTTTCAGGTGACTATGCCTGCTTCACCCGTCCAGAGATGAAAGTCGAGCGCGTCAGTTACGACGTGATGACGCCGTCGGCGGCGCGCGCTTGCTTCGAGGCGATCCTGTGGAAGCCGGCGATACGCTGGCAGGTACGGCGAATCGAGGTGCTGAAGCCTATCCGTTGGATCAATCTGCGGCGCAATGAAGTCGCCAGCGTCGTTTCTACCCGCAACGTCGAAACGGCGATGAAAACGGGGAGGGGCGATCTCGGGCTGTATATCGAAGAAGACCGCCAGCAGCGCGCTGGCCTTTTTCTCCGTGACGTGGCTTACCGTGTTCATGCCGAGCTGGAATTCCTGCGTGAGCGCGACCCGGACGCAAGCCCGGCGAAATATCAGGAAATGTTCGAACGCCGCGCCCGCAAAGGCCAGTGTGTCAATCAACCCTATCTAGGCTGCCGCGAGTTCGCCGCCGCGTTCCGGCTGGTTGGCGACGCCAGCGCGGAACGCGCAGCGATTTCCGACTCCCGTGACCTGGGCTTCATGCTCCACGATCTCGACTTTTCCAACCCGTCCGACCCGCAGCCACGCTTTTTCCGCGCGCAGCTTGAAAACGGTGCAGTGGCGATCCCTGCCTGGGACAGCGCGGAGGTGCGGGCATGATTCTGCAATCGCTCGACGCCTATTACCGGCGCAAACAAACCGACCCTGATCCGGCCAAACGACTGCCCGCGTTCGGACTGGAAGATAAGGAAATCCCTTTCGTTCTGGAAATTGCCGCCGACGGCAAGCTGCTGAACATTGCCGACACGCGCAGCGGCGAGGGCAAAAAGAAAATTGGCCAGCGCTTTCTGGTGCCGCAAGGCGTCAAGAAGACCTCGGGTGTCGCTGCCAACCTGTTGTGGGATAACGCCGAATACGTGCTCGGTGTCCCGGATGCAAAAAAACTCGAAGACAACCGCAAGAAGGGCAAGGAAGCGGACTACTTGCAACGCCTCGTTGAGATGCGTCAGGTTTTCCGCGACAAGATCACCGTGCTGCCGGATTCCGTGCAGGCTGACGATGGCATCCGTGCCGTGCTCGCGTTTCTCGAGCTTTTGGTTCCGGAAGTGCTCGAAGGCTATGCCGCGCTACCCGACATTGAAGCCACCAATCCCATTCTGAGCTTCCGCCTGCAAGGCGATCTCGGGCTAGTCTGCCAGCGCCCTGCTGTCATCGCGGCGACCGCAGGGCAAAGCGAGGACGCGCCCGATGGTGTGTGCCTTGTCAGTGGCAAGCCCGCCGCTATCGAACGTCTGCATCCTGCGATCAAAGGCGTCTGGGGCGCGCAGACATCAGGCGCGAACATCGTTTCGTTCAATCTCGACGCCTTCAATTCATACGGCAAAGTGCAGGGGGCGAACGCACCGTTGGGCACGGCGGCAGTATTTGCCTATACCACCGCGCTGAATCATCTGCTCGCACGCGATTCACGTCAGCGCATTCAGGTTGGCGATGCGTCTACGGTGTTCTGGGCCGAAGAAGCGCACGAGCTCGAAAACGCCGTCGTCGATGCGTTCGGCGACCCGCCCAAAGACGATCCCGACCGCAACGTCAAGGCGATCTCCGCGCTGTATTCCGCCGTGCAATCCGGCAAGTTCTCCACAGGGGGCGTGGACACGCGCTTTCATGTGCTGGGCCTCGCGCCTAACGCTGCGCGGATATCAATCCGCTTCTGGGAGACAGCGACCGCGCTGGAACTCGCGCGCCGTATCACGCAGCACTTCGACGACATCGCCGTGGTTCACGCCGATTACGAACCGGAGCATCTTTCTTTGTTCCGTCTGCTGACCGGCGTTGCCCTGCTTAACAAGGCCGACAACATTCCGCCCAACCTCGGCGGGGAAGTCGTGCGCGCGATTCTCGAAGGCCGCCCATACCCGGCCACCCTGCTGAATCTTGCTGTCTCGCGCTGTCGAGCCGAACAAAAGCCGACCTACGCCCGCGCTGCTGCCATCAAAGCCAGCCTCAACCGCTGGATTCGCTTACGTCACGCCAACGAGAAGGAGTATCTGCCCATGCTCGACCCTGATAACACCCAACCGGCATACCGGTTGGGGCGGCTGTTTGCCACGCTGGAAAAAATTCAGGAGGAAGCCAGCCCTGGTCTAAATGCCACGATCCGCGACCGCTACTACGGCGCCGCATCCTCCACTCCAGTCGCCGTGTTCACGACCTTGCTTCGCCTGAAAAATCACCACGTTGGAAAGCTCTCGCCTGGACGCGCAACGCAGATGGAAAAGCTGGTTGGCGAGATCCTCAGCGATGTGGCCGATTTCCCCAAGCAGCTCCCGCTACAGGGCCAAGGCCGCTTCGCACTCGGCTACTACCACCAGCGGCAAGCCTTCTTCACCAAATCCGAATCCAAGAATCAGGAGGACAAACCATGAGCCTTTCCCATCGTTACGACTTCGTATTGTTGTTTGAGGTGAAAGACGGCAATCCCAACGGTGACCCGGACGCAGGCAACCTGCCGCGTCTGGATGCCGAAAGCGGCCACGGTTTGGTGACTGATGTCTCGCTCAAGCGCAAGGTGAGGAATTTTGTCGGACTGGTCAAAGGTGAAACGCCGCCCTACGAAATTTACGTCAAGGAAAAGGCGGTCCTGAACAAAACGCATGAGCGCGCCTACGAAGGCATCGGCAAGGCCGAGTTGCTCAAGGGCGACGACAAAAAGCGCAAAGGTGGCGACGCCGTCGGTGAAGCCCGAGACTGGATGTGCAAGAACTTCTTCGACGTGCGTACCTTTGGGGCAGTGATGTCTACAGGCGTCAACTGCGGCCAAGTACGCGGCCCGGTTCAGTTCACCTTCGCGCGTTCGGTTGACCCCATCATTGCCCAGGAGCATTCGATCACCCGCATGGCAGTGGCGACGGAAGCCGAAGCCGAAAAGCAGGATGGCGACAACCGCACCATGGGTCGCAAGCACACCGTGCCCTATGGCCTTTACGTCGCGCATGGTTTCGTGTCGAGCTTCCTCGCCAAGCAGACCGGTTTTTCGGAGGATGACCTCGAACTGCTGTGGCAGGCACTCGGCCAGATGTTCGAGCACGACCGCTCGGCCGCGCGCGGCGAAATGGCGACGCGCGGGCTGTACGTGTTCAAGCACGATTCGGAACTCGGCAACGCACCGGCGCACGCGTTGTTCGAGCGAATTCAGGCGGCAAAAAACACAGAGGTGCCACGCAGCTTTAAGGACTACGACGTGACGGTGAACGAGGAGGACATGCCTGCTGGCGTCACGTTGCTGCGCAAGGTCTGAGACTCGCTACCGCCGTCCGGCCCAAAACCCCGGACGGCGGCTGTGGTGCGCGACGGCGATCACACGCACCCGATCCGGTTCGATTCGGTACACCAGGGAGTAAGGGAATGTGTTCAGGGTCAGCAAACGTGTGCCTTGCTTTCCCGGTGTGCCCAGCGCCGGGAAGTCCGCAATCCGAACCCAGGCGCGACCAAGTTCGTCGGCAAATGCCTCCGCAGCGGGGAAAGCCAGCGCGTCCACGTACCAATCGGTCGCTTCCTGCAAGTCGGCTTGCGCATCGCGGGAAAGGCTAATTTCCACGGGCAGCGTTTTTTGCAGCGGCGATGCTCTTGCGCACGTCTGCCATGACTTCCTCGACCGGAATCCATTCCGTGCGCCCGGCCTCCATGTCCGCCACGCGCCGTGCGATCTCGTCGTCCCACGCCTGCGCGACGGCTTCGGGCGAGTCTTGCCGCTCGCCGTCCAGGCTCAAAAGCAGGCGATGCGCGAGTTCGCCGCGCTCGCGACTGCTGAGTTGTAGCGCCTGTGCTTCGATGTCGGCAAGGTTGGCGGCCATGATGCGCTCCAAGATTGATCGCTGAAGGAGGTTAGCACCGTGGTGGAATCCGATCCAATCCCGCTGTCGGCGCTGCAACACTGGGCCTACTGTCCACGCCAATGTGCGCTGATCCATCTGGAACAGGCCTTTGCCGACAACGTTCACACCGCGCGCGGCCAGGCGGTGCATCACTTGGTCGACACGCCCGGCTACGAGATCAAATCAGGCGTGCGGGTAGAGCGCGCATTGCCACTGTGGAGCGATCAGCATCAGCTCATCGGTAAGGCCGATCTGGTCGAGTTCCACCCCGATGGTCGCGTCTACCCGGTGGAGTTCAAACACGGTGCCAAACGGCAAAAAGTCTGGGACGATCTGCAACTCGCCGCCCAAGCCATGTGCTTGCAGGAAATGCTTGGTCGCCCGGTCATGCAGGGCGCGATCTTTCACGCCAGCAGCCATCGACGACGGGAGGTCAGCATCACACCCGCGTTGCGTGAACTCGTGATCCAGACCGCCGAGGCGATCCGCCAGATGCTGGCCGCTGGACGGTTGCCGCCGCCGGTCAACGATGCCCGCTGCAAGGAATGCTCGTTGCAGGAAATCTGCCAGCCACAAGCGCTCGGCAGCAGGGCAAGGCAGGCAGCGCTTCGCCAACAACTCTTCAGCCTGGACGACTGAGCCCATGCACACCGTGCAGAACATCCTCTACGTCATGACCCCGCATGCCTACGCGCATATCGACAACGCCACCGTGCGGATCGATGTCGAGCGCGAAAAGAAACTGCAAGTGCCAATGCATCACGTCGGCGGCTTGGTCTGCTTCGGCAACGTGATGGTTTCGCCTGCCTTGATGCATCGACTGGCCGACGAAGGCAAATCGCTGGTTTTTCTGGATGAGAGCGGGCGATTCAAGGCGCGCCTCGAAGGCCCGGTCTCGGGCAATGTGCTGCTGCGTCGAGCCCAGCATCGGCTTGTCGATGATGCGACCAGGACACTGGAAATGGCGCGCACGCTGGTGCTTGGCAAGCTGAAAAACTCACGCACCCTGCTGCAACGGGCCGCGCGCGAAACCACCGATGTTACCGAGAGCCAGCAACTGGATCGCATCGTGCTCGACCTGGCTGCCTCGCTACGCGCCACACAGCAGGCGGACACACTGGACGCTTTGCGAGGTGTCGAGGGCGAGGCCGCACGCAACTACTTCGGCGCACTCAACCTTGCGGTAAAGCCCAGCTACCGCAGTCAGTTCCGCATGGACGGACGCAGCCGTCGGCCGCCACTGGATCGGCTGAACGCCTTGCTCTCGTTTCTGTATGCCATGCAAATGAATGACTGCCGCTCCGCATTGGAGACCGTCGGGCTGGACCCGCAACTCGGCTTTCTGCACGCCCTGCGCCCCGGTCGCGCTGCGCTCGCCTTGGACCTGCAGGAAGAGTTTCGCAGCATGCTTTGCGACCGCTTGGCGCTCACCCTGATCAATCGAGGTCAAGTCGGCGAACGCGATTTCGACCAACGCGAGGGCGGTGCGGTGATGCTCAACGACAAAGGCCGACGTAGCGTCATCACCGCATGGCAAGAGCGCAAACAGGAAGAGATCACTCACCCCCTGCTGGAACAGAAACTGCCCATCGCCTTGCTGCCGCTTGTGCAAGCGCGACTGCTGGCGCGCGCGATTCGTGGCGAAATGGAGAGCTACCTGCCATGTCTTTCCAAATGAGCAAGCCACGCGGGCACCGGCAAGCATACGGAACCAGTCCATGCTGATCATCGTCACCTACGACGTTTCCGCCGAAACGGCCGCCGGACGCCGAAGACTGCGCCGGGTTGCGAAGGCCTGCGAGCGCATCGGTCAGCGCGTGCAGAAGTCCGTCTTCGAATGCACCGTCAACGACATGCAGTACGAAGCCCTGGAACGCGAACTGCTCGACGAAATCGACCTGGAGCAGGACAACCTGCGCTTCTATCGCATCACCGAGCCAGTGGAAATGCGGGTAAAGCAATACGGCAACTTCCGCTCGCAAGACTTCGAAGGCACGCTGATCGTATGAAGCGCGAACCACCATCAACGGCGCAAATGCCGGAGGTTCGCGCAAGCCTGCGTGGCGTATGCAGACAGTGTGTGGCGCGCCGAAACCCAAGCCAAACCCGCCACCGACTTGCCCGCGACACGAGGTTCGCGCAAGCTGCACTCGTTCCACCGGCAAGACAGTCACTTGCGCCGGTGGCGCATCGCCCGGCCTAAAAACCGGGCGCGGATTGAAACGGCACGGCGAACACGCCTTCGACTGCGACGGAGCCGCATCGCCCGGCCTAAAAACCGGGCGCGGATTGAAACGCGTAGTCGGCTGCACGCGTCTCTGCGGCAGCGGCTGCATCGCCCGGCCTAAAAACCGGGCGCGGATTGAAACGACAACGAGGCCAAACTCATTGCCGACCACGGCGGGGCATCGCCCGGCCTAAAAACCGGGCGCGGATTGAAACAAAGCGCCAAAGCATGAAGGTTCAGCGGGTGAACGCATCGCCCGGCCTAAAAACCGGGCGCGGATTGAAACTTCGGAAATCTCGCCGAAATTGCCGGCGAATACCGCATCGCCCGGCCTAAAAACCGGGCGCGGATTGAAACCACGAATGTCGTAGAACGAGGCAAAGATCGAATTGCATCGCCCGGCCTAAAAACCGGGCGCGGATTGAAACGCTTGAAATGCCAGCCGATGAAATGATCCAACGATCAAGCATCGCCCGGCCTAAAAACCGGGCGCGGATTGAAACGCCCCGGTGATGTCAGCGATGGCGTAGCCCATCAGGCATCGCCCGGCCTAAAAACCGGGCGCGGATTGAAACGCCAAGATCGGCAGTGACCACTACGGCATGGCAGACGCATCGCCCGGCCTAAAAACCGGGCGCGGATTGAAACGCCTTGGCCTTGGACGGAGTGGCGCCTGCACTGCTGGCATCGCCCGGCCTAAAAACCGGGCGCGGATTGAAACGGAGAGAGGGGTCATAAAATAATCACCCAAAGCTCGCATCGCCCGGCCTAAAAACCGGGCGCGGATTGAAACATTTTCTGGCGCAACCAGTCGCAGGAATCGGATCGCATCGCCCGGCCTAAAAACCGGGCGCGGATTGAAACAATCCCATGCTGGTCATCTTGGCTTTCGTTACAAGGCATCGCCCGGCCTAAAAACCGGGCGCGGATTGAAACAGGTCACGCTGCTGACGTTTGACCGCCAGCCTCACGCATCGCCCGGCCTAAAAACCGGGCGCGGATTGAAACATGGTCAGCCATAGCCGGTTGCCGAACGGGTCATGGCATCGCCCGGCCTAAAAACCGGGCGCGGATTGAAACGGTTCCTCTCCTGTCATCACCCTGACTGTGACACCGGCATCGCCCGGCCTAAAAACCGGGCGCGGATTGAAACCGGGTGGATTTCTCCGAGTGGCTAGAGGGAGAGACGCATCGCCCGGCCTAAAAACCGGGCGCGGATTGAAACAAAACCAGCTAGATCACCCAGCCGCACGCACCCGGCATCGCCCGGCCTAAAAACCGGGCGCGGATTGAAACCATAGGTCGGGGTTGCCGGTACGGGTTCGCCATCCGGCATCGCCCGGCCTAAAAACCGGGCGCGGATTGAAACATCGTGTTCTTGTTGATGAAGTAGGCGCGCTTTGGCATCGCCCGGCCTAAAAACCGGGCGCGGATTGAAACCCCCGACCGCAACGCCGTTTCCAGCGCCAGTAGAGCATCGCCCGGCCTAAAAACCGGGCGCGGATTGAAACGCCAAAGTACCAGCCAAGGTCTGCGTTATCCCAGCGCATCGCCCGGCCTAAAAACCGGGCGCGGATTGAAACGCGTGCAAATCGTTTCAATTGACGGCCAGCAAACGGCATCGCCCGGCCTAAAAACCGGGCGCGGATTGAAACATCTCGGCGCGCAGGTCGGTGAGGAACTCGCCCTGCGCATCGCCCGGCCTAAAAACCGGGCGCGGATTGAAACGCCACGTCCAGCGTCTGCACGACCTCGAATCCTGGCATCGCCCGGCCTAAAAACCGGGCGCGGATTGAAACGCGTCACAATGCTGAACGATGCGCCGTGGTTTGTGCATCGCCCGGCCTAAAAACCGGGCGCGGATTGAAACCTGCATTTCGAGCACAGACCAGGGCGCCCGCTCCGCATCGCCCGGCCTAAAAACCGGGCGCGGATTGAAACGCACCGAGCACGGACTGGATGCCGATAACTGTGACGCATCGCCCGGCCTAAAAACCGGGCGCGGATTGAAACCACCTGACCATTGAATTGGCTCGCGCCCAGTACGGCATCGCCCGGCCTAAAAACCGGGCGCGGATTGAAACCCAATCATTCGCGCGGTAGTTCCAGCCCTGCGCACCGGCACGGAAGCCCATTGCCTGCAGCTTGGCAAGTGTGAACATGCGGCCTTGTAGCGCATCGAAGCGGATTTCTGCGGCAGTGCGACGCTGGAAAGTGATGCGCGCATCGTCAGCGTCCACCACTTTCAATGCAGCTTTCACTCCACGCACCAGGTCAAGTACGCTTTCACTTAAACCCGCCTGGGGGGAAATTCCGGTTTTGTCCGGGTTTCCGCGCGAAAGCACCGAAGGCGGGTTTTCTATTTTCATGGCCTCCACGCTGTAAATCGGATTTGGCTCTTTGGGACCAGTCGTTTCTATGACTGTTATTTTTACCAACAGCACGTTGCCATTAGCGCCAATCATCGGGGCCGCAAATCGGTGGATCGCCTCGATGGTTGGCTCGCCTTTGCGGTCAGGGCATCGCCCGGCCTAAAAACCGGGCGCGGATTGAAACAGCGCTTCCAGTTCGCGTTGCGTAATCGCCTCGCGGCATCGCCCGGCCTTCTCGTAAGTGTCCGTGATATCGGGTTAGAACCCCCAGCGTCCTGCCGGGGGCTGTGCTGGCGAGCAGGACTCAGGCAGAAGGCGGGCAGAACTACCGGGCCTTCGTGAAGCTGGTTGCCCCCGTGGAAGTCGGCGGAACGCGGCTGGCTGCAGTGTTCACGCTGGTGGAGCGAATAGACGGAACCGCCTATTACAACGCGGTCGCGCTGGAAGACTAGAAACAAGAAACCCCGACCAAGGCCGGGGCTTCTACCCCTGGGCCTGTGCGGGACTCGACGGCCGAAGCCGAAGGCGGTCCGCTCCTAACAGGGGTGGCGGGATTCTCACGCCGCGCGCTGACCCGTGTCAACCCGGACAGCGTTAGCAAGGTGGTCGATGCTAAGGCATCGCCCGGCCTAAAAACCGGGCGCGGATTGAAACCGTGTGCGCACGCTCGTTGGCGCGCTCTGCCTTGCGCATCGCTCAGCCTAAAAAGCCGCGCAGAATGAAGCCCTTGACCTTGATATGCTCTCGGCGGAGGAAAAAAATGAACTTGAAAGATTCAAAAGCGAAGGACGAGTTTCCTCCCACGTCTACTCTGGAACCATCGGTGAAGAAGCGATTCGTTCCGAAACCAGCGAAGTACGACCCGGAAGGGGCGAAGAAGGCGAGGGACGACTTCCACGCCTGGGCGAACAGCCTGCCAGAACAGGATTAGACGGTGCCGAGCCAGACCAAACCGCCAGCGGAATCCCCGCCGGTCTACCCGCCGAGCAAACCGACGAAAGTCGCCGACTTGCCAAGCGATTCAATCGTTGGGTTACCGGCGTCGGACGCGGAACCGAGCAAGTCCGATTCCGCGAAGTCGGCGCGGCATCACTGCCTGACGCTCCTGATCGAGCAATCCGAGCAATTGAGCGGGCAACGGGGACGCGAATAGTTGTTGTCCGAAACCTGACGCCAGACGTTGTGCGGTTCAACGGGCTGACCTTCCTCGACGGCACCCGCTACCTCAATGAGTCGTCGGACAACATCGCGACGCTTTTCGCTTCCAATGAAGGGATGCATCGATTGCGGCGTGATGCGCCGCATCGCCCGGCCCAATAACCGGGCGATGTTCTCCGACGGTGTCCTCAACGCGCCATCACGCCAGATCAAACCGATCCGCATTCATCACTTTGTTCCACGCGGTGATGAAGTCGCGGACGAATTTTTCGTGGTGGTCGTCTTGGGCGTAGACCTCGGCGTAGGCACGTAGCACGGCGTTCGAGCCGAATACGAGGTCGACGCGGGTGGCGGTCCATTTGAGGGCGTTGGTCTGGCGGTCGCGGATGTCGTAGCTGTTGCGGCCGGTGGGTTTCCAGACATTGCTCATGTCCGTCAGATTGACGAAGAAGTCGTTGCTGAGCACACCGACCCGATCGGTGAATACGCCGTGGGTGCTGGTCCCATGGTTGGTTCCCAGGACGCGCATGCCGCCGATGAGTACGGTCATTTCCGGTGCGGTCAGCCCCAGTAATTGCGCGCGGTCGAGGAGCATTTCCTCGGGGCTGACGTTGTAGTGCTTCTTCTGCCAGTTGCGAAAGCCGTCATGCACGGGTTCGAGCACGTCGAAGGATTCCGCGTCGGTCATGGCGTCGGTGGCGTCGCCGCGACCAGGTTGGAACGGCACCACGACGGCGATGCCTGCGGCTTCGGCGGCTTGCTCGATGGCGCTGTTGCCGCCCAACACAATCAGATCAGCCACGCTGACGCCGGTCTCGGAAGCAATGGCGTCGTAAGCCGCCAGCGCCCTGGCCAGCCGGACGGGCTCGTTGCCTTCCCAGTCCTTCTGCGGTGCCAGACGAATGCGTGCACCGTTGGCGCCACCGCGCTTGTCCGAGCCACGGAAGGTGCGTGCGCTGTCCCAGGCGGTCGCAACGCGGTCGCTGATCGACAGGCCGCTGGCGAGAATCTTCGCTTTGACGGCGGCGATGTCGTAGTCACGACGACCAGCGGGCACGGGGTCTTGCCAGATCAGGTCTTCCTGCGGCACTTCGGGCCCGATGTAGCGCGATTTTGGTCCCATATCGCGATGCGTGAGCTTGAACCAGGCGCGGGCGAACACGTCGCTGAAGTAGGCGGGGTCCTTGTGGAATCGCTCGATGATCTTGCGGTAGGCCGGGTCCATTTTCATCGCCATGTCGGCGTCGGTCATGATCGGGTTGCGGCGGACCGAGGGATCTTCCACGTCAACGGGTTTGTCGGCCTCGCGGATGTTCACTGGTTCCCATTGCCAGGCACCGGCCGGGCTCTTTTTGAGTTCCCAGTCGTAGCCCAGCAGCAGGTCGAAATAGCCGTTGTCCCATTGCGTGGGATGGGTGGTCCAGGCGCCTTCAATGCCCGAGGTCACGGTGTCGCGACCGATGCCGCGTGCGTGGTGATTGTTCCAGCCCAGACCTTGTTCCTCCACGTCGGCGGCCTCGGGGTTCGGACCGAGGTTTTCGGCTCGCCCGTTACCGTGGCATTTGCCGACGGTGTGTCCGCCGGCGGTGAGAGCGACTGTCTCCTCGTCATTCATCGCCATGCGGGCAAAGGTCACCCGCACATCCTGCGCGGTGCGCAAGGGATCAGGCTTGCCGTCCACGCCTTCGGGGTTGACGTAGATCAGCCCCATCATCACCGCGGCCAGCGGGTTTTCCAGATCGCGTTCACCGGAATAGCGGCTGCCTTCGCTGCCCGTGGGTGCCAGCCATTCCTTTTCGGAGCCCCAGTAGGTGTCCTTTTCGGGATGCCAGATGTCTTCGCGTCCGAAGGCGAAGCCGAAGGTCTGCAGTCCCATCGATTCGTAGGCGACGTTGCCGGCGAGGACGATCAGGTCGGCCCAACTGAGGCGATTGCCATATTTTTTCTTGATCGGCCACAGCAGTCGGCGGGCTTTGTCGAGGTTGGCGTTGTCCGGCCAGGAGTTCAACGGCGCGAAACGTTGATTGCCGGTGCCCGCGCCACCGCGTCCATCGGCAATGCGATAGGAGCCTGCGGCATGCCAGGCCATGCGGATCATCAGGCCGCCATAGTGGCCCCAGTCGGCCGGCCACCAGTCCTGACTGTTGGTCATCAGGGCGCTGAGATCGCGCTTGAGTGCGGTGACATCGAGCGACTTCAGCGCTTCGCGATAGTTGAATGACGGGTCGAGAGGGTCGGTCTTGCGATCCTGCTGATGCAGGATGTCGAGGTTGAGAGCTTCGGGCCACCACGCCATCACCGAGGTGCCGCTGGTGGTATTTGCGCCGTGCATGACGGGGCAGGTGCATGAGGGGGGCGTCATGGGGCGTCTCCTTTGCGGATGGGGTGCCAGAAGATTGATCGCGTCTATCGTTGGCGTCCAATCTCTTCTGGCTATTCAATTGATAGGCAACGCCACACGCGTGACCGGTGATTGCTGCCGTCAAGGCAGCGCGAGCGCATTGGTGAATCGCGCATACTTCCGGTCGATTTGACAGGGCGATGGGAGCAATGCGATGCGCAGTTGGTGGCGACTGACGTGGGGCCTGATGGTTGCATCGGGATTGGCTGCGCAATCGATATCGCGGGCCGAAGTCCTTGATCAAAATGCGGCAGGATTTACGCTGCAGCAGCAGATCGTGGTGCCAGTGTCGTCAGAGCGTGCCTGGGAGGCGCTGGTCAACGATGTCGGCTTGTGGTGGCCGTCCGATCACACCTGGTGGGGCGATGCGCGCAAGTTGAGTATCGAGCCGCTGGCGAATGGTTGTTTCTGCGAGCGCGATGGGCAACGCCAAGCTGCCCACATGCGCGTGGTGTTCGTTGATCCGCCCACAACCTTGCGCTTGGTGGGTGGCCTTGGGCCGTTGCAGGGCATGGGTATGGATGGTGTTCTGGAGTTCAGTCTGCAGGCGCAAGGTGAGCAGTCGACGGCCGTGCGCATGCGCTATCGCGCCGGCGGCTATGTCAGCGAGGATTTGAGCCAGTTGGTCCCGGTGGTCGATCAGGTGCAGGGTCTGCAACTCGGCGGCCTGAAGAAGTATTTGATGCCGACGGAGGCCACGCCATGAGCAAGGATCAGGGTCCAGTCCTGCATACCGAGAGGCTGATTCTGCGCCCGCCCGTGTGGGAAGACTTCGAGCCTTGGGCCAATTTCATGGCCGATCCGGAAGCGGCGCGATTCATCGGCGGCGCGCAAGATCGCTCGGCCGTCTGGCGCGGCGTAATGTGCATGGCGGGCGCGTGGCAATTGCGCGGTTTTGCGATGTTCTCGGTGATCGAGCGCAGTAGCGGTCGCTGGATCGGTCGTCTCGGTCCTTGGCAACCGGAAGGCTGGCCGGGCACGGAGGTCGGTTGGGGCTTGGCGCGTGAAGCCTGGGGCAAGGGTTACGCCTTTGAAGGCGCTTGCGCGAGCATTGATTGGGCGTTCGATAACCTGGGCTGGAGCGAAGTCATCCACACCATCGACCCGGAAAATCACAACTCGATCGGCCTGGCCGAGCGGCTGGGTTCGATGGATCTCGGGCCGGGACAACTGCCTGCGCCGTTCGCGCACATTGCGGTGCGTATCTGGGGACAGAGTCAGGCGCAGTGGCGTGCGCGGCGCGACAGTCTGCGTGCCGCGCCAAGGGACTGACTCAGCGCGCAGTCCAGCCGCCATCCAGGGTGATCGTGGTGCCGGTGATGTTGTCGGCGGCCGGGCTGCACAGGAAGACGGCCGTGCCGGCGATGTCTTCTGGGCGGGTGAAGCGCAGCGAGGGTTGTTTCTCGACCAGCAGGGCCCGTTCGGCGTCGGCATTGCTGAGGCCTTCGCGTTCGGCGCGGGCGTCGATCTGCTTCTGCACCAGCGGCGTCAGCACCCAGCCGGGGCAGATGGCATTGCAGGTGATGCCGCTTTCGGCGTTCTCCAATGCGCAGACTTTGGTCAGGCCAAGAATGCCGTGCTTGGCGGCGACATAGGCGGATTTTTCCACCGAGGCCACTAGGCCATGGACGGAAGCGATGTTGATGATGCGGCCCCGTCCACGCGCCTGCATGCCGGGCAGCGCCAAACGCTGTGCGTGGAAAGCGGCAGTGAGATTGATGGCAATCACTGCATTCCACTTTTCAATGGGAAAGTCCTCGATTCGTGCGGTGTGCTGGATGCCGGCATTGTTGACCAGTACGTCGATCTGTCCGAAACGCGCTTCGGTGGCGCGGACCATGGCTTCGATCTGGTCTGCTTGGCTGAGGTCTGCTGGGTGGAAATCGACTTCGCCACCGTGTGCGCCGACCTGTGATCTGGCGTCGTCGATCTGTGCCTGACTGCCGAGTCCATTGAGCATCACCGCGTAACCCGCTTTGGCGAAGCCATGCGCCACAGCAAGACCAATGCCGCTGGTGGAGCCAGTGATCAGGGCGACGGGAGGGTTCGACATGGCGAGGTCTCTCGGGGAAAAGTGGCCGCTATTGTGGCGCGTCCGTCGCGCTCGTCCTATCGGTCAATGGTGCGGTGCATCGGTGCGCGCGCTTTGCTCGACCGCCCAATCCAGCACCTGCGGCAACACGGCGTCAGCGGCGCGCTGGAAGCCTTCAATGATTGCCAGGTGATCGCGTGCGACGGCTTCGGTGTGGCTGAACACCTGTGTGGCAAGGACACGCTGGCGGTGCTCATCGATCCACTGCGCTTGGAATGCAATATGAACCGAGCCACCCTGCGCGGCGTCATCCGCCCGATAGTCGAACTCGCGCAGCACGCCCGCAAGGCGAACATCACTGCGTACGCTGGCATTCGAAACCACCACTGCCTGCCACGCGCAGCTGTCGGACAGATGCTGCTGCAACAAGGCTTGCCACAGCGCCGGTGGCGGTTGATTCCAGCGGATTTCCGAGAGCAGCCCGAGCTCACCTTGGGGCTGTCTTCGCACGACGCGGGTGCCGTCGAGGGGCGGCGCGGCATTGGGCAGATCGATCCGGAGGGTTTGCGCAGATTGGGTTGCGACGGTATCTGGACTTGCTGCATGCAGCGTATGGACGGCCAGACGGTCATTACGATCCGGCAGGCTGACGCAGGCGGACAACAGACCACAAACGGCGATCACGGGCAGCCACAGGCGGGAAAGGGACTGGCTCATGGTTCAACCTCTCGGGCTTGATCGGCACCGATCAAATAGCGCGCCGGATCCTGTTCCAGCGCGGACAAGGTGGATTGCAGTTGCGCCAGCGTGTTTCGCAGCTCGTGCAAGGTCGGGCCGATCTGCGGCAACCCTTGTTGGCCCAGCTGGTCAAGCGCGCCCGCGTTGGCATCCAGCAGGGTGTTGGCATTGTTGGCCAGCGTTCGCGCAGCTTCCAGCGAGGCGCGTGCCGACACGATCATTTCGCGTGCTTCGTGGCTCATCAGCGCGTCGGTGTGACCGGCGATGCTCTCCAGTTGTGCCATCAATGGCTCGGCACGTTGCAGGGTACTGCGCAGCAGGCGACTGGCTTCGCTAAGATCGGCGATGGCTTGGCCGAGTTCGTCGCCATGCGGTGCGGCGCTGGCCGTGAGGGATTCCAAATGCGCCAATGTCGCACTGACGCGAACGAGGTTTTCTTCGCTGAACAAGCCAGACAGGCGAAGCATCAGACTGTTGACGTTGGTCACGATGTCCTCACCCGATGCCAACAGCTTGGTCAGCGCCGACGGTTGACTCTGGATAATCGCCAATTCATCGCCGTTGCCGTCCAGCAAGGCGGCGTCGGGGCTGCCGCCGGTCAACTCGATGATGACCACGCCAGTCAAACCGGTGAACGTCAGGCGGGCACGCGTATCGGTCTTGATCGGTGTATCGGCCGCCACCCGCACAAACGCTTGCACGACGCTGGGATCGTCCGGTGAAAGTCGTAAGCGGCGCACATCACCGATCTGGATGCCGTTGTATTGCACTGCGCCGCCGATTGACAAGCCAGTCACCGATTCGCGGAAGTCGATGCGGTACTCGTCCCATTCGCGATCCAGCGACAGCTTACCCAGCCACAGCACGAACAGCATGCCGAGCACCAGCACGGCCAGCACGAAGCTGCCGATCAGGACATGACTGGCACGGGTTTCCATGGCTCAGGTCTCCGGTGTTCTTACGGGCGAAAATACCCCGCTGCTGCCGCGTCCGCGCGGACCACGAAAGCAGGATTGAATCCAGGGGTGCGGGTCTTGTTCCACAACCTCAACGCGATCCGTGAGGATGACGTGGCCGTCAGCGAGCACGGCGACACGGTCGCAGATCGCATACAGGCTGTCGAGGTCATGGGTGACCAGAAAGACACTGAAGTGCAGCGCCGCACTCAAGGTGCGAATCAGTTCGTCAAAGGCAGCAGCGCTCACGGGATCGAGTCCCGAGGTGGGCTCGTCCAGAAACAGGATCTCCGGGTCGAGTGCGAGCGCACGTGCCAAACCGGCACGCTTGCGCATGCCACCGGACAATTGCGCCGGATATTTGTGCGCCGCTTCCGCAGGCAGACCGGCCAGACGGATTTTCAACAGCGCCAGTTCGTCTAGCAGATCTGGCGGCAAGTGGTAGTACTCCAACAGCGGCACTTTGACGTTTTCCAGCACCGTCAGTGAAGAGAACAACGCGCCGTCCTGGAACAACACCCCATAGCGACGCTCGAATGGGCGGCGGGCTTCGTCATCCAGCCCAGTGACGTCCTCACCAAACAAATACACGCTTCCGCCCTCGGGGCGTTTGAGTCCGACGATGGAACGCAGCAGAACGGACTTTCCCGCGCCGGAACCGCCGATTACGCCGAGCACTTCGCCGCGTTGCATGTCGAGATCGAGATGGTCATGCACGACCTGACGTCCGAACACCGAGCGCAGTCCACGAACCTGCAGCACGGCCTCTGGCATGACCACTGTCATACGCCGAGTTCCATGAAGAAGATCGCGAAGATGGCGTCGGCCAGAATCACCAGAAAGATCGACTGCACGACGGCGGCAGTGGTGTGCCGTCCGACCGATTCCGCACTGCCTTCGACTTTCATGCCTTCCAGACAGCCGACCACAGCGATCAGAAAGGCGAATACGGGCGCCTTGACCATGCCGACCCAGAAATGCCGGATCTCGGTCATCTCGTAAAGCCGACTGATGAACATGCCGGGCGTGATATCGAGCGCCATTGAGCCGACCAACGCGCCGCCGAGCAGGCCACTCAGCATGGCAAGAAACGCCAGCAAAGGCAGCATGATCAGCAGTGCAATCAAGCGGGGCAGTACCAGCAATTCCACTGCATCCAGGCCCAGCACTTGAATGGCGTCCAGTTCCTCGCGGCTTTTCATCGAGCCGATCTGCGCGGTGAAGGCGCTGCCCGAGCGTCCCGCGAGCAGGATCGCGGTGAGCAAGACCCCAAACTCACGTAGGAACGAATAGGCCACCAGTTCAACGGTGAATATCTCCGCTCCGAAGTCGCGTAGCACGGTGGCACCGAGAAATGCCACCACCGAGCCGACCAGAAAGGTCAGCAAGGTGACGATGGGTACGGCATCCAGTCCGGTCTGCTCCATATGGAAAACCGTGGCAGTCAGGCGCAACTTGCGCCGACCGATCAACACCATCGCGAGCGTCTGCACCGTCAAACCGACAAAGCCCAACAGTTGTCGGGTCTGGCCCCAGAACGTCTCGGTGGCCTTGCCCATCCGGATCACTAGTTCCCGACCACTGAAGTGGTGTTCGCGTGCCGGTAGCGGCATGTCACGGCGAGTCAGGATCAAGGCGAGCAGTTCGCGATGCGCGGATTGCAGTCCCTGCAGTTTTTTCAGATCGTCAGCACTAGGTGCACTACCGAGGACGCGCAGCAACAGCATCGCACCGGCAGTATCCAATTGACCCATCGTCGTCACATCGATTCTCAGCAGTTGCGAGGTTTGCAGCGTTTGCGGCCACTGCGTCACGATGTCCTGAGCCTGCGGTAGCGTCCAATCGCCTTCGAGCCGCGCCTGCGTTGGCTGGTCGGCTTCCCACACCACGCGGGCGGGCTGGGTCGTCATTGCGATCAGCGTGACTTGTTACGACGCGTCACAGACGTGACAGGGTCTGCGGCAGGTTCACTCAGATTCAATTGCAAGGCAGGCAGCGCCAAGTCACGAATCAACTCGGCAAAGCGTTGCAGAAATGCCCCATTGGCGGCTGACTTTCGCCACACCATGGCGATTTGTCGACTCGGTTGCGAGTCGCTGAACTGACGCAATTGCATGTTTGGTGAACGCGGCACGGGCGGCTGCACCGCCAGAACCGGCAGCAGCGTTACCCCGACGCCGGCGGCGACCATTTGACGAAGCGTTTCCAGACTCGTGGCACGAAATCCATCTTTTTCACTGGCACCCGCCAAATGACAGACATCCAAGGCTTGATCGCGCAAGCAGTGACCATCGTCCAGCAGCAGCAGGCGCTCGTCACCTATGTCGCGCAGGCGCAATGGCGTTCGGGTCGCCAGCGGATGCTCCTTGGGCACTGCCAGCACAAAAGGCTCCTCGAACAAGAACGCCGCATGGAGCTGGTCTTCGTGGTGCAAGGGCAGCGCCAGCAACGCGCAATCGACCCTGCCGTCATGCAGTTGCTGCAGCAGGACTTCGGTCTTTTCTTCGATCAACAGCAGTTCGAGTCGCGGAAATCGTGAGCGCACACCGCTTACCACGTGGGGCAGCAGATAGGGCCCCAAGGTTGGGAAAATGCCCAGCCGCAGGGTGCCTGCTTCGGGGTCTTTGGTCATCCGCGCAAGTGACTTGATCTGCTCGACTTCCGCAAGAATCCCGCGTGCCCGTTGCGCGATGTGCACGCCAACTTCGGTCAGCAGGACATTGCGGGGCGCGCGCTCTACCAGGGTTACGCCCAGTTCGTCCTCGATCTTCTTGATCTGTGTCGAGAGGGTGGGTTGGCTGACATGGCAAGCATCCGCAGCGCGGCCAAAATGTCGAAGGTCGGCCAAGGCAACGAGATAGCGCAGATCACGCAAGTTCATGGCGACTCCGATTGCCATTCTCTATCGTCAGCATAGAAACAATTTACTTCCGCCTGCAACTGGCGTGCGCCAAGATCGCTGCGCCGCCCCCGGTGGCCAGGCAAATCTGCCGAAATCACCCTGCATCCAGCACTGTCGGCCAGGGCGACAGCGCGCAAGGTGGATAGCAAGGAAGCCTGCCAAGGCCGCGTACGCGCAGACGTTCCGTGCGCGGCCTTGATCTCCAGATTGCACGCTCGCCAAACTCGCCGAGCGCGCGCCTGAATGTTGGCGCAGTCCAGGCAGCCTGTCGTGTTTTGCAATGGGGCTCACATCGCTCGCGTGCGCTGATAGGCGTTCTCGTCGCGGCATGCGCGTTGCTTCTCCTTGGCATCCCTCGCGCGGAAGAGAACAGTTCTCTGCTGCGCTCCTGCAAGGAGTGCCCATGAAATTGCCCATGAAAAAAAGCCTTTGCCTCGGTGCATTCCTGCTGCTGTCGAGCACGCAATCACTGCTCGCTCTGGAAGGCTCCGACACCCCGACACCCAATCAACTTGCCGGTCAAGTCAAGCTCGCTGCCGGCGACGGCACACGTGACGACTACTTTGGTGCGGCGGTGGCGGCGGATCTAAGCACGGTGCTGGTGGGTGTGCCCTATGACGTGACAGGCTTCGATCTTGAGCCAGGAGCGGTCTACGCCTACGTGCGAGACAGCAATGGCGCTTGGAGCGAGCAGGCGAAGTTGCTCTCCAGTGATGGGCAACCCTTCGATGCGTTCGGCTACGCAATCGATGTGCAAGGCGACGTCGCTGTCATTGGTACGCCATTTGCCGACGCGAGTCGAGGCGCAACTTACGTGTTTTCGCGTTCGGGTAGTACGTGGTCTCAAGTTGCCAAGTTGCTGGCCAGTGACGGCACAAACAATGACTACTTTGGCAGCGCGGTCGCCATTTCGGGCAACACCATTGCCATCGGCGCCTATGGTGACAACACCAACCGCGGCTCGGTTTACGTGTTCACCGGATCGGGCGCCACTTGGACCCAACAGCAACGCCTGAGTGCGAGTGACGCATCCAGCGGCGATAACCTGGGTATCTCGGTGGATATCGACGCCGACTCGATCATTGCGGGTGCCAATCTCGATGACTTGGTCGTCAACAATGACAGTCGAGGGTCGGCATACGTCTTCGTGCGCGCGGGCAGTAGCTGGTCGCAGCAAAGCAAATTGACGCTGAGCAGCGCCGCAAATGGTGATCAATTCGGCAGCTCGGTCAGTTTGCGGGGCGACACCGCTTTGGTCGGTGCGCCATTTGCCAACCCGTCCGGGTTGGACAATGCGGGTGTGGTGGCAGTCTTCAATCGGATTTCGGGCGCATGGCTGCAGCATCAACAAATGACTGCGCCGACCCCGACGCTCGGCGCGAGTTTTGGTGTCATGGTCTCGATGCGGTCCGGTCATGCGCTGGTCGGTGCGCAAAGCGAAGCGGTTGCTGGTATGTCTTCACGCGGTGCTGCGTATGAATTGGTCTTGCAGAACGGGGCTTGGGCGGTGGCCAATCAATTGTTGGCGACTGATGGCGTCGAGGCGGATTTTTTTGGCTCGGCGGTGGCGCTATCCGAGGAGTTCGCCGTGGTTGGCGCGCAGTTTGCCGATGTCGGCAGCAATCCCGATCAGGGCGCGGCGTATGCCTTCGTCAATCTGGCCACGCAAACCGTCATAGGTGCGGTATCGCCGTCGCCCAGTGTGGTCGGGCAAAGCTATCTGGTGCCGGTCAGCGTGAGCTCAGCCGGACTGATTCCGGGCGGCACGGTGCAGGTCAGTGATGGTGCGGGTGCCAACTGCAGCATCACGCTCAGCGCTGGCACCGGCAGTTGCAGTCTGATCAGCACGACCGTGGGCGAGAAGACGCTGACCGCACGCTACGGTGGCGCGGCCGGATTCGCAATCAGCAGTGATACGGCGGTGCAGCGCGTCAATGCGGATTTGCAGCTCGCGCCCAGCAGTTTGCCAGCGGCACAACAGGGAATGGCCTACAGCGCCAGTTTTTCGGTGTCCGGCAGCGGTTACAGCTTGCCGGTGAGCTACACACTGGCAGCGGGCTCGTTACCGCAGGGCATCACACTCAGTGCGACAGGACTACTGAGTGGAACCCCATCGGTCGCAGGTGACTATCCCATCAGCGTGCGAGTCACTGACAGTAGCGCCGTCGGTGTGGGCGGACCGTTCAGCAGCCAGCGTAATTACGTTCTGGTGGTGGAGCCGGTATTCACCACAAGCTTGACCTTGCAGCAGGACAACACCGTCATCGACCGGGGTTCAACACAGACCTTTGCTGCCTTGCTGGATGTGGTTGAGGCCGGTGGGCCGACGCCGACGGGCACCTACACGGTGGTGGCAACTCACGCTGCGAGCAGTGTGAATTGTTCGGTCGCGGTCAATGCCGAGGGCGAGCAGGCGTGCAGCATCCTGTTTCCGACCTCGCAACCCGCCGGCTTGTGGAGCATCAGTGCGAGTTTTGTCTCCAACGATGCCGACTTAGGTGGCAGCAGCGACTCAGCCAGTCATCGCGTGCAACGTCCAGTCGATGTGGCCGTGACGGTGAGCGTGGACCGGTCCCTGTATCTCGCCGGGCAGGTGCTGACCTATACCTTGCAAATCAGCAATGTGGGCTCCGATGAGGCACAAGATGTTGATGTCGACAGCCTGATCGGTGCGGGTAGCAACGGTCTGGATTGGACCTGCGCTGGCAACGCCTGTGCGGGCGCTAGTGGCACCGGTAATCTGAATGAGCAGCTTGATCTGCCGGTGGGAAGCTCTGCTGTTTACACACTGCATGCAACGATCAGCGCACCTGCGGTCGATTCGATCCAGTTCAGCGCCAGCGCCGCCGTGTCCTTGGCTGGGCTCGATCGGGAATTGAACGAAGCCAATAATGCGGCGGCGGTGACCAGTCAACACCGGCGCTTGTTCGGTAATGGCTTTGAGGATTGAGTAACGCGCGTCACCGCCTCGCGGTGAGCGTGCTGGCACTCATTCCTCGCTACGCGAGGGGCGGCGCTCGGGCAGTGGTGTTGGCTCCGGGCGTTGCAAGCGCAGTTCGGCTTGCACGCCGTCGATTTCGCGTAGCTTGCGGGCCAGTTCGAGCGAGCTGCGAATGCCGTGTTCGCCCGCGCACACGAGTTTTCCCAGACAGTCGGGTAGCAGCAGATCGATTTGAAGCGGTACCGTGCCGGGGCGGAAGCTCTCCAGCACGCTTTCGACCTTGGCCATGACATCGTGTTGGCGGTTGTCCACACGTAGCAGCCAATGCCGCGCATGCTGCTCGCACAGTTGCGCCAGCGGATGGATTTTGCGAGCGCGCAAGCTATATCCCTCGCCCAAGCGGTCCTCTTGCAGACTGCCTTCCACCACGACAATCTCGCGCGCTTTGAGCAGTGGCGCAGCGTGCGTCCAGACCTCCGAGAACAACGCAACTTCGAGTTGACCGCGACCATCACTGAGTTGCATGAAACCGCGACTGTCGCCACCACGACGCACCTCGCCAACGATGCCCGCGAGAAACACCGCCGCATCGGTGCCGCGTGCGAACTTGCGCTCGGCGTACGCACTGTCGAGTTGGTCCATCGTGCAGGTAATGACGCTCTGCAAGAGACCACGCCAAGGGTCGATCGGATGTCCGCTGACATAGTGTCCAAGGACCCGAAATTCGTCCTCCAGTCGTGTTTGCAGGTCCTTTTCCGGCAGTTCGGGTAGCTCTGGCGGCGTGATGGCTGTGGACTCGCCTCCGCCAAACAGCGAACTCTGGCCCATGGCCTGTGCGCGGGCATGTTGATCGACTGCACGCAGCACCTCGGGCAATTGTGCTTCCAGGGTGGCGCGCGAGTTGGCGAGTCCGTCCAGTGCGCCAGCCGCGATCAGCGTCTCCAAACTGCGCTTGTTTCGCCGCAGCAGTTCGACGCGCTGGCAAAGATCCAGCAAGGAAAGGAATGCGCCACCGCGCTGGCGTTCGGCTTCAATCGCTTGGCAGGCATCGTGGCCCATGCCTTTGATGGCGCCGAGTCCATACAGAATCGACTGTGGCGAATCGGCGCGGAAGTGGTAGCCGCTGCGGTTGACGTGCGGCAAGCTCACCTGCAGACCCATCAGTTTGGCCTCGGTCAGAAAGGTCACCACCTTTTCTGTTTTGTCGAGGTCGGACGACATGACTGCTGCCATGAACTCCGCCGGGTAGTGCGCTTTCAGCCAAGCGGTCTGGTAGGCAACCAGCGCGTAGGCTGCCGAGTGCGATTTGTTGAAGCCGTACTCGGCGAACTTCTCCATCAGGTCGAAGATGCCGGTGGCGACCTGCGGCTCAACACCGCGTTCGGCCGCACCGGCCTCGAATTTGGCCCGTTCCTTGGCCATTTCCTCGGCTTTTTTCTTTCCCATTGCACGCCGCAACAAGTCCGCGCCGCCAAGCGAATACCCGGCCAGCACCTGGGCGATCTGCATCACCTGTTCCTGGTAGACGATCACGCCGTAGGTCGCTGCCAGTACCGGTTCGAGCGAGGGATGCGGATAGCTGACGGCGGCTACGCCATGTTTGCGGTCAACCCAGTCGTTGTGCATGCCCGATCCCAACGGGCCCGGGCGATACAATGCGGCCAGCGCAATGATGTCTTCAAATCGGTCGGGCTTGGCGCGCTTGAGCAATTCGCGCATGCCGCGCGACTCGAACTGAAACACTGCGATGGTGTCGCCTCTCGACAGCAGTTCGTAGGAGGCGCGGTCATCCAGAGGCAGCGCGATGATGTCCAAAGGCGCGCTACCTTCGTTCGCTCGGCGGGCGTTGATGGCCTTGACCGCCCAGTCGATGATGGTCAGCGTGCGCAGTCCCAGAAAGTCGAACTTCACCAAACCAACCGCCTCAACATCATCTTTGTCGAACTGGGTCACCACGCTGCGAGCACTGCCGTCTTTGGGTGGCGGTTCGGCGAACAGCGGTGAGAAGTCGGTCAGTGGATCCGGCGCGATGACCACGCCTCCGGCATGCTTGCCGGCATTGCGGGTGAGGTCTTCGAGTTTGAGTGCGAGGTCGATCAGTTCGCGAACTTCGTCTTCACTGCCGTAGCGCTGGACAAGTTCCGTCGAGATCAGGCTGTTGTCTTTCTGCGCTTTCTCGGAGCGACCCAACGCATCGTCGAGGGAGATTCCCAAGGTGTTGGGGATCAGCTTGGCGATGCTGTCCACGGCAGGAAAGGGAATCGCCAGCACGCGACCGCAGTCACGCACTGCCGCTTTGGCGGCCATGGTCCCATAGGTAATGATCTGGCTGACCCGGTCGTGCCCGTACTTGCGCCCGACATAGGCGATGACCTCGTCACGGCGGTCCATGCAGAAGTCGATGTCGAAGTCGGGCATCGACACGCGTTCCGGATTGAGGAAGCGCTCGAACAGCAGATCGTAGGGCAGTGGGTCGAGGTCGGTGATGCCAAGAACCCAGGCCACCAGCGAGCCCGCACCCGAGCCGCGTCCCGGCCCGACGGGAATGTCGTTCTGTTTGGCCCAGTTGATGAAGTCGGCAACGATAAGGAAGTAACCGGGAAAGCCCATCTTGCAGATCACATCAAGTTCGATGTCGAGACGCTCGCTGTAGCTTTCCCGCGTGTGGCCTGCCGCTAGCGGATGCTTGTCGAGACGCCGCTGAAGACCGCGCTGCGATTCCGCGCGGATCCAACTTTCCAAGGTGTGCTCGTCGGGCACCGGAAACGCGGGAAGGTAGTAGGTGCCAAGTCGTAATTCGAGATTGCAGCGCGTGGCGAGATCGAGGGTGTTGTCGAGCGCTTCCGGTAAATCGGCAAACAGCGCGAGCATCTCTTCCCCACTTCGCAGGTATTGCTCGTCGCGGTAGTCGTGCGGCCGGCGCGGGTCGCTGAGTTGCCTGCCGCTGGCGATACAGACGCGCGCCTCGTGCGCATCAAAACCCTCGCGGTCGATAAAGCGGACATCGTTGCTGATCATTGCAGCGCATGCATGCTTGCCAGCGAGCCATTGCGCGGCCTGATTGAACAGACGCTCGTCATCATGTCGCGTGCGTGTCAGTTCAAGGTACAAGCGATCGGCAAATGCCAATTGCCAATGTTGCAAGGCTGCTTCGGCCTGGGCAAATTTGTGTTCATTGAGGTGATGCGCGATGTCGCTGCGGCGTCCCGCCAGCAGAAACAAGCCAGCGGCATGTTCTCGGACCCAGCGCGCTTGCACACGGACATGGTCGCCCTGATGTCCCTCCAGCCAGCCGCGGGTGAGCAACTGCGAGAGGTTCAAAAAACCCGCACGGTCACGGCACAGCAGGGTGAACTGGGCCTGCGAGCCATCGTCCATCTCGACCAACAGATCGCTTCCGGCAATCGGCTTGATGCCTGCCGCTTGCGCCGCCTTGTAAAACTTCACCAAGGCAAAAAGGTTGCTCTGATCGGTGACCGCGACCGCAGGCAGGCCGCGCACGGCGCAAGCCTTGACAAGATCCGGCAGCCGGATCGTCGAATCGGTCAGCGAATACTCGCTATGCAGATGCAGGTGTGCGAAACGTGCGGACATGGTTTGGCCCGTGGTGGAACGGCAGGCTAATCGTCGCCCGCCATGGCGGCAAGGGTTGACAGCGCGGGAATTCCTCGGTGACCCGGCGCCTATCGCGCTTGCGATCACTGGCGGTACATCAACACTGTTGACCCACTTTTCGCCGCCTTCTTCGCGCAGGGGAACGCATTCGGCTGCGAATCCGACAAAAAACGGCTCCGCTGGAGTGGTATCTCGTTTGCCGTGTCCAACGCCATACAGTTTCCCTGCGGCAGAACTATTTGCCACATCCAAATGCCGGCCGCTCAGCTACGCTGGGCGTGGTTTTCAGGGAGTTTTTCGCATGTCAGCGCAGTGCATCGTCGTCAAGTTCGGCACATCGACCGTTACCGCCGGTGGCGCGAAGCCAGATGAGGCGAGGCTGTCGGCACTGTGTCACCAGATCGCCCATCTGCGTGCGCAAGGCCACCAGGTGGTCTTGGTGAGTTCCGGGGCAGTCGCCACGGGGCGCAGCGCCTTGGGTGCACAGCCAGCGCGAGACATGCCGATGAAGCAAATGCACGCAGCGGTAGGACAGCCACGGTTGCATGCGCTTTACCAGCGTCTGTTCGGCGTGCTGGAGATTCAGGTGGCGCAGGTTCTGTTGACCCGATCGGATGTCGAGAACCGGCGCCGCTACCTCAACGCTCGCGAAGCCCTGACTACCATGCTGCTGCATGGCGTTCTGCCGATCGTCAATGAGAACGACACCGTGGCAACAGAAGAGATCCGCCTTGGCGACAACGACATGCTGTCGGCGCTGGTGGCCGGGTTGGTCGATGCGGATCGGTTGATTTTGCTGACCGATCAGGCCGGCTTGTATGACAGCGATCCGCGCGTCAATCCGCAGGCGCGACTGATTCCGCGTATCGCGGCGGGTGAGTTGCCCGATGCGTTGCGGGTCGCTGCGGGCGGTAGTGGACGCTTGGGCACCGGTGGCATGGCGACCAAGTTGGCGGCAGCAGAGTTGGCTAGGCGTTCGGGATGCATTGCCCATATCGCGGCAGGCGGCGAGCCGGACGTGCTGGTGCGACTGCTGCGTAACGAAGCGCTTGGTACCCGTTTCGAGGTCGTCGATGAGCGTGTTCAAGCCCGCAAGCGCTACATCCTCAGTGGTCCTGCATGCGGTGAGCTGCGCATTGACCCTGGTGCCGTCCGCGCCCTGATTCGTGGTGGCAGTCTACTGCCCATCGGGATGATCTCCAGCCATGGACGCTTTGATCGCGGTGATGCGGTCAGAGTCCTCGACGAAGAGGGTGCCGAGTTGGCGCGCGGCATTGCGGCTTACAACAGTGAAGACATGCAACGTTTGTGTTTGCGACGCTCCGAGGAGATCGAGCGCATTCTCGGTTATCGTTACGCCGATGAAGTGATTCACCGCAGCGATCTGGTCTTGACCGCCTCGTAATCGGTGATGACTCCTCGACTTGGCGTCGCGTTGGGGTAAGCAGGAGAAGCTGGTGCAGTCAGACAGTGATGTGCGGTCACAGCGTATCGCCGCCAAGGCGGCTGCCGCTCGGTTGGCGCAGGCGAGCTGGGCCATGTGCAGCGCAGCACAGCGCGACCTGCTGTTGCGCAATTTGGCCGGCAGATTGCGGCTGTCCAGTGATTTCGTTCTGCAAGCCAATGCGCAGGACGTGCAGGTCGCGCTTGCCGAGGGCTACGACGCGGCCTTTGTGGATCGACTCCGCTTGTCGAATGCGACGCTGCAGGGTGTGGCCGATGACGTCGAGCGCGTGGCAGCCTTGCCGGATCCCCTGGCCTGGGAGTCGGAGGTCCTGCGGTTGCCCAGCGGATTGCATCTGCGTCGCAAGGCGGTGCCGCTGGGCGTGCTGGGCGTCATTTACGAGTCGCGCCCGAATGTCACGATGGATGTTGCGGCCGCTGCGCTCAAGGCAGGCAATGCGGTGGTGTTGCGTGGTGGGCGCGAAGCCCGGCTCAGCAATTTGGCCCTGATGTCAGTGATTCAAGACGCCTTGCAAGATGCCGGGATTGCGCCCGCATTGGTCAGTTACATCGACGAACCCGAACGAGACGCGGTGCTCGATTTGCTGCGCTTGCAGGGCTTGATTGATGTGGTGATTCCGCGTGGAGGCAAGGGGCTGGTCGATCTGTGCAGGCAGCATGCGCGAATGCCGCTCATTGCCGGTGGCGCCGGGGTGGTGCATCTCTATGTGGATCGGCAGGTCGATGTCGAGCGCGCGGTGGCGGTGATTCGCAACGCTAAGGCGCAACGGCCTTCGGCTTGCAATGCACTGGATACCTTGCTCGTGAACGCCGAGGTGGCAACGGTGCTGTTGCCGGCGTTGGTGCCGTTTTTGATTGAGGCATCCGTGCAGGTCCACGCGGCTGATTCTGCCGCCGATCATCTGCGTGCTGCCGGTATCCAGGTTCATACGCTTCAGACGACCGATCTGGACCAGGAGTGGTTGGCTTTGCAGATGAACATCGTTGTGGTTGCCGACCTTGAAACGGCCATTGCACACATTGCTCGCCACGGCAATGGACATTCGGAAGCGATATTGACCGATGATCCGGTCGCCGCAGCACGCTTCCTGCATCAGGTGGATGCGGCGGCGGTTTACCACAACGCCAGTCCACGATTCAGTGACGGCGGACAGTTTGGCATGGGCGTGGAAGTGGCAGTATCGACATCGCGGCTGCACCCGAGAGGTCCGGTGGGGCCAGCAGAGTTGATCAGCATGAAATGGATTGGAACCGGTGACTATCTTGCGCGCCCCTGAGTCGTCTGCCATTGCCGATTGCCACAGCCGAGGTCAGGATTGACGTGAAAACGTTGCCTGCCAGTGTGCGGCTCCCGTGTCGGCCCGCGCTTGGGTTGATCTTGTGTCTGACGGCCTGCAGCGCGCTGTCGCAGGCAATTGGGCAGCCGACCCCTCAGCCTGTTGGCAATACCACCCGGCCCATCATCGAGCTCGAGACTTTGCGTCGGCAAAATCCGCAAGCCGCCTTGCAAGGCTTGGAGGCGCTGGTGACCGCCCCACTTGCGGAGCCCGAGTTACGCCGTGAGGCAGCGTTTGTCGCGGCGCAGATCGCGAGCAATGCGGGACTTGAAGATGCCTCCGTTCGACTGCAAGCGCATCTCGAATCTGCCTCGGCTGCAGGTGAAGACGGATCGACCATGCTGGTCAAGGTGTTGGACGCTTACCAGACGGCAGAGTCAGGCGCGCCCGATACGGCATGGCGGACTCTGGCACCGCTGATGGGGGAAATTGACCGGCATTTGACCGAAACGGAGCGCGCGCGGGTTGCGCTCGTTTATGGATACCTGCTGGATAGTGCTGGCGAGATTGGTTCGGCAATTACCGCCTATCAGCAGGCAGTTGATCTCGCTGAGGCAAATCAGATGTCGGCGCTGGCTACCCGAGCCCGCCTTCAGTTGGCGTGGGCAGTCACGCAGTATGGACAGAATGCGCGTGGCGAGACATTGGTCAGGCAAGCGCTGCAGGATGCCGAAAAGCAGCAGGACATGGCCGCTGTCATTGTGGCCTACACCTCGCTGGGTATGGTGATGGAGCAACGCGGCGATCTGGAGGGATTCCTCGCCATGATGACGTTGGCCATTGATCGCGCGAAACAATCCGGGATTCTGGATGACCTGCCGGTATTGCTCGGCAACGTCGCGCATTACTACCTGTCGATCAAGGATTTCGGTGCTGCCGAGGTCGCCGCCAGCGAGGCGTTGCAATACTCGGAGCAACGCAATGACGACGACGGCATTGCACTCGGCAAGGTCAACCTCGGCTTGGCGCGTATCGGCCTTGGTCTACTGATGGAAGGCCGCGCGCTCGTGCGCGAGGGGATCGCCATGGATGCGCGTCGTGGACTGATCAATGATGTGGCCGCCGGACTGCAAGACCTTGGCAATGCTCTGGAAGCCGCAGGTGATGCGAAAGGTGCGGTCGAAGCACTGCACGAATCGCGACGCTTGAGTGACCAGATTTACCGGGATGATCAGCGGCGTGCGGTCCTTGAATTACAGGAAAAGCTTGATGCGGAGCGCCGTGAGCGCGAACTCGTTTTGCTGAATGCCGAGAGCGCCTTGAAAACCGCCGAGCTGAAACGTCAGTCCGTGCAGCGGCGTCTGTGGTGGTTGCTTGGGGGGGTATTTGCGCTGGTGCTGGGACTCGCATTGCTTGGCCTGCAGCGACTCCGACGTGACAACTCTTCGTTGCTGGGACGAAATCAGCAACTTCGGCTTCAGAGTGAGCGTGATGCCCTGACTGGGCTGGCAAACCGCCGCCAAATCAAACCCTATCTGCAAATGACCGCGGCGGAGCATGGGTTCAGTGGGGCCGTGCTGATGATTGATGTTGATCACTTCAAGCGCATCAATGACGTGTTTGGCCACGCCGTTGGAGACAAGGCATTGCAGGAAATTGCGCGTCGTTTGCGAACCTTCTGTCGCGAAGCTGATCTCGCCGTGCGCATGGGCGGCGAAGAGTTTCTTCTGCTCATAGATCAGATTGGCGATGACGCTGTGCCGAAGCTCGTTGCGCGACTTTTGCGGCGCTTGGCCGAGCCATATGACATCGACGCCCACACCTTGGCGCTATCTGCGTCGATTGGGTTTGCACGCAGTCCGCTTCAGGGGGCGGGAGACCTGTCCATCGATGTGCTCTTGAAATGGGTGGATGGTGCGTTGTACCTCGCCAAGAGTGAGGGTCGCCAGCGTGCTGTCGGTATTCAGCGTGTGATTCACAAAGAGGGTTTGGACACTGATCGCGTGGCGCAGGATCTGCTGGCCGCAGTAGCCCGTGATGAGTTGGTGCTGATGCGCGTGGATGCCTACGGGACTGAGGTTTCCACATGAGGTCGAGCTTACTTCGCGGCTTGTTGTTTGTGTCTCTGTGGCGTGTCGCCGAGTTGGCATATGGCATCGACTCGGCTTCGTTGCAAGATCGACTGGATCAGGTCGAGCGTCAGGCGTTCGAGAACTGGGAGGGGGCAATCAACGGATTGGACTCACTGTCCTTCCAAGCGCGTGATAGTTCAATGGCGGTTCCAGACGATGAACGATTGCTTTGGGAGACGCGCGGTCTCCTGTTTGCGCAAAAGCGTGACGAGTCAGAGGTGCAGCAAATTGCGGCGCGACTCCGCGAGCGTGGGCAGAGTGCGCCAGAGGAGGAGAAGGCGCGATTTGAGCGCAGCGCGCTGGTGCTGGAAGCGGCCTTGCAGGACGCAAACAACAACACTGAAAATGCGGTCGCTTTGGTGCGCCAGTGGATGCCGAAGCTTCGCAGTGAGTGCCTGTCATCCAGTCCGTTGGCGTCGTGCGACTACCGCTTGTTCTGGCGATCCCTGCGTTGGTTGGAGCGAGGTGCGACACGACGCGGAATGCTTGCCGAGGCGCAACAGTTTGCCGAGCAGGCGCTCAAGCTCGCGGCGCAGAAGCAGGACAGCTACCGGATCAGCCAGGTTGCAGCCTCGCTGGCTTGGCTGTATGCCCGCAGCGGTGATGCGGAGCTCAGTCAGCGGTATTTGGCGGAGTCACGGCATGCGGGCGCTGCCGCGGACGACCTGCAATTGCGCGCACGGAACCTGATGATTGAAGCCGCGATTGCGGTCGAGTTGGGGGAGAATCAACGTGGCAGAGATCTGACGTTGCAAGCCCTTGCGGTCGCCGGTCGGGCAGGGGCCAACCGCTTGCGGGTGCATATCTTGAACAACATTGCTGACGCTGAATTGCGGCTCGGTCGCAGTGAGCCTGCGTTGGCTGCCATCAATGAAGCGCTGCCGATTGCGCGACGATTTGGCGACATGGTTTCCGAACGGACCTTGCTGTCCAATCGCGGCGTTGCCCACATCCGCAGTGGTCAGATCGCGGCCGGTGTGGCCGATCTGGCGGAAGTCGAGGCGATGCTGGCACGCATGGGCAGCCGAGCCGAGCAGGTCACCGTATTGCGTGAATACGGTGAAGCATTCGCACAGGCTGGAGAGGCCAGGCGAGCCTTGGAGTTGTATCACCGCGAACGCGCGATCAGCGCGGTGATCAGTGAAGAAAACCGTCAGTCGGCACTGCGCGAATTGCAGGCGGCGTTTGAGGCTGAACAGCGACAACGCGACATCGATTTGCTCGCCAGCGACAATGCGCTCAAGGATGCTGCGTTGGCGACGAATGACTTGCAACAGCGGGTCTGGCTGGTCCTGGTGACGATTCTGGGTCTTGCCGCGGTTGCGGTTGTGTTTGCTGTACGCAAATTGAGTCGCTTGCGCAGCCAGTTGCACCACCACAAGTTGGTCTTGCTGGAAGAGTCCGAGCGCGATCCGTTGACACGGTTGGGCAATCGACGGGCGTGGGAGCGCTTCATTGCGTCGGTGCAGCCTAGCCAGTTGCAACAATGTGCGCTGTTCTTGATCGATGTGGATCATTTTAAGTCGATCAATGATTTGCATGGTCACGTTGAGGGTGACGTCGTATTGTGTGAGGTCAGTCGTCGTCTGCGCGGTAGCTTGCGCTCATCCGATCTGTTGGTTCGATGGGTCGGCGAGGAGTTTCTGGTGTTGGCGCAGTCGCTCGCCGAAGACCAGTTCGCGCCTATGCTGCAGCGGTTGCTGAGCGCGGTCGGTGCGGAGCCCATTTCTAGCGGCGCGGTCAGGCGCGATGTAAGCGTTTCGATCGGTGCATGCAGACTGCAGGGCACCAATGCTGACCTCCTGTTGCCTTGGCAGCGTGCACTGTTGTTGACCGATTTGGCGCTCTACGCGGCGAAGTCGTCCGGTCGCAACAGGGGGGTTGGCATACCGCTCTGGACCGCGCAGATTTTGGATGCGCCGTTGGCGGTTACCAACGGTCTTGAGCAGGCACAGTCACGTGGCTGGTTGCAATTGATCGAGCAATACGGCCCCCAACGTGACGGAGCAGCGGCGAGCTGAAGTGTGCCAACGTTCGTGCGCTGCGTTGTCCGTGGCCGTCGTCGCGCGGCGACCCATCCCGAGAGCACCGGAGGCGCTTGCCTCAGTCATGCGACTCGGCGCAGCAACTATCTGTGGTGCCGGGCAGTTGAACGACTGAGCGCGCTGCCGGTGCGGTGTCTCCGCATTCTGCTCGCCGACGCGTTGCCTGCAATGCGGCCTGATAGCTGACGGCAAGTTGCTCGCATGCGCCAATTTCCATGCCCAATTCACGCACGCAGCCATCACTAAGTGCGTAAATCCAACCGTGGACGCACACCGCCTGGCCGCGCTCCCATGCGTCCCGAACCACTGTGGTTTGGCAAACATTGACGACCTGTTCAATGACATTCAGTTCGCAGAGCAGGTCCAGTCGCTTCGGCTCCGGGGTGATCGCGAGCAATGCCTCGTGTTTGCTCATCACATCGCCCACATGACGCAGCCAGTTGTCGACCAAGCCGACGCGCAGCCCGTTGAGAGTGGCCTGCACGCCGCCGCAGCCATAGTGCCCGACGACGATGATGTGTTCGACTTTCAAGACGTCGACCGCGTACTGGATGGCGGCCAGGCAATTGAGGTCGGCATGAACGACCACGTTGGCGACATTGCGATGAACAAAAATCTCGCCAGGAGGCAGATCGACGATCTGCGTGGACGGTACGCGACTGTCGGAGCAGCCGATCCACAGGTAGCGTGGCGCCTGTTGCGAGACCAGCGAAGAGAAGAACGTCGGCTCATCGCGCAGCATGCGCTGCGCCCATTGCCGATTACTGTCGAGTAGATGTTGCAGGCTTCCCATGATCCAACTCTTTGAAACGGTGGCGCAGTCTAGCGTCTTGCTCAGTTAGCAGCGCGTGTACGAATCAGACGATACATTTGATGGATGAGCGCATCACTGCGTTCCTGCAACTGACTCCAAGCAGCAGCCATTCCGTTTGCGTCTGGATGCTGTGAGGCTGCCACAAGGCTCATCGCAATCTCATGGATCTCGTTGTGCAATGATTCAAGACCGTCGGCAATCGCCCCCGATTGACCGGACTGCAGTTCGCGCTGCAGGAAACTTCGGTGGAATCCGCAGCGCTCGGCGTCCAACGTCGGGAGCGGATGCGTTTCCGGCTGACGGACAAAGAGTTGGATGTCGCGCAACCAAGCCCGGTGTTCGGTTTGTGCCATCAGTGCCGGGAGGTTGCGTCGGCTCGGCGTAAACCCCTGCCATTCCTGCCAGCGCAGTGGTGGTTGCCAGGTCTCCTGCCAGCGAATGACCTGATCTGCTGCCATCGGTGGTGCAATGCCAAAGCCCTGGGCAAGCTCGCAGCCCAATGCCAGCAGCAACTCGCCATGTGCAATGCTCTCAACCCCTTCGGCGATGACGCCGCGACCGAACGCAGTTGCCAGGCCGAGTACACCCTCGACGATGGTCAGGTCCTCCGGACTATCGAGCATGTTGCGCACGAAGCCTTGATCAATCTTGAGTTGGTCGGCTGGTAGTCGACGCAAGTAGGTCAGTGAGGAGTACCCGGTCCCAAAATCGTCAAGCGAAAAGCGCAGACCCAGTTCACGACACGCGCGCATGATGGCGGTCGTCCGAGGCATGTCTTCCAATGCGCTGGTTTCGAGCACTTCCAGTTTCAGCAAGTGGCTCGGCACATTGGGGTAGCGACTGAGTAGCTCTCGAAGGCGCGCCACCAAATCGTTGCTTTGCAACGAGGCTGCACTGACATTCACACAAATCGCAATGTCAACGCCAAGCTGATGCCACTCGCAGACTTGACGGAGCGCGCGCTCAATCACCCACAAGTCCAGATGCGCCGCCACTGGGCTGCCTTCCAGCGTAGGAAGGAATTGCCCGGGAAGTCGCAATTGGCCGTCCTGATCGGGCCAGCGAATCAGCGCCTCCACCGCGTGGAGTGCGCCGGTCCGCAGGTTGACAATGGGTTGCATGTGAAGAACGAACTCATCGTCACGCAGGGCGTCCAACAAGCGTTGCAACTGCGCCGAATGCGACTTCGCTGCGGCGTCGCGCTCGACGTCGAACCACTGGAAACGGTTCTTGCCAGATTGCTTGGCGATGTACATCGCTTGATCGGCGTGGCGGATCAATTGTTCTGCATCGGCGCTGTCTGCGGGGAAGCAGGTGGCGCCAAGGCTCGCGCTGATTTGAATCGACTCGTTGCGCAGCACGATCGGTGATGATGCAGCGATCAGCAGGCGGCTCAATGCCGCTTCGCTGGATTCGCGTCCACTCAGATGATTCAGGATCACCACGAACTCATCACCGCCGATCCTTGCCAGCGTGTCCCCATCGCGTAACGTGGCGCGCAGGCGCAAAGTCAATGCGACCAGCAGCTCGTCACCGACATCATGCCCATGACGGTCGTTGACTGATTTGAAGCCGTCCAGATCAATGAACACGATCGCCAGCGCCTCTCCATCGTTGCGCGCGGTTTGCATGGCGTGGCGTAGACGTTCGGAAAGCAGTACGCGATTGGGCAGGCCGGTCAGTGCGTCGTAATGCGCAATTTGTTCGAGTTGTTGTTGCTGGAGCTTCAGTGGGGTGATGTCGTTGAACAGTCCCACGTAGTTCACCACGGCACCTTGTGCATCGCGAATCGCACTGATGGTGAGCATTTCCGCGAACAACTCGCCGTTGGCGCGTCGATTCCACAGCTCCCCTTGCCAGTGACCGAGTCGCAACAAGTCGGTCCACAGGTCGCGATAGAAATCCGTATCGTGATGCCCTGAACGCAGCAAGCGTGGCGTTTGGCCGATTGCCTCGGCACGGGTGTAGCCAGTGATGGTCGAGAACGCGGTATTGATCTCCAGAATACGAGCGTCCGCATCAGTAATCAGAATGCCCTCTCGTGCATGTGTGAAGACGCTGGCGGAAAGCTGTAGACGGGCTTCGTCTTCTTTGCGCTGAGTGATGTCCTGATGGGTACCCATCATCCAAAGCGGTTGCCCCTGCGCATCGCGTTCGGTGATCTTGCCGCGATCAAGTACCCACACCCAGCGACCGGACTTGTGGCGAATGCGAACTTCACATTCGTATCGTTTTCCTTGGCCGCTGAACAAACGTTGCAGCGCCTGCTGACTACGCACGATGTCGTCAGGGTGAACGTTTTTCGTCCATGTCTCGATCGTTGTGGGTGTCAGCTCCCCCAACGAATACCCGATGATTTCGGCCCAGCGTTCATTGAAGACGGTGGCCCCAGTTTGCACATTCCATTCCCAAGTGCCGACATGGGTTCCCTCGATGATGCCTGCCAGTCGATGGCGTTCGGCTTCAAGCGCCTCGCGAACCTGGATCAAGGGCGTCTGATCAAACAGATACCCTTGTACGGTTCGCGCCAGTCCATGTGCGTCGTACTGTGGTTTGGAGAGATCGAAGAACCAACGATACGCACCGTTGCGATGCCGCAAACGGTAGGTTTGCTCAAAGCTGGCGGTCTGCTGCGACAAATGCGTCGCCACTTCTTCAGCAACTCGGTTGCCGTCGTCCGGGTGCAACAGGTTGCCGAATCGGAAATCGCTCGCGGTAAGTTCTTCGGCGTGGTAACCCAGTGCATCAAGCACGTTGCGGGACACGAAGCGAACCGGCCAGCCAGCAGACATTTCCCACAGCACGATGAACACCGGGCCCGTGGAAAAGAGTTCACGTTCGATTTGCAGCATGCGTTCGCTTTGGCTTTGCCGGCTCAGATCGCGCGCAATGCACAGCACGCCCTGCGCTTCCGTTGCTTCTTGGTGCAAGGGATTGATGCGCAGTTTGAGTGTGCTCCATTGGCTGCCGTCGCTTGCCGGGCAGTGCAGTTCGATGGACTGACGTTCGCCGCTGAGCAGGGCATGCACCGCTGACTGAACCTTGGTCGCGCGGTCTGGCTCGGCATCATCCCGATGCGAGCGACATTGTGTTGCGAGCACTTCGGACAGGCGCGGATGCGGACCAGGCGACGAAGACAGATGGAATAGATCGCGCGCCAATCGATTCGAAGTGTGGATTCTGCCATCCGCATCCGTCGCCATGATCGCCACATCGGGCGCGGCGTCCATGATGATGCGGACCTGTGTCAGGGCATCGGTCAACTGCTGCTGCAGCACGCGTCGCCGGCGCCGATCGTGAAGCAGGTAGGCGATCAGACCACTTTGCAGTACCAGACCAGCGACCAGCAGAAGGGCTTGGCGTTGTTTCGCGGCTTGGATTTGGCGGGTTTGCAGATCAACCTGGTCTTCCAGTCGCTGCTGATAGGCAGCGGATGCATCGACGTCCTCTGCGTGGTCGGTACGTGGTTGAATCAGCGATAGCAACAACCGTCGCCCGTCGCGAGTGAAGGGCACGGAATACACATGAACCGATTGGATTCCGCCATCCGCAAGACGGTGTCGAAACAGAAAATAGTTGCGTTGCTCGCGCGCCGCCAAGGCGCGTTCGGCGGCGACCTGGGCTTCGGTGTGGGTGTTGATGTCCTGAATGGCGAGCCGCAACAGCGCCTCACGTGGGTAGCCATAAAACGCGGCAGCGGCGGCATTGGCATCTTCGATGGCGCCGGATTCCGGTTCAATCACCAGCATCGGTACGTCGAGCTGCCAAAACGGCGGTGACGGATCGTTCGGCGCACTGTTCCAGGCGATTGCATCCAACGAAAGCAGCAGCATCGCACAGACGATCGAGGCGCGGAGAACGCTGCCAAGCCATACGCTGCAGTGCTCGACTGCAGCGATGCTTGTGCCGGAATGCCCGACTTGCCCCAGACGATCTGCCACGCATGCCCCTGTTCACTGCGGAGCTCTACGACCCTAGCGGCCATGTCTCGCAGTCCACGCTATCCCGAGCAGTCTGTCGAAAGCGCCCCCTGCGGCATCGACCTGTTTCGGTGTCGCCATAGTAGGGTGAGATGGCCGCGACTTTTTTGAGTGAGCGCAAGCAGTGGCGATGCGGCGTTGGGGCTGGGTGCTTGCCGCGCGTTTCGGTGGGTGCGATGGGTAGCAGCCAACACGCGGGTTGGGACTCGCCCGCGATTGCCCGATGCCTGTCGCTATGTGTGCCTCGAAATGGAGCGCAACATGTCAAAGTGCCGGGACAAGTTCGTGCAAACAGCGACTGCAAACTACTTGACACACAACCCTGAATCCCTAAAATGAGCGGCTCAACGACGCGGGAATAGCTCAGTTGGTAGAGCACGACCTTGCCAAGGTCGGGGTCGCGAGTTCGAGTCTCGTTTCCCGCTCCAGATTCAGCGCAAAACCTCGGCTTTCCGGGGTTTTGTTGTTTAGGCGGATCGGTTGTTGTAACGAACTGATTCGAAAGCGATATTTGATGCGTGGCCTGGTGGCAGAGTGGTCATGCAGCGGCCTGCAAAGCCGTGTACGCCGGTTCGATTCCGACCCAGGCCTCCACCCATCAAACGGCACCAACGAAAAGCCCCGCTCACGCGGGGCTTTTCGTTGGTGCGGGACTCAGTGCATCAGCACGCGACGCAAGGATGCTCGCGCGGCATCAAACGAAAAATGCGATTGCACGTTCTGCAGTCCGTTCGCGGACAGTTGCTGCCAGAGCGCTTCATCGTGATAAAGACGCAACACTGCCGACGCGAATGCCTCGGCGCTGTCAGCCACCAGTACATCGCGTTCGGGCTCGGCATACATGCCCTCGACGGCGATGGGTGTGGCAACCACGGGTTGCCCGTAACTCATGCTCATGTTGACCTTGCCTTTGACCCCCGCGCCCCAGCGCAATGGAGCGACAGCGATGCGGATTCTGTCCAGCAATGGCTCGATATTTTCGACAAAGCCATGGAAAACGATGCCGTCCTGCTCGCCGAGCTTCGCGATGCTCTCGGGTGCCTTGCTGCCAATGATGTGGAAGCGGATAGTGGGTTCCTGTGCGCGGATCAGCGGCAAGATGTCGTTGGCAAACCACTGCACGGCATCGACATTCGGTGGATGCTGGTAGCCACCGACGAACATCAGGTCGGCACGTTCGGCAAACTCGGCGCGACGGCCAAAGACCTCGTGCACATTGGACAGAACCTCGACACGCGCCTCGGGTACGTCGCTGGCAAGCAACGCCTGTTCAACAGGACTGACCACCAGGGTAACGTCGCAGCGACGCATCAGATCAAGCTCTTTTTCACGCGTGACGGCCGCTTGCTTGTGCAGGTCCTCGCGATTGGCAAGCGCCGCCTCGCGTTGTTCGCGCAGGTAGTGCAGATCGACGGTGTCAAAGACCAACGTGGCCTTGGGCGCATGCTGGCGGACCAGGTCGACATATTGGCTGGCGATGTAGTGGCGGCTCAGAATCACTGCATCCAGCAACGGCCCCTGTTCCGCGAACCAGCGCACTGGATCGGAAAGGTAGGGATGCCACAGCACCTCGACACCCAATTGTTGTAGTTCGGCAGTGTAGCGTGGCAGCCAGGCGCGGTTGTCGGCGAAGAAGCTGATCGCGTAGCCCTCGGCACGCAACACCTTCATCAGGTTGAGCATGCGCAGCGAGCCCGAATCCTGATCCGGTGTCGGTGTTGTTGCATCGATGATCAGCACGCGTCGCCCATCGCGATGCTGTCGTGCCAGCTCGATTCGTGTGCCTGCGACAGGATGCCGTTGCAGACGCGCCTGCCAACGTTCAAGAAACTTCTGTTGATTGACGACCTGATATGCCTTGACGCCTGTCGTGGTATCCGTCCCTGAGCTGATGCCTTCGAAGTGCACCACAGCGGCAGCCGGTTGATAGAGCACGCGCAATCCCTTGTCCCAGACCTTCATGGCGAGATCGGTATCCTCGTAATACGCCGGGGCGTAGTGTCGATCAAAGCCGTCGAATTCGCGGAACAGGGCGGTGGGCACCGCGATGGCGGCACCCGAGCAGTAGTCCGCTTCGCGCACGAAGTTGTATTCCGGCGCGGACGGGTCGCCGAAGCGACCGTAGTTCCAGCCCGAGGCGTCGGCAAACACGATGCCTCCGGCTTCCTGCAGGCGACCGTCAGGGTAGATCAATTTGGCACCGACCAAGCCGACATTGGCATGTGTGGTGAAGGTTTCCATCAGTGCATCGAGCCAACCGGGTTGCACAGCCGTGTCGTTGTTGAGGAACACCAGATAGTCGCCACGCGCCGCGTCTGCGCCGGCATTGCAGGCACCGATGAAGCCGAGGTTTTGCGCATTGCGCAGATAGCGCAGTCCCCCGATCTGCGGCAAGGTAACTTCGGTTTCATCAGAAGAACAGTCATCCACCACGATGATTTCGGCGCTCACCATGGAAGGCTGCGCGGCGATCGAACGCAGGCAGGTCAGGGTATGGTTGAGATGGTTGTATGCCGGGATGATCACACTGACCATGGGTTGCTCGGGGCAGGGCAGTTCAAAGGGTGCAAACGGCTCGGCGACGGGGATATGCAGGTCGATCGTCGGCTGTGCCGGTGAAAACTCCTGACGCGCACGTTGCAAGGTGCCCTTGAGACCCCTGGACTTGAGACTTCGCAAGCTGCGATGTAGCACAGACAGCAGGCGTTGCTGGCGAAAGCGCAGTCGGCTCAGCACCGCCCCCACCAGCCGCCGCACGCCACGCAAGGGGCGGGTCAGACGCCAGGAACGGCTTTGCAAAACCGCGTTGCGGGTCTGTTCGAAGTGCATGCGCTCGGCATGCAGGTCTATCAGTCGCTGGCGGATCTGGCTGGCCAGTGCCTGTTCTGCCATGAAGTCATGAAGTAAGCCCTTCTCTTCCTCTTGGAGCACGCGGCGGATGTCGGCTAGTTCTGCGTCGGCATTTTCCATCGCGTTTTCGAACGCCGACTTGGTGTCCTCAACTGCTTGGACTAGCGCGGCATTTCGCAAGCGCTCGCGCGCGGTTTCGCTTCTTGCCGCGGTCAGTTCGTTTTTTGCCGCACCCAGCTCCTTGTCCAGCGCAAACCCCCAAGCGCCGCGTTTTTCGAGCTCCACTTGCTGTGCGGCGGTCAGCAGTTGCAGTGTGTCTGCCTGTTGCTGCAAAGCGCGTCGCAGGCGCATTTCCTGTAAGTGTTGAAGGACGCATGCTGTCGGGACGCCACTGGTGTCAGCGGCGATGAGCGGTGCATCCGGGAAGGCCGCCAGATAGCGCGCGTGCACCTCTGATGTGGCGCTCTGCTGCGGCGCATTCGCACGCAAGCGTTTCAGTAGATCGGGACGATCGCGCAGGCGCTGCAGTGAGACACGTGCCTGAGCGGCTTCCGGCTCGATCAAAAGGCCGTCGATGCCGTCGCGGATACGCTCGGCATAGCTGCCGATCCGTGTCGCCAGCACAGGCAACTGCAGTGACCATAGTTCTGACAGGCTGTAGCTGAAGGTCTCCGCCACGGTCGCAGGCAGAAAGGCCAGATCCGGTTTCAACGCGGCGATATGCGCGGGCAACGCGTCATGTTCATAGTTCAGCACGACATGGACGTCATCGAGTCCGAAAAATCGCATGCCAGCGTGTCCGCAACCAAGCAGGATCCACTCGATACCAGGCAGGGGTTCGCTCAGCAATTGCGCCAACAGGTCTTCACCCTTGCCGCCGTTGATTCGGCCTGGCACCAGCACGCGCAAGCGATCGCGCGGCGGCGGTGTGTTATCGCCGGGCTGCTGTGGCCAGGGTGGCAGGCCGTGCGCTTGCACCCGCCAATGGCAATCGGTGAGCGCATTGGCAAGCCGACAGAGGTTGGCGCGTACGCTGTGGGTGGGGGCGAACAGGGTCGCATCTGCTTCCGCGACGGCCGCAAGGTATTGCTGGCGCAAGTAGCGCCAGTAGTCCACGGGCTGTGCTTGAAACGGCGCAACCGAACCTTTGCCCACCAATACCTCAAGTGCGCTGTCGCTGCCATCGAAGTCGTTCGACCCGAAGTCGGCATGCAGTTGTGGCCAGAGTGGAAAGTAATCGTGACAGACCACGTTGGTCGGCAGCCCGGTGCGCAACACATCCAGCGAGTGGCCGATGACCGACGAAACCAGCACCGCACTGACCGAGAATTCCGCGCAGACCGTCTGCAACAGGTCCTGCACGTCGCCGCAGTGCAGGGCAGTGACGGCAATGGGGTTGCTCAACACCCAGCGCCGCAGAGGTGGTTGAGTCAGGTCGTGATGCAGACACAGCGCGCGAGCAGTCAGATGGGCCTGTGGGTCAGCTTCGGCGCGCAGCACCAGATGCGCGGTTTGTTGATCTTGCCCAGCGGCCATCAGGTCGCGCACGAAGCGCTCGCTGCCGCCGCCCCAGCCATGCAGGACATGCAGCAGCACCTTGCAGGCATCAAGGCCGAACAGGGCAGGCGGATGCTGATCCAGCGAAGTGTCCAATTCACGCAGCGATCCGGCCAGTTGTAAGGCCGCCGCGTTCGGCGCCGTTGCGGTGTGTTCGTGATCGCCGACCACCGCATAGGGGATCCACCGGCTGTCGATACCAAACGGAATGCCGAACCCATCAAGCGGTCGCGACAAGCTCTCAAGTGCGTCTTCACACCATAGCGATGCGGCCGGATTGAAGCCCTGTCCAGCCAACGCAGTCCGGTCTCCGACAACCCAGGCCCAACGGTCGAGCACAGCCTGTCCGACGTGGGCGAACGACGCCGTGTCGCCGCACGTCGTGAGTTGGTCGACGCAAAGCGGCGAAATTACGCCATCAGGCCGCGCATCCATCGCCAACAGCAAGCGATGCAGCAGACCCTTCGGTACTGATTGGTCAGCGGCGAGCAGCAGCACACAGCGCGCGCCAGCGGATCGTGCCAGTTGCAGGGCCTGGAGTGGGGAGGCGGCTCGGGCCACCTGCTGCAGGTTGAGCCGCGCGTGCTCCCGTGCAGTTGGATGCAGGAGCTCGGCTTCGGGACTCTGCTGGGCAAGGGTCGACTCCAGTTCTGGGTCGTACAAAGCGATCATGACCTTGGTCAAGCCCGAATCGGCGGCGGAGTGGCTCAAGCGAAATCCCTGCGGCAAGTTGAACGTGGATTATCGCTGGCTGCGCGCGGATTGAGAACGCTGGATGAATGTGGCATCCCCGTGATGACCGGGCAGGCCATTACACTTCGACGCCCGGCGCGCTGAATTGCGCGCGCCGCCGAACATGTTGATTGGAGATGAAGGGTGGCCAAGCGCAGTGCTGAGCAGACGGGGAATCGCATGTGGGTCAAGGTGTTGCGTGCGATGGCCTGGTCGGTTTCTGGCTTGTCCCTTGGCTTCCTCGGGCCGTATGCCTGGGTTGTCGATCACCGTGTGACGGAGGACTTCGCTGCCCTGCAATGGCAGGTGCCGACGCGTGTGATGGCCCGGCCACTGCAATTGCAGCCCGGAATGCCGCTTAATCTGACTATGTTGCGCGCCGAATTGCAGGCGGCGGCCTATCGCGAGGACGCGGAGGGCGCAGACCCCGGACGATTTGTCGTGCATGGCACTGAAGTTCGCTTGACCACGCGCGCGTTCGTCGACTTGGAGGGTCCACAGCCTTCGCGGCATTTGCGTTTGACTCTCGAAGGTGAGCGGCTAACAGCGCTGCAGGATGCCGGTGGGCGCGCGTTGCCGGAGGCATCTATCGATCCGGCCCGAATTGCCACCCTCTACGGCGAGCTGCAAGAAGAGCGACGTTTGCTGGCGCTGGACGAGGTTCCTGAATTGTTGCTGGTCAGTCTGCAGGCGGTTGAAGATCGCGACTTCAAACGCCACATCGGTATTGATTTCGGTGGCATCGTGCGTGCGGCTTGGACCAACCTGCGCCATGGTGAAGTGCGTCAGGGTGGCAGCACGCTGACCCAGCAACTGGTTCGGAACCTGTACCTGACGCGTGAACAGACGCTGTGGCGGAAAGTTCGGGAGGTCATTCACGCGCTCGCGATCGAGCGCCGTTTCAGCAAGGCGCAGATCCTTCAGGCCTATGTTAATCAGGTGTTCCTTGGGCAGGATGGCGCACAGGCCGTGCATGGCTTTGGCGCCGCTGCCGAGTTCTGGTTTGGTCGCGATGTCGAGCACCTCAAACCGCAGGAAATTGCGTTGCTGGTCGGTATGATTCGCGGGCCGTCCTGGTACGACCCGCGGCGTCAGCCAGAGCGGGCGATGCAGCGGCGCAATTCGGTGCTGGACACCTTGGCTGAGACGGGTGTGCTGTCGCTTGAGCAAGTTGCGTTGGCCAAAACGCGTCCACTTGGTGTCCGTGTCGATGCGGGCGTGCGGCGCAATCGCGCGCCGGCCTTTCTAGGCTTGGTCAGAACTCAACTGGCCAAGGACTATCGCGCAGAAGACTTGCGCGGTGCAGGCCTGACCGTGCTGACCACGCTGTCACCGTCTGCACAGAGTGCTGCCGAGACCGCTGCAACCGCGCAATTGCAAGCGCTGGCGAAGCCTGGCCGTGCGGCATTGCAGGTCGCCGTGGTGATGAGCGATCCGCAAACTGGCGAGGTGCAAGCCTTGCTCGGCGACCGTGATCCGGCAGCGCAGGGATTCAATCGTGCCTTGGATGCGCAGCGACCTGTGGGATCACTGCTTAAACCCTTGGTCTATCTGCTGGCCTTGGCGCAGCCATCGCGCTGGTCGCTGGCGAGCATGGTCGAAGATTCGCCGCCGGATGTTTCATTGCCGAATGGCAAGCGTTGGAACCCCGACAACTCGGATGGGCGCAGTCATGGTCTGGTGACTCTGCAGGATGCACTGGTGCATTCCTACAATCAGGCCACCGTGCGGATTGGTCTGGAGGTCGGTGTGGATCGTCTGAGCCGATTGATCGAGGCGCTTTCCGGCGTCGCGCCGGCGCCACATCCTTCCCTGCTGCTGGGTGCGGTGGACATGAGTCCGTATCAGGTCGCGCAGCTCTACCAGTTCCTTGCTTCTGGTGGGCAAATCCAACCGCTGCGCGCAGTTCGTGCGGTGCTGGATGCACAGTCACAGCCCTTGCAGCGTTACGACGCGCGCGCCGCACCTGCCGAGAGTGGTGATGCGCTCGCCGCGCGACTGGTGAGTTTGGCCCTGCAGGAAGCGACCCGCAGCGGCACCGCACGCGGGCTGCAAGCGGAGGGACTAGCGTCGATCAATCCTGCAGGCAAGACCGGTACCAGCAATGATGGTCGTGACAGTTGGTTCGCCGGTTACTCCGGCAGCTATCTTGGTGTGGTCTGGGTCGGCAACGATGATAATGCGGCGACTGGACTGTACGGTGCCAGTGGTGCCATGCGAGTCTGGGCGAAGACATTTTCGGCACTGCCGAACGCACCCTTGCAACTGGGCGATGAGGGCGTCGAATGGGTTTGGTTGCATCCTCAGCGAGAGGCGAGGACTGATCCAGCGTGTCCCGGCGCACGACGCATGGCCTTTGTGGCGGGCTATGCCCCAGAGGCATACGACGGTTGTCCGTTGGCGCGGTTGCGGGATTGGTTTGGTGGTGATGATGGCGGCGACTGAGTGCGGTCTGGCAGGCTGTGCCGTCGATGATCTGAACCTGGTCATCCAGGACTCGTTCAGACCTAGCCGCGCCCGGCGCATGGCGAAACGCGCCTACGCGGGGTTCTTCACGTGCCTGATTGATCTGCGTTTCCTTCGCCGCAGTTGCGTACTGCGGGCTCTTCAATTCACGGTATCAGGATGATCGAAGTGACAGTTTTCAAACCAAGAATTGCCAGCGTCTTGTGGCTTATCAGCGTGTTGGGAATGATCGGCTGCGCGCAGTCTGGTTTGCCACCTGCCGCTGTGAAATCACCCGAACCGCCGCCGCGCGATTTGCTTGCGGAGATGGCGCTATTGGCTGCAGGTACGGACGGGATCGAGGTCCAACCGTTGCCTGATCCGGAACTGGAGGATCTGCTGTCGGACGCCGAACAGGCCATCGTCATTCGTGACCTGAGCACCGCAGACCAATTGCTGGAGCAGGCCTTGGTGTTACGGCCAGACCACCCGGAAGTGCTGCAACGGCGTGCCGAAGTGGCACTCGCCAAGCATGCCTTGGATCAGGCGGAAACGCTGGCGATTGCCTCATGGGAGCGTGGGCCCAAGCTGGGTCCACTGTGTCGCCGCAATTGGGCGGCAATACGGCTCGCGCGTGAAGTGCGTGGCAGTGTCCAAGCGGCAGACGTTGCTCGCCAGCAGGGTGAACAGTGCACCGTCGCTGCGCCCGTACGGATGTAGCCCGACGTGATCGCTGTGGCTGAAAGCTCGGGAGGTACGCCGCTGGTGGTTGCGACGCAGCAAGCCTTGTCCGCCAACGGTCCGTTGGCGGACTGGCCTGGGTTCGTCGAACGCGGTGCGCAGTTGCGTCTGGCAGCGGCGATTGCCCAGGCGATGGATGATCGCGCGGTGTTGATTGCCGAAGCAGGGACTGGAACGGGCAAGACCTTTGCCTATCTGGTGCCGGCTTTGCTGTCTGGCTTGCGGGTGATTGTCTCGACCGGTACGCGGGCACTGCAGGATCAACTCTTTCAGCGCGATCTACCGCGACTGCGACACGCCTTGGGCGCACGTTTGCGCGTCGCGTTGCTGAAAGGGCGAGCGAACTACCTTTGTCTGTATCGCTTGGAGCAAGCGCGTCTGGATCGCATTGCGGGCAGTGTCCATGCCGTTGAACTGTCGTCGCTTGCGGTGCACGCGCAAGCCTGCGCGGATGGGGATATCGGTGCGGTACAGCACATCGCGGAAGATTCGGTCATCTGGCCACTGGTGACCTCGACCATAGACAATTGCCTCGGATCGGACTGTCCACGCTACGCCGAGTGTTTTGTGGTGAAGGCGCGGGCCGAGGCACAGGCGGCCGATCTGGTGGTCGTCAACCATCACCTGTTGTTTGCCGATGTGGCTCTCAAGCGCGAGGGTTTCGGCGAAATTTTGCCGGGCGCACACGCCTGGATCATTGATGAGGCGCACCAATGGCCGGAACTGGCGGTGCAGTTCTTCAGCGAGTCGCTGTCTTCGCGGCAGCTACTGGATTTGGCGCGCGATGCGCAGACCGAGGCGCAATCGGCATCGGCAGCTTTGGGAAGTATCCAACCCGCAGCGCAGGCTTTGGAGCGTTGCGTGCGGGATCTGCGGCTCGCGTGGGACCCCTTGCCAGCGCGTGCACCGCTGTCGTTGGCACTCGCGCATGATCCGTGCGTGGACAGTCTGGATGCCCTCGATGCGGCCTTGGCCGAATTGCAGCGCGCACTGGAGCCGCAACGCGAGCGTAGTCCGGGTCTGGCCGCCTGTGCCGAGCGCGCCATGCAGTTCGAGCAGCGTCTGCAGCGCTTGCATAGTGGTGGCGATGGCGACGCCCAGGTTCGCTGGTACGAGTTGAGCTCGCGTGGTTTCAGTTTCCAACGCACGCCATTGGATGTCTCCGCACCGCTTGCCGAGTTTCGTCGGCGCACTGGTGCGGCGTGGATTTTTACGTCGGCGACGCTGACCGTCGACGGGCAGTTCGGACACTTTGCCAAACAATTGGGTGCGGACACGCCGAGAACCTTGTTGGAGCAAAGTCCCTTCGACTATGCGACCCAAGCATTGGCGTGGTTGCCCGCGGATTTGCCAGACCCGGCACAACGCGACTATGTCCCGCGCTTGCTGCAAACCGTGTTGCCGGTATTGCAAGCTTCGCGTGGCCGCGCGTTTTTGTTGTTTACCTCGCATCGCGCGTTGCGCGAGGCGGCCGATTGGCTCGCGGTGCGAGCCGAGTTCCCCTTGTTCGTGCAGGGCAGTCAGCCCAAAAACCGTTTGCTGGAGGCATTCCGCCAATCGGGCAATGGCCTGCTGCTGGGGGCCGCCAGTTTCTGGGAAGGCGTGGATGTGGTCGGAACGGCTCTTAGCGTGGTGGTGATCGACAAACTGCCGTTCGCTGCCCCCGACGATCCGGTGCTGGAAGCCCGATTGGCCTCGATCCGCGCCGCAGGCGGCAATCCGTTTGTGGACTGGCAGATTCCCGCTGCCGTGATCGCCTTGAAGCAGGGCGTCGGGCGACTGATTCGCAGCGAAACGGATCGCGGTCTGCTGGTGCTATGCGATCCGCGCTTGCAACTGCGCGGTTACGGGCGCAGCTTTCTGCGCAGCCTGCCGCCGTTCCCGTTGACCCGCGATCCGGCCATGGCCATGCAGTTTGTGGCGACCTGTTGATGCTGCCCTGCGTGGTAGTGCTGGCCCCTTTTTTATCCACCCAATGACGTCGCCAAACGGACCCGCCGTATGCACTTGCTGGCCATCGAAACCTCGACTGAAGTTTGCTCGGTCGCCCTGTTGAGCGGCGAGAGCTTGATCGCCCGGCATGAATTTGCGCCGCGTCGGCATGCCGAACTGGTGTTGCCATGGATTGATGGTCTGCTGGCGGAGGCGGGTCTGGCCAGAGCGGCGCTGGATCTGATCGCCGTCGGAATCGGGCCTGGCGCGTTTACGGGTGTGCGTTTGGCGGTCGCCTTGGGGCATGGCCTCGCGTTGGGCCTGGATCGCCCGCTGCTGGGCGTGTCCACGCTGGATGTGTTGGCTGCCGGTGCCTTGGAGGCAGGCCCGGTGCTCGCCTGTCTGGATGCCCGGATGGGCGAGATCTACGCGGCCGAGTACGTGCAGGGCCGTGACGGAACACTCCACCAGATCGGTCCTTCCATCGTGATGCCACCGTCCATTTGGGAATGGCAATCCACCCATGGTTGTGCGCGTGGCACGGGACTCGGCGCCGCCAACGGCGTGCTGGGCCAGCGACTGTTGGCGCAAGGTGGTTGGACGCTGCAGGCGGACGCCTTGCCGCACGCGGCTGACCTTGCGCGCTTGGCGCTGGCGAGGTTCCATGCAGGCGAGGTCTGTTCGCTGGAACAGGTGCAACCGATCTATTTGCGCGACAAGGTGGCGCAGACACTGGCTGAACGCGGTATGCCCTTGCCGGCGCAAGGAGTGGATTCGTTGACGTCGATCTAAGACCCCGAAGGGTTCAGTGTATTTGCCGTACCAGCCAGTCTTGCAGAGGTTCGGGGCGGGCAAACAAATAGCCCTGCAACGAGTGGCATCCGTGCGCTCGCAAGAATTCTGCTTGTCGAGTCGTCTCCACACCCTCCGCCACCACGCGCAAGCGCAGATTGCGCGCCAAGGACAGGATCGAGCGCACGATGGCTGCATCCTTGAGGCTTTCCGGTACTTCGCTGACGAAGCAACGGTCGATCTTCAGCTCGTGGATCGGCAAGGATTTCAAGTAGCGCAAGCTGGAGTAGCCGGTTCCAAAATCATCGATCGAAATGCGAATACCCGCCGCGGCCAGTTGATGCAACTGTTCCAGCGTGCGTTCCAGATTGTCGATCAGCAGACCTTCGGTGACTTCAAGGGTCAGGCGATCCGGAGTGATGCTGCTGGCGCGGACGCGGGACAGAACACGCTCCACAAAATCCGACTGATCGAACTGACGCGGACTGACATTCACCGAGAGGCCCGGCAGGCGTGCGACCAGATGTTCAGTGGATGCCAGCGTTTCGATCGCGCGTTCGATCACCCAGTCGCCCAGTTGATCAATCAATTCGCTGCGTTCCGACAAGGGAATGAACTCGCTCGGCGGAACCATGCCATCGCGCGGATGCGACCAGCGCAGCAAAAGCTCAGCGCCCGAGGCAACGGCGTCGGTGTCGTACTGCGATTGCACCCAAACCTGCATTTGCCCGCGCTCGAGTGCGTGGGCCAAATCATGCTCGAGCGTGACGCGGCGCTGGATCAGCTCGCGCATTTCGCGTTCGAAGAAAGTGACTTTGTTGCGGCCATCGGATTTCGACTGGTACAGCGCGGTATCCGCATCGCGCAGCAGATCGTCGGGGGATTCGTTGTGCAGTGGGAACTGGCAGACGCCCATGCTTAGCGAAATCTGCAGCTTGCGAAAACGCAACAAATCCAAGGCTTGCATGCGTTCGCGAATCTTCTGGATTACGCGCTGGACGCTTTGTTTGGCCTGGTTGAGGTCGGAGGCAAGCTTTCCGATCACCACGACAAACTCATCACCACCGATCCGCGAAACCACGTCGTCTGCTCGGATAGCGCTGCTTAGCGCCGCCGCGACCATTCGCAGCAAGTCATCGCCGGCTTCGTGTCCCAGTGTGTCATTGACATCCTTAAAACGATCGACATCCACAAAGATCAGCGCGCCGCTGGCCTGTTGCTCACGGCAGTTTGTCAGGATATGGGTCAAATGCTGGGTCAACGAGCGTCGATTGGGCAGGCCGGTGAGGGCATCGAACATGGCTAAGCGCTGGATGTTGATTTCTGCCAGTTTGCGTTCAGTGATGTCAGTCACCACGCCCTGGTAGCCAAGAAACTCGCCTTTTGCCGACCAAGTGGATTGACCGCTGATGAGGACGTAGGCCGTGTCGGTGTTATTGACGCGAATCGACGATTCGACGCGAAGAAACGGCTGAAAATGCAACATGGCTTGCTGAATCTGCGCGCCACTTTCTGCCGAAGCCCCAAAGCCGCCGGATTCCCAAGCGGTCAGCCCCAGCAGGCCGTCAATCGACACGCCGAGCGATTTCTTCAAGCCGTGCGAGACAAAATCGATGCGATGGTGACGATCACTGCGCCAGTGCCAATCGCTGCCCAACTCCGCCAATTCCTGAAAGTTGCGGCGCGCACTGGACTCGGCCCGGATGCGGCCACGCTGCGCGTTCAAGGCAATGATGGCGGTGACGGCCATCAAGATGAGCAGCGCCGTGACGGCCGCTGCCTGCATTCGCAGGGCTTGCTCAGCAGGGCGCAGTTCGGCAAGCAAGTCAGTTTCGGACTTGGCGACCACCACGATCAAGCGGTAGGTCGGAATCGAATCGTAACTAACCAGCTTCAGATCGCCGTCGATGGGGCTGCCCGCACGCAGCCAACCTGTCGGGGCTCTGCGCTGCTCAGCCAGCAGTGGTGACTGCGCGACGCTCTCGCCATACAGCACGCTATTACCGATCCGGATGGCACGGATGATCCCATCCTCGCCCAGCACCACCATTGAGTCGCGCGGGCCCTGCTGTGAATTGACGAACGGCTGCGCAAAATACGTCGGGTCCAGAGACAGATATGCCACGCCCTCGAAATTGCCCTCGGGTGATTCGATCCGGCGCGTGATGGGGATGGCCCAGCGTCCACTCAGGGCGCCGGTGAATGGCGTGCCGACGTCCGCACGGATGCTGCGAAACTCACGATGACGCTGGAAATAGTCGCGTCCACTGACATTCAATGCGCTGGAAGCCTGCGTGGTTGCGCGGATGCCGCCATCGGGATCGATGACCGCCAGTGCGATCAATTCGGGCGTGGTGGCTTGCGCACTGCTGAGTAATTCATTCAGACGCCGGCGAGCATCGGCTGGCGCCGCGTTGGGGCTATTGGCGATGTCGGCGATCGACTGCAGGATTTGCTCGAAATGCGCCAGACCCGCCTTGACCTTTTCTTTATGCGCGATGACAAGATTGCCATTACTTTGCAGAAGATTGGCAATGGCCGCTTCGCGTTTGTCGGTGATTCGCGCACCGACATAGACCCAGATCGCCATGGCAATCAGTAGAGCTGCCAGCAGAATCAGTGCCAGTAAGGCGTAACCATTCGCCTGCCCGGCGGGACTGCCAGGTTCCTCCGGCGTACGACCTGGATCAAGGTTGGGCGAGGAAGCTTTTGGCATGGGCAGCGAAGCAATCCTTCGTGTGGAAGTCGAGCGGGGCGGTACTATGGTGCAATCGTCGTGCCGTGAACATTCCTGTCAGGAATGCGCTGGCGGGACAGTAACAGGTTGTAGAGAAAGTGCCGTACTGCGCTTTCCTAAGGTCGTGAGTCCGGCACATTTCAGGACTCTCCCTCGCGTATCAATCGCTTGCGCGATTGCGGCGCTAGCGCGGCATCCCTGCGGCCCACCCACAGGGTGTTTTCACCACCCTGACAGCATTGGAGCATTGCGTGATGTCGATACTCATTTTCTCGCTCAAGGCTGTCCCCGAAGATGAAGCCGATGATATTCGCGCGCTGTTGCAATCGCATTCGATTGCCTTTTTTGAAACGCAGGCAAGCAATTGGGGCATATCGCATGGCGCGCTATGGGTCGATTCCGAAAGCGATGCTGACATCGCCAGACAGTGGATTGACGAGTACCAGCAGGCGCGCGCCGCGCGCGCGCGCTCAGAGCGATTGCAAACGCCCTGGTGGGAGCCGTGGCAGGCTGCGCCGGGCCGCATGCTGATGGTGCTACTGGGCATTTTTCTGGTGTTGGTTTTGACCGCATTGCCAGCACTTCTGCTGGATTGACCTCGACGGCGTCAGTTGCGCCCAGGATTTCGGCGCAGTGACGTTTGGGGGGTGAGGGCTTGGGCCGGAATCGCTAGCCTATCTGCGTGCGGACAGAGCACCAATCAGATGCCACGCGCGCGTTTCCATCGTGAAAACGATCGATGCGTCGAGAGCGAGCAGGCACAGGTGCCGGACTCGCGATTTCGAGAACGTGCACGGATGCACCTTTTCACCCTTTAGCCAGCCGCCCCGCGAAGTGAGTGTCGCCATGTCCCCGCTTGAGAGTCTTGCCCGCAGCGTTGCGCTGGTCAGCTTGATCTTCGTCACTACGGTGACTGCAGAACCCTTGCAATTGGACGGTCAGTTGGATGAGCCCGAATGGGCGCAAGCCGAGCGACTCGACGATTTTGTGACGGTGATGCCGCTGACGCGCGCTGCGCCGGCAGTGCGCACCGAAGTCCGCGTGCTGGCTCGTGAAGAGGGTCTGTATCTGGGGGTGTGGTGTGAGCAGCCCGCCGATGTGCCGCGCACGCGGCATCCCACGACGCGCGATGTGCAGGCCCGCGCCGATCGTCTCAACGTGATGATCGATTTTGATGGTCGCGGCGTGACCGCTTACGAGTTGACGGTCAGCCTTAGCGGAGGCATCCAGGACGCGCAGATCACTGGCCAGAACCAATTCAATTACGACTGGGACGGTCGCTGGGAACAGGCTGTGGCCGAAGACGAAGCCGGGTGGACGGTCGAGATGCGATTGCCGTGGAGCCTGGCAGCACAGAGTGGTGCGGAGGATGGGCGGCGCCAGATCGGACTGTACCTGTCGCGATTTGTCGAAGTGACGGGACGCCGTTATTCGATTCCAGGCTACGACTTTGAGCATCCGACCTTTGTGGCCGACATGCGTAAGTTGAACATTCCCGCGTTCACGCAGGGGCATTGGTCGGTCGTGCCCTACGTGGCAATCAGCAATGACCGTCTGAGCGCGCGGCAGGACACCCGAGTTGGTGCGGATCTGTTCTGGTCACCCAACAGCCAGCATCAATTGAGCTTGGCGTTGCAGCCTGATTTCGGTCAAGTTGAAAGTGATGACCTGGTGGTGAATTTCAACGCGATCGAGACCTTCTTCAGCGAGAAGCGTCCGTTCTTCACCGAGAATCAGGCCTTGTTCGATGTGCCAGTTGGCAACGGTGCGCTGCTGATCAACACGCGTCGCATTGGCGCCGCGCCCGATACCGGAAATGCGGGTGTAACTGACGTTGATGTCGCTGCCAAATACACCGGCAATTCCGCTGCGATGGATTGGGGCCTGTTGGTGGCGAATGAGGCCGATACGGTGTCTGACACCAGCGTGGCCCTTGGCCGCAGCTTTCATGCGCTGCGCGGGCGATGGCGGCGCGAGATGCTGGATACTGGCTACACACTGACCCATGTGGATCGTCCAAGTCTGCAGCGCGAGTCCTGGGTGCAGGTTGTGGACAGTCAGTGGAAGCCGCTCGAGGGCCTGGTGGTTCGTGGAGCCTTGGGCAGCAGTCGCGTTGAACAGTTCGGTCAAGCGGATCGCAGCGGAGCGCTGGGCTGGGTTCGCGCGGATTGGGCGAGCAGCGAGGATTTGCGCCAGGAGTACGAAGTCAATCGCTACAGTCGTGATCTGCAACTGAGTGATTTTGGCTATTTGCCGCGTGCCGATCTGCAGCAGTATCGCGCTGAATGGACTTGGTACACGCGTTCGCATGGTAGCGACAGTGCGTTGCGTAATTCGGCTTGGGAGCTGGAGTTGCTGTGGCAACAGAATACGGCGGGTCAACGAGTCCTTGGCACTGCCGAGTTATCGCATCTGTGGCATTTGCAGAGCAACGATGAGGTGAAGTTCTTGTTGGTGCCGCAGCTGGATTTTGTGGATGACCTCATCACTCGCGGAAATGGCAGCGTGACACTACCTGGCAATCATGCGCTTGGTCTGGAGTACGAAGGCCGGCATGCGGGCTGGTGGCAATTGAATGGCGAACTCTGGTGGTTTCGTGAGGGAATTCGTGGTGGCGTGTGGGAGCTGTATCTGGAGCCCACCTTTTTTCTTGGCGAGAAGCTAACCACGACACTGGGCCTGGACCTCCTGGACAGCAGCAACTGGTTGATCTGGGATGGCGACGATCGCCTGGCGACCTATGCGCGACGCAAGCTGGAATTGGATTGGACGCTCAATTGGTTTCCTGCCCCGAAGCATGAGATCCGCGTACGCGCACAGTTCGTCGGACTCAGCGCCGAGGCACTGCAGACTTGGCGTGCTGTCGGCGGTCAACTGGCCATTGACCAACGCGATTTGCAGGATTTTTCGCTTGGTCATCTGGCAGCGCAGATTCGCTATCGTTACGCGTTCGACCAGCAGCGTGAGTTGTACGTGGTGTTCAGTCGTGGCGGTGAGTTCGAGGATGTGCTGGGCGAAAACAGCTATGGTCGTTTGTTCGACCTGAGTCGCGCCAACGTCACCGCCAATCAGATCATGGCCAAGCTGCGCTGGGCTTTCTGAACACGACTGGCCTCTTCGACCTCAGTTGCACGCATAGCGCACTGACACCACGCAGAACTGCGCCTTGCGACCCGGAAGTTCGGCGCTGAACTCATCGTCAACTCGGCGTTTCAACACCGCACGCGCCAGTGGCGAATCGATGCTGATCCAACCGAGCGTCGGATCAGTTTCATCCGGTCCGACAATGCGATACTGAGTGAGTTCACCCGTTTGCAGGCATTCCAGTTCAACCCATGCCCCGAAGAAGATGGCATCACGATCCGCGGGCAAGTGATCGACCACTTTCAAGGCCTCCAAACGCTTGCTCAGATAGCGCACCCGGCGGTCGATTTCGCCGAGTTGTTTCTTGCGATAGGTGTATTCCGCGTTCTCGGAGCGATCACCTTCGGCCGCAGCGGCGGCCAGGGCTTTGACCACCTCCGGGCGTTTTTCGCGCCACAGCAGATTGAGCTCGTCGCGCAGGCGTTCGAATCCCTCACGGGTAATCAGCGCGGTGCTCGGACCAGTTGGAGGACGCCAGCGACTCATGGGATTTTCACTGTGGAAGCCGTTGAACTATAGCCAAGCCCATCGTTCCTCGTCTGGAGTCCGCGCAGATTCCGTCGCGTAGCGGCTACACTTTGCCTCACAACATTCCGGGGGGAAACTGATGGGCGACAACAGGACGAGGACAATGCGTGGTGCGCTGGCGCTGATACTGGGCATGGCCAGCCAGTGGGCGAATGCGCAGTATGGCGATGTGGTGCGCTGCGAGTCTTACAACGACCGCACCGAAGTGTGTGAGGTGGATACCCGCGGTGGGGTCAATCTGATCGAGCAGCATTCGCGATCGGCGTGCATTGAAGGTCGCAGCTGGGGCACCGATCGTCGTGGCATCTGGGTCTCAAACGGTTGTCGCGCCACCTTCGAGGTCTATTCGCGACCGATGGGCGGTGACAACATCGTGCTTTGCGAATCCTATAACGAACGCGAGAACCTTTGCGCCATAGCGCCGCGAAGCGAGGTGCGTTTGTTGCGTCAGACCTCACGCTCTGCGTGTATTGAAGGCAGCACCTGGGGCGTGGATCGTCGTGGCTTGTGGGTAACCCGCGGATGTCGCGGTGAGTTTGAGGTGATGCGGCGCGGCGGCGGCGGACATTATGGGGACAGCTATCCCAACAATCGCCCATCGCGTCCCGATCTGCAGACCATCTCTTGCGAGTCGCATGATGATCGCTACCGCAAATGCAATGTCCGGATTCCGCGTGAGGCGATCCTGATCGATCAGAAGTCTCGCAGCGAGTGCGTCTACATGCGGACGTGGGGCTATGACCGCAATGGCGTCTGGGTGGACCGTGGTTGTCGCGGCGAGTTCGAGATTCGCTGATGAACGCGGCGTCATATCGAGACGGTTTCGGAAGGCCACTCTGATGCGTCACAGCATGTTGGCATTGGCGCTGGTGTCCGCATTGATACCGATATCCCTGAGTCCTCTCGCAGCAGCGGAGGTGAACTTGGCATCGTCCAAGATCACCAATTCCTTGCGTGTTCGCTGGGCGGCGGGCGAGCAGGTCGATGTGCTAATCCGATTGCGTTCGGCGCCTATGCGTGCACAGCGTGCGCTGGCGTTTGCGGAGCAGTCCGAGCACGCGGTGCGGGTATTGCAGACCGAGGCGGCCAGCAGTCAGAAGTCCGTCTTGGTGTGGCTGCAGTCCCACGCGATTGCAGCGCGTCCATTCTGGATCGCCAATGTCATCGCGGCACGTCTGGATGCCAAGCAAGCCATGGCATTGGCGGAACGTGACGAGGTGGTTGGTTTCGAGTGGGATGCGCCATTCAAGGCGGACATCGGGCAGGCAGCCACGGCGTTCGAGGACATTCGTGCGATTGAACCCAACGTGATCCGGGTGCGTGCGCCGGAGGTCTGGGCCTTGGGCTATCACGGTGAGGGCGTGGTCATCGCTGGCCAGGATACCGGCTTCCAATGGGATCACCCGGCACTCAAGACCAGCTATCTGGGTTGGGACGGTGTGACAGCCAATCACAACTACCACTGGCGCGATGCGATCACGGCAGATATTGACGGCAACAGCAATCCTTGTGGTATGGCGACTCAGGCACCTTGCGACGACAATTCGCATGGCACCCACACCATCGGCACCATGAGCGGCAACGATGGCGGCAGCAATCAAATCGGCGTGGCGCCCGCAGCGCGCTGGATCGGGTGCCGCAACATGGACAGCGGTACTGGACGACCAAGTACCTATCTGGATTGTTTCCAATGGTTTGCCGCACCGACCGATCTGAATGGACAGAATCCCGATCCGGCGCGCGCGCCGCATGTGATCGGCAATTCCTGGGGTTGTCCGGTCGGCCCACCGCCTGCAGGCGAGGATTGCGCACTGGCAAGTTTTGCCACTGCCATCAGCAACCTCAAGGCACAGGGCATTTTGATCATTGTCGCGGCTGGCAATGCCGGATCGAGCTGCGCCAGCGTGATCGATCCGCCCGCAATCTACGCCGAGGCCTTCACCATCGGCGCAACCGACAACAGTGATGCCATCGCCGGGTTTTCCTCGCGTGGACCGGTGACAGTGGATGGCAGCAATCGCCTCAAACCGGATGTGGTGGCACCGGGTGTGAGTGTGCGTTCGGCCGTGCCGGGCAATGCTTATGGCAGCAAGAGTGGCACCAGCATGGCAACACCGAACGCCGTTGGCGTGGCAGCACTGGTGATGAGCGCCAATCCCGCCTTGCGTGGTCAGCCGGAGCAGGTTGAAGCCATTCTGCGCGAGACTGCGGTGCCACTGACCAGCGCAACATCCTGCGGCGGCATGCCCGGCAGTCAGGTGCCGAATCCGATCTTTGGACATGGGCGACTTGATGCACTTGCGGCGGTGCAGCGTGCCTTGCAAGTCGATGGTTTGTTCACGGATGGGTTCGAGTAGCGCGCTCACATGTTGGGGCGGTGTGGGATGAGCTCGGGGACAATCACGCTCACTTTGGCGAGCGCAGCCGCGTCTTTCAACGCGTTTGTGATTGCTTGTTTTGGCAGTCCGCCTGATCAGTCGGCGTAAAGGCGTTTGCTGGAGGTCATGAGTCTCCCGCATTCCTCGGAGAACCGACCATGCCGTTCACCCGTCTCACTGCGATCGTCCGCGCGCGCGCTGTTTTCTGCGGCATTTGCGTGGTCATGCCGACCTTTGGTTATGCCAACAGCCCGCTGGATGATGTGGCACAAGTGGCCTCAGGGACAGATTTCACCTGCGTTCGAACCACCGGCGCGGCAGCGCAGTGTTGGGGCCGCAACCAGCTCGGTCAGTTGGGTGATGGCAGCACGGCGCCGCACTGGGTGGCGGAGCCTGTCCACGGTTTGGCGTCTGGGGTCAGCTTGATCGCCGTGGGTGCCCGGCATGCGTGTGCGTTGATCAGCGGTGGCACCGTGCGCTGTTGGGGCGACAACAGCGATGGTCAGCTCGGCAATAACAGCACAATGGGAAGCGAGGTGCCCGTGACCGTGCTGGGTGGCTTGAACAATGTGGGCTGGATCACTGCGGGTGACGCGCATACCTGTGCGGTGACGGTTACGGGCGCGGCGTACTGCTGGGGAAAAAATGCTGCCGGACAATTGGGCAATGGCGGCGTCAACCAGCAATCGACGCCAGTTCTTGTCTCTGGATTTGGCGCTGGTATCAGCACGATGGACGCCGGTGGCAACCACACCTGTGCTCGCACATCTACCGGTGCGATGGCCTGCTGGGGTGCCAACAGCTTCGGTCAGTTGGGCGATGGGACGACGGGGATCAATCGACTGATTCCCGTGGCGGTCTCTGGTTTGAGCAGTGGCGTGGTAAGCATTTCGGTGGGAAATGAACACAGTTGCGCGCGGATGGCGAACAACGGCATCAAATGCTGGGGGCTGAACAGCGATGGCCAGCTTGGCGATGGCAGCGTGATTGAGCGTGCCGTACCGGTCGATGTTGTGAATCTGCCCTCTACGGTGGTGTCGATCTCGGCAGGTGACGCGCACACGTGCGCCGTGACCAGCGCCAATACGCTGCTTTGTTGGGGTGACAACGAGTTCGGACAATTGGGCGATCAATCGTTCGAGCCGCGCTCCACGCCGGTTGCAGTTGCCGATATCGACAGCGGTGCGTTTGCAGTGTCCGCAGGAGGACACCACAGTTGTGCGCGGTTGAGTGGTGGTGCGGTCAGTTGCTGGGGTGACAACCGCGAAGGGGCCCTTGGCGATGGTCACGACGCCCTGCGCCGTGCGCCGGTGCAGGTCGTTCTGTCGCTTGATTCTTCGACGCTGGCGGCGGGCATGTTCAACACGTGCACCGTGAATTCGTTTGTGGGCGTGGTCAATTGCTGGGGTGACAATCGGTTTGGTCAACTGGGCTTGGGCACAACTCTGCAGCGACGCTGGCCTACGATTGTGACAGGCCCGAGAGGCGGGCCTGTCCTTGGCGCTTACCACGGGTGTGCTTTGGGTCTTGCCGGTCGCGTCATGTGTTGGGGCGGCAATCAGTATGGGCAACTCGGCATCGGCTCCCATCAGGCTGAACTCTCTCCGGTGATATTGAGCAGCCTGCAAGGGGTCGTGATCAACAATCTCAGTGCTGGGGCTGCGCATGTCTGTGCGCTGAGTGATGCCGGTGGGGTGTGGTGCTGGGGGGCAAATGGCGGCGCGCTTGGCGATGGCACGGAGCTGGAACGCACGCTACCGGTGACAGCAATCGGGATGGACAGCCATGTCACGGCGCTGGCGTCAGGTTATGCGCATTCCTGTGCGCTGAAGGACGATGGCGCGGTGTGGTGTTGGGGGAACAACAGTATCGGACAGTTGGGTGATGGCAGCCTCATGAACCGGTTGCAACCAGTCGCCGTTGCGGGTCTGGGTATCGCAGCGGTGTCCATCACTGCGGGCTATGGCCACACCTGTGCACTACTGAGTGATGGCGCCATCCGTTGCTGGGGTCTCAATGAGAGCGGCCAGTTGGGCGATGGCAGTGTTCAGTCGAGCGTGAATCCGGTTGCCGTCTCCGGCGTGGGCGGCTCGGCAACACGTGTCGCCGCCGGCTATGCCCACACCTGCGCCACGCTCAGTAGTGGCGGCGTGCGCTGCTGGGGCAGCAACGCCCATGCTCAGCTCGGTGACGGCACACTGACGGATCGAACAACTCCCATTGGTGTGCAAGGCATGAACGCGGGGGTAACCTCGCTGGCGGCCGGTGGCCTGCACACCTGCGCCACCCGATCAGATGGCCGCGTCTGGTGCTGGGGTAGCAATCAATGGGGTCAAACTGGCGATGGTTCGGCGGGCTATCAGTCCTTCCCGACCAGCGCAGTGCGCAGTGCGCGCTTGTTCGCCGACGGATTCGAATAGCCCGATGTGCGAATTCAGAACGCAATCTGGATGCGCATCGACGTGTGGTGGCCCCGTGCCTCGGTGCTGCTGCCGTTGATCCAAGTCTGGTTCAGCATCAATCGCCAATGCGGACCCAGGTAGAGATTGACCCCGGCAGTCAGATTGGTTTGCTGGCCCAGATTGAGGTCGCCACGTTCGACGTCGATGCTGGAGGCCCGTAGCGCCGCTTCCCAAGCATGGCCAGCTGTCAGTTTTGGCGAGCGGATCAAGCCATCTTTGTAGCTCCGCAGTGCGTCGCCGCTGGTCCAGCTCAGTTGCAGGTAGCCGCCGATGGCGTGGATGTCATCACCGTGGCGACGCAGGGTCATGGCCATTTGCTCGGATTGCACTGCCCACGGACCGCTGAGCCATCCCTGCTCCAGACCGACCCGATCAGTGCCCAGAACATCGCTCAGGATGCCGCTGTCGGCAGCCAGCAAGGAAAACGCGCGCAGTTCCTGACGGGCGCGAAGGCGGCCGTTGCCATCAATGTCACGATCACTGGCAGCAGCGACTGCGACATGCCAGGTCTGTGCGTCTTCGCTGTGATGCGCCCACGTGCTGCGCAATGCCCAGCCCTGGTCCGCATCAAGATTCTCGACGTGACCAAAATAGCGGCTGAAGGTGAGGAGTCCGAGGCTATGGTGATGTTCCAGCGCGATTCCGCTACGTCGGGCGAGGGCGAAGGCATCGGTAGGCATGGAGGTTTCCAATAGTGCCGGTTCACGGTCCGAGATCAGTTCTTCCCATGCGAAGGGTTGCTTGTACTGGCCAATCCGAATCCGCGTGTAATCCGTCAATGGCAACTCGATGAAACTGTCGGTGATGGTGCCGGCAATGAAGTCCCATTCCCACTTGGCGCGGATGCCACTGGCATGGTCGAGGCCAAACCCCAGGCGGGTTCGACGCGGCAGATCCGCATGCCCAGCGGAACGGTTGTCCAGATGCAGCCAACTGGCGTCATGCTGGAGCTGACCGCTGGGCGTGAACGACCAATCCGATGCGTCTGCGAATGCAGACGCACAGATGAGTGGCAATAGGCTGCCGCACACCACAGCAGAAATCGAGTCGCGCATCGACTGTCACATGACAACGGAGTTGCATAATTATGACAGTCGCAATTCAAAGTGTCGCGTACGTGCCGTGGCTCCCGACGCGTTGGCAACAAAGGCGAAAATCCGCTCCCGCGAGCGCAGTCATGTTGGATTCGCAGGCCAATCGCGGCACCAATGGCTGAAAAATCCGCGGGAAAAGCACTTTCGGGGTGGACTGGAAGCCGGTGATCCAAGGCTCGACACGCGGTCAGTCGCTCAGCTTGTCCTTGAACTGGCACAGATCACGCACCACGCAGCGCGGGCAGTCGGGTTTGCGGGCCTTGCAGACATAGCGTCCGTGCAGGATCAGCCAGTGATGCGCGTCTAGCAGATAGTCGCGCGGAACGCGCTTCAGCAAGCTCTGTTCGACCGCCAGAACATCCTTGCCTGGCGCCAGTCCGGTGCGATTGCCAACTCTGAAGATATGCGTGTCGACGGCCATGGTTGGCTGCCGGAAGGCGGTGTTCAGCACCACATTGGCGGTCTTGCGGCCGACGCCGGGCAACGCTTCCAGTGCGCTGCGTTCGGCAGGCACCTCGCCGCCGTGGCGTTCGATCAGCAATCGGCAAGTCTCGATGACGTTCTTCGCCTTGGCGCGGAACAGGCCGATGCTGCTGATCAACGCGCGCACGCGTTCTTCGCCGAGGTCCACCATCGACGGCGCATCGGGTGCGAGCGGAAACAGTCGCCGCGTCGCTTTGTTGACACCCACGTCGGTGGCCTGCGCGGACAGCATCACGGCGATCAGCAGTTCGAAGGACGTGCGGTATTCCAGCTCGGTTTTCGGCTCGGGATTGAGCTCGCGCAGGCGGCGGAAGAATTCCTCTCGTTGCGCGCGGGTCATCAGCTTGCTCATGCGTGCGGCACGTCCTTGAGGATCGATGGCGTCGTCGATGCCCGCTGCCACGCCTGCCACTTCTGCCGTAGCGCCACCAGCAGGGCAAGAAGGAAAAACGCACCGGGCGGCAGGCTCATCAATAGCCAGCGATGCTGGCCCAAGTCCTGTTCAAGCGCGGCCATGCCGAGCAACGGACCCGCGCCCGCAAACAGGGTGCCTTGTCCGAGCATTTCGCGCAGGCCACCCAGCACTAGCAACAGCCAGAGAAAGCCCAGACCCATACCCAATGCATCGGCAGCAGCACGGCCTGCATCGACACGCGCGGCCTTGGCTTCGGCGCGCCCGAGCACAGCACAATTGGTCACGATCAAAGGCAGGAAAATGCCCAGCACACGATGCAGTTCCGGCAGCCAGGCGTGCATGGCGAGCTCGATTCCGGTGACGATGGCGGCGATCAAGGTGACAAACGCCGGAATCCGTACTTCATCGGCGATAAAGCGGCGCAGCGTCGAGATCGCGGTGCTGGTGGCGAGCAAGGCAATCAACGTGGCGAGGCCCAGAGCAAGTGCATTGACTGCATTCGTGCTGACCGCCAAAAGCGGACACAAACCCAGCAACTGCACCAGCCCCACATTGTTCTGCCACAGGCCGCTGCGAAGCCCTTGCTGCAGCGATTCACTCTGCATCGGCGTACTCCCGTTGGCTGCCGCTTGGGGCGCTGCGCAACGCGTCGGCATGCGTATCGACGAAACGCAATACGCGAGCGTTAAGTTCGATCAGCGCGCGAGAGCTGACGGTCGCACTCGCCAAGGTGTCGAATGCACCGCCATCGCGCTGACTTCGCCAGTGCTCGTAAGCAGGCATGCGCAGTGATTTTCCCGCGAACTGATCGATCCAGTCGCTGCGTTCTCGCTCGATGCCATCGCCCAATCCGGGCGTTTCACGATGCGAGGTGACTCTGACCGCCAGCACGTCGCTGTGTGAGCGTGTGGCGTCGGGAAGACGAACGCCGATCAGTACCTCGATGCGACCGTTGTAGCCGTCTTCGGTGCTGGCTTCGAGCACGAGGGCTTCAACGCGCTGCGCTCGCTGTGCGCGCCAGATGCGCTTGTGGCCGACCCCCAAGGCGGCTGCATCAACCTGCAAAGGCTGCGCGATGGCATCGCTGATCTGCAGGTCGGTGGCCAGCACGCTACCGAGCGTCGCATACCAATGCGCTTGTTGCTGCGCTGCGATGCGCGGCGCACTGCGGTCTGCCAGCAGGCTCAAGGTCAACACTGCAGCGAGGCAGAGCAGGCCAAGGCGGATCGCGGCCGACCAGCGCATCACGCAGTTTCGCCGTAATAGCGCGGTCGGGTATGCAGATCGATCCACGGTGCCGCCGCATTCATCAGCAGCACGGCAAAGGCAATCCCATCCGGATAACTGCCGAAGCTACGAATCAGCACTGTCAGCGCGCCAACGCCGATGCCGAACAGCCAGCGCCCCTTGGGTGTGGCGCAGCCGGACACGGGATCGGTCGCGATGAAGAACGCACCCAGTACCAAGCCGCCAAATCCGAGCTGCGCGAGCGGTGACCAGGCCTGATCCTGTGCCGACAACCACAGCGGTGTGGCGGTCAGCAGCACACCGAGCAGCACCCCCATGGGCACCTGCCATGCGGCAATGCGTCGCCACAGCAGAACCAGCCCACCCAGCAGCCAGGCCACTGCCAACCAATGCCATGCGTGCGGCTGCGCCAATGCCCAAACGTCGCGCTGCTGCCATTCGCCCAAGGTCAGGTTCTGGCGCAGCGCTTGACGGGTCTGATCGAGTGGTGTGGCCTGCGCCAGCGTGTCCCAAGGCAGGCCGGCTTGGGGGTCGATGAAGATCGCCCGCAGTGTCTCGCCGACGCTCAGCGGACTGTCGAACAGTGGTGCGGGCCAATGACCGAAATGCGCCGGAAAACTGATCAACATCGCGGCATAGGCCACCATTGCCGGATTGAACAGGTTGTAGCCTAGGCCACCGTAAAGCTGCTTGGCGAGGCCGATGCCAATCAGCAGGCCGAGCGCACTGATCCACCACGGCGTGAGCGGGGGAAGACAGAGGGCAAACAGCACTGCTGTCACCGCCGCGCTGCCATCGAGCAGGGCGGGACGCAGAGGACGTTGCAGCAGACCCAAGAACAGCGCTTCGATACCAAGTGCGAGGACCAGCGCGAGAGAGATCTGCAACAGCACGCCGACGCCGAACACCCAGGTCTGCAGCGCGATGCCGGGCAGCAGGGCCATCACGACCCATAGCATCAGGCGGGAGACGCGTGGCTGGATCGGTAGATGCGGCGCAGCAGCGAGCTCGAAATGTTTCATGGCGCGGATTCTCCGCCATCCTCGCCAGGACGGGCGATACGTCGGGCTTTTGCTTTGGCGATGGCAAGCGCGACGACCGACGCGCTCAGCGCCTCTTTGCCCGCACTGGCGCGTCGGGCTTCAAGCGCGGCGGCCTCACGTTGCAAGCGAAGGGCGCGTTGTTCGAATCGCTGACGGGCGTCATCGGCCTGTCGGGCTCTGTGATCGGCCAGCCAGAGTGCCTGCTTTTCTTCGCGAAACGATTGCGTCAGGCCAATGTGCGACGGACAGACCAGATCACAGAGGCCGCATTCGATGCAGGCCATGAGGCCGTTTTCGCGGGCCTGGTCCAGTCGCTGCGACTGTGTGGATTGCCAAAGCAATTGTGGTGACAAGCGTGCGGGGCATACCTCGGCGCAATCACCGCAACGGATACAGGCATGCGATGGCTCGGCGACTAGGTCGCGGACGGCATCCAGCACCAGCACGCAGTTGCTGCCTTTCTGCAGGGCGAAGTCATCGTGGGGCAGAGCGATGCCCATCAGTGGACCGCCGATCAGTAAACGACGCGCCCGCGCCGTATAGCCACCGGCCTGCGCGACCAGATCAGCGACCGATGTACCCAGTGCCACACTGAAATTGCCAGGCGCGTGCACGCCGGGGCCGGTGACCGTGACGATGCGGTGCGTCAACGCGCGACCTTGCGCAGCGCATGCAGTGGCATGCGCAGTGCCGACGTTATGCACCAGCACACCGATGTCGGACGGGTGTTGACCCAACGGGACCTGCAGGCCGGTCAGCACTTCGATCAACTGCCGCTCGCCACCTTGCGGATAGCGACTGGGCAAGCGATGCAGGCGCATCGGCACGGCATCCGGCATAGGCACTTCGTCAAGCGCTGCCTGCAGCGCTGCCAGCGCACGCGTCATGTGGGCTTCCAGCGCGATATCGATACGCAGTGCGCCGCAGGCGCGAGCGAGGATTTGCGCGCCAAGCAGCACATCGGCAGATTCCTCGATCAGCAGTCCGTCGTCACAACCGATCCAGGGCTCACACTCCGCGCCGTTGAGGATCAGCGTCTCAACCGCGACGCGGAGCTTGTCGGCGCTGGGGAAATTCGCGCCACCAAGACCGCTGATGCCAGCCCGAGCCAGACACGCTTGGACTGCCTCACGTGTCATGTTCTGCCAGTCGAACGGCGCTGCTTGGACGCTGTCGATGCCGTCCACACGCAAAAGAATGTGCAGTCCTGACTGCGTGGGTTGCTGGATCAGCGGGCGCGTTTCAATGCCGATGACCTCGCCCGCACAGGGTGCATGCAGCCACGCACCCCAGCGGGGGTCGCCAATGTCCAGGTCGGGTCGGGCCAGTACCTGTCCCGCAGCGACCGATTCACCGACGCGCACGCTGGCACTCAGGCGTAAGCCGCGATGTTGTTGCAGTGCCAAGGCCAGCACGACACTCGGCGCGGCGATTTGAATGGGTCGCGCAAGCACCCCCGTGGTGTGCTTTTCGAGCTGCAGCCCGCCATGGAAGCGATGCGCGGGCATATGACTTATCCGGCCGACGTCGAGACTCGCCCCAGCGCCTGGCCCACTTGCACCGCCTGCTCCGCCTGCAGGTGTTCATGCAGATGCACGCCTGGCGGCACGAGCACGATCACGGTCGAACCCATGTTGAAGCGCGCCATCTCATCGAAGCGTTGCAGGTGGATCTGCTTGCCGCGCCAATCGCGGCGCACGATGCGACGTCCGTAAGGCGGGATGTCCACACCGTTCCAGACCGTTTCCACGCCCGACACCAGCATGGCGCCGACCATCACCACCGCCATCGGTCCGAAGTCCGTGTCGAAGTGACAAACCAGTCGTTCATTGCGCGCAAACATCCGCGGAATTGCTTGCACCGCAAACGGCGCGACACTGAAAAGGCGGCCAGGCACATGCACGGTCTCGCGCAGGTTGCCAGTCCAAGGCATATGCACCCGGTGATAGTCGCGCGGCGACAGATAGACAGTGATGAACTCGCCGTTTTGGAATGGCTTGGCCGCCGCCTCGTCGCCCAATAATTCGGCCGCCGTGTAGAACTGACCTTTGGCCTGAAAAATGCGCCCGGCTTCGATGCGTCCCAACTGGCTGATCTGCCCATCGGCCGGCATCAGCAATTGATTCGAGTCGGCATCTGCTTGGCGTGCGCCAGGTTTCAGCGCACGGGTGAAAAAGGCATTGAAGTGCGGATACGCGTTGAGATCACGTTCGGCGGCCTCGTCCCAATTCACGTTGAATCGCGATGCAATCTGCCGAATCAGAAAATTCTTCCAGATCGTGATGCGCAGGCGCGTGGCCCACATCACCAGACGCGACAACAAACGATGCGGCAGTGCGTACTGCGCCAGAACAGCCAGCGAAGGCATCCGTCAGTGTCCTTGTTTGATCAGTGCATGCAGATCGTCGGCGATCTTGCCCGGGTCGAGCGGCGGGCGCACCAGCCCGACTTGCTGACCCTGCGGATTGACTATGGCGATCGAGGCCGAGTGATCCACCGTATAGCCACCACCGTCCAGTGGCACTTGCATATAGACCAGGCCAAAGCTGCGCGCAAAGGGGTTCAACACGTCATGCGTTGATGTCGCCGCCAGTGCATCCGGACTGAAATAGTGGGCGTACTCCGTCGCCTTGGCGGCCGTATCGCGCTCAGGATCAACCGAGACAAACAGGATGCGTGGTCGAATCGCGGGGTCCACATCCGCCAACAGCTTTTCCGCGTCCGACAGCGCTTGCAAGGTCGTTGGGCAGATATCCGGACAATGCGTGAAACCGATGAAGACCAGCCACCAGCGATTTTTCAGGTCATCCTGGTCAAAATCGCTGCCATCGGCCAGTTGCAGTGTGAACGGCGGAACCTCGCGTGGCGCCGGATACAGCAGGCTGTTGCTGAGTGACAGACTGGGCGGATCGGCGACCAACTGTTGGCCGAAGTACAAACCCAGTCCCGCCGCGAGCGCCGTGGCGAGGACGGCAATAACGGGAAGTTTGCTGAAACCACGAACAGGACTTTTCATCGGCGGATTATAGCCTCTTGCCTGCGCTGCCTTCGGCAAACGGCAACTGCCCCCGATATTCATAGTCGCGAATACGACCACGACACCATGCGCCCGTTCGCATACGGCATCACGCCGTGGAACGGGCGCGGGTCGTCGTCAAACACCAGAGGCAAAAAGTGTCGATCGCCTTCCCACATCGGCAAGTCCATCAAGCGTTCGCGCGCCACCCACTCCAGATCGCCCTCGGCATTGGACCGCGGCACAACGCCTTCGAAGTGGTCGATCAGAAATATGAAACCTAGCCAATCCTCGCCATTTTTGCCAAAGCCCGGCCAGTTGAGTGTGCCGCGAAGTTGCATCGACAGGCATTCGATCTGCGCTTCTTCACGGATTTCTCGGCGCATGCCGGCGGCAATGTCTTCCATCGGCTCCAATTTGCCACCCAGACCGTTGTACTTGCCCAGATGCTGATCGTCCTTGCGTGCATTCCGATGCACCATCAGGACATGCCGACCATCGGGAGAGAGGACATAGCCAAGCGTGGCGACGATGGGTGTGTAAGGCATGATTGGGCGTTCACGCGAAGCGAATGAGAGGTCGACAGTGTCGCCGAAGTCGCTGCATTTGTTGACCGCCAGCCGTCAAGCCTTGCTCGCGATCCAACTCGAAACCGGCTTTTTGTCAGATGCCATCGATAGCGGATTGCCGGTGGGGAACGTGCTTACCCATGCATTCCCAACGTCACGCGCGCGATCACGGAAACCTGACCAGGCATCAATTCAGCACCCCGCTAAACCAGTTTGCCGTGGCAGTTCTTGAAGCGCTGGCCGGATCCGCAAGGGCAGGGGTCGTTGCGTGAAACCAAGGATTGGCTTGGTGGCGGGCTGAGGACGGTTTTCACGATGCCCGCAATGCGCTCGCGATGTGTCAGCGTTTCGGCGGGCGCCCAGTCGACGATCATGTGTACACGGGCATGGCGGCTGAAGTTTTCGACGTAGTGGACCGTCGCGTTGTTGATCTCCCAAATCTCGCCGGCGGCAAGATGGCGCTTTTCGCCGCCGACGCAGAACATGACCTCGTTGTTGGTGATGATTGGAATGTGGACCCGATGCGAGTGCAAAAGCGACATGCCCTCATCGAAGTGCGGGTCGATCACCTCGCCCTCGGTCAGTCTGACCAGCAACACGCGCAGAAACATCCCCTTGTTGCCGTAGTAGTCCGCGATTGTGTCGAGCACCGGTTGCACTTCGTTCTTGAAACGCTCGAAAAGTGGCAAATTGGTTGGTGGCAAGTGCTTGAAGTTGTCGGTCACCAGGATCAGTGACGCGGTATGGCGGTGCACATGGAATTTCTGCTCACGTCCGGAGCCCGCCCAGTCTTGCTCGGTGAGTTGCTCCACTTTTTGTCGCAGAGGCGTGATGTCAAGGTCTGATCGCAGAAGAAGAAAGTTGGCACTGCGGTCCAGCAGCTTTCGAAACCCGACATCGAAGGAGTAGAACGACGGCAGCGCCACTGGCGCATCGCTGGGCTCGGCAGCCTCGAAGACGTAACCATAGGTGTCGATCAAGCGGCGTTCACGCTCGGCGATCAGCTCACGCAGCTCGGCATCGTAATAGTGCGCGTAGTGACTGTGGCTTGAAGCGTTCTTCTTCTCGGTCGCCTGCAGTGCGGATTCAAGCGCGTCCGACTCCGCCACCCCGAGTCGCCGCATGATGGCAATGAAGTCAGGTTGCAGATTCTCGAATTTGGCGATGTGCAGCAGTGGTGATTCGGTGCCGCCGAGCATGCGGTCGAACAGCCAGGAGTAATAGCCACGATGCGGCTCGCTGTAGCCTTCGATGCACGTACGAGTGAGTCCGGCGCCGCGATCCGTGCCGAACTCCGTCGGCAGAACCGCCGCCAATGCGGCGCGGTGCGCACGACTTTGCTCACTGTCATCGCCCAACTTGACGAGTTGCTTGACCGTGGTCTTGAAGTCCGCCTTACCGCCGTCCGAGACAACGATGAAGAGTGGATTGCGCAAGCCCATCTTGCGATTGAACGCATACCAGGAAACGTACCAGTCCCACGGGTTTCTGACCACGCCGACCACGGGCAAATGCCGTTGCTGCACCGGCAGCAACGCATGCGGGAAGTGATAGCCCACGGTCTGGCTGCCCGGTATGCACTGCGTGATCACACTGTTCAACGAGCGACCACCGGTCTTGTGAACGTGGATAAAGGTGAATTGGTCGTTGGTAATCATCGGTAACCTGTGGATCGCGGATTGGCGGTATCTGGCACGGCAAGCGGATTTTAGCGCCGACAGAACCCCTGGGTCCTGTCACAGGCGAAACCGCACGCTGCCACTTCGGCAGGCACAGCAACAGCGCGTTTACCCGGGGATGACATCGCCTGTGTGGCGCGTCTCTGCACCGGATGGAGGAAAGGCGCCCAGTTCTCGCGTTCCTCGCCTTGCTGACACATCAGCACCCTGGTGCTAAAGCATCCCCGCCCCGAGATACGCGATCATCGCCAGCACCACCAGATTGCTGATCGCGAACACCGCGAAGCGATGCACGACGTGGTTGTAGGTGAAGTAGATCAGGCTGTGGATCAGGCGCAATGCCACATACAGCCAAGCCATCCCGACCGATATCGCATCGACCTGATGGGTGGCAAAGGCGATGCCGACCAGCGTGTAAAACAGCACCGGCACCTCGACCAGATTCATGAAGATGCGGTTGGGCAAGGCCACATCCGGCGGCACATCCGCCGACTCACCCAGGACGAAGTCCTGCGCCCGCACCCGCCGGCGGAAGTACGCCGTAAACCGACGGATCGGCACCTGGACCAACACCAGCAAGGTCCACAGCATCAGTGCAAGGGCGGGTAGGAAAATGGCGGTGGGTTTCATGGGTGGCCTGGGTTCAATTGCTTGTCCGAGTATTGTGGTGTCGAATCGGACCGACGACCGGCCGAAAGCCCGGCTACTCGATCACGAACTGAATGCGCTCATCGATCCCTTGGCGGCGTGCGTACAGCATGACCCAGTCGAGATGAGGTTGACTGAAGCACAGGGTCGCACCTGAACGCAGCAACATTCCAACCATTCCCTCATGTGGCTGGACGACGAGATCCACATCGTTGCGCTCGATGGCGCGCATGGCCTCATCCAGCGACGCTTCCCGGCATGAACCGAAATCTGGTACCTCCGGCGCGGTCGGCGCAGGAACGATCAACGGAGGCTCATAGGTCCGCAGAATGGATTCAGTCGAGACTGGCTCGACACTTGGCCGACTGGTGACTTCGACAAAGATGGCAAGCGGCACGACCAACGCCGCGAAGGTCGCTCCTATTCGTACTGGGCTGACATGCATTGCCGCCTCCGAGGTTTGATGGCACAAACTGCGACGTTCCCAAGACGACGCATCTGATACATCGACGAAATCACCCCGCTATGTGCATGCTGAGATGCGTTTCTGGTCACGGTATGAGACTTCGTAGCTGGATGGACAATCTGTCGCGCCACGTCTCTTTTTTTGGCGATGCGCGATCACAAACGTGCTTCACACCGGACGAAGCTGCTCAGTCAATGAGCGGGTCTTCTCAGTGATGACATCGCCGGTGTGCCGGGTGGCCTTGCGCTCGACCAGCATCAGCAGACACTCCTGCTCGGCGATCGGGTTGTGCCTGACACCCTTGGGGACCACGAACATCTCGCCTTCATCCAGTTCGATGGTGCCTGCGTCCATTTCGATGCGCAGATGACCCTTGAGAATGAAGAACAACTCGTCCTCGTGGTCGTGACTATGCCAAGCCAGTGAACCCTGGACTTTGGCGACCTTGACGTAGGAATCATCGAGCTCGGCGATCACGCGCGGCGACCATAGCTCGGTCAGCGTCATGGCGACGCGCAATGGAGAGGCGGCTTCGAGCATGGCGATGGGTTCTCCTTGGCGCGCACCAGACACGTCGGCGCGGCGCGGGTTTTGTGATCCGAGGTGCATTGTAGAAGCCGACCACGTGTCGCGGTGCACGCGGGTCGACGCTGGCCCCGACGGTCGGCAGGGCGATGGAATCAGGCGGGCGGTTGCGACAGATCAGGCGCAGCGGGGCTCAGCATGTGCTCGGGTCGCACCCAGGCATCGAACTGTGCCGCCGTCACGGCGCCCAAGGCTAGCGCTGCCTCGCGCAGGGTGAGTTGGTTCGCTTGGGCATGCTTGGCGATCTGGGCGGCGCGGTCGTAGCCCAAGTGAGGCACCAGGGCGGTGACCAACATCAGCGAGCTTTGCAACAGCGCATCCACCCGATCTGCGTTGACCTCCACGCCAGACACGCAATGCCGCGCAAAGCTGCGCATGGCGTCGGCCAGCAGGCGCTGGCTGTCCAGCGTGTTCAGGGCGATCAGCGGCTTGTAGGCGTTCAGTTCGAATTGCCCCTGACTGGCTGCAATGCCTACCGCCACGTCGTGCCCCATCACCTGGGCGCAGACCATGGTCAGGGCTTCCACCTGCGTGGGGTTGATTTTGCCGGGCATGATGGAGCTGCCGGGCTCGTTGGGTGGAAGCGTCAACTCACCCAAACCCGCGCGCGGTCCGCTACCCATCAGTCGGATGTCGTTGGCGATTTTGTTCAAGGCGATGGCCAGCATTCTCAGCGCTCCATGAAACGCCACCAGCGCCTCATGTCCTGCCATGGCGGCAAACAGGTTGTCGGCCTGTCGCAAGGGCAAGCCCAGTCGTAACGCCAGTTTGGCGACCACCCGTTGAGCAAACTCGGGATGGGTGTTGAGGCCCGTGCCCACCGCCGTGCCACCGATGGCCAGCGCATGCACGCCATCCAAGGCCGTCAGCAGGCTTTGTCGGCAAAGCAGCAGTTGCGCCGTATAGCCACCAAACTCCTGGCCCAGGGTGACGGGCGTGGCATCCTGCAAATGCGTCCGTCCCGTTTTGATGACTGCCGCAAACGCCTCGGTCTTGGCCGTCAGCGTCGCCAGCAACTCGTCGAGCGCGGGCAGCAGCGCGGCGCGGGCATTCAAAGTCACCGCCAGATGCATGGCCGTGGGGAACACATCGTTGGACGATTGCCCCAGATTCACATCGTCGTTGGGATGCACCGTGACGCCCGCCTGCGCACCCGGCGCCAGCGACTGCGTCGCTAACGCAGCAATCACCTCATTCACATTCATGTGGCTCTGGGTGCCCGAGCCGGTTTGCCAGACCGACAGCGGAAACTCGGCATCCCATGCACCCGTGGCGACCTGCTCGGCGGCCGCCGCGATGGCAGCGGCCAGCGCGGGTGGCTGCAAGCGCAGTTCCTCGTGGACACAAGCGGCTGCCCATTTGATCCAGCCCAGTGCGTGAATGATGTCGATGGGCATGCGCTGCTCGCCAATGGCAAAGAACTGCAGGCTGAGCGCGGTTTGCGTACCCCACAGTACGCCCGCTGGCGGCCCAATCCGCCCAGTGCTGTCATGCGCCTGCGACGCGTGCGAGCTGTCCTCGCGCGGATCATCCACGGGTTCGGGAGGCGTGCTCGTCATGGGCACATGCTAACGCCGACATCCTGCCGCGTCTGTTCGGATTCGCACGGTGACGCGCTGACCATCGGCGTACCCTGCCCATATCCGCCTTCGGCCTAGCCGTAGATTCAACAAAGGATGGATCAGCACATGAACAACGCCATTCACCGCTTCAGCGATCTGTTCTCGCAACTCGGCCTGCCCAATGACCCCGAGAGCATCGCCAACTTCCTGGCAGAAAACCGGGGCATGGCCCACGGCATGCGACTGCCGGAGGCTCCCTACTGGAGCGCCGCACAAGCCCAGTTCCTCAGCGAAGCACTGCACCAGGACGCCGACTGGTCCGGTTGGGTGGACCGACTCAGCCATGCCCTGCAACACCCACCGCGCAAGCCCGCAGGCATCAAGCCCAAGGCGTGATCGCGGTTGATCGCTTGCGCACTTTCTGGCATTCGGCTGCCTACTTGAGCGGGGACCTTACGACCCCAAAAACATCCCCTGTCGCTCAATAAACGCGATCACTTCCTGCAGTCCTTGCTGTGTCGGCAGGCTGGTCATGACGAAGGGGCGGTTGGGGCGCATGCGGCGGGTGTCGTCGGCCATGGTTTCGAGGTTGGCGCCGACGTAGGGGGCGAGGTCGGTTTTGTTGATGACCAGCAGGTCCGAGCGGGTGATGCCGGGGCCGCCTTTGCGGGGGATTTTTTCGCCGCCGGCGACATCGATGACGTAGATGGTCAGATCGGAGAGTTGCGGCGAGAAGGTGGCGGCCAGGTTGTCGCCGCCGGATTCGATGAACACGATGTCGGCGTCGGGGAAGCGTTCGAGCATGCGTTCGATGGCTTCGAGGTTGATCGAGGCGTCTTCGCGGATGGCGGTGTGCGGGCAGCCGCCGGTTTCCACGCCGAGGATGCGTTCCGGTGGCAGGGCGCCACTGAGGGTGAGCAGGCGCTGGTCTTCCTTGGTGTAGATGTCGTTGGTGATGGCGATCAGGTCGTAACGCTCGCGCATGGCTTTGCAGAGCATTTCCAGCAGGGTGGTTTTGCCGGAGCCGACGGGACCACCGATACCGACGCGCAAGGGGGGCAGGGATTTGCTACGGGTCATGGCGATCTCCGTGGTGTCCGCTCAGGAACGGAACAGTCGGCTGAACTGGCTTTCGTGGGCCGACGAGTGCAGCGCCAGCAGGGGCAGGAAGGTGTTGGGTTCGGTGTCGCTGGCGAGCACCTCGGCGACCAATTCGGGCAAGCGCTGAGCGAGCTGGTGCAGGATGCGTTGTCCGGCATCTTGTCCCAGCGGCACCAGTTTCACGGCGGCCAGCACCTGGTTTTCCAGCAGGCTCCAGCCAAGGGCGTGCAGGCCGAGTTCGGCAGGCAGTGACAGCGCCGTGCAGGCAGCCGCGTGGGCGCAGGGCCAGGTCAGTGGGCGCATGGCGTCGAGTTGATCGAGCGTTGCGGCGTCGAGCGTGCCCTTGTCCAGGGCGCGCAGCCATTTCAGCAGCGAGCGGCCGGTCTGTTCGCTTTCCAGGCGCAGTTCGCGGGTTTCGCGGCTGGCCCAGCAGTGTGCGTTGATCTGCGCGAGCTGGTCGATCTCATTCGCCTGCAGGGCCTTCGCAGCGCGCTGCCACCAGCGGGCGTCGGCACGGGCAAAGCCGAATTGCAGCAGATCACCGATCCACACGGCGGCGCTGGCTTCATCGCGCACCTGTTGCAGTTCCACGGCTGACTCCAAGCCTTGCGAGTAGCCGAAGCCACCGACCGGCAAGGCCGAGGAGGCCAATTGCAGCAGTGCGGGCCAGTGCGCGGTGGCGTGCGCGTTCACGTCGGTCGGCCGTGGCGAAACGGCAAGGCCGCAAGACTGGCGTGCGGATCGCGCTCATCGGCGGGTGCATGGCGCTGAAACACCGCCTGCGCCAGTGCCATGTCGTCGGCGAAAGTGTCATCGTGCCCGTGCCGATGGCCGCCACCATAGGCACCCGCTTCTGGCTGAAACGGACGCTCGACGGCATCAACCTGACAGCCCAGACGCTGCAGCATGTCGGCCAGCACCGGATCGGGTTCCAGACGCAGCCATTCCACGCGCACTTCCAGAGGAATGTGGCGATTGCCCAAGTGATACGCGGCGCGCAGCAAGGTCAGTGCATCGGGTGCGCGCACTTCCAGCACGGGCTGTGGCGCGGCCTCGATGCGAAAGCACAGGCCGTCCTCGCTGCACAGGCATTGTCCGGGCGTCAGTGCGGTTCCCGCAGGCAGGGCGATGGCCAACTCGCGGCCATCGGCCAGACGCAGGCGTTGCCGACTGCGCGTGCGCGCTTCGACATCCAGCGGCAAGGGCAGGGCGTCGACGCCTGTGGGCGGCGCGTCGTGCAGTGCATGCAGGTGAATCAGCATGGCGGGCTGGGTGCTCAGAACAGGAAGTAGCGCTGCGCCATCGGCAGCACGCTGGCCGGTTCGCACCACAGCGCTTCGCCGTCGGCGCGGACCACGTAGGTTTGCGGGTCGACGTCGATCTGCGGTGTGGCGTTGTTGTGCAGCAAGTCCTTCTTGCCGACATGCCGACAATCGCGCACCGCGACCAGCGGCTTGTGCAGGCCGAGTTGACCGCCGATGTCGGCCTGCAGCGCGGCCTGCGAGACGAAGCTCAGCGAGCTGCGCTGCAGACTGCCGCCAAAGGCCGCGAACATCGGTCGGGAATGCACCGGCTGTGGGGTGGGAATCGAGGCGTTGGGGTCGCCCATCGCGGCCATGGCGATACTGCCGCCCTTGAGGATCAGCGAGGGTTTGACGCCGAAGAAGGCGGGCTTCCACAACACCAGATCGGCCCACTTGCCGACCTCGATCGAGCCCACTTCGTGGGCGATGCCATGGGTGATGGCCGGGTTGATGGTGTACTTGGCGATGTAGCGCTTGATGCGGGCATTGTCGTGACGCGCCGGGTCGCCCGCCAGCGCGCCACGTTGCTGCTTCATCTTGTGTGCGGTCTGCCAGGTGCGGGTGATCACTTCGCCCACGCGCCCCATGGCCTGCGAATCCGACGAGATCATCGAGAACACGCCGAGGTCGTGCAGGATGTCTTCGGCCGCGATGGTTTCGCGACGAATGCGCGATTCCGCGAAGGCCACGTCTTCGGCAATCGCGGGATCGAGGTGATGGCAGACCATCAGCATGTCGAGGTGTTCGTCGAGCGTGTTGACGGTGAAGGGACGGGTCGGATTGGTCGAGCTTGGCAGCACGTTCGGCAGCGACGCCGCCTTGATGATGTCGGGCGCATGACCGCCGCCCGCGCCTTCGGTGTGATAGGTGTGGATGGTGCGGCCCTTCAGCGCGGCCAAGGTCACTTCGACAAAGCCGGATTCGTTGAGGGTATCGGTGTGGATCGCGACCTGAGTATCGGTGGCATCGGCGACACGCAGTGCGCAGTCGATGGCGGCGGGCGTGGTGCCCCAGTCCTCATGCAGTTTCAGACCAATGGCCCCGGCCAGAATCTGTTCGCGCAGCGGTGCTTCCAGGCTGGCATTGCCCTTGCCGAGAAAGCCCAGATTCATCGGGAACGCCTCGGCGGCCTGCAGCATGCGGGCGAGATGCCACGGCCCCGGCGTGCAGGTGGTGGCATTGGTGCCGGTGGCCGGTCCCGTGCCGCCGCCGAGCATGGTGGTGATGCCCGAGGCCAGCGCCTCTTCGATCTGCTGCGGGCAGATGAAGTGGATATGGCTGTCGATGCCGCCTGCCGTCAGTAGCAGACCTTCGCCCGCGATGATCTCGGTTCCGGGGCCGATCACCAGCGTGACGCCAGGCTGGATGTCGGGATTGCCCGCCTTGCCGATGCCGCTGATGCGCCCGTGCTTGAGTGCGACATCGGCTTTGACGATGCCTTGCACGGCATCGATGATCAGTGCATTGGTGATCACTGTATCGGCGCAATCGGCGCTGCAGCGCTGGCTTTGGCCCATGCCATCGCGGATCACCTTGCCGCCACCGAACTTCACTTCTTCGCCGTAGATCGTGTGATCGCGCTCGACCTCGATCAGCAGATCGGTATCGGCCAGTCGCACGCGATCACCGACGGTCGGGCCGAACATCTCCGCATAGGCTTGCCGACTGAGTTTGACCATCACAGCGCTCCCATGATGTCGGCGGCAAAGCCGTAGACATGCCGTGCGCCATCCAGCGCGACCAGTTCGACCGTGCGGGTTTGACCGGGCTCGAAGCGCACCGCCGTGCCAGCGGCGATGTTCAGACGGAAACCACGCGCCGCGGCGCGCTCGAAATGCAGCGCCTGGTTGACCTCGTAGAAGTGGTAATGCGAGCCGACCTGTACCGGGCGGTCGCCGGTATTGGCGACGCGCACGGTGGTGGTGATGCGACCGGCATTGAGTTCGATCTCGCCGTCGGCGGGGAGGATTTCACCGGGAATCATGTGGCGGTCTCCGTGGGCGGCAAGCGGGAAGGACCGATGGGCGTATGCACGGTCACCAGCTTGGTGCCGTCCGGAAAGGTGGCCTCGATCTGGATGTCGGGGATCAAGGCGGCCACGCCGTCCATCACGTCATCGGCGCACAGGATGGTGGTGCCTTCGTGCATCAATTCGGCCACGCTGCGACCATCGCGCGCGCCTTCCATGATCGCCGCGCTGATCAGCGCGACCGCCTCGGGATAGTTGAGCTTCACGCCGCGCGCGCGACGCCGTTCGGCCAGCAGGGCCGCGGTGAAGATCAGCAGTTTGTCTTTCTCGCGTGGGCTCAGATCCACCGCAATCCCCCTTATTGATGGTCCTCAGGTGGACCAGATGCGTGGCGCTTGGGCTGCGCGGCCATTCAGCCAGGGACGCAGCACACGCCAGGCGATTTCGAGTTGCACGCGCACGGCTTCGACATCGTGACCGAGAACGCGCAGCAGCAAGAGATCGGCGGGGGCGGGCAGATAGCTTGCTGCAACGCGCAAAGACTGCGATGAAACGGCGTCGGCATGCAAGCCGTGCGGACCGAGCGTCGCGCGTAGCGAGTCCATCGCGAGCTCCGCCTGCTGCGACAGGCGCGGACTGCTGGCCCACAGGGTCGCAAACACCGGACAAGCATCGAGCCCGAGCGGCGAGGCGCGCAGCGGGTCATCGGCACGCAGATCGGTGTGCTCGCGCCACAGCCATCGTCCGTCACGGGTGATCGACAGGGTCTGACGGAACTGTCCGCTGCACCAGTCCTCACCCGCCGCCACGCGTCCCAGTTGCACGATGTCCCAGCCCAGACAGGCGGCCGTGCCGTGCAGGTCGAGTTGCAGTGTCTGCGCGGCGTGCGCAGCCTCGAACAAGACCGCTTCCTGCGGCAGCCATTCCAGCACGGCCCCATCCGCCACCGACAGGTTGACGTCCTGCCGCGCCCAGCGTCCCGCGCTGCGATACCACTTGCCGCTGCCCGGTGTGGTCAGCAAGGCCTCGGCCCGCGCATCGAGCGTCACCTGAATCTGCAACTGATCACCACCGGCAATGCCACCGGGCGGATGCAGGATCACCAGATGACAGACCGCTTCGCCCTCGGGATACAAAGCGCGTTGCACCCGCAAGGGACCGCGATGCTGCGCCGAAGCCAGCGCACTGCGCCCACCCGCCCGCGACAGACATAATGCCAATCGCGCCTGCCAGGACGGCGCAGCGGCGAACTCGGGAATGGCAGCGGCGCAGACCTCACTCATGACCGGATGCTGCGGCGCCGTCCGCGTGGCGTCCAGTGCAGGGCCTGGCTTACGCGGTTTGCGACTGTGGTCGTCAGCGATGCATCAGCACTGCTGCATCGGGCGCCGTTCCTGCGCAAATGTCTGGTCATGCCCGCGAAGGCGGGCATCCCGCTTTGGGCGACTACGGACGCAGAACGTCCCTCAACGCGTGACCCGTCGTTCGAAAGCGCTAACCGTCTTTGGCAGTCGGTGCAGCAGACACGCCCAGCAGTTGGGCCAATGGCGCGAGTTGTGCGCGGTAAGGTCGCCAACGCCCGATGCTGCCCGTATGCACGCGCTCGCGCACCTGCGCCGCGCTGGGGGTGGCCACGACCTGCTGACTTTGACCTACCGAGTGGTCCCACGCGACTGCCGACAAGCCGCAGAAGTCGGCGACGCGTTGCATCTCGACTTCGGGCGCTTGCACGAGCTGTTCATAGTGCACATCGAGGACAAATCTCGGATAGCGGCACTGCCAGAACGCCATCAGGTCGCGATACGCGTGGTGATAGTGCGCCAGCGCCTCGAAGGAGTTGAGATGGGTCGCGTTGTCGGCGAGGCGTTCGCGAAAATTCGCAAAGCACAGGTCGATCGGCTCGCGGCACAGGTGAATCACCTTGGCCTGCGGAAAGAGCTGCCGGATCACACCGATGTACTGGAAGTTGAGCGGCCATTTTTCGGTAACGTAGTGCGTTTCGGCACGCAGGCCCGCCGTCAATTGGAAGAAATGCGCTGCGCCCGATGCCGCGTCGATGCTATCCGTGGCGAGCGTTGTATCCGCATTCAAATTGTTGGCAAACGGGCGGTCTGAGGCGTAGGCCCAGGCTGCCTGCAACCGCTGGGTTTCACCGCAAGCCAGCACGCTAGGCAAGGCGGACAGCAGATACTCCAGCAGGCTGGTACCCGAGCGATGCATGCCAACGATGAAAATCGGCGTCGGGCCATCCCTCGCCTGTGTGTCCATCGCGCGTTCGTTGGCGAAGGCATGCGTGATGCGCTTGAACGATTGCGACAGCGCGACCGGGTCGTAGGGGTGCTGTGCGGCGAGCAGTGCATTGGCCGCCCGCAATTCGGGCCAGGCGAGGGCCGTTTCACCCAGGTCGTCCAATTCCTTGAAGAGTGCGAAACCGAGGTTGGCGCGATCCTCCGGATGCAGGCCGGGCAGTGACAGGCGCTGACGCAGTCGGGCGATGTGATTGGCGTCGCGCGACTGGCGTCGCTGGCGCGAGAGCAGCCAGTGCGCCGTCGCCACGTCCTGCGGACCCTGGATCAGGCGCTCCAGCAGCGCTTCGGTGCGCGCGGTCTCGCCGCGATAGAAGTGCAAAAATCCCTGATTGAGTAGCGCCGCGGGTGAATCCGGCGCGCGTTGCGCCGCGAGTTGCAGCAGCGCCGAGGCTTGGTCGGCCAAGCCGAAACGCAGCAACACACTGGCCGAACGTGCCAGATCCTCGGTCGGAATGCTCGCAAGTTCTGCGCAACGATCCAGCAACAGCGGCATCAAGGCACCGGCGGCCAGTTCTTGCAGCGCGAGTAGGGCATCCAGGATCTGTTCGGGGCCGCAGCGACGCGTGCGAACGGCCGTTGCCATGGCATCGAATGCGGCGCGGTATTGCCCTTGGCGAAGACGAATTTGGCAGGCGTGCAGCGCGGGTTCGAAGTCATCCGGGTGTTCGGAGAACCAGCGCGTCAGCGTCAGCTCGGCGGCATCCCACGCGTGCGCCTGCACGTACCTGTGCAGGCGCTCTCGCAGACGCTCTACGCGCATGACGGACTCATGTGCTCGGACTGACCGGCGTTCAGCGCGGCTTGGGTGCCGCCAACATCAGGTGCGGGAGCGCTTCCGCATTGCGCCGGGTTGCGTTGGCAGCGCGGTCAGGCATACGGATGGGCACGATTTCCTCGAAGCCGTCCTTCAATAGTGCCAGTGACGTCGTCAGGGAAATGCTTGGGGTGCGTGCGAATGCGGCACCAAAGCTCTCGGCATTCGCCCAGTTGCCAGTGGGACTGGTCGGCCAATTGACCCACACCGTGCCTGCCTCAAACCGATCGGTGTGCATGGTCAGCGGCAGCGTGCCATCTGCGGCGAACGTAGCCAGAATCGGCTCGTTGACAGTGACGACATAGGTGCCGGCGGCAAGTAACTGCGGGCCACCAATAAATGCGAGGTTGTAGGTCGCCGCTTCGAAGACGGCGCTGCCAGTGACCGTGGTATCGATCAACTCGCCGGGACGATTGTTGACGGTATCGTACGCTCGAAGGTTGGCGACCAGCGGGGCGCCGCCCCAAGTGCTGGGACGCATACCGCCCGCGCCATCGTCGACTTCTGTGTCTTTCGCACCCAAGTTGATGCGCACGCCGGCGAACACGGCATCGTTCGGCAGAGTGAACTGCACACCCAGCTCGCCACCGTTCCCGGCACCAATGCCGAGTGTTGAGACGGGCATGCCCTCATGGCGCGCCAACTCGGTTTCATTGACCACGACGGTCGTCGATTCGACGATGTTGTCGCCCAACACACCCGGGTTTTCCGATTGTGTGGCAGCAACCGAATAGCGAACCAGCCACGTGCCAGTTCCGGACAACGTGGCGGGTGCGGTTCCGAAAGGAACCGGTGCCGTTGCACCAATCGCCAGACTGGCGACCGCGCTGCTCGACGCAAAGGCCGCGCCCTCATCCAGTCCGTCACGCACCAGTTGAGCGCTCGCAACGACGTCAGTGAGGGTTGCGCCACCGACGTTCGATCCGGAGACACCCAAGGCGGGCGTGTACCCCAATGCCACTGGGACGTAGGTGTAGGGGAGGATCGGGATGGGCGACTGGGCGGCAAGATTCGGTGCAGTCCCAATCACGCTGACATCGTCGATGACCAGCACGAATTTGTCGAAGGTATTGTTTCGGAACCCGACATACACGCTCTGGCCAGCGAAGGCTGTCAGATCCACACTGCGGGTTGTCCACGTGGTTTGTTCGGCGCCAATGGAAAAAACCATCGTGCTGTTGGTGATCTGGTTGCCAATGGTTCCCGTGCCGCCCGTAGGAACGACAGTCATGACGCGAACTTCATAGCCATCCAAATAGAGCGGGTCGTAGGCTCTCGCACGCCAGGAAAGACTGGCACCGCCGCCGGGTACGGTGATCGGCGGCGACCACATGAAGTCGTTGGCCGTGCCTTGCGGCGTGTACCAGGACGTGCTGAAGGCAACGCAATTATTGACTTCCAACTGGAAGTCCTCGCGGACTTCCCACGCGTCGTTGATGTACGCGACGTTGCCAGCGGGTGTCCCATTGTCGACGTTGCGCAACAGCCAACCGACCGGGAACTCGTAGGTGCCAGCACCACCTGCTCCGGTGTTGCAGGGCGTGATGCCGTCCGTGCCAGGCATGGTCGGCGAGCGGAAATTCTCGCTGTAGACGACCTGTGCCAGGAGCGGGGTAGAGCACGCCAAACCGGAAAGCAGGGTGGGAACGATCAGCAGACGTGATTGATGGCGCATGACACATTCCCAGCTGTTGAGGTGGGCCGAGTCTAGCAGCGCTTTGTCGGTTCAAGTCAGTTGGCGACGACGATCAGGTCGCTGCAACGGCCTGCTATTCTCGCCGCCGCTGCAGTGACGGATTTCGATTGGAGATCGGCGTGCGTTTTCGTTTGAATTGTCTCGTTGCTTTGAGTGTTTTGAGTGGTCCGCTGGCTGCCCAGAGTCAGTCTTTACCGTTGCAGCACTTGAACAGCAATGTTTTCGGGCTTGCGGATGGCACCTTCAATGCGATCACCTTGTTCAACGGCAGTGGTGATGACAAGGCCGAGCTGGCAATAGCGACGGGTGTAGGGCCGGTCGCCGTCACGGTGCTGTCGGCGCGGAACGCGCAATGGACGACCGAGAGCTTTGTCGCGGTGGATTCGGTGCTGACTGCAAAGGCACTCCTGCCCTGGTCGCGTCCCGAAGGCAACGCATTGGTGTTGATCACGGGTGCGACTGCGTGGGGCAGTGGGCACATGGACGCGGTGGTGCTGGAAGGCTGGCCGCTCGAAGCCACCCGACGGTTCGCGTTGCCGGATTACATCGGCGGCGCGGCCCTTGCCGATGTGGATGCGGATGGCAAATCGGAACTATTGGTTTCGACGTCCACTGACACGGTCGCTTTTGACCCGTCCACGGGGCAGACACTGTGGACACTGGGGGTAGGCGGCAGCAACCTGCTTGCCGCGCAACTGGACGCGGATCCTGCGTTGGAGATCGTGATCGCTGGCTATCCCGGCAGGGTCTTTGACGGACTAACACGTCTGCCGGAATGGACATATGTCGACGGACTGGGTCATGGTCTGGCTTCCGGGCAAGTGCATCCGGGTAGTCCAAAGCAACTGATCTCTGCCGGCGACACCCAGTTGATGGTCGTCCAGAGTGACCCTTGGTCGCCACTGTGGGACATGACGTTCTTCGACATTGACCAGGTGATCGCGGCGGATCTGGATGGCGTGGGCCTTGATGACCTGATCGTCGGCGAAGGCGGATGGGGCTCGGTGAAGGTCTTTGATGCGAACACCCGCGCCGAACGTTATTCGGTCGACAATCCGGGCCACGGCGTTGCCGCTGTCGTGGTCGCTGATCTGATGGGCGACGCCGCGCCGGAAGTCGCGTTCACACCAGACATCTTGTATGGCTCCGGGGAGTTGATCCGGCTGTTCGATGCCGCGACAGGCGACGTCAGGATTGACTTTGAAGCCTTGCCGGGTGCAACGCGCTCACCAGTGATCGGTGACGTCAATGGCGACGGCACGCGCGAGATCTTCACTGCGTCTGCTGTGCAGCCGACCCGGGCGCAGCGCTTCGATGCGCTCAGTCGTCGCCGCGATTGGTCTTCACCGGCGTTGATTGGAAATGCCAATGAGCCTTTCTACCAGACGCCTCAACGGGTGTTGCTGGGGGAGGTGGATGGCGACGCAGCACGGGAAACGATCTATGCGGGCACGGCCATCTCGTCCGGCCGGATTGTGGTTGTCGATGGTGTCGATTCGGCTGTCCAGTTGCAGATTGGTGATTACTCGACGAATCGACCACTGGATGGGAGGGCTATCGTCGGCGCAGAGCTGCTCGACTTCGACGGCAATGGACTTGATGACATTGTGGTGTTGACGCGTGGCGAGTCCAGTCCCGCGGTGGGCAGCAAGCTGCATGTGTTTTCCCTGCAGACCGGCGCGCTGTTGTGGGAGTCGATCAGCATGGCGCTGGGTGATGTCTACGGCGCCAGCGTGCTGGTCACGCGAGATGCAGAGGGGGAGCCAAGTGAGATTGTCGCGGTGCTGTCCACCGGGTTGCGTGCCTTCGAGATCGAGACCGGACTGCTCAGTTGGACCTTCGAGACGCCGATTGGTGCGTCGAGCTACGCATGGTTCGGCGCCGGGTCCGCCGAGTTTGTGCTCGCCGATCCGTTTGGTCAGGTCACCCACTACGATGCCGCCACGCGAGTACCGATTCGCAGCTACGCCTTGCCGATGCCGGTCTATCAGTTGCATTACCTGCGCGACTCGCGGCGCTGGAGCGCTTTGGCAGGTGACCGTTTTCGCCTGCTGGCGGAGGATGGCAGTATCGTGTTCAGCAGTGAGTCGCTCGGTCTGACGATGGCGCCTTACGCGATTGCTTCTGCACCGAGTGCGTTCGGAGAGGACATTGTGGTGGGTGCGCGTTTTGGCTATCACCTGTATCGCTTCTCCGGGGCACGAGTTTTTTCCGATTCCTTTGAGGGTTACTGACCATGTCGCGATCCATCCTTGCCAGCACCCGAGTGCATCCGGCGGTGCGCGCAAAAATCGAGCAGTTGCATGCGGATGTGGTCGCCGAGGTGGAGCAGGCTGTCTCACAACATGCAGTCGTGGTCGTCGGGATGTTTGCCAATCCCTTCGTGATGCGCGCCAGCGCGGAGCTTCGCCGCGCGGGAATTGCACATCACTACATCGGCTACGGTGGCTATTTCAGCCAATGGCGACGACGCAATGCGCTGAAGATGTGGACCGGCTGGCCGACATTTCCAATGGTGTTCGTGCGCGGCGTGTTGATTGGCGGCGCACAGGATTTGACTGCGTTGCTGCGGTGCGGTGAGCTGCGCACCCTGCTGGAAGATGTGCCTTGAGCGTTGCGCTCAGGGGTTTCCGTTGCAGTGCTCGCTCAAACCGATGACGCTGAAATCTGCCTCGCAACGCAGTGCGCCAGGCGAGGGATAGCTGGAAAGGTCGGCGGTCCACAACAGGTGTCCACCCCAGGCGTCTTCGGGCATGTCCGGGTGAAAATTGAGTTTGACTTCGACCCAGCAGTCGGGAAAGTTGCCGCCGACCGTGATGGCCTGCATCCACGCATGCGAGGCATGCCGAATGCCATCGGCACACTGCGCCTTGTCCATCGCCTTTTCGGCAACCCGCAGCGCGGGCCGTGTGGCTTCGAACAAGGCATCAAACCCGGCCCGTGTCCGATAGTTGTGGTAAACCGGAATGGCGGCGATTGCGATCACGATGCTGTACATCGCGGCAACGGCGGCAAACAGGAAGCCCGCCCAGTGCCAGACGCCCCAAGGCCTGGCGAGATCAATAGTCGCGGCCGCAGCGACGCGTGTGCTGCGCACTTCGGTGTCAGCGAGCAGATCGTGCATCGCCTGTCCACGCGGATTGGCGCGCGCCAGCAGAAACCCCAGACCGAGCAGCGCCCAACTGACGCCACCCGCAACCCAGCGCAGGCTGGCGCGACCGATACCGAGTGCTTGCCCGTTCGCATCAACGACCTGCAAGTGCATGACCTGTTTGCCTGGTGTGGCGCGCTTTTCCGAGGCGAGCGAAATCACGTGGTAAGCCCAATGCGCAGGAAGCAGAAGCCACAGCCATTGGAGATCGATGGATACAAGCACGCCGGTTAGACCGGCAAGCGGCACCCAGTCGATCACCCATGCGAGCACGCGATCGCCAAAATGGCCGGGCGATGGGAGGTTGGGATTCGATGGGCTCATGATCAGGCGTGAAGAATGCACAGTGTCTAGTGCGGTCTGCAACCTCCTGATGGCTGGGCAGCGCGCGTGCTTTGCGGCAGACTCCTCGGCCAGAATCGGGGAGATAGCCATGACACTGCCAGCCCTCAGCGGGGAACGCCTGCATGCGTTTTTGCGCGGCCTTCCCAAGGCCGAGTTGCACATCCACATCGAGGGTTCGCTGGAGCCTGAGCTGATCTTTGCGCTGGCGCAGCGCAATGGGGTGCAACTCGCCTATCCGAGCGTCGATGCCTTGCGTGAAGCATACGCGTTCACCGATCTGCAGAGCTTTCTCGACATCTACTACGCCGGTGCCAGCGTGTTGTTGAAGGCCGAGGACTTCTTCGACATGGCCTGGGCGTATTTTCTGCGCGCCAAGGCCGACAACGTCGTGCATGCGGAACTGTTCTTCGATCCGCAGACGCATACCGATCGCGGTGTGCCGATGGCCGAGGTGATGGCAGGATTGAGTCGCGCGGTGGATCGTGCGCAGGTCGAGTTGGGCATCAGCGCCAAGCTGATTCTGTGTTTTCTGCGCCACCTCAGCGAGGAAGCCGCGTTTGACACGCTCTCGCAAGCTGAGCCGTTCCTGGACCGCATCGTCGGTGTGGGCCTGGATTCCAGCGAAGTGGGTCATCCGCCAGAGAAGTTCGCCCGTGTGTTTGCCAAGGCGCGCGAATTGGGCTTGCGCGTGGTCGCTCATGCGGGTGAGGAAGGGCCGCCGAGTTATATCTGGGGCGCGTTGGATGTGCTGAAGGCCGAGCGCATCGACCACGGCGTACAAAGCCTGAAAGACCCGGCGCTGGTGGCGCGATTGGTCAAGGAACGCATTCCATTGACCGTCTGCCCGCTGTCCAACCTCAAGCTCTGCGTTTTCCCGAGCCTGGCGCAACACAACCTGCGCGATTTGCTGGACGCCGGTCTGGTGGCGACCATCAACTCAGATGATCCAGCCTACTTCGGCGGTTACATGAACCAGAACTTCATCGACACCTTCGATGCCTTGGGGCTTGACGCCAATCATGCGCGCATCCTGGCCGCCAATGCCTTCGAGGCGAGTTTCATCAGTCCTGCGCAGCGCGCGACATTGCTGACGCAACTCGACGACTATTGCGCTAGCTTCGCAAACTGAACGCGCCAGCGAAACGACTCAGGACAGGGACGATCATGGGCAAACTGACCACACATGTGCTGGATACCGCGCACGGCTGCCCGGCGGCTGGCGTGCGCTTGGCCTTGTTTCGCATCGAGGGCGAGTCACGCATTCTGTTGCGCACCACACACACCAATGCGGACGGACGCTGTGATGTGCCGATCCTGCAGAACGCGGACTTCGTTGCAGGCGTGTATGAGCTGCAGTTCGAAGCCGGTGCATATTTTTCTGCACGCGGCGTGGACGTGCCCGAGCCGCGCTTTGTCGATGTGGTGAACCTGCGCTTCGGCATTGCAGACGCCAACGCGCACTTTCACGTACCGCTGCTGGTCTCGCCCTTCAGCTACAGCACGTATCGAGGCAGTTGAGGCGCGCATGACGGCATTTCTACTTGATGCAGCCGCGTTTCTGCTGCGCTGGTTCCACGTCGTCGCGGCGATGGCGTGGATCGGCGAATCGTTCTATTTCGTCATGTTGGATCGTGCGCTCAAACCGCCGCGCGAAGGCGGCGAGGGCATTCAGGGCGATCTGTGGTCGGTGCATGGCGGCGGTTTCTACCACAAGCGGAAGTTCCTGCTGGCGCCGCCCGGCATGCCCGCCGATCTGCACTGGTCGATGTGGAAGTCCTACACCACCTGGATCACCGGGTTCGCGCTGCTCAGCGTGATGTACCTGGCTTCGCCGCAGATCTACATGATTGATCCGAACATTGCGGCGTGGACGCAGACACAGGCGGTGGGGTTGGCGCTGGGCTTTCTGGCGCTGGCTTGGCTTGGCTACGACCTGCTGTGTCGCGCGGTGGGCTTTCGCGATCGGCTTCTGGTTGTGCTGGTGGCAGGCTGGATCATTGCACTCAGCTTTCTCGCGACCGAACTGTTTTCGGGGCGAGCTGCCTATCTGCTGGTTGGCGCGGCACTGGGTACCATCATGTCAGCGAACGTGTTCGTGGTGATCATCCCCGGACAACGACGCATGGTTGCCGCGCTGTTGCGCGGCGAGACGCCCGATGCCTTGCCCGGCAAACGCGGCAAACAACGGTCTGTGCACAACACCTTTTTCACCTTGCCGGTGGTGTTTGCCATGCTTAGCGTCCACTTCGCGGCGGCGAGTTCGCATCCGCACAAGGCGTGGATCTTGATTGGCTTCATGGCCGTGGGGGCCTTGATCCGACAGTTTTTTGTGATCTGGCACAGCGGGCAACGGGCATGGGGCTTGCTGCTGGCGAGCGCGGTCCTGCTGATCGGGTTGCTGGTCTGGATGGCGCCTGCGCCCCGTCCGGCAGTGCACAGCGATCCTGTCTCAGCCATAGAGGATGGCGCTGCGGCAGGTGATCCTGTTTCAACGGTCCAAGTCGTTGATAGTGCGCCGGTCGAGACGGGCCGCGTCCATGCGATCTTCCAGCAACGCTGCGTGATGTGTCACGCCGCACAACCCAGGTTGATGGGTAGCGCGCCGCTCGGCGCAATGTTCGACACGCCGCAGCAAGTTGAGAGCTATCGCGACAAGATTCGCCAACAAGTGGTCGTGATGAAGGTGATGCCGCCGGGCAACATGACCGGCTTGACGGATACAGAGCGCGCGGAGATCGACCGCTGGACCACTGCGGTCGTTGCACGTCCATGACCTTCGATTCGCTGACATTCATCGTTTTTTTGTTGGCACTGCTGCTGGCATATCACCTGCCTGGTCTGTCTTGGACGGGACGCAAGTGGCTGTTGTTGCTGGCCAGTTGGGTGTTTTATGGGATGTGGAATCCACCCTTTCTGCTGCTACTGGTGGGGTCAGCCACGCTCGACTGGTGGCTGGCGCAGCGCATGGATGCAGCACAGGGCAGAGCCCGTCAGCATTGGTTGTGGTTGTCGCTGCTCGCCAACCTGGGCGTGCTCGGATTCTTCAAGTATGGTGACTTCCTGCGTGACAACACGCAGTGGCTGTTGGCAAGTATCGGTGTCGATTGGCAGCCAGCAGCATTCGACATCCTGTTGCCGGTCGGTATTTCGTTCTACACCTTCCAGTCGCTGAGTTATTGCATCGATGTCTATCGGCGCGACGTGCCTGCGCAGCGCCACTGGCGTGATTACCAATTGTTCGTGGGCTTCTTCCCACAACTCGTCGCTGGCCCCATCGTGCGTTACCACGACTTTGCCCCGCAGCTGGCTTTGCCAAGACGCGCTGACACGAATGGCTGGGTGGTTGGCATCAGCCTGCTGTTGCTTGGTTTGATGGAGAAGATACTGCTCGCCGACAGCGTGTTTGCGCCGGTGGCCGATGCGGTGTTTGCCGACGGCGCGAAGCCGGATTCGGCGATGGCTTGGGCGGGTGCGCTGGCCTTCGCGGGACAAATCTTCTGTGATTTTGCAGGCTATTCGACGGCGGCGATCGGCACGGCTGCGCTGTTTGGCTTCTGGCTGCCCGACAATTTCCGCTCGCCCTACGCGGCGACGGGCTTTTCCGATTTCTGGCGGCGCTGGCATATCTCGCTGTCGAGCTGGCTGCGCGATTACCTCTACATTCCGCTGGGCGGCAATCGTGGCGGACGCCTGTTTACGCTGCGCAACCTGTGGCTGACCATGGTGCTTGGCGGACTTTGGCACGGCGCGGCCTGGACCTTCGTGGCCTGGGGTGGTTTTCATGGGTTGATGCTGGCGCTGGAAAGGTTGGTTCAGCCAGTCACGCGACGCGTCGGTGCGGTCCTCGGTGGCCTTGGGCGCCTGCTTGGCGGGCTGCTGACCTTGTTTGCGGTAGTGCTGGCATGGGTCTGGTTTCGTGCCCAGGACTTTTCTCAGGCAGCACACCTGCACCGGCAAATGCTGGCGCCAAGCGAAGGTGAGTTGGGTTTGAGTGTGGAAGCGCAGTTGGCGGTACTGATGTTTGGTCTGCTGTGGCTCGCACATTGGCTCACCCGTGGACTCGCGCTTCGTCAGTGGTTGCAAGGGCGCGGTGTGCTCAGTCTGGGCGTGCTCTGGAGCGTGCTGATAGTGTTGATCGTGTTGTCGCCCGGCACCTCGCGTGCCTTCATCTATTTCCAGTTCTGAGTATGTCTCGGGTCCTTTCTGCCGTGCTGGTTGCACTTGTGTTGTCGAGCCTCGCACTGTTCGGTGTAGAGCACTATTGGCGTGGACGTGGTTATGCCCCGGTGATCATGGACTCGGCCGATTTCTGGTCGATCCAACGCGCCCGGGTCTACGCCCGCGACAGCATACCCTTGGTTTTTCTCGGCGCATCACGAACGCTCTATGCGATTGATCGCGAAACGGTTCTGACCCGTCTTCCCGGCTACGCTCCCGTAATGCTGGCGCGCGATGGCGAATATCCCCTGGCGACGTTGCGTGATCTGGCTGAGGACACGAGTTTCAACGGCGTGGTGATTTGTGATCTCGACGCAGTGGCGTTTTCGACGCTCGGTATCGACATGCAGCGTCCGATGGTGGATTTCTACCATCAGCAATTCACGCCCAGCCGGGCAATGCATCGCCTGTTGTTGAGCCATTGGCAACGCCAATCGGTGTTGGCGCGTCCGGACTTCAGCTTGACGCGCGCTGTCCTGCGCGTTTGGAAGCAGGAGCCTGAGCCGTTCCATCCTTTTCAATGGCTCAATTTGCGCCGCTTTGGATTCATCGATTTTTCTGCTGGTGATCCGGAGCCACATAGGCAGGAGTTGGTTCGCAATCTGGAGTCATTCAACGGCCACTTTCCGCGATTCCCGTTCGACGAATGGTGGCCGCAGGTTGAGGCCAGTCACGGTTGGGTGAAGGCCATTCAGGCGCGTGGCGGTGAGGTGATTTTCTACGCCTCGCCCACCAGCGGCTTACGGCGCGACGCTTTTGAAGACTGGGCGCCGCGCGCCGAGTATTGGGACAAGATGGCGGCAGTGTCTCCGGCCAAGGTGCTGAACGCACTGGATGTTCCTGCACTGCGCGATTTTCCGCTGCCGGATGACTCGCATGTGGACTATCGGCAAAAGCCTGCCTACACGCATGCGCTGATCGACGCCTTGCAGACACGAGGCTGGTTGCAGACGCCGCATTGAGGCGCTGGACAGCGGATCGCTTGCCACGCAGGCTTGCGTCTTCCCCCGTGAGAGTTTCCCCATGAGCCGCGAGAACAACCAACGCCCGCTGGAAGATGGCATCACCCGCGATTTGCGTGATCGCCTGAGCTACGGCAGCTACCTTCAACTCGATGTCCTGCTGAGCGCCCAGCAACCTGTTTCGACGCCCAGCAATCATGATGAAATGCTGTTCATCGTGCAGCATCAGGTTTCCGAGCTCTGGTTGAAGCTGATCATCCACGAACTACGCTTGGCGATCCGTCATCTGCAGCAGGATGATCTGGATCCGGTGCAGAAAATTCTGGCGCGCGTGAAGCAGGTGCAGCGTCAATTGTTCGAGCAGTGGTCCGTGTTGGAAACGCTGACGCCGAGTGAGTACGCGCGCTTTCGCGATGCACTCGGGCCGTCTTCCGGGTTTCAATCGCATCAGTACCGTCTTGTGGAGTTCCTGCTGGGCAACAAAAACGCCGACATGCTCAGCGTGTTCGCACACGATCCGGCTATCCAGCGCGAGCTGACCGAGGCGCTTGACGCCCGCAGTCTTTACGACGAATTTCTGCACTATTTGGCCCGCGCCGGACATGCCATTCCTCACGCCTGTGTCGAACGCGACTTCGCGCTTCCACATGTGCGCAATCCAGCCCTGCTGCCGGTGTTTCAGCGCATTTATGCCGACACCGCCAGTCACTGGTCGGCCTACGCCCTGTGTGAGCAACTGGTCGACGTCGAACAGAGCTTCCAGCTCTGGCGTTTCCGCCACATGAAAACCGTGGAGCGCATCATCGGCTACCGTCGCGGCACCGGTGGCTCCAGTGGCGTCGGCTTTCTGAAACAGGCACTTGAGCTGACCTTTTTCCCCGAACTGCTGGATGTCAGGACGGTGATGGGGTGACAGATCGCATGCCGTTTTTGCGGCTATCCCTCAAACCCATTCGTAAACAGAAGCCCGTCGATCGGGCGTTCGAACGCGCCGATGTCCAATGCCCCTGCGCTGGGGCGACTGGGGACAGGACTGGTGGCGTCGTGGCGTGGGTGGAAGCTCGGCGGGAACAAGGGATCGCTGACCTCGTAGCCGCTGGCGGTGGCCGCCGTGCCTGCGCCGTTCAGCAGTGGCGAACCGATGGTTGGCCGGAAGTCGTTGCCGCTGGCGTTGATGAAGCCTGGATCGGTGCCCGTCAGGTTATCGGTCCAGCCCGTGGGGACGAAGCTCGAATCGGCGTCTAACCAATTCTGGCTGCCGCGAATGCGTGAGATGCCATCGACCCAGTCGGCTTCGACTTCGCGGATGACCCGGAAGCTCGCCATGCCGTCGCGGAGAAACACGTTGTTGTGCATTTCCACCGCCTCGATGCCATCGAACAAGCGAAAAATTGTCGGCGTGTCGTTGTTGCTGTGGCGACGTAGGACCGTGTTGTTGACAAAGCGATAGCGGCCATTGCTTTGTCCGGTGCCGTCGCCACCGAAGCGGAAGACTGCGCCGAACTCGCCGTCGTGCACGACCACGTTGCCGACAATGTCGGAGTCCTCACGCGCCGTGCCTTCCGGCGTGCCGCCTGCGGGATCGGGGCCGATCAATTCCAGCGTGTGGTAGTACGCGCCTTCCAGCCAGTTGTAGTAGATTTCGTTGCGCTCGGCGCGACTCTTGATCAGGTTGCCGCCGTCCCCGCTGTCACCAAATCGACTGTCACGCACCACGCTATGCTGCAGGCGGAACACGGCGCCGGGCCAGGTCAGTTCGTCGGTCGCCATGTAGATCGCGTGATTGAACTGTGCGGAACCGGCGTTGCGTATCTCGGAGAATTCGACGGTCAGCGAGCCGGAATCCTGGTCGGCACCAAGCAGTCCGTGGCGTGGACAGTCGCGAATCAATACGTCGCGGATGAGCACATCGTGACTGTGATGATAGACGCAGCGAAACGTGTTGTCGGCGACCGAACCCACCACTTCGAAGCTCTCGAACACCACATGGTTGGCGAGGCGGAACTCGATGGTGTTGCTGCCACCGAGCAGGATCGGTCGTTGCCCGTTGACCCGCAATCCGCGCAGCGTGACCGGATTGCCGGGTGCACCGCTATCGGTATCGCGCAGGATGACGCCACCCGGATACGTGACGTTGCCATCGACTTCGACAACATCGCCGGGCTCTAGGTCGACAGCATCAAACAAGGGCTGCAGGGCAGTCCAAGTGCGCCCTGGGCCAACCTGAAATGTGTCGGCGTGCGCAGCCTCAGCCAAGGTGCCGGCAAAGATCAGCGTCAGCAGAAGTGCACGGCCAGGGGAATTGATCATTGCGCGCGCGGCGGTGGGGCAGGACACGAATTGTTGCATTGAGCCCACTTGGGAACCGTGAAGCGGCTCGCACGAGAGAGCCGATCTACGGCGTGCATGGGTTATACACCTTCGCTGTCAGCCCCGCGTGCAGGCAATCACGTATTCAAACGCCCGAGGGGCTACGTGGCTGCAATGCGCGCGCTGTGAGAGTCCCGAAAACAAATGCACCCGCCGTACCGAGCAGAACGCCGATCTTGGCGGCATCGGCAGCGGCCGAGCCCGGTGCGTAGGCGAGCGTGCCGATGAACAGGGCCATAGTGAAGCCAATACCACAGAACAGGGCCACTGGCAGGTAGTCGATCAACCGGAAGTTATCAGGCAGCCCGCCGCCAAGCCGACTGGCGACCCAGGTGCCAAGCAGGATGCCGATCGGTTTGCCTGCCAGCAGGCCGAGCGCGACGCCCAAGGTAATCGGATGTGCCAGGGCGCCCAGCGACATGCCAGCGAGCGAAACGCCCGCATTGGTGAGTCCGAACAGCGGCAAGATGAGCCAGCTCACCCAGGGCTTGAGCGCGTGATCGAGCCTTTCCGCCGGACTGTTGCCATCCTGCGAGGCGGGCATGAACAGGCCCATGACCACACCGGCCAGAGTGGCATGTACCCCGGATTTCAAGACGCAGACCCACAAGAACAAACCCACCGCAACATAGGGCCAGATTCGCTGCACCCGAAGACTGGAGAGGATGAACAACGCAGCGACCCCCACAGCAGCAAAGCCGAGCATCGCCTTGCTCAGTTGGTCGGTGTAGAACAGCGCAATCACCACAATGGCGCCGAGATCGTCGATGACCGCAACTGCGGTCAGAAATGCGATCAACGGGGCGCGGATGCTTGGCGCCGCCAGGGCCATCAAACCGATGGCGAAGGCGATGTCGGTCGCTGCCGGGATCGCCCAGCCGGAGATATTGTCGGGCTGGTTCCCGTTGAACAGCAGGAAGATCAGCGCAGGGACGGCCATTCCACCGACCGCGGCACCCAGTGGCAGGATGCGGGCTTGCGCGGTCGACAGGGAACCATGCAGCCATTCGTGCTTTATCTCGACGCCGACCAGCAGAAAGAATATCGCCATCAGAAAGTCGTTGATCCACAGCTCGACCGGCTTGGACAGCATCCAATCGCCCAGCCCGACCTGAAAGCGCAATGCGAGCAGATGCTCGGCACTGGTGGCCAAGGGGCTGTTCATGATCAGCAGACCCAGCAATGCAGCACCTGCCAACAGCAGGCCATCTCTCTGTGCGGTGTTCATGGTGTAGATGCTAGCAGACGATTCGCGGACGCTTTGTGATTACTGCGCATCATCAGTGAACCAGTTGGTATTGCACGATGTAGACCGCGGCGCCCGCCAGATAGCCCGCCAGAGCCAGTCCGCTGATGCGCTTCACGTACCAGAAGAAGTGAATCTTCTCCAGGCCCATCGCCGCCACGCCAGCGGCCGAGCCGATGATCAGGATCGATCCGCCTGTGCCAGCGCAGTAGGCCATGAACTCCCAAAGGAAACTGTCGGCAGGATATTGGTCCAGTCCATACATGCCCATGGACGCGGCAACCAATGGCACGTTGTCGACAATGGCACTGACCATGCCGATGATCAGCACGATGATGTCCTGCCGACCAACCGTGCTGTCCAGCCACTCGGCCAGGTTGGTCAGGATGTGGGTGTGTTCCAGTGTGGCCACCGCCAGCAGGATGCCGATGAAAAACACCAGCGAGCTCATGTCGATCCGCGACAATGCGTGAACCAAGGTCAGATGGCCCTTCTCGTCATCGCTCTTCTTTTTGTGTAGCAGATCGCCGACCAGCCACAGAAGACCCAAACCGAACAGAATGCCCATGAAAGGTGGCAGGTGCGTCACAGTTTTGAATGCGGGCACGGCAACCAAGACGCCCAGGCCCATGAAAAACATGATGTTGCGTTCGAGCACAGGCGTAAGTGTCGCAGCGGCGTCAGCGCGCTGCGGTGCGATCACCATCTGGCCGCGCAGCAGAAAGGCGGTGATTCCCAAGGGCACCAGCAGATTGGTCATCGAGGGCAAAAACACGCCTTCGATGATGTTCAGGGCGGTGATCTGCCCGCCGATCCACAGCATGGTAGTCGTCACATCGCCGATCGGACTCCACGCACCGCCCGCATTGGCAGCGATCACGATGATGCCGGCAAAGAAGAGGCGGTCGTTGGGTTTGTCCAGCAGCTTTTTCATCAGCGAAATCATCACGATGGTGGTCGTAAGGTTGTCGAGGATGGCGCTGAGAAAGAAGGTGACGAAGCCAACCAGCCACATCAAGCTCGTTAGCTTCGTGGTGCGGATGCGCGAGGTGATCACGTCAAAGCCGTCATGCGCATCGATCACCTCCACGATGGTCATTGCGCCCATCAGGAAGAACACAATCTGCGCCGTCGCCATCAGGGATTCACTGAGTTGTTCACCAACCAGATGATGGTCACCGGTACCCAGCGCGTACACCGTCCACAACAGGCCTGCACCAATCAGTGCCGACGCCGCCTTGTTGATATGGATCGGGTGTTCCAGTGCAATGGCCAGATAGGCCAGGACAAAAATCACAATCAACGCGGTAAGCATGCGGTCTCCTTGCACACAGCAGTGTCTGCGGGTCGATGCAGACGAAAGCGTGGATTCTAACGGGCGAACATGAGCGATTGATGTCGCCGTGGCGGCATCTGGTGTGGTGGCGACCACATCTTTGGGCATTGGGGATGCATGTTTTCCGCTGACTTCACACTATGCGTTGGTCGATGCAATGCTGAGCAGCTTCGGGTCGCTCAATAGCGTAGCAACCCGGCTCAGTCTGCGCGCGCAATCAAACCGCAGATCGGTGCTTGCATGCAGGCTGGTATTCGCGCCAGACGTTCGCTGCGCCGAATGGGTATCAACCAGATCGCGGATCCAGCCGCATCTTGACTCCCGCTATCACAGGTTCTGGTAGTTCGGCCCAGCACCACCTTCCGGGGTGACCCAGTTGATGATCTGGTAGGGATCTTTGATGTCGCAGGTCTTGCAGTGCACGCAGTTGGCGGCATTGATTTGCAGCCGTTTGCCTTGCTCATCCTCGATCATTTCGTACACACCCGCCGGACAGAAGCGCGTGCACGGATTGCCGTATTCCTCGCTGCAGCGGGTGACGCAGATTGAGGTGTCGGCCACTTGCAGATGCACTGGCTGGTCTTCGTCATGTTCGGTAGCGGCGAAGTACACACCTGCCAGCCGATCACGCGGCGCCAGCGTGCGATCAACATAGTCGCGCAGCGGCTTGTCGGCCTCGGCCAATTTCTGCAGGCTGGCGTAGTCTGGCTTGACCTTGAGCGTCCACGGCGACGCGCCCCCGGTGATCGTCTCCCAGCCAGAATTGAGCAGGCCAAACCAAAGTCCTTTCTTGAAGCCGGGTTTGAAGTTGCGGACTTTTTTCAGCTCGCTCATCACGATCGAGCCACGCAACTTGGCATCCCAGCCTTCGGGCTTGTCGGCGGCTGCGAGGTGTTCGGCGGCCAACATGCCAGAGCGCATAGCCTGATGGATGCCCTTGATCTTCGGCACGTTCACCAGTCCGGCATCGCAGCCGATCAGCAGTGCACCCGGCATTTCCACCTTCGGCACGCTTTGCCAGCCGCCGGTAACGATGACTCGCGCGCCTGCCGAGAGAATCGTGCCGCCGTCGAGCAGAGGTTTGACGGTGGGATGGTGTTTCCATTGTTGGAAGGCTTCGTACGGCTGGTAGTTGGGATCGCGATAGTCGAGACCCGAGACGTAGCCAATGGCGATCCGACCGCCATTGAGGTGATACATGAAGCTGCCGCCATAGGTGTGTGAATCCGCAGGCCAGCCCAGCGAATGCACGATCTTGCCAGGGCTGAGGCGGTCAGCAGGCACCTGCCATAGTTCCTTGATGCCGATTGAGTAGCTCTGCGGGTCGCAGTCGGCATCCAGTTTGAAGCGCTGGATCAACTGTTTGGCCAAGTGTCCGCGCGCCCCTTCGCCCAGCACGGTAATGCGGGCGCGAATGTCGATGCCTTGGGTGTAACTGTCTTTTGGTTGCCCATCCTTGCCGACGCCCATGTCGCCGATCCGCACGCCGGCGACGCTGCCATCGTCGTTGAACAGCGGTTCGGCGGCGGCGAAGCCGGGATAGATTTCGACGCCCAGGGCTTCGGCCTGCGTTGCCAGCCAGGCACAGGTGGCACCCATGCTGACAATGAAATTGCCCTTGTTGTGCATTTGAGGCGGCGTGATCGGCGATTTGAAACCACCAGTCTTGGTCAGAAACCAGAATTCGTCCTGTGCCGCGGGCACGCAGATCGGTGGCGGGTTGGCACGCCAACCGGGAAGCAGTTCATCCAGAGGGCCGGGCTCGATCACCGCGCCGGATAGTGCATGCGCCCCAACACTGGAGGCTTTCTCGATCACGCAAACCGACAAGTCGGGCTTCAGTTGCTTGAGTCGAATGGCAAATGCGAGTCCCGCAGGGCCCGCGCCCACCGTGACCACGTCGTATTCCATGACATCGCGCTCGCTCATGAGACTGGCTCCGCTGACTTGAGATGGGGTGGCGGGGGCGACAACGCGCTCACGCAGAATCGGCGATTATCCGCGTTGAAGTGTCTTGGCGACACCCATCAACGACGGCAAAGGACATAGCATACTGCAGCGTATGGAATGGCTGAAGCTCGACCTGCCCGATGCCGACCTGCGCATCGCGCCGGGTTTTCTCGACCCGGATGCAGCAAATCGCCTCTTCGAGCACTTGCTGCAGGAGATCCGCTGGGAAACGCATTGCCTGCGCTTGTTCGGACGTGTCGTCGAAGCACCGCGGCGGAGCAGTTGGATCGGTGATCCGGGGGCGCACTATCGCTACTCTGGCAGTACCTTCGCGCCGCATCCATGGCTGGTTCCACTGCGCGAGTTGTGTGCGCGTATCGAGCAAATCAGTGGCCGTCGATTCAATAGCGTGCTGGCCAATCTGTATCGCGATGGCCAAGATGCAATGGGCTGGCATGCGGACGACGAACCCGAACTGGGTCTACAACCGACCATCGCTTCCGTCAGTTTGGGGGGTGAGCGCGTTGTACGATTTCGGCGCGGTCGCGGCGGTCCATCGCAAGGCTGGAGTTTGCCGAATGGCAGCTTGCTGTTGATGGCCGGAGATACGCAGATCTACTACCAGCACAGCCTCCCACGCACCGGCAAGCCGGTCGGCGCGCGGATCAATCTGACCTTCCGGTGGGTTGCGCCCGCGCGTTGATCGTGTGCCTGAATTGCTGGCTTGCGGCGCTTTCTAGCACCATCACAAGGTACTGCGCGTTGGTACCAGCAGATTGCCAAACAGCATGCCAGCCACCAAGGAGATGAGGACGGTAACCAAGGCGAAGCCGGTGTCCAAACCAAGAAACACGTCGCGCTCGAAAACAAATGACAAGCTACGAAAACCGACGCTGCCCGGTACCAGCAAGATCACCCCGGGCACACGTACGGTTGCGCCGGGTCGTTTGAAGCGACGCGCATAGACATTGCTGAGCGCGCTAATGGCGAAGCCAGCGGCGAACACGCCAACTTCGCTGCCCATGGCCGCACCCACGTAGCGACTGGTCAGATATCCGACCAAAGCCGCAGCAACGACAACCGGCCAGTCCCGAACCTTGGCGCGAAACAAGATGCAGAAAGCGATCGTGGCCACCGCCAGTGAGGCCCATTCCAGCCAATACGGAGCCGCCGCCAGCAAGGGTTCGGGCGGAATCCAGCCCAGCACGCGCGCGAGTTGGGTGGCAGCGACGGTGCCAAAGGTCAGTTTCAACAGGGTGACTACCGCACCGGCAAACCGCGCCGTTCCGGACACCAAGTGTTGAGAGGACAGCTCGGAAACAGCGTTCGCCAAAGTCAGACCCGGTAGCAGCACGATCAATGAGGCCATGACCACCGTTTTCAGGTTGATCGGAACCAGCCAGAACGCAACCGCTGTGGCCAGCAAGGTCGCCAGCAATGCCGCAATCGCATCCAAGGCTTCGAACAGACGCGGACGACCTGCACCCAACAGGTACAACGCCCCAATCACCCATCCAATGACGGCCGCCGTTGCGATGTCGGCCCACCCGCTACCCAGCAGTCCAGCCACGCTGGCCGACGCCAAGCCAAAGCTTGCGCCCATCGCAACCTGTTCACCCTTGGGCGTGGGGGCAGTGAGCGCGCGCAGGGCGTATGCGCCATCGGCCAATTGCATCTGTCCGGAAAGCACCTGTTCGGCAATGGCATCAGCATCCGCAAGCCGGCCGAGATCGATATCGCCGGGCTCAAGGCGCACCACTCGCGTGGTTTCTGGCGGGTTGTCCTCGACCGGGATACGCGCATCGGACACCGACAGAATCAAGCCGGTCGGGTTTGACCACGGGTTGCAACGCAGCTCGAGACGATGGGCGACCTTGGTGATGGCCGCTTCCAGGCGCTGCGCAGTCGTTCCGTAGTTGTGCAGACTGGAAGCGAGCTGCAACAGGAAGTTGATCCTGTCGCAGTAAGTGGGTGAATGGTTAGAGCTCATGGCGGAAAGTGGCGGGGGCAGCGCACAAGCATACGCGGCAGGTGCTGAATGCAGATGGCAGTAGGTTCGCGTGCTTGCGCCGCAGGCTTGCGGTCTTGAGTTGCGATGTCGTCAGTTCGTTGGCAGTGGTTGGCCAATGACTACCCGGGTGGATGGGGCCAGAGTCATCCGCTGCGTCGCAGCCATACCAGTGTCTCGAAATGCGCAGTATGCGGAAACATGTCGAGTAGGCGTGCTTCCACAGCGCGGTAGGCGGGCATGCGTCGCAGGTCAGCGTCTAGGGTGTCGATGTTGCAACTGGAATAGATGAGATCGCGCGCGCCACTGAGCTGTATGCGCTCACACAAAGCAACGCCGATGCCGCGTCGCGGTGGATTGACCAAAATGGCGTCCGGCGCATCCGTGCATTCACGGCCGAAGGCGCTCGCGTCTAACGCCTGAAAGCGCACATTGTCGATGCCGAGAGCGGCGCAGGATCGCTGCGCGCTGGCAATCGCTTCGCTGCTGATCTCGATGCCGGTAACGCGCTGCGCGTGTGGCGCGCAATGCAGGGCGAAGCCGCCAACGCCGCAAAACAGATCCCACAAATGACTGGGTCCGATACGCGCGACCCAGTCGCGCGCTTGCGCGTAGAGCTGAGCGGCGACAGTGGTGTGGGTTTGAAAAAAACTCTGCGGTCGCAGATACAGCGGTATTTCATTGATCTGCATGCACAGGGCATCGTCGCCAGCGAGCAGAATCTCGGTTTGCCCTTCCAGAACCGCCTTGTGCTCCGGCAGCAAATTGATCGAGTGCACGCGCAATGCCGGCCAGCTAGCCTTCAAGCCTGGCGCGTGCTTCTGGATGCGTGACAGGGCTTCGGTCGAGCGCAATACCCAGCGCAGCATCACGTCACCGGAGGGAGCGCAGGTCAGCAAGGCGAACTTGCCTTCACCACGACGCGTGGTCAGCTCATAGGGCGAGATACGAGCGTCGCGGATGAACTCGCGCAAACGTGGAAACGCCGCACGAATGGCTGGCAAATACAAGGCACAGTCGCTGAGATCAGCGGGTTCGCCTTGCAATGGCACCAGTCCGAGCAGCGGCGCATCTGTGCTGCCGCCGATGGCCATTTTGGCCTTGTTGCGGAAGCCCGCTTCCGCACTTGCCACCGCTGGTAGCCAGCGCACGCTTGGTAAGGCGAGCTGATTCATCGCGCGCTGCTGCTTGGCCTGCAGTTGCGCTGCGTAGGGCACGCGCAAATCGGTACAGGATCGGCAGTGACCAGCCTCAAACAGCGCACAATGCATGGCGCGGATCAGTCCTTGGGCTTGGCGGCTGCGGCGTGCGCGGCGTCAGCAGCGTCAGCGTTACGATCCGCCTCCAGTTGCTTGATCCACTGGAAGATTTCACGAAATGCGACCGGCGGGCGACGTTGCGCACGTTCGTCACGTGCGGCCTTGATCAAATGTTGCGCGCGTTGTCGGTCGGCCTGTGGGTAGCGAGCAAAGAACGCGCTGAGCTCCGCTTCGCCACCGTCGATCAGCTGGCCGCGTTGATGCTCGATGCGATGCATGGCGGCTGCCTGTCTGCGTGATTCATCGCGATCGCCCTCCAACGCGCGTCGAATGGCGGCAACGGCCTCATCATCGCGTCGCATCAATTTGGCGAGGTACTGGATTTCGCGCTTGCGAGCGATGTGCTGGGTGATGCGTCGGGTATGCTGCACGGCATCGCGCAGGCTGTCCGGCATCGGCACCCGTTTGAGTTGGGTATCGGTGAGGGCGACCAGTTTCTCCGCAAGGTCAAACACCGCGAGCGCATCGCGTCGTTGCTGGCTGCGACTGGGGCCATGGTCGGCGACGTCGAAATCGTCGTCCTGATCCATCTCGTGCATAAGTTTCTCGGAACAAATAAAACGCAAGGATACGTGAGGTGAGTGGAGTTGCTGAAACCACGGGCGCAGCGCCCGAGGCCGTATTGGCGCAATTGAGTGACATTGCCGAACGTGTTCTGGCCCGCTGCAAGGCCAAAGGGGCCAGTCAGGCTGAGGTCGGGCTGAACCAGGATCGCGGCTTGTCCGTGAACGTGCGCATGGGTGAGGTCGAAACCCTTGAGTACACCCATGACCGTGGGCTGTCGTTGACGGTGTTCTTCGAGAAACGCAAGGGGAGCGCCAGTACGGCCGACCTTGATCCTGCCTCAATCGAGACGACCATCGAGCAAGCCTGCGCCATTGCGCGTTACACCGAGAGCGATCCCTACGCCGGATTGGCCGATCCCGAGCGCATGGCGACCAATTTTCCCGATCTGGATCACTGGCATCCATGGGAGATCAGCGCGGATCAAGCCATCGATATTGCACTGCGCTGCGAACAGGCCGGACGCGATGTGGATTCGCGCATCAGCAACTCCGATGGCGCGTCCCTGTCGAGCGGACGCAGCCTGTCGGTGTATGCCAACAGCCATGGCTTCATCGGGCGTGAGCGCGGCAGCAGTCACAGTCTGAGCTGCGCCCTGATCGCGGGCAGTGACGAGGCCATGCAGCGCGATTACTGGTACACCGCGTCCTGCCACCCGGATGATTTGCAGGACGCGGCCAGCGTGGGGCGTCGCGCCGCTGAGCGCGCCATCGCGCGCTTGCAACCTGGCGCGGTGCAAACTGGACAGTATCCGGTGCTGTTTGCGCCTGAAGTGGCACGCAGTCTGTTCGGTCACCTGTTGTCTGCCGTGTCGGGCAGCGCCTTGTACCGACGCGCCTCGTTCCTGCTGGACTCTCTGGGGACGCAAGTGCTGCCGGACTGGTTGAGCCTGCGTGAGCGACCCCTGTTGCCACGCGGCCAGCGTTCGGCTGCATTTGATGCCGAAGGCGTCGCTACGCGCGACAGTGATCTGGTGCAAGCGGGGATCCTCACGCGTTATGTGCTGGGCAGTTATTCGGCTCGCAAGCTCGGCCTGCAGAGCACGGCGAATGCCGGTGGCGTGCACAACTTGCTGGTACAGGGACGCGACGAGACCTTTGAATCGCTGCTGCGGGGCATGTCGCGTGGCTTGTTGGTGACCGAACTGATGGGGCAGGGCGTCAGTACCCTGACCGGCGATTATTCGCGCGGTGCGGCGGGGTTCTGGATCGAGAACGGTCAGATTGCCTGGCCAGTAGACGAAGCCACCATCGCGGGCAACTTGCGCGAGATGTTGTTGGCGATCGAAGCGGTTGGTGGTGACGTCGATCCCCGGTCACACCTGCGCACCGGATCCGTCCTGATCGGTCGGATGATGGTGGCGGGCGCGGCGGATTGACGCAGGCTTGACACTGTCCTCTGTCCGCAACGACAGTGCGACACCGTATTCAGCATCCGTTGCGAGCGACACCCCTGCGTCCAAAGACGCCTCATTTGGAGACAGCACCATGAGCGATACCCCAGAACAACCGCTTCCGCCGCCGCCCTCACCCGCCGCACCGCCGCCGGCTGCACCACCGCCGTCGGACAACGGGCTGCCGTCCTCTGAGCAACGCCAATGGGCGATGTTCGCGCATCTGTCGGCGTTGATTGGCCTAATTGTGCCCTTTGGCAACGTATTGGGGCCGCTCGTGATCTGGCTGGTTCAGAAGGACAAGATGGCTTTCGTGGATGACCAAGGCAAGGAAGCACTCAACTTTCAGATTACGGTGTTTGGCGCAGCAGTGATCTCGTTCTTCCTGATGTTCATCCTCATCGGATTCCTTTTGATCTTCGTGGTTGGTTTGGGTGCGCTGGTGTTGACCATCATTGCCGCCATCAAGGCCAATGAAGGTGTGGCCTACCGCTATCCGTTGACGATTCGCCTGATCAAATAATCTGAGCGTGCGGACGTGTTGCAAAGAAATGCCCGCGTAAGCGGGCATTTCACTGTGCGGGGCGTGCTTCCCGTCTAGCCAGCGCTGGCGAATTCAGAGCTCGCGTTTCAGCCAGCGCACATCGGACGTCGGCTCGCTTTCACCCAATAGTTGTCGCAGTTGCGGCAGCACTTGGGCCAATTGCAAATCAAGCTGCCAAGGCGGGTTGATGATGAGCAATCCACTGCCATTCATGCGCAGCGGGGAGTCGTCTGGGCGAACCAAGAGTTCGACTAGGAGCACGGATTGTGCGGGCAGATCGGTTGCGCGACGCAGAAAACGCTGTATCCCGGCACGCCGTTTGATCGGAAACCACACTGCGAAAACACCTTGCGCCAAGCGTTGCAAGCCATCGCGCACGCTGGCAAGAATGGCGTCGAACTCGGCTTCCTGTGCTTCGTAGGGTGGGTCGATCAGGACCAATGCGCGGCGTTCAGCGGGTGGAAGCAACGCCTTCACGGCCGCGTAGCCATCGCGACATTCAGCCCGAGCATTGCTGAACGGAACGAGCGCTTCGCCAAGGGCCTTTGCCTCGGCCGGTTGCAGTTCGCAGGCATGCAATCGATCCTGCGCGCGCAAGCGCTGCGCCACCAGCAAGGGCGAGCCGGGATAGGCCCGCAACGCGTGCGGGTCGCCATGGGTAGTGCGATTGAAGGCACGCACCGCATCGATGTAGCTGCGCAGCAGTGGGGCAGCGTCCAGTTGTTGGCGTTTTGGCTGTTGCTCCAGCGGACGCAGATCGACCACGCGGCAAACGCCACCTTCGCATTCGCCAGTGCGCTGCGCTTCGCTGGATTCCAGCAGGTAGCCACCGCGCCCTGCGTGTGTGTCGAGCAACAGAAAACCCTTGTCCTTGCGCTGCATCGCTTCGATCAAACCGAGCAGGGTGACATGTTTGAGAACGTCGGCGAAGTTGCCAGCGTGAAAGCTGTGTCTATAGTTCATGGCGGCAGTATCGCAGGAGACTTCATGTCTCACACCATCGATAGCATCGGACTGCACGATTGGCTCTGGCACAATGGGCGCCTGCATCGTTGGAATCGATCGGCATGTCGTATCTCGTTCTTGCCCGCAAATGGCGTCCGCGTCGCTTTGCCGAACTGGTCGGCCAGGAGCATGTGGTACGTGCGCTCACCCATGCGCTGGAAACGGGGCGCGTGCATCATGCATTTCTGTTTACCGGGACCCGTGGTGTTGGCAAAACTACCATTGCACGAATTTTTGCGAAAAGCCTGAACTGCGTGAGTGGCGTCGGCGCAGAACCCTGCGGTGAGTGTTCGGTATGCCGCGATATCGACGCCGGCCGCTTTTCCGATCTGCTGGAGATCGACGCAGCAAGCAACACTGGCGTGGACGATGTGCGTGAACTGATCGAAAACGCCCAATACATGCCTTCGCGTGGGCGTTACAAGGTCTATCTGGTCGACGAAGTACACATGTTGTCGAAGAGTGCCTTCAATGCCTTGCTGAAGACGCTCGAAGAGCCGCCCGAACATGTGAAGTTTCTGCTCGCGACCACCGATCCGCAGAAATTGCCAGTGACGGTGTTGTCGCGTTGCCTGCAGTTCAATTTGAAGCGACTGACGCAAGAACAGATCGTGCTGCAAATGACCTCGATTCTGGCGGCGGAGGGTATTCAGTCCGAGCCTCTGGCTTTGCGTCTGCTGGCGAAGGCTGCAGATGGCAGCCTGCGCGATGGCTTGTCGTTGCTGGATCAGGCCATTGCCTATGGCGGCGGTGCGCTGCGCGACGCCGATGTGCGTGGCATGCTGGGTACGGTGGATCGCCACCAGATAGGTGGCTTGCTACAGGCCCTGGTCGCCGTCGATGGTGCTGTGTTGCTGCAGCGCATAGATGACGTGGCAGCGATTGCGCCGGATTTCGGTGCCGCTATCGATGCCTTGGCCGAGGGGTTGCATCGTATTCAATTGGAACAACTGGTGCCTTCGGCTTCGCATGCTGAGCTTGGATTTGATGTCGCCGAACTGGCCGTGAACATCAGTCCCGAACAAGTGCAGTTGTGGTATCAGATGGCTTTGCAGGGCAAGCAAGAATTGCCGCTTGCGCCAACCGAGCGCTTGGGTTTCGAGATGACCCTGTTGCGAATGCTGGCATTTGCGCGATTGGAGATTCCGGAAACGAACCTGTTAACGCCAACCCTTGAAGCTGCCGCTGCAAATTCAGGTGTCAGGACGAGTGCACCCTCGTCGCGGTCGTCTGGCGCGTCCAGCGCGAGTTCTTCGCACCTGGCAGCGCAGAGCATTTCGGCGATTCAAGCCGCGTTGGGCGAGGCTTCCCCAACGCGAAACATACCACCACGCGCGAGCGCCGTGCCTGTGGCTGAGCCCGGGCGATCACCGGTATGGCTGGCTTTGCAGGGTGGTGCAGCGGTCAAGTTGCCAGAACCTGTGGCTGTCGCAACACTATCGACGTCGCCAGCGGAGTCGATCGTCGATGTTGCATTGAGTGGGTTGGAAATGCCGGAGCCATTGCCGCCTAGTGAGACCTTGGCGCGTTTGTTGGACAACGAGGATTGGCTGTCGCTGCAGGCTCGGATGCAACTCAGTGGTCCAGCGCGTGACCTCGCCGCCAGTACAAGCCTTGCCGGTTATGATGGGGTGCGGCTGAAGCTTCACCTGCCACAGTCGCTTGATCATCTGCGCTTGCCCGCGTTGGTTGAGGCGCTGGCTGTACGTTCCGGCGCTCTGTTGGGGGCGCGGCCACAGATTCTCTTCGTTAGTGATGCACCGGTCCGCGAGACTCTGCATGCGCGCACCGAACGTGAGCGCGGCGAGCAACAACAGCACGCTGAGACGAGCTTCCAGAACCACCCTGTGGTCCTGCGACTGGTGGCGAACTTCGGTGCGCGTGTCGTGCCGGGTTCGATTCGACCGAATTCGTCTTCATCTTCATCTTGACGCGGTACTCAGCGACAACCCGTTACCACTCTCCAAACAGGACAACAACATGCGTGGACCCTTGGCAGGCCTGATGCAACAGGCGCAGAAGATGCAGGACAACTTGAAAAAGGCGCAGGAAGAGCTGGCCCATATCGAGGTTTCCGGACAGGCGGGCGGCGGTCTGGTCAAGATCACCATGACTGCGCGCATGGATTTGCGGCGCGTTCAAATTGACCCGCAGGCGGTCAATGACGATATCGAGATGCTGGAAGATTTGATCACTGCCGCATTCAACGACGCCATTGCGCGCGCGAATGAGGCTTCTCAAGCGAAGATGGGTTCTGTCACCGCCGGTGTGCCGTTGCCGCCCGGCATGAAGCTGCCGTTTTAGTCGCCGATGAGTTTGCTTGAGGAACTGGTCGAGGCGCTGCGGGTGCTGCCCGGCGTCGGGCAGAAGTCCGCGCAGCGCATGGCATGGCATCTGCTGGAGCGACAACGCACTGGCGGCAAACGCTTGGCACGGGCGCTTGAAGAGGCGATGCAGCGGATCGGACACTGTGAGCGCTGCCGAACGTTCAGCGAAGAGGTGGTGTGTTCGTTGTGCAGCAGCGCTTCGCGCGATGACAGCCTGCTCTGCGTGGTCGAAACGCCGGCCGATCTTGCGGCGCTTGAGTCTGCTACTGGTTATCGCGGCCGCTATTTCGTTTTGCTTGGGCGCCTGTCGCCATTGGATGGTCGCGGCCCACGCGAGTTGGGGCTGGATTTGCTAGATGCGCGGCTTTCCGAAGGACAGATCAAGGAACTCATTATCGCAACCAGTGCCACGGTGGAAGGCGAGGCAACCGCGCATTATTTGACGCAATTGGCCCGGCGCCATGCCGTGCAGCCAACCCGTCTTGCGCATGGCGTGCCGCTCGGTGGCGAGCTGGAATACATCGACCGCGGCACGCTGGCGCATGCGTTTGGCAGTCGGCACCACGTGCCCTCCTGAGCGGCATTACATTGGCGGGCTGTTGGGAAAGTGCGTACCTGCAGCTTCTCAAAGTCGCGAGTACGGCGCATCTTGGGACACTCTCCCGACAAATCCACTGCTGAAGCGATGGGTTCGCGGGCGCGGCTCTCTTGCCGCGCACCCGCGGCGTGGTTCTCAATACCTTTTAAGTGCGAATTCGTTTCTGCCCAACTTCTGATCCACGGAGAACGCTGCCATGAGTGACACCTTGTTCAGCCGCATCATCCGGCGCGAGATTCCTGCCGATATCGTGTTTGAAGACGAGCACGTGCTGGCGTTCCGCGACATCCAACCACAGGCGCCGGTGCATGTGCTGTTTATCCCCAAAAACCCGATTGCCACATTGAATGATGTCGCCCCCTGTGATGCTGAACTGCTCGGTCGACTCATGCTGGCTGCGGCGGATTTCGCAAGACAACAGGGGTTTGCCGATCAGGGCTATCGCGTGGTGATGAACTGCAATCGGGATGGTGGGCAGTCGGTTTATCACATCCATTTGCACCTGCTTGCGGGTCGTCAGATGGTCTGGCCACCCGGCTGAGTACCGCACATCTGGCGTATCAGTCGGTATCTTCTTTGTCTGTGCGACTGTCGTGCAGGCGTCCTGCGCGTCGCAAGGCATCGCGCAGGACGTATTCGATCTGTGCATTCAATGAGCGCAGTTCGTCATCCGACCAGCGCTGCATGGCGTCAAGTACCTGTCCGCTGATGCGCAGCGGATAGGCACGTTTTTCGTTGGGCGATTTGGCAGCCACGGCGTCAGTACAAGCTGCCGGTATTGATGACCGGTTGAGTCGAGCGATCCGCGCACAAGACCACTAGCAAATTGCTGACCATCGCGGCCCGGCGTTCTGGGTCGAGTTCCACCACGCCGCGAGATTTCAATTGGTCGAGTGCCAGCTCGACCATGCCAACCGCGCCCTCGACAATCTTTGTGCGCGCGGCGATGACCGCATCGGCCTGCTGTCGTTGCAACATCGCCTGCGCGATCTCTGGTGCGTATGCCAAGTGACTGATGCGCGCCTCGATAACATCAACGCCTGCTTTGCCAAGACGCTCGTCCAGTTCGGTCTTGAGCTGCGCCGACACCTCATCCGGGTGACTTCGTAGGGCGACCCGACCGTCATGGCTATCGTAGGGGTAGCGCGTTGCCATCGCGCGCAGCGCGGCCTCGGATTGGATGTGCACGAAGCTCTCGAAGTCTTCGACGTTGTAGCGCGCTTCTGCAGCATCAATGACCTGCCAAACGATGACTGCAGCGATTTCGATCGGGCTACCTTCGAGTTCGTTGACCTTGAGTTTGCCGCTCTCGAAGTTGCGGACGCGCATCGACACCTTGTGACGACCGTAGAAGGGCAGTGTCCAGCGCAGACCGGGTTCGCTGGCGGTCCCGACGTACTTCCCGAACAGACTGACCACGGCATTCTGGTTTGGCTCCAGGCTGAACAGGCCGGGCAGCAGAAACAGCGCGGTGACACCGCAGAAAATGCCCGCCCAGAAGTACGGCCAACTGTGGTTTTCGAACGAGTGACTGATCAACCACCAACTCAACAGGCCGAGGATGAAACTGGCAAACAGCATCGGAATGCCGGGCAGCGTGCGCAACACGTGTTCTTTCATGAGGGCTCTCCTTGGTAGAGTCAGCATGATATCAAAACGATATCAAAGATAAAGTGATCGACCAAAGTCGCGGCTACAGGGAGGCTTCACCGGGCTAGCCTTGTCGCCTCTGGGAGAGCCATATGACCTACGCAACCGAGTACCGCCGTTCCATAGATGATCCGCACGCTTTTTGGGCAGACGCGGCGCAGGCGATCGATTGGGAAACGCCGCCACAGCAAATCCTGGATGCGTCCGATCCGGCGTTTCGGAAGTGGTTTGTCGGTGGGCGCACCAACCTCTGCTACAACGCGGTGGATCGTCATCTCGCGGCGCGTGGCGATCAGAGAGCGTTGATCGCGGTATCGACCGAAACCGATACCACGGACGAGTGGACCTATCGCCAGTTGTATCAGGCCGTCAACACCTTTGCAGCCACATTGCAATGCCTCGGCGTGGTAGAGGGGGATCGGGTCGTCATCTACATGCCGAACACCGGCGAAGCCGTCATTGCGATGTTGGCTTGCGCACGGATCGGTGCGATCCACTCCGTCGTGTTCGGCGGCTTTGCGGCGCACAACCTCGCCTTGCGCATCGACGACGCTAGACCCAGCTTGCTGATCTGCGCCGATGCCGGGATGCGGTCGGGCAAGGTGATTCGTTACAAACCGTTGGTTGATGCCGCGCTTGCAGAAGCGCAGTTTCCGCCGCCGCGAGTTCTGGTCGTGCATCGAGGCTTGGACGCCGACATGCCGGTGACGGAAGGTCGCGATTTCGACTACGCCGAGGTCAGTAAGGCGTTCGTCCACGCGGACGTTGCAGTGGTGTGGCGCGAATCGAACGAACCCAGCTATTTGCTCTACACCTCCGGTACCACCGGAAAACCCAAAGGCGTTCAGCGTGACACCGGCGGCTACGCCGTTGCGCTGGCGCTGTCCATGCGCACCGTCTATGACGTGGGGCCGGGGCAGGTGATGTTCTCGACCTCGGATGTCGGTTGGGTGGTGGGGCATTCCTACATCGTCTACGGCCCGCTGATGGTTGGCGCAGCCACGATTGTGTACGAGGGACTTCCTACCAGTCCCGATCCGGGAATCTGGTGGAAGCTCTGCGAGCAGTATGGTGTTCGCACCATGTTCTCCTCGCCGACCGCTGTACGCGTTCTCAAGAAGCAGGACCCGAGTTGGCTGACCAAGTACGACTTGAGCGCCTTCAAATGGCTGTTTCTGGCGGGTGAACCGTTGGATGAGCCGACGGCAGCATGGATCACTGGCGCATTGGGCCGTCCAGTGATCGACAACTACTGGCAGACCGAGACGGGCTGGCCGGTATTGAGCCTGCAAGCCGGTATGGATTTGCATCCGGTCAAGCTTGGGTCGCCAGGGCTGCCGAATCTGGGCTACCAATTGAAGTTGATCAATGAAACGTCTGGCGAACTCTGTGCCGACAACGAAAAAGGCGTGCTAACCATCGTGCCGCCGTTGCCGCCCGGTTGTCTGAGCACTGTGTGGGGCGACGATCAGCGCTTCCTAAGCAGCTATTTCGGGCACTTCAAGGAGCTGCTTTACAGCTCGCTCGACTGGGCGATCCGAGACCCTGACGGGTACTACTTCATCCTCGGTCGAACAGATGACGTGATCAATGTTGCCGGTCATCGCTTGGGTACACGGGAAATTGAAGAGTCGGTATCAACCTGTTTCGAAGTGGCCGAGGCGGCGGTGATCGGTGCGGCGGATGAGCTGAAAGGGCAGGTCCCGGTCGTATTTGCGACGCTCAAACAATCTGGTGGCAGTGCCGAAGATCGCAAAGTGGTGGCCAATGCGATGCTGAAGCAAGTCATGGAGCAACTGGGGGCCGTTGCGAGACCTGCGCGAGTGTACGTGGTCGACGCCTTGCCCAAGACGCGTTCAGGCAAGCTGTTGCGCAGATCTCTGCAGGCACTGGTCGAATCGCGCGACCCGGGGGATTTGTCGACCTTGGATGATCCCAATGCCCTCGAGTCCGTTCGCTCGGCTCTGTTGCGAGGGCCGGACGTGGGTTGATTTCACGTTTCCGATTGGTCCAGATACGACAAACCTGACCATGGTCGGGTTTGTCGTATGGCTAGCGCGCCATCAATCAAAGTCGCTTGACCTTATAGAAACTGTGGTCGCCTATTCGCGCGAGCGGTTCGCCTTGCGCCCATAGCGGTGGATTGTCGAGATTGCTGACCAGGAAGTGATCCGCGCCAGGCACGACTTCACGCCGGTTCTGCTGCGGCTTTCTTGACTCCAGAATGACCTCCCACGCGATGGCTGCGGCCCGATTCCAAGCTTTGGGGTTGTTGAGCTCAAAGTCCGGTTTGATGAGCGTGGGGGCAAATTGCTTGGGTGCGGTAACGACGTCGCAGACGTTGCGTCCCCAGTTGCCGTCATCCAGTCGACGCATTGCGACTTCGGCAACAGCGCGTTGGCCAAGCACCGATTGATTTCTCGACTCCAGATAGATTGTCGTGGTCAGGCAAAGTGGGTCTGCGATGGGTTGCGGTAGAACTGAGCTCAACCACAGCAAAAAGGCCAGTTTCATTCGGACTCCTGTTCCGTTGCGCGGCGAAGAGAGTTGGCAGCAGGTGTGCTGGCAAGGACAGACTTGCGTATCTCTCTTGTCACTTGGCGTTAAAGGGGCGGATCAGGAAACAGCAGGGCGTTCCCTGAGGCCGCGTGAACCTCAACACTCGGTATTGAGCGTTTCGCATTGCGAACTTGGCCGGGTCGCAGGCGAGACGGAACCGACCTTACGAACCTAAAACTAAATGTCCGCTGAATTTCACAGTCGTCTGTTCAGGTTTGAGCGCGGCTTGGCAACGTCGAATCCGCGATCGCGCTAAAGGCGCATGGCCAATCGAACACCTTCGTCGATCGCTCTTTTGGCGTCCACTTCGCTTGCGATACGAGCGCCGCCGATCAGGTGGCAATCAGGATGAACGGACTGGATGTGCTGGAACAGCTCATTTTGGGACTCTTGTCCTGCGCACAGGATGATATGGTCGACCTGAAGGCAAATACTGGTGCCGTCGCGTTTGATATGCAGCCCATTGTCGTCGATGGCGACGTACTCCACGTTGTCCAACATCTGGACATTTTTTTGTTTCAGTTGCGCGCGATGAACCCACCCCGTGGTCTTGTTAAGACCCGCGCCCAACCTGCCGACGCGTCGCTGCAGCAACCAGACTTCGCGTTCCGGCGGTTCGACCCGCGCTTTGCATAGGCCAGCACCGGATTGATAGTTCAGGTCGACACCCCATTGCTTAAGCCATTTTTCCTTCTCATCCCCAGCGGTATCTGACGTTTCCGTCAGGAATTCGCAGACATCGAATCCGATGCCTCCGGCACCAATCACTGCAACCCGCTTGCCAATGGAGGCACCGTTCAATGCCTGCATGTAGTCCAGCACCTTGGGGTGTTGCACGCCCGGAATGTTCGGGCGGCGTGGCTTTACCCCAGTCGCGATCACCACGACATCAGGCGAATCCGAGAGAATTGTGGCCTTGTCCGCTTGCACGCCGAGTCGCAGGGTGATGCCCAGTTCGCAAATCTGAGCACTGTAGTAGCGGAGCGTTTCGCTGAACTCTTCCTTGCCTGGGATCTTCGCCGCCAATTTGAACTGTCCACCAAGGTCTGCCGACCGTTCTAACACGGTGACATGATGACCCCTTTGAGCTGCGGCAATCGCGCAAGAAAGGCCAGCGGGACCTGCGCCAACAATGGTAATCGTGCGCGATTGTTGGGCGGCTCGGAGCGGTAGCTCCCACTCACGCGCGGCGCGAGGGTTGACCAGGCAGGACGCAGGCTTGTTCTCGAAAACATGATCCAGACAGGCTTGATTGCATGCGATGCACGTATTGATGAGGTGCGCTTGTCCTCGTGCCGCCTTTGCGACCCAATCCGCGTCGGCGAGCAGTGGTCGAGCCATCGAAATCAAGTCGGCAGTTCCCGAAGCCAGCAGCGACTCGGCGACTTCCGGCGTGTTGATTCGATTGCTGGCAATCACCGGAATGCGGACGTGCTCACGGATTCTCGCGGTGACCTGCGCGAATGCGGCGCGCGGAACACTGGTCACAATGGTCGGGATTCTGGCTTCGTGCCAACCAATGCCGGAGTTGAGCATGCTTGCACCCGCGGTCTCGATTGCCTTGGCTAGTGCGACGACCGCGTCCCAGTGATTTCCATCTTCTACAAGATCCAGCAGCGACAATCGATAGATCAAGAGAAAGTCCTTGCCAACCTTCTCTCTTATGCCGCGAACGATTTCGACAGGGAAGCGCATGCGCGCTTCATCGCTGCCACCGTAGCGGTCAGTTCGGCGATTTGTGCGCGGTGAAGTGAACTCGTTGATCAGGTAACCCTCGGAGCCCATGACTTCGACGCCGTCGTAGCCGGCTTCCTTGGCCAGTTCGGCGCAGCGCACGAAGTCCATGACTTGTGTCTTCACTCCGCGACTGCTGAGTGCAAAGGGCGTGAAAGGTGAAATAGGGGACTTGATTCGTGATGGCGCCACGCCAAGGGGATGATAGGCATAGCGGCCAGCGTGCAGAATCTGCATGCAGATTCTGCCGCCTTCCGCGTGCACCGCATCGGTCACCAAGCGATGACGACGAACTTCCCATGGCCACGACAGCTTCCCTGCAAATGGTTTGACCCAACCACGAATGTTTGGCGCAATGCCACCGGTCACTATCAAGCCGACTTCGCCGCGAGCGCGTTCAGCAAAGTAGCTTGCGAGTTTCGGAAAATCTGTTGCGCGGTCTTCCAGACCGGTATGCATTGAACCCATCAAGACGCGATTTCGCAGACGGATGCCATCGACATCCAGTGGACTAAGCAGGTGCGTATACATAGTGAGAGTCCCGCGACATCGTCGCCCGAGTTTGGTTGCGGAAACAGATCTAGGCTGGATCCTTGGGTGTGCCACCACGGATCTGCATAGCTAGGTTCGCACGGGTAGCCATGATCATCCAATTGCTGACATCACCGTCGGTGCATGGGGTGGTAAAAAGCTGCGCTAGTAATGACGTTAGAAACGCGTTAACTTAATCGCAATCGTTAACCGCTACACTGGATCGTGAACCGCGTCGAGCCGTTGCCGACGTTGTTAGTGTTTGACCTTAACCCGTGGGAGAAGACAGATGCAGAAGAAGCTTCTTTGTGCCGCTCTGCTGAGCGGTATCGCGTTGTCCCAGAGCGTGTTTGCTCAGGATGCCTATGACGATCGTTGGTATGTCAGCGGATCGGTAGGCCCCACGCTGATGGACAGCGATCGTGAAGTCCGCAATGAGTGGCAGGGTGGTTTGGGTCTGGGTAAGTTTCTTTCGCCAAATCTGTCACTGGATGCCGAACTGAAATACGTCAACCCGATGCGCGAAGGTTCCGAGTTGCTTTGGAGCCAGTACGGTTTGGGATTGACTGCGCGTTATCACTTCCGTGATGCGGGTGCGACTTGGTGGCCGTATGTGGCCGCAGGTGTTGGCGCTTGGCGCCATGAAAGCGAGTTTTCCAGTTTTGACGGTGGCCGTCCCCGTCAGTTGGAAGGCACGAACGTTGAGGTGCATGCTGGTGTTGGCTTGCAGGCTGATCTGAACGACCGGTTCAGCATGCGCACGGAGTTGATGGCGCGCTTGGATACCGATAACGAGAGTTTGGCCGGTCAGAGCGGTTACACCGACCTGATGGCAAATATCGGCTTCACGGTCAAGCTGGGTGACATTGCTGCCCCGGTTGAACCGACTCCGGTTGAGCCGGAAGCTGTTCCCGTCAAGACTTGCGCTGACATGGATGATGATGGCGATGGCGTGAACAATTGCGATGACAAGTGCCCGAACAGCACCGCGGGTCAGACCATTGGCCCGGATGGTTGCCCGGTTCCGGTCACCATCGATTTGCGTGGCGTCAACTTCGATTTCGACAAGGCGACCCTGCGTCCTGATGCAGTGGCGATCCTTAACGAGGCCGTGTCTATCCTGAAGCAGTATCAGGACCTCAAGGTGGAAGTTGCAGGTCATACCGATGCGAAGGGAACGGACGCCTACAACCAGAAGCTGTCTGAGTCCCGTGCGAAGGCGGTCTACGACTACCTGACCAGCAATGGCATTGACTCTGCTCGTTTGGCCGGTCCGAACGGCTATGGGGAAGCCCGTCCCATCGCTCCGAACACCAATGCTGATGGCAGCGACAACCCGGAAGGCCGTGCTCAGAATCGTCGCACCGAGTTGAACGTCCAGAACTAAGCGTTGGCATGCGGTCCATTTGACAGCCCGGGAGGCGACTCCCGGGCTGTTTTTTTTGCTGGTGGGCATCCCAAGGTCGGGAACCCAGCTTTCGAACACTTGCCGATTGGTGCCGATCCATTGGTTGCCGCTATGATGTACGGCTTTCCCCGTCGCGACCTAGCGAGTATTCGATGACCACGCCGATTCCTGCCCGCATGCGCGGTCTAAACCGTGCCGAGATTTGCGATCAGAATTTCATTGAGTTTGTCCGCGACTGGCGCGGTGGGATTCAGAAACTGCACTCACCAGACTCCCCTGTTTTGCAGGGCAGCATGTTGTCCGCAACCGCATTCGACGAGTTATTGCGTTCCCAGCTCATCAGTCGTCATCTTGATTTGATGGCGCGCGTGCTGCGCGTGCAGAACAAAGTGTTCTACACCATTGGTTCGAGTGGTCACGAAGGCAATGCGATGGTCGCGCGGGCTACTCGCCATACCGATCCAGCGTTTTTGCATTACCGATCGGGTGGCTTCATGGCCGAGCGATTTCGCCAGTTGCCGGGGATGGATCCTGTCATGGATTCGGCGCTGAGTTTTGCCGCCAGCAAGGATGACCCTGCTTCAGGCGGTCGTCACAAAGTCTGGGGCTCCAAGCCGCTCTGGGTCTTGCCGCAAACCTCGACGATTGCCAGCCATCTGCCGAAGGCGCTGGGTACCGCTATTGCGATCGAGCAAGCCAAGCGTATCGGTCACGTGCTTCCGATTCCTGCCGATAGCATCACGGTATGCTCGTTCGGGGATGCCTCCAGCAACCATGCCACGGCACAAACGGCATTCAACGCGGCCGCTTGGACTGCGTATCAGCAGCTTCCCGCGCCAGTCCTCTTTGTCTGTGAGGACAACGGCATCGGCATCTCAGTAAAGACACCTCGCGACTGGATTTCTGCGAACTTCGAACATCGACGTGATCTGGACTATTTCTACGCGGATGGACTGGACCTAGCCCATGGTTGGGCTGATGTGGTTCGGGCGGTGGAGCATTGTCGACAAACGCGTCGTCCAACCTTTTTGCACCTTCGCACGACGCGCATCATGGGGCACGCTGGCACGGACTTTGAGATCGAGTGGCGCTCGCTCGAAGAGTTGGTTGCCATTGAGTCGACTGATCCGTTGTTGAAATCGGCCGATATTGCGCTCCGTTCCGGGCTATATACGGCGGAGAGTCTTCTCGAACTTTACGAGGCAACGCGAAAGCGCTGCTTCGATGCGGCAGAGGATGCTGATCGGCGACCGCGGTTGACCTCGCTTGCGGAGGTTATGGCGCCGCTTGCGCCATATTCGAAGTCTGCGGTGATGCTAGAAGCATCGCGCACGGACTATTCGGAGGCACGCAAAAAGGTTTTTGGTGGCGAGGAAAAATTGCCCGAACATCAGCCGCCGAAGCATCTTGCCATCCAGATCAATCAGGCCCTGCACGACCTGATGGCGAAATATCCGGAAACACTTCTGTTCGGTGAAGATGTGGCTCAGAAGGGCGGCGTCTACACCGTTACCAAAGGTCTGTTCAAGACCTTCTCGGGCAAACGCGTCTTCAACACGCTGCTGGACGAGACCATGATCCTTGGCTTGGCTCAAGGCTACGCCAATATGGGCATGTTGCCGATCCCAGAGATCCAGTATCTGGCCTATTTCCACAACGCTTGCGACCAGATCCGTGGCGAGGCGGCCAGTTTGCAGTTTTTCTCCAATGGTCAGTACCGCAACCCTATGGTGTTGCGCATCGCGTCCTTGGGCTATCAGCGCGGCTTCGGCGGACACTTCCACAACGACAACTCCATCACCGCGCTGCGAGATATTCCAGGATTGGTGGTGGCGTGTCCCTCGCGTGGCGATGACGCGGCGATGATGCTGCGAACCTTGATGGCCATGGCAAAGGTGGATGGTCGAGTCTGCGCGTTCCTTGAGCCGATTGCGCTCTACATGACCAAGGATCTCCACGCTGCTGGCGACGGCGGCTGGCTGACTGCCTACCCTTCACCTGAGAAGGCCATCGCGTTTGGCGAAGGTCGCGTCTATGCGTCAGAGGACGGTGCGCTGGGAGATGATTTGGTTGTTTTCACGTTCGGCAATGCGGTGCCGATGTGCTTGCGCGCCCAACGTGCGTGGAAAGAGGCGCTCGGCTGGAACGTTCGAGTGATTGACCTGCGCTGGTTGCAACCACTTAACGAGACTTTCATCGCCGAACAGGCCAAGACTGCGAAGCGAATTATGGTGGTTGACGAGGGTCGTCGTTCGGCAGGTGTCGGCGAAGGGATCATCACGGCCATTGTCGAGGCCGGATTGGGTGCGACCCCGCTCAAGCGCGTTGTTGGCGCTGACACTTTCACGCCACTGGCGGGTGCCGCCTTTCTGGTGTTGCCGGGTGACGAGGAGATCATTGCTGCGGGTAAGCAGATGGCCAATTGACATTTGTTCTCCTGGCGCGAGGAAATTGATTTTCAACTCCCCAGGAGGAGTCTGTGGGGCTTTTGTTCACCAACTGCAAATCACCGAGAGCCGTGGGCTTGTTTTCACGGGTGCTTGACTGACGTCAGCCATGGGTCAACCATTGCGCGCCAGTCACTGACTGACACGGACTGTCACGCGTTGCGGCGGACATCGTCGGGAATGCGATTCAACGCAAGGGGATCGGCATGGAAGAGCACCGCAAGCGACAACGCAGCTTGCGTAGACGGGCCCAATGGACTTTTTTCCGTCAGTGGTTGCGGAATCCACTGGCGGTTGCCGCAATTTCTCCGTCGAGCCCACAATTGGCAAGGCGCATGATCGCTGAGCTCCCGACGGGAGCCACGCGGGTGATCGAGTTGGGCGGCGGTACCGGTGTGTTTACCGAGGCGTTGTTGGCGCATGGCATCGAGCCGCGGGACCTGTTGGTCATCGAACTCAATGAAGAGTTACATCAACATCTCAAGGCACGCTTTCCATACGCGCACATTGCGTGTTCCGATGCCCGCGAGTTGCATGCTGCCAGTGAGGCGACTGGTTATTGCGTCGATGGACCGGCGGATGCAGTGATTTCAGGCTTGGGTTTGCTGTCTATGTCGCGAGTTACCCAGCAAGCCATTGTTTCTGCAGCGTTTGCGTGCCTAAATCCGCATGGGCGTTTGATCCAGTTCACTTACGGGCCATCTTGTCCGGTGTCGCGTGAAGTCTTGAACGCCTTGGGTCTGGAAGCGCGTCGCGCCAAGATGGCTTGGTGGAATGTTCCGCCGGCAACCGTCTATGTCATTACTCGGCGCAGTCACCCTTGAGGCAACACTGGACGTGTGAGCCCGACAAGAATTCGTTCTCGTCGTAGAACTCGTTCGGTTTGGTGTCCAATGGCCGCCGGATGTCTGGCTGTGCAAGGCTGTTGGCGGCACTGCGTAGTCAGGCCGCTGGACCAACTTAGCGGCCGATCACCTCGGCGATATGGAGAGAGCGCAATGCGTTTGCTGCAAGGTGTCCGCGTTCTGGACATGTCGCGGGTGTTGGCCGGTCCTTGGGCCAGCCAGTTGCTCGCCGACATGGGCGCAGAGGTAATCAAGGTCGAGCGACCCGTGGCAGGTGATGACACGCGTGCATGGGGGCCGCCCTGGTGGGACGAGTCGAATCGACTCTCGGCGTATTTTCTGGCAGCCAATCGCGGCAAGCATTCTTTGGCGATTGATCTCGCGCAAACGGAAGGTGCGTCGCTGGTGCGCGAACTGGCGGCACGATCACATATCCTGATCGAGAACTTCAAGGTGGGTGCATTGCAGCGCTATGGCTTGGATTGGACGAGTCTGCGAGCGGTGAATCCGGCGCTGGTTTACTGTTCAATCACCGGCTACGGTCAATCGGGCCCGAATGCGCAACGTGCTGGGTATGACGCAGCGATTCAAGCCGAGGCAGGCTTGATGAGCCTGACAGGCGAGTCCGCAGAACAGGGCGGCGCGCCGCAGAAGGTCGGTGTGGCGGTGTCGGACTTGATGACGGGAATGTATGCGGCAGCGGGCGTATTGGCCGCGTTGCGTCATGCAGAGCGAACCGGTGAAGGTCAGCATATTGACTTGGCACTATTCGACACCCAAGTCGCAGCGCTGGCCAATCAAGCCACAAATTTCCTTGTCAGCGGTCAAGTACCGCCGCGCCTGGGCAGCGCGCATCCCAACATCGTCCCGTATCAGGTGATGCCCACAGCGGACGGTTGGTTCATGTTGGCGGTTGGCAATGACGCACAGTTTTTACGGTTGTGCGGATGTTTGGGTCGCTCGGAGTGGGCTGAAGACTCACGTTTTCTCAGCAACGCGCAGCGCGTCACCAATCGGGGGGTGCTGATTGCGCTTTTGTCCGAGCGCCTGCGAGTGCAAACAAGCGGCCATTGGATCGCGATGCTGTCCGAACATGGAGTGCCTTGTGGGCCAGTGAACGACCTTGCTGCCGTATTTGCGTCGCCGCAGGTGCAGGCACGTGGCTTGCGACTGGATGTCTCGAATGACGCCGCGCCATCGGTTCCGTTGGTCGCAAACCCCTTGCGATTCTCGGCAACGCCGATCAGCTACGAGCGCGCGCCCCCATGTGTAGGGGCAGATTCGATGGCGGTGTTGCAATCAGTCCTTGGACTCTCGAAAGCGCAGATCGACGCGCTGGTGGCGCGCGGCATCGTCAATTGATGTTTGACTTCTCCCTGGTCAACTTTGCGCAGCAAGTTCTTGCAGACGCTGGGCGTTGATGACGCGAATCTGTTGTCTACCCAATTGCACGGCACCACTATGCTCAAAGTGCTTCAGCACGCGGCTGACCATTTCTCGCACCGAGCCAAGTTCGTCGGCGAGTTGTTGATGAGACCGCGAAACCGTGCCGTCGTTTGCCATCAGTTGCAGTAGCGTGCGTGCGAGTCGCAGGTCGAGGCGCTGGAATGCCACTTCATCGATCAGCTGAACAAGACTGCCCATGCGGCCCATGAACAGGCCAAAGACAAATTCGCGAAATGGCGCATGCCGGCACATCAAGGAATCAAACGACTTCGCGTCAAGGATGCCCAGCGTGCAGTGGGTTTCCGTAATGGCCTCGGCGTTGTAGGGCTGGTGACTCCCAAGACAGGCGGCAGAGACGATGCAAGATTCGCCAGGTTCCACCCGGTACAGCACGATCTCGCGGCCGCTGTCCGAGCTGCGACTTACTTTGATGCAGCCATCGAGCAGCAACGGGAACCCTTTACACGCTTGACCCGGCGAAAACAGACGTTGCTGCGCAGGCAGTGACATGACTTGCAGGGCGCCCTCAAGCCACGTCAATTCGGTGGTTGTCAGGTCGCCCAGCATTGGGTAGGCGTTTTGCCAAGCGCGCAGGTTCAAGTTCGGCTCTCTGTGGGGCGTACCCCAGTGTAGTCCGAGCCATGTCTTCCTGCTTGCCCCATCAGCTATCCACCAACGTCTCCAGTCCTTCACACAACGCACTCGGCGTGGGCATGGCCATCAGTTCATCCATGCCCAGATGAAGTTGATCTGCAACGAACCCAGGCAGACCTGCGGCCATATCTTCATTCGACAGCGCTTGCTCTTCCACCCGCGTCCGCCATACCGCCAAATGCAACACGCCGGCCATTGGCTCGAACGGATCAAGTGCGAGCGGGTCGGCAAAGCCAGCAATCGCGGCCGCAAACCCGGGCGGGAAGCGCCAGCGCTTCGCCAACTCGGCGCCGACATCGGCGTAGGTGTAGCCGAAGGTCCGGCGCTCAACATCAAACCGCATGGCATCAAAAGCATCGACCAATCGGGCCACTTGCTGCATCTGCTCGGGCATACGCGTGTGCATCACCAATTGGCCGATGGAGTGCATCAATCCCACGGTGAATGCGACTTCAGCATTCTGCTGGCTCATCTTCGCCAAGGTTCTTGAGACGCCAGCGACCTTCAAGCTGAAACGCCAGAAACGATGCAGATCCAAGCCAGGCACGTTTCGAAAACCGTGCGTCAATCCGGAACTGATCACCAACGTGCGAACCGCGCCAAAGCCCAGCATCGTCAGCGCATCATCAACGGTGCCGATGGGTCGTGAGACGTGGTAGTAAGCGGAATTGGCGAGTCGCAAAAGGCGCGCCGACAGCACCGGGTCCGAGGCCAACTTCGGTGCGAGCTCTTTGAAAGAGATCAGTTCACTGTCGAAACTCTCGATCAGTTCCTGCACGATACGCGGCACGCTGGGCAGGGATTGCGGGTGGTCGAACAAAGACTCCAGGCGCATGTGTCACTCCCGATGACGTGATGCAGGTGCATCACTTGGATTGATCAACGCTCCTGCAAATCTAGTTCCAGACGATGACAAACGCCTCAGGCGCTCAGATCGATTTGCTGGACGCTGCCCACGCTGCGGTCCGTGCCAACATACACGCCAGTGCTGCGCAACTGACCCAGATCACTATTGCTCTCGCCACGTAGCGCAAATGGGCTGGCGATCGAGCGTGTCGAGAGAGCGGCCACGCCAAGCTCCTGCAGTGTCGCCAATCGACCGTCACCATTGGCATCCGGCAACCAGATTCGAAGTTGTTCGAAGGCGGCATCGGCCGCGTCCACCCAGCCATCCCCATCGTCATCCAATTGCGCTAAGTCCGTGAAGCCATCGCCACTCAGAGCGCCGAACAGCTCGCGACCGTCGTTGATGCGGCCATCTGCATTTCGATCGAGTGCCAGAAAGCCGCTACCGGAAGCCAATTGGGCGAGTGAATCCGCTTCGCCATCGGCATCAATGTCGAATTGAAAGCGTGTGTCGCGCAGCTGCGCTGTCGTTCCTGAAAAATTGACGACCAGAGGATCTTTGCGCTGCTGCGCAGGACGTAGATCGATACGTGTTTCACTGGACTCGGCATAACTGCGCTGCATGTCAAGATTCAGTGCAAAGCGGATGGATTCGCCATCTGCCGTTTCGATGACGCCTTCAATTTGCACTTGGGTACGTTCGGACTCGCGATAGTGTTCTACGGCGCGATATTCGAGGGTAACGTCACTGCGGGCTGCCGGCGCAGCGGCCGCGCTGCTCGTGTTATCGACCTGAACACTGGCGGAACTGCTACTGGATCGTGCCTGCAGTTCGCTGGCATCGAAGATACGTATCGCTCTGCCGGTGATTGCTTCGATCATGCGTGCCAAAAGTCCGAGCTGTGGATCGTCGGTCAATTCGGTGCTGTTTGGCGCATTGACGGCGGTAGATTGGCGGCCTTCCAGTGCTTCAAGGGCAGATGGGATGCTTGCCGCAAGCGCCCGACCTTGCTCGGAAATGCTCAATCGTTGCGCGTCTGCGCGCGCGGCATTCGAGTCGCTTGCAGCCTGAATGGGATTGCGGATGACACGAAGCGTTTCGGATCGGTTATGCAGGGATTCCGACTGATGTTGCATACCGAAGCGCAGTTGCGAGGTGGTGATGTCCATGTGCGGGCTCCAGTCAGGCGTAGGAGTTAGCGGCCACCTTGGGTGCAACTTGAGTGCAGGATCAGGTCGTCACGGACTTTCGAGACCATCCACGAAAACGGCGCCGGGAATGACATGGACCGGAGTTAACGCTTGCCAGGCGCGGCAATCGGCTTCCGGAGCACCACAGTCCTCGATGATGAAGGCCCGAACGATGCTGGTTCCAACCGCATCTGGCGTCCATTCAAATGTCAGTTGTGCTTGATTCTTCGGCTGGCGGCCGGTGTGCGAGATTGAGGCCTCGCCACAATTTCCCAGTGCCGTGGGAATCCACTGAAAAAGTCCGGCGGCGTCAGGTTGGAAGCTGCCTGAGGGCGAACTGCCATTGCGGCGCGCCCAGACCAGCACACCGCGTGCCTGTTTCGCGGGGTCGGTGTTTGTGACGCGAAGGGTCATGGCGCGGCCGGGCCAGGCGTGAGCGCCCGTGCTGTTGATTTGCCAGCCAGTTGGCGCAGGATTGGCAACGCTCGCACTCATCTCTGTGACCGGAAGGCTGGTGATCTCGCAGCGTGGCGATCCGAACGAATGTGCATTTGCCGTTTGTTGAAGGACAATCGAGAACAGCAGGCCGACCATCGGAAGGATTTGCTTCATAGCGCCTGAACCTGAACCTTGGCTTGTTATGGGGCAGTTTTGCGTAAAGTTTGAGGGATACGCATCCGCGAGGTGTGACGCATTCCGCGCTTTACTTTGATCGCGTTTGCAATAGTTTGCAAAGTAGCCAGTTCCTCGGGGGTCGTGATGAGAACCAGCCAGCTTGGCCGGATGATTGGCGGTTGTATCGCCTTGTTGTGCATATTGCCATCGGCACGCGCAGCCGATGAAATTTTTGCGGATCGCTTCGAGGGCAACCCGGAAGGGCCACATACGCAAGCGGAAGCGGCTCGTTTTCTAACGCAGGCGACCTTCGGTCCGACCTTGCCGGAGATCGATCGTTTGTTGCAGTTGGGCTACAACGCTTGGTTGGCCGAGCAGCTGGCGCGCCCCGCCTCCTTGCAGTTGCCGTTCCTGGATGGGCTGCTGGCGCAGAACCCGAATGAGGTTTACCAGGACAAGCGCGTCGATATCTGGTTCCAGAATGTCACTTGGGGCAACGATCAATTGCGGCAGCGGGTTGCGTTCGCACTGTCAGAGATTCTGGTGATCTCGGATCAAAACGGTGCGTTGGAAGGAAACCCGACCACGATTGCCCACTATTTTGATCACCTGTCGCAGGGCGCCTTCGGCAACTACCGCGATCTTCTTGAGAACGTCACTCTGCACCCGGCGATGGGGCACTACCTGTCGATGTTCCGCAATCGCAAGCCGGATGAGTCGCTGAATATCCGACCGGACGAAAACTACGCCCGCGAAATCATGCAATTGTTCTCTGTTGGTCTGGTTCGCCTCAATACCGACGGCAGTTTGCTGGATGGTGATCTAGGTGTGCCAGGCATCCAGACGGTGCCGACCTACACGCAAGACACGATCCGCGGCTTTGCCCATGTATTTACCGGTTGGAACTACAGCACCTGTCTGCCACCGACGGCCCCTGATGGCGCTGGGCTGAATTGGTGGGACTGGGAGTACTGTCCGCCGAACACGATTCCTAACCAAGATTGGCGGCTAGCACCCGGTTACCGCACGCCGCTCAAGCCTTGGGGCGAGGGCACGGCCTTTGGTGACATTTACCACGCCAGCTCGGCGACCAAGCAGTTGTTGAGTTACCCAGGTGTGGCTCTTCCCGCAGGCGTGCTTGCTGCAGGAGGTACGGCACGAGCGGACATGGAGGCTGCGCTCGACAACGTCTTCCATCACCCGAACGTCGGCCCATTTGTTGGGCGTCTGTTGATCCAGCGATTGACGACCAGCAATCCCTCACCTGGCTACATCGAGCGTGTCGCGACTGTTTTCAACAACAACGGGCAGGGTGTGCGTGGCGACCTGGGGGCCGTGGTGCGGGCCATTCTGATGGATCCGGAGGCCCGCATTCCGGCCCAGGCACCTGCCCATTTCGGCAAGTTGCGTGAGCCACTGCTGCGCGTCACGCAGCTATGGCGTGCCATGCAAGCCACGTCAATTGATGGACGGGTTCGTGAGTGGACCAACTGGTACGCAGCGCAGGGTATTCAGAGCTCCCCCACCGTGTTCAATTTCTTTTTGCCGAACTACCAGTTGCCAGGCGAAGTCGCGAGTTCCGGGCTTTACTCGCCCGAGTTCCAGATCACCACAGATACCTTCCTGACACGACTCAGCAACGAGATCGCGGGCAAGATTTATTACGCATACGTTGGCAATCCGTGGTTGGGAGAATGGCAACCAGTACTGATTCGGTTGGAGCGCGACATGGGTATCGCGCACGACGCTGCCGCGCTGATCGATCGTTTCAACCTGTTGTTCATGGCGGGCCAGATGAGCAGTGGTATGCGCGATGTCCTCATCAGTCATGTCAACGCCATCGATTTCAATCAATGGACCCCGGATGCCGATACTCGCCGTCAGCGCGTTCAGGACGCACTGTGGTTGATCCTGACTTCCCCCGAATACGTCGTGGAGAAATGACATGAGCCTGAAGTCCCGACGTGAGTTTCTGATTAAATCGTTGCAGGCGACCGCAGGCAGCGCCGCCTTCCTGTCCATGATGGGCAAATTGGAGCTCGCGCAAGCCGCGGCACCACGACAGTTGCTGGGGGCGGGTCTCGATTACCGTGCTCTGGTCTGCGTCTATCTTTACGGCGGCAATGATTGCTTCAACATGATCATCCCGCGCGATGCCACAAATTATGCGACCTACAGCGCCACCCGCAGTTCATTGGCGGTGCCGCAAGCGCAGTTGTTGGCGATCAATCCGTTGGCTGCCCCGTTGGGTGGTGGTCAGTTTGGCTTGCATCCGCAAATGACCGGATTGCAGTCGATGTTCGAGTCTGGCCGCGCTGCCATCATCGCCAATGTTGGGCCGCTGGTCAGGCCCATCAACAAAGCGATGTACGAGCAACCCGGTACGCCCTTACCGCCACAGTTGTTTTCGCATTCCGATCAATCGGTGTTCTGGCAGACACCACATTCCCAATCCACCGATCGCATCGGCTGGGGTGGGCGCCTCGCCGATATCTTTGCGGCCAGCAACACCAATCAAGTCTTGTCGATGAACGTCTCGCTCGACGGCGACAACGTTTTTCAGGCGGGGGAGTTGGTGGCGCCGTACTTCATGTCTTCGTACGGTGTTGAGCACATCGACGTGATCAATGTGAACGGGGCAGGCTGTGGTGATGGCGAATGGAACACTGGTCGCTGTGAGAGCTTCAATGCCTTGTTGAATCGCAGCCATGCGCATCCGTTTCAGCGTGCCTATGTCGACAAGATGCAGAGCACGCTGCAGACCACGGAGCAGGTGGAAGCAGCGCTGGCGCTGGTGCCAGAGAATGATCCTGTGTTCCGTCCGTTCTGGGATGTATTTGGACTCGCTTGGAACCCGGCGGATCTACCGGAACTACCACGACTGGCTGCGCAGTTGCTGATGATCGCCCGCGTCATGCGCGCGCGCGACAACCTGCAGATGAGTCGGCAGTTGTTTTTTGCCGGAATCGGCGGTTTCGACACGCATGACAACCAGAACGCCGATCATCCTTTGTTGATGGCGGAGTTGTCGCAGTCCATCAAGGCTTTTTACGATGTGCTTGGCAATCCGGCGCTGAATCTTGTCAATCAGGTCACTACCTTTACCGCTTCCGAGTTTGGTCGCACGCTGACGAACAATGGCGATGGCACGGATCATGGGTGGGGCGGTCATCATTTGGTGTTCGGCGGTGGCGTCAACGGTCGCAGAATCTATGGCCGGATGCCGAATCTGTCCGCAGGCGAGACCAATCCGGACAATGCGGGTTGGGGTCAGATCATCCCCACGCTTTCGGTGGATCAATACGCGGCAACACTGGCGAAGTGGTATGGCTTGAGTGATTTGGATCGCGACACGATCTTCCCGAATCTTCAGTACATGACGGGAAGTCTGCTGTCAGTCCCTGGGCCAAACCTGGGGTTCATGCAGGCTGTTTGATCGCTAGGCGCACTATCATCGACCCGGCAGATGGCAGGGGTGCCACGATGCTGGGTCGGTTTTTTTTCGGGGGGATGTCACTATGGTGTGTTCGGGAATTCGGCGTTGTGCCAGCGTGGTTTGGTGTGCGCTGATCAGTGGTCTCGCGTGCAGTGTTGCGCTGGCGCAACCCGCGCAGTTCGAGAGCTGGATCAGCAGCGGATTGAGTTCACCGATTGGGCTGACGCATGCAGGTGATGGTAGCGGTCGGCAATTCATCATCCAACAGAGCGGTGCGGTTCGTGTGGTCCGCAACGGCGTGCTGCAGGGGACGCCACTCTTGACAGTTGGGACGGGGTTTTCCTGCACTTATCCTGGGGATGTGAGTGCCACGTCCGTTGGATTTGTCAGCGGCGGCGAGCAAGGGCTGCTGGGTCTTGCTTTTCACCCGCAGTTCGAAAGCAATGGGCGTCTGTTTCTGAGTATCAGCGATAGTGCAGGCGACACGATGATGGTGCGTTTCGCAATGTCGAATCCGGCGGCGGATGTCATGTCTGCCGGTGATTTACAGAGTTGCACGGTGATCCTGCGCGCGGACCAGGACTTTACCAATCACAATGGTGGCAACATCGTTTTCGGTCCTGACGGCTATCTGTATTTGGGGCTTGGCGACGGTGGTAGCGGCGGTGATCCATGCTCGCGCGCACAGACGCTGGATCCTGCGACCTTGGTCAACACTGGGTCTAGCTGCCCTGCAGATGCAACGTACTCAAACAACGGTGGTGATCCGCAATCGCGTGCCTTGCTGGGAAAGATGTTGCGTCTGGATGCGGATGGCACGACGGCAGCTGGATCTGGCCTGCTGTGTGGTCGTCCTCGCATGGCTCATTCTGCAGAGTACGCCATTCCTCCGAGTCAGCCTGGCGCGGCCACTGGATCGATCAGCTCCGCCTGTGACGAGGTTTGGGCTTACGGCTTGCGCAATCCTTGGCGTTTCAGTTTTGACGTCGCGGGCAACATGATCATCGGTGATGTGGGCCAGAATCAGATCGAAGAAATTGATTTCGAGCCGGCAAACACCGGTGGCCGAAACTATGGTTGGCGTTGCCGAGAGGGTGCATCTACCTTCAATAGCGGGACACCATATTGCAACGATCCTTTGGTGACCGCGACCTTCATCGAGCCTGTCCTTACCTACACTCACGGTGGCGGTGGCTGTTCAGTCACCGGAGGGTTTCGTTATCGCGGGGAGGTGCTAGCAACGCGTGGCAAGTACTTCTTTGGTGACTATTGCACCGGCGAGGTATGGACCAGCACGCCCGGCACCCCTTGGTCGACCGCGATTGACTTCGGTGCGGCGCTTGGGTTTGGCTTGACCTCGTTTGGCGAGGATGAGGTGGGTGAGCTCTATATGCTTCATGGCAGCACCATCTATCGCCTCAACGGCGCTCGAGGCCTGTTCTACGACGGCTTCGAGTGAGTTGGCCTTGCACTGTCCTGCCGGATCGGCAGGGCAGCCGCAAGCAGTAGGACGGCGGCGACCGCGCTGGTCAGGACGGAGCCGAGAAACACGCCGACGAAATAGAACATCAGGCCAGCGTCGATGCTCATCCATAGAGCCAGCGCAGCGCGTAGTCCACGGCCAAAGCGGGCGGGCCAAATCGCACTCAGCGCGCACAACAGCGCAGCAATCAGTAGATGCGCCGCATACAGCACCCAGGAACCGCGCAGGACGTCCAGTAATTGGTTGCGTACCGGCAATTGGTCCAGCGCACTATCAAGATTGGCGAACGCGAAGAGGTGCAGTACGGTGATCAGCAGCAAGCTGACGCAGGCGAGCGCGAGTAGCCAGATGTCGAGACGATGTCGCATGAGAAGAAGGGTCCCTGCTCAGTAGACGGATTCGAAGCGATCACTGAATAGGTAGCCCGGGTTGCAGGCTGGTCGATTCGGGATGACTTCGGGAAATGGGGCGTTTGACGCGTTGATGAGAATAACGTTGTCGATGTCCCAACCATCGGCGGCCACTGCTGCATCGCTTAGCAGCCCAAATCGAAGGCTGACGCGTTGCCCTTCGAGCGCGCGTCCGAACTGCAGAACATGTGGCACATAAACTTGTGAATCTTCCCCCGATCGTCGTGTAAACGCTTCGCGACCGCTGCCCGGGTTGTCACAGCAATCGCTGATCACACCGCCATAAGCGGGGGTCATCGTTGCCATGTTGCTGGCATCCAGCCACGTCTGGCCGTTGTCCAAACTGATCTCGATGACGCCGCCATCATAGGCATGTTGCGCATCTGCCTCGAAATGGAAGCGCGCGTCGAACTGTATCGAGAAGTCTCCCTGTGTGCTGACGTCGATTTGCGGCGAGATCAGCCAGCTGGCACCCGCAGCGGTGCCACTTGGCCCGTGGGCATGGCCGAGCAATGCCGTGTCAGCCTGGTGTCGCCAGCGCGCCTGAATCGGATCCAAAACGCTGCCTTCAACGGGTTCGACCACCGTTGTCCACGTCATCGGTGGCTGGTCAAATCGCTCGAGCGTGCTGCCGCTGGAACGGACATCAAGCTGGGTTGCCCAACTGTGCTTGCTGACCAAGCCAGTGTCGAAGGGCAGCGCGTCGTCGTCGGGTATGATCTCGATGCTCAGTTCGATCGGGTCGCTGTCCGCCTGCAGTTGGAATGCCATCTGAACTTGGGTGTGTTCGCGCGCCGCTAAGGCGGGCAGGTTGGCTGTGGGTGGGTCGATCCAGTTCAGTTGTCCGCTCAGGGCCGTGACTTCCACACGGCTGGCTTGCAGTGGGTGCGTGCCAGAGTTGACCACCTTGAAGCCAAGGACTGCGCTCTCGGAGTCATCGACAAAGCCATCGACATCGCAGTCAATCTGGGGCGTCAGGCTGATGTCGGCGATCTCGAGATCGCCACCATCGGCATCACTCTCGATTGCCCCGATATTGGAGAGCGTGTCGCGCCGCGCTGCTTGCGCTCGCAGCCCTGCGCCCCGTTGCGCGAAGGCCGTACCGCAGAGTTGCAAGTCGCGTGCGTCGCTTGCCGCGATCACGGCCAGCAAGGCATCTCTGGCCTCCATGTAGGTGGGCTGCGGTGGCGTCAAGCTGTAGGCACCGAGCAGGTACTCGGTCATCTGACGCTGGGTGGCGTTGAAGTCGCGCCGCGGCATCGGAACCTGGGTATCGCGAAGCAGAGCGGCATAGCAGTCCCACAGCATGCTAGCCCAGACTTCACCCGCGTTATGCACCTGTGCATTGTCGCTGGAAAGCGCCTGCGGGCTGCGTGGCGCGAATTCAGGTAGTGCTTCGCCGCGAATGATGTGGCGGAAGCGCAGCGGGTTGCGCACGGGATCTGTGGAGTAAGGGAAGCGGCGAATGCCGAAGTACGCGGCGTCGCGGCTGTAGGCCGGTTGCATGCCACCGGCCGCATACGTCATGACGGCATAGCTGCCGGAAAAATCGGCGTTGCTGGCGACTTGCGCATCCGCTGCCTGGGTCAGCCACAGCAGAGCGTGGAAGTCCGCCCAGCCTTCGCCCAGGCTGCGACCCTGCAGGTTGGTAAGGCCGGTGCCGTCGGCGATCAGACGGTTGCTGATGAAGTGTCCATACTCGTGGGCGATCAGCGTGGCATCCATCGCTGCAACGGGTTCCGGGAGTGTTTGCAAGGACATCGCGACTTCGGCGGATTGTCCTGCGATCCGTTGCCGCAGTGCTTCACCGTCCGCCTTGCGCAGGCCTAGGACGGCAATGTCGGGGTCACCAGCCCCATCGTCAGTCAACGACGGATAGCCGGTTTCCGCGGTGGTGTCGAACAAAACGGCACTGGCGCCCGCCTGCGCGGCATGACGGGCCTGATCGATGGTGCTGCAAGAAGTGACCGGACGAAGGAGCACGATGGACGCCTGCGAAAGGGGAAATGGAGCACAGCCATCCTCTTCAGACGATGGCAGTGACACGCTGTCCTGCAGAGTGAAGGCGGTCCGGCCAAATTCGGCTGCGACGACCGGCCATTCTTCGTTGCTGCTGATATGGCTCAGCGAAGCAATCTGGCGACTGTTCCAAGGCATGACTTGAAGTCGCGGCGTGCCGCCGTCGGAAGGTGTGGCCATGTTGGCATTGTTACGACCACTGAAGTCGTGGATCTCGATCAGTGGCGCATCGCCATCAAGCCCGCCGCGACCAAAGTTGTTCTGTTGGCCATTGCCGGCTTGCTCATCAAATCCGGCGACATAGAACCAGTCGTGCAGTTGGTTGACCGTGTAGGACGCCTGCGCCAGCGCCGCATCCAATTGCGATGGCGGCATCAGGGGGCCTAAGTTGGGATCGAATTGGGGAGTAAAAGCATCGGGTGCGTTGCTGAGCAGTTCAACGTCGCCCGCACTCCAGCCATCGGGTGCAATCAGATCGGCGTATACACGTGCATTGTTACCCAGCGACGGTTTGCCTTCGGCGGCAAGCCACGGATCACTGAAGGACACGTCGGGCCACAGCGTTAGCAGAGGCGTCCATGCGAGGCTGATGTCCTGGGTGAAGTCGAGTGTCGGCACATACGCGTCCGGAATGGCGGTTGGATGCGGGAAGTCCCGTCTTGCTTGTGGTCCAGGGAATGGGCGATGAGGTGCGTCGTTGTCGCGCAAAACTCGCCAGGTGAATTGGTGCGCCGCCTGCAGGGACGCCTGCCAGAGCAGACGCCCGTCGCCGGCGTCGATCACCAGGCCATGCAGGTCAGGAGAGCCATCCAAGGCATCTGCAAGCCAAGCCTCGACATACCAGGCAGCGCGCAGGCTACCGTGTTCGCGAAACCACACTTGCTTCGCGCGATTTGCGTGGGGGCCGCTGCCGATGCGAATAACGTCGCCTTGCTGCTGAGAAATCCCGGTAAGTGAATTGCGATCGGCGAGCTGATCGCCGATCACGCTTAGTGCGTCGTTGGAGGACATCCGCCAACCCGTGCTTTCGGTGGCTTTGACGCGGGGCGAGTGTTCAATCGGACCGCTGCGCGTTGCGACAACTTGACCGTTGGCATCCAGCAAGACGGCGGCATCTTCCTGAAACACCGGGGTGCCTTGCCAACGAGTCTGAAACCGCACCAGCGCCGCGCCGCCAGGCAATGAATCGACCCAATTGACCGCGCGCTGCAAACCATTTTCCGGATTGGCGCGATCCAGGCTGCGCAGCGCCGCGCGGGCGATTTGCAAGAGCTGATCTTGGCTGCGCAATGCGTTTGTCATGGGTGTCACCTTGTGCGAATGCAGCACAAGGCGCGGCGCTTGCTCCGAACCACTAGATGCAGCAAGTGCGTCAGGTAGCACCGCCGCAGCGATCAAAAGCGAGCCAGCAATACGAGTCAGGTGATGAGAACGCATGGCCACAGCCTAACCCGGATTGGACAGTCGAGTTAGGCTATGGATCCGTTTTTTGAACAGTCCTTCACATGAACCAGATCAGCGAAGTTTTTGTGATTACCGGCTGCTCCCGGGGTGTCGGGGCAGCATTGTTTCAGTTGGCACAGCAGCCAGGCAGAGCGCTGCTGGGAATGGCGCGCCAAGTTAGCGCCGAACTGAAGACGATTCCCACTTCGGCAGACGCTAGCGTAGAAGCATGGACTGTTGACCTGAGCGATGCGGCTGGCATCGCCAAGCGCATGAGGGACTGGCTACTGCGGGACCGCCACGTCACCGCGTTGCGCTGGGTGTTGATCAACAATGCAGCACTATTGGAGGCGCCGGGTGACTTGGCAACGCAAACGTCTGAGCAGATCAGCGCAGTGCTGAGGGTTGGTGTTGAGGCGCCAATGCTGCTGGCATCAGCCATGCTTTCCGCGCGCGACGTGTTGTCTAGCCAAGGTTGTGCACCGCGTGTGCAGATCATGAACGTCTCCTCGGGTCTGGGGCGGCGCGCCATGGCAGGGACCGCCACGTATTGCGCAGCCAAGGCAGGACTGGATCACTTCAGTCGTGCGCTTGCGCTGGAAGAGGCGACCAAGCCGGAGGGTGCGCGCGTGGTGTCGATTGCGCCGGGTGTCATCGATACAGACATGCAGCAGCAATTGCGCAGTGCGTCACCCGATATGTTTGTCGCTCAACAGGATTTCGCGAGTTTGCACGCCAGTGGCAGACTTGCCACATCGGAACAGACGGCGACCCAACTTTTGGAGTGGTTGCAACGAGCAGACTTTGGCACAGAGGTGGTCTGCGATATCCGGACGCAATAGCATCACTACAACACAGGCGTGCGATTTCGCCAAAGAAGGCATCAGAGGTTTTGTTTGGCGTGGCGATGCCATGCTGGGCGCGCCGTGCCTACAGGCGCCGCCTTCAATGTTGCAATCATGCCCAGTACATCGCGATGGACCTGACGCATGCCTTCGCGCGGTGATTCACGGGTTTCGTGATAGATCACCGCGATCCAAAGTGCGATACCGCGAAGCTTCAGTTGCGTGATGCTGGAGCGCGCTTTGGCGAATGCAGCGGCACTCGCATCACCCCAGGGTTGATAGCGATCCAACTGTTCACTGCCATGCAAATGGGGCACCGGCGCGCGTGCGGCATTCTCGATTTCGCTCATCGTCAGGGTCGCAACCGCGGAGCGCGTGCTATTCGGCAGTTGGGCAACAATCTGCAACATCTCCCGCGTTTGGCGACGAAGTTGCAGGTAACGAACGGCGACCAAAATCTGCAGCAGGAACTTCATGATTTGACTCGATGACGAAATCCAAGCGCCAATTATCCGCCGAATTGGATGGCATGGCTACGGATATGTGTCACAAAATGTCCGAATGCGTCATGCTTTGACGCATGTTTGCGGGCTTGCTTGAACTTCGATTGGCGCATGGCCGATTTGTATGTCGTTTCACGTATGTAGGGCAGATGTAGATGAACTCTGACGGGCGTGGTTGTGTCTTGCTTGGCAGATTCAGCTTTTTCGAGGGTGGGGTAGGGGCCTCACCGAGAGGTTTGACTGGTGATTGGGAGATCAAAACATGACGAAGTTCGGAGTGGCCTTGGGTTTGGTGTTGGTGTCGATGTTGTCGACCTCGGTGGCGGAAGCACGCGGTGAGCGCGTGACAGTCGCCGTGGCAGAGTTCAAGAACGAATCCGGAGCCGGTTGGTGGCGTGGTGGCGTGGGCTGGGAGTTGTCCGGCATGCTGTCCAACGAACTGGTGGCAACGCGTGCCTTCAATGTCGTCGAGCGCAGTAAGTTGGAGTCGGTCTTGGGCGAGCAGGATCTGGCGGCCTCAGGTCGCGTTCGTTCTGGGACTGGTGCGCGTATCGGTCAGTTGACAGGTGCAGACTATCTGGTGATGGGCACTGTCACCGCCTACGAAGAGGATGTTCAAAGCACGGGTGGTGGCCTGAGCTTCCGCGGCATTTCGGTGGGCGGCAAGTCTGAAAAAGCGTACTTGGCGGTCGATATTCGTGTTGTTAACGCGACCACCGGTGAAATCGAATTCGTTCGAACCATTGAAGGCGAGGCCAAGGGTGGTGGGATGAGCTTGGGTATTTCTCGCGGTGGATTTGGCGGTGCGCTCTCCAACGAGAAAAATACGCCGGCTGGCAAGGCAATTCGTGCTGCCATCATCATGACGACAGATTATCTGGAGTGTGTGATGGTCAAGCAGAATGGTTGCGAATCCGAGTTCGATGCGGCGGATGATCGCCGTCGTGATCGCAGCCGTGGCTCCCTGGATGTTGATTGATCGCGCGGGGTGATTGCGCAGTGACGAATAAGGCGGCCAATGGCCGCCTTATTCGTCTAACGGGCGCTGGCGTACCAGCGGTGCCCGCGCTGGAAGACATCTACCGCTATGCCAAAAGCCTGGCTGAGCTGCGGGGCGGTCAGCACTGACGACTTGAAGCCATCAGCGATCAGACGACCTTGTCGCAGGATGAGCACGCGTTCGATAAAGCCGGGGATTTCTTCGATGTGATGCGTGATCAGCCAAATGCCCACACCTTCTGCATTCAACTTGCGCAAGATCGCGTCCATCTCGTGACGCGCCAGTAAATCGAGTCCATTGGCCGGCTCGTCCAGCAAAAGGGCGCGTGGCTGATGCACGATTGCGCGCGCAACCAGGCTGCGACGCAGTTGACCGGCAGACAGCTCAGCGAGTGGTCGATCAAGCAGGTCGCTGCATGAAACGCGCGCTGCAACCGCATTTATCTTGGCGAGCTCTGACGGGCTGGCCTTTGGGTCGCAATCAACCGCAAGCTGATTCCGTAGCCCACCCAGGATGGCGTCGCGGACCCGCAGTCCGGGGATGGACAGCAACAGGTCGGCGAGTTCGCTATGGACAATGCCGAGTTGCGCATGCAGGTCGGCTGTCACCCAGCGACTCTGGCCAAGAATTTTCACGGGTGGGTGCTGTTCGTCGTTGAGTGGGAACAGTTCGCGAGTCAGCAGCTTGATGAGGGTGGACTTTCCTGAGCCATTGGCGCCGAGGATGGCGAGGCTTTCATGCGCACCGACACACAGACTGATGTCATCCAGTGCGCGCACTTCGCCACGCATTACCGTGGCATGGTCAAGTTCGATCAAAGGCGGTTCGATCATTCCGGCTTACTTCGGCGCAAGGCGGATCGCGCCATCGACCCGGATCACGCTACCGTTCATGTAGCTGTTTTGCAGGATGAATGCGACGGTACCGGCATACTCTTCGGCAGTTCCCAGTCGTGACGGGAAGGGGACTTGAGCGCAGAGTGATTCGTACACTGCGGGTGGCATGCTTTCGACCATGGGTGTGTGAAAGACGCCAGGTGCAACGGTCATCACGCGAACGCCAATGCGCGAAAATTCGCGCGCCATGGGCAAGGTCATGCCAACCACACCACCTTTGCTGGCGGAATATGCTGCTTGTCCGATTTGTCCTTCGTACGCGGCGATCGAAGCGGTATTGATGATGACGCCGCGCTCGCCATCCTCTGCGGCGGTGTTGTGCTGTATCAGGTCTGCGGCGGCTTTGGCAACATTGAAACTACCGATCAGATTGACCCGCACTGTGGTTTCAAATTGCGATAGCGGCATCGGCCCTTCCTTGCCAAGGACGCGACCAGCGCCAAGGATGCCAGCGCAATTGATGGCGACATTGAGACCTTGCATGAAGTCCTTCGCCGCGAGCAGTTGCGTACTGACGTCGGATTCGCTGGTGACATCCGTTCGCAAGAAAAGGGCGCTCGAACCGAGTTCTCTTGCGGCGGCAACGCCTCGTTCCTGCTGCACATCCAAGAGCACGACTTTGCCGCCATGGGCAAGCAGATATCTCGCGGTGGCCAGACCCAGCCCACTCGCACCACCTGTGATGACGGCGCGTACATTCGAAAGTTGCATGAGGATCTCCAAAATCTCCAGAGTCGTATTCTACGGTCTTGAGGCCGAGCGGCGGTCCAAATGTCCGCGTCATCGGGTTCGCGATTGGCGTGTGGAACTCGACGTGCGGAAGGGGTTCAGAGACCGTCACTTGGCTTTTTGGCGCTCCGGCATGACACTGAGCCGCATGACATTGCCCCGTTTTCAGTGTGTATGCCTCCAAGGCATCAAGTGGCACCTCACTTCATGGGGCTTGGCGTGCTGCTTGTGCTGGATACCTAGTGCGACCTTGTGGGCTGGCGATTTGTACCGATGTGTGGGTCCACAGGGTGAGACGGCGTTTACCAGTGATCGGTCGGGGTTCCGTGACTGTCATGTCGTCAAATACAGCCGTTCCAGCAATTCGGGTTCCTTGGCGGCATCAGCTTCGAAGCCAGTTCCATCATCCATAGTGGAGCCTGCCCCCGCGACAACTGCGCCCAGCCAGAGTCCAGTCCGCGTCGACTTTAGAACCTCAACGAATTTGACGGAACCCGTTGCGTCGACGCCCCCCACGAGCGGATCGCGGGTCAGCCGGGGTGCCGTCTATCGGTACGTCAAAGATGGTGTCACTCACTACACCAATCGGCGGCCTGCCGGCCAACGCGCGCAGTTGGTTTTCAGCTATATCGAGACGTGCTACGCGTGCAGCCCGGCGAGTCAGGTGGACTTCAATCGCGTGGGTTTAAATACCACCGCGTTTGCGAACGAAATCCGTCTTGCTGGAGCCGCCCATGGTGTCGAAGAGGCCTTGGTTAGAGCGGTGATCCATGCAGAGTCCGCATTTAATTTCAATGCCCTGTCCAACAAGGGTGCGCAGGGGTTGATGCAACTGATGCCTGCAACCGCCGCGCGGTTTGGTGTCGTTGACCCTTTCTCTGCCGAGCAGAATATTTCCGGCGGAACTGCCTATTTGGCGTGGCTACTGAAACGTTTCAAGGGCGACGTATCGCTGGCCGTCGCGGGCTACAACGCGGGTGAAGGGGCGGTTGATCGTTTTGGGGGCGTACCGCCATACGAGGAAACGCAGGTCTTCGTTGAACGCGTGGGTGTCTTGTTGCAGCGTTATCGTGAGCAGTTGACGCAAGTAGGCGAACAGCCACTGGATCAACGGGGCTGAGTACTCCGGGTGTTCATCGGCGTAATCATCCTTGTTGCCCCACAGGCCGGTTCTGAATGCCCCCGTCAGTTGGTGGTCGAAATCGGGCGCTGTGCCAAGTCCAGCGTGACGTCAAAAGGCACGCCTGCGCGTAGTCCAGAGATATTTACGGACTGCCCGGGTGATAGCCCTGCTTCACGCAAGCGCAATTCCCCTTGATCTGAAATGGTCTCGCCGTTGAACTTCAGCAGTACATCACCAGCTTTGAGCCCTGCAGCGTGCGCGGGGCCTCCGCTGTAGATCGCTGTCAATGCAACGCCGCGTGCTGCACCTGTATCCAAGCTGCCAGGCAGCAGTGGTGCATCGCCATATTCGGCACCCATCCAACCGCGAACCACGATCCCGTGTTGTTTGATTTCTTCAAATACCGCACTCGCTGTACCCATCGGAATGGCAAAGCCGATACCCTCAGCGCCATTGATACGGCCCAGCACGAAGGTATTGATCCCAATGAGTTGGCCGCGCGCGTTGATCAGCGCACCGCCGCTGTTGCCTTCATTGATGGCGGCATCGGTCTGGATGAAATCTTCGTAAGCACGCAGATTGAGTTGGTTGCGACTCAAGCCGGAAACGATTCCTTGAGTCACGGTCTGGCTAAGCCCAAACGGGTTGCCAATTGCTAGCACCACGTCGCCAACTTCCTTTGGTACTTCTGGATCAAGCGTTAGCGCGGGCAGCGCCGAGCCTTCCATCTTCAGCACAGCAAGATCAGTATCGGCATCACTACCAATCAGATTTGCCTGCGTTACTCGGCCATCCCACAAAGCGATGCGGATCTGACTTGCACCCGCAATAACGTGGTGGTTGGTCAATACATAACCGTCTTCGGTCACGATAACACCGGACCCAAGCGCACGCTCAAGACGGGTACGCGGTGGGCCGTAGGCCAAGCCGGAAAACCGCTGCACCGTCGAGTTGCTGGGCACACGAATCAGCGTCTGCTCGGTAATCAACTTGTCGGCGTAAATGCTGACGACCGCAGGTGCTGCGGAACGCACGGCGTCGGCATAGGAAATCACCCGTTCGTGCGCATCGCTGGCTGTAGCTGTCGTTGCATGCATCCAGCGCACCGCCGCCGGAAAAACTTGAGAAATGACAAACGCCGCCGCCAGACCAGCAACGACACTGTGCAGCAGGAACCATCCGTAACGCTTGGCGTGGGGCATAGATAGCGCAGATTCGACAGAAGTCGCATTGTGCCTTTGTCACGCATTCGTTGTCGCTGTCGCGGGTGTCGCCTACACTTATGCAATTCCGTCGCTACCGACACAAGCCGCGCTTGAGTCGGTAGGAATCCGTTTTTCTGTGTGATTGTGGAGAGCCGCATGGCTGACCAAGGTGTTGACCCAGGCCGCCGCCGTTTTCTGACCGCCACCACGGCAGTGGTGGGTGGGGCAGGTGTGATGGCGGCAGCAATTCCGTTCTTGAGTTCGTGGCAGCCAAGCGCGCGCGCGCAGTCGGCAGGTGCCCCGGTCACCGAGAGTATTTCGAAACTGCAGGCAGGCCAGTTACTGCGCATTACTTGGCGCGGCCAACCCGTGTTCGTGGTTCGACGCACCGAACAGATGTTGAAGGCCCTGCCTGGACAAGATGCGCGCCTTCGTGACCCCAACTCTGACAATCCGGATCAGCAACCGGCCTACGCCAAGAACGCCCATCGTTCGATCAAGGCGGAGTACTTGGTGCTGGTGGGGATTTGTACGCACCTCGGTTGCGTTCCCTTGTTCAAGCCCGAGGTGATGGCGCAGCCGTTTGATGCGGACTGGAGTGGCGGGTTTTACTGCCCATGCCATAACTCGCGCTTCGATCTGGCGGGTCGGGTTTATCAAGGTGTTCCCGCGCCGTCGAATTTGCGCGTTCCACCGCATCGTTTCCTCGATGACAACACGCTGCAGATCGGCGTGGATACAGAAGGAGCTGTCTGATGGCCGGTTTGATCGAGCGCTCCGTGCAAGGCGCGATGCAGTGGGTTGACGAACGGGCTCCCAGTCTCAAGGAAGGCTGGGACAAGCACCTGGCGAAGTATTACGCGCCGAAGAACTTCAACTTCTGGTACTACTTCGGTTCGCTGGCCATGTTGGTGCTGGTCAATCAGATCGTCACCGGCATCTGGTTGACGATGAACTACAAACCCAGTGCTGCCGAGGCCTTTGCCTCGGTTGAATACATCATGCGCGATGTGCAGTGGGGCTGGCTGCTGCGCTACATGCACTCTACCGGCGCCTCGCTGTTCTTCATCGTGGTGTATCTGCACATGTTCCGTGGCTTGATCTACGGCTCATCGAAGAAGCCGCGCGAGCTGGTGTGGGTCATCGGCGTGGCGATTTTCCTGGCGTTGATGGCGGAAGCCTTCATGGGCTATGTGCTGCCCTGGGGACAGATGTCCTACCACGGCGCGCAGGTGATCATCAATTTGTTCGGTGCGATTCCGGTGATTGGCGGCGATTTGACCGAGTGGATTCGTGGTGACTTCTTGGTTTCCGATGCCACACTCAACCGCTTCTTTGCGCTGCACGTCATCGCCATGCCGCTGGTGCTGCTGCTCTTGGTCGTGTTGCATCTGGCGGCGCTGCACGAAGTCGGTTCGAACAACCCCGAAGGCGTGGACATCAAGAAGAAGAAAGATGAAAACGGCAAGCCGCTGGATGGTATACCGTTTCATCCGTACTACACCGTCAAAGACATCTTTGGAGTCGGGTTCTTCCTGATCATCGCGGCGTTCATCATTTTCTTCACGCCGACCTTCGGTGATCTGTTCCTCGAATACGATAACTTCATTCCGGCAGACCCCATGGTGACCCCCGATCACATCAAGCCGGTGTGGTACTTCACGCCCTACTACGCCATGTTGCGCGCTGTGCCGGACAAGTTGGCAGGTGTGATCGTTATGGGTGGCGCGGTCATGATCCTGTTCCTGCTGCCTTGGTTGGATCGGAGTCCGGTGAAGTCGATTCGCTATCGCGGGCCGTTGTCAAAGCTCATGATCAGCTTGTTTGTGGTCGCATTCGTGTCTCTGGCATGGCTAGGCATGCAGTCGGGTAGTGACCTGCAAAAGCTCATGGCGCAGATCTTTACGGTCTATTACTTTGCATTCTTCCTCTTCATGCCGCTGTGGACGAAGTGGGATTCCTACAAGACTGTGCCAGAACGGGTGAGCAACCATGACTAATCGCATTCTTGCGTCCTTGGTGGCGCTCATGCTCGGATTTGCCGCGCTGTCGGTGCACGCATCGGGCGCAGGCGGGTTGATGCAATCCCACGTCAATCTGGGTGATCAGGCGTCGCTGCAGCGCGGTGCAAAGTACTTCATGAATTACTGTGCAGGTTGCCACTCCCTAGGTTATCAACGTTACTCCCGGATGGCAGAAGATCTCGGATTGACTGAGGAGGACGTTCAGACGTGGCTCAATTTCTCCGGCGCCAAGTTTGGTGACGTCATGAAATCCGCCATGGCACCAGGCGATGGGGTTGCATTCTTCGGCAAGGCGCCTCCGGATTTGTCATTGGTCGCTCGTGCGAAGCCGGGCGGTCCCGACTGGACCTACACGTTCCTCAAGTCTTTCTACGTCGACGAGACTCGACCGAGTGGTTGGAACAATACCCTGCTGCCTGGTGCGAGCATGCCGAACGTGTTGTGGGATCTGCAGGGAACGCAGCGCGCAGTCTATGAGCAGTCTGAGCATGGCGAGTCGCATATCGCTGGTTTTGAAATTGCACCCGCAGGACGCTTAAGCGCGGCCGAATACGATTCAGTGGTGCGTGACATCACCAACTTCCTCAACTATGTTGGCGAACCGGCAGCGATGAAACGCGAGGCCATCGGTATCTGGGTGGTCCTGTTCCTTGCGGTGTTTACCTTTATCGCGTGGTTGTTGAAGGCGGAGTTCTGGCGCGACATTCACTGACCGGCATGCTCCTTTGCGTTTCACGAAAGGCGTCTCCAGCTTGGGGCGCCTTTCTTTTTTTGGTGCGCCGGTTCTTCTGCCGCGCGCAGTTTGCTATGGTTGCATTACTGAACAAATCTAGATGCTGCTCGTGTTCTGCGGGTAGCTATTTGACGGGTGAATTTGATGTCCGATTCCAAACAGTCTGCACCCGCGATGACCTCCAATCGTCCCTATTTGCTGCGGGCCATCCATGCTTGGATCGATGATAATGGTATGACGCCGTATCTTTTGGTTGACGGAACCTTGCCGGGCGTTCGGGTGCCACCTCAGACGATCAAAGAAGGCAGGGTGGTTTTGAATGTCGCCTATCGAGCAGTCAATGGGTTAGACATGGGCAACGATGCCGTTCGATTCCTCGCGCGATTTTCCGGTGTCAGCCAGTCCGTCGAAGTGCCTCTCGCTGCGGTGATGGCGATCTACGCGCAAGAAACCGGGCAGGGCATGATGTTGCCCCCGGACGACCCAGATACCACACGCTTGGCGGCTGATGAACATGACACTTCTGGCGGTGACGACGAACCACCGAAGAGAGCGCCTTGGCTTCGTGTGGTCAAGTAGATCGCGGGGATGGCGAATCAATTTCGCTGATCCACAACAGGCGACCGCCGAGCATGGAAAGTTGCGCGGAGTGTCGGTCCGCGCCAGCATACGAATACTCGAATCGATATTGACGGTAGACGCGCATCCGTCCGTCATCGTCGCGGCGCAGTCGAAGTGACAACAAGCTAACCGTTTGATCCAAAAACTGCACATTGGCTTTTGTGCAGGCATGGCCCCCCCATTGCTTGGCCAATTCTGAGGCGTGCCGGCCGTTGTACCACCACGTCGCCACCACCACGACCAATATCAACACCACGACACTGCTATCCATGATTGCCCTGATGAATAAGCGCTTCCAACTGACTGCGGTCGCGCGCGCGAAGCAGGCGTCTGCAGAGCCGCTGACAATCGACGAGATTGACCTCTCGTATGCGCCTCCGTAACTCCAGCAGGTTGCTGGGATGCAGGCTGAATTCGCGCAGGCCAAGCCCAAGCAACAGGCGCGTGAACAGCGGATCACCTGCCATTTCTCCGCATATCGCTACCGGGATACCGCGCTTCCGGCCAAATTTCAAAATGTCGAGCAATACCCGCAACACCGCAGGGTGCAGCGGGCTGTTGGCGCTGGCCAATGCTTCGTTTCCTCGGTCCATTGCCAGCAGGTACTGCACCAAGTCATTGGTACCGACCGAGAGAAAGTCGCTGTCATATGCAAGCTGCGGAAGCGCGAGTGCGGCGGCGGGTACTTCGATCATGATGCCCAAGTTGACCTGCTTGGCGATGGCATGGTTCTCCGCATGCAGTTCATCGCGGCAGTGGCTCATCAACTGCCGCACCGCAAGAACTTCCTCACGACAGCTCACCATCGGGACCAAGATGTTCATCTTTCCATACGCAGAGGCCCGCAACAGGGCGCGCATCTGTGCACGGAATAGTCCCGGTTGCGCCAACGACAGTCTGATCCCGCGCACCCCCAATGCAGGGTTGGGTTCACCTTGCACGCATATTCCCGCACTATCGGCTTTGTCCGCCCCGAGATCGAGTGTACGAAGCGTGACCGGACGGCCCCGCATTCCCATCACCAAGTCTCGATAGGCAAGAAATTGCTGCTCTTCATCCGGGGGTTCGCGGCCCTGCAAAAACAGGAATTCGGTTCGATAGAGTCCGACGCCCGAGGCACCGAGTTCATACGCCTGCGCGACATCCTCGCGCGATTCTGCGTTGGCAAATAGACGGATCGTGGTGCCATCCAGGGTGATCGTTTCAGCATCTCGCAGGCGCTGAAGCGCTTTGCGTTCGCGCGCAGTTTCACGCTGCATGCGCTTGAACTGGCGAAGATCCTCAGCGTCTGGCTCAATGATGATCTCGCCGCTTGCGCCGTCCACCAGCAAGGCATCGCCGTCAGCGATCTTCATATGCGCTTCGTGCGCGCCGACAACTAGCGGCAAATGCAGGCTGCGTGCGAGGATTGCGCTATGGGAGAGTGCACTGCCTTGCGAGGTGATGACCGCGACAACGCCGCGTTCGGTCAACTGGGCCAGTTCCGATGGCGCAATGGCATCTGCTACCAGTACATCACCGGCCAGACCAATGACGTCACTGCCAGGATTGCGATGCAAGGCCGCATGCACACGTCCGATGACATGGTCGAGATCCTCCCGACGACTGCGCATGTAAGGATCATCGATGCCGTCGAATATCGACGCCAAGCGATCACGCTGCAGGCGCAATGCGTAGTCGGCGCTGTAATTTGCCTTGCGGATCAGGTCGTCAAGACCGTGCAGCAATTCTGGATCGTCAAGAATTAGATTGTGCAGATCAAGAAACTCGCCCAGTTCATGCGCCAATACGCCTTGCAGCTTTTGGCGCATGTCCATGAGTTCCGACCGCGCGACATCAAAGGCTAGATGCAGGCGCTCGATTTCGCCCTCGATGGCAGATGCTGAAATCGATTCAATCGCGACATCGAACACCTGGCTGTGTCGCACGCGAGCTCTGCCGAGCGCGAGGCCACGCGAAGCACCCTGAGCGTGCAGGAAGCGCCGCATCACCCGCCCTCGTCGAAATAGCGTTCGAACAAGGCAACAGCCGCGTCCATTGCGGCCAATTCGTCTTCGCCGTCGATGCGCAATGTCAAGGTGCTGCCTTGCGCGGCCGCCAAGAGCATCACGCCCATGATGCTTTTGGCGTTGACTTCGCGACCTCGCGCGGCGAGAAATGCTTGGGCGCGATAAGAAGATAGCAACTGAACCAGTTTTGAGGACGCGCGAGCGTGCAGACCCAGTCTGTTGATGACGGTGACGTCGCGCTCAAGCACGGTCGATGACCACGCCACCACGGGCGCCTAAGACCGCAGTATTCACAAGTTCATCCAGATTTTGCTCGGCATAGTTCATGACTCGCATCAGCATGGACAAGTTGAGCCCGGAGACTCGACGCGTGTGCGTTCGCCCGCGATCAAAGCGCTCCGCCAGGTTACTGGGCGAGGCGCCATACAAATCCGTCAGGATTAACACACCCGCACCTTGGTCAAGCCCCCGCAGCAACAAGTCGACTTGGCGTGCCAGTTGGTCCATATCGGCATCAAAGGCGACCTCCACCACGGCGTTACGCAATGGCAATGTACCGAGCATACGACTAGCTGTGGCTTGAATGGCGCTAGCAACGCCGAGATGACTGATCAGCAATATCCCAACAGGTGGACTGGCGTCACTCATCCTTCAAGCTCCCGATGGAAGGTCATTGCTTGTTCTCTGCCGTTGCGTCGGCAGTGCGCTGCAAGTCGCTCCGCGCAAAAGACCGAGCGGTGCCGACCGCCAGTGCAACCAAATGCGACAGTCACATAGCTACGGCTATCGTTTTCAAACCGTGGCAACCAAGTATCCAAAAACTGAATCACTTGGTCGATGTAGTCGCGGGCCAAAGGTTGCTCATCCAGATGGGCGCTCACCGCTGCGTCACGTCCGGACAGCGGTCTAAGGGCCGGGATCCAATGTGGATTGGGCAAACAACGCACGTCAAATACGAAATCGGCGTCGGTGGGAACGCCGTGCTTGTACGCGAAGGATTCAAACAGGATCGATAGGCCAGAGTGTGCGTCGATCGCGAGTTCGGTGGTTACCCATCGGCGCAATTGGTGGACGTTGAAATCGCTGCTGTCGATGACACGATCAGCAATGGCAATCAGGGGTTTCAGGCGCTGGCGTTCACTGGCGATTGCCTCTGCCAAGGGAAGTCCACTCTTGCTGAGGGGATGACGGCGACGGGTCTCGTTGAAGCGTTTGATGAGTACGTCGTCTCGGGTGTCGAGGAACAGCAGTTCGCAACTGACCCCAGCGGCACCGATCGACGCCAAGGCGTGCGGCAGATCCCGCAAGTCTTGGGCGTGATTGCGGATATCGATACCGACAGCGAGACGAGGCGGATGGTCGCGATCATTGCCAATCACACTGTCCACAAACTGCGGCAACAACGCGGCCGGGAGGTTGTCTGCGCAGTAGTAGTCGAGATCTTCAAGCGTGCGAAGGGCCACACTCTTACCAGAGCCGGACAGGCCGCTGACGACGACCAGTCGTGGCTCGGAGGATGCGCCGTTCGGTTTGCTTATTTCGCGGTTTGCCATGGACTTTGCCTGCGCATTTGATGGGCTTGGCGATCAATGAAAGTCTGAGCGGGATCAACCCCTTTCGACTTCAGGATATGCGAACGAACCGCGGCTTCGACCAATACTGCCAAGTTTCGGCCGGGTGCCACGGGCAAGGTAATTTGCGGGATGTCGATGTCAAGGATGCGACGCTGTCCGACATCGCCATACAGACGGTCTGTGGACTTTGCTTCCAGTTGCGGATCGTGGCGTTCCAGATGCACGATCAGGCGGAGGTATTTATTGCGTTTGACCGAGGTGTCGCCAAACATCTCGCGGATATCCAGAATCCCCAAGCCACGCACCTCAAGCAGATCCTGTAGCAGTTCTGGACAGGTTCCATCCAGCACGTCTGGAGCGATCTGGGTGAATTCGGTGGCATCGTCGGCAACCAGACGGTGTCCCCGTGTGATGAGTTCCAGCGCGAGTTCACTTTTCCCTGAGCCCGATGCGCCGGTGATCAGCACGCCGATGGAATAGACCTCCATGAATACCCCGTGCATCGTTTCGCGGCGGGCAGCAGCGCGTGCCAGATGGTATTGCAGGTACGTCAGCAGCTCATGGCTGGTGTTGGGTGACACCCAGAGCGGACAATCATGCTGATTCGCAGCGTCGCGCAGGTCGGTTGGAATGCGTTGGCTTTGACTGACAACCAACGCAAGAGGTTGTGCTGCCATGATTTTGGTAAGCGTTTCCCAGCGCTGTTCGGCGGGGAGGGCATCCAGGTGTGCAAGCTCCTCGGTGCCGATGATCTGGACCTTGTTCGGGTGGATGGTGTTGAGATAACCCACCAGAGCAGGTCGTTGTTGGATATCGTCTGCAGCGTCAAGTTCACGACGCTCGCCACGCTGACCTGCAATCCACCGCAGCGTCAGGCGTTCGCGCAATTCGTCAAACAGGAGTCTTGCGCTTAGGCCTTCGCTCATGGCGCGTGGATGGTCAGGCTGCCGCGTGGGTTAGTTGCCATTCCGCCAACAGAGCATACAGGCCAGCGCTGTCGGGTATTGCGCGCAAGCGTTGACAGAAGTCCGCGTCGCCAAACATCTCCGCCAGTTGCGAAAGCAGAATCAAATGCTGATGGCTGAAGTGTTCGGGAACCGCCAGCGCAAAAATGAGATCCACCGGTGTGCCGTCAATGGCATTGAAGTCAACCGCTTCAGACAGGCGCAGAAACGCGCCAACCGCTGAGTGGAGGCCGGGTGTTCGACCATGCGGGATCGCGACACCGCGCCCAAGTCCAGTCGATCCCAGCTTTTCGCGGGCAAACAAACTTTCGAAGATCGCCTGCTGCACCGCCTCGCCCTGGCCCTCGGCCAAATCAGCGGCAAGACGTTCAAGAAGGCGCTTTTTGCTGCTGACGTTGACGCCCACCGCAGTACGGTGGGGCGTCAGGAGATCGATCAATAACATGAGGAAAATCGGACTCGGGCCATCGATCAGCCAATATCGTCGCTGTGGGAAAGGGCTTCACCGCGATGGTGATCGGTGATTTTCTCTTTGTGTTTGAGGATCTGGCGGTCGAGCTTGTCAGCCAGCAAGTCAATGGCAGCGTACATGCTTTCCGCAACGGATTCCGCATGAAAACTGCGCCCGGAGACATTGATGGTGGCTTCAGCTTTGTGGTCGAGCTTCTCGACCGACAAAATAACGTGCACCGTCAGCAAGTGATCGAAGTGGCGCGCAGGGCGCTCGAGCTTGGACTCCACGTATTGGCGCAGCGCCGAAGTGACTTCTACTTGATGTCCACTGATGTCAAACCGCATGACAGATCTCCGTATCTTGAGCGCAGGGAACAGGCATCACAGGTACGCGCTCCGGCACCAGTGACGCGGATGCCGCCACAGGGCGCATCCGTTTGCAGACCGCCTGCAATCGCCGGGCCGCCTGTGGCCTGAGGTCGATATGGGGGCGGTTCTGGGTCATGCAATCAACTGACACGCTGGCGTTCGTTGGAAGATGGCACGTTCATCGCTTCGCGGTATTTTGCCACGGTTCGTCTCGCCAACGTGATGCCCTGGCTTTTCAGTTCTGCGGTCAGTCGCGCATCTGACAACGGTTTGCGGGGGTCTTCCGCGTCGATCATGCGCTTGATCATGGCTTGAATAGCTGTGCTTGAGGCGCCGCCGCCATCAATGGTCGCCACACCAGAGGAAAAAAAATGCTTGAACTCGAATGTCCCACGAGGGGTATGCAGGTATTTTCGGGTGGTGACGCGGGAAATGGTGGATTCGTGTAGTTCCAGTTCCTCGGCAATTTCTCTTAGCACCAGCGGACGCATTGCTTCAGGCCCATGGTCGAGGAATCCCGTCTGGTGTCGGACGATGCATTGGGCGACACGCAAGACAGTATCGGCACGGGTCTCCAAACTTTTGATCAGCCAGCGCGCCTCTTGCAGCTGTCCACGCAGATAGCTGGAGTCACTGCGGCTGGCGTGGCCGATCAAGGATTCGTAGTGGCGATTGATGCCAAGTCGTGGCAGACAGGCTGACGCGAGTTGCACGCGCCAGCCGCCTTGGTGTCGCAGAGCGAAGGCATCTGGCGTGACGTATTCCACCGCAGCACTACTGATCTGTGCGCCAGGGCGCGGGTCCAGTGAACGCAACAGGGTCACAGCGGCGTTCATTTCGGTTTTCGTGACGCCCAACTGTTGCGCCAACTTGTCATTGCCCAGCTTTGCAAGGGCTTCCAAGTGGTGCTTGGCGAGTGTCATGGCGAGCGCGAGCGCGGGATGGCTCGAATCCTGTTCCGTCAGTTGGACCCACAGGCACTCGGACAAGGATCGCGCGGCAACACCCAGTGGATCAAAGCGCTGAATGCGATGTAGAACGGTTTCAACCTCATCGACATCTGCGTCGACTTCGGGTGCCAGGCCATCTCGAATGGCGTCGATTGTTTCAGACAGATAGCCATCTTCGCCGATGGCATCAATCAGTGCCAACGCGATGGCATGGTCGCGTGCCGACATCGGGGTAAGGTTCAACTGCCACAGCAGGTGATCCAGCAGGGTTTCCGAGGCGGCGTCCTGTTGACTGTCGCCGCGATCCTCATCATGGGAGCCTGCGCCCGTTCCATTGCCCATGGAGGGCTCGACATCCCAATCGGGTTCGTAGTCAAGGGGGCTATCGGTCAGGGTGTCGTTGTCAGGCGAGTTGCTGCTGCTGTCGTCGGATGCGTCGAAGCTTGCGGCAGGAGCAACCTCAGGTTGTGGCAGGTTGCTGTCATCACGCAGCAAGGCCTCACCGATATCGCGTTCGTCGAGTAGTTCGGCGGAGCCTTCTGCTGACGTCTCGTTCTCGTCCAACTCCAACAAAGGGTTGCTCTCCAGCACTGAGCGCACCTCTGTCTCAAGTTCGAGACTCGACATCTGCAGCAGGCGGATCGCCTGACGCAATTGCGGGGTCAGAGTGAGTTGCTGCCCCAGGCGAAGTTGCAAACTTGGCTTCAGCATTACATCCGGAAACTCTCGCCCAAATAGACCCGGCGGACATCGGGGTTGGCCAGAACGGCCTCCGGACTACCCTCTGCAAGAACCCCGCCATCATTGAGAATGTAGGCGCGATCACAGATTCCGAGGGTTTCGCGAACATTGTGGTCCGTGATCAACACGCCGATGCCGCGTGCTTTCAGGTGCCTGACGATTTTCTGGATCTCGCCGACAGAGATCGGGTCGACGCCCGCAAATGGCTCGTCGAGCAGCATGAATCGCGGCTTCGCAGCCAGCGCGCGGGCGATTTCAACGCGGCGTCGCTCACCGCCGGAGAGGCTGGCGCCGAGTTGCTCTGAGATGTGGCTTATCTGCAGTTCGTCCAGAAGGCTGTCCAGTTCGCGCTGTCGATGCTGCGCTGACAAGTCACTGCGCAGCTCCAGAATCGCGAGAATGTTGTCTGCCACTGTGAGGCGTCGAAACACCGACGCTTCCTGCGGAAGGTAGCCGACACCAAGCCGCGCGCGGCTGTGCATTGGCATGCTGGTGATGTCTTGCCCATCCAGAGTGATCTTGCCGCCGTCGGTCGCGACTAGGCCGACGATCATGTAAAAGCATGTGGTCTTGCCGGCACCATTCGGACCAAGCAATCCAACCACTTCGCCAGGTTTCAGTCGCAAGGAAAAATCGCGCACGACATCGCGCTTCTGGTAGCGCTTTCGCAGCGCTTGGGCGATCAGCATCATTCCGCTCCGGAATCGGTCTTCGCTGGCTTGGGATTCATGCGCATCGAAACCCGTCCACCTTGACCATCCGCCTGAATGCGTCCCGTGCCGAGATGGTAGGTGATGCGCTCGCCGGTCAGGTTGCCTTGGGGTTGTTCGATCACCACATTACCCAGAAGCTCGATGATGTCTGCAGCCGGCTGATAGATGATTTGCCTTGCACTCGCATTGACGGCTTGACCTTTGTCATCGATCTGCTTGAGCCGCGCGGGCGCGCCCTCCAGCAGAACACGCTGCAGATCGCCACCGGTGCGGGTAACACGGGCATTATCCGCTTGCACATGCAGACTGCCTTGGGTGATGCGAACTGTGCCACTCAGCAGGGACTCTCCGTCATCGGCGAGGCTGCCATCAATCGTGTCAGCGTTGACATCGACCGCCTGCAGGCGATCTGCGGTCGCGGCGCTCAGCGTAAAGGGACAAATCAGCGCAGCCATCCAAACGAGCACGGCAAAGACGACACGGTGATCAGGGAGTTGCTGCTGCGGGTGGCGGGGAGGCAGGAACATAGCGGGCACGAACCTCGGAAAGTAGCTGGAAGCGGCGCGTGTTGAGATCGGCGCGCAATCCGATTCCCTGCAGTATAGAAGCCGCATCGCGGATGGTCACGGAATCATCGCTGCGCAGCATTCCAGACTGTGGGAAAACATCCAATCGCTGAGTCTGAATGGTCGTCGAGTTTGGCAGTGGTAACACGCTGTCCAGCAGAACTTCCTGCAACAGTCGCAGTTCATTGCCGTCCGCGCTGATCCAGGCATGGGTTGCTTTGGCCTGCCAGCGTTGCCCTTTGGCATCGGGAAACGTGAAGTGCGGAGTGCTGACGGTCAGCGTGCCGGCGCTGGGATGGCGAGCCAGTTGCGGGCCACTCGCGGAAAATGCTTCTTGGCCTTGGGCGTCCAGCGAAACCATTTCAAACTGTTGAAGCTGATAATCAGAACGTGGTGGCCCCAGCAACGCCGTATCGGCGGGTTTGTCCTGCAGCATCCACAGCCACCAAGAGCTGGCCATCGCAGCCAGCAGCAGCGCCAGGACCGCGAGATTGCGCATCGTCATGCGCCTAGCCACACGCGAAGGATGGCTTCACGTTGCGCTTGAACGTCAATCAGCCAATCGCAGAGCTCTCGTACTGCGCCACTGCCTCCCGCAAGACGTGTTTGCAGGTGGACGCGCTCTGCAACCCAAGGGTGGGCGTTAGCCGGTGCGACACTTAGCCCTGCATGCCGCATGGCGCTCAGGTCGGGCAGATCATCGCCCATGAATGCGACGTGCGAAGCCGATATAGTCCGATTTGCACAGAGCTCCTGTAGTGCTTGTCCCTTGTCTTGGCAGCCTTGAATGACATGCGGAATGCCCAAGTCCGCAGCGCGCCTTTCCACCAATGGGCTACGACGCGCGGTAATCAGCGCCGTCACGATGCCAATGCGTTCGAGCAATTTGAGCCCCTGACCGTCCAGCACATGGAAGGCTTTCAGTTCGCTACCATCGTCGGAAAACAGCAGTCGGCCATCGGTCAGCGTTCCGTCGACATCGAAGGCGACCAATCGAACTTGCTGTCCCAAACGGATGATCTCGTCGCCAAGTGCTCGCTGATTCAATGGAAGTCGTGTGCTCATCATCACACGACGCGAGCGCGCAGCAGATCGTGAATGTTCAGTGCACCAACGACGCGCCGCTGATCATCGACGACCACCAGTGCATTGATTTGGTGGGATTCCATCAAGCGCGCCGCCTCAACCGCGAGTTGCCCTGAGCGGATCACTTTGGGATCACGATTCATCGCCTGCTCAACCGGGGTGTTACGCAGATCGCAAGCACCGTCGTCCAGCGCGCGACGCAAATCGCCGTCGGTGAATATGCCGCAGAGGCGTTGGTCGGCGTCGATGACGGCAGTCATGCCCAGCCGTTTTTGGCTCATCTCGACCAAGGCTTCACTCAGGCTGGCCTGCAGACTGACCGCAGGAATCTGTTCGCCTTGATGCATGACATCGTTGATGTGGAGCAGCAGGCGTCGTCCCAATGCGCCTGCGGGATGCGAGCGGGCAAAGTCGTCAGCGGTAAAGCCTCGTGCATCCAACAGCGCTACGGCCAGCGCATCCCCCATCACCAAAGCTGCGGTGGTGCTGGATGTCGGGGCAAGGCCGAGTGAACAAGCCTCGGCAGGCACCGATACATCGAGATGTACATCAGCCACTTGGCCAAGCGTCGACTGGGGCCGACCGGTCATGGCAATCAATGCATTTCCCTGGCGTTTTAGCACCGGCAGAATCGTCAGCAGCTCATCGGTTTCGCCAGAGTTTGACACCGCCAGCACGACGTCGGCGTCGGTAATCATGCCGAGGTCGCCATGACTCGCCTCGCCCGGGTGGACGTAAAACGATGGCGTTCCGGTCGATGCGAGGGTGGCAGCGATTTTTCGCGCGATGTGGCCGGACTTGCCCATGCCGCAAGCCACAACGCGCCCTTTGCAAGCGAACATCAGACGACAGGCGGCGACAAAATTGCTATCGATGTGAGCACTTAACGCGTGAATCGCCGTGGTTTCAATATCGATGACCGTCTGCCCGCTGCGAATCAACGCATCGGCCGACAGACCATTGGCATCGCGGGAACTGGTGAGAATTTGAACTTGCGCATTCATGGGCGATGGAAAGCTGCGTGAGCTGAATCGATCCGGTGGCCGCAGGTGTCCACTGCGGGGCTATTCGCTATCATTCGCGTCCATTCTAACGCAGCCGCACCGACTGGCCTTGAGCGCCGGTGAACGCCGCGGCAAACAGTGAAGCCATGACTCCCGAAACGATCCAACAATTGATTCTGCAAGGTCTGCCCGATGCTCACGTCGAGGTCAGTGGCGATGATGGTGTGCATTTTGAAGCACGGGTGATCTCATCGCAGTTCGCAGGCAAACTGCCACTAGCGCGACATCGGATGGTCTACGCCACCTTAGGCAGCCTGATGGGCGGCGAAATTCATGCGTTGTCCCTGCGCACCCAAACGCCCGAAGAAGCCGGAGTCGCCTGATGGCTCGCATCGCGGTCACAGGTGGCCATCGTCTGGATGGCGAAGTCCGCATTTCCGGTGCGAAAAATGCCGTGCTGCCGATTCTCTGCGCCAGTCTCTTGGCCGATGGCGAAGTCGATATTGGCAACGTGCCGCATTTGCAGGATGTCACCACCACGCTGGAACTGTTGGGTCAGATGGGCGCCCAGGTAGCCATGGGTGACCAGATGCGCGTCGACATCAACGCGCGCACGGTCGATCGTTTCGTTGCGCCCTACGAATTGGTCAAGACCATGCGCGCGTCGATTCTTGTGCTGGGCCCCCTAGTCGCGCGCTTCGGGCAGGCTGAGGTTAGCTTGCCAGGTGGCTGCGCGATTGGTTCGCGTCCCGTTGATCAGCACATTCGAGGGCTGGAAGCGATGGGCGCACAAATCATGGTTGAGGGTGGGTTCATTCGCGCCAAGGCAGGTCGCTTGCGTGGTGCGCGCATCGTGATGGACATGGTGACCGTAACGGGTACCGAGAATATCCTGATGGCCGCCACCTTGGCGCAGGGAACGACAGTTATCGAGAACGCTGCACAAGAACCCGAGGTGGTTGATTTGGCCGCCTGCCTGAGTGCAATGGGTGCGCGTATCAGTGGTGCCGGTACCAGTACGATCATTGTCGAGGGCGTCGAGCGTTTGCACGGCTGCCGCTATGACGTGCAAGCGGATCGCATTGAGACAGGGACGTTTCTTGTCGCCGGTGCCATCACGCGCGGGCGTGTGTTGGCCAAGCGTGCGCGTGCGGACTTGCTGGATGCGGTGCTGGTCAAGTTGGAGAAGGCGGGCGCACATATCAACACCGGACCTGATTGGGTCGAGCTTGACATGCAAGGCCGTCGGCCGCGTGCCGTGGATCTGACCACTGCGCCATATCCAGCCTTTCCGACCGACATGCAGGCCCAATTTGTGGCCTTGAACGCCGTCGCCGAGGGCGTTGGGATTGTTACCGAAACCATCTTCGAGAACCGTTTCATGCACATCGAGGAGTTGCGCCGCTTGGGCGCGGATATTCGCGTCGAAGGTAACTCGGCCATCGTGCGTGGCGTTGATCGATTGACTGCGGCACCCATCATGGCGACTGATTTGCGTGCTTCGGCGAGTCTGGTGCTGGCTGGCTTGGTCGCCGAAGGCGAAACCCTGATCGATCGGATTTATCACATCGACCGTGGTTATGAGTGCATTGAGGAAAAATTGAGCGGTTTGGGTGCCAGCATTCGACGTTTGAGTGCGTAAATTCGCACGGCGGTTTTTTTTTCGACTCTTGCCATGAAAAAGGGCCGCCCGATGGGCGGCCCTTTGCATTGGTGATCGCTATCGAGCGTCCGCAGCGGTGCACTGCTGGGGACGGCTCGCTTCAGTCTTCAAAACCGTCCTTGAACAACAGGAAGCTCACTACGTCATCGCAAACGTCGCCGATGCCATCCAGATCTGCGTCGACCTGATCGGCATTCGCGGTGACCGGACAGTTGTCGGCAATGGTGCAGATGCCATCGGTGTCGCCATCCAACTCGCTATCACCCGAGCAATCGGCATCGAAGCGGGCCACCATGCCGTCGTGGTCGGAGGCAGCCAGTGCACTGGCGACGGCAGGTGCAACCACGCCGCAGGAGGCGGCGTTGAAGTTCGGGTAGTTGCAGACACGGATACGTTCACCGGAAACATCTGTGTTGCCGCGACCATAGGCAAGCCCCGCAAAGAAGGGCTGCGCAGCCACGTTCATCAACACATGATCCAGTACCTGATTGGTGGCGACATCGCGACCTGTCGAGCCCTGCACCGCGCCGAAGTTCTCGGTGAACCGGTAGGAGTACTGCTCATTCGACGGCAGGCTGGAGACGGCGTTCTGTAGTACCGGACTGACGATGTTGGGCGTACCCAGCTTGCAGTCGGTCACGCTATTCGATGGCGCACAGGTGTTGGCGGCATCGTTGTAGGTGCCGGCAATCAGCCCAACGACATCGGCGTAGCCATCCGTGAACTGATAGGCATTGTGGTCGCCGACCACGATCAACGGAATCTGCGCGGTCAGTTCATCGGTCTGAATCGCCTGCACCAAGGTGGCAATCGATTTGGCTTGCAGGAAACGCTTGGCGCGGTTGCGTTCGCCGTTGGCATCGCTGGTGTCCACACCACTGCGTGATTTGGTGTGATTGTTGATGACCATAAAGGGCAGGGCCTGATTGGCAACACCGGTGAACTCGCCAGTAAGCAGCAGCGGTGGATGGTCGTGCAGTTCGGTGACACCGCTGCTGGGGTCGTTCCAGGTTTCGCCTTCCTGCATAGACACCACGTTGACGCTTTGCACGCGATCCGGGTTCACCAGATAGCCCACGTCGATGCCGCCGGGATCGTTACCTTCAACCAGATAGGCCTGATAGGCCGGGCCTCCATCCGAGTGAATCTGATTGGCCAACAGGGTGAGGATGGACAACTTCTCGACTTCCTGAACGCCGAGCACGTCGGGTGAGCGCAGCACTTCGCGGATGTAGGCGCTGAGTTGTGCCAGTTTCAGGCTGACACGAACGGGATCGGTTTCCTGCACGATGGTGTCGCTGTAGCAAGTGAACTCAATGGTGCCGGTGCCGCGGTCATCGATGGCATCACACAGGCGCAGGACGTTGAACGAACCGATCGTCATGTCGGTCGCGCCAGCAAGTGGTACCGGACGCGGTGCAACGTTCGTTTCTGGCGTGATGGTCAAGGTGGTCGGCCAGAACTCATAGTCGCCAAAGTCAAAGCCGATGGTGCCAGTGGCGCTGAACTGGGTGCCGCCCACAAATTCCACGCCAGCGTTGGTCGGGATCATGAAGTCGGTATCCATCTCCAGCACTTCCGGATTGCCGTCCCAGATGCCTGCGGCGGCATTGGCTGCGGAGGTGGTGCTGCCGAAACGCACGCCCGGCTCGCGCAGCGAATTGCTGCCGCGCGGGTCGATGTAGACCTCACCAAACAAGTCCGTACTGAAGCGCTGATTGCCGCTGGAAACCCGGCCTGCAGGGATGCTGATGAGCATGCCTTCGTAGCATTCAAAGTTGCTGGTGCCGCAGCTCAGCGCGGCGGGATCCGTCGAAGGCAAGCCGCTGCCCGAACTGAACACCATGGCAGTTGGCAAGGGTTCGCCCGTGGCGGTGACAGTGATGCTGTTTGTTGCATTGCGCGTCGTGGTGACCGACACCTCGGTCATGGTGAAGAATTCGATGGCCGTACCCAGCACCGATACTTCGTCACCCACCTGTACCGGTGCGCCATCGTCATAGGTCGGTGCACTGGTGGTAAAGACGTACACGCCTTGCGAGGTCAGCGGGTCCGCATCCACGTCCGCATCGGGTGTCTGGATGGTGAAACCGGCGGGTCCGACGTTGGTGACGACGTTCCCCGCGGTACGCACGGCTTGGGTCGCCAACGGTGACGCGGCGCCATTGCCCTGGATCGCATGAATGGCCGTGATCGGCAGGTCATCATCGGTAATGGTTGCCGTCGCTACGGATGTGCCCAAGGTGACCAGCGGGCTGCTGCTGGCGATGGTCAGGGTGTAGGTCTCATCGGCTTCGTCGATGGTGTCGCCGACGATGCCAACCGGAATCTGCACCGAAGTCTGCCCCGCGGGAATTGTGTATTCGAGCGCGGACTGCGTCAGATAGTCGACGGCGCTGCCAGAGGCCGTGCCGTCAGCCGTGGTTACGTTAAACACGACATCGCTGCCCACGGCGAAGCTCAGCGATGCGGTGAATACTTGTGAGGTGATGCCTGCATTGCCCTCGGGCGCTGGTGTCGGATTGCTAATCGACAGCACGGCGGTGGAGGCATCATCGTTGACGATAGTGGCTTGACCCTGCGCATCCGCCACGGTCGCGCCCACCACATTGGTGAGGTTGACCAAGAAGGTCTCGTCTGCTTCGTCGGTGGCATCGCCATTGACCGCGATCATGAAGTCACGACTGCTGGCGCCTTCGGCAATGGTCACACCAGACTGTCCAATCGACAGATAGTCGCTGTCCCCAAGCGTCGCCGTGCCGTCCGCGCTGTTGATGTCGAAGCTCACGCCACCGACGGGTGCGGGTGCGCTAAGGCTGACGGTGAAGGTGAAGTTGCTGGTGCCGCTGTTGCCTTCCACCTGGCTGACATCGTTGATGCTGAGGGTGGGAGTAGTGACGCAGTTGGCGGTGTGACTGCCAAATCCGTCGAAAGTATCAATCGCGAAGCCGTCCCATTCGACAGCAGGATCGAACGCATCGGCACCGTTGCTATCGCCCGCACAAATAGTGCTTTTCCGACGGATGGTGTTGTCAGACGTGGACGTCAGGCCGGTTCCCCACTCGGTGCCGGGATCAAGGCCAACTTGTCCGATGACATCAATGATGGTACCGGCCGCGCCACCCTTTCGTAGCACCAAGGCATCGTCGCCGTTGAACACCATGTTTCCTGATGTCTGATCTGCAGCGGCGATAATGGTGGCGTTCGCAGATCCGTTGGCTAGGACAAATACATCGCCGTCTGCGATGGTCCCTGTGAGCGTTGTGGTTGTAGTGGGCGGTGATGACGCTCCATTGGCGTAGTTCTGTACGACGTACTGGGCTGCAGCGAGATCAATTGAGCTACCGGTTCCGTTGTATATCTCGACGGCCTTGTTACTGCTCGTGCCCTCGATGTACTCGCTGAAAAACAGCTCGGTGGTCTGCGCCTGCACCGCTCCACCTGCCACGCACAACAGCGCGGCAAGCAGCGGCCGCGTGATGCGGTCGTTGTTCATGAAACCTCCGTGATCCCCAGAAAAGTTGTTTCTTGCTGCGCGAGGATAGCGTGCGGGCGTGGCGGTTTCATGTCAGGTGTCATTTTCATGACATGGCCTCGCGCGATCCAGATCGCGCGCAGAGCAGATTTTCGGTGGCACAAACTTGCAAGATCAATATGTTACGGAGCATTCGTACAAGGACTGTTGGGATGGCGCGATCAGCGGCGCTGTATTTCGTGGCGCACCACAGCCAATGACTTGGCGGTCGTTGCGACTGCTTGACATACAAATAAGAATCGTTACGATTTATAAATCAACCGACGTGGAGTGCGCCATGAACTTGATGCTCGATACCGCATCGTCGCTGGACAACGAGTCCGGTTTGCCCCACGACTGCTCACGCTTACTGAGGCTCGCAGCACAACGCCAGCAAGTCACTAGTAACGACCTGATGCGAGGGGCGCGCGAGCTGAGCATTCTTCACGGTGATCAGGAATATCGTCTGCGGATCACCCAGAACGACAAACTCATCCTGACCAAATAAGGCATCGCAGCGTGCTGCCGGGCCTATATGGCGTCGAGGCAGTTCATTAAGTCCCCCAGAAATCACCGTCGTGGCCACCCAAACAACGACCGTGGTGCGGGTTAAAAGCGACCGTTTCGGCGACCTCGATCTGCGCGACAAAGCGCGCCGGGAGTGGTCGACCCCACCGAACGACATGGCTGCGAATTCGGCGTCGGACCGCTACACCATGCTAGGCCGCGATGGCCGCGCGTTACCCCATCTACCGTGGTAGGTCGTTTGTCTTGATGGCACAGGAGTATGGCGACATGACCTTCGATGTCGGCAACGGCGCAATGGATAGCGAAGCCTATAGCGATCCTTTGGCGCAGCGAGTCGCGTTGAACGCACTCGCCGACCGGGTACCGCACGCGGACCTCTTTGCGGCAATGGCGCACCTCGGTAGCGTGGTGTGCCTGCATCGTGAAGCGGACGCCTTCGGTGTACGGCACGACCTGTTGGAGGTTATCCGTGGCACGCGCGCCGTGGTGCTTTGCGACATCGATGCGCAGGGACCCGTCGAAGCGCTGTGTTTTGTCGACGACGAAGGTCGTTCGCGCGTGCAGGTCGGTTTGTTACCCGACAGCGATTTTCTTGCCTGGGAGGTCTTGCAGCGCCTCTGGCAAGAGGGTGCGCTGCATGTGCCCGATCCGGATCCGGAAACACAAGGTCAAGTCGTGACTTTGCCTGCGCGAATGGCGCGCTGGTTGGGTACGCGGCGTTGGACATCAACGCCAGGGCGCTTCGTGCTGGATTCAATGGGCCACCTGGGACTGCTGCCAATGCCCTTGCACGCCGCGTGTGTGCGCCGCGCAGCTGAGCGGTGGGCGGCAGTTGCGGATCGGGGCGGTATGGCGCTGGATTCGCAATGCCGATGTCCGCGGAGGCGGCTAGATGAACCGATGTGAATTGGCCGCTTGGCGGCCATCAACGTGCAGCAAGACCCGCGTGATCCATGCAATGCGGGCAGAGTCTCACTTCCACGCGTTAGACCTGGTGCGGGATTGAACCTGTGGCGTCCGCCACAGGTTCTCTCTTGTTACCGCGTCAAAGCAAAGCGCTGGCTGACTTCGTTCCAGTTCACCACGTTCCACCACGCCGCAATGTAGTCCATGCGCTTGTTCTGGTAATTCAGGTAGTAGGCGTGTTCCCACACGTCCAGACCCAAAATCGGCGTGCCACGCGGGGTAACGGTGTCCATCAGCGGATTGTCCTGATTGGCGGTGGTGCTGATTTGCAGCGTGCCGTCCGGTGTGACGATCAACCAAGCCCACCCCGAGCCGAAGATCTTGCTGGCGGCTTCGGAAAATTGGGTCTTGAATGCCTCCATCGATCCAAAGTCTGCGACGATCTGCGCGCTCAGCGCATCAGAAGCTTGACCGACCTCAACTGGCGGGGCCATCACGTGCCAGAACAGGCTGTGGTTGAAGTGCCCGCCGGCGTTGTTGCGTACTGCCGGTGCATAGGCCGACACGCCTTCGAGAATCTGCTGCAGCGACAGCCCTGCCAGCCGTGGGTCCTTCTCCACTTCGGCATTCAGGTTGTTGACGTAGCCTTGATGGTGCTTGCTATGGTGAATATCCATGGTGCTCGCGTCGATGCTTGGTGCCAGCGCATCCTTGGCATAGGGCAGTGCAGGTAGTTCGAAGGTGCTGGCGTGTGCCAGCATTGGCATGCAGAGTAGAAAGGCAAGTTTCGCGTGGTGCGATGACAGCAGTCGCATGGTGGTCACTCCAGTGGTTACGTCTCACACTGTCGCAGAGGAACCATTAATGGCGTGTCATTTGGCTCGGGTCGGCTGGGCCTGAACACGCCGATGTACAGGGTCGGCACGAAACCACCATCGCAACCGATCAGACGTATGACGCAAGTCCGCATCACTCCAAGCGGTTGGCATAGTCGGTCAGCTCGGGCTGAAATTCCGGGTTGGTGATATCGACGCTCCAGAGTTCCCAATGCGTAACGCCCGCGTTGTACATGAAGTTCATTTCGTTTTGCAGCGCCTGCAGTGGCGTCCAGCCTGCGCCCTCGTCAAAGCGATCGGGCTGATTGGTGAAGTTGCCGACCGTTTGGCACGTGACGAAACTTCGTGCGAACGCATCCGCTGCAACCGCCCAGACCTCCGACTCTCCATTGGGCGGACGAGTCAGTCGCGACGCGCACCACCAAAGTGCAACGCCGCAACGCGAGCCCAGCCGGTCATGGCAATGCTGGTAAGCGGCAACGGCAAGCGCCCCGGAATCAAACACCTCGTGTACCTCCATGGCAATGGGAATGCCTGGAAAAGCAGCAACATGCATGTCGAACACGCTGCGGTAGGTTGATTGCAGACGCTCAGCCGTGTAGCCGGCAGCAGTGAAGGCGGCCTCATCGACGCGCCAGTGCATTTCGATACCGTTGGTCATGGCGGCATAGGTCATGTAGACCAGACCGAGGTTTGGGTGGTGTGCGTAGCGTTCTCCCAGCGCGTTCAGCAGTTCCTGCTTGCGCGCGAGTTAGTGCGCATCCCACGGCAGGCAGGCTTGTACGAGATTGCTTTGAAAGGTGAATTCAAAGCTCTCGCATTCGTCGAGTAGCCACGCCGGTTGGTTCCAGGCGTCGAGCACTCCCAATGAGATTTGGGTTTGCAGCGTTTCGGCGAGCCCAAATTCGCGATCCAGCAAGGTGAAATCGAATACGCTTGGCGCCGCTTGCAGTGTCGACCAGGCGATCCGCACCAAGGTGCCATGCACCAAAGGTGATTCGCTGGCAGCCGAGCTCAACGCCGCCGGCGCGCCAACGCGAGTCGGCCCGGCTGAGTGGTAGAGGCCTCGGGGCAAGGGCTTTTCAACGGCTTCAAATCCGCTGCCGAATGGCGATGCTATGGCGGCAGGCACCACCCACAGCACAAGCGCCATGACGGCACTGTTGCGCAACAGACCCAGCCAGACGCGCCGCATGTTGTTACTCCCAAGCGATTAGTTCGAACCAGATTTCAGCGGATCGACAACGCGCAGCATAACGAGCCATCGTCAGATTCGTTGACAGCGCGCCCGACGAACCGAAGACGCAGCTCTGCTGGATGGCTTGAACCACGGTCTCGTCGGGGCCGGTTTGGACAACGGATGGGCACACCACTGGCAAATGAGTGCACCGGGGTACATGCCAGAAAGCCTGTTAGAGTCAGCGCTTTTCGCACTCGCCAAGGGGCTATTCATGCGGACTGCCAACAGCTATCCGATCGGACAACAAGGGCAGGTTTGGACTGCTGCCGAGCGTGCGCAATGGCGAGCCGCTCAGGGAGTCAAGCGCAGCTATGCGGCGGACGTTTTGCGCTGCGCAGAACAGTTGAGCCATGAATTTGCGTTGATTGCCTACGGTGAACTGGATTACGCACCGGACCTCTATCCGCTGTTCGCTTTGCGCAGCAAGGATTGGCGCGACGAGCTGCCTTCGGTGCTGGTCACGGGCGGGGTGCACGGTTACGAAACCAGTGGCGTGCATGGCGCATTGCAGTTTCTTGATCAGGCGGCTGCTGAGTTCGAGGGGCGCGTGAATCTGTTGGTCGCTCCGTGTGTCAGCCCTTGGGCTTACGAGCGCATTCAGCGCTGGAACGCGCTCGCCGTCGACCCCAATCGCAGTTTTCGCGAGGGCAGTCCTGCTGAAGAATCCGCCGCGTTGATGCGCCTGATCGCGCCGTGGCAAGCGCAATTTCTTTTGCATATCGATTTGCACGAAACCACTGACAGTGACGAGTCGGAGTTCCGCCCCGCGCTCGCCGCGCGCGACGGCAAGGATTTCGAGCCCGGCGAGATTCCCGATGGGTTTTATCTGGTTGGCGATAGCGAGAATCCGCAACTGGATTTTCAGCGTGCCGTGATCAAGGAAGTCGCCAAGGTGACCCACATCGCACCAGCGGATGCGCGCGGCGAGATCATTGGCTCGCCGGTGGTGGCGCCGGGCGTCATCCTGTATCCGTTGACATCACTTGGCTTGTGCGGTGGCGTCACCGCTGCGCGCTACAGCACCACGACGGAGGTATATCCGGACAGTCCGCGCGCCACGCCTGCGCAATGCAATGCGGCACAAGTCGCTGCGGTCAGCGCGGCGATCCGCTATGCGCTGGCGCATCCGGACTGAGCAGCACAAAGGCTTCGCTGAGCTGCGCTTCGTCGCAATTCTCGTCGCCACCGTCGCGGTCGATGACCAGAAAGTCGCATTCGATATTCAGCGCGATCAGGGCGTGGTGCCAGGTGCCGGGATGGAAGTTGACGCCCTGATCTGCACGGGCTGCGAAAGCGCGCGGTACGTGGGTCGGGCTTTCACTGACGATCACCAGATAGGGCTGTCCACTCAGTGGATAAAACGCCTGACTGCCGAGCGGGTGGCGTTCGATGACGTCAATGGCAAAAGGAAAGCGCCTTGGCTGGGCACGAAAAATGCTGAGCACGGTGCGCCCACCATGTTGCGCGGTATCGATGTGCGCGAGATCGTGAAATCGCTGTGCCGTGCCGGTGTTGATACTGAACACCGTGCGTGCCTGTGCGGCTTCGATGACATCGCCAAATGGCGCAAAGCGCGATGGCTCCAGCGGCTCGATCAGGAGCGCGATCCGCTGATTCATGCGGCTGACACCCGACCCCACAGGCGCAGTCGCGATACGCCGCCATCGGGATGGATGTTGAAACGCACATGCGTGATCGGCGAGTGCGGCAGCACTTCGGCCTGATACGAATGAATGTGGTCCATCCGAAGTTTTTGCGCGTCCATCAGGCTGGGCCAGAACATCGACTGGGTGATGATCGACGTGGCGGTGCCGCCGTTGACGCAGGTCGCCTGCAATGAGCAGCGATCCGGGTAGTTGCCCTTGAAGTGTGCGGTGTCGACCTCGATGCGCTCGACTTGGCCGGGCTGGGCGAGGGCGATGATGCACCAATCGTTGCCGGGTTCGCGTCGACGGCGGGTTTCCCAGCCGTCGCCCATGTTGACACCGCGACCTGGCAGCAGTAGTCGCGCGGCGGGACCAAAGTGCTCGTTATTTGCGGCAATCACGCTGCCACCGTTCAAGGCGGCCAGCAGATCGATCTGGCCTTCATCATTCGGCACTACGCAACGCGTGTCAGGGCGGCCGTACAGGCGTAGACGGGCGAGGCCACCGTCCGGGTAAAGATTGACTCGCACATGGCTGACCCGTCGCGCGGCGTCGAGCGGGTGATAGTGATGACTGTTGCCCTGCAAATTGACTGAGTCCAGCAATGGAAACCACGCTGTGTCAGCGCGTGGTTCGCCTTCCACATCACAGGCTTCCAGACTGGCCGCAGGCGGGTAGTTGCCGGTGAAGTGACTGGTGTCGAGTTCGACGCCATGCAGCCACCCGGGACGCGCCAATTGCACGATGCACCAGTCATGGCCAGCGACGCGCTTGCGACGGCTTTCCCAACCATCCATCCATTTGCCATGCGTGTCGTACTTGCCGGCGATGAAGACCGCCGGTTCGGGGTTGAGCATGCGTTCGGCGACGGCAAAGAATTCGTCGCTGACGGCCAAGGCGCGTGCGCCCAATTGGGCGTCGGCCAGGTTGACGTAGCAGCGGGCGAATTCCGGTGCGTTCGGATCAGTGGGGGCGTAGGCCATGTGGGGTACTCGATCGGGTCAGATGTGGATGGCGCTCAGTCGCTGAGCCGCGCCTGCAGGCGGAACAGCGCGATGCGTTCGATTTGCTGCAGCGCTTCGGCAAATTCCTGCGCGGGCGAATGGCTCAGACGACGTCGCCATGCCGCGAGGATGCTCTGCCGGTTGTGTCCTTTGACGGCGAGGATGAAGGGAAATCCAAACCGCGCCTCGTAGTCAGCGTTCAGTTGATGCAGCTCGGCGTATTCGTCCGGCGAGCATTGGTCCAGCCCCGCGCCCTGCTGCTCGCGCGTCGAGTCGGCGGTCAGTTCGCCACGTAACGCCGCCTTGCCCGCCAATTGTGGATGGGCGCGGATCAGGGCGAACTTTTCGCGCTCGCTGGCGGCTTGCAGCGTGGCGCACATGGCCGAATGCACGGCCTGAGGACTCGCAAATGGGCGCCGCGCAGCCGTGCGTTGGGCGACCCAAGGCGAGTGCTCGAAAATGTCGCCAAGCGCGGCGGCGAAGTCTGCGTTAGGCAGATGATTGAGTTGATGCAAACTGAGCGTGAGCATGGTGCGCGAGCGTGCCGGGTGGCCCTGAAGTGATGGGGCAGTGTGCTGTGCTAGTGCTGTATCGACAAGATGTGCATGCGACAATGCACGTCCTTTTGCATTCGCCAAGGTTTGACGTGTCTCGCGAATTGGAAGTCGATGTGGTGGACATGACCCATGATGGTCGTGGCGTGGCGCGCGTGAATGGCAAAGCGGTCTTTGTGGCAGGCGCGCTGCCGGGTGAACGTGTGCGGATGCTGGTGGAAGTGCGCAAGAAGCATTTCGACGAAGGGCGCACGCTGGAAGTGCTGCAGGCTGCGGCGGATCGTGTAGTGCCCAAGTGTCCGCACTTCGGTCGATGTGGCGGGTGCACGCTGCAGCACCTGCAGGCCGAGTCGCAAATCGTCGTCAAGCAGCGTGTGTTGCAGGAAAATCTGGAACGCATCGGCCATGTGCAGGCCGAGCGCTGGCTATCGCCGCTGACCGATCAGCCATGGGGCTATCGTCGGAAGGCGCGCCTTGGCGTGAAATACGTCGCCAAGAAAGGTATGGCGCTGGTGGGGTTTCGTGAGACCAATCCACGCTTTCTGGCCGAACTGCAGCGCTGCGAAGTGCTGGTGCCTGCGGTGGGCGAGCGGATCGGCGAGCTGGCGACCTTGGTGCAATCGCTGGATGCACGCGAGCACATTGCGCAGATTGAAGTGGCCTCCGGCGATGCGCAGACCGTGCTGGTGTTTCGTCATTTGCAGCCGCTGTCGAGCTCGGACCGTGAGCGTCTGCAGGCATTTGCGCAGGCGACCGGGCTAGGGATCATGTTGCAGAGTGGGGGTGTCGACAGCGTCGAGACGCTGTGGCCGGAAGTGATTGCGCTGGATTTCCGCATACCGGCGTATGACATCACGCTGAAGTTTCAACCCTTGGATTTTGTGCAGGTCAACGCCGGCATGAACCAGCGCATGATCGACTTGGCTCTGCAGTTGCTTGATCCACAGCGGGAAGATCGCATTCTCGACCTGTTTTGCGGGCTGGGTAATTTCACCCTGCCGATTGCGCGCCGCGCGGCCACGGTCGTCGGTGTGGAAGGCGATGCGGGATTGGTGCAGCGCGCGCGCGCGAATGCAGCCCTCAATGGCTTGCCGAACGCCGAGTTCTACGCGGCCGACTTGAGTCAGGATGTGCGCGCCGAGCCTTGGGTGAAAGGTGGCTTCAACAAACTGTTGCTGGACCCGCCGCGGTCCGGAGCCGATGCGGTGATACCGCAACTCCCGCTGGAAGGCGTGCAGCGCATCGTGTACGTGAGTTGCCATCCAGCCTCGCTGGCGCGCGATGCCGGAGTGCTGGTGCGCGACTATGGGTTCCAACTCAAGGCCGCAGGCGTGATGGACATGTTCCCACACACCGGTCACGTCGAATCCATTGCGCTGTTCGAACGCTGAGTCATGCTGTTGATCGGTCTCGCCAGCACCGAACTGCGCGCCGAAGAGCGTGACTGGTTGACGCATCCTGCGGTCGCAGGTGTCGTGCTGTTCCGGCGAAATTTTGCCGCTCGATCGCAGATTGGCGATTACATCGCCGAGATTCGCGCGACGTGCCCCCGGCCGCTGCTGGTCAGCGTTGATCAAGAAGGCGGCCGAGTGCAGCGTTTTACCGAAGGCTTCACGCGTTTGCCGCCACTGGCCACGTTGGGGCGCTTGTTTGATCTCGATCCGGCGGCAGCGCTGACGGCAGCGCGCGCGCATGCGCAGGTGATGGCGAGCGAGATGCGCGCCATTGGCGTCGACATCAGCTTCGCGCCGGTGGTGGATCTAGGGCGTGGTAATCGCGCCATCGGTGATCGCGCGCTGCATTCCGACCCCGCGGTGGTGGCGCAGTTGACTGCTGCCTATGTCAACGCCCAGCGTGCCGCCGGCATGGCGGCGACGCTCAAGCATTTTCCGGGGCATGGCTCGGTGCTTGAGGATACCCACGTTGATGCCGCGCGCGACCCGCGCTCGCGCGAACAGATCGCGCTCGCTGACCTCCTGCCGTTTCGCGCCGGATTGGCGGCTGGCGCGGAAGCCGTGATGGCCGCGCATGTCATCTATCCGGCGGTGGATGCTCAGCCCGCCGGTTTTTCACGGTATTGGCTGCAAACCGTGTTGCGTGAGCAGCTGGGCTTTGGCGGAGCCATTTTCAGCGACGATATCGGCATGGCCGCCGGCAGTGCGGTAGGCGGTGTTGCTGCCCGTATTCATGCCCATCTCGACGCCGGTTGCGATGCCGTGCTGGCCTGCCATCCGGCGCTGGTGCCTGAGTCCTTGCAGACGTTGCGCGGTGCACAGGTCGACTACCCGCTTTCGCAGCGTTTGCAAGCGTTACAAGGCCAGTTGATGACCACGGACCACGGCACGGCGCTGTCGCAGGCGCGTGCTACGCTCGAATCACTGTCAAGGGACGATCTCCATGCCTAACCTTCCCAAACTAGCCGATGCCTTGCCGGTATCGGATCGCTTGTTCGATCTCGCCTACATCCAGCCGCAGATCACCCGACTTGCCGCCGAAATCGACCGCGATTACGCCGGGGATCGACCGCTGTATCTCACCATCATGAATGGCGGCATGTTGTTCTCGTCACTGCTGGCGTTGCAGTTGAAGACGGATGTCGAGTTCGACTATCTCCACGCCACGCGCTATCGCGGCGAAACCTTCGGCGGTGGGGTGCACTGGCTGCGAAAACCCGCGGTGCCCTTGTTCGGGCGGCGCGTGTTGTTGATCGATGACATCCTCGATGAAGGCCATACCCTGCGGGCAGTCATCGACGCCTGTCAGGCGGAGGGTGCGAAGGACGTCCGCGTTGCTGTGCTGGCGCGCAAGCATCATGACCGTTGTCTGGCGGATCTCAGCGCCGACTATGTTGGTCTCGATGTGCCGGATCGCTACGTTTATGGCTTTGGCATGGACTACTACGAGCAGGGTCGTAATCTGCCTGCGATCTACGCGCTGCGTTGAGGTGAGTCGATGAATTTGGATTTGGCGGTGATTGGCGGCACGGGTGTGTATCGATTGGCCGCCCTGCAAAACGTCGAAACCCACGTCCTCGATACGCCGTATGGTCAGCCTTCGGGCCCCATTCGGGTTGGGGAATTGTCTGGTCAGCGGGTAGCCTTTCTCGCACGCCATGGCGAAGCGCACAGCGTGCCGCCGCACCGCATCAACTACCGCGCGAATGTCTATGCCTTGCACCAGCTCGGTGCCACTCGCATGGTGGGCATCAATGCAGTCGGCGGCATCACCGAGCGCATGGGGCCCCGCGTGCTGGCTGTGCCAGATCAGCTGATCGATTACACCCATGGACGGCTCGGTTCGTTCTGTGATGTCGAGGGTGCCAAGGTCGAGCACATCGATTTCACCGAGCCCTATAGTCGTCGGCTGCGAGTCGCCCTGTTGCGCGCTGCGCGCGAGGCTGGCGTCGATGTGGTAGACGGTGGTGTGTATGGCTGCACCCAAGGTCCGCGACTTGAAACGATCGCCGAAATCGCGCGCCTGCGTCGCGATGGCTGTGATCTGGTTGGCATGACGGGCATGCCCGAAGCCGCCTTGGCCCGCGAACTTGGAATCGACTATGCCAGCCTCAATCTGGTTGCCAATTGGGCAGCGGGTTGCGGGGACCAAGCCGAGATCACCATGGAAGAGGTATTCGGTAATCTGGAAGCGGTCAGTTCTCAGGTGCCGAGCGTTTTGTCGATGTTGTTGCAGCACGCGGTCTGATAAGCGTGTGTGCTCGAGGTATCTGCCGAAACGGCAGGGAGGCCGTGCGTCGCGATTCCGCTTCCGCCACAATGCCGACATGCCGCAGATTCGATCCACCGCGTCGCCCACCGTCCTGGATTGGTTCGCTACCCGAGCCGGTCATGCTCTGCTGCGCTCCGAAGCGGCCTTGATTCAACGCGCGACGCAACGCTCCCGAGGCGCACGCGCCCTGCTGCTGTCGGGTAGTGCGGCGCAGGGATTTGAGCTGCCGTTGGATGTTTCCCATTTGACGCACCTGCATCTCGCGCGCGGAACCTGCAATCGTGAGGCGCACGGTGGGTTGGGCGGTGATCTGCGCTGTCACGTGGACGCGCTGCCTTTTGGTCGCGAGACGTTCAGTTTGATCGTGATCTGGCACGCTGAGTTGGCATTGAGCGAGGTCTTGTTGGCGCAACTGTCCGAGCTCTTGCAACCGGAAGGCGAATTGTTGGTGCTGGGCCTGAATCGCTGGAGTCTTTGGCGTTGGCATTGGCAGCGCTATCGCCCCGCAACGATGCCCTCGGCCTGCATCGCCGAACTGCTGCGTGGTGGGGGGTTTGATGTGCATCATCTCAGTGGCGTGGGTTCACGTTGGCCTTGGTCACGGCCACGGCAGATATTCGCGTCAGATTCCATGCTGCGGGCACCTTGGCTGTGCGCCAGTCAACTCTGGCTGGCGCGGTTGCGAAAGCCGGGCATGACCTTGCGCCCTGCGATGCGCCGACGCGCGGTGACAGTCAACGCCTCGCTGGCACGGGTGAGCATTGATCGCACCGCAGAGTGCCGCAGTCTGCAGGATGATCAAGCGGCATGAAGCATGTGGAGATCCATGCCGACGGGTCTTGTTCTGGCAATCCTGGCCCTGGCGGTTGGGGCGTGTTGCTGCGTTTTGGTGCACACGAGCGTGAGCTAGCCGGCGGCGAGCCAGACACCACCAACAACCGGATGGAGCTGATGGCGGCGATTGAAGGCTTGCAGGCATTGAAAGAAGCGTGCGAAGTCGATCTCTTCACCGACTCGCAATATGTGCAGAAAGGCATCACGGAATGGCTGCCAAGCTGGCAGCGACGCGGTTGGAAAACCGCCGACAACAAGCCGGTAAAAAACGCCGACCTCTGGCAGCGACTCGATGCGGCGCGGCAACGGCACCGGGTTCGCTGGCATTGGGTCAAAGGCCACGCCGGGCATGCCGACAACGAGCGGGTGGACGGTTTGGCGCGCCAGGCGGCGGAACAGATCAAGGGGCGATGATATGCGGCAGGTAGTGTTTGACACCGAAACGACCGGCATGCCGGTGGAACTTGGGCATCGGGTGATCGAAATCGGTTGCGTGGAGCTGATCGGTCGTCGTTTGACCGGACGTCACTTTCACCACTACCTAAATCCTGATCGCGAAAGTGATCCTGGTGCATTGGCCGTTCATGGGCTGACCTCGGACTTTCTCGCCGACAAGCCGAGGTTTTCGAGCATTGCGCAGGAATTCGTTGAATTCATTCGCGATGCCGAGTTGATCGCGCATAACGCCAAGTTCGACGTGGGCTTTCTCGATGCAGAGCTGGCTCGGGTTGCTGCGGATTTGCCCAGAATCCGCGACATCGCGCGGGTGACCGACACCTTGACACTGGCGCGCGAGCAGTTTCCCGGCCAACGCAACGGCCTGGATGCCCTGTGCAAGCGACTTGGTGTGGATAACTCGTCGCGAACGCTGCACGGCGCCTTGCTCGATGCCGAGTTGCTCGCCGATGTGTATCTCGCACTGACGGCTGGACAAAGCGATCTGGGTTTGAGCTTGCGCAACGATTCGCGGCCGGGCGACCGCTTACCCTTCGATGTGTCCGCACTGCCGAAGGTGCCACGCGTGGTCCCGAATGCCGACGAACGCGCCGCACATGCGGCTGCCTTGGACGTGTTGCAGAAGAAGTCTGGAGGCAAGTGTTTGTGGCTCGCCGACAGTCACTGAGTTCGCTGCCGACCCGCGCGATGCCGGAAGGGGATCGCATCCCGGGCTTCCGGCTGATTCGGGAATTGGGTACCGGTGGCAGCTCCCGCGTGTATCTCGTGGAACACGGATTGCGGCAGCGCGCGGTGGTGCTCAAGTTGTTGCGGCCCGAAGTCGCGCAGGATGTCGAGCTGACGGCGCAGTTACGGGCGTCGCTGCAAGCACTGCGTGGCGTGCGACATCCCCATCTTGAAACACTGCTGGAGATTTCCGACGATGCTGATCGGCTGTGGTGGGTGAGTGAATATCTACCCGGCGGTGATTTGCGCGACCGCCTGCGCAGCGCGCCGGACGGACTGCCCGTCGATGATGCGTTGCGCATTTTGATGGAGATCGCGCGTGGACTGTCGGCTCTGCATGCTCGAGGCCTGCTGCACCGTGATCTCAAGCCCGCCAATATCCTGTTTGATGTGGAGGGCAGGGCGGTCATCGCCGACTATGGTCTGGTGGTGGCGCGCAGCGATCAAAACACGCCCTGGCGTCCCAGTTTGGCCGGTGGAACGCCCTTGTACATGAGTCCGGAGCAACAGGCAGGTGGTGCTCTGGATGGCCGCGCCGACCTTTACAGTGTGGGCTGTGTGCTGCATGAGTTGCTGACGGGTCAGCCCCCATATTCGAGCGACGACCCGCATGCGCTCGCGCGTCTGCATGCGAGTGCCGCTACGCCCGTCTTGCCGGCACGCTGCCGCTGGCTGCAACCGTTGCTGGACAGTTTGCTGGCCAAGTCGCCCGAGTCTCGGCTGGACAACACCCAGCAACTGTTAACCGCGCTGCAGGCCAGTGTCAGTTCCTCGCCGGAAGCAGAAGCGCTGCGTGGTTACTCCGAGGCCGCGCAGGTGCGCTATACGACACGCATGACTGCATTGCCACGTTCGCTTCCCGTGTGGCCGTGGATGGCGTTACTTGCCTGTGGGATCTTTGCATTGCTCTGGCAGTGGTTTGTGCGGTGATTCATCGGCGCTGGACGTGCCGCAATCTGCGATTGAAATTTGTCCGGTCACCAAAGCCTTAGCCACAATGCACGCTCCACGGAGATTCTCGCGGAGATTGGGTACTCAAAAGTCTGATTCCCGGCATCGACGCTTGACCGAGCGCGTTTTACCTAATTCCTTTGCTGCCTGTCTGACGCCGTGCAAGCGCACGATGTCGAGGCTGGAAATGCGGCCAACTCAATGCCCGGCGGCCAACGCGATCAGTTGGATGGCGGGTCTGTTGACAGCGTTTCAGCGACAGGAATCGAACACATCAGGTGATGGTTGTCGGAATGGCGGCTTTTTGGCGGTGTCCTTTTGCCCCGGGACGCGTGGCAGTGCACCGTTGGATTGCAGTGGGCGCGTTGCAGTGATGTTTCGATAAGGACAATGCCTAGCTTGATGGCGGCTTGACTCCGGCAAGTGGCCGTGTTGTTGGCCTTTCGTACGCTGGGCAAACACTCATGGAGGTCGGAAACTGCGAATTCCGATAATCCCTACAGGTCTCGCATGTCCCTGGTGATCGTTCTTGCCGCGCTGGTCTTTCTGATGGTGGTGGCGTATCGCGGCTACAGCGTCATCCTGTTCGCGCCGATTGCTGCTTTGGGTGCGGTGCTGTTGACCGATCCGAGTCTGGTGGCACCGATGTTCACCGGCTTGTTCATGGACAAGATGGTCGGTTTTCTGAAGTTGTATTTTCCGGTGTTCCTGCTTGGCGCGGTGTTTGGCAAGTTGATTGAAATATCGGGCTTTTCAAAGGCGATCGTGGCGGCTGCCATTCGCCTGGTCGGGCCGCAACGCGCAATGTTGTCCATCGTCTTGGTCTGTGCGTTGTTGACCTATGGCGGGGTGTCACTTTTCGTGGTGGTGTTTGCCGTCTATCCCTTTGCGGCCGAGCTGTTTCGTCAGAATCAGATACCTAAACGGCTGATTCCTGGCACGATCGCGCTTGGCGCGTTTACCTTCACGATGGATGCGCTACCCGGCACGCCGCAAATTCAGAACATCATTCCTACCGCGTTTTTTGGCACCAACACGTGGGCGGCACCCTGGCTGGGGACGATCGGTGGCGTGTTCATCCTAATTGTGGGTCTGCTGTACCTGGACTGGCGCAGGCGTGCGGCGGCCGCTGCGAGCGAAGGCTACGGCGAGGGTCATCTGAATGAGCCAGCCGTGCTTGCCGAGGGCAAACTTGCGCATCCGCTGCTGGCCATCCTGCCTCTGGTGTTGGTGGGCGTTTCAAACAAGCTTTTCACGCTGTGGATTCCCGGTTTGTATGGCAGCAGCCATTCTTTCGTGCCCGCAGTAATCGGTAATCCCGCCCCAGTCGTGCAGGAGGTCTCGAAGATTGCCGCCATTTGGGCAGTTGAGGGTGCGCTGCTTGTCGGTATCGTCAGCGTCTTGCTGTTTGCATGGGTCCGCGTCAAGGCCGCATTCGCGGAAAGTTCCAAGTCGGCAGTGTCCGGAGCGATGCTGGCCTCGATGAATACCGCGTCCGAATATGGCTTTGGCGCCATCATTGCCGCTTTGCCAGGGTTTCTGTGGGTGGCCAACGCGCTGTCAGCAATCCCTAATCCGCTGATCAATGAGGCAGTAACCGTCACCGCACTGGCGGGCATCACGGGCTCCGCGTCGGGCGGCATGAGCATCGCGCTGGCAGCCATGGCCGAAACCTTCATCGCAAACGCCAATGCGGCAGGCATTCCGATGGAAGTGCTGCATCGAGTGGCCTCCATGGCTTCCGGTGGCATGGACACCTTGCCGCACAATGGCGCAGTCATCACTTTGCTGGCCGTGACAGGTCTAACCCATCGTCAAGCCTACAAAGACATTTTCGCGATTACCTTGATCAAGACCACGGCGGTATTCGTGATTATCGGGCTGTTCTATCTGACCGGCTGGGTGTAGACACGCCAGGGTTTGAGGGTGGCGGCTGTCATGCTTTGCGCAGCAGATTCAGCAGGCTGCGCAAAGGCAGAACGACCTGCTTCAGTGCCTCCGCGCTCCAGCCCAGCAGCCGCTTCTGATCAATTCCCGACAGACTCGACAACACGTCAGTTGCGCTGGTCCCTTGTTGGCCGGGCAATTGGCACATGGCGCGAGTGCGTTGGCCGACCAACCAGGTGCTTGCTACGGCGGCGAGAATGTCGGCGGCGATGGCCGCCATGGGTAGCGTTCGTCCCAGGGTCGCGACCAGACCGCTGTTGCCGAGTGGGCGCAGCAAGGCGTCCAGCGTGCGCTGGGAAAGCTGCTGCGTGCCAATTTGGGCCGTGCGAGCCAACAGCGCCACCGCGGCCTGTTCCCGCAGAGTGAACTGGGCCTCCGCCTGCGCCAGCAGATCGCGAATGAGGTCATCCTGAATCTGTTTGACGCTCAGCTTGTCGGTGAAGATTGACAGTACCGACGGCGCGACCCAGCCCAGTACCGGAATTCGCGCACTCAGACTACCCACCGCGGCGGCCGTGCCAGCCCGGACACACGCGTTGCGTAACAGGATTTCGGGAGAAACCGATTCGGGTGAAACTGGCGCGTGTTCGGTCGAATCGCGTTTCGCGGCAGCACGTTTGCGCGGCGTGGAGGCCGCGCGGCCTTTGGAAGGCACCTTGGGCTTGCCAGAGGCGCGATTCAGCTTTGTGGTAGCCATAGTTGCCCTCCGCGTGCCAGTTGAAAGTCATCCACATGTCCGGCCTGCGAACCATCCGTTGTGCGGAAATGGATGTGCATGCGCGCACCGGCCCCGAGGAAGACGCCTTCGTGGTGACGCGAGTAAAAGCCCAACAGCTCGACCGCGGACCGTTCAGTTTTCCAGCCGGTGTTGTAGCTTGCCAAAGGTTGCGCGCCGATCACCGCGTCTGGCGGCATGTTGAAGACGTGGTAGCCAAGCTGTGCAGCCATCGCAGTGACACGAAACGCAAAGGCCTGCTCCAGATCGACGCCATGCACAGCCGCGATTTTTTCGATGAACGCCTGCAAGTCGGCCGTTTCGCGCACGTCCTCGGGTAGCGCGATGGCCTGCCAGCGCTGCACCTGCGAATAGACAAAGAAGGGCGGTTGGTAGTCCCAAGATGGCGAAACTGTAACCTTGCCATCCCGCACCAGAGCCACAGCAGGTTGCGAATCGAATACGGTTACTTCGCCACCCATGCGGGTGACCGGACCCAGCGCGTAGAGGTTTTTCAGCGTTCGAAAGTCGACCAGGTTCGCATGGCTCGACAGATCGCCGGTCTTCAGTGCGGACGACGCGCCAAGGGTGTGAACGTTTGGTGTGGCCGCCATGGCAGGCGTCCACGTCACACAGCCCAGCGTCAGAAATGTCGCGCGCAGAAAACGGTGCATGAAAAACGGTGTCCATGAAGGCAATGGTCAGCTTATCCTCTGCGCCCTTTTCCCCGGTGGCAAGCATGGACTACGAACGCTACGACCGCGTGCGCGCGGTCATCTGGAATGGCAACGCACTGGATCTGCTCGATCAGCGGGTCTTGCCACTGCAGCAAACGCGCGTGATCTGTGGCGATGTGGGGGAAGTTGCGCAGGCGATATTCGATCTGGTCGTGCGCGGTGCGCCAGCCATCGGCATTGCGGCGGCGTGGGGACTGGTGTTGGCCGCACGGCGCGTCGAGGCTGGCAGCGGGAGCGAGGCAGCCGCCGCCTTGGTCGGTGCAACGAATCAGCTTAATGAGGCACGACCAACGGCCGTCAATCTGGCATGGGCTTTGCGCCGCATGAATGCCGCGCTCGCGAGTGCGGGTGCCAACTGGCGAGATGTGCTCGCGAGCGAAGCCGCGGCCATCGAGGCGGAGGACCTCGTCGCCAATCGCCATATGGGTCAACTTGGCGCGGCCCTGATCGCAGCGGGCAGTGGCGTGCTCACGCATTGCAACACGGGTTCTCTGGCAACGTCCGGCTTTGGCACGGCATTGGGCGTGATTCGCGCCGGTGTCGCGGAAGGCCGTATAGGGAAGGTGTACGCGGGCGAGACCCGTCCGTGGTTGCAGGGTGCGCGGCTGACCGTCTGGGAGCTGCTGCAGGATGGCATTCCCGCCACCCTGATCGCCGATTCTGCCGCCGCGTATCTGATGTCCACGGGACAAGTTCAATGGGTGATTGTCGGCGCCGACCGAATTACCGCGAATGGCGACGTCGCCAACAAGATCGGCACCTATGCCCTCGCGATTGCGGCGCGCCATCACGGCGTCAAATTCATGGTGGTGGCACCGTCATCCACCGTCGACATGCGCACCGCAAGCGGTTCGGAGATCGAGATCGAGCAACGCAGCGAGTCCGAATTGTTGGGCTATGCTGGTCAGCGCACGGTGGCTGAGGGTGTACGTGCCTGGAATCCTGTCTTCGACGTGACGCCCGCCGAACTGATCGATGCCATCGTCACCGAACGCGGCGTAGTGCTCAGGCCGGATGCGCAGCGCATGGCTGAGGCTTGGAATGGTGTTGACTTGTCGTAGGCGCTGAAACCAATCCCTTCTTCACCAATGGGCTGGGTTCATGGACTGCGAATGACATCGGTGCTCCAGTAAACTGCCCGCCATTCGTTCTTTGCGCGAGCTTCCCATGGGCCAATCGCCCCGAATTGCTGTTCTGGTGCCTTGTTACAACGAGGCAATCACCGTGGCCCAAGTCGTGGCGGATTTTCGCGCGGCGCTACCGGACGCTGAAATTTGCGTGTTCGACAACAATTCGCGGGACGACACCGCCGCGATTGCCCGCGCGTCTGGTGCACGGGTGCAGCATGTCGGCCTGCAAGGCAAGGGGCATGTGGTTCGCCGTCTGTTCGCCGATGTCGAGGCCGATATCTACGTGATGGTGGATGGTGACGACACCTACGACGCCGCCAGCGCGCCCGCCCTGGTGCGGAGTCTGCGTGAAGGCCACCACGACATGGTAGTGGCGGTGCGCCACCACGAGGCCGCCGAGGCCTATCGTGCCGGTCATGTGTGGGGCAACCGCATGCTGACGGGCTTTCTGAGTTGGTTGTTTGGCCGTCCCTGCAAAGACATTCTGTCGGGTTATCGCGCCTTTTCGCGGCGTTTCGCCAAGTCTTTTCCGGTGTTGACCGCCGGTTTCGAAATCGAAACCGAACTCACCGTGCACGCGCTGGAACTGAAGATGTCGGTGGGTGAAGTGGATACGCCCTACAAGGAGCGCCCCGAAGGCAGCTTCAGCAAACTCAGCACTTACAAGGACGGTTTTCGTATCCTGAAAACCATGCTGCGCTTGTTCAGCGCGGAAAGACCGCTGGCTTTCTTTGGCGGCATCGCCATCGTGATGGCCTTGCTGGGTGTGATTCTCGGCGTCCCGGTCATTCTGGAATTTCTGCGCAGCGGCCTGGTGCCGCGGTTCCCCACCGCGATTCTGGCCACAGGATTGATGATTCTGGCGGCACTGGCGGGTTTTGCCGGCTTGATTCTGGATACCGTCACACGTGGCCGACGTGAACTGAAAATGCTCGCCTATCTGCAACATCGC
>JADKCY010000001.1 GCA_016718605.1 Lysobacterales bacterium | reverse complement strand
GGTGTTTGCGCGTTGTACATCCTGCTGGGGATGGCAGAGGTGCGTGACGTACGTTATCGCCGTCTGGTGCTGGCTGCGCTGGTGGCTGGCGCCGCCGCAGGGTTGAAACTCACGGCGTTGCCATACTGCGTGGCGCTCGGTGCGGCGGCCGCTGTCGCCCTGCCGGCCGGGCAACGGATCAACGGTCTGTTGATTTTCGGATTGTCGGGACTGATTGGGGGCCTGATCACCTTGGGGCCTTGGGCAATACGTGTCTGGCAGGCAACCGGAAATCCTCTGTTTCCCTACTACAACCAGTGGTTCCAGTCGCCGGATGCAGATATCACTTCCTATGTATTTTCACTCTACCGACCTGAAACTTGGTGGGAGGCTGTCGCTTCGCCATGGCATCTGGCAACAGGCGCGCGCTGGTTCAGTGAGCTGCCCACGGCGGATGCACGTCTCTTGCTGGGTTGGCTTGCGGTGGTTGCGTTTGTGCTGCGCGTTTGGCGCAACAAGCTTTCAATGACGGTGCTCGACAAGCGAGAGACGATACTTGCCGTTTTCTTCGTGGTGTCATACGCGGGCTGGATGGCATTGCATACTATTCATCGCTACACCATCGGTTTAGAGCTGGTGGCTGTTCTACTACTTGTTGTCGGGCTCGCGCACCGGCGTGCAGCAGGTTTGGCGCTCGGTATGGTGCTGATGACCCTGCTGCAACTGGTGACGGTTTCGCCAGATTGGGGGCGAGGCGCCTATACGACACCTTTCGCGTTCAACGCGCACCCGAACTACCCCGGTGGTAGCGTGTTGGCCAGTTTCAGTGGCGCGCCGATCGGCTATGTAGCGGTCGGGTTGCCCACGGAGGTTCCCTTGCTTGGGCTCAACAATAACCTGGTGAGTACGACAACCTGTCGACGTTGGCAGCTTGATGGGTTGCGAGCACTTCATTCGGCGAAGTACCTCTGGACGGTGCAATCAGACGCAGTGACGACCCCAGACGAGCTTTCGGCGAGCAGGGCGTATGGCGTGCATGTCGGCGCACCGTGTCGCAAAATTCAGAGCAGCCTGCAGGCGTTTTGGGTCTGTCCATCGCACATGAATTCATCAGGCGCAACGATCTGCCTACAGGACTTCGCTGACAATCCAGACGAATGACACAGCGACAACACACTACGGCGACCCACGATGCGAAACAGCAATTTCAAACAACTCAGTGCCGTGCTCAAGCGGAACATCGCCTTCACCCTGGCGTTTGCCGTGCTTGTGTGGGTCTTGAGTTGGTACGTAAGGACGGCCACGGTCGCCTTTCCCGATTTTGATGGCGCGCTGAATCTGAATGTGTCTCAGGCCGTGCTCAATGGCGAGGGTTACGGAAGCTTTTACGAGACCTTTGCAATCTTCCCAATTCAGACCCAGACCAATGGACCTTTGGTCCTTCCCGCGGCGGCGAGTATCGCCCTCTTGGGACAACAGCCCTTGGCCTATTCGGTGGTCAACCTTGGCTATGTCCTCGCACTTGCCCTGGTACTGTTCGCTTTGGCGCGCCGTCTAGAATTGCCCGGCTGGGCAGGGCTACTCATTGCACTGCTCGCCCTACAAGTGCCGGGTATGCGGGATTTCGCGATGTTTGGCTATGGCGAGGTGGCTGCCGTCTGCTGGGCACTGCTTGCCATCTACGTTTTGCTTGGGCAGCTTGATCAGCCGGATGTCCGGTGGGTCGCTTGGGGCGGGTTCTTGCTGGGCCTGTCCTTTCTGACCAAGACTGTGTCCTTGATCTGGTTTCCGTCGATCGTGGCTATCTTCGTCGGTCTCATTTTGCGCGAGCGATCCTGGCGGCTCGCAGTGAAGAGTGGGGTCGCACTCGGCCTTGGGATCATCCTTGCCGCGTTGCTGTGGGAGGCCTATCGCTTTTACAACGTCGGCGGCAGCGATGGGTACTTGCGGTGGTGGGAGACACAGTGGCTTGAGATCAGCAAACAAGCTGGTGTTGAGCCTGGCTATGAGGACACGCCGTCCTTGTGGACAAAGATTCTCTTGCATACCCGGACATTGGCGATGTTTCTCTCGGTCAGCGTGGCACAAATGCTTGGTGTGCTATTTGTCGCGCTGCTGGCGGCTTTCTGGGTCGTGCTGCGCACACCGCTTTCGTTGCGTAAGCGCTATTTCCTGCTCGTGGTGGCCAGCATCGCCGCCTTGTACCTGCTTTGGTGGATCGCGATTACGCCGACGATCATGATGTGGCTACGTCGAATCATGTTGGGGCTGTTGTTTTTGCAACTGGCTTTGATTCTGCTGGCGATTGACGGATTGCTGCAGCGCAGCCCCGCCGTGAAACTGTCAGGAGGGCTGTTGTTGCTGACGGCGCTCGGTATCAGTGCGTCTGGTCAACTGCTATGGCAGCGACCTGACCGTTCGGCAAATCTTCCAGAAGACCAGGTCTTTTTTCGCGCCGTGGCTGATCTTCCCTTGGGTGCGCTGACTTTCGGCTCAGGTTGGTGGCAGAACCCGGTCACTGCCTTGGTGAGTGGACGCAAGATGCAAAACGAAGAAGCCTGGACGAAAGATCGTTTTCTGCAGGAGGGAAAGCATGGCTACTGGGTGTTTGACCGCTATGCGACCACGCTGGATGAGCATGTCCGCAACCGTTTCGCGTGGCGTTGCGATTGCGAACCGGTATACGCAGGCGCAGGCGGTCAGGTGTTTCGAATCCGTGAGTTGTATGACACCCCCGAGGCATCGCGCTCCGCGATGATCAGGCTTCGCGCGGAATCCCCCATGTTGGCCGATGGATTTGCGCCCGACACGCAATCGGGATTGCGTCTGGCGGGTTCGCGGTCGCAGATCCAACTGGACACCGACGTGCTGCCCGCGCAGCTTCTCATCAACTATCACCTGCCTTTACCGCCAACGACCGCTGCTGCGGCGAACCGGTCGATTTCCTTGCAAGTCAAGGCGGATGGTTGCGATGCGCCAGCAATGACATTGATTCCAGGGAACGCAAATGTGATGGTGTCGATGCGCTGCACAGCGCCAGTCCGTTCGTTCCGCTTGGATCTTTATGAAAACGCGGGCCCTCTGGACTCAACGGCGCCTGTCGCGTGGCTCATTCGCGAAGTGCAGGTACACCCGAGCAGTATCGATTCCGGCTGAGTCGGGACAGGAGCGCTCGGACGGGAGAAAGTACCCCCGTGTTAGAATCGCTACTTTCCCGCGCAGCCTGAGGCGATCCCGTCTGGATCGCGCAGGCGTGGGTTTTTGAGCCCGCTCCGGGCTTGGTAGGCAGTTCAGACAAGGCAGAGAATCGCATGGCAGATCAAGCCAAGGACATCATCCCGGTCAATATCGAAGACGAGATGCGGCGTAGTTACCTTGATTACGCGATGAGCGTGATCGTGGGGCGTGCGCTTCCCGACGTGCGTGACGGGTTGAAGCCGGTGCATCGGCGTGTACTGTTTGCGATGAACGAACTGGGCGCGCACAGCAACAAGCCCTACTACAAGTCGGCGCGTATCGTCGGTGACGTGATCGGTAAGTTCCATCCGCACGGCGATCAATCCGTTTACGACACGCTGGTGCGCATGGCGCAGCCGTTTTCCTTGCGTTATTTGCTGGTCGACGGGCAGGGTAACTTTGGTTCGGTGGATGGCGATTCGGCGGCGGCGATGCGTTACACCGAAGCGCGCATGTCCAAGCTGACCCACGAATTGCTGGCCGACATCGACAAGGAAACGGTCGACTTCCAGCCCAACTACGACGAAAAAGAACTCGAGCCGACGGTATTGCCGACACGGGTTCCCAACCTGCTGGTCAACGGCTCGGCCGGTATCGCTGTTGGCATGGCGACCAACATCCCACCACACAATCTGTCCGAGATCATCGACGCTACCGTCGCGCTGATTGATGACCCCGAAATTGGTGTCGAAGGGCTGATGCAGTTTGTGCCCGGGCCGGATTTTCCGACCGCAGGCATCATCAACGGTTCGGCGGGCATCATCGAGGCCTATCGCAGCGGTCGTGGCCGAATCTACGTGCGTGCCAAGGCCGAGATCGAGGTCGACAACAAGACCAATCGCGAAGCGATCATCGTTACCGAACTGCCTTACATGGTGAACAAGGCACGATTGATCGAAAAGATTGCCGAGTTGGTCAAGGAAAAGAAGCTCGAAGGCATCAGCGAGTTGCGCGACGAGTCCGACAAGGACGGCATGCGCATCTTCATTGAGGTACGTCGCGATGCCGCTGCCGACGTGGTATTGAACAACCTGTTCCAGCAGACGCCGATGGAATCGGTGTTCGGCATCAACATGGTCTGTTTGGTGGATGGGCGTCCGCGCTTGCTGGGCCTGAAGGAGATGCTCGAAGCCTTCGTGCGGCATCGTCGCGAAGTGGTTACTCGTCGCACGATCTTTGAATTGCGCAAGGCGCGCGCACGAGCGCATATCCTAGAAGGTCTGACCGTTGCGCTGGCCAACATCGACGAGATGATCGAGTTGATCAAGACCTCGGCCAGTCCGCAAGAAGCCCGTGAGCGCATGCTGGCGCGTCGCTGGGAGCCAGGCTTGGTGCGTTCCTTGTTGTCTGCTGCGGGTGCCGATGCGTCCAAGCCGGAGGATCTTGCTGCGGGGCTTGGGTTATTGGAGGACGGCTATCAACTGTCCGAAGTCCAGGCGAAAGACATTCTGGAAATGCGCCTGCACCGCTTGACTGGTCTTGAGCAGGAAAAGCTCACCGACGAGTATCGCGCCTTGCTGGAAGTCATTCGTGGCTTGATCGAAATTCTCGAAAACCCGGATCGCTTGTTGGAAGTGATTCGTGGCGAATTGAGCGATCTACGTGAGCAGTTCGGTGACGTCCGCCGCACCCAGATTCAGGTTAATCAGGAAGACCTCAACATCCTCGACCTGATTGCGCCTGAAGATGTGGTGGTGACCTTGTCGCATTCCGGTTACGTCAAACGCCAACCGTTGTCGACTTACCGTGCTCAGCGCAGGGGTGGCAAGGGTCGATCCGCCACCGCGGTGAAAGACGAGGATTTCATCGAGCGCCTTTGGGTGGTCAACACGCATGACATCCTGCTCAGCTTCACCAGCAAAGGTCGGGTCTTCTGGCCCAAGGTTTACCAGTTGCCCGACGCTGGCCCCAATTCCAAGGGGCGACCGATTATCAACTTCGTCACTCTGGAGCCTGGCGAGAAGATTCAGGCGGTCCTGCCGGTGCGTGACTTCCCTGAGGATCGCTTCGTGTTCTTCGCTACCGCGCAAGGCACGGTGAAGAAAACACCGCTTACGGAGTACGCCTACCAATTGCAGCGAGGCAAGATTGCGATCAATCTCGACGAGGGCGATTCACTGGTCAGCGTTGCGCTGACGGACGGCGAATCCGATGTGATGCTGTTTGCCTCCAATGGCAAGGTGTCGCGCTTCGACGAGAATACCGTGCGTTCGATGGGACGCACCGCGACAGGCGTGCGCGGCATGCGCCTCGCCGATCGGGAAACGGTGGTATCGCTGATTTGCGTGCAAGGCGAGGCCGACGTGCTGACCGCCACAATGAATGGCTTTGGCAAGCGCACGCCGCTGACCGAGTACCCTAAAAAGGGCCGTGGCACGCAGGGCGTGATCGCAATCCAGACCAGTGAGCGCAACGGTGCGCTGGTCGGCGCTGTGCAGTTGCTGGACGATCAGGAAATCATGCTGATCTCTGACCAAGGCACCTTGGTGCGTACGCGTGCTGCTGAGATTGCCCGCGTCGGCCGGAATACGCAGGGCGTGACCCTGATCCGTTTGCGCAATGGCGAGCAACTGGTGGGTATCGAAGCGGTCACGGCGTTCGAGGAGGAGATCGAGGAGCTGAACGACATGCCTTCGGTTGACACTTCGCCGACGAATGCGGATTCGGGTGAACCGAACGTCGATAGCGTCCCGGCCGAGTAAGTCAGAAGATCAAGGGCTCGACATTGGGCGAGTCCTTGATGTTGCTTGCGGGTGGGATGTGTCCGTCGGCGAGTGCCTTGTCCCATGGCCGATTCCTTTGGTTTTCCGTTGTTGAGGTTGTGCGTGCTGCGGATCACTGAACTCAAGTTGCCGCTGGATCATGAACCCGCTGCGTTGCGTCGTGCGGTGGTCTCGCGCTTGGGGCTGCAAGATGGCGAGTTGCTCGACTTCAGCGTGGTTCGGCGCGCCTGGGATGCACGACGCAAGTCCGCCATCCTGTTGATCTACACGCTCGACTGCCGTCTGCGCGATGAAGCCGATGAGGCCGCGGTACTGCAACGCTTTGCCGAAGATGTGCATGTTCGTCCGGCGCCGGACATGCGCTATCGCTTGGTCGCCAAGGCGCCGCTTGATTTCCCTGCGGCGCAGGCACTCCGGCCAGTCGTGATCGGCTTCGGACCCTGCGGTATGTTTGCCGCGCTGGTACTGGCTCAGATGGGGCTGCGTCCAATCGTTTTGGAGCGCGGCAAGACGGTGCGTGAGCGCACCAAGGACACCTGGGGTCTGTGGCGCCAAGGCCAACTCAATCCCGAGTCCAACGTGCAGTTCGGCGAAGGTGGTGCGGGAACGTTTTCCGATGGCAAGTTGTGGAGCCAGATCAGCGATCCACGCCACCTCACGCGCAAGGTATTGAATGAGTTTGTGAAAGCCGGTGCGCCAGAGGAGATTCTCTACGTGGCAAAGCCGCATATCGGCACCTTCCGCTTGGTTAGCGTGGTGGAAGCGATGCGCACCGAAATCGAATCCCTAGGCGGCGAGGTGCGCTTTCAGCAACAGGTCGTCGATGTGCTGATCGAAGACGTCACGTCTTCATCCGGCACCACACGACATCGACAGCTTCGCGGCTTGGCTTTGTCAACGGGTGAAATCCTGCGCACCGAGCATGTCCTACTGGCAGTCGGTCACAGTGCGCGCGATACCTTCGGCATGCTGCATCAGCGTGGCGTCTACATGGAGGCCAAACCGTTCTCCATCGGATTCCGTATCGAGCACCCGCAGTCGCTGATTGATCGCGCCCGATTCGGCAACTCGGCCGGGCATCCCATCCTTGGCGCGGCAGACTACAAACTTGTGCATCACGCCAAGAATGGTCGCTCGGTCTACAGCTTCTGCATGTGTCCTGGTGGCACCGTGGTGGCGGCGACGTCCGAGCCCGAGCGGGTGGTCACCAATGGCATGAGTCAGTACTCACGCAACGAGCGCAATGCCAATGCGGGCATCGTAGTGGGCATCACGCCTCAGGACTATCGACAAGACGGGCAGACAGATGGCCCGGTCAGTCCCTTGGACGGGTTTGCCTTTCAGCGTTTCTGGGAATCGCGCGCCTATGAATTGGGCGGCGGTGGCTACCTCGCGCCGGGGCAGTTGGTCGGTGATTTCCTCAAAGGACGCGCGAGTACCGAGTTTGGCAGCGTGCTGCCATCGTATCAGCCGGGTGTCGTCCCGACGAATCTTGCTGCGCCCGACCGAGGCAGTTTGCCGGAGTACGCGTTGATCGCCATCCGCGAAGCGTTGCCCGCGTTTGATCGGCAGATCGCTGGTTTTTCGATGCGCGATGCCGTGCTGACCGGTGTGGAAACCCGCACCTCATCGCCGCTGCGCATTACCCGTGGCAAGGATTTCCAAAGCCTGAACACCCTCGGCCTGTATCCCGCTGGCGAAGGCGCGGGCTATGCCGGTGGCATCATGTCGGCGGGGGTGGACGGCATTGAAGTGGCCGAAGCAGTGGGAATGGCGATTCTCGTTACGTCGCAATGATTCCGAACGCGTTGTCTTGTTGCTGGTATTCGGTGCGGATGCCATTTCGTGATGAAACGCACGAAAAATAACGATTCGAACGCTTGACAGCCAATGGGACGGAATTGAGACTGGCCTTGGCCTTGGTCAGTCAATTCAATCATCTGATCTGGAGGCGGAAATGAAGTTTATTTGTAAAGTGTCCTGCTTTTTCGGTGTATTGGTTTTTGCGCAACTCGCCGATGCGGCGGGTTCTTGTTCAGTCACCTGCAGTGATGGCTCGAAGTGCACAATCTCCGAGCCCACCCATGAAAAGAGTTCAGGGGTGGACTCGCCGGTCGTTTGGGAGGAGTCAATCGGTGCATCCGAGGCGAAGGCGGCCCACCGTCGCAGGGTTGAGATTGATCTGGGCGTTGACAAAGCGTTCCAACGCGAAGGGTTGGTTACTGCGAGATACCCGGAGACTCGGCGCATTTTTGAAGATTTGCACGCAGGTGTCGATTCTGGCGATTTTCGTTCCGTTGCGGATGCGCTCGATGAACTCAGCACTTTCGCCCACGGTTCCAAAGATCCGGATTTGATTCCGCTCGAAAAAGTCACTTGCAGTTGTGGTAGTGGCGCAGCCAATACCGGTCAAGCGACTTGCACGTATTTCTGAATACGACAATCCCTGATTGACTCCGCAAACGCCCGCACGACAGCGGGCGTTTGCTTTGGTGGCGGCGTTACAGCGTTTCCACCCCATCGACCCGTTGGAATCCACGTGGCAGCGGATTGCCGCGTGAGGCGCGGTGGCCGCTGTAGGCTTGCAGGTCGCGCCCGGCGAGGGTGAGTTTGCGTTGACCGCAACTCAGGACCAGCTCGCCACCCTGGTGCACGATCGCGAGATGGATGACGCGTTCTTCGCCCGACTTCAGTTTTGACGGCGGAATCTGGATCAGCTTGTTGCCTTTGCCGCGATCCAGTTCCGGCAATTCGGCGACGGGGAAGGCCAGCAATTGGCCGGCGCTGGTGATGGCGACCAGCATGTCGGTATCGGGATTGGCAACGCTCAGCGGGCTCATCACGCTGGCCTGATCATCCAGATTGAGCAGGGCCTTACCCGCTTTGGCACGCCCGACAAAGTTCTCGAAGCGGGTGATGAAGCCGTAGCCGAAGCTCGATGCCAGCAGGAAGCGCTGATCGTTCTCGCCCATGGCGGCGGCGAGGAAACCGAGGCCGTTGGGTGGCGCAAAGCGTCCGGTCAGTGGTTCGCCATTGCCACGCGCCGAGGGCAGGGTATGCGCGGCGGTCGAGTAGCTGCGCCCGCTGCTGTCGAGGAAGGCGACTTGCTGCGTGCTTCGACCCCGCACGGCGAAGGCCAGACGATCACCTTCGCGATACGACAGCCCAGCGGGATCGATGTCGTGGCCCTTGGCCGAACGCACCCAGCCCTTTTCCGAGATGACGACGGTAACCGGCTCGTTGGCGACCAGTTCGGTTTCGTCGATGGCCTGCGCGGCCCCACGCTCGACCAGCGGCGAGCGGCGAGCGTCACCGAATTTCTTGGCATCGGCCAGTAGTTCGTCCTTGATGAGCTTCTTGAGCTTCGCTGTCGAACCCAAGATGCCGATCAGCTTCTCACGCTCCTTGGCCAACTCGTCCTGCTCGCCACGGATCTTCATTTCTTCGAGGCGTGCCAACTGTTTCAGCTTGGTGTCGAGAATGTAATCGGCCTGTTCCTCGCTCAACCCGAAACGCGCCATCAGGACGGGCTTGGGCTCGTCCTCGCTGCGGATGATGCGGATCACTTCGTCGAGATTGAGGAAGGCAACAAGCAAGCCTTCCAACAGGTGCAAGCGGTGTTCAACCTTGTCGAGCCGATGCCGCAGGCGACGGGTGACCGTATCGGTGCGGAACTGCAGCCATTCGCGCAGGAAGGCTTTGAGGTTCTTGACCTGCGGTTTGCCGTCGAGCCCGATCAGATTGAAGTTGACTCGGTAGCTGCGTTCCAGATCGGTCGTGGCAAACAAGTGCCCCATCAGTTGTTCGTGGTCGACACGGTTGCTGCGCGGCACCAGTACCAGGCGGATAGGATTCTGATGATCCGACTCGTCGCGCAAGTCTTCCAGCCAAGGCAGCTTTTTGGCACGCATCTGCTGCGCGATCTGTTCCATGATCTTGCCGGGGCTGACTTGATAGGGCAGCGCGGTGATGACCAGATTGTTGTGTTCGCGCACCCAGGCGGCGCGAGCGCGCACGCTGCCGCCACCGGTTTCGTAGAGTTTGCGCAGTTCGTTCGAGGGCGTAATGATTTCGGCGGTGGTGGGAAAGTCCGGTCCACGAATGTGCTCGCACAGATCCGCCACCGTGGCATCCGGATCGTCCAGCAAGCGGATACAGGCGCTGACCACTTCGTTGAGGTTGTGCGGCGGAATGTCGGTCGCCATGCCAACGGCGATGCCGGTCGTCCCATTCAATAACAAATGCGGTAGGCGGGCAGGCAGCCAAGTTGGTTCCTGCAGGGTGCCGTCGAAATTGGGCGTCCAGTCCACCGTGCCATGACCCAACTCGCCTAGCAGGACCTCGGCGATCGGCGTCAATTTGGATTCGGTGTAGCGCATCGCCGCAAACGACTTCGGATCATCCGGCGATCCGAAGTTGCCCTGGCCTTCGATCAGCGGATAGCGGTATGAGAACGGCTGCGCCATCAGTACCAGCGCCTCGTAACAGGCCGAGTCGCCATGCGGATGGAACTTGCCGATGACGTCACCGACGGTGCGTGCGGATTTTTTTGGTTTGTTTCCCGAGCTTAAGCCGAGCTCGCTCATGGCGTAGATGATGCGACGCTGCACTGGCTTCAGGCCATCACCGACAAACGGCAGGGCACGATCCAGAACCACATACATCGAATAGTCGAGATACGCGCGCTCTGCGTACTCGTGCAAGGGAATCTGTTCAAAGCCGTGGAAGGTGGGGCGAGCTTGGTCGGTCATGGTTTCCGTATCGGATACTGCAATTCATCGGAATTCTACTGGAAGCCGTCACCGAGCCAGCCGCCTTGTCACGTCTCCGGCATACAATCGTCGCGGGCGTCACCCAACCAACGGAGGCAAGCATGGGCGTTTTGGATTTCATCAAAGGCGAGCTGATCGAGATCATCGAGTGGACCGACGATTCGCGGGACACGCTTTCTTACCGCTGGCCGGATGACGACAAGGAGATCAAGAACGGCGCGCAGTTGATTGTGCGCGAGTCGCAACTGGTGCAATTTGTGGCTGCTGGCCAGTACGCCGATCTGTTCGGGCCGGGCAAGCACACCCTGAAGACCGAGAACATTCCGGTTCTGTCGACGATTTCGGGCTGGAAATACGGGTTCGATTCGCCCTTCAAGTGTGATGTCTACTACCTCAACACGCGCCTGTTCACGGGCAACAAGTGGGGCACGGCGAATCCGGTGATGATGCGCGACGCCGACTTCGGCATGGTGCGTCTGCGGGCGTTTGGTACCTATGATTTCCGCATCATCGAAGCGCCCAAGTTCCTCAAGGAAGTGGCGGGTACCGATCAGAACTTCCGCCTTGACGAGTTCGCCGACACCATGCGTTCGCGTCTGATCAGCGTGTTTTCGCAGGCGCTGGCGACGGCGAAGATCCCCGCGCTGGATGTGGCGATGCGGTATAGCGAGCTGGGCGAGGCGCTGTTGCCGCTGGTCAATAGCGTGATGAGCGAGAAGTACGGCATCGAGATCACCACCTTTGTGGTCGAGAACGTGTCCGTGCCGCCGGAAGTCGAGCAGGCCATCGACAAGCGGGCGAGCATGGGTGCGGTTGGGAATCTCAACGACTTCGTGAAATACCAGATGGCGCACGGCATGGGGCAAGGCGGCGAAGGTGCGGCGGCCGCCGCCGCGCCAGCGCAGATGGCGGTGGGTTTTGCGATGGCGCAGGAGTTGGCGCGCAGCATGGCGGCGGGTCAAGCGGCACCGAGTGCGGCAACGCCGCCGCCGATTCCAGCCGTTGCTGCAGCGGCAGCCGTCGCACCGGCCGCGGGTCTGGAGGTACTGACTCCCGAACAGGCCGCGCAGGCGATGGGCGTGTCGGTTGAAGATGTGATGGTGGCCATTGACGCCGGAGACTTGAAGGCGCGCAAGATTGGTTCTGCCACGCGCATTGCCAAATCGGCCCTCGAAGCCTTCCTGCGCGGCGAATGAACGCGACGGTAAACAAACATCCCTGCCACAACTGTGGCGGGGAGATGCAGTGGAACGCGGCCAAGCAAGCGTTGGTGTGCCCATTCTGCGGCACGCAGGCGGAATGGACGCCCGCGCAGGTCGACGCTGGCGGCATCGTCGAGCATGACCTGGGGTCGGCATTGAGCAACGTTCAGCCAGCGATGGCGGCGCAGCAGCGCGAGGTGCAGTGTCAAAACTGCAACGCTATCACGGTGTTCAGTGCCGAGCGGGTGGCGCAACGTTGCGATTTCTGCGGCTCGCCGAAGATCATCGAAGTCGCGTCGCAGCGTGATGCCTTTGTGCCCGAGAGCCTGCTGCCTTTCAAGATCAGTGACGGACAGGTGCGTGATCTGATTCGCCGCTGGTATCAGACACGCTGGTTTGCGCCCAATCGGCTGAAGACCGCGGCGTTGACGGATACCTTGAACGGGGTGTATCTACCCTACTGGACCTTCGATGCGCAGGCGGATGCGCGCTGGACGGCCGAGGCGGGGTATCACTATCACGTCACCGTGAATGGCAAGAGCGAGCGGCGCACGCGGTGGGAGCCTGCGGCGGGCGAGTTACACCATCAGTTCGATGATGCGCTGGTGCCTGCCAGTACGGGTGTCCACGCCAAGCTCTTGAGTGGCATCGAGCCATTTCCGACCACCACGGACCTCAAGTTGTATTCGCCCGAGTTTGTTCGTGGCTGGACGGTGGAGCGTTACCAGATTGATTTGCGCACGGCTGCCGAGACCAACATGTCGCACATGCAAGCTGAACTGCGCCGCTTGTGCGCTGAACAGGTGCCCGGCGATACGCATCGCAATCTGGATGTACAGGCACGGTACTCCGACCGTCGCTTCAAGCATGTGTTGATGCCGGTCTGGCTGGTCAGTTACACCTACGGATCGCGGAACTTCCAGGTGGTGGCGAACGGTTACACCGGCGCGATTGACGGGGAACGGCCCTACAGTTGGATCAAGATTTTCTTTGCCGTGATGACGGCCTTGATCGTGCTGGGCACGTTGTTCTATCTGCTGGAAGGGCAGTGAGTGCGGGGCGGCGATGATGCCGCCCCGATGTTCCGGTGTCCGATGCGTCAGCGGATCGGCAATGTCTGGGTCAGCAAGGGCTCGCCCTTGGCATCACGCAATGACAGCGTGACTTGCCGGAACGACCAATCGATATCGATTTGACCGAAGTTGGCCTGGCGGAAAATGCCGCCCTGACGCAACGCATTCGGCACCGGCACCTTCCACACTTCTGTCAGACCACTGCTGGTCAGGTCATACAGCGGGTAGGGCACATTGACGTCGAGCTTGGAGAGTTCGCCGTAATGCGTGTCGCCGGAGATGAACACGACGTTCTTTGCGTTGGTGTCGCGTATCAGCGCGATCAGGCGTTGCTGGTCATGCGGGAAATTGATCCAACCCTCCTAGCCCGGAAAGTCGGCCAGCACCTGCAGACTTGAACCGATGATGCGCAGGTCGGCCGGTTCCCGTAGACGCGCTTCCAGCCATTGCCATTGCGCTTCGCCAAGCTGGGTCGCCGTAGGGTCGGGATTGCGCGTGTACGGGCCAGGGACTTCCTTGCCGGAATCGATTTGTGCCTTGGCCCAGGTTTCGTAGCTGGCTTCGCTGTCCCAACGCGGATCGATGATCAGCGGGCTGCGATTCCAACGCAGGTCGGGCAGGATGATCTGTACGCGCTGGCCGACGGGGCCAAAACTGTAGGCGGTGTAGATGCCTTCGCGTGACCAGCGCGGCGAGTCTTTCGGCTCGTGCCAGAAGTTCAGAAACGCCTCGCGCGAGGCGTGTTTTATCGGGTAGTCGGCGCCGGCGTCGTTCTCGCCGAAGTCGTGGTCATCCCATATCGCGATCAGCGGCGTGCTGGCCTTGAGTTGCTGGAAACCGCGTTGATTGGCGAGGCGTTGGTATTTTTCCTGCATTACCTGCGGATCGCGGGTGTCCAGATAGACGTTGTCGCCGAGAAATACGAACAACTCCGGTTGCGCCGCGTTGACGGCGTCCCAGATTGGCTGGGATTTGTTTTCCTTGGCGCAGGAGCCGAACGCGATATGGGTCAGTGTGGTGTCGTTTGCGGGCAGCGCGCGTTGCGCCTGCGCGGTGTCGATGGCGGTGATGGCGGCGAGCAAGAGTGCGAAACGGACAAGGGAATTCATGTGTCGAAACTCCGTGTGGGTGTGAATTATCGGCCAACAACGAAAAACGCCCCGTCATCCAACGATGACGGGGCGTTCCCAGGTTTTCAGCGCATCAGAAGCGGGCGTCGAAGTTCAGGAAGAATTGACGCGGTGAACCGGTCTGCAAGGTGTAGTTGAAACCGTCCGGGTCCGACGTCGCAAAACCATTGCTGCCGACGGTGGCGAAGTACTCTTCGTCCATCAGATTGCTGATGTTCATCGAGATGCGCAGCGACTCCAGCATGCCCAACTGTTCGAAGGTGTAACCCGCACTGGCGTCCATCAACCAGAAGCTGTCGACCTTGGAGTCGTTGAGATAGGTGATGTAGCGCTCGTCAGTGAACTTGGCGCCGATGGTCGCGTCCAGCGGACCGGCAGTCCAGCTCAACTCGGTGGCAAACAACAGTTCCGGTGCATCGACCACGTTCTTGCCATCGGTGGGAACCAGTACATCGCCGTTGATGTAGTCCGAACCGTATTCGGATTGGTTCCACGCGACCGAGTTGAACCACTCCAGGCCATCGCCAAACTTCAGCACCAAGGTGGCTTCCACACCGCTGGATTCGACATCGCCAACGTTGGCGAAGCTGGAGGGGCAACCGATGATGCCAGCGCAGCGGGCGATGCTGAGCAGACGATTCTGGAAGTCGACCCGATAGGCCGCCAACGACGCCTTGTAGCTGTCGCCGGACAAGCGGACGCCGATTTCAAACGTGTCCGAGGTTTCTGGTTGCAGATCGTCTGCAAACTCGTTGAAGCCTTCCTGCGTGGTCGAGAAGGGGCCGCCAATGCCAGGGCGGAAGGCTGACATGTTTTCGGTGTAACTGCCGAACAGTTCGATGCCATCCATCAGGCCGTAGCGCAGGCCCACTTGCGGCATGAAGTTGTCCTTGGCGGTGATGCTGCCAACAGCACGCGTGCCGACACGGTTGACCGCATCGATTTCGACTTCGCTGCCCTTGAAGCCGATGTCGGCGGTCAACTGACCATCCATCAAGTCGATGCGATCCGTCACGTAGTACTGCAGCGTGTCGGTGTCGAAGCGTTGACTGAACACGCGCACTGCCGGATCGCGGTAGAAGAAGATCTCATCCGGCGCGCCGCTCAGCAGGTAGAAATTGCGCTGCAGGCCGTGCACGCTGGTTTCACTCCACAAACCGGCTTCCACCGTGTGCATGCCCAGATTCAGGGTCAACGACGGCATGAAGCCGGTGCGTTCGATGTCGTATTCGGTGGTGCGCATGGAGATCGGAACGGCCGCCGACGATGGCGCGTAAGGAGTGGCCCAGTGGCCTTGGCCCTCATTGCGATGGTAATAGCCCTGCAGTTTGGTGCTCAGTATGTCGCTCACGTCCCAGTTCAGGGTCAGCGAGGCGAGGTCGTCATCGCGCAGGCCGCGGCCCAGGTAGTAGGCGTCATCGAGCGAGTTCACACCGCCGCTGTAAATGCCGTTGGCAGCGTTGATCGCGCGCTGCCAGTCGTTCTGATAGTTGTCCCAGTCCCAGCCCAGACGTTGTTGCGATTCCAGCGACAGATCGCCGTAGTCGGTTTCTTCGCGGCGCGAGGTGGCGGCGTACGCGGTAAGCGACCACACGTCCTGCTGGAACATGGCTTTGCCATTGAATTGCCATTGTTGCTGTGGGCCGTCGCCTTTCCACTTGTCGGTCTTCGAGTAGACACCGCTCAGATAGGTCGAAAAGCCGTTGTGGTCGCCGCTGTCGAGGCTTAGGAAGGTGCGTTGCGCGCTGTCGCTGCCGATCATCTGCGAGACGCGTGCGCCGTATTCCATCGAAGGGTCGCGGGTGAAGAACTGTGCGGTGCCGCCGAGGTTGCTGGTTGATGCGGTACTGGTCGCGCCAGCGCCCTGCGCGAGTTCAACGTAGTCGATGTTCTCGGCCATGGCAGCACGGCTGATGTGCAGGCCGTTGTGGTTGCCATAGCTCATATCACCGAGTGGAATGCCGTCCAGCGTGAAGCCGAGCTGGTTCTGGTTGAAGCCGCGCACGGTGATGCGCGTCGACCATTCGTAGGCACCAAACGGATCGGAGGACGTGAAATTCACACCCGGCAATTTGTCCATCACTTTCAGTGGGCTGGTACCTGGCACGGCGCGCTTCAAGTCAATGGCTTGCAGCGATTGCACCTGGCGAGTTTCGCCTTCGCCGATTACGGAAACCGTGTCGAGCTCCTTGGCACGCGCGCTGGCGCTTTCCGCTTCGGTGGCGGCCATGAGTGTGGGTGTGGCCAGCACCAGTGCAATGGCCAGAGTCAGCGTGTTGGTACGAGTATTCACGTGGGCTTCCCATCATCCAATTGATACCGCCTGTTGGCCCGATGTGCGCGGGGCGGCTGCGGTGCGCACGGCCATTCGTCGAACCGGCGCAGGATGTGGGTGAGCGATGACAGCCGCGATGCAGACGCGTGACAGATTGGCGACCAATGTTTGACAGCCAGATTCGTTCCGTCCACAAACGAAAGTGCCCGCTGCGATGGAAAATCGCAGCGGGCGTTGAATAAGTGATTCGAAGGGAATTGGCGGGGTGGGGGAACCACCCCGCATGTGCGCGGCCTAGACGCCTTTTGCTTACAGCCTCTCAGTCGCGCAGAACGGTCGCCATTGCGCTGACGAAGTGATCCATATTGCGCTGATTGAGGCCCGCGATATTGGCGCGACTGGAGCCGACCATGTAGATGGCGAATTCTTCGCGCAGGCGTTGAATCTGCTCGGGCGCAATGCCGAGGAAAGAGAACATGCCGCGTTGCCGCTCAATGAAACCGAAGTCGCGTTCGACGCCAGCGTCGCGCAGGCGACTGACCATCAGAGAGCGGTAGCTGTTGATGCGATCGCGCATGGCGGCCAGTTCACCCAGCCATTGTGCTTTCAAAGCAGCATTGTCAAGGATCTCGGCGACGATCAGCGCGCCATGCGCGGGTGGCATGGAGTAGTTGTTGCGGATTGTGCTGAGCAAGTGGGACTTTGCGACCGTGGTCTGCTCCGCAGTGGCGGCGATCACGCTGACGGCACCGATCCGTTCGCGGTACAAACCGAAGTTCTTTGAACATGAGGTCGTGTAAATCAGCTCGGGAAGGGCATCCGCGAGCAGACGAACGCCGTAGGCGTCGCTGTCCAGATCCGAGGAAAAGCCTTGATAGGCCATGTCGACCAGCGGCACGAAGCCTTGTCGCTGTGCCATCTCTGCCACGCGTTGCCAGTGTTCTGGGGCGAGGTCGACACCGCTCGGGTTGTGGCAGCAGGCATGCAGGAGCACCACATCGCCTGCAGGCACCTGGGCGACTGCATCGAACATCGCATCGGCGCGCAAGGACTGGGTTGCGGGGTCGTAGTAGGGATACTCGTGTACGGCGAGACCGGCGGCTTTGAACACAGCCGGATGGTTGCCCCAGGTTGGATCACTCATCCAGACGGTTGCTTCCGGACGGCAGCGCTTGATCAGATCGGCCGCGACACGCAATGCGCCGGTGCCGCCAGGCGTGTGTGCGGTGGCGACGCGCTGATCGACAAGTGCGCGGGCACCGCCCAAACTGAGTTGATCGATCTGTGCATTGAATCCCGGGTCGCCGGCCATGCCGATGTAGGTCTTGGTAGTTTCGTTGCGGCCGCGCCGGGCTTCGGCTTCCTTGACGCAAGCGAGAATCGGCGTATTTCCCGCCTCGTCCTTGTAAACGCCGACGCCGAGATCGATCTTGAACGGTCGGGTGTCCTGGGTGTAGGCGGCCATCAGGCCCAAGATGGGATCGGTTGGGGCGGCTTGCAGGTGCGAGAACATGGGAATCCCGGTGGCAGTCGAAAGGCAGAGATGTCGAGCATAGGCAGTGCGCCGTTCCCGAGCCAGTCTTGTGACGGGTGATGGCGTTTTTCGCCTAAACGTGATGACGGCGATGACCATCGACCTGTTACGCTATGTGCCGTCACACGGGAGAGATCGGCCCGTCCGACGCCGAAGGAGCAACCGCCCCGGAAACTCTCAGGCAAAAGGACCGTGTGGCGGTCAAACATCTGGAAAGTGATGCGCCGGTGCCCCCTCCGCCATGTGCGCATCCGCCGAAGGGATAACGTTCTCAGGTAAACCGACAGATTGGGGCGTCTGCGTCACGTCAACGGACGTGGTGCATCCCGCGCCTTTTCTCTCACAGTCGGTATCCCGCCATGACGATGTCCTTGCCGCGCCCCGCGCATCCTTCCCGCCAATTCGCTGATCGTCATATCGGCCTGACAGAGACTGACATCGAACAGATGCTGCAGGTCATCGGGGCGCAAAGTGTCGAGGCATTGATTGCTGAAACCTTGCCCGCTGCAATTCGCCAAGGCAAACCGCTGACCGGTATGGAGCCGGCATTTTCGGAAGTGGAATCGCTGCAGCGTTTGCGCCAGATCGGCGCCCGGAATCAGGTGTTTACGTCGCTGATCGGCCAGGGCTACTACGGCACGCACACACCGCTGGTCATTCTGCGCAACATTCTGGAAAGCCCGGCTTGGTATACGGCCTACACGCCGTATCAGCCGGAGATCAGTCAGGGTCGTCTGGAAGCCCTGCTCAACTATCAAACCATGATCGTCGAGATGACCGGGCTCGACGTCGCCAATGCCTCTTTGCTGGACGAAGCAACGGCTGCCGCCGAGGCCATGGCGGTCGCGCAGCGGGTGTCGAAGTCCAAGAGCAAAGCCTTCTTCGTGGATGCCGCTTGCCATCCGCAGTCCATTGCGGTGATGCGTACGCGCGCCGAGCCGCTGGGTTGGGAACTGATCATTGGCAACCCTGCGACCGATCTCGATCCGAACGCCGTGTTCGGTGCGATCCTGCAGTATCCGGACACCTTCGGTCAGATCAGTGATTGGCGTGAGGTGATCGCCAACTTGCGCAATGCGGGTGCGTTGAGCATCGTTGCCGCCGACCTGTTGTCGCTGGCGCTGCTGACGCCACCCGGCGAGTTGGGTGCGGATATCGCCATCGGCAGTACGCAGCGCTTTGGCGTGCCGATGGGATTTGGCGGGCCGCACGCGGCCTATATGGCGGTGAAGGACGCCCACAAGCGATCCATTCCCGGCCGCTTGATCGGCGTGTCCGTGGATTCACGCGGCCAGCCCGCCTATCGCCTAGCCCTGCAGACGCGCGAGCAGCACATCCGCCGTGACAAAGCGACCTCCAACATCTGTACCGCGCAGGTGCTGTTGGCGGTGATGGCTTCGATGTACGCCGTCTACCATGGCCCGGAAGGGCTGCGCAGCATTGCTCACGACGTGCATCGTCGCACCGCTACGCTGGCGGCTGGCTTGCGACGCTTGGACTTTGCGCCGGATCAGGATGCCTTCTTCGATACGATCACGGTCGACGTCGGTAGCCAGCGTGCCGCCATCGTCGAGCATGCACTAGCGGCGAAGATCAATCTGCGCCTGATCGGGGAATCACGGTTGGGTATCAGCCTGGATGAGACCACCACGCCTGCGGTGGTCGAGGCCGTCTGGAATGCCTTTGGTCGTGCCTTGAACTATGCCGCCGTGGAGGCTGATGCGCCGTCGGCCATTCCTGCTTCGTTGCAACGATCCAGTGCCTGCCTGAAGCATCCGGTTTTCAGCCAGTACCACTCGGAAACCGAGTTGCTGCGCTACCTGCGCAGACTTGCCGACCGTGATCTGGCGCTGGATCGGGCGATGATTCCGCTGGGCAGTTGCACCATGAAGCTGAATGCCACGGCGCAGATGATTCCCGTCACTTGGCCCGAATTCGGTGCGCTGCATCCTTTCGCGCCCAGCGACCAGACGCATGGCTATCGTGAGTTGTTTGAAGACCTCAAGCGCTGGCTTGTCGAAATCACCGGTTATGACGCGGTCTCGCTGCAGCCTAACTCCGGTGCACAGGGCGAGTATGCCGGGCTTCTGGCCATTCGCGGCTACCACCTTTCGCGTGGCGACGCGCATCGCACGGTTTGTCTGATTCCGTCCTCGGCGCATGGCACCAACCCGGCCTCAGCGCAGATGGTAGGCATGCAGGTGGTGGTGGTGGAATGCGACAGCGAAGGCAATGTCGATGTTGACGACCTGCGCAGCAAGGCTGAGAAGCATTCGAACCATCTTGCCGCACTGATGGTGACCTATCCCTCCACCCACGGCGTGTTTGAGGAACACATCCGCGAGATCTGCGACATCGTTCATGTGCATGGCGGTCAGGTTTACCTCGATGGCGCCAACATGAATGCGCAGGTTGGCTTGTCGCAGCCAGGCCAGTATGGCGCGGACGTCAGCCACCTCAATCTGCACAAGACCTTCGCGATCCCGCATGGCGGTGGTGGTCCGGGCATGGGGCCGATCGGCGTGAAGGCCCATCTGGCTCCCTTCTTGCCAGGGCACCCTGAACTGGATGGCGGCAAATCGCCGGTCGGCCCTGTGTCGGCGGCACCTTGGGGCTCAGCGTCGATTCTGCCGATTTCCTACGCCTACATCCTGATGCTGGGTGGTGAAGGGCTGCGGCGTTCCACAGAGGCTGCGATTCTGTCGGCTAACTACATTGCGGCGCGTCTTGAGCCTCACTTCCCAACGCTGTATCGAAACCACAATGGTCGTGTCGCGCATGAGTGCATCGTCGATCCGCGTCCGCTTAAGGACGCCTGCGGTGTGACCGTGGATGACATCGCCAAGCGACTGATCGATTTCGGATTCCATGCGCCGACGATGAGTTTTCCGGTGCCAGGCACCTTGATGATTGAACCGACCGAGTCTGAATCCAAGGCGGAATTGGATCGCTTCTGCGATGCGATGATCGCGATAAGGCAGGAAATTTCCAGCGTGGCTGAAGGCCGCTTCCCGATTGAAGAAAGTCCGCTGCGGCACGCGCCTCACACGGTGCATGACCTCGTTGAAGCCGTGTGGAATCGTCCGTATACACGCGAGGAGGCGGTATTCCCTTCCGGTGTATCACGCACGGACAAATACTGGTGCCCGGTTGGGCGTGTCGACAATGTTTGGGGCGATCGCAACCTGATGTGTCTGTGTCCGTCTCCGGATGAGTATCGCGCTTGATTCAATGGCGCGTTTCACCTAATTTAAAGAAAGACGCACCTCAGGTGCGTTTTTCTTTGGTCGATTGCGGGAGTCAACATGAAACGTTTTTTTCTGCCTTTTTTGCTGTTGATGGGTATGGTTTTGAGTGTGACATCTTTCGCAGAAGTGACTCCGCCGAGTGTGCCTGACTTCTTGAAGAATGAACCGTTCACGCGTATCAAAATATCGCCGACAGGCAAGTATCTGGCGGCAATTGCGCCAATGGAATCTGGCTCGGCACTGTTCATTCTGGAACGCGAAACCATGCAGCGATCCGGCTATTTTTATGCCGGTGAACGTATTCATGTCGTGGATTTTGCTTGGGTGTCAGACGATCAGGTGATGTTTGCGGTCGGTGAGCAGTTCGTCGGCTACGACGCCCCCAGTCTGACCGGGGAACTCTACATCACCCGTGCTGACGGAACGGGCCAGGAATTACTGATCGGCTTCCGCGCCAATGACGGTCAGGAGTTGGGCAGCAAAGTGAACCAGCGCAAGCGCGAGCTCGTTTTTGCATCAATGATCGACAATGTAGCGAGTGATGACCACCGGGTTCTGGTGGCTATTTCACCGATTAAGAACTCTTCGATGGACTCATATACGACCGCCGAGCGGATGGATATTCGCTCCGGGCGTCGGGTGGTCGAGGCCCGCGCGCCAGTCCGTCGCGCTCAGTTCGGCACGGACCCGCAAGGCCGGGTGCGGTTCGCCCAAGGCGCCGGTGGCGACAACATGCTCAAGCTCTACTACCGCGAGGTGGATTCGGAAGACTGGATACTGATCAATGACCAGGCTGCGACGGACCATGTGGTCTCATTCATGGGCTTTGCTCCGGATGGTGTGACGGCCTACCTGCGCGCAAGCCGTGACACTGGACCGGATGTCGTCGAGTCGTTTGATACCGAAACCCACTCCCGCACGGCCGTGATGCAGCACGATCGAGTCAGTCCCACAGCTCCGATCGCGTCCATTGACGGGCACTCGGTGATCGGCACTTGGTTCATGGATCCGCAGCCGACTGCACGCTATTTCGATGACCAGCACCCGGATGCCCGACTGCTGCGTAGTCTGCAGGCGAGTTTCGGCGATGCGATGCCGGTCAGCATTTCCTCCGCAACAAGAGACGGTCGCTTTGCCTTGTTGTTTGCCTCCTCACCAACCAACCCGGGTGATTACTTCCTGTTTGATCGCGAGGCTAAAAAGGCGCAACTGATCGGCAGTCGGCGCGAGTGGATTCAACCCGATCAGTTGGCCGACATGCACGCGGTCGAGATCACTACACGTGATGGACTGAAACTGCAAGGCCTGCTGACGGTGCCCATTGGGCGCGAGGCAAAGGACTTGCCAGTGGTCGTCAATCCGCATGGTGGCCCATTCGATGTTCGTGATGACTGGGGCTACAACACCGGAGTACAGATTCTGGCCAGCCGGGGCTATGCCGTCCTGCAAGTCAATTTTCGCGGCTCCAGTGGCTATGGCAAGGACTTCGAACGAGCGGGGTATCGCCAGTGGGGACGCGCCATGCAGGATGATCTGACCGATGCGACCCGCTGGTTGATTGATCAAGGCATTGCCAATGCCAAGCGCATCTGCATCGCTGGCGGCAGTTACGGTGGTTATGCCGCATTGATGGGCGTGGCCAAGGAGCCGGATCTTTTTCGTTGCGCAATTGGCTATATCGGTGTTTACGATCTCGCCATGATGTACAGCAATGGCGATATTCCGCAGCTGTACTCAGGCAAAAACTATCTGACCATGGCCCTTGGCAAGGACGGCTTGGCCGAAACATCGCCGGTCAACCTGGCTGACCGCATCAAGGTTCCCGTCTTGCTGGCAGCCGGTGGGGCAGACGAACGCGCACCTGTCGAGCACACCGAGGCGATGGAGCGCGCATTGAAGGCGGCGGGTGTTCCGGTAGATACCCTGATTTATCGTGATGAAGGGCATGGTTTCTTCAAGTACGAGCATCGACTCGAGTACTACACCAAGGTGCTCGATTTCCTTGACAAGCACATTGGGCAGTCTGCGAAGTAAGCCAATTCAAATTGGGCTCGCGCACGCGACGGAATGGGAACTTGCAGGCAGCGGGCATCTGGCCCGATGCCTACGAGTGGGTTGTTCGTTTGCGGCAGAATGTCCATGCCATCAACACTCGCGTCCCTTCAGGAGAAACACTTGTCTGAGAAACCACTGCTCGTCATCGGCAACAAGCACTACAGCTCCTGGTCGCTGAGGCCCTGGTTGTTGCTGAGGCATTTCGGTGTCGACTTCAATGAACAACGTCTGCCTTTGGACACGCCTGAATTCGGTGACGAGATTGCGCGCTTGTCGCCCAGTCGACGGGTGCCCGTGCTGCACCATGAGGGGCGGGTGATCTGGGATTCGTTGGCGATTTGCGAGTACGTCAACGAGGTGTTTCTGGACGGACGTGGTTGGCCGAGCACCCTGAGTCAACGCGCTCTGGCACGTTCGGCTTCAGCGGAGATGCACTCTGGCTTTGCTGCGATGCGCAGCCAGCTACCAATGAACTGTTCGCGCCTACCGGATGCCTACCGATGGGACGAGAGTGCGCAGGCGGATATCGATCGGGTGCAAACGCTCTGGGAGGATCTCCGAGCGGTTGCGCCCAAAGGTGATTTTCTCTGCGGCGGATTCAGTATTGTGGATGCGATGTTTGCGCCGGTAGTCATCCGTTTTCATGGCTATGGTCCGGCGCTCGCGCCGGCTTCCGCCCAATATGTCGCGACAATGCTGGCGCATCCCGGGATGCGGGCGTGGATGGCGGCAGGCGTTGCCGAGCAAGAACGTTTGGACAAATACGAATCACTGCGGAGGCTGTCATGACGGTGCTGGGCATCGGCGCCTGGAAACAACGCCTTCCGTCCGCCGAGCAGGCGTTGGCAGGGCGCGGCGAGGCCCTGCCACTACGCAATGTTCATCATGTGCATGGGCGTCCGCTACGCGGTGACTTTGCGGGTGCCCAATGGCTGCAACTTGGCATGGGATGTTTCTGGGGTGCCGAGCGTGCGTTCTGGTCACTACCCGGTGTTTTGACGACGGCTGTCGGATATGGCGGCGGGTATACGCCGAACCCGACCTACGATGAAGTTTGCAGCGGTATGACTGGTCACGTCGAACTCGTGCGGGTGGTTTTTGATCCAGAAACGATTGCTGTCTCTGATCTGCTCCGCGTGTTCTGGGAGAGCCATGATCCAACCCAAGGCATGCGCCAGGGCAATGATGTCGGCAGTCAGTACCGTTCGGCGATTTTCTGCATGGATACGCAGCATCTGCACATCGCAACGCGCAGTGCAGCAGATTTTGCACGGCGTCTTCAGGCGGAGGCTTGGCCGTCAATGACGACGGAAATTCGATTGGCGGGCCCCTTCTACTTTGCCGAGGATGTGCATCAACAGTATTTGTCCAAGCATCCGAGCGGTTATTGCGGATTGCGCGGTACTGGCGTGACCTGCGGCTGATGCACTCGCAAGGCGATCCAGTCCTCAGCAAGTAGCGGAGTGAGGCCGTGGGCGATCCGTGCGCGATCGCATTGCGGACTCGGATCGCCGTGTTCCCAGGCAGGGCTGAGATCACGACACGGTGAAGGACGTCGTGCGTAGATTCCACAATGTGCGTCTTGCGTGACAGTGCCTTGGAGGGCGATACATCGCGGCTTGGATTGTTGCGTTCCGCGCATTGCGACACGTAACGGATCACGTCGCTCAGTGAGTTCATCCGGCACGCCGCCCGGCTGAGCGGACGCCATTTCGCCCCAATAGAAGGCGACCCGGAAATAGGCGCAACAGGCGCCGCAGCGAAGGCAGGGGTGCGTCATGCAGCGATCCTCGGGAGAGGAAATCTCCGCGTTCATGGGGTTCTCACATTGTGCCTGATCAAGCGATACCAACGATCTTGAGCGGCCGGTTTGCGCACCGCGCCATGACCCATGCGGCCGACTGTTAGAATTCCAATCCTTTGTCGTTTCAAGGTAGGCAAACGCCGATGAGTTGGCTGAGCAAGTTGATGCCCGCGCGTATCCGCACCGAATCCGAAACCAGCACCAAACGTGGCGTGCCGGAAGGATTGTGGAGCAAGTGCGACAGTTGTGCGGCGGTTCTGTACCGACCCGAGATGGAGCGTAATCTCGAGGTTTGCCCCAAGTGTGGCCATCACCATTACATCGGCGCTCGCCAGCGACTGGCGCAATGGCTTGATGCGGATTCCGCAGACGAGATTGCTGCCGATCTGGAACCGATCGACGCGCTGCGGTTCAAGGATCAAAAGAAGTACAAAGATCGGATTGTTGCTGCACAAAAGCAGACTGGCGAAAAGGATGCCCTGATCGCCATGCGTGGCCGGCTGAAGGGTATGCCTGTCTCGGCGTGTGCGTTCGAGTTTCGCTACATGGGTGGTTCGATGGGTTCGGTTGTCGGCGAGAAGTTCACGTTGGCGGCTGAGTTGGCATTGGCCGAGAAAATGCCACTCGTTTGTTTTGCCGCGACGGGTGGGGCGCGCATGCAGGAAGGCCTGTTCTCACTCATGCAGATGGCCAAGACTTCAGCGGCTTTGGCGCGAATGCGATCGGCCGGATTGCCGTACATATCGGTATTGACCCACCCGACGACCGGTGGCGTGTCGGCAAGTCTCGGCATGCTGGGGGATTTGAATGTTGCCGAGCCTCACGCGTTGATCGGTTTTGCGGGACCGCGCGTGATCGAACAGACGGTCCGCGAAACCCTGCCGCAAGGCTTTCAGCGCTCTGAATTCCTGCTCGCGCACGGCGCTATCGACATGATCATTGATCGGCGTGAGATGCGTGACAAGCTCGCGACGGTGTTGGCGATGCTGATGCGCGCGCCGCGCCCACACGTTGAGGTCGCTTGATCATGTCGCAGCGACGCTATTTTGGCACCGATGGCATTCGAGGACGGGTCGGTGAAGGCCCCATTTCCGCCGACTTTGTCTTGAAACTGGGTTGGGCCGCTGGTCGCGCGCTCGCACGGGAAGGGCATGCCACGGTGGTCATCGGCAAGGACACGCGGATTTCCGGCTACATGTTCGAATCCGCTCTGGAGGCGGGTTTGGTAGCCGCGGGTGCGAATGTCAAACTGCTTGGCCCGATCCCGACACCGGGTGTGGCATACCTGACCCGATCGCTACGTGCGGATGCCGGGATTGTCATCAGTGCGTCGCACAATCCTCATCACGACAATGGCATCAAGTTTTTCTCCGCGCATGGCGAGAAGCTGTGCGACGCAACCGAACACGCGATTGAGTCCGCGCTCGATGAGCCATTCAGTACGGTCGCATCGGAGGCGCTCGGAAAAGCGAGTCGAGTCAGCGACGCTGCGGCGCGTTATGCGGAGTTCTGCAAGTCGACGGTCAGTGAGGACTTCAGTCTGCGCGGAATGCGCATTGCGATGGATTGTGCCAATGGCGCCAACTATCAGATTGCGCCGCAGCTGTTCCGGGAGCTAGGTGCCGAGTTGATCGTCATTGGTGCGGAACCGGATGGTCTGAATATCAATGCGGGTTGCGGCTCGACGCACTTGGCGGCCCTGCAGCAACGGGTCCAGCAGGGGCGCACCCATCTTGGCATTGCCTTCGACGGTGATGGTGACCGGGTCCTGTTTGTTGATGCAGATGGCAGCGTCGTGGATGGCGATGAGCTGCTTTACGTGCTGGCGATGGATCGTGCCGCAATGGGCAACAAGCCGAAAATCGTGGTTGGCACATTGATGAGCAACTATGGACTTGAGCGGGCCTTCCAGCATCAGGGTATCGATTTTTCGCGTGCCAAGGTGGGTGACCGCTATGTGCATCAGCAATTGATTGAATGTGGCGCGGTGCTGGGCGGCGAGGCATCGGGGCATCTACTCGTTCTCGATCGCGCCAGCACTGGTGACGGTATCGTGAGCGCCCTGCAGGTTCTACAGGCCATTCGCCGGTCGGGCCAGACGCTGGCCCAACTGAAAGCAGCGGTCATGCGCGTGCCTCAGCAGACCATCAACGTGCGAATCGACGCTGGCAGCAAACCACTGGATTCTGTGGCTGTGCGCGAGGCGGCTGCGCTTGCTGAAGAGCGTTTGCGTGGTCGTGGTCGTCTGGTGTTGCGGCCTTCCGGGACCGAACCTGTCGTCCGCATCACGGTTGAAGCCGATGAACAAGCACTGCTGGATTCTGTCCTGAGTTCATTGTCGGCCGCCGTACACGCAGCAGCCTGAGACGATCTGCAAATCTTTTCCGCTGCGCCTCAAACGTGGCATTCAACAATGAGATCTCGCCATGAGTCAGATTCCCACCCTGGATATTCGTCGTTTTGATTCTGATCGTGACGCCTTTGTGGCCGAATTGGGTGCTGCCTATCGGGAATGGGGCTTCTGTGGCATCCGTGGTCACGCGATCAGTCAAACCGACATTGATGCGGCGTATGCGGCGTTTCATGCCTTCTTTGCACTACCGACCGAAGTGAAGATGCAATATCACCTTGCGGGCAAGGGCGGCGCACGCGGCTACACGCCATTTGGCGTCGAAACAGCCAAGGATTCCAAATATCCCGATCTGAAGGAGTTCTATCACATCGGTCGCGAGTTGCCCGCCGATTCCCAATATGCCGATGTGATGCCGCCGAACCTCTGGCCGAAAGAGATTGCCGAGTTTCAGCGTGTCGGGTACGCGCTGTATCAATCGCTGGATGCGCTGGGCGCCAAGATGTTGTCGGCGCTTGCGTTGCACATCGATTTGCCTGCGAACTTCTTTGCCGACAAGACGCAGTTCGGCAATTCGATCCTGCGACCGATTCATTATCCGCCGATCACCGCGCCCGACGTGCCGAATGTGCGCGCCGGAGCGCATGAGGACATCAACTTCATCACCCTGCTGGTCGGTGCCAGTGCGGCAGGTCTTGAAGTGCTGTCCCGCAAAGGTGAGTGGGTCGCGTTTACTGCTGACGCCGACACCATCGTGGTGAACATCGGCGACATGCTGCAGCGCCTGAGCAATCATGTGTACCCGTCGACCACCCATCGGGTCGTCAATCCTCCGGGTGAGGCAGCGCGCAAGCCGCGCTACTCGACGCCGTTCTTCCTGCACCCCAATCCGGACTATCTGATCAAGACGCTGTCGCAATGTGTCAGCGCGGAAAACCCGGATCGCTACCCCACGGCGATCACTGCCCATGAGTATTTGCTGGAGCGACTTCGCGAGATCAAGCTGATCTAAGCGTCGAACGCAGCGTGGACTGGGGTCTGCGACAGCGCGGTATTGCGCGGTTTTCAGATGGTGGCCGCGCGCGCATGGCATTTGGTCGGCGCGGGTGTCTTCGGTGGCGCGTTTGAATGCACTCAATCGTGAATGGCGCGAAAGTTCTTCGACTGGCGTTGTACCAGCGCCAGCATCCAGCGATCAGGCAACATCTGGGTGAGCGCCTTGATCATACGATTGATTTTGCCCGGCACGAACACGACGCGACCTTGGCGTAAGGCATCGATGCCCTGACGCGCGACGTCTTCTGCATGCATCCACATCCAACTTGGCATTTGGGCAACCTGCGAGCGGGTCCCGGTGACATCATGGAATTCGGAGTAGGTAAAGCCCGGACACAGCGCACAAACCTTGATGCCAAGTGCGCCGTTCTCCAAGGCCAGTGATTCGCTGAACTTGATCATGAAAGCCTTCGATGCGGCATACAGGGTATGCCCTGCAGAGCCGGGAACGTGTCCCGCGAGGGAGGCGACGTTGAGTATTTCCCCATCTCTGCGCGCCTGCATCTCGGGGAGCAGTCGCCAGGTCAATTCACAAACACTCGTCACCATGACTTGCAGAAAGCGCGCATGGTCTTCCCAGCTGGGGGCATGGAATTTTCCGGGTAGGCCGTAGCCCGCGTTGTTAACTAGTCCGCGGACCAGCCATTGATTCTGCTGGAGCATATCAACGATTCGTCGGGGAGCTTCGGGATCAGCCAGATCGGCAACCAGAATTTCGCAGGGCACCTGCGCGGACAGTTCGTCGCGCAGCGCTTGCAAGCGATCCTTGCGTCGCGCCAATAGGATCAGCGCCTGCCCCCGCTTGGCGTATTCCCGGGCGAGGGCAGTGCCGATGCCTGCAGAGGCGCCCGTGATCAGGAGATAGTGGGTCGGTTGCGACATCTTGAGGTGCTCTTCGTGGTTGAGCGCGCAGTGTGCCTGCAAACTCTGCGATCATGCTGGCTGGGGACTCAGATTTGATCAAACTTTCGACCGAGTGCGGAGGATCAGCGATGCGCAAACCGATGGTGGCAGGTAACTGGAAGCTCAATGGCAACCGGGCAAGTTCGGCGGCTCTGGTCGATGCGCTCATGAGCGCCGATATCGCGGGCGTTGATGTCCTGATTTGCCCGCCCTTGGTCTACCTGGCCGAGCTGATTGCTCGCGCGTCGGCGGGGGGACTGGGCTTCGGTTCGCAGGACGTCGATCTGCATGCGGAAGGCGCCTTCACTGGGGAGATTTCTGCGGCCATGTTGCGCGATGTCGGGGCTACTGCATGTATTGTCGGGCACAGCGAACGGCGTCAGTACCATGCGGAAAGCTCACGACTGGTCGCGGACAAGACGCGTGTTGCCGCCGCTGCAGGATTGCAGCCAATCGTCTGCGTCGGCGAGACGCTTGAGGAGCGCGAGGCTGGTCGCACCGAATGGGTTTTGCAGCAGCAGATTGCGCCGTTGCTGGAGGATCTTGGCGGTCTGGATGGCATAGTCTTGGCCTATGAACCCGTGTGGGCCATAGGTACGGGAAAGACCGCCTCGGCCGCCCAAGCGCAGGAAGTCCATGCATGGCTGCGTAGCGAATTTCGTGCGGTCAATGCTAAGATGGCGGACTCGCTGGTCATCCTCTACGGTGGCAGCGTCAAGCCATCAAACGCGGCGGACATCTTTGCCCAGCGCGATATTGATGGCGGTTTGATTGGTGGTGCGTCGTTGGTGGTCGCGGATTTTCTTGCCATCGTTGCAGCTGCCAAACCTCTCTGATCTCTTGGGTTCGTTCCGAATATGCTGACTCTGGCCAACATCCTGTACGTTCTGGTATCGGTAGCAATGATTGTGATGATCCTGTTGCAGCGCGGTGCTGGTGCCGCGGCAGGTTCTGGGTTTGGTTCTGGTGCATCGGGTACTGTATTTGGTGCACGTGGTGCAGCGAACTTCCTGTCCAAGTCGACTGCCGTTCTCGCGACGCTTTTCTTTGTGATCAGCTTGGGTATGGCGGTCTATGCTAGTCGCGGCGGCAAGAGTGCTGCGGATGATCTCGGTGTTATGGGTGCGGTCCCGGTTGCGGCTCCAGCTCCAGTGGTCGAATCTGATCTGCCCGTTTCAGCACCAGATGTTGCTGCTGATGCTGAGGATGTTCCGCAGGCGACGGCGGTCGAAGCGGTGGATGCCGCAGCAACAGCGACCGCAACGGAAGTCGAGTCCGAAGCGCAGAAATCTCCTTCGGAATAGCACTCCAAACGCGAGCGGCCTGATACAATAATCCGGTCGTTTCGCTAGGTCAGTTTTGGCCTCGCAGACGATGAATCCCTTGCCCAGGTGGTGGAATTGGTAGACACACTATCTTGAGGGGGTAGCGGCGTAAGCTGTGCGGGTTCGAGTCCCGCCCTGGGCACCACTCATGCGATATCGGGCGCCATGATCATGCGCGCTCTGCTGATGCGCCAGAGGGCGCGGAGGTGACGGCGTGCTGGCTGAGTATCTTCCGATACTGCTGTTCTTGTTCGTTGCTGTTGCGATCGGCGTGACCCTGCTGGTTGCTGGTTCCTTTCTGGGGCCGAGTTCGCCTGACAGCGAAAAGCTCTCTCCCTACGAATGTGGTTTCGAGGCCTTCGAAGACGCGCGCATGAAGTTTGATGTGCGCTATTACTTGGTCGCTATCCTGTTCATTGTCTTCGATCTTGAAATTGCCTTTCTGTTCCCCTGGGCTTTGGTGTTCAAGGACATCGGCGTAACCGCGCTAGTCGCGATGGCGATATTTCTCGGCATTCTGGTGATTGGCTTCATCTACGAGTGGAAGAAAGGGGCGCTGGAATGGGAGTGAGTCAGTATTTCCACAATCCTGAGCCAATCGGTCGCTTGGATGACATTCTGCGACCGGAGGGAGACAACCCGCTGCTTGAGCGCGGCTTTGTTACTACCTCGGTCGATGCATTGATCAATTGGGCGCGTACCGGCTCGATGTGGCCGGTGACCTTTGGTTTGGCCTGCTGTGCCGTCGAAATGATGCATTCCGGCATGTCTCGCTTGGATCTTGATCGTTACGGCGTGATCTTTCGCCCGTCACCACGCCAATCGGACGTCATGATTGTTGCGGGAACCTTGGTGAACAAGATGGCCCCCGCCCTGCGTAAAGTCTACGACCAGATGCCCGGCCCGAAGTGGGTCATTTCCATGGGCAGCTGTGCCAATGGTGGTGGTTACTATCATTACTCCTATTCGGTTGTGCGCGGGTGCGACCGTGTTGTGCCTGTCGATGTCTATGTTCCCGGATGTCCACCGACGGCCGAAGCACTGATCTACGGGATTCTGCAGCTGCAGAAAAAAATCCGTCGAACCAACACTATTGCGCGCTGACCATGGCTGACGAACCCCTGAGTTTTTTGGACCGGCTACATCATCGTTTCGAAGGTCGATACGAGATTGGCGAGGCATTTGGCGAACTGACGCTGGAGGTGGCTGCAGGCGATCTCACTGACGTTGCCAGAGTGCTCAGGGACGATGCCGAGTTTCGATTCGAGCAACTGATCGACGTTTGTGGCGTCGACTACTTGAGTTTTGGTCAGGTCGAATGGGATACCTCTGATGTCAGCTCGGAGGGTTTTTCGCGCGGTGTTGAGGGTCTCGGCGCTGGCCGATTCCGTTGGGAAGACCGCCCACAGGCGGATGCCAGTCCCAAGCGATTTGCATCGATCATTCATTTGCTCTCCCTGCACTACAACAAGCGGCTGAGATTGCGCACGTTTGCTGCCGATGATGCATTGCCCATCGTGCCGTCAGTGACTGAAATTTGGCCGGGTGCGAACTGGTTTGAACGCGAGTCCTTCGATCTTTTTGGGATCATTTACGAAGGTCATCCGGATCTGCGCCGAATTCTGACCGACTATGGTTTTGTCGGTCATCCGTTCCGCAAGGATTTCCCGCTCATCGGCAATGTGGAAGTGCGATTCGATCCAGAGAAAGGCAGGGTTGTCTACGAGCCAGTCACGATTGACCCGCGCGTTGGTGTGCCTCGTGTCGTCCGCAAGGATTCGCGCTACGAACAGGCGCGCTCGGAATCTGCTGCAGGGCAGGGCAATTGACCATGCAAGAAATTCGCAATTACACGATGAACTTCGGTCCGCAGCATCCGGCCGCGCACGGTGTGCTTCGGTTGGTGCTGGAATTGGATGGTGAAATTGTGGTTCGTGCCGATCCCCATGTGGGACTCTTGCACCGAGGGACAGAGAAGCTGGCCGAAAGCAAGCCGTTCAATCAATCGATTGGCTATATGGATCGTCTTGATTACGTCTCGATGATGTGTAACGAGCACGCCTATGTGCGCGCCATTGAGCGTTTGCTGGAACTTGACGCCCCCGAACGTGCGCAGTGGATTCGCACGATGTTCGATGAAATCACGCGGGTGCTAAACCATTTGATGTGGATCGGGTCCAACGGACTTGATCTGGGTGCCATGGCGATCATTTTGTATGCCTTCCGTGAGCGTGAAGAGCTGATGGACTGCTATGAGGCGGTTTCGGGCGCGCGCATGCACGCGGCGTATTACCGGCCAGGCGGGGTTTATCGCGATTTGCCGGATCGCATGCCGAAGTATCGTGAGTCACCCTGGACCAAGGGCAAAGATCTCAAACGTCGCAACGAATGGCGCGAGGGATCAATGTTGGATTTCCTTGATGCTTTTTGTGCCGATTTCTACAGCAAGATCGACGAATACGAGACGCTGCTGACCGAAAATCGGATATGGAAACAGCGCACAGTCGGTATTGGCGTGGTATCGCCCGAGCATGCGATGGCATGGGGTATGACCGGACCGATGCTGCGCGGCTCCGGCGTGGCTTGGGATTTGCGCAAAAAGCAACCCTATGCCAAGTACGCGGAAGTGGATTTTGACATTCCCGTTGGCGTCAACGGAGATTGCTACGACCGATATCTCATTCGTGTCGAAGAGATGCGCCAAAGTACTCGGATTATCCAGCAGTGCAGCAAATGGTTGCGTGCCAATCCCGGCCCGGTCATGTTGCAGAACTACAAAGTTGCGCCGCCGTCCCGTAGTGAAATGAAGGACGACATGGAAGCCTTGATTCATCACTTCAAGTTGTTTACCGAGGGCTATTGTGTGCCACCCGGTGAGGTCTATGCTGCTGTGGAAGCGCCGAAGGGCGAATTCGGTGCCTATATCATCTCGGATGGTTCCAACAAGCCGTTTCGCGTGAAGTTGCGTGCGCCGGGTTTTGCGCATTTGTCGTCGATGGATTCGGTGGTGCGTGGGCACATGCTGGCAGACGTCGTGGCCATGATCGGCACCTATGACGTCGTGTTCGGGGAGATAGACCGATGAAAGCGCGCGGCAACTTTGACGCCGTCCAGCAAGTGGACCCGCTACTGGTCCTATCGGAGGCCACGCGTCAGCATATCGACCATTGGGTCAGCAAATTTCCGCTTGAACGCAAACGATCCGCACTGATTCAGGCGTTGATGGCAGCGCAGGAACAAAACCATGGCTGGCTTTCCGACCCATTGATTGCGGCGGTTGCCGATTACCTCGGGCTGCCATCCGTCTGGGCCTATGAGGTCGCAACCTTCTATTCGATGTTTGAGCTCAACCAGGTTGCCCGCAACAACGTAGCGATTTGTACCAACATCAGTTGCTGGCTGAATGGCGCGGAGGATTTGGTTGCGCATGCTGAACGCAAGTTGGGAATCAAGCTTGGAGAGAGCACTGCCGACGGCCGTGTTTATTTGAAGCGAGAGGAAGAATGCTTGGCAGCCTGCTGCGGTGCTCCCATGATGGTGGTGAATGGTCACTATCACGAGAAGCTGACAGTGCAGTCGATGGACGCCATTTTTGATGCATTGAAATAGTCACTGCTGAGCGCGCTTTCGCGCTTGCAGGCGTCAGTCTGATAGGGCTGGCACATTGGGTACAGGGAGCTACGCATGGCCTACGGACCGCAGCCACAAGAGCACAACGTCGTCTATACCACGCTGCATTTCGATAAGCCGTGGTCCTACGAGAACTACCTCAAGGTGGGTGGCTATCAGGCGCTTCGCAAGGTGGTGACTGAGAAGATCCCGCAAGACCAAGTCATTGACGAGGTCAAGAAGAGTGGCCTGCGTGGGCGTGGCGGAGCGGGGTTTCCGACGGGTTTGAAGTGGAGCTTCATGCCGCGCAGCGCGCCGGGGCAGAAGTACATTCTTTGTAATTCGGACGAATCCGAGCCAGGCACTTGTAAAGACCGCGACATTCTGCGATTTAACCCACATGCCGTGATCGAAGGTCTGGCGATCGCGTGCTACGCCACAGGTTCTACAGTGGCCTACAACTACCTGCGCGGCGAGTTTCATCACGAGCCGTTCGAACATTTCGAGGAGGCGCTGAAAGAAGCGTACGCGCACGGCTGGCTCGGGAAAAACGTACTGGATTCTGGCGTAGATATCGATATCTACGCTGCACTGGGTGCGGGTGCCTATATTTGTGGCGAAGAAACGGCACTGATGGAATCGCTGGAAGGCAAGAAAGGTCAGCCTCGCTACAAGCCACCTTTCCCCGCCAATTTTGGTCTCTATGGTCGACCAACGACCATCAACAATACCGAAACATATGCCTCGGTTCCCGCCATCATCCGCAATGGCGCTGAGTGGTTCCTCAATTTGGGAAAACCCAATAACGGTGGACCGAAGGTGTTCTCGGTGTCAGGACATGTCAGCAATCCAGGCAACTTCGAAATTCGCTTGGGGACACCCTTCAAGGACTTGTTGGCGATGGCAGGTGGTGTGCGCGGCGGCCGCAAGCTAAAGGCTGTGATCCCGGGAGGGTCCTCAATGCCAATCTTGCCCGCAGACATCATGATGGGGTTAACCATGGACTATGACGCATTGCAAAAGGCAGGCTCCGGTCTTGGATCGGGCGCTGTGATTGTCATGGACGAAACAACGTGCATGGTCAAAGCTTGTCGCCGAATCTCGCAGTTTTATTACCAAGAGAGCTGTGGTCAGTGCACGCCTTGTCGCGAAGGCACCGGATGGATGAATCGCGTGCTCAATCGGATTGTTGCCGGTCAGGGCAGTATGGACGACGTCCACATGCTCAAAGCTGCTGCTGGCCAAATTGAAGGTCATACAATTTGCGCCTTTGGTGAGGCGGCCGCGTGGCCGGTGCAGGGCTTCTTGCGGCAGTTCTGGCATGAGTTTGAATACTACGTCACCCATGGCCGTTCGATGGTCGATGATCAGTTTGGAGTGGCGGCATGAGCGCTGCGCCCACCTCGCAAAATATCGCGCCGGATATGGTGAATATCGAGATTGATGGCGTCGTATTGCAGGCCCCGAAAGGATCCATGATTGTGCAGGCTGCTGACAAGGCCGGCATCCCGATTCCGCGATTCTGCTATCACGAAAAACTGCCGATCGCGGCGAATTGTCGCATGTGTCTGGTTGACGTTGAAAAGATGCCGAAGCCGGCGCCCGCCTGTGCGACGCCGGTAATGGAAGGTATGAAAGTTTTCACGCAGACCAAGCGGGCGTTGGATTCTCAGCGGAACGTGATGGAGTTTCTGCTGATCAATCACCCGCTGGATTGCCCAATCTGCGATCAGGGTGGCGAATGCGAGTTGCAGGATGTGGCGATGGGCTATGGTCGCTCGGTGAGTCGTTACAACGAGGGAAAACGCGTTGTCTCCGACGAGGATATCGGTCCGTTGGTGGCGACAGATATGACACGTTGCATTCACTGCACGCGTTGTGTCCGTTTTATCAGCGAGATCGCGGGCACGCACGAACTCGGTACCATGGGGCGAGGCGATCGCACCGAAATCGGCACCTACATTGGCAAGAGCATCGAAAGCGAATTGTCGGGCAACCTTATCGATGTTTGCCCGGTTGGCGCCTTGACCAACAAGCCCTTCCGTTTTCGCGCCCGTGCTTGGGAGCTCACTGCCAAAGAGTCGCTTGGCTACCACGACCCGCTAGGTTCCAATCTCTATCTTCATACCCGGCGTGGCGAGGTAATGCGCAGCGTGCCGCGTGACAACGAGACAATCAACGAAAGCTGGTTGTCAGACCGAGATCGCTACAGCCATGCTGCATTGCAGAGTGATGATCGCGCACGAGCGGCTTGGGTTCGCGATGGTGCTGAGTGGAGGCATGTCAGTCTGGATGAAGCGATCACAAAGGCTGCTATCGCACTGAAATCGATCTCAGGAGACGACCTCGGGGTGCTGGTGCATCCGTCGACCACATTGGAAGAGGGTGCGCTGCTGATGCGTGTTGCGTCGGGTCTCGGTTGCGGGCATATCGATCATCGATTGGACACCCTCGATTTTGCGGATGCGCCGGTTGCAGAGGCTTTCGAGATGCCGCTTGCCGAGATTGAGCGTGCCAGTACGATTCTGTTGTTGGGCTGCAACCCACGTCTTGAGGCTCCCTTGCTGGGGCATCGCGTCCGCAAAGCATGGAAACGCGGTGCCAAGCTCGTTGCGATCAATCCGGTTGATTTTGAGTTCAACTTCGAACTGTGCGAGCGCGTTGTCGTCAAGCCATCGGCGATGGTCGATGCAGTCATTGCGCTTGCATTGGCGGTAGGGGTTGAGACGTCAAACTGGCCTGAGGCGATCCGCGCGCGTGCCGCTGCGTTGTCGGCGGATGACCGCGTTCGCATGATCGCCCAGCATCTGCAGAGTGATGCTAACTCCTTGATCATGTTGGGTGAGGGCGTTCGCATGCATGCGCAGGCGTCGTGGCTGCGGCTAGTTGTCCGCACCATCGCGGAAAAAACCGGCGCGCGCGTCAACGCACTCTCGCAGGGGGCGAACTCACTGGGCTTGGCACAAATCGGACTGCTGCCCACGGGCTTGAATGCCCAGAGCATGTTGTCTGCGCCCCGCAAGGGCTACGTTCTCTATGGGCTGGAGCCCGATCTTGATTTGGCTGACAGCACGCTCGCATTGCGTGCGCTGCAAAAGGCGGATGCCGTTGTTGCATTCTCGGCCTACCTGACCGAAACCCTGAAACGTGCCGCCCATGTGATTCTGCCACTGGCGCTGCTGCCGGAGATTGATGGCAGTCTGGTCAATGTGGACGATGTCTGTCAGCAAGCGCGTGCGTCTGCCAAAGCCCCCGGTGATGCGCGCCCAGGCTGGAAACTGCTGCGGGCATTGGGTGAACGCCTGGGCTTGCAAGGTTGCTCCGCCGTCGACGTGGACATGTTGCGTGCAAGCATTCAGCGTAGTTTGCCGGTCACGGGTGCTGGCTTGGCGGCGGAAGTCGCTGCGGAGAGCGGTTTCGAGCGTGTCGTCACTTGGCCTGTCTATCGCGTCGACCCGACCGTCCGGCGCGCTTCACCTTTGCTGGCGCATACATTGGCGAAGGAACCCGCCGCGATCATCAATCCTGCCGATGCGCTGGCATTGGGGTTGTCGCAAGGCGTCGCAGTGCGTGTGAGGGATGCCAACGGCGCTGCCACCTTGCCGGTGGGCTTCAGCACGCGTGTGCCGCGCGGTAGTGTCTGGATCGAGCGAGGTCATTCCGCGACCGCGCCCCTGAGTCCATCCGGCACGCTGAGCATCGAGAAGGTCTGAGCCATGTTTCCATTGATTGCCTCTATCGTTGACGGCCTTCGCGAGTTCTTTCTGAGTTTTGGCGTGTTCGGACTGTTGGTCTGGACCATGATCAAGATCGTGACGATCACGCTGCCGTTGATCATCGCTGTCGCCATGTTCACCTTGTTCGAGCGCAAGGTGATCGGCTGGATGCATGTCCGCCAAGGTCCTGTGTTTGTCGGTCGTGTTTTTGGCATCGGCTGGATCCAGCCTTTCGCTGACACCTTCAAGTTGTTGTTCAAAGAGGTGATTACGCCGAGCAGTGCGAACGGCTTTCTGTATCGACTTGCGCCGATTCTTGCCATTGGTCCGGCGTTTGCGGCTTGGGCGGTGGTGCCATTCGAGGATGGCATGGTGCTGGCAAACACCAATGCGGGCTTGTTGTATCTGTTGGCGATGACCTCAATGGGCGTGTATGGCGTCATCCTTGCGGGGTGGGCCTCCAACTCCAAGTACGCGTTCCTTGGCGCAATGCGCTCGGCTGCGCAGGTGGTGAGCTACGAAATCGCGATGGGTTTTGCGTTGGTCGGTGTACTGGTTGCGGCGGGTAGCCTCAACCTCACCGAGATCGTCCGAGCCCAGCAAGGCAATGCGGGACCTTTTGAGTGGTTCTGGTTGCCGCTGTTGCCACTGTTTGTGATCTACTTCATAGCGGGGGTTGCAGAGACCAATCGTGCGCCGTTTGACGTCGCAGAGGGCGAGTCTGAAATCGTCGCAGGTTTTCACGTCGAATACTCGGGTGCTGCCTTCGCGGTGTTTTTCTTGGCCGAGTACGCCAACATGATTTTGATCAGCTTCCTGGCGGCGATCATGTTCCTGGGCGGTTGGCTGTCGCCGTTTCAAGGCTTCACCGATAGCTGGTTGGCCTTGCCTGGCATTGGCTGGTTGATGCTCAAAGCATTGTTCTTTGCCTTTTGTTATGTCTGGTTCCGCGCCAGCTTTCCGCGCTATCGCTATGACCAGATCATGCGGCTCGGCTGGAAGGTGTTCATTCCGATCACTATCGTCTGGATTCTCGTTGCGGCTTTGGCCGTGCACGCTGAATGGTTCGTTGCAGGAGCTTGAGCACGCCCATGAGCCGTATTTTTTCCTACCTCAAGAGTTTGCTGCTGATCGAACTGCTGCAGGGCCTCTGGCTAACCTTGCGTTACTTTTTCAAGCCGAACTACACGGTCAATTATCCGTTCGAGAAAATCCCGCAGTCGCCGCGCTTTCGCGGTCTGCACGCGCTACGTCGTTACCCCAATGGCGAAGAGCGATGCATCGCCTGCAAGTTGTGTGAAGCAGTCTGCCCGGCGCTGGCCATCACGATCGACTCCGAGCAGCGCGAGGACGGATCACGTCGCACCACGCGCTACGAGATCGATTTGTTCAAGTGCATTTTCTGCGGGTTCTGTGAGGAGTCCTGTCCGGTGGATTCCATTGTTGAGACGCATATCCACGAATATCACTTTGAAAAGCGCGGCGAGAACGTGCTTTCCAAGGCGCAGCTGCTGGCCATTGGTGACCGTCTGGAGTCTGAAATTGCCGAGCGCAAAGCCCATGACTCTGCTTACCGCTGAGCATAGGTACCTCATTGCTGGAGCCCTTCGATCATGAGTTTCGAGTTGCTAGCGTTCTATGCTTTTGCCGCCATCACAGTGATGTCCGCGTTGGCGGTTGTCAGTGTGAAAAATCCCGTTCACGCGGTGCTCTTTCTCGTACTGACATTTTCAGTACGGCCTGCCTTTGGCTGCTCGCCGAGGCGGAGTTTCTTGGCATCGCGTTGGTGCTGGTTTATGTGGGCGCCGTCATGGTGTTGTTCCTCTTCGTGGTCATGATGCTGGATATTCAGTCGGTGCCCAATCGCGGCCGACTTTCAAATTACTTACCCGTGGCGCTGGTTGTAGCCATCGTCATGGGGCTGGAGATGCTCGCGCTGATTGGGGTCGGCAAGGGGCAGGGTTCGTTGCCAGCAGATCCCGCCTTGATGGGTGGAATGAGCAATACGGAGTGGATTGGTCATGCGCTGTTTACAGACTACCTGCTGCCGTTCGAGCTGGCGGCCGTGATCCTGACCGTGGCAATCATTGCGGCGATCATGTTGACGCTGCGTCAGCGGACGGGGGTCAAACACCAGAATCCAACGCGTCAGGTGCAAGTTCGCAAGGAAGATCGTATCCGTATCCTGAAGATGCCGTCTGAGCGGCAGGAGGGGCGGCAATGATCACGCTTGGTCACTTCCTCACCGTAGGCGCGATTCTTTTCGCCATCAGTGTGGCGGGCATTTTTGCCAACCGGAAAAACATTATCGTTCTGCTGATGGCGATCGAGTTGATGCTGCTCGCGGTGAATATCAATTTCGTGGGGTTCTCGCGGCATCTGGGTGATCCTGCGGGTCAGGTGTTCGTTTTTTTCATCCTTACCGTTGCTGCTGCCGAGTCAGCGATCGGTCTTGCCATCTTGGTGACGCTGTTCCGTAGTCGCCGCAGCATCAACGTCGATGATATCGACTCGATGAAGGGATAACGACGATGCGCAGACACGCGATTTTTGTGAATGGAGGGCTGCAGTGATCAGTCAGAACGTTTTGCTGACAGCTGCGCTGGCGCCGTTGTTTGGCGCTGTGATTGCCGGCTTGTTTGGACGTCAGGTGGGGCGTGCAGGGGCTCACTGGGTGACGATCCTCGGCGTTGCGCTGTCGTGCGGCCTGTCGATCCAGGTCCTGTATCAGTTGGTTTACGAACAGGCGCCGATCTTCAACCAAAATCTATACACCTGGTTCGAGATTGGCGGCTATTCGGCGCATGTCGGCTTTCTGGTGGACAAGCTGACCGCGATGATGATGGTGGTGGTGTCTTTCGTGTCCCTGTTGGTGCATGTCTACACCATTGGCTACATGCATGATGATCCCGGTTACCAACGCTTCTTCAGCTACATCTCGCTGTTCACGTTTTCGATGCTGATGTTGGTGATGAGCAACAACTTCCTGCAGTTGTTTTTCGGCTGGGAAGCGGTCGGTTTGGTGTCGTACTTGCTGATCGGTTTCTGGTTCAAGCGACCCAGTGCGATCTTCGCCAACATGAAGGCATTTCTGGTCAATCGCGTGGGCGATTTCGGTTTCCTGCTCGGCATCGCCGGGGTGCTGTACTGGCTTGGAACACTGGATTACGCCACCGCATTCCAAAATGCGCCCAGCATTGCGGCGAGTACCGTCGACATCTGGCCGGGCGCGGGTTGGTCTGTGCCAACCTTCATTTGCATCGCCCTTTTTGTTGGCGCGATGGGTAAGTCGGCGCAAGTGCCTCTGCACGTCTGGTTGCCAGACTCGATGGAAGGCCCCACGCCGATTTCTGCGCTGATTCACGCAGCGACCATGGTGACTGCAGGCATTTTCATGGTGGCGAGAATGTCGCCGCTTTTCGAGATGTCGGAAACGGCGCTGGCGTTTGTGTTGTTCATCGGTGCGACGACGGCGCTTTTCACCGGTCTGATCGGTGTGGTGCAGAACGACATCAAACGTGTGGTGGCCTATTCGACGCTATCCCAGTTGGGCTACATGACAGTTGCACTTGGTGTTTCGGCATACGCTGGCGCGGTGTTCCATCTGATGACGCATGCCTTCTTCAAGGCGTTGCTGTTCCTTGCTGCCGGCTCGGTCATCATCGGGATGCATCACGAGCAGGACATGCGCAGGATGGGTGGTCTGCGCAAGTACATGCCCATCACCTGGATCACTTCCTTGATTGGCACACTGGCTTTGGTCGGCACGCCGTTTTTCTCGGGGTACTACTCCAAGGACAGCATCATTCTTGCGGCAGAAACGGCGGCTCATCACGGCGGCTGGGTTCAGCAATATGCGATGTGGTCGGTTTTGCTCGGCGTGTTCATCACCAGCTTCTACAGCTTCCGCCTGTTGTATCTGACTTTTCACGGCGAGGAGCGCTTCCGGCACGTCGATGCTCACCATCATGCAGATTCGCATGGAGACCATGCCCACAGTGATGGACATGCACATCAACCGCATGAGTCACCATGGGTGGTGACGCTGCCCTTGGTTTTGTTGGCGATACCCTCGATGCTGATCGGATTTTTTACCGTTGGCCCGATGGTGTTTGGCGACTATTTCGCTGCTGCGATCCAGGTGTTGCCAGCGCACGACACCTTGGCAGCAGTCAAGGAGGAGTATTTCCACGGGCCGCTGGCCTTCGGGATGCACTTCTATGCGTCGCCTGCGTTCTGGCTGGCATTTGCTGGGTTTGCAGCGGCCAGCTATCTGTACCTGATCAACCCCGTACTACCGGCTCGTCTCCGCGCAGCATTTGAATTGCCGGTTCGAGTGCTCGAGAACAAATATGGTGTTGACGACCTCTATCAGGCGGTCTTTGCACGTGGAAGTCTGTGGCTTGGCCGAGTGTTCTGGAAGCGAGGCGACGTCGCATTGATCGACGGGATCGCGGTGAATGGTTCGGCCCAGTTGGTTGGTTGGTCCGCGAGCTTGTTGCGTCAAATTCAGTCTGGGCGGATGTACCACTACGCGTTCGCGATGATTCTCGGACTGATTGCCCTGTTGGGCTCTCTCATTTGGACCCTGCGCGCTTGAGCGCGATTGCCTGTGCTACTGGGATTAGACGATGCCCGTTAACTCTTCACTTCTGAGCCTGTTGATCTGGCTTCCCCTCTTTGGTGGCTTCGCAACGCTGCTATTTGGTGCCGAGCGCGCCAATGCGGCGCGCTGGTTCGCGTTACTGATCGCGCTCATCACCTTGGCGACGACTGTTCCTTTGTATACCGGCTTCGACGCCGCAGATGCAAGCATGCAACTTGTTGAAAATTACAGTTGGATCGAGGCATTCAACATCCGTTATCACTTAGGTGTCGACGGCATCTCGGTGGCACTGGTTATGCTCACGGCGTTTACATCGGTGCTGGTGCTGGTGGGCGCATGGGGATCGGTAGATGAGCGGGTTCACCAGTTTTATGCCGCGCTTTTGATCCTTGAAGGTTTGATGGTGGGTGTCTTTTGTGCCTTGGACGCGATGCTGTTTTACGTGTTCTTCGAGGCCATGCTGATTCCCATGTTTATTATCATTGGTGTGTGGGGTGGTACGCGTCGCGTCTATGCATCCTTGAAGTTCTTCCTATACACCTTCCTTGGTTCGGTCTTCATGCTGGTTGGACTGATCTACCTTTATCTCAAGGGTGGCAGCTTCCAGTTGGCTGATCTTTACGTCCTGAAATTGAGCAGCACCGAGCAGATGTGGCTCTTTTTCGCGTTTCTCGCGGCTTTTGCCGTGAAGGTGCCAATGTTTCCAGTGCATACCTGGTTGCCGGATGCACATGTCGAGGCGCCCACCGCAGGATCAGTGATTCTGGCGGCCATCATGCTGAAGATTGGCGGCTACGGTTTCCTTCGATTTTCGCTGCCAATCACGCCAGATGCGGGGGCTGAATTCGCTTGGTTGTTGATTGCGATGAGTTTGATTGCGGTGATCTATGTCGGTTTGGTCGCGCTGGTGCAGGAGGACATGAAAAAGCTGATCGCCTATTCGTCGATCTCGCATATGGGCTTTGTGACGATGGGCTCGTTCATCGCTTTTGCATTGATCCGGCAAGGACAGCAAGACGCAGCACTTCTGGGCTTGCAGGGTGCGATGGTTCAAATGATCTCGCACGGCTTTATTTCAGGTGCCATGTTCTCGTGCGTGGGGGTGGTATACGACCGAATGCACACGAGGCAGATCAAGGACTATGGTGGCGTCGCCAACGTCATGCCATGGTTCGCGGTCTTCATGGTGCTGTTCGCGATGGCAAACAGTGGCTTGCCGGGGACATCAGGTTTCGTCGGTGAGTTCATGGTGATCCTTGCTGCGTTCCAGTACAGCCCTTGGGTTGCTGCCGGCGCAGGATTGACCTTGATCATCGGTGCGGCGTACACCCTATGGCTGGTCAAACGGGTGTTGTTTGGCGAGGTTGCGAATCCGCAAGTTGCGGCACTGAAGGACGTGAGGTTCAACGAAGCCTTTGTGTTGACTTTGTTCGCGCTGGCGGTGTTGACATTTGGTATCTACCCGAAGCCGTTGACTGACCTGATGGACGCATCCATCGCCCAACTCGCGGCGCAACTCGCCGCCAGCAAGCTGTAAGCGAGGATCACGAATGTTCTCCCTGTCTGAATTGGCTCCCCTGCTGCCCGAGATATTTGTCCTCAGTGCAGCCTGTCTTCTGTTGTTGCTGGATCTGTTCATCAGTGATGCCAGGCGCGGACTCACGCATTTTCTTTCACTGTTAGTTCTGGTCGCTGCGGTGATTCTCACTTTGCGCGGTGGTGTAGCGACGGGCGAATCGGTAACTGCTTTCAATGGAATGTTTGTGCGTGATGGGGTGGCAGACTTACTGAAGGTGTTTATCTTTGTGGTCACTGCGGCTGCCTATGTTTACGCCAAACCCTACTTGGCTGATCGTTCCCTGTTCAAGGGCGAGTTTTATGTCCTGAGTTTGTTCGCTGTGCTTGGCATGATGATTCTTGTCTCGGCAGGCAGCTTGATCACGGTTTACCTCGGACTTGAGTTGTTGGCTTTGTCTTCGTATGCGCTTGTCGCGCTGGATCGTGACAACCGCAACTCTGTCGAGTCAGCGATGAAGTACTTCGTGCTTGGTGCTTTGGCATCGGGGATGTTGCTATACGGCATGTCGATGCTGTACGGCGCGAGCGGCTCGCTCGATCTGCAGACCATTGCAACCGTGTCGGCGCACGCGGGAGAGACTCGGACTCTACTGCTTGTCGGTATGGTGTTTGTCGTCGTCGGTATCGCATTCAAGTTTGGCGCCGCGCCCTTTCATATGTGGCTGCCCGACGTTTATCACGGCGCTCCGACTGCGGTGACGGCGTTCATTGGATCAGCTCCGAAACTAGCTGCGTTTGGTATGGCGTATCGAGTGCTGGATGGTGGCTTGTCGGGGTTGGAGGGCGACTGGCGGCAATACATGGCATGGCTGGCGGTCGCGTCACTTGCCGTTGGCAACATCGTTGCCATTGCGCAGACCAACCTCAAGAGAATGCTTGCCTATTCAACGATTTCACATGTGGGCTTCCTGTTTTTGGGTTTGAGTGCGGGGACTGGTCAAGGTCAGGCTGCCGCACTGTTCTACGCGGTTAGTTATTCCTTGATGTCGGTCGGCGCGTTTGCCGTTGTCATATTGATGGCGCGTCGCGGCTTTGAGGCTGATCGCATCGAGGACTTTCGTGGCCTCAACCAAAGTCATCCGTGGTTCGCTTTCATCGTTTTGCTTCTGATGGGCTCGTTGGCCGGCTTCCCGCCCTTGTTTGGCTTCTGGGCCAAACTGGCTGTCATCCAGGCGGCCGTCCAAGGCGATATGCTTTGGCTTGCGCTGGTCGCTGCAGTGTTCGCGGTCGTTGGGGCGTTTTACTACCTGCGAGTCATCAAGGTCATGTACTTTGATGATGCTGCCGAGGACACAGTCCATGTGGCCTCCGTCGACACTCAGTTGCGTTGGGTGTTGAGCGCAAACGGGTTGGCGATGTTGGTGCTGGGCTTGTTCTGGAGTCCGCTGATCGATTGGTGTCTGCGCGCGGTTGGCACGCACTGAATTCGTCTTCGAATAGCGTCTCAACGCTTGCGCCAAATGACAATCACTGTATACTTGCCGCTTGCCTGATGCGGGGTGGAGCAGTCTGGCAGCTCGTCGGGCTCATAACCCGAAGGTCGCAGGTTCAAATCCTGCCCCCGCTACCAGAAATGGTGCAAAGAGCCTCCGAGTGAGGCTCTTTCGCTTTGCGGCCCATGGCGAAGGTTTTCGTCATTACATCCGGTGGTATTGGACAGGGCCGAGCGCCCTTTTTTTGTGCCTGTTTCATTTGATGCGGCAGGCTGTTCGGGATGTCTTTCTATGTCGCAGAAACTGCAGGAAATTGAAGCATTGCTATCGCCTTTGATTGGCGACCTTGGCTTGGAGTTGCTTGGCGTTGAGTATTCGCCGAGTAGTCACAGGAGCATGTTGCGTCTGTATATTGAAGCGCCTGATCGGCTCGTGACTGTGGACGATTGTGCCTTGGTTAGTCGTGAGGTCAGTGCGTTGCTGGACGTGAACGATCCGATCGAAGGGCAGTATGTGCTGGAGGTCTCCTCGCCCGGGTTTGATCGCCCTCTGTTCAGCGCGGCTCATTTTTCGCGGTTTCTCGGTGAGAAGGCCAAGATTGCTTTGCACTTGCCGATCGAAGGCCGTCGTCGTTTTACCGCAGAGATTGTCGCTGTGGACGATTCCGCAGTGCTTGTTCGGCAAGATGGGGCGGACTACCGGTTAGCGTTAGACAACATCCAAAAGGCGCGACTGGTTCCTGACTATGCGCGTATAGGATTTGGCCAAGGCGTTGAGGCTGGAGCCGATGAATCAGAGACGGATGTCGAGTTGTCAATTTATGAGGATGTGAAGCCGCCTCGTGGCAGGCGTCCGTCTGGACTCTGAGTGTTTGGCTGGCGGTTTGCTATGTGGTTCCCCATGTGAAGTGTGGTCGCGGACAAATGGGTTCATGCCCTTTCAGGGTGCCATCCAAGCCGTGATCGACCGTTTAATTCAAGATTGCGAGGCGGGTTCTCGCTGGAGATGGAGCAATGAGTAAGGATCTTCTGCTGGTTGCCGAAGCGGTGGCAAACGAGAAAGGTGTGGCGCGCGAAGTGATATTCGATGCGCTTGAGGCTGCTTTGGCGTCTGCGGCCAAAAAACGCTTCGATGAAGATGATGTCTCGATCCGCGTAACGATCAATCGCAGTAACGGCAATTACGAGACATTCCGCGTCTACGAAGTGGTCGCCGATGATGTCGTGATGGAGTCACCGCACTGCCAGCTGCGCCTTATGGATGCTGTGGATATCCGTGAAGATGCAAAAGTCGGAGAGCAGGTTCTCGAAAAGGTCGACAACGAGGATTTCGGCCGCATCTCCGCGCAGGCTGCGAAGCAGGTCATCGTCCAGCGTGTCCGTGAGGCGGAGCGGGGTCTGGTTGTTGAGGCCTATAAGGATCGCGTGGGTGAGTTGATTACGGGCGTCGTCAAGCGCGTTGAGCGCGGTAACGTCTACATTGATCTGGGTGGCAATGCTGAAGCCTTCATTCCTAAGGAAAAATCCATCCCTCGTGATGTGCTGCGCCCTGGGGATCGCGTTCGCGGGTACTTGGCCGAGGTTCGCGCGGAAGCGCGCGGCCCGCAGTTGTTTGTCTCCAGAGGGGCTCCTGAGTTCATGATGGAGTTGTTTCGCCTTGAGGTACCTGAGGTTGGCCAGAACCTGGTTGAGATCAAGGCGGCAGCCCGAGATCCCGGCGACCGTGCAAAAATTGCTGTTCTGGCGCATGACACGCGTACGGACCCTATCGGTGCTTGCATCGGGATGCGTGGTTCACGCGTGCAGGCGGTGTCGAACGAGCTCAATGGTGAGCGTATCGATATTGTTCTTTGGAGCGAAAATCCCGCGCAGTTCGTGATCAACGCGATGGCGCCAGCTGAAGTTCAATCAATCATCGTCGACGAAGAGCGTCACTCGATGGATATCGCGGTCGCTGAAGATAAGTTGGCTCAGGCGATTGGCAAAGGTGGGCAGAATGTTCGACTGGCCAGCAAGCTTACCGGCTGGCAACTCAACGTCATGACTCAGGATCAGGTTGCCGCCAAGAGCGAGGCTGAGCAGGGTAAAGCGCGCACGCTCTTTATCGACAAGCTGGAGGTTGACGAGGAGATTGCCGGCATCTTGGTGGCAGAAGGTTTCAGTACCTTGGAAGAGATTGCCTACGTGCCGACCGCGGAGTTGTTGGCTGTTGACGGATTTGATGAGGATATCGTTGAAGAGCTGCGGGCAAGAGCGCGTGATGCGCTGCTGACCGAGGCTTTGGCGGCCGAGGAAGAGATTGAGGACCACAAGCCTGCGGAGGATCTGCTCTCTCTTGAGGGTATGGACGAACCCTTGGCGTATGCGTTGGCGGCGCGTGGCGTCGCGACCCGTGATGACTTGGCGGAAATGGCGGTTGACGAGATTGCCGACATCGATGGCATGACCGTAGAACGCGCGGGTGTGCTGATTATGGCTGCACGCCAGCATTGGTTTGAGTAATCCCGTGTTTTCGGCCTGCTTTGCTCGCCGAATACGTGGCTGCTCGGGTTACACTTGTCTGCTTGTAGATGCCCTTTGAGGCGTCGTTGGATTTTCAGGAATACACATGTCCGAAGTAACGGTACGTTCACTCGCCAAGATGGTCGGCACGCCAGTGGAGAAGCTGCTTGAACAGCTCGCCGAGGCGGGCATGAGCTTCAGCGGGCCCGACCAGATGGTCACTAGTACCGAGAAAATGAAGCTGCTTGGTTTTTTGCGCCGAAATCATGGCAAAGTTGAGACTGCTGAAGAGTCTGCTTCCCCGAAGCAGATCACCTTGCAACGTCGAAAGGTTCAAGAGATTACTGTCGCTGCCGGTAAGACCAAGACCACCGTCAATGTCGAGGTACGGCAGAAGCGCACCTACGTCAAACGTAGCGAAGTTGAAAGCCCGGAAGACTCATCGCGTGAAGAAGCTCAGCGATTGCTTCGCGAGTCTCAACTCCGCCAAGCGACGGAAGAACAGGCGCGATTGGATGCTGAGACTCGACGTCATGAAGAGAAGCAGCGCGTTGAAGTCGAGCCAAAGCCTGCGCAGGTCGCAGTTTCACCGGATATTCCTGTCTTGGATCAGCCTGTCGCGGAAGTGAAGGTTGAACTTGCGCCAACAACGGTTGAGGCGCCTGTGACACGCCCTGTTGATCGTGTTCCTGCCGGTCGCCCAGTTGAGCGTTCTGTGGAACGTGGCGCGGATCGCGCCAGTCGCCCTCCGTCCAGCGCTCCTGGAGCGTATCCACGCAGTGGCCCTGGACCAGCAAGAACCGGGGCGCCTTCATCGGGTGCAGGTCAGCGCCCCGGGACACCGCGGCCGGAATTTGCTCCGCGTGGCGGGCCGAGTGGCCCAGGGGCCGCGCGGCCACCAATGCGCGGGCCAAGCGCTCCCCCGAGTGGTCCGATGGCTCCGCCGTCCGCTCCGCGAGGAGGGCGTGCGGATGATCGCCGCAGTCGAGGTGCGGCGCGTCCAGGCCGAAGTGGTGCAGATGATGGCGCTGGTCGTTTCGCCAAGGGGGAATTGCATCTTTCAGATGCAGGTATGGCCCGCCGTGGCGCACGCCGAAAGCCGGGTAAGCGGGCCGCCGAGGCTAGTCGCTCGGGTGGTGCAGCGCACGGCTTTTCCCGCCCCACGGCGCCGATGACGCGTGAAGTTGCGATTGGCGAGAGCATCATCGTTGCTGATCTGGCACAGAAGCTTGCGTTGAAGGGTGCCGAAGTGGTGAAAGCTCTCTTCAAGATGGGAGTCATGGCTACCATCAACCAGGCCATTGATCACGATACCGCGGTACTGGTGGTCGAAGAACTCGGGCACACCGCGATACTTGCAACTGAGAACGACGCAGAATCTGCGTTGGTCGCGCATGTTGAGCTTGAAGGTGAGTCCAAGGCACGACCGCCTGTTGTCACGATCATGGGGCATGTGGATCACGGCAAGACCTCGCTGCTTGATTACATTCGGCGCACCAAAGTTGCCACTGGCGAAGCCGGTGGCATTACTCAACACATTGGTGCCTACCATGTTGAGACACCCAAAGGTGTTATTTCCTTCCTCGATACACCTGGCCATGCTGCTTTCACATCGATGCGCGCACGCGGCGCAAAGTTAACCGACATTGTTGTTCTAGTGGTGGCGGCTGACGATGGCGTGATGCCTCAGACAGTTGAGGCGATCAAGCACGCAAGAGCGGCGAAGGTGCCGATCATCGTCGCGATGAACAAGATGGATAAGGCGGATGCCAATCCAGACAATCTGAAGCAAGGTTTGGCGAATCACGAAGTGATTCCGGAAGATTGGGGCGGCGATACGCAGTTCGTTCCACTTTCTGCCAAAACCGGCATGGGAGTTGACGCGTTGCTCGAAGCCATTTCTGTTCAAGCGGAAGTGCTTGAATTGAAGGCAGTGCCGGAAGGGCGCGCTTCGGGCGTGGTAATTGAGTCTGCCTTGGACAAGGGGCGTGGTCCGATTGCGACGGTCCTAGTTCAGCAAGGCACGCTCATCAAGGGTGATTATTTGGTTTGCGGTACACAATATGGCCGGGTGCGAGCGCTATTTGACGAAACCAGTCAGCAAGTCGAAAGCGCCGGTCCGTCTATTCCTGTTGTTGTGCTGGGTTTGTCTGGCGTGCCTGATGCGGGTGATGACTTCGTGGTGGTTGAAGACGAGCGCCTTGCCAAAGACGTTGCGCAGCAGCGTGAAGCAAAGCGGCGCGAGCACCGCTTGGTCAAGCAAGCGGGCAACCGCATGGAAGACATCATGGCGCAGATGGGCCAGGGTGAAGGTCAGCAGACGCTCAATCTTGTCATCAAGGCGGATGTGCAGGGTTCGGTTGAAGCTCTCCGAGAGTCGCTTACGGGGTTGTCCAATGAGCGCATTCGGATCAACGTCATCACCTCGGGTGTTGGTGGGATTACAGAGTCTGATGCCACTTTGGCTGCTGCCTCCAAGGCGGTCGTCATTGGTTTCAATGTGCGAGCTGATGCTGCCGCACGGCGGATTATCGAGTCCAACGGTCTGGATTTGCGGTACTTCTCGATCATCTATGACGTGATCGATCAGGTAAAGCAGGTTGCCTCGGGGTTGCTAGGTGTGGAGATTCGCGAAGAGATCATCGGCACCGCAGAAGTCCGCGAAGTGTTCCGCAGTTCAAAGTTCGGTGCGGTGGCGGGTTCGATGGTTGTGGAAGGTACGGTCAAGCGCAACAAGCCAATTCGCGTGCTGCGTAACAACACCGTCATCTTCCAAGGCGAGTTGGAATCGTTGCGCCGCTACAAGGAGATCGTTGAAGAGGTCCGTATGGGCACCGATTGCGGGATCGCGGTCAAGCAATACAACGATGTCAAAGCGGGCGACATGATCGAGTGTTTCGAGCGTATTGAGGTTCAGCGGACTCTGTAGCAGGCTAGCGAGAAAGTGCTGTCCTGCACTTTCTCAACTTCGCAAGTCCTGACGTGCGCTCACTGGGTTTTTTTCAATACCTTGCTAGTGCTTATTCAGGCCGGAAAATCCTGAGCGGCCAACCGCCCTAACACCTCCTGTTGAGGCGTTAGGGTCGACACTTTCCAGTTGTGCTTCACGTATTTTGGAATGCCAGTGCCAAGCAAGTCCTTCCATCGAACCGACCGTGTCTCTGCCCAACTGCGTCGCGATGTCGGGCAGTTGGTGCATGAGGCTGTGCGCGAGCATGGTCTGCCATCCGTCAGTGTTTCGGACGTGGAAGTCACGCGCGATCTCGCGCATGCCAAGGTGTTCGTGACCGCATTGGAGCCCGAACGTGCGCTGGAAGCGGTAAAGGCCCTGCGTGATTTGGCCAAAGAGATGCGCTATCAACTTGGGCGAATGCTGAAGATGCGGAGTGTTCCTGAACTGCACATTCACTACGACGATTCTCTGGATCGTGGTGAACGCATTGAAGCCTTACTTCGTGATAGTGCTGCACGCGTGTTGAGCGCCGACTGAGCGCAGCAGTACCCAATGCGCAGTCAGATGAACATCCCGAAGACGAAAAAGCGTTGGCGTCGAGTGGATGGTATTCTCCTGCTGGATAAGCCCTCCGGGATAAGTTCTAACCAAGCTCTCCAGCGAGCGCGCCATCATTTTTGTGCAGAGAAAGGAGGCCACACCGGTGCGCTGGACCCACTAGCGACTGGAATGTTGCCATTGTGCTTTGGTGAAGCGACCAAAATAGCCGGTTGGTTGTTAGGTGCCAACAAAGCCTATGAGGCGGTGGCCAAATTCGGCGTAGTTACTGACAGTGCCGACGCAGACGGCCAGATCGTTGGTCGGTACCCTTTGCCGTTGATTTCCGACGCTGATCTGCAGCGCGCGTTTGTACCCTTGATCGGCAAAATTCAACAGGTGCCCCCCATCTTTTCCGCTCTGAAGCGCGAAGGCGAGCCTTTGTATGCCAAAGCGCGACGTGGTGAAGTCGTAGAGATCGACGCGCGGCCGGTTGAAGTGCATTGCATCAAGTTGTTGGAACATGGTGACGACTGGGCCAAGTTATATATTGAATGCGGTTCTGGGACCTACATTCGCAGTCTGGTTCGTGATCTTGGTGAGGCTCTTGGCTGCGGCGCCCATGTTCAGGCATTGCGTCGACTCTGGGTTGAGCCATTCCGGAATGTCGCGATGCAGTCTCTCGAAGCGCTGCTGACGGATGAGGTTAGCATTGGCGATTGCGCTGCTTGGCGGACAATTGAAGAGGCATTGGCCCATCATCCAGTTGTCCATCTCGACGACGATGAGCAGCGTCGGGTTCGGCAGGGGCAGTCTCTGCGTGATCGCGAGCCTGCCACGGGTGCGTTGCCGTCGCTCGCTTTGGATACGCAGGGGCGAGCCGTCGCCTTGATGGAGTCCGATCCCAAAGGTGGAATCCGACCTAATCGTGTGTTTGCTAGCTGAACTTGCGAGCCAGATTCACTTGTTCGCAGTGACCTGAATCGATTACAATTTGCGACCCCATTGGGACTCAGCCCAGCGGCTGTTGTCAATGGCGGTTCACTCACCCCGGCGGAGTTCGCGGTGCATCTGCGGATGTTCCTGTGACTTGCGCATCTCAAAGAGGCTTCAGATGTCCATCGACACCCAGAAAATTATCGAAGAATTCAAGCGCGGTCCTGCTGACACCGGCTCACCGGAAGTGCAAGTCGCGTTGTTGTCCGCGCGTATCGAAACGCTGACTGACCACTTCAAGATTCACAAGCTTGACCATCACGGTCGGCGTGGTTTGATCCGCTTGGTCAACCAGCGTCGCAGCCTGCTTGGATATCTCAAGAGCAAGGATGTGGAGCGCTACAAAACACTGATCGAGCGTCTCGGCTTGCGCCGTTGATCGATCCCGCAAGGGCGCCTTTCGAGGCGCCCTTGTCACGTTCGGACATTGAAAAATGGTTGCGGACGCAATGGCTGCATACGTAGGCAAAAGTTGGGCGAATTGAACAAGGAATCCCCCGTGGCAAAAGTAAGCAAGACATTTCAGTACGGTCGGCATCAGGTCACTTTGGAAACTGGCGAGGTGGCACGCCAGGCTGGCGGCGCAGTCGTCGTCAAGATGGATGACACGGTAGTTTTGGTGACCGCCGTAGGTAACAAAAATGCGAAGGAAGGCATGGACTTCTTTCCCCTGACGGTCGACTACATCGAGAAGTTCTACGCTGGTGGTCGGATCCCGGGTGGGTTCTTTAAGCGTGAAGGTCGTCAGACAGAGCGGGAAACCCTGACCTCTCGCTTGATTGATCGCCCGATTCGTCCGCTGTTTCCGGAAGAATTTCGCAACGAAGTGCAGATCATTGCGACCTTGATGTCCCTCAATCCGGAAGTGCAGGGTGACATTCCCGCCTTGATTGGCGCTTCTGCAGCGCTGGTGCTGTCCGGGATTCCGTTCAACGGCCCGATCGGCGCAGCCAAGGTCGGTTACGCCAATGGCGCTTACATCCTCAACCCGAGCATGACCGAGTTGGCAACCTCCGACTTGGAACTTGTCGTTGCTGGTACTGCCAATGCGGTCCTGATGGTCGAGTCTGAAGCAAAAGAGTTGTCCGAAGACGTGATGTTGGGTGCGGTGATGTTCGGGCATCAGCAGATGCAGGCAGTGATCACGGCGATCAATGAGTTTGCGGCGGAAGTTGGTGTGACCCCTTGGAACTGGGTGGCCCCGGTCAAGAATGCCACCATGATCGACGCACTGACCGCGGCATTGGGCAGTCGTTTGGCGGATGCGTTCCAGATTCGCGACAAGCTGGCGCGTCGTGACGCCATCTCGGCCTTGAAGAAGGACGTGCTGGAATCGCTGAAGCCCCATGCGGAAACCAACGGTTGGGCGGCTGGCGATTTGTCCAAGGAGTTTGGTGAGCTGGAATACCGCACCATGCGCGATTCAGTGCTGACCACGCGGACCCGCATCGACGGCCGCGATCTGGTCACCGTGCGCCCCATCAGTGTCAAAACCAGTGTTCTGCCGCGCACCCATGGTTCGGCCATGTTTACCCGTGGTGAGACGCAGGCCATCGTGGTGACCACCTTGGGAACCGCCCGTGATGGTCAAGTCATTGACGCGGTTGAAGGTGAAAGCAAGGATCACTTCCTGTTCCACTACAACTTCCCGCCCTATTCGGTGGGTGAAGCGGGCCGAATGATGGGCCCGAAACGCCGCGAAATCGGTCATGGTCGACTGGCGCGTCGTGGCGTGCAGGCAGTGATGCCTGCAATGGAGAGCTTCCCCTACACCATTCGCGTGGTCTCGGAGATTACCGAGTCGAATGGTTCCTCCTCGATGGCATCGGTGTGTGGTTCCTCGTTGGCGCTGATGGACGCCGGTGTGCCGATCAAGGCGCCGGTCGCTGGCATTGCCATGGGTCTGATCAAGGAAGGCAGCAACTTTGCGGTGCTGTCCGACATCTTGGGCGACGAAGATCATCTCGGTGACATGGACTTCAAAGTCGCAGGCACGGAAGGCGGCATTTCCGCGCTGCAGATGGACATCAAGATTGATGGCATCACCGAGGAGATCATGAAGGTCGCGCTGGCGCAGGCCAAGCAAGGTCGCCTGCACATTCTGGGTGAAATGGCCAAGGCCATCAGCACGCCACGCGAGCAGATGTCCGAATATGCCCCGCGCCTGCTCACCATCAAGATTCACCCGGACAAGATCCGCGAAGTGATCGGCAAGGGTGGTGCGACCATTCAGGCCATCACCAAGGAAACCGGCACGCAGATCGATATCCAGGATGACGGCACCATTGTCATTGCCTCGGTCAACCGCGCGGCGGGCGAAGCGGCCAAGGCACGAATCGAGCAGATTACCTCTGATGTCGAGCCGGGCCGGATCTACGAAGGCAAGGTCGCCAAGCTGATGGACTTTGGTGCCTTCGTCACCATCGCTCCCGGCAAGGACGGACTGGTGCATGTGTCGCAGATATCCAACGAACGTGTCGAGAAGGTTTCCGACAAGCTCAAGGAAGGCGATATCGTCAAGGTCAAGGTGCTGGAAGTCGACAAGCAAGGGCGTATCCGGCTGTCGATCAAGGCTGTGCTGGAAGACGCTGCGGCAGTGTAACGGGCATTGGCGGTGCCATAACGAACAAAGGCGAGCCTAGGCTCGCCTTTGTCTTTTACGGGTGCGCTTACGCGCATACCTGAGTTTGATCGACTGCGATCATCATCGTGCTGGCTTTGCTGCCCAGCGCGATGAACTCGGCGATTTACAGCTTGCCGCGCGACTGCAGGTTGCTGCGCAGACGGTTGCGACGACGGCGAAGGCGGGCCAATTTCATGGGCTTAGTCCTTGGATAGGGTGGATGGACACGCATTGTCGCATGCGCGCTGCACGCGCGCCGGAGTTTCGATCTTGCATCGTCCCGAAATGCAGCCATCAGAGGCGACCGAAATCGCCCTCTGATGGCCTGATCGCGCAGAGTACTCAGCCCAAAAGGTGAGCCACTCCGGAACGTTCTTCTTCGAGTTCATTCAGGGTGAAATTGATTCGGTCACGCGAAAACTCGTCGATCTCCAAGCCTTGCACGATCTCGTACTTGCCATCCTTGCAGGTGACCGGGTAGCCAAACATCACGTCCTTCGGGATGCCGTAGCTGCCGTCGGAAGGGATACCCATGGTGACCCACTTGCCGTTGGTTCCGAGCACCCAGTCACGGACGTGATCAATCGCTGCATTGGCTGCAGAGGCAGCCGAGGACAGCCCACGAGCTTCGATGATGGCGGCACCGCGTTTGCCAACTTTGGGAATGAAGGTCTCGCGGTTCCATGTTTCGTCGCCAATCTTGTCCTTCAGCGAGGCGCCGCCGACGCTGGCAAAGCGATAGTCGGGATACATGGTCGGGCTGTGATTGCCCCAAACCACCAGCTTCTCGATATCGGCCACGGCCACGTCGGCCTTGATGGAGAGCTGGCTCAGTGCGCGGTTATGATCAAGGCGCAGCATGGCGGTGAAATTGTTCGCGTTGAGGTCTGGTGCGGACTTCATTGCGATGTATGCATTGGTGTTGGCCGGGTTGCCGACGACCAGCACTTTGACGTTGCGACTGGCGACCTTGTTTAGCGCCTTGCCTTGGACAGTGAAGATCTCCGCATTCTTCAGCAGCAGGTCCTTGCGCTCCATGCCCGGCCCACGCGGCATCGCGCCGACCAACAGGGCGACATCCACGTCTTTGAAGGCCACCTCAGGATCATCCGTGCCGACCATTCCCGCCAGCAAGGGGAAGGCGCAATCTTCCAATTCCATCATGACGCCTTTCAGCGCCGCTTGCGCCTTTTCCATCGGCAGTTCGAGCATCTGCAGGATCACTGGCTGATCTTTGCCCAACATTTCGCCGGAGGCAATGCGGAACAGCAGGGAGTAACCGATCTGACCGGCAGCGCCGGTAACAGCAACGCGAACGGGGTTTTTCATGTTCAACTCCAGAACAACAGACGGGGAGAGTGACTCATTGCCGTGCCAAGGCAATGATGCGATTGGGGTCGGCGCCGTAGATCACGCCGTCCCCGATGATCGTGACGGGTACGAAGTCGCCACCGGGGAACAAGGGACGCAGCTCCTTGCCCAGCGGGTCGGTTTCGATATCGAGATTGAGATAGGCAATGTTTGCCGCGTCCAGTTGGCGCTGAACGAGCTTGCAGTAGTCGCACCATGACGCGCTGAACAGCACGACTTTCGGTTCATGCAGGCGCTCTCGAAATGCGGCGGGAACGGGATCGTCGGCGACAATTGGCGTGTCGGTTTGCGGACTTGCGAAAAAATCCTGCGCCGTCAGCCCCATGCTGGAAAGGCCCAACAGCAGTGCCAACGCGACGCGCATCAGGTCAGCTCTGCAAAGAACTGTTGAATGCGTGCCATCCCCTCGGGTAGCTGCGCGGGCGGACAGGTGTAGGAGATTCGCATGGCGCGAGGCTCACCGAATGCTGAGCCGGGCACGCAGGCCACCCCTTTGGCTTCCAATAGTGCAGCGCAGAACGCCACATCGTCGGGGATTGCACGGCCCTCGTGGGATTTTCCAAACGCACAGGAAATGTCCGGAAAGACGTAGAAAGCACCCTCCGGACGCGGACAAATCACACCGGGAATCGCTTGCATCGCCGCCAATACCTGATCTCTGGCGACTTCGAATTCGCGGACCTTTCGTGCCGGAATGTCTTGCGGGCCAGAGAGTGCGGCGATGGCGGCAGCGACTGCGACTTCCGGAACATTGGTGATGTGGTTCGAATTGAGCGTTACCATCGCCTGCGCTATCACTTCGGGACCGGCAATAAAGCCGACCCGCCAACCCGGCATGCCGTAGGTTTTTGACAAAGAGTCAACGAAGATGACGCGATCAGCCAAATCCGGACGAAAATGCAGGAAGTTGTGGTAGTGATGCTCGCCAAACACCATCCGATGATAAATGTCATCGGTAATCACCCACGTGTCTGGGTATTTGGCAATGACGTCGGCAAGCGCAGCGATCTCATCTCGCGAATACACCATGCCCGTCGGGTTGGACGGATTGTTGAATAGGAAGACCTTCGGCTGATGTGATAGCGCTTCATCCAATTGCGTCGTAGTAAGTTTGTAGTTCTGACTGGCCGGGCAGGGCAGCACACGTACCTTGGCGCCAACGATGTCGGCGATGTCCATGTAGGTGGTCCAGTAGGGTGCTGGAAAGGCGATTTCATCGCCGGGATCCAGTAGGGCCTCGGCCAAGTTGTAGAGCATGTGCTTGGCACCAATGCCCACCGCGCAATGCTTGCGCTGATAGCCGTGGAAGCCCGCGGCTTCGATGTGCTTCAAGAAAGCATCCAATAGCGCGTCTGGACCGCGGTTGCTGCCGTATTGGCCGCTGTCCTTGTCTACCGCTGCTTTGGCGGCTTCATAGACATGCGGGCCAGGCAGAAAATTGGGCACGCCTATGGAAAAGCTGATGATGTCACGACCTTCGGCTTTAAGTTTGCGGGCCTTTTCGGCGATCAGCATGATTGCACTGGGTTTGGCGCGGCTCATGCGCTGGGCGAGCTTGGGCATGGAATGATCCTGCAAGGTGCGGGGGAAGCAACGGGTCGGGCAAGGCTTTCAGCCCATGACGCAGTGCGCAAAATCGCCGCGAATTCTAGCATGCGACGGTCAGCCATCGACTTCGCCGATGGTCGAAGCTGCGAACGATTGGGTTGCTCAGTGGGGCTGGCGTAGCGGCGGCAGACGGTTGCGAATGGCGTCGCCCAACACGAACTGGGGCTCGGAAGCTTCGAGGTTCTCTTTGGCTTCTTGGCGCGAAATTGTGGTGCTGGCTTGCTCAAAGGCTTCCCGCCAGTCCGTTGCGTGCTGCATTGCGTCGATGAGGAATGCGCGCCCGAAGTAGGTGTACTCTGCGCCGCTGCCGCATCCAAACGAGGTGCGATCTGCGCGTGCGGCTGTAATCACCAAGCTGTCGGGCGATTTGAGGCTCGGTATGAAGCCACCCGAGTAACAGGCGGAGATGATCGCAATTCGCCAGCGAATGCCAGCTTCGTCCAAGAGTTGCTTCAGATCCGTCGGGCTTATCTGGTTGAGTGGGAGCGGATCCAGTCCAACATACAGGCTTGGATCCTCCGTGCCATGACTGGTCATGAACAGGATCAGAAGGTCTTCTGAGGGATCAAGGATTTGACCGAGCCTACGCAATACGACTCCAAGGTTGGTTCGGGTCGCCAATGGCGTGGTCTGCACTCGACTGGGGTGATTGATCAGCTGGACTGTGCGTTTTTGCGCATCAAACAGTTCGCCAAATCGCTTCGCAGCGAACTCAACCTCGTTGCGAAACACCTTCTCCGCGCCGTCACCTCCAAAAGCTACCACGTAGACGTCTTGCTGCCCGGGTGTCTGAGCCTGCAATTTGCTGAGGGCGTCATTCAAAAGTTCGGGCTGCGCGTAGATCGCCGCCTCGGCATCAAATTCCGCGGCCGGGGTTTCATCCCATTTTGGATACCAGAACGTGCTGTAGCGCGACGCGTCAAAGCCCACCAGTACGCCTGCTGCGAGCCAAAGCGTCGCGAGTAGTTGACGACCGCGCTGTGCGTCGCGCGCAAGCCAGCAAGACAGACGGCTCAATACGACCCAGCCGTAGATCGCGGCGACGAGCAGCCATAGCGCGCCGTGTCGGGTTTCGGGATTGAGTGCTGCAGGTTTACTCAACGCGAGCAGCCAGTCGAAGACCGTTTCCGGCGGCTCCGAGAGTGTCAGGCGCAAGAGCAGATGCAGTGGCAGCAATGCCAATGCGGCATGTCCCGCGAGGCTCCATGCAAGGACCGGGCGCTGCAGTGCTTTGGCAGCGGTCAGGCTCGCCAGCCAGAGCACCCCGAATGCGCCCAGCAATGTGATGGCATGCGGCCAGTAGAGCTCTCGCGGAGGTTCGATGGCGTGCCAGGACAACCAGGCGTCGAGCGAAAAGTGCAACGCAAACGCAATCACCAAGGCGCGCGGTCCGAGATCAGGTCGGCCGCGTATCCGCCATAAGGACAGGCGGAATGCCGCGCGCAGCGCGCTCAACCATGGCATTGCTGTTTGCCTGTCACTCGACAAAGTCTAAGTGGATGTCGTCAAAGCTGACGACGCGAGGGTGATCGTGATCGGCAGCATCGAGGCGTGCTTGTGGATAGTCCTGAGGTCTATCCACAAGCACGGTCTGCAGGCCAGCTTCGCGCGCAGCATCCAACTCTTCGACAACATCTGACAGAAAGACGACGTGTGTAGGCGATAGTCCCAGCTTTGCGACAATGCAGCGGTAGCTGTCCGATACCCGTTTGGCGCCGATTTCGGTGTCGAAATACCCCTGAAACAAGGGCAATAGATCACCTGCTTCACTGTGCGCGAAGAAAAGTCGTTGTGCGGCTACTGACCCGGACGAGTAAACATACAGCGGCCAACCGGCCAGGTGCCATCTGCGTAACGCGCCCACGGCATCGCCGTAAACATGGGCGGCGTAGGCTCTGCTCTCGTAGCCTTCCTTCCACAGCATGCCCTGCAATGCCTTGAGAGCGGTGTGCTTGCGGTCCTCATCAATCCAGCGTCGCAACGCGGCTGTGATCTCGTCCATGGAAGGCGCGTTGCCAATCTCGGTGGCGACCAGATTGATCCAGGGGATCACCTCTGGATCGTTTTGGTGTGACTGCAAGAATCCGGGCAGCTCGCGCCGGGCGAACGGAAACAGAACCTCTTTGACAAACGAAATCGAGCTCGTGGTGCCTTCAATATCCGTCAGTACCGCTCGCGCAGAAATCGTGATCACTCAGGCCACCGCTTGCTCATAGCGTGGGAATTGCTCGGCAATCGGGTCGCCAGAAAACATGGCCACCCAACCGTCCGGGTTGTTGAACAGTCGAATTGCAACGAAGTTTGGTGCGGCGCCCATGTCGAACCAATGCCGCGTATTGGCGGGGACGCTGATCAGATCGCCGGCTTCGCACAGGACTTCATAGACTTTGTCATTGGGGTGCAAGTTGAACAGTCCAGAACCCGCAACAAAAAAGCGAACTTCGTCTTCTCCATGAGTGTGTTCGCTGAGAAATTTCTGGCGTAGCGTCAAGCGCTCGGGGTGGTCTGGCGTCAGACTGACCACGTCAACGCTGACATATCCATTTTCTTGCATCAGTCGTTCGATGTCGGCCGAGTAGGCAGCAATAACCGCTTCTTGCGACGCGCCGGAACGGATGACATCTGTTGCCTGCCAGCGCTCAAATCGTACGCCCAACAACTTCAGTTGGGCTGCAATTTCAGCGTGGTCGCGGCTCATGAACAACGCGTTCATGGGTTGTGATTGATCAAATATGCGTAACTGGCTCATGCACGCAAGTTCCTTAGGTCGAGCTCACAGGCGAGCAGAAATTCGAAGGCTTCCAGATGGCGACGCGCCTCGGTCATGTCTCGGCCCCACGCGTATAGACCATGTCCTTCAATCAGGTAGCCGTAGAGATTGGGTGCGCCAAGCTTTGCTTCGATTTGAGTTGCCAACAGCCGCATGTCTTGTTGATTGGGAAGGATGGGCAGGTCGATGCTGGCATCGTGCGTCTGGTGACCACGAAAGGCCTTCAATAACTCCATTCCGGCCAATCGAACATAGCCTTGCCATGCAAACAGACGAGAGGCGACCGTTTGGGTTCGAGAGTGCGTGTGCAGCACGCATCCGATATCCGGAAAGCGCGCGTATAGCTGACTGTGCAGAAATGTTTCTGCCGAAGGGCGCAGATCGGTTTCGACCGCTTCTCCCTGCAGATTGGCGACCATGATGTCTGCCGTGGTGAGTTTGCCCTTGTCCTTACCGGACACTGTGACCGCCAGCAGTTGCTCATCGAGACGCAATGAGAAATTGCTTGAGGTTGCAGGCGTCCAGCCAAACGCGGCCAATTCGGCAGCGTTGTCGACGATAGATTGGGCGCAATCGGGCAGCTTCGTACGAGCGACGGTAGTCAGGGTAAGCATGGGCGAATTGTAGCGGAGCGCAGCATGTGGCTGGGTGTCCTCATTGGGGTTGATCCCTCGGCATTGAATCGAGCATGCCTGCATGGACTTTGACCGCGCGCAAGTCATGTCCGCCTCGTGTGGTGCAAACTTGCACCGCCGCAGGTTGCGGCATTCTGTCCTTTTGGAGCCAACACCATGTCCCACCCAGCTGAAAGCAAGGCAAGACGTGCATTTTTGCGTAACGCCGCATTGGCGGCAGTAAGTGCACCGATTGCATTTCAATTGATTTCCCAGCGCGCTCACGCTCAGGACAAGCCGCTGCTTGCCTTGGACAATCCACAAGCTGTGGCGCTTGGCTACACTGACGATGCCGCCAAGGTGGATACTGCCAAGCATCCGCAGTTCAAGGCAGGCAGTAGTTGCGCCAACTGCAATTTTGCGCAGGGCGGTCCTGACCCGTTGGGTTGCATGCTGTTCCCTGCCAACTCGGTTGCACCTGCGGGTTGGTGTGCATCCTGGGCCCCCAAGGCGGGCTAATCTGCGAAGGCATTTGACGGGCACGCGAAACCGCGTGTCCGTCGTCTCGGTCCATTCGTTGTACGACTCCTGCTAGGCTTTCCAACGTCACACTGCTGATCGAGGTGGTAGGGTGGATGAGCGGGTAGGGTTGGGCGTCTACACCATCGATACAGGGTTCCATCGAAGGCATTTCGATGCGGCCTACTTGCTGGTCGACAGCGGCGAAGCTGCATTCATCGATAGCGGTATCAATGCGTCGGTTCCCGCGATGCTGGATACCTTGACAAATGCCGGTCTGACGGTTTCGGATGTTCGCTATGTGGTGCTGACGCATGTGCACCTGGATCATGCTGGTGGTGCCGGACTGTTGATGCGGCATTTGCCCAGTGCGGAACTACTGGTTCATCCGCGTGGCGAGCGCCACATGATCGATCCGACGGCCTTGGTTGCCGGTGCCAGCGCCGTGTATGGTGCCGACGTCGTTCAAAAAACCTATGGAGACTTGGTTCCGATACCTGCAGCAAGGATTCGACAGGCCTGCGATGCCGAGTGCATCTCGCTCGGAAGGCGCACCTTGCAGGTATTTGACGCCCCGGGCCATGCACGCCATCACATCGTCCTGCACGATCCACTCGCGGAGGCTTTCTTCACTGGAGACACGTTTGGCCTCTCCTACCGCGAATTCGATACACGAAACGGCGCTTGGGCGATGCCCACCACCACGCCAGTACAGTTTGATCCCGAAGCGCTGAAAGCCTCGATTCGGCGTATGCTGAGCCTGCATCCCCGCCGCATGTATCTCACCCACTATGGGTGCGTGGAGGAGCCTGAGAGGCTTGCCGAAGAACTACTGCAGCAAATCGATAGCATGGTTCGGATTGCATCTGCAGCGCATGAAAACGTGCCAGCGGCAAATCGGCACGCCTTGATCTGCGACGGACTAAGCCGACTCTATCTGGAGCGATTACGTGCCCATGGGGTCACCCTCAGCGAACAGATTCAGCGCGAGTTGCTGGCTATGGATGTCGAATTGAACGCGCAAGGTCTCGGTACATGGCTCGACCGCAACGCGCCATCGTGAGGGCTGCACGCAACATCCGGCAGATGGGTCACCAAACTTTGAGCTTGGCTCAGATCGCTTTGGAAAATCTGACAGGGACCGAGTTCTGCAAATACCGATCAAAGCACATCGCCACGACGCGCAGCAGCATTCGACCACGCTCGGTGGCCTTGATCCGCTTAGCGGACAAGGTGACCAGTCCATCGGATTCCAGTGCAGGGAGCTGCGCCAAAGCATCGGCAAAATAGCTTGCGAAATGAATGTCGTACCGAGCTTCGATGTCCGCGATATCAATTTCACCCTGACACATCAGATGCTGGATCAAGTCAGCGCGCAAGATATCGTCGGCATCAAGACGCAGGCCACGCCACAAAGGCAGGCGGCCGTTCCAGAGTGAGGCCGAATAGCCAGCGAAGTCACGAGGATTCTGACTGTATGAATCACCGACACTACTGATGGCACTGACGCCAAAACCAATCAGGTCAGTTTCAGCATGGGTGGTGTAGCCCATGAAGTTGCGTTGCAATCCGCCGCGTGCCTGCGCACGTGCCAAGTCATCACCGGGCAGGGCGAAGTGATCCATGCCGATGTATACGTAGCCCGCCGCCGAAAGGCGTTCGATTGCCAGTTGCAGCAGCGCCAGCTTGTCTTCCGCACTCGGCAGATCGTTCGCGTTAATCTGCTTCTGGGGCTTGAACAACTCTGGCAGGTGCGCATAACTGTAGACAGCTAGACGATCTGGTCGCTGTGCAATAACTGTGTCAAGTGTCTGGGCAAAACCGGCGCGATTCTGGCGCGGAAGTCCGTAAATGAGATCAACATTGATGGATCGGAAACCGTTGGCGCGACAGGCCCGTATCACTTCCAGAGTTTGATCGACAGTCTGGATTCGGTTGACTGCTTCCTGAACTGTGGGGTCGAAATCCTGAACACCTAGGCTGGCGCGATTGAAGCCAAGTTCGGCAAGAGCCTCGATGTCCGCAGGATCGACGCTGCGTGGATCAAGTTCAATGGAAAAGTCACGATCTGGATGAGTTGAAAAATGAAACTCATGCGACAGTCGCTGAACAAGCGCCCGAAGCATGTGGCGATCCAGAAAATTCGGCGTACCGCCACCCAAGTGCAACTGTATGACGTCACGATCCCTGTCAAACAGTGGTGCAACCAAGCTGATTTCACGCTCAAGCAGCTCAATGTACTCGTTACCCTTACTGCGGTCTCGCGTGATGACACGATTACAGCCACAGTAGAAGCACGGACTCAGGCAGTAGGGAACATGCACGTACAGTGATAACTGCCGCGGGATGGGATCTTCATTGCTGCGTTTGGCAGCCGCGCGAAAGTCCTTGCTGCCAAAGCCCTCATGGAAGTGAGGCGCTGTAGGGTAGGACGTATAGCGCGGCCCTGGCCGGTCGTAGCGGCGAAGCAGGTCGGCATCAAAGGGCGGGATTGCAGTCATGGCCGCAGTCTGTTGTATGCGGGCGCCGACCGGGTTGACTTCAGTCAAGCGATGGATAATTGAGTAAAAACTTAAGTTTGCGAGCGCTTTTCCAGCGCTTCAGGCTTGGGAGTTCTCCACGTGCATGCGCTGCACGGTGATGTCTTTCTCGTGCCAAAGAGCATTCAGCCAAGCTTGGAAGCGAACACGAAATGCCGGGTCGTTTTCATAGTCCTGGCCGCACAGTTCGGCCGGGATGGGTTTGCTGACAACGTGGACCCTGACGGTCGGAATGCGACCCGCAATTAGATCCAGCATCGTCGGTCTGCCAGAAGGGTAGACGATGCTGACGTCAAGCATTTCGTGCATCAACTCGCCCATCGTTTGCAAGACAAATCCAACTCCTCCAGCTTTGGGTGGCAGCAGGTGTTGGTAGGGACTTGCTCGGCGCGCATGTTTCTCCGGAGTGAACCGTGTGCCCTCGACGAAGTTCATGACCGAGACTGGCGTGTAACGAAATTTGGCACACGCTTTGCGTGTGGCTTCGACATCCTTGCCCTTGAGATGGGGATGCTTTTTCAATACTGCATGCGTATGCCTGCGCATAAACGGAAAATCCAGTGCCCACCATGCCAATCCCAGGAGCGGGACCCAGATAAGTTGCTGCTTCAAGAAGAACTTCAGCATCGGCACGCGCTTATTGAAGACCATCTGCAAAACCGGGATGTCTACCCAGCTTTGATGATTGCTGATGACCAGATACCAGCCATGTGATTGCAGTTTCGGAAGCGGATCAATGTCTATCCGTGTGGGGGTTAAGTGGTTTATCAGCCAAGAGTTGACCGCAATCCAGCTCTCGGCCAGCCGCATCAAGATGCGCGTGAAGAAGCGCTTTGCTGCCACGCCCGGTGCAACAAGCTTGAAAGCGGCGAACAGGAGTAGCAGCGGTACATGAATCAAGGTGCTTAGCAAAATCACACATGCATTCAGTGCGGTGCGAGCTAGCTGCAGCGAAGTCATGGTGCGCACTTCCGACGATGATTGGCAGTCAAGTATGCCATCCTGTGCACGCCATCCTTGCTACCATCGCGGCATGATCTATCTCGCTTCGCAGTCACCACGACGTCGTGAATTGCTTGCCCAACTGGGTGTGCAACATCAAGTGCTTCGCGTGGATGTCCTAGAGCTCCGGTCGCCATCAGAGACGGCGGTGCATTACGTCCAGCGAGTGGCGCGTGACAAAGCGGATGCCGGTTGGAGTGGACTCAGTGATCGACATCTTGTCACTGTGCTGGCCGCTGATACCGAGGTCGTGCTCGGGGATCAGGTTTTCGGCAAGCCGGGCAATGCGGAGGAGGCGCGCGCCATGCTGCACCGTCTTTCCGGGCGCACACACCAGGTGCTGTCTGCGGTTTGCGTCATCGACGAGTCTGGCAGGCGTGAAGCTTTGTCGCGATCCGAGGTGAGTTTTGTTGCGCTGGAAGCGGAAGATATCGAACGCTATGTGGCCAGCGGTGAACCGTTTGGCAAAGCCGGTGGGTATGCGATTCAGGGTCGTGCTGCGGCGTTTGTCAGGCACCTTTCAGGCAGTTACAGCGGCGTTATGGGGTTGCCGCTGTGCGAAACCGCGCAACTATTGGGGTTGCGTCACGCCACATGAATACGGCGGGTGTTTGGGCAGGCTGCTTTGCGAGCAGGGTCAACTCGCTTGTGCTGAAACGGGCGGTCGCTGACCTGATTGGCGAGCGCGTCACTTTCGCAGCTCGTAGTTCGAGAACTCGGCGCAGTACTCCGTCAGGACGTGGTCCACGTCCGATCATTGACGAGCGTATCCATCACCGCCATGCGCACCGCTACACCGTTGCTGACCTGCTGCAGTATGACTGACTGTGGACCATCGGCGACCGAATCGGAGATTTCGACGCCGCGATTCATCGGCCCAGGATGGGTAACGATCGCATCGGGACGTGCGCGCTTCAGGCGGTTTGGGGTCAAACCAAAGGCGGAGTGGTAGTCCTCCAGTGACGCGATGAGCCCTTCTTCCATGCGCTCCCGTTGAAGGCGCAGCATCATCACCACGTCAATATCTTGCAATGCCTCATCCAAGCAAGCGACGTACGTGCAGCCCTGCAGTTCATGCGGGTCTGGCATCAGGCTCGCGGGTCCGCAGACGCGAATCTCACCTGCACCAAGTGCCTGCAATGCGTGCAGGTCCGAACGAGCCACACGGGAGTGTTTGATATCACCAACCAAAAGAACTTTCAGTGCAGAAAAGTCCTCTCCCTTGTGTTGGCGAATGGTCAGCATATCCAGCAGACCCTGCGTTGGATGTGCTGCGCGACCGTCACCTGCATTGATCAGTCTTACTTGCGGCTTGAGGTGCGTCCGGATGTCTTCCAGTGCACCGGATTCCGCTACCCGGATGACAAATAGATCGGCGCCCATCGCCTGCAGATTCAGGAACGTATCCAAAACAGTCTCGCCCTTGCGGATTGACGAGATAGACGCGTCGAAATTCAGTACGTGCGCGCCTAGTCGCTGCGCAGCCAGTTGGAAAGAGCTGCGCGTCCGGGTCGATGGTTCGAAAAAAAGATTGATGACCGTTCGACCTTTGAGGCGTTCCCGCAAAGATTTGCCATCGCTGGTCTGGGTTTGCATCCATTCGGAGCGCTGTAGCAAGGCTTCGATGCGGTTGCGGCTCATATCTTTGAGTGTAAGCAGGTGGCGATATGACGAGGACGGCATGTTGAGTTCACTGGCGTGGTGGCAGGCGTATTGGAAGACACTGTGTTGAATCGGCAAGACCGCACGTACCGGCCGTTTCGTGCGGAGCTCACCCGGCGGGTACCCTTGCTTGTGCCAAACAAATGCAATGCTTGCACGAAGTTGAAGGGATTTGGCCGGATGTGTTGATTGCCCGCAGGCCGAGGACCGACAGCCAGCGCGCCACCTCATCGGTTGAGCCACCGCTCCAGAATGATCGCTGCTGCATCGGCATCAAGCAATGCTGAATCGCGCCGTCTGGCCGTGCCAGCGCGGCGACGTTCCGCGAAACGTCGGTCGGCCTCGCGCGATGTGGATCGTTCGTCAACCATGACGACCGGCAGCTGGAAGCGCGACTTCAACTGGTTCGCGAATTGGCGAGCGCGGTGTGTGGCGTGCTGTGCTTCGCCGTCCAGCGTCAGTGGCTCTCCGACAACGAGAACAGACGCGTTCCATTCGGCGATAAGGCGTTCGACCAAATGCCACTCGGGCAGGTCATCTTTCATCGGCAAGACCGCTATCCCCTGGCCGTGCCGGAGAGCGAATTGCCAACCGCTACGCCAGTGCGACGTCCGCCGACATCGAATGCGAGCGCACATGTCAACGCCGCTCGTTGAGTAAATTCAGGCGTGTCCAACATAGGTCGCCAACTGCAAGAGATCGACACCCAGCAGATGTGCAGCAGCTTGCCAGCGATCCGCGACGGGCGTTTCAAAGATCAGACTATCGCTGGCTGGCGCGGTCAGCCACGCGTGATCTTGCAACTCGGACTCCAGTTGACCGGCTCCCCAGCCAGCACAGCCGAGCGCCAGAACCGCACGCTTGGGGCCTTGGCCGCCCGCTATGGCATCCAGAATGTCGCGTGAAGTGGTCAGCAAAACGGTCTCCGAGACGCGAAAACTGGAGTCCCACTCTCGACCGTCGTCGGCATGCAACACAAAACCTCGCTCCGGGTGCACCGGTCCGCCAATCAGGACGTGCTGAGCAGACAATGCACCGGCGCGATCCTCAATGCCCAATTGTTCGAATACGTCGCAAAGTCGAATATCCGAACTGCGGTTGATGAGGATTCCCATGGCGCCATCGGCATCATGTCGGCACAGCAGGGTTACGCCGCCACAGAAGTTCGGATCGTCAAGCGCCGGAACGGCGATCAGGAAATGGTTGCTGAGGTCAGGCTGCGGCATACGGTCAGTGTATACGTCGAACCCACCGCGCAAACGGCGTCAACTGGCACAGTGCATTGCGTCATTTGTTCCTCAAAACGTTGCCCGGCAGGAACTGCCAGGTACGCGTTATATGCAGAATGTCAGTGCCGTCACGCGTCTCAGGCAGCGGCGCATAGGGCTCTCCCAGACGAACGATGCGCTGCGCTGCGTCGTCCAGTACCGGGTACCCGCTGGGCTGGACGATATCGATACGCTCGATACTGCCGTCTCGGCGCATTGCGACGGTCATGACCAATTGTCCATGCAGATTTCGTCGGCGGGCTTCATCTGGATAGTTCAGGTTGCCAATACGCTCGACGCGAGCGACCCAAGCGCGCATGTAGCTTGCGTACTCGAACTCCTGAGTGCTTGCTGAAACGAATTTGCGTTTGGGTCTTTTTGCGTAGGCGATCGACTGACGATCAATTTCCGCAGCCAACTTCGCCATCTCAAGGCTATGTTCGATCAGTTCGCGACTACTTGGAAGCGGCTTGGAATCGGTGGGTGTCCGGTCCTGTGCTGTTGCTTGCGCTGTGCCGGTCGATTGCGTGGTGACGACTGCAGTTTGCTGCAGGGTTTGAGGCCGGGGTGAACCGGGTGCAACTGGCGCAGGCGCCAAACCGGCATCGGGCTTGGGAATGAGCGAGCGCTGCGGTTCGGCTGGGCGTTCTGGTGTGGGGTTATCACCACCGCCTTGCTGTGAATGTTGAGCCAGAAAATCCGGCTTTTCGGGAGTGGTCTGGCTACGCGTCTGGGTCAGGATGACATCCAGAGTGTGGCGGATGGCGGCGGGGCGCTCAACACTGAATCCCACACCCAATGCGATCACTGCATGGGCGAGTACGGAAAACGTCATGGTCGCACCGAGACGGTCGCCAGCGCCGACCGTGACGGCTGACGAGGGATTGCCTTGTTTCACTTGCGCATCTGCTCAATTTGGTCGAACAGGTTGCCGGCGATGTTTAAGCCGAACTGCGCATCCAGTTCGCGAATACAGGTGGGCGAGGTGACATTTACCTCGGTAAGAAAGTCGCCGATAACGTCCATGCCAACGAACACCATTCCGCGGCGCCTCATTTCCGGGCCTACCTGCGCTGCAATCCAGCGGTCACGTTCGGAAAGCGCTTGTCCTACGCCGCGCCCGCCGGCAGCGAGGTTTCCGCGGAAGTCGCTGCCGGTGGGGATTCGCGCCAAAGCGTAGTCGATGGGCTCACCGTTGATCAGCAGAATGCGTTTGTCGCCTTGGGCGATTGAAGGCAAATAACGTTGTGCAAGCGCAAATTGTTGGCCGCCAAGCGTCAATGTTTCCAAAATCACGTTGAGATTGTCATCGTTGCTGCGCGCCCGGAAAATCGAGCGCCCGCCCATGCCATCGAGTGGCTTGAGCACACAGTCGACCTCCTGCATGACGAAGCGCCGCAGTTCGGTAGGGTCCCTGGCGACCAATGTCACCGGTGTGCATTGCGGAAACAGCAGCGCAGCAAGTTTTTCGTTAAGGTCTCGCAATCCCTGCGGATCGTTGACGACCAAGGCACCGGCTCGCTGCGCAAGGTCCATCACGTGGGTGTCGTACAAGAACTGACTGTCGAAGGGGGGGTCCTTGCGCAAAAGGATCACATCCATGGAGCCAAGGGGTGCAATCTGCTCTAGGCCAAGTTCAAACCAACCTGATGCACGATCCGCGACCACAAGGCTGCGCAGGCTAGCTTCTGCCACCCCGTTGCGGATGCGCAGACTGTCTTGCGTAAGGTAGTGGAGGCGATGTCCGCGTCGCTGCGCTTCAAGCAACATCGCGAAAGTAGAGTCCTTTTTGATCGAGATGGATTCGATCGGGTCCATCAATACGGCAACATCCATGGCCATGACGTGATCCTGCCTGCAAAGAGATTTGGATGCGAATGAAACGAGATGCAACAAGCTGTGGCTATACTAGCAACACATGCTCGAGCGGCTGTATGGATTTGCCCTTGGGCAAATCCCCTCATGTCGCTTTAGGGTCAGGATGTCGGGGGGCATCCGTGGTTGCGTTGCGTTCGGCTTGACAGCCGCAGGCATCGCTGGGATATAGCACTTGATGATGCGTGCCGGATGCACGTGGCAATGCCCTCGGGGGAACTCAATGGAACAACAGGATGCACAGGCGCCGCTAACAGGTTTGAAGGTCATGGTCATTGACGACTCCAAGACCATACGGCGCACGGCGGAAACCCTGCTCAAGCGTGAAGGCTGTGATGTCGTCACGGCGACCGACGGTTTCGAGGCGCTTTCAAAAATTGCCGATCATCACCCTCAGATCATCTTCGTCGACATCATGATGCCAAGATTGGACGGCTATCAAACGTGCGCGCTGATCAAGAACAACCACGTTTTCCGCAGTACGCCGGTGATTATGCTGTCATCGAAGGACGGCCTTTTTGACAAGGCGCGCGGACGAGTTGTCGGCTCCGAAGAGTATCTGACCAAACCCTTCACCCGCGACGAGTTGCTTTCTGCGATCCGGCGTCACGTCGGAAGGCAATAGGCGCTCAGCATCCGATCTCCCGCAAGCCGAAGACTCAAGGGGAATGAGTGCAATGGCGAGAATTCTCATCATTGAAGATTCACCTACCGATGCGCACGTGATGTCGCGTTTGTTGGAGCGCCATGGCCATCAGGTGCTGCACGCCGACAGCGCGGAGAGCGGTGTTGATCTTGCCCGTGACGCGTTGCCGGATCTGGTGCTGATGGATGTGATTTTGCCCGGAATGAATGGCTTTCAGGCGACCCGCTTGCTTTCTCGTGATCCCAAAACGCAGCACATTCCGATCATCATCGTGAGTACCAAGGGGATGGAGACTGACCGCGTTTGGGGAATGCGACAGGGTGCCAAGGACTATGTGGTCAAACCGCCAGTGGAAAGTGATCTGCTGGCTCGAATCCATACGTTGATAGGCGGAGCCTGAGATCTCATGCTGTCAGATTCAATGTTTTCACCCTTTGACGTGCTTCGCGACTACGAGGTCAGAAGCCTAAATCATGTGGCTGGCGTCCCTGAGCAAATCGATACACCCGGCTTGTGGCGTGGCATTGGTTACCGTATTGGGAATCACCAACTGGCTTCCAGCATCACGGACATCGCCGAGTTGTTGACTGTGCCACCGTTGACGCAGGTGCCAGGCGCGCAGGCGTGGTTGCTCGGTGTTGCCAATGTGCGCGGAACGCTGCTGCCCGTGGTCGATCTGAAACTGTTCTTAGAGGGAGATCGCACCGTTCTGCATGAAAACATGCGAGCTTTGGTGGTGAAGCAGCCAGGAGGAAACGTTGCCGTGTTGATCGACGAACTATATGGACAACGGAACTTTGTCGAGGGGCAGCGCGTCATGTTGGAAGAATCGCTGGAAGGTCGTTATGTGTCCTTCGTCACGGATGCTTTCCAGTGGGCCGGTACCGTGTGGAAAGTATTCAATTTGGGTGTTTTGGCTAGAACGATGGAGTTCCGTCAGGCCGCAGCGATCTGAGTGATCCTGGTTCTCAGTGGGTTTCGTTGCAAGCCTCGTCGTGCGGCAGAGGCATCTGCCATCGAACTGTTCGAGACTGCGCGACGGTCAGCGATTTTAATTTCGGGTGAGGGTACGTATGAGCACAAACATCGGCGCAGTGGGTGCAAAAGAACGACGCGGCGCACTGAATTTCTGGATTCTCATTTTGGCCGTGGCGATGGTCTTTCTGATCATCAATTTCTATGTGGCGGCCACTTATTCATCCGAAGAGGGTGAGGCGCGCAGTTTGGTCTCCCAAGTTCAGGTGGAGTCCCAGCAGATTGCCAAGTTCGCGCAGGAAGCTGCGTCCGGTGGCTATGAGTCCTTTGACATGCTGGATGCGACGCGGACATCCATCCAGGTCGCGTTGGACAAGCTGAAGCAAGGCGATGCCGCCTCCGGACTGCCAGCCTTTGCCAGTTCTCGAGGTGGCGTCAGCGTCGAAAAGCAACTGGGAGAGCTGATTGCTACATGGGCACCAGTAAGCGAAAACGCGGAAAAGATTCTGCTGCGCAAGGAGCTGGTCTTGAACTTGGCCGATTCAGCCAGCGCGTTCTCCGCCAGCGTGCCTCAATTGCAGGCGCAGATGGATGAAGTGGTGCGCGCGATGAGTGAATCTGGCGCGCCTAGTACCCAGATATACATCGCCGTGCGCCAGATCGTCCTCGCCGACCGCATGCTGCGTTATGTCACGCAGATTTTGCAGGGTGGTGCTGCTGCGGTGTCTGCCGCTGACCGTTTCTCTCGCGACTACAGCATGTTTGGACAGGTCTTGGTCGGCTTGGACGCTGGTAGTGCCGAACAGGGAATTCGCCGCGTCGAATCTGCTTCGGGTCGCCAAGCGCTTGGACGTGTCGCGGACGGGTTTGCCAAGGCCAAGCAGGATGTTGAGTTCATTCTGGATGCGTCGACACAGTTGTTTGAGGTTAAAGAGTCCTCGGACACCATCTTCGTGGAGTCTGAGCAACTTCTGGCGAAAGCGCGTGCGCTCAACACGGCAATTGATGCAATGCCGGAAGCGCGAGCATTTCCCAGTGTGACGCTTGGCGTTGCAGCGGGTGTGCTAGCCGTTTTTGGATTGGCTGGCTTGCTCTACAGCTTGTATCGCGATCAAACCCGGCGTTTCGCGGTGACACAAGAGTTGAATCAGCGCAATCAGGAAGCAATTTTGCGTTTGCTGGATGAGATGGGATCGTTGGCAGAGGGCGATTTGACCGTACGCGCAACGGTGACGGAGGACATCACGGGTGCGATTGCGGACTCGATTAATTTCGCCGTTGAAGCCTTGCGCAGTCTTGTTCAGACCATCAACGAGACCGCGGTGCAAGTGGCCGCTGCTGCACAAGAAACACAGGCCACCGCGATGCATTTGGCGGAAGCTGCTGAGCATCAGGCGCAGCAGATCACTTCTGCATCAGCGGCCATCAATGAAATCGCGGTGTCGATCGATGAGGTGTCGAAGAACTCCGCCGAGTCCGCAGACGTGGCCCAGCGATCGGTGCAAATCGCGGCGAAGGGCGCGGAGGTTGTGCGTCAGACGATTCAGGGCATGGACTCCATCCGTGATCAAATTCAGGAAACATCCAAACGCATCAAGCGCTTGGGTGAGTCTTCGCAGGAAATTGGATCGATCGTCGAACTGATCAATGACATTTCCGAGCAGACCAACATTCTTGCCTTGAACGCCGCTATTCAGGCCGCGTCGGCCGGTGAGGCGGGGCGTGGCTTCGCGGTCGTTGCCGACGAAGTTCAGCGACTTGCAGAACGCGCATCCAACGCAACCAAGCGAATAGAAACGCTGGTTCAGACCATTCAGGCAGATACCAACGAAGCGGTTTCGTCGATGGAGCAAACCACCGCAGAAGTGGTCGCGGGTGCTCGACTCGCCGAGGATGCCGGCTTGGCACTGGGTGAGATTGAAAAGGTGTCGAATGACTTGGCCGATTTGATTCAGAACATTTCTGAGGCAGCGCGGCAGCAGTCGGCAGCAGCAACTAACATCTCCTCGACGATGAACGTCATTCAGGAAATTACCAGTCAGACGTCGATGGGTGCCAGCCAGACGGCCGAATCCATCGGAAATCTTGCCCAGTTGGCTGCCGACCTGCGTCGTTCGGTGGCGGACTTCAAGCTCCCAGGCTAAGGCGATTAGATAGGAGCTCGGAAGGCTATGTCGATGGCGTTCAGCCCAATGAATTTTTCGCTCGAACCAACGCGTATGGAAGACGCAGAGTTCGATCGTTGGGTGCGCCTGCTTGAATCGCGTACCGGTGTGACCGTGCCGCTTGAGCGTAAGCCTTTTCTCCTCAGCGGTTTGCGGCGACGCATGCGAGAGGCGGGCCACACCGTATTCGCTTCGTACTACGAAGAATTGTTGGATGGTGTGCGCGGACGCGTTGAATGGGCGGCCTTGGTCGATCATTTGACTGTCCACGAGACCCATTTTTTCCGCCATCAACCTTCTTTTCAGTTGATTCGCGATGAATGGTTGCCAGAATGGATTGACGGAACCGACGAGGATCAGTCCCTGCATGCTCTATCGGTCGGATGTTCCACAGGTGAGGAGGCATTCAGCATCGCGATGCTCTTGGATTCGGTGTTGACGACCCAGAATCCACCTCGGCGGTTTGGCATTACAGCGACAGATGTAAGTCAACCCGCACTCGGTGTCGCGAAAAACGCACACTATCCGGTTGCCCGAATGCATGAGGTTCCCGTCGAGTACTGGGAGTCCTGCCTGCGTCGTAGCGAGAACGACACGTTTACCATCCAAGACCGTTTGCGTAAGCGCGTTGGATTTGCACGGGTCAACTTGCTTCATGCAACGCGAGCGCCGTTTCGTCAGTTGGACCTGATTTTCTGCCAGAACGTCCTGATTTATTTCGCACGCGAGCGCCGCGGCGAGTTGCTGGACGGCTTGGCTCGCCTGCTGCGGCCTAGCGGCCTGCTTGTGCTCGGCGCCGGAGAGATTACCGGCTGGAGCCATCCGCAGCTCACCCGAACCGGTGGACGCCAGACCTTGGCGTTTCGCCGCAATCCTTGAATGAGAGCCGGCATGAGGCTGCAAGAAGATATTGATTTCACCACCCTCAACTGGGTCAAAGGCGAACTGGACGAGACGCTCAAGCTCGCCAGACACGCTTTGGAAGCCTACATCGCCGACCCCGGTGACGTGAGCCAAATGCGGTTCTGTGCAACGTATCTCCACCAAGTGCAGGGCACCTTGCGAATGGTGGAGCTCTATGGCGCAGCGCTCGTCACCGAGGAGATGGAAAAGCTCGCGGCCGCCGTGCAGGAACGGCTGGTCAGTGCCCCCAGCGTCGCGTTCGAAGTTCTGATGGATGGTATCGTCCAATTGCCAGATTACTTGGAGCGCCTGCAGAGCGGTCAGAAGGACATTCCGGTTGTTCTGCTACCACTGCTCAATCAACTGCGTGCTGCCCGTGGTGAGGCGGAGCTGACGGAAAGCGCCCTGTTTGCGCCGGATATTACTTGTCCGATGCCAATGTCTGCGGCTGGGCCCAGCGTGGCACTGCCAGATCTGGAGTTGCAACAACTTGCAAAAGTGGCGCGTGGACAGTTTCAGGTCGCCTTGCTCCGTTGGTTCAAGGGTGTTGATGCGGACGCCAATCTGAAACGCTTGATCGACGTGTGTGATCGTTTGGTCAGCGTTGTGTCCCAAGACGAAGGCCGACGTCTGTTCTGGATTGCGGGTGCTGTTCTTTCCGGAGTTGAGTCGGGTGGCATCCCGATGGATGCAGGACTGAAACAAGTGGTTGGCCGCGTCGAACGTGAAATCAAACACCTGTCAGAAAGCGGTGACACGGGATTTCGCGTCGACCCGCCACGAGAACTGACCCGGAATTTGTTGTACTTCGCCGCACATGCCGCTCCAGACAATCAACGAACGGCCGAGCTCAAGGACATTTACAGCCTGATGAGCTTGATTCCCTCCAAGGACGAGGTGGAATCTGCTGGTCGAGGTGTCAACGACAGCCTTTACGAGAGCGTCGCCGGCAACATCAAGGAAGATTTGTTGCGAGTGAAGGACGCGTTGGATTTGTTTCTGAGAAAAAATGATCGACAAATCAGTCAATTGGCTCCACAACTCCCCGTCTTGGATAGTCTCGCTGACACCCTGAGCATGTTGGGCGCTGGCGTTGCGCAGCGGATTATTCAGGATCAGCATGATGTGCTGGCGAGCGTGGTTCGCGGTGATCAAGTAGCCGATGAAGCGCTGATGCTGGATGTTGCGGGTGCATTGCTGCATGCGGAATCCTTGCTGGATGATCGATCCCTGCAAAGCGCCGCGCGCGGCAAAGGTGAGGTTTCGGACTCTGCTGTTCCGCTTGGTGAACAACGCAAAGTGATGGAGGCGGTACTCAAAGAAGCTCAGGCAAACTTTGGGCAAGCGAAACAGTGTTTCGTGGCTTTTGTCGAGTCCAATTGGGACCACGTGCAATTGGCGGATGTGCCAAGGTTGCTATCGGAAGTAATGGGTGCGTTGCGGATGCTGGAAGTGCCGCTCGCATCCGACCTGCTGGATGCGATTGCGCGTTTCTCTGACATCGAGCTGCTACGAATGAAGCGCGTACCCAACGGTCAGCAGATGGATACGCTGGCCGACGCTCTGGCGGGCTTGGAGTATTTTCTTGAGGCGTTGCGCGAGCATCGATCCGGGCGTGACAAGATCCTGGCTGGTGTCCAGCACAGCTTGGAAATGCTCGGGTACTGGCCATTGGATGGTCGCGGCGCACTGGCAGAAGATGCCGTGTTTGAGCCCAGTTCGCCCGCTGCAGTGCAGGCTCAGGCCGATGAGGACTCGGCGGAGATCGAGCTTGAAGTGCAACAAGAAGTACATGCGAGCGATGTGATTGACCCTGTCCTTGAATCGCTAAGTGGTGGTTCGGAGTCTCCGGCGGGATTGGAGGTTTCGCTGCAAATTGTCGATTCGATGCCTGCGCATCTCACGGAGTCTTTGCCGATCCAGATGACATCAAGTGTTGAACTGGCTGGGTTCCAACTTGGCGGAGAGGATATCGACGAGGAAATTCGCGAGGTATTCGTCGAGGAAGTTCAGGAGGAAATCGACAACCTCAGCCAGTTGCTGCCGCAATGGAATAGCAACCCGGATAACTTGGAGCTGGTCAAGCCGATTCGTCGTGTATTCCACACGTTGAAGGGCAGTGGGCGTTTGGTCGGTGCAACGACTTTGGGCGAGTTCTCGTGGCGAGTTGAGAACATGCTGAACCGCGTACTCGATCAGACGATTTCGCCAAGCGCCGAAGTGCGTCACTTGGTGCTGGCTGCGCATGCGATGTTGCCAAGTTTGCTGGCGGCATTGCGCGGTGAATCTGGCTTGCGTGCGGATATTGATGGCGTGCAGGCAACTGCTGAGGCTCTGGCTTCGGGTGAATTGCGGTTCTATGCCGGCCCGCAATTGGTCTCGTCTGTGACGGCTACTGATAGCGCTACGCATGAGCACCTAGGGGCTGTCGACGTAGATGACGTGTCAGCGCCCCTGCCTGCAAACACCTCGGATAGTGAGTTCGTTGGCGTTTTGACCGACTCCGACGAAGCAGTCGGCGGCGATAGCTTGGATGAGTTCGCTGAACTGCCCACTACCGTCGAATCGGCGAGTCCGCTTGAGGCTTCGTTGCTAGTTGATACGACCGAGACGTTGCTGGAGGCGACGGATGCGGAAAACAGCGCGGTGGGGCAGTCCGATCTCGATATATCGCTGGAGATTGGCGAACTTGTGCTGGATGAATCGATGTTGTCGCTTGAGCCGGTTGATGCAAGTTCAGTGGAAATGCTGGCCGAGTCCGCCGTTTCCAACGCGGAAGAAGTGCTGCAAGACAATGGTAACTCCGCTGTTCACGATGCGGCGGAACCATTCGCCAGTGTGATTGCGGAGCCAGCGATCCTTGCGCATATCGATCCAGATCTTTTCGAGATTCTTCGTCCCGAAGTCTTGGGGCACCTTGAGACCATTGATGCCTACGTAGCGTCCAGTTGGTTGCAGCCTAGGGTCGTTGAGGATTCGCTTCTACGTGCCGTGCACACGATCAATGGCGCATTTGCAATGACTGAGGTGGAGACCGTTGTGGAAGTCACGGCGCCACTGGAAGGGTATGTCAAGCGCTTGCTTTCGGCATCCGAGGCACCTACGGAAGAAGGCTTGGCGCTAATTCAGACCGCTGCAGATGCACTGCGGCATTACTTGGTAGCAATGGGTGACAGTTCCCACGCGTTGCCCGCCTATAGCGACTTGGTGACTGCACTTTGTGCTGCACGGGACCAGTTGCCCGAGCCAGTTCGTCCGGTGATTGATGCCGGCCAATGGGATGCCGACAGCTTCACTGCTGTGGTGGCATCTGATGGCGCAGCTCCGTCCGCGACGTTTGGATCTGAACATGCTGCCGATAGCGCTGATGCGGCAGAGTCAGGAGATGCCGGTGACGGCGTCCGATTGAGTGAGATGTTGTCCAGTTTCGGTGAACTGGATTTTGCCAGTGAGATGGAAGCACACGCTGCTTTGCCAGACGCCGATCAATTTGCACCGGCTGAACTGCATGGCCTTCAGGTCGTTGAAACTGACGGAGACGGCCGGTCGCCGTTCTGGGAGGAAGCGGGTTCTCAGCCGTCTACGCCACCCGTGGGCTCGGCACTGACGACGGACGAACTCATCGATGCCGCGGACGCCGAAGCGTTGTTGCAGAAGCTGGCTGTGGAACTGGGTGAAGAGGTCAGTATCAATCGCGGTGTCGATGATGCGTCGCGAGATGAGGTCACGACGCTCTCATTGGAAGATTTCAATCCGGTCGAGTTGGTGACTGACACCGTCCGGGCTGAAATTGAGCTTGCCCTTTTGGACGCCAATCCATCCGCTCCGGAAACAGCGTCACTTGACGCTGCGACCGATGAATCTACGACGCGTTGGGTAGATTTGGGCGAGATTCAAACGCTTGGCGGACCGTCCGAACACGCGGCGCTTGAAACCCAAGGCTGGGAGGACGCTGATTCGCTCGCTTCACAACCGGCGAATGGCGACGTCGAGGGCGGCGAGCAGGTCGAACTTGCAGCGCTTGAAAATTCGGACGAGGTTGAATTTGGCGTGGCAGCAGAGTCTTTGTTGGCGCTGAATATCGCGGACCCCGAATTGTCGGCGGTAGACGCGCTGGACCAAGAACCGCCCGGATTGATTGCGCGTCGGTTCGAAATTCCGGCCGAGGATGATGCTGAGGGTGAACTCGATACTTCTGATGTTGACTTGGACCTGCTCGATGTCTTCATGGAAGAAGGCGTGGACATCTTGGACCACTCCGATGGCGTATTGGCACAGCTTCGCGATGCGCCCAGCGATTCGGCACCTGTCGTCGCGCTGCAACGTGACTTGCACACCCTGAAGGGCGGTGCGCGTATGGCGGGACTTGCCCCGATCGGCGACCTTGCGCATGTCATGGAATCTCTGCTGGAGGCGGTGGCACACGGCAATCGCGACCTCGGCACGTTCGGTATCGAGGTATTGGAGAGAGGTTTCGATCGCCTGCATCAGATGGTGGCGCGGGTGGGGCAACGACAGGCCATTCAAGCACCCACACATTTGCTGGAAACGGTGGAGTACCTTCTGCATGGCGACCTACCGTCTTTTGTAGACTCGCCCTCTCTGGGCGATTCCCAGACGACCCAAAACGATCTGCCCTCAGGATTGGATGGCGAGGTTTCCGAAATCGCAGGGCGTGAAATTGATCTTTCCGCAAGCGATTCCCGTGTCGACGATCAGGAGGTCAGCAAGCGCAAACTTCCACCGCCGATTCGCAGCGTTGCAATCGAAACTGCACTGGACGAAGACGACACAGGTTCGCGTGCGCCTCAGGAGCAGATCCGCATTCGGGCAGACCTGCTGGATCGCCTGGTCAATTATGCGGGTGAGGTGGCCATCTATCGCGCACGATTGGAACAGCAGCTAGGTTCCTTCCGTGGCAACTTGGGCGAACTTGATCAAACCACATCGCGTTTGCGTGACCAGTTGCGCAAACTGGAAATCGAAACCGAAGCACAGATTCTCTCTCGGTACCAACGCCAGCAAGATGAAGGAGATACCGAGTTCGATCCTTTGGAGCTGGATCGCTTCTCGACACTGCAGCAGTTGTCGCGGGCTTTGTCGGAGTCTGCGGCTGATATTGTCAACCTTCAGCACACCTTGGAGGATTTGACCCGCCAGTACGAAACCTTGCTTTTGCAGCAGTCCCGAGTCAGCTCCGACCTGCAAGAGGGACTGATGCGCACCCGAATGGTGCCGTTCGATTCCCTCGTTCCGCGTTTGCGTCGAATCTTGCGTCAGACATCGTCTGAGCTGGGATTGAAGGCGCAGCTGCGCGTGGATGGCGCGCAAGGCGAAATGGACCGCAACATCCTCGATCGCATGACTGCGCCCTTGGAACACATGTTGCGAAATGCGCTTGCGCACGGCATCGAATCGCCGGAGCAGCGTGTTGCTGTGGGTAAACTCGAAGAGGGTGTCATCCGCATCACGGTTGCGCGCGAAGCCTCGGAAGTACTAATCCGCGTCGCGGACGATGGTCGTGGCATGAGTCGCGACGTCATTCGGCGCAAGGCCATTGAGCGTGGGCTGATGAAGCCCGACGCTCAGCTCACGGATCGTGATATCTACGGATTCATTCTGGAGAGTGGCTTCTCCACCGCGGAATCGGTCAGCAAGGTTGCCGGACGTGGTGTCGGCATGGATGTCGTCTACAACGAGATCCGGCAATTGGGCGGCTCATTGCACATCGAGTCCAGTGAGGGGCAGGGATCGGAGTTTGTGATCCGACTGCCCTTTACCTTGGCGGTTACCCAAGCGGTCTTTGTCAAAATCGGTGAAACCACGTTCGCTGTGCCGATTACCTCGGTGCAGGGCGTCTCCCGAATTGATCGCGCCGAGTTGGAAAAGCAGTTGGCGAGTGGGACGCCGACCTTCCGCTATGCGGGTGAGGACTACGCAATTCACGATCTGGGTGTTTTGCTTGGCCAGGCATCTGCGCGTGCCGTCGACAGTTTGCAGGTGCCATTGGTGCTTGCGCGCTCCGGTGATCAGCGCGCTGCGATTTGTGTCGATAACGTGCTCGGCAGCCGCGAAATCGTGGTGAAATCCACGGGTCCCCAAGTCAGTTCAATTCCCGGCATCTTCGGGGCGACCATGATGGGTGACGGTCGCGTGGTCATCATTCTCGACTTGGCCCCGATGGTGCGGCGAGCGATTGCAGCCAATGCTGAGGGCGTCTTGCCGATCGCCCACGTCCCGGATGATTCCCGCCAAGTGCCGTTGGTGATGGTGGTGGATGACTCGATCACCATGCGGAAAGTAACAAGTCGCGTTTTGGAACGGCATGGCTTGGAGGTGACGACGGCCAAAGATGGTGTCGATGCCATCGAGAAGTTGGTCGATCGGGTGCCCGATGTCATGTTGCTGGATATCGAGATGCCGCGCATGGACGGCTACGAGCTCGCTACACATATGCGAAATGACGCACGGTTGAAGTCCGTTCCGATCATCATGATTACCTCGCGAACAGGCGACAAGCATCGTCAGCGGGCATTTGAAATCGGTGTGGATCGCTATCTCGGCAAGCCTTATCAGGAGTCTGATCTCATGCGAAATGTTCAGGAAATCCTGCAGGGTGCGCGTGAACGCCGTCATTGATGACCGCCATCAAATGCAAGTGGCGCTGGTCGGTCGAGCCGACCCAGCGCGCGAGCAGTTGCGCCATGCGTTGCTGGCGCGTGGTGCAGCACTTGTGTTTGAAGGTGACGTGGATGATTGTGTTCGATCGCCACTCATGCGCCAGCCACCGCACGTTTTGATTGTTAGCTTGGTGTCAGGCGTTGAAGACGAGATTTATCAGCTCCAGCCACTTTTGGACAACGCGGACGTACAAGTCGTATTTGACGATGGTGAAGCATCCTCCCAACTGAGCGGTTGGGACTTAGATCGTTGGGCGCGTCATCTCGTCGCGAAAGTGCTGGGTGCACCGGATGTGCTGCCACCACGTCCCGAAGGGTCCGAACGTGCCATTGCGCCGTTCGATTCGGCGCGAAAAACAAGCGAACTGGGTCGGATCGAGCCCATTCCCAATGGCATTCAGGCCATTGATGTCCACGCGGTCGATGTACCCATCGTCATGCCGGAACCGAGTTTATCTCGCAGCTCGAGCGCGCCACCTGCGGATTGGGTCATCGATGACGTGGCACCTACCGAAGCCATGAATGAACTGGATTTCACCGCGGCGTTGGAAGAGGCTGGCGTTAGCCTCGGTGATTTGAGCGAGACGTTTGGGCGCGTTGGTGCTGGCGATGGGGTGCTTGCCACTGGCGCAGCTTTAGCCGATGCCTCGTTTGGCGAGGCTTCTGAACGGTGGGATGATCTGGAATCGACCGTTGGAGACGAATTCAAGGTTATCAAAACCAGAGAGGCAGCGGCAGCCGCGGAAGCTGAACTTCCAGATGATCCGGAACTATTGATGGATCGACTGAAATCCGCGATGGGTTTGCAGGATCATTCGGTCGACTTGCCCTCAAGAGATCGGAATCGCTTTGATAGCTCGCCAACACTGCCTTTGCACTCGTCGACCGAGATCGTTGACGATCTGAGCGACGAAGATTTGCTGGCACTGTTCGCCAGCCCTGACCAAACACCGGCGACGCTAGGAACATCCGTCGCTGATTCGTCGATCAGCGAACAAGACCGCGTGGCGTGGTCCAGTGGGCCTTCATTGATGCTTGAGTCGGTGGATGAGTTCAATTTTGATGCGATTGAACCGCTTCAGCCTGTCGATCCCCTCGTCGAAGATGGACTTCGACATGATTCAGGGGCATCACCACGCGTTGCTTCTGGCGCTCAGTCGAGCACCGCAACGGAGGATTGGAGTTCGGCCGTGCTTAGCTTGTCTCCTGAAGACCAGGCGTTACTGCAAAGTGTCGAGGACGAGTGGGCAGGCATGGACTTCTCGCCGCTCGCGACGGATAGGTCATCTGCCGTTGACGCAATGGCAATCGAGGCGTCACTTGGTGACGAACAATTGCGCTCAGAAGCGTCGCCTGTCGTTGATGAGGAACTTGCGCGATTGGAATTGCAAATGAGCGCGCTGATGGGGATTGCCCCAGTTCTAGATATCGTCAAGGACTTGGATTTCCCCACATCTGATGTAGATCGCGGTACACGGAGTTCAGCCTCTGCGCCAAGCGACGCAATTGACACGCCAGAGTTGGAAGTTGGAAAACGACGTTTTGGGGAATTGTCCTTGCAAGACGATGCCCAAATTTCTCGAGACATCGCTTCTGTTGACGTGCGATCGTCTCCGACGATTCGCTCTTTCGATCTGGGGCAATTGGGTTCGGGTCTGAGTTTGGTCCCGCTCGAGGGCGATAGTGAGCAGGCATCGTCCGAGGCGCCATCAGCGACATTGAAATCCTCGTTGCATGGGTCAGCGGAGACACCCAAGCTTGCGGAGCAAGTTCCGGGAAGCCTGCAGCGGGTTGTGGTTCTGGCGGCGTCGATTGGCGGACCCGACGCCTTACGGACATTCCTGTCTGCGATTGCCTCGGATTTCAATGCGGGGTTCATCGTGGCGCAGCATCTGGAAAACGGATTCTTCGAGCGATTGGCTCAGCAGTTGCAAAAATCCACTGCATTGAGTGTCAGCGTGCCACAGGCGGGCATGCGTTTGCGGCATGGCATGGTCTGGGTTATTCCGTCGGATCAGCGGTTTACGCTGGCTGCGGATGGCACGGCAAACTTTTGGCCACATTCGACGCCGCCTCGCTATCGGCCATGCATCGACGATATTCTGAGCAGTGTGGCGGATTCATTTGGACAGGCTGCGATGGCAGTTGTGTTCAGCGGTATGGCTGCGGATGCTGTCGAAGGTGCGGCCTATTTGGCTCAGAAGGGTGGTGAAGTGTGGGTGCAGGATCCGGAAACCTGTGTCGTGAGTTCGATGGTGGATGGTGCTCGCGCGAAGGGCATCGTCGATTTTGTCGGTTCACCAGCGGAATTGGCGAACCATTGTGTCGAACGCTTTCAGCTTACGCTGGACAGCATTTCGGAATCGGAGTGAGTCGTGATCGAAACGCAGAATGAACTTCGTGGGGTCACAATTAACGTTACCGGTGGGCGATTGTTGCTGCCGAACGCCAACGTTGCCGAAATCATCACCTTTGCCGAACCTGAGCCCTTACCGTTTCTGACCCCCGATTGGATGTTGGGGCGTCTGCGTTGGCGCGGTTGGCGTTTGCCCTTGGTTTCATTCTCGAAGCTGGCGGGACTGGCGGAGCGCGAAGGTGAATTGGGCGCCAAGGTTGCCGTGCTGCGTGCTCTTGGCCAAGCGCCCAGATTGCCGTATTTCGCCCTGTTAACGCAGGGGTTCCCGCGCCTCACAACCGTCGCTGCCGATGCATTGATTGAGTATGACGACGGCCAACCGTTACCGAACGGCGCGCGAATGCGGGTCATGTTGCGTGATGACCAAGCGCTGATCCCTGATCTCTTCGCTATGGAACAGAGCATTTTGAATGTGCTGGCAGAAGAGGGCGCGACAAGTGCGGCGTGAGGTGGTCGAGTCCGACTTGTGACGCACCTTTCACGGTCTGCTCATGGGAAGTTGAGTCATTGTCTGTTGGCAAGTGCCATCGCTGCACCAACGATCGCCAGTTCACCATGTTCGATTTGGTAGATAGGGACGTTCTCCATGGCGGGTTGCATGCTGCCTTTGGCTGCGATGCGAGTGGCGAAATCGCTTTGAGCGCGACCAAAATCGATGTTTGGCAACACGCCGCCAGCCAAGATCACACCGCCAAAGCATCCGGTTTGCAGCACCAAGTTGCCAACGACGTTGCCCAACGCGTCCCAGAACATTCTGACCGCGCGCATGGCGCAATCATCGTCGCCTGACGCCGCGAGTGCTGATACAGCTTCTGGTGAGTGAGCTTTGGGTGCTTGTTGCTGCATTGCGCAGACTGCGCCATAGATGCGCAATAGACCCGGCCCAGACAGCAGTGCTTCGGTCGCGACATGGCCATGGATGCCCTGAAGATGGGCTAGAAGTGCCACTTCATCTTGGTCTGCAGGGGCGTAGCCCGCATGCCCTGCTTCGGTCGCAATGACGTGCTCGTGGTGGGCACTGACGCGGACCCGGATTGCGGCGCCCAAACCCGTGCCAGGACCCAACACAAGAATGGGGCGCGATTCTCCGGGGCCACACTCCTTGCCGCACAACAGGGTCCGCGCATTGGAAGGCAGCCAACGGCTCGCGCGAGCCAGCGCTTCGAAGTCATTGCTGATCGACAAAGGCAGTTCGCCCGACACCGTCTGCAGTGCAGTAAGGTCCAGTGCCCATGGCAGATTTGGGCTGATCACGCGGTCGCCGACACGCAGTCCGGCGCAAGCAATCGCAATAGCATCAGCGCTGCCATGGCAGTCTGCCAGGAAGCGTTGCAGGATGAACTCCAGTCCATTGAAATCTGCGCAGCGATAACGCTTGTGGTTGAGCAGTCGAGGCGCTTGTGAGGGATCGAACGGCAGTTCAACCCAGCCCAAACGTGCATGCGTGCCACCGACGTCAGCGGCGAGGACGGATTGGAAGTTGGAAGATGGCATGGTCAAAATTCAGTGGTGGTCATGGAGGACTGTCTGATGTACGTACTTCAATCGTGTGGTGATGGCGAGTGTGCGATTGAAAACGATATGGTATGTGTAGATAGCATTACCCCGAGCGAGATTTCTGCATTGCGTCTTCGCCACTGGATTGAATCTAGCAGACGGGCGAGAACGTGCTTAGTTGCACATTCCCAACGTCGCGAGTTCGCCACAACTGTGGGCTTTCTCCCGACGAACCCATCGCATGCGCGATTGGGCCGCGGGCGCGGCAAAACTGCCATTCAACCGAGGGTGTTTTTTCAACGCGATGCTAGCGCCAGTCACCCAGGCGCGCTTGTAAGGCACTGATCGCCGCAAGGCCAGCTGTTTCGGTGCGCAAGATGCGTGGCCCCAGACGTAGGCCACGGCCGCCAGCAGCGCGTATCGCGGCCATGTCGCGGTTTGATAGCCCGCCCTCCGGGCCAATCACCAGACAAAGTTCGTCGGCCTCTGGCAGGGTGTCCAAGTGCAAGTCGCCTTGAGGATCCAAAGCCAGTAGCAGCGCTGAGGATCCTTGCTGACTGGCGAGAAACTGCGACAAGGATTGCGGCTCCACAAGTTTCGGCAAGCGCGCGCGGCCACACTGTTCGCATGCGCTGGCAACGACGCCCTCCCAGTGCTGCATGCGGCGATCGGAACGTTCGGCATCCAACCGTACTTCGGTGCGCTCTGTCGAGACAGTGGCAATGCAACTAACCCCTAGTTCAGTGGCTTTTTGTAGCACCCAATCCATTTTCTCCCCGCGCGCGATGGCCTGGGCCAAGGTGATCCGCAAGGGCGACTCCGCTTTAACATCGGTCGCATCAAGCAAATCGACGCGCGCGCTACGTTTTCCCATCTCGGCGATGCGTGCGCGGTAGTCTTTGCCATCGCCATTGAACAAGATCAGTTCGTCACCGACGCCCAGTCGCAACACGCGTACCAGATGTGTTGCGATGGCATCCGGCAACTCTAGGCTGGAGCCGAGTGGCAAATTGCTGTCGATATAACTTCGGGTCGTGCGCATGAAAATTTTCAGAGTCCGTTGGTGGCGACAATGATCGCATCCCGCGTGACATTTGCGAGCCGTTCAAGCGCGTCAGCGTCGATGCAATAGGGCGGCATCCAGTACAACACGTCGCCCAGCGGTCGCAGCACAACGCCCTGCGAGATCGCATGCTGATAGGCACGCAGTCCGGTGCGGTGCGCCGCGTTCAGCGGTCGACGGCATTCCGCAGCCAATTCGATCGCCAAGACCATGCCCGTTTGGCGAACATCGGCTACCCAAGGGAGTTCGACCAACGGCGCTGCAAGTACTGCCATACGCTCCGCGGTGGTCTTGTTTTGCTGGAGTACCGGTTCGGAATCGAAGATATCCTGCACAGCCAATGCCGCGGCGCAGGCTAGAGGATTGCCGGTGTAGCTGTGTGAGTGCAGAAAGGCGCGCTCGCGTGAGTCGTCGAGAAATGCGTCGTACAAGGCCTGGGTGCACAGCACCGCTGCCAACGGCAGCGCGCCACCCGTCAAACCTTTGGACAGGCACATCAGATCCGGTCGGATGGCGGCTTGCTCGCAGGCGTAGAAGGAGCCGGTGCGGCCGAATCCTACTGCGATCTCGTCGGCAATCAGGTGCACGCCATGATGGTCACAGAGTTGTCGCGCGCGGCGCAGGTAGTGCGGGTGATACATCCGCATGCCGCCAGCGCATTGGATCAGTGGTTCGAGGATGAGGGCACAGGTTTCTTGGCCATGCTTCTGGAGAAGTTCGTCGAGTGCCAATGCCGCGCGCTCGGCGCAGGCTTGACCCGATTCGCCCGGCAGCGCGTGCCAGGTGTCTGGACTGGGTGCGAACATCGGCTGCAGTAGCAATGGCGCATAGGTGCGACGATACAGCGGAATGTCCGAAACACCCAGTGCGCCAAGGGTTTCGCCGTGATAGCTGTTGCTCAGCGTGACAAACCGATGGCGCTGCATGTCCCCCTGATTGCGGTGGCTGTGGAAGCTCATTTTCAAGGCGACTTCGATTGCGGACGATCCGTTGTCCGCGTAGAACACCTTGCTCAACCCTTTCGGCGCGCGCGCCAGCAGGCGTTCGGCCAGTTCGATTGCCGGCGCATGACTGAAACCTGCCAGCAGAACGTGTTCGAGTTGCCCAGCCTGTTGCGCGATTGCTTCAGCAATTTTCGGATGTGCGTGGCCAAACAGATTGGTCCACCAAGAACTGATTGCATCGAGGTAGCGCTTGCCGTTGTAGTCTTCCAGCCAGATACCTTCGCCGCGCCGGATAGGTATCAGCGGCAGTAGATCGCTTTGATGTTCGCGCATCTGTGTGCAGGGGTGCCAAACTGACCGCAAGTCTCGCGTGCGCCATTCGGCGGCGATGGCAAAGCCCTTTGCTACACTCGCGCCCATCAGATTCATTGCTCCGGATAATTGCCCACCATGATCCAGTCTGCCCTGCCTGCTGTCCAATCGCGCTGTGTCCATCGGTCTGTTGGTGGCTTTACATTGATCGAAGTGTTGGTGGTGGTGGTGATCCTGGCGATTCTCGCCGGTGTGGTGGTGCCGCAACTCATGAGCTACCCGGATGAGGCGCGCATGACACGTGCGCAGCAGGACATTCAGACCTTGCGCAGTGCGCTTGAGATGTATCGACTCGACAATTTTGTCTATCCCAGCACCGAACAGGGTTTACGGGCCTTGTCGGCCAAGCCTAGCGGGCTGCCGGAGGCGCCGAATTGGCGAGTGGGTGGCTATGTTCGCGAGCTACCAAAAGATCCTTGGGGCGGCGACTACATCTTCTTGAATCCAGGCGCCAATGGCGGCGTGGATCTCTACTCGCTGGGAGCCGACCGCGCGCCGGGTGGTGAAGGTGCTCAGGCGGACATCGGTCGCAGTTCGGGCGGATGAGCGATGCGCTGGCTCGCTGCGAGACTCCAGTCGATTGTCGATCGCTGCGGGTGGGTCGCAAAACGCACCACGATGGGAGCACGCGCAGGAAATGTGGGACCAAGCTGAACTCAGCAGTGCGTCCTTTGTGCCAAAAGGGCGCGTCGTTGATCGAGTTGTTGGTCGTGGTTGTCATTCTGGCCGTGCTCGCCACCATGGTTAGTTTGTCGGTTACGGGTGTTTCCTCTCGGCAGTTGGAAAACACGGCGCGCCGGCTGCAGGCATTGCTGCAACTGGCTTGCGAACAGAGTGTTTTGACCGGTCGCGAGGTTGGGTTGCGCATGGCCGTTGCGGAGTTCGAATTTGTTTACTTCAGTGGAGATGCTTGGCTTGGCGTTGAGCAGTTGACTGGGGTTGACAGGGCGCCGATGGAAGCGCTGCGCAAGCGAAGCGTTGACGCAGGTATCGAATGGCGTGTTGAGCGCGATGGCGAAACCTTGACCTTGTTCGAGGGCTTGCCGGAAATGCCGCAGTGGGTCTGTTTCGATTCAGGCGAATTGACCGCCATTGACATTCTGATGCGACGCGAAGACGTCTCAACCGAGTGGCATTTGCAGGCGCAGATTGATGGTCGGATCGAGCTGGAGGCAAAAGATGTCGAACGCTGATCGCTCGCAATCGGGTTTCACTCTGCTTGAAGTGCTGATCGCATTGCTGGTGTTGTCCCTGTCACTGGTCGCGTTGGTCAAGCTTGCGGGCTTGCAGGCAGATCACTTGAATCGACAGCGCGATCTGATGCTTGGACAGTGGGTGGCCTCCAACGCTGTCGCCGAATTGCGCTTGAATGGTGTGCCTGAGTTGGGTGAGCACAATGGACAGGAGCGGTTGGCAGGGCGTGATTGGATTTGGCATGCCGACGTGGAGTCGACCGATCTGGCGCGTTTGCGGCGAATCGAATTGCACGTGTATGCCGACGCTGTCGATGACACGCCGGTAACGCATTTGACGGCGTTTGTGTCGCCATGATTTGCGCTCGCGCTTCTGCGAGTCTGTGCGGCGTGCGCGCGCGAATGGTGGGTTTCACCCTGCTGGAGGTTGTTGTCGCGGTGGGGCTGTTCGCTGTCGTTTCGGCGTTGGCGTTTGGCGGATTGTCGTCGCTGCTGCGCAGTCGCGAGCAGCTCGCATCGGCCGCCGCCGATTTGGCCGACATGCAGTTGGCAATGCAGATCTTTGAGCGGGATGTGCGCTCCGCACTGCTGCGGCCAGTGCGTGATTCCTATGGCGAGGTGCTGCCTTCAATGGCGGGTGATGCGGACAGTTTGGAGTTGACGCGCTCAGGCTATTCCAACGGCTTGCAACTCGCACGTTCCGAACTGGAGCGCGTGGCTTGGCGACAACAGAAAGATGCCTGGCAACGTGGGCGTTGGGCGGTTCTGGATCGAGCCCCAACGACGTCGGTTGATGTGGCGGATGTGCTGACCGGTGTCACGCGGATGCAACTGCGCTATCGCACGCGTGATGGACAGGAGACAGATCGCTGGCCGCTGCCCGGTCGCGAAGACCAGCTTCCGCTCGCGTTGGAGTTGCGCCTGCAGACCCGGTCGTTGGGTGAAATTCGCCGTTTGATCGAAATTAGTCCGGGTGGGTGGCAGTGAGCGCGGCGGTTCCACAGCGCGAGCGTGGCGTGGCTTTGCTGGTGGCTATTTTGGTCGTGGCATTGGCGAGCGTTCTGATGGTGGGTGTGATCGACCAAGCGGAAACCAGCACTGCCCGTACCCGCAACGCATTGCGTGCCGAGCAGGCGTGGCAATTGCAGCACGCGCTGGAGGCTTGGGCAGGTGAGGTGCTGATTCAAGACGTGTTGGCGAATGGGGAAGTTGACAGCGCTGGAGACAGTTGGGCTTCGCCGATGGCACCAACGGAAATCCCCAATGGCCGCGTGCAGGGCAAGTTGCGCGAACTGGGCGGCTGTTTGAACGTCAATGCCTTGCTGCGCAACGATGAAGATGACAGCGTGATTCAGGCGCGCATGCAGCGACTGTTGCAGGCGCTGGGATTGCCGCCGCAGTTGTTGCCGCAAATGCTTGACTGGTTGGACAACGATGGCATACCGCGCTCTGGCGGAATCGAAGACTCCGGATGGCTCGCTGCAACGCCGCCTCGGCGCAGCGCCAATCGCTTGCTCCAGCACCTCTCCGAATTGCGTCAGTTGCCTGCGATGACTCAGCAACATTGGCGCAAACTTTCGCCCTATCTGTGTGCTTTGCCACCCGATGTCGGGATGAACCTCAATATGGCTGCGCCTGAGCTGTGGATGAGTCTGTTCGACGGGATATCGTTTCAGCAGGCGCGTCAATTGTCGCGTGATGGCAAAGCCAATTATGCGCATCTCGACGCCATCCAGCAGGAGTTGCAACGGGTCGGGATCGGACCCGTTCCCAATCAGGGTCTGGATGTTGGCAGTCACTACTTCGTCGCTGAATCCAGCATCCTGCTGGATGGGATTCCGTTCCGGTTTTCCTCACTTCTGGTGCGCGAGCAGGCTGGTGTGCGACTGTTGGCCCGGGTGCGTGGCGCGTGGTGAGTCTTCCACTGGCAGCACTTTTCCTGCGCAACAATCCGGCAGTGCTGTCGATGTGCTTGATACACTGCATGATGACCAGCCAGTGTCTCCGGTGGCACCGCTGGCAAACCCCATGATCGCAGGAAGCAGTATTTTCGATGGCCGCTGACGTCATTCTTCGATTGTTTCCGGATGAGCGCGTCGAGTGGTGCTCGGTGGAAGGCTCGGCAGGCACGCAACGCGGTTGGCCGTCGGAAGGCTCGGTGGTTCGCTGGCTGCTGCTGCCTGCAGAGTGGGTGTTGCGACTGCAGACGCCCAAGGTGGCACGCTCGCTGCAAATGCTCAGGCAGGCCATTCCGTTCGCCGTCGAAGATCGCTTGGTCGCACCGGTTGAGCAGTCGCATGTGGCGTTGGGTGAGGTGCTTGATCCTGAAACCATTGCAGTTCGGGTTGTCGATCGTGAATGCTTGCGCGCAGCGCTGCGTCGCTGTGAGGCGAAAGGTTTGCGCGTTCGCGCGGCGTGTTCAGAGGCAGAGTGCCTTCCTGTTGGCGAAGGGCCATTGATTTGGATTGAGCAGGAGCGCGTCCTCCTGCGTCCCCACAAGCACTCGACGGTGCTGGTCTGCAGCGAGGAGGCTTTGCCGGCCTTGTGGCGTGCGGTGATAACGACGCCGTTCCAGAATGTTGAGGTGCATTGTTCGGCGCGCCTGAGCGAACCGCAGCGCAGAGTTCTGGATGACTTGGTGGGTCCGGACGCTTGGCGCTGCAGCGAGTCCGTGGCAGATCCATGCACTCGCCTGGTGCAAAACTCGCACGCTGCGCAAACAGCGGCTTTGGGTGATCTGTTGCAACAGGATTTTGCCGTTCGGCCGGCATCAGGGGATGTTGGACAATGGTGGCGTCGGGCCGCATGGGCGAGCTTGGCCGCAAGCGTATTGGCGACCACAAATTTGTTCCTTGAGCAGCATCAGTTGCAGGCTCTCCTTGCTGATGCGCAGCAACAGATGACGACCGTGCTTCGTGAGGCGGCGCCCGGCATCTCGCAAGTAGTCGATCCACGGACCCAGTTGGAAGCCGAGCTCAATCGACTACGACGCGGCGCGGCCGGTGGAGATGACGCATTGGGACTGCTGGCGAAGGTTGCGCCGAGCCTTGCGGGCAGCACACGTTTTACGCTTCAGGCCATTGAATACCGTGCTGGAGCATTGGAGATCACTCTGTCGAGCACCGATGTCGCTACCTTGGATGGTGTGCGTGAAAACTTGATGGCTGCGTCCGGCATGCAAGTGGAGCTCACCGGTGTGACCCCGGGCAAGGGTGTAGTAGAGGGGCGTCTGCGTATTCGGGGAGGTGGGCGATGATGGTCATGCGGGATGCGTGGCAGAACCTGTCATTGCGTGATCAGCGCATGTTGTTGATGGGCGGTGCATTGGCCTTGTTGTTGCTTGCCTATGCTTTGCTCTGGTTACCACTGCAGCGCAGTCGTGATGATCTACGCCAGCAGGTGGCCGCGGCGCAGGCCAGCCTCCGGTGGATGCGCGCTGCCGCTGAGGAATTGAATCTGCGGCGGGGAGTGCTCGGTAGTGCGGAAACGTCACAGGATCATCGGTCGTTGCTGGCACGCGTGGACTCTGGCGCGAGAGAACAAGGTCTAGGTGCAGCGTTGATGAGGGTTGAGCCGAGCGCCGAAGGTGCGGTGAATGTCGTGTTCCAGCAAGCATCCTTCGATGCCTTGGTTGGCTGGCTTGAATCGATGTCGCGTACCCACGGCACGCGAATTGCCGAGTTTTCTGCACAAAGCACAGGTGCCAGCGGGCAGGTCGATGCGCGTGCGCTGCTGGTGGAATCGCCGTAAACCATCAAGTGGAATCAGGAGGCTGCATGCGTGTGGTGAAAGCGTTGTTGGTGCTGTTCTTGTTGCTGGTAATTGGGCTGGCTGTGGTGTTTCATGGCGTGCCCGCGCGTGCTTGGGTGGCGTGGCTGCTGCCGTCCAATTCGGCGCTTGAGTTGGAGGGTGTTGAAGGTAGCCTGGTTTCCGGACACGCAGCGCAAGTGCGTTGGCGGGGTCGAGTGATCGGACCGGTAAATTGGCGTCTGCACCCGCTTGCACTGGTGGAGCAGCGCGTGCAGGTTGATCTGGACTTGCAGGGCGACGTCTATGCCGGTAAAGGATTTGTTGATGTTGGTCGTGATCAGGTCATTCGTTTGCGTGATGTGTCTTTGCGCTTGCCCGCAGAGCATCTCGCGGGTTTGATCGATACGCCGGCCCTGCAATTGCTGGGGTACTTGCAGGTCGGCATCGAGACGGCGGAGCTGAACCACCTGTTTCCGACCGCCTTGCGTGGGCAGGTGGTTTGGAAAGATGCGGCGGTCATGGGTGCGGCGCAGGCGGAGTTCGGGGAAGTGCGGATGGACTTCGAACGCGGCGCCGACGGCCGTGTCGTCGGGGAGGTCCATGATGGCGGCGGTCCTTTGCAGATTGAGCAAGGACAATTCAGTGCCGATCTGAGCGGTTTGCAGGCGAAGGCGCGACTGCGCGCGCGTGATGGCAATGCACAGGTGCAACAGGCCTTGGCCTACATTGGTCAACCACAGGCAGATGGAAGTTCGCTTTTCGAATTGCAGGCGAAATTGATTGGAAATTCGCCATGACCCAAGGCGTGGATGACCACTTTCTCGAGCGCGCTTTGCAGGTGGCCAAAACTGCTGCCCAGCGCGCCGGTGAGCTGATCAACCGCTATTACGGTGCCGATGTTGATGTGATCTTGAAGGACGACGCCAGCCCGGTTACTTGCGCTGATATCGAGTCCGAGAAGGTGATCCGTGATGTGTTGTTGGAGGCGTTTCCCACACACGCAATTTATGGCGAAGAGCACGGTCTTAGCGGTGAGGGAGATTTTCTCTGGCTGGTTGATCCGATTGATGGCACCAAGAGTTTCGTGCGTCGCTATCCGATGTTTTCAACCCAGATTGCCTTGATGCATCGTGGCGAGCTGGTGCTGGGCGTGTCTTATGCGTCGGCTTTTGGAGAGCTGGCTTGGGCAGTACGAGGTGGTGGCGCTTGGCTCGATGGTAAGCGGATCGGTGTCGCTGATATCAAGCTTTTGGCCCAAGCGACGCTGTCTACGGGCAACCTCAAATCCTTGGCGTGCGCACCGGGCTGGGCGGCATTGGCGGGTCTGGTACAAGAGGTTTCGCGCGTGCGCGGTTATGGCGATTTCCTGCACTACCACTTGCTGGCTCGCGGCGCGTTGGATCTGGTGATCGAGTCCGATGTGAACATCCTCGATGTTGCCGCACTGGCTGTGATCGTGCGCGAGGCAGGTGGTGTGTTCACCGATCTCGATGGCAGGGAACTGGACTTGCAGACACGCTCGGTATTGGCGGGCACAGCCGCCCTGCACCAAGTGGCTCTGCATCGTATGCACCATTGGCGGGAAGGAACCCATGACTGACCAACGTACCTTGCCCATCATTCACGCCATCCATGACATTGATTATGGCGGGCGGTTTCAGATCCAACAGTTGGACCTAGAGTTTTCCAACGGCGCGCGACGACGCTTCGAGCGCATGAAGCCGCGCGGATTTGGTGGTGTCGTGATTGCTGCCTTGCGGGATGATCAGACTATCTTGCTGACACGGGAGTACGCGGCTGGTTTGCATCAGTATCTGCTCGGCTTGCCGACGGGTCGCATCGATCCGGGCGAGAGTGCCTTGCAGGCAGCAAATCGTGAACTGAAGGAAGAGGCGGGCTTCGGTGCGCGTCGCCTGACGGTGTTGCGCGACTTTTCGATGTCGCCCACCTTCTTCAATCAGTTGACAACCTTGGTTTTGGCCGAGGATCTATACGAAGAGCGTTTGCCGGGTGACGAACCGGAACCGTTGGACGTTGTGCCTTGGCGCTTGGATGCGCTTGACCAGTTGATGCTTCGCGAGGATTGTTCGGACGGTCGAGCGCTGGCGGCACTGTTCATCGTTCGCGAGTACCTCCGTCTGCGAGCAGTTCCGTGAGGATTGCTGCTGACTTGCGCGAAGCGGTGATTACGCTGGCGCGTGAGGCGGGCGGGCACATTTTGCGCATCTATGACAGTGACTTCGCGGTGCAGTCCAAACAGGACCGTAGCCCTCTGACTGAAGCCGATATGGCGTCGCATCGCTGCATCGTCGCTGGCCTGCGGTCATTGACGCCCGAATGGCCAGTGCTTTCGGAAGAGTCCGCGCCGCAAGACATCGAAGCGCGCCGCACTTGGTCGCTCTACTGGCTGGTCGACCCCCTTGATGGCACGCGGGAATTCGTCAAACGCAATGGTGAATTCACGGTCAATATTGCCCTGATTGCTGGCGCAATACCCGTCTTTGGTGTCGTCTACGCGCCGGTCCTGGATCAGCTATTTTGGGGGGGGGCTGGTTTCGGCGCGGGCTTGCGGCAGTCCGGCGGGGACGACGTGGTTTTGTTGACGCGCCGGCCTGCGCCGAGGTCATTACGCATTGCTGTTTCGCGCTCGCATCTTGATCCCGCCAGCGCAGCCTTGATAGCCAAGCTGCACACGCCGTTGCAGAAACCCCTGGGGTCGTCGTTGAAGTTTTGCCAATTGGCGCAGGGTCAGGTTGATCTCTATCCGCGCTTTGGCCCAACCGGTGAATGGGATACAGCGGCAGGGCAGGCAGTGTTGGAGGGTGCCGGTGGTGCTGTGCTGGACCTGCAAGGCCATCGCTTGCGCTACAACGCCCGTGACACCTTGATCAATCCCGATTTCATCGCCTTGGGTGATCTCGATTTACCTTGGAGGGAATGGCTGTGACGAAGGCTGAAGCACTGCAACGCGTGCTCGCGCTGCCGTCAGGAGTTCCGCGCCTGCTGGCAATCATGGCGCAGTTGCGAAATCCGGATGGCGGTTGCCCGTGGGATCTTGAGCAAAGTTTCGCCACCATCGCGCCGTGCACAATTGAGGAAGCCTATGAGGTGGCTGATGCCATCGCACGCGGTGACCACGATGATTTGCGTGAGGAGCTTGGGGACCTATTGCTGCAGGTGGTCTTCCATTCGCGTCTGGCTGAGGAAGCGGGTCGTTTTGATTTTGCGGCCGTTGTTGAGGCGATCACCGATAAACTGATTCGCCGCCATCCGCATGTTTTCGAAGATCGTGAGGCCAGTGATGCGGATGGTGCGCTGGCACAATGGGAAGCCCGCAAACGGGAGGAGCGCGAGGCTAAAGGTAATGCCGATTCCAGTGCGCTGGCGGGCATCACGCGTGGACTCCCTGAGTGGCAGCGTGCCAACAAATTGCAGAAACGCGCCGCCAGTGTCGGCTTCGAGTGGGCAGATGTTGGGGCGGTCATTGCCAAGTTGCACGAAGAACTGGAAGAGGTCCGTGTCGAGTGGATAAAGGGCCTTGGAACCGAAGCGCTGGAAGAAGAGATCGGGGACGTGTTGTTCGTCGCGTTAAACCTCGCACGACACGGCAAGGTTGACGCTGGAGCCGCACTTCGGCGTGCGAATCAGAAATTTGAACGCCGCTTCCGCGCAATGGAAGCCATCTCGACGGGCAGAGGTCTGGCCTTTGCCGAGCTTGATCTTGGCGAACAAGAAGGCTTGTGGAACGCTGTCAAGCAGGCCGAGCGCGAACAGGACCAATCATGAGTGATCAACCTCGTGTGCTACCACTACCGCGGATCCGCAGTTTCGCCGAGTTCTACCCCTACTATCTTGGCGAGCACCAGAACCGAACCTGCCGACGTCTGCATGTGATTGGCAGCACGGGTGTCTTGCTGCTGATGGCCATGGCCATCTTCCTGCAGGATTGGCACATCCTCGCGGCGATGCCGGTTTGTGGCTATGGGTTTGCGTGGGTGGGACATTTTTTCTTTGAACACAATCGTCCTGCCACATTTCGCTACCCCCTCTGGTCGCTGATCGGCGATTGGGTGATGTACCGCGATGTCTTGCTCGGACGAATCGCATTTTGAAGCTCCTGCGCCTGTGTGTGCATTCGCAGGCCGGTGGGAAAGTGTTTCCTTGCACTTTGTTAAGTTTGCGTTTCCCGCGCGCGGCATTGATGCCGCGGACCAATAGATTTTTCAACAATTGGTATTGAATCGGCTTGGCTTCACACGCATCTCACTGTTAGGGCTGCATATTCACGCTCGTGAATACCCCTGCTGGAGCAAGGCGATGAAGGCGCGTGAAGAATCCCAAGGTTTGGTGCTTTTGGTTGAAGACAACCGCAATATCTCGGAAATGGTCGGCGAATATCTGGAGCGCAAAGGGTTTGGTGTGGACTACGCCACCAACGGAAGCGACGGGTTGCGTCTGGCCACTGAAGGCAGTTACGACGTGGTTGTGCTTGACCTGATGCTGCCACGCATGGATGGTTTGGAAGTTTGCCGCCGCTTGCGCAGTGAGGCAAAGAAATCCACACCCGTACTGATGTTGACCGCGCGCGACACTCTGGATGACAAGGTTCGCGGCTTGGAAGTGGGCGCAGATGACTATCTAGTCAAACCCTTCGCGATCCAAGAGTTGGAAGCCCGTATTCGGGCCCTAATCCGACGTGACCGGCGGCAAGTCAGTGCCGAGGTCTTGGAGGTCGCCGATCTGGTGCTTGACACGGCGACACTGCGCGCGACACGGGCAGGTCAGGAGTTGCAGCTATCGCCGATTGCATTGCGGCTCCTGACCATTCTGATGCGTGAATCACCGCGTGTGGTAAGTCGGCGAGATATCGAGCGCGAAATCTGGGGCGATGGCTTGCCGGACTCCGATACCTTGCGGAGCCACCTCTACAATCTGCGCAAGATCATCGACAAGCCGTTTAGATCACAGTTGCTGCACACCATCCATAGCGCAGGCTATCGACTGGCAGAACTCGAAACGGAACCTACGCGCCGGGTCGGCTAGACGCCGGTCTGATCTTGTATCGCAGGCGGCATGTTCGCCCCGTGTGTCCAATTTCTCGCCGAACTCCTCGCCATAGTTGCATGATGAGCTGCTGGGTTCGATGAAAACGGGTCTCGTCGGGGCGAATTTTTGCGAATTGCTCTCAAAGTCCGACAGCCTGCATGCACGTTCGGAAACCGTTTCAGGAGATCCCGATGCCCAATTCTCATGGGCTGCGCCGCAAGATATGGGCCGCTTTCATTGTTCAGGTGGCTGCGATCAGCGGCGCGACGGTGTTGGGAGTTTACGGGGCATCGGCGGTTCTGAAGGATGTCTTGATAAAGCGTGCGTTGGTGGATGAAGCAGGGCACTTCTGGAAGCGCTTTGCCATGGACCCAGCCGCATCCCTTCCGGACACCTACAACATGCGCGGGTATCTGCTGCAGCCGCGGCACGACCCGACCGAGTTGCCGGACTATCTGCAGCCATTGCCCCCTGGCTATCACAGTTTGGCGCAGGCGCATGGCGGCTGGTTGGTGTTGGTCGATGTTCAGCCCGAGGGGCGTCTGGTGCTGGTGTTCGATCAGGATCAGGTCAACGCGCTGGCATTTTATTTTGGTGCGGTGCCTTTGGTCCTTGTGTTGGTGGTGATTTATGTCATCGCGTTCCTGACATATCGGATTTCCCGCCGTGCCGTATCGCCGGTCATTTGGCTCGCCAACCTCGTCAAACAATGGGATCCAAAGCTGCCGGAGATTGAGGCGCTGAAGCCTGAGCACTTGCCTCTGGATGTCGAAGGTGAGGTGCAGGTTCTGGCCCATGCATTGCATGAGTTCGCCTCACGTATTGACGCCTTTGTCGAGCGTGAGCGCAATTTCACCCGTGATGCATCGCATGAATTGCGAAGTCCGTTGACGGTGATCCGTATTGCGTGTGATCTGCTCGCCACCGAGCCTCAATCCGACTATTCATTGCGTCAGGTTGAACGCGTCCGGGTTGCGGCACGTGATATGGAGGCATTGATCGAGTCATTCCTGATTCTCGCGCGGGAGAACGACTCCGGTTTGCCAGAAGAGGACATCTGCGTCGCCACCTTGCTCAAAGAGGAACTCGACAAGTTGCAGCCAATCGCGGCAACGAAGGGGCTTGCGTTGGAACTACGCATTCCGCAGCCGTTCTTTGTGCGTGGATCGCCAAGAGTGTTGTCGGTAATTGCGTCGAATTTGATACGCAATGCCTGTACCTACACGGAGACCGGGTCGGTGACTGTCATCGTCGCTGGTACGCACGTGGATGTTGCCGATACCGGCGTCGGCATGAGTCCGGAGGAGTTGGAGCAGGCCTTTGATCCTTACTTTCGTGGCGGTGTGCGCAAACCCGGTGGACAAGGTGTTGGACTGACGATTGTGCGAAGGCTGTCCAGTCGTTTCGGTTGGCCGGTCAGTCTGCAAAGTGAGTTGGGGAAAGGAACGACGGCGCGCATAAGTTTTGATCGCGTGCGCGAGTCTGACTGCGAGGACGTTGATGCAAACCACCCTGCCTGTCGGCACTGTACGAAGGTACACGTTTCGTAATCGGTTGCGCTGCGTAGTCTGCGCAGCATCGTGGCCGTCCGGCCGTCGACTGACCTCAAGATCACCCTAGGAGGGGATTCCACATGAAGCGTCATCCGCTTTGCTTCGCCATTGCCGTCTTGCTGGCTGCGCCCGTTGCTTTGCAAGCTCAGGAAACCAATTCGAATGACGAGGCGGTGGCGACCGCTACGCTGGACTCGATTACGGTCTCGGCGCGTAAGCGCGAGGAAACCTTGCAGGAAGTTCCAGTCGCGGTGACGGCTTTTACTGCAGAGACCTTGGATACATTGAACGTCGAAGATCTCAGTGATCTGGATGCGGTTGTGCCCAATCTGACGGTCTACGCTGCGCGTGGCTCCAGCAGCACGATCACGGCCTACATCCGTGCAGTTGGTCAAAGCGATCCGCTGTGGGGTGTCGATCCGGGTGTAGGACTGTATCTGGACGATGTCTATATTGCGCGTCCGCAAGGTGCCTTGTTGGATGTGTTTGACGTGGAGCGGATCGAAGTGTTGCGTGGGCCGCAGGGATCGCTTTACGGCAAAAACACCATTGGCGGTGCCATCAAGTACATCTCTTCGCCGCTTGAGGATGATCTGTACGGTAAGGCGTCGATGACGTATGGCAGTTATAACCAGTTGGACACCAAGGCCAGCATCAACTTGCCCTTGGGCAACGGTTGGGTCAGTCGTTTCGCCGTGGCGTCGTTGAATCGCGATGGTTATGGCGAGAACATCACGACAGAGCAAGAGGTTTCCGACAAGGAAATTCTGGCCGCCCGCGCCACTTTGGGGTATGTCGGGAACGAGGATTTCTATGCACGCTTCAGTGCCGATTGGATGGACGATCAGTCTGGCGTGCGTGGCGCGCAAATGCTCGGCGCCAACCGTTTCGCGCCAGGCGTATTGCCCTTGGATGATCGTTACGATGTGCGCAATGGCATGCCAAACATCAACGACACCAGCATGCTTGGTGCATCGATGGTGTTGGGTTGGAACCTTGGTGATTCGTGGGATCTGAAATCGGTGACTGCTTACCGCGAGTCCGATACCGAAACCAATATTGATTTTGATACGCTGCCGAACAAGATCGCCGACGTCAAGGCGTTCTACAGCGATGACCAGTTGTCACAGGAGTTTCAACTCAATTACGACGGTGGTGGCGACATCCGTGGTGTGACGGGTTTGTATTACTTCACCGGATCGGCCGGCGGCCAAGTGCTGAACAACTTTTTCAACTTGAGCTTTGGTGATACGCAGGGCACGGTCGATACCGACAGCGTCGCTGTGTACGGTGAGTTCACTTGGGATTTCGCGCCGCAATGGGCACTGACGCTGGGCGGTCGCTATACCTCAGAGGAAAAGGCGGCCGACGTCTACAACATCGGATACACCAATGCATCCTTCACCACGCCAAGTGGAGTGGTTGCAGCCGACTTTGAGGACTCGGAGCGTTTCGATGCCTTCTCACCGAAGGTTTCCATCGACTATCAAATGAGCGACAACGTACTTCTGTATGCGCTGGCGAGTCGAGGCTTCAAGTCAGGCGGGTTCAATATTCGCGCCCAAGCTACCGCGGTGCCACGTTCGCGTCTGCCATTTGAAGATGAGCAAGTTACCAGCTTCGAAGTCGGTGCCAAGAATGCCTTCATGGACAATCGCCTGTTCCTGAACCTGGCCTACTTCCACAACGACTACAAAGACATCCAGTTGTCAGTGTTCACCGAAATTCCGGGTAGCGACCCGGCCGCCTTCTTCGGCGACTTCACCAATGCCGGTGCGGGTACGGTGGAAGGTGTGGAACTGGAATACCAAGCGCTGTTGACCGACAGCTTCACCCTGCAGGGTAACCTGGCTTGGTTGGACGCGATGGCGCTTCACGTTGGATGGCAGCAACCTGACCGACAAGGAATACCGCACTACCGGCTATAACATTGGTGCCTTGGGTATCCTGACTGGCTTCTACGGTGCGCCGCGCACCGTGTCATTGACCGCCAGCTACGATTTCTGAGGTCGGTTGTCGCGCGGATGACAGGTAACGGGTCGAGTACTCTCGACCCGTTGCTGTTTTTGCAGCTTGGAACGGAGACATGCCCATGCGACCGAAGATACATCGATTGACCACAACCATTGCCCTGTGTGCCGCGAGTGTGGTGACTTCAGGTTGTGGAAGCTCTTCCGCAGAAACGGGAGTGCTACCCGGCTTGCAGATCGATCCAAGTCGGGTTGCTGTGGCGGGAATGTCATCTGGCGCTTACATGGCGACACAGGCGCACATCGCGTTGTCTGATCGATTTCAGGCGGCAGCGTTGATCGCAGGAGGACCATACGGATGCGCCAAGGGCGATTTGAACACGGCGCTAACGGTTTGCATGCGGGCAGAGCCTGCCGCACCTGACGTGGCGAATTTGGTTTCGGTGATTCGGGCGCGCGCTGAACAAGGCAGTATTGCCCCATTGGCAGGTCTGCATAATGATCGCGTTTTTGTCTTTCATGGCAGTGCAGATACGACTGTGGTACCGCAGGTCGGTGCTGCAACGGAAAGCCTCTATCTCGCTTTGGGACTGGATGGTTTGCAGGTCCAGAGCGATTTCAGTCATCCGCTCCCCCACGTGCTATCGACTGCGGGTGAAGGCGGCGAGTGTATGACCCCAGCTGCACCGTTTGTTGCTGCGTGTGGCGTTGATACTGCGGGAGCGGTGTTCTCCCATTGGCTTGGTGAGGCAAAGCCTCCGGCTCAGGAATCACATGGATCTTTGCGGCGTTTCCAGCAGCAGGGACTGCTTCCTGACGGGGTGGACCCACTGCTTGCAGACGACGGTTTTCTGTTTGTGCCTCCTCAGTGTGAGCAGGGTCGCTGCGGGTTGCTGGTGGCATTTCATGGTTGCGATCAGAATGTCGACAAGGTCGGCGAGGCATTCGTGAGCGGTGCCGGGTTCAATCGCTGGGCTGACGCGAATGATGTGGTCGTGCTTTACCCGCAGACGCGGGCTAGCTTCGCGCCACTCAATCCAAAAGGGTGTTGGGACTGGTGGGGATATTCGGGTGCTGACTACGACACGCGCAGTGGGGTGCAATTGCAGTGGCTGGATGCCGCCCTGCGACGCCTGGGTGTGTGATCCTGGTGCTGCGCTTGTTCTGATCAAAAACAGTTCTCGCTGGCATCAGCATCGGCCTGCAGGGCTGCGTTTGGCGTGCAGCAGGAAAAATGCATGCTGACCGAATGGTGGTTGGTGTCTGCAGGCGTGATCTGGTTGGGCCTGCTGTTTGGTGCTGCGCTGCTGGGTGAGAAATATCCCCATTTGCTGGAGCGGCGTTGGGGCGTTGTGTACGCCTTGTCGCTCGCGGTGTACTGCACTTCCTGGACGTTTTATGGGACGGTCACCCAAGCAGCCAGATCGGGCTGGTGGATGCCGCCAACGTTCATCGGAACGATCTTGCTGTTTGCGTTTGGCATCGGCCTCTTGCTCAAGTTGGTTCGACTTGCACAGGCACATCGCGCCACCTCACTGGCAGATCTGATCGCGACGCGCCTTGGTAACAGTTCCGGTCTAGCCGCCGGCGTGACACTGATTGCCGTGCTCGGCGTGCTGCCCTACATCGCTCTACAGTTGAAAGCCGTCGCCATGAGTTTCTCGTTGTTGACGATGGCCGCTACCAATGAGCGTCCTGCGTGGCAGGACAGTGCGCTCTACGTTGCTCTGGCGATGGCGCTGTTTGCCATGCTGTTCGGTACGCGAAGTGCAAACGCCTCGGAACACAATCGCGGCCTGGTATTGGCGATGGCCGTGGAGTCTCTGCTCAAGCTCGGCGCGATGGCAGTGCTGGGCATTTTCGTATGGTTGCAGTTCGATTTGTCACTCCCGATGCCGGTCGAGGCCGATGGGGCCGCGGGCTTCCCTGCGCTGGTGTTGCTGGGGGTGCTGGCAATGTTCACGCTGCCGCACCAGTTCCATGTTGGCGTTGTCGAATGCCGTGACGCCCGGCATTTGGGCACCGCACGCTGGTTGTTTCCGCTCTATATGCTGCTGATCGGTGTGCCAATACTTCCGGTGGCGATGGCGGGAACACAGGTGCTCGCCCCACTTGGCGTTCCATCCGACCTGTTTGTGCTGGCGCTGCCACTCTCCGTGGGGGCTGATGCTGTGGCGGTGTTGGCGTTTCTGGGAGGGCTGAGCGCTGCGACGGGTATGGTAATTCTCGCCACCTTGGCGCTCAGTTTGATGATCGGGAACCATTGGATCGCGCCGGTGCTCTTACGTGGCGCCTGGGCCGCGCGCGATGGCCGCAGCTTACGCGGCAGTGTACTGCTGCAACGGCGGCTGATCATTCTGACCGTGATCCTGCTGGCGTGGGCCTACAGTCGAACCTTGGCGGGTGCCGAGGCTTTGGCGGACATCGGTGCCTTGTCCTTTTCTGCGGTAGCGACCATTGCGCCGGCACTTGGATTTGCAGTTTGGGCTCCGCGCATGCCGCCGCGTGCGGTTTTAGCTGGCCTGCTATTCGGATTTGCGCTGTGGTGCTGGATTTTGTTGGTGCCGAGTCTAATGGACGCGTTTGGTTCGGGGGGGAACTATTGGTCGGGAATTTCCCCAGGGGTTTCCTGGTTACTGCCAGACCAGTTTCTGGGGCTGTCAAGTTGGAGTCGAACCACACGGGCAGTCTTCGTGAGCTTGTTTGCTGCTACCGGGCTGACATTGCTGCTGGCGTTACGCCGTCCTCTCACACGCGTCTCACGACCGACGGGATTGGACTATGGCACCTTGCGGGATGTCGCACTGCGCTTTCTGCCACCGGAGCGGGTTGGCCTGATGATTCCCGATGCACCACGCGACCGCCTGGCGCCGACGGAGTTGGAAAGCGCGGTCGAGGGCGAGTTGGCAACGGTATTGGGCGCTGCCTCGGCACGTCTTCTGCTGGATGCAGCGCGTCGAGCGCATGGCCATGATCTGGAGGCCGTGGCAGCGATTGTGGGCGAAGCTTCGCAGGCGCTTCGATTCAATCAACGTGTGTTGGAAGCCGCGCTGGAGAATATGGGGCAGGGCATTTCCGTGGTCGATCGCGATCTGCGCCTCGTGGCTTGGAATCAGCGATATCAAGACCTTTTCCTCTATCCGCCGCATTTGCTGCAGATTGGTGTGCCGGTAGATCACCTGCTTCGATTCAACCTGCAAAGACTTTGGCAGCAGGGAGCCGATGTCGAAATCGACATCCAACGCCGTCTTCGCCATATGCGAGCGGGTACGCCCTACGTTACCGAGCGGACGTTTCGTGATGGTGCGACGGTGGAAATTCGTGGCAACCCCATGCCTGGCGGAGGCTTTGTCGCAACATTTACGGATGTCACTGCCTTTCGTCACGCGGAGGCCGAGTTGAAGTTCGCCAATGAGACCTTGGAGCAGCGCGTGCGGGAGCGCACTGTCGAGTCGGAATCCGCGCGCGCCGAGGCCGAGCGTGCCAATCAGGCCAAGACTCGTTGGCTTGCTGCGGTCAGCCACGATCTGGCGCAACCCCTTAATGCGGCGCATCTATTCACCCATGCACTGCAGCAGCGGATGCAGCATGACGAGTATCGGCGCTCGCTAGGGGATATCAGTGCCTCGCTGGATGCTGCGGAGTCTTTGTTGGCTGGGCTGCTGGACATCTCCCGATTGGACTCGGGAGGATTGTCGCCGAGTATTGAGAGTTTCCCCTTGGACCCATTGCTGCAGGCCCTTGCCAAGGAGTTTGGCTTGTTGGCAGAAGCCAAAGGTCTGCGACTTCGCGCGGTACGGACCGTGTTATGGGTTCGCAGTGATGTTCAATTGCTGCGCCGTGTGTTGCAGAACTTTCTTGCCAACGCGGTCCGCTATACGCAGCGTGGTGGGGTCTTGCTTGGATGCCGGCGACGAGGTGCGGATTTGGTGGTTGAGGTGTGGGACAGCGGGATGGGTATCCGCGAGCGTGATCAGGGCGTGATCTTCGAGGAGTTCCGCCGTCTAGATCGAGGCGGGCAGGGATTGGGTTTGGGTCTTGCGATTTCCGACCGGATCGCCCGATTACTTCAGCATCGCATCACACTGAAGTCTCACTTTGGGCGCGGCACGGTTTTTTCTTTGACGTTGCCACGTGCCGCGGCCATGACGATGATGAGCGTCAAGGCAGAGAGCACCCGTGTGGATGCGCAAGGCAAGTGCGTGTTGGTGCTGGACAATGATGCCGGCGTACTTGCTGCAATGCGCGAGCTATTGCGCGGCTGGCAGTGCGAAGTGGTTTCAGCGCGGAATGAGTCTGAGGTCCAGTTGGCGCTATTGCAGCGCCAGCCGGCGTTGCTGCTGTTCGACTTTCATTTGGATGATGGCGATACCGGCCTGGCGTTGCGTGAGCGCCTGCCAGTCAGCGCACACGATATACCTTGCGTCATCATCACCGCCGATCACAGTGAAGCCGTTCGTAGCGCTGTCCGTGACAGTGGGGCGTGGTTGCTGCACAAGCCATTGAAGCCGATGGCGTTGCGCGCACTGATGACGCGACTGCTGGGTTGAGCTATGGCAAGGCCTGCCAAACCCCATCGATGCGTGCCTCAATGGCATCGAATTGACGTTTGTAGTGCATTTTGGGATGGCCTTCAAGCCAGAAGCCCAAGTACAGGTAAGGCAATTGCAGCCGCTTGGCCCACTCAATCTGTCGCAGGATCGCCACCGTTCCCAAACTGAGGTGAGCCAAGTCAGGGTCGAAAAAGGTGTACACCGCCGACAAACCTTCGGTGGTTATATCGGTAACCGCGACTACCCGCAGATCCTTGTCGTCATGCAGACAAAGGAAACGTGTTGGGCTCCAAACGCTCCGCACGAAATTGTCGAAGTCGCGAGGCTCAGCATCGTCCATTCCGCCATGACGATGACGCGCCAGCAGGTAACGCCGATACAGCGCAAACAGCCTAGGGTCCGGTTCGGCGGCCTGGTCATTCGTCCGCCAATGTTCCACCCTGCGAAGAGCCCTTCGCTGACTTCGATTGGGTGTGAAACGATCCACGGCAATTCGGACCGGCAAGCACGCAACGCAGGCGCTGCAGTTTGGGCGGTAGACGTGTCCTCCGGACCGACGAAACCCTTGGCTCAATGCTGCGGGGTAGATGGCGGGCAACTGTGGGGCGTTGGGATCCAAGACGAGGTCGCGAGCGCTGCGTTGTGGCCAGTAGCCACAGGCGTGTTCGCTTGTTTGATACAGACGAATGGTTTCGCGCGCGCTCATATTCGAATGCTATCAGCACCCATGCGCGAGGCAGCGGGAACACCTGCAAACTTTCGTTTGCGCCAACTTTGGTGTATTCCGCGTAGCGGCTCAGCCCTGATCGGCGTGATCGTGGACAATCACCCGCCGCTACCTGCTATCCACTCGATCAACATTGCGCTAAAGCCGAGCGCCATGCCAGCGAACAAGCCAAGCACTGCATAAATGCGCTCCTTGCGACGTTCGATGCGTGCATGGACCGGATCACGTGCCTGCTCCATCGCATGCCGGCGGGCCAGAATCTGTGGCAGCCAGATGAGATTGAGGATACCGATGGCGGCCATCATGACGACAAATGCGGCGGTCGGTAACCAGGGGTTCTGTTGCAAAGCGGCGAGCAACATGCCAATCGAGAATGCAATGACGATGCCGATGCCAACGGCTGCATAGCGCGTCAGCGCGCGTTTTTCTGTTTCGTCAATGGCGCTGATCCAGTAACGTCGAACGCCAAAAATCACACTGGCGACGCCAGCTAGGAGCGCAAACATCGCGCCGCCCGCCGCACCGATCAACACACGGCTTGCCCCCTTTCCGATACTCAGACTGCTGCCCATCCACTTGCCGAGACTTTTTCCGGTCATCGCGAGTGCTGCCGAGCCTTTGCCTACCGCTTTGCTTGCAACTGCACCTCCGACCAGAGTGGCCGCGCCGGCCGTTCCGCTAAGCGTCAAGCCGCCGACAACCACCGCCGTGAACATCGCCGTTGGCGCCGATGCCATCGCAAAGTCGCCGATTCGTTCGAGCAATTCTCTGTGCAGACTTTGGCGCGCGCGCGACAGGCGTTTTCGGACGGCCGCGTCCTGCATTCCGAGCAATGCCGCAACTTGTTTGGACGATTGTCCTTCGCGGTAGTAGATCAACAGGATCTCGCGGGTTTCCTCGGGCAATTCGTCAATCAACTCAGCAACGACCGCCTCTTCATGTTGGCGGGTGATTCGCTCAGGGTGGTCCGGCCCAGGATCTGCGACCACCGCGAGAATGCCATCCATATCACCGTCATAGCGCCGCTCGGTACGACGTCTGCGCAAGTGATCGCGCGAAAGGTTGCGGGTGATTTGTCGAAGCCAGGGCAAGAAGCTGGTGCTGTTGCGCAAGCTGGCGAGATTCCTCCATGCGTTGACAAAGGCATCCTGAGCAATGTCTTCACTGGCCTGAACGTCACGAACGATGGCCAAGGCGATGGCAGTTATCGAATTCTGGCAGGCGGCGACGATGCGACCAAAGGCAGCGCGGTCGCCGGACTGGGCTTTGGGCAAGTACTCGTCGATAAGACGGAGTAGAGCTTCGGATTGCATGCAAACCTCATGGGATGTGCGTGATGCGCTGACTGGCTTCGTGAATCGGGTGGTGTTCTTCGCTGGTTCGAGCGAGATTCTTCAACCAACGCCATGGAAGACGTGCAGGGGTGAAAATGTGACATCGCCGAAAGTGCTCGCAGCCTAGTTTGCGCGAAGTCACGGCGCAGACCCCATATGGTTGCGCAAACGTCCGCCAACAGTGCCTTCGGTTGTCCCAACAGGCGTACCTTTAAGCGATGGCAATCCATCCTCGACATGGCAGATATGGATTCGATCACGGCCCCGGACGCGGTTTCATGCGCGCCTGAGAGCGCACGCTGACGACGTGGTTATGGTTGCATAGGCAGGTGTTGCCCATACCAGTGGTTTCGGCTATTCACACCACAAAACAATTGTGTCTGGTATGAAGCATCACAGGTAATCTGTGACAGGTTTGACAATTCGCAAGTGAAAATTCCCGCGATTTGGCGAATGTTTCAGGCGTGGATGGAACGAGAGGCTCAGTCTGGAATGGAACCTGCATCATCAGGACCTTAGATAGCGTGCACGAATGCATGCGGCTCGATCTAGGTAAATGAGTGGGTTGCATTTTTGAGCCTGTAAACGCTGCATCAGTGTCCTATTTCTCGACCTACCGAACGGAATGTGCCATGAGCAAACGAATTCAGGTTCCTGTCCAGTCCGCCAATGAGCCGATTGGTAATAGCGGAATCCCGCGATTGGTCGAAATGCTTGGTCTGTCGATGCGCCGGGTCGCATTTGCTTCCACGGATTTATTGGCCGAACGCCTCGCTGCGCACGATTCTACACCGACCCGGTTGACGGCATTGTTGGTTATCGCCGAAACCCCGGGGCTGAAACTCGTCGAGTTGGCCAACGCCCTAGGCATCGCGCGTTCTGGTGCCGTGGTGCTGGTCGATGAACTGGAGCAGCGTGGACAGGTCAAGCGGCGTCCTATGCCAGGCGATCGTCGAGCGCATAGCTTAATTGCGACCCCCAAAGGATTGAAGATCTTGCTGCCGCTATGTGCGGTAGCGGCAGAGTGTGATCAGCAATCGTACGGTGCCCTCAGTCAGCGTGAACGGCAGGCATTGCTCAAGTTGCTGGACAAACTCGTGGCTTGACGGTTTGCCGCTTCGCGGACTAACTGTGCGCTTGTCGGGGTCAGCCTGCCAAGCGCGTTACGTGCCACAGGGCGAGACCGAACGCAATGGCCACCAGCGCAATTCGCAGGCGCGTCGCGACATTCGGTCGTTTTGGCACGACAGGCATGCCGGCGCGCGTGTAGTCGGGTCGAACCAGTTGTTCGCTTCGGCCTGCTTCAATGAGACCCTTCTGTGTCAGTAGTGCGCGCGCGCGGGTGATATCTGCCGCGTTGACGATCCAAACGGCTGGCGCGGTCTGTTGTTCTTCTTCGCGATAGCTGAATGTGCCACGCCGATTTCCCTTATACGATCGTCGTTCGCTAACCCAAGTATCAATGCCAGCTTGCTGTAGCAAATCGGCTACCGCTTCGACGTTTTCCAAACGCCGTGAACTGAAGATCTGTCTCATGCACCCACCTGCGTTGGGCTGATCAAGCGGATCAGTCCCTCCTGTGCGGTGGATGCCACCAACGCCCCGTTGCGCGTGTAGAAGCCACCGCGTGCCAAGCCCCGACCATTGCTGGCGCTGGGGCTATCGCACGCATACAGCAGCCAGTCGTCAGCGCGGAACGGGCGATGTATCCAGATGGCGTGATCCAAGCTTGCCATTTGCAAATCGTGTGAGAGGTAGGACAGACCATGCGGAAAGATGGTTGTACCGATCAGGTGGAAGTCTGAAACGTAGGTCAGCAACGCGCGATGCAGATTGGGGTCATCACCCACACCGTCAACCAAACGAACCCACACCTGGTTGTGCGGTGGGCGCTTAGCAGGATTGAGTTCATCGCGCGGATAGACCGGACGAAATTCGAAGGGACCACTGCGGTTGAGCCAACGCTGGGTCTTCGCGGGCAAGGCAGCCAATGCCTCGGCAGAAAGTGGTGCAGGCGGAGCGATATCTTCGGGCTGTGGAACATCCGGTCCGGACATTTGGTGGCTCAAGCCGTCCTCTTCACGCTGAAAGCTCGCCGAAGCGACAAAAATCGGCTGGCCGTGTTGGATGGCAGTAACGCGTCTGACTGAAAAGCTCCCGCCATCGCGCGAGCTTTCGACCTGATAGACAATCGGATGCTCTACGTCGCCGGCACGCAAAAAATAGGCGTGCAATGAGTGTAAGGTCCGATCCGCCGTCACCGTCTGCTGGGCGGCAGACGCGGCTTGACCCAAGACTTGACCACCAAACACCCGACGAGTCCCGATGTCGCGGCTTTGCCCGCGGAAAACATTGTCTTCGATGCGCTCAAGACTCAGCAGATCGACCAATTCAGCAACAAGTGGATGCACGGCGGGTCTCTTGTTTCGTGATGCGAGAATTATAGGAACTGCCACTACGCCGACGGACCAGCAAGGGCATACGCCCGACTGTTCGAATGCAGCACTGCATCAGAACAACAGGGAGGCCATTTTGCGGCGGTACGTGCCGACCAGGTCTTCGTCTTCAATAATGGTGAAAGCCTCGATCAAACAGCGTTTGGCCAACCCATCGCCATGCTGGCGATGATCCCGCAGTAGCTGAAGCAAATAGGTCAGACCTCGCTCAGGATCGCCCGAAGCGATGTGATGAATCCCCAGCAAGTGCATCGCGCTCGCTGCGTCCGGACCCGTTAGTGCTGCCTCAAGACTGGCAATTGGTGGTGCATCTGCCAGTGCCATGGCGAAATCAAGTTGGGCGCGCAATCGCTTGGCACGCGCATCCTCGTGCAGGTTGGCGGGCAGAGCTTCCAGTAGCTCTTCAGACTCTTTGCGCTCACCATTGCTGAGCAGGGCGGCTGCCAAGTCGAGCCGGAGCTCGGCCCGCTCAGGTTGAGACTCGATTTCAGTGCGCAGACGTTCGATCTTTTCCTCGACGCTTTCCATCGGGCCACTTGGCTCACTGCCGTCAGGCTCGGCCGCCTGCGGTTCAATACCGTGTTTGCTCAAGAACTGTCGAAGCTGCGCTTCGGGCATCGCACCGGGAAAGCCATCCACGACCTGGCCGTTCTTCAACAACATCAGCGTCGGCACCGAGCGAATACCGACCGCACCGGCCAGTTGTTGCTCTTTGTCGACATCCACTTTGGCCAATACAAACGCACCACCATATTCGGTAGCGAGTTTCTCCAGCAACGGTTTGACCTGTTTGCAGGGGCCGCACCACGTGGCCCAGAAGTCCACCAGCACAGGTACTTCGTGGGACTTGCTGATGACCTGGGTCTCGAACAGGTCGGTGGTGGCATCAAATGAGTAGGAACTGTCGTTCATGGTGTTCACGGCAAAGGTGGTGGGAATGAGGCGGTGACGCAGTGATTCACTGGACTTACGATGAGAAAGTGCCCGCAATCACAGGTGCATGTCGGGCTTTGGATCGGCTAGGCTGGCAAAATAACGGGTCACTTCATGGCGAATGTTTGCCTTTGCTACCCAAAGTCAGGCGGGCTCCCGACAGGTGTTCTGTGACAAGTTCACTAACTCAACAGCTTGCTACAGTTTGGGCGGCGCAGAAAAATGCAAGCGAAAGTCAATGATCACGAACGACGACGCCGTCTTTCATCACGAAAATCGGCGTCTTCATCAGCGCAATGTTGTCCACTGGATTGCCTGCGACCCCGACCACATCTGCGCGTTTTCCTACGCTCAGACTGCCGATTTCGGCGTTGCGATCCAGCAGCAGGGAGGCATTCCAAGTCGCGGACTGCAGGGCCACGGCACTAGGCACGCCGGCTTCAACCATGAGTTCGAATTCGCGAGCGTTCTCGCCATGCGGAAACACGCCCGCATCCGTGCCAAAGGCCAGTCGAACGCCAGCCAGATACGCGCGGCCGAGCGTGGCTTGAATCAAGGCACCAATGCGTGCGGCTTTGGGGCGAACAATTTCCGGGTAGTAGCCGATCTCGCGTGACTTCTCACTGACAAAAACGCCAGCCAGAACCGTCGGTACGTACCACGTATTATTTGATTTCATCAGCGCAAACGTGTCCGCATCCATATAGGTGCCGTGTTCAATCGAGTCCACTCCGGCACGGATCGCCCGTTGCATGCCTTCCAATCCATGCGCGTGCGCGGCGACACGGAATCCGTAATCATGCGCAGTCTCCACGATCGCCCGAATTTCGTCCTCCATGAACTGCGGGTTGTCCGCACTCTTGGCAAACGACAGTACACCGCCGGTTGCGGTGATCTTGATGACATCGCTACCCTCTTTGTAGCGTTGCCTGACCGCGCGACGTGCCTCGATGGGCCCAGCGATGACGCCATCCTCAGGTCCAGGGTAACCAAGGGAGTCCGCCAGCTCGCGACTGATTCCGTTGCGTGGATCCGCATGCCCGCCAGTGGTTGCAATGGATTTGCCTGCAGCGATGATTCTCGGGCCGGGAATCAGCCCCTGATCGATTGCGTTGCGCAGCGCGATGGTCTGCAAACCACCGAGGTCACGTACCGTGGTGAATCCGGCCTGCAGGGTCCGCTCTGCGTAACCAACCGACCGAAATGCGTAGTCCTCGGGATTGAGACGAAATCCCTCGGAGTAGGCCGCCGGACTTGTTTGCATGCCGAGATGGACATGCATATCGGTCAGGCCAGGCAAGCAAGTGGCATCGCGAAGATCTATGGCGTTTTCGGTCATCTGCGCGTGAAGATCATCAATCGGATGAACTTCGCTGATTTTTCCCTCGGTCACAACAAGGCGATGTGGACCGAGCAAACGTGCATTTTCGGCATCGAACAATGCGCCGCAGTGAATTGTCTGCGAATCAGCCCTGGCCGGATTGGACAGTAAAAGCGCGGCCGCCATCGCCATCAGTGTTTGGACCGCGAGCATGCGCATGACCTATCTCCTGCCTTGAAAGCCGTCATGGTAGAGCAGCACGCACATATCTGCGAAAGCCAGGGTTCCGGGCAGCCGTCATCCGTCCTTGATGCGGTCAGGGAAAAGGCTCAGTAAACTATGCGACCCCTTCGTACTGGTTGATTGTCATGGCCTTGCCTCCCGCTGATCTGTTTGATGTTCGCTCGCTGCTGACCGACGAGGAGCGCGCCGTGCAGGATACCGTCGCGCGTTTCGTCGACGAGCGCGTCCTTCCGATCATCGGTGACTGCTTCGAGCAGGCTCGATTCCCGGCAGAGCTGGTTCCAGAGATTGCAGACATGGGGCTGTTGGGATCCTCCCTGCCGGAGGAATACGGTTGTGCTGGCTTGAATGGCGTCTCCTACGGACTGATCTGCCAAGAGCTCGAACGTGGCGATTCCGGATTGCGTAGTTTCGTGTCGGTTCAAAGTTCACTCTGCATGTATCCGATCTATGCCTATGGCACTGAGGAGCAGCGCCAGCAGTATCTCCCCGGTATGGCGCGCGGCGAGATTATCGGTTGCTTCGGTTTGACCGAACCACATGGCGGCTCGGATCCGGCAAACATGAAAACCCACGCCAAGAAGGATGGCGGCGATTGGGTGATCAATGGCGCGAAAATGTGGATTACCAACGGCAATCTTGCGCACATCGCGATCGTTTGGGCACAGACCGATGACGGAATCCAGGGCTTCATTGTCCCGACCAACACGCCCGGTTTCACGGCGCAGGTGGTACACAAGAAAATGAGTCTGCGCGCATCGGTGACAAGCGCGCTCTTCTTAGACAATGTCCGCGTACCTGACAGTCAGCGTCTTCCCAATGTGAAGGGACTGAAAGGTCCGTTGGGCTGTCTCACGCAGGCACGCTATGGAATAACTTGGGGTCCGATCGGTGCAGCGATTGCTTGCTATACCGAGGCTCTCAATTACGCCAAAGAGCGCATTCTCTTCAATCGCCCGATTGCGGCAACCCAGGCCGTCCAGATCAAGCTCGCGGAAATGGCGCGTCGTATCACCCAAGCGCAGCTTCTGGTGCTGCAGTTAGGTCGCCTGAAAGATGCCGGAAAGATGCAACCTGCGCAGGTTTCAATGGCGAAGTGGAACAATTGCCGGATTGCCCTAGACATCGCTCGCGAGGCTCGTGACATTCTGGGCGGGGCCGGAATCACCACCGAATACTGTCCGATCCGGCATGCGCTGAATCTCGAATCGGTCATTACCTATGAAGGTACCGAGACCGTGCACCAGTTGGTGATTGGACGAGAAGTGACAGGCATCAGCGCGTTCTGATCTTGATGCTTGCGCTGCAGCCGCGGCGCATTCGGGTTCTGAGATGGCGCTTCGCCTAGCCGAAGGAGATTCTTAGCGGGCGATCGCTGTTCTTGTCCGGTTCCGGCGGTGTTTTTATGAATCGGTGAAGGCCCGGTGCAGGTTCTGGCGGTGTGTCGGTACGACCAGTGTCAGACCCTGCGTACGGCGCTGAGGTTCGCTCTCAGACACGTTCCCGTGGTGTTTCAGTGTTCCGTAAAGCGTTGATTTTGGATGTTTTCTGCTGGCTTAACAGGGCTTGGCGGGTTCACCAATGATTAAGTGCTGAAGGCCTAGCGTCGGCATCGCACGGTGACTGACCCGTGAGATGGAGAATGTCATGACCCACTCGAGTACTCGTTTTCGCAAGCTGCTTGCCTTTGCTTTGCTGGCGGGATCCGGCTCCGTTCTGGCGGGTCGTTACGACTATGCCGCGCCAGAAGTCGAATTGGCCCGCGTCATCGAAGTGCGACCGATTTTTGAGACCGTGCATGAGCCGGTAGCCCGACAGGAATGCTGGGACGAACCGGTAACCTATGCGTCGTATGACCGCGGTCGCCATGATCGTGCTCCCGCAGTCTTGGCGGGAATCATCGGTGGCGTGATTGGAAACCAATTTGGGCGTGGGCGCGGGCGGGACGCCGCCACCGTGGCAGGTGCGGCATTGGGATATGCGGCAGTGCGTGATTCGCAACGCTATGACTCGCGTTATCGAGGTGAGTACACGCGCTATGAGTCGCGTTGCCGAACCTTGACTGAGCATCGTCCTGACCAGCGTGTGGTTGGCTACGATGTCGCCTACCAGTACAACGGCCGGACTTACTGGACACAGACTGACTATCACCCTGGTGATGAGATTGAAGTGCAAGTGGACGTGCGCCCATCGCGGTAAATGCAGTATGAATCGCGGATCGAAAAACGCCCGGCTTTAGCCGGGCGTTTTTGTTTTTGCACCTGAGATCACACACTCTCTGTGTTTGGGAAAGGTGAGGTGGGCGAATGGCACGAGGATTTGATTTGAGTCTTGCACATGCGCATCTTTGTCATGTGGATCGTGACCTTGCGCGTTGGATGGCGCGTGTCGAGCCAGTGCGCGATGAGTCGGGGTGGCGCCGCCGCTTGGATTTGGTGGATGCGCTGGCGCGATCCATCCTGAGTCAGCAGCTCTCGGGAAAGGCGGCGGCCACGATCATTGGTCGGCTGGAAGTGGCTTGCGGGCAGGCGTGCATCGACGCTCAGGTGCTGTCGCAGATGAGCGAACCAGACTTGCGCGCCTGCGGTGTTTCGCGCGCGAAAGCCATGGCTTTGGCGGATCTCGCCGCACATCAAGTTCGTGGCGAGCTACCATCGGCACGGCAAATGGCGCAAATGCCGGACGAAGCGATCATTGAGTGTTTGACTCGCGTTCGAGGTGTTGGAAGATGGACCGCAGAGATGTTGCTGGTATTTCAGCTGGGCCGCCCCGACATCCTGCCATTGGATGATCTCGGCGTTCGCAAGGGATTGCGGATTGTCGAGGGTGGTGAGATGCCAAGTCGGCACAGGCTGGCCGAGCGGGGCGAAGTCTGGGCGCCATTCAGATCGCTGGCGGCACGCTATCTTTGGCGCATCGCCGATAGCGGATTTCAGTAGTTGGTCCCCCCTCAACGCACCATGAATAACAGGCGTTCCTGGAGATGAAGTGCGTCGATTGAAACGATGGCTACCCGACACAGAAAGCGTTCAACGCAACCGCTGGTTGCGATGGATGGGCCCGCGCCTTAGTCATCCGAAGCTATGGGGGTTCAATCGTCGTTCGGTGGCGCGAGGGATGGCGATCGGGGTCTTTTTTGCGTTTGTGATCCCACTTGCCCAAGCGCCAGCCGCCGGCGTGACTGCGCTATTTTTGCGCAGCAATCTGCCAGTGGCGTTGGCCTCCACCCTAGTCAGCAATCCGCTGACCTATGCACCGATCTATTACGCCGCTTACCGCGTCGGCAATGCACTGCTGCCACCATCTGTCGCTGATCCGGCAACTGGGCTTCCACGCGCTGCTGCAGACCAGGCAAGTTCACTGCATTTGGGTAAGGCCCTCGCGCTTGGCTTGACGTTGTTTGCCAGTCTGGGTTCGTTGCTTGCCTACGCGACCACGCACCTGCTTTGGCGTTGGCTGGTCATGCGTCGTTGGCGACACAGGAAGATTGCAGCGCTGCGTTGATCGATCCTGTGAATGGCTCCATCGATGGTGGATATTTGGGCGGTTGCCTTCTGATTGCACTGTTCAGGATTTGGCAGCAGCCCTGCTGGAAAATTGCAACATTTGCGGAATACGCTAAGAAATCAGTTCGCCTCGAAACCGTTTGTGTAGATCAACGCCGCACGCTGGTAGCCGCTGGCTGTGCCACCGATGATTCCAAGTGCGGAACCGCGCTGGGCGGGGCCGGGTGCAGGGATTTGCTTGGCAATGCTGACTTCACCTGCAATCAGTCGGGATTGTTCCGGAATCCATGTCGCTGTCGCCACATCCACGCCATCGCCCACCTGCAATGCGGCGAAAAATTGTTCTGTGGTGATGGGGTTTTCGAAAATGTCGAAGAACACCGCCTGCGATGTGTCCACCGTCAGGCCAAGAACGGAAAGCTCTGAACCATTGATCGCTGAAACGGGCGCGCGGAGCGAGGTGTCTTCGGGATCTGGATTGCCACGTTCGCGTACGCGGGTCATCCACAAGGCGCCGTCTTGGTCTTGGTACCCGCGCACCTGCACCTGCGTTTCGGCGCTCAGCCCATTCGTTACGATACCGTCCTCGTCGCGCAATTGCGCCGTCGTCGTGACGTGCAGACCGAAGGGCGCGACCGATTCACCCGCAATAACCTGCGTGCTAGCCATTGGGGCTTCAAATCGGACAACTTGATGCGCGAACTCAATGGCGCTGGCTACCAGCGTGGTCGTATCACTGAACGTGCCATCAATGGTCACCGCAGAGCCCGCGTCGATATCATCCAGGGTGCCGAATCGAACCACGGTTTGCGGTGTCAACTGCACCGTCAACTCACCAATCTGGAAGTCTCCCGTGGGCGATACCAAGGAAATCAGACCCTGCACCCAGCCTGTGGCACCGGGTGTCCCTTGGGGTACTGGTTGCGTGCATTGCAAGTTCGTAATGCCGGAGAGTGTGGTGCCCGGCGGGAAGGGACTGACACCGTTGGCGGTGACGGACACGTAGGCGCCGACGCTGATGCTGGGTGGACAATTCTGAGTGGCGACTCCTGCCGCCGCAATCCACTGTTGACCTACCAGAAGGTCGCCACCAAGCGCAACGTCGTTGACGTACCCGGTCAGTGAAAATGAACTCAGCGCTTGTTCGGGAAGCTCGATCAAGGTGACCAGCAGGCTGCCATTGACATCAACCAGCCCGCTGAGGCTCAGCTCTTGGCCAATGATCATTGGCGTGGCCGGACTGAGTCCCTCGAACAGCGTGTTGCCATCCAACGTCAGCGGTTGTCCCAACACAGCAAGTGGGTCCACGCTGGTGACCGGGCCTTCCAGCGTGTAGGAAAAAATCAACTCGGGATCAACACCGCGTTGCACAGAGGGAAGCCAGCGCACTTGCAGTCCGTCTGGGGCGTCGGCCAACGCCGATGCCACGGTATCGACACCCAACAACCGAATAGGCTGAGTTGGTGGCAGCAGATATTCACGGCCATTGATCCGCAGGGGTAGGTCTTGTGCTGCTAAAGGGGTGGCACACAGCAGCGCAAGAAAAAACACGGAATGGCGCACGGCGTTGACTCCTGAAAACTACTGCCAAGTATGTCTGTGGTAGAGAGCGGCGCCTATCAGGGAAAACCCTCAGAAGGTCGGTCTGCATGCGCTTCATGCCAGCACCAATGCCAAGGCTCATAGTCGATGCCGAACGGGTTGCCCTTCGGATAGCTGAGCGAAAATCCGAACCGGCGGGCGTTTGTGCACAACCACTCGAAAGCGCGTGTGTTCTCAAATGAAATCTCGGCAGGCGGTTCATCCGGGCAGCCAATATCGAGTGCCCGCCCCGTGTGGTGTTCGGAGAATCCGGGAGCGGTATTGACCCGAAGAATCTCGCGCAAACTTTGCCCGCGTTTCCGCTTGCGCACAAAGATGACGTGTTGATAGGCATAGCTGCGAAATCCAGAAATCGCTTGCAGTTCGATTCCACAGTGGCGCGCGGCGATACGCATGCGTTGCCACGCTAGCGCGGCTTTCTCCGTCAGCCACAATGCACGCGCGTAGCGATCCCAGCCAGCGAAGCGCAGGTGTGTCGGTTGCAGTTGCGGTAGTTGCGACATGCGAAGCTCGGACTTGGCAATGCCAAGTGCGTGACAGTAGGCCTTGGCGTTTTTGGGCGCGGGTAGGCAGCGACTGGGCTGCTTCAGCGTGGCCTGCCACTGTCGTATCGATTGTGTTTCGGCGGTCCCGAAACGCCCCAATGCGCGGATTTCCAAATTGCGGTCAATCCGCTTTGTCACCGCCAGGTAGTGTCCCAGTCCGGCTGATCTAATCACGCCATCCGCCAACGCAATGCGGCGTGCGTGCAGGTTGCTGCGTGCTCGCAACGTCATGGCGGGCCAATGTTCCAAGTCTGCAAACGTCAGTAGCTGCTGATCGCTTCGAAGGACGGGAGGTCTGCGGTTGGCGGGGACGCGAATCGGGCGAGTCATGGCATCAAGAGCGGCTCCAAAGCCGCAAGGACATGGGACATCAACGCTGGCTGGGCTGCGGCGGTGGGATGCAGGTTGTCGTCTTGGAATGATCCGCGTTGCGTCGCGATCGGTTCCATCAGAAAGGGCAGGAATGCTGTTTGATGGGCGTTGGCAAGACGGCTGAACAGCGCTTCAAATGCCTGTGTGTAGTCGGGTCCATAGTTTGGCGGAATACGCATGCCGATCAACAGGACTTTGGCCTGAACGGCCTGCGAGCGTTCAATCATGCGTGCGAGGTTCTGTTCGGTCTGCTCCAGCGGCAAACCACGCAAGCCGTCATTCGCGCCGAGTTCTAGCACCACGATGACGGGTTGATGGGTCGCGAGCGCGTGCTCGATCCGCGCAAGGCCACCGGCGCTCGTTTCGCCGCTGATGCTGGCATTGACGACTTCCCATTCTCGGACCCCGGCCTTGCTGTTGAGGTGTTCACCCAGCAGCGCAACCCAACCTTGATCGCTGCGCAAGCCATACGCTGCCGACAGCGAGTCACCCATCACCAGAATCCGTTTGGCCGTCTGGGCTTGCAGATCGCCATGCCAGCCCCCAATGCTGAGCAGGACAATCCAAAGCGCCGCGTTGACGAAATGGTGAAGGCGGTTGCGCGATGCTGCACTGAACATGAGTGACCTTGGATGACTGGACGAATGGATGGAATGGTAATGGCATCACAGCCAACGATCTTGCGCGCCAACGCACTGACCCGCCGGGTTAAGCTGGGCGATAGTGTCTTGACCATTCTGGAAGATGTGAGTTTCAGCATCGAAACCGGTGAGTCGGTCGCCATTGTCGGCGCGTCAGGCTCGGGGAAATCCACTCTATTGTCGCTGTTGGCGGGTCTCGACGTGCCGAGCGAGGGCGATGTGGAGTTGGCAGGCGAGTCGCTGGCGGCACTGGATGAAGATGGACGCGCGCAACTGCGCGGGCGCCATGTGGGGTTCGTGTTTCAGTCGTTTCAACTGTTGCCGTCGCTGACAGCACTTGAAAACGTCATGTTGCCGTTGGAGCTGGTCGGTGCCACCGACGCCCAAACGTCGTCGATGCAGGTGCTCTCGCAGGTGGGTTTGGCCGACCGCCTGCAGCACTATCCGCGGCAGTTGTCTGGCGGTGAGCAGCAACGCGTCGCCTTGGCACGTGCGTTTGTCACACGTCCAAAAGTGCTGTTTGCTGACGAACCGACCGGCAATTTGGATACCCGCACTGGTGGCGCGATCATTGACTTGCTGTTCGAGTTGAATGCGCGCTCTGGCACGACACTTGTGCTAGTCACGCATGACGCAAGTCTGGCCGCACGCTGTCAGCGCACGTTGCGTATTGACGCAGGACGCTTGCTGACATGAGCACGCCGCGAAGTATTTTGCACTTGGCGTGGCGACAACTCTGGCGAGATCTCGCCTCGGGCGATGCTCGTGTTCTGCTGGCCTCGCTGGTGTTGGCGGTAGCGGCAGTCACGGCGGTGAGTTTCATTACCGATCGTGCCGAACGGGCGTTGACACTGGAAGCCAATCGGCTGCTGGGTGGCGACGCGGTGCTGCGTGCCGATGTCGCGCTGCCGGATGCGCCACGTGAGTTGGCAGATTCGTTGGGCTTACGGCGTACCGAAAGCTGGAGTTTTCCCAGCATGGTGCGAGCCGATGCTGGACTGAAGTTGGCGGAGATCCGCGCATTGGGGCAAGGGTTTCCGTTGCGTGGCGCGTTTCGCCTGCTTGGTCCAGATGGAAGCGAGCAGGAGCGCCGTGACGCGCCGACCGCAGGCACCTTATGGATGTCGCGCGCGGGCGCCGACGCACTGCAGGTCAAGTTGGGTGATCGACTTACCTTGGGTGAGGCTGAGTTCACGTTGCAAGCATTGGTTGTCCAAGAGCCGGACGCCGCCTTGGACTATTTCAACGTCGCCCCTCGCGTATTCATCGCCTTGGACGATGTGGCTGCAACCGGATTGATCCAACTCGGCAGTCGGGTCAGCTATCGCTTGATTGTTGCCGGCGAGACGGCCGGTGTAGAACGTTGGCTGGTCGCACAACGTGCAGCACTGGGGCGCGGTCAGCGCATCGAAACCGTTGAAGACGCGCGTCCGGAAATCCGCCAAGCCTTGGAACGCGCTGATCGTTTTCTGGGCTTGGCGGCATTGGTCGCCGTTGTGCTTTCGGCCATTGCCGTGGCCATGGCGGCGCGGCGGCATGTCGCTCGGCATCTTGATAGCTGCGCAGTGATGCGATGCCTTGGTGCTTCGCAGCGCACGATTGCGTGGGTACATGTGGGCGAATTGGCCTTGTTGGGACTGCTCGGCGTGTTGGTCGGCGTGCTCGCAGGTTTGGCGGTCCAGAGCGTCATCGCGGATTGGTTGGCGCAGCGCATGGCTTTGTCAATTCCGCAGGCGGGAGTGCAACCGATGTTGGAAGGGGCGGCAGTCGCCTTGATCGTCTTGCTGGCGTTCGCTGTACCGCCGGTACTGGCATTGCGCCGCGTGCCTGCGCTGCGGGTGTTGCGACGTGATATCACGACAACCGAGCCAAGCGCCTGGATCGTTGCCGGTCTGGGCATTGCCGGGCTCGCGAGCATGTTGTGGTGGCGTGCGCAAGACGCCACCCTTGGGTTGTCGATGCTGGCCGGCATTGCGCTGACCTTGCTGGTTCTTGCGGGGTTAGCTTGGGTCTTGGTGGCGATGCTTCGACGCGTGCGCTCGCGACTGCGGGGCGTCTGGCGCTACGGATTGGCCAACGTCAGCCGCCGTGCCAGTACCAGCATTGCGCAGATCTCGGCGCTAGGATTGGGTTTGATGGTGATTCTTTTGCTCACGCTGGTGCGGACCGATTTGCTGGACCGCTGGCAAGGCGCCCTCCCTTCAGATGCACCGAATCGCTTTTTGATCAATGTGCAGGCCGATCAAGTCGTAGGTGTCAGTGAGTTGCTCTTGGCGCTTCGCGTTCCCAACGTTCAGTTGTACCCGATGATTCGTGGTCGCTGGGTGGGATTGAACGGGGTGGCTGCGTCTGCTGACACTGTGGCGGATCGAGGTGAGCGCGCGCGTCGTTTGGCCGAGCGTGAGTTCAATCTATCGTGGGCAAGCACACTTGATTCTGGGCACGGTGAACTGACGGCGGGACTCGACTGGGCTGCAGATGACCGCGCGCCTCAGGTTTCGGTGGAGCAAGGGCTCGCCGAGACGCTGGGTTGGAAACTCGGTGATGAGGTTGAGTTCGACGTGGCGGGGCAGCGCTTCAGTGCGGCAATCACCAGTCTGCGCAAAGTGAAGTGGGAGAGCTTCCGCCCCAACTTTTTCGTCATCGGTAATGCCGTTGCATTGCAGGCACAACCCGCCAGTTATATCAGTGCGGTGCGCGTACCGGCGGGCGATACCCTTACAACGCGGGCGCTCGTTGAGCGCTACCCCAATATTTCCGTGATCGATGTTGACGCGGTGATCGCGCAGGTACAAAACACAGCCAGACAGGCAACGGCGGCGGTCGAGTATGTGTTCTATTTCACTCTTGCCGCTGGGTTGCTGGTATTGGCAGCAGCAGTTTCAGCCAGTCAGGACGAGCGCTTGTTGGAGGGTTCGGTGATGCGCGTGCTGGGTGCCAGTCGACGCCAACTGCGGCTGGCGCAGGCGAGTGAATTTCTCGCCATCGGCTTGATCGCGAGCGTGATTGCTGCCATCGCAGCCAATTTGCTCACCGGCGTCATTGCGACTCAGGTATTGGGTCTGGATTGGGAACCCAATCTGCTTGCTCTTGCCTTGCTTGGTGGCTTCGGGGTGGTGATCGTGCTGGTTGCTGGACTTTGGGCCACGCGTCACATCACTTCGGCGCCGCCGGCACAAATGTTGCGCAGTCTGCAGGGCTGAATGGGAGCAATGCCGATGATGCCCAGCGCTGCTGCGTGCCACACTGGAAATTCCGTCGTGCGCTCGCCACTATCTGGGCGTTGGGAAAGTCCCTTTCTCTATTTGCAATCTCGCGAGTCCGGCATATGCCCGGACTCACTCCCGGTGAGTCAATCGCTTGGGCGATTGATTCTCCCGCGGGGCATTCTTGCCGCGCACCTGCAGGGACTCGCAATACCCTGCTGGTCCGCCATCAACCAGAGGAGCTGCTCGTGGCAGACATCAAGATTTACCTAACCGATTTTTGTCCCTATTGCGTGTCAGCCAAGCGATTCCTGCAAGAGCGTGGACATACATGGCAGGAAGTTCGGGTCGATCTTGACCCTGCGGCGCGTGCCGAAATGCGCGCCTTAGCAAACCGAACGTCGGTGCCGCAGATCTTTATCAATGGCACCCACGTGGGTGGATTTGACGACATGATTGCGCTGGATCGTAAGGGCGGTCTCGCGCCACTGCTGGAGGCATCGCCATGACCGATCGCGTCGCCCAGTTCACCGAGTTCCGCCAACGCATGAACGAACGGATTCTGTCCGAAGACAATCAGGTTGTTCGGCGGTTCTTTGCGCTTGATACGCAAACCTATAAAGACGGTGCGCTCGATCACAAGACCAAGGAGCTGTTGGGCTTGGTGGCGTCGATGGTGCTGCGCTGTGACGATTGCATCAGCTACCACATTGCGCAATGTCAGCAGGCTGGCGTCTCACGTGAGGAGTTCTTCGAGACTTTCAGCGTGGCCTTGGTGGTCGGTGGCTCCATCGTCATACCGCATTTGCGACGCGGCGTGGATTTTCTCGATCAGATCAGCGCGCAGGGTGAGGTTTAGAACGCGTGCGGGCAGATCGCAAGGCAACGTGCACAAAAGGATCTTCATGCCACTGACGCGAATCAGTCGCCTGACCGCCTCGGAACGGATTGCCGGTGCCAACCTGCAGTTGGGCGTGACCTTGGCCGGTGTGGCGGGCGCACTGAATGCGGGCGGCTTTCTGGCCATTGGACAGTACACCTCGCATATGAGCGGGATTGTTTCGGGTATGGCTGACATGCTGGTGCTAAAGCACTGGGCATTGGTGTTGGCAGCATCCCTGTCGTTATTGGCATTTCTGAGTGGCGCGATGAGCGCGGCTCTGCTGGTGAGTTTTGCGCGCCGGCGCCACAGCGCCAATCCCTACGCTGCACCGCTCTTGCTGGAAGGCGTGCTATTGCTGGTGTTTGGACTAGCCGGTAGTCAACTCGCGAGTCGGGAGTTTGTGCATGTATCGCTTATTGCGATTTTGCTCTGCTATGTCATGGGTTTGCAGAACGCCTTGGTCACCAAGATATCCAACGCGGTTGTGCGAACTACCCATGTCACGGGTCTGGTCACAGATATCGGTATCGAACTTGGAAAGATGCTGTATTGGAACCGCAGCGGAGAGCGCGGCCCTGAGGGGCGAGTGCGCGCTAACGCGAAGCGCCTTCGTTTGCACAGCTCCCTGCTAGCCGCGTTTTTTGTGGGTGGCGTGGCAGGCGCCTGGGGCTTCAGTCGACTCGGCTACATCGCCACGTTGCCGCTGGCCAGTTTGCTGGGTGTGATCGCTTTGGCGCCGCGCGCGGTCGCTTGGGGCTGGTTCTCGACCCGGCATTGACGCCCACGGCGATGGCACTCTCGTTGGGTGTCTTGTTGCGCTGCAGAGCGACCGATTGTCGCAGCCTTGCTAGGCTCAAGCCCGGTTCGGGAGGGAGCCCAGCATGAGCGAATTGATCGAGACACCGCCAGAAGACGCGCGGCCGTTTGTCGTGCCGTGCCGGGTGCTTCGCCCGGACGCACCGTTGCGTTGGCTGCGCTTAGGTTGGCAAGACGTGCGTGCTGAGCCGCGCCTGACGCTGATGTTTGGGTGCGTCATCCTCGTGGTCAGTGTGCTGGTGTCAGCCCTGGCCTGGGCCTTGGGGCGCTTTGCGTTGCTGGCGACGCTGTTGTCAGGTTTCGTGTTTGTCGCGCCATTGATTGGTGTCGGCTTGTATTGCGTCGCGCGCGAACGCGAAGCTGGTCGCGTCCCGAGTATCAGTCATTCGTTCACCTTGGCTTGTCGCGTTGCAGGTCAGGCCGGCGTCTTTGCGCTGGCACAACTCGTCGTCCTGCTGTTGTGGTCGCGTGCCGGAATGATGGTGGGAGCCTTCATTCCCGTCGCCGAAGGCAACCTGCAGGGTCTCACCCAGTACCTCCTGGTGGGATCAGCGGCCGGCTCGATCTTTGCGACGGTGACCGTTGCCAGCATGGCGTTTTCGTTGCCGATGATTGCTGATCGCGATGTCGACATGATCACGGCCATTGTTTCCTCCATCCACGCTGTGCTTCGCAATAAACTGACCATGCTGATCTGGGCGGCGTTGATTGTGTTGTTGACCTTGCTTGGCTTTGCCACGGCCTATCTCGGCCTGGTGGTGATCATGCCGTGGCTGGCGTATTCCGCTTGGCACGCCTATACCGAGACGCTGGATGTCGGGGATTGGCCGAAGCTCGAAGGGGATTGTCTCGAACGCAGTTGATCATGGCGTGTGCTCGGCCTGCTGCGCCAGAAACGCCAGCAGACGTGCTTCATCCCACACCGGTACGCCCAGGCTCTGCGCCTTGTCGAGTTTGCTGCCCGCCGCTTCACCCGCGACCACAAAGCTGGTCTTTTTCGACACGCTGCCAGCAATTTTCGCGCCCATCGCCTCAAGACGCGCACCTGCTTGATCGCGCGTCATCTGGCTCAGACTCCCGGTCAGCACCACGGTCTGACCGCTGAGAGGGCCGCCGCTGGAAGTCGGACCCGGTGCGCTTGCGCATAGCGCTTCCGCGGTGCCTTCTGCAGCGAGCAGGCGTGGTCCCCATTGCGGATCACGTAGCAGGCGCAGCACACCCTCCGCGGCGCTCGCCGGCAGACCCAGGCGGGTGAGCTGAGATCCATCACCCTCCAGCAGACTGCACAGCGTGATCGATTGCTCGCCGATGCGGCTGAGTGAGGCGTCGCCGATGCCGTCCAGCGGCGCACCCAGTGTCTTGCCTGCGCGCAGCAAGTGCCCACTGTCGAACTTTGCTGCCAGTTCGGCGCTGGCTTGTCCGCGCTCTTGTGGCACAACACCTTCAGTCAACAGCGCATCAATCACTTGCTGATTGTGTGTTTCCGCGAAAAACGCGGCGATGCTGTGGGCGACCTTGGGACCGACATCTGGCACGCCCAGCAACAGCAGCGCATCCGCTTGGCGAATGGTCTGCAAGCTGCCAAAAGCACGCGCCAAAGCTTTGGCCGTTTCCTCGCCAATTTGCAGAATGCCGAGCGCAAACAACAAGCGCTCCAGCGGCATCACCCGGCTACGGTCGATAGCTTCAAGCAGGTTTTCCGCCCAGCGTGTCGCGACCTTGCCCGACCTTACCGTCTCCGGCGTACTGCCATCGCGGGCATCGGCCTGTTGCTTCATGCGTAGCAGTTCATCAAGCGTCAACCGATACAGGTCGGCGACGTGACCAACAAATCCCAGATCAACCAAGTCCTCGACCAAGCGATCACCGAGACCTTCGATGTCCATAGCGCGTCGCGACGCAAAATGGAGGATCGCTTGCTTGCGTTGTGCCGGACAGAACAACCCGCCGGTGCAGCGAATCACTGCCTCCCCCTCAGACCGCTCGGTGGCCGAGTCGCACGCCGGGCAGCGAGCAGGAAAAACAAAAGCTTGCGCCGCGGCTGGCCGTCGTTCCAGAAGCACCGACACCACTTCGGGAATGACGTCGCCTGCACGTCGAACGATTACCGTATCGCCAACTCGCACATCAAGCCGCGCGATCTGATCGGCGTTGTGCAATGTGGCATTGGTGAGCACGACGCCGGCGACATTGACAGGGGCAAGCCTTGCGACCGGTGTCAAGGCGCCAGTGCGGCCCACTTGCACATCGATGGCCTCCACGGTGGTGAGTTCTTCCTGCGCTGGAAACTTGTGGGCAATCGCCCAACGTGGTGCTCGGGCGACGAAGCCCATGCGTTCCTGCAGGTCGTAGCGATCCAGTTTGTAGACCACGCCGTCGATGTCAAACGGCAGCGCATCACGCTGTTTGCCGATGTCGCGGTAGTAATCCAGCAGTCCCCGAATTCCCTGCGCCGTGCGTGCTTGCGCGGCCACTGGAAATCCCAGCTCACGCAGCATATGCAGACTTTGCGAGTGTGTTGCAGGCAAGCCGACACCTTCGGTCACACCCAATGCGTACGCGTAAAATGCCAGCGGGCGCTGCGCGGTAACGCGTGGATCGAGTTGTCGTAGTGATCCCGCAGCGCCGTTTCGCGGATTGGCCAAAGTCTTCTCGCCGCGTCGCAGTGCCTCGGCATTGAAAGTCGCAAAGCCCGCGCGAGGCATGAAGACTTCGCCGCGCACTTCCAAGATCGCAGGGGGCCGTTCTGTGCGCAAACGCAGCGGAATGCAGCGGATCGTGCGCACATTGGCGGTCACGTCCTCGCCAGTCGCGCCATCGCCGCGTGTTGCTGCCACCGCCAACACACCCAGTTCGTAGCGCAGGCTGATTGCTAAACCGTCCAGTTTCGGTTCGACCGAGAACTCCGGCGCAAGAATTCCGGTTTCTTCGGCAATGCGGCGCACGAAGTCGGCAACTTCAGGGAATCGTTCGCTATCGGTGTTGCCATCAGGATGTTCAAAGGCATTGCCCAGCGACAACATGGGACGCGCGTGCGCGACTTCCGAAAACGCGCGATCCGACTTGGCGCCCACCCTGAGCGTCGGCGAATCCGCCGTCTGCAGGTCGGGGTGTTGTTGTTCGATGCGCGCCAGCTCACCGACCCAGCGGTCGTATTCCGCATCTGGGACGCTCGGCGCATCAAGCACGTGATAGCGGTAGTTGGCGTCCTCGATCAGCGCGCGCAGTTGGTGGGCGCGTTCGCTGAGCTCCGTCACCACGGGCGTTTGGCCTGACGTTCCTGCGCGCGATCCCAGACGCGCAGTTCATCGCGCAAAAAAGCGATCCGTTGACGGCCCAACGCGTTGCGTTCGTCGTCGAGCAAAATGGCATCCAGCAGTTCTGCAAAACGCTGCGCTGCCGGCAGCATCGTTTCCCAAGCATCCAATGCCGAAATGGGCCCTGGCAAGGTCATGAAGAAGGTCACGCCGGGGGTTTCCACTTCGCTGATCCGGCGCATGTCAAAGTTGCCCGGTTTGACGATATTGGCGACGCTGAAGATCGGCCCAGCATCACTGCGACCGTCGGCCAAACGGTGAAAAATGTTCATGTCGCCGAACACCAAGCCGGCCTTTTCGGCAGCAACCACTATGTCCGGTCCAAGCAGGGTGGTGCCCGCACGCGCTGCCACGATAAGGCTGACCACTTTATCGAATTGCTCGGCGGGTCGCGCACCAACACCCGAGTGCGTTGCCGAAGCCGGCGTCTGTGCATCGCTGTCGCTATGGGGCTCGACAATGGCACGACGCAACTCCTGCTCGAACTCTTCATCGCTGCGTTCGGGTCGATCACCCGCCAAGGTTTCCTCCAGTCGTTTGAGTTCGGCCTGAATGGCGCGATCAAGGCTTTGCTGCTCACTCGACGAGAAGGCGGCATCCTGGCCGGCCAGGTCGATGCCATCTCGACGTTCGTGGAGACGCTTGCCTTGCGCAGGCTTGGTGGGTCGGCCAAGGAAGTAAATTGCTGCAATCAGCAGCAGCCCGACAACCAGAAGAATGATCCGAAGCTGGGTCGCATCCATGAAGAACCCCTGCAATGGGTGATAAGTGCGCGGTGAACGGTTTGAGACTGAACTTTACCGGAGCCGTCTCGCGTGGTCGAACCCTAGTGTGTGGAAGCGTTCACGCGGTGGGTGGCTCGGCGCGAACGCGGCGCAGATACTCGGCCAGATTGCGTGTGGGTGTGTCGTCGACAGACGCGCTGCTTAGGGCCAGTGATTGAATGCGATCAAGACGAAAATGCCGGAAATCGCCACGCAAGTGACACCAACCTACAAGGCTCCAGCGATCACCCCAGAAAAACAGGCCCAAGGGATCGACGCGACGTTGGCTTGTCTGCGCGTACGCGTCCAGATAGTCGATGTCGATTTGGACCCGAGTCCGCAGAGCGCGTCGCAATTCGCCCAGCCAGCGGCTGGCATCCCCGACATGGAAGTCTGGCGCATGCAGCGCCAATGCTTGGGCGCCATCCGACAAAGCGGTGGGCAAGACGGAGAGAATTCGCTCGCGGGCTTCGCTGGCGGCTTGGCGCAGTTCGGGATCACCCCAGGCGCGCGTCATGCTGAGGCCCAGCATCAGGGCTTCGATCTGCTCGATATCGAATTGCAATGCGGGCAACTTCCATCCTGGCCGGAGTCGATAGCCCTCGCCGGGTGTGCCCAGCAAAGGCACACCCGACGTGGAAAGGGCCTCCATGTCTCGATAGATGGTGCGCACCGACACGCCTTCGCTGCTGGCCAATGCGGCAGCGGTGCGCTGCGGATGAAGTTGTAGTTGGCGAACCAGACGAAACAGTCGATCGGCGCGGCGCATGAATTCGGCAGACAGAAGAAAAACGGAGACCCAGCTTGCCTGAGCCTCAGGCATCATTGAGCCATTGTGCGCGATTAGTCCAGTGCCCAGGGGCGGCGCAATGCACCCAGAAAGGGTGCCTCGGTAGCGCGGGGCGTGTAGCAGTACAGCTCCAATCCGCTGGGATCAAAAGTGGAAAAGCCGCGATCACCCCATGGATGGTCTTCCAGAGGAAGACCCATTGGCAGCGCCGCGCGGCTCAGTCGTGCATGCAGGGCATCGACGTGATCAACGCGCAGGTTCAGGATCACGCCTGCGCCGCCGAATCGCGGTTTGAGACGACCGGGTTCCGGCACCATCAGCGCAAGTTGCGGTGCCTGAGGTCCACCCAGTTGCAGTAGGACATAGCCAGCGTGATCGAACACTGCGCGGGCATTGAAATGGTGTTCGTAGAAGGCGCGAACGTCACGCAAGTCATCCAGAACCAGAGTGAGACAGGCATCGCGAACCGGTGGTTGGTCACTCCACAAGGCGCGCGGTGCGGGAGCGGGCGAGTGATGCATTGCGATGCTGAGTGGATCGATCAGGCGAAAGAAGTGCGCGACTTCCGGCAGGTCAGGCAAGTTTTGCGCTGCGCGTTCGGCAGCTTGCAGCGAGGACCAGCGCACCACATCGATCCACTGCCCGTCGGCGCGTCGGGCGAAATGCCGGTCGACATACCCTGGTTGTTGCTCGATGGCAGCCTGCGCCGCCCAGGCAGCTTCGCTGATGGCCTGATCGGCGGCTTCGTCGATGGCGCGGAAGAGAACGGTTTCAAGCACATCGTGTTGCATGGATTGCTCCGCAGTGAAGGTGCAAACAGTCTGCGTTGGCCCTACTGACAGCGTCGTGTCAGTGGTGTGCAGGCTGAATGTCGCGATTGCCGGCCCTTGAAGGCTGCTTGCTGACCCTCATTGTGTAAGCATCGCCGCTGCAGCGGCTCTCTACAGTTGAAGGTGCAGCCATGCGCATGGATAAACTCACTTCGCGTTTTCAGCAGGCTCTGAGCGATGCGCAGTCGCTGGCCGTGGGACGCGACCATCAGATGATCGAACCGGCGCATGTGCTGGTGGCGTTGCTGGATCAGCAGGGCGGCAGCACGCGTCCGATGCTGCAGCAGGCGGGCGTCAATGTCGGTAGCCTTCGCACGCGACTGGGCGAGATGCTGGACAAGCTGCCCAAGGTGGCGGGACAGGAAGGCAATCTCAGTGTGGGCAATGATCTCAATCGCCTGCTTAACCTCACCGACAAGCTGGCGCAGCAGCGTGGGGATGCCTTCATCGCCAGCGAGTTGTTCGTGCTGGCTTGCGCGGAGGACAAGGGCGAAATCGGCAACGCACTGGCGGCGTGTGGTGCGGACAAGCCGCGCCTGACTGCCGCCATCGACAAGTTGCGTGGTGGCGAAAAGGTGCAGTCGGAAAATGCCGAAGAACAACGTCAGGCACTGGACAAATACTGCATCGACCTGACCGAGCGTGCCGAGCACTCCAAGCTCGATCCTGTTATCGGTCGTGATGAGGAAATCCGCCGCACTATTCAAGTACTGCAACGTCGCACCAAAAACAATCCCGTGCTGATCGGTGAGCCCGGCGTCGGCAAGACCGCCATTGTCGAAGGTCTGGCGCAGCGCATCATCAACAACGAAGTGCCGGAAGGCTTGCGCGGCAAGCGCGTGCTGTCGCTGGACATGGGCGCGCTGATCGCCGGGGCCAAGTTTCGCGGTGAGTTTGAGGAGCGCCTGAAAGCGGTGCTCAGCGATCTGTCGAAGCAGGAAGGCAATGTCATCCTGTTCATTGACGAGCTGCACACCATGGTTGGTGCCGGCAAGGCCGATGGCGCGATGGATGCGGGCAACATGCTGAAGCCTGCGCTCGCGCGCGGCGAACTGCACTGCATCGGTGCCACCACGCTGGATGAGTACCGCAAGTACGTCGAAAAAGACGCCGCGCTGGAGCGCCGCTTCCAGAAGGTGTTGGTCGGTGAGCCTTCGGTAGAGGACACCATCGCGATCTTGCGGGGCCTTAAGGAGCGCTATGCCGTGCATCACGGCGTGGAAATCACGGATCCCGCCATCGTTGCGGCAGCCACACTGTCGAATCGTTACATTGCGGATCGACAACTGCCCGACAAGGCCATCGACCTGATGGACGAAGCGGCCTCACGCATCCGCATGGAAATCGACTCCAAGCCGGAAGAGCTGGATCGCATGGAGCGTCGCCTGATCCAGCTGAAGATTCAGCGCGAGGCGTTGAAGAAAGAAAAGGACGACGAATCGCGCCAGCGTCTCCACGACTTGCAGGCAGAGATTGGCAAGCTGGAACGCGAGTTCTCTGATCTTGAGGAAATCTGGAAGTCGGAAAAGGCCGCCGTCGCTGGCAGCAGCAAGATCAAGGAACAGATCGAGCAAGCCAAGCTCGATCTGGAGGCCGCGCATCGCCATCAGGATCTGACCCGCGCGTCAGAAATCCAGTACGGACGCCTGCCCGAACTGGAGCGCCAGTTACACGCCGCTGCGGATACCGAACAGAAGGGCTTCAAGCTGCTACAGCAGAAAGTGACCGCCGAGGAAATCGCCGAAGTGGTAAGCCGCTGGACCGGCATTCCGGTCTCCAAGATGCTCGAAGGCGAGCGTGAAAAGCTGCTGAAGATGGAAGATGTGCTGCGTCAGCGCGTGGTCGGGCAGGGCGAGGCCGTGAAGGCGGTCTCTGACGCAATCCGCCGCTCGCGCGCTGGCTTGTCTGATCCGAACCGACCGAATGGCAGTTTCCTGTTCCTCGGCCCGACCGGCGTGGGCAAGACCGAGCTGTGCAAGGCGCTGGCCGAGTTTCTGTTCGACTCCGTGGACGCCATGGTGCGCATCGACATGAGCGAGTTCATGGAGAAGCACAGCGTGGCGCGCTTGATCGGCGCGCCTCCGGGCTATGTTGGATACGAAGAAGGCGGCTACCTGACCGAAGCCGTGCGGCGTCGGCCCTACTCCGTGCTGCTGCTGGATGAAGTCGAGAAAGCCCATCCGGATGTCTTCAACGTGCTATTGCAGGTGCTCGACGATGGCCGGTTGACCGATGGTCAAGGTCGCACCGTGGATTTCCGCAACACCATCATCGTCATGACCTCAAATCTCGGCTCGCAGATGATTCAGGAGCTGGCGGGCGACAGCGAAGAGGACTACATGAAGATGAAGGCGGCCGTGATGGGCGTGGTACAGGCGCACTTCCGTCCCGAGTTCATCAACCGGCTCGATGAAATGGTGGTGTTCCACCCGCTGGGAAAAGCACAGATCCGCGACATCGCCCGCATCCAGACCGCTTACCTCGCCAAACGTCTGGCCGAGCGCCAGCTGCGCATCGAGATCAGCGACAGCGCGCTGGAACTGTTGGGCAATGTCGGCTTTGATCCCGTCTACGGTGCCCGACCGCTCAAGCGTGCAATCCAGCAGCAACTGGAGAATCCACTGGCGACACGGATTTTGTCTGGCGAGTTTGTGCCGGGGGATTGCATCGGCGTCGAAGCAGATCACGGGAGATTGGTTTTCACCCGGCGTTGACGCGTCGGGTCTTCGTTCAGCCCTGTGTCGCTGCCGCTTCGAGTGCCTGCACCCGTGCTTCCAGCACTTCGATGCGCGCCAGCAGTGCATCGTTGCGCGACTCCGTTGCGGCATTGTTGGCAGGAGAATCCGCGCGCGCGGGGACGTACTCCGGTTCGCCGCACAAACGGTGCGCGTAGCGGTCTTCGCGTTGGCCCGGTCCGCGTGGCAGTCGCACGATCAATGGCAGGCTGCGTTCGCTCAGGCGTTCCAGCGTGTGTCGAATGGCTTCGGCATCCTCGAAACGGTGCAGGCGTTCGCTGCGGGTCAGCAGTTCGTTCAAGGTCTGTGGGCCGCGCAACAGCAACAGCGCGAGCAGCACGGTTTGCGCTTGAGTAAGGTCGTAGCCACGATCCAGGCGATGTGAATAGCGCTCGGCGCGGGCGCCGTAGTCGTAGCGCACCAATTCGCGGCCTTCCAGTTGGCGAAGCGTGTGGCCCACATCTCCATTGCTGAACTGCGTGACGGGCTCACGCGCGGTTTTCTGGTTGCAGGCGAGGACCAGATTGTTGAGGGTGAGCGGATAGACATCCGGTGTCGTCGCCGCCTTTTCCACCAGGCTGCCAAGCACACGCGCTTCTATGGCGCTAAGTTGTGCCGGCAAGCTGGATTCTGCAGGTGTTTCAGGCGTGTCGTTCATGGTTGCAGGTCACTTCCGGAAACCGCGCGTGATGCGCAAGGTGGTGATTCTATCGGTCGGAAGTTGCGATGCGTGAAATGGCGTGCAGGCGCTTTCACGCGGCCCCGTCCTATGATGCGAACGCCTTTCTGCCGAGCTGACCATGTCCCGAGCCTTGATCTGGTTGCGCCGCGATTTGCGGCTGGATGATCTGCCTGCGCTGCAACTCGCGCTGCGGCGTGGTGAAGCGCCGATCTTTGTCTACGTCCATGCGCCGCAGGAAGAAGCGCCGTGGTCGCCCGGTCGCGCCAGTCTGGCCTGGTTGGATCGCTCGCTGCGTGCACTGCAGGCGGATTTGCGCGGCCGTGGCAGTGATCTGCTGATCGCCCAAGGCCCGACATTGCCCACGTTGTTGCAGCTCGCGCAACAGGCCGAAGTCGATAGCGTGTATTGGCAACGCCGCTATGAACCGGCGGTGATCGCCCGTGATGCCATCGTCAAGCGCGAGTTGCGCGCAGCCGGTTTGCAGGCTGAAAGTGTCAAGGGCGCGGTCTTGTTCGAACCGTGGGAAGTGCAAACCGGGCAGGGTGGACCGTACAAGGTGTTCACACCGTTCTGGCGTAATGCGCAGACGCGGTTGAAGGATGTTGTGGCAACCACCGCACCGGAGGCTTTGCCTGCGCCACCAGACGTTCTGGCGGCAGGCTCGCTTGCCATCAATGCCCTGGGCTTGATCCCTGTGCCACGCTGGGATGGTGATTTCTGGGAGCGCTTCGAGCCTGGCGCGCAGGGCGCGTTGCGTGCGCTGGATGCTTTTGTCGACGGCGCTGCCGAAGGCTACCTCAGCCAACGCGATTTGCCGGAGCGCGCTGGCACCTCGCGCTTGTCCGCACATCTGCATTTTGGCGAGATCAGTCCGGCGCAAATCCTGACGACGCTGCGTTCGATCACTTGGTCGGCAGCGGCGCAGGCCGATGTGGATGGCTTTGTGCGGGAATTGGGTTGGCGCGAGTTCTCGCAGCACTTGCTTTATCACTTTCCGCACACCACCGACGAAAACCTCAATCCGCAGTTCGTGGCGTTTCCGTGGCAGGACGATCCGCGTGCGCTGGTGGCCTGGCAGCAAGGTCGGACAGGTGTACCGATTGTCGATGCGGGCATGCGCGAGCTGTGGCACACCGGCTGGATGCACAACCGCGTACGCATGCTGGTGGCGAGCTTCCTCACCAAACATCTGCGTCACCACTGGCTGCACGGTGCGCGTTGGTTCTGGGACACCTTGGTCGATGCCGACCTCGCCAACAACACGCAGGGCTGGCAATGGACGGCGGGTACCGGCGCCGATGCCGCGCCGTACTTCCGCATTTTCAATCCCGCCACCCAAGCCGAGCGATTCGATCCGAACGGCAGCTATGTTCGGCAATGGCTTCCCGAGCTGGCCTGTTTGCCGGACAAGGCACTGTACGCACCGTGGGAGCACGCCGATCTGCTGCGTCGCTTGGCACCCGATTACCCGCAGCGGCCCATCGTGGATTTGCGCGAAGGACGCGAGTCGGCGCTCGCGGCGTATCAGGGCTTGCCGAAGCGGGACTGATCGGCATTCGCTGTTGCGCGCAGTCACGTTTGGCGCGGCGACCGTTCCACGGGATCGACTGTCTCGCGGTGCATCGCGACAAGTCGCAGCTTTCCCCGCAGAATGCCGCCGGTCAGCCAAGGGGAGGGATCAGCAATGGCAGGATTGCGAGCAGTGGCGGCGGTCATTGCCGGTGTGTTGGGCAGTATGGTCGCGGTGGGACTGATCGAGTCCGCAGGCCATGCGTTGTTTCCGGTCGTGGTGCCCAGTGAAGCCACGCCGGAGGCGATGGCCGCATGGGCCGCACAGTTGCCCGTGGGCGTGCTCGCCTCGGTGCTGCTGGCGTGGGCGGTCGGTAGCGCGGTGGGCATTCTGATCGCGCAGTCGCTTTGGCCGACCGGCCGCCGTGCCGCGGCGTTTTGGGTGGGCGCGCTGATGCTTGCGGCGGTCATCGCCAATCTGGTGATGATTCCGCCACCCCTCTGGTTTGCTGCGGTCGGTCTTGCGGAGGTGCTGTTGATCACCTGGTGGTTGGCGCGGCGTGGCGTCCAATCTCGCCAGCAGATCAGCGCGTGAGCACGCGTATCCGCCGCCAGTACGGCCCAGAGCGTCCGCCCGTGCAGCGCCGCGAAGTGTGGGCGTGGATGATGTTTGACTTCGCCAATTCGGGCTATACGACCGTGGTCATCACTGCCGTTTTCAGCGCCTACTTCGTGGGCACGATTGCGGGTGGCGCCGAGTGGGCGACGTTTGCTTGGACGGCGATCCTGTCGGCGTCCTACCTGTTGATCATGCTGGCGGCACCCTTTCTCGGGGCGTATGCCGATATTCGCGGCAACAAGAAGGCGTTGCTGATGATGACCACCGGCGTCTGCGTGCTCGGCACGGCAGGCTTGGGATGGACGGGTGCGGGCAGCATCGGTCTGGCCATGGTGTTGGTCTTCGTTTCCAATACTGCTTTCGGTACCGGCGAAAACCTGATCTCGGCCTTTCTGCCCGAACTGGCGCAGGAGCAGGCGCTGGGGCGCGTATCGGGTTGGGGTTGGGCGCTTGGCTACTTGGGCGGCTTGCTGGTGCTGGCGATCTGTCTGTGGTGGATTATGGGTGCAGAGGCGCGCGGTGCGGCAACGGCCGATGCGGTCGCGCAATCGATGTGGATCACCGCCGTTTGCTTCGTGCTGGCCTCGCTACCCACGTTTCTACTACTGCGCGAGCGCGTCACTGCTTCGCACACCGAGCGCAAACGCGACATTGTCGCGCTGGCGTGGCGTCGCTTGCGCGAATCGCTTGCCGGCGGCAGCGGGCTGCGAGATCTGCGGCGATTTTTGTGGTGCATCGTCAGCTATCAGGCCGGTGTCGCCACGGTCATCGCAATTGCTGCGATCTTCACCACAGAAGCCTTGGGCTTTACCACGCAGGAGAGCATCCAGCTCATTCTGGTCGTCAACATCACCGCTGCTATCGGCGCCTTTGCCTTCGGGCAATTGCAGGACCGACTCGGCCATGCGCGCACCCTGTCACTGGCCCTGTGGGGCTGGCTGTTGGCGATCGGCCTGTTCTGGTTTGCCGACACGCGCACCCTGGTTTGGGTTGCTGCCAATCTGGCGGGCGTCTGCATGGGTGCTTCGCAATCGGCAGGGCGCGCGCTAGTCGGGTATCTGTGTCCGCCCAATCGTGAAGCGGAAATCTTTGGCCTGTGGGGACTCGCCGTGAAGTTCGCCTCCATCCTTGGTCCACTCTGCTACGGCGCTGTCAGTTGGGCCAGCGGCGGCAACCACCGCATCGCCATGCTCGTCACCTCCTTGTTTTTTGTCGTTGGGCTCGCATTGCTGCGCCAAGTAGACGTGACGCGGGGCAGAGCGGCGGCATGTCAAAGTCTCACCAGATAGACCTTCTCCGCCATCGGCACGCTCTTTCGCTCGGTGGCCAGGGTGTGCAGCAGTTCGATGGTCTGGGCGCTGTAGAAGTGTTCGCGAATTTCTTCCTCGCTCACCATGAAAGGTGGGCCGCTGTCGCCGAGTTCGGGTGACTCCATGCTGATCAGCAGGAGTTGGGTGCCTTTGGCCAGAATGCGAAACAGGTGTTCGACGTAGCGTTGGCGCATTGCCGGTGGCAGGGCGACGAGGGCGGCGCGGTCGTATACGGCGCGCACGTCAGCGCAGTCGGTTGCACTGAGGTGAAAGAAGTCGCCGCACAGCAGGGTCATGTCGGGCAAGTCGTAGCCGCAGTAGTGATCGTGCTGGACGGGTGCGGCGTCGAGTTGGTGTTCGTCAATGAACTCACGCAGGGCGATTTCCGATAGCTCGACGCCGAGCACGCTGTGGCCTTGCTGGTGCAGCCAAAGCAAATCCTTGCTTTTGCCGCACAGTGGTACCAGCACGTCGCTGTTTCGCGACAGATTCAGGCGTGGCCAGAACTGTTGCAGCAATGGATGCACTTCGGCCTGATGAAAGCCAATCTGTCGCTGTTGCCAGCGGGCGTGCCAGAACTCGGGGTCCATGCGGGGTTTCCTGCATCACTTCGTTGGTGGAGGCGAAGTATCGCTTGGTCCCATACAGCGCGTCGCGGTGCGGCGAGCGAGCACGCGATACGCGCGGCGCGGCTCAGTCCTCAAAACCATGATGGAACAGGGCTTCGCTGAACTCGACAGCGCCGATGTCGCAGCGTAACTCGCCACCAAAAAATCCCACCTGCGGTCGTGGTGTATTGCGGGCGTCGATTGACGGGCAGCGGTCTGCACTGCTGCCGCTCACATCTGCCGGGCTGCCCGCATTGATCAGCGCGCTCTGGCGCTGCGGGATCAAGGTTTCCACGTAGCCGGAAAACAATGCGGCGCCCAGGCCGAAATCGGCAGAGGCGAGTTGGGCATTGCTGTTGGTTTGCATCAGGTTGGCGCAACTGCTGTCGGCACTGCGGTTGTAGCCATCACCCAGAAATTGGAAGTTGCTGGCGTAAAAAAAACAGGCCGTTCCTGCGTCACGAACTTCGGCCAGCGCGTTGTTGGCAAAACGCGCGACGGTCGGTGTGCCGTTGACTGCCAGATGTCCGCCTTGTCGGCCAAAGCCGGTCGACAACGCAGTGTTGTGCTTGAACGTGTTCGATACCAGGGCCAGTGTGCGCGCGCTGGATTCGGCATACGCAAATATCGCGCCGCCGAGTGCCGCCTCGTTGCCGTAGAAGGTTGTGTTGATGGCAGACAGGCTGGCCTGCGTCGCGAGGATGGCGCCGCCGACGTTCTGGCTGCTGTTGTTGCCGAAATAGGATTGTTCGATCAGGCATTGGCTGTTCTGGGCGCAGTACAGACCGCCGCCACTGGCCTCGGTGCCTACGGTGTGATTGTTGATCACGCGTACCCGGCGAAGAACGGCGCTGCTGGCATAGGTGTAGATGCCACCGCCATCCGAGAACTGGCTGCTGCCAACCTCGACACGATTGCCGTCAAAGGTGCTGTCTTCAATCAGCAGGCTGCCGTTGCCATGGTAAAGCCCGCCGCCGGATTGATTGCCACCCGTTCCCGTGCCCCTGGCCAGATTGTTGGCGAAGTAACTGGATCGCACTACGCTGTTGCCGATCAAGGTGGCGCCGCCGCCATAGGCGTTGGATGACGTCGCACCGGCGCGACAGTCGGTGACCTGCACGCGTTCCAGACTGCTGCCGTTGCGAAACACGATGCAGCCGCTGTCGCCACTGCCTGCGCCGCTGCGCAGGCTGATGTTCTGCAAGTTGACCGGTGTATTGCTGATAAAGATGCTGAATTGCGCATTGCCATCGATGATCACGTAATTGCCGCTGATCGAGATTTGCGTGCCGCGCAAGGTCGGTAGCGAAGATTGCAGAGTCAGGACGCCGAAGGGGCTGGTGATCAGGATGGTGTTGTTCTGATCAGTGGGCAGGTTGCTGATTGCCGCACGCAGCGAGCCTGGGCCTGAGTCGTTGAGATTGCTCACCTCCACCGTGGCTGCCAAGCTGGTGGTGCAGGTCGCCAGTGCAACCAATCCCGAAACGAAACTGCGAAGCACAGGCGCTCGCGGTGCCATTTCTGCGGTGAGGTGAGTACGGTCCATTGGGCGATCCTCGAAGTCTGCTGGTTGGCCGCGCGGCGACTTATCGGTGCGATACGCGTCGTGCATCTGTGCAGGCAAACGAAGTTCAGTATGACGGCGTGTCATCGGTGCGGCCGACAAGCGTCCACCGACGCGGTCAGTCCGCTGATTGCAGTCGGCGGTATAACGTCGAGCGACTCACGCCCAAGGCACGTGCGGCGGCGCTCATATTGCCGTGATGGCGTGCGAGGGTATCGTTGATCAGTTGCTCGGTGCTTCCGCGGATCGAGCTGCTGCGCACTGCGGCTCCGTGGTCGGCGTGCGCTGGCTGCGCGGGACTGCGGCAATAGCGTGGCAGATCATCCAGATTCGGCACTTCGCCGTGCGCGCACAGAACGGCCAAGCCGCGCAGCACGCTGACCAACTGGCGCAGGTTGCCCGGCCAATGGTAGGCGGCAAGCGACGTGTGCAAGTCGGCCGGCAGATCGTCCGCCGAGTAACCAAGGCCAGACCAGAGTTGAGCGACAAGCGCGTGGCGGTCGGGATAGTCGGCCACGCGTGGCAAATGCACTTCATGCTGGTTGATTCGATAGAACAGATCCGCACGGAATTCGCCGCGCTCGACGGCGTCTTCCAGGTCACGATGGGTGGCGCAGATCAGCACGAAATCCACCGGTACCGGCTTGCCGCCTCCTAGCGGCTGCACGGCGCGCTCTTGCAGCACGCGCAGCAGACGCGCTTGCAGACTGAGAGGCATGTCGCCGATTTCGTCGAGAAACAACACGCCGCCATCGGCTTGACGCAGGAGGCCGGGATTGCCTTGGCGACGCGCTCCGGTAAAGGCACCTTCGGTGTAGCCGAACAATTCGGCTTCGATCAGCGCTTCCGGCAACGCGGCGCAATTCACCGCAACCCACGCTGCATCGTGGCGTGCGCAGTGGCGGTGCAGGGCGCGTGCGAAAACCTCCTTGCCGGTACCGGTTTCGCCGCGGATCATCACGCCAAGCCCTGCATCCAGCAGACGTGCCGCACGCAGCAATTGGCGGTGTTGTTCGGGTAGACGAATTTCGCTGTCGCGAACGGCTGCGGAGGACTTGGTGCGCTGTGCTTCCAGAGCCTGACTGACGACCGTTCGTGCTTTGCGTTCGCGGCCTCCGTCCAGCGTGGCAATGAAACGCTCACCTGACCAATCGTGCAGTTCGCCACGCTGGTGCACGCGTGCGACCGGCTCGGCAAACAACTCATCGAAGCGGGTTCGACCCAGATTCGACCACTCGAAGCCGAACGCCTGTTGCGCCTGACGATTGGCCGCGTGCAGGCGCCCGTCGCGGAACACCAGAATAGCCTCGGCCGGTGTGCCGAGTAGGGCTGGATCACGATGCAGGCGGATCACCACGTCGTCGGGGAAGCGCTCGGCAAACGCGCGATGCTCGATTTGACGTGCGGCCATCTGCACCAGTCCCAAGGCATGCAGATGGTGGGTTCGCGCATCGCCCGACAGGTCGAGCACGCCGGCAAGTTGTCCAAACGGATCGAGCAGTGGCGTTGCCGCGCAACTGAGAATTCGGTGCCGGTCGAAGTAATGCTCGGCGCCCCGCACTTCGATGGCGCGACGTTCGTGGATGGCTGTCCCGATGGCATTGGTGCCGGTACTGACTTCCTGCCAGCGCACGCCTGGCCGCAGCGCCACACGCGCCGCACGATCCAGAAACTCGGTATGCCCGACCGCATCAAGGATCAGGCCTTCGGGGTCGGTGAGGATGACGATGCAACCGGTCGAGCGTGCCTGTTCGTGCAGCGCTTCCAACTCGGGGCGGGCGTGTTGCCGCAACAACAGATGCTGATCCCGCGCGTGGGAGAGCTCACCCAAGGGGCAGGCCGACCAATCGGGCTGTGACTCGGCATTCAAGCCACTGCTCAGGCAGCGTCGCCAGGACTGCGCGATCTCACTGCGTAGCGATTGTGCCGGCAGCTCGCCTGCCGCAAAGAAACGCCGCCGAATGTCGGACAGATCAAGGCCAAGACTGGGATTGTGGCGCGACATGGCGAGCTCCGGGTGTTGCAAAACGGGACAGTGTCCCGAGTGGATGTCTCGATACAGGCCACAGCGCATCGCGCATTGCAAGTGTTTGTTGTAACTGAAGAATGCTGCGTTGCGATAAAAATGCTATCCGCGTAGCTAACCGCCGCGAAATTCGGTGTTGTTCGCTGCAACACAGCGCTGAGTTGGCACGATGCCTGCGACGTACCCAGTGCTGGGCGATGTCGCCCGCAGCCAGGTGGGCAAGCCGCTCAAGGCTTCGCCTGGGTCAACCCCATGCATGCGAGGGAGATGTCATGAGTCAGAGCAAAGATCCGTCCAAGGTGTTCAAGCAGCGCTACGGCAACTTCATCGGTGGCGAGTGGGTCGCGCCAGTCAATGGTCGCTATTTCGACAACACCAGTCCGGTCAACAATCAGGTGTTGTGCGAAGTGGCCCGTTCGGATGCTGCCGATATCGAGCGCGCACTGGATGCCGCACACAAGGCCAAGCATGCTTGGGGCAAGACCTCGGTCGCCGAACGTGCCAATCGACTGAACAAGATCGCCGATCGGATGGAAGCGAACGCTGAACTGCTGGCAGTGGCCGAGACCTGGGACAACGGCAAGCCGATTCGCGAGACGCGAGCCGCTGACGTCGCGCTGGCCATTGACCACTTCCGCTACTTCGCGGGCTGCATTCGTGCGCAGGAAGGCTCGCTTGCCGAAATCGACGCCGATACCGTGGCCTATCACTTCCACGAACCGCTGGGGGTGGTTGGGCAGATCATTCCGTGGAACTTCCCGCTGTTGATGGCCTGCTGGAAGCTTGCGCCCGCGCTGGCTGCGGGCAACTGCATCGTGCTGAAACCGGCAGAGCAGACCCCCGCCAGCATTCTGGTCTGGGCCGAGTTGGTCGGCGACCTGCTGCCCGCGGGGGTGCTAAACATCGTTAACGGCTTTGGTCTGGAAGCGGGCAAGCCGCTGGCATCCAGCAACCGCATCGCCAAGATCGCCTTTACCGGCGAGACTACGACGGGTCGCTTGATCATGCAGTACGCCAGCCAGAACCTCATCCCGGTCACTCTGGAATTGGGCGGCAAGTCGCCGAACATCTTCTTTGCCGATGTGCTGAACGAAGACGATGCCTTCTTTGACAAGGCCATCGAGGGCTTCGTGATGTTTGCCCTGAACCAGGGCGAAGTTTGCACCTGTCCCTCGCGTGCGTTGATTCAGGAGTCGATCTACGACCGTTTCATGGAGCGCGCGCTCAAGCGCGTGGCGCAGATCAAACAAGGCAATCCGCTCGACGACAGCACGATGATTGGTGCCCAGGCTTCGAGCGAGCAGTTGGAGAAGATCCTGTCGTATTGCGACATCGGTCGTCAGGAAGGTGCCAAGGTGCTGGCCGGTGGCGGTCGCGCGCATCTGGGTGGCGATCTGGAGAGCGGCTTCTACATGCAGCCGACGGTGTTTGAAGGCCACAACCGCATGCGCATCTTTCAGGAAGAAATCTTCGGGCCGGTGGTGTCGGTCACCACCTTCAAGTCCGAAGCTGAGGCCCTGTCGATTGCCAACGACACGTTGTATGGCCTCGGTGCAGGTGTGTGGAGTCGTGATGGCGCCATTTGCTATCGCATGGGTCGCGAGATCCAGGCCGGTCGTGTCTGGACGAACTGCTACCACGCCTATCCCGCCCATGCGGCGTTTGGCGGCTACAAGCAGTCGGGCATTGGTCGTGAGACCCATCGCATGATGCTAGACCACTATCAGCAGACCAAAAATCTGCTGGTCAGCTACAGCGGCAGTGCGCTGGGCTTCTTCTGATCCATCGGCGGCATACCTGCTGGCGCACGATTGCGCCAGCAGGTATTTTCTGGAGCAAGCGCATGAGCGACATCACAGCGGTTCCTGCACGCGTACTGGCCACCGATGCCTGCACCTCGCTAGTGGCGAAACTGGTCGCACAGCATGGTCCCGTGATGTTTCACCAGTCTGGCGGTTGTTGCGACGGTTCGGCACCGATGTGCTACCCGCAGGGAGAGTTTCTGCTTGGTGATCACGACGTGCAGTTGGGCGAGATCGCGGGTGCGCCCTTCTATATGACCCGAGCCCAGTTTGAGTACTGGAAACACACCCAGCTGATCATCGACGTGGTCCCTGGACGTGGCGGGATGTTTTCGCTTGAGGGCGGGGAGGGTGTGAGATTTCTGACTAGGTCGCGCTTGTTTTCGGATGCAGAATCATGCGCACTGGCGGCTGAAACTGCCAGGTCGCGGTGACCGTGCTGAGGAGTTTTTTGCCGCTTGAAAGAAGCAAACTGACGCGGCCGAATTGTCTTGATTTTGGCTTCGTGGAAAGCCAGTGGGAACAACCCGCTTGCGCGTGTTTTTCTTCACGATTCGTCCGAGCAATCAATCCGCGAAACACAGAGTGCTGAGTGTGTCGCCGCAACCAGTCAGCAAGGTCCCACGCTCTGGCAGGCTGTAACATTACTGTCACTCGAACCGACGACCATCACCGGAAGTGGAGGCGCACATGCACGATGGACCGCAGCGCTCGCCCGAAACCATTCCAGTCCGGACAACACGATGTTCTCTCTACAAACCATTTTTGGCAAAGGCACACGCTTCTTCGCATTGCTGGAAAGTGCCGCGAGAGGCGCTGAGGATGCAACTGAAGCGCTGCACGAACTGGTGCGGAATAGCAACGACGAGCCATCGCTGGAAGAGTTCAAATTGGCACGTCAGCGCGAGCGTGACGTGGCCGCGGCGATCAGCAATGAATTGGTACAGACATTTGTGACGCCACTGGAACGGGAAGACATCGAAGCCCTGGGTAGCGCGCTGTACAAAATTCCCAAACAGGTGGAGAAGTTTGCAGACCGCTTCGTGCATGCAAGGCAACATCTGCACGGCATTGATTTCGCACCGCGCGCGGCGATGCTGCAGGAAGCCGCGCATGTGGTCGTGGAAATGGTATCCGGTCTGCGCAAGATGAACCTGGACAACATGAAAGCGCTTAGTGACCGCCTGCGCGCCATTGAGTCCGAAGCAGATCGACTGATTCTCGAGCTCTACCGCGATCTGTACTCCGGAAAGTACGAGGGTCTGCAGGTCATCCTGATCAAGGATTTCTTCGAGATCCTGGAAAAAGCCATTGATCGCTGTCGTGAAGCGGGCGTGGTCACCTATCAGATCGTATTGAAGAACTCCTGAGCCGATGTCCATGGAGCTGACCATCATCCTGCTGTTCATCCTGACAGCGCTTGTTTTCGAGTTCATCAACGGGTTTCATGACACCGCGAACTCGATTGCGACGGTCGTCGCCACCAAGGTGCTGAGTCCCAACCAGGCGATTTTGCTGGCTGCCGGGACCAATTTGATTGGCGCGTTGGCAGGCGAGGCCGTTGCGAAGACGATTTCATCCGGTTTGATTGATGCCGGCGTGCTAACCGTGACCTCCGAGATTCTGATGTGTGCTTTGGCGGGCGGCATCGCATGGAACCTGTTGACTTGGTGGCTTGGCCTGCCATCGTCTTCAAGTCACGCCATGATCGGCGGGCTCTGTGGTGCAGCACTTGGTGCGGCCGATACTAACTGGTCCGTGCTCATCTGGTCGCAGCCTGCCGATCCTTGGTTCAAGGGCAGTGGCCTGTTATACAAAGTGGTCATACCGATGATCAGTTCGCCGATCATTGGTTTCTTTTTGGGCCTCCTGATCATGGGCCTACTGTTCTTTTTTATCGCGTGGATGGGGAGGCGAAGCGGGTTGCTTGGGCGCCTTTCGCGACCGCGTTGGGTTAATGCATTTTTTGGAAAGGCCCAGTTGGCGTCTGCCGCGTACATGGGCTTCGCACATGGTCTGAATGACGCGCAGAAGACCATGGGGTTAATTGCTCTAGCGATCGTCGGCGCCAATTCGGTTGGTCAATTGGACGATCTTCCTGTGTTCTTGGAGTTCATGCGTCCGGATGGCGATGGCATTGATACGTGGATCAAAGTCACCTGTGCGCTGGTGATGGCCGCCGGTACCGCAGTGGGCGGCTGGAGGATCATCAAGACGCTGGGGCACAAGATGGTAAAGCTGCACCCTGTGCATGGATTCGCCGCAGAGACTGCTTCTGCCACCATTCTGTCCGGTGCAGCCCTCCTCGGCATGCCAGTGTCCACCACCCACAGTATTTCCACAGCAATCATGGGCGTGGGGTTTGCCAAGAGCTCCCGTGCGCTCAAGTGGGGTGTGATCGAACGCATTTTGTGGGCATGGGTGCTTACCTTGCCCGTCACTGGGGTGATGGGATATCTGCTGGTGCGTGGACTGAAGGCGGTTGGCGTGCTCTGAACTGAGTCAACACGTGATGTGAAAGCGGCGACAGGTCAGACCTGCCGCCGATTTTTTGCGCGGCTTTTGTCGATGGATTGATGCTCAGGGGCGGTGTGGGTCCGTGAGCCTCATTTCGATGCAATCGACTGGGCAGGGTGGCAAACAAAGGTCGCAGCCGGTGCAAAGTTCCGCGATGACGGTATGCATGCGCTTGCTTGCCCCGACAATGGCATCGACGGGGCAGGCTTGGATGCATTTGGTGCAGCCGATGCAGGAGTCTTCCAGAATAAAGGCGACGCGCGGCGGCTTTGGTGCGCCGTGCGCCGCGTTCAGTGGCTTGGGCTCGCAGCCCAGCAATTCGGCCAGTGCGCGAATGGTGTCGTCACCGCCGGGGGGGCATTGATTGATGTCCGCGTCGCCACGAGCGATGGCTTCGGCATAGGGGCGGCAGCCAGGGAATTGGCACTGCGCGCACTGTGTTTGCGGCAGCAAGGCGTTGATGCGATCCGCCATGGGATCGCCTTCGACGCGAAATCGTCGCGCTGACCAGACCAACAGCAGTCCCAGCAGCAAGGCCAGCACGCCGATCAGCAGACTGCCAAGCATGTTCAGCGATCCATCCCCGCGAATCCCATGAAGGCTAAGGCCATCAGACCGGCAGTGATCAGTGCGATGGGTGTACCACGAAAGCTGGCGGGTGTTTGCGCAGCCTCCAGACGTTCGCGCATGGCAGCGAACATCACCAGCACCAGCGAAAAACCCAAGGCCGCACCAAAGCCGTACAACAAGGCATGCAAAAAGCTGTGCTGGGTTTGCGCGTTCAATAACGCGACACCCAGCACGGCGCAATTGGTGGTGATCAGCGGCAAATAGATACCCAACACGCGATACAAGGCGGGTGCCTGGCGTTTCATCACGGTTTCAGTGAACTGGACGACGGCAGCGATCAGTAGGATGAAGCCCAGAGTGCGAAGGTGATCCAAGGCGAGCGGCTGCAACACCCAGGTTTGCAGCATCCACGACAGTCCGGCCGACAGAGTCAGTACGAAGGCGGTTGCCAGTGCCATGCCGTAGGCGGCATCCAGTCGCTTTGAGACGCCCATGAAGGGGCATAAGCCAAGAAATTTGGCCAGCACGAAGTTGTTCACGAATACCGTGCCGATCAGGATCAGCGCCACTTCACCCATGTCGATGACCTGCCTACTTCACACTCGCGCCAGTCTGCGCACCGCTGTCGACATCGAGCAGGAACAGATCGTCACCGCCAGTTCCGGCCGACAGGATCATGCCCTCGGAGATTCCGAACCGCATCTTGCGCGGAGCCAAATTGGCGATGAACACGACCTTGCGTCCGACCAGCTTGGCAGGCTCGCCGTAGGCTGCACGAATGCCCGAGAAAATCTGCCGCTCGCCGAGTTCACCTGCATCCAGTTTGAAGCGCAACAGTTTGTCGCTGCCTTCCACGACATCGCATTCCAGCACATGGCCGATACGCAGATCGAGCTTGGCGAAGTCGGCGATGTCGACGGTGGCGGGCGCGTCGCCTTCGCGGGTCGCGGCGGGTGTGTTGTCCGCCTTGATCACGGGTCTGGTTACGATCTCGGTGGCTTGAGCCGGCGCCAAGCTTTCCTTGCTTTGTTCGATCATGGCTTCGATGTGTTTGGGGTCGATGCGGGTGGCGAGGGCATCGTAGGGACGGATGGCATGATTCAGCAGGGGCTGCGCAACCGCATCGAAACTCGCCAGCGGGTTGTCAAGGAACTGCTCGATGAGCGTAGTCATGGCCGGCAGAATCGGAGCGAGATAGGCCGCCAGCAAGCGGAACATGTTGATCGCCAGCGTACAGACATCGTGCAGTTCGGTGCTCGCGCCCGACTTCGCCATGGCCCACGGGGCTTTGCTGGCGATTAGTTCGTTGGTGGCGTCCGCTTCCGCCATGATGTGGCGGAGCACGGCATTGAAATCGCCGTGCGCAAATCCGCCGTCATTGCCGAGGCAGGCTTCAGCCAATCGCATCTGCGCAGCCAAGTAGAAGCCAAGCGATTCATCGTTCAGGTCGGCAGCCAGTCGCCTCTCGAAATGCTTGTGGATGAAACCGGCGCAACGGCTGGCGATATTGACGAACTTGCCGACGATGTCGGCGTTTACGCGCTGGGCGAAGTCGTCCAGATTGAGGTCGAGGTCATCCACGCCGCCCGACGACTTTGCTGCGTAGTAGTAGCGCAGGTATTCGGGCTGCAAACCGACATCCAGATAGGTACGGGCCTGGATGAAGGTGCCGCGCGATTTGGACATTTTGGCGCCGTTGACCGTCAGGTAGCCATTGACGTGCAGGTGGGTAGGCACGTTGATCCCCGCGCCATGCAACATGGCGGGCCAGAACAGGCCATGGAAGTTGACGATGTCCTTGCCGATGAAGTGGTGCATGCGGGTGTCGGTGCCCGCGCGAATATTCGACTCGAAGTCTAGGCCGGTCTTCTCGCAGTAAGCCTTGAAGCTGCCGAGGTAGCCAATCGGCGCATCCAGCCAGACGTAGAAGTACTTGCCGGGTGCATCCGGAATCGGGAAGCCGAAATAGGGCGCGTCGCGGGATATATCCCAGTCGCGCAGTCCGCTGTTCAGCCACTCGGCTAGTTTGGCCTTGACGCCGGTGTCGGCGACATCGCCACTCAGCCAATCGCGCAAAAAGGTCTCGAACTTGGCCAACTCGAAGAAGTAGTGTTCGGAGTCGCGCAGGACCGGGACAGCACCAGACACCACGGAACGCGGATTCTTAAGATCGGTTGGCGCGTAGGCCGCGCCACAGACTTCGCAGTTGTCGCCGTACTGATCGACCGCGCCGCACTTCGGGCATTCGCCCTTGATGTAGCGATCTGGCAGGAACATCTGTTTTTCCGGATCGAACAATTGCTGGATCGAGCGGCGGGCGATGTAGCCGCCTTCACGGAGGGCCAAATAGATTCGGTTGGCCATCGCCTGATTTTCGGGCGTATGCGTGCTGTGGTAGTGATCGAAATCCACGCCAAAGGCAGCGAAATCGCGCTCGTGGCTCGCCTGGATATCGCGGATGAAGTCTTCCGGCGCGACACCGGCCTTCTCGGCGGCCAGCATGATCGGTGTGCCGTGCGCATCATCGGCACAGACGAACCACGCCTCGCGACCCTGCATGCGTTGCGCGCGAACCCAGATGTCGGCCTGGATATAGCCGACCAGATGGCCGAGATGCAGGTGGCCATTGGCATAGGGCAGAGCGCAGGTCACCAGCAGTTTGGGTTGATCAGTCATGAGGGCGAGGGCAGATGCGGGAAGGTCGGCGATTATCCCACGCGTTCAGCGCGGGCGCTGAAACTCGGCGCGCGCCTGCTCAACTTGCATCCGAAAGTCGCAAGCAGCCATGTGGTCGTTGACCATGCCGGCCGACTGCATGAACGCGTACATCGTTGTTGGCCCCACGAAGGCCCAACCGCGCTTCTTCAGCGCCTTCGATAGCGCCAACGAGCTGGGCGACTGGGTTATCGCACACAGGCTGGGACGATCAAACTGCTTCGGCCGTTCGGCGCTGTCGGGCTCGTAGCGCCAGAAGAAGGCCGCCAGTGAACCCGTGTCGTCGCGCAACTCGAGCGCGCGCCTGGCGTTGTTGAGCACCGCTTCGATCTTGCCGCGATGGCGAACAATACCCGCGTCTTGCAGCAGGCGGGCGACGTCGCTTTCACCAAATTGTGCCAATTGTTCGATATCGAAGTTGGCGAACGCTGCACGGAAGTGCTCGCGCTTGCGCAGAATGGTCAGCCAGGACAGGCCGGACTGAAAACCCTCCAGGCAGATCTTCTCGAACAGCCAACGGTCATCAGCCACCGGGTGACCCCACTCGTGATCGTGGTAGCGCGCATAGTCCGGAAGACCGCCGTGCCACCAGCAACGAAAGCAGCCATCGCTGCCGGGAATCACGCCATCCACTTCGGGGTTGAACGACTGTGTGCTCATCGCGGTGCTCGGTGCGGGGGGAAGGCACGTTTATACTGCACGGCCCAGTCCGACTGATCCTGCCATGAGTAGCGAACTCTCCACCATCATCGATTTCATCCGTTTTGGCGCCAGTCGCTTTGGCGCCGCCGGACTGACCTTCGGTCACAGTTACGACAATGCGCTCGATGAGGCGACCCAGTTGGTTTTGCATGCCTTGCATCTGCCGCATGATTTGAATCCGACGTTTGGTCAGGCCCGCTTGACGTCTGAAGAAAAACTGGACGTGTTGCAGCTGTTCGAGCGCCGCATCGAAGAACGCATCCCTGCCTGCTATCTCACCGGCGAGGCTTGGTTTGCCGGGCTCAGCTTTCTCAGCGATCCGCGCGCCCTAGTGCCGCGTTCACCGATTGCCGAACTGATCGAGGCCGGCTACGAACCCTGGCTGGGTGGTCGGGAGGTCCATCGGGTGCTGGATCTTTGCACTGGCTCCGGTTGCATCGGCATTGCCACAGCGGTGTATCAGCCGAACTGGCAGGTCGATCTGGTCGATCTGAGCGAGGATGCACTGGCGCTGGCCAATGAGAACATCGCGCGATTTCAGATGGACGAGCGCGTGCAGGCCATTCAGTCCGATCTGTTTGCCGCGCTGGATGGACAGCGTTACGAGCTGATTGTCAGCAATCCGCCCTATGTCACCCATGACGAAGTGGCTGCCTTACCTGAGGAGTACGCCTACGAGCCAGAGCTCGGATTGCGGGCAGGCGACGATGGTCTGGATTTGGCGTTGCGGATTCTGCGCGATGCACCAAATTATCTCAGCGACAACGGCTTGCTGATTTGTGAAGTTGGCGAATCCGAACGCGCACTGGTGCAGCTATTGCCCGAAGTGCCGTTCGCCTGGGTTGAGTTCAAAGTCGGACAAATGGGCATATTTGTCGTCGAGCGGGGTGACTTGGTTGCGCACGCCGCTACGATCAAGGCTCTGGCGGACGCGCGTGGTTAAGCCCGCACGCCACCCCATTTTGACTTCGGCGAACCAGCATGTCTGACAACACCTTTGGCACCTTGTTGCGTGTCACCACTTTTGGTGAAAGCCATGGGCCAGCCATTGGGGGCGTGATCGATGGCTTGCCACCGGGCATTGAGATCACCAACGAGGACTTTCGACACGACATCGAACGGCGTGCCACGGGACGCAGTCGGCATACCTCGCAACGTCATGAGGCCGACGACGTCGAAATTCTCTCCGGCGTGTTCGAGGGCAAGACCACCGGGACGCCGATGGCGCTGCTGATCCGTAACACCGATGCGCGCAGCAAGGATTATGGCAACTTGGCCGATGTCTTCCGTCCGGCACATGCCGACTACACCTATTGGCACAAGTACGGTATCCGCGACCATCGCGGCGGTGGGCGTTCTTCGGCGCGCGAAACCACCGTGCGCGTGGCCGCCGGTGTGATCGCCAAAAAATGGTTGGCAGCGCGCTTCGGTATCCGTGTTCGCGGCTATCTGTCGCAGCTTGGGCCGCATTTTCCGCGGCAGTTCGAGTGGAATGTGGTCGAGGAAAACCCCTTCTTCTGGCCGGATGCCAGCATGCTGGGTGCGCTGGAAGCCTACATGGATGCGTTGCGAAAATCGGGCGATTCCGTGGGTGCCAAGGTGACTGTCGTGGCAGAAGGTGTGCCAGTCGGCTGGGGTGCACCGCTATATGGCAAGCTCGACGCGGAATTGGCCGCTGCGATGATGAGCATCAACGCGGTCAAAGGTGTGGAGATCGGTGATGGCATGGCGGTGGCGGGTCAATTGGGGACCGAACACCGTGATGAAATCAGCCCGAGCGGGTTTCTCAGCAATCATTCGGGCGGCATTCTCGGCGGCATCAGCAGCGGGCAGGACGTGATCTGTTCATTGGCGCTCAAGCCCACGTCGAGTCTGCGTTTGCCTGGTCGAAGTGTCGATAAGTCGGGCGCAGAAGCGGAAGTGGTTACCCATGGGCGCCACGATCCCTGCGTTGGCATTCGCGCCACGCCCATTGCTGAAGCGATGTTTGCCCTGGTCTTGATGGATCAGGCGCTGCGCCATCGTGCGCAATGCGGCGATGTGCAGGTAGACACACCGATCATTCCTGCGCGCTGACAACTTTTTTGCATTGGCTTGCATCGTGCGATGCAACAATCCACCCATGGAGTAGATTGCGGTTCTGTACGCTGACGCCAATCGGCCTGCCGCGTCGCCGTCTCCCCCGCATGTTCTGGAAAACGCATATGAAGAAGCCTGTCACTGTTGCCATGGTTGGTGCTACCGGCGCCGTCGGAGAAACCCTGCTGGAGATCCTCGGTGATCGCGAGTTTCCGATGAGGGAGTTCATTCCCTTGGCCAGCGAACGGTCCGCGGGTGACACGGTGCGTTGCGCGGGTCGCAACTACACGGTGCGCAACTTGGCCGAGTTCGATTTCAAAGGGGTTGATATTGCTTTCTTTTCGGCTGGCGGTAGCGTTAGTCGCGATCATGCCCCGCGCGCTGCCGAGGCAGGTGCTGTAGTGATCGACAACACCTCGTATTTCCGCTACGACGACGATGTGCCGCTGGTGGTTTCCGAGGTCAATCCTGAGGCGATCAAGAATCGCCCACGCGGCATCATTGCCAATCCGAATTGCTCCACCATGCAGATGTTGGTGGCGCTGGCGCCGATCCATCGTGCCGTCGGCATCACGCGTATCAATGTCGCGACCTATCAATCGGTGTCGGGCGCCGGTCGCTCGGCGCTGGAAGAACTCGGCAAGCAGACTGCCGCCATGTTGGCATTTCAGCAGCCGGAGTGCGTGCGGTTTCCGGTGCAAATCGCCTTCAATCTGATTCCGCACATCGATGACTTCCTTGATAACGGGTATACCAAGGAAGAGATGAAGCTGGTCTGGGAAACTCGCAAGATCCTCGGCGATGACCGTATCGAGGTGAACCCGACGGCGGTTCGGGTGCCGGTGTTCTATGGGCATGCCGAAGCAGTGCACATCGAAACCCGCGAAAAGCTGACCTTGGCACATGCCCGCGAGTTGCTTTCAAATGCGCCGGGACTGCAGATTGTCGACGAGCGCCGCCCGGGCGGCTACCCGACGCCGGTGACGCACGCTGCGGGCAAGGATCCCGTCTCGGTCGGCCGCTTGCGTGAGGACATCTCCCACCCACTGGGCTTCAACTTGTGGATTGTGGCAGACAATATCCGCAAAGGTGCCGCATTGAACGCCGTGCAGATCGGTGAATTGCTGCTGCAAGACTGAGGATTGGCGCTGTGTTGAAAATGCACCCAGTGGGTGTGCGGCGCGCTTCCCACGCTAGCGAATCAATTGTGTGATCGATTGATTCGTCCGGCGGGAGTCTGGACATGCGCTGACCTCGCGAGCTTGAGAAAGTGCAAGAAAGCGCCTTCCTGGCAGCCAAGTGGACGCGCGCTGAAGGATCGATCTGTGGAGTTGTGATGAGCACCACGGTTTGGCTAGCCCTTGGCGGCTGCAAAACTTTGTGACTGTTGGTAAAAAGTCCAAGCTGACTTATAGTTAGCGCAGCGATGTCATGTGGATTCTAGTTTGCGGGCCCGCGTGATGGCTTTCCGATCAACGACGCATCCGCTCCGGATGGGGGACAGTCCCAAATGAGAAACGCGATTCGACTGCCGATGGCTTTGGCGCTGGCACTAGGCGCATCTCCGGTATTTGCACTGGGTTTTGGCCAGATACAGGTCAAGTCAAACTTGAATGAGCCGCTGCTGGCGGAGATTCCCATTCTCAGTGCGAGTCCCGCCGAAGTGGCAGAGTTGTCAGTGCGGCTTGCTTCCAAGGAAGCGTTCGCTCGCATCGGTCTGGATCGTCCCAGCGCGGCATTGTTGGGCGATCTCGATTTCGAGATTGTCACTGCAGCCGATGGCTCGGCACTGGTACGCATTCGTAGCGGTGGGCGGGTCAATGAGCCCTTCATCTCGCTTCTGCTCGAAGCTGAATGGGCGCGCGGCAAGCTGCTTCGTGAGTACACCATGTTGCTCGATCCCCCAGTCATGGCCCGCGGCGAACCCGCTCAAGTCGTGCCCTTGGCAGAAGCGCCTGTCGCCCCGGCCGAGATCAGCGAGTCGCCTCTGGATGCACCGCCTCCCATTGATGCTCCCGCCGCCCAGACCAGCACTTCGGTGCCGCGTTTTGTAGCTGGCGAGAGCTATGGCCCGGTGGGCGATGGGCAAGCCTTGTGGAACATCGCGCTGGAGACGCGCCCTGATTCAGGTGTCAACGTTAATCAAATGATGTTGGCACTGTTGCGTGCCAATCCTGATGCGTTCATCAATGGCAACATCAATCGCTTGCGCAAGGGCGCTGTGTTACGGATCCCCTCTCGTGAGGACATTGTTTCCGTATCGGCGGCGCAAGCGGCGATGCAGGTGCGTGAACAGTCGGGTTCGGTCGGCGGTTCGACAAGCACCGTACAACCTGCTGACAGCACTGTTTCCCTGACCGCGGCGTCGCCTGCGGTGGAGCGTGCGGATTCGCGCTTGGCCTTGGTGCCGCCCAGTGGCAGCAACGACTCAGGCAGCGCGCAATCCGGTGCCAGCGCGCAGGGTGGCGGTGCAGAACTGCGTGCGGAACTCAGCCGCTCGCAGGAGCAGGTCGAGACGCTTGATCAGGAGAACAGTGAGCTGCGCTCACGGGTGCAAGAGCTCGAGAAAATTCGCGAAGACAGTGAGCGCTTGCTGAGCATGCGTGATAGCGAGTTCCAAGCTTTGCAACAACGCTTGGCCGAACTCGAAGCGCAACGCGTCGAAGCCGAAGCCAATACCATTGCGGCTGACACCACAAATCCGGAAACGACAAAGGACGCGCCGATTGAACCGGCAGCCGTCTCGCCAGCGATCAGTGACGCGCCGCAATCCGATACGACACCATTGACCGATGTCGCCGCAGAAACTTCGGAACCGACGTCGGAAACCACTGCAGAAGCCGCCGCGTCGACTGAGGAGCCCAATGCAGCGGCGAAGGAAACGACCGTCGCAGAAACCAGCGCGCCTGCGATCGCAGAGACTTCGGAGCCAGCCGCCGCCGAACAAGCACCGGCGGTGGTTGCACCACCGGCGCAGCCCGTCGCCACCGCGTGGTATCAGAACTATGCTGTGTTGGGAGGCGGAGCGGCGGTGCTGTTGGCCCTGATTGCGCTGATCGCACGACGCAAGCGCGGTAGCGCTGCCGCAACGGTAGCTTCGCGTCTCGACGTGAGTACACTGGGTTTGCCCGGCAGTGATGAAGATCCCGCGGGAGACGCAAGCGATGCGATGGGTGACCGCGAGAACGCCTTGCTGCAACAACTTGCCGAGCAGCCGGACGATCTCGAGCGCCACCTCGAATTGGTCCGCTATTACTACGAACAGTCGGATTCACAGCACTTCGAAGGTGCGGCTGAGGCGATGTACGCGCAGGTCTATGATTCCGAAGATCCCGCGTGGCAGCAAACCCTGACCATGGGGCGCGATTTGCTGCCCGACCATCCGTTGTTCGTCATCTATGGTGGGCCCTCGATCGTGTCGTCCTCCGAGGCGGACGATGTTGGTTCGGTGGACCAAAGCGAAATCGCCACGGCAGAGGTGTCTTTTCCAGAGGACTTGATTGAGCGCGATGCCGCCGTCGGCTTCACCGCTGATCAACCTCTGTGCTTTGCCGAAGCACCATCCAGCGCCTCCGCCTTTGATGATTCGGAACTGTCTCTGCAGGCGGATGCCTCTCTGGATGAGTTGTCCAGCGGCTTGGATATGGATCAGGAAGCATTGGAATTTGGCGATCGTCTGCGTTCTGCAGAATTGACCCTTGGCTCGATTGATTTGTCTGACGCGACGTTGGAAGTGCCGGATTTTGATCGTGGCTCTCCTGCCAGTTCAGGCTACGCGTCGGCATCTCCCCAGGTACCGGAGGCATCCGAAGATTTGGGTATCGATCTCGGCAATGAAGATGCAGCGGCAACCAAACTCGAATTGGCTCGCGCCTATCTCGACATGGGTGATGTTGAAGGGGCGCGTGGCATGTTGGAAGAAGTTACCGGTGAGGGCAATGCTGCCCAACGTTCCGAAGCTCGCACCTTGCTCGATAGCATTCGCTGACGCCACACTGTCATGGGTTGCAAAGGGCGCCAGTGGCGCCCTTTGTTTTTGTATGACAAGCGACAGGAAGCAGGCAGCATGCGTTTTGCGGCGGGAGTCGAATACGACGGCAGTAGCTTTCTGGGCTGGCAACGGCTGCCGCATGGCGACACCGTGCAGGGTGCAGTAGAGCGCGCACTAAGCAAAGTGGCGGATGCCGCAGTGACAGTTACCTGCTCTGGGCGAACGGATAGCGGCGTGCATGCGCGCTGTCAGGTCATCCACTTTGATATCGAAGCACAGCGGAGTACTCGGGCACTGTTGCTGGGGACGAACTCCAACCTTCCTGATGCCGTGGCGCTGCGTTGGGTGCAGCCGGTCGATGCCAGCTTTCATGCGCGGTTTTCCGCACGTGCAAGACGCTATCGGTATCACATTCTCAATCGTGAAGCGCGACCGGCATTGGAGCGTTTGCAACACACCTGGGTTCGCGATCGCTTGGACGCAGATCGCATGCAGTTGGCTGCACAACATCTGCTTGGCGAGCACGATTTCACCGCTTTCCGGACCTTGGCATGCCAGGCGCCCAGTCCAGTTCGCACGTTGCATTCGTTGGTTGTCCAACGGGAAGATGACCGCGTGACCATCGAGGTGCAGGCAAACGCTTTCCTGCATCATATGGTTCGCAATATCGTCGGCAGTTTGATCCCGGTAGGGCTTGGTGAACGCTCGCCAGCGTGGCTTGCCGAGCTGCTTGCCGGTCGCAATCGTGCATTGGCTGGGCCAACAGCGCCTGCTCAAGGCTTGCTGTTTGTCGGACCGTGCTATCCGGACTGGTTTCATTTGCCAGCGGAAGTCAGTCTTGCCGGCGAGCTATCGGAGGAAATGGCTTCTACACCTGCGGTCGACGCAGATGATGGTGGTGATGCGGCAGAATGACGGGGTGAATACTGCCATTCCGTCGCGTACGCGCATCAAGTTCTGTGGTTTGACTCGCGTCGAAGACGTGCAGTTTGCGCAAGCGCTTGGCGTCGATGCGGTTGGGTGCATTTTTGCGCCGCGTAGCCCGCGCAGGATTGATCTCGCCCAAGCGCTGCAGTTGCGCGCTGGCTTGTCGCCAGCGCAACGTCGCCCGCAGATCGTTGCTTTGGTCGTGGACGCCGACGCGAGCTTGCTCAGCGCGCTGCGTAACGAGTTGCGGCCCGATTTGATCCAGTTTCATGGTAGTGAATCCGGCGAGTTTTGCGAGGGTCATGGGGACGCCTATCTGCGTGCCGTGCCAATGCGCAATATGACTCATTTGGATGCGTGGTTGGCCGACTATCCGAATGCAAGCGGATTTGTATTTGACAGTCATGCGCCCGGCGGTAGCGGCGGTTCCGGACAGATCTTTGATTGGAACGCGCTACCTGAAGACCGCAGTAAGGTCTGGCTCGCGGGTGGTCTGACTGCCGACAATGTCGCGCATGCGGTCGCGACGGTACGGCCTTTTGCGGTAGATGTATCGAGTGGAATTGAGAGTGCTCCAGGCATCAAGTGCGTGGAGAAAATGCAGGCTTTTGTGAAAGAGGTCAGGCGCGCCGATGTCGCAGCTCGAAGTCAGTGATTTTTACCAATACCCCGATGCTCGCGGGCATTTCGGTCAGTTTGGCGGCACATTTGTCGCCGAAACCTTGATTGAGCCTTTGCGTGAACTGGCCGCCGCCTATGACCGCTATCGACAGGACCCCGAGTTTCAAACCGAACTCGCCTACGACCTGAAGCACTACGTCGGACGACCGTCGCCAATCTATGCGGCCGATCGTTTGTCGGCGCATGTCGGCGGCGCACGAATTCTGCTCAAGCGCGAAGACCTGAACCACACCGGTGCGCACAAGATCAACAACACCATCGGTCAGGCCATGCTCGCGAAGCGTATGGGCAAGACCCGCATCATTGCCGAAACCGGTGCTGGTCAGCATGGCGTGGCTTCCGCGACTGTGGCGGCTCGTCTGGGGCTGGAATGCGTGGTTTACATGGGCGAAACCGATATTGAGCGGCAGGCGATCAACGTCTACCGAATGAAACTGCTCGGCGCCAAGGTTGTCGCGGTGAGTTCCGGTTCCAAGACACTCAAGGACGCGCTCAATGAAGCGATGCGTGATTGGGTCAGCAACGTACACGATACCTTTTACATCATTGGGACCGTGGCTGGCCCCAGTCCTTACCCCCGTATGGTTCGAGATTTCAATGCCATCGTTGGGCAGGAAGCGCGGGCACAGATGCTGGAACAATACGGCCGCCTGCCGGATGCGCTGACGGCCTGTGTTGGGGGGGGCAGCAATGCCATTGGCTTGTTCCATGCCTTCCTCAATGACCGTGATGTGGCGATCTACGGTGCCGAAGCGGCCGGTGACGGTATCGAAACGGGACGTCATGCGGCGTCGCTGGCGGCAGGTCGTCCAGGGGTGTTACACGGCAACCGCACTTACCTGCTATGCGACGACGATGGGCAGATCATCGAAACGCATTCGATCTCCGCGGGCTTGGACTATCCAGGCGTTGGCCCCGAGCATGCGTTCCTGAAGGACAGTGGACGCGCCCAGTACGAAGGCGTCACCGATATCGAGGCGATGGAAGCATTCCACCTGCTCGCGCGCACCGAGGGCATTTTGGCGGCATTGGAATCCAGTCATGCGGTGGCACTTGCCGTCAAGCAAGCGCAGCGCATGCCGAAGGAAGCGCTGGTGTTGTGCAACCTTTCGGGACGCGGTGACAAAGACATCTACACCATCGCCCGCCGCGAAGGCATCTCGCTCTGATTCGGAGCCATACGGGCCTCGAATCGCCCTGCAGACTGGATTGATCTTATGTACACCCGAATTGATCGTTGCCTTGACGAACTGGCCGCAAAGAAGCGCGCGGCGTTGATTCCTTTCATTACGGCGGGTGATCCCTCCGTGGCAGCCACCGTGCCAGTCATGCATGCACTGGTCGTTGCCGGTGCCGACATCATCGAACTGGGCGTGCCGTTTTCCGATCCGATGGCCGATGGCCCGGTCATCCAGCAAAGCAGCGAACGCGCCTTGGCCCGCAAGGTCGGATTGCGCAGCGTGCTCAGTATGGTCAGCGAGTTTCGTCAGTCCGATCAGACCACGCCCGTGGTGCTGATGGGCTATCTCAATCCAGTCGAAATGTTTGGCCTGGATCGTTTCGCAGAAGCCGCCTCATTGGCCGGTGTGGATGGTGTGCTGCTGGTCGATTGTCCGCCCGAGGAATCTGCACCTGTCCGAGTCGCATTGAATTCGCAGCAACTGGCGCTGGTGCCGCTGGCAGCGCCCACCAGTGCGGGCGAGCGCCTCAGGCAGTTGGCCGATGACGCCCAAGGCTATTTGTATTACGTGTCATTCGCTGGCGTGACTGGCGCAGGCAAACTTGACCTGGCGGATGTGCAGACCCGCGTTGCGGCGATCCGCAGCGTTTCGCAGGCGCGTATTGCCGTCGGTTTTGGCGTGCGCGACGCCGACAGCGCCAAACGCATCGCCGCCTTCGCCGACGCTATCGTTATTGGCAGTGCGTTGGTCAGCAGCCTCGCCAGTGCCGAATCCACCGCCATCGCCTGCGCACGCGCCGAAGCCTTCCTGCGCCCGATTGCCGAGGCGTTACGTGCAGGACAGGGCGAGTAAGATTAGTGCGCGCATTGTTCGCCCGGCAGAGGCAGGGCGATTGGCGAATGGTCTATCGGGTTGAGCGGTAGCGAATGACATCGGAGAGATCGCGGGCCAGCAGCAACGTCCTTGGTGCGCTTGAGGTGCTAGATTGACATGATCGCCGCAGTTGTCGGTTTGCTTCGTCGTCGGTGCCCATGAACGCCGCGTTTGTTCGACAGATCGCCTTGCTCATTTTTGCATGGCCTTTTTTGACTGCGTGCACCGGGATGTTCTATTCCGATGCACAGTATTCTTCGAAGATGAGTGACGACGCGCGCGAATCGGCAGTGCGGTCGATGCGTTTGTCTTCTGCTCAAGCGGCTACGGCCAAACCGGTGACTGGATCCGCATTGGTGCAGTTGCTGACTGGAAAGACGCACGTATCGGCCTACCGAAAGCGTGCAACGGATCCTGCCCCGTTCCTCACGCGTTACGCATTTTTTGCCGATGACGGCTCGTATGTCGGGCGCGATACGCATTTGCGCAGGTCTCCCGAGTATCAGGACGAAGGCACATGGGCGGTTCACGCTGAATTGCTTTGTATCACCCTTCGGGACAAGACAACGGGGCCGGACTGTTACACGATTCGCTTGGCAAATGATGGCGCTATTCAATACTGGATACACAAGCCGGGTGATGATTTTGATGGCTTGCTGACGCTGAATGTGGTGGATATTCGGCGCGGATTGCTGGAGCCAGAGTACATTTCTGACCCTGCGGCGTTTCGCTGAGGTCAGTTGCCGACGCTGGCCTCGGTGGGGCGTGATGTTCGGACAAGGCGGTGCAGTATTGACAAGGTCTTCACCTTCACGCAGGTGGCAAAGCTGTCGCGCGCGCTCGTTGTGTCATCGGTCTGTTTTGTATTGCGCGTTGACGCTTTGCGTGTGTGCATGCACCATCGACGTCGGCATCTGGCACTAGGCCCTGGGAGAGGATTTTCGCATGCACATCGGCGCGCAGACGCCGGGTCGTGCTCCACAGCGAGAGGCGATGTCGAAGGTTGACACTGCCTGGTTGCGCATGGAGCGACCCACCAACTTGATGATGATCACCGGCGTGCTGATGTTTTCCGAGCGTTTGTCGCTTGAGGCATTCAAGCAGCTGATTCGCGAACGTTTTCTGGCATTCAAGCGTTTTCGTCAAAAGGCGGTTGACGCCGCTACGGGGGCGCATTGGGAGACCGATGCCGATTTCGATATCGATTGGCATGTCGTGTTGACGGCGTTGCCGGGCAAGGCAGGAAAGCCGGAGTTGGAACGTTTGGTGAGCCAGTTGGCCTCCACTGCGCTGGATCATTCCAAACCACTTTGGCAATTTCATCTGGTGGAGCGTTACGGGCACGGCAGCGCGTTGATTGCGCGTATGCATCACTGCTACGCCGATGGAATTGCACTGGTGCAAGTGCTTTTGTCGCTAACCGATGTCAGTCGGCACCCAAAGCCCGGCACGGACTTGCCGCGCGCGTGGCTGGGCAAGGATGGCGAGCGGGTGACACAGCGGTTCTTTGATCCTGCCATGCAGCAATTCGACCGCGCCATGAAGATGGGCGGCAAGATGGTCGAGAAGAGTCTCGAAATGTATCGCGACCCGTCGCTCGCTGGGGTGTTGGCGAAAGAGGGCGGTGAAATCGCCCGCGAGCTTGGCAATGTGTTGTTGTTGCCAGACGATCCGGAGACGCCGCTGAAGGGTCCGCTGGGCGTCAGCAAGCGTTGTGCGTGGGCCGACCCAATCCCATTGAACGAAGTGAAGACGCTTAGCCATGCCTTGGGCTGCACGGTCAACGATGTACTCCTTGCAGCGGTTGCCGGGGCGTTGCGGAGTTGGTTGCTGGAGAACGCCTTCGAGCCAGCTGGAATGACCATTCGTGCCACCGTGCCAGTGAATCTGCGGCCACTGGAGCATGCCAAAAAACTTGGCAATCACTTTGGTCTGGTCTTCCTTGAGTTGCCCATTGGCGAGCCAAATCCACTCCGCCGTCTACAGCGGGTGGCTTCCAACATGCGCGAAATCAAGTCGTCCCGGCAAGCGATCATGACCTTCGGTGTGCTGGCGGCGTTGGGAATGGCGCCAGCCGGCGTCCAGCGCTTTGCACTGGACCTGTTCAGCCGAAAGGGCTCGGCGGTAGCGACCAATGTGCCTGGCCCGCAAATGCCGTTGTTCATGGCAGGTGCCGAGGTGAGCGACTTGATGTTCTGGGTGCCGCAGACGGGCGGTATCGGCGTTGGAATCAGCATCCTAAGTTACAACGGCCGGGTGCATTTTGGACTGATCAGCGATGGCAAATGCATTGCCAAGCCGCAAGAAGTGATCAGACGTTTTCAGCCAGAATTTGAAACCTTGTTGTATGCAACGCTTATGGAAGACTGGACGCAGGAAATTCATCCGGATGACGCCGCAGATACCCTCCGGCGGCTGACCGGTACGAGCAGGAAACCGAAGACGTCATCAACGGCGCGCAAATACACCAAGGATTCTGGTGTCTGACGGCGCTGAGCGTGGTCGGCGGTTGTCTAGTCGTCCACGTGGCCACCAGGCAGACTGATTTCCGGTGGATGCATGAAGCGCTTGGCGATGCGAAAATGCGGACCGCGCCCCCGTAGCTCAGATGGATAGAGCGTCCCCCTCCTAAGGGGAAGGCCGTGCGTTCGAATCGCGCCGGGGGCACCATTCAGCGGTCTCAAGGCGAGTGCGCAACGCGCCCTCACCGACGTTGCTGACTCGCTGCATTAGGGACTTGCGGCTCGGCGCAAGCGGTCGTTGACTGCTTCCCATGCGGGTTGTTGTGGTGGGGGTTCCAGTGCGATCCACGCATGGTCGGGATGATCCACGCTGTGCAGTGCGGCATACAGGCCACGCGCATACGCTTCCGGGTATGCCGGCAGGACAATTTCAGTCAGGTCGTTTGGCAGGTTGGGACGTGCGGTCCCCAAGCTGATCAATGCGCCCGCACCGTCGGGTAGCGGTGATTGGCGTGATACCAAGCGCAATGGCGTATGCGGCGCGTAATGGCGCTCGTGCATGCCTGGTGATGGCGCGCTGCCTTGTTTGTCCCAGTGCGCGTCAGCGACGGCGGTGCCGAGCACACGTTCAATCTGCTCGCGCCGGACTGCGCCCGGGCGCAATAGTTCGACATGGCCTTCTGCGCTGATGGACACCACAGTGGATTCGATACCAGCGTCACTATTGCCGCCATCGAGGATCATGGCAACGCGACCCGCCAAGCTTCGCGCGACGTGTGATGCCGCAGTTGGCGAAAGTTGCATGAACTCGTTGGCGCTAGGTGCCGCCAGCGGAACACCGGCCGCACGAATCAGGGCACGTGCAACCGGGTGTTCGGGCAATCGCACGCCGACAGTATCCAAGTCGCCGCTGACAATCGCGGGTATGGCATTGGACTTCGGCAGCACCATAGTCAGTGGGCCTGGCCAGAAATGTCGAGCTAGAAGCTCTGCGGCGTTTGGCCAAAGGCGCACCACTTTGCGTGCGTCTTGCGCGTCGGCGATGTGCACGATGAGGGGGCTGCTGCGTGGCCGCCGTTTGGCGATAAATATCTTCTCTACCGCAGCCGCATCCAACGCGTTTGCGCCGAGGCCATAGACCGTTTCGGTGGGGAATGCGACCAGATCACCCGCACGTAAATGTGCGGCGGCCAGAGCGATGGTTTCGGGCGTGGCGACCACTGCGTGCGAGGTGGTCATGATGTTTCGACTCGGGAGTTCTTGCATGGTAGAGCAAGGATACCGAGGAAAAATGGAGTGGTCGCGCTAGGAGCGCTGCCAGGTTTTTCGCACCGACAAATATCAGTTGGCTCGGCGCTTGAGCGGGCGGGTGCTTAGACAACACTCGCCCGCCCCGGCGTCAATAGCGTGTGGCCATAATTTCGAGTGCGATGGGCTTGATCTTGCTACCCATGCCGGCACAACCAAAAGCCTCGAAGCGTGCCTTGCAGATACCGCTCGCGGCCTTTTTCGCTGCTGACAGGAACTTGCGGGGATCAAACTCGCTGGGTTGTTCGGCCAGCATCTTGCGGATCGCGCCCGTCATTGCCAAACGGATATCGGTATCGATGTTGATCTTGCGCACGCCGCTCTTGATGCCGCGGACGATTTCCTCAACGGGTACACCATAGGTTTCCTTCATCTGGCCACCATACTGGCGGATGATCTCCAACCATTCCTGCGGCACGCTGCTGGAACCGTGCATCACCAAATGCGTATTTGGGATGGCTGCATGGATCTGTGCAATACGGTCGATGGCAAGGATGTCACCGGTCGGCTTGCGGGTGAACTTGTAGGCACCATGACTGGTGCCAATCGCAATCGCCAAGGCATCAACACCCGTCTTTTCGACGAAGTCTTTGGCCTGCAGCGGATCGGTCAGCATCATGTCGTGGGTCAGTTTGCCCTCCGCTCCGACGCCATCTTCTTCACCAGCCTCGCCGGTTTCCAAGGAACCCAAGCAGCCGAGTTCGCCTTCCACCGATACACCCACGGCATGCGCCATCCGACAAACGAGTTCGGTGACCTCGACGTTGTACTCGTAGCTGGCCGGGGTCTTGCCGTCTGCGAGCAATGAGCCATCCATCATCACGCTTGAAAAGCCCGAGCGGATCGATTGTTGGCAAACGGCAGGCGAGGTGCCGTGGTCCTGATGCAGCACGATGGGCAATTCAGGATGGACTTCTGCAGCGGCAATGATCAGGTGGCGCAGGTAGGCCTCACCCGCGTACTTGCGAGCACCTGCTGACGCTTGCAGGATGACCGGAGAGTCGGTTGCCGCAGCAGCCTCCATGATCGCCTGCACCTGTTCGAGGTTGTTGACGTTAAAGGCTGGCACGCCGTAGCCATGCTCGGCGGCGTGATCGAGAACCTGACGAAGCGATACCAGTGCCATGTTGCAGTCCCTCCAGGGTGATTGTTGCTAGGTGAGAAATTCAGGCCGCACGGGAAATGCGCGATGGTGAGCAGTTGCAATCGTGCTCGGTTTCCGCGTGCAGGCAAAGCCAATGATCCAGATCGTACACATCTGGTGCGTGCTGAATGCTGCATGTGCCAATCGGCGAGCGCCAGCCATGACCTTGATGAAAGCCTGGTCCTAAGGCGATGGCGCTGGCATAACTTGCATCGTCCGGAAAGTAGGTGCTGGGTGTCACGATGCAGGCAATGCCTGCTGATTGCGCGGCCAGCAGACCGCCGGGAGAGTCTTCCACCGCGATGACCTGTTCCGCGCAAAGCTGTAGTTGTTGCAGAGCCAATCGATAGGCCTCGGGATCGGGCTTTTTGGCGAGCACATCTTCGCCACAAACGACGCAGGCGAAGTACTTTTGCCATGTGACGCCGAGGTGAGCCGTCAATAATGCGGCGACGTTGCTACGGCTGGTGGTAGTGACAATGCCCATGCGGACACCTGCGCGAAGACATGATTCCCATAGGCGGGTGACGCCATCACGAAGTGGCACGTAGCCCTGCGTAACCCGTTCCGCATAAATGGCGTTCTTGCGCTGATGGAGTATCCGCGCGAGCGCTTCGCGCTGCGCGCGGCTCTCCGGCGCATCGCTGCGACTCTGCATGTCATGGAGCAGGCGCTCACGACCACCCGTCACGCCGAGAAGGTCACCATAGCGGGTGACATCCCAATGCCAATCCAGCCCGTGCTCTGCAAACGCCTGATTGAAGGCGATGCGGTGACCTTCGCGCTCGGTTTCTGCCAATGTGCCATCAACATCCCACAGAAGCGCACGCAGATGGCTAGTCGGTGCAGTGGTGAACAAGCTGCGCAATTGGTCGAAATTGTCCAGCACACGGTCTGCTCCCGCCTCGTGAATCGACTGGCCAAGATTGTAGCCGTGGGGAAACAGGTAGACCGCAATGCCTGCGTTACGGGCGGTGGTGACATCAATCGAGGAATCGCCGACGAACAGGCTATGCGCGGGCGCCACGCCGAGTTGTTGCATGACGTGCAGGACGCCCGTCGGATCCGGCTTGCGTACGGGCAACGTATTGCCACTAATCACGATATCGAAATAGTCGCGCAAGCCATGTTGATGAAGAATCGCTTCTGTGTAGCGCGCTTCCTTGTTGGTCACGACTGCCATTCGAACGCCTTGCGCGCGCAGCACATCGAGGGTTTCGCGAACCCCAGAATAAAGGTGACTGCGGGTGCCGCAACGCGCTGCGTAATGCCGATCGAAGACCGTTGCGATGTCGCGGAGATCTTCAGCCTCACGCACATGCGCGATGTCACGTCCTGTCACGCTGGCCACCGCCGTCACCAGCAAGCTGAAGGTGCCATGTCCGATCCAGCGTTGCACATCGCGCAATGAAACGGGTGGTAAGCCTGCGTCACGCAGTGTGTCGTTGACCGCATCACTGATTTCCGGTGCGGTTTCGATCAAAGTACCATCGAGATCGAACATCACCAGCGTGAAAGGCGATACGGTCAATGCGTTCATCACCCTTTCCTGACACGCTGTCGCGCTGCATCGGCAACCGCTTTCGCGGTGATGCCAAAGTATGTGTACAGGTCTTTGGCGGGAGCGGATTCCCCGAAGCTGGCAATGCCGACGACCGCGCCCTTGCGACCGACATACTTGCGCCAGAAGTCAGGATGTGCAGCTTCCACGGCCACCGATGGCAGATGGATTGGCAGCACGCTGTCCTGATACTCGCTAGGCTGACGGTCAAACACATTGGTACACGGCATCGAGACCACGCGCGCAGCGATGCCCTCGGCGGCCAACAATGCCTTGGCCTCCATCGCAAGCGAGGTTTCTGAGCCGGTACCGATCAGGATTACTTGCGCGTTCTCGGCCTCAGACAGGATGTAGCCGCCGCGCCGGATTGAATCGACCAAAGCGGGATCGGTGGCCAAAGGCGGCAGGTTCTGGCGCGACAATGCCAGTGCACTCGGGCCGTCGCGACGTTCGATCGAACACGCCCAAGCCACGGCAGTTTCCAGACCGTCAGCAGGGCGCCAGACATCCAGATTGGGAATGATGCGCAGGCTTGGCACATGTTCGACGGATTGGTGCGTCGGGCCGTCTTCGCCAAGACCGATGCTGTCGTGGGTGAAAACGTGGATCACCCGGATCTTCATCAGCGCAGCCATGCGGATTGCATTGCGGCTGTAGTCGCTGAAGGTGAGGAAGGTACCGCCGTACGGCAGGTAACCCCCATGCAGGGTGATGCCGTTCATGATCGCCGCCATGCCGAACTCACGGACGCCGTAGGACAGATGATTGCCCCAGGTATCGCGCCCAGCTCGGATGCAGCCCTTGAAGTTGGTCAGGTTGGAGCCAGTCAGGTCGGCACTGCCGCCGAAGAACTCGGGTAGCAAAGGGGCCAACGCATCGAGTGCGTTCTGGCTTGACTTCCGGGTCGCGAAGGCATCGGGCTTGGCGGCGATAGCGGCAAAAACCCCGCTCAGCGCGGTGGCCCAATTGGCAGGCAGTTCACCGCGCATGCGGCGCTCGAATTCTGCTGCTTCTGCCGGATAGGCAACGCGATAGGCGGCAAACCGCGTATTCCACTCGGACTCGACGCGTGCGCCGCGCTCGCGGGCATCCCAGGCTTGCGACACATCGGCAGGCAATTCGAATGGCGCCAATGCCCAGCCCAAGGCTTCGCGGGTCGCGGCGACCTCGGCAGCGCCCAATGCGGCACCGTGAACATCGTGGGTGCCTGCCTTGTTGGGCGAGCCCTGACCAATCACGGTCTTGCAGCAGATCAAGGTTGGCTTGCCGTCCGGCGTGGAAGACTGCGCCTTGGCTTCGCGCAGCGCAGCTTCGACCGCTGCCGCGTCATGCCCATCGACGTTGGCAATGACCTTCCAGCCATAGGCCTCGAAACGCTTGGGGGTATCGTCGGTGAACCAGCCCTCAACATGACCATCGATGGAGATGCCATTGTCGTCGTAAAAAGCGATCAGTTTGGAGAGACGCAACGTGCCTGCCAAAGCGCAGGCCTCGTGGCTGATACCTTCCATCATGCAGCCGTCGCCGAGGAAGACGTAGGTGCAATGATCGACAATGGCATGCCCATCGCGATTGAACTCCTGCGCCATCAGCTTTTCCGCCAAGGCGAAGCCCACCGCATTGCTGACACCCTGACCCAGCGGTCCGGTGGTGGTTTCCACGCCGGGCGTGATGCCGTACTCGGGGTGGCCCGCGGTCTTGCTGTGCAATTGACGGAAGGCCTGCAGCTCGCTCATCGGTAGGTCGTAGCCCGTGAGATGCAGCAGCGAATAGATCAGCATCGAGCCATGACCGTTCGACAGCACGAAGCGGTCGCGGTCCGGCCAGGATGGGTTGTTCGGGTTGTGCTTCAGATGCCGGTGCCAAAGCACCTCAGCGATTTCCGCCATGCCCATTGGCGCGCCCGGATGGCCGGACTTGGCTTTTTCGACGGCATCCACCGACAGGATGCGAATGGCATCGGCCATGCGCTGAGCTAGTGACTTTTGTTGCATTACAGGACTCCCAGTGCGCGCTTGCGGCGCTCCATCATTCGCCAGATGAACGGCGTGAAGATCAATTGCATCGCCAGCTCCATTTTGCCGCCTGGGACCACAATGGTGTTAGCGCGCGACATGAAAGAGTCTTTGATCATGTTCAGCAGGTACTGGAAATCGATGCCCTTGGGGTTGGCAAAGCGGATCACCACCATGCTCTCGTCCGGGCTGGGGATGTCGCGCGCGATGAAGGGATTGGAGGTGTCGACCACCGGCACGCGCTGGAAGTTGACGTGGGTATGGCCGAACTGCGGGCAGATGTAGTGCACATAGTCGGGCATGCGGCGCAGGATGGTGTCGGTCACGGCTTCGGCACTGTAGCCGCGCACGTTCTTGTCGCGATAGAGCTTCTGGATCCACTCCAGATTGACCACCGGTACCACGCCAATCAGCAAGTCGGGATGTTTGGCGATATTGATATCGTCGGTGACCACAGCGCCATGCAAACCCTCATAGAACAGCAGTTCCGTGTCAGCAGGAAGATCCTCCCACGGTGTGAACGTCCCAGGCTCCTGCTTGTAGGGCGCGGCCTCTATCGGATCATGCAGATACAGGCGGCGCTTGCCTCCGCCGGTTTGCGCGTAGGTGGCAAACAGGTTCTCCAGTTCGGCAAACAAATTGTTCTCCGGACCAAAGTGACTGAAGTTGCGGTCGCCGGCAGCTTCAGCTTCCGCTTGTCGCTGCCGCATTTCCTTGCGGTCATAGCGGTGGAAGCTGTCGCCTTCGATGATCGCGGCGGTGATCTTGTCGCGGCGGAAAATGTTCTGAAAGGTACGTGTAACCGAACTGGTGCCCGCACCGGAGGAACCAGTGATCGCGATGATGGGATGACGTTCTGACATGACAACTCCTTAGTCGCGAAACAGGCTGCGATCAGAGAACAGGGGGATCGGGGAATCGTTGTGCTGTGGTTCGGCGTGATAGCGCTCGATGCGTTCGACCTCGTTGCGGGAGCCGAATACCAGACCGATCCTCTGGTGCAGAGCATTTGGAGGCACTCCGAGAATCGGCTCCCGACCGGTAGAGGCGCGTCCTCCCGCCTGTTCCATGATGAAACCGATCGGGCAGGCTTCGTAGAGCAGACGCAGGCGCCCGGCCTTGGTCGGCTCCTTGGTGTCGCGCGGATACATGAAAACCCCACCGCGCATCAGGATGCGGTGCGCTTCAGCCACCATCGAGGCAATCCAGCGCATGTTGAAATCCTTGCCACGCGGGCCGGTCTTTCCCGCTAGGCACTCATCGACATAGCGTTTGACCGGTGCTTCCCAGAATCGGCTATTGGAGGAGTTGATCGCAAACTCTTTGGTGTCCTCTGGTACTTGGATATTCGGGTGCGTGAGCTTGTACTCACCGAGGTTGGGATCAAGCGTGAAACCCACCACACCATTGCCGACGGTCAGTACCAGCATCGTGGTCGGTCCGTATAAGGCATAGCCTGCGGCGACTTGCGTGCTGCCAGGCTGGAAGAAATCCTCATCAGTGACATCGCGGCCCGAGTCGATGACGTCCTGCGGCGCACGAAGAATCGAAAAAATCGTGCCGACCGAGACGTTGACGTCGATATTCGATGAGCCGTCTAGCGGATCGAAGACCAATAGATACTTGCCACGCGGATATTCGCCCGGAATCTGGTACGGCGAATCCATTTCCTCGGAGGCCATGCCTGCCAGATGGCCCGACCACTCGGTTTGGCGCATCAGCATCTCGTTGCTTGCAACATCCAGCGGCTTCTGTTCTTCACCCTGCACATTGACGCTGCCCGCGCTTGCGATGTCAGCCAGCGAGCCGAAAGCAACAGTGCGGGCAATTGCTTTGCAGGCAATCGATACGTCGAGAATCAGTGCATTGAGCTCGCCACTGGCCTGCGGAAAGCGGCGACGCTGATCGATCAGGTATTGCGTCAGGGTAGGTAGCTTCGAGAGCGGCACGACGGACTCCTCAGACAGATGATTCCTGGAACACGCGGCTGGCCAGAATGTCGGCCGCCGTCAGAGTGGTGAGATCCTCGGCCGTGAGCTCGCGCTCGCGGTCGGCGAACAATCGACTGGCCTGGCGCAGTCGTGCACGGTCCAACGCGTTGCGCACGCTGCGTGCGTTGGCGAAATGCGGCATCTGCACGCGGCGTTTCAGATACTGGGTGAAAACGTCAGCCACGCCGTCATCAAAGCGATAATGCTGTTTGGCCAGCATCATCTGTGCAATGCGACCCAATTCGTCGACGCTGTAGTCGGGAAAGTCAAGGTGGTGCGCGATCCGCGAGCTCATGCCCGGATTGGACTGGAAGAACGTGTCCATGCGGTCTTTGTAGCCGGCGAGAATGACGACCAGATCGTTGCGCTGGTTTTCCATTACCTGCAGCAGGATTTCGATCGCCTCCTGTCCATAATCGCGTTCGTTGTCAGGGCGATACAGGTAGTAGGCCTCGTCAATGAACAGCACACCGCCCATCGCCTTTTTCAGAATTTCCTTGGTTTTCGGTGCGGTATGACCGATGTACTGCCCGACCAGATCGTCCCGCGTCACCGCGACCAGATGACCTTTGCGTACATAGCCGAGGCGGAACAGTATCTCGGCCATACGCATCGCGACCGTGGTCTTGCCGGTGCCTGGATTGCCGGTGAAACTCATGTGCAGGCTGGGATTTTCGGCCTGCAGTCCAAGATTCATTCGGAGTTTGTCTATCACTAGCAGGGCAGCGATATCGCGGATGCGCTGTTTAACTGGCGCCAAGCCCACCAAGTCGCGCTCAAGCTCGTCTAGGACCTCGTCGATGCGACTCTCTTGCAACACCTGGGCGACCGTTCTGGCAGTCGAGGCAGGCGCACTTGGTTCAGGCGCTTGCGCTGACGGGCTCACGGGATTGGCGCCAGGGATGTTGTACATCGGCGTGCTCATGGATCACCTCAGTCGAGTTGCGCGCGCATCGCTTGGATGACCGAGGCATAGTCAGGTTGGCTGAAAATGGCACTGCCCGCCACCAGCGTATCGGCGCCGGCATCGACAATTCGACGGAAGTTGTCCACCTTCACACCGCCATCGACTTCCAGCCGGATGTCACGTCCGCTGGCATCGATCAGGGTTCGGGCTTGTTCCAACTTGCGTAGTGCGCTGTCGATGAAACTCTGTCCGCCGAAGCCGGGATTGACGCTCATGATCAGGATCAGATCGACCTTGTCGATGACCCATTCCAAAACATCCATCGATGCGGCCGGGTTGAACACCAGTCCTGCTTTGCAGCCAGCGCCACGGATCAGCTGCAGGGTCCGATCCACATGTGTGCTGGCATCGGGGTGAAAACTGATGTAATCCGCACCGGCCTTGGCAAATGCGAGGGCGAGCTCATCGACTGGCCGCACCATCAAATGCACATCCAATGGCACCGGTTTGCCTTGTGGATCCACGCAATGCGGCTTGATTGCCTGCGCCACCCCTGGACCAATGGTCAGATTGGGGACGTAGTGGTTGTCCATGACATCGAAGTGAATCCAGTCCGCGCCGGCGGCGATTACATTGCGCACTTCCTCACCCAGACGGGCAAAGTCGGCAGACAGAATGCTGGGGGCGATGCGAACCATGGGAGCGACTCCTTGCGATGATGAACATGAAAACGGGCAGCAAAGCCCGTTTTCATGCGATTGGCAAGCGATGCGATGAGAGCGTCAGTCGTAGCGCTCGGACTCTGCCTTGTCCGTCGCATAGCTATGGATGGTGTAGCGCATGCTGCGACCATTCACTTCCTGTCGAACCAAGGCAAAGCCAGGCTCCCTAGCCGGGCGATTGACGATGAAGCTCATCGCAATCGACTCGACATTGCGGGTGCTGTCGAAGGCCATCAAACGAATGTAGTGGTTTGGAAAGGTCTTGCGGCAGTTGTTGACTTCCATCAACACTCCGGCTGGATCCTGAAGATCGAACATCGGCATGCCATACATTTCCCAATACGTGTTGCGTGGGTGGGGATCGTCGGTGTACTCGACGCTCCAGGCATAGCCTTTGCTCAAGCCATACTGAATCTGCAGCGCGATTTCTTCGTCGGTCAGATCGGGCAAGAAGGAGAACTGGCCCTGGGTCAGACGTCCGGTCGGGTTGGTCATCATGGTCGTTTACTCCTCGATCAGTTCGAAGTGGCCGGCGTGACGGCGTAGTCACTGGTGTCGGTGCTGGCGTAGTTGAAGCTGATGTCACCCCAGGTATCCAGCGCCTGTTTCAGCGGAGTGCAGAACTGCGCGGCCTTGCGGAGAATCTCCGGCCCTTCGTTCTTGATGTCCTTGCCTTCGTTGCGCGCTTTGACCATCGCCTCCAAAGCGACGCGGTTGGCGACAGCACCCGCTTGAATGCCTGCCGGATGGCCGATCGTGCCGCCACCGAATTGCAGGATGACATCATCACCAAACAGATCGATGAGTTGGTGCATTTGTCCGGCATGGATGCCGCCAGAGGCTACTGGCATGACCTTTTTGGTATCGCACCAATCCTGATCGAAGAATAGTCCGCGGGGCAGATCCTGTTTGGTGTAGCTGTCACGACACACGTTGTAGTAGCCCTGCACCGTCATCGGGTCGCCTTCGAGTTTGCCGACGGCGGTGCCGGTATGCAGATGATCGACACCGGCCAGACGCAGCCATTTCGCCATCACGCGGAAGCTGACGCCGTGGTTCTTCTGACGTGTGTAAGTGCCGTGACCAGCGCGATGCATGTGCACGATCATGTCGTTCTTGCGTGCCCAGTTAGCCATGCTTTGGATCGCGCTCCATCCGATGATCAGATCCAGCATGATCACGACCGAGCCCAGTTCCTTAGCGAATTCTGCACGCTCATAGATATCTTCCATGGTCGCGCCGGTGACGTTCAGGTAGGAGCCTTTCACCTCGCCGGTCGCGGCACTGGCTTTGTTGACGCCATCCATGACGTAGAGAAAGCGGTCACGCCAGTGCATGAAGGGTTGCGAGTTGATGTTCTCGTCGTCCTTCATGAAGTCCAGACCGCCCTTCAATCCTTCGTAAATCACGCGGCCATAGTTGCGGCCCGACAGTCCCAACTTCGGCTTGGTGGTGGCGCCCAGCAAGGGGCGGCCAAACTTGTCGAGGCGCTCGCGCTCGGTGACCAAGCCGCAGGGCGGACCCTTGAAGGTTTTCACCAACGCCACCGGCATGCGGATGTCTTCCAGGCGCGCGGCTTTCAAGGGCTTGAAGCTAAAGACGTTTCCGATGAGGCTCGCCGTGATATTGGCGATCGAGCCTTCTTCAAACAGGATGATGTCGTAGGCGACCCAGCAAAAGTACTGCCCGGGAGTGTTTGGGACCGGCTCGACCTTGTATGCCTTGGCGCGATAGCTGTCGCAAGCCGTCAGGCGATCGGTCCAGACGACCGTCCACGTCGCGGTGCTTGATTCTCCGGCGACCGCGGCAGCGGCCTCGATGGGATCCACCCCATCTTGCGGCGTGATGCGAAACAGGCACAGGGTGTCGGTCTCTTTCGGGACGTAGTCGGCGTCCCAATAGCCCATCTGGCGGTACTTCAGCACGCCTGCGCTATAGCGCTTTTTTTTGTCGGTGATGGCGGTATCGGCACCGGCGGTCGTGTCTTGTGAACTCATGACGGCTCTCTCTGGTGTCCCGGACCTGTACCGGGGTGGCCAGACTGTAGTTGCTGCATTGGATAAGGTAAATTGACGATTGCATCATTCAGGATTTAGGGATTCTTAATGAAGAATGCCACCTTGCGTCAGATTCATACCTTCATCGAAGCTGCCCGCAGCCTTAATTTCGCGCGGGCTGCCGAACGCCTGCACCTGACGCCACCCGCGGTGACGTTGCAAATGAAGGAACTCGAAGGCGCCGTTGGAGTGCGTTTGTTTGACCGCCGTGGCAAGCAACTGAGCCTGACCACCGGTGGCGAGTACTTTCTCGTCTACGCCAAACGCATCGTCGCTACGTTGCGCGAGGCCGAAGACGCGCTGGCCAAACTGCAACGTTTGGAGAGTGGCTCGCTCACCGTTGGCATGGTCAGTACAGCGAAGTACTTCGTGCCGCACCTGCTCGCGCGTTTTCGGCAATTGCACCCCGGCATTGAAGTGCGCCTGCGGGTCGGAAACAATCGAGAGCATCTGGTGATGCTGCTGCAGAGTAACGAGATCGATCTCGCGATCATGGGCCGTGCGCCGAAGGGACTGGCGACACGCGCGGAAGCCTTTGCTGGCCATCCACATGTATTTGTTGCCCCGCCTGGCCATCCGTTGTTGATGCAGACCACGATTCGGGCGGCAGATCTCGGCGGCCATGGCTTCATCGTTCGCGAGGAGGCCTCCGGCACACGGGCGGCGATGGAGAGTTTTTTCGCAGACTACAACGCACCAATCAGCGTGCTGATGGAAATGCCCAGCAACGAGTCGATCAAACAGGCTGTGATGGCGGGAATGGGGCTGAGTTTTCTTTCGCTGCACACGCTGTGGCTTGAACTGAAATCCGGTTTGTTGCACGTGCTACCCGTCGAGGGCAGCCCATTGATGCGAACATGGAATGTGGTTCGCCTGCTGCCGCGCACGCTTTCTCCGGCTGCAGAAGCGTTCAAGCAGTTCATCTTGCGTGAAGGCGAAACATACCTGTTGAGTCAGGATCGCGATTGGGCCAAGTCAGACGGCGTTCTCGCGGCGACGCTCGCTGAACGGGCGCCAGATACGCCCAAGTGAGGGTAGGATTGCGTTTTTCGTATTCTCTCGAGGTTGTCATGCAGCGTCCCCTTGCATTTCGTGTGCTGCTTGCCGTGTCGTTGAGTCTCCTGTTTGTCCTTGTGCACGCTGCCAGCGCCGCAGAGGCGTCATCCAAACGCACCGTCGTCTACCATGTTAGCGACAGTCAGCAGGCGAGCTTTGCGTTGCGCAATGTGCAAAACCACCGCCGCGCTGACGCGGATATCAAGATTGTCGTTGTGGCCAACGGACCCGGCGTGGACTTTCTGCTGAGTGGTGCCAAGGACAGTCGCGGCAATACCTATGACGTGATGGTTGAACCCTTGATTGCCGAGGGTGTGGAATTTCGAGTGTGTGGCAATACCCTGGAAGGCCGCCAAATTCCTGTCGACCAATTGCTGTTCGACGTTCAGGTCGTTCCCGCAGGCGTACAGGAACTTGCACGCTTGCAGTTGGAAGAGCACGCGGCCTACATCAAGCCCTGATGGTTGGTAATTTGCGGTCGCGGGTTTTCTGCGTCGCGCAAACCCCGGACAATGCGCCTCCCCGTTGTCGAGTTCGCCTGCAATGACTGTTTCTCGCCCTGCCGTCCTACTCGACGGCCAATCGCTTTGTCGTGCCGATCTGTTGCGCCTCGCACGCGCTGAATACGCCGTCGAGTTATGCCCGAAAGCACTGCGACGCGTTGCGAAAGCTGCGAATTTTCTGGCCGAACAGGTGCAGCGGCAGGAGCCAATCTATGGCGTAACCACCGGTTTTGGCAGCAACGCGGACCGCTTGCTGGGTGCGCATCGGGCGCGTGATGAGTTGCCCGGCGGCAACCCGCAGTGCAACGACATGACCTTGCTGGAGGAGTTGCAACACAACTTGATCGTGACCCACGCCGTCTGCGTGGGTGACCCCTTCGCCGCCGAGGTGGTGCGGGCGATGTTGGCAATCCGCATCAACACGCTGTTGCGTGGTCATTCGGGAATTCGCCCGTCAACCCTGCAGTCGCTCGCTGAAATGCTCAATCGCGGTGTGGTACCAGTTGTACCGCAGAAGGGTTCCGTTGGTGCGAGTGGCGATCTTGCGCCACTGTCTCACTTGGCCATCGTGTTGCTCGGTGGTGGTGAGGCCTTCGTCGATGGCCAGCGCATGCCCGGTGCCGACGCACTGGCCAAGGTCGGTTTGAGCCCGGTGCGTTTATCGTTCAAGGAAGGACTCGCACTGAACAATGGCACTGCGCAGATGTTGGCCTGTGGCGTGTTGGCGGTCGATCACTTGCACTACTTGTGCGACCTTGCGGATGCTGCCGCGGCGATGACCCTTGATGGTTTCGCGGGTCGCAGCAGCGCGTTTCGGACGGAAGTACACGCGCTGCGACCGCATCCCGGGCAAGTGGCGACAGCAGCTCACATCCGCGAACTGACGGCGGGCTCCAGCTTGCTTGATATCGCCTACCACATGGTGCCGCGCTTCAAGCCTTGGTTGGCAGATGCCTGGCAGTCGCCCGATCAGCAAGCACTGCGTTTTGATATTGCCTGGGATTACGTGCCGCCCAGTCAGCGTCATGGTCGCGAGTCGTTTTACGCGCGGTTTCTTCCGTTCAAAGGTGGCAAAAAGCATCAGCCGCAGGATGCCTATTGTTTGCGTTGCATGCCGCAAGTGCATGGCGCGATACGCGACGCATTGGCACAGGCCGAGCGTGTGCTCGATATCGAACTCAATGCGGTCACCGACAATCCCTTGGTTTTTCCGGATGCCGAGAATCCGCGATATATCGAGGATCAGGTCATCTCGGCAGGCCATTTCCACGGCATGCCCTTGGCCTTGGCGATGAGCTACCTCAAGGCAGCGATTCCGGTGTTGGCGAGTATCTCTGAGCGACGCTTGAACAAACTGGTCGACCCCGCCACCAATGACGGGTTGCCTGCGTTTCTGACCGGAAACGAAGATGCCACCGATTCGGGCTTCATGATCGTGCAGTACACCGCTGCGGCCTTGGTCAATGATCTTGCGACCCGAGCCCATCCGGCTTCGGTGTACTCGGTGCCAACCAGTGCCAATGCCGAAGATCACGTTTCGATGGGCGCCAACGAAGCGCGCCATGTGTTGGAGATGTGCGCCGATCTGGCGCATGTCGTCGCATTGGAGTTGTATACCGCTGCGCAGGCTTTGGATTTCCGCCAGGACATGCTGAACGCCGCGCGGCATTTGGCGCAATCCGGTGACTGGCGGCGATTGGCGGAAAAGGTCAGCAATGCACCTGCGACGGATCACCCTGCGCGTGCACAGTTCGAAAAGGAAGTGCAGTCGCTGACCGAGGCACTCGCCAGCAGTGATGATTTTCATCCGGGAGCAGCGGTGGCGAGGCTGCATGCTCAGATTCGTCAACACATTGACTTCATGCGCGCGGATCGCGCTATGGATGGCGACGTGCAGTGCATCACTCAGTTGGTGGCAACGCGCGCCTTGCGCGTTGGAATGCAGTCCGGTTTTTGAGCGAGGCAATTCAATGGGATTCAGACGGTGGGCGATTCTTGGTGTCGTATCCGTGGCCATGTCGGCAACGGCCATGATGGCTGATCCTTGGGTACTAGCGCAGCAGCAATGGCGACAACAGCGTGCAAGCGTCTTGACGGAGCCGGATGGCTGGCTGAGTCTGGTTGGATTGCACTGGTTGATGCCGGGTCGGCAAGCTGTGGGTCGAACGGTCGACGCCGACATCCGCTTGCGTGCGGGACCGGATTTGCTTGGTGAGTTCGAGTTGCGCGAAGTGGATGGTGCGCAGCAGGTCATCTGGTTTCCACCGTCATCCCGTGAGGCATTGCATTTCAACGACGCCGATGTCTCATCCGATGCCATCGTACTGGGGTCCGATACCAGTGAAAAACCCAGTTGGATTTCGTGGTCGGATGGCAGTGTGCAATTGATTGAGCGCGGCGGAAAACTTGGCCTTCGCGTGCGTGATTCGAGCGCACAGACGCGGCGAGACTTTCAGGGTCTGGCGTGGTTCGATCCCGTGCAAGACTGGCAAGTCAGCGCGCGCTTCGAACCCAAGCCTGATGGAAGTACGATCCCGATCGCCAACGTGCTTGGGCAGTTGGAAGACACGCCGAATCCCGGCACCGTGATCTTTGAGAAAGAGGGTGCGTCCTATACGTTGGAAGCGCTTGGCGATCCAGCGGAGTCACTGTTCCTGATCGTTGCCGATCGCAGCAATGGCAAGCAAACCTATGGGGCAGGTCGCTTTCTCTACACCGAAGCCGTCGTTGATGGCGAAGTAGTGTTGGACTTCAATCGCATGGTCAATCCTCCGTGCGCTTACAACGCCTACAGCACTTGTCCCTTACCACCTCCGGAAAACCGTCTGGATTTGACAGTGCAGGCCGGAGAAAAGACCTACCCAGGCGCACACTGAGCGGGTACTTCCCATCGGATTTGGCAGGGATTGTTCGGACACGTGCATCCTGCTCTTGTCAGATTTGCCGCGTCCAGCACCGGTCCAGACCTGGCGCCGACAGATCAACGACGCGCGATCGGGTAGGATTTTTCTAGCGCAGATAGGCTGCTGCCAGATGCGTTAGCTGGGCGCGTTCGGTGTCGCGCAAGAATGGCGCAATCAGCAACATCACCTGATAAATACCCTGATTGATGCTCTCGCGCTCGTCGTGTTCGCCTCGAACGGCGGAAAAATTCAACCAAAAGGTCGCTATCACGAGGATGTTGGTTGCCGTGGCACGGATTTCCTCGGCGTTGGCGCGGAAGATGCCGGAAGTCGCCAAGCCACGCATCACCTCGATCGCACCTTCGGACGCGCGTTTGAGAATGCGTGAAAAGTGCATCCGAAGCTTGCGGTTGCGACTGCTGATGTCTACCAGGTCGCGATAAATGAAGCGGTAGTCCCAGATGCACTCATAAACGAGATGCAGCTGCAGCCAAATATCTTCGAGCGTGGGAAGCCGTTCGGCCGGGGCAGTCAGTGCCTTGTCCATGCGCAGTTCGAAGCGCGCAAACAGCTGCTCGATGATGTCGTCTTTATTGCGGAAATGGTAGTAAAGATTGCCTGGGCTGATTTCCAGATCGTCAGCGATGTGATTGGTACTGACGTTAAGCTCGCCACGCGCGTTGAACAGCGCGAGGCTCGCTTCCAGAATTCGATCTCTCGTGTCGCGGGCCATCGCGGCGTGTCTTAGCCAGTCAACCGCTTGACGAGCGCAATGTACTTTTCTTTCGCTTCCGCCTGATCAGTGCCAGCCAGCTTCGCCCACGCGTCATATTTCGCGGTGCCGACGAAATCGAAGAATCCCGGTTTGGGGCCGCTCACGTCGCCCTCAGCGCCTTGCTTGTAGAGCGCATAGAGGCGCAACAGCATGTCATTGTCCGGGCGCTCGCTCAGGCTTTTGACGGCTTCTGCGGCGGCTTCAAACTGTTTGACGAGGTCCGACATCACTCTTCTCCAACGCCCTGATGGCTGGCCGTGCTTGATAGCACGTGAGGCGAGCAAGGGTCAAACCAGTGCCGTGCCAACATCGGATTTGCGTGCATGACTTTGCGAGCGCGCATCTTTCAGGCAGGCTGTCGGCCAAACGTTACCGGCCGCAAGAGCCGACCACACAGAAAGGGAGCTGCAATGACGTACTTCGTAACAGGAGCCACTGGGTTCATCGGCCGTCATCTGGTGGGCAATCTGCTCAAACGAAAAGGCGACGTATATGTGCTGGTGCGCAAGCAAAGCCAGGGCAAACTGAAGGAACTCGTTGAACGCATGGGCTGGGACGCAAAACGGGTTGTTCCTGTTACTGGCGATTTGTCCAAACCCAAGCTGGGCGTCTCTGCAGCCCAGCTCAAAAGCCTCCACGGCAAGGTCAAGCAGGTTTTTCACTTGGCTGCTGTCTACGATTTGTCCGCATCAGCCGAGGCGCAAATCGGCCCAAATATCGATGGGACCCGACACGCGGTGCAGTTTGCAGAATCGGTGGGTGCGAAGTGTTTCCATCACACCAGTTCGATCGCGGTCGCTGGCTACTATGCCGGGGTGTTTCGCGAGGACATGTTCGACGAAGCGGAAAACCTTGATCACCCGTATTTCCGCACCAAGCATGATTCCGAGAAAATTGTTCGCGAGACGTGCAGCATCGCCTATCGCATTTACCGTCCGGGTGTCGTGATCGGACACTCCAAGACCGGTGAAATCGACAAGATTGATGGTCCTTACTACTTTTTCGGGCTGATCAAGAAGTTGCGCGGCGTGTTGCCGCCTTGGATGCCGACGATCGGCATTGAAGGCGGTCGCGTAAATATGGTCCCGGTGGATTATGTGGTCGATGCCATGGATCACATCGCGCACAAGCCCGGCTTGGATGGTGGTGTGTTTCATTTGACCGACCCCTCGCCGCGCCGTATCGGCGAAGTTCTGAATCTGTTTGCCCGCGCAGGGCATGCGCCGCAGATGAGCATGCGAGTGGATGCGCGCATGTTCAGCTTTGTTCCCGCGCCTGTTCGCATGGCGTTGGCGAATTTGGCGCCGGTCAAGCGCTTTGCCGGCATGGTATTGAAGGATTTGGGTATTCCCAAGGAAGTGCTCGGGTTTATCAACTACCCAACTCGCTTTGACAACCGTGATACCGAACGCGCCTTGAAAGGCTCAGGCATTCGAGTGCCCGAGTTGGAGGATTACGCGTGGCGCTTGTGGGACTACTGGGAACGTCACCTCGACCCAGACTTGTTTGTGGATCGGTCGCTACGAGGACGCGTACAGGGCAAGGTCGTGGTAATCACGGGCGGCTCGTCCGGTATCGGACGTGCCGCAGCCTTCAAGGTCGCGTTGGCGGGGGCGCGTACCGTGGTCGTTGCGCGTGGTGAGGAAGAATTGCTCAAGACACGCGATGAGATCATCGCCGCTGGTGGCGAATGCCATGCCTATACTGCGGATCTGGCCGAGTTGCCTTCTTGCGATGACTTGCTGCGGCGGATTTTTGCCGACTTGGGTGGCGTCGATATCTTGATCAACAATGCCGGTCGTTCGATCCGTCGTTCGATCGCACTGTCGTACGACCGCTTCCACGACTTCGAACGCACGATGCAACTCAACTACTTTGGCTCCTTGCGCCTCATCATGGGCGTTCTGCCGGGCATGACCGAGCGACGCAAGGGCCACATCATCAACATCTCGTCGATTGGCGTGCTCGCAAATTCACCGCGTTTCTCTGCCTACGTTGCTTCGAAGGCGGCATTGGATGCATTCAGTCGCTGTGCGCAGGCTGAGTTTTCCGGCCACAACATCAGCTTCACCACTATCAATATGCCCTTGGTGCGTACCCCCATGATCGCGCCGACCAAAATGTACGAATCTGTGCCGACGATCTCGCCGGACGAAGCGGCGGATCTGATCACCCAGGCCATCATTGAGCGGCCGAGCCGAATCGCGACACGGTTGGGTATCTTCTCTTCGGTTCTGAACGCGATGGCGCCGAAGGTCTACGAGGTGGTCATGAACACGGCCTTCCAACTGTTCCCCGATTCGGCGGCGGCGCAGGGCAAGGGTGGCAAGGATGAGCAGCCTTCCTCCGAGCAGATTGCCTTTGCGGCATTGATGCGCGGCGTGCACTGGTAAGTCGTGAATGAAGAAGTGGCCTGCCTCGCATGCCGGAGGCCGGTCACTTTGGACTTTGGTCAAGCTGGCTGTCATCTTGCATAGGCACAATGTGCGTATGCAGCAAATTCAGTCAGTGAGGAAAGCATGAATAACCTGAGCGCGTTGTTTCGCCCGCAGTCGATCGCGGTCATCGGTGCCAGTACCAAAGAGCGCAGTTTGGGGCGGGTTATCGCCCAAAACCTGGCATCTGGTGGATTCACGGGGCCGATTGCAGTGGTCAGTCCGAAGTATCGGGATATCGCTGGCTTACCCACGTATTCAACGCTGCAGAAGCTGCCCCAAGTGCCTGACTTGGTGGTTGTAACGGTGCCACCAGAGGCTGTTCCGGCAACCATTGAAGAAGCCGGCGCGGCGGGCGTCAAGGCTGCCGTGGTGATTACCGCCGGCCTAGGTCAGGGGCCCGGTTCCTTGCGTGAAGCGACCACTGTTGCAGCGCGCAAATCTGGGATCCGCGTGGTTGGTCCGAACTGTCTGGGAATACTGGCCCCACTGGCAGGCATCAATGCCAGTTTTGCCGCTAGCCCTGCCATGCCAGGCGATCTCGCGCTGTTGGCACAGTCAGGTGCGGTAGTCACGACTGTTGTCGAATGGGCCAATGCGCGCGATATCGGTTTCTCCGGCATCGTCTCTTTAGGGGATATGGCTGACATTGATGTCGGTGAATTGCTGGACTATTTCGCGACCGATGCGCACACCCGTGCGATTCTGATTTACATGGAGTCTGTGACCGATCCGCAGCGTTTCATGTCAGCTGCGCGCGCTGCCGCCAGGGCCAAACCGGTCATCGTGGTCAAAGCGGGCCGTCACGCGGCGGGCGCCAAGGCTGCTGCTTCCCATACGGGCGCGCTGGCTGGCAGCGATGTGGTGTTTGATGCGGCTCTGCGTCGCGCCGGTGTGCTGCGCGTCAACGACATGGAAGAGCTATTTGCGGCGGCCAGCACGTTGTCAATGTTGAAACCCATTGAAGGTCGGCGTCTGGCGTTGCTCACCAACGGTGGCGGTGTCGGTATTCTGGCTGTCGACCGATTGAGTGATCTTGGTGGGGTGTCAGCCGAGTTGAGCGATGTGACACGTCAGGCATTGGATCAGGTGCTACCGCCGACCTGGTCGCACAGCAATCCGGTGGATATCGTCGGCGATGGCGGTCCTGAGCGCTATATCGCGGCATTGGATGTTCTGTTGGATGCGCCCGAGTGTGATGCGGTCTTTGTCATCCATGTGCCGACCGCATTGGTCAAGCCGATGGAGATTGCCGAAGCGGTCGCTGCGCATATCGAGCAGCGTCGCAAGAGCGGCAAGTTAAACAAGCCGATCCTTGCGTGTTGGCTGGCGCAAGAGGCGGAGGCGCGCACGCTTTTCACACGTGCAGGCGTGCCGTCCTACCGGACGCTCACTGGTGCGGTCCGTGGCTTCGTGCATTTGGTGAAGTACCGTGAAGCACAACGCCAGTTGATGGTCACACCGCCCGAGTTGCCACAGGAGTTCACACCTGAGCCGGATCGTGCTCGCAAGGCGATTGCGGCGGCGTTGGCTCGCGGTGATCGCTGGCTATCGGTGCTGGAGGTTCACGAGGTATTGGCGGCCTACGATATTCCCGTGGCCGCGATGAGTATTGCAGCCACGCCTGAGGAGGCCGCGGCCTGCGCCGCGCCGATGCTGGCCGAGCATGCCCAAGTCGTGTTGAAGATCGTCTCGCCCGATATTCAACACAAGTCGGATGTGGGCGGCGTGGTGCTTGGATTGTCGAGCACGCACGCGGTGCGCGACGCGACGGCCGAGATGTTGCAGCGGGTCAGCGACGCGATGCCGGAGGCACGCGTCGAAGGCGTGCTGGTGCAGCCGATGATTCGTCGTCGTTACGCGCGTGAATTGATTGCAGGCATCGCCGATGATCCCATTTTTGGCCCGGTCATCCTGTTTGGTGCGGGCGGCATTGCGGTCGAAGTCGAAAACGATACCGCGCTCACGCTGCCGCCCTTGCACATGACCTTGGCACACGAGCTGATCGACCGTACGCGCGTTGTGCGGCGGCTCAATGCCTATCGTGACTGGCCCGCCGCAGACCGCGAGGCGGTGGCGCTGACCTTGGTGAAACTTGCGCAGTTGACTGCCGATTTGCCAGAGGTGCGCGAACTGGATATCAATCCGCTGCTGGCCGACGAGAAGGGCGTGATTGCACTGGATGCGCGGATTTTGGTGGCACCTGCCGCTTTGGGCCGACGGCGAACCAACCCTCGCTTTGCCATTGCACCGTATCCCAAGTCCCTCGAAGCGCACCTGCCATTGCGACATCGTAATGATGTCCACGTGCGACCCATCCGACCAGAGGACGAGGACCGCTTGCGGCGCTTCTTTGCAGAGGTCACGCCGGATGATTTGCGCCAGCGCTATTTCTCGCCGGTGAAACACATCAGTCAGGCGTTTATTGCGCGCCTGACACAGATCGATTACGCCCGCGTGATCGTACTTTTGGCTGTCGATGGTAACGATGAAGTTCTTGGCATCGCGCAGATCCATGCTGACCCTGAACTCGATACTGGGGAATACGCGATCCTGCTGCGCTCCAATTTGAAAGGACAGGGTCTCGGCTGGGCTTTGATGCAGCAACTCATTCTGCAGGCGCGGCGATTCGGACTACAGCACATCAGTGGACAAGTGTTGCGCGAAAACACCTCGATGCTGGATATGTGTCGTCAACTGGGTTTCAGTGTGCGATCCGATCCAGAGGATGCCAGTGTGTCGCTGGTGGAATTGCCAGTAGCGGACGGTGCTGAATCCGCCAGTTCATCCTCGGGCCACGTCTCGATCTGAGGCGGGTTGGGGCAGGGCTCGCCCTCGAAGGCGTTGCTCTGCTCCTGCGGTTCAACAAGGGGTTCTGCGTCCAGCGCAGAGGTGAATTCACCGCTGTCGGTGTGGACGCGATTGCGACCAGCTCGTTTGGCCTGATACAACGCATCGTCGGCACGCGCAATCAGTGCGGCCTCGTCGGCATCGCGACGGACATCGAAGCAGGCGACACCAAAGCTGGCGGTGACACCGATCTGACTTTCGATGCGTCTTCGCAAGCGTTCGGCCAGATCTTGCGCTTCTTTGCCACGCGCTGGCGCGATCAACGCGAATTCTTCGCCGCCATAGCGCGCAGCAAGCGTGTCGTTGCGAATGGAACCGCGCAACTCCGCGCCGATCCTCCGCAGGATGTCATCACCAGCAAGATGACCATTGGCGTCGTTGTAGGCCTTGAAATGGTCGACATCCAGCATCAGCACGGCGAGTGGTCGATCGATCAGCAATGCGCGTGCGAGTGGTTCGCGCAGGACCTCGTCAAAATGCCGACGATTGGACAACCCGGTCAGGCCATCTGTCTCGGAGAGGGTTCGAAGGCGCTGGTTGGTTGCTTCCAATTGCGCCAGTCGCTGTTTAACCAGTTTATCCAGTGCGCTGGTATCTGCGAGTAGAAGATGGGTTCGACGACGCATCCAGACAGCAACGCCGCTGACAGCCACCGTCAGCGCCAACAGCCAGTTCAGGTGCAACAGGTTGCGATTGGGGCCTTGAATCAGCCAAGACCATCGTCGTGCAGGCCTGTCCGCTGCCTGCGCTGCCTGCGCGCGCACCTGCAGGAGGTATGCACCGCTGTCGAGGCCCAGCAGATTGATCCGTGAACAATCCAATGCAATGCGGTCGTTGCCTTCTGCGCCAAGCAATTCGCAATCCAGCGTCTCATCTGCGCCGGCATCAATTCGCAACTGCATTGCTTGGTTGGCCAGCAAGCGCAGTGGCGTGGCGGGGTCGACACGCCGTTGGTCGCCTTCTGCGGAGTGCAACCAGAGCTGCGGTTCGGGCTCGCTCGCGAGGCTGACCGAGCTGACGAGCTGGATGCTGATGAGCAGCCAGAAAGCGTGGAATCCATTGTGTCGCTTTGCGGCTCGGCGGCAAGTGAGCAAGGAACGAGTCAAGAGAAAAATCCGCATCGGAACCGCGCTGGACTGGAGTAATCGGCTGGACAATAGCGCCAAGCGTCGAGCTTGTCGAAGTCGGTGGCGTCAATGAGTGAGCGCGTTCCCCTCATCAATGGTGGGGGCGGTCTGTGAGCCGGCTCCCGACGTACAGAGTTGTTGCACCGGAAGTCGCTTTTCTTCGACCGTGCTACCAGAGTTTGGATTGGACTGGTGCCTCACGAACCGGCGCAAAACTCTTGCGATGCTCGGGGCACGCACCGAATTGGCGGAGCGCCTGCAAATGCTCCGGGGTCGGATACCCCTTGTGCTTGGCAAAACCGTAACGGGGATGCCGTGAATCCAGCTCCACCATCTGCCGGTCGCGACTGACCTTGGCCAAAATGGAGGCTGCACCGATCGCCAGGCAACGTGAATCACCGCCCACCCACGCCTCCGCACGACAGGGTAAATCACGCGGCAATGCATTGCCGTCAATACGTGCGATATCTGGCCGAACAGCGAGCGACACCAGCGCATCGCGCATGCCCCGCAAGGTGGCTTGGTAGATGTTCAGGCGATCAATTTCCTCGGGCTCAATCGATACAATCGTGTAGGCCATGGCTTGCTGGACGATCTGCTCGTACAGTCGCTCGCGCTGCTTTTCATTGAGTTGTTTCGAGTCGCGGATACCGATGATCGGGCGCTCGTGATCGAGAATGACAGCCGCGACTACGACAGGTCCGGCCAATGGGCCACGCCCGGCTTCATCGACACCTGCGATGAGGAGTGAGGGGGATTCAAGTCGCATGCTGTGAAGGCCGCAACAAGTCGACGACTTCTTCGGCCGCCCGTATGCTGGCATCTTGCCGAAGTTGTTGGTGAATGGCGAGATAGCGCGATTGCACGTAGTCCATGCGCTCCGGCGACGCCTGCAAGGCCTCAACTGCCAAGTACAGACGTGGTGGCGTGCAATCTGCTTGCATGCATTCGCTCACCAAGGCTTCGTTGGCCAGCGCATTGGGTAAGCTGAATCGATCTACTCGCATCATTTTCAGGCGAGTCACCAACCAGTAGGTCAGCGCGTTGATCCGATAGGCCACGACCATCGGGCGTTTGCACAGTAGCGCCTCCAAGGCCGCCGTTCCTGAGGCCAGCAGGATGCGGTCAGCCGCCTGCATGACGAGATCCGACTGCTGATCGACCCGGTGGAAACGCGCACAGGTTTTGGCTTCCTGCAATTGCTGCTCAAACAGGGCCCGGCAGGCGGCATTCGCCATCGGCACCCAAATCTGCAGCGCCGGGTCTTCGGCTTGCAGACACGCTGCAGTGGCGATGAATATCGGTCCCAAGCGTTTGATTTCGCCCAGTCGACTGCCCGGCAGCAATGCCAAAACGCGTGCCGCGCTATCAATACCCAACGCCGATCGCGCCTGGGAGGGATCGGCATGCAGCGGATAGTGATCTGCCAGAGGATGCCCAACGAAACGCGCGTCGACGCCATGCCGGGCGTATATCGGCGGTTCCATAGGAAACAGACAAAGCACGCGGTCAGCGGACTCGGCCATGCGCGCCGCACGCTTTTCGCGCCACGCCCAGACCGACGGGCTGACGTAGTGAACCGTAGGGATGCCTGCGCGCTTCAGTTTTCGCTCAAGTGCAAGATTGAAGTCAGGTGCATCGATACCGATGAAAACGTCCGGTTTCTTCATCAGTAGTCGTTGGGCAAGCTCCCGACGCAATCGCAGCAGTCTTGGCAAATGGCGCAGAACTTCAAGCAGGCCCATGACCGCTAGTTCGCCACAATCCCACCAGGTATTCACTCCGACCGCTCGCATGAGCGGCCCTCCGACACCAATGAATTCCGCATCGGGATAGTGCACCCGCAGGGCGCTGACCAACCCGGCGCCCAACACGTCACCGGAAGCTTCGCCCGCAACGAGGGCGATGCGCATCAGCGCACCAGTGAGCGTTGGCTGCCGTCAATAAAATCGAGCAGTTGCTTGACGTCAGGCAAATCCGCAGCCATTTCCACCAGTTTTTCACGCGCTTCCGCCAGTGGCAGGCCTGATTTGTAAATGGTCCGGTAAGCGCGCTTTATCCCCATGATGCGTTCACTGGAAAAGCCGCGGCGACGCAGCCCTTCCGAATTGATCCCATGCGGTTCGGCATATTGGCCGGCGACGGTAACGAACGGCGGCACATCGCGATTGATGACACTGCCCATCGAGGTAAACGCGTGGTCGCCAACTTGGCAGAACTGATGGACCAACGTGAAGCCACCAAGAATGACCTGATCACCAACTTTGACGTGGCCAGCCAGCGATGCTGCATTGGCAAACACGCAGCGGTCGCCAACCACGCAATCATGGGCAATGTGCACGTAGGCCATGATCCAGTTGTCAGAGCCGATTCGCGTCACGCTGCCGTCATCGGCTGTGCCACGATTAAAGGTACAGAACTCGCGAATCAGATTGCGATCACCGATGATCAGTTCGCAGTGCTCGCCATGGAACTTCTTGTCTTGCGGGTCGCCACCGAGCACGCTGAAGCTGTGAATCTGATTTTCACAGCCAATCGTGGTCGGACCCTCGATGACCACGTGCGCTGCAACGGTAGTTCCGGATCCGATCCGAACGTTGGCGCCGATCACGCAAAATGGTCCAATCCTGACGTTCGCGCCAATCACGGCGCTCGGGTCAATCAAAGCGCTGGGGTGGATCGAGGCGGATGCGTCAATGCTCATGCACTCGGCTCCGCACACAGAACGTCTGCACTTGCGACCTCCACGCCATCGACGTAGGCGCTGCACTCGTACATCCCCATGCGACGCAACATGCGCTTGAGTCTCGACTCAAGAATCAATTGGTCACCCGGGACGACCGGCTTGGTGAAGCGCGCGTTGTCGACTTTCACAAGATAGAACAAGGTTTGCTTCAGACCGGGTGGGTCTTGCGACAATTGGGTCAGCAGGCCAGATGCCTGAGCCATGGCTTCTATGATCAGCACGCCTGGCATGACCGGTTGGCCCGGGAAGTGTCCCTGGAAATAGGGCTCGTTGAAGCTGACGTTCTTCAGTGCGCGCAGCTTGACGTTGGGTTCGATGTCGATGACCCGGTCGACCAGCAGGAATGGGTAGCGATGCGGCAGCATCTGCATGATCTGGTTGACATCGACGGGCATCGACAAAGAAGGGTGGCTCATTCGGTGTTCTCGTTGTTATGTATGGTTTTCACTCGACGCGCAAGTTCGTCCAAGTGACGAAAACGTGCCGCATTTCGACGCCAGTCGCGAGTTTCCTGCAAAGGAACGCCGGAAGAATAGGAGCCCGCCTGGGTGATCGAATGCGTCACCAGGCTCATTGCGGTAACCGTGACGCGGTCACAAATTTCGATATGCCCCACGATACCCGCGCCGCCGGCGATCAAGCAGAATCGCCCAATTTTCGCCGATCCAGCGACTGCTGCACACCCCGCGATGGCGGTATGTGCACCGATGCGCACGTTGTGTCCGATCTGCACCTGATTGTCGATGCGGACGTCGTCTTCCAAAACCGTATCGTCAAGTGCGCCGCGATCAATCGTGGTGTTCGCGCCAATCTCACAGTCATCACCGAGCACCACGCCGCCCAGCTGCGGGACTTTCAACCAGCGGCCCTGATCCATGGCCAGTCCAAAGCCGTCGGCACCCAACACCGCGCCAGGATGGATCAAGCAATGCGTTCCCACGCGGACTCGCTTGACGAGGGTGACGCGTGCCACTAGGTGGCTGTCATTGCCAATTGCGCAGTCTTCCCCAATAACGCAGCCCGCACCAACCACGGCACCCGCTCCAACCTGACTGCGTGCACCGATGCAAACGCCGGGGCCGATAGACGCGGATGCATCGACTTGCGCGCTCGAGTCGATCACTGCCGTGGGATGGATACCGGCCACAACGCCCGAGTCGTGATCAAATAGCGCGGCGATGCGCGCAAAGCTGGCATAGGCATTGCTGGAAATCAGCACCGCGCAGGGCGCGGCAGCCGCATCTGCCGCAGGCAAGACGACAGCGGAGGCCTGTGTGCTCAGTAGATCTTTGCGATAGCGGGGGTTGGCAAGAAAGCTAATCTGCCCATGCGCGGCTCCCGCGAGCGTTGCGACGCCGCGAATAGCCAGTTTGCCATCGCCGCTAAGCGTCAAGCCGAAGCGTTCACTCAGTGTTGCGAGGGTAAACGTGGGTTGCCTGATCATGGCTGTTGGCTATCCTCTGCCGTTGCCTGAAGGCGCTCCAGAACCTGTTCGGTCACATCCACACGGTCATTGGCGAATACCACAGGACCGGGGAGAATGAGGTCAAAGCCTTGTTCGTTAGCGTAGTCAATAACAGCTTCGTTGATTTGTGGCCAAGCGCGTTCAACCTCTTCGCTACTGCGCGACTCCAACTCCGAACGCAAGCGTTCACTGGTTCGAGTGATGGAGCGTTTGAGTGCGTTGATTTCCGCTTGCAGGGTTTCGCCGTTGGTTTCTGGGCTGTCTGCAGGCAGGGTGTCCAAACGTTGCTGCAACTGAGCCAGTCGTGACCTGTCCTGCGAGAGCAAGTCATCGCGAGTGGCAAATTCCCGCTGCAGTCGAAGTCGAGCGTCGCGTACGTGCGGGGCACTGTCGATGAGTCGTTGCATGTCCACGTAGCCAATTTTGGCCGCCTGCGCGAGCACGATCGGGGCGCAAAACAGCAGCGCCCCTGCCAAGGCGAGCCTCAGCAGGTCCTGGGTGGGGCGACGCCGAGAACGCTTCTCGAACGGCATGGAATGGCTCTGGCTCAGGCTGCAGAATCAGAACAAGGTGCCGAACGTGAATTGCAGCTTTTCGATGCGGTCATCGCGATCTTCCTGCAATGGCTGCGCATAGCTGATGATGATCGGACCAATCGGTGCCTGCCACTGCAGTGCGACGCCGGCCGAACCGCGAAATTCACGGAACTCGAAATCGTCAAAGCTCTTGAAGACGTTGCCGTAGTCGACAAACGCAGACACTCGCATGGAAGGCGTGTCGAACAAGGTCGGGAAAATCAGCTCGAAGCTGCCCACTGTCTTGAACGCGCCACCCAGTGGCTGGCGATAGTCAGGATTCAGCGTGGTGGTCGAGAACGGCCCCAGCGTATTGGTTTCGTAACCGCGGATCGACCGTTCGCCGCCGGCATAGAAGTTCTCAAAGAAAGGTAGTCCATCGGCAACGATCTCGCGATAAGTGGGGTTGCCATCGTCGTCGAGTACCGGGCTGCCATCGCTCCCCGTGACAGGAATCATGCGGGTTTTGGCATCGCCATAATTGTCGCCGTAGCCCAATTCCGACCGCGTCAACAGCACCAGATGCCGGTTGATGGGCCAGTATTTGTTGAACTCGTAGGAGAGCTTGTAGTACTCGACGGTAGAGCCAGGCAGCGCGATTTCAGCAGCGACCCGCTGGTATGTGCCGCGGGTCGGGTTGAAGTACGCGTTGGTAGTATTTCGTGACCAAGACAGTTCGGTTCGCCATGCGTTGAAGGTGCGGCGTTCCAGTGCGTTGATGTAGTCAATGATGGGTTGCGGCGTAAAGCCTTCAATCGTTGTGATGGTGTTGCGGTCGATACCGAACGCAACGGCGACCGTATCTGTTTCGGTGATTGGCAGACCAAAAATGGTGCGAAATGAGCCGGTGTCTGCGGTGTAGTTGGCGATGTTGGCATCGGCCTGGTCCAACTCGCGGTAGCTCAGGTTGTAGCCAACCGAGATACCGTCTTCGGTGAAGTAGGGATCAAAGTACGAGAAGTCCACGCGTTTGACGTAGGCGTTATTCTGCACCGTGAACCCAATCTGGTTGCCGGTGCCGAAGAAGTTGTTCTGGGTGACCGAGACCGAGGTGATCAACCCGGCATACTGCGAATAGCCCAAGCCGAACTGGAAGCTGCCTGAGGTGCGCTCTTTGACGCTGATTTCCAGATCGACCAGATCATCCGATCCAGCGACGGCAGGGGAGTCAATTGTCACTTCATCAAAATATCCCAGACGCTGCAGACGGATTTTCGAGCGGTCTATGGCGGCTTGCGAGTACCACATGCCTTCAAACTGGCGAAGTTCGCGCCGCATGACCTCATCGGAAGTCCGGGTATTGCCCTTGAAGACGATGCGGCGAACGTTGACGCGTTTGCCCGGTTCAACCACAAAATTGATCTCAACCAAACGATTCTCACGGTCAACCGTCGGAACCGGAGTCACTTGCGCGAAGGCATACCCGATGTTGGCGAGAACATTGGTCATCGCCTCGGAGGTCAGTTCCAGCAACTTGCGGGAAAACACCTGACCGCTTTGGATAGCGACCAATTTCTCCATGTCGTCGACCGGAATAATGGTGTCGCCCGAAACCTTGATATCCGATATGGAATAGATCTCACCTTCTCGCACGTTGGCGGTGAGATACATATTGCGACGATCCGGACTGATCGACACTTGCGTGGACTCGACCGCAAAGTCGATGTAACCACGGTCCAGGTAGAACGAGTTCAGCTTCTCGATGTCGCCCGACAGTTTTTCGCGAGAATACTGATCGTCTCGCTTGTACCAAGACAACCAATTGGTCGTGTCCGACTCGAAAGCTTCCAGAATCTCGTCGTCATCGAAACTTTCGTTGCCAACGATATTGAGATGCTTGATTCGCGCGGCTTTGCCTTCCTTGACGTCGATCACGATATCGACGCGATTGCGATCCAGGTTGGCGATGGTCGGGGCAATGCTGACGTTGTACTTTCCGCGATTGTTGTACTGGCGTGTCAGTTCCTGGGTGACCCGGTCCAGTGCCAACTGATTGAAGGTCTCACCCTCGGACAGGCCGATGTCATTGAGACCTTTGATCAGTTCCTCACTCTTGATGTCCTTGTTGCCAGTCAAGGTGATCTTGTTGATTGCCGGGCGTTCGACCACCGTGACGACGAGGATTCCACCTTCCTGCTGATCAAGGCGAACATCGGTAAAGAACCCGGTCTTGAACAAGGCACGGATGGTTTGCGCGGCCGCACTGCTGTCGATGCGGTCACCGCGTTCGAGCGGCATATACGTGAACACGGTACCTGCGGCGATGCGCTGCAGGCCGTCCACGCGAATATCGTTGATCACGAAGGGCGCAAAGTTCTGCGCATGGGCATTGGCGGCCATCATCGCGGCCACGAGGGGGAGCAAGGCAACTCGCTTCATTGTCACTTCCGAAGTTGGGCACCCGAAAAGCCAATGCTCCTCAGGCGAAACCCGCAGAGCGCGCCGCACTGGTCAAGCCAAGCGACGATCCCCGCGGGAACATGAAGCAAGCGATGCCGGGCCAGCCCGCCTGCCGTGGGTAGAAATCCGTCGCTCAGGATGCGAACTGACGGAGGATGTCGTTATAGAAGGCGATTCCCATCAATCCAGCCAAGAATGCCATTCCAACGTACTGTCCAACCATCATGGTGCGCTCGCTGACCGGGCTACCCTTGATCATTTCGATAAGGTAATACAGCAGGTGTCCGCCGTCCAAGATTGGAATCGGCAGAAGGTTCATGATGCAGAGGCTCAACGAGAGCACGGCCAGGAAAAACAGGAACCACGCGGCGCCCATCTGTGCGGAAGCGTTGGCATATTGCGCGATGGAAATCGGCCCAGAGAGGTTCTTCGTCGAGGCAACGCCAGTTACCATCCGGTAAAGCATGCCGAGGCTGGACTCGGTCAGTCGCCAGGTTTCCGCCAGACTGGCCGGAATCGCTGCCAATGGTCCGTAGCGCAGCTTGGCGTCATGCGGAGCATTGACTCGAGCGACTTCGACCCCCAGCATCCAGCGTTGTGCTTCAACGTTAAAATCGGGTTGCAACTGGATCATGCGAGTTTCACCTGCGCGTCGCAGGCGCAGAGTCACCGGCTGTTGATGCGTGGCTTCGTCCTGCAGAACGCTGGGGACCTCGTCCCAAAACCGAATATCCCGTTCGTTGATGGCGAGGATCAGATCATCCACGAGCACGCCAGCCTTCGCTGCCGCAGAAGCGTCAGCTACCTTGCCAACGCGGGCGGGCAACAGCAGTTGCTGCGGAACCAGACCAATGTCGCGAAACAGGGTGGTTTCGTCTGCGTTGGCCGGAAGCTGCGAGAAATCAAGGGTTTCCGTGCGTGGGGAGTCGGTTCCGCGCTGCACTTCGACGCTGAGCGGGGCGCGATCCAAGCCTGCGGCCAAGAGCAGCATGTTGGCATCGGTCCAGGTGCTGACCTCGCGATCACCGATGCGTAGCAGGAGGTCGCCTTCAGCGATCCCAGCATTTGCCGCGATTCCTGTGCTGCGGCCAACGATGGGCAAGTAGTCGTCCTTGCCGATGACAAACATGCCCCACAGGAGCACGATACAAAGCAGCAGGTTGAATGCCGGTCCGGCAGCGACGATGGCAAAACGTTGCCAGACCGGTTTGCGATTGAAGGCTGAATCCAAGGCGTGCGGCGGCACATCGTATTCACGCTCATCGAGCATTTTGACGTAACCACCCAGTGGAATCGCGGCGATGACATATTCGGTGCCATCTTTGCCTGTCCTTGACCACAGTGGTTTGCCAAACCCCACCGAAAATCGCAGCACGCGCACGCCGAACCGTCGAGCGACCCAAAAATGGCCGAACTCATGGAATGTCACCAGTACGCCGAGACTGACGATCAACCACCAGATGGAGCCAAAAAAATCCTGCATGCGGTTAGCCTAGGTCAGTGATGGGGCAGGGGTTCTAAGCGGACACGCCGATCCAGTTCCAACAGTTCGTCCAGCGACGAGGCACGTTCAGACCCGAACTGCTCCAGCATGCGCCCGATGTGGTCAGCAATGGTTAGAAAACGCAATTGCCCCTGAAGAAAGCCTGAAACGGCCATTTCGTTGGCTGCATTTAGCACGGTCGTGGCGCTTTGGCCTTGTTCCAGCGCAGCAAATGCCAAGCCAAGGCAGGGGAAGGACTGTGTATCAGGTGCCTCAAAATCCATTCGGCCCAATTGCAGAAGGTCAAGTGGAGCCACACCGGCAGTCATCCTGTCTGGCCACGCAAGGCCGTACGCAAGCGCTGTTCGCATATCGGGTGCGCCAAGCTGAGCCAGCATCGAGCCATCAACATAGTCGACCAGAGAGTGAACGATGCTTTGCGGGTGCACGACGACTTCAATGCATTGCGGTGCGGCACCGAACAACCAATGTGCTTCGATGACCTCAAGGCCCTTGTTCATCAGGGTCGCTGAATCGATCGAGATCTTCTGCCCCATTGACCACCGCGGATGTGCACAGGCCTGCTGTGGCGTGACATGCTCCAATTGGTCGCGGCGCCAACCACGGAATGGCCCCCCGGATGCGGTGAGGATCAAGCGACGAACCTCGGGCGTGGCTGCGCGGCCTAGCGCTGGTCCCGGCAAACACTGGAACAGTGCACTGTGTTCACTATCGATCGGGATGAGTTCGGCACCGCCATCGCGGACTGCCTGCATCAACAACGACCCCGCGACGACGATCGATTCCTTGTTGGCGAGCAACAGACGCTTGCCCGCCTGCGCAGCCGCGAGTGTCGAGCGCAACCCGGCGGCCCCCACGATGGCTGCAACCACGATGTCGACGTCGGATCGCGTCGCTGCGTGACAAAGCGCGTCCGGTCCGGCGGCGGCTTCGGTCTTCAATCCTAAGTTGCGCAAGCCCAAGGCCAGCGCGTCAAGCTGGCTGCCGTCATTGATGATTGCCAACGCTGGTTTGAACTGAACGCACAGTTTCAGCAATGCGCCAATCTGGGTGTTAGCGGACAGAACGTTGACCCGAAAACGATCCGGGTGGCGCGCGATGACGTCCAAGGCACTGCTGCCAATCGATCCTGTCGCGCCGAGCACCGCGATACCTTTCACAGCAATGTCCATTGCAGCACCACAAAAATCGGTAGTGCTGCAAACAGACTGTCCAAGCGGTCCAAGACGCCACCATGACCTGGAATCAACTGTCCGGAATCTTTGGCGCCTGCATGTCGCTTGATCAAACTTTCCGTCAGATCGCCGACCACCGAGATCAGCATGGTCAACGCGGTTGCCAGGAGCAAGCTCGTTGTTTCGATCACACCGAAGCCCATCAGCAGCGCCATCATCAGAGCGAGAAGCAGGCTGGTTGCCAAACCGCCCCACAGTCCCGCCCAGGTTTTGCCGGGGCTGATTTTCGGGGCGAGTTTGCGATGGCCCCAGCGGCTGCCCGCAAAGTACGCGCCGGAATCGGCGACCCAGACAATCATGACCGCGAACAATGCCCATGCGGGTCCGTGGTCGGGCTCAGCGTGCAGCAATGCCAATGCACACCACGCAGGCACCACCATGAACAAAATAATCAAGTACTTCCAAGCGCGCACGCCACGAGTGCGGCGGGAGCCAACCTGCGGGAAAAACAGCCATACCAAGGCGCCCATCCACCACAGCAAACCCATTAGCACGGCGGTTGGAAACAGGTTGGGCCATCCGAATTGCGCCAACCATGCCATCACCGCAACCGGTGGAAGCAGCAGCAACGCGCGGCTGAACAGCGTTTTGAAGCCGATGAGGCGCGTCCACTCCCAGACGCCGATCAGCAACAAGGCGGCGACCAGCGGCAGCAATAGACGCGTGGGGGCATACAGCAACAGGCCAATTGCGAGCGGGGCCAGAATCAGTGCGGTCAGGATGCGTTGTTTCACGCGAGAGTATCCGGAAGTTGGGCGCTGGTCAGACCAAAACGTCGTTCGCGCTGGGCATAGTCATCCAGCGCGGCCTGCAATGACTGAGCATTGAAATCAGGCCACAAGGTTTCGCTGAAATACAACTCGGTGTAAGCCAACTGCCAGAGCAGAAAGTTGCTGATACGGTGATCTCCACCGGTGCGGATCAACAGGTCGGGTTGCGGGAGGTCAGCCAGAGAGATGTGTTGTGAAATCAACGCCTCGTCAATCTGCTCAGGCTGCAATTCGCCATCCCTGACCTGAAGCGCAATCGCACGAAGCGCCTGGGTGATATCCCAACGTCCGCCGTAACTTGCGGCAATGCAGAGATTCAAGGTCTTGTTGGCAGCAGTCAGGATTTCCGCAGCCTGCATCCGCGTTTGCAACTCGTCAGAAAAATCTGCCCTTGCACCGATGAAACGCAGGCGCACATCGCGGCGGTGGAGTTCGTCCAACTCGCGATCCAGTACGCGCAAAAACAAGCCCATTAACGCGGATACTTCTTCTGCGGGGCGCTGCCAGTTTTCGCTGGAAAATGCGAACAAGGTCAGCGTATCGATGCCTTCTGCGATGCAGAAATCGATGCTTAGATTGACTGCACTTGCGCCGGCGCGGTGGCCGAGTGTGCGAGGTCGCCGACGTGCTTTGGCCCATCGGCCGTTGCCATCCATGATGATGGCAATATGCCGGGGCTTGCGCGCCGCAGAATGCAGAGGGTGCTCGTTCATGCCGTTGGCGGCAGCCGGGCTCAAACTGCCATCAACTCATCTTCTTTGGCTTTGGTCACCGCGTCGACATCTTTGACCGACTTGTCGGTGAGCGCTTGTATATCGGTTTCAGCACGACGTTCTTCGTCTTCGCTGATCGACTTGTCCTTCAGCAATTCCTTGACTTGATGCAAGGCATCGCGACGAATGTTGCGAATGGCAACTTTGGCATTTTCACCCTCGCCAGAAACGTGCTTGGCAAGCTCTTTGCGACGCTCTTCGGTCAGTGGCGGCAAGTTGATGCGAATGACCTGACCGGCGGTGTTCGGGGTCAGACCCAAGTCGGAGCCAAAAATCGCCTTTTCCACCGCGGCGACCATGGGCTTCTCCCAGGGCGTGATGGTCAGTGAACGGGCGTCAGCGACCGCGACCGTGGCCACCTGCGACAAAGGCATTTCCGAGCCGTAATAATTCACTTTGATGTTGTCGACCAGCGCCGTCGAAGCCCGGCCAGTGCGCAACTTGGTAAGTTCAAAGCGCAGCGCGTCAATGCTCTTCTGCATGCGCGCCTGAGCGTCTTTCTTGATGTCATTGATCATGTGCGGGGCCTGAGTATGTCAATTCGGGGAGCGATTATAGGCGGTGAGGCGCAAAGGAGTCGGAGGGCGATCAACCGCGATCCACCAATGTCCCAATCTTGTCACCTTGCAGAATGCGCATGAGGTCGCCTTCGCGGGTCATGTCGTAGATGCGCATCGGCATGCCATAGTCTCGGCACAGCGCGATGGCGGCGGTGTCCATGACCTGCAAGTTGCGCGCGATGACATCGTCATACGTCAGATGCTCGTAGCGCAACGCATTCGGATTTTTCTTCGGGTCGCTGTCGTATACACCATCAACCTTGGTTGCCTTGAGCATCAAGTCTGCGTTGATCTCGACCGCCCGAAGTGCAGCGGCTGAGTCCGTGGTGAAGAATGGGTTGCCGGTGCCGGCGGCAAATATTGCGATGCGACCTTTTTCCAGATGGCGCACGGCGCGGCGTCGAATGTAGTCCTCAGCCACGGCGTTGATCTTCACTGCGCTCATGACACGCGCGTAGGCGCCTTGCTTTTCCAGCGCATCCTGCATCGCCAGGGCGTTCATGATCGTCGCCAGCATGCCCATGTGGTCGCCCGTGACCCGGTCCATACCGCCCGCAGCCAAGCCTGCACCGCGAAAAATGTTTCCGCCGCCGATGACCAAGCCGATCTGCACGCCAACCTTGCTGACTTCGATGACCTCGGACGCGATTCGAGCGATGACCTCGGGGTCGATGCCGTAGTCAAAACGCCCCATCAGCGCTTCACCGGAGAGCTTCAGAAGCACGCGTCGATACTGCACGGGACGGGTATTCATGGCGCGACTCCTGTCTGGGCAAACCGCCGCATTGTAGTCGATGCAGTGCGGCTTCGTCCTGCGTCGTACGCAGATTCCTGATCGGATACCTCGTGAGGCAACGCGTCAGCCCGATGCGGCTTCCCTGCAAACGCAATCCTCGGACGCACACAGGCATACCCTGTTTCGGCCCGCATCCTTGGCGTGATAGAGCGCCTTGTCGGCGTTGCGCATCAAACTGCTGCGGTCATTGGCATGAGGGCCCAAGCCCGCAATTCCGATGCTAACCGTCAGGTGACGCGGTTCGCCACCCAGTACGAATATTTCAGCGGCGATAGCCTCGCGCAGTGTGTTGGCGAAAACGCAGGCGTTCTCAGCAGCGGTTTCTGGCAGGACGATGGCAAATTCCTCGCCGCCGATACGGGCGGCAAGGTCCTCTCGCCTCAAGTTGCCACGAATCACCGCTGCCATCTGCTTGAGCACGAGGTCGCCAGCGATGTGGCCGAACTGGTCATTGATCGGCTTGAAGTGATCAATGTCGATCATGCACAGCGCCATATCGCGTGCGTGGCGGAGCGAACGCACGATTTCGACGTCGATCTGCGCGGCAAAATGACGGCGATTGGCGAGTTCAGTCAGACCATCCTGGGTGGCGAGTTGATACACCTCTTCGTGGTATCGCGCTTCGAGACTCTCGTGGCTGATGAACTTCAACAGCGTCTCGCCAATGGTCAAATGGTCGCCATCCTTGAGCTCCATGCGTTCCACGGGACGATCATTGACACGTGTGCGATTGGTGGCGCCAAGATCACGCACCCAGTAGCGGCCATCCTCGCGCCAAACCTCGCAATGGCGTCTGGAAATGCTCGGGTGAGCGATCAGCAGCGTGCAGTCGGGCGCTCGGCCAATCTTGACGACCTCTTCCCTCACATCTTGCCGTTTACCCAAACCCTCGCCGTGAATCACCACCAGACATGCGGAACTTGGCCCGGGCGAGAGGGGTCCGGGACTGAAGATGGTGCGCTGCGTTGTTGGGTGCTCGTGCATAGGCGGACTTCGACCCGGATCGTGGACAACTATTCGTCAAGTGGCGCGCAAGCCTATCATCCGACCTGTTGCCACAACGCGCAGTTGCTCCTGTATGACCGGAACCCATCGCATGCCTGATCCAATGGATTCGCCTTGCGCCGACGCCGATTTGGCGACGCAGGCATTGGCGGTGCCTGCGGTCGATGGCATGGCGAGTGATGGCCAGCCATGGACGGCTGGAATGCGCCTTGGCGATTACCGTATCGAGAGCTTGATCGCGGCCGGCGGGATGGGTGAGGTCTATCGCGCCACGCAGTTGCAGCCGGTACAACGGACGGTCGCTATCAAACGATTGAAAGCCCGCCAACTGGATTTGCGGCAACGCACGTGGTTCGAACTGGAGCGTCAATTGCTCGCCCAGATGCAGCATCCAGCGATCGCGCAGCTGTTTGACGCCGGAACGCTTGACGATGGCACGCCGTATCTGGTCATGGAGTACATTGACGGCGTCCCGTTGACCCGGTTCTGCCGTGAACAGCAACTGGGTTTGGTGCAGCGAGTGGAGTTGTTTCTGCAACTGCTGGAAGGTGTCCAGCACGCTCACCAGCGCGGGGTCATTCACCGTGATCTCAAGCCCGCCAACGTGTTGGTGACCGGCAGGGATCGTCCGCTGCCCAAACTGATTGATTTCGGAATTGCCAGCGCGGAGGGCAGTGCTGACGGGCAAGCGGGCACGCCTGAATATATGAGTCCCGAACAGTCCGACACCGCGCTCGGCGCGCTCGATATTCGCAGCGACATCTACTCGCTTGGTGTCGTCTTGTTCGAATTGCTGACCGGTGAACGTCCCGCGCGCAGCTCACGTGAAATCGCGGCACACACCCAGAGTCAGCCAATGACGCGCGCCTCCGAAGGCTTGGCAAAGCGCGCGTTGGGCACGCAACGGCAATGGGCCACCGCGATGCAAATGCCCCTGCGGCATCTGGCCCGGGCGCTGCGAAGCGAGTTGGACTGGATCGTGATTCGTGCGACTGCGCTTGATCGTGCCAATCGATATTCGACCGTGGCCGCATTTGCCGATGATCTACGCCGATTCTTGCGCCGACAGCCACTCGCCGCGCACCCGGGAGGGCGATGGTATCGCGCGCGCAAGTTTGCGCGTCGGCATGTGCTTGCGCTGGTCAGTGCGTTGAGCGTCTTGCTGGCACTGTTGCTGGGACTGAGCATGGCATTGTTAGGTCTTCGCGAAGCACGTGAGCAGCGGTCTGAAGCCGAGGCGCGTGGGCGCGAATTACAGCAAGTGGTGGGCTTTCAAAAACGCATGTTGGCGTCGCTGGATCCTGGCGCATTGGGGCAGGGTATCTTGGCTTTGCAGCGCGATCTGGTGGAGCGTACGCCCGCCTATCGGGCGATGGATGCCGATGCGCAGGGGAGCCTGCAACGCGTGTTCGATCTGACCGATCCAGTGGATCTGGCTCGCAACGTGCTGGATCAGCAAATTCTGCAGCAGGCACTGGCAACGATCGAGCGTGATTTCGCAGAACAACCAGGTCTGGCTGGCGAACTACGTGGGAGCGTAGCGGACACCTATGAAGGTATTGGCAATGCACGAATGGCGGCCGATCTGTTGGGGGAGCTGGTCAGCAAGCACGCCGCCAGTCATGCAGAACATGACCCGCGTAGTCTGGAAACGCTTGGTCGCTGGATCGTGGCGCTGCAAGCGTCCGGACAGATTGCAGAGGCACAGCAAGCAGCGGCACTCGCTGACTCCCGCCTTGATGTGTTGGACAGCCACACGCGGCAGTGGATTGACTTGCAGTTCGTGCTCGCACAGGTCGACATGGACGCAGGACGTTTTGTCGAAGCCGAGCGTCGTTTGAGTTCAGCCCTGCAGCGTCAGCACTTGGCATCACTTGCCGACAACACAGCGTTACGTTCAAAGCTGCTATCGCGTCATGCCTTGGTCTTGCTCCGACTGAATCGCGTCGACGAGGCAGGCAAGCAAATCGAAGCAACGTTGAATGCGCTTTCAACGGAGGAAGCGCTGACGCTTGAGCAAATGCAGATATTGAACAACGTGATTCCTATCCGCGCGGAAATGGGCGATATCGAAGGTGCCCTCGAAATCAGCGAGCGTCTGTATGAACGGTCGCAGGTGCTTCTTGGACGTGAACATCCGTTCAGCTTGCTGCAATTGAGCAATTCAGGGGCTTCACTGGTTCGGTTGCAGCGCTACCAAGAGGCCAACGAGGCGCTACGGCAGGTGGTCGAGTTGCGGGATCGCGTGCTGGGTGCGCGGCATCCCTTGAGCTTACGTGCACGCGCCAATTTTGCTGCTTCCCTAGCGCGCGCGGTGCAGGACGCAGATCCCGGCCCGGCGCGCACGGCCGCACTGCAGGAAGCGGTGGTGCTGTTGCGTGAAGTCGTCGCAGCACGCGTCGATTTGCTGGGAGAACGCCATCCGGATACCTTGCAATCCATCGCCAGTGTGGCCTCGGTGCTTGGCTTTCTCGGCGATCCCAGCGAAGCATTGGCATTGGTGGATGGGGTCGTGGACATTCGTACGAACGATCTAGGCGAGGGCCATCCCGAAACGCTCAACGTCATGGAATTGCGCGGACAACTGCAGGCGCAGGCCGGTTGGCATCAGGCTGCACGACGTGACTTCCTCGCTGTGTTGAGCGGGCGTCAATCGGCATATGAAATCGGGCATCCACAGATTTTGGCTGCTGCGTGGAATTTGACCGGACTACCTGTCTCAGCGCTGACTAGCGACGATATCGCCTTGCTTCGGGACCAGATTTTTGCCCCTTTGTTGCAGATGGACACTGCCTCGCTGCAGCCGCCGGTAAGGGCACAATTGGAACGCGTTCGCGAATGGATTTCGACCCATTGAACGTCCGGCACACGGTTCAATGAGATCAATCAGTCACCGCCTGCCACAGGCGTGGCTTTGATCGATCGCTGCCGAGACGGTTGCGCCACGGAAGAACCGGGCTGGGACAAGGGGTGGTTCGAGAAAGTGAAGCCGTGGCACGCCGATCCATCAACGACCAGCGCTTGCGCTAGGTCAGTGTCTTGTCACCGATCACGAACGGCTTCGCTCGCGACTTGCGGGTCACTCACTGTTCGACGCGCCAACTGTGCCTCGCGATGGGCGATGTAGGCATTGGCTGCGAGGATGATCAAGCTGCCTGCAACTACCCAGGCATCCATTGGTTCATCAAACAACCAGAAGCCAGCGGCGACCACCAACGGCATCTGCAAAAAACTGATGGGTGTCAAGAACGAGGCATCTGCCATGCGCAAGGCGCGTGTCCAGCACAGGTGCCCCAGTGTGCCGAACATCCCTGCCAACACGATCCATAGCCAGATGATGCCCTGCGGCCATTCCCATACGAACAGCGCCGGCAGCAGTGACATCGGTACCCAGATCAGGGTGGTGAACAGCACGATAGCGTCAGGCTTTTCAGTGCGCGATAGAAACTTGATGCTGATCGCAACGGTGCCACTGAGGGCTGCCGACAGCACAGCAATCCATGCACCCTGGTTGAAGTCGGTGCCGGGGCGAAGGATCACCATCACGCCGACGAACCCGATCAATACAGCGGTCCAGCGACGCGCTCGTACCACCTCGCCAAGGACTAGCACGGCACCAATCGTGACAAACAGGGGCGTGGCATAGGACAGTGCGACCGCCTGCGCCAAAGGCAGATTCACGATGGCCCAGAATCCGGCAAGCATGGAAGCAATGCCAATCAGGCAACGCAGCACGTAGAACGTCAGTTTGTCGGTTTTGAGCAGGCTGGGGCCGTGCTTGGCCAGCAAGGGCAAGGCGAAAACCAGCCCGAACAGGTTGCGGAAGAAGGCAATCTCGAAGGGATGCAATTGCGCACTGGCAAGCCGGATCCACACCGCCATCAAGCCAAAGAACACCGTACTGGCAGCCATCCAGCCAACCGCCTGCCAAAGGGTTCTGCTGGCCTGCTGGGCGGCGGGGAGCGGCGCAATGCTCATGTTCTGTCAGCGCAGCCAAGCAGCACCGGTTCTCGTTCCAGTACCACGCCGAATCGCGCCCTCACCGAGTCGGCAATCAAGGCGGCAAGGCTGAGAATATCGCTGGCGCTGCCAGCACCATGGTTCACCAGCACCAAGGCATGCTGCGCCGACACCCCGACCTCACCGTGCCGATGGCCCTTCCAACCGCATGCCTCGATCAACCAAGCGGCAGAGAGCTTTCGCCAACCCGGTTGAGGGCCAGTGAACAGCGGGATGTGCGGATTGGTCTGCACGAGCTTCAGGGCCGCCTCATCAGTAATGTGTGGATTCTTGAAGAAGCTCCCGGCATTGCCCACCTGTGCCGGATCGGGCAGCTTGCGCCTGCGGATGGCGGCAATCGCATCTGCGACATCCTTCGGTGACGCCATCTCGGGTGCGTCGATTCCGGCATCACTCAGCGCGGCCTCGACGCCCGGATAGTCGGTTCGTGGACGTCCCTCTCCGCTGAGTCGCAAGGTGACGCTTTGTATCAGCCATTGACCTGCCTCGCGCTTGAATCGGCTTTCGCGATAGCCAAACGCACATTCGGCGGCAGTAAACACATGAGACCGAGCGTCTTGCAGATTGATCGCCGCAACCTGATGCACGCTGTGTGCGATCTCGCTGCCATAGGCGCCGATGTTCTGGATCGGTGCCGCACCCACTGTGCCAGGTATCAAGCTGAGATTTTCGATGCCCCAAAGCCCAGCGGTCGCGCAATGCTCGACCAGATGATGCCAAGGCTCTCCAGCCTCGGCGTGCACCAGCCAGTCATTTCCGGACAAGGCACGAATCCTGACACCGCGGGTGGCGATCTGCAGTATCGGGTCGTCGATATGCTCAGCCAGCAGGACGTTGCTACCACCGCCCAACACCGCAATGTCGGCATTTTGCGAGCGAGCCTGATGTCGAGCCATCGAGACCGCATCTGCAAACTGATCCGGATGCGTCACGCGCAACAACCAACTCGCCTCCGCAGCGAATCGGAAACTATTGTGGTCGCGCAGTGACGCGCGGGTCAGCGGTAGGGGTAGCGTCATTAACTCGAACGTGGCGAGGCCATCTCGCGGCGGCGCCGAATTGCTTCGACACAGTCCCGGATCAGCGGTGCGCCATGGTAGATGAAGCCGGTGTAAAGCTGTACCAGTGCAGCACCGGCCGCAATCTTGCCAACAGCATCGGCACCTGAATGAATTCCACCCACGCCGATCACTGGAATCGTCGAAGGCAAATTCGCGCGCAGATGCCGAAGCACCTGCGTCGAACGCCCATAGAGCGGCTTGCCGGACAATCCGCCCGCTTCCTTCGCGTGGATGTGCCCCTGAACAGGCAGGCGGTCAACCGTTGTGTTGGTCGCAATAACGCCATCGACCCGGCTGGCGGCAAGGATCATGGCCATCGACTCCAGCTGTGAATCGCTCAGATCTGGCGCAATTTTCACCAACACTGGCGTGTGCTTGCGATGTTGTGCAGACAATTTCTCCTGCGTGTCACGCAGGCGACTCAGCAGGCGATGCAGTTCGTCTGCATTCTGCAGTTCGCGCAGTCCTTGCGTGTTCGGTGAGGAAATGTTGACGGTTACATAGTGCGCGGCAGGGTAAACGCGCTCCAGACAATAGCGGTAGTCGTCAAAGGCTTTTTCGTTGGGCGTGTCCTTATTTTTGCCGATATTGATGCCAAGCACGCCTTTGTAGCGACTGCGATCGACATTCTGCAGCAGGGCATTCACGCCAAGATTGTTGAAACCCATGCGATTGATGATCGCGGCATGCTGCTTCAACCGGAAAAGACGCGGTTTAGGGTTGCCTTCCTGCGGCTTGGGGGTCGTCGTGCCAATCTCCAGAAAGCCAAAACCCAGCGCGCCGAGCGCGTCGATGTGGGTTCCATCTTTGTCCAGGCCCGCTGCCATGCCTACCGGATTGGCAAATTCGATGTTCCAGAGTTTGACTTTGCACGGCTTGACCGCGGGTGCGACAAGGCGAGTCAGTCCCAACGAATGCAACTTGTCGAGTTGTGAGAGCGCCAGGTCATGCGCACGCTCAGGGTCAAGCGAAAACAACAGAGGGCGAACGAACGAATACATGCAGTAGTCCAAGCAGGTTGAAGTCAAATCCAGCCACAACCCAACGAGCGCAAAGCCCGATCAGTTACGGTGATCACACGGAGACCTGCTCCCCAGCATGTCTCCACCCCTGCGTACTAGTCGCTCGAACTAGGCAAAACCCATCACGAAATTTTGCAATTGGAAGCTTAGCGGCTTTTTCGCCGCATTGCGTCAATTTTGCGTGTGTCGAAACGGACTGCAGTAGACGATCCGCAGCCCGTTTGACGTGTTCACAGATCGAACTTGATGCCTTGCGCCAACGGCAGCGCATTCGAGTAGTTGATGGTGTTGGTCTGGCGTCGCATGTACGCTTTCCAGGCATCAGAGCCGGATTCACGGCCGCCGCCAGTTTCTTTCTCGCCCCCGAACGCGCCACCGATTTCTGCGCCCGATGTGCCGATGTTGACATTGGCGATGCCGCAGTCGGAACCAGCGGCCGTCAGGAACTGCTCAGCAGATTTGAGATTGAGCGTAAAGATCGCCGACGACAAGCCCTGCGGGACGGCGTTCTGCATGTCGATTGCCTCATCCAGCGTATCGAAAGGCATCACGTACAGAATTGGTGCAAAGGTCTCGGTCTGCACGACCTCGCTGCTGTTACTGACGCCAGTGACGATAGCAGGGGTGACGAAGTTGCCCGGTCGATCCAGCTTCACGCCACCGTGCACCGTGCCGCCCAGTGCACGCGCCTTGTCGAGCATGCCGAGGAAACGCTGCACTGACGCCTGATCGGTTAGCGGCCCCATCAATGTCGCCGAGTCGGTCGGATCGCCAATCTTGGCCTCGACTTGCTTGTAGGCCGTCAGCAGGCGCGGCAAAATTTCGTCCATTCGCGAGCGGTGCACGAACAGACGGCGCGTGCTGGTACAGCGCTGACCCGCCGTGCCGACTGCCCCGAACACAATGGCCGGAATTGCCAGCTTCAGGTCTGCAGTTTCATCGACGATGATGGCGTTGTTACCGCCCAGCTCCAGCAAGGAGCGGCCCATGCGCTGCGCGACACGCTCGCCGACCAAGCGACCCACTTGAGTCGATCCAGTGAAGCTGATCAGCGGGATGCGGTGGTCATCAACGAACTTCTGCGCCAGCTCGGTACCCGCATCGTTGAACAGGAAAAATATGTCGGGGAAACCACCGGCGTGTAGCGCCTCGTTGCAGATCTTCATCGCCGCCACCGCCGACAGCGGCACCTTGGGTGAGGGCTTCCAGATCGTAATGTTGCCGCAGATCGCCGCCAGAAAGCTGTTCCAGGCCCAGACCGCAACGGGGAAATTGAAGGCACTGATGACACCGACGATGCCCAGCGGATGCCATTGCTCGTACATGCGATGACCGGGGCGCTCCGAGTGCATGGTGTAGCCATACAGCATGCGCGATTGACCGACCGCGAAGTCGGCGATATCGATCATCTCTTGCACTTCGCCGTCGCCTTCAGGCTTGATCTTGCCCATCTCTAGGGCAACCAGACTGCCCAAGGCATCTTTGTGCTTGCGCAAGGCATCACCGCACAGGCGCACCGCCTCACCACGCCGTGGCGCCGGGGTTGTGCGCCAGACTTTGAACGCCGCCTGCGCGCGTTGCATGATCATCTCGTAGTCCGCCTCGGAGCTCGCCTGAACCCGTGCAATGACCTCGTTGTTGCTGGGATTGATGGGCTCCAGCACACCGGCGTCTGCGGTCGAGGACCATTCGCCATTGCCAAGATAGGTACCGGAGTTGCTGTCGGCCAAGCCGAGCGCCTGCAGGATGTGCGCTGCCATGAGAGTTCCTTATCGAACGGGGGAGTTGAACGAAAGATGCAGAGCCAACAGGCTACTGCGTGCTGCCAGTTTACCAGTGTGATCCCGAGTTCCCAGATGCGGCCGAACGTGGCAGTTGCAAGTGCTTCAGTTCACGCTACCAAGTAGGCAAAGAAATTCGAACGTTGGCCGGCTTGCCTGCGCTAGGCTTGTTTCATTCCAACACGGCGAGGCCGCCAATGAAGTTCCAGGGTACTGAGCGTTATGTCGCCACCGAGGCCTTGAAGTTGGCGGTGAACGCGGCCATCACCTTGCAGCGGCCATTGCTGATCAAGGGAGAACCGGGGACGGGCAAGACCATGCTCGCGGAGGAAGTGGCCGACGCGCTTGGCGCGCCCTTGCTGGCCTGGCACGTGAAGTCGACCACCAAGGCGCAGCAGGGCTTGTACGAATACGACGCGGTGAGTCGACTGCGCGATTCGCAGTTGGGTGATCCGCGTGTTCACGATGTGCGGCATTACATTCGGCGCGGCAAGTTGTGGGAAGCGTTTGACCACGCACAGCGGGTGGTGTTGTTGATCGATGAAGTCGACAAGGCCGACATCGAGTTTCCGAATGATCTGCTGCAGGAACTCGACCGCATGGAGTTCCATGTCTACGAAACCGGCGAAACGGTCCGCGCGCGACAACGACCGGTAATCATCATCACCTCCAACAACGAAAAGGAGCTACCGGACGCCTTCCTGCGGCGGTGCTTCTTCCACTACATTGCGTTCCCTGATCGGGCGACATTGGAACGGATCGTCGCCGTGCACTATCCCGACATGGAGAATCGCTTGGTGCAGCGTGCGCTGGAGGTGTTTTTCGAGCTGCGGGAAGTGCCAGGGCTGAAGAAGAAGCCATCCACCTCCGAGCTGATCGACTGGCTGAAACTGTTGTTGTCGGATCGTATTCCCGCTGAAGCCTTGCACAATCCCGACGCGGGCAAGGCGATCCCACCCTTGTATGGCGCGCTGATCAAGAACGAACAGGACGTGCAATTGCTGGAACGTCTGGCCTTCATGCATCGTCGTCAGCAGCGTTGATCACCCATGTTGATCGGCTTGTTCGAGGCATTGCGGGGGGAAAAGGTGCCGGTCACGCTGCGCGAGTGGCTGGACCTGATGGCGGCCCTGCAGGCGGATCTGGTCTTTGCCGACATCGAGCAGTTTCATGCGCTGGCGCGGGCTGTGTTGGTCAAGGATGAACGCCATTTCGATCGCTTCGACCGCGCCTTCGGGCGCTTCTGGCAAGGCGTGTCCCGATTGCCCGACGAAACATTCGCTGCCATCCCCGAAGACTGGCTAAAACGCGAGTTCGAGCGCGTTTTCACCGACGAGGAAAAAGCGCAGATCCAGCAACTTGGTGGCCTGGAAGAGCTGATGCGGCGCTTTCGCGAACGATTGGCCGAACAGAAGGAACGCCACGAGGGTGGCAATCGTTGGGTCGGCAGCAATGGCACCAGTCCGTTCGGCGCGGGCGGCTACCATCCAGGCGGCATTCGCGTGGGTCCGCAGGGTGGAGGTCGTATGGCCGCCAAGGTCTGGGAACGGCGCGAGTACCGCAATCTGGATGGCGACGCCGAGCTGTCCTCACGCAACTTCAAGACGGCTTTGCGCCAACTGCGGCGCTTTGCCCGCGAGGGCGCGGCGGAAGAACTCGATCTACCCGGCACGATTGCCGCCACCGCCAAAGAGGGCGGCTTGCTTGACGTGAAACTGCGCCCCGAACGGCGCAATGCCGTGAAAGTGCTACTGTTCCTCGACATCGGCGGCTCGATGGACGACCACGTGGCCGCGTGCGAAGCCCTGTTCGGCGCGGCGCGCAGCGAGTTCAAGCGCCTCGAACATTTCTACTTCCACAACTTCCTCTACGATCACGTCTGGACTGACAACCAGCGTCGCGGCAGCACGAGAATCCCCTTGGCCGACCTGCTGGCGCGCTACAACGCCGACTACAAGATCGTCTTTGTCGGCGATGCCGCCATGGGGCCCTACGAAATCACCCATCCGGGCGGTAGCGTCGAGCATTGGAACCCCGAACCCGGCGAAACCAGCTTCCGCCAACTGCGCGACCACTTTCGTAAGGTGGTCTGGATCAACCCCATCCCGACGGAGCGCTGGCGTTACACGATGTCGACCCAACTGGTCCGCGAACTGGTGGAAGGACAGATGTACCCGCTGACGCCGGATGGCTTGCATTTGGCGATGCGGGGGTTGATGTAGTCGCAGTGGCTCTTGTGATAACAAGGCTGGGCGACTTATGGCCGCGAGTGAAGGTAGGGGGGCGACGTACTTCACGTCTTCAATTAGCTAGACTAGACTAATTCCACACCCAAGCGGAGGATGCCATGCAATCCGTCAACATGCTGCAAGCCAAATCCTCGCTGTCCCGCTTGGTGGAAGCCATCGAGCAGGGCCAAGCGCGCGAGATCGTCATTGCACGCAACGGCCGCCCGGCGGCCAAACTGGTGCCGATGGATGCCGTACCGGCTGGCCAACGCATTGGCGTCGCAAAGGGCCGCTTCGAGGTGCCAGACACCATAGACGCCCATAACGAGGAAGTGGCGCGGCTGTTCATGGGGGGGACTCAGTCGTGAACCTGCTACTGGACACTCACGTTGCCCTGTGGGCCATTGTGGACAGTCCGAAGCTGACCGAGAAGGCACGGGAGCTGATCCAATCCCCGAAGACCGCCGTCTGGATCAGTGCGGCAAGCGTTTGGGAGATCGCGATCAAGCACGCACTTGCACGAGGCGACATGCCTGTAGCCAGCCAAGACGCCGTGCGCTACTTCCGCGAATCCGGTTATCGTTTCCTCGCCGTGGAGGCGGAACATGCTGTGGCTGTCGAAGGACTGCCCGCTCACCACAACGACCCCTTTGATCGCATTCTCGTTGCGCAAGCGCTTATCGAGCCAATGCGACTGATGACCCACGATGCGCTGGTGGCGCGCTATAGCGACACCATCATCAAGGTGTGAATCGGAGTTGGTACGACATCGGGTTTGTCCAACGTCTTCGTGCCCGGCCAGGGTGAACAGTCAACGTTCCCGCTGCCTGGAAACGGCCCTCGGGACACACGCAGACGACCAGCGGGGCGGATGGGGTCGGCAGTAGTGATTCGGCAGGGTTACCCACAGGCCGCGCGAGGCGGCCTGTGGGGGTGTTTGCAGGTCAGTCGCCGACCTTGTAGTAGCGGCCCTCGGCGCGATGCCGGTTGCCCACGGAATTGCCGCCTAAATTCTCGAATCAGCAGGGGTTGGACGCCCGGCCCGTTGAACCGCTTTACTGCTGCTCTTGCGGGCGAACGCGCTCATAGCGAAAGGTGGTGAAGCCGTCGTTTCCAGCGCCAGGACTGACTGGAAGATTCTGGACTCTGTCCTTGTTATTGTAGAAGGCGGTTTCAACAATAGTGTTATCGTCGATCAGCACCATATCGAAAATCAGACACTCCGCCGTCATGATATAGCCAATTCGTTGACGAATGCCCAAGTTGGAGACTTCTGTGAGTTCCTCGCCGCACACGGTAGTGCCTTCTGGCATGTTATAGGCACGGATGGTTGCGCTATCCATGTCGTAGACCATGTTCCAGCCGGGCAAGGTATGGCTGTACCATACCGTATTGGTAGCTCTTGGCTTGTGTTGGACATTGGCCGCCGCCGTGATATTACCCGCCCAGGCCGGTGTTGTGATACGCGTAAAAACGTACGTGTCTGTATATTCCGTAACAGTGCCGTTGTTAAGGTATTCGAAACGCTTCCATTCACCTTCCAATAGGCTGGCTACGGGCCGAAGCAACAGATGCTCAGAGGTCTTGATCCGTTCAACCCGTTGTGTGCCGTTGACATAGACATCAGCCTCGGCGGCTGCCAAGAACCGAATCTCGCCAGTGCCGTAAGGGCTTGGGCCAACCGTCGGCGGGTGATAGGCGCAGGTCGGGCATGCTCCGTTGATGCCGTCGTTCAGAACGCCGCTGAACTTGGCGGTTGCGCCGGTTCGGAAATACTCCTGCCAGCCCACGTATTCCAAGGTGCCCGCCATCAGCAGCCAGTAGGGAAGTCCGCCACTGCCGTAGGTATACAGCGTGCCGGCATACAGGGGGCGCGTTTCGCCGGCCAAGGGTGGCAAGCGCTCGATCGCCCAACCTGCCCCGTTGCGCTCCATGCTGAACCAACTGCCAGCCTTGTAAGGTTCTGGCCGCCAACCGTCGGGCGGGTTGCCAGCCGGCCAGGGCGCAGCCTGGTAGTCCGCCATTGCCAGTGCCGGTAGGCCAATTGCGACCAGCAGCAGGACATTCCGTGCCTTCATTGTGTCTCTCCGTTTGTGGTAATACAGTGTATCCCGGCGGCCTCTCGACGCAACTTGTCATTCTTCGATGCAGCACAGAATGGCTTCGGCGTTCTGGCCGGCACTGGCCGCCACATCACGAACACTGGGAAGTCCGGTTTCGTAAATATGGCAGGCGGGTTGGACTTGCTGAAGGTTCTCTTGAACAAATCCGCAATGGGTGACGAATCCACCGGCTTCGTTATTGCTGATTTCCGCCGCATTGACGTAAACCGATTCGTAATTCGTGGTGGACGTCAGTGTGTGTGATGATCCTCCGTAATTGCAGGTCCGCGTGGTTTGCGTTTCGGAGTGATTTGGCGCAATTGTCAACGCCAAACCCACTGGCGTGTTGCGGACACGAACGCCGGTGGTGCAGGCGCTGAATCGGTCAACCTCTTCGGCATTACTTGGACAGCTGGGGAATAATATTGATACGTATTGGCGGCAATGACCCGGTAATAGCCCCACACGATATTGCACGTTCCCGAGTAGCCGCCGGTTGGCTCATCCCCCCCCATCCCCGCCATCCGACTCCAGTTCCGGAAAGCCTTTCAGCACGATCGCGGTCGGCTGGGTGACGCCGCTGGCACCGACATAGGCCGAGACATTGATGGTGAAACCGCTGAAGCCACCGCGCGCGGTGGTTTCCCCTTGCCGGATGATGCCGGTCGGGATCTGGTAGTGCTTGGAAATTTCGCTCGAGACTTGCCCTTTCAGCGTGGTCAGGCTGTCCGTCGTGGTGTTGTAACCAGTTCGGGTGATCGGGCCGGGCATCACGGTGCCGGAATCGAAGACCACAAAGGTCAGGATGCTGCCGGGCCGTCGAATCGCGCGAATCGCATAGGGTTGCCCAAACGGCGAGGTGCCCACGGCAACACCGCCAGCGCCCTGACGGTTGGCGAAGGTGCTCGGTAGCAAGCCTTCGGTGATCAGCGTGCTGACGGTGACGGTTTGCGCGCCTGCGTCGATGCCGTCGCGGAAAACTGAGCTTGCCTCAGTCCTCAATCTGCGACTTGGCGAACTCGGCGTCGAGTTTTTCCATCGCGTCTTTGGGTTTGAGTTTGGCGGCTTTGGCGTAGGCTTCGGCGGCGTCGTCTTCGCGTTTGTCGCCGTAGAGCAGCATCAGGCCGTTGCCGTATTCGATCCAAGCGATGGGGGAGTCGGGGGTGAGTTCGAGGGCGGTTTGCAGGTGTTTTTCGCCGGTGGCAGCTTTGGCGCCGTAGGTCAGGCCGCCGAGCATGCTGCCAACCTTGCTGATAATTTCAGCGTGGTAGAGGCCCATGGCGGTATGCGCTTCGGCGTGTTTTGGGGCCAGTTTGAGGGTGGCGTCGAGGCTTTCCTTGACCTTGCCCGCCAGGCCTTGGGTCAGTGCTTTGGCAATCGAGATGCTCTGGCTGTAGCGACCCAGCGCGAAGGCGCGGCGGTAGTGGCTGTTGGCCAGTTTGGGCAGCGCATCGACCGCTGCATCCGCCAGCCCAACCAGGTGTTCGTAGCGCTGCAGTTGTTGTTTGTCATCGTCGATCAGGTAGGTGGCATGAATGCCGCCTGCCTTGCAAGCGACCGAGGCACCCAGCGGGCCGACGGCTTCGCCAATGTCGAAAGCGATCTGGAAGTCGCCCGCGTGAAACGCACGCCAAGCCGATTGCAGGCGATCGGCGGTTTCTGCAGCGTCGAGTTTGCCCAGCGTCTTGTTGGACTTCAGCCAGCCAGCCACGGTGTCGCCATCGGGGAAGGGCTCCTGATCACCGGCGTGCAACTTGGCCCAGGCTTTTTCCAATTTGGCGTCGGGGTAGTCGAAGCCTTTGCTGTCGTGGGGAAAGGCGGTCCAGGCTTTGCTGCGTGCCATGAGCGGCTCCTTGCGTGGGGTTGCAGTGGCGAATGTCGCCGCATTGTGCGTCAGTACAGCGAATTCGCCATGTTGCAGTGCTTTCCGCTGCCCGATCCATCCGGCATCATGCGCGTCTCGCCGCCTTCGACGTCCCGCACGCATGAAATCCAGTAACGACATCCGCCAGGACTTTCTCCAGTTTTTCCAGTCCAAGGGACACCAGATTGTGGCCTCCAGCCCCTTGGTGCCGGGCAACGATCCGACCCTGCTGTTCACCAATGCGGGCATGGTGCAGTTCAAAGACGTGTTTCTGGGTGGCGACAAGCGCAGCTACACGCGGGCGGTGTCGAGCCAACGCTGCGTGCGTGCCGGTGGCAAGCACAACGACCTGGACCAGGTGGGCTACACCGCGCGGCATCACACCTTTTTTGAAATGCTGGGCAACTTCAGCTTTGGCGACTACTTCAAAAAGGATGCGATCTGCTGGGCCTGGGAGCTGCTGACCGAGGTTTGGAAGCTGCCGAAGGAACGTCTGTTGGTGACGATCTACCACACCGACGACGAAGCCTTTGAGATATGGCATAAGGAGGTCGGTATTCCGGCGGATCGCATCATCCGCATCGGCGACAACAAGGGCGCGCCCTATGCGTCCGACAACTTCTGGCAGATGGCCGATACCGGTCCCTGCGGCCCTTGCACCGAGATCTTCTACGACCACGGCGCGCATATCGCCGGTGGCCCGCCCGGCAGTCCGGACGAAGACGGCGACCGCTTCATCGAAATCTGGAACAACGTGTTCATGCAGTTTGACCGTCAGCCCGACGGCAGCCTGCAGCCGCTGCCCGCGCCCTGCGTGGATACCGGCATGGGCCTGGAGCGCGTGGCGGCGGTGCTGCAGCACGTCCATTCGAACTACGAGATCGATCTGTTCCAGGCGCTGATCAAGGCGGCAGCGGGATTGACGGCTACGGCCGATCTGGAAAACAAATCCCTGCGCGTGATCGCGGATCACATTCGCGCCTGCAGCTTCCTGATCGTGGACGGCGTGCTGCCCAGCAACGAAGGTCGTGGCTATGTGCTGCGCCGGATCATTCGCCGCGCCTTGCGTCACGGCTGGATGCTGGGCGTGCGCGAGTCCTTCTTCTATAGGATGGTCGCCGGCTTGGTCGCGCAGATGGGCGAGGCCTATCCCGAACTGCGGCAGAAGCAGGCGATGGTGGAAGCGGCCTTGAAGGCAGAAGAGGAGCGGTTTGCGGAGACCTTGGATCAAGGTATGCGGATTTTTGATGAGATTGCCGCACGTTCCAGCGCGGTGATTCCCGGCGCAGACGCCTTCCGTCTCTACGACACCTACGGTTTTCCGGTCGATCTCACCGCTGACATGGCGCGTGAGCGCGGTTTGAGTGTCGATATGGCGGGCTTCGATGCGTCGATGACGCAGCAGCGTGAACAGGCGAGGGCGGCCAGCAAGTTTGCGGGCAGCAGCAGCTTGTCGGCAGAGCTGGTGGCATCGCTCAACCCGACGGTGTTTCTTGGCTACGAGCACCTGCAGAGCGGGGATTTGCGTGTGCTGGCCATCGTGCGCGAAGGTCAGGCGGTCAGCGAATTGCGCGCGGGTGAGGTGGCCACGCTGATTCTGGATCGCACGCCCTTCTACGCGGAAAGCGGTGGTCAGGTGGGTGATCACGGTCGGTTGCTGAGCGTGGCGCTGCAATTCGATGTGGCCGACACACAGAAGTTGGCCGGGGTGTATTTCGGCCATGTCGGTACGCTGGCGCAGGGTGATCTCAAGGTGGGCGATGCGCTGAGTGGCGAGGTGGATTCTGCGCGTCGCCAGGCCATCGTGCTCAATCACAGTGCGACACATCTACTGCATGCCGCGTTGCGCGAAGTGCTGGGTGATCATGTGGCGCAGAAGGGCTCGCAGGTCGCGCCCGAGCGCCTGCGTTTCGACTTCTCGCATTTCCAGCCAATGACTGCGACCGAACTGGCTCAGGTTGAAGTCTTGGTCAATGCCGAGATTCGTCGCAATGTCGCGGTGGAAGTGCATCACATGGCCATGCAGGAAGCCCTGGACTTTGGCGCGATGGCGCTGTTTGGCGAGAAGTACGGCGAAGAGGTGCGCGTGTTGAAGATGGGCGCGTTCTCTACTGAACTGTGTGGCGGCACGCATGCCAGCCGAACCGGCGATATCGGCGTGTTCAAGATTGTTGCCGAAGGCGGCGTGGCCTCCGGCGTTAGGCGCATCGAAGCGGTGTCGGGCGCGGGTGCCTTGGCGCATATCCGCGACGAAGAATCGCGCCTTCATGAAGTCGCCGATCTGCTCGGTGCGAGCCCGACGGACATGGCCGCCAAGCTGCGTCAGTTGCTGGATCGGCAGCGTCAACTGGAAAAAACCGTTGAGCAGTTCAAGGCCAAGTCTGCTGCAGGTGCGGCGGCCGACCTCGCGGCCAGTGCGACGGATGTCGGTGGCTTCAAGCTGGTCGCCGCGCGTCTGGAAGGTCTGGATGTGAAGGGTCTGCGCGACGCCGTCGATAACCTCAAGCAGAAACTGCCGGACGCGGTGATCCTGCTGGCCAGTGCTAGCGAGGGCAAAGCCTCGCTGATTGCCGGTGTCAACGGTGCGGCGTTGGGCAAGATCAAGGCCGGTGACGTGGTTGGTTTCGTTGCGGCGCAGATCAATGGCAAAGGTGGCGGTCGACCGGACATGGCGCAGGGCGGCGGCGAAGACAGCCCGGCATTGCAGGTGGCGTTGCAGTCGCTGCCGGCGTGGATCACCGCACGGATTGATTGACGTCGACGGTGCTGGTCCAGTCACCTGACCGCGAATCGGCGAGGTGACCAGCGGTCGTTTGAGGGGGGCGTTGCCATTGCCCTTTGGGTTCCGGTGATGCCGGTAACGACCGGTTAGATTTCCAATGCTTCACATGCGTCAAATGTGAAGTTTGTCACTATATTGCGTGGAATCTGGCTTCTTGTGCTCATCGTTGGCTCAGCGAGGTGCGTCATGCGTCTAATGCAGTCCGTGTTTTTCGCTTGCTTGATGTATGCCGTGCTTTGCGTCCCAGCACGTGCGTTGGATCGCGCGCTGTTTGTCGACAATTTCGAAGCGCCAAAGATTGCAGCGCAGTTTCCGTTGGTCGGTGGGACCTACCAGCTTCCGGTGTCTTCGACGGCGACACGATTGACCTGGCTGCTGAATGAGCTTCGCAGCACGGAGACCACCACGGCGACCGAGGTCAATGCCAATTTTGATTCCGGTTGGCTATCGCAGATCAGTGTGCAGGCAACGATCGACTTCATTGCCTCGGTGCGTGCCAGCTATCCGAACGCGGTGGTGACTGACCTGATCGGTTGGTCACCGATTCGTGTCTCAGCAGTGATCGACTCCCCGGGCAGTCCACCACCTTCTGGTTTTCTGACGTTTGGGACCCGGTATGGCGCGGCCGGCAAGATCATCTTGTTCGGTGTCAGTGGCTTTGGTGGCAGTGTGCAATATCCCATTGACCAAGGTCTTTCTCTGGTACAAGCAGCAGATAAGTTCGCGACGTTGTCGACCGCTGCAGCATTGTTGGTGGGGAGAATTGAGGCGAACGGTCAGTGCAGCGTAGTCGAGGCGCGGAACGCGACAACGCCACGCGCAACAGCCTCCATTTTCAAAACCTGGGTGCTCGCTGGATTGGGTGAGGCTGTGGCGTTGGGGGATATCGACTCGCGAACAAACCAAGCCTTGCTGGCGTCGGAAATCGCGCCAGGCGGACTGATCAACGGTGAACCTCTGGGGACCAACTTCCCGATTCGTGATCTTGCCATCTTGATGATGGGAAACAGTGACAACACAGCGACGGATCATCTGCATGAGCTGGTTGGCCGAAGCGCCTTGGAGACTATGGTGGTATCAAGCGGACACGCCTCGCCCAGCGGGCTGCAGCCGTTCTTGAATATCAGTGAGCAGTTTCACCTCTTCTACTCGTTCCCCTACGTCGATTCGGTGGCTTACAACAACGGCAACTACGCGTACCGTGCGAACTTCCTGCAGACCAGCATCGTTCCACTGGGGCCGCTGGGCACGGGTCCCTTCTTTCACGCAGACTTGCTGACAGAGGCCAGTTGGAAAGCGTCGCCGATCGACATTTGCCGTGCGTTTTCGTGGCTTCGTTCCCTTCCCCAGGGGTCCGAGGCCCTTGCGGTTGTGGATGCCGCGCTTGGCGCGCAGGCTGCGCAGCCCGGCGTACGCGGCGATTTCGATCGTGTCTGGTACAAAGGCGGTTCGCTGGCGTCGGGCGCCAACGGCTTGCATGTCCTAACGCACGCATGGATGCTCGAAGATGCCGGTAACCGACCTTACGTGGTGGTGGCGATGTCGAATTCGGTGGGAGGAGGGATTGACGAGTATGTCGTGCAATCCGTTACCGGTCGAATACTCCAATTGGTCTCGGAGCTGCCCTGAAGCCGCAGTGGTGACCCAAGTGATACGCGGTCGACCTGGGTCGGAACTGAACCATTGCCTGAGTAAGCCCTTCTTGGCTTAATTGTCCAGTCTGTTCGCTGCCGCTTGGCTCGGCTATAAGGTCAGCAGTGCTTTTCAGGTGATACCGCGTGTCTGAAGAAATCCTCATCAATGTCACGCCGCGTGAGACTCGCGTCGCCGTCGTCGAAAACGGCATGTTGCAAGAAGTCCACATTGAGCGCGCATCGCGTCGTGGCTATGTGGGCAACATCTACAAGGGCAAAGTGATTCGGGTCATGCCCGGGATGCAGGCGGCGTTTGTCGAGATTGGCTTGCAACGCGCGGCGTTTTTACATGCATCGGATATCGTTCGACCGGCCGCCTCGATGTTCCCTGAAGGCGATGCGCCTCCCGCCACGCCAACGCCACCGATCAGTGAACTGCTGCGCGAAGGGCAGGAAGTTGTCGTTCAGGTCGTCAAGGATCCGATCGGCAGCAAAGGCGCGCGCTTGACTACGCAGTTGTCGATCCCCTCGCGCTATGTGGTGTTGTTGCCCTATAGCAAGGTGCTCGGCGTGTCTGCACGTATCGAGGACGAGGCCGAGCGCGCGCGCCTGAAAGCGGCACTGCAACCACAAAGTGATTCAAGCGGCATGGGCTACATCGTGCGAACCAATGCCGATGGACATTCTGCCGAGGCCTTGCAGGAAGATCTGGATTATCTGGGTCGACTGTGGAGTGCGATCCAGGCCAGCGTCCTGGAGCAGCGGGTGGGTAGTTGCATCTACGAGGACTTGGCGCTGCCGTTGCGGGCACTGCGTGACTTGCTGCATGACGACGTCGAGAAGGTACGGGTCGATTCGCGTGAGACGTTTGAGAGAACCCAGCGTTTCGCATCGCAGTTCATGCCCTTGTTGGCTGAACGTATCGAACATTACCCCGGTGAGCGTCCGATCTTTGATTTGTACGGCGTCGAGGACGAGATACAAAAAGCGATGCAGAAGGAAGTCCCGTTGAAGTCGGGTGGCTACCTGGTGATCGATCAAACCGAAGCAATGACCACCGTCGATGTGAATACCGGTGCGTTCCTTGGGACCCGCAATCTGGAAGAGACGGTCTATCGCACCAATCTGGAAGCGGCTCAATCGGTCGCGCGGCAACTGCGATTGCGCAATCTGGGTGGCATTATCATCATCGACTTCATCGACATGGGCGATGTCGAGCATCGACGCCAGGTCATGCGGCAACTGGAGAAAGCGCTGCTGCCAGACCATGCCAAAACCACGGTCTACGACTTCTCGCCTCTGGGCTTGGTTGAGATGACCCGCAAACGCACCACCGAGAGTCTTGAGCGACAGCTGTGCGAACCTTGCCCAGCGTGTTCCGGCCGCGGAACCATCAAGACGGCGGAAACGTTGACCTACGAGATCTTCCGCGAGATCACCCGTGCGGTGCGTCAATTCGATGCGGAAAAGTTGCTGGTATTGGCGTCGCCCAGAGTGGTCAGTCGAATTCTGGAAGAAGAATCCGCAGGGGTCGCCGAACTTGAAGAGTTCATCGGCAAGACGATCCGCTTTCAGCCGGATGAGCACTACACCATTGAGCAATATGACGTGGTTCTGCTGTGATCTCTCGGCCTCGTCGTTGGCTGCGCAAACTGCGTCGCTGGCTGGCGGTTGGGATCGCGGTATCGCTGGTGCTGATGGCAACGTTGGTGGCGTTGATCAGTCAGCTGATGCCGTTGCTGAACCAGCATCCGCAGCAAGTCGCGGGTTGGTTGCAACAACAGATCGGTCAACCGGTTGCCGTGCAGGGGGTTGATGCACGCTGGAGTCGCAGTGGACCGTTGTTGCGACTCAAGGGGTTGAAGGTTGGCGGCGATGGTGCTCACGCCGGTCTGGAGCTTTCCGAAGCGGAATTGCTGATCCGTGCCTACGCGGGATGGTGGCCGGGTCAGCCGCTGTTGAGCTTGCGCTTGGCACGTCTTGAGTTGGATTTGCAACGCAAGGCGGATGGCCAATGGGAGTTGCAGGGCCTGGGACCGGCACGACCGGGTGGCCTGCAAGCGCTGTTGGCGCAACTTGAGCAACTGGGCGAGCTGCGCGTTGATCATGCGGCGTTGACGATTACCGACACGGTCAGTGGCCGACACATCGAATGGCCACGCATTGATGCGCGACTGCGTACCGTGAGCGGTCGCGTGCGTCTTGGCATGCGAATCCATGCGGCAGATTCTTCGCCTCTGCAACTTGTCGCTGATCTCGATCCGGGTTTGCGTGCTGGACACGTCTATGTGGGCAGTCCGTCGATTGCCTTGGACCATTGGTTGACGGATTCGCTCGCACTGCCAGTGCAGGTGCGCAACGGACGTGGCGACTTGGCGCTCTGGCTGCAACTCGATGACGGTGCTGTGGTTGATCTGACGTTGCAAGGCCGCCTGCGGGATGTTCATTTGCGCGGTAACGCCGAAGTAGCAGCAAGGCCAACGAAGGTTGGGAAACAGCTGGCGAGTGCGGTGGTTTCGCCCGGTATGCCGGTGAAAGATGACGGAGAGAGTTGGTCGGCCGATGAGTTGGAATTCATGGCGCGCGTCTGGCGGGCCGGATCAGGCTGGCGTGCTGTCGTCCCCTCAATGCGACTGCGCCAAGGGCAAACGGAGCGGAACATACGCCGTGTTGAATGGGGTAACGTTGGACCGCACGCGGCATTGTTCGTCGAGCAGGTCGATTTGCTGGCACTGTTTGACTGGTTGCCAATGCTGGGAAGTGATCTGCCACCTTTGCCGCGCTGGCTGCGAGATGCCGCGCCAAGTGGTGGCGTGCAATCGCTTCACCTCGCCATGCGGGATAAGCAGTTTCAACGGGCGGCTGGTGTAATCCACGATCTCAGTTGGCAGCCGGTAGGCGGTATTCCCGGCATCCGCGGGTTCAGCGCCACGTTCGATGGCGATGCATCTCACCTTCGGATTGCGCTGGATGCTCCGGGGTTTGTTTTTTCGTCGCCCGTCGCGCTCGCCGAGCCGATTGCAGCCGCCTTGCGTGGCGAGCTGACGCTCTATCCGGAGGCTGCCGGTTGGGTCGCGGAAGCCGCGCCCTTGCATGTTCAGGGTGCCGATTTTGGCGCCGATATCGAGGGGAGTTTGTGGTGGCAGAACGACGGCAGTCGGCCATTTCTGGACCTTCGTGCGGTCGGCGCGGCGGGGATTCCGGTGAGCGCAGCCAAGCACTTCTGGGTGTTGAACAAAATGCCCGCGAAAACCGTCGAGTGGTTGAACCGGGCGCTGCAGCAAGGCGAACTTACCGCGGCATCGGCCGTGATTCATGGCGACCTGGACGACTGGCCCTTCGATGGCGCTCAGGGCCGTTTCGAGGCCTACGGTGAGGTGGCGGGCGTGACGCTCGATTATTTGCCGGGCTGGCCGAGTGGCGAGAACATCTCCGGCTGGGTTCGGTTTCTTAACATGGGCATGCAGGCGGAAGTCAGTGGATCCGTGTTGGGCAACCACGTCCAGCAAGCGAGTGGAGAATTCGCCGATTTGCGTCAACCCGTTCTGGCTCTGAATATCGTCGGGGGCGGAACAGGTCCATCGCTCCTCGCGCTCATCCGTCAGAGTCCGTTGCAAGACAAGTTCGGTAGCGCGATTTCAGGTCTATCTGTGGGTGGCGAATCCGATGTTCTGGTTGCCATGCAAGTGCCGCTCAAACGCGAGTTGGGGGCGTTTCAGCTCTCCGGACACGCCGACCTGCATGATGCCGATCTCGATGACAGCCGTTGGGGTTTGCAATTCCGATCCGCTAATGGACGCTTGCGGTTTTCGGAATCCGGCTTCAGTGCTGACGAGCTGAGTGTGCTGTTCGCCGACCAACTGACCAGCCTCAGTCTGTCGGTGGGAAACTTCACTTCTGCGGCGTCGCACATGGTGGAAGGATCGCTTCGTGGTCGGGTCAGCATTGATTCGCTGTTGGCCCTGCGACCCGAAATGGATTGGCTGCGTCCACATGTCGATGGCGTTTCGGAATGGGCGGCGCGGGTGACCGTGCCCAAGGGGGCTGAGGCGTCGACTTTGGTAAGCGTGCGCTTGCAATCAGACCTTGCGGGCACGGCGCTGCAGTTGCCAGCACCGCTGCGCAAGGCGGCCGAAGAGCGATTGCCAGCCGATGTCGAGTTGCTCTTGCCATCCGCCAATGGACGCATTGACCTGCAACTCGGCGAACTCTTGCACTTGCGCGGACGATTGGCCGAGCGAGCCAGTGATTTTCGCGGGATTGCTGCGTTCGGGGTTGGTGAATTGAGCGAATCCCCCAGCCAACTTGGCTTGGAGGTCGTTGGGAGTGTTCCCGTTCTTGATGGCAATGGGTGGGTGGCAGCAACGCTGTCCGGGTTGGGTCAAGGCGCTCAGGTTCGACGGATTGACCTATCCGCAGGTGTTCTGCAGATTGGTGGGCGGGACTTTTCTGAATCCAGGGTGCAAGTCGAGCGACAGGCGGATGGCTCCGGACTCGTCCGATTTGAAGGTGAAGCGCTGCAGGGTGAGTTGCGTTGGCCGCAGCAAGGGTTGGACGCCACGTTGACGGGGCGTTTCAATCGGCTGTACTGGCCCTCGTCGGATGTCAAAGCCGCTGCAATGGCCGCCGACGATATCGATCCAACGTGGTTGCCCGCCTTGGACTTTGATATTGATGATGCGCGATTGGGTGACGCGCAGCTCGGGTCTGTCCAGTTGCGAACATTGCGCGTTCCAGATGGCCTGCAACTCGAACACTTCGCGTCGCGTAGCGACGATCTTTCCATCACAGCGAGCGGCGATTGGTCGCGGCGCATTCAAGGGTCTGAGAGTCGTTTTCAGTTTAACTTTGTCGGGCAGGACCTGGGTCGCATGATGCAGCGATTGGGTTTCGCACCGTTGGTCGAGGGTGGTGCGACCGATGCCATTGCCAACGTCAACTGGGTGGGTGGACCGGCCCAGTTTCAGATGGCAACGCTGGAAGGGCAGTTGCAGATTGACGTGAAGAAAGGCCGCGTCCCCAACGTTGAACCGGGTGCGGGGCGAATTATTGGGTTGCTCAGTTTGACCGAGATTCCCCGTCGGTTGACCTTGGACTTCAGTGATTTCTTTTCTAGCGGCTTTGCCTTCAATTCGATTCGTGGCAGCTTTCGCCTTGGCGGAGGCAATGCCATGACTGACAATCTCGTCATCGAAAGTCCCTCCGCGCAAATCCTGATCAAGGGCAGGACAGGGTTGACTGCGCAGGACTATGACCAAACCATGGAGGTGCTCCCACGCACCAACAATGTCTTGCCAGCGATTGGTGCCTTGAGTGCAGGCCCTGCGGGTGCCGCCATCGGCGCAGTCGCGCAAGCGGTTTTTCAAAAGCCGATGCGCCAAATGGCCCGCACGCTCTATCAGGTCGGCGGCAGTTGGACGACATCAGAGATCACGGTCCTAGAGCGTGGACCTCGTCAGCAGCGTGTGGAAGCTGCACAGGATGAAATGCCGAGGTAATCCGTCGCGCAGGCCATGCCGCAGGTCAGCATGACTTGATGCAGATGCGGCCATGGCGCAAAACGCTACCATGCGGGCATGTTGCAGAACCTCAATCCTCTCCAGTTGCTTCGCTATGCGGGCTTGTTCACCTGGGCATTCATGGGTGCGCCACTGCTGCTGGAGTTTTTTCCTGAGGGATTGAGCCGAAATGATGTGCTCTTGTGGCGCGGTGCTTACTTCAGTTTCGGGCTGTCGTACTGGTTGCTGACGCAGCCGCGCCGCTTGGCGCTGCGCAGACAGTGGTTGGAATGGAGCCTGCTGGCGTGGTTGACCGTGTCGGCCATCGCGATCGGGCATTTTTCGAGTTCGGGTCTGTCGGGCGCGTTCCTGATGATCGTCGCCGGACTGCTGCCTTGGTTCATGCCGGTGTGGGCGGGCGCGATCTGGTTGCTGTTTCAGCATGCCGCCCTGGTGCCGGTGTTCAGTCAGGTGGGTTTCAGTTGGATCGAGGCTGGTTTGCAGGCCGTGCTGTTCTTCGGCTATTCGAGTTTCGTCTTCATCACCAGTGTGGTTGCCCTGCGCCAGATGATGGCGCGTGACGAGCAGCGCCGACTCAACTCAGAGTTACGTGCCACGCGTATGCTGCTGGCAGAAAGCTCAAGATTGAGCGAGCGCATGCGTATTTCGCGCGAGTTGCATGACTTGCTAGGGCACCATTTGACGGCATTGAGCTTGAACCTTGAAGTCGCTTCGCACCTTTCAGAGGGCAGAGCGCAAAACCACGTTCGGCAATCGCAGACGCTTGCCAAGCTGCTTTTGGCCGATGTGCGAGAGGCCGTCAGCAAGCTCCGAGAAGACGACGCCTTGGACCTGCGTACCGCTTTGCATACATTGATTGAAGGTGTGCCCTATCTGGAGGTCGATCTGGACATTGATCCGAGCTTGCGAATCTCACTCCCAGCTCACGCACAGGTGCTGTTGCGTTGTGCGCAGGAAGTCATCACCAACGCGGTTCGTCACGGTGGTGCAAGCCGACTAAGCCTGCGCTTGTTTCACGATCAGCAAACAGCGTGTCTGGAAGCACGTGACAATGGTCGTGGCGCCGACGCGGTGACGTTCGGCAATGGTTTGCGTGGCATGCGGGAACGGCTTGCCGAGTTCAATGGGCACATCAGTTTTACCACTGCACCGGGCGAGGGCTTTGCGCTCAGCCTGCGTTTGCCACTGGAGGAGAACACATGATTCGGGTCTGTCTGGTTGATGACCAAACGCTGGTGAGACAGGGCGTTCGCTCGCTTTTGGAGCTGTCGCAGAATATCCGCGTGGTGGCCGAGGCGTCGGACGGCAAACAGGCATTGGCGTTGATTCCGCAGATTGCACCTGATGTCGTCCTGATGGATATGCGGATGCCCGTCATGTCAGGCTTGGAAGCACTGCAAATCATGGCCGAACGCGGCGACATGCCGCCGACCATTATCTTGACGACCTTCGATGACGATCAATTGGTGTTGGCGGGCATCAAGGCGGGCGCGCGTGGCTACTTGCTGAAAGATGTGTCGCTGGAACAGTTGGTTGATGCCATTGAACGCGTGGCTGCCGGTGGTTCTCTGGTGCAACCGGTGATGACGCAGCGCCTGCTATCCGGCTTGGAACGCATGCAGAATGACTTTGTGAGTCTGGATCGTCCGGATCCGTTGACCGATCGTGAAACGGAAATTCTGCGTCTCATGGCAGGCGGTTATAGCAACAAGGAGATTGCCAATTCCTTGGGTGTGGCGGAGGGCACGATCAAGAATCATGTGTCCAACATTCTTTCCAAACTGGGCGTGCGTGACCGTACGCGTGCCGTGCTAAAGGCTTTTGAGCTGCAGTTGGTTTAATGTCTCCACATCCCACGAAGCCAATCCATCAGCGCGCTCTGCTGTCCACCAGTCCGCGTCGTGTGGCTTCCAGTGTGGCTTCCGCGCGTGAAGAGATACAGAGTTTTCGGTAGATGTCTTTCACGTAACCTGCCGTGGTGTGGTGGGACAGCACTAGCGTTTGCGCAACTTGGGCAACCGTAAAGCCCTTCGCGATCAGTCGCAGCACATCGGTTTCTCGCGGCGTCAGCAATGCGTGTTCGAGGTCAATGACCGGTGTGGGCGGCTGGAAATGCTTGAGCAAGCGCCTTGCAATTGAGGGCGACAAGGGTGGTTGGCCATTGAGAATGCCGCGCAGAATGTCGACCAGCGTTTCTGCCGATTGATCCTTCAGCACGTAACCCTGCGCCCCAGCTCGCAAGGCCGGGAACAAGTGGGCGTCATCATCAAATACCGTGCTGACAATGCACAATGTGTCCGGATGGCGTTGCTGCAATGCCTCAATCAGTTGGATGCCTGATCCATCCGGCAATCCGAGATCGATCAGTGCAATGTCGGGTGCAACATCTAGCCGGCGCATCGCCACAGCGAGGCAATCGGCAGTGTGTATTTCAATGCCGGGAAACGCGGCAGTGAGCGCATCGGCGACCCACGCGCGCGCTTGCGGCAAGTCCTCCACGATCCAGGCGGTGCGAAGTTGCTTAGGCATTCGTCGCCGCCTCGGCGCTGCATGCGTCTGCACTCAAGGGCATGGTCAGAAGAATCTTGGTCCCGCCGGTGGTGCCCGGTATCCAATCGATTTTCCCGTGCAGTTCTGCTGCCCGTTCACGCATGTTTTGCATGCCTCGTCCCACGTGCGCAATGGGCATTTCGACGCCTGTGCCATCATCGGTGATGTCCAGCACGAGTTGTTGATCCTTGTGACGGACGCGCACCCGAAGGCGTTTGACATCCGCATGCCGAATGGCATTGCTAATGCCTTCGCGGACAATCCGGAACAGGTGCAGGGCCTCGCCGCGGTCCAATGACGGATCGGGCAGTTCCTGCGCAGAGTCCCAGACCAGTTCGGCCTTGACCGCAGCGAGCCTTTGCCGCGCCTCGGACTCGATTTGCGCAAGGACGTCGGTCAGCGTTCCGGGTTCACCGCGAGATCGTGTGACGACATCGCGCAGGTCCTGCAAGATCGCGCGCGCCAGATCAGCCTGCACCGGCGACTGCGCGCTGTAAATCAGGCTCAGCAATTTCGCACCCAGATCATCGTGGAGATCAGCGTAGATTCGTTCGCGCTCGTCGATGGCAACTTGCAGGCGCAATTGGCGCTGCTCTGCAGTGCGCTGTCTGGCGAGTTTTGCCGACAGTGTTCGCAGTTCACCACGCACGGCGCCGAGCCGCCAGGCAAGGAGCCCGCTCACAGCGACCAAGCCCACCAACAATACGAGGAATACGGTTTGTTCGCTCATGAGGTTGGCGTATCCAACGCAGCGCGGCGATCACGTGCCGTTCGCGTTCGTTCGTGGTCGCTACCCATGGCCTGCTCAAGCGATTGGATGGCTTCGTCTAGCTCGTTTCTCGCTTGATCGATGTTTCCGGAGGCGCCCAGACAAAGCCCGAAGTTACTCTGGAAAATCGCATAGTAGGGGTGTTTGCGACCAAGTTGGCGTTCAACGATCGGGAGAAGTTCAGCCAATTGTGCGACTGCTTCACCATCACGACCTTGCGAGTGGAGCAGCATGGCGTAGTTGTTTCTGACGCTGAGTGATTCGGTGTGCAAGCTGGCATTCAAGCGTTGACTGGCAATCAGCCGTAGGTAGATTGCTTCGGCCAGATCATTCTGGCCAGTCTCCTCGTAGGCAAAAGCTATCGCCACCAAGGAGGCTTGCGTTTGTGCATGCGAATCACCGAACCGTTTCGCAAACCCAGCGGCGGCAGCCATCGCGTGTGGCAGCGCCTCACGTGCTCTGCCAAGGCGGAGCAGACTGTTGGATAACATTTGGGCAGCAGTCAGTGTGTCGACATGCTCTGGGCCGAGCACCTCCGTGCGCAGCGTCAAGAGTGCCAGGGATTCTGCGGCAGACTCTTCGAACCGACCTTCAGCCTCCAAGAGTCCGACCCTCGTCAGTCGCGCGTTCAAGGTACGTGGGTCGCGTTCGCCGAGGCGCTTCGTCCGCCTTTCAATCAACCCTTCGATGACCGGCATTGCATCCTTCAGATGTCCTGCTTGGCGCCAGAGATTCACCAGTGAAACCTGTGCACTTTCAACGTCGCGATCATCTTCGGGTAGCGCATTCGCACCTTGCAGAAATGTCTGAAGCGACTGCATGGCATGCTCCGGGTCGCCGGTTTCTTCCAGTAGGCGAGCGCGTGAATAGTTCAAGCGCAGCGCACTCTCTTTTGCTGATTCAGTGCTGGGCTGCCGCAACAATGACGCAGCTTGATCCAGCGACTTCGAGGCTGCTTCCATGTTGCCAGCAGCAAGTTCAAGGCCGGACCGCTCTCGCAGCAATTCGGGTTGCAGGTCGACCGGCGCATCATTGACCGTTCGCAAGGCGGTCAATGCACGCTTGTTCATCATCAATGCTTGATCAAAGCGTGCCAGCGCTAGATAGGTACGCGACAAGGTTCGACTGGCGCGAATGAGCACCAACGGCTGCGCTTGCAGGGCGTCAATGGCTTGTGCGCTGGCGTCAAGCATTGAGAGTACGGTTACGTCACCGCCCTTGGTTTGCTCAGGATTGGCTGCCGCCAGCATGTCATCCAGAAAATTGACTGTCGCTTCGGCCTCTGCCGCGCGTTGGGCTGCCAAGCTACGTGCTTCTTCTGCGTTGACCGCAAACCGCAACGAGACGATTGTTGCCACAATCAGAATCGTAGCCACACCGGCCAAGGCCGCAGTCAATGCGCGGTGCCGTCTGGCAAAGCGAGACAGGACATAAAAGGCGCTGGGCGTGCGAGCTTCGATCGGACGATGCGCAAGAACGCGATGAAGATCATCCGCAAATGCCTGAGCGCTGCCATAGCGACGTTCCGGCTCAGCAGCCAGTGCTGTCATCACGACTGTCGCAAGATCGCCACGGGTGGCGCTATTGCGTTGCTGCAATGGGATCGGTTGTTCGTCACGGACAATGCTCAACGCTTCAAACAGTGTCGATGTTTTCAAACGTGGATGCGGCAATTGCCCGCTCAGTATTTCGTAGGCAATCGCACCCAATGCATACACATCGCTACGAACGTCATCTGCCTGTTTCGAGCCGCTCAGCTGTTCAGGACTCATGTAGGGCAAGGTGCCCAGCACTTGCCCAGCCAGAGTTAAACCCTCGTGCTCGGATTGCTTGAGTCGCGCGATACCGAAATCGAGGATCTTCGGTTGACCCTGTGGATCGACAAGAATGTTGGCGGGCTTCAGATCTCGATGCAGCACACCGCGACTGTGTGCATAGCCAACCGCCTCACAAACACGGATCAGTATCTCCACCCGCGACTTGAGCGTTGTTGCTTGACCAAGGCAGTGGCGAGCGAGATCTTCACCGTGCACACGTTCCATCGACAACCAGGGTTGTCCGCTGCTCGCATCAACCCCGGCGCCGTAGAGACGCGCAATCCCAACGTGTTCCAACTGCGCCAACGTTTCAACTTCGCGCTGAAACCGCTCAAATGCGGTGCGCGAGTGGGAGCTGACAACCTTGAGCGCGACATCGCGAGGTGGGTTGGTTTCGCGGGCCAGATAGACTCGGCCCATCGCACCTTCGCCCAGAACACTGAGAATCGAAAAAGGGCCGATTGTGTGCGGCAGGCTTCCCTGGACAACAGACAAGTAGTCCAAGCCGTTGCGCGCCGGCGTGTGATCGGGATCGGACGTTTGTTGGCTCATAGCGGACGACTCATCGGCGCTTACCGCGGATTAGCAGCACAACGGTTCCGCTGGCTATACAGGCAAAACCAAACCACACAGGCAGTTTAATGTGATGGTGCTCGGCAAATTTCAGATGCAGTGGGCCCAGCGTCAGCGGAGTGCGTTGCGCAGTGTAGTGAAATCCGCCGTAGGCCAAGCTGATCGCACCCGCGAAGATCAGCGCAACACCGAAAAAACTCCTGAATCGCACGCAGTATCCCCCCGGAATCCCGGCACACAGCATGCCGGAGATTGCCGCATTTGACACGCCCGAGGTTGAGTTTTTCGCAAAGAAAAACGCCTGCTCACAGCAGGCGTTGACAGATCTGAATTGTCTGGTACCGAAGGTGGGACTCGAACCCACACTGTGTCACCACAACCGGATTTTGAGTCCGGCGCGTCTACCATTCCGCCACTTCGGCAAAGAACGCAGACAATTCATGCAAACCACGTTTCACTGGTGGGCGGTGCAGGGATCGAACCTGCGACCCTTGCCGTGTGAAGGCAATGCTCTACCGCTGAGCTAACCGCCCAAAGAACGAGCCGCGTATTCTGCACATTTGATGGCTGTTCGGCAAGCTTGATGTCGATATCAAGCACGAGATTCGTGTTGCATGGCCGTCTGCGATGCCCGGAGCGGCCATAGTGCGAAGGCGGCACAGAGCGCCGCAAGGGAAAAAGCGGCGACGCCTGCACCGGTTCCCCAAGCCCAGCCAGCGAGCACAGCGCCAAATACGCCGCCAACACCGGATCCAATGCTGTAGTTGAGGCTTTGACCATTGACACGATCAGGGGCGGAAAACAACTCCACGAGACGTTGCGTGCTGGCGATGTGAAACAAGCCAAAGCTGATCGCATGGGACAGTTGCATTATCACCATCAGCCAAAGCACTTGCGGCATCAGTGCGACACACAACCAACGCGCCACTGTGATGACAACCGCAATCTGCATCCAGTACTGTGCGCTGGCGCGAGATAACACTCTGCCGGCGTAGATGAACAAAACAACTTCGGCCAGAACGCCAACTCCCCAAAGTGCGCCGACAACATTCGTGTCATGGCCCGCGTGCTCCAGGTGCAGCGTGTAAAACAGGTAGAAGGCGCCGAAACTCATCTGCATCAGCAATGTCGTCAGCAGGAATCGCTGGACCGAGGTTTGCTGCAGCAGAACCCAGAGCGACGAGCTATTCGGCAGTGTTTCCGACTCATGCGTTGCTCCCGTGGCAATGTCTGATGGCGAACCACCTGGCAGACGCATGGCAACGAAAGTCGTGATGATCATTGCCGTCAGCATCGTCAGAGCAAGGTCAGGTGCCAGATGTCGTTGCAACAGTTCGCCGTAAACCACTGCAAGCACGATGAAGCCCAGCGAACCCCATAGTCTTATCCTGCCATAATGGTGTTTCTGGTCGCCTAGAGCATTCAGTGTCAAGGCTTCCAGTTGCGGCATGACAGCGTTGTAGAACAAGCTGAACAAGCCCATAGACAGTGCCAGCCAAAAGAGCGATTTGGGCAGAAAGAAACCAAAGAAGCCCAAACAAGACAGGCCCAACCCTCCGATCAACCACGTTTTGGGCGACCGGCTATCGCGACTAAGATGCGCCCACAGAGGGGGGCCAACCACTCGGGTGGCGTACCAAAGTGCCATCAACGCTGACGCAGTCTGGGCGCTGTGACCCCATGTCGTGATCCATCTGGCAAAGTACGGGGTGAACACACCGACCGCAGCGTAGTAGAAAAAGTAAGTGCTGGACAATCGCCAGTAGGGCATGGGTTGCATCACGCAATTGTCCTCTCAAAGCGGGTGGCAGTGGCCTCAAGGCGACGCATTCCCGAGCCGGATCCGCTCGAATCGACAAGCCGTTCACACGCCTGTTGCATCAAGACTTGATGTGCACTGGTGCCCGACAGATGCGCAAAAAAATGCACGCCTAGGCGATCGCGGGGGGCGCGGTTCGCGCCCTTGCTGACAAGAATCCATCGCTTGACTGATGGATTCTTGCGCGATGATCAGAAACGACCTTCAAACAACTCCCGACCGATCAACATGCGGCGAATCTCGTTCGTGCCGGCGCCGATGGCATAAAGCTTGGCGTCGCGCAGCAGGCGGCCGGCGGCGTATTCGTTGATGTAACCATTGCCTCCGAGCGTTTGTATCGCCTCAAGCGTCACCTGAACAGCCGCTTCGGAGGCATGCAACAGACATGAGGCAGCATCCACCCGTGAGCGCACGCCACGGTCATACTCGCGTGCGACTTGGTAGGCAAATGCACGTGACGACTGCAAAGCGGTGTACATGTCAGCGATCTTGGCCTGCATGATGCCGAAGCGACCAATTTCGGTGTCGAACTGGCGCCGTTCGCGCACATAGGGGAGGGCGATGTCCATCGCAGCCTGCATCAAGCCGATGGGTCCGCCAGACAGAACCAAACGTTCGCTGTTCAGCCCGGTCATCAACACCCGAACCCCCTGGTTGACTTCACCAAGCACGTTGGCGGAGGGGATCTCGCAGTCCTCGAAGACCAATTCACAGGTGTTCGAGCCCCGCATGCCCAATTTGTCGAGCTTTTGTGCGGTACGAAAGCCTGGCGTGCCTTTTTCGACCAGGAAGGCGGTCATGGTCTTGGAGCCTTCGCTGCGTTCCGCGGTACGCATATAGACAATCAGCACATCAGCATCAGGACCATTGGTGATCCACATCTTGTTACCGTTTGCGATCCATCGGTCTCCCCGTTGCACTGCTCGGCACGCCATTGAACCTACGACGTCCGATCCAGCGCCCGGCTCGCTCATTGCCAAGGCGCCAACGAACTCGCCGCTGCATAGTTTGGGTAGGTAACGCTCGCACTGCTCAGGCGTGCCGTGGTTGAACAGGTTTTGTACGCACAAGTTGGAATGCGCGCCGTAGGACAGTCCAACCGATCCGGATGCGCGGCTGATTTCTTCCATTGCCACCAGATGAGCCAGATAGCCCATCTCAGCGCCGCCGTACGTGTGGGGTAGGGTAATGCCGAGTAAGCCCATGTCCCCCAGCTTGCGCCAGAGGTCGGCAGGAAACGCATTGTCGTGGTCGATCTGCATCGCACGCGGCGCAATCTCTGCCGCCGCAAAGCGGGAAACTGCCTGACGCAAGGAGTCAATGTCATCGCCAAGTTCAAAAGCTCGCATATCAGGAAGTCCTGTTGGAAGGGGCATCCGCGGGGCGGGTGTGCATCTGGTACCGGCCCATGCTTGCCGGCTCACAGCGCATCCAAACGCAAAGTGCCCAGAGCTTGCAGGGGCATCGTTTGCTGCGCATGCGGCGGGTTGGCAGATCACAGTTACAGTTCCGATGTGGGAAAACGTCAAACACAGAGGTTTCAACTTGCGCAGTCTGGTCAAAAAAGGCCGGTGACGAGAAGGTGCGACCGCGCGGTGCTGTTCGATGTCGGTTTTCGCCCTCGTTTTTCGTTTCCAACAAATCAAAGCAACTATGCCAAAAGGAGGCAGGTCATGCGGCAATCTATTGCGATTGTAGGTGTACTACTTTGTATGACGCAGGTCGCAACTGCGGCCCCTCGTGATGACGTCATCGAGGCGTTCGATGCCGTGATGGCAGCCGGTAAATACCGCGTCGAGGTAGCCACAGTCACTGGTAAGCGTGAACACGTCATGCAGTTGGACGTTGAGTTGCCGAACCGCTTTCATCTACGCAGTCCAGAAAGTGAAATGATCCTGTTGCCAACAGGGTCATGGATGCGGATGGATCAGCAGTGGATGCGTATGCCAGTCGATATGTCTAAAACGGTGGAGGCGTTCACCATGCGTGCCATAGAGGACGGCAAGGCTTCGCTCAGAGATGTCTCGATGGGAGCAGATGCCATCGTTGCGGGCTGTGAGGCGCGCGTCTGCGAGTATCGTCAATCAGGAAAAATCATGGGCGTTCAAAGCGAAGCAGAAGTCGAAATGGCCGTATGCAAGGACACTGGATTGCCCAGCCAAATCGTGACGCGTAGCGGCAGCGAACGAAAACCTACCGTCGTGACCTCCATATACGACTTTGCGGCTGAAATCAGCATCGAAGCTCCGTGATCGACGTGCTTGATGAGTTACTCGACACCAAATTCGCGATCCAAAGTGTCGTTGATTTCCTTCTCAATAACGCCGCGAAAGGCACCCATCAAGAAGCCCAGTTGGACATCGATGGTGAGGAGCCCCTTTGAACCTCAATACATCCGCTGACACCGCTGCGCTGGAACTTCAGCGTGTTCCTATGCCAGTTCCAGTCGATATCGAACCGCTCGGCGAGCTTTTCGGCGAGATGTGTCACAGCATGGCGCGCTTCCTTCAGATTGAAGCGATGCGCACGCTCGATTCGGATGCTTGCCATGGATGATGCCGCACCTTTCCTTAAAATCGGGCCGTAATAATGCCGCAATATTGGTAATTTGCGCATGGCGCGTGTCGAGCGAGCCAAAATGCCACGTTGTATGGTCGCCGCGGCGGTTTGCGGCAACAAAGCTGTCCAAAAGATTGGCTATCACTGGGTCGCCCCGAACCAGAAAAAGGGATCCAAGCGAGCTTGGATCCTTTGGTTGAGCATCCTTCTGATTGATTCCGCGCTGAGCAGGCGAGCAAGTGCCCCGCCAAATCCCTTGCTGCGCAGCGAATCAGAACGAGTAGCTGAACTCAAGATCGAACTGATCCATGCTGATTTCGATGTTCTGAGCAGGATCCATCGGGCTTGCGCCGGACACTTCAACCGACGGCGCATACATCGCTGAGACGCTCCAACTGTTGCCACTGGACGTCGTTGCGGTATAACCCATGGTGAAGTGATTCTCGACGACGCCGGGTGCGACAATGTTGAAAAGGACGTCGTCCGAACCCACCGGCTGCTCAGTTGTACTGACGCCAAACCGCCAAGTGCTGGACTCCGATGTGTCATAGGCGAAGCCAAGCTTGTAGACGGTCATGTCGTCCCAGCCAAATCCCGCACCATTGCTCAACCCAAGCTGGGACGTGAAGAAGTTGGGGAGTACGGGGTTGGCAATCGACTTGATGCTGCCGTACCCGATCCATTGGACATCGAAAGCAATGGTCAAAGCGTCGCTGGCCTTCGCGGCTACACCAACGGTGGCGGTCGAGGGAATATCGAAATCGCCGTCTTCAGCGAACAGGCCCGCATAGTCGTCAAACTTGCTCATCCAAATTTTGCTCTGGTAAGAAGCACCAAACACAAAATTGTCCGAAAATGGCATTTGGACACCAAGCTTAAGGCCCGCACCGTAGGAATTGTCATGCCCATTATTCGTCAACGCATCGGGCGCCGAAGACAAGGCCGAAAAATTCGACAATCCGCGTGCTTCAAACATCTGCGCGGCGATAACGGGCGAAATGCCGAAAGACGCACCGTCACCGAACCCAAATGCATAAGTCGGTGCGATGAACAACTGCATCAAATCGACACCCGCGGTGCCCGCACCGAACGTGCCTGGCAGTGTCATCGAAATGCCCGGGGGAACAGTACCCATCGGAACGCCGACCGTTGCAGACCCGCCAACATAGCGACTATTCATGCCGCCGTTGCCATAAACCGCTACGCCAAAGACCGAATTCTCTGACAAACGCCGGGAATAGCCGAAGTGCGGAATCAAGAAAAACTTCTTGTCGCTGCGAAGGGATTCCGGCCCAACAGCAAAAGTGCACTGCTGAGCATTCATGCATGCGCCGGTGGGGCCGCCTGTGACGTCGTACCCACGGTCCGGCGCAAAATAACCAATACCGAGATCCTTGCGATCACCTACGGCCAGCAAACCTGCAGGGTTCACGGCAGGTGCCAAGCTGTCCAATGACAATGCAACACCGGTGCCGGCCATCGCTTTACTCTGTGGACCGAACCCGTGGGAAAAATATCCGTTTGTTGCGAACGAGATCGAGCTGAAGAACAGCCCGGTGAAAACCGCTGATGCGAGACTTGCGTGCTTGATGAACTTGATGTTGCTCATTTTCCCCTCCACGAGTTGGTACCACATGCTTGCCAATTACGTTTTGCGACCTTACCGTTTAACTCTTACAGACATCCCCGCCGCTGATGGCCTCAGGCAACGTGCTACGTAGCCACATGCCAACCACCATTGTAAAAGCGAATATAAACATACTCACGTCACCAGATGTGATTGCCGCGATGGCGGCCCAGGGCATAGCCCAGCAATGCCCCAGCCTACACCAAAAATCAAGGCACCCAAGATCAAATCGCGATCGACTAGCGAACGTGTTGGAAACTGATACCGATCGGCAAGAATGGGACGCGCACGCCGAAATTGGAATGCAGGAATAGCCACAATGAGCGCAGAGCCCATAACAAACAACATTGAGGGATTCCAATCACCAAAAACATCGAGAAAACCAACGACACTCTCAGGATTGGTCATTCCTGCAATGGTCAGTCCGCTTCCAAACAGCAATCCACTCAACAAAGCGATAAGTTCGCGCATGAATCAGCCTGCAAAGCCATGACGTTTCATCCAGACGACAATTCCGGCGCTGAACATGAACAGTGCCGCCGCGACCATGGAGCGACGCGAAAACCTCGCCATCCCACAAATTCCGTGTCCCGACGTACAACCGCAGCCGAGACGCGTACCAAACCCGACCAAGAGGCCCGCGAGCGCCATCTCGATGTTATTTCCTTGAGGCACAACAACGCCCATGCTCGGATTGACCGCTCTGACCACGATGTAGCCGCACATCAGACCAACAATGAACAAGGTTCGCCACAGGAAGTTCGTTGGCTGATTGGAAAGAAAGATATCTCCGAATATCCCACTAATTCCCGCGATTCTGCCATTAAACCAAAGTAACAGCGATACCGCACCGCCGATCATGCTACCGCCAACGATTGCGTTAATTGAAGCCTCACTCAACATTCAGCACCTGGCGGATTGACGGAAAATGGAAGGCTACGTATATTGAACGGCAAGCATAAATCACTTAGAGATTCATCACGCATGAGCAGTCGGAGCAAAAATCGTGACGTTGCACATGACGCTAGCACTCGAGAGCCCATCAGCGCGCCATCGCCCTGAGGTTGAAGCGCGCGGAAGGACAAATTCGCGGGGTGCTCCGCATGATGGAGAATGGCGACTCCTGTAACGATATCGCCCAGCAACTTGCCGCTGCACGCAATGCGCTTGATCGTGCTTTTTTTGAGATGATGGCATGCAGAATTGAGTCTGAGATCATGACCACACCCTCTGACCTGGAAAAACACGAACGGGTAAGCGAAATTCTGAAAGTGCTCAGCAAGTACGCATGACTGATCAGTACGACTAAGCTAGGCCATCGTTTTCCGTGATTCCTATCAGTTTCGGCTGTTTCCAGTTCTCTCGGCTTAAGGTTTCCTTGGCTCTTTAGCCAACCAGCTACAACATCCCAGATCGGTTCACCTGATGCGCCGCTAGCGACTGGTGCCCAGCCAGCAACTTTGTAGAGCTTTTCTGGCTCAATGGGCTTTCCTTTAAGCGTCATCTCCTGGATCCGAGAACCAGAAGCCGCGTTTGGATCAATCGCGTAATCCATTCCACCGACACGAACCATGTCACCTCCCTGTTGGTAATAGGGATCCGAGTTGAACAAATTGTCCGCGACATCCTCAAGAATGGTCTTTACCATGCTGCCCTTCATCTCGGTCAGCGTTGAATACGGATACGTAATGGCCGTTTGGTCCATCACATGTTCCATCCTGATCGTATCACCCGACAAAATCGACGTTCCCCAACGGAAGCGGTGAAAAAGAAATTTCTGCGTCCTTGACATCAAGCAGCGCGTCAAGAATCAGTTGGTCAAATGTACCGTTGAAATTGCCACGTCGATAAAGTGCCTCGCCAGCCACGGCAAGTGGTTCATTCAGTTTTTCGAGATAGGGCGCTCGCACGCTGTCGATTAGTGCCTGCATTTCCTTGTCGGCTGGTAACGCATCGGAAAACACTGGAAGCAATGTGTACTTCCAATCAGTAGCCTTCCCGCCAGAGACTTTAAAGTCTAGGACGCCCAGGAATTTTCCGTTGCTTCCAGCATTTGTAACTAAAGTCTTACCACCTGCGTTGCTGACAAGCACAGGTTCTGGCATGCCATCGTGTGTGTGCCCCAAGATGGCGTCCAATCCAGTAACTCGGGATGCGAGTTTGAGGTCGACGTCCATCCCATTGTGCGAGAGCAGCACAACGACCTGCGCTCCTTGACTGCGGGCTGCGTCAATGGTTGTTTGAAGATTCTGCTCTTGAATACCAAATGTCCAATCTGGAATGAGATAGGATGGATTCGCAACGGGAGTGTAAGGGAAGGCTTGGCCAATAATGGCAACAGGAATCCCGTTCATTTCACGCAGAACAAAAGGCTCGAAAACAGGGTCACCAAAGTCACTGGTCGTTACGTTTTGTGCAACGAATGACGTCGAACCCGAAAGTGATCCAGAAACCAATTCTTGAACACGCTCAGCGCCGTAGGTAAATTCCCAATGCCCCGTCATGACGTCGACGCCTAGCAATTTACACGCGTCGACCATGTCTTGACCCTTGGTCCACAATGCAGTCGCTGAACCCTGCCACGTATCACCACCGTCTAGTAGTAATGCGCCAGGGCGCGAATCTCGCACGCGCTTGACCAAAGTGGATAAATGCGCAAATCCACCCACCTTACCGTAGCGCTTAGCGGCAGCTTCGAAATCAAGGCAGGTAAACGCGTGCGCTGCCGCGGTGCCTGGCTTCAGACCGTACTTACTCAGAAATTTTTCGCCAACCATATGTGGCGTTTGGTTCTTGGCGCTGCCAATGCCAATATTGACCGAGGGCTCGCGAAAATAAATTGGTACGAGTTGGGCGTGGAGTCGGTGAAATGCATGAAGTGGACATCACCAAACTTCTCAATTTCATAGAGTGAAGAAAAGTCGGGTGTCCTGCCAAACGCGCGACGACTACCGAGCGAAGCGACGCTAGCTGCGGCCAGCAGCGACATGAACTCACGACGAGTCATCATTGGACTGCCACCTCTTTGTTGACCGGAGACTTTGGATCAAATAAGAACGCCATGACGTCCTTCAATTGCTGCTCGGAAAGGACACCGTTAGCGCCAAATCGAGGCATGTGCGAGCACGCGTTGTAAGCGTGTGAGTTCCAGAGCCGAGTCCACGTGTACTTCAGTATCGCCTCACTTGTTCCGCGGAGTTTTCCATAATTCACCAGCGGCAACCCAAGTGTTCCATAAGCAAACTCGTCCGGGGCCATTTGGTGGCAGGCATAGCAATTACCACCATTTGGAATCGATGGGTCGTCATTGCTCTGAAGACCAGTGCCTGTCTCCGCGATTTTTTTTCCGGTTTCCCAATCGCCCATGAAATTCCCATCCGCGGGAAATACCACCGAATCCGTTGAGCTCTTGATTATCGCCATCATCAAGTCGGTAGGAAGTTCCCGCCCCTCGTACTCGCTGCAAATTCGCTGGGTATCATCCTGCTGGAGCCGTTCAAGGCCGGCTTGGCCAAGCGCCTTAAAGGATGTCGACAGGGGGTCTCTTGCTTGTGGGAGTTCATCTGCGACTGGATTGTTACTATTCGCAGCACAACCCACCAAGAATAGAATTGGCAGTGCGAAGGACAGCCTGACGAAAGTGAAGTGTTTCATCGTTTTAGTCCTGGTACATTCATGGGCTCACCGTTTGCTTGAACGCCGAGGTACGTAATTAAATCAATTGCAAACTCTGATCCAAAGACCAGCCCGGGAGTCTTTGTTGTCGGGCGCAGTCGGCCATTCGCCATTCAATAGTTCGAACGGCCCCTGGGATATTCTATATGCTGGCCACGTCGAGAATGATTGCTTGGCGCCTTTTGGGTCGTTTAGCTGGAGTAATGATTGAAGACGAATACGCTTACCATCTTGACTGTGGCATGTTGCGCAAGAGAAGTCATGAGGACCGGCGCGGAAGTTGAAAAGACGCCTGCCTGACTCGAACGCCTCAACCTCCTTTGGATGCCCTTGTGGAACGTTAATCTGGACACCATTCGATCGCGCCGCTATGAATGCAGACAACTGCTCAAGCGCGGTCTGTGCGCTACCTTGCTCGGAAAATGGCCTGTCGTGCAATTCGAAAGTATCCATCCCCTGTATGGTTTCCATGCACCAGAGCAATCGCGTTTCCAGATCCATCACTTTATCGGTATCAGAAAAGTACCGAGGGAGCTGAGCATATGCGCCATCGACGACGCCTGGTCCTAAACCAAGATCACAGGTTTCCAAACTAACGTTCTTCTCCCCACCTGGCGCACTCCATAGTGCCTCGCCGTCCATCTCAACGAGGACGGCGGGGCTGTCATCTCCAAACATGGCTCGATATTCAGCAAAGATATCTTCTTCGGCCTTCGCTAGGTGAGGCGGAACAGATGCGATCAATGTGATCAGTATGTAGCCAAAAATTTTCATCACGCACCTCTGAGAACCCTTGAAGTTGCCAAAAATCGCAGCCTGGAAAACGACAGAACACGTCTAACCAGATCCTTTGAATGCGTGTGAGCCAGTTCAAAGGGTCCTGATTGCGGACAGGAAGAGGCGAAACATCCAATTGCGTTCGACAGTAGAATCTGAAAACCTGATTGGTCAAATGTGGATAACCATTCAACGGTTGATATACTGCAAACTCAGCGCAAAGCCACTTGATCAGTACGGGTCTCACCCTTATTGTCGTTCCAGGTCACAGAAACTGTATCACCAGCCGCGCCGCCGCTGAATGTAAACTGGAGGAATGGGTTCTGCGAAACCGCCGCACCCCAGTCTGCCTGCAACACAACCTTGTCATTGTGCTTTGCAATGACCTCCTTGATGTGATGCACCGGCACTAGTGCTCCAGAAGAGTCTTTCCTTTGGCCTGTCTCCATTGGGTGAGACATTCGTACCTTTACTTCGGTTTAACCGTTGATCATGGTTGCGCGTATACGCATTGGGCTTGCCATTTCAATCTCCTGAATATTCGAAGTAAGTCGCGATCAACCGCCGCAACCACCCAACGTAACCTTTGTTTCGCGGGACGCACTGAAAAACTTGCCGTTCGCCTCAATAACTGCATAAAGATTACATGTTTGAGCAACCTTTACACGTGTCTGAACTGAGGCTTGGGTCCCTTCCGCAATGTAGAACACGGCAGTCAAAGGGTTGGGATTCTTCTCCACCAAAATCGAGATTTTCGTAGTGCCAGGTATATTGCTGGTTACACTCACGGGTACCACCGCACCGTTCTCCGCGATCTCGGGGCTCGTGAAAACAATTTCCGCACTTGTTTCAGGGGTGCTGCCGATCGCAGCGTAGACGCCAGCCATGTCGGTTGCGGCAAACGCTGCGTCGGGGCGCACGTGCTGAGCCAGCAAGCGCAAAGGGAAACTGAGGCCGGATACCAGTGTTCCGAGGGCTGCAACCCCGAGCGATAGAAAATTTCGACGATCAAGTGACATTTAACTTCTCCAAATCAAGGTTGTGCGCCAGCGACAATCCAATCAACGATCGTCTTGAGGTCCGATTCTGTCAAGTTGGGTTGCGCGGGCATGGGAATTTGTCCCCAAACGCCTACGCCGCCTTCCTTGATGTGCTTCGCCAAAGTTGCTGCAGCGTCCGCTTGGCCGGCGTATTTCGCAGCCACCTCGTTGTATCCTGGTCCGACAATCTTGTTCGCAACGCCATGGCACGCCAAGCAAGCATTCTTGGTCAGAATCTCAGTTGGCGCTGCCGCAGTTGCGGATAGCGAAGCAGTTGCAAAAAAGCAGGCGGCAACCCGCAGTATCTTTGTTTTCATCAATGCCATTCTCCTCGAGTTAATGTGGTGCACCAGCGGCAAGCCAGTCGGCCAACTGTTTGATTTCTTCGTCTTTCAATTGAGGCTGAGGAGGCATAGGGATTGCCCCCCAGTTCCCTGAGCCACCATTCCTGATACGCTCAGAAAAATAGGTGACAGAATCTTGTCTGTCCTTGTACTTATCAGCGATTTCTGAAAAACCAGGACCCACAAGCTTCGCTTCCATCCCGTGACATCCCAAGCAAGCGTTTGCCCCCAAGAGATCAGTTGGCGCTGAGGTTGCTGAATCCATATCTTCATTGAGTGGCTCGTCTGTGGTTCTTGCACCACGAATTGCGCCGTACTCTCGGTTCTGTTTGACCAGCTCGCCATGGGCTGATCTCGCGAAATCGGGCAGAAATGACGAAATTTCCGCTGCGTCTTTGCAGTTCTTCATGCACGCCTTGTTCTTGGTATCAGGCTTGCCATCGATTTCCCACATTCCGTGATCAGTCGTCATGCCGTTTCGATTGGGCATGCGCTCCTGAACAGACGAAATATTGTCTTGATTCAAAACGAAGTCGTAAGGCACGACTTCAGCAAGGCTCAGCATGTATGCAACGATGGCGTAGACTTCGTTCGGTGAGAGTGACTTTGGCTTATCCCACGGCATTGCGCGATTGATAAAGTCCCATAGTGTGGATACCGTGGGCACCTTCATCATGGTTGTGCGAACACCAGGTTGGGTAAGTGCTGCAACCCGGCCAGTCTCAATGTCTTGGAGCGTGGTATTGCCAATTAGCGGGGCAAAAACATGATTGGCGTCACCAAAATCACCATGGCATGAACTGCACTTCTCAATCCATAGCGTCTCGCCATCTACAACTGAACCCTCTCCCGCCGGCAGGCCAGCGAAATCGGGGCGCACATCAATGTCCCATTTTGCTATTTCAGAGGGTGTAGCAACTCTTCCGACACCCTCGAAGGCGACAGCGCTAATTGCTGGTAGCGTTAAGACTGTCGCTACTAACGCCGGTAGGGCGAACCGCTTAAAGGATCTGGACATTTGAAACCTCGCCATTCTCCGCGACCTTCCATGACTGGATGGCATTGTTGTGATACACGGAACGACTTCCACGAACCGCACGCAATTGTCCATAGGTTGGCTGTACAAAACCCGTATCGTCTATTGCACGGCTCTGAAGAATTGCGGGAGAACCATCCCATACCCAATCAATGTTAAAGCGTGTCAGTGCTTTACTTAGGATGGGTGTTTCAAGACGAGCGGTCCGCCAATTGATTCCGCCGTCCGTAGACACATCAACGCGCTTAATCTTTCCGCGACCAGACCAAGCCAACCCGGTAACATTGTAGAAGCCCTTATCAAGCAACATCTGGCCGCCAGAAGGCGAGGTGATAACGGACTTCGCTTCATGGATTGAGGTGTACTGACGCATCGTGCCATCAGGCATGACGTCGGCGTATCCGGTGGTCTCGTCCTTGTGCGACCAGCGCATGTCTCCGACTTCAATTCTCCTCAACCACTTGACCCAAGAGACGCCCTGGATACCGGGTGCCACGAAACGAAGCGGGTAGCCGTTTTCTGGCCGAATCATCTCGCCATTCATGCCATAGGCAACCATACAGTCATCAAGTGCGCGATCTAGACTGATGGTCCTCGACTGTCCTGACCCATCTGCACCCTCTACCAAAAGATACTTCGCCTTCTTCATGTCAATGCCGCAATCTTCCAGCAGCGTTGACAGTAGAACACCTGTGTATTCAGAACAAGACAGCATGCCGTGTGTGTATTGCACAGTAGGCACAGCAACATTGCCCCATTCCATTGCAGTATTCGCACCGCACTCAATGAAGTGAATGCGCGAGACCGATGGCAGACGCATCAAGTCATCCATCGTGTAGACCTTCGGATTCTTGACCAATCCGTTAATCATCAGTCGATGTTTTGACGGGTCAATTTCAACCCACCCTTGATGATGACGCTCAAAATGAAGACCAGAAGGTGTAATGATTCCGAAGAGCCCTTGCAACGGAGTAAATGCCACGGAAGCTTGACGCACACTTGCTGGCCCCGGACTTTCCCGGCGCATTAGATTCATCTCGAACTTTGCGGGCATACCATAGCCACGATGGGCCACTGGGAGTCCCAAAGAAGTTGACCACGGCGGCAAGTTGAGGATGTCGGGATCACCAACGAAGCCTTCACTTGCAAGGCTCGAGCCTGCCGTCGTTGCAGCGACCGCTGTTGCGGCGGCAGCAAAGCTGCTGCGCAGAATTTCCCTGCGCTTCTCATCAAAGCCATGCTTGTTAACTTCGGAAACAAATGAGGCATCTAGAAAGGACTCGGGCGCCTTCTGCAATCGTCCCGGTTGGTGTGATTTGTCATTCATACTAGTCTCCGACTGCAGTCTTTGCAGTTAACGCTTCCAAGGTGGCTCAGAGCGGAAAATAAAATAAATCACTTGGTCGATCTGACATTTGATACCACGGCATTTCCGAGCGTGGTCCATTCATGCATCGAGCCGTCATAAAGTTTCACACCTTCAACCTGCATGATCTCGCTCATGACAAACCAGGCACCTGAAGCCAGATGGCCTGTATTGCAATAAACAATGCTATTACTAGCGTGGGTTTCTATTGAAACAGCTGCCAAGATATCGCTGTAATGTGAAGCCGGCAGAAAAACTTGCGCGATACCGCTTGATACCACTTGCAATTCCGGTGCGAAGTTGCGCGCACCTTTGACATGGCCAGGCGCTGTGACGCTTGGTGCCTTGAATGTAATTCCCAAATACTGCGGGAGTGGACGAGCGTCAATGATCTCGACGTCTCCTTGTTCCGAAGCTGTCTTTACATCGGATTTGTCGGCAAACCATGTTTTGTCGAACTGCGCTGCCGTCCAGTCTCCTGCGCCGTATGTGGGAACAGGAGATGAGACCAACGCGTAGCCAGCCTGACCCCACGCGGCATTACCGCCGTCCAAGACAGCCATACGTCGATGACCGTAACTCTTCAGCGTCCAGTAGGCACGCGTTGCCATATCAACTTCATCATAAGATTCGCCGGGCACCGTCAACACTAGGACGTCGGTTGCATTTACCCCGAGCGCCTGCATCAAGCGTGTGACCGTCTGCTCGTCAGGCGCCAACTTGTCAATTTTCTTCCCATCGATGGTTCTGCTTACTCGCCACTGGTTGAAATCCGCCAAACGAGCGCCTTGAATATGACCTCCAAGTTCGGTAAGGCTCGACTTGCCGTCAACGTTGTCGTAAACCGGCGTCGACGTAAAACCCGATGGGTCACTACGAAAATCTAGCACGACGACATCTGCTAAATTTGATTTCAACCATTCCGCTGATACGACCGGACTGGGAAGCTCTACCGACAACACCGTTGTGGAGTAGGCGAGGGTAGAGATCAGCAGGGTATAAAACAAGTTACGCATGGTATATATCCATTGCATCAGATGTTAAGCGTCTAGCGCGGCGAATTTTCGCCCTAAGTCAATTTTGGTTTGGCTTAGAACGATAGTGCGGCGGTCGTTGTAGTAGCGTGGCCTCGCCCTGCGCAAGCGCCTCCGCTTTGCGTCTCGATGGCGAAGAACGTGGAGCAGGTCACTCGCGTATAGCGCTAGCACTGAGCCGATCCACTGATTTGCCAGTGCGTCACATGTGGGATCCATTTCAAAGCAACGAATCATCTCTATGCTCTCTCGCCACGACGTGTCCGTTTCCCCAGTAACCCAGGTGTTGGTTGAAAAAAAACGGCATGGCAACCCATTAGGTGAGATGCCGATCGCAATGAGGTGGGTAAAATCGGTCGTGCTTTCACCTTTCGAGATACGCTTGAATACATGGAAGTGCCCATGTTCCGATTTCGAACCAGGGCATCGGTGCGCATGGTAATAGAAGCGATATCCGGTTGATTCGTCTTCAACATCGGGGTTCGGAAAACGCTCCCATTCTTCGATGGTTTGCCGTTTGCCTGTCATATGAGTCAAGACCGTTTCTCCCGCAGCGCTGAGTTCTGCCATTATGGTCAGCAACCTTTCTGCAGCTTGACGTTGCGCTGTGCGGTTCATCGTCGTTCGTGAATATACGCTTTAATTATCAACCACAAGGGTTTTTCGGCTTTTTCTTCGGTTTGGGTGCGCATGGATTTGCCGGGGTGCTGGCGCTGTCGGATTCGCCAGATTCCGACGTATTTGTGTCTGCCGTGGTTTCGGTAGTGGTTTCCTCGGCGGATGTTGGTGCCTGTTCGGTCTGGGCACACACCACCGGTGCGGCGGAGATCGCACTTGCGGCCAAAAGCAGTGCGGAAAGTGACTGCCCAAGGCTTCCGTTCGTTTGCTTCTTTGACATGACTGAATCCTCTTGTGTTTAGTTGGCAGGCTTTGGTTTGGTTGTGATCCAACCACCAATGGCCGCAACTGCGGTTAGCGCAATCAAAATGACCCACTCGGGTACACCAAATAGTTCCGGGAGGGTTTCCGCGTCTGGGCGTGGCAGGGCTTCCAACATAGGTTCCAGCCAGTCGTAGACGCCAGCGAACACCCATGTACCAGCGATAATTCCCAGGAAAAAGACGAAGCCATCAACTTTCCCAGACATGAAGCCGACAACGGAGGTCCCCGGACAGTAACCACCGATGCTCATCCCCGCGCCAACGCCGACGCCCCCTAAAAGCGTTGCCCAAAGGTACGTAGTAGGGACGTAGACGTCCTCCATCGATAGCAAGCCAAGAATTTTGAATAAATACAGCCCGATAGCGCACACGACAATCGCTGTGAACATCACATTGAATACAGCCCAGTCCTGAAAACGTAGCTGGGCCGTTAGCTTGCAGGCACTTGCGAAGCCGGCGCGTTCCAGCGCAAATCCAAAGACCACACCGCAGACGAGACCAGTGACAACAATGCTCAAATCCATTGGGAACATCATTTCCACAGCCTCCGCGTGATTAATCCGAAGAACGCACCGGCTACAAAAAAACCAATGAGAAAGAGGAATCCTGCGGTGGCGAGTGTCGCCGCTCCAGAGAGCCCAAGACCGCTCGTACAGCCGAGAGAGATACGGGCTCCTAGTCCCGCGACCATTCCACCGAGTAGGGCAAGGGTTAGGCGTCCTGCTTGCGAGATGCGCGTTGGCCCATCGACAGTCAGTTTGAATCGCCTCGCACTGACCGCACCGATCAACGCACCGATCGCGACTCCAAGAACTTGCCAGGAGATCCAAGAGTTCAGGGGATTGTTGCCGTCTTCAACCATGGGCCCAAGATAGTTGTTGGCTTGGGTCGCGGCTGGTGCCACGAGTGCTGCACTTTTAGCTGCCAAGGCAGTGGTGAAGCCGCTTCCGCCCAAGCCGTGACCGGTGAGCAGGAAGGTGAGCAGCAGACCGAGACCGAGAAGCAGTCCTGCGGAATGGGGTCGCCACAAGGGTTTTGGTTGTTCGCTCACTCATCCTCTCCAAAGGTTGGCTGAAGATACCCCCATGGGTATGGAGCCCACTTTATGTACCGTTTGATTACTGTCAATCGTGCGGCGCAGCAACCTGTTGCTCACCGTGCAACTTGGGTGCAAGAATGCGGACATAATATACATTATGCGTTGATTGATCACATTGCGCCATGACCGTTTCGTACATCAACAACTTCTAATTCAGATACTTGCGAACCTTGGCGTGCTTCTTTCCATGTCTTCCCAACTTGCCCTGCGCGTGGACGCTTATGCCAAGCTGGCGCTAGCCATCACGCTTAGACCATGGTGCCCGCGTTATGTTTTGCGATAACGTACGCTGAAACTCGTGGTGGTCGCCGTGCATCCCTATCCCAGCCCCCAGCTTGAAGACAGTTTTGGTCGTCGGTTTCCTTACTTGAGACTGTCAATCTTGGACGCATGCAATTTTCGATGCAGCTACTGCCTGCCAAACGGCTACAGGGCAAAGGATGGCCGTGGAAAATATCTTGATGTCCAGGAAATTCAACGTCTTGTGAGTGCTTTTGCACGATTGGGCATGCGTAAGCTGCGGATAACTGGTGGTGAGCCAAGTCTGCGTCGTGATCTGCCGGAACTGATTTCCGTCGCAGCCGAAGCTACTGGCGTGGAAAATGTCGGCCTCACGACAAACGGCGCGACCCTCCACAGACACTTGAACCGCTGGATTGATGCAGGACTCACCGCCCTTAATGTCAGCGTGGATGCTTTGTGCCCAGAGCGATTTGAACGGATCACCGGGCATGCAGGCCTCGAGATGCTCCTTGACGCCATCGATCAAGCGCTTGATAGCCCTTTGCGATCGGTCAAGATCAACGCCGTTTTGTTACGTGATCTCAACGATGATCAACTGCCGAAGTGGCTCGAGTACCTTCGAGACCGCAATGTCACGGTTCGATTCATCGAACTTATGCAGACTGGCGACAACCTCGAGTATTTCCAGCGCCATCACTACCGTGCGCAAGTGCTCGAGTCACACCTCGTCAAGGAAGGATGGCAGCTGCTCGACCGTGCAACTGATGCGGGGCCCGCGCGCGAGTACCAGCACCGCGACTTCCGGGGGCGCATCGGCATCATCGCGCCGTATTCCGCGAACTTCTGTGCAGGTTGCAATCGCCTTCGAGTTACCGCGAACGGTGATCTCCGTCTTTGCTTGTTTGGAGAGACCGGTGTGCCTTTGCGCCCGCTGCTGCAATCCGATGACCAATTCAGTGCCCTGCAGGCCACGCTGATCCGACAGCTAGGTCTGAAACGTGCCGGCCACAGCTTGCATGCTGGTGAGACTGGGTTGATCCAACACTTCGCGTCCATAGGTGGCTGAACTTATGAAGATTGGCGCCCACGTCAGTCCCAGCGGCTTCCACATGGCGGACGTTCGACTGAAGACGCCGTCAGCGCGACGAGCAGTCGCGGTTGGTGAAATTGTCGTCGGCTCCGCGTACTCGCATGTGGTATCAGCGACCCTACCCAAAGGCGACGCATTGATGATGGCCGAGATTGCCGGATTGCAGGGAGCCAAACACGCCTCGCAACTCATGCCGCTCTGCCATCCCCTCGCGCTGGACTATGTGGACGTGCGATGTGTCGGTGTGCCCGAGAGGCAAGCCGTGCGCGTCTATTGTGAAGCCGCGTTGTGGGCCAAAACTGGTGTCGAGATGGAGGCCCTCGCTGGCGCCAGTGCCGCACTGCTGACGATCTATGACCTGACCAAGCCGGTGCAACCTGCGTTGCAAATCGAGTCCGTTCGTTTGCTCTTCAAAGAAGGTGGAAAAAGCGGGCTATGGGTGCATCCGATGGGCATGTCCGATGAAGAACAGGCGCGATACCAGCCGTCTGATGCCGTGCTTTAAAAAGCTTCCTTTGGCTGCCACTTGGCGACGACCGCAGAGAGACGATGATGCAAATTTGTGTGCGTTTGTACGGCCCCTTGCGAGGACTGTATCGCGACGATCAAGCAACCTTGCTATTAGCTGATGGCGCTTGCGTGGGTGATGTACGGAACGCCCTCTCGCAACTTGCGCAGCAGAATGGCAACCAAGCGGCAGCAGGGTTGCTGGCGGTTTCGGCAATCGCCGATGAGCAGGCAATCTTGCGAGATCACGATCTCATCCACGCGGGCGCCAAACTCGCGGTCTTGCCACCAGTAAACGGAGGCTGACAGCATGCAAACCGCACTGCAGTGCTTGGTGGTTGACCGCGCCGAACGTGCAATTTCAATCGCGGACGCAATGGAGTTCGTCGCGGACGATCGGTTCGGTGCAACCGACCTTTTTGTTGGCTATGTTCGCTGCATCAACCAGGGGCGCAGCGTTAATGGCATTAGTTACGACATGTTTGATCCTTTGGTGCTGGTTAAATTCCGCGAAGCTGCAGACACTGCAGCACGTGAAGCCGGTGTCGCATGCAAAATTTCTGTGGCTCACGCCAAGGGGCGACTGAACGTCGGAGATGTCGCGGTGGTTGTCGCGGTAGGAACAGGGCATCGCGCGGCCGCATTTCAGATTTGCCGGGCGGTGATTGAAGCCGTCAAGCACGATGCACCGATCTGGAAGCAGGAACACTACATCGAAGGTGACAGTATTTGGAGCGAGGGCGCATCTTTGCGCCCTTCGGACGAGTCAGTGACGACGACGCACAGCCCGTGACCTCTTCTCTATGCCACTGGAGACTTTGGCTTGTCGCGTTGCTGCTATGCCTTGCGTCCACCCTATCGCTTGCTGCGAAGCAAGACGTTCGCGTGCTCCGAGTGGCTGCGGCGTCGGATCTTCGCCAAGTCGCGCCAGAATGGATCAGGGCCTTTGTGGAGGAACATCCGAATATCAAGGTCGAGGTGATCTACGGATCGTCCGGCAAGTTGGCGCGACAGATCGTCGAAGGCGCGCCATTCGACCTATTTTTTTCCGCCGATGAGCGCTATGCGCTTGATTTGGAATCCCATGGTCACGCTGCTACATCACCTGTGCGCTACGCCAAGGGGCGTCTGGTTCTTTGGTGGCCGCGTCAAACGAACATCAGCTGGACGGCGTTGGCATATGACGATGTGCGTCACATTGCGATTGCACATCCCGATCATGCGCCTTATGGGCATCGCGCAATGCAGGCGATACAGCATCAGGTTCAGTTGCCCCCGACCCTGCTTGTGCCAAAGCTCGTGCGTGGCGAAAACGTGGCGCAAGCAATGCAATATGCAGCGAGCGGCGCGGCCGATGCAGCGATCATCGCTCGCGCATTGATGACAGAGGCTGCCGGCGGCAAATTTGCCCTGGTTGACGAGAACCTTCACGAGCCACTTTGGCAATCGGTGATCGTGACGCAACAGGCGGCGGATCCTGCTTTGGCGCAGCAATTTTTGGCGGTGGTCTTTGCGCCTGCAGGGCGTCGAATCCTGGAACGTTTCGGGTTTGGCCTGCCGTGAGGCGTCAACGCGTGAATTCTGACCAACGAGTTTCCGATGTTTAGTTCTGGCGACCTGTTGGCAGCGTGGACCACCCTGCAACTTTGTTTGGCAACCAGTCTTTTGTTGCTCGTGATTGGCCTGCCCTTGGCTTGGTGGCTGGCTTTTTCTCAGAGCCGCTGGACAGCGTTTGTAGAAGCGCTTGTCGCGATGCCTCTCGTGCTGCCACCGACGGTGATGGGCTTTTATTTGTTGGTTGCGCTAGGCCCCAATGGTGTCATCGGCGGCACGCTGCAGCGTTGGGAGTTGCCTCATCTCGCCTTCAGTTTCGAGGGCATACTGATCGGGTCGGTACTGTTTTCGTTGCCGTTTGCTGTGCAGCCGCTGCAGGATGGTTTCAAGGCGATCGGTCGAGCGCCATTTGATGTGGCTGCGTCTTTGGGTGCAAGCGGCTCGGATCGCTTCTTTCGTGTAGGTATTCCCTTGATTCGGCAGAACCTTTTCACTGCCTGGGTCTTGAGCTTCGCGCACACGCTCGGTGAATTTGGTGTGGTCCTTATGATCGGTGGAAATCTTGCGGGCGAAACGCAGGTGCTATCCATCGTGATTTACGACGCAGTGGAAGCCATGGACTACGATCGCGCCTACCGCCTTTCACTGACACTTCTGCTGCTGTCGTTTGCCTTGATGTTCGCATTGGCGGTCTGGCGACGGCGGAAAAGCGCCACGTTGCTGCCATGTTGAGATTTTCGTTGCAGGCGCGCTTGGGTCATTTTCAGTTGGCTGCGGATGGCAGCTTGCCAAGTGATGGGATCGCAGCGATCTTCGGTCCTTCAGGAAGCGGCAAGAGCGTGTTTTTGCGTGGCTTGGCGGGCTTGCTGAGGCTGCCGAACGGGCAGGTTCAGTTTCATCAGGACATTTGGCAATCAGCGCAGCACTGGGTGCCGGTTGAGCGCCGTCGCGTGGGGCTGATTTTGCAACAGCCCAGCCTCCTTCCGCATCTGTCCGCGTATGACAACCTCGTGTTTGGCTACCAGCGAACCAAGGAGCGCCGCCTGCACCCGCAAGAGGTAATTGAACGCCTGCATCTCGAAGCCCTAATGCACCAACCCGTCTCGACACTGTCCGGTGGGCAACGGCAAAGACTCGTACTGGCGAGAGCCTTGCTCGCCAGCCCTCGCCTGCTGCTGCTGGACGAACCGATTTCTGCACTGGATCGCTCGGCGCGATTCCATGCCTTGAGAGAGATCCGGGAAATTCATCTGGAATGGCGTATTCCGATGATCTATGTCAGTCACGATGCCGAAGAACTGGAGCGAATCGCCGACACCGTGTCGCTCATGGATCGTGGCAAACTGCAGCCCGCACAATCGGTATTTGATGTTTGCCGCGATGTGAACTCGCCTTTGCGCAGCGACCTTGGACCGAGCATTCTTGCGGATGGCGAGCTTGTGCCCCCGGATGCGAGCAATCCGCTATGGCGGGTTCGTTGCGGCGCGTGGGTATTGAATGTGCCCGCGCCTCGGCAGATTGCCAGTGGTTCTGTCCGCGTGCGAATCGCGGCGCGCGACATTGGCCTTGCGTGCCAAGTGCCGCTGAATACGTCCTTTCAGAACATTGAGTCGGTGTACATCCGCGATATCCAGGCGATTCGCGCAGGAACGGTGCTGGTTTACTGCCAGACCCCGCGAGGTCAAGACCTACTCGCGGAGATCACTGAACATAGTGCTCAGTCTTTGGGTCTGCATATTGGTCAGTCCATGCAGGCAATTTTCAAAGCAGCTGCATTGGTGTATTGAGGGTCGATTTCGACTTGGGTGGACGCTGGGTCGTAAAAACCATTGCGAGCAAGAGCTTGCATCGCTACAATGCGTTGTTTACGCGCTTCAATCACCCGCAAGGTTTGTCATGAAAATCCTCAACTCCCTGAAGTCCGCCAAGACCCGTCATCGTGACTGCAAAGTCGTGCGACGTCGCGGCAAAGTGTTCGTGATCTGCAAGAGCAACCCGCGTTTCAAGGCGCGTCAGCGCTGAGGCGCGTCCACGCGATGCAGGACTGCAAGGCCGCTTATCGCGGCCTTCGTTCTTTTTGGGGGCACACCAATGTGTCACCTCGGCGGCCTGCTAGACTTCCAGCCCTCGCACACTCGGAGTTGCGCCATGAGTCATCGTTCGCTGTCGGGCCGTTTCTTGTGTTTGTTGACGTTCAGCAGTGTTGCCGCACTGGCCAGCGCGGAGGAACAGATCATCCGCGGTGACGTATTGTTGATGGATCGCGTCCACACGGCCGAATCCAGCGGTATTCTTCTTCCGAAGCGAGGCATGTTGATGGCCCAAGTCGAGAGCGAATTTGGCGCGCCCTCGTCTCGTGTGGCCGCCGTTGGCGGCGCAAGTCGTGCACAGCCGCCAATTACCCGTTGGGTCTATCCCGAATTTACCGTGTATTTTGAGCATTCGCATGTGGTTGACGCGGTCATCAACCGCGCCGGGCCGCTCGAAGAAGGCCCAAAGCGTCCCTGATCCTCCTATCCTGGCCGCCGCCAAGGTCAATTCAAGAGCTCGCTGCAATGCACTTTCCTGCTGAGTGGACTCAACAGTCCGCTATTCTGATCGCGTGGCCGCACGCCGGTACCGATTGGGCCGCTCGCCTGCATCAGGTCGAGTCCACCTATATCGCGCTAGCGCGTGCGGTGACACGGTTTGAACATCTCCTGATCTGCGTAGCTGACAAGGCTCTTGGTGCCCATGTCAGCGCGCTGCTCGATGACGCGAAAGTACCAATGAATCGGGTCCATTTCGCGCAGATTTCCTATGACGACACTTGGTTGCGTGACTCTGGCCCGATCACCCTGCGTTCGCCGCAGGGCTTTGCCTTGCTGGATTTCCGTTTCACTGGCTGGGGCGGGAAGTACCAGTCCAGCAGCGACGATGCGCTAGTTGGTGAACTGCTGTCGCTGGGTGTTTTCCAGAGCGAATCGACGCATCAGAGAATCGACTTTGCGCTGGAGGGCGGCGGGATCGAGACCGATGGCCAAGGCACGCTGCTTTCAACATGGCACTGCCTGCATGAGCGACACCCCGATCTCAGCCGTGAAGAAGTCAGCGCGCTCCTGCAACGCCATCTGCATCAGGATCGTGTGCTCTGGCTTGATCATGGCTACCTCGAGGGTGACGACACTGACGCGCACATCGATACGCTGGCTCGATTTGCGAGTCCGACGCGGATTGTCTACCAAGGCTGTGACGATCCCCTAGATTCGCACTTCACGCCCTTGCAGGCGATGGCGTACGAATTGCGTGCTTTGCGGCGAACGGATGGGCAGCCCTATGAGTGCCTGGCATTGCCTTGGCCGAAGCCTATCATTGACGATGACCGCCGTTTGGCTGCGTCGTACGCCAATTTTTTGATTATCAATGGCGCCGTACTCATGCCCGGCTACGATGACCCTGCAGACGCAGCTGCCGCAGTAGTGCTGGCAAGCGCCTTTCCAGATCGCGAGATCATCATCGTGCCCTGTCGTCCACTGATCTGGCAAAACGGCAGTTTGCATTGCATCACCATGCAGCTTCCGGAGGGATTGTTGAATGTCTAAGCACACCACCCTGCCCGTCGCGTTGATCCAAGACGTTGATCGCGGCAGTCGCGAGGCCAATCTGTCGGAGATTGAACGTCGCGTAAAACAAGCCGCTGCCGCGGGCGCGCGACTGGTGCTGCTGCAGGAACTGCACAACGGCCCTTATTTTTGCCAGCACGAGAGCGTTGATGAGTTTGATCGAGCCGAGCCGATTCCAGGCCCCAGCACCGAGCGACTATCGGCGCTCGCCCGGGCGCACGACGTTGTCTTGGTGGGATCGCTGTTCGAGCGGCGTGCCGCTGGCCTTTATCACAACACCGCCGTCGTGTTTGAACGCGATGGCAGCCTGTTGGGCAAGTATCGAAAGATGCACATTCCCGACGATCCAGGGTTCCTTGAGAAGTTCTACTTCACCCCGGGCGATCTCGGATTTACCCCGATTGATAGCAGTGTTGGGCGTCTGGGCGTGTTGGTGTGCTGGGATCAGTGGTACCCCGAGGCGGCTCGCTTGATGGCATTAGCGGGCGCCGAACTGTTGTTGTACCCCACCGCCATTGGTTGGGATCCCAAAGACGCAAGCGATGAAAAGCATCGCCAGCGTCAGGCATGGATTCTCAGCCATCGTGGGCATGCGGTCGCCAATGGTTTGCCGGTACTAAGCTGCAATCGAACCGGGTTTGAACTGGCGCCAAGTGGTGACGGTGGTATCCAGTTCTGGGGTTCCAGCATGGTATTGGGTCCACAGGGGGAAGTGCTAGCGGAAGCCAATATTGAGGCACCAGAACTCCTGCTCGCGGAGGTCGACATGCACCGCTCGGAACAGGTACGACGGATTTGGCCCTTCCTGCGCGACCGTCGTATCGAAGCATACGGCGACCTGCTGAGACGCTATCGTGATTGAGACCAACATCGAGAATACGTCCCACACGTCGGCGCTGGTCGCGCAACCCTTGCGAGAGGTCGAGCGCGATGGTGTCCGCTACACGATTCTGGGCACCGCACATGTATCGCAGGCCAGCGTTGACGCAGTGCACGCGCAAATCGCAGCGCATACTTTTGATGCGGTTGCCATTGAGCTTTGTGAATCACGCTATCAATCAATGCGCGATCCGGACGCGTTGGCTAAGCTTGATTTGATCCGCGTGATTCGAGAAGGCAAAACAGGATTGGTTGCCGCCAATCTCGCGCTGGCTGGCTATCAACGCCGCCTTTCCGAACAGTTGGGCGTCGAACCGGGTGCTGAAATGAAGGCGGCATGGCAACTTGCCGAAGCAAACAACACTCCGGTTTGGCGCATCGACCGCGATGTCGCCACGACGCTGAAGCGGACGTCAGCAGCGGTCGGTTTTTGGGATCGCATGATGCTGATGAGTGGCGTGATCGCCAGCCTAATCGTCGATGACGAAGTCGACAAGGAAGACATCGAGCGTCTCAAGGAAGGCGACATGCTGGAGAGCACGTTTGGCGAGTTCGCGCGCAAACGTGAATCGCTCTATCGCGCGCTGATCGCCGAGCGCGACGAGTTCATGGCCGCTACATTGCGTTCGCAAGCTGATGCAGCCAACCAGAGCGTCAAGCACGTCTTGGTGGTGATTGGTGCTGGTCACCTCGCCGGCCTTTCACAGCACTTGCAGGCTGATCAAGAACCGCCGACTCAAATTCAGCAACGGCTGACGAGCTTGCCGCCCAGCAAACCCTGGGGCACGTGGATCACCTTGGTCCTGACTGCATTGGTGCTGGGTGGCTTCGCGTATGCCTTCAGTAAGGGGGTGGATATTGGTGGCGCCGTGCTGCTGCAATGGGTGCTTGTGACCGGAAGCCTGGGTGCTGTCGGTTGTGCTGTCGCAGGCGGCCATCCCTTGAGCATTCTGGGTGCGTTCGTTGCATCACCGGTTACCCCACTTCACCCTGCGCTCGCCTCTGGCACGGTCAGCGCGTTGATCGAACTTTGGGTGCGCAAGCCCACAGTGGCAGATTTTCATTTGCTGCGCGATGACGTGGGCAGTGTGGCCGGATGGTGGCGTAACCGTGTCTCACGTGTGCTGCTGAATTTCTTTCTCACCAGCATGGGAACGGCGATCGGCGTGTACGTGGCTGGCTGGCAGATGATCAAAGCACTGTTCTGATCGTGACGGCTCTGAAGCCGATGATTCAGATCAACATCAGTGCAACAAAATCAGCGAGCCAAGGCCAAGGAAGACAAAGAACCCCATGACGTCCGTCACGGTGGTCAAAAAGATCCCGCTCGCTAACGCCGGGTCAAATCCCAGCCGACGCAGGGTCAATGGCACCAGCACGCCTGCCAAACTCGCAAACAGCAAATTCATGATCAGCGCAGCATAGATGACCAATGACAAGGCGATGTCGTCGAACCACAGCCAGACCACGCCTGCCAATAGCGCACCCAATGCCAGACCATTCAACAACGCGACCCGAACCTCCTTCCAAAGCAGCACCTTGGCATTGCTTGCGCCGACCTGACCCAATGCCAGCCCCCGCACCATGAGCGCAAGCACTTGTGTGCCAGCGTTGCCCCCCATGCCGGCAACGATAGGCATGAGGACAGCGAGTGCAACCACTTTCTCGATCGTGTCTTCGAATCGACCAACGACACTGGCGGCCAAAAAGGCTGTCGCGAGATTGACACCTAACCACACCATACGGCGACGCGCTGCGCGCGGTACCGGACTGAACATATCCTCGTCTTCATCCAGACCCGCAGCGGAGAGCGCCTGATGTTCGGCTTGCTCACGGATGATATCGACCACGTCATCAATGGTTATGCGCCCCAGCAGGATATTGTTTTCGTCCACGACCGGAGCGGAAATCCAGTCATGATCCTCAAACTGACTGGCCACCTCGGCCGCCGTCGCAGTTACGGGAATGGCCGGTTGCTCATCGGTATCAAGCATTTGATTGATTGGGCGCCCTGGCTCGGACAACAGCAAGGCGGTCAGCGAAATGCGGCCCAGATACTGGTGCCGTCGACTGACCACGAACAAATGATCGGTATGCTCGGGCATCTCACCGCGCAGGCGCAGGTAGCGCAGCACGACATCCACGGTAACGTCTGCGCGCACGGTGATGACATCCGGATTCATCAGACGACCCGCCGTGTCTTCCGGGTAGCTGAGCACTTGTTCCAGACGCTCGCGGTTCTCGCGATCCATCGACTTCAGCACTTCGTCGATGACCTGATCCGGCAAGTCCTCCATCAGTTCAGCGAGGTCGTCGAGATCGAGTGACTCGGCAGCGGCGACGATTTCGTCCTGATCCATTTCTGCAATCAGGCTTTCACGCACCTCGTCACCGACATGCAGCAACACCTCACCATCGTCTTCAGCATCCACCAAGCCCCAGACGATGCTGCGCTTGCCGGGTGGCAACGACTCCAGCAGGTTGCCGATTTCCGCCGTGGAAAGCGTATTGACCAAGCGTTTCACCGGGCCAAGCCGACCCGAATCGAGTGCTTCGGAAAGCAACCTCAACTGATGCGCGGCTTTTTGCTGGCGGCTGTACTCGGCCATGCCGGACTCCTGTGCGGTTCAACCCTTGCGTGCCACGCTACCAGTCCGCGCGGCTACTGCTTTGCTACGTCGTCCGGGAGTGCTTCAAAGCGGTTGGCAGCCACATTCTTGCGCACCTTGGCGGGATTCCAAACGCGTCCATTCATCGCGATATAGACACCAGGCGGCAGACATTGCACCGCCCCCACCGCAGTCCCGATATTGAACTCGGCATCCGAGCCACGGAACCGCGCCGGATTCAACGCGCCGGTGAGCACGATGGTTTTGTCGCTCAACTCGGCCAACACCTTGGCAGTTTCCACCATCGTATCGGTGCCATGCGTCACCAGCACATGTTTCGCGGGTTGCGCAGCGATGGTCTGTCGAATCAATGCGCGATCCTCGGCACTGATATGCAGACTGTCCTTGCGCAGGATTGGAATGACACTGAAACGGAAGGCAACTCCAAGCTCTTCGAGGATACGACCAATTTGCGGCTCACCAATTTGGTAGTCCGACTTGTCGTCGAAATAGATCTTGTCGATGGTGCCACCGGTGGTGACGATGCAAAGCTGTTCCATGCGTGTTTTCCGGCGTCGGGGGCGGGACAGCAGGCGGCGCTTTCCAGCGCTGCCCATGCGGTTCAAACATTATCGCCCAGAACGACGACAGCCAGTACCCGCAGCTTTTCAGTGCCGACCTGTAGTGACCAAGCCATCCAAGTTCTCGCGCGCGACACGCAAGACCGGGTAGCGCAGATACGCCCTGTCGAAGTAAGGCGTCTGCTGGTAGAAAAAATCGAGCCGCGCTTGCGGATCTTTGGCGAAGGCGAGATCGGTTTCGAGACGCGATTCGAAGGCAGACTTCAATGCGGCATCTTTCGCCAACATTTCACGCGCCATCGCCTCCATCACGCGGGGCTCGGCATATTCCTTTTCCTCGAAGATGGCGTTGAAAAACCCCCAGCGCACTAGCGCATCTGGTGCTTGCGGCTCCAGCAAGTGAACAGCGATATTGGCGCGCGGTTGATCGAGCCTGATCAATTGACTGCCTGCGGGCACAGCGAATGTGCCTTGTTCTGCCTTCTGGGTGAACTGAGTCAACATCAACCGACCTTCGAAGGGCTGGGTCGCCCATGTGGGTGCGGCAAACCGCCAAGTGGATGCGACCACAGCATCATTGGTCTGCAAGGATTGCATCTCGATACCGTGCCAGCGAAGACGCGCGATGGCCTCGGTCCATTGCGGCGGAATGATATACGCCGCAGGTGGTGTGACCTGATCAACTACCTGAACCTGATCACGCATGGGGATACGCAGTGTCTTGGGCTGGGTGGGGTCGTACTGCACCCATGGTCGCCCTGACAGATCGCTTTGGGTTCGCGTATAGGCATAGCCAAGAAATTCGATCTCACGTGTCGACTCAGTGGGGGCCAGTCTCAGCGGCAGCACGGCATTGGATTTTTCCGCTCGCCTTACCGTATCGGCATCCGCCTTGCGCACAGCGTGACGCAGTGCTTGGGGATCGCGGGCGATGCCACGCAGCACTTCGATCAGCAGGTCGATATTGACTTCAGTCCGCGTCTTAAAATCCTTCAACATGTGGGTTTCAACCAGCAAGCCCGCTCGGTTGGCGACCGCCGCGTAGCCAACCGAGTACCGCGGGCCGGATGCGCCATCGATCAAACCGGCTGCCAAATCCGTGTCATCGAGCATCGTGACGTAGTTGAACAGCTTCCAGCCGCGCTTTTGCAGTGCTGGTTTGACCTCTTCGCCGAACACGCGATTCTGCCAGTCGCGCACGGCAGGGTGCAGATTCTCATGACGCTCGTAGGACCACGTTAGTTCGTACTGGTAGTCCGCGCCGTTGGTGTTGTGCAGATCGATCAGCAAATCGGGCTGCCACGTGTTGAACAGGGTCAGCCACGCCTGCATCTCCGGCGCATCGGCTTTCATGTAGTCGCGATTGAGATTGAGGTTCTGCGCAGTGGAACGCCAACCCATCGCTTCCGGACCGTTCTGGTTGATGCGGTTGTAGGGTGAGAACCGCTCGTGGCCATCGACATTGAAGATCGGCACCAGAACCAGAACCACATCCTTGAGGAGATCGCGATGCACGTTCATCACCGTGAGGTCACGTGCCAGCGCCATCAGCGCGTCCTTACCCTCGTTCTCACCCGGATGGATCGCGGCCTGGATCAGCACGATCGGCTTCCTAGAGGCCTTCGCTAGCGCTGGCGAGAACTCGCCATCACTGGCCAAAACGACACTTTGAAGCGCGCGACCCTGCGGGCTGATGCCGAACTGCGACATCTGCGCGTTTTCGCTGGCTGCATCCAGACGCTGGAACCACGCCATAGTTTCCTCGTAGCGCGGCGTCCGGGTGAAATCACTCTGCTCGGCAGGCGTCTGCCATCCCGCATTTGTCGAGATCGCAGCCAACATCCACACCATACTCGGCCACATACACACCTCCGTCATTCCAGCAGGCAGCATAGTGCGGGACGGCCTTCGGCCACAGCGCCAATGGTCATGCGAGAAAATCGCTCGGTGTGATCGCATCGCTGTCAAGCTCACATCTGTCAAAATGCGCGTCAGGCTGTGATCGGCAGGTGCTGCTCTGGCAAGCGAGGGGAAATCACGATGCGCACGTTGCGATTTGGGTGGGTGATCAGTGGTCTGTTGCTGGCGGGTTGTTCCACCACGACGGTCAAGTCACCTGACGCGCCAGTACCGACAAGCACATTCCAATTGCGCATTCTGCATATCAATGACCACCATTCACGCCTTGCGCCCGACGACGGCCAGGTGTTGCGCGTCGATGGCAAAGAGACCGACGTGATACTCGGCGGCTTCCCGCGTGTTGTCAGCGCATTTGCGCACTTGCGCGACCCCAGCATCGCTACGCTGACCTTGCATGCAGGCGATGCCATTACCGGCGACTTGTATTTCACCTTGTTTCATGGCGAAGCAGATGCCGATTTGATGAACCAGATCTGCTTTGATGCATTTGAAGTTGGCAACCATGAATTCGATGCAGGTGATGCGGGGCTCAAGCGGTTTCTCGATTTTCTTTCCAAACCGATCTGGCAATGCAACACGCCGGTTCTGGGAGCCAACGTTCATCCCACCGTGGGTGTATCGCCTCTCAGCATGTTCGGCGCCGAGGACTACCTGAAGCCGAGCATCGTCATCGAACGTGATGGCACGCGTATTGGCATCGTGGGTGTGGATGTCGCTAGCAAGACCAAGACCTCGTCCAGCCCGGATGCGGGCACCCAGTTCGAAGACGAGCGCGGCGCGGCGCAGCGCGAAATCGACACCCTGCGTGGCCAAGGCATCGAACATATCGTGCTGATGTCGCATATTGGCTATCGCAACGACCTGAAGCTCGTGCCGCAACTGCACGGCGTGGATGCCGTGATCGGGGCGACTCGCATACGCTGCTGGGATCAGGTTTTGCTGATCTTGGGCTGGCGCCTGCTGGTGAGTACCCCAGCATTGCACACAACGCGGACGGCAAGTTGACGTGCATTGCTCAAGCTTGGCAATACACATGGGTTGTGGGGCAACTGGATGTCCGTTTCGATGCCAATGGCGATGTACAGCAATGCGGCGGCATGCCGCACCTGCTGTTCGGAGGATTGAAAGACGGCAGCGAATCGTCCGCCTTGCTGGACAAGCTGCTGCAACACCCCTACGTGTTGAAGGTCGAGCCGGAGCCCAAGGCACAGCATGTATTGTCGGTCTATGAAAAGCAGGTTCAGGCATTTGCTGCCGAAGTGGTCGGCGTGGTGCCGGAGCGTCTTTGCTTGCGACGCATCCCAGGCACGCACGACCGTTCGCGGGATGGCGCACCCGGCTGCGCCGAGTCCACCGATGCGCAGGGCGGTCACGCCCAAGCGGTGGTCGCACGAGCGTTTCTCGAACTAGGCAAGCGTTTTGGCGGCGCGGACATCGCGATCCAGAATGCTGGCGGCGTGCGCAATGCGATTGCCGCTGGTGATTTCAGCATCGGCGATGCCTATCTCGCCCTGCCCTACAAAAACATGCTGGATCGTTTGCACATGACCGGCGCGGAAATTCAACAGGTACTGGAAGACGCGATCGCTGCCTATTTGGCAAACCCTGGTGCGGCGAGCGGTTCCTTTCCGTATGCCGCGGGTCTGCGCTGGAATCTGGATCTGAATGCAACGCATGGAACGCGTTTCAGCCAATTGCAGGTGAAACAGGACAATCGCTGGGTCGCATTGCACGCCACACAGATCTATCGCGTGATCACCAACGACTATATCGCGGCGGGACAAGACGGCTTTACCACTTTCGGCACCATCGACGAGACTCGTCGCGAGCCCACCTACCTGCACTATGCGCAGGCCTTGGCTGACTATGTTCGAAGTGGCGGCAGCATGGCGCGTCCCGTACCCGATGAGATGAGCACTCAGCAATTGATCGAGCGCGCGCACTGACGTCTCAATCCATCGCATTGTCATTGGGCGCACGAAAGAGATCTCGTCAACCATGCGCGCAAACCGTGCCCACTCTGGGACACCCTCTCCGTATTGCAAGGTGATCGCCGATGCAGCGGTGGGTCGGTCGCAATGCGCGTCGAGCATCTCCCGCCTGATCCGACCAGCCTCACTTCCGAAGCCCTCATTGCGAGGGCTTCTGGTTTCCAACGGAATGGTGCCGCCATGCCATCTCCGCATGATGCCTGCTGCAGCGCGCAATCGGGTTCGCCGCGTGGCATAGAATCGTGCCTCCTTTCACTGCTGGCATGGCGCCCATGTGCTCGATCCTTGGCATTCTTGATCTCCGTTCCGATCCGGTTGCGTTGCGCGCGCAGGCGTTGGATCTCTCTCGCCGCATGCGCCATCGCGGTCCGGACTGGTCGGGGGTGTATGCGAACCATCGCGCAATCCTCGTGCATGAGCGTCTGGCCATCGTCGGTGTTGACAGCGGTGCGCAGCCCTTGCTGTCGCCGGATGGCACGCAGGCGCTGGCCGTCAATGGCGAGATTTACAACCATCGCGAATTGCGCGCCGCCACCGAGGCCGACTATGCCTACCAGACGCATTCGGACTGCGAAGTTATTCTGCCGCTGTATCGAAAATTCGGCCCCGACTTCCTCAATCAACTCGAAGGCATGTTCGCCTTCGTGCTGTGGGATGACGCCGCAGGGCGCTGGCTGATCGGTCGCGATCCGATTGGCATCATTCCGCTCTATTACGGCCACGACGCGCATGGAAATCTGTTCGTGGGCTCCGAGCTGAAGTCGCTTGCACCGGTCTGCAAAGATGCCAAGGAGTTCCCTCCCGGTCACTACTGGCAGTCTGGCGATGCGGCACCCACCGGCTACTACCATCCCGGTTGGCGTGAGTACTCGGCGGTGAAGGACGGTCCGACTGACCGCCTCGCCCTGCGTGCTGCGTTTGAGCATGCGGTGAAGACGCACATGATGAGCGACGTGCCCTATGGTGTGCTGCTTTCGGGCGGTCTGGATTCGTCGCTGGTGGCTGCCATTGCCAAGAAGTACGCCGCCCGCCGTGTCGAAGAAGATGAGAAGACCGAAGCGTGGTGGCCGCAACTGCACAGCTTTGCAGTAGGCCTGAAGGAATCGCCCGACCTCAAGGCCGCACGTGAAGTGGCCGCGCATATCGGCACGGTGCATCACGAGTTCCACTTCACCATCCAGGAAGGACTGGATGCGCTGTCTGACGTGATTTATCACCTCGAAACCTACGATGTCACCACCATTCGCGCTTCAACGCCGATGTACCTGATGGCGCGTCGCATCCGCGCCATGGGCATCAAGATGGTGCTGTCCGGCGAAGGCTCGGATGAACTGTTTGGCGGCTATCTGTATTTCCACAAAGCACCAAACGCCGAAGCGCTGCACGAAGAAACCGTTCGCAAACTCGACAACCTGCACCTGTTCGACTGTTTGCGCGCCAACAAGTCGATGGCCGCTTGGGGCGTGGAAGCCCGCGTGCCCTTCCTCGATCGCGTATTCATCGATGTGGCGATGTCGTTGAATCCAGAAGTCAAGCTCTCTGGTAAAGCCCGCGGACGTATGGAAAAGCAATTCCTGCGCGAAGCCTTCGCGGGCTACCTGCCCGACAGCATCCTGTGGCGCCAGAAGGAGCAGTTCTCGGATGGCGTGGGCTACTCCTGGATCGACTCGCTCAAGGCACATGCCGAGGCCAGGATCAGCGATGCGCAAATGGAGAACGCGCGCTTCCGCTTCCCCTACAACACACCGGCAACCAAAGAAGCCTATTTCTATCGCGAGATGTTCGAACAGCACTACCCGCAGGCGTGGGCGGCTGAATGCGTGCCCGGTGGCCCATCGGTGGCCTGCTCCACCGCCGCCGCGCTGGAATGGGACCCGTCATTGAAATCGGTGGTCGACCCCTCCGGTCGCGCCGTCAAGGAAGTGCATCAGGACTCGTACTGAGCATCGCGCATGAGCGATGGAGCGCGCCTCCGTCGCTCCACTCTGCGAAATCTGCCGCAGCGCACGATGAGTCGCACTCGTCTCGGGCTATCGTGTCGGCTTGATTCGGCAGGTGATTCGCAGCGATGAGTTCCCGCACGCAGGCAGACGTGATGATCGTAGGTGGCGGCTTGGCCGGTCTGGTCACTGCCTTGGAATGCCGTCGCGCAGGCAAGCATGTCGTGTTGGTGGATCGCGATACGCCCGAGCGCTTTGGCGGATTGGCGTTGTGGGCGTTTGGTGGCATGGCGCTTGTCGGCACGCCCTTGCAACGGCGCATGAAGATTCCCGACACGCCCGAGCGTGCGCTGCAGGACTGGCTACGCTTTGGTGAGTTGGACCTGACCGATCAGCACTCGTTGGCTTGGGCGCGCTACTACGTCGAGCATTCGCGTAGCGAGGTCTACGACTGGCTGTTGGCACATGGTCTCAAGTTTCTGCCCGCAGTGAACTGGGTCGAACGCGGTCTGTATGGCGATGGCAACCAATTGCCGCGCTATCACGTACTCTGGGGCTGCGCGCAGGCCATGGTGAAGCGATTGTTTGCCGCCCTGCAGGCGGTCGATACGCCTGGCTCGCTGCAGGTATTGCATCGGCATCGCGTGATCGCGATTGAATCCAGTGCCGGTCGACCCACAGGCGCACGTGTCAGGGATGAAGCGCAGGACCGTGAGCTTCGCATTGGCGCGCCGGTCGTGGTGCTGGCGATGGGCGGCATCAATGGCTCCAGCGAACAGGTCATCGCACATTGGCCCGCTGATCGTCCGCGCCCTGCGCGCATGCTCAATGGGGCGCATCCGTATGCCGATGGGCAACTGCACCAGCATGTCTGCGCCGACTTGGGTGGCCTGTTGGTGAATGCCGGTGAGATGTGGAACTACGCCGCAGGCTTTCCGCATCCTCAGCCGCATTTCGCAGGCCAAGGGCTGTCGACGATTCCCTGCAAGTCGGCGCTATGGCTTGACCATCACGGCAGACGCATCGGTCCGCAGCCATTGGTGACCGGCTTCGACACGCACGGGCTATGTCAGCGTGTCGCCGCGCAGGACAAACCATGGACTTGGCATCTGCTCAATTGGCGCATCGCGGCCAAGGAGTTTGCGATTTCCGGCGCCGAGCACAATCCGCGCATTCGCGATCAACAACTGCTGCCACTGTTGTACGAAACCCTGTTTGGCAATCACCGTCTGGTGCGTCAGATGCAACGCGAAGTTCCGCAATTCCTGGTCGATGATCAACTAAGCGGACTGGCCGCCAAAATGAACGCGCTGACCGGCAGCAACGATATCGATGCCGCAGGCTTGCAGCAGGTTGCTGATGCCTTTGACGCCAACTTTGCGAACGGTGACGCCTTGCATAACGACGAGCAGATCCGGCGTATCCTGCATGCCCGGCAATGGAAACCTGATCGCTTGCGTACCTGCAAGCCAGCACCCTTGCAGCAGGCAGGTGCAGGACCTTTCATCGCCATCCAGATGCAATTGATCACCCGCAAAAGCCTGGGCGGTCTGCGCACAGATTTGCAAAGTCGCGTGCTGAATTCCCACGGCGATGCCATCGAAGGTCTGTACTGCGTCGGCGAGGCTGCAGGTTTCGGCGGCGGTGGCGCAAATGGCAAGCGATCGCTGGAAGGCACCTTCTGCCCGGTTGCATCCTCACCGCACGCGCGGCAGCGCGATCCATCGCCCACTGATCCCACAAAGGTTCACTCATGCCCAACGGCGCACACGCTCTGCTGCAAACTCTGGCTGATGCGGGAGTCGAGGTCTGTTTCAGCAATCCCGGCACCTCGGAAATGCACTTCGTCGCGGCACTCGATCACGAGCCACGCATGCGTGCGGTGCTGACCTTGTTCGAGGGCGTTGCCACTGGCGCTGCTGACGGCTATGCGCGCATGGCGGGCAAGCCTGCGGCAACCTTGCTGCACCTCGGCTGCGGATTGGGCAATGGGCTGGCCAATCTGCACAACGCGCGCAAGGGCAAGGTGCCCGTTGTCAACATCGTGGGCGATCACGCCACTTCGCACGTCAAGTACGACGCACAACTGCAGTCGGACATTGAAACCATCGCGCGCAATTGTTCGACCTGGGTGCGGACTTCCCGCATCGACAGATCAGCTTTGCCAGGATGCCGCCGAAGCGGTGGCCGCATCGATGGGTCCGCCGGGCCAGGTCGCCACCTTGATCCTGCCCGCCGATGTCTCGTGGGGGTGCTGGTGCGAACCCTGCCCCGCCACCGGTGCTACCCCTCGCGAAGTCGCCCAGGACGCCGTGATCGCCGCCATCGCGCAGGTCATTCAAGGTGGCGGAAAGATCGCGATGCTGCTGGGCGGACAGGCGTTACGCGAGCCCGCTCTGTTGGCGGCGGGCAAGGTCGCGGCGCGTTTTGGCGTCAAGCTGTTTGCCGAGGTGTTTCCCACACGCATCGAACGCGGTGCGGGCCTGCCGCCGGTTGAACGTATCGCCTATCTCGCCGAACTGGCCGCCGTTCAATTGGCGGGCTATCAGCATCTGATTCTGGTCGATGCCAAATCGCCGGTGTCGTTTTTCGCCTACCCCGGCAAGACCAGCGACCTACTCCCCCGACGGCTGCACCGCGCATGTCCTGGAGCAGCGCGCAGCAGGATGCCGAATCCAGCCTACAGCGCCTGTGCAACGAACTGGCCTGCGACGATGCACAAGCCGTGTTGCAGATCGCCGCCCGCCCCGGCCGACCGATTGGACGCTTGACCGCCGAAAGGTCTGCAAGGCCATCGGTCATCTACTGCCCGAGCGCGCCATCCTTGTCGACGAAGCGCAGACCTCGGGTGTGTTTCTGCCCAGCCTCACGGCGGGCGCGCCGCGCCACGATGTGCTGACCTTGACCGGTGGCGCCATTGGTCAGGGATTGCCGAATGCCGTCGGTGCGGCGATTGCCTGCCCGGACCGCCCGGTCATCGCCCTGGCCGGAGACGGCTCGGCGATGTACACCATTCAAGCCCTGTGGACGATGGCGCGCGAGCGCTTGAACGTCACCAACATCATCTTCAACAACGCCTCCTACGCCATCCTCAACGTCGAACTGCAACGGGTTGGTGCCAGCGGCAATGGCGACAAGGCGCGCTCGCAACTCGACCTCAGCCAGCCCGGCATCGACTTCGTGCAACTCGGCAACAGTTTGGGCGTCCACTCCGTGCGCGCACAAACCGCCGAGGCGTTCTGCATCGCGCTGGAAAACGCCCTGCGCAGCCCCGGACCACACCTGATCGAAGCCGTCGTTCCCAGCGCCTTCTCCGGCCTGAAACTGCGCCTGCTGCCCAGCTTGCTAGGCTCCCTCGGCAAACTGCCAAGACCACTGGCGCGGCTGATCAAACGCAAGGTGGCACCGTGACACGCGGAATGGCTGGAGGCGTTGCAGCGCAATGCGTTGTGCCAGAGGATCGGCGCGAAATGATGTAAAGGCGCTTCGAGTTGGTGGTGATAGCCGCTGACCTAATCGCCACCAAGGTGCCACCACCGTTCGAAACAACAGGGCAATCGGGATGGCCAAGAAAAGTATTCTCGCGTTTATCTTTCTTGCGATTTTCGCAAACGCGCCAGCGAGAGACGATTTCCCACGACAGAGCAGCCTGGTAGCATTGTTGGCGAGCCCAACATCTTTTGATGGTGCAACGGTAATCATTGCTGGCTGCCGTCTGCCGTTCTGGGGATCATGGATATGGGCTGTTCCTCCACGCGTAGTGATTGCGATGATCTCAACTACTCTAACGGCGTAAGACTAATGGTGGATCTTGTCCAAAAGAAGATTCCGGAAGGTGCCGCGCTGCTAACAGTTGAAGGTCGATTTAAAGACCTAAGTCAAACCATTCAAACGGACGAGCCATTTTTGTGGGGTGTGATTGAAGCTTACAATTTGAGTGGCCCGTCACTACCGTAGTCGATGCCGACAAGCTCCAGAATTCCCCGCCGCATGGCGGTCTCAGTAATCATTTCTTTCAGAAACGACGCCTCAAAAACTGGAGTTATATTGTCGGCGGAAATGCTGCCTTTGAAAATGTTGAGTAATAGAATTGGTGTCGGGAATATCCTCTCCGCATGCTAAAACAAATTGCGATTGACTGGACGAAAAAGATGAAACCAGCATACCCTATTTTTGGGATCTTGTTCGCAATTTTGTTCACATCATGGCAACAACGAAAGACTTCCCGACACATTTAGTCCTGAGCCTGATCGAAAATCCTGAGGCGCACGATGGTGAAGATGTTTACCTTGTTATTTGCCAGGAAAAAAACACACTCGGCGCAATACACATATTTCCGTGCGATGGCATACATCACAGAAAGAAACACTATATTGATGCCGTTGGTTCCTCAGAGATTGAAGAGGCGCTTGGGAGAAGACAACGATTGTATATCAAAGGGAAGTTTCGCGCTTACAGCGGCAGTCTTGTCGGAGGTGGATTCTTGACAAGTAAGATTGGACTATTGGAGATTTATTCAGTTGGCAGCAATGAACCATAGCGCGGAACACCCGCATTACACTGGCCGGCTTCGATTGACTTTCAAGAAACTTACCAGAATGATCAGCGAGCGCAAGACCAAGCCTGATAACGTAGCAACCTTGGGCATGACGGTGAGCTACGTTGTCGTCAACGTGGCAGCGTCTAACGGTAATCAGTTGCAGTCGGTATTTTCTGTTTCGGTTTCACTAGGCAAGTTGGCGGATCAATAATATATGATTTACGGCCTTTGGCTATTGAATTGAAAACCGAACACAGGTGGGATAGAGAGAGACTCTCAAGATTCATTGAGGAATGATATCTTAACATGCACCTTGGGGTAGTTGTTGTACTTACGGTATGCGATACCTGCTCGTCGATCCACCTGGAATTTTCCTCTGAGTTTTGCGCAGTACGTCGCCCATCGCCTCAGCGTCAGAGTTATTGCGCCAATCGGAACACTGACTGTTTCTGCAGGACACATTATTCCAATCGCAGAATAGAATGAAGGAGTCGGAGAATGGGCCACAATTTTACCAAAGAGATAGCGTTGACGTTTCTTCTGTTGGTTCCGTTTGACGGACTCGCGCAGACTTGGGATGAGCTTGAGGCGGTCAGATCACATAACACCGAAGAAATCTTGGAACTTCGAAGAAGCGCCGTTAATGGCAACTCTGATGCTTCGTATGAACTATCGTTGTACTACAGCGACTAGCAAGTCTTTCAGTTTTATCGAGCACTTCTTCTTTCTCTTGCTTTCCGCAGAGCAAGGGGATTGCCGTTCCGTTGTAGAGTTCTATCGCTTGCAGCAGCAAAAAACACTAGATGACGGGTTCCAAGTTCCGGGCGACTGGGGAAGACTGAAGAGGGCGTGCTCTCTCGCGGACAACATGGATAGGGCGGTATTGAAATAGTTTTCAGAGTTCGAGTGGCCCACAAGGAAAATTCACGAGAATGCTCAGCGAGCGCCAGGCCAATCCCGACAATGGTGCGGCCTTGGGCCTGACGGTCAGCTACGAATACGATCTGCAAGGCAGTCTGCGTTTTACCCGACGCAATGCCGGTCGCGGTGAGATCGTGGTGGAGCAGCGCTACGACAGCCATGGTCGGCTGGTGAAGTTGCTCGATCCGGATCGCGGTGCCGAGGACTACGTCTACAACGCCGCCGGTGAGTTGATTCGCGCGGTGGATGGCAGCAACCAAGAGATACTGCAGCACTTTGATGCCCTGGGTCGGCGTTGGAAGCGGGTCAGCGGCAGCCCGCAGGTGACCGATGTGTGGCAGTACGACACCGCCAGCAAGGGCGTCGGTGCGTTGGAAGTGGAAACCCGCAGCAGCGCCGATGGGGCGACCTTGTCGTGCACCTACAGCTTCGATGCCTACGGTCGTCCCTTGAGTGTGGCCACCCTGCTGGATGGTCAGACCTACACCGAAAGCAGCACCTACGACGATGTCGGCAGACCGTATACCCAAACCGATGCCAGCGGCAAAACCCTGGAGCAGACCTACACCGTCAAAGGCTATCCGGAAGCGCTGCGTGATCACTACTCGCGGTCGGGCGCCTACAACCGGGTGCGACAGATGAATGCGCGCGGTCAGGTGACCTTGGGCGCCGTGGCGACAGCGACAATCTGGCGATCCGCCGCAGTTTTGATCCGCAGCGCGGCTGGCTGACCGACATCCAGAGCGGCAGCGGCAACAGCCTGCAGAACCTTGGCTATCTGTACAACGCCATTGGACGCTTGGAATGGCGCGAAGACCGCCGCATCGCGCATCGCGAGGACTTCACCTACGACGCCCTCAACCGCCTGAAAACCGTGCAACTGCGCCTCAACAACGGCAGCCCGATCACCACGCTGAGCCTGACTTACGACGTACTCGGCAACCTGTGCAGCAAGAATGGCGTGGTCTATGCCTACCCACGGCCTGGACAACTGCAACGCCACCGACCAAAACGCCAGCGCCAGCCCGCATGCGGTCAGCAGCATCGGCGGACGCGCCCACCTGCAGACGGTGCCGGTCGCATGAGCTTTGCCGCAGGCAGCACCACCGCCACGGATCGCAGCTACGACTACAGCGGCCTGGGCGAACTGCGCGCCGCCCGAGTCGGCGGCGTCGCGCCCAGCGCCGAACTGCAACTGCGCTACAACCCGGAAGGCGAGCGCATCAAGGAAGTGCAGACCGTCGCCGAAAAGATCACCACCACGCGCTGGGTCGGCAACGTCGAATTCATCCAGAGCGGCAGCCGCACGCAAATACGCCGTCATATTGGCGGGGTGGCCATCGAAAGCTGGTTCGCAGACAACCCAGGTAACTTCACCCCGGCACTACCTGTTCAGCGACGCCCTGGGCTCGGTCGACACGGTGACCAACGACATCGGCGGCATTGTCGAACGCATGAGCTTTGATGCCCACGGCAACCGCCGCAGCAGCACCGCCTGGCAAAGCCCGCTGGGCAGCATTCCCAGCAGCACCCGGCAAGGTTTTACCGGCCACCACATGCTGGATGTGTTCGGCCTGATCCACATGAACGGCCGCGTCTACGACCCGCAGATCGGCCGCTTCCTGCAAGCCGACGTCCTGCTGGATGCCGGCATCCAGGGCCTGAACCGCTACAGCTACGTGCTGAACAACCCGCTGTCACTGACCGACCCCAGCGGGCATATGTCGGTCGGCCAAATCCTGCGCACCGTGGCGGCGATTGCAATCACGGTGTACAGCGGCGGGACGGCGGCGGGCGCTGCATGGGGATTCTGGGGAACCTCCGTCACCGCAGGGCAAGCACTGTTTGCGGTCGCCGCAGGTGGCTTTGCGTCCGGCGCCATTCAAAGCAGCAGCCTCAAAGGCGGCCTGACCGGTGCCTATACCGCCTTGGCCTTTTACGCCGTCGGCTCCTACTTCAAAGCCGCCGAATGGGCCAGCAAAGGTGGCAAACTCACCACCATCGGCCGCACCGCCAAAATCGTCGCCCACGGCGTCGTCGGCGGCGTCAGCAGCGAACTCAAGTGCCAGCTTCGGCAGCGGCTTCGCCAGCGCAGGCTTCTCGGAACTGGCCGGACCGCTGACGGAAAACCTCGACAGCGACCTCGCCCAAGTCGCCGCCAGCGCCCTCGTCGGAGGAACGGCTTCACGGCTGAGTGGGGGGAAGTTTGCCAATGGGGCGGTGACGGCGGCGATGGGGTGGGCGTTTAATGAGTTGGTGCATAAAATGAGCGTAAGCGATGAAGGGCTTGGACTACTTCGCGAGATGGAAGAGCGCCGTCTTAGCCCACCGATGACCAAACATCCTTAGGCATTGAATCATGGGTTCCGGGCGCCACAATAGGATATGGACATTTAATCAATCAAAGCGAATGGGAAATATACAAGAATGGAATCACTCAAGTTGAAGCGGAAACGCTACTTTCCCAAGATTTGGCGCAAACAGTGAAGTATGTGAATTCTGTCCTTGATGGAAATGTAACGCAGCGCCAATTTGATGCCGCTGTCATGCTTGCCTTCAATATTGGGTCTAACTTTGGCAGCTCGTCAGTAGTAAAAATGATGAACAGTCCGACTGTGACAACTGATTTTTTCGACCATTGAGGACGCTTGAAAGCGTGGAAATACTCAAGGGTCTGTCAATCAGGGATGATAAATAGACGCGCGGCAGAGTGGAATGTCTACTCAAATGGAGTCTACAAGAAATGGTGAGGTTGATTTTCTTGATTTTGATGCTTTTCCTAGCTCCATTCTCGCAGGTTTCTTGCATCGATAGATGCCATTGCGTAGAGCAGGTGGATGGACTCGTGGGGAAGTACCAGATCGTGTCCGTCAGCAAAATATCTGGCGGATTGACCAGTGAGAAAGTTGCTGAGTCATGGATCGGTTCCGAAGTGCTTTTGGAGGCTTCACGCGCGAGTGCGTTGGGACTGACGATAGAAAATCCCGAATATTCATCTAGATGCCTTCCAAATAAACGAGTGGAGGGAGAGGGTGTCTCATGGTCGAAACCCGTGGGATTTCGGGATTCTGCCGGAGCGTGCATGCATATCAATTCTTGATGTCTCAAAGACGGATGGAGCCTCGCCGTTCTTTGAGTTCGAGGTTATTGACGGTGAGCTTGGTGGATATTTGATGGCTGGCTGATTGTTTCTAGGCGATGATCGCGAAAAGGAATTTGAGATGCGGAAAGATAGTGTCGTTGACGTAATTCTTAAGATGATCGATTCTGAAACTGGCAAAGTTCTGAATGAGGTGTCGTTTTCGAGTAAGAAAATCACTGGGTCTGGCGTTACTCACGGTAGCACAAGAACTGTCGAACGCGACCAGTCAAAAACCAACGACGATGTAGCAAGGGCGCAGAAGCGCCGTGAGAAGAACATTGCCGCCGGTAAAATCCGTTAATGTCGGGTTTTCAGTGGAGCCAGAAGATGAGACAAAATTACGGGGTTGGATTTAAGGCAAGGTCGAACCATTGAGGACTTGGCGGCGATGCTTGAACGTTCTGCACGGGCCATTGTGGCGCGCCTGATGGAAAAGGATTGGATTCCTTTAGAGGAGCGATCGGTCTATTTGGAGAAATACCCAAAGAAAACGCGACCTTAAGTGTGCCTTTCGGTTTCCTGAGTTGTCTTTGTGGATTCCGGTGAATTCCAAGGAGATTTTTCGTGTATAAGACCTGTTTTGTTGTAATGGCAATTGGCGAACAGTTTTTTGACGGCGTTCGTGTTTCGTCCACTGACTTGAGAGCGCGTTACAATGATCTAATTCGCGAAGCAATTCTCCGAGCACGCCCAGGGCTTGAGGTAATGCGTGCTGACGAAGTGTCAGTTCCAGGCGTTATTACGACGGATATTATTACTAGAATTATGCACGCTGATTTGGTTGTTGCGGATGTAACTTATCCAAACGCGAATGTATTCTATGAGCTTGGACTTCGTCATGCTTGTAAAATTGGGACGATAATCATCAGAGATAGGTCAGGCCCTCGAACCCCGTTTGATATTGCGGGCTTACGGTGTATTGAATATGACAACACCCCATCTGGTTTGAAGTCGCTTGCCGGGGATTTTTGTTCATATCTCGAGCACTTGGAACGCGACCCTTCGCGCCCAGATAATCAGTTTCAAGAACTCGCCAAGTTGACTTCGTATACATTTCCAAATTATCGCAAGGAGGACGCCATTTCTCCAGAAACACAGGCAATGATGGGGTTGATGGATTCGCCGGAAGTTATTGAAATGCTTATAAGGAAAAAGAATGGTGAAGAAATAGATCAAGGGATGTTGATCCGGGCTGTTTTGAGTAACCCCAAGGTTGCACAACCATTACTCGAGTCGATGGTGAAGGCGGGGCAATTATCTTTTCTTCCAAAAGAAGGGCTGAAGCGTCGCGGGAATATCCCGATGCCCAAGAGAAAGAGGTAGACGACAGTATGCCGAGGAATACGATACCCGGCGCAATGCCGGTCGCGGTGAGATCGTGGTGGAGCAGCGCTACGACAGCCACGGTCGGCTGGTGAAGTTGCTCGACCGGGATCGCGGTGTCGAGGACTACGCCTACAACGCCGCAGGCGAGTTGATTCGCGCGGTGGATGGCAGCAACCAAGAGATACTGCAGCACTTTGATGCCCTGGGCCGGCGCTGGAAGCGGGTCAGCGGCAGCCCGCAGGTGACCGATGTGTGGCGTACGACACCGCCAGCAGGGCGTCGGTGCGTTGGAGTGGAAACCGCAGCAGCGCCGATGAGGCGACCTGGTCGCGGACCTACAGCTTCGATGCCTACGGTCGTCCCTTGAGTGTGGCCACCCTGCTGGATGTTCAGACCTACACCGAAAGCAGCACATACAACGATGTCGGAAGACCGCGCACCCAAACCGAGGGTCGGCAGGGATTCGTGTAAAAACAGGCCACCACCGGCCCAAGCTATTGTTCCAGGAGTAAGTTTTCCTGACTGGTTCCAGCAAGGTGGGCGGTCGAGCTCTAGCGCAGCATCCAAATTTTCGCCTGTAGCCAAAGAGCCAACGCTATCAGCGCATGTCCGGCATTCATTTTTCGCTCGCCGCCCCATACAGCCCCAGTCGGAAAGACGCTTTCAGTTACTCCCCAATCGCAGCAGAAACGAACGCGAACAAGGCGAACCCTCCGGTGAACGCCAACACCGATCGCTTGCTGTCCTTGGCGGCTTCGTGCGCCTCGCCGATCATGTCTTCGATTGCCGCAACGGCAAGCATGCCGGAGATCACTGCCAGCGCACCGAACCGGTAGATCTCCGGCGCGCCCCGAAGGACCGCGTTGGCGAAGACGGCGGCGCCCACTACCGGAATCGCAAAAGACGCCATCAAAAGGATACGACGGCGGCGCGGCACGTTGTTCGCGCGGAAAGTCGCCGCGGCCGCGAAGCCTTCCGGTACATCGGCGAGCACCTGGCCGGCGGCGAGTGTCAGCGCCAGTGAAAGGGAGACTGCGCCACCGGCACCGATCATCAGCACGTCGCTGAGCAGGTCGACCATCACTGCTCCATAGATCATCCACATCCGGGACCCCGCCTGCTTCGCTTCGCCCCTTGTGAGGCGATCAGCAATGGCTTCCATGCCGATGTAGAGCACACCACCGACCATGAATGCCGCGCCGATCCCCCATCCGGACAGCGCACCTCGCGACTCGGGAAGCAACTCCAGGGCAATGATCGCGATCACGATACCCGAAGCCCCATGCAATGCCATGCCGAGCGCCTTGGGCGAGGGCTTCCAGAACTCGGCGATCAGCCCGCCTGTGAAGTTTCCAGCGGCAGGCAACAATGCCAAACCGATGATCGACCACCATTGGTCCATCAAGGCGTTCCTCCGAGAGCTGCCAACGTGGCGCCCATGCTACCCGGCACCCGCTGAGTCCTCTGGAAACGGCCCGGCCGCTCGACGATGCGCCAGTCGGTACAGCGCCGGCAGTACAAGCAGCGTCAACAGCGTCGACGAGAGGATGCCGCCGGTGACGACCGTCGCAAGCGGCCGCTGCACCTCGGCGGCCGCGTCGACGTTGAAGGCCATCGGGACGAAGCCCAGCGATGCGACGAGGGCCGTCATCAGCACTCGCCGGAGTCGCCCGAGCGCGCCTTTGAACACGGCAGCGGCGAGCGCCATCCCGTCGTCGCGCAGTCGCCGGAGGAACGAGATCATCACCAGACCGTTCAGGACCCCGACGCATCATCGACCATGTGCAGTTTGCCGCGGACGACGCTCTGGCGTTCACCGCATCGATCACGTTCAAGGTGCGCGACGACACGTTCGACCGCTCCGGCAGCCACGTCAACGGTCCGCGTGGGCAACGGTTCCTGTACGTGTGCAGCGGCACGTCGGGAGGCCAGCTGGTTTCGCCGTGGACGCGCCGCGCCAAGGTCTCGCTCAAAGGTCTTGCGGAGGCCGTGCCGCTGTCGGTCGACCTGATGCCGCCGCAGATCGAATTGGTGATCGCGGGGCGGGCACGTGACGTGACGTGAGGCCTGCGCGAGCGTTGTCCCTGTGCCGCCGTGGCGTCTGTACGCGAAGCCGATGTGACCCCGTTGCACCAGGCCGTCGTCCTGTATGTAATTGTATCCACCCCGCCCCGTTCCTATGCTGATTCCGTGACCCTGATTCCCCGCCACCTCGTCTGCAAGATCGCCATGCTGCTGCTGGCGGCGATGCTGATCGCGCCGGTGATGGACGCGTTCGCGTGTGCGGCGGAAATCCCGTCGGTGCACGCGGGCGAGGCAAGCCTCGATGCGCCGTCGGCGGAGGAGCTGCGCTCCAATGAGCACGGCCATGGTGTGTGCGGGCACAACCACTGCCACCACACGATCGCGCACGTCACCGCCCAAGTGGCGATTGCCGATGCGTCTGGTGCGGGCGGGGCGCCGCACATGGGGCGCGATGCCGACCGCGTGTCGAATGTGTCGGATGGACTCTTTAGGCCACCACGGATCTGACGCGAGGCGCCCGCGCTGCGGGCTGTTCCGTCTTTAATCGATCCCTGGAGTGTCCCATGTCTTTTTCGCGTTTCCTGCCGCGTCGTGCGGCGGGTCTGGCGGTGGCTGTCTGCGCGCTCGCGTGGTTGCCTTCGCCTGTTCTGTCAGCCGATCCCGCCGATCCCACGTACGCCACTCCCACCTACGGCGCCCTGCTTGCGCGCTTGGATGCCATGCCGCTTGCCATGGAGGCGGCCGCATTGTCCGACGCTGCGCAAGCGCAGGCCGCGCAGGCGCATGCCCTTCCGAATCCCTCGCTGGGCTGGGAGGCCGAGAACGTGCTCGGCGATGGGCCCTACAGCGGCTTCGGTGGCGGGGAGACCACCTTCTCCGTGACCCAACCGCTGGAACTGTTCGGCCAACGCGGCGCCCGCATCGCCGCGGCGCGTGCCGAGGCGGACGCCACCGAGCTGCGTAGTGAGCAGATGCGCTGGCGGGCGGCCAGCCGCCTCGCCCTCGCCTATGCCGGCGCCGAGGCGGCGGCGCGTCGGCTGCAGCTGGCCGAGGAGGTGCTGGCGCTGACCGAGCAGGACGCCGATGCCGTCGCGCGCCTGGTGCAGGAAGGCCGTGAGGCCAGCTTGCGCGGCGTGCAGGCAGCGAGCGAGGCGCAGGCCGCGCTCGCCTCGGTCGATGCCGCCCGCGCCATGCGGGACGGTGCCTTCGCCCGCCTGGCCGCGTTCGCGCTGCTCGACCGCGTCAGCGCATTGGGCGACAGCCTGCTCGATCGCGAGCCGCGCTCGATGGCGCACCCGAGCGACGCGCCGTTGGCCGTGCGGTTAGCCGAAGCCGAGGTCAATGCAGCGAACGCGCGTGTGACGGTGGAGCAGCGCCGCGCTCGCCCCGAACTGAGCGTGTCGGCCGGCGCCCGCCGCTTTCGCGGCGCGGATGACGATGCGTTCACGATCGGCGTGAATCTCTCGGTGCCGCTGTTCGACCGCAACCGCGGTGGGATTCGCGCGGCCTACGCGCAGGAGCGTGCCGCCCAGGCCCGGCTTGCCGCCCAGCAACAGGAGGCGCATGCCGAGCGGATTGGGGCCGAGGCCACGCTGACCGCGTCTGCGAGCCGCACACGCGCAGCAGACGCCGGCCTCGCTGCCGCCGAGGAAGCCTACCGCTTGGCACGGGTGGGCGTGGATGCCGGACGCGTGTCGCAGCTGGAATTGCGCGCCTCGCGCACGACGCTGATCGCCGCCCGAAATGCCGTCGTGGATGCGCGCCTTGCGCGTGTTCTCGCCGAAATCGATCTTGCGCGCCTCGATGGCCGCGCCCCGTTTGAGGATGCCCGATGAATACGACGACACGACGGCTGCTGCTGACTGCAGCGTTTGGACTGGTCTTGGCGCTGGGCTTTGGCCTCGCCCGCTGGACCGCGACACCGGGATCCTCCGAGACTCCGGCAATGCACGACACCGACACACATGCAGACGCTGACCACGACGCGGAGGAAGGCGAAGGGCACGATGACCACGACAACGAAGAGGACCACGACGAAGAAGGTGGCGAAGGCGGCGAAGCGCACGCAGACGGTCACGCTGAAGAAGGTGTGATCGCACTCACCGCCGAGCAGCTGGCCGCCTCAGGGATCGAGTTGGTTGCGGTGGGCCGGGGCGGCGGCAGCGAGATCCGTCTGAGCGGGCGGGTGGAAGCGGCCATCGGTGGTCGCGCTGCGGTGGCGACGTCCGTCGCCGGGCGCGTGGAACGGGTGTTGGTGGCGCCGGGCGATCGTGTGGCGGCGAATGCGCCGCTGGCGATCCTCGCGAGCGGTGAGGCGGCGACGCTGCGGGCCTCCGTGGACGCGGCCCGCGCCGGTGCGGACGCGGCCCGGCGTGTCCATGCGCGAGATCAGGCGCTGCTGGAGCAGGGCATCGTCTCGCGGCAGGACATGGAAGCATCGCGGGCGCGCTCTCTCGCCGCCGATGCCACGGCCCGCGCCGCCGCCGCGCAGATGCAGACCGCAGGTTCACCGGACGCCTCCGGACGCGTCACGATCGCAAGTCCCATCGCCGGCATCGTCGGCAGTGTCGGCGTGGCGCCGGGCGGCGTGGTAGCGGCCGGGGCATTAATTGCCCAAGTGACCGACCCTGCGCAGACGGAGCTGGTGTTCCACGCGTCGCCCGCCGCCGCCGCGCAGATCACCGCCGGCATGCCGATGCAGGTGCAAGGCCCGCGCGGCAGCTTCGATGCCACGGTGGTCGGTGTCGCGGCGGATATCAGCGAGACCGGAGGGGCGACGCTCGTTCGCGCCACCGGCGCCGCCGCCGACCTGCCGCCGGCCGGGTCGCCCGTTGCCGGGGTGGTCGTCGTGTCCGCACAGTCGGGTACCGCGACCGTGCCCGCCGACGCGGTGCAGACCGTGGAGGGACGGTCGGTGGTGTTCGTGGCGAGCGATACCGGGTTTCGTGCCACGCCCGTACTTGCCGGTCGGCGTGCAGGTGGTCGCATCGAAGTGCTCAGTGGCCTGTCGGGCAACGAACGTATCGCGGGCGTCAACGCCTTCCTGCTCAAAGCCGAGCTCGCCAAGGGCGAAGCCGGGCACGACCACTGAGGCGCCGATCATGTTCAATCTCCTGATCCAGACAGCGGTTCAATTCCGCTGGGCGGTGGTATTCATCGCCGCGCTCATCGCCTGCGTGGGCATCTACGAGCTCAACCGCTTGCCGATCGACGCGGTGCCGGACATCACCAACCGCCAGGTGCAGATCAACACCATCGCGCCCTCGCTCGCGCCCGGGCAGATCGAGCGCCAGGTCACGTTCCCGCTTGAGACCGCCCTTGCCGGCATCCCCGGACTCACCAGCACCCGCTCGCTGTCGCGCAACGGGTTCTCGCAGGTCACCGCGATCTTCACCGACGACACCGACATCTACTTCGCCCGGCAACAGGTCGCCGAGCGCATGCGCGAGGTCGAAGACGACTTGCCCGACAGTGCCAGTCCGATGATGTCGCCGGTGACCACAGGGCTGGGCGAGGTCCTGATGTGGACGATCGACTATGTCCCCTTTGATGCCGCCGCCGCCGTGTCGGACAACACGCCGGGCTGGCAGGCCGACCAAAGCTACCTGACGCCCGAGGGCGACCGATTGGTCACTGCGCAGGAACGCGCCACCTACCTGCGCACCGTGCAGGACTGGATCGTGGCGCCGCAGATGCGCTCGACGCCTGGGCTCGCCGGCGTCGACACCATCGGAGGCTATGTCAAGGAATACGCGGTGCGGCCGGACCCTGCGCGCCTGGCGGCATATGGCCTCGGACTGGACGATCTGGTGACCGCGCTCGAGCGGGCCAACGTGCAGTCCGGCGCCGGCTTTGTTGAACGTGCCGGCGAAGGGCTCGTCGTCCGCACCGACGCGCTGGCCCAGACCGCGGAGGATCTTGCGCAGGCACCCGTGGCCAATCGCGACGGTATGGTGATTCGCGTCGCCGATGTCAGCAGCGTCGGCATCGGCCGCGCTCCGCGTCTGGGTGGTGCAACCCGCGACGGGCACGAGGCGGTGCTCGGCACCGCGCTGATGATCGCAGGTGGCAACAGCCGCACGGTTGCGCAGGCGGCCGCAGAGCGACTGGCGGTGGTCAACCGCTCCCTGCCCAAGCACATCGCGGCGCAGACCGTGCTCGATCGCAGCGAGCTTGTGAACGCAACGATCAGGACGGTGGCGAAGAACCTCACTGAAGGCGCGTTGCTGGTGGTGGTCGTGCTGTTCCTGCTGCTCGGCAATTTCCGCGCGGCCGCGATCACCGCGCTCGTGATCCCGCTGTCGTTCCTGTTCGCCGTCATCGGCATGAACCGGTTCGGCATCAGCGGCAACCTCATGAGCCTGGGTGCGCTGGATTTCGGGATCCTGGTCGACGGCGCGGTCATCGTGATCGAAGCCACCCTGCTGATGCTCAGCCGGCAACGGGCCACGCTGGGACGGCCGCTGACCACCGGGGAGCGCCTGGAGGTAGCCATGGCGTCGGCGCGCAAGATGGTGCGTCCCGCAGCGTTCGGCCAGCTCATCATCCTGCTGGTGTTTGCGCCGATCCTCACGCTGGAAGGCGTCGAAGGCAAAACCTTCCAGCCCATGGCGGCCACCTTCATGCTCGCGCTCATCGGTGCGTTTCTTTTTTCGTTCACCGTCGTCCCCGCGCTGGCCGCGCTACTGGTGCGCGATCCGGCGCCTTCAAAAGACGATCACGACGGCGAGCACGAGACGCGCGCATTGCGTGCCGTGCGCCGACGCCTGGAGCCGATCATCCGCGGCGCTGTGGCGCGGCCGCTGGCCGTGGCGCTGTCCGCTATCGCACTGTTGATCGCCGGCGCGTTGGCGTACGCGTCGCTCGGGCGCGAGTTCATGCCCACGCTCGACGAGGGCAATCTCGCGATGCAGGCCCTGCGCGTGCCGTCGGCCTCGCTGGAGCAGTCGCTCTCGATGCAAATGGGGCTCGAACGTGCGATCGCCGCCGAACCCGAAGTCGCCACCGTCTTCTCCCGCACGGGCACCGCGGAGGCGGCCATCGATCCGATGCCGCAGAACATCTCCGACACCGTGATCGTGCTCAAGCCGCGCGATGACTGGCCCACACCGTCGCTTGGCAAGGACGAACTCATCGAACGGCTGGAATCAATCGTGTCGCTACAGATTGGCAACGCGTTTGAATTCAGCCAGCCGATCGAGCTGCGTTTCAACGAACTGATCTCCGGTGTCCGCACCGATCTTGCCGTCATGGTGTACGGCGATGACTTCGATCAACTGCAGGCCGTGGCCGAACGGATTGCCCAGGCCTTGCGTGGCGTGACCGGCGCCGCCGACGTGCGCGTGGAGCAGGTGACCGGCCTGCCAACGCTGACCGTGCGTGTCGACCATGCGGCCGCCGCGCAATACGGGCTGACCGCCGCCGATGTGAGCGAAGCGTTGTCCACCGGCATCGGCGGCACCGCCGCCGGCGTCATCTTCGAGGGCGACCGGCGCTTCGATGTCGTGGTCCGCATGGAGGACGATGCCCGCAACGATCCCGCGCAGCTCGCGGCCTTGCCCATCGCCGCGCCCGATGGCGCGATCGTGCCGTTGTCGTCGGTCGCACGCATCGAGGTGAGCGAGGGGCCCAACCAGATCAGCCGCAGCAACGGCAGCCGCCGCGTGGTGGTGCAAGCCAATGTGCGCGGGCGCGATCTGGGCGGGTTCGTGACGCAGGCGCAGGCCGATGTCGAACAGGTTGCGCTGCCCGCCGGGGTCTACCTCACTTGGGGTGGCCAGTTCGAGAACCTGCAGCGTGCCGAACAACGCCTGCTGCTCGTGATCCCGGTGGTGTTTCTGCTGATCGGCAGCCTGCTGTACATGGCCTTGGGCAGCGTGCGGGAAGCCGCACTCGTCTTCCTGTGTGTGCCGCTGGCACTCGTGGGTGGCGCTTTTGCGCTCTGGCTGCGGGACATGCCGTTCTCGGTGTCGGCCGCGGTCGGTTTCATTGCGGTCTCGGGGGTGGCGACGTTGAACGGCCTGGTCCTCATGCAGGCCATCCGCGAACGCGCAGACGCCGGCGACGCCCCACTGGAAGCGGCCGCCGCCGGCGCCGCGAGCCGGCTGCGCGCCGTGTTGACCACTGCGCTTGTGGCCATCGTCGGATTCATTCCGATGGCGATCGCGCACGGCGCCGGTGCCGAAGTGCAGAAACCGCTGGCGACGGTGGTGATCGGCGGCCTGATCACGGCGACGGTGCTGACGCTGCTGGTGCTGCCGACGTTTGCTGGACGGCTTGCCGCGAGGAACCGTGAGGCTGCGGCCCAATGATCGCCGCAGCAAGGCTTCGCGGCTCAATCCACGTACCCCACTTCGAAGGACATGCCGATGACTACGACACTGCGCCTGGATCTCGACGTCCTGCTCCCAGGGCTTCCTGGTGAGCAGGATGCATGCGTTTCCCGTCTTCTCGACCGACTGCAAGGTCAACCGGGGATCGAGTCGGCGCACGTGCGCACCGACGCGACCGGCCCGACGCAGGTCTGCATTCACTACGACCCGGACCGCATGCCGTTGGGCCGGATTCGGGAGCTCGCGCAAGCCGCTGGCGCGAGCGTGAGCGAACGCTATGGCCATGTCACCTGGAGCGTGACGGGGATCGCGCACGAGCGCCGCGCTAGAACGATCGAAACACGGCTGCGTGAACTTGCAGGCGTGACCGAAGCCCAGGCCAGCGCCGCCGGCACGGTCCATCTGGAGTTCGACCGAACACTGACCAATGAAGACGCCATTCGCGCGACGCTCGCCGAGCTGCAGGTGTCGGTGGGCGATAACGCATCCGCACCCACCGTGAGCGAGACCGAGCACAAGCACGACCACCCCAAGGAACGTGCCGAAGGTGCCGCAACTGCAAAAGCGGACAAAGCCCATGCTTACAAACCGGGCGAAGAACACGCGCATGCGGGTGTGTTTGGCGCGAACAGCGAGCTGATCTTCGCGCTGCTGTGCGGCGCGTTGTTGGCTGCGGGATTCGCGGTCGAAAAGCTCGTTGACGCAGCACCGGCATGGCTGCCGCTTGCGGCCTATGTCGGTGCGTACATTTTCGGCGGCTTCTACACCGTGCGCGAAGCCTTCGACAACCTTCGCCTCAAACGCTTCGAGATCGACTCGCTGATGCTGGTGGCCGCGGCCGGTGCGGCGGCGTTGGGCTCCTGGGCGGAAGGCGCCTTGCTGCTGTTTCTTTTCAGCATCGGGCATGCGCTCGAACACTTCGCGATGGGCCGCGCGAAACGCGCCATCGAGGCGCTGGCCGCACTCGCACCGGACACAGCCACCGTCCGGCGGCACGGTGTCGTCCAGGACGTCGCCGTCGAGCAGCTGGTGGTGGGCGATACCGTGCTGGTGCGCCCCAACGAGCGATTGCCGGCCGATGGTTTCATTCTGCTCGGCAACTCGGCCGTCAATCAGGCCCCGGTGACGGGCGAAAGCATGCCGGTCGACAAGCGCCCGGCCGACGATGCGGAACGCGCCCGCCGCAGCCCGGATGCGATAGACGCGGCCGCCCGCGTCTTTGCCGGCACCATCAACGGTGCCGGCGCACTGGAGGTCGAGGTGACGCGCCCAGCGAACCAGAGCGCGCTCGCGCGAGTGGTGTCTCTGGTAAGCGAGGCGGAGACGCGCAAATCCCCCACCCAAAGATTCACCGACCGCTTCGAACGAATCTTCGTGCCGGCGGTGCTCGGCCTCGCGGTGCTCCTGCTGTTTGCCTGGGTCGTGGTGGACGAACCCTTCCGCGACAGCTTCTACCGCGCCATGGCAGTGCTCGTGGCCGCCAGTCCGTGCGCATTGGCTATCGCCACGCCGAGCGCAGTGTTGGCCGGTATCGCCCGGCGGCGCGGGGCGGCGTCCTGATCAAGGGCGGCGCACCGCTCGAAGAATTGGGTTCACTGCGTGCCATGGCCTTCGACAAGACCGGCACCCTGACCGAAGGCCGGCCGCGGATTACCGATGTAGTCCCCGTCGACGGCACCACGGAGGCGGACCTGCTCGGCGTCGCGGTTGCCGTGGAATCGCTGAGTGACCATCCACTGGCGGCCGCCATCGCCCGCGACGGCATGCAGCGGTTGGCCGGCAGCACACTTCCGACCGCAAGCGATCTGCGCAACCTCGTCGGCCGCGGCGTGACCGCGACGCTGGACGCGCAAACCGTCTGGATCGGCAAGCGCGAGATGTTTGGCATCGACGACGTGCCGCCGCTTGGCGCGGCCGCCGCGCAGGCCATCGACCAGCTACGCAAACGCGGTCGCACCACCATGGCGGTGCGGCGCGGCGACCGGGACTTGGGCGCCATCGGCTTGCTCGACACCCCGCGCGACGGCGCACGGCAGGCGCTACAAGAACTTCGCGCACTGGGGATCACGCGGATGATCATGCTCTCGGGCGATCACCAGGGCGTTGCCGATGCCGTCGCGACCGAGGTCGGACTCGATGAGGCCTGGGGCGACCTCATGCCCGAGGACAAGGTCAACGCGATCGCAAAATTCCGTGCCGACAACAAGGTCGCGATGGTGGGCGACGGCGTCAACGACGCGCCGGCGATGGCCCACGCCACCGTTGGAATTGCCATGGGCGCGGCCGGCTCCGACGTGGCGCTTGAAACCGCAGATGTCGCATTGATGGCCGATGACTTGCGTCACCTGCCATTCGCAGTGGGGTTGAGCCGCCGTACGCGCGCGATCATTCGGCAGAACGTCTACGTGAGCCTGGGCATCGTGGCCGTGCTCGTGCCCGCCACCATCTTCGGGCTCGGCATCGGCCCCGCCGTCGCGATCCACGAGGGCTCCACACTTTTGGTTGTGTTCAACGCCCTGCGTCTGCTCGCGCTTCGTGACACGTTCAAGCAAGCGCCCAACGCCCAGACCAAGCCCTAGGGAACCTCCGATCAAAGCCAGGGCCGCCGCTTGAGCAGGGCCAGCAGCGCTTTATGCAGCCGGCCTGACCCAGAAGTGTTCGAGAACAGACCATACTTAGGCCGTTTTTCGCCGCTTTTGTCGCAGAAGGGGCTCCTCCCGTTGTTGCGTGTGCAACGATCCGCGACAGCCAGTTTCCGCCTTGCGAGGTACAGGTTCGACTGCGTGAACAGCCTCACCAGATGCGGGGGGTTCTTGGCTAGTCCGCGGTCGCGGGTCTTGACGAAACCGACTTGGAACTTCACCACCCGGAACTGGTGCTCCACCCGCGCGCGCGCCTTCGCCTTCAGCGTCTCCAGGTGCTTCACCGCGTTCTTGTACTTAGGAAGCGCTCGCGGCGCGTTAGCTTCTTCGTGGCGGCGTAGTTGAGCGAGGCGAACGTGGTCTGCTTCATGCGCGGGCGGAGGCTGCGGTAGGTGTGGGTATGACGCCTCGACTACGGGCGGAAAAGATCAGAGGCTCGCTAGTTGAGCTTGGGCGTCAGCGAGCGTCGCCTTGAGCTGCAGCATCGCGGCTTCCCGCTCCAAGGAGACTGCAGCGAGTTCGGCTTCCGCGGCCCGAATGCCGGGCTCGGCCCGGCTGCGCGTTCCGAGCGGCGGCGCTAGCGTGCCCATCAGTCCCCAGTCATGGTCACCCTCGAGCCGGCGCAGCCCGACCGACCACTGCAGATCCGGCGATAGCGCAGTCCTCGCCAGCTGGACGCGCGCCTCCCGAAGCCGCTCCTCAGAGGAAAAGGCACGCATCTCGGGTGCGTTGGCGATCCGCTCGATCGCAGCCCGCAGCTCGATCGACTGGGGCAGTTCTGCGGTCTCCAGGGCCGGCACCGAGAATGACGGATCTGTCACGCCCCAGAGAATCGCGAGGCGAGTCGTGTCGAGCGTCGCCGCCCTGCCTGCCCGTTCCACACCGCGTGCGGCAACGGCCGCCGCCATCGCCGTCAGACGAACCGACTCCGGCGCGCCGCCAGCAGCAACGCGACTTGCGGCAGCTTCAAGCGCGCGTTCGCGTCGCTCCACCGCAGTGGCCCAGATAAACGCCTGCGCTTCCATCGCCGCGGCAGCCAGATAGCGGCGGGCAACCTCGGCCAGCAGGTCGAGACGCCGGCCTTCCCGCACGAGCGCAAGCGCATTGATGCTGCGATCGGCCACCGCCGGGCGAGCTCCGCGCTTGTCGCCTCGCTCCAGCACGGACGCCAGCGACACGTAACGTTCAGCACCGCGGACACCGGCCGAACCGCCGGTGCCGAGCACGTTCTCTGCGTCGAGCGAGGCGGTCAGCGGTGGCCGTTGGCCGGCGATGTCAGCCTCGGCCTGCAGCGCTTCCTCCGTGTACCTGAAGACAGCAAGCTCAGGGTGGGAACTGATTACACGTGAAAATGCTCGTCAAGGCCCAGCGGCTCCGCCGCAGGCCAAACATGACAGCCGCGGCGGCAAGCGCCGCACGGTACGCAAACAGTTGGGGGTTATTCAGTCAGAAACAGGGTAGGGGCTCAAAGCCCAGCGCCACGCTCAGCCGATCGGAGGACGCAATAGTTGTGTTGGCTCGGCGCTCACAAATGCCAGCGAGAGCGGGCCTGGTGGTGACACTGTTCCTGCTCGGCTGACCACCACGCGCTCCATGCCGAAGAGGGCTGGCGCGCGCGTGCAGAAATGGCCGACATGCACCAGTTTTGCCAGCGCACTTGACGCGTCGGCACAGCTTCAGTCGCTGCCATCGGGGTCGATTGCGTAGCATTGGAGATCCGACGGTACAGGCATAGAGCGGAACGGGCTCACGTTAGAGCCGCCGGTGTTGCCGACTGGCACCCAGAGCCGCGAGAACAATGCAGCCGCGACCGTGCGCGTGATCTGGCCAACAAGCTCGCGCAGGTCCCGCCGCTGCCAAGCCACCCTCAGCATTCCGAGGTGGCTTTGCATATGCAGCCGGGTGCGGCGCTGTCCGATGATGTGGGCACGCTCGAGGTGGCGAAAGGCCACGTCAAAGTCGCCGAATCGGCGAGCCTGCTCCGCCATCTTCCACTCGAGCTCGAAGGCCTCGCGCAGCGTCATGCGCATGTTCGCCGATTGTCGGGGCCAACGGGCCTGCGCCACTGCTGCAGCGCCTCCCTTAGAACCACGAAGGATGTACGCAAGAACAGCGTTGCGATGAGAACGCCGATGATCCAGTCCGGCGCCCCATGGCCAACCAGCAGCACCAAGCCGGAAGCCACAATCACGCCGACGTTGTTGATCACGTCGTTCCGCGAGCAGAGCCAGACGGAACGCATGTTGATGTCCTGGTCCCTGCGGCGCCATAGAAGCGCAAAGCAGATCAGATTGCCGACGAGCGCAATCGCCGCCGCCGCCGCCATGATGCCCGCATCCGGTACGGCGCCTCCAAGAACTCGACGAGCAACCTCGGCCAGTACCGCCAAGCCGAACAGCCCCTGGATCACGCCCTTGACCATGGCGGCGCCGGCACGCCAGCGGAGCGACCTGCCGACGGCTATGAAACTCAGCGCGTAGACCGCCGCATCGCCGAGGCTGTCCAGTGCGTCCGCCTGCAAAGCGCTTGAGTCGGCCCACCACCCGGCGAGCGTTTCACCTGTGAACAGCGCCACGTTGATCGCGAATACGGCGCCCATGATCTTCCGCAGCGCGGCATCCGGGGTGCTCACGAGCTGCTCGGCGGTGGCGGTACAACCGCCACATGACCTCGACTGGGTGTCCATGCCTTGGCATGCTAAAGGCTGTAGTCGCTACAGGGTCAAGTCCATGCGCATCGGTGAAGCCGCAGCCGAAAGTGGTTGCCCTATCGAGACCATCCGCTACTACGAACGCGTAGGCCTGCTGCACCCGCCACTGCGCACGGATGGCAACTACCGTGTCTACGCGGCTTCCGAGGTGGAGCGGCTGCGCTTCATCACGCGCGGCCGCGAGCTCGGCTTCAGTCTTGAGCAGATCCGGAGTCTGCTCGGTCTGGCAGAGGACACAACACTGCCTTGCGCAGAAGTCGACCAACTTGCCCGTGAGCACCTCGCCGATGTCAAGGCGCGGATGAGGGAGCTCGGACAGATCAAGCGTGAACTTCAGCGAACGATCGACGAGTGCGCACAAGGCCAGCGGGGCGAGTGCAGGATCCTGCATTCGCTCTCCCGAGGTCGACGAAAGTTGCGCTCCTAGCGCACCCCCCCCCGCGGGCAAACTTCTGCCCTTTCCGTCTCCGATGGCTGGCGGAACTGGTTAGAGAGCGTGGCAGGGAGCTGACACAGTGCGACTCTTCCATCTTGCTCCCCTAGCTGGTCATGCGCTCCAGAATCCGCCGAGAGAAATCAATCGGCGCAACCTCGCGCTTGAGGTCCAGCGTGTAGTCGCCGAACCGGTTGATGTGGCTAGTCCGATACGGCGACAGCCCGGCCAGCACGTCCGGACTGATGCTCGCGCCGTCTTGCCGCAGCTCCGCCAACACCCGGGTCATCTGCTCCACGTTGTGCAGGATGACCAGGTTGGCCACTAGCTGGTTGTAGCGCACGATCTTGCGCTGCTCGTGCTGGACGTTCTCGGCGATGATGCCCTCTCCACCAAAGAATGCCCACTTGACGAACCCGTTGAACTCCTCGCTCTTGTTGGTGGCGGCGTGGATGGTTCGGCGAACGTCGACGTCGTCGATGTAGCGCAGCAGGAACAAGGTGCGCACTGCCTTGCCTAGTTCGCGGAAGGCCCAGTACAGCTTGTTCTTGCGGCTGTAGGTGCCGAGTCGGCGCAGGATCGTCGAGGCGGTGATTTTGCCCACCTTGATGGAAATCGCGACTCGCAGCATGTCGTGCAGGTGGGTCTCGATCAGCTTCCAGTCGATGCTGTCGCCGAACAGCGCCTGGATGTTCGCGTATGTCCGGCCCGGCTCCGGCCGGGAGAACACGAGGTCTTTGATGTTGCGAATGCGCGGCATGAGGTTGATGCCCAGCAGGTGCGCCAGCCCGAACACTGGAAAGCTTTGCGCCTGGGTGTCGCCGTGCACGGTATCGGGCTGGATGTCGGAGCGGTTGGCCAGCAGCCCGTCGAGAATGTAGACCGCCTCGTGGACACCGCACGGGATGAAGTGACTGAACAACGCGATGTACTTGTCGGACACGTGGTAGTAGCCGATGCCCCCATAGCCGCCGTAGCGGATGTGATACTCCGACAGCAAATTCTGCTCATAGACGCTCCACTTGGTGCCGTCGGCCGAGGCGCTCCTGCCGCTGCCCCAGTAGCCAGGGAGCTCGAACTTGTTGTACAGGTTGATCACGTCGACGATCGCCCGGTCGAGCGTGTCCTCGGTGACGTACTTCAGGTTCAGCCAGGAAATCTGTCGTCGACTAAATCCCTTGACCGACCGCGCGGTCTGTGTCGGTCCCAGGTTGCAGCCGTAGCAGAACAGCGTGGTGATCACGCGCCGCAGCAGATCGTCAACTCGCGCATCGGTACCGGCGATCGGACGGAAGTGCACGTGCAGGTCGAGCCAGCGGGTGGTGTCTACCAAGACATCGACGATGCTGGTCGGCGGCAGGCGTTCGGTGATCGCGCTATCCACCGCGGCGATCGCCTGGGTCACCTGAGCACCCTGGAGGCGCGTGAGCTTCAGCTGCCCGTCGACCACGCTGGCGTGCAAATTGTTCGGGAACCTGACATCGACGGCATCGGCCAACGTTGTCAGCTTCGTGCGCAGGCCCTGCACGAAGTCCGCCGCGTCGGTAGCGATCCCCGACACCTGACCGTAGACGTCCAGTTCCTGTGCGAACGTCGTCTCGTCGACCAACTGTTCGCGGTAGTCGTCGTAGCGCTCGCCGTGAGGGATGTACAGGTCGCCGCATTTGAGTTCGTCCTTGACCTGCGCCAGCACTGCCAGCTCGAAGTACTTGCGGTGGATCGAGCCGGGACTGTTGGCCACCAGCGTCTTGGGGAGAACATGCTTGCGCCACGCGGCCGACAGCCAAGTCAGATCGGTGGCTACGTCGACCCCCAGACTGGCCGCTTCTACCGTCTCCCGACGCTGGCTGCGCAGCGCGAGTACGGCGCCGATCATGCGCACCATGGTCGGGTCTTGGCTGGCGGCCCGCAGGCCCATGATTTCGAGGCAGTTGAACAGCAGTGGGCGGAATGTCCCGTATGGTGCCAGCAGGAACGGCAGGTAGTTGCGGCCCGCGTAGGCCATGTGCTCATCGCATTCGGCCATCAGCAGGCCGATGTCGGCGCCCAGCACGCCCTCAATCGCGTTCATGCGCTGGGTGTCGGTGCCCTCGACCTGATAGGCCTGCAGGATCTCCCGGAGCTGGCCGATCAGTGCATCCGCGCGCTTGCTGTGTTCGATCTGGTAGGCGATCAGCTTTTGCTGCGCGGTGTTCTCCAGATTCTGGATCAGACGGATGAACAGGTCGGCGGCATCGTCGAGCGTCTTGCGGTACTGCGAACGGATGAAGATCGCAGCCAGCGCATAGCGCTTGACCGGGACCAGTTCGGCCATCTCGCTGGCATCCAGTGCGCGGGCCATCGCCCGGAACTGCTTGAGCTTGGGCACCGAGACATCAATCGGCGGAAGTTGCTCGGCCAAGGCGCGCAGGCGCTGGATGTGCTGCAGGTAGTGGCGAACTTCCTTGTTGGTCGGGCGTTTGGGCTCGCGCCTGAGTGCATGCCAGCCGCTGTGGCGACTGCCCGGCGGCGTCAGCAGCAGTTCGTCGACCAGCGCCCGCATCGCTGGCGTCAACGCGTCTGCAATCTGGCGGTAGTGCGCGTCGTGGACCTTTTCGCGGGCCGAGATCGCAAGGCGCTCGAGCGTGCTGAACGCCGGCAGTTGGTAACGATGGTGTACCAGCTCTTCGAGCATCACGTTCACGATGTCGGGCACGATGTGCTTGGTCTGCGCCGCGGTTTCTGCCACGGCACTGAGCCAATCGCGACCATGGGCATCGAGCGGACGAACATTGAGAAACGTGCGCAGCTGAGCCAGGTGCCTGCGCTGGCTACCGGAGGCGTCGTAGGTCGCCAACCGCGCGGTCGGCACGCGACGCATTCCAGCCGCGTGGGCGACATGCTGAACGATGCGTTCGGGCACCTTGGCCAATGGCGTGAAGTAACCCAAGCGCTGAAACAGCTTCAGGTGCAGCAGCAGCGCCAGCCGTGTGGCCGGGCCGGTGGCAATGGCCGCCACGCACAGCCGCTCCGCCTCAGTAGGCGTGTAGATCTCCTGCAGTTCTTTGGCGGTGGGATCGGGCTTGAGGCGCGGATAGGCGGTTTCGTGCAGCGTCGTCATGCGCAGCTCAGTCCCAATGGCGGCCGCCGGCTTCGTCGCGCAAGGCGACGGCGAGGAAGCACTGGTGGTTGTCGGCGATCCGGTGCATCTCGTCGAGCAGCATCGCGACGGTTTCCTCCAGCGCCGCGTCGTCAGGTGCGGCGATCGCCAGGCGGTAGTGAGTGCCTTCGGCATCGAGCCGCTGCGCCTGGTGGGGGTGCAGGCAGATCTGCTCGATCAACTGGTGGGCCTTGGTCAGGCCGCGCGCGCCTGGGGTGAACCGGGTGAGGGTGATGGTTGCCTCCACCGTCGTGGGCGGCACCGGGGCAACCGTCGGCGCCGGCGGTGCCGGGCGCGGGGGCGCGATCGGCGGAAGACTGGCTTCGATGCGCTGACGTGCGACCGAGTCGACGCCGTCGAGGTAGCGGATCGCCGACTTCACATCGCGCCAGCCGACGTATTCCATCAGGCTTTTGACATCCCAGCCGTTGTCGTTGGCCCAGCCCGCGAAACCCCGGCGCAGCGAATGACTGCTGTATTCATCCGGCGAAGCCAGCCCCGCCTCGCGGAAGATCCGCCGCAACACCCGCACCAGGCTGTTGGGGTGAAGCGGTGTCGCCGCGATGCCGGCCCACTGGTCGACCGCGCGGAACAGCGCGCCGTCCTGGAGATTGGCCGCGTCCACCCAGGCCGAGGTCGCAGCGACGGGACACCAGCGCGACAGCGCCGGCACCTTGTAGGTCCGGCCGCTGTGCTGACGGTCGCCCTTGCTGTGCGGCAGGAAGCAGGTCATGCCCTCGCCGGGGACCAGGCGCAGGTCCTGGACCTGCAGGCGAACCAGTTCGTCTCCGCGGAAACCTCGCCAGAATCCCAGCAGCACCAGAGCGCGATCGCGCAGGTGCCGGAGCCGGCCGGCGGGATCGCCGCGCATGCCGGCCCTGGCGGCGGCGTCTTCAAGCCACTCCACAACTTGGCCCAGTTGGGTGAGCTGCAGCGGCGCGGCCCGCTTCTCCTGGCTCGGGTGCAAGGTCTGGATGCCCTTGAGCACCTTGCGCACAACGGAGCCCCGCGTGGGGTCGGCAAAGCCGTGCGCGTGGTGCCACTGAGCGAGGGCCGCGAGCCGGTGCTTGAGCGTGTTGAGTGCGAGCCGCCCGGCGTAGGCGGCCAAGTAGCGGGCCACCTGATCGGCGGTCGCGGGGAGATGTCCGCCCCAGTCGACTTCGAAGTGACGGGTGGCGCCGGCATACGCGCGCTCGGTATTCGCACGGGTGGCCGCGTCCAGGTACTGCTTGATCGTGCTCATGCGAGTGTGCTCCACGCTGGCCATCGCTGCTGGCGGAGAACGAATCGCCCTGCGACGTGGATTTCGTACGGCTTTGGACCGAGGTCTAGCCCAGATCGGCATCTTGGGCGGGACAATTCCATTATC